>NZ_JAHOOZ010000001.1:0-4832500 GCF_019075875.1 Novosphingobium sp. G106 | reverse complement strand
CCTGCAAGCTTACGGCCGAAACCATCCCGGAGGGCAGTCACTATACCCACGAGCTAGTGCTCGATGGGGCGCGGCACTGGTACGTGAAGGGTTAGGCCCCGTTCTTCCTCGCCATGTCGAACCCGAACAGCAGGTGCTCGAGCTCGCCCTTGGGTGCCGGCGCAAAGACCAGCGGCTTTTCCGCTGCGCGGATCGCGGCGATGTCGCCGGCGACGTCCTCGATCGTCCAGTCCTTGCGGAAGATGCCCTCGCTCTCAGCGATGAAGGCGCGGGCAACGCGGCCGCCCATCGCGACCAGCATCTCGCCCGAGATCGAGCAGTCCTCGTGGCACAGCCAGGCCACGGCCGGGGCGACCATCTCGGGCTCCATCGGTGGGAACTGGCTGGTGTCGATCCCGGCGGACATGCGCGTCACGGCGGCGGGGATGATGACGTTGCTCCTGATGCCGGCTTCGGCGCCCTCGATCGCCGCGGTGTTCGACAAGCCCATGAAACCGGCCTTGCACAGCGAATAGCTGGCATTGTTGGCCTTGCCGTAGAGCCCGTTGATCGATCCCGTCAGGACGATGCGACCATAATTCTGCGCGGTCATGTGCGGGAAGCACTCACGCACCATGTGGAAGGCGCCCCGCAGGTGGACCGAGACCACGGACTCGAAATCCTCGTAGGCGATCTCGGTCAGCAGACCGCGGCGGACGTTGCCGGCGCTGTGGATCAGGATGTCGACGCGGCCGAAAGCGTCGAGCGCGGTCTGGACGATGGCCCTGGCGCCCTCGGGCGTGGCGACGCTGTCGAGGCTGGCGACGGCCTGGCCGCCCGCAGCGCGGATTTCTGCGACCAGTGCATCGGCCGGGCCTTCTTCGGTGGCATCACCCGACATCGAGACGCCCGGATCGTTGACGACGATCTTCGCGCCGCGCGAGGCCAGCAGCAGCGCATAGGCGCGGCCGAGCCCCCTGCCCCCCGCCCGTGATCACGGCAACGCGGTCGTCGAAACGCAATTCGGACATGGCACCTGTTCTCCCAATTCGTCGCCCCTGCGCAGGCAGGGGCCCATCTGACATCTCGTCCTGATGCCGACGGTGGGTCGACGAGGAGAGCCTATCTAGGCCCCTGCCTGCGCAGGGGCGACGAGGCAAGTGTGGTTAGGCTACGGCCCCGCCGCTGCGCAATTCGGCAATCTGCTCCGCGGTCAGCCCCAGCACCTCGGCCAGGATCGCGTCGGTGTGCTGCCCAAGCACCGGCGGCGCGGCCGGCTTGGGCTGCTTCTCGTCGAACTTGATCGGGCGGTTGACGATCGGGATCGTGCCCAACACCGGGTGATCGACCTCGACCACCATCTCGCGCGCCACGGTCTGCGGCTGCGACAGCGCCTCGGTCACGCCGAGGATCGGCGCGTGGGGCACCTCATACTTCGTGAACAGCTCGATCAGCTCGGCGACCGTCTTGTCCTGCGTGAAGGCGGAGACGATCGCGTTGACCTCGACGCGGGCCTCGCGGCGCTTGGTGATCGAATCGTAGCGCGGATCGGCGGTGTTCTCGGGGCAACCGAGCGCGTCGCAGATCTTACCCCAGAAACTGTTCGTCAGGCAGGCGACGATGATCGAGCCGTCCTTTGCCGGGAAGGCGCCGTAGGGCACGAGGTTGGGGTGTTGCGAACCCTGCGGCTTGGGATCCTCGCCGTTGAACCAGGCGAGCTGGGCGATGTAGCCGAGCATGCCAACGAGGCCGTCCATCAGGCTGATGTCGATATAGCGTCCTCGCCCGGTCGTATTGCGCTCATGCAGCGCGGCGAGGATCGCAATGGGACCATTGATCCCGCCGACGAGATCGCCGAGCGGAATGCCGAGCTTGGTCGGCTGCTGCCCCGGCTCGCCATTGACACTAAGCGCGCCCGACATGGCCTGGAGCACGATGTCGAACGAAGGGCGGTCCTTGAGCGGTCCGGTCTGGCCGTAGCCCGAGATCGCGCAGTAGATGAGCTTGGGATTGGCCGCCGAGAGCGCCTCGTAGCCAAGGCCCAGGCGGTCCATCACGCCGGGGCGGTAGTTCTCGACCACGATGTCGCATTTCGCCGCCAGGTCCCGTGCCAGGGCCAGACCGGCTTCAGACTTGAGATCGATGACGATGCTCTTCTTGCCGCGGTTGATGCTGAGGAAATAGTGGCTCTCGCCCTCGCGGATCGGCGGGAAGTCGCGCGTCTCGTCACCGCTGCCCGGCGGTTCGATCTTGATCACCTCGGCACCTAGATCGGCCAGCGCGAGGCTCGCGGCCGGCCCGGCAAGCACGCGGGTGAAATCGAGCACGCGGATGCCCGCAAGCGGGCCGGGCCAGGAAGGAGCGGGAGTTTCGGTATCTGTCATAAGCTCTCCCGCGCTCTATGCCCCTTGAGGGTCTATCTCAATCCTCGCCGGCGCGAAGACGAGGTGGCCTGAAACGACCGATCCCGGCCGCGCGAGAAGCGCGACCGGGAGGGCGTGACGATCTGGTATGGGCTCAGCCCTTGGTGGGCAGCTGAGCAACCGAAGTACCGAAGGCCGAAAGCTCGCCGCGATGCGTCGTCGCCTTCTGTTCGACCTCGACGTACTTCTTGCCGTTCTCTTCGAACTTCTTGGTGACCGTGCCGTCGATGAAGATCACGTCGCCGTCCGGGTTGTGGCGGCGGATCTGGCAGCTCGACTTGTGCAGGAAGCCATCGTCGCCGATCCAGTTGGTCATCTGGTGCGTCAGCCACGAGCAGCGCTCTGGGCCGTAGTCGTAAGCGCCCGGGGCGCCGACCTCGAGGGCGAAGTCCTCGTCCCAGTGCACGCGCTCGGGGCAGTCGGGCACATTGAAGCGGTTCTTGATGCCGAGACCCGGGTGCGCAACCTGCATCTTCCACGCCATCTTGTTGGCGCGGATGTAGAGGCCGCCCCAGCCCTGGGCATAGGCGATGAAGCCGGTGACCGTCATCGGCCCCTTGATCATGCGCGGTAGGGTGTCGCCAACCTGCACGTCTTCCCAATAGCGCGGGGTCGCGCCGCGGACTTCCTCGTTCGCGTAGTATTCGGAGAACTCGGCCAGCTGCTCTTCGGTGAAGGGCTCAACGCGGCCGCGGGCTTCGGTGTACTTCGTGCCGCGCTCGCGCGCTTCGTCGCGGTCGGTACGGAAGACCCAGCTGTCCGCGCCGGCGACGTGGTCGCCGTGCTGGTTGTAGAAGTCGACGTGGTAGATCTGCTGGAACGAGCGGCCGGCAAACTTGGTCTGGTGCTCGACCAGGTCCTTGAGGTGCGCTTCCGACGAGATCACGTCGTTGCGCAGGACGGGCTTGTGCCAGGTCCAGTCGGCGCCGGCCCACATCGCGTGGACGCCCGAGAGGCCGCCCGAGTAGCCAGAGATGATACGGTTGGTCGAGAACAGGAAGCTCGGCAGCGCAACGATGTTACCGTACTGCGTGTTCTTCGCGTAGTCGGGATCGGTCCACAGGCGGTTGTCGTCACCGATGCCGTGGGCATAGTGGCGGATCGCGTCGCGCGAAGCTTCGTAGTTCCAAGGCTCGACCGTGTTCTCGATGCGCACGCCGATGCGCTGGCGCAGGGAGGCAAGGCCTTCCTCGGTGATCTTGGGGAATTTGGCTGCCATTGTCTCTTCTCCTAAATCCTGAATTCAAATCTCTGGTCCGTCTCCCCGGACTTGATCCGGGGTCCCGCTTCCTTGCGACGTCGCGGAAAAAAGCGGGGTCCCGGGTCAAGCCCGGGATGACGGGGACGGGTAAAAGGTCATCCGGCCAAGGCCGCCGCTTTCGCGGCTTCCTGGTCTCGGAGCATCTTGCGGTGCACCTTGCCGGCGGGGTTCTTGGGCAATTCGGATACGTATTCGACGATCCGTGGGAACTCGTGCTGGGCCAGGCGTTCCCGGGTGAAGTCCTGCAGTTCCTTGGTGAACTCGTCGCTGCCTTCGCGGTTGGCGACGACGAAGGCCTTGACCACCTGGCCGCGCTTCTCGTCGGGCACGCCGATCACGCCGCATTCCAGGACGTTCTCGTGGCGCAGCATGGTGTTCTCGATCTCGACCGCAGACATCGTCCAGCCGGCCGAGATGATCACGTCGTCGGCGCGGCCGCAGTGGTAGAAGTAGCCGTCTGCATCGGTCTTGGCGCGATCCTTGGTGGTCATCCACCCGCCACCACGCCAGAGCATCAGTTCACCGATCTCACCCGCGTCGGTTTGCGACCCGTCGGGGCGTTGCACTTCCAGCTTCTGTCCCGGAACGGGCTTGCCGAGCGAGCCGGGCTTCACATGGAAGTCCTCGGCGCCCGGATAGTTGACCAGCACGACGCCGATCTCGGTCGTGCCGTACATCGAGCAGGCCGGGACCTTGAAATACTCGTCGACCCATTCGAGCGTCGCCGGGTCGATCGGCTCGCCGGTGTAACTCAGCTTCTTGAAGTGGAACGTGTAGTCGCCGCCCTTCCCGGAGTTCTTCATCATCCGGTAGTGGGTCGCCGCGGCCGACATATTGGTGATGCCGAAATCGTCGAGGCCCTTCATCAGGCGGACCGGATCGAAGCGCCCGGCGAAAGTGCCCGTTGTCACGCCCATCGCGAGCGGGGCGAGCGTACCATGCCACAGGCCGTGGCCCCAGGCCGGGCTCGACGGACAGAAGAACTCGTCGCCCGGGCGGATGCCGGTGCCGTAGAGCGCCGCGAACATCAGCGTGACGAGCGTGCGATGCGAATGCTTGACCGCCTCGGGCAGCTCGCGCGTGGTGCCGCTGGTGTACTGGAAGACGGCCATGTCGTTGGCCTTGGTCTTCGGCGTATAGGTCTCCGGGTACTGCTTGATCTCGTCGAGCAGGCCCTGGTCGGCGACCACGACGCGCGGGCTGCCGTCGACATTGACCGCACCGCGGGCAAGCTCGGCCTTTTCCGCATTGGTGATCAGGATCGTCGGGTTGCAATCGCCGACGCGCAGGCGCAGCGCATCGGGGCCGAAAAGCGTGAACAGCGGCACCGAGATCGCACCCGTCTGCATCGCGCCGAACAGGCAGACGTAGAAGGGCAGGCTCGGCTCGAGCATGAAGGCGATACGGTCGCCCTGCTGGATGCCCTGGGCGTCGAGCCAGTGGGCGAACTGCGCGGCGCCGGCCGAGATCGTGTCGAAGCTCAGGATTTCGTCGCTGCCGTCGGCATGAGCGATGCGCACGGCGGCGCGGCCCGAACCGTCGGCGTGCCGGGTGATGCATTCGTGCGCGATGTTCAGATGCTCGCGGTCGCCGTCGAACAGCTCCCATAGCGCGGCCGAATTGGCATGCGCCTGGGCGTCCGAATAGCTCGTCATTTCGGTCAGCTTGGGCATCGGTCCACCAAAATCATTTGTTTTCTGCAGGCGAGCAGATCGTGTCACCGCCCGGACGAGAGGGCAAATGCCAGATCGCGCTTGCTATTGCAAATATAGAATGGTATTCAATATATTGAATGAATGACCCTGAAGCCCAACTCGCCAAGGCCGTAAAGGACAGCAAGGCCCCCGCCATCTCGCGAGCAGCGGCGGTGCTGCGCCTGCTGGGTAAGAGCGAAGTGCCTCTCGGCCTCCAGCCGATCGCGCGCGAACTCGGCCTGGTCCCGTCGACCTGCCTTTACGTGCTGCGCGCGCTGGTGGCCGAGGGGCTGGTCTCGTTCGACGCCGACACCAAGCGCTATGCGCTGGACGCCGGCGTGCTGACGCTCGCGCGGCAATGGCTGCGACGCGACGAAGTGCCCGACCTCGCCCAACCCGCGCTCGACCGGCTGGCTCAGAAGTTCGGCGTGACCATGCTCGCCGTGCAGATCTTCGGGCTCGACCGGATCATCGCGGTTGCCGTGTCGCAGGCCGGCGCGTTCCAGGTCAGTGTCCAGGTCGGCAGCCGCTTCCCCGCGCTTATCAGCGCCACTGGTCGCTGCATCGCCGCCTTCGGCGACTATCCCGAGGCCCAGCTCGAGGCCCGTTTCAAGCCTCTGCGGTGGGACGACCCTCCGAGCTTCGACGAATGGAAGGAACAGGTCGCCCAGACCCGCGCCCAGGGCTTCGGCATCGACGAGGGCCATTACATCGCGGGCGTGACCGTCCTCGCTGCGCCGGTATGGAAAGCGGTCGGACGCCCAAGCCACGCGCTCGTCGCCATCGGCCTCGGCTCCGCCCTGAAGCGCAGCGGCCTACCCGAACTCGAACAGGCGCTGCTCGGCGCGGCCCAGACGCTGACGACGCAACTGGGCGGATAACGGCCCGCCGTTGCAATATGGGCACAGTCGAGCTCTTCGGTTCCAAAAATCGTCCATAGGATATTGCCGCGTATCATTCAGCCTCTTAGGAACATGTCCCCAAGGGATGAGACTTGGAGCGATCCGTCGCGCTGACCGGTAGGCGAAAATAGGCCGGATGCCCGCGACTGATTGAACATCGACAGACTAATGCCGCGGGTTTTTGCTCGCGGTAACTTTGCGCAAGGTCAAGGAACCGCCGCGCGAGCGATGCAAAACAAGAACGATTGCCAAGGAGGAAATGGGATGAGGTGCAAGAACTGGTTCCTGAGCGGTTGCACGCTGCTCGCAACTATCGGCGCAACACCGGCACTAGCGCAGAAGTCCGATGCCGAGCCGCAGGCTGGCGAAGTATCCGGCGAAGGCGACATCATCGTCACCGCCCGCCGCCGACAGGAGACCGCGCAGGAAACCCCCGTCGCGCTGACCGTGCTCAACGACGCGCTGCTCGACCGTTACGGCGTCAAGGGCGTCGCTTCGATCCAGTCGCTGACCCCAGGGCTCTATACGGGTGAATCGTCGGGCGCGATGGGCGGCACGATCTCGCTGCGCGGTATCGGCTCGGGCGATTCTATGGCTTTCATCGACCAGGCCGTGTCCTCGAACGTCGACGGCGTGCCGATCAGTTCCGCGCAGATCCTGCGCGCCGCTCAGCTGGACCTCAAGCAGATCGAAGTGCTGCGCGGCCCGCAGGCGCTGTTCTTCGGCAAGAACAGCCCGGGCGGCATCATCTCGCTGACCACGGCCGATCCGGGCGAGCGCATGGAAGCCATGCTCCGCGGCGGCTACGAGTTCACCGCGCGCGAGAAATACGTCGAGGGCATGTTCTCGACGCCGCTGTCCGACACCGTTGGCCTCCGCCTCGCCGCACGCTATTCGGACATGGACGGCTACATGAAGATCGACACGCCGACCGGCCCGGGCACGATCCCCATGGATATCAGCCGCTTCCCCGACCAGAAGGAACTGTTCTTCCGCGGCACATTGACCTGGAAGCCCTCGGACCGCGTCTCGGTGCGGCTCAAGGCGACCTTCACCGATACCGACATGATCGGCGGCTCCTCGAACTTCTCGGACATCACCGGCTGCCCCTATGGCACGCCGCAGCGCCCCGGCGAGACGCCTGCGAACTGCAGAAACGACGGCCACATCCTGATCTCGCAGATCCTGCCTTCGACCATGGCGGTGAGCCCGCTGTTCAAGAACCCGAACGGCAGCCGCACCAACAACCAGACGCTGCTGAGCGGCCAGCTCGACTGGAACGTCACCGACACGCTGAAGCTGACCTCGGTCACCGGCTATTACCGGATCACCGAAGACCTGACCTCGAACGGCGGTTACGGCCCCTACTCCAACAACGTATTCGCCGTGGGCTTCTCGAGCGACCAGGTCACCCAGGAACTGCGCCTGGCCTCATCCTTCGACGGGCCGATCAACTTCCTCGCCGGCGGCTTCTATGAGGATCGCAAACTCTTCACCTCGACGATCATCGTCCAGCCGTTCGTTGCGACGCTGTCGCCCGCGCTTCCCGCCACGCCCGTGCCGGCCAACACCCGCCTGCCGATCGAATCGACGCACCAGAAGCAGGAAAGCTATTCGGGCTTCGGCCAGCTCATCTTGGACGCCACGGACCAGATCCAGCTCACGGCAGGCGCGCGTTACACGCACGAGGTCAAGAATCTGCTCGACTACACCGTCGCACAGACTTCGGCGGGCGTCTATTTGCCCGGCGTCGACGTGACCAAGCTGCCCGACTATCGCGGCGGCCCCAATCCGCGCCTGTCGTACAACGATTTCTCGCCGGAAATCACCGTCACCTGGAAGCCGGCGACCGACATCATGCTGTTCGCCTCGTACAAGGAAGGCTTCAAGTCAGGCGGCTTCGACGCGGGCTATACCGGCGGCGCCATCTTCGCCTCGCCCACCGCGACGGCGGCGCAGGTTGCGGCAGCTTCCGCCCGGCGGGCGCAAGGCCAGATCTTCCTGCCCGAACACGTCAAGGGCGGCGAGCTGGGCCTCAAGTCGCGCTTCGCCAATCGCCAGGTGACCTTCAACCTGACCGGCTACTGGTACGACTACAAGGGCTTCCAGGTTTCGGTGTTCGACACGATCAGTCGCGCCTTCCGCCTGCAGAACGCGGGTTCGGCGCGGGTCCGCGGCATCGAGGCAGAATTGCGCTACAGCCCGAACGCGATACCTGGCCTAAGCCTGCACGCGACGGGGGCCTTCAACGACGCCAAGTACCGCAAGTTCGACAATGCCGATTGCTACAATGGCCAAACCTTCGCGCTGGGCTGCAACCTCGTGCAGAACACGGCCACCGGCATTTACACTGCGCAGAATCTTTCGGGTCAGCGCCTGCGCAAGGCGCCCGAATTCGCCGCGACTTTCGGCGGCTATTACGAGACGCTGGTCACCAATGGGCTGATGATGGGCCTCTCGGTCGACGGCTCCTACTCGGGCGCCTACGAGTACGGGACCAACTACCAGCCGCTCGCCTACCAGAGCGCTTATGCCAAGCTCGACGCGACGCTGCGGTTCTTCTCGGAAGACAAGCGTTGGGAGTTTGCGGTGATCGGCCGCAACCTCACCGACAAGCGCAACCTGATCAACGGCATCGACCGCACCGGCACCGGCAGCGGCAAGGGCACGACCCAGACGAGCTGCACCGCTGCGTTCCAGGCGGGCTGCGCCGCTCTGTCCGACATCATCGGCACGCCGACGCTGCCGCGCACCATCGCGCTGCAGGCTACCGTCCGCTACTGATCTTGCCGCGATCTCCTGCGGCGTGCCATGACGCCGGCACGCCGTGGGAGACGCAAGCATGAGCACCGATACCGAAGCCAACAAGCGCAAGGCGCTCGCGCTGCTCGAAGCCTCGGGCAAGCACGACGGGCCGGCCTTCGCCGCGCTGATGCACCCCGAGGGGACCTATTGGACGCTGGGGAAACCGCACCTCTTTGCCTATTGCGGCGAGAAGAGCCGCGAGGCGATCTGCGCCTACATGGCCAGCCCCAGCATCTTCGTCGGCGGGGTGGAGACCACCTTCGGCGACATCACCGCCGAGGGCGACCGGGTGGCGGTCGAGGCCGAGACGAAAGGCACGCTGCCCGACGGGCGCGTCTATACCAACATGTACCACTATCTCTTCACCTTCCGCGACGGACTGGTCTGGCGGGTGAAGGAATACCTCGACACGCAGTCGGCGGCAGAATTCTTCGCCAAGTAGCTAGGGCGTCGCCGAAGCCTTCCCCTCGGCATCGGTGAACAGGAAGTCGGTCCGCACCGTCGTCGGATCGTCAGGCCCGGGGAAGCCCGGCGGCGGGCCATAATCGCGCACGTCGTAGTACTTCGCGGTGAGGTCCGGCGGGCCAATGTAGTACATGTTCCAGTGGCGGTAGCGGAACCGCAGCGCGCCATCTTCCTCGACGAAGCGCTCATAGTAGATGCCGATCGTATCGGCGCTCTGCCCGCTCGCGAACTTGTTCTGCTCGGTCACATAGGTGCGCGCGGTCACCATTCCGTCGACCAGCTCGACGATCGGCGAGCGGAAAGTCATCAGCGTCCGCCCGGTGTGGACCATGAAGCGCGCGAAAGTCTCGCGGATCTCCTCGCGCCCGCGCATGTGCATGCCGGCGACCTTCCATTCGGCATCGACCGCGAAAAGCGCCGCGAAGCTATCCGGGTCCTTGCGCCACAGCGCATCGGCATAGCGCCCGTGGAGCTGGCGGATCGCGCATTCTATCGCGACGAGATCGGTCATGCTCGGCTCTCCCTTTCGGGCGAGCTTAGGCGGAAGGCTTCGGCTTCAGCAAGGCCGTGCGCAGCATCGTCAGCGCCACTTCGCCGCGCTGGTTGGTCAGCTCGTGCTTGAAGGTGACGATCCCCTGCCCCGGCCGCGACTTGGACTCGCGCATCTCGACCACTTCGGTCGAGCAGGTCAGCGTATCGCCGATGAAGGTCGGCTTGGGAGTGACCACCTTGTCGAAGCCCAGATTGGCGATCAGCGTGCCCACCGTGGTGTCGGCGATCGACAGGCCAACGGCCAGGCTGAAAGTGAAAGTCGAATTGACCAGGATCTGGCCGAATTCGCTGGCCCTGGCATATTCGGCGTCGAGATGCAGCGGCTGCATGTTGTGCGTCATCGCCGAGAACATCAGGTTGTCGGTCTCGGTCACGGTGCGACTCGGCTGGTGGACGATCCTGTCGCCCACGGTCCATTCATCGAAATAGCGGCCCGGCATCGTCAGCTTTCCTTCTTTTTACGCGGTTTCTTCTTCGCCGCGGCGCGGCGGCCCGCCGCGAGTCCCAGCCCGGCCCAGCGGCGCAGTTCGTCGGGATCGTCGTAGGCTTCCTCGGGCGCGAGACGATAGTTCATCGTCGCGGTCTTGCCCTCGCGATCGTAGCGGAACTTCTCGCAGCCCGCCGCATCCCATTCGGCGTCGTTCTCGGCATCACCCTTGAACCAGAGCTGGTCGAAAGCGACGATGCAGAAGACCACGCCGTCGCAGTAGAGCGTGTGCCCGCCCATCATTTTGCGCGACGTGACCGTGCCGACGGGCTCCATGGCTTCGGCCACCCAGTCCACGAGTTCGGAGCCTCGATTGGTCATTGGCGGCTCATTCCTCGGCAGCCGCCTCGATCCTCGCGAGCAGCGCCTCGACCTGAACCTGCGCGCCAGCACTCGCGTTGAGCTCGGCGACGACGCCGTCGAACGGTGCGGTCAGCGTGTGCTCCATCTTCATCGCCTCGAGCGTGAGCAGCTTCTGGCCCTTGGTGACCGTGTCACCTTGCGCGACTTCGACCGCGATGATCTTGCCCGGCATCGGCGAGAGGATCGCGCCATCGCCACCATGCCCGCCGTGGGAGTTATCCCAACGGTTGCCTACGATCAGCGCTTCGCCTTCGCGAAAAACTACACCGCCATCCGACCGGGAACGGGCTTCGATCCGCCGGCTCAAATAATCATCCGGCAACTCCCGCCGAACGGTGTCGCCCTCAACATTCATCGCAATCGTGTGATCCCAATCCGCGTTCAAACGAAAGCCAAACGTTTGACGCCAAGGCTCTGCCTCAAAGCGGTCGTAGTAGGAATGCTCAATCGAAGGCCCGTGCCAGTGCCCACGCATGGGCGAGAGGCTCATTGCGAGCAGCACGGTTACCGCATCGTCGAGTAAGTCCTCGCGGAGTCGCTTCGGGCGTTCCAAATCCGGCCAGTGGTGCTCGATGAAGCCCGTATCAAGGTTCTCAGCGGCAAAATCTGCGTGCCCAACGAGCCGTGCCAAAAATCCCGCGTTCGTTTTAACTCCAGAAACCTGGGTGTTCCTGCAGGCCTTGTGCAGCTTCTTGATCGCCTCGTACCGATTCATGTCGTGGACCACGATCTTAGCGATCATGGGGTCGTAGAACGGAGATATTGTATCGCCTTTCGCGATTCCGGTCTCGGTTCGATTTGGCGCCAGGATATCGAATGTCGAAACGGTCCCAGTGGAAGGCAGGAAGCCGTTCTCGGGATCCTCGGCATAGAGCCGCGCTTCCATCGCCCAGCCGTCGATCGACAGTTCGTCCTGCTGCAGCGGCAACGGTTCACCGCTCGCCACACGCAGCTGCCACTCGACGAGATCGACGCCGGTAATCTCCTCGGTCACCGGGTGCTCGACCTGCAGGCGCGTGTTCATTTCCATGAACCAGATACGGTCGGCGCGCAGGCCTTCGGACCCGTCGGCAATGAATTCGATCGTCCCCGCGCCGACGTAGTCGACGGCTTTTGCTGCACGCACTGCTGCGCAGCAAAGCTCTTCGCGAGTTGCAGCATCCATGCCCGGTGCGGGCGCTTCCTCGATGACTTTCTGGTGCCGCCGCTGCAGCGAGCAATCGCGCTCGAACAGGTGAACGACATTGCCGTGGCTGTCGCCGAACACCTGCACCTCGATGTGCCGCGGCGAGAGGATGTACTTCTCGATCAGCACGTGGGCATTGCCGAAGGACGAAGCCGCCTCGCGCTGGCACGAGGCCAGCATGTCGGCAAAATCCTCAGCCTTTTCAACGAGCCGCATCCCCTTGCCGCCGCCGCCGGCGACCGCCTTGATCAGCACCGGATAGCCGATCTTGCCCGCTTCCGCGGCGAGCAGCGCCGGGTCCTGGTCCGCGCCCATGTAGCCCGGCGTCACCGGCACGCCGGCCTCGGCCATCAGCTTCTTTGCCGCATCCTTGAGCCCCATCGCGGTGATCGACGAAGGCTTCGGCCCGACCCAGATCAGGCCGGCGTCGATGACGCTCTGCGCGAACTCGGCGTTTTCCGACAGGAAACCGTAGCCTGGATGGATCGCCTCCGCGCCCGTGGCTTTTGCTGCAGCCAGGATCTTCTCGCCGACGAGATAGCTCTCGCGCGCAGGTGAGGGGCCGATGTGCACGGCCTCGTCTGCCTCGTGCACATGCAGCGCCTTGGCATCGGCGTCGGAATAGACCGCAACGGTACGGATACCGAGCTGACGCGCGGTGCGGATGATCCGGCAGGCGATCTCGCCGCGATTAGCGATGAGGAGGGATTTGATCATAGCGTTTTCCTCGTCACATCCTGAACACACCGAACTGCGGCCGATCGGGTATCGGCGCCTCGAGGCTCGCAGCCAGTGCCAGCCCCAGCACATCGCGCGTCTGCACGGGATCGATCACCCCATCGTCCCACAGCCGTGCCGTCGCGTAATAGGGATTGCCCTCGTCCTCGTACTTCTGCCGCACGGGCGCCTTGAAGGCTTCGGCCTCCTCTGGCGTCCACTTGTCGGCATCGCGGTGGACGGTCGCCAGCACGGACGCCGCCTGCTCACCGCCCATCACCGAGATGCGCGCGTTGGGCCAGGTGAACAGGAAGCGCGGCGCATAGGCACGGCCGCACATGCCGTAGTTGCCCGCGCCGAAGGAGCCGCCGATCAGCACGGTGATCTTGGGCACGGTCGCGGTCGCGACGGCGGTGACCAGCTTGGCGCCGTGCTTGGCGATGCCTTCCGCCTCGTACTTGCCGCCGACCATGAAGCCTGAGATGTTCTGGAGGAACAGCAGCGGGATCTTGCGCTGGCAGGCGAGCTCGATGAAGTGTGCGCCCTTCTGCGCGCTCTCGGAGAACAGCACGCCATTGTTGGCGAGGATCGCCACCGGCATGCCGTGGATATGCGCGAAGCCGCAGACCAGGGTCGAGCCGTAGAGCGCCTTGAACTCGTGGAACTCGCTGCCATCGACCACGCGGGCGATCACCTCGCGCACGTCGTAGGGCGCGCGGACGTCGTCGGGGATCACCGAGTACAGTTCCTCGGCCGCATACTTCGGCGGGCGGGGTTCCCGCAGTTCCAGCCCGTGCCGGTGACGCGGGCCCAGGTGCGAGACGATGTCGCGCACGATGGTCAGCGCGTGCTCGTCATCTTCAGCCAAGTGGTCGGTGACCCCCGACTTGCGGCTGTGCAGATCGCCTCCGCCCAAATCCTCGGCGCTAATCTCCTCGCCTGTCGCGGCCTTCACCAGCGGCGGGCCGGCGAGGAAGATCGTGCCCTGCTCCTTAACGATCACGCTCTCGTCGCTCATCGCCGGCACATAGGCGCCGCCCGCGGTGCAGGAGCCCATGACGCAGGCGATCTGCGGGATGCCCTTGGCGCTCATGTTCGCCTGGTTGAAGAAGATGCGGCCGAAGTGGTCGCGGTCGGGGAAGACCTCGGCCTGGTGCGGCAGGTTGGCTCCACCACTGTCGACCAGGTAGATGCACGGCAGGTTGTTCGCCTCGGCGATCTCCTGCGCGCGAAGGTGCTTCTTGACCGTCAGCGGGTAGTAGGTGCCGCCCTTCACCGTCGCGTCGTTGCAGACGATCATGCACTGGCGGCCCGAGACGCGGCCGATCGCGGCGATCATGCCGGCGCCGGGGATGTCCTCGCCATATTCGCCATAGGCGGCGAGTTGGCCGATCTCGAGCAGCGGCGAACCCGGATCGAGCAGGCGTTCGACGCGGTCGCGCGGGAGCAGCTTGCCGCGAGACGTATGCCGCTCGCGCGACTTGGCATTGCCGCCGAGCGCCGCGACGGTGACGCGCTCGCGCAGTTCGGCAGCCAGCGCGCGGTTGTGCGCGGCGCGGGTCTGGGCTTCGGGGCTGTCGAGGTTGAGTGCGGTCTGGAGCACGGGCGCGCTCATCGAAGGTCCTCTCGTGTCGCTTGTCGCCGGCTATCTAGCCCCGCCTGCGCTTCCGCGGAAATTGAAAGAATCGCGCCCGCGTAATAGACAGTATCTATGATAGACCAATATATGCTGCGCTACTTTCTCGCCGTGGCCGAGACCGGTAACTTCAGCCGCGCCGCCAAAGCGGTCAGCGTCACCCAGCCGACGCTGTCGGCGGGCATCGCCAAGCTCGAGCGCCAGCTCGGCGCGCGATTGTTCGACCGCGACCGCCAGGGTGTCGCGCTGACCCCCGCGGGCAGCCGCTTCCTGGCCCGTGCCCGCCGCATCGCCGCCGAATACGAGCTGGCGCTGCAAGACCTGCAACATGCGCCCGAGCCCTCCGTGCTGCGCGTCGGGGTGCTGAACACGATCCCCACCTCGACAGTCGAGCACCTGCTCACCCGCCACGGCGCGGCCGGCAGCGGCGAAGTGCTCGAGCTGCTCGACGGCAGTGAGCGCGACCTGGCAGAGCGGCTCGACAGGGGCCGGATCGACCTGGCGCTGACGGTCATCCGCCCGCATCATTCGCGCTTCCGACCCGAACTTTTGGCCCGCGAACGCTACCTGATGGTCCTGCCGCAGGATCACCCGCTGGCCGAGGCCGACGTGGTAGAGCCCGAAGACCTGGCCGGCGATCGCATGGTCGTCCGCCGTCACTGTGAGGCTCTGCCCGAGATCGACCGCTTCTTCACCGCGCGCGGGGTGCGCCCGCGCTTTGTGCTCAAGACCACCAGCGACCAGCGCGTGCTGGCCGTGGTCCGCGCCAGCCAGGGCGTGGGCATGATGCCGGAAAGCTTCGCCGATCCCATGGTTCGCATGGTCCGCGTCGCCGACTTCGACCTGACGCGCGATATAGGCGTCCTCTATGCTGCGGGGAGCGAAAATGCGGCCCATGCGGACAGCGCGTTCCTCACGCTGCTCCGTGAGCACTATCGCTCCCAAGCTGTCTGAGCGACGAGTTCCCGCAGGAGAGCCAGCGTCTCGATCGCCTGCGCCTCGCCGGTCACGCCGACATTCGCCCGCCGCAGGCTGGGCGTCTCGATCGCCCAGGGCACATCACGCGGTGCGGCCTTGAGGAGTTCCACAAGCGGAAACTCTCCCTCGCCCGGATAGAGCCGCTCGCCGATCGATTCGGGGATGAGCTGCTCGGCCGGGATCGCCGCCAGCCCATCGTTGACCTGGACATAGCGGATCAGGCCCGGCGCAATTCCGGTCAGGTCCGCCGCCGTCCCGCCGGCGCGGACGAAGTGCCAGAGGTCGTAGAGCAGGCCGACGTCGGCGCCTGATGCCTCGACCAGCGATGCGGCCTGCCCGAGGGTTGCCGTGCGGCCCATCACGACGGGTTCGAGATTGGTCGCGAGGCCATATTCGCTGGCGAGCACGGCAAAGGCGGCCAGCACCTCGACAACCTCGCCGCGGTCGGGATTGGTGAGATTGTAGACCAGCGCCGTGGTCCCGCCGAGCCGAGCGCCGAGTTCGAGCGCGGGCCGGTAGAGATCGAGATCGGCCAGCGTCGTCAGATCGAACACTTCGAGCGCCTGCACCTTCACCACGCCGTCCGCGAGCAGCGCCGCGCATTCGCGCGCTTCCGCCGACGTCACCAGCGCCTCTGGATAGATCGGTGGCGGCTGCACCCAGAGGCTGACGAGATCGAACCCCGCCGCGCCCGCCGCGCGGATGAGGTCCGATGGCCGCGTGGCCGTGAGCGTCAGGCTGTCGAGCGACAGCAATGGCGTCACGGCCCGCGTCATCACAGCATCCGCGGATCGACCACCGTGCGCACCGGTGCCAGCGGCCCCGACATCTCGGCCAGCGTCTTCTCGACGCCGCTCAGGCCCACGCGCGCACCCAACCACGGCGTCACGTCGATCTTGCCTTCGGCGATCGAGCGCAGCGCCAGTTCCATGTCCTGCGGCTCCTCGCCGCCGGCGAACTGAACGTTCAGCCGCTTGTTCTGCGCGGCAAAAACGAACAGCGGCTCCTCGTCCATGCAGTAGCCGCCCATGACGATACGTCCATCGAACGGCGCCGCCTCGATGATCCGCTGCAGCATGCCCTTCTGGCCGACGCATTCGTAGATCAGATTGACCTGGCGGTTTCCGAAATCGGGCAGCGGCGCATAGGGGCTGATCTCGCGCGGATCGACGGCGATATGCGCGCCCGCCTTGATCGCCAGCTCGCGGCGACCGGGATGGAAATCGGCGGCGACGATCGGCGCGATGCCCATCAGCTTGAGCCTGGCGATCACGCCCAGCCCGATCGCGCCGCAGCCGATAACCAGTGCCACGTCGTCCTTGGTCGGATTCCCGCGCCGGGCATGCTCGAAGCCGACCGCCATCGGCTCGACCATCGCGGCATAGTCGTCGTTGAGGTCCGACGGCACCTCGATCATGATCTCTTCGTCGAGCAGCATCAGCTCACCGAAGCCACCCGGGCATTCGTGGCTGTAGCCGATGACCTTGTGTGCGCCGTCCTGGCGCATGATCGGCACCGAAGTGACCTTGCGGCCCGCCTTGACGGTGCGCTTGCTGCCCGGGCCGTAGTCGATCACCTCGCCGACGAATTCGTGCCCCGGCACGAACGGCCGTGCGAAGTCGAGCGCCGCATAGGGCCCGCCGAGCCGGCGCGACAGGTCGATGATGTTCTGGCCAGCGTGAAGGAAGTGCACGTCGGAGGCGCAGAGCCCGCAGCTATGCGTGCGAACCAAGGCCTGGCCCTTGCCGGGCGTAGGTTCGGGCATCTCGCCGACATGGACTTTGCCGTCCTGGAAATAGGCTGCTTTCATCGGGTGGTTCTCAACACTTGTAAGAGGGATCGCTGCGGTAACGCTGCATGGCAAATCAGCTCCGCGTCAGCACGTCATAGGACGGATCGTCGCGGTCGCGCCGGCTGGCCGGATTGCCGGGAAGCTGCGTGACTTCGCGGATCACGCCGTAATCGACAATGCAATCGCGCCGGTCGATCGCCCAGTCGCCGCCGCGCTTCGACCACTTGTCGACATAGCGCGCCCAGAATTCATGCTGGACCACCTTGTCGCCGTCCTGCCGCTGCAGCGAGGCATAGACATAGGATTCGCTGCCCGCGGTCTCGCCCGACAGCTCGATGATGACGTTGGTGACCTGGTGCGAGTGATAGAGGAACTTCTTGTGCTCCTCGCAGATGAAGTCGATCCAGCCGCGGCCCGTGCCGACATAGGACTCGCCGAAATCGGCGACGCTGTCCGCGTGGAACACCGAATGACCGACAGGAACGTCGAGTCGGTCGACCGATCGGCAATAGCGGTAGATCTTGTCGGCAATCTCCAGCTTGTCGGCAACTTCGGTGGGCGATAGGGTCATGGCTGTTTTCCGCCTTTGGTATGGATCGGCCGCTGCCTTGGTCAGCGGGTCGGCAAAGCGACATAGGACGGATCGCTATGGTCGCGGCTGGCCACCGTGTGCTGCTTCATCGGGGTCACCTCGCGGACTTCATCGAAGTCCATCACGGTCACTCGCTTGTCGATGGCCCATCGCCCGCCGCGCTTCGACCACTGATCGATATAGCGGCTCCACACGCTCATCTGCATCTGCTTGCCGCCGCGTTCCATCCGCAAGGTGGCGGTGACGTAGGCTTCGCTGCCCGCCTTGTCGCCATCCAGATCGATGATGATGTTCGTCACCTGGTGCGAATGGGCGAGCAGAGGGCGATGCGATTCGCACACCCAGTCGATGAAGCCCCGGCCCGTACCCTGGAACGTATCCGCGCCGTAGTCGGCGACGCCGTCCTCATGCCAGATCGAATAGCCGAGTTCGTGATCGATCCGGTCCATCGCCCGGCAATAGCGATAGATCTGATCGGTGATCGCCTGACGGTCCGCCACTTCGCGCAGCGTGGTTTCGTTGCTCACGGTTGGTCTCTCTAGCCGTTGGTGTCGTAGCTCGGCATCATCTGCTCGATGTAGACGATCTTCGCGCGACGATCGTCGGGCGAACCGGACGCATAGCCGGTGACGTCGTTCTCCTGGCCCCAGTTCCAGATCGGGCCATGCGGCAGCTGGCGCAGACCGACTTCCGCAACGTCTTCGGGCGTCGCCATGTCCTCGGGAATGGCCTGTCCGCTTTCTTCGAGGATCTTGCGATGCGAAGGCGTGTCGGTGCGGCCGAGCACCAGCGTCAGGACATCGACGCCAACATGCCGCAGTTCAGCCCAGAGTCCTTCGGCAAAGTTGAGGACGAAACCCTTCGAGGCGCAATAGGCCGCTATCCCGTGCATGCCGCCATAGCAGGCTCCCGAGCTCACCAGGATCATGCCACCGCGCCCGCGCGCCTTCATACCCTGGCCGAAATGGTGGGCGAGGTGCATCGTCGTGTTGACGTTCATCGTCACCAGGCCATCCCAGGCCGCGATGTCCTTGTCGAGGAAGCGCGAGCCGTTGGGATCGGCACCGGCATTGGTGATCAGCAGTCCGACTTCGCGGTCGCCCGCCGCCTTGGCGATCTGCGCCGCGGCATCGGTGGCGGAAAGATCGACCGAGGCGGTCACACATTCAACGCCCAGCGCCGTGAGTTCTGCGGCGGCGGCCTTGAGCTTGTCGGCGCTACGCGCGATGAGGATCAGATTGACCCCCCTGTCCGGCCAGGCGCCTGGCGAAGGCCAAGCCGGTGCCGTCCGACGCACCGGTGATCACCGCCCAGGGGCCATACTTCGTAGCTAGTTCGGTAGTGGCCATGGCCTTTCAACTCTCCCGTCTTTGGTTGCCAGCGAGACTGGCATCAATACTTGATTCGTCCAATGGTCGTGATATATTCATGAAATTCCGAATATGTCAAAAGCCTTCCCTTCCGAATCCGACCGGCGGTTCATGGACGAAGTGGCGTCGCTGATGGCGCCCTGGGGCTGGTCACGGAATGTGTCGCGAATCTTCGCCTACCTGCTGCTGCGCGAACAACCGGCGACTCTCGACGAGATCAGCGAGCATGTCGGCGTCGCCAAGTCGATCGCCAGCGTCGCCGCGCGCGAGCTGGAGCAATATGGCAATGCCCGCCGTCACAGCCAGCCGGGGACCAAGCAGATCCTCTATTCGGCGCCGGAAAAACGCTATGGCCCGTTCACCGACCAGGCGGCGATGATGGGCACGATGGCGGCGCTGATGATGCGCCAGCCGGTGGAGAGCGCCGCGGTGAAGAACCGCCTGACCGGGGTCGCCGCTTTCCTCGACGCGATGCGCGAGGCGATCGAGGAGGTCTACGAACGGCCCGAGTTCCGGGACTGATCAGGCCGGGACGCGTTCGGCCTTCGCCTCCTCGGCCTCGGCCAACTTCGGCAGCAGTTCGGCCACCCGCGCGCGGTAAGCCGCGACACCCTGCTCCTTGACCGGGCCGTAGCCGGCGATCAGGTCCGCCGCCGCGGCGAGTTCGACCGCGGTGTGCAAGTTAGCGGGAGCGACCTTGGCGGCCACTTGGCGGATCAGGTCGCGGTACTCGCCGATCAGCGCGCGCTCGAGCTTGCGGTCGGCCTGCCAACCGAGCAGGTCGAAAGGCGTGCCGCGCAGACCCTTGAGCTTCGCCAGCAGGCGGAATGCCGGCAGCGCCAGCCAGCCCGGGATCGCAACCTTCTTCGGACGCCCGGTCTTGGCATCCTTGCTCCACGAAATCAGCGGCGAGCCGAGGTTGATCTTGAGCTTCGGATCACCGGAGAACTGATCGCGCAGGCCTTCGAGGAAGGCGGGATCGCTGTAGAGCCGGCCGACTTCGTATTCGTCCTTGTAGGCCATCAGCTTGCCGAGGCCCTTGGCGACTTCGACCATGAAGGGTTCGCCGTCCACATTGCCACGCGTCTTGAGCACTGCTTCGATCTCGCCCAGGAACGCGCGATAGTCGGCCGCGTAGGCTTCGTTCTGGTAGGCGGTCAGCAGCTTCGTACGGCTCTCGACCACTTCGGCGAAAGTGCGCGGCAGCGGCGTGGCATGGGCCGAAGCGTCGGCCAGGTCGAACAGGTCGGCGGCGCTGTGCGCGGCAAGACGGCCGAGCGCGAGCGCGTTGAGGTTCGCCTTGGCCGCGACGCCGTTGAGCCGGATCGCCTCTTCGATCGAGCCTAGCGATACCGGCAGCAGCCCCTTCTGCGCGGCGAAGCCCACCATCATCAGGTTGGTGAAGATCGTATCGCCGAGCAACCGCCCGGCCAGCGCGCCGGCGCGCAAGGTGGCGATGTTCTCGGGCGCGACGCGTTTCGCGATCGCGCTGATAAACCGGCTGGCGGTGAGATCGAGGTTGCGGTTGGTCTGGAACTCGCCGGTGGGCGTGACGTCCTCGTTGGCGAGGACATGGGTATCGGGCCGAGCCAGGGTCAGCACGTCGGGCGCCGAGCCGACGATCAGGTCGCAGGCGATGACGAGGTCCGCCTGGCCGGTTCCCAGGCGCGCCGAAGGGATCGCGGCGGTGTCCTGGCCGATGCGGATGTGGCTTGTGACCGCGCCGCCCTTCTGCGCCATGCCGGTCTGGTCGAGCACCTTGGCGGCCTTGCCTTCGAGGTGCGCCGCCATCGCGATGATCGCGCCAACGGTCAGCACGCCGGTACCGCCGATGCCGGTGACGAGCATCGCCAGCGGCTTGCCCGATACGTCCAGGACCGCGGGCTCGGGCAAGGTCGTGACCAGCCGCGCCAGCGCCGCATCGTCGAAGCTGCGCTTGGCCAGCGTGCCGCCCGACACTTCGACGAAGCTCGGGCAAAAGCCCTTGATGCAGGAGAAGTCCTTGTTGCAGGTCGACTGGTCGATCGCCCGCTTGCGGCCGAATTCGGTCTCGACCGGGGTCACCGACAGGCAGTTCGACTGCACCGAGCAATCGCCGCAGCCCTCGCAGACCGCCTTGTTGATGAACAGCCGCTTGTCGGGATCGGGATAGTCCTTGCGCTTGCGCCGGCGGCGCTTCTCGTTGGCGCAGGTCTGCTCGTAGACGATCACCGAAGTGCCGGGGATTTCGCGCAGTTCGCGCTGCACCGCGTCGAGTTCATCGCGGTGTAGGATGCGCGTGCCGGGCGGCAGATCGCTTAGGTTGAAGCGAGACGGATCCTCGCTGACGAGAACGACCGGCTTGACCCCCTCGGCGACCAGTTCGTGGATGATCTGCTCGGGCTTGAGTGCGCCTTCGGCCGGCTGCCCGCCGGTCATCGCGACGGCATCGTTGTAGAGGATCTTGAAAGTGACGTTGCTTTTCGCCGCCACCGATGCGCGGATCGTCAGGAAGCCGGAATGCGTATAGGTCCCGTCGCCAAGATTCTGGAACATGTGCGGCGTCTCGACGAAAGTCTGAGCGCCGACCCAGGGCATGCCTTCCTGACCCATCGAGACAGTCTGCATCGTCCGCCGCTCGGGCATGAAATGCGCGAGGCCGTGGCAACCAGTAGCACCCATCGCATTCGAGCCTTCGGGCACCAAGGTCGAGGTGTTGTGCGGGCAGCCCGAGCAGAAATAGGCGGCGCGGATCGAGGTCCGCTCCAGGCCCTTGGCGCCCTCCTCAAGATCGCGCAGCGCCGCATCGCGCGCCGCGGCTTCATCGGTCAGGATGCCGAGCGCCGAAAGCCGCGCCACCAGCGCCTTGCGCACCGAACCGGGATCAAGCACGCCGATCTCGGAAATCAGCGTCGCGCCATCGGGCGTCGTCTTGCCCGAAAGTGCCGGCGCATCGGCACGGCCGTAGAAAATCCGCGCGATCTGCTCTTCGAGGAAGGCGCGCTTCTCCTCGACGACGAGCACTTCGGCGCTGCCGCCGCAGGCCTCGCGTGCAAAGCCGACGTCCATCGGCCAGACCAGCCCGAGCTTGACCACCCGCAACCCGATCGCCCGGCATTTCGCCTCGTCGAGACCCAGGTCGGCGAGCGCCTGACAGACATCGAGCCAGGCCTTGCCCGCGGTAACCACGGTCAGCCTGCGCGTCGGCGCGTCGTGGCTCACCCGGTCGAGCCGGTTGAGCTGGGCGAACATGGGCACGATGGGCAGGCGGTGCTCGATCACCGCCTCTTCCTGCTGCAGCGCCGAGGCGTTGAGCTTAAGGTTCGGCGACACCCGGCCCGCAAGATCGGGCATGCGGATCGGAAAATCGTGGCCCGGCAGCGTAACCGTCGTCGACAGGTCGAGCGTGTCGGTCACCGCCTTCATGCCGACGTACAGCCCGCTGGCCCGCGACAGCGCCCAGCCGAGCTGCCCCATCGACAGGATCTCGTCGGTGGTCGCCGGATAGAGCATCGGCGCCATCGCCGTGACCAGCACGTGCTCGGACTGGTGCGCGGTCAGCGAGGACTTGGCGGCATGATCGTCGCCGCAGAGCAGCAGCGCGCCGCCGTGCCTGTGCGTGCCCTCGAAATTCGCCGCCTTGATCGCCTCGCCCGCGCGCTCGACGCCGACGCCCTTGGCGTACCACAGCGAGAACACGCCATCGACACGGGCCTTGCCGTACCACCCGAGTTGCTGGGTGCCGCGCAGCGATGTCGCCGCCAGCTCCTCGTTGAGGCCCGGCTCGAAGCGGATGTCGTACTCGGTCAGCAGCTTCTCGGAAGCCCAGAGCTGCGCATCGAGCGTGGTGATCGGCGAGCCACGGTAGCCGGTGACATAGCCCGCGGTCTTGAGCCCCGCCGCCTTGTCGCGCTTCGACTGGTCGAGCAGCAGCCGCACCACGCCCTGCAGCGCGGAGAGCATCACCTGCCCGCCCTCTTGCGTGTACTTGTCGTTCAGCGTGACGACCGTCTTGGTCACGGTTTCCCCATTCTATGCATAGCCGATGCGCTTTCCAGATGGGTGCAGCCTATGCAAGCGGCAAGCGCGCTTGCGCCGCGGCGGTCAAGCAGGCTTGCCTGCCGGCCGGTCCGCACGGCGACCAAGCAAACGATAGCTTGCATTTACCCACCTCGCCGCAATGATGCCGCCGAATGCTGCGGCGATTCCGATGCCGCATGGGACGGGAAGAGGTTGAGATGACCAAAGTAATGGAAGGCGTGCGCATCCTCGAAGTCGCGCAGTTCACTTTCGTGCCGGCGGCCGGCGCGGTGATGGCGGACTGGGGCGCGGACGTGATCAAGATCGAACATCCCGTGCACGGCGATGCCCAGCGCGGGCTGGTCCGCGTCGGCGCCCACCCGATCACGCCGACGCGCAACACGATCATGGAGCATCCCAACCGCGGCAAGCGTAGCGTCGGCATCGACGTCGCCACCCCCGAAGGGCTCGCGCTGATCTATCGCATCGCCGAGACCGCCGACGTGTTCCTGACGAACTTCCTTCCCGCCACGCGCCAAAAGCTGAAAATCGACGTCGAGCACATTCGCGCGATAAATCCGAACATCATCTATGCCCGCGGCAGCGCCCACGGTGACAAAGGTCCGGAACGCGAGATGGGCGGCTATGACGGCACCGCTTTCTGGACCCGCGGCGGCATCGGCTATGCGCTGACGCCCGAGGAACTGCCCGGCATCATGTCGCAGGGCATCCCGGCCTTCGGCGACACGGTCGGCGGCATGAACATCGCCGGCGGCATCGCCGCAGCCCTGTTCCACCGCGAGCGCACCGGCCAGACGACCGAACTCGACGTCTCGCTGATGAGCACGGCGGCCTGGGCCTATGCCTCGTCGATGGCGATGAACATGGAATACGGCTTCCAGCTCCGCTCGCCTTATCCGCGTTCGGGCTCGACGCCGGGCAATCCGTTCATGGGCAATTTCCTGACCTCGGACGGCGGTACGATCAACCTCTGCCACCTCCAGCCCGGCCGCTATATCCGCGATACCTTTACCCATCTGGGAATGCCCGAGCTGGCCGATGATCCGCGTTTCAGCGAAGTCCATGCGCTGATGGAGAACTGGGAAGAAGGCGGCAAGCTGATCGCCGCTGCCATCGGCGCCAAGCCATTCGCCTACTGGCGCGAGCATCTGAAGACGCTGAAAGGCCAGTGGGCCCCTGCGCAGAGCGCCGCGGACCTTGCGCAGGACGAGCAGGCGCTGGCCAACGACATGATCTTCGAGGTTGAAGGCGACGGCGGCAAGCCGATCCGCCTGGTGCGCAGCCCGGTGCAGTTCGATCACCAGCCGCTGGTCACGACCCGCGCCCCGCAGGCCTCGGAGCATACCGAGACCTTCCTCATGGAATTCGGCCTCGAATGGGACGAGATCGAGCAGCTCAAGGCCAAAGGCGCGATCGCTTAAGGGAGGCGAAACAATGCAACTCAGCGACTATCAGGACAAATACTCGGGCATCCGCTTCACCCGCGAGGGCGGCGTGCTGGAAATGACGCTCCACACGCGCGGCGGGCCGGCAAAGTGGGGCTCCTCGCCCGATAGCCTGCATGGCGAACTCGGCGAAGCCTTCCTCGACATCGCGCGCGACCGCGAGAACCGCGTGATCCTGCTCACCGGCACAGGCGACAGCTTCATTGCAGGCTTCGATCCCGCGTTCTCCTATCCCGAAGCCAGCCTCGCCGAGATGTGGACGCGTATCTACGACGAAGGTGTGGCACTCCTCAACAACCTGCTGGCCTTACCTGTGCCGATGGTGGCAGCGGTCAACGGACCGGCGCTGATCCACGCGGAGATTGCCGTGCTTTGCGACATCGTGCTGGCATCCGACACCGCCGAATTCGCCGATCTCGCCCACGTGCCGAGCGGCGGAGCGATCCCGGGCGACGGCGTTCACGTAGTCTGGCCGATGCTGCTCGGCCCCAACCGTGGCCGCTATTTCCTGCTGACCGGCGAACGGATCCAGGCTCAGGAAGCGCGGCAGATCGGCGTTGTAGCAGAGGTGCTGAGCCCCGAAGGCCTGATGCCCCGGGCGCGCGAGCTGGCGGCACAACTGGCGAAACTGCCGCTGCCGCTTCTACGCCATACACGGATGCTTCTGGCGAAGGACCTGCGGCGCCGAATGTTTGACGAACTGCACAGCGGCCTGGCGCATGAGGCGCTGGCGACGCTCGTGCCGCAGAACTAGCCCCAACTCTGTCTCCCCTGCGAAAGCAGGGGCCCAGCCAAGCTCTCGGTCTGGAGATCATGCTTTCCGAGGCAGCGCTGCTTGGCCCCCTGCCTTCGCAGGGGCGACGGCCTAGTAGCGGTAGCGCCCCTCAGGCCGCTTCCGTCTGCAGATAGCCCGCCAGCTTGGGCACCTCGGCGAGCGCGCGCAGAGCGTCGTTGAGGTGCGTGCAGCCCTGGGGTCCGCGCAGTTCGGCCAGGACCGACTGGCGCACGTCGGTGATGCGCGTGCCGATCAGCCGCTTCGCATTGTGGATCGCGCCCGGGCATTCCGAGAACGGCAGAATGCGCGCCTCGGGCTCAAGCGTCAGGATCTCGAGCGTCTCGGCATCGGCGGTCACTCTCAGGTTGTATTCGTGGATCGCACCGCGGCCGCCGGTCTTGATCGCCACGCTGTCCTGGAACGCCGCGTCGACGCGGATCAGGCCCGAGGGATCGCGCGTAACGTCGATGCGCCGCGCGCGGCGGAAGCCTGGCCCCTGCGGATCGTAGAGCTCGTGCCAACCTTCGGGGTCCGCCGGATTGCGCACGTCGCCGGCGTTGGTTTCGGCGACGTCGCGCTTCGGACCATCGCCGGAAACGCCGCTGTTGCCTTCCTGTAGGCCCCAGCAGACGTTGACCCGATCGGACATCAGCTTGGCGAGCTCTTCCTCGCCCATCCGCTCGCGCATCCGCTCGAGGAAGTCGCCATGCCAGTGCGACCAGGCGAAGGCGGAAACCAGCGCGGTTCCCGAAATGTCGTCGAGCGCGAGGTAGATCGGCGCGCCCGATTCGATCAGCTCGGGCAAGGTCTCCTTGATAAACAGCCGCAGGTGATTGCCGCCGCGCATGCCCAAGAGACGCTCGGCCCCGACAAAGGATGGCGTAACCTCCATCGCGGTGATCGTCTTGTCGTCGGTCAGCCGGGCGCGGAATTCGGCCTGGTCGAGCACCCGGCCCGGCGCGCCTGCAACAGGCGTCAGATAGTCGCGCACGCGGCCGACGAACAGCCGGCCGCCCGTTTCGCCATCGGGCCAGGAGACGTCGATGCTCGACGTGCGGCGAACCGAATTGCTCGGGCGGGCCGGCGCGGGATTGGCGGTCGACTTGGGCGGCGGGGGGAGAACTTTACTAGCCATGCTTAGTAAAGTGTTCCCCTTTCGCCGGCATTTCAAGCGATGTCTGCTATCCTGACCAGCAGTTTTCCGACGAACGAATTGCCCGAGAACACGCTGGCGAAGGCTTCGGGCGCGGCTTCGATGCCCTCGACGACGGCTTCGGGGTAGGTGATCTTACCTTCGGATATCCAGCGAGCGATGTTTTCGAGCGCTTCCGGCCCTGCGAAAACGCCGGCAAAGCCCCGAATCTCGAGGCCCGTGCCCATGATCGTGCGGTAGAGCGCCGGCATATGGTCCGGCCCCGGCCCTTCCATGCCCATGCCGTAGTAGGCGATGTAGCCACACATCGCCATGCGCGAGCCGCGGTTGAGGTGCTTGAACACTTCGAGCGTCACGTCGCCGCCGGTGTTGTCGAAATAGCAGTCGATGCCGTTCGGCGCCGCCGCCTTGAGCTGGGCGGCGAAGTCGGCGGCCTTGTAATCGGCCGCGCCGTCGAAGCCGAGGTCGAGCAAAGCCTTCACCTTGCCCGGCCCACCGGCGATGCCGACAACCTTGGCGCCGAGGATCTTCGCGATCTGCCCGGCGATCGAGCCCACCGCGCCGGCCGCGGCGGAAATGGCGACGGTCTCGCCCGGCTTGATCCGCAGCGTCTCGATGCCGCCGTAAGCGGTCTGCCCGGGCATGCCGAGTGCGCCCAGCGCGGTCGAGACCGGCGCCAGACTGGTGTCGAGCTTGCGTGGCGGCCCGCGGTAGTCTGCCTGATCGGGCGCGACGACGGCATATTCGCGCCAACCGGTGCGGCCCTCGACCACGTCGCCGGGCTTGTAGTCGGGATGGTTCGAGGCGACGACTTCGGAAACTGTCGCGCCGGCCATCACGTCACCGAGCTGGAGGTGAAGCGCGCCCGACAGGCGAACTTCGTCCATCGCGAAACGGAACAGCGGATCGACCGCGAGCCACAGGGTCCTGAGCAGAATCTCGCGATCGCCCGCCGCCGGGATCGGCGCCTGCTCGACACGGAAGTCGGTCGGCCTGGGATTGCCCTTGGCGTAGGCCGCAAGGACGACCTGCTTCATCGTACCAGTCATTTCAACCGCACCGTCACCGCCGACACGCCGCGGTGGTCGAGCCCGCGATAGACCGGCTTGGGCTGGTCGGGATCGAGCCGCATCTTGGGAAACCGGTCCATCAGACCGCTGATTGCGACGATCATCTCCTGCCGGGCGACGTCCATGCCGAGACAGCGATGCGGGCCGAAGCCGAAGCCCATCTGGTGGCTCTTGTCGCGGAAGATGTCATATTCCTCCGGGTTCTTGAACACCGCCGGATCGTGGTTCGCCGCGCCGAGGCACATGTGGACGCGGCTGCCGGCCGGGACCAACACGCCTTCGACCTCGGTGTCTTCCATGCAGAGACGCGGGAAGACGGGATCGGTCGCGCGCCAGCGCAGGCCCTCTTCCACCGCCTGGTCGAGCAGGCCGCGTTCCTTCACGCCGGCCTCCCAGAAGTGGTAGTGATTCATCAGCGCGTCGATGGTGATGCCAAGCTGGCGCCAGGTCGTGCCGCCGCCGGCGAAGATCGCCAGCTTGCAGTAGCCAAAGATCTCGTCCTCGGTCAGCGGGCGCTTGTCGCCGGTGTCCTCGTCGACGATCTCGGCCTTGATCAGGCCCGAAATGAGATTGTCGCCGGCATTGGTGGCATTCTCGGCGATGAGATCGCGCAGAGTCTTGTCGATCCAGGCGCGCGACGCCGCCGATTCCTCGGCTGGAAGCCGAGCGGCACCAAAGGTCGCGCGATCAAGCTGATAGCGAAACTCGATGACGTTCGCGCCCTCGAGCCCGATCGCTCGCGTGACCGTGGCCATCGGCAGCAGAGCGCAGAGCTCGGAATTGAGGTCGACGGCGTCCTGATCCTGAATCCTGTCGAGCAGCGCGTCGACCGTTTCCTGGATCCAGCGCTTGTTCCACCAGTCGAGCACCTTGGGGCGCTTGAACAGTGGCTGCGCTGCCGAGCGCAGGCGCTTGTGCGGCTTGCCGACCATCGACAGGATCGTCTTGCCGATCGTCCGCACCCCGGCGCTCTCGTTATAGCCTTCGGACGAGAAGATCAGGTTCTCACGAAAGCCCACCTCGCAGGAACGGTAGGAGAAGAAGGTATAGCTCTCCCGCTCCGGCCCGTGCATTCCGGGCATCTCAGGCACGCCGAGCAATTCACGCAGCGACCCCTTGTGCACCGCCGAGCTGTCGCGCAGCCGGTTCATGTCCTGGGTGTAGTCCCGCTCCATGTCGACGCCGACGTTCGCCGACTGCTTCTTCATGTTGAACAGTTCGTCGTAGCGCGGGTTGTCCGACACCAGTGAGGCCAGTGCGTTCGACGTCGCGCCGCCTGAAACGGGACAGGTCGCCATCGATCAGCCTCCCACCTTGCGGCCGGCGGTCAGGCCGCCATCGACCGGCAGCGAAACGCCGGTGATGTTCGACGCCAGGTCAGAGACCAGGAACATCGCGGCCGCCGCCGTGTCGGCCGGGTCGATCGCCTTGCCGAGCGGATGCGCCTTGCCCATGCCTTCGAGGATCTTGTCCTTGTTCTCGCTGTCGGGATCCATGCCCGAATAGTGCGTCAGCATGCCAGCGGGGCAGACCGAGTTCACGCGGATACCCTTGTCGGCGACTTCGATCGCCAAGGTGCGGGTCAACGCGATCACGGCGCCTTTGGTCGCGCCATAGAGCACGCCGCCGTAGCCGATCATTCCGGCGACCGAAGCGGTGTTGACGATGGCGCCGCCGCCACCCTGCTTGTCGAACTGGCGGATCGCCGCCTGGGCACCGAAGACGACGCCGTTGATGTTCACTTCTTCGACCTTGCGCATCTCGTCGTGCGGCAGGTCGACCAGCTTGCGCAGGCCCACGCCCGGCACGGGGTTCACCGTGATGCCGGCATTGTTGTAGATCACGTCGAGCCGGCCGAAGGTCGCAACCGCGAGCGCGACCGCCGCATCGACCGAATCGGGATCGGCGACGTTGCACTGCACCGCCTTGATCTGGCCCTGCTGCGCCCCGGCGAGCTGAACCGATTCCTCAGCGCTCGGCAGGTTGATGTCGGCGGCGATGATCTTGGCGCCGTGTTCGGCCCAGAGCTTCACCGCCGCGCGGCCCACGCCCGAACCCGCACCCGTGATGACGGCAACCTTGCCTTCGAGAAGTCCTTGCATCTGCCTATTCCCTATCCCGTAGTTTTTGTGGCTTTATGCTGTGAAGCGAAGATCAGCCGCCCAGATTGAACGTCGTGACCATCTGGAATTCGCGCAGGCCTTCCTTGCCGCGCTCGCGGCCGAGGCCGCTCATCTTGATGCCGCCGCCCGAGGCGTAGCTCGACATGACCGCACCGTTGACGTTGACCGCGCCCGAGCGGATCTTGAGGCCGGTCTGGAAGGCGGCGACCTTGTCCTTGCCCGTGACCCAGGCGGACAGGCCGAACTGGCTGTCGTTGGCCATGGCGACCGCATGGTCGAGGTCCTTGTAACCGATGACCGTGACCACCGGACCGAAGATCTCCTCCTGCGCCGCCGGGTTCGAATTGTCAGGCACGTCGAGGATCGTCGGCTCGAAGTAATAGCCCTTGTCGAGACCCGCGGGGCGCTTGCCGCCCGCGACGACACGGCCACCGGCGGCCACGGCCGCGGCGGTGAAGTGCTCGGCGCGGGCGCGCTGGGCGGCGCTGATAACGGGGCCCAGCACGGTGTCGGGATCGCGCGCCGGGCCGATCTTCACATCGGCGACCGCGGCCGCCATCGCTTCGAGCACTTCGGCCTTCTTCTCCTGCGGCACGAAGACGCGCGTACCGAGCACGCAGCCCTGGCCGGCATGCGAAGTGCAGACCTGGAAGCCGTGCGCGGCGACGCGCTCGACCGAATCGGGCAGGAAGATCGCCGCCGACTTGCCGCCGAGCTCGAGCACGAGCCGCTTCAGCGTCGGCGCACCCTGCTCGGCGACCTTGGCGCCGACCGTGCACGAACCGGTGAAGCTGACCATGTCGACCGCCTTGTCGGTCGAGATCATCTGGCCGCCTTCGAGGCCCTGCTCGATGATCACGTTCATCACGCCTGCGGGAATGCCGGCTTCCTCGGCCGCTTCGGCGAAGATCAGCGAGGAAAGCGGGGTCAGCGGGTTGGGCCGCAGGATGACCGAATTGCCGGCCATCAGCGCCGGGACGACCTTCCAGAAGGCGGTATAGAACGGCACGTTGTAGGCAGAGATCGCCGAGACCACGCCCAGCGGACGGTAGAGCTTGAGGCTCTGGACCGAGAAATAGGGGTTCACCCGCTCGTGCAGCGGCAGGGGGTTCTCTTCATGCTCCGGCAGAGTCAGGAACATGTCGACGATCTCGTCGGTCATGCGCAGCGGCGCGTGGACCTGTGCGCCCATGACGGTCGACGAGACAGGGCAGCCGGCCTCGGTGATGGCGAATTCGTGCAGCGCGCCAGCACGCTTGCGCAGCGCTTCGGCATAACGGCGCATGGTTTCGCCGCGCTGCTTCATGGTGAGGCCGCTCCAGCGGCCATCGTCGAACGAAGTCCGCGCGGCCGCGATCGCCTTGGCGACCTGGCCCGTGCTGACGCCGCGCAGTTCGGCAACGACCGATTCGTCCGACGGGTTCTCGACGATGAAGCTCTGGCCTTCGCCCGAAACGAAAGCGCCATCGATATAGCCTGCGTAGCTCACGCAATTCTCTCCCGGTGAAATTCGTAATAACGAATTCTTATTCGAAAAAGCAAAATAGCTAAGCGACGGCCATTCGTCAACGAGACTCACGCGCTCATAGCGTCGTCCCGGATCGCAGCCGGGACGACCCGCTATCGCCTCAGGCCCAGATTTCCTCGTCGGTCGGCACCGGCTTGTTGGCGATGACTTTGCCGATGCGCGAGACGTTCATCAGGTGCTTGTAGTCGAGATTCTCGGAGATCGAATTGCCGCCCCATGACCCGCAGCCGAGCGTCGTCGTTGGCGCAAAGCCGTTGGTCAGCGAACCGCCCGCGGTCAGCGAGCTTGGCTGGTTGACCACGAGCCGGCTGATCGGCAGTTCGAGCCCGGCGTGACGGATGTTCGCCTCGTCGTTCGAATGCAGCGCCGCTGAGTGGCCTGCGCCCTCGACGATGAGGTTGGCCTTGGCCTTCTGCACGGCCTCCTCGAAGGTCTCGTAGGGCAGGATAGCGACGACCGGGCAGAGCTTCTCGCGCGCCAGGATGTCGTCCACGCCCGCACCCTTGGCCGGCAGCAGAATGATGCGCGCGGTCTCGGGCACGTCGATCCCGGCCATCTTGCCGACCTCGCGCGCCGAAATGCCGACTACGTCCTTGTTCAGGTGCCCGCCGGGGAAGACCACCTCGCGCAGCGCCTGGATCTGCGCCTCGTCGTCGGTGAACCAGACCTTGCCGGTGTCGGTAAAGGTCTTGACCGTCTCCGCGAACTGCTCCTGCGGGGCGAGCACGAACTGCTCGTGGCTGCAGATGATGCCGTTGTCGAACGAGGCACCGGTGACGATCTTGCCCACCGCGTCGGCAAGGTCGACGCCGCGGTCGATGATCACAGGGACATTGCCCGCGCCGACGCCGAACGACGGCTTGCCCGACGAATAGGCCGATTTCACCATCGCCCCGCCGCCGGTGGCGACGACGACGTCGACCGATTCCATCAGATGCTGGGTCTTGGTGATCGAGCCGTTCCTGACCACCTGGACGAGGTTCTCCGGCCCGCCATGCCTGCGCACGATGTCCTGGAAGGCGTCGGTCAGGTGCTCGGCGCACTGCTGCGCCTTGGGATGCGGCGCGAAGATCACGGCATTGCCGGTCTTGAGCGCGAACATGCCGTTGCACATCGGCGTCACCACCGGGTTCGTGATCGGCGTCACCGCGCCGACCACGCCCATCGGCTTGGCGACGAAGACCATGTTGTTCTCCTCGTCCTCGCCGATGATGCCGCGGCTCTTCTTGCCCTTCAGGCTGTTCCAGATCGCGCGGGCCTTGCCCTTCTTCTTCAGGACCTTGTCCTCGAAATTGCCGATGCCGGTCTCATCCACCGCCATGCGCGCCAGCTTCTCGGCATTGTCGTAGACGTATTTGCCGATGTCGCGGACGATCGCGTCGACCTGTTCCTGGCCGAAGGCCTCGAAGTCCGCCTGCGCGACCCGCGCCTTGGAAACGAGCGCCATGATTTCCGGATCGACCGAGAATGCGCTGTCCGACGTACCCATGCTGTGCTCCTGATCCCAAAATTACCTGCGCCGGGATCGGCCCCGGCGGTTTACCGCCTGACAAATAGGGTACTGCGCCCGATCGTCAAAGGCTGTTACCGCCGCTGCGATGTTGCCTTCGGCCGCGGGCCGCGCCTAAGGCGGGGCTATGGAATCGGCCGGCGCCAGCCGGGGCACGATGCGTGGGGAGCAACCACATGAACTACAAAGATTTTCTGAAGCAGCAGTGCTATATCGACGGCAAATGGTGCGACGCCGATGGCGGGGGGACTATCGACGTCACCGATCCCGGCACGGGTGGCAAGCTCGGCACCATCCCGAAGATGGGCACCGACGAGACGCGCCGCGCGATCGAAGCGGCCCAGGCCGCGCTGCCGGCATGGCGCGCCAAGACCGCGGGCGAGCGGGCCAAGCTGATGCGCCGCCTGTTCGACCTGATGATGGAGCATCAGGACGCGCTGGGCGAACTGCTCAGCCGCGAGCAGGGCAAGCCCTTCACCGAGGCCAAGGGCGAAGTCGCCTATGGCGCCGGCTTCATCGAATGGTTCGCCGAAGAGGGCAAGCGCGCCTATGGCGACGTGATCCCAAGCCATGCCGCCGACAAGCGCATCGTCGTGCTCAAACAGGGCCTCGGCGTGGTCGGCGCGATCACGCCGTGGAACTTCCCCAATGCCATGGTCACGCGCAAGCTCGGTCCGGCCCTGGCCGCGGGCTGCACGATGGTGCTCAAGCCCGCGACCGCGACGCCCTATTCGGCGCTGGCGATCGCCGCACTCTGCGAGATGGCGGGCATTCCGGCTGGCGTGTTCAACGTCGTCACCGGCAGCGCCGGCCAGATCGGCGGCGAACTGACGCGCAACCCCACGGTCCACAAGATCACGTTCACCGGATCGACCGAGATCGGCATCCAGCTGCTGCGCGAAAGCGCCGAAACGGTGAAGAAGTGCTCGATGGAACTGGGCGGCAACGCACCGTTCCTGGTGTTCGACGATGCCGACGTCGACGCCGCGATCGAAGGCGCGATGATCTCCAAGTTCCGCAACAACGGACAGACCTGCGTCTGCACCAACCGGTTCTATGTCCAGGACGGGGTCTATGACGAATTCGTCAGCAAGCTGGCCACGCGAGTCAAGGCGATGAAGGTCGGCTACGGTATGGACGAAGGCGTCGACGCCGGCCCGCTGATCGACGAAGCCGCGGTCGAGAAGGTCGAGGAGCATCTGGCCGACGCGCTCGCCGGCGGTGCCAAGGTCTTGGCCGGGGGCGCGCGCAGCCCATTGGGCGGCACCTTCTTCCAGCCGACCGTCATCGCCAACGTCAAGGCCGACATGAAGCTCGCGCGCGAGGAGACCTTCGGCCCGCTCGCCGGCGTGATCCGCTTCAAGAAAGAGGCCGAGGCGATCCGCCTTGCCAACGACAGCGAGTTCGGCCTGGCTTCGTACTTCTATTCGCGCGATCTCAGCCGCGTCTGGCGCGTCGCCGAGGCGCTCGAAGCGGGCATGGTCGGGATCAACACCGGCCTCGTCTCCACCGAAGTCGCGCCCTTCGGCGGCATCAAGATGTCGGGCCTCGGCCGCGAGGGCTCGAAATACGGTCTCGAGGATTTCATGGAGACCAAATACCTCTGCATGGGGATCTGACCATGAAGGCCGGTCCGCTCCTGGCGATCTCCGGCGCTGCTGCTCTAATGGGTAATGCGGCGCCGTTGAAGCCCGAGCGGCCGGTCATGATTGGCGGGCGGGACGATCTCGACGCCTGCCTGACCGTTTCGAAAGTGACCGGCCTCAACCCGCGCGGCGACAACTTCCTGTCGCTGCGCAGCCAGCCGTCGAGCACGGCGCGCGAGCTGTCGCGGCTACGCCCCGAGCAGCAGGTCTGGGTCTGCGAGGAGACTCCGGGCGGCTGGACCGGCGTGCTCGTCGCCCCGGCCGACGGCTCGCTCGACTGCGGCGTGGGCACGCCGATCGCCAGGCGCCAGGCCTATTCAGGAACCTGCCAGTCGGGCTGGGTCGCCAGCCGCTTTCTGAAAGTCATCGCCGGATAGGAGGCCTGGCATGAAGCTGCCCCTTGCTGCCATTGCCCTCGCCATCGTTCCGCAAGCCCTGCAGGCAGCCGAAGTGATCGGCACGCGCGGCGACTGGGAGGTTTTCCGCGACAGCAAGAGCTGCGGCATGACGCGGACCTACGAAGGGCTCGGCGATACCGAGATGATGGTGATCAAATATGCCGCGGGAAACATCCGCATCATGATCACCAACACCGAGTGGAGCGCGAAACAGGATGCGCGCTACGATATTTCCTACATCGTGAACGGCGCGACCTACGGCGGGGCCAAGGCGGTGGGCACGGCGGAGCGCGGCCGCAAGGGCTTCGTATCGACCTTCGTGGGCAGGTTCGCCGAAGACTTTGCCGAGGGCAGCATCCTCCAGGTCCTGCTCGCGGGCGAAGAGATCGAGCGGCTGTCTCTGGCTGGCAGCGGGACCGCGCTGGCCCTGGTTGATCAGTGCCTGGTACGGTTGCGCGCCGATCTCGCCGCGGCCGAGCGCGAGCGGGCGCGGCGGTCGAACCTGCCGAGAGATCCCTTTGCGCCGTTCCCGGAACCCCGCAAGGGACCGCGCTGAGACAGCATCACGGCTCCTGATGCGCTACCTCCGCAGGCGGACCGGGCTCGTCTTGCGCAAGATAGGCCGGGAAAGCCTCCTGCAGCGTTTTGATCTCGGGAAGAATATAGACGACGCCGACACCTTCCTTGAAATTCGGAACCACGACCTTCGCATAGAAGCGGGCCGGGACGTTGATGCAGCCAAAGGTGATCCGGTTGTCCTCCGGCGAAGGCGAGTTCAGTCGTTGCAGGCGCCGCTCCTTCTTGTTCGTGGTGATCACCGGATGCAGCGAGATGGAGGTCACGTAGTCGACCCAGAGAACCTTGCGATTGCCCGCGGCGATCCCGAATCTGGAGACGAAGCGCCCGGCGGGCGTGGTTTGGTCTTCCGGGGCGATGTCGGACAGTTCGCGGTCGCCCACGCCTGGCGCAGAATCGTCGCCCGGCGTGATCCCCAGAAGCGCCGGCGTCGCGCCGAGGTCCTGGCCGTGGCCATCGAACACGAACACGGCCGCGGCAACCTTGTCGATGACCATGAAGGGCAGATCGCCGTTGTCGCCCGAGGCGATGACCCAGTTCGCCACGTCAATGGCCTCCTGGGACATCTGCATCGGTGGGGACGGAGGCTGCGGCTTGGGCACTGGCGCTTTGGGCACCCGCTGGACCTTCTGAACCTTTGCTGCCGAAGCCGCTGACGGACAAGAGAGGGCGAAGCTCGCCAGCGCGAGCGCAAGCCATGCCGATAGTACGCCACTGCGCATGGTTCTCGTCGTCATCTCCAGCCTTATAGCGCCGAAGGAGGCGACTAGTTCCGCGGCTTCTTCGGCGTCTGCCTCAGCAGGACCATCTGCTGTTCGAGGCCGTCCATTCTGCCGGAGAGCTGATCGATCCGCTGGTTCGCCTGCTGCGCGGAACCCGCTGCCGCCTGCGCCGTGCTGTCGACCTGCGCCACTTTCGATTCCAAGGCGCCGATGCGATTGTTCACCGTGGCGATCTGCTCATCGACATATTCGGTCGTGGCGCATCCGCTCAGGCTCAGTCCGAACGCCAAGGCCAAACCGGCCGCCGCAGTCTTTTTTACCGGGAAGAGCATCGTCAACTCCTTTCGTTCGGCCTGCTGACCAATGACCGGCTTGCCATGCGGCACACCGGCATCGGACCGTCAGGTTCCTGGGCCACGAAATCCCATCGGGCGCCCCCAGCTTCTGCCAGGAACCCTTTGCGAGATACCCGTGAAATCCCCTAGAAACCGGGAGTTCTTGTGCTGATCCTGCAATGATTCGGCGAGTCTGTTGAAACAGAATCTAGGTCAGCGCCTTCGCCGCCGCGCACCACTCGCCAAAGCGATGGATCCGTTCCCAGAACAACGCTCGGGAGCCCGCAAAGTTGTGCATATGGCCCATGCGCGGACAGATGAAGAGGTCGAAGCTCGGCGCCGAGCGGAAGGCGCGAGCCTCGCCCAGCGGATCGACGACGAGGTCGCGCTCTCCCATGGCGCTCAGCACCGGCACGACGATCGCCGCGGCTTCGGGTGCTACGGCACCGGGGGTCAAGGTGAAACGCGTGGCATCGTTGGGCAGGGTATAGGAATTCCATGGCGCCGGGTCGCGCTCGCGCGCCGGCGGCGGCGAGGTAACGATCGACTGGGACATGCCTTCATAGTGCGCGAGGTCCTGCTCGACCACGTCCTGCGGCACGTCATCATAGTGGAAGCCCCAGGCAATCGCCGCCCAGGCCGCATCCTCCGCCATTTCCGCGCTGGCCGCGCTCGCGGCCGCGACCGCCGCGGCGTTGATGATCCCGCCGGGCTCGCGCGGAGACATCTCGCGCGAGAACCAGGGCGTGACGATCGGCACTTCGCCCGGCGGCGTCGCGGGGTGGCTGTAGACCGCGCTGAAACCGAGCACGCCGATCCCGTCATAGCAATCGTGGCGCGCCTGCTGGACGATCGTCAGGCTGCCGCCGGTCGACTGGCCGATGCCCAGCCGCACCGGCTGCAGCACGGGCGGATAACCGGGCACGAGGATGCCGTTGGCCAACCGCAGCAGCACTTCCTGTTCGGCCGCCAGCGCTGCGCGCGTGACATTGGTGAAGCCGAGCGCCGAAGCATCATGGATCGAACTCTCGCCCGAACCGATGTTGTCCAGCGCAACGAAGATCCAACCCCGCGCCACGTGGAAGTCGGCCTGGGCGCCGAGCTCGATGCCGGGGGGCGGCCCGGGCAGGGCATGGGTGAAATAGAACCGCGAATAGCCGCCGCCCGGCTTGGCGAAGCAGACCACGGGCTGTGCGGGCAGATCGGCGGGATCGGGCAGGACCACCGTCACCGCCATGTGCGCCGGTTCGTCGAGATCGACCGCATTGCTCACGTCGATGCGCAGGTCGATTGTCTGACTCATCTATTCCTGTCCTCCGCCCCCGCTTTGACCCAGCGAAGGCCGTCACGTCAAAGGCGAATTGACGCGCCCGGGCAAAGGCATATCCTGAAGCGAACAGAACGGAGCCGTGCAAGGCACTGGCATTCGGATTCTTTGTGGGAGTTTCGGGAGACATGCAGCGTCGGGCCGCGAGCGAAGACAAGTCCGTTTCGGACCTGCTGTCCGCGCTCGAATTGCGCGGGCAGACCTGGTGCTACAGCGACGTCGGCCAGGATGCCGGCTTTTCGGTCGCACCCTGTGACGCCGTGCTGTTCCATGCCGTGCTTCACGGCTCGGCGCGGATCGCCTGCGCCAGCGGCGCTATGATCGAGCTTGGCGTCGGCGACGCAGTGATCGTGCTGTCGGGCGAGGCCCATGCGCTGCGCACCAGCGCGGGCAGCCAGGCAACGACGCACGAGTTTCTGCGCAGCGAAGACAGCGTCGATATTCCGCCCAGCCTCGCCATCGGCTCAGGCCGCATCGCCGCGCGCGTTCTCAGCGGCAAGCTGCGCGCGACCTGGCCCGGAGAGGTCAACCGCGCGACGCTGCCCTCCTTGCTCCCGCTGGGCCAAGGCGAAGGCAGCGTGATGGACGCCGGGCCGCTCGTCGCACTGCTGCGCCCCGAAGCGCTGCCGCTGGCCGGCATCGGCGCCGGCTCGGCCGCGCTGCTGACGCGGCTTGCAGCAATGATGCTGGTCGCCGGGCTGCGCGCCGACCCGCGCTGCCGCCAGCTCTTCGCGCCGCCGCGGCAGGACCCGATCGCCGATGCGCTGCGCCTGATCGAGACCAGTCCGGCTGCGAACTGGACTGTCGAGCGGCTTGCGCGATCGGTGGGCATGGGCCGCTCGAACTTCGCCGCCCATTTCACCCAGCAGGTCGGCCGGGCGCCGATGGAACTGGTGGCCGAGCAGCGCATGGAACACGCGGCCAGCCTGCTGCGTCAGGGCAAGCTCAAGATCGCCGAGATCAGCGAGATGGCCGGCTATGGCTCCGAAGCCGCGTTCAGTCGGCGCTTCACCCGGCATTTCGGTATTTCGCCCAGCCAGATGCGCGATCGCGCGCGGGCGGGCGGCGAGGTCAAGTCCGTGGGTCCGGCCTTCCCGCCCGTGCTCTCGGGCCGCGCCGGCCAGAGCGCCGCGGTGCTCGCGCGCCAGCGCGCTCCTGCGGCCAGCCAGCGCATATCGGGAAAACCCACGCCCAAGGCGGGTATCCTGCTAGGCGGCAAGCGCGACTAACGGGCTGGACGATCGAGCATGATAGCTGGAGGAAATGCCCGGCCCAAGCCGTCTCAGCGTGGACGATCGGTCATGGCACATGGAGGGGCGGCCATTGCCGCGGGATGCCGCCGAGACGATTGAAGCGGCAACGCAGGATTGGAGAAGCGAATGTCCACCGAAACCCTAGATCGCCCGCAGGCCAAGTCGACGATCAAGATCATCGACGCCGATACCCACCTCACCGAACCGCACGACATGTGGATCAAGCGCGCGCCCGCCTCGCTGCGCGACCGCGTGCCGCAGGTGAAGATGCTCAACGGCCAACGCTGCTGGGTGATCGACGGCGACAAGTCGATCGGCACCGGCGCGCATCCGAACAGCTCGGTGCTCAAGGAAGGCGGCAAGGTCCGCGACCTCGACAAGTTCCTCAAGCTGCAGTTCGAGGACGTCCACGCCGGCTCGTCGAACGTCAAGGAACGCCTGAAGGTGATGGACGATGCGGGCATCTTCGCCCAGATCGTCTATCCCAACATCCTCGGCTTCGGCGGCCAGGCCTCGGCACGTGTCGACCCCGAGCTGCGTCTGGCCGTGGTCCAGATGTACAACGACGCCATGGCCGAAATCCAGGAAGAGAGCGGCCAGCGCCTGTTCCCGATGGCCCTCCTACCCTGGTGGGACGTCAAGCAGGCGGTCAAGGAGACCGAGCGCTGCGCGGCGATGGGCCTCAAGGGCATCAACATCAACTCGGACCCGCACACCAGCAAGGACGAGGACGGCAACCTGATCCCCGACCTGGGCACCGAGCACTGGTATCCGCTCTGGGAAGTCTGCAACGACAAGGACATCCCGATCAACTTCCACATCGGCGCCTCGGAAACCGCGATCGATTGGATGGGCAAGCAGGGCTGGCCGTCGCTGTCCTATGACCTGCGCTCGGGCATTTCGGGCGCGATGATCTTCTTCAACAACGGCGCGACCGTGTCGAACCTGATCTATTCAGGCATTCTCGACCGCTACAAGAAGCTGAAGTTCGTCTCGGTCGAGAGCGGCATCGGCTGGGTGCCCTTCCTGATGGAAGCGCTCGACTACCAGCTCGACGAGATCGCCGAGACCAAGGGCTTCGAGAAGCGCCCGTCGGAATACTTCAAGAGCAATTTCTACGCCTGCTTCTGGTTCGAGAAAAAGGACGTCTCGCAGATGCTGCACAAGGTCGGCATCGACAACTGCCTGTTCGAGACCGACTTCCCGCACCCGACCTCGCTCTACCCGATCGACAACCTCGAAGAGCGCCTGTCGAGCCTGACCCAGGAAGAGCGCTCCAAGGTGCTGAGCCTGAACGCAGCCAAGCTCTACAACATCAAGATCTGATCTACCCCGCAAGGGATGCAATACCGCGCCGGACGCCCGCAAAGGGCGCCGGCGCACCCCCGGGAACGGGATTTGGGAAAGGAGCGAGCCGATGACTCTGGCACTCGACTTCACGGGAAAGACCATCCTTGTCGTGGGCATCCACAAGGGGGGCATGGGCGGCGCGACCTGCCGGCAGGTGGCCAAGGCCGGCGGTACCGTGATCGCCCTCGACCGCGACGAGAGCTACGCCGCCGACATCGCCGACGAGGTGCGGGCGCTCGGCGGCACGATCCATACGATGACCGCCGATCTCTTCGACGTGGCCCAATGCGAGCAGGTCATCCCGCGCGTGCTCGCTGAATTCGGGCCGATCGACGGGCTCGTCTGCGTGGCCGGGGGCACCCGCGGCGAGGAATGGATGCCGCTCGAGGAAACCCCGGGCGAAAGCTTCTGGAAGACGCTGCAGCTCAACTTTGCCTATGTCTTCTATCTCTGCCGCGACGCTGCCGCCGAATGGATCCGCACCGGCCGTTCGGGCGCGATCGTCAATATCGGCTCGGTCAGCGCCAAGGACGCCGCGCCCTGGCACGGGCCTTACGGCGCCGCCAAATCGGGCATCATCGCGCTGACCCGGACCATGGCCAACGAGTGGCACGAGTTCGGCATCCGCGCGAATTCGGTCTCGCCGGGCGCGGTGATGAGTGCGCGTGTGATCGACAAGGCGACGACGATGTCGGAGCGCGCCAAGGCCAGCCGCGATCCCAGCGACACGGTGATCTTCACCGAGCCCGTGCAGCTCGCCAATACGATCGCCTTCCTGCTCAGCGATCTCGCCTCGGGCGTATCGGGGCAGAACATCGCCGTCGACAGCACGCTGAGCACCAAGTTCTGCGGCGGGCGGCGGCTGACGCGCAAGCAGATGGGCGAAACCAACTAAGGCGGGAGCGGCGAATGGAACTGGGTCTACTCTACGAATTCGAAGCGCCACAGCCCTGGGCGGGCGAACATCCCTGGGGCCAGCGCACGGCCGAGCGCATGGCCTACAAGAACTGCGTCGAACAGGTCGCGCTGGCCGACAAGAAGGGCTTCCACACCGCCTGGCTGGTCGAGCACCATTTCCGCGAGGGCCGCAGCCACATGCCCTGCAACGACGTGGTGCTGGGGGCGCTATCGCAGATCACCGAGAACATCCGCCTCGGCTTCGGCGTCGCGCTGATGCCGCACGAATTCATCCATCCGGCACGCGTCGCCGAGAAGGTCGCCACCGTAGACCTGTTGTCGCGCGGCCGGGTCGAATGGGGCATGGGCCGCTCGACGCCCATGGAGCAGATCGCCTTCAAGGTCGACGTGGCCAATTCCAAGAAGAAGATGCTCGCCGCGGCGAAGACGGTGACCGGCATGTGGGCCGAGGAATATTACGAGGAACACTCGGAATATCTCGACTTCCCCAAGCGCATGGTCACGCCCAAGCCTTACCAGTTTCCGCACCCGCCCTGCTGGATGGCGGCTTCGTCCGAAGAGACGATCCGCATGGCCGGCGCCAACGGGCTGGGCCTGCTGTGCTTCTCGATCATGCAGCCGCTCGACAAGCTGGCCGAACTGATCCGCGCCTATCGCGAAGAGCAGACCCGCGCCGTGCCGGTGACCTCGATCCATACCAACAAGGTCGGCGTCTATACGCTGGTCCATTGCACCGAATCGCGCGCCAAGCTCGAGACCAATCGCCTCTGGGAATCGGTTTGGTGGTGGTACGCCTCGGTCGCCGAGTTCACGCTCAAGTGGGAACTCGCGCATATGCCGCCCGAAGTGCAGGAGAAGGCCTTCCCCCTGCTCAAGAAGCAGGCCGAAGGCGGCTTCGACATGGACCACTTCGACCGTGAGGACATGGTCATCATCGGCACCCCCGAGGAATGCCTCAAGAAGTTCCTCAAGTACGAGGACGCGGGGGTCGACCAAGTGCTGTGCTACGTCAATTTCGGCTACCTGCCGCAGGACGCCGTGCTCGAATGCATCACGCTGCTGGGCGACTATGTGATCCCCGAACTGAAGGCGATGGGCGCGAAGCGCGTCGCCGGCAGTCTCGAAGCATCGATCGCCTTGCAGCAGGCGGCAGAATAGGCTTTCGGTTTCCATCAAAGGATAATCGGGAGCGGATTCATGAACATAGACCTTCCACCGCTGCGGCCGGGCCGCCCGGCCCCGGCGGACCTTGCCGAGCGGCGCGGACAGATGCAGGCGGCAGTCGACGCCGGCGCGTGGAAGACGGCGAGGCCGCCGCTCGAAACGACCATGGGTGGCCTGCGCACCTTGCGGTTCGCACCCGACGGCCCGCCGCGCGGCTATGTCCTCATGCTCCACGGCGGCGGCTTTCGCATCGGCCAGCCCGAGTTCGAAAGCCTGTTTGCCGAGGCGCTCGCAGCGCGCTGCGGCGTCGAGGTGGTGGTGCCGCAATACCGCCTCGCGCCCGAGGGTCCCTTCCCCGCGGGCCTCACCGACGCGCTGACCGCGCTGACCGCGCTCCGTGCGGAAATCGGCGACGCGCGGCTGATCGTCGGCGGCGATTCGGCAGGCGGCGGACTTGCGGCGGGCCTCGGCGTGCTGACGGCCGCGCGCGGCGGACCGCGGATCGACGGGCTCGTGCTCCTGTCGGCCTGGCTCGACCTGCGCGTCTCGTCGCCCTGCTATGCCGGCAATGCCGCCAGCGATCCGATGTTCTCTAAGGAATCGGCCGACGTCGCCGCGGAACTATACCTCCAGGGCTTCGACCCGGAGCATCCCCTCGCCTCGCCGCTGCTCGCACAGATCGCGGCCTACCCGCCGACGCTGGTCAGCGTCGGCAAGGGCGAGGTGCTCTACGACGATTCGCTACTGTTCCACGAAAAGCTCACCGCCGCCGGCGTCAGTTCCAGGCTGAGCGCGATCGACGGCATGGAGCACGTCGCCGTGATCCGCAGCCTGGACCTGACCGGCGCAGCGGAGACCTTCGAGGAAGTCGTCGGCTTCGTCGAGCGCATCCTGGGCTGATACCGCGGGAAAACCCGCCCACTGCATTTGCGGACAGGCCCCGGCCGATGCCAAGAGAACGCGCATGAGTCCGCGTTTTCTTGCCCTCTCGGTCGCCCTCGCTCTCTGCGGCTGCAAGCAGCCCATACCGCCAACCCGCAGTCTCGTCGGCGATGCAGCTGCGCCCGGCATCTACGCGCTGGCCGGCGACACGATCACCGTCTGGCAGCGGGTCCGCCTGGCCGACGGCATGTGGCGTTTCCATTCCTGGTCGATCACGCCCGGCGGCACCGTCGAATATCTCGACACGCCCGAGCGCGCCGACGAGCCGACCGAGGAAAGTGCTGCCGACCTTGCCGAGCGACGCCAGAGCTTCGCGCTGCCGCAGAGCGAGTTCGAAGCCCTGCGCAAACAGGCAGCGCTGCTGCGCCCGATGGCGCTCGGCCCCGACGATCCGGTCCGCGGCTATGCCGGCGAGGCCTATCCGCGCGGCTGCATGCCGGACAAGGCGAAGCCCAGCCTCGCCGGGATCAATTTCCTCAACAAGTCCAATTGGGGCTCTTTCCTCCTTCCGACGAACTGCGCGAGCCGGGAGGGCACGGAGGCTTCGGGCCTAATGACCGAGATCGTCTCCCGCCTGAACGCGGCCTCGGCGCAAATCCGAGCCAAGTAATCTTAAAGAGTGCCGTCCTTCGATTGACCTCGCTCACCCCGCCCGCTAACAAAGTGATCAGCAAGCACAGAAAGCGAGAGAGGAACCCCGATGGCGATCAGCCTCCTGCCCGACAATCCGGCTGCCTGGACCTACCGCTCGTGGGACGAACTCATGGCGATCCCGCGCGAGGAGCGCGAGAAGCTGCAGCTGGAAGCGGCGCGGATCATGTTCCGCCGCCTGCGCGACCGCATTCCTGCGCTGAAAAAGTTGGCCGATCGCCAGGGCGTGGACACGATCGACCGGATCGAGGACCTGCTCCCGGTCAGCTTCGACCACCGCGTGCTCAAGAACTATCCGATCCAGATCATCGAGAACCGCGACTTCGCCAAACTCACCGGCTGGCTCGACAAGCTGACCGCGCACGACCTCACGCAGGTGGACCTGACCGGCCTAAAGACGATCGAGGAATGGCTGGGGCGGCTCGAGAAGTTCGGCATGCTCGTCACCTACTCCAGCGGTACCACCGGCAAGCTCAGCTTCGTACCGCGGTCCTACGACGAGTTCGGGCCGTGGAAGTTCCACTTCTACAACGTCAACTACGCCGCCAGCGGGGTGAACGCCTGGGAGACCAAGCTGCCCACCTTCTTCCCGGGCTACCGCGGCGGCTACCAGACGATGCTCAAGATGATGAGCCTGTTCAACGTCGAGATGGCGGGCGGCGAGGCGAACTATCACACGCTCTACGACACCCACATCCCGGCCGACCTGATGGCGCTGTCGGGCCGGCTGCAGTCTGCCGAGGACAAGGGCGAAGTCGCCAGCCTGGGCCTCGATCCGGCACTGCTCGAACAGCGCCAGCAGATGCTCGCCCAGGGCCGCGCGCGCGACGGCGACCTCGATGCCTGGTTCGGCCGCATGATCGAGCGCTTCGACGGCCAGCAGGTGAAGATCGGCGGCACGTTCGCCGACATGTACCGCGTCGCCCGCGCCGGGCTCGACCGCGGCGTGCGCTGCAACTTCGCGCCCGGCTCGATCATCATGGGTGGCGGCGGCATGAAGGGTTACAAGGACGCGCCCGAGGACTGGGAAGACCAGATCAAGCAGTTCTTCAACATCGACCGCATGGGCAACCAGTACGGCTTCTCCGAATGCATCGGCAACGCCCCGCTCTGCGCGGCGGGCTTCTTCCACCTGCCGCCCTATTCGGTGCCGCTACTGATGGGCGCCGAGGGCGAGGCCCTGCCGCGCGAAGGCGTACAGAAGGGCCGGCTTGTGCTCGTCGACCTAGTGCCGCTGTCCTACTGGGGCGGCTTCACTTCGGGCGACGAGGTGACCGTGCACTGGGACGGCAAATGCGACTGCGGTTGGGACAGCCCCCGCGTCGGCAAGACGATCCGCCGTTTCGCCGAGAACGAAGGCGGCGACGACAAGATCACCTGCGCGGGATCGCAGCAGGCCTACAACGAGTTCATGGAATTCGTCGCCGGCGAGGGTTGAGGAGAGAACGATGACCGACAAGCCGCTCACAGGAAAAGTCGCGCTCGTCACCGGAGCCGGGCGCGGGATCGGACGCGAGATCGCGCTGCGCCTCGCCGAGGACGGCGCCTCGATCGTTGCCCACTACGCGCATAGCAAGGCCGGCGCCGAGCAGACCGTCGCCGAGATCGAAGCCAAGGGCGGCAAGGCCATCGCCTACCAAGCCGATATCGCCCAGCGCGCCGAAGTGAAGGCGATGTTCGCTGAGATCGACCGCAACCCCGGTCGGCTCGACATCGTCGTCAACAATTCGGGCGTCAGCGGCAGCGGTGCGCTTGCCGAAGTGACAGACGAAGACATCGATTATATCTTCGGCATCAACGTCTTCGGCCCGCTCTACATCGCCAGCGAGGCGGCCAAGCGCCTTCAGGACAACGGCCGCATAATCAATTTCAGCTCCTCGGTAGCGAAATATCCGCTCGCCGGCGCCGGACTCTATTCGGCCGCCAAGAAGGCCATCGAGAGCTTCACCGAAAGCTGGGCACGCGAACTCGGCGCGCGTGGGATCACGGTCAACACGGTAATCCCGGGGGCCACCAGCCCCGGCATGATCGACGCCTCGCCGCAGTACACCGAGTTCTTCGCCAATGCCTCGCCGTTCAAGCGCATCGGCACTGCCGACGAAATCGCCGCGGTCGTCGCCTTCCTCGCAAGCCCTCAGGCAAGCTGGGTTACCGGCGGCAACATTCTCGCTAATGGTGCAGCGAACACCTGATCCGGGAGAGACGAATCATGACCTACCGAGTAGCCCTCGTCACCGGCGCGGCGGCCGGCATCGGCGCGGCCTGCGCCAAGCGGCTGGCCAAAGACGGCATCGCCATCGGCGTGCTCGACCTCGACGAAGCGCGCTGCGCCGAGACCGTCGACGCGATCAAGGCGGCCGGCGGCAAGGCGATCGCGCTGGGCGCCGACGTCTCGCTGCGTGCGCCGGTCAAGGCCGCGATCGAGAAGCTGCGAGAAGCTTTCGGCCCGATCACGATCCTGGTGAACAACGCCGGCGTCACCGATTTCACGCCGTTCGAGGAACTGACCGAGGACCGCTGGGACTTCATCTATGCGGTAAACGTGCGGGGGCCGTTCCTGATGACCCAGGAAGTGCTGCCCGACATGAAGGCCGCCAAGTGGGGCCGCATCGTCAACATCTCGTCCTCGTCGGCGCAGACCGGCGCGATCAACATGATCCCCTATTCCTCGTCGAAGGGCGCGGTGGTGACGATGACGCGCTCGATGGCGCAGGAATTCGGCCCCCACGGGATCACCGTGAACAACATCCCGCCGGGCTCGGTCATGGGCACGATCATGTCCGAAGCCAACCGCGACCGCTTCCAGATCCCGACCGAGGTCCTGCTCCAGACCCTGCCCGTGCGCCGCATGGGCGAGCCCAACGACATCGCCAATGCCTGCGCCTGGCTGTGCCTCGAGGAATCGAGCTACGTCACCGGCCAGACGATCGGCGTGAACGGCGGCCGCGTCGTCAGCTGAGCTTTTCACAACTGCCGACACACGAAGGCCGTCCGGGCAACCTGACGGCCTTTTTGCATGGAATTCCTGTACAGTAGTGGACAGAAGCGTTCACGTGGCGATCAGGACCGATGGGGCACAACCATAAGCGCTGTGGGGAACAAAGCGCGCTACCGGGCCGTTAGTTCTCCCGCTGAAAACGCCGAAAACGGCGCAATGCAAGGAGCTGGTATGAACAAGATCTTTTCAGGCGCTATGGCGGGGCTTGTTGCCATCGCCAGCGTGGTGACCGCGGTCCCCGCCGTGGCACAGAACCGAGACAGTGACCGCGATGGCCGTTCGGACCGCCGCGAATGGAACCGTGATCGCAATCATGACGGCCGCCGCGACCAGTACGACCGCCACGACAACCGTCGCCAGCAGTATCGCTGGAACAGCTATGGCGGCCGCTACGGCTACAACGGCTATCGTGGCCGTTGGCGCGAAGGCCAGCGCTTCACCTATTGGAACAACAGCCGTTACTACGTGAACGACTGGCGCCGCTATGACCTGCCGCCGCCGCGCGCCGGCTATCGCTATTACCGCGACACCAACGGCGACATCATCATGGCCGCGATCGCCACCGGCGCGATCGGCCTGATCCTCGGCAGCCAGCTCGGCCGCTAAAGGAAACGAGAAGCGGAGCGGCTGGTGCAATGCCCGGCCGCTCCGCTGGCTCTATCGTCACGAAAAAATGGCGAGGTGTCTGCAGCCACCCCACTCGGCGCGGTGCGGCTGCGGAAGGGGGAACCGTTAGCCTGCACCGGCTAAGACGGATGTAGGCAGCCCCCACGGCATTTCAACCGCACGCATCTGTCCACCGGAAAAGGGGATGCCAAGGCACCCCCCTTCCCGCCAAGCAGGACCCTGAACCGCTTCAGGCGAGATGATACCGGATGCGCTGCCTTTGCCGGCGGCGCATCGCGGCACCCGCCACGCCGATTCCTAGGATCATCAGGCCCCAGGTCGCGGGCTCGGGGACTGCATCGGTCACCCCGTCGACCCGGAACTGCTTCGCGGTGAGGATTCCGGGATCGAAGGTAAAGGCGAGACTGTTGATCCCGCTTCCGGTCAGAATGAACTTATTCTGACCACTCGAATCGAGCGTGCAGAGCAAGCAGCCGTCGAAAAGAGACGCGCCGTTCACCAGCAGCGTGAAGATGCCATCCTCCTCGCCGTCGAAACTGAAAGTGATTTTGTTCCAGCTCTTGGCGAAGTCGACGGTCAGGTCATCGATTACACCGCCATCGGGATAAACCGTGGCTTCGCCGCCGCCCGTCATGGTCAGCCCACCGGTCGAGCCGAACGTCACTGCCGAGCCGTCAATATTGACATGCGCGTTGAGCGTCGGCCCGGTCTGCGTGCCGTCTGAATGCACGCCAAAGCCAGTGCCGAAGCTTCCAGAGTCGAGCGTGAAACCGTCGACCACATCGACAGCGAGAGCTGGAGCCGAGAAAGCAGCGAGCGAACAGCTCAATGCCACGGCCATCATATTGAGTTTGTACGTCATCGTCAGGCTCCTTTGCCGACGGGTGGATCGCCCCGTCGGCAGCAAAGGGTGATTGCCGGATGTCCAGCGGCGACCCCAAGCCTCGCGACCTGTTCTATCTGTAAAGACTCAGTGGATGGCCCGTTATACTCCCCCCAGGTCGCGGCAAGGCATTGGCAATGCCCAATGCAAGTTACAAACTGGTAAGTTGAGACGCGACGTGACCGCACTGCAGGAATATCCGCAAGTGTCATGATCTTGCATTATTGTGGACCGTCTCAAAAGAAAGCCTGAACAGCAGAAAACGCATTCTTTTCGCCAAGAGGTTAACTCAGTATGATCGGTAGAATATATCCTGTAAAAATCACTACACCGCGTCAATAATTTGAAATAGGCTCCCCCAAGCATTTGATTCCGAAATCGCCTGTTAAAATCACTTGTTTTACTTGGGTTTTCCTAAGGCCAAATGACTGATCCTGAAGGATTCATCGGAGCGCAGGTTGCCAAGTCGTCGGAAGCAGAGCCGTAACGCATCTGCAACCCCGATTGTATTTTTCCAATGATTTAGGTGTGTTAACCCTTCTCGGCCACAGCGGTGACGACTGCCGTCGCGCCCGTGAGTTTCCCATCCATGCTGCAGCGGCGGCAGTCGCAGCCGGGCGACCCTAGCCTTGCAACCGGGAAGCGTCTGTCCACGTGAATGTGTGAAGACTGGAGCGGGCGAAGGGAACGCGTCCGGGCTGCTGATGATCGGCAGATCATGAAGCCCACCATCGGCTGTCGCTACGCACTGCTCGATGGTCCCGGGCGATGATTCCGGATCATTGGTGGCCATGGCTTCGTGGCAGCCTTGATCGATCATCGTGCCACCGTGGGTCTGACGATCTGGCTCGGGAGCATGATGTCGAACTCGGCGTAGCCTTCCTCGATCTCATCGGTTCGGACCACGCGTGCGGTCATGTCGGATGGGTCGATCATGCGGATTGCCCAGTGCGGATCGCGTGCAAGGCGGCACACCTCGATCTTGATGGGCTCGTGATCCTCCACGCGGATCGTCAATGCGACGGTATCGGTGATGACCATCAGACGGGGCTGCGCTTCGGTCGGGGAAGGCTCTCTCATAGCCCGATGGCCCGACACAGCGGACAGGTGGTCGGGGCGTCGTCGTCATAGGACTCGATGCCATCTCTCTCCAAGTCGGCTTCGAAGGCCCGCAAGGCATCTTGATCGGTCAAGAAGTCCTCGGCCCACATGATTGCGGTTCCGGCCTGATTGACGATCTTGAGCGTCCATCGGGGCTCGGCCATGTCACGGTAAATCTGGACTTCGACGCTCCTGTCATCGCGCCTGACCGTGCGGGAGAGCGGCGATGTCTCGGTAATCTGGGAGGGCTCTTTCATCAACGGATGCTCTCACGGATCGGTGAGGCGTCAACCAATGTCTTTGCGGCGGTCGAAGCCCATGCCCTTCATCCGACTTGAGTAGCCCGGCAGATCACGAGCATGGCGGTTCATCGACGCCCCGAGGATCGTGGTGCAGGTCGGGATGTAGGGCGGTTCCTCTGGCTTCGGCTTTGGTGTCCGGAGCAGGGTCAGGAACGCGATTACGGCATAGGCGACACTGGCGATCGCAGCCATCACGGTGGCCGCCGCGCCGATGATGGCGAGGGCAGTATTGAGGTCGGTCATCTTGATCTCCTTGGGGTTGATGACTTTCCCTGCCTGCTCGATGGCGTCACATCACGGGCGAACTGGCTGCACCGCCGAGAACCAAGCCCAGATTTTTCGGGTCGATCTCGTCGCCCCGAACGCAAAAAGGGCGGCTCTCGGAGCCGCCCTTTCCGTTGACCTGACGCTGGATCAGTCGAGTTCGAAGTAGATGCGCAGCGAGCGGAAGGTCGTTGGCGTCACGGCATACTGCCCTTCGCCTTCGCCGACCTCTTCCCAGTTGTCCCACGCGAACAGGAAGGCATTGTCGTCGCCCGTGATCGTGCGAGTGCGCTGGGTCACGCGGCCTTGGAAGTGGCCGATCTTCTCGATGCCGATGGCAGTGAGCAGTTTGGCTTGGATAACCGGCCCGTGTTCGGCGAAGACCTTGAGCCCAGCGATGGTCTTGTCCGAGCAGCCCGCCATGAACTCCTCGATCTGGCCGGGCGTCAGATCGACGACCGACTCGAAGTCTTCCTCTGTGAAGCCCGTGGGCAACTGGCCCGGGTTCGCCTTGGGCTTCGAAGTTAGAACGGCGAGGATTTCCGCTCGCGTCGAGGGCGAGAACGAGGTAAAGTCTTCCTTGGTAAGAACGATCATCATGGTAGCCTCCATAGGTCAGTTTTGCCATTTGAGGGGTCAGATGGCCGTCTGACCCCTCAACTCCAAAAACTGGACCCTTGAAGTTCACCTGTCAACTGCAAAATTTGACCGGTCAGATTATTTTTTGACAGGTCAGATTCTGCTGTCAGTTTACCCAGCCAACGCCCGGTAGACCGACGCCCGACCGATTCCGAGTTCCCGGGCGATCTGGGACGCTCCCAAGCCAGTCTGGCGAAGCTCCTGCACTCTGCTGACATCGACGCTCGGCTTACGCCCCCCGGTAGCGTCCTTCGGCTGTAAATAGGCGTTGAACCGGGACCCCATATCGGCGTGCAAAAGGGCCCCCCCTTTGCGGTTTGCAGGGCGGTTGTCCCGGTAGTCCATAGGAGGGACCCGCGGCCGTCGCCGCGCGCCTCCTAAAGCGCTGGCGGTGACGGCCGTGGGAGGTTCCTGTGGACCCACCGGGTCAACCGCCGGGTGGGGGGTCCGGGGGGAGGGTTTTAGCTCCGGTTTCTGAGGCGCCAGCTGTCGTTGCCGGTCTCGACGATGTCGCAGTGATGCGTGATGCGGTCGAGCAGCGCGGCCGTCATCTTGGGATCGCCGAACACGGTCGGCCATTCCCCGAACGCCAGGTTCGTCGTGATGATCACCGAGGTGCGCTCGTAGAGCTTGCTGACGAGGTGGAACAGCAGCTGGCCGCCCGAGCGGGCGAACGGCAGGTAGCCGAGCTCATCGAGCACGACGAGGTCAAGGCGCGAGAGCTGGGCCGCAAGCGCGCCTGCCTTGCCGAGGCGGCTCTCCTCCTCGAGCCGGTTCACCAGATCCACGGTGTTGAAGTAGCGGCCGCGGGCGCCGGCACGCACGACGCTGGCAGTGATCGCAACCGCGAGGTGGGTCTTCCCGGTCCCGGTGCCGCCGACCAGGACGATGTTGCGCTGTCCGGGCAGGAACGAGCCGGCATGCAGCGAGCGTACCAGCTGCTCGTTGATCGGTGTGCCTTCGAACACGAACGCATCGATGTCCTTCACCGTCGGCAGCCGGGCCGCAGTCATGCGATAGCGGATCGATGCCGCGTGGCGGTGAGCAGCCTCAGCGCGCAGCAGGTCGGTGAGGATCTCCATGGCGGTGCGCTTGCGCTGCATGCCCGTGGTGACCGCCTCGTCGAAGGCGCTGGCCATGCCCTTGAGGCCCAGGCCGCTCATCGCGGCGATCATCTCATGCCGCTGCACGGGCGCCTCGCAGCAGGTCGTATCGAGCACAGTCCGCGGTCGGCGGGTGGCTGAGCGCCAACGCTTCGGACGTCGCGATGGTCAGTGATCGGGGCGGCTCGCGCCGTCGTGCCAGGATGTTGAGGATCACATCGTCGCTGGCAGCGCCGGCGGCGAGCGCCTCGCGGATCGCGGCCTCGACCGCTTCGAGCCCGTCGGTGAGCACGGCAGAGAGCACGCGCACGAACCGGCGGTCGGCTTCATCGCCCGTTCCCAGCTTGCGCCTGAGCCGGGCCAGTGCTGGCGGGAGATCCCAGTCCTGGAACGGTGCCCCGTTCCTTAAGGCGCCCGGCTTCTTGGCCAGCACCGGCAGGTAGTGCCAGGGATCGAGGATCATCCGATCGCGGCCGAAGAAGCGGGGATGCTCGGCGACCACCTCGTCGTCGAGGCGGACCACGATCCGGTCGGCATAGGCGCGAACCTGCACCGCACGCCGGGCCGCCTTGGCCATGACCGAGTAGCGATTGCGGTCGAAGCTGATCAGGCAGGTGCCGGTTACCGCGTGCGGCGTCTCGTGGAAGCCGTCGAACGGCGCCAGCATCGCCTGGAGCGCCGGGCGCTCGGCGTCCCATGCCTCGGCGATCGTCAGCTCGCGCTGATCGGGATGGGGATGCAGCGCCGCCCAGCGGCGGCACTCGGCCTCAAGCCACCCGTTCAGTTCCTCCAGGCTCGCAAAGCGTAATCGGGGCTGGAAGAACCGGCCGCGCATCGTCTGCACCTGGTGCTCGACCTGGCCCTTCTCCCAACCCGCCGCTGGCGAGCAGGCGGTGGGCTCGATCATGTAGTGGTCGGCCATGATCAGGAACCGGCGGTTGAAGACCCGCTCCTTGCCCGTGAACACCGTCGTGACCGCGGTCTTCATGTTGTCGTAGATGCCCCGCGTCGGCACGCCGCCGAAGAAGGCGAACGCCCGCGCGTGGGCGTCGAACACCATCTCCTGCGTCTCGCGGGGATAGGCCCGCACGAACACCGCCCGCGATGCGCAAAGCCGCACAGTTCAGCGGGGCAGAGCCTCGACATCCAGATCGAAGCACTGACCGAGGCGGGGTGCGAGAAGCTGTTCAGCGAGAAGATGTCGGGACGCTCGGCAGGTGATCGCGAGCAACTTGGCCAAGCCATCGACTTCGTGAGGGAGGTGACACGCTGATCGTCACCCGGCTCGACCGTCTGGCCCGTAGTGTCGGTGACCTTCACCAGATCGTCGAGAAGCTGACGACCAAGGGCGTGGCGTTCCGATGCCTGAACCAGTCGGGCGTCGATACCGACACATCGACGGGCCGCTTGATGCTCGCCGTGCTTGGTGCGGTCGCCCAGTTCGAGAACGACATCCGCCGAGAGCGTCAGGCCGAAGGGATCGAGAAGGCCAAGGCCGAAGGACGCTACCGGGGGCGTAAGCCGAGCGTCGATGTCAGCAGAGTGCAGGAGCTTCGCCAGACTGGCTTGGGAGCGTCCCAGATCGCCCGGGAACTCGGAATCGGTCGGGCGTCGGTCTACCGGGCGTTGGCTGGGTAAACTGACAGCAGAATCTGACCTGTCAAAAAATAATCTGACCGGTCAAATTTTGCAGTTGACAGGTGAACTTCAAGGGTCCAGTTTTTGGAGTTGAGGGGTCAGACGGCCATCTGACCCCTCAAATGGCAAAACTGACCTATGGAGGCTACCATGATGATCGTTCTTACCAAGGAAGACTTTACCTCGTTCTCGCCCTCGACGCGAGCGGAAATCCTCGCCGTTCTAACTTCGAAGCCCAAGGCGAACCCGGGCCAGTTGCCCACGGGCTTCACAGAGGAAGACTTCGAGTCGGTCGTCGATCTGACGCCCGGCCAGATCGAGGAGTTCATGGCGGGCTGCTCGGACAAGACCATCGCTGGGCTCAAGGTCTTCGCCGAACACGGGCCGGTTATCCAAGCCAAACTGCTCACTGCCATCGGCATCGAGAAGATCGGCCACTTCCAAGGCCGCGTGACCCAGCGCACTCGCACGATCACGGGCGACGACAATGCCTTCCTGTTCGCGTGGGACAACTGGGAAGAGGTCGGCGAAGGCGAAGGGCAGTATGCCGTGACGCCAACGACCTTCCGCTCGCTGCGCATCTACTTCGAACTCGACTGATCCAGCGTCAGGTCAACGGAAAGGGCGGCTCCGAGAGCCGCCCTTTTTGCGTTCGGGGCGACGAGATCGACCCGAAAAATCTGGGCTTGGTTCTCGGCGGTGCAGCCAGTTCGCCCGTGATGTGACGCCATCGAGCAGGCAGGGAAAGTCATCAACCCCAAGGAGATCAAGATGACCGACCTCAATACTGCCCTCGCCATCATCGGCGCGGCGGCCACCGTGATGGCTGCGATCGCCAGTGTCGCCTATGCCGTAATCGCGTTCCTGACCCTGCTCCGGACACCAAAGCCGAAGCCAGAGGAACCGCCCTACATCCCGACCTGCACCACGATCCTCGGGGCGTCGATGAACCGCCATGCTCGTGATCTGCCGGGCTACTCAAGTCGGATGAAGGGCATGGGCTTCGACCGCCGCAAAGACATTGGTTGACGCCTCACCGATCCGTGAGAGCATCCGTTGATGAAAGAGCCCTCCCAGATTACCGAGACATCGCCGCTCTCCCGCACGGTCAGGCGCGATGACAGGAGCGTCGAAGTCCAGATTTACCGTGACATGGCCGAGCCCCGATGGACGCTCAAGATCGTCAATCAGGCCGGAACCGCAATCATGTGGACCGAGGACTTCTTGACCGATCAAGATGCCTTGCGGGCCTTCGAAGCCGACTTGGAGAGAGATGGCATCGAGTCCTATGACGACGACGCCCCGACCACCTGTCCGCTGTGTCGGGCCATCGGGCTATGAGAGAGCCTTCCCCGACCGAAGCGCAGCCCCGTCTGATGGTCATCACCGATACCGTCGCATTGACGATCCGCGTGGAGGATCACGAGCCCATCAAGATCGAGGTGTGCCGCCTTGCACGCGATCCGCACTGGGCAATCCGCATGATCGACCCATCCGACATGACCGCACGCGTGGTCCGAACCGATGAGATCGAGGAAGGCTACGCCGAGTTCGACATCATGCTCCCGAGCCAGATCGTCAGACCCACGGTGGCACGATGATCGATCAAGGCTGCCACGAAGCCATGGCCACCAATGATCCGGAATCATCGCCCGGGACCATCGAGCAGTGCGTAGCGACAGCCGATGGTGGGCTTCATGATCTGCCGATCATCAGCAGCCCGGACGCGTTCCCTTCGCCCGCTCCAAGTTCATCAAAAATCGCAGAAAACCGCCAAAAACCGTCGCCAAGACGGTCGCGGTCGAGCGTTGTCCCCACAAAGCGTCTACACAATGATGCCCGTGATGATGGGTTAAGTGTCGAGTTATCCTCGATAAATCATCATGCTGGCTCACGGTGCTCGACTGCCACCGACAGGTGGTCGAGGTTGAGCAGCGGAAAACGAACTGAGTTCAGTGCTTCGGCGAGCACCTTGGCTGGGTATCCGCTGCCGTAGTTGTCGGCGATTGCCGAGGACTTGCCGTCAGTGGTCCAACCGCCGAGGATCAGGGAGCGCTCGCGGTCAACTTTCGCTTCGCGCAATCCGTCCCGAAAGTTGTGGCGGAATGAGTGGTAGCAGGTCAGCGGTGCGTCTGCCTTGGCCGTCACGAGGAACCGCGAGAACCATTTTGACAGTGCGGTCGAACGGTATCCCAAATGACCCAGAGGCAGGTCCGGAAATAGATTTGGCTCGCCAGCAATGCGCTGGGCCTCGACGAATGCGAGGAAGCCGAACCGGGCAAGCTCATCGTGAATAGGGACAAGCCGCTCGCTCGCGGCGGTCTTGACCCGCTTCTGCTGCCCTGCCGCGTTGAGACCGGTCGCGACCTTGAAGCAGGCGATTCCATCGATCTTCACGATGTCGCTCACCTCAAGCTGGCAAATCTCGTTCATCCGAAGGCCGCTGAACAATGCAATCAGGGGAGCCCAGAAGCGAGCGCGGCGAGGTCTTGCAGGACCAGCCACCGAGAATCCGCGCTCGTCGTCCTTGCACCCCGTGAAAATCGGCGCTGCGAAAATGCGCCGCAACTGCTCGATGGAAAATGGCTTTCGTTTGTCCCGGCGCTTCACAGGGTCGCGGAGCTTGAGGCCCTTGAGCGGGTTGCGGTCGATGTAGCCCTCATCGATCGCCCAATGCATCACGCCACCGAAGCGGTTGATGTAAGCGTTCAGGTTCGCTGGGCTGATGAACCGTCTCTCGCCACGGGCAGCCGCCGCCGCGATGACATCGCGAAACGGCAGGTCGGGAAACCGCTTGTCGGCATGAGTTGGCATCCTGCGCAATAGATCGACGAACTCGCGACATCCTTCGCGCGTGATTCCGCCGATTGCTGTGTCAGCGCCGAATGCTTCGAGCACCCATTTGCGCGTAGTCCCATGGGCGATCGAGGTGCGCTTGGTCCATGCGTGCCGGGGGTCGGCAATGAACATGTCGTAGACCTCGCCAATCGAACGGGTCTGGATCATTGCTGGCACGCTTGTCGTCGGAAATGACGGCGAAGGGAGTGAAGCCACAAACTGCGGGGCGGGACCGTCTGCCAACGGTGCCGAGAGCGTCGGATCGCATGATCGGCCAAGATCAGCCCTCGCTCGCTCGAACTGGCTCTCAACCATCGCGGCGGCACGGTGAAGCCGTCGAAGCGCAACTGTGAAGCTGTCTGTATCGAGCGTCCGCCAGATTTCGCGCTGGCCCAAGACCTTCACCAGATCGGTCGGGACGCGTCTCCGGTAATGGTAGACGGCCCGCTTCAAGCAAAGCCCGGACGGTCGCTTGTGTAGACGGTTTGTGTAGACGCCAGCATGATGATTTATCGAGGATAACTCGACACTTAACCCATCATCACGGGCATCATTGTGTAGACGCTTTGTGGGGACAACGCTCGACCGCGACCGTCTTGGCGACGGTTTTTGGCGGTTTTCTGCGATTTTTGATGAACTTGGAGCGGGCGAAGGGATTCGAACCCTCGACCCCAACCTTGGCAAGGTTGTGCTCTACCCCTGAGCTACGCCCGCTCGAACGTCTCAGCCTGCTGCCACTGGGTGGCGGCGGGCCGGGGTGAGGCGCGCCACTAGCAGCGGGTTTCGCAGGCCGCAAGGGGGAAAGTGCAAGAAGTGCGAAGGCTTGTGCCGTGCACGCCTCCCGCGCGCTTTCGCCCTTCACAAACGCGGCGAAAAGCCCACATTGGCGCAGATCGTACCCAGTGGAGAACCCGCCTTGGCAAGCCTCGGCCTCAATATCGAAGAGCAGAAAGCCGTAGATCGTTTCCGCAAGGAGGTGGCGGAGCCGTCGATGACGAGCCTCGTCATCCTCGATTTCTGGGCCGAATGGTGCGGGCCCTGCAAGGCTCTGACCCCGACGCTGGAAAAGGTCGCTGCGGAATATGCCGACAAAGGCGTCGTTCTCGCCAAGGTCAACGTCGACGAAGAGCGCTTCATCGCCGACCAATTCCAGATCAAGTCCATCCCGACCGTCTATGCCATGTTCCAGGGCCAGCCGGTGGCGGACCTGACCCAGGCGCGTAGCGAATCGCAATTGAAGGCGCTTCTCGATCAATTGCTTGCCAAGCTGCCGGTCCAGCCCGGCGGCGAAGCCGCACCCGATCTCGCCCCGCTGCTCGCCATGGGTGAGGAAGTGCTTGCTGGCGGCGATGGGGATCGCGCGGCAAACGTATTCGCCCAGATTGTCGACATGGCACCGAACAATGCCCAGGCGATCGGCGGACTGATCCGCGCGCTGACCCTGTCTGATCGCGTCGAGGAGGCCGCAGAGCTGCTCGCCTCGCTTGAGCCAGAGCTTGCCAAGGACCCTTTGATCGATCGCGCGCGCGCCGCCGTCGATCTCGCCAAGTACAAGCCCGATGAAGGCCAGATCGCCGCGCTGCGCGCTGCCGCGGTCGAACGCCCGGCCGACATGGAGGCCCAGCTCGCTTTCGCCACTGCCGCCTTCGCAGCGGGTGACCGCGATGCCGCCGCCGACACGCTGCTGCGGATGATCGCCGCCGACCGCGAATGGAACGAGGGCGCGGCGCGCGCCAAGCTGCTGCAGATGTTCGATGCCATCGGGCTCGAGGATCCCTGGGTCTCCGCGACGCGCCGGCGGCTTTCAACCGTCCTGTTCGGTTAGGCCCGGATCGTGGGTGAGGGAAAAACGAGGATCACCATCTTCCCGCTTACGGGCGCGATCCTCTATCCCGGCCTTCATCTGCCGCTGCACATCTTCGAGCCGCGCTACCGCGCGATGATCAGCGATGCGCTGGCGCGTGACCGGCGCATCGGCATGATCCAGCCGCAGCGTGAGCACGAAGGCGCGCCACTGTTCCAGGTCGGCTGCCTCGGCCGCATCGGCGACGTCCAGGCGCTCGACGACGGCCGCTTCAATGTGGTCCTCGAAGGCGAGGCGCGCTTCCGCGTGCTGCGCGAACTCGACGTGACCACGCCCTTCCGTCAGATCGAGGCCGAACTTCTGCCCGAGAACGAGGACGAGGCGCTTGCCGCGATCGAGCGCGCCAGCTTCGAGCGCGAGGCGCGCCGCTTTGCCGATGCGCAGGGCTATCGGGTCGACTGGGATTCGGTGTCGCGGCTCGACGACATGTCGCTGATCAACGGCGTCTGCCAGATCGCCCCGTTCGACGCGGCGGCCAAGCAGGCACTGCTCGAAGCCGACGGGATCGGGACGCGGTGCGAGTTGTTGATCCAGCTGATGCAGTTCTTCGGCCGGCGCGACAGCGACGACGACGACGGAGTGACGCTGCAGTAGGCTCTAGCCGGCCATCACGGCTCGCAGACCGTCGATCACGTACTGCGCCGCCAGGGCAGCCAGGAGGACACCCAGGAGCCGTGTGACCACCGCTTCGGCCTTCGCGCCGACCAGTCGCATGAGCGGACCCGCGGCGAGCAGCGCGAGCAGGCAAAGCACCATCACCGCGGCGAGCGCCGCGAGGATCACCAGCGTCGCCTCGGTCCCTTCGGCGCGCGCCATCAGCAGCATGATCGTGGCGATCGAGCCGGGGCCGGCAATCATCGGTATGGCCAGCGGGAAGACCGAGACGTCGTCCACTTCCTCGGCCGTGAGAATTTCCTCGGCGCGCTTCTCGCGGCGCTCGGTCCGCTTCTCGAAGACCATGTCGATGGCGATGAGGAACAGCATGATGCCGCCGGCGATGCGGAAGCTGTTGAGTTCGATATGCAGCGCGCCGAGCAGATTCTCGCCGAACAGCGCGAAGACGAACAGGATCAGCGCCGCAATGATGCAGGCGCGGATCGCCATGCGCCGTGCCGCGGGAAGCGGCGCACTGCTGGTCAGCCCGGCGAAGATCGGCGCGCAGCCCGGCGGGTCGATGACGACGAACAGCGTGACGAAGGCGGAGACGAAAAGGTCGATCACGTCAGCCGCCGGCAACGTGCTCGTTGCGGATTTCCTGCATCTGCCCTTCGACCTGCATCTGCGCGGTGAAATCGTGCGTGCCGGCCGCGTCGGCGGTGACGCGCCAGGTCAGGCTGCCGTCGGTCGACTTGCCTTCGCGTTTAGTCGGATCGAACGGAGCGGGCGGCGCTTTCGCCTGCTTCGGCGGCTTGCCCGGCTTGTGCGCCTGCCCTCCCGGACGCGGGCCGGCGTGACGCTCGGGACAGGTGGCGACGTGGGCGCCGATCATGTCGGGCGCGGCGATGGGATCCTTGGTCTCGTCGCCGTGGTCGAAGACCCATTTGTAGCCGCCCTTCTCCTGACGCTGCCAGACGGTGGTGAACCAGCCGTGCTTGTCGTTCCGCTGCCAGGCGCCCGTCGTGACCATCAGCGAGCCGTCGCAGCTCGACCAGACCTCGTGCGGCTGCCAGGTCAACGGTAAAGGCGGATTGGCGCGGCCCTTGAGCCAGGGATGGGCGAGCGTCAGGGCCGGCGTGAACATCACCGCATCATCCGCCGCGGTTGCGGCGAAGGCAGTCCACTGGCCCTTGTCGCGGGCGAGCTGGGCGAAGGCAATCTCGGCGGCGATGGCCGCGCTGGGATTGGCGTAGCTGAAGCGCGAGCTTCCCGGCCCACCCCGCATGCCGCCTTCCGGACGCCGCTCCTGCGCCTGGGCTCCACTCGCGAGAGCGAGCAGCGCCAGGCAGGCGAGGAAACGCTTCAAATCGCGTCCGCCGCGAGTGCTATCCCGGCATTGCGGTGCGCGGCAACGATGGTGTTGCGCAGCAAGACGGCGATGGTCATCGGCCCCACACCACCCGGCACCGGCGTGATCGCGCCGGCAACCGCGCTGACATCGGCGAAGTCGACATCGCCGACGAGACGGCCCTTCTCGGCGCCTTCCGCGGGCGGCAGGCGATTGATGCCCACGTCGATCACAGTTGCGCCCCGCTTGATCCAGTCGGCCTTGACCATCTCGGCGCGGCCGACCGCCGCAACGACGATGTCGGCGCGGCGCACGACTTCAGGCAGGTCCTTGGTGCGGCTGTGCGCGATCGTCACCGTGCAGTTCTCACCCAGCAGCAACTGCGCCATCGGCTTGCCGACGAGGATCGAGCGGCCGATGACGACCGCGTTCAGCCCCGAGAGGTTGCCCAGCCGGTCCTTGAGCAGCATCAGCGAGCCCAGCGGCGTGCAAGGCACGAGGCCGGGCTGGCCCAGCGCGAGCCGACCCGTGCTGATCGGAGTCAGCCCGTCGACGTCCTTGCTGGGATCGATCCGGTCCACCACTTCCTGTTCGTCGAGCTGCTTGGGCAGCGGAAGCTGGACGAGGATGCCGTCGACCGCGGCATCGGCGTTGAGCCGGTCGACCAGCGCCAGCAGCACTTCCTGCGTCGTGTCCTCGGGCAGCTTGTGCTCGAAGCTCGCCATGCCGCTGGCGACGGTCTGCTTGCCCTTCGAGCGGACATAGACCTGGCTCGCCGGATCCTCTCCGACGAGTACCACGGCCAGGCCCGCCTTGCGGCCCGCGGCGGCCTCGAACGAGGCGGCGAAAGTGGCGACGCGGCCGCGCAGGCCCTCGGCGAAGGCCTTGCCGTCGATGATGGAAGCTTGGGTCATAGTGCTGCGAATGCCAGGTTCTTGAGGATGATCTGGATGATGGTGAGCCCGATGATCAACACCATAGGCGAAAGGTCCACCGCCCCGGTATTGGGCATGATCTTGCGGATCGGCGCCAAGACGGGCTCGAGGATCGCGTTCACCGCGCGCCAGATGGCCGCGACGAAATCGTTGTGCATGTTCACCACGTTGAACGAGATGAGCAGGCTCATCACGAACTGGACGATCACGACGATGACGATGATGTTGATGAGGTAGGAAACGATTTCGTAGAGCGTGAAGAACAGCAAGGCCGTGCCTTTCAGCGGTCAAGGTCGAGCGCTGATAGCCGAGCGAGGCCGGATCGGGAAGAGTGCTGCTGCAGCCCTACTGCCCCTGCCCAATCGTGCTGCGTTCGATGTGCCAGCGCAGTTGCTCCGCCGTGGCGCCATCGACGTCGTTGACCCGCCGCAGGACCAGACTGCCATGTTCGGACAGGCCCGAGCCGAAGCGCAGCATCGCCGGGACCTCGTAATAGAGTGAGCCCGCCGCGCCTTCGCTGATGCCCTTGCCGACGGTGAGCTGCGGCGCCTCCGCCCGGTCGTAGGACTCCTTCAGCGTTTTCGCCGTCACCCCGCTGCCCTCACCCCAGGCCTTCGCCGCCGCCGCCCAGTCGCGCGCGCCGAGCGCGGCGGCGTAATAGCGGAGCAGGCTGTCGGGGTCCTCTCGATCGTTGAGCGCGCCGGTATCGAGGGGCGGCGGAGCCTTGGACGCGACCGCGCTCGGTCTCGCGATCGGTGCGGGCGCAGGCGTGGCGGCGGCGGACGGGACGACCGCCGCTTCACTAGGCGCGGGCTCGGGCTTCTCCCGGTTACATCCGGTCGCCAAAGTCAAAAGGACGAGCGCAGCGACGCCGGCGTTGCGCGTGCGCTTCGACGAGCTCAGCGTGAGCGGGTCTCGGGAATTGAGCGGACCTGGGGTATCTGGCGACATCCGCTCAGCCTGAGCTTGTCGAAGGCCGCGCGCAACCCTCGCCCCTAGCCGGCCTTGATCAACGTGCCCGCGCCGCGCGAGGTGAAGAATTCGAGCAGCATCGCGTGCGGTACCCGCCCGTCGAGCACGACGGCCGCCTCGCAGCCCGCCAGCACCGCATGGACGCAGGTCTCGAGCTTGGGGATCATGCCGCCCTGGATCGTGCCGTCCGCGCTCAGCCGGTCAATGTCGGCCGGGGTCAGCTGGGTCAGCAGGTTCTTGTCCTTGTCGAGCACGCCGGTCACGTCGGTCAGCAGGAACAGCCGTGCCGCGCCGATCGCCGCGGCGACCGCACCGGCCATGGTGTCGGCGTTGATGTTGTAGGTCTCGCCATCGGTGCCCGCCGCGATCGGCGCGATCACCGGGATCATGCCCGCGTTCGAAAGCGTCTCGATCACCGAGGTATCGACCGTCTCGGGCTCGCCGACGAAGCCGAGATCGACGACCTGCTCGATGTTGCTTTCGGGGTCTTTCTTTGTTCGGGTGACCTTGCTCGCGGTCACCATGTTGCCGTCCTTGCCCGAGATGCCGATGGCCTTGCCGCCGGCAGCACTGATCCAGGCGACCAGTTCCTTGTTGATCGCGCCCGACAGGACCATCTCGGCAACCTGCGCGGTCGCCTTGTCGGTGACGCGGAGGCCATCGATGAACTGCGATTCGACGCCGAGCTTCTTGAGCATCGCGCCGATCTGCGGCCCGCCACCGTGGACGACGACCGGGTTGATGCCGATGGCCTTGAGCAGCACCACGTCCTCGGCAAAATCGCGCGCAAGCTCGGGATCGCCCATGGCGTGGCCGCCGTATTTCACGACGAAAGTGCGCCCGGCATAGCGCTGCAGATAGGGCAGCGCCTCGATGAGCGTTTCGGCCTTGGCGAGCATCGCGGGATCGTGGGGATTCGACATGCCTCGCGCTTTACCGCGCTGGGCCGCGATTTGAAGTATTTTCAGCGCGCCCGATCAGCGGGGACGGTCGAGCCAGCGCCCCAACCGGACGAACAGATAGATGAACGGCGGCACCATGATCGTCGATAGCACCAGCTTCGAGATGATCTGGCCCTCCATGATATTGACGATCGGCATCGGCTGGCCCGTCTGGTCGACCACGCCGTAGAACGAGATCGTGATGAAGATCACGGTGTCGACCACTTGGCTGAGCATCGAGGCGATCCAGGCGCGCAGCATCAGCGCTTTCCCCTGCCCACCGGCGATCCGCGAGAACAGCGCGACGTTGAGCGTCTGCGAAGTGCCGTAGGAAATGAGCCCGGCGAACTGCATCCGTGCTCCCTGGCCGAGCAGGCGGGCGAAGGCGTCCTGATCGTGCCAGAACGCCGCCGGCGGCACCACGTGGATCACCAGGGTCAGCAGCACCATCGAGACGATCAGCGGAATGAAGCCGAAACGGACCAGCTTGTTCGCCACGCCCTGACCGAACAGCTCGGCAACCGCGCTCGACATCACGACGAGAAGGAGGAAGGCGAAGATGCCCGATTCCACCGCAAGGTCACCCAGCAACGGCCAGTGCCCCAGCGAAGCGAGCTTGGTGCCCAGCACCCCCGCGAGCACCGCGAGGCCGCCATAGAGCAGCGCGAAGACGAATAGCGATCGGGGGATAAGCCCCCCGGTGTCCTGGGCCCGATCCTGCATCGCCGCGGGTCTAGCGGTCGCTCCCGTGATTTGCACTAAGCGCCGGCCGGCAGACACCGCGTTGCCCACGGATTTCGCGCCAGGCCTCTATGCGCGCTGGCGAGCCGCCGTTACCTGTCCGGATGTAAATAACCGCGCCGGGGGGGAACCAAGCGCCCATGCATATCGCCTACAGCCTGCTGGGCATCCTGCTGATCCTGACCCTGGCCGTGGCGCTCTCGTCGAACCGCAAGGCGATCCGGCTGCGTGTGGTCGGCGCGGCCTTCGCGCTTCAGGTGGGCCTCGCCGCGCTGGTACTGTACTTCCCGCCGGGCAACTATGCGCTGCAAGGGGTAGCGAGCGGCGTCGCCAGCCTGCTCGGCTATGCCCATGCCGGCACCGCCTTCCTGTTCGGTCCGCTGGCCAAGCCAGAGATCGGCGGCACCAGCTTCGCCATTTCCGCGCTGCCGGTGATCATCTTCTTCGCCGCGCTGATCTCGATCCTCTACTACGTCGGCGTGATGCAGCTCGTCATCCGCTGGATCGGCGGCGGGCTGGAGAAAGTCACGGGCATTTCCAAGGTCGAGAGCCTCTGCGCCGCCTCGAACATCTTCGTCGGCCAGAGCGAGAGCCCGCTGGTGATCCGGCCCTATCTCGCCGGCCTCGCCCCCTCGCAGCTGTTCTGCGTGATGACCGTGGGCATGGCGGGCGTCGCCGGGACGATCCTCGCGGCCTATGCCTCGATGGGCATCCGCATCGACTACCTCGTCGCCGCGGCCTTCATGTCGGCGCCGGGCGGCATCCTCATGGCCAAGCTGATCATGCCCGACCCGCCGGGGCTCGATCTCGACGCCGGCGTCGATGCCGCAGCGCTGCACGACGATGGCGAAGCGCGCCCGGCCAATGTCATCATGGCCGCCAGCCAGGGCGCGCAGACCGGCGTCAAGCTCGCCGTTGCGGTGGGCGCCATGGTGCTGGCCTTCGTCGCGCTGGTGGCGCTGGCGAACGGCTTCGTCGGCTGGCTGGGCGGGCTGTTCGGCCTCGAAGGCGTGACCTTCCAGTCGCTGCTCGGCTACGTCTTCGCGCCGGTGTTCTACCTGCTCGGCGCCGCGAGCTGGCCCGAGGCGCTCCACGCGGGCAGCCTGTTCGGCACCAAGATCGTGCTCAACGAATTCGTCTCGTTCATCGACCTGGGCCAGGCGACCGATCTCAGCCCCCGCACCGTCGGCGTCGTGACCTTTGCCTTGTGCGGCTTCGCCAATTTCAGCTCGATCGCGATCCAGATGGCGGTGACCGGTGGCCTCGCCCCCAACCAACGCCCGGCGATCGCCCGGCTGGGCATGCGCGCGCTCGCCGCGGGCAGCCTGTCCAACCTGATGAGCGGGGCGCTCGCGGGATTGTTCCTGAGCCTGTAAACGAGACGATTGGAGGCCTCTTGCGAGAAGCCTCCATCCTTAGGCTTCAGCCGTGACGCGTCCAACAACGCGTCACGCGATGCCCGTCATGCCACCGCTTGCTGCAGACCCGGCGCGTCCCGGGCCCGTCGCGCGAATCGTGGCGGACCACGCGGCTATTGCCCATCGTATCTGTGGTTCTGCGCACGACCGTGCGCGAGCCGTCGGGGCGATCGACCGTCCGCGTGGCCGCGGTTCCGCCGGGTGTGTCGACGCGCGACGTCGTCCGGACGTTGCCATTGGGCATCTGTTCCTGCGTCGTCACCTGACCCAGAGCCGGGCCGGCCAAGACCAGGAGGAACGCCACTGCACTTATCGTTATATGCTTCATGCCTTGCCTTTCATGAGGCTCGCCCATCCATTCCCTGGGGGTCGCAACGTCGGGCCGCGCGACATGTTCCGCGCACGCCAGCGCTTCGAAACACCTTGCAAAAACTTAACCGAGCTCGGGTAAGATCGCGGCGATGGAAACCGCGATCCTCCTGACCGGTCTGTTCCTCTGCCTCGTCACGCTCTGGCTACTCGGCCGGCACGACTGGGTGCGGCTGACCCGGGCGCGACGCCGCGTCACCGCAAGCGTCACTGGCCACCGCGTGACCCGCGACGACGCGACGTCCTATTCGGCGATCTACGCCTTTACCGACGAAAGCGGCCGGCACGAAGTGACCGATGCGGTCTACGAGGCAACACCGCGCCCGCCCATCGGCGCGGTCTGCGAGCTGGTCTATCCCGCAGGCCGCCCTGACCTCGCCCGCCCGCCACGTCTCGTCCTCTGGCTCTGCGTCTATGCCGTCTGCTCGGGCTGCGCCGTGGCGATCGTTGCCCGGATGGCCGGGTATATCGGCTAGCCCCTTCCACCGCTGGCCGCATCCGCGCTAGGCTGCGGCCAAAGTTTTGGAAGGGATCAGGATGAGCGCATTTCTCGAACGTTACGGCCCGGTCGCGCTCGTCACCGGCGCGTCCTCGGGCATCGGCTGGGCCTTCGCGGAGGAGCTTGCCACGCGCGGCTTCGATCTCGTCCTCGCTGCCCGCCGCACCGACCGGCTCGAGCAATTGGCCGCGAAGCTCGAAGCAGCGCACGGCACTGCGACGCAGCTCTGCGAATCTGACCTGTCCAAGCCCGATGCGCCGGCCGCGCTGCTCGCCGCGACCGCGGGCAAGGACATCGGCCTCGTCATCAGCAACGCCGGCTTCAACATCCGCGGCTATTTCGAGACGACCGACGCGGTCGAGATGGCTGAGATGCTGACCGTCAACTGCCACGCACCGATGCAGCTCGCACACGGTTTCCTGCCACGGCTCAAGGCGCGGGGGAAAGGCGGGATCGTCTTCACCAGCTCGGTCGAAGGCTTCATCGGCTGCCCCTTCTCGACCGCCTATTCGGCTACCAAGGCGCTGGTCATCGGCCTTGGCGAAGGCCTGTTCGGTGAACTGGCCGGCAGCGGCGTCGACGTGCTGACACTGTGTCCCGGCGCGACCGAGTCCGAAGCGACGGCCAAATATGCGGAGAAATATGCGGCGGTGCCCAACATGCAGCCCGCACGCGAAGTTGCGCAGCTCACGCTCGACAACATCACCAACGGCCCGGTCTTCGTGCCCAACGCTCACTACAAGGCGCAGTTTGAGCAACTGACCGCGATGCCGCGCGCGCAGGCTGTGGTGGCGATGGCCTCGGCGCTCAAGGCCACGCTCTGATGGAACCGCTCGAGCGGCTTCTGGCCATCGAGGACATCAAGACGCTGCGTGCCAAGTACTGCCGCTCGATCGACAGTCACACCTTCGACCGGCTGCGCGAGGTGCTTACCGAGGATTTCGTGCTCGACATGTCGCCGACCGGCAAGGTGCTGGGCAGCGAAGTGGCGCCGATCGAGGGACGCGAGACGGTGATCGGCATGATGCACAAGGCCTTCGCGCCGATGAAGATGCTGCTCCACATCGTCACTATCCCCGAGATCGAATTCCAAGACGAGCGCCACGCCACTGGCATCTGGCGGCAGGAAACGTTCATCAAGGAGACCCGCCCCGAACTGCCCGGCCTCGGCTTGGCCTATGCGACTGTGTTCGACACCTATCGCAAGGAACCTGGTCTGACGGAGACCGGCGGCTGGCGCATCGCTTCGGTGCGGGTGGAACTCGACATCGTCCTCTAGCGCGGCAGCAGCGGCCCGATAGGCTTCATCCCCACCGCTTCCATGAACAATGCCGCCAACTCGGCCGGACGGCTGAGAAAGGGCGAGTGCGAGGCATCGATCGTCAGCGGCTGGACGCCGAGGCGGCGGACGACCTCCTTCGTCATCGCGTGCGGCTTGGCGCGATCCTGCGTGCAATGGATGTAGCTGCGCGGCAGTTGGGCTTCCCAGAAGGCGCCGAGGTGGAGCTTCTCCTCAGGGAACGGCGAGATGCCGGGCGAGAGTTTCGAGAATGCCCAGTCGACCGTCGCCTCGTCGCAATCGTGGTAGAAGAAGTCGCGCGCGCCATCGCGGCTGGTCCAGTCCATCGTGCCATCGGGCAGCAATGAAATAAAGCGCAGCATGCCGGTGTCGTCGTCCATGAGCTGGACCGCGCGGGCGTGCCCGCTCTCGTCCTGCTCGGTCGCGCCGCCCGTCGCCTCGACCACGGTCTTGCCCTCGATCGGCAGGCCGGCGGCGAGGAAGATCAGGTGGCCGACCTTCTCGGGCGCATGGTTCGCCGCCACCGCGATGTCGTAGCCGCCGCCCGAGTGGCCGACGAGCACGTCGCCGGGCTGCAGGATATCGAGGATCGGCTGGATGCGGCCCTGGAAGTTCACCGGCCGCTCGGCCCGCCGCTCGCCGTGGCCGGGCAGGTCGAGCGCAATCGCCTCGTGCCCGAGCTTCTCCAGTTCGGGCACCACCCGATCCCAACACCAACCGCCGTGGAAACCGCCGTGAACGAGGATGAAGCGCATCATGTGTCTCCCATCTTTCGCGGCAGACTAGGGTTGTGATCGAGCGATAACAACTGACCCGACTTGCCTCTCCGCGCAGCCGGCAGCACAAGGCGCGGATGCCGACGCTGATCCTGCTTTCGCTCTCGAACCTGTTCATGACAGCCGCCTGGTACTGGCACCTCAGGGGCGGCCCAGCGGTAGCCAATGCCCGACCGATCGCGCTGGTCATCGCGGTGAGCTGGGGACTGGCGCTGGTCGAATACTGCCTGGCAGTACCGGCCAACCGGATCGGCTACGCCAACGGCTGGAGCGCCGGGCAGCTCAAGATAGCGCAGGAGGCGATCGCGCTGACCATCTTCGGCGTTTTCATGGTCGTGGTGCTGGGCGAGGCGCTGACCTGGCGCCACTTCGCCGCCTTCGCCTGCATCATGGCCGCCGCCGGCTTCCTTTTCCTGGGGAAGTGAGCTTGTCCGCGACGACGGGAGCGGCGGGCGCCTCGGCCTGGTCCGCGAGTTCTTCGAACGGATAGCGGTCGCGAATGCGGGCGTTGAAGTAGCGGCCCTTCGAAATGGCCTCGCTCAGCTCCTCGACGACACGGGCCGGGACCATGAAATAGCGGTAGCTGCGCCCATTCTGGAACAGGACTTCAAGCGCGGCGCTGGCGTGGTCGTAGGCGAAGCTGCGGATGACGGTGGACGGCATGACGCCATAACGCGCGAGCCCCCGCGGAAGGTTCCATGCTAGCGTGACGCGATGAAACGAATCCTGCTCGGCCTCGTCCTGCTGCTCACGCTCGGCGCCGGCGTTCCCGCCACCCGCATACTCGACAACACCGCGGCCCAGCGATTGCGCGCCAACAAGGGCGTGACCTTGCAGTGGATTGACTGGAACACGCGCGGCAGCGCCCATGTCAGCGTCGCGAATGGCGCCTGGACGTTGCGCGCAGCGCAGGCCGAGGCAGGCGGGCCGGGACGGCTGTTCCTCGACGGCAGGGTGACCGAGATCGGCCGCGACTATTTCCTATTCGACGGCACGGTCCGCATCACCGACACGCCCGACAAAGGCCGGGCCTGCGAGAAGCACGACGTCTGGCGCTTCGCCGTGACCCAGAACCGCCGCTACTGGCGCATCCGCACTTTCGAATGGTGCGACGACCTGACCGACTACGTCGACATCTATTTCTGAGCGGCCAGTTCCACCAGCGCGTCGCCATCGACGCGCATGACCGTCCACTCGTCCATCGAGCGCGCGCCCATCTTCTTGTAGAGCCCGATCGCCGGGGCGTTCCAGTCGAGCACCCACCACTCGAACCGCGCACAGCCACGCTTGAGCGCGAGCCCGGCGAGATGGACGAGCAGCGCCTTGCCCAGTCCGCCGCCGCGCGCTTCGGGCCGAACGAACAGGTCCTCCAGGTAGATGCCCGGCTTGCCCTCGAAGGTCGAGAAATTGTGAAAGAACAGCGCGAAGCCCTGTGCGACGCCGTCGATTTCGCCAATCACGACCTCGGCCATCGGCCGCGAGCCGAACAGGTGCTCGCCGAGCAAGGCCGTGTCGAAGCGGACCTCATGCGCGAGCTTTTCGTATTCGGCCAATTCGCGGATCAGCGAAGCGATAAGCGGCAGGTCCTCGCGCGTGGCGGGACGGATCGACAGCGTCATGCCTGGTCGTTCTCGCCGACTTCGATCTTGCCGATGCGCAGCCGGTCGATCCGCGCATCCTTGATCCGCAGCTTGCCGATCGCCAGCGCGCCGATCGCGACGGCGCCCATGGCGATCGCGCCCAGCGCGAAGGAACCGAGCGCCAGCGTCCCCGCCGACAACGCACCAACGCCCACCGCCGGCAGCTTTGTCGGCGGCAGCTTGACGATGCCCTTGCGCGCCAGCTTGTCGTCCAGCTTATTCTGCAGCGTCGACTTCTCGTGCATCGTCGTTCTCCGCCCCCAGTCCGGCTTCCATTTCCGCCGCCTTGGCCTCGACCAGCGACACGATGTGATCGAGCATCGCCTCGCTCGACACGTGGTGGTCGGTCACGCCCGAGAGATAGACCATGTGCTTGCCGTTGCCGCCGCCGGTCACGCCGATGTCGGTCTCGCGCGCCTCGCCCGGTCCGTTGACGACGCAGCCGAGCACCGAAAGCGACAGCGGGGTCTTGATGTGCTGCAGCCGGCTTTCGAGTGCCTCGACCGTGCGGATCACATCGAAGCCCTGCCGCGCGCAACTGGGGCACGAGACGACGCGCACGCCGCGGGTGCGCAGGCCGAGCGATTTCAGGATCTCGAAGCCGACGCGCACTTCCTCCTCGGGCTCGGCCGAGAGCGATACGCGGATGGTGTCACCGATGCCGGCCCAGAGCATGTTGCCCATGCCGATCGATGACTTGACCGTGCCGCCGATCAACCCGCCCGCCTCGGTGATGCCAAGGTGCAGCGGGCAGTCGACTGCCTCGGCAAGGCCCATGTAGGCGGCGACCGCAAGGAACACGTCGCTGGCCTTCACCGCCACCTTGTATTCGTGGAAATCGTGATCCTGCAGCAGCTTGATGTGATCGAGCGCTGATTCGATCAGCGCCTCGGGGCAAGGCTCGCCGTATTTTTCGAGCAGGTCCTTCTCGAGGCTGCCGGCATTGACGCCGATGCGGATCGCGCAGCCGTTGGCCTTGGCCGCGCGCACGACCTCGGCAACACGCTCGGACGAGCCGATATTGCCCGGATTGATCCGCAGGCAGGCAGCGCCAGCATCGGCCGCTTCGAGCGCGCGCTTGTAATGGAAATGGATGTCGGCGATCAGCGGCACACGCGCCGCGCGGACGATCTCGCGGAAGGCCGCAGTGCTCTCCACGTCTGGACAGGACACGCGGATCAGGTCCGCACCCGCGTCCTCGCAGCGGCGGATCTGGTCGATCGTCGCCTTGGCATCTGCAGTGGGCGTGTTGGTCATGGTCTGGACAGTGATCGGCGCATCACCGCCGACTGGCACCGACCCTACCATGATCTGGCGGCTCTTGCGGCGCGCGATATCGCGCCAGGGACGTATCGAGGACATGTCGCCGCCCATAGCAGTTCGGAAACGATTATAAAACGCTGCGCGCGATGGCCGGCCAAATTGCCTGAGCCTGCGTCGTCCGAAGACTGCGCCTGAACACCAAGCGCTTGCAACTTGCCGCGAAACCGATCGGGCCTATGGTCCACGCTATCTCATAACATAACCGGAGTTGCCCCGTGGCCACCGCTGCCCAATGCCCGATCGATCCCAACCAAGACGACCGCAAGACCTGGCAGCTCTATGAAGAAGGCCGGATCTTCAAGAAGAACGCCGAAGTCGTCTACGAAGGCACGCGGGTGAAGGACATCCTGCGCAGCCCGCACCTCGTCCAGGACGGCATGGACGCAGCGGCCGCGCAGCGGATGAAGCCCGAGGAAGTGCCGCTGATCTTCCTCGACGGCAAGGCCCACCGCGACCGCCGCAAGCACATCACCAGCTACTTCGCACCGCGCTACATCAAGGAGCATTTCGAGCCCCTGATGCGCAAGACCGCCGACACGCTGATCGCCGACCTGGAGCGCGACAAGCAGCTGCGGATCGACGAGGTGTCCTGGCAGATGGCGGTCACGCTTGTCGGCGACCTGATCGGCGTCACCCGCGGCAAGTCGCGCGACGACATGAAGAAGACGGCGAAGCGGATCGAGAATTGCCTCTACGCCACCAAGATGCGCATGATGACCGGCTGGCAGCTCAAGCTCGCCAAGCTGCGCCGCGCCTACGACATGATGGTTTTCTGGCGCAAGGACGTGCTGCCGACGGTCAAGGCGCGCCGCGCAGCGCCTCAGGACGACGTGATCTCGACTCTGGTCAAGGAAAACTACAGCGACACCGCGATCCTCGCCGACGTGATGATGCTCTGCGGCGCGGGCATGCAGACCACGCGCGAGTTCATCTCGATGGCTGCCTGGCACATGCTGGAGAAGCCCTATCTCAAGGAAGCGTTCCTCACCGCCGACTACGACGGGAAGATGGGCATCCTCGAGGAGATCCTGCGGCTCGATCCGATCGTCTCGACGCTCTACCGCCGCGCGCCCCAGGATCTGAACGAGAAGGCGAAGGACGAGTTCGCCGCCGGCACCCGCTACGGCGTCTCGATCCGCCACGCCAACCACGATCCCGAACTGGTCGGCCCCTGCCCCCACGCGATCGACCTGACGCGCAAGGAAAAGCTCGGCGATCAGGCCCCGATGATGAGCTTCGGCAACGGCATGCACCGCTGCCCGGGTTCTCCGTTGGCGTTCAACGAGACGCTGTTCCTGATGGACCGGCTGCTGCGCGTGCCGGGCGTCAAGCTCGCCTCGCAGCCGAAAATGGTGTGGGAACCGAACGTCTCGACCTTCGAGATCACCAACGTCCTGGTGACCTGCGACTGAGCCTACAGGCGCGCGGTTAGAGATTCAGGGCGAAGAGGAACTCCTCGTCGCACTGCTCGCCGACCCAGAACTCGATGTCGGCGACCTTGGCGAAGCCGTAGCGCGCGTAGAAGCGCTGCGCGTCGGTGTTGCCGCTCCAGACCGAGAGCTGGATTGCGTCGGCTCCGTAGGCGCGCGCCTCGGCCATGGCCCAGTCCATCAGCGCCGCGCCGATGCCTTTGCCGGTCAGGTCCGGGGCGGTGTAGAGTTGCTTGATCTCGATCGGCCGCGCGGCATCGTGGTGCTCGGCCAGACTGCTCGGGATCGCCAGCTTGCAATAGCCAGCCAGCGCCCCGTCGATCTCGGCCAGGCGATAGCGGCGCTCGGCGTGCGCGAGTTCTTGGGCGAGCGCATCGTGCGAATGGGTTTCATCGAGGAAAGCGGCGAGGTCCTCGGGCCTGTACATGTCGCCGAACTTCACGACGAAGCTATCGCTGCCGAGTGCCGACAGCGCGGGAATGTCAGCCGCGGTCGCGTCACGTAGAATCAGCTCGCCCATGCCACCGCCACCTCGCCCACTTGCTTCAACACCGCCTCATCCTCCGGCCTGGTCGTCTCCGTCGGCCCAGCCGTCTCGTAGTAAGCCGTCACTATCAGCGGCGCGCGGCCGTTCGGCGGATAGAGCACGGCGATATCGTTGATCCGGGTCGCCAAGTCCTTGTAGCTCGCCGTGCCGGTCTTGTCGCCGCTGCGCCAATCGCTAGGCAAGCCGGCACGGATGCGCCGCGCACCAGTGGCGGTGCGGCCCATCCAGTCGCCCAACCGAGCGCGGTCGGCGGACGCCAGCACGTCGCCCAGCAGAAAGCGGGCGACTCCTCGGGCCATCGCCTCGGGCGTGGTCGTGTCGCGCACCTCGCCGGGCGGCACCCGGTTGAGCTCCGACTCGAAGCGGTCGAGCCGGGAATCCTTGTCGCCAATCTCGCGCCAGAACCGAGTCAGGCCCGCGGGGCCGCCGAAACGCCGCAGCAGTAGATTGGCCGCGCAATTGTCGCTGTAGATCTGAGCCGCTTCGGCCAGTGCGGCGATCGACATCCTGCCTTCGTCGACGTGCTTCTCGGTTTCGGGCGAGTTGGAGAGCAGGTCGGCACGCGTGTAGGCGAGTTGTTCGTCCAGCCGTGCCCGCCCCGCCGCAGCCTCGCGCAGCGCCAGCGCGGCGAGGCTGAGCTTGAAGCTGGAGCACATGCCGAACCGGTCGATGCTGCGCCAGCCGGCGCCACGTCCGGAAGCCGTGTCGAGCACGTAGGCACCGAGCCGCCCGCCCGCGGTCTTCTCGATCGCTGCCAGCCGCGCCGTGGCGTCGATCCGCATGGCCGGCTTTTCCGGCTTGGCCTCGCTGCAACCCGGCAGCAGCAACGCCGCACCGGCGCCCAGAGCGAATTGGCGACGATCGATCATAGGAGCTTCATCATGCGAACTTGTCCGCCTTGCGCTTACCCATGCGCATGCCGGTCTCGAGCCGCTGGCGCAGCGCGCGGTAGTAGGCTTCGAGGAACGGCCGCGCGTCGCTGTGCCCGGCGGTCCAGCCGATCTTGATGCAGATCGCCTCATAGACCGCCTGCATGGCCTCGGGTCGGTTGTCGCGCAGCACGCGTTCGAGCATCTGCAACTCGTATTCGCCATAGACCGCTAGCTCGGCCTCGCCGAAGCGGTAGGCAGGCGCGGATTCGGCCGCCGGGCCGGCCCTGACCTGAGCCGCGGGCGCCACCGACATGGCGGCTTCCAGCTTGCGCTTGGGCGCCTCGACCACCCACGATCCCGCGATGACATCGCCCGCGCGCAGGCGGTCCTTGTTGAACAGCGGGAAGAGCATGAAGATCAGGAACCAGGCCGTTGCGGCGATCCCCGCCGCGCCCATGTCGCCGCCCTCGCTGCTGGCCGAGGCGATGAAGACCAGCGGGAGGAAAAGCTCGATATCGCGCAGCAGGTTGCGCGCGATGACCATTTCCGCGGAAAGGCGACCACCGTCGCGTGCGGCGATGCGGATGCCGGTGATCCGCTTGCCCGGCGTCGCACCGCGCGGGCCGAGTTCGAAGAACAGGAAATAGGCGTTGCGGAACAGGAAGATCGTAATGATCCAGATCACCGCGAGCGTTTCGAGCAGTTGCCCAAGCGGCCCCTTGTCGGTGACCGCCCCGCCCGTGATCGCGCCACCGGCGACCGACAGCAGGATCACCGTCGTCACCGTCATCAGCAGGCCGATGAAGAATAGGTCGAGGAACAGCGCACCCACCCGCGCGCCGCGGCTGGCGATGGTCAGCGGCAGGGCCACGCCCTCGGGCGTGATCATTACTCGCTCACGGCCCGCGGCGGGCAGTCTGGTCGAAGCGGCGACGTTCATGACGTGCCCGTCCCCTCCGCCTTGAAACGGAAGCCGAAGAAGTAGGCGAGCCAGAAGAACAACATGAAGGTACCGACCCCGAGCCGGCCGGGTGTGTTGTTGATCAGCTGGCGGCCGAAGCCTTCGAGCAGCGCGGCGACGATCAGCATCAGCACGACGCCCATCATCACCTGCGAGGCGCGTCGGCCGGCTTCGGCGGCGGCCTGCATGATCGGACGCTCGCCGGGAAAGGCCATCGATCGCCCAATGTGGAGTCCGGCGGCGCCGGCGAGCAGGATGGCGAAAAGCTCGGTCGTGCCGTGGATGGAAATCCAGGCGGCGAAGTCCAGCGTCAGCCCCGCCCCGTGATAGAGCCACAGCATCGCACCCAGCGTCGCAGTGTTCTGCACCAGCAGCATCAGCGAGGGCACGCCGAAGGCGAAGCCGAGCGCAAAGGCCATGATCGAGACCTGGGCGTTGTTGCCGAAGAGATAGGCGGCGAAGGCGGCCAGCGGCTCCTTGGTCTGGTCGTCGAACAGGGTCTTTAGCAGGACCTCGCGGCTCGCGCCTGGCGCGCGCGCGTCGGCGAACTGGCCGGGGACGAGCGAGTGGTACCACTCGGCATCGCCCGCGACGAGCAGCCAGCCGACCACGGTGCCCGCGACCATCACCGCCAGCGCGATCAGCAGGTCAAGCCAGATCGCCCGCACCGAAGCGCTGAGCCCGCCGCCGAGGAACCGCCGCAGCCACGAACCGAGCGAGGCGCGTGGGCCATAGACGATGAACCAGGCACGCTGGACAAGCGCTTCGAGATAGGCGAGCGTCGCCGCGTCGAGCGAAGTCTCGCGCGCGATCGACAAACTGGACGCCACCGTACGGTAGAGCACGGGCAAGGCCAGCACATCGTCGTCGGACAGCTTGCGCAGCCGGCCCTTCTCCATGCGCGTGACGATCTCGTCGAGCCGCTTCCAGTCGTCCTCACGCTCGAGCCGGAACCGGTCGGAGCGTAGCGCCGCAGCTTCGATGGCCGAGACAGCAGTTTGCGTCGCCATCAGCCGATCACCCCCGCACGCTTGATCGCCAGATAGGCGTCGATCAGCCGCGTGCCGATCTGGCTGTAGGGCGCCTCGACCACGTCGACGCCGAGTTGCTTCAACCGCCGCGTCACCAGCGCGCGCTGACGTAGCAACGAATCGGCGGTGACCGACATGGCCAGTGCCTGCATGTCGGCCGGATCGGCGACGGCAATGTCCTCCAGTTCCTCGTCGGCCATGGTCACGAACAGCACGACATGGCGCGAAACCAGCCGGCCGATCGATTCGATCATCAGCTCGGCGCTGGTCGGATCGGTGAAATCGCTGAACACGACGATCAGCGAGCGCCGCTGCAGCCGCCCGGCGAGCGTCGCCAGCGCCAGAGTGAAATTCGGTTCCTGCGCGTGATAGTCGAGGCCCGCTGCAGCGCTCTGCAGGCGGTGGAAATCGCGGCTGTCCATGACGAAAGGCGTCGAGACCACCGGCCGCGCGGCGAAGCCGAACAGTGCGACGCGGTCTCCGCCTTTCAGCGCGACGTAGGCCGTGGCGAGCGCCGCCGAGACCGCGCGGTCGATCCGCGGCATGCCGGCCAGCGGCTCGCACATCGTCTGCCCGCAGTCGAAGGCGAAGACGATCTGGTTGTTGCGCTCCGTCTCGAATTCCTTGGCATAGAGATGGACGTGGCGCGCCGAGCTCTTCCAGTCGATGCGGCGGCGGTCCATGCCGGGCTGATATTCGGTCAGCGCCTCGAACTGCGTGCCCTCGCCGCGGATGCGCCGGGCGATCAGGCCGAACTGCGCATCCTTGAGGAAGGCCTGCAAGGCGGGCGAGCGCACTTCGCCGATGTTGGGCCAGACGCGCACCGCCCGGTCGAGCGCGCGCGTATGCTGCCGCGCGCCGAGACCGAGCGGCCCCGCCCAGCGCAGCCAGAGCCGGCTCGCCAGGCCCGTGCCGCGGCGGCTGGGCGTGAAGGCGAAAGTGCCGTGCCAGTCCAGCTCGGCATGCAGAAGCGAGAAAGTCGCACGCCCGCCCGGCGCCAGCCGTGGATCGAGCGCAACGGCCGCATCGACGCGGCTGCGCTGGCCGGCGCCGAATTGCGCATGGGCGAGCAACTCGGTCTTGGCCCCAACCTCGACGTCGCGCGGCACGGTAAGCGCGATGTCGCGCAGCCTTCCGGCCATCAGCGCATCGGCCAGCACCAGGACCAGCACGGCACCGCCCAGCGCCGGCGCGATGATCCACGCCCCCGGCGCCGCGGCCGCGACCACAAGCGCGACCGGCGCCACCAGCGCGATGAGGATCGCGGCGCGGAGCGTGGGGACGATCATGGCCTAGCGGGGCGCCTCGGTCTGGCGGACCATATCCTCGACCAGCGCTTCGACCTGTTTGCCCTCGATCTCGGCGGCCGGGCTCAGCAGCAGGCGGTGGCGCAGCACTGCAGTGGCGAGCGTCTTGACGTCGTCGGGCACGACATAGTCGCGGCCTTCGAGCGCCGCCTTGGCCCGCGCGGCGCTGGCCAGCAGCACCGCAGCGCGCGGGCTCGCGCCGCTGGAAAGATCGGCGCTGTCACGCGTCGCACGAACCAGCCGGACGACATATTCGGTGACGCTTTCGGACAGCGTGACCTTGCTAACTGCCGCTGTCGCGGCATCGAGCGAGGCCGCATTGGCAACCGGAACGATGCCGAGCTCTGTCGGGCTGGGCAGTCCGCTGCGCTCGCCATAGCGCGAGACGATCCGCGTCTCCTCCTCGATGCTCGGATAGAGAATCAGCAGCTTGAACAGGAAGCGGTCGAGCTGCGCTTCGGGCAGCGGATAGACGCCCTGGCTTTCGATCGGGTTCTGCGTCGCCACGACCATGAAATGCGCCGGCAGCGCATGCGGCGTGCCGTCGAGCGTCACGCGGCGTTCCTGCATCGCTTCGAGCAGCGCTGCCTGGGTCTTGGGCGGAGTGCGGTTGATTTCGTCGGCAAGCAGCAGGTCACAGAAGATCGGCCCGCGCGTCAGGGTGAACTGGCTCGTCTGGAAGTTGAACAGGTTCGATCCGAGGATGTCGCCCGGCATCAGGTCGGGCGTGAACTGGATGCGGCCGAACTGCAGGCCGATGGCAGCGGCGAAGCTCTGCGCGAGGAAGGTCTTGGCCGTGCCTGGCGGACCTTCGAGCAGCACGTGCCCGCGCGCCAGCAGCGCCACCAGCATATGTTCGACGGTCTCGGCCTGGCCGACCACGGCCTTGGCAATCTCGCCGCGGATCGCGCCGGCGAGCGCGCCAACTTGGTCGAGAGTCATGGGTTCGCTCATCGGATCAAGGTCCTTTCCAGCGCGTGCAGGTCCTGCGCCGCCTTCATGATGTCATGGGGTGAATGGGCCGCGCGCAGCCGCGCGGCGATGTCGGAAAAGGGTGTAGCCTCAGGCGCCCGCGCCGCCAGCGCGCGGTCGATCGCAGCTTCGGTCGCGGCGATGTCGGCGAGCCGTGGCAGGGCCAGCGCCTGGACCAGCCGCTCGCGCGCGCGCGTCGCATAGGGCGTGGTGATCAGGTGGAGCCGGCGGCTGCGGCGGATCAGTCCCGCGGCGTTCGAAACCAGCGCCTGCTTGCCGAAAGCGATCGCGCGGACACCGGCGCGCGGCGGCCCGAAGCGTAGGAAGGCGCGCCAGCCAGTCGCGATCGCCGCCAGCAGCAGGCATAGCGTCGCCGCGAGGAACGGCGGGGTGAAAGCCAGGGTCAGCAGGTTGGGCGCGCGGGCGAAGCCGTTGAGCGTCAGGTCGAAATTGACCGTGCGATCGCTGCTCACGACGGCTGCATCGACGAGCCGTTCGGCCAGTTGCGCATTGGCCTGATTGGACATGCCGTAGTTGTCCAGCAGGTCCGGCTCGAACACCAGGATGACGGGATAGAGGGCGCCTTCGTTATCCGCGGCAGGCGGCCGCCGGATGGCAATATGCTCGAGGCCGGGATAGGCGCTGCCGTCGGCAACATAGGCGGCGAGTATCCGTCCGTCCTCACGGCCGACGACGAGCGGCACCAGCGACAGGCCGTTGCCCGCCTGGACCTGCCCCGCATTCGGCAGCGGCCCGGCCATCCCGTTGGCGAGCCAGCCTGCCGACTTGCCCCCGTTCATCGGCCCGATCCGGACCCCGACGTCATCGAGGAAGCCCTTCCACTCGGGCGGAGCAGTGCCGGCCAGGATGACCCAGCCCTTTTTGGCATTGGGGGTGCCGGACGGCGCGGGCATCGCGCTCCATTTGGGCGTAATGACCAGGGTCGGCCCCACCGAACGGCGCGCCTGGACGATCTTGTCGATCTCCTTGCCCTCGGCGCCGGCGGGAGGCGTAAGCACGAGCAGGCCCGGATCATCGAGCGCCGCCGGATCGCGCAGCCGCCGCACCGCGTAGCCGCGCTTCTCGACGAAACCAGCAAAAGCGGCGAAGCCGTTGAGCCCTTTGCCGCCGGCATGACCGCCACCGTTGTTGGTCGAACCGCCGGTCGCGCCTGCGCCGATCATGTAGAGCAGCGCGACGAAGACCAGCGCGCCGAACAGGACCAGCGCCAGCGCCGCGCGCGGCGAGAAGGGATTTGCCCCGCCGTCCGTAGCCGCTTCGCTCATGCCGCCTGGAACCGCTGGAGCGCGAAGTCCGCATAGGCGGCACGCGCCGCCTGCCAATCCGCCGCGTCGAGCTCGCGCAAGGCGAAGAGGCTCCGCTCGACCCGTGTGGCAATTGTCCCGAAGGCCTGCCGCGCCCGTTCGGACAGCATCGGCAGCACGGTGATTTCGCGCGCAGTGCTCGCCGGCTGCAGCCAGTCGGGCCGCGCAGCCGCGATATGATGGACGCTGCGCTGGAGCAGCAGGTGCGCCGCCTCGCCATAGCGGCCCTCGGCTGCGAGCCGGTCGGCATCCTCGAGCAGTGCCACCGCAGCGTTCCGGTCGGGGCTCCATTCGGGCTCTTCCTCGAGCTCCCGCGGGCGCCGGGCATCGAGCAGCGGCCGGATCACCCAGAACCACAGGATGGCAAGCACGACGAGGATACCCCCCGCGATGCCGATCACTTTCATCACCGGCCAGGACAAGCCGAGAAACTCACCGACCGGGCCGAAAATCTTGTTCAGCGCCCAGGAGAGCCACTCGGCCAGATCCTTGAGCCATTGGGGAAACTCGGGCGGCTTGGGCGGCTGGTACGGCGGCAGCGGGGCGTACTGGATGTCGCTGTCCCCGCGCAGCGCCTGCCAATCGCGCGCGGCGTCCTGCGCTGCCGTCGACCCCGCGATCTGTGCCCCTGCCGTCGTCACACACGCTTGGTGACATGCGGCCCAGCGAAGGGCAAGCGCACTTAGCCCCGCTTTCGAGCCTGCTGGTAAGTGCCGAGGATCCGCAAGTCCTTGCAGTGGAACGCCAGTTCCTCGATCGCGCGGTCGATCGCGGCATCGCCGGGGGCGCCTTCGATGTCGGCAAAGAAGGTCGTCGCCGCGAAGCTCGCGCCCTTCTGGTAGGACTCGAGCTTGGTCATGTTGACGCCGTTGGTGGCGAAGCCGCCGAGCGCCTTGTAGAGCGCCGCCGGGATGTTCTTCACCTCGAAGACGAACGTCGTCATCGCCTGCACGCCGTTGAGCTCGGCCGGATCGAGCGGCTTCTTCGCCAGCATGACGAAGCGCGTCGTGTTGTCGGCCGCATCCTCGACGTTCTGCTCGATGATCTTCAACCCATAGAGCTCGGCTGCCAGCGCCGGGGCGATGGCACAGGCCGCTGTATCGCCCTGCTCCTTGACGAAGGCCGCTGCCCCTGCGGTATCGGCATAGGACATCGGCACGATGCCGCGTTCGCGCAGGTAGTGGCGCGACTGACCGAGCGCTTGCGGGTGGCTATAGGCGGCAGCGAACGGTCCGTCCGTAAGCGCCATCAGGGCGTGTTGGATCGAAAGGAAATGCTCGCCGACGATATAGAGCTCGCTCTCGGGCAGCAGGAAATGGATGTCGGCGACGCGGCCGTGCTGCGAATTCTCGATCGGGATGATCGCCCGCGCGGCGCGGCCTTCCTTCACGGCGTCGAGCGCGTCCTCGAAGGCAAAGCACGGCAGCGGTAGGCAGCCCGGCGCATATTCGAGCGCGGCGCGGTGGCCGTTGCAGCCGGGCGCGCCCTGGAACGACACCGCCCGCGCGGGATCGGCGGCAGCGGCGTTCGTCATCTCGTCGACCAGGGCTACGGCGGGTTCGGGAAAGCTGTGCATAATAGAGCGGCCGCTTACGCACCTGCAGCGAATCCCGCAATGGCCCTTGCGCTCGCCACATCCGCTGACTAGAGCGGCGCCCAAACCGCAACAGGCACTTCCCACGGGGCTTTTTCAATGGACGATCGTTTCAACACCATTGCCGGCTGGGCACTTTTTTCGGGCATCGTCGCATTCGGCCTGTCGAGCCTGAGCAGCCACTACTTCGAGGCCGACAAGAACCACCCGCCCCACAAGATGGGCTACGAGATCGAAGGCGTGGTCAAGTCGGGCGAAGGCGGCAAGACCGAAGAGCCGATCGAGGCGCTGCTGGCCAAGGCCGATCCGGCCAAGGGCGAAGGCATTTCGAAGAAGTGCACCTCGTGCCACACTTTCAACCAGGGCGGTGCCAACGGCATCGGCCCGAACCTCTACGGCGTCGTCGGCGATCACATCGCCGAGGGCCGTGGCGGCTTCGCCTTCTCGGATGGACTGAAGAGCAAGGGCGGTACCTGGGACTTCGCCAGCCTCAACCAGTGGCTGCACAATCCCAAGGCCTTCGCGCCGGGCACCAAGATGACTTTCGCCGGCCTTTCGAGCGCCGAAGACCGCGCCAACCTGATCGCCTGGCTGAACACGCAGGGTTCGAACCTGCCGCTGCCCGCCGCTCCGGCCGCTGGCGCAGCACCCGCCGCCGCTGGCAAGGACGCTGCAGCCAAGCCCGCCGAGGGCACTGCCGCGGCAGCCGCTCCGGCCGCGGAAGCCGCCAAGAAGTAAGCTTCGGATGGCCAAACAAAAAGGGCGCCCCGCTACAAGGCGGGGCGCCCTTTTTGTTTGTACGGCGAATAGGCCTGCAAGGCACCACTCTGCCTCCCCGTCTCCCCTGCGAAGGCAGGCGTCTAGCTGACGCTGCGCTGACACCTTTCGCTTTTGCAGGCTCATCTAGACCCCTGCCTTCGCACGGAAGACGGGATTGAGATGGGGGGGCAGTTAGCCCTTGAACCCCTGGGCGATCACGTACCACTCGGAGGAATCCTTGCGGCTCGCCGGTGGCTTGGCGTGCTTGACCGTGGTGAAGTGCTTCTTGAGCAGTGCCAGCAGCTGCGTGTCGGTGCCGCCTGCCAGCACCTTGGCGACGAAGGCCCCGCCGGGTGCGAGGGTGGAGATGGCGAAGTCCGCAGCCGTCTCGACCAGGCCCATGGTGCGCAAATGGTCGGTCTGCTTGTGGCCCACCGTATTCGCCGCCATGTCCGACAGGACGAGGTCGGGCGCGCCTTCCAGCGCCTCTTCCAGCGCCGCCGGCGCCTCGTCGGCCATGAAGTCCATCTGGAAGATCGTCACGCCCTCGATCGGTTCGGTCGGCAGCAGGTCGATGCCCACGACCCTGGCCTTCGGGCTACGCTGGCGAACGATCTGGCTCCAGCCGCCCGGGGCGATGCCGAGGTCGACCGCGCGCGTCACGCCCTTGAGCAGGGCGAACTTGTCGTCCAGCTCGGCCAGCTTGTAAGCTGCGCGGCTGCGGTAGCCATCGGCCCTGGCCTTCTTGACATAGGGGTCGTTGATCTGCCGCGACAGCCAGCGCGCCGAACTGGCGGTGCGCTTCTTGGCAGTCTTGAGCCGCTCGCCCGGATCGCGTCCCGAGCGGCTCACGATGGATCGTGACGCAAGCGGCGCAGTTCTGCGCGCAGCTTCTCGCCTTGCCCGTTCGCCGCGATCAGGCTGCGCAGGATGCCCTCGCGAATGCCGCGGTCGGCGACGCCGAGCCGGTCGGCCGGCCAGATGTCGAGGATCGCCTCGAGGATCGCACAGCCCGCCACCACCAGGTCGGCACGCTCGCGGCCGATGCAGGGCAGCTCGCGGCGCTCAGCCATCGACATCGATGACAACCGCGTCGAGATCGCCCGCATCGAATCCGCCGGCACGATCAGGCCGTCGACCGCGCGGCGGTCGTATTGCGGCAGGTCAAGGTGGAGGCTGGCGAGCGTCGTCACCGTGCCGCTCGTGCCGAGCAAGCGCAGCGGGCCGCCAGCCGGCTCGGCCGCACGGACCCGCGCCGTGCGGTCGGCGAAGGGCGCGAAGCTGTCGCTGACCAGCTCGCGCATGCGGATATAGCGCGCGACGCGGTCGGCATGGCTCTCGCCTTCGGGGCCACAGGTTTCGGTCAGCGACACCACGCCCCAGGGTACCGATTGCCAGTCGAGGATGTGCGGCACCGGCTCCGTGCTGTCGATCAACACCAGTTCGGTCGAACCGCCGCCGATGTCGAAGATCATCGCCGGGCCGGCGCCGGGTTCCAGCAGAATATGGCAGCCCAGCACCGCGAGCCGTGCTTCCTCGCGCGCACTGATGATGTCGAGCGCGATGCCGGTCTCCTGCTTGACGCGCTCGATGAATTCGGCCCCGTTCTCGGCGCGGCGGCAGGCTTCGGTGGCGACCGAGCGGGCCAGTTGCACGGAGCGGCGACAGAGCTTGTCGGCGCAAACGTGCAACGCGGCCAACGCGCGGTCCATCGCCTCCTGGCTGAGCCGACCCGTCTGCGCCAGGCCCTCGCCCAGTCGCACGACACGGCTGAACGCGTCGATGACGATGAAGTTCTCGCCCGACGGCCGCGCGATAAGCAGCCGGCAGTTGTTGGTGCCGAGATCGATCGCCGCGTAGGCCTGTCGGGGATTGGGGGCCTGACGCCCGGCCTCGACACGCCGCTCCTCGCCGGAAGGCGAACGCTGCGGCTGTTCGTTCCTGGATGCCCCGCCGCCGGCCGGCCGTGAGGGCGAGACCGGGGGCACTGAATCGTTTACGTCGGCTTCACGCTCGTCCGGCGCCGGGCCCCTGTCGCCCGACACCTTGGCGCGCGCTGCCGGCGGAAGCTGTTCCGCCATGGTCAATGCACTCGTTATCGTTTTCCCGCCGAATGCGACGGGTACCTGACGTGATGCTAGCCGCAGTGCAGCAAAGGGGCAAGTGCAGCGTCTTGACGGCGCTCGACTCGGCGCCTAGAGGCACCCGCCTGTTGCCCCGTCGTCTAATGGTAAGACTACGGATTCTGATTCCGTCTATCGAGGTTCGATCCTCGCGGGGCATCCATTTTCTCACTCCCGCCCGTTATCGCCAGGCCGCCCGCTCAGACAGATTTGCCGGCCGTTGTGGGCGTCCTTACTGGTTGCGATATTGCTGAAGCTTGGTCACGCGCAGGCCGTGCCAGCCCCAGCGCTCGACCGCGCGCTGCCAGTCGAGCAGTTCCTCCAGATCGAGGCCATAGCGCTTGCAGGCCTCGCGCAGGGTCAGCAGGCCACCGTCGACCGCCGCCACGACCTCGGCCTTGCGGCGGACGTTCCAGCGGAGTCTGCCGGGCGTGGGCAAAGCCGCCAGAGTCAGCCTTTCGCCGCGGGGTCCGATGACCGACGCTGGAGCACTGGCGACCACGCAAATCTCGGTCGTGCTAGGGGCAAGCCACATGATGCACATTCCCTTTCTGACAGGGGTAAAATCGCCGATTCATGGTTAATTTCGCTTTACCCCAGCCAACGGGTCGGCTCACGCGGCGGGCACTTCACCCCCTCCCGGCTGGCGAGCACGATACCCGGATCGCCAAACCGCAGCGGAATCGCGGCGCAGTTCACGTCGCTGTTGACAGGTCCCGACTCTCGCCTCTAAAGGCCGCCCCCTACCCCGTGCCCAGATGGCGGAATTGGTAGACGCACCAGCTTCAGGTGCTGGCGCTCGCAAGGGCGTGGAGGTTCGAGTCCTCTTCTGGGCACCATTTGTTCTCCTGGAACGTCCATAGACGTCCGGAGAATGGCTGATTTCAGCCGTTTCCTGTGCTATAACCGTCCAGTCAAATCCGGGCGGATACGGCACCAATCGGGAACAATTCGGGTATGTCCGACGGTATCGTTTTCCTCCCTTTCGCGGGGAAGATACCATCGATGAACACCCTTTTCGCGACCAACGTGGCCAACGCCAAGTCCCGGGACCGGGACTATAAGCTTTCCGATGGCCGAGGTCTCTATCTTCTTGTCCGGCCGAACGGCTCGAAGCTGTGGCGTTTCAACTATCGCTATCTCGACAAGAACCGCACGCTCGCCTTCGGCGCATGGCCGGAAGTTAGCCTTGCCGATGCAAGGGAGCGGCTGACCGACGCCCGAAGACTCCTCGCCGCGGGCACTGATCCTTCGCACCAGAAGAAACTGGATGCCGCCCGCGCGCGCGTCGAGGAGAACGACACCTTCAAGACCGTCGCGATCGAGTGGACGGCGAAGAACGAGCGCGAAGGCATGGCCGAGATCACTCTCAGCAAGATCCGCTGGCTGCTCGACAAGGCCTATCCGAAGATCGGCAACCGTCCGATCGCCAAGATCACCGCCCAGGAAGTCTTAGCTGCGCTCAGGAGCGTGGAGGCGACGGGCCGCCATGAGAGCGCCCGCAGGATGCGCAGCGTGCTCAGCCGGGTGTTCCGCTATGCCATCGCGACGACCAGGGCCGAACGCGATCCCGCCGGCGACCTGCGAGGCGCGCTCACCGTACCCAAGGCCAAGCATCTTGCGGCCATCACGACGTCCGATGGAGCTGGCGGTCTCATGCGCGCGATCGAAGGCTACACCGGCCATGCAATCACGCTCTTTGCCTTGCGCCTGTCAGCACATCTGTTCGTGCGGCCGGGCGAGCTTCGACACGCAGAGTGGAGCGAGTTCGATTTCGAGAAAGGGGTGTGGAGCATCCCTGCCGAGAAGATGAAGATGCGCCGGCCTCACCGCGTGCCGTTGTCGGCACAGGTGACCGACTACTTCGAGGCCCTGTGGGAATTGACGGGCGATGGCCGATACTGCTTCCCGTCGTTCCGGACCGGAGCCCGACCCATGTCGGAAAACACCGTCAACGGAGCGCTGCGCGCGCTCGGCTTCAGCCAGGAACAGATGACCGCCCACGGTTTCCGGGCGATGGCTGCGACGCTTCTCAACGAGACCGGTCGTTTCAATCCGGACGCGATCGAACGGCAGCTCGCGCACATGGAGAACGATGGTGTGCGCCGCGCCTACACGCGCGGAGAATATTGGGACGAACGCGTTACCATGATGCAATTCTGGTCTGACGAACTCGACCAGCTTCGCGACGGTGCGACAGTGCTGAAGCCGAAATTCGGGGCGCGTCGTCCTCGCTAACGCCCGACCGCATGCGATTTTTCGGCAGGAGGCCTCTCATAACGCTGGGGGCCAGATTGGGGGCTTCACTGCGCGGCAACGGTCAAAACGTGGCCGAAATGTCGGGTGTTGGGGTCCAGATCGGTGACCGACATTGGCTCGCACGTAAGATACTAGGGCCAACGCATCAAAGCGCGAACGCTGATTTCTTGGCCGACGCTTACCTTTTCCGCCTCGATCGCACTGCTCGCCCGGCGCAGGTTTTCCCCCGCACACAACAAGGGTGAGGGCATCATGGAAACAGTGTTTGTGTCGGTAAATGAAGCGTGCCGGCTAGTCGGGCTCGGCCGCACTACAATGTATCGATTGATGGACGAAGGTCAGGTCGAGACGGTGAAGATCGGTTCTCGCCGGTTGGTGAGGGTGGCTTCGCTGAAAGCATTGGACGGCGCTCCGGGCCGGCCAGCCACGTGAACGAGAAGCGACGCTAAAACTGGAATATTCCCGATCAGGAATATTCCGGTTGAAATTTGATATATTGCGGCGAATATTCCCGCTCGGGAATATGGACACTCGCAAAATCGGCAGGATCGTTCGAGGCGAACGCAAGGCTCAAGGACTGCGGCAAGATGAGCTTGCAGCAGCATCGAATGTGGGCACCCGCTTTATTGTCGATCTCGAAGCCGGAAAGCCGACGATCCAACTAGGTAAGGCCCTGCAGGTGCTGATGACACTCGGCTGCGATCTTTCCATCGCGGCGCCATCCGCTAACCGGTGAGCATTGACCTATCCGCCTTTTAGGAGAGCGACGTCGCCGGATGCCTGTGCCTGGACAGCAAGAGGTAGAGGCAATCCCCCTGTGCGGCGGGTAAAACAGTCTCTCGTCCAACGCCCCGCGGGAAACGCTCCCTGCCGCAGGTTATATGCCGCTTCAGCCCGGTCAGTACAGCCCACCATTCTTATTGGTGAGGTCAGGTGTTCGAGTCAGCTAGCCTGGCCCGAAGATCATCGGCGAGCATTGCGAATAGTCGGCGACGATGAGTGCGAGCGCGCCCGCTTAGGTATTTGGGGGCAATTCCGGTCGATCATTCCCAACTCTCCGCCAAGCTTCGGCAGCAGTCTCGCGCATCTAAAGGACGTCTATGTTCTCCTTGAGCATCGATGCGAGCTTCGGCATGCCCTTGGTCTGGAGATCGAAGATGAACTCGCCTGGCGTGAAGGGAGGTTTCCGGTAGTCCCGGCGCATCAAGCGCATGGCAGCCAATGCTTCGGCGGGATACAGTTCGAACGTGCTCGACAGGAAGTCGTCGGCCGATACTGCTGTGATTCCGAAAGGAGCGAGTCTGTCATCCGGAAAGTCCCGCAGATTCTCGGTGATTATGTGTTCGGCGCCGGTGCGAATCGCCGTCGCCAACACGTGCCGATCGTCTGGATCGGGAAGATCGAGGCCGTCTATCAAGCTGTCGGCACCATCCACGCAGGCTTCGGGAAACGCGAGCGTCATTGCCGCGACCTGCTGATTTATGCTGAGTTTGAAGTCCGGTCGGTGGGCCAGAAGGTTCCGCGTCCATTCATCGATGATCCGCGGCGACCAGCGAGCACGGAAAAGCCCTGCTTCGGCAAACCGGAGCAGGGCATCCCTCACGCGGAAAGGGTAAAGGACATTCGCGTCGAGAACGACGACAAATCGATCCGCGACGCATCTCAACCCTCGTCAAACTCCTGACCAAGGCGCTGCAGGTCCCGCATAGCATCGCTCCTCTCAGCATCGCGCTGCGCGCGGAATGCCAGAACGTCGCAAGCGCGGATGCGGCGATGGGATCCGACCCTGTGATGAGGAAGCTTCTTCTCCTCGAGCATCTTGACCAGGAATGGGCGCGATACATTCAAGAGATCCGCAGCCTCCTTGGTGGTCAATTCGGCGCCGTAGGGCACGAAGGTCACCATCTCGCCTCGCGCAACGTGCGTCAGCACATCGAGCACCAGTTGTCCCAAGGCCTGCGATAGATCCACTTGCGTGCTATCTCCATCCCTGCGCACCGAGAAGGGCAGTCCGTCGGGCGTCAACGCCGTGGCAAGCACTCGTGCCGCCTCAGAGGCTTGCCGTACTTCAATTTCCGTAGGCGGCCGTTGAGTGAGAGCTTGTTCGCTCATAACCGTTCTCCTCGCTGGCTGCATGAACGTCAGATAAGCCATTCCAGCCACAAGTGCAATAAGTGAAACAAATGAAATAACTGTTTCACCGGGAGCCGGTTCCCATTCTTTGATAACGCTGCGTCTCACGTTTCCGCGGATCGCGCTTCCCCCTCATGGGACGACCTGGATCACCCGCTACGATCGCCGCCTGATCGCCCAGACCAAGGCGGCGACGCTACTGATGAGCGTCGAAAAGGCTACTATGCAGGCGGGCAGAAAACTTAGCATGAAACGACTCCTCTTCTGCCGAAATAACCAGATAGGTTATCTGTAGGAAAGAGGAAAGCCTCCCAAGTGCGCAAGCTCGCGGCATCTACAACTATAGCAATCAGAACGCCACGGATCGACCGCGGCGGGAAGCCGCCGTCAGCAAGCGACGCGAGCGTTCGATGCTACGCAAATGCTCGCCCCGGACAGCCACAGCGGCAAGTACGTCGTCAAACGAAAAAATGTAGGAAGATCAACCGAGGGAATGGTGGGCGCGGCAGGGATTGAACCTGCGACCCCACCCGTGTGAAGGGTGTGCTCTACCACTGAGCTACGCGCCCATTCCCTCGGAAGGACGGCCCACTACTTTACGAATCGCGTGTTGACAAGCGCGTTGCGGCAAGCGGGTAGGAATTGATAAAGACACTCGGGATGAAGCACAGCGATCGTCGGTGCATCCGATGTCGAAGTCTTAATTGGCAATCCACCGAACCAGAGCTGGCATTGCACTCAACAATGGAGTTCGGGAAAACTCGAACTACCGCCGTTCTGGTTACGAGATGCTGCAGCCCTTGCGCCAACCCCACCTCGTGGGTAGATGCGCCCTCGTGTGAAGGGTGTGCGCGCGCCTCTTTCGGGAGGCGCGCAACTCCCGTTAGCTAGGCGACTGGGGCTACTTGCGCCGACATTGCGCTCTTCGACGCCGGCGGCCACTGCCTTATTCTTCATGAATTCATTCGCGATCAGCCTGTCTAACGCAGCCATACTGATTGACCTCAACGTCCGCGGCCTTTCGAGCGCGATGACGTGAATAGGGAGGGAGCCTGCGGACTTCATCAGGGCAGCAGCCATGCGGGCGCTACGAACGGGCCGAACGCATGGATGCACCCGACCGGTGCTCATCGCTAAACAAAAGCTCTTGCGTCGCAGGGGTTGTCCACACGGGGACCTACAACGGCCACGTCAATGCAGAGCTATGTCGGTGCAGGGGGCCGTCCACGCCATCACGTCAGTGGCGGTTGAAACAGGTGGAACGTGGGCCTAATGCAATTTCGTAATAGGGCAGCATCTCACTCTTTGCTCCTGCCCAACCTAGCCGTCGCAGCGGCGTCTTACGGACAACTAACTTTTTGTATTGAATACGGGTCCAGCAATGCGATCCGCGTATGGAGTTTACATGACGAAGCAGCTTTACGGCTACCTGCTCAGCTCCCGCGCCTTCATGACCCGCCAGCTAAATGCGATGGAGGAAGGTCGCGTGCGACTGATGAAATGCGATGCCAATCCCGAGATCGACGTTACCCCCATGGCGCTCGACATGCTGCGACAGGAACTTGCTACGGTCGAGCAATTGATAAAGATCTATGGCGTGGAGCCCGCCAAGATTCCCAGGTCTGGTCCAATCAAAGAAGCCCCCGCCGGCAGGACGGGGGCGAGTTAAGTGCCGATCCGCCCTGGATCGGCTCGGGGCTTAGCCGCGCTGGTCATTGCGCGGGGCGTAGTTACAACGCGCTCAAATCGAACTGCGTTCCATCGAGGCAAAAGAAAACCCCCGCCGAAGCGGGGGCCAAGTTTACAGGGGCTCGGACGTCAAGCCCGCACCCACCCGTAAAAGGCAACTCTAAGATTACAAATGACAAATCGGCAAGAATCGTACGCGGCAGAGCCAGAAGAAAACCCTCGCCGAAGCGAGGGTTCAGGTGATCCCCTAAAGTTCGTTATGGGCCAGCGTTCCCCGCACCAGCAGCGTGTGCCCTCGACTTTGCGAACCCAAAGACACAGTGCTCATAAGACGACGCGATGTGAAACGATCCGCAGCTAGATCGTCAAATATAGTGCGGTGAGGCGTTCCCTGCCTAAACCAAAGAGGCCGCAAGCGGGCGCCTGCGACATCTTCGGTTAATCGAGACTTTCTGGTTGAGCGTTCCGAAAGTCATGATTTAGAACGGCATGCACGGCCGAATTTGAGCCGGCGCCCCCGGCTTTGCAGATCGAAACGCTCGATTGTGCTGTGCAACCGACGGTCTCAATCTTCGGAATGAAGTTGGGCCTTGGTATTTCATCGCTCCTTGCGTCGCCCCTATGACGAGATGGCGGTACTGGGTGTCCGAGCACTCAGGAGGGCGGCAGAAACGCAACGGGCAGTCTTTGAAACCGACGGCGTGCTGCCTGAAGAAAGTGTGCAAAAGCCAGCAGACCATTTCCGAAAGGTCAGTTAGGCAATCGAGGTCGCGCTCGGTTGGACCCCGGAGCACGATGGGGCCGGGCCTGCGACCAGGGGGGCAGGCAGTGCTCGGCCCGTACCCAGCGCAACTAATCTGGCGCTCCTGCGCTTATTAATCAGCTGTCGTCGTTGTCGCGGTATCCCCCTGATGCTCCCGTGTCGGCGGCGGCAGTCCGATTGTGGAGCAGCGCCAACTGACCGAAAAAAGTGCCATCGAACGAGCAATAGAGTTAGCGCGAAACGGTCCGTGCAGCAGCGTCGAAGAGATTCGGCTGCAGCTTTGAAAAGAGCGCTATGCCAACGTCACCGAGCATTTGTCCGGCCTAACGATCCGTAAGCAACTGACTGGCCTGATACGTGACAGGGATGACGCGGTTAGGCAACGTTGAGTCTCCCCGTTATTTCGAACGGGACGGACATCGTACCGTCGTAGCAGCCGGTCGAGACTCAGCACCTCGGCGACTGGCATAGGATGTACCCCTGGCACCCGCAGAGTCGCCGGGGGTGCATTTTCCAAAAAATTGGGATCTACTAATCATCCATAGCAAAACCCCCGCCCAGACTCGCCGGACGGGGATTCGCTAGGAGGCTCATGTTTGGGTCACTTCCTGTGATCAGGGAGCAATCCAGCTAGAGCACACTTGTGATTAGATGGCGTAACGAACCGTAGCGGTCTGGCGGCGACGCATCGCAGCACCAGCGAAGCCGATGCCCATGATCATAAGCGCCCAGGTTGCCGGTTCTGGGACGGCCGCGCGGAAGTTGGCCACTTCGAAAGCGTCCGTCGGTGAGGTCACATCGAACTTGGCCGAAGTGATGTATTCCCCGCCCGATGCCTTGAACTGAACGTACTGCGAGAATGCCTGATTGCCATCCGTCACGGCGAAGTTCAGGCCTTGCGGTGTATAAGTAAGGGTATTGCCGAGGTTCGTGGTGAGCGTCAGCAGATTGTAGGTGTCCGGCGACCCCCACAGGAAGCTGAGATAGTTCAGCGCGCTATTGAAGGTGATAGTCGCGGGCGCTCCCGACGACGGCCCGGAGGCGAGAAACTCGGAGTCGAAGATGCCGCCCTTCGGAATGTCCGCGAAGGGCTCGTCCGAAGTGTACACCATGCCGCCCACGCGAGTGCCGAGGGAGCCGATCGAAGTGAAGGCCGAACCGTTGTTGCCCAGACTGGCGATGACGGTGGCGTGAGCGGCAGGTGCCGCAAGGAGGGAAAGGGCGATGGCTGCACTCGATACTATGGCGATTTTCATACAAGACCTCTCAGGAGATTGACTTAGCACGGGTTCGAGCTGACCGATTTTCCCCGATCGCACACCGAGCGCCGCGGCGTTGACGGTGACGTCGAAGGGACAACACCTGTTCGGCAAAAAGGTGCCCGCGCAGGTTAAGTGGGGGGAACCGCTTGTCCCGATACGAAACACCTCCCGAGGCCATTATTGCCGCTGATCCTGACGGATTACCGCGAACGCAACTGAATCAACTTCGGGTCCTTCCGTAAATTTACGGACCACTAGCCGGGTGGCCTCGTCAGTTCGGTGCTTGGAGAAACCGGAGTTTTGGATGCGCGGTTTGCAGCGAGGAACCGACGGAGGGGAACGAACCGTAGGCCGTAAAATGGCCCCCGCCGAAGCGGGGGCAAACGGTTGGCGCCGTGATCTGGCAGGAGCATCGGCGCAACCGATTTGGAGCCGAGAAGGGCCTGCGTCGAGGCCCGCAATCGAACTATTTTTGAGCAGCGTCAGGACCGAAGGCTGGAATTGGTGACTGTCGCCGGTGCCTTTGATCGGGAAACCATGAGGGCGACGACAGTCAAAAGCTATTAGACCTCAGCGAGGTTAATAGGTCCCTGACATTGGACAAAACCACTATGTATGGCAAGGCCGATAGCGTCGGCTGGGGCTTTCTCTCCGCATGGACCTTTAGCAATCCAGATCACCTCCCCTTTCCAGAATTAGGGATTTGATCTCCCTCAAGCGCATGTGAAGCTTGTGCCTCGCTTGCATGTCGCCGCAAGACTCAGCGGCGTGCAGCTTCTCAGTGTACTCGCGCTTCCAGGCGTAAAGCTCGGCAAGCACGTCTTTGTCTGAAACCGGTAGATCCATGTTGGAAACTCTATGCTATCCGCTAGGCGCGCTCATGGAGTGACCGCCGCCGCCGCTCATTCAGGGGAGAGGAATCGCAACGTGACAGTCACGGAGCAACGACGGCCGTCGCATTCTTTAGCGCGCGGCAGCAGGAATGGTTGCTGCTCAGACAATTGTCACTTGAGCTAAGGCAACTTGATCTTGCCGAGCTTCGAGAACGATCCACGCGCGCGCACGTGCGCCAGCTTTTGCGAATTACGCCCACCGCTCGCGCGAATAATCTCTTCAACGATCGTCAGCGGGATGAGGCGAGAAAAAGTGACGCCGCAACGGAGGTCCGCCGCCCACGCGACATGATAGACCGGGCTCGTTCTTCGAGCCTGCGACCAACATCGCTGTCGGCATCCAGTCCCATGGACGCACATTTGGAGACCAAATGTCAAAATCCGGTTTCTGAATGTGGTTGCCCAAACCGAAATTGAACATGTTTCAAAGGCGTCACCATCGACGAGACCTGACGACTAATGCGTGACACCCGCTATGGGCGCCGCCGGCTGCCGTCCGTGCAAAACCCAAACCTTCGGGTGGCAGTCGACCGGCCCAAATGAAAAAGGGCGCCCCGGATGAAGCCCGGAACGCCCTTCGTCGTAACCAACCTTGGAGGGGTCGGAGGATCATGCCTTGGCTCAGTTATGCCCGATTGACAATCCTGCGCACGGCTCGCCAAGCTATCGCTCTCCACGTCCGAGGACTTTACTAAAAGTCGGGCCGTTTAGCTGTCGGCGGCAAAAAAGGTAACGGCGAATAGACGGAAGCGTCAGACATCAGTCAGGCGGAGGTAAAATCTCTGGCATCCCGGGACTGGGATTGTCGCGATCAGGGCTGGTCGGCGCGATTTCCGGCGGTTCGGTTACCGGATATTCCTCGGGCTCTGGGGCCGACGGCGCTTCGTCCGGAGATTGGGGCTCGATTTTATCGGGCGGAGGCATTTCGGGTTGCGTGGCCATGTGGGCTCCTTCTCCGAACCAACGAAGGGTAGCCCAGAAGGTTTCGCTAAGGATCGTGCCCCATGGCGTGGTGTAGGATCGCGGGCGTGGCCACGTCGATCTCCGGCTAAGCCGGATTGATCAGGCTGCCATGCTTGGCAACGTGATGATGGCATTGTCGCTCAATCCCGCGACGCTCTCAAGGCTCATGTAGCGGCAGCGCTGGACCGCCCATTCGTCGTTCTGTTCCAGGAGGATAGCGCCGACGAGGCGGGTTATCGCTTCATCGTTGGGGAAGATTCCGACGACATCGGTCCGCCGCTTGATCTCACCGTTGAGGCGTTCGATGGGGTTGTTGCTGTGAAGCTTGGTGCGATGCTGCGGCGGGAAGGTCATGTAGGCCAGGACGTCCTCTTCGGCGCTGTCCATCAAGGCAGAGAGCTTGGGGACCGAGGGACGAAGCTGGTCTGCAACTGAGCGCCATTGAAGCTTTGCGGCCTCAGGTGTCTCCTGCGCAAAGGCCGTGGCGATGAACGCCGATACGACCCGGCGCCCGCTCTTTCCGGCATGCGCCAGGGCATTGCGCATGAAGTGGACGCGGCAGCGCTGCCAGGTTGCGCTGAACACCTTGGCAATGGACGCCTTGATGCCCTCATGGGCATCGGAGATCACGAGCTTCACGCCGCGCAGGCCTCGGCGAGCCAGGCTACGCAGGAAGTCGGTCCAGAAGGTCTCGGCTTCGGAATGGCCGATCGCCATGCCGAGCACTTCGCGGCGACCGTCACTGTTGACGCCGACGGCGATGATGACGGCGACCGACACAATCCGGCCTGCTCGCCGGACCTTGATGTAAGTCGCATCCATCCAGACGTATGGCCAATCGCCCTCGATGGGCCGCTCGAGGAAGGCTTTCACGCGCCCGTCGATTTCTCCGCAGAGCCGGCTTACCTGGCTCTTCGAGATGCCGCTCATGCCCATGGCCTTGACAAGATCATCGACCGATCGCGTCGAGATTCCCTGGATGTACGCTTCCTGGATGACAGCGGTCAGCGCCTTCTCGGCCATCCGCCGGGGTTCCAGAAATCCGGGGAAGTAACTGCCTTTGCGCAGCTTGGGGATGCGCAGCTCGACCGTGCCCGCCCGGGTCTCCCAGTCGCGATCCCGGTAGCCATTGCGCTGGGCCAGGCGCTCGACGTCCTTCTCGCCGTAAGCGGCCCCGGTCAGGCCGCCGACCTCCATCTCCATTAGTCGCCGCGCGGCAAAGCCGATCATATCGCGCAGAAAATCCGCATCCGGGCTCTTTCCCACCAGCGCCTGCAGGTCCATCATGTCTTCGGTCATCGGAACGTCCTCGTTCAAGTTGAGTGTTGCAACCCAACCTTATCCGAAGATCTCCGATGACCACCCGCGAACCTGACCGGCCGCTACAGCGCTATATGGAAAGCGCGCGTCCGGTCAGCTTCGCTACCCTCGAGCTACACCACCATCCGGGGCACGACCTTCGCTAAGCTGCGTTGTAGGGCGCCTTCTACCGTTTTTGTGGCCGATATTGTTGCAACTTCCCAATGTCTCAAACCGGGGACAAACCTGCTATTGGCAAAGCAGACCGGTCGAGATTCAGCACCTCGGCGACTGGCACAGAATGCGCCTCCGGAAGGCTCATTAGGTCACCGGAGGCGCATTCCAAGTTAGTGGATCGACGTAACAAAAGGCTTGCTGCCTCCTCATGAGGCTTTCACGGCAAGCCCAAGGGCGGACTGACGTGATGTGGTGGACGACCTCCTCGCCAGCCTAGCTGTGCGATTGATGTGGTCGTTCTACGAGCGCCTGTCATGACACCAGATGAAACAGGGCCTTGCGCCCACGGCTGCTCATCGGTAAAGGCGCCCCCCTGCCTAAGGGCTTCGTCCGGGAAATGCCGCTTTAGCTCAGCCGGTAGAGCACATCATTCGTAATGATGGGGTCAGGTGTTCGAGTCACCTAAGCGGCACCATTCCTCCGTTCGCAAACATCCGCCAACGGTTGGAAACTCTGAAATCTACCGAACGCAACCGCTACCGAGGCGGCACCGGTAAGCTGGGCCAAATCAGTTAGGAGTTACGAGGCGTCGCCCGCAGCGCGCAGTTACGCCGCCAGGTGGCCGTAAGGAGGGATAAGGTCGCGAAATTTCGTTTTCCGCCACCCAGATTTTGGCCATGCACCTGGAGCTCGAGTAAACCAGCATCAGAAGCGGAACCACGTGCCCTCTGCAGGCACGCTGCTGAACGCTCGTGAGCGGATCCTGAATTGGGGGATAAAGCCTGCCTGTCGGATCCAGCACTTCGCAGACGCTTCGCGCGCGAGACAGCCGCTGCGCTTCCTGCCGCTGATCCCAATGATCCAGGACCGGTCTTCGCGGCGGTTGAATGGAGACGTTTACGCCTAAGTCAGGATCAACAAGTTCCAACATGGACAGGTATCCCGCTGGAATCGCCGACATAGGCGACATTCAGCGGGTCAGAGCAGTTCCCTAAAACCTTCCGTTAGTTAAGGTCGCTGCAGGTTCGCCAAGCCCCATTTGACGAACCTGCGTACTTCTTCGTGCCCACGCGTTATCCCTACCCGTTCCTCGTTCGCCAGCGTCCTGGCGATCGCCACGAGGATGGTGGTCAACGCGATCGGCGGGAGGATTTCAGGACCGAACGCTGATTGGCTTGAGATGCGGGCGAGTGATTGGGTCTGGGCGTCGCGCGCTTCGTCGGTCGTCTTGGCGAGCACGTCACGGATGCTCTTGCGATGGTTTGCCAGCGCGAGGAACTCAACTCCGAGAGCTGACTGGGCCCATCCCGACTGAAAGGTCCAGAGCGCCGCAAGTGGATCCTCCGTTGCCAAGACCTGCTCGAATTCCGCCAGCTGCCGCTCGGTCATCCGCTGGTGAAGTGCGATGAAGAGGTCGTCGGTTATTGGATAGTAATAGTGGACCGTTGCTCCGTTGATGCCGAGTTCCTGCGCGACGCGGCGCGAGGTCACGGCGGCATAGCCTTCGTCGATCATCAATCGCTCGGTCGTGTCGAGGATGAGCGTTCGCGTCGTCTCTGGATCGCGCCGGATCCGCTTCGGCTTGTTCACTTGCCCCTTCCTCCCGCGCGTAATGCGGCGCCATGGACCGCCATGCCGGACACCGCCGTTGACGACAATGGCGCGCACTACTAAACATGTGTTTAGTAGATTCGCAATCGGCGGGAAGGCAAGAAGATGATCATCAAGCCCATTACGGCGGAGATCGGTGCGACCGTAGAGGTCGCGCCTGAGGCGGTGCTGGCCGATGGGGCCGCCCAGCTGCTGCTCGGCGCGCTTAACCACTACAACGTGCTGGTCTTTCCCCGGGTGAATATGAGCGACGATATCTTCCTCGCGCTAACGGCTGCGCTGGGCGAGATGCACGAGAACAAGGTGACCGACGACGGCTCCGCAGCGAGCAACAAGGGCATATTCCGCATCGCGCTCGACAAGGACGACAAGACCCAGCGCGAGTTCATCCTCGGCAACGACTTCTGGCATATGGATGGCATGTCCTACACGGACCCGGTCAAAGCGACGCTTCTCAAGTGCGAGAGCGCGCCCAAGCAGGGCGGGGACACGGGCTTCGCCAACCTGCACGCCGCCTATGCCGCGCTGCCAGAGGAGAGAAAGCGGCGGCTCGCCGGTCTGAAGGTCGGCCACTGCCTTTCGTCGTCGCTGCGCTGGCTCTACGAGCACCCGACAGCCGAGGATTTCGCGCGCTGGGACGCGATCTTTCCCCGGCTCGAGCATCCCCTCGTCTGGGCCCAGGAGGGCGGCAAGGCGGCACTGCTGATCGGGTCAACCGCGAACGACATCGCCGGCATGGCCCAGGATGACAGTCGAGCGCTGCTCGATGAGCTACTGGAATGGTGCACCCAAGATCGCTTTACCTACCGGCATAAGTGGCATGACGGCGACCTCGTGATCTTCAATAATCCCGGGTTGCTGCATCGTTCCTTTCCCTACGATGACGCTGCTGGCCGTGTGATGCATCGCACGACCCTGAAAGGCCGCGAGGCAATCACCGCGGAGGCCGGCGCATTCGCCAGCGTGAAACAGTGAGCAAAACCATGGTCCTCGAACGCGCCGAAATCACCATCAAGCGCGGCAAAATGGACGAGTTCCTCGACGTGCTCGTGGAACAGGCGATCCCACTGACGCAGACTTTCACCGGTATCATCTCCTTCACCGCGCTACGCGGCGAGGAAGATGCTGACAACGTCATGTTCCTCGCCGAATGGCAGTCCATTGAGGCGCATTTGGAATCTCGTCCCGAGCCGGCGCATGCCAAGTTCCGCGAGCTCGTTTTGCCGTTCGTCTCAGCCGCCAAGACCACCGTTCATTTCCATTCGGTGAAAAGCGTTCGGCCCGTCTGAGCCGCGACCAGGGTATTGGACGAAGAGATGAAGATAACGAGACTGGCTGCGCCCGAGTGCAAGGGCGGCGAGAACCCGATGTGGGACCCCATGCGCGGCGAACTCCACTACATCGACAACGCGGGCTGGAAGGTCCACTCCTACAATCCTGAGACCGGCGCCACGCGTACGCTCGACATGCCGACCGTGATCACCACCTTGGTTCTGCGGCGCGGAGGAGGCGCCGTGGTGACGCTGCGCAGCGGCATCCATTTCCTCGATCTCGACAGCGGTGCGCTCGAGATGATCGATCCGCTGTCCGATCCGCCGCCCTACCTCTACAACGACGGCAAAGTCGACAGCCGCGGCCGCTTCCTGATTGGTGGTAGCACAGCTAATTTCGCGGCGCCCGCGTCCGATGGCGGCCTATTCCGGCTCGACCCCGACCGAACCGTGACGCGGCTCGATTCCGGCATCCACTTCTCGAACAGCCCGTGCTGGTCGCCCGACGAGAAGACCTTCTATTTCTCGGATAGCTGGATCGATACGACCTTCGCCTACGACTACGACATCGAAACCGGCACGGTATCGAACCGGCGCCCTTTCGTGAACACGCGCGCATTGGGCGGCCTGCCCGATGGCGCGACCGTGGACGCCGATGGGCTCTATTGGGTTGCTGTGTACCAGGGCGGCAAGATTGGAGGCTTCCGCCCGGACGGTTCGCTCGCGCGTGCGATCGACATGCCGGTCAAGCTCGTCTCGAGCGTCGCCTTCGGCGGCCCCGACCTCGATCGCCTCTTCGTCACCACGATCGCGCACGGCACGCAGGGTGAGCCCACCGAGGAAGGGGCAGGCGCGCTTTTCGTGGTCGACGGGCTCGGCGCCAAAGGTCGCCCTGAACACCGTTACGCAGGTTGACCCAGCACCATCGAGAAGGAATGCATATGACCATTGAGGAACGTCTCGCCGCGCTCGAAGCCAATATGCAGGAGATGACGGATCGCCAAGCCATCTTCGACTGCATCAAGCGCAACTCGCGTGGCAACGACCGTTTCGATGCGGCGTTGACCGCGGGCAGCTACCATGATGACGGCCTTCACGAAGTCGGCCAGAACCGCGTGCCGGGTGCCGGCTATGGCGCACACGCCAACGCGGCCCACGGCAAGCTCTTCGACGCGAACCTGCACAATGTGACGATGCACATGTGTGAGATCGACGGTGATGTCGCTCACGCCGAGAGCTACAGCCTGGGTATGTTCCTGGATAAAGGCGGAGAGACGGGCCGAGTTCTGGCTGGCCTCTATATCGACCGCCTTGAGAAGCGCGATGGCGAATGGCGGATAATGCTCCGTCGCTCAACAGTAGAAATCGCCCTTGAAGGCAAGGCAACGCTGCCAACCGGGGCCTTTCTGCCCGGGTCCGGCTACCTCAGGGGCAACCGCGATCGCACCGACCCGTCCTACGAGCGCCCGCTCTCACCTGATAGCGGTGGCCGCTGGTGAGGGGCGAATGGGAGGCGGCGGCCACCGACATTGCCGCCATTCAGGTCATCATTGAGCCTCTGCAAAAGCGGTCATTCAAACAGCTGTGACAGCAAACCGGTGTATCAGGTGTCTTTCAGCAATTCTGTGAGCCAATCCCACAAGGCGGGTGTCGCTGCTACGAGGAGCCCCACTTTCTCGTCATCGAGGCGATAGGGAGACCCGTCGTAGCGCGCTGCCTTGCCTCCCGCCTCGTTGAGGAAAAGGACTCCAGCAGCATGATCCCAGGCGAAAGTGCGGTTGAAGAACGCTAGGTCATTCTGCCCCATTGCGATCCTCGGGTACTGCTCAGCAGCGCAGCGCGGAATATTTACAATCGAGGAGCGCGGCTCGAGCAGATCGCGCATCCTGCCAGTATGCCTCGGGTCGACACGTGCCATCGAGATGGCGACGATTGGCTTGGCCTCTCCAGAGCCGCGCGAAATGAGCTTTGCGCCATCGACGAATGCGCCCTTGCCACGTTCAGCATGGCAGCATCGGCCTGTGAGCGGATCAAAGATCCAGCCCGCAATAGTCTCTCCCGCTTCGGCCAGAGCAACGATAATGCCGAAGGGAGGATTGCCAGCAGCGAAGTTGTTGGTGCCGTCAAGCGGATCGATGACCCAGCAAAGAGAGTTACCTAATTCCCGGGCCAGCGATGGGTCGAAATATACTGCTTCCTCAGCGACGATAACTGCCTCCGGAAGCAGCCGAGCCAGCCCCTCGGTGAGGATAGCTTCACTTGCATGGTCGGCTATCGTTACTGTGTCGCCGCCGGCCTTGGCGCTCACCTCATGAGCTTCGAGCGACCGATACCGCGGCAATATGGCGACTTCTGCGGACTGCCGCATAATGGTGAAGACAGAACTGGTCAGCGAAAGCATCAACCCTAGCCCCCCGTCCTCACGCCAAGGCCGTCCACGATCGAACCGCTGCGATGGCGGCGTGGGCTCCTGCGACAAGGCCGGTCACCTCGGATTCGATCGGCCTCTGCTCCCAGCCAGTATGATAGCGACTTCCATTGGCTGGTCTTGCAACAGTCTGAGTGCTGTCGGCCGCCAGCATTTCCGTTCTGGTTTTCCCTATGAAACTGCCAGCGTATTCCGTGGTCTCCGATCGCCCGCTCGCGAAAACGCGAACTCGTCGCGAGGTAGCTGCCAATTTGCCGCAGACCAATCAGGAACGGGCGGCAGCGCGTCCTATTTTCCGATCTCGCGCCAACTTTTTTCCTTAATATCGACGCCATGCTTTTTCGCGGCGGTTTTGATCCGTTTCCAGGCTGCATCACGTTCGCCGTCGGACACGTCCTTAACCTGGTTGAATCGGGCGACAGCATTTCGCACGTGGCTGGCGTTTTCCAGCGGCTCTTTCTTCTGCTCGGGAAAGGCGAAGGAACTCTTGTCGAGCGCGTTGCGACCTTCAGCGGTGAGTTTCGTCATTGGCTTCTCCTTGCTGCTGGGCCGCTGTAATTGAGAGTGCCGCCACCAGCCGATCAAGCAACGGAACCTGGCTCGCCAGCATATGGTTCCGCGCCGCATCGAGATTGAGCCACCGGGCTTCGTCTACCTCGGGGCGAGCCTGCGGTCACTGCGAGGCGGCCACGCGGTAGATTGAGCTAATCTGACGAGCGGACCAACATGATCGCCCTAAGTGCAACCAGCCTGAAGCGGCAGCGTTCAAGACCCGAGGAGGATGGAATGCCGATCTCTGAGCTGAGTGCCGTGGAAAGGATAGCACGCGTTCTTGCCGCGGAGCGGCTGAGCGTGAATGCCGAAGGATATGAGCCTTCCGCTGGCGATGAGGTGGATGCAGAATGGCATTTGTATATTGGGCAGGCTGTGGCCGTCCTGAAGACGCTCCGCGAGCCTGATATCGTCATGGCCAATGCCGGCGATCCGAACCTTTGGCGCGTGATGGTCGAAGCAGCACTTGGCGACTATGAAGGTGACCCTGCCCAGGACTAGCCCTCAAGCCGGGGCGGCATTGAGAAATTGAGCAGAGCACTTGTCTCGAAAGGGTGGTCGAGCGTAATTACGAATGACGGTAATCAGTCATCCTTCGAAACGCCATCGCGTGGTTATCGTGGGCGCCGGGTTCGGCGGCCTGTGGGCCGTGAAGCGTTTGAAGGGCGCAGAGGTCGACATCGTCCTCATCGACCAGCGCAATCACCATCTCTTCCAGCCGCTCCTGTATCAGGTCGCGACCGCGTCACTCGCGCCATCCGAGATCGCGTGGCCGATCCGATCGATGCTCCACGACCGCAAGGACGTCACCACCATTCTCGAAACCGTGACAGGCGTGGATACGGTCGGTCGTGGGGTGCGGCTCGCGGATGGAAGCATTGTTTCCTACGAGACGCTGATCCTCGCAACCGGTGCCCGCCATGGCTATTTCGGCCACGATGAATGGGAAGCTGTTGCTCCGGGGCTCAAGACGATCGAGGACGCTACTGCCGTCCGTAGCCGTATCCTTCTGGCGTTCGAGGAAGCCGAGCGCGAAACCGATCCGGCGCGCAGAGCGGCACTGCTCACCTTTGTGATCGTCGGCGCAGGCCCCACCGGGGTCGAACTGGCCGGCACGATCGCGGATCTCGCGCATGACACGCTACCGCGGGATTTCCGCACGATCGATACCCGACAAGCGAATGTCCTGCTCGTCGAGGCCGGACCAAAGGTCCTCAACGGCTATCCGGACAGTCTCTCCGAATATGCTAAGCGCGCGCTCGAGAAGCTGGGTGTGGAAGTCAAACTGGGCGCAATGGTTACGCTGATCGAGCGCGGGGCGGTCACCTTCGGCGACAAGCGGGTGGAAGCCCGCACCGTCATCTGGGCGGCCGGCGTGCGGGCCTCGCCGGCAGCGCTATGGCTGGGCGTGGCAGCCGACCGGAACGGCCGGATCATCGTCGAGCCGGACCTCAGCGTCCCTGGTCATCCCGACATCTTCGCGGTGGGAGACACGGTCACTGTCCAGGCACTTGGTGGTGCGCCGGTGCCGGGCATCGCGCCTGCCGCGAAGCAGGAGGGGGCCTACGTCGCCAAAACCATCCGGCGACGGCTCTCGGGCAAAGGCGAGCAACCGCCGTTCCGATATCATCATGAAGGCAGCCTCGCCCAGATCGGCAAGCGAAAGGCGGTGATCGACTTCGGATGGCTCAAGCTGCGCGGCTCTATCGCTTGGTGGCTATGGGGGATCGCCCACATTTATTTTCTGGTGGGCGTCCGGTCCCGGCTCAGCGTCGCGCTCAACTGGTTGTGGATTTACACGCGCAATCAGCGCGGTGCGCGGCTCATCACGCAGGCGGAATCTGGCGGCGATTATAGCGCTGCTGAGTAGGGCACTTCTGGTCCGGCAGCGCTTTCTCTATATATCTCGCTCTGTGCAGTTTGAGAATGCTACCTGGCTTGAGGAGGCGCCTGAGACGGCGTGCAAAAGCTGCGGTTCATTTCAGGCACCAGGCCTCCGTTGATATCGAGGGAAGCCGCCATTGCCCAGAAGATTTCCGGCCTGATCAACATGGGGCGATGGCAACAGCAGCGAGTTGCCAGAGGCTTCCCTGCGACAAGCAGCCGCCCGATCCGAGCGCGAAGAGCACCGCAACAAAGCACTGGTCAGCCAATGCGAGCACCGAAATTTGGTCGATTTATCGAACACCAATGGGAACTGGCTACGCCCGCTTCAGTTCGGCGTCCTGAATAGGAGAGCGCGAGCATGGTTGCGATGGGCAGGCACTCAACTCGAAAGCATACCGCAGCAATTTATATTCTGCGGACCGCATCATCGGCTCGCATGTCCTCGGTAGCCGCCGCTGGATCGTATCACTTTCACGCCTCATTCCGAGGCCGAAAGCTACTAGCATCGGAGCATGTCGAAATCTGGAGCAGGGAGTGGTCGATATGACTGCCGAGATGCCTGTCGCCGCGAGCGCGGCGGTGCTGGGCCTGCGTTCTGAACTCCGCAAAGGCATGCGGCGCATCGCCCGGCTTGAGTTGGGCGAGCGATCCGTCGAGGTCATGGCAGGATCGGATGCAATATGGGCAATCATCCGGCGCGGTGGTCGACCGGGCGATGGCGGTGTCGCGCTACGCGTCGCCCACTGCTGGGGCGGATGTTCGCGCCTTCGGCGCAGCCGCAAGCCGAAAGGGGCCTTGCTCGCGCTTACCATCGACAGCGCCATCGGTGTGCAGGAAGTCACACTGCGAAGCGACCGCGACGCACTTGAAACTCTGCGCGTCACCAATGTTCTGACGCCGGCCGAACCGCTGCTCATTCCGTTTTTTCCGCGCGACGTTTATCCGCTGGGCCCAGGGGACGATCCGCTCCTGGCAGTGGGACGTGTTGAGGCGGCGCAGCGCGGCTTGAACAGCGGTCTCAGCTATTTTCATCTCGACACGCCGGCGTTTGGCAGCGTGCTCTATTTCCAGAACCTGACGGCCTTGAACGACTACTTCACGGCTACGAAAACCAAGCCCGATGGCGCAGTCGGCGGCGAATGGCCCGAGATCGGTTACCTCCCGCCGACACCGCCGCAGAGCGGAACGCCTCCTACCGATCCCCTACCAGCGGGCAGGGCTGTGACCATTTCCGACGCGATTCTCGTATTCCACGACGATGCTGCCTGCGACGAGCAGGACAGCGCACGCCGGTTTCTCCAGCTACTTGGGGCCGCCTATCGCCAGCTCGACGCGCCGGCGACCCAGTATCGCGATTGGGTGTGGCGCGCCGACAAGACCTTACACGATCTGGAAACGGAGCCGGCGGCGATAATCCGCCACTACGGGCACCCATACATCCATCCCTATACAGCGGCCGAATATCCGGACGTCATGGTGCAGATGGCGATCATCTCGGCACTGCATAATTATTCCACCTGGAAAGGGGAAAACATCCCATTTGCGCGCGCGCTGGCTAAGGGTCTGGACAAGTTCCACGACCGCGAACTCAAGACGATGCGCCGCTATCTGCCGAACGTCGGCAAAGACAAGGACAAGTTCGCGGTAGACAGCTGGTATCTCTACCACCCACTGCTCAATCTCGCTCACCTCGCGCTCGATGGCGATGCCCAGGCCGCGCGTCTGTTCACCGCTTCGCTCGACTTCGCGATCAAGGCAGCAAGGCACTTCGACTACGCATGGCCGATCCAGTTCAAGGTCGACAGCTTCGACGTCATCGTAGAGGCACGCAACGACGACGGGCTGGGGCAGACCGACGTCGGCGGCATCTATGCCTATGTCATGATGCAGGCGCACGAGTTGCTCGGCGATACGGTCTACCTCGACGAAGCGCGCAAGGCGATCGACGCCGCCAAGGGCATGCGGTTCGAACTCAACTATCAGGCCAATCTCACCGCCTGGGGCGCTGCCGCCTGCATGCGGCTATGGCGGGTGACCAACGAGTTTTACTACCTGCGTCAGGGTTACGTCTATGTGGCAAGCTTCTTCCACAATGCCGCGATTTGGGAATCACAGATTGAGCTGGCGCAGCACTACAACGTATTCCTGGGCGTCACCTGCCTGCACGACGCACCCTACATGGCGATCTTCGAGTGCTTCGACAGTTTCGCCGCCTTCGAACGCTATCTGCGCGATAGCGGCCCCGACCTCGATCCTGCGGTCCGGTTGCTGATTAGCGAATATTGCAAATATGCGATCGATCGGGGCTGGTATTATTATCCCGATGCGTTGCCATCCGAGGTTCTCGCCCACGACGACATCCGTAACGGCTACATCGATACGAAGCTGTCGTTCCCGCTGGAGGACCTTTACGTCGATGGGCAACCGGCGGGCCAGGTCGGTCAGGAGATTTATGGCGCCGGCGCGGCCTTTATCTTCGCGACGCGCGCGTTCCACAACGTTAGCGACGCCCCGTTTCGCATCTTCTGCGATCATTTCCCGGTCACGAGCGAAAGAACCTCGACCCGGTCGTTGGCGTTCGGCCTCGACGGCGGCCACGCGCGCGCAGCTAGCTTCCGCCTGGTTCGGACCGGCCGCGCCAAGCTCCCCAAGTTCAGGCTCTCGATCGGGGATGGCGAGCGCATTCGGCCCGACCGGGTCAGCGATGACCGGGTCGACTTCACAATCCCGGCGAGCGGGCAGATTAGCCTCCTTTGGTGAGGCCGGGGATAGGTGGGCCCATCCGGCAGGAGAATGCCATGAAAGATTTGAGCGACGCCCACGCCCGACTGGTCCCTTTGAAAGGCCGGGCTGCCATTGTGACCGGTGGGACGACAGGAATTGGCCGTGCCATCGCCGTGCTGCTGGCGAGCGAGGGAGTGAAGGTGTTCATTTGCGGCCGTACACCCGAACATCTCGAGGACGCGCTCGCACGTATCCGCGAAGTCGGTGAGGGCGATGGGATGGCAGTCGATCTCGCTGAAAAGGACGGCGTCCCCCGGTTTTTCGCGGCGGCGAAAGACTATCTCGCCTCACCGGACATTGTGGTCGTCAATGCCGCGGTCACCGCCAGCGGTCTCTCCGAGATGAGCGAGGACGAGGTTCGATATGCGATCGCGACCGACTTCACCGCTTACATCATGAGCGCCCATGCCGGTCAGGCGCTGCTAAGTGACAAGGGCGACATCGTTTTAATCGGCTCGATCAGCGCCCATGTCCTGGGCCCGGGATCGACCGTCTATGCGGGGATTAAGGCAGGGGTCGCCGGGTTCTCCGAAGCTCTACGCAAAGAGCTGGGGCCCAAAGGGATCAAGGTCTCGCTGGTCGAGCCTGGTAAGACCGGTGCCGACATCCAGTATCCCGACATTCCGGCAGAGAAGCAGCGCGAGATGATCCACGAGGAAAGCATGCTGCGGGCCGAGGACATTGCGGTCGGGGTGCATTACCTCCTGACACAGCCGCGCCGGGCCGTTGTGCAGCAGCTGACCATCGCGCCGCGCATGCAGGACCGGGAGTGACCTGCGCCACCGACAGAACCGCCGTTCGCTGCCAGTCTTGGGCTCCCTGATAGCTGCCGCTCGTTCATCGGCTCGCCTCGCGCTGCACAGGCCTGTTCTCGTCCGATACGTTGTGCCGCGATCACACTCTTCTGGAAGGTCGAACTGTCTCGGGCTGTTGGTTTATCGTCATTCCACACGGATTATTCGGGCCCCCTGAATTGCTTTGACCAGATCTTCGGCATCTGATGGCTCGCTGCAGTCAATGACTGCGCGATTTCCTATCGGGTGGGGCCGGTAAGCGCCGCGTGCGGTCTGCTGAAGCAAGTCGAGCGCTGTTCGTGCACCCTGCCAAGGGATCTGAACGCGATGGATAATTTCTTCGGTCATCCTCGTTTCCCGTTAATCAATAGATTCGGGTGACCTCGGCTGACGAACCGAGATCATGTCGTCCTAGCTAATCTCAAGGCACGATTATTCGGCCAGCTCGGCCGGCCGCATGCGCAGCAGTAAGCTTAGTTGCGCTTTATAAAACAGCGCCAGCTGGGCATGAGTCGCCGCGTCATCGCGCGTGCTTGCGTTGCGGCTCAGCATTTCTTCCTCCGCAATCCGGCGCTCGCAAAAAGCTATCTGTTGCAGGTTCACTCTTCCCAACCCCGACTATCTGGCTTTTCGCCATTGATAACGTCAGGATTTTGGAGGGGTTCCGCCTACGCTCGGTCACGGAAGAATTTTGAAAACCACTGCCGACCACGGGATGGAAAATCGCCGAGGACGGCTCTGATTGGGTGGCATCAATCTGGTCGAAGCCGCGAACAAGTCAGGTTTCGTCGGAACGAAACTCGAGATATGTGATTTTTACTCACACGACATGACCGGAATTGAGGAGCCCCAAACATGCCGTCCAGACGGTCCGTTTTCATTCTGGAAGACGAGCCACTCATCGCCGCCATGCTCGAAGAGCTAGTCGAGGAACTGGGAGCCGAGGTAGTGGGCCCCGCCTGCAGCCTCGATCGCGCGCGCCAACTCCTCGAAGCTAAAGAGATCGACTTCGCGATCCTCGACATCAATATCGAGGGTGAGACGTCCTACCCGATCGCCGAGGACTTGAGACGTAGAGGCGCGCCGTTCCTTTTCACAACCGGCTACGATGCGGGTGAAATCGACGGCCGTTTTGGCTGCCCTGTGATCATCAAACCATTCGATCCGAGCTTTCTCCAAGGGATCGTTGCAGGTCAGCTAGGTCTGCCGATGCCTCGCGGATAATGGCCGCCAGCGAGCGCTATTTTGCGGCAAAGCGTGGAAGCAAATAGCGGTTGTCGTCGTTGAGCGAGCGTGGGGAGTGGCCTAAGAGGAGACCCGTGATGCCGAGAGGTGACAAAGGCAGCTACACCGACAAGCAGAAGCGCAAGGCACAGCATATCGAGGAAGGCTACGAGGATCGCGGCGTTCCCAAGAAGGAAGCTGAAAGCCGCGCCTGGGCAACGGTGAACAAGGAAAGCGGCGGGGGTAACAAGTCGGGCTCGGGCCGCGGCAAGAAGGATACCCACGTCTCATCCTCGCGCGGCGGCAAGGCAAACAAGTCGGGTTCGTTCGAGCAGCGTTCGGCGGCCGCCCGCAAGGGCTGGGTAACACGGCGCAAACACGCCCAAGGCTGACGATCCCCGATTTAGCGCGCTATGGGATCACAGGGCCGATGGGTATCGCGCTGGGTGGCGCGACACGTATCGTTGTGCCAATGCGCCGGTCCGTGTGCGCACCAATGACGCAATTGGTTTACGGAGACACTCGTGTGCCGCTGGAAGAGTGGCGAGCGATTTCACAGCCCAAAATCACCGCCGCCATGTCATCGCTCTCGATCTCTTTCCTTCTGCTCCAGCCGGTGAGATCGCCACCTTAGCATCATCCCGAGGACCGAAAGCAGCATGCCAAGGATCAGGCAGATGAGCAGCAGCGGACGCTCGGATGCCGATTGCCAGGTGACGATCCCCAAGAGAAGGACGCTGGCGGTCGAGATCAGATAGCCTGCTCCCTTGAGATCGGAAACGAGCCTCATGGCGCTTCCATCTCGAGCGCTTCTACGATCATTTCAAGCGCGCGCGCGGCCGCGAGATATCGAATACGTTCGCGGCCCAAAGAACCGAAGCGGCAGACGCGCTGAATAAGCCGGCCGTTGCGGCGAGCGCTGGCGAGGTGAACCAAACCGACCTCGTCGCCCGGCCCGGCGGGGCCGGCATAGCCGGTGATTGCTATAGCAATATCGGCCTTGGAATGTTCAAGAGCGCCCTGCACCATGGCCGAGGCGATCTCGCGGCTTACAGCACCGTGACGGACGATCTCGACGAGATCGACACCGAGCATGTCACTCTTGGCTTCATCGGTGTAGGTCACAAATCCCCTGTCAAACCAACGGCCGAGACCGTCCTTATCGGTGAGCAGCGATGCGAGGAGACCTCCGGTACAGCTCTCCGCGGTCGCGACCGAGAGCTTGTGCCGTCTCAAGTTTTTGAGCACTTCCAGCGCTTGCGCCGAAAGGTTGGCCATCTGATCGGGCAGCTCCTCGCCGGTCCGTGCGACTGCAAATTCCTCATGACTGGATGTGCCCATGGCGCAGACCATTTCTTGATTATTGTTTTGAAAACCACGGACATCTTTCCTGGTTCCGATGGCGGGCTGGCGGACTATGCGGCGGTTTGCGGAACTGCTCCGATGCCCAGCGGTTGAAATAGGGAGGGTCGCGCATACGGCTCAAATCTCAAGGAGAACGACAATGGGCGGCGACAGCGAATACGAGCCCAAGGACTCGCGGAATGTGACGGGCACCGCTGATACGCCTGACGGGCACTTTACCGGCAACCGCCAGAAGAAAGGTCACGGCGGCGAATATGAACCCCGGGATTCGCGCAATGTCATTGGCACTGCCAGTACTTCCGACGGGCGTTGGACCAACCGGGACGGGAAACCTCCCGCTGGTGTTCAGGACAACAATCCGGCCAGCGTTGCCGATGCCGCCGCGGCGAATGACAGACAAGGCGGCCGCAACGATACACTGGACGAGGATCTCGACCGGGAGCGCCTCGAGCCGGGCCCCGATACAGATGGGAAGGGCGATGTCGGAGCCAACCCGTCACGGCGCAGCGGAGACCATAACAACAGTGCTTGAGCATCTCGGCCAAGGCACCGATTCTGCCGCTTAGGCTGCCTTCGCCGACATAAGCGCCCGTTCGAGGCTGATCTTCGGTCACAATTCGTCTGGCTTCATCCCAGCTAAGGTTGCTCAGCGTCATCGGCATTCAAACCGAGATTCGCGAGCCGGTCGTACCGCTGGGCCATATACTTGCACTCTTTGACAGTCCGCCGATCTCGCGCTTTCTTGGCACGCTCAAGCCACTCGTCTCGGCGGTGAGTGTAGTAGGCTCTGTCTTCTGGACTCAGCGTCATTCCTTATCGCTCGGTGACTTCAGCGGGATCCGGTCTAGGGATCAGACTGAGGTAGCTCGCGCATTCATCGTCTTCAATGCCTGGGGAATATCATTCTCGGCGTAGTTACGCTGCACCGCCCTCGGTCGGTCGCACCCGACCCAACTGACTGGAGCATTTATGCGCAAGCTTATCCTATACGGCCTGATCGCCGCTGCGACTATGCCGACGGTTGTCTCTGCGCAATCGCGCGAGGACGTTCGCCGTGACCGCCGCGACGTGCAGGAGCAACGTCAGGACCTTCATGACGCGCGCCGCATCGGCGTGCGCGGAGATGTCCGGGACGAGCGCCACGATTGCGCGACGCCCGGCAGGGATCGCGAGAGGATCGCGCCGATAGAAACCGCGTCCGGTATGCCGCCCCGTACCGCAACTGGAGCTACAACAGGATCGGCGTCGGTTACCAACTTCGTCCGTCGTTTTACGCCAGCAGGTATTTCGTTACCGACTACTCGCACCGTGGCCTGCATCAGCCTGGTCGCTTCCAGCGCTGGGTCCGCTATGGTGACGATCTGGTCCTCGTGAATGTTCGCAGCGGGCGAGTCATTCAGGTACTCCATGACCGCTACTGATCATCGATCTAACCGGCTGTAACAAGAAGAGCCCGGAGGCGTGTCCCTCCGGGCTCTTCAAATTTTTCGGCGGAAAGGGAGGGGCGAATTCGGTTTTTCCCGCCCCGTTGGCTTATGGAGAAGGCTCCTAACCTTCCCAAGCGGCCGGTCATCCGCTTACCTGATCGCAGGACACGCGCGGCTCCCGAATTGATGCATCCCCTTAAGTGAGGTGTGTTATAAAAATCCACGCTCGACATCGACCTCCAGCGCGCTGGTTTCGTCGATGAAATCACCAGGTATGGCTTTCGCACCGCGAGCCTCTGGTTCCCGAAGGCTTCGGCCATGGAATTTTTTACGCCCAACAGACCAGCGAGTCCGAATAACCTGGGATTAGCCCTTGTGCTGTGCTCCAGCACCCCACTGGTTCTGCTTGATGCCGCATTTGTGGTGAGTGCGGCGAGTGCAACATTTTGCCGTGCGTTTGGGCTCGATCCCGATGCAGTGATGGGAACCGAGCTGTTTGCCCTCGGCGGGGGTGAGTGGAATCTCACCCGGCTGCGCTCACTACTGGACGCGACCCTCTCTGGCGACGCAGCAATCGACGCCTACGAACTCGAGCTAGTCCGGGGCGCCAACGTTCAGCACCTGATTCTGAACGTACAGCGACTGGACTATGGCGAGACCGACGAAGTTTGCCTGGTCCTGGCCGTGTCTGATGTTACTGCAGTCCGCGCGGCCGAGCGGCACAAGGACGCTCTCGTGCGAGATAACCAGGTCCTTTTAAAGGAGCTTCAGCACCGCGTCGCCAACAGCCTTCAGATCATCGCCAGCGTGTTGATGCAAAGCGCGCGCAAGGTCCAGTCGGACGAAGCCCGCATCCATCTGAACGATGCTCATCATCGCGTTCTCTCGATCGCGATGCTGCAAAAGCAACTCGCCGAGACGGCGACAGGCGACGTCGCCCTCCGACCGTACTTCACCGACCTGTGCCGCACGATCGGCGCGTCCATGATTGCCGATCCTGCTCGCATCAGGATCGTGGCAACGGTGTCCGACACGGTTGCCAAAGCCGAGGAGTCCGTAAGCCTTGGTCTGATCGTAACCGAGCTGATTATCAATTCGCTTAAACACGCGTTCCCGGAGGAGGTGAAGAGCGGGAACATCGCCGTCAATTACTCATCCGATGGATTGGCATGGACTTTGACAGTCAGCGACGATGGCGTCGGAAGGCCGGATAAGCCCTTGCTTGGCCTCGGCACGGGTATAGTCGAGGCGCTTGCGAAGCAGCTCCAGGCAAGCGTCAAGATGGAGAATGCCAATCCCGGGACGCTCGTATCCGTCATCCACGGTGCGCCGGAACCATTGCTGGCTTAGAGCGTTGTTGCACAACGCGTTTCATTTTAGGCGCCGTTATTTCTCGGAACGCAACTCGCATGTCCAGCGATCAGTCGGCGCCCGTCCTGCTATACGTTGAGGATGAGGTCCTCATTCAAGCCGTCCTCGTGATGGGGCTCGAAGAAGCGGGGTTCATCGTGTGAACTGCCGCCGCTAGGCGCTAGCGGGGGCTCTCGATAAAGCGGCGGCAGCCAATATGCATACGTCGCTGAGCCGGCAAGGTTGCGGGAAACACCCGGACAATTGCATCCATAGCGGTGCGGTTACCCATGACCGAGCTCGGGATGAGAGCGCGATTAAAGAGGTGAAAATCCGCCGAAAAACAGACCGCCCGCCGGCGATTATTTCTTCGCGAAAGCCGCAGTCCATTTATCTCCTGAAAGCCCGGGCAGGTCTGCGGTTCAGCTTGACCGCTCTAATTCTATGCGGAGCGATCAATGACTGATCGAGGTACAATCAGCTGAGCAACCTTTCGCTCTCCTGCGCGCTTGAGATGGGATTGCCGTCACCGCTAGCGTGACCTCTCGTTGCGATCCCTCCCCCGAGTGGTGGTGGCGGCAGTTATTCAAATTGTTTTTGGGGGGTGACTGCCGAATTGGCCGAGCATATTTCGGGGACAGATTTAAATGAAGCCATGTGGATCACTCATCGGCGCGAAGATATTAATCGTAGAAGATGAACCGGCGATCTCAGCACTTCTAGAGGCCGCCGTCAGCGCAGCGGATGGTACGATTGTTGGGCCGGCGACCGATATCAGCGGCGCGTTGTCACTGCTCCGCACCAGGAAAATCGATGCTGCGATCCTCGACATGATTGTCGCCGGCATCTATTGTGATGAGATTGCCCATGAACTTCATAGCCGAAATATACCTTATGCCATCACCACGGGCATTGGCGCCGATGAGTCCCATCCCCAACTTCAAGCTGCGCTCTCCATCACCAAGCCGTTCCAGGCCGAGTACGTTCAGTCCGTGCTGGCGGGCATGCTTGCTCGGCGATCCGCTGAGCCGACGCTCAAATGATGGATATGCTTACATACTGTCGGAGTCGCACCTGTCATACGCCTAAATGGAAGCGGAGAGCGATGTACCAGATTGCTGAGATTTCGGGTTTCCTTGCATCAGGGTACTGAAGGCGGTCACTTTCCTCGCTTAGCCATTCTTTCAATGTGATATCAGTTCGCTCGTCAGGCTAATTCGCCGACGTGCCGCGCGATCTCCTCATTCTCTTTGGAAGAAAAGCGATGCACGCGCACGGGTGATTCTTCATCATCTAAACGTTGTCTCGATCCTTGGTTGGCCGCGACATCGATGTGGACGCCGGCCCAGGATAGGTGGCCGCAAATCGCCGCACGCACAGCGAAATCGTTCTCTCCTATGCCCCCGGTAAAAATGATGTCGTCTATTCCGCCCAGGGCGACACTCATTGCTGCAACCTGCTTCGCGGCGGAAAGGCAAAACATCTCGACCGCAAGCTGCGCCGAAGCGTTGCCTTTTGCGCCTTCGAGCACGCGCATATCACTGCTCAGAGCCGATATCCCAAGCAGGCCAGAGCGATTCTCAATATGCTGCTCCAGAGCGGCAAGATCGTAGCCTTTTTCACGCGCAAGATAGATCAGCGTCCCAGGATCGATATCGCCCGTTCGCGTGCCCATGATAATCCCGCCCGAAGGGGTGAGTCCCATGCTGGTGTCAATCGAAAGACCTTCCAGAACGGCAGTCACGCTTGCGCCGCTTCCGAGATGGGCAATTATTGTTCGGGGGCGCAGATTTGGTCCGAGTTGGCGCACGATAGATTCGCACGACAGCCCGTGAAAGCCGTATCGCCTAATTCCCTGCTCCTTCCACGCACGCGGAATCGGCAACGTGCAGGCCACTTCGGGCATCGCCGCGTGGAACACCGTATCGAAGCAGGCGACGTTCGGGACGTTCGGCCACTCCGCTTGTGCGAGTGCGATGATCGTGAGCGCTGCGGGCGCGTGAAGCGGTGATAGCGAACGGATCTGTTCCAGCTCACGAAGCACCGCGTCATCAATGCGGCAATGCGAGCGCAAGTTGGGTCCGCCATGAACAATCCGGTGGCCGATCGCTTGGGGCGCCGGCAAAGCCTCGTCAGAAATTAGCCCGGCGATTGCCGGAATCGAGGTCTCGGGTGTTCCATCAACGTACATTGCCCGCATCGGCTCACCTCTCTTATTCCTTGTGCGCACGCCGTCTTTGTCGGCCTCGCCGATCATTATCGGGTCAAGCCGCGATCCGCTGACACGATAAAGGCCGAACTTTAGCGACGAAGACCCGCCGTTCAGCGTGAGTACGATCATCGTGCCCAGCGCCAGTCACGGATCTCCGGCATGTCCTCGCCGTGCTCCGCGACATGGAGCTTATGCCGTTCCATAGTTGCCCAGTAGCGCTGCGTTTCCGCTGGCACGCGGTCGTGCAGGCGCGGAATGCGCGATATGGCGTCAAGCGTAAGCTGGTACCGGTCGAGATTGTTGAGCACCACCATGTCGAACGGTGTCGTGGTTGTGCCTTCCTCCTTGTAGCCCCGGACGTGGATGTTGCCGTGATTTGGGCGCCGATAGGTGAGCTTGTGTATCATCGCCGGATAGCCGTGAAACGCGAAGATCACCGGTTTCTCGGCGGTGAAGAGCTCCTCGAAATCCTCATCGGACAGGCCGTGCGGATGCTCGGATTGGGGCTGGAGCACCATAAGATCGACTACATTGACAAGACGGATGCGGATATCCGGCACATAGGCTCGCAGCAATGTTGTTGCGGCTAGCGCCTCTAGCGTTGGCACGTCGCCCGCACAGGCCATTACGACGTCAGGTTCGCCGTCGTCGCTCGCCCACCCCCAAATGCCGGCTCCGACCGTGCAATGGACGATTGCCTCATCCATCGTCAGCCATTGCCATTCAGGCTCTTTGCCAGCGACAATGAGGTTGATGTAGCCCCGGCTGCGCAGGCAGTGATCTGCAACCGACAACAGGCAATTGGCGTCCGGCGGTAGGTAAATGCGCGCGACGTCTGCTTTCTTGTTTGCGATATGATCGATGAAGCCTGGATCCTGGTGCGACAGACCGTTGTGGTCCTGGCGCCAGACATGCGAGGTCAGCAGGTAGTTGAGCGAGGCAATCGGCCTGCGCCAAGGGATTTTGGCGCTCACCTTGAGCCATTTGGCATGCTGGTTGACCATCGGATCTACGATGTGAATGAAGGCTTCGTAGCATGAGAAGAAGCCGTGACGGCCGGTCAGCAGGTAGCCCTCCAACCAACCTTGGCAGAGGTGCTCGCTCAGCACTTCCATTACCCGGCCGGATGGACTGAGATTTTCATCGACGTCTTCGATCTCGGCCATCCACGCCTTGCCGGTCACCTCGTAGGATGCCTCGAGCCGGTTTGACGCCGTCTCATCGGGCCCGAATAGACGGAAATTGGCGGCGGGAAGGCTCAGGCGCATGACGTCACGGATGTAGCGGCCAAGTATACGAGTGGCTTCACCGCGGACACTGCCGGGCGAAGTGACAGTGATCGCATGATCGCGAAAATGGGGAAGACCTAGTGGCTCGAGCAGAAGGCCGCCATTGGCATGGGGATTAGATCCCATACGCCGACGGCCTGTGGGTGCAAGCGCGGCCAGTTCCTCAATCAGCTTACCATTGGCGTCGAACAATTCCTCTGGCCGGTAGCTGCGCATCCAGGCTTCGAGTTGGGCAAGGTGTCCGGGCTTATCGAAATTGGCGATCGGCACCTGATGCGCTCGCCAGGTCCCTTCGACCCGTTTGCCATCCACCTCCTTGGGACCGGTCCAACCTTTGGGAGTGCGAAATACGATCATTGGCCAACGTGGGCGCGCGTCTCCGCCTACCGGCGCATCGCTCGCACGTGCTTTGGCTTGGATGACCTGTATGCGTTCCAATGCGGTGTCTAGCGTTGCGGCAAGTTGCCGGTGGACCTGGGCCGGATCATCCCCTTCTACGAAGAAGGGTTCGTGGCCATATCCGCGCAGTAGATCTGTCAGCTCATCGCGGCTGATCCGCGCCAAGATCGTTGGGTTGGCGATCTTGAAGCCATTCAAATGCAGGATAGGTAGCACCGCGCCGTCACGCGCAGGATTCACGAATTTGTTCGAATGCCAGCTTGCGGCAAGCGGCCCAGTCTCCGCCTCACCGTCACCAACGACGCAAGCGACGATCAGGTCGGGATTGTCGAGCGCTGCTCCATATGCATGGACAAGTGAATACCCAAGCTCGCCGCCCTCGTGAATGGAGCCCGGCGTCTCTGGGGCCACATGGCTAGGTACGCCACCTGGCCAGGAAAATTGGCGAAACAGGCGCCGCATTCCGCTGCGATCGCGTTCAATCGCGGGAAATAGCTCGGTGTACGACCCTTCCAGATATGTATGCGCCACCAGCCCCGGTCCACCGTGTCCGGGCCCGATAACATAGATCATGTTGAGATCGTTCTGCGCGATCAGGCGGTTGAGGTGGACGTAGAGAAAATTTAGACCTGTTGTTGTGCCCCAATGGCCGAGGAGACGCGGCTTGATGTGTTCAAGCCGAAGCGGCTCCTCCAGCAGCGGGTTATCCCGCAAGTAAATCTGGCCGACCGATAAATAGTTTGCGGCGCGCCAGTACGCATCCATGCGAGCAAGCATATCGGGCGACAATGTGTCGGTCATACGTTTCTCCAGCGATCGGTTGCGGCGATCGGCAATGGTCGAAGTCTTCGGTTGTGCGAGAAAGGAAGAGGCGCGGTGAGAGAGTTCATCGCGAGCACAGATGGGTCAGGGCGCAGTCCGCTTCGGCCCGCAGCTTATCGTCACATAACAAGCACCGACTTAGCATCGCGAATGAAGCGGATGATCGGCGCGACCTTAGGCCAGATGCAGTCGCTATGCTGGTCGGAGGAAAGATGAGCCCCTTGGCATTCCGCGTCGGCACGCCCTCCGATGCAGACTCTGATTATCGGACAGCCGCAGCGGCAGCGTTCCGCTTGGATCGATCGCGCATGGTGCTTCGAAGGGCGTAGGCCGCCAGCGTGCTAAATCCTGCGGCGAACACGAGTAGGAATGCGATCATTATATCCTGGCCCATGGCCTTGCTCCTCAAATTCTGGGTGGACGCGCTCAGTTTCGCGTCGGCGACAAGTCTGACGCAGGACTGTCCCAGCATCCCCCATTCGAGGGAGACTGGCCCGGCCTCCTGCGTGGATAGCCGGGCCAAGGCTTGGCCTACGTTATGATCGACCGCGTCTTATCGCGTCGGCGGGGTAACCGTCGTCGTGGTCGTCACCGCGGCCGCAGGCGGGGCGGGTTTGATCGTACTTGTTGTCACAGAGGTTCGCGTCGTGGCGTGAGTGCTGCCTCGGGCGGGCTGCACCGTCGTAGTGGTAGTTTCCATGTGTCCGACTGGCGCTTGCGCCGCTGCCGCCGCATTGCGTGCTACGACCGCTTCGCTCGCAGATATTGCGGCGGATTGCTGGGCGACATTCGCACGGGCGTTGGCATCTACGCTCTGCTGCTGTGCCACGGCCGTTTGCTGCTGCGCTGCGGCAACGCCATCGGTTCGCGCCTGCCGTTCGGCGGCAATCGTCCGTTCCTGACGGCCCTGCATCTCGCCGATCGCGGCGTCCGCGAGTGTGGATGCGCGGATGGCTTCGGCGATAGAAGTCGACTTTTGTCCGGCCGCCAGCTTTTCCTTAGCTATAGCCAAGGCGGCTCTTGCCTCTGCCGTCTGATGCGTCATTTCCGATCCCGCGCCCATTGTTTCGGCCGTGTGGATCTTGGCATCGGCGGCAGCGATGGCCTCGCGAGCGCGGTCAGCCTTGCCGGCATGTGCGGGCGTGGCGAGGGCAAGCGCCATCGCGCTTGCCGCTAGAAGCGGTGCGAAGAGGGTTCTGCGAAGCATGGGATTTTCCTTTGGAAGACAAATGCCTTCGGCCGAGAAACCCGCAACGTCCAATAATGTTTCCTGTAAATTCCGGGCAATGACAAACATAATTAGATTTTCAACCGGTATGGCTTTCTATTATCTTGATAAAATTGAAAATATATTGGCCATCATTATAAAATATATATAATAAAATTAAATGACCATATTCGTAAAAATATCATATTTCAGCACGATCATCGTAAAAGTATTCCATGGTAAGGATCTTGCGCGTGATTTCCGTTCCAGCAGCGCTACCGGCCGTGAGCCGACTGTGATTGTGGCGGACGCCAAGTGAGCGGTTTGACCGATAGCGTGTTTCTGACGATGTTTATTGGGCTGTTCGGCATCACTGCGCCGATTGCCGCCATCCCATTGTTTGTCAGCGCCACGAACGGTCAGACTGGCCGGGACCGCCGCAAAACTGCCCTGATCGCGACCGCGACCTACATGATTGCCGCATTCGTGGCGCTATTCGCAGGTAACGCCGCGCTAATCTTTTTCGGGGTGAGTAGCAGCGGATTGCGGTTAGCCGGCATGGCTGTCGTCGCGGTTATTGGCTGGAAAATGATCAATGCGCCAACGGTGGTGAGCCTGACGGGGGATAATTTGCCAGACCAGCATTTTCATTCTGCCTCAAACACGCGGATCGACATACAGAGAAACATAGCGGCGCCATCCCCTCGTAGCGTCGGCATTACTCCGCTGGGTTTTCCAATCTATGCGGGACCAGGCGTATTGTCTGTTGTTATCGCTTGGGGCAGTGGCCCGGAGCCGGTTTATATTGGCGCGGTCGTCGCGATAATCGCCAATGCTTTCGTGATCATTGGGCTAAATTTTCTGGCGACGACAATCGTGCGCGTTGTCAGTCCCGAAGCACTGATCGTGACCGAAAAACTCTTCGGACTTGTCGTTGTTGCGCTCGCAGTTGATGGCATGACCGGAGCGCTTTTGAGGATTTTTCCCGGTTGGCAATAACGTCCTCGAAACAATGCGCCAATGGAGCACATTGTCCGGAAAGCAGCCGGACGCCAATGGCTCGATAGCGGGGGCACTAAAGCCCGAAACCGCCGACATTCCTGCCGTTCAGATCGCTTTTCGATGTCCTTGAAACCGGACGTGCGTTCACGTCCGTGGGTGAGAAAGTTCAAGCCATTGCAAGGCCGCTACCATTTCTGACCGCTAAGCTGCCTTGTCAGTCGCCGCATGATTTGCGCCAGCGACTTCGCGCCTACCGATTGAGACCGGCGTTCCAGGCGGTACATCATCATGCGGATGTTTTTCGCGGCGTTTCCCCTCGATCGCGGCAGTTCGCACAGCAACCCGCGAGTGATTTCCTCAGCGACGGCGTAGGACGATGTCCGCCAGATGGCATCACTGGATGCGGTAAGCTGAACCAGCGCGCCGAAGTCCTCGATGACGTGTGGAGCCCCGTCGGCGGTATCCTCCAGGCCGGCAGCGTGGGACATGCCGCTTCGGCTTGAGGTCAGGATCGGAAATCTAGCATCGGTGCCCGTACCGGTGAGCAGGGGATGGCCGCGCCGCACAATCAAGCTGTTGGGAAAGGTGCCAACCACTTCGGCACGCACCGGCACGGCTTCTGGCACCTGGCCTTCCGCCGCGACGAAGAATTCGATCTCGCCCGCAACCAGCAAGGGCCAGAGGGCATCGACATTGCGCACGACGGCAATGTTCCTGACGCCCGGCGCCGCCTTCAGGCGTTCCAGCACCGTCGCGGAAAGCAGGGCGCGTGCCGGCATCGGCGCCATTCCGAAGTAGACGTCCCCCGACTGGCCTTTCGCTGTCCGGTCCCACTGCCGTTCCAGGTCGTTGGCATTGGCCAGTAGGACAGCCGCCGCGTCCAGCATGGCCTGGCCTTGCGCCGTCACTCTGACCCCGGAGCGATCGCGATCAAACAGGCGAACGTCGAAGCGCTTTTCGACCGCCTGTACTGCACGTGTCAGTGCCGGCTGCGAAATTCCGAGGTCCTCCGCCGCCCGCGCGAAACTGAGCCGGCGAGCCAGGGTAACGACGTAGCTTAGGCTGCGCAGGTCGATCATTTCGATTTAGGTATCAAAATCTGCATCTGTATGCATTAGACACACTGAGGGGCCTCTGCCAGATTTTACGAGGGAGTGAACCTTTCGCTGCGGAGCAGGCAGCCGAGGGCGCAGGCGATCCTATCGCCGGATGCATCATCCCCGCAGAAAACTGACCGGGAGATCCCATGGCCCTTGCTCGCACCATTCTGGCTTTTGCGCTCGCCGGAACCGCTTTGTCTTCGGGGCTGTCTTCGAGTGCCGCTCTGGCTGAGCCGCCGACGAACACTCAGCCTGCCCCCGCCCCAACGCAGCAGCAGCGGCCGAATGTGCTGCTGTGGCTGATGGATGATGTCGGCTTCGCCCAGGTGTCATGTTTCGGCGGACTAGTGCAAACTCCCAATATCGATCGCGTGGCGGCGATAGGGTTGCGCTATTCGAACTACCACACGGCGCCGATCTGCTCGGCTTCGCGCGCGTCGCTACTGACCGGGCGAATGCCGCATTCCGTTCATATCGGCGGCCACGCCACCGCTGCGCGCGATTTTCCCGGCTACGACGCGCACATCCCGGCAGGCGCCGGCACGATCGCGGCCAATCTGCACGCCGCGGGTTATGCGACTTACGCGCTCGGGAAATGGGACCACCTGCCCAACGCGGACGTTTCCACCGCGGGTCCGTTCACCTACTGGGCGACAGGCCAGGGCTTCGACCGGTTTTATGGCTTCCTTTCCGCCGATACCAACAATTGGGATCCACAGCTCGTTCGGGACGTGACGCCAATCGCGCATCCGCAGCGGCCGGACTATCATCTGAGCGCCGACCTTGCCGACCAGGCTATCGCGATGATCCAGTCGCGCGGGGCGAGCGATCCGCAACGCCCCTTCTTCATGTACTGGGCGACCGGCGCCGCACATGCCCCGCACCACGCACCAGCGGACTGGATCGCACGCTACAAGGGCAAGTTCGACCAAGGCTGGGATAACGCACGCGAGCAGATCCTGAAGCGACAGATCTCCCAGGGGCTTGTACCCAAGGGCACCAAGCTGGCGCCGCTGCCCGATACGATGCCGCGCTGGGACAGCCTGAGCGCCGAGGAAAAGCGGCTTTACGCCCATCAGATGGAAGTGTTCGCGGCTTCGTTGTCCTATGCCGATTTCCAGTTCGGGCGGATCCTCGACACGCTCGAGGCGGCTGGAGAACTCGACAATACAATCGTCGTCGTCACCTCCGACAACGGCGCCAGCGCCGAGGGCGGGCCAAACGGTCTGTTCAACGAAGCCGCCGTGACCGGGAACCGCCCGCCGACAGTGGCGGAAAATGGCGCTTTCTTGGATCGTTGGGGTGGGCCCGGGACCTATCCGCACTACGCCTACGGCTGGGCGGTAGCAGGTGATACGCCGTTCCGTTACTACAAGCAGACCACCCATGAGGGCGGAACGCATGTGCCGCTGGTGATCGCTTGGCCCAAAGGTATTGCGGCACATGGCGAGGTGCGCGGGCAGTTCGCCCACGTGTCGGACATCGCGCCGACACTGCTCGCGGCGGCTGGCGTGAAGCCAGCTGAAATGGTCAACAACGTTCCGCAGGTTCCGATGGAGGGGCAGAGCCTTATCGCGTCATTCGCTTCGGCCACGGCGCCCGGCCACCAAGGCCCGCAGTATGTGGAGCTCTACGGCAACAAGGGCCTGTGGCAGGATGGCTGGCAGATCGTCACGACGCACCGTTACAAGACCTGGGATTGGCAGACGGCAAAGACTTTCGATGAACCGTGGGAGCTCTATGACCTGCGGAAAGACCCCGGCCAGACGACCGATCTCGCAGCGAAGTACCCCGAGCGTGTTGCGGCGATGGCTGGGGCCTTCGACGAGCAGGCGAAGCGCTACAACGTCTATCCGATCCACAATCTGAGCGACACGGCCGGGGAATCCTCTCAGAAGGCTGCTCAGGATTTCGCGCGCCGGGGAGGCCGCTGGCACTATGCCGGGCCGACGAGCGGTCTCGCTTCGATGATTGCCCCGCCAGTGAATACCCGCGGCTTTACCATGACGGCAAAGCTCAACCTGGACCGTCCGGACGCCACCGCACCCATTTTCTCAATGGGTGGCCAACTGGGCGGGATCGGCTTCTATCTGAAGGACGGCAAGCCGACGTTCCTGATGACCGATCTTGGCGGAAAAACCGTCTCGGTCGGCGCATCTCGAGCACTCACTCCCGGTGCCCAGATTATCACGCTGGAGGTGATCCGAGGCAAACCCGATACGTCTGGCGTGGCCCCATTCGATGTTACCATCCGATCGGGTGACGCCGTACTCGCGCAGGAACAGGTCACCTTTGCGCTGCCCTTCTACTTCGGCATTCCCGAAACATTCGACCTCGCAGCGGACTGGGGATCGCCAGTCATGGCGGGCTATCGCGCCGGCAGTGCATTTCCGGGAACGCTCACTGACGTGACGTTCGATTTCAATGGCAAAGGTGGCGGCGGACTACAGTTCCACTAGCAGCGGAACCCGCCGACAAAGCGGAAGTTCGATCGCCCTTATCAGCTCCCTGTTAGCGGACATTTGTTCAGGGCTAAGAAGAAGGCGTCAATGCTCGCCGAAACGATTCAAATCCCAATTCATTTCACGCGACAATCTGCTCGGAAGGGGATCAACCCGTAATCGTTCGAGCAGCGATAAATCCGCCATCGACCGGGAGGTCCACGCCGTTGATGTAGGATGCCTGATGGCCATTCAGCATTAGGAGGGGCCAAGCTTGCTCCTCTGCCGTTGAGCGCCGTCCAATCGGCTGCGCGACGGCGTCGATCAGATCGGTTGGCACGACCTCCTCTATTGCCGCCAGCATCGGAGTCTGAACGGATCCCGGGCTCGTGCAGTTGAGTCTGATACCACGTGCGATCGTTTGTGCGGACCAGGTTAGGGTCCAGACAACGATTGCTTCTTTGGCGAAGTTGTAGGCCACCTTCTGCGGCGCCTCATGCTCTTCGCACCAGTAAGCCGCATCCTCGAACGATGTGGTCGCGATGAAATTGCGCAGCTCCGGCAAGCGTTGGCGCCATCCGGCGCCGCCATTCGAGCCGACCGTGACGATGGCGCTTCCGGGAAGCATTGCCTCAGCGATGGCCTCACTCAGGTGACGCATGCCGATGAAGTTTACCTTCATGACATCGGCCCACGGACTCATCGGCGGAAGGCCCGCGCAATTGAACAGCGCGTCGACGGGCCGGCCCATTTCGCGCGCGGCCTCGTCGATCACCGATCGGTCCCGCAGATCCACCCGCGAAAAGCGAGACAGCTCAAAGTCGGGCTCCCTCCAATCGATGCCGTGCACGTCCGCGCCAGCCTGACGGAGTAGGCGCGCCGTAGCCTGGCCGATCCCTGAGGCGCAGCCCGTCACGACGACGTGCTTGCCGCGGTACCCGTAAGGATCGGTCACTAATGCTCTCCCCGCGCTGTCCTAGCGCAGCTTGGCGACGACTTCCTCGCCGAACCACTGGACGTTTTCGATATAGGCCTGGCGGCTCGGATGCGGCGGCTCGACCATCGCCCAGGTCACGCCGACGTCGGCCAGTCCGCGCAATTCCTCAAGGAACCTGTCGGCCCCGCCCGGGTGTCCGTAGTTCAGCCGCGCCTTGGGACCGATGGCGACGTCGAACCGCCCGGTCTTGCCTATTTGCTGGCGCAGCCCCTGGAGCATGGCGATCTTCTCGCCCAATTGCTCGACCGTATGGATACCTGTGTCGCGATTGAGCTGCGACATGGTCGGCGCCGCGTAGAAAGGGCTCCAGCCGTCGCCCCAGCGAGCGGCACGCCCGACGGCCTTGTCACTGCCGCCCCCAATCCAGATAGGTGGCGGCGGACCGGGCGCGGGACGCGGTTCGTTGCCGGCCGCGTGAAAATTTGTGCCTTGGTATTCGACGGGCCCACCGGCCCAGGCTCGGCGAATAACTTCGAGCGCTTCGTCGAACAGCTTGCCGCGCTGGTGGAAATCAACCCCCAGCGCTTCGAACTCGCCTTTCTGATATCCCGCGCCGACCCCGAGGATCAGGCGGCCGCCCGAGAGCACCTGCACGGTAGCAGCGGACTTGGCCGTGAGGAACGGATTGCGATAAGGCATCACGACGATGTTGGTATGCATGCGCAGGCGGGTCGTCGCCGCCGCGACGAAGGCAAACGCCGCGAATGGATCGAGAGCATCGTGACCGTTGGCATGAAGCCATGCGGCGTCGGGCGCAGGATGATCGGTCAGGTAGCAGGCATCTATGCCCGCCGCCTCCAGCGCGACGGACATGTCGCGAACGGCTTCTGGCGTCTGGAACTGACCCGGCGCAATGTCGCCGAGCGGGATGGCCATGGTGACCCTCATCAGAAACCGATGTCCAGCAACGGTGATTCAAAGCCGCTGTTGACGATTTGCCCGGCCTTGGTGAGCAAGTCGCGATCAAGCCCGGCGAGGTAGCCGTCGATCAGGCGCTGATAGTTGCTCAGCATCCCCTCGTTGATTTTCGAGAGGCGCATGTGCTCGATGTCATGTAGCCCGAGCTGCTGCAGCGGCAGGTTGTAGTAGTCCTGGCGCGGGATTTCTGGGAAATTCGGCGAATTGTAGGGCAACATCGTCGGCTCGCTGGGCGTCTCGTAAGGCTCATCTTCGGGCCGAATGACCAGCGACCAAATCTCGAACAGGCAGGTCTCGGCGGTCAGAGGGCGTATGCGGTACGACGACATCGCGCCCAGCATCGGCAGCAGGAAGTAGTGCGGGAACATGAATTCCACTGCGTGGAATTCATGGCTTTGCGCCACCTTCAGCAGATCGAAGATCGGGGCGCCGCGCTGCCGGGCGTCCTCGGTGACTTCCTGATAGGCACGGCCATAGAACATCTGGCCGGCGATCGCGGGGTCTTCGGGCACTTCCATGCCGCGCATCTTCTCGAGCACAGCGACTTCGGTCTTGTGGACCATGCCGTCCATGCCCTCGCTGAGCTTGGCCATGAAGTCGACGCTCATGTCGATCGTTTGGCGTGCGTCCAGGTCCTCATTGACCGGCAGGCCATCGGCACGGGTCCCGAAGGACTTGGTGGCATTGGGCGAGACGTGGAAGAGCTGCGGATGCGTCTGCATCGTGTGATACCCTTCCTGGAAGGCTTCCATGGCTAGCTTCCAGTTTGTCGGCAGGATCGTACCGCACCACCAGTCCATCTTGAGCTTGTCGGCATGGCGCGCGTCCATCCGGTTGGCCACGGGACCCAGGAATTCGCGCAGCGACGGGGCGTCGTCGTCGAAATTGATGAAAGCGCAGCCGGCCCAGAATTCTACGCGGACCGGAGCGAGATCGATCTCGGCGCGGTCCAGCAGCTCGTCCGAAAAGATCTGTGATCCGAATACGAAGGTGTTTTCGCCGTCTGCGTTCCAGCGCCAGCCGTGGAACGGACAGACGAGGCCTTCGGATCCACAATGGCCCGGCCCGTGGGCGAGCCTCACGCCGCGGTGGCGGCAGGCGTTCTTGAAAGCCTTCACCCCGTTCTGGGTGTTCAGCATGAGCACCGAATGTTCTAGGATCGTGTAGACGGTATAGTCGCCGACGTCGGGGATCTCTTCCAGCCGGCAGGCCATTTGCCACATGTGCGGCCAGAGCTTTTCCTTCTCCAGCGCCAAGAAGGCTTCGTCGTAGTAGCGCTGGGTCGGGATCAGCTCGGGATTGGCAATCCGGTGGGGAACCTGCTCGAGCGCCTGCGCAATCGTGTCAACCATGCGCGATCCTTCCCATGTTTTCCGGGCCATCCTTCAGCCTTGCCAGCAGCGCCGGGCCGTCGGGACTGCCGTCGAGCATGTAGTTCTGGCGCTGCACGATTTTCCAGCCACCGCCGGCCTGGCGGGCGAGCTCTATCCGCGACGCGCTGAGGCGGCCGATGAAGAAACCGTTCTCGCCATGCATCGGCACCATCGTGTGGCAGGTAGCGACGGCCTGGTCGCCGTCGATAAGCACGCAGGGCAGTGTCGACATGTGCGCGCAGCCTGCGTTTACCAGCTTAAGATGCCCCGCTTCGCGAGTGATGCCGGCAATCGCTTCGCGCCCGACCCAGCTTGGCATGTCGCCAACTGCATAGACCCCATCCTCAACATAGAAGTCGCCGACTGACTGGGCATTGCAGCCATCGACCGAATAGCCGTAGCCGCAGACCACTTGATAGATCGCCTGCCGGTCCTCGAGCGCGAGTAGCCGCTCTTCGAACGAGAGCTTTGCCGATGTCATCATCCCGTCTCCCTTAGCCCACCATGTAGCCGCCAGCGTCGCAATTGATCGACTGGCCGGTGATCGTGCGGCTTTCCTCGCTTGCGAGGAACAGAGCCAGGTTGGCGACGTCGATCGGCTGCGAGATCGTGCGCAGCGGTACGCCTTCCAGCGTCTTCGCCTTCCATTCGTCGTAGGTCTTGCCTTGTTCCGCGGCCATCCGCTTGCCCCAGTTGACCCAGAGCTCGGTCTCGATGCTACCGGGCACCAGGCAGTTGCAGCGAATGCCGAACTGGCCGACTTCGAGAGCGATTGTCTTGGTCATCGCCCGCAAGGCTGCCTTCGCTGCCGTGTAGTGGGTCTTTCGCACCATGCCGGTCCAGCCGGCGGTAGACGAGAAGTTGATAATCGAGCCGGCCTTGCGTTCGAGCATCGAGCGGTTGAGCACCTCGCGCGTGCAGAGCATCGCGGCAGTCAGGTCGATCGCCAGGGTGTCGTTGAAATTCTCGACGGTCTGCTCCCAGACCCACTTGTCCTGACCGGGTGCCGCGGCATTGTTCAGCATGATGTCGACCTGACCGAACTCTTGCATTGCGCGCTCGACCATGGCCCGGACGTCAGGCTCGCTCGTGACGTCGCAGCGCATGCCGATAGCGCCGGGACCAGCTTCCTTCGCCGCTTCCAGGACAAGTTCCTCGCGCCGCGCGGAAAGCAGTACCTTCGCACCCTGGGCCACGAACAGCTTGGCCATGACCGGGCCGCAGCCGGTGCTCGCGCCGGTGATGATGGCGACCTTGCCTTCCAGTCTGCCGGCCATTCCGATCTCCTCAACTATAATGCATCAGCTCATATGCATTATTTTCTTGTCAGCTAACGTATGTTAGGTAATGGGTCAAGGTGGTTGTGGTGGGGGCTCCAGAGGGCACTATGGATGATCAGATTTCCGGCCTGGAGCGCCTTGCGGCGCTGCACGAGATCGGTCTGCTTAAGGCGCGCCGCGATCGGGCTGCCGACACCAAGGACTGGGCACTTTACGAGGCGCTCCACGCTCCCGACCACCATTCGTACAATGACGATTACGGCGGGACGACGACCGCGGCCGAGATGATGGTGACCGTCAGGAAGTCGATGGAGAACCTGACGACCCTGCACCACTCCCACACGCCCGAGATTACTTTCCAGTCGCCGACCACGGCGAGCGGTATCTGGGCAATGGAAGGGTTGTCGCTGTGGCGGCAGGATGGCGAAGAACACTGGTTTCAGGCCTTCGGCCACTATCACGAGACTTACGAGAAGCGGGAAGGCCGGTGGCTCTTCACCAGCCGCCGCCTCAAGTATTTTCACACCTGGCGTTCGCCGGGAGCGACCTTTCCCCCGCCGATCAATGGGGCTGCGGGCTAACCCAAGACGAGGATGACGACATGGAAGGCATGACCGAATTGGAGCGGCTACTCGCGCTCGAGGACATCAAGCTCCTGAAGGCGCGCCGTGACCGCGCCGCGGACACGAAGGACTGGGCGCTATACCTATCCCTGCACGCGCCCGACCACGTCTCGCACAACGAGGGCTTGCCGCGCTGGGGCAGCGCCCAGGAGATGATTGACAATGTCAGCCAGCTGATGGGCGACCACCGCATCACCGTGCATCATTCGCACACCCCCGAGATCACGTTCGAAACGCCGACCCGGGCTAAGGGCATCTGGGGCATGGAGGACATGATCTTCGACGCCGAGACCAAGGAGCTTCTGATCCACGGCTTCGGCTTCTATCACGAGACCTACGAGAAGCGTGACGACACCTGGCTGTTTACCAGCCGCCAGCTCAAGCGCACCCATATGCGCCTGTCGCCCTCGCTCGACCAGAATAGCCAGCTATGACGCAGAAGCCGCTCTGGTTTGGACAACCCGATCCGTACGCGCGCTCGCAGCGTATCGAGGAGCTTGATCCCGCCAAGGATTATCTCGAGATCACCAACCTCTTCTACGCAGATTTCCAGTCCGTGATGCTGCTTAAGTCCTTCAACGGGTTCATGTTCACGTTTGCCGCGCCCCGTATCTCGCGTGTCCTGGGCTCGACCGGCGAAATCGACAATCGCATCGCCAAGCGCATCCTCGACACGACCTTGCTTGGTAGCGCCGTGATGAAGCATGGGTTTGGCACTCCGGTCGGCCGCGAGGCGGCCCGGCGCGTGAATTCCATGCACAGTCGCTACGACATCCAGGCAGACGACTTCGTTGTAGTCGGCATCGAAGAAGCAATTGGCTCGCTCGACCTCGCCGAGAAATTCGGCTGGCGCCCGGTGACGGATATCGAACGGGAGGCCGTTCGCATCTTTTATAACTACCAGGCGCTCGCCTTCGGTTCGCCTAGGCCGTTGCCCGGCTCAGTGGCGGAAATGCGCGAGTTCTTCGATCATTATCTGGACACCGAGCTGGGCTTCGAGCCGCAGAACCGGCGAATGTCGGATGCGTTCATGGTGTGGTTTCGCAAATTGCTTCCCGCTCCCTTGCGCCCGCTGACAGCGCCATTCCTGTTTTCTCATCTCGATCGGCGGATTGCCGAGGCGTGCGGAGTGCCGGTTCCTTCGGCGCTTACCCGGCGTATCGCGCATCAGGCCATGAAACGCATCGGGAGACGCGATCCGGTTCCCGATGGTGCGCCGAACAAGTTCGAGAAGATGGTTCGCCAGATCTATCCGGATGGATATGAACTGGCGGGCCTCGGTACGCACGTTGACGAAGATGCAGGGCAAGAGGCGGCTGAATAAGTGGGCGAGACTCTTGGAGGAGGCGGTTCGCCATCAACCGCAGGCGATCGTACCGACTGCCGCAGCCATGCGAGATTGGCAATTGCGTGCCAGAATGATCGGGAAGTGGGCAGGATGAAAGAGAACGCGGTCAATCCAGAAGCGAAACGAAAGCGTAATCAGAGAGGCGAGGGATCGCGCCTCCGCGAGGAATTGATCCAGGCGGCGATGCGGATCCTCGACTCTGCGCCCGGGACGCAACTTGGGCTTCGACTGGTTGCACGGGAGGCGGGGGTGGCAGCGCCGTCGGTCTATCCGCATTTTGCCGATGCCCGTACCTTGATGACCGAGATCGTGCGCGCATGCTGGCGCCAGGTTGGCGAAGAGATGGAAGCAGCGGCCGCTTCGTCACCGGCTCCCGATATGATTGGTAGGCTCAAGGACCAGTTCGGCGCATTCGTGGAATATGCGATGGGTCGGCCTTCGCGGTACCAGCTGCTGTTCGCTTTGCATCCCATCAACACCGAGGAACAGTACGAGATGCAAGGGCACATGCGCCCGGCCTACCGCCCGGTTCTGCATCTGATCGAGGCATTCGCAGAAGGAGGCGGGCGTCTGCCTCTTAAGGACGCAGTATCCACCACGCTGCTGCTGATCTCGCTCGCCCACGGCCGAATAGCTTTGGCGCATCTAGCTCCCGATCGCGCGGGCAATTCCGCCAAGGCCGTGAAAGAGTTCGTGTTCGACGCGGTCGACTGCCTCTTCCCGCCAGCCAAGTGATCGAACTGCTGCACCAGCGCCAATTGATAGATCCGGTGTTGCCGTGAAAATCGGTGTCCCAAGGCAAAGGAACCGTCCCATGACACCCTTGACTGCTCGCCAGGAATGGGCGGCCATGTGGCCTATTCCCCTTGTTTGCATGGTTGGCGTGTCGGGGAGCGCCATGTTCGCCTACGCGGGCGGCGTCTACATGGAGAGCGTCACTGCCGAGTTCGGATGGAGTCGCGCTGAGTACTCATCTGCGTTCTTGCTAATGATGCTGTCGGGTCTTTTCCTCGCGCCCGCAGCAGGTTGGCTGACAGATCGCGTCGGTCCGCGAAAGGTAGCCTTGGGCGGCATGGTCCCATTTGCCCTTAGTATCTCGCTCTTCGGCCTGGTCCATGGCGCGCTATGGCAGTGGTATGCGGTTTGCCTATTGCTCGCCGTTTTCCAAGCAGCGATTACACAGATTGTCTGGATGAAAGCGATCGTAAGCCGCTTCGACCATTCGCGCGGCCTTGCGATGGCCGTGACACTGGCGGGTCTGGGGCTCGGCAGCTTCATTTGGCCCGTCCTCGCGGCCATTTTTGTCGAGACGATTGGGTGGAGGGGCGCTTTTCCGGCCATGGCGGCACTATACCTCTTGGTAGCCTTGCCATCGGTCTATCTGTTCTTTCATGTTCCAGCGCATCAGGACATCCGGCAATCGGAACGCGGGCCGCGCAAGGCGATCGCAAGTGCGCTGAGATCGCGAACCTTCGTTGGTCTCGCTGCAGCGGCCGGGCTGTTTTCGGCGATCAATTATGGGATGTCGATGCATCTCGTTCCATTGTTCAAGGCCGATGGCTTGGACTTGACGGCAGCAGCCGGCATTGCCGGTCTCGTGGGGGTATTCTCGATAGTCGGTCGGCTTGTCACGGGTATCTTGCTCGATCGCTTGCCGACGCGGATCGTGGGAGTCTTCGCGTTCCTTCTGCCGCTCGGGGCAATCGCATGCCTGCTTGGCTTTCCAGGCGCAATTCCAGCCGCTGTTGTGGCTGTCGCCCTTCTGGGTTTCGCTTCGGGCGCGGAACTCGACATAGTCACCTACATTGTCGCGCGCCGATTTGAGCAGGAGATGTTCGGGTCCATCTACGCGGCGTTCATTGCGATCATTTCCATCTGCGCCAGCATCGGCCCGGTTATTGCTGGAGCCATCTATGATGCCAGCCACTCTTATATCGCTTGGCTCATCACAGTTGTGCCGATGGTGATTGTGGCAGCTGGTATCGTTGCTTTGATTCCGTTCGCCGCAGACGAAGGCAAACTGGTTTGATGTTTGGCTCAATTATCAGAGGGCCTTGGGTGAAATCGACAGCCCAAAGCCGAAGCCTATTGCTGGCACGGAGGAGCTGTGCCGGCAATAGGATCTAGGAAGTTGCATAGGCTTCCCCGGTAGTAACAAAATCAGAACTGAATTGTGAGATCGGCACCGATTGTCCGAGCCGGAACATAGTTCGCCGCGCCAAACACGCCGAGCGTAGTAAGCGCGAAAGTCGCCTCCCGGTTTTGGGTCAGGTTCTTCGCCCAGACAGCGACTTCGGTTTTAACGCCGCCGATGTCGATGTTGCGAAGCGCGGCCCGGGCATTGACCGTCCAACTCGCCCCGACAGTGCGAATACCGGCGAAGGCGGGGATATTCTCGGACGGGTTCTGCGTCAGGTAGAACATCGAATGCCAGTTCGCATCGGCGCGAAGGAGAAGAGTGGTCTCGCCCACCAGCGGCTGAGTCTCGAACTGGCCCCACAGGCCGCCGGTCCACTTGGACCGCAATGCCGGCTGGTAGTCGCCGCGCGATTGGGCGATCAACACCGGGTTCACGTTCTCGAACTTGGTGTCCGTATAGGACAGGCTGCCCCCGACGGTAAGGCCGCGGAAAGGTGCCGCGGTTGTTTCGAATTCGAAGCCTTGCGCTTTGACTGGCCCGCCTTGGGGTACGATGACCGTGCCGACCACGCTTGCGAAACCGATCGGGAAGGGCGGAGAAGGGAACAAGCCAGGGAAATTGCTGCCGCTCTGCGCTGTCTGGAAGTTCTTGTAGGTGACGTGGAACAGCGAGAGATTGGTGCGCAGCCGCCTGCCGAGCAGATCGGCTTTTACGCCCGCTTCCCATGAGGTCGCTGTTTCGGGCTGGAATACGAGGCCCGAGACGGAACCACCCGAGACGAACGCTGTCGAGAACTTGCCGTAAAGCAGGATCTCTTCCGACGGCTTGAAATTCATGCCGACCAGGAAGTTGGGCTTGGTCTTCTTGTAGTCGAACGGCGCGAAGGCAATGAGCGCGTTGGCGGGGCCGGTGATGAGCTGGCCAGTCTTGTGGTCATACGTAATGCGAGCGCCGCCCACGAGATCAAGCTCAGGGGTGACGTGAACTTCAACCTGCGCAAAAGCAGCAAGCGAGGTCGCCTTGTTGTAGTTGACCGCCTGGTTGCCGGTGATGACGCCGCCGTTCACCACCGAGAAGGATACGGTGCCAGGAATTCTGAGCGCACCATTTCGCTCGTCGGAATGAAACCAGATACCGCCCGCAGTGACAGTCAGTAGGCTCGAATTGTAGTTGATCTGGAACTCGTCGCTCCACTGCTTGCTGTAAGATTCCGCCTCGACGCCCAGCGCCACGAAAGGCTGCCCAACGCGGGACTGAAGGCCCGCAGCGATCACCGGAATAAACGAGGTCGGCAGGCCGCCGGCGATCGCCTGGAACGTCGCCAGGGGCACGACGGACTGCTGAGTAAAGGTCAGTCCGCTAAAGCCGTCAATCGGTGACGGCGCGAAAATATGTGAATTGCGATAGGCGAGGATGTTCTTCACAGAAAGGCTGTCGCTGAGCACGAGCGTGCTCGTAAGGCTGTGCCCATAGGTCTTCTGATCGGTGGGAACGACCCAGCTGTTGTTGACGACCGACGGGCGTTTCCCGTCGGCGGCGATGTTGACGGGGGTCGCCTGGCTGGCGATCAGCGTGTTTACGAGCGGGCCGAGCAGCGCGCCGATACCCGGCGCTGCCGAATTTATGCCGACAAGTCCCGTACCTTCCGGGGTGCCTTCCTCCCGATTGTAATCGAACTTGTAGACGGTCTTGAAGCTGTCGCTCGGCTCGAATTTCACCGCAGCAAAGTAGGAATCGGATTTCCTGGTGCCGAGCCATTGGGGCGAGCGGGCAACTCCCAGGCCTGCGGCGCGGCGATCCCAGACTGCGCCCGCTCCGGCATTGCGGATATCGCCACGCTTATAGTTGTGAACGAATGTGCCATAGGCGCTGAAGGGGCCGACCTGGGGCGTATCGACGCTTACCCGCATGCGATATTGGTCGTAGTTGCCGACGGTGAAGGACGCCTTCACGCCGACCTCGCCGCTTGGATCTCGCGTTGAGATGCTGACCGCGCCGGCCGTGGCATTGCGTCCGAACAGCGTTCCCTGAGGGCCGCGCAGCATTTCGATGCGCTGGACGTCGGGAAGATCGAAAATGCCGCCGCGGCCCGAGCCAACGTAAACTCCGTCGACATAGATCGACACCTGCTTGTCCGAACCAGGCACCACGCCATAACTGATAGCGCCGCGGATCGAGAATGAGGGAAGCTGCGAGCCGCCCGCCGCGGTGCGCACGATCACACCTGGCGCGAGTCCGGAAAGATCGGAAACGCTCGAAACGCGGTTCACCTGCAAAGTGTTTTCGGTGAGCGCGGTGACAGCGATCGGCACGTCTTGCAGGCTCTGCTCGCGCTTCTGCGCGGTTACGACGATCTCTTCGAGGCCGCCGCTTTCAGCGGCTGCAGACTGCGCACGAGCCGCGCCAGCACCCAGCGTGCTCGTCGCGAGAGCCGATGAAACTAGCAGGCCCATGCGGAAAAATTGCGCTCTCGTCACTGGATACTCCCCCATCGAAGGTCGGGCGCAGGCTTTGCGCTCGTCGACACCGTCAGCTTCCCGAATCGACATATCCGGTTGAAGGCTGACATGTGTTAGGTTAATGGATGAAAATATGAATGCAACTGATGAAATGCAATATCGTTGTGGCTGCTTGGCTAGGCTGTGCGGCGTAAAATATGGAACAGCGCTCGTTCCTCACCGCGCCCGGCGGTGCTTTGCGCTTGGATAGAGCAGGTGCGCGGCGCCCCGATCGGCGGCAATGCCGGTAGTGGCGAGCAGCACTCGAAATCGCTGGTCGCGCAAGAACAAGCCGCCTCGGGCAGCGCGAATTCCATGTGGCCGCGTCACCAGCGCCGAGCACGAACGGCGCAATGCCAGGATTCTCGATGCTGCCAGGGATGTCTTTCTGCTGCGAGGCTATGCGGATGCCACCATTGGCGAGATCGCGTTTCGGGCAGGTACGAGCCCGAAAACACTGACGCGGCATTTCTGCGGCAAGCACACTCTCCTGAGGGAAGTCATTCTCACCATTTGTGGCGCCGGCCAAGATGTTGTTCTGGCTGTCAATGCAGGCGAGCCGCTTCGTGTCGCTCTTCTGCGGGCGGCACAATACGTAAATTCGAGCATTCTCTGTGTCCGCGACGCTGCCCTGCTGTCCCTCGTCGTTGCTGCGCAAAAGCTCTTTCCCGAGCTGCTGGCCGTAACCGGGAATTCCGTTCAAGAGCGGATTAAAGGCGCCGTCGCGACAATGCTTGCGGAACTAGGCAAGCAGGGCCTGAACTTCGAGGAGGATTACGCGACCGCAGCTAGCGTCTTCGTCAATCTCGTGGTCGGTTTTCCTACTACGAGGTTCGCCCAGATGGCTGCCTTGGCCGAAGCTGACGACCTGCTTCAGGCGAAAGTTGATCTCTTCATGAACGGCGTCCTTTCGCCTGCGGGCTTGGATGGTGGTCCGCCTTCAAAGTCTGGTGTGAAATACGAATGAAGAGATCCTCCCTGTCGGTTGCATTGGCCCGAGTTGAAGCTCATGGTGATTCTGGAAATCGTTCTTCGTCAGAAATTTATGCAAGCGAAAGAGCGTTCGGGGCCGCACCAGACAACCTGAGTTTCAGGTGGAGGTGCTCATGAATTTCATTGAACCAAGTCCGACATTGACGGTCCGTGAGCTTCAGATCCTGGAGCTGATAGCGCTGGGTGCTTCGGCGAAGGAAGTCGCTCAAGAGTGCGGCATTGCACCGCGCACGGTGGAATGCCACCTCGACACAATGCGACTGAAGCTGCGAGCTCGGAACCGCACACACATGGTGGCATTGGCGATTGAGCTAGCGCTGCTTCCTCGCACCATGTTCCTGGCAGCGCCACCGTTGGCGGCGTGATCCGCCGACCTAGTGGCGGTCCGACGCTCCGTGCGAGCTTGCTGGCTGGGGCTATCCGCCAAATTCTCCAAGGGCGGCTGCCTTTCGTCTCGGCCGGGCATTCTCCGCCTCTCAGGCGCGGTTAAAGCGCCAACGATCGGCTTCGCTCTCGCTAGCGTCGAAGCGATATCCGTCACTGTCGAAGCCGCGCATCGCCTCGATATCGGTGACGTGGTGCTCGCACAGCCAGCGCGCCATCATGCCGCGCGCGCGCTTGGCGTTGAAGCTGACGAAACGCGGCCCATCCGGGCCCGGCTCGCGAAACTCAACGTCCACTACCCGCGCACCCGCGAGCTTGCCTTTGACGGCAGCGAAATATTCCTGGCTAGCGAGATTCAGCACCACGCCCGATCCTTCTTCGGCAAGCTGGCTGATCAGCAGCTCTGCGATACGCTTCCCCCACCAGTCGGTCAGGCTCTTGCGGCGAGGCGCCCAGCGCGTGCCCATTTCCAGACGGTAGGGTCGGATCTCATCAAGTGGTCGGAGCAGGCCGTATAGGCCCGACAGCATCCGCACATGGTCCTGTGCGAAAGCGATGCCCGCATCGTCCAGACTATGCGCCTCGAAGCCGGTGTAGACGTCACCAGCAAATGCGAACAACGCTGGCCGCTCCGGGAGCTCTGCGAAGTCACGAAAGCGCTCCGCATTGAGCTTGGCTAGGCGCGGCGAGATATGCATCAGATCGGCCAGCTTTTTCTGCGAGAGGTTCGCTGCCGATTTTGCGAGGCCGTTTGCTTCTTCGGCGAAGTGGGGCCTTGTGGCATCTAACGGCGGTAGTGCGCGCTCGAAGTCGAGCGTCTTGGCAGGGGAAAGCAGGGCGATCATGCTGCGGTCCGTAGCTGGGGTGGTAGCAGGCGTCAAAACCTCGGCTCACGCCGACAAAAGGCGTCGTTCGAGGGTCGTTGAGGGTTCGCCGAACGCTGCCCTCTGTTCATGGCTATCAGACGTCGAGCAACTTTTGCCGTAATGCGGAACTGATCGGCACGGGTATATCTAGGAGTAACTGCGCCATACCCTTGGCGACGGGATCGATTGATGTGCCGGCTAGAACACCTCCGTCCATCGAATCCTGGACTACGAAGTTGAGCGCGGACAATCCTGGCACGCTGAAGCACTTGACGTTCGGCGCGCCGGCATGGCTGAGTGCCCGGCCATAGTGCTCGCCCACGGCCGCAGGCGTGAGCGTGGCGGCGATATAGGGCAGGTATTCGGGCTGCCGTGCGATGATCGCGACGTTGAACAGGTTGCCTTTGTCGCCGCTTCTTGCCCAGGCCAGCCGGATCAGAGGCACCACATACAGCGGTTCGGCATCGCATGCCGTGGGCGGAAGGGTCGGGATCGGGAAATCTGCGTGATGGGTTATGGCTTCGTTTTCCTGACGGAATGGTACGGCATCTCCGTCGAGGGTTACCGTCAGCGAGACTGACGACTTGGGAAGCAGGAAACCGCTGATCCACTGGACTGGGCGGACTGAAGCGCCGAGGCCCAGCGAGATGCCGACCGACATGTGGCTGATTGCCGACGCTTGTTCGCGAACCAGAAGTTGTGCGCCGTCCCTGTCGGGATGATCGGCGACGATCCGGCAGATCGCGGTGGTCGCCTCGTCGCCGTGGCCGCCGATCACGTCGCAGCGGGTTCTCGTCAAGGGCGGCAACTGGCTCTGGCGCAGCATGGTGTCGGCGCGGCGGAACAGTTCCTCGCCGACCCGCTCGGCCTTGGCCGCGGCGTCGAGGCCGATGACCGGGATGAGAGCCGCGGCGCGCCATCCCTGGTCGTAGGTCAGGCTGGCCTTGTAGGTTCCCGTGCGGCCCAGCCCGCGAGCGCCTTTGACCTCTATGCGATCCGGCCCGACCTGTGTCAAAGTCACGGCGGTGAAATCGCAGACCACGTCGGCGACGATGTAGCGCTGCGGATCGCTGACCTCGTAGAGCAGCTGTTCGGATACGGTCCCGACCGAAACCAGCCCGCCGGTGCCCTCGGGCTTGGTGATGACCAGCCCGCCATCCGCGCTGCATTCGCCAATCGGCATGCCGATCCCGGCCCAGTCGGGCACCTCGCGCCAGTCGGTGAAAGTGCCGCCGGTGACCTGCGCCGAACATTCGAGCAGATGCCCGGCCAGCGTCCCCGCGGCGAGCAGGTCTAAATCGTCCGGGCTCCAGCCGAATTCGTGGATCAGCGGCCCCAGTGCCAGCGCGCTGTCGACCGCGCGGCCGGTAATGACCACATCGGCCCCGGCGCCGAGCGCGGCTGCAATGGGAAAGGCACCGGTATAGGCAACCAGGCTGTTGACGCGATCTGCCCTCTGAATCTTCGCCAGCACGGACGACCCGTCGAACATGTCGCGGGTTCCGGCTTCAACGAATGAGTCCAGGTTCGCCGTGAGGTTGTCGCCCGCGACTACACCGATGCGTGGGTGCAATCCCAATGCCTTGGCGCCGCGCCGCAACGCTTCCGCGCAGGCGCCTGGATCGAGCCCGCCGGCATTGCCAACGACGCGGATGTTCCGATTAAGCAGCGTCTGGAGGTTCGGCAGGATATAGCCATCGGCGAAATCGGCCGCGAAACCGCGGCCGGTGCCATCGGCCATGCCGCGGCCCAGCCCGCCCATGACCGATTCCGCCAGGAAATCGAAAATGATGTAGTCGAGCTTGTCGGCCTTCTCGAGAAGTTGGGCGATGCCCATGCGGCTGTCGTTGAAGAAGGCGGTGGCCGCGCCGATCCGGACGATCCGGCTCACCTCACGGCTCCTGCCAGCCGCGCGGCGCGAGTTGTTCGAGGGCAGCGTCGTCGAAGGTGCCGAAGCCGGCGCTCGACAGCGGCTGGATGCAGACGTGATCGGCACCGGCCTGCCAGTGCGAACGCACCCGGTCGCGCAGCGCGTCAAGATCGCCCCAGGCGACGGTGGCGTCGATCAGCCGGTCCGATCCGCCATCGTCCATGTCGGCGTCGTCGAACCCGAGGCGCTGCCAGTTGGCACGGTAGTTCGGCAGGCTCAGATACATGCCGAGCGTGGCACGCGCGGTCGCGCGGGCCTTCTCCGCATCGGTTTCGAGCACCACCATCTGTTCGACGCAGAGCAGCTTGCCCGGCCCGAGGCGCTTTCGCGCGTCGGCGGTGTGCGCGGGCGTGACGTTGTAGGTATGCGCGCCGTCGGTCATTTCGGCCGCCAGTTCGAGCATGCGCGGACCGAGCGCCGCGATCACCAGCGGCGGCTTCGCTGCAGGCGGCGGGGCTAGATAGAGCGATTTCGACATGGCCTTTATATAGGATCGCATCGCCGCTATCGGCTTGCCGTATTCATGCCCCCGCATCCGTTCGACGGCGGGCGCGTGCGAGACGCCCAGACCGAGCAGGAACCGTCCATCCGACTGTTCGGCCAACCCCTGCTGGGCGGCATGCGCGGACTGCGCGTCGCGGGCGTAGATGCTGGCGATGCCGCTGGCGACGACCAGGTTGGCCGTATTGGCGAGTAGCCAGGAAGACAGGACGGTCACGTCGCGGCCAAAGCTTTCCGGCTGCCACAGGGCCCCATAGCCCAGCGCTTCCACTGTTTTTGCCAGCTGCGCCACCTGCGCCGACGACAACCCATCCGTGGCGCACCAGACTCCCAGACGACCATGTTCCATGCAACCTCCAGAAAAGCCGCCCGCAGCGGCGAAAGCGCTATCTCGTGACGAAGGCAACGAAGCGGTCGGCCAGGACTTCGACGAGGATATGATCAGCCGCCACGCCCAGATTGCGCGCGGCGTGGTTGCTCTGGTCAAGCAGTTCGTAGAGCAGCAGCGACGCCTCGACATAGCGGCGGCGATCCGACGGTGCATTCGGATCGAGCGCGAAGGCCGGGATATCCTCGCCGAGTACAGCGATGATCGCGCCGATGAATGCGTGGCCTTCTTCGGCAAAACCCGCTTCGATCACGTTCGCCTGGATGAAAGCCTGCAGGATCGCGCGCTGTTCGCGGTCGACCGCGAATATCCCGGCGATCCAGTCCCGCACCACTGCGGCGTCTCGAAATTCGCAGGCGCCGATCGCCGCAATCATCGGCAGGTGGGCGTGGGCGTTGAGCCGGAACAGCTCGGTAGCGATTTCCGCCTTGCCGCCGAAGTGGCGATAGAAAGTCATCCTGCTGACACCCGCAGCCAACGCGATCTCTTCGATCGAGACCGGAACATAACCGCGCGCGCAGAACGCCGTCGCCGCGGCGCCGAGCAGCCGGCTGCGCGTATCCTCCTTGCGCCGGCTCTGGAACGCGAGCAGCCCCGCGGGCAGGGCCAGGGCAGCGCTTGTCATTCGGCGGCGATCGCCAGCTCTTCGCGCGTCTCGGGGCCGACGAACCGGCCCGGATAGCGGCCAGTGAATTCGCCGCGGTCGAAAGTCGGCTCGCCGTTCACCAGCGTCAGGCGCATCGGTGCCGGATCGCGTATATAGCGATAGGTCCGCCCGCCGGTGCCGGCAGTCAGATCGCGGCCGATCTCGACGATCCGACCGCCGGCGACGCGGACATCGGCGGCGTAGGCGGGCCCGCCCGAACCGTCGACCACGGTGCCGCCCTTGATGAGGATACGGATTTCCATCGCATTTCTCCCGGTTCGACTCGGATTGGCGCCAATGTGTTACATATTGTCACATGTTAAGGCCGGGCGGAAATGAATTGCAATAGCTGCAGGGCATTGTGCCGTGAACCGACTGATCGGCTTCGCCCATCAATATCGAGTTCCGGCGCGGTTCCTATGCTTCCGAAGTCAGGCAAACCGTTAAAGTCTGTCCGCAAAGCGCAACCGCAACTGGTGTTTTGCAAGCATTTGAAAAATAAAGTTAGATTGCCGTTTGGGCACGTACCGAAGCCTGCTTGCGATAGGCCTCAGTTAGAAAGGAGGCGATCTCCTCGCGGTAAGCGGCCGCTTCGGCTGGTATCACGGCATCGAAGCCCTGCGATCCGTGAAACTGTCCGTGCAGGAGGCGGTATGTCGTGGGCACTCCCGCTTCCGATAGACGGCGTGCATAGTCTTCGCCCTCGGGTTGAAGTTGGTCGTATTCGGCGCAAACGACAAGCGCTGGAGGGAGACCACTTAGTGACTTGGCCAGTAAGGGCGATGCGAGTGGATCGTGTGCGTCGGTCTCATCGCGAAGATAGAGGGGTGCGTAAGCTTTAGCAGGCTCGAAACGGATACCTTCGTCCGGAAATTCAAGCGCCAGCATAGAGGTAAAGTCGGTGACCGGTATTTCCAGCACTTGCGCGACAATCGAAGGACCGAGGCGCTCCCGCGCCATCTGCGCGACTACAGCAGCAAGGTTGCCGCCCGCACTACCTCCGCCGACGGAAATCAGGGCCGGATCGATCCGAAGTTCTTGTGCATGCGACGCCGTCCATACCAGCGCTGAATAAGCATCCTCCGCGGCGGTGGGAAAGCGGTGTTCGGGCGCAAGCCGATAATCTACTGAGACGACAGCGCAGCCCACAGCCCTTGCCAGGGCCCGGCAATAGTTGTCGCTCTGATCCAGCGTTCCCAGGAAGAACCCGCCGCCATGGTAGTAAACATGGCAGGGCAACAGGGCATTTTCCGGGGCGCCGCGATAAAGCCGCAGGGTGATTTCGCCCGCGCGTACCGCAATCGTGATATCCCGTTCAGAGGCGACCGGAGCTTGGGGCGTAGCAAGAGCAAAGAAGCTCTTGTCGATCATCGCGTGCATCGCTGCCCGCATCTGCGCTGGCGGTACATCGTCAGGCATGGGCGGAGAACTGAGTTGCGCTTCGAACATCGGCTTAAGCAAGGGCAGAAGCGGCATGGCAATGACCTAATGAAGCGAGGGCGATTCATTATCTATATGAATGCTTTCTGACGCTGTGCCAAGGCCACGTTGACATAGGTCATCGGCTAAGGGCCGGGTGACGCGCTGCCGGACACGCCGACATAGCCGACTTTCGCGAGGCGAAATCGCTCCGTCGAAAGCCGACATACATTTATGTGCTGCAAGCGCCTTGAGTTTGGCTGATAGCGAACTGGCTCATCGCTGTTCCGCGATGGTACGCTCCCTCACCTGTCCGTGCTCTTACCAGCATTCCATTGGTCAAAGTGCCAATCGAGAAGCTCTAGGACTCGGCGCTGCTCGGCGTCGAGGTCGGCTCGTTTCAACCGCCGCAGCCGATTTTCGAGGTCTGAGAGGTCGAAGAAATCAGAAAGGCTGTCGCGGCGAAAACTCTCACTTTTTGTGGCAACACGATCGCCCCAGCTTTGCTGCGAACCAATCGACAGAAACCTTACCAGCAGGCGAGCCAGCTTATGATCATCGACAATCACGGTCTGGACCCACGCTCGTGGCGCGTCGATCCCGACGGGACTAAAATCGCGCCAACGATAAAGGTGAGACACCAGCTGATCGTTTTCGAGGATGGTATCCCATTCAGCTGAGCGCGCCTCCATTTGCGTCACCCATTGCTGCTTCAGCGAAGCGAGCCCCTCGTCATCAAAAGCTGGGCCGGTGTCCCCGTTCTCGGGTTTGGCGCGGCGGTCGATATCTAGCGAAATCAGCACGGCCGGCACAGCCAAAGCACCGGTTTCTTCCATGACGTGAAGCAAGGCCGCAGTGCGAAGCTCGGGCTCCTTCAAGCGCTGGAGATACCAAGAGGCTGCCCGCCAACAAGATAGAAAGGGCGTGTTGAAAGGGTCCTTAAGCCCCGGGGTACGCCCCATCTCTTCGCCAAGCACCACGATCAAGGCGAGCATGTTGTCGAATGGATCGAGCGGTAGCTCATTGACGGATTCATCAAATCGCGTCGCGAGCGCGGTTAGCAGATCGCGCCTTCGCAGGTCAGCGACGATCGGGGTAAGCGCTTTCGGGTCGGCGACCGCAAGGGTCAGTGCGGCGAATTCGGATTCGGACATTGCCCCGTCGGGCAGCTGCAACATGAAATAGCGATCGAAGCTGCGATCGGTGCATACCCGCTTCTCGCGCATCCAGGTACGGGCCCAATCGCCGCTACCATAGTGGCTGCCCCCAAGCGCCCACTCGACAGGGGGGAACAACTCTTTGAGCATCGCTTCACAAGCGCCGCGATTGGCATCGGCCACGCCAGCCAACAGTGAAGTAATCGCTTCGCGGTCCGATTGTTCGCGATGATCACCGCGAAACCGCTCACTTTGCAGCAGCAATGGCTTGTGGGCTGCTAGGAATGCGTGAAAGTCGGCCTCGAAGACGCGCAAGGTTTCGAGTGCCAAGAAATCGAGGATATTGACCTCGAGAATGTGCGAGCCGCGATGCATCGGCAGGTGCATATCGATCGACGTCAGCAGCCGGTTGACGTCGCGCAAGTTACGAATGAATGGCTGGATTCCGCCAAGCACTATGTTTCCCCAGCGGCGCTGCTCGAAACCATTTTCCGACGTTGTAAGCCCGTCGATCAATGTCGAGAGTTGCATGCCGAAAATCTGGAACATCTTTTCGGAGGTTACCGGCGGAAGATCGAAATGCGCTTGCACGATCTTCTCAAGGAATTGACGCCCCTCCTCCCCGGCGACAGGCGCCAGGGCTCGTTCGACGATGCTTGGCTGGAACAGCAGCACAAACAACAGGTTGGGCAGATTGGCATTGACCTTGATCTGACGGAACAGCAGCCGGATCTGATCGGGTTCGAGCCTATCGATATCGTCGACGAAAATGACCAGCGGATACTCTAGCTTGCGCAGCCTAGCCTCCAAATCCTCGCGCACCTCATCAAGCGGGGCATTGGAAAGATCCGTGCCAATCCAATTTAGCAATCGCCCAACCGCCATGGCGAGACCCGCAGCCCCGAGCGTGACGGCCGCCAAAATCTTGGTAGGAAGACTGGGGAAGCCAATTCCGAGCGCGGCGCAGACCAACGCTGCGCTATTCAGCCATGAAGATAGCCCCTTGTCGTCGCCGGCCTTGACCAGCGACCCGCTCCCTCCAACCAGAATACCGCCATAGCGCCGCAGGGCCTTGGCGCGCTTCTTGGCATCGGGCGCGTGCGCGCCACCTAGGCGGCTAGCCATTTGTCCGAACAGTGCTCGTGCAATGCTGTCGGCATCGCCCCATTGCCAGGGATTAAACTCGAGGAAGCTTACTTTGGGACTCGCCTTGTTCAACGCTTCGATGACAAGGTTCTTGAGCGACGTTTTGCCAAAGCCCCAGCCGCCACGGATCGCAAATACCCGGCCTTCGCGCGCTCCCGGCGTGGCTAGGAGCTGGGCAATTCGAGTGGCGAGGATCGTTCGGCTAAGCAGGTCTTCTGCAGCACCGCGTATCGGAATGTCCGCTCCGACATTTTCGACGTGATGTGCCTCAGCATTGGCCTGCTGCGACCTTCGAAACCAGCTGAACCACATGATCCTGCCTCGCCCCTCTCATTTTCGATCCGCTTTACGAACATGTCAGGCGCGTATTCTGTTTATCGGCCGATCACGATTGGCGATTGACCAGAATCGCCGGCGATCGTTGATGGATATCATGATTGACAGTGGCTACGCCTTCAATGGAAGCGGCAAAGGAACTGTTAAAGTTGAATACAGCGCTATGCCGGCGCTATGCCTAAGCTCTACGGCCAACGAGAATCGCTGAGATTTTAAGCTATCCGGAGCCCATCTCCGACGACACCAGACTGCAACGAAATAGGTGTCGCCATAATCGGACATGTCCTTCTTAGCTGAGAACGTGCCGCATTGGAGTGTGCCCTTTTCTCGAAGCTGGGGCCCTGGATTGGTCGCGCAGGTGAATTTCGCCGGGAATTCGGGGGGATCACCCTCCGCTTTTTCCCATTTTCGAAAATTATCGAAGACCGTCTTTTGGTCGGTCCCACGAAGTAGCCTCCAACCCATCGTTAAACCGAGGTAGTCCGCTCGGGTGCGTCGAACCGGAGGGTCGAACGCGAGGGCCACTTTGATCTCGCGAGTGCCTTTCGTCGTTTGAAATAATGGTGGGACTGGGACCTCGAAAACAGCAAAGTGGTCGGGCATCAGATCATCGTTGGCATACAGAATCACACGGCTGTCGTCTGAACCAAGCGCATTCTCAACGTTGGGGACGCCATTGCCGCAGACCATTAGTGGAGCTTGCTTCCCGTGAGAGGCCAGCACTTCCAGTGACGCGCTCGGCATCTCGCCTGAAAGGGCTAGCATTGCTCGTAAAAAATTGGCTGGCGCGTTTGGGTTTTCGGCCAGAATGATCGCCGCCTTGTGAGCAACTGCAGGAGCCGAAAAAGAGGTCCCAGATCGAGCACGGAAGAGGCGATCAATAGGCTTGTGGTGAAAGGCCCACACCCCGGCACTAGGTTTTTTGCCGCCGTTCAGAAGCGATTTCGTTGGACCATCCCACACGGCCGTGCCGCCATAATCGACCAAATCGGGCTTTATCATTCCGCGAATGCCAGGTCCTGTTCTTGTGAAAGGACTAGGTTGGTCGGCTTCGCAAATCGGACGCACGCCGACAAGATCGGCGTCTTCTCCGTCGAGGCCGTTGGCATGAGCAATTGAACCCACACAGAGTACATTTGCAGCTGTCGCGGGGTCCAAAATTCGAGAACTGGGATCAAGAAGGTAGGAGGGATACTTCTTCAGAATCTGCTCGCCGTAAAGCGCGCTTAAATCTTTCTGGTTTCCAGAGGACACCACAAAAAGTATATCTAGTTCTCGCGCGAGTTCATCGAGCTTAGACGCCCAAACTCCAGCCCTGCCACCGCTATAAATAAGCTTTGGATCGCCGAGAGAAATGTTGAATATCCGGCAACCATGGTCTTTGTGAAGTGATCTGATTGACGATTCCATTATCTCAGGAACCGTTATCTCTTTCGGAAAGTTCCCCTTTTCATCGACGACGCGAGCGCTTGCGACCCAGAAGGGTGCATCAAAGCTGTTATCTAGCGCTCGCGCGCCGACATCGCCATACAGCGCCATAGACGCCACCGAAGTACCGTGTCCGACCTCGTCCGCGTCCGTCCACGATGACTTGCCGACAATGCTACCGCGTACCGCGTGTGTTAGCAGTGGATGACCAGAGTTTATACCGCTGTCGATCACCGCAATCGCTATCGCCTCTTCCGCGGGGGCATCTCCCGGAAAAACGGCCTCTGTCGTGATCTCTCCAAGATCGTCCATTTGCAGATCGGGTTGCGGAGGGAGTTCGATGGCGGATACTTCCGAGAGTTGGAGTATCTCCCGGATTGCGTCTCCCGAGCCTTCGACCCGGCACAATAAGAGGTTGTCCCCCTTGTATGTATTTATGACCTTTCCGCCCTTTGACGATAACGCATTTTCCAAGCGATATACGAATATATCCGCTTGAAGGTCGTCGGCGGGGTGAAATAATTCAACATCGACGAGATAGATATAATCGACATTAAAGTCAGTTAATGTATTAATGCCAGAGCAAACAATACTTTCGCCTATGCGATCATCTGGGCGGGCGGTTCCGATATTCTCGATTGTTTCAATCAACCCTGCGTAGGCTGGAGCTTTTTGGCCTAAGGGAAGCTCTCCCTGATATGCTTCAATTCTTTTCCGAAACTCAGTAAGTTCTTTATCGGTAGCAAAAAGCAAAAGCGTCTTATTCTGATCTTCGGAGAGTACTACTAATCCTAGGCGACCCCATTCCGCCTCATCAACAAATCCCGCGAGCTCAACTCGCAAAATGAGTGATGGGTCGATGCCCTCGATAGAGGGCATTTTCTTGTATTCCTCCAAAACGGTGGCAATTTCGCCAGAAAGCTTTGGGCCGTGCTGAGTCGGCTCCCTCTTGGGGCCGCCTCCAAATCCTGGCGGTTTTCTACGCTGAAGCTCTCCTTCGAGTCGCTTGAGCGGCAGGTAATCGTACTTAGCCATTATTTGCCCCAACCCCGATTGGGAAGGGTCTGCTCAATCGATTTTACTAAGTCAATAGTGATTTCTCAATGGTCGCGCGCTGCTTTTCGTGTTTTACCGCAGCCTCAAATGCGATTATGCTGACTGACTTTTTATGATCTAAAATTGATGATTTAATGCTGCTTAGACAGGCCCGCTCTATCTGGGCGAACGACATGCCTAAAAATTCACTTGCATATTTGGTAATGTCAAAATCGGCAGGAAAGTTTTTGGTTTTTAGTCTAAGAAGTTGCCGTATTTGAACAATAGTAGGCTTCTCAAATACCACGACTTCATCGAAGCGTCTCCAAATGGCTCGATCCACCGATTGTTCTAGATTGGTTGCGGCAATAAGCAGGCTTCGATCTTGGAACGTATCGATCATCATTAGCAAGCTATTCACCACGCGGCGAATTTCGCTGTGTTCCGTTGTGTCGTCACGAGCTCGCGCAAGGGCGTCGAATTCATCAAGAAAAAGTACAACGGGTCGGGTACGCGCTGCATCAAACATCTTTCGGAGGTTTGTCGCGGTTTCGCCAAGATGCGAGGCGATGACGGCATCCAATCGGGCAATCACCAAAGGCATCTTTAGCTCGGCTGCTACCACCTCAGCGCAAAGCGATTTCCCGCAGCCAGGAGGTCCACAAAATAGCAGCTTCGAACGCACCTGAAGCCCATGCCTTCGTATTTCGTCACCGCGCCGAAATTCACTGGCCACGCTTGAAAGTGTGAACGCACTTTCGTTACCTAGAATGAGATCGGCAACGGTGTGGGTTGGCGAGACAACTTCCACGAGCTCGCCAAAGCCAGCCTTGAGGCTTGCCGCTCGACTTGCTGTCGTGCTGGTAGGCTTCAGTCGTGCGGGCTTGCTGGCGATGTGTGGTTCGTCATCACCCGAAAGGACTGAGCCAGTTTCCCGCGATTGGCTTGCGATGCGTTTCACGAAATACCTTGGAGGCGTTTCCTTCACCACCCGATCTTGAACATCCGAAGTCTCCGTGCATGCGGAGAATGTAGGGTGATCTGCCCCAAAAAGCCCCAGTGACATCCTGCGCTCGCCCCCTAGCGGTTGGGTCAGCCTACGTCAAAGCCGGAGAGATTGAAAGAGACCTATCTTGGGTGTGTCGTGCCGTCACCACGCCGATCGTCAGCGTGCCACTGCCTGCGCATGGTCACCGGGCAAATGTCTACTTACGCCGTTTGGGCTCTCGATTCCGGACTGTCGGCAACGTCGAACAGGCCGGACAACCTACGATCGCGAAAGTTCGGTGATCCGCTTCTCGGATAGCTGCGACACGATATCTCGCAATCGCTTCACCGACGTGTACAGGGCATCAAGATCCTCAATCGAGATGCTGTAGTTTGATGAGTAGCGTGCCTCGACGTAAGCACGCTTCAACAGCTCGAAACGACGGCGATCAATCTTGGAATCGCGCGCCCATGCCTCGACGAGCTGTGGCTCCTTACTCTCTGAAAGAGATCGTAGAAACTTGATGTTGTGTGACTTAGGAAAATAGAACGTGGAGGTGAGTAGAAAGCAAGCATAGGCCCGCTCGGTCGCTTGATGGAGCAAGAACGCGGCGTCGTTTCGACGATTTCGTTCAATCGCAAGCAGTGCAAGTTCGAGTGCGCTATCGACTTTTTCGAGCCACAGGGCCAGATGCCGCTCTGCCGTTTGCACCGCCTCATATTTAGTGAGCGGCACGGGCTTCACCAATGGGTGATTGGGCAGTTCGTACAGCACGATGCCGTCGCGAGCGATGTCGGCCCAGAAGTACTCGCCACGCTTGAGCGCGTTGTTCACATCGTTGAGGTCGTAGACGATGATGTTGACCTGGCGGCCGATGCTCTCGTCGCGCAGGATCCTGTCCTCGGCAACATACCAGTATTCGGCGACTTCAGTCAGTTTCTCATGGCTTACGATGACGAGCAGGTCGAAATCCGACTGGTAACCGCTCTTCGGGTCGTCGACCCAGTCGCTTCGCGCGTATGAGCCGAACAGGATGATCTTGTAAATCTTGCCGCCGCGCTTCCACGCCTGATTGCCGAGCACGATCGCCTTCTCGAATTCCTCCATGAGAATGCGGACAGCGCGCTGCAACTCATCCTGCTGCTTCGCCGGCAAATGCGAGAGGTCGTCATGCACGCGTTAAAGGCCAACGAGAGCGCAGGGCGCGTGAAGGGGGGAACACGTCGAACATGCCAGATTCTCGCCGCTTACCAGCGAAAAATCAATGCCGTCTCGCGGAATTCACCCCCCTATGCGCCGCAATAAATGCCTCCAATTCGGAGACAGATATAAGCGTCATCCGGCCGATCTTGATCACCTCGATGTCGCCGCTTTCGATGAGCTCGTAAAGCTTCGAGCGCCCGATGCCGGTCATACGGCAGGCATCACGAATTCGCACGGTCAGCGGCTTGAACGGATCGCCTTCACTCATGGCTGTCTCCCTTGGCTGATTTCGGCTTTGCGAGCCGCGCCGCGGTCCCGCCCTGGGCCAGCCGGTTTTCTACGAAGGCGAGCAGTTTCTGGAAGCGCTGCTGGCCGAGGCGGCTCATCTCTTCGCTCATGGCTGGTTGGAGCGATGTCGCTGAAAGGTGGTGATGGATGAATACGCCGACGAGCTCGGTCAGCGCTTCGACCTTTTGTTCGATCCGCTCGGCGGTTCGGCTTTGCCGGTCGAGCCTCCTTCCAAAATGCGCGTCGAGCTCAATGGCCCCCTCGTGCTCGAAGAACAGGTCGAGGGCAGCAGTCAGGACCGAGGTCTTCGACGCGCCAGGACGCGCGGCGAGGCGATCCAGGCGCTCGGTGTGGCTGTGGGGGAGGTAGAACTGGTGCCGGGTCTTTCGTTTCATCGAGCGTCTCCTGCATCTAAGGTCCATTGTCGTTCTTGTGGCCGCGCAGGTGAAGTGGACCAGTGGTGTCTGGAGGAGACTGGTGAGGACTCTTTCGGGTCGGATCCGGCAACACGCGGCCAGTTCGCTGGCCGCGTGTGCTCGAACAGCAGCTCGAACGCGACGGTGGGCACCGAGGTCTTGGAAGCACGCAGTCGCGAGGCGAGACGATCCCGCCGCTGCGTTTGCCTCGGGGGGAGATAGACCTGGTTACGCACGTTCCGCTTCATCGGCGTTCTCCTGTTGGGAAAGCCGATTATCTCGCGAGTCGAGCGGCGCTTAAAGTACCTCTCCGCCGACTCCAGGTACCTTTTTGGTGAATGTCAGCACCGATTTTCCGGAAATCGGCTTTCACATGCCGATGTCGAGGCCGCGACTCCGGCCGATCGTCCAGTCGATTCCCTCTCCCATCGAAATGCCGGAAACGTGCTTGCCGATTGCCCCCCTCGAGCACGGGCCGCCAAGGTACAAGGCTGAACTCGCGCGACTTCTCGATCAGCGCGAACTTGGTGTCGCCGACCTGCACCGTGCCCTTCATCTTTCCCTCAATGTGCGCGCCCTGCCCGACCTCGGCATAGGCCAGTCCAAGCTCGCGGCTGAACTGCGCGCCCACGCGCCGCAACTCGCGCTGCTGGAGGGCGGAGGTGAAGCCCTTGCGGTAGTTGACCATATTGCCCTCTTCGAGTTCGGCCAGACCCTGCTCGATCAACCATTGTTGGCGCATGTAGAGCGCCCGGTTCACCTGTGCCCCGAACCCGGCCTTTAGCGGTATCTTGTCCGCGCTCACCAATTCGCGGTCGAGCCATGTCGCGCCCTCGTGATGGGGAAGCTGCTCGAGGGGCCGCGCCGACAGCGTCTCAAGCACGATCGGATTGCGCCTGGTCAGTTCGCGCTCGTAGGCCTCGGCGCGGGCGACGTGGCCTGGCGCGATGAGCCAAGTGCCGTCGATATCCCGAGCGACGCCGCCGTCCGCCCGGCGGATCGCCTCAAGCCGGCGCACGTGCCGCTCGGCGAAATCCTGCATGATCGTGCGGTCGTGACGCAGGTGGATATCGACCGAGTAACGCCCGCCGTTCGCTTCCGCGACGCGCGCCACGGTGTGATCGAAGGCATGGGCTCGCGTCTGCCTGCCCGTGAGGCGCACGATGGCGTTTTCGGGAAAGGCCTCGGCATGGGCACCGATGTCGACATATCTTGCGAGGCCATCGACTCCGTCGACTATCAGGTAGTGGCGATCGGCGTGCTCGTCGGAGAGGCCGCGCTCGATGACCCGTCCCACCAGCGGCGCCGCGCGGCCGCCGGCGGGCTCGTAGAGCGCCACGTGGTCGGGACTGCGCTCGGGCAGCTTTTCACGCAGCGCGCGGTGCATAGTTCGGATGATGTCGCCAAGCTCGCCCAGGCGGCGAAGCTTTTCCTCGAGATTGGGGTCGAGCTTCCAGGCGCCGCGGGTCACCTCTTCGGCAAGTCCCATCCGGCCGAGCGACTGCAGCCGCCCGGCGCGCAGCGATTGCTCGATCGCGTCGCCATGGACGGGCCGGACTAGGCCGTCGCCCCGAACCGCTCCCAGAAGCGAGCGATCGATGCCGGTCATCCGCTCCGCCGCGACCTCGTTCGTGCGGCTGCGCAGGATCTCGGCTTCGGTGCGCGGTCCCAGGTCCAGACTGACGATCTCGGTCGCCCGCTCGCGCAGGCCTTGGGTCAGGTACTCGCGCGCGATGACGAGGTTCTGCCCGAGTTCGTCCTTGCCGCGCAGCATGACGTGCGCATGAGGATGGCCTGTGTTGAAGTGATCGACGGCGACCCAGTCGAGCTTGGTGCCGAGATCCTTTTCCATCTGGTCCATCAGCCGGCGCACGACGGGCTTTAAATCCGGGTACTCGGCGCTGTCCTCGGGGGCGACGATGAAGCGGAATTGGTGGCGGTCGTCGGCGCCGCGTTCGAGGAAGGCCTTGCCGTCGATGCTGTCCTCGCCCGGCCCGTATAGCGTTCCGCGGCCGCCATCGCGCGTCGTCCCATCGCGCTCGAGATAGCGCAGGTGCGCCTTGGCGCCCTTGAAGCCCTTCGGGCCGAGGCGGACGATCCGCGTCTTGACCACCACCCGCCGCGAGAAGCGCGAGGACATCTGATCGCGAGAGCCGAGCATGCGGCCGATGCCCGAGCCGCGGCCGATGATGCTGCCGGTGAAGGCGCTGCGCTTGCCGGCCTTACCGGCGCGGCGCGCGCGGATCGCGCCAAGCTGCCGGCGCATGGGGCTGTCCTTGCCGATCCGTCCCAGCCAGACGTCGAACCCATCACCCTGTGCCATCACCGATCCTTTCGATTGCCCTTGAGGAATGGGTGATGAAGGGAGCCGCGGCGTGCCCTTCAAGAGCCTCCAATGACAGTGCCGCCGAGACCCGCAGACCTGCGTGATTTTAGCGGATTATGGTGCCACGCGGTAGGCATGGGCCTGGGGCATGCCTACCGCCAAAACCCTGTGCAGACTGCGATTGCCGGCCCGTAGGTAGGCAGGCTCTTTATCTTGCCTTCCCCTGCCCCTTCCCCTCTGCCCAGCCCTCCCCCGAACATGCCTGGACGCTGATGGACGGCTTTCTCGATGCCGTGGACACCAGTGGGATCGTGAGCCGTCTGCGAGCTCCGTCATCCGCGATGAAAGATGCAGCGCATTGCTGTTTCAGCCTGAGTTGGCGGAGAAACTGTCCTCGTGACCCTTGTCATCGATCCCCCCCGTCCATGGAACGCGACGCAGTTGCCTTTCGCTTTCCTCCCTAGACCTAGGGAGGAAGAACGGGCCGGATTGTTGAGGAAGGGACATCACTTGTCACTAGGAGAGCTGCCTAGACTGCTCCGAAACTTTGTCAGCGAGCATAGAAACAGGCTCCCGAACGACGTCTCTCGGCGCCGCCCGGAAGCCGTGCCTGGCGATTCAATCGCACCCGCCGAGCGCCGCGATCTGCGCCCTTGCCGCTTCGAGTTCGGCCGCGATCCGCGCCCGTTCGCCGGGCTCGTCGCAGCCTGAAAGCTCCGCGCGCAATTCCTCGATCTGCTGTTCGATGGCCATCTCTCGTCTCCTGATTGCCTGAAGGACGGGAGGCGTGCCCGGCGCCGCGCGGGCCGGGTCAAGGACCGCGCCAGCGGCCGCGAAGCGGCGATGGGGGTAACGGTTTTGTGCGGGCGAACGGCGCCCGAAGGAATGCGCCATGGCCCGCGCCGCCCGTGCAAAACCGTGGGGCCCTGTCGTCCTTGAGGCGGCTCGCGCGGCGCCGTAGACTGGGCAGACCCGAGCGAAAATCCTTCCCTTCACCTCTCGCCGGCATCCCTGATCTTCGCCATCGAAAGCGCCCCTGGGATCGTATGGGAACGCCAGGACCAGCCACACGGAAACGGCCTCGCGGGGGGATGTTCCACGAGGCCGTTTCGTGCTCGGTAAATCCTGGCTGTGACGCCCGCGAGGGCGCCGCAGCGAGGGAAGTCAGCGCGACCAGATGAGCTTGTGCTCGCCGTTTTCGCCCTGGACGAGCGTAGCGTAGATCGGCGCCGGGAACGAGGGATCGTCGAGCTTGACCGAGAGGTATTCAGCGCCGGTCTCGCGCGCCGCCTTGGTCCAACCGGCCCCGAATTCGACGCCGCCGTTGGCCGTGACGCGGTAGTCGGGCGCCTTGTCGTGCTCGCGCGCTGCAGGCTTCATCACCGCCTTGACGTTGAGCGTGAGGGTGCGGATGGTTCCGGTGAAAGTGCCGGTTTCATCGCGCGTGAACGTGCCGATCTGTGCCATGTTTCGTCTCCTGCCATGTGCTCGGCGCCACCCAGCGTGGCCCGATGGCGCTCGATCGGCGGCGGACGGGACCGCTTGCACCCATGGGCCGCAGCGAAGCGGAGGACGGCGGGAGCCGGGCTTCTTGCCTCGCGAGGAAGGCGCGGGAACCGCGCCGGGGAAGAAGGTCGGCGGAGCCGTTGCAAGCGAGGCATGGCCGGTGCCAGAGCAGCCAAGCACGGGCCGCGGATGGGGCCGAGGCGAACAGGAATGACTTTGGGACAGGGACAGGGGCAGGACAGCACGAGAAACCGGCTCTTCGCCATCTCCGGATGCTCTCGCGGCGGCAAGTCGGCGCTGCTAGGCGAGCTCGAACGACGCGGCTTGGCCATCGTCGAGGAAGCCGGCCGGCCGGTCATCGCGCGGGGACGCGCGCCGTTTCGAACTGTAAAATGGCCCTTGCGGACTATGTAGCGAGCATCCCCTCCCCATCGGCAAGCGCGTTTAGAGCCAGCGATAGGCGCCGTTCATGGCGCGGCGCGAGACCGGCGATAGCCGGCGGCGACCGCGTCCGCCTCGCTGCAGAACATCTCCTCGGCGCGAGTCTGCTCGTAATAGGGCATGCCCGGCAAGTGGTAGATCCACTCACCTCGGCGGCTGTGATTGCCCTTGATCAAGCAGCCACCTGAATAGCTGCTTGCCGGGCGCGATACCGGTGCGGCCCGGACCTGCGCGCTGCGCGGCACTGGCGGTAGCTTGGCAAGACGATAGTCGCCTGGACTCACGAAGGTCGAATTCCAGATGCCCAGATGCTGGGCCTTGGCGCGCAGCTCGTCGGCGGCGTAGGCATCGCTGTATTGGCGGAAGGCGGTGGCCCAGCCCTGTTCGACCAGGACGCGGTTGATCTCGGTCCGGCCCGCCCAGCACACGGCGAGAACCCTTGCATATTGATCGCTGCCTTGACCTTGGCAGTCGAGGCGCTGGCCGGCGACGAGGCTCGCGAGAAACGCTTTCGCATCCTCGCCGCAACGCCAGGTTATGCCGCTCCGGTCGCAGGTCTGATCGAGTTCGGGCGCGTCGATGCCGACGAGACGGACCCTGCGGCCACCGACTTCGAGCGAGTCTCCATCGCCTGCGCGTGCTTCTCCAGAAACGGACTGGGCATTGGCGACGACGGGTGCGCCGGCCAGCCCGGCGAGCAGAAGACCCATCGCCCAGTGCCTCAATCCCCCCCATCGGTCTGCTTCCCCCAAGAATTCTGGCCCACATTCCTACTAGCAGATTGTCACCAGAACCTCATCCGGTCGCGGCGAAATACTTCCGCTTCGGAAGAGAATCGCCGCGCCGCAAGGCCCTCGGGCCGAGCGGCGCTGCGAAATTCGCGCCCTGAATGAGGAAGCGGGCGGCATGTCCGCCGCCCGCCCCGAACTAAGCCGCGAGCTGCTGCACCGCGACGTCAGCGGCGCCATCGCCGTCTTCGGTCCCTGCTCCGTTCGTCTCATCCGGCGCATCCGTTTCCGCTTGCGCCTCGACGTCCAAAGCCGCTCGCGCCGCCATGACGTCAGCATGGGCGGCAACGCTGCCAACGCCGCCGCGCGCCGTATAGGCTGCGGGCGGGAAGGCCATCCAGCGCGGCACCCAGCCCTCGACCTTCTCGCGCCCGCCCGAACCCGCGAGATGATCGCGCACAATCTGTTTCAAGACCTTGCCCGTCTCGCGCGCATTGGCCTCGGCAACGCGGGGGCCGGCCACCTCGGCAACCATCGCGGTCAGGACCTCGCGGTCGCGAAGCCCTGTGAAGAACGCCTCATCGGCCTGCCACCAGCGCGCCATGTCGATGCCGATCTCGGCGCCGACAGCATCGACCGCGGCGCTTCCCGCTTGCAGCGTCTCGCCCATGACGACCGCGATCACCGAGAGAACTGCCGCGTCGTCCAGCGCGACGAGCCGCTGGAACAGGCCGACGAGGCCGTGGGGATCGTGCCCCCCGGTCACGGTCGGCTCCTCGGCGGACATTCTAAGCAGCGCGAGGACGGCGCGGCGCTTCTCGTCGAACAGCGTTTCGCCCGGCGAGACTTCGACGCTTTCGCCGATTGCATCGTCCTTCGTCGCCTGTGGCTCGGTCCGCAGCGTCCAGAGCGGCGAGCCGGCGATGGCGTGCGCGACCATGAGCCGCAGCGCGAGCGCGGGGTGCCCGGTCATTGCGGCGCGCAGCGCGGCATGGCGGTGCAGGTCGACATAGGTCTGGACGCTGCTGGTGAGTTCCGGGCGCGGCGTCTTCGGCGTCGAGGCCGGCTCGCCGCGTTCGATCCGCTGCGCTTCCTTTCGGGTGACATAGCCCTCGTGGAAGCTCACCTCTCCGCTTGTTCGCACGTCGATATAGACGCGCCCGCCCTTGCGCTTGGGCGCCTTCTCATGCTCCCAGCTCTGGAAGTGGCTGCCGCGCGGGACCACGACCACATCGGCCCAGCCTGCTTCGAGATAGGCCGCGCGGCGTTCCTCGATGGCCGCGTCCTGCTTGGCCCAGAAGGCCTCGGCGTCCGCGAACCAGGCGTCCTCGCCGAACAGGTCGGTGACGATCCCGTCCATGCCGGCCGTGTCAAAGAGCGCATGGCGCAAGGGGATCGACTGGCCGCCGAATAGCCATGACTTGAGGTTCTGGCCTGTGGGCGCGTGGGCCTGCGGATCGTCATGCAGCCCGAGCCAGTCGCGCTGCCGCGCTTTGCTGGCAAGCGTCAGGTGCCGCACCGTCAGGCGGTCGATCTTGTCGCGGCGGTAGAGGTCGCGAATGCGCGGCAGCAGGTTGCCGAGCGCGAGGACGCGCCGGACCGTGAGGTCGGCAAGGCCGAAAGTCGCGGCGATGGCCTCGGGCTCGCGGCCTTCGCGAACGAGACGGGTAAAAGTCTCCCACTGCGTGACCTCGTCGGGCTCCAGCCGGGCAAGGTTCTCGATCAGCGAGGCTTCGATAGCTGCGGCGTCGTCGCCTGCGTCCAGTACCGCGCAGGGCAGCGGATCGATCTCGCCGCCCGTCCCGCCTTGCTCGTCGGCGACGATGCGCGCGGCATGGAAGCGCCGCGCGCCTGCGACGATCTCGAAGAGGGGGGCGCCATCCTCTCCGGACCCGGCGCAGGGCCGCACGATCAGCGGAACGAGCACGCCGCGCGCGCGAACGGTGGGAAGGATGTCCGAGACGTCGGGCGGCTTTTTCGCATGGCGCATGTTGGCCTTGCTGACGCGGAGCTTGTCGAGAGCGATAAAGTCGAGGATCATGACAGTTGCCTGTGCGTTGGGTTTGAAAAGAAAGGAGAAATTCTGATCATTAAAAGCTGCGAATGACCTTGCGAGGGGGAGGACCTCGCGCCCAACGCGACGCAGCGCGGGGGGAAAAGCAGACGGGTGAGGTGAACCGGGTGCTTCCGGCGAGCCGTAAATGAGCAGAACCCGTCAAAGCCGGGGACAGGAGAACTTCCGCGATCTGAAGCGACCCGGCGAGCGAACTTGCCAAGGGAAGAGGAATCGAACCGATGGTTGACGCCTCGTTGGAACATGAATGTCGCCGATGCGGATGTGGGCGGCATGGCCTTCGGGCCAGTGATGCGCCGGGCTGGCTGTAGGTGAAGCGGCCCAGGGGAGCGCGGTCATCCGCGCGCCAGCTTGCGACTAAGACTGTGGTGGTCGCAGGCCAGTTGTCACACGGGGTAAAGTCGGTCCCTAAAGCAAGTGAAAGGTCAGTTGCGGAACCCAAGAACCACGTTGCCGCATCTCTCACGGAGATGATCGAAGCGACCGATGATCGCGGTGACGTGGGACGGAGCCCTCGTAGTAGTCCGAGAACGGGAAAGCCGTTCACATGGCGAAGGGGGGCAGCGGATACAGCGAGCCGGCAGGAGGTGGGCGTCAGCCCGGCCCGGTGAATACCGAGTTCATCCTCGACATGCAGTGCAAGCTGTATCGGTGGAGTCAGGCAGCCCCGGACAAGACGTTTGGGGACTTGTTCAATCTGGTGAGTGACCGCCGCACGCTCGGCTACGCTTGGCGCAAGATGGCCCGTAACAGGGGCAGCAGGACGCCCGGCACAGACGGCATGGGGCGGATACAGGTCGAACAGCGTACCGGCGGCGTGGAGCGCTTTCTCGACGAGATCGAGGCGGAGCTTCGCGCAGGAACTTACAGGCCTCAGCCTGTGCGGCAGCGGCTTATCCCCAAAGCGGGAAAGCCGGGTCAGGTCCGACCGCTGGGCATTCCTACGCTGAAAGACCGCTTGGTACAGATGGCTTTGAAGCTTGTTCTGGAGCCGATCTTCGAGGCGGACTTCTATCCGACCTCGTTCGGCTTCCGACGTCGTCGCAGCACCCACGACGCCATCGCGATGATCCAGCGGCAGGTTAACCCGAACCGCTGGTGTAACTCGCGGATCACCTACGTGATCGAAGGCGATATCAAAGGATGCTTCGACAACATCGACCACCACCGGCTGATGGAGCGGGTGCGACGCCGCATAAGGGATCGCAAGATCCTGCGGCTCGTGCTCGCCTTCCTGAGGGCAGGGATCATGGTCGAGACCACCGTTCGCCACCCAGTCGCGGGAACTCCGCAGGGCGGCATCATATCGCCGCTGCTGTCGAACATCGTCCTGACAGCGATCGACGAGCGATACAGGCGGTGGACGCCGGGTCCATACGAGACGGTGACCAGCGCGACCCAGCGTCGCGGTCGCGATTACAATAGCGGCAAGGCCACCTTCTACATCGTGCGATATGCGGACGACTTCGTCGTTCTCGTGTCGGGACCAAGAGCGGCGGCAGAAGCCGAGAAGGAAGCGCTGGCAAGGTTCCTCCGCGAGGAATTGCGCCTTGAATTGTCGCCTGAGAAAACCTTGATCACCGATATCCGAAAGGGCTTCGACTTTCTCGGCTATCGGATCGTGAAGAAGCGATCCCCCCGATCCGGGCGGTTCGTCTGCAAACTGCTCATTCCACTGAGCAGGCTGCAGCGTCTGCGCGATACGATCAAGGCGCGGACCAAGAGGCCGAGCCTTCTGCTCGCGCTGTCCGCCATCATCGACAACCTCAACCCGCTCATACTGGGGTGGCGAACCTACTATCGTCACGCCATGCGAGCATGCCGTGAGTTCAGCAAACTGGACCACTGGCTTTGGGAGCGCATCTATCGATGGCTGCGCAAGAAACACCCGAAAACCCGGCGAACGATCTTCCGGCGCTTCTACCGAAGAGCGCCCGGGGGGCCGCTGCGTTGGACAGAGGGAACGGCGCGGCTGCGCCGGTTCAGTGAGGGGGGCACCTCCCCCTACCCGTTCCGGGGCACCAAGATCACCAACGGTTGGGACATCATCGACGAGGCATGGACGGGAGACCGCCGTGACTTCTGGCCGATGATGCGGCAGCTTGCCGTAGCCTGACAGACACCCGTGGCCTCGGTCACGCGTGGAGAGCCGGATGCAGTGAAAATTGCACGTCCGGTTCGGCGAGAGGGATGGCGAAACCAGCCTCTGCGAAGGGGTATGGCGCTCCATCCCTACTCTCCTTTCGAGAGAGGCGCCGGTCCGCGTTTCATTAGCGTGGGTACGCGGACCGGCTTTCGGTTGGGCGGCGGACGGCCGCCCACGTCATCCGCCGCGCCTCAGCGGCGGAAGTCCGGTTGCCGCGTCGCGGCGGAATTCGAATTCGGCGAGGAAGATCGCTCCGTTTCGGCGCGCTGCCTCGCTCCAGACCGACAGCGGCTTGTCGCTGGTGAACAGGGCGTCGCGTTCGATCCCGAGACCGAAGGGCAGGCGCACGCCGCCGATCTCCGACAGGCTGAAAGACCCAAGTTCCGGACACCCGAAACCTAGGTCGGCGAGCCCGAACAGCGTGTCACCGTCTGACCCGAGTTCGCTCGCGAGCCACGTCGCCGCGCCGATGGGATTGAACAGCTTGATGACCGGAATCGGATCGGGCTCGGGGCGTTCCTCGCGAAGCGCCTGGAGCCGAGCGAAGTGGTTGAAACGCAGCGCCGTGCGCAGCTGGGGAGGCAAGATGATCATGCCGCTTCTCCCTCTTGCCGAGGCTGGACCGGATCGGTCGCGTCCGTGCGGGGTGCTTCGGCTTGCGAATCGCCAGCGGCATCGCCCGCGAAAGCGGCATGCCGCGCGAGCAGCCAATCGGCCGCCTTGCTCGCTTGGCTAGCGGCACGGAACACCGCCCGGTTGTCCTCCTTGAGGACCTCGAGCCAGCTGCCCAGATAGTCGGCATGCCGCACGGTCGGGACGATCCCGAGCGCCGCGCAGAGGAAGGCGCTGCCCATCTCGGCGACGAGTTCCTCGCGCGCGTAATCCTTCGAACCGAACGTGTTCTTGAGGTCGCGCGCCAGCCGCGAGGCGTGGCCGGTCGCGTGGGTCAGTTCGTGGAGCGCGGTGCGGTAGTAGTTGATCTGCTCGAAGAAAGCGGGCTGCGGCGGCACCTGCACATAGTCGGCACTTGGCACGTAGAAGGCCTTGGCGCCGCCGACCCGGAAATCGACGCCCGAGGCTGCGATCACCTGCTCAGCAAGCGGCACCACTTCGCGCTCGGGCAGCAATGGGGCGTCGATGGCAAGTCCCTCGGTCAGGCCATCGCATTGCGCAACGTTGAAGACCGTGAAGCGCTTGAGGAAGGGGACGGCGCGGGCGTCCTCGCCGGTATCGTGCGCGCGCACCTTCTCGGCCTCGGGCACGAAACGGTCGGCATAGACGACGCAGGTCCCGCTCTCGCCCTTGCGAACGGAGCCGCCCGCGCTCGCCGCCTGCCGGTAAGTGAGCCAGCCCTGCGAAGGATAGCCCCGCTCGATGACCGCGCCCCAGAGGATCAGGACGTTGATCCCAGAATAGGCGCGCGAGGTGAGCGCATTGCGCGGCAGTCCCGGCGCGATCCCGCCCGCTTCAAGGCCCGCGCTGCCGGCCCAAGGCTGCACCCACGGGAAGCGACCGGCTTCGAGCTCGGCGACGATGCGGGCAGTCACCTCGTCATAGAGATTGGCGCGCGGCTCATGGGTCCGGGACACGGAACGTCGTCCGCGAGCGTAAGGTCGGCAGGCTTGGCGCATGGGTCACCTCATCTCCCGCCCCAAAAACCCACCAGGGCTTTCCCGCAGGAGCGGGGGGAGCGGCGAGAGCGACCGGCAGGGCGGTCCCCGCGAGGCGGGCCGCACCCGCAGCCGGGGTCCCCGCCGCGCGAGCGACGGGGTGGCAAGGGCCGGAACGAAGAGGAGGAGCCGGCCGCGAGGCCGGCTTGCGGCACGCCGGGGACCGCCCAGAAGGGAGCGCCGCTTCCCACGCGACGAGGGAAAGGCCAACAACCAGCGCCGCCGCGCCCACGAGGCGCGGCGTCATTTCAGCCGGTGCGCGGGCACCGGCCCCGCCCCGTGATCGTGACCGAATGGCCGGGACGCGCGAGCGCGGCCCGGCGGAGCTCGGCGAACGCAGGTGAGCCTAGCGCAGTAGAGCGCGTTTCGCGGCGTCAGGCGCGAGGGCCAGGAACCTTCTGAAACGACGCTTTCGCTACTCGGTTACCCCGAGCGACAGCAGGCACTCGCCTTGGCTCGCCTCACTGGGCAGCGCCGCGTGCGGCGGGTGTATGAAGCGCCAATGCACCAAGGCGGCAAGCGCTCGGGTCCTCAGTCTCCGTCGCTCGGTATCCGCGTGCTCTCCGACCAGGCATCAAGGTCGTCGATATGATATCGGACGTATCGCCCATGCCGGCGAAAGCGTGGCCCGTCGCCGCGGCTTCGCAGCCGTTCCATCTGCCGGTTGGACATGCGCAGATAATGGGCCGCCTGCGGGGAATTCAAAAACGGATGGCCGCTGCGGGCCCGCTCCGCCCGGGCATCTTCGTCATCGCTCATGCCGCGCGTCTCGTTGGTAAGCGCTGAGAGAGCGCCTAACCAACATTACTTTCGGGCCGCGCGCCATCCCTCGATCGAGGGGGTTTTCGGAATTTCGCACACTCGGACTCTTATTCTCATTTGACATATATCCATTTTGCGTATAACTAATATGCATGACGCATATAAGGCTTTTGCCATGACCGAAGACGAGTTCCTTGCCAGCTATGATCCGGCTGTCTTCGCACGGCCCTCGGTCACCGTTGACCTCGTTCTCATGACGATGGTCGAGGGCGTTCCTGCTGCGCTTCTGCGCCGACGCGAGGAGCATCCGTTCCTGGGGCAATGGGCGTTGCCAGGGGGATTTGTCGGTATCGACGAAGGCCTGGACGAAGCGGCACTCCGGCTGCTCGGGACAGAGGCGCACCTCGAAGATGCCTATATCGAGCAGCTCTACACTTTCGGCGCTCCAAAGCGCGATCCTCGAACCCGCGTTGTCACGATCGCTTATTTCGCATTGCTGCCGGCGGATCGGTTCGCGGCCGCCCTCAAGCAGAGCGCCGAACTGACGCTTGCCGAGCTCACCATCCCCTGGGCGGGAGAGGTCGGCGGCCTGGTCACCGCCTGCGATGATCAGGGAGAAGTGCTCCCTTTGGCCTTCGACCACGCCGATATTCTCGGTCTCGCGATCAAGCGCCTGCGGGGAAAGCTCGACTATTCGCCGATCGCCTTTGCGCTGTTGCGCGAGCTGTTCACGCTGCGCCAGTTGCAGGATGTCCATGAAGCGATCCTCGGTGTGCGACTGAACAAGCCCGCCTTTCGGCGCCGCATGCTCGACCGCGGCTGGCTTGAAGGCACCGGCGAACGCGAGGCAGGCACTTCGTTCCGACCCGCGGAACTCTACCGTTTCAAGCCAATCGATTGAGGGAGGCAAAGATGGCCCAGATTACGAGCTTCGGTTTCTTCGCGCAGCTGCGCAGCGATGCCAGCCACCACGTCATCCGCTACCGCAATGGCCGTGTCCGTCAGAGCGGCCGCGGCCTGGTCTTCTGGTTCAGGCCGGAAACCGCCAGCATTGCCGAGGTCCCGATGGACGATCGCGAGACGACACTCTTCGTCAAGGGGCGCAGTGCCGACTTCCAGGCGGTCAATGTCCAGGGCGCGATCGGGTGGCGCGTGGTGGAGCCCGAGCGGCTTGCCGAGCGCATCGATTTCACCATCGGCTTGGCCAATGGCCAATATATCCGCGAACCCATCGAGCGGATCGAGACGCGTCTAGCGGGCCTCGTAAACCAGGCGACGCTGCAATATCTCGCTGAAGCCCCCGTACGCGCTCTCCTCGATGCCGGGGTCGAACCGCTGCGCCAGCGGCTCGAACAGGCGCTCGCCAATGATCCGACGCTCGCCGAGATCGGCCTCGCCGTCGTGGCTGTACGCCTCAACAATCTTGCACCGAGCAGCGAACTGGAACGCGCGCTTCAGACGCCGACCTTCGAGCAGCTACAGCAAAAGGCGGACGAGGCGATGTTCGAGCGCCGGGCGCTCGCGGTCGACAAGGAGCGCGCGATCGCGGAGAACGAACTGTCCAACAAGACCGAGCTCGCACGGCGCGAAAAACAGCTGATCGCCGAGGAGGCGGAGAATGCCCGCAACCGCGCGACGGGACTTGCGGAAGCCCAGCAGATCGAGGCGGGAGCCGAGGCCGGACGCATCCGCACGATTGAGAGCGCCAAGGCAGAGACGGAGCAGGCGCACATCGCGATCTACCGCGACCTTCCACCCGCGGTCCTCCTTGGTCTTGCGGCTCGGGAACTGGCCGGCAATCTCGACACGATCGAGCACCTGAACGTCACGCCCGACCTGCTGGCGACGATTATGCGCGAGTTCCGGCAAGCGCCTCCAGCGGCGATCACGGCTAAATAGGCGGCGCGATCATGACCACCACCGCACCCCGGGCCGTGTTCGTGACGCGCGAGACCGACTATGAGCTTCTGCTCGCGCGGCATGCCACGCGCGAGCAGGCGCGTTTCTATCTCGAGACGCGCGGGCAGAGGTTGGCTGATCTCGAGGCGCGCCACGCAAAGTTCCAGGCTGTGCTGCGCCAGGCGCGCGCCTCGGCGCCCGCCGATTGGCGGCAGGCCCTGGTACGCCGCGCCGACCTCGACCGCTTCCTGTTCGCGCCCGACGATGTGATCATCGCGGTCGGCCAGGATGGCCTGATCGCAAACGTCGCCAAATATTTGAGCGGGCAGCCGGTGCTGGGAGTGAACCCGGCGCCGGATCTTTACGACGGCGTTCTGGTGCGAGTGCCGCTCGGTAATTTGCACCGGGCTCTGCGCGCTTCTCACCACGGGGACATCACGATCGAAGAGCGGACGATGGTCGAAGCCGTGCTCGACACGGGCGAAACTCTCGTCGCGCTGAACGAGCTATTCGTCGGCCACCGCAGCCACCAATCGGCGCGCTATCGCATTGCGATTGGTGATAGCGCCGAGAACCATTCGTCGAGTGGGCTGATCGTTGCTTCCGGCACAGGTGCGACCGGTTGGGCGCGATCGATCATGGAGGCGACCGGCAACCCGATCCTGCTTTCGCCGCAAGAGCATGCAGTTGCCTATTTCGTTCGCGAGCCATTCCCGAGCGTCGCCACCGCGACCACGATGCGCGCCGGCAAACTGGATGGGGCACCGCTGAGCGTCACCTCGCATATGAACGAAGGCGGCGTTATTTTCGCCGATGGCATCGAGCAGGACTATCTCGCGTTCGACTGGGGCCGGCAGGTGTCCTTGCAGCCATCGGGGCGCATGTTGAGGTTGGTAACAGCCTAGCTGCGCCGTCAGCGGATCGCGCTCATCGCGGCTTCAAACCTGATAAGCCAACAGGGTAAGGAATATCGGCAGCCGCCGGCTCTTGTGCCATTCAAAGCCCGCTGCATGGCGTCTGATAGCGGACGCACGTTCATCCTAATTTTTTGGGCAATGAGATGATCGATCACTCTTGAAATTGCCGAAGCCAAAATTAGCTAGCCGGTGCCGGATGCCGCGTTCGGGTCCGGTGGACATAGAGGGCACCGGCTCTGTGTTCCGGTGCATCTCAAGTCCGAATTGCTTCGATAGGAGGATTTGGAAATGAGAACCAACTTCGACTTTGCGCCCTATCGGCGTTCCTCGGTCGGCTTCGACCGGCTCTTCGATCTCCTGGAAACCGGATCGCGCGCTGAAGTGCCCGATGGCTTTCCCCCCCTTCGATATCCTGAAGGACGGGGAAGACAGCTACCGCATTACGCTCGCGGTGGCCGGTTTCCGGCCCGAAGACATCGAGGTCGTCGCCCAGCAGAACCTGCTGACGGTGACAGGCAAGCGCTCCGATGACGATACCAGCGGTGAATATCTGCACCGCGGTATCGCCACGCGCTCTTTCGAGCGCCGCTTCCAGCTTGCCGACTTTATCGAGGCTGGCAACGCAACCTTCGAGCACGGTTTGCTCACGATCGCGCTGAGGCGCGTGGTGCCAGAAGCGATGAAGCCGCGGCGTATCGAGATCGGCGGCAAGGCCGCCAACGATCGCATCGAAGGCCCGAAGGATGAGGCGCGCGACGCGGCCTGATCCCGGGATGTGAAGGGCTTGCCGGCGCCACCTTCTCGGTGGCCCGGCAAGCTACGCAATTCTTGCGATTTTCGGTGCGGCTACAATAGGCTCGTGCTTAGCCTGGGTCCTGGCCGATGGCATACCACTGCCCGCCGGCAGTTCTAACAAAAGTTGCGCCGAAGCTGCCGTCCTCGCTTGCGATGGAATAGCGCTCGCTCCCGCTTTGCTCGCGCAGCCAGGACTGCGCCCAGTCGAGTGCTGCGAAGTTGCTGGGCATTTCGGTTTCACCGATCGGGCTTCCTGCCCGGCGATCGGCCGAGTAAAGTCGGTAGATCATCGCTCCCTCATTTGCAGAATTTCAAGATTAGATTGGCCTGATCGCGTCGAGGTTCCGCCAGCGAGGCGGCCCGACATCGCGGCGATGGGCGACCCTGACCGAATGCAAAATCCCATCGATTTCTCTGTGCCAATGGCCGAGGAAGAGGTGAAGCGCCGGAAAGTCCGGCGCTTCGTCATAGTCCTGCCAGATGAAAAGCTGCAGCAGGCTCGGATAGTCTGGCAGGAAATAGTGGATTTCTGCCGTCGTCAGCGCGCTGCCCTGAAGCTGCTTCAGCAGATCGGAACCGGCCATCACTGCAGGCTCGGAGGCTGCGAATTGCTATCCAGAGCGTGAAGCGCGGCCAGTACATCATCGATGGGTATCGGCTCATCCAGTCCAGCTGGCTGGCGAAGGGCTGGGTGGTCCGGAACGGCGACGCGGTCCGAAGCCCAGGAGGCGAGGATTGCGCGTTTCACCTCGGGCTCCAGCGTAGGGTGGTGGACGACGTCGAAGGGATGAACGAAGCGGGAGACGGTCTGCGACATGCTATCCTCCTTTCAGATGGTCGCTCCTTCTCGGCGGCGGCATTAAGGCCCCGCCTTTCTAGAATTTTGGATCTGCTCGCCGGCAAGTCAAGACCCACCGAGAGCGCAAGCTGCTGAGAACATGCACTTCTGGCACTCTTGGCGCACGACTGCCAAAAAATTTTTCGCACCCTCTTGATCGGGAAAAGCGAGTTTCATATTTCTGCGCCGCCTCCTGCCCGCAAGGGAGGAGGTTCATGACATCAACGTTTTGCATCTGGAGGTTATGCATGCATTTCCGCCCCTTGCACGACCGTGTGGTCGTCCGCCGTATCGAAGCCGAGGAGAAGACCTCGGGCGGCATCATCATTCCCGACACCGCCAAGGAAAAGCCGCAGGAAGGCGAAGTCGTCGCCGTCGGCCCGGGCGCGCGAGACGATGCCGGCCGGCTGGTCGAGCTCTCGGTCAAGGCCGGCGACCGCGTTCTGTTCGGCAAATGGTCGGGGACCGAAGTCAAGATCGCCGGCGAGGATCTGCTCATCATGAAGGAGAGCGACATCCTCGGCGTGGTCGAGACCCAGGCCCAGCTCAAGCAGGCGGCCTGAGGCCCCCCGCTTGTCCTCAAACATTGGAAGGAAATCTGGAAAGGAGTTGAGGTATTATGGCTGCCAAGGAAGTGAAGTTTGCGTCTGACGCGCGTGATCGCATGCTGCGCGGCGTGGATACGCTTGCAAATGCAGTGAAGGTGACCCTGGGCCCCAAGGGCCGCAACGTGGTCATCGAGAAGTCGTTCGGCGCGCCGCGCATCACCAAGGACGGCGTCACTGTCGCCAAGGAAATCGAGCTCAAGGACAAGTTCGAGAACATGGGCGCCCAGATGCTGCGCGAAGTGGCATCGAAGCAGAACGACAAGGCCGGCGACGGTACGACGACGGCAACCGTGCTTGCCCAGGCCATCGTGCGTGAAGGCTCGAAGGCAGTCTCTGCGGGCATGAACCCCATGGACCTGAAGCGGGGCATCGACATCGCGGTCAGCGCGGTGGTCAAGGATCTCGAGGCCCATGCCCGGAAGGTCAGCGCCAACAGCGAGATAGCGCAAGTCGCGACCATCTCGGCGAACGGGGACGAGGAAGTCGGCCGCATTCTCGCCGAGGCGATGGAGAAGGTCGGCAACGAGGGCGTCATCACGGTCGAGGAGGCGAAGAGCCTCGCGACCGAACTCGAGACCGTCGAGGGCATGCAGTTCGACCGCGGCTATCTCTCACCCTACTTCGTGACCAACGCCGAGAAGCTCAAGGTCGAGCTCGAGGACCCCTACATTCTCATCCACGAGAAGAAGCTTTCGAACCTCCAGGCGCTCATCCCGCTGCTCGAGCAGGTGGTGCAGTCGGGCCGTCCGCTGCTCATCATCGCCGAGGACGTCGAAGGCGAGGCCCTGGCAACGCTGGTGGTCAACAGGCTGCGCGGAGGCCTCAAGGTCGCCGCGGTCAAGGCGCCGGGCTTTGGCGATCGCCGCAAGGCGATGCTGGAGGACATCGCTGTCCTTACGGCCGGCAATGTCGTCAGCGAGGAGCTGGGTACCAAGCTCGAAAGCGTCACGCTCGGCATGCTCGGCAGAGCGAAGAAGGTCATCATCGACAAGGACAACACGACCGTCGTCGATGGCGCCGGCGCTCGCTCCGACATTGATGCTCGCGTTTCCCAGATCCGCGCGCAGATCGAGACCACGACGAGCGACTACGACCGCGAGAAGCTGCAGGAACGCGTGGCCAAGCTCGCGGGCGGGGTCGCGGTCATCCGGGTCGGCGGCGCGACCGAGGTCGAGGTCAAGGAGAAGAAGGACCGTGTCGACGACGCGCTCCATGCCACCCGGGCCGCGGTCGAGGAAGGCGTCCTTCCGGGCGGCGGCATTCCGCTGCTTCGCGCGCTCAAGGCGCTCGATGGTCTGAAGGCTGCGAACGACGACCAGCAGTCCGGCATCGACATCGTGCGCCGCGCCCTTCGCGCACCGGCACGGCAGATTGCCGACAATGCCGGCGAGGACGGCGCGTTCATCGTCGGCAAGCTGCTCGAGAGCGAGGACTACACCTGGGGCTTCAATGCCGCGACCGGCGAATACCAGGACCTCGTCCAGGCCGGCGTGATCGATCCGGCCAAGGTCGTGCGCACCGCGCTGCAGGACGCCGCATCGGTGGCCTCGCTCCTGATCACCACCGAGGCGCTCGTGGCCGAAGCGCCCAAGGACGAGAATGCCTCGTCTGGTGCCGTTCCGGCGATGGACTTCTGAGTGAAATGGAGGGCTCGGTATTGCCGAGCCTTCCCCTTCCACGCGGTGCCGCGCGAGCCCCTGAAGCCATCGGGCAGAGCGGGATCACAATGCGTACATCATCAACTTTCGATAGGGAGACGACGATGTCCGACCACTATTTGAACTATCTGGAGCGCGAACACGCGCGCTTGGAAGCGGAAATTCAGGCCGAGGAACGTCGGCCTTATCCCGCCCCATTCTTGGTTGCTCGGTTGAAGAAGCTCAAGCTTGCGGTGAAGGATCAGATCGCAGCTTGGACGGCGGAAGAAAGCCGCAGCCGCGCAGCCTGAATTTCGTGAGGCGGGATCGATGAGGTCCCGCCCAATCGGCAATTTTCGAGCCCCTTGAGCCTGCTGTTGCTATGGCGCACGGCGGCGCCCAGCAGGTGCAACCTGAGAAGGAATCGTCGGGAGGGTCGCCGACAGCGCCGCCGTACAAACCGTCTTGAAAGGCGGATTATAGCCTCCGCCCATTCATCTGGATGCGTGCGATTCCGAGCCGCAGCTAGAAGCGCTGCTGCCGCTCCCATAGATCGCGGTACCGCCTGGACTGCGTCACCATGAGTGCCGGCATACCCGCGCGTTCGACCGCGCGCTGCCAGCCCGTCAGTTCCTCGAGTTCCAATTTGTAGCGATCGCAAGCCTCGTCAATCGACAGCAGACCACCGTGCACGGCCGCGACTACTTCCGCCTTGCGCCTGGCCACCCAACGGCTTGTGTTGGAGGGCGGCAGCGTCTCAAGGGTTAGCCACTCCCCTAGCGGTCCTATTACGGCTGTCGGCCGAGAGTTCTGATTTTGCGGCATCCCATCTCCCGAAATATGCAGGGGTCGAGCCTCGGGATCAGTGCCTGCTGTCGGGGAAGAACGGTCGCGGGGCTCGCAGGTTAAGTGCAGTCTTCGTTTTCGCCGCGGAGTGAAAACCAATTAACAACCCGGACAGTTGCGATCAGGTTCAGCGTGATTAGTATCGTGCACCTGCTTGGGGTGAACCACTGGTGACTTGCCTATGACCGAGGACCAGCAGCTGTGGGCGTGCGCGTTAGAGGTCGAGCGCCAGCACGGGGAAAATGCATCGCAATTCGCGTTCAGCCGCGCTGATGCACTCGATGCCGAAGGTGCTTTTGAGGGCGCCCGGACGTGGAGGTCGATACAGCAACGGATCTGCGAGCTGGGCGATAGAAGCGACCGTACTCGCCAGTAGCCCCCCGCAAGCTAGGCGATCGAAATCCTGGGCTGCCGACGCCGACACAGCGGTCTCTCAATCGACCAACGGGAATTCCTCGACCAGTAGCCTGTTCAGCCGACATCGCCGGCAGCGGCTCCGGGGTCAATCGACTGACCGTCGAAGCTCAGTGTTCAACGCCAACGCAAAGCAGTGAGAGAGAGAACTGGAGTCTGCTAGGCTAAATCAGGCATCCCAAATGCCTCAGCGAATCTGCTCGCATCCTCGAGATTGCTAAACCTGTATCCGGCACTGCCCGATATGCGCTGGCGAGCATCCAGGGTTGGTTCCCTGCGTACGATTTCGACCCATGCGCGGAAGTTTCCCCGGGTTTTCTCTGAAAGCCAGCGTAACATCCTTCCCGTCCCGACATTTCCTGCTTCAGCTTCCGCCTCGATCAGACCTTTCCAGATGGAATTAGCGGCGGACTGCACATCAGCCTGAGCGGCTACGGTGTCGCTAAAGTGCCGGACGGCGACGAATATCATGCGATCCCCTCATTCGAGCTTACCCGATTGTTAGTTATGAGTTTCGTGGATCATAACGATACTCCGTGGAGCTCTGCAAGGGGATGAGCTGCCTGGCGCTTAAAGCGGGACCAGCCCGGAGCGGTTGCGGGGAGGCTCGGCAGACGGCGTTGCCGGTGCTCGGCCTTTGAAAATTTTCTCATTTAAAATGGATGCTTTTCCTCTTCTCGCTCGTTCTCCCCACGCAAGGGCAACCAGCCACTGAAGAATATGGGAGAACACCATGAAGACCATTATCCTCGCGAGCGCGGCTACACTGGCCCTCGCGGTTCCGGCATCGGCGCAAATCCTCGGCGGCGCTGGCGGCGTGGTCGGCGGTGCAGGAAGTACCGTTGGCGGCACGCTTGGAACGGACATCGGCCGTACGACGGGATCGGTCAGCAGCTCGACCGACGCGGCAACGCGCGGAAGTGCCTCGGTCGATCACCGCCGGGGCTCGGCGAGCGCAACCGGATCGGCGACCGGCAACAACTCGACTTCGGCCACTAGCACGGTCGCGAACACGACCGGGCATGGCGCCGGATCGGTAAGCCAGAACGTCGGGGGTAGCGCGAACGCCCAGCTTGTCGGAACAGACGCCGTTCGGGATAGCGTGGGCAATGTCCGACAGACGACGACCGGCGCTGCTCAGAGCGCGACGGGTCATGCTTCGATGCTCGCGGCTCGGGGGAGCGCGGCTGCTTCCAGGGCAGGGCATTTCGCGGTTTCGCGCGGCATGATGGTGCGTGATCGCGCCGGCCAGACCGTCGGCCGCGTCCGATCGGTCGCAACCGATCGTGCCGGCGCCGTGCGCACGCTCGTGGTGAACACCGCACGTGGTCCGGTGACGTTGCCCGCAGCGAACTTCGAAGGTTCAGGCAATGTCCTGGTCAGCGCTATGCAAACCAGCGATGTTACCGCTTCGGCTCAGCGTCGCTGACCGAGAGGCGGGACCGGGGGCGAGCTTTCGTTTCCGGTCCCGTCGGTCAGGACGCAACCTGATCGCTGCGCTGGTTTGAACCCAAGGCCGACTTTGCAATTTGAAATTGCGCCCCCTTTTGCCGGCGACCGGCCGCGAGGAGCGCGCCGGTGCGGCTAAACCGGCTATCTGTCATAGGATGGCGTGCATCGGTGTTCCCGCGATATTGGCAGCGCTCTTCTGACCCCATCCGCAATGCGCCCAGCGCTCAGCAGGCAAGTGCCACCGACGCGATTTCGTCGACGACGTTCTCGGGAGGTCCGCCGCCGATCGCTCCAACAATGGAGCCGGGTGCCGTTAGCTGGGCCGAAAGACCATCATCGAATTGATTGGCCACCTGGAACCAGACCGGCAGCCCGGAGTTTGATGTGCGTCCCGGCCGAGGTCGAGATATCGGCAGAGGCCGCGGCACAATCTTGCCAACGTTAGAGGTCGATATGCATCTGCCATCCATTCTTCTCGCGCTGATATTCCTGGTCGGCTTCGCAGGGTGCGTCCTTCGCTGGTATTATTCCGAGCCTCAGATCAAACGTCGCGATGAGCGGCGTAGGACGCTCGGCCCTTACCGACGCTGGGACTGGTGAATCTGCGATTTTGTGCGGAAAAAGCCTGCGCGAGACGAGGTCGCCGGGCTAGCGGCCTCGTCTTCAGCAGCTTAACAACTCAGTCAGGGCGGTCACTCGGGCAGGATTGCCAGTCGACCGACCTAGCCCCGCTGCATGGAGCGTGGAAGCGGCAGCGGGGCTTTTCGATCTGTGGTGAGTGAATGCGCGATGCTGGCAATCCGTCACTGTTCGACGACATGGCTAGCGTGTTCGGTCGCACTCTCCGTTGGATCCGGCGCCGATGGATCGAACGCTCCCAGCGCGCCGGCGGGTCCGGCCGCCTTCTTATCACGGGACGCGGAACCATCAGCCCGTGTGACGCGCTTACCCATCAGCTGTCGCCGTTGCCGCGGTTTTCTCCCTGATGCTTTTGCGTCAGCGGCGGCAGTAATAACCACAAAGGAATAGGGACTGCCTGAGAAGAGCACCATTGAACGCGCAATCGAGCTAGCGCGAGCTGGTCCGTGCAAAGACGTCCAAGAGATCCGCGCCCAACTCGCAAGGGAGCGCTATTCCAACATAATGGAACATCTGACTGGTCTCTCGATCCGAAGCCAGTTAGTGGCCCTTATTCGCGAAAAGACCGGTGGGAAGCGAAGAGCAACGAGCTCTCCGCCGGCGCGATCGGCCATGTCGGATACCTTGCCATCGCCTAACCAGGACCCAGGCGTTGACCGCGCAAAAAGGGCGGCCCGAAGGCCGCCTCGCAGTTATGGCTAGGTGAAGCCATTGGGTCGCGCCGGGATCACTAGCGTTAGCTAACCGTCCAGACTTGTCGAAACGCGACAAAAATAGGCAGCAATAAATCCATTTCGGATGAGCCTCCGACTTAGGCGAGGCTCCGCCTCGCCCTTTCCTGAAATGGTCCATTTGGCTGGATGATCGGCAACCTTTCGGTCGACCATTCGCTTGGGGGGGGACGGGCTGCTGCCGTGGGATCGGCGCCACCGGTTTTAGTCGGCGGCAGTTTTTTGAAATTGGGACGTCACAATGCACGTTGCGCTCATGCTGCTGCGGTGTTCACGCTCCTTTCCGGCCTGCTCCTTTCAGCCCGTTCGTATCACTCTGAGGACCAACTCCGGCTACGCGAGGCGCAGGCTAAAACTCTGCATCCGTACAAGCCTTGATGCTGACTGATGGCTGACGACCTTGCGGCCAACTTCGCGCGGCACTGAGCGGGATGTCGCCCTCGCGATGGGAACAGTGCCAATATTCTTGGATGCCCGCCCAGTCGCTTTGTTAGAATTTAACCGATGAAGCCTCCCGTCTCGACCGCTTAGGCCAAATGCGCCCGAGCTCGCCGTTTGGCTTCCAGCGACCGCACTCACCGGTCTGAACCCAATGTTCTGCGTGTCGCCGGTGGGGTGGGACTGCGCTATGACAGAATTCGTCTCGCACCGCATGGCGGCGAGCCGGAGACGTACCTCTTTGAGTTGGGTCCAACCGGTATGTGCTTTAGCATTTCTGCCGCATTTTTTGGGACGCAGGGAAGTGCCAACAGCGCGCAATCAGGCGAAATTTTCCGTTTCAATAACGCGTGCGTATCGCCGTTTCCCCAAGTCTCGTGCGATCCACCTCCCGAGTATTTTTGGTCCCGCGACGCTGGCCGCCAGCCCAGGGAACGTTTTTGCTTTGGATTGCAGATGGTAGGTTCAAATTAACCGTCAATCTTTTTACAGGCCGGAACTTCTGATCCTCCAGCTTAGTTCGACTTGGGGTCAACGAGTGGAGTGGAATGGACAGAGGCTATTGCGCGCAGATCGATCTGGCGTCGCTCTGGGAAGATACCGTATCTGCGTACGCGCAAGAGGGAGTAGCGCTCACCGCGTCGGAGCAGATGTTTTTCCGCGGTGCTCCATTAGACCATGTGCTTAAATATGAGCAGCAGCTACGCTACCGCCGCCAGGCGAGAATGCATCACATCAGCCAAGCGAGGCGAATTCTTTGCTAAGCTGATCCGATTTATCTGTGACGCCAAATAAACCAGACAGTTGCCGACGCTGTGACGTTCCAAGTCAGCAGGGCCGCATAGAGCCCTTCTCGTTGCGATGCCTAACCTGCGTAATTGCTGGTCTGAGCCCCGACGTTCCTCCACCTAAGAGTAGAGCCGGTGGCCCGATTGATGCCCATGCTTGGGCGTGATGACAACCGGGTTGGGGGTTAACCCCCAACCCGGTTTGCCGACTGATTTGGCTGCCATCTCGGCCGGGGTCATGTTGTCTAGGCTCGAGTGGGGCCGGTGATGGTTGTAATCATGTCGCCAGGCGGCGAGCACCGATCGGGCCTGAGGCAGGCTGGTGAAGATCGTCTCGTTCAAACACTCGTCCCGAAGCCGGGCGTTGAAGCTTTCGATAAACCCGTTCTGCTGCGGCTTGCCCGGCGCGATGTAGTGCCACTCGACGTTGCGTTCCTTCGACCAGCGCAGGATCGCCATGCTGGTCAGTTCGGTGCCATTATCGCTGACGATCATCGCCGGACGTGCCCGCTCGACAATCGCCCAGTCGAGTTCGCGCGCCACGCGCATCCCGGAGATCGAGGTGTCGGCGATGAGCCGGACACACTCGCGGGTGAAGTCGTCGACCACCGCAAAGATACGGAACCGCCGGCCACAGGCGAACGCGTCCGACACGAAGTCGAGCGACCAGCGCTGGTTGCGACCTTGCGGGATCGTCATCGGTGCACGCGTGCCCAGCGCCCGCTTGCGGCCACCGCGGCGACGCACCTGCAGCCGTTCCTCGCGGTACAGCCGGCGGAACTTCTTGTGGTTGATCACGACGCCCTCGCGCCCCAGCAGCCAGTGCAGGCGGCGATAGCCGAACCGCCGACGCTCCGCCGCCAGGCCGCGCATCCGCTCCCGGATCGCACCGTCATCGCCTCGCCGGCTGCGATACCGCACCATCGTCCGGTCCACGCCCAGAACATCACACGCCCGCCGCTGGCTCACCTCAAACACCTGCTCGAGGTGAGCCACCGCTTCCCGCCTGACAGCGGGCGTCACCATTTTTTTGCGGTGATCTCCTTGAGCATCGCGTTGTCCAGCATCGCCTCCGCGAGCAGCTTCTTCAGCTTCGCGTTCTCGTCCTCAAGCTGCCGCAGGCGCTTCGCCTCCGACACCTCCAAGCCGCCAAACTTGGCCTTCCACTTGTAAAAGGTCGCGCTGCTCACCCCGTGACGCCGGCACACGTCCGCCGTCGGCGCCCCGGCCTCCTGCTCCTTCAAGATCGCAATGATCTGCTCTTCGCTGAACCTGCTCCGCTTCATTCCGTCCGACTCCTTCGATGGGCCGGACTCTACTCAAATCTGGAGGAAATCGCGGGGCTCAGACCATCGCCAATACCCGCAGATCGCACATGACGTCCCGGGCTCAGGCACACCGCAACGGCAACGCCGAGCGGCAGGATGACCGGATCATCCAGGTACGAACCAGCGGAACGAAACCCCCGGATTAAATCGACTGGTGATAGAGCAAGAGCAGCGACTATCGCTGCGACGGCTTTGGCAGGCCAGGGGGCACCCGCGGATCGCGAGAAGCGAGCCAAAGGGCCACAATGTTACGTTTGAGTTGGGAGGCCCGCAGCTTGAGCTTTGCGAGAATTTCCATTTCATTCCCCAAAAAAGGGTTTTCAGCGTATGGAACTAGTCGCCGACGTTTCGGACTTTCGCGAACGCTTTCTCGCTGCCGCCAAACGGCTCCATTCGCAGTGTTCCGATCTATCGGCTTCCTTCCGTCTGAGGCCATCGTTTCGAACCGATCGACCGCAAATAGACGCAGCCTTCGCGCGTAGGGCCGGACCCTATCGGATCCGGCCCCGATCATTCCCGTGCAGGGGTCAACGGCAGCGTACGTCGCTGTTGGCGCCGCTGTTCTGATCTATGGATTTACCCAGCAAGGCGCCGAGAGCTCCGCCGATCAGCGTTCCACCGACGCGATTACGACCGCCGTCAACGACGTTGCCGAGAACACCGCCGCCGATAGCGCCAACAATCAAGCCGGTCGTGCCGTCGTTTCGCTTGCAGTAATACCGACCATCTGACCCCCGATAGACCTCGTCGCTGTAGCTCAGAGGACGCTCGGTATAGCGTGGGTCGTCGCGGTAATATCGCGATGCATCATATTGCGTGGCGAACCGATCCTCGCGGTTGCCGATGCCATTGCCGTTATAACCGGAACGATCGCCGCTGATGTTGTTCCGGTTGCCATAGCGGCTGTCGCCGTCGCGGCGCTGCCAGCGAACCTGGCGGCTGAGATCATCGAGCTGCGACTGCAGGCTATCGCGCCGACCATCATTTCCGTAGCCGCGCCGCGCCTCACGTCGGATGGAATTCAGCCGACCGTTGAGTTCTCGCCCCTCTCGGCGAGTCAGCGTGCCGTCGCGGACGCCGCTGTCGATCCGGCGCTGGACAAAATCGATCCTTTGTCGCAGGTCAGTTGGAGCGTCACGCCAAAATGCTTCCCGATCCCAGCCGCCATTGGATCTTGCGCTGCCGTTGTCGTGCCACCCGCCATTGGCCCCCTGCCAATTCGCCTGCGCTATCGCCGGCGAACTGCCCAGTAGGACAAGAGATAAAGCTATGGCGACAGTATTTTTGATATTGGGCATATCGGTCTCCATTATTATTATTTTTTCGCAAAGTTGCGATTACACCGGTAATGCCGGAAACTCATAATTACGTCATCGTCGATGAATGGCGTATGAGTGACCTGTTCACACCGCTCAATCATATTTCAAAATATTTTAAGAATAGGAGCAATTATCTGGTCCCGATCCTGTGGAGATCCACATCAATGGCGATCGAGAAGTCGCTCGACCGAAGATTCTGCGGACTCGCCTTCTTGGTCCGCCCGCTGAATGTCTTCCTCCAGCGCATCGCGGATCTGACAGATCTGGGCATCGGTGAGATGTTCGATCCCGACGAACTGATTGCGCGCTGCATCGAGCGAGCGGAGTATTTCGTCTAGCTTTGCCTGGATCGCGGCGCCGTCGCGGTTCTGACTGTTTTGGATGAGGAACACCGCCAGAAAGGTCAGCACGGTCGTCGCCGTGTTGACGATCAGCTGCCACGTGTCGGAATAGTGAAAGAAAGGACCGGAGACCGCCCAGGCGACGATAAGAACGATCGACAGGATGAAGGCGAGTGGCTCTCCGAGCGCATGCGCCGATCTGCTGGCGATGTTGGTGAAAAGACGGTCCATGATCCTCTCATTCGATCAACAGAATTGAATAGGGGCATATGCCAGGCGCCACCTAAAGGTAGCTAGGGAGGCGCTTGCTGGAGGGCAGATCTTCGAACACGTCGACGGCTCACAGATTCGCCGCGCTCTGGTCCAGCTTGATTATTGTGCCGCAGGAGCGAGCTTGCTTCTGCGGCACGTGAGAGTGATGCAGTTCGACGAAGCGCTCAGCGCACCGAGCCGCGGCGGAACAGATTGACGATGGCGAGCAGCAGGATCGCACCGACCAGGGAGACAAGCACCGAGGGAATGCTGATCACGCCGCTGGTGATCGGCGCCCCGCCGATGAGCGGTGTGACGACAAAACCTGCAATAAGCGCGCCGACAATGCCCACGACGACATTGAGGAGGACGCCCTGCTGGGCATCGGTGCGCATGATCATGCTCGCGACCCAGCCGATCAGGCCTCCGACGACGAGAAGAATAACGATACCCATTGCATAACCTTTCTGCACTCTTGGAACCGAAGAAACCCTGGACTTGGTCGTTGCGTTCCGTTCGTGCTTTTCGAGCCCGAGCCTGCATAGGTGCTGAGGCACCAACGGAACTAGTACAAGCGCGCGGAACTTTTCTGCGGGTATCGCCTTACCAGGCAATGGATTCCGCCGTCAGTCATCACGCCAGTCGCTTGACCTTCGCGCATCTTGAGCAGCTCACGGCGCAGCTCCTCGATGGGATAATCCTCATCGACACGGCGGGCGCCATCCTCAGTGCCAATACCGCAGCGCTGCGCATGCACGGTGTGGCCTCGGTCGATGAGCTCGGAGCCACGGCGGAGGGTTATGCTGAGCGATTCACAGTCTTCTCGGCTGATCACCGCCCGCTTAAGCGACGCGACTATCCACTCTTCCGTCTCCTCGCGGGAGACACCTTTCCCGACCTGGTTGTCGAAGTCGCCCCAGCGGGGGAGAGCGAAGCGCGCTGGGTGCACCAGGTCCGCGACGTCGCCATGGATGACGACGGTGACGAGCCCGACTTCCTCGCACTCGTCATTTGCGACATCTCCGAGCGGTTCGACGCCGAGGCACGGTTCAAGGCGATGTTCGGTGCTAACCCCGCGCCCGCGGTGATTGTGCGCCAGAGCGATTTGCGCCTCACGCAGGCGAACGCGGGCTTTCTGTCCCTGACCGGTTTTGAGGCGGATCAGCTGATCGGCAAGACCCTGTTCGGCATCGATCTGCTTCAGGATGTGGACCACGCGTCGGAGTTTCGCCGGAGAATTGAGGCTGGCGAGGTCGTGCCGCAGACAGAGGCACGGCTCCTCGTGGCAGACGGTTCGCGCCGCCTGGTCCTTTTTGCCGGCCAGCCGGTCGACGTGACCGGCGAGGATGCGCTGTTGCTGACATTCGCTGACCTCGAGCCGCGCCGTCTTGCCGAGGCGGCGCTTGCCGCGAGCGAAAAGAACCTCGCCGCCATCTTCGACATGGCACCGATCCCTATGGCGGTGATAGGTCGCGGCGACGGGCAGATCGTCAACGTCAACGCCGCCTTTTCCCAGCTGACCCAGTTCACTTCGGACGAGGCGGCCGGCCAAACCATCGACGACCTGCAGCTCTGGGCGCGCTCCGAGGATCGCGCCGCCGCTGATCGCGAGGTCGAAGCGCAAGGCCGGATGCGTAATGCCGATGCCCGGCTTTTGACCAAGGACGGGCAGGCAGTCGACTGCCTTGCTTCTGCCGAAGCGATTGACAGGCATGGCGCATCGCTCATCCTGTGGGTCTTCCAGGACATCACCGAACGGCGACGAAGCGAGCTGGAGCTCGTCCAGGCGATCGACGAGGTGATGAAGGATGCGAGCTGGCTGAGCCGCTCGATCGTCGACAAACTCGCGTCGCTTCGACGGCCGGGCACCTCGGGCTCGAATGCCGACCTCAGTCCACGCGAACGCGAAATACTTGAGCTCATCTGCGAGGATCTCGACGACGCAGCGATTGCCGCACGGCTGGACCTCTCGCGCAATACCGTTCGCAACCATGTCGCGCGCCTCTACGCTAAGATCGGCGTCAATCGTCGCAGCGGCGCCGTGGTTTGGGGTCGCGAACGCGGGGTCGGTGGGAAAATCAGGTAAGCCGCACTCATTAATGTCATGCGTGTCCTTGCAACAGCTTCCGCCGACAACCTGCCACTAAACACCGATTTTTGGCGTTCCCATTAGAGAACATTCGTTCAGCTTGTTCATCCTCACTTAGGCGGCGCGCAAAACCCAGATTGCGGCTTCTTCCGACCTTGCCGGAACCGCGACGAGCAGCGTCCCGAGCTCGGGAATTAGCAGTCCTGTCCTCGCGCCAGGCGCCGTCGTCAGGCGCTTGTGATCGCTGGCCGGGTTGGCAGCCGACAAGACGTCGACATGGCCGGCCCCGCAGATCACAAGAAGTCTTTCGCGATCAACGAACAAATCGTCGGCATCGCCGCAGGTCGACGCCGTGGCGCGGATCGTTCCGTCTCTGGTTGCGCGAAGCTGCAGCGCGGCAGGCGCTCGGTAGGCGACTGCGAACCAGCCGCGCCTAGGGTCGATCGCCAAGGGATAGTTCGAACCGTGGGAGCCGGTGGGCCAAGTGGCACCGACCTTGCCGGTATCGATATCGGCAGACGCGATCGAGCCTCGATCGGGTATGTTGATCAACGCCGTGCTGCCTAGGAGCTGAAAGCTTTCGGGATGTCCCGGCAGGGGCGTGCGACTGAGAACGGCATGGGTCGCCGGGTCGATGACCGCGAGCCCTCCCGAACCGTAGCCGACGATCACGTGACCGTTGCGCTCGTCGATGCGCACGTTGTCGGCATCTTCGCCCAGTGTAAGTTGCGCGACGGGGTGCCGGTCCACGGCCGAGTAGAAAAGGACTGATCCGTCCCCGCAGGCGACCACCAGTTCGCTCCCTGCGATGGCGACGCCCTGCGGCTCGTGCAGGCCAGCGATACGGCCCACCACCTTGCCGGCAGCGAGATCGACGATATCGACCGAGCCGTTGCCATACTCGGCGACGAAGAGCAGCCGGTGCGCGGGATCCAGCGCCAGATGATCGATCCGCCCTTTGACGCCCGGCAGAGGTATCTTGCGCTCGAGGCGGAGCGGCGCGGCGGCGTCTTGCGGCGCATAGGTCGTGGGCGCCGTGCCGCAGGCGGGAGCGGCGAACAGGACCGCCAGGGCCATCCCGGCCCGCATGCGGCTCACGGCTTTTGCAGGTTCATCGCGTTCAAGGCCGTGCGCAGGCCCTGAGCAAGTTTCTTGGCGTCCTGATTGGCCCAGAAATGCATGAAGAACAGGTGCGGCTGATCGTCGAGCATGTGATTGTGCAGCGCGGTGATCTCGATGCCGCTGGCGACGAGCGCCTTCATCACCGGATCGACCTCGCTCGCGAGCAAGACGAAGTCTCCGGTGATTGCGGCCTTGCCTTCGCCCGTCGGCTGGAAATTGATGGCAGTCGCCGTCCCCATGGAAGCGGGCGCGGGCATCCCGTCCGCCGTGAGCGCTTCGGCGCGCGGATAGCTGAACTGATAAACGCCGCCGCTGACCTTGCCCTTGGCGCCCATGAGGCTGTCGAGAGCCGCAGTATCGAGTGCAAGCGGCGCTGGCGCAGAAGCGGGCTGAGCGGCGGGCGGCGCCGACAGCGGCGTGTTGCTCAGAGTAAGAGCATCGTGGAGCGCCTGGGCGAGTTTCACTGGATCGCCGTGAGCACCGACGTGCATGTACATCGTTGCCGGGGCGGAGCGCAGAAGATGATTGTGCAGCGCCGTGATAGTGAAGCCGCTTGCGAGCAGCCTGCGCATCACCGGGGTCACTTCCTCGTGTGTCAGCACGAGATCGCCCATGACCATCGCCTGATCGCCCATCGGCTGGAACGCGGTCCACGACCCGAGCGCGAGCGCGGGCCTGATCGAAACACCGTCCAGCGTGACCTGCAAATCCGAGCGGGGAAAGCTGTAGCGATGAACACCGTCAGGTTGAGCCGCACCGGGACGTCCGATCGCGGAATCGACCTTCGTCCAATCAGGTGCCGCCAGCGCAGGGCTGGCGACGAGAACGGAAAGCGTCGCGGCAAATGTGAGAAACTTCTGCATGCTTGGTCTCCTCGTCTGGAAAGATCGTCGGGACGTGAACCTGTAAGGGACGGTCAGAGCGTGATGGATAGGGCAGTTGACAGGTAATGCGTGTCTCCGGTTGGGGTGGCGTTGGGGGCTGTCTTCAGAAAGCGGCCCTTGGCGAGCCAGACACCGTTTATTTCACCGCGCAGGAAGCCTGGCACGAACCAGTAACGCAATCGCGCCTCGGTCTGATGACCGGCAAACGATCCGCTTCGGCCGGTCGGATCGCGAACGCCGGTGGTGGAGAAGGCATCGGTCCGGTTCGCCAGCCACATTGCCCGGTAGACAGCAAAGCCGTCGAACCGTTTAGTCGGTGCGATCTCCACGCGCAGACCCGGCGTGCTGATATTCGCTCGGCCGACGGCATTGTAGATGCCGGCCGGACCCAAATCCGCCCGGCGCATGCCAAACAAGGTGTCGAAGCGGTTGAAACGGCCGCCGGGACCGTCGCCACTGGCATTGTCGTATTCGACCGAGATGCGCAGTTTTGCAGGTCCCGCGAAAGTGTAGCCTCCATCGAGATGGAGGAACCAGGCGGCAACCGGGATGCGCGCAGCACCGGCCGCGTTGCTCGCGCGGATAGAGCCGAACTGATAGATGCCCTCGGCTTCGAAATCCCACCACCCGGCTTTGGGATCGCGGATGATCCGCGCGCCCACCGTGTGGAGGTCGCGATTGCGGTTCGGGCGGCCCGGAGCGTCGTCTTCCTGTAAGCGGTAGTAGCTGAACTCTGCCGTAGCCCCGGCAATCGTCCGCGGCCGGGCAATCAGGCCGCCCCAAAGCTGCAGGTCAAAACTTTCGCGGTCCCATTGCACCTTGCCGCTCCGCAGCGAGGGCAGGTCATCTGGGAGCCGTACCTGGGGCAACATGTAGATAAGCGTCGCGGTCGTGCCCTTCGCCTTGAGATCTGCGCGCAGGCCTGTGTAGCCGTTGGTGGTGTTGCGATAGTCATCGGCGGCAATCAGCCGCCGCGACCCGAGGTTCAGCAGCATTCGCCCAAGCTGAAGCTGTAGCGTCGTGCTCGAACCGAGGGCGTTCTTGAAGTCGGCTGCGACGTAAGCCTGCACGAGTTCGAGCGTGTTGACCTCGTTAGTCGTGAGCGGGCTACCAGGTTTATCGAGATAGGCCCGGCTGTCGTAGAGCTCGCCACCGATGCGAAGGGCATTGCGATGATACTCGGCGAAAAGCGTGGTGCGCAGCGCGAGCTCCTGGTCACGCGAACGGAACCCCGCGCGAGGTTGACCATCGAGCATTTCGTGGCGGACGCGCGCACTGCCCGAAAGTTTGAAATCGTCTGGATTGCCGATCGCGGACTGCAGCGTCGGCACGTCGGCAAGCGCTACCGCCGGCGCGATCAGAAAAGCGATGCATGAAGAAATCAGAGATGCGTGGACCCAAGTCATTCAATGCTCCCTCGGCCGACGAACGCCAGCGGAAGAAGCAACACTTGGGCACGCGCTGTGCTTGATCGGGAGGTTGCGTTGCCCCGAGCGAGGCGCTGACTACCAAGTTTGGAATGCCGTGCCAAGCCGCTTGGAACTCGGAGGCAGAGATGATTGAGCGACTGGTCCCTCAACGTCGACTTACCGTCCGGCCCGCATTCAACACCGAGTTCCTGACAGCCGACACCTGCTCATATCAAACTTGGGAAGACGCCTTACTCGCCGCTCCGCCTGTTACTCATCCGACCGCTACCAGACATTTGTCGCAATGCAGCGGACCGGTGTGGGAAGCGAGGCCAGGATGGGGAATATGTCGCAGCGAGCATTCTACTTGGAGCAAGCCTCGGCGACGCTGCAGCCGCCAAGGGAGCCGAGTCGCCGTAAATTCGACCTTTTGACAGCGTAACGAGCTTGGCCAAAGCTGGGTTGGTTCTACGACCGATGTTGGTCCTGCAGCGAATGGATCCGAAGCGGTAGCGAAGAATGATCGGCGCCGTCTGCGAAGGAACGCCATGCGTCCGTCGCCCAGATGGCCGCGGCCTCGCTGAGCCCGACCGGGAAGCGGCCGCGCGCTAGGCATGTGACGGTGGTCTCCTAACCTTGCGCAGAGGCACTGCCTGCCTTTTGGCGGAACTACATGCCAACGCATTCGTTTGTGTCGTTCAGCGAAGCGGCGGGCGAATGGTGAAGGTAATACACGAACCAAGCAGCGAAAGCAGGTTCGAGCTCTTGGTGCAGAGCGTCACCGACTATGCGATCTACATGCTAGACCCTGCCGGCTATGTCACGAGCTGGAACGCGGGCGCGCGGCGCTTCAAGGGCTACCAGCCTGAAGAGATAATCGGCGAGCATTTTTCCCGCTTCTATACGCCCGAAGAGCAGGCGCTGGGCATTCCGAGGATCGCGCTGGAAACAGCTGAACGCGAAGGCCGTTTTGAAACTGAAGGCTGGCGCGTGCGCAAAGATGGCAGCCGTTTCTGGGCAAGCGTGGTCATCGATCCGATCCGCGATCCCGCAGGTAATCTCGTCGGCTTTGCCAAGGTCACTCGCGATCTCACCGAGCGAAAGGCAGCCGAGGAAGAACTTCGCAAAAGTGAAGAACGGTTCCGCACACTGGTTCAGAGCGTCACCGACTATGCGATTTACATGCTCGATCCAGAAGGCCGCGTCAGCAGTTGGAATTCCGGGGCCGAGCGATTCAAGGGCTATGCTGCTCACGAGATCATGGGCGAGCATTTCTCGCGGTTTTACACTGAGGAAGACCGTCGTGCGGGAATTCCCCGCATTGCCCTGGCCACCGCTCGCCGCGAGGGGCGGTTTGAGGCAGAAGGTTGGCGTGTGCGCAAGGACGGGTCGCAGTTTTGGGCCAGCGTAATCATCGATCCGATCCGGAACGATGGCGGCGAGCTGATAGGTTTTGCCAAGGTGACGCGGGACCTGACTGAGAAGCGGGCTATCGAGGATCAGCTTCGCCAGTCGCAGAAGGTGGAAGCCGTCGGACAGCTGACGGGCGGTCTCGCCCATGACTTCAACAACCTCTTGACTGGCATAAGCGGCAGCCTTGACCTGCTGCAAACGCGTATTGCGCAGGGCCGGACCGCGGATCTCGATCGCTACTTTCTTGCCGCGCAAGGTGCGGTGAAGCGAGCATCCGCATTGACCCATCGCTTACTGGCCTTTGCCCGGCGCCAGACTCTCGATCCTAAGGCAGTCGACGCAAACAGACTTCTGAGCGACCTGGAAGAGTTGGTTCGACGCACTGTCGGACCAGGCATTCAAGTCGAGGTAGTCGGCACTAGCAGTTTGTGGCCGATCTATGTCGACCCGAACCAGCTAGAGAACGCAGTCCTCAATCTCTGCATCAATGCGCGCGACGCGATGCCAGACGGCGGCAAGCTCACCATTGAGACGGCAAACCGGTGGATGGATTCCACCGCGGCCCGCCAGCACGATCTGCCGGTTGGGCAATATGTGTCGGTTTGCGTGACCGACACGGGCGTCGGCATGACGCCCGAGGTAGTCGCCAAGGCTTTCGACCCGTTTTTCACCACCAAGCCGCTGGGTGAGGGCACGGGGCTCGGGCTTTCGATGATCTACGGATTTGCCCGCCAGTCGGGTGGTCAGATCAGGATCTATTCTGAAGTTGGCGAGGGAACAACGATGTGCCTTTATCTTCCACGCCATGGAGAGGAGGCACCGATGGAGAACGAACCTGTCGTCACCGCCGCCCTGGAACCTGCGGGTGAAGGCGAAGTGGTGCTGGTTATCGATGATGAACCGACCATCCGTATGCTGGTCGCGGAGGTACTGAGCGACGCAGGCTATGCCGTGATCGAGGCGCCAGACGGTCCAGGCGGGCTTCGAGTTCTGGAGTCGAACGCGAGGATAGACTTGCTCATAACCGACGTTGGTTTACCGGGCGGCATGAATGGCCGGCAGGTTGCCGATGCAGCTCGAACTACTCGGCCTGATCTTAAAGTGCTGTTCGTCACTGGCTATGCCGAGAATGCGGTGGTGGGAAACGGTCGGCTTGAAAAGGGCATGTTCGTACTGTCGAAGCCATTTCCGATCGAAGAACTTGCCGGCCGCATCCGCGAGATCATCGCAAGCTAAGTCGCGTGGGCTGGGCTGCCCACTGGTGCCCACAGATCCGGCTAGCGCGAGAAATTGATTGGCCCTAGAAGCGGCGGCTCGCTCACCTGGTCTTGACCGTTCTCCGCCAGGGGTGGCGCTAAACGGGAGATCGGCGCATTTCGTCGCTTCAACCGGCCTTGGGGGCAATATGGACGAGACAACGCTGGCCAATATGCGATTGCGGATCGAGCGGTGCCGCCGTCTTGCGCGATCCTGTACGGACGAGAAAACCGTTCGAGCCCTTCTTGAAATGGCAGAAGATGGCGAAGCAGACATCGCGCGGATGATGGCGAAGGATCAATCGGCGACATCAGGATAGCGCCAAGCCCGCACACTGCCATTCTACGGCTCGCTCGAGAGCATCTTCCGAGGTTAGAAATACACGCGCGTTGACGCGGGTATCGCCGCATGATGGCGCTCTTCCGGTAGGTTGGTTGGCGTCAGGCGCGGCCTCGTCCGTTAACTCCTTGCGGCCGCGGACGACGCCAAACTCCTACGCCTAGGTCAATTTACCAACATCGCGCCAACAGCGCTTTGCTGGGAGTTTGCATTGGCGGGCGTCATCGACGGCTCAAATGCGGGCAGAGACGCTTCGATTGCCAGGCGTATCGCCTCAGCACTGTGCCTGGCATCGATTTTCGCGAGCAAATTGGAGCGGTGAAGCTCGACGGTGCGAGGGCTGATACCAAGATGCCCCCCGATCAGACGGTTGCTGAGCCCCTCCGCCATGCCAGCGAGTATTTCTCGCTCGCGCCGTGAGAGTCGCGCGATCCGCGCCGTCGCCAGCGCCTGCCGGGAACCGGAGGCGATTACCGCGCCGGTCCGGCTGGCGGCCTCGAGCAAGGTCTTGGTCAGCAATTCGCCGCGGGCTGGCCAAACGGCATAGCCGATCGCTCCATCGAGCACGGCATCGACAATCTGCGATGGCAGAGGTGCTTCCGAGAATGCGACGATTGGTAGCCAGCTGTGCCGGCTGGTGATCTGCTGGACCAGCGAGGAGACCCCCTGCTCATCGTCGTGGATCAGGACGATCCCGGATTTGGACCATGAGCGCACAAATTCGTCGATCGTTTCGTAAGGCTCGGCGAATATGCCGTTGTTATTGAGATAGTAGGTGATCGACGCGCGGCGACGAACGTCCGCATCGATTACGAAGACAAGATCGTGCATTGCTGGCGTGGACCCTGGATATAAAAGGAGATGTGTTCGCGAGCGCGCTTCCCCACCCCATCGGCGAAACATGGTTAGCATTTCATAAGACCTGGATCGTAGAAGTACGTGGTTTGTGACCTGCGGTCGGCCGGGCCCGACAGACAGCGAAAGAGAAAACGAAGGCTGGACGCGAGGGGTAGTTCGCTCGGTTGCTCGATTTAGCTCACGCGCCAGGGACAGTGGCCAAAGGAAGCGTGTTCTCTGGCCGGTGTGAGCGTTTTGCCAGGCATCTTCGCCCTGGCTAACGGTCCGCGCACAGCCTTCTTGCTAACGCGCCGATTGGCGGCAACCACTCATTGGAAGGTGCTTTCCCCGCTTTCGTTTGGCTCGAGTTTCCGCCCCCAACCGCAGTTTAGGAGGTTAGGCGCGGCGGAACGGGGACGAAGATCGCACGTTTAATGGGGGGAAGGAGTGAGCCATCTATGGAGACTACGCTTCAGTTCGCGGCTACGGGCATCGAGGGACTAGATCAAATAACGGCCGGCGGCTTTTCCCGCGGCCGTGTTTTTTTGCTAGAGGGAAGTCCGGGAACGGGCAAGACGACGATCGCCACCCAGTTCCTGATCGCCGGTGCCGCGGCTGGTGAAAGAACGCTCTATATAACGCTTTCTGAAACCGAACGGGAGCTGCGCGAAAGCGCTCAGTCCCACGGATGGTCGCTCGACGGCATCGAGGTATACGAACTGGTGCCGCCGGAGAATCTCTTGGACGAGCAGCAACAACAAAGCCTACTCTATTCGTCCGATCTGGAACTGGGCGAGACGACCAAGCGCATCTTCGAAGCCTTTGAACGAGTGTCGCCGGACCGGGTCGTTCTCGACAGCCTCTCGGAAATTCGGCTGCTCGCCCAATCTTCGCTGCGGTATCGCCGGCAAATCCTGGCGCTCAAGCACTATTTTGCGACGAAGAACGCTACGGTCCTGATGCTCGATGACATGACGACCGAGCTTAATGACAAAACCGTGCACAGCGTCGCGCATGGCGTGGTGGCGCTCGAGGAATTGGCCCGCGATTACGGTGCGGAACGCAGGCGCCTACGCGTCGTCAAGTATCGCGGCCGAAGGTTTCGGGGCGGCTACCACGACTTCACGATCGAGACCGGCGGGGTCAAGGTCTATCCGCGGCTGGTTTCGGCCGAGTATCGCACTCCAGTAACTCGCGATAACCTCAAGACTGAATCCGTTCCGCTCAATGCCCTGCTGGGAGGCGGCGTGGAACGCGGTTCCAGTGTCCTCATACTAGGGCCCGCCGGTACCGGAAAATCGCTCCTCGCCCTGACGTTCGTCGTGGGTGCCATCAGGCGCGGCGAGAGGGCTGCAATGTTTGTTTTCGATGAGGAAAAAGGGCTCCTGATCGAGCGGGCCAAGGGGCTCGGGATCGATTTGCAGGCTATGCTCGATGCGGATCAGCTCGTGCTGCAACAGATCGATGCCGCCGAACTCACTCCAGGAGAATTTTCGGACAAAGTTCGTAATTGCATTGAGGTTCACGGCGCGCTGACCGTCGTGATCGATAGCCTTAATGGATTTCAGGCCGCCATGCCGGAGGAGAACGCGCTCATCCTGCACATGCATGAGCTTTTGCAGTACCTAAATCGCCAGGGTGCGACGACCTTCCTCACCGTCGCGCAGCATGGTCTGGTTGGCGACATGCAATCGCCAGTGGACGTGACCTATCTGGCAGACACGGTCATTCTCTTGCGTTATTTCGAAGCATTGGGCCGTGTTCGTCGCGCCATGTCCGTCGTGAAAAAGCGCACCGGAGCGCATGAAGATACAATTCGCGAATATGTTATTGGCGAAGCGGGTATAACTCTGGGAGAGCCGCTTACCGAATTCCAAGGCGTGTTGCGCGGGGTGCCTGTCCTGGTCGGCGGCGGCAGCAATCTTCTGGATAGTGCCGGGCGTTGAATAAAGGTTCCTCCGAACGCGCTCTCATCGTCGCTCCCTTAGGCCGGGACGCGGTCGTGGCCGCTGGCATGCTTAACGAAACTGGCGTTGTCACCACCATATGCCGCGATATCCAAAGCCTCGTAGAAGAGCTGGATAATGGCGCGGGCTTTGCCGTCGTGACCGAAGAGGCACTGATGGGAAAAGATTTGCGGCTGCTGAAGCTGTGGATCGAAAGTCAGCCCGAATGGTCGGATTTTCCGTTCGTGCTGCTTACCCAGCGCGGCGGCGGTCTCGAGCGAAATCCTGCGGCCGCGCGTCATCTCGAAACGCTCGGCAATGTTACGTTTCTCGAACGGCCCTTTCACCCCACGACGTTGATCAGCCTTGCCCAAGCGGCTTTGCGGGGCCGGCGGCGGCAGTACGAGGCGCGTGCGCGGCTAGAGTCTCTGCGGGAAAGCGAGGCCAGTCTTGAGCAACGCGTCCAGATGCGGACCGAAGAATTGCAGCAAGCTCAGGAAGCTTTGCGGCAGTCGCAAAAGATGGAGGCGATCGGCACGTTGACCGGCGGTGTGGCGCATGACTTCAACAACCTGCTGACGCCCATTCTTGGAACGCTCGATCTGCTGCAGCGCCGCATCACTGGTCCGCGCGAGATACGACTGATCGAAGGAGCATTGCAGTCAGCAGAGCGGGCAAAGACCCTCGTGCAACGACTGCTGGCTTTCGCACGGCGTCAGCCGTTGCAGGCCAGAAGCGTCGATTTGGGCGATCTGATCCGCAATATGATGGATCTTGTGGCCAGCACCTCTGGTCCGCGGGTTGCGATCACGCTCGCCATTCCTGGCGATCTGCCGCCAGTGCATACCGATCCGCATCAACTTGAAATGGCCATTCTCAATCTCGCGGTTAACGCACGCGACGCGATGCCGGAGGGCGGTACTCTTACGATCGCGGCAAGCGAGCAATCAATCTCGCACGGTGAGCGCGCGGATCTAGAGGCTGGGCAATATATCCATCTTCAGGTCGCCGACACAGGCACGGGCATGGACGAGGCCACGCTGGAGCGCGCCATCGAGCCATTCTTCTCGACGAAGGGTATCGGACAGGGAACTGGGTTGGGGTTATCAATGGTGCATGGCCTTGCCGCGCAGCTTGGCGGATCCATGCGGATCTCGAGCGAAGTGGGCGCCGGGACCAGTGTCGATCTATGGCTTCCACTTTCGAGCGATCCTCTTGCGGCAAACCAGCCCGCAGAAGAGAGCGCAGCTAATGCGGATGATCGTTCCGGTAGGGTTTTACTGGTGGATGATGAACCCCTGATCCGCATGAGCACAGCCGACATGCTTAGCGAAATGGGCTATTCGGTTACAGAAGCGGCATCCGGCGAGGAAGCCTTGGAGATCTTGGCCGACGGCCTCGATCCGGATATCCTTATCACTGATCATCTAATGCCGGGGATCACGGGAACCGAGCTTGCGCAGCGGGTGCGAGAAAAGTCCCCTGCCACGACCGTACTTATCATATCGGGATATGCCGAGGTTGAAGGTATTGCGCCGGACCTGGCGCGGTTGACCAAGCCGTTCCGCGAAACTGACCTTGCCACGATGCTAGAAGGACTGACAAGCGCCTAACGCCCGCATGGCGGTCAATCCAGCCACGGCTGCTGGCAGTAGGCCATGATCGACTGATCGGCCATTCGGCATCACTACAGTAAGAGGGGGATAGTGCGATCGTTTCGATCTGTGTCGCGGGCAAAGCCGCCGACTGACCGGTCAGCCGCAGCCTTGAAAGTGCCGCTTGCTCACAAAAGATGAAACACCACGGGACCCGCCTTCAGGATATCAATTGATGCCCCGGCTGAACCCGAACTTCGCGCCCGCATCTTCGTGCGGCCGAACGTATATTCGGTAGACGCTGGGGAACTGCCTTTGCACCTCACGCTCCATCTCGTCGATCATGCGCTCGACGTCTCCCGCCGAAAGACGATTGTCGAAATCCACGTTGACCGCAGCGACGACTTGCTCGGGTGCATTGTGGATCGTCACGATTTCGCCGATGCCCATGACGCCGTCGCGGGCCACCGCCCGGCGAATTCCCGCGACCAGCTCGGGATCGGCCGCTTCGCCGATCAGCAGGCCCTTCGCTTCGCGCGCGAGAAACATCGCGACCAGGCCGAGCAGCAGCCCAATGAGAATTGAAGCGGCGCCGTCGAAGCGCGGATCACCGGTCAGTTGCGACACCGCGAGCCCGATCGCGGCAATTACGATGCCGAGCATGGCAGCGCCGTTCTCGAGGAGGACGATCACCGTCGCCGCATCCTTTGTCGAGGTCAGAGCCTGCCACCACGATTTACCGCGCCGCGCCAAATCGAATTCGCGGAACGCCGCCCATGTCGAGCCGCCTTCGAGCGCGAAGGCCAGGGCGAGCACTCCGTAGGCCACAAGCGGGGCAACTGCGGGCTCGGGCTCGAGGAGGTGAACGATGCCTTCGTAGATTGACACGCCAGCGCCCAGTGCGAAGACGAGCAAGGCCACGACAAAGCTCCAAAAGTAGAGCTCTCGGCCGTAACCCGCGGGATGCGCAGCGTCGGCCGGCTTGGCAGCGCGCTTCTGACCGTACATCAGGAGAAGCTGGTTGGTGCTGTCGACCAGGCTGTGGACACCCTCCGTCAGCATGGCTGAGGACCCGGTCACCGCCGCGGCGACGAACTTGGCGATGGCGATGCCGACGTTTGCCGCAAGCGCAATGATCAGGACTTTCGAGTTGTCGGGCTTCATGGTGTGCAATCGCTGGAGTAGTCGGCGGGTTCGAAGCAACACATCTTTGCGACCATCACCTGTCCGTGGTCCGCGCCTCTAACCACCTTGGGAACGAGGTGTTAGTCGACAAACCGGTGGCCCGGCCGGCCGTTCCCGGACCGCCCGAGACCGCAGTCGTCGTGGCGGCGACCCATCATCGCCCAGAACAATGCTCACGCGGTACTGGCTGCAGGCGACAGGTCCGCGCTATTGCTGAGCGCGGAGGCGATCTCTGGGGCGGTAGCGCCTCCCAGAAAGCGTTCGATATGCTCAGCCGCCTGGTCGCGGTGCGTCAGCAGGAACAGATGGCCGGCATCCCTGAGGACTTCGAGCCGGGCGTTCCTCAGCAGGAACTTGAGTATCTGGCCATTTGCCGGAGGCACGAGGCGATCATCATCGCCCATCAATATCAGCGTCTCGGCCGTGACGCGCGCGAGCTTTCTGACGCTGGTCCAGCCGACGATCGCGAGCACCTGATGAAGATAGCCCTGCGGCGTGGGCGCGCGGATGCGGGACGCATAGTTATCAAGCCCCTGAGTGCTGCCGCCGTAGAGCCCTTGCAGGAATGTCTCGATGCCGCCCGAGGCCGAATACCGGTGCGGCAGCGCCATCCTGAACAGCGAGGACAGGTTGCCCGGGATCATCGGCATGCCGGGCGAGGTCGCGGCGAGAACCAGCCGCTTCACCCTGAGCCGCTGGCGATAGGCGAACTCCTGCGCGAGCATGCCGCCCAGCTGACTCCCATGACATCGATCTCGTCGTAACCGAGCTCGGTAACGATCTGCGCCGCGGCCTCGGCCATCGCCGACAGACGATAGGGCTGAAGGCTTTGGGACGAGCCGCCCAGCCCGAGAATATCGAGCGTCACGACATCGCGCCCGCCTAGCTGCTCGAGGAACGGGGCAAGCAACTCAATGTTGGCGCCGATGCCGCTGAAAAACAGCAGCGGCCGCGCGGGCCGCTGGGTCTCGGCCCGCCAGCGCGCGACGCGAAAACGGTCTGCGCCGACATGATGATCTGAGAAGGTCGCCTGACGGCGGCGGGAAAGTGGGTGTTGCATGAAGTCTCCGAAGGAGTGGCCGACCTGCTCACCGGCCCCGCGGGACCTGGCGCATCGGCAGCTGGTGGTGCTGACTTGCTGGCTCGACCGCAGGCGAGCACGTTCGGACACACTGCTCCCAATTTCCGGCAGGCCGGATGCCGGCGCGCGCTGCCAGGGTGTTCAAGGCCCGGTCCTGCGCGCGCCGCCTCGCCGTCGTTCTACAGCGCTAGTTCAGCCATCAGCGCGGCCTTGCGCTCGGCCATCTGGGCGCCGAGCGCCTTGAGGTCGAGATTGCTTTCGCGGGTCTCGGGAAACATCTCGGTCTCTTCTTCCTCGACATGGTGATCGATGTATTCGCCAAGCACGGTAACCTTTGCGTCGAACAGGCGGTCGTTCACGTCCATAGCCTGGATCTCGGCGATCAGCTGCTTGGCGCTGGCATGCTCGACTTCGGCTTCGTCGAGCAGATCGTCGTCGTCGATTGCCTCGCGCACGGCCGGGTAGAAGATCTCCTCCTCGACCGTGGCATGGACGGTAAGCGCCATGCAGATCTTGTCGGCGAGCGCACGCCGTTCGGCGTCATCTTCAAGCGTTTCATACTGCTTGAAGTAGGTTTTCACTTCCTTGTGGTCGTCCTTGAGCAGCTTGATTGCATCGGCGGGCTTGGCCGCCGTGCGCTCGGATTTGCGCGCGGCCTTGGATGCCGGCTTGGCTCTCTTGGGCTTGATCGCCGGTTCGGGCGCCGCTGCAGTCTTGGTGGTGGCCATGGTAAATCTCCGCGAGGGCTCCCGGAGGCGGGACATCCCTGTTGGAGTGCAAACGCGGGGCGCGGCCAAAAGACCCGACCGAGAAAACAAGTTAACTTCGATCAGTGCGATTTGTTTGCGAACAGGTGTCCACATTTTCTGCGGATATAAAAAGCGCCGTCCAAACATCAAAGCTGCCGGGGCCAAGGCAGTCGGGCTGGTTGAGGATGTGCACTAGGTAGCCTTCGCCCTCTTCGACGTCCCAGCTCAGCGACGGCATAGGCACGATGTTCCGGAACGAAAGAGAATCCACCGCAGCGGGGCATGAGCTATGACTGGGCTTAGCGGAAAGCCCAACGCAGCGTTCGCGCCATCGCAAGCGTGCCGTTGGCGACGATCGGCCGCATCACCCCAGACGCGCTGAGGCCATGCATGCGGCGCGCCCAGCGTGGCAGAAGATCGACCGCGGCGCGCTGGATGAGTTCGAGCGGCAAGGCCTCAGGCGTCGCTCCCGGCTGCTTGAGGACGAGCGCGGCGACTTCGCGTGTCCGCGCGTCGGCGCAGAGCTGCGGCCGCATCTCTTCGATATAGGCGAGCGTGTCGGCGCGCGTAGTCGGAACCGACGTAGCGCCGAGCAGCCAAGCGACGACCGCGGTCTCGGCGAAATACCGGTCCTGGTCGGCCAGCGACATCGCCGGCTCACCATAGCGACGCCAGGCATCGAGAAACGATAGCGTCTCGGTGACATGAACCCAGGTCAGCAGCGCCGGGTCACGTGCCGTATAAGGCGTTCCGCTCGGAAGCGTGCCGGTCACGCGCTCGTGAATACCACGAACGCGCGCAATCGCCGCCTCGGCGTCGACACGGCTGCTATACGTAGTGAGCGCGATGAACCGCGCGGTCCGCTTCAGACGGCCGTGCATATCGGCGCGGAAATTCGAATGGTCCCAGACCCCTGCGAGCACGGCAGGATGCAGCATTTGCAGGAGCAGCGCGGTGACGCCGCCCACCATCATCGTCGTTACGTCGCCGTGGACCCGCCAGGCCACGGAATTGGGTCCGAACAGGCCGTCGGAGCGGCGTTCGACCGGACCTTCGCCGTTCTGGGGATCGTTGAACGCCGCTCGTACACGTCCTGCGAGCATGCGTTTTAGTGCCGCGCGCATTCGCCAGCCTTGAGCGGATAGAGTGATGAGGTCATGAAAAAGGGCTCCTGGGAGCCGCAGCAACGCACCGAGGCGCGCGGTCGTTCCTCTGTGTCCGCGCGAGCCACCGGGTTTTGCCTGCCAGCTGCGGGTGCCTCGCAAGGCGGCGACCATGGCGAGGGCTGGCGGGCGCGCGCGATCGCCAAATTGGGTTCTGCCTTTCGCAGTGAAATCCATAGCCGGCCGTTTGGCCGATTGCGGTCTCGGGTCAGACGGGGCTCGCCGCGGAGTCGTGCGGGAGGCCGGCGCGAGCGATGACGGTGGTCCCGCTCCGCCCAGCCCATCCTTCCCGCGCGGGCACGCACTGGCCTGGCTGCCTTTGGCTCCGCGGCCGCAAGAGGGAAATCTTCCTGTCCAGGATCCATGATTCTCGTTCATCGGAAGTCAAGCGGTATGATCCCATGAGGGTTGTTTCACGGTTTCTCTGTCTCGACTTGCATGTTTTCGCACCCTCGTGCGTTGTTCGCTCATGTCCAGGATCAAAGAGCTCAGGCTGGCCATGGAACGCGCTGCGGCGGCGATGGATTTCGAGGAAGCCAGTCGCCTGCGCGACAAGATCAGCTTACTGCGCCTTAGCGATGCCAATGGCGATGCCGATGCCGAGACCGAAGACCTCGATCCGAGCGGGCTGATACGCCAGCAGCCCGGCGCCATGGGGCTCGGCACCAGCCAGCAGTCGATGACCCCGCCGGCGGGCTGGGTGCGCCCGAAGAAGCCCGATCCTCTCACTGCGAACCGCAATCGGCGCGCCGGCCAAGCTTCGTCGGGCAAACCGGACGCGGGCAAGACGCAGCCGCGCAACGGCGTTCCGGCCGACGACGATCCGGCCGACCGGCGGTAGATAAGCTGGCAGGGCCAGCGCCGGCCGCTAGCGGATCTCAAGTAGCTCGGACGGCCTCAGCGGATAGTCTAGCTGCTCCATCCGGCACTGGTGCGGCGCTTTGTCGGAGCGCCACCGCAAGAGCTTTGTACCATGACGGAATCGTCCGCCGGTGACTTGGTCGAAGCTGACTGCGACGATCAGCTCGCTGCGCAGCGGATACCATATTGACTGCTCGCCTTTGTTCCAGCGGCTGGGTCCGCCGGGCGCGTTGCCCGTAAAACCAGGCTCGGCGATCAGCTTCTCGAGCTTGTCCGTGAGGGCGGCCTTGTCCTTTCCCGCAAAGGCCGAGGTGAACCCCACGTAATTCAATTTGTCCTCCGCGTCATAGAGACCAAGCAATAGCGAAGCGACTTCGGGACCTGTTTTCGCCCGCCGGAAGCCGCCGACCACGCAGTCGGCGCTGCGCCGCTGCTTGACCTTGAGCATGGCGCGCTCGCCGCCGCGGTAAGGCTCGCCCAGCAGCTTGGCGATGACCCCGTCGAGCGCGCCGCCGCTGCCGGCAAGCCAGGACTTAGCCAGCTTGGCATCGCGCGTCGCGGGCGAGAGCGGCAGTCCGGGATTGCCTTCGGCTTCTACGAAAGCCTCGATTGACCCGCGGCGCTGGGCCAGCGGTGCACTGATGAGGTCCTTGCCGCCGAGCGCCAGGCAGTCGAACAACATAAGCTGTGCCGGCGTCTCCTTGGCGAGCTTGCGGATGCGGCTGTCGGCCGGGTGCAGCCGAGCCTGCAGCGCTTCGAACGACAGCACATCGCCGACCGGAAGAATGAGCTCGCCGTCGATGACGAAATCCTTGGCCTTCGTGTTCGCCAACAGCGCGGCGATCTCGGGAAAGAAGCGCGCCAGCGACTTGCCCGACTTCGACATGAGCTCCACCGCGTCGCCGTCGCGCGAGGCTATCGCGCGAAAGCCGTCCCACTTGGGCTCGAACTGCCAGTCGCCGTCACTGGGCAGTTCGCTCACCAGCTTCGCTTCCATCGGCGCGGTCTTGGCCAGTCGGTGCAACTTGCTCATGGAGGCCTTTCGGATGGCAACGGGCGCGCGCAGCTCGCTTGAGAAAACCGCGGCGCGGCGATTGGGTCCCGCGGCGCCGTGCGGCGCAATTTGAAGTTGCACATTGCCGCTGTGCGCGGACGTCCGGGAACGCTCGGACAGCCTGCGGATTATGCGAGTCTCATCAGGAGACGCTCATGGCCGCACGCCCCTATTGGAAGGGCCAGATTAGACTGGCTCTCGTATCGATCCCCGTCGAAGTCTATTCGGCGACCAAGAGCGGCGCCACGATCGCGTTCAACCAGATTCACGAGCCCTCGGGTCAACGTATCAAATATGAAAAGGTCGTCCCCGGCATCGGGCCGATCGATGTCGACGAGATCGTCAAGGGCTTCGAATATTCGAAGGGCGAATATGTCCTGCTCGACGAAAAGGAGATCGAGGGGGTCAAGCTTGAGAGCAAGAAGACGCTTGAGCTGACCCAGTTCGTCGATGCCCAGGACATCGACATGATCTATTTCGAAAAACCCTATTACGTCGTCCCCGCCGACGATCTCGCCGAGGAGGCTTTTATCGTCCTGCGCGAGGCGCTGCGGCGCAGCCGCAAGATTGGTCTTGGTCAGCTCGCCATGCGCGGCCGCGAATATGTCGTCAGCATCAAGGCCTGCGGGCGCGGCATGGTGATGGAAACGCTGCGTTATGCCGATGAAGTTCACAAGGCGGCGAGCTACTTCCGTGACATTGGCGATGCCGATCCCGACGAGGAGCTGCTCGACCTCGCCACAACCTTGATCGACAAGAAGACCGGCAAGTTCGACGCCAGCGACTTCCACGACCGCTACGTCGATGCGCTCAAAGAGCTCATCGAGCGCAAGAAAAAGGGCAAGACCCTCAACATCGAGAGCGCGGACAGCGGCGGCAAGGATGCGCGCGGCAGCAACGTCGTCGACCTGATGGCGGCGCTCAAGAACTCGCTCGGCAAGAGCGACACGGGCACGAAGAAACCCGCCGGCAAGGCTGCGGCCAAGGCGCCTGCCAAAAAGGAGGCCGCCAAGGCGCCGGCCAAGCCGCCCGCCAAGCCAGCGGCTCGCAAGCGGGCATGAGCGACGGCGATACAGCGCTCGTCATCCTGGACGACGACGATGCTGCGTATGCCGAAGGCGCGATAACACTGTGGAGCAACCTCCTGACAATGATCGGCATGCAGCTGCGTGAGACGGGCACACCGCGCGAGGACGTGCTGGGGATGCTGACCATGCTTCACGAAACCAATGAGGAGACCGTGCGTTCGCCGCGTGCCCGCGCTGCCGCCTCGCGCCACCTGATGGCGGTCTACCGCGTGCTTGCCGAGACCTAGCGGCGCCTCCTGCACAGCGCCCCGTCAGCAGCGCCTATGCGCCCGGACCGTAGCGCTTTCGTTCGGGATCGCGCCGGCCCTGGAAACGGCCCTTGATCCGCGTGTTGAAGAAGGCGCCGACCGAGGCCGCCTGGCACAGCGCTTCAAAGAGCGCCGCCGGCACGTCGTAGTAGACGTATTTGCCGGTCTGGCGGAACGAGACGCAGAGGCTATGCGCGTCGTCATCGTAGGCGACGCGTTCTATCATCGAAGACTGTTTGAACCGGCACGCTCGCATGGCCGTGCAGCGCGTCTGCGACTCGCGCGTTCCCAACCTTGCGGCGAGCCGATCAAGCGCGCGCTGAAGCGCGTCGAGTGGGGCAATTCTGGACGTATCGATCTGTGAACACTGGATTTTTGCAAAGATGGTAGACGAGACGGCGGACAGCTTGCGCGAGATGGCCCAGCATCGCGGGCTGAAGCTGGTCAAGTCGCGGCGCCGCAAGCCGGGGACTGGCGACTACGGCAAGTTTGGCCTGACAGACGATCAGGGCAAGCCCCTACTCGGAATTGGCGACGAGGGTCTGACCGCGAGCGCCGAAGACATTGAGAACTACCTGCGCGCCGGTGCCGCCAGCACCTGGCAGCAATCGGCCAAGATCCTGCCCGATCGGCCGGCGCCGCGGGGTAAGGTCAAGCGCGGCGAGCCGGACGCGCAGGACAGCGCGACATTTCGTCGCGGGCGCGGCGAGGCGGCTGGCGGAGTTTCGGTCGAGGGTTCGAAGGCTGCGGTGTCCCAGTCATCGCCCCAGCCTGAGAGCGAGCCCCAGCCGAAGTCCGAAGGCAAGCCCGCCCGTCCCGCGCGTCGGCGCGAGGCTACATCATGGAGTGGGTCTGAACCGGGTAACTCGAATTCCAATTCTCCAGACAGGCCCGCGGCCGCAAAATCGAAGCCGGTCGAGGTCGAGCCTGACCTGGTGCTGCGCGCGGCAAAACCGACCGATGCTGGCCCGCTGGCCAAGCTTCTGGGTCAGCTCAGCGGTCCTTCTGCAAGCAAGGATGAGGTCGCGCGCCATCTCGCCGCGCTGCGCAAGAGCGGTTCGGGCATCCATGTCGCCGAATCGGGGACCTTAGTCGGGTGTATCGGCTGGGCCGTCGTTTCGACGCTCCAGCGCGGTCCGGTCGGGCGGATCACTGTCCTCGTCATCGATGAGGCTCACCGCCGGCAGGGGATCGGAACGCTGCTGCTCGCCGAGGCTGAAGCCGCGCTCGCGAAAAAGGGTTGTGCGATTGTAGAGGCCATGAGCGACATCCAAATCAAGAATTCGCACAATTTCTTCCGAACTCTGAAATTCGATCAGATAAGCTACCGCTTCGCCCGCGCGATCGCGCGGTGACGTCGCCGCCGCGCGGCGGGAACGAGTCCGCCTTGCCGGGGATTTAGGTCGGGCAAACGGAACAGCGGCATGAAATCAGGCGCAGCGACCAGCACAAGACAGGCTGACACAAAGCAGGCGGAGGCGGCGCTCGCGCGCTACCGCGCGAAGCGCGACTTCGCGCAGACCGCCGAACCCGCCGGCGCGACCGAGCCCACAGCCGGCAATGGATTTGTCGTCCAGAAGCATGCCGCTACGCGGCTCCATTACGATTTTCGCCTGGAACTAGGCGGCGTCCTCGTTAGCTGGGCGGTGACGCGCGGGCCCAGCAACAATCCCGACGACAAACGGCTTGCGGTGAGGACCGAGGATCACCCGCTCGACTACGCACGCTTCGAAGGCACGATTCCAAAGGGACAATATGGCGGCGGCACCGTCATGCTGTGGGACAACGGCACCTGGGAATCGATCCCCGGCAAGGATCCGCGCGAGACCCTGCCCGAAGGTCACCTCCATTTCATCCTCCACGGCCGGCGCATGCAGGGCGAATGGATCCTGTTTCGGCTGAAGCCGCGCGGCAAGGAGAAGGGCGAAAACTGGATACTGCGCAAGGTCAGCGACGATTTCGTCGGCGGTTCGGACGATCTTGTCGGCATTCACCTGACCAGCATCGACAGCGGCCGCACCATGGACGAGATTGCCGCCGGCCTGGCGGCGCCCAAGCGCAGCGCCGCAGCCAAGTCTGCCGGGGCGGCGAAGACGCCCGCCCAAGCTAAAATACCGACCGAAGCGCGGTCGCCGGTCAAGGCCAAGAAGTCGCGCAAGGCCCTCGGGACTCTACCACCGTTCCAGCCCGTCCAGCTCGCGACCTTGGTTGACCGTGTCCCGCCGGGAGACCGCTGGCTCCACGAGCTTAAGTACGACGGCTACCGCACGCTACTCGCGGTCGGCAGCGGCGAAGGGCGGGCCTACACGCGCTCGGGCCTCGACTGGTCCGACCGGTTCGCCCGGCTCATTGCCGAGGCGACCGAGCTTGCCGCCGACAGTGCCCTCATTGACGGCGAAGCCGTAGTGACATTGCCCGACGGGCGGACGAGTTTTCAGGCGCTGCAGGCGGCGCTCAAGGGCGATCCCGGCAAGATCGACTACTTCGCGTTCGATCTCCTCGAGCTCAACGGCGAGGATCTCACCAGTCGCCCGCTGCTTGAGCGCAAGGCGTTGCTTGCCGGGCTCCTCGATGGGGTCAACGGCCGCCTGCGCTATTCGGACCATATCCTCGGCCAGGGCGAACAGCTGTTCGAGAGCTTTTGCGGCGCTGGGCTCGAAGGGGTGATCTCCAAGCGCGTCGATGCCAAGTATTCGGGCTCGCGCGCCGGCTCGTGGGTCAAGACCAAATGCATCCGGCGCCAGGAATTCGTCGTGGTCGGCTGGACACCCTCGGACAAGCAGCGCGGTTTCCGCTCGCTGCTGCTCGGCGTCAACGAAGATGGCATGCTGCGCTATGCGGGCAAGGTCGGCACCGGCTTCTCCGGTGATGAGATCGAGCGCCTCATGGAGATCATGGCACCGCTCGAGCAGAGCGAGGCCACCGTTCCGGCCCCCCGAGCAGCGGTGCGCGGCGCTCATTGGCTAAAGCCTCGGCTTGTCGCCGAGATCGCCTATATCGAATTCACCGATGAAGGCGTGCTGCGCCATCCGAGCTATCTCGGCCTGCGCGAGGACAAGAAACCCGAGGCCGTCGTGCTCGAAAAGGAGCAGCCGGTCGCCGCCGTCGCGGCCGCGCCGGCGACCAGCGGGGTCAAGATCAGCAACCGCGAGCGCGTGATCTTTCCCGAAGGCAAGCATACCAAGGGCCAGCTCGCCGACTATTACGAGGCGGTGGCGCCGATCATGCTCGAATGGGCCGGCAGCCGGCCCATCAGCCTCGTGCGCTGTCCGCAGGGCCGCGCCAAGAAATGCTTTTTCCAGAAGCACGATGCCGGCAGCTTCGGCGACGACGTCAAGCACGTCGCCATTCGCGAGAAGGACGGGCACGACGAGCCCTACCTGTTCGTCGATACGCCCGCTGGGCTGCTGACCTGCGTTCAGATGGGCACGATCGAGTTCCACGGCTGGGGTGCGCGGATCGAGGATGTCGAAAAAGCCGACCGTCTCGTCTTCGATCTCGACCCCGACGTCGGCCTTAAATTCGCAGATGTCGTCTCGGCGGCGTTCCACGTCCAGGACGTGCTGGCGCAGATGGGCCTCGTCACTTTCCCGATGGTGACGGGCGGCAAAGGCGTCCATGTCATCGCGCCGCTGACGCCGTCGGCCGAGTGGCCGCAAGTCAAGGATTTTGCACACCGTTTCGCGCTGGCGCTGGCGCAGGCCGAGCCCGCGCGCTTCACGGCAGCGCTGGCGAAGGCCAAGCGAACCGGACGAATATTCATCGACTACCTGCGCAACCAACGCGGCGCGACCGCGGTCATGCCCTATAGTGTGCGGTCGCGCGAATATGCGCCGATCGCGGTTCCGATTACCTGGGAAGAACTTCGCGGTCTCGCCAGTCCCGCGCGCTGGCACATCGGCGACGGCGCGGAAATGGTGCGTCGCGCGGCGTCGAAGGATCTCGCGCATTGGGGCCGGGCGGACCAAGTGCTTCCCGACCTCTGAACACTTTCATGATGCTCGCGTGGGCGGGTCTCTGACGAGCGGGTATGACACGACCGGTTTGGCATCGGGATTTTGCTGGCCGGCGTGCCTGCTGCTGTCTTGAAGGCCCTCGCCGGGCGGTCAGCGGAGCTGGCTGTCCTTGCTGCCACGGCGATTGATTGCGGAGAAGGTGGGGAGCTTGTCGCGCGCCGACTGGCATGGGACGCAGGTTCGCGCGCCAGGGAGCGCTTTGCGCCGCGCCGCGGGAATTTCCTCGCCACAATCTTCGCAATTTTCCAGGCCCTCGCCGCTGGGCATGCGCGCCCGCGCACTCTCAAGGGCATCCTTGATGCTGTCCTCTATCTGATCCTGAACGGCGCCGTCCGGCGCCCAGCCGTTGGCCATGCGTGTGTTCCCGGTAATCTACGAAAGTCTGAGATAGGAACGCTGCAGGGAGCAATCCAGTGCGATCAGCCTGCACCGACTGCCGCCTTCGCCGGCGCGCAACCGGCGCGCGATGCGACTGGGACATCCGTGACGGGCGGGAACGTCAGCCCTCTGGTCTCGTTGTGTAACTTGGCACCTCTGCCATAGGAGCGATCGCTTGTGTCTAACGCCGCTCCTCCAACTGCTGCGTCCAACTTGTCGTCATCTGACGCCCGGCAGGCCCAGTCCGCGACGAGCCCCTGGCGCATGCCTTTCAGCGCCTGGAAAGCTGTCGTCTGGCGCGCGGTGAAGGAAACCTCGGACGACAACGTCGGCTTGATAGCCGCCGGGGTCGCGTTCTACGGTTTTCTCGCCATGGTACCGCTCCTGGGCGCGCTGGTCCTCAGCTACGGCCTCGTCGCTGAACCCGCGACTGTCGTCGAAAACATGCAGGCCCTGATGCGGGTCATGCCGGCCGATGCTGCCAAGGTCATCGGCGAGCAATTGCTCAACGTGGTCGAGACATCGGATGGCAAGAAGGGCCTTGGCCTGTTGTTGGCGCTCGGGCTCGCACTGTTCGGTGCGCGCAACGGCGCGAGCGCGATCATCACCGCGCTAAACATCGCCTATGAGGAAAAGGAGAAGCGGGGCTTCTTCTGGGTCAACCTCCTCGCGCTGGTGATCACCGGGTGCGCCGTGCTTTTCGCCTTGCTGGCCGCATTTGCCATTGCACTCCTAGCACGGGTCGAAGCCCTGTTTCCCTACCTGCCCGAGACCGTGCTGACAGCCGGGCGGGTACTCGCCTATTTAGCGTTGCTACTCGCCGGCGCTGCCGGCGCCGCCACGCTATACCGCTATGCGCCGTCGCGCCGCAAAGCGCGTTGGGTGTGGATCAGCCCCGGATCGGTGCTCGTGTCCGTCCTGTGGCTGTGCCTGACGCTGGGCTTCGGGCTCTACGTGGCGAACTTCGGCAACTACAACGGCACTTACGGCTCGCTCGGCGCGGTCGTCGTCCTGCTAACCTGGCTCTATCTCTCGAGCTATGCCCTGATATTTGGCGCTGAACTCAATTCCGAGCTCGAACGCGAAACGGCGCGGGATACAACAGACGGCCCGGAGCGACCGATCGGCTCGCGCGGCGCGGCGATGGCCGACGATGTAGCCGGTGGGTCGATCGATCCCGATGAGGACGATCAGCCGCAACAAGCTGCGCCCAAGAAGCTATCGCGCTCGGCCGAAGTGGCGATCATGGGATTGGCCGTCCTGTACGTTTGGTTGACGGGACATTCGGACAATCGTCAACGATCGACCGTGCCGATCGCAGCCGACTAAGATGAAACGCAGGAGCCTTATTGAACGAGATCCCATAAAACTCGGCATCTTCCTACCGAAGATAAACCGCTCGAGCACTGTCCGTCGGGCGATTTCAGGTTCGAGGCAATGCCGTGCGAAATTCGTCCGCCCGAGGGGGCGTTTGAGCGCCCTCTTCCATGCGCTTTTTAGCGCAGGCGAACCTTGTCCTGACGGCCTCGGCGGGAAACTTGGATCGATCCTGGGTGGCTCGCGCTGATACTTACGCCGGGCACGGCTCCATCGCCATGGGGTTGCGGATGGCGACCAATCAAAGACTCGCTCAATAGCCCATCAAACTGAGGACTTCTTTGCGGCTGCTCGAATTCTCGAGGAATATGCCCAGCAATCGGCTCGTGATCATGCCAACGCCGGGGGTCCGCACGCCGCGTCCGGTCATGCAACCATGCTGCGCTTCGATGACGACCGCCACCGCCTGGGGCTTCAATGCGTCCCAGATGCATTCGGCGACCTCCGCGGTCAGGCGTTCCTGGATTTGCAACCGTTGGGCGAACCCATTGAGCACCCGCGCGAGCTTGGAAATGCCGACGACATGGTCGCGCGGCAGATAGGCGATGGAAGCCTTGCCGATGATCGGCGCCATGTGGTGCTCGCAATGCGATTGGAACGGGATGTCCTTGAGCAGAACGATCTCGTTGTAGCCCCCCGACCTCGTGAAACACGCGGCTCAGATGGATCGCGGGGTCTTCCTGATAGCCCTGGCAATATTCCTTCCAGGCGCGGCCGACGCGCGCTGGCGTATCCAATAGGCCTTCACGGTCCGGGTCGTCGCCCGACCAGCGAATCAGCGTACGGATGGCATTCTGGACTTCGTCGGGAACCGGCAGCTTGGCCTTTGGCGTCGAGGCGATGTCGCTGTCTTCATGGTCTATCATGCCTGTCTCCGCCATTTTGGAACGGATCATTCCGCCTCACTGGAGAAAGCGGCACGGCCGCCGTGGGTTCCAGCATTCGCTTGGGCTGTGTCCCAGCCAATGATCGGCTTGATTGGACGATCCGCCGATCGAGGATGCTGATCCTGGCGCCCGCCTGACTATCTTGGTCAGGTCGAAGCAACTCGTTCCTGACGAAAGCTGTCCCGCTATCGGCCGTCTCTGTTCGAATGCGGTACCCGCTCATAAGACGTCGCAAGCGCGCTACTTTTTCGCCGAGCCGGGCTCGGCCATGTGACGATGCTGTTCAGCGAGTACCGATGCGGGTGTAACATGGGCAAGGGTCGCCTGGACCTTGTTCTTCCAGCCAGAGACGATGTGGGCTTCGCCTTTCATCAAAGCCTCCCAGCCGTCGCGGGCAACGTCAGCCGGATCGCTCTTGCTGTCGGAAGCGCCGACGTTGGTGTCGAGCATGTCGGCGCGATCGAAGAATTCGGTCTCAACGGGCCCCGGCATAAGCGTCGTGACCGTGACGCCCTTGGCTTCCTTGATCTCGTTGCGGATCGCGTCTGCGAAGCTGTCGATGAAAGCCTTCGTGCCGTTATACACGGCTTGGAAGCTTCCCGGAATGAACCCGGCGATTGACCCGGTGATCAGGACCTTGCCGCCATCGCGCGCAACCATGTCCTTGAGCACTTTTTGGAGGAGGTAAATCGTGCCGGTCACATTGGTGTCGATCACCCGGCGCCAGTCGGCAACGTCCTGTTCGAGGAAGCCATGGCCCAGACCGCGCCCGGCATTGGCGCAAAGCAGGTCGACCTGCCGGCCGCCGCCCGCGGCGAGCAGTCGGTCGACGCCTTCCAATGTCGCAAGGTCCGCTTCGATCGAGGTTACCTCGACCCCATGCGAGCGAAAATCAGCCGCCGCCGCATCGATCAGCGGCTCATCGGCGACGACGAGGAGGTCGTAGCCATTCTCGGCGGCAATGCTGGCAAGCTCGAAGCCGATGCCCGTCGAGGCGCCGGTGACGATCGCAAATTTGTTAGCCATCTGGATTTCCTTATTCGGCGGCGAGCGCCAGGTCGGGCTTGAGCACGACTTTGGTCACTTCGTTCTGATTATCGTGGAACATCTTGTAGCCCTTCGGCGCGTCTTCGAGCGGCAAGGTGTGCGAGATGAGGAAGGTCGTATCGATCTTGCCCTCGACGACCGCGTTGAGCAGCGCCGGCATGTAGTGCTGGACGTGGGTCTGCCCGGTCTTGAGCGTCAGGCCCTTCTCCATGAAGGCGCCCAGCGGAAACTTGTCTACGAAGCCGCCATAGACCGCGGGCATCGAGACACGGCCGCCCTTTCGGCAGGCGAGGATCGCCTGGCGTATAGAATGCGTGCGGTCGGTGCCCAGGAACATCGACGCCTTGATCTGGTCGATGACGTTATCGACGAAAAAGCCATGCGCCTCGAGGCCGACCGCATCGATCACAGCGTCGGGACCAATGCCGCCGGTCATCTCCATGAGCGCCTCGTAGGTTTTCGATTCCTCGAAGTTGATCGTCTCGGCGCCGAACTTCCCGGCGAGTTCCAGGCGGTGGGGGAAGTGGTCGATGGCGATAACGCGCGCTGCCCCCATGAGAAACGCCGACTGCACGGCGAAAAGCCCGACCGGACCGCAGCCCCAGACGGCGACCGTATCGCCGGGCTCGATCTGGGCGTTTTCGGCGGCCATCCAGCCCGTGGGCAGGATATCGGAGAGGAAGAGAACCTTCTCGTCCTCGATATCGTCCGGCACGACGATCGGACCGACGTCGCTGAAGGGCACGCGGACATATTCGGCCTGGCCGCCGGCGTAGCCGCCAGTCATGTGACTGTAGCCGAACAGCCCCGACATGGGCTGGCCGTAGAGTTCTCGGCCGATGTCCTGGTTGTCGGCAGGGTTGCCGTTGTCGCAAGCTGAATATTGGTGCTTGCCGCAGTGGTAGCAGCTGCCGCAGGCGATGGTGAAAGGGACCACGACCTTCTGGCCTTTCTGCAGCGTGCTCTTGGCACCGGTCTCGACCACCTCGCCCATGAATTCGTGGCCGAGGATATCGCCCTTCTGCATCGTGGGAATGTAACCATCGTAGAGATGGAGGTCCGACCCGCAAATGGCCGTCGCGGTGATCTTGATGATCGCATCGCGTGGGTTGAGGATTTCGGGATCGTCGACCGTATCGACGCGGACGTCGTGCTTGCCGTGCCAGGTGAGCGCGCGCATCAGGCTTTCTCCTCCGCGAACTGTTTGGCGGTGCGCGACGAGGTCGCGATTTCGCCGGTTTCCATGAGTTGCTTGAACCGCCTGAGATCCCGGCGCGCCTGCAGGCGCGGCTCACGCTGGAACAGCTTGGCGATGAACTGACCGATTGCGCCGCCCGGCGGGTCGTAGGCAATCACGGCCCGCACTACTGTGCCGCGCGCGCCGGCGTCCTGGAATTCGATGCGCCCGGCGTTGGCGACATCGGCGCCTGGAGCAGACTGCCAGGTGATTTCCTTGCCAGGAACGTCCTTGGTAATGACCGATTCCCAGCTGACCTCCCGGCCAGCGGGGGCTTTCACGGTCCAGCGTGAGCGCGTCTCGTCGATAGGTTGGATCGAAGCGATGTTGTCCATCACGGCAACGAGATTGGCGCTCTGGCGCCAGAACGCATAGAGTTCCTCTGCCGGCCGATTGATAGTTACGCTCTCTGCGACAAGCGCGCGATCGGGATGCGTGTCCTTGGACGTCGTGACAGGTGCGTCGTCATGTCGCGCGCCGCCTGCATCTCTATGGGCTGTCATCATTTTTACTCCTGTGCGCTTGTCTTGCGAATGCGAGGGTGGGGGGAAAGTTCCTGTGTCAGGCGTATGGGGGACGGGGACACGACTGGCCGCAAGACGGAGCGTGCGCACGGTAGATGCTTAGGTTTCGCAGACTGCGCCCTCGCAGCGTCATGCCTCTGACTGGTTCGGCTGTTTATTCTGGGAGCGCGCGACCGCGGCGGCGTCGAGCAGGCTCTGGCCCGTGCTGGCGGCAGCATCAGGTGTCATGGTGACGGCGATGCCGGCGGGACCATCGAGGATAACGAGGCCTTCCTCGGCGACTGCTTGGCCGGGCTGGGTTTGTGGTTGGGGAATCGCAGGCTGGGTCATGATGGTCGATCCAATGTTGCGAGCGCATCCGAAGCCTGCTCGTCGATGTACAGATAGGACGAGTCGAATTGGCCGCGCGAGGCCAGCCGCTTTGGGTCGGGAATTTCGACCAGCGAGGAGCGGAACGTGCAGAGGCCCTCTTCTCGCATCGTGCGTATGACGCGGTTCACATGGACGTCCGTGAGGCCGCAGATCTCGGCAAGATCGTTTTGCGTCAGACCCAGGGCAAAGCGGCGGCCGTCGCTCAGGCCTGCGAGGACCAGACGCGCATTGGTTTCGCTCAGGAAGTGCGCGACCCGGCCCACCGCATCAAGCCGCCCAAGCCGAAACAGCCAGGCCCGGTGTATGGCGGCGTCGAGAAGCGTAGCGAACCAGAGCTTGCGTGCCATCTCCGGCGCATCACGCTCGATGGCCGCCAGTGCCTCGTGCGGAACTGCTGCGATAGTCGCCGCGGTCAACGAGGCGATATCGTGATCGAGTGTTCCGAGTGGATAGCCGTGAAGGTCGACGAAATCGCCCGGCACATGGATGGCGACAAGCTGACGCAGACCCCGGCGATCGTCCATGTAGCGGCACAGGAATCCCTCGATGAGCATGGTGCTATGCGTTAGTCTTTCGCCCGCGCGAACGAGGCGCGCGCGCGGTTCGACAAACCGGACGTCCATGATCGCCGCTTCAAGCCGCGCCCGCTCGGCTTCTTCAAGCCGAACGCCGCGACGGCCGCGCAGAAAACGTTCGGTAAACATCGATCGTCGGACTCCCGAGACGCATTGCGGTCTCGCCAGAGTCATAACGGGCATATGCGCGAGGCGTTGCGGCGACCCTCCAGGCAATCGTCTTGATGTAGATTAGTTTTGAGAGGGGCAAGCAACTCGCAGCCGCGCTGCGGGTTAAGCCATCACTAGCTTTGCCTTCGCAGCGCGTGACGGGTGTTTTCCCCACGCGTCTTGCGGACGATCATCAATCATCAAGGTGCATATTCATGGCCAAAAAGCCGGCGTCAGCCGACAATCCCTCGTCCGCCAAAAATGGCGTAACTCCGCCTGACCTCGGGGGCGCAGATGTCGGCGGAGAGTCGCCGCAGAAGGCTTCGCCCATCCCCGCCGACGCGCTGATCTCGGAAAGCTACGCGGAGGAGCAGGCGGATGGCGGCGAGACCCATCAGATCGCAGGCGGCGAGGTTGCGGTGCTCACCACCCAGCAGGGTATTCCGGTTGCCGATGACCAGAACAGTCTGAAGCAGGGCGCGAGGGGGCCGACGCTGCTCGAGGATTTCCATTTCCGGGAGAAGATATTCCACTTCGATCACGAGCGGATTCCCGAGCGGGTCGTTCACGCGCGCGGATACGGCGCGCACGGCTTCTTCGAGCTGACCGACAGTCTGGCCGACGTCAGCCGCGCCGATGTCTTCCAGCGGGTTGGCGAGAAGACCCCGGCTTTCGTGCGCTTCTCGACCGTCGCCGGATCGAAAGGCTCGTTTGACCTCGCCCGCGATGTGCGCGGTTTTGCCGTCAAGCTCTACACGCAGGAGGGCAATTGGGACCTCGTCGGCAACAATATTCCCGTGTTCTTCATCCAGGACGCGATGAAATTCCCGGATCTGGTCCACTCGGTGAAGCCTGAGCCCGATCGCGCTTTCCCGCAGGCGGCCTCGGCCCATGACAACTTCTGGGACTTCATCAGCCTGACGCCAGAAAGCTTCCACATGATCATGTGGACGATGTCTGACCGTGCGATCCCGCGCTCCTTCCGGACGATGGAGGGCTTCGGTGTTCATACGTTCCGTCTGCTCGACGCCTCCGGCAAATCGACTTTCGTCAAGTTCCACTGGAAACCCAAGCAAGGGTTGCAGTCGGTTGTCTGGAACGAGGCGGTCAAGATCAACGGTGCCGATCCGGACTTCCATCGCCGCGACCTGTGGGATGCGATCAATGGTGGCGATTTCCCCGAATGGGAACTCGGCGTTCAGCTGTTCGACGATGCATTTGCCGACAGTTTCGATTTTGATGTTCTCGACGCGACCAAGTTGATCCCCGAGGAACTGGTTCCCATTCGCGTTGTCGGGCGGCTGGTGCTCGACCGAGTGGTCGACAATTTCTTTGCCGAGACCGAGCAGGTTGCGTTCTGCACGCAGAACGTGCCGCCTGGCATCGACTTCTCGAACGATCCCCTGCTTCAGGGACGCAACTTTTCGTACCTCGACACGCAAATCAAGCGGCTTGGCGGCCCTAACTTTACGCACATTCCCATCAATGCCCCGAAATGCCCGGTCGCTCATTTCCAGCAGGACGGGCATATGGCCATGCGCAATCCCAAGGGACGGGTCAATTACGAGCCAAACTCATGGGGCGCGGCTGAGGGCGGTCCCCGCGAGGATCGCGAGCTCGGCTTCCCGAGCTTTGTCGAAGATGCCAGCGGGCGAAAGCAGCGCGTGCGATCCGAGACATTCGCCGATCACTACAGCCAGGCGAGGCAGTTCTTCGTCAGCCAGACGCCGATCGAGCAGAAGCACATAGGCGATGCGATCGTCTTCGAGCTGTCCAAAGTCGAGCGCCCCGACATTCGCTCGCGCGTGGTATCGCATCTGCTTAACATTGATGAAGGGCTCGCGGGCACCGTCGCCGATGGGCTTGCGCTTGCGGCGATGCCATCTGCGGCTCAAGCAGCGCGGCCGACGATCGCCGATTTGCCCGCGTCGGATGCGCTATCGATCGTCAAGAACGGACCGGCGAGCTTCAAGGGCCGCAAGCTGGGGATCCTCTTGAGCGACGGTGCCGATGCCGGCCTTTTCAACGCCCTCGTCAAGGAGATCAATCAGGTCGGCGCAGTCTATGAAGTCGTGGCTCCCAAGATCGGCGGCGTGACCCTTTCCGACGGCACCAAGGTGGCAGCCAAACAGAAGATCGATGGCGGGCCCTCGGTGCTGTTCGACGCCGTTGCCGTTGTCGTCTCCGACGAAGGTGCGGGGCTGCTCGCCGGCGACGCAGCCGCGCAGGATTTTGTGCGCGACGCCTTCGGGCACTGCAAGTTTATCGGTCTAACGAAGGAAGCAGAGCCAATCTTTGCAAAGGGCGGCATTTCAGACCTGCTCGACGACGCCTGCATTCCGCTGGCGGGAGCCAACGATGCCGCTGCCTTCGTTGATGCCATCGCCGCGCTGCGGTTCTGGCCGCGCGAGCTCAAGGTCGATCTCGATGCTCAGTGAGGCGCTGCTGCATCTCCCGTCCAACGACGATGAACCACTGCCGCCGCTGCCGCCGCCCGAGCGCATTCAGGAGCTGCTGTTCGACGCAGCGCGGCTAGGGCGCATCGACATGATCCCGGCGCTGACCCAGGCCGGCGCCGACATCGCGGCTCGGGACGAAAGCGGCTACACGGCGCTGATCCTCGCCTGCTATCACGACCATGAGGACGCGGCCGCGCTGCTGCTGGCATTGGGGGCGCCCGTCGACCAGCCGGACGGAACCCGTGGCAACACCGCCTTGATGGGGGCGGCCTTCAAGGGTTTGCACGGCATCTCCCATTGTCTGCTCGAAGCCGGCGCCGAGCCGGACGTAGTCAACCATGCGGGCCAGACCGCCCTGATGTTCGCAGCTTTGTTTGGCCGTGCGGCCCCTGTCGATCAGTTGATCGCGCGGGGCTCGAATCCGCATCTTATTGATGCTGCCGGCAATAGCGCCGTTTCTGTCGCGCGTTCGCAGGCGAACGACCTGATGGTCGCGCGCCTCTGCTCGCGGCAACGCCCAGACGCTTGACGATGCGCCTGCTGCGCGACAACGGGCTGACGATCGTGCTCATGCTGCTTTTCGGGGTGAGCATCGTCGGCCAGTTGCTAGCGGGTTGGCATGTAGAACTCACCGACGCGGCGCGCCATCACCAGCCCGGGATGAGCCTGCCCGAATATGCGCATAGCGCGTCGTTTGTCGCCGCTGTGTTCGAGAACTGGGAAAGCGAATTTCTCCAGATGTCGGCCTATGTGATGCTAACTGCTGTCCTGTTCCAGCGCGGCTCCGCCGAGTCCAAGGATCCTGACGCCGTCCCGCGCGACGACAATCTGGCTGCCAAGGCGCGAGCAGACGGCGCGCCCAACATCCTGCGCCAGGGCCATGTCTGGCGAGCGCTCTATGGCCGTTCGCTGGGCCTCGCGCTCGCGGCGCTGTTCCTCGTGTCGTTCGTGTTTCACTGGATCGCCAGCGCCCGCACGGCCGCAGAGGAGGCCATCGAACACGGCGAGCCGGCGCTGTCGGTGTCTGCCTATCTTTTCAGCTCCCAACTCTGGTTCGAGTCCTTCCAGAATTGGCAGAGCGAATTCCTGTCGACCGCGGTCTTGGTCGTTCTTTCAATATTTCTCAGGCAGAAAGAATCGCCCGAATCAAAGCCCGTCGCTGCGCCGCACACGCAAACTGGCGCCTGACCCAAGAACGACAAAAAACTGCCTCGACGCTCCCCAACTCGCGGCGATCGAGATTTCCGCGGCGTCATGCCAATCGTCAGCAGCATGCCCGAATTCTCTATGATCAGCTTCAGCCCTTCCTGCGTCGCTTCGCTTTGTCGGCCAACTCGACCCAGACCGGGGCGTGGTCGCTGGTCTTCTCCCAGCCGCGCGGGCGACGATCGACTTCGGCGCTGACAAGACGGTCGGCGGCTCTCGCATTAAGCAGGATATGATCGATGCGCAGGCCCGCATCGCGTTCGAACGACTGCCGCCAGTATTTCCAGAAGGTGTAGACTCGCTTGCCCGGATGAAGGTCCCGCACCGCGTCGGTCCAGCCCTGCTGCAGCAGTTTCGCATAGGCCTGCCTTACCTCGGGCGCGAACAGCGCGTCGTCGCGCCAGCGCTCTGGCACATAGACATCGAGATCGGTCGGCATGACGTTGAAATCTCCGGCGATGACCACCGGCGCGTCAAGCCCGACCAGCCCGGAAAGGTGTCCATGCAAGCGCTCGAACCAGCGCAACTTGTATTCGAATTTCGGCCCGGGACGCGGATTCCCATTGGGCAGATAGAGTCCCGCTATCAGGACGCCATTCACCGCCGCTTCGATATAACGGCTGTGGCTGTCGTCGGCATCACCAGGCAGTCCTCGCCGCGTCTCCTGGATAACACCTACCCGGCTAAGGATCGCGACGCCGTTCCAGCTCTTCTGGCCGTGCCAGACCGCATCGTAACCCAGATCGCGGATCGCCGCCTCAGGGAAGCGTTCGTCGGGCGCCTTGAGTTCCTGCAGGCAGACCACGTCAGGTTCCGCCAGTTCAAGCCAGCGCAGCAGCACCTCCAGACGTCCATTGATGCCGTTTACATTGTAGGTCGCGATCTTCACGGCATAGGAAGAGCGCGACACGCTGACTCGTTCCGGCGCGAGTGGGAATCACCTGACCGCTGCGAACGTGATTATCACGGCGTCAGGCAGCCGGAGGGTCCACAATTAGATGTTAGATGGCATGGGGCAACATCGAGGCAGATTTGGCGATCCCTTGGACCTTAGCCTGCGGCGCAGCCAGTTCAGGTCTGCTCCTGTGCTGAGTACTTATCGACGACTTCTGACACCATCAACCGGCCTTGAAGCGTCGGGCATGGGTGAACGCCTCCAGGATTCTCTGAGCGTCGGCGTCGCGCTCGCAATCGATCACCACCCGGTTTCCGACCGGCCTTGCCTCGAAGGCTGCATCGGCCGAACGGCTCAGCAGATCGCGCGCGTCGCGGAGATCTCTCCAGGGTACGGAAATGGAATGGATGGTCTTGGTCATCGTTCGACTCTGGCGCGGGCGAGCCGGCGCGCCAGAACATAGGTTAAGTATGCGGAACCAACCCGCTGCCTGCAGCTTGAGTGAGCATGCGTCGGAATTTTTTCAATCTCTACAACGAGGTCACCGCCATCGACGAGGAGGGCAGCGACTGTGCGGATGACGCTTCATCTCTCAAGAATGCCGCGGAAACCGCGTGCGAAGTTTCGAGCACGAACGTCCTGGCGGGCCGTCTCGATTTCAAGGATCTCATAATTGTCCTGGCGGAGGACGCTAGCCAGGTCCTCACCATCGGATTCGGAGAAGCGGGCACGGTCCTCACATGATGGGGCGCCGCTTGATCTGGACCCTCGTCGCGCTCGCCGCCGCCTATATCATCATGCTGATGGTCACGACGCCCACGCCGACGCAAGGTCCGTCCGGACACAAACCGGGCATCTTGGATCGGCTGCTGCCGGGGTCCTAGCCGCTTGACGGGGCTAAAGGTGCATGGATGCCTTTAACTGAAAGGCGCTGGTCTGCGCTTGCGACGCCAAATCTTCCGCCTCGCACCGATCTTGACACCAAGTTTGCGGCGCCAGGTTACGGCGATATAGAACCGGAAACATCAGGGCCGCCGCGCCGTCGATGCGCGTCCGGGACGCCCAGCTCGTCGAGAATTCGGTTGAAGGCTTCGAGGAATTCGGCGCGATCCTTGATTGGCCAGCCGATTGAGTCGTTATCCATGGCATGTGCGATGATGAATTCGTCTGCGGCGCCGAGCCTCGACTCCAGATCGTCCATGCAATCCCCTCCTAGGAGCGAAAGGCTTAGTTGGTCCCGGCAAACGAAGGGGAAAAGCCGCCCATGCCGACCGCAACGCAAGACTTGCAGCGTCAGTGCACCGCGAGTTCGGCGCCCTGGGCCAGACAGGCCGCCAGACCCTCCTCCTGAGCGACAATCTGGAAAGCGGCCATCGCCTCGATGTCCGAGGAAAAGACGTCGTCCCAGCGGTTCGTTCTGCCACTTTCATTGGCAACGATGAGGATCCAGTCATCTTCGGCGCCGATTCTGAAGATCTGCACATCGACAGTCATGCCCTCGAGAGTGACCCGCTGCGAGAGCTCCGACATGAGGATCCGGCTTTGGCTTTCCATAGCGATCGTCTCCATCGATGCCTGCACTTCCTCAACTCGGCGGGATCGGGGGTGTTCCACTGGCTGGTACCTGGCCGTAACTGCGGGCCAAACGAATTGGGCTGGTTGCGGGATTAGGCGACAACAGGAAAGACCTATGTTTGGGCAACGAGCCGTAAAATGTGGGTGTTTTGCGCGCGTCCGGCAGACCAGGAACTGACCGATCGCCCGCCCGTTTCGCGTTTAGCTGGATCTCCCGGCGAAAGGATACCCATGAGCGACGACTCCGCAGTCGAACCCGCACAGGCCGTCACCGATGACGCCGCCGCGGACAAAGCACCCGACGCCCGTCGTCACTACGCCAGCCCCGAAGATCTGGCAGAGGATATCGACCTCGATATCGCGGCGCGTCATGAGCTCCTCTGCCAGTGGAAGAAGGATCTCGATCAATGGCTCGAGGCCGAGTCAGAGGGTATGAGCGCGTCGGATCCGATTGCCCACGAACAGGAAGCCAGACTCGCGAACGAACATCGCCGCACCAGCAACGCACTCGAGGAGCTGGTCCAACGCCATCTGGACCTTACCCCGTGTCGATGATCGCCATGATGGCCGGCGGTGCGCTGATCGGGTGGCTGGGCCGCCAATGGGCCGAAAAGCAGGGCATCGACTTCTAGGCATTGCCGGGGGGCAAGGGGTCGCGACCGCGCCGCTTCCCTGAAGACTCCGTTGGAAGCGGGCGCACACGTCCCAAAGAAACGGAACTCGCACGGCCACGGGGCGTTAGGTCAAGCTCCGGCTCCTCCGGGGACAGGAGACTTCGAATGAACCCCAACCCCGACGAGATCCATGTCTCGACTAACGAGGCGCGCGCCGGACGCACGCCGCACATTGTCCGCTATGTCCTGGCCGTCAGCCTCATCCTGGCGATCGCAGCGCTCGCGGCTGTCTGGATGTTCGGCGCAGCCAATGCGCCGCAGGATACCCCAGGGGATGGCATCTCGAACCAGGCTGTGGCTTCGCCGACCTAGGTTCGGTGCAAGTCCGACGTCCGCGATCGCTGATATTTCGCTAGCGCGAGACCGTTCCCGGCGGATCAGCTCTTAGAGACTTTCACGAGGAACTCTCCATCACCGACGACAAGACCGCAACGCTTCACCCAATGATACTTCCCAGCTGATTTGCGAAGATTTGAATGACCGCAACGTAGGTCACGCGGCTTCGAGCCGATGCGGCGGGTGTTGAAGCAATCCCAAGGCCAGAGCAATTGTGACCGTGTGGGTTCGATTTCGTGCGCCCAGTTTCATACGGGCGGTGTCGAGGTGGCATTCCACGGTGCGCGGTGTAATGCCTAAAGTTCGGGCAGCCTCCTTGGCTGACCAACCGTCCGCGATCGCGCCAAGGATCTGGAGTTCGCGGTCGGTCAAAGGTGACCCGGCTTCGACGGCTCTCACGCGGTATCTTCCTCACTTCATTATTGTCCCTGATGCCGAGGCGGGGGAAGGGATTGCGAAGAGGTATCGAACCGGCCGCGTCGACAGGCCGCAGCGCGTGAACTCGCACGCGCCGCGGCCAATGCCATAACGGCAACCTTGCCGCTTCGTTCCCGCTGTGGCCATGAGCGTTGTGCATGGTGGAACTTGGCGGCCGCAAGCCGCTCAGCGAGATGGACGTTGACCTCCGGTCAATGCCGAAGCGAGGCCGCCAAAGGCCACAGAAAAAGGGCGCTCATGATGGCCAGGCAGAATACCAGGGCGAGACGCTCGGTCATCTGTTTATCGCTCCCGCAAGCACTCCATGCGAAGTAAGCATTGCCCGCCAATCGGTGCGACGCCAGCTCCTCAGATGCAGTCATCAACAATCTGCTCAGCGGCAGCGTCTACCGCCGCGGGACCTATGGCAAAGCCTGCATTGTTAGTCCGGCGCCGGGACCCGTTTCGGCAGAAGGGCCGCGCGAAGTATCAAACGGAGCTGCCCCCATTCCGCCGTGACCATGGGCGAGATTTTGCAAGTGGGCGCCGTCTAACTGGTATCCTGGAGCCGACGAGGCAAAGCAGGCGGGGCTGACGAAGGAGACTGCCTTTGGCCTCCCTTTCCGCCAGTCGGCCAAGCCGAGCTAGGAGATAGCGGCCGGCGGCGTGCCGTAGTAGTTCGAGACACGGTCGGCATAGGCCTGGTTGAACTCGGGGCTGTGGCTGGCCCAGCTAGGACCGCCTTCGAGAACGCGCCGATCGATCGTGACGACATAGAAGTCCTCGCTCGGATCGTAGGCCAGCAGCCCGAAGGGGATGGGGTAGAAGCTCTTGTTGAGCCCCAGAAATCCGCCCAGGCTCAAGACGGCGTAGGCCGCTTGGCCGCTGCGCTTGTCTATCATGAGCGCCTTGACCTGGCCGAGGCCATCGCCATCGCGCGACTTGACTTTGAGGTCCTGGGTAGAGGCTTCGGCGAGCAGGGAGGTCGCTTCGCGTGCTTCTGTCATGCTTGCAAATCCTTCGATCGAGACGGAGCCAATGGGCCAGCACGACCAAAGCCGCGCCGGCCCAGTCTCGTCAGGCGCCCATCGAATGCTTGAGCGCGCTCATCTCGTCGTGCCCGGCGCGGACCGACTGCCACGCTTCATCGGTTGCCGCGCGGCCCGTCGGCGACAGGTCGGCATTGGCGAGAGCCTTTTCGAACTTGGCTTTCAGATGATCCTCGCCGCGCTCGATCTCGGCGACGATTGCCTTGTCGTCCTTGCCCGTGACCGCTTCCTTGAGATTCATGAAGACGCGGTGGGCGCCGGCCAGAAGCGTGCCATCGTCTTCGGGATTGCCGCCCGCCGAAGCCACGGCGGCCTGAAGCTTCGCCACCGCCGATTGGCGTTCGCGCGCCCGGGCATTGAACTTGTCGGCAAGTGCTTGATTGTCGATGTCGCCAGCCGATTTCTGGTAGCCGTCGACGCTGTCGAGCAGCGTGGCGATGAGGTCGTTGAGGATGGAAGTGTCGTGAGTTGCCGTGGTCACAGTGAAATACCCGTCATGTCGGAGGTAGGAGCCTCAATAACCCCTGGCCACTCGCTCATGTTCCGCGCCCGAGCCAAGATGAGCGGAGAAAGAGGGCAAAGCTTGCACAAGGCTAAATATTCCGGTTGAATGGATGGGGGCTGTTCGATGCGGTTGAGGGAAGTCCGTCGTGGGGCGGGGACGCCTGGATGCGGTCTTGCCGCAACCGTCTCCTTCATGGAGCGCTTTAGCGAGTGACGCCTGCCCCCGCGTGTCCGCGGACGACCGGCCGCTCGATCATCTGGCCGTTTCGGCTCGGGAGAACCCATGCATCTCAGCATCGAACACACGACGCGGTATCGCTATTCATTTCCCGTTGCCCTGCAGCCGCATCGCCTCGTCGTCGTGCCGCGCGATGGCACAGATCTCACCACCCTGGAGCGCTCGCTCGTTTGCGAGCCTGCGGCGGAGCTGAGCTGGACCGTCGACGTCTTCGGCAATCTCATAGCCACCGCGGACTTTATCGAACCGGCCGAGGAACTGACGATCGTCAGCAGGGCGCTGGTCGATCACAAGGCGCCGGATTGGCCGGTCTTTTCCATCGATCCGGCCGCTCACACATATCCCTTTGCCTACGCGCTCGACGATGCCATCGATCTTGGCCGTCTGGCCGAGCCCGACTGGCTGACGCGCGGCGGCGACGCTGTCAGCGCCTGGGCGCGCGCCTTTGTGGCTGGCCCAGCAACTGACACGCTGTCGCTGCTCAAAGACCTCAATTCCGGTGTGCTGGGGCACGTGCAATACCGCGTCCGCGACGAGGAGGGGACGCAGTCGCCCGCAGAAACCCTCGCGCTCGCGAGCGGCTCGTGCCGTGACATTGCAGGCCTCTTCATCGAGGCAGTCCGGCATCTCGGGCTCGGCGCGCGGGCCGTATCGGGGTACCTGATCGATCCCGGCCAGTCCGAGGCCGATGCAGGAACGACCCATGCCTGGGCCGAGGTCTACCTGCCCGGAGCCGGGTGGATCGCCTTCGATCCCACCCACAACCGTTTGGGGGCGGGCCGCCTGGTGCCTGTCGCAGTTGCCCGCCTCAACCGGCAGATCATGCCGGTCACGGGGGGATATCTGGGCTCTCCCGAGGACTTTATTTCCATGGAAGTCGCAGTAACGGTTCGGCACGAGCAGGGGGCATTGCCCACGTAGACCAAAAAATGGTGCGGACGCTGTTCGGAAGCCCGCCTATCCGCAATTTCATCCTCACCGACGAGCCACGCCAGGATGGAAATGGTCAGCTAAACCGGCGCGCGCACCAGTAAGCCAAGCGGCGCAGGAAACCTGGTCGGCCCGTCACCGGCACGCTCCAGTCGATCTCGCAATAGTGGTTCCCGCATCCTATTCCGCCGCCGACAATATTGATGCCGGGCATGGTCTTGCCGACGACCTGGACATGCTCCAGCGCATTGTCGGATGGCGCGCGTTCAAGGATGGCAACCGTCCCCGGTGCCCTTATGTTCGTATAACCGAGGCGAACGACACCGTTCGCTTCCGCCGCGAGCAAGGCGTCCAGCAATGTGGTCCGCTCGGCGCACAGGTGATCGCGCCAACGCGCGGGTTCCAGTTCCCTGAACAGGTAGGGTGCTTCTTCGCCGACCATCTCACCGTATGACCCAGGATCGCCGCTTCGACAAAGCCTGAATTATGGCGGCTTGTCACCGTCTGCAAAGAATCTGGAGCTCAGCGCAAAGCCGGCTGTTGCTGATGCTGGTGTAAGCAACCGGTCAACGTAGGTCATCGAGAGCCTCGGGTCGCAACGGTTGCCGCGATGGGCGCGCTTCATGCTCGTCCATCGCGGTACTTTCGGACTCGATGCTTGGTGGTGCGGCCCGCACCCGCGACCAGCGACAAGAGCTGAGCGTCTAAATAGATCAACCCCGCAGATCCTGCTGGACGAGGCGGCCGCGACCTGGATCTGGCCCGTCGACGCAGCCGTTCAAGCCTCGGTCAACTCCGCCGCCCTTCGATCATAGGCTGGGAAGCGTGCCATCGCATGGCCCGCAGTTCCGTCATGGCCTTTGGCGCCCAAACGCCACGGTGCGGCCCGGGCCATTTGCGCCCCCTGGCAACGAAAGGCCATGCGCCGCATTCAGCCCCCATGGAAACCTATTGCGTTACGATCGACGACGGCCGCGGCCCCCAGAAATACGACATGGAGCTGCCGAGCGTCGGCGCGGCCCGAGAGGAACTCACCCGCATTTTCGGTGACATGATCAGCAATGGCGTGGCCGATTTCTGGGCGGCAAGGGACTGGCGCATCAGCGTCAGCAAGGCCGGCATGCCCCTGTTCGTGCTGCGCGCGGCCGCCCTCGAGCTCAGCGGACCAATCGAAGCCTAAGTTAAAAGAATGGGAGGGATTGAGAGGCTTCTTCGGTTGGCGTCGGAGGAGCACCGATCCGTCTTTGCCGGCCGATCGGATTTCGCGAAGTGCCGGCTTTCGCCTGCACTTCATCCGTTCGATTAACGCGATCGCGTGAGTACGCATCGGATCGGGGGCGGCGCGCTGGGTCGCAGAGCATCTTCCGGCACATGATTAGCTCAGCCGCAATTGGAGAGTGCCGCCTCCAGTCGGTCGAGCAACTGGGTCTGGCTCGGCAGCATATGGCCGCGTGCGGCATCGAGGTCGAGCCAACGGGCCGCGTCGACCTCGGGAACGACAAGCTTGCGGCCGGTGCGAGGCGGCCATTCGATTTCAATCATGTTGCTGACCAGCGCCGCCGGATCGAAGTTACGCTGCGCCGCGAATGCGACCACCACCTTGCCGGCAGACTGCTGGATGTCTCCGAGCGAGATCAGCTCTTCGTCGATCCGGCAGCCCAGTTCCTCCGCAACCTCGCGCCGCGCGGCAGTCTCGTCGTCCTCGCCAGGCAGAACTAGACCCTTGGGCATTTGCCAGGCGCCTCGATCCTTGCTTCGCCAGAATGGACCGCCAGGATGCACGAGCAGGACCTCGAGGCTGTCTTCAGCAAAGCGATAGAGAAGGATGCCTGCGCTGCGGGCCACTATGCGCAAAGCGCGACCAATAGTTCGCCCATGTCTCGTTCCCAGCCTCGCTCAGATGGCGACCTTTCACGTTTCGGGGTCTGGCCCAATCCAATGTGGGCGTGACGCGTTTCGGGCCCGGTCACGCGCTATTGGATGGATCCTTCGGCCGATCTCCGGAAGCGCCGGTCTCGTTGCCGCCCGAATCGCCGGGATTGAGCCGTTCGCTTTCGTGTTCATGGATGTCGTCCTCGAGGCCGATCTCGCCATGGCGCGGCTTGACGACTTTGGGGGCAGCGCCCCTGCTTTCGCCGGCTGCGCTATCCTTGGGTGTGTCCTGCGCGACCCCGCGTCCACCGGCGATGGCAGCGAGCCTCTTGCCGGCGGCAAGCTGGTCTCCTGGTGTCGTCATGCTCATCCCTTTTGAAGAAGCGTTAGCGTACTTTGGCGGCAATTCGATCAGGTGAAGCGATTGCTGGCCGGCGGATCGCTGGCGGGGTAGCTTTCATCGCTCGCCTGATCGACCTTGTCCCATTCAGGCAGATCGCTTCGCATGGAATCAGGGCCCGCGTTGCGTACCTCCACGGCCCCGGCAGTGGACTCCCCGGCTGCAAAGGCGGCGCGGCGCAGCGGGCGCTCCCGGTTCACGTAACGAAAGACGCCGTAGGCCACGGCTGAGGCGAAGGCGAGCTTGAGCAAGACCATGTCGTTTCCTTGATTGCCTGTGCTGCTTCCAACGCTGGAGGTGAGGCAAAGTTCGCGGTAGGCGTTCACTTGCCGTGAGGGCGGGCAACACGGTGGCTCGATCGAAACCTAGAGTTACGACTTGAGGCTGAAAGTCTTCCACCGTGGGGCTCGCCTAGTCGACGGGGAAGAGTTCGTTCCGGCTCTCTCAGCTTGGCTCAATTCCCGGCATGGCTCTACTCCTACCGGGCAAAGTTTACCCAAGAGGGTCCTTTTCGTTGTAATCCTCGGCACTGCCCGAACTGCTGATCGAGCAACTCCTTCGTCGTCCAAAATAACTGGGATTTTGGACGACCCAGAAGGGGGCAAGTCAGCCGCAGCCTTGTAAGTGCCGCCTGTTCAAAAAGCCGAAACCGTCGCAAAGACGTGGCGCCAGTGCGAGACGATGGAACATCTAAGGTAGGTCGAATGGCTTTGTAATAGCGGTGCTCGAACCGGTAGCGCCAGAAATAGAAGTGGTGATTTTTATTTGATGGGAATTTCAAGGATCATTCCCGAGGTAGCGACTCCCACCGGATCGGCTGGATGGATAAATATGCAGATTAATGGATGCGCGGCTGAAGCTCTGCGCTCCTCTATCTGACAAATAAAGCCGCGGAACCAAACTTGCCGACCCTTATTATGAGGGTCAGGAAACCATCCATGTCAAACGTCCTAAGCTTTATCGCCCGGTATACTCCCGCGGATTCTCGATCCCGTGTAGCTTCCCTCGTCAATTTGTCGGAATTGCACCTAAATGCGTTCGATCGATTTTACTCGCTTCCGATAGCTCTGGAAGAAGCTTTCGGCATCGAGCTGACGGATGATGAGATCAGCTCATGGGTCACAGCGCGCGACGTCGAGCGAAGCGTGTCCGCGCCGGCGCATTGAGCGGCGCTTTTCGCTAGCCGGCCGCCCCATCTGGATTGCGACCGTGGAACCGATCAAGTGAGCGCATCACCGGCGTAACGGTGAGCCCATGCATCAGGATCGAAATCAGCACGACGAGGCTGAGCAATGCCCACAGGCCATTCTGGTGACCCGCCTCCATATGATTGAGGCCATAGGCCATATAATAGAACGACCCGACGCCGCGAATCCCGAAGAAGGCGAGGGTTACCTTCTCGCTTTTGTGGGCCCTGAAGCCAATCAATCCCAGCATTCCTGCGGCTGGCCGAACGATCAGCAGGATCATCGCTGCGGCAAGCGCCTCTCTCCAGCCGAGCGGGGCTAACACGCCGCTGATGAGAGCGCCGCCGAAAAGCACGAGACCCGCCATCATGGCGATGCGCTCGATCTGCTCGGTAAAATCGTGCATTTCGCGCTGAAATGCGTGGCTCCGGTGCGCATGGCGAATGACAAGCGCCGCGATGAAGACACCGAGGAAGCCGTAGCACTGGGCCATCTCGCAAACGCCGTAAGTGATTAGCGTCGCGGCAATCGCGATCACGCCGTCACCCGTTTGAGCGAGTTTGCTGTCGGCAGGGATGTGGAAGGTGATCCATCCAAACAGCCATCCGACCAGCCAGCCTATGCCGACACCGGCTGCGATTTCCCAGAGGACATTATGGAGGAACCATTGGCCAACCCAGGGGGCGCCAGTCGTTCCTACGGCGGCAAGCGCAACCGCCAGATGTATGAACGGAAACGCCAGGCCGTCGTTTAGGCCCGCTTCGGAGGTGAGGCCAAAGCGCACCTCGTCCTCCTCGCCGGACTTGGGCGGGCCGACCTGGACATCCGCGGCGAGCACCGGATCGGTGGGTGCCATCACACCGCCAAGCAGGATCGCCAGTGGGAGCGGTAGATGAAGAAGGTAGATTCCGATCACGGTCACGGAAGCGATCGTCAGCAGCATGGTCGGACCGAGGAGCCGCCATGTAATCGCCCATCGCTTCCAGCTGAACACCCGGTCGATTTTCAATCCCGCTCCCATGAGGGCGATTATGACCACCAGCTCTGTGAACCGCTCGACAAAGCCAGGATATTCGCTTGGCAAGGGCACGGTCGGAGTTGGCGCGTAGCGGCCCAGGATGAGGCCGATCGCGATACAGATGATGGGAAGCGACAGCGGCAACTTCTTCAGCGCAAGAGGCAGCCATGCAACCAGCGCGATAAGTAATCCCACGCCCGTCAGGGCCAGAATGTAGGGCTCCGGCGGCCATGGAGGTATCTGCATCATTATTGGGTAACTCGCAGCGAGGAAGGGCGTGGCGCCACTACCAACGGCCCGCTTCACTTTTCGCTCTTGGGTGGGTGCTAGTCGGCGCAGGACAGCGCTTCTGGCTTCCTATATCGCGCGTGTCTCGGGGATGGCAGTGGCGTCGGAGGCCACCGAACTCAGTTGAGTGTGGCTGACGCATACCGCTGTCCCGGGATCTCTTCCTCGCACGCTGATCCTGGCCTTCAGCTGGTTTGCGAGTGCCTGGACGATGGAGGAACCCAGACCGGAGGTCGCGAGATCCGGGGCAACCGGCATGCCAATCCCGTTGTCCGATACGGCAAGTGTCCAGTTTGCCCCATGTGCAGAGTAGTCGACGTCGATCTGACCGCGCCGACCGTCGGGAAATGCATGCTTTAGCGCATTGATGACGAGTTCCGTTACGATCAACCCGAGGCTGACCGACACGTTCGCGGGCACGGCGACATCGTCTGACCGGACTTCGAGTGCGAGTTGATCGGTGTCATGGATCATCGAGGCGGCAACGCTCTGGCAAAGCTGGGTCAGATATGGCCGCAAGGCGACTTCACTGAGGCCCGTGGCGGCAAGCTGATCCTGGATCGATGCCACCGACATCACGCGGTGGTGCGCATCCTGGAGATGTCGCCTGGCTTCTTCCGACTGGACCTTGCGCGCGCTCTGCATGAGCACGCTGGCGATGATCTGCAGGCTGTTGGCTACACGGTGCTGAAGTTCCTGCATCAGGACGGCCTTCTCTCGAAGCAGTTCGTCCTTCAGCATCTCCGCGAGCCGCGCATCGGTAACGTCCGCAATGGAGACGAGAATACAGACATTCGCATCGCTCGCGTAAACGAGCTTCTGGGCCTTGACCACAAGCCGACGCGTTCCGCGCTCCTGCGTCGGCAGGTCGAACTCGTAGGCTTCTATGGCATCATCCGAGGTCAGGCTGGCTGCGAGGACCGAGCGCAGCCGTTTCAGGTCCCAGCGCCCGCCATCCAGTTCGAAGATGGAACTCCCGATTGTTCTCTCGGACGAAATCTGGAAGCTCGCGTAAAATGAGTCACTGGCCGCCAGAAGCCGCATGTCGCCGTCAATGAGCAATAGCGGCGCGGCCGAGGACGAGACCACGGCCAGCGCGAGCTCAAGCGCCATCAGAGCAGGGGGCGGGGGCGGGGGCGGGTTGCGCATAGAGGAGCTTTCAGGTTGGCATCGCCGAATGATGCCAGACTCTTGCCGCAGTGCCGGTTGGGCGCGGGAGGAAACAATATAACACGCATGATAAAGGCTGTCGCATTGTTTAGGCGATCGATAGCCAATATTTCAAAAATCGGCGACGACGCGAGAATCCATAATTTTGAATATAACCCATCAAATTTATCGTCGGGCGAAGGATGGTCGTGCCTTGAATATTTATTTGAGAACGGCGATTTATCTGCAGGTATCTGTACCTCAGGAACTTTCACGCCGGGGCGCGGTTGGAAGAGCTTGAGGGTTCCGTAAATTGCCATGAACAGCGCAGAGACATCGACAGCTCCTGCAAGAGACGCCACCGCGGTCATTCTCGTGGTGGAGGATGAATGGCTGGTCCGGATGGTCATCGTCGATGCCCTCCGTGACGGCGGCCGGCTTGTTGTGGAAGCCGCCAATGGCGATGAGGCGATGGCATTCATTCAATCTGGAGCCGCCATCGATCTGATTTTCACGGATGTACGCATGCCTGGCACCGTTGACGGCTTAGCGCTGCTTGCTTTCGCACAGCGTACAATACCGGGCGTACCGGTAATCGTGTCCTCGGGGCACCTCAAGCCGGCCCAGGCCATCAGCGCTGGTGCAACCGCATTCGTTCCGAAACCCTACAGCGTGGAAGACGTAGCAGATCTGATTGCCGCCAGTCTTGCTGGTAGCCGATGACAAACGAGCTTATCGATGACAGGGGCGCCTCGGTACTGATCGTCGACAGCGATATTCTCGTCCGGCATGCCTTGGCGGACTATCTTCGCCACTGCGGTTACCGTGTTGTAGAGGCTGCGAGCAGCGACGAGGCTATGCTCGCCCTCGCGGAAGCTAGTCTCTCAGTCGATGTTGTCCTGTGTGATGTTGCCGTTGCTGGATCGCGGTCGGGGTTCGAGCTTGCGACATGGGTGCGCCAGAACCGGCCTGACCTCGAGGTCAAGCTGGCGGCGAGTGTCGAGGGGGCTGCAAAGGCAGCCGCCAATCTCTGCGACAGCGGGCCCCATACTGCCCGGCCCTATGATCCGCAAAGCGTCATCGACTATATCATTCAGCGACGCGCCACGCAGCAGCGGAGCGAAGGATCGTAGGTCTGATTGCGCCGGTCGTCCGGGCTTTGCCGTAATGGCGCCCAACTTGCAGCTTCATCGATAGTGTGACGGTGATCATCGAAGCCCGATATCGATGCGCCTGCGATCACGCGATGCTAGCCGCCTCGCACTTCCATAACAGTTTCGCCGAAGCCGACATGAGTCAGGGCCGGCCAACGGAACAGAGGTGGAGCCGAGGGGTTGGATCATTGATGAAATTCTCATCGGAGTTCCATGTCATGCCCAAGCTACTCATTATTGCCGCTCTAGCGGCTGGTCTTGCCCTTTCAGCCTGCAACACGGTTGCCGGAGCAGGCAAGGACGCGAAGTCGGCTGGGGAGGCAGTTACCAAAACCGCCAACGACGCAAAGTAAGCGGCGCGATTATCCGCGCAGGATCGCCCCCGCTTCGGCGGGGGCTTTCTTGAGCCGTTTCCGCTTTAAAACTCATTTATCGATCATCTTCAAAGGACCACCTTATGACCGACGAAAAGACCGCAACCCTTTATCGGATGGTCCTGCCAGAGGAGACGTGCCCGTTCGGAGTTCGGGCCAAGCAGATACTGGAGGCGAACGGATATGCCATCGACGAGCAGATTCTCCAATCGCGAGAAGAGGTTGATGCGTTCGAGCTGAAACACGGGGTCGAAACCACGCCGCAGGTCTTCATCGGCGGCAAACGCATCGGTGGCAGCGATGATCTTGAAGGCTATCTGGCCAAGTGAGCCGGGACAACGCTTCGGCTCGTTCTTCCGGTCTATCTCCTTTCCTCGCGGGCGCAGTGGTCGTAGGCGTACTCGGGCTGAGTGCCTTGCTGGGGCGCCGGAACGCACCGGATCAATCACATCCTGGAATTCGGCGCTGGTATCAGGGCCTCGACAAGCCAAGCTTCACGCCGCCTGATGCGATCTTTGGCCTCGCCTGGCCATTGTTGGAGACCGGTATCGCAGTGGGAGGCTATCGACTCCTGCGGCACGATCCTTCCTTTCGCCGCAACGCGTCAGTGGGCCTCTGGCTCGCTACAACCGGCATGATCGGCGGCTGGACCGAAATGTTCTTTCGCAAGCGGAACCTCCCCGGCAGCGCCTTGGCTTCCGGAGTGATGCTGGCGACGGCAACGAGCTATGTCGCGATGACGCACAAGGTCGACCGCGTCGCTCAAGCGACGGCCGTTCCTCTTGTCGGTTGGCTCGCTTTCGCGACCGGGCTCGCGACACGTATATGGCAGCGCAATCCGGCCAAGCCTCGGGCAAGGGCCCAATCCACCGTCAATCTCTGAAAAGCGGGCGTTCTTAAGGCTAAGATCACGCGAAGTTCTCACTCTATCACTCGCTTTTAATCCGCCGTGTAGCGGTCGATCCTCAACGCTATCGGCCGGCGCGAAGCGAGGGAACGCCAACCCGTTATCTGCATTTAATGTTCACGAAAGTGACGGACCTAGGCTCTTGTCTGCATTGCTGCGTGATAATTTTGCCGCCCCGACGCACATGGGGAGGTTGTGATTACACCCACCAGAAGAGACCAGCTCGAACGGAAGCGGCTCGAATGGCTCGCGCGAGCGAGGCAAGCAGGACATCCCGACTTAGCGGACGAGTATTTGGCGATATCCGAGCGCTATGCCAAAGCGCTGCAGGAATCCGATGCCTCGAACTTATACCCGCCGGAGCTCTAGGGGGGCTCCTCCCGTCCACTAAGCTGCCGGTCACTGGGACGAGCGCTCTCGCTGTCAGCTGCAGCTTGTTCAGGGCCGCGGGACGAGCGGCTTTCGGCGCGCTGATCGCGAGGGCCTGCCTTTCCTTCACAGAAGCTCATTGGGATCAGCCCCGGTGCCCTGTTTGATCCCAGTGATTAATCGGAGCGGGCGCCGTTGCGATTAATCGCTGGAAGCCGGGCGAGGGAACGATAAGAGGGTGCGAGCATTATCCGAGCACGGCAAGGATCGGGCACAACCAGGTGGACAGAGATTTCGAAGCGCTGTTTGCAGCGTCTCCAAACCCTTACGTGGTTCTTGATCCGTCCCTCATCATCGTATCGATGAATGACGCGTATCTTAGTGCGACCATGCGCCAGCGCGACGACATCCTGGGTCGATCGATGTTTGATGCCTTCCCGAGCGATCCATCCTCCGAAAGCCATCAGCTCTTGAAGGCTTCATTCGACCGTGTTCGTAATACCAAGAAGGCGGACGAGATCGCGTTGATCCGCTACGATATTCTGAATCCCAGTGGATCGATGGACGTTCGCTACTGGAGCGCAACGCACACGCCGCTTCTCGATGCGGATGGCGAAATTTCATTGATCCTACAACATACCGTTGATGTGACAGAGCTACACGCGCTCAGGGCAATGCGCGACGAGATGGGTATAGTGCAGCGTGCCCAGGCCGTGCAGGAGCGGAATCAGGACCTGGCTGCCGAAAGCGAACAACTGCGGGCGCTATTTGAGCAGGCACCTGGGTTCGTGGCGATCTTGAGCGGGCCAGATCATGTGTTTCAGCTTGCCAACGAAGCCTATCGTAATCTCGTGGGCAAGCGCGACTTGGCGGGAAAGTCGGTTTCGGAAGCGCTTCCCGAAGTTGTCGAACAAGGATTCGCCGACCTACTGACCAGGGTTCACAATTCTGGTACAGCTTACGTGGGTCGCCGGGAGAAAGTGGTACTTCAAAATAACCCACTTTCGCGTGGCAGTGAACGCTTTCTCGACTTTCTCTACCAGCCGATTTTCACTGAGGGAGGTCAGGTTTCGGGCATCTTTGTCCAGGGACATGATGTGACCCAACAAGTTTTGGCCGAAGAACATCAAAAACTCCTTATCAATGAGCTTAATCATCGAGTTAAAAACACGCTTGCGATCGTCCAAAGCTTAGCGACCCAAACGTTCCGCAACGCCAGAAGCTTGGAATCAGCTCGCACGACCTTCACAGCACGACTGTCCGCTCTGGCCAGCGCTCACAGCCTGCTTACAGTTCATAATTGGGACGTCGCCGGTCTGGCGGAGACAATCCACACTGCGATTGCCGCGACGGTCGGGTCCGACGTCAACCGTATTCGCGCCGAAGGGCCGCATGCGACATTGCCGCCGCAGGCAGTCATGTCGGTCGCGATGATAATTCACGAACTCAGTACCAATGCGATCAAATATGGAGCACTTTCGGTCGAAACCGGGCGGGTTGATGTGACCTGGACTTCAAGGCCGGTCGGGGAACACTGTGAGATCGTCCTCGAATGGAATGAGCGCGGCGGACCTCCTGTCGCACCGCCCGAACGCAAAGGTTTTGGCACGCGCCTCATCCAACGTGGCATCTCCTCGGATCTAAAGTCCGATGTTGAGATGAACTTCGCTCGGCAAGGACTTCATTGCCGGATAACTGCCCACGTATCGATCAACCAGCCGTGACACTGCGCGACCGCTTGGTGCTGATAGTCGAGGACGAACCCATCGTCGCTCTTGCTCTCGAAGATCTGATAGAGGAAGCGGGAGGTTGGCCCCTTTCCGCGGAGCGGATTGACGAGGCGTTCGCAATGATCGCCGAACACACGGTCGAACTGGCTATCCTCGACATCAATGTGCACGGCCATCGAAGCTATCCTGTGGCGAGGATGCTGTTAGCGTTGGGCGTACCGTTCATATTCGCCACCGGTTATGGCGACGCGCTTCATCCGCCGGAATTCGAAGCGATTCCTACCATAGTCAAGCCATACAGCCTGGCAGACATAGAGCGCGCGATTGAAAAGCTGTAACAGCAACACATTGCCTGATAAAAGTTCATCGTCTCCCTCCCCCAAATCCGGGGAGAAAGAACCCTGTCCGGCGAGCCGCTTTGCAAGCTAATTTTCTACGGCCGTCGCTGACGAAAGAGCTGCGGCTCGAGACCATTTCAGTACGCTCAGAAACTGCCTACGTTATATTACCCGAAAGATTAATTGGCAGTGGCATGGCTTTTAAATCAGACATAGATCAACATTTATCTGATCGAAGAAGCGTATAGTTGTGCCTCGTCGAGACATCGCGCTGGCGGTTGAGGGGATCTGTCAATTTCCTCTGGGAGGCGGTCATGCAAGCCATTTTGATCGGTCTGATTCTGTTTATCGCATCCTGCGCCCTGATCGAATACCTTCAGTTCTTTTCTAAAGAGGCGATCAAACGCAAAAATTTGGAGCGCAGGCATCAAGAGAGCGACGCAGCGGCAATGCACGATCTGTACGACAGCTCAGATAGTTCGGCGAAAAGTCGTCGCTACTAGAAAAAGGCATACCTGGGCTGGCCTGCGATCGCAGCCATTAGGTGTAGCTGGGCTTAGCGCCATCAGCGGGGCGCGCACGCAGGTTCAATGGTTATTTTAACCGCGTCAGCCAAGCGCACAGTCGCGACGTGCCGACGTACGCTATCCTCGACCTCAATAAACGATCCGAGGCACATTTCTCCAGCTTGGATATCCCAGGCCATTGCCTCGCGAAGCGCCTTAACAGAACCTTGCCATGCGGCCTGGAGATCGGTGAAGTCATATCCGGAAACATCTACCGTTCGGGATTTACCATTGCAAAAGTGCAAATAAAATATTGACATTCAACTTTAGCCTATGAATTAAATTTGTCTCACTAATTTCATCCATTAAATACTGAATTGATGCAGTGCGGTCTCCAGGCAGATAGATTCGACGCATGGGTCATTCGGATATTTTACAGCCTCATCTATTGATCGGTTTTCAAGCTCGAGCTGATCGCCTCCAAGATCGTCTTCGCGGTTCGCACTATCGCGCCATTGGCGACAGGCTCCTCAGCCTGCTGCCCATTCACTTCGACGGCCGTATCCAGAATATCCAGCACATCCTCAACGCGCAGCACCGCGCGTTCGATCAGGCCGTGGATCAAACTCTCGACGAGAATCAGTGCGGCTTCCCCATGAGCATCGGGTTCCCGCGGGGGCGGCGCAGAATGGCGCTCGTTGTCGTTGGAAATCTCATCGCTCACAATACGGCGCTCCGAACAGGCGAGAGCGCAAATAATCTCCCAGCCGCCGGTGCCAGAAAGAGCCGACGATATGTCCACGCTAGCTGAAGCAGACGGTCGCACCACCACTTAAATCAACTTTCGACATTGATTTAGAACAATATGGAAAGCGATCGTTGTGTGGGAGATTGGACCATGACGAATCGGTTCATTGAAAAGCTGCGCACCTTCAACGCGCTGAGCTCGGCCGGTGAAGCCGCACTCGTGCAAGCCACCAGCCGGTCCCGCAAGATGTCAGGGCGCCGCGATCTCATCCGGGAAGGGGACAGGCCCGGGCCAGTTTTCGTGATGCTCGACGGCTGGGCCTATCGATACAAAATCCTGCCTTCCGGCACTCGCCAGGTCCTGGCCTATCTCATGCCCGGCGATTGCTGCGATCTTCATATCGGTCTGCTTGCCGAGATGGATCACAGCATTCAGACAATCACCACGGCGCAAGTGGCGACGATCGAGCGCGGCGAAATGGACGCCATTCTCGACACGCACCGCAGCGTTGCCAATGCGATGTATATCGCCCAGCTCGTCGACGAGGGGACGCTCCGCGCCTGGATAACGAGTATGGGGCGGCGGACGAGCGGCGAGCGCGTCGCCCATCTCATGTGCGAGCTGTACATCAGAGCCCGAAACATTGGCCTCATTTCCGAGGCCACTTTCACTCTGCCGTTATCCCAGCTCTTGCTCGCGGATTCCCTTGGTATGACGGCCGTCCACCTCAACCGGGTTTTGAAACGTCTGAAGCGCGAGGGCGTGATGGATCTCCAGCGGGGCCGGATCATCATCCTTGATCCCGCCGCCCTGGCCCAGATTGCCGGCTTCGACGATAACTACCTCCATCGTAAGCTCCGCGCCGCCTGAATTTCCGTTCTTCGAACAGCGGAATTCTGGTCGGCTAGCTTGAGTTCAGGCCTCCGGAATAAAGTTCCGCACGATTGAAGCGGCCAGCCGGGTGGGACGCAGTGTGCCTGCGTCGAGGCAGCACCAGCGCGATTTGACCTCGGCGAGCACATCATTGCCGCGCCGGATGACCGTGTCGTAAAAGGCGCTCGCCCCCTGCACCCGTTCGAGAACGACCGTTGCAACGACCTCATCCGTCAGGAACGCTGGCTTCCGATAAGTGATCTCGTGCCTCAAGGCGACCCACTGGTGAGAAGAGAGTGCTTCAGGTGGTGCAAGGCGCCGCCAATGGCTGAGCACAGCGTCCTGCACCCACTTTAGGTAGCTTGCATTGTTCACATGGCCCATGAAATCGATGTCGAGAGGATCGATCGAAATCTTGAAGGCGTGCGACGAGGAAGTTTCCATGGTCGCAAAATAGCAAGTTAGGGCGCCAACAATCTTGATTTAGGTTGAACAAAATCCATTTGCGCGCGTGGACGGCCTCAGACGTGAGCCGAGAAAACGAAAGCCCCTAAGACTGTTTCCTTCTGCCTCGCGCCTCTCGCATACGCTGGATCCGCGAAGACAGGTCCTCCCAGGTCTGCGCCGAACGAAGGTGGCGCTGGCGAACGCTTTCCAGACTAGCGTTCAGAGCCAGATTACGCTCGTTGGCCGCTCGCAAGAGGCACTCCTCTGGATCGTCAGACACAACCAAATCTCTGCTCGCCGCCATTATGCACTTATGCGTTGCCAAAAGCCGGGACCTTAGAGGACCCGAATGGGTAACTGCCGCCGCTGTCACTCGGGGGGAGGGTATCGCGCGAGAGGAGGCGACCACAGCGACGGCAGTCGTCCCAAGAATATGGCGTTTTATGAAAAGGAAGTTGATCTAGATTTATTCTGGCAAGGTATTCGCCCCGCCATTCGACATCAGCCCAAATTCCTCCAGGAAGCCTCATCTGTTTGGTCACTGCTGATCATTGCCGGGGTAAGGCGCCATCGCTCAAGGGGCGGTGATCGCGGCACGCGGCGACGCTTGGACTGGGAAGTTCAGCCCCAAACCGCTATATAGGATTTGCAACAGTCGCAATCGACGGTTTTTGGCGCTCTTCGCCCTCTATCCTGTTTCCCGCTTCGCCTAGCATCGGTGTGCCGGCTGTCGGTTCGCACCTGCAAGAAGGAACGTAGGCCCATCGCCTGCCAGCAGCGCGCTGATGCCGTTGTTCCGCTTGCTCTCGTTTATCGGACGAACAGTTGCCGCCAAGGCGTCGACCGCGCCGACCGGCGTCGTGAGCCTGCCCCAACCTAGATCAATTTCTTCCATCGCCTTCGAGCTTATAGACCGACTCGGCTGCCGCACGACGGCCCCCCGTCTTTCTTCGCCCCTTGGTGATTGCGGCAGCCAACCCGTTCGGGGGAGCTCCGCTATGTTTGGCAATGCTACCTGTTTGTTCGGGCTGAGGGTGTATCGTCTTTTTCGCCTCACCAGGAACGGAACAGATCCGTTCCGCAGGCGCTTCCAGCTTCAAGGAGCTGATGATGATTGACCAATCGAAAGAACGCGCGACCAGTGTGGGCAGCTCTCAGGACGGTGAGGCCCCCAACTTTCGCACCGACACGGCGGAAGAAATTCGACGCCCCGAACTGCACGCTGATGCAAGCTCGCCAGCGCAGGCTAAACGGCCGAAAAACCGTGAAGTCGAAAACGAAATGGTGAAAGCACCGGGGCAAGAAGGTAATCCACCGAGATCGGCTACCGATCCGACTGGGGCATCATCGGAAGGGTCTGGCACTGAGGCGCGCCGAGCGCTGGTTCCGGAGAGCACGAACATTCCCGACCCAAAGACACCGAAAGATGCGGGCGATGGGAAATTGAACGAAGGAACCGGACCCACGCCTTTAAGCGGCTAATCTTTCACCTCGGTATTCGCGCGGGTCGGCAGACCCCGAGGTTGCTTAGCAGTCTTTGCGCCATCGCTCTTCGGCAGCCCGGCGAGCAGCTTCAGACCGTTCCTCTGCCGTCATTGTTGCCATGCGTCGCTTGCCCCCTTTCCTGCCCCGCTCGGCTGCTACAACACTTCTCCGCTCCGAGTCTCCTTCCTTGATGAGCGCTTGCACCTCAGCTCTAAGCCGAATCTCCGAAGCCAGGTCGCCCCACCTCTCGGCGGATCGCAAGTGTTGTTCGCGTACCTTTTGAAGGGTTGCAGCCTCGGCAAGGGCTCGCTCTGCTCCCGCACGAACCAGGCATTCTGAAGCGCTTTCGGCTGCCATTAGGTTCAATCCTCGGCCGCTATGGGCTCAGCTTAGACCACCGAGCCGTCCGCCCAACTGATTGGGCGGGCCCTTGTCGACTCAACCGCGCAACACGGCGCCAGTTCCATCTTGAGCGGAGGTATTTTCCGGACGCGGTGCCACACCGCATCCTTTAAACACGCCAGACTTGTTCAGGAATCGAATTGGAGAACTCCGAACTCGGTATTGCCGCAAGGCGACGCCATGCCCTTTCCGCTCGCCACCACTTTTGACTTTCTTCGGACGCGTCGGCTTGATCGGCCTGGAAGCCTCATGCATTGGCCCAGTCTCTATAGACCCTCGACTGCAACAAGCGCGCCAAACGTCATAAACTGCTTACCCGATTGCAAACCGAACAAGACAAGTTGTTTCGCAATGACGAGGATGCTGGCGCATCGCGATCGCGCGTTCACGAAAAACTCTTGGGAGCATTCGATCGCATAATCGCGCTGGTCACAACCACTACTGTCGAACCAATCGCAGAACTCTGAACTGTGCAGCGAGAAGTGACAATCTACAATCACCCGTAAGCGGGAATGCAAGCAGCGGGAATATTGGCGCTTTTCCGGGCGATCGTCCACAATCCACCGTCCGACAAAGACAGGGACAGGAGGTAATGGCCGTCCTGAAAGACGTCTGCGTCCTTTAAAGCGTGTTGCTGCACGACGCACATCGCGGGCGTCGCATCGTTTGAAAGGAAGGCGACCGATGGGCTCGCGTGATCGGTCGATACGACGCTGTAGCTGTGCATAGGAGCCTCCGAAAACGGGGAAGTCCTTTTGCTAGCGCGTCGTCGCACTGAATGCATTGATCGAGATCAACTTGTGGGTCCTAGCGCTGGGATTCGCGCGCCCGCCCCGAAAATGTTCTCAGTAGCTGGGATATTTGCCGCGGCGCCTTGCTGTTCCATGGCATGACGCGCCAGTATCCCGTCGGCGCCCGGCTCGGATAACGAGATGTCCCAGCAACTGGATTCCCGCATCGGCGGGGTTTTTGTTCAGGGATCCTCACTCATCTTTTGCTCCCTTTCGGGAGCAAATTAGGGATGGCCTCGAAAAGTCGAAAAGTGCTCCCGTACGGTATCACACGGCATTAACCGAGCCGTATCCATTCCACATGCACCCGCTCGGGAGCATAGTACGCAATCCTACCTATACGTTCCCACAACTCCAATTCGATATCCGCGGCCATCCTGATTGGCGAGCAGCGTCCCGAATCGGTGACGCGGAATTCCCGATCGGGCGTTATTGGGACTCGAACCTCCTCGATAAAAAGTCCCGAGGTACCGTTGCGGGTATCGCTCAAATGCCGTCTAAAATCTTTTTTTAAATCAATCCATTATACGCATATCTCAAGTGTTCTTCTGGCACCATTTTCTGCGACATCGCTGCTCCCTCGAAAACCGCCAGCCGCGGGGGCAAAGCCGCGCAATCCGAGCCAGGCATGAAAAAGCCCCCGCCGAAGCGGGGGCGAAGTCTGAGACTCGCGGATGGTGTCGTCTTGCCGCGAGGCGTCTTTCGAAGGACCCCCACGATGCCTCGCCGCACGCGGGGCGTCAATCTTTTGCCGCCCGGGTCATTTGCCTGAGAGCGTAGCCCTGTCAGGATCGCGGCGGGAGAATGGATATGAGCAATCCGCCGCGTCTGCGCTTCGGTTACGGCTTCGACATGCGCAATCCCAAGGCCTGGTTCCGACCCTGGCCCGATCTCTATGCCGAGACGCTGGAGTTCATCGAACATATCGAAAGCCTGGGCTTCGAGGGCGTCTGGCTGGCCGAGCACCACGGCATCGACGACGGCTACATGCCTTCGCCGATCGTCTTCGGTGCGGGAATCGCGACGCGGACGAAGAAGGTGCGCATTTCGCAGGGCGTCGGCCTGCTGCCGCATTACCATCCTGTCCGGCTGGCCGAGGACCTGGCGGTGCTCGACATCCTGTCGAACGGGCGCGCCGAATTCGCCATGGGCATCGGCTACCTGGGCTTCGAGACCGAAGCCTACGGTCTGCCACGAGGGCAGCGCGGCCGGATTTCCGACGAAGTTCTGGAGATCGTCCGATGGCTCTGGACGGGCGAGACGCTCGACTATGTGGGCGAGCATTTTCAGCTCAAGGGCGCGCGCTGCACGCCGTTGCCGGTGCAGGCCGGCGGTATCCCGATGTTCGTCGGCGGCGTCGCCCAGCCGGGCTTTCGCAGGGCTGCAAAATATGGCGACGGCTTCATCGGCCCGGTCGAATTCTGGCCCGCCTATCTCGAGGAAATGAAGGCTGCGGGCAAAAATCCGGCCGAAGCGCGAATCGTCTCGATGTCCTATTCGGACATGTGGTTCCTCGTCAGCGAGGACCCGGAGAAGACGATTCACGAGTTGGCGCCGCACGCCTACTACCAGATCAACACCTATGCCGAATGGCAGGAAGGCGCCGACTGGCAGGTCTTCAAAGGGATGGATCTCGGGCAGTTCAAGCAGGCCGGGGTGATGAAGGTCGTGACGCCGGACGAGGCGATCGCCTATATCAAGTCGCGCCAGGAAGCCGCGCCGATCGAGGCCTTCTGCATGCAGGCTGCGAGCGGCTTCCCGCTCGCCAAGCTGGCCGAGCATGCCGAGCTATTCGCGAAGAAAGTGATGCCGGCTTTTCGCTGAAAAACGGCCAAAAACAGGTATTTCCCGCTAGAGCGCGGAAATCGGGGGGAAAGCGCCATTGTCGCTGCGCCATGCCGCAGCCAATGCGGCACCTTGCAGCCGTCCAGTCGTACCTAGTAGCCGGTCGGGACCAGCAACCGGCTCGGCGCCGGGTCCATCGGGATCGCCTGGATCATGCGGCCGTTGGCTTCCTCTGCCTTGCGGCGGTAGGCTTCGGCCATGGCCTGGTGCATCTTGCGAGCCGGGATGTCGGCCGTGTTGGCCGCGAGTTGCTCATGCATCTCGGCGCGCTCGATGTAAGCTTCAGCGTCAGGTGAATCGAACATCAAAGTCGCTCCTGTCCCCTGTCCTTATGTGATGGGCATACTCCCAAATTGTGACAGAGAGAAGCGGATTTGCGGGCTTCAGCCTTCGGCCAGCCTCGGCCCGTTGGCCCTTGGCCGGGCCTTGTGTTCCTTGAGCGACGACTTGGTCTCGTCGTCGACCTCATTGAGCACGACTTCGTAGCCCCAGAGATCGGCGAGGTGCTGGACCACCTTGTCAGCGTCCTTCTCGGAAAGCAGCACGCCGTTGGTCACGTGATGTTCGAGCACCAGCTTGCGGTCGCCGGCAAGGTCGACGTCCACGATCTGAATGTCAGGCTCCTGCCACGAGATGTCATACTGACGCGCCAGCGCGCGGCGGATTTCGCGATAGCCGCGCTCGTCGTGGATCGCGTCGACCTTCATCGCCTCTTCCTTCTCACGGTCGGCGATCTTGAACATGCGCCAGTTGCGCATCAGCCGCGGCGAGAGGAACTGCGAAATGAAGCTTTCGTCGCGATAGTTGGCCCAGATGTGCTTGAGCGTACCCTCGACATCGCCGCCGCCGGCGATGTCGGGGAACCAGGAGCGGTCCTCCTCGGTCGGGTCGACGCATACGCGGGCGATGTCCTCCATCATGTTGTAGCCGACCCAATAGGGATTGAGCCCGCCGTAGCGCCCCGAATCGAACATCGGCTGGCTCACGACATTGGTGTGCGAGGTGAGGAATTCGAGGAACGAACCCTCGGTGATGTGGCCGCGGGCGTGCAGCGCGGTCATGATCCGGTAGTGGACGTAGCAGGCCGCGCCCTCGTTCATCACCTTGGTCTGGCCCTGCGGATAGAAGTACTGCGCCAGCACGCGGGTGATGCGCAGGATCTCTCGCTGCCAGGGGGCGAGCCGCGGCGCCGACTTCTCTAGGAAATAGAGCACGTTCTCCTGCGGCAAGTTTAGCGCCAGGGCGCGCGCGCTGGCGGGTTCGGCCTTTTTGCCCGTGGCCTTGGGCAGCGTCCGGTAAAGGTCGTTGTAATCCTTCTCGCGCTGGGCATGGCGCACGTTCTCGCGTGCCATTTCCGCCTTGAGATCGCGCGCCGATCCGCGCGGGTAGCGGTGCACGCCCTGCCGGCTCAACGAATGGGCGGCATCGAGCAGCCGTTCGACCTGGAGCTGGCCGTAACGCTCCTCGCACTGCGAGATGTAGCGCTTGGCGAATTCGAGGTAGTCGAGAATCCCCTCGGCATCGGTCCACTGCTTGAACAGGTAGTTGTTCTTGAAGAAGTGATTGTGGCCGAACGCCGCATGGGCGAGGACCAGTGTCTGCATCGTCGCCGAGTTCTCTTCCATGATGTAGTTGATGCAGGGGTCCGAGTTGATCACCAACTCGTAGGCGAGGCCACGCTGCCCCTTGCGGTACATCAGCTCGTTGCTGAGGAACTGCTTGCCGAACGACCAGTGGTTGTAGAGCAGCGGCATGCCCGTCGAGCTGTAGGCGTCGAGCATCTGCTCGGCCGTGATCACCTCAATCTGGTTGGGATAGGTGTTCAACGCCAGCTCTTCGCCGGCGACTTTCTCGACCGTGTCGTAGATCCGCTGGATCGTGTCGAAGTTCCAGTCGCTACCTTCGTAGAGAGGCTTTTCCGCCAGTTTCACGGCCTTGCGCGCGGTCATGCCTTCGCCCCCCGCTCGGCCATGCCGCGCTTCGCGAAGAGCTCGCGGAACACGGGGTAGATTTCGCGCCGGTGGTGAACCTTGCGCATGACGAACTTGCCACCGGCCTTGCCGATCTGCTCGTAGGACCGCCAGAGATCGCTGGCGCGCATCAAGGGCCCGCCCATCGACATCATCGGGTCCTCCTCGCGGCCGACTTCGAGGTAGGCAACGTATTGCGCGTGGGGCAGGATGCCCTCGGCCATCAGCGAAATGGTCTTGGCCGTGTCGCTCGGCATGTTGTCGCCGTCGGAGGCCTGGGCGACGTAGATGTTCCAGTCCTCGGGAGAATAGCGGTCCTTCATCACCTGGAGCATCTTTTCGAGCGCGGTCGAGACCAGGGTGCCGCCGGTCTCGCGGCTGTAGAAGAAGGTCTCCTCGTCAACTTCCTCGGCCTTGTCGGTGTGGCGGATGAAGACGACCTCGACGTGGCGGTAACAGCGCTTGAGGAAAAGGTGGAGCAGCGCGTAGAACCGCTTGGCGAGATCCTTCATGTGCTCGGTCATCGAGCCCGAGACGTCCATCAGGCAGAACATCACCGCCTGGCTGATCGGCTTGGGCGTCGGCTCGAACCGGCGGTAGCGCAGGTCGATCGGATCGACGTAGGTGATCAGCTTGCGCCGCCGGTCGAGCCGCTCGTACTCCTCGCGCAGCTTGGCGATCTCATCCGCGTGGTCGCCGGGGAGCGCTTCGAGCCGGGCGATCTCCTCTTCCAGCTTGAGCATGTCCTCGCCGCGCGGCCGCTTCAGCGCGATGCGGCGCGACATCGAATTGCGCATGGTGCGGCCGATCGACAGCGCCGAAGGGCTACCGCTGGTCGAATAGCCGGCCTGGCGCACTCCTTGCGCTTCGCCGCTGGTCAGCTTCTTCTTGGCGAGCTCGGGCAATTCCAAGTCTTCGAGGAACATGTCGAGGAATTCCTCGCGGCTGAGCACGAAGCGGAACTCGTCCTCGCCGTCGCCCTGGTGCCCGCCGGCGCCCTGGCCGCCCGAAGGCGGCCGCTCGATCTCGTCGCCCTGGAGATATTCCTTGTTGCCCGGAAGGATGTGCTCGCGGTTGCCGCCGCTGGAGCCGCGGCGGAAGGTCGGCTCGTGGACCTCGTCACGGGCGATGGTGACTTCGCCCTCCTGCTCCAGTTCCTTGATGCTGCGGTCCTTGAGGCTGTCGCGGACCGCCTGTTGCACCAATGCTTTCGCCCGCCGCAGGAAGCGCTGCCGGTTGACCAGACTCTTGCCTCCGGGATTGAGGCGGCGATCGACGATGTACATCTAAGCTGGGCTCACCTCCTTCAAATCAACCGGCCTGCTTCACGCGCATGTACCATTCGACAAGCCGGCGAACCTGCCGCGCGGTGTACCCGCGGGAGATCATGCGCTCGACGAATTCGTCGTGCTTCTTCTCGGTATCGCCGTCCTTCTTCGAACCGAAGCTGATCACCGGCAGCAGGTCCTCGACCTGGCTGAACATGCGCCGTTCGATCACTTCGCGGATCTTCTCGTAGGAGGTCCACGACGGGTTGCGGCCGCTGTTCGCCGCGCGCATGCGCAGCGCGAACTTGACCACTTCGTTGCGGAAGTCCTTGGGATTGGCGATCCCCGCGGGCTTCTCGATCCGGCTCAGTTCCTGGTTGATGATCTCACGGTCGAGCAACTGGCCGGTATCGGGATCCTTGAAGTCGAGGTCCTCGATCCAGGCATCGGCATAGGCAACATAGCGGTCGAACAGGTTCTGCCCGTAGTCGTGGTAGGATTCGAGATAGGCCTTCTGGATCTCGTTGCCGATGAATTCGGCATAGCGCGGCGCGAGATCGCCCTTGATGAATTCGAGATACTTCGTCTCGGTCTCGCCGGGCAACTGCTCGGCCTTCACCATGCGTTCGAGCACGTACATCAGATGGACGGGATCGGCCGAGACCTCGGTCGGATCGTGGTTGAACGTGGCCGACAGCGCCTTGAAGGCAAAGCGGGTGGAGATGCCGTCCATGCCCTCGTCGACCCCGGCAGCGTCCTTGTATTCCTGCATCGACTTGGCCCGCGGATCGACCTCGCGCAGGCTCTCGCCGTCATAGACGCGCATCTTCGAATAGGCGTTGGAGTTCTCGTGATCGCGCAGCCGCGTCAGCACCGAGAAGCGCGCCAGCATGTCGAACGTGCCCGGCGCGCAGGCCGCCGCGGCAAGCTCCGATCCCGAGATCAGTTTCTCGTAGATCTGCCGTTCCTCGGTCGCGCGCAGGCAGTAGGGCACCTTGATCACGTAGATGCGATCGATGAAGGCTTCGTTGTTCTTGTTGTTCTTGAAATTGGCCCATTCGCTCTCGTTCGAGTGCGCCATGACAATGCCGGTGAACGGGATCGCGCCGATGTTCTCGGTGCCGATGTAATTGCTCTCCTGCGTCGCGGTCAGCAGCGGGTGGAGCATCTTGATCGGCGCTTTGAACATCTCGACGAATTCGAGCATGCCCTGGTTCGCGCGGTTGAGCCCGCCCGAATAGGAATAGGCGTCGGGATCGTTCTGGCTGAGCATCTCGAGCTTGCGGATGTCGACCTTGCCGACGAGGCTTGAGATGTCCTGGTTGTTCTCATCGCCCGGCTCGGTCTTGGCGATGCCGATCTGGTGGATGCGGCTGGGCATCAAGCGGACGACCTTGAAGCGCGAGATGTCGCCCTCGAACTCGTCGAGCCGCTTGCGGCACCAGGGGCTGATCAGGCTGGAAAGGCGCCGGCGCGGAATGCCGTACTTGTCCTCGATCATCGCGCCGTGCAGCTCGGGATCGAACAGCGCCAGCGGGCTTTCGAACACCGGGCTGACCTCGTCGCCGGCCTTCAGCACGTAGATCGGGTGGGTTTCCATCAGCGCCTTGAGGCGCTCGGCGAGCGAGCTCTTACCGCCGCCGACGGGACCTAGCAGGTAGAGCACCTGCTTGCGCTCCTCGAGGCCCTGCGCGGCGTGGCGCAGATAGGAGACGATGCGCTCGATCGTCTCTTCCATGCCGTAGAATTCGGCGAAGCTGGGGTAGAGCCGGATGGTCCGGTTCATGAAGATCCGGCCGAGGCGCGGGTCGGTCGACGTATCGACCAGTTTGGATTCACCGATCGCTGCGAGCAATCGCTCGGGCGCGCTGGCGTACATCATGGGATCGCCGCGACAGCCCTTGAGATACTCTTCCAGCGACATCTCCGTCTGCCGCCTCGCTTCATAGCTGCGGGCAAAGTCGGAAAAAAGATCGCCGGTTGGCATAAGCAACTCCTTGTTCGCCTATCCTCCCCCCCATTCCTACCATTCAAGATGGTGCGTGAGAAACGCACTTGCAACAAAGTTGTGCGCAACAAACGTCCTGACGCGAGACGAAACTTGACGTAGCCGCAAAACTAGCGCTTTTGCGCCGGTTCTCCGCGCCAACGGTTCGTCGCGTTTGACCTGGGCGGCGTGCTGTGTGAGCATCCCGGCGTCTCCGGAGAACCTCATGCTCGCTCTTGCACTCGTCATCGGAATTGTCGCCGGCCTGCGCGCCATGACGGCACCTGCAGCAGTGGCCTGGGCGGCGGCAAGCGGCGGATTGACGCTCGACGGCAGCCCGCTGGTGTTCCTCGGCTGGCGCTTCACGCCATGGGTCCTGAGCCTGCTGGCCGGCGGAGAACTGTCACGGACCAGCTGCCCTCGACGCCCAGCCGCAAGGTGCCCGTGCAGTTCGGCGCGCGGATCGCCAGCGGCGCCTTGTGCGGTGCGGCAATCGGTCTCGACCAGGGCTCTGCGGCGGCTGGGCTGGCGCTGGGCGTGGTCGGCGCAGTGATCGGCACGCTCGGCGGCGCCTGGGCGCGCGGCAGGATGGCCGCAGCCTTCGGCAGCGACCGGCCGGCGGCGCTGATCGAGGATGCCGTGGCGATCGGCCTTGCGGCATTCGTCGCCTATTCGGTGTGATGCGCACCTTCGACGCCATCATCGTCGGCGCCGGCCAGGCCGGGGCGCCGCTTGCCGGGCGGCTGGTCGAGGCGGGGATGAAAGTCGCGCTGATCGAGCGCAAGTTCCTCGGCGGCACATGCGTCAACACCGGCTGTATGCCGACCAAGGCGCTCGTGGCCAGCGCCTATGCCGCGCACCTGGCGCGGCGTGCCGCCGACTTCGGTGTCAGCACCGGCGCAGTAGGCGTCGACATGGCGGCGGTCGAAGCACGCGCCCGCAAGGTGATCCTCGACGCGCGCGGCAACAATGAGAAATGGCTCGGCGGCCTCGCAGGCCTGACCCTGCTGCGCGGCCATGCCCGCTTCACCGGGCCGCGAACGATCGCGGTGGACGGCGAGGAACTGACCGCGCCGAAGATCTTCCTCAACGTCGGCGGGCGGGCCAGCGTGCCGGACCTGCCGGGCGTCGACAAGGTCCCGCACCTCGACAACACCGACATGGTCGCGCTGGGCACGCTGCCGCCGCATCTGGTCGTGGTCGGCGGCAGCTACATCGGTCTCGAATTCGCCCAGATATACCGCCGCTTTGGCGCCGAGGTCACCGTGGTCGAGCGCATGCCGCACCTGATCGCGCGCGAGGACGAGGACATCTCCGAAGCGATCCGCACCATCCTCGAAGACGAGGGGATCACCGTGCGCACCGGCGCCAACTGCATCGCCCTCGCCCCGCATAAGCAAGGCGTTGCAGTCTCGGTCGACTGCTTCAAGGACGAGCCGGTGATCCATGGCAGCCACGTCCTCCTGGCGGTCGGTCGGCGGCCCAACACCGACGAGCTCGGGCTGGACGCAGCCGGCGTCGCCATGGACAAGCGCGGCTACATCACGGTCAACGACAGGCTCGAAACCAATGTCCCTGGCATCTGGGCGCTGGGCGACTGCAACGGCCGCGGCGCTTTCACCCACACCGCCTACAACGACTTCGAGATCGTCGCCGCCAACCTGCTCGACGGCGAGGACCGCAGCCTCGCCCAGCGCGTCACCGGCTACGCGCTCTATATCGATCCGCCACTCGGGCGCGTCGGCATGAGCGAGACCGAGGCGCGCAAGTCGGGCCGCAAGATCCTGATCTCCACCCGCCCGATGACCCGCGTCGGCCGCGCGATCGAGAAGGGCGAGACCAAGGGCTTCATGAAGCTGATCGCCGACGCCGATACACAGCGGATCCTCGGCGCGGCCATCCTCGGCACCAACGGCGACGAGGCGATCCACGGGATAGTGGACATGATGAGCGCCGATCAGCCACTATCCGCCTTGCGCTGGGCGGTGCCGATTCATCCGACGGTCTCCGAACTGATCCCGACGCTTATCCTCGGCCTCAAGGAACCTGAATCGTGAGCACGCTGACCGAACGCCGCCATCAGATGTTCCCGGTGCTCAGCGCCGCGCAGATCGAAACCGTCTCGCGCTTCGCCAGCGGGCCGGCGCAGGACTTCGCCGCGGGCCAGGTGCTCTATGACATCGGTGAGCAGAACGCGCCATCGTGGCTGCTGCTCGCGGGCTCGGCCGACGTCAAGCGGCGCGATGGCCTTAACCAGGAAGCGCTGATCACGACGCTGCACCAGGGCCAGTTCACCGGCGAGGTCAACCAGCTCACCGGTCGTCCGGCCATCGCCCGCGCCCGCGCCGGCAGCGAAGGCGCAACGGCCCTGCCCTTCGACGCCGCGCATCTGCGCGCGCTGATGATCGGCTCGGCCGAGATCGGCGAACTGGTCATGCGCGCGCTGATCCTGCGCCGCGTCGGGCTGATCGAAGAAGGCGGCGCGGGCACGATCATCATCGGCGCGCCGGGCAGCCGCGACGTGGTCAAGCTGCAGGGCTTCGTCGCCCGTGCCGGCTATCCCTACCTGGTGCTCGACGCGCTACGCGACGAGGAGGGCCACGAACTGGTCGAGCGGATCGGCGTCCTGCCCGAGGAACTACCGCTGGTCGTCTGCCCCAACGGTGCCATCCTACGCCGGCCGAGCGAGATCGAGCTTGCCGCCTGCCTCGGACTGACGCCCGAGATCGATCCTACCAAGCTCTACGACGTCGCCATCGTCGGCGCCGGGCCCGCGGGCCTCGCGGCGGCGGTCTATGCCGCCTCAGAGGGTCTTTCCACCATAGTGCTCGACGAGCGCGTCTATGGCGGCCAGGCCGGCGCCTCGAACCGGATCGAGAACTACCTCGGCTTCCCCACTGGCATCTCGGGCCAGGCGCTGGCCGGGCGCGCCTACAACCAGGCGCTCAAGTTCGGCGCGGAGATCGCCATCCCGCTCGCCGTACAGCGGCTCGACTGCCCCGACGGCAAGGTCTGCCTCGAAAGGCCGCTCGGGCTCGAGCTCGCGGGCGACCGCCGCGTCCAGGCACGCACCGTGGTCATCGCCTCGGGCGCACGCTACCGCCGGCCCGATGTCGAGAAGCTCGAGATGTTCGAAGGCAAAGGCATCTCCTACTGGGCCTCGCCGATCGAAGCCAAGCTCTGCGAGGGCGAGGATGTCGCGCTCGTCGGCGGCGGGAATTCGGCGGGCCAGGGCGTCGTCTTCCTCGCCGCCCGCGTGAAGCACCTTCACCTCGTCGCGCGGCGCCCGCTGGAAGCGACCATGTCGCGCTATCTGATCGAGCGCATCGCCGCCCTGCCCAACGTCACGCTGCACATCGGCAAGGAGATCGCCGCGCTCGAAGGCGATTGCCAGACCGGGCTCACCGGCGCCGTGTTCCGCGACAAGGCCAGCGGCTCGAACAAGACCTGCCAGTTCAAGCACCTGTTCCTGTTCATCGGCGCCGATCCCAACACGGCCTGGCTGGACGGCTGCGTCGAGACCGACGCCCACGGCTTCGTCTGCACGACCAATCCGGCCCTGCCGCACGAGACCAGCAAGCCCGGCGTCTTCGCGATCGGCGATGTCCGTTCTGGCTCGGTCAAGCGCGTCGCCTCGGGCGTCGGCGAGGGCGCGGCGGTGGTTGCGCAGATCCATCAGGCGCTGGCGGCCCAGGCTGCGGCGCGGCGCGAGGAGACAGTGTAATGAGTGAGGGATGCAGCCACGGCGATGCGATCCACGAGGTGACGCCGAGCGCCAAGGGCTGCGAGGAATGCCTCAAGACCGGCGACTGGTGGGTTCACCTGCGCCTCTGCCGCACCTGCGGCCACGTCGGCTGCTGCGACGACAGCCCGAACAAGCACGCCACCGCGCATTACCATGCGACCGCACACCCGATCATCGAAGGCTACGACCCGCCCGAAGGCTGGGGCTGGTGCTACGTCGACGAGACCTTCGTCGAACTACCCGACCAGACGCCGCAGGTGGGGCCGATCAAACGCTGGGTGTGAAACCAAGGCAAGCCAAGAGCCCGTAAGTGCTTGAAATGTTGGATTTCAAATGTTCATGATATGTTCCATTCGATGATTCGAGTGGGGCCGCCCCGAGCCGAGGCGGCCTATCCCCGAAAGGACATATTCATGGCCAATATTACCACCGTCCAAACCATTGTCGCGTTGCAGGCCACTGCCACGCCGGCAGGTGCGGTTACGCAACTCTCGAAAGCCGGCCGCGAAGGCAACTTCATCTGGAAGAGCGGAAATTTCACGACGCAGGCGGCTTCCGATCCGCTGATGGGTATCTATGTGCCGTCGACGGTCACGGCCATCACCAGCGGCTGCTGGGTCCGCGAGTGGGACGGAATTACCGGCCGGCCCGAGTGGTTCGGCGCCATCGCCGATTCCTCCGCTGGTACCGTCCCGGCCGACAACTACGCGGCGATCCAGGCGTGTATCGCCCTCTGCCCGATCACGCAGCTGGGTCTGGCTTCCTACTACGTCAACGACACCGTTTGGGTGAACAAGGATTACCGGACGCTTCAGGGCACTCTGTTCGGTATCGAAGGGACTCTGCCCCAGGGAACGCCGCTGATCCAGACGAACAACACCAAGGACGTGGTTCGGGTCGGCGGCACGAGTACGAGCGATCGTCGGCGCATCGTCCGGGTGAAGGATATCTGCGCCCGGTGGGCAACCGATCCCGTCGCTCCAGCCTCTGGCACCGATACCGACCGCCTCGCGTGCCCCAAGGCCTTCCACTTCATGCATTGCCTGGTCTTTCAGGCCTATTGCTGCGTCGCGGTGGATGCCCTCATCGGCCATGCCTTCTTCGACAACATCAACAGCCAGACGGTGCAGCCCGGCTGCACCCGCACGCGAAGCCTCGGCGCCCATGATTTCATGATCGGCATGTGGCCTTACGGAACCGCGGCGGAGACCGGGTTCGCCGGCGCCAATGCCTCGCTCTACATCCGGGACGCCAACGTCACTATGACGTTCGACGGACAGACCGTGCTCGACAAGGCGACCGGCCTTTATGCCACCAAGGACTTCGCCGACCTCTATGTCGACGGCTTCGAAACGAGCCAGGTCAATTTCGGCATCCGTCTAGACGGTGCAGGCTGGACCTACGCCGGCGGCCACGGCGACGTCCACCTCCGCCGACTGGTCTTCGACCAGTGCAAGGGCAATGGCATCGAGATCCACAACACCAACAGCTATGCCAAGATCCACATCGATCAGTTCTACATCCAGATCGTATCGACCGGTGACAAGAGCAACAACGGCATCCAGTTCCTCGGCGGCAGTGGCTTCGCTACCGTCGCGAACGGCCAGATCGTCGGTGGGAGCGGCAATCAGAGCATCGGTATCTGGCTCCAGAATTATCCGACCGTCAACGTGACCGACAGCGTCATCATCGAAGCGATCGGTTACCCGGTGAACGCGCTCAACACCAACGGACTCAGGATCAGCCCGCTCATCGGCGACGGTGTGAACAACAGCGGCGGCACACGCCCCGCCGTATCCCTGACCGGTGTGGTCGAATCCCATGTCGATCCGACCATCTACGGCCAGAGCAGCTCCTGGGCACGGGGCATCGCCCTGGAGGGATCGGCGAATGCCCGCGTCACCATCGATCCGACCCGGGTCAATGCCGGTGGCATCTCTTCGGGACGCAAGCTGATGGTCAACGGCCTTCAGATCACCTCGCCGGGTTACTACAAGTCCAACGGCACGAGCGGCGCGGCTTCCGACAACGGCGTTAGCGTCGTCGGCTTTCCTGGCTGATCGAACATAGCTTCGCTCACGCTGCCGACATTGGCGGCGTGAGCGATACCTGATCGGTGAAGCCTCCGTCCCGGACGCGGGCTTCACTTGGGGCGATCAAGCGTAATTTCGAGCGGACCGCTACCGGGCCGTCACCGGCACCAGACCCCACGAATTCGACGCCGCGCGGTTTGAAGTGGCCAAGCCTCTGGATGCACGCCGCGCGGGCGCAGCGCTCTGGGTCGATGGAGCCGGTGCCAGGCCCGCGACGACGGTTCTTTGGACCGGCGACGGCGCAGCGGGCGATGCAGGAGCAATTACGGTCGGCACGGGGCCCACCGGCGCAGCCGCAGGCCCAGCGCGGAAGCTGATCAGATCGGACCGGCGGGCCACGGCGGCGAAAGCGGGTGCCGGCGTGCCAGGGCGGGCGATCTGGAATGCGAAGGGATAGGTCTCACCGTTCCAGGTCAGCGCCAGCTCGACGCGCGCCGGCAGGGTGGCCGGCGTGACTTTGGCCACGACGATGCGGCCGGCATAGGACTCACCCGGATCCACAGTCGAACGCTGGACGATCTCATCGCGCAGATTCGCCAGCGTCTGGTCGAGCTTGTCCTGAATGCGGCCAATGCTCACTCCGGTCCCGGCGCTGATCGCGGCTGCCTGGAACTGCCCTGCGGCGCTGGGCGCGCTGTAGTAGCTGCGATAAACGCGGCCGCCGGGCGTGACGGTCCTCACGCGATAATTGTCCTGCTGGCTGGCCGCCAGGCCTGCGGCCACGCCGCCCACTGCCGCAACCGCCAACGAGGTCCACAGCGCCCGGCTCTTGGCCTTCTTCTGCAGGTCCTCGCGGGTGAAGACCTGCAGCGGCGCGCCCTCATAGGACACGCGGATGTTCTCCACACCGAAGTCGACGGTCCGCCAGCTGTCATTGTAGACAGCGATGCCGAACGACAGGCTGCCGTGATCAAGTTCCAGCGGCGTCACCTGGACGACGCCGTCCTTGAGCTCGAGATCGACGGTCGGCACGCCCTTTTTGTAGCGCAGACTTTCCTGGCCGATCTGGACCGGCTGCAACTCCCAGCGCGGCGCGGCGACCGCAGCGCTCGAAACGCCGACGAGCACTGCGCAGCCGACAAGGCGAAAATATGGTTTCACGAAAAGGCCCCCTGCCGCCTGGCCCCCAGGAGAAAGCGGGCCAGAAACGTGGAAGCGCTATGCCTTCAACGACTTAACTGTCGTGCAAGCGAGATGGCAAATTGCGGGTTAATCATCCGATCTGGACCGAAAACCAGCCCCTAGGCGATGGCGATATCAGCCGGCGCCAGCCCTTCGACATGGCGCTGCAGCGCCGCCACGTAGCCCTCTTCCAACTTGCGCGTATAGCGCACGGTATCGAACAGCGACTGGCTCAGCCGGTTGCCCTCCAGCCGCACCCTGATCTCCGCCAGCCGCGTCGGCTGCGTGGCCAGTTCCAGCACCAGCGCTTCGTACTCGGCCTCGCTCTCGGTAATCAGTTCCGGCAGGCCTATCGCCTGGAGCACGCTCGCGCCGACGCGCGCAGCGAACTGGCGGCCGGCCTTGGTGACGAAGGGCAGTCCAGCCCAGAGCGCGTCGCTGGCCGTAGTGTGGGCGTTGACGTTGAACGTATCGAGGAACAGGTCGGCGAGGCGCAGGCGCGCGAGGTGCTGGTCCTGCGGTACCTTGTCGGCGAAGACCAGGCGATCGGGGTCGATGCCGCGCGCCTCGGCTTCGCGGCGCAGGTTCGCCTCGACCCAGTCGTTCGACCGCAGCAGCCAGAGCACGCTGCCCGCCACCTGGCCGAGCAGACGCATCCAGATGTCGAACTCGTCGCGGCCCATCTTGTAGCTCTGGTGGAAGGCGCAGAACACAAAGCCGTCCTGCGGCAGGCCGAAGTCGGCGCGGCTTGCGCCGGTCTCGGCGATCGCGCGCCGGTCATCGTTCGGCTGGTAGCAGCCGGGGAGGGTGATCAGGTTCTCGCTGTAGAAGCGCCGCGATTCTTCGGGGATCACCTGCCGGTCGGCGATCAGGTAGTCCATCGACGGGCAGCCCATTGAGCCCGGATAGCCAATATAGTTGATCTGGACCGGCGCGAGGCGGTGCGCGAAGAGGTGCGAGCGCGACTGCTCGGTATAGCCCTTGAGGTCGACCGCGATGTCGAGCTCATGCTCGCGCACGAGGTCCAGCACCTCGGCATCGGACAGGTGTTGGATGTCGATGAAGTGCTCGACGTCGTCGATCAGCTGGCTGCGCGTGACGTCGTTGCCGAACGCGCCATAGGAATAGGCGACGATCTCGAACCGCTCGCGGTCATGCTCGCGCAGCAGCCCCGCCATGAGATGGAGGGTGGCGTGGCTCTGGAAGTCGGCCGAGAAATAGCCGACGCGGATGCGCTCGTTCGGCTCGGCCTTCATCGGCGCGGGCGTAGGCTGCGCGTGATGCGAGGCCCGGGCCCAGGTCTGCGAGCAGCGCAGGTGCCATGCGGGATCGTCGCCGAAAGCGAGCATCATCCAGGGCGGCAGCAGCGCCGGCGCGCGCTCGGCCAGTTCCTCGAACGAGGGCAGGACGCGTTCGGCCGAGAAGTCGCAGATCTGCATCTTGACGAAGGCCATCTGCGCGCGGGCGACGACGTTGCCGGGATCGCGCGCCAGGGCCAGTTCGAAGGCCTTGGCCGAAGCTAAGTAGTCCTTCACGTCAGCCAGCGCCGAAGCGATGTTCTGCAGCGGATCGGGGTAGGCCGGGTTCAGCGACAACGCATGCTGGTAGAAGGGAATGGCGTCGGCCGGCCGGTTCAGCTGCTGCAGGGCGAGGCCGATGTTGTTGTAGGCCTCGGCACCGCCAGGGTTGAGCGCGATCGCGCGCTCGAAGCTGGCGATCGCTTCGGGCAAGGCGCGCAACTGCCGCTGCACCAGGCCGAGATTGTTGTACGCCTCGGCATAGTCGGGCTTCAGCTCCAGTGCACGCTCGTAGCAGGCGACTGCTTCGGGGAAGCGCTGCGTTTTGCGCAGGATGTTGCCCTGATTGTAATACGCAGAAGCGTAGCTGGGATTGAGCGCCGCGGCATGTTCGAAGACCGTGAGCGCCTCGTCGAACCTGCCCTGCGCCTCCAGCGCCGCGCCGAGGTTGTTGTGCAACTCGGCATGCCCGCTCGCAAAGGCAAGGGCATTGCGGAACGCGGCTTCCGCCTTCTCGAAAGCGCCCAGGCCGATGCAGGCCGCGCCGAGGATGTTGTAGATCATGAGCGAACGCGGGTAGCGCGCGACGAGCACCTCACCCTCGCGGACCGCTTCGGCCAGGCAGCCGGCCTGATAGAGCGCGAGCAGGCCATCGATAGTCGATTGAGGCGGCGCCTCGTCCGGTTGGTTTCGCAATAGGCCGGCGGCGCTGTTCATGTCTGACTACTCTGGACGCGATGCCCCTCGGGTAACGACCCGTTAATGATATGTGGTAACCACTCGCCTAGGTAGTTGCCCTTAGTGCATGGCCGGATCGACCGTTAGATCGGTCCCTGGCCGACGATCAGCGAGAGCGGGTTGGGATTGGGCTCGCCCACCTTGAACAGCGTGTTCTGGTCCTTGTGGTTGAAGATCCCCTCTTGCCCGCGCACCGCCATCATCGTCTCGGTGACATAGCTCCACGAACCGTCGGCATTGAACGTGACCTCGATCGAATAGGAGTCCGTCCGGAAGGCCTGTTCGAGGAAGCTGGTCGAGCAGATGCCGTTTTCGGTCGAGCCGCGGACCGAAGTGAGCTTGAAGCTCCTCGCGTCGGGAGCGGCGAAGCCCTTGGCCAGCGCCACCTGGCCGCGCGGGATCGACACGGTCTGCAGGATCAGGCCGGTGTCGGGCTCGTAAAGCCAGTAACCGGTCTGGTCGTGGAAGGTCGCATCCTCTTCGGGCGCATTGATGTGGGTGTGGTAGCGCAGACCGTAGAACAGCTGCGGGCCATTCGACTGCGCGTCGATCGCATGGGCTTCGAACCGCTCGCTATAGATGCGATGCTCGGGGCCCTCGGCCTTGGGATTGACGTCGGCGCCGCGCGGCCCCTGGCTGGCCCAGATGCCGGCGAGCCGCGTCAGCGGACCGAGCTTGGCCAAGGTGTTGGGATCGGCGTCCTGCTCGGTGAAAATGTCGTCCGGAATCTCCGCCATCGTACTGTCCCCGCAGAAGTGATTGCCCCTTGGGGTATGGCAAGCGGCCCCTGTCGCGCAAGCGCCTTGCGCGCGTGCCGGAGCAATGAAACACTATCACTCAAAAGAGATGGCCGCTCAAAAAAGATGGGAGAATGCCCGTGCACGAACGCGATGTCGTCGAGCTCAACCAGCTGGCCTATCGCTATGCCGCCGCGGTGGATGCCTGCGACGTGGCGCTGTTCCAGAGCGTCTTCACGCCCGACGCGCGGCTGAGGTCCTATCACCCCGAGGCCGCCGAGCCCTTCGCAGACCTCACCGGCCATGCGCAGCTCGCCACGATCCCGAACACGATGCGCGGCATGTACCGCGCGACGACGCACATGATGACCAACCATCTCGTCGAGGTCGATGGCGACGAGGCCAGCGGCCAGGTGCTCTGCACCGCGCGGCATCTCGAAGGCGCTTCGTCGATCAACGTCATCATTCGCTATGTCGACCGCTATGCGCGGACCGGCGGCGAATGGCGCATCGCCGACCGCCAGATCCGCTTCCTGTGGAGCGAGCGGCACGACGTCACCGACAGCGGCATGGGGAGAGGGTAAATGGCCATGATCAGCAAGCTGATGATCGAGAACATCACCCCCGCGGTCGGCGCGATCGCGCATGGGGTGGACCTGCGCGAGCCGCTCGACGCGGGGACCGTCGCGCAGATCCGCCGCGCCCTGCTCGACCAGGGCGTGGTCTTCTTCCGCGGGCAGGACCTGACGCGCGAGCAGGCCGCCACGTTCATGGAGAACTTCGGCCCGCTCGGCACCGATCCCTTCTCGGTCGCGGCGCTCGCGCCGCCGACGCTCGACGCCTCGGTCCACAACATGCCGACCTACGGCAACGCGAAGGCGACCGCGGTCTGGCACATGGATTCGACGCTCGCCGCCGAGCCTGCCGCCTACCTCTCGCTGCGCGCGCTCGAGCTGCCGCCGAGCGGCGGCGGCGATACCTGCTGGGGATCGATGTATGCGGCCTACGATACGCTGTCCGCGCCGGTGAAGGCCTTCATCGACGGGCTTTCGGCAGAGCATTCGGCCTACAAGACGCTGCCGCTGCTCGGCGGTTCAAATACCGGCTATCTTCAGGAGACGATGCGCAACGTCCATCCCGTGGTGCGCGTCCACCCGGAGACCGGACGCAAGGCGCTGTTCGTCAACGAGCTCTGGACCGAATCGATCGTCGGGCTTTCGCCGCATGAAAGCGACAGCCTGCTCGCCATGCTATGGCAGCATTCGGCCAGCCCCGAGTTCACCATGCGTTGGCGCTGGGCGCCGAACGACCTCGCGCTGTGGGACAACATGGCCTTCCAGCACTACGCGGTGCGCGACTACACGGGCAATCGCGTTCTGCAGAAGGCTTACGTCAGGGGCGAGCGGCCCGTGGGTCCTCGCTAAGCTGCCGTATCGGGCAGCGGCTGGTGCATCGCGACGGCGAAAGTGATCGGATTCACATACTCCCGTGCGCGGCGGATCTTGCCGGCGGCGAGATCGACGTCGAAGCGGAAGACGTAGCGGTTGTTGTAGGGATTGCCGTTGGCCATGCGCATGGTGCCGCGGCCTTCGAGGAAGGCGATGCTCGGATCGGCCGCCTGGGTGATCTCGACATCGGCATATTTCAGCACTGCGATCTTCTCGAAAGCCTGGGCATAGTTCGGCTCGGCATTGTCGAAGCCGCGCCAGCTGTCGGAGAGATCGTTGGTGCCCGACAGGTTGCACGGGATCTCCAGTTCGAAATTGGGCGCAAGCAGCGCGAGCATTGCCGGCATGTCCTTGGCCTGCAATGCAGTAAGATAGGCGTCGGCTAGCTCTGCTGCGGTCCGGGTGGCGGGCATGACGAGATTCTCCCAAGCGGCTGGCATTTTTCTGCGCTTCGGGGAATTATCGCCAATATCCGACGGGCGTCTATCGTTTCCGGCTGAAACATGACACAATATATAAAATGTGTAACGGAGAGAGACTGAATGACCGGCTTTCCTGCGGGCGAAGTGCGCGACGATTTCGTGCCCAAGGCCGATTTTCTCGACCGCCGCTTTCACGAGCTGGAGAAGGAAAACCTCTGGCCCAAGGTCTGGCAGGCCGCCTGCCGGCTCGAAGAGATTCCCGAACCCGGCGACTATGCCACCTATGACATCATCGACGATTCGATCGTCGTCGTCCGCCGCGGCCCCGACGAAGTCGCCGCCTATCACAACGCCTGCCCGCATCGCGGTACGCAGCTGGTCGATCCCACGGAGAACGACGGTAAGGGCTCGATCCGCGAGTTCCTGTGCCCCTTCCACGGTTGGCGCTTCGGGCTCGACGGGCGCAACGTCGAAGTGGTCGACAGCCACGACTGGGGCGGCTGCCTCAAAGCCGGCGATACCGACCTTTCGCCGGTCCAGGCGGGGATCTGGGGCGGCTGGGTCTGGATCAACATGGACCCGGACTGCCAGCCGCTGATGGAATTCCTCTCGCCGATGGCCGAGATGTGCGAGCTGTTCGAATTCGACAAATTGCGCCCCGCCTGGAACAAGTCTGTCGTGGTCCAAGCCAACTGGAAGACCGTGCTCGGCGCCTTCACCGAGTTCTATCACGTGCAGACGACCCACGCGCAGATGCTAACCTATACCGACGACTATTCGACCAGCCGCGGCATGGGCCGGCACGGCTGGATCTCCTACGCGGCGAGTTCGGGCCTTCCCGTGTCGCGCAGCCCGCGCCTGCCGCCAAAGGAGGTGCCCGACTTCCGCGAATACCTCTACGAATATGCCGAGCAGTTCACCGGTGACCTGCAGGCGATGATGACCGATCGTGCCTACCAGGCGACGCAGCGGCTGCGCACCGAAGTCCCCGCCGATGCCCCCCCCGGCGAGGTGCTGGGAAAATGGGCCGGCTTCATCTACGAGGCCGCGATCGAAAGCGGCGCCGGCTGGCCCGACAGGCTGACGCCCGAATATATCGCCGCCTCGGGCTTCGACTGGCACGTCTTCCCCAACACGGCCTTCCTTCATCCGGCAATCGAGGCCGTGCTATGGTATCGGTTCCGTCCCTATGTCGACGACCACCAACGCTGCCTGATGGACGTCTGGTCGTTCGAGCGTTTCGCTCCGGGCACCGAGCCCGAGGTCGAGCACCAGACCTTCGCCGACTGGCGCGATGGCGACTTTCCGCTGATCTTCCGGCAGGACTTCCTCAACATCCCCAAGGTCCAGCGCGGCATGAAGTCGCGTGGGTTCAAGGGCGGGCGGCCCAGCCCGGTGCAGGAACGTGCGGTCTCGAATTTCCACCGCGCGCTGCGCCGCTTCCTCGAAGACCCGCACTCCGACGACGACTTGGGGCCGGAACCGCAAGTGGCCGTGCCGCCGAGTTGAACCCGGAGCGTTTTTAGAATCTGCTCGGTCGGGTCTGACGCCTAGCCCCCTCCCCCTGGTCTGGGGGAGAGGCCAAAGCGGTCAGATCAGGACAGTCTCGACATCGATGTTACCGTGGACGGCCTTCGAATAGGGGCAGATCGTGTGCGCCAGCGCGATCAGTTCTTCGGCGACCTCTGTGTCGAGACCGGGAATGCTGACCTTGAGACGGGCGGCGAGGAAATAGCCGTCCTCACCAAGGTTCAGGTCGATCTCGGCGTTGACCGCTGGGTGGACGGGCAGCTTCACCTTCTGCTGCGAGGCGGCGAGTTCGATCGCGCCGATATAGCAGGCAGACCATGCGGCACCGAACAGGTTCTCGGCCGCGGGATGCGGCGCTTCGAACTGGACGTCTAGAAGGCCGTCCTGGCTGCGGGTGCCGCCGTCGGCGCCAGCGGTATTGTGGGTCTTGCCGGTGAAGAGGGTCTTGATGGTCATGGCGATATTCCTTTATGAGAATTTAGATCGTGCCCGTTTTAATCGGATACGATCTAAATATGTGAGCTGGTGATTCGCGTCAACCCCCTTCCGATTTAATCGTACGCGATATATATGTCAGCCTCGATGGATATACCGGAGACAGACATGCCACTGCCCCCTCAGGCCGACAGCGACAGCCCCAAGCTTTCGAATTTCCTGTGTTTCGCGATCTACTCGGCGAACTTGGCGTTCAGCCGGGCTTACAAGCCGCTGCTCGACGAACTCGGCCTGACCTATACTCAGTATATCGCGCTGGTGGCGCTGGGGGAGAAGGACGACCAGACCGTCGGCGAGCTGGGCGAGAAGCTGTTCCTCGAATCGAACACGCTTACGCCGATCCTCAAGAAGCTCGAATCCGGCGGCTATCTGCAGCGCCGCCGCGATCCTGCGGACGAGCGCCAGGTAAGACTCGGCCTGACCGCCGCTGGTCGCGAGATCGTGGATCGGAGGCCCGGCATGGCGCTGTTCGACGCGACCGGGCTCGACGAGGAATCGTTTCCGGCGATGCAGCAGGCGGTCGCGGCGCTGCGCGACAATCTGCTGCGCGCGCCGAAGACAAGTAGGGCGGAATGAACGTGCCCCGCTGAGCCAGGCGCTCGCGCTATTCCGCCGCTTCCACCTGCGTCTCGCCGACCGGGTAGATCCTGCAGATCAGCCCGCGCATGTAGCAGTCGCCGGCATAGTCCGAGAACCCTTCGCCGTCTGGCAGGATGGCGTTGATGTTCGATTCCCAGACGCCGTAGTGCGCATCGCCCTCGGCTTCGCGCTCGGGATACCACATGTGGCTGTCGGCGTGGACGACGCGCGGATGGATCGCCGGGTCGAGCTTGGCAACCTGCCGCACCCGGCCCATCGGCGTCTCGACCCAAACCATCTGGTCCTCGATCACTCCGAGCTCCGCCGCCGTATCGGGATGCAAGGTCAGCTGGGCATAGGGATGCTGCTTGCGCATCTTGGCGAGGTGCTTGTGCTGCGAGCGGTAGTACCACTTGAGCGAGTTACCCGTGGTCAGCACGAGCGGGAATTCGCCGGCCAGCTCGGGCGTGGACTCCGGGCTCCAGGCCGGTTCCTCGCAGGCCGGGATCGGCGCATAACCGAGACTGGCGAGCAGGTCCGAGGACAGCTCGACCTTGCCCGAGGCCGTCGCGAAGCCCGTTGTCTCGTAGCGTTTGTACTGCGGCGTCGCCATCAGCCAAGGCAAGTCCCGCTCGGCCAGTTCGGCATGGGTCGTGCCGGTCGGTTCGAGCACCCAGTCGTACCATTCCTCGAGGCTGTCGGGCCAATAGCCCTGCTGGCCCAGCCGGTTGCCGAGCTCGCGCCAGAGCTGATAGTCGTCGCGCCGCTCGTAGCTCGGCTCGACAATGCGCTTGGCCGCGGTGAAGCTGTCGGCAAAGCCCCACATGTTGTTGACCAGCGGCCGTTCGAGCCCGTCCGTCGCAGGCAGCACATAGTCGGCCAGCTCGCTGCACGGCGTCATCCAGTGGTCCATGTTGACGCTGAGCTCGAGCTCGTCGGACATCAGCGCCGCGTGTAGCCGCCGCGCATCGCCGAGCGAGACGAGCGGATTGCCGCCCTGGAGTATCCAGGCTTTCACCGGATAGGGATCGCCGTCGAGGATCGCCCCGGGGATCGCGCTGGGCGCGACCACGATGTTGTAGATCGTCGGGCCGATGCCCTGCGGATGCACTTTCTCCATCGCCTTGCGGTAGGTCTGCAGGCCCTTGATCGAAGCGATCGGCCAACGGTCCGCGCTGATCGAATCGCGCGTGCGCAGCGGGTGGTCGATCAGCTTGTCCCAGTGCAGTTCCTCGATGTAGCGGGTCGATGTCGGCGCATCGGCGAACTTGGCACCGCCGTGGGCGTCGAGATTGCCGGTGATCGCGCGCAGGTAGGTCTTGCCGAACACCGCCGCGTTGGTCGCCTTGCCGAGCTCGGCGACGCCAAGGCCGAAGGGGATGTGTGCGGGACTGTTGGTCGCGAACATCCGCGCCGCGGCGACGATCTGTTCGGGCTCCAGCCAGGTCAGCGCGGCGACCTTCTCTGGCGTGAAGTCCCTCACCGCGGCGCTAAGCTCTTCGAATCCCCGGCACCACTGCGCGACGAAGTCCGCATCGTAAAGCTTCTCGGCGATGATCACGTTGAGCAGGCCGTAGGCCAACGCCCCATCGCTGCCCGGGCGGACCTGCAGGTGGATGTCGGCCATTTCGGCGAGGTCGGTGCGGCGCGGATCGATGACGATCAGCTTGCCGCCCGCCTGCTGATAGGCCTTGAGGTTCTTGCGCTGGCTGGCGAGCGCCATGGCCCCGCCGACCCCCAGAGCACGTAGCATTTCGTAACCCCCGGCACCGGCGCATTGCCAATCGCCGACTGGTCGCCATAGACCGCCCATTCGGACAGCAGCTCGGCCTCGCCGCAGTTCTTGCCCTGGTAGAGAATGTTGGGCGTGCCCCAGAGGTTCGACCAGCGCCAGCACGAGGCATCGCCCGCGCCCTTGTAGGAGCCGCCCATGGTCAGCACCGTCTCGGGCCCATGGCGGTCGCGCAGCTCCTTGAGCTTGTCGGCGATCTCGTCGAGCGCCTGATCCCAGGTGATCCGCTGCCACTTGCCTTCGCCGCGCTTGCCGACGCGCTTCATCGGGTAGTTCACCCGCTCGCGGTGGTCGTAATAGTCCATCGCCTGGCCGGCGCGCGGACAGTCGGCAGGGAAGCCGGCGGTGCGGTCGGGCTTGATGGAAACGGGCTTGCCATCGATGAGCTTTGTCTCGACGAAGCAGCCGACACCGCAGATCGGGCAGGTGCCGCGCTTGGTTTCGACCTTGGGTTCGATCGTCGGGGCTGTCGCCATGGTTCATCCTCCGCCCCGGCGCCTTGCTGGCGCTCGTTCGGCATCGGCAGTCTACGCCGTCCTCGCATTGCGTAAATGCCGTTTTCGCGCTTCACTGGCGCACAAGAACAATCCGGAAGAGGGCCTGATGCATTACCCCGAAATCCTGTCCATCAAGGCGCAGCCCACGGCATTCTGTTATGATGCGAACTTCACCCAGCTCTATGCGCTGGGCCTGGGCTGTGGCGCGGCGCCCGACGAGCTCAAATTCGTCTACGAGAAAGACCTGCAGGCGCTTCCGACGATGGCGGTGATGATGGGCGGCGCCTCGAACGCCTTCATCGAGCAGGGCGGCATCGACTACACGATGATCGTCCACGGCGAGCAGCGGCTGACGCTGCACCGGCCGTTGCCGCCGGCCGGCAGGATGATTTCCGAAGCGCGCTGCCTGGGCGTGGTCGACAAGGGTGCGGACAAAGGCGCGCTGGTCAATGTCGAGAGCACGGCGCGCGGCGAGGACGGCACCCTCTATGCAACCGCGATCATGACCCTGTTCTGCCGCGGCGACGGCGGCTTCGGCGGGCCGAGCGAGGACGTTCTGTCGCTCGATCCGGTGCCGACGCGCGCGCCCGATTTCGAGATCGCCATCCCGACGCTGCCGCAGCAGGCGGCGATCTACCGCCTCTCGGGCGATCGCAACCCGCTGCATATCGACCCCGACTTTGCCAGGCGAGCGGGTTTTCCCAATCCGATCCTCCATGGCCTCTGCACTTACGGCATCGCCGGACGCGCGATCATGCGCGCCTGCGTGAACGGCGATCCGGCGCGCATCGCCAGCCTCGACGCGCGATTCTCCTCGCCGGTCTATCCGGGCGAGACCGTGACCACCCGCATCTGGCGGGACGGCGACGCCGTGGCGTTCGAATGCGCGGTCGCCGAACGCGGCGTGACCGTGATCAGGAACGGCGCCTGCCGGCTGCGCGAATGACCTTCCGCGAGAAATACGGCGCATGGGCGATCATCGCTGGCGCCTCGGAAGGTGTCGGGCGGAGCTTCGCCAAGGCCGTCGCTGCGCGGGGGCTCAACTGCCTGCTGATCGACAAGCGCGGGCCGCTCGAGCAGTCCGCGACCGAGGTGCGCGATCTCGGCGTCGAATGCGTCACCGCTCAGATCGACCTCGCCGCACCCGATGCCTTCGAACGGATCGCCGAGGCAGCCGGCGACCGCGAGATCGGCCTCTACGTCGCCAACGCCGGCTCGGACCGCATCGGCACGCGCTTCCACGAGCGCGAGGTCGCGGCCTGGCTCCGGCTGCTGCAATTGAACGTCGTCACGACCATGCAGGCCTGCCATCATTTCGGCGGCCCGATGCGCGAGCGGCGGCGCGGCGGGCTGGTGCTGGTCAATTCGGGGGCCTGCTACGGCGGGGCCAGCATCCTGGCGACCTACTCGGCCTGCAAGGGCTTTCTGCTCAACTTCGCCGAGGGACTCTGGGCGGAACTGCGCCCGCACGGCGTCGACGTTCTGACGATCGCGCTCGACAAGACGGACACGCCGATGCTGCGCGGTACGCTCGAACGCAACGGCTTGCCGATCCCGCCCGACCTTGCGTCGCCCGATGCCGTAGCCGAAAAGGCACTCGAAAGGCTGCCCTACGGCCCGATCCACAACTGGGGTCTGGCCGACGACGAAGCCGGCGAGAACTGGCCCTCCGCCGCCGCCCGCCGCGCCCATGTGCTCAAGATCGATGCGGGAAGCGCCGCAATCTTCGGCAAGAAGATGTCCGGCTAGGCCGCGCTGCCCATCACCATTCGGCGCGGCCCGCAACCAGCGCCTGGACGGCCGTATCGACCCAGCGCTGGCGCTGGCGGACCGAAACCTGGCGGTTGGTCAGCAACATGTCGACGTACCAGCCGCGCAGCATGAAGATGAAGGCTTCGGCGATCGCCTGCGGATCGCGGCAAGGAATGCCGTCGGCATCGGCGCAGGTGCGGATGAAGATAGAGACGTCGTCGATCCCGCTCTGGCTGCGTTCTGCGGCGGCGAGGCCGAGTTCGGGAAACCGCGCCGATTCGCTGTAGATCAGCCGGTTGACCTGGAGCAGATCGCCTTCGAGGCTGATCTCCAAGGTGCGGTTGCCATAGGCCCTCAGCCCGCCGACCAGATCGAGCTTGCCCTTGGGCGAGCGCAGCGCGGCGACCGCGGCGAGGTTGTCGATCTGGCGCTGGAGCGCGGCGCGGAACAATTCCTCCTTCGAGGAAAAGCGCGTGTAGAGCGTGGTCTTCGAAATCCCCGCCGCCTTGACGATCCGGCTCAGCGACGTGCCGCCGTAACCTTCGGCGAGGAATTCCTGCAGCGCAACCTCGAGCAGGCGGCTCTCGATCTGGGCAACGTCTTCGAGCTTGGGCCGCCCACGCGTTCGGCGCGGTGCCTCGATACTTTCGTTCTGGACCACCAGCTTCATGCGCGGGGTCATATCAGGACAATTCGATGATTGCCCAGCGCACAATGCTCCACTCGCGATTTAAATGGGCTCTATTTGTACATTCCTTCCCTCAGGTTGATGCCGTGCTCGACATAGACCTTGAGCGCGGCGAGCATCTGCGACCAGCCCATGCAATTGCCATAGGACGAGCCCAGCGCCGCCTCGTTCTCGCGCCAGCCCTCCTCGGTGATCGAGACGAGCGTGCGCGTGTCGCCATCAAGCGGAGTGAATTCCATCGTCACCGTGGTCTTGTAGCCGGGCTGCGCCTCGCCCTCGTTGGCTTCCCACTTCAGCACGATCTTCCGATCGGGCACGACCTCGATCACGTCGACCGGGAAGCGGCCGGGGAAGTCGTGGAAGTCCCACGAGACCGTCTTGCCCGCTTCGAGCCGGCCTTCGGCGCCGCCCGTGGTGAAATAGCCCGAGAGCCTGGCCGGGTCAGCGACCGCCTCGAACACCTCGTGGCTGGGCCGGGAGATGTGCGCGAAGACCTTGAACTTGAGTTCCATGGCTGTGTGTCTCCTTGCGAGTCGCCTCATTATGTTATATATTTATAACATGTCTCCGTCGGAACGCCAAGACGCCGTCTTCCGCGCGCTTGCCTCACCGGCGCGGCGCGCGCTGCTCGACCATCTGCGCGATGCGCCAATGACCACAGGCCGGCTCTGCGACCTGTTCCACGAACTCGACCGTTGCACCGTGATGCAGCACCTCAAGGTGCTCGAAGCTGCCGACCTCGTCATCGCCGAACGGCGCGGGCGCGAGCGGTGGAACCACCTCAATCCGCTGCCGATCCACGATATCCATGAGCGCTGGATCGGCCCGCACGCCGCGCGTGCGGTCGAGAGGCTAGCAGGCCTGAAGCGGCAGCTCGAAAAGCCATCGTCGTCGCGGTCCTGACCCCCGGCACCTACGCCATTGCGCGCATTTTCAGGCGTTGCTAGCGCGCCTAGACAAAGCTTGCCCGCGTGGCCCGTGCTGGAATTGGACGGCGCCGGTACACGCGGGTAACCCCTTCCGCTCGGAGAACCCCGCTGCCCAGTTCCACCAACTTGATCGCCTTCGCTCTGATCGCGCTCGGCATGGTGCTGACGCCGGGGCCGAACATGATCTATCTGATCTCGCGCTCGATCTGCCAGGGCCGCGCCGCGGGATTGATCTCACTGGGCGGAGTGGCGCTGGGCTTCCTGTTCTACATGCTCTGCGCCGCCTTCGGCATCACCACGCTCGTACTGGCCGTGCCCTATGCCTACGACGCGGTGCGGATCGCCGGCGCGGTCTATCTGCTCTGGCTGGCCTGGCAGGCGGTGCAGCCGGGTGGACGCTCACCGTTCGAAGTCCGCGACCTGCCAGCCGATAGCCCGCGCAAGCTATTCTTGATGGGCTTCACCACCAACCTGCTCAATCCCAAGATCGCGGTCATGTACCTGTCGCTGCTGCCGCAGTTCATCGATCCCTCGCGTGGCAGCGTGCTGGGTCAAGCGCTCGCGCTGGGCAGCGTGCAGATCGTCATCAGCATTCTGGTCAACGGCATGATCGCGGTGTCCGCGGCCTCGATCGCGCAGTTCCTGATCCGCCGCCCGACATGGGCGACGGTGCAGCGCTGGCTGATGGGGACCGTACTCGCCGGTCTGGCGGTTCGAATGGCGACCGAAGCGCGGCGCTAGAGCTGGTCGATCGCCGCCGCGACGACGGGCGACAGCGCCGCGCGATCGTCGGCCAGGATCGCGGCCTTCATCCTCGGGTCCCAGTAGAGCCGGATATGTTCGGCCGTGGCGGCAGCCGCCTCGTCCTCGCCCTGCATGGCGAAGTTGCGGGCGATCTGGTCCGCCATGTAGCGCAGGCGCTCTATCTCCATCCTATTCGGCAGCTTCCGCGGGCGCGATGCGGCGCGACCGAGCGGCAAGCTCCGCATAGCCTTCCTGCCAGCCGCTCGGCCCGTTCGAAGGCGAGACCTGGACCGCGGTCACCTTGTACTCGGGACAATTGGTCGCCCAGTCGGAGAACTCGGTGGTGACGACGTTGGCCTGAGTCTCGGGATGATGGAAGGTCGTATAGACCACGCCCGGCGCGACGCGGTCGGTGACTTCGGCGCGCAGGCTGGTCTCGCCCTTGCGGCTGGCGAGGCGCACCCAGTCGCCGGTCTTGAGCCCGCGGTTCTCGGCGTCGGTGGGGTGCATCTCCAGCACGTCCTCGTGATGCCAGACGACATTCGCCGTCCGCCGCGTCTGCGCACCGACGTTGTACTGGCTGAGGATGCGCCCCGTGGTCAGCAGCAACGGGAAACGCGGCCCGGTCTTCTCGTCGGTCGGCACGTAGTCGGTGACGACGAACTTGCCCCTGCCCTTGCCATCTGGGCCGCGGACGAAGCCGTCGACGTGCATGATCGGCGAGCCTTCGGGATGGGCCGCGTTGACCGGCCATTGCAGCGATCCGGCCTCCTCCAGCCGCGCGTGCGAGACGCCGGCGAAGGTCGGCGTCAGCCGCGCGATCTCGTCCATGATCTCGCGGGGATGGGTATAGTCCCAGCCCAGCCCCATCGCATTCGCCAGCGCCTGGGTGACCTGCCAGTCCTCAAGTCCCTGTCCATTGGGGCCGTTGGCCGGCTCCATCACCTTGCGCACCAGCTGGATGCGCCGCTCGGCATTGGTGAAGGTTCCGTTCTTCTCAAGGAAGGTGGAGCCGGGCAGGAAGACGTGGGCGTAGTTGGCGGTCTCGTTGAGGAACAAGTCATGGACGATGACGCAGTCCATTGCCGCGAGGCCGGCGGCGACGTGGTGGGTATCGGGATCGGACTGGAGGATGTCCTCGCCCTGGATGTAGATCGCGCGGAACGAGCCGTCTATCGCCGCATCGAGCATGTTGGGAATGCGCAGCCCGGGCTCGCTGTCGAGCGCCACGCCCCATTCACTTTCAAACATCGCGCGGGTCGCGCTGTCCGAGATGTGGCGGTAGCCGGTCAGCTCGTGCGGGAAAGAGCCCATGTCGCAGGCGCCCTGGACGTTGTTCTGCCCGCGCAGCGGATTCACGCCGACGCCGGGCCGGCCAATATTGCCCGTGGCCATGGCCAGGTTGGCGATGGCCATGACGGTCGACGAGCCCTGCGAATGCTCGGTGACGCCAAGCCCGTAGTAGATCGCGCCGTTGCCGCCCGTCGCATAGAGCCGCGCGGCGGCACGCAGCTCCGCGGCCGGGACGCGGGTGACCATTTCGAGCACTTCGGGGCTGTGACGCTCTTCCGAGACGAAACGCGCCCAGTCCTCGTATTCGTCGACCTCGCAGCGCTCGCGGATGAAAGCCTCGTTGGCGAGGCCCTCGGTGACCACGACGTGCGCCATGGCGGTCAGCACCGCCACGTTGGTGCCGGGCTGGAGCGCAAGGTGATGCGCGGCCTCGACATGCGGCGAGCGGACGAGGTCGATCCGGCGCGGGTCGATGACGATCAGCTTGGCGCCCTGCCTGAGCCGCCGTTTCATCCGACTGGCAAAGACCGGATGCGCATCGGTGGGATTGGCGCCCATGACGATGATGACGTCCGACTGCATGACGCTGTCGAAGTCCTGCGTGCCCGCCGAAGTGCCGAACGTCGTCTTGAGGCCATAGCCCGTCGGCGAGTGGCAGACGCGGGCGCAGGTATCGACATTGTTGGTGCCGAAGCCCGCGCGCACCAGCTTCTGGACGAGGAAGGTCTCCTCGTTGGTGCAGCGGCTCGAGGTGATGCCGCCGAGCGCCCGCGCGCCGTACTGTGCCTTGATGGCATTGAGCTTGCCCGCGGTGAACGCCAGCGCCTCGTCCCACGATACTTCGCGCCAGGGCTGGTCAATGCCGTCGCGGATCATCGGCGAGCGCACGCGCTCCTGGTGCTGGGCATAGCCCCAGGCGAAGCGGCCCTTGACGCAGCTGTGGCCGCGGTTGGCCTTGCCGTCCTTCCACGGGACCATGCGGACGAGCTGCTCGCCCCGCATCTCGGCGCGGAAAGTACAGCCAACGCCGCAATAGGCGCAGGTCGTGACCACCGCGCGCTCGGGCTTGCCGATTGCCTTGACCGCTTTCTCCTGCAAGGTCGCGGTCGGACAAGCCTGGACGCAGGCCCCGCAGGACACGCATTCGCTGGCGAGGAAGTCGTCGCCCGCCTGCCCCGCGCTAACCTTCGAGGCAAAGCCGCGGCCGTCGATCGTCAAGGCCAGTGTGCCCTGCACTTCGTCACAGGCGCGGACGCAGCGCGAGCAGGCGATGCATTTGGACGGATCGAAGTCGAAATAGGGGTTCGACGTGTCGACCGCCTGCGACAGGTGATTCTCACCGGCATAGCCGTAGCGCACGTCACGCAGGCCCACGGCCGCCGCCTGGTCCTGCAATTCGCAATCGTTGTTGGCCGAACAGGTCAGGCAATCGAGCGGGTGGTCCGATATGTAGAGCTCCATCACCCCGCGGCGCAGCTTCTGCAGGCGCGGGGTCTGGGTCTGGACCTTCATGCCCTCGGCAACCGGCGTTGTGCAGGAGGCAGGCGTGCCCTTCGCCCCCTCGATCTCGACGAGGCAGAGCCGGCAGGAGCCGAAAGCGGCGAGATTGTCGCTGGCGCAGAGTTTGGGGATCGAGCCGCCCGACAGCGCCGCGGCACGCATCACACTGGTTCCGGCGGGCACGGTCACCGCGCGCCCGTCGATCGTCAACATTACCGTATCGGTCGAACCGGTCTCGGGCGTCCCGAAATCGGCTTGGGGCTCATAGCCCATGCCTCTGCTCCAGCGCGGCGAGATCCGCCTGCGTGTTGATATTAGCAGGTTCGGCCTTGGTTTTCACCGCCCGCGCACCGATCGCCTGGGTGAAGCGCTTCAGCGAGTGCGGGCCTTCGGCATGGAGGATGTCCTCGACGGTCTTCGCGACGGTCGCGGGCCAGAGCCCGATGATGGGCTGCGATTCCAGGAAGGCCGGTGCGGGCATCAGCAGGTCGGGCAGTTCCTCGGGCAGCGCCAGCGAGTCCACGCCGCAGGTCAGCAGGAACTCGTAGCCCTCGTCGCGCGCGTGGTGGAGCGCGGCGGCGATCCCGCCCAGCGGGCCCATGCCGGCGCGCGGCCAGTCGGGCAGCGTCGGCGCGGGCGCGGTGGCGCGGCCGACGACGATGACATGCTCGCACCAGCCCGATAGCGTATCGACCGCATGGGCGAGCAGCGTGTGGCCGCGAAATTCGGCCAGCGCCTTGTCGCTGCCGAAGCGTGAGCTCATTCCGCCGGCAAGGACCGCTCCCAGGATCATTCGAACTCCTCCGGCCAGTTTTTGAGCGCGCTGAGCACCGGGTATGGCGTAAACCCGCCCAAGGCACAAAGCGAACCGAACCGCATTGTTTCACAAAGGTCTTCGAGCAAGGCAATGTCTTCCTCGCACGTCCGCGCGGTTTTCGGAGCGTTGTGCATCTGGGGCAGCGCACCGACGGGGTCGGCAATACGAGTTCCGGCGCCTATCCGGTCGATCAGTTCGACCCCGCGCACCGCCCCGATCCGGCAGGGCGTGCACTTGCCGCAGCTCTCCGCGGCGCAGAACTGCATGGCGAAGCGCGCCTGAGCGCGCATATCGGCGGTGTCATCGAACACCACGATCCCGCCGTGCCCGATCAGCGCGTCGGCAGCGGCATAGGCTTCGTAGTCGAAGGGAAGATCGAACTGATCGGGGTGAATGTAGGCGCCGAGCGGCCCGCCCACCTGCACGGCCTTGATAGGCCGACCAGAGACGGTGCCCCCGCCAATCTCATCGACGAGTTCCTTCAGGGTGATGCCGAAGGGCACTTCGCAGAGCCCGCCGTATCTGATGTTGCCGGCAAGCTGGATCGGCATCGTCCCGCGCGACCGGCCCGTGCCGAGGCTCTGGTAGAGCGCTGAACCACCCTCGCGCAGGATATGCGGCGCGGCTGCGAGGGTCAGCACGTTGTTGACCACCGTCGGCTTGTCGAACAGGCCGGCAAGCGCGGGCAGCGGCGGCTTGGCCCGCACCTCGCCGCGTTTGCCTTCGAGCGAGTTCAGCAGCGCGGTCTCCTCACCGCAGACGTAGGCTCCCGCGCCGACGCGAACCTCGACGCGGAAAGGGGCGACGATCTCGGCCGATAAATCTAAAGCTGAGTTCAGCTTTTGAATTGCATGCGGGTATTCGCTGCGCACGTAGATGTAGCCCTGATCGGCCCCGACGGCATGGGCGGCGATGGCCATACCCTCGATCAAGGCGAAGGGATCGCCTTCCATCAGCATCCGGTCGGCAAAGGTTCCGCTGTCGCCCTCGTCGGCGTTGCAGACGATGTATTTGCGCCGGCCCGGCGCTTCAGCGACGGTCTTCCATTTGATCCCCGCCGGGAAACCGGCGCCGCCGCGGCCGCGCAGGCCGGATTGGACAACCTCGGCGATGACGTCCTGCGGGGCAAGTGAGCGAGCGCGTGTGAGCCCGGCCCAGCCGCCGGTCGCGATATAGTCGTCGAGGCTCAAGGGACGGGTCTTGCCGGCCCGCGCGAAAGTCAGGCGCCTCTGGCGGGCGATAAAGGGGTGCGCTTCAATGCGGCCGATACACTGGCGAACGTCTTCGCCTAGGATAGCTTTGACATGCCGGGTCTCGACCCGGGCGAACCCACGGCCATCAAACTCGACCAGCGGCTCCAACCACTGCATGCCCCAGGACGAAACGCGCTCGACCTTGCAGCCCGCCGCCTCGAACGCTTCAGCCACGGCATCCGCGCCGCAGGCCAGCGCCAGCGCATCATCCGAGATCCGCACCGCGGTCATGCCGCCTCTATCAGCTTGACCAGCGCCGCCTCGTCAAGCCGCGCGAACAGGTCGTCACCCACGCGCGCATTCGGCCCGACGCTGCAGAGGCCCAGGCAATAGGCCGTCGACAACCGCACCCGATCGCCAGCCGCCGCCTCGGCCGCGGGCACCAGCGCTTCCACGCCACGCGCCTGGCAGGCCTCGGCGCGGCAGAGCTGCACTTCGGGACGCGGATCCGCCTCGACGCGGAAGTCGTGGTAGAAGCTGACCACGCCGCGGACTTCGGCGCGGCTGAGGTTGAGCGCCAGCGCGATCGTCGCCTCGGCCTCGCGGTCGATGCAGCCGAAGGCAGCTTGGACGTCATGCAGGATCGGCAGCAGCGGGCCTTCGCGGTGGGCATGGGCCGCTACGATCTCGGCGAGGCGCTTCCCTTGGCTCATCCGCGATATAGGTGGCCGGCATGCCAGCGGACGTGCTCGGCCATGAAGCTGGAGATGAAATAATACGAGTGGTCATAGCCGGACTGCATGCGGATCGTCGCCGGAATGCCCGCGGCGGCGCAGGCCTCGCTCAGCAGATGGGTCTTGAGCTGCACTTCGAGAAAGCCATCGGCCTCGCCCTGGTCGACCAGCAGGTTCGGCAGCCGCGCACCGTCGGCGATCAGCGCGCAGGCGTCATATTCGCGCCAGGCCGCACGGTCGGGCCCCAGATAGCCGCCGAGCGCCTTGTCGCCCCAGGGGCAGTTCAGCGGGCTGACGATCGGCGAAAAGCCACTGACCGACAGAAACCGGCCGGGATTGCGCAGCGCGATCGTCAGCGCGCCATGGCCGCCCATCGAGTGGCCGGTGATGCCCTGCCGCGCCATGTCGGCGGGGAAGCTCTGGGCGATCAGCGCGGGCAGCTCGCGCTCGATGTACGAGCGCATGCGGTAGTTCGCCGCCCAAGGCTGCTCGGTGGCGTCGACATAGAAGCCAGCGCCCTTGCCGAAGTCCCAACCCTCGTCGTCGGGCACGTCATCGCCGCGCGGGCTAGTATCGGGCGCGACGAAGATGATCCCCTCGTCGGCACACTGCTGGCGGTACTCGCCCTTTTCGGTGACGTTGGCGTGGGTGCAGGTCAGCCCCGAGAGATACCAGAGCACGGGCAGTTTCTCGCCCGGATCGTGATCGGGCACGAAGACCGAGAAGGTCATCTCGGTCCCCGTCTCCGCCGATGCATGAGTATAGACGCCCTGAATGCCGCCGTGGCTTTTCCAGGCGGAAACCTGCTGCATCAGAACACGACCACGCTGCGGATGGACTCGCCGGCATGCATCAGGTCGAAGCCCTTGTTGATCTCCTCGAGGCTGAGGACGTGGGTGATCATCGGGTCGATCTCGATCTTGCCGTTCATGTACCAGTCGACGATCTTGGGCACGTCGGTGCGGCCCTTGGCGCCGCCGAAGGCCGAGCCCTTCCAGACGCGCCCGGTGACGAGCTGGAACGGTCGCGTCGAGATCTCCTTGCCCGCCTCGGCCACGCCGATCACGGTCGAGACGCCCCAGCCGCGGTGGCAGGCTTCGAGCGCCTGGCGCATGACTTCGGTATTGCCCGTGCAGTCGAAGGTGTAATCGGCCCCGCCGTCGGTCATCGCGACGAGATCGGCGACGACCTGCGCCGTGTCCTTGCCGCGCGGATTGTAGAAATGGGTCATGCCGAAGCGGCGGCCCCAGTCGGCCTTGCTGTCGTTGAGATCGACGCCGATGATCTTGTCCGCGCCGACCAGCCTGGCGCCCTGCAGCACGTTGAGCCCGATGCCGCCCAGGCCGAAGACCACGACATTGCTGCCCGGCGTCACCTTGGCCGTGTTGATCACCGCGCCGACGCCCGTGGTCACTCCGCAGCCGACGTAGCAGCTCTTGTCGAACGGCGCGTCCTCGCGGATCTTGGCAACCGCGATCTCGGGCAGGACGGTGAAGTTCGAGAAGGTGCTGCAGCCCATGTAGTGGTAGATCGTCTGCCCCTTGTACGAAAACCGGCTGGTACCATCGGGCATCAGCCCCTGGCCCTGGGTCGCGCGGATCGCGGTGCAGAGGTTGGTCTTGCCCGAAAGGCAGCTTTTGCACTGGCGGCATTCGGGCGTGTAGAGCGGGATGACGTGATCGCCCGGCTTGACGCTGGTGACGCCTGCGCCGACCTCGCGGACGATCCCGGCGCCCTCATGGCCGAGGATCGAGGGGAAGATGCCCTCGCTGTCGAAGCCGTCGAGCGTATAGGCATCGGTGTGGCAGATGCCCGTCGCCATGATCTCGACCAGTACCTCGCCCGCCCTGGGACCTTCGAGGTCCAGCTCGACGATCTCGAGCGGGGTCTTCGGCGCAAAGGCAACGGCGGCGCGGGTCTTCATTCTGGCAACTCCGGTATGGGACGATCGGTCCAGCTATAGCGCTCGGACTGCGCTAGACAATCTTGCCAATTGCCGCCCGATGCTGTCCTCTCGCGCGATGAAGGCCATACGCGACCCCCAGAACCTGCTGTCCGAGGGGCTCGCCGCGATCCGCGCGCAGTTCCGCGTTCCCGACAATTTTCCGCCCGAAGTGCTCGCCGCTGCCGACAAGGCCGCGGCGCGTGTGCCGACCGAGCATGCGGACTGGACGGACCAGCCTTTCGTCACGCTCGATCCGGCGACATCGACCGACCTCGACCAGGCCTTCACGATAGAACGGGCGGGAACCGACCTCCTGCTCCACTACGCGATCGCCGACGTCGCCTGGTTCGTTTCGGACGGCGATCCGCTCGACACAGAGGCCTGGAAGCGCGGCACGACAACCTACCTGCCCGACGGCAAGGCCAACCTCTATCCGCCCGCGCTTAGCGAGAAGGCCGCCAGCCTGCTGCCGGGCGGCCCGCGGCCAGCCGTGGTCATGACAACGCGCGTCGCGCCCGATGGTGCGGTCAAGCTCGAAGGCGCAGCTCGTGCTCTGATCCAAAGCCGCGCCAAGCTTGCCTACGAGACCGTCCGCGACGAGGACCTGCCGCCGGATTTCGCCGAACTCGCCGCCCGGATCGAGGCGGCCGAGGACCGGCGTGGGGCCGCTCGCGTCAATCCGCCCGAGCAGGAAGTGACGCGCGATACCGACGGCCACTTCACCCTGCGCTTCCGCCCGCAACTCGCCTCCGAGGAACGCAATGCGGCGATGTCGCTGGCGAGCAACCTCGCTGTCGCCGACGCGCTGCAAGCGGCGCACACGGGACTGTTCCGCGTCATGGCCGAGCCCGATGCCGGCGCCGAGGCGCGGCTGCGCCGGACTGCCGTGGCCTTCCATCTCGACTGGCCGGCGGACATACCACTCACCGCTTTCGAGAAGACGCTGCGCGCGACCGTAGCACCCGAGGCTGCCTTCATGTTGGCGATCCGCCGCGCCGGACGGGGAGCGTCCTACATCCCCTATCGCGAGGGCGAGACGCCGTGGCATTCGGCCATGGCAGCGACCTACGCCCATTGCACCGCCCCGCTGCGCCGGCTGGCAGACCGCTATGTGTTGGAGGCCGTCCTGGCGGTGGCCAACGGCAAGCCGGTGCCCGGAGCCGTGGCCGCGGCTTTCGAGCGCCTGCCTCAGGCTATGGCCAGGGCCGAAGCGCGCGACGGCCAGATCGACCGCGCCGCGATCGACCTCGCCGAAGTCGCGCTGCTGGCCAACCATGAGGGCTCGCTGTTCCGCGCAGTCGTCACCGATATCGGCGAGAGCGGCGCGCGCATCCAGCTGTCCGACCTGCCGATCGTAGCGCGCGTGACCGCGCACAGCGTCATCCCCGGCGAGGCGATCCGCGTCCGCCTGCTCGCCGCCGATCCGATCCAACGCCGGCTGCAGTTCCAGCGAGTATCGTAAAAAAGCGCCCTGCGTTCAAAAGGTAACAGACGGATCGCAGCGGTCGATCTAGGGTCGGTCGAATGGGTCGCGCCATCAATCAGCGCCGCACTTCGCGGCCTCCCGTTACCATGCCTGCCGTCTGCCGCACCGATACCGGCCGGCAAGGCGATGTCACGATCGTCGATCTGACCGCCGAGGGCTGCCGCATCTTCACCAAGGCCCTGTCGCTCGGCGAAGGGCTGAAGCTGCGCATCCGCCCGCAGAATTTCGAAAGCCTGCCCGGCGTGGTCCGCTGGTCGCGCGGCGGCTTTGCGGGGATCGAGTTCGACAAGCCGCTCTACGGCCCCGTCGCCGAACACCTGCAAAGAGCGTTCAACCGCGGATCGTAGGTAAGCCGGCCCGAATCCGATTGCACCCACTCGCGGGGATTGATAGGGGCGCATTCCCGCGATCGAGGCCCGATGGCGGAGTGGTTACGTAGCGGACTGCAAATCCGCGCACGCCGGTTCGATTCCGGCTCGGGCCTCCAGCGGAACAGAGACCGGCCGGCAGCTTGCGCCGCCGGCCGTTTCCTTCCTTACATCATCAAGCGATCAACTGTCAGCGGTAGCTGCCGGCGAAAGCGATCTCGGCGACCGGCTTGCGCGGGCTGGGCACTTCGCCGCCACGCAGGCCTTCGGGGAGGCGCTCGGGGGCATCGCGCCGGCCGATCGCCACTGCCGCTTCGAGGCGGATGTCATCGGGCAGGCCGAGCTCGGCGCGGGCCTTGTCGAATTCCAGGCCGGTCATGCCGTGGGCGTGGTAGCCGAGCAGCGTCGCCTGAAGCGCCATCTGCGCCCAGGCTGCGCCGGCGTCGAAGCTGTGGCTGTAGAAGTCGCTATGCTCCTCGCCATCGCGCTTCTTGGTATCGGAGACGATGAACACCAGCGCCGCCGCGTCCTTGGCCCACATCTGGTTGAACGGGATCAGCAGCGACAGGAAACGCTCCCAGTTCTCATCACCGCGGCGGGCATAGAGGAATTTCCACGGCTGGTAGTTGAAAGCCGAAGGCGCGAGGCCGGCGGCGGCAAAGATCGCTTCGAGGTCTTCATCGGAGATCGCGCTCTCGTCGAAAGCACGAGGCGACCAGCGGTCGAGAAAGAGCTGGTGGACCTTGGGATGGGCGGTGCGGGTGGTCATGGCGGAGTTCCTTTGAAGAAAAGAGGGAGTGGCCCCTCCCCGGCGGGGGAGGGTCTGGGGAGGGGCCCGGGGGGAGGATCAGGCGGCGTCGACGAGGACGATCTCGCTATCCTCGATGGCAGTCAGAGTGATGCTGTCGAGACCCGTCACGGCGACGCCGTCGCGGGCATTGGCTTCCTTGTCGCCGACCGTGATGCGGCCGGTGGCGGGGACGAGGTAGGTGTGGCGGTCGGGCGTCAGCGGGTAGGTCACGCTGTCGCCGGCCTTGATCGTCGCGCCGACGACACGGGCATTGCTGCGGATCGGCAGCGCGCCCTCGTCACCCTCGATGCCCGAGGCCAACGTCACGAAACGGCCGGAACGGTCGCCCTTGGGGAAGGGTTGCGCGCCCCAGCTGGGCTCGCCGCCGCGCCCGTCGGGCAGGATCCAGATCTGGAACAGCGTCGTTTCCTCGTCCTCGAGGTTATATTCGGCGTGCTGGATGCCGCTGCCGGCGCTCATCACCTGGACGTCGCCCGCTTCGGTGCGGCCTTCGTTGCCGAGGCTGTCCTTGTGGGTGATCGCACCCTTGCGGACATAGGTGATGATTTCCATGTCGCGATGCGGGTGGGCCGGGAAGCCCGTCTTCGGCGCGATCGTATCGTCGTTCCAGACGCGCAGGCGGCCCCAGTTGGTGCGGCCCGGCTCGTGGTAGTCGCCGAAGGAGAAGTGGTGGTGAGCATCGAGCCATCCGTGGTTGGCGGCGCCGAGGCTGTTGAAGGGGCGGACTTCGATCATCTGTTGTCTCCGTCTGTAGGAGTGAACGTGTTGAAGCCGAGATAGGCCTTGCGACCCTGCGAAGGAATTGGGATAAAACACGCCATTATGTTCGAGAAAGTCGAATAGTATGGACGTCGCCCAGCCGAGCATCGACCAGCTCCGCATCTTCCTGACCGTCGCCGAGGAAGGCAGCTTCAACCGTGCGGCGCAGCGGCTCGGCCGGGCAATCTCGGTGGTAAGCTACGCGATCTCCAACCTGGAAACGCAGCTTGGCGTCGCGCTGTTCGCGCGCGAGGGTTCGCGCAAGCCCCAGCTCACCGACGCCGGGAAAGCCTTGCTGGCCGAGGCGCGTGCCGTCGCCGACGATGTCGATGCGCTGATCGCCAAGGTGCGCAGCCTACAGCAGGGCCTCGAATCCGAGCTGTCTCTGGCGGTCGATGTTATGGTTCCCGGCGATGCCCTCGCCCGCATCCTGCGCGAATTCCAGCGCATGTTCCCCTCGGTGCCGCTGCGGCTCCATGTCGAGGCGCTCGGCGCGGTGGCGGCGCTGGTGATCGATGGCCAAGCCGACCTCGCCATCGGCGGCCCGGTCGCGGCCGACTGCCCCGAAGTCGAACGCCAGGTGGTCGGCGCGGTCGAACTGATCCCGGTTGCCGCCCCATCGCATCCGCTGGCACAGATGCAGCCGATCCCGCCCGGCGAAGCGCGCCGGCACCTGCAACTCGTCCTGTCCGACCGCTCGCCGCTGACCGAAGGCCGCGACTTTTCTGTGACGAGCCCGCGCTCGTGGCGGCTCGCCGACCTCGGCGCCAAGCACGTCTTGCTTCGCGAGGGCCTCGGCTGGGGCAACATGCCGCGGCACATGATCGAGGAGGATCTGGCCAGGGGAACGCTGGTCCAATTGGCCGTGCCGGAAGGCCCACATTTCGAGTTCCAGTTAAGCGCGTTATGGCGTCGGGACCGAATTCCCGGACCAGCCGCATCCTGGATGATCTCGGCCTTCCAGGACGCGCTCTAGCGCCAGGCCCTCACGCTTCGGCGACAGTTCCTCCGCTCGTCGCGTGCCGCCCTCCCCCGGGCGCGGGGCGCTTGCAGCTTTCCCGCCCTCCCCCTTGGTGCGGGTCGGGGGCAAATACATTCGGTCGCGAGTTCCAACAGGCATGTCCTTGTTCAATCGGTTTTCCCTTTCCCCATGCGATCTTGCGATCGACCTGGGGACCGCCAACACTGTCGTTTACGTCAAGGACGAGGGCGTCATTCTCGCCGAGCCCTCGGTGGTCGCACTCCAGACCATCAATGGCATCGAACGCGTGCTCGCGGTCGGAGCCGACGCCAAGCTCATGCTCGGCAAGACGCCCGACAACATCAAGACCATCCGCCCGCTGCGCAATGGCGTCATTTCCGACCTCGAAGTGGCCGAGCAGATGATCAAGCACTTCATCCGCAAGGCGCAGGGCAATCGCGGCAAGATGCGCGGCGGGCCCGAAATCGTCATCTGCGTTCCCTCGGGCTCGACCCAGGTCGAACGCCGCGCGATCCGTGATGCCGCTTCCAATGCCGGCGCACGCAAGGTCTGGCTGATCGACGAGCCCATGGCCGCAGCGATCGGCGCCGACCTGCCCGTCACCCATCCGGTGGGCTCGATGGTGGTCGATATCGGCGGCGGCACGACCGAAGTCGGCGTGATCTCGATCGGTGGCATGACCTTGAGCACCTCGGTGCGTGTCGGCGGTGACAAGATGGACGACGCGATCTCCTCGCACGTCCGCCGCACGCACAACCTGATGATCGGCGAAGCCACGGCCGAGCGGGTGAAGAAGGAGATCGGCACTGCGCGGATCGAGAAGAGCAAGAAGGCCGTCAGCACCCAGATCAAGGGCCGCGACATCACCCGCGGCGTACCGCGCGAGATCACGCTCAGCCAAGCCGAAGTGCTCGATGCCCTCGCCGAGCCGCTCGGCCAGATCATCGAGATCGTCCGTACCGCACTCGAAAGCACCGCCCCCGAGATTGCCGCCGACATCATCGACGCGGGCATCATCATGACCGGCGGTGGCTCGCTACTGGCCGAAATCGATGCCGTGCTGGCCCGCGAAACGGGACTGCCCGTGCGCGTGGCCGAAAACCCGCTCGACTGCGTCGCGCTGGGCGCCGGTCGCGCGCTCGAGGACGCATCCTATCACTGCGTGCTGCACGCGACTTGACCCATAGCGCGAACAAACAATCACTATTGCGAATTTGGCGATTGTTATCGTTCGTCGGCACGTTAGCCTGTCCGCAAAAGCGCGGAGAGCAATGCCATGGATTCGAGCACCGAAATGACCGGCGGGCTGCGGCTCGAGGATGACTACTTCTTCGAGCAGCCGAGCGCCTGCGCCTGGGAGCGCGAGGGCACCTCGTTCTGGATTTTCGACGACGAAGGACGCTTCGGCATCCCGCGCAACGGCGTCGAGGCCGAGCCGGTGAGCTGGGAAAACCGCCGCTACCAGGCCAATTTCGCGTTCGCCGACGGCCGCGTGCTCTCGGACATGGGTGCGGGCGCGATGCACCCGGTGCGTGACGGGAATGGCCAACCCGCGGTGCTCGGCGCAGGTCCCCTCACCTTCCGCTGCCTCGAACCCTTCCGCCGCTGGCAGGTGGGCTTCGATGGCGAGGTCAGCGACACCCACATCGGCAACCAGCTCGCCGGGCAGACGCAAGGCTTTCCCCCGTATCCCGCTGCGCTATGAGATCGAGCTGGAGATGGTGGTCCCCGCCTATATCCAGGATAATTCGCCCGAAGCCTTCTTCAAGCGCGGCAAGGGCGAGCAGCGCGACGGACTTTCGGTGGGCCTCGGCTGGCGCATCGAGCAGCTGTTCAAGGGCAAGGGCTGGTTCGACGTCGACGGCCAGCGGCGTGATTTCAGCGCCAGCGGCATGCGGGTGAAGCGCCGCTCGGTGCGCACTGATGGACTGTTCCTGCGCGGCCACTGCTGGCAGACCGCGGTCTTCCCCGATGGCCGCGCCTTCGGCTACCTTGCCTATCCGCCGCACGACGACGGCTTCGAGCCGTGGAACGAGGGCTTCATCTGGCAGGACGGCCAGATGTACCCCGCCAAGGCGAAGGCGATGCCCTGGCTCCGCCAATTCGGTGCCTCGGGCGACGACGTTTCGGTTGAGCTCCATTCCGAGCTCGGCGTGACGCGGATCGAAGGCTTGACGACGCTCGCCACCTGCCGCGTCAGCAGCAAGGAGATGTGGGGCCTGGATCTCCAGCAGAGCGGCGTGCGTTACACCTGGGACGGCCAAACCGCCTATGGCATGATCGAACGGTCGGCCCGGCCCGAGCAGACTACGATAATCGCCTGACACCGCACTATGCCGCTGTCGTTTCCTCGTGCTAAGGGCGGCCCTGCCGGTCCCGACCTGTGCGATCGGCGGCAATCGATGATCAAGGAAACCGAGTAAGAATTGATGGCAGGATACAAGGAACCGGGCTTTCAGGACCGGACGGCGGCAGCCGCCGCAGCGCGGGCAAAGGCCCTCGCAAAACTGCAGGCAAAGCCGGCGGTCGACCCCGAACTAGAGGCCCAGCGCGCCGCCAAGGCGGCCGAACGCGAAGCTGCACTGGCCGAAAAACGCAAGGCCATGCAGGCCGAGCGCGAAGCCAGGGCGGCCGCCAAGTTGGCCAAGGCCGAAGCGGAGGCCGCCAAGGTAGCCGAGGTCAAGCCCGAGCTGACCGAGGCCGAACGCAAGGCCGCCCGCGACGCGCGCTATGCCGCGCGCAAGGCCCGCAAGAGATAACGGCTCTGCCGGGGGAACGCATCATGATCGCAGCTGAACTGGTTGGCACCGCCCAGGTGCCCGACGGCGTCGAGCTGCGGCTGATGCGCCGCGGCGACGAATACACCATCCTGCTCGAACGCAACGAGCTGATGAACACGCGCGTGAGCAATTCGGAGGAAGCGCTCGCGACGATGACCTCCGAGCGGCTCGGCCTCAGGACGGGTTCCGAATGGCTGATCGGCGGCTACGGCATGGGCTTCACGCTGCGCGCGGCGCTCAAGACCCTGACCGCCGATGCGACGCTGACCGTCGCCGAGATCGTCCCCGAGATCATCGAGTGGGCGCGCGGGCCGATGGAAGCGCTGACCGCCGGCTGCCTTGAAGATCCGCGCGTGGTGCTGGTCAACGACGATGTCGCCATGCTGATCGATTCGGCACGCGACGCCTACGACGCGATCCTGCTCGACGTCGACAACGGCCCCGACGGGCTCGTGCGTCGGGTCAACGACTGTCTCTATTCGAACAACGGCCTGCTCAACGCCAAGGACGCGCTGCGTGCCGGCGGCATTCTCGCGATCTGGTCGGCCGAGCCCGACGACAACTTCACCAAGCGACTGGAGAAGGCAGGCTTCGCAGTGGACGAGGTCCGCGTCCGCTCGCGTCCCAACGGCAAGGGTGCGCAGCATGTCATCTGGTTCGCCCGGAAAGCGGCAGCGCCCGCCAAGGCCGCAGCCTAGCCCGCTAGAGGGGCGCTCTCGAAGAAGTGCCTGGCCGACCTCGCAGGGATGCGATCCCGCGCTTGGATCCATCTCGGCCAACTATCATTGGCGAATTAATGATCGAAATTGCGAATTTTTATGACATAGTCTGTGTCACAGGCGCGATAGCTAGCGCCGCATGGGAGATGTTAAGGTGACGGCAAAATCCAGCGCACTGACCAGCGACGATCCGCGCTACAAGGAAATGTTCAACGTCGAGAAGGAGATCGAACACTCCGGCGGCGTCATGATCCCCGATCCCTATCCCGATTTCGCCCGCCTGCGATCGCAGGGATCGGTTTTCGCCGGCAGTCTGATGATGGAATTGACTGGCCGGCCCGATCACACCTCTCCCCAACGCAAGCACTTTACCGCGCTGTCGTTCAACGCCTGCAGCAAAGCCCTGGTCGAAGCCGACAAGTTCTCCTCGGCGCATTACCAGGAGCAAGACAGCGTCATGAAGAACATCGGGCACACCGTGCTGACGATGATCGGCAACGAGCATGCCCGCTATCGCGCCGCGGTGCAGCCGATGATGACGCGCGACCAGGCGATGGGCTGGTGGACCGAGATGTGGATCGAGCCTTTCGTGCAGATCCTGCTCGACGGCATCGAAGGCCAGGGCGCGGTCGATCTCGTCCCGCAGCTTTGCGGCCGCCTGCCGATGCACACGGTGACCGCCGCCTATGGCCTGGATTCGAACGAAGCCCTGGAGTTTCGCGATAGTCTGCTAACCTCGATGGCCCCCGTGCTGCCCGAAGCAGCGCGCGCAGTGGCCCACGAGAAGGTGCGGCAGGTGCTGCTGGGGGCGATCGCCGAACGGCGGGCCGAGCGGCGCGACGACCTGATCTCGCGCATGATCGACGCGCCCTTCACCGATGCGGCAGGCCAGGCCTCGCATCTCGACGACGAGGCCATCCTTTCGTTCTCCCGCCTGCTGCTCCTCGCGGGCGGCGGCACGACCTTCCGCCAGCTCGGCATCACGCTGTTCGCGCTGCTCAGCAACCGCGACCAGCTCGAAGCGCTGCGCGCCGACCGCTCGCTTATGCCGCAGGCGATCGAGGAGTCGGTTCGCTGGAACTGCACGGACCCGCTGTTCTATCGCATGGCGATGAGCGACACCGTGCTCGACGGGCACGAGATCCCCGAAGGCGCGATCATCGACTGCTGCCTCGGCGCGGCCAACCGCGATCCGGATCGGTGGGAGCGGCCCGACGACTACGACCTGCACCGGCCGGCCAAACGGCACGTCGGCTTCGCTGCCGGCCCGCACACCTGCCTCGGCCGTTTCGTCGCCGCGGCGGAAATGACCGCGGCAATCAACGCGCTGCTCGATCGTTTTCCGAAAATGCGCCTCGACGACAGCGGCGAGTCGACCAGCATCATCGGCGGCCTGGTCGCGCGCGGCGTCAATCACCTGCGCGTGCGGTTGAACTGAAAAAGGGAGGGCCTGTCGCCGCCGGCTTTCGGTGCCGGATCTACCGGTACCCAGGGAGGGTAGGCGGCGACAGTAATTCCTATACGCTCCGGGCTCAGGGTTAGTTCCCGCCTAACGAAAAAAATCGCTTGTAGCCGGGCTGTCCTCGTCCAGAACCGACCTGACCTTCCGCGCCAGTTCGCTCTTGGTGTAGGGCTTGGGCAGCAGCGCCGCGCCGTCGAGCAGGCGTCCGCCCTTGGTCAGCGTGTCCGGCGCATAGCCAGAGGTGTAGAGAATGCGAATCTGCGGCCAGCGTCTGGCGGCCAGCTGACCGAGCTCCAGCCCGCCCATGCCGCCCGGCATGACCACGTCGGTCAGCAGCAGGTCGATGTCGTCGCGCCGTTCCAGAATCGCCAGTGCGTCGGCGGCGCTGCTGGCAACGGTCACCAGGTAGCCCAGGCTCTTGAGCTTGCCGTGGAGATGATCGCGAACGAGCGGGTGGTCCTCGACCAGCAGTACGTTCTCCTGACCGTAGCGCATGGCCTGCGCCTCAATGTCCGGCCGGACGACCGCCATCTCGTGCTGGGGAGCAACCGGCAGGTAGAGCTGGAATTTCGCACCCTTGCCCGGCTTCGACGTCACCTTGATGTGGCCGTTGGACTGATTGACGAAGCCATGGACCATCGAAAGCCCGAGACCAGTGCCGCTGCCGATATCCTTGGTCGTGAAGAAGGGATCGAATATCCGCTGGATGATCTCGGGCGCGATGCCCAGGCCGGTGTCGCTGACCGTGATCATGACGTAGTTACCGGCCCGCACGTCGGGGTTACGCTTGGCGTAGGTTTCGCTGAGCGTGGCATTCGAGGTCTCGATCAGCAGCCGGCCGCCTTGCGGCATCGCGTCGCGCGCATTCAGGCAAAGATTGAGAATGGCCGTTTCGGTTTGCAGCGGATCGGCGAAGGCGCGGCGCAGATCGCGCGAGGTGCGGATGGAAAATTCGAGGTCCGAGCCCAGCGTCCGCATGATCAATGGCGCGGCTGCGGTGATCCGCTCGTTGAGGTCGAAGGCTTGCGGCGTCAGAGTCTGGCGCCGGGCGAAGGCGAGAAGCTGGCGGGTGAGCTCGGCGCATTTCTCGCCGGCCTCCAGAGCCATTTCCATGTGCTGCTCGAGCAGCGGATCGTCGAGTTCGAGCGACACCGCCTCGCAGCTGCCTAGCACGACGGTCAGCAGATTGTTGAAGTCGTGGGCGACGCCGCCAGTCAGCTGGCCGATCGCCTCCATGCGCTGGGCCTGGTGGAAGCGGGCTTCCATCGCGTTGTACTCGGACATGTCGCGGCCGACACAATGGGCGATCTGCTCGTCCTCGAGCCAGGTCGCGGCCCAGGACATCGGCATGATTGAGCCATCGGGCAGCGCGTGATTGGTGCGTATGGTTCGTTTCGCCAGCGTGGTAGGGGTAATGTCGTAGAACTGGACCGCCAGTTCCCGCTCCTCCGGAACGATCACCTCGAAGAAGGGCCGCCCGAGCAGGGCCTCACGTGAAATTCCCCAGAGCTCTTCGCAATTCTCGCTGATTTCGAGAAACCGCCCCTCGGCGTCGAGCGTACAGATGATGTCGGTCGAAGTCTCGATGATGCTGCGCAGCCGTTCGCGGGCGCGAACGGCGCTGGCTTCGGACCGCTTGGCGGCCTGCTCGCTCTGTTCGAGCCGAATCGCGCGCTGCTCGGCCGCGGACAAGGCCGCCGCCAGATCTTCGGTCAGGCGGATCTGGCGCGCGCGCGCGATGGCCAGCGGCAGACTGATTAGCTGACAGACGCAGAAGAACGTCGCCACATAGAGCGCCCCGCTGAACGAGGCGTAGCCTGCCCGGGTGAGGATGCTCTCGGCGCCGATCCGCTGATAGGTGAAGCCGGCGACAATCACGGTGAGCAGCAGGTTGGCCAATCCGGCGCCCTGCAGTCCGTAGAGCCAGGCGATCAACATCAGGACCGGCATGACTACGAAGACGCCGGGTATCGTCCAAGGACCGAACGTCAGGCACAGGATGACGATCTCGAGCGCGAGGAGCAGGAGCAACAGAGCGATGCCCCGGCTATCCAACCAATGGTTTTTCCAGCCCAGCCGCGAAGTCAGCGACAGCACCGGCACGCCGAGTGCCAGCATGGACAGGCAAGTCGTCAGGCACCCCAGAATGATCGGTTCCACGCCGGGCGCAAAGGACAGCCCGAGCGCTTCCGCCGAGCCCGCCAGCACTATGACCATGGCGACCGCGACGAGGCAGCTGACGGCAGCCAGAGCGAGAATGTTCCGCGAGGTCGTGAGATCGAGGTCGGGACCCCGCCGTCGGCGCAGGACATAGGCGGTCAGGGTGAACTGCAGGGCACTGCTGATTGTCCAGAGGGCGATTTCGCCCCAGCTCGCACCGTAAAGCACTGCCGCGGCGACGATGCCGAGCATGCTCGCCGCGATCAGCCCGGGCCAACGCCTTTCAGGCGTGCGCAGCAAGGCGGCGAAGGCGAGACCGTTGGTGTACCAGATCTGTATGTTGCCATAGGCGTCGCGCGGAAGAGCGAGGCAGAACGCGGACACAAGGAACACGGCGAGCGCCAGCCCGGCGATCAACCCAAGACCGCGCCAGTCCATCCGCGAGGCCGCGGGATTTCCGATACGATCTTGCCGAATCACCCCGCCGACGGACCTCTCAAAACCGCGCGTGCTTGCTATGGTGTGAGGAGCGGCGCCCCTCAAGACCCAGAGGGCGACAAACATTTAGCATTTGAGCCCACTCAAGCCCCGAAGGCCTAGCGGTGAATGCGGCCAACCGGCTCGCAGCGCTACATCAGCGATCGTGACGTGGAAACTGTATCCGGCGACGCGGGTTCCCAGCCGCTCAGCCGCAGATCGAAGGGTGCGCTTTGGGCGCTCAGCTGCTGGTATTCGCGCTTGAGCTTGGCATATTCTTCGAGCGGCACCCAGTATCGCGGATCGCCCATGCCGCCGCCGACTTCGCCGAGCGCGGTCTCGCACAGGCTTTCGAGCAGGCCCGCAAGCCTGCCGAACTGGCGGACGTTCATCGTCACGTTGGCATCGGCGGCGGCATTGGCCACCGCGGATTTCATCTTCACCGCTTCCGAGAAACCGGCCGAGATGATCTCGTGCTTGCTTGCGTACATCGAAAGAACCTCCGCCCGCTTTATTAGCTAACTATGGTTAACCAGTTCTTAGCGCGGCCAAGACGTCAGCCCCGGCCCGAGCTATCGAAGTGCCTGAAACAGGCAGGCTGTAACGCTTTCCTTAGCATCCTATCGGGTATTGACGAGGGTGCTCCTTCCCGTCGCCTTAACCCTTTTCGTGCAGGAATAGGTCCATCCAATCCGGTTCGATTCCGACAGGACTCCCATGCTCGAAACCCAGGCACGCCGCGGCGCTATCGGCCTCATCGCGCTCATCTCCGTGGCGATCGTCATCGCTGCACTTGTGGTCGGCCAGATCCGTTTCGGCGGGCCGCTCCAACATGAAAGCGCGCTACAGGACGAACTGCTGGCGGATGTTCTGCCGCCGCCGTTGTTCGTCGTCGAACCCTTCATGCTGACAGAGGCGGTCAAGGACAGCGGTGGTACCAACGCCGATGCGCTCAGGCGCCTCCAGGCTGCACGCGACGACTTCCTCTCGCGCAAGGCCTATTGGGCCCAGGCGACGGTGCCCGAGGAACTGCGGCCGCAGATCGATGCGACGATCAAGTCTGCCGATCGGTTCTGGAACGCGATCGACACCCACTTCATGCCCGCCGCCCGCCGGCACGATACCGACACGATGGCCGCGGTTCGAGACGGGGAACTCACCCAGATCTACAGTACCCAGCGCGCCGAGACCCAACGGCTCGTCGAGATGTCGAACAAGTACCGCGCCGAGATGCAAGCCCGCAGCAGCTGGATCGTCGAAATGGCGCTGGCCGCGGCCCTGGCCCTGGCGCTGCTGATCCTGGCGGCGATCTATTTCGCCGGCCGGTTCATCCGTCGCCGCGTCGTCGCTCCGCTGGGCCAGACCGCCCAGATGATGCAGCTCATGGCCGGCGGCGACTATAGCCGCACGCCCGAAGGTCTCGGCCGGCGCGACGAGATCGGCATGATGGCTAACGCGATCGAGGTGTTCCGCGACGCCGGCATCAAGCAGCGCGAAAGCGCCGCGAAGCAGGACGCGGTGGTGGCCGGTCTGTCGTCAGCGCTGGCCAGGCTTGCCGACGGCGATCTGACCCATCGCATGAACCAGCAGCTGGCACCCGAATACGAGCCTCTGCGGCAAGCCTACAACCGCACCGTCGCCGAGCTGGCGCAGGTGATGCAACAGGTCACCCGCTCTGCGAACAGCGTCTCGTCGGGCGCATCCGAAATCCGCTCGGCTTCGGACGACCTCGCCCGCCGCAACGAGCACCAGGCCGCCAGCCTCGAAGAGACGGCGGCGGCGATGAACCAGGTCACCTCAGGCGCCAGCGAAGCCGCCACCAAGACCCGCGAGATTCGCACTTCGATCGCCCAGGCCAACAGCCAGGCGCATGACGGCGAGACCGTCGTCGGGCGCACGGTCGCGGCGATGGCGGAGATCGAGAAGTCCGCGGAGCAGATTACCCAGATCGTCGACGTCATCGACGCCATTGCCTTCCAGACCAACCTCCTGGCGCTCAATGCCGGCGTCGAAGCCGCGCGTGCGGGCGAATCGGGCAAGGGCTTCGCGGTCGTCGCCAACGAGGTCCGCGCGCTTGCCCAGCGCAGCGCCAACGCCGCGAACGACATCAAGGCGCTGATCTCGAACAGTACCGAGCACGTCGGCGCGGGCGCGAAGCTGGTTTCGGAGACCGGCGAACTGCTCGGCCAGATCGCGGGCCGCGTCGGCCGGATCGACCGGATGTTCGACGAGATCGCCTCGACCACCGATGCCCAGGCCTCGCACCTGCAGCAGGTCAACGCCTCGGTCAGCGACATGGACCGCATGACCCAGCAGAACGCGGCGATGGTCGAGGAATCGACCGCGGCTGCGCGAAGCCTGGCCGACGAGGCCGGCCAGCTTGCCGAGCTGGTAACGCAGTTCAAGACCGGCGAGGCCAAGGTCGTGCCGATGCCCAGGGCCGCCAAAGCGCCGGCTTCCGCCGTGATCGGCAACGTCGCACTCGATACCGGCGCTTCGTCCGGAGATTGGGACGCGTTCTAAAGTCAGGTTGAAAAAGATCGGCATCCTCCCGCTCGTTGGACGCGGGAGGATGCCGACTCCGTTCAGGGACCGACCGGTAGGGGGCTGGTCAGCCCTGCGGAATTTGCCAGCGAATGCGGCTGCTGTAAGTCCCGACGGTGCGATTGCCGCTGCTGTCGGTCGCCGGCTCGAAGCGCGCGCGACGCGAGACGTTGTCGCAGGTCGCCTTGTCGAGCCCGGGGAAGCCGCTGCTGGCGGTGACCGTGCATGATTGCACGTGCCCGTCCGCGCCGACTGTCAGCGCGAAACCCGTCACGCCCTGGTTGCCTTCGCGCAGGTCGCGCGATGGGTAGTCGTTGGGCGTCGCCCAGCTTCCCGGGGCGTTCTTCGGTTTGGGCGCACGCACCTCGAACACTGGGGGCTTGGGCAGCAATGGCGGTGGATCGTAGGTCTGCGTCGGAATTGGATCGGACGGTATCGAAACCGGCGGCAGGGGGCGATCCGTGCTTTCGCCCAAGGGCACCCTCGGTTGCGGCTGGTCGATCGGCTTCTTCTGGTCGATCGGAGGTTTGGGCGGCAGCGGCGGTGTCGGAATCGGGTCAAGATTGATCTGCTCTCCTTCGGTACGGGTCGGCGGCGGTCCGGGGCGCCAATGGACGGCGAGCCCGTTGATCAGCGCGACGATCACCGCGCCTTGAAGAACGGCCACGACGGTCATCGCCGCAATGCGCTGATTTCTTCCACTCCTTTGGTCTATATAGGCCATGGCACTCCCCTCTTATTACCGCCCCAGGGGGACAATACTGAGGCAGCGTGGTTGAGGCCTTCAATTTACCAAGATACTTTCATTTGAAAACGTTTTTATACTAAGTAGTGCAAGTACAAAACTGCCAAGCACTTAATAAACATGTTTAGTATTTGCTAATATAGTTTAGCAACCGAAGATGACAGACCCGGCAGGACAGCCGCGCCGGCTTCAGCGCACCGCGGCGAGCGCCTTCTGCCGGCGGCGCTGCACCGAACTGCCCAGGCCGATCGCCTCACGGTATTTCGCCACGGTGCGCCGGGCGAGGTCGAAGCCCTTGGCGCGCAGCAGGTCGACCAGTGCGTCGTCGGACAGGATCCCCTTGGCGTCCTCGGCGTCGATCAGCGAGCGGATCGCGGCCTTGACCGCCTCGGCCGAGACCGCGCCCTCGCCGTCCACCCCGGCGACGCCCGAAGTGAAGAAGTACTTGAGTTCAAAGATGCCGCGCTCGCACTGGAGATACTTGTTCGAAGTGACGCGGCTGACCGTCGATTCGTGCATGGCGATCGTCTCAGCCACCGCTCTCAAGGTCAGCGGCTTGAGCTGCGAGACGCCGTGGCGGAAGAAGCCGTCCTGCTGCCGGACGATTTCTGCCGCAACCTTGAGAATCGTTTTCTGCCGCTGGTCGAGCGCCTTGATCAGCCAGTTTGCGTCGGCCAACTTTTCCGAAAGCCAGCCCTTCGACGGCTTGTCGGCACAGGAGCCGCGCAGCTCGACATAGTAGGCGCGGTTGACGATCAGCCGCGGCAAGGTCGCCTGGTTGAGCGAAATGTCCCAGCCGCCGTCGGCGCGTGCGGTCAATAGGATATCGGGCGTCACCGCCGAGCCGGGCGTACCGCCGAACTTCAGGCCGGGCTTGGGATCGTAGCCGCGCAGTTCGTTCAGCATGTCGCTGAAGTCTTCGTCATCGACCCCGCAGATGCGCTTGAGCCGAGCGAATTCGCCGCGCGCGACGAGGTCGAGATTCTCGATGAGCCGCGCCATCGCCGGATCGTGGCGATCCGCCTCCTGCGCCTGCAGCGCGATGCATTCGCCGAGCGAGCGAGCGCCGACCCCAGTGGGATCGAGCGTATGCAGCAGCGCGAGCCCCGCCTCTGCCTCGGCCAGGGGCAGACCGAGATCCTCGGCTATGTCGCGCAGCGAGACCGGCAGATAGCCGGCCTCGTCGAGCTGGCCGATCAGGTAGCGCGTGATCGCGCCCAGGCGTTCGTTGGATGTGGCCGTGCCGATCTGCGCCTCGAGATGTTCGGCCAGCGTTTCGGCGCCCGCGGCGCGCTCCTCGATCGAGGGGCCCAGTTCGGCCGCGGCGAAGCGCAGGTCTCCGCCCCAATCGCCGCCTTCGCGACCGCCGTCGCTATCCCCGGTGTCACGATCGCGGTCGAGCGCGCTGGTATCGATGTCGAGCGGCCGGTCGTCCTCACCCCTGCCCTCGCCGATCAGCTGGTCGACCGGTGAGCTTTCGAGGCTGGTGCGACGTGCCTCCTCGGGAATGTCCACGGTCTCGCCGGGGGCGGCGGGCGCCGCCTCGGTGATGTCGAGCAGCGGATTGGCGTCGAGCGCCTCGCCGATGAAGGTCTCGATCTCGAGATTGGACAGCGCCAGCAGCTTGATAGCCTGCTGAAGCTGCGGCGTCATCACCAGCGACTGGGATTGGCGTAGATCTAGGCGGGGCCCCAAAGCCATCGATCAATCGCCGCGCGGCGCCCCCGTCAATGCCAGGACCTCACAGCGTGAAACCCTCGCCCAGATAGAGCCGGCGCACGTTCTCGTCCGCGACCAGCGCCTCGGGGCTGCCCGCGAAGAGCACTTGGCCGCCATAGATGATGCAGGCACGGTCGACGATGTCGAGCGTCTCGCGGACGTTGTGATCGGTGATCAGCACGCCGATGCCGCGGTTCCTGAGATCCTTCACAAGGTCACGGATATCGGCGATCGACAGTGGGTCGATGCCGGCGAACGGCTCGTCGAGCAGCATGATCGAGGGGTTCGCCGCGAGCGCGCGGGCGATCTCGCAGCGCCGCCGCTCACCGCCCGAAAGCGCCATGGCCTGGCTCGTGCGCAGCTTGGTCAGGCTGAACTCGTCGAGCAGCCGGTCGAGCTCCTGCGCGCGGAGGGCCTTGTCGGGCTCGACCAGTTCGAGCACGCAATTGATGTTCTGCTCGACCGTCATGCCGCGGAAGATCGAGGTTTCCTGCGGCAGGTAACCGAGGCCCAGGATCGCGCGGCGGTACATCGGCAGCTTGGTGATATCGACGCCGTCGAGCAGGATGCGGCCCGAATCGGGCTTCACCAGCCCCATCACCGAATAGAAGCAGGTGGTCTTGCCCGCGCCATTGGGGCCCAGCAGGCCGAGCACTTCGCCGCGGCCCACCGAAAGCGAGATGTCGGTCAGGACCGCGCGCTTGTCATAGGACTTGGCGATCGAGACGACCTCCAGCCCACCCTGCGGGATCGGCTGCGACGCGCTGATAACGGCGTGAGGAGCGTCCTCGGACGGGGCGATCTGCGTCATGTCGGTCATGCCTTGCGCGATGTAAGCGGCGCACCGAGGATGAGCAAGCGTCGTTTAGACAGTTTGGCAGGTTTTGTGCATGGCGAGCCGCCAGGCTGCCGCTCGCCGTGGTTAAGTTGCTTGATCCCCCCGCGATTCGGTGTTCTAGTGCCGGTTGGAGAGCGATGAGAGGATTCTGAATGGCGAAAGTCTGGCAGCGTGGTTGGCTCGCGCCACAGGCGGCAACCCGCCCCGTGGACGCCAAGGCTGTCGATTGGCGCCGCAAGATGAGCGACAACATCGCTTACGCGCTTCTCGTCTATACCGCTCTGCAGATCTTTGTGACCATGGGCGCGCTGAAGTCCGAAGGCGCTTCGTTGCTGCCTTACTTGGCGCTGGTCGTGCTGGTCGGCGCTATCATCCCCGCTTGCCGCCGCTTCGAACGTCGCTGGAACCGCCTCAGCGAGGACCAGGCTCACGATCCCGCGATGGCCGGCTATTTCCGCCGCGACCGGATCACGCTGTGGCTGCTGGCGATCGGCCTGCCTTTTGCGCTGACCGGCGTATTCAAGCTGCTCGCCTTCACCTTTGCTTGAATTGGCTTTCGCCTAAAAATCCCTCTTCTTTCCTGACATTGCCCTTCCTGCCAGCCGGGACTAGAGCCGCCCTGCGCGCTTCTTTCGCGCGCCTGTAGGAGTTTTGGGATGCTCAGCCTTGAAGCCGCACAGGAACGCGCGCTGGCGCTGCTCGAACGCGCGCGGCGTGCCGGTGCCGATGCCGGCGACGCGGTCTATTCGGCCGACGCTTCCGAAAGCATCCAGGTGCGGCTCGGCAAGCTCGAGGATGTCGAGCGCTCGGAAAGCGAGCACATCGGCCTGCGCGTATTCATCGGCACGCGTTCGGCCTCGATCGGTTCGAGCGACATGGGCGACGCCGCGCTCGACGAGCTCGCGGCGCGCGCGGTCGCCATGGCGCGCTCGGCGCCCGAGGATCCCTATGCCGGCCTCGCGCCCGCCGAGCTGCTGACCAAGGGGCCCTACCCCGCGCTCGACCTGGAAGACCCAGCCGAGCCGAGCCCTCGCCTGCTGCGCGAAATGGCCGAGGCGGCCGAGGACGCGGCGCGCGCCGTGCCCGGCGTGACCAATTCCGAAGGCGGCGGCGCCAGCTCGGGTCGCGGTCTGTTCGCGCTTGCCACCAGCCACGGCTTCTCGGGCTCCTATGCCACGACCAGCCATGGCCTCAGCGCCAGCGTCATCGCCGGCGAAGGCGCCGACATGCAGCGCGACTATGGCTGGCGCTCGGCTCGCCACGGCGCAGACCTGCCGACGCCGCTCGAGATCGGCCAGCTGGCCGGTTCACGCGCGGTAGCACGGCTCAATCCCGGCAAGCTCAAGAGCGGGACGATGCCCGTGGTGTTCGATCCACGTGTCGGCGGCACCTTGGTCAGCCACCTGATCGGTGCCATGGCCGGCTCCTCGATCGCGCGGCGCGCCAGCTTCCTGCTCGACCGGCTGGGCGAGCAGCTGCTCGACAGCGGCGTCTCCATCGTCGAGGATCCGCACCGCCCCCGCGGCCTTCGGTCGCGTCCGTTCGATGGCGAGGGCCTGGCGACCACTGCGCGCAACCTCGTCGAAGCCGGGCGGATCGCCGGCTGGCTGCTGGAAAGCGCCTCGGCCCGCCAGCTCGACATGCAGCCTACCGGCCACGCCTCGCGCGGGCACGGCGGCGCGCCGGGCGTGTCGGTGAGCAACTTGCACCTCGCCGCGGGCAGCGCGAGCCCCGAGGCGCTGATGGCCGACATCAAGGATGGGGTCTATATCACCGAACTGATCGGCCAAGGGGTCAACGGCGTGACCGGCGACTATAGCCGCGGCGCCTCGGGCTTCCGCATCGTCGACGGCCAGCGCGCCGGTCCGGTGGCAGAGTTCACCATCGCCGGCAATCTCATCGACATGTATGCGGCGCTGACGCCGGCCAATGACCTGGAGTGGTTCCGCCCGATCAACGTGCCCACGATCCGAATCGACGGGATGATCATCGCGGGGGGATTGAGGCCAACGCCGCGCTTGGCCTTCGACAAGCTCAGGCTGAGCGGGGCTTGGCTTCAAACAGCATCCGCTCATGCTGAACTTGTCGAAGCACAGGCGCTAGACGAGGGTTACTTGCCCTTGGCTTCCTTGGCGCGCTCGATCGCCTCGATCGTGACGCGGCGGGCATCTTCGGCACCGCCCCACTTGCCGATGCGCACCCACTTGGTCTTCTCGAGATCCTTGTAGTGCGTGAAGAAGTGCTCGATCTGCTCCATGACGATGCCGGGCAGGTCGTCCTTCTCGGCGACGTCGGAATAATAGGGGAAGGTCTTGTCGTCGGGCACGCAGACCAGCTTTTCGTCACCGCCGGCTTCGTCTTCCAGGTTTAGCACCGCGATCGGACGGGCGCGCACGACGCAGCCTGGGACGAAGGGCGAGCGCGCGATGACCAACGCGTCGAGCGGATCGCCATCGGGCGAGAGCGTATGCGGGATGAAGCCGTAGTTGGCCGGATAGCGCATCGGCGTGTGCAGGATCCGGTCGACGAACAGCGCGCCGGAGGCCTTGTCGAACTCGTATTTCACGGGTTCGCCGCCGACTGGCACTTCGATGATGACGTTCAGGCTCTCGGGCGGATTGTCGCCAACGGGGATCAGGTCGATACGCATGCCGCGCCCCTAGCCGTGACCATGCTGCGCCGCAACAGGAACCTGCGTCAGTCATGCAGGAGTTTTCTTGATCCTCGCGGATCAGCCACTTCCGCCCAGCACATTGATGGTGAAGGCGATTACGCCGATGTTGAAGATGAAGGCGGCGAAGCTGTGCAGCAGCGCCACCTGGCGGATCGCCGGCGCGCTGATTTCCACGTCCGAAGTCTGGAAGGTCATGCCCAGGGTGAAGGCGAAATAGGCGAAGTCCGAATAGGACGGTGTCTTGGTGCCGGGGAAGTCTATTCCAGCGCTGTCACCGCCGGTTTTGGGATCGTGCGAGTAGAACGCGTGGGCATAGTGCAAGGCATAGACCGAATTGGCGAAAAGCCAGATCAGCAGCAGCGTCGCGACCAGCTTGGCCGCCGACAGCAGGTCGCCCTTGTTGACGCGGTCGAGTTCGCCGCTGACCGCCACCATGACGACCAGCGTCAGCAGCGAGGTGATCACCAGCACCATCAGCCGATTTGCGTCGTTTTCCTCGGCATGAAGCCGCATGACCGCGGTGGTGCCGTGCTTGAGCAGAGGCACCAGCGAGATCAGGAAGCAGACCGCGGCGAGGTCGAACGCCAGCGCCACGGCGTCCTTCCAATCGCTGTTCCCCAGCAGCCAATGCGACACCAGATAGCCGCCGACCAGCACCACGAGGAAACCGATGAACCGCGCCGGCGCGAGCCGGTTGCCCACCGTAGGCCGACGCGCGGTCATTTCAGTGCCGTACTGCGACGCGGGGCAAGCAACTGGTCGAGCGGCGCAGTGCTCTTGCCCGCGCGTTCGAGCCACGGCCAGCGCAGGCCGCCATAGTAACCGACCGGCACGGTGAAGAACTTGTCGCCGCGCTTGATCAACAGCTCGATCGGCTTGCTCCCGCCCTTGGCCGCGGTGATCGCCTGCTGCAGCTTCTCGCCGTCATAGGCGCGGCCGTTCACCGCGACGATCTTGGCGCCGTTGACCACGCCCGCGTTGAACGCCGGGCTGTCCCAGCGCGTGCTGGTGACTGTGCCCTCGCGGTCGATCGTCACGCCAAGCGAGTGATAGAGACTGAGGTTCTTGGCATCGTCCATCCGCGCCTTGTCGAAAGGATTGGGCGCGTCGCGCCAGACCAGGCGATAGCCGGCGCGCTCGATGCCGGCGACCGGGGCGGGCTGGCCCGTGCCCTCGATGCGCGTGTGCAGGAATGTCGCCCAATCATAGGGATAGACCGCATTCAATGCCGCCACGACGTCAGCGAACTCGTAGGTCGCCGAGCTGTGGCCACCGCCGGCGTAGGAGAAGAACGAGCGCGCGAAGTCGTCGAGCCCCTTGCGCCCGCCGGTGCCGCTGCGGATCACCTGGTCGGCCTCCAGCCAGATCAGTGCGCCTTCGTTGTAGTAGTCCTCGCTGCGCGCCAGCGAGCCGTAGGGCTTGGGCTTGCGCGCCGCGAAGACCGGATCGAGCGTGGTATCCTCGACCGAGCGCCAGGCGCGTCCCGGCTGCTCGCTGTAACCGCCGGCCTGGGTCGCCAGCATGCCGAGCACCGTCTCCCTGGTCTGCAGGCCCGAGCGGGCGGCGAGGACGAAGCCCCAGAACTGCGTCTGGCCCTCGTAGACCCAGAGCAGGTCGTCCTGCATCGGCTGGCGGTAGTCGGGCGTCCAGAGCCGTGCCGGGCGGCGGTACTTGCCGTTCCAGCTGTGGGTGAATTCGTGCGGCAGGACGTTGCGGTCCCAGTCCATCCCCTCCCAGTCGATGAAGTTCTTCGGCTCCATCTGGTTCTCGCTCGAACGCAGGTGTTCGAGGCCGATGCCGCCCATCCGGTCGGTCAGTGCGAGGAGGAATTCGTAGTGGTCGAAAGCCGGCTTGCCGAACACCGCCAGCGCCTCGTCGACCAGCGACGAGAACTTGGCGAGGTTCTCGGGCGAGACGGCGAGCAGTTCGGGCTCGTCGGCCACCACGTTGAGCGTGACGTCGTGCCCCAGAGTCCACTTGCGGAAATTGACGCCGGCGAAGATTGGCGAATCGACCAGCGTCTCGTAGTCGGTCTCGGCCCAGGTGACTTTGTCGCCCGACGCCTGCGCGCCGTCGAGCGCCGTGGCCGCGGTCCAACCCTTAGGGAAAGTCACCGCCGGCTTGATGCGGATGCGGCGGACGTAATGCCCGGCGGGATAGAGGCTCATCTTCTCCCACTGGAGGTTGAGCATCTCGGGCGTCATCGTGATGCGCCCTTCCGAGGTCTGCAGCGGTGAGGTGTGGATGAATTTGGCGACCAGTTCGCGCGCGCCGACAGGAAGGTCGACATGGAAGGCATAGACCTCGACCGGATCGCGCTGCCAGGTCAGGGGCTTGCCGTCGGCGAAGAAGCGGACGTCGACCAGCTCGGCCAGCGGCCCGCGCGGGCCGTGGTTGCCGGGCAGCCATTGCGGGAACAGCAGCGTCAGCTTTTTGGCGCCGGGGGTAAGCGGGATCGACTCGGTGACGCGGTAGGCGCCGCGCTGCGTATCGCTGGCGTCGATGTCGAGCCGGATCGTCCCACCGGGGTAAGGCGCATCTACCGGATCGGGCACGCTCTGCGTGATCGGCGCGGCCATGGGAGCACCAGGGGGCGCGCTGGGTACCGTCCCTTGGGCGGCGGCGATAGTGGGCAGGAAAAGCGCGGTCGTCCGCGCTGCGGCAATTATTAGGCTCTTCATCGCGCGATCTTGGCGGCATCGGGGCGTTCGGGCAAGGAAGCCTGGCTCTTTTCCCCGAAGCGCAATGGGGCTAAGCGCGCCGCCATGGAAACACCGCAGGCCATCAGAGGCACCCAGGACATCTTCGGCGCCGAGGCGGAGGCTTTCGCGCGCGTCGTCGAAACTTTCGAGCGGGTGCGCAAGCTCTACCGCTTCCGTCGCGCCGAAATGCCGGTGTTCGAGAAGACCGCCGTGTTCAGCCGCTCGCTGGGCGAGACCACCGACGTGGTCTCGAAGGAGATGTATTCGTTCCTCGATCGGGGCGACGAATCGTTGACCCTGCGCCCCGAATTCACCGCTGGCATCGCCCGCGCCTACCTGACCAACGGCTGGCAGCAGCATGCGCCGCTCAAGCTGGCGACCCACGGCCCGCTGTTCCGCTACGAGCGCCCGCAGAAGGGCCGCTATCGCCAGTTCCACCAGCTTGATGCGGAAATCATCGGCGCGGCCGAACCGCAGTCGGACGTCGAACTGCTTGTGATGGCCGATCAGCTCCTCAAGGAACTGGGTATTTCGGATGGCGTGACGCTGCAGCTCAACACGCTGGGCGACGCGCCGAGCCGCGAGGCCTGGCGGCTGGCGCTGATCGATTACTTCCAGAGCCACCGTGCGGAGCTGAGCGAGGACAGCCAGGACCGGCTGGAACGCAACCCGCTGCGGATTCTGGATAGCAAGGACCCGCGCGACAAGCCGTTCACGGCCGATGCGCCGAAGATCGACGATTTCCTGTCGGGTGAAGCGCAGGACTTCTTCGGCAAGGTCTGCGCCGGGCTCGATGCCGCAGGCGTCGAATGGACGCGCGCGCCGGCGCTTGTCCGCGGCCTCGACTACTACCGCCACACCGCCTTCGAATTCGTCACCGACCGGCTGGGTGCGCAAGGCACCGTGCTCGGCGGCGGACGCTACGACGGGCTGATCGAGACACTCGGCGGCGCGCATACGCCGGCGGTGGGCTGGGCCGCGGGGATCGAGCGGCTAGCGATGCTGGTGGCGGATGCCGGGGCAGTCCCTGCCGACACACTGGATGTCATGATCGCACTCGAAAATGACGAGGCTTTCGCCTTCGCGATGGCCAAACTCGCAGAGCTGCGTCGCAAGGGCTTTACCGCCGACATTGTTGCCACCGGCTCGCCGAAGAAACGTTTCGACAAGGCTGCGAAGGCTGGAGCGACCCATCTCGCCAGCATCAACCTCATCGATGGCGATCTCCGCGTGAACCTGCGTGGCGCGAACGTCGATGAAAGCCAAACCCAGTCGATCCACGCGATCCTGGCGCCCGGGCTTTGATTTTGTACGCAGCCTTTCTTTCCGTCACCCCTGCAAAGGCAGGGGCCCAGCCGAGCTCTCGTCCTGACACGCAAGGCTCGTGGAGGCACCGTCTGTTGGGCCCCTGCCTTCGCAGGGGTGACGGGGGAGTGTGGAGCTGATGTCTGTTTCTGACGCACGCCTTGCCCAGATCGCATCGCGTTTCGCCGAGCTCGAGGCGCGGCTGGCTTCGGGCACGCTCGAAGGCGCTGAGTTTGTCGCCGCGAGCCGCGACTATGCCGAGCTGGAACCCGTCGCCCGCGCCGCGCGCGACGTCACCTCGATGCGCGAGGAACTGGCCAGCCTCTCGGCCCTCAACGAAACCGATGCCGAGATGCGCGCGCTGGCCGACGAGGAGATCACCAGCCTCAAGGCCGAACTCCCCGAGGCCGAACACAAGCTGTCGATCGCCATGCTACCGCGCGATTCGGCCGATTCGCGGCCCGCAATGCTCGAAATCCGCGCCGGCACCGGCGGCGACGAAGCGGCGCTGTTCGCCGCCGACCTCTACCGCATGTACGAGCGCTATGCCGCCGACCGCGGCTGGCGGGTCGAAATGGTCTCAGCCAATGCCAACGAGCTCGGTGGCTTCAAGGAAGTGGTCGCCAACATCGCCGGCAACGGCGTCTTCGCCAAATTGAAGTTCGAAAGCGGCGTGCACCGCGTCCAGCGCGTGCCCGTGACCGAGAGCGGGGGGCGTATCCACACCTCGGCGGCAACCGTCGCGGTGCTGCCCGAGCCCGACGAGGTCGACGTCCAGATCGATCCGGGCGACATCAAGATCGACATTTACCGCGCCAGCGGCGCCGGCGGCCAGCACGTCAACACCACCGATTCGGCAGTGCGGTTGACCCACCTGCCGACAGGGCTCGTCGTCATCCAGCAGGACCAGCGCAGCCAGCACAAGAACAAGGACAAGGCGATGCAGGTGCTGCGCACGCGGCTCTACGACCTGCGCCGCGCCGAAGTGCAGGGCGCCGAGGCCGAGGCGCGCAAGGCCATGGTCGGCTCGGGCGACCGCTCCGAACGCATCCGCACCTACAACTTCCCGCAGGGCCGGGTGACCGATCACCGCATCAACCTGACCTTGCATCGCCTGCCCGAGATCCTCGAAGGCCCCGGCCTCGCCGAACTGATCGACGCGCTGATTGCCGAGGACCAGGCCAAGCGGCTGGCGGCCCTGGGGGAATGAGGGCGGATTCGTGACGATCGCCCAGACGCTGCGTGAAGCTGCAGCGGCGCTCGAAGCCTCGTCCGACACCCCGCGCCTCGACGCCGAACTGCTGATGGCCGAGGCGCTGGGCGTTTCTCGCTCGGACCTGCTGCTGCGGCACATGGACAGCACAGCGCCCGACGGCTTCGCCGCTTTACTCGAAAGGCGGCAGAACCACGAACCGGTCGCCTATATCCTCGGGCATCAGGAGTTCTACGGCCACGATTTCCGCGTCACCGCCGATGTCCTGATCCCGCGTGGCGATAGCGAGGTGTTGGTCGAGGCCGCGCTGACCGCGCGCGCCGACGCCGTCCGCATACTCGATTGCGGCACCGGATCGGGCGCACTGCTGCTGGCGGTGCTGAGCGAATTGCCGGAGGCGGAAGGCATCGGCATCGACCGCTCTGTGGCGGCATTGGCGGTGGCGCAGGACAATGCCCTATGCCTCGATCTGTCCGACCGCGCGCAAATGGTGCAGGCCGACTGGCGTCAGCCCGGCTGGTCCGACCTGCTGGGCGGGTCGTTCGATCTGATCCTCGCCAACCCGCCCTATGTCGAAACCGATGCCGACCTTGCGCCCTCGGTTCGCACCCACGAGCCGCATGGCGCGCTTTTTGCCGGACCTGAGGGCCTCGACGACTACTGCATCCTCATCCCGCAATTGCCCAAGCTGCTGAACCCAGGCGGCATCGCGATTCTGGAGATCGGCCACACCCAGGCCGAAGCCGTCACCGCCATCGCGGCAGAGGCCGGCTTCGCTGCAAAACTCCACCGCGATCTCGGCGGCCGCCCCCGCGCGCTAGAACTTTCGCTTATGCCATAATTTTCACTTGGCATTTACCCGAACCGTGCTTATCTGGCGTTGTAACCAGCGGATGGATGCACGCTTCCCATTCGGCCGGTTTCACTCCAACATTTGCCTAGGCTCGCGGAAAATAAGCCGCTCGCCGGGCGCAGATGTCGGGACCACGGGTCCCTCTGCGGGTTTGTGGAAGATAGGCGTGCGAAATGCCGTCCGGACTTTTGTCCCGGCGGAGCCCAGGGGCTGCTGAGGAATATCACCCTTGAACAATAATCGTGGGAATAACCGCCGGCGCGGCCGGGGTAACAACAACAATCGCCAGCAGGGCGGCGGCCAGAACGTCAACCGGATCGACAGCCGGGCGCGCGGCAATGCGCCCCAGCTGCTCGAGAAATATCGCAAGCTGGCGCACGACGCGCACCTGAATGGCGACCGCGTGCAGGAGGAATATTACCTCCAGTTCGCCGATCACTATTTCCGCGTGCTCGCCGACCAGCGCCAACGCCAGGAAGAATCGCGCCAGCCCCGCACGGATCGCTGGCAGGAAGGCGGCGAAGGCGAGCGCGAGCGCGATGAGAGCGAATACGGCTCGGAATACGCCGCGGACGACTACACGGCCTACGACCAGCCGCATCGTCGCGAACGCGAGGATCGCCCGCAGCGCCAGGACGACCGTCCAGTGCAGAGCGGCCCGCGTGAACGGCCGGAGCGGAGCGACCGCCCGGAGCGCACCGAGCGCCAGCCCGAGCAGCGCCGCGATACCGCGAGCGACGACACCACCAGCGACGATAGCGGTTCGAGCGAAGCGGCCGAGCAGCGCTCGCCCTACGAGCCGCCCGAAAATCCCTTCGTCCGCGGCAGCCGCGGCCTCAAGCCGCGCCGCGAAGATCGCCGTCCTCGCCGTGAGAGCAACGACAGCGACAACGACGCGCCGCAGGGCTTCGATCCGTCGATCCTGCCACCGGCGATCTCTGCGGGACGCGAGGAAAGTGTCGAGGTTCCGGCCGAAGCGGCTCCCGAGCCGGAGGCTAAGCCGCGCCGCGCCCCGCGCGCCCGGCGGCCCAAACCGCCCGCCGGCGAGACGCTCGAAACGGTAGACTGATCACGAAGACCTCCCCGCCGCAAACGGGGAGGTTTTTCGTTAGAGGCTGCCAACTTCCACCCACCACTCGTTGCGGCGCAGCGCGCCGGGCACGATGGGAGCGTTATAGGCGGCGAATTCGGGTTCGCCGAGCGTCTGCAGGCCGCGTTTTTCAACCCAGGCGAGCAGTTCGTCGCGCTTGGCCGCGATCAGATCGCGGTCGGTGCCGCGCCCGTTGAACCGCACCGCTGCAAGAGTGCGCGGCGCCCGCTCGCCAAGCGTCACGCCGTTCGCCGCCTCTGGCAAAGTGGCGCGGCTCCAAGACCGCGGCATGACGAAGCGGATCGTCCAGGCGCCCGGCTTGTCGGCCGGCGACACGGTCACGGGTACCGTCATCGCGATCTTGCGCCCGGTTGCGCCCGTCATCCGCGAATCGTGCTTGTTCGAAATATAGTCGAACAGCGGCCGGAAGCCCTCGTCCATGGCATCGGCGATCGTTCCGTAACGCGTGACCTCGGCGGTCACGAGGCGCGCGTAGCGGCGCACGGTAAAGGCGCCATCGCGCTCGATCACCGTGTGCTCGGCTTCCTCCTGGCTGCGTTCCTTGAGGAAATAGAGCGCCAGCCCGCCGATCGCGAGACCGGCGGCGCCTAGCGCGATCTCGCCGGCGATGCGGCGCGGCGACTGGCGCCCGAGCAGCGCGCCGAACGATTGACGCGAATGCAGAGGCAGGGCGGCGGTGAAGGCCATGGCACGATCTCCCGGGAGTAATTCAACTGCCAGATCAATGCCCCGCACGACCGTCCGTTCCCCGCGCTTGCGCAGAATGCGGCGAGCCGCCACAAGCCAGCGTCGATGCAGCCAATCCGCCGCCTGACGGCCGCCCTTTTCGCCCATCCCCGCTGGTTCGCGCCGGCTCTGGGTGCGCTCGCCGCCTGCGGCTTCCAGCCGCTCGCGCTCTGGCCGCTGACGCTGCTCGCCATCGCCGGACTGATCGAGCTGACCGCGCGGACTAGGCGCTGGCAGGACGCGGCGCTGATCGGCTGGCTGTTCGGGCTTGGCCATTTCACCCTGGGCAATAACTGGATCGCCACGGCCTTCACCTATCAGGCCAACATGCCCGCCTGGCTTGGCTGGATCGCGGTGGTGCTCTTGTCGCTCTACCTCGCGGTCTATCCGATGCTCGGCGTGCTCGGGGCCTGGGCGATCGGGCGGCGGGGCGGCGACAACCGTCTGGCGACGGTCCTCGCCTTCGCCGGCTGCTGGATCGTCAGCGAATGGCTGCGCGCCTGGGTCTTCACCGGCTTCGCCTGGAACCCGCTGGGCATGGCGGCGCTCGGCGGTTTCGAGCGGCCGGGCCTGGCCGCGCTGGTGCCGTGGCTGGGCACCTATGCGCTGTCCGGGCTGGTCGCTCTGCTCGCTGGCTGCTGGCTGCTGGCTATGCACATACGGCTCGGCTGGCAGACGGCCGTGCTGGCGCTCGCGCCCATCGCCCTGTTCCTGCTGCCCGGCCTGGGCGACGACGCGCGTCAGGGCACCCTGCCCTTCACCCTGGTCCAGCCCGACATCCGTCAGGACGACCTCAACGACCCGCGCCAGTGGGAGAACCAGTTCGCGACGCTGGCAGGGCTGACCCTGCCGCGCCAGCCCGGCACGACCCGGCTGGTGCTGTGGCCGGAATCGGGCCTGCCCGACTACCTGCGCGACGGCTATCCGCAATACCTCTACCGGCAGAACACCTTCGCCGCCGATCCCTTGGTCGCGCGCCGGCGGATCGGCCGGGTGATCGGCCCCGGCAGCCTGCTGCTGACCGGCGCGATCGATCTAGAATTCAAGAAGCTCGACGCCATTGCCGCGCGCAACGTCATCTCGCCGATCGCCGCCGACGGGGCGATCCTGCCGGGCTATGCCAAGGCGCACCTCGTGCCTTACGGCGAATATCTGCCGATGCGCTGGCTGCTTGAGCCGCTGGGCGCCTCGCGGCTGGTCGCGGGCACGCTCGACTTCTGGCCCGGCCCCGGCCCGCGCACGATCGATCTCGGTCCCTGGGGCAAGGCGGGCATGCAGATCTGCTACGAGATCGTCTTCTCGGGCGAAGTCGTCGACCGCGCCCATCGCCCCGACTACCTCTTCAACCCGTCGAACGACGGCTGGTTCGGCGCCTGGGGCCCGCCGCAGCACCTGGCCCAGGCGCGGATGCGGGCGATCGAGGAAGGCCTGCCCGTCCTCCGCTCGACCACCACCGGCATCAGCGCGGTGGTCGACGCCGACGGCGTCGTCCGCCAGTACGTCGCGCGCCATGTCGCCGGACGGCTCGACGGAACGGTGCCGCCCGCCCACGCTCCGACGCCTTTCGCGCGCCTGGGCAACATGCTTCCGCTTGGCTGGGCAGTATTTCTACTTGTGCTCTCGGTGATTGCCTTGAGACGCATCAAGAGGTAGAGGCGAACTCACATAAAGATTTCTTTATATCGGGATTTATCGATGCGCAGCGATTACCTCTTCACCTCCGAAAGCGTTTCCGAAGGCCACCCCGACAAGGTCTCCGACCAGATTTCCGACGCCATTGTCGACCTGTTCCTGTCGAAGGATCCCGAGGCGCGCATTGCCTGCGAAACGCTGACGACGACGCAGAAGGTCGTCCTTGCCGGCGAGATCCGCTGCAAGGGCGTCTACGAGAACGGCCAGTGGGCCCCCGGCGCGCTCGAGGAGATCGAGGCGACGGTGCGCCAGGTCGTCAAGGACATCGGCTACGAGCAGGACGGCTTCCACTGGCAGACGCTGGAATTCTCGAACAACCTCCACGGCCAGTCCGCGCATATCGCGCAGGGCGTCGACGCCGCGGGCAACAAGGACGAAGGCGCGGGCGACCAGGGCATCATGTTCGGCTTCGCCTGCGACGAGACGCCCGACCTGATGCCGGCGACGCTCGACTACAGCCACAAGATCCTCGAACGCATGGCTGCCGACCGCCACTCGGGCACTGCCCCGTTCCTCGAACCCGACGCCAAGAGCCAGGTCACGCTGCGCTTCAAGGACGGCAAGGTCGCCGCCGCCACCGCGATCGTCGTCTCGACCCAGCACAAGAAGGGCTATGACGAGGGCGCCAAGGAGGCCGAACTCCACGCCTACGTCAAGAAGGTCGTGGCCGACCTGTTGCCGGCTTCGCTGCTTTCGGACGAGACCGTCTATCACATCAACCCGACCGGTTCCTTCGAGATCGGCGGCCCCGACGGCGACGCCGGCCTGACCGGCCGCAAGATCATCGTCGACACCTACGGCGGTGCTTCGCCCCACGGCGGCGGTGCCTTCTCCGGCAAGGACCCGACCAAGGTCGACCGTTCGGCCGCCTATGCCACGCGCTACCTCGCCAAGAACGTCGTCGCCGCGGGCCTCGCCAAGCGCTGCACGATCCAGGTGGCCTATGCCATCGGCGTGTCGAAGCCGTTGTCGCTCTATGTCGACACCCACGGCACGGGCACGGTCGACGACGCCAGGCTTGAAGCCGCGGTCGCCAAGGTGGCAGCCGATGCGCTCGGCGGCCTGACCCCGCGCGGTATCCGCGAGGGTCTGGGCCTCAACAAGCCGATCTATCGCCCCTCAGCCGCTTATGGCCACTTCGGCCGCAAGCCCAACGGCGACTTCTTCCCCTGGGAGAAGACCGACCTTGCCGACAAGCTGAAGTCGGCGGTGGGATGAGCAATAAACCCTCTCCCGCGAGCGGGAGAGGGTCGGCAATTACTTCGGGCAACCGGCGCTATCGAGGAAGCCGCGGATTGCGGCGATCGTTGCCGTCGGCTGCTCTTCCATCAGCCAGTGGCCCGAATCGGCGATGACGACCTGCTTCACGTCGTCGGCGGCGAACCGCATCACGAAGGCCATGGTCGTACCGAACGAGTGGTCGCCGCCGATCGCCAGAACCGGCATCGTCAGCCGCCCGCGCTCCAGCGCAGCGCGATTGTCGATCGCATCCTGATCGAAGGCCGCGAACTGCAGGAAGCCGGCGTGCATCCGCCCGGGACCGGCGTAAAGCGTCGCATAGTGCTGCCGATTGGCTTCGGCAAAGCGCACCGGCTTCGCGGAGAAATCGTTCCAGAAGCGGTCGAGATAGATGCGCTCACGCCCGGCCACGAGCCGCTCCATGTCGGGCCCGCCAAAGCGGAAATGCCAGAGGATCGGGTTCTTGAGCAGTTCCTCCCACGGACCGACGCCTGGCACCGGCGCGTCCATGATGACGAGGCGGGACGTCCGCTCGGGATGTGCGATGGCGAAGGCGAAGGCGACCATGTTGCCGATATCGTGGCCGACGACATCGGCCTGGCGCACCTTCAGTGCATCGAGCACGCCCGCGATATCCTCCGCCTCGTTCTTCTTGGTGAAACCGACGGTCGCGACCGAGGAAAGGCCCATGCCGCGCAGGTCGGGCACGATCACCGTGTGGTCGCGCATCAGGTCTGCGGCCAGGGGGGAGCCACATATCACCGGTATCGCCATAGCCGTGGATCAGCACAACGGCCGGCCCGGAACCGCCAACGCGGACGTGGATCGTCGTGCCGTTGGCCGGGATTTCCTGCACGCGGAACCCGGTCGGGAAGGCGAAGGTCTGGGCTGGCGCCGCCGCGGCGTGGGCCGCACTGGCCGTGGCCATCCCGGCCAGCAGCGCAAGAGTAAGCTTCCGAATCGTATCGAGAATTGCCATGTCGTGCCCCCGGCCCTGTCGTCCAAGCGGCAGCTTGAACTGGCCGGCGCCGGCGCGCAAACGCTATCGCTCAGTCCTCATCCTCGAGCCGGTGCATGTCGTCGTCGGACAGGCCGAAGTGGTGGCCGACCTCGTGAACGACGACGTGGTTGACCAGGTTCTCCAGCGAAACCCCGGTCTCGCGCATCTCGCGCAGCAGCGGGGCGCGGTAGAGCGTGATCATCGGCGGCATGTCGCCGGTTTCCCAGACCGACTGCTCGGTCATTGGCCGGCCGTGGTAGAGCCCGGTCAACTCCCAGCGGCTGCCGATGTCCATCGCATCCAGGGTCGCCTCGTCGGCGAATTCCTCGACGCGGATGACGATGTCGCCCAGATGATCGTGGAACGGCTCGGGCAGACGGTCGAGCGCCTCGCGCGCCAGCCGTTCGAAGGTAGCGGTGTCCGTGAGCATTCCACCTATATGGGCGATCCTACCCTGGCTCGCCAGCGTCGGGCCACCGCTCCAGACGCGGAGCGCCGGCGTCGAAGAACAGTGCGGGCATCTTGCCCAGCAGCAGCACCTTGTGGATGCACCAGTCGGCCAGCTTCTCATTCCACCGTTCGATTCGGCCGCCCTGTTCCGTCAGCCAGTCGCGGTAGGGCAGAAAGTGGCTCGGTTCGTCCTCGTGGACGATGCGGAAGATGCGATGCATCACCGGATCGCCGAGCACGGCCTTGTGGCGCAGCAGTTCCTCCACCTGATCGAGACCGCGCTGTTCGGTCAGCACGATGACGCGGCAGAGCTTTTCGAACAGGCCGGGATCGGCGACGATCGCATCGGTATCGAGCTGGTCGATGCCGCAGCCGAAGACCCGATGGATGAAGCGATCGATATGGCCGTAGCTGGTGTCGACCGCCAGCGGCATCAGTCCCCTCAGCTCGAACCAACGCTTGAACATCAGATAGTGCTTGCGTTCGTCTGCGCGATGCCTGGCGACGGCGGCAATGAAATCCGGGTCGTCCGCGCAGTGCCGTCGCGCCGCCGCGAGCACGCGATCCAGCGACGTATAGCCGCGGTACTCATTGTAGATGTAGATCGAGCCGACGACGTCGAGGTAGCGGTTGCGAAAGGACGCGCGAAGGCTCTGGCTCAATCTTGGCGCTCCTGGCCAGCCCCGACGAAAGCGGGGTCTGAGCCATGAAAAACGGGTGGCCGCACGATTGGTTGCGACCACCCGGTACTTTCAACCCGCCAAGACGGATCCAGCAGGCGTTACTTCGCCAGTTCCTTCTCGATCGCCTTGACCAGCGCCGGATCGTCGGGCGTCATCGCGGGGGCGAAGCGGCCGGCGACCTGGCCGTCCTTGCCGATCAGGAACTTCTCGAAGTTCCACAGCACTTCGGGATCGTCGTTGGGCGTCATGCCATAGCCCTTGAAGCGCTCCTTCATGCCGTCGACGTCGCCCTGCTTGGTCGGGACCGCCTGGATCAGTTCGGCGTAGAGCGGCTGCTTGTTCGCGCCGCTGACGTCGGCCTTGGTGAACATCGGGAACGAAACGCCGTAGTTGGCCGAGCAGAAGGCGACGATTTCCTCGTCGGTGCCCGGCTCCTGCGCGCCGAAGTCGTTGGCCGGGAAACCCAGCACTTCGAGGCCCTGATCCTTGTATTCGGTGTAGAGCTTCTCCAGCCCCTCGTACTGCGGCGTGAGACCGCACTTCGAGGCGACGTTGACCACGAGCAGGACGTTGCCCTTGTGGTTGGCGAGCGTGTCGGCGCTGCCGTCGATGCGGGTCAGCGGAATTGCGGCGATATCGGCCATGCTATTTCTCCCATCAGTCCAGGTAATTGGCGGTCGTCTTCGCCTTGACCTCGGCCGGGGTGATACCGGGAGCGAGCTCGACGAGTCGGAACGGCGAAGTGTGGTCCGCCCTCTGGAAGACGGCAAGATCGGTGATGATCATGTCGACCACGTTACGGCCGGTCAGCGGCAAGGTGCAGGCCGGGATGAACTTGGCCGAGCCGTCCTTGGCGTTGTGCTCCATGACGACGATGATCTTCTTGACCCCGGCGACGAGGTCCATCGCCCCGCCCATGCCCTTGATCATCTTGCCGGGCACCATCCAGTTGGCGAGATCGCCCTGCTCGGACACTTCCATGCCGCCGAGCACGGCCAGGTCGATATGCCCGCCACGGATCATCGCGAAGCTCTGCGCAGAGTCGAAATAGGCCGAGTGGGCAAGCTCGCTGATCGTCTGCTTGCCGGCGTTGATCAGATCGGGATCGACCTCGTCGTCATAGGGGAACGGGCCGATGCCGAGCATGCCGTTCTCGCTCTGCAAGGTCACGGTCACGCCTTCGGGCACGTGGTTCGCCACCAGCGTCGGGATGCCGATGCCGAGGTTGACGTAGAAGCCGTCCTGCAGCTCGCGCGCCGCGCGCGCGGCCATTTCGTCGCGGGTCCAGGGCATTATTTCACTCCTTGAGCTGCGGGGTCGGCCCAGCGCTTGTCGGCGGGGAACGTGTCGTCCCAGCCGCTGCCGAGGCCGGTGCCGTAAACCGGGTTTGGCAGGACGAACCAGCGGTGGCCCCAGTAGGATAGGTAAGGCTCGGCCGTCACTGCGGCGCGGCGGGCGGCAGGAGCACCCGCGAGCGCGTCGGTGAAGTCACCGAGCTGGTCGCCGCCGAGCGCGACGACGCACCACTTGGCGGCGATCGCCATGCGGCGGCCGTCCTTGCCCGACTTCCCATCGACGTCGCCCTTGAGGAACAGCGTCTCGCCGTGGCGGAAGTCGCCGAGGCCGGCGAAGGCCAGCGCCTCGGTCGTCTTCTCGGCCGAGGCCGCGCCGCGATTGGTGTTGATGATCGGCGTGATGTTCATCGCGCGCAGCGTCTCGAAAGCCGCCTTTGCGCCGGGCACCGCGGCGACCTTGTCTGCGCCGGTCTGTTCCCAACGCGCCCAGAGCGCGGGGTCATAGCCCTTGCCCGACCTGGCATCGTTATATTCGAAGCCGAGGTTGAGCACGGCGGTCTCGTCCATATCGAACACCGCGGCGAGCGGCTTGCCGGCGCAGGACGGCGCGGTCGTTCCCTCGGGTGCCAGGATCGCCGATGTCGGCGGACGGCTCGTGGCGAGATTGGTGCGGACCGCGGCAATCAGCGCATTGTAGGCCTGGATGCTCAGCGCCGCAGCCTCAGCCGAGCCGTAGAGATACTGCATTCCCGCCGGCGGCTTGTCCGCCTCGGCCTGTACTGGCGGAGGCGGCGCGGCGGTCTGCGGCGGTGCCACGGGCGCCGACGCGCAACCGGCCAGCGCGAGCAGCAGCGCCGGCGCTAGCTTCCTCACGCCGTTTCCCTTTCGCGTACGGTGCGGAACTCGATCTTCTTGTCATAGGGGGCGCCGACGATCAGCCGCTGGACATAGACGCCCGGCAGATGGATCGCATCGGGATCGAGCGAGCCCGCGGGCACGATCTCTTCCACTTCGACGACACAGACCTTGCCGCAGGTCGCGGCGGGCACGTTGAAATTGCGCGCGGTCTTGCGGAAGATGACGTTGCCGGTTTCATCGGCCTTCCAGGCCTTCACCAGGCTGAGATCGGCGAAGATGCCGCGTTCGAGGACATATTCCTCGCCTTCGAACACCTTGGTTTCCTTGCCCTCGGCGATCAAGGTGCCGACGCCGGTCTTGGTGTAGAAGCCCGGGATGCCCGCGCCGCCCGCGCGCATGCGCTCGGCCAGGGTGCCCTGGGGGCAGAATTCGACCTCGAGCTCGCCCGAAAGGTACTGGCGCTCGAACTCCTTGTTCTCGCCGACGTAGCTCGCGATCATCTTGCGCACCTGATGCGTGCGCAGCAGCTTGCCGATGCCCTCGTTGTCGATGCCGGCATTGTTCGAGGCGAAAGTCAGATCCTTGACGCCGCTGTCGCGCACCGCGTCGAGCAGACGCTCGGGGATACCGCAAAGGCCGAAACCGCCGCAGGCGATCAGCAGGCCGTCGCGCAGCACCCCGTCGAGGGCGGCGGCGGCTGAGGGATAGATCTTGTTCATGGGGCCTCCTGAGGCGCGGAAGCGTGCCGGTTAGCGGAAGCGCCCCCGTGTCGCAATTGCGAACGCGACGCCGCCCGGTCCGGTTTTCGCAATTGACCGCGATTTGGGAAGTGTCGACTATCCAGGCGAGGGAGAGAACCATGCTGGGTATCGAACGGCTCGGCCTTTTCGGCATGCCGCCACCGCAGATCGTCGCGCTCGCCGCCGATCTCGGCTGCGACTGCGTGGGCATCGGCCTGGCCCCGGCACCGGGCGGCTACAATCCCGACGACCACCCCGCCTGGAACCTGCGCGAGGATCCGGCGCAGCGCCGCGAAACGGTGGCAGCAGCACGCGATCTCGGCGTGCGGATCGCCATCGTCGAGGGTTTTGCCGTTCTGCCGGACAACGACATGGGCGGCTTCGCCGGCGACCTCGATCTGGTCGCCGAACTCGGCTGCGACCGGATCAACGTCGTCTCGATCGGCAAGGACATGAACCAGGCGATCGACGGCTTCGGCGTTCTTTCCGAGATCGCGGCGGAACGCGGACTGCAGGTGAGCGCCGAGATGGGCTCGCTCGGCCCGCTCGACCGCGTCGCGCCGGCGCTCGAAGTCACCCGCGGGGTCGGCCGGCCGAATTTCTCGCTGGTGATCGATTCGATGCACTTCTTCCGCCTGGGCAACAGCCTGGCGGATTTCGCTGCGCTCGATCCGGCGCTGATCGGCTACGTCCAGCTGGCCGACGCGCCCTGGGCGCCGCGCTTCGACACTTACATGGAAGAGGCGATGTACGAGCGCATGGCTCCGGGCGACGGCGAGCTGCCACTGCAGGAATTCGTCCGCCTGGTGCCTGAGGACGTGGTCATCAGCCTCGAGATCCCGATACGCTCGCTCGCCGAGGCGGGGATCGGCCCGCGCGAGCGGACCCGGCGCTGCGTTGAGGGCGCACGCCGGCTTCTGGCCGCTCGCTGAAAAGCAGGCTTGCGCGGCTCTCTCGCCGCCGCCAACAAGCCCGCATGCGCATTGCCCTGTTCGAGCCCGAAATCGCGGGAAACGTCGGCGCCGTCCTGCGGCTCGGCGCCTGCTTCGGTGCTGAGATAGACCTGATCGAGCCGATGGGCTTCACCTGGGACGATCGCAGAGTGCGCCGCACCGCGATGGACTATATCGATCACGTCAGCGTCACTCGCCACGCCGGCTTCGATGCGTTCAAGGCTACGACCGGTTCGCAAAGGCTGGTGCTGTTCACCACGAAGAGCAGCCAATCGGCCTACGAGTTCGCCTTCCAGGCCGACGATGTCCTGCTTTTCGGGAAGGAAAGCGCGGGCGTGCCCGTTGCCGTGGCGGAGGCCTGCGACGCGCGATTGCGCATTCCGATGCGGCCGCAGGTGCGCTCGATGAACCTGGCCACTTCGGCGGCGCTCGCGCTGGGCGAAGCCTTGCGCCAGACGGGAACGCTGCCCGGCTGACCGGAGAGGCCTAGGCCAGTTCCATCCCCAGCGCCGCGCCGAGATCCACCAGCGCCTGCGCGCCGCTGGTGACCTTGATCGCGTGCATGCCCATCGCCGCGGCCGGCTTGCAGTTGATCCCGAGGTCGTCGAGATAGACGCAGGCTTCGGGCGGCAGCGCCAGCGCCTGACACATCATCGCATAGATCCGTGGATCGGGCTTGCGTACGCCCGCAGTGGCGCTCTCGATGACATGCTCGAAATGGCCCATCGCCTCGGCATAGGGGCCCATCGCGCCGACACCCGGCTTGCTCTCCTCGGAGCGCATGTTGTTGGTGATGCAGCCCAGGCGATAGCCAGCGCCGCGCAGCTTCCCCAAGGCCGTCACCATCTCCGGGCGGACCTTGCCGGCGATCACCGAAAGCACATCGCGGCCGGGCAGAACATGGCCCAAGGCGGCCGCTTCCTCGGCAAACAGCGTGTCGAACGTGGCCGTGTCGATCTCCGACCGTTCGAGCCGCGCCCAGGCATTGCCATCGGGGTTCAGCGTATTGATCCGTCGAACCAGGCCCGGCGGCAATCCGCGCTCCGCTTCGAGCCGGGCGAAGGCCTCGAACGGCGAAGCCGTGATGACGCCGCCGAAGTCGAAGATCACGGCACTGAATTTGCGTATCAAGGCGGCACCCTTCGAAAGTTTTGATCGTTATCAAAGCGAGACGCGGCTATTGAAGGCAAGACCCGTGATATGACAACACAATCGGGCAATAAAAACAGGGAGACGGCTATGCGTTCGATCCTCGTTTATGCGGACCGCAGTGCCGCCATGCCGGCCAGGCTGGAAACGGCGCTGGCCCTCGCCAAGGCGGGCGAAGGACATATCACCCTGCTCGTCGACACGCCGATCGGCCGCTATATCTCGATGGACCCGATGGGCGGCTCCTATGTCGCGTCCGACGCAATGAAGCAGGCGCTGGCCGACGACGACGGCCAGGCCGCGCGGCTGCGGGTGCAACTGCAGGAATCGGGCCTACCCTACGATGTGATCCGCAGCGAGGACGAACCGGTCGAAGCCCTGGCGGTGGCCTCGCGGCTGGCCGATGTGGTCATCCTCTCGCGTGCCAGTGCGATCGCCGGCGAAGTGGTGCTGGCGACGCGGACCCCGGTGCTGGTCCTGCCCAACGACAAGGCCCTTCCCGCTCCTGTCGCGAATGCCTGCGTCGCCTGGGACGGCGGCAACGAGGTGGCGGCGGCGCTACGCGGCGCGATCCCGCTGCTCGCGCGCTGCGCCTCGGTCAACGTGCTGACCGTCGGCGAGAAGCCCGGCGGCTTTCCCGCGGCCGACGCCGTGCGCTACCTGGCGCGCCATTCGATCAAGGCCGAGCCGCACCAGCTGACCCGCAAGGGCTCGACCGAAGAGACTCTGGCTGCGGCGGTGATGAAGGTCGGCGGCGAGCTTTTGATCATGGGTGCCTATGGCCGCAGCCGCATGCGCGAATTCTTGTTCGGCGGCGTCACGCGCTATTTCCTCGAGGACTGTCCGCGCCCTGCGCTGCTGATGGCGCACTGATCCCGATAAAACGCGGATTTCCGTCGAAACTTGCTGCAGCGCCACACCTTCTGACGCACCGCAGCACATATCCACAGATTGAACAATGATGTCAGTTAGAAATACTCGATTGAGGTCATTTTTATCTTTTAAAATCATCATTATGCATTTCCACGCAAGCTAGATTGCAGTTTTTGCAAGCTCAAAAAGCTATTTCGCACTTGCACAAAAATCGGATTCGAATCATAAAGAACCTGCCTTTCAGGCATCCTCTCCCAAAACTTCCAAGGCCCGGCCGGCAACGTCCGGGTCTTTTTTTGTCCTCGGTTTCCGGCGCCTTTTCGGGCTTGCGCGGCACACCCCCTTTGCAATCGTGCATCGCAGTTCCTAGCTTGCTTTAACCTCTTCCGAGGGACCGAAATCTGGGGACTATCTGACATGGCCGACACGGCAACGAACGTGGAAGAACGGACTGTCCGGCTGCAGGTCGCAGCTGCGCGCCAGGAAGAAAGCGGACACGGCATCGCCCGTCTGCCCAAGTCGGCGCTATCGGCGCTCGGCGCGCTCGAAGGCGACGTTCTCGAAATCACCGGCAAGCGCGTGACCGTCGCGCGCGCCGTCCTCGCCTATGCCGAGGACGAAGGCATCGAGGTCATCCGCCTCGACGGCCTGCAGCGGGCCAATGCCGAAGTGGGCTCGGGCGACCATGTCACCATCCGCAAGGCCGAATCGCGTCCGGCGCAGCGCGTCGTCTTCGCTCCGGCGCAGCGCGAGATGCGCCTGCAGGGTCCTTCCGTGGCGCTCAAGCGCAACTTCTTCGCACGGCCGCTGATCGCGGGCGACATCGTCGCCACCGCCGGCCAGCAGCAGGTCCGCGACATGCCGCCGCAGGTCCAGCGCATGTTCAATGCGCCGGCCTATGCGCTGACCCAGATCCGCCTCACCGTCGTCTCGACCACGCCCAAGGGCATCGTCCACATCGACGAGAACACCGAGGTCGAGCTGCGCGAGGAGTTCGAGGAAGCGCGCCTGAGCCGCGCCGGTCTCAACTACGACGACGTCGGCGGCATGGGCGACACGATCCGCCAGCTGCGCGAGATGGTCGAGTTGCCGCTGCGCTATCCCGAGCTGTTCACCCGCCTGGGTGTCGATCCGCCGCGCGGCGTGCTGCTGCACGGCCCGCCAGGAACCGGCAAGACCATGCTCGCGCGCGCCGTGGCGAACGAGAGCGAGGCGTCGTTCTTCACTATTAACGGGCCCGAGATCATGGGTTCGGGCTATGGCGAGAGCGAGAAGGCGCTGCGCGAAGTGTTCGAGGAGGCGGCCAAGTCCTCCCCTTCGATCATCTTCATCGACGAGATCGATCCGATCGCGCCCAAGCGCGAGCAGGTGCACGGTGAGGCGGAGAAGCGCCTGGTCGCACAGCTGCTGACCTTGATGGACGGGCTGCAGTCGCGTTCCAACATCGTCGTCATCGCCGCGACCAACCGGCCTGATGCGATCGACGAGGCGCTGCGCCGGCCCGGCCGGTTCGACCGCGAGATCATCATCGGCGTGCCCGACGAGAAGGGCCGCCGCGAGGTGCTGGCGATCCACACCCGCGGCATGCCGCTGGCCGAAGGCGTCGACCTGACCGAACTCGCGCGCACGACGCACGGCTTCGTCGGTGCCGATCTCGCCGCGCTGACCCGCGAGGCGGCGATCGACGCCGTGCGCCGGATCATGCCCAAGCTCGATCTCGAGGCGCAGACGATTCCGCCCGAAGTGCTCGACAGCCTGTCGGTCACGCGCGAGGACTTCGTCGCGGCGCTGAAGCGCGTCCAGCCTTCGGCGATGCGCGAGGTCATGGTGCAGGTGCCGAACATCGGCTGGTCCGATATCGGCGGCCTGGACGAGGCCCAGCTCAAGCTAAAGGAAGGCGTCGAGCTGCCGCTGAAGAGTCCCGAGGCGTTCCACCGCCTGGGCATCCGGCCAGCCAAGGGCTTTCTGCTCTATGGGCCTCCAGGCACGGGCAAGACGCTGCTGGCCAAGGCCGTGGCGAAGGAGGCGGAAGCCAACTTCATCGCGATCAAGTCGTCCGACCTGCTGTCGAAGTGGTACGGCGAGAGCGAGCAGCAGATCGCCCGGCTCTTCGCCCGTGCGCGGCAGGTGGCGCCTTGCGTCATCTTCATCGACGAGATCGACAGCCTCGTGCCCGCACGCGGCTCCGGCAACGGCGGCGAACCGCAGGTCACCGGCCGGGTGGTCAACACCATCCTCGCCGAGATGGACGGCATGGAGGAGCTGCAGTCGGTCGTGCTGATCGGTGCGACCAACCGCCCGGCGCTGGTCGATCCGGCGCTGCTGCGGCCCGGCCGCTTCGACGAGCTCGTCTATGTCGGCACGCCGAGCGAGGAAGGCCGCGAGCACATTCTCAAGATCCACACGGCGAAGATGCCGTTGGCCGAGGATGTGAACCTGGCGGTGATCGCCCGCGAGACCGAGCGCTTCACCGGCGCCGATCTCGAAGACGTGGTTCGCCGCGCGGGCCTCATCGCCATCCGCAAGCGCGGGGCCGAGGTCGTCCAGGTGACCGCCGACGACTTCGCCGACGCGCTCGAGGACAGCCGCGCGACGGTGACCGCCGAGATGGAGGAAGAGTACAAGCGGATGAAGGGCGAGCTGAAGAAGCGCGCCATGGAAGTCCCGGCCATCGGCTTCATCGCCCCCGGCATGCTCGAGCCGACGCGCGAGCGGAAGCACGGGTAACGCGAAGCAACGCAAGCAGAAGTGCCGTCCCGGGTTTCGACCCGGGGCGGCGTTTTGTTATTTCTCCAGCAACCGTGCCAGCTGCGCGAGCGCCGTGCCCCAGCCGTCGTAGAAGCCCATCTCGTCATGCTTGCGCGCCTCGGCCTCATTCCTGTGCAGCACCCGCGCGGTGTAGCGCGTGCCGCCGTCCTCGGGCGTGAAGGTTATCTGCGCCGTCAGCGCCAGCCAGGGTTCGCCCGGGCGCCAGTCCTCCACCAATGAGGTGGTAAAGCTCAGCTTCCGTTCGGGTTGGATCTCGAGGAAGCAACCTTCGACGTGCGGCTGAAACGCGTCCCCATTCTTGTCGAGGCCGCCCTCGCGCATCATCGTCTCGAAACCGCCGCCGGGGCGCAGGTCGAGCTTGATGACCTTGCATTCGTAGGGTTCCGGAATCCACCATTGCGCGAAGTGATGCGGATCGCTCCAGGCCTGCCAAACGGCGGCAGGCGGTGCCTTGATCAGGCGCGAGATCATTAGGTCGGCGCTCATTGTCCTTGCTCCTTCTGCATGTAGTTCTCGACATAGTCGGCCAGCCGGTCGGCGCGGCCTTCCCAGATCGCGCGCTGTTCGGCGAGCCAGGCCTCGGCCGCGGTCAGCCGCGCCGGATTCAGATGGCAGGTCCGGACGCGCCCGGTCTTGCCCGAGCCGATCAGGCCCGAGTCCTCCAGAACCTTGAGGTGCTTGAGGAAGGTCGGCAGGCCGATCGAGAAAGGCTGCGCCAGATCGGTGACCGAGGCCGGCCCCGTGATGAGGCGGCTGACCACGGCCCTGCGCGTAGGGTCCGCGAGAGCATGAAAAGCCGAATCGAGCGATGCTATATTGTTTGCCATATGGCGAACTATTAGGTCATAGTTTTCCGACTGGCAAACTATTCCACAGATTGGCCTAGATTTCCTTGCGCAGCGCCTCGGGCATTTCGGTGCGCAGCCATTCGACCATCGCCTCGCGCATGGCCAGGCGCAGGTTAGCCAGCGCCGTCGGGCCCGGCGCGCTCATCAGCAGCTTGAGCTCGACGGCGTCGATCTTCACCTCGGACACGATCAGCGCGGCGGTGCGCTTGTCCCAATCGGGCTGCTGGTTGATCAGTGTCTGGAAAGCTGCGCGGATCGGGGCGATCTCGTGACCCGGGACGATCGGCAACACGACCGTTCCGGTCAACCCGCCAGCGACGCGGGTCCAGTTCTGGAAGGTGGTCTCGAGGAACTTCGCCGTCGGCACGATCAGCCGGCGCTCGTCGGCCGTGCGGATGACCACGTAGGTCATGCGGATGTCCTCGACCCGGCCGCTCTCGCCTTCCATTACCACGAGGTCGCCGATACGGATCGGCTCGGTCAGCGCCATCTGGATGCCCGCGATCAGCGACTTTAGCGCCGGCTGGGCCGCGGCGCCTACGGCCAGGCCGGCAAGGCCCGCCGAGGCCATCAGGGTCACGCCGACATTGCGCACGCCGGGAATGCCCAGCAGCATCAGCGCCACGGTGACGAAGACGATGACGAAGCCCGCCGTTCGGCTGAGGATCGCGATCCGCGTCCGCCGGCTGCGCGCGGCCAGCTCGTCGGCCGAGAGTTCGGCGCGGCTGTCCATGGCGACGGCGAAGGCCTTGACTAGCGCAAAGGCCACCCAGCCGAGCAGCGCCGGCACGACGAAGCGCGCGACGCTGTCCCAGAGCTCGGCGACTGCCGGGTGGGTCTCGGCCACCAGCGAGATGGCGACCGCGATCAGCGACCAGCGGATCGGTTGGCGCAGGCGATCGACCACGACACCGTCGGTCTGGAGCTGCGACAGCCGGGTGATCCGGCCGAGCACGGCGAAGAGCACGAAATGCAGCGCGAGCGCGATGACGATCGTGATCGACAGCGCGATCGCCGCCTCGGTGGCGCGCGCCGTCCAGTGGAGCAGGACCTCGCCCGAAGGCAGGATCAATGCGCCGCCCCCAGCTCGCGCCGAAGCCGATCTCGACGCCAAGCGGCACGTCGAGGTGGACAGCGGGCGCCGCCGCCTCGGCCATGACGCGCTGGATCACCGGCGCAGCCTTTTCGGCATCGGCCTCGGGCGCTTCGAACACCAGTTCGTCGTGGACCTGCAGCAGCATGCGGACGTTGGGCAGCCCGGCCTCGGCCAGCGCGGGCTGCATCCGCGCCATGGCGCGCTTGATGATGTCGGCGCTGGTGCCCTGGATCGGCGCGTTGATCGCGGCGCGTTCGCTGCCCTGGCGCTCGGCCTGGTGCTTGGAATTGATCCGCGGGAACCAGGTCTTGCGGCCGAACAGTGTCTCCGAATAGCCGCGCTCGCGCACCGTTTCGAGCGTGTGGACGATGTAGCGCTGGATGCCGGGGAAGCGCTCGAAATAGCGGTCGATCATGAACTGCGCCTCGTCCGCCGGCACGCCGAGCCGCTGGCCGAGGCCCCATCGCGAGATGCCGTAGAGGATGGCGAAGTTGATCGTCTTGGCGCGGCCGCGCGTATCGCGGTCGACCGAGCCGAACATCTCGGTCGCCGTGCGCGAGTGGATGTCCTCGTTATTGGCGAAGGCCTCCTTCAGCGAAGGCACATCGGCCATATGCGCAGCGAGGCGAAGCTCGATCTGGCTGTAGTCGGCGGACATAAGCACGTTGCCCGGCTCCGCAACGAAACAGTCGCGGATCTGGCGGCCGATCTCGGTGCGGATCGGAATGTTCTGCAGGTTGGGTTCGGTCGAGGACAGCCGGCCGGTCTGCGCGCCGACTAGCGAGTAGGAGGTGTGGACGCGCTGCGTCTGCGGGTTGATCGCCGCCTGCAGCGCCTCGGTATAGGTCGAGCGCAGCTTGGAGAGCTGGCGCCATTCGAGCACCCGCGTCGCCATTTCGAGGCCTTCGGCAGCCAGCGCTTCGAGCACCGACTGGTCGGTCGAATACTGCCCGCTCTTGCCCTTCTTGCCGCCCTTGAAGCCCATGCGATCGAACAGCACGTCGCCGAGCTGCTTGGGGCTGCCGATCGTGAAGACCTCGCCCGCGAGCCCGTGGATCTGCCCCTCGAGCGCGCCGATCTCGCGTGCGAACTCGGTCGAGAGACCTGCAAGTCGCTCGCGGTCGACCTTGATGCCATGGCGCTCCATCTGCGCCACGACCGGGATCAACGGACGGTCGACCCGCTCATAGATGCGCGTGCCGCCTTCTTCGGACAGACGGGGGCGCAGCAGGCGGTGCAGCCGCCAGGTGACATCGGCGTCTTCCGCCGCATAGCGCGTCGCACGGTCGAGAGGTACTTCGCCGAAGGGAATCGCCTTCTTGCCTGTGCCGCAGATGTCCTTGTAGGTCATCGTGGTGTGGCCGAGGTGGCGGGTGGCGAGCTCGTCCATGCCATGGCCGCCGCCGATGCCTTCTTCGCTACGGCCTGCGTCGAGATCGAAGCTGACGATCATCGTGTCATCGATCGGCGCGACGTGGATACCGTTCCGCGCGAGGATGTTGATGTCGTATTTGATGTTCTGCCCGACCTTGAGGACCGCATCGCTTTCGAGCAGCGGTTTCAGCAGTGCCAGCGCCTCTGCCTTGTCGATCTGCTGTGGCTTCTCGGCGAACATGTCGCTGCCGCCATGACCCAGCGGGATATAGCAGGCGTCGTTGGGCCCGAGCGCGAGGCTCACGCCGACAAGGTCGGCCCGCATCGCATCGAGGGCGCTGGTTTCGGTATCGACAGCGACGAGGCGGGCCGCGAACGCCCGGTCGATCCAGCGGACCAGCGCCTCGCGCGTCTGTACGCATTCGTAGGCGCCGAGATCGGGCGCCGGCATTTCATGCGGCGGCTGGCGATTGCCCTCGGGCGGCGCGGCCGGTGCGCCAGGGGTGACGGGCTTCGACGGATTGAGCTGGGTAGACCGCTCGGGACTTCCGGTGCCCGCGCCCAGCCGTTTGAGCAGGCTGGTGAAGCCATGCTTCGTGAGGAAGGCGGCGAGCGGATCAGGCGGGATTGCGCCGAGCTTGAAGTCCTCGATCGCGATCGGCAGCGGGACGTCTTCTTTGAGCGCGACGAGCACGCGCGACAGTCGCGCCATCTCGGCCTGCTCGATCAGGCTCTCGCGCAGCTTCCCGGGCTTCATGTCGGGCGCGGCGGCAAGCGCCGATTCGAGATCGCCGTAGTCCTGGATCAGCTTCGAGGCAGTCTTGGGCCCGATCCCGCGAATTCCAGGGACATTGTCGACCGAATCGCCCATCAGCGCGAGCACGTCACCGACCTTCTCGGGCGGCACGCCGAACTTCTCGATCACCTCGGGAATGTCGATGCGCGCGTTCTTCATCGTGTCGAGCATGTCGACACAGCCGCCTTCGACGCCGTTATCGCCCTCGGCGCACTTGCCGACGAGCTGCATCAGGTCCTTGTCCGACGAGACGATGGTCACGTCCCACCCGGCCCGCGTTGCAGCGCGGGCATAGGAAGCGATCACGTCGTCGGCCTCGACCCCTTCCTCCTCGATACAGGGCAGCGAGAAGGCGCGCGTCGCATCGCGAATCAGCGGGAACTGCGGCACGAGGTCTTCGGGCGGCGGCGGCCGGTTGGCCTTGTACTGGTCGTAGAGATCGTTGCGGAACGAGATCGACGACTTGTCGAGGATCACCGCGAGATGCGTCGGGCCGTCGGCCTTGTTGAGATCGTCGGCCAGCTTCCAGAGCATCGTCGTGTAGCCATAGACCGCGCCAACGGGGGTGCCTTCGGGATCGGTCAGCGGCGGCAGCCGGTGATAAGCACGGAAGATATAGGCCGAGCCGTCGACGAGGTAGAGATGCTGCTTGTCCGCCATGCGGCCCTACCTAGCGACTGATCCCCCGAGGGGGAAGCCGCGGCTCCGCGCAAATCGCCGGCAAGGAGCGTTGCGCCCGGCCCTTGATCGCCAAACCGCCGCCGCCCCATTTCTGTTACACTTTTTTGACGCCGCCATCGAAGCTCGAATCTCGGTGCGAAAATCCGCACGAAACCCCGATCCGGTCACAACCTCGACACAATCTGCCACTATGGTTTGGGTTCGATCCGACGAACGGAGAGCGGTGCGAGGCCACTACAAGCTTGCATCAACGCGCCAAGCTGGTTAATTGACGCGCGAAGTCTACTGTTGCGGTAGGCTTTCGGCCCGGCCCTGTGCCGTGCCTGGTCCACTCGCTGTTCAAGGATACCATACATGCGCAAGATCGTTCTCGCTGCTGCCGCTGCTGCCGCCGTTCTCGGTCTCTCGGCCTGCTCGAAGTCGGAAACCACGGAAGCCGCTGACGCTGCTTCGGAAGCCGCTGACACCGCCACCGACGCTGCTGCTGCCGCTTCGGACGCCGCTGGCGACGCCGCTGCCGCTGCCACGGAAGCCGCTGCTGGCGCTTCGTCGGCCGCCACGGAAGCCGCTGCTGCTGCTGCCGGCGCTGCTTCGGAAGCCGCTGCCGCTGCTTCGGACGCGATGCACAAGTAAGCCTCGCTTCACGGCGAAGAGTTTCGAGGGCGCGCGGGGCAACCCGCGCGCCCTTTCGCGTTTGGAGCCGTGGAATCGGTGCCGAACCCGCGATTCTTAGCCTCCATTTCGCGAATTAAGACAAAAATGGGGCAAAGTTGCACGCTGTTAATTGACGCGAGAGAGTTCCTATTGCACTAGGCGTGCGCCGGCCTTGTGCCGTGCTTGGTCCATTCGTTGTTCAAGGATACCATACATGCGCAAGATCGTTCTCGCTGCCGTCGCCGCCACCGCCGTTCTCGGTCTCTCGGCCTGCTCGAAGTCGGAAGCCCCTGAAGCCGCCGCTTCGGAAGCCGCTGCCGCTTCGGACGCCGCTGGTGACGCTGCTGCCGCTGCCACCGACGCTGCTGGCGCTGCTGCCGGTGCCGCTTCGGAAGCCGCTGGCGCTGCTTCGGACGCTGCTGGCGCTGCCGCCGGTGCCGCTTCGGACGCCGCTGCTGCTTCGTCGGAAGCCGCGAAGCACTAAGCTTCGTCTCGTTACGACGAGTTTCGAGGGCGCGCAGGGCAACCTGCGCGCCCTTTCGTTTGTGCGTCTGAAATCTAGCGAAGCCTCTCCGCACGCCACCCTGGACGGGGGCGAGCCTCACTAACCTTCCCCCGCCGGGAGAAGGATGCTCAAGCTTTCAATCGGAAAAGGGTTCAGCGAACCGCGGTGCGGCGCAGGCCTGCGGGATCGGCGCTGTAGCCGTCGTAGAGCGCGCGCGCGATCGCGGCGATACGGGCGTCGCGGTTGGGCTTGCCGCCCTGGCCGGTGACGTAGATCGCTGCGGCCACGGCACGACCGTCGGGCATGTGGAAGATGCCGACGTCGCTCGAGGTGTTGTAGAGCGTGCCGGTCTTGTGCGCGATGCGCGCATCCTCGGGCAACAGCGCACGCATGCGCTTGGTACCGGTGCGGCAGCGCTCCATCGCGCCGAACAGGACCGCACGGCTCGAGGCGCTCAGCCATTCGCCGCGGTAGAGGCCCGAGAGCAGGCGCACCATGCCGACGGGCGTGGCGCTGTCGCGCGTGTCGATCGTGCGCGCGGGATCGACGGCACCGTCGTCACGCACCAGCGTGGCGATGTCGCGGTCGATATGAAGCTCGGTCAGGCCGGCCCGGCGCAGCCAGCGGTTGACCGCCTGCGGCCCGCCGACGACCGCGAGCAGGGCGTCGGTCGCATGGTTGTCGCTGCGCGTCAGCGCGAGCTCGATGAGGTTCGAAGCGCTCATCATCGTGCCGGGACGGACCGGAGCGACCGGACCGTCGAACTTGCGCGACGGCACCGGCATCATCAAGGGGAACTGGTCTTCTAGGCGATAGCGGCCCTGGTCCACACCTTCGAGGAAGGTCGCGACGATGGCGACCTTGCTAGTGCTGGCCATGGGAAAGGGCTGATTGCCGAGAACCGTGACCATACGCCCCGTGGTCAGATCGAAAGCGGCGACGCCGATGCGGCCTTCCTGGGCACTGGCCAGCGAGGCCACTTGCGCATCGAAGGTCGAGGCATAGGGCCGCGGCGCGCGCTGCTCGGTGCCGAGAGCGCTGTCGAAGGCCGACTGGATGGCATCGAGATCACCGGCCGCAGCGGGCGAAAGCGAAGCGCCGCAGGCCAGAACCAGAGCCAGGCCATTGGCGGCCCTACGCGTGAAAAAACGAAAAATACCCGGCATCACCCTGCCACAATAACGCACCGCACCTTGGCAAATGCTTAACGATAAACTGACGGCACGGGAAGATTCCCGCGACGAACCGGGATATATCCGCGGGCAGTTGTGAAACTATCGGTGTAAACCCCGATAATCAGGCGGAAAATCAGCTGGCATTGAGCGCCCGGCGGATGTCCTGAACGAAACTGGTGCGCTTGATACACCACAGGAAAAACCGGCTCAGGTAGTGCCCCCGCCAGCGCATCGGCCGCATGACCTGAAGGAACAGGATGACGCGCGGCTCGCGGGTCTCGTTCCACACCTCGTGTTCGAACGTCTCGTCGAAGATCATGTACTCGCCTGGCTTCCAGCCACGGACCTCGTCTTCGACACGGATCTCGCAGCGCTCCGGCCCCTGCGGGACGATCAGCCCGAGATGGACGTTGAGCATGGCCTTGGTCACCCCGCGGTGCGGGCGGACGTAGGTGCCGGGCTCGAACACCGAGAAGAAGGCGACCACGAGGTTGGGCACCCGGTCGACCAGGGCCGCAGTCCCGGGGCAGAGCGCGCGATTGGCCGGCGCCTGGTAGCCATAGCCCGTGAAGAAGAAGCTCTTCCATTTCGACGTAGAAGCCAGCGCGCGGTGATCGGGCGAGATTTCGCCCAGTGGCGGCACCTTGTCGCGCTCCTGCATGAGCGCCGCCGCCTCGTCCCGGATCACGTGCCAGTTCTCGCGCAGGGCATCGAGCCCGAGGATCTGTCCGGCATCATAGAAAGGCTCGGTCCCGATCAGCGACTGGCGTGCGAGGAAGCGGTTGAGCGGCCAGCGCACCCACTTGCCGAAGCGGACGGCAAACGTGTCTCTGCCTTTGATATACCGTTCAAAATCCATGCAAAGGGGCCGGCTTCTTCGCACCTGCGGCGTGAAAATAAGAATGTCATAAATGAGATTCAAGCCGGGAAACGCCTGACTCGGACCGGAGACCTGGACAGGCCGGCGAACAACGAAAGGGCCGGGAGATCGCTCTCCCGGCCCCAATCGTTTGCCTGAAACGGCTCGGTCGGTTTGGACTTAGAAGTCCATGCCGCCCATGCCGCCCATGCCGCCCGGGGGCATGCCCATGGCCGGCTTGTCGTCGGGCTTCTCGCTGATCGCGGCTTCCGTCGTGATCAGCAGGCCCGAGACCGAGGCCGCATCCTGCAGCGCGGTGCGGACGACCTTGGTCGGGTCGATCACGCCGGCGGCGGTGAGGTTCTCGTAGACTTCGGTGGCGGCGTTGAAGCCCCAGGTCTCGTCGCCCTTGTCGAGCAGACGACCGGCAACGACGGCGCCGTCATGGCCGGCGTTCTCGGCGATCTGGCGCAGCGGGGTCTGGATCGCCTTGCGGACGATGTCGATACCGCGGGTCTGGTCCTCGTTGATGCCCTTCAGGCCTTCGAGAGCCTTGGTGGCATAGAGCAGTGCCGTACCGCCGCCGGGGACGATGCCTTCTTCGACCGCGGCGCGGGTCGCGTGGAGAGCGTCGTCGACGCGGTCCTTGCGCTCCTTGACCTCGACCTCGGTGGCGCCGCCGACCTTGATCACGGCAACACCGCCGGCCAGCTTGGCCAGACGCTCTTGCAGCTTCTCGCGGTCATAGTCGCTCGAAGTGACTTCGATTTGCGAACGGATCTGCTCGACGCGCGCCTTGATCTCGTCGCCCGAACCGGCGCCGTCGACGATCGTCGTGTTGTCCTTGTCGATCGAGACCTTCTTGGCCTGGCCGAGCATGCCGAGCGTGACGTTCTCGAGCTTGATGCCCAGATCTTCCGAGATCATCTCGCCGGCGGTCAGCGTGGCGATGTCGCCCAGCATGGCCTTGCGGCGATCGCCGAAGCCCGGCGCCTTGACGGCGGCGATCTTCAAGCCGCCGCGCAGCTTGTTGACGACGAGCGTGGCCAGGGCCTCACCCTCGATGTCCTCGGCGATGATCAGCAGCGGACGGCCCGACTGCACCACGGCCTCGAGGATCGGCAGCATCGACTGGAGGTTCGACAGCTTCTTCTCGTGGATGAGGATGTAGGGATTTTCCAGCTCGACCGTCATCTTGTCGGGGTTGGTGACGAAGTAGGGCGAGAGGTAGCCACGGTCGAACTGCATGCCTTCGACGACGTCGAGTTCGAACTCGAGACCCTTGGCCTCTTCGACCGTGATCACGCCTTCCTTGCCGACCTTCTCCATGGCTTCGGCGATCTTCTGGCCGACTTCGGTGTCGCCGTTGGCCGAGATAATGCCGACCTGAGCGATTTCCTGCGTGCCGGCGACCGGCTTGGAACGCGCCTTGAGGTTCTCGACGACCTTGACGACGGCGAGATCGATGCCGCGCTTCAGGTCCATCGGGTTGGTGCCCGCGGCGACCGACTTCATGCCTTCGCGAACGATCGCTTGGGCCAGAACGGTGGCAGTGGTGGTGCCGTCGCCGGCCGCGTCATTGGCCTTGCTGGCGACTTCGCGCAGCATCTGCGCGCCCATGTTCTCGAACTTATCCTTGAGTTCGATTTCCTTGGCGACGGTGACGCCGTCCTTGGTGATGCGGGGAGCGCCGAAGCTCTTGTCGATCACGACGTTGCGGCCCTTGGGGCCCAGCGTGACCTTCACGGCGTTGGCGAGGATGTCGACACCGGCGAGAATGCGTTCGCGCGCATCGCGCGAAAAGCGTACGTCCTTGGCTGCCATTTCAATAATCCTTTATCTATAATGAGTTGGGATGGACGTTCAGGCGATGATGCCCAGAATGTCGCTTTCCTTCATGATCAGCAGGTCTTCACCGTCGACCTTGACCTCGGTGCCCGACCACTTGCCGAACAGCACGCGGTCGCCGGCCTTGACGTCCAGCGGGGTGACCTTGCCGTCATCCGAGCGAGCGCCCGAACCGACCGAAACGATTTCACCCTCGGCGGGCTTTTCCTTGGCGCTGTCGGGGATGATGATGCCGCCGGCAGTCTTTTCTTCGGCTTCGACGCGGCGTACGAGCACGCGGTCATGCAACGGACGGAAACCCATGGGACTCTCCCTATTCCTGTGAACTGATATGCGATTGGCACTCTCGTGCGGAGAGTGCCAGCGCCGCGCATATGGGTCGGCCCCGACGGGGCGTCAAGCAGAGTCCGCGGAAAAAACTTTCAGTCGGTTCAGGTGCGGGTCGAGTAACTCTCAGCCGCTGGGACGAGTCCCAGCCCCTCGCGCCGATGCCAGCGCCAGACGAGCGCGATCGCGACAGCGGTGAGCCCCGCAGCAAGCCCGATCCACACGCCGATTCCTTCGAGCGGAGTGGCGAAGCCAAGCACGATCGCGATGACGAAGCCGATCAGCCAGTAGCCGCCGATGGCGACGACCGCCGGCACGCGCGTGTCCTGCAGCCCGCGCAGCGCCCCGGCGGCAACCGCCTGAGCCCCGTCGACGAGCTGGAACGCCGCGGCGACCACGAGGTACTGAACCGCGAAGCCAACCATCAGGGCATTGGCCGGCGCCGTGACATCGACATAGGCCGAGAGGATGAGCTGCGGCACCAGGATCATCGCGCTCGCCGAGACGCCGGCGAAGGCGAGGCAGACCACGACGGCGGCCCAGCCGGCATGGCCGGCCGCAACGGCATTGCGCGCGCCGAAGTGATAGCCGACGCGGATCGTCGCGGCCTGGCCCACGCCGAACGGGACCTGGAAGAAGAAGGCGGCGATCTGCAGCGCCACGGTATGCGCGGCGAGCTGGGTCTCGCCGATGTGGCCCATGAGGAAGGCCGCGCTCGAGAACAGCCCGCCTTCGGCAACGACGGTCAGCGCGATCGGAATGCCCAGCCGCACGATCTCGCGAAAACGTACCCATTCTGGACGCCACCAGCGGCCGAACACGTGATAGCGCCGGAGGTTGCGGTCCCAGCGGATCGCTACGGCATAGGCGAGCATCGTCACGATCGCCGTGAGCAGGGTCGAGACGGCCGAACCCGCCAGCCCCAGCGCCGGCATGCCGAAGTGCCCGTAGATCAGCGCCCAGTTGCCGAGCGCGTTGATCGCTATGGCGAGCGCGGTGACGACGGTGGCGAAGACCGGACGACCCAGTGCCGAGACGAACATGCGCAGCACGTTGGTGATCAGCATCGGGATCAGCGCCAGCGACAGCAGTGCCAGGAACCAGCCGCCGGTCTTCGCGATGGAGGCATCCTGCCCCGTGAGCCGCATGAAGGCCTCGCCGAACTGGCAGAGGACCATGCCGCCCACCCCGCCGATTACCGCCAGCCACAGCGCCATGCGTACCGAACGGCGGATCTCGCGCACGGCATGCATGCGGCGCCCGCGCTCGGCGGCGATCAGCGGCGCGACGGCGCCGGTCAGGCCGAGGAAGCCGAAGTTGATGACGCCGAAGATCGCGACCGCGAGGCTCGAGGCTGCAAGCTGGTGCGAGCCCAGCCGCGCGACGAAGATCACGTCGAGCGCATAGACCGCCATCTGCAGCATGTTCGCCAGCGCCAGCGGCCCCGCGAGCCGCAGGGTGGCGCCGAGCTCGACGCGAAAAGGAGAGAGGGCGGCACGGGCCATGAGGCGCGACGCGATAGGGGAGCCCGGTGCCGGGGGAAAGCTATTCCTTGCCTGCGCCTTCGCCCGCGGTAGGCTCGCATCTACAAGGGAGACGAGAATGACCGACGAGGAAATGAAGGACCGGCTCGCCATCGCCGACCGGCTGGCCACCTGCACCCAGGCCGGCGACGCGCGCAAGGCCGACATCTATGCCAAATGCTTCACCGAGGACGGCGTGCTGCAACTGGACGAGGCGATCGCCGGGCGCGAGGCGATCCGTTCCTGGATGGGCGGCGCCTCGATCATCACCCAGCCGAGCGACCGCGCGCCGGGCTTCATCAGCCACCACCTGACGACCTGTAAGGTCGAACTGGCCGGCGACGCCGCGAAAGTGCGTACCTACTGGCTGGTCACCAGCAACGCCGGGATCGACCACAACGGCTACTACGACGACCGGCTGCGCAAGGTCGGCGGCGAGTGGCTGCTCGAACACCGCAAGCCACGCACCTTGTGGATCAGCCCGACCAGCGTCATGCGAGGATAACCGCGAGGAGCCGGCGCTACCGCTTGGGCTCGCCCGGCGGATCGAGCAACTTCTCGATGAGGTCCAGCAAGGCGGCGACGCCGAACGGCTTGCTCAGGAACGCGACATGCGAAAATTGCGGGCCGACGAAACTGGGCGGATGGGCAGTCGTGATCGCCCACGGGATGCTCAGCTCATCGAGCTTGCGGCCGACTTCGTAGGACATCTCGTCGTTGATCTGGAGATCGAGGATCGCCGCATCGGTACCGCCCCTTTCGAGCAGCCCGAGCGCCTGCGGAACGGTCTTGGCCGGCCCGACGATCTCGTGCCCGGCCTGCTTCAGCGTATCCTCGATGAGGAACGCGTTGAGCAGGTCGTCTTCGAGGATCAGGATCCTGGCGGACCGGGACGCGCGCTTCAGTTGCTTCGATACCATAGAGCTTCCAATCGACCCCGCGCAGGCAGAGTGACCGGATTCGCCTCTCCGGATAGTAAACGGCACTGGCTAATATCGGCAGAAAGAGGCGAAGCTACGACGAACCTCGATGGGTCGATGATCTTGCTGGACGGGGCGCCGCGAGCGAATAGGAACCGCGCATGCATTCTACCGTGTCTCAACAAAACGCTCCCGACTGGCTCACGCGCGCGCTGGCCCAGGCCGGACAAAGCCATTTCACCGAAGTCGAGGGCTGCCGTATCCACTACGCGCAGTGGGGCGATCCGAGGCGGCCGGGGCTGCTGTTCATACCGGCGAGCGGCGGCCACACGCACTGGTTCGATCACGTCGCACCGCTTTTCGCCGATCAGTTCAACGTTGCGGCGATCGACCTGTCCGGCTGCGGCGATTCGGACCGGCGGCCCGAATATTCGCAGACCTTCATCACCGCCGAGATCATGGGCGTGCTGGCCGCCTCCGGGATGCTGGACGCGGCAATTCCCCCCACACTGGTCGGCCACAGCGCCGGTGCGCAGTTCGCCCTGCGCGCAGCCATCCCCAACGACGAAGCGCTGCTGGGCGTCATCTCGGTCGACGGCCTGCGCTATGCGCGGCTCGAGAAGGACCATGCGATCAAGGTCCTGACCGAGGGACGCCCTCCGGCCAAGCCGCCGCGGGTCTATGCCGACTACGAGGATGCCGTTGCGCGTTTCCGCCTGACGCCCGCGCCGCTCTTGCCGATCGACGCGCCCCGCATCCTGGAGCACATCGCCCGCCATTCGTTCCGGCCGGCCGAGGGCGGCTGGACTTCGAAATACGATACCGCGCAGGGCATGACGATCAACCTGGCGTTCGAGCTGCTCGACGCGCTCAAGGACTATCGCTGCCAAACGGCCGCGATCGTCGCGGAGCATTCGCATCTGGCCGACGAGACCGCGAGCGACGTCATCAGCGCAGCCTCGCAGGGCAGGACGGTCGTCTTCACCATGCCTGGAGCGACGCACTATCCGCCGATCGACAGCCCCCTGGCCTTCGTCGCCGCGATCAAGGGCATAGTCCTGTCGTGGATCGCGGCGCGCTCGCGATAGCGGGCCGCCACCCGGAAGCTGCTGTCAGTTTCGCCAGACTGCTTGCTTCCTCGCTCGGTCGCTGTCAGGTGGCGGGATGCTACCGCACACCCGAGCCATGATCGCTGCTGCCGCCCATGCCTTCATTTTCGGCAAGAAGGTGGCGGGCGTCCATGATCATGCGACCGGACAGGACTTGCTGATCGCGGCGGAAACGCGTGGAGACCGTCTGCTGGGGTTCGATGGCGATCGATCGGCAAAGTTCAGCGGGACCCTTTCCGAACTGTACGATGCCGGCGACGACTCGTTCGTCTCGCTCGAGATCGATGGCCTGACGGCAAAGGGGTACGACCGGCGCTCATTGAGCCACTACACGCTCACCGCGACCGATGAGGTGGTGCAACTGTACGATCACACAAAAGGTGCGTGGTTCGCGTTCAGCATCCAGGTCGCTTGACGCAGGAACTCGAGGCGGCTTGTTGAGGTCAACGGCCTCAGGCGAAGCTGGTCTTTGCCCGGCGGCGGCGCATGGCACCGCCGATCAAGCCGATGCCCGCGATCGTCATCGCCCAGGTCGCCGGCTCGGGAACCGCGGCCGAATGCGATGGGTCCGGCAGGGCGGGAACGCCAGGAAGAGCGGCCTTCGTCGCCTGGACATAACCGCCAAACCAGTCGCCCCAGCAATTCGCGCAAGTGTAGTCACCCACGAAGCGCAGCGTGGCGGGACCGGCGGCCGAATAGCCGGTCGCGGTGAGGTTCAGCGAATTACCGACGGTGAAATTGCCGGCGATCGACTGACCGTTCAGCAGCAGATCGGTGAACTGGAACTTTGGCGAGCCCTGGATGAACAGGTCGATCTTGCTATCGGAGGCAATGTCGAACGTCAGCGTCTGATCGATCTTGGAGAATTGCGAAACCTGGACGCCCCAATAGTCGATGCCGTTCCACTGGCTGGAGGGATTCGAGATCGGATCGGTAATGAAAGTCGTCGCCATCGCGGGAGCAGATACGAGCGCAGCGGCCATGGCCATCGCGCCAAGCATTGATCTAACCATCTATTTTCCTGAACAATTGTCGGCCTGGTAGCGAACCTTCGCCGAGATACCTGCCGGCTGTTGCCTCACGGCGCCTTTGTGCGCCACCTTCGCCGATCCCGAGAATCGACGCCGCCCCATCTAGCAGGCGTTGCTTGCCTGTGGCTTAACGAGCCTGCCGGCCGTTTAGTTTGCGGCGAACCGAAGCCGCGCCACCGCCGCGTCCTGTCCGATCAGCGGCAGCAGCGCCGCCATGTCGGGGCCGTGATCGCGACCGGTGAGCGCCTGGCGGAGCGGCAGGAACAGGAGCTTGCCCTTGCGGCCCGTCGCCTGCTTCAGGTCGCCGGTCAGCGCCTGCCAGATCTCGCCGCTCCAAGGCAGAGTGCCGAGCCTGTCTGCGGCGAGCGCCAGGTATTCCCGGGTTTCGGCATCGAATTCGGGCGGAGCGACCGGGCCGGTTACCACCTGCCACCATTCAGCTGCCTCGCCGATATGCGCGAGGTTGGGCCGGATCGCGTCCCAGCCGGCCTCGCTCATGCCTTCAGGCAGCAAGTGGGCCACACGGCCGAAAGGAAGGCGGTGGACGATCGCAGCGTTGATCCGGTGCAATTCGGCTTCGTCGAAACGCGCGGGTGCGCGGCCAAAATGGGCGAGCTCGAAACTCGCCGCCAGCGCGGTGGCGTCGAGCGCGGGATCGACCGGATCCGAAGTACCCAGCCGGGCCAGCAGCGCGATCAGTGCCTCGGGCTCGATCCCAGCCTCGCGCAGCTCGGCCAAGCCTAGCGAGCCGAGCCGCTTCGACAGCTTGCCCTCGGCGCCGACCAGCAGCGCCTCGTGCGAAAAGTTCGGCGCCGGCGCACCGAGTGCGCCGAACATCTGCACCTGCGTGGCGGTGTTGGAAACGTGATCCTCGCCGCGCAGGACGTCGGTGACGCCCATGGCGATGTCGTCGATCACAGAGGGCAGCATATAGAGCCACGAACCGTCGGCACGGCGGATCACCGGGTCGGACATCTGCCGCGCATCGAAATGCTGAGGTCCGCGGATGCCGTCGGTCCATTCGATCGGCATGTCGTGGTCGAGCAGGAAGCGCCAGTGCGGAGCCTGCCCGGCGGCTGCTTTAGCTACATGATCGGCCTCGGTCAGCTTCAGCGCGGCGCGGTCGTAGATCGGCGGCAGGCCGCGGCCCAGCTGCACCTTGCGCTTGAGTTCGAGCTCCTGCGCGGTCTCGTAGCAGCGGTAGACCCGGCCCCCGTCGGCCAGCCGCTGGAACTCGCGCTCGTAGAGCTCGAACCGCGACGACTGCCGCTCCTCGCCGTCGGGCACGAGCCCCAGCCAGGCGAGATCGGCCCGGATCGCCTCGACATAGTCCTCGCGGCTGCGCTCCTTGTCGGTATCGTCGATCCGCAGCAGGAAGCGCCCGCCCAGCCGCTTGGCGAGCAGCCAGTTGTGCAACGCCATGCGAACGTTGCCGACGTGCAGCATTCCCGTCGGAGACGGGGCGAAACGGGTGGATCTGGTCATGCCGTGCGGAACGAATGCGTGATCGGGTAACGCCGGTCGCGGCCGAAGTTGCGCGTGCCGAGCTTGACCCCCGGAGGGGCCTGGCGGCGCTTGTATTCGGCGAGGTGGAGCAGGCGCTCGATGCGCACCACGGTCGGCCGGTCGAAACCCTCGGAAACGAGCTGGTCGACCGACTTCTCGTGCTCGACGAGGCCGAGCAGGATCGGATCGAGCACCTCGTAGGGCGGCAGCGAGTCCGAATCCTTCTGGTCGGGGCGCAGCTCGGCGCTCGGCGGCTTGACGATGATGTTCTCGGGGATCACGGGCCCGTCGCGGCCGAGGCCGATCTTGGGCTTGTGCTGGTTGCGCCACTTCGAGATCGAGAACACCGTCATCTTGTAGGCGTCCTTGATCGGATTGTAGCCGCCCGCCATGTCGCCATAGATCGTCGCATAGCCGACGCTCATCTCGGACTTGTTGCCCGTGGTCATCAGCATGTGACCGAACTTGTTGGACAGCGCCATCAAGGTCGTCCCGCGGATGCGCGACTGCAGGTTCTCCTCGGTGATGTCGACCGCCTTGTCGGCGAAGCTGTCCGCCAGCATTTCATCGAAGCCGGCAACCGCTGGCTGGATCGGGATGATGTCGTGCTTGCAGCCGAGCAGCCGCGCGCATTCGGCGGCATCGTCAAGGCTTTCCTGGCTGGTGAAGCGGCTGGGCAGCATGACCGGCCAGACGCGGTCGGGGCCGAGCGCGTCGGCGGCGATCGCCGCACAGATCGCGCTGTCGATACCGCCCGACATGCCCAGGACCACGCCGGGGAAGCGGTTGCGGTCGACATAGTCGCGCAGCGCCATGACCATGGCGCAGTAGATGTCCTCAGGATGGTCGGCGAGCGGCGCGATCTCGCCGCGGTCGCAGCGCCAGCCCTTGGCGGTCTTGGTCCAGCGGGTCTCGACTTCCTGTTCTTCCCAGTCCTTCATCTGGACCGCGAGGCCGCCGTCGCCGTTGACCACGAAGCTCGCCCCGTCGAACACCAGCTCGTCCTGACCGCCGACGCGGTTGAGATAGGCGAGCGGCAGGCCGGTATCGACCGCGCGCCGCTTGGCGACGCCGTCGATGCGCAGGGTGTCCTTGTCGATCTCGTAAGGGCTGCCGTTGATGCAGACGAAGATCTCGGCGCCGAAGTCCGCCAGATGCCGGCAGACTTCGGGCTGCCAGATATCTTCGCAGATCGGCACGCCGATCATGGTGCCGCGCACGATGATCGGCTCGGGCAGCGGCCCTGGCTGGAATAGCCGCATCTCGTCGAAAGTGCCGTAGTTGGGCAGCTCGTGCTTGAACCGCGTCGCCGCGACCCGGCCGCCGTCGAGCAGCGCCACGCCGTTGTGCAACGCGCCGTCGCGGACGAAGACCGAGCCGACCAGCATCGCCGGTCCATCGCTGTTGGTCGCCTGGGCCAGCTTGTCGAGCTCGGCCGCGGCGCGCTCGATCAGCGCGGGCTTGAGGATCAGGTCCTCGGGCGGATAGCCGATCAGCTGGAGTTCGGGAAAGGCGATGAGATCGGCGCCTTTCGCCCGGTCGCGCGCCGCGAGCATGGCTGCGGCATTGCCGGCGAGATCGCCGACCGACTGGTTCATCTGGGCGAGCGTGATCTTGAGCGTATCGGGCATGGAATTCTGATGCCGCCTAGGTCTGCGTCATGCAAACAAAAAGCCCTCCCCGCGGGGAGGGCTTCGTTGAGCGCTAAGCCGGCGCGCGAAGATCACATCTTCTTTTCGGCCGGCGCCTTCTTCTCGGCCGGCTTCGGCGTGGCTTCGGCAGCGGTGCTTGCACCGGCAGCAGCTTCGCCGGCGACATCGCTCGCCATGGCAGCGGCATCGGTACCGGCATCGGCGACGGGCGTGGCACCGGCATCGGCCGTGTTCATCGCTTCCTCGGCGGGCATCTCGACGTTCTCGGCCTGGGCACCTTCGCTGGCCTTGTCCGAGCTGCCGCAGGCGGAAAGCGCCAGAGCGGCGGCTGTCGCAAAGGCGGCGCCAAGGACTTTTGCGGCGATTTTCTTCATGCGTATCCCTTTTCGATCTGGCCCGCCGCAGATTAGACGAGCGCCAAAATGATGGCAAACGGCAAAGAAGCCACGTAAATCTACCTAAATCTGCGGGTTGAAGTCATATAAAGATTTCTTTATATGATGTCCCATGAAGATCGATCCCCTCCTCCGTGCGCTCGCCGATCCGACGCGGCTGCGCATCATGCGCCTGCTGGCGCATATGGAGCTGGCCGTGGGGGAGTTGGCCCAGGTTCTCGGCCAGAGCCAGCCGCGCGTCTCGCGCCACATCCGCATCCTCTGCGACGCGGGCCTTGCCGAGCGACGCAAGGAAGGCAGCTGGGTGTTCCTGCGCAGCGGCATCGGCGAGAACCGCGCACCGCCGCTCGGCGCGGCGGCCGCAAAGCTGCTGGCCGCGGCCGAGCGCGACGATGCCGCTTTCGCCGCGCGCTGCGGCGAAGACCGCCGCCACCTCGCCGCGATCCGCGCCGCGCGCGAGACCAGCGCCGAGACCTATTTCGCCCGCCACGCAGAGGACTGGGACACGCTGCGCTTGCTGCACAGCCCGGACGAACCCGTCGAGGCAGCGCTGGCGGGGGCGCTCGGCCAGGGCTCACTGGGTTCGCTGCTCGATATCGGCACCGGCACCGGGCGCATGGCCGAGCTGTTCGCGCCCCGCTCTGCCCATGTCACCGGGCTCGACAAGAGCCCCGAGATGCTGCGCATTGCCCGCGCCCGGCTGCAGAAGTTCCCCGCCGAGCAGATTTCGCTGGTCCAGGGCGAGTTCACCGCGCTGCCTTTCGCGGACACCAGCTTCGATACCGTGCTGTTCCACCAGGTGCTGCACTATGCGCTCGAGCCCGAGACCGTGCTCGCCGAAGCAGCGCGCGTCGCCAGGCCGGGGAGTCGTATCGCCGTGGTGGATTTCGCTGCGCACGACCGTGAGGAACTGCGCGAACGCCACGCCCATGCCCGTCTCGGTTTCTCCGACGAGCAGATGCTGGCACTGCTGTCCGATGCCGGCCTGACGCCCGAACCCTCGATCGCCCTGCCCGGCACGCCGCTCACGGTAAAAATCTGGACGGCGCACAAGGATGGGCGCAGGGCGCCCGAGACCACCCACAACGACACGAATACCGAGAGGGCCGCAGGCCGATGAATGCCGTTACCAGACCGTCCGCCGAACCGCTCTTTGCCGGTCTCCCGGGCGACATTTCCGTCTCGTTCGAATTCTTCCCGCCCAAGACGGAGAAGATGGAAGAGACCCTGTGGGAATCGATCGAGACGCTGGCTCCGCTCGCTCCGCGCTTCGTTTCGGTGACCTATGGCGCCGGCGGCTCGACGCGCGAGCGCACGCACAACACCGTCGCGCGCATCGCCCGCGACACCGCACTGGTGCCCGCGGCGCACCTGACCTGCGTCGCCGCGAGCAAGGCCGAGATCGAGGAAGTCGCCTCGCAGTACTGGGAAGCGGGCGTGCGCCACATCGTCGCGCTTCGCGGCGATCCGCCGCCGGCCGATGGCGGGCGCTTCGTGCCGCACCCGGAAGGCTATGCCAGCGCCGCCGACCTCGTCGCGGGGCTCAAGCTCCTGCACGATTTCGAAGTCTCGGTCGCGGCCTATCCCGAAACCCACCCCGAAGCGTTGAGCGCCGAGGCCGATCTCGACAACCTCAAGCGCAAGCTCGATGCCGGCGCGAGCCAGGCGATCACCCAGTTCTTCTTCTCGACCGACGCCTATTTCCGCTTCCTGGACAAGGCGCTCGCCGCGGGTATCACCGCGCCGATCCTGCCGGGGATCATGCCGGTAACCTCGTTCGAGGCGATCCGCCGCATGTCGGGCAATACCGAGATCCCCGCCTGGCTCGAACAGGCCTTCGAAGGGCTAGACCAGCGCCCCGGCCCGCGCGCGCTGGTCGCCGCGACGGTGGCGGTCGATCTCTGCCAGCGGCTTTACCAGGGCGGCGTCCGTCACTTCCATTTCTACACGCTCAACCGCGCCGAGCAGGCCTATGCGATCTGCCAGCTGCTCGGCGTGCGCCCCCAAGAGTTGGCCAAGGAGAACGCGCGATGAGCGCAGAAGCAGATTTCCGTAAGGCAGCGGCCGAGCGCATCCTCGTGTTCGACGGCGGCTACGGCACCTCGATCCAGAAGTTCAAGCTGGAAGAAGCCGACTACCGCGGCGACCTGGACCTGCCGATGGATCAGAAGGGCAACAACGACCTGCTCTGCCTGACGCGGCCCGATATCATCGAGGGCATCCACCAGGCCTATTTCGATGCCGGTGCCGACATGGTCGAGACGAACACCTTTTCGTCCACGCGGATCGCCATGGCCGACTACGGCTGCGAGCACCTGGTCTGGGACATCAACATCGCCGCCGCCAAGCTGGCGCGCAATGCGGCCGAGAAGGCCCAGGCCAAGGACGGCCGCCGGCGCTTCGTCGCGGGCTCGATCGGGCCGACCAACAAGACGCTGTCGCTCTCGCCCGACGTCAACGACCCGGGCTTCCGCGAGGTCGACTACGACAGCCTCAAGGCCGAATACCGCGAGCAGTGCGACGCGCTGATCGCCGGCGGGGTCGATTTCCTGCTGGTCGAGACCTGCTTCGACACGCTCAACGCCAAGGCCGCCGGCATGGCCGCGCGCGAGGCCGAAGCGGCATCGGGCCGCGAGGTGCCGCTGATGGTCTCGTTCACGATCACCGACATGTCGGGCCGCAACCTCTCGGGTCATACGATCACCGCCTTCTGGTATGCGCTGCGGCACCTGAAGCCGCTGACCATCGGCGCCAACTGCGCTTTCGGTGCCGACCTGCTTCGGCCCTACCTGACCGAACTGGCCAAGAACGCCGACACGCTCATCCTGGCCTATCCCAACGCCGGCCTGCCCAACGAACTTGGCCAGTACGACGAGCTTCCGGCCAAGACCGCGCAGCTTATCGGCGAATGGTTCGACGGCGGGCTGGTCAATGCGGTCGGCGGCTGCTGCGGGACGACGCCGGATCACATTGCCGCGATCGCCAGGGCCGTGGTCGATGCCAAGCCTCGCGCGATCCCGGTGCTGGAGCCGGTGACGCGGTTGGCCGGGCTTGAGCCTTTCACCATGGCGGCTTGATTACTCCCCTCCCGCTTGCGGGAGGGGCTGGGGGTGGGCCTGTCGCGGCCTTGCGTCCAGATCGATACTGACCCACCCCCGACCCCTCCCGCAAGCGGGAGGGGGAAAGATCATGATGACGCAGACTTTCGATTCCACCCGCTTCGTCAACATCGGCGAACGTACCAACGTCACCGGCTCGGCGGCGTTCAAGAAGCTGATTCTCGCGGGCGACTATGCCAAGGCAGTCGATGTCGCACGCCAGCAGGTCGAGAACGGCGCGCAGGTGATCGACGTCAACATGGACGAAGGTCTGCTCGACGCGGTCGTCGCGATGACCACCTTCCTCAAGCTGATCGCCGCCGAGCCCGACATCGCGCGCGTGCCGGTGATGATCGACAGCTCGAAGTGGCACGTCATCGAGGAAGGCCTGAAATGCGTCTCAGGCAAGCCGATCGTCAATTCGATCTCGATGAAGGAAGGCGAAGCGCCGTTCCTCGAGCAGGCGCGCAAATGCATGGCCTATGGCGCCGCCGTCGTGGTCATGGCGTTCGACGAGGCTGGGCAGGCCGACACCCAGGCGCGCAAGGTCGAGATCTGCCAGCGCGCCTACAAGCTGCTGACCGGGAACGGCTTCCCGCCCGAGGACATCATCTTCGACGCCAATGTCTTCGCCGTCGCCACGGGCATCGAGGAGCACAACAATTACGGCGTCGACTTCATCGAGGCGGTGAAGGAGATTCGCGCGACGTGCCCGCACGTCCACTTCTCGGGCGGGCTTTCCAACCTGTCCTTCAGCTTCCGCGGCAACGAGATCGTCCGCCGGGCGATGCATTCTGTGTTCCTCTACCACGCGATCCCGGCCGGGCTCGACATGGCAATCGTCAATGCCGGCCAGCTCGACATCTACGACCAGATCGACCCAGTGCTACGCGAGGCGTGTGAGGACGTCATCCTCAACCGCAAGCAGGACGTGGCCGAGGGTGAGCAGACCGCTACCGAACGGCTGATCGAGCTTGCCGAAAGCTTCAAAGGCAAGGATGCCGTCGCCGACAAGGCCGCCGAGGAATGGCGCGGCTGGGAGGTCGTGCGCCGGATCGAGCACGCCCTAGTCAAGGGTATCGACACTTTCGTCGTCGATGACACCGAGGAAGCCCGCGCCGAGATCGCCGCGCGCGGGGGCAAGCCGATCGAAGTGATCGAGGGCCCGCTGATGGACGGGATGAACACGGTCGGCGACCTGTTCGGATCGGGCAAGATGTTCCTGCCGCAGGTGGTGAAATCGGCGCGCGTGATGAAGAAGGCGGTCGCCTATCTGTTTCCCTTCATCGAGGCGGAAAAGGTCGCAGGCGCCAAGGCCAAGGGCCGGATCATCATGGCGACGGTCAAGGGCGACGTCCACGACATCGGCAAGAACATCGTCGGGGTGGTCCTGCAGTGTAACGGCTACGAGGTCATCGACCTCGGCGTCATGGTGCCCTGGGCGAAGATCCTGCAGGCGGCGAACGAGAACGACGCCGACATCATCGGCCTGTCGGGCCTGATTACGCCCTCGCTCGACGAGATGGTCACCGTCGCCGAGGAAATGCAGCGCGCCGACATGAAAATCCCGCTGCTGATCGGTGGGGCGACCACCAGCAAGGTGCACACGGCGCTGCGCATCGACGTCGCCTATGAAGGGCCGGTGGTCCACGTACTCGATGCCAGCCGCGCGGTCGGCGTCGCTTCGCAGCTCCTGTCCGAAACCCAGATGACGGGCTTCGTCTCGGATACCGCCAACGAATACGAGCATATCCGCGACGTCCGCGCGGGCAAGGAAGGCTCGATCCTGCTGAGCCTGGAAGACGCACGCGCCAATTCGTTCAAGGCGGACATGCGCGACAAGGCGCCCCCACCGGCCCAGCCCGGCCTGCACACCTTCGACGCCTGGGACCTCGCCGACCTGCGCGCCCACTTCGACTGGACGCCCTTCTTCCGCGCCTGGGAGCTGGCCGGCGTCTATCCGGCGATCCTCGACGACGAGGTCGTGGGCGAGAGCGCCCGCTCGCTCTACGCCGACGCCCTGGCGATGCTGGACCAGATCGTCGCGGAGAAGTGGCTGACGGCCCGGGGCGTCTGCGGCTTCTGGCCTTGTGCCCGCGTCGGCGACGATGTCGTGCTGCATATCGAGGGGCCGCAGCCGCCGCTGCACCTGCCTTTCCTGCGCCAGCAGATCCGCAAGAGCCGCGACCGCGCCAATTTCTGCCTGGCCGATTTCATCGACCACGACGGCGACTGGATCGGCGGCTTCGCCGTCGGCATCCACGGCATCGAGCCGCATCTGGAACGTTTCCGGGCCAATCACGACGACTACAACGACATCCTGCTCAAGGCCCTGGCCGACCGCTTCGCCGAGGCCTTCGCCGAGCGGCTGCACAAGCATGTGCGCACCACACTCTGGGGTTATGCGCCCGGCGAGCAACTCGGCAACGAAGAGCTGATCCGAGAGCAGTATCGCGGCATCCGCCCGGCCCCCGGCTATCCCGCCTGCCCCGACCACAGCCTCAAGCCGATCCTGTTCGACCTGCTCGAAGCCGGCGAGCGCACCGGGATCACGCTGACCGAGAGCCAGGCGATGCTGCCGACTTCCGCGGTTTCAGGCTTCTACTTCGCCCATCCCGAGGCGCAGTATTTCGGCGTCGCGCGGATCGGCCGCGACCAGCTCGAGGACTATGCCGCGCGGCGCGGTATCGACCTGAAGACCGCCGAGCGCTGGCTGCGGCCGAACCTGGACTAGGACCCGGATCAGCTCGCGCTGAGGTGACGCGCGAGCTTGTCCAGGGTCTGATAGCCGAATTCGACCGCGCCGAAGCCGATCCCGGCCGTGCGCTGCTCGGCTGTCGGATGGAGCTGGCGCATGGTCAGCACGGTCTTGCCATCGCTTTGCTCGTCGAACGTGATGGTCACGTGGAAGCGGCCCGGATCGTCGTCCTTGTCCGATCCGTGCTCGGTCTCGATCAGCCGCGGCGCCTCGATCCGCAGGAAAACCATGCGGTTGTCGTAGATCGTGCCGTCGGGCGCGGTGTAGATGAAGCGCCAGCGGCCGCCGGGACGAATGTCGCATTCCAGCGTCTCGGTCTTGAAGCCCGCCGGTCCGAACCACTGCCCGAGCTGCTCGGGATCCGTCCACGCCGCGAACACGCGTTCGCGTGGCGCATCGAGCACGCGGCACAGCACGATCTCGCGGTCGAGGGCCCAGGTCTTGAGGGGATCATTGCTCATCGTGAAGTCCTTTCGCAGGAAGGGAGGAGGATTGCAGAAAGCTTTCCAGCCGGTCGAAGCGCGCTTCCCAGGCCTGGCGCGTGTGGTCGAGCCATTGCCGCGCCTCGGCGAGCCGGTCGGGACGGAGCTGGCATGGGCGCTTCTGGCCGTCGCGGCCGCGGATGATGAGACCGGCACGTTCGAGCACTTTCAGGTGCTGCGAGATCGCCGGCAGGCTCATCGCGAAGGGGCTGGCGATTTCCTGCACCGTCATGTCGCCCTCAGTCGCCAGCCGGCTCAGGATCGCGAGCCGGGTCGGGTCGCCGAGGGCGGCAAAGGTCTGAGGCATGTCTTGCGAGGTCAGCACTCTACCACCGTGGAGATATTTAAGTAATTCCTTAAATATCTCCACGGCCCTCATCCGTCAAGCGCGATGATCGGGCCTCGCCTGTCCGTCACAGGCAAGCCGACGGCGCGGCGGGCCCTTTCGCACCTGTCGGCGATCTGCCAGAGCGCCCGATCATGACCGATCCCGCGCTTTCTACCGCCGACGCAGCCCGTAACGACGGCTGGGCTGTCGGCGATCGTCTCGGGCTGCGGATTCCCGCGGATGCCGCAGCTTTGCGCGAAGGCGGCGCGGCGTGGTTGACCGAGGCGTTCCGCGCGATGGGCGCGCTGGCACCCGAGAACCGCGTCACCGCCGTGACGCGCTGCGACGGTTTCTCGGGCGGTGGCACCGGTACCAAGGCGCTGCTGTCGGTGGCCTACGAGAAGCCCGGCCCGCACCTGCACGAGGACCTCTTCGTCAAGTTCTCGCGCAATTTCGACGATCCCATGGCCGACCGCGCCCGGTTCCACATGGAGCCCGAGGTGCGCTTTGCCGCGCTGTCGCGCATGCCGGGCTTTCCGGTGGCGGTGCCTGAGTGTCTGTTCGCCGATTTCGCGCACGAGAGCGGCACCGGCCTGCTGATCACCCAGCGCATCGGCTTCGCCCGGGACGGCGTCGAGCGCCAGTACGAGAAGTGCATGGACCAGGTCATGCCCGAGCCGCTCGCGCATTACCGCGCGCTGATCGGCACGCTGGCGCGGCTCGCGGGGAGTCACAAGGGCGGCCGGCTGCCCGACTATGTCGAGGCCGAGTTTCCCTTCGACCACGCCAAGGCGCTGGCGAGCGATCGCCTGCCCTATACGCCGCAGCAGGTCGCAAACCGCGTCTCGCGCTATGCCGCCTTCGCCGCCGAACTGCCGCAGCTGCTGCCCGAAGCGATCCGCAGCGAGGCCTTCATCGCCGATCTCGGCGAGGGCGCGGCGCTGTTTCAGACGCACGAGGATGCGATCAAGCATTTCCTCCACGGCGATCCGCGCATGATCGCGCTCTGCCACTGGAACGCCAATTCGGACAACGGCTGGTACTGGCGCGATGCCGCAGGCGAACTGCAATGCGGCCTGCTCGACTGGGGCAGCGTCGGCCAGATGCACGTGGCGATGACGCTCTGGGGCTGCCTTTCCAGCGCCGAGCTCTGGATGTGGCAGGACCACCTGGACGAGCTGCTGGCGCTTTTCGTGGCCGAATACGCCGCGCACGGCGGCCCCGCGCTCGATCTTGCCGAACTGCGGACGCACCTGCTGCTCTATTCGGCGATGATGGGCCTGTGCTGGCTGATGGATGCGCCGCCGCGCATCCGCCGCGAAGTGGCCGATCTCTTCGACTGCACCGGGCCGCTCGATCCGCGAATTACCGCGAGTGAAACTGCACGGGTCCAGCTGCAAATGATGGCCAATTTCCTCGCCTTCTGGCAGTCTGAAGACTTAACGGGAACGCTCAAGCGCTTGTTCTGACCCCTCGGCGTGTCCTTATGTGAACTTAAGCCCCGTTTAAGACTACCTCGTTACATTGAAATCACGCGATTTTCTGTATCGCGCGATCTGACCGAAGGCGGAAGACAATCCACTCGGACGGAGCGTAATTGGGAGTCCGCCTATGCGGCACGAAATTCGACCCGAAGACGTCCGGATGGGCATGTACATCTGCGGCTTCGGCGGGTCTTGGTTCAGCCACCCGTTCTTTCGCGCGAAGTTCGTTCTCAAGACCGAGGACGATCTGGACCGCGTGCGGGATTCGGGCGTGCCTCACGTCGTGATCGACGACACGCTGGGCATTGCCCCCCGAACCGGTGACGGCCGCCCCGGCGAGCGCGCCAGCACCCCCCCCCCGAAGCGTCCGCGCCGCGTCCCAAGCCCAGCCCACCGCAGACGCACTACTACGCCGACGAGGAAAACCGCGAGCGCGCCGACCGGCAACGCGCCAAGCAAATCGTCACGCGGTCGCTTAAGGTTCTCAAGACGGCTTTTGCCGACGTGCGGCTCGGCCGTGCAGTGCGGATGACCGAGGTCAAGGAGATCGTCGACGACATCACCGGCGCAGTCGAGCGCAGCCCTCGCACCCTGCTCGATGTAATCCAGCTCAAGCAGAAGGACGAATATACCTATCTGCACTCGGTCGCCGTCTGCACCCTGATGGTCAACGCCGCCCGCCACATGGGCAAAGGCGCGTCCGAGACGCGCGAATACGGCCTCGCCGGACTGCTCCACGATCTCGGCAAGATGGGTGTGCCCGAAACCATCCTCAACAAGCCCGGCAAGCTGACCGAAGCCGAATTCCTCGAAGTGCGCGACCACCCCGAGCGCGGCTACCAAATCCTCGCGCAGTCGCCGAACATGCCCGAAATGGCGCTCGACGTCTGCCGCCACCACCACGAGAAGATGGACGGCACCGGCTATCCCTTCGGCCTGCCTGCGGATGCCATATCGCTGGTCGCCCGGCTTGGCGCGGTCTGCGACGTCTACGACGCGCTGACCTCGGAGCGGGTCTACAAGGACGCCTGGTCGCCGGCCGAAGCGCTTTCCGCCATGTGGTCGTGGGAAGGCCATTTCGACCGCACCGTGCTGTTCAGCTTCATGCAGTCCATCGGCGTCTTCCCGGCGGGCATGCTCGTGCGGCTGCGCAGCAACCGGCTGGCGCTGGTGCTGGAGAACAAGCGCCGCAAGACGCGCCCGCACGTGCTCGCCTTCTATGCCGCACGCGACCGCACCTTCATCACGCCGCAGGAAGTGGTCATCCAGGACAACCTCGCCAACGACAGCATCGTCGGCTGGGAACAGCCCGCGGAATGGGGCTTCGACGACTGGGAAGGCCTGGCCGCTCGTTTGAAGCGCGGCGATACCAAGCTGATCGCGGCCTGAGCCTCAGCTCACCGAGTTGACCAGCTTCTCGCTCTCGTCCCAGAACCGCGCCACCGCGGCGGGATCGTCGACCTGCGGGTTGGGCGCACGCGGCGCACGCTGTTCCCAGTAGCCGCCGCTGCTCCGGCCCGGCTCCTCGCCAGTTGCCAGCCAGACCAAGGTATCGGTGCCCTCGGCGACGCTGAGCTTGGGCAGATCGCGGGTATAGGCCTGCGTCTCCTCGGGTCCGTGGCTGAAGAACGGCGTGTCGGTCGCTCCGGGAGCCATGGCGTGGGCGACGATGCCAGTCCCTTCGAGCCGCCCGGCGAGCGCGCGGGCGAACAGCACGTTGGCCAGCTTGCTTCCGCAATAGGCGGCGCCCGGACTGAAGCGGCCGAGGTTCTGCATGTCGTCGAGATCGAGCGGCCCCATCATCTCGCTGGCGTCCGAGGCCGTCATCAGGATGCGGGTCGAACCGGAAGGCGCTTCCGCAGCCGCCGCGCGCAGCAGCGGCATGAGGCCTTCGGTGAGGACGAAAGGTCCGAGATGGTTACCGGCAAAATTGGCTTCGAGCCCCTCGGCGGTCATTTCCAACCGGTCGGTCATGCAGCCGGCATTGTTGGCCAGAACGTCGATGCGATCGGTCAGGGTGGCGATCGCCTGCGACAGCTTGCGCGCTTCGGCCATCAGAGACAGGTCGGCGCGCAGCATCTCGATGCTGCCCTCCCCCCGCCGCCGCGATTTCCGCCGCCGCCTCGGCCATGCGGGCTTCGTCGCGCCCCGTGCCGATCACGCGCCAGCCCTGCGCCACCAGCGCCGTCGCCAATTGCTTGCCGATTCCCGAGCTTGCCCCGGTAACGACCGCGACGCGTTGTCTATCCTTCATTCCGTCCATTTCCTATATTCGTCGTCAGTCCGCCAGCACAGGCCCCGTAGCCGGGAGCCGCGCGAGCAGGTCGAACGCGCGCTGCACCGAAGCGCCGCGGATCGCCGGCGAATGGGCGCTGGCGATGACCTTTATGCCCAGCCGCGCCAGCCCGTCGATCTCCTGCTGGTATTTGGCCTGGTCGACCAGCGCAACCCAGGGGCAAAGCGAGGCATGATGGAAACTGGCGAGACCCGTCGCCCAGAGATCGGGCTCGATTTCCTCGACCCAGTCGACCGGCCCCGCGGGAACGGGCGCGCAGAACGCGTCCGACGCGTAGTAGACGCCGCTCGCCTCGTCGAGCAGGCCGCGCGAATAGGGGCTGTCGTAGACCGGCGGGCGCAGGGCGCGCAGCATGCGATCGCCGACAGCGAAGCGCTCACCGTTCTCCACCATGCGCATGCGGTCGAACGGAATGCCGAGCGACGCCGCGGCGCGGAATGATTCGCCGCGGCTGGTGATCATCGCCGCGTTCGGGCACCGCTCCAGCGCCTCGATCAGGTTGCCGGCATGATCGGTGTCGATGTGGGTGACGAATATCCACCGCACCGCCTCGGGCGCGACGAGCGAGAACACGTCCTCGAAAAATTCGTCGCGGTGCGTGACCATGCCCGTATCGACGACCACCGGCTCGGCCGCGCGGATGACCATCGAATTGAGATGGGTCCAGGTCCCGCCGACCGATGCCGTCAGCGCACGGATCGAGAAGACGCCCGGCGCCACTTCGAGCGGCCGCTGGCGCGGGGCGGGCTTGGAAAGATCGATATCGAAATGGCTCATGCCGGCGCCGCGGCCTGATGCACTTCGGCCCAGGTCCGCCCCACCTGCGCGGGGTCGTAGGCGATCGCCGGGTCGGTGTCCCCGTAGATGTTCAGTGTATGCATGAAGCGGTGCGTGCCGATCATGTGCGACGTGGTGAGGCCCAGCTCGACGATCTCGGCCGTGGTGAAATGCTCGGCAAGGCGGCGGTAGACGGCATCGTCGATGGCGAAATGGTTGGTCGCCATCAGCTCGAGATATTCGAGCGCCAGCCGCTCGCGCGCGCTCAGTTTCCCCATCAGCGCGGGATCGACCATGCAGGCGACAAGCTCCTCGGTCGCGCCCTCGACCTTGCGCGAAGCCTGACACGGCTCGCAGCCGCCCAGCTGGGCACTGCGGATGCGCAGTAGCTCGAGCAGTTTGCCCGGCAGCAGGTGCTTGGGGAAATTGGGATGGCGATCGCCGTCGTCGGGCGGTGTCTCGTGGTCGGCATAGGCCATGATCTGCAGCGGCACCGGATCGGTGAAACCGCCCGAGGCGAGCCCTTGTTCCATCCAGGCGCGCGAGGCCGGCGGGATGTCCTCCCAGGGAATCGGGGCGATGCGCGGCATGAGTCTCTCCCTCTTATCCGGCGATTTGTACCCAGCATGGACCAATGTCCGGGCCGCGAAAAGCCCCCGCCGGTTCCCTCGCCGGTACCGATCTGCCATGGTCGCCGGGCATGTCCGACCTAGCCCAGATCGACCCCGCCGAAGCCCTCCACGCGACTTTCGGCTTCTCCGCCTTCCGCGGCGTGCAGGAGCAGGTCGTCGAGCGCGTGCTGGCCCACCGGTCGACTCTGGCGGTCATGCCCACCGGCGCGGGCAAGTCGCTGACCTACCAGCTTCCCGCGGTGATGCAGGAGGGCACTTGCATCGTCATCAGCCCGCTGATCGCGCTGATGCACGATCAGCTGCGCTCGGCCACGGCCAACGGCATCGCCGCCGCGACGCTGACCAGCGCCGACATGGACCGCGAGGCGACGATCGACCGTTTCCGCGCGGGCGAGCTCGACTTGCTCTACGTCGCGCCCGAGCGCGCCAGCCAGCCGCATTTCCGCGAACTGCTGAGCAAGGCGCGGGTCAACCTCTTCGCCATCGACGAGGCGCATTGCGTTTCCGAATGGGGCCACGATTTCCGCCCCGACTACCGCCTGCTGCGCCCGCTGATGGACGCCTTTCCCGAGGTCCCGCGGCTGGCGTTGACCGCCACCGCCGATGCCCATACCCGGGCAGATATCCTCACCCAGCTCGGCATTCCCGAGGAAGGGCTGATCGTCGCCGGCTTCGACCGGCCGAATATCCGCTATGCGATCCGCCACCGCGAGAACGCCACGAAGCAGATTGCCCAGCTCATGGCCGAGATCCCCGGCCCGGGCATCGTCTATACCTCGTCGCGGGCGAAGACGGAGAAGCTGGCCGAGCAGCTGGCGGCGGCCACGGGGCGTCCGGTGCTGCCCTATCATGCCGGGCTGCCGCCGCAGGAGCGACAGTCCAACCAGGCGGCTTTCGTCGCCTCGGAGGACATGGTGATCGTCGCGACGATCGCTTTCGGTATGGGCATCGACAAGCCAGACGTCCGCTTCGTCGCCCATGCCGGCATCCCCAAGTCTATCGAGGCCTATTACCAGGAAACCGGCCGCGCCGGCCGCGACGGCGATCCGGCCCAGGCCGTGATGTTCTGGGCAGCGGGCGACTTCGCCCAGGCGCGGATGCGGCTTTCCGAAGTCGAAGACCACCGCCGCGAGGGCGAGAAGGTGCGGCTCGATACCCTGGCCGTGCTGGTCGAGACCGGCGAGTGCCGTCGCGCCGTGCTGCTGCGCCACTTCGGCGAAGTGCCGCCCGAGCGTTGCGGCAATTGCGACAACTGCCTCGACGCGCCCGGCGTCGCCGATGCCACGACCACCGCGCAGAAACTGCTCTCGGCGGTGTTCCGCACCGGACAGACCTATGGCTTCGGCCATGTCGAGAAGGTCCTGACCGGCGTGGCCGACGACCGCGTGCTCCAGCGCGGGCACGACCAGCTCTCTGTCTTCGGCATCGTCGATGCGGAGGAAGCGCGGCTGCTCAAGCCGCTCAGCCGCGCGCTTCAGGCCCGCGGCAGCCTGCTGCCGACCGAACACGGCGGACTGATGCTAGGCGGCGACGCACGCGCGATTCTAAAGGGCGAAGCATCGGTCTCGATCGTGCTGCCGCCGAAGAAGGAGCCGCGCGGGCGCCGCGGTGATCGGTCGGGCCGCGGCGGCAGCGGGGTCAACCCGATCGGCGATCCGCTGTTCGACGCGCTGCGCGAACTACGCCGCGCGCTGGCGCAGGAAGCCGGCGTGCCGCCTTACGTGATCTTCCACGATTCGACTCTGCGCGAAATGGCAACGCTGCGGCCCGCCTCGCTGGCCGCGCTCGGCGAAGTCGGCGGCGTCGGCACGCGCAAGCTCGAGGCATACGGCGATGCCTTCGTCAATGTGATCCGGCAGTTCTAACCAAGCCGATAGGGTGTCGGGTCACCGCGCTCGGCGATGACTTGGCGGCGCGCTTCGGGCTTGGCCTGATGGTAGAGTGCCTCGACTTCGCTCGCCAATTGGCCCGCCATTTCGCCGAGCAGCGCGAATGCCGCATCGAGGCCGTGATCGGTCAACTCGTGCAGTACTGGCTGGACCTCGACCGCCAGTTCTGCGGCGACGAGGCGCACCGCGCGCACCATCTCGCGGAATTCGAAGTCGGTCAGCCGCGCGGATTCGAACTCTTCTTTCCGCAGCAATGCAGCTCTGAGATCCCAAACCATGCCCTGTCTCTAGCACATCTGCCGCGCCCCGGCGATTTCGAGAGCTGCACCTGCCGATGAATTTGCCGCAAGCTTGCGCGCCAATGCAACTGCGTCGATGCTGCGCGAAACGCCACGAATGTGGGAGGACAGGATGGCCGAGAGCAAACCCGCAGCGCTGCAGATTCCTGCGCGCGAGATTCCGGTGCCGGCGCACCTGAGCCCGCAGGCGCAGGCCTGGCTGTCGATGCCGCGCCCCGCCGGCACGCCCGCAGACCCGCCGCTCGATGACGCCGAAGGCTGGCGCCGGCGCATCGCCGCGAGCGATGCGATGATCATGAACGTGCACCTCTCGGGCAAGCCGCTACCCGAGGCTGAGGTCACGCCGATCCAGGAAGGCGATGCGCGCGGCTTCGACATTCTCCCCGCCGAGGTCGATCCCTCCGACCGCCGCATCTTCCTCGACATCCACGGCGGCGGGCTGATCATGGGTGCGGGCGAGGTCTGCAAGGCCATGGCGATCAACACCGCCGCCTATGTCCGCGCGCGCGTTGTCGCGCCCGACTATGGCATGCCGCCCGATCATCCGTTCCCGAGGGGACTCGACGACTGCCTCGCCTTCTACCGCCGGCTGCTGCGCGACCACGATCCCAGGGAGATCATCGTCGGCGGCGCCTCGGCGGGCGGCAACCTGGCTGCCGCGACGGTACTCAAGGCGCGCGACGAAGGGCTGCCTCTGCCCGCCGCGGTCGTACTGCTCTCGCCCGAAGTCGACCTCACCGAATCGGGCGATACCTTCCGCACCAATGCCGGGATCGACGGCATGGGCAGCCTGATGCAGGCCAACCTGCTCTATGCCGGCGGGCACGACCTGACCGATCCCTACGTCTCGCCGCTGTTCGGCGATTTCACCAAGGGATTCCCGCCGACGCTGCTGACGGCCGGAACGCGCGACGTATTCCTGTCGAACGCTGTGCGCCTGCACCGCAAGCTGCGAGCCGCGGGCGTGCCGGCGGACCTCCACGTGCTCGAAGCCGCGGCGCACGGCGGCTTCGGCAACCGCACGCCCGAGGAAGCCGAGCTCGATACCGAGGTACGCGGCTTCTGCGAGAGGATCTGGACCGGCCGCTAAGGCCCGACCGGCACCTCGCCTGCCAACTGGGCCCGCTGCATCACCCGTTCCTCGGCATAGTCGGGCACGGCGAAATGCTGCGTGTTGCGGTTATCGCAGATGGCGACGTCGTCGGGCGACCAGTGCCAGCGCAGCGCGAAGTGCGGCGAGCGCAGGTGCGCGAAGAGCACCGACAGCACGCCGGCACTTTCGCCCGGGCTCAGCTCGACGATCCGCACGGTCGAGCATTCGTTGACATAGAGGCTCTTGCGGCCGGTCTGCGGATGGACCCGGATGACCGGATGAACGCTCTCCATGACCGCCGCACCTTTGTCGAGATAGCCGGCGAGCGCGGGCTCGCGGTCAAGCGTCGGGCGCATGGAATGGACCGCGGTCAGCCCGTCGAGCATCTGGCGAAAGGGCTGCGACAGCGCATCGTAGGCCGCTTCGGTGCCGAGCCAGCAGGTGTCCCCGCCGACCGGCGGCAGGCTGACCGCACGGAGCGCCGTCGCGATCGGCGGCGCCGGTATCCAGGTCACGTCTGCATGCCAGACCGCAGTGCTGTAACGCGTCGGCGCGAGATTGCCCGTGGTGACTGGGCTATGCGCCTCGCCGCCCGCGCGCGACGGCTGGATCTCGCCGAAGCAGGACACGAAAGTGGCCATCTCCGCGTCGCTGAGCCGCTGCCCGCGGAAGAAGATCACGCCGTGGTCTGCCAGCGCCCGGCGCAGTTCCTCCACCTCTCCGGGTTCCTGCGCGCGGCGCAGGTCGTAGCCTTCGAGCAAAGCGCCGACCGCGCCCGTCAGGCGCTGCGCCGACTTGCCAGCAACCTCGCTCAACGGCTCAGTCCGTAAAACTTCTCGGCGCAGCCCGCGAGGATCCAGCGTTTGTCTTCCTCGGATACGCCCTTGAAGTGGTCGTCGATCACCTGATGCGAGTGCGGGAAGGTGGTTTCCGAATGCGGATAATCCGAGGACCACATTTGGTTCTTGCCACCCGGAAAATCGCGCAGCGCGACGCCGACCTTGTCCGAGATGAACGAGCAGTAGACGTTCTGGTCGAAATAATAGCTCGGCTGGTGCTTGATGTCGCAGCCGGTCCAGTGGCGCTGCATGTGCCAGATGCGGTCCATGTACTCGGCCGCCCAGGGCATCCAGCCCGAGCCGCTCTCGATCAGGCCGACGCGCAGGTCTGGGAAGCGGTCGAACAGGCCGGTGAAGATTATCGGCGCGATGATCTCGAGCATCGGCGTCTTGCTGACCGAGAGATCAGGCAGGAAATGCGTCCGGTCGGTATAGCGCACGATGCGCGCGCCGAGGTGGAAGGTGATCGCCAGGTTCTGATCGATCGCGGTCTTCCAGATCGGATCGAACTCGGCATCGCGGTACTGCCGCTCGCCCTTGGGATCGCCCATCAGGCCTTCCATCAGCGAGGTGGAACCCTTGTCGAAATGCTTGGCCGTCTGCGGGAAGGCAGGCATGTTCACCGCAACGTCGCCGCGTGCGCGCGCCGCCTTCATCATCCGCACCGCCAGGTCCACGTCGATCGTCGGCAGGAAGGCCGCGCCGTAAAGTCGGCCGTTGGAATCGGCGCAGAAGTCCGACTGCCAGCGATTGAACGCCTCGTAGCTGTCGAGATAGAGCGCCATGTCGCCTGTGTGCAGCGGCCCGCCGCCGAAAACGACGCCCTTGTCGATGCCGTCGCGGTCCATGTCGTCGAGCCGCGCGGCGAGGACGTGGCCACCGACGCGCATGTCGCTGAGCTTGCCGTCGTTCTTGAACTCCTCGAACTTGCGGCCGGCCTGTGACTGCATGAGGTTCAGCTTCTTGCGCGTCCCTTCGAACACCAGCCAGTCGGCATCGTCATCATATTCAACGGTCGGCGCACGGTCGCGGAACTGCGGCGACAGATATTCAGCCCAGAAGGTCGGCGGCGGCGTCACGTGGACGTCGGAGTCGACCACATAGTCGGCGACGCGCGGCTGCGCGGCGATCTCGCGATTGGCATCGGCTTCGGCCATGGCATGTCTCCCGTTCGGTGCCCCGTGCTTGGCGGAGCGACTCTCGAACGAAAGCGTAGCAGACGCTTGGTCGGGCGCAAAGGAAAGCCCTCCCCCGCGCGGGCGGGAGAGGGCTTTGCCGTTCCGGAAGCGATGCTTACTTCAGGCCGAAGAACTTCTCGGCGCAGCCGGCGACGATCCAGTCCATCTCGGCCTTGGGCACGCCCGCGAAGTTCTGCGCGATCACCTTGTGCGAATGCGGGAAGGTGGTCTCGGAGTGCGGGTAGTCCGACGACCACATGATGTTCTTGCAGCCCGGCTTGTGGCGCAGCTCGACGCCGACCGGATCGCTGATGAACGACGCATAGACGTTCTGGTCGAAGTAGAAGCTGGGTGGGTGCTGGATCTTGCACTCGGTCCAGTGGCGTTGCATTTCCCAGGTGCGGTCCATGTATTCGCAGGCCCAGGGGATCCAGCCCACGCCGCTCTCGATCAGGCCGACCTTGAGCTTCGGGAAGCGATCGAACACGCCCGAATAGAGCATGATGTTGATCATCTCGAGCATCGCCGGCTTGCCCATCGGGATGTCGGGCAGGAAGTTGGTCTTATCCTTGAAGCGGCTGGTGCGCGCGCCGAGGTGGAAGGTCATCGGCATGTCGAGATCGACCAGCGTGGCCCAGAGCTTGTCGAACTCGGGATCGCGATACTGGCGCTCGCCGTGTGGATCGCCGGTCATCGCCTGCCAGACCGAACCTTCCTTGGTGAACTGGCTCAGCGACTGCGGGAAGGCCGGCAGGTTCACCGCGACATCGCCGCGTGCCTTGGCGGCCTTCACGCCGGCGATCGTCTGGTCGACGTCGACCGTGGTGAGGTAGGCGCAGGCGAACATGCGGCCGTTCGAATCGGCGCAGAAGTCCGACTGCCAGCGGTTGAACGCGTCGAAGCTGTCGAGATAGAGGTCGAGGTTGCCCGTGCCCAGCGGCCCGCCGCCGAAGCAGATGGCCTTGTCGATACCGTCGCGGTCCATGTCTTCGAGACGCGCGCCGACCATCCAGCCGCCGGTGCGCATGTCGCTGAGCTTGCCCGAGTTCTTGTACTTGTCGAAAGTGCGGCCGGCCTGCGACTGCATCAGGTTCACCGCGCGGCGGGTGCCTTCGAAGACGATATAGTCGGCATCCTCGCCCTGCTCGACTTTCGGCGCGAGATCGCGGAACTGGGGCGAAAGGTATTCGGCCCAGAAGGTGGGCGGCGGGGTGACGTGAACGTCGGCATCGACTGTATAGTCGGCGAAGCGCGGTTCGGCTTCGAACTGGCGGTTAACGTCGAAATCGGCTTCAGCCATTGCTATTCTCCCATCCCGGCCGAGCGCCGCCCGGGCATCTAGCGTCCCGTAGCAAGCGCTTGGCTAATGCGCAATCACGACATCGCGCGATGCGGCCGGTGAAGAAGATTAGCGCGCTTTGTCGCTCCAGGATACTGGCACTGAAAGCTGCATCGGCAGGTCGGGCGAAGCGATGCGCGATTCGCTGCCGTTCTCGTGAATCAGCACAACACGGCCCACGCCAGGCGTTGCGACCACGGCGGTGACGCTGTCCACCCAGCGGTGCAGGACCTCACGCGCCCGGGAGAGCGGATCGCCGCCCGTGGTGGCCTCGGCCGATGCCTCCAGTTCCGATTCGAGCTCGGTGATGCGTTCGACCGCCTGGCTGACGGCGCTGCTGGGTTTTTCGTCCATTCTCTGCACTTGGGGTGCGCAGCGCCCACGCGCAACCCCGTTCTTGGCCCGATTCAGAGCAGCGCAGCGGCGAGTTCGCGCCAGGCTGCACGCTGATTGGCCATCCCTTGGCCCTGTGGCGCCACAACCTGCAGGCAGACGTGGTTCGCGCCGGCATCGAGGTGCTCCTTCACCCGCGCGGCGATCTGCTCTACGCCGCCCCAGGCGAACAGCGCATCGATGAACTTGTCGCTCATCGCTTCGATGTCGGCATCGTCGATGCCCAGCCGGTGCCAGTTCGTGCGATAGTTCGGCAGCGCGCGGTAGTGATCGACCGCGCCGCGTGCCAGATTGCGCGCGACCGTGGGATCGCTTTCGAGCACGACGCCCTGCTCGGGCGCGACCAATTTGCCCGGCCCGAGGATTTCGCGCGCGATCCGGCTGTGCTCTGGCGTGACGAGATAGGGGTGCGCGCCGGCAGTGCGCTCGCCCGACAGCGCGACCATCTTCGGCCCGAGCGCGGCGAGGCACTGGTTGTCCCCGGGGACGCCCAGCGCGGTCAGCTTCTCTACCCAGTCGCGCGTTACCGGGATCGGCTTGCCCCAGGCCTCGCCGATAAGCGGCCCGTGGCTGATGCCGATGCCGAGCAGCGCACGCGCCTTGTGCACATCGGACAGGCCGTTGAACCAGTCGGCAATCTCGGCCGGCTCGTGCTTCCAGACGTTGATGATGCCCGTGGCGAGCGTCGCACGCTTGGTCGCGTTCAGCAGCCGGCTGAAATCGCCGGTGACGTCACCGCCGACGCCGCCGGGAAACCAGATCGCGCCAAAGCCCAGTTCGTCGAGCTCGGCCGCGGCTTCGGCGGACTCGCCCGGATCGCCGAAGCGCAGTTCCAGCGACCAGATGCCGATACGGCCGACGGGGGGAACGCTCATCTCAATCTCCCAGATGCAGTTTCGCCGATCTTGAGGCGGGCCGAGGCAGGCATCAAGTCGAATCCGTTGACAAGGCCCGACTGCAGTATGTTATCAGTTGGAAACATAGCCGACGGAGAGGACGAGATGGTAACCCAGCCCCAGGTGCGCGTAACCGCGGATTCGGTCGATCCTGATTATGCCGAGCCCTTCGTCGACATCGACGACCAGCGCACCGAGCCCGTGCCGCACCGCTACGTCAGCGGCGGCTTCAAAGGCACCGACGCGCGGTTCTCGTTCTACTTTCCGCCGCAGGAGCAGTACCAGGGCCGCTTCTTTCACAACACCTATCCGATGGCCGTCAGCTCCGACATCGGGCCGTTTCCGATCCAGTTCGACGTCGCCGTCGGCGATCTGGGCTTCACGCTCGATAGCGGCGCTTATTACGTCCAGACCAACAACGGCCTGGTCTTCCGCAACCCGGGGCTCGACCCGGCGATCGCCGCCTATCGCGTCAACGCTGCGGCCGCCAAGTTTTCGCGGAAGGTGGCGGCCGACATTTACGGCGAGCACCGCCCCTGGGGCTATCTGTTCGGCGGCAGCGGCGGCGCCTACCAGACCCTGGGCGCAGCCGAGAACACCAGCGGCGTGTGGGACGGCTTCGTGCCTTTCGTGCCCGGCTGCGACCACGCGATCCCCAGCATGTTCACGGTGCGCATGCACGCGCTGCGCGTGCTGCGCCAGCGGCCCGATGTCTTCGCCGCGATCGCCGACGCGGTCGAGGTGGGCGGCAGCGGCGATCCCTATGCCGGGCTGACCGAGGAAGAAGCCGGCGCGCTGCGCGAGGTCACGCTGATGGGCTATCCGCCGCGCGGCTGGTATCGCCACGAGACGCTCGACAGCGGATATTTCGCCAACATCTCGGGCATGATCCCGATGATAGACCCGACCTACGCCGACGATTTCTGGAGCAAGCCCGGCTATCTCGGCACCGATCCCGAAAGCGCGATCGGCAAAGCACGGTTCCGCTTCGATTCCACCGTCGCCGAAGTCAGCGGCCCTCCCTACGTGATCGAACTGGCCGACCTGCCCGACGGCAACGGCCAGGACGCGCATCTGGTCGTGCTAAGCGGGGAATCCGCGGGGGCAAGCCTGCCGATCAATCGCGTCGATGGGAAGACAGTCCGCCTGATCGCCGTGCTCGACGAAGCCAAGGCCGCCGGCATCCGCGCCGGCGACAAGGTGCGGATCGACAACTCATGGGCGCTGGCGCTCCAGTCCTACCACCGCCACCAGGTGCCGCCGACCCAGGACTATTACGGTTGGAACCAGTTCCGCGATGCGAGCGGCACGCCGATCTATCCGCAGCGGCCCGTGCAGATCGGCCCGACGGGCACCTCGAACGCCGCCGGATCGGTGCTGAAAGGCGCGATCAACGGCAAGGTGCTGATGCTTTCCGCCATGATGGACATCGATGCCTATGCCTGGCAGGCCGACTGGTATCGCGACCGGGTCAAGGAGACGCTCGGCGACGGGTTCGACGACAACTTCGCGCTCTGGTTTGTCGACCGCGCGCACCACGAGAACCCGCTCGACGCGCTCCAGCGCACGCAGGTCGCCAGCTTCTCGGGCGCATTGCAGCAGGCATTGCGCGATCTGGCGACATGGGTGGAGACCGGCCGGAAACCGAGCGAGACCCAGTACACGGTGACCGACTCGCAGATCGTCGTCCCGCCCAGCGCAGCGGCGCGGGGCGGTGTGCAGCCTGTCGTCGAGCTGCGTGCGAAAGGCGGCGAGCGAGCCGAGGTCGCGGCGGGCGAAGCGGTCGGCCTGACCGCGTCGATCGAAGCCCCGCCGGGCACCGGCAAGATCGTCGCGGCGGAATGGGATTTCGAGGGCACCGGCACGTTCACCGCGGCCACGATCGGCGCGCCGCAGGAACGGATCGAGCTCACCGCCCGCCATGCCTATGCCCGCCCCGGCACCTACTTCGCCGTGCTACGCGTCGCAGCGCAGCGCGAGAGCGATCCGTCCACGCCCTACGCCCGTGTGCTCAACCTGGCGCGGGCACGTATCGTCGTGCGCTGAGCGCGCCTTTCCTTGACAGCGCCTCCCACGCCTATGATACATACTGTATCAAGACAAAGGAGGCGCTCGAACGACTCCTCCGAGGGAGTTTTTCAACGATGGCCACGGCGCCCGATGCGGCTGAGCGCGACTATTTCACCGACAAGTCGGTGCTGCTCGATCCCTATGATTTCTTCGAGGAGATCCGCGCCCGCGGGCCCGTAGTCCAGCTGACCAACCGCGACATGCTGTTCGTCACCGGCTTCAAGGAAGCAGTTGAAGTACTGCTCAACAAGGCCGACTTCTCGTCGATGATCGCTGCCCCTGGCCCGGCGGCACCGCTGCCGTTCGAAGTCGAGGGCGACGACATCTCGGCCCAGGTGCTGGCCTACGAGGAATCCATTCGCGAGCGCGACCTGATGATCAATCAGGACGGCGATTTCCACCTCGCCGCACGCTCGCTGCTCAATCCGCTGCTCGTGCCCTCGCGCCTCAAGGCGAATGAGCTCTTCATGCACAAATATGCCGACGAGATGGTCCGCGACCTCGTCGCCGAAGGCGGCTGCGAAGTGGTGAACGAAGTGGCCGTGCCCTACGTCACGCTGGTCATCGCCGACCTGCTCGGCGTGCCGGCCGAAGACCAGAAGCAGTTCCGCGACGTGATCGACCAGGGCCCGCCGCCGGGCAACATGGACGATGCCGAGAACACCGCGCAGAGCGGCGCGCTGCAGTTCATGATCGGCTATTTCATGCGCTATCTCGGCGAACGCCGGGCCAATCCGCAGGGCGACATCATGACCGAGCTGGCGCTAGCCAAGTATCCCGACGGCACGCTGCCCGAACTGGTCGAGCCGGCCAAGGCGGCGATGTTCCTCTTCGCCGCGGGCCAGGACACTTCGGCCAAGCTCATCGGCAATGCGATGCGCTTTCTCTGCGAGAACAAGGGCATGCAGGACCGCCTCCGCGCCGATCCTACGCTGGTCCCGGCCTTTCTCGAAGAGATGCTGCGGCTCGAGGGCTCGACCAAGATGACCGCGCGGCTGGCCGTGCGGAACACCAAGATCGGCGACATCGACGTGCCCGCGGGCAAGCGCGTCTTCATCGGCCTGGCCGCGGCAAACCGCGATCCGCGCCGCTGGGACGATCCCAACGCCTTCGAGCTGAACCGGCCTAGGATCAAGGAACACGTCGCCTTCGGCCGCGGCGCGCACACCTGCGCCGGCGCGCCACTGGCCCGCGTCGAGGTCCGCGTGCTGTTCGAGCGCCTGCTAGAACAGACGTCCGACATCAGCATTTCCGAAAAGCACCACGGCCCGCCGAACAATCGCAACCTCAACTACGAAGCGAGCTATATCATCCGCGGACTGGAGAACCTGCACGTGGTTCTGACACCGCGCTGAACCCGACGCTCAGCGCGAATTTGGCCGGGCCGGGGACATCCCCGCGCCCGGCTTTTTTTGGCGCTTTTACAATTTCATGTTAGTGCAATTAAGATGGATATTGCCATCACGTGAATTGATGTTATTGATACTATCATGAATAGCGATTCGCCCAAACGCGCCTATCGTCAATCCGCCCGCGCGCTCGCCGCGGAGGCGACCGCCGAACGCATCCTCGACACCTTCGAGGCGCAGATGCAGCATCGCTGGTTCGACGAGATCCGATTGGATGACATCGCCCGCAACGCCGAAGTGACGACGCAGACCGTCATTCGCCGCTTCGGCAGCAAGGAAGGGCTGCTCGACGCGCTACAGCAGCGCATCAGCAAAGTCGTCGGAGTGCGGCGCGATGTGCCCGAAGGCGCGGTCGATGCCGCGGTCGCTTCGCTGATCGAGGACTACGAGGAACACGGCGACATCGTTATGCGCGTACTGGCGCAAGAGGACCGCTTTCCCGCCTGCCGCACCGTGACCGATGTCGGCCGACGCGAGCACCGCAAGTGGATCGCCAAGGCCTTCGCGCCCTGGCTCTCACCGATGACTCCGGTCGCCCGGCAGCAGGCAGAAGACAGCCTGGTCGTCGCCGGCGACCTCTATGTCTGGAAGCTGGTGCGCCGCGACATGCGCCGGGCGATCGAAGAATACCGGGACATCATGGAAACCATGCTCGCCGCAGCGCTTGGCGCCGCGCGGGCCGACTTGTTCGGGAACGCGGAAGGAGAAGCGGGATGACGGAGGCAGCCGAAACGATGAACTTCCTCCTGGCCACCTGGGAAGGCGGCGGCTCGGTGACACCGGTGCTGACCGTAGCGAAGAAGCTGGCAGACCGCGGCCACCGGGTGCGCGTGATGAGCGACCGGGTGAACCGGCCCGAGACCGAAGCGGCGGGCGCCGTCTTCGTCCCCTGGACCCGTGCGCCGAGCCGCGCCGACCGCTCGCGCGAAAGCGACATCATGCGCGACTGGGAAGCGGCGAACCCGCAGGAAGGCTTCCTGCGCGTGCTGCACCGGATCATGGCCGGGCCCGCGCTGGCCTATGCCGAAGACGTGATCGAGGAACTGCAGCGCAAACCGGCCGACCTCGTCGTGTCGAACGAGATGCTGTTCGGCGTGCCGCTCGGCTGCGAGGCCCTCGGCCAGAGGCTGGCGCTGCTCACTTGCAACATCAGCCTGTTTCCGATGGAAGGCGTGCCGCCGCTCGGCCCCGGCCTGCCGCCGGCCCGCACCACCGAGGAGCATGCGCTGCACGCGCAGATCACCGAAGCCAGCCGGCAGATGCTTGACGGCGGCCTGCCCGCGGTCAATGCGGCGCGCGCCGCGCTCGGCCTGGCGCCGCTGGCCTCGCTGACCGACCAGCACCGCATCGCCGAACGCCTGCTTCTCGGCACGGCGCGGGCATTCGACTTCGCCCCGGCCGAGCTGCCCGCGCATATCACCTATGTCGGGCCGCAACTCGGCGATCCGGCCTGGGCCGCACCCTGGCGCTCGCCGTGGGACGCGGCCGACCCGCGTCCCCTTGTGCTGGTGGGCTTCAGCACGACCTTTCAGGGCCATGTCGAAGTGCTGCAGCGGGTGATCGACGGTGCCGCCGACCTGCCGTTGCGCCTGCTCGTCACGCTCGGCGACACTATCGCACCGGGCGAGCTGACACCGACGGAGAACTGCCGACTGGTATCGAGCGCGCCACACAACGCGGTCATGCCCGAGGCGGTGCTGGTGGTCACGCACGGCGGCCACGGCACAGTCACCCGCGCGCTGATGCACGGCAAGCCGCTCGTCGTCGTGCCGCACGGCCGCGATCAGGCCGACAACGCCGTGCGTGTCACCACGCGCGGCGCCGGGCTGATGGTCCCGGCCGATAGCGATGCTCAGGCCTTCGGCTCGGCCATCGCAGCGGTCCTCACCGATGCCGCCTATACCGCGGCTGCGCAGGCGCTGGGCGCCAGGGTGGCCGAGGAAACCCGCGGCTCGCCTGTCGTCGACGAGCTTGAAGCCCTGGTGCGGCAGAGCCGCATGGGAAACGGACGCAAGGCGGCCTGACCTGACGCTACGCCGCGGCGGTTCACGCCACGTCGCGGCGGCGGTCTTCCTCGTGCGGCAGCTGGTCGCTGGGCGTGGCGCGGCCGATCAGATAGCCTTGACCCTGGCCGCAGCCGATCCCGCGCAGGTATTCCATGTGCTCGGGCTCCTCGATGCCCTCCGCCGTCACCATCATGCCCAGGCTCTGGCCCAGGCCGATGATCGCGCTGACCACGGCCTTCGAATTCGCCTCGCGCAGCCCCATGATGAAGCTCTTGTCGATCTTGATCTTTGTGAAGGGGTAGCTGAGCAGATAGCTGAGCGACGAATAGCCGGTGCCGAAATCGTCCATCGAGATGCCGACGCCGAGGTTGCGGATCGATTCGAGCAGGCTGGCGATCGCCGGGCTGCGGTCCATCAGCACGGCCTCGGTGATCTCGATCTCGAGCCGCGAAGGTTCAAGGCCGGACATCGCCAGCGCCTGCAGGATGATGTTGAGCAGGTTGCCGCCGCGGAACTGCAGCGGCGAGGCGTTGACCGCGAGCTTGATCCCGTCGGGCCAGGTCGCCGCCTCGCGGCAGGCGGCCTGCAACACGTACTGGCCGATCACGTCAATCATGCCGATTTCCTCGGCAAGCCCGATGAAGCTGTCGGGATAGAGCATGCCGCGCTCGGGGTGATTCCAGCGCAGCAGCGCCTCGTAGCCGATGATCTCGTTGGTCGCGAGGTCGATCAGCGGCTGGTAATGGATGACGAGTTCGCCCTGACGCACGGCGCGGCGCAGGTCGTTCTCGGTCCGCGCCTTTTCCTGCGCGGCAGCGTCCATCTCCGGATCGAAACGGCGGACCGTACCGCGCTGGTCGGACTTGGCGCAGTAGAGCGCGAGGTCGGCGTAGCGCAGCAGGTTGTTGGCGTCGACGCCGTCCTGCGGCGCCATGGCAATGCCGATCGTCGCGCCGATGTGCAGCGTTGTGCCCGCGACGGTGAAGGGCTCGGCCATCACCGTGATGATCGAGCGCGCGATCAGGTCGATCTTCTCGTGCGTCTTGGCCTGGCAGACCACGGCAAACTCGTCGCCACCAAGTCGACAGAGCAGTGCGCCCTGCTTGGGCACCAGCGCGCGCATCCGCCGCGCCGCCTCGGCAAGGACGATGTCGCCGACGTGGTGGCCGTAGCTGTCGTTGATCTGCTTGAAGTTATCGAGGTCGATCATGGCAATGGCGACGGTGCCGCCGCCGAGGCCGTTGTTGACGTCATGTAGGCCCGCCAGCATCTCCTGCAGCCCCTCGCGGCAATGGGCGCGGTTGGCGAGGCCGGTAAGCTCGTCGTGCTTGGCCATATGCGCGATGCGCGCCTCGGCCTTGCGGCGCTCGGTCACGTCGAAGACCGAAACGATCGTCGCCAGCCTGCCGTCGATCACCGACTGGCGGGTGAACAGCACCGATTCGATCTCGCTCCAGTCGCGGGCGATCTGGCGCCAGAAGCGATCCTTGTCCGAGCAGGAACTGGCCAGAAGGCGGCGCGCTTCGGGCCACTCGTCGACCGCGAAGAGGCGCTCGGCAGCCATGCCCGAAAGCTCGCTCACCGAATAGCCGAAGTGCTCGGCCGCGGCGGCGTTGGCCGAACGGACGCACTCCTCGACTGGGTCGTAGACCAGCAGCGGCACGGGATTGCTGTCGAACAGCAGGCGGAAGCTTTCCTCGCGCGCCTTCATCTCGGTGATGTCGACGCGCAGGCCGATCGTGCCGCCGTCGGCGGTCTTGCGCTCCTCGATCATGATGCAGCGGCCATCGGCAAGCATCTGCTCGTGGCGTCCGGTGGGGTTCTCGATCAGCGCCAGGCGCTGCGCGATCCATTCCTCCTCGCGGCCCACGGCCTCGGGATAGTCGCCGCGTTCCACGCCCTGGCGCAGCGTATCGGCCAGCTTGGCGCCGACATGGAAGAGATCGGCCGAGCGGTGATAGGTCTCGGCATATTGCTTGTTCCACAGGATGTAGCGGCCCTCGGCATCGAGGAAGACCACGCCGTGGGGCATCGCCTCGATCGCTTCGCGCAGCCGCGTTTCCGCCAGATCCGCCGCCTGTTCGGCGCGGGTCAGGGCATCGATCGCTGCAGCATCCTGGGCTTCGCCGGCCTCGCACTGGCCGGACGAACGGTAATCCATAGGTAATCCCCTGCATTTCGGCGGTGCAGGGTTAACCGTAAAGCGTTAAAATTCCGTCCAAAGCCGCAGAAACCAGCGGCTTCCGATCCAACTACAGGAAGCTCGGCAGGCTCAGAGCGGATTGTCGAGCTGCACCACGGGCTCGTCGCTGATCCGCTGCGTCGTCTTGAGCTCGCGCGGCTTGGCGAAGCTCGCCAGCACCGGCGTATCGCGGCCATAGATGTCGCGGAACGTCGAGAGCTTGCCGGAAACGTCCTGCGCCATGGTGAAATAGGTCAGGTAGACCGGGAAGGTCCGGGTCATCGGCACCCTGGTGTACTTGCCCGAGGTTGCATTCGCCACCAGCTGTTCCTGCGGCATGTCGGCGCCCAGGATGGCCATGGTCATGCCCAGCTCGACCGCCCGCTCGGTGCGGATGCAGCCGTGGCTCTCGGCGCGGACCGCCTGGTTGAAGTACTGCTTCGCGGGCGTGTCGTGCAGATAGATCGCGTGCGGATTGGGCATGTCGATCTTCATCAGGCCGAGCGAATTGCTGGGGCCGGGCTGTTGGACGACGGTGATCGTGCCGTCGGGGCCGCGGGTGGCCTTGTAACCCTTGCGCGGCGCGCGCATCAGCGAGGCGCCGAGCCCCTCGCCGACGACGATCGACTGCGGAACGGTCCAGGTGGGATTGAACACCACCGCGGTGACCTGCTCGGCCAACTGCGGCGTTGCCGTCTTGCCGGGCTTGCCGACGACGGTCTTGTAGGTCTTGATGATGCGGTTGTTCACCGTCAGCCGCAGCTGGAACTCGGGCACGTTGGTCAGCAGATAGACCGAGCCCAGGTCCTGCCGCAGCCAACGCCAGCGATCCATGTTGATGCGGATCTTGGAACGCGTCGCGACGTCGCTCTTGGGCGTGGCCGCGAGCGTCGCCTTGAGCGCCTGGTAATCGGGATGGGTTGGCGCCAGGCTGGCGAGCACGCCGGCGACGTCGTGGGTCTGCAGCGCCTTGGTCATCAGCGCGCCGGTCGGGTTGACGTCCTGGTCGGGATCGACCGCGAACCACTGCACGCGGTCCTTCATCGGCGTGCGCCCATCGCGCAAGTCCTCGGCAAGCCAGGAAAAGCTCTTGCTGGCCACTTCGTCGAGCGTCGCGCCGGGGCCGCCCGCGATCGCCGCGGCCAATGCCGTTGGCTGATAGTCCTTGGAGAACAGGCCCTCGCTATCGATCGACCCGATCACGCCAAGCAGCGCCTGCGCGTCGCCGACGGTCCAGGGCATTATCGGTTCGGCCACGGGCAGCGGCTGGACCTCGGGCACGGCAACGGCCGGGGCGCCGGCCGCGGCGGGCGCCTTCGGGATGACGAGAGGCGGCTTGGCGGCAGGAGTTGTCGCCGGAGGAGGTAGCAGATCTTCAGGGGCGGCATTGCCGCGCGGCTGCGCCGCGAGCGCCGGCTGCACTGCCAGAACCGCGATGCCCGCCATGATCAACGCCTTGCGCAATTCCACTTCAATCCCCTGTGCCATGTTCGGAGCCTGTACAGCCATTTCGGGTTGGAAGCTGTGGCCGCGCAATCGCCGGCGGCCACTGTTCGTCCCTGATTTTGCCCTGTTCAACGCCTAGCATCAAGCATTGGGCCTTTCACTGCGATGAATCATGAAGGATTTCAGTGAATATCGCGGTGAGCGTTGTCATCCGGCAGCGGCGCGGGCGATCTCGGCGAGGCCCTGCGACAGCAGCAGATCGGCGTCCTGACTGTTCGTCAGCAGGCTGCGGTGCATGCCGACCAGCTTGTCGACCAACCGCTCGAGCTTGCGACCGCGCCATTGCCGCAGCTGCGCACCGAGCTCGCGCTCGTCCTTCCAGAACACGCGCCGCGCCGCGACTTCGGCCTTGAGCAGCGCAGTGACATCGCCCTTCGGCCCGAGCTTGGCGGCGAGTGCGGCGAGTTGCGCGGCACGCCGCTCGATCGCCAGCAGCAGGCCCACCGGATTGAGCCCAAGTTCGCGGATACGCTTGAGTTCGCCAGGAATCTTCGCCTTTTCCCCGCCCAGCACGGCATTGACCAGCGCGCCGAAACCATCCTCCTCGGTCTTCGCGCCGATCGCGTCGAGCGCGGCGGCATCGGCACTCCGCGGGCTTTCGGCGCTGGCGTCGAGATAGAGCGCGAGCTTGGTCACCTCGGACCGCGCCAGCCGGGTGTCGAGACCAGCGGCGCGGGCGATCCGCTCGGCCAGGTCACCGCCGATGCGCAGGCCCGCCGCGTCCGCCATCGCGCGCACCGAAGCCGCGACCGACTTGAGATCGGGCGGATGGAACATCGCGACGAGCGCATCGGGCCTGTCGGCCAGCAGCTTGGCCGTGCGCGACTTGTCAGTGGCGCCGACCGCGACGATCAGCACCGGACAGGGCTCGACCTCTCCCGACAGCAGCACTTCGACTGCGTCATAGACCTCGTCGCCCTGAGCGCGGATCAGGATGTGCCGGGTGTCGCCGAACAGCGAGTTGGAGCGGGCCTCGTCGCCGAGCTTGACCGGATCGCGCTTGAGATCGCCACCCGACAGCTCGACCCGCTCGCCGGGATCCGGCAACAGCGACAGGATCTTCTGCGCGGCATCGTGCGCGCCGGCCTCGTCGGGGCCGCAGAAGAAGAAGACCTTCGCCGCCCCGGACGCGCGCGCCGCCATGCCGGCAAAGTCGCGCTGGGTCGCCTTCACACCCCCGCCATCACTGGCTCTTGCGGAGCTGCACCGCGACCTTGGTCACGATGCGGTCGGCGATGTCCTTCGAGAGGTTCTCGAGCGCGGTGTTCTCGGCGGCGATCACCGCATATTCGGAAGAGACCACGTCGATGCCCGCGTCCGAACCGTCGCTGGCGTCGAGCACGATCTGGCCGTTGTTGAGATCGACGAGCTGATAGCGCGCGCGCAAGGTGCGGCGTTCGCGGCCGATCGTATCGTCGGACAGCAGCGCCAGGCCTTCGAGCTTGTCGTCGAGCCGGATGTCGAGCCGATAGCGCGCCGCGCCGTTCTTGCCATCGGCCGCGCCGAGCCGGTCGACCAGGGCATTGCGCACCAGCCAGCCGGCCTTGCCTTCGATCGGCGAGACGTCGATCGTGGCGAGACCCTGCGCTACCGCACCCTTGCCGCCGCCCGCATAGAGCGGCTGAAGCCCGCATCCGCCCAAAGCCATTGGCAGCGCGACGGCGAGCAGCAGGGCGGCGAGTTTCTTCACGCGACGAGATTTACCAGACGGTCGGGCACGACGATAACTTTCTTCACTTCCGCCCCGTCGAGCGCACGCTGGACCTTGTCGCTGGCCAGGGCAAGCGCCTCCAGTTCCTCGCGCGGGGTGCCCTTGGCGACGGTCAGCGTGTCGCGCAGCTTGCCCTTGACCTGGACCGCAACGGTCACCTCGTCCTCAACCAGCAGTGCCGGATCGACCGGCGGCCAGGCGGCTTCGGCGACCAGGCCCTCGCCGATAGAAGCCCAGGCCTCCTCGGCCAGATGTGGCATCATCGGCGCGACGAGCAGCAGCACGGTCTTGATCGCCTGCGACCGGCTGGCCGACGGCGCGGCCTTCTCGATTGCCGAAGTCAGCTCATAGATCCGCGCGACGGCCTTGTTGAACGACAGCGCTTCGATGTCCTCGGCTGTCGCCGCGACGGTCTGGTCTCGCTTGCGGTCCAGAGCCTTGTCCTCGCCCTGCGCCGAGGCATCGTACTGAGCGAACAGGCGCCAGAGGCGCTGGACGAAACGACCGCAGCCCTCGATGCCGGCTTCGGACCAGGGCAGGTCGCGCTCGGGCGGGCTGTCGGACAGCATGAACCAGCGGATCGCGTCGGCGCCGTAAGTCGCAACGATCTCGTCGGGATCGACTACGTTCTTCTTCGACTTCGACATCTTGATGACACGGCCGATCTCGACCGGCGCGCCATCGGCAATCAAAGTCGCGCTTTCACCGCCGCGATCGACCTCGGCGGGCGAGAAGAACACCGGCTGGCCGTTGCCCGGATCGACACGCGAATAGGTCTCGTGCGTAACCATGCCCTGGGTGAACAGGCTGGCGAAAGGCTCGGCGATGTCGATCAGGCCGATGTGCTTGAGCGCGCGCGTCCAGAAGCGCGCATAGAGCAGGTGCAGGATCGCATGCTCGATGCCGCCGATGTACTGCTCGACCGGCAGCCAGCGCTTGATCGCCTCGGGATCGAACGGACGGTCGGCCGGCTGGCTGGCGAAGCGCAGGAAATACCACGAGCTGTCGACGAAGGTGTCGAGCGTGTCGGTCTCGCGGCTCGCCGGCTCGTTGCACTGCGGGCAGGCGACGTCTTTCCAAGTCGGGTGGCGCAGCAGCGGGTTGCCCGGCGTCTTGAAATCGACGTCCTCGGGCAGCACGACCGGCAGCTGCTCCTTGGGCACAGGAACGATGCCGCAAGTGCCGCAGTGGATGAAGGGGATCGGCGTGCCCCAGTAGCGCTGGCGAGAGACGCCCCAGTCGCGCAGACGGTACTGCGTCTCGCCCTGGCCCCAGTGATCGTGCTGCGCCTTGGCGATGACCGCAGCCTTGGCCTCGTCGACGCTCATGCCGTCGAGCCATTCGGAATTCACGATGCGGCCCGGGCCGGTATAGGCCTCGTTGCCGTGGAAAGTGCTCCCGGTCTCGTCGCCTTCGGCCACGACGCGCGTCACGGGCAGCTCGTACTTGCGCGCGAAGTCGAGGTCGCGCTGGTCATGCGCCGGGCAGCCGAAGACCGCGCCCGTGCCGTAGTCCATCAGCACGAAATTCGCGACATAGACGGGCAGATGCCAGGACTTCTTGAGCGGGTGCTCGACCGACAGGCCGGTGTTGAAGCCCAGCTTCTCGGCCGTCTCCAGCTCGGCCGCGGTGGTGCCGCCGCGCTTGCATTCCTCGATGAAAGCGGCGAGCTCGGGCGCATTGGCGGCGAGGCGCTGGGCCAGCGGGTGGTCCGCCGCGATCGCCACGAAGCTCGCGCCGAACAGCGTGTCGGGCCGGGTCGTGTAGACCTCGATGCCGTCGGCACTGTCGACGAAGCGGAAGGTGCAGCGCAGGCCTTGCGACTTGCCGATCCAATTCTCCTGCATCAGGCGAACCTTCTCGGGCCAGTTCTCGAGGCTATCGAGACCCTCGATCAGTTCGTCGGCGAACTGGGTGATCTTAAGGAACCACTGGCTGAGCTTGCGCTTCTCGACCAGCGCGCCCGAGCGCCAGCCGCGCCCGTCGATCACCTGCTCGTTGGCAAGCACGGTCATGTCGACCGGGTCCCAGTTGACCGCCGATTCCTTGCGGTAGACGAGGCCCGCCGCATAGAGATCGAGGAACAACGCCTGTTCGTGACCGTAATATTCGGGCTCGCAGGTCGCCAGTTCACGGCTCCAGTCGAGCGCAAAGCCCAGGCGCTTGAGCTGCGCCTTCATGTTGGCGATGTTCTCGCGCGTCCAGCCGCCGGGGTGGACACCCTTTTCCATGGCGGCGTTCTCCGCCGGCATGCCGAAGGCGTCCCAGCCCATCGGGTGCAGCACTTCGAAGCCCTGCATCCGCTTGTAGCGGGCGAGCACGTCGCCCATCGTATAGTTGCGGACGTGGCCGATGTGGATGCGCCCCGAAGGATAGGGGAACATCTCCAGCACGTAGCTGCGCGGCTTGGCGCTGGCGTCGTCGGCGCGGAAGCTCTGCTTCTCGTCCCAGATGCGCTGCCAGCGGAGGTCGGCCGCGGCCGGGTCGAAACGCTCGGTCATCTCAAATTAAAACCTCAGCCGCCAATGGCGTTCCGGCGCAGGTCGCGGGCCTTGGTGAGGATGATGTCCTCGAGCTTCTGCACGGTCGCCGCCTGGACCGGCGCATCAACCCAGCCACCGCCCTGCGCAACCTGCCGGCTCGCCGCGACGCGCAGCGCATCGGCGCGCAAGTCCTGGTCGAGGATCGTGACGGTGACCTTGACGCGCTCGCCCGGGTTCTGCGGGTTGGCGTACCAGTCCGTGACGATGACGCCGCCGTTGCTATCGGTCTGCAGCAGCGGCATGAACGACAGCGCGTCGAGGCTCGCGCGCCAGAGGTAGGAATTCACGCCGATCGTCGTGATTTTCGACGCGGCGATATCCTGCCGCAGTCCTTCCTTCTTGTGGCCGCAGCCCGCCAGGGCGAGCGCCATCAGTCCGACCACGCCGGCGCGGGCCAACGTGCGCGAAGAAAAAAGACCGGTGTCAGTGCTGCCAGCCATCGTCGTTCCCAAATCCCTAGATAGAGAGGCCAAAGTACTGGCCATAGCGGAAGGCGGCATCGCCGCCGCCGCTGCAGCCTCTATAACCGCCGCTGGCCGCGCGGCAAGTGGCGCATGGGCGTGGACGGCTAAACGCCTCCTGAACAAAGCAATCCTGTCCAGAAAAATCAGCTTGTGTTAAGGTAAGCTGCGCGAGTCTCCGGCACCTTCTTTAGCGGCCGGCGAATCCGGCGCGTGGGCAATCGAATTACGGTAAGGGGAGTTTTCATGGCCAGCGGATCCAAGAACGGCATGCCTGCCGGTCTATGGCTCGCCGGCGCCGTGTCGCTGCTGGCGCTGCCCAGCGCCGTGCTCGCTTTCGCCACCAATTTCGAGCCTACCAAAGCTTCGTCGCCCGCCGGATCGATGCAGGCGATCGATTCCGCCGCGACCACACCGCGCCTCGCGCGCGCCATCCCGATCCGTTCGCTGGCCAAGGGTCCGCTCTATCCGTTCACCCCGGCGGGCACGCCGAACCGGCCTGACCGCTCGGTCACGGTCGCGGTGCGCGTCGATTCGGGCACGCCGCAGATGATCTCGGTCCGCGGCATCCGCGTCACCGACATTGCCGACTCCCAGCCGCTGCGCATCGCGCCGACCGCGTTCAGCCTCGGCGTCTCGCGCGGCTATCACAATTTCGCCCAGAACCTGGTCCCGCCCCAGGATGCCCGCAAACTCGACCTGCCCGACCTCAACAAGTACAATCTGGCGGCCAGCAGCCAGTCGGCCGGCGATCCGGCCCGGCTCAGCCCGCGCATCGTCGTCGACGAGAAGCAGGCCGCCGGCCGTGCGCCACGAACTTTCGCCGGCGACGGCGAGGATCAGGTCGATGTCGGCGGCAGCTATCGCCTGACGCGCAACCTCAACGTCACCGCAGGCGTGCGCTATTCGCAGCAGGATCGTGAGCGGCTGCACCCACTGACAGACGGCAAGCAGGACAATCAGGCCGTCTACGTCGGCACCCAGTTCCGCTTCTGACCGCACTCTCCGCGCGCGAAGTCATCGCACAGTCAAAATTTCGCTCGAATGGTGCTGCGGCGCCCTTCAACACGATTGCTATCGGTCGCGAAAAGGCGCAGTTTTCCTAGGCTTACAAGGCTGAATCGAAAGGGGCAGGATATGGCGCGAGTGGCTGTCGTGACGGGTGGAACGCGTGGTATCGGCGAGGCGATATCGCTCGCGCTTCGAGAGCAGGGCCTGACCGTCGTCGCGAACTATGCCGGCAACACCGAAAAGGCCAAGGCCTTCACCGATCGCACCGGCATCCCGGCGGTGCGCTGGGACGTGGGCGATCACGAAACCACCTTCCACAACTGCGTCGACATCGAGGCGCGCTTCGGCCCGATCGACGTGGTGGTGAACAATGCCGGCGTCACCCGCGACGGCGTGCTCCACAAGATGAGCTTCGACGACTGGAACGACGTCATGCGCATCAACCTCGGCGGCTGCTTCAACATGGCCAAGGCCACGTTCCCTGGAATGCGCGAGCGCGGCTGGGGCCGGATCGTCAACATCGGCTCGATCAACGGCCAGGCCGGGCAGTACGGTCAGGTCAACTATGCGGCCGCCAAATCGGGCATCCACGGCTTCACCAAGGCCCTGGCGCAGGAAGGCGCCAAGTTCGGCGTGACGGTCAACGCGATCGCGCCGGGCTACATCGACACCGACATGGTCGCCGCGGTGCCCGCACCTGTGCTCGAGAAGATCGTCGCCAAGATCCCCGTCGGCCGCCTCGGCCAGGCCGAAGAGATCGCGCGCGGCGTGGCCTTCCTCGCTTCGGACGAGGCGGGTTTCATCACCGGGTCGACGATGTCGATCAATGGTGGGCAGCATATGTACTGACGGGCCGAGGCGAATAGCGCCGGCGTTCGCACGGCGAACGCAACCTATTCGCCGGTGCCGCAGGCACGGTCCGGCTCGGCCAGCGGGGCGGCGACCATCAGGCCTTCCGATCCCGTCTGACGTCAAGGCGGCGGCTTTGCCGTCGCCGCTCAGTGCGCTAGCAGAGGGTGTGACCACACCCTACCACCCCCGGTCAAACGCTCGGTCGAGATCGCCGGTCACAAGACCTCGATCAGCCTCGAGCCGCTGTTCTGGAACCTGCTCAAGCACGCCGCGCAGACCGAAGGCGTGCCGATCAACGCGCTCGTCGCGCGGATCGACGCTGAGCGCATCGCCGCGGAAACCCCGCCCGGCCTCGCCAGCGCGATCCGGCTGTGGCTGGCGGCGCGGCTAGAGCTGCCCGAGAACCAGGCCGGCTAGCGCGGCGACGGCGAGCACTTCCATAACCCCACGCTTCCAGCGAAACAGCAACAGCGCCGCGGCGAGGCCGATCGCCGCAGCCCGCCAGTCGAGGCTGGTCACGTCGGGCAGGCCGAATATCTCGGCCTCGGGCCGCAGGAACAGCACGTGCACCGCGAACCAGGCGGCAAGATGGGCGACGACGCCGACGATCGCCGCGGTAATCGCGGCCAGGGCGGCCTGAAGCGCCTTGGCGCGCTCGAGCCGCTCCATCCAGGGCGCGAAGGCGAATATCCAGAGAAAGCAGGGCGCCGAGAAACCCGGCGGTCAGCGGCGTGAACGGCGCGGGCGCGCGCCAGGCGGCGAGGAAACCGACAAACTGCGTCACCATGATCAGCGGCCCCGGCGTCGTCTCGGCCAGGCCCAGCCCGTCGGCCATCTCGCCCGGTGCCAGCCAGTGGTACTGCTCGACCGCGGCCTGCGCCATGTAGGACAGCACGGCATAGGCGCCGCCGAAAGTCACCACGGCAAGCTGCGAGAAGAAGGCGCCGATCTGCCAGAGGACATGCCCCTTGCCCAAGGTCGCGAGGATCAGCCCCATCGGCGCGGCCCAGATCGCCAGCCAGACGGCAACCGTGACGATCGTCCCGGCCACGAGCCGGCGCTTGCTCGGCAGAGCGCCTCGTTCGGCGACGTGTACGTGCGCGCCCAGCCAGTCGGGTCGAACCGCTCCCGCGGCGGCTCCGATCAGCGCGGCGACGAGGACCACCAGCGGGAACGGCGCCTGAACCAGCGCCAGAGCGAGGAACGAGAGCACGGCCAGGCCCACCTTGAAAGGCGTGCCCAGCGCGCGCTTGCCGATGCGGATCAGCGCCTGCGCGACGATCGCCAGCACCGCCGCCTTGATCCCGAGGAACAGCGCCGCGAACCAGCCGAGCCCCGTCGCCAGCGCATAGAGCAGCGACAGCCCGAACATGACCGCCGCACCGGGCAGAACGAACAGCAGCCCCGCCGCGAGCCCGCCGCGCAGACCATGCAGACGCCAGCCGATCCAGGTCGCGAGCTGCTGCGCTTCGGGGCCGGGCAGCAGGTGACAGAGGTTGAGCGCGCGCAGGAACGCACCCTGATCGACCCAGCTGCGCCGGTCGACGAGCTCGTGCTGCATCAAGGCGATCTGACCGGCCGGTCCGCCGAAGCTTAGAAAGCCGATTTGAGCGAAAACGCGCAGGAGTTCTGAAAATGAAGGTTTTGCCGCAGCCATGCCCGTTCCCGCGCACGGTACGAATGCCGCGCGATCAAAGCCGCAACGCTTGGGCGGGAACGCCTGGAACGGGAGGTTGCCTTGCCCCGCGCCCGCCTTCTAGGCCGGCGCGGGGAGCGATGGCAAGAGGGTCAGCTCGCGCGCGGAATCGCCGGCGGATCGCTGGCCGGGAAGCTCTCGTCGCTGGCTTCGTCGACCTTGTCCCACTGCGGCGGATCGCTGCGCATCCCCTCGGGTCCGGCGTTGCGCACTTCGACCGGGCCGCCGCTTGCTTCGCCATCGGCGAAAGCGGCGCGCTGCACTTTCTGGTCGCGAGTCATGTAGCGATATAAGCCGTAAGCGGCGGCAGTAGCAAAGGCGAGTTTGAAGAGAGCCATGAGCCCGAGTCTCCTAGACGGTTCGCCAGAATAACACGCGAAGGCGCCGAAGGTTCACGTCAATCGTCGCCGACCCGCTCCACGTCGGCGCCCAACAGCGCGAGCTTCTCCTCGAGCCGCTCGTAGCCGCGATCGAGGTGATAGAGCCGGTGGACGTTGGTTTCGCCCTCGGCGGCAAGGCCGGCGATGACCAGGCTCATCGAGGCGCGCAGGTCGGTCGCCATGACTTCGGCGCCGGTCAGCTTGGGTACGCCGTGGACGATCGCGGTACGTCCCTTGGTCTCGATATGCGCGCCCATGCGGTTGAGCTCGGGCACGTGCATGTAACGGTTCTCGAAGATCGTCTCGGTCAGCACCGAAGCACCCTCGGCACGGCAGAGCAGCGCCATGAGCTGCGCCTGCATGTCGGTCGCAAAGCCCGGATAGGGCGCGGTCGACAACGTCACGGCCCGCAGAGGGCCGTCGGCCGCGACATGGATGCCTCCGTCCTTGGGCTCGACATGGACGCCGGCATCGCGCAGCGCCTGGACGGTCGCCTCCATCTCCTCGATCACGGCATTGGTTAGCAGCACCTCGCCGCCGGTGATCGCCGCGGCGCAGGCATAGGAGCCGGCTTCGATTCGGTCTGACATCACCCGGTAGGTCGCGCCGTGGAGCCGCGGCACGCCGTGGACGATAAGGTCCGAAGTGCCGATGCCCTCGATCTCGGCGCCCATGTCGACGAGCAGCTGGCACAGGTCGACGATCTCAGGCTCGCGCGCAGCGTTGTGCAGCGTCGATTTGCCTCGCGCCGTGGCCGCGGCCATCAGCGCGTTCTCGGTCGCACCGACCGAAACCACGGGAAACGAGTAGCGCCCACCCGGCAGGCCGCCGTCGGGGGCAATCGCGCGGACATAGCCCGACGCCAGCTCGATCGTTGCGCCCAGCGCTTCGAGCACCTTAAGGTGCAGGTCGATCGGCCGGTTGCCGATGGCGCAGCCGCCGGGCAGCGAGACCGTCGCCTCGCCCATCCGCGCCAGCATCGGCCCGAGCACGAGGATCGAGGCGCGCATCTTGCGAACGAGCTCGTAAGGCGCGACCGAACTGGTCATCCGCGTCGCCTGCAAGGTCATCACCCGGCCGAAATCCTCGGGCCGCGAACCGGCGATCGTGGTCGAGACGCCGAACTGGTTCATCAGGTGCTGGAAGCCGTCGATGTCGGCCAGCCGCGGCAGGTTGCGCAGGGTCAGCGGCTCGTCGGTAAGCAACGCGCAGGGCAGCAGGGTGAGCGCGGCGTTCTTGGCGCCGGAGACGGGCAGCGTGCCCTGAAGGCGATTGCCGCCGCGGATGATGATTTTGTCCATCCGGCCGCTTTAGCGCGAAACCGGCAGGCCGCAAACGCGCCGCGGTGGATAGAATGGCAGGGGAGCCGCATCCTTTTTACGGTGCTGCGAGCCCGAATGTAACTGCACTGTAATTGCGATTGGGCTATGTCCGCGCCGACATGACCGACCATTCGCTTCGCAAACCCGTCCGCAAGGCCGTTTTCCCCGTCGCCGGTCTCGGCACCCGATTCCTCCCCGCCACCAAGGCGATTCCCAAGGAGATGCTGCCGATCATCGACCGGCCGCTGATCCAGTACGCCGTCGACGAAGCGCGCGAGGCGGGGATCGAGCAGATGATCTTCGTCACTGGCCGCGGCAAGACTGCAATGGTCGAGCATTTCGACCACGCCTTCGAGCTCGAGGCGACGCTGCGCGAGCGTGACAAGGCGCTCGACGCGCTGGAACCAACGCGCATCCAGCCCGGCAACCTTGTCGCCGTGCGCCAGCAAGTGCCGCTGGGCCTCGGCCACGCCATCTGGTGCGCGCGGGCGATCGTCGGCGACGAGCCCTTCGCCATCATCCTGCCCGATGAACTGATGATCGGCCATAATGACGGGACAGGGGGCTGCATGAAACAGATGATGCAAGCCTACAACGAGGTCGGCGGCAATCTGATCTCGGTGCTCGAAGTGCCGCACGAGAAGGTCTCGAGCTATGGCGTGATCGCGCCGGGCAACAAGCTCGACGGGTTCGGCGGCACGCTGACCGAGGTCAACGGCCTGGTCGAAAAGCCCAAGGCCGAGGACGCGCCGTCGAATCTCATCATCTCTGGCCGTTACATCCTTCAGGCCGACGTCATGCGCACGCTCGAAAACCAGGAAAAGGGTGCGGGCGGCGAGATCCAGCTGACCGACGCCATGGCCAAGATGATCGGCCATCAGCCGTTCCACGCGGTCACCTTCAACGGCCGGCGCTTCGACTGCGGCTCAAAGGTTGGCTTCGTCGAGGCGACGCTGGCGCTGGCGCTGGAACGCCCCGACATCGGCGAGGCCGTGCGCGCCATGGCGAAGCGCCTGCTCGCCTGATACCGGCCGCCCGGAACTGCGCGGGCGCGGCAGAATTGCTTGACGAAAGCCCGCGCTCGGCGAAAAAGTCGGCCTTGGGCAAGGTACATAAGGCTATCGCCAGCCTGCGGCCGATCATGTCGGTAAGCGGGCATGGGGGCTTCGCAGCAGCCAAGAAATAGCTTAGCGTCCGAGCACCGAGGCGGGGGCAAGGGAATGATGAGGACGGCAGCGGCACAGGGGGTGCGGACCGGACGGCTGGTCTGGGCGCGCCTATTCATCGTCCTGGCGCTGCTGCTGACCGGCGGATCGATGGCGGTCGCCGGCGGCCTCTACCAGGGCGTCGCCAGCTGCGCCGGCTCGACCTGCCACGGCCGCAGCGAGGGTGACGGCAAGGTCGTCCGCCAGGACGAACTCATGCACTGGCAGGAGCCTTCGAGCAAAGGCGGCGCGCACAGCCGCGCCTATGCCGCGCTCGGCTCGGCCCGCGGCCAGAAGATCGCCGCCTCGCTCGGCCTGGGCAACGCCAACAGCGCTTCGGCCTGCCTCGGCTGCCATGCAACCAATGCCGGCCCCGGCGAGCGCGGCCCGCGCTTCCAGCTGAGCGATGGCGTGGGCTGCGAATCGTGCCACGGCGCGGCATCGGGCTGGCTCTCGACGCATTATGCCGTGCCCGCCACCCATGTGAGCAACATCGCCCAGGGCATGATCCCGCTGGACAATCCCAAGGCGCGCGCCTCGGTCTGCCTCGATTGCCATTTCGGCAGCGGCAAGCCCGGCCAGTTCGTCACTCACGGCATGATGGCCGCCGGCCATCCGCGCGTCGCGTTCGAGCTAGACCTGTTCTCCGACCTGCAGCGCCACTGGGACGAGGACGCCGACTACAGGCAGCGCAAGGGCGGCGGCGATTCCGGTGCGGCTCTGGGCGGTCGGCCAGGCCGAAGCAGTCCAGCGCTCGCTCGGCCTTTTCGCCCAGCCGCAGCTCGCGACCGAAGGCCTGTTCCCGCAGTTCTACTTCTTCGATTGCCATAGCTGCCACCGCGGCATCGACGACCAGCCGAACCGCCCGCGCAAGTTCGAAGTCAATCCCGGCAGGCCGATGCCCTTCGGCCTGCCGCCCTACAACGACGAGAACATCATCATGCTCTCGGCCGTGGCGCAGGTGCTGGCACCCGGCCAGGCCGGCGCATTCGATGCCGCGAGCCGCCAGTTCCACACGGCGATGGGCCAGGGCCGACCGCAGGCTGTCGCCGCCGCCGGCAAGCTGCGCGCGGCGGCTTCGGCTCTGTCGAGCGCCATGGCGGCGCGCGGCGCCAATCCCGACAGCGCCTTCGCCGTGATCGATGCGATCGCCGGCCGCGCGATCAGCCCGCGCTTCACCGACTATACCGGCTCTGCACAGGCGGTAATGGGTGTCGACACCCTGCTCAACGCGCTGGTCCGCGAAGGCCGGATCACTGTCGGCGCCGCGGCCGGCATCCGCGCCCAGGTCAACCGTGCCTATGCCGCGGTCGCCAGCCCGACCAGCTACGACCCGCCCGCCTTCCGCGCCGCGCTGGGCCAGGCCGCCCGCTCGATCGAGGCGCTGCGCTGATGCGTTCCAGCCTCGTCACGATGACCGCGATCGCCTCGCTGCTGCTCGCGTCCTGCGGCGGTAGCGGCACCGATTCGAGCGGCGGCGGCGGAACGCCAACTCCCAGCCCGGCACCGACGCCGAGTCCCACCCCGCCGCCACAGGATTTCACCGCGCCCGCGCAGGAATCGCTGACCGTCGCCGATGTCCAGAAGGTCGTCGCCCAGGCGGCAGCGCAGGCCAAGGCCGACAGCAAGCCGGCGGTGATCGTCGTGGTCGACCGCGTCGGCAACGTCCTCGCCGCGTTCCGCATGACCGGCGCACCGGCCAATGCGCATATTCCCGAAGCGCCCGACGGCTCGAAGCAGGATGTCCAGGGGCTCGACATTCCCGCCGAGGGCGCCGCGCTCGCCAAGGCGATCACCGGCGCCTACCTGTCGAGCGGCGGCAACGCCTTCTCGACGCGCACGGCCAGCCAGATCGTCCAGCAGCACTTCCCGCCCGCCCCGACGACCGCGGGGCTCGAAAGCGGCCCGCTCTACGGCGTGCAGTTCAGCCAGCTGCCCTGCTCCGACCTGGCGGCGCGGATCGGCGGCGGCGCCAGCGCCTTCATCGGCCCCAAACGCTCGCCGTTCGGCCTCGCCGCCGACCCCGGCGGCTTCCCACTCTACAAGAACGGCGTGCTCGTCGGCGGCATCGGCGTCTCGGCGGACGGCGTCTATGGCTTCGATGCCAATACCCTCGACGTCGACAGCGACGTCGACGAACGCATCGCGCTGGCCGGAACGGTCGGCTTCGAGGCGCAGGAACTGATCCGCGCCAACAAGATCAACGTGGACGGAAGCGCGTTGCGCTACAGCGACGCGGACTATTCGGCGCTGACCAACGTCAGCACGGCGACCTACGCCGCGACGGCGCCCGCGCTGGGCAGCCTGGTCACGATAACCGGCTACTATCCGACCGCTGCGATCCTCGCGGGTACGCCCTATGGCAGCGAGGCCTCGGGCATCCGACGCGCGACGACCGCCGATTTCAGCAACAACGAAGCCTTCGTGCTGTCAGACGGCGCCGGTGCCAACCGCTACCCGATCCGTGCGGGCACCGACGCCGCCGATGTCGGCACCGCGTTGACCGCGCAGGAAGCCCGCACGATCCTCGAGCAAGCCTTCACCGTCATGTCGCGCGCGCGCGGGCAGATCCGCCAGCCGCTCGACAGCCGCGCGCAGGTCACGGTCTCGCTGGTCGACACGCGCGGCGTCGTGCTGGGCATCGTGCGCGCGCCCGACGCGCCGATCTTCGGCATCGACGTGAGCCTGCAGAAGGCCCGGACGGTCTCGTTCTTCTCGAACGCCAATGCGGGTTCGGACCTGCTGGCCGACCCCAGCAGCGACGTACGCAGCATGGTCCCGGCCGCACGCACCTTCTTCAACGATCCCACGGCGCTGACCGGCAAGATCGCCTTCGCCGACCGCGCCATCGGCAATATCTCGCGGCCCTATTTCCCCGATGGCGAAGTCGGGCGGCCCAACGGGCCGTTCGGCCGCCCGATCGGCAAGTTCAATCCCTTCTCGACCGGGCTGCAATCGGCGCTGATCTTCGGCAATCTGGGCCAGCACCTCCAATTCGTGACCGGCGCCAGCGCGACCGATACGCCGCAGCGTTGCACCTCGATCCCCGACGCCGCGCCGGGGCAGAACCGCTTGCAGAACGGCATCCAGATCTTCCCCGGAGCGGTGCCGATCTACCGCGGGAATGTGCTGATCGGCGCGATCGGCGTTTCGGGCGACGGCATCGACCAGGACGACATGATCAGCTTCCTGGGGCTGAACAATGCCGGCAAGGTCCTCGGCACGGTGAACAATGCCCCCGCGGCGATCCGCTCGGACACCGTGGTGGTCACCCTGGCCGACAACAGCACGGTCCGGCTGCGCTATGTCGGCTGCCCCTTCGCGCCGTTCCTCGACACCGCCGACCAGAACGTCTGCCAGGGGCTCTGATGGCGGTTCCGCTCCTCCTCGCGCCCTTGCTGCTCGCACCGTTTCCGGTCGATGCCGGCGAAGCGGCTGCGCCCGGAGGAGAGCCGGAGACGGCCAAGTCCGCGCCCGAGCGAACGGTGCCCGGTGAGGTGCCCGATCCGACCTTCGGCGGCGCGGCGCCTGCTCCCGAACGCCCCGTCATGCTGCCTCCCGGTGAGGAGCCGGCACCGGCCGAGGTCGACAGCGGCATCATCGATGGCCGCCGCCGCCCCGGCTACAACGAGAAGCTTCCCGAGGAAGCGGTGCAGAACAACGCCGGTGCCGTCCGTGCGCCGCCGCCCGAAGCCTTCCCGACCGACCAGCTGCCGGTGCCCGACCGCTGGCGCATCCTGACCGGCCTCTGCCCGGCCAAAGGCGCCGACCAGACCCTGTTCACCCAGTTCCACGCGATGCGCGAGGTCTGCCACTCGAAGACCAATCCCTATCATCAGAACGTGCTCAAGGGCGACATCCCGCTGGGCGAGAGCCGGCCGGGCTTCCTCAAGGGTGACGACTGGTTCATCAACCTCGGCCTCGTCAGCGACAGCGTGCTCGAACCGCGGACCTTCCCGATCCCGGTCGGCGTCCAGACCACGGCGCGGCCGCAGAGCCTCGACGTCTTCGGCAAGGACGCAAGCTTCGTCTTCTCGCAGAGCTTCATCGCCAGCGCCTCGCTGATCAAGGGCCAGACCGCGTTCAAGCCGCCCGAGATCGAATACCGCGTCGCCGTGGCGTTCAACTACAGCCACGTCACCGTGCCCGAGCGGCGCGTGCTGTTCGTCGAACCCTCGAAAGGCACCAAGCGCGACGACAATTTCGTCGGCCTGCAGGAAGCCTTCATCGACTATCACATCCGCAACGTCTCGGACCGCTACGACTTCGATTCAGTCCGCGTCGGCATCCAGCCGTTCCAGGCCGATTTCCGCGGCTTCCTGTTCAACGACAACCAGCTCGGCATCCGCCTGTTCGGCAACCGCGACAACAACCGCTTCCAGTACAACCTCGCCGCCTTCTGGCGGATCGAGAAGGACACCAACAGCGGCCTCAACAACCTGACCGAGAAGCTGCGCGACGATTTCGTCTTCATCGCCAACGCCTATCGCCAGGACTTCCTGATCCCGTCGCTGACCAGCCAGATCACGCTGGTCTACAACCGCAACCGCGAAGCCGGCGACATTGAGATCGACGACAACGGCTTCCCCGTGCGCCCGGCACTGCTCGGCAACCTGCGCGGGCGCGACTACGACGTGTTCTATCTGGGCTACAACGCCGACGGGCATATCGGCCGGATCAATCTCACCGCCTCGGCCTATGCCGCGCTCGGCAAGGACAAGAACAGCTTCTTCACCGGCAAGCCCGCCGACATCCGCGCCTTCTTCGGTGCGGCCGAGATCAGCTACGACCACGACTGGATGCGCTTCCGCCTCTCGGGGCTCTATGCAAGCGGCGACGGCAGGCCTTACGACAACAAGGAAACCGGCTTCGACGCGATCTTCGAGAACCCGATCTTCGCCGGCGCCGACACATCGTACTGGATCCGCCAGACGATCCCCTTCGCCGGCGGCGGCCGCGTCATCTCGATCAGCGGGCGCAACGGCATCCTGAACGACCTGCGCTCGTCGAAGGAACAGGGCCAGTCGAACTTCAACAATCCCGGTACCATGCTGCTGGGCGCAGGCGCGGATTTCGATCTGACCCCCGAGTTCCGGCTTTCGGGCAATGCCAACCACCTGTGGTTCCAGAACACCGCGACCTTGCAGGCACTGCGTGTCGAGGGCTCGATCCCCAAGACGATCGGCTGGGACCTTTCGACGGCGGCGATCTGGCGGCCCAAGGCGACGCAGAATATCGTATTCCGGCTTTCGGCGGCTGCCCTGCTCCCCGGCAAGGGCTTCCGCGACCTCTTCGACAACGCGGGCGGGAATAGGAACTACTATTCGATCCTCGCCAACATCATCGTGGCCTACTGATGCGGCAGCTGCGCTCCCTCCTCCTGATCCTCGCGCTGGTCGTCGGCGCGCTGCTCGTGCCCGCTGCGCGGACGCTAGCGAACGACGCGGAAAAGCCCGTGACCCGCGACTATTCGTTGGTCCGCGGCAAGCCCGCCCCGGCGCGGCAGTCGGTAGCCGATGTCGAGGCGAAGTCCGCCGGCTGCCTCTCGTGCCACGTCAAGACCGACGCGCCGACGATGCACGTCACGACCGCGGTCCAATTGGGCTGCACCGACTGCCACGGCGGCGACGCAGTTTCCAAGGCCGCCTGGGGCAAGCCCGAGCTCGGCTACGACGACGCCTTCAACCAGCGCGCGATGGAAAAGGCGCATGTGCTGCCGCGCTATCCGCATAGCTGGCACTATCCGTCATCGGCCAATCCGCCGCGCAGCTACACCCTGCTCAACAAGGAAGCGCCCGAGTTCGTCCGCTTCGTCAATCCCGGCGACTACCGCGTCGCGCGCGAATCCTGCGGGGCCTGCCACATGCCGGTGATCGAGGCGGCCGAGCGCTCACTGATGGCCTCGGGCGCGATGCTGTTCGGCGGCGCGGCCTACAACAACGGCATCGTTCCGTTCAAAAACTACATCTTCGGCGAGGGCTATACCAAGGACGGCCAGCCCGCGAAGATCGTCTCGCCGGGCAGTCCGCCGGGAACCATCACCGAGGCGCAGAGGGCGCGCGGCGTGCTGGCGGCGCTCTATCCGCTGCCGCGCTGGAACGTGATCCCGCCGGGCGACGTGTTCCGCGTGTTCGAGCGCGGCGGGCGCAACGTGTCGAGCCAGTTCGCCGAGATCGGCCTGCCCAATCCCAACGGCATCATTCAGCGCCTGGAAGAACCGGGCCGGCCCGACCTCAAGCAGTCGAACCGCGGCCCTGCCACGGGCCTGCGCGTGGCGATCCCGGTGCTCAACATCCACAAGACGCGCCTCAACGATCCCTACACCTGGTTCATGGGCACCAACGACCAGCCGGGCGACTATCGCCATTCGGGCTGCACGAGCTGCCACGTGATCTACGCCAACGACCGCGAGCCGCGGCACAGCTCGATCTACGCCTCGCTTGGCCGCGACGGGCAGACGATCACCGTGGACCCGACGATCGCCAACAAGATGGCCGCACCGTCGCAGCACGGCGCTCTGAAGGGCGAGCATCACGATGACCACGCCACCCCTGAAGCCGGCGGCGTCAAGGAAAGCGGTCACCCGCTGCAGCATGTCTTCACCCGCGCGATCCCGACCGCGCAGTGCATGAACTGCCACATGCACCAGCCCAACATCTTCCTGAACTCGTTCCTCGGCTACACGATGTGGGACTACGAGAGCGACGCGCCGAAGATGTGGCCCGAGCAGCAGAAGTACCCGACCGCCAAGGAAGTGCGCGAGATCAACGAGCGCAATCCCGAAGGCGCCGCACCGCGCGGCAAGTGGGCCGACCTCGATTTCCTGCGCAACGTCTATGACCTCAATCCCGAGCTCAAGGACACGCAGTTCGCCGACTATCACGGCCACGGCTGGAACTTCCGCGGCATCTTCAAGCGGGACCGCGAGGGCAACCTGCTCGACGCTCAGGGCAACATGGCGACCTACGGGACGGACAAGGCGCACATCATCGATCCGAACGATCCCGAGAAGTGGCGCAAGGCCGGCGCGCCCAAGTTCGCCGACGTCGGCAGCCAGCCGGGCAAGGCGGTCCACATGATGGACATCCACGCCGAGAAGGGGATGCAGTGCGCCGACTGCCACTTCGCGCAGGACAGCCACGGCAACGGGCTGATCTATGGCGAGGTCGCCAACGCGGTCGAAATCGGCTGCAAGGACTGCCACGGCACGGCCGACGAATATCCGACCTTGCTGACCTCGGGCCCGGCTGCGCCGCCCAAGGGCAACAACCTCGCGCTGCTGCGCAACGGCGACGGCCAGCGCCGCTTCGAATGGAGCACCGATAGCTTCGGCCGCCGCACGCTGATCCAGCGCTCGATCGTCGATCCGCGGCTCTCCTGGCAGGTCAGCCTGGTCAAGGACGCGGTCGATCCCTCCTCGCCGAACTTCAATGCCAAGTCGGCGCGCGCCAAGTTGATGAGCGCGAGCGGCATGGAAGACGGCAAGTTCGGCTTCGGCCCCGGCGTGCCGCTGGCGGGCCGCGCGCACAAGGAAGGCGAGGTCGCCTGCTTCACCTGCCACCTTTCCTGGACCACGAGCTGCGGCGGCTGCCACCTGCCGATCGAGGCGAACTGGAAAACCGCGATGCACCACTACGAGGGTGAGGAGACGCGCAACTTCGCGACCTACAACCCGCAGGTCGCGCGCGACGAGATGTTCCAGCTCGGCAAGCACATGACGACCAAGGGCAACGAGACGGCGCCGATCCGCTCGACCTCGGCGCTCGTGCTCAGCTCGACCAATCTCAACCGCGAGCGGATCTATATCCAGCAGCCACCGATCAGCGCGATTGGCTTCTCGAGCCAGGCCTTCGCGCCGCACTTCCCGCACACGGTGCGGCTGAACGAGACCAAGACCTGCACCGACTGCCACCTGAGCAAGGCCGACGACAACAACGCGATCATGGCGCAGCTGCTGCTCAACGGCACCAATTTCGTCAACTTCGTCGGGCTCAACGCCTGGACCGGCCTCGAAGGCGGCTTCGAGGCGGTGCGCGTCACCGAGTGGGACGAGCCGCAGGCGGTGATCGGCTCCTACCTGCAGAAGTACGCCTATCCCGACTACTACAAGATGCACGTCGAGCAGAACGGCCGCGAGCTCAAGAACTGGGTTCGCGGCAAGACCTTCGCCGGAAAGGCCTCGGGCGAGACCCATCCGCTTGAGGACTTCCGCAACATCGTCCAGGGCACGCGCGACCGCGTCGGTTGCCTGCAGATGCGCGGCGAATACATGTTCGTCGCCGAGGGCAGCGGCGGCTTCAAGGTCTATGACATCGCCTCGGTCGCCAACAAGGGCTTCTCCGACGCGGTGGTCTCCTCGCCGTTCTCGTCGCTCGGCCAGCAGAACCACGTTGCCACGACCAACGCGACCTGCATGGCGCTGCCGACTAACCAGGCGATCGCGCCGACGCGCAACATTCCCGAGCTGCGCGGGATCAACCAGGAACAACCGTTCAGCCCGATCTACAACTACGCCTTCGTCACCGACAGCGCCGAAGGCCTGATCGCGGTCAACGTTGACACCTTCGCCGACGGCGAATTCCGCAACAACGACATCCGCCGCGCGCTGACGTTCAATCCGGACGGCGTGCTGACCGGCGCCCGCCACATCACCCTGGCCGGCGATTTTGCCTACATCGTCACCGACAAGGCGCTGGTCACCGTCCACTTGACCAAGCCGTGGTCGCGCGAGAAGCCGTGCGAGATCACCGCGAACGACACGTGCCTGGCGCCCGAAGTGACCAGCGTCGTCCCGCTCAGCGACCCGCGCGCCACGGCCGTGCAGTTCCGCTATCTTTGGGTGACCACGGCCAACGGGCTCGAGCTGTTCGATGTGACGCAGTTGGCCAAGCCGCAGCACATTCCCTCGGCCACCGTGCCCCTGGCCAATGCGCGCAGGATCTACCTCGCGCGCACCTATGCCTATGTCGCGGCCAAGCAGGACGGGCTCGTCATCGTCAACGTCACCAAGCCGCTGGCGCCGACGATCTACATGAAGGCCAATTTCGACGGACAGCTCAGCGATGCTGAGGACGTCATCGTCGGTTCGACCAATGCCTCGCTGTTCGCCTATGTCGCCGACGGACGGAACGGCCTGAAGGTCATCCAGCTGACCTCGCCGTCCAGCCAGCCTAACTTCTACGGCTTCTCGCCCGCGCCCCGGCCCGAGCTGATCGCCTGGGCCAAGACGCCGTCGCCCGCTCTGGCCCTGTCCAAGGGGCTCGACCGCGACCGCGCGGTCGACGAGACCGGCGGCCAGATGGCGGTGTTCGGCCGGCTCGGTTCTCGCCCCTTCACCCGGTCCGAGATGGAGCGACTGTTCCTCAACAGCCGCGGCGTGCCGTTCAAGGTCTCCGACGAGGTCGACATGTCGGCCTGGGTGCCGGCGGCCTACAGGAAGTAGGTCATGGCCGCACCGCTCACCGCTCAGGCCGCCACGCTGGCGCATCCGTTGCTGACGCCGCAGCGGCTGACTCTCGCGGCACTCGTGCTGGCCTTCAGCAATTTCATCGTCGTGCTCGACATGACCGTGGCCAATGTCTCCGTGCCGCATATCGCCGGCAGCCTGGGGGTCTCGCTCAACCAGGGATCCTGGGTCATCACCTCCTACTCGGTGGCCGAGGCGATCACCGTGCCGCTGACCGGCTGGCTGGCCGGGCGCTGGGGCTCGCTGCGGATGTACACGCTGGCGATGACCGGCTTCGGCTTTTTCTCGTTGCTCTGCGGCTCGTCGGTGACGCTCGAGATGATGGTGATCTGCCGCGTCGGCCAGGGGCTCTGCGGCGGCCTCGTCATGCCGCTGGCGCAGACTCTGCTGCTGCGTATCTTTCCGCTGGAGCAGCGCCCGCGCGCCATGTTGCTGGCGGCGATGACGACGATGCTGGGACCGGCGATGGGACCGACGATCGGCGGGCTGATCAGCGACAACGTCAGCTGGCACTGGATCTTCCTGATCAACATTCCGCTGGTGATCGTCCTGATCCTTTCTGCGCGCGCTCTATTGCCGCCGGCCGAGACGCCGACGGTCAAGCTGCCGATCGACGTGATCGGCCTGTGCCTGATGCTGGCCTGGGTCGGATCGCTGCAGTTCATGCTCGACATCGGCCGCGAGCACGACTGGTTCGCCGACCCGCTGATCGTCGTGCTGGCCTGCGTCGCCGCGGTCGGCTTCGTCGCCTTCCTGATCTGGGAGCTCACCGAGGAGCATCCGATCGTCAACCTGCGCGTGTTCCGCCACGGCGGCTTCACTTTCGGCGTGATCGCGCTGTCGCTGTGCTTCGGTGCGTACTTCGCCTCGATCGTGCTGATCCCGCAGTGGTTACAGAGCTCGATGGGCTATCCGGCGATGCTCGCAGGCTTCATCACCTCGTGCACCGCGCTCGCCGCGCTGACCACCTCGCAGCTCGCTTCCAAGGCGCTGGCGCGCGGGATCGACGCGCGGCTGCTGGTGTCCCTCGCCGTCGCCTGGCTCGGCTGCATGGCGCTGGTCCGCGCGACCTGGACCAGCGAGACCGACTTCTGGTACCTCGCCGCACCACAGCTGATCCAGGGCTTCGGCATGTCGTTCTTCATGCTGCCGCTGACGACGATCTCGCTGGGTTCGGTCTCGATGGAAGAGACGGCGTCGGCCGCGGGCATCCAGAACTTCGTGCGCACCCTGGCGATCGGCGTCGCCACCGCGCTGGTGCTGACGATACAGGGCAATACCCAGCAGGAAGCCCACAGCGAGATCGTCGGCAAGCTCCAGCCCGCCGAGACGATGCGCACGCTCACCGGCGCGGGCTTCAGCGAGCAGGGCGCGACCGCCTATATCGCCAATCTCGTCGACCGTGAGGCAACGACCATGGCGGTCGACTACATCTTCCTGATCACCGCAGCCGTGTTCTTCCTCTGCGCCGTGGTCGTCTGGTTTTCGCCAAAACCGAAGGGCTTGGGAGGCCCCGTCAAGCCGCGGTAAAGCCCTGTCACGGCCGAAAATCGTCACCGACTTGACATACGGCCTGTGGATAAGTCGCTATTTGCAAAGCGTTGCGTCGTTCGGCGCGCGTCATACACCAAATATCGCATGTAACTGTGCCGCAGCTGGAACTTTCTCTAGCTAGAATAGCAACTGAACACGACATTCAGAGCCCTCGGTCGCCCAATTACAGAAATACACACAGAGCGGCGTTTTACGCCGCCTATGGACTAGCACCCATTACAATGATCACCATGACTTGGCCGCAGTACCGGCGTAGTCAATGCAGTATCGGAGATTGGACGGTCAATCTGTCGCCAATTGAAACCGAACTGCTTTCGACATTGCTTATCCGTTACCCCAATCCCGTCACGATCAACGAATTGATCGACACCGTCTATCCCGATCCCGACGCCGAACCCGAATATCCCGAAGGCCAGATCGTCCAGAGGATGATGCATCTTGCACGCAAGATCGGCACTTTCCGTATCGACAATTGCGGACGGACCATCGGCTACCGCCTCTATCAATGCCCGGACGACGCCAGAGCCGGCGGACTCAAGGTCGCCGCCTAGGCATTCCTTATATCGATCGTAGTTGACGGCGGCAGGCGATGCGCCCGACAAGCAAGCAAACGCTTCTTTGGGGGAATCGCATGCCTGCACGGACCTGGATGATCACCGGCTGCTCGACCGGCTTCGGCCGCGTCCTGGCCGAAATCCTGCTGGCGCGCGACGAGCGCGTGGTCGCGACGGCGCGCAAGCCCGAAACGCTGGCAGATCTGGTTGCCGGGCATGACGAGCTTGCGCTGGCCCTGAAACTCGACATCACCCGCGGCGAGGATATCGAACAGGCGGTAGCAGCGGCGAAGGACCGCTTCGGCGCGATCGACGTGCTGATCAACAACGCCGGCTATGGCGGCTTCGGCACTGTGGACGACGCCCCGATAGACGAGGCACGCGCAGTCTTCGAAACCAACTATTTCGGCACCCTGGCGCTAATCAAGGCAGTCCTGCCCGACATGATCGCGCGGCGTTCGGGGCAGATCGTCAACATCGGCTCAGTCGCCGGGCAGATCGGGTTCCCGGGTATTTCCTACTACAGCTCGTCCAAGTTCGCGCTCGCCGGGCTGACGGAGTCGCTGGGCGCGGAAATGAAGCCGCTCGGGATCAACGTCACACTCGCCGAGCTCGGGCCGTTCGAAACGCATTTCACGCCTTCGATGACTTTCATCCCGCCCTCGCCGCATTACGACATGGCAGCGCTGTCGATCGAATCGGGCAATTCGCACTGGGGCGCGGGCCACGATGCGCGCGACGGCGCCGAAGCGTTACTTGCCGCGCTTGCCGATCCCACCCCGCCGCGGCGGCTCATCCTCGGTCAGCACGGGCTCGACGTGGTTGCGCTGCACGACGGGCGGCGGCATGCGGAACGCGAGAAGTGGCTGGCCGCCTCGCAGCTCGCTGGAACGAAGTAGCGGCTACTTCTCGCGCCGCTCGGCCATCATGCCCTTGATCATCGGCTGAAGCTGGGCATCAAAGCGTGCCAGCGCGATCTGGTGGCCGACGCTTTCGAAATGGGTGATCAGATTCCGCCCGTCCCAGCGGTGTAGCGCATAGCCGGGCAGCTCGTCTGTGATCAGCTCGCGCCCGTCGGGCCGGTCTTCGTCGATCGGGCTGAGATCAAGGCCGACGGCGGGCGCCGTCGACGAGCAGACGCTCAGCGACAACCCGTTCCACTGCGTATGGATCGTGCGGTGGAGATGGCCGGCGATGATCCCCCGGATCTGCGAGAAGCCCTGCACCGCCCCGGCGAAGCGCGCGATCCACGGCTCGGTCGCCGCGCTGTCGAGCCACGTGATGCCCGATTCGAACGGCGGATGATGCATGGCGATATAGGTCGGCGTTCCAGGATCGCGCGACAGCTCCGCGCGCAGCCAGGCCACCCGCGCCTCGCAGAAGGCCCCGCCATGGCGGCCGGGCTCGAGCGTATCGAGCACGATCAGCCGGAGGCCGGGAAAGTCGAGAACATAGTGGACAAAGCCGCTGTCCGACGGCGTCTGCGGAAAGGCCGCGAGCAAGGTATCGCGCTCATCGTGATTGCCGACCATTGGCCAGACCGGGAATGGGCACCCGCTCACCGCATCGGCCAGCCGCGCATAGCTGTCCGCATCGCCGGCCTCGGTCAGGTCACCCGTCATCAGCAGCAGGTCCGGCTTGTTCGGCCCCGTGGCCAACCGCCGGATCACGGCGCGCAGCCGCTGCATGTTGAGCTCGTCCGGATTGCCCCGGTCGAAGCCGATGTGAACGTCGGTGATCTGGGCGATCAGCAAAAAAGCCTCACGTATTCTCCGACCGCTTTTTTCTTATGTCCTATCGTCTTTCGCTCCACGCGGGGCATTCTGCGTGGGGTGATAGCCGTGGCACATGGCACAACCCGAAGGCACTTTCGCCTGGTGACTGTCCTCGCCCTGATGGCAGGTCCGGCATGACTGCACGTTCGGCAGCAGCAGGTCGGTAGAGGACGCCGACTTCTCGGCGGCATGGCAAGAGGTGCACTTCTCCTGAGTATGGGCCTTATGGTTGAACCAGCCATCCACCATGTAACGCGAGACTAGCCTGACCGGCATGACCCCCGGCTTACCGTTCCGCATCACCGGCGTATGGCACTCCCCGCAGACGCCGTCCTTCGATAGCGCCTGCTGGAAAGTGGCACTTGTATAGCGCGGCGGGGTAAAATTGATGTGATAATTGCCACCAGGTGCGAATTGCCCGGGCCGATGGCGGTCCGCGGCGATCGGGGCATTGGGACCGGCGGCGGAAAGGTCGGCGATCATCTGGTCGACATCGCCATGCCGCAGCCGGCGAACCGTGCCGCCGACCTTGTCATAGGCCAGGCTGTGGCAGGCCTCACAATCGCGCTCCATGTTGATCTTCTGGAAGCGCACGCCGTCCTCGGTCGCGTGGTGACAGTTCTCGCACTGCAGCCCGGCGCGGCCATAGCCCTTCTCGCGGCCGATCGAAGCCGCCATGCGCGCCACGCCGCCCAGTGGATCGAGGTGGACGCTGTGCGGGAAGGCGAGGCCGCTGTTCTCGCGCGGATGGGCATCGAGCGAAACCGGCGTGGTCCGTCCAGTCACCGGATCGGTCACGATCGCCGGGGTGAACTGCGGATGCATCTTGCCGAAATCGCTGGCATTGCCGAGCCGCGTATCGGGCAGCTTGTCCTTCAGCGCGCCGTGGCAATCGCTGCAGAACTGCTGCGCCGGCAACGCCATGCGCGTCGGCCCTTCGTGCTCGGTATGGCAATCGACGCAAGCACCAGGGCCCGGCTTGTTGAACGCGTGGGCGACGGCCCAGAGCATCCGCTGGCCCCACGGCCCGCCACCGCGCGCCAGGGCCAGCCGCGCCGGAGCGGCGTGATCGTGGACGTCCTTGTGGCAGGAGACGCAGGCCGTATCGCGCACCGCCTCGAACGGCTTGACGTGGCAGGACTCGCAGGAGCCCTCGAGCGAATGGTGCGCGAGGCTAAGCGGGCCGGCGCTCCAACTCTTGTCGCCGTGGACCTTCGCCGCAGGATTGGCCTGGTGCCAGAGGTTGCTGACCACTGGAAAGGCCAGGAACGCCACAAGCACGAGCAGCCCCAGCACCCAGGCCGCTGTGCGCTTGCCCGGAATCGCCGTCGCTAGCGAGAAGCGATGCTTCTCGTCGGTTGCCTCGCCCGCATCCTGGCTCGCGACCTGCGCGATCGTGATCAGCGGCGTGCCGTCGGCATCGCGCGAGATTGTCAGATTGTAGCTGCCGAAGCGCAGCTCGGCGCCCCGCGACGGGTCGATACTGGCCGACTGGCTGACGACCCCGTCGACGCCGAAGCCCAGCGTGCCCTTGGCCGTGGCAACCACGCGAGTTCCCTGCAGTTCGAGCGTCGCATGCTCGGGATCGACCGCGAGGTCGGGCAGGTGGATGTCGTTCTCCGCCGAACGGCCGACGCTCAAAGTCGTCGCGGCTACGTCGCGGTCGCGCACGATCTGCCGGCCATCGGCCGTCGTGTCGATCGTTCTGAGCCTGAATGCCCCCACTGAAGTCATGCCCCCCGACGCCCCCTACCAGTAATAGAAGACGCTGATGATATGCGCGGTCAGGGCGGCGAGCAGCGCAAAGGTCACCGGCACGTGGACATAGAGCCACACCTCCAACAGGCCCCTGATGCGCATATGCCGCCGCATCCGGTCGAGCTGCGACGCGCGCCGCTGCAGCAGCGATTCGATGCGCTGGATCACCGGATCGTTCGACTCCGCGAGGGTCGCCCGGTTGAAACCGTCCACCGCCGCGCGCGTCGCGCAGGAGCGATACCGGCCGCCGAGCCGCGTCATCAGCCCGCCGGCGAACGGATCCTGCTCGAGCGCCGCCAGCACGAGATCGGCATAGTGCCGGTCGAGCGGCTGGGCCGCCTCATGCAACTGGCGGTCGATCGCCCGCAGCGCATCGAGCATCTGCCCCTGCGTCAATTCGCCGCGATTGTTGCTTAGCGCCTGCGGCAACGTCGCATAGGCGCTGATGCCGAAGATGCCTGAGAGGATCACCAGCATCATCAGCGCATAGGCCAGGGTGTGGACGTTCCAGCCGAACTGGAAGCCGGTGTGCAGCGTCGCGATGACGATCAACGAAAGCCCGAGATAGACGTGCGCCGAAGTCCAGGCCTTGAGCGACCAGGCCCCGCGCGACATGTGCCGCTTGCGATAGCCGAGCAGGGTCAGCCAGACGATCAACAGCGCGCCGATCGTGCCCAGCGTATAGCCGTACCAGGAACCGCCGTTGGGCCGCGGCTTCACGTCGGCGCCGATATAGCCGATCACCGCGATCACGCAGATCACCGACGCGATCTTCAGCCAGCGGAAGCCCGCGTGGCGCAGGAAGCCCTCGTGATCGGTGACGATCTCGCGGCCCGATTGTTGGCCGCTCTGACGCGCACGGGTAGCCATCAGCCCTCGTCCCCCAGCCGTGCGACGGTGAGGAAGGCCTCGGGCGCGACGCGGATCGCGGCGCCGGTCGGGCAGGCGCGCACGCAGGCCGGGCCGCCTTCGATGCCCGAGCACATATCGCACTTGATCGCCTTCTTGGGCTTTTCCTCGCCCGGCACCGCGTTCTTCTTGCGCCAGTACTTCGACGGTTCGCCCGGTCCCGGGCCCTTGCCGAAGAACAGCCATTCGAGCAGCGACGGCTTGGGGGCGGCACCGAATCCATGCGGATCACGCCGTAGGGGCAGTTGCGCTGGCAATTGCCGCAGCCGATGCAGGTGTCGTCGATGAACACCTCGCCATCGGGGCCGCGCTTGATCGCGTTGGGCGGGCAATCGGCCATGCAGTGCGGATGCTCGCAGTGGCGGCAGCTCGTCGGCACGTGAAGGTGGGCATAGGTCCGGCCCGCCTCGCGGTTCAATCGCGACAGGCCCTCGTGACTGTCGGCGCAGGCCTTCTCGCAGTTGTCGCAGCCGACGCAGAGCGTCTCGTCGATCAGCAGCACGTCGGTCGCCTCGCCGATGCCGTTCTCGATCAGGAAGCGCGCGGTTTCCGAATACATGTCGACGACGCTGGAGAAGATGTCCTTGCGCCCTTCAATGAAGGCGTTGACGTCACGGCGGCCGGCGGCATCGGCCTGAGCCTTCTTGAGCAGCTGCGGCTTCTTGGCGAGCAGCCGGCCGAAGGCCTCGCCCGGCAGGCGGATCACTTCGGACTTGATCGCCGCCTTGACCGTGGCCGAGCGCGGCAGCCCGTCGATCAGCGCCATCTCGCCGACGTAGGAACCGGCCGGCAGGTAAGATAGGAACACCGGTTTGCCGGCAATCGTCTTCTCGACGATCATCGAGCCGCGGCGGATGACGTAGATGTCGTCGCCCTTGTCGCCCTCGGTGATCACCACACCGCCGGCGCGGACGTCCATGACCTCGGCGCCCTCGACCACTTCGGCGACGTCCTCGCTGGTCAGGCCCGAACCGAAGATCTGCAGCAGCTGGCGTTCGATCGAGATGCGCGTGATCGCGCGTCCCGCGGGCGGCACGGTGGAAATCAACTTGAGCGCGGCGTTGCGCGACAGTTCGACCACGACGGTCGGCTCGGCCGCGCGGATCGTCGAGCCGCGGCGACGGCCCGAGATCAGGCCGACCTCGCCGAAGATCGAGCCCTGCGGGATCGGCACGACTTTCGACGGATCGTCCTTGTCGATCTCGACCAGGACCGAGCCCTGCGCGATGGCGAAAAGCGAAGTCCCCGGCTCGTTGCGCAGGAACACCGTCTGGTCCTTGGCGAAGCTCGCGACGTTCGATTCGAGCATCAACTCGCGCAGCTGCAGCGGCGAGACTTCCTTGAAGATGTCGATGTTCGTGCCGAAAGTCGTCAGCCACTCGTCGACCGACCGCTTGCCCGGCAAGACGGCGAACTTGCCCGCCAGGATCGGCTCGTCGGCCGGCTTGAGCGTGGTGTTGCCGTTGATGAACTCGACGACGTCGTAGCCCTGATTCATGCAGTGCTTGATCAGCGGATAGCCCGCGAGCGCACCGATCACATAGATGCCAGGGACGGTCGATTCGAAGGTCGGCGAAAGCTTGGGATAGGCGACGCGGTCGTTGCTGGTGAACTGGATGCCGGTGCCCGGCTTGATCGCCTTCTTGCCGTCCTTTTCCTCGTACTCGGCGCAGGCCCCCCTCGACGAAGGCTCGCGGCGGGGCCGAGCCCATGCGCGCGATGACGCGGTTGCAGGGCACCTTGAGCTCGCCGTCGCGCGTGTCGAATGTGATCGTGCCTCCGCCGATGTGCGACGCGGTCGTCTCGCGCAGCACCTGCATACGGCCTTCGGCTTCCATCGCCAGCAGCGCCTTGATATTGGCGTCCTTGGCCGTGGCGAAATCGGCCGAGCGGTTGACGATGGTGACCTTGTTGCGCTGCATCGGATCGGCCGCGAGGCCGATCGCGTTCTCGATGCCCGCGTCGCCCGCACCGATCACGGTGATGTGCTCGTCGATGTATTCGCCGGGATCGTCGAGCTGGTACTGGACGATCGTGCCCTCTTCCGCCGGGCAGCGCACGAGGTTGGGATTGCCCTGGGTGCCGATGCCCAGGATCACCGTCTCGGCGGTGATCGTGTCGCCCTTCTTGGTCTTGAGCGTGAAATCGCCCTTCGCGCCGGTGATCGCGGTGATCTCGGCATTGTAGAGCACGTTGACCTTGTTGGCCGCGGTCTGTTCGTCCCAGGTGCCAAGCACGACCTCGCGCTTGCCGGCATCGAAATCCAGTTCCGAGCGCAGCACCAGCGACGAGGGCGTCGCCATGACGTGCTTGCCCTTCTGGTACTTGTAGATCGTGTCCGAGAGATGGTCGGTCTTCTCGATCAGGACGTGCGACAGCCCCAGCTGCGCCGCGCGCGACGCAGCGCTGAGCCCGGCGGGCCCAGAACCGATGATGGCAATGCGAACGCGAGCGTCCACCCCTGTTCCCCCCGTTCCCCGAACCCACTTCGGCATTTGCTTTATCAGCAAAAGTTGCGCAAATCGCCGAATTATTTCTTCGGCGACGCGGCTTCAGGGGGCCGGCGCGGACTATGGCCGGAAGGGCAGGATGACACAAGAAGCCATCGCCAAAATGCCGCTCGGCAGGATCGCGCTGCTGATCGCCGCGCTGATCGCGGCCTTCGCCGTCGGCGTCGCGATCATGCGCAAGCCCGCCGCTTCGCCACCTCCAAGCGCGCCTGTCGCCGCGGCCGATAACGGGATGGTATCGATCGAGACGCTGGAAAAGCGCACCCAGGCGCAGCCGGACGATGTCAGCGGCTGGCAGATGCTCGGCGCCGCCTATTACAACGAGGCCCGCTACGAGGACGCGGTGCGCGCTTATGACAAGGCGAGCACTCTCGCGCCGGAGAAGCCGGCGGTCTGGTCTGCGCTCGGCGAGGCGCGCGTCATGGCGAGCAAGAGCGATCCGATGCCGGCGACCGCCGCGGCAGCCTTCGAACGCGCCATCGCGCTCGATGCCAAGGATCCGCGCGCGCGCTATTTCCTGGCGGTGAAGCGCGATCTTTCAGGGGATCACGAAGGCGCGGTGGCCGACTGGCTGGCGCTGCTGGCAGATTCGCCGGCCGACGCGCCCTGGCGCACCGACCTCGTCCGCACGATCGAGCAGGTCGGCAAGATCCACAAGATCGATGTCGCCCCGCGGATCGCCGCTGCCGGAGCGAAATCGCCCGAGCCGACCATGCCCGTGGTGGCGCGCGGCATTCCCGGTCCGATCGCGCAGGATATCAACGCCGCCTCGGCCATGGCGCCGAGCGAGCAGCGCCAGATGGCCGAAGGCATGGTCGCGCGGCTCGAAGCGCGGCTCAAGGGTAGCCCCAAGGACCCCGATGGCTGGCTGATGCTCATGCGCAGCCGGGTAACGCTCGGCCAGCCCGAGAAGGCGAGCCAGGCGCTGAAGGATGCACTGGCGGCGAACCCCGACAAGGCCGGGATGATCCGCGATCAGGCTTCGATGCTGGGGGTCAAATAGACCGACGAATCATAGAAAGGGTAGCAAGCTGGAGTGGCTCTCGATCAGGAAAGTGATCAGCGTCAGCGTCAGTCCGGTCAGGAAGATGCGATAGGCATAGCCGAGGAAGCGATACTTCTTCCGGTGCAGCACGACGCCGTTTTGATAGGAATCGCGCAGCATCGTGCGGAAGACCGTCTCGTCCGACCGCAGCTGATCGAGCACGCGGTCGGCATAGTCCTGCTCGCTGCCTTCCGCGAAAACGCCGAAGAACAGGATATTCTCCTGACCCGGATTGCGCGGCGGCGGACGAAACGACGGCATGACCGCCATTACGGCGCAAAAGGCCGAGAGAAAGGCGGAAAGCGCCAGCACCAGCAGCGCATAGGGAACCGCGCCTTTGCTGGCCTGGCCGACCGAGATCGTGAAGACGACGAAAGTCGCGCCCATCAGGATCGACGCCTTGGCATCCGCCATCTGACTCAGCGTGACGTTGATCTGCTGGGTCGTGCGGACCAGGTGGATCGCCTGGACCGAGAACCCGTCGGCATTACGCGCGGGTGCCGTCGGAGGCTTTACCTCCGGCGGCTTCCCCTCGGCATTTTCGGCCATTCGATCAGACGACCCCGAAGGCCAGCATGGCGTCGGCGACCTTCTTGAAGCCGCCGATGTTGGCGCCCTTCACGTAGTCGATATAGCCGTCGCCCTGGCGACCATAGGTCTCACAGCTCTTGTGGATGCCGGCCATGATGTCCTTGAGCATCTGCTGGAGCTCTTCTTCCTTCCACGAGCGCCGCTCGGAATTCTGGCTCATCTCGAGGCCCGAAACCGCGACGCCGCCAGCATTGGCTGCCTTGCCCGGAGCATAGAGCAGCTTGGCGTCGCGGAAGACGTGCACACCGGCGAGGTCGGTCGGCATGTTGGCGCCTTCGGACACCGCCTTGCAGCCGTTCTTGACCAGTTCCTTGGCGTCGTCGCCCAGCAGCTCGTTCTGCGTCGCGCAAGGCAGCGCGACGTCGCAGGGCACGCCCCAGGGCGTCTTGCCGGCGGTGAAGGTCGCGCTCTTGAACTCGGCGCAGTAGTCCTCGATCCGGCCGCGGCGGTGCGTCTTGTGCGTCTTGACCCAGTCGATCTTCTCCTGGCTGATGCCGTCGGGATCGTGGATGAAACCGCCCGAATCGGACAGCGTCAGCACCTTGCCGCCGAGCTGGACGATCTTCTCCGCTGCATGGGTCGCGACATTGCCCGAGCCCGAGATCACCGCGGTCTTGCCGACGAGGTCCTGGCCTTTGGTCGCGAGCATGTTCATCAGGAAATAGACGGCGCCATAACCCGTCGCCTCGGGTCGGATCAGCGATCCGCCGTATTCGAGTCCCTTGCCGGTGAGAACGCCGGTGAACTGGCCGGTGATGCGCTTGTACTGGCCGAACATGAAGCCGATCTCGCGCCCGCCCACGCCGATGTCGCCCGCGGGAACGTCTACGTCGGCGCCGATGTGGCGGTAGAGTTCGGTCATGAAGCTCTGGCAGAAGCGCTGGATTTCGCGGACGCTCTTACCCTTGGGATTGAAGTTCGATCCGCCCTTGCCGCCGCCCATCGGCAGGCCGGTCAGCGCGTTCTTGAAGGTCTGCTCGAAGGCGAGGAACTTGAGCACGCTCTCGGTGACCGAGGGGTGGAAGCGCAGGCCGCCCTTGTAGGGGCCGATCGCGTTGTTGTTCTGGACGCGCCAGCCGCGCTGGACGCGGACGTTGCCGTTATCGTCTTCCCAGCAGACGCGGAACGAGACGACCCGGTCGGGCTCGGCGATCCGGCGCAGGATCTGCTGCGAATGGTATTCCTCGTTGGTGTCGAGGAAAGAGTAGATGTCCTCGGCCACTTCCTGGACCGCCTGGACGAATTCGGGCTGATAGGGGTTGCGCCGCTTGACCCCTTCCATGAAGCCGTTGAAGTCGACGTGATCGGATACCGCCATTTTCCGTCCCCCTTGTAATGCCGCCCAAGTTACCCGCATCGCTCGATTTTCACGAGTCGGGCTGTGATCCCGCGGGTACTATAAGCGGAACGCTTAACGTTCCTACTTCGATTTGGCCTATTCAGATTTCACTTTCGAGAAATCGAGATCCTTGGCCGTGAAGACGCGGATCGGCTCGCCTTGGCGGACGCGCACCGTCGGGCCGATCTGCGCGGTCTGGCCCACCGCGGCGGCCGCGGCCGACTGGCCACCGCCGGCGATGATCACACCGGCATTGCCACCAATCGCCGAAAGCCCGCCAATGACGCTGAGCAGCATGGCCGAGCCGAATCGCTCGAAGAAGTGCGAGTTCACCTTGCCCGCAAGCCCCGTCTCGCCCGAGAAAGTCACGGCAGGCGAGGCGATGTTGACCGAGACGCCGTCGGGCCGGATCAGCCGCGTCCAAATGACATAGGCGCGCTTCTGCCCGGCCTGGAGGCCCGACTTGTATTGGCCGATCAGCCGCGATGAGCGCGGGACCAGCACACGGCTGCCGTCGAACGAGCGGACGTCGGCCGAAACGATCGCTCGGACATAGCCGGGGACGTCGGTGTCGATCGCGGTCTCGAGGATCGCCGGGATCAGCGTGCCCTGGGTAACCGTGGTCTTGGGATCGATCATTGCGGTGGCCGTCGCCATGCCGTTGCCGCCGCTGACGCCGAGGCGCGCGGCGAAATCGTCGTTGCTGTTGCCGTTGCCGACCGCGCCCCCCGGGATGGCCGGGCCGCCCATCGGTGAGGGCAGCGCCGAGGCGTCGAACACTACGGCGGGCGCCGCGGCGGGATTGGCGCGCGGGGCCATCGCGGTCTGCGGCGGGGCGGCGAGCACCGGCGCCGGAGCCGGTGCGGGCGGCGCGCCGGGAACGGGCCCGGGGGTGATCGCCTGCGGCGGCACCGCCGGCGCGATGGCAACGGGCGCTGGCTGCGGCGCGACGACCTGGGCCGGCTTGATATTCTGACGCGCGGCGTTCATCGACCAGAGCGTCACCCCACCGAGCATCGCGACCAACGCGACACCGGCGGCTAAACCGAGCCCGTCCGAACGCCCTTTGGCCTTGGCAACCTGCGGCAGCACCGAACGCGTGGCGAGGTCGATCACCTCGGCCCCACCCTGATCGCGCGGGTCCTCGAGCTGTTCCGGGTTGCGGCGCGTGCCGAGCTGGCTGTTCATGGCAGTTCCTATTCGCTGCGCGGAAGGACGGGATCGGAAACGGCGGCAGTGGCCGGCGCGGGAGCTTGTGGCGGACTCTTCGGCTTCGGCCCCGGCCCCTTGTAGTCGAGCTGAGCGCGGTCGCGGCCGACGCGGAGGACGATGTGCGAAGGCACGCCGTCGATGACGATCGTATCGCCGCGCACCGCGAAGTTCACCGGGCCTTCGTCGCCCTTCTCGTTGGTTACCAGGATCGCCGGGATCGGCACGCCCGCCGCCCAGACCGCATAGGTCGATTCGCCGTCGTCATAGAGCCGCTGCGGGATCAGCTTGGCCGGCCCGCTCGTGCGCCAGGCGAAGTTGAGCTGCGCCGGATCGACCGGTGCCTCGTCGTTCAAAGCCGCGCGCTCGGCATCGGTCAGCACCGCCTGTGCGCCGGGCGTGCCGGCGGCGCTCTTCGGCTCCGCGGGATAGGTGAATTTGAGCGCATAGACCGGCGTCGCCCGCGAATTGGCGATCAGGTCGAAGTAATAGGTGTGCCGATCGGTCACCACGGTCATGTTGGTCCGCGCCGCTGCCGACAGCGGCTTGACGAACAGCAGGTTCGCCCGCTTGTTCGGTGTGATCTGCCAGGATTCGGCATCACCCACCGCGACGTTCTCAATATGCTCGTCGTCGGCGAAGGCGACCGTGGCCTGGACGCCCATCCTGCCGTCGATGCGGACGACTTCCTCGGCATTATAGAGGCGTTGCGTCAGCCTGGCATCGCGCGCCTCGGCGGGCGCGCCGGCCAGCACGGAGCCGATTGCGGCGAGGGCTAGAACGCGGCGTATCATCGAATGAGTCCTCCTGCCCGGCCCTGCATCTGGGGCGCGGCGAAACGGCTGCCGATCCCACGCGCACGGCTGCGCGGCAGCGGCGGCAGTTCGGCGGAACGGCCGTTCGAAACCTGGGAAACCAGCGTGCGGCTGGTGCTGGAGGAGCCGGAAGAGCCCGATCCAGCGGCGACCACCTCGATACTAGCGGGTGAAACCAGTCCCGCCGTCCGTCCGCCGGCAGCCATTGCAGCGGGCGAAGGCAGCAACGGCGCGGCCGCGGGCGCGACGATCGTCGGCGCTGCGGACGGACCGTCACGATCACCCTCGCGCCGGGCGAGCCCGAACACCTGCCAGGCCGACACCATCGTGCCCGCGACTTTCAGCATCATCGCCATCAGCGCGACATGGACGCTGGCAATCACGAACAGCGCCAGTGCAGCGCGGCCGCTGACCCCGCCGACGCCCTGCAGCGAAGCTACCACCGGCACCAGCAGTTCCATGACCACGCCGCCGCCGACCACGACGAACAGCGGAGTCACTGCAGTTAGAGTCAGGCCGCGCAACCAGCCGACGAAGAGCCCGCGGGTGCCGCTGAACAGCGAGAGGACGATGAAGATCGGCCCTACCGCCAGGAGCACGGCCATGGCGATCCGAGCGGTCAGCAACACGCCCACCGTGCCGAGCAGCAGCAAAAGCGCGCCCAGCCACATGACGTTCGCCGGAGTGAAATTGCCCGATACCGCCGCGCTTGCGGCCTGCGCGCCCTGCTGGCCCGCCTGTGCGGGCGGAGCCGCCTGCTTGCCCGCCTCTGCCGCATCGGCGATGGCGCCGAACACCAGATCGACGCGGTCTCCGAATATCTGTGTTGCCGAGCCTCCAGAGCTATTGGACGTGCCGGTCAGAATCGATGCGATCTCGTCGGGTGCACCGACGGCAAGATTCCACACGACCTGGCTGTAGGCGACCCAGCTGGTCGCGAAAGTGAGCACGAAGCCCAGCGCGATCATCCGCGGCGTCAGGGCCGCGATGCCGAGCCGGCTGCGGCCGGTCAAGAGGCCGATCGCGAAGAAAGCAATGTACAGCGTGAGGGCGATAGTCAGCGCCGGCAGCAGCCCGTCCAGCCGTGCGAAGGCCGATACGACCGTCTCACCGACCAGGCAATCGACCGCACGCAACGCCGGCGCGACGCCCGCGGAGGCCTCGGCCGAAAGGACTTCGCAGGCGCTCATTCCGCGGCCTCGATCCAGAGCGGATCGCCGCCCTCGGCGTCCGCAGGCCAGACCTGCCCGGTCAGCACCGGATACCAGGCGGCCGGCGCATCACCGTAGGTCTCGCGCAATGTGTCGAGCTTGCGCACCGTGCTCTCGCGGCCCGACAGCACGGTCAGCACTTCGGGCATGCCCGACAGATCGAGCCGCACCACGACCGATGCGTCGGGCTGGCGGATCATGAAGCAGCGACTCTGCGCCGGCAAGGTGCGGATCAGCTCGAGCTCGTGCTGCGTCAGGCCGAAGCCGCCGCAATAGTCTTCTTCGCGCGCGCGAGAATTCGGCATGAAGATCATCGTCGCGGTCTGCTCGACCAACGCCGCCGAAATCCGGCTTTCGAGCGCGTCGCGCGCGGACTGCGTGGCAAAACCGACCAGCGCGTTGCGCTTGCGCAGCGTCTTGAGCCAGTCGCGGATGCGCGCGGCGAAGACCGGATCGTCGAGCGCTTTCCAACCCTCGTCGATCAGGATCATCGTCGGCTCGCCGTCGAGCCGTTCCTCGATACGGTGAAACAGGTACATCATGACCGGCGTGCGCAGGCGCGGCGTTTCGAGCAGCGCGGTCATGTCGAACCCCAGCGTCATCGACGTCAGATCAAGCCGGTCCTGCTCGTTATCGAACAGCCAGCCATGCTCGCCATTTCCGATCCAGGCATCGAGCCGGCTGGCGAGATCGCCCGGCTCGGGACGACGGCTGCCGGCGAGCAGTTCGCGGAAATGGGTCAGCCGGCGCAGCCGCGCGTCATTGGCATAGGCGGCATCGACCGCGGCGGTGATAGTCGCCAGCTCCTCGGGACCGCTCGCTTCGAGCAGCACGGCCAGCCAGTCGCGCAGGAAAGCGCGGTTGATTGGCGTATCGGGCAGCGCCAGCGGGTTGAACCCGGTCGGATGGCCCGCGGCGATCCGCGAATAGGTGCCGCCGATCGCGCGGACGAAGACCTCGGCGCCGCGATCCTTGTCGAACAGCACGAGGCGGGGCGAGAACTTCTGCGCCTGGGCGGCGAGGAAATTGAGCACCACGGTCTTGCCCGAGCCCGAGGGCCCGATGACGGTGAAGTTGCCGAGATCGCCGTTGTGGAAGTTGAAGAAGAACGGCGTCGCGCTGGTCGTGGTGAGCAGGGTAACCGCCTCGCCCCAGTGGTTGCCGCTGGCCTGACCCATGGCGAAGCCGTGGAGCGAGGCAAAGCAGGCCATGTTGGCCGAGGAGATCAGCGAGCGGCGGACGAGGTATTGCTCGTTGCCCGGAAGCTGCCCCCAGAAGCCGGGCTCGAGGTTCACGTCCTCGCGCACCGCGACCGCGCCGGCATCGGCCAGCGCCGCGGCGCAGGCGGCGACGGCATCATCGAGGCTGTCGAGCCGGTCGGAGCGGACCTGCACCGACAGATGGTGGTCGCCGAAAGCCGCCGCACCGGTGCCCAATGCATCGCGCGCTGCCATCATCTCACGACGTTCGGCAAGAGCTTCCTCATCGGCGCTCTTGAGCCGGCGGATGGCGAGATCGATCCGCTCGCGCGAGACCTGGCGGTCGGACGGCGCGTAGCTCTCGGTCAGCGTCAGTTCCTGCGGCAGGCGCAACAGCGCGTCGGTGAGGCCCGGCCCGGTCGAATCGGGATAGTCCTTGAGGCTGACGAGCGCGGCGAAAGTCGTGCCTCCCGCGCCCTTGAGCTCCATCGCGTCGAGCCCGAAGCTGACGCGGCGATAGGGCAGCATGTGCCCCAGGTCGACGCCCTCGGCCGGCCGCCGCACCGGGCGCATCTCGCCGTTGTAGAGCGCCGAGAGCAGTTCGAGCACTTCGGAGCAGACGCCGCCCGCCCCCTCGTAGTCACCCAGCAACCGCGCGCCGTAGGCCCCAAGCGCCGCCAGCATCGCCGAAGCCGCCGCGCGCAGCGCGCGGACATCAGCGGGCTCGGCTTCGACCGGCTCGCTGCCGCGGTTGCGGAACATGCGGCCGAGCCGCTCGGGCCAGCCGGCCTTGCCGCGCGCCGGACGGCGCACCAGCGTGACGAACTGATCGTTCACATAGAGCGCGCCCGACCCGAGCCGCTCGCGCCAGCGCGCGTCGATATGGGCCGCGAGCGGATCCTCGAAAGTGCCGGCCAGCTCGACATGAACGCGGCGCCGGACGACGTGATGATAGAGCACGAAGCGCGCATCGAGGCTCGCGCGCAGCAGCACCTCGCGCACCGCGGCGTGCGCGTTGAGCTCGTCGGCGTCGGCAGTCTCGAAGCTGATGCCCGGCACCAGCAGCGAGCACATCACCGACCCGTCGCGCAGCAACACGACGTTGTCGTCGACCAGCGCGCGGTAGGGCAGCCGGTCGCCCGCCAAGGCCTCCTTGGCGGCCCAGGGCAGTGAGAACTTCGGTTTCGCCATCGCCCGGCGCTCCCTCAGACCGCGTAGCTGTTGCAGCCCCAGCGCTTCCAGTTCGGAACGCGGGGACAGCGCGAGACTTTGGTGATCCACAGGTCGAACACCCGCGGCTCGCGCAGGCAGGCGAGGTAGCCGGCGCCGTGGATCAGCAACGCGGCAGGCAACGCCCAGAAGCTCTTGGTCATCAGGAACAGCTCGGTCGTGACCGCCATGTTGATGACGAAGAAGCTGTAGGTGACGCCGGCGAACATCTGCGGCCGGGTCAGCGCGCGGTGGACCGGATGGCGGACGAGCTGGCTCATCTCAACCCGCGCCCGACGCCGACTGGATGCCCGAGACGATCGCGCCCGCGCCGAACAGGATGAAGCAGCCGATGATCACCGTGGCCCCGAAGCGCCAGTTCATCCGTCCCGTCAGCATCATGAAGCCCACGGCGGCGACAGCCATGACCGCGACGGCGGTGGCGACATTGCCGAGCAAAGTGCCCTGGAGCCAGCCAAGCGCCGCGACGATCGGGCCCGAGCCCGCGGGATCGGCGCCCCGAACGGCCTGGGCCGAGGCGGGCGCGGCAAGGAACGGCAGCAGAGAAAGAAGCGAGAATGAAAACGATCGACGGTTCAAGTGACCCTCCAGGCGGTCCCGATGCGCCAGCAATATAACAGCATTGTGACGACCGTGACGACCCGATCCCCCCCAATATCGACCGAGTTGACCGCCGGGACATTGCTATTGCCTTACCGGCGCGGAGAGCCGCGACAGGATCGACGACACGTAAAGCTGCGTCTCGCGGATCGCGGGGATGCCGCCGGCCCGCTGCACCCGGGCGGGCCCGGCATTGTAGGCAGCCAGCGCCTTCTCGAGATCGCCCTCGAAGGCATCGAGCTGGAGCCGCAGATAGCGCGCGCCGCCTTCGAGATTGGCGCTGGGGTCGTGCGGGTCGATCCCCATCTGCCGCGCGGTTCCGGGCATGAGCTGCGCGAGGCCGCGCGCGCCGACCGGCGAAACGGCGCCCGTGTTCCAGCGGCTCTCCTGCCAGACGACCGCTTCGAGCAGCGTCGGGCTGATGTCGTACTTGGCCGCGAGCTCGGCCACGCGGGGCTGCCACTGCGCCGGACCGGCGCTGGCGCCGACCTGCGTGAGCGAGGCAACCTGCGGCTCCGTGGCCGTTTCGATCGCCGGTTCGGGTGTCGCGGCAGACGTGGAGAAGCTAGCCGCCGGCGTGCGAGGACCGCCCGCGACCCAGCTGAAGCCGTTGCCGCCGATTTCCATAACGTCGGCAGACGCCACCGAAGGTGCGGTCACGGCAAATACCAAAGCAAAACAGAACAAAAACCGGACCCGCACCCGATTCGATCCTCCAAAACCCGAGCCAGCAGCGTTATCGCAACTGCGCGCTTTTCGCCAGCGGGGCATGCTGCTCGTCCGAAGCGCCGGGTCGCGGTCCGAAACTAACTCTACTCATTTCATCGACATTAACCTTCGGTTCGTCGCCCGGCCATTGTCTACTCCGGTGGTTGAGATAGATGTCGCGCCCGTTCGGGCATTAACCGACTCGATGGAGCGTGCCCAAAGTTTTACCCACAAGCTCGCGGGAAGAGAGCCGCGTTGAAAGCCGCGCTTTAGGGCGGAACAGTTTAAATTGAATGTCTATTGAATTAGTTGAGTTTAAGTGCGTCCAACCCACGAGGGAGACTGAGAATGAACGCCACCACTACCGGCCGCCGGCTGTTCCTGACTGCTGCTCTGGCGTTCACCGTTACCGCCCTGACTGCGACTTTGGCCGGCTGCTCGGGCGGCGCGGAGAAGAAGGGTAACTCGGTCGAGCTGACCAATGTCTCTTACGATCCGACGCGCGAACTCTACCAGGCGATCAACCCCGCTTTCGCCGCCGCCTGGAAGGCCAAGACCGGCCAGGACGTAACATTCAAGATGAGCCACGGCGGATCGGGCAAGCAGAGCCGCGCGATCATCGACGGGCTCGAGGCCGACGTCGCGACGCTGGCGCTCGCCTATGACGTCGATGCGATCGCCAGCAAGGGCAAGCTGCTTTCCGCCGACTGGCAGAAGGCGCTGCCCGATAACAGCGCTCCCTATACCTCGACGATCGTCTTCCTCGTCCGCAAGGGCAATCCCAAGGCGATCAAGGACTGGGGCGACCTGGTGAAGCCGGGCATCCAGGTGATCACGCCCAATCCCAAGACCAGCGGCGGTGCACGCTGGAACTTCCTCGCCGCCTGGGCCTATGGCCGCAAGGCCGGCGGGTCCGAAGCCGCAGCAGAGACCTATGTGAAGCAGCTCTATGGCAACGTGCCGGTGCTCGACAGCGGCGCGCGCGGATCGACCACCACGTTCGTCGAGCGCGGCATCGGCGATGTGCTGCTCGCCTGGGAGAACGAGGCCTTCCTCGCCGAGAAGGAACTGGGCGCGGGCAAGTTCGAGATCGTCGTGCCTTCGATCTCGGTCCTCGCCGAGCCGTCGGTCGCGGTAGTCACCGAGAACGCCAAGAAGCACGGCACCGAGGAAGTGGCCAAAGCCTATCTCGAATACCTCTATACGCCGCAGGCGCAGGAGGCGATCGCCAGGAACTTCTACCGCCCACGCGATCCCGCAGTGGCGGCGAAGTACAAGAGCCAGTTCCCCGAGATCAACCTCGTCACGATCGACAAGGATTTCGGCGGCTGGGGCAACGCGCAAAAGACCTATTTCGACGACGGCGGCGTCTTCGACCGCATCGCTGTCAAGAAATAGCGCCGTGAAGAAATAGCCCCGTCACAGATCGCGGAAATAGCGCGCTTTCCCGTCCCTCGCATTCGAGCAGGCCACTGCAGATGTCTCTTCCCAATCCCCGCCTCCGCGGTTGGCGACGCCCGTCGGTGCTGCCCGGCTTCGGGTTGACCTTCGGGTTCACCCTGGCCTGGCTGACGCTGATCGTGCTGATCCCGCTGGCCACGATCTTCCTGAAATCGGCCGGCATGGGCTGGCACGATTTCGTCGCGGTCGGTTTCTCGGACCGGGCGCTCGCGGCCTACCGGCTGAGCTTCGGCACCGCCGCCGCCGCCGGGCTGATCAACGCCGTCTTCGGCCTGCTCGTCGCCTGGGTGCTGGTGCGCTACAACTTCCCCGGCAAGGCCGTGGTCAGCGCGCTGGTCGACCTGCCCTTCGCGCTGCCGACCGCTGTCGCGGGCATCGCCCTGACGGCGCTCTACGCGCCCACCGGCTGGGTCGGGCAATACCTCGACCCGCTGGGCATCAAGGTCGCCTTCACCGCGCTCGGCATCACCGTCGCGCTGGTCTTCATCGGCCTGCCTTTCGTCGTCCGCTCGGTCGAGCCGGTGCTCGCCGATCTCGGCAAGGATGTGGAAGAGGCTTCGGCCACGCTCGGCGCCAACCGTTTCCAGACCTTTACCCGCGTGATCTTTCCGGCGATTGGCCCGGCGCTGCTGACCGGCTTCGCGCTGGCCTTCGCCCGCGGCGTCGGCGAATACGGCTCGGTGATCTTCATCTCGGGCAACATGCCCGGCAAGACCGAGATCGCGCCGCTGCTGATCGTCACCCAGCTCGAACAGTACAACTATGCCGGCGCCACCGCGATCGCGACGGTGATGATGTTGGCGAGCTTCGCGGTCCTGCTGCTGATCAACTGGATCCAGGCCACCTCGCGCGCGAGGGCCATCACATGAGGGTCCGCTCCACCACCGAAGACCGCCTGACGCAGATCTCGCTGATCGGCATCGCGCTCGCCTTCCTCGGCTTCTTCCTGCTGCTGCCGCTGATCGCGGTCTTCTCCGAAGGCCTTGGGAAAGGCATCGGCGCTTTCATCGAGGCGATCAAGAACCCCGATGCTCTGGCGGCGATCCGGCTGACGCTGATCATCGCGGGGATCACGGTGCCGCTCAACATGGTCTTCGGCCTCGCCGGCGCCTGGGCGATCACCAAGTTCAGCTTCCCGGGCAAGAGCCTGCTGATCACCTTGATCGACCTGCCCTTCTCGGTCTCGCCGGTCGTCTCGGGCCTGATCTTCGTGCTGCTGTTCGGTGCCCACGGCTATCTCGGCCCCTGGCTCCAGGCGCACGACCTGAAGATCATCTTCGCGGTGCCCGGCATCGTCCTGGCGACGCTGTTCATCACCTTCCCCTTCGTCGCACGCGAGCTGATCCCGCTGATGATGGAACAGGGCAAGGCCGATGAAGAGGCCGCGATCTCGCTGGGCGCCAGTGGGTTCCAGACCTTCTGGCACGTCACGCTGCCCAATGTGCGTTGGGGCCTGCTCTACGGCGTGCTGCTGTGCAACGCGCGCGCCATGGGCGAGTTCGGTGCGGTCTCGGTGGTCTCGGGCCACATCCGCGGCATGACCAACACGATGCCGCTGCATGTCGAGATTCTCTACAACGAATATGACTTTGTCGGTGCCTTCGCCGTGGCTTCGCTGCTGGCAGTGCTCGCGCTGGTGACGCTCGTCGCCAAGAGCGTGCTGGAGTGGCGGTTCGACGTTCACGGGGGGACAGGACATTGATTACGGTAAACCAAGTTACGAAGCGCTTCGGCGACTTCCCGGCGCTGCACGGCATCGACCTCAAGATCGAGCCCGGCGAGTTCATCGCCCTGCTTGGCCCCTCGGGCTCGGGCAAGACGACGCTTCTGCGCATCATCGCCGGCCTGGAATTCCAGGATTCGGGCCAGGTGCTGTTCAATGGCGAGGACATGTCGAAAGTCGGCGTGGGCGACCGCGGCGTCGGCTTCGTCTTCCAGTCCTATGCGCTGTTCCGCCACATGACCGTGGCCGAGAACGTCGGCTTCGGCCTCAGCGTCAAGAAGCGCCGCGACCGGCCCAAGAAGGCCCAGATCAAGGCGCGCGCCGAGGAACTGCTGCGCCTGGTCAAACTCGACGGGCTCGGCGACCGCCTGCCCAGCCAGCTGTCGGGCGGCCAGCGCCAGCGCGTCGCCCTCGCCCGCGCGCTGGCGATCGGGCCCAAGCTGCTGCTGCTCGACGAGCCGTTCGGCGCGCTCGACGCCAAGGTCCGCAAGGACCTGCGCCGCTGGCTGCGCGAGCTGCATCACCAGATGGGCCTGACCTCGATCTTCGTGACTCACGACCAGGAGGAAGCGCTCGAGCTCGCCGACCGCGTCGTGGTCATGGATCACGGCAAGATCGAGCAGATCGGCACGCCCGAGGAAGTCTACATGGAGCCGGCGACGCCTTTCGTCGTCGACTTCGTCGGTGAGACCAACAAGCTGCCCGACGGCAGCCACGTCCGCCCGCACGACATCGAGATCGTCGACAACGGCGCTTCCGAGGACAGCTGGAGCGTGGTCGTCGACAACGTCTTCCGCAAGGGCGGCGCCTGGCGCGTCGAGGGCGTGCTTGAAGGCAACGGAGTCATCGAGATCGATCTCGATGCCGACCAGCCCGCGCCGATGCTCGGCAGCACCATCCGGATCCGCCCGATCCGGTCCAAGAATTTCACACCGCAAGGAGCCCAGCCATGACCAGCAACCACCCCGAACAACAGCAGCCGCTGTCACCGGAAGCGGCGCGGATCCTCGAAGAGAGCATCATCAGCGTCCGCGAAGCCCTGACAGGCCTCAAATACGGCAACGTATCCCTCACCGTCCACGAGGGCCGCGTCGTCCAGATCGACGTGACCGAAAAGAAACGGCTCAAGCCGAACTGACCGGTCACCCGCGTTTCGTCACATCCCTTTCAACAACCCAAATCAAGACATCGCTGACTGCCAACCGGTCCACTGGAGGCGTCGAGATCTCTACCAGGAGAATAACGATGATTTCCCGTACCGTGTTGCTGGCCAGCGCCGCCGGCATAGCCCTTCTTGCGTCTCCCGCTTTTGCCGAAGACTCCGCAGCCGCCGATGCGGCCACAGCATCTTCCGCGAACAACGAAATCATCGTCACAGCCCAGCGCCGTGAGGAGAAAGCACAGGAAGTGCCGATCGCGCTGTCCGTGATCGGCGGCCCGGAGATCGACTCCAAGGGCGCGTTCAACATCAACCGCCTGCAGCAGAGCCAGCCTTCGGTGCAGTTCTATTCGAGCAACCCGCGCAACTCCGCGATCAACATCCGCGGTCTTGGCGCGCCGTTCGGCCTGACCAATGACGGCATCGAGCAGGGCGTGGGCTTCTATATCGACGGCGTCTACGTCGGCCGTGCCGGCGCATCGACTTTCGACTTCGTCGATATCCAGCGTGTCGAGATCCTGCGCGGACCGCAGGGCACGCTCTACGGCAAGAACACCACCGCCGGCGCCGTCAACGTCACTACCCGCGCGCCGAGCTTCGAGCCCGAAGGCCGTGTCGAACTGAGCAGCGGCAACTACTCCTTCATGCAGGCCAAGGCTTCGGTCTCAGGACCGATCGTCGCCGATACGCTCGCCGCCCGCCTCTCGGCATCCTACTCGAAGCGTGACGGCACGATCGACAACGTTCGAACAGGCGAGGACCTGCACCGCATGAACAGCTTCAGCACGCGCGGCCAGTTGCTGTGGAAGCCGTCATCCAGCCTCGATTTCACCCTTGCCGGTGACTACAACTGGCAGAACCCGCTGTGCTGCGTGCAGTACTATGCCCGCCTCGCGCCGACCCAGCGCCCGCTCGCCCGCCAATACACCGCACTCGCCGGGGCTTTCGGCTACACGCCGCCGACCAAGGATCCGTTCGACCGGGTGACCGACCTCGACGCCGATCTCAATGCGCGGCAGACGATGGCCGGCGTCTCGCTGACGGGCAACTGGGACCTCGGACCGGCAACGATCACCTCGATCAGCGCCTGGCGGAACTGGGACTGGAGCCCGGCCAACGACCGTGACTTCATCGGCCTGCCGATCACCACGGTTTCGGCCAACCCGTCGCACCAGACGCAGTGGTCGCAAGAACTGCGCCTGACCTCCAACGGCAAGACGCGGCTGCAGTACACGCTGGGCGCCTACTATTTCCATCAGAAGATCAACACCAACGGCGTTCAGGTGCAGGGCTCTGCTGCCAGCCGCTGGCTGCTGTCGGGCACGGACGCATCGAACCCGAACGTGCTCAACGGCCTGACCAGCACCAACACCATCCGCTTCAGCAACGACAGCTTCGCCGTCTTCGGCAAGCTGAACTGGGAACCGGTCAACGGCCTGCACATCCAGCCCGGCGTCCGCGTGAACTACGACAAGAAGTCGGGCTACTACGACGCCGTCGTCAGCATCGCCAACAGCCAGTACAACTTCACCGCTACTGCCGCCAACGTGCAAGCCATGCTCGACTCGAAAACGGGCACGGCCAAGACTACCTTCCAGAACCAGATAAACACCCTGGCGCCGCAGCACTACGAACCCCATTTCGACGACTGGAACGTATCGGGCGATATCACCCTGTCCTACGATTTCAGCCAGGACATCCACGGCTATGCGACTTACGCCAAGAGCTTCAAGTCGGGCGGCATCAATCTCTCGGGCCTGCCGCTGAACTCGACCAGCACCGGGGTCGACCTGACCACGCAGACGGTGAAGCCGGAGAACGTCAATCACTTCGAAGTGGGCCTCAAGACCCAGTTCCTCGACCATAAGGTCACCTTGAACCTCGCCGGCTTCTGGGACGAGATCAAGGACTACCAGACGACCGTGAACGCCAACGCGGTCAACGTCATCCGCGGCTATCTGGCCAATGCGCCCAAGGTTCGCGTGCGCGGCTTCGAGTTCGATTCCGCGTTCCGCCCCAGCGACCGCTTCAACGTCTACGTCAACGGCGCCTTCACCGACGCCAAGTTTGTCAAGTTCACAAACGCGCCCTGCCCGCCCGAGCTTGCCGGCGGCACCGCCCCCACCGGAACGCAGGTCGCCAGCCCGGCCGGGACCGCTGGCGGTATCAGCCCGGTATCGTGCAACATCTCCGGCCAAGTGTTGCCGGGCATATCCAAGTGGTCGGTCTCCTGGGGCGGCGAGTACAACGTGCCTCTCGGGGGCGACGGCGCCGAAGTCTACTTCGGCTATGACGGCAGCTACCGCTCGCGCTTCTCGTCGAACCCCTCGCCGTCGGCCTATATGTACATCGACAGCTATTCGCTCCACAATTTCAGGCTCGGCTTCCGCCGCGATCACTTCAACATCTTCGGTTGGGTGCGCAACGCCTTCAACGAGAAGTATTTCGAACTGCTCAGCACCCAATCGGGCAGCAGCGGCCTGATCGTCGGCCAGCCGGGCGACCCGCGCACCTGGGGGGGCCACGGTCAAGCTCGACTTCTGATAGTGTGATACAGGCCGGCGACGGGACCACCCGCGCCGGCTCCCTTTCCGAGGAGTGAAATGACTCAGAAGACCGCTCTCATCATCCGGCACGTTCCCTACGAAGGGGTCGCCGGCTTCCGCGCACCGATCGAGGCCGCGGGCTACGAGGTCGACCGGATCGACGTCGCCGACGAACGCTTTTCGTCGCTCGACCTGGTCGAACACGACTTGCTCATCATGATGGGCGGGCCGATGGGCGTCTACGAGCAGGAAGAATATCCCTGGATCGCCTGCCAGCTGAAACGCCTCGCGCGCCGGCTCGAAGCCAACCGGCCGACGCTCGGCGTCTGCTTCGGCGCGCAGATGATTGCGGAAGCCATGGGCGGCAGGGTGTTCGCCGGCCCCGCCTCCGAGGTCGGCTTCCATCCGGTCACGCTGAGCGCCGAAGGCCTGGCAGGACCCCTGCGCCACGTCGCCGAAGTGCCCGTGCTGCACTGGCATGGCGACACTTTCTCCCTGCCCGAGAACGTCGAACTGCTGGCCTCGAGCCCGCTCTACGCACACCAGGCCTTCCGCCGCGGCAACAACGTCCTGGCGCTGCAGTTCCACGCCGAGATGGGCCTGGACCCGCGCATCGAAGCCTGGATCGAAGGCGGCGAAGCGGCCATGGCCCGTGCCGGCACGACCGAAGCCCGCCTCCGCGCCGATCACGATACGCTAGGTCCCGGAGCGGTCGCCGCCGGCCAGGCGATGATCGCGGAATGGCTCGAAGGGTTCGACTGAAGCCCAATTTTTGCAATGCAGCGAAGCGCTTAGCCGGTGACGTCCGAATCGGGCACCGGGGCCAGCAACGCGCTGCGATCGAGCAGGAAATTGCGCACGGTCTGCGGCCGGACGCTGAAGCGCTCGGCAATTTCGCTCACGTCGGTGCCCGTTCGGAAGGCCTCGATCACCTCGACGCCGAAGGTATCCAGCTTGCGCTTGCGCGGCTCCTGCCGCAGCGGCACATCCTCGGAGATCAGGAAACGGCGGATCGTGCCCCATCCGCAGTCGAAATGCTCTGCAAGCTCCTCGAAGGACTCGCCGGCGAAATATCGTTGCTTGATTACCCCTGTATGTGGCGCAAGCCTGCGAAGCACGAAGCCCCTCATGGTCGTCTCCATGCCGGTTGACCGGCCGATATGGCGACGGCCCCCCGCTCGCCTCTGTATACAATATATAACATAATTGCGCGAGCACGGCTAGGCCGCGCAACATTAAAAATACGCAATTTCACGTAGTCATCGCAAAGGCCGATCGGGCTACCGTTTCAGCACCGATGCGGGCTGGATTTACAGGCGCGAATCAGTCACTCTGCCCATGCCGCACTTGCGAACGCTTGCGCCCGTGATGCGCATGGAGACGCCGATGGCCGATTCACAAAAAATACTGCGCGATCTCGAGACACTGACGAGCACCATCGACCTCGACCGCACGGATCTCGACAAGCTGGCGATGTCGCCCGAGACGCGAAAGGCGATCCAGCACAACATCGCCCGCTGCCTGCACAGCCTGCGCGAGCTGGAATTCGTGCTCGAAGGGCAAAAACCGGTCGACGAGACCGAAGCGGACTTCCTCATCTAGCCACGTGCCCATCAGGGCCGGGCGATGACTACACCGTCCCGCGGTGCGGGAATGGTGCTGCTGGGGAGGATTGAACTCCCGACCTCAGCCTTACCAAGGATGCGCTCTACCACTGAGCTACAGCAGCGTACCATTCGGGCACGGCCGACGACCTGACGGTGCCGGCAGGCGCGCGCTTTGGCCGCGAGGCCGGGCAAAGTCAAGCGCGGGTTGCGGCCGTGTTGAGCTTTGTCCCGCCAGGAGGCACATGCTGGCGCAATGGAAAAGAAGGCCGATGCTCCCACGCGCGAAGAGCGCCTCGCCGCCAAGCTGCGCGAGAACCTGAAGCGCCGCAAAGCCCAGGCGCGCGAGCTCGGCGATCACGGCAATGAAGAAGGCAATGCGCCCCTTCCCAAAGAGCCCCCGAAAAGCTAGGGCCGCCGCTTCCAAAACCCTTGCCTGCAGGGAGCCTTCGCACAGTGCCTCGTCTGATCCTCGTCCGCCACGGCCAGAGCCAGTGGAACCTGGAAAACCGCTTCACCGGCTGGTGGGACGTCGACCTGACGCCCAAGGGCGAGGAAGAAGCCCTCGCCGCGGGCAAGCTGCTCGCCGCCAAGGGCGTGCTGCCGACCGTCGCCTTCACCTCGTTCCAGACGCGCGCGATCCGCACGCTGCATTTCGCGCTCGAGGCCGCGGGCCGGCTGTGGATCCCCGAGACCAAGGACTGGCGCCTGAACGAGCGCCATTACGGCGGCCTGACCGGGCTCGACAAGGCCGAGACCGCGGCCAAGCACGGCGACGAGCAGGTCAAGATCTGGCGCCGCAGCTTCGACATTCCGCCGCCGGTGCTCTATGCTGGTTCGGAATTCGATCTCGGCAAGGACGCGCGCTACGCCTGCATCGCGATCCCCAATACCGAGAGCCTCAAGGACACGATCGCCCGCGTCCTGCCCTACTATGAGAGCGCCATCGTGCCGCAGCTGAAGGCCGGCGAGACCGTGATCATCTCGGCGCACGGCAATTCGCTGCGCGCGCTGGTCAAGCATCTGTCGGGCATCTCGGACGACGAGATCACCGGACTGGAGATTCCGACCGGCCAGCCGATCGTCTACGAGCTCGATGGCAACCTCAGCGCCGTCGAGCGCTACTACCTTTCGGAGCGCTAAGAGTGTCCGCGCTCGTCGCGATTGTCATGGGCAGCCAGTCCGACTGGGCGACGATGCAGCGCGCCGCCGAAGTGCTGGAGAAGCTGGAAGTCGATGCCGACGTGCGGATCGTTTCGGCGCACCGCACTCCCGACCGGCTCGTGGCTTTCGCCAAGGGTGCAGCCGAAGAGGGCTTCAAGGTCATCATTGCTGGTGCAGGCGGCGCCGCGCACCTGCCAGGCATGGTCGCCTCGATGACGCATCTGCCCGTGCTCGGCGTGCCCGTGCAGTCGAAGGCGCTTTCGGGCCAGGACAGCCTGCTGTCGATCGTGCAGATGCCCGCGGGCATCCCCGTCGGCACGCTGGCGATCGGCGAGGCGGGCGCAACCAATGCCGGGCTGCTGGCCGCGGCGATCCTCGCGACGAACGATCCTGCGCTGGCCGGGCGCCTCAAGGCCTACCGCGAGGCGCAGACAGCCTCGGTCGCCGAGCGGCCATCCTGAGACGATGATTTCGCCGGGAGAGACGATCGGTATCCTCGGTGGCGGCCAGCTCGGCCGGATGCTGGCCATGGCCGCGGCGCAGCTCGGCTATCGCTGCCATGTCTATGCGCCCGAGCCGGACTCCATCGCCGCCGAAGTCTGCGGCGCCTTCACTTGCGCCGCGTGGGACGATGCCGAAGCCATGGCGCGCTTCGCCGCCGACTGCGCGGTGGTGACCTACGAGTTCGAGAACGTCCCCGTCCCGCCACTCGTTGCGCTGGGCGACGTGCCGCTGCTGGCACACCCGCGCGCTCTGGAAACCGCGCAGGACCGGTTGAACGAGAAGCGCTTCATCGAGGAACTGGGCGGCAAACCCGCCCCCTACGCCACTGTCGATTGCGCCGCGGACCTTGCGGCGGCCGTCGCCAGGATCGGCGCACCAGGCATCCTCAAGACCCGCCGCGACGGCTACGACGGCAAGGGCCAGTGGCGGATCATGGCGGAAGGCGACGCCGCCGCACTCGATCTGCCGGCAAAACCGCTGATCTACGAAGGCTTCGTCACTTTCGAAGCCGAGTTCTCAGTGCTGCTCTGCCGCGGAACGGATGGCGACATCCGCTTCTGGGATACGCCCGACAACGTCCACAAGGGCGGGATTCTCGCCCGCTCGACCGTGCCAGCCTGCTCACTGGTGCAAGCGCAGCTGGCCGAAGCCCGCGCCTTGGCGGCCAAGGTAGCGGCAGCGCTCGACTATGTCGGCGTGCTGACGCTCGAATTCTTCGCCACGGCGAACGGCCCGGTGTTCAACGAGATGGCGCCGCGCGTGCACAATTCGGGGCACTGGACGATCGAGGGCGCGGTCACCAGCCAGTTCGAGAACCATATCCGCGCGATCTGTGGCCTGCCGCTGGGTGACACCGCGCTCGCCGCCAAGGCCGTCGAGATGCGCAACATCATCGGCGACGCGGCCGAGGACTGGGCGAAGCTGCTCGGCGATCCCGCCAACCACCTCCACCTCTACGGCAAGGCGGCGGCGCGGCCCGGGCGCAAGATGGGCCACGTCACGCGGCTGACGCTGGCTTGACGCGGGGATGAGCCGAGACCTGTTCTTGATCTACGCGCGCGCCGCCAACGGCACGATCGGCAAGGACGGCGCGTTACCCTGGCATATCCCTGCCGATCTTAAGCGCTTCAAGGCGCTGACGCTCGGCGGGCCGATGATCATGGGCCGGAAGACCTTCGACAGCTTTCCCAGTCCCCTGCCCGGCCGGCGTCACATCGTTCTGACGCGCGATGCCGATTGGTCGGCGGAGGGCGCCGAGGTGGCGCATTCGGTTGATGCGGCGCTCGATATGGCGGGTGACGGCGACACCGCGGTGATCGGTGGCGCCGAGATCAACGCGCTGTTCCTGCCGCTCGCCAACCGCATCGAACTGACCGAGGTCCATGCCGAGGTGGACGGCGATACCCATATGCCGCCGCTGGACGCATCCTGGCGCGAAGTGTTCCGCGAGGAGCATCCCGCCGACAACGGCCGCCCCGCATTCGCTTTCGTGACGCTGCGCCGCGACCTATAGCCCGGGCCAACCATGATTCGTCTCGATCACCGCGATCCCATGCCCGAAAGCCTGCGCGGCGCCGTCCTGGCGCTGGGCAATTTCGACGGCTTCCACCAGGGCCACCAGGCCGTGGTCGGCACGGCGATCGACTGGGCGCGCCGCGAAGGCCGACCCGCGGTGGTGGCGACCTTCTCGCCGCACCCGATGCGCTATTTCAAGCCCGACTGCGATCCGTTCCGCCTGACCCGGCTCGACCAGCGGATGGAACTGTTCGAGGCCGCCGGGGTCGATGGCGTGCTGGTGTTCTTCTTCGACGCCGTGCTCGCGAACATGCCGGCAGAGCGCTGGATCGAGGACATGATCGCCGGGCACCTCGGCGCGGCCGGCGTCGTTACCGGCGAGGATTTCACTTTCGGCCAGCGCCGCGGCGGCAATACTGCCTTGCTGAAGAGCCTGGGCGCGCAGTTCGGGATCGAGGCGCGCACGGTCGGCGCGGTCCACGATACCGAGGGACCGATCTCCTCGAGCCGCATTCGCACCGCATTGCAAGTGGGCGACTGCGAGGCCGCCACGCGGCTGCTCACCCGGCCCTTCGCGATTCGGGGAACGGTCCAGCACGGCGACAAGGTCGGGCGGACGATCGGCTTCCCCACCGCCAACATCGAGCTCGGCGAATATCTGCGTCCGCGCTATGGAATCTATGCGGTGACGGGCCGACTGCCCGACGGCCGGGTCGTGCAGGGCGCCGCCAATATCGGCATCCGCCCGAGCTTCGATCCGCCGAAGGAACTGCTCGAGCCCTATTTCTTCGACTTTTCGGGCGATCTCTACGGCCAGGAGATCGAGGTCGCGCTCCACTCTTTCCTGCGCCCCGAAGGCAAGTTCGACAGCCTCGAAGAACTGACCGCGCAGATCGCACGCGACTGCGACGAGGCCCGGGCGAGACTTGCGACACTCGTACCTTGATTATTAACGGGGTACGGCGCGACTTACGGTGCAGCGCGGACTTTCATCCTTAACCAGATTCCTCTAACGGCGGCCGGTCATGACCGAGCAGCGCGACTACCGATCGACCGTCTTCCTGCCGAAGACCGAGTTCCCCATGAAAGCCGGGCTTCCGCAGAAGGAACCCGGCATTCTTGCGCGTTGGCAGGAACAGGACATCTACGCCCAGACCCGCGCGGCCCGCGCCGGCCGGGAAAAGTTCATCCTCCACGACGGCCCGCCCTACGCCAATGGCGACATGCACATCGGCCATGCGCTGAACCACATCCTCAAGGACATGGTCGTGCGCACCCAGACTTTGCTGGGCAAGGACGCGCCCTATGTGCCCGGCTGGGACTGCCACGGCCTGCCGATCGAGTGGAAGGTCGAGGAGCAGTACCGCAAGAAGAAACTCGACAAGGACCAGGTCGATCCGGTCGAGTTCCGCGCTGAATGCCGCGCCTATGCGCAGCACTGGGTTGACGTCCAGCGCGAGCAGCTCAAGCGCCTGGGCATCAACGGCGACTGGGACAATCCCTACCTGACGATGGATTTCCAGGCCGAGGCGACGATCGTCACCGAGCTGCTGAAATTCGCCGAGACCGGCCAGCTCTATCGCGGCGCCAAGCCGGTGATGTGGTCGCCGGTCGAGAAGACCGCGCTGGCAGAGGCAGAAGTCGAGTACGAGGACATCGTCTCGACCCAGATCGACGTCGCCTTCGAGATCGTCACTTGCCCCGAGGCCGAGGAACTGGTCGGCGCCAAGGCGGTGATCTGGACGACCACGCCCTGGACGATCCCGTCCAACCAGGCGATCGCCTATGGCGCGCCGGTCGACTACATCCTCCTGCGCGCCACGGGCGCCAGCGGGAGCGAGGACCGGTACGTCGTTGCCGAACCGCTGATCGACGCCTTCCTCAAGCGCATCGGTGCCGACGGCTTCAAGATGGAGATGTACGTCAAGGGCCCGCTGCTGGCGGGTGCCACGGCGCGCCACCCGATGCACGCGCTCGGCGGATTCTTCGCCAAGCCCCGTCCCTTCCTCGACGGTTCGGACTTCGTCACCACCGAGAGCGGCACCGGCCTCGTCCACATGGCGCCCGACCATGGCGAGGACGACTTCCTGCTCTGCAAGAAGCACGGCATCGAGCCGGTCTTCGCGGTCGAGGGTGACGGCAAGTTCCGCGCCGACTGGCTGTGGATGGGCGGCCAGGGATCGGTGATCAATCCCAAGTTCAACGCGCCCGACGGCCCGATCTGCTCGGACCTGCGCGAAGCCGGCGGCCTGCTGGCAGCTTCCACAGATTATAAACACTCTTATCCACACAGCTGGCGCTCGAAGGCGAAGATCATTTTCCGCTGCACGCCGCAGTGGTTCGTGCCGATGGACCGCGAGTCCGAGCATCTGGTGCGTCAGGACGAGCGTTACGCGCTGCTCGACGAAGTGATGCCGCCGACGCTGCGCACCGTCGCCAAGGACGCCATCGCCGACACGCGCTTCATCCCCGAAAAGGGCCGCAACCGCATCGGCTCGATGGTCGAAGGGCGGCCCGACTGGGTGCTCAGCCGCCAGCGCGCCTGGGGCGTGCCGATCACGCTGTTCGTCGACCGCAAGAGCGGCCAGTACCTGAACGACCCCGCAGTCAATTCCCGCATCATCGCGGCGGTGCGCGAGGGCGGCGTTGACGCCTGGTCCGACGACCGCGCGCAGGAATACCTCGGCAACGACTATGCGGCGGCCGACTACGAGCGCGTCGCCGACATCCTCGACGTCTGGTTCGATTCGGGCTCGACCCACGCCTTCGTGCTCGAAAGCGGCCGCTGGCCCGATCTGCAGTGGCCCGCCGACCTCTACCTCGAAGGCTCGGACCAGCACCGCGGCTGGTTCCAGTCCTCGCTGCTCGAGAGCTGCGCCACGCGCGGCCGCGCGCCCTACAAGACGGTCCTGACCCATGGCTTCACCATGGACCAGAAGGGTCTGAAGATGTCGAAGTCGCTGGGCAACACCATCGACCCGCTGAAGGTCATGGAAAGCAACGGCGCCGACATCATCCGGCTCTGGGCGCTGTCGGTCGACTATACCGAGGACCACCGCATCGGCGACGAGATCCTCAAGGGCGTCGCCGACCAGTACCGCAAGCTGCGCAACACCTTCCGCTATCTGCTGGGCGCGCTGGAAGGGTTCGAAGAGACCGAGCGTGTCACGCCGAGCGTGATGCCCGAACTCGAACGCTATGTCCTGGCGCTGCTCGCGCGGCTCGATGCGACGCTGAAGCAGGCGATCGCGGACTTCGATTTCAATACCTACGTCCGCTCGCTGACCGATTTCTGCAACGAGGACCTCTCGGCCTTCTTCTTCGATATCCGCAAGGACAGCCTTTACTGCGACGCGCCTGCGGACGCCAAGCGCATGGCCTACCGCACGGTTCTCGACACGCTGTTCCACGCGCTGGTGCGCTATGCCGCACCAGTCTTGGTCTTCACAGCCGAGGAAGTCTGGCTGACGCGCTATCCCGCAGGCGGCAGCGTCCACCTGCTCGAATGGCCGGAACTGCCTGCAAGCGACGACGCTGCCTTGGCCGAGCGCTGGGCCGACCTGCGCGCGTTGCGCGCGCAGGTGCTCGAAGCGATCGAGCCGCTGCGGCGCGAGAAGGTGCTGGGCTCGGGCCTTGAAGCCACTGTCACTGTCCCCGCCAGCGCGCCCGACGCCGATCTCGCCGAGCTGTTCATCAGCGCGCAAGTGACGCGGGCGCAGGGCGACGGCGTGACCGTTTCGCGCACCTCCTACCACAAATGCGGCCGCTGCTGGCGCCACCTGCCCGAAGTGACCGAGGACGGCACGCTCTGCGCGCGCTGCGACGATGTGGTCGAAGGGATGGACGTTTCGGCATGAGTTCCGCCGCGGCCGACCTGCCCGCAGCTACGCTCTGGCGCCGCCGCATCGCCGCGCTGGTCCTGGCCGGATTGGTCTATGCCATCGACCAGTGGATCAAGCGGCAGGTCGCCGGCGCTTGGGGCGTGGCGGAAGCGTCGCGCAATGCCGGTCGCATGGGAATTCCGGACGCCGGCGTCTCGGTGGGACTACCCTTCTTCAAGCTGACCTGGACCGAGAACTACGGCGTCTCGCTCGGCATGCTCACCGCGCAGTCGATCGAAATGCGCTACCTGCTGGTCGCCCTGACCAGCCTGATCGCGCTCGTCGTCTTCGTCTGGATCGTGAAGTACGAGAAGGCCAAGCTCGACCTTGCCGCGCTGGCACTGGTGCTCGGCGGCGCGCTCGGCAATATCCACGACCGGGCCTGGCACGGCTATGTCGTCGACTATGCCGATTTCCATATCGGCGAGTGGCGCCCGTTCCTGATCTTCAACCTCGCCGATGCCGCGATCACAGTCGGCGTCCTGATAATCCTTGCCCGGTCCCTGTTTTCGCGCGAGAAGCCCAAACCTGCTGAAATAGGGCCTGCGGACCCCGAAAAGCCGGCCGACACCGCCCCGGAGAGCTAAGACATGCGTAAAGTTACAGCCCTGATCCTCGTGACGACTGCCTCGGCGCTGCTCGCCGGCTGCGGCGGCGGCGGGCTGCTCAACCGCGAACGGCCCGACGAATTCGCCGTCCAGCGCCAGTCGCCGCTGGTCGTGCCGCCCGATTTCGCGCTGACCCCGCCGCAGCAGGGCGCGCCGCGTCCGGTGGAGACCAACAGCCAGCAGCAGACGCTCGACGCCCTGTTCGGCGGCCCGGCCCCGCGCAGCGAGGTCGAGAAGAACACGATCGGCCGCGCTGGCACCGCCGCGCCGGGCATCCGCTCGAACGTGGGCGACAATCAAACCAACACCGTCGCCAAGGGCGACGTCACCCGCGACATCATCGCCGCCCCCGCGGGCGACGGCCGCGAAGCCCAGGCCGTAGCCGGCGGCGCTTCCTAAACTACGTCGCAACGCGAGACAGGGCCGTCATCCCGCATGGGGTGGCGGCTTTTTCGTGCACGGAGGGTGGCTTTGTTGGGGAGTCCGGACAGGCAGCTTCTCGCGGTTCCGTGCAAGCCGACCTTCGCTTGCGCACTGTGTCCGAGTGAAACCAGCTAATTGCTGGGGACATTCTCCCCACCACGACGCTGCCTTTCGGGACGGTTTTGATCACCTCCCGCGAACCTGCATAGACGCGGGTAGAACCGCTCCGTTACGCCGATGACGGCGGCAGCGACGAGCGCCCCACCGATGATATCCACGAGGTAATGTCCGCCAACGATCGGTGTCGCCGCGATCATGAGGCCGTTGAAGATTACGGAGGTCGGCCGAAGGACCGCAATCGGCCAAGTCGCCCAAATGAAAATCAAGCCAGAGATGCAGTGATAGCTGGGAAAGGCAATCAGCGCGCCGCCGGTGAAGTGTGACATTACTCTTCCGCCCCCACCGTGAATCTTCAGAAACTGTTGAACCCAGCCATGGCTCGAATGGGACATATCCGGATAGATGGCGATCCGGTCGTCACCATAGCCAAGATGCGTCCAGGCCTGCGTTGCGGGCAGGAAATAGAATATGGCCGCGGTAACGCACAGGGTGAGGGCCGATACGATTATGAACTTCTCGAGCTTGTCGGCTCGCCCTTTCGCCGCCAGCAGGCAGATAATCAGGATCGGCTGCGGGAAGATCAACCAGTAGCTCGGCAGGACGAGCGAGGTTAGGGTCTCGTGCGAATAGATAAAGGAGGCGTAAGCCTGCCAATCGTAACCCAGTGCCCTGTCCATCCGAAGTAGCGCCTCATCGGCCAACTCGTTTCCGGACGTGGCGGCGGCGTAGGTTACCATCATTGCGGCAGTCGAGATAACAATGCCCTGGAAAAATGCCGTGCCGGCAATCGCGACGCAGTAGGTCGGCTGCTTCTTTAGCAATGCTGCGAGGCAGCCGCCGATAACTATAATTACCAAACGCTCTAACCAATCATTCGAAGTAACGCGGAAACCGGTCGCTAGAAAGAGAGCGACCCCGCAAAGAGCAAAAAGCCACACTGGAATCCAAAGGCGTAGCCCTAAGATTGAATACCTCTCATCACGTTGCCTGTCCATGGCCGAGTTGTTTGGCGAGGTATTTCAAATAATTCGTTATTGCCGATGTAAGAGACTCATCCGGAACGGACTATATTGTCGCGATGAAAATAATCCAAAACGGATATTTTCTCCGTCACGGCGTTAGTCATTCATTGACGAAGGCGACCGGCTGTCAAATTGTGTCCACACAAGTTCCAAGCCTCATCGGTAGCTGGGGACTTATTATTAGCGATTGTATAGATTGCAAACACTGGCACGGGCCGGGCCCTATCCCTCCTGCCAAAGCAGGTAGGCGCCGACGCCAAGCGCCAAGATGCACGGCGCGAGGATGAGCCACTGAAGCCAATGAGGTAGCGCGTACCAAAAGTTGTCGACGAGGAAGTCCCACATCACTCCGGCTTCTCCGGCTCCAGCTGGATCTTCACCAGCTTGCCTAGCCTCTCATCCTAGCGCACTGCATCGTCGTCCGCCTGCATGTTCATGATCGCACTTCCCCGTTCCGAGCGTCCGCTTTTAGTCCACGAGGATGGCCGTCTCAATGGCGGCAATGTCGGCGATTCCGGTGTCGTCGCGTCTAAGGGATTGATCTTAGACGTGCTTTATTTTCCTCGATCGGCGGCTAGTTTCCGTCGGCGTCGACCATAAACACCATTGGCTTGCCTCGAGATGCAGGCTCCCACCCCGCCGTCAAAGCAGCGCGGATTCCCCGGGAAATAGTGGCGCTATCCACTTGCAGGCGGCCACGCTGCATGCCTTTCAACAGTCGCTTCGGGGGAGGAAATTCCAGCAACGCTCCTCGCTGCGTATGTTTCTGCATCAGCGCGATCGTCATGCCCTTCCAGCCCTCGGACTCGCCCCATTGGGGTTCGCTCCGCAGTTCCCATTCGTATTGGAGGCCATCAACGTCAACGATACCGGTAAGCTTGGGGATGTTTGCCATGTCGGAGCGAGTAGCAGCTCTTTCACTGCAATCCAGCCGTTCATATAGAGGCAGATCGTCAGGGTTTTGAATCGCAATGAATTATCGCCATTCCTTCCATGCCGGCAATAGCGCCGATGTCGTGAAGCACAGCCTGCTGATCGCCCTCGTGCGGGCCTTGCAGCACAAACAGGGCGCGCTGACCCTGATCGACACCCATGCTGGCTGCGGGCTGTACGACCTTGGCGGCGAGGAGGCCCGACGCACCGGCGAGTCCATGCAGGGCGTGCTGCGGGCCTTTGCCGACCCGAACCCCCTGCTGAACGACTACCGCGCCGCCGTACAGGCGGTGAATGTCGGGGCCGAGCCGCACCTCTACCCCGGCTCGCCGCAGATTCTGGCGCAGCTTCTGCGCCCGCAGGATTCCCTGATCCTGAACGAAAAACATCCCGAAGACGCCTATGCCCTGCGCGGCGTGATGCGCGACACATCCGCCGCCGTGCATGAGCGCGACGCCTACGAGCTTTGGCTGGCGATGCTGCCGCCCCGCACCGCGCGCGGCGTGGTGGTGGTCGACCCGCCGTACGAACAGCGGGACGAACGCGCACGTATCACCGCCACCCTCGCCGCCGCTTACCGCAAATGGGCAACTGGTGTGACGGTGATCTGGTATCCGCTGAAAGACCGCGCCACGCATTGGCGGTGGAAGGAGCAGTTACGCAGGCTCGGCATCCCGAAATTTCTTCGGGTGGAGCATTGGTTGTACGATAGCGATCAGCCCGACATCTATAACGGTGCGGGCCTTTATATAGTCAACCCGCCCTACGCCTTTACGCAGGCGCTGCCGCCTCTGCTGGAAGCCCTGCGCGCCGCGCTGGCGCCGGAGGGGCATAAGGGCGAGATCACAACCGGTTGGTTGGGCGATTAAAGTAAGCCCTCATTTCGCCCTTCAGCGGGACTACGCATTGCAGGCCCAAGCCGAGAACGAGGGTTTAGTCGCGGAACCTAGCGCATTACCCGTTCCCCAACTTCATGAACCAAAGACCGGTTGCAGGGAATGGAACTGGACCCTCGAACGTCGGCTATGAGCACAAGAAGCCAAACCATTTTCCTACTTCACCCTGAGCCGTCATTATGCCTGCGCGGTGTTGCACCCACGCTCTTTGACATCACGAATACGGAATAGGTTGGAAAAGTGTCACCCTGCCCCTCCGCCAACAAGATATTGGTAAATAGTGATATTTCAAGAGAGCGGAGGGGTGACCGGGTGACACATGTGTCACCTACATGCGCCAGCAGCGCATTTGTTGCCTAGCGGCGGCTCGCAATGCCGGCAGCCAGCGGCAGGACCCAATCCCGCGTCAGCGGGGCGAGAGCGAGGTTGGCCGCCTCGGCCGGATGAACCCAGACCGCTTCTGCGATTTCGGCTGCGGTCATGGGCACATGCAGCGTCCGCACGTGGAATAGCTGAGCCTCGACTACGCAGCCCGTTTCGTTTGCCGCCGCGGCGCAGAAGCGGCCGAGGTAGCGCTCCTCATGGTCGGACAGATCGAGGCCGATCTCTTCGAGCAATTCGCGGCGAAGCGCCGCCCAGGCATTCTCGCCGGCTTCGATTTTGCCCCCTGCCTGCATGAAGCTGGTCGTCCCGGCTTTCCGGACCAGCAGCAACCGCCCGAGATCATCATCGATCAGCGCGGCGGCGATGCGAATGGTCTGTCCTGCCGCGTCACCCATGCCCGGAGTCTGCCGCGTTTCCCATGCGGTCGCAACAATGAGGCGCCATTCGCCAGACCGTCAGGCCGCCTCGACTTCCACGACATCCTCGCTCGCGGCTTCGAGCAGGCGTTTCTCGACGGCCTTCAACCGCACGGGCGCGTCGATCTTCTCGCCGAGCAGGTCGGTGACGTAGAAGGTGTCGGCGGCGCGCTCGCCATAGGTTGCGATGTGCGCCGAATGAACCATCAGCCGCGCTTCGAACAGCGCGCGGGCGAGGCGGTTGAGCAGCGCCGGGCGGTCGCGGGCGTTGATTTCGACCACGGTGAAGCGGTTCGAGGCCTTGTTGTCGAACTCGACGCGCGGGCGGACTTCGAAGGCATCGGCGCGCGGCCGGGCAAGCGGGCGGGCAGCGAGCTGCGGCACCAGCTTAACCCGGTTGGCCAGGGCATCCTCGATGTTCGACTTGAGCCGGGCGAGCTGGCTGTCCTCCATGAACGGCCGGCCGATCGGGTCCTGGATGAGGAAGTTGTCGACCGCCATGCCGTTGCGCGCCGTATGGATGCGCGCGTCGATGATGTTGCCGCCGGCAAGGTGGATGCCGCCGGCGATGCGGTAGAACAGGCCCGGATGGTCGGCTGCGACCACGGTCACCAGCGTCGCGCCGCGCGCCGCGTAATATTCGGTGGCGATCGACAACGGCGCGCCGTCGGCAGCTTCGAGCTGCGCCAGGTTCATCGCGATGATGTCTTCGGGCTCGGCGATCCAGTAGGCGTCGCCGAGCTGCGAACCCGCAGTCTCAACCAGCTTCTTGGCCTTGCCCAGCCGCTCGGCGACGCGGTCCTTCTTGGCGGCGACGCGTTCCGGGCGGCCGTGCAGCGCATGACCCAGGCGCAGGCGTTCCTCGGCCGCACCATAGAGCTCGGCGATCAGCTGGCGCTTCCAGCTGTTCCAGGTCCCGGGGCCGACCGCGCGGATATCGACGATAGTCAGCAAGGTGAGCTGGCGTAGCCGCTCGATCGACTGCACCTGCTCGACGAAATCGGCGATCGTCTTGGCATCGGACAGGTCGCGCTTCTGCGCGGTTGCGCTCAGCAGCAGATGCTGACGAACCAGCCAGGCGACAAGCTCGGTCTCGTCCTCGCTCAGCCCGAGCCGCGGGCAAAGTCGCATCGCGATCTCGGCGCCAAGCACCGAATGATCGCCGCCACGGCCCTTGGCAATGTCGTGCAGCAGCACCGCGCAGTAGAGCGCGCGGCGCGACTGGATCTTGTGAATGATCCCGTGCGCCAGCGGATGATCGCCCTTGAGCTCGCCCTTCTCGATCTTGGCGACCAGGCCGATGGCGCGGATCGTGTGCTCGTCGACCGTGTAGTGATGGTACATGTCGAACTGCATCTGCGCGTTGACCCGGCCGAAGTCGGGGATGAAGCGCCCGAATACGCCCGCTTCGTTGAGCCAACGCAGCACCATCTCGGCATTGTTGCGGCTGGTCAGCAGGTCGAGGAACAGTGCGTTGGCGCGCGCGTTCCTGCGCACCTCGCCGTTGATCAGCCGCGCGTCGCGGGCGATCAAGCGCATCGTCTCCGGATGGATTTCCAGCCCTTCGCTGTCGGCGATCGTGAAGATCTCGAGCAGGCGCACGGGGTCGTTCTCGAACCAGTCGTCACCCTGGGCCTGGATCTTGCCGCCGAAGATCCGATAGCCCTTGAGCGTGCGGGCGCGAGCGCGGAAGCCCGCCAGCAGGCCGCGCGGCGCCTTGGCGAACTGCTCGTCGAGCTGGGCCAGGAACAGCCCGGTCAGGTTGCCGACGACTTTCGCCTGAAGGAAGAAGTACTGCATGAACCGCTCGACCGGGCTCTTGCCGGGGCGGTCGGAGAAATTCATCCGCTCCGCCACCTCGCGCTGCAAGTCGAAGGTCAAGCGATCCTCGGCGCGGTTGGTGATCGTGTGGAGGTGGCAGCGGACCGCCCAGAAGAAGCTCTCGGCGCGGCGAAAGGCCCGGTATTCGTCCTGGCTCAGCAGGCCCACCGTGACGAGTTCGCTGACGTCGCGCACCTTGTGGATGTACTTGCCGATCCAGTAAAGCGTGTGGAGGTCGCGCAGGCCGCCCTTGCCCTCTTTGACGTTGGGTTCGACGACATAGCGGCTGTCACCCAGCTTCTTGTGCCGGTCGTTGCGCTCGGCGAGCTTCTCGGAGACGAACTGGCGCTCGGTCCCGGCGACGACTTCGGCCCAGAAGCGCTTGCGGGCTTCCTCGTAGAGCGGCTGGTCGCCCCAGACATAGCGCCCTTCGAGCAGGGCCGTGCGGATCGTGAGGTCGGCGCGGCACATCCGCACCATCTCGTTCAGCGAGCGGCTCGAATGGCCGACCTTGAGGCCCAGATCCCAAAGGAAATAGAGCATCGCCTCGATCACCTGCTCGCACCAGGATGTGGCCTTGATCGGTGTGAGGAAGGCGATGTCGAGGTCCGAATGGGGCGCCATTTCGCCGCGGCCGTAGCCGCCAACCGCCATGATCGTCAGCCGCTCGCCCGAGGACCGGTTGCTGGCACGGTAGACGTCGCCGACGACATGGTCGTGGATGACCCGCACGATCTGGTCGATGAGGAAGGCCTGCGCCTCTGCGACGTCGTGGCCGGCCGAGGGCTTGTCGGCCAGGCGGCGGCTGATCTCCTTGCGGCCCTGGGCAAGGGCGCCGCGCAGCAGCTCGACGACCTGTGGGCGCGCCGCGCCGCCGCTGCCCTTGGCCTGGACGGCCTCGGCAATCGCTTCGGTGAGAATGCGCCGATCGATGATGGCGCGCTGGTTCGGTATGCGCGATGCGCTCATAGAGCGCCTTTAGCGGCTTCCCAGGCTTGCGAATAGCGGGCTTTCAACGTTCGCTTGTCGATCTTCTCTGTTCCAAGCCGCGGCAGCGCGCTGTCCTCGCACCAAAGGCGCACCGGAACCTTGAACGCGGCGATGCGCGTGGCGAGATGGCGGAGCAGTTCCTCCTCGCTCAGGCGGTGGCCGTCCTTGATCGAATAGACCGCGACCGGCACTTCGCCGTAGCGCTCGTGCGGCAGTCCGAAGACGCTGGCTTCGGCGATCCCGGGATGCGCGTAGATAGCCTGTTCGACTTCGGCACTGGCGATGTTTTCGCCGCCGCGAATGATGATGTCCTTCTTGCGGTCGACCACGAAGAGGTAGCCTGCCTCGTCCATGTAGCCGAGATCACCGGTGAGGAAGAAACCGTCGGCCCGCAGCACTGCCGCAGTCTCGAGCGAATTGCCCCAGTAGCCGCGGAAGTTGCAGACCGAACGCACGGCGATCTCGCCGCGCAGGCCGGCGGGCAGAGCCTCGCCATCGGACCCGAGCACGGCGATTTCGACCAACGGAGCGCTGGCGGGGCCGGTGCTCTCGGGCTTGGCGATGTAGTTGGCGGCAAAATTGGTGCAGCCGGTGCAGTTGGTCTCGGTCAGGCCGTAGCCCATGAATAGCGCCGCGCCGGGCAGGGCTTTGCGGAGTTCAGCGACGTGCTCGGCAGGGCGCGCGGCTCCCCCGGCAGCGAAGCTCGCGCAGCTCGACAGGTCGTAGTGCGCACGCGCCGGATGAGTGGCGATCTCGAAGCTCATCAGCGGCACGCCGGCGAAGAAGGTGATCCGTTCGCGCTCGATCAGGCGCATTGCCTCGCGCGCATCCCATTTCGGCATGATGACGAGGCGGCGGCCGGTGACGAAGCTCTGCAGGAACAGGGCGATCTTGCCGGTGACATGGAACAGCGGGACGCTGACCAGCGTGGATTGCGGCGGCGGCAGTTCGCCGTCCGGAGCATCGGCGATCAATGCGGCCAGGCTCTGCACCGCGAAGTTGCAGGTCGCCTGGACCACGGCCCGGTGATCGGAAACGGCGCCCTTTGCCGTGCCGGTCGAGCCCGAGGTAAACATGATGGTGGCGAGGTCGTCGCCGGCGAGCTCGGGCAGACGCCATTGGTCGTCATCGGCGCCCAGCAGCTGGGCGAGGCCATGCTCGGGCTCGCCATGGTCGAACAGGACGACCCGCGCCGAAAGCGGGACGCGGGCCAGCCGCTGCGCGCGCGGCGGATCGGCCAGCACCAGCGTGCAATCAGGCAGGGCGATACCGCCCGCGAGTTCCTCGCCGGACCACCAGCCGTTGAGCAGCGTGGCGCAGCCGCCCGCCATCAGGACGCCCATGTAAGCGACGATCCAGTTGGCCGAGTTGCGCGCGGCGATGGCGACGCGGTCGCCGCGGCGGACGCCATGCCGGGTCACCAGCCCGGCCGCGACACGGCGCGCCAGGGCATGGGTCTGCGCGAAACTCAGCCGGACCGTGCCGTCGACGAGGAATTCGGCATCGCCGTGCTCGGCGCAGAACAAGTCGAACAGCGCGGGCAGCGTTTTCGGCGCGCGGCTATAGAACGGCAGCTTGACGCCGCCGCGCTCGATCGAGCCGATTTCGAACGGAGTGCCCCGCGCGATGAGACGCTTCACGGTAGACGCCAGTCGCCTGTCGAGTTCGCTCGGCATAGACTGCTTTTCCACCCCTGGCCCCGCACCGGCCAATTGCCGGGTTCCGCAGCGGCTGCCGCTATGCAAGAAGGCACCGCCAGAACGCTGCCTGGCAGCTATACCGCGATGGGGTTAATCGTTTGTTGTCCTTGCTTGTTGCCGCCGCAAACGCGCCGATTCAGTGGGTCGATCTTGGGCTGACCCGGGGCATCGACCTCCACTTCTTCACGCTCCGCTGGTATTCGCTGGCCTATCTCGCAGGCATCGTCCTTGGCTACTGGCACCTGACGCGCATGCTTCGAGCGCCGGGCGCGCCGATGGCGCAGCGCCACGCCGACGATCTTTTCTTCTACTGCACGCTCGGCATCATCCTCGGCGGCCGTCTCGGCTATGCGACCTTCTACGCGCCCGAGCTGTGGGCGCACCCGACCGAGCTGCTCAAGCTGTGGAACGGCGGGATGAGCTTCCACGGCGGCCTGATCGGCACGGTGCTGGCCATCGCCTGGGTCTCGTGGCGCGGCAAGCTCGATTTCCTGCGCGTCGCCGACTACATCGCGGTTTGCGTGCCCTTCGGCCTGTTCTTCGGCCGGCTCGCCAATTTCGTGAATGGAGAGCTCTGGGGCCGCGTGACCGAGGGCGTGCCCTGGGCGATGGTCTTCCCCGATGGCGGCCCGCTGCCGCGTCATCCGAGCCAGCTTTACGAGGCCGGGCTCGAGGGGCTGGTGCTGATGGTCGTCCTGCTCACGCTGTTCTGGAAGACGCGGGCGCGCTGGCGGCCGGGCCTGCTCGTGGGCCTGTTCACGCTCGGCTACGGCCTGGCGCGCTTCACGGTCGAATATTTCCGCGAGCCTGACCAGCAGCTGCAGGAGTTCGCTCTGCGCACCGGTTTCTCGATGGGCCAGTGGCTGACCGTGCCGATGATCCTCATCGGCCTGTTCTTCCTTGTGCGGGCGCTGACGCGGCGACCGCTCGGGGCGGATATCGCTGCTCCAGCGTGAGGGGGCCGGCATGAGCGCGCAGGAGACGCTGTCGGCAGTCTTTGCCAGACTCATCGCAAATTTCGGTCCGATCAGCGTCATGCAGTATATGGGCGAGGCCAACGCCCGCTACTATGCGGCGCGCGACCCGCTCGGCGCCACGGGCGACTTTGTCACCGCGCCCGAGATCAGCCAGATGTTCGGGGAACTGATCGGCCTGTGGCTTGCCGACATCTGGAGCCGCGCCGGTAGGCCGGAACCCGTCCACTACGTCGAACTGGGTCCGGGCCGCGGCACGCTGGCGCGTGATGCGCTGCGCGCGGCGGGCAAGGCAGGCCTCGTGCCGCAAGTCCATTTCGTCGAGGGATCGCCGGCGCTGCGTGCTCTCCAGTCGCAGGCCGTGCCCACTGCACAGTGGCATGCCGACCTGTCGAGCCTGCCCGAGAACGCGCCGATTCTGCTCGTCGCCAACGAATTCCTCGATGCGCTGCCGGTGCGACAGCTCGTCCGTGCCGAAGCCGGCTGGCGCGAGCGGATGGTCGGCTGCGAGGACGGCAGGTTCCGTCCAATGATCGGCGACCGGCCCATGGACGCGGCGTTGCCCGAGACACTGCGCGATGCCGCGCCAGGCACGATCATCGAGACCTGCCCCGGCGCTGCGACGGTGGTCGGCGAGGTTTCGCAAAGGCTGGCCGCGCAGGGCGGAGCGGCGTTGTTCATCGACTATGGCCATGCCGAATTCCGCACCGGCTCGACACTGCAGGCTGTGCGCGCGCACCGGAAGGTCGATCCCTTCGCCGATCCCGGCGAGGCGGACCTAACCGCGCTCGTCGATTTCGCGACCTTGGCGGAAGTTGCCAAGAGCCACGGCGCGCGACGGCTCGGCATCGCAGAGCAAGGCGTCTGGTTGCGGGCACTCGGGATCGATGCACGGGCCGAGGCGCTGGCGCGCGCGGTGCCCGCGCGGGCGGAAGCGGTTGCCGTGGCGCGCGATCGGCTCGTCGATCCCGAGCAGATGGGCGCGCTGTTCAAGGTCATGGGCCTCACCGCGTCCGGCTGGCCGGAGGGTGCCGGCTTCTAGCGCTTGGCTTCGAACACGCGCGATTCGGTCGGCACCTGGCGGACCGGAACTGCCTTGATCCAGGCCTCCAGCGCGTCGATGTCGGTCGGACCGAGCACGACATTGCGCTGCTTGTCGAAAGCGCTGAAGCCGTCGCCGCCGTTGGCCAGGAACGTGCTGACGGTTACGCGATAGTCGGTTGCCGGATCGACCGGCGTCCCGTTCAGCGACATGGCCGATACCCGCGATCCGGCAGGGGCCTGACGGTCCACCGTATAGCTGAAGCCAGCCGAAGGCGTCAGGAACTGCTCGGGGCCGGAATCGGCGAAGCTCTGCTCCAGCACGGCTTTCAACTCGGCCCCGCTTAGCGTGAAGGTGACGAGGTCATTGTTGAACGGTTGCGTCTGGTAGATCATGCCGAAGGTCACACTGCCGTCGGCGCTGGGTACGATTGGCGCGCGGATGCCGAAGGGGTTCATAAACGAGATCTGTGCGCCGGCGCTCTTGGTTGCGGCGAGCTGGGCATCGGCGATCAGGTTGCCCGCCGGGCCGCCATAGTCGACATTGCCGATCTCGCGGCGCTGCGAGGGGCCGCTCAGCTTGCCGATCGGCCGCTCGGAAAACGCTTTCGCCGCCTCGACGTAGCGACCGACATAGGCACTGATGTCGGCGCGAGGCTCGAAGCGCGGCACGACATCGTTGTTGGGCACGGGTCCGCGCGAGGCGGTGTAGGGTTGCGACTGGACGACGACATTGGTCGCGCGCTTGCCGACCACGCGATGCGTCGCCGGATCGATCGACAGTGTGATGTCGGTCACCAGCTCGCCATAGACCCCGGCGCTGGTCAGCAGAAAGGGCTTGGCCGGGTTCATCTTGGCGTAGTCGCAGACATAGGGCCAATGCGTATGGCCAGAAACGACGACGTCGACGCGCGTGTCGAGCCGGTCGAGAATGCCGGCGATCTCGCCCTTCAGGTTCTGGCAGCCGCTGACGTTAGAGAATTCATCGGTCTTGCCGCCCTGGTGGATCAACACGACAACCGCGTCGGTGCCCTGCGCCTTGAGCGCGGGCACCGCGGCATTGATCGTGTCCGCCTCGTCGGCGAAAGTCAGGCCGGCAATGCGATCGTGCGAGACCAGGTCGGGCGTCCCTTTCAGCGTCAGGCCGATGAAGCCGATCGTCACCTTGCGCGCGCCTTCGCCGAAGCTCTTAAGACCGGTCGGGGGGGAACAGCGTCTTGCCGTCCGCGGTCAGCGTGCTCGCGGCAAGGTAGCGAAACGTTGCTCCCTTGAACTGCTCGAGCTGGCAAGGTTCGCGCACGGTGTTCTTCTCGCAGCCGCCGTTCTGCATGCGCAGCAGCTCGGCCGGACCGCGGTCGAACTCGTGGTTGCCAACGGCGTTGAAGTCGACGCCGATGCGGTTCATCACACCGATCGCCGGCTCATCGAGATAGAGCGATGAGGCGAATTGCGAAGCGCTGATCATGTCGCCGGCGGAGACGGTCACGTGGTTCGGATATTTGGCCCGGATGGAATCAATCGCCGAAGCCAGCCAGGCCGCCCCGCCCGCCGGCACGCCGACTGTGCCCGAAGGATCGGTCGGTGTGGGCCCCTTGCCCGTCGGCACGAAGACGGACTGCTTGGGCGGCTCGAGCGCGCCGTGAAAATCGTTGATCGCGATGATGCCGACGGTAACGGGTTCGCTTGCAGCCGCACCACCAGGCCGCGAGACCATCGGTGCGGCGCAAGCCGAGACAAGCAAGATCGAGGCGAGGACAGCGGTGAGGCGACGGATCATGCCCGCAATTCCTGAAGTGCGAATATGACAGCCATAAGACTTCGCCGCCGAACCGAAATCACACGTCCAGGTTGGCCACGTTGAGTGCATTCTCCTGGATGAAGTCGCGGCGCGGCTCGACGATATCGCCCATCAGCCGGGTAAAGATCTCGTCGGTAACGTCGGCGTCCTCGACCTTGACCTGCAGCAGGATGCGGTGGTCGGGGTCGAGCGTGGTTTCCCAGAGCTGCTCGGCATTCATCTCTCCCAGGCCCTTGTAGCGCGCGATCGACAGGCCCTTGCGGCCGATGGCAAGGACGGCGTCGAGCAGTTCGGACGGTCGCGTGATCGCGCCTTCGTTGCTGGCGGGGCGGGCAGCAGGCGCATTCTCCTGAACCTCGCCCTCATCCTCGATCGCCGGTTCGGCTTCGACGACTTCTTCCGCGGCGGCGCTGATCTTCACCAGCTTGGCGGTCGAGGCATAGACTTCTGCCTGCTCGCCGGCGAGGCGGGCCAGCTTGCGCGCTTCGGCGCTGGTGAGGAACGCCGCTTCGATCACATGGTGGTCGGTCACGCCGCGCCACAGCCGCTGAACGGTGACGTCGCCGTTCTCGGTCATCAGCGCGGTCCACTTGGCGTCGCGCTCGCCGATGTCGAGCCAGGTCGCGGCGCGGGCCAGCGCGGCCTCGCGGCCGGCGCGGTCGAGATCGGGATCGAGCACGCCGGCCATGGCCAGCGCCTCGACGATCGCCGGATCATAGCGGCGCGGGACGAAGCCCATCAGGCTCCGCAGGCGTAGCGCGTGTTCGACCAGGCCTTCGAGCTCGGTGCCGCCGCGGGTGCCGCCGGCGGTTTCGAGCACGCGGCCAGCCAAACCGGCTTCGACCAGGTAGCGGTCGAGCGCGGCGGCGTCCTTGAGGTAGACTTCGCTGCGGCCTTTGTTGACCTTGTAGAGCGGCGGCTGGGCGATGAAGAGGTGCCCGGCGCGGATAATGTCAGGCATCTGGCGGTGGAAGAAGGTCAGCAGCAAGGTGCGGATGTGTGCGCCGTCGACGTCGGCGTCGGTCATGATGACGATCTTGTGGTAGCGCAGCTTGTCGAGGTTGAACTCGTCGCGGATACCCGTGCCCATCGCCTGGATCAACGTGCCGACTTCCTTCGACGAGATGATCCGATCGAAGCGCGCGCGCTCGACGTTGAGGATCTTGCCCTTGAGCGGCAGGATCGCCTGATAGTGGCGATCGCGCCCCTGCTTGGCCGAGCCGCCGGCCGAGTCACCCTCGACCAGGAACAGTTCGCACTTGCTCGGATCGCGTTCCTGGCAATCGGCGAGCTTGCCGGGCAGCGAGGCGATGTCCATCGCGCCCTTGCGCCGGGTCAGCTCGCGCGCCTTCTTGGCGGCTTCGCGCGCGGCAGCAGCGTCGATGATCTTACCGACGACCTGCTTGGCATTGGCTGGATTTTCCTCGAGCCAATCGCTGATCCGATCGGCCATCAGGCTCTCGAGCGGCTGGCGCACTTCGGAGGAGACCAGCTTGTCCTTGGTCTGCGATGAGAACTTGGGGTCGGGCAGCTTGACCGAAACGATCGCGGTCAGCCCTTCGCGCATGTCCTCGCCGGTGAGGTTGACCTTTTCCTTCTTCAGCTGACCCGATTTCTCGGCGTAGTTGTTGAGCGTACGGGTCAGCGCCGCGCGGAAAGCGGCAATATGCGTGCCGCCATCGCGCTGCGGGATGTTGTTGGTGAAGGCGAGGACGTTCTCGTAGTAGCTGTCGTTCCACTCGAGCGCGACGTCGATGCCGATGCCGTCGCGTTCCGAACTGATCGAAATCGGTTCGGGCAGCAGCGGCGTCTTGTTGCGGTCGAGGTACTTCACGAAAGCCGCGATGCCGCCCTCGTAGAACAGGTCGTGCTCGGCCACATCGGCGTGGCGCTTGTCGCGCAGCAGGATGCGCACGCCCGAGTTGAGGAAAGCCAGTTCCCGGTAGCGATGCTCGAGCTTCTCGAAATCGAACTCGGTGACGTTCTTGAAGGTGTCGGTCGAGGCGAGGAAAGTCACGCGCGTGCCCTTCTTGCCCTCGGGCGCGGGGCCGCGGACGACCAGCGGCGAAACCGCATCACCGTGCGCGAACTTCATCCAGTGCTCTTCGCCGTCGCGCCAGATCGTCAGCTCGAGCCATTCGCTGAGCGCGTTAACCACCGAGACGCCGACGCCGTGGAGGCCGCCCGACACCTTGTAGGCGTTGTCATCATTGGTGTTGTCGAACTTACCGCCGGCGTGAAGCTGGGTCATGATGACCTCGGCCGCGGAGACGCCTTCCTCGGCATGGATGCCGGTGGGGATGCCCCGGCCGTTGTCGGTAACCGAGACCGAGCCGTCGGGGTTGAGCTCGATCAGCACCAGGTCGCAGTGCCCGGCCAGCGCCTCGTCGATCGCGTTATCCGACACCTCGAACACCATGTGGTGCAGGCCGGAGCCGTCGTCGGTGTCGCCGATATACATGCCGGGGCGCTTGCGGACCGCGTCGAGGCCCTTGAGGACCTTGATCGAATCCGCGCCATAGGAATTGGTGTTGGGAGTGTTTTCGGGGGTGCTGGCCATGACCAGCATATAGGCACGAAGGGGGGGGCTTGCGGAACCCGTATTCGCGCCTGAAATCCACAGAAAAGCCCGCGAAATCGCGGGCTACTGCTGCCACTCTAAGTGGCTGAGGCTCGGCCTTGCGCTGCGTCTGGAAAATCCAGCCGTCAGGCGCAAGGCCGGCCCGAATGCGCCGACATCAAGCCAGCGTCAAAGCGAACATCAGACCGCTGGTGCCAAGGGCAACCGCGAGACCGAGCGCACGATAGATGCGTTCCATGTTTTCCTCCTTTAAAATCACATTTGCGAAATGGGAATTGGTCCCCGTTTCGCAAGCGCAACATACATAGGTTAGTAATTTTCGCACGGGCAAAGGCAACAATAGATGTTGCGTTAAACGCAATCGTCGGCAAACCGTTTATTAACGTCGCCGAAGCGAGGAAATTCCGTTCCGACAGCTGCTCTCTAACGCAAAAGTCCTAGAAAAAGGTTACCTTGGTTAGTATGCCGCAGCATGTGCTTTCGGCGGACCGACGAGCCGCCTCGGATTGGTCTGGAAAGCAGGCCGGACCCAGCGTCCAGCCCTCTGGACAGCCAGCACGCGCGCGCCTAACTGCTCGACATGAGCGTACAGCCTTCGGATTCCATCCTCATCGTCGATTTCGGCAGCCAGGTGACGCAGCTGATTGCGCGCCGCGTTCGCGAAGCCGGGGTCTATTCCGAAATCGCACCCTTCGGCTCGGCCGAGGCTGCCTTTGAGCGGATGCAGCCCAAGGGCGTGATCCTTTCGGGATCGCCGGCCTCGGTGCTCGATGCCGACGGCCCGCGCATACCCGAGGCGATCCTCGAAAGCGGCCTCCCTATCCTCGGCATCTGTTACGGCCAGCAGGCTCTGATGCACCAGTTGGGCGGCGAAGTGCTGCTCGGCGATAGCGGCGAGTTCGGCCGCGCCTTCATTGAGATCAATGACCGCTGCGCGCTGTTCGACGGCCTGTGGAGCGAGGGCGAGACACACCAGGTATGGATGAGCCATGGCGACAAGGTCACCCAGCTCGCCCCCGGGTTCCGCTCGGTCGCGGCGAGCCCCGGCGCGCCTTTCGCGGTGATCGCCAACGACGCCAAGCGCATCTACGCGATGCAGTTCCACCCCGAAGTCGTGCACACGCCCGACGGCGGCCGGCTGCTCAAGAACTTCGTCCGCCACGTCTGCGGCCTTTCGGGCGACTGGACGATGGCCGAGTTCCGCAAGACCAAGATCGAGGAAATCCGCGCCCAGGTCGGCAAGGGCCGAGTGATCTGCGGGTTGTCGGGCGGGGTCGACAGCGCCGTCGCCGCGCTGCTGATCCACGAGGCGATCGGCGACCAGCTGACCTGCGTCTTCGTCGACGGCGGCATCCTGCGCATGGGCGAGGCCGAACAGGTCGTCTCGCTGTTCCGCGGCCACTACAACATCCCGCTGGTCCACGTCGATGCCTCGACGCTTTTCCTCAACGGCCTCGCCGGCGTCACCGACCCCGAGCAGAAGCGCAAGTTCATCGGCAAGACCTTCATCGACGTGTTCGAGGCCGAGGCGAACAAGATCGGCGGCGCCGAATTCCTCGCCCAGGGCACGCTCTATCCCGACGTGATCGAGAGCGTATCGTTCACCGGCGGCCCTTCGGTGACGATCAAGAGCCACCACAACGTCGGCGGCCTGCCAGAGCGCATGAACATGCAGCTCGTCGAGCCGCTGCGCGAGCTGTTCAAGGACGAAGTCCGCGTGCTCGGCCGCGAGCTCGGCCTGCCCGAGATCTTCGTCGGCCGCCATCCGTTCCCCGGCCCGGGCCTCGCCATCCGCATCCCCGGCGAAGTCACGCGCGAGCGCTGCGACATCCTGCGCAAGGCCGATGCGGTCTATCTCGAGGAAATCCACAACGCCGGGCTCTACGACGCGATCTGGCAGGCCTTCGCCGTGCTGCTGCCGGTCAAGACCGTCGGCGTAATGGGCGACGGCCGCACCTACGACAACGTCTGCGCACTGCGCGCCGTCACCTCGACCGACGGCATGACCGCGGACATCTATCCCTTCGACGCCGCCTTCCTCAGCCGCGTGGCGACGCGGATCATCAACGAGGTCAAGGGCATCAACCGCGTGGTCTACGACTATACGTCGAAGCCGCCCGGCACGATCGAGTGGGAATAACCGCTTGATGGAAAGGCCGGAGGATGCGCCCTCGGCCTTTCAAGCCGCCTGGAACGCGCACGACATGGCGGCGCTCGGCGCGCTGTTTCACGACGATGCGACTTTCGTGAACCGTTTCGGGCACTACGTGCGCGGGGTGGACGAGATCATCGCGCTGCACGCCCCGATCCACGAGACGATCTACCGCGATTCCACGCTTGAAAACGAGCTTGTCGATCTGGTGCCGATCGCGGACGGCGCAGTGATTCTGCATTTCTGGAGCCGGCTGGCAGCCGGCCTGGCCCATCCCGCCGGCCCGCATGAAGTCGATACCATGATTCTCGCGGTGATCACGCGGGGTGAAGGAACCTGGCGTATCCAGGCTCTCGAGAACGTCACCCTCACGAACCCGCGGACTGGCGAGACCGTCCTGCGCGGTTGAGCCTCAGGCGGCCCAGTCTTCGATATTGTCGACTTCGCCGATCAGCGCGAGGCCATGGGCGATCGAAGTCAATTCTCCCCCACTGGCGATGCGCTCCTCGCCGAAACGCTCGGTGAACAGCCGCCTGATCGCGGGGATCAGCGACGAGCCTCCGGTCAGGAAGACGCGATCGATCCTGCCCGCAGCCAGCCCGGCCTTGACCAGCGCCTCGTCGACGCAGGCTTCGATCCGGGCGATATCGGGGGGCGATCCAGCTCTCGAAATCGGCCCGCGTGACGTCGGCCGATATGTCCAGCCCGGCACCGGCAAAGCGAAAGCCCGCGTGGCTCTCGGTCGAAAGCGCGCGCTTGAGCTGTCCGACCGCGTCGTAGAGCGGATAGCCGAGCTCGTTCTCGACGATGGCGATCATCCGGCCGATCGCGGCAGGGTCGATCGCGCTGCGCTGGAGCTTGGCCAACTCCTCGAGCGTGCGCCGGTTGCGCATCAGCGCCAGTTTCGACCAGTCGGCGAAATCGGTGAAATAGCCGGGCGGTATCTCGAGCTCCTTGTCGAACGAACGGTAAGAGCCGCCCTTGCCGAGCAGCGGCAGAACAAGCCGCTCGACGATCCGCGCGTCGAAGCGATCGCCCGCGATGCCTATGCCGGTCGAGCTAAGCGGCACGCAGCGCCGCGCGGCACCGGGTTCGGCGACCTGCACGATCGAGAAGTCGCTGGTACCGCCGCCGAAGTCGGCCACCAGCAGAGTAGCGGGCTCGGTCAGCCGCGAAGCATAGCTGAACGCGGCGCCTAGCGGCTCGTAGACATAGTGAATCTCGGGGGCGAAGCTGCCGAACATCTTGTCGTAGCCTTCGCGTGCCAGCAGCGGGTCGGCGCGGGCGCCGGCATAGGCCACCGGCCGGCCGACGATCACGCGCGAAGGGCGGTCGTCGAGCCGGCCGCCGGCGTGACCGACCAGGCGTTCGAGAAACAGCGCGCCCAATTCCTCGAACCGCAGGCGCTTGGTGAAGATCGAGGCATGCTCGAACTGCGGGCTCGCCGCGACGGTCTTGAACGACTGGATGAAACGGCAGCCGAGCGGGAAGTCGAGGTACTCGGCGATCGCCCAGGGCCCGGCCTCGCTGGCTAACCCGCCGCGCACCGCAGGATCCTCCCAGAAGCACAGCGCAGAACGGAACACGGCGCCCATCGCATGATCGCCGGCAAACTCGACCAGTTCTGGGGAAGGCGTCCCGTTGGATCGGGCGACGACGCTGTTGGTCGTGCCGAAGTCGAGCCCCAGCGCGCCGCCTGCGGTGTTGGTCTGCATGAGGTGCGCTCCGGCTTCGGGGCGGCGCCTATGGCACCGAGACGGCGCGAGGGCAAGTCGGGCGGTCAATCACATTAGCATTGACTAATACATTAGTATTTACTAATGTGATTCGCATGCAGCAAGCTTCTCCCATCGACGCCATCATGCGCGCCCTTGCCGATCCAACGCGGCGCGGCCTGTTCGAACGGGTCGTCCGCGCCGAGGAAATCACCGTCGCCGAACTCACGCAGGGCAGCGGGGTGACGCAGGGCGCAATCTCGCAGCATCTCAAGTCGCTGCGGCTGGCCGGTCTGGTCGCCGAGCGTCCCGAGGGGCGCAAGGTCTACTACCGCGCCGCGCCCGAGGGGCTCGAGCCGCTGGCCGACTGGATCAGCCACTACGGCGCCTTCTGGCGCGAACGCTTCGCCGACATCCGCAGCCTTCTCAAGGAGATCGATCCGTGACCGACAGCACCCTCAAGCCCGCCACGCAAAGCATCGTAGTCGAGGAGGTTTTTCCCTATCCGCCCGAAAGGCTCTGGAAAGTGCTGACCGACAGCGCGCTCGTCGCCACCTGGATGCCGATGGAGCCGATCGGCTTCGCGCCAGTCGCCGGCACCGAATTCACCTATCGCACGACGCCCGCCGGCGCCTGGGACGGCACGATCCACTGCCGGGTGATCGAAGTGATCGCCAACGAATGCCTGGCCTATTCCTGGCGCGGCGGCGACGAGGGCAACGTCGGCTACGGCGCACCGCTCGACACCGTCGTTACCTATACGCTCGAACCCGTTGCCGAGGGTACGCGGCTGCGCCTGGTCCATTCGGGCTTCGTATTGCCGCGCAACGAACTCGCCCACACCAACATGGGCCGTGGCTGGAGCAAGATCGTCAGCCAGGTCGGCCAACTCGCCGGAGTGCAGGAGGACTGACCCGGCCTCGCAGATAACCCGCAAACAAGGAGAAATCGGATGGTGGACATTCTGCATGCCGTAAGCGTCCGGGCGCCCGCGGGCGCAGTCTACGACGCGCTGACCAGCCGCGAAGGGCTGGCCGGCTGGTGGACCGAGGAAACCACGACCAGCCTGACCGATGCCGGTGAGAAGCTGCATTTCGGTTTCGGCGGACGCGGCTTCTTCGACATGGACGTAGTCGAGCGTCACCCGGCCGAACGCGTCGCATGGCGCGTCACCGACGGCCCCGAGGAATGGATCGGCACCAGCATCGAATGGGACCTTGCCTCGGAAGGCGGCTTCACGGACGTGACCTTCCGGCACTGCGACTGGCGCGAGCCGGTGCCGTTCATGCACCACTGCAGCACGAAGTGGGCGACCTTCCTGTTGAGCCTGAAGTCGCTCGTCGAGACAGGGGCCGGTGCACCTTTTCCCGATGACGTCCAGGTCGGCCGGGTGAGCTGAATCGATGGAGCCCGCTCCGGCAGGACCAGGAGCGGGCTATCGCGGGGCTCAGTTCGAAACCTTGCCCGCCTTTATATAGTCGACCATCTGGCTGGCTACCGTGCCCCAGCCGTCGTGGAAGCCCATCTCTTCATGGGTCTTGCGCGTTTCCGCGCTGCCATGAATGGCGATGGCCGTGTATTTCGTACCTTGTCCCAGGGGTTCCAGCAGCAGCGCGGCGGTGAAGAACGGCTTCTCCGCAGGACGGAAGCCGGGAAGCAGCGTGTCGGTCCAGACCATACGTTGATGCGGGACGATCTCCAGGAAGCAGCCGCTGTTGGGGAACTCGTCACCTTCGGGCGAGCGCATCGTCGAATTGAAGGCTCCGCCCGGCCGCAGGTCGATTTCGCAATGGGTGATCGTCCAGGGCTTCGGCACGAACCACTCCTTCAGGTGGTGCGGCGTCGTCCAGGCGGTCCAGACGAGTTCGACAGGAACGTCGATCTCACGCTCGAGCACGAGGTCGAGCTTCGGGTCGATCTTGATGGCACTCATTGGGGTTTCTCCTCTTTCAATTTCAGCAGGTAGGCATCGAGGCGGTCGAGACGGGCTTCCCAGAGCTTGCGCTGCCGGCCGAGCCAGTCCTCGGCGAATTTCAGTTGCTGCGGGGCCAGGCTGTAGGTGCGCACACGGCCGCGCTTGTGCGAAGTCACCAGCCCGCAACCTTCGAGCACGCGCAGATGCGCGACGAACGATGGCAGGGCCATGCGGTAGGGCGCAGCAAGGTCGCTCACCGAAGCCTGGCCCGCGCTCAGGCGCTCGACCACGTCGCGCCTTGTCGGATCCGACAAGGCGCGAAAGATGTCGTCGATGGCCGGGGGCGATGCGCTCGCGCGGGGCGTCATGGTTTCGATCCTTCGAGTGGCCTGATGTAACGCCCATAGCTCGCCACAATACTTAGGTCAAATCCTAAGTATTGTGGCGAGGCAAGCCCCGCTGCTTCGGGCGGCAAGAGCCCCCCGTTTACAGACCCGCGGCTTCGGGCATTATGGCGCAAAACCGGGAGAGAAAACGATGCGACGCTTCAAGATGCTGGTGTTTTCCGAGCCGTTCGAAGGCCGCGACGTGGAATTCGACGAATGGTACACGGGCCGCCATCTCGATGACATCTGCGCGCTTGACGGTTTCACCACGGCACAGCGCTTCAAGCTCCATTCGGTGTCGATGGGCTCCACGCTAAACAAGCACCTCGCGATCTACGACATGGAGACCGACGATCCCGACTGGGTGATCGAGAACATGTTCGCCCACCGCGATACCGAGGCCATGCCGATCCATCCGGCGTTCAACCTCGATGCCACCACAGTCATGCTCTACGAGGAGGCGACGGGGCTCGTCCTCGCCAAGGACAGGCCCTAGTGGCTGCCTGAGCGCTGGATTGCGCCGCTCGCCCAGAGCGCCAGCCAGATCAGCAGCGGCTGCGCGGCGAGGCGCGGGACGTGGTAGGCCAGGCCGAGGCCGTGACCCGGGCGAGCCAGGTCGAGCAGCATGTGGTTGAAGTTTGCCGGCCAGACGCAGAGGGCATAGGCCGCAAGGCCCCAGCCGGCCGCACGGCGCAAGGCCGGCGATCGGCTCTGGACCAGTCCCACGGCACCGGCGATTTCGGCAAGGCCCGTCAGAGCGACAACCAATTCAGGCGCGGGCACCCAGTCGGGTACGATCGAGACGAAAGGTCGCGGTAGGATCAGATGCAGCGCCCCTGCCACGGCGTAGAATAGCGCCAGGGCCCAGCGCGCGAAATCGCGCCCGCTCACCAGGCGTTACCCGCGGCGACAGCGCGCTTCTCGGCGCGGGTGCTCTTGCGGCCGAGCACGGCATTGCGGTGCGGGAAGCGGCCGAAGCGCTCGATCATGCGGGCGTGGTCGCGGCAGAAGGTGAAAGTCCGGGTGTCGCCCAGGCGCGCGAAGAGGCGCAGTGCCAGGCGCTGGTCGGCCACATGCTCGCTGTGCATCAGGGGCATGTAGAGGAAGTGTCGCTCAGGCATAGCCAGCGGCCTGTCCCAGCCTTTCGCCAGCGTGCCCCGGGTGATCGCGCGGGCGAGTGCATCGTAGGCGAAGGCGCGGGCGTCCTTGCGGAACAGGTTGCGCGGGACCTGATCGAACAGGAGTATCGCGGCGCGTGCGGTCAGCGGATCGTGCAGGAAGTCTCCCGCAGGGCGCCTGCCGAGCATGGCCAGATCGCGTCCGAAACGGCGGTGCAGCGCCATGTCCACCAGGTCGTTGCGCCCGAACCATTGGCCCGGGCGCAAGCGATGAAACCAGAAATGCAGGAGCTCTGCCGCCCAGGCCTGCCGTGCGGCCGTCATCGTTCACTGCCCTCCTCGACCAACCGAACCACTAGGCCGAATGCGGATCCAATTCTGCCGCGGCGGGCGCGTCATCGCCCAGCGGTTCGAAGTGATCGAGCAGCTTGGCGATCAGCGCCCGGACCTCGCTGTGCCCCAGCTCCACGCCGACCTCGCCCTCGATGACGAAGTTGCGCGCCACCGCCGACATCAGCAGGACCAGCCCGCGCGGGCCAACGAAGATCCTGTCGAAGCCGCGCTCGGCATAGACCCGCTCCATCGCGTCGATCTGCTGCTGGCGGAAGCTCTCGCCGGTCTTGCGCATCTCTTCGCGCAGGCCGGGATAGACCTTTCCCAGCGCGACATATTCGGTCATCCGCTTGCCCTCGGGCAGGTTGCTGTTCAGCGCCCAGAGCGCGCGCAGCGGATGGCGGGAAGACAGCGCCTTGTCGTGCAGGTCGAAATACTTGGCCGACGAGCGCTGGAACACCGCGACGATCAGCTCTTCCATCGAGCGGAAGTAATAGTGGACGAGCTGCGGCTTGAGCCCCGCCTTCTGGGCGACCTGACGCGCGCTGAAAGCGTGGTAGCCTTCGTCCCCGAGCAGGTCGTAGGCCGCCTCGATCAGCTTCAGCCGCGAACGCGATCCGCGCGCCTGAGTACCGGGAGTCGATGCCATTGCCCCTCCTGATGTCACCCCGTCGTCAAATTGACGTGCAACAGCCGGAGAGGCAAGGCGGAATCAAGCCGAAACCGCAGGATCAGTTGCTGCTCGCGACCCGGCGATAGGGCACGAACTGCTCGAGGTTGACGAAGCCGGTCGGGAAGAAACCCGAACGCTCGTGCGTGCGCACGATGTCCAGCCGGCAGAGCTGGCTGCCGTGGATGTCCATCACCATCACGTCGTCGCGGTCGAGATCGCGCGCGTTCGACGGCCGGTTCACGTAGATCGTGCTGCCGTTGCCATAGACGATCGCGGTCTTGTCGATCACCTGCTGGTCGCGCGAATCGAACAGGCTGATGCAATCCACCGGCTTGCCGGGGACGCGGTCGCCGATGGCCTTGGCGAGCTGTTCCTCACCGGTCAACTTGGGCTTCGCTTCCAATGCGGTCCCCGCCAGCAGAGCAGCGCCCGCCGCGAGAGCCATTGCAAACTTGCGCATGTCACTCTCCTTGTCGTCCCCTTGTGCGTGAATTCGCACAAACAGGCTTAATGGAGCCTGACCCGTCCTTCTGTATCCGTTTCCACGGAAATGGTTCTGCCACCAGCGGAAAAACTACGCCGTTCCACCCACCGTCAAACCCTCGACCAGCAAGGTCGGCTGGCCGACGCCCGCTGGCACCGACTGCCCGCCCTTGCCGCAGACCCCGACGCCTTCGTCGAGCGCCATGTCGTTGCCGATGCCGGTCACCCGCGTCAGCACCGAAGGCCCGTCACCGATCAGCGTCGCGCCCTTGATCGGGGCGCCCAGCTTGCCGTTCTCGACCTTGTAGGCCTCGGTGCAGGAAAACACGAACTTGCCCGAGACGATGTCGACCTGGCCGCCGCCGAAGCTCTTGGCATAGATGCCGTTCTTGATCCGGCTCAGCAGTTCGGCGGGATCGTCGTTGCCGCCGCGCATGAAGGTGTTGGTCATGCGGGGCATCGGCGCGTGGGCATAGGACTCGCGGCGGCCGTTGCCGGTGGCGGGCACGCCCATCAGCCGGGCGTTGAGCCGGTCCTGGATATAGCCCTTGAGGATGCCGTCCTCGATCAGCACGTTCTCCTGGGTCGGCGTGCCCTCGTCGTCGATCGACAGCGAGCCGCGGCGCCCCGCGATCGAACCGTCGTCGACCACGGTGACCCCCGGCGCGCCGACGCGCTCGCCGATGCGGCCCGAGAAGGCGCTGGTGCCCTTGCGGTTGAAATCGCCTTCGAGGCCGTGGCCGACCGCCTCGTGCAGCAGCACGCCGGGCCAGCCGGGTCCGAGCAGCACGGTCATCTCGCCCGCGGGAGCGTCGACGCTTTCGAGGTTGGTCAGCGCCTGTTCCAGCGCCGTGTCGATCGCCCGGTTCCAGTTGGCCGGATCGAACAGGTCGTCATAGAGCCAGCGGCCGCCCATGCCGAAATTGCCCGTCTCGCGCCGGCCGTTGCTTTCGGCGACGATGCCGACGTTGAGCCGGACCAGCGGCCGGACGTCATGCGCGACGAAGCCGTCGGCGCGGACGATCTCGACCACGGTCCAGGATCCCGAGATGCTGGCCGAGACCTGCGAAACGCGCGGGTCGCGCGCGCGGGCGGCGGCGTCGATCGTCTTGAGCAGTTCGACCTTCTTCTCGAAGGGCACAGCGTCGAGCGGCGAGTCCCCGGTATAGAGGTGGCGGTTCGACTGACGTGGCGGCGCGGCGGGCGAGCCCGTGGCCGGATCGAGCAGCTGCAGCGTCTCGCCGGCGCGGCGGATCGCGGCGGCGGAAATGTCGTTGGCATGGGCGAAGCCGGTCATCTCGCCCGATACGCCGCGCAGGCCGAAGCCCGCGTCGCGCGAATAGTCGGCGGTCTTGAGCCGCCCATCGTCGAAGCCGAACGACTCCGAGGCGATGAACTGGAGGTAGAGCTCGCCGTCGTCACACTTGGCGAGAACTTCCTTGGCGAGCGCCTGCGCCTCCTCGGGCGAAAGCTGGCCGGAACGGTAGAGGAGCGAGCGGGGGTCGAGCACAGCGGTCATGCGGGGGATATAGGCGTGCTTGGGGCGGAGCGCCAGCGGCGGGGTTGCAGAGAACCTGAACTGGCGCTCCGGCACCAGGGTTACGCAAGTTACACCCTGTCACCCTGCGGAAGGGCCGGAAAAGCCAATGCATAGAAATGCTTATGACCCGCGCGGACAGGGTGCCACTTCTGCGGAATAAAAATGGGCAGGACCGGAGACGGGCGGACGCGAGCATCGCGGCATCTTGGCAAATCACGGTCCTGTAGGAAAACGCTATCGGACCGATGCGCTGGCCTCACCGCGCCCAGCCCATGTCCTCGCGCACCGACTGCGCATCGGCGGGATCGAGCTGCGGCAGCAGCACGCGCGTCGTGCGGTGGCCCTGCATCACGCCATTGGCGTCGCGATAGGCCCAGTCGGTGACCTCGGCGATCGGCACGGTCACGCGCTGGCCCTGGCGGTAACCCTCCTGCTCGGGAATGTTGGCGAGCTGCCCGGTCAGCCTGTCGCCGCGGCGCTCGACGTGATCGACCCAGATGTGCTCCCAGCCGCCGAGCGGATACTTGAACGTATATTCGCCCGTGCCCGGCGGCGGATCGGCGAGCAGCGCCAGGAATTTCGGCAGCGTCTTGCGCGCCGCGGCGATGGCGGCGTTCATCTTGGCGTCGCTGGTGCGGACGTTGACGATGGGAATATCGTCGTGCTCCGGCGGCGCAGCGAAGGCCGGCGCGGAGCAGGCAAGCGCGAGCGACAGCGCGGCAAGGCGAAGCGAACGGATCATGAGCGGCAGTCCCCCTGTATCGCCGCCAGCTTGCCGCATCGCCGGTCGCGATCAAGCCGTGCGGAGTCGAGATTGATCGGAACCGGAGCAAGTCCCTGCCGAGCCAGTCTCTTGCCAGGCAAGCCGGCCTCGTCTAACGGCGCCGACCGTGCCCGGATGGTCCGCGCGCGAAGCCGAAGGAGGCGTTCATGTTCGATCTTGCGATGCCTCCGTGCCGGCGCGCTGCCTTTGCGCGTCCGCGCTTCGCTTCGGAATTTCCCGCCCGCCGCTGACCGGCCGCGCTCTCGCTGAACGAGGCCGGCTTGCCGCCGCCGGCCGTTCACGAGACTGCTCATGTACATCCGTTTCACCACCCCGGGCGAAGTCACGCGCGCGGGTATCGCGCCGGGCCTGTTCCGCGCGGCCTATCCGCTGGCCCGCCAGCACGGCACGAGCCGCTGGGGCAGGCGCTCTGGTGGGAGATCGACTGGTTCGAGCGGAACCTGCCGGTCCCGCGCGGGCGCCAGCCGTTCGCGGTGCGCTCGAAGAAGCGCTGGCACAAGGACGGCGTCTGCTGGTTCCGCGGCGACGCGCGCGAGATGCTGACCCACGCGCACGTCATGGCGGCGCTGATCGAGGACTGCGGCGTGCCCGTCACGCGGCGCCTGGCCGAGCATCCCGGCCAGATCCTCTACCGCGATGCCTGGCAGGTCGTGGCCAAGCCCGACCGTTACCGGCGCCGGTGCCCGTGGAGCGATCCGCGCGCGCCGGCGCCGCTTCGTTTTCCAAACCTGAAAAGAGGAGGCAGAGATGCCAAACCACGATCCCACGTTCGACACGCTCCCGTCCTTTCGAGCGGACCTCCAAGCGGCGTAAGGGCTATCCCAGCGAGACGCGCGTCAAGCGCGGGATACGCACGATCAAGGGCGGCGCGGTGGAACTGCTCGAGAAGCTGGGCCGAAACGATCCGTGCCCCTGCGGTTCGGGGAAGAGGTTTCAAGGCCTGTTGCCTGAAGACCGGCCGCTTCGACGGCGCGCAACGCCGCGACTATTGGCGCTAGGACCGGAATGCCGCGCTCAACCGCCGAGCAGCCACGCGCTGCCGGCGGCCAGGGCGGCGAGCTGCACCGCGGCGATCGTATGGAGCCGGCCGGAGAACGGCTGCTTGCGCGTCTTGTGGCGGAACAGCGCGCGGCCGGCATAGGCGCCCGGCGTTCCCCCGAGCAGCGCCAGCAGGAGCAGCGTCGTTTCCCGGATGCGCCGGCGCCCGGTCTCGGCCTTGAGCTTGTCGATGCTGAAGGCGACGAAGGTGAGGAGGTTGAGGGTGATGACGAGATTGGTGAGCGCGGTCATCTGCGTGATGAGGTTGGTCATGCGATGAGAGGCAGGTTGACTGCCGTACGCAGCAACCCGCGCTCCTAGCTAGGTCCCTAGTCTTCGTCATCGCCTTTGGCGAAAAGATCCGGCGGGCTGTCACGGTCCGGCATGCCCGGCCTGCTGGGGAGATCTCGTTCCTTTTCGCGGCGCCTCTGTTCCCGTTGGTGCCAGAGTTCACGCGCTATCGGCATCGCAGCTTTCTGCGCCCGCGCATACATCGCTGCCAGTTCTCGCAACTCGGCTTCGGAAAACAGATTGTACTCGCCTGACCGAATAACCCGAGCTTCACGGGCCGGCTTTGCAACATCACCAGCATCCGGAAGCAGCAGTATTTCCCACGGCGAACCACGATAGTCAGCGAATGAGAAGAGACCGCTTTCGAGCATCGATAGCCAAGCGCGAATTTGATCTCTTCTAAGATTAAACGACTTCCAACCGCAAATGACAACGGGAACTTGCCTCCCGCTTTCAAAAACCGTGAATGTTGGAACAGTTGGGACGGAAATGTCGCGGGATATCATGAACTGACCACGATAGCTGTCGAGCACTTTGAGGTTGGAATATTTCCGCATCTCATCATGCTTAAAAAAGGCTCGGACTAGTTGCTCATTTTGGATACGGCCGCTTGGAGCTCCAGATTGCCTTACAGCATTGACTGCAGTTTCTATATCTATTCCAAGAGCAACCCGATCAAAGCAAACTTTCAACGCTGAGACGTAGTTAAACGCCGGTATCGACAGCGCGAACCGAGCAATATTGTCGGTTGTTTTCAGCTCTGATTCGGGGTCAAGCAAACGTGCCACATTGTGGGCCGCGGGCGGACGAACAATCTTTTTTTCGATTCTGTCGAAGCTCATTTTAGTGTCTCACTTGCCGAGAGAAGTGCGCCTCAATCGCTGCGTCAGTTATCTCCATGCCCGGGTTTACCTCACCATCGTGGAACCAAGCCTTGTGCCATGGCCCACCGGGTTCATGTGATAGGTCGACAAGCTTGCCTGGGCGCATTTTCAGATAGGGCAATGTGATCGACCGAATATACTCGTACTCTTTTTGTTCAATATCGTATCTGCAGGAAGTATATTCTTCTATTTCTGGATCAAATACTTTGGCCCGAGATCGAATCGCTGACTTATCGAATGATTTGAACTGATGGTATATTTCGCGAAATACGGGGCCATATTGCCACGCTTCTATCTTGGCATCGACCAAAGGATGTCCTTGTTCGGCCAGATAGAGGGCGTGGGCAAAATATGCGACCTTGTTCAGCGCAAGGTTTGTGACGCCGATGCCTTCCGCATCTGCGATATCCAAGATCAGATTCGCGAGGGCTCGCGGATCCATTGTCACTCCGCCGCGATCCCCGCCTTGGCAAACATATCCGGTCCGTCGCCCTCGCCGCCTTCTTCGTTCGCCGCGGTCTCGCTGCCCTTGGCCTTGCGGCGCTGGTCGAAGTTCGACCAGACGGTGTTCCAGTCGCCGCGGGTGGCGCCCTTCGAGTATTCGGTGGCGCGGGTCTCGAAGAAGTTGGCGTGTTCGACGCCGTTGAGCAGCGGGGTCAGCCAGGGCAGGGGGGTGTTCCTCCTGCAGGTAGATCGCCGGCAGGCCGAGCTGGCCGAGGCGCCAGTCGGCGATGTAGCGGATGTACTTCTTGATGTCCTTGGCGCTCATGCCGGGGACCGGGCCCTGCTCGAAAGCGAGGTCGACGAAGGCGTCTTCGAGCCGCACGGTCTTCTGGCAGCAGTCGATGATGTCTTCCTTGACCGACTTGGTCAGGCAGTCGCGTTCCTTGACGAAAGTGTGGAACAGGCGGGTGATGCCCTCGCAGTGCAGCGTTTCGTCGCGGACCGACCAGGTGACGATCTGGCCCATGCCCTTCATCTTGTTGAAGCGCGGGAAGTTCATCAGCATGGCGAAGGAGGCGAAGAGCTGCAGGCCTTCGGTGAAGCCGCCGAACATGGCGAGCGTGCGGGCGATGTCCTCGTCGCTGTCGACGGTGAACTGGTGCAGGTAATCGTGCTTGGCGCGCAGCTCCTCATATTCGAGGAACATGCCGTACTCGCTCTCGGGCATGCCGATCGTGTCGAGCAGGTGCGAATAGGCGGCGATGTGCACCGTCTCCATGTTGGAGAAGGCGGCGAGCATCATCTTGATCTCGGTCGGCTTGAACACGCGGCCGTACTTGTCGTGGTAGCAGTCCTGCACCTCGACGTCGGCCTGGGTGAAGAAGCGGAAGATCTGCGTCAGCAGGTTGCGTTCGTGCTCGCTGATCTTCTGCGCCCAGTCGCGGCAGTCCTCGCCCAGCGGCACTTCCTCGGGCATCCAGTGGATCTGCTGCTGCCGCTTCCAGAACTCGTAGGCCCAGGGATATTCGAAGGGCTTGTAGGTCTTGCGGGCTTCGAGAAGAGGCATCTTGGGCGACCTTTTAGAGCGAACTGGAACTGCAGACGAATCGGCGCGGGCGCCGCGGCCCGCCGTTACCCGCGCTTTCGGCCAGAGACCGGCGCCTGCGGGAACGAGGCCGTAACACCCTACATAGTATCACAAGGCGCCGCTCGCCACACGATGTGGCCTCGTGGGAGCGGTTATCAACACTTGCGAAGGATGCGCGCTACATCAGCTTCACGGCGGAATAATCGGTGACGGGCACGGTCTCGGTGCGGCCGAAGAACTTGTCGAGATCCGCATCCGAAGCGCCCTTACGCGTGCGGTTGGCGACCTCGTCGAAGGCCTCCTGCGCCCGCGCCAGCGCGCGCTGCACCGCCGGGCGCGCGGCGATCCGCTCGCGCCATTCGATCAGCGCGGGGAAATCGGCCGGGTCGAAGCCGTGCCGCTCGACGTAGTAGGCCCAGGGCTGCGTCGCCATGTCGGCGATCGAGTAGGCGTCGCCGGCGATCCACTGGCGACCGCGCAGGCGCTCGTCGATGACGTGGTTCAGCCTCTCGGCGATCGCGCGGTAGCGGGCCTTGGCATAGGGCGCGGCGTCCTCGGGCGCGATGTTGAAATGGGTATACTGGCCGAGCATCGGGCCATAGTTCGCCATCTGCACCATCAGCCACTGCATGACCTCGGCGCGCTGCGGCTGCTGCGTCGGCAGGAACTTCCCTTCGCGCTCGGCCAGCCAGAACAGGATCGCCCCCGATTCGGCGATCGGCTGACCCAGTTTGGAGTCCTCCAGCACGGGCACCTTGCCCAGCGGGTTCATCTTGAGGAAGCCGGGCTCGAACTGGGCCTGGTTGAACACGGCGGTGTGCTTGAGCTCGTAGTCGAGGCCGCACTCCTCGAGCATCAGGATGACCTTGATGACGTTGGGGCTCTGCATGCCGTGGAGGATCAGCTTGTCGGACATCGGGAACTACTTTCAGGACAGGGGATTGGCGGGAAGGATGAAGGTGATCAGCCGGCAGGGCCTGTCGCTGTCGTTGCGCCAGCCGTGCATGACGCCGCGGCAGATGCCGATGTCACCAGCCTTCAGCACCACGTCGCCGCTTTCGAGCACGAGCACGCATTCGCCCTCGATGATGTAGAAGTGGTCGGCGGTGTTGGTGAAATGCATGCCGGGGTCGTCCTTGCCGAGGCCCGGGGCATATTCGGCGTGGAGGAACGTGTAGTAGGGCCCGAACAGCCGCTCCATCGAGAACGGCGCGAGGCCTTCCTCGAGCGGTGCCGCGTTATCGACCGCCACCGCGCTGCCGCCCCAGACCGCGGTCGCTTCCATCACCGGCTGCGTGCCCGTGTGCGGCAGGCACGTGTCGGAGACGACGCAGCTCTTGCCGTTCGCATCGAGGCCGGCGACGACGCGCCTAGGTGCAATGGGGGGTGCATTGCTCATACGGTTCTTCCTTGTCCGACGGGATGGGCGGGGATCGTTATCGAGGCGAAGACCGCCGGGACAGCCCCGTCGTTGCGCCAGCCGTGGATCACGCCGCGGTCGACGATGAAATCGCCCGCGCGCAAAGTCACCTCGCCGGTCTCCAGCGCGAGCACGACTTCGCCGCTGATCATCACGAGGTAGTCGATCGTATCGGTCGCGTGCATGAAGGCCTGAGCGCCGGGCCCGGGCGGCAGCTCGGTCAGGATGAAGTTCACCCCGCCGTCGTGCAGCATCTCCATCTCGTAGGGCACGGCCTCGTCGGCCGAACCGCTGTTGTCCGCGGGCAGCGCGCCGGTGCGCCAGATCAGGTTGGCGCCTGGGCGACGGCGCGGCACTTCGCCCTCGATCAGCACGCAGCTCTTACCCGCGGCATTGAGCCCGGTGACGACACGTTTCATAGCGTTGCTCCCTTGCCCACCCGATCCGCCGGCAGGATGACCGTGGCGAGCACGACCGTTTCCGGCCCGTCGTTCCGCCAGGCATGGATCACGCCCCGGTCAACGATGAAGGTTCCCGGCCCCATGCGCACTTCGCCCGTCTCCAGCTCCATGACCAGCTCGCCCGCGAGCACGACCAGGTAGTCGATCGTGTCGGTGGCGTGCATGAAATGCGGATAGCCAGGCGGCACCTCGACGATCATGAAAGTGCTGCCGCCGTCGTGGAAGATCGCCGGATCGTAAGGCGTGGCGGTATCGTCGCTGCCCGCATTGTCGGCCGGCAGCCCGGCCCGCCAGATCAGGGCAGGCCCAGGCCCGAGCCGGGGCACCTCGCCGTCGATCAGCACGCAGCTCCTGCCCGCGGCATCGAGCCCGGTGACGACCCGCCTCATATGGTGCGGCCTTTACCCACCGGATGCGCCGGCAGGTTGACCACGGCGGCGACGCAGGGCTCGTCGTGCGGGTTGCGCCAGCCGTGGACGACGCCGCGGTCGACGACGAAGTCGCCCGGGCCGAGATCGGCCTCGCCCTCTTCGAGCACCAGCGTCACCCGGCCAGAGAGGATGATCAGGTAGTCGATCGTGTCGGTGGCGTGCATCAGTTCGGGTGTGTTCGGGCGGAACTCGCAGATCGCGAAGTTCGAGCCCGGCGTGTGCAGCATGGCCACGTCATAGGCCGCGACCGGATCCTCGTTGCCCGAATTGTCGGCCGGCGTGTCCGCCGTGCGCCAGGCGAGCGCGGCGGTCATGTCGTTGAAGCGCGGGATCGGCCCGTCGATGACGACGGTGCTCTTGCCCGCGGCATCGAGCCCGGTGACGACGCGGCGGTTGCCCAGGTTGCTCATTGTTCGCTCTCCCGTCTCGCTTTGGTCTGGCCGCGATAGGCGCCCGCAGCCTGTGCGCTCGGCGCGCGAATGTGAAGCCCAAGAAAGCGCTTGGTCTCCTCTTCGGTGGCTTGGGCGCGGTCGGCGGTGTCCTGCTCGGCCCAAGCCTCGATCGCGCGGTGCGCGCGTTCGATCGCGGGGCGAGCTTCGATCCGGATGCGCCAGTCGCTGAGGTGCGGGTACTCCGCCGCATCCATGCCGTAGCGCTTCAGCCGCTTGGCCCAGGGATAGGTCGCCATGTCGGCGATCGAATAGGCGTCGCCACCCAGCCACGGTGCCCCGCCCCGCGAGGCCACTTCGCCCAGCCGCCGTTCGAGCGCCTGGAACAGTTGCGCCGTCGCCCGACGGAAGCGGCCGGCGGCATAATCGTTTCCTTCCATGAGCCGATAGTGGCCGTGCTGGCCGAACACCGGGCCGATCTGGCTCATCTGCAGCATCAGCCACTTGAGCGCCTCCCAGCGGCCCGGCCCTTCGGCCGGATAGAACTGCGGCGCATAGCTTTCGGCGAGGTAGATCAGGATCGCACCCGATTCGAAGATCGGCACCGCGCCGGCCGGTCCCGACGGATCGAGAATAACCGGCACCTTGGCCATCGGATTGAGCGCGAGAAATCGCTCCTCGAACTGCCGCCCGCGGAACACGGCTACGTGCTCGGTCCGATAGGGCAGGCCGATCTCCTCGAGCGCGATCACCACCTTGCGCACGTTCGGGCTCGACATGCCGTAGAGGGTCAGTGGCTCGCCCAAGGCTTCTCTCCAGATTGACAGGCGCGCCCGCGCCTGCTCGCTTCGGCCCAATACAGAAGAGGAGAGCGTGGATGGCAAGCTTCGTGCTGATCCCCGGTGCGATGCACGGGCGCTGGACCTGGGACCGGATCGTACCGCTGCTCGAAGCCGCGGGGCATGAAGTCATCGCTCCCGATCTGCCCGGCATGGGCACCAACATGTCGATCCCGGTCGAGCAGGTGACGCTGGCCGACTGGGGTGACTTCGTCGCCGATGTGGTGCGGAGCGCGAAGGCGCCGGTCGTGCTCGCTGGGCACAGCCGCGGCGGTCTCGTCATCGGCGAGGCGGCGGAACGCGTGCCCCAGCTGATTTCCGGGCTGATCTACCTGACCGCGCTGCTCGTGCCACCAGGGCAGAGCCTGGCCGACGTCACCGGCCACCGCGCCGATCCCGATGCGCCGGCGATAGGCCCGGAGCAGCTTGCGGCCATGGCCCGGACCCTGTTCTACAGCGGCTGCACGCCCGAGGATGCCGACTGGGCGATCTCCAACCTCCACCGCGAGCCGCTGCAGGTGATGCACACGCCCGCGACGGTGACCTGGGAACGCTGGGGCCGCGTGCCGCGCGCCTTCATCGAATGCAGCGAGGACAGGGTGCTCTCGCTCGACAAGCAGCGCGACATGCAGTCGGCCGCGCCCTGCGATCCGGTGCTGACCCTGGAGGCCGATCATTCGCCGTTCCTCTGCACGCCCGAGGTGCTGGCGGAGGCGATGCTGGAGATCGGCGATCGCTTCACGGCTGCCTGAACCCCGCTCGTCTCATTGGGCGCGAAACCCACCGCCGCGCCGGAACGATATGCCTCGTGACTCCGTTGCCCCGATACGCCGACGCCGCGCACCCGTCGCGGTCAACCGGTTGAAAAGAAAAGGAGAGTCGTCGTGGACGAACGTCGCAACCAGCAAGACCAGAATCAGAGCAGTCAGCCGCAGCAGAGCCAGAATCAGGGCGGCGTCAGCGGCATCGGCGATTCCAGCGCCAGCCGCAGCAGCGGCCAGCAGGGCGCCGACCAGGATCGCTCGCGCCAGCCGCAGCAGTTCGACCAGAGCCGTGGCCAGCAGGGCGGCGGCGGTGCGGACAGCCGCTTCGCCGACCAGATTCGCGAGCACCAGGAAGTGGTCGATGACGCCGGCAACCACGTTGGCACGGTCGATCATATCGATGGCGACAAGATCAAGCTCTCGCGTAAGGATTCGCAGGACGGCGAGCACCACTACGTGTCGCTGAGCCAGGTCGCCGGTATCGAAGGCGACAAGGTCCGCCTGCGCGAACGCGGCGACAACGACTTTGGCGAGTCCCGCTAAGGCCTAACCAGCCGCCCCGCGGCGAGGAGCGACCCCCGCGGCTTAACGCCCTCCGTTTGATAACGGGGGGGCGTTTTGGTTCACGGCTGTTGCTGCCGCTCCAGACGCCGGGCCTCGGTGACGGGCAAACCGGCCTCCGTCGGCACGTAGATCAACGAAGCCTTGCTGTCTTCGAGCGCCTGGATCTGCAGATAACGCAGATAGCCTTCTGGGCCGCCCAGCGAATTTTGCAGGATCTGGTTCGCCTTGGCTGCACCTTCTGCGCGGATCACTTCGGCTTCCGCGAGCGAAACGGCGCTTTCCTTCTTGGCGCGGGCTTCCAGGATGGCGACCTGGCGCGAACTCTGTGCCTCGGCTAGCGCGGCTTCGCCCGCGAGGCGTTGCTGGTAGACGCGGTACTGCGGCCAGACAATGAACAGGCCAAGAAGCAATACCACCCCGATTGCGCCGGCAATCGCCGTGCAGCCACCGTTCGCTTGAAGTTGGTCTCGATATGCCATGGCCGCCGCCCCCTCCGGCTAGTTTGTGCCATTATTGACCGGCGAAGCATCTTCATCGTCGGGCTGATTGGCAAGACCGGTTGCAGCCGACTTGGCGAAAGCGTTCGCATTTACGGCGAAGAGCGACCCCGCCGCGGCTTAATGCCTTCCGTTTGGTAGCGGCTGTTGTTCTGCGTGAGGCGTATTCGCGGCGGCGGGCGGACGTCCATTGAAGCGCTCGCACCCAGGCTTGTCGCCGCAAAAGGTCACCACGCCCATGCCGAACAGCACGATGGCCGCAAAGATCGCTACCGGCGTCACTGCCATCAAGCCGCCGCAGCCGAACAGCGGCCAGCCGACGCGCCGCAGCGATCTTTGCGCGACCGGATCGGCCTTGCGCGCCACGAAAAGTGCGATCGCGCCGAGCACGGCCATCGCGCAGCCCGCGGCGCAGAACAGAAGGACAAAGAACAGCAGATCGCCAAAGGCTTCCACTACTCTACCTCCTCTGGCCTAGCTCACTGGCAGGCGAGACATTCCTCGTAATCGGTCTGCGCCGCGAGTTCGATCACCGCAGGCTCGGCGGTATTGTCGGCCTCAACGCCGCCGGCGAAGCCCGCGCGCTGGACCGACTTCGAGCGCAGGTAGTAGAGGCTCTTGATGCCGCGTTCCCAGGCCTGGAAGTGCAGCATCATCAGATCCCACTTGTCGACGTCGGCCGGGATGTAGAGGTTCAGCGACTGTGCCTGGTCGATGAAAGGCGTACGGTCGGCGGCGAATTCGAGCAGCCAGCGCTGGTCGATCTCGAAGGAGGTCTTGTAGACCGCCTTTTCCTCTGGGCTCAGGAAGTCGAGGTGCTGGACCGAGCCGCCGTGCTCGAGGATCGAGTTCCAGACGTTGGTCGAATCCTTGCTCTTCGCCTGGAGCAGCTTCTCCAGATAGGGATTCTTGACCACGAAGGAGCCCGACAGCGTCTTGTGCGTGTAGATATTCGCCGGGATCGGCTCGATACAGGCCGAGGTGCCGCCGCAGATGATCGAGATCGAGGCGGTCGGCGCGATCGCCATCTTGCACGAGAAGCGCTGCATCACGCCCATGTCCGCGGCATCGGGGCAAGCACCGCGTTCCTGCGCGAGCATCAGCGAGGCCTCGTCGGCCTTGGCGGCGATGTGCTTGAACATCTTGAGGTTCCAGGCCTTGGCCATGGCGGTCTCGAAGCCGATGTTCTTGAGCTGCAGGAACGAGTGGAAGCCCATCACGCCCATGCCGACCGAACGCTCGCGCATCGCCGAATACTTGGCGCGTGCCATCTCGTCGGGTGCGCGGTCGATGTAGTCCTGCAGGACGTTGTCGAGGAAGCGCAGCACGTCCTCGATGAACACGTCGTCGCCGTTCCACTCGTCCCAGGTCTCGAGATTGAGCGAGGACAAGCAGCAGACCGCGGTGCGGTCGTTGCCGAGGTGGTCGCGGCCCGTCGGCAGCGTGATTTCCGAGCAGAGGTTGGAAGTCGAGACCTTGAGGCCGAGGTCGCGGTGATGCTTGGGCATCATCCGGTTCACGGTGTCGGAGAAGACGATGTAGGGCTCGCCCGTGGCCAGGCGGGTCTCGACCAACTTCTGGAACAGCGAGCGCGCGTCGACCGTGGCGCGGACCGAGCCGTCCTTGGGGCTGCGCAGATGGAACTCGGCGCCCGCGGCGACGGCTTCCATGAATTCGTCGGTCAGCAGCACGCCGTGGTGCAGGTTCAGCGCCTTGCGGTTGAAATCGCCGCTGGGCTTACGGATCTCGAGGAATTCCTCGATCTCGGGGTGCGAGACGTCGAGGTAGCAGGCGGCCGAGCCGCGGCGCAGCGAGCCCTGGCTGATCGCGAGGGTGAGGCTGTCCATCACGCGGACGAAGGGGATGATGCCGCTGGTCTTGCCGTTGAGGCCCACGGGCTCGCCGATGCCGCGCACACCGCCCCAGTAAGTGCCGATGCCGCCGCCGCGCGAAGCGAGCCAGACGTTCTCGTTCCAGGTGCCGACGATACCTTCGAGGCTGTCGCTGACCGAGTTCAGGTAGCACGAGATCGGCAGGCCGCGCCCGGTGCCGCCGTTCGACAGGACCGGTGTCGCCGGCATGAACCAGAGCTTCGAGATGTAGTCGTAGATGCGCTGGGCGTGATCCTGGTCGTCGGAATAGGCATCAGCGACGCGGGCGAAGAGGTCCTGGTACTTCTCGCCCGGCAGCAGGTAGCGGTCGTCGAGCGTGTCCTTGCCGAAATCGGTGAGCAGACTGTCACGCGATTCATCGGTGACGATAGTGAAGCGGCGATCGGCGATCGACTTGGAATCGTCTTTCGGTGCGGCCGCGGCCTTGGCAACGCCCGAAACGGCATTGGCCAGCGCTTCTGCGCCGAGCTGGGCCACGAGGTCTTCACTGCCGGCATCGGTCTTCTGCGTCATAGCCACTGCCGGGCTGGCGCCCGCCTCCTTCGTTTTTGAACGGGCCGGCATTTCGCCTGCGAACAGACCTGCTTCTGCGCCGTCCATATCCGCCTCGTTTCCGTTTCTGAATTCCACTGTCCGCGCCCCCGATGCCCGAATTGCGACCTCTGCCGTGTTCCTCATTCGTTCGATTCGGAGGGCAAGCTCCCAACCTACCAGAACGGGGCGGCTTGGGGGAAAAACTTATCCCCCATTTGTTCCCCCCGGTGCGATGGCGGAGCGGCGATCTGCGCTTGCGTCCACGGACAGGATCGATTTGGCGATCCACCCTTCGGATTCAAGGTCTAGATGTGTGCCCCACGTCTCACCCACAACCAATAGTGACGAAACCGGAGTCGGGCGCAAGAGTGTTAATACGAGGGAAACCAGCGCAGCAGCCCGGTGTGGCCTTCCGGACTCACATCGGATCGAAGCGACGCGCCGAAAACTCAGCGCTTGTGAATGGCGCAAGATGCAAAGTGAATCTGTGGGAAAATTTTTGCGGATGAATCGGGCCGCGGGCGACCTACTTCGGATTGGGGTTTGCGTCGTGCACCGCATTGATTTCCTGCACGATATCCTTGGCCAGCGAAACGTCGATCGCGCCGAGATTGCCGCCTAGCTGCTCCACCGAACTCGCCGCCATCAGCACGCTGCCCATGAAAGGCTGCTGGCGCGCGAACGCGAGTGCCATGTGGGTGAGGCTGAGCCCGTGCCGGCGCGCGATCTCGGCATAGGCAGCGATGGCGTGGCGGCGGTTTTCGGACAGCATACGCGCGGCGAAACCGGCGGGCATCGCGGCAAGCTTGTTGGGATCGGAATACTTGCCCGTCAGCGTTCCGCGCGCGAGCGGCGAATAGGCGAGCAGGCCCACCCCCTCGCGCATGCCGACCTCGGCCAGCCCGAGCTCGTAGTAGCGGTCGAGCAGGCTGTAGCCGTTCTGCACAGAGGCGAGGCGCGGCAGGCCGGCCTCCGACAACGACAGGTAAGACATCACGCCCCAAGGCGATTCATTGCAGACACCGATGGCGCGAACCTTCCCGTCGGCAATCAGCGACGCAAGCGCGGCCAATGTTTCCCCGAGCACGACCTGATCCGGCGCATCGGGCACGAGCGAATAGCGTGACCGACCCAGCGTCGTCACCGCGCGCTCGGGCCAGTGGAGCTGGTAAAGGTCGATACAGTCCGTACCCAGCCGGCGCAGACTGTCCTCGCAGGCCTGGCGGATGTTCGCGGCGTCGAGCTTGCGCTGCGCCCCGCGGATATGGGTCATGTCGCCCGCGGCATTGCCGGGCCCGGCAACCTTGGTGGCGATCACCGCCCTGCCCTTTAGCCCCCGCGCCCTCACCCAGCGGCCGAGGATCTCCTCCGAGCGGCCCTGCGTCTCGGGCCCGGTCGGGGTCGGATAGTTCTCCGCCGTGTCGAACAGGGTGATGCCGGCGTCCCAGGCCATGTCCATCTGACGCAGCGCGTCGTCCTCGGGCGTTTGCCCGCCGAATGTCATCACGCCGAGGCCGTAGGCGCTCACCCTGAGACCGCTGCGCCCCAGCTCGCGGTAATCCATTACTCGGCCGCCTCCGCGGTGAAGGGCGGCCAGTTCTTCGAATAGTGCACGCCGGCGACGCGCGCGACGATCTCGTCGGCATTGGCGCGCGGATTATAGAACTGGCTGTACCAGACGCGCGACTGGCGGAACGGGCCATCGCCGGGGAGCTGCATGATCTGGGTCGCCGGGCGCTTAAACTTCCAGACCTCGGCATCGGTCATGAGCCCGTTGCCGAACATCGCGCTGATCTGCTCGCGCATCGCCCGCGCGGCATCGTCGACCACCCCGCCCTCGCTGCGCGACTTGACCGCGCCGACCTGCCAGAGCCGGCAGGTGCCGTCCTCGATCGGGGTCACGCAGATCAGCTGGATCGCCTCGAGCTCGATGAAACGGCCGAAGGCGGTGCCGGGGCCGACATAGCCGGCGTGGGTCGAATAGGTCGCGTCGAACACGCCGGGAATGGGCTCGACCGCCGAGCGCTGGCGCTGGTGCATCAGGTGGCCTGTGTACTCGTTCTCGTAGGCGACGGCATCGCCGCCGTGCAGGTGGCCGAGGTGCGCGACGTCGGACATGTTGTCGAAGATCTCGATCGGGTGGTTGAGATCGCAGAGATGCTGCAGCCCGTCCCAGCGCACCCATTGCGGATCGTCCCATTCGGCGAATTCGATCACCGGATAGTCAGGCTCCTGAGCCTCGGGATCGTGCCAGACGAAAACGATGCCGTACTTCTCGACGACCGGCCATGATTTCAGCCGGGCGGCAGGGGGGATCGGGCCGTCGTGGTAGGGGATGTGGTTGCAGACGCCGTCGGGCCCGAAGCGCCAGGCGTGGAACGGACAGCGGATATTGTCGCCTTCCATGTGGGTGTCCGAGCGGCTGGTTGCCGTGCTGGGCCCGCTGGCGAGGTGCGTGCCCATGTGCGGGCAATAGGCATCGAGCACCACGACACGCCCGCTCTCACCGCGGTACATCACCAGGTCCTGGCCGAAGTAGCGCAGCGCCGTCGGCTTGCGCCCGGCCTCGCTGCCGTTCGCCACGGCAAACCAGCCGCGCGGGAAGGCATAGTCGCCCAGACGATATTCCGCCGAAGTCGCCATCCGAATTCTCCCATGCCCGGCTTCGGCCGGGTCTCAGGCACGCAGGATGACCGACATCGATCCATGCCGCCACTACAATATCTGTGGCTTACCGATGCCGAAGCGGTATGCATCGAGCATGGAACTGCGCCGTCTCCGCTATTTCCTCCAGGTCGCGCGCGAGGGCTCGCTGGGACAGGCCTCGCGCAGCCTCGGCGTCGCCCAGCCGGCGCTCGGGCGGCAGATCCAGCTGCTCGAAGCCGAGCTCGGGGTGAGGCTGTTCGAGCGCATGGCACGCGGCATGCGGCTGACCGACGAGGGCGAATATCTGCGCGAGGCGCTGGGCGATCCACTGCAGCAGCTCGATCTCGCGCTGAAGAACGTGCGCTCCTTCGCGGCGCGCGTCGACGTGTCCTTCACCATGGGCCTGCCGCCGGGCATCGCGCAGCTGCTCGGTCCGCGCATCTATCTGCGGCTGGCGCGCGAACTGCCCAATCTGAAGCTGCGCTTCGTCGAGAGCGATTCGGCGAGCCTGGCGGCCGACCTGCTGCGTGGCCTGGTGGACATAGCGCTTCTCGCCGGGGTCACACCCGACGACCGCGTGTTCCGCAGCGAAGTTCTGCGCGAGGAACTGCTGCTCGTCGGCGCGCCCGGTTCGGCGCTGAGCGGGCGCGGCAGCGTGGCCTTTGCCGAGCTCGAGAATTTCCCCCTGATCCTGCCAAGCCCGCCCGATGGCTTGCCGACCCTGCTCGAAAAGCTGGCAGCGCGGGGCGAAGCGAAGCTGACTATGGCCGGCGAGGTCGATTCGATCGATCTCGCCCGGGACGTGGTCAAGGCCGGCGCCGGTTTCACCTTCCTGCCGCCGCTGGCCTGCCGCGAGGCGGTGGCGCGAGGCGAACTCGTCGCCGCATCCGTAACCGATCCCGCGGTCGACCGCATGATCCTCTACGCGGTGCAGCCGCTCTGGCGCGTGCCGCGCAGCACCTACAACGAGGTCGAGCGCGTCATCTTCGCGGAATGGTCGGCCGTAGTGACAAGCGGCGCCTGGCCGGCCGAGTGGCTGTTCGATCCGCGCCTGCTCTCGACCTATGCCGGCTGAGCATGTCCGACCTGCGCAATTTGTCTTGGCAGCGCCGCGGCGAGCGTGCCTAATCTTCCCAAACGATCACCCGAACAATCAAATGGGGAGAGACCGATGGACGCCGAAGCCGCCGCGATCGCGCGCGAGATGAAGGACCGCTACGAGATCTACGACTGCATCATGCGCTACTGCAGTGGGATCGACCGGCTGGACCGCGAGCTGCTGCTGTCGGCCTATCACCCCGATGCGCTGGACGATCACGGCAGTACCTATATCGGCGACGTCCAGGGGTTCGCCGATGCCGCGCTGGCGCTGCATTCGACCTACCAGGAATTCACCCAGCACCAGATCACCAACCACCGCTGCGACCTCGACGGCGATGTCGCGCATTGCGAGTCCTATTACCTGTTCCGCTGCGTCAACAAGGCACCGCCCTGGTACAATGTCTCGAGCGGGCGCTACATCGACCGGATGGAGAAGCGCGACGGCCGCTGGGGCATTGCCGAGCGGATCTGTCTGGTCGAGGCGCGCGACGAGATCTGGGGGCCTGACGGCAATGCCGGCAACGATGCCTATGTCCCGTCCAGGCGCGACCGCAGCGATCCGTCCTACCAGCGCCCACTGAGGATCGACCGGAACCGGATCAAGACCTGATCATTCTGCCTATGCTTTACCGCGACAGCATTGCGGGTGACCATAATTGCGAGTGACAGGGCGCAGTGAAACGAAGAGGATCGGACACTCATGTTCAACATCATCGGCGCCATCATCAGCGGCCTTATCATCGGCGCGCTCGCCCGGTTCTTCTATCCGGGCGCGGTCGAGATGGGATGGATCATGACCATCCTGCTCGGCGTCGGCGGCTCGCTGCTTGCGGGGCTAGTCACCAGCCGCGGCGATCCCGAGTTCAACCGCGCTGGCTGCCTCGCCTCGATCATCGGCGCGATGGTGCTGATCTTCATCGGCCGGCACCTGGGCTGGCATTTCTAGGCAGGCCTTTCCTTCGTCGGCACCGTCATCCCGGACTTGGTCCCGGGTGACGGACCTAGTTCTGGCAAATCGATCGCGCCTAAGCTGCCAACGGCTGCGGCTCGGGCGCTAGTGTAGCGGCCATGCGCTCGACATGGCCGATGCCCAATGCGACCATCAGCGGCGCGCAGAAGAAGCGCAGCGCCATGGTGATCAGGCCCAGCCCCGTGAACAGCGCGAACTCCCCGCCCAGGCGCGAAGCCCCCAGGCCGGCGAGCAACGCCAGCGTGAGGCAGACGGAGCCGGCGACGGTTTCCGACCGGGCAACGGCAAACGGGGTCTCTCCGGCAGAGCGCACGGCGAACTTTGGTGTCCGCCGCCAGGCCAGCGGGCGCTTGGACAGCCCGGCAACACCGGCCGTCAGCACGACATAGTCGAGCGACGCGCGGGCGATCTCGCCGCGCAGCATGTCGCGCGGGTCGGTGCAGCCCGACAGCCGGTAGCGGTGGACGGTGCGCACGATCCAGGTGGCGAAGCCGACGGGCAGCAGCAGCCAAGCGATGTCGGGCACATCGATCGCCGCGGCATGGCCGCTCGCGACGACCAGCGCCGCGCCGACCGTGGCAAGCGCGCCGAACGCGAGCCCGGCGAGGCTGAGCAGCGGCGTCATGCAGCGCGTGACTTCGAGTAGCTTGCTCCAACCAGGCAGCCGCGGTGCGAGCGGCGCTGGCAGGAACAGCCGCCAATGGCGGCGCAGCTGCTGCACCGGGCCCGCGGTCCAGCGGAAGCGCTGCTTGCGGTAGTCGTCGAAGGTCTCGGGGATCAGGCCCGCACCGAAGGTCTCGCCGAAATAGAGCCCGCGGTAGCCGGCGGCGCGGATTCGCACCGACACTTCGGAATCCTCGGTCAGGCACCATTCGGCCCAGCCGCCGGCGCGGCGCAGGGCCTCGGCGCGCAGCAGGCACATGGTACCGATGGTGAAGGCGCCGCCATATTCGCTGACGCCCGGGTAATCGACCTTGTTGGTCGGCATATATTCCCAGTGGCAGGCGGTCAGATACGCGCTGTGGTCATAGGCGCGGTAATCGTGCGGGGTCTGGATGTAACCGAGTTCGGGATCGGCGAAGAACGGCACCAGCCGCGCCAGGAAGTCTTTGCGCGATTGGTAGTCGGCATCGATGACACCGACGATCTCAGCGTCGGGAGCCATCCGTTTCAGTAAGAAATTCAGCGCACCGGCCTTGGCGCCGGCCAGCGGCGCGACATGGAAGAAGCGGAACACCTCACGCCCCAGCCGGCGATTGAGCACCGCGCAATGCGCTTCGAGCGGGCGCCACAGCCTTTCGTCCTTGGTGTTGTTGTCGCAGACCAGGACTTCGAAATCGGAGTAGTCGAGCGCGGCCAGGCAATCCATCGTCGCCTTCACCACTTCGGGCGGCTCGGCATAACAGCACAGGTGCAGCGAGACCTTGGAGCGGCGCGACAGTTGGGGCGCCGCGGGCGCGCGGGTCGGCAGGCGCCAGGCTTCGTGCGTCAGCACGGCCTCGCGGGCGAAGCTCGCCAACAGCCCGACCGCGCTGGCGACCATGCCGAGTGCGATCGCCGCCAGGGCACCGGACTCGAGCCAGCCAGGGAGCCCTGCCTCGACCACGAACAGCACGCCCCAGATCGGCGCGACCAGCAGCGCAACACCCTGCGCCGAGAGCGACAGCACGCCGGGCAGGCTGAGCCGCGGGACGAAGTAGCAGAGAACCGCTGCCACGCTCAGCACGAGTACCAGCACGGGCGCCAGATCGACCAGGCGCGCCGAAAGCACAGCGGGGATCGCCACCGAGGCGGCGAGCGCACCGAGCAGTTCGTAGGGTTCCTCCGACGCAGGCCTGTCGATCCGGTGCGGCGCGGGCAGGATCCGGGCAGTGAGGACGGCGGTTACGAAAGAGAGGATAGCCAGGAACAGCAGCGAGCAGTCGAGCGAAGCTCTAGATAAATCCAGCAATTAGCGGCCCTCGTACGGTTGCGACGTTCTTCGTTGCCCCGCGAGACCAATGAGGACGCGATGTGGCAAGGCCCCCCTGCGACGGACGGTGCAGGAACCGCTATGTGTGGTTAACGGGCCTTGCCTAAGTGTTCAGAATGCAATGCAAACCTTTTGCGCCTCGCCAGCATTGGCGCCCATGACGAGCGCTTCGGCGATCTGTTCGACTCGGTATTCGTGGGTGACCAGCGCCGAAAGGTCGAAGCGGCCCGACTTCATCATCGCCAGGATATGCGGCAGCGCTTCCTCGATCGCAGTCTCGCCGCAGCCCTTGATCTTCCAGTTGCTGTAGCAGACCGCCATCAGGTCCATGGCCACGGGCTCGTGGTGCACGCCGACGACCGCGAGCGATGCGCCGCGCCCGGCGAGCATGGCGAAGTTGTCGATCGCCACTTTCATGCCGATGGCATCGAGATAGAGCTGCGCCTGACAGCGCTCGCCGAAGAAGGTCTGCTGGCTGCCGAATTCGGCGAAGGCGCGCGCCCTGAGGTCTTCCTTGGCCGGGTTGCAGGTGACGAGGCCGAAGCTGGCGGCATTGGCCAGGCGGAAGTCGGAGATGTCGACGATCATCACCTTGGGGCAGCCGAACCATTTGAGCATGATCGCCGCCGATAGCCCGATGATCCCGGCGCCGAAGACGATCGCGGTCTTGTCCGGCCCCGGATCGAGGTTGAGCGCGCCGCGCGTGCCGATGACGAAAGGCTCGACCAGCACCGCCGATTTCACCGGGATGTCGTTGTCGATCATCAGCACGCTTTCGCCGACCTCGCACTGCGGAATCCGGATATATTCGGAGAAGGAGCCGACCGTGGCCATGCGCTTCATGTCGCGCAGCGCCTTGCCCTGGTTGACGAAGACATGATCGCCGAGGCTCAGGCCTTTCACGTTGCGACCCATCTCGACGATCTCGCTGACGGCTTCGTGACCGAACTCGTGATCCTGCCAGATCATGTGGTCGTCACCGCCGTGCTTGTAGGCGGACACGTCCGAGCCGCAGACGCCGGCCATCAGGTTGCGGACGATGACATCGTCGTCGCCGCAAGTCGGGTAAGGCAGGTCGATGACGTCGACAGAGCCCGGTCCCCGGAAAATTGCGCCGCGATAGGTGGCATTCGGCATGGCAGGCTTCCTCTCGACTCTTTGAAAGGAGGCTACGCCCGCCTAGCGCGACCGCGCAAGGATATTGGCGGCAGTGGTGACGAGACCGCCGTTGGCCGCGAGCGTCAGCCCGGTCAGCCAGCGCGCTTCGTCGCTGGCGAGGAAGGCTACGACGTCGGCGATGTCGTCGGGCTCGCCCAGCCGGCCGAGCGCGGTCCAGGGCGGGACAGCATCTGGCCAGGTCTGCCCGGCGATCATCTCGGTCCGCGTGCAGCCCGGGGCGACCGAATTGCAGGTGATCCCGCGCGCGCCGAGTTCCTGTCCGGCGGAGCGCACGAACGCTTCCGATCCCGCCTTGGCCGCGGCACCGACCGAAACGCCGGGCGCGCCATAGGTCGCCATGCCCGAGGAGATGAAGACGATCCGCCCGTGCGGGCTCTGCGTGATCCGCGCATATTCGGAGACGGCCAGGATCGTCGCACGCAGATTGAAAGCCAGGGTGCGGTCGATCGTCTCGATCGAGAGATTGGTCGCAAGCCCCGAACTGCCGCCGCCGGCGTTCAGGACCATGATGTCGAGATCGCCGTGGACCGCGGCGGCGTCCTGAACCACGCGCGTTGCGGTATCGCCTTCGACCAGATCGCCCAGCACGACATCGGCCGTGCCGCCCTGGCTACGGATCAGCTCAACCACGGGTTCGGCCTTCTCGGCGCTGCGGGCGTGGACGATGACCTTGGCGCCGTCGGCGGCGAGGCGCAGTGCGATGGCCTTGCCGATGCCCTGCGACGATCCGGTGACGAGCGCGGTTCTTCCTTCCAGCCGCATGGCCCTATCCCTTCGCGATGATCGTGGTGGCGGAAGTGACCTGGCCGCCGTTGGCCGGCAGGGTCAGGCCGGTGAGCCAGCGCGAATCGTCCGAGGCGAGGAAGGCGACGACGTCGGCGATGTCCTCGACCTGGCCGGGACGGCGCAGCGCGTTCCACCGTGCGACCTTGTCGCTGATCGCGGGGTCAAGCTCGCGGGTCAGCGTGAGCCCCGGCTGCACCGAATTGCAGGTGATGCCGCGCTCGCCCAATTCGTGCGCCACCGAACGGATGAAGCCGTCCGCCGCGGCCTTGGCCGCCGAATAGAGCGCGGCATTGCCCACCGGCACCGCCGCCGAGCCCGAGGAGATCAGCACGACGCGGCCCTGGTCGCTCGTAGTCAGCCGGGCGTATTCGATCACCTGCAGGATGACGGAGCGAAGGTTGAGTGCCAGATGCGCGTCGATGGCGGCGGGTTCGAGCCCCGTGACCGGCCCAGATGCGGGGGCGCCGGCATTGCAGACGAGGATATCGAGTGCGCCGTGGACCGCAAAGGCATCGCGCACGACCTGCGCCGCGATGTCGCCCTCGGCGAGATCGCCGAGCACGATGTCGGCCGTCCCGCCTCCTGCGCGAATCTCAGCCGCGACCCGATCGACCAGTTCACGACTGCGGCTGGCATGGAGCACCACTTTCGCGCCATCAACAGCGAGCCGACGGGCGATTCCCGCGCCGATGCCGCGTGACGAGCCCGTCACCAGCGCTATCCGTCCTGCGAGTCTCACACCTCTCTCCCGTCACCCCTGCGAAGGCAGGGGTCTAGATAAGCTCGCGTCGACAATGCGACGGCGGCGTCAAACCGCACCGTCAGTTGGGCCCCTGCCTTCGCAGGGGTGACGGGTCAGGCTTTGTTCGTTCAATTCTCGACAAAGGCCGCCAGGTTGGCAAGCGACGAGGCCAGACCCTGCGCGTGGTCCTCCTTGCTTATGCCGGAGGGTACGTTCTCGGCAACGATCGAGACCTCGGTCCCTTCGGCGCACCAGGTCAGACCCCAGGTCATCCGCATGGTGCCGGCGAAAGACGGATCGTCCGAGACGAAATCGAAATCCTGGATGACGAACTCTTCGGGCTCGAGATCAACGAAGCGGCCGCTAACGGTATCGGTGTCGCGAGTGGTCTTTCCGCCGGTTCCCGAGGAAAAACGCAAGGTCATGCGAAAGGCGCCGCCGGGGCGCGGATCGAAGGCCTCCAGCGTGCCCGTGGCGCCCTCGGGCGGCAGCCAATGCGACACCTTGCTGCCGTCAACCAGCGCATCGTAGACTGCCGAGACCGGCGCCTCGATCACGCGCCAGGCGCGGTCGACGCGGTGCTCTTCGCTCACGGCACGAGCACCGTATCGCGCGCCTCGGGCAGCGTCTTGGGATAGTCGAGCGTATAGTGCAGCCCGCGGCTTTCCTTGCGCTTCAGCGCCGAGCGGACGATCAGCTCGGCGGTCTGCAGCAGGTTGCGCAGCTCGATCAGGTCGGTGCTGACGCGGAAGTGGCCGTAGTAGTCCTCGACCTCGCCGGTCAGCATCTGGATCCGGTGCTGCGCGCGTTCGAGCCGCTTGGTCGTGCGGACGATGCCGACGTAGTTCCACATGAAGCGGCGGATCTCGGTCCAGTTCTGCTTGATGATCACCTCCTCGTCGGAGTTGGTGACGCGGCTTTCGTCCCAGGCCTGAACCGGCGGCGGCGGATCGAAGGCATCCCAGCAGTCGAGGATATGCGCCGCCGCGGCCTCGCCGAAGACGAAGCATTCGAGCAGCGAGTTGGATGCCAGGCGGTTGGCCCCGTGAAGGCCGCTTTCGGTGCACTCGCCCGCGGCATAGAGCCCCGGCAGGTCGGTCTGCCCGTTAAGGTCGATCACGATACCGCCGCAGGTGTAGTGCTGCGCGGGGACCACCGGGATCGGCTGCTTGGTCATGTCGATGCCGATGCCCATCAGCTTCTCGTAGATCGTCGGGAAATGGCCCTTCACGAAGTCCGCGGGCTGGTGGCTGATGTCGAGATGGACGTAGTCGAGCCCGAAGCGCTTGATCTCGGCGTCGATCGCGCGCGCGACGATGTCGCGCGGCGCCAGCTCGAGCCGCTCGGCGTCATAGAATTCCATGAAGCGCTTGCCGCTGCGCGGGTTGATCAGCCGCCCGCCCTCGCCGCGCACCGCCTCGGTGATCAGGAAGTTCTTGACCTCGAGGTTGTAGAGACAGGTCGGGTGGAACTGCATCATCTCCATGTTGGAGACGCGCGCGCCCGCGCGCCAGGCCATGGCGATGCCGTCGCCGGTGGCGCCGCGCGGGGCGGTGCTGAACTGGTAGACGCGCCCTGCGCCGCCTGTCGCCATGATCGTCGCGCGCGCGGTATGCGGCTCGACCTTGCCCGTCGCCTCGTCGAGCGCGTAGACGCCCCAGACCCTGCCCGAGCCCGAATAGCGCAGCTCGTGCTTGCCGGTGATCAGGTCGATGCAGGACTGCCCCGGCAGCAGCGTGATGTTGGGATGATCCTCGGCCGCCTTGAGCAGCGCCGACTGCACGGCCCAGCCCGTCGCGTCGTCGACATGGACGATGCGGCGGTGCGAATGACCACCCTCGCGCGTGAGGTGCAGGCTGTTGCCGTCCATGTTGAACGGCACGCCGAGCTCGACCAGCCGGTCGATCGCATGCGGCGCGCGTTCAATGACGAATTCGACGGTTTCCTGCCGGTTGAGCCCGGCCCCGGCGATCATCGTATCGCGGATATGCTCCTCGAAAGTGTCGCCCGCATCGAGCACGGCGGCGATGCCGCCTTGGGCCCAGGCGGTCGACCCGCCGGTCAGCGAGCCCTTGGCCAGCACGAGGACCTTGAGTTTCTCGGCGAGGCCGAGGGCGGCGGTGAGGCCAGCGGCGCCCGAGCCGACGATGATGACGTCGTGGATCATGATCCCCCTCCCGCTTGCGGGAGGGGCCGGGGGTGGGCCTTTCGTTCAAGGCAAAGCGTATCATCGTAACCACGCCTTCGACATTGGCGAGGACTTCGGCGTTTGGGAAGTGCAACACGCGATATCCGGCTTCGTTCAGGTACTTGTCGCGCCAGATATCGCGTCCGGGATCGACCTCGTGCGAGAAACCGTCGAGTTCGATGATGAGTTTTTGCTCTCGGCAGAGGAAATCGGCGAAGAACGGACCGACCGGCATCTGGCGGCTGAATTTATGGCCGAGCTGGGAGTTCGAGATGAAATGCCAGAGGTGGCGCTCTGCCGGCGTAGCCTGGTTGCGCAGTTCGCGGGCGCGTTCCGTGTTTCGGGGCTTCCAGTTGGGCATGGTCGGAGACTGGCCCACCCCCAACCCCTCCCGCAAGCGGGAGGGGGATTGATCGCGCTGAAGCTGCTCGCTTTCGGATCGATCTAGGCCCCGGCCATCCCCCTCCCGCTTGCGGGAGGGGCTAGGGTGGGCACCGCTAAACCGGCACCTGCACCGCGCTCGTCAGGCTGACGAAAACGTCCTCCAGATCGGCTTCCTTGGTCGTCACGTCGACGATCGCGAAGCCCTGGCTCTGGACCGAAGCCAGCACTTCGCCGGCGTTGGTGGTATCCTTGTTGTAGGTGATCTCGACCGTGCGCTCGCCGGTCTTCTCGCATCTGAGGAAGCAGGCATGCTCCGGCAGCCCGCTGAGGTCGCGGTCGAGCGTCAGGACGACGACCTTCTCGCGCGCGGTCGCCAGCAGTTCGCGGGTCGACTGGTTGGCTATCAGCTTGCCGTGGTTGATGATGGCGATGCGGTCGCACAGCTCCTCGGCTTCCTCGAGGTAGTGCGTGGTCAGCACCACGGTCACGCCCTGGGCGTTCATCTCGCTGACCAGTTCCCAGAGCTGCCGGCGCAGTTCGACGTCGACGCCGGCGGTCGGCTCGTCGAGCACCAGCACGGGCGGCGAGTGGACCATGGCCTTGGCGACGAGCAACCGCCGCTTCATACCACCCGAGAGCGTGCGCGAGTAGGACTTGGCCTTGTCGGCCAGGTGCACGTCCTGCAGCAGCTCCATCGAGCGGCGCAGCGGCTTGGCGACTCCGTAGAGCCCGGCCTGGTTCTCCAGCACTTCGAAGGGGGTGAAGAAGGGATCGAAGAAGATCTCCTGCGGGACGATGCCGATCGCGCGCTTGGCGTTGCGCATGTTCTTGTCGATGTCGAAGCCCCAGATCGAGACCTGGCCCGAGGTCTTCATGACGAGGCCCGCCAGCGTGTTGATCAAGGTCGACTTGCCCGCGCCGTTGGGGCCGAGCAGGCCGAAGATGCCGCCTTGCGGCACGTCGAAGCTGACGTCGTCGAGCGCCAGCTTGCCGGGCGCACCTTTCTCCCCGGCATAGCGCTTCACCAGATTGCGGATGGAAATCGCCGGACCTTCGCTCATAGTGCTTCCTTGGGACAGGAAGAGGCCCGGGTAAAGAGAGGAGCTATGCGATGATCGCCGAAGGGTATGACTTCACCGGCAAGGTCGCGATCGTGACTGGCGGGGGCACCGGGATAGGCGCGGCGACGGCACTATTGCTCGCGCGCTACGGCGCCGACGTAGCCATTGCCGGGCGCAGCGAGTCGACGCTCGCGCCGACTGCGCAGGCGATCGAGAACGAGACGGGCCGCCGCTGCATCTGGATCAGGGCCGATGTCAGCCTGGAAGCCGAAGTCGAAGCGATGGTCGCGCGTGTGATCGCCGAGTTCGGCCGCATCGACGTGCTGGTCAACGGCGTCGGCTGGGGCGATCATGCGAAGCTCAGCGACATGGACCTTGCCGCCTGGCGTTTCGAATTCGCGCGCAATCTCGACACCGGATTTCTCTGCACCCAGGCGGTGGGCCCGCACATGCGGGCGCAGCACTCGGGCACGATCGTCAACGTGTCCTCGGTGGCGGGGAACGACGGTGTGCAGGGCTTGGCGGCCTACTCGGTGGCGAAGGCAGGTATCCAGATGTTCACCCGCGTCGCCGCGGCCGAATGGGGCAGGCACGGCATCCGCATCAACTGCGTGGCACCGGGACTGATCGCCACCGACAACGCGACGAAGGATTTCGTCGCCAACAATATCGAAGTCGATACGTTCTGCGCGAACTATCCGATTCCTCGCGCCGGCCGCGCGGAGGACGTGGCGCGGGCGATCGTGTTCTTCGCCAGCGAGGCCTCGTCCTACATCACCGGCGAGACCCTGACCGTGGCGGGCGGGCCGATAGTGGGCGGAACGGGCGGATAGACCAAAAGGCGTGTTGGCTGATTGCCCCCACCGGTTATAGCCTGCCGCATGGACGAAAACAGCAACCGCAGCTTCGGGGCTCTTTCACGCGGTCAGACCAGGGCTGCGCTGGTCGCGGTCATCCTGCTCGCGCTGGCAGGCCTGTGGACCTTGCTACCCTTCCTGGCGGCGGCGGGCTGGGCGGCGGTATTCGCCGTGTCGCTGTGGCCGTGGTATGTCCGCTGTCAGGCGCGTTGGCCGAAACAGGGTCGCGTACTGCTGCCGCTCGGCGTCACCTTGCTGATCCTGCTGATCTTCGTGCTGCCGCTGATCATGGTCGCCACCGCGCTGGCGCATGACAGCGCCGACTTCGTGCAATTCGTCCAGCAATCGGGAGCACAGGGCATTCCGCCGCCGCACATCCTCGCGCAGCTGCCGTTCGGCGACCAGCTCGTCGGCTGGTGGCAGGCCAATCTCGCGCAGCCGGGGGCGCTGAGCCATCTGTCGATCCTGCATGGCGAGGGTGGACGCTCGTCGCTCGACCTCGGCGGCCGCTTCCTCGGCGCGGTGCTGCACCGGTTGCTCATCATCGTCTTCATGCTGCTGATCTTCTTCTTCATGCTGCGCGATGGCGAAGGCCTCGCCCGCGGCCTGCGCGTCGGCATCGCCCGGGCCTTCGGTCCGGCGGGCGAGCAGGTCGGCGAGCAGATCGTCCAGGCCATCCGCGGCACGGTGAACGGACTGGTCGTCGTCGGCCTGGGCGAAGGCGTGCTGATGGGCGCGGCCTACTATGTTGCCGGGGTACCGCATCCGGCAATCCTCGGCCTGCTCACCGGGCTGCTCTCGGCGATCCCGCTGGGCGCGGTCGTTGCCTATGTCGCGGCGGCCGGGCTGCTGGCCGCGGCCGGCGAGATCGGCGCGGCCATCGCCATCGGCGTGCTGGGTTCGGTGGTGGTCTTCGTTGCCGACCATTTCATCCGCCCCGTGCTGATCGGCGGCGCGACGCGGCTGCCGTTCCTGCTGGTGCTGCTGGGCATCATCGGCGGGATCGAGGCCTGGGGCCTGATCGGCATCGTCCTCGGGCCGGCACTGATGGCCGCGCTGCTGCTGCTGTGGCGCGAATGGATCGGGGCGCAGCGCGGACCACTCAATCCCGCGGTTCCCGACGAGCGCATGCCACCGATTGGCGGCTAGAAAATCGCGCCCAGCCCTGTTATCCCGCGCGCCATGATCAAGCCGCCCGAAACCGTCTACACCGATTCCACCCGCGTCAGCTGCGACGGAGCCACCGACATTCGCGGCGGCGCCGCGCTTGGCCACCCGCGTGTCTGGCTGGAGATCGACGAGACCGGCTTCGTCGAATGCGGCTATTGCGACCGCCGCTTCGTGCTGCGCGGCGGCTCGGCCGACGGCGGAGACGTGGCCGCGGCCTGATCCTTTTCCGCTTGCGTCGTTCGGCGCTGCAGGCATGCTCTCCCCCAAGGCGGCAGGGGTAGCCGCCGTATAAGGGGGGAGCTGCCAATGTTCGATCATACCAATCCGGTGACCATTCTCGTGCCGATGCTGGTCATCGTCGCGCTGACCTTCGTGGCTTTCATCAAGATGGCCACGGCGCGCGGCGCGGCGGTGAAGGCCGGCCAGGACCCCAGCTTCTATCGCGCCCATCTCGGCACGCCCGAGCCCGAGGGCGCCACGGCCGCCGTGCGGCACTGGGATAACCTGTTCGAACTGCCGACGCTGTTCTACGCCGGTTGCATCACGGCTTTCGTGCTGGGTGCGGTGAGCGGCTGGACGCTGGCATTCGCCTGGGGCTGGGTCGTCGCGCGGCTGCTGCAGAGTGCGGTCCACATGACCTACAACAACCCCTCGCACCGCGGCGGCGGGTTCATCCTGGGCGTGCTGTTCGTGATGGCGCTGTGGGTCAACATCGGCCTGTCGATCTGCGCCAAGCTGTAGGAGCGCGTCAGATCTCTTTCAGCGCGCGCATCTCGTGGACCACCCGCGCGGTGTCGGCGAACTGCTGGAGCGAGCGGACCCGGCCGGCTTCGTTGATCTCCCAGAGGTCGTAGAGCAGCGTCTCGAATGAGGGCCGGCCGGCGAAGGAGACCGTCGCGCTCGATAGCGTCGCTGCCTTGTTGCCTTCGACCACGGCGTTAAGGCGGGTGACGTTGCTCATCGCCACCAGGCGCATCAGCGCTTCGACAGCAGGCTTTCCCGCCTCGGGACCCGTGGAGCCGGGGAAGTTCTCGAGCAGGCTGGTCTCGCCCGCCAGTTCGAAGGTCGCATCCTCGGCCCAGATCTGGCCGAGGGCTTCCTCGTCGTTCGCTTGGCGAGCAGCATAAGCCTGGTCGATGATGGCTAGAACCTGGTCGCGATCCATGAGTCGCCTCCCGTGCCGTTCCCGGCGAAGAATGCCTCAAATCGCCCGTGCGGGGAAGCGCCTTAGAGCGGCGAGGGCCTGGGATGCATGAAAGCGAAGCGCTTCACGCGGCCTTCGATGATGCTCTTGGCGAAGACGCCGCGCATCGTCTCGGCGCCCTCGGGCCTGACCAGCACCAGATGCGTGCCGCCGGCGGGCAGGGTCTCGATCGCGCTGATGGCGACGCCGGCCTTGGCGCATTGCGCGACAACGTCGGCTTGTTCGAGCTTGAGGTTCATTGCGCGGCTCATTGGCTTGTTCCCAGTCGCGTAAGCGGGAGCGCGACCCAATTCGCTGGGGGGTCTCTCTGCCGCGCGCGCTTACGGTCACCGAATGCGCGCGGTAGGCGCGGTATGGGCGCCTTCGTGCGATTAGCAAGGCGTTTCGCTCAGCTGCACCAATCCCGCCGATAGCCGCGCCAGGGCTCTGCCAGGCCTTCGGCTTCTAGCTTTCCGCCCAGACTCTCGCCGCCGCGGGTGACGGTGAACAGCCTGCGACCATAGCTGTCACGCAAGCGGTCGGCGGGTTCGAGCGAGAAGGCGCCGGCGCTCAACAGCTCGGCCAGCCGCCTGGTGGCGCGAGCGCCGAGGCGGGCTTCGGCGGCGCAGTGCGGCTCGCTGGTTTCGGGGGCGTTGATATCGGCAATGCGGATCTTGGCGCCGCGATACCAGAAGGTGTCGCCGTCGACGACGCAGCTTACCCTTACGGGGCCAGAGCAGTGCGTGAACCGCGCCGCCTCGTGATCGGACGGCAGCGTGATCGCCGCAGCAGAACGGTGGGTGGCAAGCGATGACAGCGCGGCGGCGACAGCGAACAGCGCGAGGACGAGAATGCGATAGGCCATGCCGCCAGCATGCGCCCGGCCGGACTAAGGCAAGGCTAGGCAAATGCTCCGGATCGGAGGGACTAGCCGCTGGAATCCGCCGAGAATGCTCTCAGACGAAGAGGCTCGTCGGATTGGGCATTGGCTGCTGCTTCTGCGCGGCAACCAGCGACAGCACCGAGCGGACCAGCACCAGCACGCCCACCGCGATCAGCATGAGGAATCCGATCAGGAGGATCATGCAGAGCACGCTGACGAAGAAGCCGATCAGCCCGATCCAGAAGGTGCGGATCAGGTACTGGTAGTGCGAGCTTTCCCAATCGGCGTGCGCCTCGCCTTTCCAGACATAGGCCAGCACCACGCCGACGATCGCGGTGACACCCAGCACGACCGACGAGAGGTAGAGCAGGCTGATGATCGTCGGATGGTTGAAATCGAAGCTGCTACTGGCCGGCGGCGCGGCCGCGGGTGCCCCCGGTGTAGCTTGAGGGCCCTGGTCGAGGTCGGCTCGCGGGGCGGGCTGCGCAGACTGATCGAGGTCGCTCATGCCGGTCTCCTTTGCGGAGAGGCCAATGTATCCCGGCTTCAGCGCCGAGTCACGTTCCGTAGGCGCGCTGTTCCGGAACGCCGCCGCCGCGGCAGAGCTGGATCAGCTCCTGGAGCCCGGCGATGTGCAGCGGACGGTCGAAGCGCAGGCCGATCGTACTGTCGTTCGCCCAGCGGACATGCCCTTCGATCGGTGCAGTGCCGTCGAGCCGAAGCGTCAGCGGATCGCCCAGCGCGAAGCTGCCCGCTTTTCCGACATGACTGATTCGGCAGCCGTCGAGCGAGAGCTCGATCAGCAGGCCGTCGGAGCCGCGCTTGCCGTCCTTGCGTACGCGGACCTTGCTGCAGACGGCGTAGCGCTTGTGGGCGCGGATGGTCAGAAGTACCGACACGGTTTCGTCCTGCTCCCCCCCGGAGTCCGACAGATGACTGTCATGGTTTGTCACACGAGGGTTAACGATGTGTTGACGCTGTCGTTAACAGCTTAAGCGGGGTTTAAGGCCGCACCGAGTACAGGCCCTAGAGCTTCTCGGCGACGAGGAATTCGGGCGCTTCGGCAAAGCCGGCGAACTGGGCCATGATGCCCTGCATCGTCTCGCCGGCCATGTCCTCGGCCATGAAGCCGGCAAGGTCGGGGATGTCGAACAGTTCGACGTAGTGGGCGCTGGGTTCGCCTTCGCCCATGAGCAGACGCTCGACGCGGAAGGTGTCGCAGGCCTTGACCCGCGCGATCCCCCCGCAGGGTCGGCTGGTCGACGGTCCTGACCCAGTGGTCGAAATCGGTGGGCGTGACGCCCGGCTTGAGCTTGTAGCTGATGATCACGGCCGACATGGCACCCTTCCCTTTCGCTAGATTTCCATCGCTTCGACGGCTTGCTTGGATTCGGCGAGGCCCAGGCCGGTCGCCTCGCGCATCAGCTTGATCGCGTTGATCTTGTTGCCGCGCGCCAGTTCGCCGCGGATCGCGGCGAGCGCCTCGGGCGAGAGGGTGGCGGGTCCCGGCCTCGCTGATGGCAGAGGGCGCTGCATCGTGAACGACGGCGGTGGGCCCGAGAGGTCGCGATCGCGCGGGCCGGCCGACTTGCGGCCCAGCCAGAAGACGAACAGGCTCCAGCCGATGAGGGCGACCAGCGCGCCCCAGTCCAGCGTCATCGTGATCATGAGCCGAGCCTATAGCACAACCGCGCCGCGCAACGAAAAAGCCCCGCCGGATCGCTCCGGCGGGGCCCTTCGATAGGTAGGCTGGACGCCTGAGGCTTATTCGGCCTCGTCGCCCTTCACCAGGTAGTCGCCCGCATCGGCATCGGTGCCGTGCGTCTCGCCTTCCATGGCGGCCAGCGGATCGTTGCCGATCGCCGCTTCGGGGCCCTGGGCGAGCTCGGCCGCATGCTCTTCGGCAGCGGTTTCGGGCGCAATCAGGTGCTCCTGCAGCTTGCGGTACTGCGCGCGGAGCGCGGCATCGCGGCTGGAGGCGGCGACACGCAGACGGTTCATGCCCGCGCCGGTGCCGGCGGGGATGAGACGGCCGACGATCACGTTCTCCTTGAGGCCGATCAGCGAGTCCTTCTTCCCTTCGACCGCCGCCTGGGTGAGCACGCGGGTGGTCTCCTGGAACGAGGCCGCCGAAATGAACGAACGCGTCTGCAGCGAGGCCTTGGTGATGCCGAGCAGCACCGGCTTGCCTTCGGCGGGCTTCTGCCCGTCATCCAGCTTGCCGTTGATCTCGTTCATCTCCTCGAAGTCGACCTGCTCGCCCGCCAGCAGCGTGGTGTCGCCGCCGTCGGTGATCTCGACCTTCTGCAGCATCTGGCGAACGATCACCTCGATGTGCTTGTCGTTGATCTTCACGCCCTGGAGACGATAGACCTCCTGGATTTCCGCGACGAGATATTCGGCCAGCGCCTCGACGCCGAGCACCTCGAGGATGTCGTGCGGATCGGGGCTGCCCGAGATCAGGTTGTCACCCTTCTTGACCCAGTCGCCTTCCTGGACGTCGATCACCTTGCTCTTGGGGATCAGGTACTCGACGGGCTCGCCATCCTCGGGGATGATCGCGATCTTGCGCTTCGCCTTGTAGTCGCGGACGAATTCGATCCGTCCCGAGGTCTTGGCGATGATCGCGTTGTCCTTCGGCTTGCGCGCCTCGAACAGCTCGGCAACACGCGGCAGACCGCCGGTGATGTCGCGCGTCTTGGCGGCTTCGCGCGAAGCACGGGCGAGAACGTCACCCGCCTCGACCGCCTGGCCGTCCTCGACCGACAGCGTCGTGCCGGGGGCGAGCATGTAGCGCGCGGCTTCGCCCGAGGCCTCGTCGAGCAGGGTCATCCGGGGACGCAGGTCCTCCTTCTTGCCCCGGCTGGCGCCGCGGTTCTCGGTGACGACGCGGCTGGTCATGCCGGTGGCTTCGTCGGTCTGCTCGGTCAGCGTGCGGCCATCGATCAGGTCCTGGTACTTCACGATACCCGGCTTCTCGGTGATGACCGGGGTGGTGAACGGATCCCACTCGGCCAGACGCTCGCCTTCCTTCACCTTGGCGCCGTCCTTGTGGAGCAGCACGGTACCGTAGGGCACCTTGTGGATCGCGCGTTCGCGGCCCTCGGTGTCGAACACCACGATCTCGCCATTACGGGCAAGGCTGAGCAGGCGGCTGCGCTTGTCGACGATCGTCGGGATGTCACGGTACTGGACCGTGCCGTCCGAGATCGATTCGAGGTGCGAGGTCTCGTTGACCTGCGCCGCGCCGCCGATGTGGAAGGTACGCATGGTCAGCTGCGTGCCCGGCTCGCCGATCGACTGGGCGGCGATGACGCCCACCGCTTCACCGATGTTCACCGGCGTACCGCGGGCGAGATCGCGCCCATAGCACTTGCCGCAGACGCCCATGGTCGCTTCGCAGATCAGCGGAGAGCGGATGCGCGCGGCCTGGAGGCCGGTCGCTTCGATCTTCGCAGTGGTCGGCTCGTCGAGCAGCGTGCCGTTGGCGACGATGACGTTGCCTTCCTTGTCGACGATGTCCTCGGCCAGGGTACGGCCCAGGATACGCTCGCCGAGCGAGGCGATCGTCGCACCGCCCTGGACGATCGAACGCATTTCCAGCGCACGCTCGGTACCGCAATCGTCGATCACGACCACGCAGTCCTGCGACACGTCGACCAGACGGCGGGTCAGGTAACCCGAGTTCGCCGTCTTGAGCGCCGTGTCGGCCAGACCCTTACGGGCGCCGTGGGTCGAGTTGAAGTACTCGAGAACGGTCAGGCCTTCCTTGAAGTTCGAGATGATCGGCGTCTCGATGATCTCGCCCGAAGGCTTGGCCATCAGGCCGCGCATACCCGCGAGCTGCTTCATCTGCGTCGGGGAGCCACGAGCGCCAGAGTGCGACATCATGTAGATCGAGTTGATCGGTGCCATGCGGCCGGTTTCGGGGTCGATCGGCGTGGCGCGGATCTCGTCCATCATGGCGTTCGCGACCTGGTCGCCGCAACGGCTCCAGGCGTCGATCACCTTGTTGTACTTCTCCTGCTGCGTGATCAGGCCGTCCTGGTACTGCTGCTCGTAGTCGGCCACCAGCGCCTTGGTCTCTTCGACCAGGGCCACCTTACTGTCGGGGATGATCATGTCGTCCTTGCCGAACGAGATGCCCGCCTTGAACGCGTTGCGGAAGCCGAGCGACATGATCGCGTCGGCGAACAGCACCGTGTCCTTCTGGCCGGTGTGGCGATAGACCTCGTCGATCACGTCGCCCACGTCCTTCTTGGTGAGGAGGCGGTTGACGATCTCGAAGGGCACCTTGTGGCTGCGCGGCAGGCACTCGCCGATCAGCATGCGGCCCGGCGTGGTCTCGAAGCGCTTGAGGTATTCCTTGCCCTCTTCGTCGGTCTGCGGGACGCGGGCGATGATCTTCGAGTGGAGCGTCACCGCACCCACTTCCAGCGCCTGGTGCACTTCGGCCATGTCGGCCAGCAGCATGCCCTGGCCCGGCTCGTTCTCACGGTCCATCGACAGGTAGTAGAGACCCAGCACCATGTCCTGCGACGGCACGATGATCGGCTTGCCGTTGGCGGGCGACAGGATGTTGTTGGTCGACATCATCAGCACGCGCGCTTCGAGCTGGGCTTCCAGCGAAAGCGGCACGTGGACGGCCATCTGGTCACCGTCGAAGTCGGCGTTGAAGGCCGAGCAGACGAGCGGGTGCAGCTGGATCGCCTTGCCCTCGATCAGCACGGGCTCGAAAGCCTGGATGCCGAGGCGGTGGAGCGTCGGGGCGCGGTTCAGCAGCACGGGGTGCTCGCGGATGACCTCATCCAGGATGTCCCAGACTTCCTTGCGCTCCTTCTCGACCCACTTCTTGGCCTGCTTCAGGGTCATCGACAGACCCTTGGCATCGAGGCGGGCGTAGATGAACGGCTTGAACAGCTCGAGCGCCATCTTCTTGGGGAGGCCGCACTGGTGCAGCTTGAGCTCCGGACCGGTCACGATGACCGAACGACCCGAATAGTCGACGCGCTTGCCGAGCAGGTTCTGGCGGAAGCGGCCCTGCTTGCCCTTGAGCATGTCGGACAGCGACTTCAGCGGACGCTTGTTGGCGCCGGTGATGACGCGGCCGCGGCGGCCGTTGTCGAACAGCGCGTCGACGGCTTCCTGCAGCATGCGCTTTTCGTTGCGGACGATGATGTCCGGGGCGCGCAGCTCGATCAGGCGCTTCAGGCGGTTGTTGCGGTTGATCACGCGGCGGTAGAGGTCGTTGAGGTCCGACGTGGCGAAGCGGCCGCCGTCGAGCGGCACCAGCGGGCGCAGTTCGGGCGGAATGACCGGCACGACGTCGAGGATCATCCACTCGGGCTTGTTGCCCGAATCGATGAACGATTCGACGACCTTGAGGCGCTTGATGATCTTCTTGGGCTTGAGCTCGGACTTGGTGGTGGCGAGCTCCTGCAGCAGGTCCTCGCGCTCCTGAACCAGGTCGAGGTTCATCAGCATGTTCTTGACCGCGGCAGCGCCGATGTCGGCGGAGAAGCTGTCTTCGCCATACTCGTCCTGCGCGTCGAGCAGCTCGTCCTCGGTGAGAAGCTGGTACTTTTCGAGCGGGGTCAGGCCCGGCTCGATGACGACGTAGGATTCAAAGTACAGGATACGCTCGAGCTGCTTGAGCTGCATGTCGAGCAGCAGGCCGATGCGCGAAGGCAGCGACTTCAGGAACCAGATGTGCGCAACCGGGGCGGCCAGCTCGATGTGGCCCATGCGCTCGCGGCGCACCTTGGTGACGGTGACTTCGACGCCGCACTTCTCGCAGACGACGCCCTTGTACTTCATGCGCTTGTACTTGCCGCAGAGGCACTCGTAGTCCTTCACCGGGCCGAAGATGCGCGCGCAGAACAGGCCGTCACGCTCGGGCTTGAACGTGCGGTAGTTGATCGTCTCCGGCTTCTTGATCTCGCCGAAGGACCAGGAGCGGATGCGCTCGGGGCTCGCCAGACCGATCTGGATCTGGTCGAAAGTCTCGGGCTTGGCCATCTGGTTGGTGAATTTGGTCAGGTCGTTCATGGTTTTCGTCCCTTTAGAGGGTCAATTTCTGTGGCGAACCGGTGGAGCACTGCCTTCGGGAGGCAGCGCTCCGAAAGGTTCACTCAGCCGCGATCGCAATGCCGTCGTCATCGTCCTCGTCGGTCAGCGACGAGAGTTCGACGTTGAGGCCCAGCGAGCGCATTTCCTTGACGAGCACGTTGAAGCTCTCGGGAATGCCGGCCTCGAAGGTGTCGTCGCCCTTGACGATCGCTTCGTAGACCTTGGTGCGGCCCACAACGTCGTCGGACTTCACCGTCAGCATTTCCTGCAGCGTATAGGCGGCGCCGTAGGCCTGGAGCGCCCAGACCTCCATCTCGCCGAAGCGCTGGCCGCCGAACTGCGCCTTACCGCCCAGCGGCTGCTGGGTGACGAGGGAGTACGGCCCGATCGAACGCGCGTGGATCTTGTCATCGACCAGGTGGTGGAGCTTCAGCATGTAGATGTAGCCCACGGTGACCTTGCGGTCGAAGGCATCGCCGGTGCGCCCGTCGAACAGGGTGACCTGGCCCGAGGTATCGAGCCCGGCCTTGGCCAGCATGTACGAGACGTCGGCCTCGCGCGCGCCGTCGAACACCGGAGTACCCATCGGCACGCCGTTCTTCAGGTTCTCGGCCAGCTCGACGACTTCGGGAACCGTGCGGTTCTCGATCTCGTCGTGGTAGTTCTCGCCGTAGATGTCCTTCAGGCGGTCGACCAGAGCCGTCGGCGGCGCGGCCGCTTCGGGGTTCGGGTTGGCATGGCGCCAGTCTTCGAGCGCAGCCGTGATCTGCTGGCCGAGGCCGCGCGCGGCCCAGCCGAGGTGCGTTTCGAAGATCTGCCCGACGTTCATGCGCGAAGGCACGCCCAGCGGGTTCAGCACGATGTCGACGTGGGTGCCGTCCTCGAGGAACGGCATGTCCTCGCACGGCAGGATGCGCGAAATGACACCCTTGTTGCCGTGGCGGCCGGCCATCTTGTCGCCCGGCTGCAGCTTGCGCTTCACCGCGACGAAGACCTTGACCATCTTGAGCACGCCCGGAGCCAGCTCGTCGCCGCGCTCCAGCTTCTCCTTGCGGTCCTCGAACTTCTCCTGGATCGCCTTGACGGTCTCGTCGTACTGGGCCTTCACCGCTTCGAGCTGGATCTGGCGACCGTCGTCGGCGACGGAGAACTTCCACCATTCGTGACGCTCGGCCTCGGCGAGGACTTCCTCGTTGATCTCGACGCCCTTCTTGATGCCCTTCGGCGCAGCCGCGGCAACCTGGCCGAGCAGCATGTCGCGCAGGCGGTTATAGGTCGCCCGGTTGAGAATGCCGCGCTCGTCCTCGCGGTCCTTGGCGAGGCGTTCGATTTCCTCGTTCTGGATCGCGCGGGTACGGTCGTCGATCTCGATGCCGTGGCGGTTGAACACGCGCACTTCGACGATCGTGCCCGAAACGCCCGGCGGCAGACGAAGCGAGGTGTCGCGCACGTCGCTGGCCTTTTCGCCGAAGATGGCGCGGAGGAGCTTTTCCTCCGGCGTCATCGGGCTTTCGCCCTTCGGCGTGATCTTGCCGACCAGGATGTCGCCCGGGTGCACTTCGGCGCCGATGTAGACGATGCCCGCCTCGTCGAGGTTGCGCAGGGCTTCCTCGCCGACGTTCGGGATGTCGCGGGTGATGTCTTCCGGCCCGAGCTTGGTGTCGCGGGCCATGACTTCGAATTCCTCGATGTGGATCGAGGTGAAGACGTCGTCCTTGACGATGCGCTCGCTGATGAGGATCGAGTCCTCATAGTTGTAGCCGTTCCAGGGCATGAAGGCGACGAGGCTGTTTCGGCCCAGCGCCAGCTCGCCGAACTCGGTCGAGGGACCGTCGGCCAGGATCGTGCCCTTTTCGACGAACTCGCCCACCTTCACCAGCGGACGCTGGTTGATGCAGGTGTTCTGGTTCGAGCGCTGGAACTTCTGCAGCGTGTAGATGTCGACGCCCGACTGGCCGGCTTCGATGTCGCCAGCGGCGCGGATGACGATACGCGTCGCGTCGACCTGGTCGACCACGCCGCCGCGCAGGGCGGCGATCGCGGCGCCCGAGTCACGCGCCACGGTCTCTTCCATGCCGGTGCCGACGAACGGTGCCTCGGCGCGAACCAGCGGCACCGCCTGGCGCTGCATGTTCGAGCCCATGAGCGCGCGGTTGGCGTCATCGTTTTCCAGGAACGGAATGAGCGATGCGGCGACCGAGACGAGCTGCTTGGGCGAAACGTCCATCAGCGTGACGTGATCGCGCGGCGCCATGACGAATTCGCCGGACTCACGAGCCGAGACCAATTCCTCGACGAACGAGCCGTCGGCATTGGTTTCGGCCGAGGCCTGGGCAACCGTGTGCTTCTGCTCTTCCATCGCCGAGAGGTAGACCACGTCCTTGGTCACCTTGCCGTCGATCACCTTGCGGTACGGCGTCTCGATGAAGCCGTACTTGTTGACGCGGGCGAAGGTCGACAGCGAGTTGATCAAACCGATGTTCGGGCCTTCCGGCGTTTCGATCGGGCAGATACGACCATAGTGCGTCGGGTGGACGTCGCGGACTTCGAAGCCCGCGCGCTCGCGCGTCAGACCGCCCGGCCCGAGCGCCGAGACGCGGCGCTTGTGGGTGACTTCGGACAGCGGGTTGGTCTGGTCCATGAACTGCGAGAGCTGTGACGAACCGAAGAACTCGCGCACTGCGGCGACCGCGGGCTTGGCGTTGATCAGGTCGTTCGGCATGACGGTCGACACGTCGACCGAGCTCATGCGCTCCTTCACGGCGCGCTCCATGCGGAGCAGGCCGACGCGGTACTGGTTCTCGAGCAGCTCGCCGACCGAACGCACGCGGCGGTTGCCGAGGTTGTCGATGTCGTCGATCTCGCCCTTGCCGTCCTTGAGGTTCACCAGCTCCTTGACCACGGCGAGGATGTCCTCGGTGCGCAGCGTGGTGACGGTGTCCTCGGCGTCGAGGCCCAGACGCATGTTCAGCTTGACGCGGCCCACGGCCGACAGGTCGTAGCGGTCGCCATCGAAGAACAGGCCATCGAACAGCGATTCGGCGGTTTCCTTCGTCGGCGGCTCGCCCGGGCGCATGACCTTGTAGATGGCCTCGAGGCCCATCTCGCGGTTCTCGGCCTTGTCGACCTGGAGCGTGTTGCGGATCCAGGGACCGGTGTTGACGTGATCGATGTCGAGCAGGTCGATGTGGTCGATGCCCGCCTTGTCGAGCGCATCGAGATTGTCGGTCGAAACTTCGTCGCCCGCTTCGATGTAGATGCGGCCGGTCGACTCGTCGATGACGTCGCTGGCCGAATAGCGGCCGAAGATTTCCTCGGTCGGGATCAGCAGCTCGGTCAGGCCGTCCTTCTGCGCCTTGTTGGCTGCACGCGGGCTGATCTTCTGCCCAGCGGGGAAGATGACCTCGCCCGAGCCGGCGTCGACGATGTCGAAGGTCGGCTTGGTACCGCGCCATTGCTCGGCGACGTAAGGCACGAGCCAGCCACCGTCGGCACCCTTGGTGCCGCGCTTCCACACGACGGTATCGTAGAAGTGGTTGAGGATCTGTTCGGCGTCGAGGCCCAGCGCATAGAGCAGCGCCGTGACCGGCAGCTTGCGCTTGCGGTCGATACGGACGTTGACGATGTCCTTGGCGTCGAACTCGAAGTCGAGCCACGAACCGCGGTAGGGAATGACGCGCGCGGCGAAAAGGAACTTGCCCGACGAGTGCGTCTTGCCGCGGTCATGGTCGAACAGGACGCCCGGCGAACGGTGCATCTGCGAGACGATGACGCGCTCGGTGCCGTTGATGATGAAGGTGCCGTTCTCGGTCATGAGCGGCATGTCGCCCATATAGACGTCCTGCTCCTTGATATCGAGCACCGACCGGGTCTCGGTCTCGGCGTCGACTTCAAAGACGATCAGGCGCAGCGTGACCTTCATCGGCGCCGCATAGGTGATGCCGCGCTGGCGGCATTCGGTGGTGTCGTACTTGGGGTCTTCCAGCTCGTAGTGGACGAAGTCCAGTTCGCTGGTGCCGCCGAAGTCGCGGATCGGGAAGACCGAGCGCAGCGTCTTTTCCAGGCCCGAGACATAGCCGCGCGAAGGGTCCGAGCGGAGGAACTGCTCGTACGATTCGCGCTGAACCTCGATGAGGTTCGGCATCTGCACGACTTCGTGGATGTCGCCGAAGATCTTGCGGATGCGCTTCTTGGCCGAGGCGCGGAGAGCGCCGGTCGGGCTGAGGGGCTTGGTCGCCATGGAGGGGTCTTGCCTCTTGTGTTGTGCCGGCTCCGATGCGGAAAACCGGCGGAAAATCATGCCACGCGCGGCGTGTGGCGCATCGGACGCGAAAAGGCCGCACGGCGGGAGCGCTCCCTGGAGGGAGGCCATTGCCGGCAGCCTATCGCGTCAGATGAAACCCGGTTCGCTTCCTTCGTGGACTGGTCCCCGCGCATGGACCGGCCTTGCTCGAAGCGTCGGGCAGGGAGGCGCATATAGGAAGGTGGCCCGATGCTGTCAATGCGGCGGCATCGGACGCAAATCGTTCGGCCGAGCATGATTTGCGATCGGCGGTGGAACAAAATCGCCAGTCGCGGTCCTAACCATACTTAATACTGCAAGACTTATATAGTATAAACCTCAATATTGCAATGAAATTCGCGATATAGCTTGTATCACAAACAGTAAATCGCCTCCATTCATCAGCCATATGGGCTCGACTTATCGATTTGCAGCGATCTGGGTCTTTTCAATCACAGATACTTGCCCAACCTTGTGTTCATGACACACGCACCCCTCCGCAGCTTTTGCGCCACCACGGCGATTTGTGCCGTGCTCGCGCTTGGATCCACCCCCGCCTGGGCTCAGGAAGCTTCGGCGCCCGTGAGCGAGGCGCCAGCGATTACGCTCCCGGCGCCGACACCTGCCGCACAGCCGACGATCGTGCTGCCGGCTGCCCCGGCCGCTTCTACTGCCGCGCCCGTAGTCCAGCAGGTTCCGGCCGCTGCTCCCGCAGCGACAGTAGCCGACGAACCTGCTCCTGAACGCAGCACTAAGCCCCGCGCCGCAGCCAAGGCTGCAGCACCCGCCGCGGCGCGCAGCGTCAGTGCTGCGCGCACCGCCGCTCCCGAAACGCCTCCTGCTACACCGATAGCCGCGCCGGCTCAGCGCGCGGCCGATGCCATGCCGCCGGTTGCTGCTCCTCCCCTGGCGCAACCGGCGGTTACCCAGCCGCCTGTCGCAGCCGTCAGTCCGACCGAATCGGATACCTCGACGGGGCTGAGCACCGCCGCGTGGATCGCCGGTATTCTGGCCGCGCTCGGCATCGGCACCGCGGGCGTTCTTGCCCTCCGCTCGCGCCGCCGGGATGAGGAAGAGGACTACGAAGAAGCCTATTATGAAGACGCCCATGCTGCCGATCCCGCGCGCTTCTACGACGAGCCGGGCCCGATGATGGCGCCGGCCATGGCGGCCAGCGAACCGAGCGTCCTCGAGCCCGAACTGCCGATGCCCGCCTATGCGCCGGCCGAGGAAATGGCGGCCGAGGCCACACCGAAGGCGATCGAGCCCACGCCGCATCCGTCGGTCGCCCAGCGCATCGGTACCGAGGAACTGGTCCCCGACAACCGCGAGGACCGCGATGCCCTGCTCGAGCAGATGGTCTCGGCCGAGCCCGATGCCGAAAACCCGTTCACCTCGCGCAAGGGCCGCATGCGCCGCGCCCGCCTGATCCTGCAGGGCCGCGAGCACAAGCAGAAGGAAGCCGAAGTGCAACCGTTCGACTGGCGCACTTATCAGTCGTCGACCAGCAACCCCGCCCCCGCAACTCCCCCCGCGGGTCACGGTCTGAAGGTGCGTGTGCCCAGCCCCTCGCAAGAGGGGATGGGATAAAGAAGGCGGTCCCTCCCCGGGGCCGCCTTCGCTGTTGGGAAAGCAAAAAAAGGCGGCCCCTTCCGGGACCGCCTTCCTTGTCGGCAGGGCCGATGCGATCAGAACGCGAAGCGGACGGCCGCACGGCGGCGGCGCATCGTGCGGCCGATCACACCCATGCCCAGGATCATCATCGCCCAGGTGGCCGGCTCGGGGACCGCGGCGAAGTTGAGCGAAGCGTTGTCGAAGTACTGCGAGGTCACGCCGCGGGCCGGCGCGAAAGCGCGGGTGGCCTGCAGCGAGATCGTGTGGTCGCCCGCGGTGAGGAAGCTGGTGAAGTCCAGCGTCGAACGAGCGGTGGCGTTGTTCAGCGCGCCGAAGTCGAAGCTGTCCATGACGACACCGTCGAGCAGGACGCTGAGCAGGCCGACGCCCAGCGAGTTGTTGTTGGTGAGCGCGGCGATGTCGGCGCTGAAGCTGGCCGTACCGTCCTTGCCGAGCGTGAACGTCTGGAACACGCCGCCACCCTGCTGGCCCACGCCGTAAGGCGGCTGATAGGCGCCGGCGTTGAGGAACAGCGCCTTCGAGGCGCCCGAGCCAGTCGTGTTGAACGAAACCGTCGTGGCGACCTGGGGCTGCGGCGACGAAGGCGGCAGGCTGGGGATCTCGGTGATCGTGCCATTGGCCGTAGTATAGGTCGTCCAGCCGGTAATGCCGGATTCGAAATTGCCGTTGACCAGAACTTCAACGGCATAGGCAGGCGAAGCCGAAGCCGCGAGAAGCGCGGCCGAGGCGATGATCTTTTCATGACGAGACACGGGATATTCTCCAACAGGACATCGGTATCCGGAGCAAGAATTCGCCCGAACCCGAGGGTTGATATTTTGTATTTGCGACACCTTAGAAATCGCGCGCTTTTATGTCTGATACCGCGCGATTAGCGTTGCGTTAGTTTTCGAACATTTCAATTTAATGAAATCTTAAGAAAGATTGGGCGTTTCCCAATGCGGGGCGACCGGGCGGCGAAAGGCGGGTCTTTTTGGGACGAAACTGCGGTTTGCCGCAGGGCGATACGTCGCCGCGCAGAAGTGCCGCGCGACTTGTATAGCGCCACGCGCCGCCCCGATTCGTCCGTCGCCGTGCTTGACTTCCCGGGGCACTTCCGCCATTGGCCCGCACCGACCGGCAGTTCGCTGCCGATCATCCGTCCGAGACAGTTGGTGCCGGTTCCCGGCTTAATTTCCAGCCTAGGCGGGGAAAAGAGAATTTCGGGGACTCCGGTCCCCTCGGCCTCAGCTCCCTTGGGAGTGCAGTGCCTTTTCCGCGTTTCGGCGCGGGCTCCTTCCCCCTCAACGGACTCGCCCGTGTCGATCATTCGGCATGGACAAATGTAGCCGGCCGTTCGGGGTTCGCCTCAAACGGTCATTTGTGAAGGAGTAAGGCATGGATCGTTCGCAGAAAGCCGAATCGGTCGCTTCGCTCAACGCGACTTTCAACGAGGTCGGCGTGGTGGTTGTCACCCGCAACCTCGGCATGTCGGTGGCCCAGTCCACCGTCCTGCGCGGAAAAGTGCGTGACGCGGGTGCGACCTACAAGGTTGCGAAGAACCGTCTTGCCAAGCTTGCCATCAAGGACACGAACTACGCGGGCATCGACGAGATGTTCACGGGTCCGACGGCGATCGCCTCTTCGGTCGATCCCATCGCCGCCGCCAAGGCGGTCGTGGACTTCGCCAAGACCACCGACAAGATCGAAATCGTCGGTGGTTCGATGGGCGCGCTGGTTCTGAACGCGGAAGGGATCAAGGCTCTCGCCTCGATGCCGTCGCTCGATGAACTGCGGGCAAAGCTTATTGGCCTCGTTCAGGCTCCGGCGACCAAGCTCGCCCAGCTCTCGACCGCTCCGGCGGCCAAGCTGGCGCGTGTCTTCGGCGCCTACGCCACGAAAGACGCCGCGTAAGATTGTTTAGCGATTTTTTCCGGGCCGGGCCGTTCGGGCTCACCCGGGCACAACATCAGGAGAAGCATCATGGCCGATATCGCCAAGCTTGTTGAAGAACTTTCGAAGCTGACCGTCCTCGAGGCGGCTGACCTCGCCAAGGCCCTCGAAGAGGCATGGGGCGTTTCCGCCGCTGCCGCTGTGGCCGTGGCCGCTCCCGCCGGTGGCGGCGCTGCTGCCGAAGCCGTCGAAGAGAAGACCGAGTTCGACGTGATCCTCACCGGCGACGGTGGCAAGAAGATCCAGGTCATCAAGGAAGTCCGCGCCATCACCGCGCTGGGCCTGACCGAAGCCAAGGCGCTGGTGGAAGCCGCTCCGAAGGCGATCAAGGAAGGTGTCAACAAGGCCGAAGCCGAAGACATCAAGAAGAAGATCGAAGAAGCCGGCGGCACCGTCGAAATCAAGTAATCCGAACGGATTGCTTCGATTGGAAACAAGGAAGGGCGGCTCCTCGGAGCCGCCCTTTTCTTTTTGGAGGAAACCTGCCGATGCCCCTACTGGAGGCGCCTGCCGCAGGACTGGTCCTCCAAGGCGAAAGCCAGCATGATCCGGGCAGAGCACAAGGCGCAATCGAAGCCCCGCGCAATACCGATCGGGCAATCGAAGGTCTCGTGCTTGAATTCTGCGCGGGAGATAAGCGCGAGCAGCAGCGCCTCGTCATCGCTGAGGCACTCGGTTTGCCCGGTTACGGGAGTGCGGTTCAGCGCCGCCTGATAGAACCGGAAAAGGCTGTCGAGCACAGGCGCGAGCAAGGCACAGGCCGGGCCGTGCAGCGAGGCAAACAGATAGGGCATGACGGGCGCGCCGGTTTGCCGCGCATCATGCCAGTCGCGTAGTGCGTTGGTGATCAGTACGCGGGACGCGCTCGGATCCAGGTCGGGGAACTGCATGTCAGGCATCGCGGAAAGTCTCCTTGATACCCCCTCTGGCCGCCTTGTTGCGACTCTATCGCAATAACTAAAGCCTCGCCTCGCGGTTCGCAAGTCCGAAATGGCCTTCGCGACAATGTCGTGAAGCTGTTACGCCTGCAGTGCTCCGGCCTGCGAAATCCTTGCAGCACCGACAAAAAAGACCCCGCCGAAGCGGGGCCAAGGTTCGGAGATGCCGCGTCAGAGGGGGGAGGATTGACACGGCAATCACATAACGACAGCCTCGGGAAATCCCTTCGCCAACGCGCGTCAGGCGAGCCGAAAGGGCCGCTGTCCGCGACAACCGGAATGGCGATGCTCCCGGCTGGAGCGGCCTTGACCTATCTATAGAAGGATTGTCGCGCGGCTGATGGGCGGCCGCTTTTGGGAGTCCCCACGAGACACGAAAACAGAGAAGTCGGCACGAACCGCGCCTAGCACACCCTCTCGTTCTCAAAGGGGGGCAGGTTCGCCGCTTTAATGCTGATCTTGTTCAGGCTGGGATGATGACCTGAATTCGGTCCGTTCTAAGGGGGGTAACCGCTTCCCGCTGATCTATTAATGGCACCCTTCGTTGCCCAGGCAAAAGCGTAGAGAGTGCGATCAAGCAGCCTAGAAAACCTATTAGCGGAAAGACGATACCAACGATGAACGCGGCGGGATGATCCGCGTAGGAAACATATCCCCAAGTCCGAGAGTACGCCTCCCCCTTCGAGATCGCTCTGTACAGGAGATAGGCGCACTGAACTTGGCAAAACCCCACCGCACCCCACTTCAGTGCCCATGGAATTCGATCCCAGATCGCGCCTCGCCTCATCGGGCAATCCTCCTCAGCCCTGATCGAGCATAACCACGACCTATCGCCACGTGGCAGATGACAGGGCGACTCCGGTGTGACGCTCCCCGAAACTAGTCCTCGCTCGCCTCGGGCTCGGCCGGGGCGACTTCGCTGACCAGCAGCTTGTCGATCTTGAGCCCGTCCATGTCGACGACCTCGAAGCGCCAGCCCTGGTCGACGAAATGCTCGCCCTCCTTGGGCAGATGCTTGAGCACCGACAGGACGTAGCCCGCGGCCGTGGCAAACTCGCGGTCTTCGTCGAGATCGATGTCCAGCCGCTGCGCTAGCGCGTCCGCTGGCAGCGCGCCCGAGATCAGCAGCGAACCGTCCTCGCGCTCGACCACCATCGGCTCGTCGCCCTCGTCCTGGTGGCTGACGAAGTTGCCGACGATCGCCGAAAGCAGGTCGGCCGGGGTGACGACGCCTTCGAGGTGGCCGTATTCGTCGTGGACCATGGCCATCGACACATCGGCCTGCTGCAGCAGGCGCAGCGCGTCCATCGCGTCGAGCTGGTCGGGGATGACCTCGGCCTTGCGCATCACCGCCGCGATGTTCACCATTTCGCCGGCGAGCCGCATCGCCAGCAGTTCGCGCACCTTGAGCACGCCGACGATGTTGTCGGGCGCGCCTTCGACCACGGGCAGCAGCGAATGCGGCGAATCCTGGATACGGGCGAACAGCTCGCCGTCGCTGGCGCCGAGGTCCACCCAGTCGATCTCGGTCCGCGGCGTCATCAGCTCGCGCACCGGCCGGTCGGCCAGGCGCATGATGCCGGTCATGATCTGGCGCTCTTCCTCCTCGATCACGCCCGACTTGGTCGCCTCGGCGAAGAGCATGTGGAGTTCTTCGGCGGTGACCTCCTGGTCGCTCGAGCGGCGCATGCCGATAAGGCCGAGCAGCACCCGCGAAGACTTGTCGAGCAGCCAGACGAAAGGCGCCATCGCGGTCGACAGCCAGGTCATCGGCCGCGCGGCGACCAGCGCGATCGGCTCGGCCAGCCGCAAGGCCACCTGCTTCGGCACCAGCTCGCCGACCACGACGCTGAAATAGGTCGTGGCGAAGATGACCATGGCGAAGCCGAGCTCGTCCGCCGCGCGTGGCGGCACACCGAGTGCGGCCAGCCTCTCGCCCGTCGGCCCACCCAGGCTGGCGCCCGAATAGGCGCCTGCGACGATGCCGATCAGCGTGATGCCGATCTGCACGGTGGACAGGAATTTGCCCGGGTCGGAGGCGAGGGCCAGCGCGCAACGCGCACCACCGCTGCCTTTCTCCGCAGCGACCTTCAACCGCCCCGGACGCGCCGAAACGATCGCCAGCTCCGACATGGAGAACAGGCCATTGAGCAGAATGAGCCCCGCGATAACGAGGACATCGGTCCAGGGGAACGGCGTCACCCGAGTGCCGCTAGCAGATAACCGCGCGATAGCGAAGAGGCCCCGAAATGAGGGCGGCCAACAGTGCCCGGCGAAGAACGGGGCCTTCGTTGACAAAAGGGCCGTGCAGCGCTCATTCAGGTTTCCAAACAGACGATAACAAGCCGAAGTTTTCGAGAAGGAAGGGTAGAAAAACGATGCAGAAATCCCGCCTGCTGACGTCATGCGTCGCCGTGGTTTCGCTGATCACCGTCTCCGGCTGCGTGACCGATCCCAACACCGGCCAGCAGAAGGTTTCACGCACCGCCATCGGCGCGGGCGTGGGCACGCTGGGCGGCCTGCTGCTCGGCGGGCTGATCGGCGGCGGCACCGGCCGCATCATCGGCGCGGGCATCGGCGGCCTCGCCGGCGGCGCGATCGGCTATACGATGGACAAGCAGATCAAGGAGCTGCGCGAGAGCACCGCGGGCAGCGGCGTCGACATCACGCCCACCGACAACGGCCAGGCGATCCTCGTCAATTTGCCCGAAGGCGTCACCTTCGACGTCGCCAGCGCGGCGCTGCAGCCCAGCTTCCGCGCGACGCTCGACCAGATCGCGCAGTCCATGAACCAGTACCCGAACAGCCTGATCGACGTTTACGGCCACACCGATTCCACGGGTTCGGACCAGTACAACCAGACGCTGTCCGAAAACCGCGCGCGCACCGTCGCCAACTACCTGACGATGCAGGGCGTCTCCGCCGCGCGCATCCGCAGCCAGGGCTTCGGCGAGACCTTGCCCGTGGCCGACAACACCACCGAGGAAGGCCGCCGCCGCAACCGCCGCGTCGAGATCAAGATCGTCCCGATCAGCCAGGACCAGGTCCAGGCCGCGCGCCAGCAGCGACAGTAACCCGGGCCGGCACGCCCGAGCTTCGGAGCAGCCGGATGCTCATCGAGTTCGACGACCGGGAATCCGATTCCCCCTATATCGAACGCGTCTGGCGCAGCCGGAGCCGGGGCGGCGGCTCGTTCCTGTCGATGGCCGACAGCAATATCGAGCTGGTCATATCGCGCCTGCCGGGCACCACCATGGTCACGCTGCGCGGCCCAGTCTCGCGGGCCGCGAGCGTGGACTGCCCGCCGCACGGCCGGTGGCTCGCCATTCGTTTTCGCATGGGGGCCTACCTGCCCGATTTTCCCACGGCAGCCCTGGCGGATCACAAAAGCGTCGATCTGCCGGTCCTCACCGATGGCCGGTTCCTGCTCGGCGGCGCGATCTGGGAAATCCCGCGCTTCGACAATGCCGAACAGTTCGTCGCGCGGCTGGCCGCGGCCGGTGCAATCGCGCTCAGCGGCCATGCCCGCGCAATGCTCGAAGGCGACCTGAAGCGAGCGAGCCAGCGTTCGCTGCAACGGCACTTCCGCCAGGTCACCGGCATGACGCTTAGCCGACACCAACAGATCCAGCGCGCGCGCAATGCCGCGGGCCTGCTGCTGGACGGGCACTCGCTGCTCGATGCCACTTTCGACGCGGGCTATTTCGACCAGGCGCACCTCACCCGGTCCCTGCGCGACCTCATCGGCACGACCCCGGCCCGGCTCGCCCGCGAGCGCCCCCAGTTGTCGTTCTCGTACAAAACTTCCGCTCGCTGATCGCCTATTCCCACCCCGCGGCGCGGAAACGGGCACGGAAGGGGTGATGCCATGAGCTTCCAGGGATATCTGAACAGCATCGAGCGAAACACCGGCAAGACGCCGGCCGAGTTCCGCCAGTGGGGTGCGGACAAGGGTTTCGCCACTGCCGAAGGTCTCGCACCCGGCGTGAAAGCCGGCGCGATCATTCTGGCGCTGAAGGAGGAGTTCGGCCTGGGCCACGGGCACGCCATGGCCATCGTCGCCCTGTTCAAGGGCAAGCAGGCGTAGGGGGAGAAGAGTCATGAACGGCAACGACAAGGGCAAACGCACCGCGGGCTGGGTGATGAGCGGCCTGCTGATCGCCTTCCTGGTGATGGACGCGGGAATGAAGCTCGTGCCGCTGCAGGTCGTCATCGAGACGACGGCAGGTCTCGGCTACCCGACCTCGCTCGGGATGGTCCGCGGGCTCGGTATCCTGACGCTGACCTGCACGGCGCTTTACGCCTGGCCGCGGACGGCCGTGCTCGGTGCCATCCTGCTGACCGGGTATCTGGGCGGCGCCGTGGCGACGCATGTTCGAATCGGCAGCCCGCTGTTCAGCCACGTCCTGTTCGGCGTCTATCTCGGCCTGCTTGCCTGGGGCGGCCTCTATCTGCGCGATCCGCGGATCAGGGCGCTCCTGCCGTTCCGAACTCTGCCCGCACAGGACGGGTAACGTCAGCCTGCGAGCTTCCTCGCCCGGTCGGCCAGACGGGCGATCGCCGCATCGTGGATCGCCGGCGCGGTCACCAGCACGCCGAAGGCGCGGGGATCGCGCTTGTTGTAATTGAGCGGCCCGCCGAAGGCGTCGGTCACCATCGCACCGGCCTCGCGCGCGATCAGCGCGGCGGCGCCGATGTCCCATTCGAAGCCCCAGCGCAGCGTCGCGACGAGATCGGCCTCGTCGGCCGCGACCATCGCCATCCGCAGCGCGATCGAGTTGGGCTGGTCGACCATCACCAGGTCGGCGTCCTCCTGGCTTACCTGCTTGGCCGGGACACGCGATCCCGCCAGTTGGGTACGCTGGCTGGCAACCAGCGGAATGTCGTTGCGCCATGATCCGTGCCCGGCCTGACCGTACCAGAACTCGTCACGCGCCGGCGCGCAGAGCATGCCGAACAGCGGCCGGCCCGCGTTGATCAGCGCGACGGAGACCGCCCAGCCGCGGCGACCGCGAATATAGTCGCGCGTGCCGTCGATCGGATCGACCAGCCAGATCAGGTCGCCAGCGAGCCGCTCGGGCGCGTCGATCGTCTCTTCCGAGAGCCAGCCAGCCGAAGGCAACAGCCGCGTGAGCTCGCGTTTGAGGAAGGCATCGACCGCGAGATCCGCCTCGCAAACCGGGTTGCCGGGCGCCTTCTCCCAGACCTGCAGCGCATGTCCCCCAAGGGTATTGGCGCCGGGCCAGGGATGCCATGGCCATGCGGCCGGCTTCGCGGAGGATCATCTCGAGACGGGTGCGGTCGATCATGCGAAGTGTGTTGTCTCCTGGCGAAGAGTCGAAATCGGCCCGCAGCCAAGACTTTTCAAGCCGCGATTGTTGTGCTTATGCGGCGGCGCACAAACCCGCCCTTCCTCCCCCGGATTCTGGGCCCCCAGCGGAAAGCGACACTTCCATGAACATTCACGAGTATCAGGCCAAGGAACTGCTTGCGAAATTCGGCGTCGCGGTGCCCGCGGGCTATCCCGCTCTGACCGTCGACGAGGCCGTCGCCGCCGCCGGCAAGCTCCCCGGGCCGCTCTATGTCGTGAAGGCGCAGATCCACGCCGGCGGCCGCGGCAAGGGCAAGTTCAAGGAACTGGGCGCCGACGCCAAGGGCGGTGTCCGCCTGTCGAAGACGCTCGACGAAGTGCGCGCCAACGCCACCGACATGCTCGGCAACACGCTGGTGACGATCCAGACCGGTGAAGCCGGCAAGCAGGTCAATCGCCTCTACATCACCGACGGGGCCGACATCGCCAAGGAATACTACCTGTCGATGCTGGTCGACCGCGCGACCGGCCGCATCGCCATGATCGTCTCGACCGAGGGCGGCATGGACATCGAGACCGTGGCCCACGACACGCCCGAGAAGATCCAGACCATCGTCATCGATCCTGCCGAGGGCTTCCAGCCGCACCATGGCCGCGCCGTCGCTTTCGCGCTGAAGCTCAAGGGCGATCTCAACAAGCAGGCCCAGAAGGTCGCGTCGCAGCTTTATGACGCGTTCGTCGCCACCGACATGGCGATGCTCGAGATCAATCCGCTGATCGAGACCGAGGACGGCAAGATCCAGGTGCTCGACGCCAAGGTCAGCTTCGATTCCGAACGCGCTGTTCCGTCATCCCGACATCGCCGCTCTGCGCGACGAGACCGAGGAAGACCCGGCCGAAGTCGAAGCGAGCAAGTACGACCTCGCCTACATCAAGCTCGACGGCGACATCGGCTGCATGGTCAATGGCGCCGGCCTCGCCATGGCGACGATGGACATCATCAAGCTCAACGGCATGTTCCCCGCCAACTTCCTCGACGTCGGCGGCGGCGCCACGACCGAGAAGGTCACCGCGGCGTTCAAGATCATCCTCGCCGATCCTGCGGTGAAGGGCATCCTCGTCAACATCTTCGGCGGCATCATGAAGTGCGACACGATCGCCGAAGGCATCGTCACCGCCGCCAAGGAAGTGAACCTGCAGGTTCCGCTGGTCGTCCGCCTCGAAGGTACCAATGTCGAGCAGGGCAAGGCGATCCTCGCCAGCTCGGGCCTCGCCATCGTGCCGGCCGACGATCTGGGCGACGCCGCCAAGAAGATCGTTGCCGAAGTGAAGAAGGCCGCCTGAGCCTATCATATCGATGAATTGCAAAAGCCCCGCCGCGATCCCATCGCGGCGGGGCTTGACGTTAAGGCCATAGGCGGCAATGGCGTCCGGCGATTCAGTTTAATCGCGCGGCTAAATTTCCACCGCATCTGAGAGGAAGGACCTCATCCGATGAAGATCCTCGTGCCCGTCAAGCGGGTGATCGATTACAACGTGAAGCCGCGGGTCAAGTCCGACGGCACCGGCGTCGACCTCGCCAATGTCAAGATGAGCATGAACCCCTTCGACGAAATCGCCGTCGAAGAAGCGATCCGGCTCCGCGAAAAGGGCGTCGCGACCGAGATCATCGCGGTCTCCGTCGGCCCGGCCAAGGCCCAGGAAACGCTGCGCACCGCGCTCGCCATGGGCGCCGACCGCGCGATCCTGGTGACTGTCGAGGACGACGTCGAGCCGCTGGCCGTCGCCAAGATCCTCAAGGCGATCATGGCCGAAGAGACCCCGGGTCTCGTCATCCTCGGCAAGCAGGCGATCGACGACGACTGCAACCAGACCGGCCAGATGCTCGCCGCCCTCACCGGCCGTCCGCAGGGCACTTTCGCTTCCGAAGTCACCGTCGACGGCGATTCGGTCACGGTGAAGCGTGAAGTCGACGGCGGCCTCGAGACGGTGAAGCTGTCGCTTCCCGCCATCGTCACCACCGACCTGCGCCTCAACGAGCCGCGCTATGCTTCGCTGCCCAACATCATGAAGGCGAAGTCCAAGCCGCTCGCGAACAAGACGCCTGCCGACTACGGCGTCGACACCGCGCCGCGCCTCAAGACGCTCAAGGTCACCGAGCCGCCCGTGCGCAGCGCCGGCATCAAGGTCGCCGACGTCGACGCACTGGTCGCCAAACTCAAGGAAATGGGAGTCGCCGCATGAGCGTCCTCGTCTACGCAGAGCATGACAACGCGTCGCTGAAGGACGCCACGCTCGCCGTCGTCACCGCCGGCACCCAGCTCGGCGAAGTCCACGTCCTCGTCGCGGGCAGCGGCGCTGCCGCGGTCGCCGACCAGGCCGCCAAGATCGCCGGCGTCGCCAAAGTGCTGCTGGCCGACGATGCGGCCTATGCCAACCAGCTGGCCGAGAACGTCGCGCCGCTCGTGGCCGGCCTGATGGCGAACTACGATGCCTTCCTTGCGCCCGCCACGGCGCACGGCAAGAACATCGCCCCGCGCGTCGCCGCTTCGCTCGACGTGATGCAGATCAGCGACATCCTCTCGGTCGAGAGCGCCGACACCTTCACGCGTCCGATCTATGCGGGCAATGCCATCGCCACCGTGCAGTCGGTCGATGCCAAGAAGGTCATCACCGTCCGCGGCACCGCCTTCGCTAAGGCCGACGCTGCTGGCGGTTCGGCCAGCGTCGAGAGCGTCTCGGGTGCGGGCGATGCCGGCATCTCGAGCTTCGCCGGCGCCGAGATCGCCAAGCTGGAGCGCCCCGAGCTGACCAGTGCCAAGATCATCGTCTCGGGCGGCCGCGCGCTCAAGGACGGGCCGACTTTCGAACAGGTCATCTTCCCGCTCGCCGACAAGCTCGGCGCCGCCGTCGGCGCCAGCCGCGCCGCAGTCGACGCGGGCTACGTGCCCAACGACTACCAGGTCGGCCAGACGGGCAAGATCGTCGCCCCCGAAGTCTACATCGCCATCGGCATCTCGGGCGCGATCCAGCACCTAGCGGGCATGAAGGATTCGAAGACCATCATCGCCATCAACAAGGACGAGGACGCGCCGATCTTCCAGGTCGCCGACATCGGCCTCGTCGCCGACCTGTTCAACGCCGTGCCGGAACTCACCGGCAAGCTCTGAACGCTCAGGCGATCGCGGAATGACAAAGCCCCGGCCTCACCGCCGGGGCTTTTCTTTGGCCTCGCTCGATGCCCGGGATAGGATGATGCCGCGGGACTCGTGAGGAGCTGATCATGCGTGCTATCGAAGTCCGGGAGCCCGGCGGCCCACTGGTGCTGGTCGAACGCCCCCTGCCGGAGCCCGCCCCCGGTGAAGTTCGTATCCGCGTCCATGCCTGCGGCGTCTGCCACAGCGACGCCGTCATCATGCAGAACATCTTCCCCGGGCTGACCTACCCGCGCGTCCCCGGGCACGAAGTCGTCGGCGTGATCGATGCGCTGGGTAACGGCGTCGTCGGCTGGGAACCGGGTGAGCGCGTCGGCGTAGGCTGGCACAGCGGCAACTGCGGCCATTGCGACAACTGCCGGCACGACAATGCCTTTGCCTGCGAGAACGTCCACGACGTCACCGGCATCTACCGCGATGGCGGCTATGCCGACTACATGGTCGCGCGGGCCAGCGCCCTGGCCCGGATCGCCCCCCGATCTCGAGATGGTCGCCTCGGCGCCATTGCTCTGCGCTGGGATCACGACGTTCAACGCGCTGCGCAATTCGGGCGCGAAGCCCGGCGACCTGGTCGCGGTGCACGGCGTCGGCGGCCTCGGCCATCTCGGCATTCAGTTCGCACGCAAGCTCGGTTACCGGACCGTCGCGGTGAACCGCGGCACCGACAAGGAAGCGCTCGCCCGCGAGCTCGGCGCACACGACTACATCGACAGTACTGCCGGCGATCCCGCGGCGGCACTGCGCGCCATGGGCGGTGCCCGCGCGATCATCGCGACCGTGACCAATGCCGAGGCCATGGCCCAGCTCGTCGGCGGGCTCGGGCCCAACGGCGTGTTCATGGTGATCGGCGCGGTTGGCGCCTTCGAGGTCGACACGATGGACCTGCTGATGAAGCGCGCCGCGGTAAAGGGCTGGTACTCGGGCACCTCGGTGGATTCGGAGGACACGCTGAAATTCGCCGCGATCGAAGGCGTCAGCTCGATGAACGAGATCTATCCGCTCGAACAGGCACAGGCCGCCTACGATCATATGATCAGCGGCAAGGCGCGGTTCCGGGTCGTGCTGGACACGGGCGCTTCCGGCTAGCGATCATCCACGTTAGGCTCTCCGCAAAAGAGGCGGAGAGCACGATGAGCGGCATTACCCATGACCTTGCGGCACTAGCCGACATACCGCGCCTGACCGAGTGGCTCGATGCCCATATCCCCGAACTCGGCAAAGGCGCGCTCAGGACCGAACTACTCCACGGCGGCACTTCGAACGTCGTACTGACGCTCGATCGCGGCGGCCCGCAGATGGTCCTGCGCCGGCCGCCTGCCGTGCCGCCGCCGGGCGCCGAGCGTGGGGTGATGCGCGAGGCGCGGGTGCTCTCTGCGCTCAACCCCACCGACGTGCCCCACCCGATCTGCTACGGCGTCTGCGAGGACCGCGAAGTCATCGGCATGCCGTTCTACGTCATGGAAAAGGTCGAGGGTTGGGCGGGCAACCTGCGCGATGAGCAGATCCACAATGAGCCGCCCTTCGACAAGGCGCCTTACGAATACGGCCTCGCCTATGCGATCGTCGGCGGGCTGATCAAGCTGGCCAATGTCGACTACAAGGCGATCGGGCTCGAGACCTTCGGCAAGGCGAACAATTTCCTCGAGCGCCAGGTGGACCGCTGGGCCGGCCAGCTTGCCTCCTATCCGGAGAAATACCCCGGCTACGAAAAACGCCATCTCGAAGGCTATGACGAGGTCGAAGCATGGTTGCGCGCCAATGCCCGGCCGACGCGCGACATCGGCATCATCCACGGCGACATCGCGACGACCAACGTCCTGTTCCGCCACGGCCCGCCGGCACGGCTCGCGGCGATGATCGACTGGGAGCTGTCGACGATCGGCGACCCGATGCTTGACATGGGCTGGCTCTGCGGCGGGCTGCGCGACGAACGCTTCCCGGACATGACCAGCGCCCACGGGCTGATCGACGTGACCAACGCGCCGACCAAGCAGGCGCTGGGGCAATACTATTGCGCGGGCACCGGCCGCGACATGGCCGACTTCGACTACTTCTGCATCCTCGCGGGATTCAAGGTCGGCTGCATCATCGAGTACAAGGTAGCTGCCGCCGCCGCGGGACACCTGCCGACGGAGGTTGGCGAGTTTTTTCGCCGCAGCGTCGACGGCGGCTTCAAGCGCAACGCCGAATTCATCCGGCGGATTTCCTGAGCGTTCAGCGCGGCTGCGGATAGAACCGGTCGAGATCGGCGACGTCGAGCCGGATCGCCCGCTTGGCGAGAGCGACGCCCTCGACGGGCAGAGTTGCAATCGTCTCGGCCAATGTTCTAGCCACGGCGAGCGCGGTTCCGGCCGGCACTACCCGGCTGGCGAGGCCCAGCGCCAGCGCTTCGTTCGCCGGAACCTCCCGCCCGGTCAGGACTAGCTCGGCCGCTACTAGGCGCGAGCTCATCAGCGGCCAGGCCAGCGCCACGATCGGTGCCGGCGGGAGTCCGAAGCGGACGTGCGGATCGGCCAGCCGTGCGGCATCGCCCATCACGACGATGTCGCTGCCGGCGGCAAGCTCGGCACCGAAGCCAAAAGCCGCACCTTCGATCGCCGCGATGACCGGCACCTCGAGCCCGAACAGGACGGCGGCGGTACGGCGGTGCTGTGCCGCCGCCATCGCTTCGAAACCGGCGTCCGCGGCGATCTGCTCGACCACGGCGCGATCACCACCCACGCAGAAGTCCGAGCCGGCGCCGGTCAGGATCAGCGCACGGACGTCAGCGTCGCCGGCAACCGCCTCCAGCGCGGCCACCAGTTCACGCTGCATCGCAATCGATATCGCATTGCGCTTCGCACCCCGGTTCAGCGTGATGAGCGCGACCGGCCCCTCTTTCGTCAGTTCCACTTCGGCCATGGCGCCGGGCCTATCACGTGCTAGCCTCTCCGCAAAACGACGAGAGAGGGGATAAGATGGATCTTGATCCGCGCCTGCAGGAAATGCTCGACCACCACGAAATCCGCCAGTTGCTGGCCGTGTACTGCCACGGTTGTGACCGCGGCGACGAGGTAGAGATGGCGAGCACCTATGCTGCCGACAGCTGGGACGACCACGGCCCACGCAAGATGGAAGGCCGCCGCTTCTCGATCGAGACGGTCGAGGAATCGCTGCGCACGACCGATGTGGTCAGCCACATGCTGGGCCAGTCGTTGATCAAGGTGGACGGCGATCAGGCTGGTGCCGAGACCTATTTCGTCGCGACTGTGATCTATCCAGGCAAGAACGGCGTGGCGGACATGCTCAACCAGCTTGGGGGGCGCTATATCGATACGCTGGTGCGCGAGGGCGGCGTCTGGCGGATCAAGGATCGCCTGTGCATCCGCGAATGGTCGATCTCACACGCGCAGGAGCGCGACTGGCTGGCCGGTCGCGGCTTCGAGGAAACCCGGCGCGGGCCCGAGGACCATTCCTATCGCACGCTGGGCCTCACCCATTCGGGCAATCCCTGGCTCGCCGAGGTCGCGGCTCCAGCTTAGCCGATCCGCTCGTAGAGGATCAGCGGCGAGCCTTCGAACTCTTGGCGGCCGTACTCGAGGAAGCCCAACGCCGCCGCGACCTTCTGCGAGGCGGCGTTGCCATCCTCGATCATCGCCGCGATCCGTCGTGGCCCGTGAGTCGCATCGAACCAGGTAAGCGCTGCGCGCATCGCTTCGCCGGCGATGCCTTTGCCCCAGTGGTCGTGACGGATGATCCAGCCGGCTTCGGGCACGTCGTCCATGCCCTGGCCGAAGCCACGCCAGGTATGGAAAATGCCGCAGCTGCCGACGATGTCGGGCTCCCCGTGCAGGCGAACATGGAAACTGCCGTAGCCGTAGAGCGCCCAGCCGCCAGCATTGCGCAGCAGCTTCTCGAACTGGCTCTTTGCGCTAGCCTCCGCAGGACCGAGGAAACGCCGCGTCTCGTCAGCGGCAATAAGGTCGACGAGGCCCGGCATGTCGCCCAGCCGCGGCGGCCAGAGTTCGAGCCGCTCCGTGCGCAGAAGCGGCTCGCTCACAGCAACCGGTCCACCGTATGGATCAGCACGCCGACCAGCCCTCCGACCAGCGTGCCGTTGATACGGATGAACTGGAGGTCGCGACCGACCGCGCCTTCGATCCGGCCAGTCACCGTGCGCGCGTCCCAGCGCTTCACAGTTTCCGAGACGATGCGGACGATCTCGTCGCCATAGCGCGAGACCGAGCCGACCAGGGTGCGCCGGGCAAAGCGGTTGACCAGAAGCTGCAGTTCCTCGTCCTCGACCAGCGTCCTGCCGAGCTGCTCGATGCTGAGCCCCAGGCTGCCTTTCATCAGGCCCTGCGGATTGCGCACCGCGCGCAGCAGGCCGCCGCGCGTGCGTTCCCACATGCCGTCGAGCCAGTGGCTCATTGCCGGATTGGCGAGCACCTCCTCCTTCAGCCGCGCGACCTTCTCCTGCATTTCGGGATCGTGCAGCAGCGAGTGGGCGAGCGTCGCCAGGCCCTCCTCGATCTTGGCGCGAATCGGGTGATCGGGGATCACCAGGGTCTCGGCGAGCAGCTTGTAGATGCCGTCGAGCACGGCATTGGCGACCTTGTCGTCGAGCCCCGTCCAGCGCAGCAGCGCGCCCGCGCGCTTGTGGATGATGTCGCGCATCAGGTCTTCATTGGCCTCGATCGTCAGCGCGGCCCAGCGGATGAAGGCGTCGAGGACCGGCGGGTGCCGGCGGTCGGCGATCGCGGTCTGCAGCAGCTGGCCGAGCAGCGGTGCAAGGTTCAGCTTGGTCAGCTGCTTCTTGAGGCCCGACTTCACCATGCCGCCGAACTGTTCTTCATCGAGCGATTCGAGGAGGTCGGCCAGGAGGTTCGCCGCGCCGTCGCGCAGCCGCGACTGGGTGCCGCTGCGCTGCTCGATCAGCATGTTGCCCGCCGCCTGCGCCAGGTTGAAGCCCTGGATCCGCCGCGCGACCACCGCGGGCGTGAGGAAATTGGTCCGCAGGAAGGCCGCCATGGTGTCGGCGATGCGGTCCTTGTTCTCCGGAATGATCGCGGTGTGCGGGATCGGCAGGCCGAGCGGGTGACGGAACAGCGCCGTGACCGCGAACCAGTCGGCCAGGCCGCCGACCATCGCCGCTTCGGTGAAGGCAATGGCAAAGCCCCAGGCCGGGTGCGGGAATAGCGCCGAAAGCTCGCGCGCCGCGAGGAAGCTAGCCGCCATGAACAGCAGCAGCCCCGTCGCGATCATGCGCATGCGGCGCGCCCTGTCGGACAGCAGGGCATCGGGCTTGGCAGGGCCAGACAGGGCTTCGCCCAACTCGCTCACTCCGCCGGCAGGGCGCCTTCTCCGCGCTCTAGGCGGCGCGAGGCTTCGCCATGCTCGGGCTCATAGGTCAACAGCGAGCGGCGCAGCTTCGGTCCGAGGCGCTTCTCGAGCCCGTCGGCGAGGCTGAACAGGGCGGGCACGATCAGCAGCGTCAGGAAGGTCGAGCAGAGCAGCCCGCCGATCACCGTCGTGCCCATCGGCGCGCGCCAGGCGCCATCGCCGGAAAGCGACAGCGCGGTAGGAATCATGCCTGCGATCATAGCCACGGTGGTCATAACGATCGGCTGGGCCCGTTTGTGCCCGGCTTCGACGATCGCATCGAATTTGGACGTACCGGTGGCCATTTCCTCGATCGCGAAGTCGATCAGCAGGATCGAGTTCTTGGCGACGATGCCGAGCAGCATGAGGATGCCGATGAACACGGGCATCGACAGCGACTGCCCGGTGATCAGCAGCGCCAGCAGCCCGCCGAAGGGCGCGAGGAACAGCGAGCCCATGTTGACCAGCGGCGAGATGATCCGGTGGTAGAGCAGCACCAGCACGGCGAAGACGAGCAGGATGCCGGTGGGAACCGCGATCATCAGGTTGTGGATCATTTCGAGCTGCCACTGATCCTGGCCGACTGGCGAATTGGTAACGCCGCGCGGCAGGTGCTTCAGCGTCGGCAGGGCGAAAATGGCGCTCGTCGCCTCGCTCTTGACGACGCCGGGCGCGAGGTCGGCGCCGACGAAGATGCGGCGTTGCTGGTTGTAGCGCTGGATCGTCGTCGGCCCCGAGCCGAAAGTGATCTCCGCGACGCGCGACAGGGGTACCGAGCCACCGCTCGCCGTCTGCACAGGCAGGTTGGCGATGTTCGACAGGTCGCGGCGCGCGTCCTCGGGCAGGCGTACGCGGATCGGTACCTGCCGGTCCGATAGCGAGAACTTGGCTGCGTTCTGGTCGATCTCGCCGATCGTCGCGACGCGATCGCCGTGCTGAGCGCCTGGGTCGAGACGCCGAGCTGCGAGGCGAGATCGAGCCGCGGCTTCACCACGATCTCGGGCCGGCGCATGTCGGCGCTGACGCGCGGGGCGACGATCTGCTTCAAGCCCTGCATTTCCTGGACAAGCTTCGCCGCGGTCTGATCGAGCAGCGCCGAATCGGTGCCCGTGAGCATGATCGAGATCGGCCGGCCGGTGCCGGTGCCGCCACCCTGACTCTGCATATCCTGAATGGTCACGCGAGCATCCGGGATCTGCTGCAGAATGGGCGTCAGTTCGTTCTCGAATTCCTTGCTGGTCTTCTTGCGGTCCTCGCGGAGCATGACCATCAGGTTGCCTTTGTCCTCGAAGATGCGTTGGAGCACGTTCTTGGTCTCTGGCCGCTGCTGGACGATGCGGCGCACCTGGTCCGACACGGCCTCCGACTGCTGGAGCGTCGTGCCGGGCACCATCTCGATCTGGATGCCGCTGAAGTCGTTATTCTGCGTCGGGAAGAACTCCATCGGCAGCGATCCGCCGATCACGCCGGTGAGGAGCAGCGCCGAGCCGCCGACGCCCATCATCCAGACACGATGGTCGCGCAGCCTTGCGCCGAGGCGGTGGAACAGACTGAGGTGGCCATCTACGCCGCGATGCTCTGCGCGGTAGGCCTGCGCTTTCGACGTATCGAGCGACCAGTGCAGCACGTCGAGATAACGGTCCATCCAGGGCCCGCCGGCGTGCTCGGCATGGCCGTGCGCCTTGAGGAAATAGGCCGAGACCATCGGCGTGATCGTACGCGCGACGGCAAGGCTCATCAGCACCGCGACGACGACGGTCAGGCCGAAGGCGCGGAAGATCTCGCCCGAGACGCCGGGCATCATGCCGACGGGCAGGAATACCGCGACGATGGAGAAAGTCGTCGCGACGACCGCCAAGCCGATTTCGTCGGCTGCGTCGATTGCCGCCTGATAAGCTGACTTGCCCATGCGCATGTGGCGCACGATATTCTCGATCTCGACGATCGCATCGTCGACCAGGACGCCCGCGACGAGGCCGAGCGCGAGCAGCGACTGCGAACTCAGGGTGATGCCCAGCATCTCCATGAACCAGAAGGTCGGGATTGCCGAAAGCGGGATGGCGATCGCCGAGACGATCGTCGCACGCCAGTCGCGCAGGAAAAAGAAGACGATGATGACCGCAAGGATCGAGCCCTCGACCATCGAGGCCATCGAGCTTTCATACTGCGCCTTGGTGTAGCCCACCGAAGTGAACATGCGCTTGAAGTGGACGCCCGGGTGCTCCTTCTCGAGCTTGCCCATCTCTTCCACCGCGCTGTCGTAGACGGTGACGTCCGAGGCGCCGCGCGCACGCGTCAGGCCGAAGTTGACCACCGGCTTGCCGTCGTACTTGGCGATATTGACGATCTCGCCGAACGAATCGGTGACCTTGGCGATGTCGGCCAGCTTGATCGTCCGGCCATTGCCGAGCGCGATGTCGGTCTGCGAGAGCTTGTAGGCGTCTTCGGCGTTGCCGAGCACGCGCACCGACTGGCGCGTGCCGCCGATCTCCGCCTTGCCGCCCGCGGCGTTGACGTTGAGATTGCGCAGCGTCGCGTTGACCTGGCTCGCGGTGACACCGAGCGACTGCATCTGCGAGGGAATCAGGGTGACGACAATCTCGCGGCTGACGCCGCCCGAGCGCTTCACTTCGGCCATGCCGTCGATCGACAGCAGGCGCTTGGCCACGGTGTCGTCGATGAACCAGGAGAGCTGCTCGATCGTCATGTCGTCGGCCTCGACCGCGAAATAGGCGATCGGCTGCGACGAGGTAGCGGCCTTGAAGATCTGCGGCTCGAGAATGCCGTCGGGCAGCGAGGAACGGATCTGGTCGACCGAGTTCTTCACTTCGTTAACCGCGCCGTTGATGTCTTCGCCGATGGCGAACTCGACCATCGTCTGGCTCGAACCCTCGGTCGCCGTCGAACTGATCGTGACGACGCCGCTGATCGAGCGGACCGCCGCTTCGACCTTCTGGGTGATCTGGGTCTCGATCTCGCTCGGCGCGGCGCCGGGCTGGGTGACACTGATGATGACCAGCGGAAATTCGATGTCGGGCTGCTGCTGCACGTCCATGCGCATGAAGCTGACGATGCCGGCGATGACCAGCGCGATGAAAAAGACGATCGGCACCACGGGGTGCCGGATCGACCAGGCCGAGAGCTGATTGAAATTCATCGATCAGCCCTTCGGCTGCGCGGACAGCTTCGGTTTCACCGTCTCGCCCGGCGAGAGGAAGGCGCCGGCGCGCTGGACGACTTGTTCATCGCCGGAGAGGCCCGAGATCACGATGATGCCGCGATCGTTCAGGCCGCCGGTCTTGACGTCGCGACGCGCGACCTTGCCGTTCTTCTCGACAATGAAGACATAGCTGCCCTTGCTGTCGGACAGCACCGCCGATTCGGGCAACAAGGGCGCAACGACGCTGCCCGCGGCGATCGTGGCATTGCCGAAGCCGCCGGGCCTGAGTTCCGGCGCATAGGCAAGCGCGATGCGCGCGATTCCCTGGCGGGTCTGCGGGTCGATCACCGGCGAGATCTGCCAGACCTGGCCGGTGAAACTCTTGCCCGAACCCGCGGGTGTGACCTGGGCCGACACGCCCGTCGAGATCGCCGCGAGGTCATCCTCTGTCAGCCGCGCAAGCAGCTCCATCTCACCGCCCTTGGCGATACGGAACAGGGGGGTGTTGCCGCCCGCGACGACCTGGCCGGGCTCGACCATGCGTTCGAGCAGCAGGCCGTCGGCCGGAGCCACGATATTGAGCCGGCGAACACGCGCCTGCATCTCGCCGAGCTGCGCGCGGGCGAGACCGACGCGGGCATTGGCGGCGTCGCGCGTCGCGGTCAGCCGGTCGATGTCGGCCTTGGAGATGAAACCGCGTTCGACCAGCTTGAGCGCACGGTCGAGATTGGCCTGGGCGAGCCTGGCATCGGCCTGGGCGACGCGGGTCTGCGCGGCGCTGCCGGCTTCCTGCTGGCTCTGCACCGAACGGTCGATAACCGCGAGTATCTGCCCCTGCCGGACCCACTGGCCGGGTTCGACGCGCACTTCGACGACCTGGCCGCCTTCGCCGACCGAACCGACGGGCAACTCGCGCCGTGCGCCCAAGGTACCCGTTGCGGTGATCTGGCCGGCAACGGTGCTGCGGCCGGGCGCGATCACGGTAACGACGGGCGCCTGGGCGATCGTCGACGTTTCGGGCGTCGGGGCGCCTTTGTGATGAAGCATGAACCACAGGCCGATCATCAGAACGGCGGCAACCGCGCCGATGATCCACATCCGGCGGCTCGACGCGCGATCTTCCGCATCGCCTGCGACGAGCGGATTATAGGAGGAATCCTCCGCACCGCTAGCCGCATCGATCTTGGTATCGTAGTTCATCGATTCCACCCGGAAAGGAACCGCAGCGCCAATGGCGGCGAGACGGCTTCCTGCCTTACACCCTGACCCGAAACACCGCGGACATCGTAGTGATGCCGCGGTGTGCGGATAATTCACATTCCGACATAGACCTGCGCTCGCCGCGAGGCAATGCGCAGTCATCCGGCCGTTTGCGGGCCGAGCGGCAGAATAGCGGCGCTGTGGAGAGAATATCGCGGCGGCGCAGGGCTGCGCCGCCGCCTTAGACGGTCAGTATTTCTGCTGACGCTCGTAGAGATCGCGATAGTGCTGGATGCGCGTGACGCGCAGGCCCTGCATGCCCGAGCGGTCGACCGCGCGCTGCCACGAGGCGAATTCCTCGAGCGTGAGCGAATAACGCTCGCACACTTCGTCGATCGTCAGCAGCCCGCCGTTCACGGCGGCCACGACTTCGGCCTTGCGACGGACGACCCAACGGGTCGTGCTCGGCGGCGGCAGCGAATCCACGGAGAGCGGTTCGCCGAGCGGCCCGATTACCATCGCAGGACGGATTTTCTGGTTCTCGATCATCTCTATCCTCAGTCGCCTGCCACGTTTGCGTTGGCAGCGACCGTCTTATTGTCGCACCCCGAATTGCCATTGGCTAAACCAGTTGGGTTAATACGTTCTAACCCTTCGCTGGGGCCCATGCCGTAGACCGCCATGACGCGCGCGGATCCGCGGTCGAAGCTGCCCATGGGAATCGGAGTTTCGCGAGCTTTTTCAAGTTCCAGCACGCAGCGGGTGGCATAGGCGGCTGCCATGCGGGCCCGCAGGTCGTACCAGTCGAACGTCTCGCCCGGATGGTTTCCAGCCGCCATTGCGAACGATGCCGCCAGCGGGGTTTCGAGGTCGAAGCTCATTTTCATGGACCAGCTTATAGCGCGCAGAGGTCAAGGGGAGGTAAAGGCGGGCTTTACCTGACATTGACTTAAGTTAACTGGCCGCAACCGCCTGTTTCCAAGCCGCTACCGCGCCTATATGGGACCTCTGATGTCCGCCGACGCTGCCCTTTCCGGCCTCGATGCCGCCGCGCTTTTCCAATTGCCGCAACCGCTTACGGAGCGGCGGATCGTTGTCGCCATGTCTGGGGGAGTGGACAGCTCGGTGGTCGCCGCCCTAGCCGCCGCCAGCGGCGCAGAGGTTATCGGCGTGACTCTGCAACTTTACGATCACGGTGCAGCCACCGGCCGCAAGGGCGCCTGCTGTGCCGGCGACGATATCCGCGACGCCCGCGCCGTCGCCGACAGACTCGGGATCGCGCACTATGTCTTCGATCACGAATCGCGCTTCCGCGAGGAGGTCGTCGAGCGCTTTGCCGACGATTACCTCGCCGGCCGCACCCCGATTCCCTGCATCCGCTGCAACATGGGGCCCAAGTTCACCGACCTTTTCGCCATGGCGCGCGAGCTCGGCGCCGATTGCCTAGCGACCGGCCACTATGTCCGCCGCACGCTGGGCGCCGCGGGCCCGGAGCTGCATCGCGCCGCCGATCCCGCCCGCGACCAGAGCTATTTCCTCTACGCGACCACCGAGGCGCAGCTCGATTACCTGCGCTTCCCCTTGGGAGGATTGCCCAAGAGCGAGGTGCGCCGGATCGCCGAAGCCGCCGGCCTCAGGGTCGCGGCCAAGCCCGACAGCCAGGATATCTGCTTCGTTCCCGAAGGCGACTATGCCGCGGTGGTACGCAAGGTCCGCCCCGAAGGTGCCGCACCGGGCGAGATCGTCCACGCGACCAGCGGCGAGGTGCTCGGCGAGCATCGCGGCGTGATCCACTATACGGTGGGGCAGCGCCGCGGGCTCGAGATCGGCGGCCAGCCCGAACCGCTCTACGTCACCGGAATCGATGCGCCTGGCCGCCGGGTGCTCGTGGGGCCGCGGCATCTGCTGGCGGTCGGATCGGCGCGGATCGTCGAGACCAACCGCATCGGGCCGCTGCCCGACACGCACCTGACCGCCAAGGTCCGTTCGCTGGCGAAGCCCGTGCCGATCAGTCTGGAAGGGCCGCTAGGCGATAGTGCCGATGCCACGATCCGTTTCGCCAGCCCCGAATACGGCGTCGCCCCGGGACAGGCGGCGGTGATCTATGCGGGTGACCGCGTAGTCGGCGGCGGCTGGATCGATTCGACCGAAGCCGCTTAGTTCTCCCACCGCTCCAGCACGCAGCCCTCGCCTTCGCGGAAGGTCGCTGTCTGGCGGGAAAGCAGCGGGAAGCTCGCCGTGACGCTCTTCGCCGTCTCATCTTCGCTCAGGCGCACCAGCGCCATGCCCGCCTCGAAATCCTTGCGGCAGTCGCCGAGCGCACGTCCTTCGACGAAGCGGCACGAACAGCCGACCCGCGCGCCATAGGAAGCGCCCGTCACCGCATAGGAATGCAGGGGGTGCCAGAACCAAGCGACCGCCCCGCCTAGGATAACCACAGGAATCAACCACAGCCGGCGCCTTTTGCGCCGGGCAGATGATGAAGCTATCGGCTGTGCTGTTGCCATTGGAACCCGGTTTGTCGCATGGACCGCACGCCATGCCGACGCGCCGCCTGCCCCTTATCCTGCCGCTGCTCGCGCTGCCAGCCCTGGCGGGATGCGGCGGCGGGGATAAAGGCCCTCCACCGCTGGCGCCCGCGGCGCTATCTGCGGTCACGACCGAGCCCGGGGTGCCGCGCGAGCAACTGGCGCGCGCGATCGACGATCTCTTCGCCGATGGCCAGGCCGGCGAGACCCGCGCACTGCTGGTGATGTCTGGCGGCCGCATCGTCGCCGAGCGCTATGGCGAGGGCTATGGGCCCAGCAGCCGGCTGATCGGCTGGTCGATGTCGAAGACGATCACCGGTGTGATGATCGGGCAGTTGGTGGCCGACGGCCGCCTGCGGCTCAACGAGACCGCACCGGTGCCCGCCTGGCAGCGATCGGGCGACCCGCGCGGTGAGATCACCTTGCGTCAGCTGCTGCAGATGCGTTCGGGCCTGCGGCATCGCGAGGCGAGTTCGCCGGTCTACGATTCCGACGAGGTGCGGATGCTGTTCCTCGATGGACGAGACGACATGGCCGCCTATGCCGAGGCCCAGCCGCTCGAGGCCGACCCCGGGCGAACCTTCGAATATTCCTCGGCCACTACGGTGATCCTTGCCGATATCGCTGCGCGCGCGCTGACCGACAACCCCGACCCCGGGTTCCGCCGCCAGGCGGTGCGCGACTATCTGCACACGCGGCTGCTCGATCCGGTGGGCATGAAATCGGCCGTGGTCGAGTTCGACGCGGCAGGAACGCTGATCGGCTCGAGCATGATGCATGCCACGGCGCGCGACTGGGGCAAGTTCGGCGAATTCCTGCGCAACGGCGGCGCGGTCCGCGGCGCGCAGCTCGTCCCGCGCGGCTGGGTCGACTTCATGACATCACCGAGCCCGCGCAATCCCGCCTATGGCGCCCAGCTCTGGCTCAACCGCCCGACCAAGGCCGACGGCGACATGCTGTTCCCCGACCGCGCCCCGCAAAGCGCCTTCGCCTGCGTCGGCCACCTCGGCCAATATGTCATCGTCTCGCCGGACCAGAAGCTGACCCTGGTCCGCCTCGGCAAGACCGACGGCGAACATCGCGCCGAACTGCGCCGGCGACTGGCCGATATCGTCGCGCTGTTCCCGAAGGCCTAGAGGAAGAACGTACCCTCGACGACGGTAACGCAGTCGCCGCCGAGCCAGACGTGCTTCCCGTCGAGGCGGCACGAAACCCGCCCGCCGCGCTTCGAGGCCTGGTAGGCGGTGAAGCTCTTGCGTCCCAGCCTCTGCGTCCAGAACGGCGTCAACGCGGCATGGGCCGATCCGGTGACGCTGTCCTCGTCGATTCCACCCCCCGGCACGAAGACGCGGCTCACGACGTCCGTCTCCCGCCCCGGGGCGGTGGCAATGAACTGCTCGTCGCCCAATCGGGCGAGCATGCGCAGGTCGGGCCGCAGTGCCCGGATCTGATCTTCGCCGTCGAACACGAGAAGGGTGTAGCCGGCGGGAGAGCGCCAGATTTCGCGAGGCTCCGCGCCCAGCGCCATAACCGCCTCGGGAAACGAGCCGGGCGCAGTGGCGATCGCGGGCAGCGCGAGCTCGTAGCCCTGACCCAACCGCCGCACCTCGAGCACGCCCGCATGGCGCGTCCTGAACCGCACCGCGTCGCGTTCCGGCGCAAGAGTCAGCAGGACATGGCCCGAGGCCAGCGTGGCATGGCCGCAGAGCTTGACCTCCACCGTCGGCGTGAACCAGCACAGCTCCCAATCGGCCACGCTGCTCGCATCGGGAACGAGGAAGGCGGTGTCGGCGAAGAGGTGCTCGGTGGCGATTGCCTGCAGCACGGCGTCGTCGAGCCGCTCTGCCAGTTGCATCACCGCCGCCTGGTTTCCAGCAAACGGCCGGTCGGTGAAGGCATCGACATGCCAGTAGGGAATGGACGTCGTCATGGGCGGGTCTCCACGGGCAGCACTTCCTCGGCCTGCAGGCCTTCCTGGTCCATCAGCCCCTCGGGCTCGGGGTGGATCAGGATCTCGGTATCGGGAAATTCGACCGCCAGCCGCGCTTCGATCTCGTCCATGATGCGGTGCGCCTTGCCCAGTGACATCGCCGGATCGACCCAGACGTGGAACTGGACGAAATCGCGGTTGCCCGCGGTGCGCGTGCGCAAATCATGCACGCCCTTGAGCTCGGGATGGCGCGCGAGCAGTTCGATGAAGCGGTCCTTCTTCTCCTGCGGCCACTCCTTGTCCATCAGCTGGTCGATCGCCCGCTGCGACGCACCCCAGGCGCCCCAGCCGAGCCAGGCCGCAATGGCGAGACCCAGCAGGGGGTCGGAGCCGGCAATCCCGCCATATTGATCGAGCGCCAGCGCCGCGATCACCGCGAGGTTGAGCAGTAGGTCCGACTGGTAGTGGACATGGTCGGTGGCGATGGCGAGGCTATTGGTCCGACGGATCACGTGCCGCTGCCAGGCCAGGAGGGCCGCGGTTGCCACCATCGCCACGACAGAAACGACAATGCCCTCGCCCGCCGCTTCGGTGCGGCCGCCTGCGAAGAACTGTTCGATCGCGCGCGCCGCGAGGCCGAGCGCCGAGATCGAGATCAGCGTCACCTGGAAGATAGCCGAGAGCGCCTCGGCCTTGCCATGGCCGAAGCGGTGCTTGGCATCGTCGGGCTGCGCCGCCACCCGGACACCGACCAGCGTGACCACACTGGCGATCAGGTCGAGCGCGGTGTCCGCCAGGCTGCCGAGCATCGCCGTGGAACCCGTCGACCATGCTGCCCAGCCTTTGAGCACGACGAGCAGCAGCGCCACAGCGATGCTGGCATAGGCCGCACTGCGGTTGAGCCGTCCCTGATCCGCGAAAGTCGCGCCGGAAGTTTTCACGGATAGAGCAGCGTGCTCGTCCAGCCGCCTCCCTCATCGGAAACACGCGTGAACTGCCGCCTTTCGTGCAGCCGGTGGGGGCGGTCCTGCCAGAACTCGATGGTCTGCGGTTTCAGGCAGTAACCGAGCCAATGTGCAGGCCGTTCGACCGGCCCGTCGGCGAATCGGGCCTCGACCTCCTCGAAGCGCTGCAGAAAGGTCGCGCGGGAATCGAGCGGCGCCGACTGGTCCGACGCTACGGCGCCGAGCTGCGAATCGCGCGCGCGGCTGGCGAAGTATGCGTCCGCGGTAGCCGCATCGACGGGCGACAGTGGCCCTTCGAGCCGCACCTGGCGGCGCTGCGATTTCCAATGAAACAGCAGCGCAGCGTGGGGATTGGCGAGGAGTTCGTCGCCCTTGCGGCTATGGCTGTTGGTATAGAACAGGAAACCGCCCGGGCCGTGGCCCTTGAGCAGGACCATGCGCACCGAAGGGCGTCCGTCCGCCGTGGCCGTCGCCAGCGCCATCGCATCAGGCAGGCCGGGTTCGCTCGCCTGGGCCGCCGAATACCAGGCTTCGAACAGCGCGATCGGATCGCCATGGGGAATGGTATCGGCGAATTGTTCGGCTTCCACGCGCAGTTCCTGATCCAAAAGAGCCCTTCGAAATAGCGATGCACAACGCCGGAGGAAAGCGCGGCTTGTCGTCGCCACCTTGCGCACCTAGTTAGGCGCGATGGCAGCAGACCCCTATACCACCCTGGGCGTATCGCGCGGCGCGAGCGAGAAGGACATCAAGTCCGCCTACCGCAAGCTTGCAAAGGAACTGCATCCGGACCGCAATTCGGACAATCCGAAGGCGGCCGAGCGGTTCAGCGACGTCACGCGCGCCTACGACCTGCTGTCCGACAAGGACAAGCGCGCCCAGTTCGATCGCGGCGAGATCGACGCCGACGGCAATCCGATGGGCTACGGTTTCGGCGGTGGCGGCCCCGGCGGCGGCCATCAGGGCTTCGGCGGCGGCGGCTTTTCGTCCGAGGGCATCGACCTCGGCGACATCTTCGGCGGGATTTTCGGCGGGCGCGCCGGTGGACCCGGAGGAATGGGCGGCGGCTTCGGCGGCGGACGCAGCCGCGCAGCGCCGCGCGGCAGCAACGTCCAGTACCGGCTCAGCGTAACGTTGACCGACGCTGCCACGCTCGCCTCGCAGCGGATCACCCTAGGCGATGGCAAGACGATCGACCTCAAGCTCCCCGCGGGCGTCGAGGACGGCACGCAGATGCGCCTCGGCGGCAAGGGCGAGCCCGGTCCGGGCGGCGCCGGCGACGCGCTGGTGACGATCGAAATCCAGCCGCACCCGTTCTACAAGCGCGACGGCGACAACATCCGCCTCGACCTGCCCATCAGCCTTGACGAGGCGGTGGGCGGCGCAAAGGTCAAGGTGCCGACGGTCGACGGGGCGGTGATGCTGACGATCGCGCCGGGCACCAGCTCGGGCAAGACGCTGCGCCTCAAGGGCAAGGGCTTCACCAGGAAGGACAACACGCGCGGCGACCAGCTGATCACGCTCGAGATCGTGCTGCCCGAAGGCGACGAGGACCTCGCCCGGCGCCTCGAAGGCTGGCGCGACGAACGGCCGCTGCGCGCCAGGCTCGGCGTCTGAACCGACACGCGCGTGCAGGAAGCCCCGATCGATACGCCTGCCGGGCTCAATGATCAGTCTCCCGAGGCGCGGCGGCGCAAGGCCCTGCTCTTGGACCGCGACGCTCTGCAGCAGCAGTTCGAGCGCAATCTCGGGCCCGCCAGCCACTTCTTCATCGTAGCCAAGCGCGTGATCGTCGGGACCTACACCGATGGTTTCATCCACGCCGGGAACCTAGCCTATACCGCGATCCTCGCGCTGTTCCCCTTCTTCATCGTCATCGCCGCCGTGTTCACGGCACTGGGCGAGGCAGGGCAGCAGGAAGCCTCGATCCGCGCGTTCCTCTCCGCCGCGCCGCCGGTCGTCGCCCGCGCGCTCGAACCCGTCGCGCTCAGCGTGGTCAAGGCGCGCAGCGGCTGGCTGCTCTGGTTCGGCGGGATCGTCGGCCTGTGGTCGGTCTCGAGCCTGATCGAGACGATCCGCGACATCCTGCGCCGCGCCTATGGCACGCGCGCGACGGCAGCCTTCTGGCGCTACCGCCTGTTTTCGACCGCCTTCATCATGGGCGCCGTCATCCTGCTGCTGATCTCGCTGTTCGCCCAGGTGGCGATCAGCGCTGCGCAGGAAGCGATCGCCTCGTGGTTTCCGCGGCTCGGCGACTGGACTCTGACCTTGACCACCTCGCGGCTGATCCCCGCGGCGATGCTCTATCTGTCGATCTATTCGCTGTTCCTGTCGCTGACCCCTTCGGCCTATCGCAGCCGGCGCTATCCCAAATGGCCGGGCGCGCTGCTGGTCACGGTCTGGTGGGTGACGATGACGGTAGTGTTGCCCGGTATCCTCAGGCGATTTTTTTCCTACGACCTGACCTACGGCAGCCTCGCCGGGGTGATGATCACGCTTTTCTTTTTCTGGCTTGTCGGACTAGGGATGGTGATGGGCGCCGAACTCAACGCGGCGCTTGCCGAGACACCCGAGGAACGCGATGCGCTCGGACAGGCGGATGATCGGGTGCGCGAGCAGAGTAAAGGGAACGGGACGAAAACGGAATGACGAGTCTGATGCAGGGAAAGCGCGGCCTGATCATGGGCCTGGCAAACGACAAGTCGCTCGCCTGGGGGATCGCCAAGCGCCTGGCCGAACACGGCGCCGAGCTGGCCTTCTCCTATCAGGGTGAGGCACTGGAAAAGCGCGTGCGGCCGCTGGCGGAGAGCCTGGGCAGCGATTTCCTGATCGACTGCGACGTGTCCGACATGGACGCGCTCGACACCGCCTTCGCCACGCTGGCCGCGCGCTGGCCGACGATCGACTTCATTGTCCACGCCATCGGCTTCTCCGACAAGAACCAGCTGCGCGGGCGCTTTTATGACACCACGCTCGACAACTTCCTGATGACCATGAACATCTCGGCCTACAGCCTGGTCGCAGTGACCCAGCGCGCCAAGCCGATGATGTCGAGCGGCGGTTCTATCCTGACGCTGACCTATTACGGCGCCGAGAAGGTCGTCCCGCACTATAACGTCATGGGCGTAGCCAAGGCCGCGCTCGAGACCAGCGTCAAATATCTGGCCAACGACCTCGGTGCGGAGAATATCCGCGTCAACGCGATCTCTGCCGGCCCGATCCAGACGCTGGCGGCGCGCGGCATCGGCGACTTCAACTATATCCTCAAGTGGAACCAGCTGAATTCGCCGCTGCGCCGCAACGTCACCATCGAGGACGTCGGTGGCGGAGCGCTCTATCTGCTGTCCGACTTGTCCTCGGGCGTGACCGGCGAAATCCATCACATCGACGGGGGCTACAACGTCATCGGCATGAAGCAGGAAGATGCGCCGGACATCAGCCTGGTGTGAACTGCGTCCATTTTGGCAGCTTTTGAGACCTAGAAACGCGACGAACAAGCTTCTATTTGCGGCAACCGGTTGCCTCTGTTGATGCGACTGTCAATTTTTTGTCAAATAAAGGCGGTTAAGGAAGTTAATGCTTCCAGGTGGGTGCCTCTCGGTGCTCGGCGTGCGTCAACTCAGGCCTGCGCTGTCGCCATGACGAAACATTGACAGATCGATAGTGGCACACCTAAAGAGCCCTGAATCTGGGCGTTTATCAGGAGTAAGTCATTGCCGAAGGCTGTAATTTTGGCCGGCGGCCTTGGCACCAGACTCGGCGAGGAAACTTCTGTTCGTCCGAAGCCCATGGTCGAGATCGGCGGCATGCCGATAATCTGGCATATCATGAAGATCTATTCATCCCACGGCTTGAACGATTTCATCATTTGCCTCGGCTACAAAGGCTACATGATCAAGGAGTTCTTCGCGAACTACTTCCTTCATGCCGCCGACGTGACGATCGATCTGGTGCAGAACAGCATGGAAGTGCACGAGAAGCGCAGCGAGCCATGGCGAATAACCCTGGTCGATACCGGCGCGGAAACGATGACTGGCGGCCGCCTCAAGGCCGTACGCCGTTTCCTGCCTGACGACGAACCCTTCTGCTTCACTTACGGTGACGGCGTCGCCACGGTTGACGTCACGGCGCAACTGGCATTCCACCAAGCACACGGCCGCAGGGCGACGATCACCGCCGTTGCCCCGCCGGGCCGCTTCGGCGCGCTCGAATTCGACGGCGACAACGTCACCAGCTTTCGCGAGAAACCCGCCGGCGACGGTGGCCTGATCAACGGCGGCTTTTTCGTTGCCGATCCCAGCGTGCTCGACGAGATCGAAGGACCCGGCACGATCTGGGAACGCGAGCCGATGGAACGCCTCGCCGCGGCAGGCGATCTCGTCGCCTTCCGCCACGACGGGTTTTGGCAGCCCATGGATACGCTGCGTGACAAGCAATATCTGGAGCAGCTCTGGCAGGAAGGCGCCCCTTGGAAGATCTGGTAAGCGACACCTTCTGGCGCGGGCGCAAGGTCTTCCTCACCGGTCACACGGGTTTCAAGGGAAGCTGGCTCGCCCTCTGGCTAACGCGCATGGGCGCCCAAGTCACGGGCTTTGCCTTGCCGGCCGAAAGCCCGAGCCTGTTCGAACAGGCGCGCGTGGCCGAACTCGTCCACCACGTCGAGGGCGATATCCGCGATCTCGCTGCGGTCGAGGCTGCCATGGCGGCGGCGCGGCCCGAAGTGGTCTTTCATCTCGCAGCGCAGCCGCTGGTACGGCTGTCATATTCCACTCCGGTAGAAACCTTCGCGACCAACGTGCAAGGCACCGTGCATGTACTCGACGCGTGCCGGCGCGTCGAAAGTCTCAAGGCCATAGTCTGCATCACTAGCGACAAGTGCTACGAGAACCGCGAGACGGACAGGCCCTACCGCGAGGACGACGCTATGGGCGGATACGATCCCTACAGCGCCAGCAAAGGCGCAAGTGAACTGGTCGTCGCAGCCTATCGCCGTAGTTTCTTCCAACAGGGGGCCAAATTGGCCTCCGTGCGCGCCGGCAATGTCATCGGCGGGGGCGACTGGGCGACAGACCGGCTGATCCCTGATCTCATCCGAGCATTGATTGCTGGGGAAAAGCCCCTGATCCGCTCTCCCGAATCCATCCGGCCATGGCAGCATGTGCTAGAGGCGCTAGGGGGGATATCTTATGATCGCCGAACGTCTTGTCCAAGGCCACGATTGGGCCGCGACGGGCTGGAATTTCGGACCAGCCGAAGGCGATACGCAACCCGTGCGCTGGATCGTTCAGCGTATGGTAAGCGACTGGGGGGGCAATCGACTGGCAACAGGCCGAAGGCTCACAACCACACGAGGCGAAGCTGTTGAAACTCGATTGCGCCAAGGCTCGCGACGAGTTGGGCTGGCGCCCGGCCTATCAGCTCGATAGCGCGCTCGCTCGTATCGTCGAGTGGCACCGCGAGGTGGCCGACGGCGGCGATGCACGGGCGATCTCGCTCGCGCAGCTTGACGACTATCGCATCGAATTCAAACGCGCGCTTTCCCAGAAAGGGGCTGCATGACCGTCGAGACTCCCATGTTCGACCCCTCAGGTCTCGATGAAGCGCAACTGCGTTCGCTCATCCTCGACCTTACGGGCGAATATGCCCGTCGCTTTCATGCGACCAAGCCTTTCGTCCCTGGCCAAAGCCCCGTGCCCGTTTCCGGCAAGGTCTATGGCGATACCGACATGCAAATGCTGGTGGATTCCTCGCTGGATTTCTGGCTGACCACCGGACGCTTCAACGACTCTTTCGAAGCCAGACTGGCCGAGCGACTGGGCGTGCGTTTTGCCCTGACGACGAATTCGGGTTCTTCGGCCAATTTGCTCGCGCTCTCCGCGCTCACGTCGAAACGCTATGTGCGCGACAAGGCTCTGAAGGCGGGCGACGAAGTCATCACCGTGGCCACCGGCTTCCCCACCACGGTAAATCCGTCGCTGCAATATGGGCTCATCCCGGTCTTCGTCGACGTCGACATCCCGACCTACAATATCAAGCCCGAGATGATCGAGGCCGCCGTCACCGACAAGACGCGCGCGATCATGGTCGCGCATACGCTGGGCAATCCTTTCGACATCGCCGAAGTGATGCGCGTCGCCAAGAAGTACGATCTGCTGGTCGTCGAGGATTGCTGCGACGCCTTGGGCGCGCGGTATGACGGCAAGGGCGTGGGCACTTTCGGCGATATCGGCACGCTCAGCTTCTATCCTGCACACCACATCACCATGGGTGAAGGCGGCGCCGTGTTTACCAAGAAGCCCAACCTGAAACGTGCGATCGAATCGATGCGCGATTGGGGGGCGCGACTGCTATTGTGCGCCGGGTCAGGACAACACCTGCGGCAAGCGGTTCTGCCAGAAGCTCGGCTCGCTGCCGAAGGGCTACGACCACAAATACACCTACAGCCACGTCGGCTACAATCTCAAGATCACCGACATGCAGGCGGCCGTGGGTCTGGCTCAGCTGGACCGGCTCGACGGCTTCATCGCCGCGCGGCAACGCAACTTCGACCTGCTGACCGAGATGCTACGGCCGTTGGAGGATGTCCTGATTCTGCCGCAGCCTACTGCGCGCAGCACACCGTCCTGGTTCGGCTATCCGATCACGATCCGCGAAAAGACCGGCATCGACCGCGAGGAACTGGTCGAATTCCTAAACGACCACAAGATCGGCACTCGTTTGCTGTTCGGTGGTAACCTGCTTCGGCAACCATATATGAAAGATCAGCGTTATCGCGTTGTCGGCGATCTTACCAATGCTGACATCGTGACCGAACGCACTTTCTGGATAGGACTCTACCCGGGACTGACCGAAAGCCACCTCGCCTACGCCGTCGAAACCCTGGCCGGCTTCATCGCCGCGCGCCGCAAGGGATAATCGCTGAAGCATGGCCCACCCGCCTGCCTCGTCCCGTTTCGTGTTGACCGGCCCTTCGGGCTGGATTGGCAGGGCGATGCTCGACGCCCTGTCCCGGGCGTTCGATGGCCGGTTGGGCGGACGGGTGGTCACCTTCGGATCCCGGGCACGGAGCATGACCTTGGCTTCGGGCGAACGGCTCGAGGTGCGCGCGCTCGATACGATCGGCCCCGATGATGTCGCGGGTGCCCATGTCATCCACCTCGCCTACCTGACCAAGGAAAAGGCCGATCAGCTCGGCGAATCCGCCTTCAACGCGACTAACGATGCGATAGATGATGCCTTGCTGGCCGCGATAGGCATGGCCGCACCGGCAAGTCTGTTCGTCTCCTCCTCGGGCGCCGCTGCGCTGGCCGAGCGGGGGGGCGATCAGCACCCCTACGGCCTCGCTAAACTGCGTCAGGAAGCGCGCTTCATCGCCTGGGGCAAGTCCGCTGGAATACCGGTCATCGCCGGCCGGATCTTCAACGTTGCGGGACCGCACATTAACAAGCTGCAGTCCTATGCCATTTCGAATTTCGCCCTCCAGGCACGCGAACAGGGCGAAATCCTCATTGAAGCCCAAGTCCCGGTTTTCCGGTCCTTTCTGCATGTCGATGATCTCTGCACTCTGGTCATCGACGCGGCGGTACAGGGCGTCGGCCGGGATCGGCCGATCGACCTGTGCGGCGCCGAAGTCGTCGAGATGGAAGACCTCGCTGTGCTCGTAGCCGAAGCCTCCCCTAATTCGCCAAAGATCAATCGCCGGCCAGTCGACTACACGCGCCCGAGCCTATATCTCGGCGATCACGCGCAAACCAAAGTCCTGGCCATGGAACTCGGCGATCGGCTGTCTGCCTTGCCGCTGCAGGTAAGGGACACGATCGCCTGGCTGGATCGGACAAGTGCCATGCAGCAGTAGGAAAGACGTTTAGTTAAGACAGCTAATGCCAGTTCAGGAGCGGAAAATGCATCCAAATTGGTGATATCGACTGTCTACAATAGAAGTTGAAAGTGAGTCGCATGAGGCTGGACGCGGGATCACTCGCCGGATAGAAGCCTTCGCACAGGTTTGGAGACGCTTAGTGGTAGTTGATATCTTTGAAGATTTGTTCGTCCTCGAACTGGCGAACAACCATTGGGGCAAGCTCCAACGTGGCCTGAAGATCATCGATGACTTCGCTGCCGTGGTGAAGGAGAATGGCGTCAAGGCATCGATCAAGCTGCAATTCCGCAACGTCGACGAGTTCATTCATCGCGATTACCGAGATTGCGACGACGTTCGCTACATTAAGAAGACGCTGGCCACTCAGATGCCCTGGGAAGAGCTGCGCGCCATGATCGATCGCGTCAAATCGCATGGCATGATTGCCATGGTCACTCCGTTCGACGAGGTCTCCGTCGACAAATGTGTCGAGTTCGGCGTCGACATCCTAAAGATTGCCAGCTCCGACATCCGCGACAAGACGCTGCTACGCAAGCTTGCCGGGACCAGCCTTCCCGTCGTCGCCTCGTCTGGCGGTGCCGATGCGCATCACATCGATCGGCTGGTGAATTACTTCACCTCGCGCAACATTCCTTTCGCGCTCAATCACTGCGTGTCGATCTATCCGTCCGAAGACAGCGAACTCGAGCTCAACCAGATTGACTATCTCAAGGCGCGCTATCCGGACATCACGATCGGCCTGTCAACGCACGAGCAGCGTGACTGGCACGATTCCATCCTCATCGCCTATGGCAAGGGTGCCCGTACTTTCGAACGTCACATAGACATCGATTACGAAGGCGTCCCTGTCAGCCCCTATTGCACGAAGCCCGATCAGGCCGACGTCTGGTTCAAGGCCTTTAACAAGGCCAAGGAAATGTGCGGCGGCTCGGCTGAGGCCAAGCGCTCGGTTCCGGCCAAGGAGCGCGAATATCTCGATGCGCTGGTTCGTGGCGTCTATGTCAAGCAGGACCTACCCGCCGGCCACAAGCTGACCGATGACGACGTCTATCTCGCCGTGCCTCTGCTCAAGGGGCAGATCTCGACCCGCGAGTTCGAAAGCGGTGAGGTGCTCAAGGGTCCGCTCGCGGCCGATGAGCCGGTTCTGCTGGACGACATCGACGCGGCCTACACTAGCGATCCGGAAGTGCGCCGCCTGGTGCCCGACCGCGGCTTGGCACGTCGGCTCCCCGACATGAAGATCGCGGTCAACCAGTAAGCCGCCTTTACCGGCTCGGCTAAGGGCTACTGCTAGGCTTGCGGAGCTCTGGTCCCGACTCTATCGGGGCTGGAGCTCGGTGCTTTCAGGAACGACCATGACCAAAATCCGCCTGTCCGACTACATTGCGCGCCGCCTGCACGAGTACGGCGTGCGGCACGTGTTCATGCTGACTGGCGGCGGAGCGATGCATCTCAACGATGCCATGGGTCGGGTCGATGGGCTGAAATACGTCTGTTGCCACCACGAGCAGGCGCTGGCCATGGCTGCCGAGAGCTATACGCGGCTCTCGGGACGGCTCGCCGCACTCAACGTTACGACCGGCCCAGGCGGCATCAACGCGCTGAACGGTGTGCACGGCGCCTATACGGATTCGATCGCGATGATCGTCGTATCAGGCCAAGTAAAGCGTGAGACGCTGGCCAGCAACGCGCCAGTGCGCCTGCGCCAGCTCGGCGACCAGGAAGTCGACATCGTTTCGATGGTCAAGCCGATCACCAAGTTCGCGGCAATGGTCACTGATCCGCGCGATATCCGCTATATCCTGGAAAAGGCGCTGTGGCTGGCGGAGACCGGCCGGCCGGGTCCGGTCTGGATCGACATTCCGATCGACGTTCAGTCGGCGCTGATCGACACCGAGGATCTCCACGGTTTCGATCCGCGGCTTGAAGGCTATGGCCGCGACTTTGCCCTTCCAGCGGAATATGGATGGCTGACCGGCGAAGCGCTTGACCAGGCCGCGCGCGACGTCGTCGCGGCGATCAAGGCTGCTGAACGCCCGGTGATCCTGCCCGGCACCGGCGTGCGCATCAGCGGCGAATACGACCGTTTCCTCGCCGTAGCCGAAAAGCTCGGGATCGGCGTGGCGCCCGCCTGGAATGCGCAAGACCTCGTCGAAGACGAACACCCGCTCTACGTCGGTCGTCCCGGCACCGTCGGCGATCGACCGGGCAACTTCGCGGTGCAGAACTCCGACTGCGTACTCGTGCTCGGCTGCCGGCTCAACATCCGCCAGATCAGCTACAATTTCGCCTCCTTCGCGCGTGCTGCGAAGAAGATCATGGTCGACGTCGACGCCGCCGAACTCGCCAAGCCGACGCTGTCGATCGACATGCCGATCCACGCGAACCTCAAGGATTTCCTGCCCGCGCTCGAGCGCGCGCTCGTGGGCTACGAAGCGCCGACGACCCACAAAGCCTATCTTGACTGGGCGCTTGAGCGCCGCGCCAAATACCACCCGGTCTTGCCCGAATACTGGGAAACCAAGGGAGTTGTGAACCCTTATTGCTTCACAGAGGCGCTGTTCGAGCAGCTGGAGGAGAACGAAGTAGTCGTCATGGCTGATGCCACCGCGGCTGTGGTCACCGTCCAAGCGGCTCGGCTCAAGAAGGGACAGCGGCTCTATTCAAACTCGGGAGCCGCATCGATGGGCTATGATCTGCCCGCGACGATCGGCGCGTGGCATGCCATGACTTTGGAATCCGGATCCGCCTATCCCGAACGCATCATCTGCATGGCGGGCGATGGTTCGATCATGCAGAACCTGCAGGAACTTCAGACGATCGTCGGTCAGGGCATCCCGGCCAAGATCTTCCTCTACAACAATTCAGGCTATCACTCGATCCGTCAGTCGCAGCAGGCTCACTTTCAGGGCTTTTCGGTTGGTTGCGGTCCGGATTCGGGCGTAACCTTCCCCGAATTCGGCAAGATCGCCGCCGCTTTCGGTTTCGCTTATACTAGAACCTCAGACCACTCGGACATTCGCGATGCGGTGCGCCGGACGCTGGAGGCTGAGGGCCCTGCGATTTGCGAGATCATGACCGACAAGGCTCAGCAGTTCGCGCCCAAGCTCTCGTCGAAAAAGCTTGAGGACGGCACCATGGTCACCGCCCCGCTGGAAGACCTCGCCCCCTTCCTTCCGCGCGAGGAACTCGAGGCGAATATGCTCATTCCATTGATGAGCTGATGAACCGGCCGGCAGCACTTCTCTTCGATCTCGACGGCACCCTGGTCGACAGCGCGGTCACGATCACGTTAGCGCTTTCCGAGCTGTCGGCGATGCGTGGTGGCGGGCCCGCTGATGTCGCCCGCGTCCGCCGCCTGGTCAGCAAAGGCGCGCCGGCATTGGTCCGCGAGACTCTAGGCTTGCTCGCTGGCGACAGCGAAGCCGACGTCGCTGCATTTCGTGCGATTCTTACCCGGCTACCCCCAAAGCCCGAGATCATCTTTTCCGGTGTGATCGACGCTCTCACGAAGCTCACGTCGGTCGGCCACGCCTGCGCGGTCGTCACCAACAAGCCTGAGCAGCTCGCACGCCTATTGCTGGAGCAACTGGATCTCGCCCACTTTTTCGGGGCGATCGTTGGCGGCGACACTTTGGCCGTCTGCAAGCCCGATCCGGCGCCGCTTCGTCATGCACTGCAAGGCTTGGCAGGAAGAAGAGATGTCGCGATCATGATCGGTGACAGCGACATCGACGCGCGTGCCGCGACCGCTGCGGGGCTGCGCTTCGCACTGTTTTTGGGAGGTTACGAGCCAGATCGCTGCGCCAATGAAGCGGTGTCGGCCGTCTTCGCGAGGTTCGATGAACTTCCGACCGTGCTGCATCGGCTGGTATCGGACGAACGGGCGCCGCAGGTTCGCGCGACTGGCTGAAAATCGAGGCGATCCGGCCACCATGTTGATCATGGCCAAGGTTCGGGTCGCATGTTAGGTGCCGGCGGCGGCGCTGGCGGATATAAGTTCGGGTGGACATAAATTCGATGACTGCTGAAGGTTTGCTGAGCGGGGCCAAGGGCAAGCCGCGCGGATTTCGCCGGTTCTGCTGGATCGCCATGGTGGTGCCGGTCGGGCTATCGCTGCTCTGTTCACAGGTCGCCTGGGCACAGATGGGCGATTACGGTGGCGTGCCAAGCGGCTCCCCACTCGATGGCGGGCAGTCTAGCCAGAACCAGCGCGGCACGAGCCAGGACGGTCCGCAGCGAAGCACGAGCACCGTCGTCATGCCGACGACGCCCATCGCCCCCGTGACGATCTCGGGCGGCATCGCCCAATCCCCCCTCGGCTGCGCTCTCCAATGCTCCGCCCGGACCTGACAGCGATGTTCTCGACATTCGCAATCCTCGGCTCAAGCCGCCCGCAGCGCCCGGCGAATACGAGCGTTGGCTGCTGGAAGTCACCGGCCGCAAACTGAAGCGCTTCGGCAGCGATCTTCTATTGCCCAGCAATCGCGACTATGCAGTTCCAGCAACTTCAGCGATCCCTCCCGACTACGCGCTCAATGTCGGGGACGTCATATCGATCTCGCTCAACGGTTCGGTAGAAGGCAGTGCCAATTTCGAAATCGACCGCAACGGCCAGATAATCCTGCCGAACGTAGGCGCCGTCCGGCTTGTCGGAACGCATTATCGCGACCTCAAGGACCGCCTCGTGGCCGCGGTCGGCCGCCAGTACCGCGGTTACAACGTTGCGGTCTCCATCCAGCAACTGCGCGGCGTACGCGTCTACGTGACCGGATTCGCCAACAATCCCGGGGCTTATACGGTCAACAGCCTTTCGACGCTGGTCAATGCCGTGTTGGCCGCGGGCGGGCCTTCGGCAGGGGGCAGCTTCCGCTCGATCAAGCTCTATCGCAATGGCCGCGAGGTCGTCGATTTCGATCTCTATGACCTTATACGAAAGGGCGACAAATCGCGCGATCCGTTGCTGCAAAACGAAGACGTCTTGTTCATCCCGCCGGTCGGGCAACAGGTCGCGGTCGTCGGCAGCGTCAACGAAGAGGCCGTTTACGAGGCGCGTGCGGGCGAAACGATCGAGGACGTGGTGCGCATCGCGGGCGGCCCGACCAACCTCGCCGACGGGGGACGTGTGATACTTTATCGCCTGCGCGACCGCGACAGCGGCTGGAACCACCAGCTCAGCCGCGGCGATGCGGCGACCCAGACAGCCGAAGCGGGCGACATTATCCAGTTACTGCCGCAGGGTTCGCTCGTACGGCCGCTCGATCGCCAATCGACGATCGTGCGGCTTGAAGGAGAGGTCAATCGGCCCGGCAACTATTACGTGCCGCCCAGCACTCCGCTTTCGACGGTCATCGAAATGGCCGGCGGGCTGACTCAGCGCGCTTTCGTTTTCGGCACCCGGTTTACCCGTGAGACGGTACGTACGCAGCAACGCCAAAGCTATCGAGACGCGATCGACCAGATGGAGCAGGTTTTGATCACCGCCCCACTGACCCAAGACACGTCATTCAACGGCGGCGACCGTCAGGCGCAACTCGCATCGGTCCGTGGCTTCCTGGAAAAACTGCGCAGCGCCGAGCCGGATGGCCGGCTCGTGCTGGAACTCTCCCCCAACGAGACGCAGTTGCCCGGTAATCTCGTTCTCGAGAACAACGATCGGATCGTCGTTCCGCCGCGGATCGATACGGTTGGCGTGTTCGGCGCGGTTTATCGCCCTGCCTCTTTCCTCCTCGGCGCCGGCGGTCCCAAGCGTGTGCAGGACTATATCGAGCAGGCCGGCGGCACGATCCGCGCAGCCGACAAGGGCACGATCTTCGTTGTCCGCGCCAATGGCGAGGTTCTGAGCAAGAAGCGCGGAGCATTGAAGGCCCGCGTACTGCCTGGTGACATCATTTTCGTGCCCGTAAGAACCCAGGGCAATACATTCTGGGCCAAGTTCAAGGATATCACCCAGACGCTGTTCCAACTCGGCCTGAGTGCCGCGACCGTGGCCGCAATTCAGTGACGAAGGCGCAAAGCATGATCGGCCGACTGACGCACGCGCCGGTGTTCCGCGAGCCAAGTAAGCGCCGTGTGCTGATCTTGGTACTCGTGGCGCTGTGCGCCGTGCTCACACTCTTCCCGGAACGCAAGCGTGCCGCGATGAGCCTGACGCCTGAAGCCCCGCCAAGTCTCAGCATCTCGTCGGGCATGAGTCAGCTCGGCGCTCTCAACAGCGTGTTCGGTAACCAGTCCACGGTTGAAGTTGCGCTCAAGATCGCGGCCAGCCCCAGCGTACGCAATGCTGTTGCCGAAAAGCTTAAACTCAACCAAAGGCTCGACATGGACCGGATCCATGTCCTGCGCTGGCTCGACCGAAAGGTCGATGTCCGATCGATGCGAGGCGGCATCATACAGTTCGAGATCCAATACGGCGACGGAAAGCTCGGCAGCGAGATCGTGGCGGCCTATGGCGAAGCGGTAAGTGCGAAACTCGCAACGATCAGCCGCAACCAAGCGACCTTCAAGCGCGATATCCTGGTCAACATCGTCGCTGACGCCAGTGAACGGCTGCAGAAGGCGCAGACCGACTACGACAACTTCCGCTTGCAGACCCGCTACGGCCAGCCTCTCGCCGCAATCACCGCTATCGGCGAGCGGATTCCCGTGCTCGAGCAGATGATCAAGTCAAAACAAGTCGAACTCGCTGCCCAGCGCCAGTTTGCGACTGACGACAACATGCGCGTGCGCCAGATTCTCGCAGAGCTCGAAGCACTCCAGGCACAACTGGACGAGGCGAAGTCCATTGCGCCGGATAAAGTGGATTCCGTTGGCCAAGTGGTCAAAGAATCGACGCGAGGCGAGCGTCTGCGACGGGATCTACTGTTCGCCCAGGTCCTGCACGAGACCTATCGACGGTTCCTGCAAAGCACCGCTGCCGAGGACATGACCTCGAACATCAACGTGCGTGTGCTCGAGCCGGCCTATGTCGATCCGGCCCGGCAATACAACTACGCGCCCTTGATGATGGGCGTACTGCTAGTGCTGCTCGGCATTGCTATCGAGTTCTACACGCTGCGTCCGCCGCTGCAGGATCGGAAGCTGACATGACCCCGACGGACACGCCTGAGCGGCCGGATATCTCGGTCATCATCCCGTGCTACAACGAAGAAGAGAACGCCGAGGCGATCGTCGCGGCGGCGATCGCCGAACTCGAGCCGCTCGGGTTGAGTTTCGACGTCATATTCATCGACAACGATTCGACCGACCGCACGGTGGAAATCGTTCGGGCGATCTGCGCGCGTGAACCGCGTGTGCGGTTAATCGTCAACACGCGAAACTTCGGCCAGATGCGCTCACCGGTCCACGCGATCTATCAGGCGCGCGGGCGCGCGATACTTGGCCTCGCGGCCGATTTCCAGGATCCGCCCGCCTTAATCCCTCAGCTGGTCGAGCAATGGCGTGCGGGAGCGGACATCGTACTCGGCGTTCGGCAGGGCGAAGGCAAAGCCGGCCCCGTCCTGCGCACCATGCGCAAGCTGTCCTACTGGCTCGCCGCAAAATTCGGCGACTATCCGGTCATTCCCAACGCCACCGGCTTCGGCATCTATGATGCGCGCGTAGTCGACGCGACCCGATTGCTGGCTGAACCCGAACCCTTCTTCCGCGGCATGCTGGTGGAAACCGGCTTCAAGGTTGTCACGCTGCCATACACGCGCCCCGAGCGTGCAGCGGGAAAATCAAAGAACGACTTCTTCGGGCTGCTCGATTTCGCAATGTCTGCGCTGGCCGGTTCATCGAAACGTCTGTTGCGCGCGCCGATGTACATTGGCGCTTTCGGTTCCCTGATGACTGTGGTCATGTTGATTGGCGGAACCGTCGCGTTCTTTCTGGGCCGCCCTATTGCCGGGTGGTTCATCGCTGCTATTGTCCAGGCCGAATTTGCGCTGCTGTTCGGTTTTCTTGGCCTTTTGGGCGACAATATCCGAATTATTTCCGAGCGTTCACGTCGCACACCGCTGGTGATAGAGCGCGAGCGCATCAACTTCCCCCCGAATTACTGACGTGATTGTACGACCATCCCGAGCCCGCCTGCTTGAGGTCTGGCGCTACTACCAGGCTGGCGTGGTCAACACCGGCTTCGGTTTCGGGCTCTATTCGTTGCTGATCTGGCTGGGCATCAACATGTTCGCAGCTCAACTCCTATCACACTGCATAGGCGTCGCCTTCAACTACATCAGCTACAGGCGTCATGTTTTCCGCGATGCCTCCTCGGCGAAAATGCGTTTCACGCTATCCTACGCCTTCAACTATCTGGCGGGCTTGGCCGTGCTCGCATCGGTCGCACAGTTCATCGTCTCGCCCTATCTTGCCGGTTTCGTGTCGGTAGTCATCGTCTCGTTCATCAATTATTTCGTGCTCAAGCAGTTCGTCTTCAAGGCCGCCAAGGCATGACAGTGGTCCGGCGCCGGCGTGCATCGCTATGGCTGGAATATGCCTTCATTGGCGGCATTCTGTCAGGGCTCGCCTATTCGGCCTGGTTCCTCTTCAAATACCACTATCTGCCGCAGCCATGGTTCTACGAGCCCTGGGGCACTTTCATGGACTGGTACTCGCTGGTTGTCTGGGGGCACGAGCCCGGTGCATATGATATTGCCGGCACCATCTATCCGCCACTGTCTTTCATCATCCTGCGCATCTTCAGCAAGCCAAGCTGCTATCCCCAGTTCGAAAGCGAATGGGCACGCGATTGTGATCACATCGGCATTTATGCCTTGTTGGGCATGGTCCTGGTCAACGCGATACTGACCTTCCTAACGTTCCGAAAGCACGACCGGGAGACCTATATTCCGCGGGCCTTTGCCCTGTCCTTCGGCTTTCCGATGATCTTTGCATTCGAGCGCGGCAACTTGCTGCTGTTCACCTATCCCGCGGTGCTACTGGGCTTCGGCCCCTTGCTGAGATCGGCACGCCTGCGATGGTTTTTCGGCGGCGTCGCGCTGAACTTCAAGATTTACCTGATCGGCGCGGTGTTTGCGCCGTTGCTTCGGCGTAAGTGGTCCCAGACCGAAGGCATGCTGCTGTTCGGAGCGGCGGTTTATATCGTCACCTGGCTGTTCCTCGGCGAGGGCTCGCCAAGCCAGATCGTTCGGAACGTCACGACCTATGTCGGCGGTTTTGGCGCCGGCGGTTTCCTCGATCTATGGTATGCCGGCAGTTTTATCCCGGCGATCTCGCTGCTCAAGGGAGAGACCTTCCCGATCACGACGATCTTGGATTCGAATGTTGTCGATATTCTGCTGATAGTCGTCACCGGATATCTGCGGACGACTCAGTTACTGATCGTCCTGGCTGCTGTGGCAGCCTGGTTGCGGCCTGAAGCGGTCCCGCTTCACCGCATGGTATTCCTGGCTATCACGCTGGCGCTCAGTTCTTCAGAGGCCGGCGGTTACACGCAACTGCTTGTTCTTATATTCGTGTTCATGGAACCGTGGCGCGGCGTAGGCCGACCGATCGCCTTGCTCGTCGCTTACCTACTATGTCTGCCCGCCGAGTATGTGATTTTCGACATTGCACCAATGGTGCGGACCAGTTGGCTATGGGATGGGGGCGCCCGGGTTATCACCCAATACGGCGTTGGCGCCGCTTCGCTCCTGCGGTTGGTGGGCAATTACCTCATTATCATCTGCCTCGCCTGCGTAACGCTCCGCGACATTTGGACAGACATTCGCCAGCAGGGGTGGCGAGGTCGCTGGCGCTATCGCGACGATGCCCCAATTCTGCCGCTGGTGGAGCACCCCATTCCCGCCGCGGCTACGAGCAACGATAGTTGATCCCAAAAAGGTATAGTCATGACGAAGTTTCGCAAATTAGCGGCGTTCGGCGCCGGTAGCGGCCTGAAAGATCTTCTCACCCTGCTTCCCGGCGATGTCGAACTCGTCGCCATCGGCGATAACGACGCCGCGCGTCATGGGCAAAGCGCGGGCGGGGTATCAATTGTGCCCGCCGCCGAGCTGGCACGACTCGATTACGATGCACTTGTGATCACCGCGGGTGCGGTCGATCCGGTGCGCGAGCAGTTGATCGCTCTCGGCGCCGCGCCCGACAAGATCCTCGCGCTTTGCCCCAGCGCCAGCGCGACGCTCGTCGATCAGGTCAATATCGACATCACTCGCCTGAACCAGGGCTTGGGTATCAACCTGCCAGCCGCAGGCATCGCCACGATGTATCTCCGTTTCGAGAGCGAGAACCTAAAGGCCTCTGCCTGGCCGGTCGACTTCGTCCGAAACCAGACCTTCAACCTCTGCGCCGAACAGATCGCATCGAGAGGCGTCACCGGTTCAGTGGCCGAACTCGGCGTGTTCCGTGGTGATCAAGCTCACCTGATCTCGCGGCTTTTCCCCGATCGGCCGTTTCATCTGTTCGACACGTTCGAAGGCTTCGCCAAGGCCGATCTCGGTGCCGAAGAGAACTCGGGATTTTCCGGGGCGAGCCTTGGTGACTTCGCCAACACCAGCATCGACCTGGTGATGAGCAAGCTGCATCGGCCTGAGCGGGTGGTTGTGCACCAAGGATTCTTTCCTGCGACGGCGGAAGGTGTCGAGGATCGCTTCGCTTTCGTCAGCCTCGACGTCGATCTGCACGACCCCACCGCTGCCGGCCTCGAATTCTTCTACCAGCGACTCAATTCTGGCGGCTTCATCTTCGTTCATGACTACAACAACGGCCGCTACAATGGTGTGCGCAAGGCGGTGGAGGATTTCGTCGCAACAACGTCAGCCTGCACGCTACCACTTCCTGACTTTTCCGGTTCTATTGTCGTGATGAAGCCCTGATGAGTGAGTTATCTGACCTGGATGACCTTGTGCTTCCCCGCCCGCCTTACGACCGCGCGCGGTCGGAGGGGCAGATGATTGCACGAGATTCGTCCGCTGCTGCGGGTGCACCCGGGCACGGAATTGTTCTCGCGGGTATTCTCGTCATCGCCCTCGTCATTTGCCTCTATAGCATCCGTTTCGGCCTGCCCGCACTCAACGACCCCGACGAGCTGACCTTCGAGCTAGGCGCGCTCAAGATGCTCCGCGGGCCGACGCTCAATCCCGGCTGGTTCGGCCATCCCGCCACCACGACGATGTACGTACTGGCGCTGGTCACTGCAGCCGTATTCGGCATCGGCCATTTGCTGGGCCGGTTCCCCACGGTCGGCAGCTTCGCCGATGCCATCTATGCCGATCCGAGCTGGGTCATCCTGCCCGGGCGCATCGCCATGGCGGTTTTCGCGTTGGCGACAATCTACCTGACCTATCTCCTGGCGAGAGAGCTGTTGGGCCGGCGCACCGCGCTCGCCGCCGCGGCGCTGCTGGCGGTCAATCCGGTGCACGTCACCTGGTCGCAGGTGATCCGCTCGGACATGATGGCCTGCTTCTTCATGCTGCTGTGCATGCTGGCAGCGCTGCGCATCGCCCGCCATGACCGCTGGCGCGACCATGTGCTGGCCGCGCTGTGGCTGGGTGCGGCGATAGCGACCAAGTGGCCCTATGCGATCACCGCTCTGGCACTTTGTGGCGTCGCGGCGTTGCGCATGGCGAGCCACCCCGCCGACCGCCGCCGCAGCGTGTTACGGCTGGCCCTGTCGGGCGCCATGGCGCTGGGCTTCCTGCTGCTGATCTCGCCCTATCTCGTGCTCGATTCCAGGACCGCGCTCGGCAACATGCGCGGCGAGGCGCAGATCCGCCACCTTGGCGCAACCGGCGGCGCGCCTTGGGACAACGCCTGGTGGTATCTGAGCGGGCCGGTGCTGACCGGTTTTGGCGTGATAGGGCTGGCCCTGGCCGCCTGGGGTCTCGTCATGATAGCCCGCCGGCGCGAGGCTTTGGCCGTCCTGTTGCCGGTTTCACTCGGCTTCTCCCTGCTGCTCTGCGTCCAGAACCTGGTCTGGGAACGCTGGGCTCTGGCGCTGATGCCGCTGCTGGCGATCGCCGGTGCTGCCGGTCTGGCCGCGCTGAGTGCCCTGGTTACTCAGCGCAGTTCACCCCGATTCGCCGCCGCTGCAATTCCTGCCGTGCTCGCCTTAGCGCTGCTTCAGCCAGGCCTGCGCGCGGCGGCCGACGCGCGCGCGCGTCTCAACGACACGCGCCAGCTCGCCTCGGCCTGGGCGCACCGCAACGTCGCGGCGGGCAGCACGGTGCTGGTCGAGCACTTCGCCTTCGATCTCCAGCCCGAGCCCTGGCATTTCATCTTCCCGCTCGGCGACGCCGGCTGCATCGACGCCAAGGCGATGCTCCACGGCAAGGTGCAGCTCCATACGGTCGAGGCCGGCAAGAAGGGCCGGTCGAACGTCGACTACGGCACGGTCGCACCGGCGATGCGCGAGACCTGCCGCGCCGACTATGCCATCCTGACCCAATACGACCGTTATGCGGCCGAACGCACGGCCTTCCCCGAGCAGTACGCCGCCTATCGCGAGATGCTTTCGCGCGGCCAGATCGTCGCGACGTTCTCGCCCGAATATGGCAAGGTCGGCGGCCCGGTCACCCGGATCATCCGCTTCCCGCGGTGACCCGCTTTAGCGCTCGCTCATCGATTCCGACGTGGTCTTGGTGATCGGCTTGGTCAGGTAGCGGAACACCGTGTTCTTGCCGGTGAGGATCTCGGCTGTCGCGGTCATGCCGGGCTGGATCTCGATCTTCTCGCCCGGATGGCGCGGCCGCAGCCTGCTGGCATCGGCTTCGAGGTTCACCCGGAAATAGGTGACCGAGGTGCCGTCGGGGCGCTGTTCGCTCAGCGTGTCGGGGCTGATGAAAGTGACACGTCCGTGGCCGACGCCGTAGACGCTGCTGTCATAGGCGTCGAACTTCACCGATGCCTGCTGGCCGACCTTGACGAAGGCGATGTCCTTGGGCGCGACCTGCGCCTCGATGATCAGCCGCTCGCCCGAGGGCACGATCTGCAGCACCTCGTCACCGGGACGAAGCACGGCGCCGACCGTGGTCAGGCGGACGTTCTTCACGATGCCGTTGGTCGGGGCGATGAGGTCGGTCGCTTTCAGCGAATCCTCGCGCTGCGCCAGGATCTGCTGCGCCGAGACGAGGTCCTCGTCGGTCTTGGTATATTCGGTCTGCAGGTCGGCGATGTACTTGGCCTGCTTGCCCGAGATCTGCCCGTCGACGTCGGCAATCCCGCGCTGCATGCGGATGATCTCCGACCGGGCCACGTCGCCGCTCTTGAGCAGCGGCATGTTGAGGTCGAGCTCCTGGCGCATCAGCCCTTTCATCGAGTGCAAGGCATCGAGATCGGACTGCTGGGCAGCACGGCGCTTGAAATAGAGCTCGCGCTGGTTGCGCACGAAGTCCGGGTAGCCGTCGAGGCCGGCGGGGAAAGTCAGCGGCCGGTCATAGAGTTCGGCCTGGATCCGGACCATCGCGCTCTGCAGCGAGGCGACCTTGGCGCGTGCCTCGGTCACCGCGGCCTGAAGCTTGACCTTGTCGAGCGTCACCAGCAGCTGGCCGCGCGTGACCTTGTCGCCCTCGCGTACGCGGATCTCGCTGATCACGCCGCCGTCGGCGCTCTGGACGATCTGGACGCGGCCGATCGGGACGACGCGGCCCGGCGCGCGGGTGACCTGATCGAGCTCGGCCCAGAGCGACCACAGGATGAACAGCACGATCGTCACCGCGATCGTGGCGATGACCCAGGTCGAAGTCCGAGACGCTTTGAACATGGTGCTGCGTTTCCTGGAACTAGCGGCCGAAGGTGCCCGAGACGGGCGGTGCGGTGGGCGACTCCGGCGGAGACCCGGCGGCGGGTGCGATCTTGGCCTGCCGCGCAGGCGGCGTCGGCTTGGCCTGAAGCTTCTGGATCACTTCGTTGGTCGGTCCGTCGAGCATGACCTTGCCGCCGCCCATCAGGATCACCCGCTGGACGCGCGCGAGCAGTTGCAGGCGGTGGGTGACGATCACCAATGTCTGGTCGGGCCCGATCGCCTGGTCGAGCGCGGCGAGCACTGCGACTTCGCTGTTCTGGTCGAGATTGGCGGTGGGCTCGTCGAGCAGCCAGATCCGCGGGTTGGCCATCAGCAGGCGGGTGAGACCGACGAGGCTGCGCTGGCCGCCCGAGAGCCCGCGGCCGCCTTCCTGAATCGGCAGGTCGAGCCCCAGCGGATGCGATGCGATGAGCTGGATCAGGCCGGTCTTCTTCGCCGCTTCCATGACCGTCTCGTCGCTGGGCTTGGGCAGGCCGAGCAGCAGGTTGTCGCGCAGGGTGCCGTTTATCAGCCGGTACTCCTGCGGAAGATAGCCGATATGCTGGCGCAGCACGTCGTCGGCAATCTGCGTCATGTCGAGGCCGGCCAGCTTGGCCGTGCCCTGCTGAGCGTCGAATATGCCCGACATGATGCGGATCAGCGTGGTCTTGCCCGAACCGACGCCGCCGATGACCGCGATGCGCTCTCCGGGGCGGAATTCGAGCCGACCGATGTCGAGCCCCTCGCGCGCGCCGGGGTAGGCGAAGCGGATCCGCTCAAGCACCATCGGCCCTTCGATCTTGCCCGGCCGCAGCGAGCTTTCGCCCGAAGTGCGATCGAGCGGAAGCTTGAGGATGCCGTCGAGCGCGCGCAGCGACGAGGACGCATAGCCCCACTGCACGATCAGCCCGGGCAGCATGGCGATCAGAGGGCCGTTGACCCGGCCCGAGATGATCGAGCAGGCGAGCAGCGCGCCCGAGGTCATGTTGCCCGCGGCGACCTCGACCGCGCCTACCGCCATGATGCCGACATAGGCGAGCTGCTGCATCGTCGCGAAGACCGTGGCCGCCGCGGCCGACCGCTGCTTGACCGGATCCTCGTAGTGATGGATCTCGCGCAGCAGCCGGTTCCAGCGCGCCAGCATAAACCACGAGCCGCGCCCGGCCTTAATCGATTCGGCGGCGTCGAGCGATTCCACCAGCAGGCCGTTCTTGCGGTTGCTGCTGACCTGCGCGCGGTCGGTGCCGATGCGGATCATCTTGGCCAGGCCGAAGGCCAGACCGAGCGAGATCGGCAGCGCGATGACCGGAATGATCGCCACCACCCCGCCGATCAGGGCGATGATGACGATGAAGAAAAGCGCGAAGGGCAGGTCCGACAGCAGGAACAGCGATCCCGAGGACATGATCCCGCGCACCTGCTCGAGCCCGCGCAACTGCGCCGCCATCGTGCCGATGCCCGGCGGACGGGCATCGAGCCGGACGGCCTGCGCGCGAGCGAAGAAGTATTCGGAAACCTCGGCGTCGATTTCGGCCGCCTCGCGCTCGATCATGATCGAGCGCACCGTACGCAGGATGAAATCGATGCACAGCGCCGCGATCACGCCGATCGTCAGCACCCAGAGCGTCGAGAAGCTGCCGCTGCCGTTGGGAATGACCCGGTCGTAGAGCTGCATCGAATAGAGCGATGTCACCAGGGTGATGATATTGGCGAAGACCGTTGCCAGAGTCGCCGAGACCAGCACCGACTTGCGCTTGATGATCGCGCGCCAGAAGATCGAGATCGCTTTCGGCGTCTCCTGGCCCTGCTGCAGCGGATCGGGGAAGGCGACGTCGAAGAAGGCCAGGTCTTCGCCGTAGTCGAGCAACGGCAGATGCAGGCCCGAAAGCCGGATCAGCGTATCGCTTTCCCACTGTTCGGCCACGGCCCAGCCGATCGCCCGGTCGTAGACGAGAAGCGGGAACTGATCGGCGCGCGGCCTGGCGTGAAGCTGTGCCGGTGCAGGCCAGGCAAGCCGCGCACAGAGCACGGCGAGGTCCTCAGCGCCGAGGCCGAGATCCGCGTCGTCGAGACCGTCATCCCACTTGGGCGCGAGTGCCGTGCCCTTGACGTGGGCGAAATGCTCCACGGCGCCGCGGAGGCTGGTATCTGTCGTCATTTCTTTGCTCCCGGGAGACCGCTGTCGAGCGGCCTCGGCTGCCAGCCACAGGTCCTGAGCCAGATATGCGCATTGGAAGCCATGGCCGACGTCTCGGCCTCGGCCACGGATAGTTTAGAATTCGTTGCTTCGCGCGATGCATTCATCACGTCGAGCCAGGTGCGGCGGCCGGTGATGAACTGGCGCTTGTAGCTTTCGGTGACGAGCTGCGAAGTCATGCTCGCCTGCGTGTTCGCCGCCGCTCGCTCGCGCGCCGAACGGTTGTTGACGAAATCGAGCTGCAATTGTTCGCGTACTTCGCGTTCGGCCGTGGCGACGTTGAACAGCGCCGCATCCACCCGGGTGCGCGCTGCCTCGGCATCGGTGAGCTTCGACAGGCCGTTCCCCGTCTGCGCGCGCAGGACGATGCCCACGCGCGTGCCGGTGATCTCGTTCTGCGACACCTGCCCCACCACTTCGGGCATGATCGCCCCCCTGGCGACCCTGACATCGGCCTGGGCGATGAGCACTTCCCCGCGCAGCCGCGCGAGGCCCGGGTCACAATTGAGCGCGCGCGCCATGGCCCCCCTGATCGCTCGGATGCATCGTTACCGCATCGTACTCGGGCACCATGCCGAAGTCCTGGCTATTGGTGCCGACGAGCTGGACCAGCTGGGCGAGCGCGGAACTGCGCGCGGCCTTGGCCTGTTCGAGATCCTGCTGGAGCTGCGCCGTGCGTGACATGGCAAGGTCAAGGTCCGCCTGCGGGCTGACTTCCTGGCGAACGCGGTTCTGGATCGTCTGGAGCAGCGCGCGATGCTGTTCCAGACCGCTTTCTAGCACGGCCGTCCGCCGGGCCGCGAGCGCCAGGTTATAGAACGCGTCGGATACCTGGATCGCCACCTGCTGCGCGGTCTGGTCGAGCGCGGCGACGCGCATGAGCATGGTCGCACGGGCACGGTCGATCGTCCCGTCGAGCTTGCCGAAATTGTAGATCGGCTGCTCGCCGACGATATTGGCCGTGAACGGGTCATCATAGCCCGGCTTGCCCCCCGCAGCGCCAGGGCTTCGACCTGAACGCTGGGGAAGCGCAGCCAGTGCGCGCTGCGCAGGTCCGTCCGCGAAGCGCGAAGCTCGGCTTCGGCATTGCGGATCGACGGATAGTTCTCGGTCGCGGTTGCCGCCGCCTCCAGCAACGCCGGAGGAATCCCGGGCGGCGCCGCGACCGGCGCGATCGCAACGTCACTGTCCGACGGGGGACCATAGGCAGGGGCAGCGGGGGCCGGAGGACCCTGCACGGGCGGCGCAGCAGCAACAAGACAGGCCGCCGCGCAGGTCAGCGCAGCCAGGGAAGTCATTCGGGTCATCGTCCGACGCTCGCGCGGAGCTTGCCGGTTGCCGGCCGGTTGACGTCGGGACGGTGATTCAAACGCAGGCGCTCCGAGATGGCTGATTGTCATATTGGATAATCTCGTCACGCGCCTGTCCCCTCAGACGCGGCCGGCAAAATACCGACTACTCCGCAGATGCTTCCGGCGTCACCGTAGCCGAAGCGACGCCGCCCGCACGGCTGCGAGCCTGCGGCCAACTATAGTTAACCGTTGCAGCGCATGCAAATAATGAACTGCGCGCCGCAATCGAATGCGGAAACTACGAGATGTTGTGGTTCTACTGGCCGGCCGGAGAACCTGTAGGGGTTTGGGCGGGCACTGCCGGCGCCGGAGCGGCCTTGCCGGCCTCTTCCGCCTGACGGCGGGCATCGTAGTCGCGCTCGGCCTGCTCGACGCGCGCCTGGGTGGCGGCCGCATCGGCATCGATCGTCGAAAGACGCTTCGCACGCTCGGCGGCGATCAGTTCGCCGAAGCGGATCGAGGGATTCTGGCCCTTTTCGGCATAGGCCTTGTCGATCAGGCGCTGGACGCAGCCGGTCGCTCCGCCCGGGCCGACCGGCGAGCAGCTCTGCGTGCCCGACCTGCCGACCGTCTCATAGGCCATGACTTTGTTGTTCCAGGCGTCGTTGGCCGGCGACTGCGAACCGCGCAGCTCTTCGGGGATGCGATAGCGCTCGTTCTCGCTCTTGCGCGCGCAGACGGTGATCTCGTCCCCCTTCGGCTGCGGGCATTCGTCGTCGCCATAGACGATGAGCATGTTGACCTTGTCCTCCCCCGAGGGCGCCGCCGGGCCGGCCGCCTGCGCTGCGGCCGTAACGGGGGAAAGCAGAAGTGTGGAAACCAGGGCAACGGCTGCGGCGGCTAGAGAAAGGCGTGGCACGGCATCGTTTCCTTGTCTGGTCGGTCCGAGTGGCTCCAACGATATAGGGTCGTCGGCAGTGAATGATAACTGAAGCGGCCGAGTCAGTACATCGTTCCGCGGCAGCGTCAGATACGCTCCGACAGCCGGATCGCGACGCGGCATCCAAGACGAATCGCCGCGGAGACCAGCGGATAGGCCGGAGCCCTTTCCGCACCCGCCTCCAGCGCAGCTTCGCGGTGCGCGCGTTCGTCGGCGCGAAATTCCTCAATCATTCCGGATAGCTCGGGATCGCTGTCCCCCAGCGCCTCAATCTGGCGCGTGTAGTGCCGGTCGATTTCCTCCTCGACCGCTGCCGTGCAGGCCATCGCAGTTTCAGGCCCGACCAGCGCGGTCGCCGCGCCGAGCGCGAAACCGGCAACGCTCCACAAGGGCTGCAGCGCTGTCGGTCGCACGCCGCGCTTGGCCAGCAGGGCGTCGAACCGCGCACGATGTGCGGCTTCCTGAACGGCCATGGCGGCGATTTCGGCCGCACGCGGCGTGCGGTTGCCCATCACCGCGAGCTGGCCCGCATAGATCCGCGTCGCGCCATATTCGCCCGCCTGGTCGACACGAAGCATGATGGACGTGTCGGCCAATGAATTTTTGGGCTGTGCCTCGCTCATGCCGTTCCCTTCGCGCTACGCCCGAGCAGTAGCACGACCGCCAGCGCGGCGACGCCGGAAAAGAGGAAGTTCCATCCGGCCAGCGAAATGCCAAACAGCTCCCACTGCGCCGCGTCGCAGCGGATCAGCGGGGCGTTCATGATCGCGTCCAGCGGATCGCCGCCCTTGGCAGTAACCGAGGTGGTGCAGGCGGTGAAACCTTCCCACCAGTGATATTCGACCCCGGCATGAAACCCGCCGATCACCGCCGAAACGGCGATCGCCAGCGCCGCCAGCCAGACGAATGATCGCTTTCCAGTCGGGACGACAAAGGCCAGAACCGCCAGTGCGAGGGCCGCGAAATGGGCATAGCGCTGCCACCAGCACATCTCGCAGGGGAACAGATGGAAGGCATATTGCCCGATATACGCGCCGCCGAGCAGCGCCAGAGGCGTTGCCAGTGCAATCCCGCGCGCCTGCTTGAGCGCCGCTTCCCCCACCGCCATGTTAGGGTTTGCGCGCGGCGAGCAGGCCCGGCTGGGCGGTCCGGCGCAGCGTGTCGATCGCGTAGGTCAGCTGGAAGTCGGTGATCCCTTTGGCCTTGAGCTGTTCCGCGGTCAGGCGGAAGCGCGGATCGTCCTGCTTGTCGGTCTCGAGCTGCTTGTCCTCGAGGTTCACCTCGTTGATCAGGTGCCCGCGCAGGTCGGATTCGCGCAGAGCGCGTTCCGAGCGCTTGCGCGCATCGGGATCGGACAGCTGCGGCACGCGGATGTCTGGCTCGATGCCGCCTTCCTGCACCGAATGGCCCGAAGGCGTGAAGTAGCGTGCCGTGGTGAGCTTGACCGCGCTGGTCTTGTCGAGCGTGAACATCGACTGGACGCTACCCTTGCCGAAGGTCCGCTCGCCCATGATCACCGCGCGGTCCTGGTCCTGTAGCGCGCCGGCGACGATCTCGGAGGCAGAGGCGCTGCCCGCATCGACCAGCACGATGATCGGCAGGCCCTTGGCGACGTCGCCCTTGAACACCGATTCGGCCTTGTAATATTCATTCTCGCTGGCGATCCGACCGCGCTGCGAAACGATGTCGCCCGAGGTCAGGAACAGGTCGGACAGCGCGATCGCCTCGTCGAGCGAACCGCCGGGGTTGGAGCGCAGATCGAGCACGATGCCCGACAGCTTGCCGGCGGTGTCGCGCTTCATCTTCGTGATCGCCTCGTCGACGTACTTGCCGACATCGCGCGAGAATTCATTGACCGTGACCACGCCGACCGTGCCGTCGAGCTTCGAGGTCACCGGCTGGAGCTGGATCACGCCGCGCGTGACAGTCACGTCGAAAGGCTCGTCGCGACCCGAGCGGAAGATCGTCAGGCGGATCGAGGTGCCGGCCTGGCCGCGCATCTTGGCCACGGCCTCGTCGAGGTCGCCGCCGTAATAGAGCTTGCCGTCGAGGTGGGTGATGTAGTCGCCCGCCTTGATGCCCGCCTGCTCGGCCGGGCTGCCGCGGAACGGCGAAACCACCTTGACCGCGCCGTCGTCCATCACGACCGACAGGCCGAGGCCCGAATAGTTGCCGTCGATCATCGTCTCCAGCCGCTGCAGGCTCGGGCCGTCGAGGAACGACGAATGCGGGTCGAGGCTTTCGAGCATGCCGTTGATCGCGCCCTTGACCAGCTTGTCGTCGTCGACGTTGTCGACGTAGTTCTGCTTGATCAGCTGGTAGATCGCGACGAGCCGGCCGAACTGCGGCCCCGAGCGGCTGTCGACCGCGGCAAGACCCTGCGTCGCCGCCGGAATGAGGGCAACGGCGCCGACCAGCATGGTCGCGCGGGCGATGGAAGCAAGCTTGGACATCGGGAGTCTTTCAAACATGAATGGTGCTTGTATCGCCCTCGCGGGATGAACGCCAGATGGCCCGGACAGGGCGCCCGATCCCGTTACCGGCCCCCATTACCGCCCTACGAATTCCAACGGATTGACCGGCAGGCCGTCGCGCCTCAGCTCGATCGTGACGATTGGCTGGCCGGGCCCGGCGATACCGAGCGGCGATCCGCCGAGCAGCGGCGCGCCGACGCTGGTATCGAGGCGCGCAAGGCCGGTGACCAGCGAGGTCCAGCCACCGGGATGCTCGATGATGACGATATTGCCGTAGCCGCGATAAGGCCCGGCGAAAGCGACGCGGCCCGCAGCGGGCGCGACGAGCTGGGCACCGCCGCGGGGCGCCAGCGCGATGCCGCGGACCAGCGCGCCGCCTTGCTGCTGCGCTGCGCCGAAGCCGCTGACCAGCCGGCCTGCGACGGGAAGCAGATAGCCGGATAGACCCACGGCGGCCTCGGTCGGCGCTTGCTCGGTCTGAGCAACCTGCGCTTCCTCGGGCCGTGCCGGACGCATTACCGGGCCGGGCAGCCTCGCAAGCTCGTCGCGCACCGCGCCTGCTTTGCGCAGTTCCTCGGTGAGGGCGCCGAGATCGCGCGCCTGCTCGGCCAGCGCTAACGCGCGTTCGGCCTCGCGGTCGGCAGCGCCGGTGACGCTGCGCGAATCGAGCCGCTGGCGGGTTTCGAGCGCAGCCAGCGTCTTGCGCCGCGCGGTCAGCATGGCCTGGCTTTCGCGCAAGTTGCGCTGCGCAACTTCGGCGCGCTGCTGCAGTGCCTTGCTCCGGTCGATTTCGGCACGCAGCGCGGCAGTGCGGCGCTGAACTTCAGGCAACATCGTCGCGAGCAGCGCGCGCATGTACATCGTCTCGCGTACCGAACCGGGGCGCAAAAGCGCCAGCGCCGGCGGCCGCCGCGACAGCCGCTGCAGCGCCGCGGTCAGCCGCACCACGGGTTGCTGCCGCTCGGCCAGCCGCGCGCGCAGCACCGCCTGTTCGCGGCCGATCAGCCGGGCCTGCGCCTGATGCTCGGCAATGTCTGCCTCGGTCTGCTGGATGCGCGCGGCGACGGCGGCTGCCTCGCGCGCGGTGCGATCGGCGACGGCCGACACGCGGGCCGCCTCGGCCTCGAGCCGCTCCGCCCGTTCACGCGCCGTTGCGCCCTGCGAACGCGCGTCCGCCAGCGCGCGACGCGCATCGGCGGCATCGTCGTAGGTCTGCTGCGCCATGGCCGCCCCAAACGCCCAGACCCCCGCGAGCACGCTCATCGGCAGGATAAAGTATAAAAGTGGTCGCAGCCCCGACGTCATAACGTCGGTCTTAACCAGATCGGTGGTAGGGATGGCCAGCAAGAATGCTGGTCGCGCGCCACAATTGTTCGGCGAGCATGGCCCGGGCCATCATATGCGGCCAGGTCATCGCACCGAAGGCAATGAGCAGATCGGCCTTGGCCCGTCCTTCATCGCCGTGCCCATCGGCCGCGCCGATCAGGAAGCGCGTCTCACGCACCCCGTCGTCGCGCCAGCGGCCGAGCAGGGCGGCGAATTCCTCTGACGAAAGCTGGCGGCCGCGCTCGTCGAGCAGGATATCGCGCGAAGGCGTAAGCGGTGCCGGGAGCGTGCCGCCCACGTCGGGCAGCTCGCTGAGCTTGAACGGCCAGGCAATACGCTTGGCATAGCGATCGACAAGTTCGGCCTCGGGCGAGCGGCCGATCTTGCCTCTGGCAATGATGTGGAGCCTCACGCGGCTCCGAGGGCCGCACTGTCTCCGAATGCCCACATGCGCTCGAGGTTGTAGAAGCTGCGCACTTCGGGGCGGAACAGGTGCACGACGATGTCGCCGGCATCGACCAGGACCCAGTCGGCAGCGGGAAGACCCTCGATCCGGGCATTGCCGAACCCGGCCTTCTTGATCCGCTCGGCCAGCTTCTGCGCCATGGCGGTTACCTGGCGGGTCGAGCGGCCCGAGGCGATGACCATGTGGTCCGCGATCGTGCTCTTGCCTTCGAGCGGGATGGAGACAACCTCCTGCGCCTGATCGTCGTCAAGCGAGGTCAGCACCAGCGCGTGCAGCGAGTCTTGCTCAGCAGCGACGGGAGAAGCTGGGGCGGGGGCGGCAGCGCCGGCGGCGGCCGGCTGGGATTGCGCCTGGTTCATGTAAGTCGAAATTGCTCCTCTGAAATAACACTATGACAAATGGGAAGCGCGCTTACGCGGTCAAGAATTGATCGGAAAATGTTACCGCAGGAAGTCAGCGCGCTCGCGGGTTTGCCCTTTGGGCTCATTCCGCACCCGATGGGATGGAACGGTGCGTTACCCCGTCGCGCAAACCGCCTGTTTCGAGGCTGTCTGCCCAGTGCGGATCGGCCTGGCGGATTGCCGTGGCCGAACGCCTATCGGGATCGAAACGCAATAACACCAGCGCCGGAGCGCTCCATCCAGTCCGGTTGCGGATACTGGCGGCGGACGTCCGGAAACGCCTGAGCCAGGCCATCGCGGGGCTCGCGACAGCGGCTTCATCATACCCCGGACGGGCGACAACTGCAATCGGCATGGACCGGGCGAGCTTTCGCCAGTCTTTCCAGCGGTGCAACTGGGCGAGATTGTCGGCCCCCATCAGCCAGATGAAGCGCCGGTTCGGATAGCGGCGCTGCAGCTTCTTGAGCGTCTCGGCGGTATAGCGCGTACCCAGTTCGCGCTCGACGGCCGAGACCCGGATCGGGGCGCGGCGGGCCGTCCGCCGGGCCGAGGCGAAGCGCTTGGACAGCGGCGCCATGCCTTGCGTAGGCTTCAGCGGATTGCCCGGTGAAACCAGCCACCAGGCCTCGTCGAGCTCCAGCGCATCGAGCGCGAACAGCGTGATCCGCCGATGCGCGCCGTGCGCTGGATTGAAGCTGCCGCCGAGCAGGCCGACGTAGCGCGGCAATCCTCTGCTCAAGGACGAACTTGGCCGGTTCCGCGCACGACCCACTTGTAGGTCGTCAGCCCTTCGAGCGCGACCGGGCCGCGCGCGTGGAGGCGGCCCGTGGCGATGCCGATCTCCGCGCCGAGGCCGAATTCGCCGCCGTCGGCGAACTGGGTCGAGGCGTTGACCATGACGATGGCGCTGTCGACTTCATCGAGGAATCGCTCGGCCGCAGCGTCGTCGGCCGTGACGATCGCGTCGGTATGGTGTGAGCTGTGCTGCGCGATATGCGCCAGCGCCGCGTCGAGCCCGTCGACCACCGCGACCGAAAGGATCGCGTCGAGGTACTCGGTATCCCAGTCGTTGGCCGCTGCCGGCAGGATGCGCGGATCGAGCGCGCAGGCACGGGCATCGCCGCGCAGTTCGCAGCCGACGTCGAGCAATGCGGTCACGACATCGGCCGAATGCGGAAACAGTGCGTCGAGCAGCAATGTCTCCATCGCCCCACAGATGCCCGTGCGCCGCATCTTGGCGTTGAGCGCGATAGTCCGCGCCATCTCCGGATCGGCAGACGAATGAATATAGGTGTGGCAGATGCCATCGAGGTGCGCGAGCACGGGCACGCGGGCATCGGCCTGGACGCGCGCGACGAGGCTCTTGCCGCCGCGCGGCACGATCATGTCGATCAGGCCGGCAGCGGTCAGCATGGCGCCGACCGCCGCACGGTCCTGCGTGGGCACGAGCTGGATCGCATCGACGGGCGCGCCGACCGATTCGAGCCCGCGGACAAGCGCCGCGTGGATCGCGCGGTTGGAATTGACCGCCTCGCTGCCGCCGCGCAGCAGCACGGCATTGCCCGAGCGGAAGCCAAGGGCCGCGGCGTCGGCGGTAACGTTGGGGCGGCTTTCGTAGATAATGCCGATCAGCCCGATCGGCACACGCACCCGGCTGAGCCGGAGGCCGTTGGGTCGCTCGCTACGATCGATGACCTGGCCGACGGGATCGGCCAGCTCGGCGACCTGGGCCACGGCATCGGCAACGCCGGCCAGCCGCTTCGCATCGAGCTTCAGCCGGTCGAGCATGGCACCGGTCAGGCCGTTGGCCTCTCCCGCGGCATAGTCGCGCGCGTTGGCGGCGAGGATTTCGCCCTCGGCATCACGGAGCGCCTGCGCGGCAGCGCGCAGTGCAGCGGCCTTCTCGGTGTCGGACAAAAGCGCCAACCGACGTTGCGCGGCGCGGCCGGTCTCGGCCATGCGGGCGACGAGCGCCTCGGGGGTTTCCGTAACGAGAGTCTGCGTAGCCATGATCCCGCGCCTAGCACCCGGCGGCGCGCCTGTCACCGCAGTGTATCCGACCGGCGATAGAGTTGGGAGCGAATCGCCCCTCCAACTAAATCGTTACCTAAATGTGAGGCGCGAACCCGCGCGTTGTGCGCACTTTTCACCATTCGTCGCTACCGGCGCTCGACTCGGCGTGAATCGTCCCTAGGGATTCGCCCCTAGGTAATGAAGCTGCTAGCCGCGCCAGCCGTGGGGTAAAAAGGCTATAAGCACGGGGTCGCTTTGAAAGTTGCAACTGCCGGCGGCATGCAGAGCCGCCTGCGGGCGGTGTTTCCCGAACGCGAGTTTTTCATGCGTTCGCAGGGACAGGTCCGTTTCATCAAGATTTCCTCGCGGCTGCAGATGGCGGTCGCCGGCGTCGTCGCGCTATTGCTCGCGGCCTGGATCGTCACCATGGCGAGTGTCGCCATTTCGCAGATCCTGTCGACGCGTAATCGGTTGGCGCTGCTGAACCGCGAAGCCGATGTAGCCTCCGCCGAGAGCCGCGTCTCCGCCTACCGCAAGAACCTCGACGCGACCGCCGCCGACCTCGCCCGCCGGCAGGACTTCATCGAAAAGATGGTCGAGAGCCAGGTCGGCGAGCTACCAGCCGATGCCAAGGCCGGCGAAACCGTTTCCAACAGCAGCAGCGAGGCCAAGCGGACCGTCGACAAGGTCAGCGCTGCGCTGCCCGAGGCCGCCGGCCTGGCCCGCATCGAAGCGCGCCAGCTCGCCTTCGTCGAGAACATGACCCGCCTCGCCGACCGGCGTTCGGAGCGCGCCTCTTCAGCGATCCGCGCGCTCGGCCTCAATCCCGAGACGATGATCGCCCAGCTCGACGACAAGAGTGCGCAGGGTGGTCCGCTGATGCACCTCGCTACGTCAGCCGATGGCTCGCTCGATCCGCGCTTCCGCCGCCTCGGCCTCAGCCTCGCCCGCATGGGCCTGCTCGAGCGTGGGCTTTCGGGCATTCCCAATACCCTGCCGGCCTCGATGGAATTCATCTCCTCGGGCTTCGGCTACCGCTCCGACCCCTTTACCGGCGAAGGCGCCTTCCACGCCGGGCTCGATTTCAAGGGCCCGATCGGCGCGCCGATCTACGCCGCGGCCAAGGGCAAGGTCGCCTTCGTCGGCCAGCGCCAGGGCTATGGCAATTGCATCGAGATCGACCACGGCAACGGCCTGATGACGCGCTATGCGCACATGTCTGCCTTCCACGCGACGGTCGGCCAGCCGGTCAAGGCCGGCGCCCTCATCGGCGCCATCGGCTCCAGCGGCCGCTCGACCGGCCCGCACCTGCATTTCGAAGTCCGGATCAACGACCGGCCCGTCAACCCGCGGCCCTTCCTGGAGGCAGCCCCCCATGTTCTCGAAGAAGCCCGGGCCGGAAGCCCCGGTGGCCGCAACTAACCGCATGGCGGGCAAAGGCTCCACCTTCTCGGTGCTCGGCGCCGATACCGCAATCCGCGGCGACATCACCGCCTCGGCCGACCTGCACATCGACGGCAAGGTCGAAGGTGACATCGCCTGCGCTGCTCTGGTCCAGGGCGAGAGCAGCGAGATCGTCGGCGCGGTGACTGCCGAAACTGCGCGACTGGCCGGCAAGGTCCGCGGTACGATCTCTGCGCGCGAGCTGGTGATCCTCAAGAGTGCGCGGATCGAAGGCGACGTCCACTACGACGCGCTGACGATCGAGCAGGGCGCGCTCGTCGACGGCCGCCTGCAGCCGCGCGGCGCGAAGACCTCGCCGGAAAACGCCGAAACGCACCTGATCCTCGCAAGCTCGCAGGACTAAGCTGCCGCGACCTCTTCGCGCAGCGCCTTGCGGTCGAGCTTGCCGACCATGGTCTTGGGCAGGCTGAGCCGAACCACGACGCTGTCGACGCGCTCGTGCTTGCCGAGCCGCTCGTTGACCCAGTCCTTGAGCGCGGTGCCGTCGGCTTCCGCATCCTCGTGCAACGTCACGAAAGCGCGCGGCACTTCGCCGCGATAATTGTCCGACACGCCGATCACGAGCGCTTCCTTTACCGCGGGATGCTGCAACAGCACCGCCTCGACCTGGCTCGGGAACACCTTGAAACCGCCGACCGCGATCATGTCCTTGCTGCGGTCGACGATGCGGACGAAGCCGTCGGGCTCGATCACCGCGATGTCTCCGGTGCGCAGCCAGCGCTCGCCGTCGATCTCGGCAAAGGCCGAAGCCGCCGCCTCGGGCCGGTTCCAGTAGCCGAGCATGACCTGCGGGCCGTTGACGACCAGCTCGCCCGGTTCGCCAGGCGGCGCGTCGCGCGTCGGGTCTTCCTTGTCGAGCAGCCGCAATCGCGTGCCGGGCAGCGGCTGGCCGATGGTGCCCGAGCGGTCGCCGTTCTCGTAGGGATTGGTCGTGACCACGCCCGAGGTCTCGGTCAGGCCGTAGCCTTCGATCAGCCGCGCACCGGTCGCCTCCTCGAAGCGCTGCTTGACCGGCGCCGGCAGCGGCGCGCCGCCCGAAACGCAGGTGCGCAGCGAGGAGAAATCGGTCTTCTCCAGATCCGGATGATCGAGCAAAGCCTGGTACATCGTCGGCACCCCGGGGATCGCGGTGGCCTGGGTGCGCGCCAGTGTCTTCAAGGCCTGCCCGGCATTGAACCGCGGCAGCAACGCGATCGAGCCGCCGTCGAACACCGTCCGGTTGAGAACGCAGGCATTGGCGAAGACGTGGAAGAACGGCAGCACGCCCAGGATCACGTCGCGTTCGCTGCGGTGCGGATCGATCACCACGAGTTGGCGGGCATTGGCCGACAGGTTCTGGTGCGTCAGCATCGCGCCCTTCGGCGTGCCGGTGGTGCCGCCGGTATATTGCAGCAGCGCCAGATCGGTCAGCGGATCGATCGCTACCGGCTTGGGCTCGGCCGGGGACAAGGCGTCGCGCCAATGGATGACATCGGCCTGCTTCGGGATCGGCGCGATCTCGCGGCGGCGGAACATCCGCAGGCCCAGGCTCTGGACGAAAGGCAGCATGTCCGCGAGATGGGCGACGATCAGCTTTTCGAGCGACGAACTTTTCAGCACTTCGAGCGCGGTCGGCAACAGGGCCGGCGAGTCGAGCGTGACCATCAGCCGCGTGCCCGAATCCTCGACCTGCGCCTCGAGCTCGCGCGCGGTGTAGAGCGGCGAGAAGTTCACCCCGGTGGCGCCGGCGAACATCGCGCCGAAATAGGCCGGGATATAGGTGGGAACGTTGGGCAGGTAGAGCCCGACGCGGTCACCCTTGCCGACGCCCATGGCCTGGAGGCCGGCGGCAAAATGACGCGCCTCGGCCAGCATGTCCTTGTAGTTGTAAATGCGCCCATAGAAGTCGACCAGCGGCGCATCGCCGCGCTTCGCCGCTGCCTCGGCAAAGAGATCGGTCATGGCGAGCGGCGGAAACTGCTGATCCCAGACGCCAGGATGCGCGTAGCGCGTGCGCCAGATTTCCGGTCCGATCCCCTCTTCCATGAGAAGAGTGTGGACTGTCCCCGCGCGAAGGGCAAGCGGGCTTGTTTACAGCAATGTCAGTTCGGAGCGGCAAATGCTCCGAACTGACTGATAATGGGCCTCAGGCCTCGCCGGCGGCCTCGGCCGCGCGCTTGGCTTCGAGCCAAGCCTGGGCCTCGAGTTCCTGCGCGGCTTCGCCGGCCGCCTTGGTCGCGGCCTCGCGCTCGGCGCGCAGTTCCTCGATAAGGGCCTCGCGGTCGTCGCCAAGGCGCTGGTCGGCCAGGCCGTCGTCGACGATGCCCGCCTTCTTCGCCGCCTTGGCCACCAAGGCATCGAGCTCGCGCTGCGAGCAAAGACCCAGCGTTACAGGATCCTTCGGCTGGATGTTGGCGATGTTCCAGTGCGAGCGGTCGCGAATCGCCGCGATCGTGTTGCGCGTCGTGCCGATCAGCTTGCCGATCTGCGCGTCCGAAATCTCGGGGTGGTGGCGCAGGATCCAGGCGATGCCGTCGGGCTTGTCCTGGCGCTTCGACACCGGCGTGTAGCGCGGGCCCTTGGTGCGATTGACCGTAACCGGCGCTTTCTGCATCTTGAGCGAATAGTTGGGGTCTGCCTGGCCCTTCTCGATCTCGGCCATGTTGAGCTCGCCGGCGCGAACGGGATCGCGGCCCGTGTACTTGCTGCTGGCGAGATCGTCGGCCATGGCCTGAACCTCGAGGATGTGCAGCCCGCAGAATTCGGCGATCTGCTCGAAGGTCAGCGACGTGGTGTCGACGAGCCAGGATGCGGTCGCATGCGGCATCAGCGGGGTGGGCTGGGTCACGGGTTCTTCTCCACTCGGGAAATCTTGTTCGAAAATTCGGCAGAAACAATAAGGGCCGCCCCTCGCGGAGCGGCCGTACCGACCGTCATCTAGGCGCAATCGCCCGGTTCGGCAAGTGGAACGCACCAAAGCTTAAGCATTCCTAGTTATGAGCATCGCGCGTCATCCAGGGGACGAGACATGCGGTTTTGGGGATTTGCGGTTCTGGCGCCGGCAGTGTTGCTCGCCGGTTGCGGCGAAGGCAGCGATGCCGAGGATTTCGCCGTCGAGATCAAGCGGCCGGTCGAGGTAGTCTATGCGCCGCTGCTGGCGGCCGACATCAGCCAGGCGCAGATCGTATTTCCCGGCATCACCTTCCAGCGCAGCCGGCCAAGCGATGGGGAAATCCTCTACACGATCCCCGGCAGCGGCAGCTTTCCCGCCACCGTCCGCCTGAAGCTCGAAGCCAAGGACGGCGGCCAGGCGACGGTCGTGCACGCATTCGTCAGAGTCCCGGAAGTCCATGCCACGATCGGCGGCAAGGAGATGGTGGTCAGCGAGCGCAAGATCGAGAACGCCCTGCAAGGCCTGCTGAAAGCGACCGGGCGCAGCCTCGAGATGGGTTCGAGCGCGAAATCCGAAACCTCGGGCCTCTCGACCATGCTTCTGGCGATCGCGGTTGCAACCAACGAGAAGCAAATGGCGCGCGCGCTCGACCTCAAGAACAACCCGGAAAAGCTGACGACGCTGCTGCTGGCGTTTTCCGGTTCGGGCCGTTCGTCCGAGCCCAGTGTGAACGGCAGCGCGATCCGCACGGTCGATCCCGACGCGGCGCAGGAACAGCGCGAGTTCGCTCAGGCGGACGCCGAATGGAAGCAGGAGCGCGCGCTGAGCCAAGCGGCCGCGCCGACGACCAATGTCGAACGGACCGACCAAGGCTACGAGTACTAAGCCGGTTCAATCCATCGGCACATAGCGGGGCAGGGCCGCAATGCGGTCCAACCAGGCGCGGACCGCCGGATAGTCGGACAGCCGGAAGCCGCCCTCCTCACCGACATGGGTATAGGCATAGAGTGCGATGTCGGCGAGCGATGCTCGGTCGCCCGCGAACCAGTCACGGCTGGCGAGATGCTCGTCCATCAGCGCCAGCGCAGCCTCGCCGCCCGCGCGCTTGGCCGCGATCTGGCCGCGCTGGGCGTCGCTCAGATCGCCCTCGCCGACGATCGACAGCCAGAAGCGCAGCGTCGCGACGTTGGGCTCGTGGTTGTACTGCTCGAAGAACATCCAGCGCAGCATGTCGGCCCGGTCGAAGCGATTGTCCGGAATCAGCGCGCTGCCTTCGGCGAGGTACCAGCAGGCAGCGTTGCTCTCAGGCAGGAAGCGCGCAGCCGCGCCCTCCCCGATCTGCAGTACCGGAATGCGGCCATTGGCGTTGACCTCACGCAGGAATTCCGGCGTCCGCGTCTCGCCCTTGCGAATGTCGTAGAACCGCCGCTCGATCGGCAGCCCGAGCAGCGCCGCGGTGAGCCGGATCTTGTAGCAATTGCCGCTGCAGGGGTCTTCGTGGAGGATGAATGTGTCCATGGGCACGATACCTAGCGGATTGGGCCGGGCCTGACTTCCACGAAGCCGAGGTGCAGCGACAAGGAGAGCTTATATCTCCAGAACGATCTTGCCGACATGCGCGCCCGCTTCCATTCGTGCGTGCGCAGCGGCGGCTTCGGCCAGCGGGAAGGTCCTGTCCATCACCGGGCGCAGCTGGCCCGCCTCGGCGAAGGACCAGACGTTGCGCGCGATCTCCTGTGTCAGCAGCGCCTTGAACACGGCCGAACGCGGGCGCAACGTCGAACCGGTCAGCGTGTAGCGCCGCATCATTACCACGGCCATGTTGAGCTCGGCTCTCGCCCCACCCTGCACAGCGATCGTGACATGGCGCCCGTCCTCCGCGAGGCATTTGAGATTGCGCGGCACATAGTCGCCCGCGACCATGTCGAGCACGATCTGCACACCCTTGCCGCCGGTGATGCGGCTGACTTCCGCGACGAAGTCCTGCGCCTTGTAATCGATCGCATGGGCCGCGCCGATCTCCAGCGCGCGCGCGCATTTCTCGGGCCCGCCGCAGGTGACGATGACGGTGAGATCGAACAGCTTGCCCAGCAGGATCGCCATGGTGCCGATGCCGCTGGTGCCGCCGTGGACCAGGATCGTCTCGCCCTCCATCGCCCAGCCACGCTCGAACACGTTGTGCCAGACGGTGAACAGCGTCTCGGGCAGCGCGGCCGCTTCGGCCAGGCTCAGCGCCTCGGGTACGCTCAGGCAATGTTCGGCCCGCGCCAGGCAGTATTCGGCATAGCCGCCGCCCGGCACCAAAGCGCAGACCTGCTGGCCCCCAGCCAGTTCGCCAACGCCCTCGCCCAGCGCAACAACCTCGCCGGCGATCTCCAGCCCAGGAATCGGCGAAGCGCCCGGCGGCGGCGGATAGGAGCCCTGCCGCTGCACCACGTCGGGCCGATTGACCCCGGCAAAAGCGACTTTGACCAACACCTCGCCCGGTCCGGGACTCGGCACGGGCAGTGTTTCGGCGCGCAGCACCTCGGGGCCGCCGGGCGCATCGAAGCCCATAGCCGTCATGAATTGCGGAACAATTGCCGGCATTTGGGCCCCCTTTTGCCGCGCGAAACGCACTTGTTCACTAATCCGGCTACCGGTTGACAGCAAGCGAAGAGCGTCCGATGCTGCACCGCAATGGACGACGACGATCGACCACGGCCCCGCGGAGATTCCGCCAGCCGACTAGCCGGCGAAAGCCTCGACAGCTATTCGCAGGACGAGCTTGTCGCACGCATAGAATTGCTCGAAGCCGAGATCGCCCGCGTCACCGCCCACAAGGCCAAGACCGCCGCTCATATGGCCGCTGCCGACGCGTTGTTCAGGTTGAAAACACCGTGAGAGGCGCCCCTCTCGCAACGCCGAAGAGGCCTTCCCATATAGGGATCAACCCACCCCGTTCCCGCGGGGATTCGTTAACCAATCTTCTTCATGTTTTCCCGTCAGCGGAAAGTCACCTTCCCTAGCGAAAGATAGATGATGCCCAGTTTCGCTCAGAACCTCGAAAAGACGCTGCATTCGGCCCTGGCCCATGCGTCCGAACGCAGCCACGAATATGCAACGCTCGAGCATCTGCTGCTCGCGCTGATCGACGACTCGGACGCAGCCCAGGTCATGCAGGCCTGCGGCGTCGACCTCGGCGATCTCGGCGATGTCGTGCGGCAGTACCTCGATCAGGAATACCAGTCGCTCAAGACCGCGGACAAGGGCGACCCCGCCCCCACCGCCGGCTTCCAGCGCGTGATCCAGCGCGCCATCCTCCACGTCCAGTCCTCGGGCAAGGACACGGTGACCGGCGCCAACGTGCTCGTCGCGCTGTTCTCCGAGCGAGACTCCTACGCGGTCTATTTCCTGCAGCAGCAGGACATGAGCCGTTTGGATGCGGTGAGCTTCATCAGCCACGGCATCGGCAAGGGCGGCCGCCGGATCGAGGACCGCACCCCCAAAGGTAGCGAGAACGAAGTGCCGCAGGCCGAAGAAAAGAGCGACAGCAAGAGCCAGAAAAAGGATTCCGCGCTCGATCAGTTCACGGTCAACCTCAACGAGAAGGCGCTGACCGGCAAGATCGACCCGCTGATCGGCCGCGGCCCCGAGGTCGACCGGACGATCCAGATCCTCTGCCGCCGCTCGAAGAACAATCCGCTCTATGTCGGCGATCCCGGCGTCGGCAAGACGGCGATCGCCGAAGGCCTGGCGCGCAAGATCGTCGAAGGCGACGTTCCCGAGGTGCTGGCCGACGCGGTGATCTATTCGCTCGACATGGGCTCGCTGCTCGCCGGCACGCGCTATCGCGGCGACTTCGAGGAGCGGCTGAAGCAGGTCGTCTCAGAACTCGAGAAGATGCCCGAAGCCGTGCTGTTCATCGACGAGATTCACACGGTGATCGGCGCCGGTGCGACCAGCGGCGGCGCGATGGACGCCTCGAACCTGCTCAAGCCGGCCCTGTCGAGCGGTTCGATCCGCTGCATCGGCTCGACCACCTACAAGGAATTCCGCAACCACTTCGAGAAGGATCGCGCGCTGCTGCGCCGGTTCCAGAAGATCGACGTGAACGAGCCGACGATCGAGGACACGATCAAGATCCTCAAGGGCCTGCGTTCTGCCTTCGAAGACCACCACAAGGTCAAGTACACCCCCGACGCGATCAAGACGGCGGTCGAGCTGTCGGCCCGCTACATCAACGACCGCAAGCTGCCCGACAAGGCGATCGACGTGATCGACGAAGTCGGCGCCATGCAAATGCTGCTGCCGCCAAGCAAGCGCAAGAAGACGATCACCGCCAAGGAGATCGAGGCCGTGATCGCGACGATGGCGCGTATCCCGCCCAAGTCGGTCAGCTCCGACGACCGCACCGTGCTCGAGCATCTCGAGCGCGACCTCAAGCGCGTAGTTTTCGGCCAGGACAAGGCGATCGAAGTGCTGTCTTCGGCAATGAAACTCAGCCGTGCCGGCCTGCGCGATCCGGACAAGCCGATCGGCTCGTTCCTGTTCTCGGGCCCGACCGGTGTCGGCAAGACCGAAGTTGCACGCCAGCTCGCCTCGATCATGGGCATTCCGCTGCAGCGCTTCGACATGTCCGAATACATGGAGCGCCACTCGGTCAGCCGCCTGATCGGTGCGCCTCCGGGCTATGTCGGCTTCGATCAGGGCGGTCTCCTGACCGATGCGATCGACCAGCAGCCGCACTGCGTGCTGCTGCTCGACGAAATCGAGAAGGCGCATCCCGACCTGTTCAACATCCTGCTGCAGGTGATGGATAACGGTCGCCTGACCGATCACCACGGCAAGACGGTGGACTTCCGCAACGTCGTCCTGATCATGACGACCAACGCGGGCGCCTCCGACATGGCCAAGCAGGGCATCGGGTTCGGCGACGTCTCGAAGGAAGACGCCGGCGACGAAGCGGTGAAGCGGATGTTCTCTCCGGAGTTCCGCAACCGCCTCGATGCCATCGTGCCCTTCGCCTACCTCGGCACCGAAGTCGTCAGCCGGGTCGTGGACAAGTTCATCCTCCAGCTCGAACTGCAGCTGGCCGAACAGAACGTCCACATCCAGTTCGACGGCGATGCCCGCGGCTGGCTGGGCGAGCGCGGCTACGACAAGCTCTACGGCGCGCGGCCGATGGCCCGCCTGCTGCAGGAGAAGGTCAAGCAACCGCTCGCCGAGGAACTGCTGTTCGGCAAGCTCAACAACGGCGGCGAGGTCCATGTCTCGGTCAAGGACGCGGCGCTCAGCTTCGAGCTGACCCCGGCCCCGCCGAAGCTGGTCAAGAAGTCTGCCAAGCCCGCGCCCAAGGCTGCTGCCAAGCGCAAGCCCGCGGCAAAGAAGCAGGAACCGAGCACCGACGCCGAATAAATCGAGCTGAACTCTCGAATGGAGCCCCGGCAGCGCAAGCTTCCGGGGCTTTTTCGTTTCAACCGAGGATGTCGAACTCGCGCCCGATCCAGCCGAGGTAATAGAGCAGGTAGATCGCCGGGAAGAGCCAGTGAAAGCGCCGGTTTCCGGTGACCGCGGCGACCAGGCAAAGACCGATGCAGACGACCAGCTTGATCTCGTATTCCAGTCCCAGCTCCGCCAGCCGCGCCGGCCCCTTGATCAGCGTATCGGCGAAGTCGGTGACGAAAGTCAGCGCGAACAGCCCGAAGAACCAGCGCCGGCGCGAGAGGAAGTAGTCGGCGTAGCTGTCGTACTCGGCCATCTCGTCAGGAAACAGCAGGCTGGCGAGCACGAAGAACTGGAACGCGTAGAACAGGATGAAGACGAACAGCTGGAAGCGGAAGGTCTCCTGGTGGATCAGCGCAAACTCCCACCACCAGAAGTGGATGATCGAGGTGAGGATCACCAGCGCCCAGACCAGATGCGGGAAATAGAGTCGCTTCTGCCCCGGATGCTGCACCAGCCGGGCCAGGCCCGACAGAATGCGCGTCACGCCGAGACCGACGACGACGCCCAGCAGGACGCGGATATGGAAATAGATGTCGTGTGACGTGATCGCGTCCATATCGGATGCCTCTCGTTCCCCAGCAGCCTAACGCGGCCATCGGCTTTCGCAAACACCGGCCGGGCTGGAACAATTGGCCACCCCGCGCCATCTTTCCTCCATGCCCGCCACCGCGTCCTGGATCCGACCCGAATCGCACGGAATCTATATCCCGCCCGCAAAGTGCTGGATCGACCCGGCGCGGCCGGTCGACCTCGCACTGGTGACCCACGGCCATTCCGACCACGCGCGCGGCGGCCATGGTCGGACGATCGCCACGCCGGCGACGCTGGCCATCATGGAAGTGCGGTATGGGGTAACCGAGGGCGGCGAAGCCATACCCTACGGTGAGACGATCGAACTCAAGGGCGGCGTCACCGCGACCTGGCTACCGGCGGGCCACGTACTCGGCTCGGCGCAGATCCTGCTCGAACACGCCGGTGAGCGGGTGATCGTCACCGGCGACTTCAAGCGCCGGCCCGACCCCACCTGCCCGCCTTTCGTGGTCACGCCGTGCGATATTCTCATCACCGAGGCGACCTTCGGACTGCCCGTGTTCCGCCATCCACCGGTCGAGGAGGAAGTCGCGCGCCTGCTCGCGTCACGCGAGGCCAACCCGGAACGCTGCGTGCTCGTCGGCGCCTATGCGCTGGGCAAGGCGCAGCGGCTGATCGCCGAGTTGCGCCGCGCGGGCCATCGCGAGCCGATCTACCTGCACGGCGCGATGGAACGGATGTGCCGGCTCTATCAGGAGCTCGGCGTCGATCTCGGCAACCTGCGGCTGGTGGCCGACACGCCCAAGGCCGATCTCATGGGCCAGGTCATCATCTGCCCGCCCTCGGCGCTAAACGACCGCTGGAGCCGCCGCCTGCCCGATCCGATCACCGCCATGGCCTCGGGCTGGATGCGGGTTCGCCAGCGTGCGCGCCAGCGAAATGTCGAGCTGCCGCTGGTGATCTCCGACCACGCCGACTGGGACGAACTGACCCAGACGATCCAGGACGTGAACCCCGCCGAGACCTGGATCACCCACGGCCGCGAAGAAGCCCTGCTGCGCTGGTGCGAGCTCAACCAGCGCAAGGCGCGGGCGCTGGCAATGGTGGGGTACGAGGACGAGGACGACTAGGTGGAACATTTCGCCGCCCTCCTCGACGCGCTGGTCTATACCTCTTCGCGCAACGCCAAGCTGAAGCTGCTGGCCGACTACCTGCGCCTCACCCCCGATCCCGACCGCGGCTGGGCGCTCGCCGCGCTGACCGACGGGCTCGACTTCCCTGCGGTCAAGGGCTCGACGATCCGAAACCTGCTGATGGAGCGTGTCGATCCGGTGCTGTTCGCGCTGTCGCGCGACTACGTCGGCGACACCGCCGAGACCGCCAGCCTTCTCTGGCCCGAGCCGCCCAATTCCCCTGCACCGCCGACCGTCGCCGAAGCCGTCGACATCCTCGCCAGCATGACCCGCGCGTCCGTGATGCGCGAGTTGCCAGCCCTGCTCGACCGGCTCGACGCCAACGGCCGCTATGCCCTGCTCAAGCTCGCGACTGGCGCGATGCGCATCGGCATCTCTGCACGGCTCGCCAAGACCGCTTTCGCCCAGGCCTTCGAAGTCAGCGTCGACGATGTCGAGGAGTACTGGCACGGCCAGACCGCGCCCTATCTGCCGCTGTTCGACTGGGCCGCGCGCGGCGCCGAGCCGCCTTCGGGCGAGGACATGCCGCTGTTCCGCCCCTTCATGCTCGCCCACCCGCTCGACGATACGGTGGTCGACATGGCCGACTATGCGGCGGAGTGGAAATGGGACGGCATCCGCGTCCAGCTCGTTCACGCGGGCGGCGAAACGCGGGTCTATTCGCGCTCCGGCGACGACATATCGGGCACATTCCCCGAGATCGCATCCGCGCTCGAGATCCCGGCGGCGCTCGACGGCGAACTGCTCGTACGCGGCACGCATCAAGGCGGCGAAAAGGGCGGCGCGGCCAGTTTCAACGCGCTCCAGCAGCGGCTCGGGCGCAAGACCGTTTCGAAGAAGATGCTCGAGGAATACCCGGCCTTCGTCCGGCTCTACGATGCGCTGATCCTCGAAGGCGAGGACCTGCGCGAGCATAGCTGGGAGCAGCGCCGCGCCATGTTGCAGTGCTTCGTACCGCGGCTCGATCCGGCACGTTTCGATCTCAGCGAAGTGATCGAGGCCGCCAGCCTCGACGAACTCGCCGCGATCCGCGAGCGCGCCCGCGACGAGGCGATCGAAGGCGTCATGCTCAAGCGCCGCGACAGTCCCTATGTCGCCGGCCGCCGCACCGGTCTCTGGTACAAATGGAAGCGCGATCCGCTACTGGTCGACTGCGTGCTGATGTATGCTCAGCGCGGCAGCGGCAAGCGCAGCTCGTTCTATTCGGACTACACCTTCGGCTGCTGGGACGGCGATCCCGATCAAGGCGCCGAGCTGCTGCCGGTCGGCAAGGCCTATTTCGGCTTCACCGACGAGGAGCTGAAATGGCTCGACCGCTATGTCCGCAACCACACGGTGAAGAGCTTCGGCCCGGTGCGTGAGACCGACAAGAGCTTGGTCTTCGAAGTCGCCTTCGATTCGGTCCACGCCAGCAAGCGCCACAAGTCCGGCCTCGCCATGCGCTTCCCCCGCATCAGCCGCATCCGCACCGACAAACCCGCGCACGAGGCCGACCGGATCGAGACGCTGCGGGGGATGATCAAAGATTGATCCGGAAAAGCTTCTCGCGCGAAGTTGCGCCGCGCAACAGGACAAGCCGCGAGTGCGCGATGCCGAGGCCTGTCGCCAGAAGCGCGATCACCGCGGCATTCGCTTTTCCGTCCTCTGGCTTGGCACGGACCTTTGCGAGCAGCCTGCCGTCAGCAATCTCCAACGTCTCGACCCGAGCGCCCGGGGTCACGCGCACGGCTAACCGGCCCTCGCCATCCACCAATGCGCGGATCGCCTCCGCCGCCGGCAGCTCAGCCTTGCTGCGCGCCATCCAGCGCTTCGCGGTGGATCTTGCCGTTGATCACATAGCCCTTCACCCCGGCCCGCATGTCGGCCAGGGCATCGTCGGTGAGGTCGCGCAGGTACTTGGCCGGGCGTCCGGTCCAGAGCTGGCGCGATTCGATGACCTTGCCCTGGGTCAGCAGCGCGCCTGCGGCGAGCATACCGTCCGAATGGATCGTGCAGCCGTCCATGACGATCGCGCCGAGCCCGACGAAGGCCCGGTCCTCGAGCGTGGAGCCGTGGACCATAGCCATGTGGCCGATCAGCACGTCGTCGCCGATGATCGTCGGGAATCCGTCCGGCCGCTTCGGCTTGGGGCTGTCGCAGTGGACGACGGTGCCATCCTGGATATTGCTGCGCGCGCCGATGACGATGCGGTGCACGTCGGCGCGGATCACACAGTTGTACCAGATGGACGCGTCGGGCCCGATCTCGACATCGCCGACGATCCGGCAGCCCGGCGCGATGAAGGCGCTGGAATGGATGCGCGGGGCCTTGCCCTTGATCGCAGCGATCGTGATATCGGTCCGCCGCGAAAGGCTGTTGTCGGTCATTGCTGTGGTCCCAAAAGGTTGTGCCAGAGGATATAGGGCAGGATCGACGCGTGATCGTCGGTCCAGACCCGCGGCGCCGGCGGTTGCAGCGGCGTCCATGGCGCATCGGGCCTCGCCGCGGCAAGCGCCTTGAGCTGCGTCGGATCTCGCGTGAGGAGGACCCAAGAGGAGGGTGTCAGCAGGTTCCGGTCATACGGATTGTCGTCGCGCACCCGCGCGGTGAGTCCACGATGCTTGGCGATCGCCGAGAGCACCGGCTCGAGTTCGATGTACCGGTTCGAGATGTGGATCAGCAGCACGCCCTTGGGCGAAAGCGCGCGCAGATAGACGCCCACCGCCTCGTCGGTGAGCAGATGCAGCGGGATCGCGTCGGACGAGAAGGCATCGACCGCCAGGATGTCGAACGAGCCCGGCGCCGTCTTGCCGAGTTCCAGCCGGGCATCGCCGATCTCGACCTGCGGGTTCTGCGCGCAATGCGTCAGGTAGGTGAAGGTGCCGTTCAGCGAGAGGCGCAGCACTGCGGGATCGATCTCGTAGAAGCGCCACTTTTCGCCGGGCTGGAAATAGGCGGCCGTCGTCCCGGTGCCGAGCCCGACCACGCCGATCCGCGCCTCGCGGCCATAGAGCATCTGCGCATTGCCCAGCAGGACGCCCACGCCCGAGCCTGCGCCGTAGTAGGTCATCGGCGCGCATTCGAGCTTCTTGTCGAGCGATTGCTGGCCGTGCAGCGTCGTGCCGTGCGCCAGCGTGCGCAGCCTGCTCGCCTCATAGTTGCGCACCGTATAGATGCCGAAATAGCTGCGCGTCCGTGCTCCCTCGAGCGAGGCCTTGACCGTTTCGATCCCGCCCTGCGCGAACATCAGCACGACCAGCAGCGTGACGAAGGCGGCGCGCCACGGCACCAGCAGCATGCCGATCAGTGCTATGCCGCCGACGAACCACAGCCGCGACAGCGAGGAATCGGTCGCCGCGATGTACTCGTGGACCTTGAAGGCCAGGAACAGCGAGACGAGCAGCAGCATCACCACCCCGGCGCGGGCCATGCCCGGATCGAGATCGGGCAGCCGCCGCCAATCGAGCACCGGCTTCAATGGCAAGAGCAGCGCCGCAGCGATCACCAGCAGCGGGTGCTCCCAGACCCAGTCGAACACCACGGGCGCGATCAGCGCGGTGAACACGCCTCCGAGCGCGCCGCCCGCCGACATGACAAAGTAGAACAAGGTCAGCTGCGAGGCCGGCGGGCGGCTGTCGTACAGCTTCGCATGGAGCGCCACCGCGACGACGAACAGCAGCGCGACGCTGCCCGTCGCCAGAGTCATGCTACTCGCGCTATGCGACAGCATCGCCGTGCCGCCGGCGAGAATCAGGATCAGCGGCGCGACACGCGTCACCGCGTTGGCAACGTCCCGGTGGTCGGAGAAGGCGAAAGCAAAGCTCAGCAGGTAGAGCCCGAGCGGGATCACCCATAGCAGCGGCATGGCGAATACGTCGGTGGTGAGATGCGTCGTCGTCGACAGCATCAGGCCCGACGGCACAGCCGAAAGCGCCAGCCACAGCGTGATGCGCTGCCAGCCGATGGGCTCCGCCTGATCCTCGATCGGCGCGTCGGCAACCTGCGCGATCGGCGCCACGTGCCAGCGTGCCCAGGCGGTCAGCGCCACGAGCGCGATGAGCACGCCATAGCCGATGCTCCAGGTCAGGCTCTGTTCGTGGATACTCAGCAGCGGTTCCGCCAGGATCGGATAGGCGATCAGCCCGACGAAACTGCCGATATTGGATGCGGCATAGAGCGCCCAGGGCTCGCCCGCCCCCGGATGCAGCGCGAACCAACGCTGCATCAGCGGCGCCTGCGCGGAGACGAGGAAGAACACGGGACCGATCGTCACCGCAAACAGCGCGGGCACCCACAGCACTTCCCAGCCCGGCGCGGGTGCCGGCAGCGCGACCAGCGTCACCGGCAGGGTCACCGCCGCCACGACCAGCAGCGTCAGGTGGATCTTCGCCGCGCGGCGCAGCGGCATCTGGCCGAGCTTGTGAGCATAGCCATAGCCCGCCAGCAGCAGCGCCTGATAGACCAGCATGGCGCTGTTCCAGACGTTCGGCGCGCCGCCGAGCCGCGGCAGCGCCATGCGCGCGACCATCGGCTGGACGAGGAACAGCAGGAAGCTCCCGGTCAGGATCGTCGCGACGAACAGCGCGCGGTTGACCGGCACGCTACGAACCGGCGGATTGCCGGCGATGTCGCCTTCGCTCATTGCGGGCGGTGGATGCGATAGAGGATATGCGGGCGCAGCGGATCGCCCACCGGCACCGACGGATGCTCGAAATCCTCTTCGGGATAACGCCTCATGCCCAGCCTCTCCATCAGCCCCCAGCTTCGGGTGTTTTCTATGTTGGTGATCGCCATGATCGACGGCGTGTCGATGTGCCGCCAGGCCCAGTCGAGCGAGGCCTGTGCCGCCTCATAGGCATAGCCCTGGCCCCAGGCATCGCGTGCCAGACGCCAGCCGATCTCATGTTCCCAGATCGGCTCACGCGGGATGACAACGCCGCAGAAGCCCAGGAAACGCCCGTCCTCGCGCCGCTCCACGGCCCAGAAGCAATGGCCGTGCTCGGCCTGCATGGCCATCAGGCTGTCGATCCGCTCGTCGCTTTCGGCGCGCGTGTTCAGCGGCAACAGGTAGCGCATGACCTCGGGATCGCAGGCCATGGCGAAGAACGGCTCGCGATCGGCTTCCCGCCAGGGGCGCACGATCAGCCGTTCGGTTTCGATCATGCGCCCAGAAGCCGCGCCGCATGGGCGGCATGATAGGTCAGCACGCCCGAACAGCCCGCGCGTTTGAAGGCGGTCAATGTCTCGAGCACCAGCGCGTCGCGGTCCGCCGCGCCGACCGAGACCGCGGCCTCGAGCATCGCGTACTCGCCGCTCACCTGATAGGCGAAGACGGGCACTTCGAAGCGCTCCTTCACCCGGCGGGCGATGTCGAGGTAGGGCAGACCCGGCTTGACCATGACGCTGTCGGCGCCCTCGGCGAGGTCGAGCGCGACTTCGCGCAGCGCTTCCTCGCCGTTCGCAGGGTCCATCTGGTAGGTCATCTTGTTGCCCTTGAGCAGCCCCCCGAACCCACCGCATCGCGAAACGGGCCGTAGAAGGCCGAGGCATATTTGGCGGCATAGGCCATGATCTGGATGTTCGCGTGGCCTGCGCCTTCGAGCGCGGCGCGGATCACGCCGATGCGGCCATCCATCATGTCCGAAGGTGCGATGATGTCCGCGCCCGCGGCGGCCTGGTTCAGCGACTGGCCAACCAGGACCTCGACCGTGGCATCGTTGAGCACATAGCCGGCATCGTCGATCAGACCGTCCTGCCCGTGACTGGTATAGGGATCGAGCGCCACGTCGGTGAGCACGCCGACGCCGTCGCCCACGGCGTCGCGGATCGTGCGGATCGCGCGGCACATCAGGTTGTCGGGATTGAGCGCCTCGCGCCCATCCTCGCTGCGCCGCCCGGGCTGGGTGTTGGGAAACAGCGCCATGCAGGGAATGCCGAGCGAGACCGCTTCCTTGGCCCGTGCCGCGATGCCGTCGAGCGACCAGCGCGAGACGCCGGGCAGCGAGGCGATCGGATCCTCCACACCGCTGCCGTCGGTGACAAACAGCGGCCAGATCAGATCGGCGGGCGAGAGGAAGGTTTCGCGGTGCATCGCCCGGCTCCAGGCCGTGGCGCGCGTGCGGCGGAGGCGCAAAGCGGGATAGGACGCGGTCATCGCCGCGCTTCTAGAGCATCGCGCGGAAAAGTGGGAACCGGTTTTCCGCAACTGGCGATGCGTCCACAGAAAATCGGAATCAACCGCGCGCTTCAATCGCTCTCGGCAATCGGGGCTTTGGACTTTGCGCCAGTTGCGCCCTTCTCCGGCGCATATTTGGGCATGAGCTTCTGCAACGCGGCGCCTGGTGCAACCTTCTTCAGCGCGGCGATCTTGCCCTTGACCGCGTCGAGCTCACCCTTGTCGACGCTCGCCGTGCGGAAGCTGGCGAAGCTGATCGACAGCGGATTGACCGTGCGGCCGTTCTGATAGGCCTCGTAATGCAGGTGAGGTCCGGTCGAGAGCCCGCTCGAGCCGACATAGCCGATCACCTGCCCGGCCTGGACATGCGCGCCGGGCACGACCGCGATGCGGCTCATGTGGCCATAGCCGGTGCCCAGCCCGCCGCCGTGGTCGAGCTTGACGTAGTTGCCGTGTCCTCCGTGCCGGCCGGCGAAAGTGACCACGCCGTCGCTCACCGCGAAGATCGGCGAACCCCAGGCCGCGCCGAAATCGATGCCCGCGTGCATCCGCACATAGCCGAGGATCGGGTGGCGGCGCATGCCATAAGGGGAGGTCATGTGGCCGTTAACTGGCTGGACCATGCCCGTGCTGAAGACCTGCGGCTGGCTCATGCTGGCGGCATCGACGAACTGGCCGTCCTTCCAGCGTACGAGCTGGGCGATCGGCTTGCCGTCGCGTTCGAGCCCGGCATAGGACAGGTCGCCGACCTCGTTGCCGCCACCAGCAGCGCGCTTGTAGGATACGATCATGTCGAACTGGTCGGTCGGGGCCATGTCGCCGTCGAGGCTGAGATGGGCAGCAACCGTCTGGAGATACTGCTCGATCGCCTTCATCGGCGCGCCAGCCGCGCGGGCCGAACGGAACAGGCTCGCGCCGACCGTGCCGCGGATACGCAGCGGCGTCGCATCGACCGCGACCGGGTGCCGGTTGATCGTCAGTCCCCCGCCCTGCCGCTCGACCGCGAGATCGAGATCGAAGCGGGCGCGGAAGACCAGCTTGTCGAGCTGCCGCGGTTCGCCCGGAGCACTGCGCTGGCCGAGCGTCACGTCGAAGCGCGTACCCGGCTTCACGTCGCCGATCGGCATCACCGCAGCGACCATGTCGGAAGCGACACCGGCATCGTATGTGCCGACGCCCGCGCGCTGGAGCATGCGGGCGAAATTGTCGCCCTCGCCGAGCGTTGCAACGAGCTGGAGGCTTGCCCGCTCCGGCACGCTGGCCAGCGGCACCACTTTCGCGCTGGGCCCCATCCGGCGGCCGGTGTCGCCTCCCAGCCCGAGCGGGGCGATCGCCTGGCTGCGATACTCGTCCCGAACCGACGCGCCGGCGTGAACCGTGGTGGCAGCTTCTACTGCGGAGAAATCGGGCCAGAAGGCCAGGGCGGCGACACCCAGAGCGATCATCGTCCCAAACCCGCGATACCAGTGCGCGGTGCCGATGTCCTCGGCCAGGTCGTGGACCAGATCGAGCCTGTGGAAGTGATGTTCGATGCGGCTGCGCCAGTCGCGGCGGGGCTGAAAGCGGTCTGCCGAGGCAAGGCCGAACGCGGGCACCGCTGCGACGGCCGCTGGGCCGCCACCGATGCCGTCGAGCTCGCCGTGTGGCTTGTACAAGTGCCGGTCCCCGCGCGCGGCCATTTCGCCGCAGATCCAGCACCAATCCCTGCACGATCAAGGTTAATCTTTGGCTAAATCCTGTGGATTTTCACAAAGTCCAGCGACGGGGCGAAAGCGCCGTCCCTTGCGGGCGCCCGAGGGCAATGCCACATTGATTCGCAAGATGGCCACCTACCCGCCCGCACAGGCGCGCAGCGCAGCCGATTCCCGGATAAAGGCGGTGCTCGGCCCGACCAACACCGGCAAGACCCACCTCGCCATCGAAAGGCTCTGCGCCCATTCGAGCGGAGCGATCGGCTTTCCCCTGCGGCTGCTGGCGCGCGAGGTTTACGACCGGGTCTGCGCGATCAAGGGCGAGAATCGCGTCGCGCTGATCACCGGCGAGGAGCGGATCGAGCCCAGGGATGCGCGCTGGCTGCTCTGCACGACAGAGGCGATGCCGATAGACCGCGACCTCGCTTTCGTCGCATTGGACGAAGCCCAGCTCGCCGCCGACCGCGAGCGCGGGCACGTCTTCACCGACCGTCTGCTCAACGCCCGCGGCCGCGAGGAGACGATGATCCTCGGCTCGGCCACGCTCGAACCGATGATCAGGGCGCTGGTGTCCGAAGCCGAGATCGTCAGCCGCCCGCGCTTCTCGACGCTCAGCCACGTCGGCGCGACCAAGCTCTCGCGCATCCCGCCCCGCAGCGCGATCGTCGCCTTCTCGGCCGAGCAGGTCTATGCCATCGCCGAGATGCTGCGGCGCTTCCGCGGTGGCGCGGCCGTGGTGATGGGCGCGCTCAGCCCGCAGACGCGCAACGCCCAGGTCGCGCTCTACCAGTCGGGCGAGGTCGACTATCTCGTTGCCACCGATGCCATCGGCATGGGGCTCAATCTCGACGTGAGCCACGTCGCCTTCGCCGGCCTGTCGAAGTTCGACGGAGTCCGCCACCGCCGGCTGACCACGGCGGAAATGGCGCAGATCGCCGGCCGCGCCGGCCGTCACCAGCGCGACGGGACCTTCGGCACGCTCGCCGGCACCGGAAGTCATGACGCCACATTCGCCGACGAGGAAGTCTATGCGATCGAGGAGCACCGCTTTCCGCCGCTGACCCGGTTGTTCTGGCGCGAGCCTGAGCCGCGCTTCGACAATCTCGACACATTGATCGGCGATCTCGAAGCCCCGCCGACAGTCCCGCAGCTCATCGCGGCGCCCGAAGCGATCGACCTCGCCGTGCTCAAGCGGCTTGCCGAGGATCCCGAGATCGCCGGCACGGTACGCTCGCCACAGGCCGTCCGGCGCTTCTGGGAAACCTGCCGCCTGCCAGATTTCCGCCAGCAGGGCACCGAGACGCACGGCCGCTTCGTCGCACGGCTCTGGGAAGACCTGCGCCGCGGCCAGCTCGGCGGGGACTATGTCGCCGGCGCGATCGCCGCGCTCGACAACGTCTCGGGCGATATCGACACATTGCAGCACCGCATCGCCTCGGTCCGCTCCTGGGCCTATATCACCCAGCGGCCCGACTGGGTCCTGGCCAAGGACGAGATGGCCGCCCGTGCCCGCGCGGTCGAGGCGCGGCTGTCCGATGCCCTGCACGCACGGCTGACCGAACGCTTCGTCAACCGCCGGACCGCCGTGCTGATGAAGAAGCTCGGCCCCGACGCGGCGCTGCTGCCAGTGGAACTCGACGGCGAGGACGTGCTGGTCGACGGCGAGCACATTGGCCGGCTCAAGGGCTTCCGCTTCGTCGTCGATCCCGCCGCCCGCCATGCCGACCACAAGCTGCTGCTGGCGGCGGCGGAGCGCCACGTGCCGGGACTGCTGGCCCAGCGCGCCGATGTGCTGACCAAAACACTGGCCGACGGGACCGCCACGCCGACTCTGAAAGAAGGCGCGATTGCCTGGGACGGCCAAGTGCTGGGCCGACTGGCGCGCGGCAAGACCCTGCTCTCCCCCCAGATCGTCCCTGATCCGACGCTTGACGCTCTGTCCGCCCCTGCGCGCAAGGCGCTGGTTACGGCGTTGGCCGGCTGGCTTGGCAGGATGCTCGAACCGCTGGCGCCGCTGCGCAAGCTCGAAGCCGCGACCATGGCGCACGAGGCCGGACCCGAGCTGCGCGCGCTGCTGATCCGGTTGGTCGAGGAGGGCGGACTCATGGAACGCGCGGAATCGGGGCTCGATGCGCTCGGCAAGGACCAGCGCACGATGCTCGCCCGGCTAGGCCTGCGCGTCGGTGCGCTCGACCTCTTCGTACCGGCCATGCTGCGCCCCGCCGCGCTCGCGCTCTGGCGCGAACTCACGGGCCGCAAGACGCCGCTGCCCGATCCGGCCATGCCGCCCACCCTCGCGGCCGAGAAGCGCCCCCTCCCGCCCGGCTACCGCGTGCTCGGCAAGCAATGGCTGCGGGTCGACATGGCCGAGAAGCTGCTGCGCGATGCCCACGCCGCGCGCATCGCGGCTGGCCGCCGGCCGTTCACGCTCGATCCGGCCAAGGCAGTGTCGATGGGGCTGACCACGGCGAGCTATGCCCGTTTGTTGCGCCTCGCCGGCTTCCAGCCGCTGATGCCGCGAGCCTTGCGCGAAGGCGCGCACGGCCCGCTGCAGCCGCTGACCTGGCGCTGGCGCCCGCCGCGCCGGCAGGCCGAGCCCGAGCCCGCCGAACCGCGCCGGCCCGAAGGCGCCTTTGCCGCGCTCGCCGAACTGGTCCGTTAATTCCATGCGAATCGACAAACTGCTCTGGTTCCTGCGGCTCGCGAAGACACGTTCGATCGCTCAGGCGATGGCCGAGGAGGGCCATATCCGGCTCAATTCGCGCCGCGTTGACCGAGCCCATCAGAAGGTGGTGGCCGGCGACATCTTGACCTTGCCGCTGGCGCCGGGTGTGCGCGTGATCGAGTTGCTGGCCCTGCCGCACCGCCGCGGGCCCGCACCCGAGGCACAATCCTGCTACAGGGTGCTTGACGAGACCGGGGCTTTCCCCATAGCAGCGCCCAATCGTAACGAAACTGCCGAAGGGGATTTGCAGCCATGACTTATGTCGTCACCGACGCCTGCATCCGCTGCAAATATATGGATTGCGTCGAAGTTTGCCCGGTGGACTGCTTCTACGAGGGCGAGAACATGCTCGTCATCAACCCCAGCGAATGCATCGACTGCGGCGTCTGCGAGCCCGAATGCCCCGCCGAAGCGATCTTGCCCGATACCGAAAGCGGCCTCGAGCAGTGGCTTGAGCTGAACACCAAGTATTCGGCGGAATGGCCGAACCTCACCTCGAAGCGCGACACGCCGGCTGATGCCGACGAGTACAAGGGCGTCGAGAACAAGTTCGACCAGTTCTTCTCGGCAGAGCCCGGCGAAGGCGACTGATCGCCCCGCGCTGCGCGCGGGAATATTAATGTTTGTACACTTTTGCGCAGGCGGGAATCCGAAAGGATTCTCGCCTCTGGCAATTTTGTTACAGCAGTGCTATATAATCACCCGACTGCCGGGGCCCTCTGTCCCACAACGGCAGCAGGCATCATGGAAGGCAGGGTCGCAAAACACCGGTTGATGGAGCCATCGGACCGCGCGGATACGGCGTCGGTCATCCCCTCTATCCTCAACCGGCATACCGGCGTCGCCCCTGCAGGCGAAAGGACGATACATGGCAACCAAGGCTAACGCCTTCGACGTTGGTGATTACGTTGTTTACCCCAAGCACGGTGTCGGCCGAGTCATCGAGCTTCAAAAGCAGGAAATTGCCGGCATGCAGCTCGAGCTCTACGTGCTGCGCTTCGAAAAGGAACGCATGACGCTCCGCGTCCCGGTCAATAAAGTCGAAGCCATCGGCATGCGCAAACTGTCGTCCGACAAGACGCTGCGCGAAGCCCTCGACACGCTGAAGGGCAAACCCAAGGTCAAGCGCACCATGTGGTCGCGCCGCGCCCAGGAATACGAAGCCAAGATCAATTCGGGCGATCTCGTCTCGATCGCCGAAGTGACCCGCGACCTGTTCCGCGCCGACGATCAGCCCGAGCAGTCCTATTCCGAACGGCAGATCTTCGAAGCCGCCTCATCGCGCCTCGCGCGTGAACTCGCGGCGATGGAAAAGACCGACGAGCCGGCAGCGCTTAAGAAGATCCTCGCGATCCTCAACGAATACGCGCCGAAATACTACGAGACGGCTCCGGCCTGATCGGATAGGATCGCAAGATCACCAGGGGGCCGTTCCGCAAGGGGCGGCCCTTTGCCGTTATGGGCACTCTCCTCATCCCAAATTCATGGGCGGGCAACCTCGGGACGCTATGACCGCAGCATGATCCTTCGCCTTGTCCCCATCGCGCTAGCCGCGCCGCTGATGAGCGGCTGCATCGCCAGCACCGCTGCCAATCTCGTCACTGCGCCAGTGCGCGTGGCTTCCAAGGGCGTCGACATGATGACGACGAGCCAGTCCGAATCCGACGAGAAGCGCGGCCGCGACCTGCGCCATCGTGAGGAGCGGCTCGGCAGGCTCCAACGCGACTACGACAAGCACACCAAGCAGTGCATGAACGGAAACGAGGAGGCCTGCGACGTCGCCCGCGCCGACTACGGGGAAATGGAAAACCTGCGCGCGACGATACCTGCGCCGCAGCGTTAGGCGGCAGCCCGCTTCAACCTGTCGTTGATCGCCGCACCGATTCCATCCTGCGGTATTGGCGCCACCGCTATGCGGGGCTGCTCGGCCGAAGCGCCTTCATGCAAGACCGAGTAGAGCCGCGCGGCCGCCTCAGCAAGGTCACCTGAAGCGGACAAAGTCACATTGCCCGCCACCGGTCCAAAACCGATGTGGAACTCATCCGCGGCCGCCTCCGGCGCGTTTAGCCGCACCGGCTTGCCCGGTGCATAGTGGCTGGCAAGCTGCCCAGGCGCTTCGATGCCTGAAGCCGTGACGTCACTTGAGCCGCCGAGAATCGCCGAAAGCTGGGCCCCGGTGATCGGCCCGGGTCGCAGGATCTGCCAGCCGCCGCCAGGCCTGAGCGCAACGATCGTCGATTCGATCCCCGCCTCGCAGGTGCCGCCGTCGAGGACCAGATCGACCTTCGGTCCGAGCGACGCTACGACGTGGGCCGCACTGGTTGGGCTCACCCCGCCGCTACGATTAGCCGAAGGCGCGGCGAGCGGGAGGCCCGCCGCCGCCAGCACTGCACGCATCGCGCCATGGGCTGGGCAGCGCAACGCCACGGTCTCGAGCCCCGCGGTAACCGCAGCAGCCAGTCCGGCCCCGGTCCGGCGCGGCAGCACCAGAGTCAAAGCGCCAGGCCAGAATTCCGCTGCCAGCCGAAGCGCGCGCTCATCGAACAAGGCCAGCTCGTCGGCCTGGGCCAGATCGATGACATGGACGATCAGCGGATTGAAGTCAGGCCGCCCCTTGGCACGGTAGATCGCCGCAACCGCCGCATCGCTGTCCGCGCGCGCGGCGAGGCCATAGACGGTCTCGGTCGGCACCGCGACCAGCCCGCCCGCCAGCAACACGGCAGCGGCGCGGGCGATTCCGGCCTCGTCGGCGGTAGCTATCGTGGCTTGGCTGTTGCCCGTCATGGCCCGCCGCTATAGGCCTTGCCGGCCAAAGCCAAGGAAAAGCGCGCAATGGACTTCTCCCCGCCCACCGCCGAACAGGTCTTCGCGCTCAAGGTCTGCGCCGGGATCGAGGAACTCTCCACGCAGGACCGCTTCGCCGCCGCGAGCCCCGATATGGTCGAAGCAATCGCGGAAGGCATAGGCGATTTCGCCCAGGGCGTCTGGGCGCCGCTCAGCCGCGTCGGCGATACCGAGGGCGCGAAGCTCGAGAACGGCGTTGTACGCCTGCCGGCGGGCTATGCCGAAGCCTACCAGGGCTTCGTCGAGGCCGGCTGGGGCGCGGTGGCCGCGCCCGAAGCCTTCGGCGGCCAAGCCCTGCCCTACAGCCTCGCCTGCTGCGTGCTCGAAACGATGGGCGCGGCCAATTTCGCTTTCAGCCTGCTGCCGATGCTGACCGTCGGTGCGATCGAAGCGCTCGACCATCACGGCAGCGAAGACCAGAAGACGCTGTTCCTGCCGAAATTGATCAGCGGCGAATGGTCGGGAACGATGAACCTGACCGAGCCGCAGGCGGGCAGCGACGTCGGTGCGCTACGCACCACCGCGACGCCCATCACTGAGGGTCCCCACGCCGGCAAGTACCGGATCAAGGGCACCAAAATCTTCATTTCCTGGGGCGAGCACGAGCTTTCGGGCAACATCGTCCATTTGGTCCTCGCCCGCACGCCCGGCGCTCCGGCAGGATCGCGCGGCATCTCGCTGTTCGTCGTGCCCAAGTATCTTGTCGGCCAGGACGGCACCTTGGGACCGCGCAACGACCTCAAGGTGGTCAGCCTCGAGCACAAGATGGGCATCCACGCCTCGCCGACCTGCGTGATGAGCTACGGCGACAACGACGAATGCATCGGCGAGATCGTCGGCGCCGAAAACGCAGGCCTGCGCGCGATGTTCACGATGATGAACTCGGCGCGGATCAACGTCGGCAGCCAGGGCGTGCAGGTGGCCGAGGCGGCGACCCAGCGCGCCATGGCCTATGCGCGCGAGCGCGTACAGTCGGCCCGTGCCGGCTCGGCCGACAAAGCGTCCGTGGCGATCATAGAGCATCCCGACGTGCGCCGCATGCTGCTGCGGATGCGGGCGCTCACCGAAGGCGCGCGGGCGCTGCTCTACTACACCTCAGGCCAGGTCGATCGCGGAACGCTGGGCGATGCCACCGCGCAGACGCGTGCCGAGCTGCTGGTGCCGCTGATCAAGTCCTGGGGCACCGACGTCGGTTGCGAAGTCGCGAGCCTCGGCGTGCAGGTCCACGGCGGCATGGGCTTCATTGAGGAAACCGGCGCCGCCCAGCATTTCCGCGATGCCCGGATCACGCCGATCTACGAAGGCACCAACGGCATCCAGGCAGCAGATCTGGTGACGCGCAAGCTCGGCATGAACAACGGCGGAGTACTGGCGGCGCTGATGGCGGAGATCGCGCGCGAGGCGGGTGACGCTGCGGCGCTGGCCGAACTGGCGCAGACCTGCGCCGGAACCGGCGAATGGATGCTCAAGGATGCCAGCCTCGACGACCGGCTGGCGGGCAGCGTGCCGTTCCAGACGATGTGCGCGGTGGCCGTCGCCGGATGGCAGTTACTTCGCCAGGCCCGTGCGGCCGGAGAGGATGGCGCGCCCGCTGGCATCGCCCGCAGCAAGCCGGTGATCGCACGCTACTTCCTCAACCGCATCGTTCCCGAAGCGATCGGGCTGAAGGCGTCAGCCACCGGCGGATCGGCGCTCCTCTATGATCTGAGCACCGAGGAGTTGGCCGGATGACCGATCAGGGCGATCCCCTCGCGCGCATCGCGGCCGCGCTCGAGCGATTGACACCTCCACCCGCCCCGGCAATCGACTGGCTGGCCCATCCCGCCTACGTCTGGGACGGTGGCGGCGCCCGAGCGGTCGAGAAGATCTACGCACCGGCGCTCGATCTGCTTCAGGGGATCGATCAGCAGAAGGACGTGGTGACCGCCAACGTCACCCGCCTCGCCGCGGGCCATGCAGCGCACGACATGCTGCTCTGGGGCTCGCGCGGCATGGGCAAGTCGGCGCTGCTGCGCGCGAGCATCGTCGCTGCACAGACGCTCCATCCGGGCCGCATCGCGCTCGTCCAGGTCGCGCAGGATGCCATGGCAGGCATTGCCGGACTCTTCGCGACCTTGGGCAGGATCGACCGCCGCTTCTTCGTTTTCATCGACGACCTCGGCTTCGAGGACGGCGACGGCGGCGGACCGCGACTACTGCGTTCGTGGCTCGAAGGCGGGGTCGAAGCGCGGCCGGGCAACGTCCGTCTGGCGGTCACTTCGAATCGCCGCGCCATCGTCCCACGCCATGCCAGCGAGCAGGACGATCCACTGAATCCGCGCGACGCGGTCGATGATCGGCTCGCGCTGGCCGACCGTTTCGGCTTGTCGATCGGCTTCCACAACTGCAACCAGGACGATTATCTTGCGATCATCGCCGGCTATGCGGCGCATTTCGGCCTGACCTGGGAGCAGGCTGATGCACTCGAATGGTCGCGGCGTCGGGGCCAGCGATCAGGGCGCGTGGCCTGGCAGTACGTCACCGAACTCGCCGGGCGCGCCGGCAAGGCGATTTAGGAGGCGTTTCGCTGGCATCCTTCGACAAGCTCAGGATGAGCGGATGTCGCGTTTATACAAATATTCCCGCTTAGCCCGAGCTTGTCGAAGGTTACCGCTGCTTCATTTCGTTGCGCACTTCGCCAAGCGTCGCCTCGTACTTGGTCGTCGGGTCGGTGAGCCCCTTCTGCGCGGGCATGTGATCCGTGACCACCGCCTTGGGCCCGACCAGTGGCTTGGCGCCCGGCGCCATCACCCGCCAGATCACCCCGGCAGTATCGTCGCTTACCAGCAGCGCGCCCGGCTTGTCCCAGGCGAGCCAGACCGGGCGGCCATGCGTCTCGTTGTCGTTACCCGTAAGGAAGCCGGTCAGCACCGGCAGCGGCTTGCCCAGCGGATTGCCGTTGGCATCGAAGCGGACGAAGACCACGTCGTAACCCGCGAGAGGCTTGCGGTTCCACGAACCGTGGCGCGCGATGAAGGCACCGTTTGCATAGGCATCGCCCATGATATTGCCGTCGCCCGCGAAGACCAGCCCCAGCGCCGCGGTATGGGCGCCCAGCGCGAACTCCGGCTTGCGCGTATATTCGAGCAGGAACTCGGGCATCGGATCCTTGACGCGCCAGTCGATCACGTCCTTCCAGTAGACCCAGGGCCAGCCATATTGCGCGCCGACGGGCACGTTGGTCAGGTAGTCGGGCACGAGATCGGGTCCGAGCATGTCGCGCTCGTTGACCACGGTCCACAGCTCGCCGGTCGAGGGGTTCCAGCCCATCCCGTTGGGATTGCGCAGACCGCCCGCGTACTGCCGGACGCTGCCGCTGGCGAGGTCGATCTCCCAGATCGCCGCGCGGCCCTGTTCGGCAGCAATGCCGTTTTCGGCGATGTTCGATGACGAGCCGACCGCGACGTAGAGCTTCTTGCCGTCAGGGCTCAGCAGCAGGTTGCGCATCCAGTGGTTACCGCCGCCCGGCAGGTCCATGAGCTTCTTGGGCTCACCGGTCAGCGTCGTTGCGCCGGGAACGAAATCGAAAGCCAGCACGGCGTTGTGATTGGCGATGTAGAGCTTGTTCGCGCCCCAGGCCATGCCCGAGGGCGCGACGAGGCCCTTCTCGCGGAACGTGAAGCGCTGCTCGGCCTCGCCGTCGCCGTCGGCATCACGCAGCAGCACGATCCTGTTCGGCGAGGCCTCACCGGCGCCAACCCGGCTCATGAACAGGTTCATGAAGAAGCCGGTGATCCCACCACTGCCGCCGCCACCTTCGCGCGGCGGAGAATTGGTCTCGGCGACGAGCACGTCTCCATTCGGCAAGGTCAGCAGCGTCCGCGGGTGATCGAGCCCTTCTGCGAAACGGGCGACCGCCAGGCCCTGGGCCGGCTTGGGCGCCTCGCCTGCCGTCCAGCCGATCGTCGTGGCGAGACCGACGCTCGGGATCGTCTCGCTCTCCGCCTCGACCAGCAGCGGGCTTTTACCCGTGGTCGCATCAGACGGCTTGTCGGAAGGATTGCCGTGCATGACCCAGGCCGTGAAGGCGACGAGGACGACGACGATCACGCCGAGCGTGACGAGGAGCTTGCGCAAGCGAGGATTCATGCCGGAGAGATAGAGCGCACACCGCATCACGGCAAGGAAGGGAATTGAGACTTACCGCCACCCCAAGCGACTAGCCCTCGGCGCGCCAGCAACTGCTCACCGAGTTCTAAACTTTATAATTATTTATCAATTACTTAAATACCACCACCGGTCAACCGTTGGCAGATCAGATCAAGCTGGTCGAGCGTGCGGTAGCGGATCGTCACCGCGCCCGAACGCGGATCGGCGTCGGCGAGGATCTTTACCGGCAGGCCGAGGAACTCCTCGAGATGACCCTGTACCGCTGCGATATCCGCGTCGTCGGCCGAACTGCGCTCGGGCCTGGCCGTGCGCGGCGCGGAAGGCGCATCGCCCTTGGTCTGGCGGCGCACGAGCTTCTCAACCTCTCGGACCGACAGCCCTTTCTCCACTGCCAACTCGGCCAGCTTCTCGGAGCCTTCGGCCCCGATCAGCGCGCGGGCGTGGCCCATCGACAGCTTGCCCTGCTCGACCAGCATCATGACCGGTTCGGGTAGCAGCAGCAGGCGCTGGATATTGGCGACATGGCTGCGGCTCTTGTCGACCATCCGCGCGATCTCAGCCTGGGTCAGACTCTCGTGCTCGGCAAGACGGTGATAGGCGCGCGCTTCCTCGATCGGATTGAGATCTTCGCGCTGCAGATTCTCGATGAGCGCTAGGGCCATGACCTCGCGCTCGGTCAGCTCGCGGACGATCGCCGGGATTTCATGCAGCTGCGCACGCTGCGCCGCGCGCCAGCGGCGTTCGCCGGCAACGAGCTGATAGCGGCCCGCGCGTAGCGGTCGGACGATGACCGGCTGGATCACCCCGCGCTGCGCGATCGAGGCGGCAAGCTCGTCGAGCGCTTCCTCAGCGAAATAGCGGCGCGGCTGTTCGGGGTGTGGCTCGATATCCGCGATCGAGAGCATCGCCAGTCCGCTAGTCGGTGCCGCGGGTGCGCTGCCGACGCTGCGGGCAGCAACGACCGATTCCTCGCGGCGGGTCTCGCCCATCAATGCGCCGAGGCCGCGACCCAGCGCGGGCGGCTTGCGCTTCGCCGGAGCGGCTTCGGCCGGCGGCACGGCAATACGGATGACGGGATCGTCGCTCATGCCGCTTTCCTCTGTTCGGGCAGCCGCGCGATCAGCTCGCGCGCCAGGGCCATATAGGCGCGACTGCCGGCGCAGGCGTGATCATAGACGAGTGCCGGCAGGCCATGGCTCGGCGCCTCGGACAGCCGGACGTTGCGCGGGATCGTCGATCCGAACACCAGCGGGCCGAGGCACGAGCGCACGTCATCGGCCACCTGGTCGGTCAGGCGGTTGCGGCGATCGAACATCGTCAGCGCCACACCAATGATGCCGAGCTCGGGATTGAAGCGCTGCTGAACCTGCTCGACAGTTTTCAAAAGCTGGCTCAGGCCTTCTAGCGCGAAGAACTCGCACTGTAGCGGAACGAGCAGCGTATCGGCCGCGCTCAGAGCATTGAGCGTCAGCAGGCCGAGCGAGGGCGGGCAATCGATGAAGCAGATGTCATAGCCGTTCTCGCGATCGAGAGCCTGGCGTAACTTGTCGGTGCGGTTCTCCACCGCCACAAGCTCGACCTCGGCTCCGGACAGATCAACGGTCGCCGCAACGACATCGAGACCGGGGATCCGAGTCGCCATCGCGCATTCAGCGATCGACGCCTCATCGATGAGCACGTCGTAGGACGAGCGCAGGCGGTCCGCGGCCTGGATGCCGATCCCCGTCGAAGCGTTACCCTGCGGATCGAGATCGATCAGCAGCGTCTTCCACCCAGTTGCGGCCATGGCCGTGGCGATGTTGATGGCAGTGGTGGTCTTGCCCACCCCGCCCTTCTGATTGGCGATTGCTACGCGAATCACGAAGCTTTTCCCTTCCTGGCGGGTCGTATCGGCCCCGCCAAAGTTCCAACGATCACACCGGCTTCCGAATCGGTCAGCGATTGTTCCACGTGGAACATGTGATTCCATCCGCGAACCATAGCGAGTTCTTGCTGCGCCGAACGCCCCTTGGGCAACAGCCACACCGTGTCGCTTGTGGAAAATCGTGCGGATAGGTCCAGCAATCGGTCAAGTGGAGCAAAAGCGCGCGCAGAAATGACCGCGGCGTTCCGCGCCGGGACATCTTCAAGTCGCAAGCCCTGCACGGTCACGCGAGTCAGACCGAGCTCGCTGGCCGCACGCTCCAGCCATTCAATTCGCCGCTTGCGCGATTCGACGAGCACGACTTCGCAGTCCGGACGGAGCGCAGCAACGACGAGACCGGGAAACCCCGCACCCGTTCCCAGATCCATCCACGGCGATGTTCCACGTGGAACATGCGGCACGAGCTGAGCAGAGTCGGCTATATGCCGCCGCCAGACCTCCTCCAAGCTCGCCGCCGAGACGAGGTTCTGGCGCTGGTTCTCATCGGCGAGCAGGTCGGCCAACCGCTCGAGCCGGACCATCGCTGCATCATCGCATTCCGGAAGCTGACGCAACCAGGCGCGAGCTTCGCCCTCATCGGCGATCATGCGGCGAGCCTGCGCGCATGGACCAGTAGCGCAGCGAGCGCCGCAGGCGTCACACCCGGAACCCGACCCGCCGCGGCGAGCGTTGCCGGTCGCGCCTTGCCCAGGCGTTCGACCATCTCGCGGGAGAGACCTGCAATTGCGTCATAAGGAAAATCATCACCCAGCGCCAACGCTTCGCTAGCACGCAGCTCGCGTAGCTCGCTCTCCTGCCGCGCGAGGTAGGGCGCATAGGCTGCGTCCTCGGCAACCTCTTCGGCCAGCTCGGTGTCGGCCAGTACTTCGGGCGCTATCCAGAGAGACAGCGCGGCCAGGTCGATCCCGCCGAAGCGCAGCCATTCGCGCAAGGATAGTCTTCCGGTGTCGGTGCGTACAGGCAGTCCTTCCCCGGCAAGCACCGCGCTCGACAGTTCGCGATCGAGCTCCTGCTCCAACGCCTGACGCTTCGACTCCCGCTGCTCGAACCATTCGGCCCGTTCCCGGCCGACGCATCCCGCCGTGATCGCGAGCGACGTCAGCCGGGTCGAGGCATTGTTGGCGCGCAGACGCAGCCGGTACTCGGCGCGCGCTGTGAGCATGCGGTAGGGCTCGCTCACCCCCTGCAGTGTAAGGTCGTCGATCATCACCGCCATGTAACTGTTGGCCCGGTCGATCGGCGCCGGTTCGCGGCCGAGCACGGCGGACGCAGCATGCATTCCGGCAACTAGCCCCTGGGCGGCCGCTTCCTCATAGCCGGTCGTGCCGTTGATCTGACCTGCACAGTAGAGACCGGGGATCGCGCGCAGTTCGAGGCTAGACCGCAGGGCACGCGGATCGATGTGGTCGTACTCGACCGCATAGCCGGGCACTGCCATCCCGACTTGTTCGAGCCCCTCCATCGTCCGCAACATGTCGAGCTGGACCTCGGCGGGCAGCGATGTGCTGATGCCGTTGGGATAGACGAGATGCGTGTCGAGACCTTCGGGTTCGAGAAAAATCTGGTGCCCGTCGCGGTCGGCGAAGCGGTGGATCTTGTCCTCGATCGATGGGCAGTAGCGCGGGCCCGAAGCGCCGATCGCGCCGGTGAACAGAGGCGAGCGGTGGAGGTTGGCGCGGATCACATCATGGCTGCGTGCGTTCGTCCGGGTGATCGCACAGAATATCTGCGGCAGCACCCTGCCTTCGCCGAGTGGCGACATCGTCCAGGGTTCCCGGTCCGAAGGCTGCTCGCCGAGCCGGCCCCAGTCGATCGTCCGCCCGTCCAGCCGCGGCGGTGTGCCGGTCTTGAGCCGGGCCATCGGCAGATCAGCCTCGCGCAACTGCTGCGCCAGAACCTGGGCCGAGGCCTCGCCGATCCGGCCGCCGGTCATCCGCTCCTCGCCGCGGAACAAGGTGCCACCGAGGAAGGTGCCGGTGCAGAGCACGACTGCCTTCGCCGAGAGTTCACTGCCGTCGCCGAGCTTGACTCCGACGATGCGCCCACCGGCGAGGACCAGGCTGGCGGCCTCACCCTCGACCAGCGAGAGATCGCCCTGCTGACGGATCATCGTCTGGATCGCCGCCTTGAAGCGCTTGCGGTCTGCCTGGACGCGTGGGCCCTGGACGGCGCTGCCCTTCGAGCGGTTGAGCATCCGGTAATGGATCGCCCCGGCATCGGCCGCGCGCGCGATGAGCCCGTCGAAGGCGTCGACCTCGCGCACGAGATGACCCTTGCCGAGTCCCCCGATCGCCGGATTGCAGCTCATCGCACCGATCGCAGCGAGGTCGAAACTGACCAGCGCGACGCGCGCGCCCATCCGGGCCGCGACCGCCGCCGCTTCCACGCCGGCATGGCCGCCGCCGATCACGATGATGTCGAAGGAGTGCATGCGGCGCCCTTTAACCGACACCGGGATTCGCGTCAAAGCGCGCATGTTCCACGTGGAACAGTTCGGCTCATTTGCCGATGCAGAATCGTCCGAACAGGGCGTCGAGCATATCCTCGGTCGTCGCGCGACCGATCAGGCCGTCGAAAGCGACGCGGACGATGCGCAGGTGCTCCGCTATGACCAGCGGATCGCTGTCGCGGCAGGCATCGACCAGCGCTGTCCCCGCCCGGCCCAGCAGAATATGCTGACGAGCATTGAGCGCGGCCTCCCCGGGTTTCGGCAGCGCGGCGCGGGCTGTGACGACGAGGTCGTCGCGGAGCGCTGCCAGCCCGTCCCCCGTGATCGCCGAAAGCCGATGGCGCGGTGCCCCCCTTGTCCACGCCATCGGCCCGGTCGATCTGCGCCGCAATCTCCCAACAGCCGTCCGGCCCCTCACCTTCGGGTCCGAGCCACAGCACGAGATCGGCCTGTCCAAGCTCACCCCTCGCCCGCGCGACACCGATGGCCTCGATTTCGTCACCCGCCTCATCGCGCAGTCCCGCGGTATCGACAAACAGGAACGGCACGCCGGAGATAGCAACCGGGCGGGTCAGCACATCGCGCGTTGTTCCCGCGATTGGAGCAGTAATAGCCGCCTCACTTTCAACTAATTCATTGAAAAGTGTGCTTTTTCCAGAGTTTGGCGGACCAGCCAGCACCACCCGAAAGCCTTCGCGCAGCATTTCCGCGCGCGGGCGCGCCAGCCAATCGCCGATTTCGCCTGAAAGCGCCTCCAGGCGGGCGGAGAAATCGGTCGGAAGAACCGCGACATCATCTTCATCAGCAAAATCGAGCACGGCCTCGACAGCGGCCGCAGCGGCAAGCACGCGCTCGCGCCAGTCCTCGACTTGGCCCGAGAACGCACCTCCCACCATCGCCATCGCCGAGCGGCGCTGTAGTTCGGTCTCGGCGGAGAGCAGATCGGCCAGCCCTTCGGCTTCGGCCAAGTCTATCCGGCCATTGGCGAAGGCCCGGCGCGTGAACTCGCCCGGAGTTGCGCGGCGCAACCCGAGCGCTTCGAGCGCGCGCTCCACCGCGGCAATCACCGCGCGGCCGCCATGAAGATGGAGCTCGACCATGTCCTCGCCCGTCGCAGTGCCCGGACCTGGCAGCCAGAGCACCAGAGCGCGGTCGAGAAGTGCACCATCGCAGGCCGACAGCGGCCGAAATGCGGCATGTCGGGGTGCCGTCAACCCTCCCGCCAGCGCGCGCAAGGCCTCGCCCGCGGCGAGTCCGCTGATCCGCACAACGCCGATCGCGGCCGGCGGGGCGCCGCTCGAGAGCGCGAAGATGGTATCGGTCATGCCGCGGGCGCTAGCAGAATCGCCCGGACGGCGGGAGTTCTACTTCTTGCCCGCGCCACCCATACCGCCAAAGCTGGCGCCGCTGGCCATCAGGTTCTCGAACAGCTTCATGCCCATCTGCCCCATCGGCGCGAGCTGCTTGGCATATTCCTGCATCTGCTCGAAGCTGCCGACGCCCTGCATCGCTTTCAGCGCCGCATCCATATAGGCTTCGTTGGCCTTGCTGACGTCGGGCAGGCCCAGGAACCGTCGGGCTTCCTCGGGCGTGCAATCGATCTCGACGTTGACTTTCATGGCCTTAACCTCGGCGATTGCTCATGCAGCACTGCTGACACACGGCCTTGGCAAAGTCCACCGCCGAGGCCTAGGAATAGGCCACGAAACAGCCCCGAGGAGAGCCGCCATGACGACCAACACGACGATCCCGACTCTGGATAGCGCCGGCAGCTTCCCTGCTTATGTCGCCAAACCCGCGAGCAGCCCGCGCGGCGCGATCATCGTCATCCAGGAAATCTTCGGCGTGAATCCGGGCATCGTGAAGAAGTGCGACGACTGGGCAGCCAAGGGCTACCTCGCCGTCGCGCCCGACGTGTTCTGGCGGCAGAAGCCCGGCATCGAACTCGATTCGGACATTCCCGAGCAATTCCAGGAAGCCGTCGGCTACATGATGAAGCACGACTTCGACCTGGGCATCCAGGATGTCGAGGCTACCGTGCACTGGATTCGCCGTGAAGCCGGCGTCGCCAAGGTCGGCCTGGTCGGCTTCTGCATGGGCGGCAGGATCGCCTATTTGGCTGCGACGCGCACCGACGTCGACGCTTCGGTCGGCTACTACGGCGTCGGCATCGACCAGATGCTGAACGAATCGCATGCCATCGCCAAGGCGCTGCTGCTGCACGTGCCGACCGCCGACGGCTTCGTCTCGCCCGACGCGCAGAAGGCGATGCACGAAGGGCTCGACGACAACCCGCACGTCACGCTCTACGATTACGAAGGCCTCGACCACGGCTTTGCCGCCGAGGACGGCGTGCGCCGCAACGAGGCAGCCGCGACGCTGGCTGATACGCGCACCGCGGAGTTCTTCGCGAGGCACGTGGGCTGATGCTTCGATAAGCTCAGCATGAGCGGATGTTGTTCTGAAAATCCAGCCCCGCTCACCCTGAGCTTGTCGAAGGGTGCTAGCGCAACGGAGACGTAAATGACTGGGCCCTGGCGCATGGTGGTTCGCAGGTTCGGCGGACCCGAGGTGATCGAACGCGAGGACTTCGACCCCGGCAAGCCCGGTGCGGACGAAGTCCTCGTCGAGAACGAGGCGATCGGCCTCAACTTCATCGATACCTATTATCGCACGGGACTCTACGACGCGCCCTTCCCGATCGCGCTGGGCTCCGAAAGCGTCGGCAAGGTCGTGGCGGTCGGCTCGGCCGTGACCGAATTCGCGGTGGGTGACCGCGTCGGCTCGGTCAGCGCGCCGGGAGCCTACGCCACGCATCGCATCCTCCCTGCCGCCCGGATCGTCCGCGTCCCCGACGGCATTTCGGCCGAAGACGCAGCGGCAACGATGCTCAAGGGCTTCACCGCCTGCTATCTCGCAGAAGACACGATCGCGCTCTCGGCCGGACAGGTGGCGCTCGTCCATTCGGCAGCGGGCGGCGTCGGCTCGATCCTCGTGCCCTGGCTCCGCGACAAGGGCGTCACCGTGATCGCCCACGCCGGTACCCCGGAGAAGGCCGCAAGCGTCGCGGCGGATCACAGCCTCAGTGGCTCGTTTGACGCACTGCCCGATCAGGTGAAAGCCATCACCGGCGGCCAGGGCGTCGATGTCGTCTATGACGGTGTCGGCAAGGACAGCTGGGCGGCCTCGCTCGCCTGTCTCAAGCGGCGCGGGCTGATGGCAAGCTATGGCAATGCCTCGGGTGCGGTGCCGCCGATCACCCTGCTCGAACTGATGCGCGGCGGTTCGCTCTACGTGACCCGCCCGACCCTGGCCGATTACATCGCAGCGCCGAGGGATCTCGCGCATACGGCCGAGCGGCTGTTCGACCGGATGAAGCGCGGCGTGGTCAAGGCCGTGATCGGTCAGCGCTTTGCCTTGGCCGACGCAGCGGATTCCCACCGCGCCCTGGAAGCGCGGCAGACCGTGGGATCGACAGTTCTGATTCCCTAGGAATCAGAACAGGTGAGGCACGACCTCGTGCCAGCCTTCCCAGATCATCTTCACCGCGACGTAGAGGATGACGACGAGGCCGACCCAGCCGATCCAGCGGTAACGCTCGATGTACTTGGCGATGATGTTCGCCGCGACGCCCATCAGCGCGACGGCGAAGATCAGGCCGACGATGAGGATGCCCGGATGCTCACGTGCCGCACCGGCGACGGCGAGGACATTGTCGAGGCTCATCGAGACGTCGGCGACGGCAACCGCCCAGGCGGCGGCGGCGAAGCTCTTGGCCGGGCTCAGGCCGGAATGCTCGTCACCCGCGACCTCGGGCGAGCCGCCAGCCGGTGAAGCGTGAGCGCGAATGTCGCGGTACATGCGCCAGGCCACCCATAGCAGCAGCAAGCCGCCGGCGAGCACCAGGCCGACGATGCCGAGCAGCCAGGTCACCATCAGCGCAAAGATAACGCGCAGTACCAGCGCTGCGAGCACGCCGATGGCGATGACCTTCTTGCGCTGCGCGTCGGGCAGTCCCGCGGCGAGTGCACCGACGACGATCGCGTTGTCGCCGGCGAGGACGATGTCGATCATCAGCACCTGGAGGAATGCAGCCAGTGCGCTGGGCGTGCCGATGTTCGCGAAATCGCGCTTCATCGCCTCCCAGATACCGCCGGGCCCCATCATTTCGGCGGCATCGGCCGCGTTCGCCATCAATTCGATCATGGGCGCAGCGCTAGCCTCGTTTCGCGGTCAGGTGAAGAGGGACAGCAAGCCGATGTCGGGATCGGTCCAGCCTTCGAAGATCATCGAGGCTGCGACATAGAGCAGCATGGCCAGGCCGAGATAGGCGACCCAGCGATGCCGCTCGATCAGCCGGGCGATCGCGTTCGCCGCAAGTCCCATGCAGGTGACAGAGAACACCAGGCCGAACAGCAACACGAACGGATGCTTGCGCGCCGCTCCGGCGACTGCCAGCACGTTGTCCAGGCTCATCGACAGATCGGCAATGACGACCTGGATCACCGCAGCCTTGAAGCTCTTGGGGTTGCTCGATGCCTCGGCCGAGATTTCGGCGTCGGTCATGTCGTCGGGCGCACGGTCCTGGTGCCGCAGCTCGCGGAACAGCTTCCATGCTACCCAGAGCAGCATCAAACCGCCCGCCTCGAGCAGGCCGACGACATGTAGCAACTGTGTGGCCAGCAGCGCGAAGCCGATCAGGAAAACCAGCGCGATGCCGACGCCGATCGTGATGACCTTCTTGCGCTGGTCGGAAGGAAGGCCCGCAGCCAGAGCACCGAGCACGACGACGTTGTCGCCGGCCATCATCAGGTCGATGGCGATGACCTTGCCGAAATCGGCGACGACACCCGACGAAAGAAGCGATTGCAGATCCATCGGGTGCCGATGCTTGCCGGCTTACTGGTTCATCGTGGCGAAGAAGTCCTCGTTGCTCTTGGAATCCTTCATCTTGTCGAGGAGGAATTCCATCGCATCGACCGTGCCCATCTGCATGAGGATACGGCGCAGCACCCACATCTTCGAGAGCTGGTCCTTGGCGACGAGCAGCTCTTCCTTGCGCGTGCCGGACTTGCCGACGTCGAGCGCCGGGAAGATGCGCTTGTCCGAAACCTTGCGGTCGAGAACGATTTCCGAGTTACCGGTGCCCTTGAATTCCTCGAAGATGACTTCGTCCATGCGGCTGCCGGTATCGATCAGCGCGGTAGCGATGATCGACAGCGAGCCGCCTTCCTCGATGTTGCGCGCGGCACCGAAGAAGCGCTTCGGGCGCTGCAGGGCGTTGGCGTCGACACCGCCGGTCAGGACCTTGCCCGAGCTCGGCACCACGGTGTTGTAGGCGCGGCCGAGGCGGGTGATCGAATCGAGCAGGATGACGACGTCGCGCTTGTGCTCGACGAGACGCTTGGCCTTCTCGATGACCATTTCGGCGACCTGGACGTGGCGCTGCGCGGGCTCGTCGAAGGTCGAGGAAATGACCTCACCCTTCACCGAGCGCTGCATGTCGGTGACTTCCTCGGGACGCTCGTCGACGAGCAGCACCAGCAGGAAGACCTCGGGATGGTTGTCGGTAATGGCCTTGGCGATATTCTGCAGCAGGACGGTCTTACCCGTACGCGGTGGCGCGACGATCAGCGCCCGCTGGCCTTTGCCCTGGGGACTGATCAAGTCGATCACGCGGGCCGACTTGTCCTTGACCGTCGGGTCCGAGCTGTCGAGCACCAGGCGTTCGTCAGGATAGAGTGGCGTCAGGTTGTCGAAGTTGACGCGGTGACGCACTGCTTCGGGATCGTCGAAGTTGACGCTGGTCAGCTTCGTGATCGCGAAATAGCGCTCGCCGTCCTTGGGCGCGCGGACTTCGCCTTCGACCGTATCGCCCGTGCGCAAGCCCCATTTGCGGACCTGGTTGGGCGAGACGTAGATATCGTCGGGGCCGGCGAGATAGTTCGCCTCAGGGCTGCGCAGGAAGCCGAAGCCATCGGTCAGGACTTCGATCGTGCCGAGGCCCATGATTTCTTCGCCGTCTTCCGCCACTTCCTTGAGGATGGCGAACATCAGGTCCTGTCGGCGGAGGGTCGATGCGCCTTCGATTTCGAGCTCTTCGGCCATTTCGACCAGCTCGGCAGCGGTTTTTTTCTTGAGTTCTTTGAGATGCATTGTGAGTCCGATTTGCGGATTTAGAGAGGTCTCGATGACCGGCCGATCGAAGGGCTTGGAGAAAGCGGATCGGGCCTGCGGGAATGCACGCCGTCGGCTGCCGGTAAAGACGAAGCTCACATAGTTATGCAGGGGCCGCCCGTCAATCGGGGCGCGACGATCTAAGGCTTCGGCGCGCCGGTTTCCGTCTGATCGCCGAACGACTGCAGATACTTGCCCCGCGCTTCGGCCTCGGCGCTGCACCGCTCGATGTCGGGGCGGAGGATCTGGGTATAGGTCGGCGAGCCGACGATCTTCAGGATGTCGCTCTTGAGATCGGCATTGGGCCGGCGCCCGTCGAGCTTGCCGAAGAAATACATGACGATCGACTGGATGCCCGCCTTGTCGTCGGCGCTGACCGAGGGGTCGTCCTTCGCATTGCCCGCCGCAACCAGATAGGCGGCCATGCAGCGCACGTCGGGATCGGTGGGCAGCGCCGGCGCAGCGGAAGCCGCAGCGGCCGCGAGCAGGATCGTCATCATCGGCTTGGCTCCAGAAAGGTGTCGAAGATCAGAACGGCTTGACGACCACCAGCACAACGATCAGCGCCGCGGCGATGCCCGGTACTTCGTTGAGCAGGCGCAGCTTCTTGCCCGTGAGCTTGCGCTCGCCTTTCGCCAGGGCGGCGGCATAGCCGGCCAGCCAGACGTGGTAGGCCGACAGCGCCAGCACCAACGCAAGCTTGGCATGAAACCAGCCTTCGGCAAAAGCGCCGATCGTCATGGCGAGGGCGAGACCGAGCACCCAGACGACGACCAGCGATGGCCAGAGGATGATCTTGAGCAGCTTGCGCTCGCGATCGATCCAGACCGCGTTCTCAGGCGAGCCCGGCTCGCATTCCTGGTGATAGACGAAATAGCGCGGCAGCATGAACAGCCCGGCCATCCAGAAGATCACGAAAATGATGTGGCCGGCCTTGAGCCAGAGATAGGTCATCGCGAGAACCTGTTGCATGGACCCGGCATATAGCGAGCCGTCAGGGGCGCCGCCAGCCGCGGACGACGGCAAGCAGCTGCTCGACATGCGCGATAGGCGTGTGCTGACCGATGCCGTGGCCCAGGTTGAAGACATGCGGCCGATCGGCAAAGGCATCGAGGATGCGCGTGGCCTGGCGGTCGATCTCCGGTCCGCCCGCCTCGATCAGCAGCGGATCGAAATTGCCCTGTACCGGCAGGCCCTCGGGCAGAGCTTTCGCCGCCCAGAACGGATCGATCGTCTCGTCGAGCCCCAGCGCGTCGACCCCGGTCTCGCGGGCATAGGCCGGCAGCTTCTCGCCCGCGCCCTTGGGAAAGCCTATCACCGGCAAACTCGGAAAATGCGCCTTGAGCCGGGTGACGATCGCGGCATTGGGTGCGATCACCCAGCGCTCGAATTCGGCCGGGGCCAGGCTGCCCGCCCAGCTGTCGAACAGCTGCACGGCTTCGGCGCCGGCACGGACCTGGCCGGCGAGGTAATCCACGGTAACCTCGACGATCGCATCGATGATCGCCTGGAAGCCCTTGGGATCGCGATAGGCCATCGCCCGCGTGACGTGCTGGTCGCGGCTGCCCTCGCCGGCAACCATATAGGTCGCGACGGTCCAGGGACTTCCGGCAAAGCCCAGCAGCGTCCGTCCAGCGCCGAGTCCGGCCTTGACCTTGGCCACGGTGGCATAGATCGGCTCGAGACGCTCAGGCGCAGCTCTGAGGCCATCCAGTGCGGTATCCACGAGCCGGGGCGAGAGGCGCGGGCCTTCGCCCACCAGGAATTCGAGATCCTGGCCCATCGCATAGGGCACGATCAGGATGTCGGAGAACAGGATCGCGCCATCGAAGCCGAAGCGGCGGATAGGCTGGAGCGTGATCTCGGCCGCGGCGTCGCTGTCGTAGACGAGCGCAAGGAATCCGCCCTTCTCGGCACGCAGCGCGCGGTACTCGGGCAGGTAGCGTCCCGCCTGGCGCATGAGCCAGATCGGTCGCTCGGAAGCATTCTCGCCGCGCAACGTGCGAAGGAGGAGTCCGGACATTTCGGAAGGGTCCAATCCAATAAAATAAAAGATTTATAATAGGATTCTGTAGGTAGTAGGTCCTGTGGATATCGGGGACAGCGGCGCCTTGCCCGATTTGTCCCGCCGTGAACAGAGGGCAGCCGCTTGGCGACTCCCTTCGCTGCGCCGTCAAGCAAGGCTTATCCCAGCTATCCCCAGCCTGTGGGAAGCGCTGTCCACCTGTCCACAGAGTCCGGATCCGAATGCCGCCAGTGGGCAGCGAATGACCCCCCGAAGTTGTCAGACCTTCTCTCTCATGATTTATGCTAGGCTTTGTCCCCAGCCCCTGATCCCTGATCAGGCCCCATCCACAAGCAGGCCCGATCCGACCGCATGACCCGCCTTCACCTCCACCTTCTGTCGGATTCCACCGGCGAAACGCTGGAGATGATCGCCAAGGCCGCCCTCGCCCAGTTCGAGGATGCCGACGTCGTGCGCCATTTCTGGCCGATGGTCCGTTCGCGTCAGCATCTAGACCGGATCATGGCCGATATCGCCGCCAATCCCGGCCTTGTGCTGTTCACGCTCGTCAACAGCGAGACGCGCACCCGGCTCGAAGAGCATTGCCGGGCGCTTGCCCTGCCCTCGGTCGCCGCACTCGACGCCGTGACCGATACCCTTGAAAACGTGCTCGGCCAGGAAGCCAAGGGCAAGCCCGGCCGCCAGCACCTGATGGACGACGCCTATTTCGCGCGCGTCGAGGCGATCCAGTTCACCATCGCGCATGACGACGGCGTTGCCTGGGAGGATTGGGAGGATTGCGACATCCTCCTCGCCGGCGTGTCGCGCTCGTCGAAGACGCCGACGTCGATCTACCTCGCCAACCGCGGCTACAAGGTCGCCAATATTCCCATCGTCATCGAAAGCCCGCCGCCCAACGCGCTGTTCGGGTTGCGCCGGCCGCTGGTGGTCGGGCTGACGACGGCCCCGGAGCGCCTGATCCAGGTGCGTCGCAACCGGCTGCTCTCGCTCAACCAGTCACCCGAGACGGCCTATGTGGATACCGAGAAGGTCAGCCGCGAAGTGCAATATGCACGGCGCATGTTCGCTGATAACGGCTGGCCTGTGATCGACGTCACCCGCCGCTCGATCGAAGAGACTGCAGCGGCGGTGATCAACCTGCTTAACGAACGCCAGGCTTCTGGCGATACCACACCGGCTGGACCCAAACCGATATGACTCTTCCCACCAGTTCAGGCCAGGCTCGCCTGCGGCCGCTCGTGCTCGCTTCGCAAAGCGCTTCTCGCCGCGAGATGCTATCGGCCGCCGGCGTCGATTTCGAAGCGATCCCGGCGCACATCGACGAGCGTGCGATCGAGCACGACCAGGCCGGGAAGCCGCCTGAGGTGATCGCGTTGCTGCTCGCCGAGCAGAAGGCTTTCGCGGTTTCATGCGAGCAGCGCGATGCTCTGGTCCTGGGCAGCGATTCGCTTGTCGCGGTCGACGGCAAGCGGTTCGACAAGCCGAAGAGCCGGGAGGAAGCGGCGGCACACCTGCGTTTCTTCGCAGGCCGGATCATGTATCTGCATAGTGCGGCGGCGCTGGTGCGCGATGGCGCGACGCTGTGGACTCATGCGGCGACGGCCGAGCTGCACGTCCGGCCCATGTCGGACAGCTTTATCGAATCCTATCTCGATGCCGAGTGGCCGGCGGTCGCGGGCTGCGTCGGCGTGTTCCGCATCGAGGCGCGGGGCGTGCAGTTGTTCGAGCGGATCGACGGCGATCATTTCACCGTGCTCGGCATGCCGCTGTTGCAGGTTCTGGGCGCGCTGCGCGATCTCGGTGAGCTGCCGCGGTGAGCAGACGCTATGCCGAGGTAATCGGCGATCCGATTGCCCAGTCGAAATCGCCTGCGATCCACGGCTTCTGGTTGGAAAAGCTCGGCATTGAGGCGGACTATGGCCGTTCGTTGGTCACTGCCGATGGGCTGCCAGATTATATCGCCGGTGTCCGCGGAAACGCGAACTGGCGTGGCTGCAACGTGACCATGCCGCACAAGCAGACGATCATGCCGCTGCTCGACCGGGTCGATCCGCTCGCCGCGCGCATCGGTGCGGTCAACACGGTGGTGCGTGAGGCCGACGGCACGCTGACCGGCTACAATACCGACGCCGCAGGTTTTCTCGAGCCGCTGGCGTCGTCACTGGCCGAGAAGCATTACTTCCGCATGGCCCGCGTCCTTGGCACGGGCGGCGCGGCGCGCGCGATCGTCGCGGCGCTGTCGGATCAGGGCTGTGTCGTCGTGCTCGCGGGGCGCAATCCGGCGAAGGCACAGGAACTGCTCGACGAACTGGCGCGCGGCAACGATCACCATGCAATCGATCTCGCCCATTTCGCCGATGCCACCGATTTCGCTTTCGACGATCGCGAACAGTGTCTCGACCTCATCGTCAATGCCAGCCCGCTGGGCATGGCGGGCCAGCCGCCGCTCGCTTTCGATTTTAGCCACGCACCGCCGGGCAGCGTGATCTACGACATCGTCACGCACCCGCTCGATACCGATTTCCTGCAATGCGCTCGCGCGGCTGGCTTCCGCACGATCGACGGGCTGTCGATGCTGATTGGCCAGGCGGCGGTGGCCTTCGAGCACTTCTTCGGAGTCGCACCGCCGCGCGACTTCGACGGCGAACTGCGCGCAAGGCTGACTTCGTGAGCGAGGCCAGGCCGTTCATCCTGGGCCTCACCGGTTCGATCGGCATGGGCAAGAGCGCCGTCGCTGCGATGTTCCAGGGGCTGGGCGTGCCGGTGTTCGATGCCGATGCCGCTGTCCACCGGCTCCAGGGTCCCGGCGGTGCGCTGTTGCCGACGATAGAGGCGGAGTTTCCCGGCACGACCGGCCCTCAGGGCGTCGACCGGCCCAAGCTGGGCGCGGCGGTGTTCGGCAATCCAGAAGCGCTGAAGCGCCTCGAACGGATCGTCCATCCCGCCGTCGGCGCGATGCGCAAGGATTTCCTCGCCGAGAATGCGGAGAAGCCGCTGATCGTCTTCGACATTCCCTTGCTGTTCGAAAAGGGTGGCTGGGAACAGGTCGATGCCGTGGTCGTCGTCTCGGCCTCCGCCGAAGCGCAGCGCGAACGCGTCCTCGCCCGTCCCGGCATGACGCCCGAGAAATTCGAGCAGATCCTCAAGCTGCAGGTGCCCGACGCGGAAAAGCGCGCCCGGGCGGATTATGTCGTCGATACCGGCACTTCGCTGGCCGAAACGCGCCATGCCGTGCAGCGGCTCGTCCACAGCCTGACGGCAAGCGAATAATAGCGCGACAACCCCTTGCTTCGCAGCCCTCTCGGGCCGATATCAATCGGGATGCGTGAGATCATTTTCGACACCGAAACGACCGGCCTCGATCCGCAGCGCGGCGACCGGATGGTGGAGATCGGTTGCATCGAAATGGTCAACCGCGTCGCCACCGGCCGCACGTTTCACGCCTATTTCAATCCCGAGCGAAACATGCCGGCCGAGGCCGAGGCGGTACATGGCCTGTCCGAGGCTTTCCTTGCCGACAAGCCGAAGTTCGCCGAGCGCGCGGCCGAGCTGATCGCATTCATCGAAGACAGTCCGCTGATCGCGCACAACGCCGGCTTCGACTTCGGTTTCCTCAACGCCGAGATGACTATCTGCGGGCTCGACATCGTCTCGCGCGATCGCATGGTCGATACGGTGGCGATCGCGCGTACGCGCCATCCCGGCGCCAAGCTATCGCTCGACGCGCTCTGCACGCGTTATGGCATCGATCGCAGCCACCGCACCAAGCACGGTGCGCTGCTCGATGCCGAACTGCTCGCCCAGGTCTATGTCGAGCTGCGCGGCGGACGGCAGATCGGGCTCGAGCTGGCGGCCGATCGGCGCAAGGAAATCGTCACGGTGATGACGGTCCGCACCGACCGCGTGTTCCGCCCGGCCCGGCCACACGCCGCCAGCGAGGCGGAACTCGCTGCGCATGCCGAGTTTATACAGACTCTCAAGGCTCCGCTCTGGAGTACCTAGCCCAAGAGGAGATGGACCATGGAAATCCGCGTATCCGGTCATCAGATGAACACGGGCGAAGCCTTGCAAGTCCACGCCAGCGAGCGGTTGACCAATGTGGTCGACAAATACTTCGCCCGCGCCTTGTCCTCTCAGGTGACTTTCGGGCGCGCGCCGGCCGGCGCTTTCCGCTGCGATATCGTTACCCATGTGATGCAGGGCCTCGTGCTCAAGGGAGCGGGCATCGCGCAGGACGCGCATATCGCCTTCGATCAGGCGACCGACAAGATCGACAAGCAGCTGCGCCGCTACAAGCGCCGGCTCAACGACCGGCATGAACAGAGCACTTATGCGCTGAAGGAAGAGGAAGCCGCCTACGTCATCTTCGAGGAGCCGGCCGACGATCATGCGGAAGTGACCGCCGATGCGCCGGTGGTCATTGCCGAGACCAAGGTGGACGTTCCCGAAGCGACGGTGTCCGACGCGGTGATGATGCTCGACCTGCGCAACACCAACGCCCTGCTTTTCAAAAACGCTGGAACCGGCAAGCATAATATGGTTTACCGCCGCGGCGATGGCTCGATCGGCTGGGTCGAACCGTCCTGACGCTCGCAAACGCGCTTGCTTTCCAGATCGAAAGAGGCTTGGCACCCGGGGCGACCCGGGCTCAGGTTCGTACATCATCTGGCAACTGGTGCTGGACTATTGTTTGATTGCTAATGGGATCTCTCTTCACCATCCTGCCCGAAGCCGTCGGTGCCATTCGCGCCGATAGCAAGCCGGCAATCCTCGGACAGCTCGCAGACCGTTTCGCCACGGTCTATGCGCTGGACCGTTCGGACGTGCTCGCCAAGCTGCAGGAGCGGGAGAAGCTGGGCAGTACCGGCTTCGGCCGCGGCGTCGCCATACCGCACGCCCGGCTCGCCGGGGTGAACCGTCCGGTCGCGGCGCTGCTGCGGCTCGAGGCGCCGGTTGCTTTCGATGCGGCCGATGGCCGGCCGGTCGATATCGTCTTCGGCCTGCTCTCGCCCGAACATGCCGGAGCGACCCACCTCCACGCGCTCGCGGCGATCTCGCGGATGATGCGCGACGAGGAAATGCACGCGGCGCTGACCCAGGCACCGGGTCCGGAAGCGATCTACGGCCTGATCTGCAATGTCATCGACCGCGACGCCGCCTGAGGCCCGCGATTCAGGCGCGACACTTCACTGGCGCGCGCTCGAAGGGCTCTACGCCTCGGCACCCGTGAACCAGCTCTTCGCGTCCAGCCTTGAGATCACCGAGGAAGGCTACTCGCGGATCATTTTCCAGGTCGAAGAGCGCCACTACCATGCTGCCGGCGCGGCGCATGGCACGATCTATTTCAAGATGCTCGACGATGCGGCCTTCTATGCGGCGAATACGCTGGTGACCGACCGGTTCCTGCTGACGACCTCGTTCAACCTCCATTTCACCCGGCCCGTGCGGATCGGACAGGTCGTGGCCGAAGGGCGCTGGATTTCGGGCCGGCGGCGCGTGCTCGTCGCCGAATCGCGGCTGATCGACAGCGAGGGCGAGGAAATCGGCCGCGGCACCGGCACGTTCCAGCGTTCGCGTATCTCGCTCTCGGGGCTCGCCGGCTACGCCCAGGCGCTGCGTTGAGCTGACATGGAAGGGCGGCTCCCTGCGCATCTCGAAGCCGCGGCGCTGATTCGCCAGACTCAGGCCGAAGGTGGCTTCGCAGCTGTGTTGCAGAAGGGTGAAAGCGAAGCGGGAACGATTTTGCTCGTTCTGTGCGAAAATGACACAAATGCGCGGGTCTACGAGCGCATGCCGGCCCCGGATGGTGACCGAAAATGGACCCTTTCGAGGTCTCAAGATGATGAAAATAAAGCGGAATTCGGAGAATATCTGACCCGTCGTGGCGCCCAGGACCGAGACTTGTGGATCATAGAGCTGGACATCGCGCAGGGGGAACGACTCATCGGATTGCCTGTGCCCACAAGTTGACTCTCGGCTGAACGGGCAACATGGGGACCGCTCACGGTCGCGCAGGCGGCGGGGACGGCACTAAGGCCGCTCCGGCAAGCACGCAGACGGGGGGCAGCCGGCAGGACGCTCCGAACATCTAACGTCGCTCGCGGCGGTTCGGTTCCTTCTGCGCGGGCGCGTTCACCGCACCCGAATTTGAAATAATGAAGTCCAAGTTATATCCGGCCAGCACGTTTGCCGTGGCCGCGACTCTTTTTACTGCCGTTGTCAGCGCCCAGGGTTCGGGCGCGGTCGCTCAGGACACGCTGTCCGGGCCGGCCAAACAGGAAACCCTCTCCACGATTTCCCGGCCCATCGTCCAGCCGCTGCCCGCCGAGGCCCAGGAGGTTCTCTCCACCGGACCCGCGCAGAGCGACGATGCTGCTGCCGCTACCGCCTCTGTCGGCGGTTCGCTCGCCGAACTGGTTGCGGAGCAGACCCAGCCCGAAACGCTCTCACCCGAAATGCGCTGCCTCGCCGGCGCCATCTATTTCGAGGCCAAGAGCGAACCCCTGCCCGGCCAGCTCGCCGTCGGCCGGGTCATCGTGAACCGGTCCAAGTCGGGCCGCTTCCCCGCCTCCTATTGCGGCGTGGTCTACCAGCCCTCGCAGTTCTCGTTCATCCGCGGTCGCGCGATGCCCGCGATCAACACCGCCTCGCAGGACTGGCACGAAGCCGTCGCCATCGCGCGCATCGCCGATGCGGGTTCGGTGCGCAGCCCGGCCGAGGGCGCGCTGTTCTTTCACGCTGCACGCGTCTCGCCCAGCTGGCGGGCGACCCGCATCGCGCGGATCGGCAATCACGTTTTCTACAGGTGACGATGGATCCTCCCCGGGCCTAGCTCGGGGAGGGTCTTACTCGCTGATCTGCACCCAGACGGGTGTGTGATCACTGGCCTTCTCGCGGCCGCGATATTCCTTGTCGACGCCCGCGGCGATCAGCCGATCGGCCACTTCAGGCGACAGCAGCGCATGGTCGATGCGGAAGCCATGGTCGCGCTGCCAGGCCCCGGCCTGGTAGTCCCAGAAGGTCCAGACGCCGCCGCGCGGATTGTGCAGGTCGAGCGCGTCGGTCCAGCCGTCGCCGAGCAGGCGGAAATAGGCATCGCGCGATTCCGGCTGCATCAGCGCATCGCTGGCCATCGCGGCCGGTGACCAGACGTCCTTGTCCTCGGGGATGACGTTGAAATCGCCGGTGATGATTGCCGGAACTTCCTCGGCGGCGATCTCGCGCATCCGGTCGCGCAGCCGCTCCATCCAGCGCAGCTTGTAGTCGAACTTGGGTCCGGGCTGTGGATTGCCGTTGGGCAGGTAGATGCAGGCGATGCGTAGGCCGAACACGTCGCATTCAATGTAGCGCGAATGCTCGTCTGTAGGATCGCCTTCGAGCCCGCGACGGACCTCTACCGGCTCGACGCCGTCGGCGAGGATGGCGACGCCGTTGAAGCCCTTCTGGCCGTGCCAGATCGCCTTGTAGCCGATCGCCTCGAAATCCTTGACCGGGAAGCCCTCGTCCTGGGTCTTGATCTCCTGCAGGCAGGCGACCGAGGGACGCGTCTCCTCCAGCCACTCGATCAAGCGCGGCAGGCGCGCCTTGATCCCGTTGATATTGAACGACGCGACTTTGATCATGCCGCGATCAGACCGAGAAACTCGAGCCGCAGCCGCAGCCGGCCACGGCATTGGGGTTCTCGACGCGGAAGGCAGCGCCGCCCAGCGATCCGACGAAATCGACGACGCAGCCGGAAACGAGGTCGAGGCTGACCGGATCGACCACCAGTCGCACGCCGTCGGTCTCGCTGACCAGGTCCTCGGCATCGGGCGCCTCGGCCAAGCCGAACTGGTACTGGAAGCCCGAGCAACCGCCACCCTCGACCGAAAGCCGCAGGATTGCGGGCTTGCCCGTCTTGGCGGCGATTGCCGCGACGCGGGCGGCTGCCGAGGGGCTCAGAGTCAGGCTGGGTGCTTCCATGCGCCGGATGTAGGGACTCAGGCCGCCCCGGGCAAGCGGCAGGCTCGTGCCTAGAAGCTGTAGACGAAGGTCGCGCGGCTCTGCGTGTTGAGTTCCGCCGTGCCGACCGGCGGGTTGCGCTCGTACTGGACGTTGTACGAGAAGCGCGCCTTGAGATTGCCGATCAGCTTGGTATCGAGCGCGGTATTCGCGACGACGTTGCCGTCGGCGCCTTCGATATAGACCGCGGTATTCTGCGTCAGGCTAAGCGTGGGCGTGACCCGCCAGTTGAGATTGAGCGATCCGCGGCCGGCGATGCGCGAATGAATGCCACCACCGTCGACTTCGTCGATCCGGCGCAGCGCCGGTCCGCCTTCCAGCTCGAGCTTGACCCGCGCCCCGTCGAGCGCCCGGTAACCTAGCCCGCCGCCGAGCGTGTAGCGATTGTCGTAACCGGCAAAGGTGTCGTGCTCGTACTGGGCCAGGCCATAGGCATAGGTGCGTTCCTGGAAGCGGTAGCTCGGCTGCCAGGCAGCGAAGACCCGTTCGGTCGTGGTCTCGCCGTTGGTGCTCTGCACGTCGGCACGGGCGGACAGCTTGTGCGTCCAGTCCACCCCTTCGCGCTTGAGATCCAGCGCACCCAGCATGCCGAAGCTGCTCGAGGTGCCGGTCGAACGCGAGGCTCCGGCCTCGATTTCGCCCTTCCAGTTAGACAGCGCCGAGGCGGTGCGCAGCTTTTCGATTTGCTCGACCTTGGCCTGCGCGGTCTGGACGGCGACCTGGGCGTGCCAGGCCTGCTCGCGTTCGTCGATCTCCTGCCTGGCTTCGGGCGCGGCCTGGCGGGCGACGGCGAAGACGCTAGCGATCGTCGTGGCGTTGCCCTTGGCGATCGCGATCTCGATCATCTTGCGGATGCCGGGATCGAGCGGCGCCGTGCTGGCCGCGCTGGCGGCATCGCCCGCCGCTTCCGGCCCACGATTGTCGGCGGGCGTGTCGGCGGCGGAGGCGGTATAGGGAAGGGCGGCGAAAACGACGGTCAGCCAGCGGGCTTTGGCGAGCATGCAGTTCCTCTTTCGCTGGATCGCGGCATGACAAAAGATTGTGGCGATAGCATGCTGGCGGGTCTCTTCCGCGACGTTCAGGCGGTCTGGATATAGGTCCTGAGCGCTTCGGCTTCGCTTTCGATGTGTTCGATGCGGGACTTGACGAGATCGCCGATCGACACGAGGCCGAGCATTTCGCCGTTCTGAACCACCGGCAGGTGCCGGATGCGCCGCCGCGTCATCAGCGACAGCGCGGCCAGCACCGTGGTGTCGGGCTCGACAGTCACCGCCGGGCTTGTCATTACGTCGCGCAGCTTGCGGTCGAGCATGGCGGGGCCGAGCGACTGCAGCTGGTAAATCACGTCGCGTTCGGAAAAGACGCCGACGATCTTGCCCTTCTCCATCACCGGCATCGCGCCGATGCGTTTCCCAGCCAGCAGCGCGACTCCCTCGCGTACGCTGGCATCGGCTTCGCAGGTGATGATGGTGCCGGCCCGGCCTTCAATCAGGCGCCCGATGGTCATGGCTCGTCTCCCGGAGCTTGGGCAGGCACTATGCCATAGCTCAAGCATTTGCGCCAGTTCATCGCGCCGCAGCCCCGCAGGGCAGGTTCCCTGCTTGCGAACATCCTGCCAAAGGCGCAAGGCGGCTGCGATGATTCCGCGCTCGCCTCTCGACGATCCCGAGACCGCCGCCTTCGCCTGGGCGCGGTTCAGGCGGCTGATGTGGCTGATGCTCAGCGTGACCATCACCATAGTGATCGGCGCCTGCGTGCTGCTCTACCGCGAGAACGGCTTCGTCTCGATCCATTTCTACATCGCGACCGCGCTCGGAATCGGTTTCATGATGCTGCTGATGTCGGCGCTGATGGGCCTGGTTTTCCTGTCAAACGGCACCGGTCACGATGATGCGATCGTCGATCCGTTTGAGGACGAGCACCCTAATCCCTAGAGCGATTTCGAGCCGGATGGAATCATCTGGCGACTCGGAAATCGAGGTAAAACAAAAACCTAGAGCGCCTCCGCTCTGGGCGGATTGAGCCGGTATTCCTCGACCGGCACGCCGCCGATCACGTGTTCCAGGATGATCCGTTCGAGCACCTCGGGCGTGCAGCCGTGATACCAGACGCCCTCGGGATAGACCACGGCGACTGGCCCGGCCATGCAGACGCGCAGGCATGAGACCTTGTTGCGCAGCACGCCGGCCTTACCGCCCAGCCCGAGTTCGTTGAGCCGGCGCTTGAGGAAGTTCCAGGCCTCGATCCCGGTCTCACGATCGCAGCACTTGGGCTTTTCCGGGTCGGCGCAGATCATGATGTGGCGCTGGGTCGCGAAGCCGCCGAGAATCTCGAGGGCGCGTTCGGCCTGGGCCACGACTTCCGGGCTGTCGTTCATGACTTCAATGCCCAGGCCTGGAGGCTTTCGCGGACCGCGGCTGGGATTTCATTGGGCTGGCCGCCGGCCGTGCTGACCATCGTCACCTCGGCGAAGGCGATCAGCCGCTCCTGCTGGGTGACGAGCTGGAGGAGCCTATAGCTGGTCCGCCCGAGCGGTCCCGCGGCGACATGCATTTTCAGCGGATCGGGAAAATAACTCTGGCCGAGGAATTCGACCGCCATGCTGACGACCATGACCGAGAGCTCGCCACGCGCGCCGTGGTCGCCGGCTGCGCGGTGATAGCGCACGCGGCCTTCCTCGAGCAGCCCGACCAGCGAGACATTGTTGATGTGCTGGTTGACGTCGAGATCGGCGAACCGGGTCTCGATGCTGCAATGGAACGGATAGCGCGCCGGATCGAGCAGCGCGGGATCGGGTTTCGGCATCGGTCTGTCGGTATCGGCTGGCGGGCAATCAGCCCTTCTTGCCGACGATCCTGGCGATCTCGCTCGCGACCATGCGCTCGACCATCTGCGGCAGGTTCTTGTCGAGCCATTCGGCCAGCGCAGGGCGCAGCAGCTCGCGCGCCATGCCTTCGAGCGAGGTTTCACCCGAACGCACGATCTGCGGCGGCACGCCGGGTTCGGCCAGCATGGCCAGCGCGGCCAGCGATTCCTGCATCGATACGCGTGCGGCATCGGTCAGCAGCGGCGATTCGGGCCGTTCGTCACCGTCGTCTTCGGTCATGGCGAACTCGCTTTCGCTGCCGAGGTCGAGCACGTCTTCCTCGTCGAACAAGGCCTCGTCATCAGCCGCCCGGTCCTCTTCGAGGTCCTTGGCCTGATGCACGGCAGGCGCGACGACGCCCTGCGTCTCGCGCTGGCGGCGCTGTTCGTCGGCGCCGGCGCGGTTGTCGCGCGCGATCACCTTCTTGATCGATTCGAGAATTTCCTCGACCGTCGGTTCAGCAGTTTGACGCATCGCGGTTATTTACCCCCCCCTGGGCATTCGTGTCGGGCGCACCAGTATTGGTAGACTGAATCGTAGCCCCCCTCAGTGCCATGAATCTCGCCGTCTTGGGGCTTGGTGTCAACGGTTCGCGTGGATTGGGGCTTCGGCGCGGCATCGTCGTCCCAGTCGAACCACTTTCCGCGCACGCGCTTGTAGTTGACGCCGGGGTCGTAAAGCGTCCCGCCATCGAGCCCCAGATCCTGCGCTTCGGCCCTGCCCATGGCCGCTAGCATCGCGAAGCCGGCGACATAGGCGTTGCGCCTTGCGGTGACGAGGCGGACGCTGGCCGAGAGCAGTTCCTGCTCGGCGTCGAGGATGTCGAGGATCGTGCGGTTGCCGACGCTGTTTTCGGCGCGCACGCCCTCCAGGCTCAGCCGTGCCGCATCGACGGCCGACTGGTTGGAAACGATAAGTTCGTTCGAGGCCTGCCACGCGGAATAGGCCGACCGGACCTGCGCGATCAGGTTGCGCTCGGCGGCGATCTCCTGCTCCATGGCGGCGCCTTCGAGGGCCTGGGCCTGGCGGCGCTGGGCGGCGGGACGGCCGCCCTGGTAGAACGGGACCGAGGCGCGCAGGCCGACCTGGGCGGTCGTCTCGTGCTGGGTGAAGGCAGCCGCGGCGCCGCCGGCACCGCCCAGGGTACCGAAATAGTTGTTGTAGGTGCCCTGGCTGAAAGCCTGGACCGTCGGCAAGCGCCCTGCCCCTGCTACCTTCACGTCATAGGCCGCCGCCTTGCGCTGTTCGCGCGCGGCAAGGAGGTCGGGATTTTCGTCCAGTGCCTGCGTTACCGCTTCCTCGGCGCTGGTGGGCAAGCCGGGCAGCGGCGGCGGCGGATCGAGCGCGCCCGGGGCTTCGCCGACAAGGCTGATATACCGTTCGCGCGCTGCCACCAGGTTCGCCTCGGCCGTGCGCGTATCACCGCGGGCCAGCGCCAGGCGGGACTGTGATTGCGCGACGTCGGTACGGGTGAGGTCGCCGATCTCGAACCGGTCGCTCGTGGCGCGCAGATTGACTTCGAGAACCTGGACGTTGCTGCGGTTGAGGCCAACCACCGCCTCGTTCAGGATTACGTCCATATAGGCCGCCACGACCTGGCTGAACACCGTGCTCTCGGTGCCGCGCAGCGCTGCCTGGCCGGCCACGACGCGGGTTTCCGCCGCCTTCACGCCGTTGCGCACCGATCCGCCCGAATAAAGCGGTACCGACAGCGAGACGGTGCCGTTCAGGTTGCGATCGGGCGCGGTGAAGTTGTTGGCGCTCTTCTGGATGAATTCGGTATGCGTTGCCTGCCCGGTCACCGATGGACGGCCGGCAGCCTTCTGGATCGGCACGTCCTCGTCGGTGGCGCGCTGGCCCGCGCGGGCCGCCTGCAGCGTCGGGTTCGTGTTGTAGGCGGCGACGAGCGCGCCGCGCAGGTCCTCGGCTGCGGCGGGCCCGGCGGCGGGACTCGCCAGCAGGGCTGCTCCGGCCAGCAGCCGGAGGCGCAGGCCGGTTTGCGGCACGTTCAGAAGCTCCAGCGCTTCGGTGCAGCGAATTCGGGAAGGACGGGGATGCCGATCTCGGCGAGCGGCAGCAGTGCGACTTCGCCCGCAGCCTTGCGGCCCGCGGCCAGCCGGGTCACGCTGCGCAGGACGAGCCCGGTAACGATGCGGCCGCCCTCGGCGAGCTGCGTCGCGAGCGCGCCAGGCAGTTCCTCGATCGCGCCATCGACGACGATCAGCGTGTAGGGACCGTTTTTCTTCTTCGCCGAGACATCGGCGGGATCGGCCGCTTCGAGCGAGCCGACGAGCGGGCCGAGGAGCGCGGCGAGGTAGCCGTTAGCGTCGCCGATTAGCAGCGCCTTGTCCTCGGCGCTCGGCTTGGCCTCGCTCAGCATCATGCCCTGGACCAGCGGCGCGGCGAGGAAGCGGCCCTCGCCCAGCGGCACGGCGCGGTCGATATAGGCGGCGGCCTTTGCCGCCTCGGGAACGAAGTCTTCGCGCGGGACGCGCGCCATGGCGGCGAGCACCCAGGGCTCGTTGACGCCGCTGGTGCGCAGCTGGCTGTCGATCATCGCACGGCGGGCCGCTTCTGACGCAGCAGCAGCGGGGCGGTTCTCGGTCAAAGTCATCAAATGCAAATCCCTCATGCGCTGCCGAAGCCCGACCAGTACCTTGCAGCGGCCCCCCGGTAGCGCGGTGGCACGCTAATAGGCGAAGGCTGCAAGCTCGCCAAGCGCTTTGACGGAGCGTCCCGGTGGGCTTATGGCGGCCCGGATTTCTGCCCGCACGGCTGCAGCATGGGGATACGCATAATGGCTGAGATGGTCACCATCCGTGAAGAAGACCTGATCGAAAGCGTCGCCGACGCGCTCCAGTACATCAGCTATTTCCACCCGATGGACTATATCCGCGCGCTGGGCGAGGCCTACGAGGCCGAGCAAGGCCCGGCCGCCAAGGACGCGATCGCGCAGATCCTGACCAACAGCCGCATGTGCGCCGAGGGCCATCGCCCGCTCTGCCAGGACACGGGCATCGTCAACGTCTTCATCGAATGGGGCCAGAACTGCCGGCTGGAATCGGACCGTTCGCTGCAGGACGTCGTCGATGATGGCGTGCGCCGGGCTTACAACCACCCTGAGAACAAGCTGCGCGCCTCGGTGCTGGCCGATCCCGCCTTCACCCGCCGCAACACCAAGGACAACACCCCCTGCGTCCTCAGCGTCAGCATGGTGCCGGGCAGCAAGATCTCGGTCGACGTCGCAGCCAAGGGCGGCGGCAGCGAGAACAAGTCGAAGTTCAAGATGATGAACCCGTCGGATTCGATCGTCGACTGGGTGATCGAGATGTTGCCGCAGATGGGCGCCGGCTGGTGTCCGCCGGGCATGCTGGGCATCGGCATCGGCGGCACGGCCGAACATTGCGTCAAACTCGCCAAGCAGAGCCTGATGGAACCGATCGACATGGGCCAGCTCAAGGCGCGTGGCCCGCAGAACGATCTCGAAGCCATGCGCATCGAGATCTTCGACAAGGTCAACGCGCTGGGCATCGGCGCGCAGGGGCTGGGCGGGCTTTCGACGATCCTCGACGTCAAGATCCTCGACTGGCCGTGCCATGCCGCGGGCAAGCCCGTCGCGATGATCCCCAATTGCGCCGCGACGCGCCACGCGCATTTCACGCTCGACGGCTCGGGTCCGAGCTATCTCGAGACGCCGAAGCTCGAGGAATGGCCGCAAGTGCAGTGGACGCCCAGCAAGGAGGCCAAGCGGGTCAATCTCGACACGCTGACCGCCGAGGAAGTTCAGGCCTGGAAGCAGGGCGACCGGCTGCTGCTCAACGGTAAGATGCTCACCGGCCGCGACGCTGCGCACAAGCGCATCCAGGACATGCTGGCCAGGGGCGAGGCGCTGCCCGTCGATTTCAAGGGCCGCGTGATTTACTACGTCGGCCCGGTCGATCCGGTGCGCGACGAGGTCGTCGGCCCCGCCGGCCCGACCACGGCCACGCGCATGGACTCGTTCTCCGACATGATGCTCGATCTCGGCCTGCTCGCTAGTGTCGGCAAGTCCGAGCGCGGCCCGGCGGCGACCGAATCGATCGCCAGGCACAAGTCGGCCTACCTGATGGCGGTTGGCGGCGCGGCCTACCTCGTCGCCCGCGCGATCAAGAAGGCCGAAGTCGTCGGTTTCGCCGATCTCGGGATGGAAGCGATCTACGAGTTCACGGTCGAGGACATGCCGGTGACCGTCGCGGTCGATAGCGAGGGCAGCAACGTCCACAAGCTCGCGCCGTTGGTCTGGCAGGACAAGATCGCCAAGGAAGGCCTGCTCCAGCCGAGCTGATTCGACGAGCGTCCCAGGCGGATCGACCAAGCGGCTGGCGCACCGGCCGCCTGGCGGGCTATTTGTCGGGCAATGAACGACAACACCGCCCAGCGCCCGCGGGTCCCGCCGCGGCTGGTCCTGGCTTCGATCGTGGGCCTCTGGGCCTGCTATTTCGTGCTGACGACGCTGCGCGGCGCGCTGCTGGGTTACGACCTCAGTTGGGCCTTCCTCTCGCGGCGGCTGGTCGTCACCTTGGGCTCGATGGCCGTGACCGCGGCGCTCTGGCCGCTGCTGGCGCTGCTCGCGCGCTGGCCGCTATGGCGGCGGGCGAGCCTGATGCTGATGGCCGCACTCCCCGTGGCCCTGCTCGCGACGATGATCAACAGCTGGGCCTTCGCCGACATGGACCACGAGGCGAAGCAGCAAGAACAGCGGCAAAGCGTCAATGTGCTCGATGACGGCGAAGGCAATGTCGTCGAGATACATGGGGGGGCATGTTCGCGTGCGCAGCGACGACGGCTCGGTTGTCGAGGTGGGTGATGGCAAGCTGGTCGTGAATGCCAGCAAGGGCGCGGACAGATCACCTCCTGTCCCGCCCTCGCCTCCTTCACCCCCCTCGCCTGCGGTGAATTCACCGGCGTCCCCGCCTCCGATGACTAAGGCGCAGACCTTGCCGGCCAAGGAGAAGAATTTCTGGGACGAGTATGCCGACATGGCGCTCGGCCGCTATTTCCTGCTGGTGGCCTGGATGGCGCTCTACCTCGCGCTCGAAAATGCCCAGCAGGCGCGCGCGGCAGAGCGCCGCGAGGGCGAGTTCCGCCGTGCCGCGCAGGCGGCCGAGCTGCGCTCGCTGCGTTACCAGATCAACCCGCACTTCCTGTTCAACACGCTCAATTCGCTGTCGGCGCTGGTGCTCACCGGCAAGCCGGCGGAGGCCGAGCGGATGATCCAGACGATCGCCACTTTCTACCGCCGCAGCCTGGCGGGCGACCCCACCGGAGACCTGCCGCTGGCGCAGGAGATCAAGCTCCAGAAGCTCTATCTCGAGGTCGAGGCCGTTCGCTTTCCCGAGCGACTGCGGACGGTGTTCGAAGTGCCCGACGAACTCGCCGACGTGCTGGTGCCCGGCATGATCCTGCAGCCGCTGGTCGAGAATTCGATCAAATATGCCGTGGCCGCCACCAACCGCCCGGTGACCGTGACCATAGCCGCGCGCGCCGAGGCCGGCGGGCTTACAATATCGGTCAGCGACGACGGACCCGGAGCGGGCGCGATCTGGCAGGACGGTTGCGGCATCGGCCTCGCCAATGTCCGCGACCGGCTGCAGGCGCGTTTCGACGGGGCGGCCAGCCTCGACGCCGGCACCGCGCCCGAGGGCGGGTTCAGGACCGTGATCCGCCTGCCGCTTCAGCACCGCGATGGCTGAGGCGCTACGCACCCTGATCGTCGACGACGAGCCGCTTGCGGTCGAGCGGCTGCAGATCGTTTGCGCGGGCCTGCCCGGCATCGCCGTGGCCGGCACGGCGAGCGACGGCGGCGCGGCCTTGCGGCTGATCGCCGCGCTGGCGCCCGATCTCATCCTGCTCGACGTGACCATGCCCGAGATGGACGGCCTCGCCCTCGCCCGTACCCTCGCCGCCCAGCCCTCGCCGCCCGCGGTGATCTTCGTCACCGCGCACGACGGTTTCGCGGTCGAAGCCTTCGATCTCGAGGCGGTCGACTATGTACTCAAGCCGGTGGCGCCCGAACGGCTGCAGCGCGCGATCGCGCGGGCGCTGGCGCGTCGGAACGACGGCGAGAAGACCAAGGGTGAATGGCTCGAGGAATTCTGGGTGCCCCACCGCTCGGAACTGCTGCGCATCGCGGCGGTCGACATCGACCGGATCGATGCCGAGCGCGACTATGTCCGGCTGCATGTCGGCGAGGCGAGCTATCTGCTGCTCCACACCGTCTCGGGACTCGAAGCGCGGCTCGATCCGGCGCTGTTCATCCGCCTGCACCGTTCCTGCATCCTGCGGCGCGACCGCATTCGGGGGCTGAAGCACGATGGGCTGGGGACCTGGTCGGCAGAGCTTGCCGATGGCAGCGCGGTACGGATCGGGCGGACCTATCTCGCGCGCGCCAAGGCCATGGCCGGGCGCTGAATCGGCGGGTGTTTGGTGAGCCCGGAGGGTCCCGCCGCCGGGCTCACCTTTTCGTGCGGGGCGGCCGTCCCCACGCGAACTTTTTAGCGGCGTGCCTCGCCATTGGCGCCGCCACCGCTGGCGGCAAATCGGTTGTTGCCGAGCTTGGCGGCGACCTGTGCGGTGATTGCCTGACGCGCATCGGCGATGCAGCCCGGGGTTGCACGGGTGAGCCTCGATCCGGTGGCCGGGTCGGACGTGCAGGCCTGTTCGGCCGCCGCGTCGATGCGGCTGCCGAGCTCGGCCTTGCCGGCTGCGGTGGTGAGATCGAGATCCTTCCAGGCGAGCTTGACCTCGCCGGCCAAAGCGGGGTTGGCCGCCAGGCAGGCCGCTGCGATCCCGAGCGAAAATAGGATAGTTCTCATGTCCGGTTCCCTTCCATTCCTAACGGACTGGAGCTCTGTTACCGCTCGCCGCAGCAGGCTTCCCGGATCGTTCGACCAAACCCTGCACCGGCCGACGAGGGCCGAGCCGCTTCGACGAGCGTCATGCCGGGATCGACGAACGGCAAGCCGTCGGAGCGATGACGCTTGGCCTGTCTCTACCTCCACTGGCCAAGCGGCGCGGCAAGGCGTAGGCTGCCCCCGTCTATGGCCATCGTCGTGCTCTTCCTGCTCGGCATCGCCAATTTCGCGATGCAAAGGGCTGTCCTCGAAAGTGGACATCCGTTGCTTGGACGAACCCCCTGGTTCGTCCACATGCTCAGCGGCCGCATCAGCCTGGGCGTCGAATTCCTCATGTTGCTCGGCGCCATGCTGATGGTCGACGCCGGTGCACTCGGTTGGGCCTGGGGCTATGCGCTCTACAGCATGGTCAATGCGCTGTCGGCCTGGCTGATCCTCTCGGGCCGCGTCTAGGGAACCAAACCGGCGCCGCGTGCGTCCCTTTGCGATGATCCATGGAAAGACCATCTGGCTCGCGGTGAACGCGGCGAGCGGCAGTAACAGCGACGATGCAGTGGCGGCGCTCGAACAGGCCTTTCGCGACGAGAACTGCCTGATCGGCCGGCGCATCGGCTTCCACGAGGAAGGTGCGCCCGCGATCGACGAGTTGCGCCGCGCAACTGTCGATCTGCTGGTGATCTTCACCGGTGACGGCACGGTCAATTCGCTGGTTGCCGGGCTCACCGGCTGGGAAGGCACGGTGCTGGTGCTTCCTGGCGGGACGATGAACATTCTCGCGCAGCGCCTGCACGGCGATGCCGAGCCGGCCGAGATCATCGCCCGCGTCGCAGCCGGCCGCGCCCGCCTGGTCCGCCCGACGCTGGTGCGATCGCGGCATGGCGATGGTCTGTCGGGCATTCTCGCCGGACCGGGCACCGCCTGGGCGCAGGTCCGCGAGGCGATGCGCGAAACCGACGTGCTCGGCACGATCAGCGGCGCGGCCGAGGCCATCGGCGAATCCACGGCGGGTTCCAACGTCCACTGTGTGGAGCCTGCGATTGGCCGGCCGGAGGGCTATTCGGCGATCCAGCTCGTGCCCGGGGCGGACGGCTTTGCGGTCGAAGGTTATTATGCTGAAACACTTGGCGACTATGCGAAGCAGGGGATCGCGCTGTTGCGGCGCAATTTCCGCGAGGGGCCGCATGACAGTCTTGGCCACTATCGTTCGGTGCGGCTTGCCTGTCCGGAAGGGGAAGCGATGGGATTGCTGATCGACGGCGAACCGGGTGAAGCGGGCAACGAGGAGACGTTCACCCTCGCCCACTGCGGCGTCGATCTGCTAGCGACCCGCGATGACGACTGAATCGCCGGCCTCCGCGCCTTTGCGCCTGTTCCACATTTCCGACATCCATTTCGGGCTCGAGGACCGGCACGCCCTGGCATGGGCCGAGCGCTGCATCGAGGGCGAGGCGCCCGCCGCAGTCGCGATCACCGGCGACCTGACGATGCGCGCGCGGTCGCGCGAATATGCCGCCGCCTGCGACTGGATCCTCGGATTGAAAGCGCCGGTCACGGTCGAGGTCGGCAACCACGACCTGCCCTATTTCAACCTCGCCGAGCGCTTCCTCGATCCTTACCGCCGCTTTCGTGCGATCGAGGCGCTGGTCGAGCGCAAGATCGAGCTTCGCCAGGGCGTGGGAGGCGTCGCCATCGTCCCGCTCAAGACAACGGCGCGCGCGCAGTGGCGGCTGAACTGGTCGAAGGGCTGGGTGACGAAAGCCGCGCTGGCGCAGACCCTACTGCAGATCGATGCCTTGCCTGAAGGCACACGCGTTCTCGTCGCCTGCCATCACCCGCTGGTCGAGACCGGCACGCGCGGCACCGCCCTCACCCGCGGCGGTCAGCGCGCGCTCGAAGCACTTGCCCGGCGCAATGTCCTCGCGGTGCTGTCGGGCCATGTCCACGACGCCTTCGACCTGCAGCACGAGACCGCGGCCGGCCCGGTACGGATGATAGGCGCGGGCACGCTGTCCAAGCGTATCCGCTCGACCCCGCCGAGCTTCAACGAGCTGACGATCTCCGGCCATGACGTGAAAGTGCGCGTGCGCAATCTCGAAGCGGTACCGACGCGCGAGATGCTGATCCCGGACGTGCCGCCCAATGCGCTGCCGCCGCGTTCCGAGGAAGAACCGATCGCGCCGGTGGGCGCGGTTCCGGTGGAAGACCCGCCGGTTCACTGAGCCTTCTTGGCGGTTCCGTCTTCGTCGTAATCGTGGCGGACTTCACCGACGCCATGCGTTTCCGCGTTCAGGATCGCGGGCTTGCGGTGGAGTGTGATGTTGCCGACGCCGTTGAGTGAGGCATCGACCGTGCCTGCAGCCTTGATGTCGACATTGCCGACGCCGCGGACGCGCACGGTGGCATCGCCGGCTTCGACCTTGGCGAGATCGAGCGTGCCGACGCCGCGGCTGTCGATGTCGAGTTTGCCCACCTTGCCCGAAGCGTCGAGGTCTGCGGGCCCGCGCACTTCGATGCGAAGCGACGGCTGGTCGAGGTTTTCCAGCGTTACATGGCTAGGTCCGCGCAGTTCCAGGCCGGCGATCTGCGGCGCGGTGATCTCCACGGTGAGCCCGCCGTGATGTCGCCATCCGTGGCGCTCGGAAGAGAGTTCGCCGTCTTGCCAGCGCAAGCCGTCGATCAGGCGGGCATTGCCCGAGACGGTCATCTCGCTCTTGGGACCGCGGACGAAGCGCAGCGACACCGGCCCGTCGATCTTGAGTATGCGTGAGCCGTCGAACGCGAAGCTTCGCTTTACGGTCGGGCCGTCGTCGCTCGCGTCGAAGTCCCAATCGCCGTGGTCGTGGCGGAAGCGGGCCTTGATCTCTTCGCCGCCGAGCACCCAGGCGCCGCTGACCAGCAGGATCGACAGCACGAGCCCGCTGACGAAGACGATGAGCAGCTTGCGGATCATTGGGCGCTCCTGTCGGATTTGATGGCGGGTTCGATGACCCGGTAATGCAGCCGGCCGAACCACAGCAGGCCGTTGACCAACCAGATCGCGACGATCGACAGCAGCGCGCCGAAGGCCACGGCGGCGGACATCATGCCCAGGCCGCCGAAGACGAAGCCTATCGCGGGGCCGACCGTGAGGCCGCTGAAAGGCCCGGTCACCAGCATCACGCCGCCGGCGATGAACAGCGCGAGCAGCGCGGCGTAGAGCCCGATGATCACGCCGATCGCCGGCAGTAGGATCGGCAGCAGCACGAGAATGTCGATCGCACCCAGGCCCAGGAAGGCGATGACCGCATTGGTCGCCGAGGACGGCGAGCGGACTTCCTCCCAACGCTTGATACCCGCTTCCAGGCGAAGCTCGCGCGCCAGCCGGCCGGGATCGCCGAGCGCTTCGGCCACCTCGGCTTCGGAGCGCCCATCTTCGCGCGCCGCGTCGAAATGGGCTTCGTAGTCGCCGATCGCATCGGCGATCGCTTCGGGGGACATGCCCTCGAGGCCGCGCCGCAGCCGTTTCAGGAATTCGTCACGCGTCATCCCGGGTCTCCGCACCTGCTTCGGGTTGTGCATCTGCTGGGGCCGCGTCGACATGGCCGATCAGGCCTTCGACGGCGGTGGTGAAACTGCGCCATTCGGCGAGCTGGGAGGCCAGGCTGGCGTGACCGGCGTCGGTCAGCCGGTAATACTTGCGCGGCGGCCCCGATGGCGATTCCTCGAGATAGGTGCCGACAAGCCCTTCGTTCTGCATGCGGCGCATCAGCGGATAGATCGTGCCCTCGCCCATATCGACCGCATGCGAGAGCTTGCTCGCGATCTCGTAGGCATAGCTGTTCCCGCGCGAGAGCAGCGCGAGCACGCAGAGGCCGAGCACCCCCTTCTTCAGCTGGATTTCGATAGCCTCGGGCACGAATCACGCCTCCTGGTTCGAGGCCTGTCTAATACAAGGTACTATTCATTGCAAGGTAGCTTGTTATGACTAGTTCCAATCAATGCGTAGTACCCTCGAAATCGCTGAAATATGGGAGAATTTTAAGGGTGGCGCGCCGGCACGGAGCGCAAAGTCAGCGGTCGCGCGGCTCCAGGCCGGCATTGACGCGCTGATAGGTCTGCTCTTCGACTGCGCGGAATAGCGCGTCGAGATCGTCGCGGCTGACGTCGAGCACTTCGTCCCAGTGCTCGAGCACGGCCTCGAGATCGGCCATGTCGTAGCGGCCCATCCAGTGTTGGGGCGGCAGCGGAGCGATCGCCGCGGCCTCGTGCGGCCAGCTATGGCCGGTCATGTTGTTGAATACCCAGGCCATGCCGAGCAGCGCCACGAGATCGAGCCAGAGCGCGAGCAGGAAGGTCGGCCAGCCGACCGCGGTGATCAGCGGCGCGCCCATCGCGCCGATCAGCGCGCAGGCGCCGGCGGGGGGATGGAGGCAGCGCAGCGCGCTCATCACCGCGATTGCCACGGCGACGGCCACCGCGCTGGCGAGCGGAGGGTAGGGCATCAGATGGCCGACCGCGAGGCCGATCATTGCCGAGATCATCGATCCGCCCAGAACCGGCCAGAGCTGCGCCAGCGGGCTGGCCGGCAGCGCGAAGACCAGCACGGCCGAAGCGCCGACCGGGGCGACCAGCCAGGGCAGGGCGGCCCGGTTGGTGCCGAGCACCATGTCGGTCACCAGCGTGGCGGAAACGATGCCCAGGATCGCGCCCACGGCGCTGCGTGCCCAGCCCAGACGGCCGCCGGCGTGGCTCGCAGCGCGGACGAGGAGGCGATAGGGCAGGGGAGGCTCCCGGGATTGCGTGCAGATACGAAAAAAGGGGGCCAGCATGGCTGACCCCCCGATTTTCGGCAGCAGTTCGCGAAAAGCTTAGCGCTTCGAGAACTGGAAGCTGCGGCGGGCCTTGGCGCGGCCGTACTTCTTACGCTCGACGACGCGCGGGTCACGGGTGAGGAAGCCGGCGGCCTTCACTGCGGCGCGCAGCTTCGGCTCGAACTTGCTCAGCGCCTGGGCGATGCCGTGCTTGACCGCGCCGGCCTGGCCCGAGAGGCCACCACCCTTGACGGTCGCGACGACGTCGTACTGGCCAGCGCGATCGGCGACGCCGAACACCTGATTGATGACGAGGCGCAGCGTCGGACGCGCGAAGTAGACTTCCTGATCGCGGCCATTGACGATGATCTTGCCCGAGCCGGGCTTCAGCCACACGCGGGCGACGGCGTCCTTGCGGCGGCCGGTCGCATAGGCGCGACCCTGTGCGTCGATTTCCTGATCGCGGATCGGAGCAGGGGGACCGGTGCGCACGACGGGAGCTTCCGGAGCGGCTTCGGTCGAAGCATCCACGGGAGCGCCGGCGGCGAGAGCGCCGAGGTCGGCGAGATCGGTGACGGTGTTATCGGACATTAGGCACCCACCTTGTTCTTGCGGTTGCGGCTGGCAACATCGAGCGGCTGGGGCTGGGTGCCACCATGCGGGTGCTCGGTGCCGGCGTAGAGATGCAGCGCGCGCATCTGCGCACGGCCGAGCGGGCCGCGCGGGATCATGCGCTCAACCGCCTTTTCGAGCACGCGCTCGGGGAAGCGGCCGTCGAGGATCTTGTCCGCGGTGACCGCCTTGATGCCGCCGGCATAGCCGGTGTGCTTGTAATAGGTCTTCTGCTTGAGCTTGTTGCCCGTCAGCCGCACCTTATCAGCATTGATCACGACGACGTGATCGCCGCAATCGACGTGCGGGGTGAAGCTCGGCTTATGCTTGCCGCGCAGGACGTTGGCAACGATCACCGCGAGGCGGCCGAGCACGAGCCCTTCGGCATCGATAAGATGCCAGTTCTTTTCCACCTCGGCCGGCTTGATCGACCGGGTGACCTTGCTGAGCGCCTTCATGGCTGGTCATTTCCCTTGCTTTGACCGCGAATCCGAGTGGACGGATGCGCGGCGAAGGCGGCCCAATCGTGGAAAGGGCGCCAAAAGTCAAGCGAATGGGCGGTTTTGCATGGAGGTAAAATAATACCGTTCGGAATTAGGGCGCCGGAGCGAGCGTCCATTCCTCGATCACGGTGCGCTTGTCGCCTCCCAGATCCGTCACGACGGTGCGGGTGAAATCGGAGACTAGGCCGGAGGCGCGATCGGTGCTGGCGGTTATGACGGTCGTGACCTGCCCTTGCAGGCCGCCGTCGAGCGCGATCGCCTTCTGCTCGCGCTGCGTGCCCGCGGCCGGGTGGAACAGGTCGAGCGGCCAGTAGGTCCGGAAGGGCCGCGTCTGGAACTGTGAGACGAAGCCCTGCGCCTGCGTCGCCTCGGCCGAGGCGAGGTTCATCCGGGCAATGTCGGCCGAGGCCGTGCCGATCGCCTGGCGCTGCTGCCGGCTGGGCGCGGGATCTTCGGAGGGCACGATCATGCCCGCCGCATCGAGCTTGATCGGAAAGATCCCGGGGTCTGGCCGGCGGCGTTCGAGCGCGGCGAGCGCTTCGAGTCCGGGCGGGGCCTCGACGCTGACTTCGCTAAGCGTGCCCGCGAGTTCGAAGCCATTGCCTTCGGCGGTGAACTGCACGCGGTAGCTGCGCCGCGTCACGATGGCCGTGCCGTCGTGCATCATATGGCGCAGCGTGCGTGTCAGGATCAGCGGCGCCGCCGTCGGCTTGAACAGGCCGGCCGCCGGCTTCGGCGTTTCGGCAGCCGACATCGCTGCGATGGGGAGGATCGCAGCCGTGGCCACCAGCCAGACCGCACGGCTCACCGGGTCAGGCCTCCGAGCCAGGCGGCGGTGCCGGGCGTCGCGGCATCGCAGTGCCAGGCCAGGATGGCCGGCTCGTCATAGGGATGCTCCTCGGCCAGGCGCGCCACGGCACGATCGAGCAATGCGGCATCCGTCTTGAACAAGGCCCCCGCCTCCGTCGCTTCGCCGCGCTCGCCGTTCCATTCGAACAGCGAAAGCATGGCGGGCAGGATATTGGCGCAGGCGACCAGCCTTTCGTCAAGCAACGTTTTAGCCGTTGCGGCGGCTATTCCCGCGTCGGGAAAGGGGCACCAGATCAGCGCGGGGCCTGCAGGTTCCATCATGCCCTGCGCCTGCCGAGCGCATGAGCGCCCCAGGTCGTCGCCGCGACCAGTAGTGCGCCGGTCAGCTGATGCGCCACGGCCAGCCACAGCGCGATGCCCGACCAGACGGTGACGATGCCCAGGATCACCTGGGCGCCGAAGGCGCTGTGCAGCGCGATCGAGGCCGGGCGCTGGCCTGCGGCCTTGAGCTTGCGGCCCATGACGATCAGCACGGCGACGACCACCCAGGCCCACCAGCGGTGGATGAAATGGATCAGGAAGGGATCGTTGAGCGCGGCATGGATCGGCCCGAGCGTCCAGTCGATGCCTTCGGGAACGAGGCTACCCTGCATCAGCGGCCAGTCGTTCGCGACATGGCCCGCGCGCAGACCCGCAGTCAGCGCGCCGAAGAACAGCTGTACCAGCAGCGCGGCGAGGGCGAGGGCGGCGAAGCCGGTCAACCGGGAACGCGGTTCGCCACGGGCCAGCGCCTGGAGGTCGAGCGCGGTCCAGACTAGGCCGCCCAGGGTCACCAGCGCCGTCAGCAGGTGCGCGGCGAGGCGGAAATGGCTGACCTTGACGTCGTTGACGATGCCCGATTCGACCATCCACCAGCCGATCGCGCCCTGCAGCCCGACCAGGGCGACCAGCGCCAACAGCCGCGGCAGGTAGCCACGCGGGATCTGCCGCTTGATCCCGTACCAGGCGATCACCAGCGCCAGCACCATACCGATCGCCCGGGCAATCAGCCGGTGCACCCATTCCCAGAAGAAGATGAACTTGTAGTCGGCCAAGGTCATGCCGGCCGGGCCGTTGATCTGGATGAATTGCGGCGTCTGGCGATAGGCGTCGAACTCGGACTGCCACTGCGCCTGGCTAAGCGGCGGCAGCGCGCCCGAGACCGGTTTCCATTCGGTGATCGACACGCCCGACTCGGTCAGCCGGGTAATCCCGCCGACCGCGACGATCAGCACGACGAGGCCCGCCACGATATAAAGCCAGCGCGCCAGCGCCAGCGGCCTGGCGGAGAGATCCGAGCCACGGACCGTAGAGGAATCGAACATGGCCGCGTCCTGCTCCCGGCCGGACAAAATCGCAAGCGGCGAGGCGACTCGGGTTGCAAGATGATACAACATCACATAGATCATCGGCATGTCGCGCGTCATGCTCACGATTCGGGACCGGTTCGACCGGGTAGGCGTGGTCCTTTCGGGGCTCTGCGCGCTTCATTGCGTGCTTTCGATCGTGCTCGTCTCGGTGCTCGGTCTCGGCGGCGAGATCCTGCTGACGCCGGCGATCCACGAGATCGGCCTGGCGCTGGCGATTGCCGTCGGTGTGGTCACGTTGGGGCTGGGCGTGCTGCGTCACCGGCAGGCTGGGCCGCTGCTTATCGGCGCGGGCGGAATCTCGCTCATGTCGCTCGCGCTGCTGGTTCCTCACGGCCCGAAGGAAGCCATGCTGACGATCGCCGGCGTCGCGCTGGTCGCCACGGCCCATATCCGGAACTTGCGCCACGCCGCCTGAACGCTAAGGGCTGTGGGCCATGACCGTTCAAAACACTTCCGCGGAACTTTCCCTGACCGTCAACGGCGAGCCGCGCCGCATTGCCGCCGGCGCCACGATCGCCCAGCTCGTCGAGAGCCTGGAGCTCAACCCGCAGAAGGTTGCGGTCGAGCGCAATGGCGAGATCGCACCGCGCTCCTCGCTGGCCGAGGTCGTGCTCGGCGACGGCGACGTGCTCGAGATCGTCCATTTCGTCGGGGGTGGGGACGTTGACACCACTGCGGAAGACACCTGGACCGTCGCGGGCCGTACCTTCCGATCGCGGTTGATCGTCGGCACGGGCAAGTACAAGGACTTCGCGCAGAACGCCGCGGCGGTCGAGGCTTCGGGGGCCGAGATCGTGACCGTCGCCGTGCGCCGGGTCAACGTCAGCGATCCCAAGGCGCCGATGCTGACCGACTTCATCGATCCCAAAAAGATCACCTATCTGCCCAACACCGCCGGCTGCTTCACCGCCGACGATGCCATCCGCACCCTGCGCCTGGCGCGCGAGGCGGGCGGCTGGGATCTGGTCAAGTTGGAAGTGCTGGGCGAAGCACGCACGCTCTATCCCGACATGCGCGAGACGCTGAAGGCGACCGAGGTCCTGGCCAAGGAAGGCTTCCTGCCGATGGTCTATTGCGTCGACGATCCGATCGCCGCGAAGCAGCTTGAGGAAGCCGGCGCGGTCGCGGTCATGCCGCTCGGCGCGCCGATCGGCTCGGGCCTCGGCATCCAGAACAAGGTGACCGTGCGCCTGATCGTCGAGGGCGCCAAGGTGCCCGTGCTGGTCGATGCCGGTGTCGGCACGGCTTCGGAAGCGGCGGTCGCGATGGAGCTCGGCTGCGACGGCGTGCTGATGAACACGGCCATTGCCGAAGCCAAGGATCCGATCCGTATGGCCCGCGCGATGAAGCTGGGAGTCGAGGCTGGCCGCCATGCCTATCTCGCAGGTCGTATGGCGACGCGCAAATATGCCGATCCCTCCAGCCCGCTGGCGGGTCTGATCTGATCAAAAGCTTCCGTTAGCCTGCGCATTTAATCGGCGGGTTGGTTAACCCGATAATAACCAAGTTCTGATGAAGTCTGCTTGTCGGGCCCATTGGCCTGCAACGGGGGTTCATCTTGCCATGGGCAACACGGGTACGGCTTCGCTGACGATCAACGAGCTGCGCGAATTCGCCAGCTTCTCGGCCTGCGAGCAGCGCTACATCAAGCGCAGCCTCGATATCGGCCTCGGCCGCCAGGATGCATTCAAGCTCTGGGCACGCGACGCTGCCGAGGTTGCTTCGATCCGTTCGCAGTACGTCGCCTACCAGGAACTCAAGAACCTGCGCGGCGCGGCGCCCGAAGAGACCGGCTTCGACGGCCTCGACGATTTCATCGGCAAGCTCGTGCGCGTGACCGGCTTCGATCTGGCCCAGGATCGCATCACCAGCTTCTCGGCCTATCGCTTCCTCTACGAGCGCCTGCTCGGCGCCGCCGTGCGGCCCTGGTTGCCCAGCGCCTTCTGCGCCGCCGCCGCGCTGCCGCAGATCAAGCCCGACCGCCGCAAGAAGCTGCTCCACTCGATCAGCGAAGCCGCGGCTACTGCGCCCGGCTGGTCGACCCGCGAGCCCTGCTTCTTCCCCGAGTGGATCGAGAAGGAAGCGGCTTGAATTAGGCGGGGCGAGGGCTTCGGCCCTCGTGCTTCAGTCAATCGCGCTTGCTGAACAGCAGCGTCAGGCCCGTCAGGATTTCCCAGGCCGTAATCGCATAGACGCTGCCTCGCTCGAACAGGCCGTCGGCAAGGATCGGCGTGCCTGTAATCCGATTGGCTTCGAGCATGACCAGGCTGGCCAATCCGACCAGTCCCAGGAACAGGCTTGCGCGCCGGTAGGCCGCCGACGCATCGAAACGGCTCGCGGTTATCGACGCGGCGTTGCCGCCGATAATTGCCATCGCCGCGCCTAAGACATGAATGTCGTGCGTCCCGGCAGCGATCTCGCGCGGACCGCTATGGACGGTGCCGACCAATATCGAGCCGACCGAGTGGATCAATGCAAATACCACGAAAGCCGTGGCCCTCCGTCGGTGCGGGCGTTGGAGGCCCATCGCCGCGATCGCCGCCGCACCGTAAAGCAGGGCATCGAGGATGAACCCGCCAAAGTTCATCACCCATGCGAGGGGTGAGACCGTGCCGTCGGTCAGGGCGTAAGGCACGCCGAGGTCGCTGATGTAGTTGTTCGCGTAGCTGTATCCGACGAAGGCCGAAGCGGCGATCGCTTCGGATGTCAGGTAAAGCAGGCCAGCGAGCAGCCAGAGTGCGCCGGGCAGCCGCAATCGCGAGGTCAAGCCTTGTACAGCCCGTCCAGTCGCGCGCCGTAGCGGTCGCGGATCTTGTGCCGCTTGATCTTCAGGCTCGGCGTCATTTCCTCGTTGTCGATCGAGAAGGCCTCGTCGGCAAAGCAGAACTGGCGGACCTTCTCGATCACCGAGAGATCGCGGTTCACCCGGTCGATTGCATCGCGCACCGCGGTGCGGAAGGCGGGCAGGTCCTGCAGCGCCTTCATGTCGAACTTCTCGTCCTGCGCGCGTGCCCAGGCGAGGGCCCATTCGGCATCGGGCACGATCAGGCCGACGAGATAGGGCCGCTTGTCGCCCGCCACCATGGCCTGGGCGATCTCGGGCTGCAGCGTCAGCATGCCTTCGACCTTCTGCGGCGAGACGTTGTCGCCCTTGTCGTTGACGATCATGTCCTTCTTGCGATCGGTGATGACGATGCGGCCCCGGTCATCGAGATGGCCGACGTCGCCGGTGGAGAGCCAGCCATCGTGCAGCACGCGCTCGGTTTCGGCTTCGTTGCGCCAATAGCCGTGCATGACGAGCTCGCCGCGCAGCAGGATCTCGCCGTCCTCGGCGATCTTCACCTCGACCCCGCGCAGCGGCGGGCCGACGGTGTCCATCTTGAGGCCGGCCTTGGGGCGGTTGCAACTGACTACAGGCCCTGCTTCGGTCTGGCCGTAGCCCTGGAGCAGCGTCAGACCCATCGCGTCGAAGAATACGCCGATGTCCGGATTCAGCGGCGCGCCGCCCGAGACCAATGCTTTCATTCGCCCGCCGAAGCGCGCGCGGATCTTCGGGCGCAGCGTGCGTTCGAGGATCAGGTTCATCGGCTGGTCGATCAGCCGCTGCTTGCCCTCGGCCTTGCGCTCGCCCAGCAGGAGCGCCCGGTCCATCAGGTAGTTGGCGAGGCGGCCCTGCTTTTCCACCTGCTTGATGATCCGCGCGCGCAGCACTTCGAACAGCCGCGGCACCACGATCATGATCGTCGGGCGCACCTCCTCGATATTGGCCGAAAGCTTCTCGAGCCCCTCGGCGTAGTAGATCTGCGCGCCCATGCCGATGGGCAGGAACTGGCCGCCAGTGTGCTCGTAGGCGTGGCTCAGCGGCAGGAACGAGAGGAAGACCTCGTCGTCCCAGCCGAAGTCCTCGCTCAGGATCTCGGCGCAGCCGCCGACGTTGCAAAGGATCGCGCCGTGGTGCTGCATCACCCCGCGCGGTGCGCCGCCGGTGCCGCTGGTGTAGATGATGCAGGCGAGGTCCTCGCGGCCGACCCCGGCTATGCGCGCGTCGACCGCCGCGCGCGCGGCAGCGGCATCGCCCGCCAGCAGGCTGGACCAGTCGTGCATCGCGACCGCACCGGCCTGGTTGTTGCGCAGCGGCTCGATCGCAATGACGTGCTTGACGTTGTCCGAGCGCAGCACGGCGGGCAGCAGCGGCTTGGCCAGCTTGGCGTCGGAGACGATGACCGCACGAGCGCCCGAGTTTTCCAGCACATGCAGATGATCGCGCTCGGTATTGGTCGTATAGGCAGGGACGGTGACGCAGCCCGCGGCCATGATCGCGAGATCGGCCAGGCACCATTCGGGGCGGTTCTCGGACACGAGCAGCACGCGGTCGCCCTGGACGAGCCCTAGCGCGCGCAGCCTTTCCGCGATCAGGCAGACGCGACGCGCGGCCTCGGCCCAGCTGATCGATCGCCAGGCCCCGTCTCGCTTGGCCCAGAGCATCGGCTTCTCGCCGAACTCGTCCGCGCGCAGGAAGAACAGCTCGACGAGATTGCGGCTGGCGTCGAAATCGGAAAACTTCACGCGGTTGCTGCCCTCTCGCCCGTCCTTGCGCCCGGTCCTAACGCAAGATCGTTCAGAATAGTACCGCCATTACCGGTGGAAACTAGTCCGATCTGGCAACCCCTTCGGTGTGCGGATCGGTGCCGCCGTGCAGTTCGCCGTTCACCACTTCGACGGCATTGGCTTTCAGCGGCAGCTCGCGCACGACGATATCGTCGTGGCCGAGGGCTTTCAGCGCCGGGATCATCGCCTCCAGTGCGCCGCCCTTGTCGACCGACACGGTCGTGCCGCCCGGGGCATAGATCACCGGCAGCGCAATCGCGTCCTGCACCGAGAGCTTCCAGTCGATCACGCCGATGATCACGCGCAGCACCTGTGCCGGGATCGTTGCACCACCGGCGGCTCCGACCGCCAGTCTCAGCTTGCCGTCGGGGCCGTAGACCAGGGTCGGCGCCATCGAGCTGCGCGGGCGCTTGCCGGGCTCGACCCGGTTGGCCACGGGCTTGCCGTCGCGGTCGGGCACGAGGCTGAAATCGGTCAGCTCGTTGTTGAGGTAGTAGCCGCTGACCATCAGGCCCGAGCCGAAGCTGCTTTCGACGGTCGAAGTCTGGGTCACCGCCTGGCCGCTGCGGTCGACCGCGACGAAATGAGTGGTCGAGGGCACGTCGGGGGTCAGCGTATCGGCCTGGGCGACCTGGGCGCCGGGAGGCGTGCCGGGCGTGGCGGCGGGCAGGGTCCTGTCGGGCGCGATGAGCTGCGAGCGGGCAGCGAGATAGTCGGGCGCGACGAGGCCGGCGACGGGAACCGAGACGAAGTCGCTGTCCGCAAGGTAGCGGTCGCGGTCGGCATAGACCAGCCGCTCGGCCTCGGCGATCAGGTGCCAGGCGACGGGCGAATCCTTGCCCAGCGCAGTCATGTCGAAGCGTTCGAGCACGCCGAGCACGCCCGAGACGGTAGTCGCGCCCGAGGCGGGCGGACCCATGCCGCAGATCCTGTAGGCGCGGTAGGGCGCGCAGACCGGCGCGCGCCACTTGGCGTGGTAGGCGCCAAGATCGCTCGCGGTCATCGGCGCCGGGTTGCGCGGCGACTTCGACACCGTCTCGGCGATCGCCGCGGCATTGGCGCCCGAATAGAACACTTTCGGGCCGCCCGCGGCGAGCTTTTCGAGGAAGGCGGCGAGGGCGGGGTTGCGGATTGTGGTGCCGACAGGCAGCGGCTCGCCGTCGGCGCCGAAATAGAGCGCGCGGCCGTCGGCGGTCAGCCCGGCCGTGCCGCGCGCCCGGTCGAGGAACTGGCGCATCCGTGGCGTCACCGCGAAACCGTCGCGCGCAAGCTTGATCGCGGGGCCGAACAGCTGTTTCCACGGCAGCTTGCCATAGCGCTCGTGCGCCTGCGCCATCAGCGCGACATTGCCGGGAACGCCGACGCTGAGCCCGCCGGGGATGGCCTGGGGTACCGAGAGGTACTGGCCGTTCATCTTGAACCATTCGGGCGTCGCCGCCTTGGGCGCTGCTTCGCGGCCGTCGAGCGTTTCGACGTGGCCCTTGCCGTCATCGAGCACCATGAAACCGCCACCGCCGACGCCCGAGCTTTGCGGCTCGACGACGTTGAGCGCCAGCAGCATGGCGAGCGCCGCGTCTGTCGCGCTGCCGCCCGCGTGAAGCATCTCGGCCCCGGCATCGGCTGCGCGCGGATCGGCGGCGCTGACCATGCCATGCGCGAAGGCGCTACTGTTCGGTGCAGTCGAGACGGATTTGGGGGCGGTGGCGCAGCCGGCGAGAAGCAGGCCGGCGGCAAGCGGAGCGAGGAGGGAGCGCAGCATCGCGCCCGATGCTATTCGCTTCCGACCGCCTCTGCAATCGACGTGAATCCGTCCTTTTTCATCAGTTCCTCAAGCCCTCGCGTGATCTTCCGCGCAATGCCCGGTCCCTCATAGACCATGGCGCTGTAGAGCTGGACCAGGCTCGCCCCGGCGCGGATGCGCGCCCAGGCATCCTCGGCGCTGGCGATGCCGCCAACGCCGACCAGGGGAACCGCGCCGCCGGTTGCCTTGCGGAAGTCGCGCAGGCGCTGCTGCGCCAGCTCGCGCAAAGGCGCACCCGACAGTCCGCCAGCCTCGCCGGCATGGCGTGAGGTCAACGCCAGAGAACCTTGGGGACGCGAGATCGTCGTGTTCGAGACCATCAGCGCACCCAAGCCCTTGTCGATAGCGATGCGGGCGATGGCGTCGATGTCGGCGGGCTCGAGATCGGGTGCGACTTTGAGGAAGATCGGTGGGCCGTAGGAGCCGCGCGCTTCCAGCACTGCGTCGAGCAGCGCGGTAAGCGCCGATTCGTCCTGCAGCGCACGCAGGCCCGGGGTGTTCGGGCTGCTGATGTTGACCGCCAGATAGGAAGCGAAGGGGGCCAACAGCCGCGTCATCAGGGCATAGTCGGCGATGCGGTCGGCCGAGTCCTTGTTGGCGCCGATGTTGATGCCGACGACGCCCGGTTTGCCATTGCGTGCGCGCAGTCGCTCTACGGCTTCGGCCCCGCCGCGGTTGTTGAAGCCCATGCGATTGATCACCGCGCGGTCCTCGACAAGGCGGAACAGCCGCGGGCGCGGGTTGCCCGCCTGCGGCAGCGGCGTGATCGAGCCGGCCTCGGCGAAGCCAAAGCCCAGGCCGAGCAGCGCGTCGGGCACTTCCCCGTCCTTGTCGAAGCCAGCCGCCATGCCGAGTGGGTTGGGGAACGCAATGCCGGCCACCGTCACCGCCAGCGGGCCGCCCGGTTGGGCGTGGCGCCTGCCGGGCATCAGCTTCAGCGCGTTCAAGGCAAGGCCGTGTGCTTGCTCGGCGTCGAGTCGGAACAGGGCGGGGCGCAGGAGCGAATAGACCATCCTCGCGCCCTTAGCGCCTGCGACAGGCAAAGCTCAATGTGTTGCCCATTGGCCATATCGAACACAATATAGTGTAAATACGAGGTGAGCCGTTGAAGTGTGTCGCATTTGTACAATTTTTTGTTGGAGGCCAGGCATATCCGACCCCTGCGACCCGAAGGGCTCGTAGCATTTGCAGCGAGTTCTCGACTTTGCGGCGGCCTCCGGATCATCCGAAGGCCGCCTCTTTTTTGTCCGCAGCAGATAGACCGCCGCTGAACCACGGAATGCTGCGAAGCAGCGGTTGAAATGCGACCGAACCGCTCTTAGGTGAAACCGGAACGAATCACTCCGATTTTGCGAACGGTTCTCAAATGCGACTTTCGAGCATGGCAGACTATGCCGTCGTCACCATGGCCGCCGCTGCGCGGCACTGTGGCGGTGCGCGCGTTTCGGCGACCCAGCTCGCCGAGGAGACGGGTGTCCCGGCGCCGACCGTGCAGAAGCTGGTCAGCCGGCTGACCGCGGCGGGGCTGCTGCGCTCGTCGCGCGGTGTCGGCGGCGGGCTCAAGCTCGCGCGGCCGGCGGCGGCGATCACGTTGGCGGACATCGTCGAAGCCGTCGAAGGCCCCATCGCGCTGACCGCCTGCGTCGAGCATGGCCGGCACGACTGCACGCTGGAATCGTCCTGCATGGTCCGGCCGCATTGGCCGCTGGTGAACGAGGCGCTGCGCGGCGCCCTGGCGCAAGTGTCGCTGACCCGGCTGGCCGAAGTAGCGCAGCGCGCGCCCGAGACCGTATCATGACCGAGGAAACCACGCTGAAGGACCAGGCCGCCCGCGACGCGGCAGCGCGCGTCGCCGATTACGAGCACGGCTGGTCTTCGGGCATCGAAACCGAATTCGCGCCCAAGGGTCTGAGCGAAGACACCGTCCGCTTCATCTCGGCGAAGAAGAACGAGCCCGAATGGATGCTCGACTGGCGGCTCAAGGCCTATCGCATGTGGCTGACGATGACGCCGCCCGACTGGGCCAAGCTCAACGTCCCGCCGATCGACTACCAGGACGCCTATTACTACGCCGCGCCCAAGGCGAAGAAGGAGCTGTCCTCGCTCGACGAGGTCGATCCCGAGATCCTGCGCGTCTATGAAAAGCTCGGCATTCCGCTTGAGGAGCAGAAGGTGCTCGCCGGCGTCGAAGGTGCGCGCAAGGTCGCGGTCGATGCCGTGTTCGATTCGGTTTCGGTCGCCACGACCTTCCGCAAGGAGCTGGAGCAGGCGGGCGTCATCTTCCGCTCGATCAGCGAGGCGATCCGCGAATATCCCGAGCTGGTGAAGCGCTGGCTGGGCAAGGTCGTGCCGACGCAGGATAACTATTTCGCCGCGCTCAACTGCGCGGTCTTCTCGGACGGCACCTTCGTCTACATCCCCGAGGGCGTGCGCTGCCCGATGGAGCTCAGCACCTATTTCCGCATCAATGCCGAAAACACCGGCCAGTTCGAGCGGACGCTGATCATAGCCGAGAAGGGCAGCTACGTGTCCTATCTCGAAGGCTGCACCGCGCCGATGCGCGACGAGAACCAGCTCCACGCCGCCGTGGTCGAGCTGGTCGCGCTCGACGATGCCGAGATCAAGTATTCGACCGTGCAGAACTGGTACCCCGGTGATGCGCAGGGCAAGGGCGGCATCTATAACTTCGTCACCAAGCGCGCGCTCTGCCAGGGCAAGCGGAGCAAGGTGTCGTGGACCCAGGTAGAAACCGGCTCGGCGATCACCTGGAAGTACCCGTCCTGCGTGCTCAACGGCGAGGATTCGGTCGGCGAGTTCTATTCGGTCGCGGTGACCAACAATTACCAGCAGGCCGATACCGGCACTAAGATGATCCACAATGGCAAGGGCAGCCGCTCGACGATCGTCTCGAAGGGCATTTCGGCGGGCAAGAGCAACAACACCTACCGCGGTCTCGTCCGCGTCGGTGCCCAGGCCGAGGGCGTGCGCAACTTCACCCAGTGCGACAGCCTGCTCCTCGGCGGCGAATGCGGGGCGCATACCGTGCCCTATATCGAGGTGCGCAATCCGTCGGCCCAGATCGAGCACGAGGCGACGACCAGCAAAATCAGCGACGATCAGCTATTCTACGCGATGCAGCGCGGGCTCGGCCAAGAAGAGGCCGTGGCGCTGATCGTCAACGGTTTTGCCAAGGAAGTGCTGCAGCAGCTGCCGATGGAGTTCGCCGTGGAGGCGCAGAAGCTGCTCGGGATCAGTCTCGAGGGATCGGTCGGATGAGTGACGATTTCGATCAAGCGATTTCGCGCATCAATGATTTCAAAAAGAATGGTGGGCCGGTCGGCGAAGCGCACGCGCATTGCAGCGAAAACCGCGATGAACTCGGCCAAAGTAACGAAGCTGGCTGCTTTTACTGCTGCCGAACTTATGCTCCGGCTTTGGTCGAAGAGTGGATCGATGACGGCGCGACGGCCATGTGTCCTAAGTGCGGCATAGATTCGGTGATTGGTTCGGCTTCTGGCTTCCCAGTGACCGAATTGGCCTTTCTCAAGGCTATGAACGAGGCTTGGTTTTGAAGAAGACTCTCACCGTCCGTCCGCCCGAGGAGCGTACCGAAGCCCCGGCCCTGCAAAAGAAGGGCCGCGGCTGGAACATTGCCGAATCGCGGCTCGATACGCTGCACGACACCGCGCGCGAGATGCGGCGCAACCCGACCGAGGCGCAGGTGCTGCTGGCCGAGGCGCTCGTCGCCGCCGAACTCGGCAAGTACCGGTTCCGCCGCCAGGTGGTGATCGGCTCGGCGATCGTCGATTTCGCCTGCCATTCGCTCAAGCTTGCGGTCGAGATCGACGAGCCCGATGCCAATGCCGAGATCGACCGTCGCCGTGATCGCAGCCTTGCTGAAGTCGGCATCAAGGTGCTGCGCTATCCCGCGGCGCAGGTGCGCGACGATACGGCTGGCGTCGTCCAGGCGATCGTAGCCGAAATGAAGAAGAACTACGACGAACGCCGCGCCCGCCCGCGGCCCGCCAACCCCGGCCGCGCACGGCGGGATTACTAGAGATGACCATGCTCAAGATTGACAACCTCCAGGCCACCGTCGCCGACAAGCTGATCCTCAAGGGCCTTTCGCTCACCGTGAATGCGGGTGAGATTCACGCGATCATGGGGCCCAACGGTGCGGGCAAGTCGACGCTCGGCTACACGCTCGGCGGCCGGCCCGGCTACGCTGTGACCGGCGGCTCGGTGGATTTCGCCGGACAGGACCTGCTCGCGCTCGAACCCTACGAACGCGCTGCCGCCGGCTTGTTCCTCGGCTTCCAGTATCCGGTCGAGATTCCTGGCGTCTCCTTCGTCCAGTTCCTGCGCGAGGCGGCCAATGCCCAGCGCCGCGGGCGCGGTGAGGAGCCGCTGTCGGGCGGTGAATTCCTCAAGCTCGCCAAGGAGAAGGCAGCGCTGCTGCGCATGGACATGGACATGCTCAAGCGCCCGGTGAACGTCGGCTTCTCGGGCGGCGAGAAGAAGCGCGCCGAGATGGTCCAGATGGGCATCCTCGATCCCAAGTTCGCCGTGCTCGACGAGACCGATTCGGGCCTCGACATCGATGCCCTGCGCATCGTCGGCGAGGGGATCAACGCGATCATGCGCAAGCCGAACAAGGGCGTGCTGCTCATCACCCACTACCAGCGGCTGCTCGACTACGTGAAGCCCGACAAGGTCCACGTCCTCGCCGGCGGCCGCATCGTCAAGACTGGCGGTCCCGAGCTGGCGCTTCAGCTGGAAGAAGAAGGCTACGAGGCGGTGGCGTGAGCGAACTCGCGCCCCTTCCGACGCGCAAGAGCGAAGCGTTCCGTTATTCGGATATCGATGCGCTGGCGGGCGTATGGCCGGTTGCGCGCGAGGAAATTCTCGTGCCGAGCGGGCAGAACACATCGCTGAGCGTCGTCGAGCAGGGTGAGGCCGCTGTCGCGCGGCATCTGGTGATCGAAGTGGAGGCCGGGGCGGCTTTCGACTTGCGCATTCTAAATGCTGGCAACGTTTTCGGCCGCATTGCGGTGGAAGCGCGGCTGGGCGAGGGGGCATCGTTCACGCTCGGCGCCGCGCAGCTCGGTTCGGGCGCGCAGACGCTGGAGATCGTCACCGAAGTCAGCCACGAGGCGCCCAACGCGGTCAGCCGGCAGGTGGTGCGCTCGGTGCTCGGCAACCAGGCCGTGGGCACCTATCTCGGCAAGGTCGCGGTCGCACGCGGCAGCGATGGGACCGATGCCGAGCAGTCGGTGCGGGCGATGCTGCTCGATCGGACCGCGACGGCCAATGCCAAGCCCGAACTCGAAATCTACGCCGACGACGTCAAGTGCGCACACGGCTGCGCGGTGGGCGAGCTCGATGCGATGGGCCTGTTCTATCTGCAGTCGCGCGGCCTGACTCCGCCCGAAGCCAAGCAGCTGATGCTCCAAGCCTTCATCGCCGAGGCCTTCACCGGCGCGGCCGACGAGGAGAGCCTGACCCAGGCGGCGCTATTGCGGCTGGAGGCGATGCTGTGAACGTGGCTACTCCCATCCGCTCCGTACGTCAGGATTTCCCCGGCCTGGTGATGGCCGACGGCAGCCCCTGGCACTACCTCGACACGGCCGCCACGGCGCAGAAGCCGCAGGCGGTGATCGACGCTACCGTCCGCGCGATGGGCGCCGACTACGCCACGGTCCACCGCGGCGTCTATGCGCGTTCGGCCGACATGACCTTGGCCTACGAGGCGGCGCGGCGCCGGATCGCGGCCTTCATCGGCGCGCCCGAGCACGAGCTGGTCTTCACCCGCGGCGCGACCGAGGCGATCAATCTCGTCGCGCACTCGTGGGGCAACACCCATCTCAAGGCCGGCGACCGTATCCTGCTGTCGACGCTCGAGCATCACGCCAACATCATCCCGTGGCAGCTACTGCGCGACCGCACCGGCGTCGAGATCGACGTCTGCCCGCTGACGCCCGATGGCCTGATCGACCTGGCCGCGGCCGAGCGCTTGCTGACGCCGGCGCACAAGCTGGTATCGCTCGCCCATGTCTCGAACGTGCTCGGCTCGATGCTCCACGTGGAACATGCCGTCGCTTTGGCGCACCGGGTCGGCGCGAAGGTGCTGGTCGACGGCTGTCAGGCGGTTCCCAGGTTACCGGTCGATGTCGCGGCGATGGGCGCGGATTTCTACGTCTTTTCAGCGCACAAGCTCTACGGGCCTACGGGCATCGGAGCACTCTGGGCGCGGGCGGAGATTCTCGAATCGATGCCCCCCTGGCACGGCGGTGGCGCGATGATCGACCGCGTGACCTTCGAGCGCACGACCTATGCCCCGCCGCCCGCGCGGTTCGAGGCTGGCACCCCGGCGATCATCGAGGCGATCGGCTTCGCTGCGGCGGTCGATTACGTTGAGGCGATCGGCATCGAGGCGATCTCGGCGCACGAAATGGCGCTGACCGCGCAGGCGCGCGACCAACTGCGCCGGCTCAATTCGGTGACCGTGTTCGGTCCCGAGCAATCGGCCGGCATCGTCTCCTTCGCGCTCGACGGGGTGCATCCGCACGACCTCGGCACCATATTGGACGAGGAAGGCGTGGCGATCCGCGCCGGGCATCATTGCGCGCAGCCGTTGATGGACTGGCTCGGCGTGCCGGCGACGGCGCGGGCCAGCTTCGGCATCTATAGCGACGAAAGCGATATTGCCGCGCTCCTGCGCGGCATCGAGAGGACCAAGAGGATCTTCGGATGAGTGAAGAGACCAAGTTCACCGTGGAAGAAGTCGAGAGCGTGACGCCGCCGCCGCGTGCGCGTGTCGAGGATATCGAGACGGCTCCTGAGACTCCTGGCGCCAAGCTCTCTCGCAAGCGTGATTATCTCGAAGGCTTCCTCGCGGAAAAGCCGCAGGGCGCAGCTGAAGGCGAACCCGGCGGGGCGATCTACGACGGCGTCGTCTCGGCGCTGAAGGAAATCTTCGACCCCGAGATCCCGGTCAACATCTACGACCTCGGCCTGATCTACGGCGTCGACGTCACTGATGACGGCGAGGTCAAGGTGACTATGACGCTGACCACGCCGCATTGCCCGGTGGCGGAATCGATGCCGGGCGAAGTCGAACTGCGCGTCAGCGCGGTTCCCGGCGTGCGCGATGCCGAAGTCAATCTCGTCTGGGACCCGCCGTGGGACATGTCGTCGATGAGCGACGAGGCCAAGCTCGAACTGGGAATGCTGTAATGGGTAGCGAAACCAAAGTACGCGCACGCCCCGCCGCGGTCATCCTGACCCCGGCTGCCGAAGCGCGCGTCGCCAAGCTGATGGCCCAGGCACCCGCGGACGCGATCGGCGTCAAGCTCTCGACCCCGCGCCGCGGCTGCTCGGGTCTGGCCTATTCTGTCGACTATGTGACCGAGGCCAATGCCTTCGACGAGCGGATCGAAACGCCGGGCGGCCTGTTCTTCATCGACGGCGCCAGCGTGCTCTACCTGATCGGTTCGACGATGGACTGGGAAGAAGACGACTTCACCGCCGGCTTCACCTTCCAGAACCCCAACGCCAAGGGGAGCTGCGGCTGCGGCGAAAGCTTCACGGTCTGAGCAAGGGTTCCTTGCCGCCTTCTTCCGCCAGAAAATCCATCAGCGCCTGCTCGTACTCGTCGACCTGATGGTCGGCGTCGATCCGGGCATCGAGCCAGGACCGCTCGTCGCCCGTGATTTCTTGAGCGACGGCCTCTTCGGCCTCGCGGTTACGCATGGGCTTGCGGCCGAACACACCGGTGAAGCCCGATTGCAGGTCGAAATGGGCCATGCGCGCGAAGAAGCGACCGACGCCGTCGCTCGGCCGGCTGATGAATTCCTCGAGCTCGGCCGCGCGCTCGCGCGAGAGCGGTTCATAGCTGGTGTAAGCCATCAGGTAGTTGCCGACGCCCTGGACGAACAGGCGCTTCCATTCGGGGCTGTTGGCGCCGCCCAGCGTCGCATCCTTGAGGTGGAACAGCAGCTCTGCTTCGGCGCGGCTGACCCCGGCCGGACGGTCGCTCGCGGGTGCGAAGATCAGGCGGCGCAGCAGCTTTGCCTCGGTGTCGTTGATATTGCCCAGGCTGAGCCCCTGCCCATAGCGGGTCGGGCCTTCGCCGATGAGTACCGCTTTTTCGATCTGAGCGATGGCGTAGGTCCGAAGCTGCTCGGGAACGCTGGTGGCGCGTTCGAACAGCTTCACCAGCAGTTCGAGCTCGCCCATGGTCTCGACCGCGCCGTCGCGGTCGATGTGCTCCATCAGCCATTCGGCCTTCGCCTCGTCGACATAGCCGAGCGGCTCCGAGCCGTTGACGACATATTCGGCCAGCGCCTCGACGAAGAAGTCGACCCATTCGGGCGAATGGTCTTCGATGCGGTCGTTGACGGCGAAGATCGCTTCGGCCTCGTCGATGTCGATCTTGCCGTCCTGCCAGCCGGCACGGCGCAGGATCAGGATTTCCTCGGGCGAGATGATGCCGTCGGCAGCGGCCTGCGCGGCGAGATCGCGGAAATGCATGCTCATCGGTCGTATGTCCCCAACCTTTTCGCGGGGATTATCGGCCGATCAGCTTAAATTCGGGTTACGGCTTTCTCAGTGCCTGGATGCAGGCGGCGCGATCGACGTCGCGGCCGTCGGCGCGGCGGGCGTCGACATAGGTTGCCTGCGGCTCGCGGCCCGGGGTACTCGGATAGAGATAGATGTCGAGCACGCAGGCCGTGCCCGTGAACTGCAGCTTGCGCGCATCGCCTTCCAGGACGTCGAGCCGGGGCGTGCCGAACTGGCGAGTGAGCTCGGCCGAGTTTCGCCCGATCACGCCTTCGAGCCCGGGGAGCTGCAGCACCTGCGCCACCGGCGGCGGCCGGGTGATCGGCTGCCGGACGGCCTGGCGCGGCTTGTTCTGGCGCACGGTGACGGGCTTCTTCGGAGGTGCCGTGCCGGTGCGCGGCGCGGTTCCGGCCGTGCTGCAGGCCGAGAGCACCACGGCCAGAGCCATGACCAGCGGGAATGTCGCAAAGTTACGCATTGCCGAGCGGCATCGCTTGGGCGGCGGGCCATGTCAACGCCAACGGGCCTTGTGATCAGGAGCGCTGACCGCTAGGCGCCGCCGCTGAACATACCAACGCAGGAAATCGCCGATGTCCCAGCCTTCCCTAGACGTCATCGCCATCGGCAACGCCATCGTCGATGTCATGGCGCCCAGTTCGGACGAAGCGATCGAGCAACTCGGCCTCGTCCGCGGCGGCATGACTCTGGTCGACACTGACCGGGCGCGCGAGCTCTACGAGGCGATGGGACCGGCGCGCGAGATTTCGGGTGGTTCCGCTGCAAATACGCTCGCCGGCCTTGCCGCGCTCGGCGCCAGCTGCGCTTTCATCGGCCAGGTCGCCGACGACCAGCTCGGCGAGGTTTTTGCGCATGACATCCGCGCCGGCGGTATCGCGTTCGGAACCCCGGCACGTGCGGGCGATCCGCCGACGGCGCGTTGCCTGATCTTCGTCTCGCCAGACGGCCAGCGGACGATGAACACCTACCTCGGCGCCTCGCAGTTCCTGCCCGCCGCCGCGCTCGACGAAAGCACGATCGCCAGCGCAGCGGTGCTCTATCTCGAAGGCTACCTCTGGGATCCTGAAGAGCCGCGCGCTGCGATGCGCAAGGCGATCAGCGCTGCGAAAGGCGCCGGGCGCAAGGTGGCCTTCACGCTGTCCGACGCATTCGTTATCTCGCGCCACGGCGACGATTTCCGCAAGCTGATCGCCGCCGGCGAGATCGACATCCTCTTTGCCAACCAGGACGAACTCGCCGCGCTGACGGGCGAGGCGAACTTCGACGCTGGCGTGGCTGCGCTGGCGAGCCAGGTGCCGCTGCTCGTTGTTACGCGCGGTGCCGAGGGCGCGGTCGCGGTGGCGGGCACCGAGCGCGCCGAAGTCCCGGCCGAGCCGATCGCCAAGGTGGTCGACACTACCGGCGCGGGCGATCTCTTCGCCGCCGGCTTCCTCTTCGGCCACGTCCGCGGCTATCCGCTCGCGCAGAGCCTCAAGCTCGGCGCGGTCTGCGCCGCCGAAGTGATCTCGCACTACGGTGCGCGGCCCGAGGCAGACCTCAGGGAGCTGGCCGCGAAGCTGGGCTAGCCTTTGGAGGCTTCGCGCTCGATCTCACGCCAGCCGATGTCTCGGCGGCAGAAGCCCTCGGGAAAGCGGATTGCATCCACCGCGGCATAAGCCTTTGCCTGGGCCGCGCGCACCGAAGCGCCACGCGCCGTGACGTTGAGCACCCGGCCGCCGTCCGCGGTCAGCACGCCGTCGATGCCCAGCGCGGTCCCGGCGTGGAATACCTTGGCGCCGTCATGCTCGGCTGCGGGAATGCCGTCGATCCGGCCGCCCTTCCTGGGCGTGCCCGGATAGCCCTCGGCCGCCATGACCACGGTCAGCGCGGTATCGGATGAAAAGACCGGCTGCTGGCAGGCGGACAGCTTGTTTTCCGCGCAGGCGAGCAGAATCTCGGCGAGGTCGCTTTCCAGCCGCATCATCAGCACCTGGCATTCGGGATCGCCGAAGCGCGCGTTGTATTCGATCAGCTTGGGGCCTTCGGCGGTCAGCATCAGCCCGGCATAGAGCACGCCAGAGTAGGGCATGCCTTCGTCGGCCATGGCCCGCACCGTCGGCGCGACGATCTTTGCCAGGACTTCGCCTTCCAGCATCGGTGTCAGCACCGGCGCCGGGCTATAGGCGCCCATGCCGCCGGTGTTGGGGCCGGTGTCGCCGTCGCCGACGCGCTTGTGATCCTGGGCCGAGCCGAAGGGAATGATCGTCGAGCCGTCGGTCAGCGCGAAGAAGCTGGCTTCCTCGCCTTCGAGAAACTCCTCGACCACGGCCTCTGCGCCCGCCTCGCCGAAGCGGCCGCTGAAAATCTCGCGCACGGCCTCTTCTGCCTCGGCCATGGTCATGGCCACGGTCACGCCCTTGCCCGCGGCGAGGCCATCGGCTTTGATCACCACCGGCGCGCCGAAGCGCGCGAGTGCGGCGAGGCCGGCCGCTTCGCTGGTCACCCGCTCATAGCCGGCGGTGGGGATGTTGGCGCGGGCGCAAAGGTCCTTGGTGAAGCCCTTGCTGCCTTCGAGCTGCGCGGCCTGGCGGCTGGGACCGAAGACCGCGAAGCCGGCGCCACGTAGCGTATCGGCCAGGCCATCGACCAGCGGCGCCTCGGGGCCGATGACGACGAGGCCGATCCGCTTGGCCTCGCAGAAGGCGACGACTGCGGCATGGTCGGTCACGTCGAGCGTGACCAGTTCGGCCTGCTCGGCGATCCCCGGATTGCCGGGCGCAGCGTAGAGCGTCTCGCAGAGCGGGGATTGCGCGAGCTTCCATGCCAGCGCATGTTCGCGCCCGCCCGATCCCAACAGCAGGATGTTCATACGCGTGCCTTCTTATTCCGATGACGATGATGCCAATGGTCCGGGGGGGGGCTGGTAGCGAAGGATACACCGGGGGACAACGCCGCGCCTCTTTCGGTGAGCGAGATTTCGGGCCGGCTGAAGCGCACGGTGGAGGAACGCTTCGGCTTCGTCCGCGTCCGCGGCGAACTTTCGGGCGTCAAGCGCGCGGCATCGGGCCATCTTTACCTCTGCCTCAAGGACGAATCGGCGCGGCTCGACGGCGTCATGTGGCGCGGGCAGGCGGGTAACCTGCCGTTCCGCGTCGAGGACGGGATCGAGGTGATCGCCCAGGGTAAGCTGACGACCTATCCCGGCCGTTCGAACTACCAGATCGTCATCGATCGGATGGAAGTGGCGGGCGAGGGCGCCTTGCTGGCGCTGCTCGCCAAGACCAAGGCGCGGCTCGAGGCCGAGGGCTTGTTCGACAGCGCGCGCAAGCGGCCGATACCGTTCCTGCCCGACGTGATTGGCGTCGTGACGTCACCCACCGGGGCGGTGATCCGCGACATCCTGCATCGGCTGTCGGACCGCTTCGGCTGCCACGTCGTCGTCTGGCCGGTGCTGGTCCAGGGGCAGGGCGCGGCCGAGCAGGTGGCGGCGGCGGTGAACGGCTTCTCGCGGCTGGAACCGGGCGGGCGCGTGCCGCGGCCCGATCTCGTCATCGTCGCGCGCGGCGGCGGCTCGATCGAGGACCTCTGGGCGTTCAACGAGGAAGTGGTGGTGCGGGCGATCGCGGGCTGCTCGATCCCGGTGATCTCCGCCGTCGGCCACGAGACCGACACCACCCTCGCCGATTTCGCCGCCGATCTCCGCGCGCCGACCCCGACCGCGGCGGCCGAGCATGCCGTGCCGGTGCGCAGCGAACTGATCAACCAGGTCGCCGAACTGGCGCTGCGCAAGCGCCGCGCGGTCGCCCGGCCGGTGGCGCTGGGGCGTGAGCGGCTCGAAGCGCGCGTTCAGCGCCTGCCCCGCGCCGATGCGGTACTCGCGCCTTTCGTCCAGCGGCTCGACGACCTGGGCGAGCGGCTGCGGCGTGGGCTGGGCGAGCGCATCGTCGTTGCGCGCCAAGCCTTGCAGGCGGACCGTGCGCGGCTCTCCGCACCGCTGCTCGCCTCGCGGCTCGATCATGCGAAGCATCGGCTGGCGGCGCAGCGGCTGACGCCGGCGTTGGTTACGGGCCGGATTGCAGCGCAGCGCGACAGGCTCGACGGGCTGGGCCGCCTCATGGTCTCGCTCAATCCCGACAACATCCTCGATCGCGGCTATGTCCGCGTCACGGGCGCCGACGGGCGCACGCTGGTGAGCAAGGCGGTGGCGGCCAAGGAGGCGGCGCTGGCGTTGCACTTCCGCGACGGCGAACTGGCTGTGACTCCCGCCGGCGTCCGCGCCGCACCGCCCGCGCGCAAGGACAAACCGGCGCCGCCCGAGCAGGGCAAATTGCTTTAAGGCCAATTTGCTTTGGAAGGGGGGGCTTCCTATAGTGTCTGCCATGCTGATGTCCTCGAACGATCGCCCCGCCACGCTGCACTATGGCCCCAACGGCTTCCGCGTAGTGACTGCCGGCAGCTATGTGCTTTGCGCCGTGACGGGCGAGAAGATTCCGCTCGATGCACTGCGTTACTGGAGTGGGGAACTGCAGGAGGCCTATGCCAGCTGCGAGATCTCGACGCGGAGACTGATGGAAGCGAAGTGAAGCGTTCACTGGTCATAGTGCTCGGCCTTGCCGGTGCGGCAGCGGTCGTGGCGGTAGGCAGCGGTATAACCCGCTCGAGCGCCAGCGCGCCGCGGCAGGACATCGCGCTTGCCGGCGAACTGACCCAGGGCGGTTGGGCGCGCGGCACGGCGCCTGCGGGCACCGCGGCCCTGACGTTCGACGGCAAGCCCGTTTCCGTCGCCCCCGACGGTGCTTTCTTCCTCGCATTTGACCGCGACGCGGGCGCGCAGGCGCGGCTCGTCGCCCAGCTTGGCGATGGCACTGCGATCACGCGCACGCTGGCGGTCTCACCGCGCGCCTGGAAGCTCGAATATATTCCGCTCGGTCCCAAGCCCGGCACACCGCCGAGCGAGGCCTTCCGCATCCGCCGCGAGGCCGAACTCAAGCAGATCAACGCCGCGCGGGCGATCGACAGCCACAGCCAGGGCTGGCGGCAGCGCTTCACCTGGCCGGCCAGGGGCCGCCTTTCAGGCATGTTCGGCTCGCAGCGCATCTACAACGGTGTGCCGGGTTCCTATCATTCAGGCACCGACATAGCGGGCGGGGCGGGCGCCGCGATCACCGCGCCAGCCGACGGGGTCGTCATCCTCGCCGCGGCCAGCCCGTTCACGCTCGAGGGCAACCTGCTGATGATCGACCACGGGATGGGGCTCAACAGCGCCTTCCTGCATTGCTCGCAGATTCTCGTGCACCAGGGTGAGGCGGTGAAGCAGGGCCAGATCATCGCCCGGATCGGCATGACCGGCCGCGCGACCGGCCCGCATCTGCACTGGGGCATTAAATGGCGCGATTCTGCGCCTCGATCCGATCCTGTTCACGGGGCCGATGAACTAGCCGGATAAATCCGGCCAATTCCAACTACTTGATAAGCATTACACTCGGCACGCCTGTGCGGAGCCAACGGTGCATGTGTTGCAGGATTGTTACATATCGCGCAAAAACCGACCTTACAGCATTGTCAGTATATAGCCCCAAGCGGAACTTTCAGCCATGTGAGTTTTTATCCACGAGGCTGTCCCAATCCGCCTGAAGTCCGCGCTTTTCCCGGAGCGCGGACATGCATTTTTGCGCTTCAGGCGGATTGGCGGGCAGCCCTTTGAACCCAGGGGTCCCAAACCATGAAAACCATGACGAACTTTGCTGCGCTGAAAGTCGGTGCAGCAGCGATGGCTGTCGGCATTGCCTTGCTGTCCACACCTTCGTTCGCCCAGGACACCGCGCCCGCGGCGAAGTCCGAAGGCACCGCCGATGAAGCCGAAGCGATTGTCGTCACCGGATCGCGCATCTCCCGGCCCGATCTGCAAGCGTCCATCCCGATCTCGGTGGTCACTGATCAGGCTATCCAGAACAAGGGCCAGACCAACGCTCTCGACGCCATTCGCGACATTCCGATCGCTGGTCAGTCGCTCGACAAGTCGGCCTCGAACTTCTCTAACTTCGACAACGGCATCTCGACCGTCAACCTGCGCAACCTCGGCACCTCGCGGACGCTGGTGCTGATAAACGGCCGCCGCAGCGTCGGTACGCCGGGCGACAGCGCGGTCGACCTCAACAACATCGCGCCCGACCTGATCGATCGCATCGAGATCGCCACCGGCGGCACCTCCGCGGTCTACGGTTCGGACGCGGTCGCCGGCGTGGTCAATATCATCCTGAAGAAGAAGTTCGACGGCATCCAGCTGCACATGCAGGGCGGCGTTTCGGACCGCGGCGATGCCGGCAACCAGCTCGCCGCCATCACCGCCGGCAAGACCTTCTCCGACGGTCGCGGCCACGTGATCGCCAATTTCACCTTCACAAATGACGAGCCGGTCTACGCGCGCAGTCGCGCCTATTCGGCGGTCGACGTACCCAACAAGAGCTCCTATGCCGCGCAGGGCCTGTTCGACACCGGCGGCTCGCCGACCTTCAGCCCTGCTGCCGGGACGACTTACACCTTCAACTCCGCCAATGCGGTCAAGCCCTATCAAAGCGCTGCCATCGACGGCTACAACCGTAATGGTGATCGCCTGCTGACGACGCCGAGCCGGCGTTACCTGGGCTCGGTCACGGGGGACTACGAGTTCAGCCCGGCGGTGACCGTGTTCGGCGAATTCACCTATTCCAGGACCACGGCCCGCTCGGCCGTCGAGCCGCTGGCGGTCGACGATCAGGGCGCGCAGGGCCAGACCGTGTACAATTTCGACGGTTCTGCCTTCAGCGGTATCCCGAAGACACAACAGTACGTACCCGCAGCGATCCGCAATGCGACGGCCGGTGACATCATCTACTTCCGTCGTCGCTCGAACGGCATCTTCGACCGCAGCGCCGCCAGCGAACGCGATTACTATCGCGGCGTGCTCGGTGTGAAGGGCGATATCGGTTCGAACTGGAAGTACGAGGCGTACTACGAACACAGCCGGGTGAAGGACCACACGTCGGGCGACGCAATCATGATGACCAACTACGGCGCAGCGCTCCAGGGCTGCACCGATCCGGCAGCGCAAGCCGCCGGCTGCGTCCCGATCAACATCTTCGGCTTCAACACCGTCACGCCCGCGATGATCAAGTGGCTCCGCACTTACACCGGCAAGGGTGCCCTGGTGCCCGGCGCCAATGTGGGTGACACGGCGGTCTATGACCTGCAGCGCACGGGCACGCAGGACGTTGCCGCGCTCAATCTCTCCGGCTCGCTTTTCCAGCTGCCCGCCGGCGCGGTGCAGATCGCGGTCGGCGCCGAATACCATCGCGAGAAATCGGAACAGTTCTACGATCCGTTCACCCAGTCGGGCTGGAGTTCGTTCCAGCAGGCGGCCAACACGGTGGGCAAGTACGATTCGAAGGAAGTCTACGGCGAAGTCAGCATTCCGCTGCTCCGCAACGTTCCGTTCGCGCAGGAACTGAGCCTCGAAGGCGCGGTTCGCTATGCCGACTATTCGACCGTCGGCGGGTTCGTGTCGTACAAGTTCGGCGGCACCTACGCCCCGGTCTCGGACATCCGCTTCCGCGCGATCTATGCCCGCGCGGTCCGCGCCCCCAATGTCAACGAGCTGTACTCGGGCGCGGCCAACACCGCGCCGGCGGTGATCGATCCCTGCGACCAGAACGGCGGCAACGGTGACGATCCGATTGCCGGCGGCCCGCTGCCGCTGTCGGCTGCCTGCAAGGCCATCCCGGGCATCGCGAACTATCTGAAGACGCACCCGACGTTCAACTATTCGCTGGCGCAGATCCAGACGATCAGCGGCACCATCGGCGGCAACGCGAACCTTGGCGCCGAATCGACCAACACGCTGACGCTGGGCGGCACCTTCACGCCCAGCTTCTTCCGCGGCTTTGATCTTTCGGTCGATTACTACAACATCAAGGTCAACAACGCGATCACGCAGGTCGATTTCCAGGATTCGGTCAATCAGTGCGTGGCAACCAGTGATCCGAACTTCTGCAGCAACGTGACCCGCGATCCTGCCACGGGCATCATCAAGTCGGTCGATGCGATCTTCCTGAACGGTGCGTCCTATCAGGTGTCCGGACTCGACACCCAGGTCCACTACGCGTTCAGGCCGCACCTCTTCGGCCCGGATGAAAGCGTGAACCTCAGCGTGTTCTGGAACCACAAGTTCAAGCAGGACAAGACGCCGTTTGCCGGCGCCTTCGTCAGCCACCAGGTGGGCGTCGCGGATGTCTACGGCACCAGCCAGAACATCGGTACGGGCTTCCGGGATCAGGTGACGGCCAACCTCGCCTACCAGACCGGGCCCTTTACCCTTGCCTACACCTTCCGTTACTTCAGCCCTGTCGTAACGACCACCAACGAGGACCGGATCCCCGCCTATACCTATTCGGACATCCAGGCGAAGTTCACGGTCGGCGAGGACAAGAACTACGAGGTCTACTTCGGCGTGAACAACCTGTTCGACAAGCAGCCGCCGATCGTTGCCGACCTCACCAACCAGTGGCCGGGCAGCAATACCGTCGCGAGCACCTACGACCTGCTCGGTCGTCGGCTCTATGCGGGCGTAAGGGCGAAGTTCTGACGATCTCGTAGAGGTCGCGAGGCCTTTCGAGCAGGGCGGCGGAGCAATCCGCCGCCCTTTTTCGTCGCGCATCGACTCAGCCTGGCCGATGCTTGCCGATCCGGCGCGATCCGCTATGCCCTGACCCGTGCGCCGCGTCCTCCTCGCCCTGCTGCTGATCCTGGGGCTCGCGCCGGGGATGTGGTTCTATCAGACGGCAGCACCCTGGAATCCCACGGCCTCGATCCGCTTTGCCGAGGTGAAGCTGCCGCCCAAAGCCGAACTGGCGCATCATCTCGGTGCCTTCGAGCTGGAGCGGGCTTGGTCGCTGACCAGCGACTACAGTGCCTTCGGCGGCTATTCGGCACTGCTGCCGAGGCCGGGTGGGCGGCTGATGGCGATCGGCGACAATGCCCGGCGTTTCGAATTCTCGCCGCCGGGCGTCCCCTATGCTCGGCCAATCTCGGCCGAGGTGCTGCCGGGGTTCGAACGCATACGCAAGAATCGGGATACCGAAGCCGCGACCCAGGATCCCGCGACCGGGACCGTCTGGGTCGCGCGGGAGGACAGCAACGCGATCTCGCGGATCGATCCCGCCTTCCGCAGTTTCGTCAATATCAGGCCCGTCCTGATGCACGATTGGCCGCGCAATGTCGGGCCCGAGGCCATGGTGCGGCTGCACGACGGCCGCTTCGTCGTGATCGAGGAGGGGTTCACCGGCTTCTTCGAACCGCGGCTGCATCCGGCGGTGCTGTTCCCGCGCGATCCGCTGCGGGGAGACAGGGGCGTGGAATTCAGCTTCTCCGGCTCGCCCAATTTCAGCGTCACCGACATGGCCCAATTGCCCGATGGCCGCGTACTCGTGCTCCAGCGCCGGTTGCTATGGCCGTTTCCGCTGCATTTCGGGGGGCGGATCACGATAGCCGATCCCGCCGAGATCCGCCCCGGCGTGGTCTGGCATGCCACCGAGGTCGCCAAGCTGACATCGAGTCTTCCGGTCGACAATTTCGAAGGCATGGCGATCGAGCCGCGCGCCGACGGTCGGGTCACCGTCTGGCTGATCTCCGACGATAATCATGCGGTGACCCAGCGCACGCTGCTCTGGAAGATGGTGGTAGACCCGGCGCGGCTGCCCTGATGGGGTTCAGCAAGGCTGAACCAGACGCGGCACGGGTGGGGGAGCGGGCCGGTGCCGCTTCCAGCGTCAGCTGGAAAAAGCCTCATGCACGCAAAAAGGCGCGAGGGGTTACCCCGCGCCCTTCAGCGAATTGCCTCTGAAAGAGGTTTAGGCGGCGACCTGCTTCTTGGCGAGGTCGCGCTTCACCTTAAGCGCGCGCGGCGACAGCTTGGCGTCGGCCGCCTTCAGCAGCCAGTTGTCCAGGCCGCCGACATGCTCGACCGAACGCAGGCCGTGCGTCGAGACGCGGAACTTGAAGCTGCGCTCCAGGCCGTCGGACAGCAGCGTGACGTTCTGCAGGTTGGGCAGGAACACGCGCTTGGTCTTGTTGTTGGCGTGGCTGACGTTGTTGCCGACTTGGCGGCCCTTGCCGGTCAGTTCGCAAATGCGGGACATGGTTTTACTCGCTTCGAAAATGCTGGCCCATAACGGGGGAGCGGCGCCCTTACCGATTCCACCCGCCAAGGTCAAGTTGTGCACAGGGGGGCGAGGTGTTAGCGCCGCTCGGATGTCACGCTGGCCGCTTCCTGAACCGATGGCGCTTGCGCTCGCCGAGGCCGGGAAGGCCGTGGCTGCGGGCGAAGTGCCGATCGGTGCGGTCGTGGTCAAGGACGGTGCGGTGATCGCTACCGCGCACAATGCCCCGCGCACCCTCAGAGATCCTACCGCCCATGCCGAGCTGCTGGCGATTCGCTCGGCGGCGCAGGCGATCGGCAACGAGCGGCTCGACGGCTGCGAACTCTGGGTCACGCTCGAGCCCTGTGCGATGTGCGCCGGCGCCATCGCCCACGCGCGAATCGCCAAGGTCTATTACGGAGCGTCCGATCCCAAGGGCGGCGCGGTCGAGCACGGCGCGCGGGTGTTCGAGCAGGACCAGTGCCTGCACCGGCCTGAAGTCTATCCGGGGATCGGCGAGGCCGAGGCGGCTGAACTGTTGCGCGGATTTTTCCGCGAGCGGCGCTAGAGCCCGCGCCAGATCTTCAGCGTTGCCGAATCGGGTGGGCCGAAACTCTGGCGGTCGCAGGCCGCGGGCATGAAGTCGCGGCCATAGCAGAGGTGCACTTCGCGCAGCCAGCCGGTGTCACTGGCCAGCACGCCGATCTGCTCCAACTTCCAGTCTGGATTGCGCTCGACGAAAGCGCGACGCAGGTCGCCGGCGGTCAGCCCGTCCTGGCGCGAGAGGCGGTCGGCATCGGGCCAGCGCAGCGAGCGCCAGAGCGCGCCGGCGGCACGGTAATAGGTCTCGGGCGTCTTCGCCATGCAACTGCCGTGCTTGGCCCATTCGTGCTCGAGCAGCCAGGGCACCGGCGTCATGCAGAGGTTGCGGCGGATGACCTGAGCCGAGGGCCGCGGCGTCAGCGAGCACCATTGCGGCGGGGGCCCGCTGCCCGCCTCGGGCCAGAGCCCGTGGAGCACGAAGCCGAAGCGGCCGTTGGCGCCAGAGCACTGCATCGAGGCCTTGTCCTGCGGCCGCCGGCAATATTCGGGCGACCAACTCGCCGCCAGCGTATAGCCCGCGATCGGCACCCGCCGCGGCGGCCCGTCGGGCTGAATCGGCCGCACTGGATCGAACCGCTGCGGCGGGGTGCACTGATAGGCCTGGGCTAGCGCCGGAGCCGGTATGGCCAGAGCCAGCAGCGCGGCGCCGCGCCAAGTCATAGCGGCGTAAAATCCAGCCCGACGTCGGCGGCGGGCGCACTCTGGGTCAGGCGGCCGACCGAGACGTAGTCGACCCCCGTCGCGGCGATCGCGCCGATGGTCTGGAGGTTGACCCCGCCCGACGCCTCGCAGGGCACGCGGCCGGCGACGATCGCCAGGGCTTCGCGCAGCTTGTCGGGATTCATATTGTCGAGCAGCAGGTGGTTGGCGCCCGCTGCTACCGCCGGTTCGATCTGATCAAGGTGATCGACCTCGCAGATGATTCGCTCGACCCCAGCGCCCTTGGCCGCACCCACGGCCTGGCCGACGCTGCCGGCGACCGCGACGTGGTTATCCTTGATCATCGCCGCGTCCCACAGTCCGAGCCGGTGGTTCTGCGCCCCGCCCATGCGCGTCGCGTACTTTTCCAGGTGGCGCAGGCCGGGAATGGTCTTGCGCGTGTCCAGCAGCACCGCGTGGCCGCCCATGGCATCGACATATTCGCGCGTCATGGTCGCGATGCCGGAGAGGTGCTGCACGGTGTTGAGCGCGCTGCGCTCGGCGGTCAGCATGGCGCGGGCGTTGCCCGAGAGGCGCATCAGGTCCGAGCCTGCCGAGACCTGTGCGCCTTCTTCGACCAGAATCTCGATCTCCATCGCGGGGTCGAGCTTGCGGAAGAAGGCGGCGGCGATCGGCAGGCCGGCGACGGTGATCGCATCGCGGCTGTCCATCACCCCGGTGAAGCGGGCATCGGCGGGAATGACGCTTTCGGAAGTCACGTCACGGCCGCCGCCGGGCCAGCCCTCGCCGAGATCCTCGGCGAGCGTGGCGGCGACGAAGGCATCGAGGTCGAAGCCGGGGATCGAGAAGGTCATGCCTGCTGACTAGCGGGAGGCTGTTTCAGGTCAAGCGTTGCGCGTGGGCCTTCGACAAGCTCAGGCCGAGCAGAGGTTTGGTTGTTCCCAACCCCGCTCATGCTGAGCTTGTCGAAGCATCATCCTGAGCTTGGCGAAGGATGCTGGCACAACCTCGGCCTTCACGCTCAATGAACGAAGCGCGCCACCACGTCGCGGTAGGACCGGCTCACCTTTACCTGCGCACCCGAATCGAGCACGAGGAAGCATTCGCCGTTGGTGTGCGGTTTGACCTGGCGGACCTGGTTGAGGTTGACGATGGTCGAACGGTGCACGCGCTGGAACACGCGCGGGTCGAGCCGGCGTTCGAGGTCCTTCATCGTCTCGCGCAGGATCAGCGAATTGTCGGCGGTGCGGATGCACATATAGTCCCCGGCGGCTTCGATATGCTCGATCGAATCGACGTCGATCCGGAAGATCTGGCCGCGATCCTTGATGTTGATCAGCTTCTCGTAGCGCGCGGCGTTGGCGTCGGGCTCCTCGGGCATCGCATCCATCGCATCGGGCGCCACTTCGGCGAGGACGTGCTTGAGTTTCTCGGCCTCTTCGGCGCCGCGCTTCTCGATCAGGCGCGTGCGCACCCGGTCGAGTGTGTCGGCGAGCTTGTCCTCGTCGACCGGCTTCATCAGGTAGTTGACCGCGTTGGCCTCGAAGGCCTTCACGGCGTGCTCCTGATAGGCGGTGACGAAGACGAACAGCGGGGGCTCGATCTCCATCACGCCCTTGACCACCGAGAAACCGTCGAAGCCAGGCATCTGGATGTCGAGGAAGACCAGATCGGGCTTCTCGGTCTTGATCTTGCGGATCGCCTCGCGCCCGTTCGAGCAGGTGTCGATTATCTCGACATCGGGGAATTTCTCCAGGCGAAGCTGAAGTCCCTGGATAGCCAGTTTCTCATCGTCGACGAGGATGGTGCGGATGCTCATGCAATAACCTCTGCTGGGAACCCGGAACGCTACTATGCGACGGTTCAACCCGCGGCAGCAACGATTCGCGGCGCGATGGGTTCCTGTTCCGCAATTTCGCGGCGTTCTACGGGGATCTCGATGACGACGGCAAAGCCGCCCTCGGGTGGTTCCAACGTCTCGAAACGATGCTGCTCGCCATAGGCTTGCGCCAGGCGATCGCGAATGTTCGCCAATCCCACCCCGGTGGATACAGGTTCGCCGCCGTCGAAACTCACGCCCGACAACCTGTTGCTGGTGCTGGCGCTTTGCAAGCCCGGGCCGGTGTCCGAGACGGTGATGCGAAGGTTCTGGCCGATGAGTTGCGTCGTGATCGTGATCTCGGCGCCGCTCTCCTGCGGGCCGACCGCATATTTGATCGCGTTCTCGACCAGTGGCTGCAGCAGCAGCGAGGGCAGCAGCGCGGTCTCGGTCGCCGGATCGACGTTGAAGGTGGTGCGCAGCCGCTCCTCGAAGCGCATCCGTTCGATGTCGAGGTAGAGCTTCAGCGTGTCGATTTCCTGCGAGACCGTGACCCGCCCGCCGGGCTCGTTGATCAGCGTGTAGCGCAGGAACGATGACAAGCGGCTCAGCATCGCGTTGGCCGGTTCGGTCTGTTTGAGCAGCACCAGCGTCGAGATCGAGTTCAGCGTGTTGAACAGGAAGTGCGGGTTCAGCTGGTAGCGCAGCATGGCGAGCTGGGCGCTGGTCGCCTGGTTCTCCAGCCGGATCAGCTGGTCGTTCTGCTCCTCGATCTGGAGGAAGAAATTGATCGCGTAATAGAGCGCGGACCAGGCGCCGAGCAGCGTCAGGTCGAGGTAGAACACGCCGACGAACAGCTGTGCGAAGCTGGATTCGCTCTCGGCGCGGTAGAGCGAGATTACCCAGGCATCGATGAAGGCGTTGAGCGCCACCGCGAACGGCAGGATCAGCATGGTCACGCCCCAGGTGATCAGCGGCCGCTGCTGGATCAGCTGGCGATAGACCACCGAAAGCAGCAGCGAGATCGAGAAGCCCGTGATCGTCGCGATCAGCAGCAGCACGAGGAACGAGGGCGGCTGGGCATTGGCCAGGCTCGACATCGCGCGCAGCAGCATCGCACCGGCCCAGCCGGCTGCCTGCAGGCGCCAGAAGGCCTGGTTCTTGTTGGCGAAGAAGGGCGTCGGTCGGAAGGGCAGCACGGCCATGTGGCCATCCTTAGCCGAAAACCGCGGCGGGATGAAATCCCTGCTTGGAGAGACCGTTAGCGCGCCTTATCCTCGCATCCGCAACGGGCGGGGCTGCCGATGGTCGACGTATTCATTTCCTATTCGCGCAGCGACCAGCCGATGGTGGCGATGCTGGCCCGCGCCGTAGAGGCGGCCGGCTATGACGTGTGGTGGGATGCCGAGCTGCCGCCGCACCAGTCCTATGGCGACGTGATCACCGAGAAAGTCGCGAGCGCCAAGGCGGCGATCGTCGTCTGGTCGGCCAGCGCGGCCAAATCGGAATGGGTCCGCGCCGAGGCCGACATGGCGCGCAACCAGCGCAAGCTGATTCAGACCGCGATCGACGATGTCATGCCGCCGCTGCCATTCAACCAGATCCAGTATGCCGAAATGGGCGACTGGCGCGGCGAGGACGACCATCCGGGATGGCGCAAGGTCAAGCTCAGCCTGGCCGATCTGTGTGGCCAGCGCGGCACCGCGGAACCGTCGACGCCGCGCGTTCCGCCGCCACCGCAGTACCAACCGCAGCCCACCCCGGCCCCCGCACCCACTGCGTCGCGTTGGCCGCTGTTCGCGGGCATCGGCATAGCCGTGGTCGCGCTGGCCGTGGCGGGCGGTATGTTGCTGGGGCGGGGTAGCAATGCTCCGGCCACGCCGCCTTCCAGCGCCGCTCCCGTGGCAGCGCCGGCCCCTGCCGTTGCCGCACCGCAGCCCGAGGCGGCCGCTCCCACGCCTTCGCAGGCGGTACCGGCCCCGGTTCTCGATCCCGATCAGGAGGCGGCGCTCAAGCCCAATCCGGCCGACATGGAATTTCCCGATTCCAGCACGCGGCTGCTGACGGCCGCCGAAGTCATGTCGAAGGGCCCGACGACCCTGCGGATCGCGCGCAACGAGATTTATGCGCGCAAGGGACGCAAGTTCAACGATCCCTGGCTGCGCGACTGGTTCAGCCGCTATACCTGGTACAAGCCACTTTACGATCAGGTGCAGCTGACGCCGACCGAGCAGTCAAACGTCGACCTGTTGGCCAAGGCCGAGGCGCGCTACGGTGGCTGAGACCGGCCCGGCCGCGGTCGTCGGCTATTGCGGTCATATGTTCAACGCTGGCTGTGCCGAGGAAGTGCCACTTGCCGCACGGATCGGCGAGGCGCTCGACCGGCTGGGCACGACGATCGGCTATGGCCCGTTGGCCTGCGGCGCCGATCTACTCATTGCCGAGGCGCTACTAGCGCGCGGGGCCGAGCTCAACGTCGTGCTGCCCTTTGCGGAAGAGGACTTCATTCCCGAATCGGTGCTCTGCGGCGGCGAGGGCTGGTTGGCGCGCTATCATGCCTGCCGCGATGCCGCGGTGGCGGTCCATTTCGCCACGCCGGGGGCTTATGTCGGCGACGACAACCAGTTTGCCTATAATACCCGCCTGGTCATGGGTCTCACCGCGCTGCGCGCCCAGCAGATCGGTAGCGAGGCGGTGCAGGTGGCGGTGATTTCGGACAAGTTCCAGACGCTGTCGAAGACCGGGCTTGCCGGCACGCTCGCCGACATCGGCATGTGGCAGGCGCTGGGGCGCGAGACCGTGGCGATCCCGGCCGGCCCGGTGGAGCGCAACCTGGCCTTCCCGCAGCACGCGCCCGCCGGCGACGGCACGCGGCGCGAGATCCGCTCGGTCCTCTTCGCCGACTACAAGGGCTTCTCGCGGCTCGGCGAGCGCGAACTGCCGCTGTTCATGGCCGAGGTCATGGGCCGCATCGGCGCGGTGCTGGCCGAGTTCGGCGACCACGTCGAGTTCCGCAACACTTGGGGCGACGCGATCTACGCGATCGTCGACGAGCCGCGCATCGCTGCGCGGCTGGCATTGGCGCTGCAGCAGCGCCTGGCGGACCTGCCGCCGGCGCTGACCCCGCCCGGCGGCATCGCGGGGATGCGCATCGGCCTGCACTATGGTCCGATCTGGGTCGGCACAGACCGCATCACCGGCAACCGCATCTGGTACGGCAGCGAGGTCAACCGCACGGCCCGGATCGAGCCGGTAACGCCGGTCGGCGGGGTCTATTGCACCGAAAGCTTCGCCGCGGCGCTGCTGATCGACGATTGCAACGACTGCCGCTTCACTTCGGTCGGACGCAAGGCGCTGGCGAAGGAAGCCGGCGAGCTGGAGTTGTATTTGTTGGAGGCGGTGTAGCGCTTGGCCTTCGACAAGCTCATGCTGAGCGGGGTTGGATTCTAAAACAACATCCGCTCATGCTGAGCTTTGTCGAAGCATCACCCCTTCCGCGCAGCCTCGATCGCTTCGGCCAGCCGGTCCTTGCCCACGGCGCCCGAGAGCAGCGCATCGCCCGCGATCCAGCTCGGTGTGCCGCTGAAGCCCAGCCTGCGGGCGAATTCGACGTTGCGTGTCAGTTCCGCCTCGAGCCTGGGATCGGCGATGGTCTTGTTCGCACGGTCCATGTCGAGCCCGGCGGCCTGGGCGGCGGCGGCGATCGTTTCGGGGCTGGGCTGCCCGGCGGCGTACATCGCGTTGTGGAACGCGGCATATTTGCCTTGCTCTGCGGCGGCGAGCGCCATCTTGGCGGCATTGGCGCTCTGCGGACTGAGGATCGGCAACTCGCGCACCACGACGCGCAGGTCAGGATTGGCGGCGATCAGCTGCTCGACCTCGGCGACGCTCTGACGGCAGAATGTGCAAGCGAAGTCGGTGAACTCGACCAGCGTCACCTTGCCTTGCGGGTTGCCCAGAACGGCGCCGGGGAAGGGGGCGTGAACCTGATCGCTGATGCCCGAGAGCGCTTGCGCATTCTCGCGCTTCTGCAGGTTCTCCATCGCCTGGGGCAGGATCTCGGGATGGTCGAGGATATACTCGCGGACGATCTTTTCGACCTCGGCACGGTTGCCCTTAGTCCGATCACTGTCGTGCCAATAGCGACCGACGAGCAGGCCGGCACCGAGGGCGAGAACGATTCCGACGACGGTCAGCACCGTCCAATTGCGAGAGTTCATAGGCGGCGGGCTACCTGCGTTTGCGGGTCTGTTCAATCGCCGCGCGCGCCTGCATGGCAATATCCTGCGCGCGCAGCCAGTCGGGCGAGCCCTTGGGCAGCGCCGACTCGGCCGCTTCGGCGCTGCCCAGAGCCTCGGGCATCCGCATCGAGAGCACCTGTTGCTCGGCGCTGGCGAGACGCGCACGCGGCATGTCGCCGTTGGCCGCATAGACCACGCCGAGTTGGTACCAGGCAAAGGGGTTCTCGCGGTCGCGCGCCACGGCCGCCTTCAGCACGCGCTGCGCCTCCGGCATGTTCTTGGCGTCTTCGGTGGCGATCAGCGCGTGACCGAAAGTAGTGGCGATAAGCGGCTGGTTGTTGGTGAGCTCGGTCGCGCGTCGCAACGGGGCGAGCGCGTCGAGTGGCTTGCCCGCTTCGAGCAGGATCTGGCCCTTGAGCTCGAGGAAATAGGGGTCGTCGGGCGCCTGCTTGAGCAGCGCGTCGGTCTCGTCCATCGCCTTGTCGAGGTGCGCGTCCTTGTGAAAGGCATAGGCGCGGGCATAGCGCGCGGGGACCGAGTTATCGCCTTCGGGATAGGTCCGCAGCGTATCGGCGGGTTCGGCCAGATAGCCGAACAGCTTGGCCTTGGCCCGCTGGAACCGTGCCTCGATCGCCGGGTCGCTGGGCTTGTTCCAGGCCGGATCCTTCTCGTAGGTGTCCTGCAGCGTCGTGATGCGGTCGCCGGTCATCGGGTGGGTGCTGTAGAATTCGGAGTCCGCGTCGCGCGTGAAGCCATAGCGGAACTCAAGGTTCTGCAGCTTCTTGAAGAAGGCGACCGAGCCCTTGCCGGTGATCCCGGCTTTCGAGAGGAACTGCGCGCCGGCGGCGTCCGCGCTCGATTCCTGGCTGCGGCTGAAGGCGAGGTACTTGCCCATAGCTGCCTGCTGCCCGGCCATAAGCACGCCGATCGCCGCGTCGCCGCCGCCTGCAGCGGCCGCGCCGGCCGCCAGCAGCAGCGACAGCAGGCTGATGCCCTGGGCTGCCTTGCCGCCGCCGTCGCTGATGGCATGGCCGCCGACGACGTGGCCTAGTTCGTGCGCGATCACGCCCTGGACCTCGTTGGCGCTGTCGGCCGTGTTGATCAGTCCGCTGTTGAGATAGACCGCCTGACCGCCGACGACGAAGGCGTTCACCGAGGAATCGTTGACCAGGACGACGTCCACGTTCTTGGGGTCGAGCCCCGTGGCGACGACAATGGGCTGCGCCATGTCGTGCAGCAGCGCTTCGGTCTCGGCATCGCGCAGGATCGATTGGGCGGCGGCGGGCTGCACCGCGATGACGGCGGCTCCGGCAATTGCGAGCAGAAGGCGGCCCGGCGTGCGAAGGCGATTGCGCATGGGCTCTGCGCTAGCCTGAAAAGCGCTGAACCGGGCATGAAGCGGGTAGGGCATGCAATGGGTGTAGCCGCGGGGCGCTTGCTTCACCACCTTCGAGATGTATCAACATGCCAAAGCACTTTCAGCAAGATGAACGAGGCGGCTGCATTGTGACAATTGGCGACAATAAACCCTTGAGCCGGCATAACCGCGCGACATTCGGCTTCTAGAAGCAAGGCCAAGGAAGCTGTGTTGCGGGACGTTCCCCCTCCCCTTCACGTCCCCGGCGCGGCTTCCGCCTTTTTTGGGAAGTATCGGAGGATCGAAATGAAAATGACCAGGACTCGCAAGATCATGCTGGGGCTCTCGCTGGCCGTCACCGCTGTTGCCGGTGGGGCCTATGCCCAGCAGGCCGCCAAGGGCGACGGCTCGTTTACCCGTGCCGAAGCTCAGGCCAAGGCGCAGGAAATGTTCGCCCGCATGGACGTCAACAAGGACGGCAAGCTCGACCAGGCCGACCGCGCGGCGCGCCGCGACGCCATGTTCGATCGCATGGATACCGATCACAACGGCCAGATTTCGCGCGCCGAGTTCGACGCCATGGGCCCGGGTGCCCGCGGTCCGCATGGTCCCGAAGCCGGCGGTCCCGACGGTGAACGCGGTTCCGGCAAGCACGGCTGGGGCCACCGTGGCGGCCATCGCGGCGGCGGAATGATGATGGGCCGGATGGCCGATGCCAACAAGGACGGCACGATCACCCAGGCCGAATTCACGGCAGCAGCGCTGCAGCGCTTCGACCGGATGGACACCAACCACGACGGCACGGTGACCAAGGAAGAACGCCAGGCCGCGCGTCAGGCGATGCGTGAGCAGTGGAAGAGCCGTATGGGCCAGCCCGAAGCCAAGCCCAACTAAGCCCGGAGCGCGGTAAGCATGAACGAGACCGCGCCCGTCCGGCTGCTGATCGTCGACGACGAGGCAGCCCTGCGCGAACCCCTGGCCGAGTACCTCTCGCGCCAGGGGTTCGACGTTGCCCAGGCAGCCAGCGCTGCAGAGGCGCGCAGCCAGATCCGCGACGACCAGAACAACGGGGCGGCCCCGGATCTCGTCCTGCTCGACATCATGATGCCCGGCGAGGATGGTCTGTCGCTGTGCCGTCATCTCGTCGAATCACGCGCGATTCCGACCATTTTCCTGACGGCCAAAGGCGAGGCGACCGACCGCATCGTCGGGCTTGAGATCGGCGCCGACGACTACGTCGTGAAGCCCTTCGAGCCGCGCGAACTGGTCGCGCGCATCCGCTCCGTGCTCCGCCGCGCCGGCCGCAGCGCCGCCGCGCCCGAGAACGAGCTGTTCGAATTCGAAGGCTGGAAGCTCGACCCGCTCAAGCGCCGGCTGATCGACCCCGAAGGAGCGATCGTGGCAATCTCTTCGGTCGAGTTCCGCCTGCTCATGGCCTTCCTCGAACATCCGCGGCAGGTGCTCGATCGTGACCGCCTGCTCGACATGGTCCAGGGCCGCGAGGCGCATCTGTTCGACCGCGCGGTCGACAACCAGGTCAGCCGCCTGCGCCGCAAGATCGAGGTCGACAGCCGCAACCCGCAGCTGATCCAGACCGTCTGGGGCGGCGGCTACATGCTCGCCACCGACGTCAAGCGCACTGCTTCCGCATGATCCGCAGGTTCCTGCCGCGCAGTCTGATGGGGCAGATGATGCTCGCGGTCGCGGTCGCGCTGCTTGCCGCGCAGCTCATCGGTGCGGTTCTCGCCTATCGCGCGGGGGCCGAGCGGCGCGAAGCCGCCTTGCTGCATTCGGCAGCATTTCGTCTTCTCTCGGCGCGCGACGACGACGATCGCGCCCAGGGTCGCCCGCCGCGCGACGCAGGCAGGGGGCGCGGCCCCGATTTCGGTCCCGGCTTTCGCGGTGGCGGCGGTGGTGGCGGCTTCCGGTCCGAGCGTGCCATCGCATCGCCGCAGCAGGCGGGCGACGTGCGCGACAGTGAAGCCGAGGGCGAACTGCGCCATATCCTTGCCGACCAGGACTTCGCCGTGGCGGACGTCATCGTGCTGCGGCGCGCGATCGCGCGTGACGAGGTGGCCAGCCGCCGGCTCGAACGGCAGCGGCGGGTGCTCGTTGCCCAGCACGAACAACAGCCGACGCAGGTCGTCGTCGCGGCCGTGAAGATACCCGAACGCGACGGTTGGATCGTCGCGCGCGCGATCGTACCGCCGGGCGAGCGCGCGATCGTCATATCGCTGCTGCTGCAGACGCTGTTCATCTATGTCGTGCTGGTGGGCGCGATCGCGCTGATCCTGCGGCGCATCACGCGGCCGCTGGAGGCGCTGACCGAGCGGCTCGAGCGCTTCACCGAGACGCGCAACCCCGATGGCCAGCTCGAGCCAGAGGGCCCGGACGACGTGCGCCGGCTGATCGTCGCGCACAATGCGATGGAAGCGCGCATCGCCGCGTTGCTCGATGAAAAGGACGTGATGCTCGGCGCGATCGGCCACGATCTCAAGACGCCGCTCGCGGCGCTGCGCGTGCGCATCGAATCGGTCGAGGACGATATCGAGCGAGCGCGCATGGCAGCGACGATCGAGGATATCGTCCGTTCGCTCGACGATATCCTCTCGCTCGCTCGCGTCGGCAGGCCGAGCGATCCGCTCGAGAAGTCCGAGATCTCGGCGCTCGTCGCTTCGGTGGTCGAGGAATACGAGGACATGGGTGAGCCGGTCGAACTCAATGACATGCCGCGTATCGTCCTGCCGGTGCGGTCGACCTGGCTGCGCCGCGGCCTGCGCAACCTGATCGACAATGCGCTGCGCTATGGCCAGCGCGCGCGGGTGTCACTGGTGCGAGAGACGCGGCAGGCGGTGATCTGGATCGAGGACGATGGGCCGGGTATCGCCGAAGCCGATATCGAGCGGATGATGGAGCCGTTCTCGCGCGGCGAGCCTTCGCGCAACAGCGCCACCGGCGGGGCCGGGCTCGGCCTGACCCTCGCCCGCGCCATCGCCGAGCAGCACGGCGGCTCGCTCGCGCTTGCCAACCGCCGCAGTGCGGACGGGAAAGTCGTTGGGCTGGTCGCGACGATCAGCCTGCCGCTTTAGGTCACTTCAGGCGCGCGAACTCGGCCGAGAGCTCGTCCTTGCGCTTGTCGCTCAGCACGCCGCAATTGCGCATGCGCTCGATCGTTCGTTCGAGTTCGAGCTCGCCGGACTTGCCCGCGAAGCGCGGGCGTAGATCGCGGGCAAATTCATCGGCGCGCTGGACCGAGCAGAAGCGCGAGAGCATCTGCGGCAGGCGCGCGGCGAAGAAGATCCCGCCCGCGCCCGTAGTCAGTTCGTCCAGGTGCGCGCGCAGCCAGGCATAGCCCACTTCGCGCGTGCTTCCGTTCAGGATCACCCCGCGCAGCAGGTCGCGCTTTTCGCTCGCACGCAGACGCGGATCCTTGAGGCCGTCGAGCAGCCAGGCGGCAACATCCTTGCGCCCGCTGCCCGCCACCGTGCCCAGCGCGGCAGGGCGGAAGGCCGGGTCTTCCGAAGCCAGGGCCTTGTCGACCAGCGCCTTGGCGGCGGGCAGCTTGCCCTGCGCGAGATGGACGTCGAGACCGAGCCCCAGCCATGATTCGTCGAGCGCCTGGGCATTGCCGGCGAGGAAGTCGCGCGTCGCCGCTTCGAGCTGCCGCCGCAGGCCCTTGTCGCGCGCCGCGCCGGCGAGCTGTGCGACGATCTGGACTCGCCTCTGGGCGCGCTCGGGCGCGTCGGCGGCATAGGCACCGGCACGCGGATTGAAACCGTACTGCGTCAGCAGCGGCGCATAGAGCCGCTTGACGAAGCGCCGCCAGCCGCGGCGGCCGGCATCGTCGAGCAGGTCGGCGCTGGTCAGGTTGCCGAGCGCGCCGATGGCGACGTCGCTGGCGTAGCTGTCGGGATAGTTGATCAGCTTTTCCGCCAGCGCGGCCAGCTTGGTCGCGCCTGACCGCCCCGCGAGCAGGCTGGCGAACAGTGAATCGACCGTCGCCTGGGCCTCGCTCGGTGTCAGCTTGTCGGCATCGGCGATCAGCGCGTCCCAGTCGGCCGCGGGCAGTTCGAAGCGGTAGTAGCCGGTGCCGCCGGCATTGGGCACCAGCGGGCCGCTGCCGGAGATCGTCGCCGCTGCGCTTTCCTCGGTCAGCAGGCTGCACTGGCGCGTCTCGCCGCGGCGCAGGCACATCGGCACGCCCCAGCGCGTTGCGGGCGGCGTCGTTCCGAGCTTGGCGTAGCGGCTCTGGCGGACAGTGTAGCCGTCTGCTGTGCGGGCGAAGGTCAGCAGCGGCACGCCCTGCTGATCGATGAAGCTCTGCATCGCCGGGATGATCCGTGGATCGTGCGCAGCGTCGGCCATGGCGGCGAAGAAGTCGGTGCTGGTGGCGTTGCCGTAGCGGTGCGCGGCCATATAGCGGCGCACGCCGTCGCGGAATTTCGTGTCACCCATGAAGGCCGCGATCATCGCGACGACGTGGCCGCCCTTGCCGTAGGTGATCGAATCGAACGAGGCGTCGATGTCCGAATTGGCCGGGATCTTCTGGTGGATCGGCCGCCCGGCGAGCAGCGCGTCAGTGTCCATCGCGCCGAAGCCCTCGGCCACCGCGCCGGCGCGGATATTGAGATCGGGCCGCCAGGCGTCGCCGATGCGGTAGCCCATCCAGTTGGCGAAGCTTTCGTTGAGCCAGATGTCGTCCCACCACGTCGGCGTGACGAGATCGCCAAACCACTGGTGCGCCAGCTCATGCGCGACGACCATGCCGAATTGCCGCTTCTTCGGCGTCGGCGCGTCCTTGGTCATCACCAGCAGGCTGTCGCCATAGAGATCGGCGCCGGCGTTTTCCATCGCGCCGGGCTGGATCGGTGAGGTGATCTGGTCGAGCTTGGGGTAGGGGAAACCGTCGGCGAAATAGTCTTCGAGCAGAGCGACGATTTCCTTCGAGCCCTGTAGCGCGAAGTCGAGCTTGGCGGCGTTGGGCTGCGTCGTGACGATGCGCAGCGGCAGCGGTTTCGTGCGCTGCGGCGTCGGCGGAACCGTGCCTTCGACCGTGGCGAAGGGGCCGACCATCATGGCCACGAGATAGGTTGGCAACGGCAGGGTCCGGGCGAAGCGGTGGACGTCGAGTCCGCCCTCGGCGGTCGTCGATGTCTCAGGCGCGTTGCCGACCGCTTTCAGTCCGCGCGGTGTGCGCAGAGTGACGGTGAACGAGGTCTTGAACGAAGGCTGGTCGAAGCCCGGGAAAGCCGCACGCGCGTCAATCGATTCGAACTGTGTCCAGCTATACCAGTCGCCGCCAACCTTGACCCGGAACATGCCGGTGGGTCCGTCCTGGAACGGCGCATCGTAGTCGAAAGCAAAGACGACCGGTCCGGCCGGCAGCGGCTGGGCGAAAGTCAGCGCGACGACGCCTGTCGGATCGATCTGCTTCCAGGTCCCGACGAATTCCTTGCCGCCGACCCGCGCGACCGCGCGGTTCATGGCGAAATCGCGCCCGTGGAGGAATATAGTCGCGCTGGGCGCTTTCAGCAGCGCGTCGATCTCGACCTTGCCCGAGAAGCGCTCCTTCGACGGATCGACGGTGAGATCGAGGCGATAGTCCTGCGGCTGCACGGCGTCGGAAAGCTGTCCCACCGGATAGGCGGCTGGCGTCGCGGCAGGCGCTGGGGCGGGAGCTGGAACGGCGGCCTGGGCGAAGGCTTGCGCCGGAACGGTGGCCAGCAGCGCGGCCAGGAGTGTGCGGATCATCGCTGCCTTATTAGCGCAATAATCCGCCAAGCAAACCCCGTGCGAATCGGCCGAGCGCACCGCTGCCCAGAACCGCACCTACTGCGGCGGTGGCGGCCGAGGCCATCGGCGATGCCGAAGACTTCCGGCCGCTCATGCTGCGTGCGACCATGGTCCCGGCCGAAGCTGCGGCGGCGCCCAGCGCGGCCTTGCCGGCCTTCTCCCAGAGCGAGGGCGACTGGCGCGGCTGCGCGCGCTGCGCTTCCTCGCCCTGCTGCTCGACGACTTGCGCCGCCGCCACTGCATCCTGTGCTTTCTGCGCCAGGATTTCGGACGCGGATTCGCGATCCACCTCGGTATCGTACTTACCCTCGCAGGGGCTGATCGACTGGACGATCGCACGCTCCTTGGGCGTTACCGGCCCGAGCCGCGAGCATGGTGGCGCTACCAGGGTACGCTGGACCACCGAGGGGCTGCCGTCGTCCTGCAAGGTCGAGACAAGCGCTTCGCCCACCTTGAGCTCGGTGATCGCCTTCTCGACGTCGAGATCGGGATTGATCCGGAAGGTCTCGGCCGCGGCCTTGATCGCGCGCTGGTCGCGCGGGGTGAAGGCGCGCAGCGCGTGCTGAACGCGGTTGCCGAGCTGGCCGGCGATCTTCTCGGGAATGTCGATCGGGTTCTGCGTGATGAAATAGACGCCGACGCCTTTCGAGCGGACCAGCCGGACGACCTGCTCGACCTTGTCCATCAGCGCGTCGGGTGCGTCCTCGAACAGCAGGTGCGCCTCGTCGAAAAAGAAGACGAGCTTGGGCTTGTCGGGATCTCCCATTTCGGGAAGCGCCTCGAACAGTTCGGACAGCAGCCAGAGCAGGAAGGTGGCGTAGAGCTTGGGGCTCTGCATCAGCTTGTCGGCGGCGAGGATGTTGACGTAGCCCTTGCCGTTGTCGTCGCAGCGGATGAAGTCAGCGATCTCGAAGGCCGGCTCGCCGAAGAACTTGGCTGCGCCCTGGCTGTCGAAAGCGAGCAGCTGGCGCTGGATCGTACCGACGCTGGCCTTCGACACGTTGCCGTACTTGGTCGCGAGCTCGCCGGCGTTCTCGGCCGTGGCGGTGAGCACGGCCTGCAGGTCCTCGAGGTTCAGCAGCAGCCAGCCGTTGTCGTCTGCATAGCGGAAGGCGACGTTGAGGACGCCTTCCTGCGTCTCGTTGAGGCCCATCAGCCGCGACAGCAGCAAGGGGCCCATTTCCGAGATGGTTGTGCGGATCGGGTGGCCCTGCTCGCCGTAGAGATCCCAATAGATCGCCGGATTGTCGTGATAGGCGTAGTCGGTGATGCCGATTTCCTTCGCCCGGCCTTCGAGGATCGCGGCGTTCTTGAACTCGTGGCTGCCGGCCATCGAAATGCCCGAGAGATCGCCCTTCACGTCGGCGAGGAAGACGGGGACGCCGTTGGCGGAGAACTGCTCGGCGATGGTCTGGAGCGTGACGGTCTTGCCGGTGCCCGTCGCGCCGGCGATCAGCCCGTGGCGGTTAGCTCGGCCGAGGTGCAGCACCTGCCGCTCGTTGTTCGCGCCCAGTCCGATGTAGATCTCGCTCATGCCGCACTCCAGCTGTCTTGCGGCACAGGTGTACCGGGGCCTAGGACACTGTGCGAGAGGCTTTTTGCAAGCGGCGCCTGTCGCGGCTAGAGGGCGGGCAGAATGGCCGAACCCTTCATCCTGCTCGACGATGCCCGGCCCGAGGGCGCGAGCGACGCCAGGCTCTACCGCGCGCCGGTCGAGCTGGTCGTCGCACGGCGGCCCGAAGAGGTGGCGCCCGCGCTGGCGCGGATCGAGGCGCTGCATGCCGAAGGGCGCGAGCTGGCCGGCTACCTCGCCTATGAGGCCGGCCTTGCGCTCGAACCGCGGCTGGCCTCGCTCGCCGCGGGGCGAACCGGGGCGATGGGGCCGCTGGTCTGGTTCGGTGCTTTCGAGAATTACGAGACGATTTCCGCCGCCCAAGTACCGCAGTGGCTCGCGGCGAATGCCGGTGGTCCATCGGGCTCGATCGGTCCGCTCGAGCCGCAGCTTTCATTCGGCGGCTATGGCCGCAACTTCGCCGCGCTGCAGGAAGCGATCCGCGCGGGCGATATCTACCAGGCCAACCTGACCTTTCCGCTCGCGGCGTCCTGGCGCGGCGATCCGCTGGCGCTCTACACGGCGATCCGGCCCTCGGCGGGCGCCGGTTACGGCGGCGTGGTGTTCGACGGCACGCACTGGCTGCTCAGCTTCTCGCCCGAGCTGTTCTTTGCGCTGAAAGACGGCGCCGCGACGGTCAAGCCGATGAAGGGCACGCGTCCGCGTGGCCGCACGCCGGGCGAGGACAAGACGCTGGCCGACGAACTCGCCGCTTCGGTCAAGGATCGCGCCGAGAACCTGATGATCGTCGACCTGATGCGCAACGATCTCTCTCGCGTTGCCGAGCCGGGCTCGGTGCGGGTCGAGAACGCCTTTGCGGTCGAGAGCTATCCGACCGTGCACCAGATGGTCTCGACCGTGCGCGCGCGGCTGCAGCCGGGCAAGGGGGCGGTCGACATGATCCGCGCGTTGTTCCCCTGCGGTTCGATCACCGGCGCGCCCAAGATCCGGGCGATGGAACTGATCCAGCAGACCGAACGCGATGCGCGGGGGGCATACTGCGGTGCAATCGGCCGTATCGATCCCTCTGGCGATGCTGCGTTCAATGTGGCAATCCGAACTTTGCGTCTGACACCCGGCGAAAATGGTCGGGGTCGTGCGGTGCTGGGGGTGGGATCGGCGATCGTCGCCGATTCCGATGCACTGGACGAATGGCGCGAGTGCCTGGTCAAAGGGGGTTTCGTGCGAGAGTCGCCGGCGAGTTTCGACCTGATCGAGACCATGGCCTTCACGCCCGACGGCGGCATCCCGCTGCTCGAACTGCATCTCGAACGGATCAAGGCGAGCGCTTCGGAACTCGGCTTCCTGTTCGATCGCCACGCCGTGCGCAACGCGATACAGGCGCTGTGCTTCGATGCCGATCGGCCGGGCAAACTGCGGCTCGTGCTCGCGCGCAGCGGTTCCTACAGCCTCGAACTGGCCGACCTTCCTGCCGACTTGCCCGACCCGGCGCCATGCGCGGTGTTCCGCCTGCCGGTCGATCCGGGCGATTGGCGGCTGCGGCACAAGAATTCGGACCGCGGCTTCTACGAGGCCGGGCTTGCCGCGGCGCAGGCCGAGGGCGGGGTAGAGGGGCTGTTCCTGCGCAGCGACGGGCTCGTCACCGAAGGCTGCTTCACCAATGTCTTCGTCGAGCGCGACGGCAAGCTGCTGACCCCGCCGCTGGCGCTGGGCCTGCTGCCGGGCGTGCTGCGCCGCGCGCTGATCGAGGAAGGCCGCGCCGAAGAGGCGGAGCTGACGCTCGCCGATCTCGGCCAGGGATTTTTCATCGGCAATGCCCTGCGCGGCCTGATGCCAGCGAGGCTGCTTCCATGACCGACAATACGTCCATAGCGCTCCAGCGCATCGCCCCCTCGCAGACCACGGCGATGACCGACCGCGCCACGGCGCTCAAGGCCGAAGGGCGCGACATCATCTCGCTGTCGGTGGGTGAGCCCGATTTCGCCACGCCGCCGCACGTCATCGCCGCGGCAAAGGCGGCGATGGACGCAGGTGATACGAAATATACCCCGGTGGGCGGCACGGCGGCCCTGAAGAAGGCGGCGGCGCTGCATTTCGCCCGCGATCTCGGCATCGAAGTGCCGGTCAGCCAGGTGACGATCAGCGCCGGCGGCAAGCAGGCGATCTTCCACGCATTGTTGGCGACGCTTGATCCCGGCGACGAAGTGCTGATCCCCGCGCCGTGGTGGGTCTCCTATCCGGAGATCGTCCGCTTCGCCGGGGCCGAGGTGGTCAAGCTGCCGACCGACGCCGCGGGCGGCTTCCGCATCACCGCCGCACAGCTCGAACAGGCGATCACGCCGCGTACGCGCTGGTTGCTGCTCAATAGCCCGGGCAATCCCACGGGCGCGACCTATCCGGCCGAGGAGCTGCAGGCGATCGGCGAGGTCTTGGCACGCCACCCGCGCGTGCTGGTGATGAGCGACGATATCTATGCGCCGATCCGCTACTCGGGCGGCGCCCATGCGACGCTCGCCGTGGAATATCCCGGCATTGCCGACCGCGTGCTGACCGTGTCGGGCGTCTCCAAGAGCCACGCGATGACGGGCTTCCGCATCGGCGTCGTCGCTGGCCCGCGCTGGCTAATCCAGGCGATGGAAAAGCTGCAGTCGCACAGCTCGGGCAACCCCAGCTCGGTCAGCCAGGCTGGCGCGGTGGCGGCGTTCGAGGGCCCGCAGGACTTCCTGCTCGACTGGCGCGAGCGGTTCCGCACGCGGCGCGATCTCGTGGTCGGCGGGATCAATGCGATCCCCGGCCTGTCGAGCCCGGTGCCCGACGGCGCGTTCTACTGCATGGTCGACGCCGCGCCCTTGATGAGCCGGTTCGGCAATGACGAGGCACTGGCCTTGCAACTGCTAGAACACGGCGTCGCCATCGTCCCGGCTTCGGCCTTCGGCGGGGCGGACGGCTTTCGCATCAGCTTCGCTGCCGACGACGCGCAGCTCGCCGAAGCCGTGCGCCGGATCGCGGCGGCGGTCGCCTGATGGACCTGCCCATCCTGTTCGAAGACGGCGAGGCCCTGGTCATCGACAAGCCCGCCGGTCTGCCGCTCGATCGTCCGCGCGCCGGCGGGCCCTGCCTCGAGGACTATCTCGAACAGCTCAAGCTCGGCTTCCAGCGCCCACCCGCACCGGTCCACCGGCTTGACCAGGATACCTCGGGCTGCCTGCTGCTCGCGCGCAATCCCAAGGCGCTCAAGCGCTTCTCCGCCGCTTTCGAGGAGCGCCAGGTCGACAAGACCTATATCGGCCTCGTCGCCGGCGAGCTGGCCGAGGAAGCCGGCACGATCGAACTCGCACTGTCGAAGATCAGCAGCGAGAAGGACGGCTGGCGGATGATCGCAGCGAAGAAGGGCAAGCCGGCGATGACCCATTGGGAGCGACTGGCGGTCCACGATGGCGTCACCATGGTCCGCTTCAAGCCGGTGACCGGTCGCACCCACCAGATCCGCATCCACGCGCTCGCCGGGCTCGGCTTTCCGTTGGTCGGCGATCCGGTCTACGGTAAGAAGGACCGCCGCGTGACCCGCACGATGCTCCACGCCTCTGCGCTTATCCTGCACCGCGGCGACAAGCCGCCGGTCGCCGCGACTTCGTCACTGCCCGCCGATTTCGCCATTCTCGGCTTCGAAGAGCCGGATGCCTGACGCTGAGCCTGCCATCGAACGCGCGCAGGCACTGGCGAGCGAAAGCTTCATCACCGCCTCGGGCCCCGGCGGCCAGAACGTCAACAAAGTGGCGACCGCGGTGCAGCTGCGGCTCGACGTCTTCGCGTTGCGCCTGCCCCCCCGAGATCTTTCACCGCCTCAAGGAACTCGCCGGCAGCCGTATGACCGCGCGCGGCGAACTCGTCCTCACTGCGCGCCGCTTCCGTACCCAGGAAGCCAACCGCGCCGACGCCCGCGAGCGGCTCGCCGAACTGCTGACCGAAGCGCACAATCTGCCCGAAAAGCGCGCCAAGTCCCGCCTCAACCGTGTCGGCAAGGAACAGCGGCTCCAGGGCAAGAAGCTGCGCGGCGCGGTCAAGGCCGGGCGCGGTAAGGTGAGCTTCGACTAGATCGGATCGTAGGGCTGAAGCATTTGCGCCGTCAGATCGGCCCGCTCGAAATCTGGGCGCAACGCGGGCATCAGCTCGTCGGCGATCGACTGCGCGGTCCAGCCTTCGCTCTTGGCCATCGAGCGGAGGATGCGCGGCTTGGAATAGAGAAAGATCTCGTTGCGGCGCACGCCGAAGACCTGGTTGGTGACGTCTGCCGCGACGTCCGAGGCAAGATAGGCGACGAGCGGGGCGATCTTTTCGGGCCCCATGTCGCGGAACTTGGCCATGCTGGGGTCGTCGTCGGCGCGATGGCGCGTCAGGTTCTCGATCATTCGGGTGAACGCGACCGGCGCGATGCAGTTCGAGCGCACGCCGTAGCGCGCCATGTCGAGCGCGATCGACTGCGACAAGCCGACGATGCCCAGCTTGGCCGCGGCATAATTGGCCTGGCCTACGTTGCCGGTGAGCCCACTGCCCGAGGTGAAATGGATGAAGCTGCCCGACTGTTGCTCGCGGAAATGCGGCGTTGCGGCCTTGGCGACGTTGAAGGCGCCGTGGAGGTGGACGTCGATCACCGCGCGCCAGTCCTCGTGGCTCAGCTTGTGCCAGATCGCGTCGCGCAGGATGCCGGCGTTGTTCACCACGGCGTCGATCCGGCCGAAAGCGGCAATGGCGTCGGCGACGATCGACTGCGCGCCCGCGGGATCGGCGACGCTGGCGAGATTGGCCTGGGCCTGGCCGCCGGCGGCGCGGATATCGGCGGCGGTCTGCTCGGCGGGGCCGGCATCGCTGCCGTCTCCGTCCTGCGCGACGCCGGGATCGTTGACCAGCACCGCGGCACCTTCCTGCGCGCAGAGCAGCGCGATGGCTCGCCCGATGCCGCGCCCGCCGCCGGTCACGGCGACGACCTTGCCCGCGAGCATCATGGCGTGGTGCTTGCGCTGGCCGCGGCCGAAGGGGCCGGAGCAGGCGGATGCAGCGCGTCCTTAGGAAGCTGGCGTTTCTCGATCATCTCGGCCGCCTCGTCGAGCGCGCGGGCCTCGCCGACGGTGACGCCGCCCGGGCCGGGGGCATTGTCCGACTTGCCGCAGGCGGCGAGAGCGAAAAGAAGGGCGAGCAGGCAGGTCTTGCGCATCGCGGCATCATAGCCGCTGGCGAAAGCGCCGCCAGCCCCTCCAATCAGGTTCGGGCGATCAGGCCTCGATGATGCGCGAGGCCGGGTGGTGCTTGTCGAGATGCTTGCGGACGATCTTCAGGTTGCGCGTGTTCGACCGGAAGAAGAAGTCCGCGACGGCGCCGACGAAGGGCACCGCACCGATGACGGCGTCGATCCCGACGTTCCCCATCATCCGCGTCATCTGCCACTTCGACATGCCGAGGTTGCGGGCTTCCCAGACCAGGTACATGCCCATCAACGCGCCGATCGCATTGCCAGCCACGGGCACGATATCGAGGATGACGTCGAGCCCGATCGGCCGGTTGATACCGGGGATGACAAATACCCGCTCGAGCAGCCGCTCGGCCATTTCTATGCGCTGCCGCACGGCGACTGCGTCGCGTCCGAGGGGTAGTTCCGGCGCCATGCGCCGTGTCTGCTGTGCCGTACCGGCCATTTTGGTCTTCGCTCCGATCCCGTCCGAACGACGGACGCGCTTCATTTGGGAAGCATAGCCATCGGCATCAAGGGATGAATGTTCCAGCGGTTGGCGGCGAAGCCGTGGACGTCACCGCGTACAAGCGACCAGCGGATCGGCGGGCCGAAGGGGATGAAGGCGTTCGCCTTGGTCAGCTCTGCCTCGGCATCGGCGAGCAGATTTTTGCCGACCGCGGGGTCGCTCGCGCGCTGCGCCTGAGCGACCAGGCGATCAGCATCCTCGCTGCAGAGGCCGCGCCTGGCACCGCAACCCAGCTGGTTCAAGAACCAGGCGGCGCGGGGATAACGGGCGACGGCGTCGACCAGGCGGAGTTCGGCTTCGTCGTCGGGGCCGACCTGCTGGGCCTCGATGCCGACTGCTGCGAGATCGGCCCGCAGCCGCGCGAACAGGATATCGCCGCCGCGTCCACGCGGCAGCGCCAGGCGCAGTTCGACCGGTGCCGGCGCTCCCGGCTGGGTGGCACGCCAGCGGTTGACCCGTGCGGTGGCCTGGGCGCGGCGCTCGCCGATCGACAGGCCGGGCCAGCGTTCGCCGATGGAGCCTGGATCGTCGGCCACGCCGGCGCCGACGATGCGCGTGGTCGGGGTCCAGCCGCCGACGCCGAAAGCGTCGATCAGCGCGCTGCGGTCGATCGCCATGGCCACGGCCTCGCGATTTTCGGGCGCGGCAAGAAAGCCGTCGGTCTCCGAAACGGCCAGTCCGAACAGGCCCATGACCGGGTCGAGCTGGATCGTCCCGCGGATGAGCCCGACCGAGCCTGCCAGGGGGAAGTCTTCGATCCTGCCCCCCAGCAGGACGTCCGCCTCGCCGCTGTTGAACCTGGCCACGGCCTGTTCGGCGGGAAGCGCGAGCAGCCGCAGCGGGCGAACCTTGCCGCTCCAGCCCTCGACCTGGGGCAGCCCGCGACCCTCCGGCGGAATCGCGGTCAGCAGCGCGACGTCGCCGTCGCGCCGCAGCCGCATCGGGCCGGTGCCCAGATCCTCGTGGGCTAGGCCGAGCTCGGGCTGGGCGAGCAGCTGCAGCAGGTTGGGCATCGGCGCGGCCAGCCGGATCTCGATCACGCGTCCGGTCATCACGCGGATTTCGGTGATGCCCGAGAGGTCGAGCGCCAGGGGCATGCCGCGGAGCCCCGCCATCGTCTCGCGCAGGGCGGTGCGCAGGCTCTGTGCGGTCAGCGGGCTGCCGTCGGCCCAAGTGCCGTCGCGCAAGCGGAAGATGTAGCTCAGCCCGTCGTCGGTGACGATCCAGCGGTCCGCCAGGGCCGGGACGATCTGGCCCTGCTCGTCGAAGCCGACCAGGCCCTCGACCGTCGCGGCGCGGATCAACCGGGCCGGCGGCGAAAGGCGTGCGGTTTTCTCGAAAGGCGAAGCGGGGCTGCCGATGGTGACGACGGTCAGCGCGTCCTTGCCCGAACCGCAGGCGGCAAGCGGCAGGCCAGCCAGCAAAGCGACCAGCAGCTTGATGCGTTTCGCGAGGGATTTCCGGGCCTTTCGCATCCGCGCCGGACCTAGCCGATTTTGCCGGAGGCGGGAATGCGGCTGGGCAAGGAATGCCCGGCCAGTTTGGGATCAGATCTTGCGCAGCGACTTAGCGTCGCGGGGCACGTATTTATGCTGGGGCGAGGGGCTGGCACCCGCCGTCTGTGCCTGCGCCACCGGCGCGCGGGCCACCTTGGGATCGATCTCTTCCTGGAAGGCGACGCCGAAGCGATCGTCCTGGACCCAGGCTACCGAGCCTTCGACCCAGCCGATATTGCGGATGTTCACTTCGACGAGGTCGCCGCGCGAAACGCGCACCGTACCTTCGCCCATCATGCCGCCGGCGGAGAGGTTGCGCACCTTGATGCGATGCTCGGCGGCGGAATCGGGCAGGCGCAGGTCGGCCATGACGAACAGGCTGTCGCGCGCGATTTGCCTATTTTCACTTCCGTCCATCGTCTCGCCTAGCCAATTGCCAGTGCCAAATCGAAGATCCCAGTCGAGATCCGTGCGTGCAACCATGGTGCGACCCATAGCCGTCGTACCACCGCCCGCTGATAAACGGAACTGACAAACAAAGCTTTAATCGGGAATCTGGAGGCGCCGCATCAGACCGATTTCGGGACAGATTGGCCATCAGACGGATCCGAAGCCGCGGATAGCCGAGAAGCTGGAGCATCGCCTTCGAAGCAATCGAAGGCGATCGCACATCAGTCGTCGCGGGACACTTTCTCGCGACGTTCGTGCGCCTGCTGCGCCTCGACCGTCATCGTCGCGACGGGGCGGGCGGTCAGCCGGCCGATGCCGATGGGCTCGCCGGTGACCTCGCAATAGCCGTAGTCGCCTTCCTCGATGCGGCGCAGCGCCGAATCGATCTTGGCGATCAGCTTGCGCTGCCGGTCGCGAGTCCGCAGCTCGATGCCCCAATCGGTCTCGCTCGAGGCGCGGTCGTTGAGGTCGGGCTCGCGGATCGGGCCGTCCTGGAGCTGCTGCAGCGTATCGGCCGCGGCATTCAGAATCAGCTTCTTCCATTCCATCAGCAGGCGCCGGAAATAGTCCTGCTGCGCCTCCGACATATAGGGCTCGTCTTCGCTGGGGGTGTAATCGCCCCCTAGCGCACGTTTGGCTTTCGCCAGGACGTCGATTTCATCAGCAAGGGCAGTCGCCATCAGAGTCTCCGCACCACTCCTCCCCGGACCGCCTGCATTTGGTGCCCCGGGTTTTCCCGGTAGCGTACTGCGAGCCACGGTTGCCGCGCCTATAGTTGGGGGCCTGAACCCGCACAAGCGGCAATAGACTTTCTCCTACATGAAATTTCCTTAAGCCCTGCTGAAGATGACATTTTTGTGAGAATTCCGAGCTTTGGGCATGTGGGTTCGGGCCAATCCGGGCCTCGCCCGGCGAGAAATGCGGAAACGCGTTAACCTTTTCTTGACCATAAATCTGCCAGCGTCCGACACAGGACGGGCGAAGGAGGACCCGTATTTTCAGCCAGGGGGGCAACTAGCATGACGATAGCCTGGATACACAATACTGACTTGGCCGGCGCGAGCGAAACGCAAGACACAGCCGGTGACATGATGGTGGCACGATGCCTCGCCGCAGCGGCGCAGGGCGACATTGCCGCCTATTTCGATCTCGGTGTGGCTTACTCGACCGGCGGCCACGGCATCGCCTGTGACCTGGTCGAAGCGCACAAGTGGTTCAACCTCGCCGCCGTCGCGGGTCACGAGGAAGCCCAGATGTGCCGGGCGGACATTTCGGAAGAGATGACCGCGCGCGAGATCGCCGAAGCCCAGCGCCGCGCCCGCGAATGGCTCGCCGCGACGGCTCGCAAGGCGGCCTGAGGTACTACTGGTTCTGCTGCGATTTCCGGGCCGGCCGGGGGCAGCCGGCGCGAAATCGCCCTAACCTTTCTTGAACGGCGTTCGCGTGCCGAGATAGAGCTGCTCGCCGACGATCCCCTCGCGTTCGCGCGCGAGGAATTCGGCGACCGCTTCGCGAAATCCTTCATGGACGATGTAATGCGCCGAGATGGTGCGCACCGGTTCGTAGCCGCGCGCCAGCTTGTGCCCGCCCTGTGCGCCCGCCTCGACGCGGGAAAGCCCCAGCGCGATTGCCGCGTCGATCGCCTGGTAGTAGCAGAGCTCGAAATGCAGGAACGGCTTGTCGACCAGCGCCCCCCAGTAGCGGCCATAGAGCGCGTCGGCACCGATGAAGTTGAGCGCGCCCGCGATGGGTTGGTCATCCACGAAAGCCAGGACCAGCAGGATCTGATTCGCCATCCGCTCGCCGAGCAGGGTGAAAGCTTTGCGGGTCAGATAGGGCTGGCCCCATTTGCGTGCGCCGGTGTCCTGATAGAAATGCCAGAAGGCGTCCCAGTGCTCGGGGCGGATGTCGTCGCCGCGCAGCGCGCGAATCTCGACGCCGGCCTGCGCCGCGGCACGCTCCTTGCGCAGGTCCTTGCGCTTGCGCGAGCTCAACTGGGCGAGGAAGTCGTCGAAGCTGGCGTAGCCGCGGTTTTCCCAATGGAACTGGATGTCCTCGCGCAGCAGCCAGCCGGCGCGCTCGAATAGCGGAGCCTGGGCAGGCTCGATGAAAGTGGCGTGGGCGGAGGACAGCCCCTGCTGCACGCAGAACTGCTCGGCCGCGCGCAGCAGGGGCGCCGCGAGCGCGGGCTCGGGGGTCAGCAGGCGCGGGCCGGTCGCCGGGGTGAACGGCGCGGCGATCTGCAGCTTGGGGTAATAGGAGCCACCGGCGCGGTGCCAGGCATCGGCCCAGGAGTGGTCGAAGACATATTCGCCCTGGCTGTGCGACTTCACATAAGCCGGTAGGGCCGCCGCCAGCCGCCCGTCGGGCCCGTCGATCACAAGCGGGGTCGGCAGCCAGCCGCTGCGCTCGCCGACCGACTTCGAATCCTCCATGGCGCTGAGGAAGGCATGCGAGACGAAGGGATTGCCCCCATCGGTCAGCGCGTCCCATTCGGCGGCATCGCATTCGCCGACCGAAGCGAGCAGGCGGACGGCATAGGCGGGATCGGAATCGGCCATGAGGTCAGCCTAGCACAGGCACTTGCCCGATCCCCGCCCCTTCGGCGATCGGTGCGTCGGCGTGGAGCGCCGCCCTGTCGCGCAGTTCTGCGCTGCGCACGGTCCAACTCGCCACGGGCAGGCCGCGGCTGCGCTGGCCGGCGGCGAAGGCGCTCGGCAGGTCGCGGATGTCGTAAGCGAGGAAGTCGGGCCGCGCCTGCCAGAGCGACAGGTGTCGCTTGATCCGGCCCGTCGCCGTCTTGTCGTTCTCCTCGGTGACGACGAGCCCGCGCACGGTCGCCGGCGAATGGGTCGCGAACCAGCGCGATACGCGCGGATCGAAGCTCATCACGGCGTGCGGGCCGACATAGCCTTCAAGCACGCGGCGAACCGCGAGGCAGATCGCGCCGATATGCATCTGGCGGCGCGACTTGATTTCGATCAGCAGCGGCACGCGGCCGTCGATCTGGTCGAGCAACTGGCGCAGCGTCGGAATGTGGTCCTCGCTGCCGGTCAGCATAATCGCGCCGAGTTCGGCGGCGTTACGTTTCGCCACGGGTCCGCTCTGGCTGGTCAGCCGGTCCAGATCCCAGTCGTGGAAGACCATGGCCTGGCCATCGGCCGAGCGCTGGATGTCGCACTCGATGCCATAGTGGCGGAAGATCGCGGCGGCGAAAGCGCCGGGCGAATTCTCGGGAACGCCGGGGTAGTGAAGGCCGCGATGGGCGAAAATATGGTCGCCGATCCAGGCGGCCTTGCCCGGATCGGGCGCCGGCGCCAGCCAGCGGTCAATCGGCGCGAATGGCGACAATGGCATCGATCTCCACCGCGGCGCCAAGCGGCAGTACGGGTACGCCGACCGCGCTGCGGGCATGCTTGCCGGCCTCACCGAAGAGCGCGGCCATCAGTTCGGAAGCGCCGTTGGCGACCTTGGGCTGGTCGGTGAAATCGCCGGTCGAATTGACAAAAGCGCCGAGCTTGACGATCCGTTCGACCCGGTCGAGCGAGCCCAGCGCCGCACGCAATTGGGCGACGATCATCAACCCGCAGGCGCGCGCCGCCTCATAGCCCTTGCCGGCATCGACGTCGGCGCCGAGCCGGCCCTTGACCAGCACGCCGTCGACAAAGGGCAGCTGGCCCGAGACGTGGGCGAGCCCGCCGGCGATCACCACCGGAACATAGGCGGCCACCGGCGCGGCGGGTTCGGGCAGTTCCAGCCCGAGTTCGGCCAACTTCGCGTCGATTGCGGCGTCGGTGGTCATGCGGTCTCCGTGGTGGCGTTCTGGTTGGTCAGGCGATCGAGCAGCCAGGGCAGGGCGCTCTCCCAGTCGTCGATCCGCGCATGAGCGTGGCCGGCGGTGTGGGCGCAAGTGATATGCGGCGCGAGCAGCGGCTCGGCGCAGAGGTGTAGGCGGCTGACATGCGGCACTAGCTCGGCGGCCGAGCCGTGGTGCTGGGCGATGTCGTCGATGAACACCGCGCGCGACGGCTGGTACTCGTCGAGGATTGCCTTGAGCGCCGGGCCTTTCGGCCCCTGGTTGGTGAATACGCGCAGATCGAGCCCGTGGCCGAGCAGCTGCTGGGTTCGCGCCTGCTGGCGGAAGTCCTTGAGATTGGTCAGGACGACGACATCGGCATGCTCGCGCAGCGCGGCGATCGATTGGATCACGCCGGGCACGGGCGATTGGCGGTGCATCTGGCCGTCGAAGAACAGGTTGAGCAGCCGCCAGACTTCCTCGCCCACGACCGTGTCGCCGCTGCCGGCATAGGTCATGGCGCGGCCGAAGTCCTCGCGGCTCATGTCGAACAGGATGCCCTGCGTCTCGGCCAGCCAGTCGCGGAACGGCGCGATCATGTAGAGCAGGACTTCGTCGCAATCGGTGATGACCAGCGGCCGGCTCATGGGTTCAGTCTTTCGCGCGCGCCGGCAAGGTCCTGCGGCGTGACGCCGAGCGCATCGGCCGCGGCGACGAGATCGGGTTCATGCGAACAGAGGAAGTCGAGCACCGCGCCGAGCAGTGCCGGATCGCCAAGGCCCTCGCGCAGTTCGTCGGGGGTTAGCCCCGTTAGCGCGAGCAGGCGGGAGGCGCGGCTCTCGTCGCCCAGCACCCAGCCGAGCGCGGACAGCGCCAAAGCCTGTGAATCCGCATTTATCGCGGGGGATGAGCGGTCTCGTAGAATTGTCAGTCTCGCCTGCAGCGCTTAGAAGTTCGCTTTACCAACATGGTGCGCGGGCTGGCGAATGGCAAAGCGAATCCTCGTTGTCGAGGACAACGATCTCAATCGGAAGCTGTTCTGCGACGTGCTGAAGAGTCAGGGCTATGCCGTGGAGCCCGTCGCCGATGGGCTCGATGCGCTGGACAAGGCCAAGAGCTTCGTCCCCAACCTCATCATCATGGACATCCAGTTGCCCAACGTTTCGGGGCTCGACCTGATCGAGGCGGCCAAGGCCGATCCCATCCTGCGCTCGATCCCGGTGCTGGCGGTAACCGCCTATGCGGGCAAGGGCGACGAGGAACGCATCCGCGAGGCGGGCGCCGATTCCTACCTGGCCAAGCCCGTGTCGATCGGGCCGTTCATGGCGGCCGTGAAAGGTCTGGTCGAAAAAGCGGCAGTCTAAGGAGAGGACGCGATGGCTGAGGACCTGTTGCAACAGATGCTCGACTACAAGGAGATTATCGAGCTGAAGGCGCGGTTCGGCCGATTGGCCGACGTCAAGGACTGGGAAGGCTTCAAGGACGTTTTTAGCGCCGATTGCACCTTCGACCTCGGCATGGGCGAACTGATGCACGGCGGTGCGACTTACGCCTACGCCGTCAGGGACATGCTCGAGGGGGCCATTTCGCTCCACCGCTTCTCGATGCCCGAGATAACCTTCGAAAGCCCGACCGAAGCGAGCGGCATCTGGGTGCTCCACGATTACAACGAATGGCCGTTCGATCCCCAGACCGGCGAACGCTGCGGCTACAACGGCCACGGCCGCGAATACGAGACCTACCGGAAGATCGAGGGCGCCTGGAAGATCACGAGCTGGCGCCTGCGATATGACCGCCTGGATCCCTTGCCGCGCGAGCCGTTGCCCAAGTCCATTCTGGGCGGACCCGACGGCCTGCGCGACGCGGCTTACATCTCTGCGGTGGTCAACCCGCGCGGATCGTGAGGCGCGGCAGAACTTGACACGGCGGCCCCGCGCCGCTTTTGCGCCGCAATTCTTGGCCAGAGGGCCAGCATCGTTTCAGGAGCATATTTTTTGATGGACCGTGCCGCCACTGCCGACCGGATCGCAGCGCTGATCGCGCCGTTCAACAAGAAAGGCGTCCCGATCGACGACACCAGCACTTTCTCCGGCGACCTCGAATTCGACAGCCTGACCGTGATGGATTTCGTCGCCGCGATCGAGGACGAATTCGACATCATCATCAGCATGAACCAGCAGGCCGAGATAGAGACCTACGGCCAGCTTGTGGACGCCGTCGTGAAGCTGCAGGGCTGATCGGCAGATGGGCGACCTGTTCGACAAGTTCCAGCCGATCATCGACCTCCGCGCGGGGCTGCTCGCCTCGGGCGTCGAGGATCCGTTCAGCCTCGTGATGGAAAAGGTGATCTCGCCGACCGTCGCGATCTGCAACGGCCGTGAAACGATCCTCCTCGGCACCTACAACTACATGGGCATGACCTTCGATCCCGACGTGATCGATGCGGGCAAGCAGGCGCTCGACGATTTCGGTTCGGGCACGACGGGCAGCCGTGTGCTCAACGGGACCTATGCCGGGCACAAGGCGGTCGAGCAGGCGCTCTGCGAATTCTACGGCATGGATCACGCCATGGTCTTCTCGACCGGCTACCAGGCCAACCTCGGCATCATTTCCACGGTGGCGGGCAAGGGCGACTACATCGTCCTCGACATCGACAGCCACGCGTCGATCTGGGACGGCTGCAAGCTCGGTGATGCCGAAGTCGTCCCGTTCAAGCACAACGACCTCGAAGCCATGGAAAAGCGCCTCAAGCGCATTCCCGAGGGCGCGGGCAAGCTGGTGATCCTCGAAGGCGTCTATTCGATGATGGGCGATATCGCCCCGCTCAAGGAGATGATCGCCGTCGCCAAGGCCAATGGCGCGATGGTGCTGGTCGACGAGGCCCATTCGATGGGCTTCATCGGTCCCAACGGCCGCGGTGTTGCCGAGGATCAGGGCGTGCTCGACGATGTCGATTTCGTCATCGGCACTTTTTCCAAGAGCGTCGGTACGGTCGGCGGCTTCTGCGTTTCCAACCACCCGAAGTTCGAGATCCTGCGGCTGGTCTGCCGGCCCTACGTCTTCACCGCCTCGCTGCCGCCGAGCGTCGTCGCCACCGCCGCGACCTCGATCCGCAAGCTCATGCATTCGGGCAACAAGCGCGCGCATCTCTGGGAGAATTCGCGCACGCTGCACAAAGGCCTCAAGGACCGCGGCTTTCAGCTCGGCACCGACAGCCCGCAGAGCGCGATCATTTCGGTGATCATGCCCGATCTCGAACGCGGCGCGGCGATGTGGGAAGCGCTCTTGAAGGAGGGCCTCTACGTGAACCTTGCTCGCCCGCCGGCGACGCCTGCGAACATGACGCTGCTGCGCTGCTCGCTCTGCGCCGAGCATTCGGCCGAGCAGGTCCAGACGATCATTGGCATGTTCGAGCGCGCGGGGAAGGCGACCGGGATCATCTGATCGCGCGATTGCCGCACGATCGTCATCAAGTCGTCACGAACGGGCGCCTAGCTATGGGCGATGCTCTTCCGTGACGAATTCGCCGATACTGCGCGCGCCCTGATCGAAACCGGCCGTCGACTCGACCACCGCGGCCTTGCCCCGGCCACCGCGGGCAACTTCTCGGCGCGGCTCTCCGACGGTTCGATCGCGATCACGGTTTCAGGCGCGCACAAAGGGCGCCTCGGCGAGGACGAGATCATGCGCGTGTCGGAAACCGGTGCGGCGCTCGACGGCAAGAAGCCTTCGGCCGAAACCTTGCTGCATTGCCTGATCTACGAGGCCGTTCCCGGCGCAGGCGCCGTGCTTCATACCCATTCGGTGGCGGGCACCGTGCTCAGCCGGGCCTTGCGCGGCACAGAGATCATCGAGCTTGCCGGTTACGAAATGCTCAAAGTCTATCCGGGAGTCAGGACACACGAGGCGAACGTGAGCTTGCCGCTGGTCGACAACAGCCAGGACATGCCGGCGCTCACCGAGCGGCTGCGGCCGCTGCTGGAAACCGATGCGCCGCCTTTGCCGGCGTTCTATATCTGCGGGCACGGCCTCTACGCCTGGGGGCCGACTCTGGCCGCGGCGGAGAACATCGTCGAGGGCAGCGAATTCCTGCTTGCCTGCGAGTGGGAACGGCTGAAAGCGCAAGGAGCCGCATGGTGACGACTCTGACCCTCTACGACGACACGGCGCCCTTCGCGGTACAGGGGACGATCTCCGAACCGGAGGCGATAACCGCGCGGCTCGCGGAGGCGGGTGTCGGCTTCGAGCGGTGGCCGGCGCGGTCTCTGGGCGAGGCTCTGGACGACGATACCATCGTTGCGGCCCATGCAGCGGACATCGAAGCGCTGAAGGCGCGCGGCGGGTACCAGTCGTGCGATGTCGTCCGCCTGACGTCGGAGAATCCGCAGCGCGAGGCGATGCGCGCAAAGTTCCTTGCCGAGCATGTTCACGACGATGACGAGGTGCGCTTCTTCGTCGAAGGATCGGGCATGTTCTACATACGTGCGGGCAGGCAGGTGCTGGCGCTCGAATGCGCGGCGGGGGATCTCATCGTCCTGCCCGCCGGGCTGCGTCATTGGTTCGACACGGGCGCGCAGCCGCGCTTCACCGCGATCCGGCTTTTCACCACGCCCGAGGGCTGGGTGGCGCGGTTCACCGGCGACACGATCGCTGCGGCGATTCCGCTGTACGAAGGTGCGGCGTGACGCCCAGAGCCATCGTCACCGACATCGAAGGCACCACCTCGAGCATCGCTTTCGTTCACGAGGTGCTGTTCCCCTATTCACGCGCACGCCTAGCGACATTCGTCGCGGAGCATCCTGACGAGGTTGCACCGATCCTCGCGGCGGTGCGCCTCGAAGGCGACCGGGCGGATCTCGATACCGATAGGTGCGTCGCGCTGCTGCTCGAATGGCACGATGCCGACAGCAAAGTCGGGCCGCTCAAGGAACTCCAGGGACTGATCTGGGCCAAGGGCTACGCCTCGGGCGCGCTCAAGGGCCATATCTACGACGATGCTGCCGCGGCGCTATGGCGCTGGCACGCGGCCGGCATCGCGCTCTACGTCTATTCCTCGGGTTCGGTCGCGGCGCAGAAGCTGCTGTTCGGCCATACTGCGCAGGGCGACCTTACCGGGCTGTTCAGCGGCTACTTCGATACGGCCGTCGGGGGGAAGAGGGAGGCCGCCTCCTATCGCGCGATCGCCGAAGCTATCGGCGTGTCGGCGGGCGAGATCCTGTTCCTGTCGGACGTGGCCGAGGAACTCGTCGCGGCGCAGGGTGCGGGCTTCAGCGTGCTGCTGGTGGCGCGAGACGGCGCGGTCGAGAATCCTTTCCCGACGGTTGCCAGCCTCGAGGGAGTGGTATGAAAAACGCCGCCGGCCATGAGGCCGACGGCGGTTCGTTTGCCGGTTAGCGGCTTCAGGCGGTCGCGAGGGTCGCCTTGCGGCGGCGCAGCGAGGCGCCGATTCCGCCGATGCCGAGGATCATCAGGCCCCAGGTCGCGGGCTCGGGCACGGCGGCCGAGATGTCGCTGCCCGAGAAGCTGAACGAGGGGTCGTTGGCGTTGAAGCCGGACAGCGTCTTGGTCAGCTTCGTACCGTCGGAGAAGCCGACTTCGATGACTGCGCCTTCGAGCAGGCTGCGATAGTTCTCGTTCGCGCCGCCGGCCTTGTCAAAGTCCACGGCGAAGCGATAGCCGTCGCCGGGATTGAAGCCGGTGAGGCCCAGCTGGAAGCCGGGCGTGCCGATGTTGTCCTGCGTGTTCGGCGTCGGGTAGATGACCTGGTTCGAAATACCCGGCGAAGTGGCGTTGGGCGAACCCTGGAACGAAGTCAGGCGGTCGACGTAGGACGTGCCGTTGAAGGTCAGCTTGAACGAGGTCAGCATCGCGGTCAGCGCATCGGCGCTGTTCGGCGCGCCGGTGTGCGTCGACGTGTTCGACAGCAGAAAATAGGGCGTGTCGTTGCTGGGGGTCGAGCTGCTGCCGCTGCCCGAGATCGTGAGATTGTACATGACGGTCGCAGCCGTTGCCGGCGTGGCGGCCAGCATGGCGGTGCCCAGAAGCACCGTAGCCAGTTTCTTGTTCATTGGTTTCCCTTGGAAAGTAGGCCCGTTCCCGCGAGCCTCTTTGCGTCCCGAGCCGCCCCGCTAGCGGCGCATGCGCAAACCGCTAGCGAGAAAACGCGATTGTCTCGGTTCTGGACGCAATAGGCGCGAGACGTGAACGCGCGCTCGCTGGACAGCGGGGTTGAACCGGGCCGCCGCCGCCGCTACATCGCAAAGCGCGGACCGGGCCCCTCTGGCGATCATTCCAGCGATGATCGTGATGTCGGACCGCATCGAGCCGAGCTCGGTGCGTCCTGAGGCCCATTCCTCCAGCACCCCCGTCCTCGGCCCGATCGGCACAGCTTCGCTGATGTGAAGGGACGAACGTGGAAGGCTTACTGACGCTATTTTCCGAGCCGGCCGTATGGGCCGCCTTGCTGACACTGGTCGTGATGGAGATCGTGCTCGGCATCGACAACCTGATCTTCATCTCGATCCTGTCGAACAAATTGCCGGAAGCGCAACGGCAGAAGGCGCGGCGTACCGGCATCGCGCTGGCGCTGATCATGCGGCTCGCGCTGCTCTCGACGATCGCCTGGCTGGTCGGGCTGACCGCTCCGGTCTTCGACCTCGGCCTGCGCGGCGAGGGCTTCGAGACGCAGTTCTCGTGGCGCGACCTGATCCTCATTGCCGGCGGCCTGTTCCTAGTCTGGAAGGCCACGAAGGAGATACATCACAACGTCGATCCCGCGCCCGCCGGCGACGTCTTCGATACCGGCGGCAAGGTGGCTATGAACTTCGGAGCGGCGATCGTGCAGATACTGCTGCTCGACATCGTCTTCTCGATCGATTCGATCCTGACCGCGGTGGGCATGACCGACCACCTGCCGATCATGGTGGTCGCGGTGATCGTGGCTGTGGCGGTGATGCTGGTTGCGGCCGATCCGCTAGCCAATTTCATCAACGAGAACCCGACCGTGGTTATGCTGGCGCTGGGCTTCCTGCTGATGATCGGCGCGGTGCTGATCGCCGACGGTTTCGGCGTGCATGTGCCCAAGGGCTATATCTACACGGCGATGGCCTTCTCGGCCGGTGTCGAGAGTCTCAACATCTGGTCGCGTCGGCGCAGGCTGAAGGCGAATCAGGCCGCATCGAGTCTTTCGAGCAGCTCGAAGTAGCGGGCCATCCGCTCACGGATCACGGCTTCTTCAAGGCCGGCGTCGCCGAGCGAGTACCTGAACTCGCCGTGCTTGTGCATGGCATTGGCCGCGTTCCAGGCGAGTATGCGCTCGCGCGAGGACGGGGTCAGCGCCATGCCGGCATGGGCGTAGATCCGCTCGATTGTCGCGGGCAGCGCGCCGACGATGTCCTGGAATCGCAGGTCGAGGATCGGGATCTCGGGATGCGCGGCGCGGTTGGCGAGGTGGGCTTCCATCGCGCGGTAATTGCCTTCGACGATCATCGCATTGTCGACCTCGGGGCTGCCGTAGGCCGTACGGAAGCAGCGCAGCAGCTTGCACATCGAGGCCAGTGTCTCGACCGGCGAGCGATTGGCGACGACGAAGCGGACATTCGGGAACACTTCGCGGATCGCCGCCTCGTGACCGTTGTAGTTGGGCGACTTGAGCAGCCAGGGCCGCCCGGGCACGGCGAGACCCTGCCACTGCAGGTATTTGAGCACGTCGCGCAGGAAGGCGAAGAAGATGCTGCGCGGCTTGTCTGCGAGCCACTGCGCGTAGCTCGGCATCTCGGCATAGCCGATGAACGAGGGCGCGACGAAGCAGCCCTCGCTGAGCGGCCCCTCTTCCTCGGGCTCGAGCGCGGAGAAGTGGTGGCCGAGCTTGGTCTCGGGCGAGCGCTCGTCGTACCAGCGGCAGAAGGCATCGGCCTCAGCGATACGCGCGTCGACGGGCTCACCCGGTGTGCCGCTGACCGAGGCCCAGTTGAAATTCTGCCAGAAAGTCAGGAAATTGAAATCGCCCGAGGCGGCGAGGACCTTCTGCAGCTTGGTCGTGCCCGACCGCGCCACGCCCATGATGACCAGCGGCCCGGCGATCTCCTGTTCGGCGATTTCGGGATGCGCCAGGAAATCGCGCTTCATCCGCAGGCGGTTGACCAGAAGTCGCAGGAACTTGGCCTCGTAGGCGCGGGCACCCTCGGCATCGAGCTTCGCCTCAGTATTAAGTGCGCGGACGAGCACGGTCAGCGGTTCGACCACTTCCTCGTCGACGAGCTCGATATCCGCGATCTCGCGCGAGCGGGCCAAGAGCTGCTCGGCGGTCGGCGACAGCGGATGCGGGTTCACCGGCCGATCCTCGGCCAGCGCACCGCAGTGGTCTTCAGCGGCCCCATTTCATAGACCGGCACGATCCCCGGTCGCGCGGCGATGATGTCGGGGATGCGGTTGAACAGGTTACCTGCCGTGGCATGGGCCGAATCCAGCCGCTCTACCCGCGTGCGGTTGCGCGGGGTGCCGTCGACTTCCCAGAACATGTGCTCGACGTCGCCGGGCAGGAACATGCGCTGATCGATCAGGCCGGTGCCGGTCACGCCCTCGGCCGTGGTCGTCTCGCAGCGGAAGCGCACGCCCATGACCAGGCCGGGCTCGAACCAGCCCTCGGGCACGAATTTGGTCTTCACCGGCACGTCGTAGACCACCGGCTCGATCGTCGCGGTGGATTCAAGCACCGTGTAGCCTAGCGCGCGCAGCACCATCTCGGGGATAGTCTTCTTGGCCAGTGCGGCGGCGTTGCGGGCGATGCCGCGCTCGTGGAAGGTCTCGACCGGCAGGCTGATGCAGTATTGCCTGATCTGTTCGATCGAATTGCACTGACCCTCGGGGTCGGTGAGGCTGGCGATGTGGATCGACCTGATCTCGGTGCAGGGGCCGGCGGTCAGGATTCCCGCCCATATCCGCGACATGTCCCAGATGCCGCAGCCGGTGAAGGTCACGCCGTTGCACTGGGCCAGCGCTTCGATCTCGGCGGCAAGTTCGGGATCGTTACTTTGCGGCAGGTAGGACTGGACGCCGTGGCAGGCCACGTTGAGCCCTGCGCCCATCAGCCGGCGGTAGGCGGGCATGTTGGCGCTTAGCAGATCGCGGTGCGTGACCACGCCGATGTCGGCGTCGAGGCCGGCATAGTCACCGCTCTCGCTGTCCTGGATGACGACGCCGAGATCGCGGCCGAGCCCGATCACGCGACCGAGGTCATGCCCGACCTTGGGCCCGGCGCGGTTGAACGCAGCGACGATCGGCCAGCCGCGGTCGGCGGCGAGGCGTGCAATCATCATGCCGTACTGGCCGATGCCATAGATCGCGATCCGCGGGGGGTGTGCCATTCCTGCTCCGTTTCACGTTTTGCGGCGGGCTTAGGGATGCGCGGCGCTCCGTTCAAACCATGTGACACGAAAGGTCCGGTTGAGGGCCCCTATCTCTAGAACATCGGCCTGCGATGTTCTGCCTGCCATGCCTCTGTGCTAAAAGGTGCATACGAAAACGCCCTGGGGGAATCGGCATGGATCCGACAACGGAACTGCCGCGCAAGACGCGCGAGCTGCACAATCATCATATGGACTCGACGATCTGGAACGATTTCACGTTCCGGGACGACGACGTCTTCATCGCGACCTATGCCAAGTCCGGCACGACCTGGACGCAGCAGATCGTCGGGCAGATTATGCACGGACCCGATCCGACCCTACCCGTGTCGGACCTGTCGCCATGGGTCGACCTGCGCGTACCGCCCAGGCATATCAAGCTGCCCGAGCTCGAGGCGCAGACCGCCCGGCGTTTCCTCAAGACGCACCTTCCCGTCGACGCGCTGCGCTTCTCGGCCAAGGCCAAGTACATCTTCGTCGGTCGCGACGGGCGCGACGTCATATGGTCGATGTACAACCATCACGCCAATGCCAACGCCAGATGGTACGAGATTCTGAACGATACGCCCGGCCTCGTCGGTCCAAAGATCGATCCGCCCAATCCCGATATCTGCTCCTATTTCCGGGAGTGGCTCGATCGCGATGGCTTTCCGTTCTGGGCCTTCTGGGAAAACGTCCGCTCATGGTGGGAAATCCGCCACCTGCCTAACGTAATGATGCTCCATTTCGCCGAGCTCAAGCGCGACATGGGAGGCAAGATGCGCGAGATCGCCGATTTCCTCGAGGTCTCGGTGCCGGCGGACCACTGGCCCGAGATCGAGAACTTGTGCAGCTTCGAATGGATGAAGACCAACGCCGATCACGTCACGCCCCTCGGCGGTATAATCTTCGAAGGCGGCGGGGCGACCTTCATCAACAAGGGCATCAATGGCCGCTGGCAGGACGTGCTGCCCGCCGCGGACAGCGCAACCTACGAAGCCAGGGCCCGGGCCGAGCTTGGCGAGGAGTGCGCTGCATGGCTGGGGCAGCGCTAGACTTCAGTCATCCTTCGCGCGGAATTTCTCGTGGCAGCCCTTGCAGGCGGCACCGAGCGGCGGGACCGCGCCGCGCACCGCGGCGAGATCGCCCGACTGCGCGGCGCTATTGAGCGCGGTCGCGGCGTCGGTCAGCTTGGCCGCGGCCAGGCCGAAGCCGTCCGGGTCCTTCCACACTGCTTCCAGCGCATGCGTCTTTACCCCATCCTGCGGGCCCGAGCCGGCGGGGAACCAAGTCTTCACCTGCGAAGCGTAATTGTTGATCGTCGTCGCGCTCTCCTTGACCTTCGCGACGTCGGGCGCGTCCTTCTTGAGCTCTTCGCCGAGCGCCTTGAAGCTCTTGCCGATCTGTTCGAAATTCTCGTGCCGTTCGTGCGCGGCCTTGGCGCCGGGGGTCTGCGGACCGCCGCAGGCCGCCAGCGCGAGACTGGCGAACGGCGCGAGCAGGATCAGAGGCTTCATAGCGATGGGTCTCCTAGTGACGGGACGCGAAACGGCTGGGTAGTGGACGGTGTTCCCGTCAGGCGAGCTGCTTGGGCCGGCGCGGAACCGGCGGGCGGTGATAGGATACGTCGGTCCGGTCGCGCGCCGCCTGGCAGGGTTCCTCGGGCGTATAGGGCGGCGGCAGGTCGGCGCCCATCATGCTGGCGGGCACGTCGAACTTGCCTTCGATGATGCAGACGCGGTTGGCGATCTTCCAAACGGGGCCGTTTGGTCCGGGGCGCTTCTGGAAGTGGTCGATATAGCGACCGGTCGACATGAAGTTGGTCGGCCCACCGGTGACGCCGCTGAACAGGTAGTAGGTCTCGCAATAGGCGTCGTCGCCCTGGAGGTCGCACGAATGGTTGAGCAGGCCGTGCTGGCTCGACTGGAACGACAGCGTCGACTGGTCGGCCCAGTCGATGAAGTCGCTCGGGTGGCCGACGTAGTTGCCGTGATCCTCGATCGCGTCTTCCCAGTAGCAGGACATGACGAGCCCCTTGTCGAGCCGATCGAGCCCGCGGCCGTACTTCTGCATGACACGCCAGATCTCGCTCCGGTCGACGAGCTCGCGCAGCTTGCGGTCCAGTTCGGCTTCCATTTGGTTCTCCCGTCTCCGATTCAGCCGGGAGCCTAACCTCAGGCCTTGAGGAATTCCAGCACGTCGGGCGCGATCAGCGGCCAGCGTTCGAAGCGGCCGCGGCGCGCGGCGACGTCGTTGGGGAAAGTGGAGACGTAGTTCCATTCCTGGTCGCCCCAGGGCGGGTCCCTGAAGGTGCAGTTGGGCAACAGACGCGCGACCCATTCGGAGGTCGCGCGGGTATGGGCCATGTCGCTCTTGCCGCTGCGGAAGGCGAGCACGGGCATGGTCAGCTTGGCGAAATCCGCTTCGCTGATTCCTGGCATCGGCGTGTCTTCGCGATAGTTGAAGGCCTTGGCCCATTTTTCCATGACTGCGATATATTCGTCCGGGTCCTGGCGTAGCAGGATCTCGCGGATGCGCGGGTTGCGGGCGATCTGGTCGGCCCAGCTGGGCAGCTCCGCCACGGCTTCCATGCCGCCCTTCGAACAGGCGGCGACCTGGTCTCCGCAATAGAACCAGGCAAGCCCGGCGAGGCCGATCGGCCCGCCCGAGAGCCACCAGACCGCGATCTTCCTGACGTTCTGCGGCATGCGGATGCCCGCCATCAGCGAGATGCGCGATCCCGCCGAGCCGCCGACCAGCGTGATGTCCTTGAGCTCCAGCGCCTCGATCAGGCCGACCGCGGCATTGGCGTTCATCACCGACTCGGTCGGCGCGTCGAAACCGATGTCGGAGGCGCCGCAGCCCGGGCGGTCCCACAGCAGCACGCGGTAGCCGTTGTCGGCGAAGATGCGGCCGAGCTCGGGCACACCGGCGGTGTCGCGCGGATAGCGCCCGCCCGGCGTCAGCATCAGCGGCGGCGCGCCTTCGTCGCCGATCAGTTCGTAGTCGAGCTCAAGCCCATCGACCTCGATGCGCGCCATTGCAGTCTCTCCCTTGGATTCGTTGAATTCAGGCCATCGCGTCCGCGGCTTCCGCGGGAGCTTCGCTCTCCCAGCGGCCGAGACCGTAGTCGCCCTTGATCGTCGTGCGGTACATCAGCCGCTCGTCCTCGGGGCGGTTGCCCGAGACGGCGTGGAGCATGCGGGTGTTGTCCCAGATGACCATGTCGGTCGGACGCCACTTGTGGTGGTACGAGCACTTGCCGGCAAAGCCATTGATCGCCTGGCAGACTTCCTCGAGCAGCGCATCGCCCTCGGCATCCTCATGGCCGAGCAGACCCTCGGCCATGTAGGACGAGACGTGGAGCACCTTTTCGCCCGTGGGCCGCGTCCAGACCGCCGGGTGGATCGCGCGCGACATCGCGGCCGCCTGGGCGCGGAAGGCATCGGACGAGGGCTTTGGCTCGATCTCGCGGTATTGTGCCGGTCGGCCGAACTTGAGGTGAGTGTAGTGGGTCGACAGCGTGTAGACGACTTCGCTGCCCTCGATCCGCTCGCGCAGTTCGGCGGGAAAGGCCTGGTAGAGTGCCACGCCGTCCATGAAGCCGGTGATGCCGCCCTCCTCGACGATCGTCACCGCGCGCAGCACGCCGGCGCGGTTTAGCTCGTCGTTGTAGCAATGGTCGAAATGCCAGGGCAGCCAGTGCGAGACGCGCTTGCCGTCGACTTCGACGATCCCGCCCGAATTGGGCTTGGTGTGCAGCTCGATCACGCCGGGCAAGCGCTCGCTGTCGACGCGGGCGAGCGATTTGACCGGATGCTCCTTCAGCGGACCGAAGATCGTCGACAGCGCGACCTGCATCTCGTCCGACTGCTCGACATCCTCGAAGACGATCATGCCGTGCTGCCAGAACAGCGCCTCGATCTCGTCACGGATCGCAGGGTCGGCCGTCTGGTCGCGGGTAAGGCCGCCGATGCGGACACCGAACGGCAGGCCTTCCTGCAGTGGTCGAACATCAGTCAAGGACATGGAACTCTCCAGACTTGCCAGAACCGTATTACAATGTAATATATCTTGTCGAATAGTAACATTGCAGGGATGGGCATGGCGGTCAAGCGGAGTTCCAGCGCCTCGCGCGTGCTCAAGGTGTTCGAGCATTGCGCCGCGCACCAGCCGATCGGCGTCTCGGCGCTCGCCCGCGATCTCGGCGCGGACAAGAGCGCTGTCCAGCGCGACCTGATGACCCTGGCGGACGCCGGCTGGATTCGCGTCGCCGTGGGCATGCCGGGGCAATGGGAACTTACCCCGCACGTCCTGACCCTGGCCCGCCCGCCGCACAGCACCGATAGCCTGCGCCAGCGCGCGCGGCCCGCGCTCGAGCGGCTGCGCGGCGAAACCGGCGAGACCGCCTATCTGACCGTGCCCGACGGCGACCAGTTCGTCGTGCTCGACGCGCTCGAAAGCGAGCACCTGCTGCGCATGGTCCAGCCGGTCGGCATGGTCGTGCGCGTCCACGGCACGGCGACGGCGCGGGCGATCTTGCCGCATTTGTCCGAGGCGGAGCAGGAGAGGCTGCTGGGGACGCCGGTGACGGCCGCCCTGCGCGAGGAATTCCACGCGACGCGGGCGCGCGGCTATGCGGTCAACGACGGCGATATCGAGCCCAGCGCGGTGGCCATGGCCGCTGCGATCGTCTCGCGCCAGGGCGTGCCCGCCGGGGCGCTGGTGCTGACCGGGCCGGTCGAGCGGCTGCCGCCCTCGCGGCGCGACGAGGTAGGCAAGCGGCTGCGGCGTGAAGCGGAGGCCCTGACGCAGGCCGTCGGGTAGATTGCGATCGGGTAAAACCCCGAGAATTCAGGCAACCTTCATCGGGGTTAGTGCGTAGTACTCTCGTAAAGTTCCTGATTCGCAGGACATCGGGAGAAGCTCCCATGAAACATCCAATCGGCGCGGCGCTTCTGGCCGCAACTGCCGTCTTCACGCTCTCGGGCTGCATGGGCGATGACTATGGCTATGGCGGCGGCGTCAGCCTCGGCTATGGCAGCGGTTATTATGGCGGCGACCCCTATTGGGGTTGGAACGACGGCTACTACTATCCTGGCTCGGGCTATTACATCTACGATCGCGGTGGGCGTCGTTACAGCTGGAACGACAACCAGCGCCGCTATTGGGAAGGCCGCCGCGGCAGCCGCTCGGGCAGCGAGAACTGGAGCGGCTTCCGGGGCAATGGCAACAATGCCGGCGATAGCAACTGGCAGCAACGCCGCGAAGCCTGGCGATCGCAGAACCAGGGCCTGACCGACGAGCAACGGCAGGCCCGGCGCGAGGCCTGGCAGTCGCGGCGTCAGCAATCGCAGGATCTTACCGACGATCAGCGTCAGCAGCGGCGCGAGGCTTGGCAGGCGCAGCGTCAGTCGCAGGGCCTGACGTCATCGCCGACCGGCGATCCTGCCGGCCGCGGAAATCGCGGCGGGCGCGGAGGCTGGCGGCGCGGCGAGAATTGACGGTTAGGCCGTCGCGGTGATCGGCGGGGCGTGTGCGCATTTCGCGCTCGTCTCGCTGCCTGTGCCGCTGAGCATGATGATCGCGACGAAGCCACCGACCACCGCCACGGCGAAAGCAGCCGTGGCGAGGCCGAGGTACTTGTCGATAAAGGCCTTGATTGGTGCGCCGAACAGGCGAAACAGCACGCCGACGATCATGAAGCTGATCGAGCGAGAGACGACGCTCGCGGCGATGAAGGTCAGCAGCGGCATGCCGATGAAGCCGGCGGTGATCGTCAGCAGCTTGAACGGGATCGGCGTCGCGCCCTTGATCATGATAATCTCGGCGCCGTACTCGCGAAGATAGCAGGCCGCTTGGGGGAAGCTCTTGGTCAGGCCCAGCAGCGCCAGCATCTGCACGCCGATGCTTTCGTAGACGAAATGGCCGATGGCATAGCCGAGCAGGCCGCCGATCACCGAAGCCAGGGTCGCGATCATCGCATAGCGGATCGCCTTCTTCGGCTCGGCCAGGCACATCAGGCCAAGCAACGGGTGCGGCGGGATCGGGAAGAAGCTCGCTTCGACGAAAGCGAAGAAGGCCAGCCACCACTGCGCATGGCGATGCGCGGCCTTGTCCATGGTCCAGTTGTACAGGCTGCGCAGCATGCTCGGTTCCCCTCGGGCGATTGCGCTGCTTAGACGGGCGCGATTCCACGGGCAATAACCAAATCGGTTATTTCGACTTGACATCGTCACGCTCATTGCTTGCATAACGGAACATCGAGATGGTGCGAGTCGCCGGGAAGGCGACGCGCCATCGCGTTTTTCTCATTGGCCGGAGCAACGAATGCCTTCGGCGAAACCGCTTGGGCGGGGCAATAAGCGTGTGCGCCGTCGCGAGCAGCGTCGGCCCGGCGCGGGCCATGCCGCCGCGGGCGCAGTGACGCAGAACTGGCGCAGCGATTTCTCGCCAAGCTCGCCGAAACCTCTAACGTCCGCCAGGCTGCCGACTAAGCGATCGCCACGTCGAGCGTGATGTCGCCGGCAGCGAGTGCTTCGAAGATCGGTTCGGCAAGGCAGACGAGCCGCAGACCGCCCAGGACGAACTTCTCGGTGACGCCAAAGCGACGCGAGACATCGGTCGGCGTTTTGTTTTCGGTCTCGATGACGTCCTGGAACGCGCGGCAGGCATCTGCCAGGTTCATCGCGAGGCGGATGAAGTTCTCGGCGAGGCTGATTTCGATGGCGTTCCTAGCGTCGGCGAGGACAAGGACCGGCAGGACGTATTCATCTTCGAAGGCGCCCTTCTTGCGCGCTACCGGCATGCCTTTCAGGTTCTGGATGACGCCGTATTCGGCGATGTTGGCCTCGAGCTGCGCGTCGGCTTCGGGATAACGGGTCGGCGCACGTTGCTGGGCGACTTGGTCAGCCGCGTGGCCGGAACGAGGATCGGTTGCTGGTTCATTGATGGTCTCCGGAATGCAGCGCCGACCTGACCACCAGGTCGCTTGCCGCATCCGCTCCACCGCTTACTTTTCTCCTGCCCGAATTTCGGTGAGCGGCTGGCTCAGATCAAATAACTGGGCCATCGAGAGGCACGAGACATCACGCCAGCGAGCGGAGTCGTTCGGCACCACGATAGTTGATTGGTTTGCGATCAGGCTGCTTTGGCAGATGCTGCGAGGGCAGCTATGCGGTCACTGCAGACGACTTGGACAATGCGGCCCAGCTCCTCGACGTGCTCGCCGAGCCAGGTGAGTTCCTCTGCGCTGATGCGGTAGTGTTTGGAGTACCGCGCCTTCACATAGGCGTCCTTCAGTTTCTCAAACATGGCCCGCTCCTTGCGCGTGTCGCGCGGCCAGGCGTCGACGAGACGAAGGTCTAATCGTTCGGCCTGAGTCCGCAGGAAGGCAAGGTTATGATTGTGCGGGGTGTAAAACGTGCAGACAAGCAGGACGCAATGGTAGAGACTTTCGGCAGTTTGGTGCAACTCGAACGCGGTTTCCTTCGAATGCCCTTTCTCAAGGCCAAATCGTGCGAAATCGTAGCGACGCATCGCCGCCGGAAACCACTCCTGAAAATATTCCTGCGCCATAAGAAGGTTGGCTTCCGGAGTTTTCGGCTTCGGCTGGGGCAGAGGTTTGTCATCGGCCTCGAACAGCGCAATGCCGTCGCGGGCGAGGTCCATGAAGAAGAAGCGGCCATGCGCTAACGCGTCATTTACCTGCTGTAGGGAGTGGACCACAAAGTTCACCGGGGTTCGGAGATGGCCGGCGAGCTTCTCTTCGTTCAGCCGCTGCTCGGCCTTCGTCCAGTGTGCTGCCCGGTCAGTCAGTTCCTTCTGGTTGACGATAACCAGCAAATCGAAATCCGAGACGTAGCCTTTGGCGGTGTGCGGCTCGTCGACCCAACTGCCGCGGGCGTGGCTGCCGTAAAGGATGATCTTTGTGATGCGACCGCGCGTGCGGCGCCCGGTCGCATTTTCCTGAGCGGCGGAGAATTCCTCGAACAGGACCTGCACGACATGCTCGAGCTCTCGCTGCTTGGCTGGCGGCAGATGGTCGAGATCGGTGCGCATGAGAAGCGGTCCTAGCAAATGTGGTCGGGATGAACAGTCCACGCGGCTGGGAGGCCCTGGAGAGTCCCAACTTTCACGACGGATTTGGATCGAATCAGGCGTGCGGACGGATCGACATTTGCATCCCCGAGCTTGGATCTCCCTTGCATCCTGTTCTGTGTTATTGGCACTCGACCGCAACGAGGCTGCCGGGCGGCTGTCTCCGCTGCTAACGGCAAGATGATGAGCAAGGACGCAGTTCAGAATTCCGGTGACCTCATATCAGTGACCGCCGCGCGCAGGTTTCTGATTCAAGGCCATGTCCAAGCGATGTTCTTCCGGGAATGCACCGTGACCAAGGCACGCGAAATGGGCGTCATGGGCTTGGGTGGGAAATCGGCGTGATGGTCGCGTAGAGGTCCATGCGATCGGCGACAAAAGCATGCTCGATCAGTTTGCAAAGCATCTTCACAAGGGGTAGCCCTCATCCATCGTTGAGAGCGTCCAATCCGAGGCTGCAGAAATCGAACCGATCAAAGGTTTCACACGACGCCAAACGGGCTGATCCGACGAGCAAGGTGTGGTCAGTTTGTTCGACGTCGGGGACTGATCGGAATACGACGCTAAGCGGCCCCTCGTTCAGGTAGAGCGTCGTGTTGTCGCGGGTAATATCGACCTCAGGATTATAGACCATCGAGCTCCAGTCGAGCACGCCGGGCACTTGCCAGCACGTGTCCCCGGTGCCGTTGCCGGCGATCTCATGACGGTGGCGACCAGTTCGTGATCCCAGATGCCGCCATAGCTGGGGCTGGTCGCGGCACGAAGCTCGGCTCGGCCCTTTCCCGTCTCCAAAAGCTTCACCTGCTCGCCGCGGTGCGAGAGGAGGCCATGGAGCATGGTGATGCCGGCGAGCGGCGCGGGCAGCGCCCTCACGGCTTGTCGCAATCGATGCAACGGCGGTCGGCAACAGCCCGGAGGCGCACGTGGCCGCGGTCGGGTTCGGCGATGATGTGCCGGTGTCTTCGATCATCGCGCTGCGCGGCATAACCTTGCGGCCGCCCTCGCCGGTCCATCCGCAGGTCTCCTTCCTGGCCGGCGGCGCGATCGAGTAGGGCTGGACGCGGCGGGCGCGGGGGGCCTGGTCCTGGCCGGACGGGGTCGACGCGCCGCTGCACAGCAATCCGAGCGCTATCTGGTGAAGCTGGGCGATCCGGCTGCTCCGCTGGCGGTCTGGGAACTTGGCGAGCCACGCCTCGTCCTGCCGCCGGAAACGCTCGCCGCGCTGCCGGGCGGCCGATCAAGGTCCGTCAGCAGGGCAGCTACGCGCTGTCAGAGCCGCTTTTTCTCCACATGCTAGACTGATCGGGACCCGTAATGAGCGATCCATTCCTGTTCGATACCGCCAGCCCGCGCTTCGGCCTTCCGCTTCTTTTCCCGGGCCAGACCCCAAAGGAAGCCTTTCAACGAAGCCCACGCCCTGGCCGACGCGTTGCTGCATCCTGCCATTGACAGCGAGGCGACCTCGCCGCCGCCGACACCCGTCGACGGTGAAAGCTGGCTGGTCGCCAGCGCAGCCACGGGGGACTGGGCGGGGCAGGATGGCAAGCTGGCCTGCCGCCAATCCGGCAACTGGCTGTTCGTCGCTCCCCGCGACGGCATGCGCCTGCTCGATCGTTCGATGGGACAGGAGCGTCGCTTTTTTCGGGACCTGGAAAATTGCCGGGGAACCCGTGGAACCAACCGGTGGATCGATCGTTGATGCCGAGGCTCGCGTAGCAATTTTGCAACTTATAGTTGCTCTTAAAGTGGCCGGGATTTATCCCGAAAGTGCATAAGGGGAATGAATGTGAGGGAACTGCCGAACGCCAGTCTGGCCGGGGTGGAATGTCACTTCTCACGTCCAACCCTCCGGAATCGCGGCTTTTATGCAACAGCGATCAGTTTTGCACACTTGCGTGAGCAGGTTTATCGCAGTAGACACGACGCTACTCGGTGGCTCCAGTCTCTATAATAGGGGAATAATAATGCGGAAACTCGTCATTGGGATGGCGCTGGCTACTACGGCCCTCGCCACACCGGCTTTTGCACGCGACGGTTCTTGGTATGTCGAAGCCGATGGTGGCGCGATGATCGTCGAAGACCTTAATTTCGACATCGGAACAACCAACAACGCCAGCAACTTTGATCTTTCCACCGGCTATGACTTCGGTGGCGTGATCGGTTATGACTTCGGCATGTTCCGTCTCGAAACCGAGGCGAGCTATCGTCGTGCCAACGAAGGCGATGAATATCGCGTCGGCACTGTCACCTATCCCGGTAGCCGCATCGATGGCGGCACCAGCGCTCTCAGCTTCATGCTGAACGGCCTGCTCGACTTCGGTCCCGACGATGGCCTTCAGGGCTTCATCGGCGGCGGCGTGGGCGTCGCTCGCGTCAAGGTTCAGGCCGGTAACCCGGGGCCCTCGACCGGCATCGGTGCGGCGATCAACGACACCGACAGTGGCTTCGCCTGGCAGGCTCTGGCCGGCGTTCGCGCGCCGCTGAGCGATCATGTCGACGTGGGCCTGAAGTATCGCTTCTTCAACGCCAGCAATGTCGACGTGGTGAACAACGCCGGCGCGCCGGTGAGCACGCGGTTCCGGTCGCACTCGCTTCTCGCGAGCCTGACCTACAACTTCGGTGGTGAAGCTCCGCCGCCGCCGCCGCCGCCGCCTCCCCCGCCGCCGCCGCCGCCGCCTCCCCCGCCGCCGCCGCCTCCGCCGGTGTGCAACAAGGGTCCGTACATCGTGTTCTTCGACTGGGATAAGTCGGACATCACGCCTGAGGCTGCGACCATCCTCGACAGCGCGATCAGCGCCTATGCCAACTGCGATCGCGTTCCGATCATGCTGGCCGGCTATGCTGACCGTTCGGGTACGCCGAAGTACAACCTCGGCCTGTCCGAGCGTCGTAATACCTCGGTCCGCTCGTACCTCACCGCCCGGGGCATCCCCGACGGTGCGATCACGGGTCAGGCCTTCGGTGAAACCAACCCGCGCGTCCCGACTGCGGACGGTGTGCGCGAGCTGCAGAACCGTCGCGTCGAGATCACCTACGGTCCGGGTTCGGGCATGTAATCTCGACGGTCCCGCCGGATGGCCTGGTGCCGTCCGGAACCGGATCGGCAAGAATTGGGGGTCGGAGCAATCCGGCCCCTTTTTCTTTGCCTGTGGTTTTCTACGGCGGTCCTCTTTCGCTTGGCCTGCGACGGGCACATGCTAGTTTCCGCGCGGTTGTCGCGGAGAATCAAGATGCTGACCAAAGGTTCCTTCCCCCTTCTGATCGTCGGCGCATTTGCGTCCACGGTCGGGCTTGCTCCCGCGGCGGCAGCCAACAAGAGCATCGTCGGCACGGGGGTCTTGCTCGACGGCAGCGGGGCAACGCGGGGCCAGGTTACTCTGGCCGAGCGCGGTGACGGCATGGTCCTCAAACTCACGGTTCACGGCTTACCGAAGGGGCAGCATGGCGTTCACCTGCACATGGTCGGAAGCTGCAATGCGCCCGATTTCGTCAGTGCCGGCGGACATCTCAATCCGCATGGGAAGATGCACGGCAGCCTCAACCCCCAGGGCAGCCATCTCGGCGACTTGCCCAACCTGACCGTCGGAAGCGGCGGAAGCGGCTCGTTGACCGCGCGGCTGGCGGGCACGAAGGCCGAACTCTGGCAGGTGCTGTTCGACGGTGACGGCACTTCGCTCGTCGTTCACGCGAATGGGGACGACTACCGCACCGATCCCAGCGGCAATAGCGGCGGGCGCATTGCCTGCGCCGCGATCACGCGTATCCGCTAAGCTCTCCAGCACCCGGCGCTGTGCGAGTTGCGCGGCGCAACTCGCGTTCCGCCACGGCCAGCGCGGCAAGGCCGAATGGCACGACGACCAGCAGCACGAGCAATCCATCGCCGAGACTGCCGAGCAGGGATGAGAACTTCCCAGCCGAATAGGGCCCGAGCGCGAGTCCGAGCAGCGTCGAGCCGAGCACGAAGCCTGCTGTGGCAATACCCCTTACGCGCGGCGCCACGGCATTGACTACCGCGCCCGATGAGCCGCCTAGCGTTCCCGAAAAGAAAATCCAGCCGATGAAGTTCAGCGCATAGAACGCCCCCCGCGAAGTCGCGGTGAACATCAGCGCATAGAGCAGTGCCGAGCCGACTGCGGTTCCGGCGATCACCCAAACGCGCCGATAGTTGCGCTCGGTTCCGGCGAGGCGATCGGCCAGCGCACCTGCGCCGACGACGCCGATGATCCCGCCGAGCGTTCCCGCTCCGCCAAGCATGAACCCGGCTTCGCGCGGGTTCGCGCCCAGGACCTCGATCGCATAGAGCGGCGCGAATGCGGTCATCGCGTAACCGACTATGGTGACGAGGCCGTAGCCGAGTGTAACACCGACCAGTGCGCGCGAGCGGCAGACGGCATCGAAGGTTGGCCTGTCGCTGAGCCGCAGGTTCTGGCCCCAGGAGAACACCGCATAGCAGCCGAGCGCGAAGGCGGCCCACTGGACGAGATCGCCGGTCAGGTGGGCCATCCCCCAGACCAGCAGGCAGGCTATCGCCGCGCCCAGGGCGTTGATTGCGAGGGCATTTGTGCCGTGCCGGGCTGCGGCGAAAAGAGTGAACGGTGGAAGCACGCCTTCGAGCGAGCGCATGAAATCGGCGAGCGGCTTGGCTGCCGCTACATCTGCTTCGGCCTCCGGCGGGTCGAAACGGCCGCGCGGCGGTTCGCGCAGGGTCGTCACCAGCAGTGCCAGCAATAGCCCTGGGACACCCACCGCGAGGAAGGCGACCTGCCAGCCGACTAGCCCGAATGGCGCCTGGCCGACAGCGAAGTGGGCGTTCCAGTCGGCGGCGATCTTGCTGCCGAAAGCCAGCGAGATACCGCCGCCCAGATAGAGCCCCGCCGAATAGACCGACAGCGCCAGCGCGCGACGATGCGGCGGGAAATAGTCGCTGACCAACGAATAAGCGCAGGGGCTGGCGGTGGCTTCACCCACCCCGACGCCGATGCGCGCTGCGCCGAGCTGCGCGAAATTGCGTGCGAAACCCGACATGGCGGTCATCGCAGACCAGAGCGCCAGCCCGACCGTCAGCAACCGCACGCGCGACCAGTGATCGGCCAGCTTGCCGAGCGGGATGCCGAACACAGCGTAGAACACGCCGAAGGCGGTGCCGTAGAGAAAGCCGAAATCGCTGTCGCTGATGCCGAGGTCGCGCTTCAGGTCGGGGGCGAGGATAGTGATCAGCTGGCGGTCGATGAAGTTCAGCGCATAGACCAGCATCAGCACGCCGAGGACGTAGTTGCGATAGCCGCTGTCGGTCTCCGCCTCAGCTGGCCGCATAGGTCAGCCCGTCGTCGAGCCCGGCGTCGGCGAAGCCCGCGCGGCGCAGTCGGCAGCTGTCGCAGAGCCCGCAGGGCAGGCCACCGGGCTGCGGATCGTAGCACGACCAGCTCATCGCCGGATCGAGCCCGAGCCGGTGCGCCTCGCGCGCGATTTCGGCCTTGCCGAGGAATTGCAGCGGTGCATGGATGGCGAAGCGTTCGCCTTCTGCTCCGGCCTTGGTGGCGAGATCGGCCAGGTCGGCAAAGCCTGCGATGAATTCGGGGCGGCAGTCGGGATAGCCCGAATAGTCGAGCGCGTTGACCCCGATGAAGATATCGCGTGAGGACAGGGCTTCGGCCCAGGCGAGTGTCAGCGACAGAAAGACGAGGTTGCGCGCCGGCACATAGGTAACCGGGATCGCACTTTCATCCACGCCCTGTTTGGGCACCGAGATATCGTCGGTCAACGCAGACCCGCCAAATTGCCGGAGATCGAGCGGCAGGACCACGTGACGCACCGCGTCCACGGCATTCGCGACGACGCGGGCGGCCTGGAGCTCGACGCGGTGGCGCTGGTTGTAGTCGATCGTCAGCGCGTTGATGCGATAGCCGGCTTCGCGCGCCAGGCCGGCGACGACCATCGAATCCAGGCCGCCCGACAGCAGCACCACGGCCTCGCGGCCTTCTCCAAGGGGAAGCGACGACATCGTCAGGGGCTAGCCGCTCCCCGGCGGCGAGGCAACCGCGCTCGCTTTCGAGTTCAGGTGGCGCAGTCTCCGACGCGACGGGCTTCGGCGGCAAAAGCGAAGGGCAGGCCGTCGGCGATGCCCTGGGTGTCGAGCTGGATCAGCCGGCTGGTCTCGCGGCGAATATGGGTGCGGCCATAGCCGCGGCCGCGGCAGGTGTACTGCACCGTCACCTCGCTGTCCGCATCGGTGACGATTAGCCGCTCGCAGGCGTCAGCGGGATGGCGTAGCTGGATCAGCCGCTTCACGTTGGGCAGGCACAGCCGCTCGACCGAACCGTCGTCGCGCACGCGCAGTTCCCACCGCCCGGCGTCGAGTTCGTTGAGCATGGCGAGGGCCGGCCGCTGCCCTGCCGCGGGCGCGGAAAAAGCGACGAGCAACCCCGCCATAGCCATGGCCAATCGTATCCGGCTCGTCATCGTCTCGTCCCGCCCCTGTCGGCGTCGCTAAGCCATCATTTCTGAGGCAGAAATTGTACCAAAGCGGTCGGCGTCGACCAAATGTGCCATATGAGAGATGAATCGTGAGTTTTCAAGGGATCTTGAAGACGCGCGAGCAAAACGCGCAGTCGACCGAAATCATCCCGTCGTCGCCGCGCATCTCTTCGCGCTCCGACTCCGGGAAGCGCGAAAGAACGCTCGCATAGTGCTCGGCTGTACAGCGGCAACCGCGCGAAAGCGGCGCCAGCGCGTCGACACGGACCTCGCCTTCGTCATGAAACAGCCGCCAGGCCAGGCCTTCGAGCGAAAGCGTCGGATCGATCAGTTCTTCCTGCCGCGTGGAGCCGGCCAATATGGCGACATGCTCCCACTCGGGATGATCCATCCTCACGTGCAGGCGCTCGCGGCCTTCCTCGCCCTCGGGCAAGTGCTGCACGAGCAGGCCGCCGGCGATCGTGTGCTGGCCGTCCCAGCGGACGCCGGTGCGGATCAGCGTCGGAATCTGTTCGGAACGCGCGAAATAGGCCTGGCAGGCCTCGGCCAGCGATTCCCCGTCGAGCGGAACGATGCCTTGGTAACGCTGGTTGGTCGTGGCAAGGTCGAAAGTCAGGGCGAGATAGGCGCCTGCGCCGAATAGCGCTTGCAGCGAAGGGAAGGATTCCAGCGCGGCCAGTCGCTCGGCATCGTGACGGACATAGCCGCGGATTTCGCCGCCGCGATAGTCGCAGACGAGCAGGTCGACGATGCCGGGCGCGGCACCTTCCTGGGCTTGGGCCTGCGCCTGGATGGTCAGCTGGCCGCCATCTTCCTTGAGCAGCGAGCCGATCAGCGCGGTGAGTACCAGTGCTTCGGCCAGCAGGTGGCGGATCGCGGTGGGATAGTCGTGTGCCGAAAGGATCTCGTCGAGCACCGGTCCCAGCCGCACCACGCGCCCGCGCGCGTCGCGCTGGGGGAGCGCGAAGGTGAGAACGCGGTCAAAACCGGTCTCGCCTTCGGGCAGGGCGGCCCTATGTTTCACAGTGCGTGCTTCACAGCTGGCCGAGCGTCCAGCGCAGCACCGACTTCTGCGCGTGGATGCGATTCTCGGCTTCGTCCCATACCACCGAGCTGGAACTGTCGATGACCTCGTCGGTCACTTCCTCGCCGCGGTGCGCGGGCAGGCAGTGCATGAAGATCGCGTCCTTGGCAGCTGCGGCCATCAGCGCGGCATTGACCTGATAGGGCTGCATCGCGGCGATATGCACGTCGCCGCCGGCCTGACCCATCGAGACCCAGGTGTCGGTGACGACGACCTGCGCGCCGGCCACGGCCTCGCGCGGGTCCTGGGTGAAGATCACCTCGCCGCCCGCGGCACGCGCGCGCTCGACGAAGCCGGCATCGGGCTCGTAGCCCGCCGGACCACCGACGCGCACCGTGAACTTCATCAGGCCCGCGGCTTCGATCAGGGAATTCAGAACGTTGTTGCCGTCGCCCAGCCAGGCCAGCTGGAGGCCGGGCAGGGCATAGCCGCGCTCGATGATCGTCAGCAGGTCGGCCATGATCTGGCAGGGATGCGAAAGGTCGGTAAGGCCATTGATCACCGGAACGCTGGCATAGTGCGCGAGTTCCTCGATCTTGGCGTGATCGTCGGTGCGGATCATGATCGCATCGACCATGCGGCTGAGCACGCGCGCGGTGTCGGCGATGCTCTCGCCGCGGCCGATCTGCGTGGTGCCGGCGTCCATGACGATCGCGCTGCCGCCGAGCTGGCGCATCGCCATGTCGAACGAGACGCGCGTGCGCGTCGAGTTCTTCTCGAAGATCATCGCGAGGACATGGCCGGCCATCGGCACATCGGCGTCGGGCCTGCCCTTGGTCCAGGATTTGCGCGCTTCCTTCCGGTCGAGCGCGTCATTGAGCATCGCAGCGACGGCATCGCCGCCCGCGTCGGTGAGGTCGATGAAATGCCGGGTCATTTTCCTGCAGGCTCCATCGGATAGCTCGCGGCGCCGGCCGAAAGCTTGTCCATGAATTCGTCGATATGGCTGTCGTCAATGACAAGCGGGGGAACGACGCGCAGCGTGTTGTCGCCGCCGGAGACGGTCAGCAGTTGGTGGTTGTCGCGCAGATGGGCGACGAAGCCGCGCGGCTCGACCTTGAGCTTGATGCCGAGCAGCAGCCCGCGGCCGCGGACTTCCTCGAACAGTTCGGGATAGTTGCCGATGAACTGCTCGAGGCGGCCAACGATCTTGGCGCTCTTGTCGCGGACATTGGCGAGCACTTCCTCGGCGGTGAAGGCATCTAGCACCGCTTCGCCCGCGGCCATGGCCAGCGGGTTGCCGCCGTAGGTCGAGCCATGCGCGCCCACGACCATGCCGCGCGCCGCCTTCTCGGTGGCGAGGCAGGCGCCGAGCGGGAAGCCGCCGCCGATGCCTTTGGCCGAAGCGACGATATCGGGCGTTATGCCGTACTGTTCGTAGGCGAAGAAGGTGCCGCTGCGACCATAGCCGCACTGGACCTCGTCGAGTACGAGCATCAGGTCGTGCTCGTCCGCCAACGCGCGCAGGCCCTTCATGAAGGTGTCGGACGCGGTGCGGATGCCGCCTTCGCCCTGGATCGGCTCGACCAGGAAGCCTGCCGTATTGGGTCCGATCGCCGCTTTCACCGCGTCGAGATCGTCGAACTCGACGTATTTGAACCCCGGCATCAGCGGCAGGAAGCCCTTGTGCATCTTCTCCTGGCTGGAGGCGCTGATCGTTGCCAGGGTCCGTCCGTGGAAGGCCTGGTTGAAGGTGATCAGCTCGAACTTGTGCTCGTTGCCGCCGTGCTGGTGGTAGGAACGCGCGGTCTTGATCGCGCATTCCACGGCTTCTGCGCCCGAATTGGTGAAGAACACGGTGTCGGCGAAAGTCAGGTCGACCAGCCGCTGGGCCAGGCGCTCGCCCTGCGGGCTGCCGTAGAGGTTGGAGACGTGCATCAGCTCGCCCGCCTGGCGCTGGATCGCGCCGATCAGGCCGGCGTGCGAGTGGCCGAGCGCATTGACCGCGATGCCCGCGGCAAAATCGAGATAACGGCGGCCATCCTCGCCGATCAGGTGGCAGTGATCGCCGCGCACCGGCCGGAACTCGCACCGACCATAGACGGGCATGAGCGGGGTGATGGACATCGTCAATTTCCTCTGCATTCCGAAATCGAAAGTCTGATCGTCGCATCGCGGCTTTTGCGATGCTTCGGGAAACGCAAACGACAAATGGCGGCCCCCCGAGTCCGTAGACTCTTGGGGGCCGCCATTTGCGCGCGTTTATGCTGTCGCGAGCCCCGGGTCAAACACCAGGGGCGGTGCGGACGGGATCAACCCTGACGCGGCACCAGGTTGACCGCCGAGTACTTCCCTCGTCGGTCGACCTCGATATCGAATTCGAGCCGGTCGCCCTCGTTCAGGCCCGACATGCCCGAACGTTCGACCGCGCTGATATGCACGAAGGCATCCGGCTGGCCGTCGTCGCGGGTGATGAAGCCGAAGCCCTTCATCGAGTTGAAGAACTTGACCGTGCCCGTAGCCTTCTCGCCGGTGAGCGAGCGCTGCGGCGCGGCTTCGCGCTTCTCGACGGGGATGACGTCGCCGACGACCACGAGGTCGCTCGCCGAGATCTTGCCGCCACGATCGACCAGCGTGAATTCCAGCTGCTGGCCCTCGGCCAGGCCTTCCAGCCCGGCGCGCTCGACCGCGCTGATGTGCACGAACACGTCTTCGCCGCCTTCATCGCGCTGGATGAAGCCGAAGCCCTTGTTCGAGTTGAAGAATTTCACGACGCCTTTGCCCTGGCCAACGACCTGGGCGGGCATGCCGCCACCGCCGCCGCCACCGCCGCGGGGGCCGCCGAAGCCGCCACCACCGCCGCCGCCGAAGCGTCCGCCGCCGCCACCGGCGCCACCGCCAAAGCCGCCGCGTCCGCCGCCACCGCCGAAGCGATCGCCACCGCCGCCGCCGAACCTATCGCCGCCACCGCCGAACCTGTCGCCGCCGCCGCCTGCGAAGGGATCAAAGCCTTCTTCGCCGAAACCGTCCCGTTTGTCGCGTCCCCTTCCGCGACGACCTCTATCGAAACCCATAAACCGGAGTATACCTTCGCTTCGCCCCTTCCAACGAGCTTGGCCACGCGGACGAATCGCGCCAAGCGACAGGGCCAACTTCCACGCTGCAAGCGCGGGCTCTCCTCTGCAGGTTGCGGCATATACGAGATTCGGCCGAATGGCGAACGGAATCATGTCTGCCGCATGAATGCATTGGATTTTGTGCCCTTTTGGTGACTCGTCTCGGAAGCGCCCCGGCTTGCCGCCGCGGCCGACTTGCCAGCCCTGTCACGGCTTGGCAGAGAGGCAGGCCGCCCGACTTTCATCCGGCGATGGAGATGGCCCGATGTTCCGCAAGCTTTCCGATTCCGTCCTCGCCAGCCCCCAGATCGACCTCGCGGACATTGCGGCGGCCGCGGCGCAGGGCGTCACGCTGATCATCAACAACCGCCCCGAGGGCGAAAGCGACGACCAGACGCCGGGCGCGGAGATCGAGGCGGCGGCCAGGGCCGCGGGCCTGAACTATGTCGCGATCCCGGTGACCCATGCCGGTTTCAGCCAGGCCCAGGTCACGGCGATGGCCGAGGCGCTGGAAAATGCAGGCGGGCCGGTGCTTGCCTATTGCCGCTCGGGCACGCGGTCGACTCTGCTGTGGTCGCTGGCCGAAGCGAGCCGCGGCGCCAATCCCGACGCGCTGGCCGGCCAGGCGGCGCAGGCGGGCTATGACATTTCGCCGGTGCGCGCGCTGTGCGACGTGCTGGCCAGCGGCAAGAGCTGACCCCTACTTCCCTCCATCCGGCGCGGACAAAAAAGAAGGGCCGGAGCGGCTGGCTCCGGCCCTTTAGTTTGCTGTTCGCAGGAGGAACAACGGATGGCGGGGTCCGAGTGGGAGGAGAGGAGGAAAACCCGTCCCCCGCCAAACTTGAATTGACTCAGTAGTTGTAGGCGCGCTCCCCGTGCTCCGTTATGTCGAGGCCTTCGCGCTCGGACTCCTCGGTGGGACGCAGGCCGAAGATCTTGTCGACGATGAAGTACAGGATCGCCGAACCGACACCCGACCAGACCAGCGTGAGCAGCACAGCCTTGATCTGGGTGATCAGCTGCGCGCCCATGTCGTAGGTGCCGGCTACGGCGGGGAACTTCGTGTAGTCGAAGAAGCCCTGGCCGCCGAGGGCCGGGTCGGCGACGATGGCCGTGCCGATGGCGCCGATGATACCGCCGATGCAGTGCACGCCGAAGACATCGAGCGTGTCGTCGTACTTGAACTTGTTCTTCACGACGCTGACGAAGAAGTAGCAGATCGGCGAGACGACGAGGCCGAGGACGATCGAGGTCATCGGCGCGGCGAAGCCCGAAGCCGGAGTGATCGCGACCAGGCCGGCGACGGCACCGGTGGCACCGCCCAGCATCGAGGGCTTGCCGTGGTGCAGCTGCTCGATGATCGCCCAGGACACCGCTGCGGCGCAGGTGGCGACCATGGTGTTGATGAAGGCGACCGCGGTCACGCCGTTGGCTTCAAGGTTGGAACCGGCGTTGAAGCCGAACCAGCCCACCCACAGCAGAGAGGCGCCGATCATGGTCATGGTCAGCGAGTGCGGCGGCGTGGCTTCCTTGCCGAAGCCGATGCGCTTGCCGATCATGAGGCAGCCGACGAGGCCTGCGATACCGGCGTTGATGTGAACCACGGTGCCGCCGGCGAAGTCCAGCGCGCCCATGCCCCAGAGATAGCCGTAGTCGGTCGGGGCGTCGGGCAGGAAGTCCGGGCCGGCCCAGTACCAGACCATGTGCGCGATCGGGAAGTAGATCAGCGTCAGCCACAGGACCATGAAGATCATCAGCGGCGTGAACTTCACGCGCTCGGCGAAGGCGCCGACGATGAGCGCCGGGGTGATCATCGCGAAGGTCATCTGGAAGACGACGAAGACGAGCTCGGGCAGATAGACGTTGTTCGAGAACGTCGCGGCATAGGTCGAGCCCGAGACGCCCGCCAGGAACACCTTCGAGAAGCCGCCGACGAACGGCGTCGAGCCGCCGGTGAAGGCCATCGAATAGCCCCAGCAGCACCAGACAAGGCCGGCGATCGAGACGATCATGAAGACCTGCATCAGCACGCTGAGCATGTTCTTGGTGCGGACCAGGCCGCCGTAGAACAGCGCCAGGGCCGGAACGCTCATCATCAGGACGAGTGCGGCCGAGACGAGCATCCAGGCGGTGTCGCCCTTGTTGACCATGGTGGCCATCTGCGCGACCGTTGGCGCCTTGATCAGGGTCGTCGCGGCGGCGGTGGCGGATGCGGTGGCTTCAGGCGTAGGCGCAGCAGTGGCGATGGCGGCAGCGGCACTTGCCGCGGCCTCCTGCGCCCAGGCGGTGGTGGCGACGAAGAGCGAAGTGCCCAGCGCGCCAGCACCGCAAATCATTTTGCGGATCATGGTGGAATCCCCCCCTGTTGAAAGATGGGTCGGACGCGCTCGTCACAGCGCGGTGTCTCCAGACTCGCCGGTGCGGATGCGCACGGCGGATGCGAGGTCGAGAACGAAGATCTTGCCGTCACCGATGGCTTCGGTGCTGGCCGTCTGCTGAATCGTCTCGACGATCTGATCTGCTAGGCTGTCTGGCGCGGCGACCTCGATCTTCACCTTGGGAAGCATGTTGGTCGAATATTCGGCCCCCCGGTAGATTTCGGTTTGCCCCTTCTGCCGTCCAAATCCCTTGACCTCGGAGACGGTCATCCCCGCGACGCCGATGGCGCCGAGAGCTTCACGCACCTCGTCGAGCTTGAACGGCTTGATGATGGCGATGATGAATTTCATGCCTATCCCCTGCTAGCCACCGGCCGATCGCCGGCAGGGGGAGTCACTGCAAGGGGTGTGCCAATTTAAGGATTCGTAAAGAATCCAGGGCGCGCGCGCCCGCTCTTGTAAGAACGCGCCACGGGCTGCGCCTGAATCGTGGGCAGTTGCCTAAATTTTAGGCAGCACAAGTCTTGCCCAGACGGGCAGATGGTCAGATCCACGCGCAGCAAGGGCGCTGTGGTGGACCCCCGTAGCGATGGCGCGCCATTCGTCCGAGACCACGATACGGTCGAGCTGGGCCACCGGCCGGCGCGAGGGGAAGCTGCGCCCAGGGGCGAGGACCTGCCAATCGCGCGGGATCTCGTGGAAGCAGCCGCCGTGCCGCGCCCATTCGTTGAAATCGCCCATCAGCACGCTTGGGACCGGGTTCTCGCAATCCGTGACATGGGAGAGGATCGAGCGCACCTGCTGCCGCCGGCGGAGGCCGGAGAGGTCGAGGTGCATGCCCACGACGCGAAGGCGGCGCCCTTCCACCACAAGGTCGGCGCGGATCGCGCCGCGCGGCTCGAGCGTGGGCAGCGGCACCGCGCAGGCTTCGGTCACCTCGATGGTGCGCCGAACCAACAGGGCATTGCCATGCCAGCCGATGCTATCGGGTCGCATTCCCAGGTGCACCGCGCGATAGGGCGTGTGGCTCTCGATAGCCGCGAGCGGCAGGACGCTCTCCCGCCGGCCGAAACGCCGGTCCGCCTCCTGCAGCGCGATCACGTCGGCGCCGGTCTCGTTCAGGATCGCAAGGATGCGGTCCGGATCGCGCCGACGGTCGAGACCCACGGCCTTGTGGATGTTGTAGCTGGCGAAAGTGAGTTCCACGGTCGGCTTCAGGCTAGGCCCCTTGCTCCCTGGCGGCAATGGCTACACAATCCGCCAAGGCCGACCGCGTTCCCGCGGAGGCAGCAAGGGGGTGGGCCATGGCGCTCAAGGTGATCGGTGCGGGCCTCGGCCGGACGGGGACGCTCACGCTCAAGACCGCGCTGGAAATGCTGGGATTCGGACCGTGCCACCACATGGTCGAAGTGTTCGGCAATCCGGCGACGCAGGTGCCGTACTGGAACCGTGTGGCGCGCGGGGAGGCGGTCGAATGGGACGAGATCTTCGCTGGCTACAATGCCACCGTCGATTGGCCGGGCTGCCACTTCTACGCCGAGCTCGCCAACCGCTATCCCGATGCCAAGATTATCCTGTCGAAGCGCGATCCCGAGCGCTGGTACGAGTCCATGAGCGAGACGATCCTGAAGTCGATGCAACTGATGGGGTTGGGGCCGGGCGACAAGGTGCCGGAAGACCATCCGATGTATTTCGGCGGGGTGATCATATCGCAGAATACCTTCGGTCACGACTTCAGCCGGGACAACGTCATCGCCGCGTTCGAGCGCCACGTCGAAGGCGTTCGCCGGACGATCCCGGCGTCGCGCCTGCTCGAGTTCGAAGCAAGCGACGGCTGGGAGCCGCTCTGTGCCTTCCTGGGCGTACCGGCGCCGCCGGAGCCGTTCCCGCGCACCAATTCGCGCGAGGAGTTCTGGCAGCATACGGAAAAGGCGCGCGCCGTAGCGGGAATCTGAGGTCGACGGCTGGGCCTGTGCTTCGACAAGCTCAGCATGAGCGGATGTTGTTTTTAGCCCGACCCCGCTCGGCCTGAGCTTGTCGAAGGCCGCCCGCTAGCGTTCCTTTGTCGCGCTGAAAGTCAGCTCCGGATTGCGTTCCTGCTGGTAGGAAACGTCCCAGGCCGAGCGCGCCATGAACACCGGATCGCCATCGCGGTCCTTGGCGAGGTTCGACTTGTTGAAATCGGTGAAGCCCTTGAGCGCCGCGTCCGAACCCTTGAGCCAGCGCGCGGTATCGAACGGCGCGGGTTCGAGCATCGCCTCGACCTTGTATTCGGCTTCGAGCCGGCTGATCAGCACTTCGAGCTGGAGCTGACCGACGACACCAACGATCCACTGCGCGCCGATCTCCGGATAGAACACCTGGATCACGCCCTCTTCGGACAAATCGTCGAGCGCTTTGCGGAGTTGCTTGGTCTTGGTCGGGTCCTTCAGCGCGACGCGGCGCAGGATCTCAGGCGCGAAGTTGGGCAGGCCGGTGAAGCGCACCTTGTTCTGCTCGGACAGGGTATCGCCGACGCGCAAGGTGCCGTGGTTGGGGATGCCGATGATGTCGCCCGGCTCGGCGCTGTCGGCGATCTCGCGGTCCTGCGCGAAGAACAGGATCGGCGAATGGACCGCGATCGGCTTGCCGAGGCCCGAGGGCGTCAACTTCATGCCCCTTTTGAAGGTGCCCGAGACCAGCCGCATGAAGGCGATGCGGTCGCGGTGCTGCGGGTCCATGTTGGCCTGGACCTTGAAGATGAAGCCGGTGACTTCCTTGTCGTCCGGCTGGATTACGCCCTGCTCGCTAGGCTGCGGGCGTGGCGGTGGCGCGAAGTTCGCGATCGCCTCGATCAGTTCGGCCACGCCGAAGTTCTTGAGCGCCGAGCCGAAATAGACCGGCGTCAGGTCGCCGTGGCGATAGGCCTCGATGTCGAACTCGGGATAGCCGCCCTGGGCCAGTTCGACCTCGTCGGCGATCTCGGGTGGCAGTTCGGGCGAATCGTCGATCTTGCCGAGGAATTCGCGGCTGTCGCCTTCGGGTCGGCTGACCTTGCCCGTGGTGATGTCGAGCACGCCCTGGAACACGCCGCCCATGCCCACCGGCCAGCCCATCGGGCAGACGTCGAGCGCGAGCGCGTCGGCCACTTCGTCCATCAGGTCGAACGGCGAGCGGCCCTCGCGATCGACCTTGTTTATGAAAGTGATGATCGGCACCGAACGCATTCGGCAGACTTCGAACAGTTTTCGGGTTTGCGGCTCGATGCCTTTCGCCGCGTCGATCACCATGATCGCCGAGTCCACGGCGGTTAAGGTGCGATAGGTGTCTTCGGAAAAATCCTCGTGGCCCGGCGTGTCGAGCAGGTTGAAGGTCACGCCCTGTCGCTCGAAGGTCATCACCGAGCTGGTCACCGAGATGCCGCGCTGCTGCTCGATCTTCATCCAGTCCGACCGCGCCCGCCGCGCCTGCCCACGCGCCTTGACCTCGCCGGCAAGATGGATCGCGCCGCCCTGCAGCAGCAGCTTCTCGGTCAGCGTCGTCTTACCGGCGTCGGGATGCGAGATGATGGCGAAGGTACGCCGGTTAGAACGGGGGGGATTGGAACTCATGGGCCGCGCGGTTAGCGCGGGCGGACGGTTACGTCCACCAACACCCGCTCCATTCACCCTGAGCTTGTCGAAGGGCTGCCCTTTTCTCCCGAGCTGCGCGAATGAAAACGGTCCTTCGACAAGCTCAGGACGGACGGACTAGGAGGCTGATTGAACGGTGATAAACATACGAAATCCTTCTGAAGTGCCTGGATTTAATATCACCACTCCCGGCTTTTCGTAGAAGTCGCCGGCGTAACCCTGCGGATCAGCAATACCCTGCCACGGCTCGATGCACAGGTAGTGGGCTCCCGGTTTCTGCCAGATACCGAGCATCGGGGTGTCGGGAAACGCGATATTCAACAGCGATCCGCCCGGTGCACCCCAAGTCAAATGCCAACTGGATAGTTCATCCCAGATCAGCGCGTCGGGCTCGAACAGATCTGCGGTCGGCCACAGTTCGTGCCCGACAAGTGGGCTTGGCTGGGTATTAGGCAGGACGAGGCCGCTCGATGGGTCGATGCGGCGGATCGACTGAGGTTCAGGTTCAGCAAAGGTCACGCGGTGATCGGCCTTGACCGCTCCTCCGGGTAGCGGCCAGGCGAAGGCAGGGTGAAAACCGAAACTGAAAGGCAATTCTTCTGCGCCGCGATTTTCCACCGTCGCGGTTATGTGGAGAGTCGGGCCGTCGAGTTCGAAAACCACGTCGAGCGCGAAAGCGAAAGGATATACTGCGCGAGTTTCCGCACTGTCGGTCAGCCGGAAGCGCGCTGAATCGGCGTCATGCTCGATCAACGTGAACAGGCTGGTGCGTGCGAAACCATGCTTGGGCAACGCGTAAGTCTCGCCGCCGAGCCGATATTCCCCCCCCATTCAGCGCGCCGACGATCGGGAACAGCAGCGGCGCATGGCCGGTCCAGAACGCCGGATCGGCGTCGGTCATATACTCGCGGCCCTCGCCGTCGGTCAGCGACCAGAGTTCGGCGCCGAACGGGTTGATCCGGGCGGTGAGGTCGCCCGAGGCGATCGAGATGAGATCAGGCATGGCCCGCGCATCATGCCGCAAGCCGCGCCCGATTCAATCCTCGATCAGCCTCTGAGCGTTGCCCCGAGCTTTGCCGCCGCCGCGGTGACTTTCTCGGCGATCGCCTTGAGATCGGCTTCGGCGTAGGTCTTCTCGCCCGGCTGGAGCGTGACCTCGATCGCCAGCGACTTCTGACCCTCGGGCACGCCCTGGCCGCGGAAGTCGTCGAACAGACGGGCGGCGACGATGTTCGCCTTGTCGGCGCCTTTGATCGTGCGGACGAGATCGCCAGCGGGAAGATCGGCGGGAACAAGGAAAGCGAAATCGCGCGTCACCGCCTGCAGCGCCGGCGGCGCGTAATGCGCGCGGGCGAAAGTCGCCGCGCCGCGCTTGCCGGGGATCGCGTCGAGGAACAGCTCGGCCACCGCGACCGACGCGTCGATGTCGAATTGCTTGGCCACGGCAGGGTGCAGCATGCCGAAGCGTGCGAGCACGGTCTTGGGTCCGAGCCGCAGCGTGCCCGACTGGCCCGGATGGAACTGTGGTCCAGCCTCGCCCATGACCTGCAGGTTGTCGACCGGAGCACCGGCTTCGGCGAGCAGTGCCAGAGCCTCGGCCTTGGCGTCGAAGGCGTCGAAGCTCGCTGGTCTGCCCGTGGCCCAGCCGCGCGGGGTCTTCTCGCCGGCAAGGATCACAGCGAGCGACAGGCGCTCGTCGCTGGCTCCGCCTTCACCGCGCAGATAACGGCGGCCGATCTCGAACAGGCGCAGACCCGTGGCCCCGCGGTCGAGGTTGCGGCGCACCGCGGCAAGCAGGCCAGGCAGCAGCGAGGGACGCATGGCCTTCATGTCCTCGCTGATCGGATTGGCCAGCGTCCAGACGCCGCCCCCAGAATCGTTGGCGCCGTCGGCGAAGGCATCGGCGTCCGCCTCGGGCAGGAACGACCACGTCACGGCCTCGTGGCTCCCGCGCGCTGCCGCGGCACGGCGCAGGCGGCGTTCGAGCTTCTGCGCGGGCGTTGTGGTCGGCCGGGCGACGCCGTCCGCGCGGGGCAGGGCGACGCTTTCGACCTTGTCGAGGCCGTGGATGCGGATGACTTCCTCGACGATGTCGGGCGCGCCGTCGACGTCGGGGCGCCAGCCCGGAGCGGTGACGCTCCATTGCTCGCCGGTCTGGCTCTCCACCGCGACCACGCCGAAGCCCAGGCTTTCCAGGATCGTTCGCTGCTGCGCCGGCGGAACCGCGACGCCGCCGAGCTTCTCGGCCAGCGCGGGCTCGTAGTGCACGACCTTGGCGCCCGAGGGCGGCGTTCCCGCGCGGATGACTTCTGAAGCCTGGCCTCCGCAGATATCGAGGATCAGCCCGGTCAGCAGGTCGAGCCCGGCGTCGAGGAACTGCGGGTCGATGCCGCGCTCGAAACGGCTGCGCGCTTCCGAGGTGAGGTTCAGCGTCCGGCCGGTGGCGGCGATCCGGGTCGGATCGAAATAGGCGATCTCGAGCAGCACGTCGCGCGTATCCTCGGAGCAGCCCGAATGCTCGCCGCCCATGATGCCGGCGATGTCGTGGACGCCTGCGTCGTCAGCGATCACGGTCATCGAATGGTCGAGCAAGTAGTGCTTGCCGTTGAGCGCGGTCACGCCCTCGCCGTCCTTGGCGCGGCGCGCGACGACGGCGCCGGTCAGCTTGGCGCGATCATAGGCGTGCGCCGGGCGCCCGTAGGTCAGCATCAGGTAGTTGGTGATGTCGACCAGCGCCGAGATCGGCCGCTGGCCGGCGCTCTTGAGCCGCGCCTGCATCCAGTCGGGCGAAGCGCCATTGGTCACGCCAACGATCGTGCGGCCGTAGAACGCGGGGCATCCTTCGGCATCGTCGGTGCGGATTTCGACCGGCGAAGCGAAAGTGCCGGCGACGGGGGCCACCGGGACCGGCTTCAGCGTGCCCAGCCCCGCCGCTGCGAGATCGCGGGCGATGCCGTAGACGCCCATGCAGTCGGGCCGGTTGGGCGTGATGGCGATGTCGAACACCGGATCGGCGCCGTGGTAGTCGGCAAAGCTCGTGCCGATCGGCGCGTCCGCGGGCAGTTCGATGATGCCGTCGTGGTCCTCGCCGAGTTCGAGCTCGCGCGTCGAGCACATCATGCCGTTCGATTCGACGCCGCGCACCGCCGCGACTTTCAGCACCATGCCATTGGCCGGCACCACCGCGCCCGGCAGGCCGAGCACCCCGACGAGGCCTGACCGCGCATTGGGCGCGCCGCAGACGACCTGGAGCGGCTGGCCGTCGCCGCGGTCCACGGTGAGTACCTGCAGCTTGTCAGCATCGGGGTGGCGCTCGGCGTTCAGCACTTTCGCCACAGTGAAGCCGGCGAGCTTCTCGGCCGGGTTCTCGATGCCTTCTACTTCGAGGCCGATCGCGTTGAGCTTGTCGGCGATCTGATCGACCGTCGCGGACGTGTCGAGGTGGTCCTTGAGCCAGGAGAGCGAGAATTTCATGTGGTCGCTCCTCTTAAGCTGCCGTGCCCACGCCGCCCGACAATGTCGGGACGTCGAGCGGAGCGAAGCCGTAATGCGCGAGCCAGCGGACATCGCCGTCGAAGAAGGCGCGCAGGTCGTCCATGCCGTATTTGAGCATCGCCAGGCGATCGACGCCAACGCCGAAGGCGAAGCCCTGCCAGACGTCCGGATCGAGACCGCCCGCGGCTATCACCTTGCGGTTGACCATGCCGCTACCGAGCAGTTCCATCCAGCCTTCCTGCCCGCCGAGCACGCGCTTGCCGTTGACGAGGGTGAAGCCGACGTCGACTTCGACCGAAGGTTCGGTGAAGGGGAAATAGCTCGGGCGCAGGCGCAGGACGATGTCCTCGCGCTCGAAATAGGCCTTGAGGAAGGTCTCCAGCGTCCACTTGAGGTGGCCGAGGTGGATGCCCTTGTCGATCACCAGGCCTTCGATCTGGTGGAACATCGGCGTGTGGGTCGCGTCGCTGTCCGAGCGATAGACGCGGCCCGGCGCGATGACGCGCAGCGGCGCGCCACGCTCCAGCATCGTGCGGATCTGCACGGGTGAGGTATGCGTGCGCAGCAGCATCTCGCGGCCGTCGGCATTCTTGTCCGGGAAGTAGAAGGTATCATGCATCGCGCGCGCCGGATGGCTCTCGGGCATGTTGAGCGCGGTGAAGTTGTGCCAGTCGTCCTCGATCTCGGGGCCGGTGGCGACAGCGAAGCCCATGTCGGCGAAGATCTCGGCCATCTCGTCCATGACCTGGCTGACCGGATGGACCGAACCGCGCGGCATGTCGGGCGCGGGCAGCGAAAGGTCGATGCGCTCGGCGGCTAGGCGCGCTTCGAGCGCAGCGCCTTCGAGGCCGGCCTTGCGTCCCGACAGCGCCTCGGTGACGCTCTCGCGCAGCGCGTGGATCTTCGGGCCTTCGCTCTGGCGCTCGTCGGGGTTCATGCCCCCCAGCGTCTTCAGCAGTCCCGAGATCGAGCCCTGCTTGCCGAGAAACTCGACCCGCAGCCCCTCGAGCGTGTCTAGGTCTTGCGCTGCCGCGATCCGCGAAAGCGCCTCCTGCCCGGTTGCCGCGTAGTCCACTGGAGAAATCACCCGATAGTTGAAATCAGGGGCGCTCCTTAAGCGGCAGCGCGTCGAATCGCAATCGGACCTGGCTACGAAGACTAGCCGATGACCGCTCCGCCCTTCGGTCCGTCGAGCGTCTGCACGGCGGCGCCGGAGATCCGCGCGCGTTCGCGCATCACGGCCGCGAGGATCGGCTTGTCCATCGCCGCATATTTGCTGGGGGTCATGCCCATGAAGGAACGGAAGTCGCGGACGAACTGCGCCTGGTCGTGATAGTGCCCGTCCATCGCCCCCGACCAGCGGATTTTCGGGTCGAGCATGAACTGCGCCAGGCTCCGCATGAAGCGCTGGCGGCGCAGCAGCAGCTTGGGCGCGAAGCCGAAGGCGCGGCGGCAGACGCGCTCGATCGTGCGCGGCGTGCCGCCGATACGATCGACCAGCGCGCCGACGGTGTGGACTTCGGGATCGATCAGCGCCTGGTGGATCGCGACGATGCGGTCTTCGTCGGCCAGCGGTTCGTGGGCGCGGGCCAGGAAATGTTCGGCGATTCGGGCGTGCTCGGCCTCGATGTCGGGCTCCTCGCCGAACAGCGTCTCAGCCAGCGGGCGAAACGAGGCGAAGGCATCGTGAGTGTTACCGTCGGCCACGGCATTGGCCAGATCAGCTGCCTCGCCCCGGACGAACTTGGCCCAGCCCAGCGGCAGGAAGCCGACTCCCCAAAGGCGGGTCGGGCCCACGGCGAAGTGCACGGCCTGGCTGCTGGGCCCGGTAACGCAGAATGGCGTTCCGGCGACCGAAGTGCCGTCACGCGCGTGGGCTGTAGGGAAGGCACCCGAGAAGAAGCGGAGGTTTGACCATTCGGGCTGGAGTAGGTCTACGGCCGATTCTGCCAGGTGCAGGCGCAATTTCTGCAAAGTAAAACGACGTGAAGTAACGCCGAAGAGCCTCCGGCGGCGACAGAAACTTCACTTGAACGTTACAAGCCGATTGCACGGTAAGCGACCCCCGTACTGGAACGATACCACTCGTTCGGGCGCGGCCCTAATGGCAATTATGCTGCAGCGCAACAAAAAGGCGCAGACTCGTTAAGAGTCTGCGCCTTTTGATTTTTAACCCTAAGGGAAAGAGCTTAGGCGAGCGCCGCCTTGGCCTGCGCGATGATGGCGGTGAAGATGCCACCTTCGTTCATCGCCAGATCGGCCATGGCCTTCCGGTCGAGCTCGATCCCGGCCAGCTTGGTGCCGTGGATGAACTGCGAATAGGTCAGGCCCTCGGCGCGAACCGCAGCGTTGATGCGCTGGATCCACAGGGCGCGGAAGCTCCGCTTCTTAACCTTGCGGTCGCGATAGGCATACTGCCCGGCCTTTTCGACGGCCTGGCGGGCGACGCGGATCGTATTCTTGCGGCGGCCGCGGTAACCCTTGGCCTGCTCGAGAATGTTCTTGTGCTTGGCGCGGGTGGTGACACCCCTTTTGACACGTGCCATTGATCAGTACTCCTAGTTTCAGCCGAGCCCGTAGGGCGCCCACTTCTTGATCACCTTCGCGTCGGCGTCGGAAATCGTGTCGGTACGGCGATGCTGGCGGATGTACTTGGCATTGTGGCTGATCAGGCGGTGACGCTTGCCGACGGCGCCGTGCTTGATCTTGCCGGTCGCGGTGAGCTTGAAGCGCTTCTTCACACCGCTCTTGGTCTTGAGCTTGGGCATTTTCGTCTCCTCGTTCAGGGACACGTTCCAACCAGCCGTGGCAGCCCTTTGAGCCAGGCCGGTGGCTTGAATCCGTGTCGTGAAGCGGGCGCCCATAGTCAGGGATGCGCCGGAAGGCAAGCGCGCAGTGCAAGCGGGGCTTCGCAGATTGCACGCTTGACCATAGCATGTATGTTATATAACACAATGGCTATACAAAGAGAATCACCCGATGCCCAACCTCGATGCCTCCTTCTCCGCACTCGCCGATCCGACGCGCCGGGCGATTCTCGCACGGCTGGCGCTTGGCGAGACGACGGTGATGGAACTGGCGGCGCCTTTCGCGATGAGCCAGCCCGCGATCTCCCGCCATCTCAAGGTGCTCGAAGGCGCGGGCCTGATCCGGCGTCGTGTCGAGGGGACGAAACGCCCCTGCGCGCTGGCGCCTGCGGGCATCGCCGCGATCGACGAGTGGCTGGCAATGCTGCGCAAGGCGCTGGCCGCCAACTACGACCGGCTCGACCAGGTGCTGGCCGCGATGAACCCCAATGAAGGAAAGGAACCAGCATGACTGGACTGACGATCGAGACCGAAGGCGATACGCGCGTGATTGTCGCCCGCCGATTCGCCGCACCGGCGGAGGCGGTCTATCGGGCCCATGTCGAGCCGGCACTGATCCAGCGCTGGATGCTCGGCCCGGACGGCTGGACCATGCCCGTATGCCTTTGCGATGCTCGGCCAGGCGGCAGCTTCCGTTACGAATGGAGCAATGGCGCGGGTGGCTTCCATACCACCGGCGAATTTCTCGAGCTTACCCCGTTCAGCCGCATCGTCCACGTCGAGCGCATGCACCTGCCCGACCCGACGCCCGAAAATCGCATCGAAACGACCTTCGAGCCCGACGGTGCCGGCACGCTGATGACCATGCGCATGAGCCTGCCCGATGCCGAGACGCGTGCGGCCATGCTGGCGAGCGGCATGGAGCATGGCATGGAAGCCAGCTTCCAGCGGCTCGAGACGATGATTTAGAAAGGATCGAATATGCTGAGCGAACATCAGATAGTCGAGACCGCCGCCGAGCAGGCCGCGGTGATTCGCCTGACAATTCCGAGCAGCGATATGCCCAACGTCTTCGGTCCTGCCGTCGGCGAGCTGCTGACGACCCTCGGCGCTCAGGGTGTCGAACCGATCGGCGCCATATTCGCACATCACGTAAAGCTGCCGTCGGACGTCTTCGACTTCGAACTAGGCATCAAGGTTTCCTCGCCTGTGACGCCGGCCGGCCGTGTCTTGCCTGGCGAACTTCCGGCCGGGCGGGTCGCACGCGCGATCTATACCGGTCCCTACGAGGGACTGCCCGAGGCCTGGGACGCTTTCATCGCCTGGATGGACGCAAACGGCCACAAGGGCGCCCCCAGCCTTTGGGAACTGTATTCGGTCGGTCCGCAATCGACGCCGGACGCCGCTCAATGGCGCACCGAACTGAACCGGCCTTTGCTCTATTGACAGGACGATCCCGTCAACGCCGCGGTCGGTTACGATGCCGTCCCGTAGGGTTTGAGCCCTTCTCGCGCGATCCAGGCTCGAAAGTCGCCGTCGGGTATGGCCTGGGCGCCCGGCGGCAGCGGGCGGTTGAAGCTGTAGGCTTGGGCCTGGTGGAAGGCGCCATCGCCGTCGCTGACGACGATCGTTGAGCGGACATAGAGCGAGCCGCCCGGGTCGGCGGGATCGAAATCTTCGTAGGCGTCGAGCGCAGCGAGATCGGACTCGCCGAAACCCGGTGCCGCTTCATAGAGTCGGCCGTGGACCGGGCCGGCACCTGAAAGCAGCACGGGATACCAGCCCTCGGCGTCGCTAACGGCATAGAGCGCGCCGCGCGCGGTTACCGTACCCAGGTCGCGCAGCAGCGCATGGGCGGCGGCGGCCACCGGATTGCCGCTGCCCGCGATCAGCGTGCCATAGAAGAAGAAATGCATCGCTTTCCTGTATTCCGCCGCTCTGCCATCTAAGTCCCCATCGAACGGAACGGAGAGGCAAGATGACGGCTTTGGTGCACAGCTATCAGATGATCGCGCGCGAGGGCAGCGAGGATGCGCTCGGAGCTGCCCTTGGAGACCTCGCGGAAGCGGTGAAGGGCATCGCCGGGTCGCAGGGCGCGATGGTGTTGCAGGATCGCAAGGAAGCGCAGAAGTTCCTGTTCCTCGAATTCTGGGACGGCGAGGAATCGCGCAAGGCCGCGGGATCGCAGCTGCCGAAGGACGTCATGGGCCGAATCATGGCAGTCATGGGTGGGCCACTGCAGATGGCGGACTGGGATCGCCTGGCGGGCTGATCGTCAAGGGAAATCACGGGGCAAACGGGGGTTCGAATGCTGCTCGCGTCGATCAGGCATTGCCTGGCCAATCTTTTCAACTTCTCCGGTCGTGACCGCCAGGACCAATTCTGGCCCTATGCCGGCATAGTAATCGGCGCCACGGTGGCCAGCTGGCTGTTTTATGGCGTGACGATGATCGGAAGCGCGATCGGCCGCATGCAGGAGTTTGCACAGACCCATCCGGATGAGGTTACCGTCGAGCAGGGGCCGGGCCACTATTCGATTCAGGTTCACGGGAATCATCCGGAACTGATGCCCGACATGCAGCCCTTTCTGGGCCTTGTCATGGTCGGGGCCCTGGTAGTCGTCGTGCTTATCGCATCTGCGGCGGCGCGGCGTCTGCACGATAGCAATGTGCCCGGCTGGATCGGTTTGATCCCGGTTTTCTTTCTGTCATCCGGCTTCTGGCTGATGAACGATATGTTCGCCGGCATACGGGCCGGCAAAGAGCCTGAACTCGGCCGCTTCTTTCTGACCTTCGCTAACAACGCGGTCTATATCGCGTGTCTGGTTGGAGTGATCTATCTGCTGGCGCGAAAAGGCACGCTCGGTGACAACCCCTACGGTCCGCCGCCTCTCTGAGCCCTCAGTGGTCGCAGGCGATCGCCGCGACCACGTCCTCAAGCCGCGCGGGATCGCCTAGCGCGAGGACATGGCCGGTCGATCCCGCGTGTAGCGGATCGCCGTTCCAGTCGCACATCGTGCCGCCGGCGCCTTCGACCACCGGCACCAGGGCCGCCCAGTCGTGCAGCTTGAGTCCGGCCTCGCACACCACGTCGATATGCCCTGAGGCGAGCAGCGCGTAGTTGTAGCAGTCGCCGCCCATGACCATCCGTTTGTGGTCGGTCTTGGCGGCGAGGCCCATGAAATGGGCGCCGTCGTGATCGTCGAAGTAGTGAGGGCCGGTGGTGGCGAGCGTCGCATCGCCGAGTTCCCGGCAGGCGCGGGTGCGGGCCAGCTGGCCGTTGAAGGTGGTCGGCCGTCCGGTGGAGCCGACCCAGCGTTCGCCGAGGATCGGCTGGTCGATCACGCCCAGCACGGGCCAGCCTTCGACCACCAGCGCGATCAGCGTGCCGAAGATCGGCCGGCCGACGAGGAACGAACAGGTCCCGTCGATCGGATCGAGCACCCAGGAACGGCCCGAGCTACCGGCAGTGGCGCCGAATTCCTCGCCGATCACGGTATCTCGCGGCACTTCCGCCTTGAGGATGCGTCGCATCGCCTCTTCGGCGGCGCGGTCGGCGATCGTCACCGGGCTGGCATCGCCCTTGCGCTCCGATTCGACGCCGCTGCGGAAATGCGGACGGATCGCCTCGCCCGCCGCATCGGCAAGCCGCAGAGCCAGAGCGATGTCGGCGTCGAGGTTCATCAGTCGAACAGACTGGAGACGGAGCTTTCGTCGGCCGTGCGGCGGATCGCTTCGCCCAGCAGCGGGGCGATGGTGAGGATGCGGATGCGGTCCGATTCCTTGGCGGCATCGGTCGGCAGGATCGAATCGGTGATGACCAGTTCCTTGAGCGCCGAGCCGTTGACCCGCGCCACCGCGCCGCCCGAAAGCACGCCGTGGGTGATATAGGCGGTCACGCTGGAAGCGCCGGCATCCATCAGCGCCTGGGCCGCGTTGCACAGCGTGCCGCCCGAATCGATGATGTCGTCGATCAGGATGCAGGCGCGGCCCTTCACGTCGCCGATGATGTTCATGACTTCGGACTGGCCGGGCTTGTCGCGGCGCTTGTCGACGATGGCGAGCGGCGCGTTATCGAGCCGCTTGGCGAGCGCCCGGGCGCGGACTACGCCGCCGACGTCGGGCGAGACGACCATCAGCGACTGGTCGCCGTACCGCGCCTGGATGTCGGCAGCCATGACTGGCGCCGCGTAGAGGTTGTCTGTCGGGATATCGAAGAAGCCCTGGATCTGCCCGGCGTGGAGATCGACCGAGAGCACGCGGTCGGCACCAGCCTCGGTAATCAGGTTCGCCACCAGCTTGGCCGAGATCGGCGTGCGCGACCCCGACTTACGATCCTGCCGGGCATAGCCGAAGTAGGGGACCACCGCCGTGATCCGCTTGGCCGATGCGCGGCGCAGCGCATCGATGCAGATCAGCAGTTCCATCAGATTGTCGTTGGCCGGGAAACTGGTCGACTGGACGACGAAGACGTCCTCGCCGCGGACATTCTCGTGGATCTCGACGAAGACTTCCTCGTCGGCGAAACGGCGCACGCTGGCATCGGTCAGCGGCTGCTCGAGATAGCCCCCGATCGCCCTTGCGAGCGGCAGGTTGCTGTTGCCGGCCATGATCTTCATTGCGTCTGCCTTTCCCGCCCGCTCGATTCGAGGGCCTCTACAAGCGGCCCGGCTCTAACCCAGAGTCGCGGGAATGCAATATTTCGCAAATGCAGCAGCGTGGATTACCCGGTGGATCACTGCGCCTTGCGGCGGTCACCCTTGACCCAGCGGACGGTGCCCGACGAAGCGCGCATGACGACGCTCTCGGTCGTGATGCGGCCGCCCTTGAGGCGCTTGACGCCCTGGAGCAGCGAGCCGTCGGTCACGCCGGTTGCGGCGAAGATGCAGTCGCCCTTGGCGAGTTCCTCGAGCTTGTAGATCTTGTTGAGGTCCTCGATGCCCCACTTGCGCGCGCGGGCGCGTTCGTCGTCGTTGCGGAACAGCAGGCGGCCGTTGAACTGGCCGCCGACGCAGCGCAGCGCCGCGGCGGCGAGCACGCCCTCGGGGGCGCCGCCCGAACCCATGTAGAGGTCGATCGTGGTGTCCTCGTTGGTCACCGCGATCACGCCGGCGACGTCGCCGTCGCCGATCAGGACGACGCCGCAGCCTAGACCGCGCAGCTCGGCGATCAGCTCGGCGTGGCGCGGACGGTCGAGCACGCAGACGATGATTTCATTGGGCTGCACGCCCTTGGCCGCGGCGACGGCCTTGACGTTCTCGGTCGGCGTCTTGGCGAGATCGATGATGCCTTCGGGATAGCCGGGGCCGACCGCCAGCTTGTCCATGTAGACGTCGGGCGCGTTGAGCAGGTTGCCTTCTTCGGCCACCGCGAGCACGGCCAGCGAGTTCGGACCGGCCTTGGCGCAGATCGTCGTGCCTTCGAGCGGATCGAGCGCGATGTCGATCTTGGGGCCCTTGCCCTGCGCCGCGCCGACCTTCTCGCCGATGAACAGCATCGGCGCCTCGTCGCGCTCGCCCTCGCCGATGACGACGGTGCCGTCCATGTAGAGCTCGTTAAGCGCCGCGCGCATCGCTTCGACGGCCGCCGCGTCAGCAGCCTTCTCGTCGCCGCGGCCGATCAGCTTGGAGGCAGAGATCGCCGCGGCTTCGGTGACACGCACCATTTCGAGAACGAGAACGCGGTCGAGCACATGGCTGGCAGGGGTGGCGGTCATGGGACTGGCTGATCCTCTCAAGTGATGCGGCGCGCAACGGATTTGGCTCGCCGCTTAGCCAGCGCCGCGACTCTTGTCGAGATGGAGCGCTGTCGCGCTCCCCTAGCCCTGGATTATTACCGCACCACTGCCAGTGTCACTCGCCCAGCAGCTGCATCACCAATGGCGCTTCGGCCAGCGCATCGGATCCATCGAGCAGGCGCAGCGCCTCGGCGACCCGCGCTTCGGGACCCTCGTGCGTGACCATTGCAACCAGGACGTTGCCACCTTCCTCCGCGCGTCCTTTCTGGATCAGGCTTTCGATCGAGACGCCGGCATCGCGCATCGCGGCCGTGATCTCGGCCAGAACGCCGGGCCGGTCGGCAACCATAAAGCGGATATAGGCGCGGCCTAGCCGGTGGCCCGAAGGGGCCGGCGCCATCGTCTCCATTTCCGAGACCTGGATCGAGAAAGGCGCGCCCGCTTCGCCGCCGAGATCGCCGCGGGCGATGTCGATCAGGTCGGCAACCACTGCGCTCGCGGTCGGTCCGTCGCCCGCACCCGCGCCCTGAAACAGCAGCCGGCCCGAGAAATTGCCCTCGGCGACGACCGCATTGGTCGCGCCGTCGACATGGGCCAACGGATGATCGAAGGGCACGAGGTGCGGCTGGACGCGCTGGAACAGACGCCGCTGGCCGCCTTCGCTATCGACTTCGGCCAGCCCGATCAGCCGGATGACATAGCCCAGCGCATCGGCCTGGGCGATGTCCGCCGCCTGGATGCGCGTGATCCCTGCCGTGTCGACCGAGGCGAAGTCGATCCGGGTGCCGAAAGCGATCGCCGACAGGATCGCCAGCTTGTGCGCGGCGTCGGTGCCTTCGACGTCGAAGCTGGGATCGGCTTCGGCATAGCCCTTGGCCTGCGCCTCGCCGAGCACGTCGGCGAAATCGCGGCCTGTGTCCTCCATCGTCGAGAGGATAAAATTGCAGGTGCCGTTGAGGATGCCATAGAGGCGGTCGATGTTGTTGGCCGCCGCGCCTTCGCGCAGGCCTTTGATTACCGGCACGCCGCCGGCCACCGCGGCTTCGAATTTCAGCGCGACGCGCGCCTTCTCGGTCAGCTCGGCCAGTTCGAGCCCGTGGTGCGCGATCATCGCCTTGTTGGCGGTGACGAGCGACTTGCCATGGGCGATGGCATTGCGCGCCAGGGTCAGCGCCGGGCCGTCGGCGCCGCCGACCAGCTCGACCACTGCGTCGACGTCGTCGCGCGCGGCCATGGCGGTCATGTCGTCTTCCCAGCCGTAGCGGGAGATGTCGACGCCGCGATCCTTGTTGCGATCGCGCGCGCTGACGGCGGTGATGACGAGCGGCCGGCCCGCACGGCGCTCGATCAGCGGACCGTTGGTCTCGATCAGTCGGATGACGCCTCCGCCGACGGTTCCGAGTCCTGCCAGTGCGATTCTAAGCGGTGCGGCCATGATGCCCCCTTTCGGGTGCGCGCCCTAGGCGAGAGCCGGCCAAAACGCCAGAGGCAGTGCTAGGAGGCAGCCCGGTTCCGCTGGCACGGGCCGAGCTCGCCCAGCACCATGCGGTAGTCGGCTTCGGCCTGGCCGCGGCTGGAGGCGTCTTCGGACAGGTTGACCCCGCGCGGCAGGCTGTTGGGCAGGAAACAGGCGAGCCGGTACCAGGTCAGCGTATCGCGCGCGGGCGCGCTGTCCGCCGGTGCGGCGACTTCCGAGAAGGAGACGCCCCAGGTCGTCGGAGCGCCGGCCTGGTGGCGGACCGTGATCGAGGCGGCCGAATGGTCGGCGGTATCGAGGAAGAACTGCGTTTCGCCTTCGCCGGCGAGATTGCCGGGCACATAGATCGCCTCGCGCACGCCGGTCACTTTGCGCGGTGCGTCGGGCGCGACGAGCGCGGCGAGGATCGCACGCGTCCGCGCCTCCGCGTCGGCATCCCACAGAACCTGCGCGTCCGGGGCGACGAGTTGCAGATCGCCGGCAGGACCCTTGGCGCTGGTCGCGAAGAGCAGCACTGATCTCTTCTTGAGCTTCGGCGCCTTGCCGCGCTCGTCCGGCGGCATGTCGACGAGGTAGCGCAGCGACTGGCCGAGCGGCGCGTCGCCTCGGATCAGCGCCTCGGTCCGCGCCTCTATATAATAGCGCGTCCAACCCGCCCGAACGCCCCGTGCGCGCGCCGGCTCGACCGGAGCCATCTTGCGGACCTGAGCCCGCAGAACCAATCGCGCCGAATCGGACATATCTGCAAGGTCGGCGTAGGTCGCACCGGGGGACACCTCCGCCGATAAAGTGGGAGTTGACAAATTCAGGAGAATCACCGCCACCATCATGGTGCCGGGCATTCGAACGAAGCGCTTGGTCGGGTGGATCACGATGGAACTCCGCAATTTGTCGTATTTTCGAGGGCTCTAGGGGCCGCCATAGGGCTCCCCACTTCGACAGTCAGCTTTAACGGGTCTGAATCTGATGTTAACTTCTGGACGTGCGCATAAGGCGTTGCACGGGTTTGGCAACGGAGCTAAAGCGGGCCTGAAATCCGGGCTAAAACAAAAAAAGGCCCTGCCTTCGCCTGTTCGGGCGCCGATGCCCCGAGAGGGGGAAGTGGACGTCCGTCGGGTTGTAATTTTAAGAAACTCGCATGGGAGCGGGCCTCAAGCTTGCCCCATGTTCGCCTCGGGCTTCCCCCGGGGCATTGTTATGGAGTGATGCGTCGGAATGGCTTACGCTGACCAAAAGATGAGCGGTAATCGCGTTACCGCGTTGATCATCGTTGCCCTTATTCACGTCCTGGTTGGTTATGCGCTCGTTACGGGTCTGGCCTACGAAGCGGCCAAGAAGGTCATCCAGAAGGTGACGACGGTCGACATCAAGGAAGAAGTCAAAAAGGAAGAACCGCCACCACCGCCGCCGAAGAAGGATTTGCCTCCGCCGCCCATCGTGGCGCCTCCGCCGAAGGTGAACCTTGCTCCGCCGCCGATGGTGACCACCGTGTCCGAGCCGCCGCCCGCACCGCCGCCGATGGTCGTGCTGCCGCCGGCTCCTGCCGCACCGCCGCCGCCGCGCTTCACGCCCAAGGGCGCTCAGCCGAAGGGCAATCCCGGGAACTGGGCAACGACGAACGACTATCCGTCGCGCGCGCTGCGTGAAGAACGCGAAGGCACTACCAGCTTCCGCGTCACGGTGGGTCCCGATGGCCGGGTGACCGATTGTTCGATCACCTCGTCGAGCGGCCATGCCGATCTCGATGCGGCGACCTGCGACAACGTTCGCCGCCGTGCCCGCTTCACTCCGGCGACCGATGGTGAAGGCAACCCGACCTCTGGATCCTATTCGAACCGGGTCCGGTGGGTCATCCCGAAAGACTGATTTCCTGACTGTGCCGGCATGCCGCGCGCTGCCGGCCGATTGTTTCCATTCTTGAGAGGACTAACCGCATGCAACTCATTGACCTTCTTGCTCCGGCCGCCCAGGCCGCGCCGCAGAACAAGTTCGGCTTTGCCGAAGCGCTTCAGCAGGGCGGTTTCATCGCCTATGCGACGGTGACCATTCTCGGCATCATGTCGTTCGGCTCGTTCTACATCCTGTTCACCAAGTGGGTCGAACAGTCGAAGATCATGCGTCAGGGCCGTGACCTGCGCGCCAGCTTCTGGAAAGCCCCGACACTCAAGGACGGCGCTTCCAAGCTCGACAAGAACAGCGCCTGGCGCCAGATCGTCGATGACGGCCTCCTGGCCGAAGAAGACGCCCTGAAGCTCAAGGACTCGACCGAAGCGCACGACTGGCTGCACGGTTCGCTGGCTCGTTCGGAAGCCTCGATCAACGCTCGTCTCGCCGCGGGCCTCCCCTTCCTCGCCACCGTCGGTGCGACCTCGCCGTTCATCGGTCTGTTCGGTACCGTCGTCGGCATCTATCGCGCGCTGATCAACATCGGCATCGCCGGTTCGGCCTCGATCGACAAGGTCGCGGGTCCGGTCGGTGAAGCTCTGATCATGACCGCGCTCGGCCTGCTCGTCGCGGTTCCCGCGGTGCTCGCCTACAACTACCTGCAGTCGCGCAACAAGCGGATCGGCGAAACCCTCACCGGCTTCTCGACCGACGTTCTGGCCAACATCGCCTCGGGCGGTGCGGTCAAGCCCGCGTTCCTGACCGCCGCTCCGGGCAAGCCTGCTCCGGTGGCTGCGAAGCCGGCCGCTGCGCCGACCAAGCCCTAAGCGCAAACGGCGCGCGATAACGGCGGCGGTGAATTCCGCCGCCAGCCGGGAATGAATTGCGACGGGCAGCTGCATGCGGGCCCGTCGCCCTCTCCCGGACCGAGAATGCAAGGATAGGACGATACTATGGCGGTTTCAGTAGGCGGCGGGCAAGAGACCCCGATGTCCGACATCAACACCACGCCGCTCGTCGACGTGATGCTGGTGCTGCTGATCATCTTCCTCATCGCGGTTCCCGTCGCGATCCAGACCATCGAAAAGCTGAAGATCCCGATCGTCGTTTCGCAGGAATCGAAGGACAAGGTCGAGAACCTGCTGCTGACGGTCACCACGACCGACTCCGGTGGTCGCAGTGCGGGTCAGCCCGGCTTCGAAGGCGCTTCGCGCTATGGCCAGTGCCGCGTCTATTTCAACAACATCACGCCGGTGAACTCGGAAGAGCTCCGCGACCAGGCGTTCAAGCGGCTCGACGCGATCGTCAAGCGCGCGGGCGGTCCCGAAGCGATGATGCGCGAACCGGACAAGGTGCCTCAGGTGCACATCCGCGGCGACGTAAACGCCCCGTGGCGCTGCATCGCCGGTGCCATCTACAACGTCCAGATTTCCGGCTATCCGACGGTCGGCTTCATCTCGAATCCCGTCGATCCGAAAGCCTAATCGGCGCCGGCACGTAACTCAGGAGTAATTTGCCATGGCAATGTCAGGCGGCAAGGACGATGGCAGTCCGATGATGGAAATGAACACGACGCCGTTGATCGACGTCATGCTCGTGCTCCTCATCATGTTCATCATCACCATTCCGGTCGCGACGCACTCGACCGACATCGATCTGCCGGTACCAAACAACACCCCGCCGCCGCCGAATCTGATCAAGCCGACGATCAACAAGCTCACGCTGACGCGCGAGGGGCTGATTCTGTGGAACGGGACGCCGCAGACCGGCAGCGAACTCGTCAGGGATCTCAAGGCTACCCTCGCGATGCCGGTCGAGCCGGAACTGCAGTTCCAGCCCGACCAGGATGCCAGCTACGACCTCTCGGCCAAGGTGCTCAACATCATCAAGGGCTCAAAGGTCACCAAGTTCGGCTTCGTCGGCAACGAGCAGTTCTCGGAATTCGACAAGGCGGCCGGCGCCAAGTAAGCGCCACGCTACCGGTCGGATATGGAAGGGGCGGAGCGATCCGCCCCTTTTCGTTTGTCCAGTGCGCGCAAATGACGCGGTAGCGCTGCCTTTAATCCGCTTCTCGCGAACTCGGGCCTCTGATACACCTGTCTCACTCGAGAAAAGAATTTGGGAAGGTGTTGTCGAAAGGAGAGTTGGCGATGACGATTGCAAGCGCGCGGCCCGGAAGCGGCCAGCCGATGATGGAAATGAATACGACGCCGCTGATCGACGTGATGCTCGTGCTCCTGATCATGTTCATCATCACAATACCCGTCGCGACTAACTCTACCGAGTTTAACGTCAGCGCCGGTGCGCCTGTAATCGATCGGCCCATCGATCCCGTAGTCAATCGGCTCGAGGTAACGGCTGCTGACCAGATCATGTGGAACGGTAGGGCCGTCAGTGAAACGCAACTTACTACATTGCTAATGCAATCGCGGCAGCGGCCGGTCGAACCCGAGCTCCAGTACCAACCGGATGCACAAGCGAGCTACGATCTGGCCGCGCGCGTTACGCGCGACATCAAGCGCTCCGGCGTCACCAAGTTCGGTTTTGTCGGTAATGAGCGATTCGCCGAATTCGGTAAGCCCTCCGAATAGCGGCCCTACCCGGTTTCCTCGCGTTCCTCTTCGACCGGATCTGGCCGCATCGCCGCCGCGGCCAGGCCCTCTGCCTCCTCGAGCAGCATGTCGTCGGCCATGCCCGCAGGCAGGCTTTCGCGCCCGATCATCGATAGCACCGGCACCGATAGCGGGCTGATCCGTTCGAGCCGGACATGGTCGACCTCGCGCGCAGCGCGGTCGAGCACGTCGGCGACGCGCGCGACGTCGGTCATCCGTGCGCGCGCATCGGCCCAGGCGGCTTCGATCAACAGGTGGTCGGGCTCGTACTTGCGCAGCACGTCGTAGATCAGGTCGGTCGAGAAGGTGACCTGCCGCCCGGTCTTCTTCTTGCCCGGGTGCTGCCGTTCGACGAGGCCCGAGATCACGGCAACCTCGCGGAAGGCACGGCGCAGCAGGTAACTTTGTTGAACCCAGTCGACGAATTCGTGGGTCAGGATATCGGGCGAGAGCAGGGCTGCAGGATCGTCGACCGGTTTCAGCCCCCAGACCGCCAGCGCATAGTCGTTGGCGACGAAGCCCAGCGGCCCCAGCCCGCGATCCTCCATCCGCCGCGTGATCAGCATGCCGAGCGACTGGTTCGCGTTCCAGCCCTCGAAGGTATAGTAGGTCGTGTATTCGAGCTTCTGGTGCGGGAAGCTCTCGACCAGCAGCCGCCCCGGCGCGGGCAGGTGGGAGCGCCAGTCCTGGACTTCCAACCATTCGCGCACGTCGTCGGGAAAGCGGCCCCAGCCGGCGCGGTCGGCGAGCATCGCGCGCACGCGCTCGCCCATATGCGTGGTCAGCGGCATCCGCGCACCCATGTAGCTCGGGATCGTCGCCGATTTCTTCGCTGCCCGCACGATCAGCTCGAGATCGCGGATCGCCTCGACCTCGAGGTCCATGCCGGCGAATCGGAAGGTGTCGCCGGGCTTCAGGCTGGCACCGAAGTTCTCCTCTACCCGGCCAAGCGACTTGCCGTTCTTGAAGCGCACGTCGAGCATCTCGGCATCGACGATGATCCCCGCGTTCATCCGGTGGCGATGCGCCCGCTCGGGGTGCGTCAGTCGCCAGACGCCATCCTTGTCGCGGACGATGCGGCGGAAACGGTCGTAGGCGCGCAGCGCGTAGCCGCCGGTGGCGACGAAATCGAGCACGCGCGCGAAACGTTCCGCATCGACCCAGGCATAGGCCAGCGAGCTGCGTATCTCGGCGAGTAGCTCGTCCTCGCGGAACGGCCCGGCGCAGGCGCAGCCCATGACGTGCTGCGCCAGTACGTCGAGCCCGCCGGGCCGGAAGTCCTCGCCATCGCGCTGGCCTTCATGGACCGCATCGGCGGCGGCCATGGCCTCGAGGAATTCGAAGCGGTTGCCCGGCACCAGCAGCGCCTTGCTCGGCTGGTCGAGCCGGTGGTTGGCGCGCCCGATCCGCTGCAGCAGGCGCGACGAGCCCTTCGGCGCGCCCATCTGCACGACGAGGTCGATGTCGCCCCAGTCGACGCCGAGATCGAGGCTTGCCGTACAGACCAGCGCGCGGAGCTCGCCACGCGCCATCGCGCCTTCCACCTTGCGCCGCGCCTCCTTGGACAGCGAGCCGTGGTGGATGCCGACCGGCAGCTTGTCCTCGTTGGCGTCCCAGAGAAGCTGGAACAGGTACTCGGCGAGGAAGCGCGTGTTGGTGAAGACCAAGGTCGTCCGGTGCGCCTTGATCTGCTCGTAGAGCTGCGGGATGGCCCAGGCGGCAGCATGGCCGCTCCAGGGCACGCGCTCTTCCAGCGGGAGCAGGATCGAAACCTCCGGCTCGGCTCCAGGTTCACCCTCGACCTGCGTCACAAGGTCGATTTCGCCCCAGGGCGCGAGCCAGGCGCGGTACTCGTCGGGGTCCGCGACAGTTGCAGACAGCGCCGCGCGGCGCATGTCGGGCGCGATCGTCTGGAGCCGCGCGAGGCACAGCGCCAGCAGGTCGCCGCGTTTGCCCGTCGCGAAGGCGTGGACCTCGTCGATCACCACGCGCTTCAGCGTCGAAAAGAGCTGCCCGGCCTCGGGATAGGACAGCAGCAACGACAGCGATTCAGGCGTGGTCAGCAGCACATGCGGCGGCCGTGCGCGCTGGCGGGCCTTGCGGTCGGACGGGGTATCGCCGCTGCGCGTCTCGACGCGGATCGGCAGGCCGATTTCCTCGATCGGCGCCATGAGGTTGCGCTGCACGTCATGCGCGAGGGCCTTGAGCGGCGAGACGTAGAGTGTGTGCAGGCCGTCCGGCACGGGCGCATCTGCCAGGCGCGAGGGCGCGAAATCGGCGAGCGTGGGCAGAAACCCGGCAAGTGTCTTGCCCGCGCCGGTATCCGCCACGAGCAGGGCATGCTGCCCGGCATCGGAGGCTTCGAGCATTTCGCTCTGATGCCGCCGCACGCGCCAGCCGCGGCCCTCGAACCAGGCGGCGATCTCGGGCGGCAGGGCGGTTTGGACGCTCACGCAAAGAAGATGGGGAAGGCGATGTCGCCTGTCGATAGGCGGGACACGAGGCAGAAATGTTTGCCTGAAATCAGCCCGTTCCATGCGGTCGCCGGTTGCGACGAAACGCGGAACGGAGGTCCGGCCAGCCGTGTTCTCCAGAAGGAAGCGCACGCGAGGCTCGGGAACCGCGGTCGCGGCTTTCAAATCGAGAGGACCCACTATGTACGAGAACCATCGAGACAGCTTCAGTCGCCGCAACGATGATGAAGACCGCCGTGATCGCTGGCGCCGCGCCGAAGAACGCTATCGGAGAGAGGCTCAGGGTCAATCCTATGGCTCGCAGAGCGACAGCGATCGCTTCAGCGACGACCGCGACGAAGCCAATCGCCGCAACCAGGACTTCGGCTATGGCCGAGCCTATCGCGACGACAATTATGGCGGCAGAAACAGCTATGGCCGTGACGAGACCTCGCCCGAGCAGCGCACCTACGGCGCCGGCCGCGATCGCCAGGATCGACCGCAGGTCCATTGGCATGAGCGTGACCGCGAACTTCGCTCGGGCCATCCCTACCAGGGAACCTATGGCGGCACCGGCGATTCGAGCTATTTCACCGGGTCGCAGGGCAGCTGGGCGGTCGGCGCACCGCAGGTGCCGAGTTCCTTCTACGGCGGCAGCCAGCACTACGGCGCCGACTATCGCCAACATGGCTACGACCGTGATGATGGGCGCCGCGGCTTCTGGGACCGGGCGAGCGACGAAGTCGCTTCCTGGTTCGGTGATGACGACGCCGCGCGCCGCCGCGAACAGGATCACCGGGGGCATGGACCGAAGGACTATGTCCGTTCCGACGAGCGCATTCGCGACGACGCCAACGACAAGCTGACCGACGACTGGCGCGTCGATGCCAGCAATGTCACCGTCAGCGTCAAGGATGGCGAAGTGACGCTGAACGGCACCGTCGCCAGCCGCGAGGCCAAGCGCCGGGCCGAGGATGTGGTCGATGATATATCGGGCGTGAAACACGTACAGAACAATCTGCGCGTCCAGACCGCTTCGGCCAGCGGCACGGCCTATACCGGCAACTATGCCACGAGCGCCAGTTCGACCGCCGAGGGCGGCACGATAAGCTCGGCCGGCAGCGATCCGAGCAAGCAGGCGACCAAGGTCTGATTGCATTGAATCGAAACGGGAAGGCGCTTCCTTGGGGGGGCGCCTTTTTGTATGCCATGGAAGCGTCGCAGGCGCGAGGTAAGGAGCAGTCATGCGGCGGCGCGATGTTCTGGCAGGCGGATTGGCGGTCTCGGGCACGGCTCTGGTCGGGGCGCGAGCACCGGCGCTGATCGGCGCCGAAAGCGCGCGGCCGACGATGCCCTACGGGCCGATGAGCGGCGACGTGCTGACCGATCGCGCGATGATCTGGGGCGCAGCTGATCGGCCTGCACGCATGGTGGTCGAATGGTCGCGCGATGCCGGCTTCCGCAAGGTCGAGCGGCGCATCGGTCCGTTGGCGACGGTGGACAGCGGCCTGGCCGCCAAGCTCGACCTGACCGGCCTGCCGCCCGGCGGGGAGATACACTACCGCGTCGCCTTTCAGGACCCCGACAATGCCCGGCTTACCAGCGCCTGGAGCGAGGCACGGCTGCGCCTGCCCGATCTCAAGCCGCGGCCGGTGCGCTTCACCTTTTCGGGCGACGAAGCCGGGCAGGGTTTCGGCATCAATCCCGAGCTCGGCGGCTACCGGCTCTACGAGGCGATGCGGCAGGTCCGGCCTGATTTCTTCATCCATCTGGGCGACCAGATCTACGCCGACAATCCGCTGAAAGAAGAGGTGAAACTGGCCGACGGCGGCACCTGGCGGAACCTCGTCACGCCGGCCAAGGCCCGCACGGCCGAGACGCTCGACGACTTCCGCGGCAATTTCGCTTACAACCTGCTCGACCGGAACAAGCGCGCCTTCCTCGCCGAAGTGCCCATGCTGGCGCAGTGGGACGACCACGAGGTGCGCAACAACTGGTTCCCGGACAAGGCGGTGCAGAGCGGTCCGCCGATCCGCGAACTGGCCGCGCATGCCCGGCAGGCGATGGTCGAATTCAATCCAATGCGGCTTCTGCCCGGTGTGAGCGGCGTCGAGCGCAGCTTCGCCATGGGGCCGCTGCTCGAAGTCTTCCTGCTCGATGCCCGCAGCTATCGTGGCGGCAATGCCGAGGCGGCCTCGCCGAAGCCGGGTGCCGGGCTTTACGGCGAGCGCCAGATCGCCTGGCTCAAGCAGGGCCTCGCACGCTCGCGCGCGGTGTGGAAGGTGATCGGGTGCGAAATGCCGCTGTCGCTGACGGTCAAGGACCTGATGCCCGACGTTCCACCGGGCGGGATCGAGGCAATGGCCAATGGTCTGCCCGGTGCTCCCGGCGGACGTGAAGGCCAGCTAGCGGACCTGCTCTCCTTCATCCGCGCCCAGAACATCGCCAATACCGTCTGGCTCAGCGCCGACGTGCATTTCCCGGCTGCGGTGCACTACCATCCCGACCGCGCCGCCTTTCGCGACTTCCTGCCGTTCTGGGAGATCGTCGCCGGCCCGATCAATGCCGGTACGTTCAGCCTGAGCCTCAATCCACCCGACCCTACTTTCGGCCCCGAAGTCGTCTATACCGGCGTCCCCGAGCCGCTGCCCGACATCAGCCCGCGCGCGGGGCTGCAGTTCTTCGGCATGGGCGAGATCGACCCGCAGAGCCACGCGCTGACGCTGTCGATCCGCGACATCGCCGGCCGCGTGCAGTGGAGCAAGGTGCTGGAGGCGGAGCGGCGCTAGGCGCTCAGTGCTCCGCCTGCGGTCCGCGCTTCAGTCCCGAGGCTGCAAGCTGCGCATCGACCTGTGCGAGCAGCCGATCGAGTCCGGGCTGGTCGCCACTCTCGGCACGGGCAACCAGTACGTCCTGGGTATTCGACGCCCGCAGCAGCCACCAGCCGTCGGGCGTGCTGACGCGAACGCCGTCGGTCGCATCGACATCCGCGCCTGAGGCGGCCAGGCGCTCCTTGACCTCGTCGATCACCGTGAACTTGCGGCTCTCGTCGACCTGGAAGCGCAACTCGGGCGTATTGATCAGCGCGGGCATTGCGCCGCGCAGCTCGGTCACCGACTTGCCCTGGTGCGCCGAGGCCGCGATCAGGCGGATCGCCCCGTAGAGCGCATCGTCGAAGCCGTAATACTGGTGCGCGAAGAAGATGTGCCCGCTCATCTCGCCGGCTAGCGGAGCATTGGTTTCCTTCATTTTGGACTTAATCAGGCTGTGCCCGGTCTTCCACATCAGCGGCTTGCCGCCCAGTTCGGCGATCCGCTCGAACAGCGCGCGGCTGGCCTTCACGTCGGCGATAATCGTGGCTCCGGGCTCGTCGCGCAGGACGTCCTCGGCATAGATCGCCAGCAGCTGGTCGCCCCAGATCACCCGGCCCGTGCCGTCGACGGCGCCGATCCGATCGCCGTCGCCATCGAAAGCCACGCCGAAATCGAGCTTCTTCTCGGCGACGAGCGCTTTCAGATCGGCGAGATTCTTCTCCTCGGTAGGATCGGGGTGATGGTTGGGAAAGCGTCCGTCGACTTCGGTGTAGAGCAGGTGGTGTTCACCCGGCAGTTTGGCCGTCAATTCTTCGAGTGCAGGACCGCTGGCGCCGTTGCCGGCATCCCAGCCGATCCGCAGCGAAGCGAGCCAGTCGCGGTCGATACCGTCCAGTCCCTGCAGCAGCCGGTCGACATAGGCGCTTTGCACCTCGCGGCGTTCGCACGTGCCCAGCCCGTGCATCCAGTCGCCCGCCGCGGCCATGCGGCCGAGTTCGACGATGTCCTCGCCGAAAAATGGACGGCCTTGAAACATCATCTTGAAGCCGTTGTAGTTGGCGGGGTTGTGGCTGCCGGTTATCTGGATGCCGCCATCCACGTCTTCAAATGATGCCTCGGCGTAATAGAGCATCGGTGTCGGCCCCAGGCCGACCCGTACGACGTCGGCGCCGCTGCCGGTCAGTCCTTCGATCAGCGCGTCCTCGAGGATCGGGGAACTGACCCGGCCGTCATAACCCACGACCACCTTCTGGCCGCCGGCGCGGCGCAGCCGCGTGGCGAAGCTGCGGCCGAGCGCACGCGCGTCCTCGACGCTCAGCGTTTTGCCGATGATGCCGCGAATGTCGTATTCGCGCAGGACGGTCGGGTGGAACTGGTGGTTCATTGTCGCTCCATAACGGATGGCATGGCGGCGCGCCCCGGAGGGGCTTCTGCGCGCAAAGTGGCGTCCGTGTCGATGGTGTCGTCCCGGTCCGCCCCTTCACCCGGTCAACGCGCTGCCTGTAGGCCGGTTCCCCGCCGATAACCTGCGATCAGCTTTCGTAGGGAAGCTCGTCGAGCAGCAGGTCGCGGGCACTGTTCGCCTCGTGGACCTGGCCATTGGTGCCGCCCTTGTCGGGGTGGACGAGGACGAGTAGCCGGCGATGGGCTTCGATGATGTCCTGCCGCGAGGCGCCTGCCTCGACGCCCAGCAGCTTGCGGGCGCGGAACACGGCCTGCTGGCGCGTCGGCGTCGGTCGCAGGTAGTCCCAGGGCCATTTCCCCAGGATCAGCTTGCAGGCCAGCGAGGCCAGCACGAGGTAGAGGACAATCCTCGACATCGACCGGTCGTCAGGCTCCTGCGGCCAGTGCCAGTTCGCGCTGCGGCTTGCCCGGCAACGGCAGATTGAGCCCGGCGATCAGCTGGCGCACTTCCTGGCGCGCCACGAGGTGGCTGGTACCGAGCTCACCCAGATGGCCCTTGTCGAGCAGCGTCAGGCCCGAGGGGAAAAGTTCGCGGTAGATCACGCGCTCGCTGAGGCCGCTGGTGACGCGGAAGCCGACGCGCTTCGACAGCTCGGTCAGCGCCTGGTCGATACGGCGCATGTTGCGCGCCTCGGTGAAGCCGGTGCGGTTGCGCACGACGACCCAGTCCATCTCGCGCTTCTGTTCGCGGATTGTCGACATCGCGCGCTTCTTGCGCGCTTCCCAGATCAGCTCGGCATAGAACGACAGGCGGCGAACCTTGAAGGTCTCGGCATCGACCTGGCCGATCAGGTCGAAGTCGACGAAGCTGTCGTTGAGCGGCGTCACGAGCGTGTCGGCGGTGGTGGCGACATGGCGGGCGAAGGCGTCGTCGCGGCCGGGCGTGTCGAACAGCAGGAAATCCATGCCCTCGCCGACCTCGGCGCTCAGCGCTTCGAGCTCCTCGACGCTCTCCCCCTTGAACACGTCGAAGCGTGCGGTCGGCAGCGCGACGTCGCGGCGGCGCTGGGTCTCGGCGCGGTTCTCGAGATAGCGGTGCAGCGTGCGCTGGCGCGGATCGAGATCGATCGCCGCGACTTTTGCGCCCTGGTAAGCCAGGGCGACGGCGACGTGGACCGCGGTCGTCGACTTGCCGGTGCCACCCTTCTCATTGGCGAAAACGATACGGTGTGGAGCGTTGGATGGAGCCACGGAACGATGTTCGCTTTCTGAAAGTGTTGCTGCTATCGCCCGGCGGCCCTGGCGAGCGAGCCGGTCCGTAGGGTCTTAACTGAGGGGGCTAGTCCATGCAAACCGTCCACCAGCTTGATCCACTGCGCCGTGCTGTCGAGGCTCTGCGCGTGGACGGGCCGCTGGCGTTGGTACCCACCATGGGCGCCCTGCATGACGGCCATCTCACGCTGGTGCGCGAGGCCAGGCGGGTGGCCCGGCACGTCGCCGTGTCGATCTTCGTCAATCCGCGCCAGTTCGGTGCGGGCGAGGATCTCGACGCCTATCCGCGCCAGCTCGCGCGCGACGTCGATATGCTGGCGGGCGAGGGCGTCTCGCTCGTCTGGGCGCCGACGGTGAAGGTCATGTACCCCGACGGCTATGCCACCAACGTTTCGGTCTCGGGCGTCAGCGAAGGGCTCGACGGCGCCGCCCGGCCCGGCCATTTCGACGGGGTGGCGACCGTGGTGGTCAAGCTGTTCAACCAGGTCCGCCCGGACGTGGCCTTCTTCGGCGAGAAGGACTGGCAGCAGCTCGCCGTGATCCGCCGCATGGCGCGCGACCTCGATCTCGTCCGCCCCCATGTCGATACCATTTACGGAATCGCCACGGTACGCGAGGCGGACGGCCTCGCGATGAGTTCCCGCAACGCCTATCTCACGCCCGAGGAGCGCGCCAAGGCGGCAGCGCTCCCCCAAGCCATGCGCGAGGCCATCGACGCCTTGGCGGCAGGCGAGGATGCCGCGCCCACGCTGGCCGAGCTCCGGCACAAGCTGCTGGCCGGCGGCTTTGCCTCGGTGGACTATGCCGATCTGCGCGATCCCGACACTTTGGCGCCGGTGGCAAAGCTCGAGAGTGCCGGTGCGCGGCTGCTGGTAGCAGCGCGGATCGGCAAGGCGCGACTCATCGACAACATGCCAGTTCCCGGCCGCGTTCAGGGCAGCGTCTCCATCTGACGCAAGCCCTTGGTCGACCGCATATTTTCGTCATTTGCGCGCCGGTCAAAGCGCGTTATGACGCGGTTAACGGGCGCTCATCATAACATCACAGGATTTCGGGCGGGGTGCCCGTGCGCCGTGGGCGTATGAAGGAGTTGGATCGATGAAGAAATTCGTCTGTGGGGCGGCCGCACTCGCTATCGCTTTGGCCGGATCGGCGGCTTCAGCCGCAGATACCAAGGGGTCTTCGGGTCGCCAGGCGCAAACCCGCGGGACTCAGGAAATCCCGCATTGCACGCGCAACCTCGGCGCGCTCGCGATCGTCGAGCCCGACAACCAGTGGTGGCGCGACTACAACCTCGGCAGTCCCGAGGCGATCCTGCGCGTCTTCGTCCAGCAATCGGGCTGCTTCACCCTGGTGAACCGTGGCCGCTCGATGCAGAGCCGCGCCATGGAGCGTGCGATGGCCGATAACGGTGAATTGCAGCGCGGTTCCAACCTGGGGCGAGGCCAGGTCCGCGCGGCCGACTACTTCCTCGAGCCCAACATCGTCAGCGCCAACCGCAATTCGGGCGGCGGCGGTGCTGGCGCCGTGCTCGGCTCGATCGGCGGCGGCCTGTTCGGCCGCGGTTTCGGCGCCATCGCCGGCGGCATCAACGTCAACAAGAAGGAAGCCAATGTCACGCTCTCTGTCGTAGACGCCCGCACCACCGAGGAAACCGCGCTGACCGAGGGCTATGCGCGCAAGTCCGACGTCAGCTTCGGCGGCGGCGGTGGTGGCGGCAGCTTCTGGGGAACTTTCGCGGGCGCTGGCGGCGGTGGCTACCAGAACACCGAGATCGGCCAGGTCATCGTCCTCGCCTATCTCGACGCCTATACCAAGCTTGTCAGCCAGCTCGGCGGCCTTCCAGACAATGCCGCGGCGGCGGCACCCCGCGCCAACTGACGCGGCGCCAAGCGATTTGGCTTAGTACGGGCGGGCCGAAAGGTCCGCCCGTTTCATTTGGGGCGACGAGCCCCTCGGCGCTCGGGAAATATACGGACCGGGGAACTCCCAGGTCATCCACGTATTCTCCCTTCGCGGAGTTGATGGTACTTTAGCGCACCTGGGAGAGGGTGCCTGCCATGGAGGACACGCCCATGTCGAACTACACCACGCACAGCAGCCTGTCCGACCGCTGGTCGAAGCCGCGCCAGCACCTCGACCCCAGCCTCCGCCGCAGGATCCACGGCCCGCTCCGGCCGATGGAAGAACCAAGCTTCTTCGAGCGGTTTTTCCGCGGGCACTGACTCGCCGCGCGGTCAAACTGGCTGATCCGGGGCAAGTCCCGACGGAGTTGGGCGCTCCGCACGGATCATGGCTATCCGGGAGCGCCCAGGTTAACAGAACGTCGCCAGAGTGGCTGGTTTAAGTGCTATATCCTTCAAATCTGCGGTTAAGATTACGGATTTGGCATACCTTGTTGCACCTCATCGCCGTCCCTATCGGTTGCAGCCTGTGATTGGCTCGATCATTCTGCGTTTCGTCATTGCATCGATTGCAATGGTGGGCGCGATGCTGGTCGGTGGGCTCATCCCCGATATGGGTGCCGCTGCCGTCGCTCAGGTCGATCACCAGCAAACATCCATCGATCCCGCACAATACGGTGCGGTGGGCGACGGGATTGCCGATGATGCCACCGCGCTGGCCCATGCCTTCGCGGCGGCGGCTGCCTTGCGTGCGCCCGTCGTCCTCCGATTGGGCAAGACATATCTTGTCAGCGTTGAGTTGACCCTTCCCGCCGGCTTGACGATCATTGGCAATGGCGCCGCCATCAAGGCGAAGGCGGGCGCCAGGATCGCTGGCGCGCTACTACGTGGTACCGGGGTCTCGAACGTCTCGATCCGCACTCTGGAAGTGGATGCGAATGCCACCAACGCAGGGGCGAACTATGGAATCTGGCTGACGGGCGGTTCGGGCCACGTGATCGAAGACGTTTATGTCCACGACACGGCCCAGGGCGGAATTCTGTTCGAGGAGTTGACGCGGTCGGCGATCCGGGGCGGCCGAGTGGTCGATTGCGGCCGGGCCCTGGGGGTTGGCGGTGGCACGGCGACCAACAACCACGGCATCATGATCTTCACGAATACCGACAACGCGAACGTGTCGGACATCGAGGTGTCCGGGGTCACTATCGAGAATGCCTATCGCAAGGGCATCACGACCTATTCTGGAAGTACCGGCACCGTTTCGAACGTGACCATTCGCGGCAACCGCATCCGAAATTCTGGCCTGCCGCTTTCGTCGGGCGGCGGCATCTATGTAGCCAATGCACCAAGCGGCGCGGTCCAATCGCATTTGAACATCCTTGGGAACGTCCTGTCGGGCAATTACGTCAATATTGAAGTCGCGAACCTGCGGCATGGCCGTATGGCAAACAATGTCGCGACGGGCTCGGCGGCGAGCAATATCGAGATCAATCAGGTCGAGGACTTATCGGTCACAGGAAACACGATCAGCGATAGCGGCGTCCATGGCATCGCCTGCATTGCGCCCTCGGGCCGGAACAGGGCCATCACCATTTCCGGGAACACGATCCGGCGTTCCAATCGACACGCCGCCGGCTTTGGTGCCGGCCTCTGGCTCCTGAACACCGTCGAATCCAGGGTCGCGGGGAACACCATCGACGATAGAAGCGCGAAAATGTCGCATGGCATCATCGAACAGGGTACTTCGGGCCACAACGTCATCAAGGGCAATGCAGTCAGCAATGCCACTTTCGCCAACTATACATTGGCAGGCGCGATCACGGCACTTCCAGTTTCCCCCGCCCGCGCCGGCGGGAACGCGCAGGGCAGGCGATGAGCGCTTATGGCGGTGCGACGGTCTTATGCGGCAGTCCGCTCGCCGGATCAGCAGAATCACGGAGCGACCCAGACGTTGCAGCCCGTTAGAGTTTGTGCGACACGGCCCGACCGGTTGAGGATATCAGTTTGCGCTGCGACACCGTTCCAAGCACGCTTCCAGCTAGTGACGTCCCGGCGTTTCGCGGGGGTGGGATGGTTTTCACGCCAGTCGCCGAAGGATAAAATGTTGCCGTGCGAAATCCGCCTGAAAGCGACCGCACCGGTCTTTGCCCACCGGGATACGCATGAGTTTTGATCTTCTTTGCGTCAGATTGATTTCGCTCCCCAGGGTATGGAAGCGAACGATAGCTTTCATTTGCGATGCGCTGGCCTGTGTTTTGGCCATGCTGACGGCATTCTATCTGCGCCTCGGCGAACTGCCCGATTTTACCTGGGGCGTTTGGTTCGCGTTCGCTTTTGCGCCGGTCGTTGCACTCCCGACCTTTCATTTCTTCGGCCTATATCGTGCGGTGTTCCGGCATGTCGGCCAGAAGGCGATGATGCTGGTCACCTATGCCGTGGCCTGCGCGATGCTGCCGACATTGCTGGTTTTCACCCTGATCAGCGTACCCGGCGTGCCGCGGACGATGGGTGTCATTCAACCCATCCTGCTGCTGCTGATCGTGCTGCTGTCGCGGCTGGTCGTGCGTGAATGGTTCGGCTGGACGGCCGCGGGCCGCCGCCGGGTGAAAGAACGCGTCGCGATCTATGGCGCCGGCGCGACCGGCCATCAGCTAGCTCTGGCTCTGTCTGCAACAGATGACATCATCGTGGCGGCCTTCATCGACGACAACGAATCGCTTCACGGCCAGACCATCAACGGGATCGTCGTCAAATCTCCCGAACAGGCCGTCGCGGCGATCCAGTCGGGCGTGTTGACCGATATTCTGCTCGCGATGCCGGGCGCCACGCGCAAGCGCCGCAACGAGATCATCGCGAAACTTCGCGAGTTGCCCGTGCGCGTGCAGACAGTTCCGGCAGTGTCGGATCTTGCCCAGGGCAAGATTTCCATGCGCGACCTGCGCGATCTCGATATCGACGACCTTCTCAGCCGTGAAGCCGTGGCGCCGGAAAGCCATCTGCTCGGGCGCACCATAACGTCGCGCGTCGTGATGGTGACCGGCGCGGGCGGTTCGATCGGCAGCGAGCTCTGCCGGCAAATACTGGCGCAGGAGCCGCAGCGGTTATTGCTGGTCGAACAGAGCGAATTCGCGCTCTATCAAATTCACTCCGAACTGGAGCGGCACCAGAGCGGCGTACAGATCGTGCCCCTGCTTGCTTCGGTGCGAGACCGCGATCGCATCGCCGAAATCGTCAATGTGTGGCGTCCCCAAACCGTCTACCACGCGGCAGCGTACAAGCATGTGCCCCTGGTCGAGCACAATGTGATCGAAGGCATCGACAACAACGTGTTCGGTACCTTGACCGTTGCCGAGGTATCGCGCCAGTTCGGTGTCGAGCATTTCGTGCTGATCAGCACTGACAAGGCCGTTAGGCCGACGAACGTGATGGGCGCGACCAAGCGCCTCGCCGAAATGACGCTGCAAATCGCGGCGCTCGATCCTGGCGATACCTGCTTCTCGATGGTGCGCTTCGGCAACGTCCTCAATTCGAGCGGGTCGGTCGTACCCCTGTTCCGGCGCCAGATTGCTGAGGGCGGTCCGATAACCGTCACCCATCCCGACATCACGCGCTTCTTCATGACGATCCCGGAAGCCGCGCAGCTCGTCATCCAGGCCGCGGGGCTTGCCCGTGGCGGCGAAGTCTTCGTGCTCGACATGGGTGAGCCGGTCAGGATCTATGATCTAGCCTGCAACATGATCTCGCTTTCGGGCCTCCGCTTGCAGGACAGCGCCAACCCCGACGGGGATATTGCGATCGAAGTGGTGGGATTGCGCCCGGGTGAGAAGCTCTTCGAGGAATTACTCATCGGCAACAATCCGATGACGACCGCGCACGAGCGCATCATGAAGGCGAACGAGCTGCTGCCCCTCTCTCCTGTCGCCTTCAAGACGTTGATGCAGGAGCTGGAAAGTGCGCTGAAGCGCCGCGATGTGTCCTCCGCGCGTGATCTGCTGTTGAAGCTGGTGACCGACTACAAACCGGAAGCGCAGATCGTCGATTGGGCCTATCAGGGTGTGGAGCGGCGGCGGTTCGCGCGCGAAACCAGAGTCGATTATCCCGCAATGACCGACTAGAAGCCGAAGCCATCGGTGCGGCGGCGGGAACTGTTGCACATGACGATCAACGGCACCGGCTCGGCAGGAAAAACATGAAACCTCTGAAGCGCGTGTTCGATGTGCTGGTATGCTTGGTCATCGCGGCGCCGGCCCTAGTCGTGACATTGGCGGTGATGCCTTGGGTGTGGCTCGATTCGGGCGGTTCGCCGATTTTCCGGCAACGGCGCGTCGGTCGCGATGGCCGTATCTTCACGATGCTCAAGCTGCGGACGATGCGGGTCGACACGCCCGATCGCGCGTCGCACGAAGTGGGCGCGTCGATGATCACCCGTTCGGGGCACCTGTTGCGCAAGAGCAAGGTCGACGAGCTTCCGCAGCTCTGGAATGTTTTGACCGGCGACATGAGCCTTGTCGGTCCGCGCCCTTGCCTGCCGAGCCAGGTGCAGTTGATCGAGGAGCGCGCGCGTCTCGGCGTGCTCGGCCTGAGGCCAGGCATAACCGGCGTTGCCCAGATCGCCGGGCTCGACATGAGCGAGCCAGTGGCGCTCGCCCACGCCGATGCCGCTTACCTCTCACCCTGGACGCTGCGGCGAGATTTGATGCTGCTCATGCAGACTGCACTCGGCAGGGGTAGCGGCGATGCCGCAGTATCGGGTCGGTGAGCAAAGCTCGCGTGCTTGTAACCGGTAGCGACGAGCAACTGGGCAAGGCGGTGCTGACGGCGCTGGGGCCGTGCGGTGTGGCGGCCAATCCTACTGGCGACGGTACGGCCGATCCTTCCGCGTTGACCGGGATCGAGGCGATCATCAACTGCGCGAACCGCGTCACCGGTACCACCGAAGCGATCGAACGGATGAATGTGGCCTTCCCGACCAACCTAGCGCAGCAAGCGCGCATGGCTGGCGTACGGCGCTTCGTTCAGGTGAGCTCCTTTTCTGTCTATGGGCGCGCCGAACAGATCGATGCCGCGACCCCGCTCTTGCCCTTGGGAGACTACGGCAGAAGCAAGCTTGCGGCGGAGCAGGCCTTGTTGGCGCTCGACCATGCCGATTTTCGCGTGTCTGTGTTGCGACTGCCGTTCATGTTCAGCGCGCAGGAGCCCGAGATGCTCGGCCGGCTTGTGGCCCTGATGCTGCGCTTGCGGGTCTTGCCTAGTTCTGCGGCAAAGCCCTGCCGGCGTTCGATGATTACCTACGCGAGCGCGGCCGCGATCCTGATCGAACTGGCGAAGGGGCCCGATCCATCTGTCGAGGTTTGCGTCGCCGCGGACCCTCGCCCGCTTGATCTGACCGTGATCGCACGGTTGATTGACGAAAGGCTCGGGCGGCGTATTGCCATACTGCCTATCCCCGAAGCCGCAGTTTTGCTCGCCGGCAGGATTGCCCCCGCGATTGCGGATCGGCTGTTCCGTTCGAGCGTCCTGTCTCCGTCCGCCAACCTGTTGAAGGGCGCGGGAGAGCACGGTGTGGAAGCCGCCTTGTTGGGCTATTTGGACGGCCTCGTCGCCGGGCGGTTCACTGGACAACATCGGCGAAGCTGCTAGAGAGCAGCCGTGCTTCGGGGGCGGAACGAGACCAAGGGATTGGCTAAGCGAACATGTTGAGTTTTGGGCTTGTCGGCTGTGGGCGCATTGCAAAGCGTCATGCCGAGCTCTTGGGGCTTGGTGAAATCGCAGGGGCCAGATTGGCCGCGGTCTGCGACATCGTTCCGGAAAAGGCTAATGCGTTCGGCGAGCGCTTCGGCGTGTCCGCGTTCTCCGATATGGATGAGATGGCAAGGTCGGTGGAGATCGACGTGTTCGTCGTGCTCACCGAGAGCGGCCGACACGCAGAGCACGTCATCAACCTGGCGAAATACGGCAAGCACATCATGGTCGAAAAGCCCATGGCGCTGACGCTGACAGATGCCGACGCGATGATCCGCGCTTGCGATGCGGCGGGCGTGAAGCTCTTTGTCGTGAAGCAGAATCGCTTCAATGTGCCCGTCGTGAAGTTGCGTGAAGCCGTCGAAGCGGGCCGGTTCGGCAAGATGGTGCTCGGCACGGTTCGCGTCCGCTGGGCGCGTCCTCAGGCCTATTACGACCAGGATGCCTGGCGCGGCACCTGGGCCTACGACGGGGGGTGCTCACCAACCAGGCCAGCCATCACGTCGATCTGCTCGAATGGATGATGGGCGATGTCGAAACCGTATTCGCCAAGGCGACGACGGCGCTGGTCGATATCGAGGCCGAGGATACCGCCGTTGTCGTGCTCAAGTTCGCCAGCGGCGCCCTTGGCGTGATCGAGGCGACGACAGCGGTTCGTCCGAAGGACCTGGAGGGGTCGATCTCGGTGCTCGGCGAAAAGGGCACGGTCGAAATCGGCGGCTTTGCCGTCAATCAGATGAAGCACTGGAATTTCGTCGAGCCCGAGGAAGGCGATGCCGAGGTTCTTGAACGCTATTCGGTGAACCCGCCGAATGTCTATGGCTATGGCCATCAGGCCTACTACGATCACGTGATCGACTCGATCGCCAACGACCGGAAGCAACTGGTCGACGGGCTGGAGGGGCGTCGCAGCCTCGAGCTGATCAATGCCATCTATGAATCGGTCGAGACCGGACGCGAGGTGGCATTGCGCTTCCAGCCGCAACATTGCCGTCTCGGCCGCACATGAGCGGAGAGATCAAGCGTCTGCAATGCGCGATCCGGGATGTCGTTGCGGGTGAGCGCGTTTCCATCGTCGAGCCCAGCAACATCTACGAATGCACGTTGGGTGACGATGTCTTCGTCGGACCTTTCGTCGAGATCCAGCGCGGCGTGACGATCGGCGCGCGCACGCGCGTACAGAGCCATGCCTTCGTCTGCGAACTCGTGAGCATCGGCGAGGATTGCTTTGTTTCGCATGGTGCGATGTTCATTAACGACACGTTCGAACGCGGCGGTCCGGCGCGGGGTGATCGCACCTTGTGGCGCAGCACGACGATCGGCAATCGCGTTTCCATCGGCACCAATGCGACGATCATGCCGGTCGAAATTTGCGATGACGTCGTTGTCGGGGCAGGCTCGGTAGTGACCCGCGCGATAACCGAGCCCGGTCTTTACGCCGGCGTACCCGCACGCAAGATTGGGGATGTGAAATGATCAAGTTCCTTGATCTCGCTGCGCAGTATCAATCGTTGAAGCCTGAGATCGATGCCGCGATCGCGGAGATCATCGAGGGTTCCGCGTTCATCGGCGGCAAGGCGGTCAAGCAGTTCGAAACCGAATTCGCCGCCTACCAGAACGCCGCGCATTGCATCGGCGTGGGTAACGGCACCGACGCGATAGAGATCATCATCGAAGCGCTCGACCTTCCCGTAGGCAGTGAAATCATTGTTCCCGCGAACAGCTTCATCGCCACGTCCGAAGCGGTGACGCGCGCGGGCCACCGGGTGGTCTTTGCCGATGTCGACCCTGTCACCTACACTTTGACGATCGATACGATCATGCCGGCGGTTACCGAGCGGACCGGCGCCATCCTGGCGGTGCATCTCTACGGTTACCCGGTGCCGCTGGCGCCGATCGTCGAATTCGCCCGCGTCCGCGGTATACGCGTCATCGAGGACAGCGCCCAGGCGCATGGTGCCGAAATCGCAGGACAGCGGATCGGGGCGATCGGCGACGCTGGCTCGTTCAGCTTCTATCCCGGCAAGAACCTCGGGGCCTACGGCGATGGCGGCGCGATCGTCACCAACGACACGGCCCTTGCCGAGCGCTGCCGCATGATCAGCAACCACGGCCGGCTGCAGAAGTACGATCACCTGTTCGAGGGGCGTAACAGCCGCCTCGACGGCTTGCAGGCAGCGGTCCTGCTCGCCAAGCTGCCGCACCTCGACGACTGGATTGCGCAGCGCAATGCCGTCGCCCAGGTCTATCTCGAAGGGTTGCGCGATCTGAACGGGATTGTTCTGCCGGCATTGCCCGACGACGGCCGCCACGCCTTTCATCTTTTCGTGATCCGCAGCGAACAGCGCGACCAGCTTCAGGCATTCCTTGCCGATCGTGAGATTCAGACCGGCATTCACTATCCGATCGCGCTGCCCAAGCTGCGTGCCTATGACTATCTCGGCATGGGCGATGCCTATTTCTTTGCCAATCGCACTGATGCGACCTTGCTGAGCCTGCCCATCGGGGAGCACCTGACGGTCGAAGACGCCTCGGTGGTGGTGGAGGCGGTCAGGGCGTTCGCGCTGATCGACGCCTGAGTTCCGCGCCGGTCATGCTCGGCACCGTTCTGAAGCGAGCAGGAGGGCTCGGGCTCGGTACGGCGCTGGGCCAGGGTGCCGTGCTCCTCTCAACGCCGTGGCTGGTGCGCCTCTATGGACCCGCGAACTTCGGCATGTTGGCGCTGCTCATCACTGCCACGAACATCAGCGTTGCGGTCGGCTGCGCTCGGTTCGATCTCGCCTTGCCATCGACGGACGACGAGGATGCGCCTACACTTCTGCGGCTCTGTGCTTTGATCGCGGGAGCGGCTGCGGTCCTGGTCGCGATCATTGCCGCTTTGCTGGCATTTGTGGGAGCAGTGGGCGGGATCGCCAACCATCCTTTCCAGTTGGGCCTTTGCGTACTGTTCGGCGCCAATTTCCAGGCTGCCAGCTCCATGCTGCTGCGCCGCGGGCATATCCGCGCGATGGCCGCGCTACGGGGAGGGCAGGGCCTTGCGTTCGTCGGGCTGGCGCTGTTTCCCAATATCGGTTTGATGTGGGCGCAAGCACTATCCTACGCACCGGGATGCCTGATCCTTGCGGCTATGCTCACGCGGCATCGCCACGGTCCAAGCCTTGCGGCGACGGCCGCGCGCTATCGTTCGTTTGCTCTGCTGGGGCTTCCCGGCGCCATCCTGGACGTGGTCGGCTACAGCCTGTGCATTTGGATCGTGACCTATGCTTACGGGACGGAAGGCAGCGGGGCATTTTCGCAGATCCAAAGGATTGTCGGCGCGCCGCTGATGCTGGTGAGCATCAGCCTGGGGCAGATATTGCTCAGGGATACGGCCGTCCTGCGCGACGATCTTCCTAAACTGCAGCTACTGCTCAAGCGGCTGCTGATGATGCTCGCGGGTGGCGCCTGCGCGGCGTTGATCGTGGTGGCAGCCGTCGGCGAGCCGGTGCTTGGCTGGCTGTTCGGAAGCCAGTGGCGGATCAGCGCGGCATTCATCGTCGGTATTTCGGCGGCCGTGTTCATTCGCGCGTCGATTTCACCGATCAGCGCGGTCCTTGCGACCTTTCAGCGGTTCGATCTCGCGCTGCGTTGGCAGGTCCTCTACTTCGTGTCGGCTGCGACGCTGTTCAGCCTGGCGAGCCGGATGCTCCCGCTGGACGGGTTCGCCGCTTTCTATGCGGTGCATGAAATCATTCTCTATCTGATCTACCTGCGCGTCATCATGACGGTCTTCAGGAAAGCCTAATGTGCGGAATCTTCGGCTTCGTTTCGCCACGTGCGATCTCGACGGGTTCCGTACTCGCTAGCCTTTCGACGATCGCGCATCGCGGGCCGGATGGCACCGGTGTGGCGGTGTTCGCCGATCCCGCCGCACATCCCGTCATCTACGGAAGCGACGATCCGTCGATCGTGGGCGGATCGAGCGTCGAATGGCGGCCCATGCCGGATCGGCTCGACGGTGAGGCTGCGATCGTGCTCGGGCATCAGCGGCTTGCCATCGTGGAGCTTTCCGTTCTCGGCCATCAGCCGATGGCATCCGAGGATCGATCCACCTGGATCATCTTCAACGGCGAGATCTACAACCATGTCGAACTGCGCGGTGAGCTGATCGCGCTGGGTCATAGTTTTCGCGGCCATTCCGATACCGAGGTCATCCTGGCTGCCTATCGAGAATGGGGGACCGATTGCCTGCAGCGGTTCAACGGCATGTGGGCCTTCGCCTTGATCGATCAGCGCAAGCAGATGCTGTTCCTCGCGCGCGACCGCTTCGGAGTGAAGCCGCTCTATCTGTGGAAGGATCACGGCGCCGTCCATTTCGGGTCCGAAATAAAGGCCTTTCTCCCGCATCCGCGTTTCTCGGTCCGCCCCGATCGGGAGCACGTGCGCTCCTATCTGCGCGATGGGCCTTCCGAATGGCTCGACACGACCATCTATCAGGACGTCGTCCGGCTGCGCGCGGGAAGCATGATCTATGCACCGCTGTCTGCGGATATCGACCTCTTGGGCGATCAGCAGCGTTGGTGGCAGCTCGAAACCGACAGCTCCAAGGAACCGTACGATCGCGCCCGCGCCGAGGCGCTGGCGGAGGAATATGCCAGGCTGCTGGATGACAGCGTCCGCATCCGCCTGCGCGCCGACGTTCCCGTCGGCTCGGCGCTATCCGGCGGCCTCGACAGTTCCAGCGTGGTATACCTTGCGGCCAGGGCGCTGGGCGAGACGCCGGATGCGCCCAGGCAGCACAGTTTCTCGAGCGTCTATCGCACGCCGGGAACCGAAGCCTGCGACGAAAGCGCCTATATCCGGGAAGTGGCGCAACTCTGCGGCGTCACGATGAACACGATCGAGCCCGATCCTGAAGACGTACCCGAACAGCATGCGCGTATGATCTGGCACATGGATACGCCTCCCGAATCCACCTGCATGTCCGGCTGGCACACCTTCAAGCTGGTGCAGCAGACGGGAATTAAGGTGACGCTGGACGGCCAGGGGGCTGACGAGCAGCTCGGCGGCTACCTGTTCTACCTGCCGCATCGTCTTGCTGGCGTCAGCCTGTCGGAAGCTGCACGCGAGTTCGCCGGGATCGCCGACGTTCATCCCCGGCGCCTTGCCGCCGGATCGCTCGGGATCTCTTTGCTGCAGCGATCGAGGCTCATGGCCGTTCTGCCCGGTCTTGCCGATCGCCATCGCAAATATGGGCGCAGCCTGTCCGTGGGCATGAATCGGCATCTGCTGATGGATGCACAGACGAGTCTGGCCAACCTGATCCACTACGCGGATCGAACGTCGATGGCTTTCGGTGTCGAATCCCGAATGCCGTTTCTGGATGTCCGCCTGGCGTCGTTTCTCGCCAGGGTCCCGGAAGCCTACAAGATTCACCGCGGCTGGACGAAATTTATTGCCCGGCGTGCCTTCGACGGGAAGCTGCCCGACAGCGTCATCTGGCGAAAGGACAAGCTCGGCTGGCCGATTCCGGAAAAGCAATGGGCCGAAGGCCCTTTGCGGGCCTGGTTCGATAGGCCGCGGGCACAACTCAGGCGTTTTACCGATTGGGGTGTCGGGGATGAATATGCGACCAATCTCAATGCTGCCTCGATGGGGCTGCGCGTGCGCGCGCTCAACTTGGTGGCCTGGGCAGATACCTTTGCCGATGGCGGTTGGAAAAGCCGGATATGAAATCGAGCCTGAGCCGAGATGACATAGCATCCGACCTGCGATCCCTTGGCGTACGCAGGGGCGATGTCCTGTTGGTGCGCGGCGCTCTCGGTCAGGTGGGGCGCATACAGGGCGGGGGGCAGGCCATCGTCGGCGCCCTGCTCGATGCCGTAGGCGACGAGGGGACGATCGTTTCGCTGGCCTTCACCGACACGGCCTTTATCCGCAAACCCGATCCTGCCAAGCCGTTCACGGTCGATAGCCCGACCTATGCGGGCGCGCTGCCGAAGGCCATGCTTGCGCACCCCGCCATGCAGCGGAGTCGCCATCCGAATTGCTCGATGGTTGCCATCGGCAGACAGGCTGACATCATCCTTGCAGGTCACGATGCGCAGAGCGGCGCCTACGAGCCGGTCCGCAAGCTGGTCGAACTGGCGGGCAAGGGACTGCTCGTCGGCTGCGTCGACAGCAGCCCCGGCTTCACCACCGCCCACCTTGCCGAAGCGGACCTCGGGCTCTACCGGCGCGTGATGTTTCCCTGGCTGAATTCGGTATATTACCTCGATGAGACCGGTGGGACGAAGCTCTTCAAGCGTCGCGATCACGGGCTGTGCTCGCAGGGGTTCAGCCGTTTCTACGAGCACTATGTCACGAGGGGCATCCTGAGTGCGGGCATGGTCGGTGCGGCCTATTCGATCATGGTCCCCTTGCGTGAGGCATTCGCGATCGAGCGCGAACTGCTCGGCGCCGATCCGCGTTTCGCCGTCTGCGACAATCCGGGCTGTGCCATGTGCAACGCGCGCCGCTGGGACAGGGTCCATCATGCGCCAGCCTGGTTTTTCCGGCGCTTGTTGAAACGGTTTGGACGATCGGCCGATGGCGCCTGACGCCTTGAAGGTCCTTATTCCTGCCGGCGACCTGCGCACGCGCTATGTCATCGAAGCGGTTCTGCGTGACGGTGCGGGATTGCCGATGGAGATCGTCGAGCATCCACTGCCAGGCGTGGAGTTCGTCCACGGCGACGCGCGCTTGTGCTTGGCCGCAGCGGATCGGTCATTCACTGGCTCCGTTCCGCCGCTGCTGACCCACACCCCCGACAGGATCGACGCCATCGACCTGTTGTCGGTCGAGCACCGGGGCTTGGGTGAGCTTCTGCTGTCCGCACTGTTCCATGTCCTTGCCGGGACCGAAGAGGTCGAAAGCGGGGAGCGCGACCAGCACGATCGGTTTCCGGCGGCGAAATCGCGGCTGTTCGCTGCAGGCTATGGCGACGCGCCTTTCGTCGACCTGTGGGGCGACGCGATCGTCCGTGCGCTCCAGCGGCTCTGGCCGGCCCTGCAGGCCGATCAGAGGCATCCTCACCTGAGCCTGTCGCACGACGTGGACGCGCCGTACCGTTATCCGTTCCAATCCCCGATGGCCTTGATGAGGGCCATTGCCAGCGATGGACTGCGCGGTCGCTGGTTACAGGCAGCAAGGGCGCCGGTAGAGTGGGCGCGGGTCCGAGCTGGAGATATTGGTCGCGATCCGTTCGATCATTTTGCCTGGATGATGGATCAAGCAGAGGAAGTCGGCGCGCGCAGCACCTTCTATGTCATCGCGGGCCATAGCGGCGGACGGGTCGATGGCGACTACGATGTGGATCATCCCGTCATGATGAGGTTGTGGCAGTCTATCCTGGACCGCGGGCATCGGCTCGGCGTTCATCCCAGCTACAACAGCTTTCGCTCGCTTCCCACGCTGGAGCGGGAGCGCGACCGGGTCATCGAAATTCACCGAAAGCTGGGCCTGCCTTTCGAGATTCCGCCCGTTCGCATGCACTATCTGCGTTTCGATCCTGCGCTTACCCCGGCGCTCCTGGCCGCAGCGGGGTTCTCGCATGACTCGTCGCTCGGCTTTGCGGATCACTCGGGTTTCCGTCGCGGGACCTGCCGCCCTTTTGCCCTGTGGGACCACGCTTCGCAGCGTCCGCTCGATCTGATCGAACATCCTCTGCTTGCCATGGATGCAACGCTGCTTGCAGAGCGCTATGAACACCTCGATCAATCGAGGATGGAACACCGTATCGAAACCCTTGCCGGCTGGTGCCGGCGCTTCCGTGGCGAACTCACTCTGTTATGGCACAACAACTATTTTGAGCAGAGCTGGCACTTCGCCACCTATCGAGCGGCTTTGCGGCTGCTTCCCGCCGCTGCCTGACACGTTCGGACCTGGAAATATCCTATGACGCCCGCAATCTGGCTCCTGTCGGCCGATATCATGAGTCAGCTCGGGGGGGGGATTTCGCCAGCAGCGCTGGTGCGAATATATCCTCGCGCGCGGTCAATCGGTGCGGCTGTTCCAGGTTTCGGGATTGTTCGACGTGCGCTGGGCCGACGTCCATTCGGTCGAGGAACTGCAGGCGAAGCGGAAGGAATGGATAGCTGCTGCCCCGCCTCGTGCGGGGGTCCGCGATAGCCGCCTGGCCCGCGTCGGGCGGCTGCTCAAGCATGTCTTCATGCTGGATCTGTTATTCCCGTCGATCTTTCGCCTCATCGCCACGTTGAATGCGATGCTGCGTGACGGCCCCTCCCGTGTCGTGCTGCTGTGTTCATCCCCGCCGTTTTCGATGGGAGTTGCCGGCCGCGTCATGAAGGCCATGCATGGCGATCGTATCGTCATGGCCCTCGACATGCGCGACCTCTGGAGCCTGCACACGGCTTTCCCAGGGCCGAAGTTCCAGAAGCGGCTGGTGGAATCATGGGTTATCGGCGGCGCGGATATCTTCACGACCGTCGCACCGGCGCTACAGGCGCGTTTTGAAAAGCGCTTCGGGCGCAAGCCCGATGTGGTTTTCAACGTGGCGACACACATCAAGCCGGTTTTGTCCGATCCGGCCGCTTTTGACTGGGCATGCGTATCCGAAGCGCTGCGGCCGGGCACACGCAAGATTGTCTATACGGGCAGCATCCCCGCGGGCTTCTACGATCTCGACGGTTTTCTCGCTGCCGTGGAGGCTTTTGGCCGACATCCGGAAGCGCGCGACATCCAGTTCGTCTTCGTGGGGGCAGGCGGCGAACTCGCTGCGCGCATGCGGGGGCGGCAGATTCCCGATGGCCTGATCGTTTTCGGTCCGCAGATGAGCCACGATGCGGTCGCCGAAGTCCAGAACGCGGCCGACGTGCTGCTTTTCCTCGGTTACCACGCCGATGACAATCAAGGGCAGGTCTCGATCAAGCTGTTCGAGTATTTCCGCCGGGAGAAGCCGATCCTGCCCGTCCACATTCGCGCGCAATCCGATGTAGACTGGCTCGTGCGGCACTATTGCGGTTTCTGCGTGCATCTGCTCGATGAGGCTGCGCTCGTGGCGACGTTCGGGGACATCGCCGCAAGCAACGGAAGCAAGCTGCCTCGATCTCACGATACGGCAGAGAAGGAGGCCTCGCTCCTCATGGCCTACGATCGGGCATCCGAAGCCATCATCGCCAAATTGGCGGATCGAAACCCATGATCCGTTTCATTCTCGATCCCGCCCGTTCGGGCCTGATATTCGCGCTGGCGATCTTCCTGGGTTATGCCGTCACGCCCGTGATCTTCACCTTCCAGACGCAAACCGACAATGGCTACCTGAGGCTTTCTGCCGTGACTGTGGTGGCCGTGGTCAGCGTTCTCGTCGGGTTTCTGGGTAAAAGCCGCATCCTGACCGGCGATCGCAAGATCGAAGTATCCATGGAGACGTTTACCGCGCTCGTCTGGGTTCCGTTCTTGCTGATCGCTGCGTTGATCGTCGCAACGGCACCGGCAATTCCCCTCGTCACGGCCATCATGGGCGGAAGCCCCGATCTCATCGCCTTGCAGCGAGAGGAGTTTCTCAAAAGCCGCGAGGGCGTCGAGGCAATATTCGTTTACCTCAATGCGTTTTTTACCGGTGCCATCATCCCGTACAGCATATCGCTGATGTTCATACACCGCTTCAGGTGGCGCTGGGTCCTGACCATATTCTTTATCGTCTACGCAATCAGCTTTGCCGAGAAAGCCTTCTTTCTGAAGGTCATGCTGCCCCTTTTGTATCTCTTCGGAACGGGATCGGTAACCAGCCGATTTGGACCCAAGACCACACTGGCAGCGGGGGCAGCCATTCTGCTGCTGGTGACGACCTTGTCGGGGTCCGGCGCTTCCGTAACGGCAGGAGGCGGTTCGGCCGATTTCTTCAGTTCCGACTACACGCCGTCCAGCCCGTTGGTGCATATCATCTGGCGGTCGTTCGCCGTCCCGGTGTTCACCGCAGCGGATTCGATAAGCGTTTTCGATATCTATTTTCACAACCATCCTTTCTTTGGCGCGACCAGCAGTTTCCTGGCTCCCATATTCGGGGAGGCCCGCATTCCGTTCGAGCGGATAGTCTTCGAATATCAGTGGGGGCAGAATGAGACCGGAACGGGCTCTTCCAATGCGGTTTACGTTGTCGAGGCCCTGGTGAATTTCAGCTGGTACGGGGTCATACTGTTCTCGTTGTTCATCGGGCGTTCGCTGAAGTGGTTTGCGCGGTCGCGCGATGAGGCGTTTCGGTCCATATGGCCGCTCTATGTGCTCGGTCTCTATTCTGCCGGTCTGATTGGCCAGTTGCTCAGCAACGGCTTTCTGTTCCTGCTTTTCTTCGGGCTGTTTTTCGATGTCAGGCCGCGCTCCGCACCGGCGCCGCGTGCGGAGGTTAGCTTGCAGTGACGGACCTGTTTCTCATCGCCGGCGGAGCGGGCTTCATCGGGCAGAAGCTGACCGAAAACCTGCTCGCGCGGGGCGCGCGGGTTCGCATACTCGATAGCCTGTCACCGCAGATTCACGGGCTCGGCGCGCCTGTACCGGCCTGGGCCGAACGCAATGGGATCGAATTCATCCACGGCTCGGTCACCGAGCGCTCCGACTGGCTGAATGCGCTCGACGGTGCCACGGCGGTGGCGCACCTTGCTGCGGAAACCGGCACGGGCCAGTCGATGTACGAGATCGCGCGCTACAACGAAGTGAACAGCCAGGGCACCGCACTGCTGTTCGATATCCTCGCGCAGTCGCAGGATCGCTCGGTGCAAAAGGTGGTACTGACCTCGAGCCGATCGGTCTATGGCGAGGGCCGCTATCGCTGCACGCACTGCGGGACCGGGCCCTGTTTCCCCCGGTGCGCGGAACGCCGAGGCCCTGATGGCGGCGCGCTGGGATCCGTCCTGCCCGCAATGCGGCTCGGCTTTGACCGCGGCGCCGACCCAGGAAGTGGACGCAACCCGGCCGGCATCGATCTATGCGGCGACCAAGCTCGCCCAGGAAGATCTGGTCCGCATCGCCTGCGAAGCATTGGGCATCGGTCACGTGATCCTGCGCCTCCAGAACGTCTATGGTGAAGGGCAGTCGCTGAAGAATCCCTACACGGGCATCCTGTCCATTTTCTCGACCAAATTGCGCCACGGCGCCGAACTGCCACTGTTCGAGGACGGCGAGGAGACGCGCGACTTCGTCCATGTGGAGGACGTGGCAGAGGCTCTGGCGCGCGCGCTCACGATGAGGGAAGTGTCGGGGGCGGTGATCAATGTCGGTTCCGGGGTCGGGACGAGCGTCCGCGAGGTGGCCGGGCTGCTATCGGACGCATTGGGTAAGCCGCGAAATCTGCGGGTGACCGGAGAATTTCGTCTCGGCGACATTCGTCACAACGTCGCGGACATCACGCGCATGCGGGACATTCTCGGTTTCACGCCAAGGATCGGCCTGGCAACCGGCATCGGCCGTTTCGCGCGCTGGGCCGCCGGCGAGGAATTGCCCGAGGATCGTCTCGAGCGCGCCAATGCCGAACTGCGCGAACGCGGGCTGATGGGCTGACTATGCAAGCCGCTGAACCGCGCTTCTCGCTGCGGCAATCCTTGCGCGCTGATATCCTGCGCTACCGGGCCTTGACGGGAGGAGCGTCGGCGCGGGTAGGGCTCAAGGGATGGCTCATGCTGCTGTCGCCGCGGCTTTTTCCCAATCTCATGATCCGTTTGGCCTATCGCTGCGCTCTGTGGCGGCTGGGGCCTCTCGCCCGGGTCTGTTCGCTCGTGGCCTATGTGCTGTTCGGCATCGAGGTCGCTTCCCAGTGCGAGATCGGACCGGGCCTGTTCCTGCCGCACACCCAGGGTACGGTGATCGGCGCCGCCCGGATCGGCAGCAATTGCACCATCTATCAGGGCGTCACGATCGGCGCGCGCGAGCTCGACATGGATTTCTCGCTGGAGCGGCGGCCGGTGATCGGCGACGGCGTGTTGATCGGGGCGGGTGCCAAGGTGCTGGGACCGGTCGAAATCGGCGCAGACGTCCGGATCGGCAGCAATGCCAATGTCGTCACTTCGCTGCCGCCCGGCGCCCTCGCGCTCGCCCCTGCATGCGAGATACGATCGGGTTCTGACAAGCCATGACCACCGACGTTGCGTTGAATGGACGGCGCATCCTTTTCGTTGCGCCGCGATTTTTCGGCTACGACGAGGATATCGTAGCGGAAATGACCCGCCGCGGTGCCAAGGTCACGCGCCTGTTCGATCGCCCGTTCGATACCCCGTTCATGACGGCGGTCACCAAGCTCGCGCCGGGAATGATCGCCAAGGCAGCGTTGCCGCTCTATCGGAAGGTGCTCGCCGAGGTCGACGCATCGTTCGACTTCGTCTTCGTGATCAACGGCCAGACACTGCCGATCGCATTCTTCGACGATGTGCGCCGGCATAGCCCGAACGCCACTTTCATTCTCTATATCTGGGATTCGCTGCGCAATCGGGCCTCGGTCATTCCCGCACTGTCGAAATATGACCGTGTTTCGGGTTTCGACCGCATCGATGCGCGGCAGTTCGGCTTCCGCTACCGGCCATTGTTCTTCATCCCGGTGTTCGACGCGGTTTCGGACGAGCCGCCGCTCTACGACATCAGTTTCGTCGGAACCGCGCACAGCGATCGCGCGTCGATCGTCAACGCGATCGACACCTCGCTGCCCGCCGATATTTCCCGGTTCTGGTATCTGTTCCTGCAAGCGCCCTGGGTGCGGCGCTACTACGGCTTGAAGAGCAACGCGTTCCGGCGCGTTCCGGCGGACCTATTCCGCTACGCGCCGATGAAGAAGGAGGAGACCGGACGCGTGTTCCAGCGCTCGCGCGCCATTCTCGATATCGAGCATCCGCTCCAGCGCGGATTGACGATGCGCACGCTGGAAACCCTCGGCGCGCGCAAGAAGCTGATCACGACCAATCCGCATATCGTCGAGGAGGAGTTCTTCGACCCGCGGAACATTCTCGTGATCGACCGCGCCCACGCGCGCATCGATCCCGATTTCTTCAGGCAGGACTACGTCGAACCCGCTCCGGACCTTCGTCGGCGCTATTCGCTGGCGGGGTGGCTCGACGAGGTCCTCGGCTCTCCCGGTTAAGCTCCTTCCAGAAGAGATCGGCGCGCCGTGGAGTTGCCGCTATGCGAATTGGAAGGCCGCGGCCGAAAGGCTCGTGAGCGCCACGTTCGAAATCGTGAGCGTATCTCCCGGTGCGAATTCGATGACCGTGTTGGCACCCTGCTGCGAAGCATGGGCCTGAACGTCCGCGAAACTCGTCCAGCCAAAGCCCGCCAGCTTGATGACGTCGCCTTGAGCCGCATTGTCGAAGTCGACGATGCGATCATTCCCTTCTCCCGGGCCGACGACGAAAATGTCGCTGCCCAGACCGCCCGACAGCACGTCATCGCCGGCGCCGCCGTAGAGGATGTCGTCGCCGTCTCCGCCGAGCAGGGTGTCATTCCCGTCGCCGCCGTAGAGCACGTCATTCCCCGCACCGCCCTGGAGGCTGTCGTTGCCGCTGTCGCCATAGAGATGATCGTCGCCGTCCAGGCCGACGAGGACGTCGTCGCCGTTGCCGCCCTCGAGGATGTCCGCGCCGTCTCCGCCGTTCATATAGTCGTTGCCGTCGTCGCCGTAGAGATGGTCGTCGCCTTCGCGGCCCAGCAACACGTCGTCGCCCAGTCCGCCGTGGATCACGTCGTCACCCAGCCCGCCGTCGAGCCAGTCGTCGCCGTTGCCGCCATCGAGCTGGTCGTTTCCGTCCTCACCGAATAGCTGGTCGGAGCCATCGTCGCCGAACAGGATATCGTCTCCCTGTCCGCCGTTCAGGTAGTCGTTGTCGTCGCCGCCGTAGATGGTGTCGTTGCCCTCGCGTCCGATCAGCTTGTCTGCGCCTGCATCGCCAAAAAGCGTGTCGGCGCCGAGGCCTCCATCAAGGTAGTCGGCGCCGGCTCCCCCCGTGGAGATAGTCGTCGCCGTCGTCGCCGAACAACTGGTCGGAGCCGTCGTCGCCGTAGAGCACGTCGGCGCCCAATCCGCCGTTCAGGTAGTCGTTGTCGTCGCCACCGTAGAGCGTATCGGCGCCCCCGCGACCCACCAGGATGTCCGCACCCAGGCCGCCATAGAGCGTGTCGTCACCCTCGCCGCCGTCGATATAGTCGGCATCCCCTTCGCCGGAGATAATATCGTTGCCATCCTCGCCGAATAGTTGGTCGGATCCATCGCCGCCGTAGAGAATATCGTCGCCGACGCCGCCGTTCAGATAGTCGTTGCCATCGTCGCCGGCGAGGTAGTCGTTGCCTGCTTGCCCCCACAACTTGTCGGCGCCTGCACCGCCGTTGAGAGTGTCGTCACCGTCCCCGCCGTCCAGGTAGTCGGCATCGTCGCCGCCCTGCAACTGGTCGTTTCCGTCCTCACCGAATAGCTGATCGGAACCGGCCCCGCCGACGAGCACGTCGTTGCCTGCGTTGCCGTTCAGATAGTCGTCGCCGTCGCCTCCGGACAGGTAGTCGTTCCCGATGCCGCCCCTCAGCGTGTCGCGACCCAGCTCTCCGTAAAGTGTGTCGTCATCCTCGCCGCCCTCCAGCCGGTCATCCCCGTCGTTGCCATGGAGGATATCGGCGCCGAAACCGCCGAAGATGGCATCGTTGCCGTCGCCGCCGTTGACCGTGTCCGCGGAATCGCCCGCGACGATCCAGTCGGCCGACGCCGTCCCGTCCAGCAACTGGCGCGGATTGGCCGCGATCAGCCCGTCCGAGCGCACATCGTAGAGTCCGTCCGCGAACTGGATCGCTTCCACGTTGATGATCCGGTCGTGCCCTTGTGGGCCGTCCAGCACGATTTCGCCGACGCCGTATGTCACGTTCGCGGCCCGCCTGTCGTAGTCGAGGACCACGATGTCGAAACCGGTGCCGCCGTCGAGAATGTCGTCGCCGCCATTGCCGATCAGCGTGTCGTTGCCGTCTCCGCCCTGCAGGGTGTCGTCACCCGACCCGCCGATGCCGGTGAAGTCGCCGGTGCCCGTGAAAATCAGCGCCTCGACGTTGGGGACGTTCTCGAGGCTGTAAGTGTTCAGGCTGGTCGCAATCGTATCGTGGCCTTCGCCGGCCAGTTCCACCACGACGTCGCCCGCGTTGTCGACTTCATAGGTGTCGTCGCCGAGACCGCCGATCATCAGATCGGCGCCGCCCCCGCCCTTGATGACGTCATCGCCGTCCAGACCTCTGAGAACATCTGCCAGGCTCGTTCCGACGATCTCTTCGGGCGCAGCGGTTCCCGTAACCTCGATGCCCTCGACCAGACCTCCAAGATTGAGCGAGGATACCTCCTCCGCCGAAACGTCTTCAAGCACGATGACCGTCTGGAAAGTATCTCCGCCGCCATCCAGGTCGATCTGCACGAGCGTCGAACTGCCATCTTGCAGGAGCCTGAGGTGCCCCGACGCGAAGGGGTTAGAGCCGTCCCAATCGAAGCTCTTCGCCAGGAACTGACTCAGATCGAGAACATCGCCGGCCAGGCCGACCGCGAAGTCTGTCACCACCACGGGCGCGCCGAGCGAGAAGCCTTCCTCCGAGACGAAAGGCAGCAGCACGATCCGGTCCTGGCCGGTACCCAGCGAAACTTCTATCGTGTTCTCGCTTTGGGCAATCCAGAGCGTATCGTCGCCCTCATCGGCCGAGATCGTCACCGCGCCGGAGCCCGAGACATAGATGGTGTCGTTGCCCGATCCCGCATCGATCGAAGCGGAAGAGCCACTGTTCGATACCAGATAGATCGTGTCGGCGCCGCCACCCGCGTTGATCCCGACAGTCTTCGCATCGACGATATGGATGCTGTCGTCGCCGTCGCCGCCGTTCGCCCAAACGTCATCGAGATTGCGACCGGCGCCGTTGAAGCGGATATCGTCCTGCCCGTCTCCACCATCGACCACAACGGTCGACCCGGGCACATCGAGCGGCCGCGTGACGTCGATGAGATCGTTGCCGGCACCTCCCCACAGGGTGTCGTTGCCGCCAACATGGTCGGACAGGAGATCGTTGCCTTCCCCGCCTTGCAGCGTGTTGTCGGCCGAATCTCCCTGAAGATTCTGCCCATCGCCGCCAGCCTGGGCAAACAGCCAGTCATCGAATGACGTTGAGGAATAGTCGGCGTAATAGCCGAGCTGGAACTTCAGCAGGTTCGTTTTCATGTCCTGGCTGAGCGCGGCCTGTTGCGCGTCGCCAGCGCTCTGCTCGGGAAAGAGTGCAGGGTTGTCCAGGATGATCGTCTCGACCTGGTTCGATCCCAGCACTTCGTCGAACCGGCCGAGGTAAACGATGCCGAGCCGCGGATCGACGACATAGGACGCCTTCTCGCCAACGAGTTCCAGGAAGGTGGCGCCGTGGGCGTCGATGATCCGCACGTCGAATCCGGCCGCGCCGAACACGGAGGCGAGCGAGGCGACAAGGCGTGTGCTCGCCGTTGCACCGGCGAGCGCCGCTTCGAAATAGGCCGAGCCGCTGCCGCCCAAAGCATCGAGGTCCCAATCGGAGATCGCGCTCTGTGTCGTGAGCAGCACCGGCTCGAGCGGGGTGCCGGCACGCGCCAGGCTCAACTGCAGATCGTACATGAGGCCGTGGAGCGTCGGCGCACTACCTGCCAGGCCCCCGATCAGATCCGCTTTGGTTGCCCCGGCATAGGAAACGTCGAAGCGGCTGAGGTTTGAAAGATAGTAGTAGAAATCCCGAAAATCGACTTGCGTGGCGTTGTATCCGTCAGCGATGGGCACGGGGGCGAAGGTTTGATCGAGGGCACCTTCGGGCAGGGCCTGCCGGTAGATGAACCCATCGGCGATGTAATCGTAGAAATCGGAAACCGACAGATACTGCGGTGATGACGAAGACCCTGCAGCGTCCGAGATGATCTTCTGAATATAGGCGTCGTCGGTAATTTCTCTATACTTATCGGAGCCGAGAGCGGAAGAGGCACGGCCGAAGTCCAGAAGGGCAATGTCCTGGGCGCCGCTCAGAACTTCTGCATAGGAAGCGCCATAGGCAATTCCGTAGGTCGGGTCGAAGGTCCACCATTTCCCGTCGACGAAAGCTTCGTTGAAAACGTGACCCGTGGTCAGGACGATCCGGTTCTCGATGCCCGCGCGGGTCAAGAGATAGGCGTTCAGCGCCGCGTAGTCCTGGCAGTCGGCAATCTCGGCGTTCAGGTACAGATCGAACGTGATCTGGCTGGTATCGGTGGCGGTGAATTGCTCGTTGCGAATGACCCGTCCCGGCAGCGTGCTTTCCACCGGATTGCCGTAGCCCCACATGAGGTTGACGGATTCCATGAGATACAAGGCGTTCGCGGTCTCGGTGCCATAGCCTTCGAACTCGAGATGCTGATCGGCGGCGCTTCTCGATGCGAAGAGATCTCCCAGATCCTGAAAGGACTTCAGGCCCGCCTTCCAGCCGTCGTCCGAGAACAGGCCGGTAGCCGTATTCTCGTGATAGCTGATGTCGAAGCGATCCAGTAGCGACAGCATCTGGTCCGCCGCATCCTGGGATATCACCTTGAAGGAGGTGGTATAGGAAAGCTGGGGATCGCTGACCGAGGTCAGGCGGACCGCGTAGAACGAGCCGGGGGCGAAGCTGTCGCCGATTTCCAGGCGATAGCCGTCGTCGGGCAATGACGGCAGATAGGCGATGACCGCGCCCGTGGACGGATCGAAAATCGTACAGGCGTACTGATCGCCGTGGTCGACGTTCAGAATGATCGCGCCGCCCTCGGTGATCACTTTCGGTATCACGAGGCTTTCGGGATGGAACTGATCGTCCGAATAGCTCGCGACGAAGCTGTGGCCGGTGCTCAGGAGCGAGAACTGGTCGTTGACCGCGATGTCGGTCAGCCCGTCGCCGTTCAGGTCGACTAGCCTGGCGGAACTGAAATCGATCCCGGTTACGTCGTTCCAATGGCTGGTTTCGTAGAAACCCTGGCCGTTGCTGAGGAACACGTCGGGTTCGAGCTGATAGGGCAGGACGCGGAAGAGGTCGTCCTTGCCGTCGCCGTTGAAGTCCCCGATCATCCAGTTCTGGCCTTGCAGCACGCCGGCCGTGGTCCAGTTGGTCGATAGGATGGGGGTGCCGTCTGTCGAAAGCAGGACCTCCGCGCCATAGGATCCGGCGATCTTCCGGAGGATGTCGTCTTTGCCGTCGCCGTTGAAGTCCCCGACCAGCCAGTTGGAGAAGTCGGTCAGCTCCGTGTCGGCCCAGGCCGCGGCGGGCAGGAACCCGTTGCCCGTCGACAGCAGAATATCGACACCGGTCCCGTCGGCACGTGCGGATATGACGTCGGTCTTGCCATCGCCGTTGAAGTCTCCCGTCAGCAAGGTACCGCTCAACGTGGCACCGTCCGTGTTCCAGGAGACGGGATCGAGAAACTTCGTGCCGTCGGACAGCAGAACGCTCAGGCTGGCGTCGCTCGTCGAAACGCGCAGCAGATCCGATCGGCCGTCGCCGTCGAAGTCGCCGACATAGCAAGGTCCGGCGGTCCACTGGGGGTCTTGATACCACGCCGAGGCAGCAGAAAAGGATGCGCCGTTGGAGAGGCTGATTAGAACTCCCGCGCCGGGTTGAGAACTGTACCAATCGCTGTAACCGTCAGCGTCAAAATCATAATTCGGCAAAGCGATTGAAACCCCGTTTTATTTTTTGCGCCTGAAGACCGGCAAGCGGGGTATCAAAAGAGGGTTATCAGGAGGTTTAGGGTAACTAGGGTGAAGCCCTGACTGACCCACGATCCTGCGCGTTATGAAGCTGGCCGCCGGAATCGGCCGGCCCCGCATCGAGTGCAGTGCCGAACGCCAAAAGAGAGGTTTCACGCCCGGAAGATTTCGCATATTGGCACGTCGGTATGGGAGTGCGCGTCAACTCGATTTGGGCATCCAGGCCTACGGCCTCCTTCGTTCTTCTTTCCGGCTTTCTGATCGTATTGTGCGCGGCAGGCGGTGCATCGCGTGCCGATGTCTGGGGGCAGGTTGTCGTTCGCGCGGCAGCCTGGATATGCCTGATATTGGCTTTGGTGTTCGGCGATCGGCCGGCAGCCAAAGCGATCGGTCCGGTCGCCGTCCTGATGTTGGCGGCGATCGCGCTCACCCTGCTGCAGATCGTCCCGCTGCCGCCATCGATCTGGCAGATGTTGCCTGGCCGCGGGGTTCTCGGTTCGGCTGCGCTGCTTAGCGGGCAATCGCAGCCCTGGCGTCCCTGGTCGATCGTTCCCGACGCCACATTGAACGCGCTCTCGTCGCTGATCGTGCCGGCCGTCGTGCTGCTGCTGGTCCTGGGGCTCACGCGGCGGGAACGGGCCTGGTTGCCCAGCCTCGTCCTGGCCTTGATCGCGCTATCGACCCTGATCGGTCTCCTGCAGTTTTCCGGCGCACATCTGGACAATCCGCTGATAAACGATGAGCTGGGGCAGGTGAGCGGTACTTTCGCCAACCGCAACCACTTCGCCCTCTATCTCGCCTGCGGCTGTCTTTTGGCGCCTGTCTGGGCGTTCATGGAGGAGCGCCGAATGCACCGGCGCGGCCCTTTGGCCTTTGCGCTTCTCCTTCTGTTCGCGCTGACCATCCTTGCCAGCGGGTCTCGGGCTGGGATGCTGGTCGGTCTGCTGGCGATGTGTCTCGGGCTGCTCCTGTCCAGGCAGGGTATTCGGCGCGAGCTTCGCCGGGCGCCGAAATGGGTTGTGCGGGTCCTGATCTTTGTCGTGGTCGGCATAATCGCAGCCGTGATCCTCACCAGCGTGGCGGCCAATCGCGCTGAATCGATCAATCGCACGATCGCGCTGGGCGTTGGCGAAGACATGCGAACCCGGGGCCTTCCCGTGGTTCTCGACATGATCGGTCACTACTTCCCGTTCGGCAGCGGCCTAGGGGGTTTCGATCCGCTGTTCCGCCTGCACGAGCCCATGGCGCTGTTGAAGCCGACTTACTTCAACCACGCCCACAATGACTTCCTGGAGATTGTGCTCGACGCCGGATTGCCCGGCCTGCTTCTGCTCCTCGCCGCGCTCGGCTGGTGGGCGAAGGCCACCTTTCGTGCCTGGCGTGAGAAAGCGGATCGCCCTCACGTCATACCCCGGTTGGGTTCGGCGATGCTGTTGCTGATAATGCTCGCCAGCTTGGTCGACTATCCGGCACGCACGCCCATGATCATGGCAATAGTCATGATTGCTGCCGTCTGGCTGAGCGACCATGCACAACCGGCAAGCGCCTCAGCTTTACCACAGTCCGCTTAGCATCTATGAGCCGCCGCGCAGCCTGTAACCTTAGAAGCCAATCAAACTGATGCGTAGATTTTCGACCCTATTGTTGCTGGCATGCACTCTCAGCGGGTGCGCTGGTCGTGAGCCCCTCGTTTCGACCGACCGGCTTACCGTGGTTCAGGACTCGTCTAGCCTTCCTGCCCCCAATCGCGCCGATCTCACGGCGGCGGACAGACCGGCGCTGATCGGACCGCTGGATACGATCCAGGTCGATGTCTTCAACGTTCCCGATCTCAGCCGCGAACTGCAGGTGGATGCCGGCGGGCGGATCGCTATGCCGCTCGTGGGTTCGCTCGACGCAAGGGGCAAAACCGCCGAAGAACTGTCCAGGAGCATCGAGCAGGCGCTCCGGGGGCGTTACGTGCGCAATCCGGAAGTCACCATCAATATCAAGAGCTCGGTCAGCCAGGTCGTGACCGTCGACGGCCAGGTGGTCGAGCCGGGCCTCTATCCCGTGACCAACCAGATGACGCTGATGCGGGCGATCGCCTCGGCCAAGGGCATGTCCGAATTCGCGCGGCAGGACGACGTGGTCATCCTGCGCACTGTCGAAGGGCGCAAGATGGCAGGTCTCTACAACATGGCCGCCATTCGGCGTGGCGCCTACGATGATCCCCCGATCTACGCCAATGACGTGATCGTCGTCGGTGATTCGCCTCAGCGCCGCCTGTTCAAGGACTTCGTCTCGCTGGCACCGCTCCTTGCGGCACCCCTGATCGCAGTCGTGCAGTAGTGTTATCATGATGAATGCGCATAATCCCGGCCCGCTGGGCGTCCCGGCCAACCTGGCTCCGCTCGCCAACCTGCGTGACACGGAGCCCGAACGCCTGCCGATGATCCGCCAGTACCTGCGGATCGCGCTGCGCTGGCGTTACGTCATCATCGGGGCGATCGTGGGCGTCGTTCTCCTGGGGCTTATCGTCACGCTGCTGATGACGCCCAAATATACCGCGACGACGACGGTCGAAATCTCGCGGGAAGCGAGCAAGGTCACCGATTTCCAGGGCGTGGATCGCGAGACCAGCATTGCCGATCAGGAATTCTATCAGACGCAGTACGGTTTGCTGCGTTCGCGCACCCTTTCCGAGCGGGTGGCCATCCAGTTGCGCCTCGTCGACGATCCGGCTTTCTACGAGCGCTTCGGCAATTCGGATGACTCGCCGGCGTTCCAGTTCGAGAACGGGCACTACCCGTCGTCGGGCAGAGCCGAACGTCAGCGTGTTGCTGGCGAGATTCTGCTGAAGTACATCTCGGTCGATCCGACGCGTCTGTCCCGCCTCGTGACTGTCGGCTTCACCAGCCCCGATCCCGCCTTTTCGGCGCGCGTCGCGAATGCCTGGGCCGAGAATTTCATCCAGACGAATCTCGAACGCAAGGTCCAGGCCACCTCCTATGGCCGCAACCTGCTCGAACGCCAGCTCGCTCTGCAGAAGGAGCGGCTCGATGAATCGCAGCGGCAGCTGGTCACCTATGCTTCGCAGCAGCAGATCATCAATCTGCCGGCACAGTCGAACAACGGTTCGACCACGTCGGAACGATCGATCGTCGCAGACAATCTCGCCACGCTCAACGCGTCGCTCAGCGAAGCCACGGCGGCTCGCATCGAAGCGCAATCGCGTTCCGAACAGGGCGGCGGCGGCGCCTCGGCCGAGGCGCTGCGCAATCTGGCAATCAACAACCTGCGCCAGCGCCGGGCCGAACTTTCGGCGGAATATCAGCGGCTGATGGTCCAGTTCGAGCCAGGCTATCCGGCGGCGAAAGCCATTCAGTCGCAGATCGACCAGCTCGATCGTTCGATCGCGCGAGAAGAAGGCCGCGTATCGGGCTCGCTCCAGGCCGACTATCGCGGGGCGATCGAGCGCGAGCGCGCGCTGAAGGCCAAGGTCGACGAACTCAAGCAGAACTACCTCGATCTCCGCCGCCGCAGCATCCAGTACAACATCTTCCAGCAGGAAGTGGATACCAACCGCGCGCTGTATGACGGGCTGCTCCAACGCTTCAAGGAGATCGGGGTCGCTGGTGGTGTCGGGGTGAACAACATCTCGGTGGTCGATGCGGCCGATATCCCGCAGAAGCCTTCGAGCCCGCGCCTCTTCCTGAACCTGCTGATTTCCCTGCTCGTCGGTGTGGGCCTCGGCGGCCTTCTCGCCTTCGCGCTCGAACAGATCGACGAAGCGATCGCGGACCCGGCCGAAGTCGAACGGCGGCTTGGCCTGCCGCTGCTCGGTTCGGTGCCCAAGGTGAATACGGGCACCCCGCGCGAGGCCTTGCTCGATCGCAAGTCCGATCTGTTCGATGCGTACCTCGCGATCCAGACCAACCTTGGCTTCACGACAGAACACGGCGTGCCGCGTTCGTTCGCGGTCACTTCGACTCGTCCGTCGGAAGGCAAGTCGACCACCGCCCTGGCGCTTGCCACCACTCTGGCGCGTGCGCACCGCAAGGTGATCCTGGTCGATGGCGACATGCGCTCGCCCTCGGTGCATCACCTCGGCGGCGTCGACCATGACCAAGGTCTCAGCAACTTCCTGGCCGGGCAGGACGACATTGCGCCGCTGACCTTCCAGATGAGCGACCTGGGTTTCGTGGCGATGTCGGCGGGTCCGATTCCCCCGAACGCCGCCGAGCTGCTCACCGGCGAACGGCTGTCGCTGCTGATCGAGCGCCTGCTCGAGGACTACGATCACGTCGTGATCGATTCGCCTCCGGTCATGGGCCTCGCCGATGCGCCGCTGATCGCCAGCCGTGTCGAGGGCGTGATCTACGCAGTCGAATCCCACGGCATTCGGTCGAGCTTGGTCCGGACCGCGCTGGGACGTCTTGCCAGCGCCAATGCCCGCATATTCGGCGGCGTCCTGACCAAGTTCGAAGCCCGCAAGGCCCACTACGGCTACGGTTACAACTATGGTTACGGCTACGGCCGCGACGAGGCCAAGGGCAGGGGCTGAGCCAGCCGTGCCGCGCCGCAGTTTCCTTCCGCGCCGCGCTCCTCGCGAATGGGCGATCCGGGGGGGACTGGTGGCGGCGGCAGTCGTGGCCAGCTACTTCAGCGTCGCACATACGCTCGCGCAGGTTCTGGTGAAGAGCAACGCGGCTGCGGCCCACCGCATCGCGCCATGGGACGGACGGATCACTGCCGCTTTCGCCGCTTCGCTCACCGGCCCGCAGGCAACTTCGGCCGACCGACAGCGCGCCGATGCGCTCGCACGTCAGGCGCTGCGGCGGGATCCGACCGCTGTCGTCGCGGTCTCGACGCTGGGCATCGACGCTCAGTTTCGCAATGATGTTGCAGGCGCACGCCGCATCTTCGCCTATTCGGAAAGATTGTCGCGCCGCGATCTTCAGACTCAGCTCTGGAATATCGAGGCAGCCGTCTCGCGCGGTGACATCCGCGGCGCGCTGCATCACTACGACATCGCGCTGCGCGCCAAAGGGCAGAGCTGGGATCTGCTTTTCCCGATCCTCACCTCCGCCAGTGCCGACGCCGAGGTGCGCGGTCCGCTGATAGAGACGCTGGCCCGCAAGCCGCTCTGGGCCGATTCCTTCGTCAGCTATGTCACGGCCAATCCGCCCGACGCGCGGACGACTTCGGCGCTCTTTCTCGAACTTGGTCGGGCTGGCGTGCCGGTTCCCGTGAACGCCCATGCCGTCGCCATCAATGCACTACTGGTCGACGGTCTACCGGACGAGGCGTGGCGCCACTACGCGGCGATACACCGCGACGCCGACCAGCACCGGTCACGCGATCCCCGCTTCGGCGGAGCCGGCGACAGGCCGACTCCGTTCGACTGGGTGCCGGTCAACGATGGAGGGGTGAGCACCTCGATCCAGCGTGGCGAGCGTGATGGTTTCTTCGACTTCGCTGCACCCGCAAGCACGGGCGGTCCCATGCTTCAGCAGGTGCAGATGCTCCCGCCCGGCACTTACCGCCTCAGCGGGCATAGCAGCGGGATCGAACAGGCTTCCGTGTCGCTGCCCTACTGGAGGCTGCTATGCCGGTCGGATGGGCGTGAGCTGGCGCGGGTACCGATGCCCAATTCCGCGCAGTCGGGCGGTAACTTTGCCGGAGACATGAGCGTGCCCGCGGGATGCCCGGTGCAGGTTCTCGAGTTCGTCGCGCGCGCATCCGATGCGGTAACGGGCATGAACGGCCAGCTCGATCGCGTACAGCTGGCTCCGGCGCCGTGATGCCGCTGCGTTTTCTCTTCGGCCTGTTGGGCTTGGCTGCGGTGACGCCCGCGTTTGCACAGACACAAGCGGGGCAGAATCGCGATGATGAGCCTCAGCAGCAAGAGCCGCAGCAGGAATTGTCGCAGAGGCCCGCTGAGCAGGAGGCGCCTTCGCCTGGCATCGTTACCCGATCCGCCGTCGGCCGTGCGGGTCAGCGGCAGGTGCGCGAGGATGTCGCGTCCGACGTCCATCCGATGAAACGCATCTCCACTCGCATCGAAAACCGCATCCAGTCGAGAATGCATAACCGGATCGATGAAGACTACGATCCGCAGGCCAACGCCCGGTCGCCGTTCGTCGATGTGGAGAAGAAGGAGCGCGATCGCCGCTAGTCTGCGTGCCTCGCGATCAACGCTTCCCATTCCCCTTTCAGCGGACTGTTCCGATCGCCGAGGATAGCTGGCCGCGCCGGCCGTTCCGGTCCGAGTGCTGCGATCGCATTCTCGATCGTCGTGATGCGATCCCGCCAGGCGGGGTGCGACCGGCTGCGCAGGATGCCGCCGGCACGCTTGGGGCCGAAGTCGCGCCAGAAGCGCACGGCCGCCTGCGGATTGTAACCGGCGTTCGCCAGCAGCGCGATCGAGAGGATGTCCGCCTGCAGTTCGGTCTCACGGAAATAGCGTACGTTGCGCCCTAAGCCCGAGAGCATGCCGAAGGACACGCCTATCGCTTCCAGGCGCTCGCGGTGCCGCAGGATGTTGTGCGACAGTTCGTGGGCCACGACCGCGGCGACCTGATCCTCGGGATAGGTCTCGAGAAACCGGCTGCTGATCTGGACGAGGTCGCCGTCGGCCTGGGCGTCGAAACCCGCTGAAATGGCCACTTCGAAGCGCGAGTGGCAAGCGGGCACGGGGTGGACCGTGATCGCCAAGGGCGCACCTGCGCGGCGCCCTTCGACGGTCAGCGGTGCATCCGGCGGCAGCGCGGCTATTCCTGCGGTGACGTCGATCAGCGCCGCCGTGCTGGCCTCTGCCTGGGGATCGGTGGTGACGAACCGCGCCGCGCCGACAGCGCTCAGGCTGTCGTCGGCATGAAGGCCGGCGCGCTCTGCTGGTGACCCGGCGATTACCGCTTCCACGCCGACCGGCCCGTCGAAGCCAAAGTGCCGGACAGCTTCGGCGCGCGCACCGCGCGCATATTGGCTTGGGGTGTGGAGCACGAGCCCCAGGCCCGGCTCCAGCCGGTCGCAGAGCGACGCGTTGGCCGTCGCCAGGCGGAAGCCGATCCGTGCCAGCGTGGCGTCGGTTTCGCGGATCGCTTCGAACGGATTGTCGGCCGCAGCGGCGGATGCCGGCGCGCTTCCCAGCAGGCCGATCGCAAGAAGCGCGCAGGCCAATCGCCCGATCCGTGCTCCCGCAATGGCAGCCGCCCGTTTCGGATATTCCATGTTCATCCCCGCTGCCCTAACGGCCTTGTCATGATCAGGAAACTTCTCTCTCTCGGTCGCAAGCGGAGCGATGCGACTGCCGCTGTGCCGTGCGTGCCGGAGGGACGCCGCATCTATGCAATCGGCGATATTCACGGCCGTTTCGACCTGCTCGAGCGATTGCTGGCGCGCATCGACGCCGACGATAGTGCGCGGGGCGGTTCTCCCGGCGAACTGATCTTCCTCGGCGATCTCGTCGATCGCGGACCCGATTCTGCGAAAGTCGTCGATCGTCTCATCGCGCTGCGCGATGAGCGACCCGGCACCCGCTTCCTGCTCGGCAATCACGAGGAAGTCTTCCTGTCGGCGCTTCAGGGCGACGCCAAGGGGCTCCGCTTCCTGACCCGGATCGGCGGGATCGAGACGATCCTCAGCTACGGCATCGTGCAAGAGACCTACGCCGCCGCTGACTACGACGAACTGGCACGCCTGGTGGAGGCGGCGGTACCGGCGGCGCACCGCCAGTTTCTCGAGTCGTTCGAAGACCAGATCGTCGCTGGCGATTACGTCTTCGTCCACGCCGGGATTCGGCCGGGTGTGGCGCTCGACGAGCAGCGGCCGAGCGACCTGCGCTGGATCCGCGAGGAGTTTCTCGGCGCGGAGCCACCCTTCGCCAAGGTCGTGGTCCACGGCCACACGATCTTCGACGAGGTGGTCGAGCTGCCGCATCGCATCGCTCTCGACACGGGCGCCTTCCGCAGCGGCGTGCTCAGTGCAATGGGTTTCGAGGGCGATCGCCGCTGGATCGTGCAGGAGCGAGGGCTTGCTGCGGCGGTCGCCGCGTGATGCGTCGATTGCCGCCAATTCGGTTACGACATCGCTTGTGACGTCATGCTGCCGATGATAGCTGTCTGCGCGAATGTTTCAGGGGGCTAATAAAATAATGAATATCAGCAATTTATTCGCGGCCGTTGCGGCTTCGGCTCTCCTCGCGACGCCGGCGATGGCCGCGGCTCCCGCTGCTTCGTCGCTCTCGATCGCCAAGGCGGCGCCGGTGAAAGCGGTGACTTCGGTCAAGAAGGCGAACAAGATCGGTTCCGGCGTGGCGCTGGGCATCGGCGCTGCCATTGTCGTCGCCGGCACGGTGGCCATCGTCGCTTCGGACGGCTCCGACAGCAAGTAAGCTTCGGAAACAGGATAGGGAAGATGGCGGCCCCGTGCCGCCATTTTTTTTGCGGGGCGGCTCGCGGTCCCGGCAATCGCAGGCGCTTGGGGGCGTGCGAGATCCGACATTGCGAGTATGACGGCCGAATGGATTTTCCCAAGCTCTATCATTCCTGGATACTGTGGATCGGGGATGGCACCGGGCTGCCCGATGCGATCCTTCACATCCATGCGGGGCTGGCGATCCTTCTGCTCGTCCGCATCGTCAGCCGGCGGTCGTTGGCCACGTTCCTGCCGTTCGCGGTAGTGGCCGCGGCCGAGCTGGGCAACGAGACGATGGACTATCTCTCCTATGGGCTGCGGGTATCCGATACGCTTGCCGATCTCGGCAATACGCTGTGCTGGCCCTTGGTCATCAGCCTGGGCGTGCGGCTTCGCCCGATGGCCCTGCGCGACCGTCCCGAACGGCGCGGCGAGGCATAACGCATTGCTTCTGCGCAGGTTCAGGATCGGAGGGAGTTGGAGCGGGTAAGGGGAATCGAACCCCTCTAGCTAGCTTGGAAGGCTAGTGCATTACCACTATGCTATACCCGCACGGCGAAGGTCTCGCGCGGGGCTTCCCATGCCCCAGCGCGCCGTCGTGGTCAATCGTCGAACCGAACCGGCGCGGCTTGTCTTGGGCGGACATGCCCGTTGCCGCAGCCTTGAATCGCTTCGTCGCTTCCATAAGTCCTTGTCACACCACTGTCGGCTCATTCATTCTAAACCCATATTGTTTAGGATCGAATCGTCCGGGTCGGCGTTTGTTGGCCCAAGTGGCGGGGAAAAGGATAAGGCCATGGATATGCCCAGATCGCGCCCGGTACGGCGCAATCCGCTGGAGCTCGTGATGAATTCGCGGCTCGGCAAGCTGCTCTCGCGGATCGGCATTGCCCCGCGCCCGGCCACCAGCGAAGGGCTGCTCGATCTCGCGGGTGCGCTGCTGTCGCTGCGCGGCAAGGCGTCGGGCCCGGCGCTGGCCTCGGCCTTCTTCGACCTTTACGAGGCCAGCGACCTTCCGGCGCGCCAGGCTTTCCTCGCGCAGATCCACGATCTGCACCCGCGCGACGCCGCGGCGATCGACAAGGCGATCGCCCGCTGGCAGGAAAAGCGCGACGAGAGCGCCGCTCAGGCGCTGAGTGAGGCGAGCGCCTCGCCGAGCCAGAAGCTGATCGGCATGCTCAACCTCGCGCCGCAGGGAACGCAGCGGCTGATCGCGATGCGCTCGGACCTGCTGAGCGCGCCAGACCAGACCCCGGGCCTCAAGGCGCTCGATCGCGAGCTCGAAGACGCCTTCACCGCCTGGTTCAACGCCGGCTTCCTCGAACTGCGCCGCATCGCCTGGGATTCCCCGGCCGCGCTGCTCGAGCGGATCATCAAGTACGAGGCGGTCCACGAGATTGCCGGTTGGGACGAACTGCGCCGCCGCGTGCAGCCGATCGATCGCCGCTGCTACGGCTTCTTCCACCCGCAGATGGCCGACGATCCGCTGATCTTCGTCGAGGTCGCGCTGACCGACGAACTGCCCAGCGGCATCGGCCAGATCACCGCGCAGAAGCGCAAGGTGATCGATCCGCATGCAGCAAGCCACGCGATCTTCTACTCGATCTCGAACTGCCAGGACGGCCTGCGCGGCATTCCTTTCGGCAACTACCTGATCAAGCGCGTCGTCGGCCTGCTCAAGGAGGAACTGCCACAGCTCAAGTGCACCGCGACGCTATCGCCGGTGCCGGGCTTCGCCAAGTGGCTCGCGGGCGAGATCGGCAAGGAGGCCAAGGTGCCGCCGGCGCGCGAGCTGCGCTCCTATGCGGCGCGCTATCTCACCACGGCGCGTTCCAAGCGCGGCGGTCCGGCCGATTCGGTGGCGCGCTTCCATCTCGGCAACGGTGCGCGGCTCGAGGCGATCCACTCCAATGCGGACTTGTCGGCCAACGGCCTGCGCCAATCGCACGGCGTGATGGTGAACTACGTCTACGATCTCGCCGAGATCGAGGCGAACCACTTCGCGCTGACCGAGCTCGGCACGGTCGCCGCCTCAAAGGCGGTGCAGGCCCTTGCCGATGGCGGCCAAGCCAAGGAAGCGAAGAAGGTCGAGAAGGTCGCGTGAGGGCCACCCTCTCCCGCTTGCGGGAGAGGAGCGAGACTGGCTGGCTTGCTCGCTGGTCGCAGCGGTGAGGGTGGCGGGTGTAGCGTGTCCCGCCCTCATCCAAGCTTCGCTAGCCGCTGGCGCGGCAAGCTGCGCTATCCTTCTCCCGCAGGCGGGAGAAGGTATTTCAGTGTCCCGGGAACTCCATCAGCGCTGTCACGGATAGTCCGGCCGCGCGCAGCCTTTCGTTGCCGCCCAGATCGGGTAGGTCGATGACGAACAGCGAATGCTCGACATTCGCTCCTGCCTTGCGCAGGAGCTGCGTCGCGGCGAGAGCGGTACCGCCGGTGGCGAGCAGGTCGTCGATCACCACCACGCGCTGCCCGGCGTCGATCGCGTCTGGATCGATTTCGAGCGTGCCCGTGCCGTATTCCAGCGCATAGTCGAGCGCCAGCACCGGAACCGGCAGCTTGCCCGGCTTGCGCACCGGTACGAAGCCAAGGCCCAGCTCGGCCGCTGCAGCCGCGCCGAAGATGAACCCGCGCGCCTCGATCCCGGCAATGGCCTCTGCCCCCAGTGCCTTCGCCTGCTCGGCGAGCAGCTTGACGGTGGCCGCGAAGCCCGGGCCGTTGCCCATCAGCGTGGTCACGTCGCGGAACAGGATGCCCGGCTGCGGGAAGTCCGGGATCGAGCGGATCAGGGCCTTCAGTTCATCGATGGTCATCTGGGTATCCCCAAAAGCAAACGCCCCCGCATCGGGTGATGCGAGGGGCGTTGATTAGCCTGTCTGGCGCTAGCCTCAGTGCTTTTCGTTACGCCACACGTTGCGGTAGGCGAGGTTGCCCAGGACCGTAGCGAACAGCAGGAACAGGACGACCGGCCAGCCCGTCTGGTGACGCTTCTCGAGCTTGGGCTCGGCCGTCCAGACGAGGAACGCGGCGACGTCCTTGGCGTAGTGGTCGACCGTGGAGGGCGTGCCGTCCTTGTAGGTGATCTGGCCATCTGCGGTCAGCGGCGGCGCCATCGCGAGGTTGAGGTTCGCGAAGTACGGGTTGTAGTGCAGGCCGTTGGGCGTCTTGGAGTCCGGGAACTCCTTGATCAGTTCGGCCGGCTGGTTCTGGAAGCCCGTCAGCAGCGAATAGACATAGGCGGGACCTTCGTGGCGGGCCTTGGTCATCAGCGACAGATCGGGCGGAACCGCATTGTTGTTGGCGGCGCGCGCGGCGATGTCGTTGGCGAAGGGCTTGGGGAAGTAGTCGGTCGGCAGGCCCGGACGCGTGTTGGTTTCACCGGTCGTGGGATCGACGCCCGGAACCTGGAAGCCGGCGGCGATCGCCTTCACTTCGTCGTCGTTGTAGCCAATCTGCTTCAGGTCGCGGAAGGCGACCAGACGCAGCGAGTGGCAGGCCGAGCAGACTTCCTTGTAGACCTGGAAGCCACGCTGCAGCTGCTGCTTGTCGAACTTGCCGAACACGCCGTCGCTGGCGAGGTGGAGCTCCTTCGGGTGAAGATGGAACTCGTGCTCGGCCGTCGGGGCCGCGGGCTCGGTGATCGCGTTGTAGGCGCCGTTACCGAACGACCAGGCCAGTGCGAGCGTGAAGAACAGCCCGACGGCGATGGAGAGGATGCGGATCATGTGTCTGTCTTTCCGTCTCTCAGAGGGTCAGGCGGCCGGAGCCGAAGCGGCGGTCTCGTCCTTGCCGAGGACAGCCTCGGTGATCGAGAAGGGCAGCGGATCGGGCCGTTCGATCGAGGAGACGATCGGCAGGATGATGAGGAAGTGCGCGAAGTAGTAGAACGCCGCGATCTGGCTGATCATGACGTAGGGTTCCTGCGCCGGCGCACCGCCGCAGTAGAACAGCACGAGCATGGTCGGGATCAGGCCGAACCAGAAGAACTTCCGGTAGGTCGGGCGGTAGTTCGCCGAGCGCACCGGCGACTTGTCGAGCCAGGGCAGGAAGAACCACACCAGGATCGCGCCGAACATCGCCATCACGCCCATCAGCTTGGCGGGAACGATGAAGAAGTCGAAGGTGAAGGCGCGCAGGATCGCGTAGAACGGCCAGAAGTACCATTCGGGCACGATGTGCGCCGGGGTGCTCATCGGGTTCGCCGGGATGTAGTTATCCGGGTGGCCGAACATGTTCGGGCCGAAGAACACCAGGGCGGTGAAGAGGGTCAGGCCTAGGCCGAGCGTCCAGCCATCCTTGGCGATGAAGAAGGGGAAGAACGGCACGGTGTCGCTCTCGGTCTTCACTTCGACGCCCGTCGGGTTCGACGAGCCCGGGATGTGCAGCGCCCAGATGTGCAGCACGACCACGCCGACGATGACGAACGGCAGCAGGTAGTGCAGCGAGAAGAAGCGGTTCAGCGCGGCGTTGTCGGGAGCGAAGCCGCCGAGCAGCCAGTGCTGGATCGGTTCGCCAACCAGCGGGATCGCACCGAACAGGCCGGTGATGACCTTGGCGCCCCAGTAGCTCATCTGGCCCCAGGGAAGCACGTAGCCCATGAAGCCCGTGGCCATCATCAGCAGGAAGATCACGACCCCGAGCAGCCACACCATTTCGCGCGGGGCCTTGTACGAGCCGTAGTAGAAGCCGCGGAAGATGTGGATGTAGATCACCGCGAAGAACGCCGAGGCGCCGTTGGCATGCGTGTAGCGCAGCATCCAGCCCCAGTTGACGTCGCGCATGATGTGCTCGACCGAATCGAAAGCGACGCCCGCGTTAGCTGCGTAATGCATCGCCAGGATGATGCCGGTGACGATCTGGATGCCCAGGCACGTCAGCGCCATGAAACCGAAGTTCCACCAGTAATTGAGGTTGCGCGGCACGGGATAGCCGGAGCCGACCGAATTGTAGACGAGACGCGGCACGGGCAGCTTCTCGTCCATCCATTTCATGAACGGATGCGACGGCTTGTATTCATTGGCCCAGGGAAAGCTCATGGTTTGTCCTCAGCGTAGCTCTCGGCCTCAACCGATCTTGACGACGGTATCGGTGGTGAATTCGTACTTCGGCACTTCGAGGTTCTTCGGTGCCGGGCCTTTGCGGATGCGCGCAGCGGTATCGTAGGTCGAACCGTGGCAAGGGCAGAAATAACCGCCGAACTCACCCTTCACTTCGCCCTCACCGGCGCCCAGCGGAACGCAGCCGAGATGGGTGCAGACACCCATCGTGATCAGCCAGTTCTCCTTACCGGGCTTGGTACGCTCGGCCAGCGTCTGCGGATCGCGCAGGCTGGAGATCGCGACCTTGTCGGCCTCGGCGATTTCCTTGGGCGTCAGATTGCGCAGAAACACCGGCTGCTTGCGGAACACGCCCTTGATCGCCTGGCCCGGCTTGATCGGCGAAAGGTCGACCTCCACCGAGCTCTCGGCCAGCACGTCGGCCGAAGGGGCCATCTGGCTGATCAGCGGGATGAGCGTGAGCGCTCCGCCGACGCCAGCCGCGCTGACTGCTGCAATATTGATGAAATCGCGCCGCCGCACTCCATCCCCGGCAATGTGTTCCGGAGTGTCAGTGCCCGCATCATGTGCCATGGTTGACCTTGCCTTGCTCTAGATGCCCGCAACCGGAAAGTGGCGCGGGCCTATTCGCCCAGTGCTACACCTGAGTAGCCCCCTGACGCCGGCTTTTGCACGGGTCAGACCCGTGCCGGACCCCGGCTTGGCGCGCTGATAGACGCGAAAATTCGCCCTGCCAACCGCATTTTTGGCGATTTCCGCAAAGCGTTCAGCCTGCCTCAAGGCAGTCCGATCAGCGACATCTGGCGGCCATAGGCAGGCTCGCCACGATGCGTCGCGCGGCGGAACGAATAGAAGCGGTCGGGCACAGCATAGGTATCGAGGCCTAGGGTCGCGACTTGGCCGATCCCGGCGCCGGCTAGCCGCGCGGCGACGTAGGCGGGCAGATCGAACTGCCAATGATCAGGCTTTCCCGCCTCGAAGAAGCGTTCATTGGCCGAATCGGCGGAAAAGAAGCGCTCGCGAAAGCCCTCGTCCACTTCGTAGCTGGCCTGCGCGATCGTCGGGCCGATCGCTGCGGAAATGGCGCTGCGCCGCGCGCCCAGCGCTTCCATGGCCTCGATCGTGCGGTCGGTAACGCCCCCGATCGCGCCCTTCCAGCCCGCGTGGGCTGCACCGATCACCCCGGCCTCGCGGTCGGCGAATAGCACGGGCGTACAGTCGGCCGTGACGATGCCGAGCAGTAGGCCCGGCCGGTCGGTCACCAGGGCATCGGCCTGCGGCCGCTCGGCGTCGCTCCACGGTTCGCCCACCGTGACGCAGTCGGGTGAGTGGATCTGATAGCAGGCAACGATCGGCGCGCCGGGCAGCACTGCGGCGGCAGCGCGCTTGCGGTTTTCGGCGACGGCAGCCTCCTCGTCGCCTGAGCCGAGCCCGACGTTGAGCCCCGCGACCACGCCGGTCGAAACGCCTCCGCGGCGCCCGAGAAAGCCGTGCGGAATGCCGGCCAGGACTTCGGCACGGTTGACTTCGACCGGTTTAGCCAAGGCTCTTGGTCACCTGCTCGAGCGTGTCGCGCGATAGCTTGGGCGCGGCGGCGATGCGTTCGAGTTCGGCGCGCATCATGCCCGAACGCTGCGGTTCGATCCGCCGCCAGCGGCCGAGCGGCGGCACGAAGCGCGCCGCGGTCTGCGCGTTGATCGGGTCGAGCGCCAGGATCAGATCGGCGATCATCCGGTAGCCCTCGCCATCGCCCGAGTGGAACGCCTTGGGATTGACCGCGGCGGACATGTAGAGCGCGCGCACGCGGTTGGGATTGTGCAGCGTGAAGTCCGGGTGCTGGGCCAGCGCCTTGATGTGATCGAGCACCCTGGGGTGCAGCGAACCCGCCTGGAGTGAGAACCACTTGTCGATGACCAGGGCATTGCCGTCGTAGCGCTTGCGGAAGTCGGCGAGGGCTTCCTCGCGGGCGGGCGTATCAAGGCCGCAGAGCACCATCAACGAGCCCTGGCGGTCGGTCATGTTGTCGGCTGCGGCATATTGCGTAGCCGCGCGCTTCGCGGCTTCGTCGGGCACGCCCGCCGCGAGATAGACGAGCGCCTGCGTCTTGAGCTTGCGCGCACCGCGTGCCTCGGCGCTGCGGCTGTAGGACACAGCGCTGACCCGGTCATGCAGCGCAGCTAGCCGGTCCTCGAGCTCGCGGCCGAGCCAGGCCTTGAGGCCTTCGCGCTCAGCATGGATCGCGCCGGGATCGGCGATCGCGAGCTGCTCGGCGAGATAGGCCTCGGATGGGAGGATCATCAGTTCGCCGCGCATCAGGTCGTCGAGCGTCGCGTCGTCGAGGATCGCCGCCAGCGCGCGGCCGATCGCGTCGCGGCCCGACTGCCGCTCGGCATCGCAGAGCATGCCGCCCCCGACCGCCGCGACTAGGTGCTGGACGACGAGGCTCTGCATGGCTTCGTAGCGGGCGAAGGGATCGTCGTCGTTGGCCGCAAGGAAGACGAGGTCGGCGGTGGGCACGTCGCTGTCGATGGCGACGGGCGCGGTAAAGCCGCGGTTGATAGACAACACTGGCGTCCGGGCGAAGCCGGGGAAGGTGAAGCTGTCCTCGGCCTTGTCGAGCACGATCAGCTGCTCGCCCCTGTGCTCGCTGCTGTCGCGGTCGAACAGCGCGACGCGCAGCGGGATCGGCATCGGCTGCTTGACCGGCTGGCCCGGGGTGACGGGGACGGTCTGGGTGATGCGGAGCGTCGCGGTGTCGCCTTCGTGGTCGACCCGGACCTTGACCTGCGGCGTGCCGGCCTGGCTGTACCACTGGCGGAACTGCTTGAGGTCGAGCCCGGTGCCGTCCTCGATCGCCTTGACGAAGTCCTCGCACGTCGCTGCCTCGCCGTCGTGGCGGTCGAAATAGAGGTCGGTGCCGGCCCGGAAGCATTCGGGCCCCGCCATCGAGCGCATCATGCGGATCACCTCGGCACCCTTGTTGTAGACGGTCGAGGTGTAGAAGTTCGAGATCTCCTGGTAGGAATCCGGCCGGATCGGGTGCGCCAGCGGCCCCGAATCCTCAGGGAACTGGGCCGAGCGCAGCACGCGCACGTCCTCGATCCGCTTGACCGCGGGCGAGCCCATGTCGGCCGAGAACAGCTGGTCGCGCAGGACGGTGAAGCCTTCCTTGAGCGAAAGCTGGAACCAGTCGCGGCAGGTCACGCGGTTGCCCGACCAGTTGTGGAAGTACTCGTGGCCGATCACGCCCTCGACCGCGTCGTAGTCGGCGTCAGTCGCGGTCTCGGGGTCGGCCAGCACGTAGCGCGTGTTGAAGACGTTGAGGCCCTTGTTCTCCATCGCGCCCATGTTGAAGTCGGAGACGGCGACGATGTTGAACAGGTCGAGGTCGTATTCGCGGCCGAAGGTTTCCTCGTCCCACTTCAGCGAGGCGATCAGCGAATCCATCGCGTGTTGGGTGCGGCCCTCGTCGCCCGGGCGGACCCAGATGTTGAGATCGACCTTGCGGCCGCCCGCGGTGGTGAAGGTATCGTGGTTGGCGACCAGCTCGCCCGCGACCAGCGCGAAGAGATAGCAGGGCTTCGGCCAGGGGTCGTGCCATTCGGCCCAGTGCTTGCCGTCGGTGCCCTCTCCGGTTGCGGTGCAGTTGCCGTTCGACAGCAGCACGGGGAAGCGTGCCTTGTCGCCCTCCATGTGCACCTTGTAAGTGCTGAGCACGTCGGGGCGGTCGGGGAAGAAGGCGATGCGGCGGAAGCCCTCGGCCTCGCACTGGGTGCAGAGCATGCCGTTCGAGGCGTAGAGCCCCATCAGCTGGCTGTTGGCGGCCGGATTGATCAGCGTTTCGATCTCGACCGTATGGGCGTCGCCCGACAGCTCGATCAGCAGGTCCAGCCCGTCCATCCGCCAGTCGTTCGCGACCTGTCCGTCGACCAGGACCGAACGCGCGGCGATGCCGTCGCCGTTGAGCCGTAGCGTGTGGTCGCCCGAGCCTTGCGCGTTGCGCCGGACTTCCAGCGTCGCCCGGACACGCGTGGCGTCGAGGTCGAGCGCGAAATCGAGTGCGATCTCGGGCACGAACCAGTCGGGCGCGCGATAGTCCTCGCGCCGGATCACCGCGGGGGCCTTGGGCGGTACTGCGGCGTCGGCCGTTTCGGGGTTCTCGATCGGCGTCGAGGGTCTGCTGGCGATATCCATGGGGCCAATCTAGAGCATGCGTTTCCGATTGCCAGCGCTCGCGCTATCAAATGGGCCGATGAAACGATTGTTTATTTTCGGCCTCGGCTACACGGCCAGCGTCATCGCGCGCGCGATGCGCGAGGAGGGGTGGATGGTGGCCGGTACCGGCGGCGGAAACATCCCGTTCGAGGACGAAGATAAGGTCCGCGAGGGTCTCGCCACGGCCAGCCATGTCCTGTCGTCTGTGCCACCGGCCGAAGGTGTCGACCCCGTGCTCGCGCGCTACGGCGACGCCTTGAAGCACGATTGGCTCGGCTATCTTTCCTCGACCGGCGTCTATGGGGATACAGCGGGCGCCTGGGTCGACGAGACTGCCCCCACCGGCGGTGGCCGTCGTTCCGCCCGTGCCGAAGCCGATGCCGAATGGCTGCGGCGCGGCGCGCGGGTGTTCCGCTTGCCGGGCATCTACGGACCGGGCCGCAGCGCTCTCGACCGCGTGCGCGAGGGCAAGGCCCACCGGATCGACCTGCCGGGGCAGGTGTTCAGCCGCGTCCATGTCGAGGACATCGCTTACGGGGTGATCGCGGCGCTTGATGCACCGGTGGGCGCCTACAACCTCGGCGATGACCTGCCCTGCGGCCAGAACGCGGTGATAGAAGAGGCCTGCCGGCTCGCCGGCGTGGCGCAGCCGCCGCTGCTCTCGCTCGACGAGGCCGCCCTGTCGCCCGCCGCCCGCGCCTTCTACGCCGAGAACCGCCGCATCTCGAACGGCAAGGCGAAGCGCGTCCTCGGCTGGCGGCCGCGCTATCCGACCTATCGGGAGGGGCTGAGGTCGCTGGTCTAGAGCGCCGCGATCGCTTCGGCCATTGCCGTGCAGTGTTCGGGCCGGCTGTCCCAGGCGGTCACCATCCGTGCCCCATCGGGGCCGTGATCGTAGAACGCGAAGCCCTGCCCGCGCAGCGCCTCGCGTTCGGCACCCGACATGCGCACGAACAGCTGGTTGCCTTCGACCGGCTCGAGCAGGCGGTCCGCGGCGCCTTGCGAGATGATCGCCGCAGCCTCGTTCGCGGCCATGGCGTTTTCCAGCCACAGCTTGCCGTCGAGCAGGGCCAGGATCTGCGCGGCGAGGAAACGGCCCTTGGACTGGAGGTGACCGGCGCGCTTGCGGCGATAGCGGGCGATGTCGGCCAGGCCCTCATCGAAGAACACGATCGCCTCGGCGCCGAGGCCGCCGTTCTTGACGAAGCCGAAGCTCAGTGCGTGAACGCCTGCGTCGCAGGTCAGCTTCGCGGGCGTGCTGCGCAGGAAGGCGACGGCATTGCCGAAGCGTGCCCCGTCCATGTGCAGCCACATCGTCCTGTCGCGCGCCAGAAGGCCGATTTCGGTGACTTCCGCGGGCGTATAGACGCGGCCGAGTTCGGTCGCCTGAGTGATGGAGATCGCTGCGGGATGGACCCAGTGGACCCCGGGCTTGATCGGATCGATCACGCCTTGGATCGCCGTCGGGGTCAGCTTCGCGCCGTCCCCATCCGCCAGCATCAGCTTGGCGCCGTGGGTGTAGAAGCCCGGCGCACCGCCTTCGCTGGTCTCGATATGCGCCTCGCGGTGGCAGATGACGCCGCCCTGCGGCGGCACCATCGTCGCCAGCGCCAGGCAGTTGGCCGCCGTGCCGCTCGCCACCCAGAGCGCCCAGCAGGGTCGCTCGAACACCTCGGAAAAGGCCTCGTCCAGCTTGGCGCTCAGCGCGTCGCCGTCATAGGGTGAGTCTGGGGTGTCGGCGGCGAGCATCGCCTGCCAGACGTTTGGGTGCACCGAGGCGGCATTGTCGGACATGAAGTGCATGGCCATATCAGCCTTGCGCCCGGCAGGTGCCGCGTCAAGCGCTGCGGAGTTCAGCTTATGGAAGGCCTCACGATTACCCGCCACGATGCCGGCGGCAACGGCGAGTACCGTGCCCACGTCCCCGACAGCGATGTGGTGGGCCGATTGACCTGGTATCTCGAGGACGGGGTCAAGGTTGCCGACCATACGCTGGTCCCGCCGGAGATCGGTAATCGCGGGGTCGCGGCCAAGCTGGTCGAGGCGCTGATCGCTGACGCGGACCGTGACGGCTTCAAGATCCGCCCCGATTGCAGCTATGTCGCGGTGGCGTTCAAGCGCCATCCCGAATGGGCCTCCCTCCAGGCTTGAAAACCTTCTGCATATCGGTTGATTGCTGAACGATCGTTCAGTTTTCTGTCCGTAACGGTAGGCTAGTTGCCCGAAAAATTGACTCCTCCTGCAATCGCGTTGCGGGACAAGTCGCAGTGCCCGCCAAGGGCAAGACTTGCCCGCGCGATGCGCTAGGCCCTCGCCCGTCCGACGCGGCAGACCGACCTGCGTCGCAGAAAATCAGCGCCATCGTATCGAGCGCTCAACAAACCGTCGGTCACAGACGGAGGGGACATCATGAGGAAAGCAGCCTTACTGGCCGCAGCGGCCGTACCGGTAATGGGGATCTGGAGCATGCCTGCGCTGGCGCAGGACGCCGCGGCGACCGAGGGCCAGGGCGCCTATGTGGAGAAGGGCGACATCATCGTCACCGCGCGCAAGCGCCAGGAATCGATCCTGAAAGTGCCAGTCGTGGAGACCGTGCTGACCGCCGAATCGCTCGCTGCCAACAACGTTACCGACATCCGCGGCATCACCCAGCAGGTCGCCGGCCTCCAGATCGGCGGCAACGTGCTGACCGTGGGCACGCAGATCGCGCTGCGCGGCGTCGGTACCAGTTCGCTCGACGCTGGCGTCGACCAATCGGTGTCGCTCAATATCGATGGCCTGCAGCTGACCCAGGGCGCGAGCTACGACGTCGGCATGTTCGACATGGCCCAGGTTGAAGTGCTCAAGGGCCCGCAGGCGCTGTTCTTCGGCAAGAACAGCCCGGGCGGCGTTATCGCCATCCGCACGGCCGATCCCGGCGATCAACTCGAAGTGACGGCTAACGCGATCTACGGCGTCGAGGCACAGAGCAAGCGCGGCGAGCTGATCTATTCGGGGCCGCTCAGCGACACCGTCGGCATCCGCCTCGCGGGCATGTATTCGGACGATAACGGCTACTTCTTCAACAAGGCGACGGCGCTGGCCGGCACCGGCGCGAAGACCCCGTCGAGCAACCGCTATAACGCGACCGAGGAATATATCCTGCGCGGCACGCTGGTCTGGAAGCCCTCGAGCGACGTCAGCGTCCGGCTCAAGATCAACAATACCAAGCGCACGGTCATCGGCGGCGGTTCGCCGCTGGGCAACTGCCCCGACGGCAACGGCGCGCCGCTGGGCATCCCGTTCATCAATCCGAACGACAACTGCAAGGTCGATCGCACGGCTTATATCGTCGATCTCGACCCGGTCGCCTTCCCTGATTCGCGCAATGGCGGCACGCCGTTCCTCCGCTACGAGACGACTTTCGGCACGGGCGAAATCAACTACGACGTCGCGCCCGAGCTGACCTTCACCTCGACCACCGGCTATTTCCACCACAAGGTGGATGGCCTGCTTAACGGCGTGAACAGCGGCTATGCCGGGCCTTCGCTGTCATCCGACAACCGCTTCTTCCGCCGCGATTTCACGCAGGAACTCCGGCTGCAGTCGGACTGGCAGGATCGCCGGTGAACTTCCTGATCGGCGGGTTCTACCAGGACGCCCGGGTCCGCAATACGGTTTACGTCGCCGGCAACACGGCGCTCAAACTGCCGCGGACGCTCACCGCTGGTACCAACGACGTCGGCATCCAGACCTACTCGGGCTTCGGCCAGCTGCGCTGGAAGCCGGTCGAGACGCTCGAGATCGCGGGCGGTGTGCGTTACACCGACGAAAAGCGGCATGACGATGCCTCCAGCCTGACCAGCTATTTCGGCACGCCGATCCCGATCACGATCGCCAAGCCGAACCTGCGGTCGAAGAACTGGTCGCCCGAACTGACCATCACCTATACGCCGACCGACGACCTCACGGTGTTCGGCGCGCTCAAGCAGGGCTACAAGTCGGGCTCGTTCATCATGACCGTGCCGGCGACGCCGGGCGCCGACAATTCGTTCGGCGACGAAAAGGTTCAGGGCGGCGAACTGGGCATCAAGGCGCGAATGCTAGACCGTGCCCTGACGATCAACCTGGCCGGTTACTATTACAAATATTCCGATCTCCAGGTCGGCGCCAACGAGCAGGCGGCGGGCGGACTGCCCGTGATCAAGACGATCAATGCCGCTTCCTCCAAGGTCTATGGCCTCGACTTCGAAGCTACCTATGCGCCGCCTTCGGTTCCCGGCCTGACGACCCGTCTGGCGGTGAATTACAACCACGCGCGGTTCCAGAAGTTCGACAATGCGCCCTGCTACGGCGGCCAGCGCGTGCAGGACGGCTGCAACCTGTTCTTCAGCCCGTTCCCGGCGACTTCGGCGAGCGGGTCGAGCCAGGCCAACCCCGGCGCCGGCGCGGTGCTCGTGAACGGCCTCTACGGCCTCTACAAGGGCCAGGACCTTTCGGGAGCGCCACTGCCGAAGGCCTCCGACTGGACCGTGACCGGCGGCGTGGACTACGAGATGCCGGCGGGCAAGGACATGCGCGTGAAGCTGGGCGTGAATGGCCAGTACACGTCCAAGTTCCTGCGCGGTCTCGGTCGCTTTGATGGCCTGGCGGGCCTGACCCAGACGGGCTACGCGAAGATCAACGCGAACATCAGCATCGGCGACAACGACGGCGGCTGGGAACTCGCGGTGATCGGCAACAACCTCACCAACAAATTCACTGCGGGCAACTGCACGACTTTCAGCGCCTCGACCGGGCAGGTGCTGCTGCCGCCGCTGAGCGGCGGCACGGCGCGCAATGCGGCCGGGCTGGACGAACTGGCCTGCATTCCCGACCGCGGGCGTGAGGTGTTCTTCCGTCTGACTCTGCGCCCGACGGCCCTGTAAAGGAGAAGTATCGTCCCGGGCGGCAGCCCGGGACGATATCTTACGGGCGCGGATATTTCTCGCGCAGCCGGTCGAACGCCGTTCCCGGCCCTTCGGTTAGCCGCGCCTCGATCATTGCGCAGACTGCCTCGGGCCCGTGGGCCGCGGTGTCGATCGTGAGATCGGCGATGTCGTTGGCATAGACCACTTCGGTGAACCACGGCCGCAGCCGCGCCAGGCGGTCGACGATCTTCTTCACCGCATCCTCGCCGAGTAGGTCGGTCGGCAGCTTCTTGTCCATTTGCCGCTCGGCGACGCGCTTCTCGAGCACTTCGATCGGCGGCTTCAGCGTCACCAGCAGCACGGGCAGGCCTTCGAGCCGCCAGGCACAGTCGGCCAGCACCGGGGTCTGCGTCATCAGCAGATGGTCGAACACGATATTGCAGCCCTGGCGCGAGGCCGAGGCGATCCATTCGTGCAGCGTGGCGAAGGCCTGGACGCCCTTGGGACCCAGCGTCCACTTGAGCGGCCCGTCCGGGTTCGCCGGATCGGCCGGCTCGGCATGGATGCCCTCGCGCGACTTGGGGCCGTGGTGGCCGTACTGCGCGGGCTGGGTGCCGGCGAGGAAGTGGTCGATGCCGTAGAGCAGCCAGTAGTCGTCCGAACGCTTCTGGAAGAGTTCGGCCGCGGTCGACTTGCCCGATCCCGAGGTGCCGTTGATGATGATGATCTGGCCGGGCATTCCTTATTCCCCCAGCTTGATCTCGCCGCGCGCCATCTGGCGGAACGGCTCCCCGGGCGAGAATTCCTGGTTGTCGCCCCAGTGCTTGACGCCGTCCCAGTCCCATTCGGCGAGCGACCATACCACGGTGTGGTCAGTATAGCCGGTAAAGACCAGGCCCGGATCGATCGTGCCCGTGGCGGTCATCGACCGGCCGAGCGTGTCGGTGCCCTCGAAGACGAATTTCGACGGACCGAACTGGCCGAATTCGAGCACGGTGCGCTTGCCCGAGACCATGCTCGCCATCTCACCGTCCTTCATGATGTAGCCGCCGATGCACTTGGCCTCGCGACCATAGAGGCCTTCGGAGGTCATGCAGAGCGCGTGGAACGAGCTGTTTTCGGCGATGCCCCAGAAATAGCCGCCAGTGGCCAGCGATTCGTACTCGCGCGCGCCGTAGGAGGTGTCGCGCATCGAGAAGCAGTCGACCGGGAATTCCTCACCGTGGCGGCGGATCGTGCCTTTCATCCGGCCGGGCTGCTCGATGTGGAACTTGGCCGTCGCCATCTGGCCGGGATCGCCCGTGTGCAGCTCGTGGCAGGGGCCGACGGCCTCCCACACGAGATCCATCTCGAAACCGTCCCGGTCGTAGTCGAGCTTGTAGCGCTTGAGCGGCTCTAGCATCTTCACCTTGAGCGACGTCCGCGCCTGCATGTCGAACTTCTGTGCGCCCGCCGGCATTCCCTGCAGGTGGCTCCAGTTATAGTAGAGCGCGTTCCACTGGTAGGTGCCCGAGGCGTCCCACATGCAGGGGCCGCCGTTGAGCATGCCCATGTTCGGGCGGAAGTAGTACTGGATCATCCCGTGGATCCGCCGCTCGGGGATCGAGAACGAGAACCACACGCTTTCGTTCCAATAGGGATTGTCGTCGCGGCCTTCGCCGAAATAGTCGGCGAACGAGAGATCGTCGGTCATGTGGGTTGGTGTCCTTCTGGGCCCGAAGCAGGCCACGTGATGTCAAGTGAGAGGCGGGTGAGCGTCAGCGCGGCGATGCGCCAAGTACCGTCCTCGCGGCGGTAGGTTTCATGGTAGTGACCGCGGCCGACGATGCTTTTCCAGCCGGCCTTGGGGTGGCGATCCTCCCAGGAAATGATGTCCTGCATCGCCCAGATCGCGCGGCCCGTGCCGTCCGCGTCGATCTCGACCTCGCCGGCGAGGCCCTGGTGGACCGACACAGCATGTTCGAGCGAATGGCGCAGGGCCGCGGCATAGGTGTCGCCGCCTTCGGCATAGACTGTGCCCTCGGGCGTCAGGACCTTGAGGTCGCTGGTGAAGACGCTGCGCAGCTCATCCCACTGCTTGGTGTCCATCAGGCGGAAATAGCGGGCCTTCAGGCTGCGGATCGCCTCGATCGCTTCCAGTCGCTCCAGCCGGTCCATGCGCCTCTCCTCACTCCGAGCAAAGCGCGAGACGCCCGGCCAATGCAAGCACCGGTAGATGACCGCTGCGGCAATACGTCTTGCTGGCGCCTATTCGAAGCCGCGTTCGAGGAAGCTTTCGGCCAGGCCGGCGAGCAGCGCGGACCCGCGGGGCATCACGCTTTCGTCGAGCATCATCTTGGTCGAATGGATGCCGCAGCACTTGGTCCAGTCCTCGCCCTCGTGGCTCACGCCCAGGAAGAACATCGCACCAGGCACCTTGTCGAGTACGTAGGCGAAGTCCTCCGCGCCCATGATCGGCGCGTCGAGGCGCAGGAAGGATTGCGGCCCGAACATCTCGCGGCTCAGCTTCTCGGCGAAATCTACCGCATGTGGATCGCAGATCGTCACGGGAAACCCCTCGGTCACGGTGACATCGGCCGTCAGCCCATGTGCCCCGGCAATCCCTGCGGCGAGCAATCGCACCGCTTCAGGCAGCCGCGCGCGGTTGGCGCGCGACAGGCTCCGCATCGTCCCGCGCAGGGCGACGCGATCGGCGATCACGTTGTGCGCGGTGCCGGCGTCGAGCTTGGTGACGGTCACGACCACGGGATCGTGCGCGTCGAACTGGCGCGTCACCATCGTCTGCAGCGCGAGGATGATCTCGGCCGCGACGGGCACAGGGTCGCGTGTCTGGTGCGGCATCGAGGCATGGCCGCCGCGCCCTTCGATGACGATGTCGAGCTGGTCTGCCGCTGCCAGCAAGGCACCCGCGCGCCCGGCGATCAGGCCGTGCGGCGCAGTCGGCATGACGTGTAGCGCGAAAGCGGCGTCGGGCAGCGGATCGAGCAACCCGTCCTCGATCATGAAGCGGGCGCCGTGATAGCCTTCCTCACCCGGCTGGAACATGAAGCGCACTTCGCCTTTGAGCGCATCCGCGCGTCGGCAAAGCAGTTCGGCTGCGCCGGCCAGCATCGCCGTATGCGCATCGTGCCCGCAGGCATGCATCGTCCCGGGGATCGTCGAGGCGAAGTCCAGCCCAGTCTCCTCGGGCATCGCCAGCGCGTCCATGTCGCCGCGCAGCAGCACGGAGCGCCCCTCTCCGGCTCCGCCTTTCAGCAGGGCGATCAGCCCGGTCGTCGAAGTTCCCTCGCGCCATTCGAGCGGCAGGTGGGCCAGGGCGGCGCGGACTTTGTCGCGGGTTTTTGGGGTATGAAGGCCCAGTTCGGGTTCGGCATGAATCGCCCGCCGCAGGTCGGTGATCCGCTCCGCGATCGATCGGGCATCGTCAATCAGCGCTTCATGCAACATGGGCATAGGTCCGTCCGTTTTGCGGCATGATAACCGCTTGCCGCGGGCTTTCCAGCGACAACCAGCAAACAGGGGCTTGGCAAGTCGCGGTCAAGTGGAGAAAATACGTCCATGGTTTCCGCTTCCGGGCTTCACATCGCATATCCGGTTTCGTGGTACCGTCCCGACACCAAGGCTTCCTGCGAGCAGACGATCTACACCGTCGCCGCGCTGGCCCGGCAAGGTCATCGTGTAACACTGTTCGTCCCCACGCCCTCGGATGTCACGCCCGTGACGGTCGAGGAAATTGCCGAGCGTTTCGGCGTCGAGCCCGATTTCGCCGTCGAAGCGATCGCCAGCCGGTGGGCGGGCGATACCCTCCGCCAGGGCATGGCCTGGCTGCGGCAACTCATCGCCAGCGGTAGGCTCGCCACTTTCGACATGATGCTGTGCCGGCTGCCCGCGGTGTTGGGGCTGGGCCGCTCCTCGCCGATCCCCTTTGCTTTCGACCATTACCGGCCCTGGCCCGACATCTATCCAGTGGCGCGGCCGATCATCCGGCGCACGGCCAATGCGCCCCGCTGTATCGGCTTTATCCAGCATTCAAGCCTCGCGGCCGACGCCTACAAGCGCGCTGGCGTTTCCGAGGATCGCATCCTTGTCGCTCACAATGGAAGTCATGGTGCGGTGATTCACACCGACACCGGCATGATCGAGGCGCGGCAGGCGTTGGGGCTCGACGTCTCGGCGCAGATCGCGGTCTATGCCGGGCGGGTCAACGAGCAGAAAGGGCTCGATCAGTTGCTCGCCATGGCGCGGCTGCGGCCGGAGATCCGCTTCCTGATAGTCGGCTCTGAGGGGGACGGCCCGATCGAAGCCCAGGCGCGCCGTCTGCCCAACGTCGCAGTAGTGGCCTGGCAAGCACCGCATGCTTTGCCCGGTTTCCTCGCTGCCGCCGACGTGCTGTTGATTCCTGCGTCGAGCGAGCCGCTGCGCCGCTTCGGCAATTGCGTGCTACCGCTGAAAACCTTTGCCTATCTAGCCGCCGGCCGTCCGATCCTGGCGCCGGCTCTGCCCGACACCGCGGACCTGCTGCAGGATTCGGAAACCGCGATGCTGGTCCAGCCCGACGATCCGCGTGCGGCTGCGCTGGCGCTCGACCTGCTCCTGACCCAGCCCGAACTGGCCGCACGGCTCGGGGCAAATGCCCGCGCGCTGGCCGAGCGCAACAGTTGGGACGCGCGCGGCAAACGGCTCGGCGAATTCTTCGCGCGCCGGCTGGCGGAAATGATCGCCTAGGCGCCGATCCGCGCGGCGATCCGTTCGGCCGCCTGGTTGTGCCGCACTACCGAGAGCACCAGCAGCGCATTGAGCACCACGCCCTGGTAGATGAAATAATAGAGCGGGCTGCCCGCCAGCATCGACAGGCCGAGCACGATCGCGCGCGGGTTGGGGCCGAGCAGCTTGCACAGGAACAGGAGCGGTGGCGCCTCGGCGCGAACTGCGGCGCGGATGCGTTCGAGCGCGGCGGGATCGCTCGCCATCGCCTTCTCCACCGCCGCGTCGATCTTCAGCGCGTGGGGCGTCATGCCGCTGGCGAGGCGCAGGTAGAACGAGACTAGCGCGCCGGCTCCGCCCTTCGCGGTCTCCGAACCCTCGGTATGGGTGTTGCGCAGCCAAGGCGTGCCATAGACCCACCACTGGTACTGGCGGCGCTGCACTTCGACATGGTTCGACTGGACGATGTGGCTGAGCCCAGCCACCGCCATGATCGGCCATGCGATCCAGCCGATCTGCGGCAGCAGCAGCCAGAGCAGCACGAAATAGAGCACGATATGGCTGGCGTAATCGCAGATCCCGTCGACCAATTCGCCGGTCGGGCTGGTCTTGCCGGTGATCCGCGCGAGATCGCCGTCGGCGCCATCGACGACGTGCCAGGCCATGTGGAGGAAGAGGCCGAGCAGGGCGGAAATCGGCCACCAGGGCTGGGCGTAGGCCGCGGCCGCGCCGATCACACAGAACGCGCCGATGACCGAGACCATGTTCGGCGTCAGCGGTGTCCGCGCCAGGCGCAGCGCCAGCTGCCAGGCCAGCGGATGATAGAGATAGTGGTTCAGCGGATCCTGGAGTTCGCGCGCGCGCCGGGGCCTTTCGGGCAGCGGGCCCTTGCGGGTTTCGTCGCGTGTCGCGGCAGCCAAGACGCTACTCCTTACTCTGCTTTTGCCCAGGGTGGGCGATCCGTTCCGGTGCGCCGCCTTGCGTCGCCGCGGGCTCGCTATATAGCAAGACCGGCGCCGGGGAAGGCCGGTGATGGGATCGTGTGTGAGTATTCGGACGAGCAACGGGGTAGTCGTCGTATTTTCGGACGCCTGGTCGGCGGCGCATCTCGTCGCGGGCCTGCCGGCCGCGGCGCGTGCCTTGCGCGAGGTTGCTCAGGCAGGGGCGGCTTGCTGCACGATTGCCGTGCCCGGTGGCTGGCGGCCAGACAGGAACGCCGCGGCCGAGCTCGCGCGGCTGGCCCAGGGCATGCCTTACAGTGTGGTCGATACCGCTTCGCTGGCGGGCGACGACGCGCCGCAACTGCTGCTTCAGGGTGAGCATCCGGTCAGCGCCGAGCGGTTGCGATCCGCCTTGTCCGGCGCGGAACTGCCGCATGGTGCCCTGCTGTTCGCTCCGCCACGCGATTGGGCCCGCTTGCCCCAGCTCACGCGAGCGCAGGCGATTGCGCGGCTTGACCGCGCCGCCGAGGCGATCATCGCGGGAACTTCGAAACCGGGCGACGGCATCGTCTCGCAGCTGATCAACCGGCCCATCTCGCAAGCGATCAGCCGGTTGTTGTTGCGCTTCCCCGGGATCACGCCGTTCCACGCGACCGCGGTGTCGGCCTTGCTGGCGGTTGCCATGCTCGCTTCGCTGATCTTCGGCGGCACGAACGGGCTGATCCTCGGCGCGATATTCTATCAGCTCGCGTCGATCGTCGACGGCGTCGATGGCGAGATCGCCCGAGCCACTTTCCGGTCTTCGCGTGCCGGTGCCCTGGCCGACAGCCTCGTCGACGCGGTAACTAACATAGGTTTTCTTGCCGGGCTCGACATTAATCTGTGGATTCAGGGCAACGCTGAAGCGGCAATCGCAGGCTCGCTGGGGCTGGCGATCGTCGCTTTGGGGCTGTTCCTGATCGGCCGACGCGCGCGTCACAGCAAGGCTGCGTTCACCTTCGATGAGGTTAAGACGCACTTCCAGGCGCGCCGGTCCTGGCTGTTCCAAACGCTCATTTGGTTGACGATGCGGGACTTTTTTGCTCTGGGCTGGCTCGTCGGAATCGTCGCGGGAGTCGCGGCGCCGGGACTCATGCTGTTTTCGTTTGGAGCTGCCGTCTGGCTGGTGGTCGTGGTGTTCGTCCTTCGCCCGCGACAAACTTGACCGTTGTGCAAACTTCTTGCTTTTGCCGCGTGTTTTCACAATTACGTGCGTTTAGGGCGCAAAAGCGTCTTTCGAAAGGGATCGAAAATTGATGAAGCCAATCAAGGTCGCCGTGATCGGCGTGGGCAACTGCGCCAGCTCACTGGTGCAGGGGGGTTGCCTATTATCGCTCGAATAACTCCTCTCAGGGACTCATTCATGACACGATCGGCGGCTACGGAGCCGGCGACGTAGAGTTCGTGATGGGCGTCGATGTCGATGCGCGCAAAGTGGGCAAGGACATTGCCGAAGCGATCTTCTCCGCGCCGAACAACACTGCGGTATTTCAGCCGAACGTCCCCGCAACGGGCGTCAAGGTCATCATGGGCCGCGTGTCTGACGGCGTCGCCCCGCACATGACCGGCATGGGCGAGCGCGGCTTCATCGTTGCTGACGCGCCCGAAGCTACCCGCGAATCCATCGTTGCCGCGCTCAAGGCGTCGGGCACCGAGGTTCTGCTCAACTTCCTCCCCGTCGGGTCGCAGGAAGCCACCGAATTCTACATGGAATGCGCGCTCGAAGCCGGCGTCGCGGTGGTCAACTGCATGCCCGTGTTCATCGCCAGCCGTCCCGAGTGGGAAGCCCGTTTCCGCGAGAAGCGCCTCCCGATCGTCGGTGATGACGTCAAGGCGCAGCTCGGCGCAACGATCGTCCACCGCGTTCTCTCCAGCCTGTTCGGTGCCCGCGGCGTCAATGTCGAGCGCACCTATCAGCTGAACACCGGCGGTAACACCGACTTCATGAACATGCTCGACCGCCAGCGTCTGGGCAGCAAGAAGGAATCGAAGACCGAGGCCGTGCAGGCGATGCTTGCCCAGCGTCTCGAGGACGAGAACATCCACGTCGGCCCGTCCGACTATGTGCCGTGGCAGAAGGACAACAAGCTCTGCTTCCTGCGCATGGAAGGCCAGCTGTGGGGCAATGTCCCGATGAACCTGGAGCTGCGTCTCTCGGTCGAGGACAGCCCGAACTCGGCGGCCGTCGTCATGGACGCCATCCGTTGCTGCAAGGTCGCGCTCGAGCGCGGCGAGGGCGGCGCGCTGATCGGCCCGTCGGCCTACTTCTGCAAGCATCCGCCGCAGCAGTTCAACGACGACGTCGCCGCGCAGATGGTCGAGGAATATGTCGGCGTCACCGCGCTCGCCGCGGAATAAGCCTGACAAATCTGGTTAACGGCGGCGCCGGTCAGTTGGTTCTGGCCGGCGCCGTTCGTTTGTGAGGACACGATGGAAGCCCTGATCATTGCCGCGGGATATGGCAGCCGCCTGCGCGACATTTCCGAATCGAAGCCGCTGACACCGGTCGCGGGCATTCCGCTGCTCGAACTCGGCGTGCGCCAGGCCGCGGCCGCAGGCGCGGCGAGGGTCGTCGTGGTCACCGGCCACGAGGCGGAGAAGGTCGAGGCCGCATTGCCGGCGCTGGCCGATCGTGCGGGCATTCCCGTCGTCGCGCAGCGCGTCGACGACTGGTCGAAGCCGAACGGCTTCTCGGTCATGGCCGGTGCTGCGCGGATCGACGGCAACTACCTGCTGATGATGGCCGACCACATATTTTCCGCGGCGGTGCTGCAGCAGCTCGCCGGGGCCGGTGGCTCGGACCGCGGCGTCACGCTGGGAATCGACCGGCGCATCACCAGCCCGCTGATCGACCCCGACGATGCCACTTGGGTCCGGACCGACGCGCGCGGTTTCATCCAAGCCATCGGCAAGACGATACCCGAATACGACGCGGTCGATTGCGGTGCATTCCTCGCCACGCCCGAACTCGCCGAGGCGATCGCCGAGGCCGTGACGGCGGGCAAGTCCGGAAGCCTGTCCGACGGCATGCAGCGCCTCGCCGACAAGGGCCGGGCGGCGACGCTGGACGTCGGCGAGGCCTGGTGGCTCGACGTCGACGATCCGCGTGCGCATGCCTTGGCCGAGGCGGAGGCCCCGGTGCAGCTCAAGGAAATCTACGGCTGAATCGGATCAGGGGTACTTCATCTGCACGCGCGTAGTCAGGCCGGTGCGCGGGATGTTTAGGCGGACCGAGCGGAACGACGGCAGGCCGGCCAGCGTCGGCGGATTGTTCGAGAAGCCATAGCCTTCGGCGGGGAAGCCGATGGAAGTGCGGTCGAACTTCTTGTCGCCGTTCTCGTCGTGATAGAGCGCCAGCGCATAGACGCCCGGCTTCGGCACGAAGAGGCAGGCATGGGTCGTGCCCTGCACCGCGTTCACCCGGCCGACGTAGAGCGAGCCGTGACGGACCAGGAACTTGCTGGGATTGTCGGCATAGAGGGTGACCGCGAGCAGGCCGTTGCTGTTGCGCAAGCCTTCCGCATTGACGGTGATCCAGGTTGCGCTGGGCGTGCCGGTGCAGCCCGCCGGCGGCGTTGCCGTTTGGGCCTGCGCAGCGTGTCCGAAGAATGCCGTCAGCGTGGCGGCGCAAGCGATCGCCGCCGCGCTCAGACGTCTCGGGAGGGTCATGGGCGTACTGGTCCTGACAATGAAAATGAGGGGAAAAGGATTGGCTATCTCAGCAGCTTGGCATTGCCGTTTCGAGACGGCGGGGCGGCGGCCCCCGGGGGCGAGAGGGCTTAATATTCGATTTTGCCGCTGAATACAGACTGAATTTGCAAGCCTTTGCGGCGACGGTTGGCCGCATGCGCAATGGCGTTAGTCGTGCGGCTTACCTTCGCGTGTGGAAAACACCTGGTTTCGTCCTTGTCCCCCCCCCGTGGCGGTGTCTAATCGCCTTTCATGGCCGCCCCTCTCATCTCGCCCTCGATCCTCTCCGCCGATTTCTCCCGGCTGGGCGAAGAAGTGCGCGCGGTCGATGCGGCGGGGGCCGACTGGATCCACGTCGACGTGATGGACGGCCATTTCGTGCCCAACATCACGATCGGGCCGATGGTGGTCAAAGCCCTGCGGCCGCACACCAAGAAGCCCTTCGACGTGCACCTGATGATTTCGCCGGTCGACCTCTACCTGGAGGCCTTTGCCGAGGCAGGTGCCGACATCATCACCTTCCATCCCGAGGCGGGTCCGCATGCCCACCGCACGGTTCAGGCGATCAAGGGCCTCGGCAAGCAGGCCGGCGTTTCGCTGAACCCGGGAACCCCGGCCAAGATGCTGGATTACCTGATCGACGAGATCGACCTCGTCCTGGTGATGAGCGTCAATCCGGGTTTCGGCGGGCAGAGCTTCATTTCCAGCCAGCTGCGCAAGATCGAGGCGCTCCGCAAGATGATCGACAAGACGGGACGGGATATCAGGCTCGAAGTGGACGGCGGCGTCGATGTCGGCACTGCGCAGTCCTGCGTCGATGCCGGCGCGGACGTGCTGGTCGCTGGCACGGCGACGTTCCGCGGTGGCCCCGATCGCTATGCGGCGAATATCGCCGCGCTCAAGGGGCTTGCCTGAGCCATGGGCGAGACGGCAACTTCCGCTCTCGCCGCCACGCGTACCGCTATTGATATCGATGCCGGTGACGCCCTGGCAATTCCGCTGACCGACGCGGCCGAGGAGATGGTGGTGAGTGAAGCCGAGGTCACCGCCAGCGAGGCTGATCGGGACCGCGGCGAACCGGTCGAGCCCGGCATCATCGAGCCGGGACGGGCGCTGGCGCTCGCTGATTTCTCGCCGCCCTCGGTCGGTGCCGGCGAATGGCTGGTACGATTCGCCTACAAGATCGGCGTGCCCGGCTCGATGCTCAGCTCGCCGATGGGCAAGTCGGCCAAGCCGCGGCTGCTGGCGACTGTGTCGAACCCGCTGCCGGGCAGCCGCGCCGCGGGCACCGCGCTGCGTGCCGGGCATTTCCTCGTTCACGGTGCCAAGACGCCGATAGCGCAGATCGACTTCGCCGGCGCCGGCCGGATGACCCCGCCGCTCGAGCGCGTGGTCCATTCCTTCGCCTGGCTCGCCGATCTCGAAGCCTGCGCCGTGCGCGAGCAGGGCGTGCCCGTCGCCGAACGGATCTTCGCCGCCTGGCTCGACGCCAATCCCAAGCCGCCAGGCAAGCCCGGCAAGGGGCCAGCCTGGAGTGTGGCCAACGCCGGCACGCGCCAGCTCAACTGGCTGGTCCACGCGCCGCTGATCCTTTCGGGTCACGACAAGCGACTGCGCCCGCGTGTACTTGCGGCGGTCATGGACGGCGCGCGCTGGCTCGACCGCAACGTCGGCCGTGCCGAGGACCTGCTGGGCGCGGTCGCCGGCTGGTGTGGCATCGTCGCCTCGGGCCTGCTGCTGCCCGACGGCCGCCCGCGCCGCCTCTTTGGCGAGGCCGGGCTGATCCGCGCGCTGGGCGACCTGATCGGCGACGATGGCGGCGTGCTGTCGCGCAGCCCGCTCGGCCAGATGGAAGCGATCACGCTGCTCGTCAGCCTGCGCGCCTGCTACCGCGCCACGCGGCGCGAGGCGCCCGAAGCGCTCGACAACCTGATCGCGGTGCTGGTGCCGCCGCTGCTCGCGCTGACCCACGGCGACGGCTCGCTGGGCTCGTGGCAGGGCTCCTGGGCGATCGACGCCGACGAGATCGCCCGGCTGGTCGATGCCAGCAGCGTGCGCACGCGGCCCCTGCGCGACGTGCGCCAGTGGGGCTTCCAGCGCGTCACCGCGCAGAAGAGCCTGCTGCTGTTCGACGCCGCGCCGCCGCCGATGGCGAAGCATGCGCGGACGGGCTGCGCCTCGACGCTGGCTTTCGAGTTTTCCTCGGGCGCACACCGGATCGTCGTCAACTGCGGCGGTTCGGCCGCCGCGGGCGGGCTCGTTCCGGTCCGGCTCGAGCAGGGCCTGCGCGCCACCGCGGCGCATTCGACGTTGGTGCTCGATGACGTCAATTCCACCGCCGTCCTGATCAACGGCAAGATCGGCTCGGGCGTCTCCGAAGTCGACATAGACCGCCGCACGCTCGAAGGCGATGCCGTCGACAAGGCCGGCAAAGGCGGCCGCGCGACGCGGCTCGAAGCCAGCCATAACGGCTATGCCGCGCGCTACGGCCTGGTCCACCGCCGCATCCTGATCCTGCGCGACGACGGCAGCGAGCTGCGCGGCGAGGACCTGCTGGTGCCCACCGGCCGCAAGGGCAAGCGCGGCAAGGTGGCCTTCGCCATCCGCTTCCATTTGGGCCCCAATATCGAGGTCGGCCTGTCGGACGATGGCCAGGGCGTCGGCATTGCCTTGCCCGATGGCACCTACTGGCAGTTCCGTGCCGCGGGCGGCGAAGTGACCGTCGAGGATCTGTTCTGGGTCGACGGGCAGGGCCGGCCGGTGCCGATCCAGCAGCTCGTCGTCAGCGGTCTCGTCTCGCGGGGCGGCGGCAATTTTGCCTGGCTGCTGAAGAAGATGGGGTAACCGGGTCCCGGCCCGCTGGCGATTCTTGCTGAAATCCTTATGGGGGGCGCGAATCCCCGCCATAAATAGCGAGTCTCGCCATGACAGACGTCACCATCCGCCGCGCGCTGCTTTCCGTTTCCGACAAGGCGGGCCTCGCCGATCTCGGCAAGGCGCTCGCCGCGCGGGGCGTCGAACTCGTCTCGACCGGCGGCACGGCCAAGGCGCTGCGTGACGCGAGCCTGACGGTGCGCGACGTGTCCGATCTCACCGGCTTCCCCGAGATGATGGACGGCCGCGTCAAGACGCTGCACCCGATGGTCCACGGCGGCCTGCTCGCGGTGCGCGACGATGCCGAGCATGCCAAGGCGATGGCAGAGCACGGCATCGGCGCGATCGACCTCGTCGTGGTCAACCTCTATCCGTTCCAGCAGACCGTGGCCAAGGGTGCGGAGCGCGACGAGGTGATCGAGAACATCGACATCGGCGGCCCCTCGATGGTGCGCTCGGCGGCGAAGAATCACGCCTATGTGACGATCCTCACCGACCCCGCCGACTACGCGACGCTGCTGACGGAGCTTGAGGAAACGGGCGGTGCCAGCCGGCTAGAATTCCGCAAGGTCATGGCCGCCAAGGCCTTCGCCGCCACCGCCGCCTACGATGCCGCGATCGCCGGCTGGTTCGCCCGCACCGACCAGCAGCATCACTTCCCGCCGCGCCGCGCAGTTTCCAGCACGCTCGCGACCACGCTGCGCTATGGCGAGAACCCGCACCAGGAAGCCGCGCTCTATCTCGCCGACAGCTCGTCGCTCGGCACCGGCATTCCCCAGGCCGAGCAGGTCCAGGGCAAGGAGCTGTCCTACAACAACTACAACGACGCCAATGCCGCGCTCGAACTGGTGGGCGAATTCGCCGGGCAACAGCCCACGGTAGTCATCGTCAAGCATGCCAACCCCTGCGGCGTCGCCACGGCACCGACCCTGCTCGAGGCTTGGGAAGCGGCGCTGGCCTGCGATTCGGTTTCGGCCTACGGCGGTATCGTCGCGACAAACGTCCCCCTCGACGGGCCGACCGCCGAGGCAATCGCCAAGATCTTCACCGAAGTCGTCGTCGCGCCCGGTGCCGATGATGCGGCGCGCGCGGCCTTCACCAGGAAGAAGAACCTGCGTCTGCTGATCAGCCAGGGCCTGCCAGATCCGGCGCGCAAGGGCTTCAACCAGGTCGTCATCGCCGGCGGCCTGCTCGTACAGGACCGCGACACCGGTGCGATATCGCGTGATGACCTCAAGGTCGTCACCAAGCGCCAGCCGACCGAGCAGGAGCTTCAGGACTGCCTGTTCGCCTGGACCGTGGCCAAGCACGTCAAGTCGAACGCGATCGTCTATGCCAAGGACGGCGTCACGGCGGGTATCGGCGCGGGCCAGATGAACCGCCGCGATAGCTCGCGCATCGCCGCGATGAAGGCCAAGGAAGCCGCTGAGACCTATGGCTGGGACCAGGCACGTACCGTCGGCAGCGCGGTCGCCTCGGACGCCTTCTTCCCCTTCGCCGACGGCCTGCTCGCCGCCGCCGAAGCGGGCGCCACGGCGATCATCCAGCCGGGTGGTTCGATCCGCGACGATGAGGTCATAGCCGCTGCGGACGCGGCCGGCCTGGCCATGGTCTTCACCGGAATGCGGCAATTCCGCCACTAAGGCAAACGGTTCGTCGCGCGATAAGCTCGGCTTGCCGCGCGATTAGGGAATTTGTGGTATTATTCACTTCGCCGCAATCGCGGTGATGCCATTGGCCGCCACGACGAATCACAAAGCGACTCATGCAATGGGACTGTTCAAGTCAGAGATTACCCGCTTCTTCGCCCTCGGCTTCGGCGCCGGGGCACTGCTCGTGCTGGCGACGCTCGGCATTGGTGGAAGCAGCGACGTAGCGACCGGCGTGGTTCCCAAGGCCGTCGCGGCCGAAGCCCAGTGATCGCCAGCCAGCCCGTCGCGTGATGAGGCGCGCAGCCTTCCTGCTGCCCCTCCTGGCGCTTGCCGCCGCCTGTCAGCAACCCGCATCCGCCGAGACTGTCGTTCTGACGCCCGCCGCACAGCGCCAGGCGAGCGAGCCAGCCGGCCTCAAGACCGCAATTTTTGCGGGTGGCTGCTTCTGGGGCGTAGAAGGCGTGTTCAGCCATGTGATCGGCGTGACCAGCGCGGTCTCGGGCTATCACGGCGGCCCTGCCAACAAGGCGCATTATGAGCTGATCCACGGCGGCGACAGCGGCCACGCCGAATCGGTGCGCGTCACCTACGACCCCGCCCGCGTCCGCTACGACCAGCTGCTGCGCATCTTCTTTTCGGTAGTAACCGACCCGACCCAGCTCAACCGCCAGGGCCCCGATGTCGGCAAGGAGTACCGCAACGCGCTCGTACCGATGAATCCCGAGCAGCGTGCGGTGGCAGAGGCTTACCTTGCCCAGCTGCGCGCCTCGAACGTCTGGCATGCGCCGATCGTCACCCGGATAGAGGCCTATCAGCGCTTCTACCCGGCCGAGACCGATCACCAGGACTTCATGCTGAACAACCCCGATCACCCCTATATCCGGCGCTGGGACGCGCCCAAGGTGGCAGCGCTGCAACGTGTGTTTCCCGGCGAATACAAGCGAGCCTTCACCGCGCGCTGATTGCTGCCTATATCGGGGGCATGTCAGGGCACGACCATCACGAGCACGAGGGTGAAACGCTGATCGACGCGGCGCGCGATGCGCTGGTCGCGGAGGGCGAGCAGTGGACCGAGATGCGTGCCGACGTCTTCGCCGCGCTCGCGGCACGCGACAAGCCGAGCTCGGCTTACGACATCGCCGAAAGCGTCTCGGCGCTACGTGCCAAGCGCGTCGCGGCGAACTCGGTCTATCGCATCCTCGATCTCTTCGTGCGCACCAATCTCGCGCGCCGGGTCGAGAGCGCCAATGCCTATGTCGCCAACAGCCACCCGGGCTGTCGCCACGACTGCATCTTCCTGATCTGCGATTCCTGCGGCCAGCTCGTCCATATCGACGACGACAAGCTCACCGGCGCGCTGGTGAGCGCGGCGAAGAGCGCTGGCTTCGCAGACGTTCGTCCCGTGGTCGAACTGCGCGGCATGTGCGAGACCTGTAGTTGAGAGGTCTCGGCTTAGTCCGGTTTACCCAATCCTAAGTCCGTATCGCTATGTCTCGCCCAAAGGGGGACGGCAGTGGCGACGCATTTTGTCGGCCGGGCAGGCGCCTTGCGGCAAGACAGTCTCGACGGCGGTTCGCGCTTCGTCGGTTTCAGCGCCGACGAAGCGCTGATCGGCGCGTGGGCTCGGCTCGAGCTGACCGCGCAGCTGCCGACGCAGTTCTATGCTTTTGCCGCTTCACTTTCCGAAACGCTGCTCGCTGATACGCCACTGACCCTGCTGATGGCATCGACGGCGAGCGGTGCGAGCGCGCTGTTGCCGCTGTGCCGCGGCAAGGGCTATTTCGCGCGCTGGCGGGCGGTTGGGCCACGGGAACTGTTCGAACCCGTCGATGCGCTCTGCGCCGATGACGAAGGCGTGGTGCTGCTGGCGGAGGCGCTGTCGCGCCAGTCGCGGCCACTGCTGCTCGATCGCATTCCGGCCAGCTCCGGTCTGATCCCAGCCTTGCGGAGCGCGATGAAAGGCAAGGGCTGGCTGTCGGTGCGACCGGGGGTGTCGACGCCGACGATCACGCTCGACGAAAGCTGGACCGCGCCCGAAAGCCAGTTCAATTCCGGGCGGCGATCCGATTTCCGCCGCGCCGCGCGCCGTGCGGGCGAACTCGGGACGGTGACCTACGAAATGCTCTCGCCGGGCGTGGAGGCCTTCGACGCGCTGTTCGACGAAGCCATCGCCGTCGAAGTGCGCTCGTGGAAGAAGGAGGCTGGCACGGCCATCGCGGTCGACGGCGCAAAGGAAGCTTTCTTCCGCAATTTCTTCCGTTCGGCGAGCCGGCAAGGCATCTTCCGCGTCGCCTTCCTGCGTATCGACGGTCAGGCCGTCGCCATGCAGATGGGGCTCGAATGCCTGGACCGCTACTGGCTGTTCAAGATCGGTTATGACGAGGCCTTCGGCAAATGCTCGCCGGGCACGCTGCTGATGCTGCATACGCTGGGCTGGGCGGCCGGCCGCCGGCTGCAGTCCTACGAACTGCTCGGCGATGTCGAACCGTGGATCGCCGCGCTCTGGACCCGCGAGCACCGCGAATGCCTGCGCGTGCGGACCTATCCGTTCGGCCTGCGCGGCGCGGTCGGCTTCTCGGCTGACCTGGCGACCTGGATGACCGCACGAATGAAGCCCAGGGCCGATGCGGCCTGACCTCTGGGGCATGCTGCGCGATGCGCGCTATGCCTTGCCGCGCCAGATCGAGAAGGTCAGCAGTGGGCCCGGTCCCGAGGCAGCAGCGCAGATCTGCGCCAGGCTACAGGCGCGTGGCTTGCGCGCTACCGCGGGACACTTCCCGGGAAGCCGTGACACGGCGAAGAGCATCGCGGCTGCCAATGTGGCCGTGGCCGGCTGCCTGAAGGAGCGGGCCGGCGATGCCTATCTCTCGGTCAAGGCGCCGCCGCTCGGATTCGACCGGGCCCACCTTCGGGCGATCGCCGAGGCTGCGGCATCGTCCGGGCTGGCCGTGCTGTTCGACGCGCACGCCCCGCACCAGGCCGAAGCCACGCAGGCGCTGTTCGGCGAGCTGCTGGCGCAGTTCCCTGGCACCGGTTGCGTTCTGCCCGCGCGCTGGAGGCGCTCCATGGCCGATGCGGCGCGTTTCCGAGATACCTCTGCGCGGCTGCGCATCGTCAAGGGGGAGTGGGCCGATCCCGACTGGGGGGGATTGCGATATCGAAGCCAGTTACCTCGGCCTGGTCACGCGCCTCGCGGGCCGGACCGCTCCTGTTTCAGTCGCCACCCACAGCCCTCTGCTTGCCGAGCGTGCGCTCGCTATCCTGCTCGATGCCGGCACGCCGTGCGAGCTCGAGCAGCTCCGCGGTCTGCCGATGCGCCGCACCATGGCGATCGCGCGGCGGCTGGGTGTGCCGGTGCGGATCTATGTGCCGTTCGGGCCGGGCTGGCTGCCCTATGCCGCCGACAAGGCGCTGGGCCGTCCCTATTTGCCGAAGTGGATCGTCCGCGACCGGCTGGGCCTGGTCGACTGAACCCTCTAGCCGAACTGCGTCAGGCTCAGCACGTTGCCGTCAGGATCGGTGAACCAGGCGACCTTGGCGCCGCCGCCAGGCGGGCTCCAGATGCCGTCGGCGTCCTGACCGAAGCCTTCGTAGATGCGGAAGGTCACGCCCTTGGCCTTGAGCTCGGCCGCGGCTGCGGCGATGTCGGGCACGTCCCAGCCCAGCACGGTATGCTGGGCGCCGGTGTGGCCGGGCAGGTCGGTTAGCCGGATCGTCATGCCGCTGCCGAGGCCGAAGGTCACAGCAAAGTCGTCCTCGGAGAGAATCGGCAGGCCCAGCGCGCCGGCATAGAACGGCTTGGCCCGAGTCCGGTCGGCCGTGAGGATGAAAGCGACCGGGCTCGCGGATAGCAACGTCATGGGAACATCCTCTCGTGCGGAGCGCTTGCAGGAGGCTGAGAATATTGCCGCAACGCTCAATCGACACCACTTAGCCGAGCGTGTAAGGGCCTATCAATGACTGCCGAACCGGCCACCCCGTTGCTCGATACGATCGATAGTCCGGACGACCTGCGCAAGCTTCCGCCGGAGCGGCTGCGCCAGCTGGCCGACGAGCTTCGCAGCGAGACGATTGCTGCCGTCGGGCAGACCGGCGGGCACCTGGGCTCGGGTCTCGGCGTGGTCGAGCTGACCGTGGCGATCCATTATGTGTTCGATACGCCGGCCGACCGTCTCGTCTGGGACGTCGGTCACCAGGCCTATCCGCACAAGATCATCACGGGCCGCCGCGACCGCATCCGTACGCTGCGCCAGGGCGGCGGGCTCTCGGGCTTCACCAAGCGCAGCGAGAGCGAGTACGACCCGTTCGGCGCGGCGCACAGTTCTACCTCGATCTCGGCCGCGCTGGGCTTTGCCGTGGCCAACAAGCTGGCGGGCACGCCGGGCCGCGGCATCGCGGTGATCGGCGACGGCTCGATGAGCGCGGGCATGGCCTACGAGGCGATGAACAACGCCAAGCAGGCGGGGGCCGCCTCGTCGTGATCCTCAACGACAATGACATGTCGATCGCGCCGCCGGTCGGCGGGCTCTCGGCCTATCTCGCCAGGCTGGTCTCCTCGCGCCAGTTCCTCGGCATCCGCGATCTCGCGCGGCGCGTCTCGCGCCGGCTGCCCGAGCCGCTGCACCGCGCCGCCAAGAAGACCGACGAGTTCGCCCGCGGCATGGCGATGGGCGGCACCTTCTTCGAGGAGCTGGGCTTCTACTACGTCGGCCCGATCGACGGTCACAACCTCGACCAGCTGATCCCGGTGCTCGAGAACGTGCGCGACGCCGCCGAGGGTCCGTGCCTGATCCATGTGGTCACGCAGAAGGGCAAGGGCTACGCCCCGGCCGAGCAGAGCGCCGACAAGTACCACGGCGTGCAGAAGTTCAACGTCGTCACCGGCGAGCAGGCCAAGGGCGCCGCCGGTCCGCCGAGCTATACCAACGTCTTCGCGAAAGCGCTGATCGCCGAGGCGACGCGCGACAGCACGGTCTGCGCGATCACCGCGGCGATGCCCTCGGGCACCGGGCTCGACAAGTTCGGCGAGGCCTTCCCCGACCGCAGCTTCGACGTCGGCATCGCCGAGCAGCACGCGGTGACTTTCGCCGCGGGCCTCGCCGCCCAGGGCATGCGCCCGTTCTGCGCGATCTATTCGACCTTCCTGCAGCGCGCCTACGACCAGGTCGTCCACGACGTCGCGATCCAGAACCTGCCGGTGCGCTTCGCCATCGACCGCGCGGGCCTCGTCGGTGCCGACGGCGCCACTCATGCGGGCTCGTTCGACGTCACTTACCTCGCGACCCTGCCCAACATGGTCGTCATGGCCGCGGCCGACGAGGCCGAGCTGGTCCACATGACGCATACCGCGGCCATGCATGACGACGGCCCGATCGCCTTCCGCTATCCGCGCGGCAACGGCGTCGGCGTGCCGCTGCCCGAGGTTCCCGAGCGGCTCGAGATCGGCAAGGGCCGGATTGTGCGCGGCAATGACAAGGGGGGCAACAAGATCGCGCTGCTCTCGCTGGGCACGCGGCTGGCCGAAGCGCTCAAGGCGGCCGACCAGCTCGACGCCAAGGGGCTGTCGACCACGGTCGCCGACCTGCGCTTCGCCAAGCCGCTCGACGAGGACCTGATCCGCAAGCTGATCACGACGCACGAGGTCGTCGTCACGGTCGAGGAAGGCGCGGTCGGCGGGCTCGGCGCCCATGTCCTGACCATGGCCAGCGACGAGGGCCTGACCGACCCCGACAGCGCCCATGGCGGCCTCAAGATCCGCACGATGCGCCTGCCCGACCTCTTCCAGGACCACGACGCGCCCGACAAGCAGTACGACGCCGCCGGCCTCAACGCCCCGCAGATCGTCGATACCGTGCTGAAAGCCCTGCGCCACAACAGCGCCGGGGTCAGCGAGGCGCGGGCTTAGGCCCGCCCCGGCAACGCCCCCTCGACGTTCTCGCCTTCGCCGCCGCCGTGGATCGCGGCTTGGTCGGCCGGCGTGACGCGGTCTTCCAGTGTATCGAGGTGCATCCAGCGTTTCACCCAGCGCGCCAGCACCATGACGACGACGGCCACGCCGATCGTGATCCAGCCGATCCTGGTATAGATGTCCAGCGTCAGCTCCTTGGACATCTCACCGCTTTCACCGCCGGTCGCCTCACCGATCTTGCCGGCGACGAAATTGCCCACCGCGGTCATGTAGAACCAGGCGCCCATGATGAAGCTGCCAAGGTGCAGCGGGGCGAGACGGGTCATGGCCGAAAGGCCGACGGGCGAGAGGCACAGCTCGCCGGTGGTGGCGAAGAAATAGATCAAGAACACGAAGATGACGGGAGTCATGTTCTCGATGCCCACAGCGCGGGCGCCCCAGACAAACACCAGGAAGGACAGCCCGACCTGGGCCAACGCGAGGCCGAACTTGGCCGGGGCCGAGGGTTCCAGCCCGCGTTTGCCCAGCCATTGCCACAGCGCGGCGAAGATCGGGCCCAGTAGTACGATGTAGATCGGGTTGATCGACTGGAACAGGCTGGTGGGCACTCCGGCGCGGTCGACGTAGCGGTCGGTATAGAGGCTGAGCGACCCGCCGGCCTGCTCGAACAGGCCCCAGAACACCGGGTTCAGCGCGATCAGGAACAGGATCGCGAACATCCGCTCGCGGGGTTCCTTGGGCAGCTTGAATGCTTCGTAGAGCGTGTAGAGCAGCATCGCCACGCCGCTGACGATCAGCAGGTTCTGGATGATGCCCTGGTACTGCAACAGGAACCAGAGCACCGCCACTGCGGCAAAGCCTGTGCCGTAGAGCACCCATTCGCGGCTGCCCACCAGCGGCTTGGGCGGTTCACCCTGACCGCGCAGCGCCGGCTTGCCGATCATGAAGATGATGAGGCCGAGCACCATGCCGATGCCCGCGAGGCCGAAGCCCCAGGACCAGCCGATCGTCTCGCCGAGGTAACCGACCAGGATCGTGCCGAGCGCCGCGCCGACGTTCACGCCCATGTAGAAGATCGTGTAGGCGGCGTCGCGGCGGATATCGCGCATGGCATAGAGCTGGCCGACGATCACCGAGATGTTCGCCTTGAGGAAACCCGAGCCGACGCAGATCAGCGCCAGCGCCAGCCAGAACACGTTGATCGCCGGATCGGCCTGCTTGACCAGCGGGTCGGTCGCGCCCTGCAAGCCTTCGTAAGCCATGAACAGGTGGCCGAGTGCCAGCAGCAGGCCGCCGAACACCACGGCTTTGCGCTGCCCCAGCCAGCGGTCGGCCAGATATCCGCCGAGCACCGGGGTGATGTAGACCAGGCTGGTATAGGCGCCGTAGATCAGGTTCGACTTGCCGTCGCCGAACAGCCAGAACTTGGTGAGATAAAGGATCAGCAGCGCCCGCATGCCGTAATAGGAGAAGCGCTCCCACATCTCCGCATAGAACAGCACGAACAGGCCGCGCGGATGGCCGACGAATTCCTCGCTCTTGCGTGTGGCGATCAGCGCGCCGACGATCAGGAATGCGAATAGCGCGGTGGCGGCGATCGCAGCGATCCAGTCACCCTCGTTCCAGACGGCCATGGATTTCATTCTGGGTGGCGATCTTTCTCATGCGACCTTGCCCTGCCGGCAAGCGGCCAGACTAGGCGCAGTTGGTCGCGATGAAAAGCCGCTGCCTCGAGAACGTCGTTCCCCAGGAATAGTGATACAAGATTGATACAGCCCCGTAAAATTGTTTGCCTGAGCGGTACTGTTCCAGCTTTCGGTATTGCGAATAGCGGGGCGTCATGGCAATTTGACACTACGGTGCGAGCTTGCGCAGCCAATATTGTGGCGGTGCTCAGTCCGGGTCGTGGGGGGATGAGTTGCGATGATCAGATCAGAGCTGTTGCAGGCCTTGGCCAGAGAGAATCCCGAATTGCGCATCGAGGATGTCGAGCGCGCGGTGGATACCTTCTTCGATGAAGTGGCGGAAAGCCTGGCCGAGGGTGGCCGTGTCGAGCTGCGTGGCTTCGGCGCCTTCTCGACCCGCCAGCGCGAAGCGCGTAAGGGCCGCAATCCCCGGACCGGCGATACGGTGAGCGTTCCCGAGAAGCGCGTGCCCTATTTCAAGCCGGGCAAGGAAATGCGCGCTCGCCTGAACGTCGGCTAGGCAGCCCGATGGGCGCGCAGCTGTTGCTGCCGGACTATTGTAAGCGGCTGGGCCTTCTGCGACAGACGGCGCGCATCACCCGCGCGGACGTGGCGGAATGGTAGACGCAGCGGACTTAAAATCCGCTTGGGTATCCCAGTGCGGGTTCGAGTCCCGCCGTCCGCACCAAGCCCCTTCGAGACTAGGTACCAGAGGGAGGTAACTCCCCGGAATTAATGCAATAAACAAGGGAGGATGCAATGAAAACACATCAATCGAGGACTATCCATGCGCGCCGCAGGCTGCGGCTGGCGACCATGCTCGGCGCATCGGCGCTGGCAGCGCCCTTCTCCGTCACCCCCGCCTTGGCGCAGGGCGCGGAAGCCAGCGTCGACAGCAACACTATCGTTGTCACCGCGCAGCGCCGCGCAGAAGCGGTCGAAGACGTGCCGATGACCGTTACCGTCGTCACTCCGGAGACGTTGAGTCAGCTGGGCGTCAACAGCGTCCGCGACCTGCAGAACGTGACCTCGGGCTTCTCGCTCAACAATAGCGGTACCTATCCACAGCCGGCGATCCGCGGCGTCACCACGACCAACTCGGGTTCCTACGAGAACAACGTCGCGCTCTGGGTCGACGGTCTCTACCAGATCACGCCGCAGGTCCTGAACATGGATCTGCCCAACGTCCAGAGCATCCAGGTCCTCAAGGGCCCGCAGGGCGCGCTCTATGGCCGCAACGCCACCGGCGGCGCGATTCTGCTCGATACGATCGATCCGGGCAGCTCGATGAAGGGCAATCTCGAGGCGACCTATGCCCGCTTCGACGACCGGCGCGCGCGCGGCTATGTCGCGGGGCCGCTCAGCGACAATGTCGGCTTCAGCATCGCCGGCACCTATCGCAAGACCGACGGCTACTACAAGAAGGTCAGCCTCACCGACGTGACGAAGACCGATGGTCGCACGCTCGGGCTGGAGCAGGAATCGGTCCGCGCCAAGCTCAAGGGCGAACTGGGGGCGTTGACGGCCACGATCGGCTATAACTTCACGCGCGCCAGCGATCCGCGGGGCGCCTACTTCACGCCGTTCGAAAACCTGACCGCGGGCTTCACGCCGCGTAACCTGGGCGACGTTTCCGAAGACGCCGCGGTGCTCGATTTCAAGCAGCACGAGGGTTCGTTGAAGCTCGAACTCGATACCGGCATCGGCACGTTGCGGTCTGTCACCGGCTACCAGCACTCCAGCCTCGTGACGACTTACGATTCCGATGGTCGCTACAGCGCGTTCGGCCTCACGGGTGTGGCCAACGATACGATCTCGGACTCGCTGATCTTCGAGGACACCTGGCAGGAGAACGTCGACTACACGATCAACGCCATCAAGAACCTCGACCTGATCATCGGCGGCACCTACTTCAACAACAAGGAGAAGTTCGGGAAGGGCCGCGAGAATGCCAACTACGTGTTCCCGAACACGCCGACCTCGGGCCCGGGCACTCCGTTCTCGGCCTATCGCCTGGCCTCGACCAGCGACTATGCGCGCACCAAGGAAGCCTTTGCGCTTTTCCTAGACGCGACCTTCCACGTGACGGACAAGCTGAGCATCAACGTCGGCGGCCGTTACAGCAAGGAAACGCAGGACATTTCTGCGGTGAAGACGTCGTACTGCGCAGTGCTGACGGGCTGCGCGGCTCTCGGCGCGACGGCGATCACGATTCCGTTCGGCGCATCGCGCGGGCAGAACTACAACGCGACCAATGGCTCGACCTACAGCAAGTTCACGCCGCGGGCTTCGATCCGCTATGAGATCGCACCGCGCACCAACATCTACGCGAGCTATTCGCAAGGCTTCAAGGCCGGTGAATGGAACGGCGTCATCCCGTTCGACACTGCCGCGACCTGGAAGCAATTCGGCCAGATCGGCCAGGAGACGATCGATGCCTTCGAAGTCGGCGTGAAGGGCGCCGGCCACAATTACAGCTTCGACCTCTCGGGCTTCTACTACAACTACCACAATCTGCAGGTCAGCTCGGTGCAGTTCGTCAACGGTGTGACGGGCGTTCTCCTGCAGACCATTCCCAAGGCGAAGATCTACGGCGCCGAAGCCAACTTCAGCTACAACGTCATGGAGAACTTCAAGGTCAACGCCGGCGCCACCTGGCTGCACGCGCGCTATGGCGACGGTGCCTACTATCGCGGCACTTCGGTCAATCCGGCAGCTGCTGCCTTCCCCAATTCCGTCGATCCGCTTAGGGGCGCAACCAATGTGTTCATCCCGCCGGCCTGGCAGGACATTTCGCACATGCAGATGGTCCGCGCCCCGGACTTCTCGGGATTCGTCGGCTTCGAATACAAGGTGCCGCAGGGTGAAGGCGGCCTGACCTTTGCGGGTAACCTCAAGTACACGTCCAGCTACGTGGTGACCGATGCGTCGATCTGGGGCGGCGAGAGCGATGCTTCGTACACTGCCCGCAAAAACGCTGCTGTGTTGGCCGGACAGCCGGTGCCGGCGCCGAACAACCAGCAGACGTTGCAAGGCACGGCCTATGTCGGTCGCGCCAACGAACAGCGCGCGCGTCAGAGCGGCTATGCTCTGGTCAATGCGTCGATCACCTGGGCGGACCCGACCGATCATTACTATGTTCGCGTCTGGGGCAACAACCTGACGAACAAGATCTACAAGGTCCACTACCGGCCGACGACGCGCACTTATGCGCCTATCGGCGAGCCGCTGACTTTCGGCGGTACGGTCGGCTACAAGTTCTGATCTGACCGTTCTATAGAATATGGCCCGGTTGCGCAGGTCGCAGCCGGGCCTTTTCTTGTCCAAATCGGTCTCAAAAATTGCGGTGGGATTAATGGCCCGTTAGGCCACATAGCCTATCGTCACTCGATATTAACCGCGTCTGCGTGCGCCAGGGGGCTGCCGGACTGCGCTTGATCGGGTGCAAGATGGAAGATTTGAGCCGCAATCCAGCTGCCGAAAACGCTGCCGAGCTCTCGGTCGAAGAACTGCGCTCGGCGCCGCGCTTCACTCTACTGATCCGCAGCGCGAAGCTGATCTGCGAAGGCGCCGAATATCTCTGCATCATCCGCGACGTCTCGGCGAGCGGCGTGAGGCTGCGCATCTTCCACAAGCTGCCGCCCGTCCAGCGCTTCTCGCTCGAGCTCAGCACCGGCGAGCGCTACGATCTCGACCGCGTCTGGGAAGCCGCGGACCACGCCGGCTTCCGCTTTGCCGACTGGATCGAGGTCAAGAATTTCATCGCCGAGGCCAGTCCCTATCCCAAACGCGCGCTGCGATTGCGGCTGGAATTCCCAGCAAGGATCACCGCCGATGGCGAGAGCGGCGAGGCGACCGTGCGCGACCTGTCGCGCGAAGGCGCTCGCATCGAAACCACTCTGCCGCTGGCGATCCGCCAGAAGGTCCACTTCACCGTGAAAGGCCTGCCGACGATCGTCGGCAATGTCTGCTGGCGCTCGCGCAGCGCCTATGGCCTCGTCTTCCAGCAGGTCTTCAGCTTCGAGGAATTGGCCAAGCTGGCCGCCCAGTTGCAGCCGATCGTCGCGCCCGCCGCACAGGCCTCGCCCCGGCGCTTCGCCTGAGGTGACCTAGCCGGCGCGGAACGCCATCGCGTCGCCGTTCATGCAATAGCGCAGCCCGGTCGGCGCCGGACCGTCGTCGAACACGTGGCCGAGATGGCCGCCGCAGCGCGCGCAGTGCACTTCGGTGCGGACCATTCCCAGATCGAAATCGCGCGACGTACCGATCCCGCGCGGCAGGGGGCGGTAGAAGCTCGGCCAGCCCGTGCCGCTCTCGAACTTGGTGGTCGAGGAGAACAGCGGATTGCCGTCCGCCGCGCAGACGAAAGTGCCGCGGCGGTGCTCGTTCAGCAGCGGCGAGGTGCCGGGGCGCTCGGTGCCCTTCTCGCGCAGGATGTGGAACTGGGCGGGCGTCAGCCGCTTGCGCCATTCAGCCTCGCTGTAGCTGACCGGATAGGCGGCGGCCGAGGCGGTGCCGCTGCCGCAGGCGGCCAATGCGGGAAGCGCGGCCGAAGCGGCGAGCCATGTCACGAAGCTGCGGCGATCGAGGTGTTGGGACATGGGGCGCGTTCTCCGGGGGATACTGTCCCCAGAAGATCGGTTGTCCCGGCGCGATGTCAACTAGGCGCGGGCGGCCTTGCGCCGGCCGAACAGTCCGCGCTTGGGCGCTGCGCCCGCCGAGCCCGACTTCATCACCCGCGTGCGGAACAGCCGCGAACCGGCGCGCACCAGCAGCAGCACCCACAGCACCTGCCAGGCGATCGCCGCCAGGTGCGGCCAGATCGCCCCATCCTGTGCCGCCCGCGCCAGCATGGCGAAGGGCGAGCTGAAGGGCAGTACGATCGCGGCCAGTTCGACCGCGCTGTTCGGCCGGCTCATCGCATAGGTGGCGAAGAGGAACACGAAGAGCTGGAGCATGGTCGCGGGCAGCGACAGCGTCTGCACTTCGCGGACCGTCGTCGCCATCGAGCCGATCGCGAGGAAGACCGATCCGATCAGCAGATAGGCCATCGTGAAATAGATCCCCCCCAGCGCCAGGAACGCCGGCCAGCCGACCGCCGGCGCCGCCACCGGCCCGAGCGCCTGCGCGCCCGCCAGCATCACCGCGCCGCCCGCCGTGCCCCAGACGCAGATCGCCACCAGCGATACCGCCAGCATGGCGAACAGCTTGCCGAAGAACACCGCCTCCATCGGGATCGCCGCCGCCAGGATCTCGATGATCTTGTTGCCTTTCTCCTCGACAAGGTTGGAGAGCACCATGCCGGCGAGCAGCATGGTCAGCAAGAACAGCAGCGTCTGCCCGGCCTGGGCGGTGCGCGTGCGATCCTCGTGCTGGTCGGCCGTGGTATTGGCGTTGGTGCCCGACAGCCAGACCTCGGGATAGCTCTTCGGTCCGCGGCCCAGGGCCTCTGCAGCGACGAGTGAAACGGGGCCTTTCCACCACTCGATGCGCCCCGTCGGACCCGTGAGCACCGGCGCTGAAAGCGGGCCGCTGGCAATCGCGGCGAGATTGGCTCCCTTGCCGCTGAGCGCAGTGGTGGCGTCGAAAGCCTCGCCGGGGGCCAATCGCTTGACCACGACGAATTCGGGCAGGCTCGCGCCTATCCGTGGATCGAGCTTGCGCCGCGCCGCGATCATCGCATCGGCATCGGCTGCCTGCATCGCGATGCCGAGCACGGGCTGCGCTGCATTCTCCTGCACCTTCTGGCCAATGTTGCCGGCGGTCATCGCGATGATCACGGGGAACAGCGGGCCCAGCAGGAAGAAGATGAAGCTGCGGCTGAACAGGACCGCGCCGAAATCGCGCCGGGCGACGACCAGCGCGGCGGCCAGCGTCGACAGGCGACCGGATTGGACGGGAGTGGTCATCGCGTTTCCTCCGGCCCTTCTTCTTCCAGCGCCTTGGCTGCGGCCTCGCCGGCAATGGCAACGAAGGCATCATGCAACCCGGCGCGCTCGATCGACAGCGAGAGGATGCCCGCCTCGCCCTCGATCAGCGCACGCAGCAGCGGCTCGATGCCCGTGTCGGGCAGGGTGAAATGCCAGAACCGCCCCTCGCGCCGGGCATCGGCCGGGAATCCGGCGCGCCAGGGGCCGTCGTCGGCCCGCGTTTCCAGCCGTACTTGCGGGCGAATGCGATCGCGCGCGACGTCGACCGGGCCGGCGAACGGCACCTTGCCACCGGCGATGATCGCGACCTCGTCGCAGAGTCGTTCGGCATGGGCGATGACGTGGGTCGAGAAGATCACCGTCGTGCCCTTCTCGGCCAGTCCGCGCATCATTTTTTCGAGCTTGCCCTGGTTGAGCGCGTCGAGGCCCGAGAACGGCTCGTCGAAGATCACCAGCCGCGGCTCGTGGACCAGCGTCGCGAGGATCTGCACCTGCTGGGCCATGCCCTTGGACAGCTGGCGGATCTGACGGTCGATCGCATAGCCCAGGCCATGCTCCTCGAGCAGCGCCTTGCCGCGCTTGCGGCCCTCGGCCAGCGGTAGGCCACGCAGTGCGCCGACGAAGGCGATCGCCTCATAGGCCTTCATCGCCGGATATAGCCCGCGCTCCTCGGGCAGGTAGCCGACGGCATGGGCGACGTCATGCGGCCGATCGGCGCCGAGCAGCCGGCGCAGGCCCTCGTCGGGATCGATGATGCCCAGCAGCATGCGCAGGGTCGTGGTCTTGCCCGCGCCGTTGGGGCCGAGAATGCCGTAGATCGCGCCCTCGGGCACCGACAGGTCGACGCCGTCCACCGCTGTGAAGCCGTCGAAGCGCTTGACGAGGCCGCGGGCCTCGATGGCGAGCGGCCTGCCGGCTACCGCCTTTTCTGCGCTCTCATTGCCCGTGGGGGCCCAATCACCTAGGTCCATCCTCATGGTCTGCGGCATTAGCCGCGGCTTGTGAATAGGAGCGTCAGCAAAGTTGGTTAACGCCGCAGCCATGGCCACGTTGCGCACCGATCTCGCGGCGGAGGCGGAGCGGCTGGGCTTCGCCGCCTTCGGCATTGCGCCGGCGGCCGAGAATGCGCGTGCGGCGGCTCGGCTCGAGACCTGGCTGGCCGAGGGCATGCACGGCTCGATGGGTTGGATGGAGGAGCGCGCGCACCACCGCCGCTCGCCGCAAGGGCTCTGGCCCGAGGCGCGCAGCGTGGTCGGCCTCGGCATGAGCTATGCGCCTGCCAGCGATCCGCTGGCGCTGGCGGACCATCCAGACCGGGCGCGGATATCGGTCTATGCCCAGGGCAAGGACTACCACGACGTCGTCAAGAAGGCGCTCAAGGCGCTGGCGCGCTGGCTGGTCGAAGCCGCGAAGAAGCGCGGGCTTGGCGATATCGGGGTCAAGGTCTTCGTCGATACGGCACCGGTCATGGAAAAGCCGCTGGGCGAGGCGGCGGGGCTCGGCTGGCAGGGCAAGCATACCAACCTCGTCAGCCGCGAACACGGCTCCTGGCTGTTCCTCGGCGCGATCTACACGACGCTGGACCTGCCCGTGGACGAGTCGGGCGAGGACCGGTGCGGCACCTGCCAGGCTTGCCAGGATGCCTGCCCGACCGAGGCCTTTCCCGCGCCCTACCGGCTCGATGCCCGCCGCTGCATCAGCTACCTGACGATCGAACACAAGGGTCCGATCCCCGACGAGTTCCGCGCGGCCATGGGCAACCGCATCTACGGCTGCGACGATTGCCTGGCGGTTTGCCCATGGAACAAGTTCGCCCAGGATGCAGCAGCGATGCGCGCCTTCCTGCCGCGCGCCGAACTGGTTGCGCCGAAGCTGGCCGAACTGTTGTCGCTCGACGATGCCGGCTTCCGCGCGCTGTTTTCCGGCTCGCCGATCAAGCGGATCGGCCGCGACCGTTTCGTGCGCAACTGCCTGATCGCGGCGGGGAACAGTGGCGACGCGGGCTTGCGGGCGCAGGTAGAGACGCTGCGCCGCGATCCAGATCCGGTAGTCGCCGAAGCGGCGGACTGGGCCGCCGCCGCGCTCTCTGACCGCACTATTTCTTCGCCTTTACCGCCGTGCCCATGATCTCGAAGTTGGCGCCGTTAAGCAGGCTCCCCGCGCCGAGAAAGGCACGGGCGGGCAGCGGCCCCTTGAAGTAGGTGCGATAGACCTCGTTGAACGCGGCATAGTTGCCGAGGTCGGTGGCGAAAACCTGGACCCAGACGAGATCGTCCATCGTCATACCGGCGCGCGTGAGCGTGCGCGTCAGACCGTCGAGCAGCGACTTTGCGCCCGCCCTTGGATCGGTGAAAGGCTTGCCGGTGGCCGGGTCGGTGTCGGTGGAACCCGAGATATAGAGCGTGTCGCCCGCCTGCACCGCTGCACTGAACGGCGGACCCGGATTGGCCGGCGCGTCCGCGGGAGCAGGGGGGACGGATGACCGGCAAATGCACGTTCTCGGCCCGGGCGGCAGAGGGCAGGCCAAGGGCGGTTACCGCGGCGAAACCCGCAAGCAAGGCAGTGCGCATGTGTGAACCTCCTGTTGCAACCGGCCGAGCGTCGGCCAGCCGCATCAGGCGGTCAATGCGCGCTATGGCTTAGGTCCGCGGCATCTCCTTTTCGACATCAAAGCTTCACGCCGATGTGGTGAGCCTTCCGACGGCCATCGGAAATTCTCCGATCGCCGGGGCTTGGGGGCGACAAGCAATGCTCTTGTGTTTGCGGAACCGGCGCATGTCGCCGGAGCGGATCGATTTTGCGCGTGGAGCGCACGGTGAATAGCGCGCCGCTCGCGGTCGAGGATCAAGGTGGTAGCCTGGTCCAGGGCAGCGTTGCCCTGCTTTCAGGTAATCTGCTGGCAAACGATACCGATCCTGATCTCGCATCCGATCCGGACGAGCGGCTGATCGTGTCGGATGTCTTCCGTGGTCCGTTTGAGCCCAATCCGGTTACGGATCAGGGCACGATCTTCGTTTGCATGTTCGGCAAATTCTTCGTCAAGGCCGATGGAAGTTGGACCTATGCGCTGGATAACTCCAGCCTCAACACCCTCGCGTTGCGGCAGGGTGACACGCAACTCGACGGCGTGGAATACAGAGTGATCGATGCGCATGGGCTGAGCGATTACGGTGTTCTCACCGTTTCGATTAGCGGCAGCTATGAGATATTCATCGGTACCGACCGCGACGATGTTCTCGTCGGAACCGCGTACGACGATCTCTTCAACGGCGGTAAAGGTGCCGATCGCATGGGCGGGCCAGGCGGTGTCAACACCGTGACCTATGCCGATGCGGCTTCTGGCGTCTCGGCCAGCCTGCTGACCAAAGGCGGAAGCTATGGCGAAGCGGCTGGCGACAGATTCTATTATATCGGCAACCTTATCGGATCGGCCCATGCCGACGTGCTCGCGGGCGGCCGCTATGCAAACGTTATCAGCGGCGGAGCCGGGGATGACATCATCGAAGGCAATGGCGGCGCGGACACGCTGGATGGCGGCACCGGGAACGACGTCTTCTGGGTAAAAGGCAACGTCGTCGCCGATTTCGACGGCGGGGAAGGCTTAGACACGATCCGCGCCACTGCGAACAACGTGACGATCAACTGGACCTTCGACGTTTCGGACTATCGGGACATCAGCATCGTCGGCATCGAAGCAATCGACGGCAATGGCTATGCCAACGTGATCATCGCGGGCGCCGTGAGAGGACGACACCATCGACCTGTCGGGCGTGACCTTAGCGGGCATCGCCCGGATCGACGGGCGCACCGGTGACGACACGATCATTGGTTCGGCATCGTCCGATCGTATCCTGGGCGGCGGCGGCGACGATTTTCTCATGGGCGGCCAAGGGGACGATATCCTGATCGGCGGGGTTGGCGTCGATCGGTTGGAAGGCGGCGCCGGCGCCGATACTTTCGTATTCAGCCGTGGCGACAGCGGCAGAACAGCGCAATCGGCCGACGAGATCTGGGACTTCGGCGCGGGTGACAGGATCGACCTGTCCGCCATCGACGCCAATTCGGCCAATGGTGCCGCGACAAATGACAGCTTCACGTTCATCGGCTCAGCGCAGTTCGGCAAAGTCGCCGGGCAGTTACGCTACGATGCATATGGTCATATCAGCGCCGACATCAATGGCGACGGCAAGACGGACTTTATGCTCAGGCTCGGGGTCAGTGCCCTGACGGCGGATGATTTTTTCCTGTAGCCTCGCCGGCGCACCGAGGCGCACGGTTCAGAGCAGTTCCTTCAGCGGCACGTTCGCGTCGGCGAGCTGAGCCAAGTCCGGGCTTGCCCCGGTTTCAACCAGCTTGCGGCCCTGGACATAGTCCTTGACCATGTTGACGCAGTCTAGCGCGATGACCTTGCCGCCCTTGAGATAGACCACCGAGAACGAGCGCGCGTCGGGATCGCCGCGCAGCACGGTCTGGTCGTAGCCCACCGAGAGGCCGGCGGTCTGCAGGCGCAGGTCATACTGGTTCGACCAGAACCAGGGGAAGGCCTTGTAGGGATGCTCGTCGCCGAGGATCGCCTTGGCCACGCAGGTCGCCTGGTCGTTGGCGTTCTGCACCGATTCGACGCGCATCACTGTGCCGCCGGCGTAGTCGGCGGCGAAAGCGGCGCAGTCGCCGATGGCATAGATGTCGGGCAGCGAGGTGCGGCAGTATTCGTCGATGTCGACGCCGTTGCCGCCCGAGGCTCCGGCGGCGATCAGTGCCCCCACAGCGGGGACGATGCCGATGCCGACGATCACCGCGTCGGCCGGCAGTACGGTGCCGTCAGCCAGCTGCACGCCCGAGACGCGGCCTTCACCAACCAGCCCTTCGACCGCAACGCCGGTGCGCAGGTCGACGCCGTGATCGCGGTGTTCCTTTTCGTAGAAGGCCGAAAGCTGCTCGCCCGCGACGCGCGCCAAAACGCGCGGCAGGGCTTCGAGCAGGGTCACCTTGCAGCCGAGCTTGGTCAGCACGGCCGCCGCTTCGAGCCCGATGTAGCCGCCGCCGATGACGACGATGTTCTTCACGCCGCCGTCGATCTCGCCCATCAACTGGTCGCAGTCGGCGCGGGTGCGGACGGCGTGCAGGCCGGCGAGGTCAGACCCCGGACACGACAGCCGCCGCGGGTCGCCACCGGTCGCCCAGACCAGCTTGCCGTAGGTCAGGCCCTGACCGTTCGACAGGCTCAGTTCCTTCTTCGCCGGATCGACCGCGGTCACCTCGACATTGAGGTGAAGTGTGACGTCCTTCTCATGCCAGAAGGCGGGCGGACGAATGTAGAGCCGGTCGAAGGTCTTCTCGCGGGCGAAATATTCCTTCGACAGCGGCGGGCGCTCGTAAGGCGGCTCGGGCTCGCGCCCGATCATCACGATCGATCCGGTAAATCCGCCCTGGCGCAAGGCGATGGCGCACTGCGCCCCGCCATGACCCGCTCCCACAATGACGACATCTGCTTGTTCCATGGCCGCTCGATTGGCGAATTTTCGCCGCGCGTCAATGGGGCGTCGCGCACCTATGAGCCTTTATGGATCACAAAAGGCGAGTCATCGCGCCAGCAGGTTGCGTGCCTGCGTGGCGAGCTGGGCCAGGATCGCCGGTGAGACCGCGACCGCAGACTGCGCGCGGGCTATCGTCGCGCGGAACTGGCGGATCGCGCCGGCCTGCGCTGCGGCCCAGGTGTCGACAATGGCCACGGGGTCCTTCTTTCCGGCGATCGAGCGGCGCAGGAAATCGAGCCGCATTTGCTGGAAGTCGCGCGACAGGCCGGCGACGAGTAGCCGCTCCCAGCTATCCGACGGGTTCAGCCGCACCGCGGTGCCCTGCGCCCAGTCGAGCCCTAGTCGGGTGCCGAGGTCGATGAAGGCTGCCGTCAGTGCCGGCGCAGTCACGCCGATGTCCCGCGCCAGGCTGGAAAGCCCGACCGCCCCGTCCATGTCGAACACGTGTGCGACCATGCCGGTTTCGGTTTCCGGGGCGCCAGCGGCGATGAGCTCGTCGCGCAGCCTGCCCGATGCTGTGCGGCTCTCGCTACCGAGCAGCTTTTGCGCCGCGCCGGCCAACTGGTCGACGCCGGGCTTTAGCGCCTCGATCAGGGCGGAGGGGCGTACCTGCCCCGCACCGACGCGCAGCAGATCGGCGATCTGCGGCCGCAGTGCCGCGGCCGCGCTGCCCAGCAACCGGATGCGCGCCGGCTCGGGCATGGCCGTTGTTTCGAGCGCCTGCCAGATCCGGTCCATGCCGAACAGCCGTTCGGCGGCGATGAAGCCCGCACAGACTTGCCCCAGGGTCGCGCCTTCCTGCTCGACCAGCTCGAAGGGATGGACCAGCCCGAGCCGGTTGATGATGCGGTTGGCGATCTTGGTGGCGATGATCTGGCGCCGCAGGCGGTGGCCGAGGATGTCTTCCTCGAACTTCTTGCGCATCTGCGGCGGGAAAGCGGCAAGCAGGTCCACCGTCAAACCGGGGTCGTCGGACAAGGCCGAACTCTCCAGCGCGTCCTGGATGGCGAGCTTGGCGCTCGACAAAAGCACCGCCAGTTCGGGGCGAGTCAGGCCCCCTCCGCCATTGTTGGGGCCTTCGGCGGCGCGGCGCGCGAGGACCTCGTTGTCGGCCAGACCCTCGGTTTTGCGATCGAGCTGGCCGCGCTCCTCGAGCATCTCGATGACGCGGATGTAGGACGGCGTCGCCGCAGCGCCAGGGGCCTCGGCGATCGACAGGCCGAGCGCCTGCAAGCGGTTGTCTTCCAGGACGATGGCCGAGACGTCGTCGGTCATGTCGCCGAGCAATTTGACCCGCGCCTTCTCTGTCAGCCGCCCGTCGCGCTTGGCCGAGGCGAGCGCGATCTTGATATTCACCTCGTTGTCCGAACAGTCGACGCCGGCTGAGTTGTCGATGAAGTCGGTGTTGATCCGGCCGCCCTGGCCCTCGTCACCTTGGAGCGCGAACTCGATCCGCCCCGCCTGGGTGCAGCCAAGGTTGGCGCCCTCGCCGATGACATGGACGCGGATGTCGCGGCCGTTGACCCGCAGCGCGTCGTTGGCGGGATCGCCGACCTGGACGTTGTTCTCGCTTTCGGCCTTCACATAGGTACCGATGCCGCCGAACCAGAGCAGGTCGACCGGCGCTTTGAGGATCGCGGAGATCAGCGTTTCGGGATCGGCGCTCTCGGCCTCGATGCCCAGCGCGGCGCGTACTTCTGCGCTCAACGGAATCGACTTCAGCGAACGCGGAAACACGCCGCCGCCCTTGGAGATCAGCGCCTTGTCGTAGTCGTCCCACGACGACCGCGGCAGCGCGAACATGCGGTTGCGCTCGGCCCAGCTCTTTGCCGGGTCGGGATCGGGGTCGAGGAAGATGTGGCGGTGGTCGAATGCGGCGACCAGCTTGATCGCCTTCGACAGCAGCATGCCGTTGCCGAACACGTCGCCCGACATGTCGCCGCAGCCGACGACCCGCACGCTTTCGTTCTGCACGTCGACGCCGCGTTCGAGGAAATGGCGCTGCACCGAGATCCACCCACCGCGTGCGGTGATGCCCATCGCCTTGTGGTCATAGCCCTTCGAGCCGCCGCTGGCGAAAGCGTCGTCGAGCCAGAAGTCCTTCTCCTCGGCCAGCGCATTGGCCGTGTCGGAGAAGGTCGCCGTGCCCTTGTCGGCGGCGACGACGAAATAGGGGTCTTCGCCGTCGCGGATGACCACGCCCTTGGGGTGGACGACCTTGCCCGAAACGATGTTGTCGGTGATTACCAGCAGGGTGCGGACGAAGACCTGGTAGCTCGCCTTGCCTTCGGCGAACCAGCCCTCGCGGTCGCGCACCGGGTCAGGCAGCCGCTTGGGATAGAAGCCGCCCTTGGCGCCCGTCGGCACGATCACCGCGTTCTTGACGCGCTGTGCTTTCATCAGCCCGAGCACTTCGGTGCGGAAGTCGTCGCGTCGGTCCGACCAGCGCAGCCCGCCGCGGGCGACCGGGCCGGCGCGCAGGTGGATGCCCTCGACCCGGCGCGAATAGACGAAGATCTCGCGCCAGGGCACGGGCCGGGGCAGGCCGGGGACGGCGGCCGAATCGATTTTGAAGGCCAGCGCCGTCTCGGGCGCGGTTTTTGCCGGCACGACGAAGGCATTGCTGCGCAGCACGGCTTCGACGAGCGCCTGGTAGTGGCGCAGCAGCCGGTCGTCGTTGATCGCGGAGACCGCCGCCAGCCCCTCGCGGATCGCGGTCTGCGCAGCCTCTTCGGCCTTGGCGCGGTCGCCGGAGAAGGCGGGATCGTGGCGCGCGGCGAACAGCGCGATCAGCCCGCGCGCCACCCGCGGCGCGTTCTGCAGCGCGTCGACCGCGGTGCCGATGCCGTAGGACAGCGTCGCCTGGCGCAGATAGCGATACCAGGCGCGCAGCCAGTTGGCCTCGTGCGCGGCCATCGCCGTGGCGGTGATCAGCCGATTGAAGGCATCGTCCTCGGCCACACCGTTGAGCACCGCGGCGATCGCCGCTTCGACCTCGGCGGCGCGCTTCATCAGGTCGGGGCCGGTGAGGCCGCGCGGCAGGTCGAGCTGGAAATCGTGGATCGCGCCGAGTTCGCCCTCGTTCAGGATCGTCGGCATGTCGCCGGCGACGCGGAAGCCGAAATTCTCCAGCATCGGCACGGCGTCGGACAGTTCGAGCATGCCGCGGCGCTGGTAGAGCTTGAGGTGGAGCCGGCCCTCACCGCAGCCCTCAGGGCAGTGGAAACGAGCATCGCGACGCGGCGCGGTGTCGGCGCCGTCCACAGAGAGGCCCTGCAGGCGGACGATATCGGCGGCGGCCTCGGCCGGGCCGTAATCCATGCGGTAGGCGAGCGGAAAGGCATCGGCGAAGCGCGCGGCAAGCGCGGCCGCCCTGCCCGGCGCGTCGCACGCAACCAGTTCCGCTTCGACCGCCGCCGGCCAGCCGCGCACCATGGCGGCGAGGACCTTGTCCAGCACCGTCTCGTCGGGCGTGGGCGCGTTATCGTCGATGTCGACGACGAAGCGCAGCATGGCGAGGTTCTCGGTGATTTCGAGGTTCCAGTCGATCACCGGCGCGTCGGCCGCATCGGCGACCATGGCCTGGACCTGCAGCCGCAGCGCCGTCGAGAACAGGTCGCGCGGCATCCAGACGAAGGCATAGAGATGCCGGTCGAGCGGCGAACGGACCAGCAGGATGCGCGGTCGCGGCCGGTCGATCAGGCTCATCATGGTGGTGGCGATGCGGGTCAGGTCATCGCTCTCGAAAGCGATGATAAGGTCGTGCGGCAGCGCGGTCAGCGCGTGGACCAGCGCCTTGCCGTCATGCCCGCGCGGATCGAAGCCGAAGCGCTCCATTAGCGCGGCAAGCGCGGTCCGCAGGCAGGGCACCAGGTCGGGCGGGGCGGCCAGGGCGGCGCTGGTCCAGAGCCCGGCATGGACTGAGAGCGCGCTGATCTTGCCGTCCTCGATCACCGGCACGATCACCAGGTCCACCGGCACACGGCGATGGACATGGCTGATCTCGTCGGACTTGAGCAGCAGGGGCGCCCGCCCGCCCTTTTCGAACCAATCGAAAGCGCGCTCGAAGTTGTCAGCGGTGGGCAGAACGCGGCGGCCCAGCCGGCAGATGCCCAGCGCCTTGCTCTGCCGCCCGTCGCGGCGGCGCATGACGTGGCCGAGCTGGGTCAGCATGTCGTCCTTGAACCAGCGCAGCAGCGCCGCGCCATCGGTATCGGCGCCGGCGATCTGTTCGAGCCGCCCGGCGTCGGTGGACAGTGCCGTCTGCATCTTCGGCCAGTCGGCGACCGCGGCACGCACGTCCTCCAGCGTCGCGGCCAGCGCTGCGCGCAGTTTCACGCGGGTCCGCGCGTCGGCGCGGGGGTCTCGATATAGACGATCGACTCGCGCAGGCCCTTCTCGCCGCCTACGGAAAGGTCCGTGAGCCTGCCGGCCTCGGTTCGGCGAACCGTGACCATCGGGTGGACGAGCCGGTCGATCGCCAACCCCTGCGCGTCGACCGTCGTCGCGATCGAATCGACCAGGAACGGCATGTCGTCGTTGACCACGGTGATCCGCGTCAGCCGGTCGGCGACTGGACCCGTGACCGATCTGACTACGATTGCCGGCTTGCCAGGCTCGCGATCCATCGCCGCTTCCAGCACTGCGCCGGCCGCTGCGGCCAGGCTTTCCTTGGTGAAAATGTCTTCGCCGGCGAGCAGCGAGGCGGACAGTTCTTCGGCCACGGCAGCTGCCAGGCGCTTTTCGGACGGCATTGGCCGCTCCCCCGTTTTTTAAACTCCGCCCTGTCGCAGGGCTTCAACAGTCAACTGCAAGGAGCGTTCCCGCGCCTTGGGATCCCAGATGGCACCGGCGACGATGATCTCGTCCGCCTGTGTCCGTTGTATGAAGGCCTGCATCTGCTGGCGCACGCTCGCCGGGCTGCCGATCGCGCTGGCACTCCGGGCGAAGTCGAGTCCCGCGCGCAGCTCAGGCGGCAGGCTGTCGCGATAGCCGGGCACCGGCGGCTTGAGCCGGCCGGGGCTGCCCGTCCGCAGCGCGACGAAGCTCTGGTCGCCCGAGGTGGAAAGCAGCGCGGCTTCCTCGTCGGTATCGGCCGCGACGACCATCATCGCCGCCATGACGTGGGGCTTCTCCAGCGTCTCCGAAGGCTGGAACCGCTCGCGGTAGAGCTTCAGCGCCGCGTCGAGCTGGGCCGGGGCGAAATGCGATGCGAAAGCGAACGGCAGGCCGAGATGGGCGGCAAGGCTGGCGCCGAACAGGCTGGAACCGAGGATCCACATCTCGACGTCGGCGCCGGTCCCTGGCGTCGCTGCCAGCGGCAGCGGCGGATAGCCGGCGAAGCGCGCCTGCAATTCGGCGACGTCCTGCGGGAAGCGGTCGGCGGCTTCCATCAGGTTCTTGCGCAGGGCCTGGGCGATCCGCTGGTCGGCTCCGGGCGCGCGGCCGAGGCCAAGGTCGATGCGGCCCGGGAACAGCGCGTCGAGCGTGCCGAACTGCTCTGTGATGACGAAAGGATTGTGGTTGGGCAGCATGATGCCGCCCGCGCCGATCCGGATGGTCGATGTGGCATGGCCGATGTGGGCGAGCACGACCGAGGTCGCGCCGCCGGCGATACCTTCCATGCCATGATGTTCGGCGACCCAGAACCGCCTGTAGCCCGCCGCCTCGGCGACCTGTGCCAGCGCGGCGGTTTCGGCGAGCGCCTGGCCCACCGTGCCGCCCTCGCGCACCGGAACGAGATCGAGGACGGAAAGCGGGATCATGGTTTCACTGCCGTCTGCATTGGCGTTTGCTTCGGCCCCTGCGCGGCGGGGGCGGGGCCGAGCTGCGCGATATAGCCCTTGGCGGTCGCTGCCGCCTCGCTGTCCGGAGCGGTCGCCAGGACCGACTGCCAGCTTCTGCGCGCTGCGTCGTTGCGGCCCGCGAGCACGGCGATGACGCCGGCCTCGAGCCCGATTTCCGGATCGGCGGGAATCAGCGCCGCGGCCTTCTCGATCTGCGCCTGCGCTTCGGGCAGCTTGTTCATCCGGCGAGACAAGGTCGCTGACAGCAGCCAGGCCTGGGCATTGTCGGGCGCGACTTCGCGGGCTTCGGTCAGCGCGGCCGCGGCCTCGTCGTTGCGCTTGAGCAAGACCAGCGCACGGGCGCGGTCCACGTCGATGCCGCCCGTCATCGCCGCGTCGCCTACGGCATCGGCATGCGCGCTATCGAGCTCGGTCAGCGCCGCACCAGCGTTACCCTGCGCCAGCGCGGCATTGCCGGCCATGGCACCGAGCCTCGCGCGCAGCGTCTTGTCGCCCGCGGCATCGCGCGCGGCGACGAAGGCGGACTGGGCCTCGGCCCATCTGTCCTGGCGGCTCAGCGCCACGCCCAGGCATTCGCCGGGCACCGCCTTTTCCGGGCCTTGTACGCTGGCGAGCCAGGACCGTGCGCTCGCTTCGCCGTCGGTGGGCGTCTGTTCCGCGATATCGAGGCAGCTCTGCTGCCGGCTTGGCACCCTTGCCGGCGCTGTCTGCGCCTGGACCCGGGCCTTGCGCGGCGGCCGCAGCGGCTCGCTCTGCAGCTCATGCGGCAGCGGGGGCGCGGCGCCGGGCGAATTAAGTGCGCCGACCTGGGCGAGAAAGGCGAGGACAAGCGACATCCGGGGCTCCGTCAGCCGGCCTCCCCGACGAGTGCCGCTACCGTGCGCAGCAGCAGCGCGATGTCCTGGTCGCGCGAGAGGCGGTGGTCGCCGTCCTTGATCAGAGTGACCTGCACGTCGGCTGAACGCACGACGGCCGCGAGGCGCATGGAAACTTCCCAGGGCACGTCGGGGTCGGCCTGGCCGTGGAGCAGCCGTACGGGGCAATCGAGCCCGATGTCGTCGCCGAGCAGGAGGTGCTCCTGCCCATCGGCCCAGAAGCCGGGATGGGTTGGCGTCGGCTCCGGCCCGTACTGATTGGGCTCGTAGACTGTCTCGCCCGCGGCGAGCCGGGCCTTGTCCGCATCGGACCGGCCCCAGGTGGTGAAGTCCGGCGCCGCGGCGATCCCGACCAGTCCGGCGCGGCGCTCGGCCGGCAGGGCGAGGGCTACCAGCAGCATCAGCCAGCCGCCCATCGACGAGCCGACCAGCACGACGGGGCCGGGACAGAGCGCCTCGATCAGCGCCAGCACCTCGTCGCGCCAGCGCGAGAGCGTGCCGTCGGCAAAGTCGCCCGAGCTTTCGCCGCAGCCCGAATAGTCGACCAGCAGGCAGGTTCGCCACTGCGACACGGCCCAGTCGAACACCGCGCTCGCCTTGCCGCCGGCCATGTCGGACATGTAGCCGGGCAGGAACACGATCGTCGGTCCGCCGCCGGTTGCGAAGCGATAGGCGATGCGGCGCCCGTCGGGCATCTCATGAAAGCGCAGCTCGGTCATCACCGGCTATGTGGGCCGGACGGGGCGGCTCGGCAAGGCATCATCCTCGCCAATCCGCTGCGTAACCTCAGGCCACCTTGCGACCCGCGTCCGGCTTGCCCTCGAGCTGCGGCGATCCCTCGTAGTAGCCCTGCACCGCATCCGCCTCGATCGGGCGGCTGTAGTGATAGCCCTGGACGTGGGTGCAACCGGCGCTGCGCACGGGGCTGACCAGGTCTTCCTCGCTGATGCCCTCGGCCACCACTTCGGCGCCGATGCGCAGCGCCATGGTCACCGCCGCGTCGAACACCGCCTGCGAGGTCGGGTCCTTGTCGAGATCGGTGATCAGGCTGCGGTCGAGCTTCAGCCGGTCGAACTTGAAGGTCTTCATCATGCAGAGCGACGAATAGCCGGTGCCGAAATCGTCGAGCGCGATGCGGAAACCGGCGTTGCGCAGCAGGTTCAGCGTCATCAGCGCGCGCGTGTTGCGCTCGATCGACAGCGATTCGGTGACTTCGAGGATCACGCGCTGCGGCGTGATGCCCTGCTTGCGGCAGCAATCCATCAGGAAGCCGACGAAGCCCTCCTGCGCCAGCTGCAGCGGTGAGAGGTTGATGCTCATCGACAACCCGGGCCAGCGCGCCAGGTCGGTCAGGGCGCGCTGGACGATCCAGTAGCCGAGCTGGACCATCAGGCCGCTGCGCTCGGCGGCGGGAATGAAGCGCGAGGGGCTGATCTCGCCGAGCAGCGGGTGGTTCCAGCGGACCAGCGCCTCGACCTCGTTCTCGGCCCCCTGGAACGGGTGGATCGGCTGATAGACCATGCGCAGCTGGCCGTCGTCGAGCCCGAGCGCGAGGTCGCGTTCGAGCGCGCGGCTGAGCTCGCGCTCCTCGGCGAGGTCGGTGGTGAAGCGCGTCGCGCGGTTCCGGCCGCCGTTCTTCGAAGCGTAGAGCGCGAGATCGGCCTTGTTGATCAGCGCGTTGACCTCGGCCTCACGATCGCTGGCTTCGTCGTCGCCCGTGGCCGCTTCGATGCCTTTGGCTTCGACGAGGCCCAGCGAAATGCTGACCGCGACGTTGTAGTCGCCGAGATCGAACGGCGCGCGCATGGCGCCGATCAGGTTGGTGCCCAGCGTCGGCGCGGCGGCCGCTTCGGGCAGCGCGACGCAGAGGGCGAATTCGTCGCCGCCGACACGCGCGATGATCGCGTCCGGGCCGAGTTCATGCTTCATGCGTTCGCCGATCAGCTTGACGAGCTGGTCGCCCACGGCGTGGCCGTAGTCGTCGTTGACATGCTTGAAGCGGTCGATGTCGGCCAGCATCACCAGGAAGGTCTGGCCGTTCGCGCCGGCCAGCCGTTCGCCGGTCCGGTCGACGAAGGCGCGGCGATTGGGCAGTCCGGTCGAGGGATCGGTGAAGGCCAGATTCTGCACGGCCTGGGCATTGCGCCGGAAGGTTTCGAGCGAGCCTGACAGCGCTTTCAATTCGCGCAGGCGGAAGTCGCCGACCTCGATGTCGAGATCGCCCGCCGCCAGCCGGCGCAAGGCAACATGCATGCGGCGCAGCGCGGGGAGGATGTTGAACAGCAGGTCGAACAGGATCAGCAGCGCGAAACCGATCGTCACCGCACCGGTCCCGATCACCAGCCACTGCCAGTTCGAGCTCGACCGGCTGAGCTGGTCGTATGCGCCGTCGCGGTCGGCGCTGGCCTTGGCCTCGATCGCCGCGGCGAGCGCGGCCATCCGCGCATTGCGATCGTCGATCGCGGCGCGCTCGGCGCGGCCCGAGGCGGGATTGCCATGGACGTCGATGATCGTGGCGACATGCTGGTCGATGTCGTTGAGCGCCGCGTTGTCCTGGGTCAGGCCATAGAGCTCCATGCCAGTAGCGCGCAGCGCATTGATCTGTTCGCCGATGCGGATGGCAGTGTCGGTCAGCTCGCCGTCGTCGGACTCGCTCGCATCGACGCCGGGTTCGGGCGACAGATAGAGATGAGTCGCCAGGCGGAACTGGGAGATCGATTTGACCAGCTGCTCGGCATGCTCGGTATTAGTTGCCGCGGCGCGCAGCGTCTCGCTCTCCACGCGCAGCTTGATTGCGCGATCCTGCGAGATCACCTGCAGCGCGCCGGTACAGGCGACGATAAGCAGCAACGCCCCGATCAGCCGCTTTTCCAGCGATCCGAAAATAGCCCCTAGGCCGGCCTTGAGGCCCGCCCCCGTCAACCACTGCATTAACGACCTCATCGACTTTTTTGGCCGGCTCGCGTCGCTGCGGCCGGCATGTTCACCGAACGCGATCCAGCTACGCGCCAATGGTTGAGAAATTCTCCCTAAGTTATGAAGCAAAACCTCAGATTTCTGCCATTTTTCTGTCATATTAGCCGCGCTTGAGCCGCGCCGGCCGCCGTGCTAATCGGGCCGTGATGGCACGCGTATTCTCCCTTGCGCCGAGCACTACCACCACCCCGGGCAACCGGGGGCGGTTCGTCGCGGGCGCCTAGCGCGCCGGCACGCCGCCGTCCGGGTTCGGACAGGCGGCGTCTCCTTTTCGAACCTGACTGACAGACGCCGCCCCTTCCGGTGCGTCGGGCTTTCTGCCAAACCGCCGCAAAATTCGATCGAGAGTGAGAATGACCGAACTTCTGAAGATCAGCCTGCCCGATGGATCCGTGCGCGAGATGCCGGCCGGCTCGACTCCCGCAGACGTCGCCGCGGCGATCGGGCCGGGCCTCGCCAAAGCGGCGCTGGCGGCGAAGATCGACGGTGAGCTCGTCGACCTGTCGCGGCCGTTCACGGGCGATGCCTCGCTGGCGCTGGTGACGGCGAAGGACGAGGCAGAGGCGCTCGACCTCGCGCGGCACGATTACGCCCACGTCCTGGCCGAAGCCGTACAGGCGCTGTTCCCCGGCACGCAGATCACCTTCGGCCCCTCGACGGACGATGGCTTCTACTACGACTTCGCGCCCGCGGCTCGACCGTTCACCGACGAAGACCTGCCGGCGATCGAGGCCGAGATGCGCCGGATCATCGCCGCCAACAAGCCGCTGGTGCGCGAAGTCGTGCAGCGCGATGACCTGATCGCCAAGTGGAAGGCCGCGGGCGAGAGCTTCAAGGCCGAATGGGCCGCCGAGCTGCCGCAGGGCGAGGAGCTGACCGTCTATCACAGCGGATCGGACTGGTACGACATGTGTCGCGGCCCGCACCTGCCCTCGACGGGCAAACTCGATCCCGCCGCGTTCAAGCTGACGCGCGTGTCGGGCGCCTATTGGCGCGGCGATCAGAAGAACGCGATGCTGAGCCGCATCTACGGCACGGGCTGGCTCAACAAGAAGCAGCTCGAAGCGCATCTCCTCCGGCTCGAGGAAGCGGCCAAGCGCGATCACCGCAAGCTTGGGCAGGAGATGGACCTGTTCCACCTCCAGGCCGAAGCCCACGGCTCGGTCTTCTGGCATCCCAAGGGCTACGTCATCTACCGCGCGCTCGAAGACTACATGCGCCGCGCGATCACCGAGGCCGAGTGCCTCGAGGTCAAGACGCCGCAGGTGATGGACGCGCGTCAGTGGGAGAAGTCTGGCCACTGGGGCAAGTACCGCGAGAACATGTTCGTCATCCCCGACGAGATCCCCAATGTCGAGGACGAGGGACCGCTGGTCTCGGACCACGCCGAGTGGATGGCGCTCAAGCCGATGAACTGCCCGGCGCACATCCTGATCTTCAAGCAGGGCATCAAGTCCTACCGCGACCTGCCGCTGCGCCTCGTCGAGAACGGCTGCTGCCACCGCAACGAGCCGCACGGCGCGCTGCACGGCCTGATGCGCGTGCGCCAGTTCACCCAGGACGACGGCCACCTGTTCTGCCGCGAGGACCAGATCGTCGATGAAGTCCGCACGTTCTGCGCGCTCGCGGACCGGGTCTACAAGGACTTCGGCTTCACCTATGCGATCAAGCTGGCGCTGCGGCCCGACAACCGCATCGGCACCGAAGAGCAGTGGGACATCGCCGAAGCCGAGCTGCGCGACGCCGTGATCGCGGCGGGCCTCGCCACGCCCGAATATGGCTGGGAAGAGCTGCCGGGCGAAGGCGCCTTCTATGCGCCCAAGCTCGAATGGCACCTCACCGACGCGATCGGCCGCACCTGGCAGGTCGGCACGATCCAGTCGGACCGCATGCTGCCCGAGCGGCTCGACGCCAACTACATCGGCGAGGACGGCGAGAAGCACCGCCCGGTGATGCTCCACCGCGCGATCTTCGGCTCCTACGAGCGCTTCATCGGCATCCTGATCGAGCACTTCGCCGGCAAGCTGCCCGTCTGGCTGGCGCCGGTGCAGGCGGTGGTGGCGACGATCGTCTCCGACGCCGATCCTTATGCCGCCGAAGTGGCCGAGAAGCTCAAGGCCGCGGGCCTGCGCGCCGAGACCGACCTGCGCAACGAGAAGATCAACTACAAGGTGCGCGAGCACTCGGTCGCCAAGGTCCCGCACCTGCTGGTCGTCGGCAAGCGCGAGGCCGAGGAAGGCACCGTCGCGATCCGCACGCTGGGCGAAGAGCGCCAGCGCTTCATGCCGCTGGACGAGGCGATCGCCATGCTGAAGGCGGAGGCGACTCCGCCTGATCTGCGGTGAAGGTTCGGCCCGGTACTTCGGCGGACGTTCCGCGCGCGCTGGCGATCTGGCGCGCGGCGGTCGATGCAACGCACGGTTTCCTCAGCGCCGAACACCGGCAGGAGATCGACGGGATCGTCTCGGGCTTCCTGCCCGAAGCTCCGCTCTGGATCGTCGACGATGCCGACCTGCCGGTCGGCTTCTTGGTGATGGACGGTGACATGATCGACGCGCTGTTCGTCGATCCCGCCGTACATGGCCGCGGGTTCGGTTCTGCGCTGATCGCCCATGCGCTGACGCTGGCGCCCGCGGCGCTGGTCGATGCCAATGAGCAGGCGAGCAATGCGCTGCCGTTCTACGAGGCGCGCGGCTTTGTGCGGATCGGGCGGTCGGAGCTGGATTCGGACGGGCGACCCTATCCGATCGTCCACCTGCGCTATGCAGGACCGGCGAGGGCTTAGAAGAAGGGCAAGGCCTCGCCGGCGGCGATCAACGCGAGCGCGCAGCCGCAGACGATCAATATGCGCAAGGCTTCGAGCGGCTCCTGCCGGGCGGTGCGGGTGAGGGCGATGACTCGTGCCATTGCTCGATCATGCGCCCGAGGCATTGCTGAACCGTAAACGTTTTTCCGGCTCCCTGAGCTTGTCGAAGGGCTGCACTTTTCTGGCGACAACCGGTACTGCCTCAAGAACAGGACAGTCCTTCGACAAGCTCAGGATAGCCGGTTTTAGCCTATGCCGAAGGCATCTGCTGGCTTGCGCAGTGGAAGCCGCCGCCGCCCGCGAGCACGGCATCGGCGGGCAGACCTAGGCAATCGCGATCGGGGAATAGCTCTGCCACCGCGGCCACGCCTTCGGCATCCATCGCCATGCCGAAAGTCGGTACGACGACGAGCTTCGAGGTGATCGCGAAGTTCATGTAGCTCGCCGGCTCGATCCGCCCGTCACGCTCCAGCAGGCCGGGCGAGGGCACTTCGCGCACGGTCACGCCGAAGGCCTCGGCGCGCGCTTTGGCGTCGGCATAGATCGCCGCGTTGGGATCGTTCGCCCCGTTGGCGCGCGGCAGCGCCAGCACGCCGGGCGCGACGAAGCGTGCGAGATTGTCGACGTGGCCGTCGGTGTGGTCGTTGATCAACCCGTCGCCGAGCCACAGCACGCGCTCGAAACCGAGATCGGCGCAGAGCTGGCGCTCGATCTCGCCGCGCGACAGTTGCGGGTTGCGGTTGGGATTGAGCAGGCACTGCTCGGTCGTGGCGACCACGCCTGCGCCGTCGGTGTCGATCGCGCCGCCTTCGAGGATCCAGTCCGACGTGTCGATTTCGAGACCGGCATCGCGCGCCAGTTCGGCGCCGATCGTCTGATCACCTTCCATCAGGTACTTCCCGCCCCAGCCGTTGAAGCCGAAGCGCCGCGCCCGGCGACCACCCGCACCGTCTGTCCTCACCAGCGGCCCGGTATCGCGCAGCCAGACATCACCATAGGTACGGCGTTCGAGCGTGACCTTGCTGCCAACCAGCCTCCGCGCCCGCGCCTCGTTGGCCTCGCTGCGCACGATCAGCCGCACCTCCTGCCCGCTTTCGGCGACGGCGCCCGCGAAGGCCGCGATCTGGGCCTGCGCTGCGTCTAGAAAACCCGGCCATTCCTCGGCATCGTGCGGGAAGCCGATCCACAGCCAGTCCTGCGGGTGCCATTCGGGGGGAAAGCTGAAGGTCATTTCGTCACCGTAGCCCGGCTCGCGTCGCGCACGCGGCGGAATTCGTCGTCAGGGTGCCAGTTCGGCCAGGCGCTGCTGATCGCGAGATCGTGGCCGAGGCGATAGAACAACGTCACGTCCTCGGTGATGCCTGACCAGTCCCAGTCGGGCGAATATTCGTCGTTCGGGCCGTGGTAGCGGTTCTTGACGTAGTCTTCGTGGGCCGCGTCGCCGGCTGCCTTGCCACCGACGAAAAGGTCGGTGCCGCGCGAGAGGTCGAACATCGGCACGCCGCGCTTGGCGAAGCTGAAATGGTCCGACCGGTAGTAGCTGCCGCGCTCTGCGTGGTCCTCGGGCGTTTCCTTGAGGCCCATGTCGGCCAACGCCGCGCGGAACAACGCGGTCAGGTCGGACTTGTCGCCGCCGGTCAGCGAGTAGTCGCGCGCGCGGCCGCCGGGGTCCAGCGCGTCCATGTTCACGCCGCCGACGGTCTTGGCCAGCGGATAGACCGGATGCCGCGCATAAAATTCCGAACCGAGCAGACCCGATTCCTCGAGCGTGACCGCCAGGAACACCTGGCTGCGCGGCGCGCGTCCGGCCGCGGCACTGGCCTTGGCGATCGCCGTCAGCGCGGCGACCCCGGTCGCATTATCGACCGCGCCGTTGCAGATGTCGTCGCCGCTGGCATCGGGCGTGCAGTGGCCGAGGTGGTCCCAGTGGGCCGAATAGAGCACATATTCGTCTGGCCTCGTCGTTCCCGGCAGCACGCCGACGACATTGTGCGAGACCGAGCGGCGAACAGCGTTGTCGAACGACAGGCTGGCCTTGAGGCCCAGCGGCACGGCCTTGAAGCCCTTTTGCCGGGCAGCGGCGCTGAGGCCGGCGAAGTCCTTGCCCGCGGCGGCGAAGATCTTCTGCGCGACGGGCAGCTGGATCCAGCCGTTGACCTCGGTCTGGTCCATCCCGTCGTTGGGCGACTGGACGAAGTACTGCGGGCTGGTCCCGCTCGATTGCAGGACGTTCCAGCCATAGGCGGCGGGGAAGGTTTCGTGGACGATCAGCGCGCCTTTGGCCCCTTGGCGGGCGGCTTCCTCGTACTTGTAGGGCCAGCGGCCGTACCAGGTCATGCGGCGGCCCTTGAAGAGGCCCTGCTCGCCTTCGGTCTGGTAGTCGGGGTCGTTGACCAGGATCACGGCGATCTTGCCGTGCATGTCGATGCCCGCATAGTCGTTCCAGCCGAGCTCCGGGGCATTGATGCCATAGCCGACGAAGACCAGCTCGGCGCCCTGGATGTCGGTCCTGGGAAGCAGGCGATAGCTGTTCGCGACATAGTCCTTGCCCACGGCGAAGCTCAGCGGTGCGGTGCCACCGGTGATTGCCAGCGGCGAATGGTGACTGCCGGTGACTTCCACGGTCGGCACGTCCTGCAGCCAGCCATCCTTGCCCGGTTGCAGCCCGGCCGCCTTGAACGCGGCGATGATCGTGTCGAGTACCTTGGGCTCGACCGCGGTGCTGGGTGCGCGGCCTTCGAGGTCGTCGGCCGACAGCCGCTCGACCACGCGCTTCATCAGCGGCACATCGATCTGCGGCTCGGCGGCCAGCGCCGGCGCGGCGAGCAGGATCGAAAGGACGGTCAGGGCGGAAAGCGCTGGTTTCATGAAGGTCATATCCTGTGGGGGGGGGCAGGCAAGGCGGCTTTAGGTGAGCGTGCGGCAGGCGACAAGGCAGCTTGCTCTGCGCGCCGTGTGCGGGCAGTCAGAGGTCATGACTGCCGACTGGACAGGAGCCCTAGCCCGCGCCGAAGCCCATGCGCCTTTCCTTTCGCGCGCGATGGACCGGCTGCCCGATCTCGTCGCGCTGCTGGCGGCTGGCGAGGGCAAGGCAGCGCTGGCCTGGGCCACGCGACAGGGCGAGGGCGTGGAGGAGGTCGGCGTGGCGCTGCGGCGCGAGCGGCTGGCATTGGCATTGGCGTTGGCGATCGGCGACCTGGCGGGCGCCTTCCCCGTGGCGCGAGTCACCGGCGAACTCTCGCTGTTCGCCGACCGCGCGATGGACGCAGCCATCGCCGAGGCCATCCGCCGCCGCGTGCCCGATGCCGAGCCCGCCGGCTTCATCGCGCTGGCGCTCGGCAAGCACGGCGCCTGCGAGCTCAACTACAGCTCGGACATCGATCCGATCCTGCTCTATGATCCCGCGCTGCTCCCCCGTCGCGAGCGCGACGAGCCGGGCGAGGCGGCGGACCGCGTCGCACGTGCCGTCGTCGAGACTCTCGGCCGGGTGACGGGCGACGGCTATGTCTTCCGCGTCGACCTGCGCTTGCGGCCGGCGTCCGAAGTCAGCCCGCTGGCGATTCCGATCGAGGCGGCGCTGACCCATTACGAAAGCTCGGCGCTCGCCTGGGAACGCGCGGCCTTCATTCGCGCGCGCGCGTGCGCGGGTGATATTGGAGCGGGTGAAGCCTTCCTCGCGGCGATCCGGCCTTTCGTCTGGCGCAAGAGCCTGGACTTCGGCGCGATCGCCGAGATCGGCCGGCTGACGTCGCAGATCCGCTCGAACACCCGCCAAGCCTGGACCGTAGGGCCGAACTTCGATCTGAAGAAGGGCCGGGGCGGGATCCGCGAGATCGAATTCTATGCCCAGACGCACCAGTTGATCCATGGCGGGCGCAATCCAGCGCTGCGGCTGCGCGGCACGCGCGCCACGCTCGATGCTTTGGCTGCGGCGGGAATCATTCCCGCCGACGATGCGCAGCTCCTTGGCGACAGCTACGACCGGCTGCGCACGCTCGAACACCGGCTGCAGATGGTCGCCGACCAGCAGACGCATGCTTTGCCGAGCGAATGGGCGGCCATCGAGGGCGTGGCGAAGCTTGAGGGCCTGCCCGACAGCGATGCACTCCTGAGCGAGATCACCCGCATCACCCAGGCGGTCGGCGAGCGCTACGACGCGCTGATCGCAGCAAGCGGGAATGGTGGCGGGAACGGCGGGAGTCTCGGCGGGAATGTCCTGCCCGTCGGCAGCAAACCGCTGACCGAGGAACTCGCGCGACTGGGCTTCGCCGACGCCGACGAGCTGGCCCAGCGCATCGACGGCTGGCGATCGGGCAAGATGCGCGCGCTGCGCAGCGAGGCCGCGCGTATGGCCTTCGATGCGATCCAGCCGGCCCTGCTCGCCGCACTCGCCGCCGCGCCCGAGCCCGAGCGTGCCTTCCTGCGCTGGGAACAGCTGCTGGCGAACCTGCCGACGGCGATCAACCTGTTCAACCTGCTCGAAGCGCGGCCGGCGCTCGTGCAACTGCTCGCGCGCATTCTCAGCCTCGCCCCGCCGCTGGCTGACGAGCTCGCGCGCCGCACCGACCTGCTCGACCCGCTGATCGACGCCAGCGCTTTCGCCCTGCCCGGCGACGTCGAGGCGCTGGTTGCGGACTTCGCCTGCGGCGAGTGCGACGACGACTACGAGCGCGTGCTCGACCGTGTCCGCCGCCGCGTCGGTGAGAAGCGTTTTGCTCTCGGCGTCCAATTGATCGAAGGCGCGACCGATCCGCTCGAGATCTCCGCTGCCCTTGCGCGCGTCGCCGAAGCTGCGATTCGGGTGCTGACTGATGCGGCCCTGGCCGAGTTCGAGCGCAGCCACGGCCGCATCGCTGCCAGCGAACTCGTCATCCTCGGTCTCGGCCGCATGGGCGGCGGCGCGCTGACCCACGCCTCTGACCTCGACCTGGTCTATCTGTTCACCGGCGATTTCGAAGCCGAATCGGACGGACGCCGCCCGCTTGCCGCCACCGCCTATTACAACCGCCTGTGCCAGCGCGTGACTGGTGCGCTGAGCGTGCCGACCGCGGAAGGCGCTCTCTACGAGGTCGATACCCGGCTGCGGCCTTCGGGCGACCAGGGGCCGCTCGCGGTCAGCTTCGACTCATTCGAGCGCTACCAGAAGGAGCAGGCCTGGACCTGGGAGCACATGGCGCTGTGCCGTGCCCGGCCCCTCTACGGTTCGGCAGAGGCGCGCGACGCGCTTTGCGGCATAGTCAGCGAAGTCCTGAAGGCGCCGCGCGATGCGGCGAAGTTGCGGGCGGACGTGCTGGAAATGCGCGCGACCATGGCGCAGCACAAGCCGGGCAAGGGCCTGCTTGACGTCAAGCTGTCGCGCGGCGGGCTCGTCGATGTCGAATTCATCGTCCACTATCTGCAACTCAGAGAGGGCAAGGCGCTGATCCCGCGGCTCGGCGAGGCGATTCCCATTCTGATCGCCGAAGGGCTGTTGCCCGAGGCAATGATCGCTGCGCACGGGACGCTGGCGCGCCTGCTGATCACCGCACGCCTGCTGGCGCCAGATGCGCGGGAACCACCGTCCGCAGCACGAAGCGTGCTTGCCAAGGCCTGCGGATGCAGCGATTGGGATGCCGTGCTGGCCAGCCTGGCCCAGGCACGCGGCGCGGTCGCCGCGGTCTGGCAAGACCTGTTCGGCGAAGAACTGGAGATAGCCTGATGAGCTCTACCCGTCCCGGTGTCGGCGACGCCCTGCCCGATGTCGCGCTCGAAACGCCCGATGGCGGCCAGGTGAAGCCGTCGGACTTCAAGGGGAAGAAGCTGGTCGTTTTCTTCTATCCCAAGGACGACACTCCGGGCTGCACCACCGAGAACATCGACTTCTCGCGCCTCGCGCCCGAATTCGACAAGGCCGGCGTTGCGCTGCTCGGGGTCAGCAAGGATCCGCCGAAGAAGCACCAGAAGTTCGCCGAGAAGCACGGCCTCGTCGCGCCGCTTGCCAGCGATGCCGAAAACGGCGGCCTGTCCGATGCGCTCGGCATCTGGACCGAGAAGCAGAACTACGGCCGCACCTATATGGGCATGGTCCGCACGACCTACCTCGTCGGCGCCGACGGCAAGATCGCCCGCGTCTGGGACAAGGTGAAGGTCAAAGACCACGCGGCCCAGGTGCTGGAGGCGGCGAAAGCGCTCTGATTTTGCCCAGCGTTGCACAAGCCATCCACGCCGCGCTGCTGACCGGCGACCCGCGCGCCAAGGCGATGGCGGCGCGCAAGGTCGCGCGCGACTGGCGGCTGGGGCGGCTGGCCTATGCCTTTGACGTCACGATGCCCGATCGCCCGGCGCGCCTCGCCGCGCCCGAACTGCTGCCGCCCAACCGCATGCCCAAGCGCGGCAAGGGCGGGTCGGAACGCGGCCGGATCGCGCTGTGGCATGCGATCGCGCATATCGAATTCGTCGCGATCGATCTGGCGCTCGACCTCGTCGGGCGGTTCGGTGCCGAACTGGGGCGGGGCTGTGTCGACGACTTTCTCTCGGTCGCGGCCGACGAGGCGATGCATTTCGCCCTGCTCGAACGGAAGCTCAAAGCGCTCGGCAGCCATTATGGTGCGCTGCCCGCTCACGATGGCCTGTGGGACGCCGCTTACGAGACGCGGCACGATGCCGCAGCGCGGCTAGCCGTGGTGCCGATGGTGCTCGAAGCGCGCGCGCTGGACGTCACCCCGTTAACGATTTCGCGGGTGCGTGCGACGGGTGACGAAGCTGGCGTCAGACTGCTCGAACGAATCCTTGACGATGAGATTCGCCACGTTCGTTTCGGCGCAAATCATTTCGCCGCAGCCTGCGATCGACGCGGCGAAACGGTCGAAAACCTGTGGAATTCGCTGGTAAAACGCCACTATCGGGGCACTCCGAAGCCACCGTTCAACGACTCAGCGCGTGCGGCAGCCGGTTTACCGCGGACTCTCTATGCTGCGGTTGCGTAGGTAAGTTTTGCCTGTCTACAACCAAGCTGCGAGTTGGCGGGGGGTTCCGACCATCTCCAAAAAACAGGCTCGGCGGCCCTGCTGCCGAGACAGAACATGGTCGTACTCGGCGGTTTGCCCCGTGCAAACCTTACCGATCGAGACAAGGTATTTTGAGTGGTCGTTAACGGTTTTATCGCGACGGTACGTGCATTCACGGGTTCGCTCATTGCCGCAGCAGCGGTGTTCAGCGCCAACCCCGCACTGGCCAACAGCAGTGCCAACGCCGACATCGCCGCGCCGCTGCGCGCAGCCCAGGCCGCAAAGCCGGCCACCGGCGGTGAAGAGCAGTTCCGCTCGCTGTTCTCCAGCTGGCAGGCCATCGAGAAGCAGCAGGCTCCGCTTGCAGCCGTTTCCGAAGCCGCCAACCTCGCCGCTTCTTCGCGTCCCTCGGGCGTCGCCCCCCTGATCGCTTTCACCGGTAATCCGTTCCGCCGCTCGGGCGCATCGATCCCTTCGCGGGTCCCGGTCGAAGGGTTCCACATGTCGAGCGACTTCGGCATGCGCGTTCACCCCGTGCTCGGCGGTCGCCGCATGCACAAGGGCGTGGACCTGCCCGCGCCGGTCGGCACGCCGATCCACGCCACGGCCGACGGCATCGTCAGCCGCGCCGACTGGTTCAGCTCCTACGGCCTCTATGTCGCGCTTGAGCACGGCGGTAACATCGAGACCCGCTATGGCCACATGTCGCGCCTGAACGTCGCGGCCGGCCAGGAAGTCCACAAGGGTGACATTATCGGCTACGTCGGCACGACCGGCCGCTCGACCGGCCCGCACCTGCACTACGAAGTCCGCATCGCCGGTGAGGCCGTGAACCCGGTCCCCTACATGCAGGTCGCCAGCTACTAAGAGATTTTGCCCGGAGCTTCGAGGCTACCGGGCGACAAAGCCAAACCCAGCCCAAAAAAACAAACAGGGTAGAACAAAAGGGTAGTTTGAGGAGGATGCAACAAGGGCGGCGCTTCGGTGCCGCCTTTTTTGTTGGTGCGGTGGACGCAAGCAGTCATGCCTTCGGCATTGGCCAGCCTCAGGGGCCCGGAGCAGAGCGAACTCCGCTCCGGGGCAGTTTTCATTCCGAGGCGAAATCCGTCGATACCGCGACTGCGCGCCACTGTTCCACTATGGCAGTGTCCGAAACCTGTTTGGCTTCGATCGCCGCCACGGTATCGCTGCCGAGCGGCAGTCGTACCGGCGGGTTCGGTGCGTCCACGAAAGCGATCAATACCTCTGCCAGTTTGGCCGGATCGCCCGGCTGCTGATGGTTCAGCCCGCTCGCTATCTCACGGACCTGGCCTGCCGTTGTCGCATAGTCGCCGATGATTGCGGGACTGACCGAGAGAGACTGCGAGTCGAGGAAATCTGTGCGGAAAAATCCCGGCTCTACCACGGTCACATGCACGCCAAGCGGCGCGAGTTCTTCATGCAGCGCTTCGCTCAGCCCCTCGACCGCGAACTTGGTCGAACAGTAGACACCAAAGCCCGCCCCGCTGCGATAGCCGCCGATCGACGATACGTTGAGCACCCGTCCCGAACGCGCCGCGCGCATGTGCGGCAGCACGGCGCGGGTGACGTTGAGCAGGCCGAACACGTTGGTGCGATAGATCGCCTCGACCTCGGCCGCGCTCGCTTCCTCGACCGCCCCCAGCAAGCCAAAGCCGGCATTGTTGAGCAGCACGTCGATCCGGCCGAACCGGTCGATCGCGGCGCGCGCGGCCACCCCGGCCTGGGCCTCGTCGGTCACGTCGAGCACGACGGCGAGGAGATTGGGGTGCGTGCCGAAGCGATCGGCGATCGCCTGCGGATTGCGTGCCGTGGCGACGACGGCATCGCCCTTGGCCAGCGCACGTTCGGTCACCAGCGCGCCGAAACCCCGCGATGCGCCGGTGATGAACCAGGTCTTCATGGTCATGATCAGTCTCCTTGTCGGGTCCGGCCCAATGCCGGCTCGCGAGGAGTAAATTGCCGCTTTTCTATTCTTCCGATTAGCGCGATAGTTTTCCTCTCACAGATGAGTGAAATTCATCTATGCGCACGACCGACCTTTCCGAACTGGCGGCCTTCGACGCTGTGGCGCGTCATCGCAGCTTCCGTCGGGCGAGCGAGGAACGCGGTGTTACCGCCTCGGCCATCAGCCATGCCGTCAGCAACCTCGAAGCTCGCGTCGGCATCCGCCTGCTCAACCGCACGACGCGCAGCGTCTCGCTCACCGATGCCGGCGCAATGCTGTTGGCCCAGCTTTCGCCGGCGTTCGGCGAGATCGGCTCTGCGCTCGACGCGCTAAACCGGTTCCGCGACACGCCCTTCGGCAAAGTGCGGATCAACGTGCCCAGTTCGGCGGCCTTGTTCGTCTTCGGGCCGGTCATGGCGCCCCTGCTCGAGCGAAACCCGAATCTTGAGCTCGAGATCGTCGCGACCGACCGCCTCGTCGATATCGTTGCCGAAGGCTTCGATGCCGGCATCCGGCTCGGCGAAAGCCTGCGCGAGGGCATGACCGCGGTCAGAATCCGGCCCAGCGCGCGGCTGATCGTCGTCGGATCCCCGACCTACTTCGAGCGCCAACCCCAGCCGCGCACGCCCGCAGAGCTTGAGGATCACGTCTGCATTCGCAATATCTATCCGAACGGCACGGCCTATCCTTGGGAATTCGTCCGTGCCGGCAAGACGACGCAGTTCGAGCCTTCGGGCCCTCTCTCGCTCGACGATCACGAACTCATGGTGACTGCCGCGCTGTCGGGTCATGCTCTGGCCTACGTCTGGGAAGACCGCGCTCGGCCGCACATCGAAAACGGCAGACTCATCGAATGCCTGGTGCCGTGGCGCGCGCCCGAAGAGTGGCTCTATCTCTACTACCCTGCGCGCAAATACATTTCGGCCGGTCTGCGCGCGGTGATCGAAGCGCTACGCGTATAGGCGACCGGCAGCTGCACCAACGCATGCAACGAAGATGATGGCGATGTGAACAAAAGACCGGGGCCGCACGGGAAATGCGCGGCCCCGGTTGAAGTTGGGGAGGGAGAAAAGGTCAAAACGACCCAAGGCAACGGGGTGAACATGGGGTCCCACCCGCTGACCACATCTAGTTATTGCGAATCATTTGCATTTGCAAGAGGAATAGTGTCCAACTGGCTTCTGGAGAGAATCAATCTGCTCGATCACATAGGGAGAGCCCGAAATGTACGACTTCCTCGACCGTCCGGTCACCAGCCTCGATCATGGCGGGCGCTTCATGGTCTGGTCGATGCGCAGTTGGGTCAAGGCCATGGGCGACCGCCAGTGCCCCGGCTCTGCGCTGGGCAATGCCTTCGCGCGGTGGAACATGATCGCCGGATTGCAGCCCTTCCTGCGCATGATGACGCTGTTCAACCGCAACGGGCTGGAGACGTTCCAGTTCTGCGCGCTCGCCTGCAACCACGTCTCGGAGCACGAGGCGCTGATCCTCAGTCTCGTCTGCTCGCTGCGCGATTCGCGCCCCGAGGCGCTACGCGACACGCTGGGGCTGCTCGTCGAGGAGGATTCGATCGGAGACCTCATCGGCGCACTCTCCGCTCTCGGCCGAATGATGGACGAGGCGGCGATTTTCCCCACGCGCCCCGTGGCGGCGAGCTGCCAGAACCCGCCCCTCTAACTCCTGGAAGCTAACGGAGGGGCTCCACCCTGGCCTCCGCGCCGGCCGGGAGTCCCTCCAACGGCAACCGAACTTCCGTGTTGCAGCGCAACATGGATTGCCGCACACTCCGCGGCATGATCAAGGCCGCGCTCCACCACCTCACGCGCTACCGCTACAGCCGCCCGATAAGGCTCGGCCCTCAGATAATCCGGCTTCGGCCCGCGCCGCACAGCCGCACCGCGGTGCCCAACTATTCGCTAAAGATCAGCCCCGCGAACCACTTCCTCAACTGGCAGCAGGATCCGCACGGCTCCTGGCAGGCGCGGATCGTCTTTCCCGATCCGGTCGACCACTTCTCGATCGAGGTCGACCTGCTGGCCGAGATGGCGGTGATCAATCCGTTCGACTTCTTCGTCGAGCCGGAGGCCGAGGAATACCCGTTCGCCTACAGCCCGATCATGGAGGCCGACCTTGCGGCCTATTTCGACACCGAGCCGCAAGGTCCGCTGTTCGAGGCTCTGGTCGCGGAACATGCCGGCCATGCGGGACGCACGGTCGATTTCCTCGTCGACATCAACCGCCGGCTCCAGCAGCGGATCGACTACGTTATCCGCATGGAAACCGGGGTGATGACGCCCGAGGAGACCTTGGCGGCGGGCACCGGGTCTTGCCGCGATTCGGCCTGGCTGCTCGTCCAGCTGCTGCGCCGGCTGGGCTTCGCCGCGCGTTTCGTCTCGGGCTATTCGATCCAGCTCGTCGCCGACGTGATCCCGGTCGACGGGCCCAAGGGGGTCGAGCAGGACGTTACCGACCTCCACGCCTGGGCCGAAGCCTATGTCCCCGGCGCCGGCTGGATCGCGCTCGACGCGACATCGGGCATGTTCGCGGGCGAGGGCCACATCCCGCTCGCCGCGACGCCGCACTACCGCTCGGCGACGCCGATCGAGGGCCTGGCCGAACCGGCGGAGGTCGATTTCGATTTTGCGATGAGCGTCAGCCGTATCGCCGAGGCGGTACGTATCACCAAGCCGTTCACCGATGCGCGCTGGCAGGCGCTGCTCGATCTCGGCGACCGGGTCGATGCCGACTTGAACGCCGGCGACGTCCGGCTGACGATGGGCGGCGAGCCGACTTTCATCGCCGACGGCGATTTCGAAGCGCCCGAATGGAACAGCGCCGCCGTCGGCCCGACCAAGGCCGCCTATGCCGACAAGCTGATCCGCATGCTGCGCGAGAATTTCGCGCCCGGCTCGCTGCTCCACCACGGCCAGGGCAAATGGTACCCGGGCGAAAGCCTGCCGCGCTGGGGCTATTCGATCTATTGGCGTGGGGATGGGGTGCCGATCTGGCGCGATCCCTCGCTGATCGCGGGCGAGCTGTTCCCCGAGGAAAAGAAAGCCGCGCCGAAGATCGACCAGGCGCTGGCCGGCAGCTTCCTGATCGAGACCGCGCAATATCTCGGCGTCGAGCCCGAATTCGTCCAGCCGGTCTACGAGGACGCGGTCAGCTGGATCGTCAAGGAAGCCGAGCTTCCGGCAAACACCTCGCCCACCGATCCCAAGCTCGACGATCCCGAGGAACGCGCGCGCTACATGCGCACATTCGAGCGCGGGCTGACCAAGCCGGTCGGCTATGTCCTGCCGGTCCAGCGGTGGAATGCCGAGGTCAAGCAGCAGCCGCGCTGGAAGAGCGAGCAGTGGAAGGTCCGCCGCGGCGCCCTGTTCGCGGTGCCCGGCGATTCGGCGCTCGGCTACCGCTTGCCGCTGGGCTCGCTGCCTTTCGTGCCGCCTTCGGACTTCCCCTATATCCACCCGCGCGACACGGCCGAGCCGCGCCAGCCGCTCGCCGACTTCCGCACCCAGCTGACCGAGCGCGGCTACGAAGTGCGGGAGGCAGAGACGCCCGACAGGGAGCAGCGCTCCGAGGCGGTCGAGGGCCCGCAGGTCGCCCAGCAGGAGCGCGTCGAGCAGCACATCATCGAAGGTGCGGTGCGCACCGCGGTGACGATCGAGCCGCACGACGGCTATCTCTCGATCTTCATCCCGCCGGTCGAGGCGCTCGACGACTATCTCGAGTTGATCGCCGCGATCGAGGCCGTGGCCGAGGTCAACCGCACGCCGGTGCGGATCGAAGGCTATCCGCCGCCGCCAGATCCGCGGTTGACCGTCCTCAAGATCACTCCTGATCCCGGCGTGATCGAGGTCAACATCCATCCGGCGACGAGTTGGCGCGATTCGGTGGCGATTACCGAGACGCTCTACGACAACGCCCGCGAGATCGGGCTGACCGCGGACAAGTTCATGGTCGACGGCCGCGCCACGGGCACCGGCGGCGGCAACCACATAGTGCTCGGCGGGCCCAGCCTGCTCGATTCGCCGTTCATCCGCCGCCCGGACCTGCTCAAGAGCTTCGTCATCTACTGGCAGCGGCATCCGGCTCTCAGCTACTTCTTCTCGGGGCTGTTCATCGGCCCGACCAGCCAGGCCCCGCGGATCGACGAAGCGCGGCACGATCTGATCTACGAGCTCGAAGTGGCGCTCGCCCAAGTCCCGGGGCCGGGGTCGGAGCAACCACCGCCCTGGGTGGTCGACCGTCTGTTCCGCAACCTGCTGGTAGACGTGACGGGCAACACCCACCGCACCGAGATCTGCATCGACAAACTGTTCTCGCCCGACGGGCCGACCGGACGGCTCGGCCTCGTCGAGTTCCGCGGCTTCGAGATGCCGCCTGACGCCAAGATGAGCCTGGCCCAGCAATTGCTGCTGCGCGCGATGACGGCGATGTTCTGGAAACAGCCGCTCGACGGATCGCTGGTCCGCTGGGGCACGGCGCTGCACGACCGCTTCATGCTGCCGCATTTCGTCTGGGCCAATTTCCTCGACGTCCTCGCCGACCTGCGCGGCGCAGGCTACGATTTCGACCCCGTCTGGTTTGAGGCGCAGCGCCAGTTCCGCTTCCCGGTCCACGGCACGGTCGAAGGCGGTGGCGTCAGCCTCGAGATCAGCCACGCGCTCGAGCCGTGGAACGTGCTGGGCGAGACCGGCGCGATCGGCGGCACCGTGCGCTATGTCGACAGCTCGACCGAGCGACTGCAGGTGCGTGCCACGGGTCTCGTCTCGGGCCGCCACATCATCGCCTGCAACGGCCGCCGCGTGCCGATGACCGCGACTGCCTCGCCGGGCGAAGGGGTCGGCGGCATCCGCTACAAGGCCTGGGCGCCGTCCAACTGCCTGCACCCGATGATGAAGGCGCATGCGCCGCTCACCATCGACATCCTCGATGCCTGGAACGGACGCTCGCTGGGCGGCTGCGTCTATCATGTGGCGCATCCGGGCGGGCGCAACTATGATGACGTGCCGATCAACGGTTACGAGGCAGAAGCGCGGCGCAAGGCGCGCTTCCAGGATCAGGGCCATTCGCCCGGACCCCAGGCCATGCCGCCCGAGGAATTGGCGGGAGAGTTCCCGATGTCGCTAGATCTGCGTCGCCCGATTCGTGCTGGCTGATCCGCAGAGCGGAACCGCGCCGGTACGCAGCCGGCTCGATGCCTATCCGGCCGACGCCACCGCGGGCGATCTGTTCCGCGGTGCGAGCGATGCCGTTGCGGCCAAGTGGCACCAGGTGGCGAACGGGCTCGCGGACCCCGCCGACCAGGATTTCTCTGCGATCCACGAACAGGTCGCACGGCAGATCCTGGACCTCGGCCTCACCTTCCGTATCGCCGGCGACGAGGACGAGCGCGACTGGCCGCTGACGCCGATGCCGCTGATCGTCGGCGCCGAGGAATGGGCCACGGTCGAACGCGGGCTGATCCAGCGCGCGGAACTGCTCGAACAGGTCGCCGCCGATATCTACGGCCCGCAGAACCTCGTCGCGCAGGGGCACCTGCCCGCGGCCGTGGTTGCCGGCAGCCGCTATTTCGCGCGGCGGATGATTGGCCTCAGGCCGCGCGGCGGGCATCTCATCCACGTCTATGCCGTCGATCTCGCGCGCGGTCCGCGGGGCCAGTGGCGCGTGCTCGGCGATCGGCTCAGGCTGGCCAACGGTATCGGCTATGCGCTGGAGAACCGGCTGGCGCTGTCGCGCGCGACGGGCTCGTTACTGACCGACATCCACACGCGCCGCGTCGCCGGTTTCTTCTCGGGCCTGCGGGAGGGCATCGCGCGTGACTGCGAGCGCGCCCGCCCGCGCGTCGCTCTGCTCACGCCGGGCCGGTTCAACCAGTCCTACCCGGAGCAGGCGCACCTTGCGCGCTATCTTGGCCTGCCACTGGTCGAAGGACGTGATCTCACCGTCGATGGCGACAAGCTCTACGTCCGCACCATTGCCGGCCCCAAGCGGATCGATGCAGTCTGGCGCTGGATCGACACCAACGCACTCGATCCGCTGAGCTTCGACGCGCGGTCAGAGCTCGGCGTGCCGAACCTGTTCGACACCTGGGCGCGCGGCGGGCTGCAGATTGCCAACTGGCCCGGCGTCGAAGTGCTCGAAGCGCGCGCTTTCTCCGCCTTCCTGCCGCGGCTGTTTCGCAACCTGCTCGGCGAGGAGCCGATCCTGCCCAATATCGCCACCTGGTGGTGCGGGCAGGAGAACGAGGCGCGCATCGTCGAGCAGCGGATGGACGAGCTGGTGATCGGTTCCGCCTTCGGCCAGGCCTCGGTGAACCTGCCCGGCCGCGATCCGGTGGCCGGCGCTTCGCTGAGCGCGAAGGATCGCGCCGCACTGCTCGAAGCGATGCGGCGGCGGCCGATGGACTATTGTGGTCAGGAGATCGTCAACCTTTCGACCACCCCGGCGATGATCGACGACCAGCTCGTGCCGCGCCCGTTTACCCTGCGCGCTTTCGTCGCGCGCGGTGCCAATGGCGAATGGACCGTGATGCCCGGCGGCTTCGCGCGCGTCTCGACCAGCGATCACTTGCTGACCTCGCTGATGGGCGAGGGCGAGCTGTCGGCTGACGTCTGCGTGGTCGACGACACGCCGCTGCCGGGCAATGCCGCGATCAATCTCGAAATACCAACGATCCGTCGCGGCGGCGGCATCCTCGCCAGCCAAGCGGCGGACAACCTGTTCTGGTTCGGCCGTTATATCGAACGTGCCGAAATGACCCTGCGCGTGATACGCTCGATCCTCGGCAGCTCGATCGAGGTCGACGGCGGCGACGCGCGCGATCCCGAAGTGCGCCACAGCCTGGTCCGCCTGCTGTTCTTCTGGGGTGCGATCACCGAGGCTACCGCCGGCCAGCCGATCCCCAGCGTCTGCGGCGCGGCCTTGGTCGAGGCGCAGTTGCCCGGCGGCGTTGCCGCGCTGATCCGCCAGAGCCAGACCGTTGCGCTGTCGCTGCGCGAGCGTTTCGCGCGCGATTTCTGGCGCATCGCCAAGCGGCCGATGCCGCGGATCGACAGCGACCGACCCAATGCGATGATGGAATCGGCGCGTGACCTGATCGAGCGCTTCGGTGCGCTCTCCGGCCTCAGCGCCGAGAACATGGTGCGCGGCCCGGCCTGGCGCTTCCTCGACCTCGGCCGCCGGCTCGAACGCGCGCTGTCGATCTGCCGGATCGCGCGCCAGCTTTCCTGGGCGCAAGTGCAGGACGATGCGCTCGGCGTGCTGCTCGACCTCTGCGACAGCCAGATCATCTACCGTTCGCGCTATCTCACCGGGCCTCTCCGCGATCCGGTCTACGACCTCGTTCTGCTCGACGGCGACAACCCGCGCTCGCTGCTGTTCCAGCTCTGCAAGATCGAGGAACACGTCGCGGCGCTGCCGCAGCTGACCGAGGACAACGTCCCCGAAGCGCCGCTGCTCGCCGCGCGCGCGCTCGTCGGGCCGCTGCGCAGCGCGATGGTCGGTGAGCTCGGCGACATGCTGCTGCAGGATACCGAGACGCGGCTGATGGCGCTGTCCGACGCGATCGCCGAGCGTTATTTCCTGCACTACGAACTGCCCGAGGATCCGACCCAGGGCAGTCTGCTGGCATGATCTACCCGCCATGATCTACGAGGTCCGCCACAACAACACGATCCGCTATTCGGGCTTCGTCCATCTCGCCCAGTTCAACGTGCGGCTGCGGCCCGCGCCCTGGCCCAGCCAGACGGTGACCAATTACCGTCGTTTCGTCGATCCGCTGCCCTGGACCGTGCAGGAGGAAGAGGGCGCCTATGTGGTCAACGAGGCGCGGCTGACGCTGCGCGATCCGATCACCCAGCTGACGATCGAAAGCAGCTTCACCGTCGACGTCGCTCCGCCGCCGGCCGACTATGCCTCTGCGAACAGCCCGACCATTACAGAGCTTCGTGCTTTGGCGCTGGCGCGGCCCGATCTCACCCGTTCGGCGCCCGCCTCGTACCTCTTCGCTTCGCCGATCGCCGGCCCCTTGCCCGAGATTGCGGGTTGGGCGCGTGGCCTGCTCGAAGAGGACATGCCGGTCATCGAAGCCGGCAAAACCATGATGGCGACGATCCACGAAGAGTTCGCCTATGACAGTGGCGCCACGCGGGCCGACACCCCGGTGCTCGATGCCTTCCGCGCCCGCCACGGCGTCTGCCAGGACTTCGCCCACGTCATGATCGTTGCCGCGCGCGCCTATGGCATCCCCGCGGCCTATGTCAGCGGCTACCTGCGTACGCGGCCGCCGCCGGGGATGCAGCGGCTGGTCGGTGCCGATGCGATGCACGCCTGGGCAGCGCTGTGGTGCGGCGATGATCTGGGCTGGGTCGGCTTCGACCCCACCAACAACGTCTTCGCCACGACCGACCATATCTTCGTCGCCATGGGCCGCGATTACAGCGACGTTGCCCCGCTCGACGGCGTGTTCCGCGGCGGCGGGCAGCAGACGATGTTCTTCTCGGTGGACGTCGCGCCGATCGAGTAGAATTGCGCGCGCGCGCGTGCTGGTCCAAGATCACGGCATGGGGAACGTCGTGGGGCAATTCAGACGGCTGGCGCTGAGCAGGTGGGTCCTGCTGGCTTTGGGCTTCGCCGTTCTCGTCTTCGCCGACTACCGCTATCTCGATTTCACCCGCATCGTCGACCAGCGCGCGGGCGATGTCCTGCTGACGCTGAACACCGCCCGGCGGCCCGAATCGGATCGCGTGATCATCATCGACATCGACCAGCGCTCGCTCGAGATGATGAACGACATTGCCGGTTCCTGGCCCTGGCCGCGCTCGGTCCATGGCGAGCTGATCGACTACGTCATGCAGCAGCAGCCGCGCGGCATGGCCTTCGACATCCTGTTCAACGAGCGCGACATCTACCGGCCCGAGCACGATGCGGCGCTGACCGATGCCGTGGCGCGGCATCCCAACGTCTGGCTGGCGATGACGCTCAATGCCGACGGAGAGGGCGCCTGGGTCAGCCAGATGCCGCCGGCGATCGGTGCGCAGCCTCTGACGAAACCGCCGGTCGATGCGCGGGTGCCGCTGATGATGCCGCTGGTGCTCGTCGATCAGCCTGGGGCGATGCGCGGCGGGCTGATCAATTTCACCGGCGACAGCGACGGCGTCGGTCGTCACCACACGCTTTACCGCGATCGCAAGGGCTGGCGTTTCCCCTCGCTCGCCGCGCGGGTGATGCGCGATCTCCATCATCCGCTGCCGCCGCAGCAGGAAGTGCTGCTGAACTGGCGGCGCGACTGGAAGCACGTCTCCTTCGCCGACGTCTATCTCGACAGCCTGCGTGAGCACCCCCTGCGGCCAAAGGATGAGTTCAAAGGCAAGCTGATCGTCGTCGGCACTGCCGCGCCAGGCTTGCTCGACCTGCGCCTGACCCCGCTCAGCAGCACCTATCCCGGTGTCCAGATCCTCGCGACCGCGCTCGACAATCTCGATCGCGGCGACTGGCTGCGTGAAGTGCCGCGCCCGTCGATGGCGCCTTTCGCGCTGCTGCTGATCGCCGTCGTCGCGATCGGCCTCGCGCGAAACGTCAGCGCCAACCGGCTGGGCTACGTGATGCTGGCGATCACCGCTGCCTCGGTCCTCGTCGGCGCCCTTGCTCTGGCGAACGGCGTGTTCGTGCCCCTGTTCGGGCCGCTTGCTTTCGGCTGGGCTTTCTATCTCTCGGGCAGCGCGATCGCCTATCTAGAGGAACGCACCCAGCGTCTGCGCACTTCGGGCATGTTCAAGCGCTTCCTCGACCCGCGCGTGGTGACCGACCTCATCGAGCGCGGCGACATCGACTACCGCGCCAGCGCCGAATCGCGCGAGGTCTCGGTGCTGTTCTCCGACATCCGCGGCTTCACCGCGCTGTCAGAAAGCTCGGCGCCTGAGGATGTCGTGGCGCTGCTCAACAGTTATTTCTCGAAGCAGGTCGAAGTGATCTTCCGCCACGGCGGCACGCTCGACAAGTTCATCGGCGACGCGATCATGGCCTTCTGGGGCGCCCCCGTCGCCAGCCCCAACCACGCCGAGCAGGCCGTCGCCGCCGCGCTCGACATGTCGGCCGCGCTCGAAGACCTGCGCGGGCAGCTCGGCACGCTGGGGGCGGAGCTGGAGATCGGTATCGGCATTCACAGCGGCCGCGCAGTCGTCGGCTTCATCGGCTCGAACGACCGGCTCGACTATACGGTTATCGGCGACACGGTGAACCTTGCCAGCCGGATCGAGGGCCTGACCAAGGGCATCGCCCGCGTGCTGGTGTCCGAGGCGACCAAGGAAGCCGTGGGCGAGGCCTTCGATTGGCGGGACTGCGGCTCGCACAGTGTCAAGGGTCGAGAGGCCCCGGTACGGCTTTACGAGCCGACGCGTAGAAGTTGACGGCCGAAAGATGTGACATTGGCCACATCACCTTTGCTCGATTATCGAGTAGGGGCATCACTTTGCTAACCTATAGGCGCTAATGCCGATAACTGGTAGTGAGGTCGGCATCCGATGGGGACGGACATGCGACGCATCGTTGCAATTCTACTGACAGCGATCCTGCTCTGCCGGGTCACGAGCGCCGAAGCGGCCGAGAAGGGCCTCGTCCTGCGTGCCAGCGATCTCCTCGCGCAACCCTTCATCGACGCCGCGAAGTCCGGCCCCCTGACGGCCAACCAGCCCGTGACGATCCTTCAACGCCGCGGCGCCTGGGCCAATGTCGAGGCGGGCGGCAAGACCGGCTGGGTCCGCGTGCTCAACCTGCGTCTGGAACCGGGTCCGGCCGGGGCCGCACGGCCGGGCGGGGCCAGGCCCTCGGGCGGAAATCCCATGTCCTTGCTGCAGACCGGCAGCTCGGGCCGCACGGTGACGACGGGCGTCAAGGGAATGGACGAAGAGGACATCCGCAACGCCACCCCGGACTATGCCGAGCTCGAACTGCTGGGCACGCTGGCGGTGAGCGCCGACGATGCCCGAGCGACGGCGACGAAGGCCAGCCTCAAGGAAAATACCGTCGACTATCTCGACAAGGGACGGAGCCGGAAATGACACCCGCCCGCAAATTCCGCGTCGTCCTCTCCGCCTGCGTCCTGCAGGCGCTGCCCGCAGCAGCGCAGGCCCAGTTCCCCAATATCGGCGGGCTGGTCAAAGGCGTCCAGAACGTCAAGAAACTGGGCGATTCATTCCGCAAGATCGGCGAGGAGGAGGAGGTCAAGCTTGGCGGCGATCTCGCCAGCGTCATCCTCGGCACGGCGCCGTTGGTGCAGGACGCGGCCAAGCAGCGCTACGTCAACCGGCTCGGGCTCTGGCTCGCCTTGCACAGCGACCGGCCGAACCTGCCGTGGAAATTCGGCATCGTCGAGACCGCGGACGTCAACGCCTTCTCGATGCCCGGCGGCTACGTGCTGATCACCCGCGGCATGTTCGACCGGATGCGCAACGAGAGCGAGCTCGCCGGCGTGCTGGCGCACGAAATCTCGCATGTCGTGCGCAAGGATCACATCAACGCGCTGCAGAGTTCCTTGCGCGATTCGGCGCTCGGCGGCTTTACCGACTATGTCGGCGGCAGCACCGGTGGCCTCGCGGGGCAGTTCAAGACCGCGCTGATCAATGCCGGCAAGACCATGTACATGCGCGGCCTCGACAAGGACGACGAATACGACGCCGACCGCATGGGCGTCGTCATCGCTGCGCGCGCCGGCTATTCACCCTACGGCCTCGTCGGCGTGCTGCAGACCTTGAGCGCAGCGCCCGACGACAAGGGCTTTGCGCTGATGAACAAGACCCACCCATTGCCCGTCGACCGGCTCGACCGGCTCGACCGCGCGATGGGCACCAAGCTCGACGGAGTCACCAATGTCGTCGAGGATCTTCCGAGCTTCGTGGCGCTGCGCGAGCCGCCGCGCGTCACGCCGGCGGCGACGAAATCGACGCCGCGCCGGGGGCGTCGCAGGAACTAGTTCAGCCGGTAAGACGCTGCTGCAGGACGAGGCGATTCCGGCCCTCGGCGCTGTCGTAGGAGACGATCTCCGCCCAGGCCGAGACGAGCGCGAGACCTACTCCGCCGCCCCGGTCCGGATTGGGTGCTTCCACCGATGCAGCAGTCCGTGGGTCGAACGCATCGCTGTCGTCTTCGAGCGTGACGAGCGGGCCGCTCTCACGATGATCGAGCGAGAGCGTGAACGCTATGTCACGGTCGTGCGCGGCGTGATCGAGCACGTTGGCGACGATCTCCTCGACGATGATCGCCAGCCGCCGCGCAGTGACACGGTCGAGCTCCGCAGAGCCCGCGAATGCCTCGACCGCGCCTGTCGCCGCGAGCAATGCGGCAGACAACTCGTGTCCCGACTTGTGACAATGCGAAATGGTTGTCCCCGAAACCATGCCGGTGGTATGCCACGGCCAAGGGCCGAGGGGGAATAAATTGCGTTCTCTTGTGAAGATTGCGGCGCTTGCCGTCATGATCGCCAGTGCCGCTCCGGCGCTTGCCGAGATCGGTCGCGTCAAGAGCAACGTCGGCGCGGCTTCGGTCAACCGCAGCGGGCGGACGGTGGCCGTGGCTCCGGGCGTTCAGCTCGAGCCGGGCGATATCCTCGTCACCGGTCGCGATGGGCGCCTGGGCGTGACTTTCGTTGACGGCACGCGCTTCGCGGTCGGCCCCAACAGTCGCGTGACCCTGACCGAGTTTCAATTCGACCGGACGCGCCAGAGCGGTTCCTTCGTCACGAGCGTCGACCGTGGTTCGCTGGGCGTGGTTTCGGGCAGCATCGCCAAGTCGCGACGCGACGCGATGCGCGTGCGCACGCCGACATCGATGCTGGGCGTGCGCGGCACGCGCTTCGTGGTGGACGTTCCCTGACATGAGGAGGATGGGGGGAGCCGTACTGGCGTTGGCGCTCGGAGCCTGCGCTGCTCCGAAGGCCTTGCTGCTGCCGGGCGAGGACGGTCATCCGGTGGGCGCGCTGGCCGTGCTCGACGAGAAGGGGGGCGAGCAGGTCATGGACCAGCCGCTGCGCTCGGCGCGGATGACGCGTGGCGGGACGACGCTGCGCACGGAAACCGCGATCAAACCGGCCTACCAGCAGCTGATGAACGCGCTGCCGCCACCGGCGAAGAGCTTCACGCTCTACTTCGTCGACGGGACCTCGACGTTGTTGCCAACGTCGCGACCGGTGCTCGATCAGATCCGCGCCGAAATGGCGGCGCGCTCGGGTGCCGAAGTCCAGGTCACCGGTCACACCGACACGGTGGGTAGCGACGAAGACAACGATCGCCTGTCGCAGAAACGCGCCGACGAGGTCATGGCCGAGCTGATCGCCGAGGGTTTCCCCAAGGACGCGCTGAGCGCGGTCGGCCGCGGCGAGCGCGAGCCGGCGGTGAACACCGGCGACAATGTCGCCAATGCCGACAATCGCCGCGTCGAAGTCATCGTGCGCTAGCCGCGGTAGCGGAGCGCCAGGATCGTCAAATCGTCGCTGGGTTCGGTCGGGTGTTCGAAGCCGCGGACCGCTTCTACCGTGCCGGCAACGAGCGCATCGGGATCGTCGCCAGGGCGCTTGCCGAGCATGGCCAGGGCTCCATCGAGGCCGAACATCCGCCCCTCCGCATCCTGTGCCTCGGTCACGCCGTCGGTGATCAGCACCAGCATATCTCCGGGGTGCAGCGTCATAGTCTCCTCGGGATAGGCGAACTCGACGACGCAGAACGGCGGGCCGCCCTCCATCGGCACGGTCTCGGGCGCCTGGCCCGGCCGCAGCAGGATCGGGTTCTCGTGCCCGGCGTTGACCATCGTCAGCCTGCCCGTGGCGCAGTCGACCAGAACGACCAGCATGGTCACGCCCATCGCATCGTCGGCGTCGCGCATCAGCTCGATGTTGAGCGTGTTGACCGCATGGGCGAGCCCGCCGCGCTCGCGCACCAGCACGCTTTTCGCCAGGGTCTTGGACAGCGCCATGTAGAGCGCCGCGGGCACGCCCTTGCCGGTGACGTCGCCGACCAGGAACAGCAGGCGATCGGCGTCGATCCGGATCGCGTCGTAGAAATCGCCGCCGACCGAATAGGCCGGCTCCAGCGCCGCGCTGGCATCGATCCGCGGATCGAGCGAGGCCAGCCGCTGGCGCGTCGGCACCATGCCGAGCTGGATCGCCCGTGCGGCCTGCAGTTCGCCTTCCTGCACCGCCGTGGTGATGCGCTGCTCGACCAGCGCGCGGCCGAGCTGCGCGCGCTCGGCGCGGCCGCGCTGTATGACCAGGACGGCGAGCGCGAAGCCGGCGCCGAGCCCGATCATCGCCGGGCGTAGCGGATCGAACAGCAGTCCGACCGAGTCGAACAGAAGCCACGATTTGAGCGGCAGGAGAAGGCCGATCGCGCCGGCCAGCAGCCACGGCCAGCGGCGCCAGAGTGCCCCCGCGAGCCCGATCAGCAGCGCCAGCAGCAGGCCGAAGCCCCACTCCCAGGCAGCAAGCCAGGGCGGGCGCGAGAGCCAGCCGCCGTGCAGCATGGCATCGACGGCCTGGGCCTGGACGAAGACGCCGTAGCCTTCGGTCTCGAGCGGCGTGGAGACGAGGTCGGCGATCCCCTCGGCGCCGAGCCCGATCAGCACGATCTTGCCGGCAAAGGCGCGGCCCGGCACTGCGTGAGCCAGCACCTGCGCGGCCGAATGGCGCGCGGCGTTGGGAAAGTGGCCGAAGCGCAGCTGCATCTGCCCGGCATCGTCCGCGGGCAGGCGGCGCGTGCCGATCGTAGCGGTTTCGCCCGACCACGAGAGCTTGGGCGCATCGAGCGCGATCCGGGTCAGTTCGGCGGCCAGGCCCGGCATCGCGCGGTTGTCTGCCAGGATCGACAGGGGCACCCGACGCACGATGCCATCCGCGTCGGGCGGCCCGTTGAGCATGGCGTGACCCAGCGCGACGTCGTCGAGCTCCGTTATGCTCGACAGCACATAGGGGAACCTGGCCGTGCCCGGCGGCGGCCGCCCGCCGACCTCGGGGTCGACGAACAGCGCCTTGGGATCGCTGCCGCCACCGTCGATGCCCAGCCGGCCCAGCACGACCGGCGCGGTGCCGAGCACCCGGGCGAAGCTCGTGTCCATCGACGGCAGCGCGCCGATCGCGGCGACCGAACTGGCATCGAGCTCGGGATAGAGCGCGGTGAAGCGGTTGGGGTTGAGCCGGTCGGCCTCGGCGAAGATCATGTCGAAGGCAATCGCGCGCGGTTTCTGCGCGGCGATCGTCTCGGCCAGTCTGGCAAGATAATAACGCGGCCAGGGCCAGGGGCCGACCGAAGCCAGGCTCTCGCGGTCGATCAGCACGACCGCGACTTCCTTCGCCTCGATCTTGCGCGGCGAAAGCACCTGCCATTCGTCGAACAGCGCGCGCCGGACCGGATTGGCGACGATCAGGCTGAGCAGCGCGCCGATCAGCGCGCCCACCGCCACCACCGACCAGACATGCCGGCGGCCGGGCCGGTCAGACCTCGACGGTGAGGCCGTCATAGGCGCAGATCACGTCTAGCGGCGCATGCTCGCGCGTCAGTTCCTCATAGCGGATGCTCTCCTCGTGCATCCGCTGGATGTCGGCATCGCTGTAGGTAGGTTCGTGGTGGAACAATGCCAGCCGCCGCGCCCGTGCCTGGTGACAGAGGTCGATCGCGACGACGTTGCTCGAATGGCCCCAGTCCTCCTTCATCGAGATCGAATCGGCCAGCGAATACATCGTGTCGCAGATCACCAGGTCGCAGTCGCCGAAGAAGGCGACGAAGGCCTCCTCGGCGTCCATGGCGTCGATCTTGTGCTCGCTGTCGGTACTGTAGATCACCGATTTGCCGGCCTCGTCGGTGAACTTGTAGCCATAAGACTTGTGCGAGTGGTTCTGCTCGATCAGTTCGACCTTCACCGCGCCGATCTGGTATTCCCGGCCGGTCTCGAGCGTGCGGAAGCTGATCTGCGCGCGCAGCCATTCGAAGGCGACGGGGAAGGAGATTTCCTCCTGCTGGCGGCGCAGTGCTTCCTCGGCGTCGGTATGTCCCGAATGGATCACGATCTTCGCGTTTGGGTCGAACACCGGTACGAAGAACGGGAAGCCCATGATGTGGTCCCAGTGAAAGTGGGACAGGAAGACGTGATAAGTCCGCGGATGGCCGGCGGCGCAGCGGCCCATGGCATCGAGGCCGAACTCGCGCAGCCCGCTGCCGAGGTCGCAGACGATGAAAACTTCCTCGCCGTCGGCATCGGCGCCTGCCTCGATCTCGACGCAGCTCGTCGCGCCGCCATAGGTGCCGGACACCGCGAAATCGAGATCGCTTTCGGCGAAGCGGCGGGCTTCTTCGGCATCGGCAAACTTGCGGCCGTCGGCGGCGACCAGTGCGGCGGCGATCTTGTCACGGACGGTGCCGGCCTTCTGCGCCACCGGAAGCGATCCGCGCGTACCCCAGAACCGGACTTTCATCCCCCGCTCCCAATTGCCCTAGGTCGTGCCGATCTGGTCGATGCTGTCGAAGACCTGGAATACCTTGTCGTAGCGGCTGATCGCGAGGATCTCGCGCATGATCTCGTTGGGGCGGACGAGCACGATCGAGATCCCGCTCTCGCCAGACTTGCGCTGCGCCAGGGTCAGCCCGCGCAGGCCGCGCGAGGACATATAGTCGATCGCGGCGAGATCGATCGCCAGCCGGCGCGAACCGTCTGCGGCGGCGCTTTCGATCTCTTGAGCCAGCCGTTCGGCAAAAGCGGTGGCGCTCGCTTCGTCCACCCTGCCCGCAGGCGCAATCAGACGCACGTCGCCGCGCGTTTCAACCGTCCAAGCCAGATCGCCCCGCGTCATAGCTTAAGGTTAAGCGATCACGAAGGAATTGGAAAGCGGCACACCCGCGGAAACCGGTGCGCCAAACTGGTACTCTTTCCGGCCGTTACAGCCGGTAGAGCAGAGAGCCGTCGAGCGATATCCACGCCTCGCGGCCTTCTTCGATCGCTGCTCGATGGCGGGAAATGGCGTGTTCCAGCTCGGACAGCAGCTGCGCCGCGGCCTCGCCGAGCCCCGTTCTACGCCAGGCGAGCGTGAAGTCGATGGTTGCATCCAGTTTCGGTAGCGCCCTGAAATGCAGCGCCCCGGGCGGCACGGCCAGGATCGTTGACGCCGGCGTGATGCAGGCGCCCACGCTGGCCATGACGATATCGAGCTGCTCCTCCGGACTTTCGGCGAGCTGGCCGATCACCGGCTCGAGCCCGTGCCGACGCAGCTGCGCCATCATCGGATTGACGTTGCCGGCATTGTCGCGCCGCGTCAGCCAGATCAGCGGCTGGCCGATCAACTCGGCGAGATCGGCCGGCCCCGTCGTGGCGAGGCGGTGCGCCGGATGGACCGCGAGGATATAGACCTCGCGATGGATGAGATGTTCGGCGACGTGGGGCGAGTCCGGACGCTGCTCGTACATCAGGGCAAGGTCGAGCGTTCCTTCGCGAAGGCCTTCCGCGAGCTCGGTGGACGAGCCCTGCCGAAACGCGATGCTTCTCTCGGGATCGCCCAGCGCGAACTCTTCCAGCGCCTGGCGCAGGAACGCGTATTTCCGCGCTACCGTCGGCGCGAGGCCCAGGCCGATGCTGCGATCCCGGTCGTGCCCCTGTTGCCGGGCGCGCTGAACCGCTTCGTTGACACTGTCCAGAATCGCCACGGCGTCGCGGTAGAGCGCCAGCCCCGCACGCGTTGGTTCGATCCCGCGTGCACCGCGGATCAGGAGCTGACAGCCGACCGCAGCTTCCAGGTCGCGCACACGGCGCGACAGCGCAGGCTGAGCGATGTTCAGCCGGGCGGCGGCCCCTTGAAGCGATCCTTCCTCCACCGCCGCGGCGAAGTAGCGCAGATGCTTGAGCTCCATGGCACAGATATGCCGGAACGGCAGAGCTGGCGCAAACCAAACGGCATTTGTGCTGGAACATCTGCTGCGTCATCCATGCCGAAACGGTTGGGAGACCGAACATGGCCAGCGTCGCCACCGACATTCGCATATCGCCGCTCGCGCCGGTCCTGCCGTTCGGCGCGACCATCGCGGGCCTGACGCGTGATAACCTCGACGATCCCGCGATGCGCCGCCGGCTCAACGATCTCTGGATCGAACATGGCGTGCTGCTGTTCCGCGACGGTGAATCCTCGCAGGACATGCATCTCGAGCTCAGCCGCTGCTTCGGCGATCTCGAGCCGCACCCCTTTCCCGAAAGCCGCCAAGCCGGCGCGCCCGACCTGGTGAAGATCAAGTTCTATCCCGAGGACGGCAGCTACTACGACATCGGCGGCGATCTGCGCGGCGGCTGGCTGCCCTGGCACAGCGACCTGATCTACACCCACCGGATCAACCATGGCGGCATCCTGCGCCCGGTGCAGCTTCCGGACATCGGTGGCGAGACCGGCTTCATCGACCAGATCGCGGCCTATGAGCGCCTGCCCCATAGCCTGCGCGAGCGGATCGAAGGCCTCCACGTCGTCTATCACGTCGATGTCGACATGAGTCTGCAGCCCTTCGTCGACCAGGGCGATGCCCGCCTCATCCGCATGGCCGCCTCGGGCACCCAGATCGAGAAGCGCAAGTTCACCTACCCGCGCGTGATCCATCCGATGGTCTATACCCAGGCGGAAACCGGCCGAAAGGTGCTCAACGTCTCGCCGGCCTTCGCGCTGGGCATTTATGAGGACGGGACCGCGGCGGGCGACGCCCTGCTGCGCGAAGTCGTCGCCGTCTGCACCGATCCTGCGCTGGCCTATGTCCATGCCTGGCAGCCCGACGACATGGTGCTCTGGGACAACTGGCGCACGCTGCACAGCGCGCGGGGCGTGCCGATCGACCAGACGCGGGTGATGGAACGGACCACGATCCGCGGGGACTATGCGCTCGGCCGTCCACTCGGGCTCGACGGCCCGGTCGCCGATTTCGACGTCTAAGGGAGAAGAACCATGTCCGAACCTGACTTCGACATCGTCATCCGCGGCGGCACGGTAGTCGACGGCAGCGGCGGCGAGCCCTTCGTCGGCGACGTCGCAATCCGCGGCAGGACCGTCGCCGGCGTCGGCGCGATCTCCGGCCGCGGGCGTGAGGAGATCGATGCCACCGGCCGTATCGTCACGCCGGGCTTCGTCGACATCCACACGCATTACGATGGCCAGATCACCTGGGAGAACCGCCTGGCCCCCTCGTCCGGGCATGGCGTGACGACCGTGGTCATGGGCAATTGCGGCGTCGGCTTTGCGCCGGCCCGGCCTGACCAGCGCGAGCTGATGATCAAGATGATGGAGGGCGTCGAGGACGTCCCCGAAGCGGTGATGAGCGAAGGCCTGCCGTGGAACTGGGAGACCTTTCCCGATTACCTCGACGCCATCGAACAGCGTCATGCCGACATCGATTTCGCCGCGCAGCTGCCGCACAACCCGCTGCGCGTCTACGTGATGGGCCAGCGCGGGGCCGATTGCGAGCCGCCGACGTCCGAAGACCTGGAACAGATGCGCGAACTCACCGCCGAGGCGATCCGCGCGGGCGCGATCGGCGTCAGCACCACACGCAATCTCGCACACCGCTACCGCGACGGGCGCAACGTGCCGACCATCACCAGCGAGGTGGCCGAACTCACCGCCCTGGCCGAAGGGCTACGCGATGCGGGCGGCGGGGTGTTCGAGATTCTCGGCGATGACCGCCTTTCGGGCGAGGAGACGGTGGCGCTGCTGCGCGGCCTGGTCGAAACCTCGGGCCGGCCGCTGTCCTTCACGCTGACCCAGCCGGGCAACGGCAGCGACCGCTGGCTGGTGATCCTCGACGGTATCGCCCAGGCGAGCGCCGACGGCCTGCCGATCAAGGCGCAGGTCATGCCGCGGCCGGTGGGCATCCTCATCGGCCTCGACCTCTCGCTGCATCCTTTCGCCTTCCATCCCAGCTTCGCCGCGATCGCGCATCTGCCGCTGGCGGAGAAAGTCGCCGCGATGCGCGATCCCGAACTGCGCCGACGATTGATGAGCGAACAGAGCGACGACCCGCACGCCTTCTTCAAGGCCGTGGCCGACGATACCGACTGGCTGTTCCCGCTCGGCGATCCGCCTAACTATCACCCGGCGATGGAGGACAGCATCGCCGCCCGCGCGCGGCGCGCCGGGCTCGATCCCAGGGAAGTGATCTACGACGCGCTGCTGGAGGACGAAGGCCGCGCCGTGCTCTATCGCCCCTCGGCCAACCGCATCGGCGAGCGCTTCGAAGGGGCAGGGCAGGTCTTCCTCAAGGATCCCAACGTGCTGCTGGGCCTCAGCGACGGCGGCGCCCACTACGGCATGATCTGCGACGCGGCGCTGCCCACCTATTTCCTGACCCATTGGGCCGCGCATCCCGATCCCGCCAAGCGGGTCGACCTGCCGCGCGCGATCCGCATGCTCGCGAGCGATACCGCCGAGGCAGTCGGCTTGCGCGACCGCGGCCGTATCGCCGCCGGCCTGAAAGCCGACATCAACGTCATCGACCTCGATCGCCTGCAGCTCCACGCGCCGCGCCCGGTCTATGACCTTCCCGCGGGCGGGCGCCGGCTGATGCAGGCGGCCGATGGCTATGATGCGACGATCGTTTCGGGCGAGGTAACCTACCGCGCCGGCAAGCCGACCGGGGCGCTTCCCGGCCGGCTGGTGCGCGGTGCGCGATAAGAGATCAGTTGTTCAGACCGCGATACTGGTGCCCAGGCGCTCCGGCGGGACAGTCAGCGGCCTTTGATAGGATACGTCCGAGCGGTCGCGGCCGATGCTGACGATCTCGCGGAACTTGGCGATGAGCTTCTCGGCCAGTTCGTTGCCCGGCGTCGCGTCCCATTCGCCGACGCAGACGCGCGTGGCGATCGCCCAGCGGCCGTCGCGGCGCTCGAAGCGGTCGACATAGCGGCCACCGGCCAGCGAGAAGGGCGGGGTCGAGGCGTTGTTGTTGGCCACCGCGAAGTAGGTTTCGGTATGCGCGACATCGCCTTCCAGATCGCAGACGTGGTTGCAGATCATGTGGTTGGTCGACTTGTGGTGATGCAGGTGCAGCTCGTGGAAATAGTCGAAGAACTCGGCCGGCGAGCCGACGAAGACGCCATATTCGAGCTGGGCATCGGCATGGAAGGCCGAGAGCGCCGAGTCCCGGTCAAGCCGGTCCATGCCGCGGGTATAGCGGTTGACGCAGTCGAGGATATCCATGCGGCTTTTCACGTAGTCGAGCGTCGCGGCGAGATCGGTCATGGCGTGGGTCCTCTTCAGATGTTCAGGCGGTAGATGCGCGCGGCCGTGCTCGCGAAAAGCGCGGCCTTCTCGTCCGGCGAGGCGCCGGCGACGATGCGCTTGAAGGTGTTCCAGACGACGGGATAGCGCGCGGTCACGCCGTCGACGGGGAAGTTGCTCTCGAACATGCTGCGCTCGGGTCCGAAGGCCTCGATGCAGGTCTCGATATAGGGGCCCCAGGCGCGGGCCAGTTCTTCGGAGCCCGTCGTCTCGGGCCGTCCAGCCTCGGGAAAGCCGCACATGGCATTGCCCAGGCCGCCGAGCTTGATCGTGATGTTGGGGTGCTCGGCCACGGCCCGGATCGCGTCGCGCCAGATCGGGAAGCGTTCGGACAGGGTGCCCTTGAAGCCACCGAGCGCGGTCGGCATGCCGACGTGGTTCAGGATGAGCTGCGTGTCGGGAAAGGCGCGGGCGAGGTCCTTGAGCTCGGCGATCTGGGGTTCGAACAGGAAGATGTCGCACGAGAGGCCCAGCGGTGCGAGCTGGGCCAGGCCTTCGCGGAAGGCCGGATCGGCCATGGTCCCGGGCCGGCTGCCGATCGCGGCGGACAGCTTGGGCAGGCGCTCATCGTAGGCGATACCGGCAGCGCGGATGCCGCGATAGCGCCCGCCGCCGGCCATCGCCTGCGCTTCTAGCGTCTCGCGCACCGCCGCGCCGCGGCGCAGATCGGCGCCGCCGACGATCCCTGCGCAGAGCTTCGGCTCGCCGAAGATGCCGCTTTCGGCCATCGCCGCCATGCCGTTGGCGAATTCGATCTCGCCGACCGAACGCAGGTGCTCGGGGCCGCTGCGCCGGTACATCGAGTGGACCTCGACATAGACCGTCGCACGGACGTTGTGGCCGGAGGTCGCGTGGCCCATCAATTCGTCGAACAGGTAGCGCGGATGGAAGCTGAAGTTTTGGGTCAGCGGCCCCAGTTCCCCGTCCTCGCGGTCGAGCGCATCGAGTGTCGCCTGCGACTGGAACCAGAGGTGATGATGCGCGTCGACGATCGGCAGGTCGGGTTCGAGAATGGCCTCGACCGGACCCTCTTCCGCACCGTGAGCCGCCGCTGTTCCTGCCGCCATGCCTCGTCCCGCTCGTTTCTATTTTCAGACAACATCTAAATTTCTGACAGCCCGTCAAGCGAATCTATGCGCGCCGTATTGCAGATGGGTCATTTAAATCTATACGATGTCTAAAATAATGAGTCGCGAGGGAGAGCGTGCGGCCGATGGACAAGAGACAGCACATCGTCGATCTCGTGGACGCCCTGGCGCTGGCGCGCGCCGACGATCCGGCGCTGACGGTCGAGGACGAGGCCTGGTCCTATCGCCGGCTTGTGGAGACGTCGCGCCGGGCTGCCAGCCGGCTCCATGCCCTCGGCGTGCAGCGCGATGACGTCGTCGTCCTGCCGATGGCCAATTCGCACGAGCAGGCGAGCTTCTTCCTCGGCGCCTGGCGGCTGGGCGCAACGCCCTTGCCGCTGTCGCAGACCGTGCCCGAGGCGGAACTCGCCCATATCATGGCCGCCGCCGGCGCGCGGGTCGTGCTGCGCGAGGGGCAGGACATCGCGGGGGAGCCGCTGTGGGAGCGCCCGAGCCTGCTCGCGCTGCGCTGCCGCGCCCAGGCCAGCGGCGGCAGCACGGGCCTGCCAAAGGTGATCGTCGATACCGAACCCTGCACGCTCGACCCTGCCGAGGATCACTGGGGCTGGACCGAGGGACCGGCGATGTTCGTGCCGGGGCCGACCTATCACTCGGGGCCGATGAACCACCTGATCGGCGGCCTGACGCGCGGCATCCATGTCGTCATGATGCGCAAGTTCGACGCAGCCCGGGCGATCGCGCTGATCGATCAGCACAAGCCGCACTGGGCGCTCTACGTGCCGACGATGATGAACCGCATCCTCAAGGCCGCGGAAGCGCCGGAGGATCGCGCGAAGCTATCCTCGCTCAAGCGCGTCTGGCATTCGGCCGCGGCCTGTCCGTCGTGGCTCAAGCAGGCCTGGATCGACCTCGTCGGCCCCGATGCGGTCTGGGAAATCTTCGGCGGCAGCGAAGGAGTCTCGACCACGGTCATCTCCGGCCGCGAATGGCTCGACCACCCGGGTTCGGTCGGGCGCGCCGCGGGCAATGGCGAGATCGCGATCTTCGACGCTGAGGGCCGGCCGGTGCCGCCGGGCACGGTGGGCGAAATCTACATGCGCAACACGGTCGACGCGCGCCGCTTCATCGTGATCTCGGACGTGAAGCAGCGGCTCAATGGCGAGTGGGAGAGCTTCGGCGACCTGGGCTCGCTCGACGAGGATGGCTTCCTCTACCTCGCCGACCGGCGCGTCGACATGATCAACACCGGCGGCAACAACGTCTTTCCGGCCGAGGTCGAGGCCGCGATCCAGAGCCATCCCGCCGTGGGCGATGCCGTCGTCTTCGGCCAGCGCGACGACGACCTGGGCGAGATCGTCTGCGCCCGCGTCTATGCCGAGAACGGCACGATCGGGCGCGACGACCTGCTCGCTTACCTCGCGACGCGGATCACCCGCTACAAGCTGCCGCGCCGCATCGAATTCTCGCCCGAGCCGATCCGCAACGACGCCGGCAAGGTCCGCCGCTCGGGCCTGATGCTCGCCCCAGAAACCTCCGCCCTGGAAGGATAGAACGATGATCGAAGCCACGCTCAACGCCCCTGGTCGCTACCGGGTCTTCGACGGCGACAACCACTACTACGAGAGCTACGACAGCTTTACCCGCCACATCGACCCGGCCTGGGCCGACTGGGCGATCCACGTCGAGCGTGCCGAGAACGGCCGCAACTACGTGATGGTCGGCAACGAGCGGCTGCGCTCGAACTCGGTCCACCCGCAGGACTTCATCGCCCCGCCCGAGTCCATCCTCGAGATGTTTCGCGATCCCAATGCCGACATGGGCATGGCCGAGTTCAATGTCCGGAACCGGATGCGCGCCGAGGAACTGCCGGACTCGATCGACGTGGGCAAGCGTCTCGAATTCATGGACCGCGAGGGGATCGACGCGGCGATGCTCTATCCGAGCCTCGCGGTGATGATCGAGCAGCAGCTCGCCAGCAACATCGGCGCGACCTATGCCAACCTCCATGCCTTCAACCGCTGGCTCGAGGACGACTGGGGCTATGCCACCGAGAACCGCCTGTTCTCGGTGCCGCTGCTGTCGCTGCTCGATCTCGACGAGGCGGTGAAGGAGCTCGACCGCGTACTTCGGCTAGGCGCCCGCGCGGTGCATCTGCGCACGGGGCCGGTGTTCGGCCGCTCGCCGGCCTCGGAGCATTTCGATCCGTTCTGGGCGCGGCTGAACGAGGCCAGGGTGCCCGTCGCGTTCCATTCCTCGTTCAGCCAGTACCACCAGCTCGTCTCGGTGCACTGGGGCGAGAAGGGCGATCCGACCTATACCGAGATCACGCCGATGCAGTCCTACCTCGGCACCGGCGCGCGGCCGATGATGGACACGATGGCGGCGCTGACCTTCCACGGCCTGTTCACCCGCTTCCCCAAGGTCAACGTTATGGCGGTCGAAGGCGGTTCGTTCTGGGTGGCCGATCTGTTCAAGCAGATGGACAAGGCCTACCAGTCGGGGCGCGGCTCCAAGCTCGCGCCCAAGCTGCACGACCTGCCCAGCGCGATCCTCAAGCAGCATCTCTATGTCACGCCGTTCCCTGAAGAGGACGTTACCCAACTCGCCGCCGTGCTGCCGACCGACCATATCATCCTCGGCTCGGACTATCCGCACCCGGAGGGCCTCGCCCATCCCGCGACCTATGCGAACAAGATCGAGCCCGTCCTGGGCGAGGCAGCCACGCGCGGCGTGATGGGCGAGAACCTCGCCCGCGTCATCGGCATCTGGAACTGAGGCGGTGATCTATCCCGAAATCCTTTCGCTGACCTCTGGCCCGGCGGAGCTCGCCTATACCGAGCAGGATGCGATCATCTATGCGCTGGGCGTCGGCGCGGGGCTCGACGAACTCGGCGCGGACGACCTGCGCCTCGTCTACGAGAAGGACCTGCGCGTCCTGCCGACTTTCGCCACGACCCTGCTCGATTCCTCGGGCGATCTGTTTGGCCGCGCCGAGATCAACTTCCGCAAGGTCGTGCACAGCGAGCAGCGCCTGCGCATCCACGCGCCGTTGCCGCCCGCGGGGCGCGTGCGCAGTTCCAGCCGCGTGCTCGGCGTCTCGGACAAGGGCGCGGAGAAAGGCGCAGTCGTCTATGCCGAGCACACGATCGCCGATGCGGCGACGGGCGAGACCTGCGCCACCGTCGTGCTGACGCTCTATTGCCGCGGCGACGGCGGTTTCGGCGGACCGAACGAGGATCCGTTCCCGATCCACGCGATCCCGCAGCGCGCGCCCGACAAGGAACGGCGCCAGCATGTGCCGGCGAACCAGGCGGCGCTCTATCGCTATGCGATCAGGGACGCCAATCCGCTGCACATCGACCCGGTCGTCGCCAAGACCGTGGGCTTCGAACAGCCGCTGCTCCATGGCCTGTGTACCTATGGCTTCGCCGCGCGCGCGATCATGCAGGACTGGTGCGGCAACGATCCGGCCCTGATCCGCAGCTTCGACGTGCGCTTCGCCGCACCCTTCTTCCCCGGCGAGACGCTGGTGACGAAGAGCTGGCGGGACGGATCGGTGATTTCGTTCGAATGCGAGGCGGCCGAACGCGGCGCGACGATCTTCCGCAACGGCCGCTGCGAGATAGGCGAATGACAGGAGAGGACATGATCGTCGAGTCCAGGCGCGATGCCGATGGTATCCGCACGATCGCGCTCAACCGCCCGCCGGCGAACGCGATCAACTATGACATGATGCACGCGGTGAAGGCGGCTTTCATCGAAGCCAGCGAGGACTGGGAAACGCGCGTCGTCGTGCTCGAAAGCACTAGCGAGAAGTTCTTCTCTGCCGGCATGGACGTGAAGGAGGAGCGGCCCAGCTCGGCCACGCTGCCTCCCGCGATCCCGCATTACGGCATGCAGCTCGGCCGCGAGGTCTTCCGCGTGATGCACGAGTGCAAGGTGCCGGTGATCGCCAAGGTCCGCGGTATCGCGGTGGGTGCGGGCTTTCTTTACGCATGCCTCGCCGACTTCGCGATCGCTTCGGAGAACGCCCGCTTCGGTCAGTTCGAGATCAAGGTCGGCGCGGTCGGCGGTGCGGGGATGCTGCGGCGGATGATGTCCGAACAGGCGATGCGCTATCTGACGTGGACCGCGGACCTCGTGCCCGTGTCCGATCTCGTCGCGCTGGGCGCCGGGATTCGCGTGGTCTCCGACGATCGGCTCGATGCCGAGGTCGATCGTGTCGCGCGAATCATTGCCGCCCGGCCGGCGAACGTGACGCGCCACAGCAAGTATTCGTTCAACCAGAGCGAGCCGTTCCGCCCGGTCGACGCTTATGACGTCGAGCAGCTTCACACGCTGGCGCTCGCAGTCGGGCACAATCTCACCTAGGGTGCCCGCGAATGGCCGTCTCCCGCCCCCTCCCCGCCGCCAAGCTGACGCAGGAGCGTTCGCGCGCGACGCGCAAGAACATCGTCAGCGCTGCGCTCAAGCTGTGGAGCCAGCGCGGCTTCGACGAAGGGTTCGAAACCACGACGGTCGATGAAATCGCGGAAAGCGCAGGCCTTTCGCGTGCGAGCGTCTACTACTACTTCCCCAAGAAGGAGGACATCCTCCGCGAGATCGCCTGGACCACGGCAGAGCAGATCCACGAGCTGTCGCTGCGTTCGTTGATGACCGGGCAGCCGGTGGCTGAAGTCATCGACGAGATCATGCGGCAGCTTGGCGAGATGGTTGCCCGATCGCCCAAGGCGGCGGTGCGGCGAATGTTGCAGATCCGCGACCAGGCGCCCGAGAGCCTGGCCCGCGACTCCGCCGCCGGCGGCATGACACGCGCCTTTTCGGTCGTCATCGCGCATGCACAGGAAGCCGCCGAACTGCCCAGGACTCTCGGCTCGCTCGAAATCGCGGAACTGATTTCCTCGATCGCCATGGGCGCGATCGCGAAGTGGAGCATTGCCGAAGAGTTCGACTTGCCTGGCACGCTGAGGCGGAGGGCCGCGGTAATCCTGGCCGGCGTTCGGCATTTGTGAGGCCGAAGTGGAGATCGCGCCCGCGGCGATCGCCAGGCGTGATCGTCCTATTCTGATTGATTTGAAGCTCGATCCGGACAACATGCCCCCGCTGCCCTGAGCGGGAAGCACAGAACTGGCAGTACGATCAGTACGCGCGCGCGGCGACATGCGGCAAAGCGCGCGGGCATGAATGGGGATTCCGACGATGTCATCGATTCACGTTACCGTGCTGCGCGAGAGCGCAGTAGCCGAGCGGCGCGTTGCTGCGACGCCGGAGACGGTGAAGAAGTTCATCGCGCTGGGCGCGGTGGTTTCGGTCGAAGCGGGTGCCGGTGAGAGCGCCTCGATCGCGGATGCGGCCTATGCCGAGGCGGGCGCCGCCATTGCCGATCGGGCCAGCGTGCTGGGCGAGGCCGATATCGTGCTGTCGATCCAGGGGCCAGCACCCACTTCGCTGGCGGGCATCAAGCCCGGCGCTTGGCTCGTCGGCAATCTCGATCCCTATGCCGACCGCGCCCGGATCGAGGGTTACGCCGCCCTCGGCATCGAGGCGCTGGCGATGGAATTCATGCCGCGCATCACGCGTGCGCAGTCGATGGATACGCTGTCCTCGCAGTCGAACCTCGCCGGGTACCGCGCGGTGCTCGACGCGGCCCACGAATTCGGCCGTGCCTTCCCGATGATGATGACTGCGGCGGGCACGATCGCCGCGGCGCGCGTCTTCGTGATGGGCGTCGGCGTTGCCGGCCTCCAGGCGATCGCCACGGCGCGGCGGCTGGGCGCGCAGGTCTCCGCCACCGACGTTCGCTCGGCCACGAAGGAGCAGATCCAGTCGCTCGGCGCCAAGCCGATCTTCGTCGAGAACGTCGCCGGCATCGAGGGCGAGGGCACGGGCGGCTATGCCAGCGAGATGTCGGCGGAATACCAGCAGGCCCAGGCCGAGCTGGTCTCGTCGCACATCGCCAAGCAGGACATCGTCATCACCACGGCGCTGATCCCGGGCAAGCCCGCGCCGCGCCTGATCACCGACGCGCAGATCGCCACGATGAAGCCGGGCAGTGTGATCGTCGATCTCGCGGCCGAGCAGGGCGGCAATGTCGAGGGCGCGGTCCTGGGCGAAGTGACCGAGCGCCACGGCGTGCTGATCGTCGCGCACCGCAACGTGCCTTCGCGCTTGGCGGCCGACGCCTCGGCGCTGTTCTCGCGCAACCTCTACAACTTCCTCTCGGCCTTCTGGAGCAAGGAGGCCGGGCGGCCGGTCCTGCCCGACGAGGACGAGATCACCCGCGCGGTCCGCCTCACGCAAGGCGGCCGGATCGTCAACGAACGGCTGCAAGACCAGCCTGGCAACGCCTGAGGAGCGCGTTCATGCACCAAGCATCCTCCACCACGGACCTGCTGTTCGTGTTCATGCTGGCCGCCTTCCTTGGCTTCCAGCTGATCAAGCGCGTCTCGCCGCTGCTGCACTCGCCGCTGATGAGCCTGACCAACGCCATCGCCGCGGTCGTGATCGTCGGCGCCATCACCATTACCGGCGCGGCCGACGCGACGCCGCTGGCCAAGACGCTGGGCTTCATCGCGGTCACCGCGGCGACGATCAATGCGGTCTCGGGCCTGCTGATCACCGACCGCATGCTCAAGATGTTCCGCAGGAAGGGCGAGTAGGATGGACACCGAACTGATCGTCCAGGGCGCGTACCTCGCCGCCTCCGCGCTGTTCGTCCTCGCGCTGATGTGGATGAGCAGCCCCAAGACTGCGCGGCGCGCCGTGCGCTGCGGCGAAGTGGGCATGCTGCTCGCCGTGGTCGGTACGCTGATCCGGCACGACGTGGTCAGCTATGACCTCGTGCTGATCGCCATGCTGATCGGCACGGCGGTGGGCGCGCCGATGGCCTATCTCATGCCGATGACCGCGATCCCGCAGCGGACCGCGATCAGTCACGCCTTCGGTGCGCTCGCGGTCGGCCTGATCGGTGCGGCCGAATACTACAAGCTCGCGCCGACATTGCCGGCAGGGAGCTTCGTGCTCTGGGCCTTGATGCTCGAGATGCTGCTCGGTTTCTTGACCTGCACGGCCTCGGTCATCGCTTTTGCCAAGCTGCAGGAGATCATGCCGACACGGCCGATCATGTTTGCCGGCCAGCGCGTGCTCAACGTGCTCATCTTCGCCGCGGCGCTCGGCTGCGCCGGAATGCTGATCTTCGTGCCGACTTCGAGCCAGCTTTTCCCGCTGTTCATCGCCCTGGCGCTGCTGTTCGGCGTGCTGCTGGTCATCCCGATCGGCGGGGCCGACATGCCTACGGTGATCGCGCTGCTCAATTCCTACGCCGGCCTCGCCGCCTCGGCGATGGGCTTCGCGCTCGACAACAAGCTGCTCATCATCGTCGGCGCGCTCGACGGCACTTCGGGCTTCATCCTTGCCGTCATCATGTGCAAGGCGATGAACCGCTCGTTCTCCAACGTGCTGTTCGGCGGCTTCGGCCAGCTTGCCGCGGGCCCCGCCGGCAAGGTCGAGGAGCGCCCGGTCCGCTCGATGAGCGCCGAGGAGGCCGCGCCCGTGCTCGAACTGGCAAGCTCGGTGGTGATCATCCCGGGCTACGGCATGGCCGTCGCCCAGGCGCAGCACCGCGTCGCCGAGCTCTACGAGCACCTCGAGGAAATGGGCGTCGACGTGAAGTTCGCGATCCATCCGGTCGCGGGCCGCATGCCTGGGCACATGAACGTGCTGCTGGCCGAGGCCGACGTGCCCTACGACAAGCTGGTCGAGCTCGAGGACATCAACCCCGAGATGCCGCAGACCGACGTCGCCCTGGTCATCGGCGCCAACGACACGATCAATCCAGCCGCGCGCGACGACCCCAATAGCGTCATCGCCGGCATGCCGATCATCGAGGCCGACAAGGCCAGGACGGTGATGATCGTCAAGCGCGGCATGGCCGCGGGCTTCGCCGGGATCGATAACCCGATCTACTTCAACGAGAACACCCAGATGCTGTTCGGCGATGCCAAGAAGATGGCCGAGCAGCTCGTGAAGGAGCTGCAGGAGCTCTGAGGATGCGTGGCTAGGCGATCCGGTGAAACTGCGTCTCGTCTAGGACTCCGAGGGGCGTCGGGCAGGTTGTCGTCGCCTTAGGTGCGGTAGTCGCCCGTAACGCCTTGGCGGTGCGAGCCATTGCGGAAGGCCATGGTCCCGTTCTCGGCATCGGGCCGATCGAGCCGTCATCGCCCATCTTCGACTTGGCGAAGGCGAGCCGCGCCTCGACGGTTCGCAGCGGCAGGAACTTCTTGAGCCGTGCGCAGCCGGATTCGTCCTACTAGGCGATTTCCGGGGGCATCGATCGAAAGCCGGCGGCTTCGGCCCCACCTCGCGTTGCGTCCTGCGTGTGCACGCGATGCAGCCTACCGGTCGCGCAACGCCATGCGGCTTTGTTTAGCCAGTGGCTGCGGAAATCGCCGTCGGTGTCGTCTTATGACTGAAAGGCACGATCGTATGTGTGCCCCTATCCGCCTGTGTGCGCAAAAAGACAGAATGCAAAAAGATAATATTGGTCAGTAATTTAATAAGCTAAGTTTGATTAGTACATTTGGGTTGAACAATAGAATATATTGCTACACTATAAAGTCATTGTCGGGGTGACTATCCCAGTGTTGTCGAGATTCTCTCTCCAGCATTCGGGATATCGTGGAGGGGCGATTTGGCGGATTTCCTAAAACCATAGGCAATCACAAATAATATTTATTTTCACCATAAAGCGGTGGCGTTTGTGCACGCCTGAATTGTGTTGGTTTTCCGATTCGATAGTCGGCGAATCCATATAAGAATATTATCAGATAACTTTGCCTATCTGGTTCTCGGAAATCTTGAACTATGAGATACTGGAAAAGCGCACGGCATACATAGAGCAGAGAGGATATATGGCGTAACTGGAGGATGTAAAATGTCAAAGTTACATCCTGGAGTCCATAGGGTTTCGAAAATTCTCAATTTCTTATCGGACAATGGTGATAGATCTTTTTCTTATGTCGAAATTGCCAAGCAGGTGAATTTTAGCAGATCAACCTGCCATATGATTTTGACCGGTCTCACGGACGTCGGGTACATTACGCGATTGAATGATAAATCCTATTCCATAGGACCAGTATTTAACACCATAAGCCTTGTTGCTGCTCGAATTTTTCCATCTTATTGTGGTAATTTTCAGGGAAAAGACGCCAAAGAATTCAATGAAATGAAAAATTTATGCGATATGAGGCGTGCTCCATAAAATGCATTTCCATTAATATTCCTAAGAAATTAATGGCAAGAACATAATTTTATAAACAAATATATGTGTTGGACAATGGAATATTTCTGGATGTGAGGGCGCTATACAATAAATCGGGGAGGGAAAATATGAATACCATTTCGATCAGATCGAGCTTGCTGGTCGGCGCAGCTTTCGCCGGCACTGCCGCGCTCAGCCCGGCCATGGCCCAGAGCAAAGTCGATGACAGCGGCACCGGTGACATCATCGTCACCGCCCAGCGCATCGAACAGCGCCTGCAGGACGTGCCGATCTCGATCACCGTGTTCAACCAGGATCAGCTGACCAAGCGCAACATTGCGGTCGCGGCCGATCTTGCGGCCTACACGCCGTCGCTTTCGATCAACCAGCGCTACGGCCCCGAAAAGTCCGCCTTCAACATCCGCGGTTTCAACCAGGACGCCTCGACCGCGCCGACCGTCGGCCTGTACTTTGCCGAAGTCGTCGGCGTGCGCGCCCAGGGCGGCACGACCTCGGGCAACTCGGTCCCTGCCGGCGCCTTCACCGATCTGCAGAACGTTCAGGTCCTCAAGGGGCCGCAGGGCACCCTGTTCGGCCGCAACACGACGGGCGGCGCGATTCTGCTGACGCCGAAAAAGCCCGGCGATAACCTGGAAGGCTATGTCCAGGGCACCTACGGCAACTACGACGAGAAGCGCGTCGAAGCGGCGATCAACATTCCGCTGGCCGATACCTTCAAGGTCCGCCTCTCGATCGACCGCAACAAGCGCGACGGCTACATGAAGAACCTGGCCGCCAACGCTGCCGGAAACCGCGTCGGTCCCGACGCCTACAACGATCTCGATTACTTCTACGGCCGTATCAGCCTCGTCGCCGATCTGACGCCGGACCTCGAGAACTACACGATCTTCCACTATTCGAAGTCGACCACCAACGGTTATGCTTCGCGCATCGTTGGATGCGCCACGCCGACCTCGCCGATCAGCCCGCTGAACATCAATGTGGGGACCGCCGGCTATAGCGGCACACGTGACCTTCAAGCGACGTCCTGCCTCGTCCAGCTTGCACGCCAGAATACCCGCGGCGACAGTCTCTATGACATCGAGACGAGCAACGCGAACCCGTTCCTCGATATCACGCAGTGGCAAGTCATCAACACGACGACGTGGAAGGCCAGCGACCACATCACGATCAAGAACATCGCCAGCTACGGCGAATTCCAGGAACGCGCGAACTTCGACCTCGGTAGCGCCAATTTCGTAGTCAATGGCCGGGACGTCGGCGCCACTCTCACCGGTCAGGTCGGGGTAACCGGCTTCAACCTGCGCCGCATCAGCCCACAGTTGCCCAACGTCGTTGCCCCGAACGGCACGGCTTACGGCCGTATCGTGCTGGACACTGCCGGCGACAATTCGGCCAATGCTGCGCAGGGCAGCTTCACCGAGGAACTGCAGATCCAGGGTAGCTGGGAAAAGCTCAACTTCGTCATGGGCGGCTATCTTGAATTTGCGCGGCCGACCGGATTCAGCGCCGGCCGCACGGGCATCTTCCTGAACTGCACGCGCCCGCAGAACCTGGCCTGTACGAACCCGCTGCTGTTCGGCTCGATCTCGGAATCGTCGACCAAGCTGAACTTCGACAACCATGGCGTCTTCAGCCAGGCGACCTACAACTTCACCGACCAGCTCGCGCTGACCGGTGGCATCCGTTACACCTTCGACAAGATCGTCGGCCTGACCAACGGCACTCGCGCGGGCTTTTCCGCCAACGCCACGACCGGACCGCTCTTTGCCGACCCGGTCAGCGGCGTGAATATCGCCCGTGCCTGCACCGACTCGTTGCGTCACAACCGCGTGGGCCCGAACGCCGACCCCAAGGTCATCGCCAATCCGCCGGCGGCCGACCGTAGTGTCTGCACCACCACGCTGACCAACAAGTCGAGCAAGCCCACCTGGGTGATCGACCTTGACTTCAAGCCGACGCCGGATCTGTTGTTCTATGCCAAGTATGCCCGTGGCTACCGCCAAGGCGGCCTGAACTTCACCAACCCGGGCGTCGAGCGCTGGAATCCTGAAAAGACCGACAACTTCGAAGTCGGCGCCAAGGCGACTTTCCGCGGGGCGGTCAGCGGCTATCTGAATCTCGCCGGTTTCTACAACAAGATCTCGAACCAGCAGGTCTTCGCCGGTCTCGTCGCCGATGCGGTCAATGCGGCGCTGGGCGTCGCGGGCGGCAATGCGGTGATCAACGCCGGTAAGTCGCGCATCTATGGCGCGGAAGTCGATGCTTCGGCGACCTTCTTCGAAAGCCTGCGCTTCGATCTGGGCTACACCTACCTGGATACCAAGATCACCGCGGGCGGCACCGCGGCGGTCCGTGGCGACGGTTCGGAGCTGGGTCAGCTTATCGTGGGCTCGCCGTTCGACCGGATCATCCCGACCTCGATCGTCGGCTCGCCCTTCTCAAATACGCCGAAGCATCGTTTGACCGTCACGGCCAACTACACGCTGCCGCTCGACGAAAGCATCGGCAAGATCAGCTTCGGCGCGACCTGGGTGCACACCTCGAGCTCGGTCAACGACTACTCGGTCCCGGCCTTCGTAAACGGCATCCCGGTCGGCTTCACGCCGGCGAACGACCTGGTGAATCTCAACCTCGACTGGAAGGGCATCGCTGGCTCGACCGTCGACGCTGCGTTCTTCGTCACCAACCTGACCAAGGAAAGATACACGGTTGCCAACGGCGGCGGCTGGAACTCGGCGGGTGTTGCCGAAATCCTGCTCAACCAGCCGCGCTTCTACGGGGTGCGACTGCGCTATAATTTCGGCCAATAGGAACAAGGCCTCGCTCGCAGCGCCAAGGAACTGCGGGCGAGGTCCAGGTCATGTTGTGACAGCACCGCCGCTTCCTCGAGATCTCCGCCGACATTTCCGGCATTCACGCTGCGCGCGCGTCCGGTAATCCACGAAGCTGTCTTCCGCCTAGTGCCGGGAACAAGCCGCGCAATTCGTCGGTGGTAGGGCATTTGCAGCAAGCCGACTGCTGACCTTCGTCCTGACGTTTCTGCTCTTTCGGTACGTTGGGATTTTTTGGGCTCTGTGTCGTGCTCGGCTGGCTTTGGCCTTCCAGCCCCTTTCTCATCTGACATCGCCTTACTCCTTGGCGATGAAGCGCACCGATGGCGCCGTTGTTCCCTTAATCCGAGGCTAGTCGCACTCCAGCACACGGTTGAATGCTTACAGCATCTCACCGCGGTCGTTGATCGGCCACGATATGCATGCCTGGTCCATCGCATGATAGATCGCTCTTCATCGGCTGCGCGCAGCTTAGCGATGCCGATAAGGGTCGGACATAAGCAATCAGACAAACTTATAGCTTACCGCGTGACGCTGCCGGCGCCGCATCGCACTTCCCGCAAGTCCGATTCCCATGATCATCAGCGCCCATGTCGCCGGCTCTGGTACGGCTTCGGGTGGCATAATCGTCGGATTATATTCAGCTCCGGTGCGCGTGATAAGTGTGTAGCGCAATGGTATGTTTAGTGTTTGGCTGAAGTCGGGAGTCGTGACCGGGTAGTTAGAAGAATTTGAAAATCCCTCGTGCACAAACCCGCAGACTTCGCCTATTACAGATGATGGACCACAATCTGCATAGTCTCCGGTTGCGCCGTAATCAATTATGAAGCTGGTTGGTGTCTGCTCAACAATCCGAGTTACGAATTCATAATTAAACAAGGGAGTGTACTCTGCGGAGGTGGTGTGATCACCGGCCCAAACCAATTTGTACGAGGCGTATTGATTAAACCTGGGAAAGTTCAGTTGCGTGCCGGGCGGCAGCGGATCGAGCAGGGCAAATTCAATCCTTGTGCCGACGCCGAACGCTGCGACGTTCACCGAAATGTTAGGATATAGAACCGCCGCACTCGCCGGCATCGCCCATAGTGCGACTGCCGCCGCCAGTATCGTCACGACTCGCATGTCAAACCCCGTTGAATCAGCACATCTTTCGGGCAGCCGGGCATTAGTCGAGCAAATTAACGTCCGACCTGGACCAATCCGCGAATGGCACTTTGCGCGGGACTGCCGCCACCGACACGGAAGCATCAGGGGGATACCGCGGCGGCAACGACAGCTAATTGGTAAGCGCAGCAGCGCCAATTTTGTTGCGTGGGGGTGCGGGCCGAGCACTGCCTGCCCCCTGGTCGCAGGCCCGGCCCTGTCGCGCTCCGGGGTCCGACCGAGCGCACGACCCCAGCTCTATAATGGCAGTCCGGGATGTCATCTATGCAGAACCAACCGTAGGGATCTCCAATGCGATGGGCTGCAGATTTGCAGCCTCAGGCGCCAATCCATGTAAATGCGGCGAGCTAGCTCCGCCATTTACTGGAAGACGCCCACCCTCCCATGAAGGTGCCCAAGCCAATTGATACGCTGGTCCAGAAATCCACGCCGATCATGAAACAGATGATCCCGGCTGCCAGACCAACCAAAATGCATTGTGTGTAAGTGCTCATCAAACTCCCCTGAGGCGCCCCCGATCAGCGGCACGTCTCGCACTTCACGTGCCGATTTCCGAATTCATGAGGCAGCGGCGCGGCAGTCGTCATGGGCGCGTTGGCAGGCATGCCAGCCATAACCACGCCGGCCGCCGGCACCGAAGCGGGATCGGCGCCAGGAAATTGAACTGGCACGTCTTCCTTGGTCCAGGCCGTGAATTCGCGACCAGCCGGGATCTCAGCGCTGTGACCGGTGATGAAGCCCGATCCGAGCATGGAGACGAAAACGAAGGTCGCAACCGTTGCGGTCGAGTTGCCTTCGCCTTCCTCGCGGTGCTTGCCCTCGATTGGAATGCGTTGGTCCCCGACTTCGATGTAGTCGAGCGAGAACTCCATCTTGCCCGACTTGCCAAATCCACCTTTCTTGGTCCGCCATGTGATCGTGCCGATCGCCTTCGCCCCTCGGGGGATGACGATATACTGGCCGAGGCGCACGTTGCGCGAGACACTGAGGGTGAACGTGTTGCCCGCCTTCACCTGCTTGCTGCGAGTGCTGAGCGTGTCGTTCAGCGTGAGATACACCGGCGTGTTTTGCGGCAGTACCGTGGACGCCTGGATGGCCGTCGCCTGGATGGGCGCTTGGGCCTGGACGGAAAGTGGAAGCGATGTGCCCAACATCGCGATCATCAAGCGCTTCATTCTTGCCCCCCTGAAGCTAACTTTGGTCGGTTAAGCTAACATGGGAAAGTTAGACGTGACAGGGGAGGCATAACGGGCGGGTCCCCGTGTGGGACGACGAAATCGGGCCAGCGGAGGGCCGCCCATGCGCTGTAGCTCGGCGCTGCGCGATCGAAGTCACTTAGATGTCCGAAAGCGCGCGGTACCTAGTTGGTACCTGGCGGAATCGGCGTGGGCGATGTAGCTATTTGAAATCATGGCGCACCCGACAGGATTCGAACCTGTGGCCTCTGCCTTCGGAGGGCAGCGCTCTATCCAGCTGAGCTACGGGTGCGGGCCGCGTGCGGTTAGCAGAGCCTTGGCGCGATTGCCAAGCGCAATGTCGTGCCGGTCGATTTAAGCCGTCGCCGGATCCGTCAGAGCGGCCTGTGGCGGGGCTTCTTCCGAGTCGAGGTCCGGATAAGGGCCGAGCACGAGGAACAGGATCGCCGTGCCCAGGCAGGCGGGGATCTGCACCCAAAGCACGATGTCGTAGCTCTTGGTCACGTCGTAGCAGTAGTTGGCCAGGACCGGCGCGATGCCGTTGCCGAACAGCATCAGCCCGTTCATCGTCCCGAACAATGTGCCGAAGGCGCGCAGGCCGAAGTGGCGCGCGGCGAGGTAGGCGCAGCAGTCGACTTCGGTGCCGACGGCGAGGCCCAGGATCAGGCAGGCCAGCGCCGCGACGCCGGTGCTCGGGAAGGCGAGCAGCAGCAGGACGGTCGCCACCGGCATCACCACGCTCGCTGCCGCGACTTTCGCCGCGTCGAAGCGGTCGAGCAGGAAGCCGCCGACCAGCCGCCCCGTGATCGAGCCGATGCCGAGCAGCCCGGCAATGCCCGCCGCCGTCGCCGCGGTCATGTCGCGCGAGAGCAGGACGGGGACGAGGTTGGTGGTCAGCGCGCAGATCGTCACCGAGAACAGCAGGGTGGCCCCCGCCAGCTTGAGGAAGCGCGGCTGGGCGAAGCCGTCGCGGGCCGAGACGCCCTGGATCTGTTTCGGCGGTGCGACCGCGCCGGGTTTCGGCTGGTCGTTGCCCGACGGCACGTGGAACAGGAACCAGGCTGGCAGAAAAGTCACCGCCGCGCCGATCACGCCGAGCCCGACATAGGCCTGCCGCCAGCCGAAGTGCTCGACCAGGCCATTGGTCAGCGAGGGCACGAAGGCCGCAGCGACGCCCGTACCGCAGAGCGCCAGCGCCAGGGCGATCCCGCGGTTGGCGTCGAAGTAGAAGTTGATCGCCTTGGTCCAGACCGTGGGCAGGATCAGCATGTTGCCCGCGCCCACGAGCACCCAGAGCAGCCACCACGAGACGAGGCTGGTCGCGGCAGAGAGCATGGCCAATGCGAAGCTGAACAGCAGGATGCCGGCCAGCGCGATCCGGCGCGGGCCGACACGATCGGTGGCCATGCCGACGAGCGGCGCGGCGAACAGCGCGATCATCGAGATGATCATCATGCCCATCGAGATCTCGGCGCGCGGCCAGCCGAACTCGCGCTCTACCGCCGGGATCATCACCCCCAGCGAATAGCCGTGGGTCGAACAGAGCATGATACCGAGCGTGCACGGAGGGAGCACCCGCCAATGCTGGCGCAGCTCTCCGAATCCCGATCCCGTGCTGCCCGTAACCATCCTGCTCTCCGGCTTCTTTTCGGGTCCGTTTGATCGTGCTTTGCGGCTGGGCGCAAGGCCCCGGAGGGCGATTTTAGCAATTTGGCAAGGCTGTTCCTCTATGCGAATCGGTCTATGGACGCGACTCCGATCAACCTCGAAACGGCGATCCCGCTCGAAGCGGGAATGGCGCCAGGCGCTCTCGATTTCGCGGACGTGACGGCGCTCAAATGGACCGCGCTGCACGATGCCGCGGCGGTCGTCGCGGCGCTAGCCCGCGTGCCGCAGCAGCCGCTAGCCGCCGAGCTTTACGACTTCGCCAGCGCGGTTGCAGGCGCACCGCACTATTGCCGCGAACTCATCGAGCACGGCGTCGACGATCTCACCGCGATCATGCAGCCGGGCATAGCCGCGCTGATCGCCGTGCGCAGCCGCGGCGGCGACGCGACCGTACCGGCGGCGGCGCTCTGGCAGGAATTCACCGCCGCGCGCGATGCCCTGCTCACGGTGGTCCTTCCCAGAGACTGACGGGGCGACTGATCCCGCGGTCATCATTCGCTAACCACACTTGCAAGTTCGCTATATGTTCCCTTAAGCTGGGGGCATGGCCGAATCCGATTCCCCCCTCGCAGTCCCTTCATCCGGCGAAGAACGCCGCGCGCTGGCGGTGGCGCGAGGCATCTGCCGGCTCTTCGCGCGCAACGATACCTGGTGCCTGGCCGAGATGCCGCTGCGCTGCGGCCGCCGTGCGGACCTGATGGGTGTCGACGCCAAGGGCCGGATCATCATCGTCGAGATCAAGGTGAGCCGCGCCGACCTGCTCGGCGATGGCAAGTGGCCCGACTATCTCGACTATTGCGACCGGTTCTACTGGGGCCTGCCGCCCGAGCTCGACCGCGCCCCGCTCGAGACGCCGATGTTCCTGCCCGAGCGTTGCGGCGTGATCGTCGCCGACGGCTACGACGCCGAGATCCTGCGCCCCGCCCCGCTGGTCCCGCTCGCCGCAGCGCGGCGCAAGGTGGAGACCGAACGCCTCGCCCGCGCTTCGCTGCGCCGGCTCGTCACCGGGGCCGACCCGCATACGCTGCAGTGGGGGATCGAGGGCTAGCATTTGTCCTCGGTACGCGCCAAATCGGCGGCGCCGCGTGGCGCGGTGGGGGCCGGACCCGAGGAGTACCGATGAAACGCCAGATCCTGTTCAATTCCATGGCCGCCGTTTTGCTGGCCGCGGGCGCGACGAGCGCGATCGCTGGACCCGGCCCGCGTGTAAGCATCGCTAGCATCGACGGACTGCACCAGCCGCTGCCGCTGCCTTACGACGAGGCGGCCGACGCAGATCGTCAGGTCGCAGCCGCCAAGGCGCGGGCAAGGGCCGAAGGCAAGAAGCTGCTGATCGACCTCGGCGGAAACTGGTGCCCCGACTGCCGCGTCCTGGCCGGCATCATTGCACTCCCCGAGGTCAGTGCCTTTGTCCGGCGGCACTACGTGTTCGTCACCGTCGATATAGGCCGGCTGGACAAGAACACCCAGATCGCCAGGCACTATGGGATCGACCGGCTGAAAGGCGTGCCCGCGCTGCTCGTCGTTGACCCAAGGTCCGACAGGCTGGTCAACGCCGACCGCATCTTCGCGCTGTCGGACGCGCGGCACATGACCCCGCAGGCCCTGGCCGACTGGTTGGCGCAGTGGGTCTAACCGGCGCTCACTCTGCCGAGACCATCTCCGGCGGCAGCTGATCGACGCTCGGCAATCGGCCGGCCAGCGCAGCGTCGAACTGGTCCCGGTCGAGCGCGCGTTCCCAGCGGGAGACGACCACGGTCGCCACAGCATTGCCGATGAAATTGGTCAGGCTACGGCATTCGGACATGAAGCGGTCGACGCCTAGGATCAGAGCCATGCCGGCGACTGGCACGCTTGGCACGATCGACAGCGTCGCCGCCAGGGTGATGAAGCCCGATCCGGTCACTCCGGCCGCGCCTTTCGAGCTCAGCATCGCCACCGAAAGAAACAGGAGTTGCTGGCCCAGCGTCAGCTCCACACCCGTTGCCTGAGCGATGAACAGCGCGGCGAGCGTCATGTAGATATTGGTGCCGTCGAGGTTGAACGAATAGCCGGTCGGCACGACGAGGCCGACCACCGACTTCGGGCAGCCCGCGCGCTCCATCTTCTCGATCAGCGAGGGCAGCGCGCTTTCCGACGAAGAGGTGCCGAGCACCAGCAGCAGCTCGTCCTTGAGGTAGAAGATCAGCTTGAGGATCGAGAAGCCGGCGAGCCGGGCGACGCTGCCCAGCACCACCAGGACGAACAGCAGCGAGGTGAAATAGAAGGTCGCGACCAGCGCGGCGAGGTTGGCCAGCGTGCCGATGCCGAAAGCGCCGATGGTGAAGGCCATCGCGCCGAAGGCACCGATCGGCGCCGCTTTCATCACGATCGCGACGAGCTTGAACAGGATCGTCGCCAGTTCCTCGAGCGCTGCCAGCACGCGCTGGCCGCGCGCGCCGACGGAGGCGAGGCTCACCCCGAACAGGATGGCGATGAACAGCGTCTGCAGGACGTTGCCTTCGCTCAGCCCTGACAGCACCGTCTGGGGGATGATCGCGAGGAGGAAGCCGGTCACCGTCGTCTCATGCGCCTGCTTGCTGTACTGCGCGACCGATCCGGCATCGAGCGTCGCCGGATCGATATGCAGCCCGGCGCCTGGCCGAACCACGTTGGCGACGATCAGGCCGACGATCAGCGCCAGGGTCGAGAAGGTCAGAAAATAGGCGAAGGCCTTGGCCGCGACCCGGCCGACGCGCGACAGGTCGCGCATGCCGGCGATGCCGGTCACCACGGTCAGGAAGATCACCGGCGCGATGATCATCTTGACCGCCTTGATGAAGGCGTCGCCCAGCGGCTTCATCGCCTCGCCCGTCGCGGGGAAGAAGTGGCCGAGCAACACGCCGGCGGCGATGGCGATCAGCACCTGGACGTAGAGGTGGCGGTACCAGGGCTGCGATCGCGGGGGCGCCACGGCAGGACCCGGTTCTTGCGCGAAAACTGCCATCGACCCCCGCTTCGTCTGTGTCTCTTCCGCTTTCCCGCCTGGCGGTGGTTTTGTCGAGCAAAACGGCTGGCGACGTAATACACCACCGTGAGAGGGAAGGGAGAGCCAATGCCGTCACGCCGTGAGCTGATCCGCATGACGCCCGAGGAGGTCCGTGCCTACCTGCTGTCACAGCGGCGGATCATCCTGGTCACCAACGGCCCCGACGGCATGCCGCATCCGGTGCCGATGAATTACGGGCTCGACGACGAAAGCCGCATCCTGATCACCAGCTTCCGCAAGGCGCAGAAGGTGACGAATCTCGAACGCGATCCGCGCGCGACCTTGCTCGTCGAAAGCGGCGAGACCTATGCCGAGCTCAAGTCGGTGATCGCCTATGCCGATGCCGAGATCGTGACCGACCCGGACCAGATCGCCGCGGGCATGGCGCGGATCAATGCCGACGCGCAGCTTTCGGGCAGCATCAGCGGCGCGATGAGCGAACAGGTCCGGGCGTCGATCGCCAAGCGCGTGCTGCTGCGCTTCACCCCGTTCCGCACGGTCAGCTGGGACCACGGCAAGCTGGGTACGTTCTACTGAGCAGTCTTGGTGCGCTCGGCCAGCCGGATCAACAGCGTGTCCTTCTCGCGTACGCTCAGCATCGGCCAGTCGGCGATTTCTTGAAGCGTGCGCGCGCAGCCCTCGCACCAGCCCGTCGCCGGATCGATCCGGCAGACGCTGATGCAGGGGGGAGGGCGGCTGACGCAGAAACATTTGCACGTCCCTAGCACCAAACATTTCAAATCACTTTAGCCGGCTTCGAAAGCCAGCGTCACCGTATAGCTGTAGAACGGCGCGGGCGATCCGGCGGGCGCCGCGGCCCGGTGGCGGACGAGCAGCAGGTAGCGCCCGGCGTCGGGCGGGGTGACCGAGAAGCGGCCGGCGGCGTCGGTCTTGACGTCGGCGACTTCCTTCTTGCCGTCGTAGAGTCCGGCCTCACGGAACAGCGCGACGCTGGCGCCGGCGAGCGGCTTGCCGTCGTAGAGTATCTCGAACTGCGCTGGGGCGGTCGCGCCGAGCGCGGTCGGATCGGCGAGCGGGTGGATCTCCAGCGCAGTTCCGCGCGGGGTCAATGCGCCCGGCGTGGTGGGCTTGCCGCGCAGGACATAGGCGTCGGCGAGCGTTGTGCTTTGCACGGCGGCCACTTCGGTGCCGGCCGGCGCGGCGCCTTCCTCGCCGACCATTTTCCACTCGGTCCCCGCGCGGAAGATCTTGCCCATGCGGCCGAGCCGCTGGCCCGAGGAGAGGCGGTAGACACCATCGCCCGCGACTGGCGCTTCGATCACCGCGCGGTCGGTCAGCAGCGTCGGCGCGCCGAGCTTGGTGACCTTTCCGTCGGGGGCGGTGATATCGAAAGGCGCATCCTTCATCGCGATGTCGGGGCGGAAGGCGTCTTCGGTGAACGAGGCCTCGATCGTCACCGCCTTGCGCTCGCCTATGTCGAACAGGCCGGGCTCGACATAGGGCATGTGGGCGAGTGCCGGCACCGATAGCGTAAAGGCCGCGATCATGGTCGTCGTTACGCGCATCGCAATGTTCATGTGTGGCACCCCCTGTCCGTTGCAGGCACATAATAATCGCGAATGATTATCATTTGCAAGTCACTGCGAGGCGCGTTCGAAAAAGCATTTTCCTACACCTCGCGGTTCATGCGATCCTGCCAGCCGCTCCTTGAAATCGTCGAGATCCATTGAAACCCGATCGGGTTTTTTATGACTCCCCATAACGTCGCCAATGGCAGAGTCCAAATTAAGTATTGATAATCAAGTAGATAAACCGCCTACCGGCAGGTTACAGGGTGTCACTTGTGTCACCCTGCGCTAATTTTCTTGCGTTTTGCTGCAACGCACCTTAGATGGCCGTCCAGCAATCGGCGCGCGGGCCTTGTCCCGCCGCAGCCCGGACAGCGTGAGGTCAGCGTTTCAGCGCAGGACCTGCCCGGACTTACGGTTGCCGACAAGCTGATGCTTCCTTCTTCACGCAGGGTCGCTTTTTGAACGAACCCTTGCTCCGCGCCGCGGCCTGATGCCCGGCGCGCATGCTCAATCTGAGAGACTTTCATGTCCTATTTTTCCGACCTTGGTCTGGCCGAGCCCATTCTCCGCGCGCTTGGCACCAAGGGCTATTCCGATCCCACCCCGATTCAGCAGCAGGCGATCCCCGCGCTGCTCGAAGGCCGCGACATCCTCGGCATCGCGCAGACCGGCACCGGCAAGACCGCAGCTTTCTCACTGCCCTCGCTGCACCGCCTCGCCGCCAACCCCAAGCCGCGCCAGAACGCCTCGTGCCGCATGCTGGTGCTTTCGCCCACGCGTGAGCTCGCCGCCCAGATCGCCGAGAACATGCGCGGCTATGCCAAGTACCTGAACCTTTCGGTCCAGTGCATCTTCGGCGGCGTGCCCGTCGGCAAGCAGGCACGCGCCCTCGTCGGCGGCACCGACATCCTAGTTGCCACGCCCGGCCGCCTGCTCGACTTGATCGACCAGCGCGCGCTGACCCTGCGCAACGTCGAGATCTTCGTGCTCGACGAAGCCGACCAGATGATGGACCTCGGCTTCATCGTGCCGCTGAAGCGTGTCGCTGCCATGCTGCCCAAGGAACGCCAGAGCCTGTTCTTCTCGGCGACGATGCCCAAGGCGATCGCCGATCTCGGCAAGCAGTTCATCAACAACCCGGTGCGCGTCGAAGTCGCCCCTCAGGCGACCACCGCCGAGCGCGTCGAGCAGTATGCGATCCACATCAACCAGTCCGAGAAGCAGGCGCTGCTGACGATCTCGCTGCGCAAGGGCCTGCAGTCGCAGGAAATCGACCGGGCGCTGGTCTTCACTCGCACCAAGCACGGCGCTGATCGCGTCGTGCGGCACCTGAACGCCGCCGGCGTCAACGCCGCCGCGATCCACGGCAACAAGAGCCAGGCGCAGCGCACTGCCGCGCTTGGCGCTTTCCGCCAGGGTTCGACTCCGGTGCTCGTCGCGACCGATATCGCCGCGCGCGGCATCGACGTCTCGGGCGTCAGCCACGTCTTCAACTTCGAGCTGCCCAACGTCCCCGAGCAGTACGTCCACCGCATCGGCCGCACCGCGCGTGCCGGCGCCGATGGCGTCTCGGTGAGCTTCGTTGCCCCTGACGAGAAGCCCTACCTGCGCGACATCGAGCGGCTGACCCGTGTCACGCTCGCCTCGCTGCCGCTGCCCGAGTCCTTCCTCGCCGAAGCCGCCAAGTTGCCCGCACCGTCGCGCAAGCCTGAGGAGCAGGCCCGCGACGCCCGCCGCGACGAGCGCGATGCGCGCGGTCGTGGTGGTCCCGGCGGTCGTGGCGGCGAAAGGCGCAACAACAACGTCAGCCGCGGCGGCCAGAGCCGCGACGGCCAGTCGCGCGACCAGCACGCCCGCAACGAGCGCATCGCCCGCGACCGCAACGGCGAGCGCGGCCCGGTGTTCAACCCGCTCGGCAACGAAGCACGCGGTACCGTCGAAGCGCGTGCGCCGCGTCCTGAGGGCGAGCGTCGTCCCGCCCGTCCCGAGGGCGATCGCCGTCCGGCGCGCCCCGAAGGGGATCGCCGTCCGGCTCGGCCCGAGGGCGAAGGCGGCCAGCGCCGCGAGTTTCGCCGCCGCGGTAGTAGTGGCGGTCAGGGCGGCTTCCGCGGCAGCCGCGCCGGCTAAACAGAGTATCGACGGCCGGGTGAGCAGGGCATAAGCGCGGAATGTTCGGCGCGAATACCTCTCCCCTGGCCGCGATGCTGCTTTCGGCGATTGCCATGACGGCGATCGTCGCGCTGCGCTATCTCGCCACCAGCGGTCTATTCGCCTGGCTCACTGAGCGCGTCCGCCCCGGACTATACCGCGGGCAGGCACCACAAATCCGGCGCGAAATCGGCTGGTCGCTGGCTTCGGCGGCGATCTACGGCATTCCGGCCGGGGTGGTCGCCTGGGGCTGGCAGGCGCACGGCTGGACGAAAGTTTATACCGAGGTGGCGGACTATCCGCTCTGGTGGCTGCCGGGCTCGTTCCTCGCCTACCTGCTCCTCCACGACGCCTGGTTCTACTGGACCCACCGCTGGATGCACCGGCCGCGGCCGTTCCGCCTGGCCCATGCGGTGCACCACGCCAGCCGTCCGCCCACGGCCTGGGCGGCGATGAGCTTCCATCCGATCGAGGCGCTGACTGGCGCCGTGGTGATCCCGGCGCTGGTCTTCCTCGTCCCCGTCCACGCCGCGGTGCTCGGGCTCGTGCTCCTGACCATGACCGTAATGGGCATCACCAATCACATGGGCTGGGAGATGTTTCCCCGCCGCCTCGTTCATTCTCGTGCGGGCCGCTGGCTCATCACCGCGAGCCACCACCAGCGTCACCACGAGACATATTCATGCAATTACGGCCTATACTTCCGTCACTGGGATCACTTCTGCGGCACGGATCGCGGATTGTCGGGGGGACTTTGCGGTGCGCTCCTCCTGACCGGCGCTACAGTCGCCACGCCCGAAGGCGACGTCAGTGCGACCGTGATCGACCTGCGATCGAACAAGGGCGAGGTTCTCGCCTGCCTGACAGCACGCCCCGATACCTTCCCCGAATGTAATCGCGATCCCCATGCGAGGACGCTCAAGATCGCCGCGGCAAGGAGCATCGTGCTCGATTTCGGCCTGGTTCCGGAAGGCCGCTACGCCATCTCGCTGTTCCACGACGAGAACGGTAACGGCAAGCTCGACAAGCGACTGATGATTCCGCGCGAGGGTTATGGCTTTTCGCGGAACGCACCGGTCATGATGGGGCCGCCGCGCTTCGCCAGCGCCGTCTTCGCCGTCGGCGCGGCCGGTCATCACGAGACCATCAGGATGCGTTACATATTTTGACCGGGCACTTGCGCCGGTGGGGCACCCTGCCTAACCGCGACCCTGTGGCCGACGTCGAAACCGAAGTGGAAGTGGAAAAGGCGCGGCTGACGCAGCCGGGCTCCACGTTCGCGCCGTTCCGCTATCCGGCCTTCCGTGCCATCTGGATCGCCAACCTCGCCTCGAACCTCGGCTCGATGATCCAGTCGGTCGCCGCGGCCTGGCTGATGACCGATCTGACCACATCGCACCGGATGATCGCGCTGGTCCAGGCCTCGGCAACGATCCCGATCATGCTGTTCGGCATCTTCGCCGGCGCCATCGCCGACAACTACGATCGCCGCCGCGTGATGCTGGCGGCGCAAATCGGCATGCTGCTGACCTCGGCGTTGCTCGCGCTGATGAGCTGGGCCGGGCTGATCACGCCTTACCTGCTGCTCGCCTTCACGCTCACGGTCGGGATCGGCACGGCGCTCAACTCCCCCGCCTGGCAGGCTTCGGTGCGCCAGCAGGTGGGCCTGACCGATCTGCCGCAGGCGATCTCGCTGAACACGATCTCGTTCAACCTGGCGCGCAGCGTCGGGCCGGCGCTGGGCGGCCTGCTGATCTCGCTGTGGAACGTCAGCCTGGCCTTCGCGATCAACGCGGCGAGCTTCATCGCCATGATCGTCGTGCTTTGGCGCTGGCGGCCGACTTTCCCGCCCATCGAGCGCAAGCCGATGCTTCCGGCCATCGCTTATGGCCTCAAGTTCTGCTTCAACTCGTCGCCGCTGCGGCGCGTGCTGATACGCGGCTGTGCCTTCGGCTTCGGTGTCGCCGGCTACCAGGCACTTGTCCCGGCGGCCGTGCGCGACCGGCTTCATGGCAGCGAATTGCAGTTCGGACTGATGCTCGGCTTGTTCGGCATCGGTTCGATCACCGCGGCGCTGTTCATCGGCAAGGTGCGGCGGCGTTTCGGCGTCGAAGCGGTCCTCGCGGCCGCGACGCTGTCTTTCGTTCTCGCCCAGTCGGTGCTGGCGGAGGCAAGTTCGGTCTATCAGGCGCTGCCCGCGGCCTTCCTCGCCGGCGGTGGCTGGGTCCTGTCGTTGACCAGCCTCAACGTCGCGATGCAGATGCGTTCGCCCGAGGCGATCATCGGCCGCTGCCTGTCGATCTATCAGGCGGCGACCTTCGGCGGCATGGCGCTCGGTTCCTGGGCCTGGGGGACGCTGGCCGATGTCCGTGACCTGCCATTCGCGCTGCATTCCGCCTCGATCTTCCTGGTCGTGATGCTGATCGTCGGCCGGATCGTCGCGCCGATGCCCAGGCCCGACGAAGGCCGGGTTAGCTAACGCGCGCTTGTCGCGGCCAGATCGGCGCGACTTAACATCTTTTTCACCATGTTGCGCCACTACTCGGAATGACGGGTAGCAGGGAATGCGTCATGGATAATTTGTACGGTCGTTTGTCGGACAGCCCGCTGCCATACGGCGACGACCATTTCGACACTGCCGAAGACGATGCCGGCCGCGAGGCGCCACCAGCCGCGATCGGCCAGGACGAGCGCCGCATGCAGGTGCGCGCCTACAATTTCTGGGCCTCGATGCTCGAAGATCGCAGCTTCCCTTCGGTCGATCAGCTCGATCCGAACAACCTTCCCGATTTCGGCCCCTACAGCGTGCTGCTCGATTTCACCGACGGCATCGAGAACCCCGGGGTCGGCTTCCTGGGCGCCCAGCTTGCCGAGGAATGCGGCGCCGAAGGCACGATTCGCCAGCTTTCCGACGTGCCGCGCCGTTCGTTGCTGTCGCGGATCACCGACCACTACATGCAGATCCTCGCCAACCAGGCGCCAATCGGCTTCGAGGCAGAATTCGTCAACCAGCGCGGCAGCACGATCCTCTACCGCGGTATCCTTCTGCCGTTCTCGGCCGACGACGAGCGCATCGACCACATCTATGGCGTGATCAACTGGAAGGAACTGGCCGACCAGAAGACCACCGACGAACTGCTGCTCGAGATCGACCAGGTCCTCGAAGGCCCCGTCGAACCGATGCGCGACCTGTCGCCGCTGACCGCCTGGGCCGATGGCCCGGCCGAAGATTCGGTGCTCGAACTCGTGACCATGCTCGATCCCGAAGAGGACGGGCAGGACTGGCCCGATCCCATGTTCGGCGGCATTCATTTCCGCGAGCTTGCCGACGAAGAGGACGACCAAGAAGCCGGCCAAGAGGACGGGATGCCGCTTCCGGTCCTGTCCGACAGCGATGCCGACGGCATGGAACTCGCCGACTGGCTGGCCTCGGCCCGCGAACTGGCGGACCTGGCGCGCGGCAGCGAAGACCGCTCGCACCAGGCGCTCTACGCCGCGATCGGCCGCGCCTATGACTTCTCGCTCGCCGCGGCGGCCGAGCCTGAGCAGTTCAAGGAACTGCTCGAAGACGCCGGCCTCGTCGTCCAGGAGCGCGCGCCGCTGACCCCGGTGGTGAAGCTGGTCTTCGGCGCCGACTACGACAAGACGCGCCTTGCCGAATATGCCTCGGTGCTGGGCTACGCACAGCGCGTCGGTCTCGACCGCGGCGCGCTGGCCGGGCACCTCGTCGAAGCGCCCGGCGGCCTCAAGGGCATCGTCGCCGACGAGCGCCGCCTGCGCCGCGAGGAAAGCGGCAAGGCAATCACGCCGCGCGAGGCTCCGCGCAAGACGCTGCAGCGCAAGCTGCGCAAACTCGAGCATGTCGCGCTGGCCGACCTGCCCAGCGGAGGCAGCGAGTTCACCTTGCTTGTCGCCCGGCGTCTCGAAAGCGGCGAGGTCGTGCTGCTCGGCGAAGTCGGTGACGACGTGCCGCTGTTCGAACGCGCGGCGAAGAAGCTGGTCGCCTAGGCGGCCGGAACTTCTCCAAGGTCGCACATTTCGCGCATGGTAAGTTCAAGCGCGAAAATATAACTTCTCGTGCGATTTGAACGGTTTGTGACGGCGAGAAAGAGCCGTTGGAAGCTGACGAACTTCGCCCGTGTAGGAAAGCGGTTTCTGCGCCTCAGCGCGGCCGGTGATCGGTGCCCAGCCCTGATGTGATGAACAGCGCCGTCGCCTGATTGGCAACGTCCGCCGTGTGCCAGGTGCCCGGGGGATTGATTGCATATTCGCCCGGGCGCAGCGTGACGCTGGCAGTCTCGCCGCCCGGCGATTCTTGGATCAGCGTGATCTCGCCCGCGGTGCAGACTACCACTTCGGCGCCAGCCGGGTGCATTTCCCAACTCGTCCAGCTTTCGCTGAACGTGTGGAGCGCGACCAGGCGGCCCTCCGCCCCATCCCCGTCATGGCGCGCGGCATAGTCCGCGTACCATTCGAAGCCGGTGAATTCGGGCTGCGGCACGGCGCTTGCGCCCAGCCCTAGATGGAGCGGAAAGCGTTCGAGCGAGCGTGCCTCGGCCATGGGAAAGCGCCTCAGCCGCCCATTGCGACGGCGTTCATCTTGTTGCCGTCGGGATCGCGCCAGTAGGCGCAGTACATGCCGTTGGGCCGCGGACCGGGCGCGCCTTCGTCGCTGCCGCCGTTGGCGAGCGCGGCGGCGTGCATACGGTCGACCTGGTCCTGGCTCTCGGCGCCGATCGTCGCCATCACGCCGTTGCCGAAATGCGCGGGCTTGCCGTCATAGGGAATCGTCGCGGCGAAGCCGATGCCCGAGCCGGGCTTCGACCAGTAGATCGCCGTGTCCGTGGCATTGGCGCGCGCCGCGCCGAGTTCCTTGGCGATCGCATCGTAGAACTTGCCGGCGCGTTCGAGATCGGTCGTGCCGAAACAGATGTGGACGATCATTCTATCTCTCCCCAATGTTTTAGAGCGGCCGGCACTGCTCCTGCAGCCAGGCCTTCGCCGCACCATCGACCAGCGGGCCGACGACTTCAAGCACGCGTGCATGATAGGCGTTCCACCAGGCGATCTCCTCGCCCGACAGCAGCTGGCGGTCGACCAGCGCGCGCTCGATCGGCGCCAGCGTCAGCGTCTCGAAGCCAAGGAATTCGCCTTCGGCCCCGGCGACCTCGCGCTCCTCGACCAGCAACAGGTTCTCGATGCGGATACCGTATTCGCCCGCCTTGTAGTAGCCGGGCTCGTCCGAAAGGATCATGCCGGCCAGCAACTCCTGCTCGGTGCCGCCCTGCGCGCCGCCGCTCTTGCCGATGCGCTGCGGGCCTTCGTGGACCGACAGGAAGGAGCCGACGCCGTGGCCGGTGCCGTGCTGGTAGTCGAGCCCGGCCGACCACAGGAACTGCCGCGCCAGCACGTCCAACTGGCTGCCCTTGGTGCCTCTGGGGAAGACCGCGCGGGCGAGCGCGATATTGCCCTTGAGGACGCGGGTGAAGCGATCCTTGACCTCGGCGGGCGGCTCACCGGGACCGATCCAGACGGTGCGGGTGATGTCGGTGGTGCCGTCGGGATACTGGCCGCCCGAATCGACGAGATAGACGCTCGACGGTTCGAGCGGGCGGTTGGTTTCCTCGCTGACCCGATAGTGGACCACCGCGCCGTTGGGCCCGGCCCCCGAGATCGTATCGAACGACAGGTCGCGCAGGTCGCCGGTGTCGCGGCGGAACTGGTGGAGCTTTTCGCCGGCCGCCATCTCGTCGACGCCGCCCTTGGGAGCTTCTACCGAGAGCCAATGGAGAAAGCGTGATTCCGCGGCGCCGTCGCGTGCCTGGGCGGCGCGCTGACCCGCCTGCTCGGTCTCGTTCTTGCAGGCCTTGGGCAGGACCGCAGGGTCGCGCTCCTCGACGATCTCGGCGCCGGCATCCTGCAGCGCGCCGAAGATCGCCTGGACCGCGCTGTCGGGATCGACCGCGACGCGCTTGCCCGAAAGTTCGGCCAAACCTGGGACGAAAGCGCTGCGCGGCGCGATGCGTACGGCGTTGCCGAGATGCGCGCGCAGTTCGGGCGTTACCTTGGCATCCTCGATGAACAGGTCGGCGGTGCCGTCGGCGCGGGCGATGACATAGGACAGCGTCACCGGCGTGCGGTCGACGTCGGTGCCGCGCACGTTGAGCAGCCAGGCGATCGAATCGAGCGCCGAGATCACCGCAGCGTCGAGCTTCTTCTCGGCCAGCCATTCGGAAACCGCAGCGCGCTTGGCCTCGCTCGCCTGCCCGGCATAGCGGTCCTCGTGGACCAGCGCCGGCGCCGCGGACGGGGCAGGGCGGTCTTCCCAGACCGCGTCGATCGGATTGCCATCGACGGGGACGAGTTCGGCGCCCTTCTCGGCCAGCGCCTTGCTTACGGCGGAAACCCAGCCCTTGCCGTGCAGCCAAGGGTCATAGGCGATCTTGGCGCCTTCAGGTACATGCTCGCCCAGCCATTTGGCGACACTGGTCTGGGGCACGTTTTCATAGGCATAGAACCGCCCGTCGACCTGATCGCGCACTTGCAAAGTATAGCGCCCGTCGACGAACATCGCCGCGGCCGGCTCCAGCGTTTCGTCGGTCAGCACCACCGCGGTGCCGGCCGAACCCCCGAAGCCGGTCAGCCAGGCGAGCCGCTGGGCATAGCCGCCGACATATTCGCTCATGTGCTCGTCGGAGATCGGAATGACGAAGCCGTCGAGTCCGCGCGCCTTCAGTTCGCGGCGCAGCGCATCAAGGCGGGCTTCATGGGTATTCATCAGCATGGTTGCGGTCCTTCGCTCTGAACCATATTTGCGGTGGATGACCGATACCACAAGTGCTCGCCCTCCCGTCGCCGCGAAAAAGCCTCACAGCGTCACCCATCACGGGATCACCGTCGCGGACGACTACGCCTGGCTGCGCGATCCCGGCTACCCGGAAGTCACCGACAAGGAAGTGCTGGCGCACCTCGAAGCCGAGAACGCCTGGTTCGAGGGGCGGATGGCGGCGCAGAAGCCGCTGATCGACACGTTGTTCAAGGAAATGCGCGGCCGCATCAAGGAAGCCGACAAGTCGGTGCCGCAGAAGGACGGCGACTACCTCTACTGGATCGAGTTCGAGGAAGGCGCTGAATACAAGAAGTGGTGGCGCCGGCCCGTGGCAGCCAAGGACGATGGTACCGCGGACGAACTGATGCTCGACGAGGTCGCGCTGGCCGAGGGCAAGGAATATTTCCGCCTCGGCGCGATCTCGGTGAGCAACGACGGCAAGCTGCTCGCCTACGCGATCGACGACAACGGATCGGAACGCTTCACCGCGCGGATCAAGATGCTGGCGACGGGCGAAGAGCTGCCCGACGAGATCCCCGGCACGCTGTCCTCGCTGGTCTGGGTCGCGGGCGACAAGGGCCTCGTCTATTCGCTCGCCAACGAGAACTGGCGGACCGACAATGCCCGGCTGCACTGGCTCGGACAGCCGACCTCAAGTGACGTTGAGCTTTACCACGAGGACGACGAGGGCTTCCGTGTGGGCTCCTCATTGTCGGCCAATGAGAAGTGGCTGATCATCGGTGCCTCGGATCACGAGACCAGCGAGGTCCGGCTGGTTCCGGCGGCCGATCCGCTGGCAACGCCGGTCCTCGTGAAGGCTCGCGAGAAGGGCGTCGAGTACGACGTGGACGAGCGCGACGGCACGCTATTCATCCACGCCAACGACACGCACGAGAACTTCCGCCTCGCCACGGCACCGCTGACCAATCCCGGCGAATGGACGACGGTGATCAAAGGCAGCGACGCGTTCTACCTGACCGGCTTCGACCTGTTCCGTGACTTCTACGTCGTCGAAGGCCGCCGCGCCGGGCTCGATCAGCTCGAGCTGCGCTACTACGACGATGATCCTGTCAATGCTGGGCGGATGGAGCCGGTCGCTTTCCCCGAGGCGAGCTATTCGGCGGGCATGGGCGACAATCCCGAATGGGCGGTCGACAAGCTGCGATTGTCCTACGAGTCGATGGTGAGCCCCGCCTCGGTCATCGACTACCACCTTGCCGACAAGCGCCTCGAAGTGCTGAAGGTGCAGGAGATTCCCTCGGGCTATGACGCTTCGCTCTACCGCACCGAGCGACTGGAGATCATCGCGCGCGACGGTACGGCGATCCCGGTCAGCGTAGTGATGCGCAAGGACCGCAAGGGGGCCGGCCCGCTCTATCTCTATGGCTACGGCGCCTACGGTATCTCGATCGATCCGGGCTTCTCGACCGCGCGGCTGAGCCTCGTCGACCGCGGCTTCGCCTATGCCATCGCCCATATCCGCGGCGGCGATGATCTCGGACGGGCCTGGTACAAGGCGGGCAAGCTCGAGCGGCGGACCAATACGTTCAACGACTTCGTCGATGTCGCCAAGGGCCTGGTCGATCGCGGCTATACCGAGGCGGGCAAGATCGCCATCTCGGGCGGCTCTGCCGGCGGCGAATTGATGGGGGCGGTGATCAATTCGGACCCCGGCCTGTTCGGCGCAGTGGCGGCGCATGTGCCTTTCGTCGACGTGCTGGCGACGATGCTTGACGAGAGCCTGCCGCTGACCCCCGGCGAATGGCCCGAATGGGGCAACCCGATCGAGGACAAGGCCGCCTTCGAGCTGATCCGCTCCTACAGCCCCTATGACCAGGTCAGTGCCCAGGCCTATCCGCCGCTGCTCGTCACCGCCGGGCTCAACGACCCGCGCGTGACCTATTGGGAGCCGGCCAAATGGGTCGCCAAGCTGCGCGAGCTCAAGACCGACCAGAACGAGCTGCTGCTCAAGACCAACATGGGCGCGGGCCACGGCGGCAAGTCGGGGCGGTTCGAGTCCCTGCGCGAAACGGCCGAGGAATTCGCTTTCATCCTCTGGCAGCTCGGCGTCCCGTCGTGAGCCGGAGGCGAGCGAAACTTCTAGCGAGGGAATCGTGAGCAATCGCTACACCCTGACCTTCACTGCCGAACCGCAGCACATCGACGTGATGGGCCACGTCAACAACGCGGTCTGGGTGCAGTGGATGGAAGCGCTGGCCACGGCGCACTGGGAGGCGGTCGCCCCGGCCGCGCACCAGGCCGCCTATGCCTGGGTCGTGTCGCGGCACGAGATCGACTATCGCGGCAATATACTGGAGGGCGAGAGCGTCACCGCCGAGACCTTCATTCCCGACGAACCGAGCGGCGCGCGGTTCGACCGCTGCGTCGAATTCCGCAATTCCGCAGGCAAGGTCATCGTGGCAGCGCGGACCACCTGGGTGATGATCGACCGCAACAGCGGCCGCATCATGCGCGTGCCGGCCGAGGTGACCGCGACTTTCATGGTCTGATCAGGCGGCGTGGGCCTTCTTGCCGGCGGCGAAGCTCTGCATCCTCTCGCGCATCGTGCGGTTGCGGCCGGCATGCTTGGCTTCGTAGAGCAGGCGGTCGCAGTGGCCGTAGAGCGTGGCGAAGTCGGCGCGGAGGTCGCCGTTCTGCGGCTGCTCGACCATTCCCATCGAGGCGGTGACGACGCGGTCGAGCCCGGGCACTTGGGCGGAGATCCGCACCGCGATCGCCTGGCGCCGGCGCTCGGCGCGGCCCGCAGCGTCCTTGCCGCGTAGCAGCAGCATGAATTCCTCGCCGCCCATGCGGATCGCCAAGGTGTCGGCGTCGGACTCGAGCGCCTGGGCGGCGACACGCAGCACGGTGTCGCCGGTGACGTGGCCATAGGTGTCGTTGACCGACTTGAACTTGTCGAGGTCGATCACCGCCATGGTGTGATAGCCGTCGGCGCGGAGCGTCTCGAAGCGCCGCTCGACCGCGCGGCGGTTGAGCAGCCCGGTCAGCGGATCGCGCTCGGAGCGGTCCTCGAAGATGCGCAGGTCGGCCATGGCGAGGTCGCGCTGGCGGCGGATCGCGAGCAGCCGGTCGAACACGCCCATCGAGGTGATCAGCACTTCCATGCCCATCGCATAGTGCTGCGCGACCAGCATCTCGATCGGCGCGTCGGTGGCACCGAGCGCCGATACGATGCGGATCGCGGCCGTGGTCATCACCGGCAGCCAGGCCGCGATCTGGTAATTGACCGCACGGCTGCCGCGGCGCTTCGCCACGGTCATCGCCCATACGAACAGCACGATCAGCGGCAGGAACGAGGCGAGATAGAGCGGCGCGGCGTAGGGCCGGAAAGGCCCGTCGGCAAAGAGGTAGAACGCGGTCCACGGCGCGACCCAGAGCCCGACGCAGCGCAGCAGCCGGCGGTGGATCGGATCGAGCTTGCCCGGCTCGACGAGGTCGGCCGAGAACAGCGAGGCGGCGGCCATGCCCCCCCGACCGTGATCGACGATATGATGCTGAGTTGGTCGAGGCTGAGCGTGACGAAGCGGTTGATCAGCCCCGAAGTCACCAGCGTGTGCACGAGCATGCAGGCGGTCGAGAGCGCATGCCACAGGAGGAACCGCTCGCGCAGCACGCGGAAGAAGGCGAAATTGAACAGCAGCGGCATGCACAGCATCCCGCAGAGCCCGGCGATGAGCAGTTCCTGGCGCAGCGTCTCGGGGGTGTCGCTGGCCTGGGCGGAGAGCCTGGCGTCGGACAGCATGCCGGCATGCCGCGATGCCTCGACGCGCACGACCACGGCCTCGACCGGCCCGGCGATCCGGGGGAGCTGCGTCGACATCAGCCAATCGCTGGTTGCTGGCGTCATGTCCGCCTGGGTCACCTCGCGGGTCGCACTGTCCCCCCTTGGCGCCGACTACAGTCAGCTGCATCGCCTTGAAGCGAGTCAGCCGGGTGGTGAAGGCGGTCGGCGTATAGCCCGCGCCGCGCAGGTCGAAGCGCAGGAGGCCTGCGGGGGCATCGACCGACCAGTCGCCGGTGGTGCAGACCCAACGCGCTGGCTGGCGGGCTAGTCGATCGTAGCTCTCATCCGTCGCTGCGGCGGCATGGCAGGTCGAGCCTGGGGCAAAAGCCTGGGCGAATGCCGGCCCAGCCGCTGCCACGCCGATGGCTGCGGCGAGCCACAGCACCAGCAAACGGATCGGCCCCCAGATCATCGTCCAGGCATAGCGCCCGGACATTCAAAATAGGGTTAATCCAAAGCAACTTATCGCAAGGCTTCGGCGAGCGGGGTGGTCTCGTAGCCGAGCTCGCGCGCCACCGCTTCGTAGGTCACCTTGCCGGCGTGGACATTGAGCCCGGCGGCGAGGTGTGGGTTGGCCTGGAGTGCGCCTTTCCAGCCCTTCTCGGCGATCGCGAGCACGTGCGGCAGGGTGACGTTGTTGAGCGCATAGGTGCTGGTCCGCGCCACTGCGCCGGGCATGTTGGCGACGCAGTAGTGGACCACGCCGTCAACGACGAAAGTCGGGTGGCTGTGCGTGGTGGGATGGCTGGTCTCGAAGCAGCCGCCCTGGTCGATCGCGACGTCGACGAGCACCGCGCCCAGCTTCATCGTCGGCAGCATGTCGCGGGTGACGAGCTTGGGCGCCGCGGCGCCGGGCACCAGCACCGCGCCGATGACGAGGTCCGCCTCGGCGACGCAGGCGGCAATGTTGGCGCGGTTGGAGAAGCGCGTCTTGGCCCGGCTTTCGAAATGGATGCCTAACCTTTCCAGCACTTCAGGATCGCGGTCGAGGATCGTCACGTCGGCGCCCATGCCGACCGCGACCTGCGCCGCGTTGAAGCCGACCACGCCGCCGCCGATCACCGCGACTTTCGCCGGCAGCACGCCCGGAACCCCGCCGAGCAGCACCCCGCGACCGCCGTGCTCCTTCTCGAGCGCGGTTGCCCCGGCCTGGACCGACATGCGCCCGGCGACCTGGCTCATCGGCTTGAGCAGCGGCAGCGAATTGCCCGCACCGGTCACGGTTTCGTAGGCGATGGCGGTGACGCCCGATTTCACGAGGTCTGCGGCCTGGTCGGGATCAGGGGCGAGATGGAGATAGGTGAACAGCACCTGGCCTTCGCGCAGCATCTTGCGCTCGGCGGGCTGCGGTTCCTTGACCTTCACGATCAGTTTGCAACCGACGAAAACCTCGGTTGCTCCCGCCTTGATCTCCGCGCCGGCCTCCTCGTAGTCGCGGTCGGTGGCGCCGATGCCGAGCCCGGCGCCGCTTTCCACCCAGACCTCATGGCCGTGCGACACCAGCTCGCGCGCGCTCTCTGGCGTCAGGCCGACCCGGTACTCGTGATCCTTGATCTCGCGGACGGTGCCGACACGCATGGCTGTTCCTTTCGCTTCACCCTCGCGCGCTAGATGGGCAGCGCTGGGCCGAGGTTCAATCGAACTGTGCGGTTATGCGCTTTCCGACGCTTCGCGCACGCGGTCGCAGAGCTGGCGCACCTGCGTGTTGAGCGCGATGATCTCGGGTATGTCGAGGCCCGAACTGCGCAGCAGCGTCTCGGTCAGGCAATCGGTTTCGGGCTGCAGCGCGCGGCCCTTGGCGGTCAGATACACCTCGACCTGGCGTTCGTCGGCCGGATTGCGCTTGCGCGTGACGAAACCGGCCGACTCGAGTCGCTTGACCGCAGGCGTGATCGTGCTCGGTTCGAGCGACAGACGCGCGGCGATCGCCGAGATCGTCATTGCGTCGCTTTCCCAGAGAGCGCTGAGCGCGAGGTACTGGGTATAGGTGACGCCCAGCGCATCGAGCATCGGCTTGTAGAGGCGATTGATCGCCAAACCCGCGGAATAGATGGAGAAACAGAGCTGAGCATCGAGCGGCGGGGCAGAACTGACGGGCTTGGTCATCGAGAGGTCTCCGGGCCGGATGCGGCCTTGCTATCGCAAAAATGCATATCGCGATAAATACCTGCTTTACAAGCCCGTGCGCCCATGGCAGATAATAATTGTCGCGATAACAAATATCGCAAAAGCAAAGGAGCCAGCCATGATCAAGACCCTGATTTCCGCCGCCAGCCTCGCAGCTGCCACGCTTGCAGTGCCCGCCCAGGCCGAGACCCCCGCCGGTGCCAAGAACGTCGTGCTCGTTCACGGCGGCTTCGTCGATGGCAGCGGCTGGCGCGGCGTCTACGACCGCCTCCGCAAGGACGGCTACAACGTCACCATCGTCCAGAACCCGACGATTTCGCTTGCCGACGACGTCGCCGTGACCAAGCGCGCCATCGCCCAGCAGGACGGCCCGGTGATCCTCGTCGGCCATTCCTACGGCGGCGTGGTGGTCAGCGAAGCGGGCACCGATCCCAAGGTCAAGGCGGTGGTCTACATCGCCGCCTTCGCCCCCGACAAAGGCGAATCCGTTTCCAGCCTGATCGCCAATCCGCCTCTGGGCGCGCCCGTTCCGCCGATCCTGCCGCCCGTCGACGGTTTCCTGGCGCTCGACAAGGGCAAGTTCGCCGCGTCCTTCGCCGCCGACGTCGATCCCGCCACCGCCCGCTTCATGGCGGACTCGCAGGTGCCCTGGGGCCTCGAAGCGCTGAACGGCGCGGTGACCGTTCCGGCCTGGCGCAGCAAGCCGAGCTACTACCTCGTTGCTTCGAACGATCACATGATCCCGCCGCCGGCGCAGCGGCAGATGGCGGCGCGCGCCAAGGCGAAGGTCGTCGAAGCGGCGGGCAGCCACGCGATCTACGTCTCCAAGCCCGATGCGGTCGCCGACCTGATCGAACGCGCGGCGACGGAGAAGTAAGCCGGACCATTGTGGAGTGGCGGGCAGGCCTTACGGCTTGCCCGCCTCTTCGCGTCCGCCTAAGATCGTTCCCAATTGCGGCATATCGTTCGAAATATGCAGCTGCGGAGAGGAATATGACCGAGGAAATCCGGCCTTTCACCTGCCATGTATCCGACGAGGTTCTGGCCGATCTCAAGGATCGCCTGGCGCGCACGCGTTGGCCGGATCAGCTGCCCGACGCGGGCTGGGACTACGGCACCGAAATGGGCTTCCTCCAGTCGCTCTGCGGATATTGGCGCGATCACTTCGACTGGCGCGCGGCCGAAGCGCGGTTCAACGCCTTTCCGCAGTTCATGACCGAGATCGGCGGCGAGCAGCTCCACTTCTATCATATCCGCTCGCCAGAGCCCGACGCGCTGCCGTTGATCATCACCCACGGCTATCCCGGTACGGTCGCCGAATTCCTCGACATCTTCGGGCCTTTGTCCAATCCCGCCAGCCACGGCGGCAACCCGCGCGACGCTTTCCATGTGATCGCGCCGTCGATCCCCGGCTACGGCTTTTCGGGGCCGACCCGGCACAAGGGTTTCAACCTGGAAAAGGCGGCCGACGTGAACCTGCGGCTGATGGAGCTGCTCGGTTACGACCGCTACATCGCGCAGGGCGGCGACTGGGGATCGGGCATATCGAGCGCCATGGCGGCCAAGGCGCCCGAGCGGCTGATCGCGCTGCATCTCAATTTCATCGTCGGCTTCCCTCCCGATCCGGCCAACCCGCTTGCGGGGCTCAACGACAAGGAGCGCGCGCTGGTCGAATGGAAGGCGAACTACGACCTGCACGAACACGGCTATCGCATCATCCAGTCGACCAAGCCGCAGTCGTTGGCCTACGGCATGACCGATTCACCGGCCGGGCTCGCCGCCTGGGTGGTCGAGAAGTTCAAGACCTGGAGCGATTGCAGCGACGATATCGAAAGCTCCTACACCAAGGACCAGCTGCTCGAGAACATCATGCTCTATTGGGTCACGGGCACGATCAATTCGGCGATGCGGCTCTACTACGAGGGTGGGCCGGGGCGCGAGAACGCTGGGCTGATCCAGAACATCACCGTGCCCACCGGCCACGCCTTCTTCCCGGCCGAGATCAGGCCGACGCCGCGGCTCTGGGCAGACCAGATCTACAAGAACATCGTGCGCTGGACCGAGATGCCCAAGGGCGGCCACTTTGCCGCCTTCGAGCAGCCGGTGGCCTTCATCGACGAACTGCGCACCTTCGCCCGCGATTTCCGCTAGTTAAAGCGGATTGCCGTCCCGGTCGCGATAGATGTCGCGCCGGCCGACGTGGTTGGCGGGTCCGACGAAGCCGTCCTGCTCCATCCGCTCGACCCACTTCGAGGCAGTGTTGTAGCCGACGCCCATCTGCCGCTGGATCCAGCTTGCCGAGACCTTCTGGCTTTCGAACACCAGCTGACAGACCTGGCGGTACTTGCGCTCGTCGGGATTGTCCGAAGCCGCGTCGATGTCGTCGAAGCCGAAGCCGCCGTCCTCGGGCTCCTCGGTGACCGAATCGACATATTCGGGCTTGCCCTGCGCGCGCCAGTGGTCGGCGATGCGTTCGACCTCCTCGTCGCTGACGAAGGGGCCGTGGACGCGTTTGATCGGGTCGGTGTTGGGCTTGTAGAGCATGTCGCCCTTGCCCAGTAGCTGCTCGGCGCCCTGTTCGCCCAGGATCGTGCGGCTGTCGATGCGGCTGGTCACGGCAAAGGAAATGCGCGTCGGCATGTTGGCCTTGATCACGCCAGTGATGACGTCGACCGAGGGGCGCTGGGTGGCCATGATCAGGTGGATGCCCGCGGCGCGGCTCTTCTGGCTGAGCCGCTGGATTAGCACTTCGATCTCCTTGCCGACGGTGATCATGAGATCGGCGAGCTCGTCGACGATCAGGACGATCTGCGGGATCACCTCGTAGTCGAGCTGGCGGTCCTCGTAGAGTTCCTCACCGGTGTCGGGATCGAAGCCGATCTGGATGCGGCGGCCGAGGGGCTTGCCCTTGGCGGCGGCGGTGCGGACTTTCTCGTTGAAGCCGGCGAGGTTGCGCACCGAGATCTCGCTCATCATGCGGTAGCGGCGTTCCATCTCCTCGACCGCCCACTTGAGCGCGCGCACGGCCTTTGCCGGCTCGGTGACTACGGGCGAAAGCAGGTGCGGGATATCGTCGTAGCTCTTGAGCTCGAGCACCTTGGGATCGACGAGGATCAGGCGGCACTGCGCGGGCGTCAGCCGATAGAGCAGCGAGAGCAGGATGGTGTTGAGGCCGACCGACTTGCCCGAGCCGGTGGTACCGGCGACGAGCAGGTGGGGCATGGTCGCGAGATCGGCGACGATCGGCTCGCCGGCGATGTCCTTGCCCAGGATGATCGGCAGCAGGCCCTTGTGGCCGGCAAAGACTTCCGAGCCGACCATCTCCTTGAACGAGACCATCTGGCGGTCGGCGTTGGGCAGCTCGATGCCCATGACCGTGCGGCCGGGGATCGACGAGACGCGCGCCGAGATCGCGCTCATGTTGCGGGCGATGTCGTCGGCCAGGCCGATGACGCGGCTGGCCTTGATGCCGGGCGCGGGCTCCAGCTCGTACATCGTCACGACGGGGCCGGTACGCACCGCGGTGATCTCGCCCTTGACGTTGAAGTCGTCGAGCACGGTTTCGAGCAGGCGGGCGTTGCGCTCGAGGCTGAGCTTGTCGATCTTCTTGTGCGCATTCGGCGGCGCATCGTCGAGCAGGTCGAGGCTCGGGAGTTCGTGAGCGTCGAACAGGTCGCCCTGGCGGCTCTTCGCGCTGAGTTGCGCGGGCTTGGCCGGGCGGGTGGGATCGGCGATCTCGGTGGGCCGGCGCTGGACTTCGGTGAGGGCCGAAGCGGGAGCAGGCCTGGGCTCACGCACCTTCTTCTCGCGCGGGGCGATGAAAGGCATCGCCTCGTCGCCCTCCTGATACCGGCGCAGGCCGCGCAGGCGCCCGGGCAGGGTCAGCAGCGCCGCCCAGTCGAGCGCGAAGACCCGGCCCGCCAGCATGGCGCCCGAGCCCAGGCAGGCCAGCGCCGCAGCAAGGATCGTCCACGACTGGAAAGCGGCCGGCAGCAATGCGGCCAGGCTGCGGATGGCCTTGGCGCCGAGTAGCCCCGATATGCCGCCCATCGAGGCGGGCAGCGAGCCGCCGGGCTGGGTGAAGGACAGCGACAGCACGGTCGACAGCAGCGCCATGCCCAGCAGCAGCACGCCGATCGGCCGCCACCAGCGCTGGTCGCTGTGTTCGAGCACGCCGTCCTCTTCCTCGACCATGCGCCAGAGCTTGCGCGCGAAGACGTAGAGCAGCGGCAGCAACAGCACGGCGACGGGGCCGAACAGGAACAGCGCGCGCTCGGCAGCATAGGCGCCCAGCGGGCCCATCCAGTTCTGCACCGCGCTGCCGGAGGCCGTCGACGAGGAGGGATCGGTCTGGTGGTAGCTCATCATGGCGAGCGCGAGGAAGATCATTCCGCCGAAAAGCAGCAGCGCGCCGCCGATCTCGGTGGACCGGCGGACACTGCGCCGCAGCACCGCCCGCCAGTTCGGCGCGGCGATCCGTCCGCTGGGTACTGTTGCGCGTGTAGCCATGGTCTTCCCCTGATCCTGGCTCGATAATGCGCCTTGCGGCGACTCCCCGTCAAGAATCCTTGGGAATCAGTCCGTCGATAGCGGCCCAATGTGTTGCGCCAATGCGCTGCGCGAGCGCCGCGGTCATACCGCCGAGCGCGATCACGGGCACGCCGGCGTGGGCCGCGAGCAGGCGAAAGCGCAGTGCGCCAAGCGTAGCGGCGCCAGGATGCGAGCGCGTGGCGAAGACCGGCGAGAGCAGAATCGCGTCGGCGCGGGTGTGGCGGGCCGCGCCGATCTCGGCCAGCGAATGCGCGGTAACCAGGCGCGGCATGGCGGCACCGCCGGCGAGCTGTGTGGGCGATCCATAGGCGCCATCAGCACGCCAGCTGCGGGCGTCCCGAGCCGAACCTGCCAGCACCAGCCAGTGCCCCCGCCGCCGCGCCAGCCTCGCTAGTCTGTCGAACCGCGCGCGCCGTTCGGCAGGCGCGAGGTGATAGTGCCGGTAGATTAGCCCCGAGCCGCGCGGGAGGTTGGCCAATGCCCGTTCCAGCTGCGCGTCGTTGCGCGCATCGCTGATCAGCCAGATGTGGGGAAGTGCGGGGTAGCGCTGCGGCATCGCGCCGCTATAGCAGCGCGCCATGGAGGAACCAGCCACCCTGCTCGCGGACATTCAGCACCGCATCGCCACCGCCGCCAAGGTTGCCCGCCGTCAGGCGGACGAAGTCACGCTCGTCGCGATCAGCAAGACGCACGCCGCCGAGCGCATCGCGCCGCTGATCGCCGCCGGCCAGCGCGTCTTCGGCGAAAACCGCGTCCAGGAAGCCGAGGCGAAATGGCCCGCGCTGCGCGAGCGGCATGAGGGCATCGCGCTGCATCTCGTCGGCCAGCTCCAGTCGAACAAGGCCGAGGATGCCGTCGCGCTGTTCGACTGCATCCACTCGCTCAACCGTGCCTCGCTGGTTGCCGCGCTCGCAAAGGCGATGGACAAGGCCGGGCGGCAGGTTCCTTGCTTCGTCCAGGTCAATATCGGCGCCGAGGAGCAGAAGGGCGGTTGCGCGATTGCCGACCTGCCGCTGCTGCTCGCCGAAGCACGTGCCGCGCAGATCCCGCTCGCCGGGCTGATGTGCGTGCCGCCGCTCGAGCTGGAGCCGGCTCCCTTCTTCGCCCTGCTGGCCAAGCTGGCCGACGACCATGGCCTGACCGGACTGTCGATGGGGATGAGCGACGATTTCGATACCGCCGTCACGCTCGGCGCGACGCATGTTCGCGTGGGCTCGGCCCTGTTCGGCGCGCGCGGATAGGGTCGAACGAGGCTGCCGTCGCCGCCCCGTTTGGGGTGGTAAACGGGAATAGAGGTCGCGAGGACGACAGCCCCGCTATATTCTGCTCGATATGGCATTGATTCACAATGCCGAATAGGTCCGAAGTGGATAACTCGATCGGTCGCTGACCTGATCCTACCCCCCGTGCCGTTTCAACTCGTCGCCGGCGAGCGTCACGACGTGCAGCAGGTTCGTCGCCCCCCGGCGTGCCGAAGGGGACGCCGGCCAGCGCAATCAGCTTGGAGCCGGCCACGCCGAAGCCGTGGCGCAGCGCCATGCGTTTGCCCTTGGCGATCATCTCCTCGAACGAGCCGATATCCTTGGTGTGTGCCGGATAGGCACCCCAGAGCAGCGCCAGCTTGCGCGCGGTCTTGAGCGAGGGGGTCAGCACCAGCATCCGCACGGCCGGCCGCTCGCGCGCGACGCGCCGCGCGGTCGAGCCCGAGCCGGTGAAGACGATGATCCCTGACAGCGTCACCGTGCTCGCGATCTGCGCGCAGGCCGCGGCCAGCGCATCGGCGGTGGTGTGGTCGGGGACGACCTTCGAATAGGACATCTGCTCGCCGATGCCCGGGTCGTTCTCAACCTGGGTGGCGATGCGGTGCATGATCGTCACCGCCTCGACCGGCCAGGCGCCCGCGGCGGTTTCGGCCGAGAGCATCACGGCATCGGCGCCGTCGTAGACCGCGTTGGCGACGTCGGACACTTCGGCGCGGGTCGGTGCCGGGCTCTCGATCATCGATTCGAGCATCTGCGTGGCGACGATCACTGGCTTGCCCGAGCGGCGCGTCGCGGCGACGATGCGCTTCTGCAGCGGCGGCACTTCCTCGGGATTGAGCTCGACGCCGAGGTCGCCGCGCGCGACCATGATGCCGTCCGACAGCTCGATGATCTCGTCGAGCCGGTCGATCGCCGCGGGCTTCTCGATCTTGGCGATCAGCGCGCCGTAGCCGCCCATCAGCCGCCGCGCCTCGGCCACGTCTTCGGGACGTTGGACGAAGGACAGGGCGATCCAGTCGGCGCCGTGCTCGACCGCGAAGGCGAGGTCGCGGCGGTCCTTGTCGGTCAGCGCCGGCACCGGCACCACGGCATCGGGCACGTTGACGCCCTTGCGGTCGGAGATCGGCCCGCCGACTTCCGCCGAGCAGAGGATCGCGTCGGCATCGGCGCGGAGCACGCGCAGCCGCAGCTTGCCGTCGTCGATCAGCAGGCGCTGGCCCTTTTGCAGGATGCCGAACAGCTCGGGGTGCGGCAGGCAGACGCGTGTCTCGTCGCCGGGGGTCGGATCGCGGTCGAGGGTGAAATGGCTGCCGTGGCGAATCACCGCGCGGCCGTCCTTGAACGTGCCGACGCGCAGCTTGGGGCCCTGCAGGTCGCAGAGCACGCCGATGGGCTTGCCGAAATCCTTCTCGGCGGCACGGATCGCGGCGATCGTCGCGGCGTGGGTTTCGTGGTCGCCGTGGCTCATGTTGACGCGGAAGGCGTTGGCGCCGGCGCGCAGCAGCTTGCCGATCATCTCCGGACTGCGGCTGGCCGGCCCGAGCGTCGCCAGGATCTTGACCTTGCGGCCCTCGACCGGCGGTTCGTCCGAGGGAGAACGGGGAGCGGGTTTGGCCAAGACGATACCTCTTTCAAATGCGCCCAATTCCAAAGGCGACCGGCCTATGGCAAAGCGGCGGGCAAAGACCAAGGATGATCGCGTCCGAAAATCGAGAGGCCCCAAGATGACCGAGCCAAATGACAAGTTGGATACGCTGGATGACGCACAGGCCGCGGCGGCTTTCCGCCGGCTGGTGCGCCACCTCCGCAACCGCCACGATGCGCAGAACATCGACCTGATGGGCCTCGCAGGCTTCTGCCGCAACTGCCTGGCCGACTGGATTCGCGATGCCGGTTACGAGGGCGACAAGGCCGCGGCGCGCGAGCTGATCCACGGCATGCCGGCGGGCGAGTGGAAGGACAAGTTCCAGGCCGAAGCCACGCCCGAGCAGATGGCGCGGATGGAAGAGAGCCTGAAGCTGAACGGCGGGACGCATTGAAATCTCCCGCCCTCGTTTTGCATGAGGGAGGACCGTTTCTGCTATGGTTCTAGAAGATCGTTATATCGCTCCGGGCACGAAAGTTCGCCGGGATGCCGTCTGGAATGACGACGAGCATCCTACCTCCGAATTCGGGATAGTGGTTCACTGCTGGTTCGACGACGAGATGGGCATGTTCGATTGCTATATCGCGTTCTTCGGCCAGGTCTTCCCAGAGGGTAAGCCCGCCGAGATGCCTTATATCCTGCGATATGCAGTACGGGGCCTGGTAGAAATCACGGACTAGATTCGGCATTGTCTCACGAGGCAGCTGCGAGATGCTCTACCACGACCAAAAGGCCCACCCCTGACCCCTCCCGCAAGCGGGAGGGGGGAAAGTAGCCTCGCCGCGCTTTGCAGTTTCGCCAGCCGCCGCTAAGGCCCGGCCAACCGATTCACCCTGACCCTTGGAGACACCCCGATGGCCGATGCCAGTGACGACCGCCTGCGCCTTTTGATCGAACGAGTCGAACGCCTCGAGGAAGAGAAGAAGGGCATCGGCGACGACATCAAGGACGTTTACCTGGAAGCCAAGGCCGTCGGCTACGACGTCAAGATCATGCGCCAGATCGTCCGCCTGCGGAAGATGGCGCCTGACGACCGCAAGGAAATGGAAGCGATCCTCGACCTCTACAAGGCCGCGCTCGGGCTTGGTTGATCTCCGGGGCTGAGGACTGCATGTTCCCTCGCCCGCGCAGCGGGCGGGGGCGGATTGCCGATTTGGCTTTGCTGGGCTAGGGGCGGCGCAACCAATCCCGCTGACGAAACGAGCCCGAAGGCAACCCAATGGCAGGCCATTCCAAATTCAAGAACATCATGCACCGCAAGGGTGCGCAGGATAAGAAGCGCTCGGCGCAGTTCTCCAAGCTCAGCCGCGAAATCACCGTCGCCGCGAAGATGGGCATGCCCGACCCCGACATGAACCCCCGCCTGCGCGCCGCGGTCAACGCCGCAAAGGCGCAGTCGATGCCCAAGGACAACATCCAGCGCGCGATCGACAAGGCCAGCAAGGGTGACGGCGAGAATTACGAGGAAGTGCGCTACGAGGGTTACGGCCCCGGCGGCGTCGCGCTGATCGTCGAGGCGCTGACCGACAACCGCAACCGCACCGCCACCAATGTCCGCACCGCTTTCGCCAAGAACGGCGGCAACCTCGGTGCCTCCGGCGCGGTGAGCCACGGCTTCGAGCGGCTCGGCCTGATCGAGTACCCGGCCAAGGTCGGTGACGAGGAGAAGGTCCTCGAAGCCGCGATCGAGGCCGGTGCCGACGACGTCGAGAGCGATACCGGCGAGGACGGCATTCACTCGATCTGGACTTCTGTCGAGAACCTCCACCCCGTGTCGCGCGAGCTCGAGAAGGCGCTCGGCGAGGCCGAGGCGGTGAAGCTCGCCTGGCGGCCCAGCCTCAAGGCCGAAGTCGGCGAGGACGAGGCGCGCACGCTGCTCAAGCTGATCGACGTGCTCGACGACGACGACGACGTCCAGACCGTCTGGGGCAACTACGACATCTCCGACGAGATCATGGAGAAGCTCGGTTGATATGGGCGCCTTGCTCGCCAAGGCGCTCGTCTCCGGCCTGCTGATCGCGCTCATTTCGGAAATCGGCAAGCGTATGCCCACGGTGGCGGCGCTCGTCGCCTCGCTGCCGCTGGTTTCGGTGCTCGGCATGATCCTGCTCTGGCGCGCCCGGCCCGATGCCGAGAACATGGCCGTGCATGCGCAGGCGACATTCTGGTACGTGCTGCCCTCGCTGCCGATGTTCCTGCTGATCCCGGTGCTGCTGCGACACGGCGTGGGTTTCTGGCTCTCGCTGGGGCTGGGCTGTGCGCTGACCGTGGCGCTCTATCTCGTGACGGCGCGGTTCGGGCCGAGCCTGGGCATCCGGCTCTGACATGATCATCCTCGGCATCGACCCCGGTCTGACCTGTACCGGCTGGGGCATCATCGCCAAGGCGGGGAGCCGGCTCAGCCACGTCGCCAACGGCCAGATCCGCACTGATACTGCGCTGTCGATGGCCGAGCGGCTGGTCGAGCTCGACGCCGCGCTTACCGACGTGATCCTGCGCCACCAGCCCGATGCCGGCGCGGTCGAGGAGGTCTTCGTAAACGTCAATCCGCAGTCGACGCTCAAGCTCGGCCAGGCGCGGGGCGTCGCCATGCTCAGCCTGGCGCGGGCCGGGCTGCCCGTCGCCGAATATCCGACCAAGGTGGTCAAGAAGGCGCTGGTCGGCACCGGCGGCGCGGAGAAGCAGCAGGTCCAGGCGATGCTGCGGATCCTGCTGCCGGGCGTGAAGCTCGCCGGGGCAGACGCGGCCGACGCGCTCGCGGTGGCGATCACCCACGGCAACATGCTCGGCAGCCACCGCTGACAAGATGAAGAAACGGTAGGGTCGGGGCCACCCTGGCGCCATGTCGCGCCTGTCATTCAGGCGGCATGGAGATCGAAGTCAGCGCCGAAGCCAAGGACAAGCGGCTCAACCGCCAGGTCGCCGTGACCGTCGTCGTGCTCTCGGTCTGCGCCGGGCTCTGCAACATCAAGGACGGCAACATCGTCCAGGCCATGCAGCAGGCGCAGGCCTCTTCGGTCGACCGCTGGAACGAATATCAGGCGAGCCGCACGAAGCTGCACCTCGCCGAGAACAGCCGCCTGCAGATCGCTACCTTGACGGCCAGTCCCGCTCTAGCCGCGCCGGCGCTGGCGAAGCTCGACGGGGACATCGCCAAGTACCGCACCGAAGGCCCGGCGCTGTCTGCTCAGGCCAAGCAGCAATCGGCGCTCTACGACGCGCTCAACGTCCACGACGACCAGTTCGACGCCAGCGATGCGGCGACTGCCACGGCAATCTCGATCGCGGCTGTGGCGGCGCTTGCCGAAAGTGGCTGGCTGCTCTGGGCATCGTGGTTCTTCGGCGCCTTCGGGCTGTTCATGGGGCTTTGCGGCTTCATGGGCTGGGCTTTCCACCCGGACCTGTTGAGCACGCTGCTCGGCTAGCTTGCATCGCCTGCCGACATGCGGCAGGAACAAAGCATGATCGCCAAATTGACCGGCATACTCGACGATACCGGCCCCGACTGGGCGGTGATCGATGTCGCCGGCGTCGGCTATCTGGTCCATTGCTCGGCCAAGACGCTGGCCGCGCTGGGCATTCGCGGCGATGTCGCCACAGTGCATACCGAGCTCCAGGTCAGCGAGAACGACATGCGCCTGATCGGCTTCGCCAGCGGCGCCGAGCGCGAGTGGTTCCGGCTGCTCACCGGCGTCCAGGGCGTCGGCAGCAAGATGGCGCTGGCGGTACTTTCGGCGCTGTCGACCGAGGAATTGCAGCGCGCCTGCGGCGGCGGCGACGCGGCCACGGTGGCGCGCGCGCAGGGCGTCGGGCCGAAGCTCGCAAGCCGCATCGTCAACGAGCTCAAGGACAAGGCCGGCGCGCTGCCCACGGCTCCCGGCGCGCCGGGCCTGGCCGCCGCGTTGCCCGCCGGTGCGGCGAGCAACGACGCTGTCTCCGCATTGCAAAATCTCGGGTTCAAGCCTCTGGTCGCCACGCAAGCGGTGGCGCAGGCGCTTGACGAGCTGGGCGAAGGCGCTCAGCTCGATGCGCTGATCCGCGTGGCGCTGAAAAAGGCGGCGAGATGAAAACTCCGATCGTGGCGGTCTACAGCCTCAAGGGCGGCGTCGGAAAGACGACGCTGGCGGTCAATCTGGCCTGGGCGGCGGCGGTGCTGTCGGGCCGGCGAACCCTGCTCTGGGATCTCGATGCCCAGGCGGCGGCAACCTACCTGCTGGGCCATGACGCTGACGGAAAGAAGGCGGAAGCCGCGATCCGCAAGGGCGGCGATGCCGCGAAGCTCGTCGTACCGACTGCGGTGGAGGGGCTGGATCTGCTCCCGGCTGACGCCTCGCTGCGCGATCTCGACGTGACCTTCCACGATCTCGACAAGAAGAAGCGGCTGGCCAAGATGGCCGAGGAACTCGGCGGTCCGTCGCGCGAGCTGATCGTCATCGATTGCCCACCGGGGCTGACCGACACCTCGGAGCAGATCTTGCGCGCGGCCGATCTGGTGGTCGTGCCGGTGATCCCGTCGCCGCTCGCCCAACGCGCGCTGGCGACCGTCGCCGAGCACGTCGCGGGGCGCAAGGCCTTCGACGCGCCGTTGCTGCCGGTCTTCTCGATGACCGACCGCCGCCGCGCGCTCCACCGCGACGCGCTTGCCGCCGAGCCCGACTGGCCTGTGATCCCGATGGCTAGCGCTTTCGAAGCGATGAGCCAGCGCCGCGCGCCGCTGGGTGCGTTCACCTCGCGCCGCTCGCCGGGCGTACAGGCCGTCGCGCAGGCCTGGAGCAAGGTCGAGCAGGCCTTGGCCAAGTGGTGGCCCGAGGAGCGGAATGGCTGACGCCCCCATCCCCGCCGACGCGCGGCACGCATCCTGCCAGTGCGGCCAGCTCCAGGTTGCCTGCTGGGGCGAGCCGGTGCGTATCTCGGTCTGCCATTGCCTTGCCTGCCAGAAGCGCAGCGGAGGACCTTTCGCTGCGCAGGTGCGGTTTCCCGACGCGCAGGTCCGGATCGCAGGGCAATCTCGCGAATGGACGCGGATCGCCGACAGCGGCCAGCCGGTCGAGCATCATTTCTGTCCCGAATGCGGTTCGACGGTCTGGTACCGGTCGCGGCCGTTGTCGGACGCGGTTGCGGTCCCGATCGGCGCCTTCGCCGATCCGGCGTTTCCCGCACCCTGGTTCTCGGTCTACGAAGATCGCCGCCATCCCTGGGTGGAGATCGTCGGCGAGGGGATAGAGCACAGTGACTGAACCGCAGCGCATCACTGCGCCCGAACGCCAGGCCGAAGATGTCGACGCGGCGCTGCGTCCGAAGACGCTGGACGAATTCGTCGGCCAGGCGGCCGCCAAGGGCAATCTGCGCGTGTTCATCGAGAGCGCCCGGTCGCGGCGCGAGGCGATGGACCATGTGCTGTTCTTCGGCCCGCCGGGGCTCGGCAAGACGACCTTGGCGCAGATCGTCGCGCGCGAGCTGGGCGTGGGCTTTCGCGCCACTTCAGGCCCGGTGATCGCCAAGTCGGGCGACCTCGCCGCGCTTTTGACCAATCTGGAAGAGGGCGACGTCCTCTTCATCGACGAGATCCATCGGCTCAATCCCGTGGTCGAGGAAGTGCTCTACCCGGCGATGGAGGACCGTGCGCTCGACCTGATCATCGGCGAGGGGCCTTCGGCGCGCTCGGTGCGGATCGACCTGCCGCCGTTCACCTTGATCGGCGCAACCACGCGGCAGGGCCTGCTGACGACGCCGCTGCGCGACCGCTTCGGCATTCCGGTGCGGCTGAACTTCTATACGGTGGATGAGCTCGAGAGCGTCGTCACGCGCGGCGCAAACCTGCTCGGCATGGCGATCGAGCCGGCCGGCGCGCGCGAGATCGCCCGCCGGGCGCGCGGCACGCCGCGCGTCGCGGGCCGGCTGATGCGGCGCGTGCGCGATTTCGCTCATGTCGCGGGCAGCGCCGTGGTGACGCGCGCCGGCGCCGACGATGCGCTGACCCGGCTGGAAGTCGATCCGCTCGGGCTCGATGCACAGGACCGGCGCTACCTGCGGATGATCGCCGAAATCTACAAAGGCGGCCCGGTCGGTGTCGAGACGCTGGCGGCCGGTCTCAGCGAGCCGCGCGACACGATCGAGGAAGTGATCGAGCCCTATCTGATCCAGCTCGGTCTCGTCGCGCGCACCGCGCGTGGGCGCTGCCTCAACGATCTCGCCTGGCGCCATCTGGAGCTTTCACCGCCGGCGGGAAGCCAGACGGGCCTTTTCGATCCAGCCCCTGATGACGGACCTTTCTAGGCGGCGATAGTCGGGTTTGTTTGGGGTTTGCTAATGAACAGTTCCATTCCGGGACAGTCCTGTTCGACACTTGGTAAATAAAGGAAAAATCTCACTTCGGGACAGGCGGAACAGGGTTAACGCCGTTGTCCCATTAATAACTCTCTGCGCTTTTCATGACATGGGGCGATCTGGCCAGGACCTTTCCAAGGCCGTCGCACAGGGAAACGAAGAGAGCACTGCTTATGTCGGTTCGTATGGCCATCGCGAAATTGTCCGCCGCCGTTGCGGGCGGTGCGCTGATCGGGGGCGGGGCGGTTCACGTCGCCGAGCCGCCGGCCAAAAACCCGCAGTACGTCAAGCACGTCAAGCAGGCTAAGGCCCGCCGCGTGGTCAAGCGTCCGGCGCGTCGCGTCGTGCCGCGGGCGGCGCGGGTGATCGAACCGCCTGCCCGCCGCGTGATCGAGCAGCCTGCTCCCCGGCCTACATTCCGCCCCCGCCGCCGCAGGTCGTCGTGACCACGTCGGGTGGCGGCGCGCCGGTGATTGTCGGCGGATCGAGCGGCGGCGGCTTCGGCGGCGGCTTCTTCGGCGGTTTCTTCGGTGGCAGCGGCGGTAGCAGCGGCGGCTCGATCGTCATCACGTCGACCAGCACCGGCGGCTCGACTTCGACCTCGAGCGGCGGATCGGGCGGTAGTTCCACCTCGACCTCCAGCGGTGGCTCGGGCGGCAGCTCGACCTCGACCGGCGGTGTTACCAGCACTACCGGCGGCGTGACGAGCACGACGGGCGGCAGCTCGACGTCGACCAGCGGCGGCTCCACTTCCACCAGCGGCGGTTCGACCTCGACCTCGACGGGCGGCATGACCAGCACGACGACCACCTCGTCGGGCGGTTCGAGCAGTTCGTCCTCTTCGTCGTCCTCGTCTTCGAGTTCCAGCTCGTCGTCGTCCTCCGGCTCCTCGTCGGGTTCGTCGGGCGGCAGCACCGGCGGCAAGGATCATCATCACGGCAGCAGTTCGGGCGGCCATCACGGCAGCAGCGGCAGCTCGGGATCGAGCGGCAGCTCCGGTTCCAGCGGTTCGTCGGGTTCGAGCTCGTCGTCCGGTTCGTCCTCGTCGAGCGGCTCCTCGTCGACCTCGAGCTCGGGCGGCGCGACTTCCAGCGGCGCTACCTCGGGCGGATCGACCAGCACGAGCACCAGCGGCAGCAGCTCCTCGTCGTCGAGCGGTTCGACCTCGACCTCGACGGGCGGCATGACGAGCACCACGACGACTTCGTCGGGCGGATCGACCAGTTCGTCTTCGTCGTCGAGCTCGTCGTCCTCCAGTTCGTCGTCGAGTTCCTCCTCGACCAGCGGAAGCACCAGCACGAGCGGCGGGCACAAGGTTCCCGCTCCGCCGATGCTGGTCCTGTTCGGCGCCGCCGCGGCGACGGTCTTCGGCCGTCGCCGCCTGGCGAAGCAGCGCGCTGCGGCCTGAGATCCGGTACATTGAAAGCGGGGGGAAGGGCGGCCGAAAGGCCGCCCTTTTCTTATGGAATGGACTGAACGACCGGGAACCTCGTTTCGTCGGGTCGTATCCAAATCGGATTAGTTTTCCGGTATCGCATCAATAAGTTGAGAGTAGGCTCACCCAAAGATAAGAATCGGTGCAAAGCTATGACAAAGGCGATGGGACCGCGTCTCATACGGCAGGTCCGGGCTTCCGCGTTGCAAACCTACTTCAGCGTTGCCCGATTCGTTGGGCTCGATCCTTATCTTTGGATGCGCAAGAACAACATCCGTTCCGAAGATATTGCCGACCCCCAGAACATGATTGCGGCGAGCGCGCTGCTCAAGCTCTACGAGGACAGTGCCGTCGCCTCGGGCCGGCCGGACTTCGGCCTGTTGATCGCGGAAAGCCGCAGCGTCGCGTCGCTCGGGCCGATCAGCCTGCTGCTACGCTACCAGCCCACGGTCCGTTCGATCATCGATCAGGTCGCGATCAACATGCGGCTGCTCAATGACATCGTCCAGGCGCGTATCCAGGACGATGGCCAGATCGCCATGGTCAGGATCGAGATGCTGCCCGGCTTCGCCTCGCGCCAGACGATCGAATCGACCGTGGCGATCGCCTGCCGGTCCTACTGCGAGCTCATGGTCGGCGCCTGGCAGCCCGAATCCATCCACTTCCGCCATGGAGCCCCCCGGATCTGGCGACGCACAAGCGCGTCTTCGGCTGCCCGATCGTGTTCGACAGCGAGTTCGACGGTATCCTCTGCACTTCCGCCTCGCTCGACGTACCCAACCCCTGGGCCGACCCGGCGATGGCGGCGCATGCGCAGCGTTTCATCGACATGCTGACCGAGCAGCGCCCTTCGAGCTCGGTGACCGAGCAGGCGCGCCAGGCGATCTTCCTGCTGATCAGCAGCGGCAATGCCACCAAGGAAAAGGTCGCCGAGAACCTGGCGATCCACCCGCGCGCGCTGCAGCGCATCCTGAGCCGCGAGGATACCAATTTCGGCGAACTGCTGAGCGAGGCAAAGCGCGAGCTGGCCTTGCGCTATCTCAGCGGTTCCAATCAGTCGGTGACCGATATCGCGCTGCTGCTCGGCTATTCGACGATCAGCTCGTTCAGCCGCTGGTTCACCGAGGAGTTCGGCAAGTCCCCCGCCGCCTGGCGCAAGGCACCGCCGCAGGAGGTGATCGCCGCCTTTGCGGCATAGGCCGTACCCGTCAGGCCGTTTGTGTCTTCTCGCCGGTGCTGTCCGGCTTGGCAGGCGCCCAGCGGCCGCTCGCCGACATTTCCGTAAGCCTGGCGAACTGCCCGCTCGGCACGGCCGGGCTGAAGTAATTTCCCTGGCCATAGGGCACGCCGAAGCGGCGGAGCATCGTCATGTGGCGCTCGGTTTCGATGCCCTCGGCGACGATGGCCAGGCCCATGCGCGTGCCGAGCGTCGATATGGCGAGGATGATCGAATCGTCGGTCTCGCTGCCGAGATCGAAGACGAAGCTGCGGTCGATCTTCAGCGGGGTGATCGGCAGCTGCTTGACGTTGGTCAGCGAGGCATAGCCGGTGCCGAAATCGTCGAGCGAGATGCGCACGCCGGCCTCGGCCAGCTCGACCAGCGCCTGGCGCACATGGTCGCGCCCGCGGCCCAGCACGACCGATTCGGTGACCTCGACTTCGATCATCGCGGGCGGGATGCCGCGCAGCGCCAGCCTGGCGAGCAGACGGTCGGCGAAGTCCCCGGTGGCGAAGTCGAACGAGGTGGTGTTGATCGCGACATGGCCGAGGTCGATGCCGCGGGCCATGGCATCGGCGATGTCGGACAGCACGCAGTGGACCATGCAGTCGGTGATCGCGACGGCAAGCTCGCGGTCCTCGAAGGCTGCGGCGATCGAGGCGGGCAGCTCGACCAGGCCCTCGCGGGTCAGCACGCGAAGCAGGGCTTCGTAACCGGCCAGACGCCCGGTCCCGAGTTCCACCTTGGGCTGGTAGAAAGGCACGATGCGGCCATCAACGAGCGCGTCCTGCGCCTGCTCGATCATCTCGCGCTCGCGATCGTAGGCGCACGCCAGGACGGCGTTGAAGGCGCGGGCACAGCCGCGCCCCGCGGCCTTGGCGCTGACCAGCGCGAGATCGGCCTTGCGGTGCAGCGCGGCAAAGGTCTCGTCCTCCGCCTCGGCGAGCGCATAACCGATGCCGATCCGGCAATCGAGCGTCCGCCCGTCGTGGATGAAAGGCAGGTTCACCGCGTGGAGCAGGGTGCCTGCGATCTCCACCGCCGCTTCGGGCGAAGCGCATTGCCGCAGCAGGATGGCGAATTCGTCACCGCCGACGCGCGCGGCGACGGCATCTTCGCCCAGCGTCTCGCGCAGGCGGTTCGCCACTTCGATCAGCACGAGGTCGCCCGCGGCATGGCCGAAGCCGTCGTTGATCGTCTTGAAATTGTCGACGTCGATCAGCAGCAGCGCGGGCGGGTGGCGATAGCCGAGCGGCGCGCTCATGCGCTTTTCGAACTCGCGGATCAGGTGGCCGCGATTGGCCAGCCCGGTCAGGCTGTCGTGGTTGGCCGAATGCTCGAGCTTGCGCGACAGGCGTTGTTCGCGCTCGATCCGGCCTTCCTGCACGAGGATCTCGCGGCGCAGCTCGAGCTGGGTCTCGACCTGCTGGCCCAGAACGGTGAGCGCGCGCGCCTGGACCGCGGTGAGGCCCTCGGGCCGGGCCACGGTATCGACCACGCAGAGCGCGCCGATCGGCACGCCGTCGCGCGAATGGATCGGCACGCCGGCGTAGAACCGCACACCCGGCTCGCCGCGGACCAGTTCGTTGCTGCCGAACACCGGATGGTTCTGCGCGTCGGTGACGACGAAGACGCCCGTATCGGCGATGACGTGGGCGCAGATCGATTGCTCGATCGGCGTCTCGCGCAGGCTCGTGCCGTAAGCGGCCTTGAACCACTGGCGATGATCGCAGACCAGCGAGATCGCGCCCATGTTGGTGGTGCAGATCTCCGCGGCGAGTTGGGCGAGCGAATCGAATGCGGGTTCGGGCGCGGTGTCGAGGATCGCATATTCGGCGATCGCCTGCATGCGCTCCTGCGTATCGGCTTCTGCGCCGATGGCCTGCGCGCGCCGCCGCAGCCGCCCGGCAAGGCCGGCAGCGAACTGGGAGAACGGCGGCTCGAACATGTCCATTGGAACTCCACCGGGGCTGCGCCTGCGAAGAGCGCGAAAGGTGGAGCCAACCGGCCCTAGGAGGGACGGAAACGACCGATTGGCTCACGATGACCCCTAGGACATCGCAGCGCAGCCTGCTCCGCTTTCGCCGACAAGCGCTTAGCAGTTGAAACCGCTAGCGGATTCGCCCGAGCGGCGCCGCCGTGGCGGGTTCGGCACCTTCCAAGGAGACCCATTCGACCCCTGCGTCGGTCGTGCCGATCAGGTCGGCAAGCTCCCAGACGTTGGTGTAGCCATAGCCGTGAAGGTTGACGAAAGTCGGGATATTGAGCGCCAGCGGCGCGGCCTTGAGGATGACCGGTGGGCGATGATCGCGGAAATTGTTGTTGCAATAGATGTAGATAGGTCGGTTCGTGTCCGTACCCAGGGCTTCGCGTAGCGTCTCGGCCGAGAAGTCGCTGAAAGGCAGGTTGACCGCGCCCTTGAGGTGTCCGCGCGCGAAGGCACTCGTCGAGCGGGCATCGAGCAGGATGGCGCCCCCAGTCCGCGCGCGGGCGTAAAATTCAGCCCAGGGCAGGCGATGCGCCTCGCGCACCGGGCCGAGTTCCTCGACCAGCCGTGAGAAGCCGGCATAGTCGAACTGTGGATTGGCCGGGCGTTCCTGCGCTGCCGCGGGCACGGCGAAGGCCGCCAGCAGAGCCGTCAAAGCATGCTTCATGGCAATCTCCCGCATCCCTGTCGGGACGGAAGATTGCTGCGCATCGGGTTTATGCGCGCTGAATGCGGCGTCGTCCCGGCCGGAGCCGGGACGACGAGCCGATGATCAGGCCGCCAGCTTGCGCAGCACGTACTGCAGGATGCCGCCGTTCATGAAGTACTCGACCTCGTTGGCGGTATCGATCCGGCAGAGCGCGGCGAAAGTGAAGCTCGAGCCGTCCTTGCGGGTGACCTTGACCGCGACGTCCTGGCGCGGCTGCAGCTTGCCGACGCCGAGGATGGTGAAGGTGTCGTCGCCGGTCAGGCCCAGGCTCTGGCGGGTGTCGCCGTTCTTGAACTGCAGCGGCAGCACGCCCATGCCGACGAGGTTCGAGCGGTGGATACGCTCGAAGCTCTCGACGATGACCGCGCGCACGCCCAGCAGGTTGGTGCCCTTGGCCGCCCAGTCGCGCGACGAGCCGGTGCCGTATTCCTTGCCCGCGACGACGACCATCGGCGTGCCTTCGGCCTTATACTTCATGGCAACGTCGTAAATGAAGCCGACCTCGTCGCCATGGCGGCTCATGCCGCCCTCGACGCCGGGGACCATCTCGTTGCGGATGCGGATGTTGGCGAAAGTGCCGCGCATCATGACTTCGTGGTGGCCGCGGCGGGCGCCGTAGGAGTTGAAGTCCGCTTTCGCGACCTGGTGGTCCATCAGGTACTTGCCGCCCGGGCTGTCGGCCTTGATGTTGCCGGCCGGGCTGATGTGGTCGGTGGTGATCGAATCGCCGAGGATCGCCAGCGGCTTGGCGTCGATGATGTCGGTGACCGGCGCCGGGGTCATCGTCATGCCCTCGAAGTACGGCGGATTGGCGATGTAGGTGCTGCCGGCGCGCCACTTGTAGGTGTCCGAACCCTCGACATTGATCGCCTGCCAGTGCTTGTCGCCCTTGTAGACGTCGGCATAGCGCGCCTGGAACATGGCGCGGTCCATGCAGCCGTTCATCACGGTCGTGACTTCGGCATTGGTCGGCCAGATATCGCGCAGGAACACGTCCTTGCCGTCCTTGCCCTTGCCGATCGGCGTGGTGGTGAAGTTCTCGGTGACCGTGCCCTTCAGCGCATAGGCGACGACAAGCGGCGGCGAGGCGAGGAAGTTGGCGCGGACGTCGGGGCTGACGCGGCCTTCGAAGTTGCGATTGCCCGAGATGACCGAGGCGGCGACGAGGTTGTTGCCGTTGATCGCGGCCGAGATCGGCTCGGCGAGCGGACCCGAGTTGCCGATGCAGGTGGTGCAGCCATAGCCGACGAGGTTGAAGCCCACCGCGTCGAGATGCTCCTGCAGACCTGCGCGCACGAGGTAGTCGGTGACGACCTGCGATCCGGGGGCGAGGCTGGTCTTGACCCAGGGCTTGGGCGTCAGGCCCAGCTCGTTGGCCTTCTTGGCGACGAGGCCGGCGGCGACCAGCACGCTGGGGTTCGAGGTGTTGGTGCACGAGGTGATCGCGGCGATGACAACGTCGCCGTCGCCGATATCGTGGATCTTGCCCGCGACCGGAACGCGCGCGGCGGCCTTCTTGTAGACTTCGGCGAGGTCCTTGTTGAACACGTCGTCGACTTCGGTCAGCGCGACCTTGTCCTGCGGGCGCTTGGGGCCGGCGAGCGACGGCACGACCGTGGCCATGTCGAGCTCGAGCGTGTCGGTGAAGATCGGCTCGACCGACGGATCGATCCAGAAGCCCTGCTCCTTGGCATAGGCTTCGACCAGCGCGATGTTCTCTTCGGTGCGGCCGGTGAGGCGCATGTAGTCGAGCGTCTTGTCGTCGATGCCGAAGAAGCCGCAGGTCGCGCCATATTCGGGCGCCATGTTGGCCAGGGTCGCACGGTCGGCCAGGCTCAGCGAAGCGAGGCCCGGGCCGAAGTATTCGACGAAGCGGCCAACCACGCCCTTGGCGCGCAGCATCTGCGTGGCGGTGAGCACGAGGTCGGTCGCGGTGACGCCTTCCTGCAGCTCGCCGGTCAGCTTGAAGCCGACGACTTCGGGGATGAGCATCGACACGGGCTGGCCGAGCATCGCGGCTTCGGCCTCGATCCCGCCGACGCCCCAGCCGAGCACGCCCAGGCCGTTGATCATCGTCGTGTGGCTGTCGGTGCCGACGCAAGTGTCGGGATAGGCCACGGTGACGCCGTTCTGGTCCTTGCTGGTCCAGACCGCCTTGGCGATGTTCTCGAGGTTCACCTGGTGGCAGATGCCGGTGCCCGGGGGCACGGCGTAGAAGTTGTTGAGCGACTTCGAGCCCCACTTGAGGAAGTCATAGCGCTCGAAATTGCGCTGGTACTCGATCTCGACGTTCTGCTCGAAGGCCTTGGGGTGGCCGAACTCGTCGACCATGACCGAGTGGTCGATGACGAGGTTGACCGGAACCAGCGGGTTGATCTTGCTGGTGTCGCCGCCGAGCTTGGCGAGGGCATCGCGCATCGCCGCGAGGTCGACCACGCAGGGCACGCCGGTGAAGTCCTGCAGCAGCACGCGCGCCGGGCGGTACTGGATCTCGTTCTGCGATTCCCGCGGGTTCTTCTGCCAGTCGGCCAGCGCCTGGATGTCGGCGGTGGAGACGGTGAAGCCGCCGTCCTCGAAGCGGAGCAGGTTCTCGAGCAGGACCTTCATCGAGAAAGGCAGGCGGCTGATGTCGCCCAGCTTCTCGCCCGCCTTCTTGAGCGAGTAATAAGCGACCTCCTGGCCGCCGACGTTCATGGTGCTGCGGGTGCCGAGCGAGTCCTGTCCGACCTGGGTCATGCGCCTTTTTTCCCTCGATGGTTTTTTGTCTGTGCCGAGCGGCCCGCGGCCAAGCAAATGCTGCAGCGCGGAACGGATTCTGTTGGCGCCGCCGATGCGCGTTCCGTCGCGTCAGGTCAAGGGGCGCGCGGGATTCCGGGAGAATCGCGGCCCATTCGGGCGAGCCTGGCCGAGGTTGGAAATTCCCCGTCCCCCCGACGATTTTGGCGAAAACTGCAAAACTATCGTCGCGATCCGCGAAGCAAGCTGCGCTAATCCATGCAAGATAGACAGCGTGCGGGGTTCCTCTTTTCCTCTACCCGCATACTTGAGTCGCATTTAGATCATTCCTCAACCTCGAATATCGGAGGGAGCCGTGCCGGCTCTCTCCGTTTTTTTGTGCCTGCCACCGCGCTGGACTGCGGCGAAACAGTCGCGCTTCGATCCGGGTTAGTCGTTTGTAGCTAAATCGCATGGTTAACTCTGCTTTAACCGTGGAATTCAGCCTCACTGTAACCAGCTCGGCCGCAGCAATGCGGCATGCGCCAGTTTGTCCGTTCCCTCCTTCCCCTGCTTGCCCTGCTTCCGCAGCCGATCGCGGCGCAGGTCATCTCCTATGATCTCGCCTTCGTCGAAGCCGATCCCGCGCCCGTCTCGCCCGTGCCGGACAATGGCAGCGAGCGGGTGGTCGAACTGGCACAGCCGCAAGCCTCGCACGGCGGCCAGGCCTATGGCCCGTTTCGCCTGATCGACGATTCCCGGGCCGCGCTCGAGGGGATTACGGACGAAACCTCCGTCGCCGCCTTCGAAGCAATGCTGCGCGACCATCCCGGCATCGCGACGATCGAGATGATCGACTGCCCCGGTACCGAGGACGATCGCGCCAACCTGCGCCTCGGCCGGATGATCCGCGCCCGCGGCATCGCGACCCATGTCCCCGGCGACGGCTTCGTCGGTTCGGGTGCGGTCGAGCTCTACCTCGCCGGCGTCCGCCGCCGCGCCGAACCCGGCGCGGAATTCGCGGTGCATTCGTGGGAGGACGATACCGGCCGCGAACCCGGCGACTATGCCGCCGACGCGCCGCAGAATCGCGCCTACCTCGACTATTACCGCGCCATGGGCATGAGCGAGGACGAGGCGCGCTCGTTCTACGCGATGACCAACTCGGTGCCCTTCTCCAGCGCCAAGTGGATGACCGCGGGCGAGATGGACCGCTGGACGCGGTTCGACGATCCCGCACGCAAGCCGTTGCCGGTCCAGGCAGACGCGCCGCAATTTGCCCGCGCCGCGCCCGCCTCGCCGGCCACACGGCCGGTCATTTACGGTCCTTTCCGGGTAATCGACGATACCCACGCGGCAATGGCGGGAGTCACCGACGCACGCACCCCGGCCGCCTTCGAGGCGATGCTGCGCGACTATCCCGGCATCGCCCGGCTCGACATGGTCGATTGCCCGGGGACGGAGGACGACCGCGCCAACCTGCGCCTCGGCCGGATGATCCGCGCCAAGGGCCTCGTCACCTATGTTCCGGCCAATGGCTGGGTCGCTTCGGGCGCAGTCGAGCTGTTCCTCGCCGGCACGCAGCGCTCGGCCGAGCCCACCGCACGATCCGCCGTGCATTCGTGGGAGGACGACACCGGCCGCGGGCCGAACGACTATTCGGTCGATGCGCCGAAGAACCGGTCCTATCTCGACTACTACCGGACGATGGGCATGAGCGAGGGCGAGGCGCGGGCGTTCTATGCCATGACTAACGCCACGCCTTTCGCGCGGGCGCAGTGGCTGAGCACGGCCGACATGGCGCATTGGACGCGGCTGCAGCCCTCGCCCGCATCCGATCCCGCGCCGCGCGGCACTTTCGCGCAGGCCATGCCGGGTTCGCGCGGCGGGCTGGCTTCCGCCGCCTACTGAGGTTGGCTGAGTCCAGATCGCGCGACGTTAAATACCGTCAGCTAACTTACATAATCCAAGCCAATATTTGGCAGGCATCGTCTCAATAGACATGCCCCTTACGGTGATTCTACCGTCCGAGAACAAGAGTCTTGGATTGGCAATCCAGTGTCGCTGATTGTGAAGGGAGTGCCCCGAACGTGGGTTACCCCAACATGGTTAACAGCGAATCGCTGGGCTGTTTAAGATTTCACACGGGGTTCTTGTGATGGGCATACAGGGGCATGAATTCACTACAATTGAAACCGATGCGCAGGGCTTCGGCTCTGTATTCCATCAGATTTCGCACGAGCTCAGGAACCCGCTGAACTCGATCAGCGGGTTCGCCGAACTGCTCCTCATGGACGAGGGTCTGAGCACCGCGCACGCCGACTATGTCCGCGCCATCCTGACGGGCAGCGAGGCGCTGACGGTGGCCGTGGTGGCGCTGCTCGACCGGGTGGAGACGCGCGCTTCGGCGTCCGCTGCCAAGGCCGTCACCGGGCCGAGTCACAAATCGTTCGGTGAGGCGCAGCCGTTGCCGCGCGGCTCGCTCTTCACGCGCGCCAGCCGCTGGGGCTCGCAGCGCCGCCAGCAGCGCAAGGGGCGGTCGGGCAGGCCATGACCGAAGCCGCGCGGACCCGTCCGCAATCCGTGATCGGGCCCCTGGGCCAGCCTCTGACGCTCGAAACGCTGCCCCCGACTTCGACCAAGCGGTGGATTGCGCATCGCAAGGCAGAACTCGTCGCCGCCGTCGACGGCGGGCTCCTCTCGATCGAGGAAGTCTGCGAAAGCTACGGCATCGCGCTGGAAGAATTCGTATCCTGGCAGCGCGGCGTGGACCGTCTCGGCATGCGCGGACTGTGGGTTACACGCACGCAAAAGTACCGCGATCTTTTTGAGCGCAGGCAACGTTATTGATGCCGTGAGCTATGGTTGCGGCGAAAGATTAACGAATGCGCTACTCTGCTGCTCTATCCGGCTTGATACGGGACTATACTAGGCATAGGCTCGCTCCATCGTGCGTGTCAGGGGCACATCTTGCACATCCATATCGTCGACGATGAACCAGAATTGCTCGCCTCGCTTTCTTTGATCCTGAGGCGCGAAGGTCACGACGTGCAGACTTTCCCCACCGGCGAGGCATTCCTCGCGGTTGCATCCGAGCTGCCGCCGGGCTGCGTCCTGCTCGACCTGCGGCTGCCCGATCTCGACGGGCTGGAAGTGCAGCATCGGCTTGGCGAGCTCGATACCGATCACGCCGTGGTGCTGCTGACGGGCTTCGGCGAAGTGCCCGACGCGGTCTCGGCGATGCGCGCGGGCGCCGTCGATTTCCTGCGCAAGCCCTATCGCCGGGAGAACCTGCTCGATGCGCTGAGCCGGGCGGGAGAGCAGATCGAGGACAATCTGCGCCAGCGTGCCGAGCGCGCGAAGCTCGGGGCCGTCAATACGCTGTCCGAGCGCGAGCTGGAGGTCCTGCGTGCGCTGGCGACGGGCAAGCAGAGCAAGGTCGTGGCCTATGAGCTGGGCCTGAGCATCAGGACGATCGACATGCATCGCGCCCGGATCATCAAGCGGCTGAACGTGTCCAATATCGGCGCGGCGCTCGTGATGGCAAAGGATGCGAGGCTGATCTGAGGTTCAGGACCGCTCGGCCATGGCCGGCGACAGCGCCTTGCGCAGGCTGTCCGCCAGCTCTTTCTTGCGATAGGGCTTGCGAAGCAAAAGGGCTTCGATCGCGGCCAGCCGGTCGAGATGCTGCTCGGCATGGCCCGAGGTGAACAATATCGGCAGATCGGGCCGCATTGCGCGTGCCTGGACGGCCAGTTCGATACCGTCCATCCCGCCGTCCATGGCGATGTCGGTGAACAGCAGATCGACCTTGGCCCCGCTCCACAACAGTTCCAGCGCCGACTTGCCGTCGGGCATCGAGACTGTCCGATAGCCCAGGCTGTCGACTTGCGAGGTGACGTATTTGCGCACCATCGCGTCGTCTTCGGCGATGAGCACGGTTTCGCCGGAGCCGCGATTCTGGGGCGTTTCGTCCGCTGCCTCGGCCTCGGGTGAGGATTTTGTCGTCGCCGGCAGATAGAGCCGCACCGTGGTCCCCCCACCGAGCCGCGAGCTCAGTTCGACGTGGCCGCCCGACTGGCGCGCGAAGCCGTAGACCATGCTGAGGCCCAGTCCGCTGCCCTGGCCCGGGCCCTTCGTAGTGAAGAAGGGATCGAACGCCTTCTCGACCGTATCCTCGCTCATGCCCACGCCGTTGTCGCTAAGGCACAGCATGACGTATTTGCCCGGCTGGAGCTCGGCATGCTGCACGGAATTCGCACCGACGACGATGTTTTCCGAGAAGATGTCGATCCTGCCGCCGTCCGGCAGGGCATCGCGCGCATTGAGCACGAGGTTGAGCAGTACCATCTCCAGCTGCGCCGGGTCGGCATAGACCGAGCGCGACGAGAACCGCGCCGAAAGCTTCAACTCGATCGTTTCGGGGACCGCGCGCCGCAGCAGGGGCAACAGCCCGTCGACGAGATCGCCGACTTTCACCGAACGAGGCATGAGCGATTGCTTGCGGGCGAAAGTCAGCAGGCGCTCGGTCAGGTCCGCGGCGCGCTCGCCCGTGCTCAGGATCAGGCCGGCCAGTTCGCCGAGATCGCCTTCGCCGAGTTCCTGGGCCAGCGCCTCGCTGTTGCCAATGATCACGGTCAGCAGGTTATTGAAATCGTGCGCGATGCCGCCGGTCAGCTGGCCGAGCGCCTCGAGCCGCTGACGCTGGGATAGCTGCTGCTGGAGCTCCATGCGTTCGGTGACGTCTTCGATCATCACCATATGGCGCGGGTGGTCACCGGCGGGGGCATCGAAATGGGTAGCCGTCAGGTTGACTGGGACGACGACCCCGTCGGGCCGCACGAAACGTTTTTCGGTCTGATAACTAGTCTCTTCGCCGGCCAGGAAAGGCACGGCCGACGTAACGCAGCGTTCCAGGTCATCGGGAAACGTGAGTTCCTGCCAGGAATAGTTGCGCAGATCCGCAAGGTCGCGGCCGACGATCTCCTGGAACTTTGCGTTCGCGTCGATGTAGCGGCCCGTCGAAGAATCGATCAGGGCGATGCCGAGCGGCGCGCGTTCGAAGATCGCGCGCGCGCGCCATTCCGACTTGCGGGCGCTTTCCTGGAATTCCTCCGCCGCGCGCTCGGCCTCCAGCGCGTCCAGCGCCAGTCCGAACTGCCAGACCATCTCGAGCAGCAGCGACCGGGTCTTTTCGTCGAAAAACGCCGGCTCGTCGGTGTAGAGCGCGAGTAGCGCCGTCGTCCCGCTGCGTTGGTGGATCGGCAGTACCGCCGTGCCGCGCAGGCCGGAACCCTCCGCACGATCCTGCCAGATCGCCATATTGGATTCCGTTGCGAGGTCGTCGACCCACTGTGCCTCGGCGCTGCGATAGGCCCTTGCGACGGGGCCGCGTCCGGAGGGTTCGTTCGGGCTGGTCGAGAAGCGGATGCCGTCGAGGCCGTTCTTGGCGAAGTTCTGGCTGAACTGGGTAACCGGCTCGATATGGTCGCCGTCCGGATTGAGCCGGCCGAACCAGGCCATCTTCATATCGCCACGCTCGACGAGGATCCGGCAGACCGCGTTCGAAAGCTCGTCGATCGACTCGCGACGGGCTATGGCGATATTGCAGGCCGCCACCGCATCCTGGAGGCGGGCGTGGCGCTGGGCGCGCAGGCTGGCCTTCTTGGCGTCGTCGATGTCGAGATTGGTGCCGATGATGCGGAGAGGTCCCCCGTCGGCGTCGCGCTCGTAGACCATGCCGCGGGCCAGGACCCATTTGAAACTGCCGTCGGTGCAGCGGACCCGCTGTTCCAGTTCATAGAGTTGTGTCTGGCCGTCCAGGTGCGCCTGGAGCGCGGCGGCGCAACGGGCGCGATCCTCGGGGTGCAGCCAATCGTCCCATTCGTCGACGGCCGGGCCGTCCTCATCCTCGGCGATGCCCCGCATCGCTTTCCATATCTTGGAATAATAGATCTGCTTGGCAGCGACGTCCCAGTCCCAGACGCCCATACCCGACGCCTCGTGGGCGGCCAGCCATCGATCCTCCGCTTCAAGCATTTAGCGCCGCCCCATATAACCTTTAATAATCATGGTCCGACGCTCGTTAAGCAATATAGCGATACTACGGTACTGGTCTTGAAGTCGGTTCGTAAGCCGCGGCTTGAAGCGCCAAGCCATTGTAGAAGTGGCAGCAGCACGTGTTTTACTTATCCCCGGAAAAGCCCGCGGCATCAAGCCGATGGCGCGAATGCCCGGGTTTCGCCCGCTGTTCCGGAGGCTCCGCCGGATCCCATGGTGAACGCCAGCCTGCGGGGGATGCGGTAGTTCTCCGATATCGTTTTTGCCATCGGCCTGGGTAGTGGGGGAGAATAACGGGGGCGTAACGCATGTCGAAGCTGCAGTCGGTCAAGTCGGAGATGGTTCCACAGGTTCGCGCCGTGACTCTGTCGGCCTATGTCGACGTCGTGCGGGGCCTGGGTGCCGATCCGTTTGCCATGCTGCGCAGCGCCAGGATCAGGCCCGAGGAACTGACCGATCCGGAAACGCGCCTCTCCGCCACCACGGTGACCAGGCTGGCGGAAGATACGGCCCGGGCCACCGGCTGCGAAGCCCTGGGCCTGCTCCTGGCCGAGCCGCGTAATTTCGCCTCGCTGGGCCCGATAAGCCTGCTGCTTCAGCATCGCGCCAATGTCCGCGGTGCCTTCGAATCGCTCGCCAAGCACCGCCACATGATCAGCGACATCATCGACTACGTGCTCGAAGACGATGGCGAGACGGCGATGCTCCGTGCCGAGATCATGTACGGCTGCGCTTCGCGCCAGACGATCGAATTCACAGTTGCGGTCATGTTCGGAGCGCTGCGCGAGATGGCAGATGGCCGCTGGCGACCGGAAAGCATCCATTTCCGGCATTCAGCCCCCGCCGATCTCAAGATCCACCGCCGGACTTTCGGGTTTCCCATCCAGTTCGATAGCGATTTCGACGGCATTTCCTGCCAGTCCGCCTCGCTCGACGTGGTCAATCGCACCGCGAACGAGCTCATGGCGCGCCATGCCGAGCAGTGCCTTGAGATGCTGGCGGGCCAGCGCGCGACGAGCACGGTCACCGACCAGGTCCGCCGCGCGATCAACAGCCTGCTCAGCCGCTGCAACGTGACGATGGAAAGCGTCGCCGACAACCTCAGCCTGCATCCGCGCATGCTTCAGCGGCTGCTCGAAAAGGAAGGCGCGACCTTTGCCGCGCTGCTGAACGAGGCGCGCCGCGATCTGGCCGTGCGTTACCTCTCGACGTCGAACCATTCGGTTACCGATGTAGGGATGCTGCTCGGCTATTCGACGCTCAGCTCGTTCTCGCGCTGGTTCACCGTCGAGTTTGGCAAGTCGCCCGCCTCGTGGCGCAACGCCGAACGCGGCGTGCCGACCCTGGGGCGCGAATATCGCCCGGAGCCGGTGAAATACGCCTCGGGCAGTCCCGCCTGGGCCTGAGCCCCGAGCGCAACGGGACTGCCAACAAACTGTCGGGATCTGCGAAGCGGCCCAAAGGCTGGCCGAGCTATGACTCGGGCTCAAGGAGGCCCTGGCCGATGTTCCGCAAGAAATTCCTGACGCAGCGCCCACAGGCCATGGCGGAAAGGGTCGATCAGCTTCGGCGACTGCAGCAGGTTCGCAGGATGCTGGCTGCGGCGGAATCGTCGCTGGTCTCTGCCCAGGATCTGATCGGCATCCCCGACGAGGGCGACTGCGAGCGCTGGACCTTGCCGGCGCTGCATTAAAGCCCGGTACCCGCGCGGTGCGACCGAATGGCCGATACCGCGCTACTTTGATTGAAACAGCGTCCAATACTGTTCCAATTCTGGGCAATGGGTGCGCTTGCGCTCAAAGTAAGCGATTGATAGGGCAGAGAAACAATCGAGAAACCCCCAGGCGGATTTGCATTTGCATTGAGGGATGTGCTTCAAATCCGCAGGAGAAACTCTATGCCCGATCGCGCCGACTGCTCGGCAGCTCAGGCGTCGGCAACAGCGGTTCGCCAAGGTCTTCGCGAAATGACTGCCAATCTCCTCCGCGTTGCCCGCGGTGCGGGGCGACCCGAACTGATCGTCGCGCAGGTCACTGCACTCGTCGAGCTCTTCGCCGCTTATCGCGACGCTACGGAGGGCGATCTGAAGCCATCGGATATCACCGAGGCGCTCAGGCTCGAGCATATCATCGAAGACGAGGATGAGCTCTGGCCCGTCTGGGACCGCGCCGTCCGCGAAATGGTCAATGGTGCGCTGCAAGTCGCCGCGGCCGAGCTGCTGGGTCAGCAGGCCCAGGCCGCCACGGGCCGGCGCGAACTCTTCGCCGGCTACCGGCACATCGAGAAGCTGCATTCCAGGCAGTTGGTTCGTTTGCTCCAGCGCCGGGCCAGCGAAAACGAAGAGTGATCAGGGTGCCGGCGGCAGGGCGGCCGCGGGCACCGTCGGCGTTGCCGGACTGCGCGTGGCGATCCAGCAGCCCAGGACGATCAGCGCCGTGCCGGCGATCGTGGCCGCGGTCACGGCTTCGCTGAACCAGACGTAGCCGGCCAGCGCCGCCCAGACGAAGGCGGTGTACTCGAGCGGTACCAGCGCCTGCGCCTCGGCGCGCGCATAGCCCCAGCTCAGCAGCATCAGCGCAATCGCCGCGAGGACCGCGGCGCCCGTGACGTCGCGCAGCAAGGCCGGAGTCGGCCAGGCGGGGGCGGACTTCCAGGCCAGCATGATCACGGGCGCGGCAAGGATCAGGAACAGCGCCATGAACAGGCTCTGGAACAGCGCCACGTCGAAGGGTTTCGCCACCAACGCCTGCTGCCGCTGCAGGATCAGGTTCCAGGCGTAGAAGAAGGCCGACAGCAGGACCGCACCGATCGCCGGCGCCGCCTCGGCGGGGCTTTCCGTGCTGAAACGCGCTGCGGTGATCACGGCGACGCCGGCAAGCCCCAGCACCGAGGCGACGATCGCCGTCGGCCGGATCGTCTCGCCCAGGACCACCGCCGCGAGGTAGAGCGCGATCAGCGGCGCGATGAACGACAGCGCCATGGCCTCCGCCATCGGCAGCCGCACCAGCGCCCAGAAGAACAGCCCGGCCATCGCCGCCACCACGGCAGAGCGGAGCGCGTGGATCTTGAGGACCGCCAGCGCCGGCCAACGACCGCGTGCCAGCAGCCAGATCGGCAGCATCAGCAGACCGCCGATGATCGAGCGCAGCAGCAGGGCATTGTAGACGCCGCCGGCCATCGAGGCGCTTTTCATCAGCGCGTCCATCGTGCTGAAGGTGGCGATCCCCGCGGTTACCGACAGGAATGGTAGTGGGGAGCGGGCGTGCGTCATGCGCCGCGGCTTAGAGCGCTTGGTGAGCGGATTGAACCCCTGCTGTCGGTTAGTTGGTGCGCTTGGGCACCGAGAACGAGCCCGAGACGCGCCCACCGCCGCCGCTCGCTCCGCCGAGCGCCGAGGAGGAGCCACCGGGGCGGCCATCGACGCTGGACAAGCCGGTGTTGAGGTCCATCACCAGCCGGCCGCCGTTCAAGGTGTCGGTGCCGCGGCGCAGCGCGACGTTGCCCGCCATCGTGATGATGCGGCGGTTGAAGTCATAGACCGCGACATCGCCCTTCGCGCTTTGATTGCCGCGCGTCACCGTGACCCCGCCGGTCGCGTCGAGCCGCTGGATCTTGAGCGCATCGGCGTTGGTATAGGCCACCGTGGTGCGCGCGGCGCGCATCTTGAGATCGCCCTGGGTGATGTCGACATTGCCAGACAGGACGACGCGATTGGCTTTGTCCTGCAGCTCGATGCGGTCGGCCGCGTAGTCGACCGGCGCGTTGCTGTCGTGCCCGCTGATGGCCTGGGCGCCGAGCTGCTGCAGCCCGACCAGCGCCGCGCCGCTCAGGAAAAAGGCGCCGAGCGCGATTTTGGAAGCTGCACGAAACGTCATTGGGGCATCCTCATCTTGCCGGGCGTCATGTGCAACCTTGCGTTTCCTTCGAGCGTCACGGTTCGTTCGCCGAGATCGCCGACTATCCGGTTCGCGGCGAAAGTGCCAGCGGGGACCGTCCCCGAAACGCCGCCTGCGCCGGCCATGCGCTTCGTCTTGAGATCTATGGCGACGTTGTTGGTCACCATCGAGTAGCCATCGGAGGCCGAGAAGTTGACCGGGCCGGGCACCGCCACCAGGCTGGTGTCGAAATTGTAGTTGCCGCCCGGTGCATTGAGCTGGGCAGGGCCGTCCTTGAGCTGGATCGAAGCGACGAGATCCGTAAGATCGAGGATCGGCGAAGCCGGCGAAGGCTGGATCGCGCTGCCGGCGGTCAGTTCGAAGGGCCGGCCGTCGTCGTCCTCGCCGCGATACTTCGCTTTGTCGACGTGGATGCGCTCGGGCGTCACCGCCACCTTGTTGCGGTCGAGCAGGAAGCTGATCTCGTGGCGTGGGCTTAGCGGCACCAGGATCATCACCGCGGCGACTACGCCGATCCCCGCCGGCAGTGCCTTCTGCAGGAAGCCGACCAGCTTGTCGTGGAATCCGCCGGGTGCAGCGAAGCGCTGCCGCTTGCCCCGGATGATGTCCGCCTGAGTAGTCATGATCGTGTGGTCATCGCCCGGCTGTTACTCGTGGCTGAAGATGTCGTGCTCGGGCCAGCCGGCAAGGTCGAGCCGGGCGCGCGACGGCAGGAAATCGAAGCAGGCTTGGGCCAGTTCGGTGCGGTGCTCGCGCGCCAGCTTCTCGACGAAGATCGCGTGCATGGCGTGGAGATGGCGCACGTCCGAAGCGGCATATTCCTGCTGCGCGTCGGACAGCACCGCGCCGCCCCAGTCGCTCGACTGCTGCTGCTTGGAGATTTCCTTGCCGAGCAGCTCCCGGACGATGTCCTTGAGGCCGTGGCGGTCGGTATAGGTCCGCGTCAGCTTGCTGGCGATCTTGGTGCAGAACACCGGTGCGGCGGTGACGCCGAGATAGTGTTCGATCGCGGCGAGATCGAAGCGCGCGAAGTGGAACAGCTTCAGCCGCGAAGGGTCGGCCAGCACGGCCTTGAGGTTGGGCGCGGCATAGGCGCTGTCCGCGGCGAAGCGGACGAGATGCTCGTCACCCTGCCCGTCGGAAATCTGTACGACGCAAAGCCGGTCGCGCGGGGTGATGAGCCCCATGGTCTCGGTATCGACGGCGACGGGACCCGGCGCGAGCACGCCTTCGGGGAGATCTTCTTCGTGGAAATGGACAGCCATAGGGCAAGCGGCTTAGGCCTATCTGCGCGCAAATCAAAGGGGTTTAGGGATCAAAACGATGGCAGCGGAAGCGGTTCCCGAAAGCTGGCGCGGCGCGATCGAGCCGGTGCTGGCGACGCGCGAGGCGAGGAAGCTCGGCGGGTTCCTGACGGCGGAAGAAGCAGCGGGGGAAACGAAATCTATCCCCCGCGCGGCAGCCGGCTACGCGCGCTCGAACTGACGCCGCTCGATCAGGTCAAGGTCGTCATCCTCGGACAGGACCCCTATCATGGCCCCGGCCAGGCGCATGGCCTGAGCTTCTCGGTGCCCGAGGGCGTGAAAGTGCCGCCGAGCCTGCTCAACATCTACAAGGAGATTGCCAGCGACCTCGGCATCGACCGGCCGGCGCAGGGCAATCTCGAGAAATGGGCGAAGCAGGGCGTGCTGCTGCTCAACAATGCGCTGACCGTCGAGGAAGGCCGCGCCGGATCGCACCAGAACCTCGGCTGGGAAGCGATCACCGACGCTGCCGTGGCGGCGGTGGCAGCGCGTGAGGAACCGGCAGTGTTCCTGCTCTGGGGCAGTCACGCCCGCAACAAGGCCTCGCGCCTACCCGGCCTGACCGGCGGCAGGCACCTCGTCCTCACCGCCCCGCACCCGAGTCCGCTCTCGGCCCATTCGGGCTTCTTCGGCTGCAAGCATTTCAGCCGGGCGAACGAATTCCCTCGAAGCGAACGGCCGCGGCGCAATCGACTGGCGGGTCTAACCCCCTCCATAATGGATTGATTTCCATGGACTGATTTGACTCTTCCCATCTGGTTAACCACGATGCGCGGAAGGGCAGAAAACAGGGGGGGGATAGGATGATGCGCGGTTTCGTTACCGCATTCTGGGCGATTGTTGGTCTGGCATTGGCCACGCCGGCGGCCGCGGCCGAAATGCTGTACACCGTTTCGAGCACGGCGAGCGGCACTCTTGCCGGGCAGAGCTTTTCTGGCAATTTCTCGATTACGACGATCGGCGACCTTGCCACGCGTAAGCAGTGTTCAAACGCGAGCGGCGTGATCGCAGGTTGCTACTTCGTGTTGAACAGCAGCGCCGTGCTCAAGCTCGGCTCGCTCGGCGAAGTGACGCTGACCAATCCGAGCGTAAGCTTCGTCAACATGCCGCAGAACACGTTCGGCTTCATCGAGTTCTATCCGCCGGTGCCGACCGGTAATACGTTTGCCTTCGTCACGACGCCATCGGTGTTCGCGACTTGGGACGGCGCATCGAGCCTGGGCCCGATTTCGGCCAACCTGACGGCCAGTACTTTCTTCCGCAGCTTCGTCGATACCAGCGGCGGCGTCCTCAAGCTCGATCCCAACCGGACGCCGGTGGCGGCCACGTTCACGGCTTCGCTGCGTGGCGCCGGTGTGCCCGAGCCGGCCACCTGGATGATGGCCATTCTCGGCTTCGGGCTCACCGGCGCTGCGATGCGCCGCCGCAGGATCAGCGCGCCGGTGCCTTCTCGACCTTAGGCAGGAATATCGCGAGCAGCCCGAACAGTGGCATGAAGGCGACCCACTGGTAGACGGTCTCGATGCCGACGCGGTCTGCCGTCCAGCCTAGTGCCGCCGCGCCGATGCCGCCGACGCCAAAGGCGAAGCCGAAGAACAGGCCCGAGACCATGCCGACGCTGTCGGGCATCAACTCCTGCGCGAAGACGACGATCGCGGGGAAGGCCGAGGCGAGGATCAGGCCGACCAGCATCGCCAGCGGCGGCGTCCACAGCAGGCTGGCATGGGGCAGCAGCAGGGTGAAGGGCAGCGCACCGAGGATCGAGAACCAGATCACGTACTTGCGCCCGAAGCGGTCGCCCAGCGGCCCGCCGGCGATCGTGCCCGCGGCAACGGCGGCGAGGAACAGGAACAGCTGGAACTGTGCCTGGGCGACCGTCAGGTGGAACTTCTCGATCAGGTAGAAGGTGTAGAAGCTCGTCAGGCTGGCGAGGTAGATGTACTTCGAGAAGACGAGGCCCAGCAGCACCAGGATGCCGATCCGTGCCTTGCCCTTCGGCAGCGGCGCGGCACCACGGGCCTTGCGCCCGGCCTGCAGCCGCGCGAGGCCGTGATGCTTGTACCAGCGGCTGACGTTCCACAGGATCGCGGCCGAGAGCAGCGCCAGCAGCGCGAAGAAGGCGAGGCTGGTCTGGCCGTAGCGGACGACGACCAGCGCCGCCGCCAGCGGCCCCAGCGCCTGCCCGGCATTACCGCCGACTTGGAACAGCGACTGCGCGAAACCGTGCCGGGCGCCGCTGGCCATGCGCGCGACGCGCGAGCTTTCGGGATGGAAGATCGACGAGCCCATGCCGAGCAGCGCCGCGCCGAGCAACACCAGCGCATAAACGTGGGCGATCGACAGCACGAGCAGCCCGGCCATCGAGAACAGCGTGCCGATCGGCAGCGCCAGCGGCACCGGCTTCTTGTCGGCGACAAGGCCGATGATCGGCTGCAGGATCGATGCGGTGATCTGGTAGACCAGCGTGATCAGTCCGATCTGGCTGAAGTTCAGCGTCAGTTCCTTGGCCAGCCCCGGATAGATTGCCGGCAGTAGCGACTGCATCATGTCGTTGATCAGGTGGCAGAGGCTGATGGCCACGAGCACGCCCATGACCGTGGCGTTTGCGGCGCTGGGCTTGATGCTCGTTTGGGTTGCGGGGCTGACAGTGGCCAATGGAATTCTCCTTCGTGAGCGCTCCCTAGCAGCTTCCAACTTGTCCCGCTTATGACTAGAAGCCTTTCTGTTATGAATTTGGGCCAATGGCAAAACGATCCCGACATCGAGGTGCCGCGTGCGGTGCTCGGGATCGGCAATGACTATCCGCCGTCGTTCGAGCTGGCCCGGCATACGCACAGGCGCGGCCAGTTCCTCCACGCGACCACGGGTGTAATCGCGGTCAGCACGCCGCAGGGGGCTTGGGTCTGCCCGCCGCATCGCGGGGTGTGGATTCCGGCTGGTACGCCGCATGCGGTGCGCATGATCGGCAAGGTCAGCACGCGCAGCGTGATGATCGAGCCGGCACCCGGCGATGCGCTCGATCCGCGCTGCCGCGTGGTCGAGGTATCGCCGCTGCTGAGCGCGCTGCTCGAGGATGCCGCCGCAATCCCGCACGAATACGACGAGGCCGGGCGCGACGGCCTCGTCATGCGGCTGATCGTCGCCGAAGTGGCCCAGGCGCCGGTGATCCCGCTCGCCATCCCCTTCCCGCGCGAACCGGCGCTCGCGGCGCGGTGCCATGCTTTCCTCGAAAGCCCCAGCATCAAGAGCGGGGTCGACGAATGGGCCGAGGCGCTGCGCCTCAACCGCCGCAGCTTCACGCGCCGCTTTCGCCAGGAGACTGGCATGAGTTTCGCCGAATGGCGCGAGCAGGCCTGCATCGCTGCGGCGCTCGAACGGCTGGGGGAGGGGGCTTCGGTGACCACGATCGCGCTCGACCTGGGCTATGAGAGTACCGCGAGCTTCTCGACGATGTTCCGCCGCGCACTGGGTGTTCCGCCGAGCCGCTATCAATCGGAGCGTGGCGAGCCTTAGGCCATACCCTTGCCGACCGTGGCTCGTACCGGGATCCCGTCAGGTTCGAAATCCTCCAGGCAGAACACGTTGATGCCCAGGAAGTCGGGCGTTACGCGCTTGCGGTGAAACGGATAGATGCCGCAGGTCCGGCAGAAGAAGTGCCGCGCGGTGTGGGTGTGGAACTGGTATTCCTGGAGGCCGTCGGTGTCGGAAAGAAGCTCGAACTTGCTCTCGTGGACTTTCACCATCAGCGCGTTTTTGCGACGGCAGATCGAGCAGTCGCAGGTGGTCAGTTCGGGAAAGTCGGTGGTGATCGCGAACCGCACGGCGCCGCAGTGGCACGAGCCTTCGTAGCGCGCCTCGGGCCGCGTCACGCCGGCACCGTCAGGCGCGGTTGCGCGGCAAACCAGGGTTCGAGGCGGGCCAGCGCTTCCTCGACCAGCGCGGTCGAGACCGCGAAGCTGAAGCGGATGAAGCGGCCGCCGTGGACGGGATCGAAATCGATCCCCGGCGCCGTGGCGACGCCGGTTTCCTCTAGCATCCGCCGGCAGAAGGACAGGCTATCCTCGGATAGATGCCCCACGTCGGCATAGATGTAGAACGCGCCGTCGGGCGGCGCGATGTGGCTGAGGCCCAGTCGGCCGATCCCCGCCAGCATCACGCTGCGGTTGCGCGCATAGGTCGCGACGTGGCGCTCCAGCTCCTCGCGGCAGTCCATCGCCGCGAGCCCGGCATGCTGCGCGAGGCTCGGCGGCGTGAGGAACAGGTTGCCCATCCGCGCCCGCGCCGGCTCGATCAGTTCCGGAGGCACGACCAGCCAGCCGAGCCGCCAGCCGGCCATGGAGAAGTACTTGGAGAACGAGTTGATCACGAGCGCATCGGGCGCGAAGGCCAGTGCCGAGCGCACCGGGCCGACATAGCTGATCCCGTGGTAGATCTCGTCCGAGACCAGGCGGATGCGGCGGCGCCGGCAGACCTCGGCGATCCGCGCCATCTCGTCCTCGGCGATCACCGTCCCGGTGGGGTTGGCCGGGCTGGCGACGATCACGCCTTCGGGCGCCGGCTCCAGCGCATCGAGCGCCGCGGCGGTCAGCTGGAAGCGCTCGGCCTCGCCGCAGTCGAGCTCGATCGGCTCCATGTGCAGCGCTTTCAGCACGTTGCGGTAGGCGACGTAGCCGGGCCGGGCCAGCGCAACCCGCGCGCCGGGGGCGAACAGCGTCGACAGTGCCAGCACCAGCGCGGGCGAAGCGCCGCAGGTCAGGACCACCTGCTCGGGCCGGATCGAAACGCCGTGCTGCTCGGCATAGAGCGTCGCGATCCGCGCCTTCAGGCCGGGATTCTCCCAATAGCCCATCGGATCGCTGTCGAGCACCTGATGCGCCACTGCGATCGCCGCGGCGGGCGCGCCGGTCGAGGGCTGGCCGTACTCCATGTGGATCACCGACCGGCCTTGGCTCGCAAGGTCATAGGCGAGTTCGCCGATGGCAATGGCGTGGAAGGGATCGATCGTCGCGGTCATGCGTTCTTCGTCGCATGAGGCGCGCGGAGGCGCAATCGGGATAGGCGGCACGACCGGTTCGAGATCGAACTTGGTCGGTTGTGGATGTAACACGGGCTGGCGAACCTATCGGACCTGCCACGGTGTCTGATAAATAGTCCGCCATGATAATTAGCTTCCATGAGGCGAGAAGACGCTTGCGCGGTAAGCACAAATCGCGGCTTGCCCGCGAAATTGGCGACACGCTCTCCCCGGGCATGATACTTCCGGACCCGCTGATCCAACTGTTCTATTGGATCGAGGCGAATGGGCTTTACGAAGATACTGAGGAGGAGCGCCGAGGCTTTCTTTTCCCACAAGACAAGATGCGGGAAGGCTGGACCGATGAGGGGCGACCTGGGGGGCACAGACATCAGTTTTGGTGCGGAGGCCGCATCAGACCTCAAATATTGGTTCGGTTCCGACAACCCGAAAATTGCACGGAGATTGAGCGCTTTTGCCAAAACCGGCAGCGAGGGGTCGTTGGCGGCGTTCTGGTTGGCCGATGATGGTTCGCAGAAGATCGTCCATATGGGTTCCGGTTCGGGCTCCACTATGGCCTGTGTATTGGCTGACGATCCGGTCGACTTTCTTCGACTGATCGCCATCGGCTATGATGAAATTTGCTGGGGCAGCGAATTCGCAAAGATGTACGGTGAGGATACCGAACACATCATTGGGCCTAACGACGCCTTCGCGGACTGGGTGATGCAAACATTTGATGTTTCGATACCGCGGCGTGGGATAGAAATCGTCAAATCGCTCGCGTTCACGGGAGATCCTGATTCATCAGACCCCTTTTGGCAATGGGTTGAGAAGGTCTCGGATTGATTCGAGCGCGCAAATTGATCGGGAGCAGTAACTAGAGCCTTCGGTACATCACCAGCGCGTCGACTTCGCCCAGCACCGGATGGGCGAAAGCGCCGGGCAGGGTACCGACGACCGCAAAGCCCAGGCTCTGCCAGAGGCGGACGGCGCGTTCGTTGGTGCTGACGACGAAGTTGAACTGCATCGCGCGGAAGCCGCGCGCCCGCGCCTGGTCGAGCGAGTGCTCGCACATGCGACGTGCGACGCCGCGGCCCGTGGCGGCAGTGGCGGTCATGTAGCCGCAGTTGGCGATGTGGTTGCCGCCGCCCGCCTGGTTGGCGCGCAGGTAGTAGGTGCCGAGGATCACGCCGTCCTCCTCGGTGACGAAAGTCGCCTTGTCGGGCGCGGTCCAGTAGGCGAGGGCGTCGGCTTCGCTCATCGTGCGATCGAGCGCGTAGGTCGTACCGTCGCGGATAGTCGGCATGATGATGGCCGTGATCGCTACGGCGTCGCGCGGCTCGGCGGGGCGGATGATCATGCCGTCAGACCATGGGCGCGGCGCGATTGCCGCGGTGGTGGAGCAGCGCGTCGAGCAGCGCCAGCGCGCGGGGCAGGCGTTCGCGGCTGAGGCTACCGCCGATCGAGACGCGGATGCCGCGCGACGGTTCGCTGCGGTCGGCGGCGAAGGCCTCGCTCGAGGCTGCGGAGAGGCCAGACGGCGCGAGCGCGCTTACCAACTGTGCAGGGGTCATGTCTCCGGCGAGCGGGATCCACAGATGGTAGCCCTCGGGGTCGGCGCGGTAGCTGCCGGGTGGGAGGATCTCGGCCACGATCGCCTGGCGGGCGATGCATTCGGCGCGGACTTCGGCGACCAGTTCGGCCCAGGTCTGGTCGCGCAGCCACTGCGTCGCCACCGCGACGTTGAGTGAGGGAGCCATGATCGTGGTCTCGTGAACGTCGGCGACCAGCCGCCAGGCATCGCGCAGCGAGGGCGCGCGAAGGTAGGCGACGCGCAGCGAGGGCGAGATGATCTTCGACAGGCTGGCGACATGCCAGGTCCGCTCGGGCGCGAGCGCGGCCAGTGGCGGCAGCGGATCGGAGCCGAGCCGGCCGTAGGCGTCGTCCTCGATGATGCGCAGGTCATGCCGCCGGGCGATCTCGGCCAGGGCGCGTCGGCGCTCGATGCCCATCGTCGCGGTGGTCGGGTTGTCGTTGGTCGGCACCAGGTAGACCGCGCGGATCGTCTGTTCGGTGCAGGCGCGTTCGAGCGCTTGGGGATCGATCCCCTGGGCATCGGCGGCTACGGGCACGATCCGCAGGCCCAGGCGCCGCGCGATCGCCAGCCAGCCGGCATAGACGAAGGGGCCCGTGCAGATCGCGTCGCCGGGCTCGAACGCCGAATTGGCAATGGCGTGGAGCGCGGTCTGCGCGCCGCTGACGACGAGTACGTTGTCCTCGTCGGCGTCGATGCCGCGCTGGGCGAGCCAGTCTGCGCCCGCCTGCCGGTCCTGCGGGGCGCCGCCGCTGGGCTGGTACTGCAGGCGGTTGGCGGCAGCGGGCCCGGAAAGGATTTCGCGCAGGCCGGCGGCGTAGCGTTCGGGCAGCGAGCTTCGCAGCGGCAACGGCGGCAGGTTCATGCCCGTGTCGAAGGGTGCGATCTGTTCGATCGCCGGGGCCGCCTCGCGCACGAAGCTGCCGCGGCGGCCGTCGGCGTCGATCAGGCCGAGTCGGCGGGCTTCGGCATAGGCGCGGGTGACGGTGCCGAGATCGACGCCCAGCGCATCGGCCAGTTCGCGCTGGGGCGGCAGGCGGTCGCCGGGCCGCAGTCGGCCCGCGTCGATGTCGCGGCCGAGCGCCGCGCTGATCGAGAGGTATTTCGGACCGGAAGCATGCCCGATTTCGGGTAGCCAATTTTGTACGTCAGTTTGTATTGACTTTGTTTGCATACAAACACCATATGGACCGTGCAAGGGTTCCGCAAGGGCGGAGTCGCGAAAAGGTGTGGCATGACTACCAAGCCCGTTCTCGCCAAGACTGTTCTCGAAGGTCGCGAGAAGTTCGAGTGGATCGTCCACTGCGGCTGGAAAGGCCTCTGCCCGCGCTGCGGCGAGGGGGGCGATGTTCCGCAAGTGGCTCAAGCTCAACGACACCTGCCCCGTCTGCGGGCTCGACTACAACTTCGCCGCGCCCGACGACGGCCCGGCCTTCTTCTCGCTCTGCATCATCGCCTTCCCGCTGATCTTCTTCGTGGTCTGGCTGCAGGTCGCTTTCGATCCGCCGTTCTGGGTCCACCTGCTGACTTCGTTTCCTCTGCTGGGGCTCGGCTGCATCTTCCCGCTCCAGCCGATCAAGGGCTGGCTCGTCGCCTCGCAATACGTCAACAAGGCGCAGGAAGCGGGCACCGAGCATCTCTGGGCGCAGCTCCATGCGCGCGACAAGGCCGATGGCTGAGGCGCCCTCGCTCGTCGAGCAGGCGCGCGATCTGGCGGCGGCCTTTCTGAACGGCATGCGCCGCCAGGATCTTGCGACGATGGTGCTGGCGGGTGGTGGCGACGACTTTCCCGAAGTCCTCACCGCGATGGCGCTGCTCGAAGCCCAGGCCGTGCGTAGCGAACGCCACGAAGCGGCGCTTCGCGCCTATGCCGATGCCGAGTTCTGGGACGACGCGCTGCCCGGCGGGTCGCTGGCCTCACACGACAAGGGCGAGATGGCGCGCAACGTGTTGATGGGCCGGCCGCCGTTCTTCCATCGCGACTGAGCGGGCCTACTTGATCTTCAATTCCTTGCGCAGCCACTGCCACAAGGCTTCGACCTCGCCGGCTGCCTTGCCTTCTGGATCGGCTTCGTTGGCGATCTGACCTGCGGCCGAGGACTGGTGGAAGGCGGCGCGGTCGCCGAAGCGGATCGGGCAGACTTTCAGGCCCAGCCCTTCGATGAAGCTGCTGGCTTCGGCGATCAGGTTGGTTGCCCGCGCCGGCACCGCGTTGAGCAGGACATAGGCCGGCGTGCCGGTATTGGCGACGAGATCGGCGGTGGCCTCGATCGCCTGGAGGTCGAAGGCGCGCGGCCGCGTCGGGATAAGCACAAGGTCAGCCGCTTTCACCGCCTCGCGTGCGGCGGCATCGGCATGCGGCGGGGTGTCGATGACGATCAGCTTCGCGCCCTTCTGCTCGGCGGCCTGGATCGTTCGCGGCAGCCGCACCGGCGGACAGGTGATCACTTCGGGCTGGAAGTCGCCGCGCCAGTCGCCCCAGGCGGCGGCGCTGGCCTGTGGATCGGTATCGATGACGCAAGCGATCTTGCCGCGGATCGCCGCCGAGGTGGCGAGGTGGATGGCGAGCGTGGTTTTGCCCGAGCCGCCCTTTTGGCTCACGATCGCGACTGTCGCCATGATGCTCCTTGCATTCCGAGGAAGCAGGATACGCTTCGTGAGGGCGTCTGTCACCAAGGCCGCACCTCGCCGCGTTGCTTCCCATTTGGGGATATGCGGTGCTGGGCCGCTGTGGTGTAGCTCCGGCCACTTCGCCGCTGGCCCTTGGGGACCGGCGGCCTTACCCTGCGCGCGAGACGGAATCGGGCGCGCGAAGACTCGGGAGAGACGGACAGATGGATCTACAGCTCACGGGCCGCCGCGTGCTCGTCACCGGCAGCAGCAGCGGCATCGGCGCTGCGGTTGCGCGGATGCTGGCCGAAGAGGGCGCGAAAGTCGTGGTCCATGGTCGGGATCGCGCGCGGGCCGAGGCCGTAGCCAAAGAGATGGGAGCGGTAGGCGTCGCGATCGGCGAGCTCAGCACCCAGGAGGCCTGCGACGCGGTCCACGCCGAGGCAGTGGCCGCGCTCGGCGGCAATATCGAGATCCTGATCAACAATGCCGGCGGCAATTCCGAAGGCAATTCGACCAAGCCGCCGCACCAGATCTCGGGCGAGCATTACCTCTCCAATTTCAACGCCAATGCGCTCGCGGCGATCCGGCTCACCAACCTCTCGATTCCCGATATGGAAGCGGCGAAGTTCGGACGGGTGATCAACGTGTCGAGCGCGGTCGCGGTTCAGCCGAACAACATGGGCGGCGACTATTCGGCCGCCAAGGCGGCGATGAACAACTTCACCGTCAGCCTGGCAGGCGCGCTCAAGGGCAAGGGCATCACGGTCAACACCGTGTCGCCGGGCATCGTCATGGTCGACGGGCTGCTGCGCATGGGCCGCGACCGTCTCAACAACCCGAACGCGAGCTTCGAGGAAGTGACCGATCTGCTCGTCGGCGCCGGCGTGTTCACCTTGCCGCCGGCCGGCCGGCTCGGCATTCCCGAAGATCTCGCGATCATCATCTGCACGCTCGCCAGCCCGCGCTCGGGCTATGTCACGGGCGCGAACTACCGCGTCGACGGCGGCCAGATCCGCAGCCTCAACTAAGGAAGGGCAGTCCTATGGCCGAGAAGAAATATCGCGTCATCCAGTGGGCCACCGGCACGGTCGGCACCGCGGCGCTCCGCCATTTCATCCAGAACCCGGCGATCGAGCTGGTCGGCGTCTATGTCACCAATCCCGAAAAGGCGGGCAAGGATGCGGGCGATCTCGCCGGCCTGCCCAAGACGGGCGTCCTCGCCAGTGATGACTTCGAGGCGATGATCGCGCTCGACGCCGACTGCGTGCTCTATGCGCCGGCGCAGGGGCCGACCTTGATCGAGACCGCATGCCGCCTGCTCGAATCGGGCAAGAACGTCGTCTCGCCGGCCGGACCGTTCCTGCCGAACAAGTGGTTCCCCGAAGCCGCCGCGCAGATCGAGGCGGCCTGCGCCAAAGGCAACGTCTCGTTCCACGGCTGCGGCGTCCATCCGGGCTTCTCGGGCGACATCCTGCCGCTGACCCTCGCGCGGCTGATGGCGCGGGTCGACACGGTCGAGGTCACAGAGATCATCGACAAGGTCCGCAACCCGATGATCTATACCGAGATGGCCGGCTTTGGGCTCGATCCCGAATTCCTGCTCGCCAATCCGCGCCGCTCGCCCGAGACTTACAAAGCGTTCTATTCGTCGATGGACATGCTGGCCAAGGGCCTGGGCAAGGAGATAGAGAAGGTTACGGTCAAGTTCGAGGTCGCCAAGGCCAAACGCGACATCACCCATCTCTACGGCGAAGTGAAGAAGGGAACCGTCGGCGGCCAGCACTATGAATGGACCGCCTGGGCCGACGGCAAGCCGCTGATCATCTTCAACTTCTTCTGGCAGCTCGGCGACAGCACCGACGATCTCGACCCGCTCTGGGAAGAGGGCGAGTCCTGCTATCGCGTCCGCATCCACGGCGACCCGCCGATGGAAGTGAAGGTGATGGGCATGCCCGAGGCCGACGGCCGCCGCCCGTTCCACGGCCTGCCCTGGACCGGCATCGTCGGCGCCACCGCGGTGCCAGCAGTCTGCGATGCGGCGCCCGGCGTGGTCAGCCACATCGACCTCGGCGTCGTGCAGATGCCGGGGCTGGCCGGGTAGAGGCCCGCAGGCGATGAGCGTGCGGATCGGCGTCAGCTCGGGGCTGGCCGCACCGCTCTCGCCGCGCGACTATTTCGCATGGGTCGATCTCTGCGAGCAAAGCGGGATCGACTCTATCTGGCATTCGGACCAGTTGCTCGGCGCCACGCCCGAGCCGCTGGCCATGCTTGCCGCGCTCGCAGGCCGGACGGAGCGCATGCGCTTCGGCACCAACGCCTTGGTCGTGCCGTTTCGCGATCCGGTGCTCGTCGCCAAGCAGCTCGCGACGATCGACTATCTGAGTGAAGGTCGGGTGTTCCCGGTTTTTGGCATCGGTCGCGCTTCGGATCCGTTCTACACCGCCACCTCTGCCGATCCCACCGAGCGCGGGCGAAGGGGCAACGAGGCGCTTGCGCTGATCCGGCTGTTGTTAGAGCAGGACGAAGTCGACTTCGCCGGCCAGCATTTCCAGTACCACGGCCCAGGCGTCCTGCCCCGGCCGGTGCGGCCGATCCCGCTGTGGATGGGCGGGCACTCCGCCGCCGCCGTCCGTCGCACCGCGCTACTCGGCAACGGCTGGCTGGGCGGCCTGCTCGATGCCGGCAAGGCCGGCGAGACCAAACTGAAGATCGAAGCGGCGCTGGCGGAAACGGGCCGCATCATCGAGCCCGACCACTACGGCGTGACCTTGCCCTTGCGCATCGGCGCGGCGGACGATCCTGCGATCGTCACCGCACGCGCTAACCTGAACGCCCGGCTGCCCAAGGAGGACCGCGCCGAGGGGACGCACGCCTTCGCCCTGGGCTCGCCCGAGGAGGTGATCGCGACGCTCAGAGTGCACGTTGCGGTGGGCATGGCGAAGTTCGTCGTGCTGCCCATCGCCAGCGGGATCGCCGACTTGCTCGAACAGACGCGGCTGCTCGTTCGCGAAGTTCTGCCGGCCATCGAGGACCGGACGACTTAACTCAACCAGCTGTAAGCGCTCCTGTAGGCCGAGCCGCCGCTAGCTGCCCGCAGCGGTTCCGGGCTTCTGCGCCGGGCTGGATCGATCAGCCACGGCACGGGCAAAGGTCTCAGCATAGCGCGGATGCTCCGTCCCCATCCACTTGTCCCACCAGGTGAAATAGAGTCCGTAGTTGCTGTTGAAGCCGCCCGAATGGTGGAGGTCGTGATGCGTCGTGGCGGTGATCCAGCGGGTGAGCGGGCTCGCCAGCCACCAGCGGGGGTGAAGCTCGAAGCCGGCATGGCCCATGGCGTTGCGCAGGATCTGAAAGATCATCCAGGTCAGCGTCACGCGCACCGGCGTGGGAACGACTGCGAGCCATAGCGGCACGAAGGCGATCATCACGAAGGCTTCGGGAACGGCGAAGCTGTAGGCCGCCCAGGGCGTCGGGGTGATCGAACGGTGATGCGTGCGATGGAACAGCCGGAACAGCCGCGGATGGTGCATCGCGCGGTGAACCCAGTAGAAATAGGTGTCGTGCGCCAGGATCAGCACGGCCAGCAGAAGGAGGTCGCCGGCGAGGCCGTAGCTGCCTTGGAAGCGGTGCAGCACACCTAGCTGCACACCCCAGACGATGAAGCACGAGACGAGCGTGTAAACCGCGATCGTGCGCAGCGAATGGACGAACTCGCGGCGGCGGTCGGGATTTCCCGCCTCACGCGTTTGTATCCTGCGTCCCGCATAGCGGCTGCGGCGCATCGCCCAGACGACGGCGCTTATCAGCGTGGCGGCCACGAAATAGCGCCCGAAATCGAAGGCGTAGATCGAGGCGCCCTTGTCGAGCAGGATGGCGAGGGGCGGAAAGGCTGGCATGACGGCTCCCGGTGCGTTGCGCCGTCCTGCTGCACCTTCCGCCGTGGCCTGGCGCCGCGGAATCCAAATTCGGCTAGCCGATTTCGGAATCGGCCATCGGTTTGCCGGCGAGCCGGGCGGCCCGGTATTCGCTGGGCGTCATGCCCTCGGCCTCGCGGAAGGCGCGGTTGAACGGACCGATCGAGCCGAAACCCGCGTCGATCGCGACGGTCAGGATAGGTACGTCGCGCTGCGCCGGATCGGCGAGTGCCTCGCGCACTTCGTCCAGGCGGAAGCCGTTCAGGAAAGCGGTGAAGTTGCGGTAGCCGAGTTCCCCGTTGATCGTCCGCCGCAGCCGATACTCGGGCTCGCCGAGCCGCTGTGCGAGCGCCGCAATCGCAAATCCTTCGGCGCGGTAAGGGCGCTCGTTGGCCATGACCGAGAGCAGGCGCGCGGCCAGTCTGGACATCGCCGGAGCCGGTTCGCCATCCTCGGGCGGTTCGGTCGCGGGCGCGGGTGCCGCGAACAGGTCCGCTGGGCGAAAGCCGTACATGGCGATGGATACGCCGAGCGTGGTCATGAGAATGGCGACGATCGTCCCGATGTGGCCGAGGTCGTGGCGTTCGCTGCCGTGTCGCGCCATCTCGAAGGCGGTCACCCACAGGGTGAAGGCGCCGATCGCGCCCACGAGCAGCAGGCGCAGGTTGCGCCGTTCCTCGACGAGATCGTCCGACCGTCCGCGCCAGGCGATCCAGATTCCGGCAATCGTGAAGCCGAACATGGCCGCCTTGCTCAGGATCCAGAGCACCAGGTTTATCCGGCCGCTGGCGATCATCAGCGTCAGCTGGCAGCTGGGCAGCAGGGCATAGCCGACGACCAGCCCCCAGCTCCGCCGGCCGATATGCGCCCGGTCTTCGAACCATGCGCGGGCAAACAGCCAGAACAGCACCGGCGCCATGACCGAAACGAGATCGAAGGCCATGAAAGCCGGATGTCCGACCGGCCCCGGTCCGAACAGGGGTGCGACGAGGTAGGCGAGGATGCTGACGTTCATCGTGATCGCAACGCGACCGGCTGGCGATCCGCGTTGCTGGCGTAACAGCACGCCGATCCACAACACGAACAGCGCGATCGCTCCGCCGCGAATCAGGACCTCAAATGTCGCCAGCGGAGCCATCGCTTCAGGCTAGGATCTATCGCGTCGCGGCGAAAGCGGCTCGGATCGCCCTAAAAGAAAGGGGCGCACCTCGCGGCACGCCCCAATTCCTTGCGCGATCCGACGGCCTCAGCGCGGCAGCTGGCTCGTTCCCATCAGCGCCTCGTCGACCGCGCGAGCGGCCTGGCGGCCTTCGCGGATCGCCCAGACGACCAGGCTCTGGCCGCGGCGCATGTCGCCGCAGGCGAAGATCTTGGGGTCGCTGGTCTGATAGTCGGTGACGTTCGCCGCAACGTTGCCGCGGCCGTCGAGCGCAACGCCCGCCTGGTCGAGCAGACCCTGCTTGAGCGGGCCGACGAAGCCCATGGCGAGCAGGATCAGTTCGGCTTCGAGCACGAACTCGCTGCCTTCGATCTCCTTCATCGCGCCATCGACCCATTCGACGCGGACGCATTCCAGGCCCTTGACGTCGTTGTCGCCGACGACGCGCTTGGTCAGGATCGCCCAGTCTCGGTCGACGCCTTCCTCGTGGCTCGACGAGGTGCGCAGCTTCAGCGGCCAGTTCGGCCAGGACAGCGCCTTGGCCTCTTTCTCCGGCGGCTTGGGCATGATCTCGATCTGGGTGACGCTCTTGGCGCCCTGGCGGATCGAGGTGCCGACGCAGTCCGAACCGGTGTCGCCGCCGCCGATGACGACGACGTTCTTGCCGGTCGCGGTGATCGATCCGCGTGGCGCGGCGCGTAATTCATCGTCGCCGGCGTTGCGCTTGTTCTGCTGGGTCAGGAATTCCATCGCCAGCCGCACGCCGGGCAGTTCGGCGCCCGGGATCTCCAGCTTGCGCGCATCCTCGGCACCGCCCGACAGGACGATCGCGTCGAAGTTCTCCTTCAGCGAAGCAACCGATACGGTTACTCCGACTTCCACACCCGTGCGGAACTGGACGCCTTCGCTCTCCATCTGCACCGCGCGGCGGTTGATCAGATGCTTTTCCATCTTGAAGTCGGGAATACCGTAGCGGAGCAGGCCGCCGACGCGGTCGTTCTTCTCGAACACGGTGACCGAGTGGCCGGCGCGGGCGAGCTGCTGCGCGGCGGCGAGGCCGGCAGGGCCGGCGCCGACGACCGCGACGGTCTTGCCCGTGCGCTGGGTCGGCACCTGCGGCGTGATCCAGCCTTCCTGCCAACCCTTGTCGACGATCGCGCATTCGATCGACTTGATCGTGACCGGCTGGTCCTGGATGTTCAGCGTGCAGGCTGCCTCGCAGGGCGCGGGGCAGATGCGGCCGGTGAACTCGGGGAAGTTGTTCGTGGAATGCAGCACTTCCAGCGCGTTCTTCCAGTCGCCCTCGTAGGTCAGGTGGTTCCAGTCCGGGATGATGTTGTTCACCGGACAGCCGTTGTGACAATAAGGAATGCCGCAATTCATGCAGCGCGAAGCCTGCGCGCGGAGATCGCTCTCCGGCAGCGGCACGATGAATTCCTTGTAGTGCTTTATGCGGTCGGCGACCGGACCATAAGTGCGGTCCGAACGGTCGAGCTCGAGAAAGCCGGTTTCCTTACCCATCTTGCGTAATAGCCCCTGATTATTCCGCGGCCACCGAAGCGGCTTCGCGCCGCTCGGCCTCGAGTTGCTTGAGCGCGCGCGCATAGTCGCGCGGCATCACCTTGACGAACTGCTTCAGCGAGTTGTCCCAGTCGTCGAGCAGCGCGCGGGCGCGCTTGCTGCCGGTGTGGAGATGATGCCGTTCGAGCAGCACGCGCAGGCGTTCGGCGTCGTGGCGCAGCATGTCGCCCATGCCGTTGTCGTGCACGCCGTTGGTCCGCTGTTGCGGCCGGCCTGCACCGTCTTCCTCGTCGCGCTCGGCCGAGATCGGCAGGATGTCGACCATGGCTTGGTTGCAGAGGTCGGCGAAGACGCCGTCGGGGTTGTAGACATAGGCGACGCCGCCCGACATGCCCGCGGCGAAGTTGCGCCCGGTCTTGCCGAGCACCAGGACGGTGCCGCCGGTCATGTACTCGCAGCCATGATCGCCGCAGCCTTCGACCACCGCGATCGCGCCCGAATTGCGCACCGCGAAGCGCTCGCCGGCGACGCCGTTGAAGAAGGCCTCGCCCGCGATCGCGCCGTAGAGCACAGTGTTGCCGACGATGATGTTCTCGGTCGGCTCACGGTTAACGTGACCCGGCTGGCGCACGATCACGCGGCCGCCCGACAGGCCCTTGCCGACATAGTCGTTGCCGTCACCGGTCAGGTCCAGCGTCACGCCGTGCGCGAGGAAGGCGCCGAAGCTCTGCCCCGCGACGCCGGTCAGGCGCACGTTGATCGTGTTGTCGGGCAGGCCGGCATGGCCGTGCTTCTTGGCGACTTCGCCCGAGAGCATGGCGCCGACCGTGCGGTTGACGTTGATCACCGGGCGCTCGATCCGCACGGCTTCGCGCTTGTCGATGGCATCGGCCGATGCCGCGATCAGATCGTTGTCGAGTGCGGCGGCGAGGCCGTGGTCCTGCGTCTCGCTCCAGTTAAGCGAGGGGCCCTCGCCCAGCGGTGCCTGGTAGAGCAGCTTCGACAGGTCGATGCCCTGCGCCTTCCAGTGGGTGATCGCCTTGCGCGTATCGAGCCGGTCGACCCGGCCGGTCATCTCGGCGATCGTGCGGAAGCCCATCTCGGCCATGATCGACCGCAGCTCTTCGGCGACGAAGAAGAAGTAGTTGATCACATGCTCGGGCGCGCCCGTGAAGCGCGCGCGCAGCACCGGATCCTGCGTGGCGACGCCGACCGGGCAGGTGTTGAGATGGCACTTGCGCATCATGATGCAGCCCGCGGCGATCAGGGGCGCCGTGGCGAAGCCGATCTCGTCGGCGCCGAGCAGCAGCGCGATGGCAACGTCGCGCCCGGTGCGGATGCCGCCATCGGCCTGGACCGCGATGCGGCTGCGCAGGTTGTTGAGCAACAGCGTCTGCTGGGTCTCGGCAAGGCCGATCTCCCAGGGCGATCCAGCGTGAGTCAGCGAGGTCAGCGGCGAAGCGCCGGTGCCGCCTTCGTAGCCCGAGATCGTCACATGGTCGGCGCGCGCCTTCGAGACGCCCGCGGCGACCGTGCCGACGCCGACTTCGGAGACGAGCTTGACCGAGATGCGCGCGACCGGATTGACGTTCTTCAGGTCGTGGATCAGCTGCGCCAGATCCTCGATCGAGTAGATGTCATGGTGCGGTGGCGGGCTGATCAAGCCGACGCCCGGGGTCGAGTGGCGCGTGGCGCCGATGGTCTTGTCGACCTTGTCGCCGGGCAGCTGGCCGCCCTCGCCGGGCTTCGCGCCTTGCGCCATCTTGATCTGGATGTCGTCCGAATTGACCAGGTATTCGGCGGTCACGCCGAAGCGGCCAGAGGCGACCTGCTTGATCGCCGAGCGCATCGAATCGCCGTTGGCCATCGGCTTGAACCGCGAGGGATCCTCGCCGCCTTCGCCGGTGTTCGACTTGCCGCCGATCCGGTTCATCGCCACGGCCAGCGTCGTGTGCGCTTCCCAGCTGATCGAGCCATAGCTCATCGCGCCGGTGGCGAAGCGCTTGACGATCTCGCTCGCCGGCTCGACTTCGTCGAGCTCGATGGCCTTGTCGGCCTTCTTGAGGTCCATCAGCCCGCGGATCGTCAGCATCCGCTCGGACTGGTCGTTGATCGTCCGGGCGAACTCCAGGTACTTCTCGGGGAGGTTGCCGCGAACCGCGTGCTGCAGAGCGGCGATGTTGGTCGAGGTCCAGGCGTGTTCCTCGCCGCGCAGGCGCAGCTGGTACATGCCGCCGACGTCGAGCATGTTGGTGTAGATCGGGTTGTCGCCATAGGCGGCAGCGTGACGGCGCACCGCCTCTTCCGCCACCTGCAGCAGGCCGACGCCCTCGATCGTCGTCGCGGTGCCGGTGAAGTACTGCTCGATGAAGTCGGTCGACAGGCCCACGGCGTCGAAGATCTGCGCGCCGCAGTAGGACTGGTAGGTCGAGATGCCCATCTTGGACATCACCTTGAGCACGCCCTTGCCGATCGCCTTGATGTAGTTCTTGCGAACCTGCTTCTCTTCAAGATGCGGCAGCTTGCGGCTGCGGATGTCCTCGAGCGTCTCGAAGGCGACATAGGGGTTGATCGCTTCGGCGCCGTAGCCCGCGAGGACGCAGAAGTGGTGCACTTCGCGCGCTTCGCCGGTCTCGACGACGAGGCCGGTCTGCATGCGCAGGCCCTGGCGGACGAGGTGGTGGTGCACCGCCGCCGTCGCCAGCAGCGCCGGCATCGGAATGCGGTCGGCCCCCTGCGCGCGGTCCGAGAGGATCAGGATGTTCTTGTCGGCCAGGACCGCCTCGGTCGCCGACCAGCACATCTCCTTGATCGCCATCTCCAGACCTTCGGCGCCGGTGGCGGCATCCCAGGTCATGTCGATGGTCTGCGTGCGGAACGCGCCGTCGAGCGCCGCTTCGATCGAGCGGATGCGGGCGACGTCTTCGTTGGTCAGGATCGGCTGGTCGATCTCCAGGCGCTTGTGGCTGCCCGCGTCCATGCCCAGCAGGTTCGGGCGCGGCCCGATCATCGACACCAGGCTCATCACCAGCTCCTCGCGGATCGGATCGATCGGCGGGTTGGTGACCTGGGCGAAGTTCTGCTTGAAATAGTCGTAGAGCAGGCGCGAGCGGTTCGACAGCACCGCGATCGGCGTGTCGGTGCCCATCGACCCGATCGGATCGTCTCCGTTCGCGGCCATCGGCTCGAGGAACTTGTTGGTATCTTCCTGCGTGTAGCCGAATGCCTGCTGGCGATCGAGCAGGCTGGTCGTCTCGACCGGCAGCTCGGCCAGCTCGGGCTCGACGACTTCGAGGTCCTTGAGCTTGTACTGCGCCGCCTGCAGCCATTCCTCGTAAGGTTCGGCGCCGGCGAGCTGGGCCTTGATTTCCTCGTCCTCGATGATCCGGCCTTCGTCGAAGTCGATCAGCAGCATGCGGCCTGGCTGAAGCCGCCACTTGCGGACGATATTGTCTTCCTTGATCGGCAGAACGCCCGATTCCGAGGCCATGACGACTAGGTCGTCGTCGGTGACGAGGAAGCGCGCGGGGCGCAGGCCGTTGCGGTCCAGCGTCGCGCCGATCTGGCGGCCGTCGGTGAAGGCGACGGCGGCGGGGCCGTCCCACGGCTCCATCAGCGCGGCGTGGTATTCGTAGAAGGCGCGGCGCTTCGAATCCATCAGCGGGTTACCCGCCCAAGCCTCGGGGATCAGCATCATCACCGCATGGGCGAGGCTGTAGCCGCCCGCGAGCAGCAGCTCGAGCGCGTTGTCGAGGCAGGCGGTGTCCGACTGGCCGTGCGGGATCAGCGGCCACATCTTGTCAAGATCGGGGCCGAGCAGCTCCGATTCCATCGTGCGGCGGCGCGCGTTCATCCAGTTGACGTTGCCGCGCACGGTGTTGATCTCGCCGTTATGGGCGATGAAGCGGTAGGGGTGCGCCAGCTTCCAGCTGGGGAAGGTGTTGGTCGAGAAACGCTGGTGGACGAGGCCGAGCGCCGAGACGCAGTCGGGATCGCGCAGGTCGTCGTAGAACGAGCCGACCTGGGTTGCGAGCAGCAGGCCCTTGTAGACGATCGTGCGGCTCGAGAAGCTCGGCATGTAGAGCTCGTCGAGCGTCGGCAGGTCATGCTTGACCGCGAGCGCGGCCAGCGGGTTCTGCGCCTGCTTGCGGATCGCCAGGATCTTGCGCTCGAAGGCGTCCTGGTCGGCGATGTTCTCGCCGCGGCCGACGAAGCACTGGCGCACCACGGGCATCGAGGCGACGACGGCCTTGCCGAGCCCGTCGAGCGTGGTCGGCACGTCGCGCCAGCCGATCAGGTGCTGGCCTTCCTTGGCGATGAATTCCTCGAAATGGGCGATGGCGAAATTGCGCGCAGCTTCGTCTTGCGGGAGGAAGCACATGGCGACGGCATAGTCGCCGGCCGCGGGCAGCGTCAGGCCTTCGCCGTCTGCCCACTTGCGGAACAGCGCATCGGGCATCTGGATCAGGATGCCGGCGCCGTCGCCCAGCAGCGGGTCGGCGCCGACGGCGCCGCGGTGATCGAGGTTTTTCAGAATCTCCAGCGCCTGGGTAACGATCGCATGGCTTTTGGCGCCCTTGATATGGGCGACGAAGCCTACACCGCAGGCGTCGTGTTCATTACGCGAATCGTAGAGCCCCTGGGGCTGAGGAAATCCCATCGATAAACCATCCTGTCATCGGCCGGTCGCCTTGCGCGGCTAACGGCCCCGTAAGCGCGACTCACCACGCCAGGAAAACGGCACGGGAGCGCGAACGTCCCCCATGACGACAGGAAGTAATTTTTGCAACCGCGAAGACGGGAAACGAGGCCCCGGCGCGCCGGCTGCGGCGCGATTCGGCAACGATTGTGCGGTGATCTCAGCCGCTTCGCGCGGAATCAGGCGGTGCCGCTCATCCGATCGAGCTGGGCCAAGGCTGCGCGCAGGGCTTTTTCGGTTTCCAGCTGAACGGGGCGGGATTGCGCGGGCGGCGGGCTCAGGCGGGCCTGGCGCCGGTCGGCGAAGTCGGGAAAATGGAGCACGGGGCCGGCGGCTTCATCCGTTTCATCCCGCGTAGAGCCGCGCAATTCCTCGCGGCGCTGCAAGGCGATCGCCAGGCGTTCGACCAGTTCGACATGCGACAGGTCGGCGAGGTCCGCGGTGACAATACGCTGCGCTGCGGTGTGGCTGCGGGGCGCAGGGATCACCTCCTGCACGATGGCCGCTTCGGCGGCCGGCAGGGAGCTCTCTTCCTCGACAACCGCAACAAGGCTCGACGGGTCGAGCGAGGGCGCCGCTTCGGCGGCCACGGGCTCGGCCGAGGCCGGCACTTCGGCCACGCCGGGCCATTGCTCGCCGCCGAGATCGGTCTCGGCGACCTTGAATACTTGCGGACCGGCCTTCCTGGGGGGCGCCGAGGCGCTTCGCCAGGATCCAGCCGATGACGCCGCCCGGAATGCCGAGCAACCCGGCGAGCATCAGCCGAGCGGTCGTGCCCAGCGGCGGTGCGGCGGCGGGGATCAGGGCGTCGAGATGGCTGGCAACCACCGCGCTTTCGACCAGCGATGTCCGGAGCAGCAGGCTGCCGACGCCGAGCAGCGTGGCGAACCACAAGGCGACAATGGCCGGGAACAACGGATGACGGGTGATCGGCTGACTGGCCCGCTGACGATCGGCTTGCTTGCTGTCTGGCTCTGCCACGATTCTCTAGCCCCGTTTTCTCGGCGCTTCCCGCTCAGGCGGCGTGCGCGGATAGTGGCGCGATTCCTAGCAATGTTTGGTAAACGACTTGATAACGTTCGACGTTGCGCGCCCAGTCATGGCGGGTTTCGACGTGGACATGGCCGGCCTTCCGGTAGGCGTCCCAGGCGCCGCGTTCCTCGAGCAGGAGCGCCAGAGCTTCCGCGCAGGCGGCGGGATCGTCGGGCGCGAACAGCCGTCCGGTGACGCCGTCGGTGATCAGCTCGCGGTGCCCGCCGACGTCCGAGGCGGCTACGAGTTTGTCCTGCGCCATGGCTTCGAGCGGCTTGAGCGGCGTGACAAGATCGGTCAGCCGGCTCTTCTTGCGCGGATAGGCCATGATGTCGGTCAGCGCGTAATAGCGCTCGACCTCGTGGTGCGGCACGCGGCCGACGAAGCGGATCGCCGCTGCCGCGGGCGAGGCCTGCGCCTGCTCTTTCAGCGCAGCCTCGCGGGGCCCCCCGCCGACGAGCAGCAAGCGGGCATCGGGCTGGCGCGCGACGAGCGCGGGCATCGCCGCGATCAGGTCGTCGATGCCCTCGTAGTCGTAGAAGCTGCCGATGAAGCCTATCACCGGACCGTCTCCGAGCCCGAGTTCGGCCGCCAGCGCAGCGTCGCGCGGGACGGGTGTGCCGAACATCGCGAGGTCGACCCCGTTGGGCATAATCGAGATGCGCTCGGCGTTGAAGCCGCGTTCGATCAGGTCGCCGCGCAGCCCCTCGCAGATCGTCACCACCGCGCCGACGCTGCCGACGACGTGGTTCTCGAGCTGGCGCGTCAGGTGGTACTTGGCCGAGCCCTCGCGGCTGGTGCCGTTGCCGACCGCGGCATCCTCCCAGAAGGCGCGGATCTCGTAGACCACCGGAATGCCGAGCCGCTTAGCGGCGCGCAGCGCGCCTTCGCCGCAGAGCGCGGGCGAGTGGGCGTGCAGCACGTCGGGGCGCCATTCGCGGCAAAGCTTGTCGATCGCCGTCGCCAGTTGCCCGATCTCGCGCCATTCGCGCAGGCCCGGCGGGCCGCCGGCTTCTCCGGGCGTGCGGTGGAAGGTTATCCCGTCAATTTCCTCGACGTCCGGGCCTTCTGCCGAATGGCGCAGGCCGGTGATCGCGCGTAGTTCGATCCCCATCGCCTGCTGCGCCTTCAGGATGGCGCGCGTGCGGAAGGTGTAGCCGCTGTGCAGCGGCAGCGAATGGTCGAGGACGTGCAGCACCTTGAGCATGGCGCTTCCCTAAGCCGATAACGCTTAACGGCCCGTCAACCGCGGCTTGCTAGGGCAGGGGGGACGATGGTCGATCTCTTCGCCCTTGTCCTGACGCACGGGCTGCTGGCGCTTGCCGCCTGGCGGCTGATCCAGCGCGCCGATCTCGATCGCGATCCGCCCAAGGCCGAGCCGGTGCCGGAAGAGCAGGCGCAGTCGCGGCGCGGGATGCGGCTCAAGTGACAGACTACGGCCTTTTCGTCTTTGCCATGGGCTTGCTGGCGCTCGGCTTCAAACGGCCGTTCCTCTGGGTGCTCGCCTACCTCTATATCGACATCGTCGCGCCGCAGAAGATCTCGTGGCACCTGCTCGCGCAGATCCCGATCTCGCTGATGGTCTTCGTCGCGGCCTTCGGCGGCTGGCTGGCGCTCGACGACAAGACGGATTCGCGATTCAACTACCGGCAGGCGATCCTCGCGCTGCTGCTGGTCTATTGCGGCTACACCACGCTGGTCGCCGATTTCCCGGTCGAGGCTGCGGCCAAGTGGGACTGGGTGTGGAAGGCGCTGCTCTTCGCGATCTTCCTGCCGCTGACCCTGCGCACGCGCCTGCGGATCGAGGCGGTGGCTTTGGTCATGGTCCTTTCGATCGCGGCCATCATCATCGACGGCGGCATGAAGACCGCGCTCGGCGGCGGCGGTTACGGTTCGCTCAAGCTGTTCGTCGATAATAACACCGGCCTTTACGAAGGCTCGATCCTGGCCATGGCGGCGATCTCGATCCTGCCGCTGATCCTCTGGCTGGTGCGTCACGGGACGATCTTTCCGAAGAACTGGATGGTCGTGGTTTTCGGGCTGGCGCTGGCTTTCGCCTGCCTGCTCATCCCGATCGGCACCCAGGCCCGCACGGGGCTGTTGTGTTTGGGTGCGATGGCCGTGCTGAGCCTGCGCACCGCCAAGCGGCGCTTCCTCTATGGCTCTCTCGGCGCCATTGCGGTGCTGGTGGCAATCCCCTTCCTGCCCAAGAGCTACACCGATCGCATGAACACGATCGAGAACCACGAGGCAGACGAATCGGCCTCCACGCGCGTCGCCGTCTGGGGCTGGACGCTGAACTACGTGCAGGATCACCCGATGGGCGGCGGGTTCAACGCCTATATGGGCAACAAGATCCGCTATCAGAAGAAGACGGTCGAGGGCAGCGGCGACACGGCCGAAGTCGGCTCCACCTACATCACGGATGCCGGCCGCGCCTATCACTCGGGCTATTTCGAGATGCTCGGCGAGCAGGGCTATCCGGGGCTCATCCTCTGGCTCTGGCTGCAGCTCTCGGGCATCTGGCAGATGGAGCGTATCCGCTGGAAGTGGAGCCGGCGGACCGGACCCGACGAGCAGTGGCAGGCGCCGCTGGCCAATGCCCTGCAACTCTCCCACGTCGCCTATATGGTCGGGGCGCTGTTCATCGGCGTCGCCTACCAGCCGTTCATCCTCATGCTGATTGGCCTGCAGTGCGGGCTCTGGACCTATCTCAAGCGCATCGACGAGCCCGCGCGGCGGCGGATTGGTGAGGCGGCAAAGCCGAAACTCGCGCCTGCGGTGGCCCCCGATGGAACGTTGGGCGTTTGATCGCCGGTTACATCTATCTGGTCGCATTCCGCAAAAGTTCACGCTACCGCAGCCGCGGTATGAAGGGCTCGACGGGCGATACGACGGCGCAGAGGCGCGATGCGGCTACATATGCAGCCAGCTGATCGGACCGCCCCCGCGCACCTCGACGCGCTGACCGGCATCCGTGGGGTCGCGGCCTGGCTGGTCGTACTCTATCATATCCGCGATGCTCTCACCGGCATCCTGCCCGCCGCGGTGATTGCGGTGCTGGCAAAGGGCTATCTCGCGGTCGACCTGTTCTTCATCCTCTCGGGCTTCGTGCTCTGGTACAACTACGCGCCGCGGCTGCGTGAAGGCGGGGTGGCGGCGGCCGGCCAGTTTCTCTGGCGCCGGATCGCGCGGATCTGGCCGCTGCACCTGTTCATTCTCGGCCTGTTCGTGGTCTTCGCGCCCTCGTTCGTCGCCGTCGGGCGCGATGCCTCGTTCTACCCGCTCGCCGAACTGCCGCTGCATGTGCTGCTGATCCAGAACTGGGGCTTCACCCCAGGGCTGACCTGGAACGACCCGGCCTGGTCGATCAGCACCGAGATGGCCGCCTATCTCGTCTTTCCGCTCGTGATCGCGGCGGCCAAATGGGAACGCCTGCCGACCGCGGCGCTGCTCGCGCTGGGTCTCGCGCTGCTGAGCGCGATCGCGCTCTACTTCTGGGCCGACGACGATACCATCCTCGGGGCTGACATCTCGCGGCTGGGCCTTGTCCGCTGCCTGCTGGAATTCTCGCTCGGCAACGTCCTGTGCCTGGTCTGGCTGCGCTGGCGCGGCGCGGCGCACGGCGCGAAGATCGCCTTTGCCGTCTGCCTCGGCGCGCTCGGGATGGGGCTTCACCTGGGTCTCCCCGAGACGATGTTCGTCCCGACCTGCTTCGCCGCGGGCCTGCTCGCGCTTGCGCTAGGCCGGGGCGCCATCATCGGCGCGCTAGGCGGCCGGGCGCTGCGCTATCTGGGTGAGGTCAGCTATTCGACCTATCTTGCGCACACGTTCCTGTTCCTGGCCTTCAAGCTGGTCGTCAGCCACGCCGCGCCGCAGATCGGCTGGAGCGGGCTCGCCGGTTTCCTCGTGCTGGTGCTCGCCTCGTCGATTGCCCTCTACCACGGCGTCGAGAAGCCGGCGCAGCGCTGGATGAACCGTCACACGCCGCGCTGGCCCTGGCGGGAAAGCGCCATACCTGCCGAGTAGCCGCGTTGCGCGGCGTACATGCTTGGTCCATGACTGTCGCTGCAGCGCAAGCAGGAGATCGGACGGATGAAGCTGGAGGATATGGCGGCCAAGGTCGGTGAAGTCATCGGCACTTCGGACTGGTACTTGATCGACCAGGCGCGGATCGACAAGTTCGCCGACACCACCGAGGATCACCAGTTCATCCATGTCGATCCCGAAGCGGCCAAGGCGACTCCGTTCGGCCAGACGATCGCCCACGGCTTCCTCACCGCTTCGATGCTCGCGCCGATGATGTCCGGGCTCGACAAGCCTGAGGTTCAGATGTCGGTCAACTACGGCTTCAACAAGGTGCGGTTCCTGTCGCCGGTGAAGTCGGGCAAGCGCATCCGTGGCCATTTCAAGCTGCTCGAACTCGTCGAAAAGCGTCCGGGCCAGTGGCAGCAGACCGTCGAGGCGTCGATCGAGATCGAGGGCGAGGACAAGCCGGCGCTGCTCGCCGAATGGATCTTCATGCACTTCGTATAAGAACAGCCAAGGAGAGGTCCCATGCGTGACGCCGTCATCGTAGCCGCCGCTCGCACGCCGATCGGCCGCGCCTACAAGGGGGCGTTCAACGCCACTGCCGCGCCGACGCTCGGCGCGCTGTCGATCATGGCAGCCGTCGAGCGCGCCGGGATCGACGGCGGTGAGATCGAGGACGTCGTCTGGGGCTCGGCGCTGCAGCAGGGCGGACAGGCGCTCAACATCGGCCGGCTGGCGGCGCTGCGCGCCGGCCTGCCGGTGACCGTCGCCGGCATGAGCCTGGATCGGCAATGCGGCTCGGGTCTGATCGCGCTGGCGACGGCGTCGAAGCAGGTGGTGATGGACCGTATGGACGTCGTCGTCGCCGGCGGCCAGGATTCGATCAGTACGGTCCAGACCAAGGACTTCCGCGTCGAGTTCGACCGTGACCTGATCCGTATGCGCGAAGCGGCCTATATGCCGATGCTCCAGACCGCGGAAGTCGTCGCCCAGCGCTACAACATTAGCCGCGAGGCGATGGACGAGTACGCGCTGCAATCGCAGCAGCGCACCGCGGCGGCGCAGGCGGCCGGTCGTTTCGATGCCGAGATCGTGCCGGCGACCGCGACGATGAGCGTCACCGACAAGGCCACGGGCGAGACCAGCAAGAAAGAGGTCACGCTGACGAAGGACGAAGGCAACCGTCCCGAGACGACGCTGGCAACGCTCGCCGGCCTGCCGACCGTGATTCCCGGCGGCACTGTCACCGCGGGCAATGCCAGCCAGCTTTCGGACGGCTCGGCCGCGCTGGTCGTGATGGAAGGCGCGCTCGCGGCAAAGAAGGGCCTAGCCCCGCTCGGCCGCTTCGTGGGCCTGGCCGTGGCCGGCACCGAGCCTGACGAGATGGGCGTCGGTCCGGTCTATGCCGTCCCCAAGCTGCTGAGCCGGTTCGGCGTGAACATGCAGGACATCGGCCTGTGGGAGCTGAACGAGGCTTTCGCCGACCAGGTCGTCTATTGCCGCGACAAGCTGGGCATCCCCAACGACCTGCTCAACGTCGACGGCGGCTCGATCGCGATCGGCCATCCCTATGGCATGACCGGCGCGCGCTGCGCGATGCACGCGCTGATCGAAGGCAAGCGCCGCGGCGCGAAGCATGTCGTGGTGACGATGTGCATCGGCGGCGGCATGGGCGCGGCCGGGCTGCTCGAAGTGCTCTAGGCAGCGGATTTGCGGCGGACCGTTAGCGAAGCGGAAACGATTGTGGATCGCGTTTAGAAGAAATTAACCTTTTCTCTTCATACGTCCTATGGTTAATTGATTACGAGGACCCCGACCGGGGGGTCAGTCTTGCAATTTTTCGGGCGGAAACAAGGGGATTCGCATGCGCGTGCTGCTGATCGAGGACGAGCCCACTACGGCTAGGGCCATCGAGCTGATGCTTACGGCCGAGGGATTTAACGTCTATTCGACCGACCTGGGCGAGGAAGGCCTCGATCTGGGCAAGCTCTATGATTACGATATCATTCTGCTCGACCTGAACCTGCCGGACATGCACGGCTACGACGTGCTGAAGAAGCTCCGCGTCGCCAAGGTGCAGACGCCGGTGCTTATCCTGTCGGGCATTTCGGAAATGGATTCGAAGGTCCGCAGCTTCGGCTTCGGCGCTGACGACTACGTCACCAAGCCGTTCCACCGCGAAGAGCTGGTCGCCCGCATCCATGCGGTCGTCCGTCGCTCGAAGGGCCATTCGCAGTCGGTCATCCGCACCGGCAAGCTGATCGTCAACCTCGACGCCAAGACCGTCGAAGTCGATGGCGCCCGCGTTCACTTGACGGGCAAGGAATATGCCATGCTGGAGCTGCTCTCGCTCCGCAAGGGCACGACGCTCACCAAGGAAATGTTCCTCAACCACCTCTACGGCGGCATGGACGAGCCCGAGCTCAAGATCATCGATGTGTTCATCTGCAAGCTGCGCAAGAAGCTTGCCCATGCCTGCGGCGGCGCCAACTACATCGAAACCGTCTGGGGCCGCGGCTATGTCCTGCGCGATCCCGACGAGCGCGCCGAAGCGGCCTGATTTACCCCCTCCTCGACTAACACTCTCTCTCCGGTCGAAGAGCGGCCCGTTGCCTAGGCAACGGGCCGTTTTCGTTTGGGCGGGCGTTAGCGCCGACAACGGCCACAGGTCGAACTTCACACGTATGACGCATGGCGAAGTTTGCCACCGCGCCGGCGCGCGGCAAATTCGTTGTCATAAAACAGCGGCTTGCAACCATGAGAAAGAGCGCGCGCTGTGTGCGGAAACTCATTCGTGTAGGAAAGCGAAAAATGACGGATCGGCGGATGATGAGCCCGGCGTCCGAGGCCGCTGCCGCCGACTTTTCCGTCATTCCCCAGCGTGTAAACCGGCTCTAAGTCGGTCGTTTGGCAGCTTGCCGAGGCTCGTCCTGTGACCAGCACTGTGAAAGCGTTGCCAAGCTTTCATCAACCCATCTTGCGAGCGGCGTGCCAGTGTTCGAACTGATTTTGAAGCTGTAGGCACTGCTGTCGCCGTATGCCGCATCGCCCAGCAACTCGTAGAAAACCCCGTCAGCAGTAACTACGACATCATCGTTGTCGAGAAATGGAACTGTGGCACGCGGCATTTCCAAGTTACGAACTGCGCGCAAAACCGAACGTGCAGCTGGGCAGCGGTTGGTGTCGGTCCACTGGATAGTCCTCCCGTCGCCCTTATGCGTTGTAAGCTTGAACCAATATGCTGTCGGGCCTTCCGCATGCAATGTCCCGACTTCTACGACCATCGGCTGTTGAAACGACGGCTCGCGTCGGAATGAAAGCCAGGGTTCAAGTGGTGTGATGGCGGAAGCCAATAGGGTGAGCAGCATTGTCTCAGAGTAGATGGAAAAGGACTGCTTTTCTATATTTGCCGATCGAAAGCGGACTGACCGGACTCCCCGACACCGCGGACGCCTACCCATCCGCGTTGACCCACGCGCCGTTTGCTGCCAGTCGCGCGCCCCATGACTGCCAACAAGCCCGGCGACCCGACCACGCTCAACCGGCTCTATGGCCGCGCGAAGGGCAAGCCCTTGCGCAAGGGCCAGCAGGGGCTGGTCGATACCTTGCTGCCGCGCATCGCGGTGCCGCTCGAAGGCGAGGTCACGGCCGAGCGGCTGTTCGGCCATGCCTGCCCGCTGCATTTCGAAATCGGCTTCGGCGGCGGCGAGCATATGGCCTACCGTGCCGACCTGCTGCCCGACCACGGCTTCATCGGCGCCGAGCCTTTCCTCAACGGCGTCGCCCAGGCGCTGACCCATGTCGATGGCGACAACGGCGCCGGTACGCCGCTCGGCAATGTCCGCATTCACCACGGCGATGCGCTGGAAGTGCTGGCGCGGATACCGGACGGCGCGCTGTCCTTCGTCTATCTGCTCCATCCCGATCCCTGGCCCAAGGCGCGCCACGCCAAGCGGCGTATGATGAACGACGGGCCGCTGAACCTGATCGCCGCCAAGCTCAAGCCCGGCGGCGAGTTCCGCTTCGGCACCGATCACCCGGTCTACCTGCGCCACGCGCTGATGGTCATGCGCCGCCATCGTGACGCGTTCGACTGGCTCTGCGACAAGCCGGCCGACTTCCAGCGCCGCCCCGGCGGTTGGCCCGAAACCCGCTACGAAGCCAAGGCGCGCACGCTGGGCCACGAGGTCTGGTACTTTCGGTTCAAGCGGAAATAGGTGCGGAATGATCGGCAGGTTCAAAGCTTCGTTGGCGAAGACCTGCGCGGTCGCACTTTTCCTCGGCGACGCGGGTCATGCGAGCGCCGACGTCCGCATCCCGGGGTTCGAGTTGGTGCGCACAGCGCCCGTCGAAACCACGCTCGACACGCCCGATGTGCGCGATGCGGTGGTCGTCTGGTGCCAGATGATCGACCAGGCGCGCGACACCATCGACTTCGAGCAGTACTATGTCGCGGGCAAGACCGGCGAACCGCTCGACAACGTGCTCGCCTCGCTCGAGGCGGCGGGCCGGCGCGGCGTGAAGATCCGCTTCCTGATGGAGGAGAAGGGGCTCGGCGCTTCGGATGAGGCCACGCTCGCGCGGCTGAAGGCGATTCCCAACCTGACCTTCCGTCTGCTCGATTTCGGCAAGGTCGCGGGCGGGGGGATCATCCATGCGAAATTCTTCGTGGTCGACGGGCGCGAGGCCTATGTCGGCAGTCACAACTTCGACTGGCGCGCGCTCGAACATATCGACGAGACGGGCCTGCGCATCGACGACAAGCGGATCGTCGGGCAGATGCGAGCGATCTTCGCGCAGGACTGGCTCGCGCAGGAGCGGCTGGCGCAGGGACTGCCCGTGCCCGAATTGCGCGCGGCCGACGATAGCGGAGACGAAGGGCGGCCGGCTTTTCTCCTCGCCAGTCCGGGCCGCTTCGATCCGGCCGGCGTCGGCGATTCCGAAGCCGCCCTTCCGCGTCTGATCGCGAAGGCCCGGCGTTCGATCGATGTCGAGGTCATGCTCTATGCGGCCCTCGCGCGCGACGGCGGGCCCTACCGCGTGATCGACGATGCCTTGCGCGCGGCCGCGGCCCGCGGCGTCAAGGTGCACCTGCTGATCACCGACTGGAGCCTGTCGCCCGCGCGCCTGCCCTCGTTGCGCAGCCTGGCTGCGGTACCCAATGTCGAGATTCGCGTGATCCGCATACCCGAGGCCTCGACCGGACCCATTCCCTATGCCCGCGTGGTCCACACTAAGGTCATGACGATCGACGGCGCGACGGCCTGGATCGGGACCAGCAACTGGGAAGGTGGCTATCTCGACCATTCGCGCAATCTCGAGGTCGTGCTGCGCAATCGGAAAATGGCGGGGCGGATCGAGGCGCTGCACCGTCAGGCCTGGACCTCGGCCTATGCCAAGGGGCTGGAAGCGGCGATCGCCGAGCGGCCGGTGCCAGCCCACTGATCGTCCAATCAAAGAATTTCTTTCGCCGTATCGCCAAAATTCTCGCCTAACGCGGCGCGACTCGCGTTTTGGGGGCCGTGATGCAATTTAGTTTTTTGGACTTCGAAGCGCTGCTGCCCTTCATCGGCGTCGGCTTTGCCGCGCAGCTCGTAGATGGAGCACTGGGCATGGCTTTCGGGGTGATCTCGAACACGCTGCTGGTCGGCGTGCTGGGCGTGCCGCCGGCGCTGGCATCGCAGCGCGTGCACCTCGTAGAATGCTTCACCACGGCGACTTCGGGGATCAGCCACCTGCTTCATGGCAATATCGACAAGCGGCTGTTCTTCAGCTTGCTGCTGCCGGGCATGGCAGGCGGTATTCTCGGTGCCTACATCCTGACTTCCCTCGACGCGTCGCTGGTGAAGCCGTTTGTGCTGCTCTATCTGGCCGGCATCGGCCTCTATCTGCTGTGGCGCGGTTTCTTCTATCCGCCGCAGATCAAGGAAGCGAAGCTAATCGCGCCGCTCGGTCTCGTCGGCGGCTTCCTCGATGCCGCGGGCGGCGGCGGCTGGGGGCCGGTTGTGACTTCGAACCTGCTGATCCAGGGCGCCGATCCGCGCAAGGTCGTCGGCACGGTCAATTCGGTCGAATTCTTCCTGACGATCACCGTCTCGGCGGTGTTCATCTGGAACCTCGGCATTGCCGACCTGGCGGGCGCGACGCTCGGTCTGTTGATCGGCGGCCTGCTGGCCGCGCCGCTCGGTGCCTGGGCGGCGAAGCATTTCCCGGCCAAGCAGATGCTCATCCTCGTCGGTATCGTCCTGACACTGACCAGCGCCTATGGCGTCTATCGCGCCTGGGCCTGAAGGTCGGGGCCTAGAGCTCGCTCCAGCCGCCCGAGAACGAGAAGTACTGCGCCGTCTGGAAGCGGTTGCTGCCGTCGAGCAGCGAGATCGCGAAGGCGGCAATTTCCTCCATCGTGCCGAGCCGGCCCATGGGTGACTGGTCCATTAGCGGCTTGGCCCAGTCGCCCAGCGTGATCTCGCCGTCGGTGGCGGCATCCGGCGGCGCATAGGGAAAGCCCGCGGTTATCGCGTTCTTCGATCCCAAGGCGTTGATCTGGATGCCCTCGGCCGCGTGCTCCAGCGCCACCGCGCGGACGAGGAAGTTCTGCCCGGCGCGCGCCGCGCCGTAGAGCGACCAGCCCGCTTCGGGGCGTGCGCCCGAATCGCTGGTGAAGACCAGGATCTGTCCGCCGCTTTCGCGCCCGTTGGCCTGCATGGCCGGGATCACGGCGCGCAGGATGTGGCTGGTCGTCTCGAGAAATGGGCCCATTGCGGCGATATGCTCGCGCGGCGCATCGAGCAGTCGGCCGCGGATCGAGCCGACGCTGCTGCCGAACGGCGGGATCAGCGCTGCCGCGTCGAGCCGCCCGAACCGCGCGAGCGTGCGCTCGACGAGGATATGCGCGCCCTCCGGCATTCCGCTGGAACGCGGCCCTTCGAGCGGCACCTCGTCCGCATCGATGACCTCTACCGAGGCCCCGAGGCTCAGGAGCTCCGCGACCATGCCCTCGCGCGGGGCGTGGACGACGAGGTCGTGCCCGGACCGTGCCAGCCGGCGCGCGAGGCTGGGGTTGGCCAGGCCCCCGGCATGCTGGAGCAGCGCCACGCGGCGTGTCGTCATATCCTCTCCCGTCAATCGTTGACGAAGAGGATCGACGACAACCGCGCGAAGCGCAATCTCAGTCCGCGATTCTGGCCGCGATCAGCCCGTGATTCCCGCGGCGGCGAGCACTGCCAGGGTCAGCACGTCGGGCGCGATTGCGGTCATCGGGGCGATCTGGACGGGCTTTTCCATGCCGATCAGCATCGGCCCGATCGTGGTGTTGCCGCCCAGTTCGCGCAGCAGCTTGGCCGAGATGTTGGCCGACTGCAGCCCCGGCATGACGAGTACGTTCGCCGGTGCCGACAGGCGCGAGAACGGATAGTTCTTCATGATGTTGGGGTTGAGCGCCGCGTCGGGAGCAAGGTCGCCCTCGTATTCGAAGCCCGGGTTCTGTGCGTCGAGGATCGTCACCGCGTCGCGGATGTTGTCGAGCCAGCGCCCGGCCGGATTGCCGAAGGTCGAGAACGAGAGGAAGGCGACGCGCGGCTCGTGGCCCAGCCGGCGCGCGACCGCGGCGGTCTCGGTCGCGATATGCGCGAGGTCTTCCGCCGAGGGCCGCTCGTTGATCGTCGTATCGGCGATGAACACCGTGTTGTTCTTGGCGATCGTCAGGTGGATGCCGAAAGGCAGCGCGCCTTCCTTCGGGTCGAGCACCTGGCGCACTTCGCGCACCGTCTGCGAGAACGGCCGCGTGACGCCCGAGATCATCGCATCGCCGTGGCCGAGTGCGACGAGCAGCGAGGCGAAGACGTTGCGATCCTGGTTGACCATGCGGCGCACGTCGCGCTCCATGAAGCCACGGCGCTGCAGGCGCTCATAGAGGTATGCGACCATCGCCGGCACATGCGACGAGGTGGTCGAATTGTGGATCTCGAAGCTGTCGGGATTGCTGATGCCCAGCTCGAGCAGCTTGTCGGTGACCGCCTGGGTGCGACCGACGAGTACCGGGACACCATAGCCGAAGTCGCGGAACTGGATCGCCGCGCGCAGCACGACGTCTTCTTCAGCCTCGGCGAATACCACGCGCTTGGGGTTCTCCTTGGCCTGGGCATAGACGTTGGTCAGCACCGAGGTCGTCGGGTTGAGTCGCGCCTTCAGGCTGAGACGATAGGCGTCGAAATCCTCGATCGGCTTCTGCGCCACGCCCGAATCCATTGCCGCCTTGGCGACAGCCGAGGAGACGACTTCCATCAGCCGCGGGTCAAACGGAGCGGGGATGATGTAGTCGGCGCCGAACTGATGGTTCTTGCCATAGGCGGCGGCGACTTCCTCGGGCACCTGCTTGCGTGCCAGTTCGGCGATCGCGTTGGCAGCGGCGATCTTCATCTCTTCGTTGATCGCGGTTGCCCGCACGTCGAGCGCGCCGCGGAAGATGAAGGGGAAGCCCAGCACGTTGTTGACCTGGTTGGGATAGTCCGACCGGCCCGTGGCGACGATGGCATCGGGGCGCACCGCCTTGGCATCGGGCGGCGTGATTTCGGGATCGGGATTGGCCATCGCGAAGATGATCGGCTGCCTGGCCATGTCCTTGACCATGTCCTGCGTCACCGCGCCCTTGGCCGAGAGGCCGAGGAAGATGTCGGCGCCGACGAGCGCTTCCTTCAGCGTGCGCTTGTCGGTGTCGATCGCATGGGCGGACTTGAACTGGTCGACGCCTTCGCGGCCCTTGTAGATCACGCCCTTGGTGTCGCAGACGGTCACGTTCTCGTGCCGCACGCCCATCGACTTGATCAGCGCGGTGCAGGCCAGCGCCGAAGCGCCGGCGCCGTTGACCACGACCTTGACGTCCTCGAACTTGCGCCCGGTGATGAAGCAGGCGTTGACCAGGCCGGCGGCGGCGATGATCGCCGTGCCGTGCTGATCGTCGTGCATCACGGGGATCTTCATCCGCTCGCGCAGCGTCTGCTCGATGATGAAGCACTCGGGCGCCTTGATGTCCTCGAGGTTGATGCCGCCGAACGTCGGTTCCATCATCGCGATGGCCTCGATCAGCGCATCGGTGTCTTCGCTGGCCAGCTCGATGTCGATCGAATCGACGTCGGCGAAGCGCTTGAACAGCACCGCCTTGCCTTCCATGACGGGCTTCGAGGCGAGCGCGCCGAGATTGCCCATGCCGAGGATCGCGGTGCCGTTGGAGATGACGGCGACCAGATTGCCCTTGGCGGTGTAATCATAAGCGGTGGCCGGATCGTCGTAGATCGCCTGGACCGGCACGGCGACGCCGGGCGAATAAGCCAGGCTCAGGTCGCGCTGGGTCGCCATCGGCTTCGAGGCGATGATCTCGATCTTACCCGGGCGGATGGTCTTGTGGTAGAACAGCGCCTCGCGCTCGGTGAAGCGAACGTTGCTTTCGTCGGACAATGGATGTCTCCCCGTTTCACCTGACGCCCTAACCAAACTCGGCGCGACGCGATAGGGGAAAGCTTGTTTCTCCGACGTTCCGAATCATGTCTTTGGCGGCTAACGCTGCGCAGATGCACGGCCAGCAGCCCGCCAGTGCCGTCACCCCGATGATGGCCCAGTACCTCGCCCTTAAGGCCGAGGCGCAGGACTGCCTGCTGTTCTACCGGATGGGCGACTTCTTCGAACTGTTCTTCGATGACGCCAAGACGGCAGCCCAGGTGCTCGACATCGCGCTGACCAGCCGAGGCGAGCATGCCGGGGCGCCGATCCCGATGTGCGGCGTGCCGGTCCATTCGGCCGAGGGCTATCTGGCGCGGCTGATCAAGGCCGGTTGCCGCGTGGCCATCGCCGAGCAGGTCGAGACGCCCGAGGAAGCCAAGAAGCGCGGCGGTTCCAAGGCGCTGGTCGCGCGCGACATCGTCCGATTCGTCACGGCGGGTACTCTCACCGAAGAAGCCCTGCTCGAACCGCGCCGGGCCAATGTGCTGGCGGCGTTCTGCGAGATCCGTGGCCTCGTCGGCATCGCCGCATGCGACATCTCGACCGGCCGCATGGAGCTCGAGGAATGCGCGCCCGACCGGATCGGCGCGGCACTGGCGCGGGTGGGGGCGAGCGAGATCGTCGTGCCCGATGGCTGGCCGGAAGCGCCTCTGGATGCAATCCCGCGGCCGGGGCGCGATTTCGCCAGCGACGGCGGCGAGGCGCGGCTCAAGGCTGTGCACGGAGTCGCGACGCTTGACGGCTTCGGCAGCTTCACGCGGGCGATGCTGGCGGCCGCGGGCGGACTCGTCGCCTATCTAGACCACGTCGGGCGCGGCGCTTTGCCGCTACTGCTGCCACCGGCGCTGCGCACGGGCGCGGCGCATCTGGCGATGGACGAGGCGACGCGTTCCAGCCTCGAAATCCTCGCCTCCAGCCAGGGCGGTCGGCGCGGCAGCCTGATCGACGCGATCGATCGCTGCGTTACTGGCGCGGGCGCGCGCCAACTCGCCGAAGACCTCTCGGCGCCGCTGACCGATGTCCAGGCGATCTCCGAGCGGCTGGAACTGGTCGGCTGGCTGCACCGTGATGCCTTGCTGCGCGAGGATCTGCGCGCCGTGCTGCGCGCAGCGCCCGATGTCGGCCGTGCGCTGGGGCGTGTCGTCGCCGGCCGTGGGAGCCCGCGCGATCTCGGTCAGCTGCGCGACGGCCTGTCCGAAGCGCGGCGCGTGCGCGATCACCTGCTGCGGCTCGGCGACCGGCCGGTACTGCTCGAACGGCTGCTGCCCAGCCTCGGCGGACACGGTGCGCTGACCGATCTCTATGCCCGCGCTCTGGTTCCTTCGCCGCCGACCGAGCGCGGGCAGGGGGGTTATATCGCCGAGGGTTACGACGCGGCGCTGGACGCACTGCGCGATACGTCGAGCCATTCGCGCCGCGCCATCGCCGCGCTCGAAGCCAAATACCGCGACGAGACCGGCATCGCAGCGCTCAAGATCAAGCACAACGGCGTGCTCGGTTACTTCATCGAGGTTCCGGCCAAGCACGGCGACGCGCTGATGCGGCCCGACAGCGGTTTCACCCACCGCCAGACGATGGCCGGCGCGGTGCGCTTCAATGCCCTGGCGCTGCACGAGGAAGCGAGCCGCATCGCCGAGGCAGGCGGCCACGCGCTGGCAGCCGAAGAAGCCCATTTCGAGGAACTGGTCGCCGCCGCGGTTGCCTCGCGCCATGCCATCGCTGCGACGGCCGAGGCCCTGGCGCGGATCGACGTATCCGCCGGGCAGGCCGAGCGCGCAGCCGAAGGTGGCTGGGTGCGGCCCGAGATCGTCGAGCACGCCTGCCTGGAGATCGAAGGCGGCCGGCATCCGGTGGTCGAATCGGCGCTGGGCGTGAAGGGCGAGCGTTTCGTCGCCAACGATTGCCGGCTCTCTGCGGACGACCGGCTGTGGCTGGTCGGCGGCCCCAACATGGGCGGCAAGTCCACCTTCCTGCGGCAGAACGCGCTGATCGTGCTGCTGGCTCAGGCGGGCGGTTTCGTCCCTGCCCTCGGCGCGAAGATCGGCCTGGTCGACCGCCTGTTCAGCCGGGTCGGCGCTTCGGACAACCTCGCGCGCGGGCGTTCGACTTTCATGGTCGAGATGGTCGAGACCGCGGCGATCCTCAGCCAGGCGACCGAGCGCAGCTTCGTCATCCTCGACGAGGTCGGGCGCGGCACTTCGACCTATGATGGATTGGCGCTGGCTTGGGCGGTGGTCGAGGCGGTGCACAACGCCAACCGTTGCCGGTGCCTCTTCGCGACGCACTACCACGAGCTCGCCCGGCTGGCCGAGAGCTGCGAGGCGCTCTCGCTGCACCACGTTCGCGCGCGCGAGTGGAAGGGCGAACTGGTGCTGCTGCACGAACTCGCTGAGGGAGCTGCCGATCGGAGCTATGGCCTGGCCGTGGCGCGCCTCGCCGGTGTGCCCCAGCCGGTACTTTCGCGGGCAAAGACCGTGCTCGACCGGCTGGAGAAGGGCCGCGCCGAAACCGGCGGACTGGCGGCGGGGCTAGGCGATCTGCCCCTGTTTGCCGCTGCCTTCGAGGCGGATTCGGAAAAGCTCGACACCATCCGCGAGCGGCTGAACGGGCTCGACGTCGATGCTCTGAGCCCGCGCGAGGCGCTCGAGCTGCTTTATGAATTGAAGCGCGAGGCAGGCACGGATCATTAACCGAGCCGCGCTATGCTTCCGCGCATGTTCGGTCCCCGGATCACCACCGTCTTCCGCAGCCGCTGGCGCGCGGTCTGGTTCGTGCTGAGCGTCGTCGCCGGCGCCTACTGGTCGATCCCGCGGCAGGGTGAGGACGATGGCGTGGACCAGAAAAAGGCGGCCGAGGCCGTCGCGACGATGATGGGACAGCCGGCGCAGACGGCGCAGGGCGAGCACCACGTCAATCCTTGGGCGAAGACCTCACACTGATCGAGGATCAGTCTTCCTCGCCGTCCTCGCCGTACATGTCATCCTCGTCGTCATCGTTGCGCTCGCCACGGTAGGCGTCGTTATCGATGCGGCCGCTGCGGACCATCTGGTTCATGTGGTCGACGAGATCCTCGACATCGTCGCTGTCCTCGCCGGTCGAGACTTTCTCGGTGTCGTCGAGGCCGAAGTCGTCCGAGGAGCGGCCCAGCGCCTCGTCGGCGAAAGTCTGGGCCTGGCTATCCTCGTCGTCCTGCTCGGAGTTCTGGTTCTCCGGGGCGAGCTCTTCCGTCTGGTCGTCCTCGCCCTTGAAACGGGAAGAACTGGCGAACTTCTTGGGACCTTCGGTCATGCGCGCATCTCCTTTGCCGGTTCAACGAGCCGGCAAAGGGAGCGTTCCCGTCAGCGCGTGGGAACGGGCTTTTCGCCGGTATAGTCGTAGAAGCCGCGACCGACCTTGCGGCCGATCCAGCCGGCTTCGACATATTTTACCAGAAGCGGGGCCGGGCGGTACTTGGAATCGCCGGTGGTCGCGTAGAGCACCTTGATGATCTCGAACAGCGTGTCGAGCCCGACGAAATCGGCCAGCGTCAGCGGGCCCATCGGGTGGTTGAGGCCGATATGGCAGCCCTTGTCGATGTCCTCGATCGAACCCATGCCCGCGCCGAGCACGAAGATCGCCTCGTTGAGCATGGGGCAGAGGATGCGGTTGACGACGAAGCCCGGCTCGTCGCCGGCCAGCACGACTTCCTTCTTGAGGCTCTCGGCGAAAGCGCGCGCCTTGGCCGTGGTCTCGGCCGAGGTCGGCAGGCCGGGAATGATCTCTATCAGGCCCATGACGGGGACCGGATTGAAGAAGTGCATGCCGATGAAGCGCGAGGGATCGGGCACGCGCGCGGCCATGCGGGTGATCGGGATCGAGCTGGTGTTCGAGGCGAGGATGGCATCGGCCTTGAGGTGCTTCACCACCTCTTCGAAGATCTTGTGCTTGATCTCCTCGCGCTCGGTCGCGGCTTCGATGATGATGTCGGCTTCGCTCAGCGGGGCATATTCGCCGACGGGGGTGATGCGCGAGAGCACGGTCTTGGCTTCGGCCGCATCGAGCTTGCCGCGTCCGACCAGCTTGTCGAGCGTCTTGGCGATGGTGCCCTTGCCCTTCTCGGCGATCTCCAGCGAGATGTCGGTCAGCAGCACCTGGTGGCCGAATTGCGCGGAAGTCTGGGCGATGCCCTGGCCCATCATGCCCGCACCGATCACGCCAACGATACTCATTTCACACAATCCTTCGCAGATGCAGCAAAGCGCGACGATTTAGCGCCGCGGCGAGGGCTTGGCTAGGGCCTGACCTAGCGGTTTTGTCCCGGAACCCACAGAACGTCGCCCGAGCTGGCAGAATTGATAGCCCTGGCGAGCACAAACAGGAAATCCGACAGCCGATTGACATAGGCCAATGCTGCCGGGTTGATCGGCGTTTCGGCCGCCAGTGCGGTCATGGCCCGCTCTGCCCGCCGCGTTGCCGCGCGCGCGACGTGCACGCGCGCCGCCGCCTCGCTGCCGCCGGGCAGGATGAAGCTGGTCAGCGGGGGCAGGTCCTCGTTGAGCGCATCGATTGCCGTCTCGATCCAGGTGGCCTGGCCGGGTACGATCCGCAGCATCATCTCGGACGGGGCGAAGTCCTCGCCGGGCGTCGCGAGGTCTGCGCCGAGATCGAACAGGTCGTTCTGGATGCGCGTCAGCGTTGCGGCGTGAGGACTGTCGGAAAGCGCGCAGATGGCCAGACCGATGCTACTGTTCGCCTCGTCTACGGAGCCGATCGCTTCCATCCGCGCGGCGTGCTTGGGCAGCCGGGAACCATCGACCAGGCCCGTCGTGCCGGCGTCTCCGGTGCGCGTGTAGATCTTGTTGAGCTTGACCACTTGGACGGGTCTAAGGGCTAGCGCCCACCGCCCGTTACCGCGAGCAGGATCACCACGACGGCGACGGCCGCGCCCTGGTACTTGATGCGCGCCCACATCATCTTGTTCTGCTGCATCTGCAGCCGCAGCGCGCCTTCGGGATCGAGGTTGCCGTCGATCGTCTGGCGGAAGGCGTTGAGGCCCTTGAGCAGGCTGAACAGCGTCATGCCCATGAGGCCGACGAGCACGAGAATGAGAACGTAGATCATGACGGTTTATGTAAGCCTTCATCGAGCGAAATGCCAGCAGGGAAGCGATGCGCACGCAGGTCCGCCGCGAGGGCCGGGCCGTCCTCGCCGGCGCGGCGGCGGTCGGCCAGCGAGGCCGAGCCGCGCCGCTTGGCGAGCTTGCGGCCGTCGGGCTCGACCAGCAGGCCGTGGTGGTGCCAGGTGGGTACCGGCAGGGCGAGCAGCGCCTGCAGCAGCCGGTGAACGTGGCTTGCGGCGAAGAGATCCATGCCGCGCGTGACCAGTGTCACGCCGTCCGCGGCATCGTCGAGCGTCGCGGCGAGGTGGTAGCTCGCGGGCGCATCCCGGCGCAGCAAAACGACGTCGCCGAACAGCTCGGGCGCGGCGCGCTGGGGGCCGCCGCGTTCGTCGATCCATTCGAGTGGGCCGGCCAGCGCCGTCGCCTGCGCCATGTCGATCCGCCAGGCCGCCCCGGCGGGATCTAAGTCGCGGTGGCGGCAGGTGCCCGGATAGACCGGTCCGTCGGGACCCATCGTGCCGGCCGCTGCGGCAATCTCGGCGCGCGTGCACTGGCAGGGATAGAGCAGACCCATTGCCTTGAGCCGCTCGCCCGCCGCGGCATAGCTGTCCAGCCGTGCCGACTGGAACACCGCCTCGCCGTCCCATTCGAGGCCCAGCCAGGTGAGGTCGGCGAATTCTTCCTCCACCAGCTCAGGCCGGCTGCGCGTGCCGTCGATGTCCTCGATGCGCAGCAGGAAAGCGCCGCCGCGTGCCCGCGCCAGGTCGTGCGCCACCAGCGCGGCATAGGCGTGGCCGAGATGCAGCGAGCCGTTCGGGCTGGGAGCGAAGCGCGTGATTGGGCGAGTGACGAGGCGGGGGCGGGTCAGGGTGAGCTCGGGGTTCGCGGCTGTGGATTTAGCCTGCCCTAAACACTTGACGGCAAAACGCCCAGCATGTTGATTATCACGCATGAGCTGCCATGAAACCGCAACAGCCGCCTGCGACAGGAGGCCATGCTCAAGTCGGAGCTGATCGAGCGCGCGGCCCGGTTCCGCAGCGCGGGGGATGACCCCTCCCGGCATTTGTCGCATTGTCCCGCGCTCGTGCTCAATGCGGACTACACGCCGCTCTCCTACTACCCGCTCAGCCTCTGGCCTTGGCAGACCGCGATCAAGGCGATCTTCCTCGAACGGGTGGATATCGTCGCCAGCTACGAACGCGTGGTTCATTCGCCGAGCTGGTCGATGCAGGTTCCCTCGGTGATCGCGCTCAGGCAGTTCGTGAAGCCGAGCGAGTTCCCGGCCTTCACCCGCTTCAACGTCTTCCTGCGCGACCGGTTCAGCTGCCAGTATTGCGGCAGTCCGCAGCACCTGACTTTCGACCACGTCGTCCCACGCCGGCTCGGCGGCAAGACGAGCTGGGAAAACGTGGCCACGGCCTGCGCGCCCTGCAACATGCGCAAGGGCGGTCGCACCCCCAGGCAGGCGCATATGCCGCTGCTGATCGATCCGATCCGCCCGACGAGCTGGCAGTTGCAGGAACGCGGCCGGGCCTTCCCGCCCAACTACCTGCACGAGACGTGGCGGGACTGGCTCTATTGGGACATCGAGCTGGAGGCTTGAGGGGCCATGTCTGCTCCGAAACAGTTCGTTCCCCCCTTGCGCACGTGACGGCAGCGGTTAAGCGATCTCACTAACGGGCAAGGGTGGGCAGCAGCGGGCATGCTGATCGGTATCGATCTGGGGACGACGAACAGCGCCGTGGCGATCTGGCGCGACGGTCGATCTGAACTGGTTCCCAATGCGCTGGGCCAGCTGTTGACGCCGTCCGCGGTCAGCATCGAGAAGGACGGCACGAGCTATGTCGGCTCGGCGGCGCTCGACCGCCTGGCAACGCATACGGCCGATACGGCGACCAGCTTCAAGCGCTTGATGGGAACCGACCGGGTGACGCGCCTCGGCGGCAAGGACTGGCGCGCCGAGGACCTGTCCGCCTTCGTGCTGATGGCCTTGCGCGATGACGTCGCTGCCCATGTCGGCGACATGCCCAGCGAGGCCGTGATCACGGTGCCGGCCTATTTCAACGATCGTCAGCGCAAGGCGACACGCCGCGCCGGCGAACTAGCCGGCCTTACCGTCAGGCGTCTGATCAACGAGCCGACGGCAGCGGCGCTGGCCTTCGGTCTGCAGGATCAGGGAGACCGCGAGCCATTCCTGGTCTTCGATCTCGGCGGGGGGGACTTTCGACGTTTCGGTGGTCGAGAAGTTCGAGGGCATCGTCGAGGTGCGCGCGTCGGCGGGCGACAACCGCCTCGGCGGCGACGATTTCGATGTCGCACTCGTGGCGATGATGCAGGGGCGGATCGATCCCGAAGGCGCGCTTGCGGCGGTACCGGTCGAGCGCCGCAATGCCCTGCTGCAACTCGCCGCCGAGCAGGCGCGTCGCCGGCTGAGCGAGACCGATAGCACCGAGTTTGCGGTGACCGCGCTCGACCGCCGCTTCGCCGCGGATGTCACAGCAGCCGATCTCGAGGCCGCCTGCGACGCACTGCTTCGCCGCTTGCGAGAGCCTGTAGTGCGGGCGTTGCGTGATTGTTCGCTAGACGCTGCCGGGCTCAGCGAGATCGTTCTCGTAGGAGGCGCGACGCGTATGCCGGCGGTTCGCCGGGCCGTTACCCGAATGTTCGGGCGTTTCCCCAATTCCTCGGTTCATCCCGACCACGCGGTGGCGCTGGGAGCTGCCGTCCAGGCGGGCCTGCTCGCGCGCGACGAAGCGCTCGAGGAAATTCGGATCAGCGACGTTTCGCCCTTCACTCTTGGCGTCGATCATGCCGAGCGCGATGCCGGCGGCACGTTTCATCACGGTCTGTTTTCGCCGATTATCGAGCGCAACACGCCGGTGCCCGTCAGCCGGGTGCAGTCCTACAGGACCTTGGCGGACAACCAGGCAAAGCTTGAATTCAGCATCTACCAAGGCGAAGCGCGCGAGGTTTCAGGCAATATCAAGCTGGGCACGATCACGGTGCCGGTGCCACCCCGCCCGGCAGGCGAGGTCCATGCCGACGTACGCTTCAGCTATGATAGCAGCGGCCTGCTTGAAGTGGATGTCAGCGTGCCGCTGACCGGTGTCACCCGCAACGTCGTGATCGTCGACGAGGATGACCGCAGGGATCGCAAGGAGCTCGAACAAAGGCGCGAAGCCCTCGCCAAGCTCAAGTTCCATCCTCGCGAAGAGGCCGAGAGCGTCGCGCTGATGGCACGGGCCGAACGTTGCTACGAAGGCTTCCTTGGCGAGCAACGGCGAATCGTGGGCCAATGGATCACCGAATTCGCCGGCGCGCTCGACCGTCAGGATCCGCGCCTGATCGCAGAAGCCCGCACATTGCTGGCTGCGAACCTCGATGCAATCGAGGGGCGGGATCCGCTATGAATTTGGGGGAGGCTTGGCGCAGGCTCGGCATTCCCCGAACCGCCGAAACAGGGGCGATTCGCCGCGCCTATGCGACGCGCCTCAAGGCCATGGACGTCGATGAGGACGTGCATGGTTATACGCAGTTGCGCGATGCGCGCGACATTGCCCTGGTTTGGGCCGGCAGGCAGGCCGCAGCGGTTGATCCCATTTCCGATCCGCTCCCACCTGAGCAACTGGCTGCATCGGGCGATGACGTCGCAACGCCGGCGCCTTGGCCCTATGCCGCGCCGGCGATCACGCATGCGTGTGACGCGCCGGTCGTTGCACGATTGGCCCCCGATGCCGGGCGCTATGAACCCTGGCCTGTAGCCGCCCTTGCGCAGAGAGTGGAGGAGGGCGACGCGCCGCGGATCGGCCAGCCTCTTCTGGCACCGCCCTTAAAGCACCGGACAGATGGCGCCGGCGTCGTGCAGTCGGATCGGGGCCGGGATGCGGCGCTTTATGCATTGCTGTTGGGCGACGATGCCGATTTGATCGAGCCGTTAAATGCCGTGGAGCAGGCGCGAGCGCTCGAACACCTGCAGGCCGTCCTGCGCCAGGCGGCGTTGAGCGATCTCACCCGACAGGACAATATCGAGCTCTGGCTTGCCGAGACGCTGTCGCAGGCATGGCCTCGTTCGGCGCCGCTGCTCGAGCCCGCTGCCGCAGCGTTCAACTGGGAGAACGAAGCCGGCAAGCTCGGCGAGCGTCCGGCGATGGGCTTTCTCGTCGCCAGGCTGCGCGGGCTGCGCTTCCACGAGCGCGTGCTCGATCCCGGGCATCAGTACCACAAGGCCTGGATGGAGCTCTCGAAGCCCGGGCCGGCCGGCGTGTTCAAGCGCCTGCGTGTCGCGGGCGGAGACGTGCGGCAATTGCTCGAAGGCGTCCGCAAGCATTTTCCTGAACTTGAACACCATCTCGATCCGCAGCGGGTCTATTCCTGGGAATCGCCGAGCCTTGGATCGGGATCGCAGGGTTGGTCGATCAGATGGCGCTTCAGAGGGTGGTGGTTCGGCAGCATCATCGCCTTTCAGATCCTCATGGCCATCGTTCGCTCGATGGGGAGCAGCGATGAGGTGCCCGCGACGCCCCCTCTGCCGATTGTTTCCACTTATGAGGATCAGGTAGCCGACGCCACGTTGCTGGACAACCTGGCAGCCGATCTGTTCGGCCCAGGCATGACGCTCGCGCGCGTCGCGGAAGCCGATCCCGAGCTGGCCGCAACGATCCGCGCCAACCTGCAGATCGCTCGTCGCGCCAGCAACAGCGACGACGATTTCCGGCACAGTATCGCCAACCTCGTGCGGGGCCGCGTCTATGAGGTCGGGCAGGCAGCGGGCGGTAGCGACCTCGCCGCGGCGATGCGGCTCCGGCTGGGCTATCTAAAGGCGCTGCAGGCGCTGGGGCCGGGGACCTGCATGAGCTTGTACCGTACAGCTGCGCTCGATCCGCGCGTTTCGCTGCCCGAGCCTCTTCATGCGCAAGAGCAAAAGCTTGCTGCAGCCCTGCTTGAGCAAAGGCGGCTCGCACTGCCCAAGCCTCGCGGCGGTTTCAACGCGCGAATACCGGGTGCGATCATCGAACGTGTGCAAACCAGCACGGGCCTGTCTTTGCCGACTATCAAGTTGGCGCTGCAGAACGAGGGGAATGACGCGGATCGTTGCACGGTCATGACAGCATTGCTTGCGGCTACGCTCGACTGGAAGGGTCAGGAAAAAGAGCCAATCCTCCATACCCTTTGAAGCGTCTCAGGCCGCCAAAACCGCCACTGTCGCCCTCAAAATCCGCGCCGCGTCGCCCGGCGCCAGCCGCACCTGCAGCCCGCGCTGCCCGCCGTTGATGAACACGTAGGGCTCGGCCAGCGCGGCTTCCTCGATCAGTACCGGCACCTTGCGCATCTGGCCGAAGGGGCTGATGCCGCCGACCTTGTAGCCGGTCAGTCGTTCGGCGTCGGCGGGTTTCATCATCTCGGCTGACTTGCCGTGGCAGGCGGCGGCGAGTCTCTTCATCGCCACTTCGCGGTTCGACGGGACGATCGCGCAGACGGGCTTGCCGTCGATCTTGGTCATCAGCGTCTTGAGCACGCGCGCCGGATCCTCGCCCAGCGCGTCGGCCGCAGCGAGGCCGATGGAATCGGCATTCGGATCATAGTCATATGCGTGGACGGTGAATTCGACGCCGGCCTTTCCGAGTGCCAGCGTCGCGCGGGTCGCCCTGGCCATCAACCGCCGCTCCGCAATCGCGTTCGCCGGTCGACCGTGGCGGTGACGGCGACGTCCATCGTCACGTTGCCAACCGTGCGCATGACGTCGGGCAGCATCTCGACCGCGACGAGCAGCGCCAGCGGTTCGAGCGGCACGCCCATGGCCAGCGCGATCGGGCCAGTCGAGGCGATGAAGCTGATCGTGCCGGGCAGCGAGATCGTGCCCCAGGTCGTCACCAGCGCGACGCCGACGCCCGCAGCCATCGTCATCGCGGTGATCGGGGTGTTCGTCAGGTAGGCGACGTAGATCACCACCGCGACGTTCATCGCCGGGCTGGTCGCGCGGAACAGCGCCACTGCAAGTGGCAGGACGAAATCGGCGGTCGCCCGCGCCACGCCCAGCGTCTGGCAGGCGGCGAGCATCGCCGGCAGGCTGGCGAGCGAGCTCTGCGTCGAGAAGGCGACGGTCTGCGAAGGCACGACCGCACGAGCGAAAGCGCCCAACGGCAACCGCCCGCCGACAACCGCTACGAGGTAGCCGCCCAGGAACACCGAGAAGCCCATCGCGGCAACCAACACGATATAGTGCGCGAGAGCCGCGATCACCGCCGAGCCGCTCTGCGCCGCCACGGCGAAAGCCAGGGTGAAGACGCCGACCGGCGCCAGCGCCAGCACCCAGCCGATCACCACCATCATCGCCGCCGCCAGCGCCGCGAAGAAACCCGCCAGCAGGTCGCGCTGCGGCGCGGCCAGTCGCGTCGCCGCCAGGGCGAAGAAGCTGATGAAGACGATGACCGGAACCATGGCGTTCTGTGCGGCGGCTTCGAACACGTTGGCCGGCACCAGCGAGAGCAGGAACTCGGCGAGGCCAGGCACCGTGCCCGGCTCCGCCTTGGCCATGCCGCCCAGCGCCGCGACCGCCTCGCGGGGAACCGGGAAGCTTTCGAGCAGCAGGGGCAGAGCCACCACGGTGAAAAGCGTCCCCGCGGTCAGCACGAGCGCAAAGAGGCCCAGGGTGCGGCGGGCGAGTGCACCGGCCTGCGCCGCGGCGACCGTCTGCACTATCCCGGTGAACAGCAGGGCCGACACCAGCGGCAGGATCGTCATCTGCAAGGCGCGCAGCCAGAGCGTTCCGATCGGCTGCGCGACAGCGAGAAGCGCTGGCTCGATCGCGGTGCCACGCAGCAGCAGCCCCGCCATGAGCCCGCCGGCCAATCCGGCGAAAGTCCAGAGCGCCGGCACGCGGATCTCGGGGAAGCTCGCGGTAGTTTGGTCCGTTTCCGCCATGAATCCCCGTGGTTTCAGGATTGCCGACTTGTCATCTTTTCGACGGCATCACATTAGCTTTCCGCCGCTACATGGCAAATCGAGCGCACAGAACTCCCAGGCGAGACGATTATGGCAAAGCACTACTTCGGCACCGACGGCATTCGCGGGCGCACCAATGCGGGGGTGATGACCGCCGAGGTGGCGATGAAGGTCGGCCAGGCGGCTGGGCGCCGCTTCCTGCGCGGCGATCACCGGCACCGCGTGGTCATCGGCAAGGATACCCGGCTGTCGGGCTATATGCTCGAGAACGCGATGGTCGCGGGCTTCACCAGCGTCGGCATGGATGTCGTGCTGCTCGGGCCGATGCCGACTCCTGCAGTTGCGCTGCTCACGCGCGAGCTGCGCGCCGACGTCGGCGTGATGATCTCGGCCAGCCACAACCCCTACGAGGACAACGGCATCAAGCTGTTCGGGCCCGACGGCTTCAAGCTTTCCGACGAGGACGAGTTCGCCATCGAGGCGATGCTGGCCGAGGACCAGGCGCTGGCGCCGTCCGAGGACATCGGCCGCGCCCGCCGCATCGACGATGCCCGCGGCCGCTACATCCATGCGGTCAAGGGCTCGCTGCCGCATGACGTCCGGCTCGACGGGCTCAAGATCGTCGTCGATTGCGCCAATGGCGCGGCATACCAGGTGGCGCCCTCGGCGCTCTGGGAACTGGGCGCGGAGGTCATCGCCATCGGCGTCGAGCCCAACGGCAAGAACATCAACGACAAGGTGGGCTCGACCCATCTCGACCTCGTCAAGGAAACCGTCGTGGCGAGCGGTGCCGACATCGGCATCGCGCTCGACGGTGACGCCGACCGCCTGATCGTCGTCGACGAGAAGGGCACCACGGTCGACGGCGACCAGATCATGGCGTTGATCGGCAGCGAGCTGGCGGCGCGCGGCGAGCTCAAGGGCGGCGCGGTGGTGGCGACGGTGATGTCGAACCTGGGTCTCGAACGCTATCTGCAGGGCCAGGGGCTCGAACTGCTGCGCAGCAAGGTCGGCGACCGCTATGTGCTCGAACTGATGAAGGAGCGCGGCTGCAACGTCGGCGGCGAGCAATCGGGCCACATGATCCTGCTCGACCATGCGACCACCGGCGACGGCACGATCGCGGCCTTGCAGGTGCTCGCTGCCCTGGTCCGCTCGGGCAAGCGGGCGAGCGAGTTGCTGCACCTGTTCGATCCGGTGCCGCAGCTGCTCAAGAACGTCCGCTTCTCAGGCGGCAAGCCGCTGGACGATGCGCGTGTCCAGGCGGTGATTGCCGATGCCGAGGCTTCGCTCGTGGGCAGGGGCCGGCTGGTGATCCGCCCCTCGGGCACCGAGCCGGTGATCCGTGTCATGGCCGAGGGCGACGACGCCGGCCAGGTCCGGCAGGTTGTCGACGCGATCTGCGCGGCGGTGGCGGAAGCTGCGGCCTGAAGCCCGGAATCCACCCGGTTTTCGCCGGACCGACAATCCGTTAGACTGCCGTCAGGAGTTTTGCCGATGCTGGAAATGCGCCCTGACTGCGAACGCTGCGGCACCGATCTGCCCGCCGAGGCGCCCGGCGCGTTCATCTGCAGCTTCGAGTGCACCTTCTGCGCCGAATGCGCCGATGCGCTCGACGACCGCTGCCCCAATTGCGGCGGCGAACTGATGGACCGGCCGGCGCGGGCGAAGCAGCATCACGCGAAGTCGCCGCCGTCGACCGAGCGGAGGTTCAAGGGATGAGCGAAGTCTCGCTCAGCGATCCGCCGCGCATCCTATCGATCGCGGGGTCGGACAGCTCGGGCGGGGCGGGCATCCAGGCCGATATCAAGACGATCACGATGCTCGGCGGCTATGCCATGACTGCGATTACCGCGATCACGGCGCAGAATACCACCGGTGTCGCCGCGGTCGATGCACTCTCGCCCGAAATGGTCGCGGCGCAGATCGACGCCTGCACCGGTGACATCGGTGTCGATGCGGTGAAGATCGGCATGCTGGGCTCGCCGGCGATCGCGGCGGTGGTGGCCGAGCGGCTTGAAGCGCTGGGCGTGCCCGTCGTGTTCGATCCGGTAATGATCGCCAGCAGCGGCTCGCTTCTCGCCAGTGCCGAGACGATCGCCGGCTTCGAGCGGCTGATGGCGCTGGCCACGCTGACGACGCCCAATGTCGCCGAGCTTGCCGCGCTCGGCGGCGATGCCGGCATGGCGGCGCGCGGCGTCGCCTATCTCGCCAAGGGCGGCGATGCCGAAGGCGACGTGGTGGAGGACCGGCTGGTGCTGCCTCGGCAGCAGGCCGTGGTCTGGCAGGCCGCGCGCATCGTCACGCGCCACAACCACGGCACGGGCTGCACGCTGTCGAGCGCGATCGCGACCCTGCTCGGCAAGGGCATGGCGATCGAGGCGGCGGTGACCGAGGCCCGCCAGTTCGTCCGCGCCGCGCTGGCCGCGGCCCCAAGGCTGGGCCACGGGCACGGCCCGCTGGGGCATCACGCGGTCAGGTAGCGGTCAGCATTCCAGGTCGTAGAATTCCACGATCTTGGCCCAGGCCTCGTCGGCGGTCTCGACCCAGTGGAACAGGTCGGTGTCGTTCTCGTTGATCACGCCTTCCTCGGCCATGGCCTCGAAGTTCACCACCCGGTCCCAGTATTCGCGGCCGAACAGCAGGATCGGGATCGGCTGCATTTTGCCGGTCTGGATCAGCGTGAGCAGCTCGAAGAACTCGTCGAACGTGCCGAAACCACCGGGGAACACCGCGACCGCGCGGGCGCGCAGCAGGAAGTGCATCTTGCGCAGCGCGAAGTAGTGAAACTGGAACGAGAGATCGGGCGTGACATAGGGATTGGGCGCCTGCTCGTGCGGCAACACGATGTTGAGCCCGATCGTGTCCATGCCCGCTTCGATCGCACCGCGGTTGGCGGCTTCCATGATCGACGGCCCGCCGCCCGAGCAGACGACGAACTGGCGCATGCCCTTCTCGACGATCGCGCAGGTGCTGGCGATGTGGCCGAGCTTGCGTGCTTCCTCATAGTACTTCGACTTGGCGATCAGCCGCTCGACCACTTTCGTCCGCTCGGGCGTGGTCGCAGTGGCGCGCACGGCCTCGCAGTGCTCGGGAGAGGGAATGCGCGCCGAGCCATAGACCACCAGCGTCGAGCCGATATTGGCTTCCTCGAGCAGCATCTCGGTCTTCAGCAGCTCGAGCTGGAAGCGCACGGGGCGCAGCTCCTCGCGCAGCAGGAAGTCGGTGTCGCTGAAGGCGAGCTTGTAGGACGGGCTTTGCGTCTGCGGGGTGGTGTGCTCCTTCGCTTCGGCGAAAGAGGCTTCCTGCTCGGCCTTGTAGAACCGGCGGTTGGTGAGTTTCTTCTCTTCTTCGGTCATTCGTTCTCCAATGGCCCGGCGAGCCTCACCCTGTCGAGATAAAATGGCGCCGCTTTGTCAGGTGAACCTTAATCAGACTGCGGCTAAGCTGCTTCCATGCATGACATTTGCGACACTATGCAGGGGCTCTGACGATGGCGACGCGCGAAGATCTGCTGGCGGCCGCCGCGGCGCTGGGCACGCCGCTCTACGTCTATGACATCGATGCCGTTCGCGCACGCCTGGCACGGCTGCGCGAGGCTTTCGGTAGCCAGTTCGGCATCAGCTTCGCGATCAAGTCGAACCCCAACCTCGCGCTGCTGCGCAGCCTCGCGCCGCTGGTCGATACTTTCGACGTCAGCGCCTTCGCCGAAGTCGAGCGCGCGATCGCCGCGGGCTGCGAGGCCGAGCGGATCACCTTCTGCGGTCCCGGCAAGCGCGCCGAGGAAGTGCGGCGCGCGGTGCGACTGGGCATCGGCTATCTCGTAGTGGAATCGCTGCATGAAGCGCGCCTCGCCGACCGGTTCGCCGGCGAGCTCGGCTGCCGCCAGATCGTGCTGCTGCGGATCAATCCCGCGACGAGCCCACGCGCTTTCGGCGTCAACATGTCGGGCAAGCCCAGCCAGTTCGGCATCGACGAGGAAGAGATGGAAGCTGCGATCGACGCAGTCGCGGCGCTGCCTCACCTCGATCTCGTAGGCTTTCACATCTATTCTGGCTCCAACAGCCTCTCGGTCGAGGGGCTGGCCGAGAATTTCGTCATCCTCTCGGACATCTTCCGCCGGGCCGTGGCGCATTGTGGGCAGAGTCCCCGCAAGCTCATCTTCGGTGCCGGGTTCGGCGTGCCCTACCTGCCGAGCGACGAGGAACTCGATCTCGCGGCGCTGGCCGATCAGGTCCTGCCCGGGATCGCGGCGCTACGTGCCGAAGCCGCTTTCGCCGGCGCGCGGCTGGAGCTTGAACTCGGCCGCTGGCTCGTCGGGCCCTGCGGCTGGCTGCTGTCCTCGATCATCGGCGCCAAAGCGAGCCGCGGCACCGAGATCCGGATTTGCGACGCCGGGTTCAACAACCACCTCGCCGCCTACGGCATGATGGGCTCGGTCATCCGACGCAACTGGCGCATCGCCAATCTTTCGAACCCGAGCGGCGAGACCGGGCGCTATACCGTCGTCGGCCCACTGTGCACGACGATCGATACGCTGGCGACCAAGCTGGAGCTGCCCGTCGCCACGATCGGCGACGTCATCTCGATCGAGAACTCGGGTGCCTATGGCCTGACCTCGAGCCCCACGCGCTTCATCAGCCATCCCGAGCCGCGCGAGGCGCTGCTCGAAGGGGGCAGGCTCACCGATGCCAGCGAGAGCCTGCTCAACCACTGGCGCCTGGCCGACAATTAGGTCCTGATTCGGCGCCTTCGCGCACCCCCGAGCCTTACCTCCGTAGTTTCCCGGGATTGCCGTCGCGGCCGCGGCGGGGTCTGGGCGCGCTAAGCGAATGTTTACCTTGTTTCGCTAGGGATTTCCTCAGGGAGGAGCTCGTCCTTGGAGCTGGAACGCCGCCAATTCGATCGGGATAACGCAGCCATTGCAGCGGCTTGCCGCGTGCGCGGCATCGCCTATCGCGCCGAACTGAGCGAAGTGTCGCGCATCGGTTGCTGCGCGGCCATGGCGCCGGACATCGCCCTGCCGGGCGAACGGGTGCTGCTCCAGCTGGGCCAGATGCTCGTCCTGCCTGCGGTTGTACGCTGGGTGTCCGGCGGCAGAACCGGTCTGGAATTCGCCAATCCGCTGCATGGTGCGATGCTGAATCAGTACGCGCACCGGCAGGCCGAAGGTCCTCATGGGCATAACTAGACGTAATTTGCTTGTCCGGTGGGTCTCCACGGGGCGCGCATTAACCGGAAACCAAGGTTGGAGCTGTCAATGCGTGCGGACGTGACCACACCCGATTCCTCCAACGGCTCTTTGCGGGGCTGGCTCGGCCGCCGGTCGGGCGCAGAGGCGCCGCCTCAGGGCAAGGCCGCCTTGTTCAAGGAGGCGCGCCGGCAATTGCTCGACGCGATCTGCGATTTCCTGATCGACAACGATCTGGTCGTGTCGCCCGAGAACCTGCTTGCGGCGCATGGTGCCTTTACCGGCGGCAATCCGGGCCTCGCGCGGCAGATAACCGCCAAGCTCCAGGCCGGCGACAAGATCACCCAGGAGTGGCTCGATGAGGCCACCGCCAACCACGTCGTCGAGCGCAAGGACCTGGCGATCGACCGGCTCATCGGCAAGCTCGAGCAGAACCTCGACGCTTTCACCAAGAGCTCGAAAGCCGCCCGCAACGCCACCTCCGAGTACAACGAGCACCTCGAGCAGCACGTCGTCGAGCTCGAGCAGCATGTCGAGGATCCGGCCCAGATCATCGCGGGCCTGGCAGACCTGACCAAGGAAATGGCCGCCCGTACGCGCAAAGTCGAAGAGGCGATGCGCAAGAGCGAGGATGAAGCCAAGGCGCTGCGCCGTCACCTCGACCGCGCCAAGCGCGATGCCGAAGTCGACCACCTGACCGGCCTGCCCAACCGCCGCGCCTTCGAGGCGCTGCTCGACAAGCACTACCGCGAGGCCCAGTCGGCGGTCGACGCGCTGAGCGTCGCCTTCTGCGACATCGACCATTTCAAGAAGGTCAACGACACGCACGGCCACGATGCCGGCGACCGCGTGATCCGGCTCATCGCCGAATCGCTGCGGCGGATCACCAACGACAACTGCCATGTCGCGCGCCACGGCGGCGAGGAATTCGTCATGCTGTTCCGCGGCCTGTCGACCAAGGAAGCCAAGCAGCGGCTCGACGAGGCCCGCGAGGAACTGGCTTCGCGCAATCTGGTCAACCGCCGTACCGACGAAGCCATCGGCCAGATCACCTTTTCGGGCGGGGTCGCCAACGTCTTCGGCTTCAGCGATCCGCGTGCCGCGCTCAAGGCCGCCGACGAGGCGCTCTACAAGGCGAAGCAAACCGGCCGGAACCAGGTCCTGATCGCCTGACGACGCCTACTTCGCGGTTGCAGGCACGAGGCTGCGCCACGGGACAGCGCGCATGATCAGCAGCACGACTGCGATGGCCACGGTATCGGCCATCCAGTCGCGCCAGTCGCAATCGCGATGCAGCGCCGGGATCGATTGCAGCACTTCGATCATGGCCCCGGCGAAGGACATCCGCTCGAGGATTCGCCGGTCGGGCGCGTCGCGAAATCCCAGCCGGGCAAAGAAGGTCAGCACTGCGAAGGCAAGAACATGCTCGGCCTTGTCGCCGAACACGTCGATCGGCAGCTTGGGTGGCCGCGGCGACAGGGCCATGAACAGCGCGAAGGCCCAGAGCACGAAGAAGAAGAACCGGAAGTGGAGTTCCCTGAGCATACCGGTCTTTCTCTTCCCCGCAGATCGGACATCCGATTCGCGCAGGGGCGCGTAACGGGCGCGACCTGTCGCTAAGCTGACTGCGCGCGGCCATGCGCCATCTTGCCGATGCCGGAAAGCAAAACCCCGCCCGGATCGCTCCGGACGGGGTCTCGTATCAGGTCAGGCGGTCTACGCTATCAGGCGTAGCGCACCGAAACCGACTGCCGGCGGCGCATCGCCGCGCCGGCAAAGCCGATGCCGACGATCATCATCGCCCAGGTCGCGGGCTCGGGAACCGCCGCTTTGACGAGGTTGAACGAGGCCTTCACCAGGCCGGGCTTGTTGCCCAGGCTGGTGCCGAAGCTGCCGTCAAAGCTGGTGTCGCCGAGCGTGATGTCGAGCTGGCCGCTGTTGCCCGAGCCGAACAAGATGCTCACCGGGCTCCACTTGACGAAGCCGTCCGAGAGGATGCCGATCGTGCGGGCATAGGTCTGGCCGCCAACGCTGCCAGCCGCGCCGGCCGGATTGGTGAACAGGAAGTCGACGACGATGCTCTGCTTGATCAGATCGTCCCACTCGACGCTGCCTTCGGGCGTGCTGATGTTGAACAGGCCGATCGGCGAAGCGCCGCTGGTGGTCGAGAACGAACCCGAGCTGGGCGAGACGTCGATTTCGAGGCCGCCGTTCGACTGGCCGCCCGGGAGGAACGAATCGCCGTAGTACTGCGAGACGGTGAAGGTGCCGTCGATCGGGACCACGGCCAGCGCGGCCGAGGGAAGAGCGAAGGCGCCCAGAGCGACGCTCAGCAGATAAGCTTTCTTCATACGTTGTAGCCCCTTTTCGTTAGTTTTGGACATTGGCGATTGTCATAAATCCTTAACGGCCGATAAGGATGTTCGCCGGGGCGTGCAACTGCCTGTTGGGGATAAAGTGCCAAAAATCAACGGCCTGTTCCGATTTGGCACAGCGTTGGGTGAAGTTGCTATCGAGCGTGATCGTTGGGCTATCGCGTAGTCGTTAGCTATCGCAGAAATCTGCGGAAGCGGGGTGGTTGCAAACCATTGGCGCGGTATAGGAACACTGCCCCGGAGGCATTCGATGGTTCCTGGCGCCCGGTCCGGCAAATGGTGGTGAGAACGTGAAAGCCAAAATGTACTCCTTCCTGCGCGACGCCCAGAGCCACTTTCCTTTTCTCCGGCCGCTGAAGTTCAACACCTACAATCTGGGGACCCGCCTGTTCGGCATGCGGATCGACGATGAGTTCCGCTTGCTTTCGCGCATGAAGGTTGGCCTCGCGCTCGATATCGGGGCCAACTGGGGGCAAAGCGTCTGGGCGCTCAAGCACGTGGCAAAGCCGCAGCGGATCGTCTGCTTCGAGCCAAACTCCGGATTGTTCGGCCGCCTGGACCGGACTTTCCGCGACGATGCGACGGTCCAGGTCGAAAACTGCGCGCTGTCGGATCAGCCCGGCAGCTTCGATTTGTACATCCCGAGGTACCGCAACTACGTCTACGATGGATTGGCCTCTCTAAGCTACGACGAGGCCAGGTTGTGGCTGAACAGCGACCGGGTTGCCGATTTCAAGCCGCATCTCCTGCACGTGGAGCAGGAGAAAGTGGCCGTGCGCACGCTGGATCCCTACGGCTTCGATCCGGATGTCGTGAAGATCGACGTCCAGGGCGCCGAACTGCTGGTAGTCAAGGGCGGCATCGAGACGTTCCGCCGCAATCAGCCTCTGATGATCGTCGAAGCTCCGAGCACGGAACTGGTCGAACTCCTCGCCGGCATGGGCATGAAGGCCTATCATTTCGACGGCAAGACGCTTTCCGCCGACTGGGCAAAGAGCAAGAACACCGTGTTCCTGTCGGACGCGCGCAGGCAGGAAATCGGTTTCTAGGGCCTCGATCGGGAAGGCGCTTAGGCCAGAGCCTTGCGATAGGCCGCGAGCAGGGGCTCGACCTGGTGGTTCCAGCTGAGTTCCTGCTCGACGCGGGCGCGACCGAAGCTGCCCATCGCCGCACATCGTTCGGGGTCGGCCAGTAGCTCGACGATCTTGTCCGCCATGTCGATCGGGTCGTTGGCCTTGGCATAGAGCGATGCTTCCCTCGCCGAGAAGCGACCTTCGGTGACGTCGAACTGAACCATCGGCTTGCCGAGCGCCATGTACTCCATGATCTTGTTCATGGTGGACTTGTCGTTCATCGCATTGACCCGGTCGGGGTTCACGCCCAGGTCCATGGTCGAGAGAACCTCGAAGAGGTCCTTGTCGGGCGCGCGGCCGGTGAACGTGATATAGTCGTCGAGGCCTTGGTCGCTGACCAGTTTCTTGAGGTCGGCCAGGCTTGGCCCGCCGCCCACCAGGCAGAACTGGATATCCTCGCGGCCGAGCCCGCGGACGATATGCGCGGCGGCGTCGACCAGCAGGTCGATCCCCTCCTGGTCTCCCATGACGCCGACGTAGCCTACGAGATACCGGCGCCCGTTGCGCCACTTCGGTTCGGGCGGCACCTGCTTCAGCCGGCTGAGATCGGGCCCCGACCGGACCACGAAGACGTCGTCCGGCTTCATTCCGCCGCGCTCGATGGCGATCTGCTTGTAGCTCTCATTGGTGGCGATGGAGACCTTCGCGGACTTGAAGGTGAGCCGTTCCATGAAGCCCAGCAGCTTCCAGAACGCGCCGCGCTTGCCGAACTTCGCCTCGTAGAGCTCGGGATTGATGTCGTGATGATCGAAGATGTAGCGCACGCCGAGCAGCTTGAACGGCAGGGCCACCAGGAAGATGAGATCGGGCGGATTGCAGCCCTGAATCACGTCGAGCCCGCGTTTGAAATAGATCTTCCAGGCCAGCAGGGTCTCCCAGAACAGGGCGGCGCCATATTCGACGAGGAAGCCCAGCGCACCCTGGGCATCGAGCGGCAGCGGGTGGCGATGGATGTGGACATTCTCGAGAAATTCGTAGCGCTTCTCGTAGCCCTTGCCGGTCGGGCAGATCACCGACACGGTGGCGCCTGCCGCGGCCAGCGTGCGTGCCTCCTGCCAGACGCGCCGATCGAACGGCAGCGGCAGGTTCTCGACGACGATGAGCACGCTCTTGCCGGCCAGCGGCTGGCCCTCGATGAACGTGGGAAACGCGTGCTCGGCAACCGGCCCCTCGGGCATCTTCATGCGATCACGCTCACGTCGATGATCCTGGCACCCGGCAGGTCCAGCGTCTGGGCAATCTTGTTGGTTGCAACCACCAGAGCATAGCCACCCGCTTCGGCGGTTGCCTTGTCTACCAGCAGGGTGTCGATCGTCGGCAGGTTGGCATAGGCGTAGCCCAGGTTCTGGCCGATAAGGCTGTCGCTGGTGAGCGACGGGTCGTAGATTTCGAGATTGAAGCCGGCATCGAGCAGCCGGCGCGCCATGTCGACCGCGGGGCTTTCGCGCAGGTCGTCGGTTTCGGCCTTGAAGGCCAGGCCGACCAGCAGCACCTTGGCACCGGGTTCGAGGCCCTGGACGACCTGCTTGAACTGGTGATGCTTGTGCGCGTCGTTGCTGCGCAGCAGTGCGTCGACGACATGGGTATTGGCGCCGACGTCGGCGGCGATGTGCTGGAAGGCCCGAACGTCCTTGGGCAGGCACGAACCGCCGAATGCGTTGCCGGGCCGCATGTAATAGGCCGAGATGTTCAGCTTGGTGTCCGACACGAAAATTTCGTGAACCTGCCGCGCCGAGATTTCGAGGTTCTGGCAGACCCGCCCGACTTCGTTGGCGAAGGCGACTTTCAGCGCGTGCCAGCTGTTGTCGATGAACTTGGTGATCTCCGCTTCGCGGATGCCGACGTGGAACACGGGCGCCTCGATGCCGGTGTGGAGCTGATCCATATTGGGCGAAGGCGCACCGTCCATCGTGCCGATGACGATTTTCGGCGGGTGGAAATAGTCCTTGATCGCGGTCGCCTCGCGCAGGAATTCGGGATTGTAGACAAGCTCCACCACCCGATCCGTGCGGTCACCCAGGAACGAGCGGAAAATCGGCTCGATCATCAGCTGCGTCGTGCCTGGCCGCATGGTCGAGCGGTAGGCGACGGTTAGCGGCGTCGCGCGGTCCGGCTTCAGGGCGCTGGCGATCGAGCGCGTGACCTGCGCGATGAAGCTCATGTTGTGGGCGCCGTCGGCGCCGCTCGGCGTGCCCACGCAGACGATCGCGATATCGGCTTCGTCGAGGTGGCTGCCGACCTCGGTGGCAGCGTCGAGGCGGCCTTCGGCATGCGCTGCGGCCAGAAGCTCGTCGATCCCCGGTTCGCGGATCGGCGAGAGCCCGGCCTTGATCGTCTCGACCTTCTTGGCGCTGACATCGATGCCGACGACGCTGTGTCCCTGGCTGGCGATGCAGGCGGCTGCGGTGCAGCCGACGTAGCCCAAACCGAAAATAACTATCTTCACTGCTGCTCCGCCTGAATATGAAGCGCTAACCCGACGATGCCGCGCCACAGAAGTCGAACCGCATGAGCGAGCGCAGCGAGGCGCGCCGATCTCTCGATCCGTTCATCTTCGCTGCGCCGCGGCAAGTCAATCGGCACCCACGACCCCCATAGGCCACTTGTCCAAACGATGCGTTACCGGGCGGGTTCCAGCCGGCCATGTCCCGATTTGGGGGCCGGCGCATGAAATTAGGTTCTCTCTATCGTCGGCGGACGCAATTGTGTAGCGGTAGGGTTCACCGGCAGGCTGAGGGCCGGGCATGAGGGTAATGGGGACTAAGCCTATGAAACGAGGTATTTCGCTGCTGGTGCTGGGCCTTGCGCTTGCTTCCTGCGGCAAGGGGGAGGACAAGCAGGCGCCGAAGGGCCAGGTCGTCGCGACGGTCGACGGCAAGGAAATCACCGCTTCCGAGCTGCGCATGGAATTGCAGAGTGCGCCGAGCGACCCCAATCTCGCTGCAGCGGCACAGAGCGCCGCCCTCCAGGGTCTCGTCGCGCGCAAGCTGCTGGTTGCCGAGGCCAAGCGGCGCGAACTCGACAAGTCGCCGCTCGCCGCCATGTTCCGCGCCCGCGCCGAAGAACAGGCCATGGTCCAGCTGCTGCAGATGAACATTGCCAGCGGCGTGCCGAAGGTTTCGGACGATGAGGTCAAGGATTTCGTCAGCTCGCATCCGGCTACCTTCTCGCAGCGCCGCCTGATCTCGGTCGATCAGCTGTTGGTCCCGAAGATCGACATGAAGGTGGTCAAGCAGATGGAACCGCTGAAGACCATGCCGGAGATCGAGGCCCTATTGAACAACAACAAGGTTCAGTTCGTGCGTTCGGCTGCCGTCCTGGACACCTTGAACCTTAATCCCGATGTCGCGACCAAGGTCGCCAGCATGGGTGTCGACGAGATCCTCGCCCTGCCGAACGGCAGCGGGGTTCAGGTGGCGCGGATCACCAGCACGCGGATAGAGCCGCTTGCCGGCGAGGAGTCGCAGCGGATCGCGCGGCTTCTGCTGATGCAGCAGCGCGGCGCCACGCAGGTTCGCCAGGCCATGGAAGAAATCGTCAAGGCTGGTCAGTCGAAGGTCCACATCAATGCGGACTATCAGGCCAAGAAGGCGCCTCAGGCTCAGCCGCAACCGGCTGCGCCCGGAAAGACGAACTGAGCGAGGTGTGGGCCGAGGGAGGGAATGGACCAGACGCCGCAAGTGCGGGAGCCCGACCGTGAGCCGGGCTCTAGCGACGCGGTTGCGCGTGCATTCATCTTTTGGCGGGCAAATGTTTCATCGCGAGACGAGGGGGTGATCCAGGCTGGGCAGGGGCCCGGGACGCTTGGGTCAGGGGCAAATTTGCAGTAACGGGAACGACATGGCGACCAACCAATGGCTAATTGCTGACGATTATCGACGCAGGACTACCCTGCTCGGGCTGCTGTTGGCGGGTGCTGCAAGTGCCCCGGCCTGCGCACAGACGGTGTCAGGGCCGACCACTGAACTGTCGTTCACCGCACAAGTGCGCCACGACAGCAACATCGCTGCGGGCGGCACGCCTGGCCTGAGCGCCTCCGACGACCGCTTGAGCATCGGTACGGCGATAAGGCTGACACGGCCCTTCGGGCGTAACAGCGTCTCCGTCGATGGCTTTCTGGGCTACGATTTCTACCGCCGCAATACCGACCTCAATGCCGAGCGAATCTCGTTCGGCGCCGATGCGGAATTCGACGTCGGGTTCTGCCAGGTGGGCCTGAGGCCGCACGTCAATCGTCAGCAGAGCAATCTTTACGATCTCTCCGTCGTCAATCTTCCGGGCATCGGCAGCGTCCGCAATATCGAGACGACGCAAACCTATCGGGGCGAATTGCGCTGCGGCAACGCGTTGGGGATTCGGCCGCTCGTCTATTATGAGCGCACCTGGGGCAACAACAGCAACGCGGTGCGCAAGCTCGATAACTATCGCGGCGAGACCGTCGGCGGCGGCCTGAGCTACAGCAATCCCGTGATCGGAAATTTCGACGTTTCGGTCGAGCGGACAACGCTGAAGTACCCCAACCGCAACTTGCTGGTCGGGCTTTCGGGCTATCGCTTGGACCAGCTTAAGCTGGCCACGTCGCGCAACATCGGAGCGGTGCTGACGGCGGATGGCTTCATCGCGTTCAGCCACGTCAAGCCGGAGAGCAACCTGGCGCCCTCCTATAGCGGCATGTCCTGGAGCCTGGGCCTTACCATGGTCCCGACCACCAATCTGCAATTGCGAGCCAACCTGTCGCAGCAGATCGATCCCTCGTTGAACAACAATGCACTCTATTCGCGCAATCGGGACTGGGGGCTTTCCGGGACCTACCAGCTTGGCCCGAGGACTTCGGCAGGCCTCTCTTTCGCCCGGAACGAACGCTCCTTCCGCGGGGCCTTGCCCGTGTTCGGCCCGCCGTTGACCAACGACAGCGTCAACCGGATTTCAGGTCGCTTCGATTTCACGCCAAACCAGCGGCTGAGCGTCGGCCTCGAAGTCGGACATGAGCGTCGCAACGCAAATGGAACCTTTTACGACTATCGCAATACCTTCGTCGCAGTGAACACCCGGTTCACGTTGGGTGCTTAATAGGTGCAGCATGACTAGAAGCCTTTCACGATCGTTTGCTTTGGTGGGTGCTCTCCTGGCGCTCATCCTCGGTGTCGTTCCGGCCGCCGCTCAGTCCGCTGCGCGCCCGATCAATCGCGCGTCCCCGGTTGCGCCGGTTGCGGCGCCTGCCGCAACCCCTGCGGCGCCCGCCCCGGCGGCCGCTGCTACGGACGACGGCTATGTCCTCGGCGCCGGCGACGTCGTCGAGGTGAGCGTCCTCGGCCGCGAGGAATTTCACCCGCGCGTCCAGGTCCAGGTCGACGGCACGATCCAGCTGCCCTACCTGCATTCGGTCAAGGCGGCCAACCTCACCGTGATCCAGTTCCGCGAGCAGGTGAACAAGCTGCTGCGCGATGGCGGCTTCTATACCGATCCCGTCGTCAATGTGGCCGTAGTCAGCTATGCCAGCCGCTACGTGACCGTGCTGGGCGAGTTCGGCAACCCCGGCTTGGTCCCAGTGGATCGGGTCTATCGCGTGTCCGAGATTCTGGCCCGCGCCGGCGGCGCCAAGCCTTCGGCGGCCGACGACATCCTGCTGCGCCGCGCGGACGGCAAGGAATTCCGCCTGCCGGTGACCGACGTCGCACGCGGCGGCGCTGCCGAAGACCCTTACGTTCAGCCCGGCGACAAGCTGTTTCTGGCGGCTGCGCCGATCTTCTACGTCTATGGCCAGGTCGGCGCGCCGGGCGCCTACAAGGTCGAGCGCGGCATGACGATCCGCATGGCGCTCGCGCGCAGCGGCGGTCTGACCCAGCGTGGTTCGGCCGGCAAGATCTCGGTCTATCGCAATGGCCAGAAGGTCAAGGCGACGATGGACATGCCGCTTACTGAAAACGACACGATCTTTGTCGGAGAGCGTTTCTTCTAAAGTACGCCGTCAAGGATACATATCATGAGTCCCATTCAGTTCCTCCGCATCCTCTGGGCCAGGCGGATCATCCTCGTCATCGCCATGCTGAGCTGCATCGTGGCGGCCGTCCTGGTCGGAACGATGCTGCCAGCGCGCTACAAGGCGAATTCGCGGGTAATGCTCGATATCGTCAAGCCCGATCCGGTCACGGGCGAGATGATCTCGTCGACTTTCGCGCGAGCCTACGTCGGCACCCAGATCGAACTGATCAAGGACTATCGCATTGCCGGCCGGGTTGCCGACATGCTGGGATGGACGTCGTCGCCTCAGATGGCTGCAGCCTATGCCCACCGGTCGGCAGACGATACGCGTGATTTCCGCCGCTGGGTGGCGCAGCGCGTGATCGACGGCACCGATGCCCGCCTGATCGAAGGCAGCAACATCCTCGAGATCCAGTATATCGGTTCGACGCCCGAGCAATCGGCGCAAGTGGCCGACGCGGTCCGGCGCGCCTATGTCGACCAGGCAGTAGCGTTCAAGCGCGAGGATGCCGTCAGCAACGCGGACTTCTTCCGCAAGCAGACCGAGCAATTGCGCGATCAGCTTCGCACTGCGGAAAAGCGGAAAACGGATTTCGAGACGGCCAACGGGGTCTTGCTCGATTCCCAGAACAATGATCAGGAAAGCCTGCGCCTTGCCGCCCTGGCCGGTGCGGGCCCCTCAGTATCGGCACCCATGATAGCCCCGGCCAATCCGGTTGCAGGGCAGCTTGCCCAGGCCGATGCTGCCATCGCCAGTGCGGAAAGGGTGCTCGGTCCGAACAATCCTGACCTTCTCAACATGCGGCGTCAGCGCGACGCCATCGCGGCCTCGGGTCGTGCCGCAGCCGTCACGATGTCGGCCGGTCCCAACATCGCCGCGATCTATGGCGCCCAGCAGGCCAAGGTGCTTGCGCAGCGCGGCAAGGTGGATGAGGCGCGGCAACTGGCGACGGACGTTTCGGTTCTGCGCGACCAGTACCAGAAAGCTGCTGTGCGCATGGCCGAACTGCAGCAGCAGAGTCAGGCCAGCGACATGGGCTTCACGATGCTCGGCAACGCCGTGGCGCCGGAATCGCCGGACTTTCCCAAATGGCCGCTGCTCATTTTCGGTTCGTTCGCCCTGGGTGCTGCGCTCGGCATCCTGGTGTCGCTCATCGCCGAACTGATCAGCCGCCGCGTCCGCGGGATGGAAGATCTGCGTTACCACAAGGTGCCCGTCCTCGGGATGATGACGACTACGGATGCGGCGAAAAAGCGTAGGGCTCTGCTGGAACGGTTTCCGTTCCTGACTAGCCGGCCGGGAGCGGAGCAGGCGTGATGGACGATTTGACTTCCTCCGAGTTTTCGCCCCCCGGTGGTTTCGACGGATCGAACCAGGCGGCCGACACGCCCGCCTCGGGCTTCATCTTCGGCAGCAAGCTGACCCTGGTGACCGACCCGGACTCGCTGATGGCGGAATCGCTGCGCTCGCTGCGGACGGTCCTGCTGACGAACCATTTGCAGGAAGGGCGCCGGTCGCTGGCGATCTGCTCGCCTTCCGACGGTACCGGCTGCAGCTTTCTCGCGGCGAACCTGGCGGTGGGTATGGCCCAGATCGGCGTCAACACTCTGCTGGTCGACGCCAATCTCCGCAGCCCGGGCATTCACGAGTACATTCAGCCGGTGGCCCCGGTAAGCGGCCTCAGCGAATGCCTGCGTGACGACACCTTGCCGGCGGGCCAGGTGGTCAATGCCATCCAGCCTTGCCTGTCGGTGATTTATGCCGGCCATCCCGATCCGACCGTGCCCGACCAGATCGGCGGCAACAATTTCAAGTCGCTGATCGGATCGTGCATGCGCGACTACGATCTGACGATCGTCGATACGCCCGCGACCAACCGCTACGCCGACGCCCGGCGCATCGCCTCGGTCGCGCGCTACGCCATGGTCGTCGCCCTGCGCCAGCGGACCTTCGCCAAGGACATCCACACGCTTCTCGAGGAACTCGAGGCGGACCGCACGACGGTGGTGGGTACCTATTTGAATGACTACTGATTCGGCCACCGCGCCTTCGTCAGGTTGGAGTTTGCAGGCAATGCCGTGGTGGCCCTTGCTGGCCGGCATGCTCGCGCTCACCATTCCGACCATCGTCAGTCTCGGCGGCCAGACCTGGTCGACCGAGGCCGGCGCGCACGGACCCATCGTCATCGCGACCGGCCTTTGGCTGCTCTATCATGAGGGCCTGACTTTCGCGCGCGCGCGCGATGCCATGCCGTGGAGCCGGGTGCTGCCCTTGTTCATCCCGGCGCTCCTGATCTATATCTTCGGCCGGGCCTACGACTTCATCAGCCTCGAGGTCTTCGCGCTCTATCTGGTCTTCATCGCGATGTTGCTGCGGTTGTTCGGCTTCGATGAGATCAAAAAGCTCGTCTTCCCGCTGCTCTACCTGGCCTTCGTCATTCCGGTGCCCGGCTGGGTACTGGACCGCGTGACCGCGCCGTTGCAACTGCTGGTCAGCTATTGGGCGGAACACCTGACCGCCTTGCTCGGCTATCCGGTGGCGCGCCAGGGCGTTACGCTCGTCGTCGCCCAGTACGAGCTGCTGGTGGAGGACGCATGCGCCGGCATGAACTCGCTCATTGGCCTGCTCGCGGTGAGCCTGTTCTATATCTACATGGTTCGCCGTGCATCCTGGGCTTACACGCTCACCCTGCTGGCGCTGATTGTGCCCTTCGCCATCCTGGTGAATGTCCTCCGGGTCGTGGCGCTCATCCTCATTACCTACCATTTCGGCAACGAAGCCGCCCAGGGCTTCCTCCACGGAACGACCGGAATGGTCCTGTTCGGCCTGGCGCTGCTGCTGATCTTCGGAGCCGACGTGCTTCTGTCGCGCTTCCTCGGAAAAGGCGAGGCGCGATGAACCGCCGCGATCTCATGGCCGGGCTCGGCTGCGTGGCCGCGCTGGGCACGGCCGAATGGCTCCGTCCGCGCCGGAAGCTCGTGCTCATGCCGAAGGGGGCGAAGCTCGAGGACCTCGTGCCTCGGATGGTGGCCGGCTGGACTTCGGGCCCGACCGACAACATCGTGATTCCGCGGACCGAGGGATCGCTGGCAGCCAAGCTCTATGCCGAGCAATTGGCGCTCGCCTATCACCACGCCGGCGACGACAAGCCCGATATCATGGTTCTGGCTGCCTACGGCGCGGCGCAGAACGACTCGCTGCAGCTGCACCGGCCCGAAGTGTGCTATCCGGCGATCGGCTTCGAGATCGTCGATCGGCGTCTCGTGGATATCCCCGCGGGGGCCGGCAAGACGGTGCCTGCTGTGGCGCTGACCGCGAAGTCGGGTTCTCGTATCGAGGACATCGTCTACTGGACCCGCATGGGCAACGCGCTTCCGCGCACCCTGAGCGAGCAGCGTACCCAGCGCTTCGAAGCGGCGCTGGCGGGGTACATCGGAGACGGCATCCTGTTCCGCTCATCGGCGGTGCGCCAGGGCGAGACGCCGCAGTTCGACAATCTGGTGCTCTTTCTGAGCGAATTGATCGCCGCGCTTCGGCCGGCGGGTCGTCTCGGGCTTCTCGGACAGAACTACGCGTAGGGGCGCGCAAGCGCTCCCCTACGCGAACTACCGGTCATTTGCGGTTCGACAGGCCCAGGACGACCGGAATCGTGTCGTCGGCAAAACGGAACTCGCCAGCGTCGGTCCACCAGGCCTTGTCGCCCTTGGCCTTGAGCGCCGCGGCGACCGCGGTGTTGTGTTCGGGCAGAAGCTGGCCGAAATGATGCTGCGAATAGCGTCCCAGCGAGCGCAGCAGATCGGACGGCATGCTCTTTTCCAGCGCCGCCAACTGCTCTGCGGCCGCAACGCTCAGCCGCTCCCGGAACTCGCTTTCGATATCGCCGGTGGCCACGTCGATATCGGCGGCCGAGACGAGGCTGGTGCCGCGGGCGAGCGCGATGCCCCCTGCTTGCTGGCCGATCAGGTTCACCAGGTAAGGCGATCCGTTGCCGATGACGAGGAGATCGGACGTCGCCTGCTGGTCGAAGGTGACCTGGCCGATGGCCTGCGCGTTGGCGACGATCTGAAGAATTTCCTCATCGCTCATCGGCCCGACCGACATGCCGAGGACGTTGCGCCGAATCGAGGGAATGTGTTCGATGAGCTCGGTCAGGTTCGCCGCGACGCCGCCGATGACGACCTGGACCCGGGCCGAGCGGTCCGAGAGGTTCTTGATGAGATCGGCGACCGATTTCCGGAAACTCGGGGACTGGGCGCGGTCGAACTCGTCGAGGATCAGCAGGATCCGCGTGCCTGCAATCTTCGCCAACGCCTCGCTCAGGCTGGCCGGGGTAAGCGGCCTGTCGCCGAAGGTGTCGGCTAGGCTGCGGCCTTGTTCGGCCTCGATCGAGGTCGGATCATATTCGCGGTGGAACAGCAGCGGGATGTCGGCGGCGGCCGAGCGGAACACCTCGTCGAACTCGCTGTCCTCGCTGCAGGACGTGTAGCGGACCAGATAGCGCGCTTCGCGGGCGAGCAGCGTCAGGATGTGGAGCAGCGAGGTCTTGCCGATGCCGCGGTCGCCGTAGAGCACGACATGCATGCGGCGATCCTCGATTGCTCGAATCAGGCTCCGCAGCAGTTCGCCGCGGCCGGCGAACTGGCGCAGGTCGGACACCGGCTGAGCGGGCGTGAAAGCCAGGCTCATCCGCGAGGCCTTCGGCACGTTCTGCGAATGGGCGTTCACATCGGGCTCGCTCGCGGCGCCACTGAAGCGCGGCACGGTCGAGTTGACGCGATTGCGCAGCAGCTTGGGAACCGGGACGGAGTGGGCTGCCGATCGCGACTTTCTTCTTTTGCGAGAGGGGGGGCGTAGCAACGACCCTAGCCAGGAGGACCAGTTCATGTTTCTCCATTCATAGCAAAAAAGTCACGGGCCAGCCGACGCGTCAGGGACGCGATTTCAGCCGCCCAGCCGTGGTTTCAGGACATAATAGATGTAAGCCAGCACCATCACCAGCCCGAGTGCCGCCGGTATGGTGTAGCCTTCGTTACCAGCGTAGTTGACCATCGCGCAGCCGATTGCGGGTGGGAGATACTGCCAGATGTGGTCCGTCGGCTCGGCCAGCGCCGAGCGCTGCAGGTACAGCACGGCGAGGCCGGCGAAGGTCAGGACTGTCAGCCAGTCGAAGATCGTTTCCATTATCGCCCCGCGTCGAGAACCCGAGATGCACCGTGCTCTCTGCCTCTAAGGTCCTGTCGTTTCAAATGCCAGCACTGTCCGCCCCATTCCCCTGTTGAAGAATAGCGGTGACAGCGACCTGGCTTTGCCCTCTGCCTAACGAGAAAACCTTACCATGGGTTTACCATCGACAAACGGACCGCCTTAAGGTTTCAAATGCATAAACGCCCCATTCAAGGATTGGATCGGGGTTTTCATGAGCATTTTTTCAGGTCTCGACGACCGCGCAGTTGTACACCGCGCTTTCGTCGGCCCGCGCGGGTGACGAAATTCAGCTTGCTGGTGGCACCTATTCTGGTGTTGCGCTGAGCGGGATCAATTTTTCTGGTGCCGTTTCAATCACATCTGCCGACGCGACGAAGCCTGCCGTGTTCACCGACCTCAAAGTGGACCAGAGCAGCAATCTGAGCTTTTCGAACGTCGCGATGACCGCTGCGGCGGGCGGCGCCTTGGTTACCAAATCGTCACTGATCTCCTTCGATCACGTCGAGTTCAGCGGGCAGGCCGGCGGCACGGCACAGTACGGCCTGTCGGTCCGGGACAGCTCTTCGGTTAACGTGACTAACAGCGAGTTCCACGATCTCTCCAACGGCGCCTTCGTGCTCAACAGCAACGGCGTCGCTGTCGCGGACAGCTATTTCCACGATCTGCAGTCCGACGGCATCCAGAGCTCGGCCAGCTCGAACCTGGCCTTCAAGGACAACTTCTTCACCGACTTCCATCCGGCGACGGGCGACCATCCCGACGCCATCCAGATCTGGACCTCGAACAAGACCGTCGCCGATCACGACATCGCGATCTCGGGCAACCTCATCACCCGCGGTGATGGCGGCATTTCGCAGGGCATCTTCGTCACCGACGAAGTCGGCGTGCCGATGGTCAACGTGAACATCTCCGACAACATGGTTCTCGGTGGGATGTACAACTCGATCATGATCGCCGGGGTCGCGAGCGGATCGATCACCAACAACACGGTGGCCGGCCTGCCGGACATGGATAGCTGGATCCGCATGGTCAATGCCTCGACCGTGGCGGTCACCGGCAACACCGCGACCGCCTATGTCGGCTTCACCAGCAGCGTTCCGACGGGGAACTCGACCGTCGGCTATCCTAAGGACGGCGGTGACGCGCTTCTGACGGCCTGGCTCGGCCAGCATGAAATGCCCGGCGCCTTCGATAGTACCACCACTTTCCTGACGGACCTCGGCCTGCCGACCTCGACGTTGGTGTTCGATTCCACGCCTGCCAAGCCGGTCGATGCGCCGAGTTCGATCGAGGTCGTGGCGCCTATTGAGACGCCTACACCGACCCCGACTCCTACACCGACCCCGACTCCTACACCCACGCCCACGCCCACGCCGACTCCTACACCCACCCCGACGCCGACACCCACTCCGACGCCAGTCGGTCCGCAGACGTTCACAGGAACCGAAGGTGCCGAAACGCTTCGTGCCGTTTCGACAGCTTCGATCCTCTACGGCCTGGGAGGGAACGACATCCTGCTGGGCAATGGCACCGACAGCCAGATGTATGGCGGCAAGGGCGACGATTACTACCAGGTCTATGGCACCGGCGACAAAGTCGTGGAGGGTTCCGGCCAGGGCTATGACTCGGTCTTCTCGATGATCAACTATACGCTTGGCGCCAATGTCGAGGAGTTGTTCCTCAAGGGTACGGCGCTGACCGGCACCGGCAACGCGCTGGATAACTCGATTTCCGGGAACGAACTTCACAATACGCTGTACGGTCTGGACGGAAACGACTGGATGCAGGGCCTGGCCGGGAACGACGTGCTGTACGGCGGCCGTGGCAACGACACGCTGAAGGGCGATGACGGCAACGACACGCTCTATGGCGAGGATGGCAACGATGTCCTGACCGGCGGCACCGGGGACGATATCCTTTATGGCGGCGCCGGAAACGACACGCTCGAGGGTGGCACCGGGAACGACATCATGAACGGTGGCGCCGGCAAGGACATCTTCATCTTCCGCAACGAGTCGGTGGTCGCTCACGACAAGGATGAGATCTTCGGCTTCGAAAAGGGCAAGGACATCATTGGCCTGAACATGATCGATGCCAATACGAAGACGCCGGGCGACGACGCCTTCAAGTTCATCGGCACTCAGTCTTTCCACAACGTCGCCGGCGAACTGCAGGCCAAGAGCTATGGTGACGGCGTCATGGTCGCGGGCGATGTCAACGGCGATGGCGTGGCGGACTTCCAGATCTACGTCCACAACGTCACCTCGCTCGCGGCGAGCAACTTCTACCTTTAATTTCGCGCGACAGCGCTTGGCGGCTAAAAGCGGCCGGCTTCAGCGGTTCGGGAGAATCGACGGGGCCGGCCGCTGGCTTTTTGGCCGGCATTTCGAGCACCCCGAACGGTTGCATTGACCTCCGCCAGCGCATATCCACGCCGCATGCCTTCCGACCGGCGCCTGGCGAAGAACGCGTTCCCGATCGCCAGCGGGCATCGCGCGAACCTGTTCCTGGCGGCGAAGCGGAGCCATCGCGATCGCGTTAAGCGATTATCCTCTCGGATGGACTATGCTGATCGGCAAGCCTTGAGGCGCCGATGAAGTTCGAGATTGAGAAGGATTGAAGTATGGGGTTCGCTCTTCCGCGCTTTCGCTGGAAACGTCGCGATCCGCGTCCTCGTGTCGGCGTCCTCCAGCCCTATGCCCGCCCGGGCTACTGGCAGCGCCATCGCCGCTTCGGCCTGACCCTCCTGGGCATCTTCGCATTCTTCTATGGCGCCTTTTTCGGCATCACGACGATCTATCTGCTGGTCCAATTGGTCGTTCCCCTGCTCGTCCTGGTCCTGCTGGTGATCTGGCTGTTGCCGGAGACGGGCAAGGCGCCGGTCAAAGCCGTGGAATGGCTGTTCTTCGCTTTCATGTACGCGCTGCTATTGTGGCCGAACTACCTGGCCTTGGCGATTCCCGGCTTGCCCTGGATCACTGCCATCCGGATGGCAGTGGCGCCGCTGGCGATCCTTTTCCTGATTTCGCTGTCTCAATCCGCTTCGTTCCGCGCGGAGCTGAAGCGTATCCTCGATTCCTGCCCGCTCGTGTGGAAGATGGCTACGGCCTACACGATCCTCAACGTGATAAGCTGCATCATATCGATCGAACCGTCGACGTCTCTGCGCGGCCTGGTGATCGTTCTGTCCAACTGGACGCTGATATTCTTCGTTGCCGCCTACGTCCTGTCCAAGGACGGCCGGGTGGAGAAGTTCGCGCACATAGTCTCGCTCTGCGCGCTCGTCGTTTGCCTGATCGGCGTCTGGGAAGCGCGAATTGGCGCGGTTCCCTGGGCGGGGCATATTCCCAGCTTTCTGAAGATCGAGGATAACAACGTCGAGGCCATTCTGGCCGGGGCCACGCGCGGCGGCGCTTACCGGGTGCAGAGCAAGTTCACCACGCCGCTGTCCCTGGCCGAGTTCATATCCTGTGCGCTGCCCTTCGTGTTCTACGTCATGGTCTATGGAAAGCGCACGATCTTCCGCATCTTGGCGGTCCCGACAGTACCGCTCATATTCTATGTCGTCGTCAAGACGGACGCACGACTGGGGCTCATCGGCTGTCTCGTTGCGCTAGTGCTGTTCCCCGCGCTCTACGGATTGAAAACGCTGAAGAGCGACAAATCCAGCCTCGTTGCTCCTGCCATCGTCATGGGCATTCCGGCCGCGGGCGTCATGTTCTTCATCATAACTCTCTTCATCGGTCGTGTGGGCAAGATGATTTGGGGGTCGGGTGAGCAGTCCCTGAGCACCCAAACGCGCTACGACCAGCTCCACAGCGCCATGCCGAAGATCCTGTCGCATCCGTGGGGCTACGGCCTCGACAAGGGGGCCGAGGTGCTCAACTATCGGTTGGAGAGCGGCTTCCTGACCATCGACAGCTATTATCTCTGCCTGGCGCTGGATCTGGGTGTGCTTGGCTTCGTGACTTTCGTCTGCATGTTGCTGGGGACGGTCTACGTGCTGCTCAATGCGATCCTGAGGGCGGAGCAGATCGATCGCGAATTGACCCTGATGGGCGTCGTCCTGATTGTCGTGGCCCAGTTTGCGATCACCAAGCTGGTCCTCGCTCAGGTCGAGACCCATGCCTATTTCTTTGCCGTCCTCGGCGGCGCGGTCGCGCTGGCCTATCGACATTCCGTGGCCAAGGCAGCAGAGCCGGCGGCCCAACTGCCCGTCGAAAAGAAGGCGCGCCCCATCCGCAGGGCTCAGCCGGCACTCAACTGAGGACCGAGGCATGATTGCCGGCGCGGTCGCCATTGCCGGTCAATCAGGCGTGATCTGCACTTTCAGATGATCGTTGGGGCCGCGCATCTCCTCCACCAGCGAGGGGAGGCGGGCAAGAGGGACCGTCTCGGTCACGGCCACGCCTGGCCGTATGCTGCCGGCGTCGAACAGGCGGACGGTTTCGGTGAAATCCTCGGGCGCATAGCCGATGGGGAAGATCAGGGTGGCGTCGCGGAAAGCGGTGAAGGCAGGGATCACCGGATCGTGGCTGGTGCACATGCCGAGCGAGACGATCGTCCCGCCGGTCCGCAGACGGGAAACCGCCTCGCCCAGCGCTCCCGGCTTGCCGATACCCTCGACGACGATGTCGGGCGGCGCCGGCATTGCTCGGTCCAGCGCCGTGGGATCGTCACCGAGGCTCACCGCCTCGTCGGCGCCCATGGCTAGCGCGATGGCGTGGCGCGCCGGGGTGCGCGTCGCCACGACGATCCGTCCGGCGCCCATCGCACGCGCCCAATAGACCGCCGCAATGCCGATCGAACCCGCGCCGATCACCAGCACGCTGGCGCCCTGCTCGAGCCGCGCCATGCGCATGGCGCGGCGGCCGCAAGCGATCGGCTCGACCAGCGCGCCTTCGGCCATCGAGACCGAAGCGGGGAAGCGGAAGCCCGACCGTTCGGTAATTACCATCCGCTCGCCGAAACCGCCGGACTGCTGAGGTCCCACCTCGCAGAACAGCGGCCGGCCGGCGCGGCAGGGCGGGCAATCGCCGCAGAACCCGCGCGGCATCACCGCGACGTTGTCCCCTACCTTCAGCGAGGTAACCCCATGGCCGAGCTCGATCACGGTGCCTGCACTCTCGTGCCCCATCCGGCTGCCCACGGCATAGTCGAACGGCGATCCCGACGTCAGGCTGACATCGCTGCCGCAGATGCCGCAGCGCTTGACCTCGATCCGCACCGATCCGGCGGGAAGGGGATCGTCGGCGATGTCCTCGATCGTGATGGGCTTGCCTGCCCCATTGAACACCGCAACGCGCATCGCTTTCTCCCGGTCTGCTGACCTTGCCTCCCCTCTTCGCGCGATTGCCGGGGCTATTGCAAGGTGCGCCACTAGCTCCCCCCGAAACTCTTGGTTTAGGGAGCGAGCAATTCCCCAAGCTACAGGATGCAGGCATGAGCAAGTTGACGGGGCTGATCGCCAAGGCCTTGATGATCCCCGAGGACCGCGTGGTCGAAGACCTGCAGTACAATTCGATCCCCGAATGGGATTCGGTCGCCCACATGGCGCTCGTGGCCGAGCTCGAGGATAGCTTCGAAATCATGCTCGACACCGACGACATCATCGCGATGTCCTCGGTGGGGAAGATCGGCGAAATCCTGGCCAAGTACGATGTGGCGGCCTGATGCGCTCGATGGGAAGGTAGGGCTCGTCACCGGGGCCGGCCGTGGCATCGGACTGGCGACGGCGCGGGCGCTGATCGAAGCCGGCGCCGAAGTCTGGCTCAATGCGCGCAGCGAAGGTTCGCTGGATCAGGTCTGCGCCGAATTGGGCCCCAAGGCCAAAGCGCTCTATTTCGACGTCAACGATGCCGTCGCCATCCGCACGGGGTTCGCGCGGATCCAGTCCGAAAACAAGCGCCTCGACATCCTGGTCAACAATGCCGGCATCCTGCGCGAAGGGGTGATCGAAATGGCCTCCGTGCAGATGATCGACGAGGTGCTGAGCACGAATGTGCGCGGGCTGTTGCTCTGCAGCCAGTATGCCGCGCGGCTGATGGCGCGCGGCGGCGGCGGCTCGATCATCAATTTGGCATCGATCATGGGTCGGTTCGGCAATTCGGGCCAGACGGTCTATGCCGCGAGCAAGGCTGCAGTGATCGGCGCGACCTACAGCCTGGCCAAGGAGCTCGCAGGCCGCCAGATCCGCGTCAACGCGATTGCCCCCGGCGCGATCGACACCGACATGATCGCGGCGCTTCCTGCGGCCAAGCGCGAAGCGCTGGTCGGCACGATCGGCATGGGCCGCCTCGGCACTGCAGAAGACATCGCACCCGTCTGCGTCTTCCTCGCCTCGGATGCCTCGCGCTACGTCACCGGACAGGTGATCGGGGTGGACGGCGGCATGGTCGTCTGACCGGCGATGTTCGGCGACTATTTTCAGCGCCACGCCGCCCGTCCCTGCCTGCGCGACGGCGAGCGCGTGCTCTCCTATGCCGAGACGTTGGCGCTGGGCCGCTCGCTGATCGCCGAGCTCGATGGGCCGCGCTCGCTGGTGATCCTGCGCTGCTCCCTGACTGCGGAATGCGTTGCGGCCTATGTCGCCCTGCTCGACGCCGGCCATGCGCCGCTGCTACTCGAAGCCGATCTTGCCGAAGAACTCGTCGAACATCTTGCCGAACTTTACCGCGTCGACGCCGTCATTGACCCGATCGGCGGTATCGACCTGCGCCAGGGCGGCGCCGTGCTCCACCCCGAGCTGGCGCTGCTGCTGACGACCTCGGGCAGCACGGGTTCGCCCAAGCTCGTGCGCCTAAGCCGCGCCGGCGTGCTGGCCAATGCGCTGGCTATTGCGCAGTCGCTAGCGCTCGATGCCGATGAGCGGCCGCTGCTGCACCTGCCGATGAGCTATTCCTACGGGTTGTCGGTGATCCACTCGCACATCGTCACCGGCGGCTGCATCGGCCTGACGCGGCATGGCGTAATGGAGCCCGGCTATTTCGAGGATCTCGAAGCCCATCAGGCGACCTCGATCGCCGGCGTGCCGTTCCACTACGCGGCGCTGCGCCGGCTGCTGGGCAAGATCCAGACTTCGTCGCTGCGGACCATGACCCAGGCCGGCGGGCGGCTCGACCCGAAGCTCGTCGCCTTCTTTGCCGAATGGGCCGAGCTCAGCGGGCGGCGCTTCGTCGTGATGTACGGCCAGACCGAGGCGGGCCCGCGCATCACGCTGTTGCCGCCCGAAAGCGCGCGTTCCGCGCCGGAGGCGATCGGTCTGCCGCTGCCCGGCGTGACCGTGTATCTGCAAGGCGAGGACGGCCGGCCCGTCGGAGAGGGTGAACCGGGCGAGATGGTGGTCGAGAGCCCCGGCGTGATGATGGGCTATGCCCAAGGCCCGGACGACCTTGCCGTCGGCGACCTGCTCGGCGGGCGGCTCGCCACTGGCGACATAGCGCTGCGCGGAGGCGATGGCCTGCTGCGGATCATCGGGCGGGCCTCGCGCATCGTCAAGGTCTTCGGCCTGCGGGTGAATGCCGACGAGGTCGAGCAGCGGCTGGCCGCGTTCGGCCACCAGGCCGTCTGTTTCGGCGCGGAGGATGCGCTGCGCGTACTGCTGGAAAGCCAGGCCGATACCGCGGCGGTGCGGCAGCAGTTGGTCGAGCTGTTCTCGCTCCCGCCACGCGGCATCGAAGTGCGGCTGGCCCGCGCCCCGATCGCCCGGCCGGCTTCGGGCAAGGTCGCTGCCAGCACGCTCGAAGCCGCTTGGGACGAGGCTGCCGGCACCTGAAACGCGGCCCGCTTCCATTCCGAATTCCTTGCCGGTAACAGGGCGTGATGATCGACCGCTTGTTCGATATGCCGGTCTACGGCCTTACCCAGCGCGAGAAGCACGCCGTGCTCGCGGAGGAGATGCGCGAGCTGACCGCGCACCACCGCGCCGCCTGCCCGCCCTATGATGCGATCCTAGAGGGATATGGCGAGGCCGTGCCGCCGGGCGGTGTCGAGGCACCTTTCCTGCCCGTCTCGATCTTCAAGCTGCACGACCTCGCCTCGGTCCCGCGCGAGGCGGTGTTCAAGACGATGACCTCGTCGGGCACGACCGGTCAGCAGCCGTCGCGGATCTATCTCGATGCCGATACGGCGCGCAACCAGACGCGCGTTCTGGTCAAGATCATGACCTCGTTCCTCGGGCCGAAGCGTCTGCCGATGCTGATCATCGACCATCCTAGCGTGGTCAAGGACCGGCGCAGCTTCTCCGCGCGCGGCGCCGGCATCCTCGGCATGATGACCTTCGGCCGCCAGCACATCTTCGCGCTCAAGGATGAGACGATGGAGCTCGACTGGGAAGCGATCGACCAGTTCGCCGAAGTTTACGAGGGCCAGCCGATCTTCGCCTTCGGCTTCACCTTCATGGTCTGGCGCTACCTGCTCCAGGCGCTCGAACGCTCGGGCCGCAAGCTGCCCTTCCGCGATGCGATCCTCGTACACAGCGGCGGCTGGAAGAAGCTCGAGGACGAGAAGGTCTCGAACGAGGTGTTCAAGAGCCAGGCCGATGCGCTGGGCGGCTTCGGGCGTGTCCATAACTTCTATGGCATGGTCGAGCAGACCGGCTCGGTTTTCGTCGAATGCGAGGCAGGGCGGCTCCACGCGCCGCTGTTCGCCGACGTCGTGATCCGCGATCCGCTCGACTGGCGCGAATGTGCAGTCGGCGAGACGGGGGTGATCCAGGTCCTCTCGGTACTGCCGCGTTCCTATCCGGGCCATTCGCTGCTGACCGAAGACAAGGGCGTGCTGCTCGGCGAGGACGACTGCCCCTGCGGCCGGCTGGGCCGGACTTTCGCGGTTCATGGCCGCATCCCCAAGGCCGAAGTGCGTGGCTGTAGCGACACCTTCAGCCAATCTGGCAGCCAGAATGGATGACGTGACCACAACCGACGATCCGCTGGGCGGCGTGAACGTGGTGCTTCCGCGCGGCGGCACGATGGCAGCGGTGCTGGCCGCGCGCCCGTTGCTGCCGTTCGCACCGCCGGTGCTCGGCTTCGTCGAAGAGTTCGGCCGTGCGCTGCGCAGCGATCCGACGGTGCGCCGCTATCCCGAGCTCGTCGCGCTCGGCTTCTGGGCCCGCGCTGCCAACATCGCGCGGCTGCGCGCGCGGTTCGACGCGGCCTATCCAGAGGCTTTGCGACTGCCGCGCGGCTCTGCCTTTCATATTGCGCCGTCGAACGTCGATACGATCTTCGTCTATTCGCTGCTGCTGTCGATGCTCGCGGGCAATGCCAATATCGTCCGTGTCTCCTCGCGTTCGGGCGACCAGGCCGGCCTGCTCATGCAGGTGTTCGAGCGGGTGCTGGCCGAAGCCGACGAACCGGTCCGCGCCGCAACCGCGATCGTCCGCTACGAGCATGACCGCGCCATCACCGATGCGCTGTCGCGCGCGGTCGGTCTCAGAATCGTCTGGGGCGGCGACGCCACGGTCGATCTCGTTCGCGCGAGCCCGCTGGCGCCGACCGCGAGCGAGCTGGTGTTCCCCAACAAGTTCTCGCTCGCGGTGATCGACGCCGAGGCCTGGCTTGCGGCTGCCGACCAAGAGGCCGTGGCGCGGGCTTTCGTCAACGACGCCTACTGGTTCGGCCAGATGGCCTGCTCTTCGCCGCGTGCCGTGGTCTGGCGCGGTTCGGCCGAGCGCGTGGGAAAGGCGAGCGCAGGCTTCTGGACGGCCATCGAACGCGCGGTCTCGCAAGGCGATTTCGAGTGGGAGGACGCCGACGCCGTGGCCAAGCTGCTGGCCGAGCAGGGCGCAGCGATGGAAGGCGACGTCGCGATCCTGCCCAGCGCCAGCAACCGCGTCCGGGTCATCCGCTGCGCCCGGCCGGCACAGCTGGCCGTGCCGAGCGAAGCTGGCAACGGTTTCTTCCGTGAGGCCCGCGTCGATGCCCTCGACGAACTTGCCGCGCTTGCCCAGCCGCACTGGCAGACCATCGTCAGCTTCGGGATCGACAACCAGGAATGGCGCGAAGCCCTGGCGGAGGGTCTGCCGCGGGGGATCGACCGCGTCGTGCGCGTCGGCACGGCGCTCGATTTCGATGCGATCTGGGACGGCAAGGACTTGCTCGCGGCAATGACGCGCCTCGCCGCGATTTCGGTCTAGCATTGCTGCGATTGGGAAATGCCTCACTAGCCCCCTCGAATCTCTTCGTTTAGGGAGCCGCCGACACAATCCGGTCATTTTCCGCCTCGAAAGGAGGAAGCCGATCCGGATCGAAGCGCTTTGGCGAAATTGCCAGCCTACCGCGCCGCTGAAAAAGGGTATGTCGCTCAAATGCTGATTGCTGTCATCGGTTCGGGTTACGTCGGGCTCGTATCGGGCGCCTGCTTTTCGGACTTCGGCCACGACGTCATCTGCGTCGACAAGGACGAAGCCAAGATCGGCGCCCTCAAGGCCGGGCAGATCCCGATCTTCGAGCCCGGCCTCGATCATCTCGTCGCAAGCAACGCCGCGGCCGGGCGGCTGTCTTTCACCACCGAGCTGGCCGAAGCGGTCAAGGCCGCCGATGCCGTGTTCATCGCTGTCGGCACGCCTTCGCGCCGCGGCGACGGCTATGCCGACCTGTCCTATGTCTATGGCGCTGCCGAGGAAATCGCCGCCGCCATCGACGGTTTCACGGTGATCGTCAACAAGTCGACCGTGCCCGTGGGCACCGGTGACGAGGTCGAGCGGATCATCCGCGAGGCCAATCCCGCAGCCGATTTCGCCGTGATCTCGAACCCCGAATTCCTCCGCGAAGGCGCGGCGATCGCCGACTTCAAGCATCCGGACCGCATCGTCATCGGCGGCGATGACGAGCGTGGCCTGCAGGCCATGCGCGCAGTCTATCGCCCGCTGTTCCTCGGCGGCAAGTCGCCGCTGATCGAGATGAGCCGCCGCGGCGCCGAGCTGACCAAATATGCCGGCAACGCCTTCCTCGCGACCAAGATCACTTTCATCAACGAGATCGCCGACCTCTGCGAGAAGGTCGGCGCTGACGTGCGCGAAGTGGCGCGGGGCATCGGCCTCGACAACCGCATCGGCGGCAAGTTCCTCAACGCGGGACCCGGCTATGGCGGCAGCTGCTTCCCCAAGGACACCGTCGCCCTGCTCAAGACCGCGCAGGATTTCGAGGCGCCGCAGCGCATCGTCGAGGCCGTTGTCGCGGTCAACGACAACCGCAAGCGTGCCATGGGCCGCAAGGTGATCGCGGCCTGCGGTGGCGACGTGCGCGGCAAGCGCATCGCCATCCTCGGGCTGACCTTCAAACCCAACACCGACGACATGCGCGATTCTCCCGCCATCGCCATCATCCGCGCGCTGCAGGACGCCGGTGCGCTCGTCGCCGCCTGCGATCCCGAAGGCGTCGAGCAGGCGCGGCTCGTGCTCGAGGACGTCGAATATGTCGTCAGCCCCTGGGAAGCGATCGCCGGTGCATCGGCTGCGGTCATCGTCACCGAATGGGATGCCTACCGTGGGCTCGACCTCGCACGGATGAAGGCCGCACTCGCCGAACCGGTGCTGGTGGATCTCAGAAATATCTACGACCGCGAGACCGCCGAAGGCCTCGGCCTCAACTATCACGCGGTCGGCAGGTGAAAGTTAACCATGGCGGAGCTAGGGACTAACCCCATGCGCACCGTCCTCGTCACCGGCACGGCCGGCTTCATCGGTTTCCACCTGTCGCGGCTGCTGCTCGCCGAAGGCTTCCGCGTCGTCGGCGTCGACGCCATGACGAGCTACTACGACGTCGCGCTCAAGCAGCGGCGCCACGCCATGCTGCGTGAGAGCAATGCCTTCAGTGCCGAGGAATTCGACATCCTCGAGTCCGAGCGGCTGATTGCCTATGCTCGCGCTGCGGCGCCCGACGCCATCGTCCACCTCGCCGCGCAGGCCGGTGTGCGTTACAGCCTCGAGCATCCGCGCACCTATATCGACACCAACATCACCGGCACGTTCAACGTGATGGAAGTGGCGCGCGAACTCGGCGTCGGCCACCTGCTGATGGCCTCGACCTCGTCGGTCTATGGCGCGAACGAGGACATGCCTTTCGCCGAGACGCAGAAGTGCGACACGCCGCTGACGATCTACGCCGCGACCAAGAAGGCGAACGAATCGATGGGCCATTCCTATGCCCATCTCTGGGACCTGCCGGTGACTATGTTCCGCTTCTTCACCGTCTATGGCCCCTGGGGCCGGCCCGACATGGCGCTGTTCAAGTTCACCAAAGGCATCCTCGAAGGCACGCCGATCGACATCTACAACCACGGCCAGATGTTCCGCGACTTCACCTATGTCGAGGATCTGGTCCGCGGCATTCGCCTGCTGATCGATGCCGTGCCGCAGCGCCCTGCCTCGCCTGGCGAGGTGCCGGCGGGCGACAGCCTCTCGCCGGTCGCGCCGTTCCGCGTGGTCAACATCGGCAACAGCGACAAGGTCCGGCTCGAGGATTTCATCGACGCGATCGAGCAGGAACTCGGCCGCAAGGCGATCCGCAACTACATGGACATGCAGCCGGGCGACGTACCGGCAACCTGGGCCGACGCGTCGCTGCTGCGGACGTTGACCGGATATTCGCCCGCGACCGACGTTCGCGAAGGGGTGAAGCGTTTCGTCGCCTGGTATCGCGAGCAATACGAGGCTTGAGGCGGCGGGGGACCAGGACCGGAACGTGGACAAGGTGCGCGCGTTTACCTTATCTGGGCCGCGCAAGGACGGGGAATAGGTCGGGTGGATAACGGTCGACGCGAACCAGCAAGCCCGCCCGCCCGCCGCCCTTCGGTCGGAATCGCCGCGTTCGCCGCCGCTCGGCTCCCGTACCGGCGCCACGCCCGATGAAAGCGGCGGACCAGGCTAGCAGGCTTTTCGTTTGCGACGGCACGCGGACGACGAGCGGCGCCGAGACCCGCTGGTGGCAGTCGCCCTGGCTATGGCTGGCCTTGGCGCTCGGCTCGCTCGTGCCCTTCCTGGCCGCTCCCCTGCCGCCGCTCGGCGATCTGCTCACCCACATGGCGCGCTACCATGTGATGCTGGACGGCGAGCAATCGCCTTTCCTGCGGCAGTACTTCCGGTTCCGCTGGGTGATCGCGCCGAACATGGGGCAGGACTTGCTGATGGCTGCCGCCGGCCCCTTGCTGGGGGGCGGAGCGCGGTGCGATCGTCCTGTCGGCGTTGTTGCCGCCGCTCCAGATCCTGCTGATCCGGCAACTGAGCAAGGCAGTCCATGGCGCGGTACAGCCCACGGCACTGCTCGCGGTCCCTTTCGTCTACAGCTTTACCTATCTCTTCGGCTTCATGAATTTTCATACGGGGATCACGCTCGCTTTTGCTGTGATCCTGTTTTGGTACCGCACCCCAAGCTGGAGCGAGTTGCCGCGCGCCGCGTGCTTGCTGGTGCTCGCTTCGATGGTCTGGCTCGCGCATCTCGCCGCCTGGTGTGTCCTCGTCGGCACGCTTGCCATGTTCGAGCTGTCAGTGCTGATCCGCGATCGTCAATGGAACGTCCGCTACATGGCACGGCGCATCGTCTTCGTCGGCCTGCCCGTCCTCCTGCCTGCCCTGCTGATCCTGCTCGGGCCGGCACGCGAGATCGTCGGAGCGGCCCCCGGTCTGCCCTTCTCTCTCAAGTTCAAGATTTCCAACCTGGGCACACCGCTGCGGGACGAAGTGAAATTGCTCGACCTGGCGAGCCTGGCTCTGATTGCAGCCATCCCGGCGGTGCTTGTGCTGCGTGGGCAAGCCCGGCTGATGCTCAGTCTCGCGCTGGTCTCGGCATTCCTGTTCGTGGCCTTCTGGATTGTGCCGTCGAGTTCGATGTCCGGCTACTACGTCGACACGCGCCTGGTTTCGGTCATGTACATCATCGCGCTCGTCGCAGTCCGGTTCGAAGGCAATGCGCGGACCGCGGGCATCATTGCCGCTTTCGCGGTGGCGCTCTTCGTCGTCCGTATCGGCGCGACAGCCCATGGATGGGCCGAACGCAGCAAATCGCTCAATGCCGAACTCGGCGCCTTGCAATATATTCCCCGAGGCGCGCGTATCGCCAATATCGTGCCCGAACGCGGCTGTTTCAACGCGTGGTACAACGACAGCTTGAAGGGTGTGCCGAACTTGGCGATCGTGCGGCGCGATGCCTTCGTCTCATCCTATTGGGACATTCCCGGTCAGCAGATCATGGCCCCGATCTACAATCCGGGGACGCCCTACAACGGCGAGCTCTCGTTCAGCCCACGCGGCAAGACGCGGCCTCCCGGCAAGGTCTGCTCGGGCATCGACCTCGATCAGTGGCTTGTGAACCTACCGCGCAATCGCTTCGACTTCGTGTGGCTTTTCCAGGCAGACCTGCCCGAACCCGCACCACAATGGCTGGAACTCAAATATGCCGGACCGAATGGAAAACTCTATGCAATCCGTCATTGATACTGCTTCACCAGCGGTCGAAGCCGCTGCCAGGCGTCAGATGGGCCCGCAGCTAGCGGTCGTTCTGCCGACCTACAACGAGCGCACGAACATTTCCGGGATGGTGACGCGGCTGGATGCGGCGCTGTCGGGGATCGCCTGGGAAGTGATCATCGTCGACGACAACAGTCCCGACGGGACCTCGGACGAGGCGCGGGTGCTGAGCCAGGGCGATCCGCGGGTGCGGGTGATCCAGCGGATCGGCCGGCGCGGGCTGGCCTCGGCGGCGATCGAGGGCATGCTGGCGACCGCGGCGCCGGTCGTCGCGGTGATGGATGCCGACCACCAGCACGATCCGGCGCTGCTGCCGGGCATGCTCGAGGCGGTCGAGAGCGGGAACTACGACGTCGCCGTCGCCTCGCGCTTTGCCGAGGGCGCGAGCACCGAGGCCTGGGGCCGCCCCGACCGGGTCAAGGCCTCGGGCCTGGCCAATTCGATCGCGCGCAAGGTCACCGGCGTCGAACTCAGCGATCCGATGAGCGGCTATTTCATGCTGCGCGCCGAGACCTTGCGCGGCGACGCGCACCGCCTCTCGGGCGTGGGCTTCAAGATCCTGCTCGACATCATGGCGACGGTCGACACGACCCTGCGGGTCAAGGAATTCCCGATGCATTTCGCGGCGCGCGCGGGCGGCGAGTCCAAGCTCGACCGGACGGTGGTCTTCGAATTCCTCGTCGGGCTCTACGACCGCTGGCTGGGCCGGATCATCCCGACGCGCTTCGCGCTGTTCGGCACGATCGGCGCGGTGGGCGTCATCGTGCACATGGCGGTGCTGACGACTTTCCTGTCGATCTTCGGCGGGCCGCCGGTCAAGGGCCAGCTGGTCACCGCCTTCGAGCTCGGCCAGACGGTCGCGGCGATGGTGGCGATGACCTTCAACTTCGTGCTCAACAACGCGCTGACCTATTCGGACAAGCGGCTGACGGGCTTCGTGCCGCTGCTCAAGGGCTGGTGCAAGTTCGCGCTGACCTGCTCGGTGGGCCTCACCGCCAATGTCGGCGTCGCCGCGATCCTCGTGCGCTTCGGGGTGCACGAATACCCCGCCGCGATCACCGGCATCATCGTCGGATCGGTCTGGAACTTCGCCCTCTCCTCGCGCTTCGTCTGGGGCAAGTATTGAGGGCGGCGGCGAGCGCGCAGATGTCAATGCCAGGCCCGCTGTGCTAGGGGGCATGCAAAAGGTTCGGGGTACGCAATGGCGATCGATGTGAGCGGTGAATACGATCGGGCGGCCGATCGCGAAACCGTGTCCTCGCATCCGGCGGACGTGGCGGTTCCCGAAGTGACCGTAATCGTCGTCAGCTACAACACGCGCGAACTGACCCTGAGGGCGCTCGAAACGCTGCTTGCCAACTCGCCGGGGCTGGCGATGCGCGTGGTCCTGTTCGACAATGCCTCGCACGATGGCTCGGCGGAGGCCGTGCGCGCGCGCTTTCCCCAGGTCGAATGCGTCGCCAATCCGGACAACCTCGGCTTTGCCAAGGCGAATAACCTCGTCGCGGAAACGGCGACCACGCCCTATGTCTGCCTGCTCAATCCCGATACCGAGACGCATCCCGGCGCCATTGCCAATCTGCTCGCCTTCGCCAAGGCCCATCCCGAAGCGGGGATCGTCGGCGGGCGAACGGTCTTTCCCGACGGTTCGCTGAACCCGACCTCTTGCTGGAGCCGGATGACGCCGTGGAGCCTGTTCTGCCAGACGGTGGGCCTGGCCCAGAAGTTCCCCCACTCGCCGCTGTTCAATTCCGAAGGCATAGGCGGCTGGAAGCGCGATACGGTGCGTGAGGTGGACATCGTCACCGGCTGCTTCCTGCTTTGCGAGACCAGCCTGTGGCGGCGGCTGGGCGGGTTCAACCTGCGCTATTGGATGTACGGCGAGGATGCCGACCTGGCGCTGCGCGCGCGCAAGCTCGGCTATCGGCCGATGATCACGCCCGATGCCCAGATCATGCATATCGTCGGCGCCTCGACCAAGCGTCACGCCGACAAGGTCTGCGCGGTGATGCGCGCCAAGGCGACGCTGGTTCGCGATCACTGGTCGCCGCTGATGGTGCCGGTAGGCATCGCCCAGCTCTGGCTCTGGGCGCTGGCGCGGCGTGTCGGCGCCAGTCTAACCAGTTCGGCCGAGCAAAGCGAACGGCTTAAGCAGATCTGGCGGCAGCGACATGACTGGCTCGCCGGGTTCCGGTGACGCGCGCCGAAGATCAGCGATGAATCCGACGGTCGTCCACATCAGCGCCGACTATCCCGACGCCTGCGTGCCGCGGAAGACCCGCGCCGTGAAAGCGCTGATCGACGGAACAGCCGGCCGGTTCGACCACCGGGTCTATTCGCTGAACCGCTACGGCGGAGGGCTGGCGGGATTCCTGGCGGCCGGACAGGTCGACGAAGTGGCCGACGACGGCCAAGTCGCCGCGTGGCGCTATGCCGCGCCCGCCAAGGGCATCCTGCTCCGCCGCGCGATGGAGCGCATCGCCAACCGGATAGTCGCGGACATCCGCAACCGCGGCCTGCGGCCCGCGCTCGTCCAGGGACACAAGCTCAGCATCGAGGGGATCGCCGCGCGGCGTGTCGCGGCGGCGCTGCAAGTGCCCTATGCGCTGACGCTGCAGGGAAACACCGACCAGAAAATCGTGGCGGTGCGGCCGGACCTGCGCGCGCTCCATCGCCAGGTCTGGTGCGATGCCGCTGCCGTCATCGCTTTCGCGCCGTGGATATCGCGATGGTGCGAGGCCACGCTCGGCCCTTCGAATGCGGTACAGATCGCGCTGCCGTGCGTTCCCGTCGCGGACCGGGTGATCTCTCCCCGCGAAACCGGCTCGCGCGTCATCACGGCGTTCCACCTCGAACATTGGCGGAACAAAAACATCGCCGGGCTCGCCCGTGCCTGCACAGCGCTACGCGGCGAATTCCCGGACCTCAGCCTCGAAATAGCGGGCAGCGGCACGCCGGACACCGAGAAGGCGGTCGACGATGCCGTGCGCGCGGCCGGTGCTTCGGCGTTCACCTGTCGGACCGGCACGGTCGGCGGAGATAGCATCCAGGCCTGGATGAACCAGGGCGCCGTCTTTGCCATGCCTTCGAAGCGGGAGAGTTTCGGGATGGTTTTCGCCGAGGCGCTGCTCGCCGGTTGCCCGATCGTCTATCCGAGGGGCGCGGCGGTCGACGGCTACTTCGACGGTGCGTCGTTCGCGCTGGGGGTCGATGCGCGCTCGCCCGAAGCGATCGCCGCCGGCCTGCGCGAACTGCTGCGCGACAATGCTGCACGCAAACGGGATCTGGCTGTTTGGCAGCAGGCCTCCGCCGACCAATTCCGCGGTCCCGCGATCCTCGCGCGGTACGGCGATGCGCTGACGAAAGTGCTGGCCTGACCGCAGGCGGTCAGAATGCGCGCGGGTGGATGACCACGCGCACGGTCGACACCAGGATCTTGAAGTCGCGCCACAGGCTCCAGCCGCTGACATATTCGAGATCCGACTGGAGCCGGTTTTCGAGATCGATCTGCTCGTGCGTCGCACCGCGAAAGCCGCGGACCTGGGCCAGCCCGGTGATCCCGGGCTTCAGCGCGTGACGACGCCAGTAGGCGGCGTCGACTTCCCAGAACAGCTTGTCGCCGGCCAGCGAGCCGAGCGCGTGGGGTCGCGGCCCGACCATGCTCATGTCGCCTTTCAGCACGTTGATCAGTTGCGGCAGCTCGTCTATGCTCGTCGCGCGGATGAGCCGCCCGACGCGGGTCACGCGGTCGTCGTCCCGCGCCGTCGACCGGCTTCCGGCGAGATCGCCGGCCTCGGTCCGCATGCTGCGGAACTTGAAGACGTCGAACAGGCGGTTGCCCCGGCCGACGCGCGGCTGCTTGAACAGGACCGGCCCCCGGCTGTCGAACTTGATCGCGATCGCCACGACCAGCAGCAAGGGCGCCAGGAAGACGAGGGCCGCGCCCGAGACGGCAATGTCCATCAGGCGTTTCTTGATCCGGTTGCCCAGCGACAGCGCGCCGCGCACGACGACGATCGTGTCATGCCCGCGGAAGCGGTCGAGCCCGATCGCCCCCAGCGGACTCCCCCCGTCGAGCAGGACCTCGCCCGTGATGGGGAAGCACTTGATCATCTGCGCCCAGTCGCTGCGCCTGGCTTCGGTGGCGCAGGATACGACCACGCGGTCATAGCGCTGGACGACCTCGGCCAGCGCCGACAGCTGCGCATGATCGCGGATATTGGGAACGAGCCCGACCACGCCCGCGTCGAGCACTTCGCCCGTATAGTCGGAGGGAGCGGGCACGTCGTCGACGATCAGCAGCTCGCCGAACATCCAGCTCTTGTCCTTGCCCACGAACACGGTCAGCGTCACGATGCGGAACGCCGCCAGGAACGCCAACGAAAGCAGGATCGATGCCGCGAAGGCCATTCGCGAGATGAAGAAGCCGGTGCGCTGGAACAGGATAAGCATACAGATCAGCGCGGTGGCGATCATGAACGACCGGCAGGCCCGGCCGACCGATTCAAGCCGCGATTTCACCGCATCGTGCGCATAGGCACCGCCGCGAAAGCCGACGAGGATATGGATCGGCAGGATCAGCCAGCCAAGCTCGAACCCGCCCGAATTGAGCCAGTATGCTCCCCTGATCGTGACGCCGACGGAAAAGGCTGCTCGAATGGCGGCGACGTCGCAGACCACAAGCATCAGGTAGAGCATCAGACGGACGTTCTGCCGCCGCACAAGGAACCGACGCACAACGCCGAGATCACCCGAGGCCGGTCGCGGTGGATTTCGATCGAGCACTTGCTGGTCCATAACTGGCGTTACCGCTGTCGGTAGCAAAAAATGGTTAATTGGGCACGAATTCGGCCCGCGCGGACCGATGCATCATTTTGGTGCAATCTGTTTGGGTATAGGGTGCCCTTTCTGCGCAACGGCGGCGTGACAGCTACCAGAGCGCCGGGGGGTTTGCACTCGATCAATGGTGTCCGGTTCTCCGGATGCCGTGGGGCGCGCCAGCGGCGGGCACGGCAGTCGGTCGGGCCTGCGCTCGTTCGCCCCGTCGAACATTCGCACCGGCTGGGCGGTTATCGCTGGACAAGCCGCCCGCTGCGGAAACATGTCGGGCTGATTAGGGGGAGTTAAGTGTATGAGGCTAATGGGGTTACTGGCGGCGGCCGCTGCGTTCTGGATCCAGCCGGCGTTCGGGGCAACGATCTTTCCGGATACTGGAAAGGACCTGACTTTGTTCGGCCCCGCCACGAGGCTGGACTTCACGCTGCTTGACCCCTTGCCCGCAGGCACCCAGTTGACCCTGCCGCAGTTCAACGAGTGGTTCACCTTCACGAAGACCTGGACCGGCGGCGGCACCAGCAACGGTCTTTCCGTCGACAAGTTCGACTTCGCGAGCGTCCAGATTCTTGGCCAGACGTCGACGAGCTTTTCGATCCTCTACGTGATGCCGACGGAGTTCAATTTCTGCGCCACGCAGCCTGCCGTGGTCGGCCAGGCATGTTCGGTCAGCCACCAGGTTTGGGCAAATGCTTCGTGGAGACCCATAGTGACTCTGCCGGGAGGGGAATCCTCCGACACGCCACTGAACTATACCCTGGTGAGCAAGACAGTCGACGCCCCACCGCCGGTGCCCGAGCCTGCGACCTGGGCCTTGATGATCCTCGGCGTCGGCATGTCCGGAATCGCGCTCCGCAAGTCGCGTGCTGCCGGTGATCGTTCTCCCGCATTGCCCGCTGCCATTCGGGCCTGAGCCGCACCGACCCGTCAGGCATAGGCGCCGGCGGCGTTGTCCGCTGCCGCGCGCGCTATGCCGGCAAGATCGTGTGACAGGACCGCGACTGGCAGGCGCGCGAGGCACGGGCTTCCCGCCTGCAGCGTATAGGTTCCGCCGCCCGCCCCCGCCGTATAGGTCGAGCCGTTGTAGGTCGCGCCGGCGTAGCTGGTGAACAGCGGGTCGTTGCGCGTGGTCGGGCTGGTGCCGAGACTGCCGCGGAGCCCGGGGTACTCCTGCGCGAAGGATGTTCCAACGCCGCCGCTAGCGGCGTCGACGAACTGGCTGAACTCGCCGTCGCAGCCGACGCCATGCTCGTAGGCGAAGTTGCCGGTTCGCGTGCCGTCGGTCTTGAACACGTCCGACTTGGTGTTGATCTGGACGTGGATATTGCTTTTGCAGCTCATCAGCTTGTGCGTGCGCGCGGTGCCGGTCGTCTCGTCGTAGAAGACGTTGCTGCGTCCCGCCGCAAAGGCGCCGACCATCGTGTTGTGCCACAGGATGACGTGGCTGGTGTTCAAGGTGTCACCGTCCGCCGACACGCGCAGGATGAGCTGGGCGCCGGTGGAGGTCCATTCGAACAGGTTCTGGACGATGGCCGCTCCGGCGAGCGTGCCGCTGCCGGTAAGCGTCATGCCGCCGCCGCCGGCGTTGCCGTGCTTCATGAACTTGTTGAACGCGATCACCGTGCCGTTCTGGCTTCGGCCGATCGTCGGCTCGCCCCTTCCGCCCGTCCATTCGCATCCGACAACGACATAGTATTCGCGCTGGTCGTTCGAGTTGGCGACGCCGCCCGTGCAGCCGCGGTGGAGGGCATGGAAGCTGCTGACATGTCCATTGAGCGCCAGGCTGCCGGTGCCGAAGTCGCAGCCTTCGAAGTACATATTGGTGCCGCTGATCGCGAGCGGCGTGTCGGTATTGCCATTGTAGTCGATCGCGCAGTCTTCGTAGACGGTCTGGGTGCCATTGTTCGAATAGAGGCCCACCCGCCGGACGGTCAGGCTGCGCATGCGGAAGTAGGCGAGGTCGAAGCCGTTGTTCGACACGCCGAATGTGACGATGCAGCTTGCCTTGGCGACGCCGGGGATCGGCTCGATGACGACCTCGGCGTTGATCGTGTTGGACGCGCTCGGCGACGACGTCCGCGCCCATGTCCCGGCATCGAGCTGGATGCGCAGGCCGTCGAGAGATCCCGCCGCGGTTCCCAGGACCGCGCGCGCACGATTGATCGCGCCGATGAGCGTCAGGCAGGGCGAGGCATCGGCCGTCGCCGCGCTGGTGCTGACCGCGCCGGTGCCGTCGTTGCCCGTCGCCTTGACGCGGACGATGTAGGGGGCGGCGGCGCGCGATGTGTTCTTGCGAAAGACACGCGGGCTGAACTCGCGTGCTGCCGACTGGTCGGCGCTGTCGAGCACCGAGCCGCTACCGCCGATCCACGGATAGACTTTGGCGTTGCAGGTGATGTTGGCGTTGTCGCTCAGCGAGGAAATGTCGATCGTGGCGCGATAGACGAGCACGGCACAGCGGTCATAGCTTCCCGGCGAGACGACCATTGCGCTTGCGGTCGCGGTCACCGTCGTGGTTCCGTCGGTGGCCCGGAACACCACGCAGGCGACAGGCTTGCCGCCGCGGCCGTTGCGGTGGAAGGCCACGCATTCGAGATCAAGCGAATTGCCGACGATTCGGCGGTCGGTCATCACCCAGGCGGCGACGGGCTTGGGTGAGGTCTCGGTGCTGTTGTTGACCGCGCCGGCTATCGTGTCGGTCGAATAGACATAGTCGGACAGCGCCTGGCTGCTGGCGGTGAAGCTTGCCTGAGCCGGATAGGCCTGCCACACGCGTTTGGTAAGGAACAGGGTATCGATATGGGTCGTGGCGGCGCCCGCCGTGTCGAAGCCCTGCCGGGTGGCCGTAGCGGGCAGGAGCGAAAGGTCGGCCGGCGATCCGACCGTCGCCTGCCAGCCGTCCGCAGCGATCGCCGTAAACGGTGCGGGCGCTGGCGTCGGCGTCCCGCCGTAAAGCCGGCGGCGGCCGGCGCGCGCCAGGCCGATCCCCGAGCGCCCCATCAGGCCAGCCCCACCAGATCGGCCGCGGTGGTTCCCGTCGCGCGGACGAACTGCGCGCGCAGGTCGAGGATCTGGCCGCTGGCCAGGTTCTTGAACAGGACATCCGCGCCGCTGTCCGCCGCGCGCAAGGTGATCGTACCGCCGGTGCCCACGTAGATGGCGCGCGGCAGCATCGGGAGCTCGTTCACGTCATGCGGGACGATGGCGAAAGCAGTGCGGGCCGGGTCCACTGCCGCCCTGGCATTATTCGCGAATGGATCGAACGACATTGGAAATCTCCTTGTCCGCCGAATCGGAACAAGGACGAAATAACCATATAGGTTTATGTAGGAAAATAAATAGTGCTATAACGGAATAATATCGTGCCATTCCGGGAAACCCGGTTGCTGGGCGAACCCTCGCACATAACTTGTCTTTGTAACTTCGCGCGCTAGGGACGACTCGTGCCTGGGCTCACGCTTCAACCGCCGCGCGCGGCAACGGTTCGCACGGCCCTGTGCGTGGCTGTGATCGCCGCTGCGCTATTGGTGGCGTTCTTCTGGGTCCGGCACGGCGATCACGGCCGGAACTGGCGCCCCACGGTTCAGGCTAGCCCCGACGTTCTCGCCGCCGGCGGACTGGAACAGCTCCCCGGCCGGCCGGACGATGTTGCGGCACAGGCGCTCGAGCCGATCGACACCGACACGGCGCGCAAGCTCAATGCGGCCACCCCCTTCGCCGAGGTCAAGCCGCTGCCCGCGCGCCCGTTCCGCTTCGAAGGATCGGCGCTCGACCGGAGCCGCTCGCTCGATTGCCTGGCGCTCGCCGCCATGGCCGAGGCCGGCGGCAGCGATCCCGGCCAGCGTGCGGTGATTCAGGTCGTGCTCAACCGCGTCCGCCACCCGGCCTTCGCCAAGACGGTCTGCGGCGTCGTCTTCCAGGGTTCCGAGCGCAGCACGGGCTGCCAGTTCAGCTTCACCTGCGACGGTTCATTGGCGCGCCGGTATAGCGACGCCGCCTGGGCTGCAGCACGGCGCAGGGCGGGGGAGGCGCTTGACGGGAAGGTCTTCGCCCAGGTCGGCGCAGCGACGCACTATCACACCGATTGGGTCCATCCGGTCTGGAGCGGCGAACTCGACAAGATCGCCCAGGTCGAAACCCACCTGTTCTTCCGCTGGCCCGGTTACTGGGGCAGCCGCGATGCCGGCCGGATCGCCTATCACGGCGCCGAACCGGGCATTGCCCAACTTTCGTGGCTTCCCTCCCACGCCGCGGCGGCGATCGAGACGGCAGTGAGCGACGCGCCCGCGGCGCTGGTGTCGGTTCCGGTCGAAGGTCACAAGGTGGGCGACAAAGTGGGCATCGGCACTGTCGCGGCGCGGCGCCAGGAAGGCGGTGCCTATCTCGTCCATCTCACGGGTGCGACCGAGCCTGCCGCGCTGTTGCTCGGCCGCCGTCTCTGCGGCGGCCGTGGCTATTGCCGAGTCATGGGTTGGACCGACCGCCGCGCCGTGCCGCCGAGCTTCCCGATTTCGCCGGCAGCCCGTGCCACGCTGAGCTTCAGCTATGTGCTCGACGCGACCAACAGCGAATATATCTATTACGACTGCAAGGTCTTCCAGAACATCCCGCGCGACAACTGCCTGCCGCCCGCGCAGAAATAGGAGCGCAGATCGGTCAGGCCGGGCGGCGCACCCGCACGACATATTGCACGGTGACGAAGCGGCGCAGCAGGCCGAACGACACCTTGTCGAGGACCTTGTGCAGCCGCCGGCCGATGTTCGTCTGGATTGCCTCGAAAACGAGCCCCGAACTGGTGGCGAGCTCGATCACGCCGTGGCGGGCGAACCAACGGATATGGGTGCGATCCATTACGCCGGATTCGACCAGATCGAAGCGGCCGTGAAGGAGCAGGGGGCCCACCAGCGACCAATGATTGACGTTGGGCAGGCTGATGACCATTACGCCGCCGGGCCTGAGGCATTTATGCAGATGGCGGACCACGGCCCAGGGGTCGCGCAGGTGCTCGAGGACATCGAGGCACAGGATCGTATCGAACGGAGCATTTTCGGCGAGGACGCCGTCGAGAAAGTCCACGTCCTCAAGATCGGCGACATAGCCCTTGTCGACACCTTTTGCCCAAGCGCTGGTCACGTGATCGATCACGATGACTTCGCTTGCGCGGCCCAGTTCCTTCAACGCCGCGCCGGTGGCGCCGATACCGCCGCCAAGATCGAGCAGGCGGCCGGCATTCTGGGGTACCAAAGCGAAGACGTCGCTGCGGACGAGGTCATGATAGTTGGAAATCGCTTCAACCACAGTGAAACCCCACAATCGAAATCCTTCTTTCACGTCCGGAAGCGCGAATGTCAAAAGCCGGGGTCACCATCTTCGTCTGGCCCGACGAAGCAGATGAGCCAAGCGGCATAACCGAAATCAATTCCCGCACGCAATGTCGCAGCTGTGAAACGCCCTATCGTCAACTCATGAAGGATTAGGTTATCTCATCCTAATCGATCCATTCCGGAGCCGATCGAGCCGGTCAGCCGATCAACCTTCCCAGATAACGGCCATAGGCGGTCTTGCCGTAAGCCTCCGCCGCCGCTCGCAATTGCGTCTCGTCGATCCACCCCTGATGCCAGGCGATTTCCTCGGGGCAGGCGATCTGCATGCCCTGGCGATTCTGGATCGTCCGAACGAATTCGCTCGCCTCGAGCAGACTGTCGTGCGTGCCCGTGTCCAGCCAGGCATAGCCGCGGCCCATGCGTTCGACATGCAGCGACCCGTCTTCGAGGTATAGCCGATTGAGATCGGTAATCTCCAGTTCACCGCGCGCCGAGGGGCGAACCTGGCGCGCCAGCTCGCAGACCCGCTCGTCGTAGAAGTAGAGGCCCGTCACGGCCCAGCTCGACCGTGGCTCGGCCGGCTTCTCCTCGATCGACAGCGCCAGTCCGTCGGCATCGAGTTCGACCACTCCATAGGCCCGCGGATTTTCGACATGATAGCCGAACACCGTGGAGGCCCCGTCGTATTGCGAGCGGGCCTTGGCTGCGCGTAACTGGTTGGCCAGGTTGGCGCCATAGAAGATGTTGTCGCCGAGCACCAGGGCGCCCGGCCCGCCGGCCAGAAACTTCTCGCCGATGATGAAGGCTTGGGCCAGCCCTTCGGGGCGTTCCTGGACCGCATATTCCAGGTTGATCCCGAAGGCGCTGCCGTCGCCGAACAGGCGGCGGAAGTTATCGATATATTCTGGGCTCGAGATGATCAGGATGTCGCGCAGCTCGGACAGCATCAGCACCGAGAGCGGATAGTAGATCATCGGCTTGTCGTAGATCGGCAGCAACTGCTTGTTGATCGCCAGCGTCGCCGGATGGAGCCGTGTGCCCGATCCACCCGCCAGAATGATGCCTTTCATGGCCTGGTATCTCCTTCGCCGGCCAGGATCGCGTCGACCGCCTCGTCGGCGGCTTCCTGCCACGGCCGCAGCCTGATTCCGAAATCATGATAAAGACGACCGGTTACCAAACGGGAATTGGCCGGGCGTGGTGCCTTGGTCGGGTAGGCGGAAGTCGGGATAGCGTTCAACTGCGGCGCCGGCTGGCCGCGCAGCGCTGCGCGGGCGAAGACGCGCGCGGCGAGGCCGTGCCAGCTCGTTTCGCCCGAATTGACCAGGTGCCAGATGCCGTCGCCGCTGCGCCCGTCTTCGAGCGCCAGTGTGACCTGCGCCACCGCCGCTGCGATGTCGCCGGCATGGGTCGGGCAGCCGACCTGGTCGTCGACGACACCCACCGTATCGCGCTCACGGCCCAGCCGCAGCATGGTACGCACGAAATTCGCACCGCCGGGGCTGAACACCCAGGCCGTACGCAGGATCGCATAGCGCGCGCCCGAGGCCGCCACCGCCTGCTCGCCGGCCAGCTTGCTGCGGCCATAGGCGCTGGTCGGCCCGGTTGGATCGGCTTCGAAGTAGGGCGAAGGCTTGTCGCCGGCGAAGACGTAGTCGGTGGAGATCTGCACGATCGGGATACCAGCCGCGTGCGCCGCCACAGCGAGCGCCCCCGGGGCATCGCCGTTGATGCGCAGGGCGAGTTCCGGTTCGTCCTCGGCCTGGTCGACCTTGGTATAGGCGCCGCAATTGATGATCGCCGTGATGCCTTCGGCGGCGAGCAACGGCGCGATGTCGAGACGCTCGGCGGCCAGGTCCAGCACCGCGCGCGGCGGCGCGACGATGCGCACGCCCGGCGGCGGTGCGGCCGCCAGCGCGCCACCCACCTGGCCGCTACCGCCGGTGACGAGCCAGACGCGCTCAGCCAATTTTCACGCCCAGCCGCTCGCCCTGGTAGGTGCCGGCCTGGATCGCCTCCCACCAGTCGCGGTTGTGGAGGTACCAGCGCACCGTCCCCGCCATGCCGCTGCCGAAGCTTTCCTGCGGCGTCCAGCCCAGTTCGTCGCGGATGCGCGAGGCGTCGATCGCATAGCGATAGTCGTGCCCCGGGCGATCGGTGACGAAACCGATCTGCGTGCGCCGGCTCTGGCCGTCGTCACGCGGGGCGTTGGCATCGAGCAGGTCGCAGATCGCTTCGACGACCTGCAGGTTCGTTCGCTCGGCATTGCCGCCGATCAGGTAGGTCGCCCCCGGCGCACCGCGCTCCACCACCGCCGCCAGCGCGCGAGCATGGTCTTCGACGTGCAGCCAGTCGCGGACGTTCGAGCCGTCGCCGTAGACCGGCAGGCGGTCGCCCGACAGGCCCTTGAGGATCATCAGCGGGATGAGCTTCTCGGGAAAGTGATAGGGCCCGTAATTGTTCGAGCAGTTGGTGATCAGCACCGGCAGGCCATAAGTATGGTGCCAGGCGCGGACGAGGTGGTCGGACCCGGCCTTGCTCGCCGAATAGGGCGAGCGCGGATCGTAGGCGGTGCTGTCGTCGAACTTGCCCTCGTCGCCCAGCGCCCCGAACACCTCGTCGGTCGAGATGTGGTGGAAGCGGAACCGGTCCTGGCCCGCGGCATCGAGCCCGCGCCAATAGGCGGTCGCCGCCTCCAGCATGCGGAAGGTACCGACCACGTTGGTCTCGATGAAGGCCGCCGGTCCGTCGATCGAGCGGTCGACATGGCTCTCGGCCGCGAGATGCATGATCGCATCGGGCTGGAACTCGCCGATCGCCGCGGCCACGGCCGATCCGTCGCAGATGTCGGCCCTGAGGAAGCGGTAGCGCGGATCGCTGACGACCGGCGCCAGCGAAGCGAGGTTGCCCGCATAGGTCAGCTTGTCGAGCACCAGCACGTCGGCGCCGAGATCGCCGACGAGATGGCGCACGACGGCCGAGCCGATGAAGCCGGCCCCTCCCGTCACCAGGACGCGGCGGCGGATCACAGCACGATCTCCTCGAGATCGCCGAGCGGGTCGCCCTCATAGGGAAACACCGCCGTCAGATCGGCAAACGCGGGGGCGACAGCGTCCTTGTCGGAGAGCACGGGGCAGCCACCGTCCAGCGGCCAGGCGATCGCGAGTTCGGGCGAGTCCCAGCGGATCGAACCCTCGCTGTCGGGCGCATAGAGATCGCCGGCCTTGTAGAGCACGTGGGCATCTTCGGTCAGCGTGACGAAGCCGTGCGCAAAACCCACCGGGACATAGAGCTGTTCCCCGCCCTCGGCGGTCAACTCCGCGCCGACCCAGCGGCCGCGGGTAGGCGACCCGTCGCGAATATCGACCGCGACGTCCCAGATGGCACCCGCCACGCAGCGCACGAGCTTGGCCTGGGCGTTCGGGATGGCCTGGAAATGCAGCCCGCGGAGCGTTCCCTTGGGTGCCGAGAAGCTGTGGTTATCCTGCACGAACGTATCACGGATGCCGGCTTCGCCGTATCGCCTCGCGTTATAGCTTTCGGTAAACCAGCCCCTGTTGTCGCCGTAGCGGCGCGGCCGGATCAGCTTGGGCAACATCCGGTTCTCACCTTCGTTTCAGCCGCGTAGCATCGGCTGCTTGTCACAGTTTGGAGGTAGGGCATCGCTTAAGCGGCGGAACTTGCGCGGTCAATCGCATTGCCGTCGTGGGGCGGCCTTAGCCTTTGTGCCGTCTTGATTTGTCCTAAAATGATGCGGCTGGCGGGCTGCCTATTTTGACCTAGCGCCTGGCATGCCATCCCGCTAACGACTTTTGTGCTATCGGACAGGCGGTAACGGACGAGCGCGAGGATGGACCGACCGAGTATGTCAGCTTCCGAAAAGTTGAAAATCGATTTCGTCTGCGCCGGGGACCCGCTCGATATCCATACTTGGTCTGGAACGCCTTTTCACATGCTGCAGGCGTTGGGAAAAGAGTTCGATCTCGGCGTCGTCATCAGAAAGCCCTGGCGGCCCGGATTCCCGTTTTTCCGTCGCCTCGTCCGCAGGCTGAGCCTGGGGAAGATCGACCTTTTCTGGTCGCGGGCCTGGACCCGCTTCGGCGCGGGGCCGACGGTAGAGCAGCTCAAGCGCAGCGATTCCGACATGGTCTTCGTCGTCGCCGCGACGCCGATCTGCGCGCTCCTCACCGGCACGAACAAGACGGTCTTCGTGTCGGATGCGACGCAGTCGGCCATGGTCAACTACAACCCGCGGCACAACGCGCTCAGCGCCAATCTCAAGGCCAGCGCGGCCGAGCTGGAAACGACCAGCATTTCCGGATCGATCGCTGCGTTCTTCCCCTCGCGCTGGGCCCAGGCTTCCGCAATCAAGGATCATGCGGCGGCGCCCGATCGGGCATTCCAGGTGCCGTGGGGCGCGAACTTGCCGTCGGTCGATATCAAGCCGCCCGAGGAGCGGTCGCTCGACGAATGGCGCATCCTGTTCGTCGGGGTCGATTGGGTCGGGAAGGGCGGCGACATCGCCCTGAAGACCGCTGAACTGCTGCGTGACCGGGGATGCCGCGTCCATCTCGATATTGCCGGCTGCGTGCCTTCGACGCCCCCGCCGACGATCGAGGGCGTCACCTTCCATGGGTTCCTGAACAAGAACGTCGAGGCCGACCGGAATCGGCTGACCGGGCTTTTCCAGAACGCCCACATCCTGATCCTGCCGACGCAGTTCGAGGCGCTGGGCGTGGTCGTGGCCGAAGCGGCATCGTTCGGCGTGCCGTCGATCTCCTACGATACGGGCGGCGTGTCGGGCAATTTCGATCCGGGTAAAACCGGCATCCTGCTCGATACCTCCGCCGGTCCGGCAGAGTTCGCCAACGAGATAAACGCCCTGCTCAGCGACCGGTCGCGGTATATCGACATGGCCCACGCCGCGATGAACTATAGCCAGCGACGCTTGAACTGGCCGGCCTGGGCCCACGAAGTCGGCACTCTGGTGCGGCGGCAATGGCAGTCGGAGCTCCAGCAGGAATGGGGCGAGCAGGCGTGCTGACCTTTCTTTCGCAATGCGCGCGAACGGGGCTCAGCGCCTCGACGCGTCGCAGAGCGAAACACCTCGTCGAGCCGATCCTGTCGCCCATAGGCACGATCGAACGCGTTCGATCGTCGACGCGGGCCGTCGCCCTGACTTTCGACGACGGCCCCGATGATCTCGTCACACCGCGGGTGCTGGACAAACTGTCCGAATACGGCGCCACGGCCACCTTCTTCGTCCTGACCGACCGGGCGCGCGACCAGCCCGCCCTGATCGCGCGCATGATCGCGGAAGGCCACGAGGTCGCGCTTCACTGCGACCGGCACGACCGGCTGACCACACTGCCGCTCGGCGAAGTCCGCAGCCGCCTGGCCGCCGCGAAAAGCGAGCTTGAGCACCTCACCGGCAGGAAGGTCGAACATTTCCGGCCTCCGTTCGGTGCGCAGTCGTTTTCCACTCTGGCCGTTGCCCGCCTGCTGGGCTTCGAGATCGTCGGCTGGGGGCCTTACGCCGAGGACTGGATCGAGCAGACGCCGCAATCGGCCTGCGACAAAGCGCTTGGCAACGTGGCGAGCGGCGACATCATCCTGCTGCATGACGGCATGGAGATGCCTGCGGGAGACAGCCCGCCGGCGTTCGACCGCGTTGCCATGGTCGATCTGATCCTGTCGGGCCTCGCCGACCGAAATATCCAGCCGGTGAGCGTCGAAAAGCTCGTCACCCTTGGGCCGGCGGTCAAGACGCCTTGGTTCCGTGCTTAGCCGTTAACCTTATCATGGCATGGGCAATAGCAGCACATAGCTACGGCCCCGGGTTCCGGGCACCTTGAAGAAGCTGAGCAAATGAGCATCGGACGCAATACCGCTTACAACCTGGTCGGCTCGGCCATTCCGCTGGTGCTCGCGCTGGTTACGGTTCCGCTCTACATCAAGCTGGTCGGCGCAGACCGTTATGGTGTGCTCGCGATCGCCTGGGTGCTCCTGGGTTATTTCGGCCTGTTCGACCTGGGGCTGGGGCGGGCGACGACCTACCAGATCGCGGCTCTCAAGGATGCGAGCGAAGAAGAGCGGGCCGGCGTGTTCTGGTCGGCCGTAATCATCAATCTCGGCATGGGGGTGGTCGGCGGCGCCGTGCTCTGGCTCTGCTCGCACTACTTTTTTTCCTATCTGTTCAAGGTCGACGGCGCGCTTCGCGACGAAGTGATATCGAGCATCGGGCTGCTTGCCTTCGCCGTCCCGATCGCGACGCTGACGGGGGTTCTGTCCGGCGCCCTCATGGGTCGGGGGCAGTTCCTCTGGACGAACATGGTCTCGATCACGTCGACCTCGCTGTTCCAGCTCTTTCCGCTAGCCGTCGCCTGGTGGTTCGGGCCCAACCTCTGGGGGCTTCTGCTCGCGGCGATCCTGGCGCGGGTGGTCGCGATCATGGTGCTCTGGCTGCGATGCTACTTCACGGTCGCGCATCGACTTGCCCCGCGCTTCGACCGCTCGAAAGCGCGCGCGCTGCTGAGCTATGGCGGCTGGGTCGCTTTGACCTCGCTGGTCGCCCCGGCGCTGGTCATGCTCGATCGCTTCGCGATCGGCGCCGTCATCGGCGCGGCCGCCGTGGCGATCTATACCATCCCGTTCCAGCTGGCCCAGCGCATCGGGATCGTGCCGATCTCGCTGATGACGGCGCTGTTTCCCCGCCTTCCCACAGCCTCTCCGGAGGAACGCGACAGCCTGTCGAACCGGGCGACCGAGACGCTGGCAAGCGCCCTAGGCGGACCGACATTGGTCGCTATCCTGCTGCTCCACCCCTTCCTCAATCTGTGGGTCGGGCCGACGCTGGGCGATCAGGCCGCCACGGTCGGCCGGCTGCTGGTGTTCGGTTTCTGGATCAACGCCTTCGCGGTCGTCCCCTACAGCCGGATGCAGGCCTCGGGCCGCCCGGACATGGTGGTCAAGGTCTACGGGATCGAGATCCTGATCTACCTCGCGCTTCTGTACTTCTGCATGAAGAACTTCGGGCTTGTCGGCTGCGCGATCGCCCTGATCCTGCGGAACATCGGCGACTATTGCCTGCTCTCCTACGCTGCGAGCGGCGCTATCCGGATCTGAAGCTCCTTCTCTCCTATGCGGGGCTGCTCGGCGCCGGTCTCGTTCTGGCGGCGCAAGCGACCTACGACAGCCCGGTCTGGTGGGCGGCAGTGCTGATCGCGCTGGCGGCTATGGCCGTCCTGAGTTGGGCGACGCTTCCCCCGGAACTCAAGTTGCGGGTCAAGGGCACCATCGCGACCTGGACCGCACGGGGCACCCGGCAAGCCTGATAGGCCCGGCGCGAGCCTACGTCTAACGGCGGGACAAGCCGCGGCATGAGATAGGGGTGGCCGATGCAGGACAAAGGTCTATGCTCGGCGCACGACGATCTTGTGAAGCTGCAACCATGAGGCCCGACTTGCGAAAATCCCTGTTGCTTGCGGGCCTGGTTCTGGGCGCAGTAATCGTGACCGCCCAGGCAGTCGGTGGACCGCGCGCGGCTCTCATGGGCACCTGCTCCAAGCAGCCCGGGCACCGCTATGTCGCCGCATCGAAGGCCGATCTCGAGGCGCTGCTCAAATGCGATCTCGACGGCGCCACGATCGCCTTGAAGCCCGGCAGCTATGGCCGGGTCAACCTGGGCGCCGCGAAGGGGCTCACGCTTCTGTCCGACAACCCCGCTCAGCCGGCGTCGTTCGAGACGATCGTGATCGACGGCGGCAATCGCATTGCCCTCTCGGGGCTGCGTTTCGGGGGGAGCATCGAGGGCCTCGCCTGGCGCGTACAGGTCGATGACGGTTCCGGTATCGACCTTTCCGAACTCGACGTGGTCGGCCAATCGCCGCCCGACGGCAACGTCCCGGGCGGGGTCTATATTCACAACAGCAAGCAGGTGTCGCTCAAGCGACTCAAGGTCTCGCTCGTGTCGAACGGAATTCGGCTCATCGGGACGCGCCAGGTCGTCGTCGCGGACAACATCATTCACGATTTTGGCTCCGATGCGATCCAGGCGAGCGATGCTTCGCAGTCTGTGATCAGCGGCAATTACATTTCGAGCGCCCATCCCGCACCGGGAGACCATCCGGACGGTGTCCAGATATTCACCCTCGGAAACCAGACCGCGCAAACGGACATCGTGGTCAAGGACAACCTGATCGAGAAGGGCGCGGGCGGCCTGATGCAGGGCATCTTCGTGACCGACGAAACGGACAGGAATCCGTACGCGAACCTGGAGATCACGAACAATATCGTGATCGGTTCGATGTATCACGGGATCACGATTGCCGGTGCCGCCAGCGGGTCGGTTCGCGGCAATGTCGTCGTTCCCCTGGACGGCCAGCAGAACTGGATCAAGCTCGTCAAGGCGAATGCGCTCGAGCTGGAAGACAACGTGGCGCAGGACCTGATGAAGGACAATTCCAACCTGCAGGCCAAGGCGGAACTGGGCAACAACCGTCGCATGATCGTGCCGCCCGCCGACGCGGCGGCCGCAAGCAGGGCATGGAAGGCCAAGCACCTCCCCGCGGAAGCGAGCAATGGCCAGTGATGCCTACCCGAAGCCCCACTGGGGCTTTCGGATAACACCCAAATCGCTGGAGCCTCAGAACAACAATCTCACGCTGGTGAGGCTCGTTCTCGCATCGGCCGTCATCGTTTCGCACTGCTATTACCAGGCGACGGGCCTGGACGAGGTGGACTGGCTGTCGCCTTGGCTGGGCGTGCCGGTATCCTGGGTCGCCGTCGACGGCTTCTTCTTTCTCAGCGGCTTCCTCGTGTTTCGCAGCCTGGTGCGGCATCACGATCGTCGGCGCTTCTTCCTGGCCCGACTGGCCCGGATGTACCCCGCTTTGCTCGCTTTCGTGCTCGGTGCCACGCTGCTCGGCATTGCCTATACCACCGCCAGCCTGCCGCGCTATTTCGGCGGCGAGACGCTCCGCTTCCTGCTGGGCAATCTCAGCTTCATGAAAGCCTACTACGATCTGACCGGCGTCCATTGCGGCGATCCGACCGCGCTATGCACGCTAAACGGTTCGCTGTGGACCTTGCCCTGGGAAATGCGCTGCTATCTCGGGCTCATCCTGCTCAGCCTGCTCGGAATGACGGGCGCCAGGACGATGACCTACTTCGTCCTGCCTGCGGCCATGCTGTTCATGGGGCTGTGGTATCTCTCCGGCCTGCAGGATATGGTCCATACCCACGTCCCTGCTGCCACTTACTGGCTGGAGCAGTCCGCGCGGCTGTTTCCGCTGTTCCTCGCCGGTTGCGCCGCTGCCCTCTGGCGGGATCGCATCCGGCTGCACGGCGGTGTCGTCCTTGCGCTGCTGGCGGTCCAGCTCCTGGCGGCCCACACCCCCATCGCCTTCCTGACGCGGCTTCTGTTCACGGCCTATGCCGTGCTCTATTTCGGCTTCCGCCCGCTGCGCTGGACGCCGTCGATCTCGCGGTTGCCCGACTACAGCTACGGTATCTACATCTACGCCTATCCCGTTATGGTCCTGGTGACAGCGTGGTGGCCCGGATTGAGCGCCGGCCAGCTGGCCTTGGCGAACTTCGTCGCCGTCCTGCCCTTCGCTGCGGTGTCGTGGCACTTCCTCGAGAAGCCGGTCCTTGAGGCGTTCCGGCGGCGTTCGCGCGTGTCTGCATTCGCGTCCAGGCCCTGGCCGGATCAATCCGCTGCAGCGGAAGCGAATTGACGACTCTAAACCGTGTGGAAAACTCGCCCGGGCGATGAATGCACGCGCCATCCCGCCGGGCACGGACCGCGGCGGAATAGGCATTGATCCGCCCGAACAGTTGCAGCAGACCGGTCGGGTAAAAGAATCCCCGGGAGTGTCTGCGATGAAAATGGAAGATATGGTGCTGATCAGCGTCGATGATCACATCACCGAACCCGCCGAAGTCTTCGACAACCAGCTGTCCGGTGAAGCCTATGCCACCGCGCCCAAACTGCGCGAGCGTGAGAACGGCGCCAACTACTGGGAATACCAGGGCGCACAGATGGGCTCGGTCGCGCTCAACGCCGTGGTCGGCCGCCCGCGCGAGGAATACGGCTTCGAGCCGACCAACCTCAGCCAGCTGCGCAAGGGCTGCTACGACGTCCACGCGCGCGTCGACGACATGGACGTCAACGGCATCGCCTCGTCGATGAACTTCTCGAGCCTCGCGGGGATGGACGGCGGCGTCTATCTCAACGCACCCGACCGGAACCTCTCGCTTACCCACCTGCGTGCCTACAACGATTGGCACATCGACGAGTGGTGCGGCGCCTATCCCGACCGCTTCATCCCCCTCGGCCTGCTGCCGCTGTGGGATCCGAACCTGATGGCCGCCGAGGTCAAGCGCCTGGCCGACAAGGGCTGCCATGCCGTCGTGTTCAACGACAACCCGACCAAGCGCGGCCTGCCCAGCGTCCACAGCGACCACTGGGAGCCGTTCTGGAAGGCGCTGGTCGACAACGACACCGCGGTCTGCCTGCACATCGGCTGCGGCAATGTCAGCCCGCACCCGTCGATGGAATCGCCGATCGAGGTGAACATCGCGACGATGCCGATGGCCGTGGCCTTCGGCGCGGCCGACTGGCTGAATCTCGCCGCGCTCAAGCGCTACCCGACGATGAAGATCGCGCTGTCGGAAAGCGGCATCGGCTGGATCCCCTACCTGCTCGAACGCGCCGACTACTCGAACGAACAGCATCGCGCCTGGACCCATTCGGGTATCTATTTCGAAGGCCAGAAGCCCAGTGACGTGTTCAAGAAGCACTTCACCAGCTGCTTCATTGACGACGCCTATGGCCTGCGCAACCTCGATCTCATCGGCGAGGACCGCGTGATGTACGAGGTCGACTATCCGCACTCGGACACGCCCTGGCCGCATGCCCCCGAAGTGCTGTGGAAGTCGGTCGGCCACCTGACCGACAACCAGATCGACAAGATCACCCACCTCAATGCCATGCGCGAGTTCAAGTTCAATCCGTTCAAGGAGAACACGCGCGAGACGCTTTCGGTTGGCGCGCTGCGTGCGAAGGCCAAGGCCAAGGGCGTCGACGTGTCGATCAAGTCGCAGAGCGGCGAGCGTCCGGCCCAGGTCGGCGAAGTCCGCCCCGTGACCTCGGGCGACGTCGTCGCCATGTTCGGTCGCCACGCCGAACCGGCCGACGCCTGATTGGAATCGGCCCGGCTACGGCCGGGCCGCTTTCCTCGGGCGCCAGGAAAGCCTAGAGCGCTGATCATGAAAACCAGCGTCATCCTTTCGGCCGTGGGCGGCGACCGTCCCGGCCTGACCCAGGGCCTTGCCGAGGCGGTCTTCGCCGCGGGCGGCAACTGGCTCGAAAGCAATCTCGCCCATCTCGGCGGCAAATATGCCGGTGCGGTTCTGGTGGAGCTCGATGCCGAGCGGCTGGGCGAACTGGAACGCGCCGTGCAGGCCCTCAATGCCGGCGGCCTGATCGTTTCGATTGCACCTGCAGGCGAGACGCCGCCGGTCGCGGGCAAGCCGCTGTGGTTCGAACTCGTCGGGCAGGACCGGCCGGGCATCGTCCACGAGGTGACCGGGGTGCTGGCCGGCCTCGGCGTCAACATCGAGGACTTTGCCACGCGCACCGAGATCGGCTCGATGTCCGCTGAGCGTCTGTTCCGGGCTACCGCGCGGCTGACCGTGCCGGAAGGTACCTCGCCTGACGATGTACAGGCCGCGCTCGAAGCGATTTCTGGCGAGATCATGGTGGACTTCACGCTTAAGCCGGCCTGAGCCGGCCTTGTCAGAGGCTGCGCGCGATCACCCAGATTATCAGCGTCCACGCCAGCAGCGACGAGCCCACGATGATCAGTGCCCGGGTGCGGAGCGGCAACCGGGCGCTCTTGATCGCCGCCCCATCGGTCGCGGCGTCCACCTCGGCGCCGATGTCTGGGCTGCCGCTGTCTTGTCGAAGCAGGGGTACTTCGGTTGCAGGGACCGCGCTCAGCCGCTCGATCGGATTTTGTAGCAGCGAAGCGCTGATCGCGGCGTTTGGAACGGGCGCGACGAACTCGCACCCGAACAAGTCGCCGCTATTCCACATGACGACTGCCAATGTAGCGCCCGCATGAGGCACTTCCACCCCAAGTACTTCCCCGATCGATAGTTTCGCGGAAGTTTCGATCAACAATCCCTTCGTGGACAGGTTATGGATCAGAACATCTGCAGCGATTCCCGAAGATGTCGTCCCTTGCGATTCCAAGCTCAATTTTCGGCGGCGCGCGGAACGGCCGTCCTGAAGGGATCGCGTGATTTCCCAATGTGCTTTGAGTGCAGACATGCCGATCTCCGTCGAGTGGGCATGGTTGTCCAATTGACTTAATGATATGTTGATCGGGCACTAGGGACAGCGTGGAGATCCATCCGTTTTGAGTGATAAGACAGAGCGAGGGGTTGTTAAGAAAGGCCGATTATTTATCGCTGAAGCCGATTAGTCTATTGGTTAGAATATTATCTGCGCCAGACTATTTTTGCCTGGTGTAGCTGAAGTCATAGGGCGCCAGCGCAAAATGCCCGTTGCAACACCCTTTGCATTGCCCGATCGAGACCACCCTTTCTTGCTAGGCGGCCAAAGGAAATCTGCTCGCGGACGTACCGAGCGCTTGCTTGTTTCCCGTCTCGCGATAACAGACCTTGACTTGCCTCGCTTGCGCGAGGTTCAAAATGTCGAAAACGGGAGAACGACGTGAACAAACCTCTTGCCGGCGTGCGCATCCTCGAACTGGCCAGCCATGTCTTCGTGCCGATCGCCGGCGGCGTCCTGACCGAATGGGGAGCCGAGGTCATCAAGATCGAGCATCCGGTGACGGGCGATCCCTATCGCGGCCTGGTGACCGCGGGCCTGCGCGGCACTTACGACGGCGTCGATGCCAGCTTCCAGATGACCAACCGTGGCAAGCAGTCGGTGGCGATCGACCTCAAGAACCCGCAGGGCCGCGAGGCGCTCTACCGGATGGCCAAGGAATGCGATGTGTTCCTGACCAATTATCGGCCCGATGCGCGCCGCCGGCTGCAAATCGATCCCGAGCACATCCGCGCGCACAATCCGAACATCATCTACGTCCGCGGCTCGGGCTACGGCCAGCGCGGGCCGGACAAGCAGCGCGGTGGCTACGACGCGGCGGCCTATTGGTCGCGTGTCGGCTTCGGCGAGGTGTTCACGCCGAAGGGATCGGAATATCCGATCATGCAGCGCCCGGCTTTCGGCGACGTCGTCGGCGGGATCACTATTGCCGGCGCGATCTCCGCGGCGCTGTTTCAACGCGGGCAGACGGGCGAGGCGCCGATCGTCGACGTCTCGCTGATGGGTGTCGGCATGTGGCAACTCGCGCCCGACATCATGTATGCCAAGCTCAACGCCGGCCAGGCCGCACCGGCCGCGGCCTATGACCGCAAGGCCACGTGGAATCCGCTTTCGGGCAACTACCGCACGCGCGACGGGCGCTTCATCATCCTCGTGATGCTCGATGCCGACCGCTACTGGGCCGATTTCTGCCAGGTGGTCGGCCACTCTGAGTGGATCGACGATCCGCGCTACAAGGACATGGATGCGCGCAAGGCGAACAATCGCGCCTGTGTCGAGATGCTCGACGAAATGTTCCTCCAGCGTGACTTCGCCGAATGGGTGCAGGTGCTGGCCAAGGCCAAGGGCGTCTGGTCGCCGTTCCAGACTCCGCTCGAAGTCCACGACGACCCGCAAGTGGCGGCCAACGGCTATCTCGCCGATGTCGAGATGATCAACGGCAAGGACATCACCATGGTCACCAGTCCGGTGCAGTTCAACGAACGGCCCAACCAGCCGACCCGCGCCCCCGAGCATGGCGAGCATACCGAGGCGGCACTGCTCGGCATGGGCCTGTCGTGGGAGGAGATTGCCGCGCTCAAGGAGAGCAAGGCGATCGGCTAGGTCAGCGAATAACGATCTCGCCGGGCGGTAGCCCTTCGGTGTGGCGACGATATGCTTCGGTGAAGCCCTGTTCTAGCTTGCGCGTATAGCCGACGGTGTCGAACAGCGGCGTGGCAAGACGATTGGCGCCGAGCCGTGCTTTGACGTCCGCCAGCTTCTGGCTCTGCGTGGCGAGATCGAGCGCCAGCGCTTCGTAGGCTTTGGGCGTTTCGGTGACCAGGTCGGACAGGCCGATGGCGTGGAGCAGACTTGCTGCCACCCGCGCCGCGAACTGGCGGCCGGCGAGCGTGATCACAGGCAGGCCGGCCCAGAGCGCATCGCTTGCGGTGGTATGCGCGTTGACGTTGAAAGTATCGAGGAACAGGTCTGCGTGGCGATGGCGCGCGAGGTGCTCGGCGTGCGGCAGCGTACCGGCGAAGACGAGGCGCTGGGGTGCGATGCCGTGCTCGGCCGCGGCCTTGCGGAGCGCCGCCTCGGCCCAGACGTTCGATTTCAGCAGCCAGAGCACGCTGCCCTCGACGCGGCCCAGCAGCCGCATCCAGATGGCAAATTCGCGGGGGCTGATCTTGTAGCTCTGGTTGAAGCTGCAGAACACGAAGGCGCCTTCGGGCAGGCCGTGGTCGGCGCGCGCGCATGTGGTCTCGGCGATCGCGCGTCGGTCGTCGTTCGGCTGGTAGCTGCCGGGCAGCAGGATCAGCTTCTCGGAGTAATGGCTCTCCTGCTCGACCGGGATAACCACCCGATCGGCGACGAGGTAGTCGATGAAGTCGGCGCCGCAGGAACCCGGATAGCCGAGGTAGGAAACCTGCACCGGCGCGAGGCGGCGGGCGAAGATCTGCGTGCGGCCGTTCTGCGTATAGCCCTTGAGATCGACGGCGATGTCGAGGTTCATGCCGCGCGCAAGCACCTCGATGTCCCTATCCGCCAGTTCGCGCACGTCGGAGAAGCTGTCGGTGTGAGCGATCATTTTCCGGCGCATCGCATCGTCGAGCGCGGGGCCGTAGCTGAAGGCGTGGATTTCGAACCGGCTGCGGTCATGCTCGCGCAGCAGGCCCGCCATCAGGTAGAGCGTCGCGTGATCGTGGAAGTCGGCGGAGAAGTAGCCGATCCGGATACGGCCGTCCTTGGCGGGCGCAGGTGCGGGCAGGGGGTCGTGTTCCGGCCGAAGGTCTGTGCTGCCCAGGCGCGCGAGCGGCGGAGTTGCGCAGCGGGATCGTCTCCGAAGGTCAACGCCGCGAACGGCGAGATTGCCGTATCGGCCGCTTCGTCTAGTGCCTGCCAGTCCGCTAAGGCCGACCAGTCGCAGAGATGCGCCTGGTAGAACAGCCGATGGGTCCGTGCGACGACATGGCCGGGATTGATCGCCAGCGCCTGGTCGAATGCTGCGATCGCCAGGTCGAGCTTGGCTTCAAGAACCAGTGCCTTGCCCTGCTCGGCCCAGGCGTCGGCATAGTTCGGGCGCGCGGCCTTGGCGCATTCGTAAGCCGCGTTCGCCTCGGCAAGTCTGCCTTGCTTCTTATAGAGGTTGCCGAGGTTGAAATGCGCATCCGCGTGGTTTGGATCGATCCGCAGCGCTTCTTCGTAGAGAGCAAGCGCACCGCTCAGGTCGCCGAGGCTGGCGCGCAGGTTGCCGAGGTTGTTGCAAGCAGGGGCGTGGTCCGGCTTGAGCGTCAGGACCCGGCGAAAGGCGTCCTGCGCGTTCTCCAGGCGTCCGAGCGCTTCCAGCGCCAGGGCGAGATTGTTCCAGGCATCGGCATAGTCGGGCTGGAGCGCGATGGCCTGTTCGAAGGCATTGACCGCTTCTGCCAGCGCGCCGCACTTCTTCAGCGCGTTGCCGAGGTTGTTGCGGGCGATGGCATGGTTCGGGTCGAGCGCGATCGCCTCGCGGTAGAAGGTGGCGGCTTCGGTAGGCCGGTCGAGATTGGCCAAGGCCATGCCCAGGTTGTTGCAGATCGCCGCATGGCGCACGCCGCGCGCATGGGCCGTGCGCAAGGCTTCTTCGGCACGCGCATAGTCGCCAATCGACAGCAGCGCGGCGCCCAGCAGGTTGTGGACGATCATCGCGCGCGGGTACGAGACGAGCAGCGCCTCGGCCTGGCTGACGACCTGCAGCATCTGGCGCTGCCGGTAGCTTTCGGAAAGCGCGTCGAGAGCCTCCTGCGGCGGCGTATCGGTATTCGCCAGCGCAAGGGCACGGGCCTTGAACAGTTCGTCCATGCCCTTACGCGCGCGCGCATTGCCGGGAAACTTCTGCAGGACCGCGCCGTAGAGCCGCTCGGCCTCGGCAAAGTCGCCGCGCTTCTCGGCGCCCCGGGCCTTGATCATCGCGGTTTCAAGGCTGCTCATGGCCTGTCGATCGTCCCCTTCTGCGCCGGCTGGGGCAGATTTCGCACGATCTTCTAAACCGATGGTTAATCATGTCGGGTAACCACACCGCTACGTGTTTGCCCTTAGCTCCCGAGCGAAGTGACCGCTTCGACGATGGCATCGCGGACGCTGCCGAGGTCGGTCTCGTCGATGCAATAGGGCGGCATGACATAGACCGTATTGCCCAGCGGGCGCAGCAACACGGGTGCGCTGCGGAAGCTCTCGCGCAGTCGCGGGCCGATCTCGGAAAGGTAACCGGCGCCTTCGGTGTCGACCACGTCGAGCGCGATGATCGTGCCGCATTGGCGGACATTGGCGACGCGTGGCAGCTTGGCCAACTCGCCCAGCATCGCAGCCTGCCGCTCGGCGAGCCGGGTTATGCGTTTGCGCACGGGCTCGTCGCGCCAGATCTGCAGGTTGGCATTGGCGGCGGCGCAGGCGATCGGGTTGGCGGTATAGCTCGACGAATGGAAGAACTGCTTGGCCGGATCGGTCGACCAGTGCGCCTCGAAGATCGCCGGCGTCGCTAGCGTGACGGCGAGCGGTAGTGATCCGCCGGTGATGCCCTTGGCCAGGCAGATGATGTCGGGCGTTATGCCGGCTTGCTCGCAGGCGAGCAGGGTGCCGGTGCGGCCCCAGCCGGTCATGACCTCGTCGGCGACGAACAGCACGCCGTGCTGCTCGCAGATTGCGTGCATCGCGCGCAGCGTGTCGGGCGAATACATCAGCATGCCGCCCGCGCCAAGCACGAGCGGCTCGACGATGAAGGCGGCGACCGGCTCGGCCCGGCAGGCGGCATCGAGCGCGTCGAGCGTGGCCTGTTCGCTGCCGGCCTTCGGGAACGGGATAGTGCCGACGTCGAACAGCAGCTTTTCGTAGGCGCGGTTGAACACGCCGCGCGCGCCGACCGACATCGCACCGATCGTGTCGCCGTGGTAGGAGTGCTCCATCACCAGGATACGGTGCCGCGGCTCGCCGCGGTTGTGCCAGAAGCCGAGCGCCATCTTCAGTGCCACCTCGACGCTCGTCGAGCCTGAGTCCGAGAAGAACACATGCGCCAGCGGATGCGGCATCAGGGCGATGAGATTGCGCGCCAGTGTCTCGGCCGGCTCGTGCGTCCAGCCCGCAAAGATGAGCTGGTCGAGTTGCGCGGCCTGGACCGCGATGGCCGCGGCGATGTGCGGGTTCGCGTGGCCGTGCGTCGTCACCCACCAGGACGAGATGGCGTCGACGATGCGGCGCCCGTCGGCGAGGTAGAGCGCCGCACCCTCGGCCCGCTCGACCAGCGGGATCGGCTCCTGCAAGCCGTGCTGGGTAAAGGGGTGCCAGATCGGGCTCATGCCAGCAGGTCCATGCGGATGTTATGGGCGACGGCCTCGGCCAGCGCGGCCGGGGTCAGCGGATCGAGCCGGGGCAGGCGGCCGAGATGGCGGCATTGGCCGAACTCGATGATCGCCTGCTCGCTGGGCGCGTTCTCCTCACCCGAGAAGATCACTCCTGCGACCTGGAGGCCGCGCGCGCGCAGGGCTTCGAGCGAGAGCAGGCTGTGGTTGATCGTGCCGAGCGTGGTACGTGCGACGAGGACCACGGGCAGGCGCCACAGTACGAAGAGGTCGGCGTAGAGCGCCTCGTCATTGACCGGCACCAGCACGCCGCCCGCGCCCTCGACGATCAGCGGGCCGTCGCCGGCGGGCAGCGCGAGCGTCGCGGGATTGATCCGCACCTGGTCGATCCGCGCGGCTTCGTGCGGCGAACAGGGCGTGACCAGCCGATAGCCTTCGGGCAGGACTTCCGCGCGGCCCTCGGTCAGCCGCCGCACGGTATCGCTGTCGGTCTCGTCGTCGAGCCCTGCCTGCACCGGCTTCCAGTAGCGGGCGTGCAGGTGCCCGGCGAGGCCTGCGGCGACCACGGTCTTGCCGATGCCGGTATCGGTGCCGGTGACGACGTAGCGGCTCATGCCTTGGCGGTGGCTTCGGCGAGGGCTGCGGCGAGATCGCCGATCTGGCCGAGCGAGGCATTGAGCGTGACCGAAATTCGCAGCCGCGCAGTGCCGTTGGGCACGGTCGGCGGGCGAATGCCGCGCACGTCGAAGCCGGCCGCCTGCAGCGCGCCGGCGAGCTGCATCGTGCGGTCGTCGGGTCCGATAATCAGCGGAATGATCTGCGAGCCGGCGATCTGCGCGCCGAGAAGGCCGAGCAGGGTCTCGGCGTGGCGCACGCGCGCCCACAGCGCCTCGCGCAGTTCGGGGCGGGTGCGAACGATCTCGAGCGAGGCGCGCACCACGGCGGCCATCAGCGGCGAGGGCGCGGTCGAGAAGATGAAGCCGCGGCCCCGGTTGACAAGGAAGTCCTTGACCACTGCGGGCGCGCAGACCAGCGCGCCTTCGCAGCCCAACGCCTTGCCGCAGGTGCGCAAGGTGATGACGTTCTCGCGGCCGGATATGGTGTCGGCCAGTCCGCGACCGCCCTCTCCGAACACGCCTGTCGCGTGCGCTTCGTCGATCAGCAGGACAGCATCGTGGCGATCGGCGATCGCGGTGAGGGCGTCCAGCGGCGCGCGGTCGCCGTCCATCGAATAGAGGCTTTCCACCGCCAGCCAGACTCGTCCGGTGCCGCCGTCTGCGCGGTAGCGGCGGATCGCGAGTTCGAAGGCGTCGGGGTCGTTGTGGCGCACCGAGACGGTTTCGGCCCGGCCGAGCTTCATGCCCTCGTGCGCGCTGGCGTGGACCAGTTCGTCGTGGACGATGAGGTCGCCGCGCTGCGGCAATGTCGAGAACAGCGCCGAATTGGCGGCATAGCCGGTGGCGAACCAAAGCGCGCTCTCGCTGCCGAAGAAGGTCGCGGCCTCGGCCTCGAGCGCTTCATGCTCGTCGCAGTTGCCGCGCAGCAGCCGCGAGCCGCCCGAGCCGACGGGCACGCCGCGATCGAGCGCTGCCCGCGCGGCATCGACGAGCAGGCCCGAACGGCCGAGCCCGAGATAATCGTTCGATGCGAAGTCGATCCCGGTCTCGGGGATCAGCCGGCGCTGGCGCGACTGCGCCGCCAGCCGTGCCAGGTCCTCCGCCTGCGCGGAGAAGACCGGCTCGTCACCGGTCATTCCGCCGCTTCGCGCGAGCAGCCGCGCAGTTCTTCGATCGCCATGGGCCGCAGGCCCAGCTTGGCGAAAAGCGCGGCGTCGGTGTCTTCGCCGGGGTTTTCGGTGGTGAGCAGCGTCTCGCCGGAGAAGATTGAATTGGCGCCGGCCATGAAGCACAGCGCCTGGGTCGCTTCGGACATCGATACGCGGCCGGCCGAGAGTCGAACCATCGACTCGGGCATGGTGATCCGCGCCACCGCGACCGTGCGGACGAACTCGATGTCGTCGATCTTGGCGAGCGGCGTGCCCTCGAGCATGTTGCCAAGCACCGTACCTTTAACCGGCATCAGCGCGTTGATCGGAACCGACTGCGGATGCTCGGGCAAGGTCGCGAGCGCGTGGATAAAGCCCACGCGATCACCGCGCGCTTCGCCCATGCCGACGATGCCGCCGCTGCAGACGTTCATGCCTGCCTTGCGGACGTTGCTCAGCGTATCGAGCCGGTCTTCGAAGGTGCGGGTCGTCGATATCTCGCCGTACTTCTCGGGCGATGTATCGATGTTGTGGTTGTAGTAGTCGAGACCCGCCGCGGCCAGCATGTCGGCCTGCTTTTCGGTCAGCATGCCCAGCGTCATGCAGGTTTCCATGCCCATGGCGCGCACCCCGTGGACCATCTCGATGATGGCGGGCATGTCGCGGTCCTTGGGATTGCGCCAGGCGGCGCCCATGCAGAAGCGGGTCGAGCCCGCGTCCTTGGCGCGCGCCGCGGACTGCAGCACTGCCCGCACGTCCATCAGCTTGGTCGCCTTGACGCCGCTTTCCGCCTTCACCGACTGCGAGCAGTAGCCGCAGTCCTCGGGACAGCCGCCGGTCTTGACCGAGAGCAGGGTCGAGAGCTGGACCGCGCCGGCATCGTGGTGCGCGCGGTGGACCTCGGCGGCGCGGAAGACCAGCTCGGTGAAAGGCAGGTCGAACAGCGCGGCGATCTCGTCGCGGGTCCAGTCGGTGCGGGTCTGCTGAAGCGTTTCAGGATTCTGGGCCATATGCTGCGGTGCACTAGACTTGTCCGTCGCGGGATCCAATACCGCTACCGATATTGCGCCAGCGCATCATCGACGCGCGCGAGCGCGGCGGCCAGCGGATGCTCCTCGCCCAGCAGCGCGAAAGTGCCGTTGAGTTCGAAATAGCAGTGGCCATGCACCGTCGCGAGCAGCGAGCGGGCGAGGGCGGGGGCCTTGTCCTTCTGCCGGTCCGGCAGCGCGGCGGCGATCTCTCGGACGACGACGTCGGTGATCGCAGTGACCTTGCGCTGGTATTCGGGCGGCATGACCTCGCTTGCCGGCAGGCGGAAGTCGTAGAGCGCGGTCCAGGCGTTGCGGTGGCGCAGGGCGAAATCGAAATAGGCGCCCACTGCGGCGTGTAACCGCGCCTCGCTCTGCCCGACGAGCCGCACTTCGAGATCGACCAGCCAGAGGTCGAGCGTGCGGCCGTTGATCGCCAGGATCAGCTGATCGTAGGACCCGAACACGTTGTAGAGCGTGCCTATCGAGTATCCGATCGCCTTGGCCACCTCTCGCGCCGAGAACTTCGCGAAGCCGACCTCGCTCATCTGCCGATGCCCTTCGTGCACGATCATCTCGCGCAGTTCGTCGCGCGAATGATCGGATCGCCGGCCCATGAAACCTCCGTTGTGCTCGCCTTCGGAATGTGAGTTTAGCCATACAATTGAACACCGTCTAATATTTTAATTGAACGGTGTATAATTCTATGCGATTTCAGCCTCGCGGCGAGTCGAAAGCCGCGCCTGGAGGACGAGCCATGAGTGAGCTTGCGAACCGAAGACCGCTAAAATCGCGCCAGACCGGCTGGGCCGGCGCGCTCGCCCGGTTGCTGCAGAAGACGCCGCTGACGCCCAATGCGGTGTCGGTGGCGGGCATCGGCTTTGCCGCCGTGGGCGCCGCCTGTTTCGCCTTTGCACCCGAACTACCGCTGCTTTGGCTGGGCGGCGCGCTGTTCATCCAGCTGCGCCTGCTGGCCAATCTGATGGACGGCCTGCTCGCGGTCGAAGGCGGACGCAAGTCGCCGACGGGGGCGCTCTACAACGAGTTCCCGGATCGGATCGAGGATGCGCTGCTGCTCGTCGCGGCAGGCTATGGCGCCGGCATGCCGACGCTCGGCTGGGCCGCGGCGCTGCTCGCGATGGGCACCGCCTATGTCCGCGCGCTTGGCGGTTCGATCGGCCTCACGCAGGATTTCTGCGGCCCGATGGCCAAGCAGCACCGTATGGCGCTGCTAACGCTCGGCGCGGTGCTGAGTCCTTTCGTTGCCGGCATGCCTGTTGTCCTCGCGGCGATCTGCTTCGGTGCGGCCGTTACCAGCGTCCGCCGCCTGATGCGCCAGGCGCGTACGCTGCGGGAGGCGGCACGATGATCGCCCAGATCATCATCGGTGCGACCCGCTTCCTCGTCGGCGGCCACGCCCGCTGGGAGGGCAGCGCGCCAGCGCCGCGCCAGCGCATCTACTTCGCCAACCATTCGAGCCATCTCGACACGGTGATTCTCTGGGCGGCGCTGCCGAAGGAACTGCGCACCACGACGCATCCCGTCGCCGCGCTCGACTATTGGGGCAGGACCCCGCTGCATCGCTTCGTCGCCACTAAGGTCCTGAACGCTGTGCTGGTCGACCGCTCCGCCCGCCACGATCCGCTTGGCCCGCTCACGGAAGCACTCGATCGAGGGCACTCGCTGATCTTGTTCCCCGAAGGCACGCGCCACAGCGAAGCCGTGCCGGGCCCGTTCAAGGGTGGGCTCCATCACCTCGCCCGCGACTATCCGGGCGTCGAGCTGGTCCCCGTCTATCTGACCAATCTCGCCCGCGCCTATCCGAAGGGCGCGATCCTGCCCGCGCCGATCAGTTGCGTGGTCAGCTTCGGCAAGCCGCTGGAGCGCTGGGCGGACGAACCCAAGCCCCTGTTCCTCGAACGCGCCCGCCAGGCGGTCTGCGCGCTGGGAGATGTCCGGTGAACGACAAGATGATCCTGCTGATCGGCGGTGTATTCGTGCTGTTGCTGATCGCTTCGGCGGTGGGCTTCCTGCTCTCGCGCCGCGGCCCGAACGAAACCGTCGCCAACCTCAATGCCCGCATCAAGGCGTGGTGGGCGATGGTCGCGGTCTTTGCCGTCGCTTTCCTCGTCGGCCGGGAACTGACCATCGCGCTGTTCGCGCTGACCTCGTTCTACGCCTTGCGCGAGTTCCTCTCGATCACGCCGACGCGGCCCGAGGATCACCGCGCCGTTGCGGTCGCCTTCTACCTGTTCATCCCGCTGCAGTACTGGCTGATCTGGGATCAGTGGCAGAGCCTGTTCGCGATCCTGATCCCGGTCTGGGCCTTCTTGGCTCTGCCCGCGCTGGCCGTGCTCAAGGGCGAGACCGAGGATTTCCTCGCCCGCACCGCGCGCATCCAGTGGGCGCTGATGCTGACGGTGTTCTGCATCAGCCATGCGCCCGCGCTGTTGATCCTGCATATCCCTGGGTTCGAGGGGCAGAACTTCCTGCTGCTGTTCTTCCTGATCACGATCGTCCAGCTTTCCGACGTGCTCCAGTACGTGTTCGGCAAGCTCTTCGGCCGCCACAAGGTCGCCCCGCGCGTGAGCCCGGCCAAGACGTGGGAAGGTCTGATCGGCGGCGGCCTTTCGGCCACCGCGGTCGGCGCTGCGCTCTGGTGGATCACGCCTTTCGCGCCCTGGCAGGCCGCGCTGATGGCGCTGGCCATCGTCCTGGCGGGCTTCGTCGGCGGGCTCGTGCTCTCGGCGGTCAAGCGCTCGCTGGGCGCCAAGGACTGGGGGACGATGATCGAAGGCCACGGCGGCGTGCTCGACCGCATGGACTCGGTCTCTTTCGCCGCACCCGTATTCTTTCACCTCACCAACTACTTCTTCGCGTCGTAACCATTTCATCGCCGACGATTAAGCATTTGAGTGCTAGTCGTCGGCGCGAATAGGGGAATAGCCGTGTCCGCACCTGACCTGTCGCTGCTGGCCAAGCGCCGCTTTGCGCCGATGTTCGTCGTCCAGTTCCTGGGCGCGTTCAACGACAACCTGCTGAAATTCGCCATGCTGTTCTTGGCGAACTTCGTGATCTACAAGACCGAGCCGGCCAAGGCCGAAATGCTCGCGGTGATCGCGACCGGCCTGTTCATGCTGCCCTATTTCCTGTTCTCCGCGCTCGCCGGACAGCTGGCGGACCGCATCGACAAGGCACGGCTGATCCGCTGGATCAAGCTTGCCGAAGTCGTGATCATGACGATCGGCCTCGCCGGTTTCTGGTTCCAGTCGATCCCCGCGCTGCTGACCGCGCTGTTCTTCATGGGGCTGCACTCGACGCTGTTCGGCCCGGTCAAATATTCGATTCTGCCCCAGCACCTCGGCCCGAACGAGATCACCGGCGGCACCGGCCTGATCGAGGCGGGGACCTTCCTTGCGATCCTCGGCGGCCAGTTGCTCGCGCAGTTCATTCCGGCCTGGGAGGCGGGGCTGACCGCGATGGGCATCGCCGCGCTCGGCTATCTCGCCGCCCTGGCGATCCCGCCCGCGCCGCCGATGCGGGGCGACCACCCCGTCGACTGGAACATCTGGCGCGGCACCATTGAGATCATGGGCGCCGCGCGCCACGGCCGCGGCGTTTGGCTCTGCATCCTCGGGATCAGCTGGTTCTTCGCCGCCGGCGCGGTGCTGGTGTCCGAATTCGCCCCGCTGGTCAGCGGCACGCTCGCGGCCAAGCAGGAAGTCGCGACGCTGTTCCTCGTCGTCTTCTCGCTGACGATCGCCGTGGGCTCGCTGGCGGTGAACAAGCTGCTCGGCGGAGAAGTGTCGGCGCGCTACGTGCCGATCTCGGCGCTGGGGCTGGCGCTCGGCCTGATCGACCTCTCGCTCTCGACCGGTGGTTTCGTGGTGCAGACCGCCAATGCCTCGGTCGACCAGTTCCTCGCCACGCCAGGTTCGATCTGCATCCTCATCGACCTCGGCGTCGTCGCCTTCTCGGGCGGCATGTTCATCGTGCCGCTCTATGCGATCCTTCAGGTCAAGAGTCCGGCCGAGGAACGTTCGCGGATCATCGCTGCCAACAACATCATCAACGCCGGCGTCGCCGTGCTCTGCGTCCTGGCGATCAGCGGGTTGCTGGCGCTGGGCGTCGACGTACCGGGGCTGATTCTCGCGCTTGGCCTGGCGACGCTGGTCGTCGCGCTGATCTCGATCTGGCTGCTGCCCGAGACTCTGTTCAAGAGCTTGATCCGCCTCATCCTACGCGCACTCTACCGTGTCGAGGTCAGCGGCATCGAGCATATGCCCAAGCCCGGCGAGCGGGCCGTCGTCGTGGTCAACCACCTGAGCCTGCTCGACGGCGTGCTGCTCGGCGCCTTCCTTCCGGGCAAGCCGACTTTCGCGATCAACACGCACATCGCCAAGGCCTGGTGGGTGAAGCCGTTCCTCGGCCTGTTCGATGCCTTCCCGGTCGACCCGACCAACCCGATGGCGGCCAAGGCCATGGTCCGCGCGGTGAAGGAAGGGCGCACCCTGGTGATCTTCCCGGAAGGCCGCATCACCGTCACCGGCGCGCTCATGAAGGTGTTCGACGGGCCGGGCATGGTCGCCGACAAGGCCGATGCGCCGATCATCCCACTACGCCTCGACGGGCCGCAGTACACGCCTGCCTCCTACATGAAGGGCAAGGTCCGCCAGCGCTGGTTCCCCAAGATCACGCTGACCGTCCTGCCGCCGCGCCGCTTCGCCATAGAAGGCGAAATGAGCGCGCGCGAACGCCGCGCCATCGCCGGCCGCCGTCTCTATGACGAGATGAGCCGGATGATCTTCGATACCACGGACATCAATCGCACGCTGTTCGAGGCGCTCTGCGAGGCGCGCCATATCCACGGCGGCAAGAAGCCGCTGGTCGAGGACGTCAAGCGCGAGCCGATCGGTTATGACCGCCTGCTCATGGCTTCAGAGCTGCTGGGCAGACAGCTCGCCGCGGTCACGCGCCCGGGTGAGAACGTCGGCCTGCTGTTGCCCAACGTGAACGGGGTGGTGGTCGCCTTCTTCGGCCTGCAGGCATTTGGCCGCGTCGCGGCGATGCTCAACTTCACCGTCGGCCTGGCCAACCTGCGCTCGGCCTGCACGACCGCGGAGATCCGCACGATCGTCACCGCCCGCGCTTTCGTCGACCAGTCGAAGCTGCACGACGTGGTCGCCGCGCTCGAGAACGATGGCAAGCGCGTGCTCTACCTGGAGGACATCTCCGCGAGCATCAGCGGCGGCGCCAAGCTCTGGGCGACGCTGACCAGCCGCGGTGTTGCGGCGCGCCACCGCAAGCTCGGCATCGCGCCCGATGCGCCCGCGGTCATCCTCTTCACCTCGGGTTCCGAAGGCACGCCCAAGGGCGTCGTCCTGACCCACCGCAACCTGCTGTCGAACCTCGCCCAGCTCGCCGCGCGGATCGACTTCAACGCCAGCGACGTGGTGCTGAACGCATTGCCGGTGTTTCACTCGTTCGGCCTGACCGGTGGCACTCTGCTCCCGCTGCTCAACGGCATCCGCACTGTGCTCTACCCGAGCCCGCTGCACTACCGGATCGTCCCCGCGCTGGCCTATGACGCCAACGCGACGATCCTGTTCGGTACCGACACCTTCCTCTCGGGCTATGCCCGCATGGCACACGGCTACGATTTCTACTCGCTGCGCTACATCTTCGCCGGCGCCGAGCGCGTGCGTCCCGAAACGCGCGCGATCTACGCGGAGAAATTCGGCCTGCGCATCATGGAAGGCTACGGTGCGACCGAGGCCGGACCGGTGATCGCGGTCAACACGCCGATGCATTACCAGGCCGGCACCGTTGGCCGCCTGCTCCCCGCGATCGAGGCGCGGCTCGACGACGTTCCCGGCATCGCCGAAGGCGGCCGCCTGTTTATCCGCGGCCCCAACGTCATGGCCGGCTACCTGCTGGCGAGCGATCCCGGGCACCTGCAACCGCCCGAAGGCGGCTGGCACGACACCGGCGATATCGTCACCTTCGACGAAGCCGGCTTCTGCACGATCCGCGGCCGCGCCAAGCGCTTCGCCAAGATCGGCGGCGAGATGGTCTCGTTGCCCGCGGTCGAGAGCTATGCCGCAGCGGTATGGCCCGGCGCCGAGCATGCCGTCGTCACCCGGCCCGATCCCAAGAAGGGCGAGCAGCTCATCCTGTTCACCACGGCAAAGAACCCCGACCAGAAGGCCCTTCAGGAATGGGCGCGCGGCAACGGCGTCACCGAACTGATGGTACCGCGCGACATACGCGCGCTGGACGCGCTGCCGGTGCTGGGGACCGGCAAGATCGACTACGTGACGCTGGGGCAAATGGCGGCAGGGTAGCCGTTCCGCGCTCGTAGAGTTGGAACGACTGACCCTGTCAGGATATGAGAGGTATCGCCCGACGTTGATGCGCCCCAGCGTATCAGCTTCCGAACCGGAGCTACGCATGGACCGCCTCGCAACCGCCTACCTCCTTATCGGCCTGCTCGTTGTCTTCGCGATCGGCGGAGTGGCCTATTGGCGCTATCATTCTGAGCAGCGCACCTATAAGCGCCACCAAGCCCAGGGAAAGAAGGGCGCATGAAGCGCGCATGGCGGAGAGGCGCGACAAGGGCGCATAATCGCTCCTTTGCTGACTTCCGCGACGCCCGGGCTGTCAGCCATTGCCTATTCGCGCCGCCCGACGTTAGTCTCTCGCTCCATCAGGAGCAGTTTAGGCATGAATCGATCCTACGACGGCGCGGTGGTGGTGGTGACGGGGGCCTCGACCGGGCTCGGCCGCGCGATCGCGGCAGGTGCGGCGAAGCGCGGTGCGCGGGCCGTTGTGATCAACTTCGCCAGCAGCAGCGCCGAGGCCGAGATCACCGCCGGGCTGGTGCGAGAGGCCGGCGCGGAAGCAGTGATCGCTAAAGGCGATGTCGGCGATGATGCCATCTGCAAGGCCGTTGCCGCGGCCGCGGCGCCCTTTGGCCGGATCGATGCGCTGTTCAACAACGCCGGGATCACCCGGGCACGGCCCTATGGCGATCTCGATGCGCTGACCGGCGACGACTTTATGGACATCTACCGGGTCAACGTCGTCGGCCCCTACCAGATGACGCGCGCGGCGCGGACGTTGCTCGAGGCGTCGGACCGCGCTGCGGTGATCAACACCTCATCGATCGCCGGGGTGACCGGGGGCGGTTCGTCGATCGCCTATTCGGCTTCGAAGGGCGCGCTCAACACGATGACGCGCTCGCTGGCCTACGCGTTGGCGCCGAAGATCCGCGTCAACACGATCTGCCCGGGCTTCATCGACAGCCCGTGGTTCGACAAGGTGGGGATCGATACGGCTTCGCTGCGCGACCACATCATCGCGACTAACCCGCTGCGCCTAGCCTCGCAGCCCGAGGACATTGCCGACAGCGCCTTGTTCTTCGGCAGCCAGGCGTCGCGGCACGTCACCGGCGAGACCTTGCTTGTCGATGCCGGCCGCCACCTGGGAACCATGCCTTGAGCGCCATTCGCGGCGAACCCTACCTTTCGATCCGCAAGCTGCTCGGCGAGGATCCGGCGCGCGCCTTGCTGGCCTGCGAAGCCTTGCCCGAAAACGATGCCGAGGCGCACCGCCTCGCCGCGCGGGCCTTGCACGCGCTGGGCCAGCCCGACCGGGCGGCCGAGGCCGAGCTCGCGGCGATCGACGCCTCGGCGCACGATCCCGAACTGCGGAAGGCCGCCTTCGGCCTGATCGAGAACCAGCTCCATGTCGCCGAGCCCATCCTGCGCGGGCGGCTGCGCGAGAATCCGTTCGACGTCGCGGCGATCCGGATGCTGGCCGAGCTTGCCGGGCGGCTCGGGCGCAATGGCGATGCCGAAGGGCTGCTGCGCCGCGCGCTGGAACTGGCGCCGGCCTTCGTCGCCGCACGCGCCAACCTCGCGACCGTGCTGCACCGGCAGAACAAGACCGCCGAAGCGCTGGCGGAGCTCGACCGGCTGACCGAGGAGGAGCCCGACAATCCCGGCCACGCCAACCTGCGCGCCGCGGTGCTCGGCCGGGTCGGCGAATTCGGTGCGGCGATCGCGCTCTACGAGGAAGTTCTGGCCCAGGCGCCGAACCAGCCGAAGATCTGGATGAGCTATGGCCACGCGCTCAAGACCGTCGGCCGGACGGAGGACGCCATCGCCGCCTATCGCCGCGCCACCGCGCTGCGGCCCGCCTTCGGCGAGGCCTGGTGGTCGATCGCCAACCTCAAGACGGTGAAGCTGGACGAGGCCGACGTCGTCGCGATGCAGGGCGGCCTCGCTGATCCGGGCGCGACACAGGACGATCGGTTCCATCTGGACTTCGCGCTGGGCAAGGCGACGGAGGACCTCGGCCGGCCCGAAGCGGCGTTCGATCACTATGCCGAGGGCAATGCCTTGCGCCGCGCCGTGCTGCCCTACGATGCCGCCGATACGACGCTGGCGGTCGATGCCGCGATCGCGCGGTTCGATGCCCCCTTCTTCGCTGCACGCGCCGGGGCGGGCTGCCCGGCGCCCGATCCGATCTTCATCCTCGGCCTGCCGCGTGCCGGCTCGACCCTGATCGAGCAGATCCTGTCGAGCCATTCGCAGGTCGAAGGGACGATGGAATTGCCCGACATTCCCGCGCTGGTCGGCGAACTGGGCCGCGAAGGCGGCTATCCGCAACGACTGGACGGCCTCGAGGTGTCGCATTGGCTGTCGCTGGGCGAGCGTTATCTCGAGCGTACGTGCGGGCAGCGGCGCGAGGGCAAGCCCTATTTCATCGATAAGCTGCCCAACAATTGGCTCTACGTCGGACTGATCCACCTGATCCTGCCGAACGCGAAGATCATCGACGCCCGGCGCCATCCCCTCGACTGCGGCTATTCGAACTTCCGCCAGCACTTCGCCCGCGGCCAGGCTTTCGCCTATGATCTGGGTGACATCGGCCGCTACTACGCCGACTATGTCCGGCTGATGGCGCACTTCGACACGGTCCTGCCCGGCCGCGTTCACCGCGTGATCCACGAACGCCTGCTGGCCGATCCCGAGGCCGAAACGCGCGCGCTGCTCGCCGCACTTGGCCTGCCGTTCGAGGACGCCTGCCTGCGCTTCCATGAAAACGCCCGCGCCGTGCGCACCGCCAGCAGCGAGCAGGTTCGCCGCCCGATCAACCGCGACGGCGAAGGGCAGTGGCGCCCGATTTCAAACCGGCTCGGGCCTCTGCGCGAGGGCCTCGGCACGGTGCTGGACGCCTACCCCGACGCGCCCTGACCGTGGCGCTTGAGCAACGCTTGCCAAAAAAGCGTCATGAAAATGTTGCGCTGCAATAGATTACATTTGTGTAAGCAGTGCATTTGCGTGACATTGTGCTCATAGCTCATTTGTCAGGGGTCTGAGCATATGAACTGCAGCAGCCGCAAGAGCCGCGCCGCACTGTTACTTCTCGCCACCACCGCCATCACTTTCCCCGCGCTAGCACAGGCACAGGGCACGCCTGAGGAAGCAACAAACGACGACGTCATCGTCGTTACCGCGCAGCGCCGCGAGGAACGGCTGCAGGACGTACCGATCAGCATAAGTGCACTCGGCGCCGCCAAGCTCGAGAACGCCCAGGTCCAGTCCTTCGACGACTATGCCAAGCTGCTGCCCAGCGTCAGCTTCCAGTCGTTCGGCCCCGGCCAGTCGCAGATCTTCTTCCGCGGCGTCTCGTCGGGCGGCGACGGCCTCCACATCGGCCCGCTGCCGACCAGTTCGATGTATGTCGACGAAATCCCGGTAACGACGATCGGCGGCACGGTCGATTTCCACGTCTACGACATTGCCCGCGTCGAGGCTCTGGCCGGCCCGCAGGGCACGCTGTTCGGCGCGAGCTCGCTGTCGGGCGTGCTCCGCCTGATCACCAACAAGCCCGAGATCGGCAAGACCAGCGGCGCGATCGACCTGCAGGTCGGCAAGTACGGCGCCGGCGATTTCAGCGGCACGGCCGAGGGCTATATCAACCTGCCGCTGAGTGAGAATGCCGCGATCCGCATCGTCGGTTTCTACGACAAGCAGGGCGGCTATATCGACAATGTCCCCGGCACGCGCACTTTCACGCTCGACGATGCCGCCAGCGACCCCAACAACCTGACCAATGTCACGGTCAACAACAGCAAGCTCGTCAAGAACGACTATAACGACACCGAGACTTGGGGCGGCCGCGCCGCGCTGAAGATCGATCTCGACGACAACTGGACGGTGACGCCGTCGATCATCTACCAGCACCAGTTCAGCAACGGCGGCTATTTGTTCGACCCGAAGGTCGGTGACCTCAAGGTCACCGACTACCTGCCGAGCACCTACAAGGATCAGTGGTGGCAGGCGGGGCTGACCATCCAAGGCAAACTCAGCGACTGGGACGTCACCTATGCCGGCGGCTATTTCCAGCGCCGGGTCGAGAACAAGCCCGATTATTCCTATTATTCGGTCGCCTATGACACCTACGGCTACTATGCGACCTTCTTCCAGCGGCCCGACGGGACCTTCCTCGATCCGACCCAGAATGCGATCCTCGGCGACAAGTACACCAAGCAGACGCATGAACTCAGGATCAACTCGCCAACGGACAAGCCTTTCCGCCTGACCGCGGGCCTGTTCCTGCAGATCCAGAACGACAAGATCTCCGCGGATTACCAGACCCAGGGCATCAGCGGCGCGCTGCCCAGCGTCTGGCTCACCCCGTTCGGCACTACCGACACCGTGTTCCTCACGCGGATCAAGCGAACCGACCGCGATTATGCCATGTTCGCCCAGGTCGAGTGGGATCTCGCGCCCACCTTCACTGTGATCGCCGGCGTCCGCGGCTTCATTGCGAACAACACGCTCTACGGCTTCTCGGGCACCAACAGTGCGTCCAACCTCGCGGCCTGTATCACCGGCGCGTCGGTCATAGCACCCACGCCCTGCACCAATATCGACAAGAAGAACGTCGAGCAGGGCGCGATCTGGCGCGGCGGCGTCAAGTGGCAGGTAACGCCCGACATCATGCTCTATGGCACGGTATCGCGTGGCTATCGCCCAGGCGGTAACAACCGGCGGCCCGGCGTCGATCCGTTCAAGTCCGATACGCTCGACAACTTCGAAGTGGGTTGGAAGACCCACCTGGGCCCGTTCTATTTCAACGGGGCCGCCTTCTATGAGAAGTGGAAGAACGTGCAGTTCGGCCTCGTGCCGCTCGGCCAGAACGGCGTGACCAATACCTACAATGCTGGCGATGCCCGGATCTACGGTGTCGAGGGCGAGATTTCGGCGCGGTTCGGCGGGCTCAGTTTCTCGGCTTCGGGAACCTACGTCGACGCAAAGACCACGACCGATCTCTGCCAGGTCGATCCGGTCACCAAGAATATCGTCTGCGTTGCCGGAACGCCGCCGGCCGCGCCCAAGGGCACCCGCCTGCCGATCATGCCCAAGTTCAAGGGCACGGCGACGGCGCGGTACGAGTTCCCGGTTTCCAATGCGACGGGCTTCGTTCAGGCATCGGTGACGCACCAGGGTGGGACGCGCTCGTTCCTGACCGATGCGGATTTCGCTGCGGTCGGCGCGACCAAGGGCTTCACCACGGCCGACTTCTCGCTCGGGGCCAAGTGGGACGCCTTCCGCATCGAAGCCTTCCTGCAGAACGCCTTCGATTCCCGCGGTATCCTCAGCCTCAACTCGGTTTGCGCGACGCAGATCTGCGGCCAGTTCTCGCGCGCCTACCCGACCAAGCCGCGCTATTTCGGCCTGAAGGTCGGCTACGACTTCAAGTAGCCGCCGCTGCCGCCCGCTCGAAGGGGGGCGGGCGGCGGCGCTTCATCGGCGGGCAAAAGCGTTCTATGACGGGGGCATGAGCAAGCCCGTCGAAGTGGTCGTGAACGACCGGATGCAGCAGGGATACCGCTATACGCGTGTTGCCGGAGCAGGGCGGAGCTTCGATCTCGGGTTCGAACCGGAGCTGACCCCCGCCGAGATGCTCGAACTCGGCGTGTTCTGCGGCAAGTACATGACCGATTGCCGCGACGAGTTTCCCGAAAGCTGGTTCGCGAAGGCGAAGCTGGCCGGCGGCAAGCCCGACTGCTCGCTCAACTACTACGGCATCCGTGCGAGCAAGCCGCTCAAGGTCTGGCAGGCCAAGGGCTGGATACATCCCGACGATCCGCGCGGCTGGTTCCAGTGGTACTGCCGTTATTACTCGGGCCGCCGGATGGACGACGACCAGCGCCAGATCGGCCGCTGGCGCGCGTTCCGGCGGCACGCGGCGCAGGTCACCCGCAATTGCGAGCCTGGCGATCCGTTCTGCCGGCCCAAGCAGCGGCAGGCCCTGCTGCAATGGGCCTACGACGCCCGGGAGCTTTGATGGCCGAAGGTCCAATCCAGGCCGGACTTCCCCGCATCGACCGCGACTTTGCGCGCAATCTCGACTGGAACCTGCTCAAGGTTTTCATGGAGATTGTCCGCGCGGGCGGCATCGGTGCGGCGGCGCGGAGCCTCAACAAGCAGCAGCCGTCGATCAGCGCCGCCCTCAAGCGGCTGGAAGACCAGCTCGGCGCGCGGCTGTTCGAGCGCTCGACCGGCGGCATCCGCATCACCCAGGCGGGCAAGGCGCTGCAGGTGGTCTGCGAGGAGGTGTTCGACAACGTCCGCATGGCGCAGCACCAGGTCGCCCAGGCGACCAAGCGCGTCTCGGGCGAAGTGCGTATCCAGCTGATCTCCTCGATCATCTGCCCCGAATTCGACGAGGCGATCGCCTCGTTCAAGCGCCGCCACCCGGCGATCGCCATGGAACTGCGGGTCTCGGCCTGGCGCGGTGTGCTCGAAGCGCTGGCGCGCGGCGAGGTCGAGGTCGGCATCGGCTATGAGGGCGGCGCAGGCCCCGAACTGATCTACGAGCCGATGTTCGTCGAGACACAGCAGCTGTTCTGCGCACGCTCGCACCCGCTCTATGGCCGCAAGATGACGCGGCTCGAAGGACTGGAGCGGGAGGGCTTCGTCCTTACCGGCGCCGACGAGGCCGAGCCCGTGACCCGCCTGCGCAGCCGCCACGGCCTGGGCCAGGAGCGTGCCGGCCAGGCCGAGGATGTTCACGAAGCGCTGCGGCTGATCACGCTGGGCGTGGGTATCGGTTTCCTGCCCGTGGGCGCGGCGGCGCTGGCGGTCGATGCGGGCAAGCTCTGGCCGCTGCTGCCCGACGAACTGCAGCCGTCCTACGACATCTACCTGATCTCGCGCGCCGACCCCTCGCGCGACACGGCGACCCAGCTGTTTCTCGACGAGATCAGGCGGCGGCTGCGCGCGCAGGCATCATAGTCTCAATCTATGAGGTTCATCGAAAATTAGTCTCTAGTGCTATGAGTGAGTCGCGTTAGCTTTTCCGCATTGCAGCATGGCAGGAGTTGTCGAGTGCAGGCGGACGGGACGCGTTATACGGGGCTCTGGCAAAGGCTGCTGATTTCGCAGCCGGGTCAGCCCGTCGATACGCTGACTCGAGTTGGCTGGCTGCAGGGACCGGGACTCTACGTCGACCTCCGCCAGCCGCCGGCCATCGCCGGCAAGGTCCAGGCAAGCTGCCTCGCCGAGCTGCTGCCCGAGGAAGCCCGCCTGCTGGCGGCGCAGGAAGGCTTTGCCGGCAGTTTCCATCTCGCCGGCGATGAAGCCGAATGGGCGCGGGCGATCGATTTCCAGCCTGCGGGCCTGCTGGGTGATCGCGGCCGGTTGGAAGACCACGGCGACCTGCTCGTCGAGCACGGCATCGAGGCGGTCTACATCGAGCACTGGCAACGTGAGCCCGAGACCAAGGGCGCGCCGTGCTGGGCCGCGCAGCTGCTGTCAGAGGACGACCGGCTGATCATGCTCGTGCGCTGCGGCGACCGTTTCGGCTATGCCCGCGAGCGTGCCGTGTCGTTGCGCCCCGGCGAATGCCTGCTCGATCGTGTAGGCCAGGCGAGCGCGGCGGAAGCGCGCGAGCTGGTCGATTGCGAGATCGCGCTGGGTACGGTGAGCGCCGAGGGCTGGCGGATCGACCGCTCGACGCTGCCCTGGCGCGAAGGCGCAATGCTGCTTCGGCCCGGAGCGGAATTAGCTGGCGGCCGTCTGACCATGGCCGACATGGATGCGCAGGGGCTGCCGATCGCCCGCCGGCTGAGCCTGGTGAAGCTTGAGGGCGAGGCCGATTTCGCCCAGGCGACCCGTCCGCTGATCCCTGCCAGCGCCCCGAGCTCCATTCCGGTTGTTGATATTGCCGCACTCGGCGGTGCGGACCCGGCGGCAGAAGCAGCGGCGGTCGAGGCGCTGCGCCGGGCGGCGGGCGATGTCGGCTTCCTCCATGTCACCGGCCACGGCATCGCGCCCGCGGTCACCGAGCGCCTGCGCGCAGCGGCCAAGGCCTTCTTCGCCCAACCCGAGGCAGCGAAGATGGCCAGCTATATCGGCCGCTCGACCAACCACCGCGGCTACGTGCCTGAAGGCGAGGAAGTCTTCGCCACAGGCAAGCGCGACCGCAAGGAAGCCTTCGACCTCGCGCTCGACCTGCCTGCGGGCGAGGTTCCCGCGGGCCATCCGATGCTCGGACCCAACCAGTGGCCCGAGCTGCCGGGTTTCCGCGAGGACATCATGGCCTACTACGCCGCAGCCTTCGCGGTCGGCCGGCGGCTGTTGCGCGGTTTCGCCCAGGCGCTCGGCCGCCCGGCGGACAGCTTCGACCATCTCGTCGGCACGCCGCCGAGCCAGCTCCGGTTGGTCCACTATCCCTACGATGCGGAGGCGTCGGACGCGCCGGGCATCGGCGCCCATACCGACTACGAATGCTTCACCCTGTTGCTCGCGACGGGGCCGGGGCTCGAGGTGATGAACGCGGCCGGTGAATGGGTCGACGTTCCGCCGGTGCCGGGCGGGCTCATCGTAAACATCGGCGACATGATGGAGTTCTGGTCGGGCGGGGCCTTCGTCGCCACCTCGCACCGCGTGCGCAAGGTGGCCGAGGAGCGCTATTCGTTCCCGCTGTTCTTCGCGCTCGACTACGACGTCGAGCTGGCGCCGTTGGCACGAAACGCCGAGCCGATCCGCACCGGCGAGCATCTCTACGCCCAGACCGTCCAGACCTTCCGCTATCTCAAAGACCGCGCCGAGCGCGGCGAGATTCTATTGCCCGAAACGTCACGCCCACTTGCCAGCTTCGGCCAGGCGGTGCGGCATTCACTCGCCTGAACCGCTCACCGAAAGGGGTCCTATGAAGATCGAATGGAAGAAATCGCTGAACGCGGCGCTGATCGCCGCCATGCTGACGGTCTCGGCCTGCAGCGGCGCCAAGAAGGAAGAATCGGCCGCCGCGCCGGCTGCCGAGGCGCCGAAGAAGGAATTCAACATCGGCTGGTCGATCTACGCCGGCTGGATGCCCTGGGCCTATGCCGAAAAGAGCGGCATCCTCAAGAAGTGGGCCGACAAGTACGGCATCAAGATCAACCTGATCCAGGTCAACGACTACGTGGAGTCGATCAACCAGTACACCGCCGGCAAGCTCGACGGCGTCGGCTCGACCAACATGGACGCGCTGACGATCCCGGCCGCAGGCGGCAAGGACACCACTGCGCTGATCATGGGCGACTATTCGAACGGCAACGACGGCATCGTCCTGAAGAACGGCAAGACCATGGCCGACATCAAAGGCCGCACGGTCAACCTGGTCGAGCTGTCGGTCTCGCACTACCTGCTCGCCCGTGCGCTCGAGATGAACGGGCTGAAGCTGCCCGACGTCAAGACGGTCAATACCTCCGACGCCGACATCGTCGGTGCCTTCGGCTCGCCCGAAGTCACTGCGGTCACCGCCTGGAACCCGCAGCTCGCCGAGATCAAGAAGGCCGCCGGCGCTACCGAGGTGTTCGACAGCTCGAAGATCCCGAATGAGATCCAGGACCTGATGACCGTCTCGACCGCGACGCTGAAAGCCAACCCCGATCTCGGCAAAGCCCTCGTCGGCGCCTGGTACGAAGTCATGGGGATCATGGCCAAGGGCGACGATGCCTCGAAGGCGGCGATCGCCGAGATGGCCAAGCTCTCGGGCACCACGACCGAGAACTACGAGGCCCAGCTCAAGACCACGTTCCTCTACTACAAGGCGGCCGATGCCGTGGCCTACAACACCGGCCCCGACATCATGAAGCACGAAGACGGCGTGCGTCAGTTCAGCTTCTCCAAGGGGCTGTTCGGACCGAATGCCAAGTCGGTCGACGCTATCGGCATCGAATTCCCCGGCGGCAAGGTACTGGGCGACAAGGCCAATGTGCGCCTGCGCTTTGACCCCACCTACATGCAGATGGCGGCCGACGGGAAACTCTGACTTTCCAGTGAGTGGGAAAGGAGGGCCTCGGCACCAGCCGGGGCCCTTTTACTTTTGGCTAGGCCCGCGCAGCCGCCAAGTAGGCACCGAACATGGCCTTGGCGCCGCGCTCCGCTTCGTCGCGCCAGGTCGGGCCGGTATCGGCTTCGTCCAGCCGTTCCAGCAGCGCCCGCCACGCGCCCTGGGGATGGCGCGCGCCGAGATAGGCGGCGGGCAGCTCGGCAGGCACCATCTTCGCGAGCACCGCGCCGCCCAGTCGCGAGCCTTCGATGACGTAGAGCGCGCCCCAGCGCGCCGCCTCGCCCTCGGGCAGGGCGAAATCGAGCTCGGCGGGCGCCTCGCCGCCGAGCGCGTGCAGATCGTCGATCAGCGCTTCCGTCCGGCCGTGCCAGTTCTCGACGAGGTTACCCGGCTGGATAAGGCGCTCGGCCAGGGGCAGGATGCGCGCATGGGCCGTGAGAAAATCGCGGTAGCCGTCGCGCGTGCCGATCGCGAAATGGCCGTAGGCGCTGTCGACCGCCTCGTGATCGGGCCGCGTTGCGGCGCGTAGCCGGGTGACGGCCGACTGTTCAGATGCTTCCACGTCCGATGACTTTCCTGATCTGGTCGTTGGTGACGATGTCGTTCTACACCGGCCCTGGTCAATCCCGCGCCGGACTGATCCCGAGCAGATCTTCGACGCTGCGCATGATGTTTCCCGTCGTGTACGGCTTCTGCACGACGGGGCGCATGCGATGCTCCATCGGCAGTTTCGCCTGTTCGCCGTAGCCCGAAGCGAAGAAGAACGGCACGCCGAGGTCGTGCAGCCGGTCGGCGATGCTGAAGCTGGTCTGATCGCCGAGGTTGATGTCCAGGATCGCGACGTCGGGCCGGAACTCGTCGAGCAGGTCGTGCGCGGCATGGACCGTCGAGGCCGTGGCGATCGTCGCACCGAACCGCTGCAGGATGTCCTCGGCGTCGAGCGCGATGATCAAACTGTCCTCGACCAGCAGGACCGAGACGTCGGTAAGCAGATCGGGCTGGACCGGCACGTCCTTGACCCGCCTGTCATGCGGCACGCTCGACCGGGCCGACATGCTTTTCGGGCGTTCGCTGACGTGCCGCTTAGGAATGCAGAACACCGCGCGCACGCCGGCGGGATCATATTCGATCTTGGCTGCGCCGCCAAGGTCGTAGGGGACCGAGCGATCGATGATCGTCGTGCCGAAGCCCTTGCGCGTCGGCTTCTTCACCGGCGGGCCGCCGACCTCCTGCCAGGTAATGACGAGGTCGCCGGCTCCGTTGCGTTCCCAGCTCAGATGGACCTCGCCATCGCCCGAGAGGCTGCCGTACTTGGTCGAATTGGTCACCAGCTCGTGGATCACCAGCGCCATGGTCGAATAGGCCTGCGGGTTGAGCAGCACGGGCGGGCCGCCGGAGATGATCGAATTCTGCTTGTTGGCAGCGAAAGCGGCGGCCTCGGCCTCGATCAACGCCTCGAACGGAGCGGGCCCCCAGTGGTCGTCCGTGATCTGGTTGTGCGCGCGGGCGAGCGCGTGAATGCGACCGTCGACGACCTTGACGAAGTCCTTGACCGCTTCCTCGTCGGGCTGCGACTGGCGGATGAGGCCGCGGATAACGCCGAGGATGTTTCGTACGCGGTGGTTGAGCTCGGCGATCAGCAGTTCCTGCCGGGCATTGGCCTGGTGGCGCTGCGCCGCCGCCTCGTCGGCCAGGCGCAGCACGACCTCGATCAGCGTGGCGCGCAGCGTTTCGGCGACGCGGAGCTGCGAGGGCGTGAACGGCGCCGACCTGCCTTCGACCTGCTCCTGCCATTCGGCGAAGCTCTCACGCGGGGTCAGGCGCGGGCCGTTGGGGCCGTATTCGACCGGCTTGTGTGGATCGCCGGCCCAGCGCACCTTTTCCTTCATCTCTGACCGGAACAGCACGACGTAATCGCGCGGGCTTCGCGAGATCGGAATGGCGAGCAGCCCGGAGGCTTCCCTGGCGAAGCTGGCCGCGCCGTCTACCAGCGAGCCGATGTGCTCGGTGGCGAACACCTTGCCCGCCGCGGTGCCGTTCAGCGCGCGGACGATGCGGCGGAAATCGTCGGTCGGCGGGGTCACGCCCGAGAAGGCGTAGGCGCCGTTGATCCAGACGCCGACGCCATCGGCCGGGATGGCGCTGGTCAGGATGTCGCCTAGCCAGTCGGGATCCTTGAGCAAGGTCTCGTCCGACGCCACCGCGCCGAGCAGCTGGTCCGAGATGTCGCGCGCCTGGCGCTCGTATTCGACCAGTTCACGCCGTTCGCGGCTTTCGAGCCGCAGCGAGAACATTTGCGAGAACAGCTCGCTCAGCGAGCGGCGCTCGAAGGTCGGCGAGAGGGGCGAATAGTGGTGGCAGGCGAACAGCCCCCAGAGCTTGTCCTCGACGATGATCGAAATCGACAGCGAGGCGCCGACGCCCATGTTGCGCAGATATTCGAGATGGATCGGCGAGACCGAGCGCAGCACCGAGAGCGACAGGTCGATAGGCTGGCCGTTCTCGTTCAGCGTCGGCACGATCGGCACCGGCGCGGCGTTCACGTCGTGGATGATGCGGATCAGGTTGCGCTGATAGAGCGCGCGCGCCTGCTTGGGGATGTCGCTGGCCGGGTAGTGCAGGCCCTTGAACGTGCCGATGCCCGGCTTGCAGGCCTCGGCCACGACTTCGCCGTGCCCATCCTGGGCGAACTTGTAGACCATGACCCGGTCGTAGCCGAGCAGCGCGCGGATCTGCCGGGCGCCTTCGCGGTAGAAGGCTTCGATATCGGGCTGGGCGTCGAGCCGCGCCATCATCCAGCGCACGGTGCCGGTGGCGTCGCCGGGGTTCTTGCTGCCCGGCTCCGCCTCGATGATGATCTGCTTGTTCGAGAAATGGATCGCGACGTCGAACGATTCACCGCGCGGGCCTAGCTCGCAGCTGAACAGGCGCTCGACCGTGTCCGAATTGACCAGATAGGCGCAGCGATTGCGCAGGTCGTGGATCAGCTGGGGGTCTAGGAAGTCCGAAAGCGGATTGCCGATCAGCTCTTCGGGCGAATGGCCGAGGTAGTCGGCGACATTGGCCGAGGCGCGGGCGATGAGCCAGTCGGTGCTAAGCGCGAGGAGAAAACCGACCGGCTGGATCGCGCCGAGCAGATGGATCGGCTCGCGATCGCAATTCGTCAGATCGACATGAAATTTGGCTTCCGTCATCAAGTTCCGTCTGTCTCGTTAAGTTACCGGGTCACTTAACCGAGAAAGACGCCGCAGGTTCCCTTTGCGGTACCTAATGCACTGACTAATTCTAGTCCGGCGTCGCGACCTCCATGTCGGCGCGCTTCGATACCGGCATGTCGTAGACCGCCGTCGCGCCGTAGCGGTTGGGCGCTTGCGGATCGATCCGGCGCTTGTCGAAGGCCAACACGCGCGTGCCCAGCTTGAAGGCTTCCTTGATGTCGTGCGTGACCATGACGATGGTCAGGCCGTGCTCGCGCCACAGCTTGGTCACCAGCCCGTGCATGTCGTTGCGGATGCCGGGATCGAGCGCGCCGAACGGCTCGTCGAGTAGCAGCACGCGCGGGTGCTTGATCAGCGCCTGGGCGATCGCCAGGCGCTGCTGCATGCCGCCCGACATCTGCGCGGGATAGACGTTGAGGTTGTGCTCGAGGCCGACGGCGGCGAGCATCTCCGTCGCCGCGGCATTGGCCTTGCGCTTGGCACCGCCGAACAGCTTGCCCAGCAGCGGCGAAGCGTCGCATTCGAGCCCGAAAGCGACGTTCTGCAGGGCGGTGAGGTGCGGAAAGACCGAATAGCGCTGGAACACGACACCGCGGTCGGGATGGCATTCGGGAGTCAGCGGCGTGCCGTCGAGCAGGATCTTGCCACGCGTCGGGCCTTCCTGGCCGAGGACGAGCCGCAGGAACGTGCTCTTGCCCGCGCCCGAAGGGCCGACGACCGAGACGAACTCGCCTTCCTGGATGTCGAGGCTGACGCGTTCGAGCACGACCTTCTCGCCATATTCGACCCAGACCTCCTGGAATTGGAGGAGCGCGCTCATTTCGCGTCTCCGTGGGCCCAGGGGAAGGCCTTGCGGCTGATCCACTGGAGCAGCGCGTCGGTGGCGATGGCGAGCAGCGAGATCCAGGCGACGTAGGGCAGGATCGTGTCCATCGCGAGATAACGCCGGACGAGGAAGATGCGGTAGCCGAGCCCGACGTCGGAGGCGATCGCCTCGGCCGAGATCAGGAACACCCAGGCGGGCCCCATCGAGAGGCGCAAGGAGTCGATCAGCCGCGGCAAGGCTTGCGGCAGCGCGACGCGCAGGGTCAGCTGCCAGGAATTGGCACCCAGCGTCTGCGCCTTGACGAACTGCTCGGCGGGTAGGCTCGCGACGTGGCCGGCGAGGTCGCGGATCATGAACGGCGCGATGCCCACCGCGATCAGCGCGATCTTCGAGGCTTCGCCCAGGCCCATGGCGATGAACAGGATCGGCAGCACCGCGATCGGCGGGATCACGGCGATGATCGCGACGATCGGGCCGAGCGCCGCGCGGACCAGCGGCACGACGCCCAGCGCCAGGCCGATGATGAGGGTCGAGACCGTGGCGATCAGCACGCCGATGCCGAGCCGGTAGAGGCTGGCCAGGGTATCCGCCACTGCGGTGATCTCACCGGTGCGCGGATCGGTCTGGGTGGTCAGCCGCACCACTTCCTGCGCCATCGCGGCGAAAGTGGGGAGGACCTTGTCGTTGGGATTGGCGTCGAGCCGCGCGGCGGAGAAGATCGCATAGACGATCAGCAGGATCACGATCGGAACGGCGCCAATCAGGATCCGGGCGCCGCGGTGCGGCTTGATGTTGACGACGCGCATGCTTCGGCTGCCCTGTTATTTCGGTTATTGCGTCGAGGTGGCCCCGCCCGTGGCAGCCTGTGCACGGGCGGGGCCGGTATTCACATCAGATCAGAACGCCGCGGTCAGCGTGGCGACGATGTCGCCCTTGGTGATCTTGTGGCCGGTGTGGCTGCCCGCACCGAAGTTCAGGTCGGCATAGGACCGGTCGAGGTCGGTGCCGATGTACGAGACGTTCAGCGTCAGCGCCTTCCAGGTCAGGTCGACGCCCACGCCATAGTCGAACACGCCATGGCTGCCTTCGGTGTCGAACGGATCGAACGCGGCCGCGCCCTTGGTGTAGAGGCTGTCACCGTCCGAATAGCCGGCATGGCCCTTGAGCGTGATCGGGGTGCCCTGGATCGGCAGGGCGAGGTCGGTATAGACCCAGATGTTGTTGCCCTTGCTGCCGTTGCTGACGCCGATGTTGGTCTGTGGCGGCGCCCAGTAGGTGCCGAGCTTGGCGTTGACCGGACCGACCTTGCCCGAGACCGAGCCGTAGATCTCGAAGAAGTCGTGACCGTGGGTGCCGGGATAGATGTAGTAGATGCCGCCGAGGTCGAACGTCACCGGGCCAACGCCCTTGGTGAAGCCGGCGATGGCGTCGAATTCCATGTTCGAACCGCCGAACGTGCCGTTGCCGGCGAGGTTCGAGGCCCAGGTGCTGACATAGAGGCCCGACGAGTGGGCGACGGTGATGCCGCCCTGGATGGCGGGATCGCTGTCCGACTGCGAGATGCCGCGCAGGCGGTATTCGCTGGCGAGTGTGACGCTGCCGGTGACCTTGAGATCGGGCGCCGGCTCGTCGGCATAGGCGATGGTGGGAACGATGGCGGCCGTGGCGAGAGCGATGGCTGCGGCAAAGCTTTTATACATTGGGAACCCCCCTTGAGAGCAATTGGACCTTCATGGGTCGCCATTCCCTAAGCAAGGGGTGTGCCATTTACATTTTGTTGTGATTTCTAAACGGAACAGAAACAGTTCGACACATTATCTGCCCAAATTTTGAGCAGGTGGGCGCGGATTGCCCAAATTTCGCGCGCCGGTTGGTGCTGCATCGCACCATAGATATTACGATTGACGATAGTCGTAATAAAACATAGGCTGCTTTCATCATGAACGACCTCTCCCAACCCTCGCTCGTTAGGCTCAGCGTCAGCCTACCGGCAGAGCTGTTCGCAGAACTCGACGCCATGGTCTTGGAGCGTGCCGTGGCCAATCGGTCGCAGATGATTGCCGAGCTGATTCGCAATGCCCTGACCGAGCACAACGCCCGTGAACGGCCGGAAACCGTGCTCGCCGGTACCGTGACCTTGATCTACCGCGCCGAAGCCGGTCGAGGTCGCCAGGCACTCGCGCAGGTCCAGTCGGGCTTCATCGCCGAGATCATCTCGTCGCAGCACATCTTCCTCGAAGACGACCAGTCGATGGAGGTCCTGCTGGTCCAGGGGACTGCGCTGCGTCTGCAGCAACTGTGTGACGCACTGCGAAAAATCCGCGGCGTGCAGCAGGTCCGCCTGGTCACCACTTCGGCACTTTTGCCGCCGCTTTCGTCCAAGGAGTCGCGCTGATGCCAAATGCTCCTGACGCCAATACTGCCGATCCCTATGGCGCACAGGCCCATGCTCGTGCGATGGCCGGAACCAGGGTCGAGGCGATGCCGACATTGCCCGCGGTAGCCACAGATGCGGACGGGCCCGTCCTTTGGGAAGAGACCATCGCGGCAGGCGGCTATGCCTCGCGCCGGCTGGCGCGCGGCGCGCGGCTGCGGCTGATCGACCTCCAAGGCGATGCCTGCACTTCGATGCTGTTGTTCAACGCGGAGAACCCGCTCGAACGGCTCAATGTCGCCGATACGGTCAAGGTGCAGTGGAACGGCTACCTGGGCGCGGGCAAGCTGCTGCTGTCCGACATGGGCCGCGTCATGATGTCGATCGTCAAGGACGGCGCGGAAACCCACGACGCTTTCTGCGGCCCCTCGAACGACGCGTCGAACGCGCGCAAGTACGGCGACGGCGTCAACTATGGCACCCATCCCAACGCCCGAGACCGCTTCATGCTCGGCGCCGCCAAGCACGGGCTGGGCCGCAAGGACGTTCATCCCTGCATCAACTGGTTCAAGGGCGTCCGGATCGAGGCAGACGGCGCGACCACGCCGCAGATCGGGCCTTTCGCGCCGGGGCGGTCGCTGTTGCTGCGCGCCGAGATGGACCTGATCGTCGTCCTGGCGAACTGCCCGCACGTGCTCGATCCGCGGGCCGATTACACGGTGACGCCGCTGCGCGCGACCGCCTGGCGCGGCCCGGTGACGCTCGCGGACGATCCGCTGCGCAATGCCAGCCCCGAAGGGCTGCGCGCCTTCCTCAACACCGAAGACTATTACCTGAGGTAAGCCGAGATGACCGATAGAGCGACCGAGGGACTGGCCGGCACGATCGTCCATGACGAAGTGGTGCCCGCGCGCGCACCCTGGCTGTTCCGCGTCTATGCAGGGCAGACGCTGCGCATCGTCGATCTCGAAGGCAACCAGGCGGTCGACTTCCTGATCTATGCCGCCGATGACGACGCCGAACGCTATTCCGCGCAGGACACGATCGCGGCGCAGGGCAACCTGTTCCTGCGCGACGGGGCCGTGCTGCTGTCGAACGAGGGTCGGCCGATGATGACGATCATTGGCACTTCGGTCGCCTATCACGACACGATCGGCGGAGCGTGTTCCTGCGAGAGCAACACGCTGCGCTATGGCCACCACACGAAGGCCCAGCACAGCTGCGTCGACAACTTCCTCGACGCCAATGTCCGCGTCGGCCGCGGCAAGCGCGACATGGTCTCGAACATCAACTTCTTCATGAATGTGCCGGTCGAGGCCGACGGCGCGCTGGGCATCGTCGACGGGATTTCCGCGCCGGGGCTGACCGTGGATCTGCGCGCCGAGATGGATGTCGACGTCGTCGTCTCGAACTGCCCGCAGATCAACAACCCCTGCAACGGCTTCAACCCGACGCCCGTCCGCATGATCGTTGCCGAATAGGCATGTTCCAGAAGGTCCTCATCGCCAACCGCGGCGCGATCGCCTGTCGGATCGTCCGCACCCTGCGGAAGATGGGCGTCGGTTCGGTCGCGGTTTTCAGCGATGCCGATGCCGGCTCGCTCCACGTCGCTCAGGCAGACGAGGCCGTGCGGATCGGCCCGGCGCCGGCTGCGGAAAGCTATCTGAACATCGCCGCGATCCTCGATGCCGCACGCGCCACGGGTGTCGAAGCGATCCATCCCGGTTACGGATTTCTCTCCGAAAGTACCGAATTCGCACAAGCTTGCGCCGATGCGGGTATAGTCTTCATCGGCCCAACCGCGCAGAACATCGTCGAATTCGGCCTCAAGCACACGGCGCGCGCGCTTGCCGAGGCGCAGGGCGTGCCGCTCGCTCCGGGCACCGACCTGCTGACCGATCCCGCTGCGGCCGTCGCGGCGGCCGATGCGATCGGCTATCCGGTGATCCTCAAGGCCACTGCGGGCGGCGGCGGCATCGGCATGCGCATCTGCGCTGATGCTGCGCAGCTTGCCGAGGCCTTCGACAGCGTCGTGCGCCTGGGCACGGGCAATTTCGGCAACGGCGGCGTGTTCCTTGAGCGCTATGTCGAGACCGCGCGCCATATCGAGGTACAGGTCTTCGGCGACGGCGCTGGCCATGTCGTCGCGTTGGGCGAGCGCGACTGCTCGCTGCAGCGGCGCAACCAGAAGGTCGTCGAGGAAACCCCGGCCCCGCTGTTCCCCGCCGCGACGCGCGCGGCGATGATCGAGGCGGCGGTGCGGCTGACCGCGGGCGCACGCTACCAGTCGGCCGGCACGGTCGAATTCCTTTTCGACGCGGCGCGCGACGATTTCTATTTCCTCGAGGTCAACACGCGTCTCCAGGTCGAGCACGGCGTCACCGAGCAGGTGACCGGCGTCGACCTCGTCGAATGGATGATCCGCGGCGCTGCGGGCGATTTCGCCTTCCTCGATGGCTTCGAGGCCAAGCCGCAGGGCGCCTCGATCCAGGTCCGGCTCTATGCCGAGGATCCGGCGCAGGACTTCCGCCCCAGCTCCGGCATGCTGACTGAAGTGACCTTTCCCGACGGCCCTCGCGTCGATGGCTGGGTCGCGGCGGGATCGCAGGTTAGCGCTTTCTACGATCCGATGCTGGCCAAGCTGATCGTCACTGCGCCCGATCGGGACGCCGCGATCGCGGCCCTGCAGGTTGCGCTGGACGAGACGCGTTTGTCGGGGATCGAGACCAACCTCGACTGGCTGCGCACCGTGATCCGCGCCGAGGCCTTCACCAGCGGCAAGGTCTCGACACGCGCTTTGGCCGAGATCGCTTATAGCCCCAGCACCATCCGCGTGCTGGCGGGCGGTCCTTCGACGACGGTGCAGGACTATCCGGGCCGCGCCGGCTACTGGGACGTCGGCGTGCCGCCCTCGGGTCCAATGGATGCACTGGCCTTCCGCCTCGGCAATCGCCTGCTCGGCAATGACGAGGGCGCCGCCGGCCTCGAGTTCACCGCCGCCGGTCCGACCCTGCTGTTCAACGCGCCTACGCGGATATGCCTGACCGGCGCCGACTTCGGCGCGAAGCTCGATGGCGTTTCCGTAGCGCCATACGATATCGTTGAAGTCGATTCGGGGCAGACGCTCCAGATCGCCCGTGTCGGCGGTGGCGGGATGCGCGGTTACCTGCTGGTTGCGGGCGGTCTCGACGCGCCGCTGTTCCTTGGCAGCCGCAGCGCTTTCACCATGGGCGAGTTCGGCGGCCACGCTGGCCGCGCCGTCCTGACCGGCGATACGCTGCACCTGGCCTACGTCGCCCTGGGCGAGCCATTGGCCGACTGCCATCAACCCGCGATTGCCACCGAATGGCAGATCCGCGTGCTCTACGGCCCGCACGGCGCGCCCGATTTCTTCACGACCGATGATATAGCAATGATCTGCGACGCAGCCTGGAGGGTGCATTACAACTCCAACCGCACGGGTGTGCGGCTCAGCGGTCCGAAGCCGCGCTGGGCGCGCAAGGATGGCGGCGAGGCGGGGCTGCATCCCTCGAACATCCACGACAACGCCTATGCCATCGGCGCAGTCGACTTCACCGGCGACATGCCGATCATCCTCGGGCCGGACGGGCCGTCGCTCGGCGGCTTCGTCTGCCCCTTCGTGGTAATCGCTGCCGACCTCTGGAAAGTCGGCCAGCTCGCTCCGGGCGATACCGTGCGCTTCGTGCCGGTCAGCGATGTCGCTGCCGAGGCCGCACTGGCGAAGCAGGAAGCGTTGATTACCGGCGAGCGTCCGCTCGCCCAGCCGCTGCAGCCCGAAGAGCTCGGCAGCCCCGTGCTGTTCGAGGACCCGGCCCGCGCCGACCGTCCCGAATTCCGTATCCGCCGCCAGGGTGACCAGCACCTGCTCGTCGAATTCGGCGCGATCGTGCTTGACCTCGAGCTGCGGCTGCGCGTCCATGCGCTGATGCTCGAGATCGAGGCGATGGCGCTGCCCGGCATCGTCGACGTCACGCCTGGCATCCGCTCGCTCCAGGTCCATCACGACAGCCGCGTCATGCCACAGTCGCGCCTGGTCGAGGCTCTGATCGAGGCCGAGGAGCGGCTCGGCGGGCTCGACGACTTCGAGATTCCCTCGCGCACCGTATGGTTGCCGCTGTCCTACAACGATCCCGCGATCCACGAGACCGTCGCCAAATACATGGCCTCGGTCCGCGACGACGCGCCCTGGTGCCCCGACAACATCGAGTTCATCCGGCGGGTCAACGGCCTCGCCAGTCAGGACGAGGTGCAGCGCATCGTTTTCGATGCTGAATACCTCGTTATGGGCCTGGGCGACGTCTATCTCGGCGCCCCCGTGGCAACCCCGGTGGACCCGCGCCACCGCCTGGTGACCACCAAGTACAACCCGGCTCGCACATGGACTCCGCCCAATGTCGTCGGCATCGGCGGCGCCTACATGTGCATCTATGGGATGGAAGGGCCGGGCGGCTATCAGCTGTTCGGGCGGACGATCCAGATCTGGAACTCGTGGCGCCAGACCCAGGCGTTCCGTGACGGCAAACCGTGGCTGCTGCGCTTCTTCGACCGCATCCGCTTCTTCCCGGTAACCCATGAGGAACTGACCGAGTGGCGCCGCGATTTCCCGCTGGGCCGGCGCGATATCCGCATCGAGGAAGGCACGTTCCGCCTCTCCGAATACCGCGCTTTCCTGGCGGACAATGCGGCTTCGATCACAGCCTTCCAGGCGCAGCGCCAGGCTGCTTTCGATGCCGAGCGCTCCGACTGGCAGGCGCGCGGTGAATTCGATAGGCTGGCGGAGCTGGAGAACGAAGACAGCGCGGCAGGGGCGGTCATCGAGATCGAGATCCCTGAGGGCTGCGAACTCGTCGAGGCGCCGTTCGGCGGTGTCGTCTGGAAGCTGGAGATGGCCGAGGGCAGCGTGGTGGAGGCCGGTCAGACGGTCGCAGTCATAGAGGCGATGAAGATGGAATCTCCAGTGCCCAGTCCCCTCGGCGGCAAGGTTCGCCGCATCTATGTGAGCGAGCGCCAGCAGGTGACGCCGGGTGCGCCGCTCTTCGCGCTGGAGGCATTTTCGCCGGAGATCGGGGAATGAAGGCGCGCGAGATCGCCGATGCGGTGAACGCCCGCAAGATCAGCGCCGAGGAAGTGGCGAGCGCGACACTGGAGCGAATCGCCGCCTATGACCGAATCCAGCCGCAGGCCTGGATCAGCCGTTTTCCCGATGCGGCGATCCTTGGCGCCGCCCGTGCAGTGGACGGCCGGATCAAGGCCGGGCAGCCGCAACCGCTCGCCGGCGTGCCGTTCGCGGTGAAGGACAATATCGACGTCGCTGGCCTGCCGACTACCGCGGCCTGCCCGGACTTCGCCTTCCAGCCGGAGCGCAACGCCTTCGTCGTGCAGAGGCTGCTCGATGCCGGCGCTGTCTGCATCGGCAAGACCAACCTCGACCAGTTCGCCACGGGCCTCAACGGCACGCGCAGCCCTTATGGGGCGCCGGCCTGCGTGTTCAATCTGAACTATGTCAGCGGCGGATCGAGCTCGGGATCGGCCGTGGTCGTGGGGGCAGGGCTCGTGCCTTTTGCGCTGGGTACCGACACCGCTGGCTCGGGCCGGATTCCTGCCGCGTTCAACGGTCTCGTGGGGCTAAAACCGACCAAGGGGCGTTGGAGCGCGAGCGGACTGCTGCCGGCCTGTCGATCGCTCGACGTCATCACCGTCTTCGCGGCCGATGCCGAGGACTGCGCGCTGGTCGATGGGATCGCTGCCGGCTTCGACGCAGCCGATGTCTACTCGCGTAATATGCGCGACATGCAACTCGGCCAGCGCCTCGGCGTGCCGCTGGCGCGGAACATGCCGTGGTTCGGTGATCTCCAGGCCGAGCGCCTGTTCGCCCAGGCCATCGAGCGTGCGATTGAGTTGGGCTATTCGATCCGCGAGATCGACATCGCGCCCCTGCTCGAAGCTGCGAAGCTGCTCTATGACGGCCCCTGGGTCGCTGAACGCACCGCCGCGATCGAACAGTTCCTGCGCGAGAATCCGGGCTCGATCGATCCTACGGTGCGTGAAATTGTCGAGGCGGGGCTCGGCAAGAGCGCGGTCGAGGCTTTTCGCGGCCAGTACAAGCTTGCCGAATATGCCCGCGTTGCCGAGGCCATGTGGCAGCAGATCGACGCGCTGTTCGTCCCGACTTCGCCGACGATCTACCGCCTGCGCGAGATGAAGGCGAACCCGATCCCGCTCAACAGCCACTTCGGCACCTACACCAATTTCGTGAACCTGCTCGACATGTCAGCGATCGCCGTGCCGGCGGGCTTCCGGCTCAACGGTACCGGTTTCGGGGTCAGTTTCTTCGCCCCCGCCGGGGCCGACCGCGCGCTACTCGCGATGGCCGAGCAATGGGGCAATCCTTACCCGACACCTGAAATCGATCTGGAGACCCGCATGGACCGCATCCGCCTCGCCGTCGTCGGCGCGCATCTCAAGGACATGCCGCTGCACTGGCAACTCACCTCGCGGGATGCGGCGTTCGTCGAGGCGACCGAGACCGCGCCGAGCTACAAGCTCTATGCTATGGCCGACAGCGTCCCGCCCAAGCCGGCGCTGATCCACGATGTCGGCGGCGCAGCGATCAAGGTCGAGGTCTATGAGCTCGACGCTGCCGCCTTCGGCAGCTTCGTTGCCGAAGTGCCGCCTCCGCTCGCGATCGGCACGGTCACGCTGGCCGACGGCAGCCAGGTTAAGGGCTTCGTCGCTGAGCCGCGCGCGATCGTCGGGGCCGAGGACATCACCGCGCTCGGCGGTTGGCGGGCTTATATCTCGCGTTGATACTGCAAGTGGCCGACTGCCCACTTCTCGATTGAACAGTCTGCGCAATCTCGCCAGAAGGCTTCCCGAGACATTCCGGAGAGTGAGCAGATGGCGGGCAAGACCTATCGCGTGATCCAGTGGGCAACGGGCACCGTCGGCAAGGTGGCGATCCGTCATTTTGCCGAGAACCCGACCTACGAACTGGTCGGCACGCTCGTCACCAATCCCAAGAAGGTCGGCAAGGACGCGGGCGAGATCGCCAAAATCGGGCCGATCGGCGTCATTGCCACCGACGATGTCGAGGCGATCGTCGCGCTTGAGGCCGATGCGGTCCACTTCGCCCCCTCGGTCCACGACCTCGACATGGTCTGCCGGCTGTTGCGCTCGGGCAAGAACGTCGTTTGCCCGGTAGGTCCGTTCTTCCCCTGGGAGCGCTGGAAGCCCGATTTCGACAAGCTCGCCGCAGCCTGCGCCGATGGCGGCACCTCGTTTCACGGCTCGGGCATTCACCCCGGTTTCGCCGGCGACCTGCTACCGCTGACCGTTGCCCGGATCATGAACCGGATCGACCACATCCACCTCTACGAGACGATCGATCACCTCGCCAATCCGTCGAACTACATCGAGTTCATGGGCTTCGGCCGCGAGTCTGCCGATCTGCTGGCCAATCCCGGCCGTTCGCCCGAGGCGCCCTACATGTTCGCGCAGTCGATGGAGATCGTCGCCAAGGGCTTGGGCCTGACGATCGACGATGTCACCGCCAAGTTCGACGTGGCCACCGCGGTGCGCGACATCGACTATGGGCGCGGCGTGGTGAAGCAGGGCACCGTCGCTGGTCAGCACTATGAATGGACCGGCTGGGCCGACGGCAAGCCGCTGATCACCTACCACTGCTTCTGGACCATGGGCGACGAGAACATCGAGCCGCGCTGGAATGCCGGCGTCAGCGGCTATCGCATCCGGATCGAGGGCGACCCGCCAATGGAAGTCACCATGGCGCGTCCGGCGGCAGCGGAGGGCGTTCAGTACCTCGGCCTGCCGTGGACGGCGATGGCCGGGGTCAACGTCATCCCCGCGGTCTGCGACGCGGCGCCGGGCATCGTCACCCATTTCGAACTCGGTGTCCCGACGTTGCGCGGGCTGTTCCGGCCGGACTGAACGCGGTAAGCATTGCCGATGGCCGAGATCGTCAACCTCCGCCTCGCCCGCAAGGCGAGGGACCGCGATGCGGCGGCGAAACAGGCCGCGGCCAACCGCAGCAAGCATGGCGCGACCAAGGGCGAGAAACTGCGCCGCCAACAGGATGCCGAGCGGCTGACGCGCACTGTGGACGGCGCCAAGCGGGACGAAGACTGATGCGCACGACTTACGAGCAAGCCTCGGTCCGGCTCTATCATCTCGATGGCTCGCCCGAGGGCAGCGGTGCGCAGACCTTGCTTTACGGCACGCTGGCCGAAGCGCTCGAACTGGCGGCGCATCAGCCGGAGGAGGTCCAGGAAGGCCTGTTCATCGCCACCGACAACGATGTGGTCGCCTACCTCGATCTGCTCGAAGGCTAGCTAAGCTCTGGACTCGCACCGGCATCCGCGCGATGCTGTGCAGGCGTTCAGCAATGCGCGTGGAGAGGGACAGAAAAATGAGCGTCACCATCGAACCCATCAAGCCGCTCGTCGGCGGCAAGGTAACTGTCGACAAGGCGCATCTGACTGATCCCGACGTGATCGCAGCGATCCGCGGGGCGCTCGAGGAGCGCGGCGTGCTGGTCTTCCCCGAGATCAACGTGACCGACGAGGAACAGCTCGCGCTGACCGATGCGCTGGGTTCGCGCGCCAACTACAACAGCCGCGTGCCCGGTTCCGACGTTTCGGCCAAGGACGTCTACAAGATCACGCTCGACCGCGCGGTCAACAACGAGCCCGACTACGTGCTCGGCACCTTCTTCTGGCATGTCGATGGCGTCACCATGGACCAGCCGCTGCCGAAGGGAACGCTGCTTTCGGCGCGCAAGCTGTCGGACCAGGGCGGTTCGACCGAGTTCGCCAACCTCTACGCCGCCTACGACAAGCTCTCCGATGCGGAAAAGGCGCAGTACGAGGACGTGAAGGTGATCCACACGGTCGAGGCCAGCGTGCGGCCAGTGTTCGGCCACCCCACGCAGGAGCGCATCGATCGCTGGCGCTCGATCGCCCATGCCATGGAGCAGCCGCTGGTCTGGACGCACGAGAACGGCCGCAAGTCGCTGCTGATCGGTACGCACGCCGACGGCGTGGTCGGCATGCCCAACCCGCACGGCCGCGCGCTGCTCTGGCGCCTGCAGCAGTGGGCGGCGCAGCCGGACTTCGTCTATACGCATGACTGGAAGGTCGGCGACCTGGTGCTGTGGGACAACCAGGGTCTGATGCACCGCGTGGTGCCCTATACCGACACCGGCCGGGTCATGCACCGCACGACGCTGGCGGGGCTGGAAAAGCCCGGTCATGTCGCGCCCGAAGGGTCCTACGAGAAGCTGCTCGAAGTGGGGTGATCCGGGGCGCCCGGAAGTTCTCTAACATCGCACATGTCGACTACGACGAATCCCGGCACGAAATAGCCCCACGATTCTATGAAGATGTGCATTTTCAGTGAGTTATGACGATGTCAAGGAAGGTCGTAATTGTGCTGAACTTCGCGCGTGTAGGAAAGGCCTAAACCCGGACCGCTTGACCGATCGGGCTTTGCGAGGTCGCGGCTGGCGCCGAACCCTCGATCCGTGCTTTCGGCGCGCAATTGCCACGATGTGGCTCGGAGCGGTCTCACCCTTCTGGAAACGAAAGTCGACGCGCTGCATTCAGGTCGGATGGAAACCTATTGCGTTGCAATCGATGACGGCCGCGGGCGAACGCAGGAGTACGAAATGGAATTGCCCAGCGTCGGCGCGGCGCAAGAGGAACTGACCCGGATATTCGGCGATATGATCAGCAACGGGGTGGCCGAATTCTGGGCGGCGAGAGCCTGGCAAATCAGTGTGAGCAAGGCCGGCATGCCGCTATTCGTGCTCAAGGCCTCGGCGCTGCAACTCGGCGGGCCGGTGACTGCAGTCCGATAGATCGCCTTCCGGTCGAAGACCTCTGCGACCGGGGCACTAAATCGCCGGCTGTCGTTCAGTCGACACCCTTCATGCCGGTTGAGCTTCTAGGCTCGGCGGAGTTCCAGAGGTGCCGTCTCCCGCGGCATCAAGGTTGTTGCGACCCGGCTCGCGGGAAGGGGTCTCGCATAGAAGAAGCCTTGCCCGGTGTCGCAGCCCATGTCGCGCAGCTGCGCCTCCTGCGCGGCCGTTTCGATGCCTTCGGCGACGACCTCCATGCCCAGGCAATGACCCAGGTTGATGACCGTCGCCGAGATCGCGGCCGCATCGGTGTCCCGGCCGAGGCGCTGGGTGAACGAACGATCGATCTTGAGGACGTCGACGGGGAACTGGCTGAGGTGCGACAGCGAGGCATAGCCCGTTCCGAAGTCATCGAGGGCAATGCGAATGCCGCGATCGCTGAGACGCCGGAGCGACTCTTCGACATCGTCGGCGCCGCGACCGAGAAAGACATTCTCGGTGACTTCGATCTGGATCGAGGACGGGCTGAGGCCACGCTCTTCAAGCAACGTGCAAAGCGACTCCGCGAAATCGTCGCGGCGGAAATCGGCGCTCGTGACGTTGATCGCGACGTGCCCGAAACCGATTGCGGCCTCGCTCCAGCACCGCACGTCGTCGAGGACCTTTTCGAACATCCGCTGGCTGAGCAGCGGACCCAGCACGGGATCCTGAAACGCCGCTTCTATGCCGTCCGGTCCGCGTAGCTCGCCCGCATCGTCCCGCCAGCGGAGCAGGGCCTCGAAGCCGACCACCTGCGCGGTGCGCATGCTGATCTTGGGCTGGTAGTAGGGCAGAACCTCATCACGCTGGAGCGACACGCGGGCGCAGGCGATCATGGTTTGATGCCTTTCCACTTCGGCCATCATCGAGGGTTTGAAGATGCGTAGCCGGGCCCTGCCGGCCGCTTTGGCGGCATAGAGCGCGATATCGGCCGCCTTCATCAGTTCGGAGCGATCCTTGCCGTCGCGCATGATAAGGCTGGCGCCGATGCTGACCCCGCAGTCGATCGGCCGGCCGGCATGGATGACCGGCCGGCGCAACTGGGCGAAAATACGCTCGGAGGTCTGTTCGATTTCGTCATCGGAGCGCGCCGCGATCAGCAGCGCGAATTCATCGCCGCCCGTGCGGGCCACGAGATCGTCATCGGCGACCGCATCGATCAGCCGATCGGCAATCGCGCAGAGCAGCGCGTCGCCCGCGTCATGTCCCAGGGAATCGTTGACCGCCTTGAAGTTGTCGACGTCGATGATGAGCATCGCGCTCGTTGGGGCGCGGTCGTGTCTGTTCAGGAGCTGGTCCAGCCTGCTTTGGAGCAGCGTCCGGTTGGGGAGGCCGGTCAGCGCGTCGTGCTGCGCCATCCAGATCGCCTTCTCTTCGGATTTCTTCTGGTGGGTGATGTCGCGCGAGACGACGATCAATCGCCCGGACCCGTCGGTGGTTCGGTTGATGACATTGTCGAACCAGCGGACCTGGCCAGTGAACTGCCGGTGGCTCGTGATCAGATTGACGAGACTGCCCGATGCGGCCTGGGCAAGCGCAGAGCGGGCATTCATTGTATCTTCCGACGGGAGCAGGCTCAGCCACTCGCGGCCGAGGAGAGGATCCTGCTGGCGGGCCTCCTCGCCCGGCCTTTTGCAGAAGGCGATACGGTGATCCTGGTCGAGGATCAGCGTGTGATCGGGGCTCGAGCGCAGGATAGTCTCGTTGAGCGACCGGCTGTGATCGAGGTCGCTGAGTGCGCTGATGCGCGAAACCATCATGCGATGCAGCGCGAAGCACGCCGACAGGATCGTCACCATGAAGATCGGCAACTGAATGCTGATCATCGACAAAATCGGCTCGCGGGCAACCAGCCCGGCGACCACGCAGGGAGCAAGCGCCGAGAAGACCATGACTGCAGCGAGGCGCGGCGTGCCGAAGTTGCGCAGGCACATGCCGCAGATCATGGCCGCCGCCGACAGGCAGGCGATCGCCGCGAGAACCCAGTCGCCGCTGGTTATGCAGAGGAATGTGCCGAAACCGACGGAGCCCGCCCAGACGCAGGAGAGCAAGGCGGCCAGACCTCTGGGCGGCGTGAGGCCGGCGGCGACCGCGCGCCTGCCACGGACTAGGATGCCGAGGCGGACCACGCCGAGCCCGATTTCGAACAAGAGCCAGCCGACAAACGGCCAGGTCGGATGGCGCCAGGACGCCACTGCAGCGACAGCCGTGGTGTTGAGTACGCCGCCGAGGAAGATCGCCACCGATGCGAAAAGGCCGCTCATCAGCTGTTCGGCAATCGAATCCGGTACCCTGGCTGGACTACCCAAAAGCCAGGACCCGACTGCGCTCAAGCGCTTTTCAAACCCGAACATCCCATCAATCCATGCGACCTTTTCAGGTTCGGCTAATGGAGAATGGTTAAGATCAAGCGGAGGTCCGACAGTCAGGCGCGCGAAAGGTCCGAAGACGGAAAGATCGTATGGTCGTCACGGGATTCCACCCTTAGCAGGGCCGTGATTTGCGCGTTCAAGTCCGCAATCTGCTGCTCTTTCGTCCAGAACGTCGGGTTCATGATTGCCTGTATGCCAATTCCGTGGACCGAATTGATCGCCAGTCGCGCCAAGCGCGGGAGGTCCCCCTCGATGCCGTCGTTGCGAAAAAGCTCTTCGACGAGGTTTTGCGCGGTCTCGATCTCGTAGATCTCTTCCGAGAAATCGCGACCGTGCTCGCTGACGAACTCCCAATAGGCCAGCGAGACGCGCCACAGCCGCTCGCTGCGTTCATCGATCGGCAGCAACGATGCAATGCATTCCAATGTCGTCCGGCCCGGTATCGAGCAGGTGGCCTCGAAGCGGGTCTGGGTATCCTCGGCCAGGAGCTTGAATGCCATCAACATGAGGGCCTTCTTGTCCGGGAAATAGTGCGTAACGACCTTGGTGCTGCAGTCCATAGATCGGCCGATGCGCTGGATAGTTGCCGCGCGCCAACCCTCTTCTGCGATGATCTTTGCAGCTATGCGGGCCAGCGCGAGCTTTCGTTCATCGTGATCAATAATACGCGGCACCGTTACCTCGACAGACCTATCTCGCCCGGAATTTTCTCACTGAGTCGACTTTGCCCTCTCTCGTAATCCAAAACAACTCGGGGGTCGCCAGCCGCGGAGGAGTGCGCTTTTCCTCTCGCGGAGCGCGCGAGCGAACCGGCCGTCGGGCTACGGTGCAGGCCCTACCCGAGGCGGAATCACTTCACAGGCTGATGTCCATCATGGCCGTCAGACGCTCAGGATCGGGATCGTGAGGGGGCCTTCCATAGTCCAGGATCGGGAAGAATTTGCCGTCCAGCAAAGGAGATCCGAAATACACCTGATCGTACCGATGAACTTTCAGCAGCCATTCCGCGTCATGTTTCAGGAAGGTGCTATGGTACACGCCCATCACGATTTGATGAGAACCGTCCGGCATGCCCAGAACCTCATCCACGTGACCGCGCGAGACAGCCGTGTCGCCTTCTACTTCGATCACGAGCGAGGATATGCTTTGCCGCACGAACGGAAAGCCTTGCATCACGTTCCACCAATGATCGACGATTGCGTCTCGCCCACGGGTGATGGTGCCGAAAGCATGCCACTCGCCGTCCTCGCAATAGCATTCGCCGTGGGCGTCGCGATCACGGCGGAAGATTGAATCTCCAAGTCTCGCCAATGTTCGCCTGACTCCCAAATCGCCGTCGAGCCGGTTCAAAAGGTCGCTTGTCATCGTGGCCTCGCCTTTACGTGATTGGCTTCCGGCCAAAAGGTAGCTGGCGCGGGCAATCCCGGAACTATGACAAACCACAGTTTTGCAATGGCGTTGCATAACAGTAGTCCACCCATCGAACGGTCGTATCGAAAAAGAAGCCGGCCGGGGGCAATTGGAGGACCTGATCATGAGGGGCATTCACGCGTTCAAGGCATTCGTGCATCTTAGCGCCGGCTTGACCGGTCTGGCCGCCGCCGCCTTCGCCACGCCCGCTGCGGCGCAGGCTGGCGCCGCGGAAGCGGACTCGACCTCGGTCGGCGAAATCATCGTCTCGGCTCGCCGCCGCGAGGAAACCTTGCGCGAAACGCCGGTCGCGATCACGGCCGTGAACGCGCAGGCTCTCGAAGCCAAGGCCTCGGTGAATATCGGCGACATCATGGGCGCCGCACCGAGCGTGATGATCACCCAGCAGAATTCGGGTGCCGCCGCCGCCAACGTCGCGATCCGCGGCCTGTCCTTCGCCGACGTCGACAAGTCCTTCGACCCCACCGTGGCGGTGGTCGTCGACGGCGTATTCATCGGTTCGAGCACCGGCCAGTTCTTCGATTTCTTCGACATCAGCCAGATCGAGGTCCTGCGCGGGCCGCAAGGCACTCTGTTCGGCCGCAACACCATCGGCGGCGTCATCAACATTCGCCGCACAAAGCCCAAGTTCGAGTTCTCGGGCAAGCTCGAGGCTTCCTATGGCAGTTACGACACCTGGGCGACGCGCGCGGTGGTCAACCTTCCCGTGGTCGACGGCGTCCTCGCCATCAAGCCGTTCTATTTCCACAACCAGAGCGACGGCTACTATCGCCAAGGCATCACCGGCGCGCGCACCGGCGGATCGAATTCGGAGAACTTCGGCGTCGCGGCGCTGCTGCAGCCTTCATCGAATTTCGATGCGCTGCTGACAGTCGAGAAACAGGTGCAGGATTTCGTGCCGGTCAATTCCAACATCAGCAAGACCGGCGAGGTGTTCTGCCTGATCGAGCCCGCCAACGAGTGCAACCGCAACACGACCACCGATCTCTACACGGTCTTCGGGACACCCGGCACCTCGCATTACGAATCTCCCGCCGTCACGCTGGAGATGAATCTAGACGCCGGCCCGGTGAAGCTGACCTCGGTCACCGGCTACCGCAAGTCCGACGAAGCGCAGACCCAGGACTTCGACGGTTCCTCGGCCGATATCTATTTCTCGGCCCGCACGCAGGCCTACCGGCAGTTCAGCCAGGAACTGCGCGCCGCTGGGAAGCTGTCCAGCAGCTTCGACTATGTGGTGGGCGGATACTACTTCAACTCGCGCTACACGCTGCAGCAGCGCACGCGGATCACGCTGTTCGCGCCGCCTTCGATCGCCGAGCAGGACAATATCGGCCATTCGCGCTCGCTCGCCTTCTTCGGCGACTTCAACTGGGCCTTCGCCGACAAGTGGCGCCTGTCCTTCGGTGGCCGCTGGACCCAGGACCGCAAGCAGAACCAGGCTCGTGTCGACGCGAACAGCTTCCCCAACGCTTCCGTGACCAACAGCAAGTTCACGCCGAAGATCGGCATCGACTTTCGGCCCAATTCGGACCTGATGCTCTACGCCTCGTGGTCGCGCGGCTATCGTTCGGGCGGCTTCTCGGGTCGCGGCACCACGCTGTTCTCGGCGACGACGCCCTATGGGCCGGAAACCGTCGATTCCTACGAGGCGGGCTTCAAGGGCGCCCTGTTCGACAATCTGCTCGAGCTCAACATCGCGGCCTTCCTGGCCGACTACAAGAACCTGCAGCAGAACACGACGATCCCCGCGGTGGGCGGCGTCGGCAGCGAGACTATCGTGACCAACGTCGGCTCGGCACGGCTCAAGGGCCTCGAGATCGAGTTCACCGCGCACCCGGCGCAGGGGCTGACCCTGTCGGGCTCGCTCGGCCTGCTCGACAACGATCTCAAGAACTTCATTTCGCAGGGCGCGATCAGCGCCACGGTCCCGGGGACGCGGACCATCGACTACTCGAACGTGTCGATGATCTACGCGCCCAAGACGACGCTGTCGCTGAACGCCAATTACAAGCTGCCGACGTCGTTCGGCGAAGTCGTGATGAACGTCGGTTACCGGCACATCAGCCCCTACGACCAGCAGATCGCGCTCGATGCGACCGCGACATATCCGGCGACGGGGACGATCGTCATTCCGCGCAACGACCCGCGCGTCCGTTCGGATACGCAGGACCTGCTCGATGCGAGCCTGACGACGCGCGTCAAGCTGGGCGACCAGACGGCCAAGATCACGGTGTTCGGCCGCAACCTCCTCGACGACCGCGGCCCGAACGCGGCCTTCACCGTTGCCGGCCTGTGGTCCTTCTCGAGCGCGCGCGAACCGCGCACCTACGGCGTGATCCTGGGCTTCGAGTTCTGACGATTTTCGCTGTCCCCAGCAGCGAAGCGCCCCGGTGAGAATTCCCAATAGTTCGTCTCCGGGGCGTACCTTTCAACGGCGGAGCCGTCGGCACGACACTGTTTTGGCCATAACGACGGAGGCTGGCCGTTGATCGACTATCGCAAGGCGTTCCACACCGGGGTCCTCGTGCCTGACCTCGATGAGGCCATCGCGTTCTATTCCAGCTCGCTGGGTATCACTTTCGCCACGCCGTTCACCCTGGAAGCGCTCTCCGTCTGGACTCCCGAAGGAGGCCTCCGCACGGTCCGGAACAGATTCACCTTTTCGGTAGAAGGCCCATTGCGCCTCGAACTCCAGCAGGGCGACGCGGGCAGCTTCTTCGACCCTGCGCTCTCGCGCGGCGATCATGTCGGCGTCTGGGCGGACGACGTCGCCGAGACGGTAGCCGCGATGACCATGAACGGCTGGAGGGTGATTGCCGCGGGCGCCGCTCCCGAAGATGGTTGGGGGCTTTTCGCTTATCTTACCCCGGAGGTGGGCGGTATGGTTGTGGAACTGGCCTCGGAAACGCTGCGGCCGGCTTTCGAAAGTTGGTGGCGGGGTGGTGAGCTGTTACTTGGCTAGCCCGATGATCGCATCGGCGAAGGCGAACGGGAACGCTTCGTTCCATTCGTTCTTCAGTCAAACCGAGCGGTGACGGGTTCCCGCCGATGGCAGTTGGAAGGCCAAGATCTCCCCAGCCGCGATCGGCGCCTGGATCTAGCGATTTAGATAGCCAGCGAGGGATTGCCGTATCTATCACAGACTGTTTATGCCCAGTGCCATGTGTGTGCTCGTCCGTTCGAATGGCATCGCGTGCCGCGCGTAGTCGATCACGACGAGCGGCGTGTGCTGATCGCGCAGGTTGTAGACCAACTCGTCTACGAACAGGGCGTTCAGGCCGTCACGATCCGCGAGGTCGCATCGCGCGTCGGATATAGCACCACCGTTGTCTCGCACTATTTCAGCAGCAAGCTGGAGATGCTGGTCTTCACCCATCAGCTGGCGCGGCGGAAGGCCGAAGCTTTGATCGACGACGCGATCCGGGATGACCGGCCGCTGGTCGAGACCCTCGAGCATCTGCTTCCGCTCACCGAAGAGCGCTGGCGGGACTGGCACACCTGGTTCGCCTTCTGGGGCATGACCCCGGCCGAGCCCGACGTGACCCGCGAATGGGAAGAGGGGATCAACAATGCCCACCTCCTGTTCGAACGCCTGATAGGCAGCGCGCAGGCGTCAGGCCATTTCCCCAGCAACATCGACGGCGCCTTCGCAGCCACTCAGTTGCAGATCTTCGTGAACGGTATCGCGTCACTGGTGGCGCAAGAACGGTCCGCCTGGCCCGCCGACCGGCAGAAGGCGATGCTGCGCACCCTTCTGCAAAGCAGCTTCGCCCTCAACTGATCACCTCCGCCGATGAACCGGCGATGCGCCTCGCTGATCGGGGCGGCTTTGGCGTGAGCCGCTCATCAAAATGACAGGTGGAGCGCGCCGTTCGATAATGTATCAGCGTTGTACAACAAGGCTACATTACGTTCAACTTCTTCGTCTGAGCGTGATCTTGGGAATGGATGTGCGCGACTGCCGACAATGGGTGGGGCGCGACAGAAGGGGGCAGATCATGGCAAATTCCTGGTACAATCATACGGCGCTGTTAGCGATTGTCGGCGCTCTGGCCACGGCCGTGCCAGCCCTTGCGCAAGAGGCCGCGCCTGACGCGGCGCCGCAGGAAGGCGGGCTTTCCGAAATCGTGGTGACGGCCCAGAAGCGGTCGGAGAACATCCAGTCGGTGCCCATCTCGGTGACCGCCGTGACCGGCGAAGCGGTCGAGAACCTGAAGGCGGTCGATCTCAAGGGCCTGCAGGGCACGATACCCAACCTGCAGATCAACAACTTCACCAATACCCCCAACAGCGCAGTCTTCACGATCCGCGGCATCGGCGTGGTCGAGCCCGATCCCTTCGCCGGCAATACCGTGTCCATCGTCCAGGACGGCGTTCCGCAGTACTTCTCCATGGGGGCGCTGCTCGATCTGTTCGACGTCGACCGGATCGAAGTCCTGCGTGGACCGCAAGGTACCCTGTTCGGCGCGAACACGACCGGCGGCGTGGTCAACGTGATGACGCGCCAGCCCACCGGCGAGTTCGGCGTCCGCGGGGAAGTGACCTATGGCAACTGGAACCGCTTCGACATCAAGGCCGCTGTGGACATCCCGCTTGTCGAGGGCGTTCTGGCCGGCAAGATCGCCGCGATGCACACACAGCGCGACGGCTTCTACACGAACATTGTCGATGGCTCGGACATGGGCCGCCGCAACGTCACCGTTCTGCGCGCCTACCTGAAATATACCCCGAATGACGACGTCGACGTGACGCTGAGCGGCGAATACGGACGTTCGCGCAACGGCGCGCCCGTGATCGTCAACGGCTCGACCGGGCCGAGCTACGCGATCTTTTCGCCCGCCGGCACGATGACGACCAATCAGGTCCTGCCGATGTATCAAACGCCGTGCACGTCCGATGCGGCGCCCTGCCGCGCCCCGGACAAGTATTTCAGCGCGCGCGACTTCGGCCCCGACAAGAGCGACATGGACAACTACCGCGGCACGCTGACGGTGAACGTCAGCAACACCCCGCTGGGCGATATCACCGCGATAACCGGCTACAAGAAGTTCAAGCTGGAAGAGTTTACCGACAACGATGCTGTCGTCGGGCTGGGCATCGATACCTATCGCGGGACGCGGGGCTGGCAGTTCAGCCAGGAACTGCGCACCGCGGCGGACCTTTCCGATGCGATCAAGCTGCAGGTCGGCGGCTTCTACCTGAAGACGCACTACGATCACTTCAACAGCGTGCGGCTGGAAGCCTTCGCGCCGGGCCTGCGCCAGAACCTGCCGCAGGATCAGGACAACTGGTCGGGCTCTCTTTTCGCACAGGCCTATATGGACCTGACCGACCAACTGCGCGTGCAGGCCGGGATCCGGTATACCCATGAGAAGACCAGCATGGTCGCGGGGACGGACAACTACTTCAATCCGAACGGCATCGGGCTTTACTGCACGCATGAGGGCAGTTGCGGCGATATACTGCTCGGTGGTTTCCGCGCCGCAGGCACGAAGTCGTGGAACAACGTCGGCTGGAAGCTGGGCGTCGATTACAAGGTCACGGCCGATACGCTGCTCTATGCCTCGTGGGCGCGGGGCTTCAAGTCGGGCGGCTTCGTCGGCCGTGTGGCCCAACCGCAGGATCTGGGTCCTTACGATCCCGAGAAGGTCGACACTTTCGAAGCGGGCGTGAAGACCGATCTGTTCGATCGCCGCCTGCGCCTCAATCTGGCGGGGTTCTACACCAATTACCGCGACATGCAGGTGGCGCAGAACTACATCCTGCCGGGCGGCACGACGATCGGCACATCGATCTTCAACGCCGCCAAGGCCGAGATCAAGGGCTTCGAACTGGAAGCGACCGCGCTGCCGGCGGACGGACTGACCCTGACGGGTTCGCTGGCCTACCTCGACGCCAAGTACAAGCAGTTCGATTTCCTCGATCCGAGCGGGGCCGTCATCGACCTCAGCGGGCGGGCGTTGCAGAACTCGCCGAAGTGGTCGGCATCGGCAGGCGCGACCTATGAAGTCGCGGTCGGCAGCGGCAAGGCGCGCGCGAACGTGCTCTATACCTATACCGATACCAAGCTGCTGCAGGGTCTCCAGGGCCAGCCGCTCGTTCGCATCCAGCCGACCCATTTCCTCAATGCCAACCTTGGCTGGTCGCCGGACGGCGGCCGCTGGACCCTGGAAGTCTGGGGCCGCAACCTGACCGACAATCACTATATCGAGGCGGTCACGAACAATCCGGGCCTGTTCAACCAGGTCTCCTACACCTCGCCACGCGAATACGGCGTGACGTTCAAGTTCAATTTCTGAGCCTGGCGGGGGACGAGGGCCTTCGGATGACAGACCCCGCGCAGTGGGACTTCGTGATCGTCGGTGCCGGGTCGGCAGGCTCGGTTCTGGCGGAGCGCCTGTCGCGCAATCCGGCGCACAAGGTGCTGCTGATCGAGGCCGGGGGCGAAAACAACTCGCTTCTCGTCGACATGCCCAAGGGGATCGCCAAGCTGGTCAACAGCCCGCAACATACCTGGGTCTATCAGATGGCGGACCTGCGCTATCCGGAAAGCCCGGTGCCCGAGGTGTGGATTCGCGGGCGGGGGCTTGGCGGTTCGTCGGCGATCAATGGCATGATCTGGAGCCGGGGCGAACCGCAGGACTACGACGACTGGGCAGCGATGGGCTGCACCGGCTGGAACGCGGCCAGCATGACCGCAGCTTACAGGGCGCTGGAGGACCATGCTCTGGGCGGCAGCGACCTGCGCGGTTCCGGCGGGCCGGTGCGGATCACCCCGGGCTCTGTCCGCTATCCGCTGACCGATGCGATCATCGCGGCGGGCAGGGACATGGGACTTGTCGAAACCGAAGACCTCAACGGTACTGTCGGTGACCGGATAGGCTACTATAGCCACAACATCCGCAACGGCCTGCGGGAAAGCGGATCGCGCGCCTTCGTCGCCAAGGCACGCCAGCGCAAGAACTTCCATCACATGCTGCGTACTCTGGCGCGGCGGCTGGTGATCGAAGACGGCCGCGTCACGGGCGTGGAACTCCAGCAGCAGGGCCGGGCGCCATGGGTGGAGCCCATCGGCGGCGAGGTGATCGTCTGCTGCGGCACGATAGAGAGCCCGTTGCTGCTCGAACGCTCGGGCATCGGCGGCGGGGCGGTGCTGCAGGCGGCGGGCATCGCGACCCTGATCGAAAGCCCGGATGTCGGCCGGAAGATGCGCGAGCATCTGTCCTTCGCCGTTCCGCATCGCATGACCAGGCCGGTGGGGATCAGCCAGCAATATCACGGGATCGGGCTGGTGCGATCGGTGCTGCGCTATGCCTTCACCCGATCCGGCGTGATGGCGAACGGGCCGTGGGAAGTGGGCGCGTTCTGCAACGTCGCGCATCCGCAGGGGCGCACCGACCTGCAGCTCTACCTGGGCGGTTATGCCTTCGCGCTGAGCGAAGACAACCATCCGGTTCCGCTGGGCAAGGTCGATCGCAAGCCGGGGATCTCGGTCTATGGCCAGCTGCTTCAGCTGACCAGCGAGGGCAGCGTCCATGTCGGCTCGGCCGATCCGGAAACGAAGCCAACGATCCATCCCAACTGGCTCGACACCGAATACGACCGCAAGGCGGCCATCGCCAGCGTTCGCTACATGCGACGCTTCATGGCCCAGCCTGCGCTCAGCGACGTGATGGGCGAAGAACTGCTACCGGGTGCCCAGGTCCAGAGCGACGAGGATATTCTCGAAAGCTTCCGCCGCCTGTCCACCAGCGGCCTGCACGGCACCGGCACCTGCCGCATGGGCGGCGATGCGGGCTCCGTCGTCGACGCGCAACTGCGCGTGCGCGGCGTCACCGGGCTGCGCGTCGCCGACTGTTCGGTGATGCCCGCGCTCGTCTCTGGCAACACCAATGCCCCCGCCATGGCGATCGGCTGGCGGGCGGCGGACATCATCCTTTCTCAATGATCCGGAGAGACCACATGGCATACGGCATCGACTATCTTCTCGAAAACTTCGCGCTGGAACAGGCCGTCCTCAAATACTGCACGGCCGTCGACAAGCTCGACGATCTCGACTTCATGATGACGAACTTTACCGAGGACGCCGTGCTCGACCTGACCGGACTGGAGCTTCCGCGCTTCGAAGGGCACGAGCAGATCCGCGGGTTCTACACCCAGGTCTTCGCCGACGTTTCGCATCACATGCATGTGCTCACCAACTTCCGGACCGTGAAGCTGGAAGGGGATGATGCCCAGATCCATGCCTACGTCACCGGCATGGGCCGGTCCAAGGCCGGCATCGATATGCAGGTGTTCGTCTATTACGACCTCGATATGCGCAAGGTGGACGGCACCTGGAAGATCGGCCGCTTCTACGAAGCCCCGCAGCTGCCGATGCCGGAATCGGTCGCGCAGGTGCACAAGAAGAACTGATTGCAGGCGGGAGAAAACCGATGGCGGATGCTTCCGAAGTGCGCACGAACCTGAACGAAAAGGCGGGGTTCTCGACCCGGTTTTTCCGCGACGGCGTCTTGATAGTCGAGAACGCCTTCTCCGAAGGTGATATGGCGCTGATCGAGGCGGCTTATAACGGGAACTTCGACAACCCGAGCCCGCTCGCGCAGCACCTCTATGCCGAAAGCGGCGGCACCTTCATCCAGTCCGTCGAGGATTCTGGCAACAAGCCGGCCTTCCAGGCGATGTTTCAGGGCACACCGGTGGTCGACATCGCCAGGAACGTGTTCGGATCGGGGGGCGTATGGTATTTTCACGATCAGCTCTTCTTCAAGCAGGGCGATCCCGACAAGCCGGTACGGCGCACGCCCTGGCATCAGGACACGCCCTATCATCCGATCGATGGCAGCAAGTTCGTCGTCTTCTGGATTCCGCTGCAGGATATCCCCGAAGACTATGCGCTCGAGGTGATCCGCGGATCACACAATGAGACGCTCTACAACGGTTCCTTTTTCGATCCCGACGACGACACTCGTCCCGTGTACGATGAGAAGGAAATGCCCCGCCTGCCGGATATCGAGGCCAACCGCGACCAGTGGGACATCGTGACCTGCGCCATGAAGCGCGGCGACTTGTTGGTGTTCCATCCCAGTTGCCTTCATGGCGGCGGATATACGGCGGCCGGCACGACACGGCGCAGCCTTTCGCTGAGGATGGTCGGCGACGACGTGATCCACGTGACGCGCCCGGCCGCCAACGCCGCTTCGCCCACCGCCAACAATGTGGGCGATGACGAAGAGGAACTGGTCGCACGCGTCAAGAAGCTCCCTCTCGGCGCGCCCATTCACACCGCGGGCCTGACCCGATTGGCATGACCGGCCTGTCGACGGCCGGACCGGGAGACCTCCTATGAAGCTGGGTTTGCATCAGGTCACCGCGAACGAACTCGATCCGATCGATCTTATTGAATTGGCCGCTTCGGTCGGGTGCGAGGAAGTCTGCCTGTTCACCCACATCCCGGCGGCGGCATTGCCCGATGACGCCGGGCAGATCCTATTTCCGCTCGTCACGCCAGAGAAGGTGGTGTCGACCAAGTCGGCGCTCGATTGCCACGGGATCGCCGTCGGCAATGCCGAATTCTTCCCGATTGCGGCGGACGTCGACGTGGAGATCTATCGCAGCGGTTTCGAAGTCGCCGCGGCGATCGGTGCGAGGAGTGCTGTCACCCATGTTCATGATCCCGACGACGCGCGCGCCGTGGCGGGCTTGGGTCGCCTGTGCGATCTCGCCGCGGAATACGATCTTCGCCTCGGGCTCGAATTCATGGGCATTACACCGGCCTGTGCCTCGATCGAGCGCGCCGCCTGGTTCGTGCAGCAGGTAGGGCGCGCCAATATCGGCATTGGCGTGGACGCACTTCATCTCGTGCGGACGGGCGGTACGCCCGCCGATGTGCTGAAGGTGCCCGCCTCGCTGTTTGCCTATGCGCAGATCTGCGATGGCGCGGGGCTGCACGTCACGCAGGACTATTTCTCCGAGGCATTCGAGCGCATGCTGCCAGGCGATGGCGACTTTCCTCTGGCCGATCTGGTGGCGGCGTTGCCCGTAGGAATCGCGGTCGACGTGGAGGTGCCTTCGGCCCAGCGGATCGCCGCCAACGGGTCGCCGCTCGACTTCGCTCGCGAGGCCGTGGGCCGCTCACGCGAACTGCTGGCCGCTATAGGCAAGCGGGCGCGATAGTCAGACGGCTATGCCCTGGAAGGAGTTCTCGGGCATCTCGCTAATGGACCGGCGGGTGCAGGCGAAATGACTCTGGACGGCGCGGTCGGCGGCCGCGACGTTCTGCTCGGTCACGGCCTTGCTCACTCTGGCATAGCCCGAGACGTGACGCTGACGCTGTTTCTCGGTCTTGTGTGCTTCCGCCTGGGCGCGGAACAGGTCTGCGCGGTTCAGCGGCATGGCGCGCTCCAGCTCGCGATTTCCGCCGATGCCGATGAGGATTGTGTAGAAATTGCGGCGCTGCTCTAGATAGTGCGTGCGATTGAGGCTGCGGTTGGCCTCTTCGACGGCTCGAGCCGCTGCCTGGATCGCCTGGCGCTTTTCCTTGCTGTCGCAATGCTGGGCAGCGAGCCGCGCGGCGAGGCGGGCGAGGGGCTCGAGCACGTCGAGCAGATCGAGCGTCGTCTTCTGGTCGAGAGCAGCGATATAGGCGCCGCGGAACCGGTTCAGCGTGACGATGCCGGCGACCGACAGGTGCTTCAAAGCCTCGCGCAGCGAACCGCGGCTGATGCCGATGCGCTGCATGAGATCCGGCTCGACCAGATGCTGACCCGGCACGAAGGCGCCCGACCGGATGCCGCGGATGATCGTGTCGGCCACCTTGTCGACCGCTCCGCTGCTGTTCAGGCCCTCCGCTTCCTCGCTCATCCTCTGGATTCCCTATCGTCCGTTGAAACGAGCCGGCCGCCGTTCGAGGAAGGCGCAGACGCCTTCGCGCGCGTCCAGCGTGCCGCCGGCACCGATGATGGAGACGGCCTCGCGGTCGAGTTGCTCGGCAAGACTGCTGCTCGGGCTTTCCGCCAGCAGGCGCTTGATCCGCCCGAAGCCCGCGGTCGGGCCAGTCGCGAGACTTCCGGCGATTGCCAGTGCTTCGGCCTGCAGCGCGTCGTCTGCAATGACGCGGGTGATGAGGCCGGCTTGAAACGCTTCGGCCGCGTCGAGCCTGCGGTTCAGATAGGCCATGTCCTGCGTCAGCCGCAGCCCGATCAACCGCGGCAGGCGATAGGTGGCGCCGCCGTCGGGCGACAGGCCGATCGCCGAATAGGCCATCAGATAGCCGCTGTCCGCTCCGCCGAGGACGATGTCGCCGGCTATCGCAAGGCTGAGGCCGCCGCCCGCCGCCGTGCCGTTGATCGCGGTGACAACCGGGGCGTCGAGGCCGTCCAGCCGCTTCAGCCCTTCGTGGAACGCCGTTGCCATCTTACGCAGCGTTTCGGGCATGTCGGCGCTCTCGGCCATGCCGCGCAGGTCGCCACCGACGCAGAAATTGCGCCCCTCGGCGGTGATCAGCACCGCGCGCGTCGTCGCGGGATCGATCGCAGTGATCGCGTCGCAAAGCGCGCCGATCAGGGGCAGGTTGAGCGCGTTGCCGGTCTGGGGGCTGTTCAGCCGGATATGGACGAGGCCGGCGGCGCAGGTGACGAGGACGAGATCAGTTGCAGCCATGCATCGCCTCCAGCGCCAGGTTTACGAGCCGGGGGAAGCTTTCCGCGCGATCGCGGGCATGGGCCGATGCGGCGGTGCCGCGGATGACGCGGCCCTTGATCCCGTGGAAAATCGCGGCGAGGCGGAAGAAGTTGAACGCGATGCAGAAGTTGTAGTCGGCAAAGCTGCTGCGACCAGTTCGCGCGGCATAGGCGGCGATGTAATCGGCCTCGGAAGGGATGCCCAACGCGGTGATGTCTGCACCGCCAAGACCGGCGACGATGTCGGGCGGCATGCGGTACATCATCGCGTGATAGCCGAAGTCAGCCAGCGGGTGGCCCAGCGTCGACAATTCCCAGTCGAGCACGGCGAGTATCCGCGGTTCGGTCGGGTGGAAGATCATGTTGTCGCAGCGGAAATCGCCGTGAACGATCGACGTCTCGTCTCCGGCGGGAATCGCGGTCGGCAGCCATTCGATCAGCGCATCCATGCCAGGGTCCCGACCGGCATCCTGGTCTTCCAGGTATTGGCGCGACCAACGGCCGATCTGGCGCGCAAAGTAGTTGCCGGGCTTGCCGTAGTCCGAAAGCCCGATCGCGGCGTAATCGATCGTGTGCAGCCGGGCGATCGCGGCGTTCATCGCGTCGAAATGGGCCGCTCGCTCGGCGCGCGGTACCTCGGGGAACGTCGCGTCCCAGACGATACGGCCTTCGACCAGTTCCATTACGTAGAACCAGCTCCCGATCACGCTGTCGTCGGTGCAGAGGCCATAGACATGGGCCACCGGGAAGTCGGCCTGTTCCAGCGCGGAGAGCACGCGCGCCTCGCGGTCGACGGCATGGGCACCGGCGATCAACTGGCCCGGTGGCTTACGCCGCAGGACGTAGGACCGGGCAGGCGTGATCAGCTTGTAGGTCGGGTTGGACTGGCCGCCTTTGAACTGTTCGACGGTCAGTGGTCCGCGATAGCCTTCGACATGGGCTTCCATCCAGCGGCCGAGGGCGGCTTCATCGAAGCGGAATCCCTCGCGAACGCCCGTGCTGCCGGCGTTGGCGGTCGTATCCGTCGTCACTGCGTGGTCCTCCAGTCGCGCTTGATCTTCTTGGCGAGGCTCCATTTGTGGACCTCGGTGGGGCCGTCGTAGATGCGGAAGGCGCGGATCTCGCGGAACACCTGCTCGACCACCGTATGGTCGGTTACGCCCGTGCCGCCCATGACCTGGACGCAGCGATCGGCGACGCGCATCAGGGCCTCGGAAACGGCGACCTTGGCCATCGAGCTTTCAGCCGTTCCCAGCGAGCCGGTATCGAGCACGCCGGCGCACCAGTCGATCATCAGTTCCGCCTGTTTGAGATCGATCATGTTCTCGGCGAGCATGAAGCCGACGCCTTCGTGGTCGATCAGCGTCTTGCCGAACGCCTCACGCCGGCAGGCATAATCCGTGGCGATCTCGTGGGTGCGGATACAGGCCCCGAGCCAGCGCATGCAGTGCGAGAGGCGGGCGGGCGACAGGCGCACCTGGGCATAGGTGAATCCCTCGCCGGCCGCGCCGAGCATCTGGCCGGCCGGGACGCGGAGGTCGTCGATGGTCAGCGTGGCGTGGCCGCCGGGCATCGAGCTGTCGATCGTATTGGGAACTTCGTCGATACGGATGGCGGGATCGGGCAGGTCGACCAGGAACATGCAGGCGCCGGTGCCGTGCCGGGCATCCTCGGCCTTCGCCATGACGATGCCGACCCGCGCGCCCGAAGCGCCGGTGATGAAGCTCTTGCGGCCGCGGATCACCCAGTGATCGCCGTCCTTCCGGCAGGTCGTCTTCATCATCGAGGGGTCTGAACCGGCGCCGCCCTCTGCGGCCGGCTCGGTCATGAAGAAGGCGGAGCGCGCCTCGCCACTGACCAGCGGCGCGAGGAAACGCTCCTTGATCGCGGCACTGCCGACCTGGCCGAGTAGGTACATGTTGCCCTCGTCGGGCGCCGCCGTGTTGCAGGCGAGGGGCCCCAACGGCGACAGGCCCGTGCGGATCAGCACGGTCGCGGTTTCCTTCTGGGTGAGATGGTGGCCGCCTGGCAGGATGTGCGGTGTGAGTACGCCGGCATCGCGTGCCTTCGCGCGCATCTCGAAGACCAGCTCGTCGGTCGGCGCGCCGTGATGGTCGCGCCGCGGGTCGCGTTCGTAGGGGATCACGACCTCGCGGACGAAGCGTTCGACTCGCTCCGCGATCTCGGCGGTGAGGTCCGGGCCGGCACCGGTGACATGGTGATCGGAAGCGTCAGTCATTCCGGAGTTCATCCTTCGCAGATGGGGAAGTCCAATTGCACAGCGCTACTCGGTAGGTGACGGTCGCACCCGCCGCGTTGAACGCGGTCATCACGCGGCGCAGCGCGGCGGGGGAAAGCGGCCGATGATCCGATCGCGGCGTGCCCGCGCCGATGCGCTTGAGCCCCTGCAGAAACATCGCTGCGTTGGGGTAAGCATCGCGCACATGCATTTCGCCGATGGTCAGGTTGCCACGGGGCGGAAACAGGCCGGACAGGAGTTCCAGATCCGGATAGCAGAGGCCGCCGGTATCGACCCCCACTGCATGATGCGCCTGTTCCCACTCGGAGAATGTGCCGTCGAGGAGGGTGCTGAATGCCAGGACACCGCCTGGCGCGAGCAGTGCTGCCAGCCGGCCGAGCGCGGAGCGGAGGTTGCCGAACCATTGGAAGGCCATGCTGGAACAGATAAGATCGACCTCGCCCAGGTGATGGCCCGGAGTCTCTCCATCGAGCGTGACAAAGGTGAGCGTCGGTTTGTGCCCGCTATCTCCCATCGCAGCGGCGCAGCGGCTTACCATGCGCGGGGCGATGTCCGTTACCAGCCAGCGCCCGTCCAGCCCGCGGTCGCGCAGAGCGCGGGTCAGGAAACCCGTGCCGCAGCCGATCTCCAGCAGGCGCAACTTCTCGCCACGCGCGGCGATGATGGGCAGCGAAGCGATCCGATCGGCCAGAGCATCGGCGATACGGCCCTGAACGCGTGCGTGAACGTCGTAGTCCTGTGCACGGTCGAACGCCGTGCCGACCGGGTGCCTGGCTTTCCGGGCTAGGGCGGTCACCGCAGATGCTCGATCTGCATCGGCCTGAGCCCCAGCCGGGCGAACATCGCGGCGTCGGCGTCGTCGCCGGCGTTCGGCGCGGTCAGCAGCGTGTCGCCGGTGAAGATCGAATTGGCGCCGGCCATGAAGCACAGCGCCTGGGTGGATTCACTCATGGATTCGCGGCCAGCCGAGAGGCGGACCATGGACTCGGGCATCGTGATCCGCGCCACGGCGACCGTGCGGACGAATTCGATCTCGTCGATCTTGGCGAGCGGCGTATCGGCCAGCATGTCGCCGAGCACGGTGCCCTTGACCGGGACCAGCGCGTTGACCGGCACCGACTGCGGATGTTCGGGCAGGGTGGCGAGCGCATGGATGAAGCCGACGCGGTCGGGCCGCGTCTCGCCCATGCCGACGATGCCGCCGCTGCAGACGTTCATCCCCGCCTTGCGCACGTTGCCCAGCGTCTCCAGCCGCTCCTCGAAGGTCCGCGTCGAGATCACGTCGCCATATTTCTCGGGCGCGGTGTCGATGTTGTGGTTGTAGTAGTCGAGGCCCGCAGCGGCGAGCATGTCGGCCTGCTTTTCGGTCAGCATGCCCAGGGTCATGCAGGTTTCCATGCCCATGGCGCGCACCCCGTGGACCATCTCGATGATGGCGGGCATGTCGCGGTCCTTGGGATTGCGCCAGGCGGCGCCCATGCAGAAGCGGGTCGAGCCCGCGTCCTTGGCGCGGGCGGCCGACTGCAGCACTGCCCGCACGTCCATCAGCTTGGTCGCCTTGACGCCGCTGGTCGCCGATGCCGACTGCGAGCAGTAGCCGCAGTCCTCGGGACAGCCGCCGGTCTTGACCGAGAGCAGGGTCGAAAGCTGGACCGCGCCGGCATCGTGGTGCGCGCGGTGAACCTCGGCGGCGCGGAAGACCAGCTCGGTGAAAGGCAGGTCGAACAGCGCGGCGATCTCGTCGCGGGTCCAGTCGGTGCGGGGCGAGTCGCTTTCCGAGCGGATTCGCGCCACTGACGATGACTGAAACCCGTCATCGCTTGCGGCCGCCCGAAGGTCGAAAAGCGGGCTATTTTCGAGCATTCCTCTCGTTTCCCTTGGTCTGACGAGGTATTATGGCCTCGCTAATTTGATCAAAATCGTAGGACGATATTGACAGACCAGATACGCCTAGTCCACAAGAATGACAGAAGAGAGGATCGGGGTTGATGCTTGACTATGTTCGCCTGCTGGAAACCAACAACGCGATCCAGACGATCGGTGACGACACCTATTGGCTCTGCGTGACGCGGACGGTGCAGGAATCGAAGCTGTTTCCCGTGCCGTCCTACATGCTGCTCTCGTATCTCTGCTGCTTCTACCGCTATCCCGAGCTGCTGCGGAAGGTCGAGACGCGGCTCAAGGCAGAGGAGATCGGCGATCGCGCGCGGCTGATGGGCGGCAAACTCGGCAATCTGTCGGGCTGGTCGATGCCGACGTTCTATCTGCTGGGGCGCGAAATGCTGATCAATTTCGGCATGCTCGGTCCGGAGGATGCGGCCGAAGACGTCGCTTACGTGATGGACTTCTGGCGCCGCTTCAAGCTCGCCCAGCAGCGCGAGGACGGGCACCTCAATGCCCGCGAGTTCGGCCAGCGCGTACAGCACCTCCCCGAACGTCGCATCCAGCGCTTCCATGCCGAGTTGCAGCCCTGCCAGGCGGGCGATCGGCTCAACGCTGCCGCGCAGACCTTCCTCGCGACGATCTCCCAGTACGGCTTCCTCGTTTCGTGCGAGAGCCGCTGCGCGCTGAACAACTCGGGACCCTACAATCTGGGTGACGGGCGCGAGATGATCATTCGCGACTTCTCCGATCTCGCGGAAGGCGACTATCCCTGGCTCGACGGGGTCGCCGGCGATATCCCCTTCAGCAACCTGACCGTCACGATGGAAGCGACCGGCGGTCATTTCTATCTGGTGGACGACTGGGGCAGCTTCGAATCCCGCCCCGAATTCACCGCCGACAAGCTGACCGGAGTGGGGCTCTACACCTCGGACGCATTGTCGGACGGCTTCGTGCCCGTCGGCATGGGCTCGGCCGAGGAACTGGCTTCGACCTTCGAGGATCTGACCGAGCGCTTGCGCAAGGCGACGGTCGAACTGTGGAAGCGCATGGCCGGCTGGAGCCGCGACCAGATGATGGATGCGGGCGCGATCGTCTATTTCTCGATGATCAAGGATTTCGCGCACCTGGCCGGGGTCTACGACGTCAACGACTGGATGACGATCGACGCACGGGCGGATCGTTTCCGCGGCCTGTTCAACGACGAGTTCGGCCGCGATTTCCTGGGTGAGATGGTGGGCCTGGTCTCCCTGCCCACCCAGCAGATCCACCACTATGCGATGATGCAGCACAACAACAATCCCGTGCGCTACATCTCGCATGTGCCCTATCGCGCGATCGAGCGGGGGGATGACGTGCCGCGACTGGCGCCGATCGCACCGGGCATAAGCCACCACGATCCCAAGCAGGATGCCTATACCACCAGCGCCGGCCGCATGACGCTTGCCGAATACAATGCACAGGCAGCCGAGTTCCGTCCGACGCAGATGGCGAATGCCTATCGCTTCATCTGCGACACGACCGCCAAGTACGCGCCGACCGACGAAACGGTGCAAGCGCTCTACCGGCTCGAACAGGATGGAACGCCGATCGCCGGCCGTGGCGCCGGGCTCAGCCGCGCCGATGTCGAAACCAGCCGGAGTGCCAATGCATGAGTGCCGGAAAAAACCTTTCCGACCTTGAACAGCTGATCGAGGACTTCAAACGCTCCGGGCTGCGCGAACTCCACGCCCGTCATGGCGAGTTCGAGATCTATCTGTCGCAGGACGCCGACGCTCCCGGGCTGGACGCACCCAAGGTTTCGGTGACGCGCAAGCCCGCGGCGAAGCAGGCGGCGCAACAGTCGGTTCCCAAGGAAGCCCCAGCCCCTACGCCGGCCTCCGCGAGCAGCGGTGCGGAAGCCAGCTGGCCAGCAGGGTCCGAAGTGATCCGCGCGCCCTATCTCGGCACGTTCTACCGCTCGCCGAAGCCCGGTGCGGCGCCTTATGTCGAGGTCGGCACGACGGTAGAGGCCGACAGCGAACTGTGCCTCGTCGAAGTGATGAAGCTGTTCACCACAGTGCGTGCCGGTGTGGCAGGCAAGATCACCCATGTGCTCGCCAGCGACGGCGAACTGGTCGCCGCCGAACAGCCGCTCTTCGTGATCGCAGCGGCCTAGGTCATGGCGATCTCCCGCCTCTTCATCGCCAATCGCGGTGAGATCGCGCTGCGTGTGCTGCGGGCCGCGCAGGCGCTGAATCTCGAGACGGTGATCGGCGTTTCCGATGCCGATCGCGACAGCATGGCGGCGCGTCTCGCCGATCGCCGGCTGGTACTGGGGCCCGGCCCCGCGGCGAAGAGCTACCTCGACGCACGGCTGGTGGTCCAGGCGGCCAAGGCCAGCGGCTGCGATGCGCTCCATCCGGGTTACGGCTTCCTCTCCGAACGCGCCGAACTCGCGCGGCTCTGCGACGAGCACGGCATCGTCTTCGTGGGGCCCGAGCCCGACATGATCGAGGCGCTGGGCGACAAGCTGCGCGCGCGGGAAATGGCTGCGGCGGCCGGCGTTCCTCTTGTGCCGGGCAGTGGCGAGATCGCCAGCGCAGCCGATGCGCGCAAGGTCGCCGACCAGATCGGCTATCCCGTGCTGCTAAAAGCCTCGGCGGGCGGCGGCGGCCGCGGCATGGTCATCGTCAACGGGCCTGCGGAGGTCGAGTCCGGTTTCAATCGCGCCAGCGCCGAGGCACTCGCCGCCTTCAACGACGGCACGCTGTTCATGGAGCGCTTCGTCCCCGAGGCGCGCCACGTCGAAGTCCAGCTCGTCGGCGACGGCAAGGGCGAGGTGGTCCATTTCGGCGAGCGCGATTGCTCGGTTCAGCGCCGCTACCAGAAGGTCATCGAGGAAGCGCCTTGCGTCGCCATGCCGGCCGAACTGCGCGCGCAGCTTCACCAGGCCGCGGTCGATCTGGCCAAGAGCGTCAACTACCGCAATGCCGGCACGGCCGAGTTCCTCTACGACGTCACGCGCGGCGAAATCTATTTCATCGAGGTCAACGCGCGCATCCAGGTCGAGCATCCGGTCAGCGAGATGATCACCGGTCGCGACCTCGTGCAGGAACAACTCCGCATCGCGAGCGGGCAGGGCCTTTCGGTGTCGCAGGACCAGATCACCGTTTCGGGTCACGCCATCGAATGCCGGATCAATGCCGAAGACACGCGGCGGGACTTCGTGCCCGTGCCCGGCACGATCACCCGCTGGCGGCCGCCCGAAGGCGAAGGGATCAGGCTCGATTCCCATATCACCGAAGGCGCCAGCATACCGCCGTTCTACGATTCCATGATCGGCAAGCTGATCGTCCATGCCGATACGCGCGACGCCGCGATCGATCGGCTGATCGGTGCGCTCGACAGCTTCGAAGTGGAAGGCGTGCCGACCACCATCCCGCTTCATCGCGCGATCCTGAAGGATCCGCGCTTCCGGTCAAACACCATCCACACCCGCTGGCTCGAACAGGATCTGTTCGCGAGCCAGCCTCTGGCAGCGGAGTAGGCGCGTGGCGCATATCCAGTTCCTCGACGAAACCTTGCGCGACGGTCAGCAAAGCCTCTGGGGCATGCGCATGCAGGCGGGCATGGCCCTGCCCGTGACGCCGCTCATCGACCAGACCGGCTACCAGATCATCAGCCTTGCGGGCTCCTCGCTGTTCGAAGTGCTGATCCGCCATTGCCAGGAAGATCCCTGGGCGGGCCTGGACTTGCTGGTCAAGTCGATGCCGAACACGCCGCTCCGGGCCGGATGCCGTTCGAACGGTTCGGTCACTTTCGGCTTCACTCCCGATGCCCTGATGGACATCTGGGTCGACCGGCTCTGCGCTCACGGCATGCGCAGTTTCTGGCTCTACGACGTGCTCTTCAACATCGACAAGATGCAGCGGCTGGCCAAGCAGGCGAAGCAGTACGACTGCCAGGTGGCGGGCACGATGCTGTTCACCCTCTCGCCCGTCCACGACGATGCCTATTATGCCGACAAGGCGGACAAGCTCTCGGCGCTGCCCGAGGTCGACAGCCTCCTGCTCTATGACACCGGCGGCGTACTCGATCGCAATCGGATCTCGACGCTGGTGCCGGCAATCGTCGCCAAGGCGCGGGGCAAGCCGATCGAGATGCATGCCAACAACATGCTGGGCCAATCGGCGAAGTCCTACATCGATGCCATCGAGTTCGGCGTCACCACCATCCATACCGCGGTGCGGCCGATGGCCAATGGCCCGTCGATCCCTTCGGTGGAGATCATGGCCCGGAACGTCGAGATGCTGGGCCACACCCACAATCTTGACACCAGCAAGTTTCGGGCGGTGGCCGACCATTTCGAACGCGTCGGCAAGGCTGCGGGATTCCTGGTCAACCAGCATTTCGAATACGACGTGACCTCGCTCAAGCACCAGATCCCGGGCGGCATGATGGGCACGCTGCGGGCGCAGCTCGTCCAGCAGAACATGCTCGAAAAGCTGCCCGACGTGCTCGAGGAGGTCGCCCGCGTGCGGCGAGAGCTGGGCTATCCGGGTATGGCGACGCCTTTCGCGCAGCTCGTTGGCACGCTCGCCGTGCTCAACATCGTCACGGGCAACCGCTATTCGGTCGTGCCCGACGAGGTCATCCAGTACGCCGCCGGCTATTACGGCGCCCCTGTCGCGCCGATCGACGAAGACGTGATGGACCGCATCATGTCGATGCCGCGCGCCAAGGAAATCCTGGCCTGCCCGCCCGAGCAGCCCGACCGTGCAGAACTGCATCGCCGCCACGGCACCGGCGGCGATGACGACGAACTGCTGCTACGCGCCCTGGTGCCGGCGACGGACATCGACCGGATGCGCGCGGCAGGCGCGGTGCGGCAGGACTTTCCGACACTGTCCTCGCCCGAGCTAGACCAGGTTTCGCGCCTGATGCGGATGGCCAGCCTGCCCATGGTGCAGATGCGCTCGGCCGAGCTTGAACTCGTGATGCGGCGCTAGGTGAGGTTCGCGCCATGCGCATGATCGACTTCTTCGATCGCGGTGCCCGCATGGCGCATGACTGGCCCTGCATGATCGAGGGCGAGACCAGCCGCACCTACGCCGAAGTGAAGCGCCGCAGCGATGCCATTGCGCGCGGTTTGATCGCCGATGGCTTCGCGCCGAGCGCCCATGCCGCGGTGCTCAGCGGCAATTCGATGACCGCCTTCGAAGCGATCCTGGGCATCCTGCGCGCCGATGGCGTCTGGGTGATGGCGAACAATCGCGCGGCCGTCGGCGAGAACGCCTACCTTCTCGACCTGCTCGACGTCGATACCCTGTTCGTTCATTCGGACATCGCCGATCGCATCGAAACCTTCCGCCGCGATTGCCCGAACATCCGCCGCTACGTCGCGATCGACCGGCCGGTTGCGGAGGCGGACGTCTGGCTCGGCGATCTCGTGATCGAGGGCGACGACCGGGTTCCGCAACGCCGCCCGGGTGCGAGCGAGGAGCTGGGCTTTCTGGCCAATACCGGCGGGACCACCGGGCGTTCGAAGGGCGTCATGCTCAGCAACGGCAACTGGCAGGCGCTGGTGTCGAGCCTCGTCGCCTCGATGCCGATGAAGCAGTCGCCGGTGAATCTCGTGGCGGCACCGATGACTCACGCCGCCGGGCCGCTGGCGCTGGCTTCCATGGCGCTTGGCGGGACGGTCATAGTCTTGCCGGCGTTCGACGCCGGCGCGGTTGTGCAGGCGATCGAGCGGCACCGCGTGACCTACATGTTCCTGCCGCCCACTGCGATCTACATGCTGCTCGCGCATCCGGACGTCCGGACTGCCGATCTCTCCAGCCTGGAATATATCTCCTACGCCGGCGCGCCGATGTCGCTCGACCGGCTGCGCGAGGCGATCGACGTGCTCGGCCCGGTGATGAACGCCAGCTTCGGCCAGACCGAGGCGCCGATGTGTGTCACCGCCATGCCGCCGCACGAGCATCTGAACGCTGCCGGCGACCTTGCCCATCCGGGCAGCTGCGGCCGCGCCAACCTGCTGTCGATCGTCGAGATCATGGACGACGAAGGCAACATTCTCCCGGCCGGCGAACGCGGCGAGATCGTCGTGCGCGGGCCGCTCGTCATGCAGGGCTATTACAAGAATCCGGAGGCGACGGCGGAAGTCTCGACCTTCGGCTGGCATCATACCGGCGACATCGGTCTGCGCGACGAAGACGGCTGGTTCTATGTGGTCGACCGCAAGAAGGACATGATCATCTCGGGCGGGTTCAACGTCTATCCCGCCGAGGTCGAGCAGGCGCTGATGGCCGATCCGCAGGTGCAGGACTGCGCGGTGATCGGCGTGCCGGACGAGAAATGGGGCGAGGCGGTGATCGCCGTGGTCGAGCCGCGCGCGGGCGGTACGATCGACGTGGCGAAATTGCTCGCCGCCGCGCGCGAGGTGCTGGGCCCGGTGAAGACACCCAAGGCAATCGAAGTGATGGAACGGCTCCCCCCGCAGCAATGCCGGCAAGGTGCTGCGCGTCGAACTGCGCAAGCAGCGTTGGGCGGAGGCAGGAAGGACGATCTGATGCGCGACGCAGTGATCCTGGGGGTCGGCATGACGCCGTTCGGCCGGCATCTCGACAAGAGCCACGAGCAGCTTACCCAGGCGGCGGTGCGCCTTGCGCTCGAGGACGCCGGGGTCGAAGGCCAGTCCGTTGACATGGCGGTCTACGCCAATGTCATCCAGGGCTTCTTCGCAGGGGAGATGTCGATCCCGGGCGAGTATGCGCTGCGCCCGCTCGGGATATCCGGAGTGAAGGGTTTCCACGTCGAAGCGGCTTGTGCCAGCTCGACGGTGGGTCTGCATCTCGCGATCGATCATGTTCGTGCCGGGTTTGCCGACATGGCGCTCGTGGTCGGCGTGGAGAAGCTCTACAGCCAGGACCGGGCCAAGCGTTTCGCCGTGTTCCAGCAGCCGCGCGACATCGAGGAAGCCGAAGGCTACATTTCGCGAACCGCGAGCCTGCTTCAGCCGGTGCCGGAAGGCCTCGATCTCGAAAGCCCCAATGCGTTGATGGAAGCCTATGCCGCCCAGGCTCGGCTGCATATGGCGACGTACGGAACCACCCAACGTCAGATCGCAGCGGTCGCGGCGAAGGACCATACGGCCTCACAGCACAATCCCCTGGCCCAATATCGCGAGGCGATGAGCATCGATGACATCCTGGCCGCTCCGCAAGTCGCCTGGCCGCTTACCAATCCGATGTGCGCGCCGATCAGCGACGGCGCTTCGGCGGCGATCGTCTGCTCGGCCGAACTGGCCGCACGGTTTTCGGGTGAAGCGATCCGCGTGCTCGCTGCCGAAAGCCAGACCGGCAGCGACCGGGCACCCGACGACTTTGCCAATCATGTAACCCGGTTGGTCTCGACCCGTGCCTACGAGAAGGCGGGGCTGGGACCGGCGGACATGGAGGTTGCCGAAGTGCACGACGCAAGCTCCATCGGCGAGATCATTCAGACCGAAGCCTTGGGCCTGTGCCCGCCCGGCGAGGCCGGCCCCGCGGCCGAGCGCGGCGAGACGGCGCTCGGCGGGCGCATCCCGGTCAATGGGTCGGGTGGTCTCGTATCGAAGGGACATCCGCTCGCGGCGACGGGCATCGGCCAGATCCACGAACTGGTCACGCAGCTGCGCGGCCGGGCCGGCCGGCGCCAGGTCGAGGGCGCTCGCATAGCCATCGCCGAGAATTCGGGCGGCTTCTACGGTGTCGAAGACGGCATGTCCGCCGTCACGATCCTGTCTCGCTCATAGGAGAACCCATGAAATTGACTCGCTGGGCGATGGCGGGGGCGACCGTCTTCGTCATCTACAAGTATTCCATCGGCAAGAAGACCCGCGGCGCGAAGGTGTTCACGACGCAGGACGACGCGCTGGAAAAGACCGAGCCGGAACTGCGAAAAAGAGCATGACTGCGTCCAGCCTCGGAAACGACCGAGGCCGGAACCCATGACGTCAGGCTTCGAAAAGCTGTTGCAGCCCTGAAAGCGCGCGGCGATCGGTCATGTCGAGCTGCAGCGGGGTGATGGAGATTTCCTTGTCGAGCGCAGCCTGCAGGTCGTTGCCCGGTGCATGGCCGCCTTCGGGATGCTCGATCTTGATCCAGTAATAGGGGATATGGCGCTCATCGATGCGGCGGACCGGGCGGAAGGCACCAGGCGGGCGCAGGCCCTGGGTGGTGGTGCGAATGCCTTTCACCCCGTCCGGCGGGCAGTCGGGAAAGTTCACGTTGACGAACATCCCGGGCCGCCATTCGGCGCGCAGGAGCTTTTCGATGATGTCGCCGGCGAAAGCTTCTGCCGTCGCCCAGTGCGGCTGGTTCGGCGGGCGGAACACCTGGCTGAGCGCGATGGCGGGAATGCCGAGCATGGCGCCTTCCATCGCCGCCGAAGCGGTGCCCGAATAGGTGATGTCCTCGGCCAGGTTCGGGCCCCGGTTGATGCCCGAAACGATGATGTCCGGACGCGTGCCGGGGATCAGGTCGTGCACGCCGAGCAGCGCGCAGTCGGTGGGTGTGCCCTTGACCGCGAAGTGCCGTTCGTCGCGCTGCTTTACGCGAATCGGATGATAGGTCGACATCGAGTGACCGGCGCCCGAACGCTCCTCGTCCGGCGCGATCACCCAGACGTCGTCCGTGAACCGCCGCACGATTTTCTCGAGCAGGACGATGCCGGGGCCGTCGATGCCGTCATCGTTGACGATCAGGACGCGGGGCGGATCGGTGGGCATGGGGCATTTCCTCTTCCCTGGGATTGATCCGTTCAGCTACGCCGGCAAAATTAATCGGTCAATATCGTAGGACGATTTCATCCAAAAATGTTGACAGGCGATCCGGGATTCGGCAATCGTCGGGAAACAGCACAAGGGAAGAGGGTGTGACCTCCGACAAATTGCCGATCGACGATGCGCTCCACGTACGCCCGCCCGCTTCGCCGCTGGTCGAGGCGGTTTTGGACCTGATCAAGGCGCGCGTGCGCAGGCGCCTGGGCGAGTCCGGAATGAGCTGGGAGGAGTTCGTTTTCTCGGGCTCGGATCGCTTGATAACGGCCCAGGATATCGCCGATGTCGAGGCGTCGATCCTCGCCTCGGGCCACCGTTTCGACTGGTCGGCGCGGATATCGGTGGCCGAGCGTCCCGAGGTGCACAAGCCGCTCGCCGGGGCTGAGGAACTGAGCGCTGGGTTCGCTCATCCCGAGGCACCAACGGCCGAACCCGACGAGGCCGGGCGGGCGCTCCGCGGGATCGGCGACAACGTCGTGCGTCATCCCGCCGACGTATCCGGCAAGGCGCTCTACGTCCGCTCGAACGAGCGCGTGCTGGAACTGCTTTCGGGCGGCGTACCGGCCGGATCGATTGCGATCATCGACGATTCCGGCGGTACTTTGACGGCGCCGATCATCGACCAGTTTGCCGGAGTCATCTGCGCCGGCGGCAGCGTCCGCTCGCACCTCGGGATCCTGACGCGTGAGTACAACATTCCATGCCTGATGAACGCCAAGGTGACCGGCATCCGAGAAGGCGATCGCATCGCCATCGAGGCGACCGCCGCGGCGAAGACTACCGAGGACTACCAGCAAGGTACCGAACGCGTCGGCCGGATCTGGCTGCTCTCCATCGAAGACTTGGCGGAGGCAGGCCGATGAACGACCGCGATCTCGTCTTTCACGCTACCGCGATCAAGCGTCATGCCCCGTCGGCGGCGATCGCTGCGCTCGCCGGCCTGCCCGAGGATGTCGCACGGGCTGAACTCGAAGCCGCGGTCGCCGCGGGCCGCGTGTTCGAGGCCAAGGGCGCCTATGCATTGACCCCGCTGGCCGGCGTCGCGCTCCAGGCACGCTATGCGAGGCACTTCGCGGCCCTCCGCGGGGATGCGGGCTTCGTCGGCGCCTACGAGGGGTTCGAGCGGATCAACGTCACGCTCAAGCAGATCATCACCGATTGGCAGACCCTGGACGTCGGCGGCGCCAAGATCGCCAACGATCACCGCGACAAGGCGCATGACGCGGCCGTGATCGATCGGCTGGGCGGGCTGCACGAGCAGGCCGAGCCGATCCTGACGCGCCTGTCGGGCAAGCTGCCGCGGCTGCGTTACTACGCCGACAAGCTCCTCGCGGCGCTCGAAGCGTCCGAGGACGGCGACCACGAATGGGTCAGCGACATCCGCCGGGACAGCTACCACACGGTCTGGTTCGAATTGCACGAGGAACTGCTGCGGATCATGGGCCGCGAGCGCGAGGAATAGACATGGCAAGCTGGACGATCCTGCTCGATGGCGGCCGCATACCCGACCGCGCGGTCATCGGCGGCAAGGCCTGGTCGATCGCGCGCATGGCTGCGCTCGGGCTCGACGTGCCGCCGGCCTTCGTCATTTCGACGAAGGCGTGCCTGGCCTATCTGGAGAACGGCGATTTCCCGGCGGGCCTCGTCGAAGAGGTCGAGCAGGGCATCATCTGGCTCGAAGACCGGGCGGGCCGCGGCTTCGGCGCAGGCGACAAGCGATTGCTCCTGTCGGTTCGATCCGGCGCAGCGATCTCGATGCCCGGCATGATGGACACCGTGCTCAACCTCGGCATCGACGATGCCGGCGAGGCTTCGCTGGCGAGCGAGACGGGGCTGCCCGATTTTGCTCGCGACACGCACCGGCGCTTCCTGGAGCTTTACAGCGCGATCGTGCTCAAGGCTCCGGTCGAGCTGGAGCGCGATGGCGATCCCGCGCACTGGCGCGCGGTGATCGCGGACGCCGGCGGCGAGGCTCCGGGCGATGTGCGCAGCCAGCTTCTCGGCGCCATCCGCGCAGTGTTCGAGAGCTGGAACACGCGTCGCGCCCGCCGCTACCGCGAGCACAACAATATCCCTCACGACATGGGCACTGCCGTGACCGTGCAGGCCATGGTCTTCGGCAATCTCGACGAGCACAGCGGCACCGGCGTCCTGTTCAGCCGCAATCCTCTGGCCGGCGAGCCGGTGCCCTATGGTGAATACCTGCCGCGCGCGCAGGGAGAGGATGTCGTCTCGGGCAAGTTCACGCCGCTATCGCTCGACGCCATGCGCGATCATGCGCCGCGGGCGCATGGCGAACTGCTCGCTGCGAGCGAACTGCTCGAACGCGAGAACGGTGACGTCCAGGACATCGAGTTCACCGTCCAGTCGGGGCGGCTCTACCTGCTTCAGTCACGCTCGGCCAAGCGAGCCCCCGCTGCCGCCGTTCGCATTGCGGTCGACATGGTTGCCGAAGGACGGATCGATCCCGAAACCGCGCTCTCGCGCGTCAGCGCGGAACAGGTCGCGACGCTTCTGCTGCCGCGCCTTGCCGGCGGCGCGGCCGATGGCGCCGAGATCGTCGCGCAGGGCGAGGGGGCCTGTCCCGGCGTCGCCAGCGGCGTACTCGTCGCCGATGCCGATGAAGCCGAGCGCCGTGCCGCCGCGGGCGAAGCGGTGATCCTCGTGCGCGCCACGACCAGCCCCGACGACGTCCACGGCATGATCGCGGCAAAGGGCGTGGTTACGGAACAAGGCGGCTCTACCTCGCACGCCGCGGTCGTCAGCCGCGCGCTGGGCCGGCCCTGCGTGGTCGGCGTCGGCGTCGGCGCAGTCGCGCGCGCCGGCCAGGTCGTCACGATCGACGGTGCCGCGGGCAAGGTCTACGCTGGCGCGCTGCCGACCGAACGCCCGCGCGAGGCCGACGACGCGCAACTCGCCCGCCTGATCGAATGGGCGCGGGCACGCAGCGCGGTCAAGGTCGTGTTGCCCGAAGATGCGCCGGCCGGAGAAGGGATCGATGTCGATCTCTTGCTGTCGGAAGGCTCGCTGGAAGGCCTGGATGACGCGCTTGCCGGGCAGGTTTCGGTGCGCGGTTCGGGTCTCGCCAATCCCGAGATCGCTCGCGCCGCGCGCCGGGCGGGCGTCATGACGATGATCACCGAGCCGGTGCTGCCGGCATTGCTCGTCACGCTGGAGAGCTGAGCCATGTATTCCGACATCCAGGAGATTCGTGCGCTGCTGCTGCAGTTCGAGCGCTCCCGTCTCAAGGACATGTACGTCAGGGCGGGCGACTGGGCGGTGTTCATGGCCAAGCTCGACGGTGCGGACAATCCCATGCTCGCCATCGCGCCACTTATCGAAGATGAAGCGCCAGAGCGCCTGACCGGCGCCAAGGCACCGCATCTTGGGCTGTTCGAACCTGCGAGGAGCCTGGGAGACCTAGTCGAACCCGGCGAGGTGATCGGCGCGATCGACGTGCTGGGCCGGAAGACCGAGATACTCAGCGAGGCTGCGGGTACGATCGTTTCGCTCTCTGCCGCCGGGCTCGTCGAATATGCCGACAGCCTGGTGGAACTCGAAGCCGCGGCCTGAACCCCCTACCGCTTGGCGACGAGAAAAAGGCCCGTCCCGGAAGGGGCGGGCCTTTTTGCCTTGGACTGTCGAGCCCGTTCCATAAGGAGAGAAATGGAACGGGCTCGTTGCTCAGCCGGCCGTCATGGCGCGGCGTTCGAGCAATCCGACGTAGGCGGGCAATACTGCGCCGAAGGCTTGAAAGCGCGGATCGGCAATGCGCCCGCTGTTGAACAGGTGCGCGCCGACCGAGATGATCGCCGAGACCTTGGCCTGGCCGAGTACCGCGTAGCGATGGGCGTCGACCGCTGTGCGACCGGTGCCCTTCTCCCATTCCGTGATCATCCGCTCGGGCGACCACCAGCCGGGGAGGTCGAAGCCCGCATCGGCCAGCGAGGCCTCGCCCTGGTCGTGGAACATCAGAATATAACCGAGATCGAGGAGCGGCTCGGAGATCTGGGCCATTTCCCAGTCGAGCAGCGCGGTCAGCCGGCCTCTGTCCCACAGACAATTGCCATGCTTGGGGTCGCCGTGGACCGGCGTCGCCGGGCCCGATGTCCGGGGCGGCCGCTTGGCCAGATCCTCGAGCACCGCGATCAGCGCCGGCATGGACTCGGCGCCGCGCGCGACGTCGAGCCAGTGCTGCGCTTCCTCCTGCACGGTTCGCCCGCCCTCGGGCATGGCCGCCACGGGCATCACGTGCAGGCCGATGATGGCGTCGAACCATTGCCGGCAGACATGCTCCGCACCGTCTGTAGGATCGGCCGCGAGCCACTCGGGCACGGCATATTCAAACGCTTCGCCCGAGACCTTGCCCATCAGAAAGAAGGGGTCGCCCAGCACTGCGGGATCGTCACACAGTTCCAGCATCGGCGGTAACGGCACCTGCGGTGCGGATGCCGCCACGGCCGAGAGGACCTGGTGTTGGCGGACCATGTCGTAAGGCGGCAGCAAGCCTTCTTCCGAGGGCGGCATACGCAGCACCTCGTCCAGCCCCTCGACGAGATAGGTCTCGTTCGAGTGGCCGGCCGAAAGCGTGGTGATGCCGGTGATCCCGCTTCCGCGGGGAAGCCAATCCCCTCAGGCCTGCGGCGAGGCGTTCGGTGTCACGTGCCATGGCCTCAGACCAACGTGTTCGCGGCAGTGAGCTCCAGTTCGGGGTGCTCGCCGTGAATGATGGATTCCATGATGCCGTAACCTGTCCATTCGCCCTCGGTCACGCTGATCGGGCAGTCGCGCAGTTGGCGGATACGCTGCAGCGTCGCGCGGTCGAGCGTGTTGGGAAAGTATTCGCCCTCCGTCGTCAGGGCCCCATGCCAGGAACCGTGCTTGCGTCCGTCAAACCCCAGATAGAGTCCCGGTCCCAAATGAACGCCCGAGGTGCCCATGACCTCGACCTCGACGGTATGCGTTCCGCCCTGGAGCATGTCGAAGTGGACCCGGCCGCCGAGCAGGCGCCGGGTATAGTCGTCGTAGCGCAGCTCGGGGCGGACGCGCGCGACTTTCTCCTGCGTCCCGTCGGGATTGTTGCGATAGCCCGACGAATAGAAGATCCGGCCTTGCTTGGACTGGAAATAGAAGTGGTACGCGACCTTCTCGCCGCTCGGCGAAGTCAGCATGAACGGGCTCCAGACGAGCACGTATTCACCTTCGCCGAATTTGACGTCGCCGAAGTCGGAGGTCGGGCGGACGTCCGCATTGTGCGCGCCCACGTCGAGCCGGGTGCCCCAGGAATGATCGCGATATTCGGTCCACTCCTCGGGGCGGATCTCTATCCGCTCGCCCTCGATCTCGACCCAGCCCGAAGGAACACCGATCTGGTGGTAGCGGATGACGTCGGAACCGATGCGGAAACCGTCGCGCTCGCGCTGCTTGTGGCGATCCTCGAAGAACGGCGGCATCTCGGCCGTGAAAGTCACGTCATAGGCAATCGGCTGAATGTCGTTCTTCGCCAGCGCGAAACGGACCTTCTGGAGCGGTTCGATGATCTCGTAGGTGAGCGGGCCGACCTGGGTGATCAGCGGGTCATCGCGCAGCTCGCGGTTGGCGCGCACGGTCCACTGCTCGCTGCCGCGCGACACGGCGGCCCAACCATCGAGCACGCCGCGGTTGTGGTAGCGGCCGAGCCCGAAATCGATCCCCAGCGTGCCGTCCTTGCGGACCATCGCGGTCCAGATCTTTTCGGTCCAGCTCTGCTCGGACGTCGAAACGGAGGCGAAGGTATCGACGATCTGGTGGTTGAGCAGTTCGTCGAGCGCCGTGATCATGCCGATGTCTTCCATGGCATTGCGCATATGACGCATCGACGTGCTCGGCAGAATGGCATCCATTGTCAGGCTCCTCTCAAGACTGGGTGTCGGCGCCGAGCTCGCTGAACTGCAGCACGGGCACGACGTCGGTGTAGTTGGGAATGTCGGCGAACAGGCGCTCGCCGCAGCGGTCCATCGCGGTTTCGAAATGGTCCCGGGTGGTGAAGACCATCTCCGAAATCGCCCAGAATGGGGGCGGGGCTCCGTCGAGCGCAGACTGCCCGATCGCGGTCCTGATCTCGAGGAGGCCGAAGGGCTTCAGCATTCCGGCGGCGAAGGGTTCGTGCCGCTCGACATAGTATCGCGCGTCGAAACGACTGCCTTCGCCGTTTGGATACAGGGCCGAAACGCGAATCATCCTCAGGCCCTTCCGATGCCTCTCTATCCCGGACAAACTGCTAAAACCGTCCTACGATTTCGTCCAGTCATTTTTACCGACATCTTGATTTTGCGACAGCGTGGCGCTCGCGAACGGCGCGCATCGGCACGCGTCCTTGCGGGAAGCACGCGCGTCTTTTCAGAGGTTGGTGTTGTCCGGTTTAGGAGCTGAAGTTGGGGAACGCGTCTGCGGGCAGTTCCTCTATCGTCTCTCGGGTTCCGTCGAAATGCCGCTGCACGGCCCGGTCGGCGGCAGAGGCATTCCCTTCCACGACGGCTTTGGCGATCTTGTTGTAGCCGGAGGCGTGCCGGTTGCGCTGCTTCTCCGACTGGATGGCTTCGACCTGCGCGCGGAACAGGTCGGTGCGGGTGAGGGGCATCGCCCGCTCGAGCTCGCCATTACCGCCGATCTTCACGAGCGTAGAATAGAAGATGCGCCGGCATTCGAGATACTGGCCGCGGTTGTGACTGCGGTTGGCCTCGTCAGTGGCGTTGGCCGCCGCAAGCATCATCTCGCGCTTCTCGTCGGTGTCGCAGTGTTCTGCCGCGAGCCGGGCTGCGAGTCGCGCCAGAGGTTCCAGCACCTCGAGCAGGTCCAGCACCGACTTGCGGTCGAGCGAGGCGATATAGGCGCCGCGGAAACGGTTGAGCGTGACGATGCCCGCGGCGGCCAGGTGCTTGAGTGCTTCGCGCAGCGAGCCGCGGCTGATTCCCAGGCGCCGCGTGAGGTCCGGCTCGACGAGGTGTTGACCGGGCACGAATGCCCCGGACCGGATTCCGCGAATTATCGCGTCGGCCACTTTGTCGGCCGCGCTGCCGATGCTGCTCTCCGCCGCTTCGTCGCCCGTTGCAGTATCCCCCCGCAATTCTGTGCCTTTTCTTGGTCTGCCCGCCATCTCTCACGCCGCTTTGGATATATTGGGTATTTCTAACCCCATTCCTGCGGCGCGTCCATGCCGCGAACCAAATTATCGGGCAGTACCATCACACGAAATCGTCGAACGATATTGACAGACTTAATTGGCTGTGGCAGTTGCCGGCTAACGAGACGGATGCAGTCCGCTCGCATGAGGGAAAGTGGAGGGTGCAATGAAAGCGTCGGAACGTCGTGTTGCCATGTCTGCGGTTTCGGTGTTGGCGTTGGCCATTGCCGTTCCTGCTCAGGCCCAGGTGTCAGCTCCTGCAGAAGCGTCGAGCGCTCCTGATGAAATTGTCGTCACCGCGAACAAGCGCGAGCAAAGCATCAACGACGTCGGCCTTTCGATCACCGCCCAAACGGGCGAGGCGCTGCTGAACCGTGGCATCAATTCGCCGACCGACCTCGGCAAGATCGTCCCGGGTCTTACGGTCCAGCCTTCGCCCTTCAACACGCCGGTCTACACGCTGCGCGGCATCGGCTTCTACGAAACGACGCTGTCTGCCGCTCCTACCGTGGCGGTATACACCGACGAAGTCGCGCTGCCGTTCAGCGCGACGACCCGAGGGGTCGCCTTTGACATCCAGCGCGTCGAAGTGCTGAAGGGGCCGCAGGGGACTCTGTTCGGCCAGAACACGACCGGCGGCGCGATCAACTATATCGCCAACAAGCCCACCGACCATTTCGATGCGGGAGCCGATCTCAGCTACGGCCGGTTCAACGTCGTCGACGGCCAGGCCTTCATCAGCGGCCCGATCGGCGATTCCATCAAGGCGCGCCTCGCGGTACGCGGCGTCCATGGCGACGAATGGCAGTACAGCTATACCCGCAACGACAAGCTCGGCCGAACGCGCCAGCTCCAGGGCCGCTTCCAGCTCCAGTTCGATCCCGGCAGCAACTTCCGCCTGCTGCTCAACGCCAACGGCTGGATCGACAAGGGCGACACCCAGGCTGCGCAGATCGTGGATGACACCTGCCGCCTGTCGACCGCCGGTACCTGCGGCAGTCCCGCGGCGCTCGCCTTCAAGGCCTATCCGCGCGCGCCGAACAACGCCCGCGCCGCCGATTGGGGTTACGGCATCTTCGGTCGCCGGCCGCAGCGCGACGACAAGTTCTGGCAGGTCAGCGCCCGCGCCGACCTCGACCTCAGCGACCAGGTCACGCTGACCTCGATCACCGCCTATTCGGACTACAAGACGGATTCGGTGCAGGACTTCGACGGTACGACGCTGTTCTCGGTCGACACCAACACAACCGGCTTCATCAAGGATTTCTCGCAGGAACTTCGGCTCGCGGCCAAGCTCGACAAGCTCAACATCATCGTCGGCGGAAACTACGACCGGGCAAGGACCTTCGATCGCCTGTTCTACAACTTCAGCCAGGGTCCGTCTTCCGACCCGCTGTTCTCGATCCCGGGCGCGCCCAAGGGCGAACTGACCTTCAACTATTCGCGGCAAAACGTCACGACCTATGCCGCCTTCGGCAATGTCGAGTTCGAGCTGAGCCCGAACGTAACGCTGCTCGGCGGTGCGCGCTACACCAAGAGCAAGCGCAGCTTCGAAGGCTGCACCAACGATTTCGGCGGAGGCACCGCGATCTGGTGGAACGCCTTGTTCGGCACCAACGTGCAGCCGGGCGGCTGCCTGACCTTTACCCCGAATTTCCCGGTCATCTTCAACCCGGCCGACTTCGACAAGCTCAACGAGGACAACGTCGCCTGGAACGTCGGCGTCAACTACAAGACCAACAACGACATTCTGCTCTATGCCCGGGTCAGCCGCGGCTACAAGTCGGGCAGCTTCCCCACCGCGTCGGTCGCCAGCTACACCGGCTATACGCCGGTCAAGCAGGAATCGGTCACGGCCTACGAAGTTGGTATCAAGGCACGCTTCGCCAATCGTGCCGTCGAGATCGCGGCCGCCGGCTTCTACTACGACTACACCGACAAGCAGCTCCGCGGCCGCAAGCCCGATCCGGTGTTCGGTACGCTCGACGGTCTCGTCCAGATCCCCAAGAGCCGGGTCTACGGCTTCGAGGCCCAGATCAACGTCCGGCCGATGGACGGTCTGACGATCAGCGCCGGCGGGACCTATATCAACACCAAGATCAAGGAGTTCCAGGGCTACGACGCTCTCGGCGTCCTGCGCAATTTCAGCGGCCAGAAGTTCCCCTATGCCCCCGATCTCACGGCAATCGGCGATGCCGAATACGAATGGGGTATCGGCAGCAGCGCGAAGGCCTACCTCGGCGCTTCGGTGACCTACAACAGCCAGACGACGACCGCGCTGGCGAACACCAACACGGCTTTCGTGAGCCGCGACGCGCGCTTCATCATCAAGGAATATGCCATCCTCGACCTTCGCGCCGGTGTCAGGCTGAACGACGGCAAGCTGCGGATCGGCGGATATCTGCGCAATGCCACCAACGCGTTCTACTGGACCAACATCCAGGACAATCTTGCGTCGATCTCCCGCTTCACCGGCATGCCGCGCACATACGGCGTCCAGCTCAGCTGGCGCTACTGAGTTCTCCCGACTGCCCCGGCCGCGTGGCCGGGGCATTTTTCTGTGTTCGATGATATCGTAAGACAATATACCGTTGATTGTGTCTCGCAAGAGTCGCAGCTTGGGGACAGGAGAGCTACGAATGGCAACCCAATTCGTCGAGACTCCCGGAGTCGGTCTCGCGACATCGCCGTCCGATCGCCTGGTCGATCGGATCCCGCCGATCCCCGCGCGTGATCGCCCGCACGGCCCGCTGACGGCCTATCGCCTGCGGCGCTTCTACATCGGCATGGCCGCACTGTTCCTGCTCGGCGTCGCTCCGGTCGCGCTGGGCATGAGCGCGCAGTGGAAGGCGTTCGGACTGGGCTTGCTCGTCCCGGGCGGCGGGTTCCTCTATACTGGCGGCCTAGTGGGCGCGATCGGCGCGCTGCTGTCGCTGGTCGCTTTCGCCGTGATCATGTTCATCTGGTGGGCGCGGGGGGTCATTCTCGGACCGCCGGGGGTGCTTGTCGGAACCGCGCTGCTCTCTGCCGCCTGGATCGAGGGGCGCGAGGGGATCGTGGCGATGGAATATGCCATCCCTGTGGCTGTCCTCGCGGTTCACGGCTACTTGGCCCTGCGGCGGCGCGGCCGTTTTGCGGCCCAGCGGGCGCGCGGCACCGAGCTCAATGAACTTCTGGCGCGCACCCAGCCGATCCTGCGCGAAGCGCCGGTCGAGGCATCGCCCGAGATGCCCGAAGGGCAGATCCGCGAGTTTCGCCGAATGCTGGACCTGGCCTTGCAGCCGGTCGAGGAATGGAAGGGCTTTGCAACCAACGATACCTGGCAGGATGGCGCGCTACGATACCAGATCTGCACGATGTCGTGGAACCTGGCTTTCGGCCAGTACACCCAGCTTCCCGCTTTCCATGGCTATCTGAACCGCGCGCAGGAAAACCTGATCCGCAAGCATATCGACCGCAAGACCTGGAACTATTGGTACTGGGAGAGCCTCTGGGGCAATTTCCGGATTGAGAAGAACCCGGTCACGATCGACAATATCATGCTCTCGGGCTTTCTCGGCGTGTCGCTTGGGCTGTTCGAGACGGCCAGCGGAACCTCGCCTTTCTCCGCGCCCGGATCGCTGACCTTCCGTTGGGACGAGAAGACGGCGTTTCCCTATAGCCATGCGACCATGCTGGACGAGGTGGTCAAGAACTACGAGCGGTACGACTTCGGCTGGTTCCCCTGCGAACCCCGCTGGATCTATTCGATGTGCAATCTCGTGGGGCATACCTCGCTCGCGCTCCACGACGCGCGGCACGGCACGGACATGGTCGACAGGATCGGCGGCCGCTTCGAACAGACCATGACCGATGAAATGATGATGGCCGACGGCCGCATCAAGGTCTGCACGTCCACGCCGTTCGGCTTTGAAGTGCCCAGTCTGTCGGGCCTGTTCGGCGAGACCTGGGGCATCCGGTTTCTCACGCCGCATGCGCCCGAGCAGGCCGAGCGCCTGTGGCAGGTGCTCAAGCAGGACTTCATCAAGCGCAAGCCCGATGGATCGCTCGAGTTCAAGCTGCTGCCCCTCGGTTGGGATACACGCAAGCCTGCCAACTTCTCGTTCGAACAATGGCCTGAGCTCAACCCGCTGACGATGGTCCTCTGGGCCGCGCTGGAGATGGGTGACGACGAGATCGTCGCGGCAACACGGCAATCGATCGACGCGATGTATGGCGCGGGCATGGCCGACATGCTGACCTGGACCCGCCGCAACACCGTCCGCGATATGGTCACCAAGGGCCTGCCCGAAGCCTGGCGCAACGGTCCGCTGCTCGACGAGGCCACTTATCCCGAGGTGATCGTGACCCGCGCCGTCAGCGACGGTGCCGCGTTGAGCCTGGTCCTGCGCGGGGGGAACAAGCCTGTCCGCACGCGGCTGGGCTTTGCGCGACTGGTGCCGGGGCGCGGGTACCGTGTGGTTCAGACTGGCGAACGGCTCACGGCCGATGCTCAAGGCCGTGCCTCGCTGGACTTCCAGCCCGACGACCGGAGTGTCCTCGATCTCGTGCCGGAATGCTGAGCCGTGGCCTGCTGCATCCTCGCGGCGCTGCTTCTCGCGCACCTGATGGCCGTCGTGCGCCGCTGGGGCATGTTCTGGGGTGTCGTGCGCGTGCCGGAAGGCGCCGAGTTCGATACGGTCTACCAGCGCCTGGGCCGTTGGCTGGCAAGGCCGCGCGTTCGCCGGGCGGTGACGGCTCTGGTCGCCATCGAGGCTCTGGCGGGCGGCGGCTGGGTCTATGCGTACCACGGTCATCACCTCTATCAGATCGGTGATCAGGCCATCGGCCGGCTGAGGGGAGAGACGATCGTCTACGCCGAAGTCTGCGGCAGCAAGGGCATGCGGACGCTTCGTCTGGTTATCGACAACCGCTCGGCGAACAAGGGCACGCTCGGTTGAGCGGCGATCTCGCTGGGCTGGCCGCCATCGTGACCGGCGGCTCGCGCGGAATAGGCCTGGCCATCGCCGAGCTGTTCGCGGGGCAGGGCGCCAATCTGGTGCTGGTAGCGCGCGATCGGGCTCGGCTCGATGCGGTTTCCGCGGATATCGCCGGCAAGACGGGCCATGTGCCCATCGTCGTGTCGGGCGATGCGGCCGACGCCAGGACGGCCGAGAGCGCCGTGGCCGCCGCACTCTCCGCCTTTGGCCGTCTGGACGTGCTGGCCAACGTAGCCGGTTGGTATCCGACCGCGCGTGTGGAACAGACCAGCGACACTGATTTTCGCGCCACGATCGATAGCAATCTGCACGGAACCTTCGCGATGTGCCGCGCGGCGATACCCGCGCTGCGCGAAGCCGGCGGGGCCATCGTCAACATGTCCTCGACGGCAGCCCGTTTCCCAACCCCTGGGCTTGCGGCTTACAGTGCCAGCAAGGCTGGCGTTGAGGCATTCACTCGGGCGCTCGCCGCCGAAGTCGCGCCGGACATTCGCGTGAACGCCGTCTCGGCCGGACCGACAATGACGGAATCAGTCGTCGAACTGATGGCCAGCGATACGACCGGCGCAGTGGCCGCGGTCACGGCCAACCTTCCGCTCGGCCGGTTGGCCGAGCCAAGGGAAATAGCGGAAGTGTTTCTGTTCCTCGCTTCGTGCCGGGCTTCGGTGATCACCGGGCAGGTCGTTCATGCCAATTGCGGAGGCCACATGGCGTGAACCAAACCGATGCAATTGCGATCGGTCTGCCGCCGGTCTTCTCCGCGCAGGCGGAGGACCTGGCACGGCTGGCGGCGCAGTCGCGCCAGCGCCGGCTGATCCCCGAGACCGGGATCGACTTCGCATCGAACGACTATCTCGGGCTCGGCCGTTCGGGCCTGCTGGTCGATGCCGCGCGGGCAGCGCTCGATCGCGGCGTGCCCGTCGGCTCGGGCGGCTCGCGGCTGCTGCGCGGCAACTGCGACGAGCACGAAGCGCTGGAGGCTGAGGCTGCGACCTTCTTCGGCAGCGAGAGCGCGCTGTGGTTCGCCACCGGCTACGCCGCCAATTCGGCGCTGTTCTCCACCTTGCCGCAGCGCGGCGACCTGATCGTCCACGACGAGCTGGTCCATGCCAGCGCGCACGAGGGCATGAAGCTCGGCCGGGCAGAGACCGTCTCGGTCCGCCACAACGATCCCGATGCCTTCGAGCTCGCCATCCGCCGCTACCGCGCAGATGGCGGCACCGGCCGGGTCTGGTTGGCGGTCGAGAGCCTCTATTCGATGGACGGCGACCGCGCGCCGCTGGACGCGCTCACCACGATCGCCGACCGTCATGACGCCGTGCTGCTGATCGACGAAGCGCACGCGACAGGCGTTTTCGGCATTAACGGTCGCGGACTGGCCGACACCATATCCGGCCGCGAGAACGTCATCACCTTGCGCACCTGCGGCAAGGCGCTGGGCTGCGAAGGCGCGCTGGTCTGCGGCCCCGCGGTGGTGAAGGACTTCCTCGTCAACCGCGGCCGCGGCTTCATCTTCTCGACCGCGCCCTCGCCGCTGATGGCTGCCGTTGTGCGCGCTTCGCTCGAGATCGTGCGCACGCGCCCCGAACTGCGCGAGGCGCTGTGGCAGCGTGTGCGTCATGCCGAGACCTTGCTTGGCCTGCTCGGCGCCCAGATCGCCGGCTCGCAGATCATCCCGCTGATCATCGGGTCCGACGAGCGCACGATGCAGCTTGCCGGCGCGCTGCAGGCGGCCGGCTTCGACGTGCGCGGCATCCGCCCGCCGACCGTGCCCAACGGCACTGCGCGGCTGCGGATCTCGATTACCTTGAACGCTTCGCTCGGCCAGATCGGCGATCTCGCCGCAGCCCTCGCCGAAGCCACCGCCAAGGCATGAGCCGCTACGGCGAATGTCACCATCTCGGCCGACTGCCCCGGCTCAATCCCTGACGCCGACATAGCAGATATCAGCGCGCTTGATTGCGGCGTTTGAAGGCGGCCAGCCGTTCATGAGCGATCGGAGTTCGATCCCATTTGAAGATCTGTTCCCCGACAAAAACCATGTGGTCGATTCAACGATCCTGTCGCGGCCGCCATCCCAGTTGAGCCGCTCGCGCTTCTTGCTCTGCATCGAGCGCCTCGCCGGCCGCCATGTCCTGGACCGTCGTCATGATCTCCGCGCTACCCGCCTGGCGGTACTCGGTGCGGTCGCCTTTGGTGCTGTCGAAGGTTTTCAGCAGACGCCAGCCGTCATCGTTCCGGCAAGCGATCCCCGAGCGGGCTTCTCCCGTGAAACCGCGGCAATAGTGTCCTTGCTTGTCCTGAAAACTCAGCAGGATGCGAACCGGGGCATCGCCCTTCTGAGTCGCGACGAGCTGGCTGTCGAGCGCCTGGGCAAGATCGCCATGCGCATAGGACGTGTCGGCTGGCCGCGTGCCGATGCCGATCAAGGCGATGACCAGCGATGCTGCGAGCGCCGGCCCCGCGATGCGCGCCCAACGCACGGGCGTGGCTCGTTCGCGGCGTTCGCGTGCCTGAGTCGCGAAATCGATGATATCGGCCCCATTGTCCTCCGAGAAAACCGCCTGTCTCAGTCGTTCCGGTACGGCTTGTTCGGTGATCGGCGCAAAATGCGCCGCGAGCCGGGTTCGCAGCGCGCGGTGTGCGACGAGATCGGCCTGAAGTCGTGGATCGCCGGCGATTTCGCTTTCGACGGTACGTGCGGTTTCGGCGTCGAGTTCGCCGTCGGCATAGGCTGCCAGCAATTCGGGGGGAAATCGTCATGCGGCCTCTCCGAGCAGACCGAGCAAGGCGTCGCGTCCGCGAACCAGCCGTGAGTTCAAGGTTCCCACCGGACAACCGATGATCTCGGCGGCCTCCTTGTAGGAATAGCCCTCGACCATCACCAGCAGCACGGCTTCACGCTGCTCGTCCGGTAACTGCGCCAAGGCGCGATCGACGTCGTTCAATTCTACCGCTGCCTCCTGCGCGCCACTCGCGCCGATTGCCAGGCCGTGCTCCTCGTCGACGAAGGTCTTGCCTCGCCGCGTCTTCGCCCTTGCCTCATCGATCCAGAGATTGCGCATGATCCGATACATCCAGCTATCGAGGCGCGAGCCCGGCAGCCACTGTCCGCGACTGCGCAACGCGCGCTCGATCGTCATCTGACACAGGTCGTCCGCATCGGCAGGATCGCGGGCGAGCCCGACGGCGAACCGCCGCAGCCGCGGCAGAAGCGTCAGAATGCCCTCTTGGAAGTCCTGCGTCAGCGTCGTTACCTTTCTCGCCGGATTAAACGGACAAGCGGCTTCGTTTCATCCATGGTTCTGTACAATTTTTTCGGAAAAGGCCCATGCGAAACCGGCTTGCGATTCTGATGGCCATCGGCGTGGCAGGCGCCGCTGCCCCCGTTGCCGCCCAGCTCGGCGTGCCGCCGCTCGGTGGGACGGTAGGCAATGTCCTCGGTACAGTGGACCGCACGCTCGACCCGATAGAGCAGGCTGCCCGGCAAACGGTTTCGGGCGCAGCCAGATTGGCCGAGCAGCGCGTCTCGCGGCTGAGCGATCTGGTGCGCCGAAATCGCGACAGCATCGAATTCGATGACGCCGGCAATCCGGCGCGCAAGGGCGAACTGCTGTTGCTCGATCCCACGGACGCCGACATCGCCGCGGCCCAGGGCGGGGGCTTTACCCTACTGGGGCGCGAGACGCTCGGCGAGCTCGGCATCGGCGTCGCCCGGCTCGGCGCGCCTGATCGCATGCCGCTTGCCCGTGCGCAGGCAGCGCTACGCAAGCTGCTGCCGCAGGCCAGCATCGCGTCGGACAGCATCCATCTGCCCGCAGGCGGTTCCGCTGCCGCAACGGGTGGCTCGGGCGTTGCCGGCGCTCCGGCGATCGACACCCAGGTTGGCCTCATCGACGGCGGCGTGGGATCGGGGACGATGGCCGGACCCGTTCGCGGCTTCGTCGCGGGCGCGCCGCGCGCCAGCGATCACGGCAGCGCCACGGCGTCGCTGCTACGCGGCGCGGGCGTGCGCCGTATCGCTCTTGCCGATGTCTATGGCGCCGATCCGGCCGGGGGGAATGCGCTTGCGATCAGCCGGGCGCTCGACTGGCTGATCGGCCTGCGTGCGAAAGTCATTTCGATCAGCCTCGTGGGTCCGAGCAATCCGCTGCTCGGCCAGGCTATCGCCGCTGCGCGCCGCCGCGGTACGCTCATCGTTGCGGCTGTCGGCAATGACGGCCCGGCCGCTCCGCCGGCCTATCCGGCATCCTATCCCGGCGTCATCGCGGTGACGGGTGTGGACGGCGGCAACCGTGCGCTGATCGAAGCCGGGCGCGCGCTGCATCTCGACTATGCTGCCCCCGGCGCCGACATGGTCGCGGTCAATTCGGCGGGCCGATGGGTGCGGGTGCGCGGCACGTCCTACGCAGCCCCGCTGGTCGCGGCGCGAGCGGCCGCTTTGATTTCCGGCGACGGCACTATCGGCGCGCTCGACCGCGAGGCGGTCGATCTCGGCCGCAAAGGCCCCGATTCTACCTATGGCCGTGGCCTTCTCTGCGGCTCATGCCGCCGCTCACGATAAAAATCGTGCGCCCGGTGGATTAAACCGAACCGGGCTGTCGTTTGCTCTGTGGAAGCAAAATGCACTCCACGAAATCGAGCAAAAGGATAAGCACAATGCGCAACATCATCATAATCACCACGGCTCTGATGCTTACGACTGCCCCCGCCCACGCCCAGCTGCTCGGCGGCGGGCTCGGTGGCGGACTGGGCGGTTCGCTGAACGGAACGATCGGCGGCACGCTGGGCGGCGCGGGTTCGATCGGTTCGACGGTGGACTCGGTCCGCTCCTCGACCAGCGGCACGCTGCGCAATGCGGGTTCGACCAGCGGCACCCAGAGCGTCAATCGCAAGAGCGGCCAGGTCCACGCGGACCGCAGCGCCAGCGCCACCGGCGGCGGCGACATCGCTCAGACGGTCGCGACGCCGACCCGCATGATCAGCGGCAACGCCGCTGGCAATGCCAGCGGCAGCGGCTCGGGCAGCCTCGACGCCCAGCTGCTCGGCACCGATGCGGTGCGTGGCACGGCCCAGTCGGCCCGCGATGCGGCAACGGATGCAGCGAGCGGCGCTGCGCAGTCCGCGCGCGGCACCGCCGGTGGCGCTTCGAGCGGCGCGCTCTCCAGCGTCGGCGGTCTCACCGGCGGCCTCACCAGCAGCCTGACCGGCACGCTGTCGGGTTCGGGCAGCGCTTCGGGTTCGGGTGGCGGCGCCGGCGCGCTCGGCCCCATCAGTGGCGACGGCGACGCCAGCGGCTCGGGCCAGGGCGGCTTTCAGGTGACGCGCGGCATGCCGGTTCTCGCCCCCGACGGCGAGCGCATCGGCAAGGTCCGCCAGCTGTTCACCAACGGCCGCGGCGAAGTGCAGCAAATGCTGGTCAAGGTCGGCGATACGACCGCGTTGCTGCCGGCCGGCAACTTCTCGGCCAGCGGCAATGCCGTGATGTCGGCGATGACCGAAGGCCAGATCCAGCAGACCGCCGCGCAGCAGCAGGCGCCTGGGTCCGGGGGCAACAAGTAAGTCCTCGTCGCTGGTCCCCCGGGGAGCACGTCAGTGCGCTCCGGGGGATTGTATTTGACCGCCTTCGCCGACCATCGAGCTAAGGTCTGCGATGCAGTGGCGGGTACCTTTATGATACCCGATGTTACCATTATGCAACGGCTTGAGCGCATTCGCGTTCAAGCCTGACTAATTTTATGGCGCAGTGTTGTGTCCCGGCATAATGATCGAACACGGGTGATAGGGCGTTACCAACCGTGACGGCACCCATATGCGAAGGTGTCGACCGGAAAGGGAGACGCGCATGAAGAACGCCCTTACCGTTTGCATTCATTGGGTGGCGCCGGCTTCGACCGTCGCGTTGCTGTTTGCAACGCCGGCCTTCGCCGACGATCAAACCAGCAGTGGCACGAAGAACACCGGCGTCGACGAAATCGTCGTTACCGCGGGGCGCCGTGAGCAAAGCGTGCTCGACGTGCCCCTGGCAATCCAGGCCACGACTGGAGACCAGCTGCAGGCTGCCGGCATCAAGCAGATCACCGACTTGCAGTTCACGACGCCTGGTTACAATGTTTCGGACTCGAACGGCTACACGATGGTGTTCATCCGCGGGGTCGGCAATGCCGAATTCGTCGGCGCCGATCCAAGTGTGACGACCTTTATCGATGACGTGCCGCGTATCTATGGCTCGATGGTCAACAACTTCGTCGACGTCGAGCGCGTCGAGGTGTTGAAGGGCGCGCAGGGCGGTCTCTATGGCCGCAACTCGACGGGCGGCGTTATCAACATCATCACGCGCCAGCCGGATCTAAACGCGCCTCATGCAGACGTCAGGCTCAGCTACGCGTCGCACAACTCGATCGAGGCGGACGGCTATGTCACCGTTCCGATCATTAGCGACAAGGTGGCTCTCAGTGTAGCCGGGCAGCGGCGCTACAGCGATCCCTACTTCCAAAACACCGCGCCGGCCGCGCCCTATACCGCGGCCATGTTCACGAAGGGCGTATTTGGCACGACCCCGGATCAGTCGGCCGCGCTGTTCAACTCCGCTCAGAAGAACAACGACGTCGGCAATCAGAATTTCTGGGCGGTCGACGGCAAGCTGCTGATCAAGCCGTCGGACAGCTTCAAGGTGACCTTCGCCGGCGACTATTCGAAGAAAGACGACAGCCAGGGCAATGCTCAGTGGCAGAACTCGCCTGCCTATGAGCAGCAGCAGTTCCTCGGCCTGTTTGGCTTCCTCGTCGGAGAACTGGGCGGCCAGGCCAACACGGCTGCCTTCCCCGCCAATTTCCTTCAGGGAAATCCGCCCAAGTTCACCGTTTCGAACGGCACGCCCGGTTTCGTCAGATTGAAGGACTGGGGCGTCTCGTCGACGGCGGTGCTCAGCACGGATAGCGTCGATCTGTCGTCGATCACGGCATACCGGGCACAAAACACCCAGTTCATCGATGACCTCGGAGCCAGTTCTTATGCCTTCACCGCCGCATTGGTGAAGAACGACAAGCACTTCTTCTACCAGGAGCTGCGCGCGGTCTCGCACCTCGACGGACCGTTCCAGTTCATCGCCGGCGGCACCTATCTGGACAACTATTTCAAGGGCTATACCGACGTTTATCTCTTCGGCGGCGTCATTCCCCCATCGCCGACGGCCCGCTCGACCGACAAGGTCAAGAACTGGTCGGCCTACGCCCAGGCATCGTTCAACTTTACGGACAATCTTACGCTGACGGCGTCGGGCCGCTACGTCCACGAGAAGAACACTGCCCAGTTCTATGGGTTGGCTCCCAACTCGTTCGGCCCGGCCGCCGGTCCGCCGGTCACGGCCGTCGAGAAGAAGTTCATCCCTTCGGCAACCCTCAGCTACAAGCTTCCGGACGGCGGAAACGTCTACGTGCGCTGGGCGAGGGGCTTCAAGTCGGGTGGCGTCAACCCGGTCGCCAATGCCAGCGCCTTCGTAGTTGACGGCGTCTATTATGCGTCCTCCGGCAGCATTTTCAAAGGCGAGACCGTCGACACCTTCGAAGGCGGTTTCAAAACCCAGGTGCTCGACCACAAGGTTCAGCTGACCGCAGATGTCTTCTACAACAGCTACAAGAACCTTCAGACCGCGGGCCACGTCAGGCCCGAGTTTGCCAACAGCATCATCCTCACGATCGTCAATGCGCCCAGCGCGCGCACCTATGGCGTCGAAGGCAGCTTGAGCTGGCGCGTGATGCAGTCGCTGACGCTGTCGGCTAACGCCGGATATCTCAATGCCAAATACAAGGACTTCAAACTTCCGGATACGCCGGTTCTCAGCGGTTTCGACCTAAGCGGGCATCAGATGATCAATTCCCCTGAGTTCCAGGCGAGCTTCAGTGCCAACCTCGATCAGCCTGTCACCGAGGGACTGAACCTTGTCGCGAACGCGCTGGCCAGTCATTCGAGCAGCGTTCTCTGGCAGGTGTCGGGTGCTCCATGTGCCGCGGGCCAGGTATCGGGAGTTACCTGCCTGCCTGACTCTGTCGGCAATGCGTACTGGCTGGTCAACGCGCGGATTGGCTTCAAGACATCCGACGATCGGTTTAGGCTGGAGGTCTTCGCGAACAATCTCTTCAACCAAGCCTATACGACCTACGGCAACTCGAACGCGGGCAACACCACCCAGTTCACTTGGGGTAACCCGCGTATCGTCGGCGTTGAGGCGACGATGCATCTGTGACCAGGTCCGGCCCTGATTCGTGAGGGTCAGGGCCAGGCCGATTGGCGAACAGCAAGAACGCCGGCGGGGAGGCTTTCGCTGAATCCTGTGGCAGGCATTGCCGATATCCTGGTCGTTCAAGCTCGCCCTTCACCGATCTGAAAGAGGACACTGGATGTTGTAAGCTGGCGGTATGATAGGGCCTGGCTTTCATTGTGACCTTTGCCGCGCCGGCTACGTGGTTGGTATCCCGACGCGCGAAAAACTCACGTCATCACACGGACGTATTTGAGTGACTTAACTCTATGATGCTCGCGCAAGCGGCGCCATATCGTACGCCTTGCCAAGTGCCGCGGCCGACTTAAACTTGCAGTCTCTTTGAATCACGGCCTGGTGCAGAAACCGATGCTCGAATTTCTCAAGAAACAGTTCGTCGACGTCATCGAATGGCTGGAACAGCCCGGCCAGCTGGCTTGGCGTGTGCCCTTCGCCGATCATGAAATCCAGACGGGTGCGCAGCTCACGGTGCGCGAAACCCAGATGGCGGCCTTTCTCAACGAGGGTAAGCTCGCCGACTATTTCGGGCCCGGGCTGCACCGGCTGACGACGGCAAACCTTCCGATCCTCACCGACCTGAAGAACTGGGACAAGGCGTTCAACTCGCCGTTCAAGTCCGACGTCGTGTTCTTCTCGATGAAGGAGCATCTCGGGCTCAAGTGGGGCACGGCGCAGCCCATCACGGTCCGCGACGCGGAGTTCGGCGCGATGCGGCTGCGCGCCTTCGGCACCTATTCGTTCCGCATCGCGGAGCTCGAGCCTTTCGCTTCGCGCCTGCTGGGCACGCTGGGCGAAGTGAGCGTCGCCAGCCTCGAACCGCAACTGCGCGCGGCGATCCAGACCGCGATCGCCACCGCCCTGGGCGGAAGCGGCATTCCCTTTCTCGATCTCGCTTCCAACCAGCAGAAACTGTCCGACCAGATCAAGATCGAGGTCGACAAGACCTTCGCGCAGTGGGGGCTGGGCTGCCTGAGTTTCTATGTCGAGAACGTCTCGCTGCCCGAGGAGGTTCAGGCGCATCTCGACAAGGGCAGCTCGATGCGCGTCATCGGCGATCTCGATCGCTACACCAAGTTCCAGACGGCAGAGGCGATCGAAAAGGCAGCCGGACAGGAAGGCGGTCTCGCAGGCCTGGGTGCGGGGATCGGCGCGGCCGCCGCGCTTGGCGGCGCGATGTCGCAGAGCCTCGCAGGTGTCGTCTCGGCGCCAGCCGCCGCTCCCGCCCCCGCAACGCCGGCTGCAGCGGCGGCTGACGAAGACCCATTCGCGCTGATCGAGAAGCTTCATAAGCTCGTCACAATAGGTGCCTTGAGCCAGGAAGAATTCGACGCCAAGAAAGCCGAACTGCTGGCTCGCATCAAGTAGGGCGATCACCGGCGCGCCGGGACATTTGGGGGGCTGATGTCACGACTGAATTGCCCGTCCTGCGGGTCAGAGGTGCCGCTGCGCGGCGCCGCGATGCCCTATGCCGTCTGCTCCTATTGCCAGACCCTGATTCTGCGCGAGGGCGAGGACCTGCGCGCGATCGGCAAGACCGCCGTGCTGCCCTTCGACGTCTCGCCGATCCAACTCGGTACCACCGTCAAATCGGATGAGGTGCTCTTCACGGTCGTCGGCCGGGTCCGCTGGGGCTGGAGCGACGGCTCGTGGAACGAATGGCTGCTTCAGGGCAGCGACGGGCAAACGCGCTGGCTGGGCGAAGCCATGGGCAGTTTCATGCTGCTCAAGGAACTTCCCGCCGCGCTCGATGCGCCGCTGGTCGCGCAATTCGCTGCCGGCGGGGCGCTGGAGCGTGGCGTCGAGCTGCAAGCCGCGGGCCGGACCTTCCGGGCTACCGACATCAAGGAGGCGCAATGCCTCGGCGGCGAAGGCGATCTCCCGTTTCCGACACCGCCTGACTGGGCGATGACCAGCATCGATTTCCGCAGCCAGGACGGCGCCGCGCTCAACCTGCAGCGCGACAAGCAGGGCACGCAAGCCTGGCTGGGCGGCTACTACGACCTTGCCGAATTGAAACCCGCGAATCTCAGGACGATCGAGGGTTGGACGATCCCGGAGGCCGTGCGGTGACAGCGGCCCACAGCATCACCTGTCCTTCCTGCGGCGGCACTATCGCGATCAAGGCCGCGGGCTATTCGGTGACGGTGGCCTGTCAGTATTGCGGCTCGGTGCTCGACGTCGCCAATCCCGACGTGAAGGTGATCGAGGAGTATCATCAGGCCGCGCTCAGCCTGCCCTTGCCGCTTGGCAGCCGGGGCAATCTGTTTGAGGTCGAGTGGGAAGTGGTTGGCTATCTCTCGCGCGGCGACGGGGAGGCGAACTGGAGCGAATACCTTCTGTTCAATCCCTATGCCGGCTACCGCTGGCTCGTCCACGCCGAGGGCGACTGGCAGTACGGCACGATGCTTTTCGACCAGCCCGACGGCGACAACGACAGCGTGACCTGGCGGGGGGCGCCGCTTCACGCGCGACTATCCGCCCGCGGCCACGACCACCGATCGTGTGGTCGGCGAATTCTACTGGCGGGTGCGTGCCGGGGACAGCGTCCAGGCGATGACATACAGCCGCGGCGACGAGACGCTCTCGGTCGAGTGGGGTACCGACGAGGCTAACTGGACGCAGCTTGTCGGGTTGCGGGAACACGACCTGCTCGTTGCCTTTGGCCTGGCCACTGCCGCGCCAGAGGGTGCCGGCGCGGCGCCGACGAACGGCCTCATGTCGCGCATGGGTTCGCGCTATCAGCAAGCCGACGGAATGCGCGAAAGCGATCTTTCCGTCATGTTCCTGCTGGCGGCGGGCACGAGCCTCCTGATCCTGCTGATCATGGCGGCATTCGGTTACGGCACCAGCAGCGTCTCGAATTCGGTGCAAATCGCCGTCGACGGCCCCGAGAAAAGCACGACAGTCGGCAGCCTTGTGATCAACCGCCCCTATCAGTTCGTGACCGTAACCGCGAGAACCACCGATTTCACCAACCGCTGGGTCGATCTCGACTACAGCCTGGTCGACCGCCAGACCCAGCAGTCGATCGAGGCCAGCGGCACTGTCGAATATTACGCCGGCCGCGATTCCGACGGCGATTGGACCGAGGGCAGCCACCAGACCGTGACCAAGTTCGCGGGCGTGCCGCGCGGTACCTATGACATCGTCGTCGATACTTCGGCCCATAGCTGGACGGACGGGACGAGCTACCAGAGCGCATCGAGCCCCTGGTCAGCGCCCGAGGCCGTTTCGGTCTACATAAAGGCGGATGCCGGCGGCTTGATATGGAGCAACTATTTTGCGCTTCTTTTCGGCCTGTTCGGCCTGCCGGGGCTCATCGCCTGGTATCGTAGTCGAGGGGAGGATTAGATGAGCAAACGAAGCGTCCTGTTCGCTGCCTGGTGCCTTTTGATGACCGCGAGCTCCGCCGTCTCGTCTTACTACGCCTGGTCGCCCTTTGCCGACGGCAAGCGCGACAATCAGGCCGCCCACTACGGACCGACCCACAAATAAACCGCGCTGAAGGAGCCGAACCATGGTCTCACTCGAAGTCTTTCTTGCGACCCTGCTCTATGCGGGGCTTGGTATCGTCATCTTCATCGTCAGCTTCGTCCTCGTCGACAAGCTGACCCCAGGCGAACTCTGGAAGGAGATCATCGAGCGCCAGAACATGGCGGTCGCCTTGCTGGCGGGCGCGGTGGCCATCGGCATCTCGAGCATCATCGCTGCCGCCGTCCATGGCTGACATGCCCGGCGCGGAGCCGGCAGAACAGGCTCCGCGTTTTCTCGCGATCATCCTGCTCGTCTCTGTCCTCGTCGTCGCGACCTGCGGGCTCATCTACGAGCTTCTGGCCGGAACGCTGGCCAGCTACCTGCTGGGCGACAGCGTTACCCAGTTCTCGACGGTCATCGGCACCTATCTCTTCGCCATGGGCGTCGGAAGCTGGCTGTCGCGGTTCGTCCGGGAGGACGAGTTGGGCGCCTTCATCCGCATCGAGATCCTGATTGCTCTCATCGGCGGCTGGTCGGCGGCGGGGCTCTTCCTTCTGTTTCCGCTGGTCTACGATTTCCGCGTACCGCTTTACGCACTGGTCCTGGCTATCGGCATATTCGTCGGACTCGAAATACCGCTGCTGATCCGTATCCTGCGGCACCGCTTCGCGCTGCGCGAGCTGGTATCGAACGTGCTGACCTACGACTACGTAGGCGCGCTGATAGCCTCGCTACTGTTCCCGCTCGTGCTGGTGCCCTGGCTCGGAATGATGCGGACCGGCTTCGTCTTCGGTCTCGCCAACGTCGCCGTCGCGATCGCCCTGCTCGTCTCGCTGCGCCGCAGTCGCCGCATCGCCTTCGACCTTATCACCGCAGGCCTCGTCGCCGCGGCGCTCCTCGCCGGGCTGGCCTATGCCGAGCGCCTTCAGCGCTGGTCCGAGGTCGCCTTCTATGGCGAGCCGGTGATCTATGCCCGGTCGACGCCCTATCAGCGCGTAGTGCTGACGCGGCGGGGAAGCGACCTTCGCCTCTATCTCAACGGCAACCTCCAGTTCTCCTCGCGTGATGAATACCGCTATCATGAGGCGCTGGTCTGGCCCGTGCTCGGCCGCGTCGCCGACCCGCGCGCCGTGCTGATCCTGGGCGGCGGCGACGGCCTTGCGGCGCGCGAGGTGCTGCGCGACCCACGGGTGCGGTCGGTGACGCTGGTCGATCTCGATCCCGAGATGACCAGGCTGTTTCGCGACACGCCCCAACTCGCCGCGCTCAACCGCGGCTCGCTGGCCTCGCCGAAGCTGCGCGTGATCAATGACGATGCCTTCCAGTGGGTCCGTCGCGAGAGGGCGCGTTTTGACGCCGTCATCGTCGATTTTCCCGATCCTACCGAATTCTCGTTGGGCAAGCTTTATACGGAAAGCTTCTACCGCGAAGTCGCGCGGCTGCTGGCCCCGTCCGGGATGATGACGGTTCAGAGCACTTCGCCGCTCGTCGCGCCGCGCTCCTACTGGACCGTCGCCAGCACGCTCGAAGCTGCGGGGCTCTCATCGCGGGGCTATCACGCCTATGTGCCGAGTTTTGGCGAGTGGGGCTTCACGCTCGCCGCCCATCGCCCGATCTCCGATGCGGTCAGCCTGCCTGCCGGTCTGCGTTTTCTGACGCCGTCGAGCGAACGGCTCATGTTCGATTTCCCGCCCGACATGGCGCGCCGCCCCACGCCGGTGAACCGCCTCGACAACCAGGCACTGGTGCGTAGTTTCGCCGCCGAGTGGGGCGGATATGAGGGCTGACTTCAGCCGGCGCGAAGTGCTGGCGGCTTCCGCCGGGGTCCTGGTCGTCGGAGGTTGCAGCGGCGGCGCTGCGATCATGCCGGGCGAGCTTGGCGGTGCGGACTACGTCCGCGGGCACCAACTGCGCGACAGGAAGTTTGCCGAGCCCGAAGGCGTGGAAGCCGAAGTGGGCGTACTCATCGCTGGCGGCGGGGTTGCCGGGCTGGCGACCGGCTGGACGCTGGCCGAGGCTGGCTTCGACGACTTCGTGCTGTGCGAGCTCGAGGACCAGACCGGCGGCAATGCCCGTTCGGGCCGTAACGCCATCTCGGCCTATCCGCTTGGCGCGCACTATCTGCCTGTGCCCAACCGCGAAGCGAAGGCGCTGTGCCACATGCTGCAGCGCTTCGGCATGATCGTCGGCGAGCGGGAAGGCGCCCCGGTCTACGATCCCTACCAGCTCTGCGCCGATCTGGAGGAGCGCCTCTTCTGGCGCGGAAGATGGCAGGAAGGGCTGTTTCCCCAGAGCGGGCTGACGGAAGCCGACCTCGCCCAGCGTCGTGCGTTCGATCAGGCCATGGCCAGGTTCCGCGACGCGACGGGGAGCGACGGCAAACCAGCCTTCGCCATTCCTCTGGCCTATTCGAGCATTGATCCACACTTCACCGAGCTCGACCGACAGAGCTTTGCAAGCTGGTTGGACGGGCAGGGCTGGCGATCGCCGCTTTTGCGCGCCTATGTACGCTATTGCTGCCGCGACGACTATGGCACCGAGCCCGAGCATGTTTCCGCCTGGGCGGGCATCCACTATTTCGCCTCGCGCCGCGGCTGGGCGGCGAACGGGGACGGCGACCGTGAGCTGACCTGGCCCGAGGGAAACGATCGACTGGCGAAGCGAATGGCGGAGCCCATCGCGGCGAAGATCCGCAAGGGATGCTCGGTATTCCGGTTGCAGCGCGACGGCGAGGGCGTGCTTGCCGATTGCTTCGACCACCGGCGCGGCCGCAGCTTTCGTATGCGCGCGCGCGCGGTAGTCGTGGCCATGCCGCAGTTCGTCGCGGCACGTCTGCTGCCCGAAGCAGGAATCAGCGGCGGCTTCAGCTATGCGCCGTGGGTGGTCGCTAATGTCAGCGTCAGCCACCATCCGCGTGGCGACGGTGTTCCGCTCGCCTGGGATAATGTTTCGGCGGCCAGCGATTCGCTGGGCTATGTCGTCGCGACGCATCAGGCGTCGAGCAGTGCCGACGGTCCGACGGTGCTCACCTGGTATATGCCGCTATCGCATCACCTGCCGCAGTCGGAGCGGCAGGCCATGCTCGGCCAGACGCTCGCCGATTGGCAGCGCGTTGTGCGCGATGATCTGCTGGGCCTTCATCCCGAACTTGCCGGTGCGATCACCCGGATCGACGTGTGGCGCTGGGGTCACGCGATGATACGGCCGACGCCGGGCTTCCTGACCGAGCCGGCGCGCCTTGCCGCACAGAATTCGCCGGCGCCTATTTTCCGCGCCCATTCCGACATCAGCGGCGTCTCGCTATTCGAGGAAGCGCACTATCGCGGTGTCGCGGCCGCGGAAGGCGCCATGAAGCATCTTGGCCATTCGTTCGAAAGTCTGCTCTGAAATGCCGCACCCCGCTTCCGCCGCCGGCCTGCATCTCATCGCGGACCTCGCAAGAGGCAGCCGCCTCGACGATCTCGAATGGATCGAGCGGACGCTGCGCGATGCCGCGGCCGCGGCCGCGGTAAAGGTGCTCGACGTCAAGCTGCATCCCTTCGGGCCCGGAATGGGCATCACTGGTGTGGCCCTGTTGGCCGAATCCCACATTTCCATCCACACTTGGCCGGAAACGGGCGTCGCTGCCGTCGATATCTTCGTTTGCGGCGCCGGAACGAATGCCGATGCGGCGCTGACATTGATCGAAGAACGATTGACTGCCGTGACCACCTATCGGCAGGCCATCCCGCGTCTCGGTTCGCGAGCGCAGTCTGTCTCGTGACGCTCTCGCAATATTCGACTTCGATACTGCCATCGAAAACGGCTAGCAGCTAATCTCTCGCGATTTCAGGCGTATGATTGCTGCCTCGGCATCGTTGCTCGCGTTCTCGAGCTTTTCGGCCAACCGCTCGAGCTCTCGTTCGTTTCTTAGAAGCCTTCGCCGCGCGTCCGCTCTCAAGACGAACCACCCGCCCCAGGATTTCCTTGCCGGTTTCAATACCGCGATCGAAGCTGTCAGCACGTCGCTCGCGACGCCGACGAGGTCTATGTGCCCGTGAATGATCACGTCCCTCATACCTTTGGCGTCGTCAACCAAGCCGCGCGATTGATGGCGGGCCAAGCTTTCGGCGACCTTTTTCGCGAGCGGTTCCAAGCTCATCGATCATTCCGGTCGAGCATGGCACCCCTTAGCTCGGAACAGCTGATCCAGCCAGATAGGGATCGCCGATATAGCGGTCGTTTGCTTCGCCGTGCTCGCCGCCTGAAAACGGCCCGTGCTTGGTGAGCAGACTCGCCGGGATGTTGCATCGAAACGGGCCTTCGAGCGTTATAGGGTCGCCGAAGGACGTGGGGGCACATGACGCAGACTTTGAACGCCGACTTGGAGGTCATCTTCCCGGGCAAGTCGGTGATGGCGCAGCAGATGCGCGAGCGCGATTGGACAGCCACTCCGCTAGGGGATCCGTGCCTCTGGCCGGATGGCCTGAAAATACCCCTTCGCATGCTGCTCACCTCGCGCTTCGAGATGTGGCTGGGTTGGGGCGACGATCTCTGCTTCTTCTATAACGATGCCTATGTTCCGACGCTGGGGATCAAGCACCCTACTGCGCTCGGCCGGCCCTTCCACGAGGTATGGTCGGAAGTCTACGCTGACGTCGCCGATCAGGTCGCGCGCGTGCGTGCGGGCGAAGCGACATGGAACCAGGCGTTGCTGCTGTTGCTCGAGCGGAGCGGCTATCCGGAGGAAACATACCACAGCTTCTCCTACAGCCCGCTCTATGATGAGTCCGGAGCCGTCAAGGGCATGCTCTGCATCGTGAACGAGGAGACCGAGCGCGTTATCGGCGAACGCCGCCTCGATACGCTCCGGCGGCTCGGTATGAACCTCGTGGGAGCTACCGATCGGTCTCAGGTCCGGGAAGCGGTTTGCGACATCTTCGCAGCCAATCGGCGTGACTTCCCCTTCGTACTGTTGGGTCTTGCCAGCGGCGAACGCATCGAGATTACCGGATGCACCCCGGACGTCGGCAACATGGGTGACATCGAGTGGCCGGCAGACGTGATCGGCACGACGGGCACTCTGGCAATCGCTCTGGATGTCGATCGTTCCTGGCCGACCGGGGCCTGGGATATCCCGCCGCGCGAAGCGCTGGTCCTCCCGATCCCGGGTACGGCCGATCAGTCGCCGTTCGGCACTCTGATCCTCGGTCTCAATCCCTATCGTCGGAACGATCCGGAGATCGCCGATTTCGCTCGCCTGATTGCCGGGCAGGTCAGCGGCGCGCTTGGCAACATTGCCGCGCTCGACGCCGAACGGAGACGCGCCGATCGCATATGGCTTCACAGCCGGGACTTGATCGTGGTCGTTGACGCCGAAGGCGTATTTCGTTCGGTCAGTCCATCATGGGAGGTCGTTTTCGGGTATCCGAGCGAGGAGGTCGCCGGCCGTCCATTTGCCGATTTCATTGCCGACGAAGATCTCGGCCCCAGCACACAGGCCCTGGCGGCGGCGCTCGCCGATGGAGATCTCACAGGTTACGAAAATCGCTTTCGCACCCGCGCGGGGAACTATCGCTGGATTTCCTGGCATACGGCGATGGAAGGCGGCCTTGTCTATGCCTATGGGCGTGATGTCACCGATCAGAAGGAAAGCGTCAGGGCCCTTGCGGCAGCCGAAGACGCCCTGCGTCAGGCGCAAAAGATGGAGGCGGTCGGCCAACTCACCGGCGGCATTGCGCACGACTTCAACAACCTGCTTGCCGGCATCAGCGGCAGCCTCGAAATCATCGAGCGACGAATGGCACAGGGGCGTACCGAAGGCCTCGAGCGGTTCTTGAAGGGGGCACAGTCCTCGGCCCAGCGCGCGGCATCGTTGACCCAGCGGTTGCTGGCTTTTTCACGTCGGCAGACACTCGATCCCAGGCCGACGGACATCAACCGTCTCGTCCGCGGCATGGAAGACCTCATCGGCCGCACGGTGGGTCCGGCAATTGCGGTCGAGGTGGTCGGCGCAGGGGGCCTGTGGCCCGCGAGGGTCGACGCCGCGCAGCTTGAAAGCGCCCTGCTCAATCTCGCCATCAACGCGCGCGATGCCATGCCGGATGGGGGGCGGATCACGATCGAGACGGCCAACAAGTGGCTCGACGAGCGCGGCGCGCGCGAGCGTGATCTTACGCCGGGCCAGTACATCTCCATCTGCGTGACCGATAGCGGCACGGGCATTCCAAAGGAGATCGTCGATCGAATTTTCGATCCCTTCTTCACCACCAAACCGATCGGGCAGGGGACTGGGTTGGGACTTTCCATGATTCATGGCTTCGTTCGCCAGTCGGGCGGACAGGTTCGCGTCTACAGCGAGCCGGGCGAAGGCACGACCATGTGCCTTTACCTGCCTCGTCATGTCGGTGCCGTCGACGAGGATGAGCCAAACGATACAAGTATCGCGGCGTCAGGCGCTGGCGAAACGGTCCTGGTCATCGATGACGAGCCGACCGTGCGCATGCTCATCGTCGATATTCTCGAGGAGGCGGGCTACGCTTCTATTGAGGCCTCGGATGGCCAGTCCGGGTTGAAGATCTTGGAATCCGATACGAGGATAGACCTTCTGATCACCGACGTTGGCTTGCCAGGCGGTATGAACGGTCGCCAGGTCGCCGACGCGGCGCGCATTTTCCGGCCTGATCTGAAAGTCTTGTTTGTCACGGGTTTCGCGGAAAATGCCGTGGTGGGGAACGGGCACCTCCCGCCGGGTATGGAAGTCATCACCAAACCGTTCGTCATGGCCGATCTGGCGAACAAGATTACGGACCTCATCGAGGGAGCAAACAGCGCTCGTTGATGGCTTGCAGCCGGAGATTGAACTACCCAGCCCATACCTCGTTACAGCCGGAGCATTTTTCTCCAGCGGAGTCGTCTTGCGCTATGGGGCGGGCCTCCCTGGGCGACTTGGTGCCTTCGCGCGACCGAGAGTCTTGTACATGAGCGTAATGCGCGGGGTATGGGATGTCCTGTAGACGGGCCTGGCTACATGCGGGATGGTGCCGGAAAAAACTACGAGCCGATCCGGTTTGGGGGCTACAGCCATTTTTATTTCAGAAATCGATTGGTTGAAGAATAAGGTCTCACCGCCTTCATCATGGTTCCAGGTCGACTGGGGGTAATATATAGCGGTGAGGTGATCGTGGTGTGGAGAATCCTTATGCACGCCGCCGCCTATACCTGGCGGCATCGCATTCGCATAACACCGTGACAGCATATGCCCGTGTAGAATTTTGACTGAAAGCATTTTCCAAAATTCATATAATATGGGTGATCTATTTTGAAGCTCGTCAATGGCGGATCTTGGATCCATGTCTTCCAATCCGGACTGCCTGAATCCCGCAAAATGCTTGTAGAAATATTTGGGCATCTGGGGGTCGGGCGAGGATGTCGCCCCATGAACCCAATTCTCTCCGGGGCTGTTGAGAAACTGCAAAATCTCTTCTCGCCGGGCGTTTCCGAGAACATCGTCAAATATTCGAATATTGTTCATGAGAAGTCTCTCTCGATCCTGGCGGAACGGGAACGTCTCGTCTCGGCGACGGCTCCCGTTTTGATCAAACCAGCGATTCCCTGCTGCGAGGTGCTCAGATCTTCGTTCGACACGAGGCTTGAGGCAGGAGCTTTCCGGCGTACGTAAACGCAAGCGATAACGCGCAATCTGTGCGCCTTGCAGCGTTGCGGTCAGCTTGCCGCAAGATGAACATTTGGTCGTTATCGCCAACCAGGGCCGGAGTTCTGGAGAGCGTCGGCCTTGCCCCTCAGGATTGTTTGCTCCGGGCTTCCTGCTGGCCGGCGATGCCGGATTACCAAAACATTCCACATTGCCCTGATTGTCGGCTTATGGGCTCCTTGTTCGTGGGGCCGAAGCAAGCGCTTGGATTTGTTTCCACTCTGTGTCATGCTTCGCGAGTTGCATGAGAGGACAGACGTGGGCGTCGTCGTGCACCTCTAAAAATCATTCGCGGTGGCAGACAATCTTGCTGACCCAGCACGCGAAGAGGAGAGGGAGGTGAACATCATGACATCCGGAATCCGCACGTTCATGCTCGTTTCGACGATGCTTGTCCCGGTCGCATTCGCCCCGGTTCAGGCGTGGGCCCAGGAGGCCACCGCCACCGACAACAGCAACACCGGTCTGCAGGAGATCGTCGTCACTGCTCAGAAGCGTGAGCAGAGCATGCAGGACGTTCCGATCGCGATCACCGCGTTCACCCAGCAAACGCTGGAGGCGAACCGTATCTACAACGTCAATGACCTCTCGGGTTTGGCGCCGGGCCTGACCGTCCGGCCTTCGGCCGGCGGTATCCAGCTGCCCGCGTTTACGATGCGCGGCCAGGTCAGCTTCGGCGTCGTTGCCGGATCGGACAAGCAGATCTCGATCTACTTGGACAACGTGTATCTCTCCAGTCCCCGCGGCACGATCTTCGACTTGCCCGATGTCGCGCGGATCGAAGTGCTGCGCGGTCCGCAGGGCACTCTCTTCGGCCGCAATGCGACGGGCGGTGCGGTAAGCGTCACCACCCGCGATCCGACCGGCGATCCTCACGTCAAGGCCGAATTTTCTTACGGCAACTACGATCAGTATCGGATCCGCTTTACCGCGGATACGCCTCAGATCGGTCCGTTCAGCGCCTATTTTTCATTCGTCCGGCACTACCAACGCGGAGACATCCGGAACGCCGATGCAGGGGTGATCTGGAATCGCAATTCGGCGGGGCCACGCTACGGCAATACGCAGCAGTCGGTGAAATGGCTGGGTACGACCGATAGCAACTCTTACTTCGCCGCCGTCAAGTTCGAGCCCAGCGACAGTTTCAAGACGGTCTACAAGTTCGACCGAAACGAGGATGCGGGCACGCCCGATGGTACGGGCTTCGTCGGCTACAACCCGAGCGCACCGCTCACCGGCGCTCTCGTGACTGCGCTGCTCAACAGCCAGCCGACCCCTTACCTGACCGATCCGACCGCCCGGCGTCCGGCAGCGGTCAACAACGGCTGGGTGATCCCGCGCATCGCTCGAGTCCAAGGGCACAGCCTGACCTCGACCTGGCAAGCGAGCGACAATATCAGCGTCAAGAACATCTTCGCCTATCGCAGCAACTTCATCTTCTCGACGGCAGCGATCGACGGCCTCAGTTCGTTCACTTTCACGCCGCAGTCCCTGGGTGCCTATGCAACCCTCGCTGCGTTCAGCGCCAACCCCGCGCTCGCCACGGCGTCTCCGACGGTCCAAGCCGCCGCCATCCAGGCGACGGCAAATGCTCTCGCGCCCAACCTTGGCGGCCAGTTCGTCCTCATCGGGACCGAATCGACGTCGGCCAGCAAGCAGTATAGTGACGAGCTTCAGGTCAATTATCACACCGACAAGCTCCAACTGACCGCCGGTGCGCTCTGGTTCCACTCGAATGACACTGCCGGAGGCCCGACCGGCATGCAATCGGTGCTCAGCCTGGTCGCGGTTCCGCCCAGCGGCGTCGTTCCGCTCGGCCGCCAGGGCGCGTTCCACAATATCGCCACGTCGCTGGCAGCCTACCTCCAGCTCGAATACGATTTCACCGACCAATTGAGCCTGGTCGCGGGCGGCCGCATCACCCGGGACAAGAAGGACAGCACCTTCACCTACGGCAATCCGGGAGCGCTCAACACCATCGTGCCGCCCACCTACAAGAAGACCAAGCCCAACTACATGGTCGGCCTGAACTGGAAGCCCAATGCGGCTACGCTGATCTACGCCAAATATTCCACATCGTTCGTGTCCGGCGGCTCGACCGGCGGCATCCCCTACGAGCCGGAGACCGCGAGCTCGATCGAAGCCGGCCTGAAGGCAGACTTCCTCGATCACAAACTGCGCACAAACCTCGCGCTTTTCCATGTCGATTACCACCACTTCCAGGGTCCGCAAGGAACCAGTCAGCTATCGTCGGCGGTCATCGCGCATGCTGCTCTCGATCCCCTTTACGGCGTAGCAGTCGCCAACGCGGTCGTGCCCGCCTTGAGCACCTTTGTTTTCGATCAAGGCAGTATCAGAGCCCAAGGCGTCGAACTGGAAGTGACAGCGGCGCCGGCACGCGGTCTCCAGCTTGGTGGCAGCCTCGGCTACACCGACACCAAGTATCCCTTCGTCTCCCCGGCTGTGCTGGCGGCGAACAACGGCGCCGTGCGCGTGACGAACCGGCCGAAGGTGACGGGCACGCTCTGGGCAATGTACGAGACGCAGCCGATTTCCGGCGACATGACCTTGATGCTTCGCAGCGACGCCAACTATCTCTCGCATATGGACATCGACCCGCAGGTCGTGCGCGTCAACGTTCCCCAGCTGGAACCCGCGCGGTCGGTACCGGCCTACTGGCTGTTCAACGCCCGCGCGGCACTACGGCACATCAAGGTCGGCGGGCTCGAGGGCGAGCTGGCAGTGTGGGGCAAGAACCTGAGCGATCGGAAATACGCCAACTTCGCGCTGGTCCAGGACATCGCGACTTCTGTCAACTTCATCCCGCCGCGTACTTACGGCGTCGACTTTGGCATCGAATTCTAAGTTGGAACATGGCTGACGTTGCGGCCATTCACACATTCCGATCGGCTGTCTGAAAGCGGCCGATCGTTCAGATCAGATCGATGGACGACACCATTGGTTCGCTGCAGGGAGGCGCCATCTAGGGGGCCTCCTGCTTGCTTGTCGATGCGGAAGCGCCGGCTCGAATTGAAAGGCGACGCTGGAACCTTTCATTTCGCAGGGCGTTTGGCGGAAGGTTATGCGGATATGTTTGGTAGGGCACGTCAGCTGTCAGCGGCCTGCCTATCACTTTGGGGTAAAATTCTTTGGGGCCGCGTCGAACGAAAAATGACGGGCCTGGCCTGCAGAAAGGTCGCGAACGCCTTGCGGGTGAAGCGAAGCAAAATCTGAAATCGGGATTGCAGATGCTTTACGCGCCAGCGGAGGGCGATGAATTCTGCGACCTGTTGGCGGCTATCGACAAGGCGGCACGCAAGAAATGAAGACCGCGTTTTCCGGCAGCCCCATCCCCGTCACATATGCGCTTTCCGATTGGTTGAAGCCGATAGTTCGGCTGGCCAATGGAGCTGTACTCATCACATTAGCGAGAACGAACTAGTGCGACTTCTGCGCCGCCCGACTGTCTTGAGATCCGGGCCGAACCCTGGCGTGAACTTGCGTGCCGGTTTGGGCCTCGCGCTCATCATCCTGTTTTTCGTGATCGGCGGTCTGGTTGCGGCCTTCAACATCAACGTGCTGCGTGTGGATTCGGCAAAGGTGCAGCACACACACTCCGTGATCACTTCGCTCGATGAGCTGGTGTCGACGCTGCAAGACGCAGAAACCGGCCAGCGCGGCTATCTGCTCACGGGCAAAGACCAATATCTCACACCCTACAACGAGGCACTGGTTCGGGTACCCACGACGCTCGATCGGATCGCCGAGCTCACCCGCGACAACGCCGTCCAGCAGGGCCGGCTGGCTACTCTCCGGCGCCACGCCGAGGCGAAGCTTGCCGAGCTGAAGGAGACGATCGATCTGCGGCGTGGCTCCGGCGCAGATGCCGCCGTTGCAGTCGTCAATACCGACCGCGGCAAAGCGGAAATGGATGCGATCCGCGGCCAGCTCGAACTTATGCAGCAAGAGGAGTCGCGGCTCCGGCAGATTCGTGTCGATGAGATGGAAGGGGCCTACAGGTCTGCCTGGCTGACCGGCGCGCTGACGGGCCTGCTCGGCATCGTCCTGACTCTGGCCGTTGGATTTCTCCTGCGCCGCGGCAACATCGCGCGCGAGCGCCAGCAATGGCAGCAAACCGGCCAGGCGCAGCTCGCTTCCGCAATGCTCGGAGATCAGCCGGCGCAGCAGCTTGGCGAGAACGTCCTGGCCTTTCTTGCGGGCTACCTCGGCGCCCAAGGCGGAGCCATCTTCGCCAGCGAAGCCGGACGATACCAGCGCATAGCCATGCGGGGCGTGCCGAGCGACGCGCAGATCATCGAGCACTTTTCACCTGGCGAAGGCCTGCTGGGGCAAGTCGTGATCGATCGTTTGCCGGTGCACCTCGGCGACATTCCAGAGGGCTACCTGACGATCGGTTCCGCTCTGGGCCGCGACAGGCCTCGCCATCTGGTCATAGCCCCTGCGGTTGCTGACGACGTGGTACAGGGCGTGCTGGAACTGGGCTTCCTTCAGCCGGTCGACGACCATGTGCTCGAATTTCTGGCCTTGGCGTCCTCCCCTATCGGCACGGCGCTGCGCTCGGCGCACTTCCGTGCCGAGCTGCAGAACCTGCTCGAAGAGACCCAGCGGCAGGCCGAGGAACTGCAGGCGCAAAGCGAGGAGCTGCGCGTATCGAACGAGGAACTGGAGGAGCAGGGCAGGGCGCTCAAGGAATCGCAGGCCCGGCTCGAGCAGCAGCAAGTCGAACTGGAACAGACCAACGCGCAGCTCGAGGAGCAGGCGCAGCAACTCGAAACCCAGCGCGACGACCTTGTCCGATCGAGCGGCATCGTTGAGCTCAAGGCTCGCGAGCTCGAACAGGCGAGCCGTTACAAGTCAGACTTCCTGGCCAACATGAGCCATGAACTGCGCACGCCGCTCAATTCGCTGCTGATCCTCTCCAAGCTGCTGGGTGACAATCCCGCCGGCAACCTGACAGAGGATCAGGTCAAATATGCGCTGACGATCCAGTCCTCGGGCAACGACCTGCTGGCGCTGATCAACGACATCCTCGATCTTTCGAAGATCGAGGCCGGTCACATCGAGATTCGCCCCGAGACCGTCGCGCTCGACCGTTTGGTGGCGGACATGACGCAGCTGTTCGAGCCACTCGCGGCAGAGCGCAAACTCGCGTTCGATGTGACGATTGCCGACGATTGCCCGGCGACCATCGATACGGATCGGCAGCGTCTCGACCAGATCCTGAAGAACCTGCTCTCGAATGCTTTCAAGTTCACCGAGACGGGCGGCGTGACGCTGTTGATAGGCCGTTTTTTGCCGGAGGAACTCGAACTTACCATTGCCGACACGGGGATCGGCATTGCCGAGGACCAGCAACGCGAAATCTTCGATGCCTTCCGCCAGGCCGACGGCACGATCAGCCGCAGGTACGGCGGGACCGGCCTTGGCCTGTCGATCTCGCGCGAACTGGCGCGCCTGCTCGGCGGTGCCATCACGCTCGACAGCGTTCCGGGTGAAGGCAGCCGGTTCACCTTGACGATACCCTTGGCTTACGATCCGGCACTGGTTGCGGGGCGCGAGGAATTGGGGCCCGAGCCCGTCGTCGCGACGGGCGCCGTTCCCGCTCGGCCCGTAACTCCGCAGCCACCTGCCGCGCAGCCGCGTGCTGCGTCGCAGACCTTGCTTCGGCGGGTCGACGATGACCGCACCTCGTTGGCAGCGGACAAGCGGATACTGCTCGTGGTCGAAGACGACACGAGTTTCGCCGCCATCGTCCGTGACCTCGCGCGCGAGATGGGTTTTCAGTGTCTGGTCGCGGGAACGGCGGAGGAGGCGCTGGAACTGGCACGCGAGTCCAGGCCGAGCGCCGTGGTGCTCGATGTCGGCCTGCCCGATCAGTCGGGCCTGGCGGTGCTCGACCGACTAAAGCGCGACGTCGGGACCCGGCACATCCCGGTTCATGTCGTCTCGGCCAGCGATCACGTCCAGACGGCCCTGTCGCTCGGCGCCATCGGTTATCTGGTGAAGCCCGTGAAGCGGGAGGACCTCGCCGGGGTTTTGGAAGCGCTTGCGGCGAAACTGTCGCAGACGACGCGGCGCGTCCTGATCGTCGAGGACGATCCCGTCCAGCGCGATGCCGTCGCCAAACTGCTCGCGTCCGGAGATGTCCAGACGGTCGGCGTCGGTTCCGCGGCGGAGTGCCTGGAGCGCCTGCGCGAGGACACCTTCGATTGCATGGTCCTCGACCTGACCTTGCCGGACGCTTCGGGCTTCGAACTGCTCGAGACGATCCACGGCGATGCCGCTCACGGTTTCCCGCCCGTCATCGTGTACACCGGCCACGATCTTTCGGTGGCCGAGGAACAGCGCCTGCGCCGCTATTCGGACTCGATCATCATTAAGGGAGCTCGCTCGCCGGAGCGCTTGCTCGACGAGGTTTCGCTGTTCCTCCACCAGGTGGTCACCGAGCTGCCTGCCGAGCAGCAGAAGATGATCCAGCAGGCGCGCAACCGCGACGCTATGCTCGAAGGACGCCGCATCCTCATCGTCGAGGACGACGTGCGCAACGTCTATTCGCTGACCAATATCCTCGAGCCGCGCGGGGCCATCGTGGAGATTGCTCGCAATGGCCAGGAGGCGATCGCCGCGCTCGAGGCTGGTGCGGGCGAGGGCCGCGAGGCGATCGATCTCGTGCTCATGGACGTCATGATGCCTGTCATGGATGGTCTCACCGCGACGCGGCATATCCGCAAGGATGCGCGTTGGAAGAAGCTTCCGATCATCACGCTCACGGCCAAGGCAATGCCAGACGATCAGCAGCGCTGCATCGAGGCCGGCGCGAACGACTACATGGCCAAGCCGCTCGACGTGGACAAGCTGCTCTCGCTCGTCCGCGTCTGGATGCCGCGGTAGGCGCCGCCCCATGTCCGACGTCACCGAGGATATCGAGATCCGCTTGCTGCTGGAGGCGCTTCATCAGCGCTACCACTATGACTTCCGGCATTATGCCCAGGCTTCGATCCGGCGGCGCCTTCGCCAGGCACGTCAGCAGCTCGGTTTCGCGACCTTCTCGGCGATGCAGGAGGCCCTGTTGCACGACGAGGCCATGCTGCCCCGGCTGCTCGGCTATCTCACCGTGCAAGTCAGCGAGATGTTCCGCGATCCCTCCTACTTCAGGGCGTTGCGCGAAAATGTGGTGCCGCACTTGCGCACCTATCCCTCGCTCAAGGTCTGGATCGCCGGCTGCAGTGGCGGCGAGGAACTCTATTCGCTGGTGATCCTTTTTCGTGAGGAGGGCTTGGAGGAGCGCACGCTGTTCTATGCGACCGATATCAGCCAGGACGCATTGGAGACCGCCGCGCGGGGCATCTACCCGCTCGATCGGATCGCTTTGTTCACCGAGAACCACCGCGCTTCGGGCGGCAAGTCCTCGCTCTCGGATTACTATACGACGGCCTACGGCAACGCCGCCTTCGACAAGAGCCTTCGCGATCGTGTGGTGTTCTCGGACCACAGCCTCGTCACGGACGCGGTCTTTGCCGAGATGCACCTCATTTCCTGCCGCAACGTCATGATCTATTTCGACCGGGCCCTGCAGGACCGCGCCATCGGCCTGTTCAGAGATTCTCTGGTTCGCAATGGTTTCCTCGGACTGGGCGCAAAGGAAAGCATCCGCTTTTCCGCTCATGGGAATGCCTTCGGCGACTTCGTTCGCACGGAGAAAATCTACCAGAGGCGCGACATATGAACGCCGTGTCGAAAGCAAAGATGGTCGTGATCGGCGCATCGGCGGGTGCGATCCAGGCCCTGTCCGAGATCCTCCCCGTTCTCCCGGCCGACTTCTCGCTTCCGATCGTCATCGTCGTGCACGTTCCCGCCGATCGCCAGGACATATTGGCGCCACTGTTCGAGAAAAAATGCCGCATGGCGGTGCGCGAAGCCGAGGACAAAGAGCCAGCGCTGTCCGGTACGATCTATTTCGCCCCCTCTGATTATCATCTGCTCCTCGAAAACGACGGCACCCTGTCGCTATCGGCCGATCCGCCCGTGATGCACTCGCGCCCCTCGATCGACGTGATGTTCGAAAGCGCGGCTGACGCATTCGGAGCATCGCTCATCGGGATAGTCCTCACGGGGGCCAATGCCGATGGCGCTGCTGGACTCAGAGCGATCGCCGAGGCGAACGGAATGGTAATCGTCGAGGACCCCGCCTATGCCTATGCCGATGCGATGCCGCGGGCGGCGCTGAAACTGTGCCCGGACGCGCGCGTCATGACTCGGGGTGCAATCGCCGAATTTCTCATCGGGAAGGCTGGATCATGACCCGTCCCCTCCCTCCCGTGCATTTCCTCCTTGTCGACGATCTCGAGGAAAACCTTGTCTCGCTCGAAGCCCTGCTCAAGCGCGACGAACTGGTCATTCTCAAAGCACGATCGGGCGACGAAGCACTCGAACTGTTGTTGGAGCACGACGTCGGGTTGGCCCTGCTCGATGTGCAGATGCCCGGGATGGACGGGTTCGAACTGGCCGAGTTCATGCGTGGGAGCGACCGCACGCGCAATATTCCGATCATATTCGTGACCGCCGGTACTTCGGACGCCCGGCGCCGGTTCCGTGGATACGAAGCGGGGGCCGTCGACTTCATTCAGAAGCCGATCGAGTCAGATGTCTTGCGGAGCAAGGCCAACGTCTTTTTCGATCTCTGCCGCCAACGCCAGGTGGTTGCCGCCCAGCGCGATGAACTGGAGGCGGCGTCACGCGCGCTGGTGACGGCGGACCGCCGCAAGGACGAATTCCTCGCAACGCTTGCGCATGAACTGCGCAACCCCCTGGCCGCCGTCAAGGCCGGCATTCGCCTCCTGGAACGTCGGGAAGACGCCGGACAGGCGGCGGAAATTCGCGACCAGATGGATCGCCGAATTGGCTATCTCACACGGCTGGTGGACGATTTGCTCGACATCTCGCGGATAAGCGAAGGCAAGATTTCGCTGCGAAAGGAGCGCGTCGAACTTCGCGCGATCGTCCAGGCTGCGGTTGAGGCGAGCCAGGTCGATCTGGATGACGCAAACCACGCATTCAGCCTCGATTTGCCGAACGAGGAGGTGTGGTTGGAGGTCGATCCGGTCCGCATGGCCCAGGTGATCGCGAATTTGCTGAACAACGCTGCCAAATATACGCCGCCGGGTGGAAATATCGCTTTGAAGGTGCGCGCCGACGACGGCCGGGTGGAGCTGTGTGTGCAGGATGACGGGGTCGGCATTCCTCTCGACATGCAAACGCGGATTTTCAAAATTTTCGAGCAAGTGTCGGAGCACCGCAGCCGCGCTGCCGGCGGCCTTGGGATCGGCCTGGCGTTGGTACGCCAAATCGTCGAACTGCACGGCGGGTCGATTGCGGTGGAGAGCGCCGGTGAGAGGGCAGGCAGTGCGTTCACCGTGAAGCTACCAGCCGTTAGTCCTCGGGAGATTACGGTGACCGCTTAGACCTGCCGCTACCGTCGACATTGCAGGCAAGCGGCGCATTCTGGATATCCGGCTTCAACGGTTTCCAGACTAGGCCCGAACCGCCGTAACGATATAATTCAGCGCCAAACTATCCGACAAATGCAGCCCCTTGGTCGGCGACCAGGCTATGCCTTTCGGCTCGCCCATCGTCATGCCGACATCGGCGAGCAGCTCGCCCAGTTCCTCGGGTGTGACGAAATCGCCCCAGTGGTGGGTGCCGCGCGGAATGGCGCCGAGGCGTTCGGCGCCTTCGACCAGCAGCAGCCGCGATTGCGGGGTGCGGTTGGGGGTCGATAGCACCATCAAACCGTCCGGCTTCATCGCAGCGGTCAGCGCGGCGATGAAGCCGGGCTTGTCGGCGACGTGCTCGATGACTTCCATCGAGCAGACGAGGTCGTAGTCGACAAGGCCGAGCTGGCCGATGTCGCCCCAGCGGTACTCGATCGCAAGGCCGGAGCCTTTGGCATGCTCGCGCGCGGCCTCGATGTTCTCCTCGGCCGCATCGACGCCCGTCACCGTGCCGCCCAGCCGCGCCAGCGGCTCGCAGAGCAGGCCGGCGCCGCAGCCGACATCGAGCGCGCGTTTGCCTGCCAGCGGCTTCAGGCCGCGCGAGTCGCCGCGCCAGTGCGCGTCGATCGCCTCGCGGATGAAGCCCAGCCGAACCGGGTTTAGCTTGTGCAGCATGGCCGAGGAACCCTTGGGATTCCACCAGTCTGCGGCAAGCCTGCCGAAATGCTCGGCCTCTGCGGGTCTTATGGTTGCATTCGTCATCCCCGATCCCTAACAGCGTGCCCGCTTGGGGCCTAGGCCCCGTTTGTCATGCAGGAGCTTTGTTTCGTGGCCCGGATCGTGATGAAATTCGGCGGCACCTCGATGGCCGGCACCGAGCGCATCCGCCGCGTCGCCGGCATCGTGCGCCGCCAGCAGGCGGCCGGGCACGAGGTCGCCGTGGTGGTTTCGGCCATGGCCGGCGAGACCGACCGGCTGGTCAATTTCTGCCGCGAGGCCAACGCGCTTTACGATCCCGCCGAATACGACGTGGTCGTGGCCAGCGGCGAGCAGGTGACCGCGGGCCTGCTGGCGCTGACCTTGCAGGCGATGGGCTGCAAGGCGCGCTCGTGGCTCGGCTGGCAGCTGCCGATCAAGACCGACGATGCCCATGCCAAGGCGCGCATAGGCACGATCGACTGCCCCGAAATGCTGGCCTCGATGGCCGCCGGCGAGATCGCGGTGATCCCGGGCTTCCAGGGCCTGACCGACGACAACCGCGTGACCACGCTCGGCCGCGGCGGCTCGGACACCTCGGCGGTCGCGGTCGCGGCGGCGGTCGGCGCGGATCGCTGCGATATCTACACCGATGTCGACGGCGTCTACACGACCGACCCGCGCATCGTCGCCAAGGCGCGCAAGCTGAAGAACGTCACTTACGAGGAAATGCTCGAGCTGGCTTCGGTCGGCTCGAAGGTGCTGCAGACGCGCTCTGTCAGCCTCGCCATGAAGGAAGGCGTGCGCGTGCAGGTTTTGTCGTCCTTCATCGACGACGATGCGCCGGCCGCCGATACGCTGCCGGGTACGATGATCGTCAGTGACGAAGAACTCGAAGGATTGGATATGGAACGCCAGCTGATCACCGGCATCGCCGCCGACAAGAACGAAGCCAAGGTCACGCTCACCCGCGTCGCCGACAAGCCGGGTGCGGTCGCGGCGATCTTCGGGCCGCTGGCCGCCGCCAACATCAACGTCGACATGATTATCCAGAATATCGCCAAGGATAAGGGCGAGACCGACGTGACCTTCACCGTGCCGCTGGCGGACCTGCCGCGCGCCGAGGCGCTGCTTGAGGCGCAGAAGGACAAGATCGGCTATTTCCGCATGATGTCGGACGGCAAGGTCGCGAAGATCAGCGTCGTCGGCGTCGGCATGCGCAGCCATGCGGGCGTCGCCTCGACCATGTTCCAGGCGCTGGCCGACCGCGGCATCAACATCCAGGCGATCTCGACCAGCGAGATCAAGGTCTCGGTGCTGATCGACGAGGACGAGACCGAACTGGCCGTACGCGTGCTGCACACGGCTTACGGGCTCGACGCGGAGTAAGGCTCCGGCCTGCGTTCGGTTGTCGGAGAGGCGTTTCGCGCCTAGACTGCGCCTGCCGATAGGGGGCGCAGCATGGCCGAGCCTTCTGTCAGGACGAAACGCTGGATCTGCCCGAGCTGCGAGCGGCAACGCACGACGCCTTATTGTTCGCAATGCGGCGAGGAGCCGCTGCGGCCGCTCGATCTTACGGCGCGCGATCTCGCTACCCAGTTGTTCAATGGTTTGAGCAGCATCGATGGGCGGCTGCTCCGCAGTTTCCGGCTGCTATTGCTGAAACCGGGCGCGCTCACCGTGGCGCATGTGCGCGGCGAGCGGCGCGCCTATCTCGGGCCACTGCCGCTCTTCCTGATCGCCAACGCGCTATTCTTCGGCATGCAGTCGCTGACTCACACCAGCATCTTCTCCTCACCGCTGGCCTCGCATCTGCATGGTCAGGACTGGAGCGTACTGGCCGGGCGGCTCGTTGCGGACCGCCTGCAGGCACGGCACACGACGCTCGCCGCTTTCGCGCCGCTGTTCGACCGGGCGGCGATGCTGAACGCCAAGTCGCTCATCATCCTGATGGCCCTGGCCTTCACGCCATTCGCCGCCGCGATGTTCTACGTCCGGCACAGGCCGATCGGCGTGCATCTGGTGTTCTCGCTGCACCTCTACGTCTTCGTCCTGCTCGTGTTCTGCGCTGAACTGGCGGTAGTCGAGATCGACCTGCTGGCGGGCGGGGAGGGCCTGGCGTCCCCGGCGATCGACATCGGGCTTTCGCTGATCGCCTTCGCGGCATGCGCCGTTTATCTCTTCTTGATGTTGGGCGCGGTGCACGACGCGCGGCCGGCGGTTCGCGCCGCCGCGGCATTCGCCCTGGCGGCGATAGTCGCGGCGCTGGTGCCCGGCTACCGGTTCGCGATCTTTCTCGTCACGCTTTACACGACCTAGATTCCGTGGCGGTCCCGCAGGATGAGCTGGGCTAGCTGAACTCTCTTAGGCCGCTGCGTCGACGAACCGCCGCGCCAAGGCGGCCATGTGGGCGACTGGCTCGGCATAGTCGCCCTCGATCCAGAACCGCGCCATGCGCAGCACCGCGCCCATCGCGCCGACGCGGGCGAGGGGATCGGCCACGTCGGGCGCGATCAGCGCCGCTAGCTGGTCGAGCATGCCGCGGCCGACCTTGAGCATTTCGGGATCGTGGTGGTCGGTCTCGACGAGGAATACCCGCGCGAGATCGGGATGCTCTGACAGCAGGCGGAAGAAGGCGGCCAGCGCGCTGTCCGTCGGAGCCTTGCGGTCGATCGCTTCGGTCACGTCGAAGATCAGATGATCGCAGACCTGGCGGAACACCGCGAGCAGCAGCGCCTCGCGGCTGACGAAGCTTTCGTAGAAATAGCGCGGGGTCAGGCCTGCCTCGGCGCAGATCGCCGTGACCGAAACCCCCGTGGTGCCCGCCGCGCCATAGAGCTTGGCTGCCGCCTGCATCAGCTTTTCGCGGCGTTCGGCAACGCGGGCTTCCTGGCTCTGGCCGCCGTAGAGCCGTTCCTTGGTTTTGCTCATGCCCCGTCTTGACATAACCGACTCAATCTGACAATTTGAAAATATAGATTATCAGATAGTGAGTCGAACGATGACCGACCAGGCAAGAGCAATCGAGCTTTCCTCCCGCCGCGACTGGGCGGGCGCTCTCAAGGCGGTGAAGCAGCTGATGGCGCATCCGGGCGACACCGCGCAGGTCTTCCGCATCATGCGCGCGCTCAATGCGGGCACGGCGAAGCGCGGCTACGAGCGCCTGCTCGGTACCGCCGAAGGCGGGCGCATCGCCTATGAGCACGTCGAACTGGCCGAGCGCCTGTCCGACCCCGCGTGGGTGGCGCGTTTTCCCGAGGGCAGCGTCGGCGCGGCTTATGCGGCATTCCTGCGGCGCACCGGCTATTCGGCGCAGGGCCTCGCCGCGGTCAGCCGCACCGACGATCCCCAAGAGGCGCAGCATCCTGTGTCGTGGTTCGGCCGGCGGACGCGCGACGTGCACGACATCTGGCACGTCCTCACCGGCTACCGCGCCGACGATCCGCTGGGCGAGGCTTGCCTCGTCGCCTTCTCCTATGCGCAGACCAAGGGCCTGGGCTGGGCGCTGATTGCCGTCGGCTCAGCGTTGACCGGCCTGCGTTCTCCGCAAGGTCTCGCTGCTGCGCGGGCGATCTGGGAAGGCTACCAGTTGGGTCGGCAGGCGACGTGGCTGCTCGGCGAGGACTATGAGAAGCTGCTGGCCGAACCGATCGACGCCGCGCGGGCGCGGCTGCAGCTCGGCCGGCCCGAGCGCTATTTCGCGCTCGATGGCGCGCCGCGCACGATAGGTCCAGTGATGGCGACTGCCTGAAACGAAAACCCCGCCTCCGACGCTGGCCGGAGGCGGGGCTCTGACCCGGCCGAAGGTGCTAGGCGGCCAGGTCGAAACGATCCGCGTTCATCACTTTGGTCCAGGCCGTGACGAAGTCGGCGGCGAACTTCGCACCTGCATCGGCCGAGGCATAGACTTCAGATAGTGCGCGCAGCTGCGAATTCGAGCCGAACACCAGGTCGGTACGCGTTGCGGTCCACTTTTCCTCGCCGGTATGGCGATCGGTGCCGGTGAACAGCTCGTCGCCGCTGTCGTCGACCTGCTTCCACGCCGTGCCCATGTCGAGCAGGTTGACGAAGAAGTCGTTGGTCAGCTGCCCGGCGCGCGCCGTCAACGCGCCGTGTGCCGCGCCGCCGTAGTTTGCGCCGAGCACGCGCAGGCCGCCGACGAGCACGGTCATCTCGGGCGCCGTCAGGCCAAGCAGCTGCGCGCGGTCGACCAGCAGTTCTTCGGTCGGCACGTTGTAGCGGACTTGCAGGTAGTTGCGGAAACCGTCGGCCTTGGGCTCGAGCACGGCGAACCCTTCGACGTCGGTCTGGTCTGGACGCGCATCGACGCGGCCCGGGGTGAAGGGCACTTCGATGGCGTGGCCGGCGTCCTGCGCCGCCTGCTCGATGCCGACGGAGCCGCCGAGCACGATGAGGTCGGCGATCGACACCTTCTTGCCGCCGGCAGTAGCGTCGAAGTCGGCCTTGATGCCCTGGTAGACCGCGATCACCCGCGCCAGTTCGGCTGGCTCGTTAACCGCCCAGTCCTTCTGCGGGGCGAGGCGGATGCGGCCGCCGTTGGCGCCGCCGCGGTGGTCCGACCCGCGATAGGTTGAGGCCGAGGCCCAGGCGGTCCTGACCACGTCCGCGACCGACAGGTCCGAAGCCGCGATCCGGTCCTTGAGCACGGCCACGTCGCCGTCACCGATCTGGGCATAGTCGGCCTTGGGTAGCGGATCCTGCCAGATCAGGTCTTCGGCGGGCACGTCGGGGCCGAGGTAGCGCGCCTTGGGTCCCATGTCGCGGTGGGTCAGCTTGAACCAGGCGCGGGCGAAGGCATCGGCGAAGTGCGCGGGATCGGCGCGGAACTGCTCCATGATCGCGCGGTATTTCGGGTCGACCTTCATCGCCATGTCGGCGGTGGTCATCATCGTCGGCACCCTGGCGGCGGCATCGTGCGCAGCCGGGGCCAGAGTATCCGCAGGATTGCCTACCGGCTGCCACTGGTGCGCGCCCGCGGGGCTCGTCACCACCTCGTATTCGTGGTCGAGCAGCATGTCGAAGAAGGTCATGTCCCACTTCGTCGGCGTAGGTGTCCAGGCGCCTTCGATGCCGCTGGTGATCGCATGTGCGCCGACGCCGCTCTCGTGGCCGCTCTGCCAGCCGAGGCCCTGCTGGGCGATGTCCGCGCCTTCGGGCTCGGCCCCGACCTTGGCCGCGTCACCCGCGCCGTGGGCCTTGCCGAAGGTATGGCCGCCCGCGGTCAGCGCCGCGGTCTCGATGTCGTCCATGCCCATCCGCGCGAAAGTCTCGCGGATGTCGTCGGCCGATTCCTGGGCGATCATGTTGCCGCCGCGGCCTTCGGGATTGACGTAGATCAGGCCCATCTGGATCGCCGCGAGCGGGCTTTCGAGAACCATTTCGCGCTCGGGCTGGATGCGCGTCTGGCTGTCGGTATGGCCGACCCATTCCTCCTCGGTGCCCCAGTAGACGTCCTTTTCGGGCTCCCAGACGTCGGCGCGGCCGCCGCCGAAGCCGAACACCGGGCCGCCCATCGATTCGATCGCGACGTTGCCAGCCAGGATCATCAGGTCGGCCCAGCTCAGCTTGCGGCCGTACTTTTGCTTGACCGGCCAGAGCAGCCGGCGCGCCTTGTCGAGGTTGGCGTTGTCGGGCCAGGAGTTGAGCGGGGCGAAGCGCTGCTGCCCAGCGCCCGCGCCGCCGCGGCCGTCGCCGGTGCGATAGGTGCCCGCAGAGTGCCAGGCCATGCGGATGAAGAAGGGGCCATAGTGGCCATAGTCCGCCGGCCACCAGGGCTGGCTGTCGGTCATCAGCGCGGTGAGGTCCGCCTTGACCGCGGCGAGGTCGAGCGTCTTGAACTCCTTCGCATAAACGAAGTCGTCGCCCATCGGGTTACCGGTCTTGCCCTGCTGGTGGAGGATGTCGACCGAGAGGTGGTTGGGCCACCAGTCGCGATTGGTGCGGCCGAGCAGGGCACGCAGCGCACGCGGTTCCTTGGCATGATCGCTGAGCGGGTCACCGCCGGTGAACGGGCAGCCGCCGGAGCTTCCAGATGTCTTCGCGTCCATTCCATCTCTCCTCTGTGCTTCGAACTGATGGACCGGAGATTAGCGAATGCGATTGAGTGATAGAAACGATCAAACTTCGTTACTATCAGTGGAGATACCGATTGCGGCACCGCACTTCGCGCCTCTCGAGTCTTGCCGCCAGACCTTGCAGCGCCTAAGCGGCTGCCCGATGACAGACTTTTCCCTGACCCAAAATCTGATGCGGCGTGGCGCCGAGTTCCTCGGCAGCGACTATGCGATCCTCTGCGGCGCCATGTCGTGGGTGTCCGAGCGCAACCTCGTCGCGGCGATCAGCAATGCCGGCGGCTTCGGCGTGATCGCCTGCGGCGCGATGACGCCCGAGCTGCTCGACAAGGAGATTGCGGGGACACAAACGCTCACCGCCAAGCCGTTCGGCGTCAACCTGATCACGATGCACCCGCAGCTGTTCGACCTGATCGAGGTCTGCGCACGACATAAGGTCGGCCATGTCGTGCTCGCCGGCGGCATCCCGCCCAAGGGCTCGGTCGAGGCGATCAAGACATCGGGCGCCAAGGTGCTCTGCTTCGCGCCGACCGTGGCGCTGGGCAAGAAGCTGCTGCGCTCGGGCGCCGACGCGCTGGTGATCGAGGGCATGGAAGCCGGCGGCCACATCGGCCCGGTCTCCACCTCGGTGCTGGCGCAGGAGATCCTGCCCGAGCTCGCCGCGGACAACCTCGTCTTCGTCGCCGGCGGCATCGCGCGGGGCGAGGCAATGGCCGGCTACCTCGAGATGGGCGCCTGCGGCGCGCAGCTGGGCACGCGCTTCGCCTGTGCCAGCGAAAGCATTGCCCACCCCGACTTCAAGAAGGCCTTCTTCCGCGCTTCGGCGCGCGATGCCGTCGCCTCGGTCCAGGTCGATCCGCGCCTGCCGGTGATCCCGGTCCGCGCGCTCAAGAACAAGGGTAGCGAGGAATTCACCGCCAAGCAGATAGAGGTCGCCCGGCTGCTCGACGAGGGCAAGGTCGACATGGGCGAGGCGCAGCTCCAGATCGAGCATTTCTGGGCTGGCGCGTTGCGCCGTGCGGTGATCGATGGCGACGTCGAGCGCGGCTCGATCATGGCCGGGCAATCGGTGGGCATGGTGACCAAGGAAGAGCCCGTGACCGCCATCATTGCGACGCTGCTCGCCGAATGCGAGCAGGCACTGGCCCGGCGGAAAGCAGCCTAGCAACGTCCCGGGGAGGGACCGCGAAATTTCACGGGCTTGCATGGCTGCGGAAGCGCGATAGCTCTGCGCCGGCATGAACAGGGGCAAGTGCGAAGCGCCATGACCGACGTCCAGATCTTGACGCTTTCCTGCCGTGATCGCGCCGGCATCACCGCGCGCGTGACCTCCTACCTGTTCGACAAGGGCGGAAACGTGCTCGAGGCGCAACAGTTCGGCGACACCGAGGACGGCGACTTCTTCTTGCGCGTCGCTTTCGATCCCGGCCCTGCCGATCCCGAGGCGATCCGCGCGGGCTTCACCGGGATTGCCGCCGAATACGGCATGACCTGGAACCTCCGGAGCCGCGACAAGCCGCGCAAGGTGCTGCTGCTCGTGTCCAAGTTCGACCACTGCCTGGCCGACCTGCTCTATCGCCGCCGCATCGGCGAGATGCCGATGGATGTAGTCGGCATCGTCTGCAACCACCCGCGCGAAGTGCTCGATCAGGCGGCGATCGGCGACATTTCGTTCCACTACCTGCCGGTGACAAAAGACACTAAGCCCGAGCAGGAAGCCGCGATCCGCGCGCTGGTCAAGGAAACCGGCGCCGAACTGATCGTGCTGGCGCGTTACATGCAGATCCTCTCGGACGAGATGGCGGCCTGGCTCTCGGGCCGCTGCATCAACATCCACCACTCGTTCCTGCCCGGCTTCAAGGGCGCCAAGCCCTATCACCAGGCCCATGCGCGCGGGGTGAAGATGATCGGGGCGACCGCACATTACGTCACGGCCGATCTGGACGAAGGCCCGATCATCCATCAGGATGTGGAAGCGATCACCCACGCCGACTCTCCCGAGGACCTCGTCCGCAAGGGCCGGGATATCGAGCGGCGGGTGCTGGCAGAAGCCATGCGGTTGCATCTGGAGGACCGGGTGCTGCTCAACGGCAGCAAGACGGTGGTGTTCAGGAGCTGACCCGCCGCTGGGAGAAGAAAAATGGCCGTCAAAGGCGTCAACCACGTCAACATCATTGCCAACGACCTCGACGAGACCGCCAAGTTTTATGGCGACTTGCTCGGCTTCCAGCGCGGCGAGACGCCGGGCGCGGCGATGGGCTTCAAGGGCGCCTGGCTGCTCGATGACACCGGCCAGGCGATCATCCATGTCATGGCCCTTCACGCCGAGCGCCACGCCGATCTCGACCGCGGCTCGGCCACCGGCTCGATCGACCACGTCGCGCTGACCTGCGAGGACTTCGCCGGAACGCTGCAGCGCTGCGAGCAGATGGGGGTGGAGCACGCGGTGAACGACCGCAAGTTCGGCGATATCCGGCAGATCTTCGTGACCGATCCGAACAACGTGAAGCTGGAACTCAACTTCGCGGGGGGATTGACGGGGAAAGTCCTGTTTAGCCGGTACTAGGGTGGCACATGCGTCACCGCTGTCACCTGCCTTGTTCATCTGGTGGCGCCGACTTTGCGGCCATAGGCAGGCTGAGGGCTCTTGAAAGCTCAGACCGCAGCTCGCTGCCGAGCATTGCCCCTGCCTCAACTAGTTAAGATCTTTCACCCCGATTCACTTTCTGCTGAAACCCGGGATTAATGATTTAATCCGATAAAAACCCCGACGCAGCGGGGCTTTTGCATGAGCATCCTTTATGTTTCGACGAATGCGGAGTTGTCCGCGGCATCATTGGCGGCTAAGGCCGGTGATGTGATCAGCCTTGCGAGCGGCACCTACGCCGGCCTGTGGCTGGAGGGCCTGAATTTCTCCTCGACTGTGACGCTCACCTCGACCGATCCCGAGAAGCCCGCAGTTTTGACCGGATTGAACGTAAAGAACAGCAGCAATCTGGCTTTTACCGATCTCGATCTGGTCGGGCAGGCAGACAACAATATCTACAATTTCGGCGTCCTCGGCTCGTCGAACATTTCTTTCGATCACGTCCATGTCAGCGGCCCCGCGCTTGACTCGGGCTACGCGAAGATGTTCGGCCTATATATACGGGACAGCAGCTCGGTCAGCGTAACCGACAGCGAATTTTCCCAGTTGGAAACGGGCCTTTTTGCGTACAACAGCAATGGAGTGATCATATCGGGAGGGTCGTTCCACGATTTGCAATCTGATGGCATTCAAAGCGCCAACACCTCCAATCTCACCATTTCGAACAACTTCTTTACGGACTTTCATCCGCAGTCTGGAGATCATCCCGACGCGATCCAGATATTCACGTCGGGCCAGACCGGGCCGACCACCGACATCGCGATCTCAGGAAACGTCGTTACGCGAGGGGACGGTGGTGTAGCCCAGGGCATCTTCGTCACCGACGAGGCAGGAACCACGTTTCAACGTGTGTCGATCACCGACAACCTCCTGATCGGCACGATGTGGAACGCCATCATGCTGACCGGCGCGACGAGCGGCGCGGTATCGGACAATACCGTGCTCGGCTTCTCCGACATGCTGGCGTTCTTGAGGGTGGAAGGGTCGACTGTGACTCTGAGCGGCAACGCGGCCACAGGATACAAGACCACTTCCGACGGCAGTTCGGTTCCCTCGGGGAACACCCTGGTGAGTGCTCCGACCGACAATGGCGCCTCCGTCTTGTCTGAGTGGTACGCGTCGCACGCTGTTCCGGCTTCCCACGACGATTCCCAGACCGGCTCGACCGGTACCCCGGCAGCCGTGAGCAACGGGGGCGCCACGCTGGCGTTGGCCCATGATGCGCCTTCGAGCGATTTCAACGGCGACGGGCGTAGCGACGTTGTCTGGCGCAATGCAGATGGGTCCTTCACGAACTGGTTGGGCACGGCGAGCGGCGGCTTCGTCAGCAACGATGGCAATGCCTGGCACAATGTTCCGACCAGTTGGCACGTCGTCGGCACAGGCGACTTCAATGGCGACGGCCGTGCCGACCTGATTTGGCAGAACGATTCGGGAGCGATTACCGACTGGCTGGGCACGGCGAGCGGCGGCTTCGTCAGCAACGATGCGAATGCCTGGAACAGTCCCCCGACCAGCTGGCATGTCGTGGGCACTGGCGATTTCAACGGCGACGGGCGCGACGACGTGATCTGGCGCAACGACAGCGGCGCATTCACCGAATGGCTCGGCCAGGCCAACGGCGGTTTCGTCAGTAACGATGCGAATGCCTGGAACGATGTGCCGACCAGCTGGAAGGTTGCCGGCACTGGCGATTTCAACGGCGACGGGCGCGACGATGTGATCTGGCGCAACGACAGCGGGGCTTTCACCGAATGGCTCGGTCAGAAGAGCGGCGGCTTCGTCAGCAACGATGCGAATGCCTGGAACAATGTTCCGACCAGTTGGCATATCGTCGGCACCGGCGACTTCAACGGCGACGGGCGGGACGACATCATCTGGCGCAACGACAGCGGCATTTTCACCGAATGGCTCGGTCAGGCCAATGGCGGCTTCGCCAGCAACGATGCCAATGCCTGGAACAATGTTCCGACCAACTGGAAGGTCGCCGGCACCGGCGACTTCAACGGCGATGGCCGCGACGACGTGATCTGGCGTGACGACAAAGGCGCATTCACCGAATGGCTCGGTCAGGCGAATGGTGGCTTCGTCAGCAATGATGCCAATGCCTGGCACAATGTCCCGACGAACTGGCATGTCCAGATCACCAGTACTGCCTTCGCGTAGCAGGCGCGAGCAGCCCCAAGCCCGGGCTTCCGCTACTCCGACCTTCCCGCCCCCGGCGGACTACTCCGCGAATTCGAACATGATCCCCTGGTTCGCCTCGGGCGGCACGGCGGCATAAGCCGGCGCGGTTCCAGCTTCGGTCGGCACGCCCTTGGCGACGAAATAGTTGCGCGCCTTGGCCATGTCGGCGACGCCGAACACGGTCGAGAGGATGCCCTGGCCCTGACGGCGCAGCCGCTGCGCCAGCCAGCCGGGGCCGGTCGGCATCAGCAGTTCGACGACGGCGTCCGCCACCTTGAGCGCCACCGCGCGGCCGGCGATTGCCGGGCGGTTTTCCTCGAACAGCGGTTCGGCGGAAAGGAAGGACTGGTAGAAGGCGCTCGCGCCGGCGATATCCTCGACCACCTGGGTATAGCCCCTGAGCCCGGTCAGGCCGAGCGGATGCTCGCTCGCCCAGTATTCGGCCGACTTGATCTTGCCGCCGCCGAGCAGCGGCCAGTCGCGGCTGACGAATTCGCCCGCGTAGAATTCGTGCGCGATGCCGAAACAGTCGTCGGGGTGGGTGTGCAGCGCGAGGCCGATGTCGCGCACCGTTCGCACGCCGTGGTCGGCCAGCGCGGCCCGGACATCGTCCATGTCGGCCTGCCATTCGAGGCCGACGAAGTGCGGACCGAGGCGCGCGGTGACGAGATAGTCCCAGGGCACGAACAGTTCGAAGATCACGCGGCCCATCTCGAACAGGCAGGCGTGGAATTCCTTCTGCGGCATGTCGACCATGAATTCGGCGCCATAGGCCTGCTCGACGTGGGCCACGCTGGCCTCGAAGTCCTGCACCACCGCGTTCATGTGGTTGACGCGTTGCGGGCGAATCGAGCGGGCCATATGTGTTCTCCGGTTAGGCCCTCGTCATAGCATCGACCGCCTCGCGGCCCAGCGCGGGATCATCGGTAAAGAACCCGTCGAGCCCGAGCGCGAGATAGCGGCGGATCTCGGCGACGCTGCCCGCGGGATTACGCGCGGCCGGGCCGGCAGCGTCGCGGAAGTCGGCGGCGAGGAAGCTGTTCTCCGGGCGGAAGGTCCAGGTGCCGACGAGCAGCCCGGCCTTGTGCGCGTCGGCGACGATCGTCGTCGGCGCGGCCAGGCGCTGGTCGGGGCCGAGCGGAATGATCTCGCGCGTCGGCGGCGCCACCCAGTCGGCATAGGCGGCGATCTCGGCGAGGCCGGCCGGGCTGACCAGCGCGGGCTGCGACGGATCGACGAGTTGCATGAGCTGGACATTGGCGAGATCGGCGATCTCGGGCCGCAGCGCCTTGAGATTGCCTGTCTCGAACGACTGCACGATCACCGGCGCGCGCTTCAGATAGGCGCCGGCGCGCATCACCGCGAGGAAGCGCGGCTCGAGCGGCAGGCCGATGCCCGCGAAATAGGTGCTATGCTTGATCTCGGGGATCAGCCCGATAGTGCGCCAGCGCGCCGCCGCCTCGGCCGCGACGAAATCGGCGATCTCCTCGAAAGTGACGATCTGGAACTGGCCGTCGTAGCCCTGGCTCTCGGGCCGCAGCGCGCCGAGCCGCTCCTTGGCGCGCAGGGTCTTGAGCTCGGCCAGCGTGAAGTCCTCGGTGAACCAGCCGGTCACGGACTGGCCGTCGATCGTCTTGGTCGTCTTGCGGCTGGCGAACTCGGCGTGCGCAGCGACGTCGGTGGTTTCGGCGATGTTGTTCTCGTGCCGCGCGACGAGCACGCCGTCCTTGGTCGCGACGAGATCGGGTTCGACGAAATCGGCGCCGTCGGCGATCGCCTTAGCATAGGAGGCGAGCGTATGCTCGGGCCGGTGCGCCGGCGCGCCGCGGTGGCCGAGCACGACCGGTCTGACAGGGCGTGGCGGCATGGCCCGCCCTATGCCCAGCGCCGGGGCGAGCACAAGGCCCGCCCCGGCTACCAGCATCGTTCTACGCGAGAGCTTCATCGTTGCCGATGGTGCCAGCGCGCCGGCCATCGGTCAAAGCCCGGCCGAGAGCGTGACGAACCACTGGCGCGGCGCGATCGGATAGACCGAATAGCCCGTGGCCACCGCGCCCGACAGGCTGGACCAGCCCTTCTTGTCGAATACGTTGGTGACGTTGAGCGACAGTTCAGCCTTGGTGAGCGGGGTGATGCCCGCGGGCAGGCTGGCGGCGACGCGCACCGAGCCGAGGAAGTAGGACGGCAGGAAGGCATCGTTGGTGAAGGTCGCGGGGCGGCGGCCGACATAGTCGCCGATCCCCTGCACCTCGAACGGACCGACCGACACAGTGGCGACGGTCTTGTTCATCCACTTGGGCTCACCGGGGATCAGCTTGCCGCAGGTCGGCACGACGCCGCCCACTGTCGCCGTGCCGCCGATGCAGGTGCCCGTCGCGGCGCCGATGCCGATCGCGCTCGACAGATAATCGCTCTTGTATTTGGACAGGTTGTACGAGAGCGCGTTGTAGAGCGAGAACAGGCTGCCCAGGCGCAGCGTGAAGGCCGCGTCGATGCCGTCGGTCTTCACGTTGCCGACGTTCACCAGGATCGACGTGCCGCCGGTGATGCCGCTGCCGGCGATGCCGCCCGGGTTGGTCGAGATCGCGAGCAGGCGGTTGCTGAAGTCGACGTGATAGTAGTTGACCTGCGCCTGCAGCCCCACGCCGCCGCCGAAGCTGCGGTTGGTGCGCAAACCCGCCTCGTAGGTCCAGCTCGTCTCGGGCTTGCCCTGCGTGGCGAAGGCATCGAAGGCCGCCTGGCTGCCGGTGAACCAGGGGCCGCCGCCGCCGGCGAGATAGGCCGAGAACTGGCGCAGGTTCTTCTGGACGTTGAAATAGACCTGCTCATGCCCGTTGAAGTCGTAGCTGGCGCCGAAGGCGGGCAGGAACCATTCGTTGGTATTGATCTTGCCCTGCGGCAGCGCGGTGGTGCCGCCGAGCGAGCCCGCGCGCGGCTGGATCGGGAAGCGGCCGTCGGCCCACTGCGCGCTGGTCTTGAAGCCGGCCTCGATCGTCAGCTGGTCGGTCGCCTGCCAGCGGTCCTGCAGGTGAAGCTGCAGTTCCTCGATCTTGGCGTCGCCCTGGTACTGGGTGAACAGCGGCTGCTGGACGTCGAGCGGACGGATGTAGGGCGTGCTGGTTGCCGGGTTGTTGACGTCGACCGCGTACCAGCGGCGCCACTGGGTGGTGCTGTTGTGCTCGAACCAGCCGCCGAGCTGGACCTGGTGACGACCGAGATCTAGGTTGAGCGCCGAGATCACGCCCCAGCGGTCGATGCGGTATTCGGTAGTGCGGGTGATCAGGCCCGAGCCGCCGGTCGCCTTGACCAGCGCCGCGCCGGCTGCTGCGGCCTGGGCGTCGGTCAGTGCGGTGCACGGGTTACCGGCTGCGGTGGGACGCACGCCGTTGGCATTGGCGGTGAAGCGGCAATTGGCCGGCAGGCTGGCATAGGCGGGGTCGAGATAGGGCTGCGCGGTGGTGATCGACTGGCCGAGCGGACCCGCGACAACGCCGGCGCCGTCGTTGTGGTGGTAATAGGCCGTGTTCGTCCATCTGATATGGTCGCTGAGCTTGGCTTCGAGGCGGCCATAGGCAAGGTAGTCGGTGCGCTGCGCGTCCGAGTAATAGTTGCGGTAATTGCTGCCGGCGGCCGCGGGCGAATTGCCCAGCGCGTTCAGGTAGCTGCTGCGGTAGCCGGCGACATCGGGGTAGAAGAACGGCTTGGTATAAGGCGCGAAGGTGGTCGAGGTGACCACCGACGGAAACACCGTGGCGTCCTCGTTCGGCTGGGTCATGTCGTTGTAGTCGAAGAACAGCGTCGCCTTCACCGCGTCGTTCTCGTGGACGAACTTGGCATTGGCCTGCCAGCCGCCCTGGATGCCGTTGAAGTCCCAGGCGCGGGCATGCTGGCGCGCGCCCGAGATATAGGCCGAATTCTCGCCGCCCGGGCCGAACTTGCCGCTGTCGACGCGGACATAGGTGCGCGAGGTCGAATAGGAGCCCAAGGTCTGCGCGGCCGAGATGCCGAGGCTGTCGAGCGGATCGGCCGAGAAGATCTCGACCGTGCCGCCGAGGTTGCTGTTCGACGGCGTCGCGAGGTCGCCCGCGCCCGTCGCCACGACGACGCGGCCGACGTTTTCGGAGATCACCGCGCGCTGCGGCGAGAGACCATTGTAGTTGCCGTAGCTCTGGTCGCCGAGCGGAATCCCGTCCATCGTGTAGCCGAGCTGGTTGCCGACGAAACCGTGGATCAGGATGTTCGCGTTCTGCTCGTTGTAGCCCCAGGGGTCGGAGGTGATGTAGAGCACGCCGGGCAGCGTCTGGATCGCCTTCAGCGGGCTGACGCCGGGCAGGATCTTCTGGATTTCGACCTGCGGGATCGCCGTCGCGGAGCGGACCGTCTTGGCCGTCACGACGATGGTGTTGCTCGCCATGCCGGTATCGTCGGCCGGGAGCGCCTCGTCGGCGGCGGTCGCTTCATCGGCGCTGGCGGCGTCGTCGCGGGCAAAGGCCGGTGCTGCGGCGCACAACGGCAGGGTTGCAACGCCAAGAAGCAGGGCAAGGCGCTTAAGCTGCGACACCGACTGGATATTCATAGCCATTTTTCTTCCCTCAACGCGATATGACTTCGCAGGTGCGAAGGCGTAGGAGTCGAAAATGGCACTATGATTGCGCTGCTATTTCAGCACGATGACACCTGCCGTGAGGGCTGCGATCAGGTCTCTATCATGAGAGTCCCGAGCAGCCCGCCGTCGATGGCGAGCCCCTGTGCGGTGACGTGGCTGGCATCGTCGGACAGCAGGAAGGCCGCGACTGCACCGGCTTCTGCGGAAGTGCCGATGCGCTTCTGCGGCACCCGATTGGCCATCTGTTGCTTGAACGCCTCGGGGACGTTCGCGAGCATCTCGGTGTCGATGAAGCCCGGGGCGATCCAGTTGCAGCGCACGCCCTGCGCCGCGCCTTCCATCGCGATGGTCCGGGCGATGCCAACCGCGGCATGCTTGCTCGTGCAATAGCCGATGTTGCCGACCATGCCGGTCTCGCCACCGAGGCTGCCGGTGATCAGCACCGCACCCTTGCCGCGGGCGATCATCGCCGGGAGGACGTGGCGCACGGCCCAGAACAGCGAGAAGGCGTTGACCCGCATGACCTCCTCGAAGGCCTCGTCGCTGTAGTCTGGCGTCAGCGCGAAGGCGCCGTTGACCGCGGCGTTGAGGAAGAGGCCGTCGATCGCGCCGTGGCGCGCGACCGCAGCGTCGATCGCGGCGAGCAGATCGGCCTTGTTGCCGACGTCGGCGGCGAAGTGCGCGACATCGGGACCGATCGCGCGTGCGGCAGCTTCAAGCACGTCGGCGCGCCGCGCGATCAGGCTGACCTTGCCGCCCGCCGCGACGATCTTCTCGGCAGTGGCGCGGCCGATGCCGGTCGATCCGCCGGTGATGACGACGTGCTGGCCGGTGAAATCCATCAATAGTCTCCGTTCGCAATGAAGGCGGCCCAGATGTCCGCGCCCTTGTATTGGTTGGTTTCGGGCTCCCATTGGCGCGCCATGATCGCGCGCGCCTCCGGCTCCGGCATGCCCTTGGCGCGGTTGAGCCGATAGAAGAATGCCGAGACGCGCCAGTTGGCTATGCAGTGGACATGGACGGGCTCGTCGTCGGCGGCCAGCGCGTCGCGGAAGGCGGCCAGATGCGCTTCCTCGGGCGCGAAGTATGGCACCGGGATATAGGTGTAGCGCAGGCCGTGCGACGCCATCAAAGCGGCCTCGCCTGCCAAGGCACCCTCCGATTCGTCCGGCGCGAGATTGATCACGTGGCGCACGCCAAGGTCCGCCAGCGCGGCGACATCGTCCGCGATCAGCTTGCCCGATGTCGTCGTTCGCGCGTCCAGCCGCTGCCAATTGAAGATCTGTTCTGGATCATCGGTCATTGTTCGCCTCCCGGGCGCAGGCTAGCATCGCAGCGACAGGGAACAAGGCGGGAGAGTGCGTCGATGTGCGATGAAAATACGGGTCGGGCCGGATTGGGCCAGCCGCAGCAGGCGATGGCCGATTTCGAGAAGGCCTATCCGGGCCTCAGCGAATCGATGGTCGACATCCAGACCGCCGATGGCACCTGCGACGCCTTCTTCGTCCATCCCACCGAGGGCAAGCACCCCGGCGTGATCTTCTGGCCCGACGCGATCGCGCTGCGTGACGCGAAGATGGCCATGGCCCGCCGGCTGGCTTCTTCCGGCTATGCGGTGCTGGTGGTGAACCAGTACTACCGCGATGCGCATACGCCGCTCGGCATCAAGTTCTCCGATTTCGGCGATCCCGCCGCGCGCGAGAAGATCATGCCGTTGATGGCGGGCGTTCGCGCGCCCGGCGGCATCGAACGCGATGCGCAGACTTTCGCCGCCTGGCTCGATGCCCAGCCTTCGGTCGATACGGCGCGCGGCATCGGCACCCAGGGCTACTGCATGGGAGGGGCGCTGGCCTTCCGCACGGCGGCTGCCGTGCCCGATCGGGTCAAGGCCGTGGCCAGCTTCCACGGCGGCAGCCTCGTCAGCGATGCGCCCGACAGCCCGCACCGGCTCATGGCCAAGACCCGGGCTTCCTACCTGATCCTTCCCGGCCAGGATGACGATAAGAACGAGCCCGATGCCGTTGCAGCGCTGCGCGAGGCGGCAGCCGCTGCCGGCCGGCCCGCTGAGATCGAGGTCTACAAGGCCAACCACGGCTGGTGCGTTCCCGATGCCCCGTCCTACGACAAGGCCGAGGCCGACCGCGCCTGGGACCGCCTGCTGGCGCTTTACGCGGGGCTCTGATCGGTTACCATGGCGCGCGGGGAGTAACAGGAGCCGCGAGCCATGTGTGACGACTTCACCCAGCCTGCCGAGGACGAAGCGCTCGCGCGCAGGGGGCTGAGCCGCCGCGATTTCGCCGCGCTCGGCGCCGCGGCCACGATCGTCGCCTGCAGCGGTGGCGATGGCGAGGCGAAATCGGCTGCGGGCGTGACCGAGCGGATGGTCGAAGTGACGACGCCCGACGGCAAGTGCGACGCCTTCTTCGCCCACCCGGCCAAAGGCGCGCATCCGGGCGTGGTGTTCTGGCCCGACGTCGGCGGACTGCGTGAGGCCAAGAAGGTCATGGCGCGGCGGTTGGCGGCGGCTGGCTATGCCGTGCTGGTGGTGAACCCCTATTACCGCGACGCGCGGTCGCCCGTGCTCAACACCTTCGCCGAATTCCGCACGCCCGAAGGCCAGGCCAAGGTCGGGCCGATGCGCGCGAAGCTGACCGCCGATGCGGTGACGAGCGACGGCAAGGCCTTCGTCGCCTGGCTCGATGGGCAGGCCGCGGTCGACAAGCGCCGCAAGATCGGTTCGCAAGGCTATTGCATGGGCGGGCCTTTCACCGTGCGCACGGCCTTCGGCACGCCGGGCCGCGTCGGCGCTGCCGCTTCGTTCCATGGCGCCGGACTGGTCGGCGATGCGCCCGACAGCCCGGTCAAGCTGCTCGACAAGACCCAGGCATCGTACCTCTTCGCCATCGCTCGCGGCGACGATGCCCGCGCGCCGGGCGACAAGGATGCGCTGCGCGCTGCCGCGACGGCCGCCGGCCGGCCGGCCGAGATCGAGGTCTATCCGGCCGAGCACGGCTGGTGCGTTCCCGATTCACCGGTTTACGACCAGGCCCAGGCCGATCGGGCCTGGGAGCGGCTGCTGGCGCTCTATTCCAAGCTCTAGGATGGCAGCCCCGGCGCAGGTTGCGCCGGGGCCTTTCCACCTCAGAACGTCTCGGCGACCATTTCCTCGCTCTTGGCCCAGAGCGCCTTGGCGGTGTCGGCATCGAGCGCATAGGGCTGCACGCCGCCGGTCAGGCCGGGCAGGGTGCTCACTTCGGCGACATGGCAGTCCTCGCAGAACTGTGCGCCGACCTCGTCCGCCGGAGCGACGACCGCCGCCCAGACCGAAGTCGCGCTGCCCTGCGGGATCGTCTTCCACTCCATCAGCGGCTGACCGGCCGCGGCATTCTGCTCGTTGATTGTCTGCAGCAGGCCGTCGAGCGCGCCTTCGGGCATGTGGCGGCTCAGTTCGGTCTGGATGCCGCCGGGATGCACGGCCGTAGCGCGGATGCCGCGGTCACGATGGCGCCGGTCGAATTCCACCGCGAAGAGGATGTTCGCGGTCTTCGAGCGGCCATAGGCGAGGAATTCCTCGTAGGGCGTGTGGTCGAAGTTCGGATCGTCGAGGTCGACGTCCGAATAACGGTGGCCGGAGGACGACAGGTTGACCAGCCGGCCGCCCGGCTTGAGCAGGCCGGCGATGCGGTTGACCAGCACGAAATGGCCGAGGTGGTTGGTGCCGAACTGGGTTTCGAAGCCGTCCACGGTCTTGCCGAAGGGGCAGGCCATGACGCCGGCGTTGGCGATGATGACGTCGAGTGGCTTGCCGGCCTTGACGATCGCGTCGGCGCCCGCGCGCACGCTGGCGAGCGAGGCGAGATCGACTTCGACCAGTTCGAGGCTGCCCCCGCTGGTCGCGGCGGCTTCCCGGACCTGCGCCGTCGCGCGTTCCGCCTTGGCAAGGTCGCGCGCCGTGCCGATCACGTCGGCGCCGTGGCTGACGAGGGCGCGTGCGGTCTCGACGCCGAGGCCGGCCGATACGCCCGTCACTAGGAAGCGCTTGCCCTTGAGGTCGATGCCCGCCAGCACTTCGTCCGTGGTCGATGTTGCTCCAAACATGATAGTCTCCATAGGTAGGGGGGAGTGGTGACCCGGAGATAGGGCGGTGAAAGCCGAAGCCCTCGCCCGATAGGCTCCACTCCTTGCCCGATCGTCTCAAAGCTTGCGACGGGCGCGGAAGCCGCTTGCGCGGGCAAGGGGGCGTGAGCATCTCTGGGCCATGCACGATGACATCAGCCACCTGATCGCACTGGCGCACAAGCATTGTCCGGCGGGACAGGTCGATACCGCGCTCGATGGCGTCCGGTTCAACCGCGTCTCGGCACCGACCGACCCGGTCGCCGGGATGTTCGAGCCGATGTTCTGCGTCATCCTCCAGGGCGCGAAGCGGGTGATCATCGGCGATCAGGCGATGCGCTACGACACCTCGACCTATTTCGTCGCCTCGCTCGACCTGCCGGCGAGCGGCTACGTCTGCGAGGCGAGCGCCGACAGGCCGTATATCGGCCTGTCGATGACAATCGACCGTGCCTTGCTCGCCTCGGTCCTCGCCGAAGTGCCGCCGCGGCCCGTGGCGCGCGACGCAGGCTTCCTGGTCAATCCGATCACCCCGGGCCTGCTGGGATCGGTGCGCCGGCTGATCGAGCTGCTCGACCAGCCGGAGGACATCGCCGTCCTCGCGCCGATGATCCGCCGCGAGATACTCTACCGCCTGGTCCAGAGCGACGATACCGGCACGCTCCAGCAGATCGCCCGCGCCGACAGCCGCCTGTCGCGCGTGCACCGGACGATCCACTGGATCAGGGCCCATTTCGACAAGCCGCTGGCGATCGACGTGCTGGCCGAACTGGCGGGCATGAGCCGCGCCTCGTTCCACCGCCACTTCAAGGCGGCGACCGCGATGAGCCCGCTACAGTACCAGAAGGCGATGCGGCTGCAGGAGGCGCGCCGCATGTTGATCGTCCAGCCCGATGCGCAGGCCACGGCGCACCGCGTCGGCTACGAGAGCGCATCGCAGTTCAGCCGCGAATATGCGCGGATGTTCGGCCTGCCCCCGGCGCGCGACGCCGAGCGGCTGCGCGGCGCACCGCCGGCCCCGCAGTTTGCCGAGATATAGCGGGTTAACCCTCTCTCCGGTTCCGCTTTCCTCGGCGCCCGCCCACCGCTAGGATGGGTCAAAGCTTCGGGGGACTTGGGATATGGGCGGATTTCTGATTTCGCTGGTCGTCGTCGTCGTGCTGTTCCTGCTGATGGGCGTGCGCGTCGTTCGGCAGGGCTATGTCTATACGGTCGAACGGCTCGGCAAATATACACTCGCGGCGCAGCCGGGCCTGCACCTCATCATCCCCTTCGTCGACCGGGTCGGCCATAAGGTCAACATGATGGAGCAGGTGCTCGACATTCCCGGGCAGGAGATCATCACGCGCGACAACGCCATGGTCGGCGTTGATGCGGTGGTCTTCTTCCAGGTGCTCGATGCCGGCAAAGCGGCCTACGAGGTGTCGAACCTCTATGTCGCGATCATGCAGCTGACCACCACGAACCTGCGCACGGTCATGGGCTCGATGGACCTCGACGAAACGCTGTCGAAGCGTGACGAGATCAACGCCAAGCTACTCGTCGTGGTCGATCATGCGACTGCGCCCTGGGGCGTCAAGATTACCCGCGTCGAGATCAAGGACATCCGCCCGCCGGCCGACATCTCCAACGCCATGGCCCGCCAGATGAAGGCCGAGCGCGAGAAGCGCGCGCAGATCCTCGAAGCAGAGGGTTCGCGGGCGTCCGAGATCCTGCGCGCCGAGGGTGAGAAGCAGGGCGCGATCCTCCAGGCCGAAGGCCGCCGCGAAGCCGCCTTCCGCGACGCCGAAGCGCGCGAGCGCGAGGCCGAGGCCGAAGCCAAGGCGACCAAGATGGTGTCCGACGCCATCGCCGCCTCGGGCAGCCAGGCGCTCAACTACTTCATTGCGCAGAAGTACACCGAGGCGGTCAGCCAGTTCGCCACTTCACCCAATGCCAAGACCATCCTGTTCCCGGTTGAGGCGACGCAGCTCATCGGTACGCTCGGCGGCATCGGCGAACTGGCAAGGGATGCCTTCAAGGACAGCAAGTAATGGAATGGTTCGACGCTCTTGGTAATCACTACCATTGGCTGGCGATCGGCCTGCTGCTCGCCGCAGCGGAAATGGCGATCCCCGGCGTCTTCCTGATCTGGCTGGCGGCCGCCGCTTTGATCACCGGCGCGCTCACCTGGTTCCTGCCGATCGGCCTGCCCGTGCAGGTCGTGATCTTCGCCGTCCTCTCGATCGCCGCGGTGTTTACCGGCAAACGCTACCTCGCGGCCAATCCGGTCGAAGCGCTCGATCCCAAGATGAACGACCGCGGCGCACGGCTGGTGGGCGAAACCGTGGTCGTCACCCACGCGATCGACGGCGGCAACGGCCGGGTCAAGCAGGGCGACAGCGAATGGTTGGCCAAGGGTCCGGACGCAGAACCGGGCACCAAGATGCGCGTCGCCGGGCATGACGGCGTGGTGCTCGTCGTCGAGCATTTGCACTAGGCCTGTCAGAGACCCTTGCGGCCGAAGCCGCCTGGAGCGGGCCGCGGTAGCGTTGCCGGGCTGGCCGGCTCGAAGCCTTTTGCCTGCTTGCGCTCGAAATAGCGCGCCAGCGCAATGTCCGGGTCGAAGGTCTCGTCCTCGGGTGGGTCTCTTCGCGGAGGTCCGCGGTCAGCAAAGACGGCCGCGAGTTCCCGGGTCTCGGTCTCGCCGCGCTTGAAGATGCGGCGGAAGGCCACGCGGCCGCCCTTGATGAAGCATGCGAGCGCTCCGAGCAGCACCAGCAGCGCGAGGCAGTGATAGAACAGCCGTTCGCCCGATGCGCTGTCGGGCGCCACGTCGCCGCGGATCTCGATCACTTTCGATATGCCGGACAGGAACATCCCGCCGAACACGTATCGCATTCCGGATTGCTGATGCATCGCCATGCCCTGCTTCCACCTGCCGGGAGAATAGCAGCAAGGCTTTAACAAGCGGTGGACCATCCCCGCTTGCACCGGGGTCACGCCGTTTCCATATTCGCGTCCGAAGGGAGTACCCCATGACCGAAAAGATGAAACTGACCGACGCGGAATGGCGCGAAAAGCTCAGCCCCGAGCAGTACCAGATCCTGCGCCACGCCGGCACCGAACGGGCCTTCACCGGCAAGTACGAGCAGAACAAGGCCGCGGGCGAATATGTCTGCGCCGGCTGTGGTGAGCCGCTGTTCAGCTCTGACACCAAGTACAATTCGGGCTCGGGCTGGCCGAGCTACACTGATCCGGTCTCGCCCCACGCGGTCGAGGAACTGCGCGACATGTCGCACGGCATGGTCCGCACCGAAGTGCGCTGCGCCAAGTGCGAGGGCCATCTCGGCCACGTCTTCCCGGATGGCCCGGGCGAGAATGGCCTGCGCTATTGCATCAACAGCGCCTCGCTGGACTTCAAGCCGAAGGAATAGCCCGGCGCATCCTCCCCGAAGATAGGCTTCGGGGAGGATAACTCTGGCCAAGCTATGCCGGCCCCGTTAACGCTGTGTTATGCATGTTTCATGCACGGGGCCGCACTGATGATGACACGCGCGCCCGCTGGAGGGGCCAGCTAGCCAAATGGCACGCAACGACAACCTGCGCAAAACGCAAGGTTCGCCCCCCACCACCACCTCCCGCCAAGACGAAGAAGCAGCCCTCTCGGCTGTGGCGTTTCGTGCGCGGCACTTTCATCTGGGGCTTCGCCCTGGCGCTGCTGGCGGTCATCGTCGTCGGCGTCTCGGTACTCGTCGCGGCGCAGTCGCTGCCGAGCTACGACAAGCTCAAGTCCAGCCAGAACGGCCAGATGATCGTCGTGCGTGCGCGCGACGGGTCGGAACTCGTCTCGCTCGGGCCGAGCTACGGCAAATGGGTGCCCTACGCCCAGATCCCGCAGGTGATGAAGGATGCCACGGTCTCGGTCGAGGACCGGCGCTTCCGCTCGCACATCGGCGTCGATCCGATCGGCATCATCCGCTCGCTGATGGTCCGCGTCGAGACCGGGCACTGGCGCCAGGGCGGCTCGACGGTCACCCAGCAGCTCGCGCGCACGGTGTTCCTTAACAACAGCAAGACCTTCGATCGCAAGATACGCGAGGCCGTCCTGGCGATGGCGCTCGAGTGGAAGTTCTCGAAGGACCAGGTGCTCGAGCTCTATCTCAACAAGGTCTATTTCGGCGGCGGCGCCTATGGCATCGACGCCGCGAGCCGCAAGTTCTTCGGCCACGATGCCAAGGATCTGTCGCTGGCCGAAGCCGCGATCATCGCGGGCCTGGTCAAGGCGCCCTCGCGCTACTCGCCGACCGCCGATTCCAAGGCTGCTGTCGACCGCGCCGCGGTCGTGCTGCAGACGATGGAAGAGGCCGGCGCAATCACTGCGGCGCAGCGCGCCAATGCCAATCTGCAGGACGTCAAGCAGGCACCCGAGGCTGGACAGAACTCGGCGCGCTATTTCACCGACTGGGCGCTGCCGCAGCTCGACCTGCTGCTGCCCGACAACCAGGAGCCGATCGAGGTCTGGACGACGTTGGACCCCGGCATGCAGCGCGCGGCGACCGCGGCGGTTGCGGCCAATGCTCCCAAGGGCGCCCAAGGTGCGCTTGTCAGCCTAGACCGCGACGGCGCCGTACTCGCCATGGTCGGCGGCACCGACTACGTCACCTCGAACTACAACCGCGCGACCAATGCCGTGCGCCAGCCGGGATCGGCCTGGAAGCTGTTCGTCTATCTCGCCGCGCTCGAGGCCGGCTACAAGCCGAACGACCGCGTGGTCGACGAGCCGGTGACGATCGACGGCTGGAGCCCGCACAATTCGGGCGGCTCCTATGCCGGCGAGATCGACGTGCGCACCGCTTTCGCCTATTCCAAGAACACCGTCGCCGCGCAGCTCGGCAACGAGGTCGGCTTCGGCGCGGTGGCGGCGATGGCGCGGCGCTTCGGCATCAGCACGCCTGTCAACACGATGCCCTCGATGGTGCTCGGCACTTCCGACGTGCGCCTGATCGACATGACCCGCGCTTTCGCCTCGGTCTCGGCCAAGGGTGCCTCGGTCGAGCCCTATGGCATCCTCAAGGTCACCTCGGCCGACGGGCAGGAACTCTACAAACGCCCGGCGCCGCGCGGCGAACTGCTGGTGCCGGCCTATGTCGCCGCCGGGATCACCGACCTGCTGCAGTCTGCGGTCGCCATCGGCACCGGCAAGGCCGCGCAGATCGGCCGGCCCGTGGCCGGCAAGACCGGGACGACCAGCTCGAACAAGGACGGCTGGTTCATCGGCTTCTCCAGCGGCGTGACCACCGGCGTCTGGATGGGCCGCGACGATGCCCATGCCGTGCCCGGCCTACAGGGCGGTACCGCCCCGGCGCGCGCTTTCGCCGCCTATATGCGCTACGCGGTCGCCAAGCGCCCGGTCGAGAAGTTCGAGACCGATCTCAAGCTGCCCGACTGGCAGCTCGAGCCCGACGACGAGCAGATCCAGGGCAATCCCAACGACTATTACTACACCGACGACCAGGGCAACATGATCCCCGGCGGCTCCAATCCGGGGCCTGGCGAACCCCCGGTCGAACGCGGCCAGCCTGCAGACAATGGCGGCCTCGTCCCGGCCGATCCGCCGCCTGCGGCCAACGACGATTTCCTCGACCAGGCGACCGGCAAGCGCCCCCGCGAGGGCGCGCGATCCGGGCAGGGTGGCAATGTCCCGGCTGCACCGCGGGCCGGCCAGCCGGGAAGCCGCGAGCGTCCGATTCCGGTGAACTGAGGTGCCCGCTTGCGCTTGGTCGTCCGGCCAGAGTAGCAAGGGTGCCATGGACACCCGTTCACTCGGCATGGGCCTGATTCTGTTCGGAATTCTCGCCATCGGCGGGACGGTTGATGGCGCCCGGCGCAAGATCGCCGCGCAGCCGGACTGGGTGGCGATGAACTGGAAGAGTTATGTCAAAGGACTGGCCGGCTGGCTGGTCGTCGGCGCACTCGCGCTACTCGGCGGGATCGTTATGGCTCTCGTCTGACAGGCGTTCGGGCGGCTGTCAGACGGCCAGGTGTCGTGATAGAGGCGGCCCTATGATCAAGCTCTCCTGCCTCTGCGGCCAAAGCCGCGTCGAGATACACAAGCGCCCGGACTTCGTTCACGAGTGCAACTGCAAGCTGTGCCGAAACTCGGGCGCGCTCTGGGGCTATTTCCATCCCTCCGAGGTCGCGGTCGAAGGCGCGACTAAGGGCTACAGCCGCGACGACAAGGAGGATCCCGCCGCCGAAATGCGGTTCTGTGCCAACTGTGGCGCGACGACGCATTTCGTCCTGACGACAAGCGCTCAGGCAAAGTTCGGCAATGTCCAGATGGGCGTCAACCTGCGCCTGGCCGATGCGGGCGATCTCGCTGGCATCGAACTGCGCTATCCCGACGGCGCGGGCTGGGACGGGGAGAGCCCCTTCGGCTATTTGCGCGAGCCGCACATTCTCTGAAAGCCGATTACCCTCCCCGCAGCTATGCCGCAGGGAGGGTTTTAGCGTTTAGCGCAGCCGGATCGGCACGTAGGTCGCGGGCTGGCCGCGGCGCTGGACGCGCAGGAGCACGGCGTTGCGGTTGGCGGCCTTGGCGGCCTTGATCGCCGCTTCGAGCTCGGCCGCCGTGGCAACGTCCTGGTAGTTGGCCGAGAGCACGATGTCGCCGCGCTGCAGGCCCTTGGTGCCGGCGTCGGACGAAGGATCGACCGCGTTGACCACCACACCGCGCAGCGTTTCGGGCATGCCGAGCTGGCGTGCGATGGTCGGGGTCAGCGGCAGCACCGAGAGACCCAGCGACTGCTCGGACAGGCCGTTGCCCTGCTTGGTCGGCGGCTTGCTGAATGAATCGTCGTCCGGCGTCTGGTCCTGGTCGAAGCTGTTCTTGGCCAGCTCTTCCTCGCTCGGCCGCTTGCCGACCGTGGCGGTCACGGTCATGCGCTTGCCGTCGCGGATCAGCTCGAGCGGGATGCGCTTGCCGGGCGAGACGTTGGCGACGATGAACGACAGCGTCTGGTCGCGGGTAACGTCCTTGCCGTCGACCTTGACGACCACGTCGCCGGCCTTGATGCCCGCATTGGCCGCGGCCTGGCCGGGCTCGACCGCCTGGACGAATTCGCCGCGGTTGTGCGCGATGCCGACCGAGTCCGCGAGATCCTCGTTGAGCGCCTGGATACGGATACCGAGGTAGCCGCGTTCGATCGACTGGCCGGTCTTGAGCCGCTCGACGATCGGCGCCGCGGTCTCCGCCGGGATGGCGAAGCCGATGCCGACCGAGCCGCCGGTGGGCGAGAAGATCGCGTTGTTGATGCCGATCACCTGGCCCTTCATGTCGAACATCGGGCCACCCGAGTTGCCGCGGTTGATCGCGGCGTCGGTCTGCAGGTAGCGGTCATAGGCCGATCCCGAGCCGGTGTTGCGGTAGACCGCCGAGATGATGCCCGAGGTCACAGTGCCGCCGAGGCCGAAGGGGTTGCCGATGGCGATCACCCAGTCGCCGACGCGCGCGTTGCGGCTGTCGCCGAACTTGACGAAGGGCAGGGCCTTGGGCGTGGTGATCTTCAGCACCGCAAGGTCGGAGGCCGCGTCGCGGCCGATCAGCTTGGCCGGATACTCAGTGCCGTCGGGCATGGTCACGGTGATCGATTCCACCTCACCCTGGCCGTCGGCGGTGATGACGTGGTTGTTGGTCACGACATAGCCGTCGGCCGAGATGATGAAGCCCGAGCCGAGCGACTGCGCCTCGCGCGTCTGCGGGGTGCCGCCCTGACCGCCCTGCGGACCACCGCCGCCCTGGCCGCCGCCGAACAGATCCTCGAACGGCGTGCCGGCGAAGGGGTTGGCGTTGGCTGCGACGCGCACGCGCTGGCGGGTCGAGATGTTGACCACGGCAGGAGCGAGCTGCTGCGTCAGATCGGCAAAGCTGGCCGGAGCGCCGGCGCGGGGCACGACGTTCTGCATCTGGGTGGTGTCGTTCTGCGCCACCTGGGCGCCCGCCGGATAGCCGGTGGCAAGCGAAAGAGCAGCGCCGCCGAGCAGCAGCGCGGTTGTGACTCCATAGGCGTATCGCACGGGCTTCACGTCCTTCAGTTTCCTTTGCTCCGGGCGCCGACAGCGCCTCAAGTTCGACGGCAATTCAAGCGTTGGCGGCTGAACGCATATTGAATGACCGCATTAACGATTGTCCAGAAATCCCGAGCACATGAAATCGCTCAAAGTTCCTAGTGCCCTTTGAACTCCCGAAGATAGTCGTTGTCGGGCGAAAGTAGGATCGTCGTGGCACCTGGACCATCGGAGAATGTACGGTCGTAGCTCTGCATCGCACGGTAGAAGTCGTAGAACGAGGGGTCCTTGCCGAAGGCGTCGGCATAGATCCGCGCGGCATCGGCCTGGGCCTGGGCCTGGATGATCTGCGCCTGCTTCTGGCCCTGCGCTTCGATCGTCACGGCTTCCTGGTTGCGCGCGGCTTCCATGCGCGCGAAAGCGCTTTCAAGCGCGCCTTCGGGCAGATCGGCACGCTTGATCCGCACGTCGATCACCTGCGCGCCATATTCGCGCGCCTCGCGGTCGAGCCCGGCGCGGATCTGCTTCATCGCCAGGCCGCGGTCGGCGGTCAGCAGCGACTGGAAGGTCCGCTTGCCGAGTTCCTGGCGCAGCACGGACGAGAGGATCGGCTGGAGCTGCTCGGCGACGCGATCGGTGGTGCCCGCGGTGCGGACCATCTTCACCGGATCGATCACACGGAAGCGTGCATAGGCATCGACCTCGAGCCGCTGCTGCTCGCTTGAGAGCACCTGCTGGCGCTCCATGTCGACCGCCAGCACGCGTTTGTCGATCCGCACGACGCGTTCCAGGATCGGAATGCGCAGCGACAGGCCGGCGCCGGTCTGGCCGAAATCGACGTTCGGCCGGAACTTGTTGATCACGCGGTTCGGCTCGCCCAGTCGGACGACGACAGCCTGCTCGGTTTCGGGGACGACGATGATGCTCGACATCAGCGCGGCCAGCGCGATGCCGAGCGCGATCAGGCTGGCCTTGTGGTCTTCCCAGAGGCGCGCGAAATCCATCACTGGCCTCCCTGCTGCGGCACGGCGGGGGAGGGGCTACCACCGTCGTGTCGGCGGCCGCTTTCCGGCGAAACTCGGGCAACGGCAGGTAAGGCGTGACGCCTTGCGATTCGATGATCACCTTGTCGTTGCGGCCCAGCACGCGCTCCATCGTCTCGTAATACATGCGGCGCTTGGTGACCTCGGGCGAGAGCTTGTACTGTTCGTAGACCTTGTCGAAGGCCGCGGCGTCACCCTGGGCGCGAGCAGTGACCTGCTGGGCCCAGCCTTGCGCCGTGGAGATGTCGCGCTGCGCGTTCTGCTGCGCGGCGGTGACCTTCTGGAAGGCGCCGATCACCTTCTGCGGCGGATCGGCCTTCTTGATCTCGACGCCCTGGATCAGCACGCCCGAGCGGTAGGCGTCGAGCACGCCCTGCATGCGGTTGCGCACGTTCTGCTCGATCGCCGCGCGGCCCGCGCCGCCCATGGCGCCCTGCAGCGGCACTTCGGCGACCGTGGCGCGCATCGCCGCTTCGGCTACTTCGCGCACGGTCTGGTCGGGATCGGCCAGCTGGAACGAGTAGAGCTTCAGGTTCTTGATGTTCCAGCGCACCAGATAGGACAGGTCGACCAGGTTCTGGTCGCTGGTAAGCATCAGCTTCTCACCCTCGCCCTCGGGGATGGTGAAGCGGTTGATCGAGGTGACGTCTGTGACCGCGACCGTCTGGAATGGCCAGGGCAGGGTCAGCGACACGCCCGGCTCGATCGTATGCGAATACTTGCCGAAAGTGGTGACGATGCCCTGTTCCTTGGGGCCGACCATGTGCGTCGTGGTCAGGCCGATCCACAGCAGCGCGGCGACGCCGCCGACGATGGGGAACCAGCTCTTGCCGTCGGGGCGCTGCGGAAAACGCGGCATTCCGCCGCCCCCGCCCCCGCCGCCGGGTTTGCGGCCGGTCTTGGCGCGGAAGATATCTTCGATAGTGGCCGAGCGCCGCGGCGGCGTGTCGCCGCCCGGCGGCAGCCAGGGATTGCGCGGGCCCTTGGGCGGTTCGGACGAGCCATCTCCACGGGGGCCATCTCCACGGGCGCCGTCGCCACGGCTTCCCGCTCCGGCGTCCGCCTCTTCGGCATCGCCTTCTTCCGGTTGCTCTCCGCCCTTGTCCCCGCCGCCCCATGGGCTGCGGCGTCCGGCCATGGCCAAAACACCGCTAATGAACCCAGTCTTCGGGGCACTTCCGATCGTTTTCATCCGGCACTTATAGGAAGCATTCGTCACAAAAACAGTGCCTGCCTTTGCTTTTTCCGCACGAGAGGTCCTATGGCGCGTGTCATAGTGTTTCGCAGCAAGGACGGAAGATGAGCGACGGCGATGACGGCACACTGAAAGCAGCGTTGCCGCCGCTCGCACAAGCGCGGCTGCAGTCGCTGCGCCTGGCCGATGGTGTCGCCACACTGGTGCTAGACGTTGCCGGGCTCGATCGGCTCGAACGCGACCGGATGGAGATCGCGGTCAAGGACGCGCTGCGCGGCCAGGAGGGCGTTTCCGAAGTCCGCGTGGCGATGACCGCCGACAAGCCCCAGCGCCGGCTCATCGCGGTCGGATCGGGCAAGGGCGGCGTCGGCAAGTCGACGCTCTCGGCGAATCTCGCGGTGGCGCTGGCGAAGATGGGCCGCAAGGTTGGCCTGGTCGACGCCGACATCTACGGCCCCTCGCAGCCGCGCCTGCTGGCGAACGAGGGCGTCAAGCCGACCGCGCGCGACAAGAAGCTGGTGCCGGTGCCGAGCCCCTGGGGCGTGCCGGTGCTCTCGATGGGCCACATCATCGAGCCCGGGCAGGCGATCGCCTGGCGCGGGCCGATGGCGGGCAATGCGCTGAGCCAGCTCGTCGATGCCGACTGGGGCGATACCGAGCTGCTCGTGGTTGACCTGCCGCCGGGTACGGGCGACGTCCAGCTGACCATGCTGCAGCGCTTCAAGCCCGTCGGCGCGGTGATCGTCTCGACCCCGCAGGACCTCGCGCTGATGGACGCGACGCGCGCGATCAGCCTGTTCGAGCAGAGCGAGGTGCCGATCATCGGCATGGTCGAGAACATGGCCGGCTATGCCTGCCCGCACTGCGGCGAGGTCAGCGATCCGTTTGGCCAGGGCGGCGCCGAAGCCGCGGCGAAATCGATGGGTCACGCCTTCCTCGGCCGCATCCCGCTCGACCTCTCGATCCGCCAGGACAGCGACGCCGGCAACCCGCCGGCCGCGGGCGAGGGCCCGCAGGCCGAGGCTTTCGCCGCGATCGCACGCCGGGTGGCGACCTGGCTGGACAATCAGAAGCGCTAACATGGAAGTCTCGCGGCGAGGCATCCTGATCGGAGCTTTGGTCGGGGGCGGGCTGGCCGTCGGGTATGCGCTGCGCCCGCACAAGTACGAGCCTCCGCTCGCGCCCGGGCAGAACGAGACCGCCTTCGACGCCTGGATCCGCATCGCCGGCGACGGTGTCGTCACGGTGACGGTGCCGCAGCTCGAAATGGGGCAGGGGATCACCACGCTGATCGCGCAGATCGTCGCGGTCGAGCTCGGCGCGGACTGGCGGCAGGTCGCGGTCGAGCCGGCGCCGCCGAGCCCGCTCTACGTCAATCTGCCGCTCGCCTCGCGCTGGGCCGAGCTGTGGCTGCCGATGTTCCCGGGCATCGCCAGCGCCGGCAGCCCGATCACCCGCCGCTGGGCCGAAGGCGAAGTGTTCACCGTTACGGCCGACGGTACTTCGCTCGCCGCCTACGAATATCCGGCGCGCGTGGCCGCGGCTGCGGCGCGGTCGATGCTCGCCCAGGCAGCGGCCAAGCAGTGGGATGCCGATTGGCAGGACTGCGCGGTCGAGAAGGGCTTCGTCAGCTATCAGGGCAAGCGGCTGCCCTTCGGCGTGCTTGCTGCCGAGGCGGCTAACTTCGATCCGCCCAAGGAGCCGCCGCTGCGCGTGCATCCGGCGAGGGAACGCAATGTCGATGCATTGCGTTTCCCGCGGCTGGACCTGCCGTCGAAGGTCGACGGCAGCCACCGTTTCGCCGGCGATGTGCGCCTGCCCGGCATGGTCTATGCCGCGATCCGGCACGGGCCGATCGGCGACACCGAGCTTGCGAGCTGGGACAAGAAACGCGCGCGCGGCATGCCGGGGGTGATCGCCTTCGTCAAGGAGAAGCGTTGGCTCGCTGCCGTGGCCGAAACCTGGTGGGCGGCCGAGCGCGCTCTGGTCGAGATCGCGCCGAACTTTATCGCCAAGGACCGCGCCGACAGCGGCAAGATCGAGACCGCACTCGACGAGGCGGTGCGGGGTGGTGCGGCGACGCGGCTGCTCGAACTCGGCGATCCGGGCACGCTGAAGCGCAATTTCTCTCTGGCAAAGCGCTACGACGTCGCCCCCGCGCTTCACGCGACGCTGGAGACCGCGAGTGCCACGGCGCGGCTCCACGACGGCCGGCTCGAACTCTGGATCGCCTCGCAGGCGCCCGAAGCGGCGCGGCGGGCGGCCGCGAAAGCGGCCGGCGTCGGCCTGCGCGACTGCGTGCTCTATCCGATGCCCGCGGGTGGCAGCTTCGACCGGCGGCTGGAGCACGACCACGCGATCGAAGTGGCGGCGATCGCGCGTGCGGTCGGGCGACCGGTCCAGCTCACCTGGTCGCGCTGGCAGGAGCACGTCGCCGGGCCGCCGCGCCCGCCGGTGACCGCGGTCATGGCGGCGCGGGTCGACGGTTCGGGGGTAGTGACCGGCTGGAAAGCGCGGCTCGCGCTCCCGGCCACGACTCACGAATTCGGCCGCCGCTTGTTCGAAGGCCAAAGCGACCGCCAGGCGATGAAGGCCAGCAAAGGCGAGGCCGATCCGCTCGCCATAGAAGGCGCGATCCCGCCCTATGCCGTGCCCAACATGGTGGTCGAGCACGCGCCCGCCGCGATCGGCCTGCCGACCGGGCGGCTGCGCGGCAATGCCCATGGCTACACCGCCTTCTTCAACGAGAGCTTCGTCGACGAGCTGGCGCATCACACCAGACAGGAACCGCTGTCGTTCCGCATCGCCATGCTCGGGCACGACCCGCGGTTGGTGCAGTGCCTGCAGCGCGTCGCGATCCAGGCCGAGTGGGGCGGCGGGGTCGATGCCAGCGGGCAGGGCGTTGCTTGCCACGTGATCGGCGAGGGCCGGATCGCCGTCGTCGCTACTGCGCGGCGCGATGCCGAGGGCGTGCGCGTCGACCGGATCGATGCGGTCGCCGACATTGGCCGGATCGTCAACGTCGACATCGCCCGCCAGCAGATCGAGGGCGGGCTGGTATTCGGCATTGGCCTCGCGCTGGGGTCGAGCACGGGCTACGCCGACGGCCTGCCGGTGATCGGCCGCCTCGCCGAGCTGGCGCTACCGCTGCTCGCCGACTGCCCCGAGATCCGCGTCGACTTCATCGACAGCGATGCGCCCTCGGCCGATCCCGGCGAGCTCGGCGTCGCGGTAGCCGCTCCGGCGCTGTCGAACGCGCTGTTCTCCGCCACCGGCCTGCGTTTCCGCAAGCTGCCGCTGCTGTCGGAGGAGATATGATCGGGATCTTGCTGGTCAATCTCGGCACGCCCGATGCGCCAACCCCGGCGGCGGTGCGCCGCTATCTCGCCGAGTTTCTCTCCGATCAGCGCGTCGTCGAGATTCCGGCTCTCGTCTGGCAGCCGATCCTGCGCGGCGTGATCCTCAACACGCGGCCGAAGAAGTCTGCGCATGCCTATGGCCTGGTCTGGACCGAACAGGGCTCGCCGCTCGCCGCGATCACGAAGGCGCAGGCGTATGGTCTGCGGGCCCGCCTGGGGGAGACTGCCCGCGTGCGCTGGGCGATGCGCTACGGCAATCCCTCCATCGCGGTGGAACTCGCAGCGCTCCGGGCCGAGGGTTGCGACCGCATCCTGATCGCCCCGCTCTATCCGCAATATTCGGGCGCGACGACGGCTTCGGCGATGGATGCGATCGGCGCGGCCCTAGCCAAGCTGCGCGCGCAGCCGGCGATCCGCACGCTGCCGCCTTATTACGCCGATCCGCTGCACATCGATGCGCTCAAGGTCGACATCGAAGGCCAGCTCGCAGGCCTTCCCTTTGCGCCCGAAGTGCTGCTGCTCTCGTTCCACGGCATGCCGGAGCGGACCACGCGCCTCGGCGATCCCTATTATGGCCAGTGCCTCGAAACCGCACGGCTGCTGGGTGAGGCGCTGGGCCGCAGCGACTTGCGGATCGAGACCAGCTTCCAGTCGCGTTTCGGCCGCGCCAAGTGGCTCGAGCCCGCGACCGACGTCGTGATCGCCGCCGAGGCTGCCAGGGGTACGAAACGCCTGGCCGTCGTCGCACCGGGCTTTTCCGCCGATTGTCTCGAGACGCGCGAGGAACTGGCGATCCGCGGCCGCGACCAGTTTATTGCGGCCGGCGGAAGCGATTTCGCCACGCTCGACTGCCTGAATGACGGCGCGGCGGGCATGGCCATGCTCGAAGCCCTGGTACGGCGCGAACTGGCGGGGTGGATTTGATCCATTCTTGACTTAACCCCTATTTGTTCTACTCTTGTTCGCACCTAGCGAATCGGAGACGGAACGTCATGCCGCAAGCCAATTTCGCCTACGCCCGCGTGGCGGAAGAACCCGCCAGCGGTCCGGCCGACCTCCCGCTGGCAATTTCGGTCTTCGCCGACCGGCCGCATCTGCGCGCCGAGATGGAAGGCGATGCCGCGGCGGCGGGTTTCCGCATCATCCAGGCGGCCGAAGTCTCCAGCCTGCTCGAAGGGGAGGCGCGGCCGCTCGGCGAAGTCGTGCTGCTCGACTGTCCGGTGGTCGATGGCGGCGTGCTGGCGGCGCTCACCCGGCTCGATCTGCGCGCGGCGAACAGCGGCGCGCAGCTCGTGGTCTCGACCACGGTCGCGGCGCTCGACGACGTCTTCGCCTGCATGGACCAATCGACCCCGCAACTGCTGGTCGACCCGAGCCGCGCCGAACGCGTGATCGCGCTGGGGCGGGTCCTGGCGCGCGTACCGCAATTGCGGCTGCGCGAACTGGGCGAAGCCGATCGGTTGGTCTTGCTGCGACTGACCGAGCAGGTCGCGCAGATCGCCGAGCGGCTCGAAAGGCTCGATCCGACCACGCCGAGACATTCGGACCCTACTTTCCGGTTCGAGGCGCCGAAGTCCGACTTCGCGAAGACCGGCGATGGCGACGGCGAACGGCTGGTCCGCCAGGTGCGGCCGCCGCTGCCCGACCCGCGGCTGCTGCGCCGCATCATCCGCCAGCGCCAACTGCGCGCCCGGTTCTTCGAAGGCGATCTTTTCGCCGATCCCGCCTGGGACATGCTGCTCGATCTCGCCGCGGCGCGCGCCGAGCACAAGCGCGTCTCGGTTACCTCGCTGTGCATCGCCTCGGGCGTGCCGCCGACGACCGCGCTGCGCTGGATCGGCCAGCTCACCGATGCGGGCCTGCTCCAGCGCGTCGAGGACGACACCGACCGCCGCCGCGCCTTCATTGCCCTGACCGACCGCGCCGCCGATGCCGTAGCTCGCTATTTCGCCGAACTCGGCAGCGGTGCCGGAAGACTGGTCTAAGCCCCTTTCGCGCCCGCTGGCTTTGAGCTAAGGGCGCGCCTCGGCCCCCTTCGCCATCCGGCCTGGGGCGTGCCGGGCGCTTAGCTCAGTTGGTAGAGCATCTCCTTTACACGGAGAGGGTCGGCGGTTCGAGACCGTCAGCGCCCACCATTCCAAAGTCCACGCGATTGACTCGGCTCTCGGAAAGCCGAAACTGTACTGTGCCGACAGAGCGAGGACGAGAGAGATGCCCAGCGATACCGAACCCAAGCCGTTCGAGATATTCCGGAAGGCGGACTATCGCGACTACGGCGAGCACGAGATCATGGACATCGTCGCCGACAGCCCGGCGATCGTCGACGGGCTCACCCAATTCCACCGCGAAGGCGCCTCGGCGGGGCAGCAGGTGCGCATGGCCTACTCGCGCCCCGGCTTCAGCCTGACGCACGTCTGGTTCAAGAGCGGTTATCCGCTGCCGCTGCATTCGCACAGCAGCGACTGCCTCTACTACATCGTCGCCGGCAGCGTCCGCATGGGGCATGAGGAACTCGGGCCGGGTGACGGCTTCTTCGTCGGCAAGGAAGTGCCCTACACCTACGAAACCGGCCCGGAGGGTGTTGAAGTCCTCGAATTTCGCAATACGGACAATTTCAACATTCGCTTCATGGCGAAGGCTGCCGCTGCCTGGGACAAGGCCGCGGCCCGGATCCAGGCACGCCGCGACGACTGGGAAAGCGAAGTGCCACCCAGCCGGCTCGCTGCGAGGGCCGATGCCGATGGCTGACTTCGGCGGGCTGGTCGATCCCGAGCTGCGCGACGCCGCCTGGATGATGCGCGAGACCACCGCGCTCTACACGCCGATGACGGTGGGCAAGCTGGCCCAGCGGCGCGAATGGATGCACGCGAACAGCCAGCCGCCGCTGCCCGACGTGCCCTATTTCGAGCAGCATATCCCGCAGCTGAACGGCCCTGACGTCCTCGCCTATGTCGTGCTGCCCAGGCCTGGCAATTCGGGTCCCGGTATCCTTCACATGCACGGCGGGGGTTTCACTGCCAGCACGGCGCGGAACAGCCTGCCCTCGGTCCAGGCGCTGGCGCGTGCGCTCGATTGCCCGATCGTCACGGTCGATTATCGGCTTGCGCCCGAGACGACCTTTGCCGGATCGCTTGAGGACAACTACGCCGCGCTGCTCTGGCTGCACCGGCACGCCGCGGAGATCGGCGTCGATCCGGCGCGCATCGCCATCGCCGGCGAAAGCGCGGGCGGCGGCCACGCCGCGCTGCTTGCGATCGCCGCGCGGGACCGCGGCGAGGTGCCGATCACGTTCCAGTGCCTGACCTATCCGATGCTCGACGATCGCAGCGGCACCTCGCGTCAGCTCGCCGAGCATATCGGCTATTTCGGCTGGACCCCCGAGGCGAACCGCTTCGGCTGGGAGAGTTTCCTCGGCTGTACGCCGGGTGGTGACGACGTGCCCTGCACAGGCGTGCCGGCGCGCTGCGCCGACCTTGCCGGCCTGCCGCCGGCCTGGATCGGCGTAGGCGGGCTCGACCTCTTCGTCGAGGAGGACATCGAATTCGCCCAGCGGTTGAACGCGGCGGGCGTTCCCACCGAATTGCTGGTGGTGCCGGGCGCGTTCCACGGCTTCGATATGTTCATGCCCGGCGCCGCCGTATCGCAGCGTTTCCACGCGGCCAGGCTGGACGCGCTGCGCCGCGGGTTGGGGATCCCCTCATAATAAGTTCGTCAACCCGGACTTGATCCGGGGTCCCGCTCGTCGCGTCCGAACGCAAGGCCGAAAAGGAAGCGGGATCCCGGATCAAGTCCGGGATGACGATATGGGTGTGGGGTGAGGACGCTCTAGAGCTTGCGGACCTTGGCGAACAGCGCACGCGCTTCGGTCAGGGCCTTGGCCGTGGTCGTCTTGCCTTCCTGGATCTCGTCGGCCAGCTCCAGCAGCCGGCCGCTGATCACCGTGCCGGTATCGGCCTGCTCGTCGACGGCGATACCGTTGCCGGCTGCCGCCAGCGCATCCCACTGGGCGCGGATCTGCGCCCAGTAGTCCTTGGTCGCGGCCCAATAGTCGTCGGCCGCCTTCACGTTGAAGTCGGTCGAGCGGGTGTAGGTGTTGAGCACGTATTCCTGGACGATCGGCACCAGCTTGCCCTCGCGCAGCGCCATCTTGGTGTTATCCTGCCAGTGGATCCAGCCGTCGGGCGTGTCCTGGTGGCGGTTGATCGACAGGTAGCGGTCATAGACCGGCTTGCGCACCGCGTCGCGGCGGGCGAGCGGGCGCCAGGTCCAGTTGGAGCGCCAGCGGCGCACGCCGCCCTGCGTATCGAACTGGCCCCAGCCGCCGTAGCGCGGGCTGTCGTCGACCTGCCAGACGGTCTGCGACCAGCGGCCCTTGCGGAATTGCTCGGGCACGTCTTCCCAGCGCCAGGAGTTCGTGTCCGAATAGACCAGCACGCGCGCGGGCTCGTATTCCCAGTCCTGCCGCCAGTGCTTGATGACGTGGGTCTTGCCCTCGTGGGTGATGACCAGGAGGTGCTGCAGCGAGATCTTGCGGCCGGTGTCCTCGATCACCCGGACGACCTCGTTGCCGCCCGAGACCTTGTTCGGGATCGGCTCGTAGGCCGGATCCCAGCGCGTCGATTCCTGCATGTCGAAATTGACGTCGAAGCTGCCCGCCATCTTGAGGATGTCGGCGCGGTCCTGTTCGAAAGTGGTCGCAGCCTGGTCCGCCGCGATCGGCGGGTGGGCGAGGGCAGGGGCAGCGGTGCCGGCCAGGGCCAGCAGCGCGGCGCCGATGAGCATGGAATAGCGTTTCATTTGGAGTTTCCCCTCTCTTTTTAGAAACTGTAGCTCAGCGACACGCTGACGTTGCGGCCGGGCTGGGTATAGGCATCGGCGACCGGCGGGTCGACGAAACCCGTGGCGGGCAGCGTCGCCGCGACCAGTGACACGCCGCGCACGTCGCTCCACCAGGCGTATTTCGCGTCGGTGATGTTGAACAGGCCCGTACGCAACGTCAGGTTTTCGATCGGCTTCACGAAAGCCGTCGCGTCGAGGATGGTAAAGGCCCCCGGACGATAGGCGTTGGCCACGGCATCGCGCGCCGCCTTCTGCGCCGAATGGGTCATGATCAGCTGCCCGCCGAAGCGACCTTCGCGCTCGCGGTAGCCGATGCCGGCGATGAGCTTGAGCGGATCGATCGAGGAGAGCGGCGACTGCACGGTGCCGCGTGTCGTCGTGCCCTTGGCATAGGAGATCGCGAGCTGGCCGGTCAGGCCGTTGCCCGCGGTGAGGTCCAGCTTGCCTTCCAGGCCCTTGATCTTGACCTTCGCTAGATTGACGTACTGGAAGATGATCGGGTTGGCGACGGTGCCGGTGCCGCTGATCTGCTCCTGGCTGATGAAGTTCTTATAGCGGCCCGAGAAGCCGGTGACGCTGAGGAACACATGATCGCTCGACAGGCGGACGCCGCCTTCGATCGTCTCGCTGGTCTCGGGCTTGAGGTTCGGGTTGGTGATCGTGCGGTAGGCGCCCTGCGGCGAGGTCGGGTTCTCGAAGAACTGGTTCACCTGGCTCGGTGCCGGCGCCTTGAAGCCCTGCGCATAGTTGGCGAACAGGCTGAAGCCGCCGCCCAGCTTGACCATTGCGCCGATCTTCGGCGACAGCCGCGAGCCGTCCTGCTTGGCCGCGGCGAAAGTCGGTAGCAGCGGGTCCTTCTGCGGGCTCAGCTTGTAGTAGTCGAAGCGCAGCGCCGGATAGAGTGCCAGCGTCTCGCCCCCGATCAGGATGCGGTCGGTGACGTAGCCGCCGGCCAGCGTGTAGTCGGTGATCGGGAAGGCGCGCGTCGGGAACACGTCGGGCGCGGTTGGCACGGTGCCGTCGCGCAGGCCCTTCTGCCGCGTGACAGAACCGTCGACGCCCCAGGCGAACTCGTGCTTGATCGCGCCGGTTTCCAGCTTGGCGCGGAAATCGGCGGCGCCGCCGATCACGCGGTTGTCGAAGGTGTTGATGCGCGTGCGGTCCGCGGCGGTGTTGCGGTCCTCGGCGATGAACTGGCGGTTGTTGCCCTGCTGCCAGTAGGCGGTGAGCTGGATGAAATCGATTCCTCCCTCACCCTCATAGCGCCAATCCACCGCGGCCCGCTTGCGCTCGACGGTGTCGTGGGCCTTGAGGCCGATGACGCTGGTCGAGGCGCCGGCCACGGGGGCGACGCCGCTGAGCACGTTGGTGTCGACGACGTTCTTCTCGTATTCGCCGGTCAGCCGCAGCCGGCTCGAGGCGCCGGTATCGATCACCAGCTTGCCGAGCACCGCGTCGGATTGGGTGTCCTGCGGGTTGGGTGTGGTACGGTTCGAATTGGGCACATCGACCGTGCCCTGGTTGTCGAGCTCATGGCCGTCGCGCCTGGTATAGGCGATCATGCCCGAGATGGCGCCGCCGCGGGCGGCGAGGATCGCGGTCTCGCTGAATTCCTCGTCGGCGGAATCGTAGCCTGCGCGGAAGCGGCCGGCGACATTCCCGTCCTTGAGCAGGTCCGAGGGATCGGTGGTGGTGAAGCTCACCGCGCCGGCGAGGCCGTCGCTGCCGTAGAGCGCCGAGGCGGGGCCGCGCAGGATCTCGACCGACTTGACCAGGCCGAGGTCGACATAGGCGCCGCGGCCGGCCGCCTGGGCGCCGAATTCGAAGCCGTCGGGCACGCGCACGCCGTCGACCTGGATCAGCACGCGGTTGCCGTCGAGACCGCGGATGTTGAAGCTCGATGCGCCATCACGCCCGGTCACGCCGAGCGCCGCGCCGAAGCGGCTGGGCGACTGGCGGACACTGACGCCGGGCTCGAAGCGGACGAGGTCCTTGATGTCCGAGACCATTTCGTCGGCGATCTGCTCGTCGGACTTGACGGAGATCGTTGCGGGCACGTCTTCGATGCGGACTGGCGTACGCGTGGCGCTGACGGTGATCTGGTTGAGCAGTTCGGCCCAGAACAGCCCGTCGTTGTCCTGCGCTGCGGCCGGTATGGCGCTGAGTGCGGTCGCGATTGCCAGACTGGCGCAGCCGTGCCTGATGGCCGAATTGATCGTGTTCCGGACTAAACGCCCGTCTTGCAGTCTCATGATACCCCCTATTGATAATGCAAGTGATTCGCAATATCGTGGAAAATTGAGGGAGGTGGGTTTGGCCGTCAAGCGGTTTCACATCGAAGCAGCGCAACGTGGAAACCGACTTAACTGCCGATTGTAACGATGAAGGTTGAAAGCCGGTGCCGCATCGCCTATGTGCGGGACGATCCGGCCTGTTCGCTTTTTTCGCTCACCGGACTTCTCATTAATCGGCTGATCCGATCAATGATGCTAACAATTCCCATTAGCGATCAGTGCCCCGGCACCCTAGTTAGGCTCGGTCAGTTTCAAACCCGAGCCAACTGGAGAATTTTACATGGGTATCGTCGGAAGCAAGCTTAAGCCGTTCAACGCCACCGCCTTCCATCAGGGCAAGTTCGTCGATGGCATCACCGAGGAAACGGTTAAGGATAAGTGGGCCGTCTTCTTCTTCTATCCGGCCGACTTCACCTTCGTCTGCCCGACCGAGCTGGAAGACCTGGCCGACGTGTACCCCGAGCTGCAGAAGCTGGGCGTCGAGGTCTATTCGGTCTCCACCGACACGCATTTCAGCCACAAGGCCTGGCACGACACCTCGCCGGCGATTGGCAAGATCAACTACTACATGCTCGGTGACCAGAACCACACGCTGAGCAACAACTTCGGCGTGCTGCGCGAAGGCGTCGGCCTGGCCGACCGCGCGACCTTCGTCACCGATCCCGACGGCACGATCCAGCTCGTCGAGATCACCCCCGAGGGCGTGGGTCGCAACGCCGCCGAGCTGCTGCGCAAGATCAAGGCCGCCAAGTACTGGCGCGAGCACCCGGGCCAGGTCTGCCCCGCGAAGTGGGAAGAAGGCGCCGAGACCCTCGCGCCCTCGATCGACCTCGTCGGCAAGATCTGATGAGGCTACCGGCCGGGCGTTTCGGCGCCCGGCCACCCTTCGCGGCCAGAGCCGTTCCGCTTCCGATTGCCCTCCGCGATCCGAACCGGAACCGCTTCAGCACCATTTCCCCTTCTCCGTCGCCCCGAGCGGCGGATCGCCCCCTCATGTCCAGAAAGGCCCGTCATGCCCATTCTCGATGAAGCCACCACCGGCCAGCTCAAGGCCTATCTCGGCAACCTGCGCCGTCCGATCGAGCTCGTCGCCAGTCTCGACGACAGCGCCAAGTCGGCCGAGATGCGCAGCCTGGTCGAAGAGATCGCGGCGCAGTCGGACAAGGTCTCCGCGCGCTTCGACGGCGCCGATGCCCGCAAACCCTCCTTCGCGATCCGCGCCGACGAAGGGCGCGCCGAGGCTGTCTTCGCCGGCCTGCCGATGGGCCACGAGTTTACCTCGCTGATCCTCGCGCTGCTCCATGTCGGTGGTCACCCGCCGAAGGAAGAAGCCGAACTGCTGGACAGCGTCCGCGCGCTCGAAGGCGAATTCCACTTCGAGACCTTCTTCTCGCTGTCGTGCCAGAACTGCCCCGACGTGGTGCAGGCGCTGAACATCATGGCGGCGCTGAACCCGAACGTCAGCCACGTTGCGATCGACGGCGCGCTGTTCCAGGAAGAAGTCGATCGCCGCAAGGTCATGGCCGTGCCGATGGTCTTCCTCAACGGCGAGGTCTTCGGTCAGGGCCGCATGGACCTCGCGCAGATCATGGCCAAGCTCGACACCGGCGCGACCCAGCGCGCGGCCGAGAAGATCGCAGCCAAGGATCCCTTCGACGTGCTCGTCGTCGGTGGAGGGCCCGCCGGTGCGGCGGCGGCGATCTATGCCGCTCGCAAGGGTATCCGCACTGGTGTCGCGGCCGAGCGCTTCGGTGGCCAGGTGCTCGATACCCTGGGAATCGAGAACTTCATCTCGGTCAGCCACACCGAAGGGCCCAAGCTGGCGATCGCGCTCGAGCAGCACGTCAAGGACTACGAAGTCGACGTGATGAACCTGCAGAAGGCGGTCGAGCTGATCCCGGCCAAGGGCGTAGGGGGGCTGCACGAAGTGCGTCTGGAAAGCGGCGCCAGCCTCAAGGCGCGGACGGTCATCCTCTCGACCGGCGCGCGCTGGCGGCAGATGGGCGTGCCCGGCGAGGACGCGTACCGCAACCGCGGCGTCGCCTATTGCCCGCACTGCGACGGCCCGCTGTTCAAGGGCAAGCGCACCGCGGTGATCGGTGGCGGCAACTCGGGCGTCGAGGCGGCGATCGACCTCGCGGGCATCACCGCCCATGTCACGCTGATCGAGTTCGACAGCCAGCTGCGCGCCGATGCCGTGCTCCAGGCCAAGCTGCGCAGCCTGCCCAATGTCACCGTGATCACCTCGGCGCTGACCACCGAAGTGCTCGGCGACGGCGAGAAGGTCGTCGGCCTGCGCTATCGCGACCGCAATTCCGAGCAGGAGCATCTCGTCGAGCTGGAAGGCATCTTCGTCCAGATCGGCCTGATCCCCAATACGGAGTGGCTCGACGGCGCCGTCGCGCTGTCGGGGCGCGGCGAGATCGAAATCGATGCGCGGGGGGCGACCAGCGTGCCCGGGATCTTCGCGGCGGGCGATGTCACCACCGTGCCCTACAAGCAGATCGTCATCGCCATGGGCGAAGGCTCCAAGGCCTCGCTCTCGGCCTTCGACCACCTCATCCGCACCGACGTGATGGAGCTCGCTTGAGGCGGGGGCAACTACCCCGGTACTTATCGGCCCCAGTACTTCTCGGCATTGACTCTCTCCCCGCCCGCACGGAAACATGTGAGGGCGGGGAGACTATGAGAACAGCAGGCCTAGGCTTCATCACGCGGGCCATCAAAGCCCATCCGTCGTTCGGCGAAGGCCTTGTCCGAGCTACGTTGGCCGTAGCCATTCCTACGCTGATGCGCTGGTTCATCGACCGCGGCGCCTATGGCGCGCCCTTCATCCTTTATTTCCCCGCGATCCAGATGATCGCGACCTATCTCGGCTGGCGCTGGGGCGCGGTGACCGCGGTGGGCAGCGGCATCGTCGGATGGGCGGTGTTCCTGCCGCCGCAATTTTCCTTCGCGGTCACGGTCGGCGAGGTGGTCATTCTCGTGCTCTTCGCGGTCTCTGCGGCGACCATGGTCGCCGTCGGGGAGGTGCTGCGAAACTCGGTCCTCGAACTCGCCGAGCGCGCGGGGCAAAGCGATGATTTCAACCGTGAGCTCCAGCATCGAACCAAGAATTCGCTGCAGATGATGCGCGCGCTCGCGTCGCAGGCATCGAAGGCGACCGACCCCGCGGAATTCTACGAGATGCTCGCCGGCCGCCTGGGTTCGCTCGCCAAGGCCAACGAATTGCTGCGCTTCGGTGCGCTCAAGTCATGCCGGATCGACGATCTGGTCGATGCCGCCATTGCGCCTTTCGCGATCCAGCAGTTCGATACCTCGGGTCCCGACTGGGCGGTGTCGCGCAATGCCTGCACGCCGTTGATGATGGCGCTTCACGAGCTTGGGACCAATGCCAGCAAGTACGGCGCGCTGTCGGCCGCAGGCGGCAAGGTGGAGGTTACCTGGCAGCCCGGCGACGAGGAAGGCGAGTACCGGCTCACCTGGAAGGAAATCGGCGGTCCGCCCGTGGCCCAACCGACGCGGCGCGGAATGGGAACGCGGCTGCTCAAGCCTTCGGGCGGCGTGCGGCAGGTCGAGCTCCGCTTCCTGCCCGACGGTGTCGTTTGCGAGATCGTGGCGGCGAGCGCCTGAGGTTCAGCGCCGCACCATCTGCCCGAACAGCCGCGTGACGCGCTGGGCGAGCGAAGCTGCGCCTTCGTCCTTGGCGATCGCTTCGTCGAGCAGGCCGTGCAGCCCGTGGAACATGAAGGCAGCGCAGGTCACCGGCTCCTCGATCGACCAGGCCCCGGCTTCGGCGCCCCGGCGCAGCAGCGCAGCGAGACTGACGACGAAGGCCTCCTCGCTGATCACGCAGCGCTGGCAGACTTCGGGATCATGGAAGATCGCATCGTGGAGCAGATAGGTCGCGAGATATTCGTCGACCGTCGCATGGGTCCAGGCGGCGAGGCGGGCGTCCCAGTCCTGCGGAGCACAGGCATCCATTGCCGCGTCGACGAGGTCCGAGAAGCGCTGCGAATAACGCCCGCGCAAGGCTTCGAGCATGGCGGCGCGGTCGTGGAAATAGTGGTAGAACGTGCTCTTCGCGACTCCGGCGCGCTCGGCGATGTCCTCGATGCTGGTCGCCATGACGCCTTTCTCGACGAAGAGCGCCGCGGCGGCATCGAGCAGGCTGGCGAGGCGCAGGTCGCGTTGGCGTGGTCCGGGCGGGGCGCCGGCGAGGCGGGAAGGGCGGCTAAGCGTTGTCGGCAGTGGTGGCATTGCAGTCACAATACGCTTTTTGCCTCCGCTGTGCGAACAAATTGCATTTGACCTTGCACTGCAACATCAATAATCGACCGGCAGTCGATTAATGCATGCAGGGGCAATCCGGCCATGTCGGGCGATGAGGTAGCGGTAGCGGAGCACGACGAAGGCGCGCAGCGCCGAAACCTGCGGCCGGCGATCATCGTGGTCGTTGCCGTCGTGGCGATCTTCGTACTTCTGTTCCTCTGGCGCGCGTGGCGCACGGCCCCGCCGCCGCAATCCGCACCGCCGCCGACTTCGGTCGTCGCCACGGTCGTCGGCCCGACTCGCGTTCCCTCGGCGCTCGAAGCCGTCGGCTCGCTGCGCGCCGTGCGCGAGGTCATGCTGGCCCCCGAAGTGGCTGGGCGGGTCTCCTCGCTGGGCTTCACCGGCGGCCAGTACGTCGGCGCCGGTGCGACCTTGGTCCAGCTGTACGACGGACCCGAGCGCGCCGACCGCCAGGCCGCCGCCGCCAAGGCTGAATTCGCCCGCCTGCAGCTGGCCCGCTCGCGCCAGCTTGCGCCGAGCGGCGCGGAATCGCGCGAGACGCTGCAGCAGCGCCAGGCCGAATACGACCAGGCGATCGCCGCGGTGCGCCAGCTCGATGCGCGGCTCGTGCAGAAGCGCGTCGCCGCGCCTTTCGCCGGGCAGATCGGCGTGCGCCAGGTCAACCTCGGGCAATATCTCAATCCCGGCGATCAGATCGCTTCGCTGACCGCGCTCGACCAGCTGTTCGTCGATTTCACCGTGCCGCAGCAGGAACTGTCCAAGCTCCAGCCCGGCAGCGAAGTGCGTGTCACGTCCGATGCCTGGCCGGGCCGCACCTTCACCGCGCGCGTCACCACGGTCGAGCCGCGCGTCGACGACAAGAGCCGCAACATCTGGGTCCAGGCCACCCTGGCCAATCCCGACAAGGCGCTGCGCCCCGGCATGTACATCACCGCGGCGTTGACTCTTGCACCGATCGAGGGAACGCTGGTCGTGCCCGTCACCGCGATCATGACTTCGGCCCAAGGCGAAAGCATCATGGCGATTCGGGGCACCAAGGCCCGCAGCGAGGGCAAGGCCGAGCCGGTCGCGGTCAAGACCGGGCGCCGTTTCGGCGACTCCGTTGTCGTCACCAGCGGCATCAAGGCCGGCGACGTCGTCGTCACCGAAGGCCAGCTCCGCGTCCAGCCGGGCGCAAACCTGCGCGTCTCGCGGCTGATCCCCGCCAGCGGGGGCTGAGCCCATGCATTTCACCGACCGCTTCATCCGCAGCCCGATCCTGGCGATCGTCGTCAGCCTGCTGATCCTGCTGGTCGGCGGCGCCTCACTGTTCATGCTGAACACGCGCGAATATCCGAACATGGAAAGCGCGTCGATCGTCGTCACGACGTCCTATCCGGGCGCGACGCAGGAGGTGATGCAGGGTTTCGTCACCACGCCGATCAGCCAGGCGATCGCGACGGCGAACGGCATCGAATACCTGACCTCGACTTCAAGCCAGGGCATGAGCACGGTCACGGCCAAGCTCGTGCTCAACGCCAATGCCGACCGCTCGATGACCGAGATCCTGGCGCGCGTGCAGCAGGTCAAGAACCGCCTGCCGCCCGGCGCGACCGACCCGGTGATCAACAAGATCACCGACGGCGTCGCCGCGGTCCAGTACATCACCTTCCAGAACCCCAAGCTGTCGATCCCGCAGCTCACCGACTTCGCCAGCCGCGTTGCCGAGCCGCTGTTCACTTCGGTACCCGGTGTCGGCAAGGTCGAGATGGGCGGCCAGCAGATCCTGGCGATGCGCATCTGGCTCGATCCCGACAAGCTGACCGCGCGCGGCATCTCGGCGGGCGAAGTGGCCGAGGCGCTGCGCGCCAATAACGTCCAGTCTGCCCCCGGCCAGCTCAAGGGCGCGCGTACCGCAATCAACATCACCGCCTCGACCGACCTTCGCGGCGTCGACGATTTTCGCGCGATGGTGATCAAGACCACGGGCAACTCGATCGTTCGGCTGGCCGACGTGGCCACGGTCGAGATCGGCGGCCAGAACTACGACAGCAACGCGATGAGCAGCGGCAAGCCCGCAGTGTTCCTGGCGATTTCACCCACGCCCGACGGCAATCCGCTGGAGATCGTTGCTGCGATCAACAAGCTGCTGCCGGGCATCGAGCGCGTCGCGCCGCCGGGCACCAAGGTGTTCAACCAGTTCGATGTCGCCCACTTCGTCAATGCCTCGATCGAGGAAGTGCAGTCGACGCTGGTCGAGGCGATCGTGATCGTCGTAATCGTGATCTTCCTGTTCCTCGGCTCGCTGCGCGCGGTGATCATCCCGGTCATCACGATCCCGCTTTCGCTGGTCGGTACCGCAGCCCTGATGCTGGCTTTCGGCTTTTCGATCAACCTGCTGACCCTGCTCGCCATGGTTCTCGCGATCGGCCTCGTCGTCGACGATGCGATCGTCGTGGTCGAGAACATCCACCGCCACATCGAGGAAGGTCTGTCGCCGATCAAGGCCGCGCTCGTGGGCGCGCGCGAGATCGTCGGCCCGGTCATTGCCATGACGATCACGCTGGCGGCGGTCTATGCGCCGATCGGCCTCATGGGCGGCCTGACCGGCGCGCTGTTCCGCGAGTTCTCGTTCACCCTGGCGGGGGCGGTCATCGTCTCGGGCGTGGTCGCGCTGACCTTGTCGCCGATGATGAGCAGCTACCTGCTCAACGATGCGGTGAGCAGCGGCAAGCTGTCGCGCAAGATCGAAGCGAACATGGAGGGCGTGACGCGGCGCTACGAGCACCTGCTCGGCAAGGCGCTGTCGATGCGCGGCGCGGTGTTGCTGGCGGGGCTGGCTGTGCTGGCGGGCATCGTCATACTGTTCACCGGCGCGCAGCGCGAGCTCGCGCCCGAGGAGGACCAGGGCGTCATTTTCACCCAGCTCAAGGGCCCACAGTACGCCAGCGTCGACTATACCGTCCGCTATGCCAGCGAGATGGACAAGATTTTCCACGACCAGAAGGAATACCGCAGTTCATGGTTCGGCTCGGGGCCGGGCAACACCGGCTTCGGCGGCATTATCCTCAAGGACTGGGACCAGCGCGAGCGCAGCGCCGCGCAGATCCAGGCCGAGCTCAACCAGAAGGGCGGCGGCCTGACCGGCGTTTTCGCCGCGGCCTTCCAGCCGCCCTCGCTGCCCGCCGGCAGCGGCGGTCTGCCCGTGCAGATGGTGATCCGCTCGTCCGCCGATTTCAGCGAGATCTACCAGCAGATGGAAGCGATCAAGGGCGCCGCCTGGGGCAGCGGCCTGTTCGCCTTCGTCGACAGCGACCTCGCTTTCGACAGCCCCGAGGCGCGGATCACGATCGACCGCGCCAAGGCGGGCGAGCTGGGCGTGACGATGGACGCGATCTCGGGCACGCTGGCCACCTTGGTGGGTGAGAACTACATCAACCGCTTCAACTACTACGACCGTTCCTACGACGTCATCGCCCAGGTGCCGCAGAATCGCCGGCTGACGCCCGACAGCCTCGGCCGCTTCTACGTCAAGACGCAGTCGGGCGGGCTCGTGCCGCTCTCGACCGTGGTCAAAGTCGACATGCGACCGCAGGCCAACATGCTGCCGCAGTACAATCAGATGAATTCGGCGACGCTCTCGGCCATCCTCGCGCCGGGCACGACGATGGGCCAGGCCGTGGCCTTCCTGCAATCGCAGAAACTGCCCGCAGGCTTCGAGGTCGACTGGCTCTCCGACAGCCGGCAGTATGTCTATGAGGGCAACGCGCTGACCGTGTCGTTCGGCTTCGCGCTGGTCGTCATCTTCCTCGTGCTTGCCGCGCAGTTCGAAAGCTTCCGCGATCCGCTGGTCATCCTGGTGACCGTGCCGCTGGCGGTCTGCGGCGCGCTGGTGCCGCTCTATCTCGGCTTCACCACGCTCAACATTTACACCCAGATCGGCCTCGTCACCTTGATCGGGCTCATCTCGAAGCACGGTATCCTCATGGTCTCCTTCGCCAACGAGATGCAGCACAACGAAGGGCTGAGCCGGATCGACGCGATCCGCAAGGCGGCCTCGGTGCGCATGCGGCCCGTGCTGATGACCACCGCGGCGATGGTCGCGGGCCTGATCCCGCTGATCTTTGCTGCCGGCGCTGGCGCGTCGAGCCGCTTCGCCATCGGCATCGTCGTGGTCATGGGCATGCTGATCGGCACGCTGTTCACGCTGTTCGTGCTGCCGACGGTTTACAGCTTCATCGCCCGCGACCACTCTGCCGCCGCCGACAGCGAACGGTCGAAGGTCACCATCGACGAACCGGAGGTGGTCCATGCGTAAGGCCGCCGTACTGCTCGTTTCGCTGCTGGCTTCTGCCTGCGCGGTCGGGCCCGATTACAAGCGGCCCACCAGCCCGCCGCCCGCCGCCGGCGCCTTCCAGACCGTTGTGCCGGGGACCAGCACGGCGGCCGCCGACGACAAGTGGTGGCGGCTCTACGACGATCCTGCGCTCGATGCGCTGATCCAGCGCGCGCTCGCGGCCAATACCGACCTGCGCGTCGCGCGCGCGAATCTGGAACGGGCTCAGGCGGTGCTGCGTGAGGCGCGCGCCAATCTGCTGCCGCAAGGCCAAACCACCGGCAGCGCCCAGTACGGCAATTCGCAAGGCGGCGGCGGGAACGGCAATTTCCAGCAAGGCGGCGGGGCCTCGCAATGGTCCTATAACGGCGGCATCGACGTCCAGTGGGATATCGACCTGTTCGGCCGCCTGCGCCGGACCGTCGAAGCCACCCGCGCTGATGCCCAGGCCGACGAGGCCGCGCGCGACCGCGTCGCGTTGACCGTCGCGGCGGAGACTGCGCGCGCCTATGTCGATGCCTGCGCTCTGGCCGAGAGCATCGAGGTGGCGCGCCAGTCGGCCGACATCGCCGGCCGCCAGCTGACCTTGCTGCAGGAGCGCGAGCGCGCCGGCGCAGCGGCAAGGCTCGATACCGAGCGGTCCGCCACGGCGCTGGCCAACGTCCGCGCCGAACTGCCCTCGCTCGAAGGCCGCCGCCGCGCCTCGCTGTTCGAACTCGCGGCGCTGCTCGGAGCGACGCCGTCCGAAGTGCCTCAGGAGGCGCAGCAGTGCCGGCGCGCGCCCAAGGTGCTGCAGGTGATCCCGGTGGGCGACGGCCAGGCGCTGCTCGCGCGCCGGCCCGACGTGCGCGAGGCCGAGCGCAAGCTGGCCGCCGACACGGCGCGGATCGGCGTCACCACGGCCGAACTCTATCCGCAGATCTCGCTGGGCGGATCGGGCAATTTCTTCCGCAACGACCAGGTCCGCGGCTCGGATTCGTTCACCTTCGCACTGGGTCCGCTGCTGTCGTGGTCCTTCCCCAGTATGCTGGCAGGGCGGACGCGGATCGATCAGGCGGAGGCGACGACCCGGGCCTCGCTCGCGACTTTCGACGGCACCGTGCTGACCGCGCTCAAGGAGGTCGAGCAGGCGTTGTCCTACTACGCTGCCGAAGGTGAGCGGAACGCGCGGCTGCGCGAGGCGGCGCAGCATGCCGATGCCGCCTACAAGCTCGCGGATCAGCGGTTTCGCGCGGGGTCTATCGGCCTGATCGACCAGCTCGATGCCCAGCGAGAGCTGACCACGGCGCGCAGTGCGCTGGCCGCATCGGACCAGCAGCTCGGCTCGCTGCGGGTCGACCTGTTCAAGGCGCTGGGCGGCGGCTGGGCCGACCTTCCGCCGGTGGTGGCGCAGGCCAAGCCGAACTAGAGCTCGATCGTCCGGGTCACGCCGATGGCTTCGAGAAAGGCCGGATCGTGGCTCACGGCCAGGATCGCGCCGTCGTAAGAGCGCAGCGCCGCTTCGATCACTTCGACCGAATCGATGTCGAGGTGATTGGTCGGTTCGTCGAGCAGGAGCAGTTGAGGCATCGGTGATGCCGACAGCACACAGGCGAGGCCAGCGCGCAGGGATTCGCCGCCGCTGAGCACCGAAACCGGTTTTTCGGCGTCGACGTTGCGGAAGGCGAAACGGGCAAGCGCGGCGCGGGCCTGGTTGTCGGTCAGCGCCGGGTTGAGCCGACGCATATTTCGCAGAATACTGGCATTCCGGTCGAGCAAGGCGACTTCCTGATCGAGCAGCGCTGCGCGTTCGGGCACCGATTTCACGGTGCCGGACTTGGCAGCCAATGCGCCACCTATCAGCCGCATGAGCGACGTCTTGCCCGCTCCGTTGCGCCCGATGACGGCGATCCGCTCGGGCCCGGTGATCGTGAACGAGAGATCGCGGATGATTGGTTCGTCCGCCGGCCCCCACGAGACGTCGTCGAACGAGACCAGCACACGATTGGCGGGCAGGCCCGACGAGGGAAGCTCGATCGTGAAAGGTGTGACCACCTCTACCTGCGCACGGGCCGCGACGAGTGTCGCCGCGCTCTCCTCGCCGCGCCGCTCGGCCAGCGAGGCCCCGCGGCCCGCGCTATTCTCGGCACGCTCCTTCTGGCGGCCGAGCAGGATCTTGGGTGCCGACCCGCTGGCGGCGTAGGTGCGGCCAGCCTTGTCGCGCCGGGCCTGCCGTTCGCGCGCCGCCTGGGCCTCGCGCGTCTGGGTCCGGGCGTCGCGGCCGGCGCGGTCGAGCTCGGTCTCGGCAGCCTCGCGCGCAGCGTCGCGGGCGGCAACCCATGACGACCAGCCGCCGCCGTGGACGGTGATGCCGGTGGGCGCGAGTGAAACGATCCGGTCCATGCCCTCCAGCAGTTCGCGGTCGTGGCTGGCGACAATCGCCGCGCCGCGCCAGCCTGCGAGCAGTTCCGCGATCGCCGCGCGGCCTTCGGCGTCGAGGTTGTTGGTTGGTTCGTCGAGCAGTAGCAGGTCGGGTGGGTCGATCAGCAGGCGGGCAATGCCGATCCGCGTCCGCTCACCGCCGCTGAAGCTGGCGAGCGGGCGGTCGAGTGCGATGGGTGGAAGCCCCGCGCTGTCCAGTGCCTCCGTGATGCGCGCAAGCAGGGTCCAGTCGGCCTCGGCGAAGTCGTCGTCGCTGCCCTGGCCTGCTTCGATGCGATCCATACGGGCAAGTGCCTCGGCGACGCCCAGCGCATCGGCCGCCGTGGCATCGCCCGCGAGCAGAGCCTGACGCAGCATGCCGATGGTGCCGGTCCGGGTGACTGTGCCCGCGCTCGGGGCGACCTTGCCCTCGATCATGCGCAACAAGGTCGACTTGCCCGAGCCGTTGCGGCCGACGAGCCCGGTCCGCTCGTCGCCGAAGCTCAGCGAGAGGCCGGAAAACAGCAGGCGGCCCGACGGCGTGGCCGCCGAGACGGAATCGAGGTTCAGGAAACGAGGCATGGAAACACTGGAAAGCAAAATCAGGGACGGGCTGGTTCAGCGCGTCTTCCGGTCCATTCCATCCTCCTGCAGCCTGCAGGCACCATGCCCGCGCGGGGCGCATATAGGGTCCGCGCGGATGCAGCGCAATCGTCAGTCGTGCTCCACATCGAACAGGTGCCGGTGCTGACGCGGTTGCGAACGCAGGTATTGCGGCGGCGCCTCGACCCGCGCGCCCAGATGGGCGGCGGCGTGCCAGGGCCAGCGCGGATCGTAGAGGATGCCGCGCGCCAGTGCGATGGCATCGGCGTCGCCGGTGCCGACGATCGCTTCGGCCTGCTCGAAATCGGTGATCAGGCCCACGGCGATCACGGGCATCGCCACCGCCTGCTTGACCGCGCGCGCCAGCGGCACCTGATAGCTCGGCCCCACCGGAATATGCTGGCGCGGATCGAGCCCGCCGCTCGAGACGTGGATCGCCGAGCAGCCGCGCGCTTCGAGCGCCCTGGCCAGCGTCACCGTCTGTCCCTCGTCCCAGCCGGCTTCGACCCAGTCGGTGCCCGAGACGCGCACGGTAACCGGCTTGTCGGCCGGAAAGGCCGCCCGCACCGCGTCGAACACTTCCAGTGGGAAGCGCATGCGGTTTTCGAGACTGCCGCCATATTCGTCGTCACGGTGGTTCGACAGGGGCGAGAGGAACTGATGCAGCAGATAGCCGTGCGCCATGTGGATCTGCACCGCGGCGAGATCCAGCCGCGCGGCGCGCACCGCCGCCGTGGCGAAGGCATCGCGCACGGCGTCCATCGCGGCCCGGTCGAGCGCGAGCGGCGGGTTCTCGCCCTGAGCAAAGGCCCGCGCCGAGGGGGCAAGGGTCTGCCAGCCGTTGGCATGATCGGGTGGCAACTGCTTCCCGCCTTGCCAGGGCAGGTCGGTCGAGGCCTTGCGCCCGGCATGGGCGAGCTGGATTGCGATCGGCATGTCCGAATGGCGCCGCACGCTTGCCAGCACCTCGGCCATCGCCGCCTCGGTGCGATCGTCCCAGAGGCCGACGTCGGCGTAGGAAATGCGGCCTTCGGGGGTGACCGCGGTCGCCTCGATCGTCAGCAGCGCCGCGCCCGATAGCGCGAGGTGGCCGAGGTGGATCGTGTGCCAATCGGTCATGCAGCCGCCCTCCGCCGAATATTGGCACATGGGGGCGATGATGATGCGGTTGGCGAGGGTATTGCCGCCGACAGTCAGCGGCTCGAACAGGCGCGGTTTGCTCACGAAGTCTCCATCCAAGCTTGCCAGCCGAAGATATCGGAGTGAACATGCCGGCGACTGCTCAACTGGCGAGAATCCGCCGGAATACAAGAGCACCGGGAGAGGATAGCGATGGCGCAGCTGCAACGGGCATTTCCGGTCATCACCGCGGTGAACCAGCATTTCTGGTGCGGGGGTGCCGACGGGCATCTGCACATCCTGCGCTGCGCCAATCAGCACTGGATTCATCCCTATGCCGCGCGCTGCCCCCTTTGCGGTTCGGCCGAGATCGCGCCGCAGCCCGTGTCTGGCCTCGGCACAGTGGCGGGGTTCACGGTCAACCACCAGCCCTGGCTGCCCGATGTGCCCGTGCCCTATGTCGTCGCCGTGATCGAACTCGCCGAGCGTCACGACCTCCGCCTGATGACCAACATGCCGCGCACGCCGATCGAGGATGTGCATGTCGGCATGCCGGTGAAGGTGTTCTTCGAGCAGCACGGGGACATCTTCCTCCCCTTGTTCGAAGCGGCGTGAGGGGGGCCGTCATGACGACATATGCCGAAAAGAACTGCGCGATCACCGGGATCGGCCAGTCGGACATCTACCGCAAGCCGACCGTCCTGCCGTTCGAACTGGCCGTGCGCGCTTGCGAAAAGGCCATCGCCGATGCCGGCCTCACACCCTCGGACATAGACGGCGCCTGTGCCTGGCCGCCGGCGCCGCCGGGCACGGTCACCGGCGTCGGCGCCGCGGGCGTGGCCGATATGTCCGCCAGCCTGGGCCTAAAGCTCAGCTACTGGTCCGATGCCGGCATGGCCGCGCAGCTTTCGCCGATCATGGAAGCCGTGGCGGCCATCGCTGCGGGCTATGCGACCCACGTCCTTTGCTGGCGTTCGCTGGGCGAGCGGTCGGCGCAGCACTATACGCTGTCGAGCGCGAAAGGCGGCTGGGTGCCTTCGGGCGGCATGGAATGGATGGTGCCCTATTACGCGCCCTCGGCCGCGATCTGGCTCGCCTGCCATGCCTCGGCGCACATGACGCGCTACGGCATCACCCGCGAGCAGCTGGGCGCGGTGGCGATCAACCAGCGGCACAATGCCGGGCTCAACCCCAAGGCGATCTATCGCGATCCGATCACGATGGACGATTACCTGTCGGCGCGACTGGTGGCGACGCCGTTCTCGGTGCTCGACTGCGACATTCCCTGCGACGGCGCCACCGCGGTCATCGTCTCGCGGCTCGATACCGCGCGCGACAGGCCGCACCCGCCGATCGTGCTCGAAGCCTTGGCGACGGCCTCGTGCGACCGCATGGGCTCGTGGATCGGCCGGAGCGACTGGCCCAGGCAGGCGATGCACGATGCGGCGCCCGCGATGTGGCGGCGCACCGACCTCAAGCCCAAGGACGTCGATTCCGCGCATATCTACGACGGCTTCTCCTGGCTGGTGCTGTCCTGGCTCGAAGCGCTGGGTTTCTGCGGCGAGGGCGAATCGGGCGCCTTCGTGGAAGGCGGCGGGCGGATCGCGCTCGAAGGCGAGCTGCCGATGAACACCAACGGGGGCCAGCTTTCCGAAGGCCGGATGCACGGCATGGGGCACCTGCACGAAGCCGTGCTGCAGCTGCGCGGCGCGGCGGGCGAGCGGCAGATCGGGAAGCCACTTAACGTTTCGCTGGTCGCCAACGGTGGCGGCGACGTCGCGGGCTCGCTGTTGCTGCGCCGCGACGTGTAAGTTTGCGGTAGGAATAGCCTGCTAGGCGTGGGGCTGAGCAAAGGGGCTTGGCAGCATGAGGAACGGTCTGGCGAAGGCGATCTGCGTGGCAATCGGCCTCGTGGTCATGACACCGGCAGCGCAGGCGCGCGGCATAGACTGCGCCAAGGCGACAAGCCGGCTCGACAAGATCATCTGCGCCGATCCCGAGATGCTCGACTACGACGGGCGGATCGCCGCGGCCTATGCCAATGCACTGACCGTGTGGAAGGGCGCGATCGCTCCCTATGTCCGCAAGGACCAGCAAGCCTGGCTGCAGGCCTTCCGCGCGATCGGCCGCGATGACAACGGTGGTTGCACGCTCGATGACAAGGCCTGCATCCGGCAGGAGCTGCGCAGCCGCGTCGACGACATCGAAAGCGGCAGCTATCAGCATAGCGGCGTCTACCTGGCGGCCGACGGGCGCAAGCTGCTGCTCCACCCGCGCCGGGCCAACGGCTTTGCGCTGCGCGTGTTCAAGCTGCCCGATGCCAATGTCATGTCGCTCGAGGAGGAGCGCGCGGCACTGTGGGACGGACCAGACTTCATGGTGGCCAAGATGGGCGACGCCAACGGCCTGCCGCTGCCCAACCCGCAGGACGGGCCCGATCCCGACGGCTGCACTTTGCGCCTAGCGCCTTCGCCCTTGTCGATCCGCGTCTGGCAGACGGGCTATTGCGGGGGCCGTAACTATGCCGGGGATTTCCGCCGCGACCTCACGCAGACTCTGGCGGATTACCAGTTCGAGCTGTTCTGATCCGGCCCCAGCTTCACCGCAAAACCGGCTCTACTGGCCGCCAAAGCAAAGCTTTTGCTTGACTAGAGCATAGTCTATCAAATAAGTAGAGATCACTCCGCACGGTAGTGGGCTGGTCAGGCCCGCCGTGCATAGACCGGATCCTGACCCGCGGCTTTTGATCGGGAAGCAGCTTGCTCCGCGTTACCAACAGCTAAAGCGCGCGATGCTTTGGGCGACAACGCCAGGCTTCGTGTTCCCCTCAACGATGAGGTGATGCGATGCGCATGTGTTCCAGCAACTATTGACGTGACCGGGGCGCGGCGGGCTGCGAGGCCAGGCTGGCGCCGGATGCTCCATCCCCCGCGGCGGCTGAACCGGCCCGCTCGCGCCCCGTGATCCCGTAATATCGGCGCTTTCCGCCCATCCGGCGCGGCGTCTCTCTCTCATCCGGACCGACAGGTTCTGGCGCGGAAGCTTTGTGCCCGGCGCGGGCGCGCACTCCCTTCGATTTCGATGGGGCGGGAGGGCGCGGTCGGTTGCCCGTGCCCCGCGTCCCTCCGGCTGCGATCAAATCAACACGCTTCAAGCCAACAGGGTTCAGGAATTTCAATGTCTTATTTTGATTCTCCAGGTTTTCCGACGTCTCGTTCTCGCGACCACCAGCCTGGCCGCGCTCGCCGCCGCCGTTCCCGCTTACGCCGATGACGCAGGCGCGACCGCCGACGCAGCCGCTGCAGACGAGGCCTTGGCCGAGGCCGGCGCCGGCTATGAGGCACCGATCGTCGTTACCGCCTCGCGCCGCCGCGACGAGAAGGTGCAGGACGTGCCGATCGCGATCAGCGTCGTCAGCGCGGCCTCGCTCGAGCGGCGCGGCGATTTCACGCTCGGCCAGATCCAGCAGCAGGTGCCCAGCCTGCAGGTGTTCAGCTTCAACCCGCGCAATACCAACATCAACATCCGCGGCCTCGGCAGCAATGTCGCGCTGACCAACGACGGGCTCGAGAACGGCGTCGGCTTCTATATCGACAACGTCTACTACGGCCGCGTCGGGCTGTCGCAGTTCGACCTCGTCGATTTGGAATCGATCGAAGTGCTGCGTGGGCCGCAGGGGACGCTGTTCGGCAAGAACACGACTTCCGGCGTGATCAACATCACCAGCAAGAAGCCGACTTTCAATCCCGAGGCTTCGGCCGAAGCCTCGGTCGGCAACTACGGCTATTACCAGCTGCGCGGATCGGTTTCGGGCGGCGTGGTGCCCGATCTCCTGGCGGTGCGGATCAGCGGCGCGCTGACCGAGCGGCGCGGCTTCCTCTACAACGTGACGCAGAAGGAGCGCGCGCAGGGCTATTACAACGCCTCGGTCCGCGGGCAGCTGCTGTTCACGCCGAGCGCGGACGTCGAGGTCAAGATCATCGGCGACTATTCGCGTCAGGAACAGAACTTCGTCCTCAACCTGTTCACTTCGAACCACACGACCTATGCGAACGGCGCGGTCATCCCGAACAACTTCTCGGACCGCCTGGCCCGCTTCCCGGGCTCGATCACCCCGAGCTACAATGGCTTCGACCGGATCGGCCAGGCCGATGGCCACTACCAGTCGAACATGTCGGGCTACGGCGTCTCGGGCCAGCTCGACTGGGATCTCGGTGGCGCCAAGCTGACTTCGATCAGCGCCTATCGCTGGTGGGACTGGGACCCGGCCAACGACGGCGACAGCACCTCGCTGCCGGTCATCACCAAGGCGCAACAGGCCAACCGCCAGCGCCAGTTCAGCCAGGAAGTGCGGCTCGCCTCGGACACTGACGGCCCGCTCAGCTACGTCGTCGGCGGCTATTACTTCTGGCAGATCATCAAGGGCTACGGCGCCACGGCCTATGGCCCCGCGGCGGGCCTGTGGAACCGGGTGCCCGGTTCGGCGGTGTCGTTGGCCGCCTGGGATGCGGCGCTGAACGGCTTCGAGGCCCGTTCCACGTCGAACCCCGATACCAAGACGATCGCCGCCTTCGGCCAGGCCGACTGGAAGGTCACCGACACGCTGACCCTGACCGGCGGGCTGCGCTACACCCACGAGAAGAAGACCGGTTCGTTCAACCAGTGGTGGGTCTCGGGCGTCGATCTGACGACGGTGCCGTCGCTGGCCGCGGCGGCGACGGCGCTGCGCAGCCAGTTCAACCCGATCACCTCCTATTCGACCGAGCTGACCAACAACAGCCTCTCGGGCCTGGCCTCGGTGAGCTGGAAAGTGGCGCCGGACGTGCTGCTCTATGGTTCTTACTCGCGCGGCAACAAGTCGGGCGGTCTCAACCTGACCAACCTGCCCCCCGGCATCGCCGCGACGGTGCGGCCCGAGAAGGTCGATGCCTTCGAGCTCGGCTTCAAGTCGCAGCTGTTCGACCACAGGCTGACGCTGAACGGCGCGGCCTATTGGACCGAGATCCACGACTACCAGACCGCGATCACCGAGCAGGTCGCGAACACCGTCAACACTCGGCAGTACATCGCGAACATCCCCAAGGTCCGCTCGCGCGGCTTCGAGGCCGATGCGACCTTCACGGCGAGCGAGCATTTCAGCCTGAACGCCTCGATCGCTTATGCCGACGCGAAGTACGTCGATTACAAGAACGCGCCGCAGGCGGTCGAGCGGCTGAACATCTCGGCGATCCAGGACCTGTCGGGCCAGCCGCTGCCGGGCGTGCCCAAGTTCACCTATACGCTGGGCGCCGACGGCGACCTGCCGTTGGGCGAACTCGGCGGGCGCGAAATCGCGATCTACGCCCATGCCGACTACTCGCACCGGTCGAGCTTCAACACCTCGTCGACCAATTCGGCCTGGGCGCAGATTCCCGCCTTCGGCCTGGCCAATGCGCGCATCGGCTTCCGCACCGGCGACGGTCTGATCGACGTGTCGATCTGGGCCAAGAACCTGTTCGACAAGGATTACTACCTGAGCCTCTCGCCCGCGAACACCGGCGTCACGACCGGCCAAGTCGGCGAGCCCCGGACCTACGGCGTCACCCTCCGCACCAAACTGTGAGAAAGCTATGAGCGACTTTCGATCCCCGTTTGCCGATGCCCGCAGTGAACCGGCGCCCAGCGTCGGACGGCTGCTGCGTTTTTCCGCGATAACGATACCGCTCTATGCCGCGGCCATGCCGCTCGCGGTCTATCTGCCGGCAATCTACGCGCGGGATTTCGGCATTCCGCTTACGGTGATCGGGGCGCTGTTCCTGGTCGGGCAGATCGCCAACATCGTGCTCGACCCGCTGACGGGGGCGCTCAGCGACCGCACCCGCAGCCGCTTCGGCCGGCGCAAGCCCTGGGTGGCTGCGGGCGGCGTCCTGTTCACGCTGGGTGGGGCGCTGCTGTTCTTCCCGCCCGAGCATGTCTCGCCGCTCTACCTCGGCGCGGCCTTGCTGGTGTTCAACCTCGGCTGGGCCGCGGCGCAGACGCCGTTCCTGGCCTGGTCGGGCGAGATCACTGGGCACTACCATCAGCGCACGCGGATCCAGACCTATCAGACCGTCGTGACTGCAGCGACGCTGTTCATCGCGCTCGTCCTGCCGACGATCGCAGACCAGCTGCATCCCGCCGACGGGCGGCTGCAGCTGACCTTGATGGGCGGGCTGATCGTGGTGACCGCGCTGCCGGCGCTTGCGCTGACGCTTACCTCGTTCCGCGAACCAACGACCTTTCCCCCGGCCGTTCCCTTCTCGCTCGGCCAGGCGATGCGGGCGGTGTTTGCCAATCGGCTGCTGCTCCGCGTGCTCTTCTCCGATGCGGCGGTGCGCGGTGGGCAGGGCATCCGGGGCGTGCTGATGGTGTTCTTCATCGGCATCTACATGCAACGGCCCGAATGGGCGGCAGGCCTGTTCCTCTTCCAGTACGTCTTCGGCATCCTCGCCGGCCCGATCTGGCAGCGGATCAGTGTACGGGTCGGCAAGCACCGCGCCGCGGTGGCCGGCGAGCTCGTCCAGGTGGCGATCAACCTGGGCCTGCTCCTCGCCACGCCCGACAATTTCGGCCTCGTTCTCGCTCTCGCTGTGGCCCAGGGTCTCGCCCAGGGTTCGGGCAATCTCATGCTCCGCGCCATGGTCGCCGACATCGCCGACAAGCACCGCTTCGAAACCGGGGAAGAGCGCACCGGCCTCTACTATTCGGTGTTCAGCCTGTCGGAGAAGGCCGGCGCGGCCCTGGCCGTCGGCATCGCTCTGCCGCTCATCGCCTGGCTGGGGTTCGATCCCAAGCATACGAACAGCCCCGAGGCGCTGCAGGGCCTGCTCTACGTCTTCGCCCTCGGCCCGGCCATTGCCCACGCCATCTCCGCAGCCCTCGTCGCGAAGTTCCCGCTCGACGAGGCTGCCCATTCCGAAATTCGTCGTCAGCTCGAAGCCGGCCCCACGGTCCTCGCGCCCGCCGAATAACCCCCGCCCCGCTGAATACCCCAAGCAAGACTGGAGAAATGCCATGACTACCGCACTCGACCGCTACCCGAATGCCAAGGACCCCGCTTCGCCGCTCGACATCCGTCCCGTCACCGGCCGGATCGGCGCCGAAATCCGCGGCGTGCAGCTCTCGGGCGATCTCGACGCCATAACCGTGCAGGCCATCGAGGCGGCGCTCGTCCGCCACAAGGTGATCTTCTTCCGCGGCCAGACGCACCTCGACGATGCCGAGCATGAGGCCTTCGCCGGCCTGTTCGGCGATCCCGTCGCGCATCCGACCGTGCCGGTGGCCGAAGGCTCGCGCTATCTGCTCGATCTCGACTCCAAGGAAGGCTACGCGGCCTCGTCCTGGCACACCGACGTGACCTTCGTCGATGCCTATCCCAAGGGCTCGATCCTGCGCTCGATCACCGCGCCCGAGGCCGGCGGCGACACCGTCTGGGCGAACACCGAGACCGCCTATGAAGGCCTGCCCGAGGCGCTGCGCCAGCTCGCCAACAACCTCTGGGCCGTGCACACCAACGACTACGACTATGCCGCCCAGTTCGGTCTGAAGCGCGATGCCACGAACGTCGAGGAGGCCCAGCGCCAGCGCGCGCTGTTCCAGAAGAACGTCTTCGCCTCGACGGTCTATGAGACCGAGCACCCGGTCGTCCGCGTCCACCCGATCTCGGGCCAGCGCAACCTGCTGCTCGGCCATTTCGTGCGCAACTTCGTCGGCCTGAACAAGGCGGACTCGGCCAAGCTCTACGATGTGTTCCAGGAGCACATCACCAAGCCGGAAAACGTCGTGCGCTGGCGCTGGGAAGCCGGCGACGTGGCCTTCTGGGACAACCGTGCAACCCAGCACCGCGCCGTCGCCGACTTCGGCCTGCAGCGCCGCACGCTGCGCCGCGCGACGGTTAACGGCGACGTGCCGGTGGGCATCGACGGCCGCACCAGCCGCACCACCAAGAAAGAGAAGAAGCCCGAATTCCAGGAGGCGTGATCGCCGCCTGACCAGACGTTCCTGCGGAAGCGGCCAAGCTTCTCCCTCCCATTGGCCACTTCTTCACCTGCCGCGCCCCGTTTCGTGCCGGGGCGCGGCACTTTTTTGGCATTTTCCAGAGGTCCAACGATGAAGCATTTCCTCCGCAAGGCCGCGCTTGCGGCCTCTCTCCTGGCGAGCACCGCGGCGCCGGCGCTCGCAGCCGATTCGCAGAAGCCTAACTTCCTGGTGATCGTTGCCGACGACCTCGGCTATTCGGACGTCGGTGCTTTCGGCGGCGAGATCGCCACGCCCAATCTCGACCGGCTGGCGCTGCAGGGCACGCGGCTGACCGACTTCCACACAGCACCCGCCTGTTCGCCGACCCGGGCGATGCTGCTGACCGGCGCCGACAGCCATGTCGCCGGGCTTGGTTCGATGGCCGAATCGATCTCGCCCAACCAGCAGGGCAAGCCCGGCTACGAAGGCTATCTGCGCCGCGACGTCGCAACGATCGCCGAGCGGCTTGCGGCCGGCGGCTATCGCACGCTGTTCTCGGGCAAATGGCACCTCGGCCTCACCCCGGCGCAGGACCCGCATGCGCGAGGCTTCCAGACCAGCTTCGCGATGCTGCGCGGCGCACACAACCATTTCGGACGCGATTTCTCGGTCGATCCGGCGCTGGGCGCCCCCTACACCGAGAACGGCAAGGCCCTGTCTGCGCTGCCGCAGGGCTTCTATTCGTCGGACGCCTTCGCCGACCGGCTGATCGGCCAGTTACAGGCGGCGCATAAGGAAGCCGCGGATAAGCCCTTCTTCGCCGTGCTGACCTTCACCGCGCCGCATTGGCCGCTCCAGGCCCCGGCCGAGGACATCGCGCGCTATCGCGGACGCTATGACGCGGGCTTCGAGGTGCTGCGCCAAGCGCGGCTCAAGCGGCAGGAGGAGCTCGGCCTGCTCGCGCCCGGCACCGCCGCACACCAGCCGCGCCTGACCACCGGCTGGGACGTGCTGACGCCCGAGCAGAAGCGCGAGGGCGCGCGCAACATGGAGATCTATGCAGCGATGGTCGACCGGCTCGACCGGAACGTCGGCCGCGTGCTCGACACGCTGCGTACCGAGGGCGAGCTCGACAATACCGTTGTGATCTTCCTGGCCGACAACGGCGCCGAGGGGCTCGATCCCGAGACCACGGGCAAGGAACTGATGGCGCGCTATCTCAAGGATGCCGACAACAGCCTGGCGAACCGCGGCAGCGGCACGTCCTACGTCGCCTACGGTGCCGGCTGGGCCCAGGCGGCGACCGCGCCGAGCTGGCTGATGAAGGCCTATGCAACCGAAGGCGGTACGCGCACGGTAGCTTTTGTCAGCGGGCCGGGTCTGGCGAAGGGCGGCAAGCCGGCCGATGCCTTCACCCATGTGACCGACATCGCGCCGACGATCCTCGACCTCGCGGGCGTGCCCGAGCGGGCCGACCCGGCACTGCGGCCGATCACCGGGAAAAGCTGGGTGCCCTATCTGACCGGCAAGACGCCGGAAGTTCACGCGGCGAGCGAGGCCATCGGCACCGAGCTGTTCGGCTCGCGCTCGATCCGGCAGGGCGACTGGAAGATATCGGATGTGGGCGACGGCCAGTGGCACTTGTTCGACCTGGCCAAGGATCCGGGCGAAACCCGCGATCTGGCAGGTCAGGAGCCGGAAAAACTGCGGTCGCTCATCGCGGCCTGGGACGACTATGCCCGCAAGAACGGGGTGATCATGCCGGACGGGGTCCGCTATCGCCCCTGAAAATACTCTAGAAGAATAACCTCGCGCCCCGCTCACCGCGGGGCGCGAGGATAGGATCAGCCGTTCAGCTTGTCCTTGACCGCCTTGGCGGGCGCGAAGGTCAGCTTCTTCGACGCGGCGATCTGCATGGCAGCGCCGGTGGCCGGGTTGCGGCCTTCGCGGGCCGGGCTGTCCTTGACCTTGAACTTGCCGAAACCGTTCAGCGAAACTTCTTCGCCCTTCGCAGCGGCATCGGCGATCGCGGCGAACACGCCGTCGACCAGCTTGCGCGCGTCGGTCTTGGTGATGCCGTTGTCGGCGGCGAGAACGTCGGCGATGTCGTTGTTGTTCATGTGAGTGGAGTCCTTCAGTGATGAGGTGCGCCCGGCTAGCCCAGCCCAATCGGGAATTCCAGTGCAGAAAGCCCGGGAATGCACGGTTTTCGCAAAATTCGCCGGAGCGGGATGGGTTATTCACCGACATTTTGCCACCAATTGACGAACTAGCGACGAAAACGCTCGAAAATGGCGCAGTGCCGGGGCCTTGTTGCTCGTTCGTCGCTATGTTAGCAAGGTTGCCTGGGAGAGAGTTGCGCCGATGAACAAGCCCGAGCCCGATTTTTACAGCGACCCCGCGATCATCGACCGGCCGAAGGACTATTTCGGCATGTTGCGCGCCAGGGCGCCGGTCGCTTGGGAGCCGCACCACGGCACGCTGATGGTGACCGGCTTCGAAGAGGCCAACGCGGTGCTCACCGACAAGTCGGGCGTCTATTCGAACGCCTGCTCGGTCGTCGGGCCGATTCCCGGCCTTCCGTTCGCGCCGCAGGCGCACGATATCACCGGCCAGCTTGCGGAGCATGGGCCGGACCTGCCCTGGGCCGACCATCTCGTCTGCATGGACGGCAAGAAGCACGCCGAGCACCGCATGCTGCTGGGCAGCCTGCTGACCTACAAGCGGCTGAAGGCGAACGAGGACTATCTGCGCGCGCTGTCGGACCGGCTGATCGACGGCTTCGTCGCCTCGGGCAAATGCGCGGTCGTGCCCGACTATGCCCATGCGACGACGACCTATGCGATCTCCGACCTGCTCGGCATTCCCGAGGGCGACCGGGCCGAACTGCTCGACCTGATCGGCGCGCCGCCGAGCCAGCTGGACGGCGACGCCGTGCACAAGGTTGGGCCGGACCCGCTGATCTTCATGAAGCCGCGTTTCGACGACTACCTGCGCGAGCGGCTGGAAAGCCCGCGCGGCGACCTGATGTCCGAGCTGGTCCAGGCGCGGTTCAAGGACGGCTCGGTGCCCGACTTCGACACGCTGTCCAATCTCGCCCGGTTCCTGTTCGGGGCGGGACAGGACACGACCTCGCGGCTGATCTCGATGGCGATCCTGATCCTCGGCGAGGACCCGGCACTGCAGGCACGGCTGTGGCGCGAGCCCGAGCGGATCTCGGACTTCATCGAGGAAGTCCTGCGCTACGACGCGCCGGTCAAAACGACCTATCGGCTGGCGTTGCGCGACACGGCGCTTGGCGATGTGGCAGTGCCTGCGGGCACGATCATCACCGTCTGCATTTACGCCGCAAGCAACGACCCCGCCCATTTCGCCGATCCCGACCGCTTCGACATCGACCGCCCCGGCCTGCGCGACCACATGGGCTTCAGCCGCGGCGCGCACGGCTGCCTCGGCGCTCCGCTCGGCCGGATGGAATCGCGCATCGCGATCGAGCAGCTGCTGGCGCGCGTGCAGGACATCAGCATCTCGGAAGAACATCACGGTCCCGCCGATGCACGCCGCTACCGTTTCGAGCCGACCTATACCTTCCGCAGCCTGTCGGACCTCTTCATCGAGTTCACGCCGGCTTAGCGGGCCGCGAGTCCGTCGTTGCCGGCTTCGAGGCGCAGGCGCAGCGCGTTCTGAAAGTAAGCGGTAGCGGTGAACTGGCCGACTACGATCAGCAGTTCGACGAGTTGCTGTTCGTCGAGCCGCTGCGCCAGCCGGTTCCAGGTCTCGTCGCCGATCATGGCGCCCGCATGCAGCTCCTCTGCGGCACGCAGGATGGCCCGCTCGTGTGCGTCCCATCCGGGCGCGGTCGATCCCGCGGTGACGCGCTCGATCTCCTCGCTGGTCAGGCCGGCGCGCTTCGCCTGATTGACGTGCTCGCCGAATTCGTAGGGCGCCTGGCAGAGCCACCCGGTGCGCAGGATGGCGAGCTTGCGGTCGCGTAGCGGCAGGGTGGCGGAGGTGCCCTGGATTTCGATCGTCAGGTCCATCAGCCGCTGCCACAGGTCCGGAAAGCGGCACATGGTGAACATGATCTCGGGGATCGCGTCGAGCGGCAGCGGCGGCCTGCCAGGCGTTGCGCCGCCGCGTAGGTGATCGGTCGCCGCCTGTACCTCTGCGGCCACCGAAGCGCGGTCGAGCGGCGGCAGGCGCGGGGGGTGGCCGAGCACTTCGTCGTGGCGCGCGGCGATCGTCTCGCCGGCCTGGGTCTGCATGGTCAAAGGTCTGGCTCCTGTCAGGCAATCTCGCCGGCGTCGGCGAGGAGCTTGCTGCCGGTCATGAACAGGGCCATGTCCGAGGCCGCGAACAGCACGACGCGGGCGATGTCGTCGGGCACGCCGACGCGGCCAAGCCGCGAGGTCAGCGTCGCGGATATCTCGCTGCGCACGCTGTCGGGCAATTCCGCCAGCGCAGCCGTATTGCCTTCGGTCTCGCAGAAGGTTGGCGCCACGCCGAGCACGCGGATGCCGTGCGGGGCGAGCTCGATCGCGAGCTGGCGGTTGAGACCGCGCACGCCGTGCTTCGAGGCAACATAGGCCGAGACGCCGGGCGCGACGCCGGCGAAGCCTGCGGTGGAGACGACGTTGACCAGCACGCCGCCGCGCCCCGCCTCGATCATCCGCCGCGCCGCCTCGCGGCAACTCGCGAAGACCCCGCGCAGATTGACCGCCATGACCTGGTCCCAGGTCTCGTCGGTCATGTCGAGCAGGCGAATGTTCGGATAGAGCCCGGCGTTATTGACCCAGATGCCGATGCTGCCGAACTCGGCCTCTGCCAAGGCTGCGGCATCGCCGATCGAGGCACTGTCGGTTACGTCGAGCCGGGTAGCGATCACCTTGCCGCCGTAGCGTCGGCTCAGCTCCTCGGCCGCTGCCTGCGCCGCCTCCAGCTTGATATCGCCGATCAGCACCGATGCGCCCGCTTCCGCAAGGCGTCGGGCCATGGCCTTGCCGAGCCCCTGCGCGCCGCCGGTGACGACGGCGGTGCGGCCTTTCAACGAGATGAGGTCGGCAAGGTCAACATTCGAGACGTCGGCGATCGCCATGTCAGGCCTCTCCAAAGGGAATGACCGCGTCGGCGTAGTCGATGTCGCCGAGGACGATATTGGTGTTCATCGCCTCGCCGGCCATGCGCTCCCACAGCACGAGCTTGTCGTGCCAGGGCGAGTCCGGGTGATCGTCCATCAGCGGGCCGACGGGAAAGCCCATCGCTTCCAGCCGCGCCTTGTGTGCATCGAGGTTCTTTACGCCGAAGACCACCGAAGACACGCCTTCGCCCTTCTTCTCGAGCTCGCTCCATAGCCAGGCGTTGAACTCGGTGCGCCGTTCCATCGGCGCGACGACTTCGAGGCCGGCTTCCCACGAGATGCACATGGTGAAGCCCATGTCCTCGCGCACGAAGCGGGTGAGCGTGGCGCCGGTCAGCTTCTCGAGCTGCGCGACGTTGGCGTCGAGGTTTTCGGGCCGCGACATCCAGGCGACGTGATCGACGTGATTGACGAACTTCTTCATCGCCGGCTCCCTCAGAACATCGTGCTGCCGCCATCGACGCCGATCGTCTGGCCGGTGACGTAGTTGGATTCGTCGCTTGCCAGGAACACCGCGGTCGGCGCGATGTCGTCTGGGCCGCCGAAACGGCCCATCGCGACTTTGGCCAATTCCACGTCGTAAGTGCCTGAATCCTCAAGATACCAGATCGACTTGGGCGTCAGTGCCGAGGGCAGGATCGTGTTCACGCGGATGCCGTGCTTGCCCCATTCCTTGGCGGCGGTGCGCGTCAGCGAGCGGATCGCCTCTTTGCTCGCCGAATAGGCGAGGAAGCCCGGCTCGCTGCGGGGGCCATAGCTCGATCCCATGTTGATGATCGCGCCGCCGCCCTGCTTCTGCATGTGCGGGAAGCAGAGCTGCATCAGCTGTAGCGAACCGATAAAGGCGGACTGCATGTCGATCATGCAGTTCTCTTCCATCTTCGGGTCCTCGATCGGCAGGAAATCGGTGAAGGTGTGGGCGTTGTTGACCAGCGCGTCGACCCGGCCCCATTCGGCCACCGCACGGTCGACCGTTAGGACCGCATGCTCCTTGTTGCCGGCCAGTGCTTCGATGGCGAGCGCGGTGCCGCCCGCCGCCTCGATCTTGCCGACGACCTCATCTAGCTTGCTCTTGGTTCGGCCGGTGACGATCACCTTGGCGCCCTCGGCCGCATAGGCCAGCGCGATCGCCTCGCCGATGCCCTGGCCCGCGCCGGTCACGATCGCGACCTTGCCCGCAAGGCGCTTTCCGGATCCGCTCATCATACTCTCCCGTTATTTTGGCCCGTCGTTATTCTGCTCGAACCTTGACAGGTTTGCACCGCGCTAACAAGGTGACGATCACACAAAAATAAAGCTCGGAGAGATGGCATGAAATTCGGCATCATCGTCTCGCGCAACCGGATCGACCGGGCCTCGTCCGATCCCTACGGCGGGCTGTTCAGCTATCTGAACGAGATGGAGGACCTGGGCTACGACCTCGGCTGGTGCGGGCATCACCGCTTCGCCGCGAGCACCGCTTTCGGCGGCGATCAGGCGACCGAGCCCTCGGCGCCGTTGCCCATGCTCTCAGCGCTGATGGCACGGACGCGCACCATGCAGTTCTGCACCAACATCTTCCTGCTGCCTTCGCGCCACCCGCTCGAAGTGGCCGAGGAAGTGAACACGATCAACGAGATGGCGAACAACCGGCTGATTCTGGGCGCGGGCATCGGCTACAAGCCCGATGAGTTCGAGAACTGCGGCTGGAGCTTCAAGACGCGGGCCAAACGCTTCGAGGAATGCCTGGAGCTATTGCCGCTGGCGATGAAGGGCGAGGCCTTCTCCTACCATGGCCAGCATTTCCGGATCGACGACGTCACTATCCAGCCGCCGCCGCTGAACGGCCACGTCCCGCCGATCTGGATCGGCGCGGTCAGCGAGCCGGCGATGAAGCGGGCAGGGCGGCTCGGCGACGGTTGGCTGATCAGCTTTGCCGAGCATCTGCTCGAACTGCAGGGCAAGGTCGCGACCTACAAGGCGATTGCTGCCGAGCACGGTCGGCCCTCGACACTAGCGCTGATGCGCGACGTTCATATCGCCCCGACGCGGGCGGAGCTCGATCCCGACTTCCTCGCCAACATCGTTCGTGTCTGGCGGAGCTACGACGATATCGGCGCCAAGGCGGATCGCGACGAACTGGCAGAAGCGGCGATGTTCGGTGGCAAGCAGGTGACGCTGGAAGAATTCGCGCCCAACCGCGCGGTGGTCGGCACGCCCGATGACTGCATCCGCGAGATGGAGCAGATCAGGGACGTCATCAACCCGGAGTGGTTCTTCATCACCCCCACCGGCGTGCCCGATCCCGAGCAGCAGGCGCGCGAGCTGCGCCTGTTCGCCAAGGAGGTCATGCCGCACTTCCGCGACGTTTAACGCCGGGGCGAAGCCGGTCCGCATTGCCGAGGCTGGTACCCTGTGCCTAAGCTTGCCGGATAAGAGATACCGGGAGATATCAGATGCTCGATGCCGCCGCGATCATAGCCGGGGCCGAAGACAAGGTCGGGATATCGGACGGCGATCCGGCCGTCGGGAGCAACCTGGCGCGGCTGGCCGAAGCGCTGGCCGACACCGGCAACCTCTCCGCCGAAGGCGAGGCGATGACCCGGCACCTGTTCGGCCAAGACCAGGTCAATCGCCTCGAAGGCCAGAAATGGGTGCAGGATCATCCCGAGATCGCCGACGAGAAGATCGAGGCGCCGGTCTTCCTGATGGGCCTGCCGCGATCGGGCACGACCTATTTCCAGTACCTGTTCGATCGCGATGAGCGTTTCCGGTTGATCCGTACCTGGGAATCGATGTCACCCAATCCGCCGCCGGGGTTCGATCCGGAATCGGCGCAGCGCCGCCGCAAGGAATGGGCCGCGCGGCGCCAGCCGACTTTCGAGGGCTTCGACGCGCTGCATCTTTACGACGAGGACGGCTCGGACGAATGCCACGCTTTTCTCCAGCAGTCCTATGGCGCGGCCGGGCTCAACAACCTGTTCCGCGTGCCCGGCTACTTCGATTACCTGCTCGACGAGCTCGACATGGTCGAGACCTACAAGGTCCACAAGCGCCAGCTCCAGCTCCTGCAATGGATGTCGCCGACGAAGCCCTGGGCGCTCAAGTATCCGAACCACGTCATCGCGATGGACGAGATCCTGGAGGTCTATCCCGATGCGCGTTTCGTCATGACGCACCGCGATCCGGTGCAGACGCTCGCCTCGATCTGCAAGATGACGTTCAACCTGCGCAAGATGCGCGCGGTCGACGTCGATCCGCACGAAGTCGGGCGCAACATGCGCCATTTCATCCAGCGGCATATCGACCGGATCATGGAATTCGACCGCGCCCCGAACGGCAGCCGGGTGGTCCACGTCGACTATTACACCCTGATCGAGAACCCGGTGGCCGAGATGCGCCGGATCCACGCCGGCATCGGTATCGACACGCCCGATGCGATCGCAAAGTCGGTCGGCGACTGGCACCGCGACAATCCCAAGAACGCGCGCGGCAAGAACGAATACACGATCGAGCAGTGGGGGCTGGTCGACAGCGAGATTGCCGAGCAGTTCGGCGACTACATGCTCCGCTTCGATATCCCGCGCGAGAGCGAAGGCCTCGCCCGCACGGCGGCGGTCTGACCATGAGCTGGGATGCGGTGAACATCGCGATTGCCACGGCGCGCGCCGAAGTCGCGGCGGCGGCGCCCGATGCGGCGACGGCGGTCGAAGGCGATGCCTATGTCATGCGCATCCTGACGACCTGTCTCAGCGATGCCTTCCTCGGTCACCTGATGACCGAAGGCGGCTTCTCGCGCGCGCTGCCGACGCGCGGCGGGCCGAACCCCGACTACCGCATGGCTTTCGCCGGGCTCGACCCGGCGCGACGCTATAGGCTCGAAGGCTGGCTGCGCGATTCCGAGCGCGTCGGCATCGGCACCTATGTGTTCGGTCCGGGCGGCTCTTCGGACATCTCCGCTTATGCCGCCTTCCACGCGGGGAACGTGGGTGAGGGCGGCCATTTCGCGCTCGACATCGCCGCCGATGCGACAGGCCCTGGCAGCCTGCCGATCCTGCCCGGTGCGCGCTCGATCCTCGTGCGAGTGCTCCACCGCGACCCGCAGGGCGAGCCGGCGCGGCTGGTGCTGACCGGTGGTCCCGCGGTGCGCGATCTGACCCTGGCGCAGGGCAATACCGAAGCCGCGCTCGGCCAGGTCGCGGCGGCGCTTGTCGGCTCGATCCGCACTTTCCTCGAATGGAGCGCGGTGACCAGCGCGGCGGCGAACGGCTTTCATGCCGAAACGCCGCAGATGCAGCAGGGCGTGCAGGGCGATCCCGACACGATCTATTATCTCGGCTCCTACGCATTGGCCGAGGGCGAGCACCTCGAAGTGACGGTCCCCGCGGGCATACCCGGCTACTGGTCGCTCCATGCCTACAACCACTGGTGCGAATCGCTTCCCGGTGCAGGCATCGGCGACAATGCCTGTGTGACCGAACCCGATGGATCGATCCGCATGGCGATTGGCCCCCAGCCTGACGGCGACGCACCCAACCGCATCGACACATTGGGCCGCCGCCGTGGCGCACTGATCTTTCGTGCAATCGGTGCCGGTTCGGTCGCAGTGCCGCAGACCTCGTCGAGAAGGGATAGAGAATGAGCGAAACACCGCAGCGCGTCGCCCTGGTCACGGGCGCGGCAAGGGGGCTCGGCAAGGCGATCGCGCAGGTTCTGGCGCGGCAGGGCGTGGCGCTGATGCTCATCGACGTGCTGGCCGATCGGCTCGAGGAGACCCGTGCCGAACTCGAAGCCGCCGGGGTACGCGCGGCGGCCTTTCCCGCCGACATCTCGCAACGCGCCAACTGCGTCGCCGCAGTCGAGGCGGCAGTGGCGGCCTATGGCCGGCTTGACGTGCTGGTCAACGCGGCGGGCCTGATGCGGTTCAACCATGCGGTCGAGGTGCCCGAGGACGAGTTCTGGAAGATCATGCAGGTCAATGCCGCCGCACCGTTCTGGTTCGCCCAGGCGGCGATCCCGCACCTGCTGGAAGCGCAAGGGAACATCGTCAACGTGCTGTCGCAGAGCGCGCTGATCGGCACCGCCTATATCGTGCCCTATTCGATGTCGAAGGCGGCGCTGCTGCAGCTGACCAAGTCGCTGGCGCTCGAATATGCCGACAAGCCGATCCGCATCAACGCGGTCGCGCCGGGGGGCATGATGACCGAGATCAGCGAGGCGACGCGGCCGCCCGCCGATGCCGATTTCGCCAAGATTGTGCGCTATTCGGGGCTGCGCCCACCCACGGACGCGGCCGAGGTCGCCGAAGTCGTCGGCTTCATCTCGTCGCCCGCGGCGAGTGCGGTCCACGGCGCGATCTGGACAGCGGACGGCGGCGTGACTGCCGGTTAGGCTTTTCGAATTGCGCCGGGCAGGCTAGATCGGCCCGCGAAGCTGCATGCTGGACGAGACTTTGCTGGTGCCTTTGGTCGCTCGATTGACGAAATTCGTGGTTCTCGGCGCGCTTCTCGCGCCGGCCGTGGCTTCTGCCGAAGTGGTGCCCGAGGCGAAGGTGCCGGCGCCGCAGGGAGAAGAACAGGACGCTGCGGCCTTCGCCAAGCTGTTCAAGTCGTGGAAGGCGGCCGACCACGGTTCCACGCTCGCTCCGGCCATGCGCGCGAGCCCGAACCGCCGCGCCCTGGCCGCGACATCCGAAGCTACACGCCGCTCGGTTGGCGGCGGGGTGCTGACCAGCGGGTTCGGCATGCGGGAGCATCCCTTGCTGGGGGTGGAGCGGCTGCACCTCGGCGTCGATCTTGCGGCTCCCAGGGGCACGCCGGTCTATGCGACGGCAGACGGTATCGTCGGCTCGGCGGGCATCCGCGGCGGCTATGGCCTGTCGATTTCGATCGAGCACGCGGGTGGCATGGAAACCCGCTTCGGCCACCTGTCGCGGCTCAACGTCGTCGCGGGGCAGCGCGTGCGTAAGGGCGAGTTGATCGGCCTCGTTGGCTCGACCGGCCTTTCGACCGGACCCCACCTGCATTACGAGACCCGGCTCAATGGCCGGCCGGTCAATCCAATGAACTACATGGGCCGGAAATGATCAGCGGAGAGGTTTGATGGGCAAGTACGCGATGGTCGCCTATTCGAAGGCGCTGCCGGGCCGCGAGGCGGAATTCAACCAGTGGTACGACACCGTCCACTATCCGGAAATCTGCGCGATCCCCGGCGTGATCTCCGGCCGCCGGTTCGAGAGCACGCCCGTTGGCATGGGACCCGACTTCGCGCCCTATCTGGCTGTCTACGAGATCGAAGTCGAAAACCCGTCCGACATCCTCGTCGAAATGGGCAAGCGGCAGGCGGCGGGCCAGATGACGATGACGGATTCGATCGATCATTCGGTGACCAGCCTGCGCTTCTATGCGCAGCACGAGATTGCGGGAGCCTAGGTTTTCCGCCAATTTCGGTACCTTCATACGGTCATGGTTAAGGGATCATTAGCCAATATTGCCTAGGGCGCGGCTCGTATCGAACCAGCAGCGGCGGGCGTGTGGACTTCCAGATTTTTCACGACCCGAGCGGTCGGCGCGCGGTGCGCGTCCGCACGGCGGTTTGGTTTATCGGCATTGCCGCGGTTCTTGCCGCTGCGATCTTGCTCGCCGAGGTTCTGTTCCTCGAACGCCGAGCTGCGCCGAGCTTTTCCGACTTCCCGAAGACCGAGCAACTGAAGTCGGTCGCGACGTCGGACGCCATCTCGGATTCCAAGCCTGGTGCGTGGCTCCCCGCCCATGCCGCGACGCCGGTGGGGACTGGCTCGGCGAAGGCCGAGCGCTACGGCTTCTACATGCCGTGGGACGAGGCCGGGCAGGCCTCGCTCGCCGCTCATGTCGGCGATCTCGATTGGGTCGCCGCCGGCCTCGCGACGGTGCACGGGCCCGGTCATACTTGGAGCTTCGAGCGCGACGACCATCTTCGCCAGATTCTCGACGGCCAGGGCAGGGCCAAGCTCCTCCTGATGATCCAGAACGTCGACGGCGAGGGGCATTGGGAGGGTCGCAACAGCGAGCGGCTGTTTGCCGATCCGGCGGCGCGGCGGCGGTTCATCGCCCAGATCGAGAAGACCGTCGCCAGCGAAAGTGCGGCGGGCATCGTCCTCGACATCGAAGACCTGCCGACGAGCGCGCACGGCGGTTATCGTGCCTTCCTTGGGGAGATCCACGGGCGTTTCGCCAAGCGCGGCCTGCTCGTGACCATCGCCGCACCGGTCGCCGATAGCACCTGGGACCTCGCCGCCTATGCCGCGGTTACCGATCGCATCTTCCTCATGGCCTACGACGAGCACTGGCCGGGCGGTGAGCCGGGCCCGATCGCCTCGCAGCCGTGGTTCGCGCAGACTGTTGCGGCGGCGGTGAAAGAGATCGGGCCGGACAAGGCAATCGTTGCGCTGGGCAACTATGCCTATGACTGGGGCACCGGCAGGGCCGCGCCCGCCACCGTGCCGCAGGCCTGGGAAAAGGCCGTGGCCGCAGGCGTCCGCCCGGCTTTCGATCCGGCGACCGGCAACAGCCATTTCGCCTACGAGGAGAACGGCGTCCGCCATCAGGTCTGGATGCTCGACGCGATTGCGAGCTGGAATCAGCTCCAGGTCGCCCGTCAGCTCGGCGCGGGCGGCGTCGCGCTCTGGCGCCTCGGTAGCGAGGACCCCGGCTTCTGGGCCGCGCTCGCCGCGCCGCAGGGCAGCGCCCCGCAGATCGAGCACCTGCCTAGTCAGGACACCGTCGAACTGATCGGCAATGGCGAGGTCCTGCGTCTCGCCAGCGCGGCGCAGCCCGGCAGGCGCGAGGCAGTCCCCGGCAGCGACAGCCTGATCCGCAGCGCCAGCTATGATGCGCTGCCCACTGCCAACCTGGTCCAGCGCGCCGGCCACAATCGCCGCCTCGTCGCACTCACTTTCGACGACGGCCCCGATACGCGCTGGACGCCACAGATTCTCGACATCCTCAAGCGCGCGAAAGCGCCGGCGACCTTCTTCGTCACCGGAGTGAATGCCCTGGGCGAACCCGCGCTGCTGCGCCGGATCATCGACGAGGGCTCGGAGCTCGGCAACCATTCGACCACTCACGCCGATCTCGACCGCCTGCCCGAAGCCGCGATTCAGCTCGAGCTCAACACCACACAGCGACTCGTCGAGAGCTATACCGGCCGCTCGATGCGCCTGTTTCGCGCGCCCTATCTGGGCGACGCCGAGCCCAGCACGCAGGCCGAACTGCGCTCGGCGCGCGTCGCCGCGGACATGGGCTATCTCTCGGTCGGCCTGAACGTCGATCCGCTCGACTGGACCCAGACCGACGCGCGCTCGATCGTCGCCAAGACCGTGGCGCAGGTCGAATCGGGCAATGCCCAGCGCTCGACCCAGATCGTGCTGCTGCACGACAGCGGCGGCGACCGCAGCGCCACGATCGCCGCGCTGCCCGAAATCATCCGCGAACTGCGCGCGCGCGGTTACGACTTCGTCACAGTCTCGCGCCTGGCCGGGCTCGACCGCGATGCCGTCATGCCGCCGCTCAAAGGCACGCAGCAGGTCGTCGCCGACGGTGCGGGCACGCTGTTCGCCGGGCTTTCGGGCGGCGGCAAGTTCCTCGGCGTGCTTTTCCTGATCGCCATAGCGCTGGGCATTACCCGCGCCGTCGTCCTCACCGTGCTCGCCTGCCGCGCTGCCTGCCGGCACAGCGCGCCCAATCCGCCCGCGCATCTCGTGCCGAGTTTCGTTTCCGTGCTGATCCCCGCCTTCAACGAGGAAATGGTGATCGAAACCTCGGTGCGCCGCATTCTCCAGAGCCAGGGGCCGCGCGTCGAGGTGATCGTCATCGACGACGGCTCGGCCGACCAGACATCGGCGATTGTCCGCCGCGCTTTCGGCATCGATCCGCGCGTCACGTTGCTGACGATCGAGAACGGCGGCAAGGCACGCGCGCTCAATCACGGCCTCAGGATCGCCAAGGGCGACGTCGTCATCGCGCTCGATGCCGATACCCAGTTCGAGCCCGACACGATCGCCAAGCTCGCGCGCTGGTTCGCCGATCCGGCGATCGGCGCGGTCGCGGGCAACGCCAAGATCGGCAACCGGATCAATCTCGTCACGCGCTGGCAGGCGGTCGAATATATCACCGCACAGGGGCTGGAGCGTCGCGCACTGTCCGCGCTCGACGCGATCACCGTCGTCCCCGGCGCGGTCGGCGCCTGGCGCCGCACTGCGCTGGATATGGTCGGCGGCTATCCGGCCGATACGCTGGCCGAGGATCAGGACCTGACCATCGCGATCCAGCGAGCCGGCTGGAAGGTCGCCTGCGATGTCGATGCGATCGCTTGGACCGAAGCGCCCGAGACCTTTCGCGCGCTGTTCAAGCAGCGCTATCGCTGGGCCTTTGGCACGCTCCAGTGCCTGTGGAAGCACCGTGCCGCGCTGGTCTCGGGCCAGCCTCGCGGCCTCGCGCGCTTCGGCATGCCGCAGGCCTGGCTGTTCCAGATCGGCTTCAGCCTGATCTCGCCGATCATCGATCTCGCGCTCGTCGCCAGCCTGGTCGACACGGGCCTGCGCCTGCTCAACCACGGTTTCGGTGCGATGCGCGGAGACGTGCTGACGATCCTCGGCTTCTGGTCGGCTTTCACCGCGATCGACCTCGCCTGCGGGTGGATCGCCTATCGCCTCGACGGGCGCGAGAAGCACTTCCCCGCGCTGCGCCTGCTGCTCCAGCGCTTCGGCTATCGCCAGTTGCTCTATGCCGTCGTGCTCAAGGCTGTCTTCGCCGCGCTTGGAGGACCGCGGGTGGGCTGGGGCAAGCTCGAACGCAGCGGCCAGGTGATGATGGACGATGCCGCGCCCAAGCCCGAGGCCATCGAAGCGGCCGAGCACATCGCGCGACCGGGGATCGTCGTGATCCCAAGCCTCGCAGCCTGAGCGTCAGTTGGAGGCCAGGAGGCCTTCCAGCACCTGTTCGAGATGCTCCGATGAAAACGGCTTGGTGATGAGCGGGACGCCCGGATAGTGGCGGGCGAGTTCTTCCGCAGGGTTCGCGCTCGCGAATGCAAAGGGAATCCCTCGCCGGATCAACTCGTCCGCCACAGATGAGCTCGGTTGACCTTCGATCTTCACATCGAGGATCGCGGCATCGACCTCGTTTTCAGCCAACAGAGCGAGCGCCTCGGGCAGGCGTTCGGCAGGGCCTATCACCCGGCCATTCATGGCGTCGAGCATGCCGACGACAAGCTGGCCGATCGCCGGCTGTTCCTCGAGAATGAGTATGCGCTCGTGGTTCAGAGTCTTCATGGCGCCTCCGCGCAGGTCTCGTGCGCCAATATGAAACGCGTGAACAGCCAAAAAGCCTCAACCGGTGCTTCGATTCTCGATGATCAGAAGGCCGTTTGGTGCGGCAGGCCTGGCGCGCTATCGTGTAGCGCAAGCGGAGAGCCGGCATTGCCGACCGTCCGAACCTGAGGGAGAGCTTATGGATCTGCAGTTGAGCGGCAAGCGCGCGCTCGTTACGGGAAGCAGCTCGGGGATCGGCCGCGCCATCGCCCAGGTCCTTGCCGGAGAGGGCGTCGCCGTAGCGGTGCATGGCCGCAACGCGAAGCGGACGAACGAGACCGTCGAGGCGGTCCGCGCCGCGGGCGGCACGGCACATGCCGTACTGGGCGATCTCGCGACGCAGGACGGCGCTGATGCGGTCATCGCCAGCGTGCACGAAAGCCTCGGCGGGGTCGACATCCTGGTCAACAATATCGGCGGCAACGAGGCTGCGGGCGGCGGGCTGAACGGCTGGTTCAACGACACGCCCGAAGTCTGGGCCGGCGCCATGCAGCAGAACCTGATCGCGCCGGTCCGGATGATCCACGCTTTCGTTCCGGCGATGCGCGAGCGGGGCTGGGGCCGCGTGATCAATATTTCGAGCGGCGGCGGAAGCCAGCCGACGCCCCAGGCCGCGGCCTATTGCGCGGCGAAGGCGGCGGTCAACAACCTGACCGTCAGCCTGTCGGTCGATCTCGCCCGTTCGGGCGTGACCGTGAACACGGTCAGCCCGGGTTGCACGCGCACGAAGATGTTCGAGGGCACGCTCAAGTCGATCGGCGATGCGAAGGACTGGCCCGACGATCTCGACGCGCGCGAACGGGCCTTCATGGACCTGGGGCTCTTCGCCTGCTCGTCGGTGCGCTATGGCCGGCCCGATGAGGTCGGGACGCTTGTTGCCTTCCTCGCCAGCCCGCATTCCGGCTTCGTGAATGGCGCGAACTACCGGATCGATGGAGGCCAGGTGCAATCGGTCAATTGACCGCGGACGTGTTGGGAAAGGATCGAACGATGCGACAGCTCGAAGGCAAGGTATGTCTGATCACCGGCGCGGGCGGCGGTTTGGGCAGGGCCTGCGCCCGGCTTTTCGCGCGCGAGGGCGCCAATGTCTTGATTGCCGACATCGATGCGGCCGCCGGCGAAGACGCGGCCGCGGAGATCGGTGCGCTGGGGTGGAAGCGGCGTTCGTCCGGGCCGATGTCGGCAAAGCCGCCGATGCGCGCGCCATGATCGAGTTTGCCAAGGATCGCTTCGGCGGGCTGGACTTCGCTGTGAACAATGCGATGCGCAGTCTCGGAGTCAGGCCGTTGGCCGAGATCGATCCCGAAGACTGGGATGCCGTCATGGCGGTCAACATGACCGGCGTGTTCCTCTGCATGAAGTACGAGATCGCGGCGATGCTGGAGCGGGGCGGCGGTGCGATCGTAAATATCGGCTCGGGCAACCACTATTCCGCCGAGCCGGGTCTCTCCTGGTATCTTGCCGCGAAACAGGCGGTCTATTCGATGACCAAGGTGGCCGCGGTCGAGTATGCGACGCAGGGAATCCGGGTCAACGCCGTCGCACCCGGCCCGATGTGGACGCCGGCGCTTCGCAAGGTCGCCGCGGAGGACGCGAGCCACGTCGCGCGGCGGTCCGCGCGGGTTCCGCTGGGGCGCATCGCCGAACCGGAAGAGGTCGCGGAGGCCGTGCTCTGGCTTTGCTCACCCGCCGCTTCGTTCGTCGTCGGCCATACGCTGGCGGCCGATGGCGGCTATGTCCTGAAGTAATCGAAGGGGCGCCGGATCCGGGAACAAAAGAGACCGCTCAGCCATTTATCGGTCAGATAATTGGAGAGACTGTCATGGGCCTTATCATTCTTCTCGTCGTCGGCGGCGTCATTGGCTGGCTCGCCAGCATGGTCATGCGCACCGACGCGCAGCAGGGCATCCTGCTCAACATCGTCGTGGGCATCGTCGGCGCGATTCTTGCCGGTGTCGTGCTCAATCCGCTGATCGGCGGCGGCAATATCATGTCGGGAAGCTTCAACGCTTCGTCGCTGCTGGTATCGTTCCTCGGCGCCGTCGTCCTGCTCGCGATCGTGAACCTCTTCCGTCGCGGTTCGATGCGTTAAAGTCGGAGTTGCAAGCTGCCGGCACGCGCGGCTTGCAGCATCCCCGGAAGGCGCGTCGCTTCAATGCGGCGCGCCTTTTTAGTTGTCACATGATCAGGATGCCCAGGACAAACAGCAATATTCCCAAAATCCCGATTGCCGTTCGGCGGCCCAGATGCTCGACTTCGCTCTCCAGCGCCGCTTAGATCGCGATGCAGACCCCAAAAGCCGCGAAACCCATTCCAACCAGATGCATAGAGCCCTCACGCACATAAGACGCTGCGGCGCGGCGTTGTGCACATTGAAAATTCCCAACATCGGAACTCGCCGTTTCGGTGCGTGTTCAGCCTATGACCGAGCCCCTGCATTGCCCCGCAATCGGGCACGGTCACCGCAAGCGCCCCGGTCCTGGTACTGCGGGATCGGGGCGTAATTTTCCGCGTTTGGAGGCCCAAATGGCTGGATCGGTGAAGCATAACGAACTCGCGGCGGTGTCAGAGGCATCGGTCACCGCCACTCAAAAATCGGGCGTGATGATCCTGGCGCCCGATGGCAATGTCCGCACGCTGATGGAGATCGAGGCCGATCTAATCCACCTTGCCGTCAGTATCTATGGCGGGTCCGTGTCCAAGGCCGCTCGCCGTCTCGGTATCGGCCGCTCCACGCTTTACCGGAAGCTCGACACGGCCCAGATCGGCAGTTCCTGCTGACCCCAGCTTCATTGCGGTATCACCTGCCTAGCCTCCGCCTGCTGATCTGGAGGCCTCTTGGTCTCAGCCAGAAGGCTTTCTGGCCAGTTAGATAGGCGCGTCTGCAATCGCAGAGTTGACTCCGGAGCGGCGCTGTTCAATGTCCCGCGCGGATTTCTGTCCCATTTTGGGAGGGTGCTGGGTGGTTGAAGAGAATAAGACCGGCAAAGTTGAAGCCGACGATATGCGGGATACGATCAAGGCTACGATTGCTAGGGACCGCAAGGTCAGTGCGGGTCAAGCCAGGGGCGCGACGTCTCAAACCGCCGGCAGCATCGAGCCGGTCGATGACGACGCGCCGCTCGTCACGGCCGACGCCTGCACTTCGATAGGCGACTCCCTGGCGGCTCTCACCCGAGTGGCCAAGGTCGGCCCTTCGCCCCAGGCATCCGCCCCGGAGATGGACATGAATGCAATCATGGCAAATCTTTCCGTTCGTCCGCTCTCGGAGATCGAGCAGGACCTGCGCGCCGTCGAGGCGGAATTCGCCGATGCAGAGACGCGCCGCCGGCAAGCCGAGGCCGATGCCCGGTCCGCGCTCGACGGCATCGACAAATACCAGGCCGAGATCGACGCTGCGATCGGCCTGCTGCGCCAGAATGGCCCGGCGGGATCGCTCTGGCATCGCGAAACGGAGCGGCCTGACACTGTCCTCACGCTGAAGGACGAGGTGCCCGCAAGTCCGCCGGGCCTCGGAAGCGGCAGCAAGCCTTATGTCCGGCCTGCCTTCAATTTCGGTGCCGAACGCTAGGTCCCGTTACCCGAAGCTGAGGCAGCTTCATCCGAAATGGATGTAAATGACGCGCGTCGGCGACTGCGCGAATGCCATTTCTTGGCCTGTGATCGCGAAGTGTAATCCGTCAGTCATTGTTACTCCGCAGTAAACGCGCGCAACGGTACTCGGCATCGCCTTCCGGCGATGCCGTTCTGTTGTCTTTCCGAAATGAATATCGGATTCTGCTCAGTTATGGGCAGGAAATGGGTCGCGTCAAAAAGGGGAAAATCATGGCTCTTGGTATGGGTTCTATCGCTTTTGTTGGCTTCAACGCAGATGGCGCCGACAATCTTGCTTTTGTTGTGCTTGAGCCGATCGCGGCTGGCACTGTCATACACTTCACTGACAACGAATGGACTGGAAGCGCCTTCAACACCGGCGAGTCCACTTGGAGCTGGACGGCGACCTCCGACATCGCCGCGGGCTCGGTCGTGAGCCTGGACTCGCTCGCGAGCGGCACGGCGACCAGCAATCTCGGCACGATCGCCTTCTCTGAGACGACGCAGCGTGACATCTCGATCTCCGACGAGATCGTCTATGCCTATGTCGGCACGCCGACGGCGCCGACCGCTTTCCTCGCCGCCGTGTCCAACGACGCGCTGACCACCGGCGCGACGCTCAGCGGCACCGGCCTGGTCGCCGGCCAGACCGCGCTTACGCTGACCGCCAAGGACGCGGATGCCGACATCGCCCAGTACACCGGCGTCACGACCGGACGGCCGTCCTATGCAGACTACCTGACCTTCATCAACAACCCGGCGAACTGGACGACGCAGGACGCGAGCGGCAACCAGGATCATGACGGCATCGCGCCCGACGTGCCCTTCACCGTCCCGGCGCTGACGATCGATCCGACCGCCCAGCTCGTGAACTTCGCCGCCAGCTCGCTGAACGTCACCCAGGCCGAAGGCAACAGCGGCGTCACCCTGTACTCGTTTACGGTCGAGCGGAGCCTCACAGCCGGCGACCTCACCTTCTCGGGCACGATCGGCGGCACGACCGACGGCGTGGACTTCGGCGGCTCCAAGCCGCTGACCTTCACCGGCGTCATCGCCGACGGCGCGACCTCGGCGACGGTGACCATCGCCATCACGAGCGACATCACGTTCGAGATCGACGAGACCGTGATCCTGACGCTCACCTCCGCGCAGAACCGCGCCGCCAGCGCGCTGCTCGGAACGAGCCTGGTCCGGACCGTGACGCTGACGAACGACGATCCCTATACGATCCACAACGGTGAACTGGTCACCGGCGCCATCACCGTGCCGGCCGGACAGGCCCTCATCGTCGAGCAGGGCGGTGCGATCCAGGGCGATGTCATCCTCAACAATCCCGGCGTACTGCCTTCGGTCGTCAACAGCGGCACGATGAAGTCGGCTGCCCAGGCGATCCAGATCGGCAATTCCAACGCGCTCGATTTCACTGGCGGCATCACCATCGTCAACAATGCTGGCGCTCTGATCGAGGGCGGCACCCGCGGCATGCGGGCCACGGCCGACTTCCACGGCTCGACCGTCACGATAGACAATGCCGGCACGATCCGCGGCGTGAGCGACAACGCGCTGCGCCTGGATGACGCGCTCAACGGCAAGTTCGTCGTCAACAACGCGGCCGGCGGCCTGATCGAAACGATCGCGGCGGGCTCGGACGTCCTGCGCGTCGGGAACAACACCACGATCAACAACGCCGGCACGATCCGGAACGGACCCGACCTCCCCAACGCCAGCCGCGCCGGTGACGGCGTCGACTTCAAGGCCAGCACGGGCGGCGTCCTGCACAACCTGGCCGGCGGCTATATCGAAGCCTCGCGCCATGCCGTGACCGGCGAGCGCGGCCTGACCGTGATCAACGATCTCGGCGGCCTCATGGTCGGCCGCAATGGCTCGGCCGTGAACATGGACAACGACTCCAGCGTCGCGAACACCGTGTTCGTCACCAACCACGGCGTGATGCGCGGCGAATCTGCGCACTATGCCGACAGCGACGGCGACGCGATCGACACCGACGGCCTGGCGGTGATCGACAACTACGGCACGATCGAAGGCCTCGGCCACAACGGCTACCACGACGGTGAGCCGAACGTGTCCGAAGGCATCGCGATCGGCGGCGGCGTGATCAACAACTACGCCGGCGGCACGATCTACGGCTACGGCCGCGCCATCGAGATCGACAACAGCAGCAACGGCCCCGCCTTCGCCGCGACAACCGTCTACAACGAAGGCCTGATCAAGGGCGACGGCCAGGCGCCGACCGAAGTGACGCAGGCGGAAATCGATCTATTCGTGGCCCGCATCAAGGGCGGCGAGGCGATCAACTTCCTCGGCGACTTCGACGACACGGTCACCAATGCCGCGACCGGCCAGATCATCGGCGGCACGAAGATGGGCGGCGGCGTCGACAGCTTCATCAACAACGGTACGGTCACCGCGACCGGCGGCTCGGCCGTGGACACGGGCGACGGTAACGACAGCGTCACCAACGATGGCACGATCACCGGCAGCGTCCTCCTTGGCACCGGCAACGACCTGTTGCACAACGCCGGCAAGATCACCGGCACGATCGACGGCGGCGACGGCATCGACACAGCGGTCTATGAAGATGGTGCGGTCAAGGTCGACCTGCTTCTCGGCACTGCCAGCCATGGTGGCCGCATCGACACGCTTGTCGGCTTCGAGAACGTCACGACCGGTGCGGGTGCCGACCAGATCAATGGCTCCGATCTGGCGAACGTGCTCGACGGCGGTGCGGGTGACGACAAGATCAACGGCAATGGCGGCGACGACCTGCTTATCGGCGGTCTTGGCCGCGACACGTTGAACGGCGGCGCGGGCATCGATACGGCCAGCTATGAAAACGCGTCGTCGTCGGTCGCTGCGGATCTCAGCACCAAGAAGGGCACGTTCGGCGAGGCGATCGGCGACAAGTACGTCGGCATCGAGAACCTGACCGGGTCGGCCCACGACGATGCGCTGTTCGGCGACAACTTCGCCAACGTCCTCTCCGGCGGCGCGGGCAACGACCACCTCGAAGGCTTGCTCGGCAACGACACGCTGAACGGCGGCGCCGGCGACGATCTGCTGATCGGCGGTACCGGTGTGGACCTGCTGAGCGGCGGTGAAGGCGCCGACACCTTCGTCTTCGCCAAGGCAGACAGCGGCAAGACGCTCGACAAGGCCGACACGATCCTCGACTTTGTCTCAGGCCTCGACAAGATCGACCTCTCGGCGATCGACGCCAATGCCAAGACGGCCGACGTGTTCGAGCACTTCAGCTTCATCGGCAGCGCCGCTTTCAGCAAGGTTGCGGGGCAGCTTCACTACGAAGTGAGCGGTTCGGACGTGATCGTCAGCGGGGACTTCAACGGCGATGCCAAGGCGGACTTCATGATCCAGCTTCACGGGATCAGCAGCCTGTCGGCCGGCGACTTTATCCTCTGATCCTCTAATCCTCTGACCAAGGCGAGGCGCCCGTTCCACCCGGAGCGGGCGCTTCATCCTTGGTGCTGTGCATTTGTTCAAAATAGGCCCTTGGCAGCGCCGCGCCGTTCGCATACCCAGCTCGCTAAGGATTTGGTCAGCAAAGGCTCAAATCCGGGAGAGAGTCAGGAGAGCTGCGCGATGGCAAAAGGTTTCGAAGAGCCGGATTTCTTTACCGATCACGCGGTGCTGCTCGATCCTTATGAAGCCCTCGACTCCGTTCGAGCGGAAGCCCGGGTCCGCCAGATGGAGAGCCACGACTTCGTCATGGTCACCGGCTTTGCAGAGGCGACCAAGGTGCTGCTGGACGGCGAGCACTTCTCGTCGATCATCTCCGCCGCGGGCCCGACCGCGCCCCTGCCCTTCGAGCCCGCAGGCGACGACATCACCGACCAGATCGCCGCGCATCGCGACCAGTTCGTTGGCCACGAGACGTTCCTGTCGCTCGACGGAGCCGATCATTCCGCTTGGCGCGCGCTGGTCAACCGGCTGTTCACCCCGTCGCGGCTGAAGTCCAACGAGGCCTACATGCATGACCTTGCCGATCGCATGGTGCGCGAGGTCGTGGCCAAGGGCCACTGCGAGTTGATGCACGAACTCGCCACGCCTTACGTCACCTACGTCATCGCCGACCTGCTCGGCGTGCCCGAAGAGGCGCGCCAGGAGATCACCGAGATCCTCGCCGCGGCGCCGCTGCCTGGCGCGGTCGACGATGCCGACGCTGGCGCCTCCCTCCAGCCGATCGCCGAGAAGGTCGCGCCGATGTTCGCCGGCTGGATCATCGACCGGCGCGCCAACCCGCGCGAGGACGTGATGACCGAACTCGCCACCGCGACCCTGCCCAACGGCACGACCCCCAGCGTCGAGGAACTGGTGATGCTCGCCATCTTCCTGTTCGCCGCCGGGCAGGATACCAGTGCCAAGCTGGTCGGCAATTCGGCGCTGCTACTGGCGGAGAATGTCGAGCTGCAGAACCAGCTGCGCGCCGACCGCAGCCTGATCGCGCCATTCCTTGAAGAGATGCTGCGGATGCAGGGATCGTCCAAGGTGACCCACCGCCTGACCAGCAAGAGCACCCGCATCGGCGACATGGAAGTGCCGGCGGGCAAGAAGGTCGTGATATCGATTGCCGGCGCCGATCGCGATCCGAACCGCTGGGAAGATCCCAACACGTTCAAGATCGGGCGCCCTCGGATCAGGGAACACCTGGCTTTCGGTCGCGGCGCACACACCTGCATCGGCAACCCGCTCGCCCGCGCCGAAGTGCGCGTCCTGTTCGAGCGCTTCGTCGAGCATACCTCGGGCATGACGGTGTCCGATGCGGAGCACGGCCCGGCCGGTAACCGCCAGTTCGACTACGAACCGAGCTACATCGTTCGCGGGCTGACCAGCCTCCATGTCAAGCTGACGCCCGCGTAAAGACTGCACGCCCCTCGGAACAATTTGGCTGCAAAAGACATTTTGCAGTTCGGGACCGGACCTGACGCGTCTCGCATTCCCGTAAAAATGGAGGGGAAATCCATATGAAGCGTTTGATCATGTGCGTTGCCGCCGTCGCGGCGATCTCGCTCGGCGGCTGCGGCAAGAAGGACAGCCAGGAAGCCGTCGAAGCAAGTTCGGAAGCGGCCGTTGCCGCCGACACCGCAAGCCAGGCCGCCGGCGATGCTGCCGCTGCCGCCAGCGAAGCGGCGATGGCGCCGGCCGGAGCGGCCAAGGAAGCGGCTGGCGATAAGGCCGCCGCAGCCGGCGAAGCCGCCGAGCATGCCGGCGACAAGGCCGAGGCGGCCGGCGACAAGGCCAAGGACGCGGCTCACTAAGCTGCGCCGGGAACCCGGGCGAGTGGACCCGCCCGGGTTCTATCCCGTTATTGCTACCCCGCTATCGCCGGATCGCCGCCCACCCGCGCTGCTATGTCGCGAAAGGCTGGACCGATGCTGAAGCGCTTCTCTTCATCGCGTGTGAGATAGTTGTCGCGCACCAGCGCCAGCAGGATTCCGTGCGCAGTCGCGCGGCTCACGCTAGAAAGGCGGACGACTTCCGCGAAAGAGAAGGACTGGCCGGGCGCGGAGGCGATCACGTTCAACACCGCCATCATGCGGCAAACGCCGGCTGAATATCTCGACATCTGGAAGCGCCTCTTCCTTCCGCTGGATTCGCAACCGAAAGCCTTGTGCCTGCGGGCACGGCGCGGCGCATTCCGCAGACCGGCGGGCATGTCAATTTGCCCGATGGGCCTTGGCGGCCGCGGTCAAATCTGGAGGGAAATCCGATCAATTCCTAACGAAGAATCGCAGAAATGAGGGGCTATAATTGATCAGCCGTTCACAAATGTGCCCCTCACGAATAAGGCCGACAGAGCAGAAATCAGGAGTGATCCGACTGCAACGCCTCGTCGCTCTCGTCGACGATCGCCTGCAATACCTGACTGAGCGTCTTCGCTGCATGTCGCCGCGCGGACGCGGTTTCGTCGGTCAGGACATATCTGGACTGGATCACATAGCCCATCGTCATCGAAAGGATCGACATCGCCCTGGCCCTCGCGCGGGGCGGGCCGAGCCAGGCTGCCGTCTGGCCGACGAGGTAGTCGCGCACGATGCGCCGCGTGATCGCCAGCGCTTCGGGATCACCGATGGACTGCGCGATCATGGCGGGTATGCGGATGTCGGCGCTGGGATCGTCGAGATGCCGGACGAGGGTGCGGCCGAACCGCGAGCGCGATCCCACAGGCACCACGTTGATTCTCATCGCTTCGATGAAAGCCGCCTCGAAGAGGCCGGCCTTGGTGCCGAAGTAGCTGATGACGAGCGAGGATGCGACGCCCGCTGCTTCGGCGACATCGCGAAGGCCCGTTTGCGCGTAGCCGGCATCGACGAAGGAACGCTGGGCGGCGGCAATGATCTTGGAACGGGTAACCGCTGGATTTCTGGGTTTCGATCGCGGGTCGCGCTCCATGGACAGGGCATAATCCTCGCCCGGGTAACTCGCAACTAACGCTTATGATCAACTGTTCACGAAGTAGCGGCATCGTCGCCACGATGCCGCCACACCGAAATGACGCCCGCGATAGTACCGTCGCGGGCGTCCTGGTCTTTACCGGCCGAAGGTGTAGCGCAGGCGCACACCGTAGAAGCGCGGTTGGTTCGGGATGATTTCGGCAATGCCGCCCGAAACCCAGTTCCCGGTGTTGGCAACGTTGTACTTTTCCTTCGTGAGGTTGGTCACGAAGAGCGAGAGGTCGATCGGCGAACCCGCCACCGAGCGCCAGTCGAGGTTGAGGTTGATCAGGTTGGTGGCGGGGGTGAAGCCCAGCGGAACGCCATTGACGAAGCCCGGGACCGAGCCGTCGTTGATGTAGCTCGACTGATGCACCCAGGTCGCAGCCAGTTCGATCTTGCCGATCGATTCATCCACCGGGAGGGTGATGGTCGGCGTGATGCTGAACTTGTGCTTCGGCGAGAGCACGAAGGCCGAACCCACCGAGACGTTCGGCGTGATCGAAGCGAACGGCGTGCCGATCAGGAGCTGGCCGAGCGGCGAGGCGTCTCCCTGCAGCGCGCGCGGCGCGACTTCCTTAACCCGCGTGTTCAAGTAGGTGTAGCCGAAGGCGACGCGGAAGATGTCGCCGAAGCCCAGCGAACCGTCGGCCTCGAAGCCGTAGATCCGCGACTTGCCTGCATTGACGATCGCATTGCCGCCCGCGACGCCCGCCGCTGCGGCAGCCGGCGTGGCAACGAGGCCGGCGAAGACCTGCTGGTTGCTCAGGTTGTTATAGAAGCCGGCGAGGTTCAGGTAGCCGTTCACCGCACCGCGGAAGCTGGCTTTTGCGCCGACTTCGAACGAGTCCAGCTTTTCCGGGTTCCACAGCTCGACGCCCGGGTTGGTGAAGTTCACGCCGCCCTGGCGATAGCCGCGGGCATATTTGGCGTAGAACATCAGGTCGCGCGAGGGCTTGTAGTCAAGGTTGATGACCCAAGTCGGTTCGCTCGACTTGTTGGTCAGGTTGGTGATGCAGACGTCACGGTTGAGCGCCGGAGCCGCCAGACCCTGGGCCGCGAGGGCTGCCGGGCCATGCCGGAACGAGTCGGTGCAGGCGCGGGCGATCTGGCGGCCGCTGATCGGATCGAGGAACAGCGGGCCGGTGCCGGCGTTGGCCGTCAGGCCGGCGCGGGTGCCGTTGCTGAGACCGACGATCTTGTCGAAGGTGTAACGGATGCCGCCGGTCAGCGAGAGCTGCTCGGTCAGCTTGTAGGTGGCCTGGCCAAAGATGCCGTGGTTGTCGAAATTGAGCTTGGTGCTCGATTCCGAAATCGAGCCGATCAGCAGCGGGTTGTTGCAGGTGATCGTCTCGGGGCGGTCGCAATCGAAGAAGATGCCGGTGCGGCCTTGGCTGTAGCCGAGCGGACGGCTGAACTCGAGATAGCCGCCGAGGACGAAGTTCAGACGGTCATAGCTGCCCTGGATCTGGAATTCGTTGGTGAAAGTACTCTGCGCCGAGTTGTAGGTGTTCGCGCCGGCCGTATCTAGCACGATGCGGTTGTAGGGCTGGCCGCCCGCGAGCACGACGTTGGGCAACTGCGGGCTCAGGCGCCGCGCCGCGAAGCCCGTCGTGGGCTGTCCGTTCAGTCCGATGCCGGTGTCGATCGAGGGCACGACGAAGTTCGAGCTGCCGAGGTCGAAGTTGGCGCGTTCGCGGAATTCGCCGTAGCTGGCGATGTTCTTGAGCGTGATATTGTCACCCGCGCGCCAGGTGGTCGTGTTGATCACCTGCCACTGCTGAATCTTCAGGAACGGGTTCTTGTTGCGCGTCTCGATGTCGTAGAAGCCGTCGCCGCGCGCGGTCGTGCGGGCGAGTTGGGTAGCACAGGAAAGCGCCTGGAGGTGGCGCGTGCCGCTGTAGCCGGGCGTGCCCAGGTTGACGTTTAGCGGGCCATCGGGCGAGTCCGGTGTCGCGCAGCCGACCACCTTCGAGGCATAGCCGCGGGTATTCGAATCGCTGTAGTGGAAGACCGTGTAGTTCTCGAGGTCCGGCGTAAGGTCGGCGACGATGCTGAGGCGCGCGTACCAGTAGTTGACGTTGTTGTAGTCTTCGGGGCCGACGCCCGAGAGGTTGTGGAGGACGCCGTCGCGCTTGTTCCGCTCGGCGGCGATGCGCACCTTGAAGGTATCGGCCAGAGGGATGTTGATCGCGCCCTGAAGGCGCATCTGGTCATAGTTGCCGTAGGTGCCCTCAAGGTAGCCGCCGAGTTCGCTGGTCGGCTTGGCCGGGGTCAGCAGGACCGCACCGCCGGTGGTGTTGCGGCCGAACAGGGTGCCCTGCGGGCCCTTCAGCACCTGGACGTTCTGCAGGTCGGTGAAGGCGCCGGCGCCCACGGTGTTGCCCGAGGTCGTGCCGCCCTGCGCGCGCACGCCAACGACTTCGGCGAAATAGACGCCGACGGTCGGGGCGGTCGCCGAATCCTGGTTGAAGCCGCGAATGTTGAAGTTGGCCTTCTCGGGGCCGTAACGCTCGTTGACCGACAGGGACGGCGTGTAGACTGCAAGGTCGGTCGCGACCGCGATGTTCTTCTGGGTCAGTGCCTGCTGGTTGAACACGGTGATCGAGACCGGCACGTCCTGCAGGCGCTGCTCGACGCGCTGTGCGGTCACGATGATGTCGCCGGTGGCGGCGTCGCTGTCGGCTTCCTGGGCCAGCGCCGGATGCGCGGCCATCGCCAGGAAGGCGGCGCCCAGGATCAGGCTCTGCTTCGTAAGTCGGTTAGTCATGTTGTCATTCTCCCTGTAGAAACACACGATTTTGGCGCCCGCCCGCGAGAGCAGCGCGCATGGGTTCGTCCGCGGAAACGGGGTCATCCCGATCCGCCGCGACGGATATTCACTGGATTGGTTCGCCGCCCTTTCCCGCCCGCCAGCCACACGCGACAACGCCCGGCAAATGCCGGGCGTGGCCCTGTTCCTGGCAATCATCCGCACTCCGTTCGCCTTGGGCATCGCGCCAAGCGAATCGTTTATGCCTCAATTCTAAATGAGCGACTGATCATAAGGAAGCCGCACTCTGCCGCAGAACGTGACTGAGAAAGTAAATCCCCTAGACTCATGCTGTCACAGTTATGAACGATTGTTCACTAGTGTGACGGGTATGTGTCCGGCTGGTGTCTAGCTTTCGACCACGGTCGCCGCGCTTTCGGGCAACAGCGCCTCGATGAAGCCGAACTTCGTCATGTCGGTGATGCGCTGCGGGTAGAGCACGCCGTTCAGGTGGTCGAATTCGTGCTGGAACACGCGCGCGTGGAATCCGGCCACCTCGCGGACGAGTTCGGTGCCGTCCTCCAGCGTGCCGCCGTAGCGGACCCGTGCGGCGCGCGGGACGAGGCCGCGCATGCCGGGCACGGAAAGGCATCCTTCCCAGCCTTCTTCGATATCGTCGGTCAGCGCTTCGAGCCAGGGATTGATCAGCGTGGTGACCGGCACTCCCGCTTCGTCCGGATAGCGTGGATTGGCCTCGAAGCCGAAGATCATCAGGCGCAGGTCGATGCCGATCTGCGGGGCGGCGAGGCCCACGCCGTTCGCCGCATGCATGGTCTCGTACATGTCGGCGATGATGCTCTTAAGCTCGGGCGCGTGGATGTCCTCGACCGGCTTCGCGACGCGCAGGAGTCGCGGATCGCCCATTTTCAGAATGTCCCGGATCATCGCGATCTCCGCTTTGCGGGCCGCTTATAGCCCATCTGTCTGGCCGAATGCACGGCAGCAACGAAGCGGCAGCAGTTTCCGGAGAGGGATGCCGGATCATCCCCCTCCGGACGTTGCGCCCTACTGCGCTGGGCGTGGATGCTGCGTGAGCTTGTCGAGCGCTTCCTGCCCCGTCGCGCCGCCCTGCGTGCGGTGAATGCGGCCGCTGCGCACGTCGTCCCAGGTGATCAATGGATAGAGGTTGTGCGTCTGGGCTTCTTTCTCGAACAGGGCCCGCAGTTCGGCGACCTTCTCGGGGTACCGCTTCGCCAGGTTCAGGCGCTCGGTAAAGTCCTCGTTCAGGTTGTAGAGTTCCCAGGCGTTCTCGTCGAACGGCTTGGCGCCACCCGGGCTGTCGGCGATCACGCGGTTGGGGAAGGGCAGCGCGGCCTTCCATCCGTCGTGGTAGATCGCGCGCGACCCGAAGATGTAATAGTACTGCGTCTGGTGCCGCGACGGCGCCTTGGCGTCGGTGATCGAATAGGCGAGCGAGATGCCTTCGACCGGCTGCTGCTGCAGCCCACGGATGCGGTCGGGGGTCTTCAATCCGACCAGATCGAGCGTGGTCGGCAGGATGTCGATCACGTGGCCGTACTGGGTACGGATCGTACCGCCGCCCTTGATCGTTTTGGGATAGGAGATGATCAGCGGGTTGCGCGTGCCGCCCTCGCTGTTGGCGTCGGACTTCCACAGCCGGAACGGCGTGTTCGCCGCCTGGGCCCAGCCGAGCGGATAGTTGCCCTCGACCGCCGCGGGCGTGCCGAGCTCGCCGATCTTCGCCAGGTTGTAGGCCACATTCTCCTGGTAGCTGAGCGGCTTCGAGGTGATGGTCCGGTCGACGTCGCCGTTGAGCGTGCCCTCCTTGCTCGCGCCGTTGTCGCCGACGATCACGACGAACAGCGTGTTGTCGTACTGATTTGTTGCCTTCAGGTGCTCGACCAGCCGGCCGATCTCGTGGTCGGTATAGGTCAGGTAGCCGGCATAGACTTCCATGAAGCGCGCATAGAGCTTCTTCTCGTCGGGCGAGAGCGAGGACCAGGCGGCAATCGTCGGGTCACGATCGGGCAGGACGGCATTGGCCGGGATGATGCCCTGCCGCTTCTGCTGGGCGAAGACCTGCTGGCGATAGACGTCCCAGCCTGCGTCGAACTTGCCCTTGTAGCGGTCGCTCCATTCGGCCGCGACCTGGTGCGGCGCATGGGTCGCGCCCGGCGCGTAGTAGAGGAAGAAGGGCTTGTTCGGCGCCGCCTTCTTCTGGGTGTCGATATAGCCGATGGCCTTGTCGGTGATCTGCTCGCTGAGGTGCCGGCCATCGGGCTTGGCATGGGCCTGATCTTCGATCAGGTCGGGCTTGTACTGGTCAGTCTGCGAGCCCAGGAAGCCGAAGAAGTGCTCGAAACCCTTGCCCGTCGGCCAGCGGTCGAAGGGGCCGGCATCGGTCGCGTCCTCGTCGGGCGTGAGGCCGTACTTGCCTACGCCAAAGGTGTTGTAGCCCCCGTCGCGCAGGATCTCGGCGATCGTGCCGGCCGTGGAAGGGATGCGGCCGTCCCAGCCAGGAAAGCCGGCCGAAAGCGGAATGTGCGAAAAGCCGGCCTCGTGCACCGAGGAACTGTTCCGGCCGGTCAGCAACGCTGCACGCGTCGGGGCGCAGATCGCGGTCGTATGGAAATTGGTATAGCGCAGGCCCTGCTGCGCCAGGGTTTCCAGCACGGGCGTGCTGACGCCGCCACCGAAGGCGCTCGAAGCGCCGAAGCCGACGTCGTCGAGCAGTATCCAGACGACGTTCGGAGCCCCGGCCGGTGCCCGCGCCGGTTCCGGCCACCATTCCTTTGATTCGGCCAGAGTCCGGCCGACTGTGCCCTGGTAGGGCTGCTGCTGCGCCTGGGCCTGCCCGATCATCGCGGCCGGCGACAACAAGGCGGTCATCGCGATCAAAACCTTGCGCTTCACTTTTTCGTCCCTTCTGATTTCGAACGACTGAAGGATCTGGCGATTGCCACAGGAGTTCCGCACGAAAAAGCGGAAGGTGACCAGCGGGCAGGATCGCCATCCAGAATGGAAGGAGGGTCCGGGCGTGGTCGCCTTGGACGAGGCGTCGGAGCCGCTCTGCCGGCTCGTGACGAAACTCAAGTTATTTGATTGAGTTTGACTGTCAACCGAAGTTTTGGTTGTCATGCCGGTAGCGATCCTCTGCCGACTTTGCGCGAACTGCGGCGCAGACAGCGAGCTTTGGACCTGAGGCAGGGTGCATGAGCCGATGACGATAGCGAGGGCCGCCGAAGCAGAAACTAGCCTGCGCATGGGCATGATCGCCGTGCCCGGCGGGGCCTTTTCGATGGGCTCCGACCGCTTCTATCCCGAGGAAGCGCCGGTGCGGCGCGTGTCGGTCGATCCGTTCTGGATCGACGAGACGCCGGTGACCAACGACCAGTTCGCCGCTTTCGCCCAAGCGACCGGCCATGTCACTTTCGCCGAGATCGCGCCCGATCCCAAGGACTATCCCGGCATGGACCCCGCGCTGGCGCAGCCGGGTTCGGCCGTGTTCGAGATGACGCGTGGGCCGGTCGATACGTCCGTACCGAGCTGGTGGGACTTCCGCATCGGCGCGTCCTGGCGCGCGCCGACCGGGCCGGGCAGCTCGATCGAGGCCATCGGCGACCATCCCGTCGTTCACATCGCCTATGCCGATGCCGAGGCCTATGCCGCCTGGGCGGGCAAGGCGCTGCCGACCGAGGCCGAGTGGGAATTCGCCGCGCGCGGCGGGCTCGACGGCGCGGACTATGCCTGGGGCAGCGAGCTGGCGCCCGACGGCGCGATGCTGGCGAACTACTGGCAGGGGCTGTTCCCTTTCGCCAACCAGCTGACCGACGGCTACCTGCGCACTTCGCCGGTGCGGACCTATCCGGCCAACGGCTACGGCCTCTACGACATGATCGCCAATGTCTGGGAGTGGACCAGCGACTGGTTCGCCCAGCCGAAGCTGGAGCGCAAGGCGAAGGGATCGTGCTGCGTGCCGGCCAATCCGCGTGGCGGCACGCGCGGGGGCTCGATCGTACGACCCGGCCCCGGCGCCGTTCCGCGCAAGGTGCTCAAGGGCGGCTCGCACCTCTGCGCCGAGAACTACTGCCAGCGCTATCGCCCCGCTGCGCGTTATGCTCAGCCGATCGACACCTCGACCGGCCACGTCGGTTTCCGCTGCGTGGTTCGCGGTGGATAGCGGACGTCCGCAGCGGGTGTTACTGGCCCGCGCGCAATCAACTCAGGAATTCGATAAATGCTCGCGACGATTCAACCGGCTACGACGTTCAAGGACAACCTTCAGCAATTGCCGCCCGTCGATGGCGTCGAGCGCATTGACCTGATCGACGCGGAGGGCGCCGTGGTCGCGAGCATCGAAAACCAGCCGGGCAAGCAGGGCTCGCTCGCCGTCTATCAGTACCTGAAGCAGGCGTTCGGCGCGCTGGATGCGAAGGCGGCCGAGCATGGCCTCGCCGTCTTCGGCGAGCACACGGCCGACGCGCGCAACCGCCCGGGCGCGCATCCCAATGTCGACCGCTTGCTGGCAATTGCCGCCGGCGGTGCGCCACTGACTATCGAAGTCATCACCAGCCGCTGAGCCCCCCCCCGCTCGAACGGCGCAGTCCCAAGGGATTGCAAGCGCTTGATTAATTCTCCGGATTGCACCTATGTCATTGCGATAGGTGCAATCGGGCAAGCGGAAGCTCCTGAAAATTGGGAGATTTCGGGGAATCATGAGCGATCGTGTCGATGCGACTGACGGGCGCAGGCAACTGGCGCGCGATGCCGTCGTCTGGGGGCTGCCGCTCGTCCTGTTCGGCCGCTACCTCGATGCCGCGGTGGCCAACGGCGTGCGGTTCAACCACTTTTACATGAGCAGCGACGTGGCCACGCCGCGCTCGCGTGCCATCGGGCCGAACATCGATACGATGAACGGCCGCGCCTGGATCGATCTGGAGGAAGAGCCGCAGGTGATCGGCGTGCCGGCGACGGCCGATCGCTACTACACGATCCAGCTCCAGGACATGTACATGAACTCCTTCGCCTATGTCGGGCGCCGCACGACCGGCACCGCGGCGGGCTGGTTCGTGCTTACGCCGCCGGGCTTCTCGGGCAGGCTTCCGGAAGGCGTTACCGAGGTGCGCGCGCCGACGACCAAGGTGCTGGCCTTCGTCCGCACTCTGGTGCGCGGGAGCGGGGACCTCGACGCGGTGCGGGCGATCAACGGCGCCTTCACGCTCGGGCCGCTGTCGCGCTTTCCCGAAGGCCAGACCGCCGCGACCGTGGGCGCCGAGGCGCTCGACGTGTTCCAGCCGAGCAGCCGCAGGACCGGCGGCGCGCTGCCGCATATCGAGATCGCGCGATCGGGCGCGGCCTATTTCGCCGAGCTCGATCGGCTGACGCATCAGTTTCCCCCGCTCGATCGCGATGCGCCGAACCTCGCACGGCTCACACCGCTCGACCTCGGGGCCGGCGAGGCTGCGCATGCCGATCTCGCCGGCGATGTCGAAGGGGCCGTCGACCTGATCACGAAATCGGTCCGCTCATGGTCGGAGAACGGCTGGCTGCGGCGGAGCAATGTCGCGCAGTTCATCGCGGACCCGCTCGAACGCGCGGCGAACCACATCTACGGCCCCGGCACCCAGGTCGCGGAGGAGTCGGTGTTCTACAACCTGCGCAAAGGGCCTGACGGCGAGACGCTGAACGGCGCCAAGACCTACCGCCTGCGCTTCGGGCCGGGCGAACTGCCCCCGGTCGACGCCTTCTGGTCGCTGACGCTTTATGACGGGAACTACTTCCTGTTCGACAATCCGATCGACCGCTACGGGGTCAACGACCGCACCGAGGGGCTGCGCTTCGAGGACGACGGATCGCTCGAGATCCTGGTCCAGCCCGATCCGCCCGCGGCCGGTACGGCCAACTGGCTGCCGGGGCCGCCGGGCGATTTTCAGCTCGTCTTCCGCACCTATCAGCCGCGCCAGCCCGTGCTCGATGGCAGCTATCGCCTGCCGCCGCTCGACATCGTCGGGGGAGCGGAATGACCGACCAGCCCGAGTTCAGCGAGAAGGCGCTGCTCGACGCCGCCGCGCGCAAGGCCGGCAGCGACGATTTCGGGTCGGACAGCTATCGCACGGCGCTGGCGCCGCTGCTCCATTCGGTCGAGCACGAGATGCAGCTCACCGCGCGGGGCCGCGGCGAGGTGTGGAACCGCGTGGTCGACGCGCTGGCCAACCGGGCCGTGCTTGTTGCCTGGGAAAAGGCCAATCCCGAACTCGCCGCGGCGCCGGTGCAGGCGCCGATCGTCATCCTCGGCCTGCCGCGCACCGGCTCGTCGATCCTGCACGAGACCCTGGCCTCGGCGCCGGGCATGCGCACGCCGCTGATCTGGGAAGTGAAGGACTATTCGCTGGTCCACGAGGTCCAGGATGCCCACGCCGATGCGCGCATCCAGGAGATCGAGGCGGCTATCGCGCGCAAGAACGAGGCCGTGCCCGGCTATGCCGCGATCCACTACGAGAACCCGCATATCCCGATGGAATGCGTCGCACTGACCATGCTCGACCTCGTCACGCCGCAGTTCTCGACGCTGGCCTGGGCGCCGACCTATCGCCGGTTCATGCTCTCGCACGATGCGCGCGAGACCTATCGCTGGCACCGGCGCGCGGTGCGCTTCCTGCAGGCGCGGACGCCGGGCACGCTCTGGGTGCTCAAGGCGCCGATGCATTCGCTTTACACCGCCGCGTTGATCGAGGCCTATCCCGACGCGATCCTACTCCAGACGCACCGCGAGCCGGTGAACGTCGTCGGCTCCTTCGCCAGCCTCTGCGCGACTTTGCGCAAGGGCTGGTCGGACGAGGTGCATCCCGAGCAGCAGGCGCCCGATGATGCCGCCTATGCCGCCGAACTGGTGATGCGTGCGGTCCGCTTCCGCGAGCAGCATCCGGCAGAGCAGGCGCGTTTCCACGACGTGGCGTTCAACCGCTTCATGGCCGAGCCCGAAGCGACCCTGGCGGCGATCTATGCCCACTGCGGACTGTCGTTCACCGCTGCGGCGGGAGACGCGATGCTCGGCTACCTCAACGGCCGCCCGCGCACCAAGCACGGCACGCACCGCTATTCGCTCGACCAGTTCGGCCTGACGCCCGAAGCGCTGGAGCGGCTGTTCGCCGACTATGCCGCCGGCTACGGTGCCTATCTGTAGTCAGAACACCGACCTCCTGAGCTTGTCGAAGGACTGCTCCTGCTCTTGAGGTCCGGCGCCCAGCCTCGAAGAAGAAAAACAGCCCTTCGACAAGCTCAGGGTGAGCGGGAAGTGGGGACTAACGCCCGAAAGCCTTGCCGCCGTCGGCGTAGAGGATCTGCCCGGTCAGGTATTTCGACATGTCGCTGAGCAGGAAGACGTTGACGTTGGCCGCGTCCTCGGCCGAGCCCATCTTGCCGCCGAGCGCGATCGACTGGGCGCGCTTTTCGTCGCTCGCCCGCTGCTCTTCGGGCGGGAGCTGGTCGTACCAGGCCTGGAACCCCGTCGTCGCGACCACGGGTGCCATCAGGTTCACGCGGATCATGTGCTTGCCCCATTCGCGCGCCAGGACGAAAGACCAGCCGTTGACCGCGCCCTTGGCCAGGCCATAGCCTGCCATCTGGTCCTGGCCGCCGATCGCCACGTAGGACGTGATGTTGACGATCGAGCCGCCCTTGTCCTTCATGTAGGGGAACGCGGCCTGGTTGGTGAAGACCGTGCCGAAGGTGTTCACCGCCATGTCCTGCATCAGCTCTTCGGCGGTGAAGCTTTCCGCCGGCTTGAGCGTCTGCGTCGCCGCGCTGTTGACCAGACCGTCGAGCCCGCCCAGCCATTCCGCCGCCTCGGCGAAAGCGGCGTCGACCGCCGCGCGATCGCTGATGTCGGCCTGGATGTGGCTGTGACGGCCGGCGCCCAGTTCGGCGATCTGCTCGGTCAAGGTCGTGACGCGCCGCCGGTCGGGCGCGGCCCGGGAAAGCGACACTACGTCGGCGCCTTCGCGCGCGCAGGCGAAGACGGTGGCGCGGCCGATCCCGGTGACGCCGCCGGTGACGATCACCCGCTTGCCTTTCAGCATCATGTTACTTCTCCTCCCGCGCCGCGCGCGCCGTCTTGACGAAGTTCGCGCGGTCGATCTTGCCGGTGGCGGTGCGTGGCAGGCTCTCGCGGGTCAGGACGATCTCGCGCGGCACCTTGTAGATCGCCATGCGCTCGCCGCAGTGAGCCTTGAGCGCTGCCTCGCTGGTCTCGGTCTCCAGCACGACCGTGGCGGCCACTCTCTCTCCCAGCCGCGGGTCCGGCAGGCCATAGGCGATCGCCTCGCGCACCGCGGGATGATCGAACAGCAAGCGCTCGACTTCCGCGCAGTAGATGTTCTCGCCGCCCGAGATCACCATGTCCTTCTTGCGGTCGAGCACGCTGAACAGGCCGGCTTCGTCGACCTTGCCGATGTCGCCGGTGGCGCACCAGCCGTCGATCAAGGTCGCCGCGGTGGCTGCGGGATCGCCGACATATTCGCTCATCACCGCGGCGCTGCGCACCCAGATCTCGCCGGCTTCGTCGACATCGGCCTCACTGCCGTCCTCGCGGCGCACGCTGACGTCCACCGTGGGGCAGGCCCAGCCGCAGGACTGCGGATGGCTCAGATAGGCCTCGCCGCTCAGCGAGCAGGCCCAGCCGGTGTTCTCCGATTGGCCGTAGGTGTTGGTGATCAGGCTTTTCGGCATGCGCCGCCGGACCTCGGCGACAAGCTCGCTGTTGAGCGGCCCGCCGCCATAGGCGAGGCTGCGGATCGCCGCGAGGTTCTCGGGCGTGGCGCGGGGCGATTGCAGCATGTCCCAGAGCATCGTCGGCACGAAGGCGACGCGCGACAGGCCCGACTGCTCGATCATGTCGAAGGCGATGTCGACGTTCCACTTGGCCATGATGTGGATCGTCGCGCCCAGGCTCATGCCGCGGACCACGGGCAGCATGCCGGTGAGGTGGAACATAGGCGTGAGGATCACCGCCGGCCCCGCCATCGAGGCGCGATCGGGAGGTACGGCGATGCCCAGTTCCTCCTCGTAGAGCAGGTCTTGCATCGTACCCATGACTTCGCTGAGCGCCGCGGCGTGGGCCAGTGCGCCCTGGCTGAGCAGCGCGCCCTTGGGGCGCCCGGTGGTGCCCGAGGTGAACAGGATCACCGCGCCGTGGCTGGGATCGCAGTCGAGCGGATCGAGGTCGATTCCGGGCTGCGCGTGGGACAGTTCAGCGAAGTCGGCGTCCTGCCCAGGGCGGAGCGAGGCGCGCTCCCCTTCGATCACGATCCGCGACATGGGCGGATCGGGCACCAGCGCGGCACGCTCACCGTCGAGGATCGCCAGTTCGCAACCGGCTGTCGCCATGGCGTGGAGCATTTCCTCGGCTGAGCCGCGGCTGTTGACCAGGGCGGCGATACCGCCCGCGGCGGTCACCGCGATCAGGGCGATGACCCACTCGGGACGATTGGCCGTGGCGATCGCCACCCGCGTGCCCGGCCCGACCTGAAACCGCCCGCGCAAGGCCTGCGACAGCCCCGCGGCACGCGCGAAGGTCTCCTCGTAGGAAAGCCTGACATCGCCGGCAACGACCATCGGCCGTGCGCCCAGATCCGCCGCCTTGCGGTAGATCGCGGCGAGATTGCGCGGCGCGTGCCTGAACACCTGCTGACGGATGCCGGCGATCGTGACCTGCTCGGTCTCGAAGGTCTTTCCCGGGCCTATCAGGCGCTCGGCCAGCGGATCGCGCAGGTTCGCTCTCGGCTCGGTCCGATCCATTTCGCCTGCTTCTGCGGTCATCGTCTCTTCCCGTCGCCTTTGGATTGAGAAAGCAGCCTCCTGGCGTGTAATGCAAGGCATTCAATGCATTGTCGATTGACCTTGAGCGCGTTTGAACTGGTCTCGCCGGGCGCGGCGCCGAACAGCGGGTTGGACCGGGGCAAACTGTGTGCGACGCTCCCGGCAAAGAGAAATCGCGGGAGAGTTGAGCGATGTCCGACAGGATTCGTGTTGCCATCATCGGCGGGCAGTGGGGCGTCGTCTCGCACCTGCCGGCATTCCGGTCCCTACCCGACTACGAGGTCGTTGCGATCTGCACGGCGCACCAGGAGTCCGCCGAACGACTGGCGCGCGAGCACGGCATTCCGCTGGCGTTCTGGGACTGGCGCGAAGTCGTCCGCCATCCCGACATCGACCTGATCGACGCCTGCGTCCGGCCGCGGGTCCGCACCGAGATGCTGGTCGAGGCGATGCGTCACGGCAAGCACGTCGTCGGCGAGGTGCCCCATGCGCGCAGCACCGAGGAGGCCAGGGTCCTGCGTGACGCCGCGGTCCAGAGCGGCGTCAAGCACCTGATCGGCTATGAATGGCAGATGATGCCGGCCTTCCGCGTCTTGACCGAGAAGGTCCGCGCAGGCTTCCTGGGACAGCCCTATTTCGGCCATGCTCAGCTCCAGTTCGCAATGTATGGGACGCCCGAGGATCACATGGACTACCTCTGGCAAGGCGACGCCAGCGAGGGCGCGAGCGGGTTGCACAACCTCGCCGGCAGCGCCATCGCGATCCTGCGCCAAGCCTTCGACAGCGAAGTCGTCGAGGTCTGCGGCGTGGCTGAGACCTACCGCAAGGAATGGCATCTGCCCGACGGTTCGGGCATGCGCCCCGATGCGATCGACACGGGCATCGCTATCGCGCGCTTCGCCAACGGTTTCACCGCCACGGTGCAGGGGAGCTGGGTGCCCGGCAATGCCAACAACTGGTATCTCGACCTCTACGGCAGCGAGGGCCGGCTGACCGTCGAGACGCCGCCGAACGACGGATTCAACTGCGACCTGAACCTGTCCGGCGGCCTGCGCGGCCAGCCGACCGCGCCGATCCCCTCGCCCTATTCGCACCGCTTCCGCAGCGACTGCACCCTGGTGCCGAGCGAGGTGAAGCCGCAGGTCATCTGCGGTTTCGCCGAAGGGCTGATCGGCCTGGCCGAGGCGATCCGAACCGATGGCCCGACCTATCCCGATTTCGAGGACGGCTATCGCTTGATCAAGATCTGCGACGCCGTGGCGGAGTCTCACCGGACCGGCCGCTGGATCAAGATGGAATACTGATCTTCGCCCAATACCGGATCAGCAGGGAGAGAGCCGTGACCCAGATCACCAATCGCATCGACCACGTCGCCTGGATGTGCCGCCCGGAAAACCATGACGCCTATGTCGAGAAGCTGTCGAAGATCTACGACGTGAGCTTCGAGGCCGACGACGGCGGCCCGGATTACGGCCTGCGCCTGACCTGGTGGAGCGCAGGGCTCGAGGTCTTGTCGCCCGCAGGCGATCCCGATCTTCCGCTGGCGAAGATGTGCTGGGACTATCTGGGCAAGCGCGGCGAGGGGCTGTTCGCCGTGGTCATGGGCGTCGACGACGTGGGGAAGTCGATCGAACATGCGCGGGAGCAGGGCTTCACGCCGAGCCCGCTGTTCTCCCTGCCCGAGACGGACAAGCCCTGGCTGAGGCGCGTGCAGGAATGCACCGAAAGCGTGCTCGACGTATTCCTCGATCAGAACCTGGCGGTCGGGCGCATCATCACCGATGGCGATGGGCCGTCGCTGGCGGAACAGCGGGCGGGGATCGCCGCCGGCTGACTTTCACGAACACTATTCGTCGAACGCCCATCCCCGTTCTTGCCTTGGCCAGAGCGAACGGGAATGGTGAATGGCAGGGCAAATCCAGGGAGCGGATGAGAGTGGCAGCCGGATACAGGATCGTGGCCCTTACCGTATCGACGGCGCTGTTCATGCAGTTCCTGGATTCGACCGCGCTCAACACCGCCATTCCGACCATCGCCCGCGACCTCAAGGTCGATGCGGTCGACCTCAACCTCGCGATCATCTCGTACCAGCTGGCGATGACCGTGCTGATCCCGCTGGGCAGCGCGATCGCCGACCGCGTCGGGCAGCGCAATGCCTTCGCCGTGTCGCTGCTGGTCTTCGCAGCCGGATCGATCCTCTGCGCCATGTCGACGACCTTGCCGGCGCTTGTCGCGGCGCGTGCGCTGCAGGGCGCGGGCGGGGCGGTGATGACGCCGGTCAGCCGTTTCCTGGTGATCCGCTCTTCCGAGAAGAGCGAGCTCATCAGCGCGATGAACTGGCTGTTCCTGCCCGGCATCATCGGGCCGATGATGGGTCCCGTACTGGGCGGGCTGATCGTCCAGCATGCGAGCTGGCACTGGATCTTCCTGATCAACGTGCCGGTGGCCGTGATCGGCATGGTACTGGCCTTCCTGCTGATCCCCGACATCCACGACCACAGCGACGGCGTGATCGACTACAAGGGCATCGCCCTGATCGGACCGGCGATCTTCTGCGTGATGTTCGGTCTGGAAAGCGTGGCCAATCCGCGCGCCGGCTGGGAGGCGCCGGCGCTGCTGGGCGGCGGTGCGGTGCTGACCTGGCTGTTCATCCGGCATGCGCGAAGGCATCCGGTACCCGTGCTGGACCTGTCGTTGCTGCGCATCGGCTCGTTCCGCCATTCGCTCGAGACCGGCACGATCCTGCGCACCGTCGCGGCGGCGAGCAGCTTCATCATGCCGCTGTGGTTCCAGCTCGGCCTGGGGCTCAAGCCGGCCGTGGCCGGTACGATCCTGATCGTCCCGACGATCGGCACCATGCTGAGCCGCCTGGGCGGGGTGCGGCTGACCCAGCTGGTCCACCCGCGCAACGTCGCGATCTGGGCGAGCGTACTGCTCGTCGCCTCGCTGCTCATCAATGCCACATTCGACGTGGGCTGGCCGCTGCCGCTGTTCGCGCTGGCGCTTGCGGTCCAATCGATCGCGATGTCCACCGCGATGATGGTGATCAGCGCGTCGACCTATATGGACGTCGAGCAGGGCCGGATGGGGCGTGCTTCCAGTCTGTTCACCACGTTGCAGCAGCTGACCATGTCGGTCGGGGTGACGCTCGGCGTCTGGACGATCAGCGGCATGCGGCTGTTCTATGCCACCGGCGAGCACGACAACCGCATCTACAGCGGCAGCATACTGGTTCTCGCCGCGATCGCCGCTATCGGCCTCGTCACCACGCGCAAGCTCGATGTCCAGGCGATGGGGGCGCTGCGCAAGACGCCGGGCTAGTTACACCGACCTCGTCACCCCGGGCTCGACCGGGGTACCGCTCCTTTTTTCGACCTTGCGGTTGCTCGCAACAAGCGGGACCCCGGATCAAGTCCGGGGTGACGAAACTGGGTTTGGTCAAAATGATCGCGCTCTACGAAAGGTCCAGCAGGCCGTAGGGCGCCTTTTCCTCGGCCCAGATATCCTTGCGCGCACGGCGGGTGTCGGCGACGCGGTCCCAATAGGTGTCGGTCTTGGCCCGGTAATGCGTGTCGTAGTCGGGCGAGGTGCGCATCTCGAGGAATTCGACGCCTCCCGCGCCGGGATTGACCGTATAAGGCGATGCGCCGGGGATCAGCACGCCGTCGCCCTTGAGCAGTTCCTCGCTGCCCACTTTCATCGAACCGGCGATCACCAGGTAGTAGCAATCCGCGTCGTGGCTGTGCAGCGGCAGGGGGTAGCCGCTCTGGAACCAGACATAGGACACGTGGAGCGTCGGCATCGAGAACAGCGTCAGGGCCGTGGCGCCCCCCGCAGTCCGCGGTTTCGCGGAACTGCGACAGGCCGCGCAGGATCGCCGGATGGAGTTCGAAGTCCGGCGCACTGGCATCGCGCTGGCGCCGCGGCATGTGCGGCTTGGCATCGCGGCCGCGCGTGATCGTGTAGCCGGGCGCCTTGGCTTCGCGCGTCTCCTCGGCGAGGAGAGCGGCGTTTTCGGCATCGAGGCTCATCGCGTTTCCCCTCAGTCCAGCCCGTAGAAGCGGCGTGCATTGTCGCGCACGATCGGACGTATCTCGTCCTCGGCGAGCCCCTCGAACTGCCAGTCGGCGACCTTCAGCGAATCCGGCCAGGTCGTTTCGGAATGCGGATAGTCGGTCGACCACATGATGTTCTTCCCGCCGGGCAGGCTGCGGTTACGGATGCCCTCGCGGTCGCGAATGAACGAGGCATAGACGTTGCGGTCGAAGTATTCGCTCGGGCGCAGGGCCAGCTCCAGCTTCAGCCAGTGGCGCTGGCTGTCGTAGATGCCGTCCATATATTCGGCGACGAAGGCGACCCAGCCCGCGCCGCTCTCGATCGCGCCGAAGCGCAGATCGGGAAACCGGTCGAACACGCCGCCGAAGATGAGGATGGCGATCGGCTCGGCCATGCAGAGCTTGCTCATCACCATGTTGGGCAGGAACTTGAACTGGCCCGGCCGCGCGATCCGGGCGCCGAGGTGGATCGTCACCGCCATGTCGTTGTCGACGCAGGCCTTCCAGAACGGATCGAAGGCCGGATCGTCGTATTGCAGCGGCCCGTCGGGATCGCCGGTCAGCGCCAGCACCTGCGCGCCGAAGCCGCCCGTGGTGATCGCGCCCGATTGCGGGAAGGCCGGGATGTTGACCGCGCGCAGGCCGCGCTTGGCGGCGTCGTGCACCATCGCCGTCGAGGCGGCGATGTCCTGCATCGGCAGATAGGCGGCGCCGGCTAGCCGCCCCGGGGCATAGGCGCAGAAGTCCGCGAGCCAGCGGTTGTAGGCGTCGAAGCTGGCGAGATAGAGTTCGTTGTCTGCGGTGCCGAGCGGGCCGCCACCGTAGAGCACTGCCGTCTCGACGCCATCCTGGTCCATGTCGGCCAGCCGCGCCGCCGGCTCCCAATTGCCCGCGCGCAGCAGTTCCTGCTTGCCGGTGGGGCGGAACTGCCTGCCCTGGCCCGAGGTCGCCGACTGCAGGTTCAGCGGCTTGCGCACGCCTTCGAAGACCATCCAGTCATGCTTGTCGTCGGGACCGCCGGGTTCCCACTTGGGGCCTCGCCCGGCGAACCTGGCCGGCAGGTATTCGTCCCAGAACGTCGGTGCGGGATTGACGTGCGCGTCCGCGTCGACGAGTCCTCCGATCGATGCCGCGACCATATCCCATCCCATCGTTTTCTTGGATCTTGAGGGCGATATTCGGGGATCGGTGCAGCGATGCAAAGCCCAATCGGCACGGCGCGCGAATTCCGTAATTACGAATACCGCGCGCGCACGAGCAAGCTGTTGCTTCGGGGCGGCGCGTGACCCAATCTTGCGTGCAGATCGACGGAACCGTCGGCGCAAGGAGAGGACGCCCGTGGAATACGATCTCATCGTGCGGAACGGTTATGTCATCGACGGCACGGGCCTCGCGCGACGGCGGGTCGACGTCGGCGTCAAGGACGGGCGCATCGCGCGGATCGGCCGGCTGGACGGCGTGCCCGCAAGCGAGGAGATCGACGCCAAGGGCCGCGTTGTGGCGCCGGGCATCGTCGACGCCCACACCCATTACGATCCCCAGATCACCTTCGATCCCTATGCGACGATGTCCTGCTTCCACGGTGTGACGACGGTGCTCGCCGGCAACTGCGGGTTCTCGGTCGCGCCGACGCGCAAGGCGGACCGACAGGCGATCCAAGACATCTTCGCCAAGGTCGAGGACATGGACCCGGTTGCGCTCTCGGGCGTTGCCTGGGACAATTTCGAGACCTTCGCGGAATTCCTCGGCTCGCTGGAGGGCAGTCTCGGCGTCAATTTCGCCTGCTATGTCGGCCATTCGAACGTGCGCCGCTGGGTGATGGGCAATGCGGCGATCGAGCGGGAGGCGACGGCCGGGGAGATCGAGGCCATGCGCGCGATCGTCCGCCAAGCGATGGAAGCCGGTGCCGCCGGATTCTCCACCTCGCTGTCGCCGACGCAGGCCGACATCCACGGCCGCCCGGTACCGTCGCGCTTCGCGGCGCGCGAGGAAGTGCTGGCGCTGGCCGAGGAGGCCGGCCGGCACGGTGCGGGATCGATCTGCTTCCTGCCCGCGGGCACCTCGATCGGGCTCAAGGAAGACGATTACGACTATATCATCGAGATCGGCCGCCGCTCGGGGCTGCCGGTGATCATCCAGGGGCTGGGTGCGCGCAGCAAGATCGACGTGCCGGGCGCCGGCTGGGAGGATGCGGTCAGGGCGCTCGATCGCGCCCAGGCCGAAGGCGCGCCGTTCTATTCGCTGCTGATCGCGCGGCCTTTCGACCGTGCCGTGGCCTTCGACGAGACCAACCACCACTGGCAGGCGGTGTTCAGCTGGCACGCGATGACGCGCCTGCCGATCGACGAGCGCCGTGCCCTGCTCAAGAACCCGCGGGCGCGCGAGGAGATGCGCTTCGCGGTCGAGAACCAGAACCGCGATCCCGCCAAGGGCACGACCATTCCGGCACCGCAGTGGGACAATGTCTTTGTCGACGATTCTCCGAACCTGCCGGTCGAGACCCACCAAGGTCGCAGTATCGCCGAGCTAGCCGTCGGCGAGGGCGTCGCGCCGGGTGACCACGCGCTCGACCTCGCGCTGAAGGACGATTTCGCCACCAAGCTGCGCTGGCGCATGGACACGTCCGACTGGAGCGAGGCGGTCGCGCGCTCGCAGACCGATCCGCGCATCCTCATCGGCACCTCGGACGGCGGCGCGCACCTCGCCAAGGACGATCAGTCGGACTTCAGCAGCTACTTCCTTGGCAAATGGGTGCGCGAGCGCCAGCTCTGGTCGCTCGAAGAGGGGGTGAGGCAGATCACGCAGGTGCCCGCCGCGCTGCTCGGCTTCCACGAACGCGGGACGCTCCAGGTCGGCAAGTGGGCCGACATGATGATCTTCGATCCCGATCAGATCGGCCCGGTGCGCAAGGAATTCGTTCGCGACCTGCCGGGCGGCGTCGGCCGCTACAAGGCCTATGGCCGCGGGGTCCACGCCACGATCGTCAACGGCGTGCCGATCGTGCTGGAAGGCGAACTGACGGGGCGGAAGCCGGGACTGGTCGTCGCGCCGCAATAGGCGTCGTTCAGGCTTCGCCGTGATGGAACCTGAGTTCGAGCATGATGCCCGAAGGGTCGCGCGCGAAGATCAGGTCGAACGGGGCGCCGCGCGTATCGACGATCTCGTAGGGCGTGCCGAGCACTTCCAGCTGAGCCGTGACCTGCACCTTGTCCGTGCACTGCAGCGCGAGGTGCCGCACGGTTCCGTCTGCCAGCGGGCCCTGTTCCTGCACCAGATGGATGACCGGGCGACCCGCCGCATCGAACAGCCACTGCATGGTTTCGGCCGGCAGCGGCTTGGGCGGATCTCCGACGACGAAGCCAAGGACTGTCGCGTAGAAGTCGCAGGACCGGGAGAGATCCTCCGTGGCGATCTCGATATGGTGGAAGCTGGCATGTCCCATGTCCGGTCCTTCGCTCACAAATCGACCCGCTGGCAATGACACTCCGGTTACGCCACCATTTCAGTCACTAGCCTCGGCCATCACAGTCATGGCGCCACGGCATGCTATTGGTGACATTCTACCGCGAGTTGGACCAAACGCTTGACCGGCAGGGCCCGAGTCCCTTGTTCGGCTGTGCGAGAGGAAAAGAAATGCTGGATCTCAGGATTGTCGGCGGAACGATCGTCGATGGCACGGGCCGGCCGGGATTCCGCGGCGACCTGGGCATCAAGGATGGCCGCATCGTCGCCGTCGGCTCGGTCGAAGAGCCCGCGCTCGAGACGATCGACGCTGCGGGCAAGATCGTCGCGCCGGGCTTCATCGACGTGCACACGCACTACGACGCCCAGGCCTTCTGGGACCCGACGCTGAGCCCCTCGTGCTTCCACGGCGTGACCACGGTGATGGGCGGGTTCTGCGGTTTCTCGATCGCGCCGCTGACCGCGGAATCGGCCAGCTACATCAAGCCGATGCTCGCGCGGGTCGAAGGTATGCCGCTCGAAACGCTCGAAGCCGCGGTGCCCTGGGACTGGGCCTCGTTCGGCGAATTTCTCGCGCGGCTCGATGGGCGGATCGGCCTCAACGCCGGGTTCTACGTCGGCCATTCGGCGATCCGGCGCATTGTCATGGGCGAGCGCGCCGTGGGCGAAACGGCGCAGCCGGCCGATGTCGAGGCGATGAAAGTGCTGCTCGACCAGTCGCTGGCCGAAGGCGCGCTGGGCTTCTCGACCACGGTCTCGCCGGGACACGTCGACGGCGACAACCGGCCCGTGCCCTCGCGCTGGGCCGAGCCGTCCGAGATGATCGAATTAGCCCGCGTCGTGGCTAGGCACGAGGGAACCGGGCTGGAACTGCTGCCCGACATCGAGTTCGGCCCTGGCATGGCCGAACTCATGGCCGACTTCTCGGTGGCCGGTCAGCGGCCGGTGAACTGGAACCTCGTCGTCATCACCGGCCGACCGGACACCGAGAGCCGGGCGATGCACCAGCTTGCCGCCAGCGACGTCGCCCGTGCCCGCGGCGGCGAGGTAATCGCGCTGGCCGTTCCGAGCACGCCCTATGCCCATATGAGCTTCCGCTCGCCCTCAGCCTTCAGCGGCCTGCCGGGCGTCTGGGCCGAGATGTTCACCTGGCCGGCTGCCGAGCGCACCGCCCGCCTCGCCGATCCCGCGGTTCGCGCGCAGATGATCGAGGACGCGGCCAAGGTGAAGGGCCAGGGCATGGCGCTGGAATTCAAGGTCCAGTTCGGCGACTTCAAGATCATCGCCACCCGCGCGGGGGCCAATGCCGGTTACAAAGACCGACTGGTGCGCGACATCGCGGCTGAGCGCGGCGTGGCCCCGCTCGATGCCCTGCTCGACATCGTGGTGGCTGACGGGCTCGATACGATCTTTGCGCCCGAGCTCGGCGGCGAAGATGCCGCGGGCTATGCCCTGCGCGGCCGGCTGTGGGACGACGACCGCGTGCTCATCGGTGCCTCGGATGCCGGCGCGCACCTCGACGTGATCGATACTTTCGCCTTCTCTACCACCGTGCTCGAAAAGGGCGTGCGCAAGTACGGCGTGATCAGCCTCGAGGCGGCGATCCACAAGATGACGCAGCGTCCGGCCGCCTATTTCGGCCTCGTCGATCGCGGCACCATCGCGTCGGGCAATCATGCCGACATCGTCGTGTTCGACCAGACGACGGTCGGCCGCGGCGCGACCTACCTGAAATACGATCTTCCAGGCGATGCCGAGTCCTACCGCATCTATGCCGATGCCTTCGGCATTGCCCACGTTCTGGTCAACGGCGTGGAGATCGTCCGCGACGGTGCCCATACCGGCAAGCTGCCGGGCACGGTGCTGCGCTCCGGGCGCGACACCCGCACCGTCGCGATGGACGTGATGCGCCAGCCCACGATAGCCTAGTCAGAACATGCAGTCGGAGAAGAAGTCATGAGCACGAGCGTCCTCACCCGGGAGCCGTCGAACGGCTCGATCGAGATCCCCAAGGCGATTTCGGCGGACTCGCACACGATCGAGCCGCCCGAGGCCTATGCCAAGCACATCGACCCGGCCTGGCGCGACCGCGCGCCCAAGATCGCGCCCGATCCGGCCAAGGGTGCGGTCTATGTGATCGACGGCATGCCCGCGCGCATCGCCGTCGGCAGCGTCTCAGCCTGCGGCAAGCGCCAGCGCGCGGCAAAGGACCAAAACGGCGACACCGCCTTCTTCCTCGATGACCTGCCGCCGCCGTTCCCCGAGGGCCGCTTCGCCGAGCGCGACGGCGAAGTGGCGCCGGTGCCGATGGCATCGCTGACTTTCGACGACATTCCCGCCGGCGGCTGGCGCGTCGCGCCGCGGCTCGAAGCGCAGGACCGCGACGGCATCGTCGCCGAAGTGGTCTATCCCACGATGGGCATGGTGCTGTGCAACCACCCGGACGCCGACTACCAGAATGCCTGCTTCAACGCCTACAACCGCTGGCTCCAGGAATTCGTCTCCGAAGCCCCGACGCGGCTGTTCGGTGTCGGCCAGACGGCGCTGCGCACGGTCGAGGAAGGCATCGCAGACCTGCGCCGGATCAAGGAGATGGGCCTCGTCGGCGTGCTGCTGCCCGGCGCCCCGCCGATCGAGGAGGACTGGCACGCGCCGGTGTTCGACCCGCTCTGGGAAGCCGCGCAGGACCTGGAACTGCCGATCAGCTTCCACACCTTGGCGAGCGGACGGAACCGCAATGACGCGCCGCGCCTGCTGATGGGCCAGGTCTCCAGCGTCGACTTCGGCCTGGCCATGGTCCGCGCCAATCAGGACGTGCTGAGCTCGTTCGTGCTCGGCGGCGTGTTCGAGCGGTTCCCGCGGTTGAAGCTGGTCTGCGTCGAGGCGGGTGCGGGCTGGATCCCGGACTACCTCTACCGCATGGACCACGGCTTCAAGCGCCACGGTTCGCGCCACGGCCTGATGGCGCTGCCGCGCCTGCCCAGCGAGTACTTCAACGAGAACGTCTACGTGACCTTCCAGGACGATCCGATCGCCTTCGCGCTGACCGGGCTGCTCAATCCCAAGCGCCTGCTCTGGGCCAACGACTATCCGCACTCGGACGCGACCTGGCCGTGGAGCCGCAACCTCCTCGCCGAGCACCTCAAGCCGGTGCCCGAAGAGCAGCGCGTCTGGATTCTGCACGACAACGTCAAGGAGCTCTACAACCTGCCGACGCCGTGATTCCGGCAATTGGCACCGTAAAGGCGGTCGCACGGGCGAACGCCTGGGCGCGGCACCCGCCGTCCTCTTTCGACGCCCTCAAGCGGGTACGTATATCGTCTGGCTGAAGCTCAGCGTCGGAGAGCCGACGCCGGCAAATTGCAGCAGGCTCGGCGCAGTGTAGGACAGCTGGATCACCAGCTTCCTGGTGTTGGTAACCGGGCTGGTCGGCTCCGTCACGTTCACGTCCAGGTTGTCGCCGATCAGCGCGTAGGGCGGCCGCACTGCAGTTGCGGCGGCAACGTCTGAGATCTGGGCCGCCGTCAGCTTGTTGGATTTCTGGTATTCGATCACGGTGTAGCGGCTCACGTCGGCGGTGACCGAGCGCAGTTCGTTGTAGGCCTTCATCTGAATGCCGACCCACATCACGCCCATCAGCATCGTGATCATCGCCGGGGCCAGCAGACCGAATTCGATCGCCGATCCCGCTGTGCTGTCGGCGAAGAGCCGCCGCATGCGTTGCCGGGCCGTCATGACAGTTGCACCGTGCGCTGGACGCTGAAATTCCACGTTCCGATCTTCGAGACCCGCTGCCAGATCGGATTGTAGCTGTCGAGCAGAGTGACCTTGATATAGCTCGAAACGACATCGCTCGAACTGCAGCTGGTCGAGTCCGCGACCAGCGTCGCGTTGGTCCCGCAGCGATAGAGCTTCTCCACGACCACGTTGCTGCTCGGCAGGGAAAGCGATTGCATCAGCAGCGTCTTGAGCGTGGCCGTGTCTGTCGTGGCGCCCGAGTTGGAAGCCAGCGCGATGCCTTCGACCTGACCCATGGCCGACTGCAGTTCCTGCTGCCGCGAGATGATCTTGCTGAAATCCGCGCTGCTGAGCGCCAGGAGAATGACCATTGGGGCCACCAGTGCCGTTTCGATCGCCATGGACCCCCGTTCGCTTCGCGCGAAACGCCGGAAGGTGGAAAGGATAGGCTGTCTCATGACTAGGCCACCAGCTTCACTACGGCGCCACTGACGCCAACGGACGTGGAATCGGTCGACGGGCACAGCGTCTCGAGTGAGGCGTTGCCCTTGACGTGGATCTTGTACGCCGAGATCTGCAGGCACTGTGCCGCGACATCGGCAGTGCCGAGGACGCTCATTTCTCCCGACGGCAGGTAGATGAGGCCTTCGATCAGCGAGTTTGAATTGCCGGTGAGCTGGTGTCCGGGGTTTGAAGGGTTGTTGTTCTTGTCCTCGAACACGAGGATGCCGGCGTAACGATCCGCCTGGGCTGCATAGGGTGTGCCGTAGAAGTCCGAGGCCTCCATGGGCGTCAACGTGATCTTGTTGCCGTTGCCTTCCCCGCCGAACTTAAGCTGGGCGCCATGCTTCAGCACGAACATCACATTGGTTCCGGTCACGTTGTAGTTGGCCGAGAGATCGAGCGTTCCGCCATCGATGACATAGATGCCCGACGCCAGCACGGTCGTGCATTTTACGACTAAGCTCGTGTATGTACCGGGTGTCGGTGTCGCGAGCTTGGTCTTGTTGCTGCCCGTGCCCGTGGTGTCGCAAGAGTAGGTCTTTGAGCCCTTATCGGAATCGGGCGTCGGCAGGTCGTCATAGACGTCCTCGAGCCCCTGGACGTGCTCCGTCACTACGCTTTTGTTCGCATCGGGGACGCTTGCAGTGCCGCAGGTCGCAATCGAATCCGTTCTGACCGTTGCAGAGCCGTCGATCTGGAGCGCGCCGGCATCGCAAGACAGAGCCGCCAGGCCGCACTGGGCTTTCACATCGGCGTTGCCGCCAATATCGATGCCGGTCCCGGTCTTGGATGTGGCGATGAGGCAGGCGTTATACTTCTTGCCCGCGGCAAAGCTCGCCTGTGAGCGTACGGTCACCGTCGCCGGCCCACCCATCAGAAAGCCGCTGAAAGGCAATCTTTTGGTGGCACTGGCAGTCACGACCACGCTGTTGTCGGTGCCGCCCGTATAACTGGCCAGGGCAATTGAGGGCGCGCTGGTAAAGCCCTGGGTAATTGCCAGGTTAGCGTTGAATTCCTGCAGCGCTCGCGCTTTGTAATTGGCGCTCGACGAGGGATTGGCCAAAGCCCAAGCGCCGCCGAGTGCGGCTTGATCGACAGAGTGCTGCAGTTCGCGTTTCCAGAGAAACCATTGCGATACGTCCACGGCGAGGCCGGCGCTGCCGATCAGTGCGGGCATACCCATCGCGACGATCATCGCCATGTTGCCGCGCTTGTCCGAAGCGAGCGCTTTTAGGTGTCGGCATTTGATTATGCGCATCCTAGTGACTCCGCTGCTGCTATTAATTTTGCAGGCGCAAAGTTAAACATGTGATAATTTTCTGTGTTAAGTTTTGCGGACAAAAGTTAATCATCAGGAAGGCGCAATCGCGCGAGTCATCGACGCTAGCGAGACTTGAAGCCGTCGGAATGTCGCGGATTCGATTGGCCTGCTGAGGCTCAGGCCTCGTGACCAACTCGCCAAGGTCGCGGCAGATTAGGCATTCCCGCACGCTGGCAGCGGCTGTCGTTTTCCGCTGCTGGAACGAACTCTTTTTGCTGGAAGAAACGGCTGGCGCTGCATGGAAAGGCCGAGGATGTCGGCGCACAACGCAGGCTGCTAATGAATGCCCGCAAAAAAAATGTCCCGCAATAGCGGGACAGGTCAGGGGTCTTAACTTTCGACTTAGCCGATCGTTCATCGGCCGGCCGTTCCTAGCTCAGTTTTCTGGAATTCGCTCGATTGTGTTTTCCCAATAGCCGTTTGCGGCGATTGGGAATTGCCGGGCTAACAATCTCGCTTTGAGACCATGGCACCATGTAATCGCTGGCGCTCGCAGCCCAGAATGAGACGATGAGCGGTATAAACTTCTTCGTTCCCGGCGTGACGTGTTAAGTGTTAAGGTGGTTATCGGGTAAGAATCACTGGGTGGAAAGCGCAGCGGCTGTGGGACGGATCTTCTTGTTGATCGGGCTACTTTGCACGAGCCTGCTCGAAAGCGAGCCGGTCGCTGCGCGCGCCGATGGCATCGTCGATCGAGTTTTCCCCGCTTCGCCTGGACTTGGCGTGACTGGCGGCGGCGAGGAATCGGTCGGTGAAAGCGCGGGAAGTCCTGAACCTGCTCGGATAACCGTCAGTCGCGCCGCCGACCTCGTCGGTCAGCCGGTCTATTTCTCCCAGTCGAAAGGGCTGGGATCGGCCCGCATGGTCGCGATCTCGTCGCGCCGACTTCCGGCCGGGAGCGTGTTCTCGTTAGCCTTGCGCCCTGTCGTTACGGCGCCGGCTACGCCAATCGGCGGTTCGTTCACGGGTCTGCCCGGCACGATGCCGGCATCGATGCCCGTCGCCGCCTATGGCATCACCAGCGGGTTCGGCATGCGCCAGCATCCTATCTTGGGCGTCTGGCGCTCGCACGCAGGATTGGACTTGGCCGCTTCCTATGGCTCGCCCATCGTCGCGACTTCGGATGGCATGGTCAGCACGGCGGGTTGGCAGGGCGGTTACGGGCTGCTCGTGACCCTGGATCACGGCGGCGGCTTGCAGACCCGCTATGGCCATATGTCACGGCTGAATGTCGAGCCCGGACAACAGGTCCGCAAGGGCAGCGTCATCGGCTATGTCGGGTCGAGTGGCCTCGCGACGGGACCGCATCTCCATTATGAGATCCGCCTGAACGGGCAGCCGATCAATCCGACCACTCATCTGAACGGCCGATAGGGGCGGGGCAGATTTCACCCGAAAAAATCTCCCGATGAGAACGCTGCCGCGCTCCGGCGCGGGACTCAGCGCGGTCGTTAGCCCAAAAATCGGGGCCGATCGAACCCATGCCCGGGACCGAGATCGCGGTTCGGACGTTTCCATCGCCAATTGAACTACAGCGGACGGCAACGTTTTGCTTACGTTTTTTCGGCATAGGAAACGCATGCACGCTTTCCTTTCCATTTTCGGCAAGCTGATCGTGAGATCCGTCCTGGTCCTTTTCGTCACCAACGAGATACGCGGACTGCTGCTGGCGGGCCCCGTGCTCTACGCGATGTATCAGGCCGGCGGGACTCTGATGGCGATATGGCTGGCCTTCTGCTCGCTCGCCGGCATCGCCCTGTCGGTGATCGTCCCGCTGGTCGTGGCGAAGCGGCTGAACTTGGCCCAACTGCGTTTTGCTGGCGGCTCCTGACAGTGAGAAAGCCTACGACTGGCTTGTGCTCCCGCGGGAGGAACTGATCCCCGTTCGACGGGAATTTTCAAGGGAATTTCGGATCTGCGGCGTGCCTGACCTGTAGTCCCATAGCCCCCACCCGCTGATCGCGAACACATTTCTTGTCGCGCTGGCTTGTTCCACGGGAAATTGTATTTGGATTTGTGGGAAGCTGCGCACACACGGATACAGCACCAGGGTTGAACTCATACATCAAGCAATATGAACGACTTAGATTAAAATGCTACTTGCGTGCAAAGTTGCCAGTCGATCAATCTTCCTCCGCTTCGTCCCAAGACCCGATGCTTTGAGCAGCCGATAAGACGTTCCGACCGGAATGCGGGCAGCACGAAACCGGCACTACCATCCTCAACATTGAGTCGTCGTTCGTCTGTCCGCCCGCCGTGTTAGGGCTACTCTGGTGGAACATCATGCTTTCCAACAATGCCCAGTCCGCTCGCGCAAGCGCGCCGCCGCTGCTCGCAACCGCCACCTGCGCTTTATCACCGACGATGCCGTCAGCCCCGCCGATCTGAACCGCGCTCCGCTCAGCGTCGTTTATGTCCCGACCTCTCAGCTGCGCGACCCTGGGCGCAAGGTGCGCCGCTACAGCAAACGCCATCTGACCGGCCTCAAAGGTTTCGACCGAGAAGTTCGGCATGCTCCGCCCGGTCCTCGTCAACAAGGGTGGCACGATCATCCCCGGCGTGGCTGTCTGGCTGGTCGCATAGGATCGTCATGCGGTATCCGGCGAGCCGGGTAGCGAAGAGCTGAGGGTTCGAACCGAAAGCGGCTCGCCGTTTAGGATGGTGCGGCGCCAGCCACCGGTGGAGCAGCGAAAGCGGCGAGGATCCTCGTTTCCTGGATGGCTCTCTGCCACCACCTGAGCCTCCGCAAAGGCCCACCGCAAGGGTCCGTCGGCAAAGGTCACCCAGAGGCAGCACTCATCCTGCTCATAGAACGCGCGCAGCTCACGGATGCCTTGCGCAATGCCGCTCGATTATCGCCCCGCACCAGCGAGCTGCGCCCGGACTGTTCCCCAATCGCCCGCGGCGCAAATTTCTGAACGCATATAAAGCCGCCGGCAGTATGATGAGCGACGCGATGCCAGGCCAAAGAGGCCATCGTCCAAAATCGCCGAAGACGCGCCAGACAGCTATCCCGAGCGGGTACGCAGCGAAGACGCGCAAATAGCCGAACGGGAAAGTTCTGAAAGCCGGTGCCCGAAACGACCAGGTGATGAAGCAGACCGCGGAAACAACCGCCAGCACCGCGTTGGCACCTTATATAGAAACAGCGCATGGCCGGCATTGGCGAGAATCTCGAAATTGATGGACCATGCCGGCGCATTCAATGGAAACGTGCCTAATCGTGTCGGGATTGGCACCAGCAGTATGGCCGGGATCATGATTGCGGCAATAAAGCTGGTGCCTAAGGTCCCGAGCAGGGTAGCCGCGCCGATGAGGTACCCGGCCGCCGCCGGTGGCCAGAGTCCGCGAAACCGGACAATGACGAAGCCAACCGCAGTTAGATCGTCCTTCATGCGCTCCTCAAACGTGCGCGCCATCACGTAGCCTGGGAGCAGGAAGAAGAAATCGGCCATCATGCCATCCTGCTTGGCAGAAAGTCACACGTGAACAGGGTTGCAATTTGCCGAGCCCGGCTTTTCAATAGTGCCCATGGAAACAAGCAGAACCGCGCAGGTGGCGCCAGCTAGTCGCGGTCCCGCACTCGTCAGCGAGATCATTCTCTGCGGCCTTCCAGTGATGATGGCCGTTGCCTTAACCTTGCGACCCGACACCCTTTCTGATCTAGGCTTTCAGCTGAAGCTCGGCCAATTGATGGCGGAGAGCGGTACACCCTATCTTCAGGAACAGTTCGCGGTCAGCCACCTTGGTGAGCCGATTGTTCCCAGTGCTTGGCTTGCAGAATTGTTCTATCACATCGTCAACCAGGCTGGCGGATGGCTCGCACTGCGTGCGCTCGACATTGTGGTTTGGCTGTCCGCCCTGCTGGTCGCCGCGCTGCCGGCATGGAAACGAGGCGAGCGTCCCATGGCGGTCACCATGGCGCTAGCCATCGGCTTTGCCGTCGCGCTCCCGACAGCCAATATTCGACCCCAGAATTTTGCAGCCTTGGCATTCAGCGTAATGCTGCTCCTTTTACAGGAGGTAAGAACGGGGCGGCGGTCCGTTCTCCTCGGCGCCCCGCTTTTTGTGCTATGGCAGAATTTACATCCATCAATAACGCTTGCCGCTGCTGTGACTGGAACTGTCGCCGTGCTGTATCGAGCAACCGGTCGCGATCCGTGGCCGTCGGCAGCGCTGTGCCTCATCGCCATCGCTTCAACCTTCGCAACGCCGGCCGGATATTCTATCGTCGAAGTTGCAGCCTACAACACTAAGGCCAGCCTCCTTGCCGGCGCAACCGAATGGCTTCCGCTGTGGCATCCGATCAACCGCCCGTTCCTCTTGGCAACCTTGCTGTCCGTCTCGGTGGTTGCTATCATTGCCGTTAAATATCGACCGCCACTTGTCGAGGTCGTGCCTGCTTTGGTCACGTTTGTGTTCACTCTCTTAGCGGCGCGCTTCATTCTATTTTATGCGATCGCAATCATCCCGGTGCTCGCGAGACTACCAGTTGGTCAATCGTCTACGTTCAGGCATCCCAGGCTTGGTTTCATTTGCGCCGCTCCGTTGGCGATCGTGCTCATGGTGGCACCGCCGAGGCTAGTCGAGATGCTACCCGCGTTGCCGCAATTGGCGCCGGGCAGCGTCATCTATGCCGACCCTATTTACGGCGGTGAACTGATCCAACGGGGCTTCAAGGTTGCCCAGGATGGGCGCTTCTATCTCTACGACGAAGCCGAACTGAACAGATTCCAGCGAACCGGTACCGACCCCGCGACCCTGGCGGAAACGAATGCCGCTTATAAGCCGTCAGCCTATGTTCTGATGCGCCTGCGCAGTCCGGCGCTAGTCCGCGCTTTGGAAGTGAACCCCCACTGGCGAGAAGACTACTCCGATCGCACCAAGGTTGTGTTCACGAGGCGGAACACTGGCCAATGAGCCGGTGCGCTCAGCTTATTCCAAAGCGCTCTGATCGATTTGATGAAGGGCAGGCTAATAGCCCCGTGGAAGCTGTGAGGACTATCGAATCCCTCGACCCCGAACTCGAGCCGTTCACGGCCGGGCTTTGGCAAGTACAGCGTGCCAAAGAGAGAATCCCAGATTGCTAGCGTGCTTCCAAGGTTCCGATCGAAATGCGCACAATCGCGTGAATGATGTATCTGATGATGAGCCGGGCTCAGAAATATCTTACCCCAAAATCCGGGAAAGCTAATCCACAAGTGAGTATGTTGCAGATTCGTGAGTAGCAGCAGCGCTGTGAGCACTAACACATTGGTACCGCTGACAAGGTATTCATGGGCATGAACCGGGAACAGATACGTTAGCATGCCCAGAACGGCACCGCTCACCACTGCAAGGACGTTTCCAAACAGAAGGGTATCGACGGGGTGAACCCGAAAGTTCGTCAAAGGCGAGAGCGACTCTGCCGAATGATGGACAGCATGGAACTCCCAGAGAAACTTGATCCGGTGGCAGAGGTAGTGATGGAGCCAGTAGCCTAGTTCGTAGGCCAGATAACCAGCCAGGGTCGTCAGCGTCACGATAGCCGCTGGCGGCAATGTGGACGGTTCCGGTTTGCCAAAGATTCGAACTAGGGCGTGCTGCACGGCCAAACCGACGCTAGCTGCGCCGAGGATTGCACCCCCTAAAAGAAATCCGAAAACAAAAATGCCACAAAAGGTGAAACCGATGTCGACGCGGCCTGACGGACTCTTGATGATCCGGCCCGGCAATAGCGCGCGCCGCAGAACTCGCCACGATATGTCGCGTTGCCGCCGAACTCGACCGAGCGAGAACGCGACAGCAATGCAGAATGCCACAAACATCCCCGGTAGAGATTGGGTCGCATTCCCGATTGTGAAAAAGGCAGAGATCTGCTGCGCCACAAAGGCGTCGACCTGCTGAAAAATCATATTGAGCGCCCTCAAGTGTGGCTTTCCGCGCTGAACGTATCAGGCGGTGCCTTCTCCTGGAAGCACGTCAACAACGCGGAATCTGGGCGGACGGTACTTGGGAGTGTCAGACTGGGACTGTGCACTACCTGCCAGGCTGCCCGCGCCGGATCGGCGCGGCGTCGCTAAAACCGGCAGGATTGAACCCAGTGGCGAGCGCTTCGCCCTAGCGCCGCCCGATTGGCCAACGGGCTTCCGACGATCGGATTTCTGTCGCCATAACGGACTTGGCGCTCGACTTTGAGCTCAATCGGAGTGTTAGTGTTGCTTGTGCCGCGATCGACGTGATCGCTCAAAAGCCCCGACCTTCGTGATTGGCGGGGCCTTGCCCAGTGGAAGCGGCAATCGTGCAAGCCACCGCTGGAGCTTTCAAAATGAGCAAACGATCCGAGATAGCCACTGTCCCTGCGGCACCGCCGGTGCGCCAAACGAAATTTGCAGCCGTCGTAAAGCTCCTTTCGCGCGCCAACGGCGCCACGCTGCCAGAGGCCCGCGCGCGCCGGACTCGGATCGCCGAGTTACATGTTTCCTTCGTCCAAACGCACGCGTAATATAAAGTACTAACGATGTTGATCATGGTGAGCCGTGATGGGGTGGGTTGTCGTTCTGGTAGTGGGATTCGCAGGGCTACTGTTGCTCGCTTTAGTCGCCAATTCACCAGGTTTGCGGCTACCGATATTCATGTTACTGGTGCTGGCTGTCATATGCTTCTTCGCCATGGACCCGCGAGCATACGAGCTGTTGAATGAGGCGTACTACTCGCTTTCTCCCGGCCGCTGAAATCGACCTGATAGAGCAGGAAGGGTAGCTGGCCTAGCCACTGCGAGAATGGAAATCTGCGCGCCTCGTCCCGGTGGGAAACCGCTCTAGGTTGTGATTTTGAAGGCACAATTGTATTACAATGGAACGGCTTCAAGGTTAATTCGCTTGCTTTGTATAAGCCTCTCGCGTTTGCTAGCCAGGTGGAAAGACTGCTAGACCTCGCTGAGCGCGTATTCGTGGCCTTGATTGCTGCGCCTTTCTTGATCTCATTCGCCAAATGGCTGCCGCTGCACCCTCACGCCATCATCCTGACGCTATCGGAATTATTGTCGGCCTTGTTGATCGTCATTCGCCGACCTGGGCAGATACCCATGTCCGCTTATGCGATTTTGATAGGCTTCTTGGGATCGGGCCTGCCATTGCTCGCCCGCCCTGGCGATGTAGCCCTAATTCCGGAACAGGCAGCGTTAGGATTATCGGCCGTCGGCGGTATTATAGCAATTTGGGCAAAGTTGGCGCTCCGCCGTAGTTTTGGAGCGATCGCGGCAAACAGAGGAGTCAAACGCGGCGGACCTTATCGGTTCGTGCGCCATCCGATGTATCTTGGGTACATCCTTATTCAGATTGGCTTTTTGCTTGGCTATTTCTCGTTCCCGTTGCTCGGGTTGTATGTCGTGGTTTGGGCTATACAAATCTTGCGAATTCGGGAGGAGGAAAAGGTGTTACTTCAAGATGCGGCGTATCGCGAATTTGCAAATGACGTACCTCGCCGTCTCGTTCCTGGTTATTGAGGGCCCCAGGCTCACGACATCCGCTGGCGTCGTAAACGACAGCCAATCCGAACCGACTGCTGACAAGCGCAACTCCTGCGACGCTTACGCCTTTGGCGTGACATGCCGTCTGTTGGGCAAATGACGGCTTTCAGCGTTGTCGTTCGGTGGCTCGAAAACTTTCCCGACACGCCGGGATCGTGCCAACGCCACCTTCTCCAAAGCTGGAAACAGTTCGCGCTACTACTCCTGACGGGGCTGCTCTTGCGCGCCTTCACCTTTGGCGATCCGAATCTCCATGTCGACGAAGCGTTCTATTTTCTCGTGGGGCAGGAGATGCACCACGGCTCGATCCCCTATGTCGACATCTGGGACCGCAAGCCGCTTGGTCTTTTCCTGATCTATTACTTCATAGCCGGCATCTCGACCTCGGTCCTGGCCTACCAGATCGTCGCATGGCTATTCGCCAGCTCCACGGCGATGGTCATCAACTGCATCGCCCGGCGCTGGGCGGGGATCCAGGGCGGACTGCTGGCGGGCGCTTGCTATCTCGCCATGCTGGGGCCACTCGAGGGCTTTGGCGGGCAGACCCCGGTCTTCTACAACCTGTTCATCGCGAGCGGGGCGCTGTTACTGCTCAACGCGTGGCCGGAACTGGAAAAAGGCCAGCCGACTTGGCGCACGTTCGCAGCCATGGCGCTGTGCGGTCTTGCGATCACGGTCAAGCAGACCGCGCTGTTCGAAGCCTCGTTCTTCGGTTTGTTCGTGATCTACTGCATGGCTCGTAGCGGGGCACCGGCCGTGCGGACAGGAGCGACGATCCTGGCCTGTGCCGGCCTGGGAGCCCTGCCCTTTTTGGCAATCGGGACAGCCTACTGCTGGAACCGCCACTGGCACGCCTGGTGGCACGCTATGGTGACATCTAACGTGGCAAAGCTCGGCCAGCCGCTGGCAACGACGGCACACAACTCGCTGGTCATGTTTGCCCGCCTATATCCTGTTTTGGCGTTGTCTTTCGCTGGCTTGCTGATCGCGAACGGCGAAGCCCTCGAGCGGAAGGCAAACTGGTTCATCGGCCTCTGGATCGCTGCAGCGACGATGGGTGTCCTTTCGATTCCCAACTTCTATACTCACTACGCGCTTCCGCTTCTCGTTCCCCTCACAATAGCTTCGAGCCCGATTTTGGGGCGCCGGGATGTCGGCGTGTTTTTGTCGACGCTGCTGGTTGCTTTTTCGATGGTTCTGTTCAATCCGACCGCCCGAGGCGAACGCGAACAATCGATTCAGTCGATGAAAAAGTTGACGACAGCGATCGAACAGCATGACTTGGGTGGGGGACTGCTGGTCTATGACGGGCCGCCCCAACTCTACGCTCTGTCCGGGAAGCGTCCTCTCACGCCACTTTCGTTCCCCCCACCATCTCAATCACTGGATCGAGCGAAACGTGAGCCAGTATGATACGCTCCTGGAAATGCGCAGGATCTTGCGCAACAGACCTGGTGTCGTGGCCATGGCGAGAACGCCGAGCAATTTGCCCGCCAACCTCGAAACACGACGCCTCGTCGAAGCTTATGTCGAGAGCAATTGCCGGATAGTCGACGTCGAGCCAGCCTATCAAATCGGCCGCAGCGCACAGATCGCCATTTGGGGCGATTGTCGCGGAGGCCCCCGTGCAGGGCAGGCGCCGCAATGAGCAGTGAAGCCGATGAAGGGAATGCAAGCATCGGAGCCCCGACCCCAGAGCACGCGCGCGCGCCAGACACAGTGAAGATCATGATCGTATTTTCGATCGGGCTTGCTATTGATTTCGTATTAGGATCCATTTTCACGATCGATCCGATCAATTTTCAGCAATTTTGGTATCAAGATATCTGGCTGATCGCTGCGATATTATTTTTGGCATTATTATCTGTAATCGGAAACAAAGCGCAAGGTTCTACCAGATCGCTCACAACTATTGACGTGCGCCTCATGTCTCTCGCGATCTTCACAATATGCTATCTCGGCCATCGTTGGTTGCTGCTGAGCTACGATCTGAGCCGTGACGAGCAGATGGCCAATTTCGATGCGACGATTTTCGCCCATGGATTCCTCGCCTGGCCCCTGCCGCCGGAGTGGCGGGCCAATGCCGGCCCGTTGAATCTGCTGTTCATTTCTCCCGGGGTAAAGGGCGCCTGGGTATCCGCCTATTTGCCGATGAATGCGGCACTCCGGGCAGTGATGGGGTGGTTCGGCGGCAGGGACCTGACGGCCCCCCGTGTTTAATGCTCTCTCATTGCTTCTGCTTTGGAGTTGCGCACGTCGTCTCTGGCCTGAAGACCGAGAAACCTCGGTCGTGGCACTCTTGCTGCTTGCCCTATCGGGTCAGTTCATCTTCGCCGGAATGACGGCGTTCGCGATGCCCGCGCACCTTTTCTTCAACCTGCTGTGGCTTCGCCTGTTTATAGCCGATCGCAGGGTCGCCGACGTTGCCGCCGTCTTGGCCGGCTTGGTCGCAACCGGGTTGCATCAGCCGCTGTTCCATCCGCTCTTCATCGCCCCGTTCCTGCTCCTGCTTTTGCGCGAGCGCTGTTGGACCCGACTGCTCTTGTTTTTAGCGGGCTATGCGGCCGTCGCCGTCTTTTGGCTGGCCTGGCCCCAGATTGTGCAAACTTACACGTTAAGCGCCTATCCCGGCACGTCTGCGACCGATGCTGCCGCTGTCACCGCACCTACCGGAATCGCTCATTACCTGTCCATGTTAACTACCACCCTAGCCCGCAGTGACGGGCGTGTCATCTACATGTCGGAAAACCTTTTGCGCTTTGTCACATGGCAACACGTACTCTTGCTGCCTTTGCTGATAGCAAGTTGGTTCGTAGCCCGAACCGATCGGATCGCCGGCGCGATCGGGCTGAGCTTTGTGCTGCCGATATTGGTGATGGCACTCATCCTGCCTTGGCAAGGCAACGGCTTTGGCTATCGCTACGTCCATGGGGTGCTGGGCAATGCAGCGCTACTCGGCGGTTATGGCTGGCAACGAGTGGCAGCGTTCTGGCGCCCGCATCTGCGAGTCGTGTTCCGGCGCGCCACCGCGGCCACCACCTTAGTTCTGCTGCCGCTCCAGGCCTGGATGGCGCATGGCTACTATGCACCATCGGCGCGAGCGAGCGCCAAGATCGACGCCAGCGGCGCTGACTATGCCATCGTCGGCACCGACGACTACCACACTGCCAGCGATCTCGTGCTCAATCGCCCCGACCTGTCCAACCGGCCGATCCGCCTGCTGGGGCATAAGATCGAGGATATCGACGGATTTTCACGCAGGATTTGTCGCCCAAAGGTGCGGGTAGCCTTGTCGACCGAGCAATTCCTGCAGCCGGTGATCGCCCACTACAGCCCGATGACTTTTATTGAGGCCCGAGAGCGGATGCCGTTGATCGAGGCAAGCCTAGAGCGTGGGGGCTGCCATGTTATGTTGCTTCAGTGAGGTCGTTGGGTCGGGGCGTTGCGACGATTTGAAGATTTTTCATGAATTAGCGTCTAGAATGATTGACTGCGGCGTGTGTGTCGTAACGCGTCACGTTTGACCAGAAATAGCATTGCTGGCGACGCCGACCGCCTGATCGGCAGCCAAATTGGAAGGAAGCACAAGCGCATGACAAGACGCGCGCTGATCACCGGCGTTACTGGCCAGGACGGATCTTACCTAGCAGAATTCCTTCTTACCAAAGGCTATGAGGTCCATGGGATCAAACGGCGGGCATCGTCCTTCAACACGCAGCGGATCGATCACATCTACCAGGATCCCCACGCGGCGAATGCCATGCTCAAACTTCATTATGGCGATCTTACCGATACATCGAACCTGACCCGTATAATCAACGAGGTTCGCCCCGACGAGGTTTATAATCTCGGTGCGCAAAGCCATGTCGCTGTCAGCTTTGAAGTCCCGGAATACACGGCCGAAGTCGATGCCATCGGAACCTTGCGTTTGCTCGAGGCCATCCGGTTCCTCGGCCTGGAGAAAAAGACCCGTTTCTTCCAGGCGTCGACTTCAGAGCTCTATGGCCTCGTCCAGGAAATCCCCCAACGCGAAACAACGCCCTTTTTACCCACGCTCGCCCTATGCCGTCGCCAAGCTTTACGCATACTGGATTACAGTCAACTATCGGGAAGCCTACGGAATGCATGCCTGCAATGGCATCCTCTTCAATCACGAGAGCCCACGTCGGGGTGAGACATTCGTCACACGCAAGATCACGCGAGGCCTAGCCAACATTAGCCAGGGTCTCGAACAATGCCTCTATATGGGCAATCTCAATGCCTTGCGCGATTGGGGTCACGCCAAGGACTATGTTCGGATGCAGTGGTTGATCCTGCAGCAAGACGTTCCCGACGATTTCGTGATTGCGAGCGGCCAGCAATACTCGGTTCGCGAATTCATCATTTGGTCAGCCCAGGAGCTTGGCATCACGCTTCGCTTCGAAGGCGAAGGTCTGGAAGAAAAAGGTATCGTCGAAACTGTTGCAGACGATGTTGCGCCGGCCGTGAAGGCCGGCGATGTCATCTTGCGGATCGATCCCCGCTATTTTCGTCCGGCAGAAGTCGATACGCTCTTGGGCGACGCCACCAAGGCGAGGCAGGCACTCGGCTGGTCTCCGGAATTTACGGCCAGACAGATGTGCGCCGAAATGGTGGCGGAAGATTTGCAGACAGCGAAGCGCTACGCGCTGCTGCGGAACCACGGCTATGACCTGCCTGTCGCAAATGAGGATTGAGGCCACGCGATGAGCATATTCGTTGCCGGCCACCAGGGTATGGTGGGTTCCGCCATCCTGCGCATGCTACATGCTCGAGGCGTTGCAACCATCACGCGCAGTCGCCAGGAACTCGATCTTACGGATCAGGCCGCCGTCCGAGACTTCCTGGCGGAACAACGCCCCGACGCCGTCATCCTGGCTGCCGCGAAAGTCGGGGGCATCCATGCCAACGACAGCAGGCCGGCAGATTTTATCTATCAAAATCTGACATTGGAATGCAATGTCATCCATCAGTCTTTCCGCGCCGGCGTGCGGCGCCTGCTGTTTTTGGGCTCATCCTGCATCTATCCCCGCGCGGCAGCGCAGCCGATGCACGAAGATGCGCTGCTCACGGGCGTGCTCGAGCCGACCAACGAACCCTACGCGATCGCCAAGATCGCCGGCATCAAGCTGTGCGAAAGCTACAATCGGCAGCATGGCACCGATTACCGCAGCGTCATGCCCGCCAATCTCTATGGACCGCGCGACAATTTCCATCCCGAGCACTCGCACGTGCTCCCGGCGCTGATCCGGCGCTTCCACGAGGCCGTGACGCAGGGGTTCGACGAAGTGGTGATCTGGGGCAGCGGAACGCCCAGGCGCGAATTTCTGCATGTCGGCGACATGGCTGACGCATCGCTCTTCGTGATGGATTTGCCGCATGACATCTACCAGGCCAACACGCAGCCGATGCTGAGCCACATCAATGTCGGCTCCGGGCAGGAGGTCTCGATCGCATCGCTCGCGCAACTCATCGCCGAGGCGACGGGCTTCAAGGGACGGATCGCCTTCGATCCCGCCCGCCCAGAGGGCGCGCCCCGCAAACTGCTGGACGTGTCGCGACTAGCTGCGATGGGCTGGCGCGCGAGCATTCCGCTCGAACAAGGTATCCTCCAGACCTACCACTGGTTTCTCGAGAACCAAGGCGCTTTGCGCGAAGACTGAGGATATGGGACTGTTCCCGGGAGCGAAGGACACCTTATGAAGCCGCCATTCTTTTCGATCGTTTCCGCCGTCTACAATGCCGAAGCGGTCGTCGAGGCGACCGCCGCGTCCCTTCGGTGCCAGACCTTCCGCGACTACGAGTGGATCGTGGTCGACGGCGGTTCTTCGGATCGCACGCTCGAAGTCATTCAGCCGTTTCTGGTCGAAGGCCGGGATACGGTTATCTCCGAACCGGATCGGGGCGTTTATGACGCGATGAACAAGGGGCTTCGTCAGGCCAAGGGCGAGGTGGTGCAGTTCCTGAACGCCGGCGACCGCTTCGCGGAAGAGACCGTGCTGGACAACGTGGCCACCGAATTTGGCGACGACGTGGATGCCGTGTACGGAGACGCAGCTTATGAATTGGCAAATGGCCTAACTATTTTCAGGTCGGCTATTGATCTCGGAACTGACCGGTATAGGCGGATACCGTTTTCCCATCAGTCTCTTTTCACGCGGCGCGAGACGCACCTTCAGCACCCGTTTGACCTTACTTACAAGATTGCCGCAGACTACGCCGCGATTGCAGCCATGCACCGAGCCGGCGCTCGGATGAAGAAAATACGAAAGACGCTTAGCGTCAACACTATTGAGCCCAACGCCATATCGAAATCGGGTCAGGTTCGTGCCGCGCTTGAAGATAGTCGCGTAAATAATAGAATTCTTGGACAATCATCTTTCGACGTATTGGTCCGCTACTGGTTAAAACGTGGGTCACTCTTTGGTGGTGACTTAGTTCGATCGTTACCGCCTTCCGTTTATGATCGGCTGCCGGAGGCGATCGCCGGCGAGTCTACTGAACGAATAGCGGTCAGCGACGGGCTATCGCCATTCTACTCCGGGAGGACGCAAACTGATTACAAAATTGTTGAATCTTGGCTGGCTTTCGATCGAGGAAGCGCTGCGGATGATCATCGGCCTGGCGTTTACCGTGATCGTCGCGCGCAAGCTCGGGCCCGAAGGATTTGGTGCATATGCCTATGTCTTGAGCTTTGTGACCATCCTATCGCCCCTCGCTCGGTTCGGAATGGAAGCGCATGTGATGCGCGAAGCGGCATCGGATGAAGCAGGTAAGGGCAGCATATATGTCTCACTCGCCGCAAGCGCCATAACCACAGTTCTTGCCGCAGCCATAACCGTCGTAGCCTTTCTGCTCAGCAACAATCCGGCAGGCGTAACTCCAATCCTACTGATCGTCGCACTCCCAATTCTGCTCGCAGCTCCCTTTGATCTGGTCGTGGCCTATCTCAAGGGCCGCGAACAAATGAAGCAGTTCGCGATTCCACGCATGATCGCTTCCATCGCGTTTGTGATCGCGTCGCTGCTCGTATTCGTTTTTACCCCATACCCGCGATATTTCGTCATGCTACGATCAATGGAAAGTATTTTTCTTGGCGTAGCTGCCATAGCGAGCTTCGTTCTCATTGGCGGGGCTGCGTTCCAGACTATCAAACTGGACATGTTGAAGAAAACCTTGGCTGAAGCGCTACCGCTAATGATCGCTGTTTTTTCTACCATGATATTTTTGCGAATTGATCAGGTTTTTCTGGGACAACTGTCTAATGAGGAAGAGCTTGGTCGTTACGCTGTTGCCGCCAGGATCGTCGAAATCGGAAATATCGCGCCCGCCGTCCTGCAGTCGACACTGTTGGGCGCCATGGTTCGCAACTTCCAAAGCGGGCCGGGCGGACTAGATCCCCATATGCAGGCGGTGTTCGATCTATTTGCGCTTTCCGGCTGGGTCGCAGCCATCGCGCTAGGCGTAGCCGCCGCGTTGTTCCTAGAACCGGTGTTCGGCAGCGCTTACGCAGGGTCAATGCCGATGCTGTGGGTCCTCCTGCTTGGCACGCCATTCTATTTTCTTTTCTATGCCATAGCCAGCGAACTGACAGCTACGGGAAGTTATTGGAACTCCGCGCTGTTGACCGGAACTGGCGCAATTACGAACATCGGACTAAATTTTCTTTTGGTACCTCGCTTCGGCGGAGTGGGCGCAGCCTGGGCCAGCGTCGTCGCCTATTTTGTGGCTGGCATTGGCATGACCTACCTGAGCGTCAACTATCGCGGTTCAAGCCGAAAAATGGTGCTTGCACTCAACCCATTGGGATCAGCGAGCCGGTTAATTTCGGTGTGCTGCAGCGACGCAAGGCAAGGAAAGCAGATGTGGATCCGGTTCTTATTCGGTCCGCGCAAGTAAATAAATTCTCTGATTGCAATCTGACCAACACTGTGGATGGCACCAAAAATGACTTATAAAGTCCCGCTCGCGTTCAACACTCTTGGTGAAGGTGAAATCAAAGCGGCAATGAAGGTGTTGGCGAGCGGCTTCGTCACCCAGGGTAAGCTGGTTGAAGAATTTGAGCGGCAGCTGGCCGACAATCTTAACGCCAGGCACGCTATCCTCGTCAATTCGGGTTCTTCGGCAAACCTTATCGCGATTGAGGCTATTTCGTATCTCAGCACATTGCGACCGGATTTCACCTATGGAAGCCCGATGGAGCGAGGCGATGAGGTCATCATCCAGGGCCTCAACTGGCCTTCTACGATAACCCCGATAATCAACCGCGGGCTTACGCCGGTCTTTTGCGATATCGATATCCACTCACTCAACGCGACCGTCGCCCAAGTCGAGGCGGCTCGCACGCCGAGAACCCGGATGATCGTGGCCGTGCCCGTACTCGGTAACCCGTCCGGACTGGAAGATCTGCGAGATTATTGCTCGCGTGAGAAGCTGATATTGGTCGAAGATTCCTGTGAAAGTCTGGGCGCTGTCACGGAGCGCGGCAATGCAGTTGGCACGATCGGCCTTGCATCTGCCTTTAGCTTCTATTTTTCTCACCACCTCTGTACCATTGAGGGCGGCGTGATCCTGACCGATCTACCTGAACTCGCCGATTTGTGTTATGCGCTACGCTCTCACGGCTGGACTCGCCATCTGAAGCACAATCTCTTTCAGTTAGGTGCCGACGAAGCCACAATCGACCCTCGTTTCTGTTTCGTGTTACCGGGGTACAATGTGCGCTCAACCGAAATCAACGCCGCCATCGGTCGCATACAGCTTATTCGTCTGCCTGAAATGTTAGCGGCCCGACGACGGCTCATGGCGGGCCGGATCGCCGCAATTGCCGACGTGAGCGATCGACTGAGCATTCCCGGCGCGACCATCCTCGATCGCCACAGCTGGATGACGACCCCTTTACTTTTCTCCGATCATGAACACCGCCAACGGGGGCAGGCAGCGCTTGAACTAGCGGGGGTGGAAACCCGGCCGATCATCGTTGGCAACATTTTGCGCCACCCGCTAATGCGGGCGCTGGGGCTGCGGGCAGATCAGCCCGATTTACCGATTTGTGACGATGTGTTCGCACGCGGCCTGATGATCGGCCTCAATCCGTTCTCCACACCAGAGATAGAGGAGGCTGTGGCGGACGCACTCAACCTCGCAGCGAAGGCATAACGTGATCGTAGGTTTGACTGGGGCCCAAGGAGTTCTTGGGCGGCGCCTTAACGATGCGCTTCAGGCACGTGGCGTGCATGTAACGCCATTTAAAGGCGATGTCCGCGACAAGAACGCGCTGACCGACTGGGCCAAAGTCTGTACGCACATCGTTCATACCGCCGCTGTTGTGCCGACGGTTCAGGTCAATGATGCACCCGGTGAAGCGATCGCCGTGAATGTTGCCGGCACCGCCAACGTCGCTCAAGTGGCGGGCGCTGCGCGCGCACGACTTGCCTATATCTCAACCTCGCATATCTACGCGTCCTCACCGTCGCCACTCGCGGAAGAGGCGCGGATATCGCCGGCATCACTCTATGGTTTAACGAAATGGCAGGGAGAGCAGTGGGTCGAGCGACTTGCACCTGAATCACTGATCGTCCGCGTCTTTAGTTATTTCGACAGCCGACAGGCAGACAGTTTTCTCATTCCCCAGCTTCGGAATCGGATCGCCGTGGCAGAATTGAACGCGGAACTGCCGCTCTTCGGCTATCGTAGCTCGCGCGACATTGCCAACGCGGACTGGCTGGCTAATCGACTTGTAGATCTCCTGTTGGCCGACGCCAAAGGGGTGTTCAATCTGGGCTCCGGCACCGGTACTTCGATTGCACAAGTTGCAAAGCAACTCGCTCAAGCGGCCGGACGACAAGACATTTCATGGGTGCCAGCCGACGAGCTACCTGGCGACGTACTTATTGCCAACACCGCCAAAATGGCCAGGATAGTCGCCATTCCCGCATTTGACCTCGAATCAGAACTGCGCACTTTCGTTGCTGAGGTCCAAACATGACTGCGCGCTTGAAAGTCTCGTTCATCGTCCCCACGCTGAACCGTGGCCGATACGTGATACGTGCCGTCGATTCGTGCATCAACCAGACAGCGGCGGACGTGGATATCGAGGTCATCGTACTCGACAGCATGAGTGATGACGGATCTTGGGAACTGTTGACGACCAGATTTTCCAAGGATGGACGGGTGATCCTCGCGCAGAATCAGCGCGGATTAGGTCCTACGCGAAGCTGGCTCGATGGGGCGCGGCTCGTTACCGGTGAATTTGTGACATTCATCTGGTCGGACGATTATATTTCGCCATTGTTTCTTGAAGTACTTTTACCACCCCTACTTAAAGGCCATGGCGCCTCTATCGGTAAGGGCGCTATTAGGAATATTGATGATGAGCGTGCATTACCAGTTAGTGGACATGTCACCTCAGCCTTCAATGGCGATAAACTGTTTGAACATTATCTCGGTCTTGTCAGCGGCTCGCAGTTGCCAGTCAGTCCGGCCGCAGCATTGTTCGCTCGAGGGGTATTCGATCGCTGGATTGCAGCCGTAGAGAGTTGGTGCACGCATCCCGGCGTTCGAAATGATCTCATGTGGCAACGCGCTATCGGACCGGACTTGATGTTGTTCCTGGCGGCAGGCGAAGAGGCCGAACAGAAGGTGTCCGTCCACGAAAACGTTGTTGCACAATTTTCTTCGCACTCTAACTCAATCACCATTTCTTCGTCGACTTGGCTGCTGCGCGCAGGCTATTGGCTCGCCAATTGGTGGGCGATTCAGCGAGCTACAGAACAGCGCCGACCTGTAGCGTTATCAGCAATCGCACGTTTGACGTTGCTGGGAGTGCTTTTTGGTCAGCTCGCCCGCTATACAGCTGGAATGAATCCTTCGCTGCTAAGATCATTTGATGAACAGGTTTCAGATGCTCGGCAGTGCTTGTTCTCTAAAGTTGGCGCATGCCATGGATCGATACTTCTTTTTAGATCCGCAACGCAATTGCTATGGCGAGTTATCTTAAGTCTCTTCCGTTAAACTACCAATCAGCGACCTTGTGTTGGTCGGCCACTGCCACTTATCGCGCGTATCTCGCACGATAATGAACTTGGCGCACCAATCCGATCGGAACCCGCGCCGCCAGGAACGCGAAAAAGATTGCCAAGTCGACCGCACCGATCACACGCACTCGATAAAGCAAACGCATGTTGATCGCACTGCCCCCGTAGTTGGCAAGTATACTGGCCCCCTCGCCAGCGTAACCGAACGGCGGTTTCAGCGCCCAGGCCAGCGGCGCCTCAAGGAAGACCATTCGGCGCGCCATTCGCGAGGCGATCACCAATGCCATATAGTCTTCCGCCTTGCGCCCGCCGAGCCGAAACATCTCGCGGGCAATACTCGTGCGCACGATGATCGACGAGGTCAGGATCGGATTCAGCATGAGAAAGTGAAGCTGGAGCAGCGATCGGCTCCGCACCGAAGATGGAAGGCTTGCCAAGTCTGCTCGCGTTACCTTGAATTTCCATGGCTGACGATGGCCGACGAGCTCTGCTTCATCCCTGACGATTGCCGTCGATACCTCCCTTATCTTGTGCCGGTGCCATACGTCATCGGCATCGAGAAATGCCACGTGAGTGCCACTTGCCAAGTTAGCGCCGCGGTGGCGCGCCAAGCCAGCGCCAACATTTTCGAGAAGCCGCTCCAAACGAACGGGCACCTGGGATCGGCAATTGCCGACAAACCGAGCCAGGCGCGCAAACTCAGCCGCGCAAGAAGCGTCATCGACGAGAATGATCTCGTGTACCGGCATCGATTGCCGCAATGCGGAAATGATGGCCCTTGCCGCGCACCGGGCGTTGTTGTGGACGGGAATAACGACGCTGAACGTCGGCCGATCCGGCATGACTTCATCGAACTGCGAGGCTTCGCGGTCCAGCCTAGCCTTTTCCATCAAATCCTCGCGCACATGTAATCACCGACCTGGCCAGGGCTCCCCATAGGTAGGTCGCCGCCGCATAGGCGGCCATTTCCGCACGCTCCGTCTCAGACAGTCCGACCTCGTCAATCGCGGAACTACAGCGGAACGCCGAACCATGGCGGTCGCCGAGATCGATGTGCACACCCTTCAGCCATCGGGCAGCATTCGGATCGGCCCGATCTGCGGGCTGCCCACAGACCACAGGCAAGCCGCACGCCATGGCTTCCTGTATGACCAACGGATATCCTTCCCCGACGCTAGGCAACAGCAACAGATCAGCGCTGCGATAGAGTGCGGCAAGTTCGCTCTGCGACCGGGAGCCGAGATCATGAACATTAGCCAACCCCCCAATCGCTAGGCCGGAACGGCCCGCTGCCGGCTAATAGAAATGACAAATCGGACCTTAGCTCGGCCAGTGCTCGAATAACCGCCAATCCCTTCTTTTCGACATAGCGTCCCACAAAAAGAATCCGGGTCTTCCCCGGTGGCCATTGAACGTGAGCGCGAGACGTCCCGTTGTCTCCTGAGATCGGGTGGAAAATCGCGGGATCGACACCGTTGAAAATCAGGCGATAGTCCCGCCAGGGCTTCGAGCCGAGCAGGTCCTCGCGCACGGTATCGCTGATAAAGACGAGCTCATCTGCCGCCCGCATCATCAGCCGCGTCACTAGTTGATTCGCTAATGCCATCGTTAACCTCAGCAACCGTGAGGAGAACGGTATTTTTGAAATGTGCTGAATCAGGACTGTCCGCTTGCCTCGTCGTATGGCGATCACCATCGCGAGGATCGAAGTCACGTAGAGGGCATCGTGGATTATTACCGCATCGCACTTCCCGATTTCGTCGGCCAGATTCCGGGCGGCGCCGAAACTGGGCAGCGGCATAGGCAGACCGCTCAGCCGCTCTGCAGGGTCAATACACCGCAGCGGCAATGGAATGATTCCATCACACGGGAGCACATCTCTGTCGCTGGCGGCCCAGATTGCCTCCTGACCTTGCGTTACGAACTCGCGGCAAAGTTGTCCTGCAACGCGTTCGATGCCGCCGCCATGAGCCTCAAAAAAGTGGGTGACTGTTAGAAGGCGCAAGTGTCTTTACCCACGATTGTGCAGCCATGGGCAACCGGCCAGCCAGGCTGGTTACCGCGTTTGCCCCGAAGCCACAGCTGGGGCGAAGAAGCGCGCCTCGTTTCCGCCGACGATCGCCATGAGAAAACCACCGAGGACGTTTTGCACGCCCAGCGTCAACACCAGAATGCCCCCGACCGGTGGGAGAATCGAGAAGGCTGCCTTGAAATCGCGATTGACCCAGCCAAAGGCAACGAGCCCCAGGATCCCGATCCCGGCCACGATCATGATCAGTCCCGACAGCAGAAAAGTTTCCAGCGTCGCGACCCGGGCGGCTATTCTCGTCACAACCGTTGGTCGCCGGAAACCCGCCCGAACGCCATAGAGATGGCCCGTCAGGCCGAGCAGAAAGGCCAAGTGGCCGATGTCGATGCACGCCGACCCAAGCAAAGTCCAGTAAGCGCCGACCTGCGGGACCAATCCCGGCCAAAGGTATTCTAGGCACGATGCCAGCAACAGCAGGCCGCCCAGAATGCCCGCCAGCAAGGCCGGCACGCCGAACGCCCACATCGGGCTCAGCATGAGCAGGTACCTCAGGTGACGCCAGCCGTCGCGCCAGGGACGCAGATGCGGGTCGCGCTCGCGCAGGTCGGGCAGGAGCTTGGCTGGAACTTCTTCGATACGCAGGTGTAACAGCCTGGCCTTGATGACCATCTCGCTGGCGAATTCCATGCCCGACGACGTGAGAGCGCAATCTAGGAAGGCGGACTTTGCAATAGCCCGCAAACCGCAATGAGCATCGGCAATGCCGGTACGGAAGAACAGGTTCAGCACGCCGGACAGGGCGGGATTGCCGATGTAGCGGTTCTTCCACGGCATGGCGCCCCGCGCGATACCGCCCGAAAAGCGATTGCCCATCACGAGGTCTGCTCCGCCCGCTAACCGCCCGATCATGGCAACGCCATCGGTGAAATCGTAGCTGCCGTCGGAATCGCCCATCAGCAGAAAGCGGCCTCTGGCCGCATGGCACCCGCCGATTAGCGCAGCGCCATAACCACGCCTTTCGATATCGACGACCCGCGCGCCCAGACTTTCTGCAAGTACCTGGCTGCCGTCTATGGAGCCGTTGTCGGCGATGACGATTTCGCCCGAAAGTCCGAACTCGAGATTGATTAACTCCAACGCCTGCCTTGCGTTGGCAATGCAATGAGGCAGACTGATGTGCTCATTCAAGCACGGCATGATGATCGAAATATCCGGAGCGTCGGACTCATCCAGGTGAGAGATGGATGTCAGAGGCGAAATTTCGTTCATCGATTCACGCGAGTTAATGCTGATTTCGATGCCTTAGCATATTATAGTTAATTATTCTATCAAACTGGCCGCTTTAAATTTTCCGTCGGTTTGGCGGCGGACATTCCTCGCAATGCTGCGTCAGTGGCAAAGTCCGTTAGCATCGCCGCACGGCTGCTCGCGTAGACTCGAGACGGTTGGGCTCTCGCTGCGCCGCTCGCACACAGCGTCAATACAGATAATGGCAAGCACCTGCCGAAAAGGTCCGCTGCATCGTTAAGCTCAACGCCTCGCTTCCGGCCCGGGCGACTGCACAATTGATCGAGGAAAGATCATCCAGGCGCTTGATGGAATTTCGAATGCTATCGAAGCGAACTGACCTTGCAACCATTGACCTTCAATAGGTCGGCTAAGGCGCTCGAATGGGAGCTAGAATCAGGCAACGGCCTCACGTTGAAGTAAAGAGCTGCTGGCTTAAAAAATGAATCCGTAGTCAGGGCAACAAGCGTCCTGCCGTGGCAGATGCGCTTCGCGAATGCGCCGACGTTGCCTATGTCATCGGCGTAAAGTCGAATTGGGCGATTGGAAAGGTCGGGTCTATTGGTCACGAGACTGCTCGCCTCTGCCAGATTGGTCCTGCCCATTATGACGTAATCCACTCCGCTTGCATCAACCTGCTCGCTAAGCTGCGCAAATGGCCGATAGGTTTCGTGCGCAAGCCACGCCTGCATCGGTAATATAACAAATACACCTGCCGCCGATGCGCGCAGCAAATATGGCCTCAACTGATCGTGCAGGCCTGCCAGATGCCGCCATCCGTAGGCGCCAAGCAGCACGGCGTTGCCGATAACCCCGTGCAGATAGCGATAGCCAAATCCAAACCCCTGCCAAGGCAGGATGACGGCCATCACGATAATCGGGAGCACGAACCCCATTGCGAGCGCACCGGCCAGGCGATCCCGGCGTATGGTTTTCGCGCTCGCGAGCATAAGCGGTAGCAGCAGTATGTGCTGCCAGGCGAAGAAGCGCAGGATGTTCTCAGCCATGAGCGTCACGTTGCGGTTATTTTGACTCAATGCGCCGACCAATCGTGATTGGTAATCGACCCCGCCACTTGCCGTGGTCGATTGAGGCCCGGTGACCAATCCGTGGATGATATGGGGCCAAGCGAGCCAAAAGGTTGAGATGATGGCATAGCCAAAAACAAAAAGCGCCAGCCGGGGCCACCGGCGCTCGATGAGCAAAAGGAACACGAACGGCACCGCAAACAACGGATGAAACAGCGGTTGATGCAGGCCCGTTGCGACAAACCCGACGAGAAGCGCGGCCAAATCGGTGCGGACTCGGTTATTCAAAAACAACCACAGCCACAGCAGATTGAAAAACAGATAAGCCGGCATCGCGTATGCGGTCATGCCCATCATGAGCACTTGCCCCGAGCAGGCCAGCAAGAGCAACGCGACAACCACTTTCTCGTTGTCATCGGGCCAAATACGGCGCCCACAGGCCCACAACATGGGGAAGGAGAGCCCTGCGAATATTGGCCCAGACAACGCGGGATCGGCAACGCTCCCGGCAAGTGCCCGAAACCCAGCGTTCATGGGCAGATAGCTCGACACCCAGGCGACCGGCTTCGAAACGGGCAACATGAATTGCAGATTCAATGCCGAGGCGTCATTTTGCCAAGCTAACGGCAATGGCCACGCCAAATGCCCATGCCCATAAATAAACGCGTCAAAATCTGCCATTTGCTCATCGCGAACACAGTTATATCCGGCCAACACCAACCGGTGTCCAGCGTATGCCAAGACGATGATCAAACTCGATATCAGGATAATTTGATAGATTGACAAATTTAATTCTCGATCAATCTTTCGAAAATCTAATATGCATAACCCTAAAAGTATTATCTGAGCACTTATTAGCGTCAAGTCGTTTCTCATCATATTGGAAATTGACTCGTTATCTCCACTTATAACCACGATGATGATGAGAGATATAATTATGGACTTAGAAATTAACAGCATCAGCCTCATCCCGCCGAGATCGGGCGATCTGTCGGAAGTGAAATTGCTCATGCGAATAATTCCTTCATCCGGAGCGCCGGATTGGGTCGATAAGGGGAATGTCGCCCTCGGCTGATTCGCCCCAATTTGTGGTAGAGATATGCAGCTTTTGCACGAATGATGCCCTTGATCGGGGATTAACGCCGTCGCATTCTCGTGTGCCTTATAAATCTCCCTGACTCACATCCTAGGACCTTACGGGTCCGGGACTGGAACTCCGATTGCCGAATAATTGCCGGGAAACCGAGCCTGCAGTAAAGAGAGCCATGAACGGATTTCCCCGAGGAACGATCGCTTTTCTGCAATTGGCTTGGCTCGGTCGCGATCGCGCAGTTGCTTATGCCTGCATCCTCGCTTTCGCCTCGCTGGTAAGCCTCGCCTGGTTCTTTCACCAGGCCATGGGGGGGCCTTGGAACCGACTTTCTCGCATTCTGGTCCGCCGCCAAACTGGCCGTCGCTGGCAAGGCCGCGGCGGCGTACGATCCGGCCCTGCTCTCCCGGGTCCAGGCGACGGTGGGACGACAGGACGTCTTCGCCTTCGTCAACCCACCTCCCCTGCTGCTGGGCATCTGGCCACTTGGGCTGCTAGGCTTTCCGGAAGCTTGGGTCGTCTGGATCGTCGTGACCTATGCGGTGTGGTTTATCGCGACGCGCCGGCTTCATGCCGAGCTCTCGTGGCCAATCGCCGCGTTTCCGGGCGCTCTCGTCGCCGCCTGGCATGCTCAGACGGGCTTTTTGACCAGCGCGATCCAGGCCGCGGTCGCCGGGCTCCTCGACAAGCGACCGTTCGTCGCCGGTCTGTTCGTGGGCGCGCTGGTCATTAAGCCGCATCTTGCGCTGCTGTTTCCCGTGGCCTTCCTAGCGGGGCGACACTGGCGCGCAGTCGCCGGCGCCGCTGTTTCGGTCTTGGGCCTGCTCGCCCTGTCCTGGCTGGTGTTCGGGACCGCAACGATGCTAGCCTATCCCAAGTCCTGGGCGGCCAGCAATCTGCTTCTGACGACGAGCAGCGACGTATTCTTCCTGCGCCAGGTAACAGTCTATGCGATGGTGCGCGTCGCAGTCTCAAGCCAAGCTGGGCTGGCGACACAAGCTGTCGTCACACTGGCGATGGCCGTGTTAACCTGGCGCGCCTGGGCCCGGCCTGGTCCAATGGAAGGCAAGCTGGCCTTGTTGTTCGTAGCGACCCCGCTCGCGACGCCCTACTTGTTCAGCTACGATCTGCCATTTCTCGTCATGCCATTGTGCTGGCTGGTCGAGACCGAACGTGCACGCGGCTTTCCGGGCTGGAGCCGCACTTGGCTGCTGCTGCTCTACGTATCGCCGTTGCTCGCGCGCGCGATGGCCTTGCCCCTCGGCGTCAATCCCATGTCGATGGTTTCGGCAGTGACAGTCTGGTGGATCTGGCGCCACCTGAACGCCGTGCCTAAGCGCGCACCCGCTGTCGAAACGTGATATTCACCCGCTCGGACAAGATCAGATACGGAAGCCATACCACGGCGCTAATTAATACCTTCTTGATGTTGCCTAGGAGCACGACCTGTAGCGCATGCGCCACCGCCGGCGGCATAGCCTGCGCGGTAGCGGCATAGTGCGCGATGGCAAATTGCATGGACAGATCTATGCCCCAGGCAAACAGCAGCATTCGTGGAAACAGCGGCACCGAGCGTAGCGCCATCACGAAGCACACCATGTAGAAGAAATTCATCACAACGACGTCGAGAGTCATCACCGCCATCAGGCCCCGCGCCCAGCCCGCATCCCCGGGGCCAATGACAGGAAGCGACAGAAGCAATTCAAAGCTGCGAAATGGTACGTTGAGCAGAATTCCCAGGATGAGCGAGGCCATCAGGCCAGCGGGCCCGAACGCCATGCTCTGCCGAGCTGCCACAGGATTGAGCCGTTTCCAGGTGCCATAGAGACAGAAGCGCACATCCGGCTGTCCAGCCAGCAGCCCGCGCGGGAAGGCCCCCGTCGCGACCCGGTATCCGGCGATCGGCGCAAAGGCGATGAGCAGGTACGGCAGCAGCGTGATCAGAACGTCGCAGGAACTTGAAAAGCATGCGTTCGCATTCGCAATCTTTGCTAGGGCAAGCAAAACAGTCAGGCCAATCCACCCGACGATCACAGTCTCCATGCCCATATCGAGAAAAGAAACCAGCCTCTGGCCACGCCGGTGCAACCACTGGGACACATCGCGAGAAAGCTCGGCAGTGCGAAATGTCACGAGCTGAAGGCGTTCGTGAGCTTCATCGAGGCTGACCATGCGCGATCCTCGCCGTAACGTAGTCGATCACGGTAAATTCTCAAGGCGACGAATGGTTTCAGATGAGTGGATAGCACGCTGACGAGGAAAGGTTCACGCTAGTGGAAGAAAAGCCAGTGATGAACTGATATGTGCCGGAAGCGGTAATCTGATTGCCGCAGCTAGGCGCTGGAGAAGTGCGGGTGAAAGTCAGGCCCGTCACGGCTGGCCCGTTGTAGAACGTCTTGGCATAAGCATCGATCGCACCAGTGGGGCAATTGCCTGCGACATCCACCGATAGGCAGCGGGCAGCCTTCTCCGCTGCGAAATGCATCTGAGTGATGGCCGATAAGAGAACGCCGGCGCTGACTGTTCCGAAAGTCAGCAAGATGAAAACTGGCACGACCAGTGCGAACTCGGCCGCGGAGGCGCCTGACGTGTCGCGTCGAAACGACGCAAGCCATTTCCAGTGGCGGGTAGCGGGCCGGGTCAATTGAGGCCCAGCCATGCAGTTCGAGTAATCACACCAGACAGCAGACTTCCTACTGTCGCCCCAGGGAACACCGGAGTGTAGGTATAGGTCGCAGTCACGGAGATGTAGTCGCCTGGCGCTACCGTGCTACCCGTGTAGGTACCGGTACAAGTGGCCGGGGAGTGGCATTATATGCCGCAACCAACTGCAGTGTCGACGTGTTATCGGCGCAGTAGTAGCCTTCCGTTGAATGGTCTCCGCTCGTACCCGTGAGACTGACCGAACTGCCAAGCGAAGTGGTTTGAGCCGCAGCGACGATTGCCGCGTCGACTCCGGTGCAATTCTGCTTAGCCGGCAGTTGCCGGTTGGTAGCTGAGGTATTGCAAAGCGCTCGCGCCGCACCAACCGCTGCCTGCGCAGCCAAATCAACCTGCATACGCGAGTAGGCATAGATCGCGAGGTCAGTGATGTTGAGCACGATGAATGCAAGGATTGGCAGCACAAGGGCCATCTCTACCGCCGCCACGGCGTGGCAGTCCCTCCACAACGATCCGCCTTTGGGAGGTCCGATGTCTACGGGTGGAACCTTCATCATTTCACCAGCTTAGCCCGGGTGCCGGCGGCCGCTAATGGCGGCGGAGCCCCGGCCGTAGTGCACCCGCTCGTGCTGTTCAAGATCGTACCATTGCCGTTCACCGTGATTATGTTCCCATACAATATGAAACACGTCGCGCCATTCGCGGACTTGTTTACCACCCCATCAATCGTGACATTAACTTGCGGGAAATACACCGCGCCTGTGATCTTCCAGGTCGCTTTGCTACCGGCAAGAGTGGCCGACACATTTGAACCACCCGGGGGGCGATACATTGCAACACCCTGCCAGGGAGAAGCCGGATTTGAGCCGGTAGGCGGAGGCGGCGCCTGAATGTCAATCGTCCCCTTCATGTTCTTATCGCCAAACGGCGCGACGCTACCGGAAAATATGATCGTTGCAGATGCATTTGAGGCGGTGCTCAGCTTGTAGTTGTTCAAGTCCAACGTACCGTTCTTAATAACGATCACCGTATTCGCCGACGTCAGTGTCAAGTCATTAGTTAGCGTCACATTGCCGCAGTAAACGAGTAGTGTCGCAGATTGACTGCCGCTGGTTGCCGTAGTGTTACAGCTGTTGGCGATGGCATTGTTCGCGTTGGTCACATAGGGATCCGACGCGTAAGGGACCGGTGGAAGTGTGGCCCCGTACAAGTCCCCGGCCGGAGTGCTGGCGCAGTCCGGCCGCGCTGTAGCGCTTGAGGAGATCGCATAGTCCGCGCCCATGTCATGGCCGGTGCAATCGATTCCCCCGTTCGAAAACACGCTACATCCAGTCAGATTAGCAAACGGAATTCCATTGCCTTGGAGGGCAGAGGGGTCGGTCGACATCGCATAATAGCACCCCTGGGTGTAGCGAATTCCCCCGCCTGCCGTGGAAGCTATGGCATAGGCCGTGATTGTTTGGCCGCGGCCGGAACCGTATGCCACGTCACCGTTGAAACCGATTATCCTAGAGAATGTTAGAGGCAATTTCGTGGAGATCGCGGCCGCATAACAAATTGCCACGCCGGACGCATTCGTTGGCGATCCCGGTGGGCAGGTAACGCCGCCCGCGGCCGGAGCCGGAGGGTCAATCCTGACTGTCGTGTTGCCGGCGGTTATGAAACCAAATTTCCTCGCCGCCGCGGCGCCTTCGACGGCATAGTTGCTAACACCGCTGGTCCGGGCGTTAGTTGCCGCGGCAAGAGCCGCGCTGTCTGCCGCGTTCTGCAACGAACGCTGAAGATATTCCCAGCTACCAACCTCCATCGAATACGCGATCGCGCCGGAGATCGGAACGAGCATCAGCGCGGTCAAAGGGCTAATCGCAGCCCGGCTGCATTTCAAGGCCGCCGCAAAAACCCGCAGACTGCGTCCGATAGCGAATGACAAGAACTGTGCGTTAAGTTTTCCCATATCAATATCTTCACGGTTTGACGAAAGAGCCCATCGCAATACGACGCGCCTTTTTGGCGGACCTCAAGGAATCAGTGCGCAACCCCTATTGCATGTTAACTTACCACACAGCGGGGGCTGCCGCACCAACAAATGCAGACAAGCCACGTCCCGGAACCGCACGCTTCGCAGCCAAAATTGCGGCCACAAGCGTGGGGAATACGCCTGAATCAATCACCATGCGTGTATAAGAAATACGGCGAATCATTAACCCTAACCATGTTTGTTTGCCGTCGCAACGCCACAAACTATTTCGATCTGAGGTTGTGCACGTGCGGTAAAGTGTTGCAAAAGTAGACGAATTAACCTTGCTTTTTAAGTCGGTTCTGGCTAAGCAACTGAAATTATTAGATTATTTTGTTTGACAAGAATTTTGTTGACGGCGGGTTAACCGATGGGAGAAGCTATATGGGTCATCGAGAGGCCCGTTTGGGACCTTCGGGACCGAACAAAAATATTTATAAAAACAAAGGTCAGCCGGTTCCAAATATGCCTCCGAGGCGGGCCAGCCGGAAATAGATGCCGGAGCCCTCTAAACAGGTACGGGCGTGATGCGAGGGCCGTTCAGCCCATCACGCAAAAAAGGGGTTAAGGTTATGACCAAGTTCTTTCATGATTTCATGCGTAACGAAAACGGCGCCGCTGCGGCCGAATATGCTCTTATCCTTGCGATCGTCGGTGCCGGCATTGCCGTGGCTGCTTCCGCTCTGGGTGGTGCTGTTTCGGGCGCGATGAACAAGGCTACGACGTCGATCACCAGCGCGTCGGTCTGATCAAAATCGGAGCCGAAATCTGGCCGAAGTTAGAATTAGGAGCCAAACATGATTAAGTTCTTTGAAAAGTTCATGCGTGACGAAACCGGCGCCGCGGCGGCGGAATATGCACTCATCCTCGCGATCGTCGGCGCTGGCATTGCCGTCGCTGCGGCGGCTCTGGGTGGCGCCGTTTCGGGCGCTATGAACAGCGCCACCGGCGCGATCACTTCCGCGTCAGTTTGATCGAAATATACCAAGGGCGGTCGAGATTTCGGCCGCCCTATCCTGCTTCGGGGGGCTGAGATGCAGGCGCGTAATTTAATCTTACTCGGTGTGGCCGTTTTCGTCGGCCTCATCGCTGTTCTATTAGCGAATTCCTACTTTTCGGGGGTCGAGCAGCGACAACAACAAGTCGCCGAAGAACAGAAACTTTCGCGCATCGTTGTCGCCAGCCAGGATCTGGCGTTCGGCACGCCGCTTAGCGAGCAGAACCTGCGCATGGCCAACTGGCCCGCAAGCTCCGTTCCCGTCGGCGCTTTCACCTCGCTTCCAGCAGCAATGAAGGATAACCGCGTTGCGCTCCGGCCGATCGTTGTCGGCGAGCCGGTGCTGACGTCCAAGGTTTCAGGTGCTGATGGACGCGCAACTCTTTCCGCAAACCTCCCAATTGGTAAGCTTGCCTTCGCAATCCCGGTCAGCGATGTAACGGGTGTAGGTGGTTTCGTTCGTCCTGGCGACCGCGTGGATGTGCTCCTGACGCGAAACATCCCCGGATCAGGGGCCCAGGCGACCGACAAAATGACGGACGTTCTTCTCGAGGCGGTTCCGGTGCTCGGCATCGATCAGGTTTCCGACGAGGCGCAGACCAAACCAGCCCCGGGAAAGACCGCAACGTTGGAGGTCGATACGCTTGGCGCGCAGAAACTCGCGCTGGCTGTTACGCTCGGTCAGCTCAGCCTGGCTCTGCGCAACGTGGCTGATCCGGTGGCGGGCCCCCAGATGACCGTCGTGCCGAAACACCTCACCAACGGAAACTATTTTATTCGCCCACAGAGCCCTACGCCGCAACTCGCAGCAGCGCCTCCGCGTCTGCCGAGGGTTCCTTCTGGCATGCTTGGACCGGTCCGGCCAAAGGGCCCGACGATGGTGGTCTACCGTGGCAGTCAATCAAGCGAATACGAGGTACAACGTGGCTGGTAACTGCATGAAGCACGCCGTCTTGGCGCTCGCCCTTGCCGCCATCGCGCCGGCAACTCCCGGGATGTGCGAGGCGATTGAGGGCTCGTCCCTACATGCCGGGACGCTCGAAGTGCCGCTCAACAAGAGCCAGGTGGTCAGCGCCGACCGGCCGATCGCCAGGGCGCTGTTGGGCAGCGCCGAGATCGCCGATGTTCTGCCGATCACCGACCGTTCGGTCTACGTGCTCGGCAAGAAAATGGGCACGACCAGCCTGACACTCTACGATAGCGCCGGCCGCGTGCTTTCGATCCTCGACATCGCCGTCGGCCCCGACGTTATCGCGCTGAACGATCAGCTACGCCAGCTCGTGCCTGGCGAGCCGATCGAGGCGCACATCTTGAACGATTCGGTAGTGCTGACGGGCACCGTCAATACGGCCGGCTCCGCCGACCGCGCGATGCAACTTGCCAAGGCCTACGCTGGCGACAAGGTGATCAACCTGGTGTCGATGGGATCGAGCCAGCAAATCATGCTTGAGGTAAAGTTTGCGGAAGTGAACCGCAGCTCTGGAAAAGACCTTGGCATTGATTTCTTCGGCCAGTCCCGGGGTGGATCGTTCAATTTTGTGACGGGCAAGGGTGCATCGCTAACGCCCGATTCAAATGGCAACAGCGTGTTGAAGCTCAGCTCGATCACCGATTCGTTCGGCATCGCCAGCAAGGCATTCAGCATTGGCAATACCGACATCATCGGGACGATCAACGCGCTGGAGACCCGCGGCCTCGCGAAGGTGTTGGCGCAACCAACGCTCATTGCCCTCTCAGGCGAGCGAGCTTCATTCCTTGCAGGCGGCGAATTTCCAGTTCCGGTCGCGCAGTCCGCAGGGGCGGGCACGGGCAACGGAACCGCTATTACGGTCGAATTCAAGCCTTTCGGCGTCAGTCTCGGATTTACCCCGACCGTTCTGGGCGACCGGACGATCAGCATGATCGTGGAGCCTGAGGTTAGCGCGATTGATCCCGCCGCATCACTGACGCTCAATGGCATCACCATCCCGGGCCTCAAAACCCGTCGCGCCAGCACGACCTTGGAACTGCGAGACGGCGAGAGCTTTGCCATCGCCGGCTTGTTGCAGCGTGATTTCCAGACCACCGTCAATCAGCTGCCGGTTTTGGGCTCGATTCCCATTCTGGGTACCTTGTTCCGATCTAGCCATTTTCAGAAAGGCGAGACCGAACTCCTGATTGTCGTCACGCCGCATCTGGTCGCGCCGATAAGGCCTGGCCAGGTCCGCCTGCCGACCGATCGAGTGCTCGACCCGCGCGAGGCCGACACTCTCCTGCTTGGCCAATCCTATCGGCCGACCACGGTCGCGCCCGCGGTGCCGCCGGCACCAGTCCAGCCACAATCGTCCGCGCAGCCGGCTCCTGTGCCGAGCGCCCAACCGCCAGCGCAGTCGCAGGCCGTGACTGGACAAACACCCACCAAGGGGGACGGATATGCCTACTAAGCGGCTCATTTTCGCCGCGGCGCTGCTTGTTGCAGCACTGCCCGCCAGTCACGCCGCGGCCAAGCCGAACGGGTATCCCTACTTGGGTGGCCCCGACAATTTCGGCGAAGCCAACCGCGAGACGATGGCCGCGCAGATCATCGACCCCAATCCGGTCTATGCCGACGCGGTGCCGCCGACGAGCGGCGAACATGCCGGCAAGGCGGTTGAACGCTATCGCACGGACAAGGTCAAGAAGCCCGAACGCCAAAGGACCTCAAATACCAGCACAGGTGGCGGCAGCAATAGCGGTAGTGGCGGCGGCGGGGCTGGTAATGAGTAAAGGGGATAATTAAGGCATTCAGCAACCCTCTCTGGGTACGCTTGATGCGCTAATGCAGGAACAACGATGGGTACTCTCGATCTTCTCGCCGGGCATCTGAAGGAAGCAGCGTTGCGTAACAGCACCCGGATTCTTGTTGCCGCGTCGCGCCAAAATATCGATGTCCTTTCGACCTCCGCCAGCGCCTCGATCCTGCCGGCATTGCGGGTAGCCATTGTCGAGCCGCACGAAACCATTCCCGACGATCTGATCGGGGAAATCTCGCTGCTGGTCGTGGAAGTCGACCCTATCGATCGCGCATCGATGCAGCGGATCAGTGTCATTCGCGCGCATCATCCCAATCTTCTGCTGGTGGCCGCAATCAATGGCGCCAATGTCTCACTGGTTCGCACGCTGGTGCGCGAAGGCATCAACGATGTCGTCTCGCTTCCGTTCGATGTCGACGAACTGCTTCAGGTGTCGCTGGACGCCGTCGCCAAGCGCGACGCAAAAGCGCCCCAACCGGTCGATCTGGCCCCCATGGTCGCCGTAGTGCGATCCATCGGCGGTTGTGGCGCTACTACTATCGCTACGCATCTCGCTGCTGACCTTGCTTCGTTTGGCCCGCATGGTCGAGGCGCAGTAATCGTCGATCTTGATCTCCAGTTCGGCAGCGTTGCCGACTTCCTCGGCGTCAAGCCGCGCGGCAACCTCGCCGACCTGCTCGGCGTTGAAAACCGTCTTGATGAAGAATTGCTTCGCTCGGTCGCGGTCGAAGCCGAAGGCGGACTTTCGGTTATCGCCGCGCCCGATGCAATCATGCCGCTGGAATCGGTCGATACCGACGATTTACTGCGGGTGTTGACACTTCTGCGCGAGCAGTACGATTATGTAGTGCTCGACCTGCCTGCCAATTGGACAAACTGGACGCTGTCGGCGGCCTTGGCAGCCGACGCCATCCTCATGATCGTTGAGCTAAGTATTCCCAGCCTGCGCCAGGCCAAGCGTCGCCTGGAGCTTTTCCGGTCCGTCGGCATCGAAGGCCGCGCCGTCGAGATCGTCGTAAACCGTGTTGAAAAGCGCCTGTTTCGGACCATTGGCGTCGACGACGTCGCTCAAACGCTAAGCCACAGGGTCCTGGCTACTGTCGCCCTTGATGCTCCGACGGTACACACCGCGCAAAATCAGGGTGCCTTGGTCGGCAGCATCCGACGTAAAAGTCGCTTTGCCGTCGATCTGGCCGAAATCGGCCAGCAGCTTCGCGCTGGCCTCCTCGCCAGGAGTAGTTGAGCATGTGGCAGCTGCGTCGTTCGGGTGCTCAGGACCTCGAAAAGGTTGATGCGCCGACACAGCCTGGGCAGCCTACGCTGGTCGCCGACCGCGTCCAAGCCGAGGTTTCAGATCGGATCCTCTCCCTCAAAGTCGAAATACATCGGCAGCTGATCGACCGAATTAATTTGTCGCTTTTGGACAAAATGTCGCGCGAGCAGATTGCGCCCGAAGTCAACGATATCGTCGCCGAATTGCTCGAGACCGCCGGTCAAGTGCTCAACCGTGCCGAGCGATCCGCGCTCAGCAACGAGGTTCTCGACGAATTGCTCGGCCTGGGGCCGCTGGAACCGTTGCTCAAGGACGAGACGATCAACGACATTCTGGTGAATGGGAGCCAGACGGTCTTCGTCGAACGCTTTGGCGTCCTTGAAAAAGTACCCACGCGCTTCCAGGATGAAAAGCATCTCCTGCGCATAATTCAAAAGATCGTCAGCGCGGTCGGCAGGCGGATCGACGAGTCCTCGCCTTTCGTCGATGCGCGACTTGCAGACGGCTCTCGCGTAAACGCCATCGTTTCGCCGCTCGCCATAGACGGCTCGCTTCTATCTATCCGCAAATTTTCCAAGAAACCGATCAGCATGGACCGGATGATCGAGCTGGGCTCGATGCCTGCGGAAATGTCCGAAGTGCTAAAAGGCATCGTGCAGGGCCGGCGGAATGTCATTATCTCGGGCGGCACCGGCTCGGGCAAGACGACCATGCTAAACGCGCTCTCCACTTTCATCGACGAGCGAGAGCGAATCGTCACGATCGAGGACTCGGCCGAACTTCAGCTTCAGCAGGAACACGTTGCGCGTCTCGAAACACGGCCGCCCAACATCGAAGGCAAGGGCGAGGTCAACCAACGCGACCTCGTCAAGAACGCACTGCGCATGAGGCCCGATCGCATCATCCTCGGTGAGTGCCGCGGCGGTGAAGCTTTCGACATGCTTCAGGCCATGAACACCGGCCACGATGGCTCGATGACGACTATCCACGCCAATACGCCGCGAGACGCGCTTTCGCGCATTGAACAAATGGTTGGCATGAGCGGAATCGACATTTCGGCACGGTCGGCTCGAGCGCAAATAGGCTCGGCGATCAACGTGGTTCTTCAGATCGGCCGTCTGAGCGACGGTAAACGCAAAGTCCTCTCGCTTAGTGAATTGACGGGTATGGAAGGCGAGACGATCACCATGCAGGAGATCTTCCGCTTCAAGATGACCGGACGCGATGATTCGGGCAATGTCCTCGGCTACCACGAGGCCACGGGCATTCGTCCTAAATTCGCCACCGAGCTAGCCTCACACGGTATCAATTTGGATCCGGCGCTGTTCAAGCCGCAAACGCGGTTCGACCAGCGATGACACCGCTAGTAGTCCGACTGTTTACGCTTATCGCGATCTTCGCGTCGGTATTTCTGATTTCGCAGTTCGGGCTCGGACAGTACCTGGATCGACGTGCCGAGCGCTCGGCGGTCAATCGTCGCCTTACCTTGCTGCGTTCGGGAATCAGCCGTGACGACATAAACTATACGTTGCTGAAGAATGCACCGATGGTCCTGCCACCGGACGCAGGCCCGCTGCTCCGCATGCGGGCCTCGTTCCAGCGCGCGGTCATGATGTCTGCGATCCCGCTTGACACGCGTCAGGTCACGATAGGCATGACAATCGGTTTCTGCTTTTTGACTGGCGTCATCATCCTGTTCGCCATGGCTTCGCGGTTCATTTTGACCTCTGGCGTGATCATGCTCGTCGCGGTGATCGCAGCCTCTATTTCTATCGGTCTCCCGCTAATGGTCATGAGCCGTCTCGCACAGCGACGACAGAAACTAATGGTCGAACAGTTTCCGATCGCGCTGGACATATTTACGCGCTCGCTGCGCGCGGGGCATCCTATCGCCTCGGCCATCTTTCTCATAACCGAGGAAATGAGGGATCCGATCGGTAGCGAGTTCGGCTTGGTTTCGGACGAGGTTTCCTATGGCGCCGAGCTCACCGATGCGCTGCTGGCGATGGCCGATCGCTGGAGCCTCGAGGACATGCGGATGTTCGTAGTAGCCGTGTCCGTCCAGAGCGAAACCGGCGGTAACCTTGCAGAGATTCTGGAGAATCTGTCCAATGTAATTCGAGCGCGCGCCTCCATGTTCATGAAGGTTCGAGCCTTGAGCTCGGAAGGACGCATGACTGCCTGGATGCTTACCGTGCTTCCGATCCTCACCCTTGTTAGCATGTTCATGGGGAATGCTCAATTTTACCTGGATGTCGCGGAGGATCCTATCTTTATTGTTGGATTTTCCACTCTAATTCTACTTTACGCATTGGGCGTCTACATCATTCGCCGCATGGTAGACCTTAAGGTTTGACATGATCGATTTTCTCGTCGCCAATCCCTACGCCCGCTATGCTGCTCTTCTGGCGCTTTTCGCCGTAGTGGGCGGGGTGGCCCTGCTTGTTATGTTGATGACATCGCGCCGCGTTTCCCTGCGGGGCGAGCTGCGTTCGCTTACAGGGACGCAGGCAGGCACGCCCGAGACGCTCCGCAGCAGGCGCGACGATCAATGGACGAGGCTCGTCGACCGGATCGAGAAGGCGGGCCTTAGCCTTACCGATACCAAGGCGGACCGACTGCGCGCGAAAATGTTGGCGGCAGGCTTCCAATCCACTGCTGCCCCGCAGATCTATACGCTACTTCGTCTGGCGCTGGTTATCTTGCTCCCATCCGCCTTCGTTGGCCTGAACGTGCTTTCCGGCGGGCAAATGTCGTACATCAAGCTCTACATTGTAGGGTCGATCACGGCGCTTGCAGGGCTCTACCTGCCAGCGGTCTATATCGCGGCTCGAATCGACCGCCGGAAAACTGCGATCGTTAATGGGTTTCCCGACAGCCTCGATCTGATGCTCGTCTGCGTCGAAGCGGGGCTTGGTCTCGAAGCGGCGCTCGATCGCGTTGGGCGGGAGGTTGCTGTCTCGCATCCGCTGGTTGCGGAGATGTTGACCATAGCGACGCTCCAGTTGCGCGCGGGTGCTTCGCGGGAAACAGCGTTGCGCAAGATGGCGGATTCGGTCGGGGTAGACGAAATCGGTTCTTTCGCAACGCTGTTGATCCAATCGGACAAGTTGGGCACCAGCATTGCTACTACTTTGCGAATCTACGCGGCAGAAATGCGTGAAAAGCGGCGGATGCGGGCCGAGGAAAAAGCCCACCGCATTCCCGTGCTGATTTCGATCCCGCTGGTGACTTGCTTGCTGCCAGTGATGATCGGAATTCTGATGCTGCCCGCCGCCATACGGGTGGTCCGGGTAGTTTTCCCCGCCATGGCAGGAGGAGGGTAATATGCGACAGGGACTTTTGAAGGCAGGTATAGCCGTCGTGCTGGCGCTCCCGTTGGGTGCGTGTAGTTCCTTTCTTGGCATTCATTTCGCCCGGCACACGCCTCGAGCGGAACCGGCTCAGGCTCTCGCAACGTCGGTTGGCGGCTCGACCGAAGCTGGCCGTGCGCTTTTGGCTGACGGGCAGCCGGGCTCCGCCATCGAATCCTTCCAGCGCGCGATAGCGAGCGGCGAGCCGGCCGCTCCCGCGCTGAACGGACTTGCCGTTGCCTTTTCCCGCCTCGGACGCGACGATCTCGCCGAGCGTTTTTTCCGCGAGGCGATGGCGGCGGATCCAGCCAACACTCGCTATGCCGATAATCTCACGCTCCTGATGCGTTCGCCTAGCTTCGCCGCGCGCAATGCCGCGGTTCTCGTGGCCCAGGCGAGCCAGCAAAGCACCGAGTTGCTCGCTCAAACCAAGACTGCAACCCAGTCGGCAGAGAGAACACAGCCGGCAGTAGGACAGCTCCAAAGGCTTTCGCGCGCCGAGGTGCACATTACCACGGCGGCTCCCCAGGCCGCTCCGTTACGCACGGCCGCCTTGTCGCTCGACAAGCGATTCAAGCCGCTGGCCCGGGTTGTGCTGGCGCCTAAGGTGCCCGACAATTTCCAGCCTCTTGTGCGGTTAGATATGCCCGAAGCGAAGGCCGTGGCGACCAAGGCGGATCCTAAGCACTGATGTTCTTGAAATTCCTGCCACTGGCGGCACTCTCCCTTGCCGCCGTGGTCGCTTCGTGGTCGGACGTGTTTCATCGACGCGTTCCGAACTGGTTGTGCGCCGTGACGGCTCTCGCCGGACTGGCCGCAGGGCTGTTTCTCGGCGGGCTCTCAATTCTGGGCAGCCAGTTTTTGCATATGGTCATCGTACTCGCCGCCGGTATGGTGCTATTCCGTTTCGGGATTTTCGGCGGCGGGGATGCAAAGTTTTACGCTGCGGTCGCAGCCTGGTTCACCGTCGGCAAGGCCGCGTTCCTGTTGGTCTGCATCGCCATCTCTGGTCTTGCGCTGCTGGTCGTCTGGTTCGCCTATCGCCGTATTCGCAGGCTGCCGATCAGCCGGAAAGGCGGCGAGACGCTGTATGATAGCCTACCCTATGGCATAGCGATCGGCGCCGGCGCGGTGCTCGCAATGCTTTCGTTGACCGGAAACCCGATCTGATCTGCGAAAATTGGTGAGTTAGATCCGAGCCTGCCCTTGAGCCGCCACGGCCCTTCTACTTCTCGAAGCCGTTAGCTTTCAGGCATCTCCTCTCGGGGATTTTGGGCTCCCTGGAATGCCGGGAGAAGGCGCACGAGGTCGACGCGGCTGTTTAAGTGAAGTTTCGGCAGAATATGGTGTAACTGCTTTTTCACGGTTCCGTCGCATACGCGCAGCATCCTCGCGATCTCCTTGCTGCTGAGGCTGAACCGCGCAAACCTCGCCACTTCAAGTTCGCGACCGCTGAGGGTCCGATTCAAAATTATCCGCTGCGATCTCAAGCCCTCGCGATGCGGCGTGCGTATAGCTGCACCGATACGATGAATAGCCAGGCAGTGGCTGAGGCGATTGTTTGCTCGAAGTCCTTGGCAAGGCGTCGATGAACCGAGGTTAACCCCGGCTCATTGGGCAACCAGGTCCAACAATCAGGGAATTTTCAAAGCCCACTTTTGCGGAGAATTACACGCCCACTGACTAAGGGTAAGGTTGAGTGGGAGTTCCACTATAACCGCGAGGACTTCTTCCTGGGACGATCCTTTCGCAACATGGAGGACCTCAATGTTCAGCTCATCGACTGGTGCGATACGGTCGCCAATGCACGCGTGCACGGGACGACCCAACGCGCGGTCGCCGAGGCCCTAGCCGAGCAACAAGGGGGGAACTGCAGCGGCTCCCCGACCATCGCTTCAACGCAGTCCTGATGCTTGAGCGGCGGGTTACCCATGATCGCTTTGTAGGTAAGGGGAGCTTGAGCCCCACCTTGCGGTGGTGATCCGCAGCACCGAGTCTTGCCGCCCTTGGTCGGGCGGAGGTCGCTGGTGCTATGACGATGTCATGTGATGATGCTGGCACTAGCGTTATTCGTCGGTTCGAGGTTTTCACCGGCGCAGGCAAGCGCCGTGATTGGCCGCCGGAGGTAAAGGTCTCGACCGTAGCAGAGAGCTATTCGAGCCAAGAGACCATCAGCGCCGTGGCTCGCCGGCATGGCATCTGTCCCTCGCAGTTGTTCACGTGGCGCGGGGAGTTGCGCAAGGAGCTGGAGACGCGAGGAGTGCCGCTTCCGGTCTCGTCCGCCCGGCGCCCCTCTTCGTTCCCGCAGTGATCGAGCACCTGCCTTCGCCCGAAGTAACACCGGTCGCGAAGCGGCGACGTCGGCGGCGGGGATCGCCTCCGAGCGCGGTAGAGCTAGAGATCGACGGCGTGGCGGTCAGGATCGCGCGCGGCGCGGATAAGGGGCTGATCGCGGCAGTAATCCAAGCGCTCAAGGCAACGCGATGATTGGACCCGGCGCCGGTGCGCGAGTGGTAATTGCGACGCGGCCCGTGGATTTTCGCAAAGGACCAGACGCATTGGCGGCCGTAGTACGGCGGCGATCCATTTCCCGGCGTGATCTACGTCTTCCGGGCAAAGCGCCGCGACCGGATCAAGCTGATCTGGTGGGACGGTACCGGCCTATGCTTGATGGCTAAGAAGCTCGAGCAGGGCGGCTTTAAGTGGCCCGGCAGCCAGGACGGCGTGATGCGCCTGACAGAGGCGCAACTCGGGGCTTTGCTCGAGGGTCCCGACTGGCGCCGCGTCCATGGTGGACGCCGACCGATGGCCCTGCAGATCGCCGGTTGGCGGGGCGTTCGCTGGCTGATTCACTGCTTCCATGTTCACGGAAGCGGACCTCCCTGACGATGTCGATGCGCTGCGGGCGCTCGTCCTCGAACAGGCCCGCAAGCTCGAGAGGACGGACGCAGAAGTTGATCGCCTGAGGGCGATCATCGAGGCTTTCGAGTGCCATCTGTTCGGCCGTAGTTCCGAACCGCTCGATGACGATCAGCTCAGCTCGCGCTCGAGGATGTCGAGACAGCGCTCGGCTGCGCCGAAGCCGCCGTAGATGCCAGCGCCGGGCGTCAGCGCAGCGCTTGTGAAGCTCCTCGATGGGTCCGCAGGCTGGAAACGGGTCTACGCCGACAAGTACGCCGTCATCCACGTCCATCCGCCCTGCGGACCTTATCGTTAGGTAGCAGATTTAGCCGCGCTAACGGGGCTCGGCAGCGGATTAACAAGGCTTATCGCGAAAAGTGCCCCGTTATGGCACGGAAGGCCTAAATGGCGGCTAACAGTGGTAAATAAACGTTAAAAACCTTCGACTCAAAAGGTAACCAAGGTTATACGATCCCGTGATCGGGAAGCATTGATTCTGCATCAGGCCGCAGCGACGGCAATGTGCATTCGTATTAGCTTGGAGGTTAACGATGGCATACCGTTTGAAGATCGCTCTCGCCGCGGCCGTCGCGACGCTCGGCACCATGGGCATGGCTGCGCCGGCCGCAGCCGTTGATATCGTCACCAGCTGCAGCGTCGTGGGCCTGGATGACATCATCCCCAACGCGCAGGCCTGCGCGGGTTACTATGACAAGAACGTTCTGAAGTCGGGCGCGGGCGGCGCCGCGAGCGCTGACGAGGTCACTGCGCTCGGCCTGCTCGGCCTTACCGGTACGATCAACGTTCTCGAAAAGCTCGACAACTCCGGGAACTTCGCGACGCTGTTGAATGGGATCACTTATATCGGTGTGCACTATGGCAACGGGCAGGGACCTGTTCCCAACAATCCCGGCGGTGTGACGGCCTTCTATCGCTTCGACGCCGGCACGAACCTCGACAGCTTCAGCTTCCAGAACGGTTCGGTCTCGGGCGTTTCGCTCTACAAGACGGGGGGTGCGGTTCCCGAGCCCGCGACCTGGGGTCTGATGATCCTCGGCATCGGTCTCGCGGGTGGCGCGCTGCGTCGCCGGCAGCGCCAGGCGGTTCGCTACAACTTCGCCTGAGCGACTTAACCTTCAAGGTTTGCGAGAGGGAGCGCGAAAGCGCTCCCTTTTTGCATGCGGGTGCCATTTTCGTTGGGAAAAACCAACTACGGGGCAGGGATTGAGCGTGCTAACTCCAAGCTCGGTTCCGGAAACGGAGCCAGGTCCAAATGATTGATACCCCTTTGGATTCCCCTCCGCCTCGGCGGAGGGGTTTATTTTTTCCGGACGCTACATGAGCTTCGAGAAGCCGCGCTGACGGAAAAGCCGGCTGTGCAGCGAATTCCGGTGGACCGGGAACAGCGCCCCGCCGACGGTGTGAACGGCTCGGCTGCTGCGATCATCAACGCTGCGCGGCAGGCGTCGGACCCATTGCTTCCCACTTTGTGCAGAATTGCCGGGCGAGTATTTTCTCTCCCCTTCTTACCGTGGCGGTTCCATTGCGGAAATCGTGCAAGGCAATCGCGCAGGCCTCGTCGCGAGTTGCTCTTCCGCCCGCTTCCCCTTCGCAGAGTTATCGCTACCGTCTCTCGGCGGTCAAACATCATGCGCATTGTCCGCTTGGCGGACGCTCTGTGCTTCGTACGAGGCACTTTCTACTCGATAATTCCGCCATTTTGGGACATTCGTGAGCCGTGTAAGCGAAAATTCGCTAATTCTGTCCATCATATGGTTTATGAGCTGCAAAGCATTAGTTGACAGGAAATTGCCAAACTTGCATCGTTTGGGTTCAACGGCGGGAACCTTCCTTCAATGCGCATTTCTCAGGAGAAGAAGGTTGGTTGAGATGCAGCAAGACTTTTCGCATCAACTCCGGACGCTTCGCGAGGCGCAGGGGCTGTCGGTGCGTGCGTTGGCGAGTCTCGTCGGCGTGTCATCGGTCACCATCTGGAAATGGGAAAAGGGCGACAGCAGGCCTCGGCCGAGGTTGATGACGCCGCTCGCCCGCGCATTGGATGTGTCGCCGCAGCAATTGCAGCCACGTATGACCAACGGGGAAATGCACGCGAAGCCGGCCGAGGCGGAAGCTGAAGATCGAGAGGGTTCTTCCATTCAGCCCACGACTGAGGGCTTGACGTCAGCGCCGGTCGAAGCCCTGTCCGAAGTCATAGCTCGGGCAAAGCAGATGATTGCCGACGCATCGGGCACGGGACCGAAGAATATCACGATCTTGATCGAGTACTGATCCGAATGGCAGTCAAAGATCGTTATCCCGAAGAGAGATTAACGTACGCCCTTTAAAAATTAGAAATACTCGATAGACTAAATTCAATCGAGTTAATCCCTGCAATGCCGAGGGGGCGAAGGTGCGTGTCCTTCTTGCTGAAGACGATGACGAGGCAGCCGGCTACGTAGAACGCGGCCTGGAGAAGCTCGGTCACCGAGTTGTCCGCGTGTCGAATGGCGAGGAAGCGCTGCAGTTCGGCACTACGGAACGGTTCGATATGATCGTGCTCGATCGCATGATGCCGAAGCGAGAAGGCCTGGACGTGCTTCGCGGCCTTCGATCCGCCGAAATCGAAACGCCGGTTCTGGTTCTGACCGCCATGGGTGGTATTTCGGATCGCGTCGATGGGCTGGACGCGGGAGCGGATGACTATTTGGTCAAGCCTTTCGATATTTCGGAGCTCGTCGCGCGCATGAACGCCCTGCTGCGGCGCGCGGCACGCGGTGAAGCGACGCGTATCGAAATCGGTGACATCGCGATCGATCTGATCAAGCGCAGGGTCACCCGCGACGGAAGACAGGTAACGTTGCAGCATCGCGAGTTCACGCTACTCGAGCTGCTGATGCGCAATGCCGGCAGGCCGGTCACGCGGAAGATGTTTCTGGAGCAGGTCTGGGGTTATGACTTCGATCCGAAGACCAATGTGGTCGAGAGCCATCTGAGCCGCTTGCGTGCGAAGCTGCGCGACGGCTTTGCCGATGATCCGATTGAGACGGTCATCGGTCAGGGCTATAGAATGCGGGTCGATGCCCAAGCTTAGATCGAGCGCCGCCTATCGCATTTCCATCACGACTGCTGCCGTGGCAGGCTGGGGCCTCCTGGTATTGGCGCTGGCCGTGTTCTTTTTGGCGGACGCCAAGATGCACAGCTTCCAGGATCGGGAAATCGTCCAGGAAGTCGCCGACCTGTCCCATGAGCCAACCCGGGCGGAACTGCTGCGGGAAATCCGTTCGCGGGAGGAAGGGCCAGGCAATGGTCTGAATTATGCCCTGTTCGATCCCAGCGGCAACAAGATAGCCGGCAAGCTCGACCTATCGCCTCCGCCGACCGGGCTTGCATCGCTCCGCATTCGCGATGCTGACGGAGATGAGCATGTCGGGCGGGCGCTCACGACCAATCTCGAGCTGGGCTACACGCTGGTCGTCGCGGGCGATTCGAGCGGAATCGAAGAAACTCGGTGGATGGTCGCCAAAATCTTCGTCATTGCGCTCGTCGCCTTGCTGCTGGGGAGCGCGGTTGGCTGCCTGCTGCTGGCAAGCTATTTGCGCCGAAGATTGGACCTGATCACCGCCACGGCTTCCGCCATCATCTCGGGCGATATCGTGGGGCGGGTTCCGGTGCGAGATCCCGGTGACGAATTCGATGCGGCGGGGCGCACATTCAATCTCATGCTGGAGCGGATTGCGGGCCTCATGGAGAACCTGCAGCAAGTGTCGAGCGATATTGCCCATGACTTGCGCAAACCGCTGATCCGTCTGCTCTGCCAGACCGACCGCCTCGGCCAGGTGGATGGCGCAGAACAGCGCGTGCTCGATATCGGCGACGAGATGCTGGAGTTGTTCGCCGCGATCCTGCGCATCGCTGAGGTCGAGGGCGGGAATGTCGAGCGGAGCTTCAAGCCTGTCGATCTGAGCGCGCTGATGAGCGAAGTGGCGGAAAGCTTCGAACCCCCATTGACCGACGCGGGCGATACTATCGAATGGGAAATCGAGCCGGACATCGTCGTCATGGGAAACTATGGGCTATTGACCCAGCTCGCGGCCAATCTGCTCGACAATGCGCGCATCCATACGCCGCCCGGGACGGCGATCCGGCTCGCGCTGGCGACGGAGGGTTCTCGAGCCATGCTTTCGGTGGAAGACAACGGTCCGGGCGTTTCCGAAGCGGACGCCAAGCAACTTCTGCAACGGTTCTTTCGTGCAGAAACCAGCCGTACGACGCCAGGGAACGGGCTGGGCCTCAGCCTCGTTGCTGCGGCCGCGCGCGCTCATGGCGGAGAGGTGTCGATTGAAAATGCCGAGCCTGGCCTACGGATTTTGATAAGATTGCCGAAACTGGGCGAACCGTCCGAGTTCGAGAAACCGCCGTCATCACGGCTGGCCGGTTTCTTCGCTAAATGGTTTCAATGACCGATGTGAAATCGGACCTTTGACGGATCCACTCCGGCTGCCGCGGCGATGCAAAGCCGCTGCTCTTCCAAGACTGCCGTCCAGGCCTCCGGGTCGAAGCGTCCTTGTGCGTCCTGAACATTTACGGCTTCGGCCTGGTTGGCAGTAAGCAGTCGACTACCATTTTTCGCCGGAACGGTGATCCGGCCAGCGTCGCGCAACTTACGGATCATGTAGACTTGCTCCCGAGAACCCATCACCTGACGTTGGCATGGGCCTTGCTTGAAGGCCAATTGATAAAAACCAATCTCGCTGAACTGGCGTTGTCTTGCTGATCGCTGGGGCGTTTCGCGACCATACAGGGCAAGCTGGTCGGCTGCCGAGGCAGATGGCCTCTGTTCTTTCCAAGTTACAGAAAATTAGGGATTTTTATCGGTTGGCCTAGGCGACTGTGTTGCTTGTGCGTTGCCGGTGCGCGATGTCCTCCGAACTACATCTGTATCATTTTGGGTCGTACGGCGCGGTCCATCAGGCGATCTTTGCATCAGTCGGTCGTGCCCCGGATGGTGGTGTAGCTCGAGGGTAGCGAAGCTGACCGGACGCGCGCTTTCCATATAGCGCTGTAGCGGCCGGTCAGGTTCGCGGGTGGTCATCGGAGATCTTCGGATAAGGTTGGGTTGCAACACTCAACTTGAACGAGGACGTTCCGATGACCGAAGACATGATGGACCTGCAGGCGCTGGTGGGAAAGAGCCCGGATGCGGATTTTCTGCGCGATATGATCGGCTTTGCCGCGCGGCGACTAATGGAGATGGAGGTCGGCGGCCTGACCGGGGCCGCTTACGGCGAGAAGGACGTCGAGCGCCTGGCCCAGCGCAATGGCTACCGGGATCGCGACTGGGAGACCCGGGCGGGCACGGTCGAGCTGCGCATCCCCAAGCTGCGCAAAGGCAGTTACTTCCCCCGGATTTCTGGAACCCCGGCGGATGGCCGAGAAGGCGCTGACCGCTGTCATCCAGGAAGCGTACATCCAGGGAATCTCGACGCGATCGGTCGATGATCTTGTCAAGGCCATGGGCATGAGCGGCATCTCGAAGAGCCAGGTAAGCCGGCTCTGCGGAGAAATCGACGGGCGCGTGAAAGCCTTCCTCGAGCGGCCCATCGAGGGCGATTGGCCATACGTCTGGATGGATGCGACTTACATCAAGGTCCGGCGAGCAGGCCGGATTGTGTCGGTCGCCGTCATCATCGCCGTCGGCGTCAACAGTGACGGTCGCCGCGAAGTGCTCGGCATGGCGATCGGCCATTCCGAAGCCGAGACCTTCTGGACCGACTTCCTGCGTAGCCTGGCTCGCCGAGGCCTGCGCGGCGTGAAGCTCGTGATCTCCGATGCCCATGAGGGCATCAAGGCGTCCATTGCCAAGGTGTTCAGCGCAACCTGGCAGCGCTGCCGCGTCCACTTCATGCGCAATGCCCTGGCGCATGCCGGAAAGAGCGGGCGCCGGGTCGTATCGGCGTTCATCGCCACGGCCTTTGCGCAGGAGACACCTGAGGCCGCAAAGCTTCAATGGCGCTCAGTTGCAGACCAGCTTCGTCCCTCGGTCCCCAAGCTCTCTGCCTTGATGGACAGCGCCGAAGAGGACGTCCTGGCCTACATGACCTTCCCGCCGCAGCATCGCACCAAGCTTCACAGCAACAACCCCATCGAACGCCTCAACGGTGAGATCAAGCGGCGGACCGATGTCGTCGGAATCTTCCCCAACGATGAAGCGATAACCCGCCTCGTCGGCGCTATCCTCCTGGAACAGAACGACGAATGGGCGGTCCAGCGCTGCCGCTACATGAGCCTTGAGAGCGTCGCGGGATTGAGCGACAATGCCATCATCACGTTGCCAAGCATGGCAGCCTGATCAATCCGGCTTAGCCGGAGATCGACGTGGCCACGCCCGCGATCCTACACCACGCCATGGGGCACGATCCATCAGTCAGATCGCCTCGCTTGCCTGCGCTTATAGCGATGTCGAGGCAGCGCCCAAGAAAGGCTGAAGTCATCTTTGCGTGCACTTAATGAACTGATTGCGAAGTTAGGATTTCCCAACGTCCCTCGTCGCAATGCGCATGTTACAATCCCGGCGTGAGCGATGACGGTTAGGCTCAATTAGCTGGCCTGTCGCTCGATATGGTTGCGCTACCTGGAGGGGTGGAGCGTTGGAGTGTTCCCTTTTTGCGGATGTGTCCGCTCAGTAGAGAGAGAAATGGCATCTACGAACAAAGCTCAACCGCAGCATGATTTCCTCGCGTCGGACGCCTCTATGCAACTCGTACCGCAAATGGCTGCGCAATTGACCAAGGACCTTTGCGCAGCCTGGGACGCCATCCAGCCGATGGAAGAGTCTTGGGGGAGCCTCCTTGCCGGTAGGGACAGCACCGGGGCAGCTCTGAAGAATCTCAACGAACTGGCGCGGCCGGCGTTCGCAGAAACGGAGGCGCAGCGGCTGGTCTTGTTGCGGATGCGATTGCTGCTCGATGCTTTGGGGCTGCGGGATATGTCCAAACACTAGGCGCCCCATTTCGGATCGGTCGGCAACGTTCGGCTCGATACCACCGGCAATCATCTGGTGTTGGCATAATCCGCGTTTTGGCCGCACGCCCGGGCCGGGGCCGGGCTCAGTACATGACGCCGCTCTTTGCAATGAGATAGCGGGTCAGCGTTTCACGCCGGACATGATGTCGTCTGGCAATTGCCCCGATATCGTCACCATCCTGAAGTGCCCGAAGCAGTTCCGCATGGACGGCGTCCAGCCTGTGCGAGGAAAGCGGTTTGCGAAGCGTCGCGTTTTGGCTGACGAGGAAGCGACGAATGGTGTTGTGGGCGCAGCCAAAACGCACGGCCAAATCCTGAAACGACGCACCCTGTTCGTAGAGGCTTCGGATCGTTTCTGCCTCCGAAAGCAGCCTGGGCATAACGGAGCGGCTCATCACGGCCTCGATGCGCCGGTAGCGGCGGTCATGCGGCGACGGGCGATGGTTTGCGCTAAATCGACAGGTGCTGCCTCAATGAAGCGGCGCATCGAATCTAAGGCCGGTGCGTGTGCCGATAGACCATGCCACCGTCGCGACGAGCGGGCCGAGCCCAGCCATATCCAAGCTGACGCAGGCGCCCGTCGAAAACTGGAAGTCACATTCGAACATTGCGCCGCTCGCGGTCAGGTTTCTGATCAGACCGTCGAACTTTAATGGGCCGTGGGTTATGCGAGCCGGAAAGTCCGTGACTTCGTGGTCCGGACCGGCTGGGCGAGCATCCTTCATGTGCAATATCGCTTCCGAGCACTAACTTGTTATCTGCCTCGGGTCTTAACTTAACGGTTTTTGCCTCCATCCTCTCATTGGGATTTGGCGAAAAAGTTGAACGATCCCGGCCAAAAAAAGCCCCGCCCGAGGCGAGGCCGAGTTTGTGCGGATTTTTGGCCGGTATCACGACCGGCATCCGTTAGACGCCGCGATTCCTGCGATTCCCCAGTGTGTTGATGGCGCCGTTCGGCACAGCTGCGCCAGCTTGCCGCCGACGCTGACCGCCCCTTTGGCAGTCCCTTCGCCGCTGTTCCCTTTGCATTGCAAAGTTCAATTTCGCCAAAGTTGCGGAAAATTAATGATATTAGTGTGGAATGGGTTTGGCTGTCGTCACGGGCCCATGGTTTCCCGATCAAGATACCGTGGCGACAGTCACCTCCACGATGGGGCGTTGGCCGGTGATGACCGGCAAGTCATCTGCCTGGGTTGCGCAGACTTTCGAGAGCATCCTAGAACTGAGCGCGTTCCTCGGCAGTGCGGAACGATACGCGCAATCCCGCAGCGCAATGCAGCCGCCTGACACTCTGCGAGAATTCGGTCGGCTGGTACAGCGTGCGGACCAGCATGGTGATCGACATTCGGTTCAGCTTCTGGTCGGTCCCGCGATTGATCCATTCCAGCGCGATCGGCCTGATCTCCTCGAAAGGCAGGCCGTTCAGCAGGATCAAGTCCTCGGCGCGTATGACGTAGTGATACACGAACGCTAAACGGCCGACGCAAGCTGAAGTTTCAGGAAATCCCATTGCGGTCGGACATGCTGCAGCCGCGCTCATCGTTCGGCGGCAGTGTCAGAAAAGGCGCATGTACTCTGCGCCGTCCTGGCCACGAACGAGCGCGGAGTCTGCTATTCCGAGCGAGCGATACAGCTTCATATTTTCCGTCGCGCGACGCTTGGCGTCTTCCAGGTGCGCATATTCTTCCAGATTCATGATCACCCCATCCTTAACCCAGATAACGACGTAGAGTTTGTCGGTCATCGGCCGGTGCTCGGGCAGTGGACGTCACTTCGCATCTGGCCAGACTACAATGCCGGGCTGCGTCTACCACGTTGGGAAATCTCAATAACCTAGCACCGGGATATCCCGGAAAGGTTGAAGGAGCGGCCCGAAGATCGCTGAAGTCATCTTCGCCGCAATGGTTGTACTAATTGGACAGATCGACTTCGCGAACCTTGCGCTCGATCACCGAGGCAATCGCTTCGGGTGTCCAGCTTTCCGGGTCGAGCGTGCGCTGGATCGACATGCCGTAGACGAGCGAAATCATCTCCATTGCCAGTTGCCTCACGTTTGCTGCATCGCCATTTCTCGCGATGATGACCTCGCCGATCGTCGTGAGCGTCCGTTCGATCCACAATCGCTGCTCGGCAGCGAACTGGGGGCTGCGCACGGCCTTGTCCCAGAATGCGACATAGACGCGCCATCGCTTGAGCGTCGCTTCGTCGCTGCCACAAAGCGCCGTCAGCGCGCCGGCGAGGTCGGCCGGATCGCGCGCGAGAACTTCGCGGATCGGGCCTTGGCCTTCCAGAGCTAGGACCCGGTAGACGTCGAGCAGCAGTGTGTCCTTTTCGGCGAAATAGTGCGTTATCACCCTGATGCTGGCGCCCATTTCCGTGGCGATCCGGTTGAGCGTGGTTGCTTCGAGCCCGATGCGCGCGATGAGGTCCAGCGCCACTTCGGCTATTTCCTGCCGTCTCGCCTCATGATCTACGATGCGCATCCTGGCTGCCGTCTACATCGGACGCGCAAAACTGTCGAACGGAGCGTTGCTCGGCGGCAATCTAGCCGCGTCGACCGTAGTTAATTGGCTTTTGCATCCGCTTTGGATCCTTTTGGTTGTCTCACCTTCATCCTTGAAAATCCAACTGTCTGGTGCCCGATGCCGTTTTCCATGTATGTACTTGCCGCCGGATATTCTTTCGCCATCATCGTTTCCGCGGTGGTTCGCCACGGTCCGCTAGGATTGTGTTTCTCCTCAGAAAATTGCCCATTGGCTGACCGATTTGGTCGTGCCGTTCGCCACCTTCCGCACCGGAATATGGCACTCGGTATGGCTCGGGCACCTGAAATATATAATCTCGGAGATGACCCATGCTCAGCGATGCTAAAGCTTGGAATGCTAAAGGAAAATCGAAGCCCTACAAGCTGGCCGACAGCGCCCAGCTCTATCTTCTGGTTCGCCCGACCGGGAGTAAGTCATGGTGTTATAATTATTTTCTCGATGACCGCCAAAAGACTTTGATCCTTGGTCACTATCCCGCCCTGTCTATTCTTGATGCCAGGGTCAAGCGCGATGAGCTCAAGGCCGTGCTCAAGGAGGGGCGCGAGCCACGCATCGTCAAGAAGCTCCTGATCGAGGAAAACGTCGCAGCGGCTCGGACGACCTTCGAGAAAGTGGCGCGGACCTGGCATGCGCACACTAAATCGCGGTGGTCGAGCATCCACGCCGATGATGTGATCCGCAGCCTCGAGCGCGATGTCTTCATTGAGATCGGCAATCTGCCAATCTCAGACATCACCCCGCAGCTCGTGCTTGAGGTGCTGCGCGCCGTCGAAAACCGCGGTGCGATCGAAACAGCCCATCGCCTCCGCCAGAGGATCTCGGCGAGCTTCGTCTATGCAATTGCCCATGGCTGGGCGACGAGCGATCCTGCGGCGAAGGTCGGCGCGGCTCTGAGTGCGGTGAAGCGAGGGCGCCAGCCTGCGATTACCGATCTCGCTCGGCTCCAGAAGATGATCCGCGACGCGGAGGCCGACTATGCACGGCCTATCACTCGCTATGCACTCCGCTTCATTGCCCTCACCGCCGTGCGGCCCAACGAGCTCCATGGCGGCGCCTGGAGGGAGCACGAGCGTCTTGACAGCCCGGAGCCGCTGTGGCGCATCCCGGCCTGGCGGATGCAACGCGACCGGGAGCGCATCAAGCGTTCCGACCACCTCGTGCCGCTTGCTAGGCAGAGCGTCGACGTGCTTCGCGCTATCTGGCCTTTAACTGGCGGCGGACACTACATCTTTCCAAGTGCCCGCAATGTGCACCGACCTATGAGCGCGGACGCGATCGGCTCCCTGCTCCGCCGCGCGGGCTACCACGGTTGCCATGTGTCGCACCTTTTCAGGGGCGCGTTCTCGACGATTATGAATGCATGGGCCGAGCACCGCGGAAAGGAGCACGACCGCGACGTTATCGACCTGATGCTATCCTATACGAGGGAGAGGACGGTCGCGGGCACCTGCAATCGTGCGGCCTACATGCTCCGTCGGCGCGAACTCGCGCAGATCTGGGCAGACATGCTCTGTGAACACCTGCCCGAACCGGAACTGCTGATGGACCGGCCGTCACGCGGGGTCATCGGCGTCGCAGATGACCTCCCGCGGTAACGGATTCGTGCAATTTCAACGGAGAATCTAAAATATCATACTGGTACCTGCCACTCTTGCCAGTTGGCCGGCTGGAAAAATTTCGAGCATGCTCACCTCCGTTCTGGGGCTTACCACCTCACGGCGCGAGTAAATTATCACGTTTTACTCGAGGCCGAGAAACGCGGTGACCTGTTACGCAGCCCACATGGTTCATCAAATTGCGCAACAGAGCCCGGACCTGCTCCTGTGCGAAGCCGCCGTCATGCGGGCGGGGGCCGTCAGCAAAAGAGCGGCAGTTCCATTTGCTGTAAGGTGTGAGCACTTGCGCCAATCGTACCGTCTCTGCGCACTCTAGACCCAAACCGCTCGCGTTGGCGTAGGCAAGCGATCTGGCAACATAGAGGCCGATGTGGCGGGCGCACCAGGCGTCGGAAAAGCCTACATCCAGCAAATGTGAAGACAAGGCAAGCTGGCTCACAATACCGGCACCGTACAGAAAGTCTTGCCAGTCGCCAGGCGCGCCAGGTCCAAGGGAGAGCATGAACTCTTCCGCGCGTCGCAAACGTGCCCGGCTCAGGCTACGCCCTTCTCGGGTTCGCAAGAGTTGAACCGGACTGGCCTTACAGGCTTCCCCTAGGGCCGTCAGTGCGGGGTTTTGGGAACGGGGTGCCGGCGCGACCAGGGTCGAGGCGGCTGGAGTGATGATGGCGCGGGGCTTTGGGCGCTGCGGCGTTACAGGAATGAGATTGTCCATAGAACCTCCGGTCCGCATCGTGCGGTTAAGCGGAAGGGACGAGACGGATGCGGAAAAAAGGTCCCGAACTCCCGCACGCTAGGCGCGGGAGCCGCCGGGTGCGGTTTAGCTGAGGTCTTTTTTCTCCTTCAGCGGGCATGATGCCGCGATCGGTATCGTGCGTGAAGGAGGACGTAATGGCGAAGAAGATCACCAATCCCGCTATCCTGGCGCTGAAGGAAGCTGCCGAAGTGGACCCGGCGCGCGGGCGTGTTTGGATCGGCCTCGATGTTGGTTTGCGATCGACGGCTGTCTGTGTTGTCGATAGCGACGGCAAGGTCGTCCACCAATGCTCGGTTAAGTCGAACGCGACCGAGATGGGGCGCTATTTCTCGAAGAACTTCAAAACGAACATAGCGATGATCGGGCTGGAGTCGGGCGCGATGGCGACGCATCTGACCACCAGCCTGAGACGGCTCGGCTATCGCGTCACCATGCTCGATGCCCTACAATGTAAGAAGGTCTTGTCGATCAAGCGCAACAAGACCGACACCAACGATGCGCGCGGCCTCGCCGAGATCACGCGGACAGGTCGGGAATATCTGACCGAAGTCTATGTGAAGAGCGCGGCCTGCTTCGAAGTCAGGGCGCAGATCATCATGCGGCACCGCCTCGTCCAACAACGCGTGGAGACCGAAGCCATGATCCGCGGCTTGCTGCGCGTCTATGGGGGTCGCGTCGAACCCGGCGCACAATCCTCCGCGACGTTCCGCGAGCGTGTGATGCAGCAAATGCTCATCATCCAGGATCAGGAGGGCATCAATATGCGCCCGCGCGTCCTACCCATCCTCAAGCTCTGCGAGGAGTTCAGGATCGAGGCCGATCGCATCGAGGCGGAACTGGAGATGCTGGCGAAGGAGCATCCGGTGTGCCGGCGCTTCCTTGAGATTCCCGGCGTCGGCGCGATCACCGCGCTGTCCTTCTACACCGCGATCGAAGACCCGACGCGGTTCCGGCGCTGCGACGACGTTGCCGCCTATCTCGGCCTCACGCCGAAGATCAGCCAGTCCGGCGAGACGCTGCATAAGGGCTCGATCAGCAAAATGGGCAACCGGTTGACGCGAACTCACCTCGTCGGCGCCGCCACGGTCATCATGTCTGCGACCAAGACCTTCAGCTCGCTCAAGGACTGGGGCGTTCGCCTATCGAAAAAGGTCGGCTACAACAAGGCCAAGATCGCTGTTGCCCGCAAACTGGCCGTCATCATGTTCGGCATCTGGCGCGACGGCACGCACTTCCAGTTCAAGACCGAGACCGTCGAGCCGCATCGCCAGATGATGCAGGGGGCGCGGGCCTGATACGAGATCCATCCGCCTGGACGCGGATGGCACGATCCTCCCGGGAGGCGGAGGGACCGGAGACGCCGATTTTACCAACTTAGGGCAGCGATGACCCTGTGCCTGGTTGATGGTGCTCCACCCTTCGATACGAACGGACCATGATGCGGCGTGCGATCCATCAGCCATCAGGCTGTCGCACGACCCCGGAGAGAGTGTTGCACCTCGGGTCGATCAATACTTGCCGTCCAGGCCTTGAAGAGGGAACGAGATCATGTTCTGATCAAACATATCCGGCGTCTCCCCCAGCCGAGGGGACCTCAGCTAGAGAAGCTGGTAACATGCTGGTCGCATGCGCCGCCGCCTTTAACCCGGAGGTCTGGACATGCGCGACGAAACCCCGGAAACCGAGGTGTCCGAGTTGCTTGACCAGCGGGATTACCAGTCCCGGCGCTGCCGTTTGCACAGCGCGCCGGTACGATAACAGAGCCAATTCCTCACGCCAAGAGCGGCAGACTAATCCTGGGCACCGAGCTTGCGGGCGGCACTCCTCTCGCGCCTGCAAGGGGAAAGGATCGGACGGACTCCGTTGCCAAGTTCTCGGTGCGACCGATGCGTCGGTGAAGGCCTGCTCGATCTCGGCGAGCGATGCGCCGGACATGAAGGCATCGGCAGACGCGGCCGAAGTGCCCTGACGGCGACCGCATAAAAAGTACGCCTCTGGGTGTTTATCTTGCTCCTGCTGCCGGCTATTAACCGGTGATTGTGCAGCCCTCTGCACCGCGCGTCGGCGGCGCAGAGGGCTGATCACCAACGCGATTGGGCAGAGGAGAATTCGCCATGGGGCAGCTGACCGGCAAAGTTGCCGTCGTGACGGGCGCCAGCCGCGGTGTAGGAAAGGGTATCGCGCTCGCCCTCGCGGACCAGGGCGCGACGGTCTACGTCACCGGCCGTACTGTGGCGGCAGGCACCCAGGTGCTTTCCGGCACGATCGGCGAGACTGCGGCCGAAGTTGATCAACGCGGCGGCAAGGGTATCGCCGTTCAGGTCGATCTCGCGAAGGACGAGGACATTGCCGCCCTGTTCGACCAGGTGAAGCGCGAACAGGGCCGGCTCGACCTGCTCGTTAACAATGCCATCGTCATCCCTGACGAACTGACCCAGCCCGGCGGCTTCTGGCAGAAGCCCTTGTCCAACTGGGAGATGTTCGACATCGGCCTGCGCGCCGCATTCGTCGCCGCCTGGCATGCCGCGCAGATCATGGTGCCGCAGCGTTCGGGACTGATCGTCGGTATCTCGGGCTATGTCGGGGTGACCTATACTTACGGGCCGATCTTCGGCGCAGCCAAGGCCGGGCTCGACCGCATGGCCCGCGACATGGCGATCGAGCTCAAGGAGCATAACGTCGCCTCGGTTGCGCTGTGGCAGGGCTTCACTTTCACCGAGCGGGCGATCGACAACCTGAAGAACGTTCCCGGCATGGCCGCGCAACTGCGCAGTTCGGCGGGCAGTTCGCCGGAATTTCCGGGCCGCGTCGTCGCCGCGCTGGCTGCCGATCCTGCGATCATGAAGCGCAGCGGCGGGACTTTCATCAATGCCGAGCTGGCGCAGGAATACGGCATCACCGACGTGGACGGCCATGTCGTCCCGTCGAACCGGGCCGAGCGCGGCTCGCCGATCTGGCAGCCGGTCTGAGGCGCCAAGCAACTGGACTAAACGGCGAAGCGGCCGCCAAGCGCCGCCGCCAATTGCGAGGAGCCTGCATGATCATTCGGAACCTGCCCGACCGTTGGGATCTCGAGGCGGATGTCGTCTCCGTGGGCTCGGGAGCCGGCGGGCTTGCCGCCGCGATCTCGGCGCATGAACATGGTGCCAGCGCGATGATCCTGGAGCGCACCGAGCAGGTCGGCGGCGTCACCGCCTATTCGCTCGGCGAGGTCTGGATACCGGGCAATCATCTCGAGGCAGAGATTGGCATCGAGGATTCACCCGAGAGCGGGTTCCGCTACGTCAAGAGCCTCGGCATGGGCTATGCCAACGACGTCGCCATCCTCAACCAGGCGGTGCACGGCCCGGCCATGCTCGAATTCTTCGAGAAGACGATCGACCTCAAGATGATCGTCATCCGCAACTGCCCCGATTACTATTTCGGCTATTCCAACGACAGCGTCGCCGAGGGCCGGCTGCTCGAGGTCGAACCGTTTCCTGCGCAGACGCTCGGCGAATGGCAGGAGCGCACGCGGGTTTCGCCGCACGTCATGTACGGCTTCACCCACGAGGACATCTCCCGGAACGGCGGCTCGGCGAACATTCTCAAGTGGGATTTCTCGGCCATGGCCGAACGGCTCGAAAAGGACGAGCGCTGCCTGGGTTCGGGCCTCATCTGCTACTTCGTCAAAGGCGCGATCGATCGCGGCATTCCCATGCACACCGGCATGGACGTCAAGGAACTGATTGGGGACGGGACGCGTGTCGTCGGCGTTCGCGCTGTACGCGGCGGCGAGGAGCTGTTCATCAAGGCAAATCGCGGCGTGGTGGTGGCGGTCAGCAGCTATGAGCGCTCACCGGCCTTCTCCAAGACGCTGGGCCAGCAACTCGACGTGCAATCGGTCATCATGCCCGAGGTCGACGGGGCGCACCTGCGGCTGGCGGGCAAGTTTGGCGCCAGGGTGGCGCGGGTGCCCGACGTGACGATGCTGGGTTTCTCCGTTCCAGGCGAAGAGCTGCAGGAAGGGGTGCCGCTCTGGCGCAACATCATGGCCTTCGCCGGGCTGCCGCATTCGATGGTGGTCAACCGGGCGGGCAAGCGGTTCGCCGACGAGGGCTTCTACCGCTCGCTCTATTTCGCAGTCGATGCGATCGACGGCGCGACGCAGGATCATCCCAATTTCCCCTGCTGGCTCGTGCTCGACAGCCAGGCGCGCGAGAAATATCCGCTGGCCTCGATCCTGCCGGGCCAGCCGATCCCCGAGGAAGTGGGCATCACTGCCGACAGTATCGCGGAACTGGCGGCCAAGACCGGCATCGCCGCAGAAGGTCTCGCCGAGACGATCGCGAACTTCAACGCCTATTGCGAACGCAACGACGATCCCGAGTTCGGCCGCGGCAAGTCGCTATGGGGCGCCTATATGACCGGGGACAAGTTCCACAAGCCGAGCCCGACGCTGGGGCCTTTGCTGAAGGCGCCGTTCTATGCCGTGTCGCTGAGCCGGCTCGCCAGTTCGGGCATCGCTTCGGCGGGTGTAGTCGTCGACGAGCACTGCCGGGCCATGGGCTGGGATGGCGAGCCTATCGAGGGCCTCTACCTGGCCGGCAACTCGGTCGCGCGGCTGGACAACGGTGCGGTGATGCAGAGCGGCATGTCCAATGCGCGCGGGATGACCCATGGCTATCTCGCTGCGCGGCACGCCGCGGGCGATCCCAGCACCCTTCTGGCGGCCGCGCTGGCCGAGCGCGCGCAGAGTTCCGCTCCAGCTTGAAGCCCAGCTCGATTAGGCTCAGAAACCGGAGTCGGATGCCCGCAGGGCACTGAACGGGAGAGAGAAATGGCCGGCGGAGCACTGACCGGAAAGACAGCCTTCGTAACCGGGGCCAGCAGCGGCATTGGCGAGGCGAGCGCCCGATTGCTGGCCGAAGACGGTGCAGCCGTGCTGATGATGGGGCGTGGCGAAGAGGCATTGGCGGCGGCGCGCGGCAGGATCGTCGACGCTCTTCCGCAGGCCAGCATCGAAACCTTTGCCGGCGACGCGACCGACGAGGGCGACGTGCGTGCGGCGCTTGTAAAGGCGCATGCCATGGCGGGCCGGCTCGACATCATCGTGCCCGCGGTCGGAGGCAGCAACAATTACTCGCCGATGCTGATGGAGCCGACCGAGCACGTGTTCTACGTGTTCAAGCGCAATTTCCTCAGCGCGTTTCTGGCCGTTCGCGACGGCGCGCCGCTGATGGCGCCCGATGGTGGCTCGATCGTCTGCGTCTCGACTGCGGTCGTCGCGCAGTCCTCGACCGGGCTCGTCACCTATGCGGCGATGAAGGCCGGCGTCGAGCGGCTCGTCGAGCTTTCCGCGCTCGAACTGGGCGGCGCGAAGATCCGCGTCAATTCGGTGCGCCCCGGGATGACCCGCTCGGCGGCGACTGCGTTCATGTACGATACGCCCGGCACCGAGGACCAGTATGCGGCGATCACGCCGCTTGGCCGTACGGGTGAGCCCGAGGACGTTGCGCGCGCGATCCGCTTTCTCGCCGGACCCGAAGCCGGCTGGATCACCGGCCAGAATTTCGCGGCCGACGGCGGCCAGCAGCTCGGCGGAATGGCGCCCGATTTTCTCGACGAGGCATACGGCAAGCCGCTGATGGACGAATTGCGCGCCGGACGCGTGCCGGATGCGCAGCGTCCTTGAAAACAAATGGACCGTTCGGTATTTTTATTCTTGCCCGACTCCGGTAAATGAGGCAGCCGAACGAATGAGAAGGCAGTGGCTCCGGAGACCGGATGAAGCCGCGCCGTCTATGGGAAGGGATCGTCGAAGTGCTCAACAACCTGCCGGCACGATGGGACATGGAAGCAGACCTGGTCGCGATCGGTTCGGGCATTGGCGGCCTGTCGGCCGCCATCACCGCGCATGAGCTGGGCCATAGCGCCATCGTACTGGAACGTTCCGAGCAGGTCGGCGGCGTCACCGCGCTGTCGATGGGCGAGGTCTGGGTTGCGGGCAATCATCATGCCGCCGAGATGGGTGTCGAGGATTCGACCGACAGCGGCTTCCGCTACCTCAAGCGCCTGTCGATGGACTATGGCGACGACCTCTCAATCCTCAACAAGGTGGTCCACGCGCGCGCGGCGCTGAGCTATTTCGAGGACCGGATCGGCCTCGAGATGGCAGTCATCGAGGATTGCCCCGACTACTATTACACCGTGTCCAACGACGCGGTGGCGCAGGGGCGTATGCTCGAATGCAAGCCGTTCAAGGGCGCGACGCTGGGTGACTGGCAGACCCGAACCCGCGTCTCGCCGCAGATGCCCTATGGCTTTACCCACAAGGACATGGGCGACGGCGGCGGCACCGCGAACATGATGAAGTGGGACTTCGCCAAGATGGGCGAGCGGCTGACCAACGACGAGCGCTGCCTTGGCGCCGGGCTCGCCGCCTATTTCGTCAAGGGCGCGCTCGACCGGAACATCCCGCTGCTGACCGGCACCAATGCCGACGAGCTGATCTCCGATGGCACCCGCGTGGTCGGCGTGCGCGTGACGCAGGACGGGCAGGAGAAATTCATCAAGGCGAACAGGGCCGTCGTCGTCGCGGTCAGTTCCTACGAGCAGAACCAGGACCTCAACAAGACGCTCGCCCGCCAGCTTGAGCAGGGTTCGATGCTGTTCTCCGGCATCAACGGCGCCAATTTCCGCCTGGCAGGACCGCTCGGCGCACGCATCGCGACGGTGCCCGACATCACCTCGCTGGGCGTGACCGTTCCGGGCGAGGAGGACGAGGAAGGCAAGCCGCTGTGGCGCAGCGCGCTGCCGGTCATAGGCCAGCCGCATACCATCGTCGTCAACCGCGAGGGCAAGCGCTTCGGCAACGAGGCGTTCTACCGCTCGTTCTACTACAAGATCGACCAGATCGACGGCGGCAACCAGACGCACCCGAACTTCCCCTGCTGGGTGGTGATCGACAGCCAGGTGCTGGAAAAATACCCGTTCTTCTCGGTGACGCCGGGCCAGGAATTCCCCGAGGGATTCGGCGCCAAGGCCGATACGTTGGCCGAATTGGCGGGCAAGATCGGCGTCGATGCGAAGAACCTTCAGGAGACCGTCGCCCGGTTCAACCTCAATGCCGAAAAGGGCGAGGATCCCGACTTCGGCCGCGGTACCCATCCGTGGAGCGCGTGGATGTGCGGCGACATCTATCACAAGCCCAACCCCAACCTCGGGCCGCTCGAAAAGGGGCCATTCTACGCGGTCGAGATGCGGCGCATGGGCGGTACCGGCATTGCCGCGGCGGGACTGATGATCGATCACCACGCGCGCGTCATCGGCTGGGACAGCCAGCCGATCGCCGGGCTCTATGCCGCCGGCAATTCGACCGCGCGGATGGAAACCGGCGCGGTCATGCAGAGCGGCATCTCGAACGCGCGGGGCATGACCTATGGCTGGCTCGCCGCGCGCGAGGCCTGCGGCGATCCCAGCGATCTCCTGAAGCGCGAAGTCGAGCGCATGGGGCTGTGAGCGCGTCATGATCGAAACCGAACAGACCGTCACGATCCGCGAGAGCATCGAGAACGTCTGGGCCTTCGCGCGCGATATCCGCGGCTGGGCCAGCCTCATGCCGGGCATGCAGGAATGCGAGGTCATCGATGACGACAATTCGCGCTGGACGCTGAAGGTCGGCGTCGGTGGGCTGGTCCGCACGGTCAAGGTGCAGGTCCATGTCGACCAATGGGACGGTCCCGAACGCGTGTTCTTCACCTACAAGCTCGAGGGCGATCCGGTGCAGGGCGGGGGATCCTATCTCGCGACCGCGACCGGGCCGCGCGAGACCGAGGTCAAGCTCGTCGTCCAAGTGGTGGGCGGCGGGCCGATGGCACCGATGTGGGAAGCCATGGGCAAGCCGCTGCTACCGACGCTCGCCAAGGGTTTTGCCAGTCAGCTTAGGGACAAGATCGAGGCGGCCGCAGTCGATGTGCCTGTGGCAGCGCCGCAGGCCGCGCCGACGGGCTTCTTCGCCTGGTTGCGATCGATCTGGAACGCGATCTTTGGCAGCAAGCGGACCGATGGAGTGAGAACATGAGCGAAGCGAACAAGCAGATTGCCCTCGATTTCCTCAAGGCAATGGACACGGGCGACGCCCCGCTGATGGACCGTTGCATCGGCCCCAATGCCGAGACTTTCACCAAGGGCTTCGGCCAGGTCTCGGGCTGGCGCAACCGCGAGACCATGCTGGCGACCACGGCAGCCTTCGGCGACGTGATGCCCGGCGGCTTCCGCCTCAAGATCGGCAAGGTCGTGGCCGAAGGCGACACGGTCGTCGTCGAGTTCGAAGGGAACGCCGTGCTGAGCAACGGGGAGCCCTACTGCAACCAGTACGTCTTCATCTTCACCTTCGAGGACGGCAAGATCAGGCAGCTCAACGAATATTTCTGCACCGTGCTCGCGGATTCGAAGATCCTGCCGCTGCTCGCCGCAAAGGGCGACGAACTGGCGCACGGCAACTGATCGATAGGGGCAGCGGAAGGCGTGTCATGACTCTCAAAGTTGAAGTTCTCAAGCCGGCCGTCGGTGCCAAGGTCTATCTCGATCGCGATATGATCGGCGATCCCGAGGTCAGCCAGGAACTGCTTGCGCTGCTCGAAAAACATACGGTGCTGGTCTTCCCGCAGATCAACCTGTCCGACGCCGAGCAGCTCGCTTTGACCGATGCGCTAGGCGAGCGGGTCAACGTGGCCGCCAAGGTCCCGGGCCGTGCCGATGCGGCGCCGGTCTATGAGGTGACCTTGAACGAAGGCGCGGCGATCGAGCGCGAATATGTGCTCGGCACCTTCTTCTGGCACATGGACGGTCTGACGGTAGACGGAGCGCCGCCGAAGGCCTCGGTGCTCAGCGCACGCCAACTGGCGGCGAAGGGCGGCGATACCGAGTTCGCCAGCACCAAAGCCGCCTACGAGGCGCTGCCCAAGGAGGAGAAGGCGGAACTCGAAGGCCTGCGCGTGAAGCATACGGTGACGGCTTCGCTGCGCGAGGTCTGCGGGCCCGACGATATCGACGATACGCGGCGCAAGATGCTGCGCGAGCATCCGCTCGTCTGGACGCGCGGCGACGGCACGAAGGCGTTGATCATCGGCTCTACCGCCGATGAAATCGTCGGATTGAGTCATGCCGAGGGCCGCGCTCTGCTCGCGCGCCTGCTCGACTGGACCGCGCAGCCCGCGTTCACCTATCGCCATCACTGGCAGGAGGGCGATTGCGTGATCTGGGACAACCCGTCCGCACTCCACCGCGTGATCCCCTACGCGCTGGATTCGGGGCGCAGGATGCACCGCACTGGCATCGCTGGGGTCGAAGTAGCGGCCTGAGCACATTTCGCCGGCCGGATGGCGCAGCGGCAACCGCTGCGGGCTTTGTGCGTTAGTGCGCATAGTCCGGCTGTCACACTCGACGACAAATTGCGACTGGACGCGTTCAACTGCGAGAGCCATCCAGATATTCATGAGGCGTGCGACCCCTTTCCTGCTCGCGGCGGCACTTCTTTCGGGGTGCAGCGTCGGCCCAGACTATCATCCGAAAAGCACTGCCGAACTCGGCGTGCCCGATGCCTGGTCGGTCACCGCTCCGCCGACGGCCGAGGATATTACCCGCTGGTGGGACAAGTTCGACGATCCTGTGCTGGGCCAGCTCGTCGGGCAGGCGGCTGCGGCCAATCTCGATCTGGCCCAGGCGGTGGCGCGGCTGCGCCAGGCGCGCGAGGCGCTGGTCGTCAGCCGGTCCGACATCTTCCCGTCCGTCAGTGGTTCGGGCGGCTTTAGTCGCACGGAATCGCTGCGCGGCGGGGGGCAAGTGGTGACGCTGCCCGACGGCACGGTGACCACCACCGGCCGCGGCGGGAGCAGCAACTTCTCGCTGGGGCTCGATGCCAGCTATCAGGTCGACCTTTTCGGCGGCGTCCGGCGCGGCATCGAGGCGAGCCGCGCGCAGTACGAGGCCGCGGGCTTCGACTATGCGACCACGCTGCTGTCGGTCGAGAGCGAGGTCGCGCGCAACTATGTGCTGGCCCGCGCCTATCAGGCGCAGCTCGATAACGCCAAGGCCAGCCTGGCCATACAGGACGACAATCTCGAGATCGCCGGCTTCCGCGTCCAGGCCGGCCTCGTTTCCTCGGTCGATGCCGAGCAGGCGCGGGCGAGCCGGGCGCAGACTGCCGCGGGCATCCCGCAGATCGAGCAGCAGTACAATGCCGCGGTGTCGCGCATCGGCGTGCTCACCGGCCAGGCGCCGGGCGCGCTCAAGGCCATGCTGGCGCCGATGAAGCCGATCCCGAGCGGTCCCACGACCGTCCGTGCCGGCATCCCCGCCAACGTGCTGCGCCAGCGCCCGGACGTGCGTGCGGCCGAACGCAGTCTCGCTGCCGCGACCGCGCAGATCGGCGTCGCCAAGGCGCAATTGTTCCCTGCGCTCAACATCAGCGGCAGCCTGGATACCAGCGCGGGCAATATTGGCGGCCTGTTCGAGACGATCACGGGCGGGCTCTTCGCCGGGCTGACTCAGGCGATCTTCAACGGCGGGCGGCTCAATGCCCAGGTCCGTTCGAGCCGCGCCGCGGCGGACGGCGCCTTTGCCGCCTACAAGTCGACCGTGCTGACTGCGATGGAAGACATCGAGAATGCCGTCGTCGCGCTGAATTCGGCGCAGGAACGCGAGCGCCAGTTCGCCATCGCCTACGACGCGTCGAATAATTCGGCGATCCTGGCGCGCAGCCAGTACCGCACGGGACTGACCGACTTCACCACGCTCAACACGCAGGAATCGGCGCTGATCTCGGCGCGCAACGGGCTCGTGCAGGCGCGCTCGGACAAGGCGACCGCGTTGATTGCGCTCTATGCCGCGCTCGGCGGCGGCTGGGACAGCTCGGTGACGCCAACCGTTGCTACAGTCCCGCCGGCACCGCGAGGAACCAACTGATATGGCAGACGAAAACCTCGACGATTTCCTGGGCGTGAAGCCGAAGCCGGCCTGGCACCGCTATGCCAAGTGGGGCGGTATCGCGCTGGCGGTGCTGATCGTGCTGTTGCTGCTATTCCGCTTCTTCGGCGGATCGAGCGAACCGAAATATTCGACCGTAGCGATCGAGCGGGGCCGGCTAACCACGACCGTTTCTGCCACGGGCAAGCTCGCCCCGACCAACCAGGTTACCGTCGGCTCACAGCTTTCGGGCCTCGTCGTCAAAGTGCTGGTCGACGTGAACGATCACGTCGTCGCGGGGCAGGCGCTTGCGGAGATCGACCCGGAGCAGCTCGACGACCAGATTCGCCAGGGCAAGGCGCAGCTCGCGGCCAACCAGGCGCAGGTCGGGCAGGCGCAGGCCACCGTGGCCGAGGCGCAGGCACAGCTCGCGCGGCTCGAGGAAGTCTCGCGGCTCTCGGGCGGCAAGGTGCCCGCGCGCACCGAGTTGCAGACCGGGCGCGCCGATGCCCAGCGCGCGGTGGCGGCGCTCAAGGTGGCGCAGGCCAATGTCGTCGCCAGCCAGGCGAGCCTCGCGCAGACCCAGACGCAGCGCGCCCGCGCCATCATCCGTTCGCCGGTCGCCGGCGTAGTGCTGGCGCGCCAGGTCGATCCCGGCCAGACCGTCGCCTCCTCGTTCAACACGCCGACGCTGTTCGTCATTGCCGAGGATCTGACGACGATGAAGCTCGAAGTCGCGATCGACGAGGCCGACGTGGGCACGGTCAAGCAGGGCCAGAACGCGACGTTCACGGTCGATGCATTCCCGGGCAAGACCTTCCCGGCGAAGATCACGCGCGTGGAAATCGGCTCGAACCTGACCGCATCGGCGGCGAGTTCCTCTTCGTCGTCGACCACGACGACGTCCACCGCGGGGCAGGTCGTCTCCTATGCGGCCGACCTCTCGGTGGCCAATGCCGACCAGCAGTTGCGCCCGGGCATGACCGCCACGGCCGACATCGTCACGGCCGACAAGCAGAACGTGTTGCTGATCCCCAACGCCGCGCTACGCTTCACGCCGCAGGCTCAGGCCAGCGGAGGCGGCAGTTCCGGCGGCATTACCAGCGCGATCAGCTTCCGCCCGCCGCGCCGCGGTCAGGGCAACACGCGCAGCGTGACGCTTAGCCGCGGCGCATCGCAGACGGTCTATGTCAAGGACGAGGAGGGCAAGCCCAAAGCCGTGCAGATCGTCACCGGCGACAGCGACGGTTCGCAGACCGAGGTCGTCTCGGGCGGGCTCAAACCCGGGATGGAAGTGATCACCGGTCAGCTCGCGGACTCCAGCGACAAGGCGGGCTCGGGCGGCGGTAGTGGCGGGCAGCGGCGGCGGCAGGGCGGTGGCGGCGCTGGCGCAGGAGGCGGCGGCGGTGGCTGAGCCTGAGGAAGCGCTCATCGCCCTGCGCGGCGTGACCAAGGTCTATGGCGAAGGACCGACCGCATTCGAAGCGCTGAAAGGTATCGATCTCGACATCAAGCGCGGCGATTTCGTCGCGGTCATGGGCCCATCGGGTTCGGGCAAGTCGACGACGATGAACATTCTCGGTTGTCTCGACATGCCCAGCGCCGGCAGCTTCCTGTTCAAGGGGCGCCACGTCGAGGCGCTCGACCGCGATCAGCGTGCGCTGCTGCGCCGCAAGTATCTCGGCTTCGTGTTCCAGGGCTTCAACCTGCTGGCGCGGACTTCGGCGCTCGAGAATGTCGAGCTGCCGCTGCTCTATCGTGGCGACGAGAAGCATGCGCGGCGAGAGACGGCGCTGGCCGCGCTCGACAAGGTGGGCCTCAAGGACTGGTGGGATCATACGCCCGCTGAGCTTTCGGGCGGCCAGCAGCAGCGCGTCGCGATAGCCCGCGCCATCGTCACCAATCCCGACGTCCTCCTTGCCGACGAGCCGACCGGTAACCTCGACAGTGAACGTTCGGTCGAGATCATGCAGCTTCTGACCGCGCTCAACCAGGAGTCCGGGATTACCGTGCTGATGGTAACCCACGAGCCAGACATGGCGGCCTTCGCGCGCACGATCGTCCATTTCAGGGATGGCCTGGTCGACCGTATCGAGCAGCACGAGAAGGCTTCCGCCTGATGCTCGGCACGATTTTCCTCCTGGCGCTGCGCTCGATACGGCGACACGTGCTGCGCTCGTTCCTGACCGTGCTCGGTATCGTCATTGGTGTCGGCGCGGTCGTGGCGATGACCACGCTGGGCAAGGCGACCACAGCGGCGGTGCAGCAGCAGATCGCGGCGCTCGGCACCAACGTCCTGCAGATCCGGCCGGGCCAGGGCTTCGGCCGTGGCGGTGGCGGCCCGCGCCCGCCCGATTTCGATCCGAGCGACGTGACGGCGGTGGCGCAGCAGATTGCCGGCGTCACCGCAGTCGCCCCGCAGGCGCAGTCGACCGCGACGGCGATCTACGAAGGTGCCAACTGGTCGACGACGATCAACGGCACCACCTCCGGCTACTTCCAGGTCCAGCCCTGGCCTTTGACTTCGGGCCGCTATTTCACTCCGGCCGAGGAAGCCGCGGGCAAGGCGGTCTGCATCATCGGTTCGACGGTCAAGACCAACCTGTTCCGCGGCGGTCGCGCCGTTGGGCTGCGCTTCCGCATCGGCAATGTCAGCTGCGATGTCATCGGCCTGCTCTCGACCCGCGGCCAAGCCGGCTTCGGCGGCGACCAGGACGATGTCGTCATCATGCCGATCAAGACTGTGCAGCGCCGCTTCACCGGCAGCACCGACGTGCGGCTGATGCTCGTCGGTGTCGACCAGGCCTATTCGACGACCCAGGTCCAGGCCTCGATCACCGATCTGCTGCGCGAACGCCGCCACATCACCGCGGGCCGCGATGACAATTTCAACATCTTCGACACCAAGCAAATCTCCGACACGCTTACCGGGACGACGACACTGCTGACGGCGATCGTCACGGCGGTGGCGGCGATCAGCCTCGTCGTTGGCGGGATCGGCATCATGAACATCATGCTGGTGTCGGTGACCGAGCGCACGCGCGAGATCGGCATCCGCCTTGCCATCGGCGCGGTGGCGAACGAGGTGCTGCTGCAGTTCCTTGTGGAGTCGGTAGTGCTGTCCTGCATCGGCGGCCTGCTTGGCCTGCTGCTTGCCCAGCTGGTCATCGCTGTGGCCACACCGCTGATGCAGGTTCCCTGGACTTTCGACATCCAGATCAACGTCGTCGCTTTCGTGATCTCGGGCCTGATCGGCGTCGTCTTCGGCTATTTCCCGGCGCGGCGTGCCGCCTCGCTCAACCCGATCGATGCCCTGCGGCACGAGTGATGAACCCGAAGAATTACGGATAGTTCACTTCGGCGCCACCACGCGGACAAGGCCAAGCGCCTAGGAATCAGTTTTCTCATTTTAGGGAAAATTGAATTGTACGGGCGAGTGATGGACCTGAAGCGGCGGCGGAACAGGCGCGCCGGGGTTGCGCTGACCGAGACTTCGGTATGAATCCTGGCGCACAATCCGTAGCGGTCGCGGGGCAAGAAGACCGGGGTGGTCACGCTCTGATCGTTCGCCTGCGCACTGCCTGGCCGCGCTATCGCGCGGCTGTGGCGATTGCCGCAGTCATCGTGCTTATCGCGCTGGGGCTGGGGGGCGCTGCATCACCTGACCCGGACCATGAAGTTCTGCGATGTCCGCTCGGCATTGCGGGCGATCGGCGGTGTGCAAATGGCCGCTGCCATCGGGCTCACTGCGATCAGCTATCTCGCGCTGACATTCTACGACGTGCTGGCGCTGCGGATCATCGGCCGGCCATTGCCCTGGCGCACGGCCGCGCTGGCCTCGTTTACCAGCTATACGCTGAGTCATAATCTTGGCCTCGGGCTGATCACCGGCGGGTCGGCGCGCTACCGCGTCTATACCAATGCGGGGCTGTCGGGATCGGACGTCGCGCGGATCGTCGCGCTGGCCGGGGCGGCGTTCTGGATGGGCGTCGTCGTCATGGGCGGCGTTGCCCTGACCACGACGAAAAGCCCGCTGACGATCGGCGTCTGGAGCGTTTCTCCCGACAACCTGCGGCTGATCGGCATGGCCATGCTGCTGGTTCTTGGCATCATCGTGATCCTCGGCAACGAGCGGGTGAAGGAACTGCACCTGCTCGGCTGGCGCCTGCCTCTGCCGAACCGACGGCTGATCCTCGCGCAGATCGCGGTGGCCGCCGTCGATCTCAGCGCGGCTTCCGCGGCGCTGTTCATCCTCGTCCCGAACCTCGACCCGAGCCTGCTGCCGAGCTTCGTCCTGGCCTATTCGCTCGCGCTCGTCGCGACGCTCGTTTCCCATGTGCCCGGCGGCGTCGGGGTGTTCGAGGCCGTGGTGATCGCCGCCCTGCCGAGCAGCGACGCATCGCTGTTCGCCGCGCTGATCGTCTATCGCCTGATCTACTATCTGCTGCCGCTGGCCTGCGCGGTGACTCTGCTGGCCTTGAACGAGGGACGCCGCTGGCGCCGGTCGGCCACGCGCACGCTGGCTGGCGCGCGCAGCGTTGCGGACGCCCTGGTGCCAGTGTTGATGAGCGCGGCCTGCTTCACCGGTGGGGCCGTGCTGGTCCTGTCGGGGTCGCTGCCGGGCATACATCACCGCATCAAGCTGCTGACGCATGTCGTGCCGCTTCCCTTTGTGGAAGCCTCACACGTTGCCGCATCGATTGCCGGCACCGCGCTCCTGCTCCTCGCGCCGGGCCTCTATCGCCGGCTCGACGGAGCCTTCTTGATGACGCGGACGCTGCTGATCGCGGGCGCCGTGTTCTCTATGATCAAGGGCATCGACTATGAAGAAGCGATCATCTGCTTCGCCATTGCAGGGTTGCTGCAACTGACCAGCCCCGCCTTCTACCGCCGCACGGCGCTGACCGGGCAGATGCTTTCGCGGAGCTGGCTGGTCTGCGTCGTGGCAGTGGTCGGCATCTCGCTGTGGATCGGCTTCTTTTCCAACAAGCACGTCACCTATCAGGATTCGCTGTGGTGGCAGTTCACGCTGAAAGGCGATGCCTCGCGGTTCCTCCGCGCCAGCCTCGGCGTCGGGATCGTTCTTGCGGGGGCCGCGGTGTGGCGCCTGCTGGGACCATCGTCGCGCATGTCGCCCGATGTGGGCATCGACGAAGTCGACCTCGAGCGGATCCTCGAAGGCGCGGTGCGGACCGATGCGACGCTGGCCTATACCGGTGACAAGCGCTTCATCTGCTCCGCGTCTGGGAACGCGCTGCTGATGTACCAGGTGCGCGGATCGAGCTGGCTGGTGATGGGCGATCCGGTGGGTCCGCGCGAGGACTGGCGCGAACTGCTCTGGGCGATCCGGGGGCGAGCCCATGCCGCGCAGGGCCGGCTCCTGCTCTATCAGATCAGCGCCGCGGCGCTGGAAATCGCGCTCGAGCTCGGCTTCCAGTTGGTCAAATATGGCGAGGAGGCGCTGGTCGACCTCACCGACTTCACGCTCGACGGCCCGCGCATGCGTGGCCTGCGCCACGCGCAGCGCCGCGCGGCGCGCGAGGGGGCTACGTTTGAAATCATCCCTGCCTCGTCGGTAGAGCGGATTCTGCCGGAACTCGCGGCGATTTCGGATGCCTGGCTGGCCGACAAGAATCAGCAGGAGAAGGGGTTCAGCCTCGGGCGGTTCGATCCCGACTATCTCACCCGGTTCGATTGCGCGGTCGTCCGCCACGAGGGCCGGATCGTCGCCTTCGCCAATGTGCTGGCGACTTTCGGCCGGCAGGAGCTTTCGGTCGACCTGATGCGGCATCTCGATACGATGCCTCCGGGCACGATGGACTTTCTCTTCGCCAGCCTCATGCAATGGGGCAGGGAGAACGGGTACCAGCGCTTTGCGCTCGGCCTGGCGCCGCTGTCGGGCATCGAGGCGCGGCGACTTTCGCCGCGCTGGGCCAAGATCGCCGCGGTCATGTTCAACCACGGGGAGCGGCTCTACGGCTTCAAGGGCCTCCGTAACTACAAGGACAAGTTCGATCCTTACTGGGAGCCGCGCTATATTGCGGGACCGCAGGGCTTGGCGCTGTTGCAGGCTCTGATCGACCTCAACCGCCTGATCTCCAACCCGCCCACCGGAAGCACCAACACCCGCGACCGCAGGGCGCCTCGCGCTGGCGCCGCTCGTCCCCAAGCCGTTGGGGCGATTTCCGGCTTGGAACCCAAGCCATTGCTGGCGGTGCAAAGCGGCGGGGTGATCTGAGATCCGGCAATGTCCGATTCATCCAAGAGAATATAAGGCTTTCCCATGAGAAGAATGGCGCTTTGGGCGGCATTGGCCGCGGCAACGCTGACCCTGGTGTCTGGACCCGGGCAGGCGACACCGGTTTCCTCCGGCGAGGAGATCGGCACCTGGGTAAATCCGTACGGTTCCGTAAAAGTGCAGACCGGCCGATGCGGCGACAAGCTGTGTGGCTGGGTCGTCTGGGCGAACGAGGAGGCAGCGGCAGACGCCGCGGCCGGCGGCGTCCCCCAAATCGTCGGCACGACCCTGCTGCGCGACTATGTCAGCACGCGCCCGGGCAACTGGGTGGGAGAAGTCTTCGTGCCGGACATGGGCCACACCTACTATTCGACGATCTCCCTGCTCGATCCGAACAAGCTCAAGATCAGCGGTTGCGTTCTCGGTGGATTGATCTGCAAGTCGCAGGTCTGGCACCGCGCATGAGGCCCTAAGGCGTTGATGCCGACCGCTCGATCTGCGGCCTGGCTGCGAATGCTCTATTGCGGCGCACAATAAAGTATGATGCCATGCGCTTTCGTCAGAGCGGCAGGGGGTGCCGCATTCTGGCCGCGCCGGTCTCCGGCGCCAGCCAAGAGGTGGGCATGGGGCTAGAAGACGCGGATGCGGGACCCGACAACGAATTCGATCGCGCTCTGCAGCGGGCCTGGGCGATGCACGGCAAGAATTCCAAGGGCGCCGTCGCCGACTACATTCCCGAGCTGAGCAAGGCCAATCCCGACGACTTCGGTCTCGCCATCGCCACGTCGAAGGGCCAACTCTACACCATCGGTGATGCGGAAGTGCCGTTCACCATTCAGTCGGTGTCGAAGGCCTTCGCATTTTGTCTCGCGCTGGAGATCGCCGGCCCGCAGCGCGTATCGAGCCGCGTCGGCGTCGAACCGAGCGGCGATCCGTTCAATGCGATCGTCTTCGATCCCAGCACGAACCGGCCGTTCAACCCGATGGTGAACGCCGGCGCTATCGCCGTCGCCGGCATTCTCTGCGACTATCTGGGCAAGGATGCCTTCGAGTTCCTGCTCAATCGTTTCTCAGTCGCCGCGGGGCGCGAGCTCTCGGTCGACGAGGCGGTCTACCGCTCCGAGAACGAGACCGGCCATCGCAACCGTGCCATCGCGCATCTCCTGCTGGCGAACGGTGCCCTGTCGGGATCGTCGCCCGACAAGGCGCTCGATCTCTATTTCCGGCAATGCTCGATCAGCGTGACCGCGGTCGATCTCGCCCGCATGGGCGCGACTTTCGCCAACATGGGACAGAGCCCGCTCGACAAGCGCCTGGCCTTCGAGCTGACTTCGGTGCGCCGCACGCTGTCGGTGATGTTTACCTGCGGCATGTACGACTATGCCGGTCACTGGGCCTACGACGTCGGCATTCCCGCCAAGAGCGGCGTCGGCGGCGGCATAGTCGGGGTGATCAACCGGCAACTGGGGATTGGCAGCTATTCGCCGCGGCTCGACGCCAAGGGTAATTCGGTCCGCGGTGTTGCCAGCTTCGAAACGCTGGCCGAAGAATTCGGACTGCACGCCTTCGACTGCACCAACGTCGGTTCCTCCTTCATCTCCTCTCTGATCCGCTAGCCTTTCCGGAAGCGGACGATGATCAGCGAGACGTTGTCGGGCGCGCCCCGGTCGAGCGCCAGGTCCATCAGGCTGTCGGCTGCCGTGTCGAGGCCTGGCGAGGCCAGCTGAAGCGCGATCTCTTCGGGCCGGACCAGCCTTGTCAGCCCGTCGCTGGCCAACAGGAACGTGTCGCCGCCATTGAGCGGTCCGCCGACGGTATCGACCTGAAGCCGTTCCGCCGCGCCCACCGCGCGGGTCACGACGTTGGAGTTGGGATGCGTCTCGGCCTCGCCCGGCTCGATCATGCCCGCATCGACGAGATCCTGGACGAGGCTGTGGTCGCGCGTGAGCTGGTCGATCGAGGGACCGCGCAGCCGATAGGCGCGGCTGTCCCCGGCCCAGAAGCAGCGGAATTGCTCGCCGTCGGCCACGAGCCCGACCACGGTCGTGCCAATCGTCCGCTGCCTGATCGATGCGCGGCCCATGTCGTGCAGCGAGAGGTTCACGTTCTCTAGCGCGGTGATCACACTGTCGATCCGATGCTCGATGGAGCCCGCCGCGGCGAAATTGCTGAGTGCTTCCACCACCATTGTGCTGGCGACTTCGCCGGCCTCATGTCCGCCCATGCCGTCTGCGACGGCCCAGAGCCCTTGTTCGCCGCAGTCGAGCACTGCATCCTCGTTAAGCTTGCGCCGATGCCCCACATGTGTCCGGGTCGCGCAATCGAATACCATGCGGATGTCCTTGCGTATTCTGCCGCAGCGAGACTAGCAAAGGTGTGCGGATCATGCGACTGATTGTTGCGTCGCAAAATCGCGTGGTGGGACGACGATCAATATGGCGTACAGCAACAAGGCTCTTCCGCCCGGAACAGTTCTTCGGGAATGGCGCCTCGAAGAAGTCCTGGGTGTCGGTGGCTTTGGCATTGTCTACAAAGGCCGCGGCATCTATTTCGACGAGCTCGTGGCGATCAAGGAGTATTTCCCGAGCGCCATCAGCGATCGCAAGGACGGCGATACTGTCGTCCCGATCGATTCCGCCGCCGAGGAAGTCCACGCGCTCGGTCTCAAGAAATTCGTTGAGGAGGCCAAGCTCCTCTGGAACCTGTCGACGCCCTCGCGTCACCCCAACATCGTCAGCGTCCGCAGTCTGTTCGAAATCCACGGCACGGCCTACATGGTCATGGATTTCGAGGACGGCATGTCGCTATCCAAGATCCTCAAGCAGGGCCAGCGCTTCAACGAAGCCAGCCTGCTGGCGCTGCTCCGGCCGATTGCCGAGGGTCTGGAACGGGCGCACCGCGTCGGCGTCCTGCACCGTGATATCAAGCCGCCGAACATCCTGGTAAACGAAGACGGTCGGCCTGTCCTGATCGATTTCGGCTCGGCCCGCTTCGAAGCGGCGGATGCGACCAGCACCAAGGTCACCTTCCACACGCCGCCTTACGCTGCGATCGAGCAGTATGTGAAGACCTATGCCCAAGGCCCATGGACCGACATCTATGCCCTCGGCGTGGTGCTCTACGAATGCATCACCGGGCAGAAACCGCCCGAAGTGCTGGAGCGGATGCACGGCGGGCTGGGTAGCCCGCTCGCGGATGGCGACTGGCCAGGATACAGCCGCGCGTTCCTGAAAGCGATCGATGCAGCGATGATCGTCCGGCCCGAAGAACGGCCGCAGTCGATTTCGGAATGGCTGGCCCTACTCTCGCCGGAAGCTGGCGCTGCGGGGGCCCGTGCCTCGGATGGCGAGGATGACGATACCACGCGGTTCGTGACCTACGATACGCTTACCCGCCGGATTCTCCCGGTCGCGCCGCCACCGCCGGGGTTCGAGCGGGTCGACGACATCGAAGTGCCGGTTCCCGACAGCGTCAGCAAGGCCGAGTTCCAGCAGGTCGGCGAAGATGCCGATGCGGCCAGGCAGTCGGAACTGGTCCCGGCCGGCGAGGAAGCTGTGCTCGACGATGGGCTGTCGTCCGCTGCGCTCGTCGAACCTCCGGCCAAGCCTGCGCCGGTGTCGCCGATTGCCACCAACGGGAGTCCAGCCGATCCGCCGCCGCCCGGCAAGCCGGTTCAGTCTGCTGCCGCGATGCCTTCGGCGCCTTCGCCGGCGGCCAAGCCGGTCAAGACATCCGGCGGGGGCAAGCTGCCGCTCGTACTCGGTGGCGTGGCGGTCCTGGCCGCGGGACTGGGCGGTGGCTGGTACCTGCTGAACGGCAAGTCGCAAACGGCGGCGAGCGACGCCGTGAGTCCGATCGCCGGCGCTCCGCAGCCCGGTGCCACTGCTTCCGCGGTGCCGATCAACCTTTCCGACAGCACGGGCTTTGCGCAGACGCTGCAGGCGCTCGCGGACGAGGCGCGCAAGTCTGGTGCACCGGCCGACGCGGTGAACGCGCTGGCGGCGACCGCGGCGCAAGCGGGCCAGACTGGCCAGGCCGACATTCCCGGTCTGGCCAAGAGCGCCAGCACGAGCTTCGCGCAGGCTTTGCTCAGCGATGCCGAACGCCGCGCACAGCGGATCGCGCGGCAGCTGCCCTGGGCCGATCCGCGGCGGCCAAATGCCGCGCGTTCGGAAAGCGCCGAGCGGCGCGGCGTCCACGCAAGGTTGCTGCAGTCCAGCGGAGCGCTTTCGGCTGCCGCACAGTCGGCGAGTACTGCCGCGGATCCAAGTCAGGCGATGGCTTCGGCACAGGCGGCGCTCTCCAGCTGGCGCAGCTTCGTCTCGGCGCAGGCGAGGGCCGCGGCAACTTCACCTTCGATTGTGGTCGACCAGACAGGCTTGAGCTCGGGCGAAGTTGCTGCCCCCGCGAGTACGCCCGCCGCCCCGGTAGCATTGCCATCGAGCGCGAACCAAGCCGTCTCCGGCAGCAAGGCGCAGCAGTTGGCCGGCATCGTTTCCTCTAGTCGCGAGATCGCGCAGAAGGTCATCAAGATGGGCCGGTCTGCCCGGTCAAACCCCCGTGGTTCTGACGACGAGAAGGCCAATTATCGTACGCTGCAGCAGAACATGCAGAGCGCCCAAGGCTATCTGACTTATCTCAACACGCTGACCAATTCGATGCGCGGCGCGAAGACCGATCACGATGCCGACCGTCTGATCGCCCAAGGCGAGCAGACGAAGCGCTATCTGCAGCTCATGGAGTCGCGGTCCTCGGCAGCGTCGCGGTGAGGACCTAGCCGGTAATCAGCGCGACGATCCGGTTGCGCGTTTCGCGGCGTTCGTAGCGGACCGACTGCGACAGGCGGCGGATCAGGGGGATGCCCTGACCACCGAGCATGGCATCCTCGATGGCAGTGAACGAGGGCGGTTCGGGCATGCTCAGCGGATTGAATGCGGGGCCGTCGTCCTCGACCGCCAGCAGCACCGCGGAGCCCGTCCGTTCGGCCTCGATTGCCAGGTTGTTCGCGTCCTTGGCATGACGCACGACATTGCTGACCAGTTCTTCCAACACCACTTCGACGCGGTTGATCAGCCGCGCTTCGAGAGCGAAGGGTTCGAGATAGGACAGGAGCGCAAGCCGGCCGGTTTCGAGCGACTCCATGGCCACCGGCAGGTCGAGGAAGAAGACTTCTTCTCGGGGTGACCGGTTGGGATTCACGCTCCCGTCGTTCAAGCGTTGATTGCGGCCATGGCGTCTGCTTCGCTGCCCAGGACAGGGATCACCTCGGACAGTGCCGTCGTCTCGATGATGTCGAGCACGGCGGGCGTTGCGCCGTACATCACGAATTTGGCGCCACGGCGCGTCAGCACGCGCGCCGCGCTCAGCAGCATGCGGATGCCCAGCGAAGCGATGAAAGTGACCTGGGTCAGGTCGATCATCGTGTTCTGGCCCTGGGGTACTATGCCGGCGATGAACGAGGTTTCGACCTGATTGACGTTCGCCGTGTCGAGCCGCCCATTGAGCTCGACTTTGGTCACGCCGGAAACATCGGTAATCAAAACATCCATGACGGGTCCCCGCAGAGCTCAGTCGAACGTGACGACAACGAGCGAAAAATCATCTTCCAGCGTCGTCAACTGCGCCTGTTCGCAGACGGCCTCGTAAAGCCGCTGCGGTTCACTGAGCCCTGGAACGGGCGGCTGAAGGATCAACGACGTGAAGTCCTCAATCGTCCATTGAGTCCCTTCCTTGTCAATGATTTCGTACACGCCGTCACTAAAAAGATAGAATGAGGAGCCCGGCGGTACGGTGACCGATCCGCGGACGAAATTCATCGCCGGCATAGCGCCGATGATGATGTTGCGTGTGCGCAACGGAATGGCCGCGGGCCGGTCGGGCGGAACCAGATAGGCCGGATGGTGGCCGCCGCTGGCGAAGTTCAGGCGCCGCGTGCGGGCATCGTAGACCCCGTACCAGATGGTGAAATAGAGGCCGTCGTGGTCCTCCATCTGGAACAGCTCGTTGAGCGTGCTCAGCACCAGTTCGGGCTGGGCCATGTCGGTGTTGGGAAGCGATCGTTGCCGCAGCTGGTTCATGATCGCCACGGCATGCATGGCCGCGCCCGCGCCGTGCCCGGCGACATCGACCAGATAGCAGACATAGAGGTCGTCGGTCAGCTTGCCGTAGCCGAAAGCGTCGCCGCCCAGCTTGGTCGAAGGTTTGTAGATCCAGTCGGCCCTGATCGGCCCTTCGGTCGACGGCGGCGGCAGCAGCGCCTTCACATAGGACGCCGCCCTTTGCAGGTCGCGGTCGAAATCGTCCGATTGATCGATCTCGATTCGCGTGCGCCATTCATGCTTGAGCGTGCGGCTGCCGACCTGCAGCACCGACCCGACCGGCAGCGGCGCGACGCCGGTGACGCGGACGCCGTCGATGAATGTACCGTTGGTGGAATTGAGGTCGGAAACGTAAAGCTCGTCTCCCTTGAGCGCGACCAGACAGTGCGACCGCGATACTTCGGAATCGGCAATGATGACGTCGGCGGGTGCGGTCCGCCCGATCTTTAGGCCCAAGGGGCTGACGACATGGCGCCTCTCGATGTCGCCACCGATCGCCAACTCGAGACAATGCAAGCGGTCACCGGCGATGAGGTCCATCAGCCGGGCACTTGTAACCATCTGAGTTTGCTCGAAATCGGCCAAGCCCACGACTCCCGCAAAGCGAAGGGCAAATCAAAAGTAATGAGAGACCGCGATGATATCTGAAGCCCTCGGTTACGCAAGAGCTACTGTGTCTAATCGGAACACTTCCCGATCAGATTGGCAAAAGTCAATCGCTCCGATGTTGTTGCACCGTGCTTGCAGGGAAACAGAAGGTCGGCTGCCAAGCAAACGTGCGACATTTTCGATGCTTGCACAGCGTTGAAGTCCATGAAATGGAGATTACCTGTTGAAAATACGAGTAAGCATTGACGTTGACAGGTTTGTCAGTAGATGGGTTCTGTCCAATAACGAGGATTTCACATGGCCGATGAAGCTTCCGATCCCAGTCTTCTCGAACTGGCGACCGAATTGACGATCGCTTGGCTCTCCAATCCCAATACCAGAGCCTCAGCAGAAGAAGTGCCTTCCTTCCTCGAGAAGATGCATGGGGCGGTGACAAGTCTGGCCGCGGCTCCGGCCAAGGCCGAAGAGGCGGCGCCTGCGTCCGAATACGCCGCGGCGGTTACGGCGCGTCGTTCGTTGGCTTCGAAGGACCACATCATCTCGATGATCGATGGCAAGCCCTACAAGACGCTGAAGCGCCATCTGTCGGGTCATGGACTGACGCCGGCGCAGTATCGTGAGCGCTATGGCCTGAAGCCGGACTATCCGATGGTTGCGGAGAACTATGCGGAAATGCGGCGTGGTCTTGCCAAGAAGATCGGCCTTGGCCGCAAGCCTGGCACCAAGGTGGCAAGCAAGCCCGCTGCCAAAGCAAAGGCGCCGCGTCGCGCCAAGACCGAAGCAGCGCCCCAGGCCTGACCGACCGGATTTGCGTGGCAGCGATGCGAGTCCGCGCCGCTGCCACCAACCTGCGCCCGTTCGCGCTTCCGGAAGCCGGCTCTGCCACGCGGGGATGATCCCGCGAGTGGCGTGAGGGGCATAGAATCTTTCGCGCTTTGCAAAGCGCCCGCGCTGCGAACCTGCTGAAAAGCGCCATGTCGAGAAGGGGCATGCCGTTCATCCCCCCTTCGGTTCGCAAAATCTCGACAATAACGAGAAGGTGCGACGGGTTGGCTCAGCTTGCTCGTCGCACCCGCCGTTCCGGATTTCGCCAGCGCCGACCGGCTTGGGGAAACACCCGATGGTCGTTCGATCACAGCACAGCTAAAGATGCGCCGTTGCATAGGTTTGCCGGCGGGGTCGCTTCATGACGCCGAGAGTGCGGGCTGTCATTCTGACCGACTACATCGAGGTAGCGCGCTCGGTCGGGCTCGATCCTTATGCGATGCTTCTGGAAAAACGACTGCTCCCCAAGGATCTCCAGAATCCCGAATGGTCGCTGGGCGCCGGCCCGGTCGTATCCCTGATCGAAGACTCGGCGATACTGTCGAACTGCCAGGAATTCGGAATTCTGATGGCGAGGCGTCGCAGCTATGCAAGCTTGGGGCCGCTCAGTCTTCTGCTCCAGCATGTTCGAACCCCACGCGATGTGATCGCCACCGGGAAAGAGTACCGCCACCTGATAAACGATATTATCAGCCTTCATATGGAGACCCGCGATGGCGCCGCTTCGATCAAATGCGGATTGAACTGCGAAGGCGCCGAGTTTCAGACAATGAGCCTGTATATGGCGGTGTTGTTCAACGTCCTTCGCGTTTCAAGCGGGGGGATCGTGGCATCCGGATTGCGTGCATTTCACCAGGTATAGGCCGGACAACACTCGTCCATTCTCCGAATATTTCAATCATATCATTGAGTTCGATAGCAACTTCGACGGATTTTCCTGTTCGGAGCATTTGCTCGATGTCCCCAACCCGCTGGCGGATGAGCGCATGGTGCAGAACGCGCGAGCGTTGCTGGATACCTTGCCGGCAAATGCGCGGGTTCGCACCCTGGCAGAGAAGACGCGCCACGCCATCTCCCTGATGATCGGATCCGAAGCGCCTACGCTGACATCCGTCGCCAGAAATCTGGGCGTGAGCGCGCGTTCATTGCAGCGATCGTTGATGGATGAGGGGGCCAGTTTTTCGGAATTGCTGAAAGCGGCACGGCGAGATCTGGCGATACGTTATGTGAATACGTCTTCGCTACCGCTTTCGATCGTCGCGGAAATGGTCGGCTTCAGCGACGGAAGCACGTTCTCGCGGTGGTTCTCGCGCGAATTCGGCGAAGGCCCGCTCGCTTGGCGAATAAAGCGAAGCCAATTTCGCCTGCACTGAACCGGTGCGTCCACTTGCCGTTCGTCAGGGGCTTTGTTCGAGCGCGCCGGTCGAATTGCTGCGGAGGTGCTGCAGGAGCTCGGGCGCCATGCGGGCCAACCCTTCGAGCACGCGATCCAGATAGCTGTCCATCTGATTCTTGGCCGATGCCGTCAGTGCCAGCAGGGAGCGTCGCCGGTCGTTGTCGTCGGGGATCTTCTCGACCCAGTCGAGTTCACAGAGCAGGTCGATATAGCGCAGGGCCGTCGTAGCCGGCGCGTGCGATCCGATGCAGGCCGCCGTGATGCTGGTCGAGCGCCCCTTGGCCTGGTGGATGTAGATATCCAGGATTATGTCCCAAGCGGGCTCGCCGAAAAGGCGCGTGTCGCTGCCGCCTGGACGATCCTGCCGGCTGGAGTAGATCCATTTGGCGATGAGCATGCGCGGATCACGGAGCTCGCCATCGTTCTTCTGGACGGGGATGCCCTCAATCTCGTTTTCGCCCGATTTTGAATTGGAGCTCATTCAATACTCTACTCAAAGCGACCCCAACCCCCGGTAAGCTCAACGCGGGGTCTGCGTCCACTCGCAGCGAGGAAAATCAGTTAAATAGTGCAATGATTTTGCATCGAAAATGGATGCTTCCTCCGGGATGGTGAGATCGGCCGGATGAGCGGAGGCCTCCAATAGAATTGAGCTCATCGCGATTTCGTTTAAGAGGAGGATATTGGAAACATCCATAACTTGATCGTTAAAAACAGGGAAATCTTGACTTTGACCAGGTTAATACCTTGCGATTGCCAATACGTGCAGCCATGCAGGCGACGATAACTGGCAGCCAGGTCGTATCCTCTCCGCGGATGATGAGGTCGATTTTGTAAATAGCTGATCGGCGCGTGGCTGCGATCAAGCCGGGCCTGCGGCCGGTGTATCGACCAGTTCGACGGCTTATCTCGGAAATTTGCGGCGGAACGCGCTTACTCGCGGCTCGCGGCGTAGGTCTTGATCAGGTCGAACATATAGTCGCGGCCCTCGTAGAGCGCCCGGATCGACACGCGTTCGTTGAGCCCGTGCGTGCCGACGGTCTCGGGATCGGTCCAGAGGCCGGGAATGCCGTAAGTCGGGATGTGGACGAGGCCCAGCCAGGTGGAATCGGTCGCCCCGGTCGAAATCATCGGGATCAGCGGTACGCCCGGAAAATGTTTCTGCGTGAGCCGCTCCATTGGGTCCATCACCGCGGGATCGAGCGTCGGCGGAATCGCCAGGGTACGTAGGCCTTCCTGCACGAGGGTAATCTTGACCCCGGGATCGGCGATCGCGCCAACGAGTGCGGCCTCGGTCTCCTCTACGGTCTCGCCGGGCAGGATGCGGCAGTTGATGCTGGCCTTCGCGCGCTGCGGCAGCGCGTTGATCGCGTGGCCGCCGCCGATCTCCGTGGCGACGCAGGTGGTGTGCAGCATCGAGTTGAACGACCGGTCGGACGAAACCAGCGCTTCGGCCGCGCTGTCCGTGGGATCGGCCGCCAGCTTGATCATCGCCGCGCCCATCGCATCCTTGCGCAGGGCGCCCATGCGCTGGAAGTAGAGCTTGGTCACGGGGGTGAGCCGCAGCGGGAACTTCAGTTCGCGCACTTTCAGCACGGCGTCGGCGAGTTGGTAGATCGCGTTGTCGCGGACCGGCACCGAGCTATGCCCGCCCTTGTTCGTGGTTTCGAGCGTGAAGCTGCGCGGGGCTTTCTCGCCAACCTGTACGCCGAGGTTCAAAGGGCCACCGTCGGCCGCCATGCGTCCCGGCCCGCCCTCGTTGAGCGCGAAGCCCGCGGCGATCAGGTCTGGGCGGTTGCGCGCCAGCCATTCGGCGCCGTTGATCGAACCGGTACCGCCTTCTTCGCCGCAGGTGAGCGCCAGCTTCAGCATGCGGCGGGGCTTGAAGCCCGACTGCTTGAGCCGGATCAACGTATCGGTGAAGATCGCCGCCTGCGATTTGTCGTCGGTCGAGCCGCGCGCGAAGTAGAAGCCGCCTTCCTCGGTCAGCTTGAACGGGTCGCGCTCCCAGTCGGCGCGGTTGGCTTCGACGACGTCGAGATGTGCGAGCAGCAGCACCGCGGGGACATTCTTGTCGCTGCCCGCCATCGTCGCGACGAGATTGCCGTGGCGGGGGTTCTCAGGCGGTGCGTAGGAAAACAGCTCGGTGTCCCCGAACCCCGCCTTGCGCAGCCGTGCTTCGAGCTGGGCCGCCGCCTGGGTGCAACTGCCGACCGAGGCGGTGGTGTTGGTTTCGACCAGTTCCTTGTAGAGTTCGAAGAAGCTCTGCTGGTCGGGGCGGAGTGGCGCAGCAGCAGCAGGTTCCGATAGCAGGGCAAGGGCGGAGAATGCTGCCACGATACGTCCCGACAGCATGAACTTTTCTCCGAATTTACTTGCAGTGAGGGAGCATGCGTCGGTGCGATGGACGAGGCAATTGCGCAGTTTGACGTATTGCCTGGATCGCAGTGGACGATGGGGCAAGAACCGGGTTTGGGTGAACAAAACAGGAATTTGCTGCGCCTCAGCATCAAAAAATGGCGGATTTCCGCGGTGCAGCATGCGATTCGCTCTTGTTGCCTCGCCTCTAGAGGATTAAAGAAGAGCGCAAGGACGCACAGAACGTCCACCGGCCAATCGCCCACTTGAGCGGCGGTTCCCCGGAATAGAGCGATGCGAAAAATCCCATAAATCTACTCAAACGCTGTTTGCAGGAGAATTCCCATGAAGTACATCGGCGCCGCTGTCGCGGCTGCTTGCCTGTTCGCGTCCGCGGCTGTTTCGGCTGAAACCTCGCGCGAGAACGTTTCCGTCAATGTTTCGTCGGCTGACCTCGACCTGACCACGCAGGCTGGCGTGGCGCAGCTCCAGAACCGCATCGACAAGGCGATCGCCGCCGCGTGCAACCCGGGTGACCGGGTCGGCGCGGACCTTTCGCCCGACTACAAGTGCCGCCGCGAGATGGCGGCCAACGTGCAGCCCACGATGCAGCAGATCGCTGCCCGGGCGACGCAGAGCCGCTTCGGCTCGAACACGGGCCTCTAAGGCTACTCCGCTTCGCTCGCCGACGGCTGGAAGGCTGAGCTGAAGCTGGAACGAGATGACGCCGGGGCGCTATGCGCTCCGGCGTTTTCGTTTGTTCGGCCCCTGGCTATTCGGCAGGCGCCGGGACAGGCGTCTTGGGCTGGCCGCGCATCATCTTGCGCAGCAGGCGGCTGATCGTCTGCGGCGACGAGGTGTAGGGCGCCAGCCAGCGATAGAGCAGCGGGACGATGTAGAGCGTGACCGCAGTGGCGATCGTTACGCCGAAGACCACGACCACGCCGATCGCCGAGCGCGCACCGGCACCCGCTCCATGGCTGAGCGCCAGCGGCACGGCGCCGGCAACCGTCGCCAGTGAGGTCATCAGGATCGGGCGCAGGCGCCGCGCCGAGGCTTCGCGGATCGCCTCGTCGATGCTCGCGCCGGCATCGCGCAGCTGGTTGGCATATTCGACGATGAGAATGCCGTTCTTCGCGGCGAGGCCGACCAGCATGACCACGCCGATCTGGCTATAGAGGTTGATCGTCATGCCCGTGGCCCAGAGCCCGATCACGCCGCCCGCCACGGCCAGCGGCACGGCCGAGACGATCACCGCCGGGTGGATGAAGCTTTCGAACTGCGCCGCCAGCAGCAGATAGATGATCAGCACGGTGATCGCGAAGACCGCCCATATCGAGCCGCCGGTCTGCTTGAAGGCCAGGCTGTCGCCGCGATAGCCGACCGAGAGGACCTCGGGCGAATTGCGCGCCTCGGTCTCGAGGAAATCGAGCGCCGTGCCGAGCGAATGGCCGGGCGCGACGCCGCCCTGCAGCGTGATCGCGCGCATCTTGTTGAACCGCCCGAGCTGGCGTGCCGTGGCGCTCTCGTGGACGTTGACGAGGTTCGACAGTGGCACCAACTCGCCGCTGCGCGAGCGGACGTAGACGCCATCGAGGCGGGCCTCGGTGTCGCGGTTGGCGTCGTCGGCCTGGACGATGACATAGTATTCCTCGCCGTCTCGGACATAGGTCGAGACGCGGCGCGAGCCCATCAGCGTCTGCAGGGCCTGGCTGACGTCGGCGACCGATATGCCGAGATCGCCCGCGCGCTGGCGGTCGACGTCGATGAGGAGCTGCGGCTTGGTTTCGACGTAGTCGGCATCGAGATTGACGATGCCCGGAAAGTCGCGCGCCGCGGTAAGGATGCGGTCGCGCGCCCGGGCCAGGCCCTCATAGGTCGTGCCGGCGATGACGAAGCCGATCGGCTGGCCGCGCCCGCGTCCGAGCGAGCTGCGCACGACGCCGTTGCCGCGCAGCGAGGCGACGGTGCCGAGCTTGCGATTGACCAGCTGCGCGATGTCCTGCGAGCTGGTGCTGCGCTCGTCCCAATGATTGAGGAAGACCAGCATGTTCGACTGGTTGAAATCCTCGGTCAGGCCGAAGCCGCCGGGAACGCGCGCATTCATCCCGCGCACGCCGCCTTTGCCGACCAGCGGGATGATCGCCTGCTCGGCCTCGCCGACGCTGCGGTCGAGTTCGGCAAAACTCGTGCCCTCGGGCGCGCTCAGACGGACCTCAATCACGCCCGTATCCTCGGCCGGCACCAGTTCACTTTCGACGCGCGTGAAGAGGAAGGCACCGACCACCAGCAGCACAGCGGTCGCGCCCGCGACGGGTATCCAGCGCCGGAGACTGCTATCGAGTGAGCGAGCGTAGGTGTCGGTAATGCGATCGAGAATATGCTCGATCCGGGCCGAAAGCCCACTGTGCGTGTTGGCCTTGAGCAGCTTCGAGCAGAGCATCGGCGACAGAGTGAGCGCGAGGAAACCGGAGATACCGACGGCCGCGATCATCGCCGCGGCCAGCTCGCGGAACAGCAGGCCGGTCTGGCCCGCCAGGAACATCACCGGCACGAAGACCGCGCAGACCACCAAGGTCGTCACGATGACGGCGAAGCCGACCTGCCGCGCGCCGTTAAAGGCGGCGAGGAGCGGCGGCTCGCCCTGCTCGATGCGGTGGTGGACGTTCTCCAGCACGACGATGGCGTCGTCGACCACGAGGCCGATCGCCAGGACCAGCGCCAGCAGTGTCAGCAGGTTGATCGAATAGCCGAGCACCCAGAGCACCGCGAAAGTCGCGAGCAGGCAGATCGGCACGGTGATCGCCGGGATCAGCGTCGCGCGCCACGAGCCGAGGAACAGGAAGATCACGACCGTGACCAGCGCTGCGGCTTCGAGCAGCGTGTGCCAGACGCCCTTGATCGCCTGCTCGATATAGAGCGAGCTGTCGCTGCCGATCTGGATTTCGACGCCGGGCGGCAGTTCGCGCTGGAGTTCGGCCATCGTCGCCTTGGCGGCCAGCGCGACTTCGAGCGTGTTGGCGCCCGACTGGCGCACGATGCCAAGGCCGACGCCCTGTTTCCCGTTGTAGCGGAACTTGGTGTAGGGGTTCTCAGCCGCTTCCTCGACCCGCGCGATGTCACCGAGGCGGACGAGGTAGCCGTCGGGCCCGCGGCCGATCACCAGCGCGGAGAAGTCCGCCGGGGTGGTGAAGCTGCGGTTGACCTTGAGCGAGACGTTCTGGCTCGCCGCCTCGATGCGGCCGGCCGGAAGCTCTACGTTTTGCCGGCGCAGTGCGTTCTCCACGTCGTTCGGCGTCAGGCGATAGGCGCTGAGCCGGCCCGGATCGAGCCAGACGCGCATCGCGGGACGCGCCAGGCCCTGGGTGGTGACCTGGGCGACGCCGTCGATCGTCGAAAGCCGGTCGACCACCACGCGATCGACATATTCGCCCAGCTTGATCTGGTCCCAGGTCGGCGATGTGACGAAGAAGAACATGATCGGCTGCGCGTCGGTATCGACCTTGCGCACTTCGGGGGCGAGCGCGTCTTCGGGCCGATCGGAAGCGCCGCGGGCGACGCGGTCGCGCACGTCGTTGGCAGCGGCGTCGATGTCGCGGCCGGCGCGGAACTCGATGGTGATATCCGAACGCCCGTCCATCGACTGCGAGCTGATCGTCTCGATCCCCTCGACCCCGGCGAGCAGGTCTTCGAGCGGCTGCGTGATGCGGTTCTCGATCACGCTGGCATTGGCGCCCGTATAGACCGTCTGGACCGACACCACCGGCGGGTCGGTATCGGGATACTCGCGCACCGAAAGCTGCGTGAAGGCGACAAAACCGACGAGCGTCAGCAGGATCGCCGCCACGGTCGCCACAACGGGCCGGCGGACCGAAAGGTCGGAAAGGAACATCAGTCGGCGCTTGCGGTGCGCGTCGGGCGGGGCTTTTCGCCGCGCAGGCGCACGGGGCTGCCGTCGCTGACCTTGATGACGCCGTCGCCGATGACCTTGGCGCCGGCGGGCAGGCCGGTCACTTCGATCAGGCCCGCGGAGCGCAGGCCGGTCTTGACCGGAACCTGCTTGGCTTTCTTTTCTGGCGTGACGATGAAGACGAAACGCTCGTCGCCGCGGCCGGTGACGGCGAGTTCGGGCACGGCATCGCCGACCCGCTCGGCCGCGCCGACCCGCACCGTCATCAGCATGCCCGGTTTGATCCGAGCACCGGGGTTGGGCAGCGTTGCGCGGACCAGCACGGCGCGGCTGGAGGGATCGATCACGGGATCGATCGAAGTGATCGTGCCGGTAAACGGCGCGCCCGGGAACGCCGCGGCGAGGGCCTGGATCGGCTGGCCGACGCGCAGCGCCTGCAGCTTGGTTTCGGGCACGGTGAAATCGAGTTTGATCCGCGAGAGATCGCTGATCGTCACAAGCGGGGTCCCCGTACTGACGACCATCCCGGCCGAGATCGTGCGCAGGCTGGTATAGCCGGCGAAAGGTGCACGGATCATGCGGTCGCCGATCGCGGCACGCGCTTCGGCGGCGCTGGCGCGGGCGCCTTCGGCCGTGGCGAGCTGCTGGTCGAGCTGGGTGCGCGTGGCGAAGCCGCGGTCGGCCAGCGACTTGATACGATCATATTGCGCGGTGGCCTGGGTCTGCACCGCGATCGCGCCGCGCAGCTGGGCGTCCTCCTGGCCTTGCGAGAGCACGGCCAGGAGCTGGCCCTTGCTGACCGCCATGCCGTCGTCGAACAAAACGCGTTCCAGCCGTTCGGTGACCGGAGAGGCGATGGTCACCTGCTCGTTGGCGCGGGCCGTACCGACCGCCTCGATCACGTCGACAAAGCGGTGGCGCACCGCCGCGGCTGCCGCGACAAGCGGCGGCGGCGGTTTCTTGCGATCGCCCCCAGCCTTGCCGCAGCCTGCGACGAGGAGAGTGCCGATCAGACAGACGAGAACACCGCCGCGCGCCATGACCTGCTACTTCGAAGCCGACTTGATGTAGGCGATGACGTTCTGGCGGTCGGCCGGATTGCTCAGGCCGGGGAAGGCCATGCGATTGCCGGGAACGTTGCGCGCGGGCGCCGTCAGATAGGCATCGAGCGAGGCATCGTTCCAGACCTTGCCCGAACCGGCCATCGCCGGCGAATAGCGGAAGCCGGGCAGGCTGCCCGCGCGCCGCCCGGCGAGGCGGTTGAGATTGGGGCCCAGGCCAGACGTGTTGCTGGCGTCGATCTTGTGGCAGGCCATGCAGCGGGCGAACACCGTCTTGCCCTTGACCGGATCGCCCGCGGGACCGGCGGCATAGGTCATCGTCGCCGAGCAGGCAGCGGCGGCCATGGCGAGGGCGGCAATCATTCGTATTTTCATTGGCAGTATGAATCCATTTTCCCTGTGTGGTTCCGTCAGGCCTGGAGAGCCCGCTGGTGGAGCCGCTTTATAGCATCCATCGATGACAGCAGCGCCCCCTCCATCCAGCAACCGTAATAGGACGCGTGCTCGCCCGCCAGAACGATGCGGCCGTCGAGCGAGACGAGGTTCTGGTAGTGCGCGGCGCGCGATTCCTCCGTCCAGGACGCGCAGCAGCCGAGGATCCAGGGCATCCGGCTCCAGGCGACCGAGGCGCCGTTCATGTACTCGCGGCGATATTCGGCCGGATGGAACACCGCACCTTGGTCGAGCGCCGCCTGGATGCGCTGCTCGGGCGTCATGCCGGCAAGCTGGTAGCCGCCCGCACCGCTGGCGAAGGCGCCGAGCAGCACGGCCGGCCCGTCCTTGAAGAAGTTGTAATTGGGATAGGAGACTAGGCCGATCGCCTGGTTGGTGAAGCTGTGGCCGCCGTAGATCGAGTAGTTCTCTTCCCAGAACCGGCTCTTCATCTCGAGCCCGATCTTGACCTGGCCGCTGTAGGGCAGCGCCTTGACCGCGGCCTTCTTGGCATCGCCCATCTGGATGTCGAGCTGGCTGACAATCGTCGCGGGCAAGGTACAGACGCAGTAGTCGGCCTTGCTCTCGCCGATCTGCCCGGTCTTGGCATCCTGCCAGCCCACGGTAACGCCGCTATCGTCCTGCGCGACCTTGGTCACCTTGGTGTTGAGGCGGACGAGCTTGCTGATCTGGCGGTAGAAACCCTTGCCGATCATGTCCATGCCGCCCTTCGGCTGGAACATCGTCGTCTGCATGACATAGCCGAAGTAGAAGCCCATCTGCGTCCAGACGTGCGAGTCCAGCACGTCGGTCAGGCCGTTGACCTTGGACGGCGTCGGCGCGCCGCCCACCCCGCCGCCGGGGGCCTGATCGTAGCCGCGCTGGCCTGAGACCGCGAGCGAGCTGGAGTAGGCCATGTTCTTGTCGAGCACACCCCAGTCGCGCATCGCCTCGAGCAGCTTGTCCTTGTCCTCCTTGGTCACCTTGCCGTCGAGCGCGCCAGCATTGAGTGACTTGGCCAGCAGTTCGGAAACGTGGCCCTTGAAGTCGGTCGCCAGCTCCTTGTAGCGCTGCGGCTTGCCGCCGAAGGCGTCGGTGCGGTGGACGAAGGCGTTGTGGTTGAGCTGGATGAACGGCTCGAGCTCGACCCCAAAGGCCTTGCAGTAGTGCAGCAAGGTGCGGTGGTGGTGGGGGGATGCGCCAGGGGCCGGGATTGAGGTAGTTGCCCGGGGCATAGCCCACGGTCTGCGTCGTGCCGCCGACCTCGACGATCTTGTCGCCGCCGCGCACCGAGTAGTTCCGCCCGCCGGGACGGTCCTGGTATTCGAGCACCTGAACCTTGTAGCCCGCCTTGGTCAGCTCGTAGGCGGCGAGCATGCCGGCAAGGCCTGCGCCGAGCACGAGAACGCTCGCGCCCTTGCGCGCGCCCGTGAGGTTCGGCGGGCCGGTAAACTGGGTCTCTGCCGCATGGCCCAGCGCGGTCATCGCCTGGTACATGGCCATGCCGCCGCCGACCTTGCCGATGGCGCTGAGCAGTTCGCGCCGGGTCGGCGCCGACAGTTCCGCGGTCATTGTCTGTGTCCCCTGATCTCTATCGCGTGCAGTTGCATTCGGGCACCGGCGGCGGGTCGGCCGCGAGCTTCTTGACCTCGGCTTCGGTCACCGGGTCCGGGTAGGCGTTGAAATGGCCGCGGACGTAAGTGATGACCGCGGCCATCTGCGCCGGGGTCAGCATGTCGCTGAACCAGGGCATTCCCCCCGCGGCCCTTGAGCAGGATGACGATGGGATAGTTGGGGTCCTTGAGCCGCGGATTGTCCGCCAGCGCCGGGATCATCGCGCCCGCGCTGCCGCCGCCCTTGGCATCGGCCATGTGGCAGGCCTGGCAGATCTGCTCGTAGACCTGCTTGCCCTCGTCCGCGACCTGGACGCTGGTGACGCCACCGGGCGCGTCCTGCGCCCGCGCAGCGAAAGTCGCTCCGGCGAGCAGGCCCGCTGCGCCGAGCACGACAGTCATCGCATGCCTGGTCCTGCTCATGCAGACATGGCCATCTGATGCACGCGCTTGATGGCGTCGATGCCCGAGAGCAGCGAGCCCTCCATCCAGCCGCCGTAGTAGGACGCATGCTCGCCTGCGAGCGCGATGCGCCCGTCGATCGCGACGAGATTCTGGTAGTGCGTCGCGCGCAAGTCATCGGTCCAGCGCGACGAGCAGCCGAGGATCCAGGGCATCCGGCTCCAGGCGACCGAGGCGCCATTGGCGAACTCCTTGCGATAGGAATCCGGGTGGAACACCGCGCCCTGGTCGAGCGCCGCCTGGATGCGCTGCTCGGGCGTCATGCCGGCGAGCTGGAACGCCCCTGCGCTGCCATTGGCGAAGGCGCCGAGCACCACGGCCGGCCCGTCCTTGAAGAAATCGAAGTTGGGGTAGGATATCAGCCCGATCGCCTGGTCAGTGAAGCTGTGCCCCCCCGTAGATCGAATAGTCTTCTTCCCAGAACCGCCGCTTCATCTCGAGGCCGATCTTGACGGCACTGCCATAGGGCACGGCTTTGATCGCGGCCTGCGTCTTCGGCGCGACCTGGATGTCGAGCTGGCTGAGGACCGGTAGCGGGATCGTGCAGACGCAGTAGTCGGCCTTGCTTTCGCCGACTTGGCCGGTCTTGGCATCCTGCCACGAGACCGTAACGCCCTTGTCGTCCTGGGCGACCTTGGTCACCTTGGTATTCAGCCGGACCATCTTGTTGATCTGGCGGTAGAAACCCTTGCCGATCATGTCCATGCCGCCCTTGGGCTGAAACATGGTGGTCTGCATGACGTAGCTGAAATAGAAACCCATCTGCGTCCAGACGTGCGAGGCCAGCACGTCGGACAGGCCGTTGACCTTCGACGGCGTCGGCGCGCCGCCCACACCGCCTCCCGGCGCCTGATCGTAGCCGCGCTGGCCCGAAACGGCGAGTGAACTCGAATAGGCCATGTTCTTGTCGAGCGCGCCCCAGTCGCGCATCGCTTCGAGCAGCTTGTCCTTGTCTTCCTTGGTCACTGCAGCATCGAGCGCGCCGGCGTTGAGCGATTTGCCGAGAAGCTCCGAGACGTGGCCTTTGAAGTCGGTCGCCAGCTCCTTGTAGCGCTGCGGCTTGCCGCCGAAGGCGTCCGACTTGTGAACGAAGACGTTGTGATCGAGCTGGATGAAAGGCTCCAGCTCGACGCCGAAGGCCTTGCAGTAGTGGATCAGTGTGCGGTGGTGGTGCGGGATGCGCCAAGGCCCGGGGTTCAGGTAGTTACCGGGCGCATAACCGACGGTCTGCGTCGCGCCGCCGACCTCGACGATCTTGTCGCCGCCGCGCACCGAATAGTTCCGCCCGCCGGGCCGGTCCTGATATTCGAGCACCTGAACCTTGTAGCCTGCTTTGGTCAGTTCGTAAGCGGCGACCATGCCGGCGAGTCCTGCGCCCAGCACCAGCACGCTCGCGCCCGGCCGGGCCCCCGATAAGTTCGGCGGCCCGGTGAACTGCGTCTCGGCGGCGTGGCCGAGTGCAGTCATCGCCTGGTACATGGCGAGGCCGCCGCCGACCTTGCCGATCATCGCCAGCAGTTCGCGCCGGGTCTGCGGCGACATATCGGAAATCGTGCTGGACACCTTTCAGGCGATCCTTTCCCTCGGGGAAACTTCGGGTCTTGCGGAAATCAGGGTGCCTTGGCGGCGATGCCTTCGATCTCGACATAAGTGGTCGGGCGACCGAGCGCGGCGACTTGCACCGTTGAACGCGTGGGCTTGTTGGGCTGTTCGGGCGTGCCAAAGAAGGTCTTGAAGACTTCGTTCATGGCCGCCGAATCCATCCGTCCGCCGGGCGTCGGGGCGACGAGGAAGACGTTCAACTTCACGATGTCGCCCATGCCGAGTCCCATCGATTCCAGTTGCGCCTTCATCTTGGTGAGGATCGAAAGCGTCTGCTGGCGGGTGTCACCGAAATCGTCGGGCTTGGCCGGATCGAGCGGCGACGCTGTGCTGCCCGAGAGAAAGATCAGCTTCATCTCAGCCGGCACAGTGGCCGTGCTGGAAATCACGCCAGTCGGCTGGCCGGTGCGCTCGACTACCAGCGCGGGTTTGGGCTTTGCGGCATGCGCGGTGCCCGCGGAAAGGGCGAGCGCCGCGGAAGCGGCGGCTAGGCTCATCAACTGCTTCATCATCTTCTCCCTGGGGACACGAAATAGGAACCGGGCAGGCGCAGCGGATGCGCCTGCCCGGCCATGATCAGAAGTTCAGCGAGAGGCGGGCGTAGTAGTAGCCGCCGTTGGTACCGTAGGGCCCGTGCGTGTAGGGGCCGTTGATCGTGCCGCCGCCGTTGACGTAGGGCGAGCGGCCCGCCAGCCAGCCCGCACGCGGGTTGGCCGGATCGTAGTCGGCAACCAGAGCCGGGATCTCCGGCTTCTTGTTGAACAGGTTGTTCGCGCCGACCGCGACATTGAGGAACTTGGTCAGGTCGTAGCTCGCTTCGAGATCGAAGATGACCGCGGCTTTGACTACGCCCTCGTAGTAGCCCGCCGTGCCGTCACCAGTGATCGGACGGACCGTCGTCGAGAAGGCGTTCGGCTGAACCAGCGTGGTGGTCTTGCTGTAGTAGGTCGCGCGCGAGCTCAGGGTGAAGCCGCCGCTGCTGAACAGAGCGCCGAACACGCTCTTGAACTTGGGGCTCGAGTCTTCGATGATCGAGTACGCCGCCAGGTTGAACAGCGTGCCGAGCTTGTTCTTGGTGACCTTCGTATCGTTGTAGTTGGCGCCCAGCGACAGATCGAGCTTGCCGAAGCCGAGCTCGACGGGATAGCGGGCCGACAGCTCGAGGCCGTAGGTGCGCGTATCGATGCCGTTGGTGAAGGTCTGGATCGCGAGCGAGCCGGACTGCACCACCGTCGGATCAAGGTTCTTTCCGCTCGCCGCGATCGCATTCTGCACGAGCTGGAACGCCGTGACGCCGTTGATGATGTTCGTCCGCGGGATGCCCAGAACGGGGAAGGGCGACGAGTCCTGGCCGGTAATCGAGCCCGACGAGACGATGCGGTCCCTGATCTTGATGTAGTAGCCGTCGAGCGTCACGACCAGGCGGGGTATCGGACGCAGCACGACGCCTGCCGAGAAGTTGAGCGACTTCTCGGGCTTGAGTGCACCGAAGCCGGCAGCCGCCGCGCCGGGCGAACTCGGCGCAAGCTGAAGCGTCGCGCTGGTCGGGCCGACGTTGGTCGACGAGTAGCCCGATTCCTGCAGCGTCGGAGCGCGGAAGCCCGTGCTGACCGTGCCGCGCAGAGCGAAGGCGTCGGAGAAGTCATAGCGCGTGGTGAGCTTGCCGATCACCGTGTCGCCGAAGTCGCTGTAGTGCTCGAAGCGGCCGGCGACATCGACCTGCCAGGCATCTACCGGCTTGGCGATGAGGTCGATGTAAATTGCCTCGGCGTCGCGCTTGAGCGTGCCGGCATCGCCGGCCGTGTAGCCGGGGAACGACTGGCCGCCTTCGAAATAGGTCGATGCAGCATCGCCGGCGCTGATCGCATAGGTCTCCTTGCGATATTCGCCGCCGAACGCGAGGGTCAGCGGCATGCCGACATCGAGTTCCTTGCGGATATCGAGCGTGCCGACGAACTGCGTGAACTTGAACGAGCCGTCGTAGAAATAGCTCGGCGTCTGGGCGGCAGCCTGCCCTGCGGCGACGGCAGTAGCCGAAGCGTTGGCGGCGTTTGCTATCTGCGTCGCAGTCAACCCTACGCAGTTATTGGCTGCGCAGTAGGCGGCATTCCTGCCGGCGTTGAACGTGTTGATGAACATCGACGCGTTCGCGGAGCCGGTCGTATAGATCTTGGCGACGTCCTCGGCATAGGTCCCCGACAGGTCCCAGTTCCAGCCATCGCCCACTTCGCCCCTGAAGCCGCCGGTCAGCGCGAATTCGTTCTGCTTGACCTCGATGTGCGGGACGAGGCCGTTGGTGATGGTCGACTGGAGGCAAGTCCCGGGGAGAGTGCTCGACGAGCAGATGCGGTTCGGCGGGCGGTAGCCCTGAAGAGCATCACCGTGGCGGTAGGACACGTCGCCGAATGAATAGAATTCGACGCCGCCGAAGTCGTAGCCGAAGTTGTAGGACGCGATGTAGAGCTGCGACTTGGGCTGGCCGCCGTTGATGTTGGCGTCGGCGTTGCGGGCGATGACCGAATCGTAGATCGGTGCGAAGGCGCCGGTGATGCCCGTGTTGCGCGAGCCGTTGATGTTGCGCACCGTGAACTGGCCGTCGCCGACCTTGGTATAGTCGTTGCTGCGCTGGAACAGCGTCACGCTGAGGAAGCCGCTGTCACCCACGGGCAGGCCGAAATTGCCGCTGGCGCTGTAGGTGCGGCCTTCGCCGTCATAGTATTCGCCGGCGGTGGCCTTGGCCGAAACGCCCGAATCGTTGCTCTTGAGGATGATGTTGATGACGCCGGCGATGGCGTCCGAACCATATTGCGCGGCGGCACCATCCTGCAGGATTTCGATGCGCTGGACCGAGTCCGGCGGGATGAGGTCGATGCTCGGTGCGGCCGAGCCGCCGAAGGCGCCGTTGATCACCTGAAGGATCGCGTTGCCGTGGCGGCGCTTGCCGTTGACCATGACCAGCGTGTGGTTCGGGCTGACGCCGCGAAGGCGGGCGGAGAGCGAGAAGCTCGCCATGTCGGTGCCCTGCGTCTGCGCCGTGAACGACGGCACGATCTGGGTCAGCGCCTGGTTGAGGTTCGGCTGGCCGACGTGCTCGAGCGCTTCCTGCGAGAGGAGCTGGATCGGCGCGGCGGCGTCTGCGGCCTTGGTGCCGACTTCGCGCGTGCCGGTGACGATGATGTCGTCGGCGCCCGACCCAGTATCCGTGGTCTGGACCTCGGTCGGCGCGGGTGTGGGATCAGCCTGAGCCAAAGCGGCTTGGGCGTTAGTTAGAGTTGTAGAACCCAGAAGTACGGCAATAGCAACTTTAGAGATACGCGACATTGGTCACCCCCATGTTTTGTCGTATCTCTCCCTCTTGTTCACAGGTCCGCGCGTCGTGGTCTTCAACTTGCGCGACCCGTTTTTATCTTTTGCTCTCGAAGACGTCTTCGCCCTGTCGCGGTGACTTCCCGATTGAAGCCTCAGTCCACTCGAAAGCGCGGGGGTTGCCCATACGCCGATATGCGTAGGGTCCGATTGGCTGGAATCCTTAGATTATGGGCTTCGCAGGCCGTTCCGCGCCGTTTTTTGCGCAGGCGAATCGGGCCGCGGAGGAGCGCAAGAACGCATGGTCGATCGTCGGGCGGTTTTACGAAGCGCAGCGTGGGGTTCGCTTGGGGCCGCCGGCGGTTTGCCGGCCAGGCTGATGGCGCAGACGGCCTTCGCTTCGCCGCCTGCACTGGCACCGGTCAAGGCGCGGGCCGACCGCATGTTCAAGGTCACCGTCTGCCTTCGTCCCTTCCGTGCCGCTGGGCCGCGCATGGAAGTCGAGCAGATCGCGGGCAAGACCGTGCTCCATCACTACGGCCACGGCGGCAGCGGATGGTCGCTGTCCTGGGGCTCGGCGATGGAGGCGCTGCCGTTGCTGCTGCAGACCGGTGCGAAGGAGATTGCCGTGGTCGGCGCCGGCGCGATCGGCATGACCACCGCGATCACCGCCCAGCGCCTGGGGCTGAAGGTCACGATCTACGCCAGGGATCGCTTTCCCGACGTCCGCTCTGCACGGGCGACCGGCACCTGGTCGCCGCACAGCCGCGTTGCCATGGACGGCGCAGTCAACGATGCTTTCACGACCAAGTGGGAACGGATGGCGCGGCGTACCTTCACCGTGCACCAATCCTACCTCGGCCTCGCCGGCAATCCCGTCGAATGGGTCGACCGCTACGTGCTGTCGGACACCCCGTTCGAGAAGCGCCCCAAGACGGTGATCGCCATGCCGGGCGGCGGCAGCGACACCTTTGTCGACTACGACGACCGGGTGAAGGACCTCACGCCGCGCAACGATGATCTCGCCAGCGGCGCGCACCCGTTCTCCATGCCTTTCGTGCGGCGGACGAGCACGCTGCGCTACAACGTTGCCGACCTCTACCACCAGCTCGAAAGCGACTTCCTGATTGCTGGGGGGCGCTTCGTGCCGATGGAACTGACCGGCCCCGCCGACTTCGCGCGCATTCGCGAAAAGGCGATCGTCAACTGCACGGGCTACGGCGCGCGGGCGTTGATGAAGGACGAGAGCATTGTCCCGGTGCGCGGTCAGATCGCCTGGCTGCTGCCGCAGCCCGAGGTCGACTACGGCCTCCAGTACAACCACGTCTCGGTGCTCGCGCGCCGCGACGGCATCCTCGTCCAGGCGCTCGGCGCCGACGAGGCCTTCGGCTTCAATGATCCCAACGAAGAGCCCGATTACGCCGCTGCGCGCGATTCGATCGGCGTGGTCGCGACGATGTTCCAGCCCCGCACTGCGGCAGCGGCGAAGGGCTGAACCATGCTTGCCAAGACGTCCAGGAGAAGATCCATGCGATTTAAAATGCTGTTTGCCGCCGTACTATCGGCCGCGCTGTTGCCGTCTGGGGCTCACGCCCAGGTCACGCGCATCAAGAGCAATCCCCAGGCGATCATCCTCGACGCCGCCAAGGTCGGTGCCGGGGCGGAGATGCTTTACGTCTCGGGCCAGCTCCCGTCGCCGGTCGACCCCGCAAAGCCGATGGCCGATGTGAAGAGTGTAGAGGAGATGGGGGATACCAAGACCCAGACCATCAGCGCACTGGGCAAGATCAAGAAGATCCTGGAGACCCAGGGCTACAAGATGTCCGACACGATCAAGCTGTCTCTGTTCCTCGCGCCCGATCCCAAGACCGGGCGCATGGACTTCGCCGGCGCCAACGAGGGCTTCAAGACCTTCTTCGGCACGGCCGAGACGCCTGTCACGGTTGCCCGTTCGACTTTCCAGGTAGCCGCGCTGGTCGGCCCTTACTACCTGATCGAGATCGAAGCGATCGCGGCCAAGCCGGCTGCCTGATCCATTGCGCGCGGCGCGGTAGACGCTTCCTCCTACCGCCCGATGATCTTGATCGCGATCGCCGCCGCCGAAGAGCGCGTTTCCACACCCATCTTGTCGTAGATGTGCTCGAGGTGCTTCTGCACCGTGCGGGGGCTGATCGTCAGCACGTCGCTGATGTCCGAGTTCGACTTGCCGTAGCTGACCCAGAGCAGCACCTCGGCCTCGCGCGAGGTGATGTTGAGCCCGTTCTGCAGCCGCAGCACGTCCTGCTTAGGATCGAGCTCGTTGATCTGGATCAGCACCTCGTCGCCGCGAAGCCGGTCGATGACGACCAATTCGATCGTCCCCTGCGGCTGCTCGATACGGATCGAGGAGCCGCTGGCATTCTCCTGGCCGAGCAGCTTTTGCACGCCGCCGCGCAGCAGCGGCGGCAGGACCGGCGTGCCGCGGTCCCAGCCGGGCGCGACCCGCGCGATCGCGCGTTCGGCAAGCGGCGTGCACCAGAGCAGGCGGCCTTCGCTGTCGGTCGCCATCATCAGCCGCCCCGTCGCGTCGAGGCTTGTCACGCTGGCGTGAACCGCGCGGCTCTGCGCCATGTGGACGCGCACGCGCGCCAGCAGTTCCTGCCAGTTGATCGGCTTGCGCACATAGTCGACGCCGCCGACCTCGAAGGCCTCGATGACGTGCTCGCTTTCGGTCAGGCCAGTCATGAAGATGATCGGGATCGGGGCGAGCGCCGGATCGCGCTTGATCAGCGTCGTCGTCTCGAAGCCGTCGATCCCCGGCATCACCGCGTCCATCAGGATCAGGTCGGGCTTGACGTGCTGCAGCACGTCGAGTGCGGCCTTGCCGGAAGTGGCGATCAGGACGGTCAGGTCCGCGGTTTCGAGCATCGCGGTCAGCATGCGCAGCGAATCGGGCTCGTCGTCGATCACGAGCACCGTGTCCGGCCGCGGGGCTACGGCCATTTCAGACATTTTCCAGTTTCCTTACCATCGCAGAAAGATCGTAGCGATCCAGACAATCATAGAGATGCGCGATCAGCGCGCGCGCTTCGGGTGCCGCCTCGTCGAGCGCGGCGATCTCGGCCTCGACCCCGCGGATGTGGCCGATGCGCAGGAGATCGCGCAGCCGCTCGACGTGGACCATGGCGTCTTCGGAGAGGTCGCCGGTCGGCGCCGATTTGGGCAGCGGCACGGTCCGGTCCAGGTTTTCCCATTTCCACGAGAGGTTGAGCAGGCCGCCCAGCGCGTCGAGCAGCGCGTTGAATTCGACCGGCTTCACCAGGAACAGGTCGTGGACGATCACCTGGGTCTCGGGCTTGTGGAATTCCTGCACATTGGCGGACAGCATGACGATATGCAGGTCGAGCTGCATCTTCTCGCGCAGGTAGGAGGCCGTCTGCCAGCCCGACATGCCGGGCATCGAGATGTCGAGCACCGCTAGATCGAATCGCCGGCGTTCGCAGAGCGCAACTGCGGTCTCGCCGTTGGGTACGGCCGCGACGTCGAAGCCGATCGATTCCAACAGATTGCGCAGGAAAGAAAGCTGCCGCACGTCGTCATCGACGAGGAGGAGCGAGCGGCGCGGCCCTTCGTAACCGACGATGGAACGCGACGGCGATAGGTCGCTGATCTTGCCGGCGACGTCGCCCAGCATCAGCGTGACCTTGAACCGGGTGCCCTGGCCGGGAATGCTGTCGAACGTGAGGTCGCCGCCGAGGATCTTGACGATCGCCTGGGTGATCGGCAGCCCGAGCCCGACCCCGGGCTGCACCTGCTCGTGCGCGTCACCGCCGCGCTCGAAGGGATCGAAGATCCGCTCGCGGTCCTCCTGGCGGATGCCGGGGCCGGTATCGATCACTTCGAAAGTGGCGATCTGTCCCGCGTAGCCGACCTTGAAGGTCACCGATCCCGCCTCGGTGAACTTGATCGCGTTGGATACGAGGTTGATCAGCACCTGGCGCAGCCGGCTCTGATCCATGCGGATATATTCAGGCAGCCGTTCGGGATAGTCGGCGATGAAATCCAGTCCCTTGGCCTGCGCGCTAGGTCGCAGCATCCAGAAGATCTGGTCGAGAAAATCACGAAAGCGAACGGTATCGTGCTTGACCCGCATGATGCCGTTTTCGAGCTGGCTGATGTCGAGCAGCCCGTCGACCAGGCTGGTCAGGTGTTCCGAGCAGCGGCGGATGACTTGCGCGGCTTCGCGCGAATCGACCTGGTCGCCGCGCTCCATGAGCTGCGCGTAGCCGTAGATCGCATTGAGCGGCGCGCGGATCTCGTGGCTGACGCTGGCGATGTAGCGGCTCTTGGCGAAATTGGCGGTTTCTGCGGCCTCTTTGTCCAGATTGAGCTGGTCGGCATTTTCTTCCGCCACTACTGCACCGGGCACGCGTGCACCTTCGCGTGCGAGAATCACTGCGGCCACGACACAGATCCCGATCATGCAGACAATGCCGATCAGGTGCATCTGGGTATCGTCGGCCGAGGAGAATTCGGCGGCGAGATCAGCCGCGATCGCCAGCAGCGCCATGGCCAGGGCGAACAGCGGCGCGGCGCGGAGCACGCCGATCCGCCAGGGACCGCGCGAGACGGGCGGCGCCTTTCTCAGCCAGTTCGCGTCGGACAGCGCCATGGCCGTCAGCGCGTGCCCGGCTGCGGAGACTTTGCTCGCGTCATGGTATTCAGCGCACAGCACTGCCGTCGGTGTCGAAACATTCTGCCCTGAGACCCTAGTTGGGACGCGCCCTGTTTTTGTATCTGCATTGGAATGTTGCATTGCCGAAGGGCAAAGGCAAGACCGTGGTTTTGCGCAGGCCCATAGAGGGACAATAGCCCGTGATATAGGGGTGATCGCCGGAATCTCCGGCCTTCGCAAGTGCGGTACCCTTGTCGAATGACAACGTTGGCGGAATAAGCACAAAGGCGTATCAACATTTTGCCCGTGGCGGCCGAATTTCCCCTGCACGGCAGGGCGGCCGCAAGCGAGGGCAAATACAATATGTCGCAAAACCTCAACCCGGGGATGAGCAAGCGCGATCTTCTGAGTCTGATCGGCGCTGCAGCCGGGGGTACGGTCATGTATATGGCCATGGGGGCCTTCGACCAGGCGAAGGCTTCGAATTTCAAGGGCCCGATCAAGCTCGACGGCGATCCCAAGGGAACGTCGGTGCTGATCCTCGGTGCCGGTGTTGCCGGCATGACTTCGGCGCTGGAGCTCAGCCGCGCCGGTTACAAGGTCCAGGTGCTCGAATACAACGACCGCGTCGGCGGCCGTTCGTGGACGCTGCAGGGCGGCGATACCTTTACCGAGCTCGGCGGCGCGACCCAGCGCTGTGAATTCGCGCCGGGCAACTACATCAATCCCGGTCCCTGGCGCATTCCGTGGCACCACCACGGCCTGATCCACTACTGCCACGAGCTCGGCGTAGAGCTGCAGCCGTTCATGCAGGTCAACTACAATGCCTATATCCATTCGACGAAGCAGTTCGACGGCAAGCCACAGCGCTTCCGTCACGCCCAGGCCGACTATTATGGTCATGTCGGCGAGCTTCTCGCCAAGGCGGTGAACAAGGGTGCGCTGACCGACACGATCACCAAGGAAGACGGTGAAATCCTGCTGGAATCGCTCCGCAGCTGGGGCGGGCTGGACAAGAACATGCGCTATGTGAAGGGCCGCGAGTCCAGCAACCGGCGCGGCTGGGACAAGGAACCGGGCGGCGGCCTTTCCGCCGAGCCGATCCCTTCCGAGCCGATGACCGCCGAGACCGTACTGCGCTCGGGCCTGTGGAAAACGCTGGGCGGCAACCTCAGCTGGGATCACGAATTCACCATCTTCCAGCCGGTTGGCGGCATGGGGCAGGTGGCCAAGGGGTTCGAACGCGCGGTCGGCCATCTCGTCCGGCTGAACAGCAAGGTCACTGCGATCCAGCAGAACGACAAGGGCGTCACGGTCGCCTATACCGACACCAAGACCGGCGCCAAGCAGACGGCCAGCGCCGACTACGTCATCTGCACGATCCCGCTGCCGATCCTCGCGCAGGTGGACATGAACGTCGGGCCGGAAATGGCCGCGGCGATCCGCGGCATCGCCTATTCGACGAGTTGCAAGGTCGGGCTCGAGTTCAAGCGCCGGTTCTGGGAGCAGGACGACCAGATCTATGGCGGCATCTCCTACACCGACTTGCCGAACAGCCAGATCAGCTATCCCAGCAGCAAGTACGGCGCCAAGGGGCCGGGCGTCTGGCTGGGCGCCTATACCGGCGGCCCGACCGGCTATGAGCTGACCGCGCTGCCCCCGGCCGAACGCCACGCGCGGGTGCTCGAATGGAACTCGGTGATCCATCCGCAGGCCAAGGCCGAGTACATGAACGCCGTGTCGGTCGGCTGGCACCGCGTACCCTGGGTGCTGGGCTGCTTCGGCACCTGGACCGAGCAGGCGCGCGCCGAGCACTACAAGAACCTCTGCGCGATGGACGGCCGCATCATGCTCGCGGGCGAACATGCCTCCTACTACGGCGGCTGGCAGGAGGGCGGCATCACCTCGGCGATCGACGCGATCGGCCGGCTCCACCAACACGTGCTCGCGGCCTGAGAGGAGAGACCATGAAGATCCAGACCCTTTCTCTCCTTACGGCGGGCGTAGTGGCAATGGGCGTTGCGCTCGGCTCGGTGGGCGTCGCCGCCAAGTCTGCTCCGCCGGCAACGCCGGCCGTGGTCGACGCCGCCGACGGCGCCTTTGCCGGGCGCGGCCAGTTCGCCGAGACCAGCGGCGAGGCGATGTACCGCCGCGTCTGTGCCGCCTGCCACATGCCCGATGCCAAAGGCGCGGAGGGCGCCGGTCACTATCCGGCGCTGGCCGGCAATCCCAAGCTCGAAGCCGGCGGCTATCCGCTGTCGGTGCTGATGCAGGGGATGAACGGCATGCCCGCTATAGGCATGATGATGAGCGACCAGCAGGCGGCCGAGGTCGTCAACTACGTCCGCACCCATTTCGGCAACCGCTACAAGGCTCCGGTGACGGCGGCCGAAGCGAAGGAAGCACGGGCCGGGGCGCAGGCGCCGACGAACCAGATGCCGGGGTGAGGGAGGCGCCAGCGCCGCCAGATCGCGGACCTGCAGAATTTCGGTGCAAAGCCCGGCCAATTTCCGGGGGAGTTTCGAGTCGCCTGATGGACAGGCCCGGGCCGGGCTCGCTACCGGCCCGGCATGTCCATCATAGCCACGATCATGAATGCCGCTACCGGGCGGCCCATCCAGAAAATGAAGTTCGAGCGGATGCCCAAGCCCTGGGCCAGCTTCACGCTCGAAAGCGGCGAACTCGTCACCGCCCAGCGGATCGACGTGGGTAAGCCCGCGCCGGGCAAGTTCATCGCCCCCGTCGACATCTGGGTGCTGAAGGCGGAGGCGAAGGCCGAAGGCTGACTTCCACCAGAATGGTTGATTTCCGACGATTTTTCTTGCCGTAACAGGTATATTTCCGAGGGCTGCATTCCCGAAGAGTTCACCATGCGGGCGTAGTCGCAGATTGACAGTCGGGACCCGAATTCGCCCGGCGCTATCTGCGGGTATCCGGTGACAAGTACAGCCATTCTGAGGACCGAACTGGGCGAGTCTCACGGTACTGCGCGGGCTGCGCCACCGGGCCCGGAGTCGGCTCCGCAGACCCCTGTAGAGACTCGCGACGCCGTTACTCGGGATGGGCGCGCCGAACTGCTGCGCCAGTCGGGCATCGCCCGTGACCTCGGTTCGCCCTTCGTCAGTGAAGTTCTCGCCGCTGCCTGGCGCCAACTCGACCGCGCGCCGCGCCTCGCCGCATTGGTCTCCAACTGGCCCGGCGATCCGGCCGCGGCGGCGATGGCTATGCGGCTCAACGCCGGTCTCCATGCGCTGGCTCGGCGCGGTGCCCTTCCCGACCTGAGCGCGCTCTACGCCGGCCTCCACGCCAATTTCGGCCGGGCCATCGGTGCGGCGCTGGAAGTGGGCGAAGAGACGATCCTCGAATGGATGGACCATCCGACGCAGACCAACGAAGTGGGCCGCTCGGCCGCTTTCATGGCCGCGCTGATGACGCTGGCCGACGGCGCCGGTATGCCGTTCGAGTTGCTCGAATTCGGCGCCAGTGCCGGGCTCAACCTCATGCTCGACCGCTATGCCCACGACCTCGGTGGCGTCGGCGCGGGAACGCCAGATTCGCCTGTGCGCGTGTCGCCCGAATGGCGTGGCGCTGCCGTGGTCAAAGCGCCCGTGCAGATCCATTCGGTACGCGGGGTCGACTTGCGGCCATTGCGGCTCGAAGACCCGTTCACCCGCGAGCGCCTGCTGTCCTACATCTGGGCCGACCATCCCGCGCGGGCCGAGCGGCTGTGCCACGCGATCGCGCTGAACCTCGCCCGCCCGCCGCAGATCGAGCGCGCCAGCGCCGCGCCCTGGCTGGCACATCAGCTTACCCAGCCGCAGCGCGAGGGCGTCTGCCGCGTCGTCATGCATTCGATGGTGCTGCAATATTTGCCCGAGGCCGAACGCCGCGCTGCGCTGACCTCGATCATGGCCGCCGGCGCCCGCGCGACGCCGGACCGCCCATTCGCCTGGATCGGCCTCGAATGGAATTCAGACCGCACCGAAGTGCAACTGCGCCTTACCCGCTGGCCGGGCGAGGGCGGCGAGACCGGCACCAGCCGCGTGCTGGCGCTCTGCCACGCCTATGGCAGCTGGATCGACTGGCGCGGCTGAAGGTCGGCCCTACGAAAAACCCCCGCCGAAGCGGGGGTGATAGGTAAGATGCTCCCGATCCCTGGTAGCATCCGGCGCCGTTCAAAAACGGTCTAGTGGTTCAGGCCGATCAGCGGGCCGAACCGCGACGGATCAGGTTGACGATGGCGAGCAGGACCACCGCGCCCAGGAACGTGACGATCAGCGAACTGGCGCTGTAGTCCCCAGCCATTATATTGCCGCCGCCGATCAGCGGATTCAGCAGGAAGCTGGCAACCAGCGCACCGACGATCCCGACGACGACGTTGAGCAGGATTCCCTGCTGGCCATCGGTACGCATGACCATACTGGCGAGCCATCCGATGACGCCGCCGACGATAATCAGAATAATCAGGCCCATGATCCTGTCCTCTCTTGCTTACTGCTTGGTGTTGTTCGCAGCATCCTGCGCCGCGTTGCCGGCCTTCTCGGCTGCGTTGCCGACCTGACCGGCCGCATTGGCGATCGCATTGTCCTTTGCGTTCTGGCTACCGGACATCTGGGTGAAGAAAATCACGCCAGCGACGAGCGCAACGACGAGCACGAGTGCGATTACCCAACCTGCTCCGCTGCTGCGATTGCCGGTTTCGACAATAAGGGGGGCCATCATTTGCCATGTTCGATCTCCTGTGTGAGTGCCTTGTTGAACGATTAACTTTTGTCTTCGTTCCAGTCGAACACTTATGGTTAATTCTACATGCTGAGACTGCGCAGTGGGAGCGATGAAGAGGCAGGGCCGCCCGGGCTGAACTTATGCCCAATCGCACACTATCGAGGGTCGAGTACCCGATTAACGTTCAGGCGGCCTCAGAAGCGACGAACGACAATATCTGCGAGTTGATCGCGATTGCGACCATGTGGACTCGATTACGCGCCCTCAGCTTTACGCGTATCGCATCCAGGTGTGTCTCCACCGTCCGCGGCGCTATGCTACAGATGATTGCAGCCTCTTTTGCCGACAGGCCCTGGGCGATCAGCGTCAGGACCTCGAGTTCGCGGATGGTCAAGGACCCGTCGTGTTTCAATCCCGTCACGGCTTCCCTCATATTGCGTTCCGGCTTCATATTGCGTTCCGGGTCCTGTGCTGATGCGCCCCGGTTCACATGCGGGCAGGCCGGGACGCATCAGCCGACCGCAGCTTGAGCGGATCGGGCGGATCCAGCGCGGTCACGCCGAGTGAACGGCCGGTCGTTTGCGAAGTTCCGGCATTATGAAATTAATTAACAAGTTGGCCGGCGGGTCGGTTGAAAACGATTAACTTTAACAAGCGCCTCGGTGCGCCGATCGCGGCCAGATATTTCTGAAGCGCTGGGGCTAAAATGCCAAAAGGCCGGCAAGCTGCGCTTGCCGGCCTTCGGGGATAATCGCCTGGTCAGGCGGTTAGAATTCGGACCAGTCGTCGTCGCTCTGGACCGCCAGGTTGCCGACGACGGGTGGCGGCGGTGCGGGACGCGGCGGGGGCGCGCGGTGCTGGACGGGCATCGCGTGGACCACGGGCGCAGCGGGTGCCGCGGCGCGGCGTGCCGAGCCCGCATCGACCTGGAAGGCCGAGAAGGCGCGGTAGAGATCCTCGGCCTCCTTGGCGAGCAGCTCGGTCGCGGCGGTCGTCTGCTCGACCATGGCCGCGTTCTGCTGCGTCATGATGTCCATGGAGCCGATCGCCGAGTTGACCTCGCCGAGGCCGGTCGACTGCTGCTCGGCCGCCTGGGCCATTGCCTCGATCGACTCGCTGACGCTGGCGACGCGCTCGATGATGCGGCCCAGCGAACCGCCGGTCTCGTTGACCAGCTCCACGCCGGTGGTGACGTGCGCGGCGGTCGAGGTGATCTTGGTCTTGACGTCGCTGGCGGCGTCGGCAGCGCGCTGGGCGAGTGCCCGCACTTCGCTGGCGACGACCGCGAAGCCCTTGCCGGCGTCACCGGCGCGGGCCGCTTCGACACCCGCGTTGAGCGCGAGGAGATTGGTCTGGAAGGCGATGCCGTCGATCACGGTGACGATCTCGACGATTTCCTGGCTGGCCTTCTGGATACCGTTCATCGCTTCGATCGCCTTGTGGACGACGTCGCCGCCCTGTTCGGCCTCGGCGCGGGCTTCGAGCATCGACTTGCTGGCGCTGGCCGCGATCGCGGCGCTTTCGCTGACCTTGCGGGTGATCTCGGCCATGGCGGCAGTCGACGACTGCAGCTTGGCGGCCTGTTGTTCGCTGCGCTTCGACAGGTCGTTGGTGGCCTGGCGAATCTCGGACGAGCTGGTGCTGATCGAATCGATCGTGCCGCGCACCGAACCCATCACGCCGCAGAGCTGTTCGAGCGCGGCGTTGAAGTCGCGGGCGACACCCGAGAAGGCCGGCGGCAGGTCGTTGAGGCGGGCGCGCAGGTCGGACTGCGACAGATCGTGCAGCTTGCGGCCAATCTCGCCCATGGCCAGCTCGCGGTCACGGTCGTCGGTTTCCTTGCCCACCGCGGCGTCGCGGAAGACGAGGACCGCACGGGCCATGTCGCCGATTTCGTCGACGCGATCGGCATCGGGCACGGCGATGTCGTTCTTGCCCGCGGCAAGCTGCGCCATCGTCTTGGTCAGACCGGTGATCGGGCGGGCGATGATCTTGGTGAGCATCATGGCCAGCATGATCGCAAGGCCAAGCAGCGCGATGCCGCCGACGGTGAGCGTGATCAGCGCGACCCGGATCGCGGTTTCCTGGCGCTCGGAATTTTCCTTGATTGCGGCGACCTGGGCATCGCGGATGGCGCGCAGCGGCAGCACCGCGTCGCTGATCAGCACGGCCTTGCCGGCGCCGCGCACTTCGTTCGATGCGGGCTCCTGGCGCCCGGCCTTGACCTCGGCGATCAGGCGGTCACCCCAGTTCTTGCGCCACTTGAGCGTCTCTTCGCGCGACTTTAGCAGCGCGGCCTTGAGTTCGGGCTCGGTCAGCACCTTCTCGAGCTTGTTCGAAGCCTCGTCGTAGGCGTCGCGGCCTTCGTAATACGACTTGAGGTAGGATTGGTCTGCCGTCACCAGGTAGCCGCGCAGCTGGCTGTTCTGGCGCAGCAGAGCGGTTTCCAGTGCCAGGACCTCCGCATGGATCTCCTGGCTCGCGTTGTTGCGATCCGTCGAACCACTGATCATCAGGATGTTGGCCAGGAACACGACCATCACGATCGCCGCCATGGCGCAGATCATGGTGAACGAAAGACCGAGCTTCCTGGGGATCTTCGCGGATTTCAGCATTGTCTTTACTCTCGATTGAGGACCCTGCGTAAGAGCTTGGGCGGCCGGGAGCATCGCCCCCGGCCGCCCGGCTCAGCTTAGAAGTCGAAGCGAACCGAAGCGGAAACCGTGCGGCCGTTCGCCACGCGGGTCTGGACGATGCCAGTCGCGGGGAGAGCGGTTTCCTGGGTTTCGATAACGGCCAGCTTGTTGAACAGGTTGTTGGCATTGACTGACAACAGCATCCGTTCCGTCAGGCGATACTGCGCGAAGCCGTTGACCAGAGCGTGGCCAGGGATCTTGAGCAGGTTATCGTCACCGGCATAGCTGTCCGTCGTGCCGATCACGTTCGCGCCGATCACGAAGCGTTCGGTCTCGAACTGCGGCGTCACCTGGAAGATCAGGTCGGCCTGGTGCTTGGGCACGTGCCCGACCATGGCGGCGACCAGCGCGTCGGCGGTGATCTTGGCCTTGGTATAGGTGGCGCCGGCGTTCAGGCGGAACGGGCCCTTCTTGATCGAGCCCTCGAGCTCCACGCCATAGGCGCGGTACGAGCGGTCGAGGTTGATGTTGTGCTCCTTGGTCTTGGCCCAGAAGCCGGTGACATAAAGCTCGGTGTCCGCACCGCGGAATTTCACACCGCCTTCGGCCTGGGTGACCGGATCATAGGCGGCATCGGGGCGGCGGAGGCTGCCGTCGACCGAGTTCACATAGTTCGAGAACAGGATGCGGTCGGCATTGGCGCGGCCGCCGCGGCTGTAGCGGCCGAAGACCGACAGCTGCTCGGCGATGCGGTAGTTCACGCCGATCGAGTACGACAGGTAGTCGTAGTCGTAGTGGACCGGCGAGGGCGTCAGCAGCGGATAGACCGCCACGCGCGTCTCGGCGTTCGAGATCACGCCGTTGCCGTTGACGTCATAGCTCGTGACGCTGGCCGGACGACCGAGGTCGGTGCTGCCGAAGACCTGACCGCGGGCGGTGCCGAAGTCGTAGCGGAGCGAGCCGCCGATCGCGAGCTTGCCGATGTGGTAGTTCAGCGACGCGTAGGGCGCGTTGACCGAATACTGAGTGTCATAGATGTTGCGACGGACGTTGCCGAGGAAGCTGGTGCCGAAGCCGAAGTAGCCGTCCTGCGTCAGCGAGGTTCCGTTCGGCAGCGCGAGGTTGAGCAGCGCGGCCTGGCCATCGCCCTTCACTTCCATGAACACCGAAGACCAGTGCCAGGTCGTGTCGATCGTCTGCGCGGCCTTGTAGAAGCCGGCCGTGGCGGTCAGCTTGCCGCCGCCCAGATCCCAGACGCGGCTGGCGCGGATGTCGTTGGTTATGTTGGTCAGATCGTCCAGATCGGTGTCGAACAGCGTGGCCGAAGCGAGCAGGCCGTTGCCGTTGAGTGCCGCCGGATTGGCGATCACCTGGCCGGCGCTCGGGCCGTTGGCGTAGCTCAGGATCGAACCCGGCGTGCGTGCCCAGATCGCCGAGATCGCCGCGGCTGGGCCGGTCAGCGACGGCGCCAAGTAGACACCGCGCGAGGCACCCGAGATGTCCGAATAGCGGAAGCGCTCGGTGATGGTCCATTCGCCGAGCTCGAACTGAGCTTCGCCGCCGAGCGACTTGACCTTCGAATGCATGCCGTCGGTCATGTCGTAGCGCGTGAGCTGGTTGTTCTTGCTCATCGTCACGTTCGACTGGAGGTAGCGCGACAGCATCGTGTCGGTGCGCGCGTCGAAGCCGCCGACGTTGGCATAGTGCGGATCGCTGTTCGTGCCCGTTACCTGCATCGGCACCGCCAAGTACTGCGGCGACTTGTCGTCGAGGAACTTGGCGTAGAGGCGGATATAGCCACCGTCGAACGTCTTGGTGATGTTGAACTTCAGCTGGCCGCCCTTGTAGGCGTCATAGCCTGTGGCGCGCTGGCCTTCGCCCTGACGGTAGAAGCCGCCGATGTTGAAGCGGACGGTGTCGCTGAGCTTCGCACCGTAGTCGAAGTCCATGCGGTAGGTTTCGTAGTCGAGCCCGGTCGTCAGCTGGACCGCGCCGCCCTGTTCCTCACCCGTCTTCGAGATGAGGTTGATCACGCCGCCCGGCGAGTTCGATGAGAAGGTCGAAGCCGAACCGCCGCGGATCGCCTGAACCTGCGACAGCGTCAGGTCGGCGCGCAGGAACTGGTCGGCAGTGCCGAAGGCGATGTCGCCGAATTCGAGGACCGGCATGCCGTCTTCCTGCAGCTGCAGGAACTTGGCGCCGCCCAGCGCGAGCGGCAGGCCGCGGATCGAAATGTTGGCATAGCCTTCGCCAGCATAGGGCTCGGCGCGCATGCCCGGGATGTTGCGGAAGATTTCGCCAACCGAACGCGGTGCGTACTTCTCGATTTCCGTCTCATCCAGCGCGCTGGTCGAGATTGCGCTGTCCAGCAGGTCGCGCCCCCGCGCGACACCGGTGGTAAAAGCGCGCTTGGTCGGCTGTGCCGTTTCGGCCGCAGCCGGCTGAGCCGACGCCGACGAACTGTTGGCTTCCGCATCGTTGGCATAAGCAGAAATCGGGCATGCGAACGTCGCAGCCAGAAGCAGATACTTGAATTTCATGTAGATTAAGCCCCGTTTCACCCAAAATGTCTTGGTCAACGGGGCGTTAGGCAAGTCGTCGTTAAGGGCGGCATTCCGAGCCGATATGTAGAAATGCTAGGCGTCGGCAAGAAGTTGAATGCTCGATTGGAATTGCCGGTGGTCAGCCAGCATCGCGGCAAGGCGAAAACCGCCGCCGAGTAAAGGCTGGAAGCCGCAGCCTCGACGCTGGCAGTGCTGTGAAAGCGATGGAATCCTTGCCGACGGTAGTAGTAAAATACCACGAAAATGGATGATATTTCGTCGCGAGAGCACTTTTCTTGTGGGTCGGCAGCCCTATTCCGACGCCCCGCTTTCGGTAGCGGGTTCGGCGGCCTTGCGCTCCGGAACGAGGAAATGCCCGGCCAGCAGGATCGGCACCAGCACCGCCATGCCGATGAATACGCTGAGGAAGCGCTTCATCCCCGGCTCGATCGCGACGTTCGAATAGTCGTCGGGGATCAACACGATCAGCACGGCCAGGGTAAACTGCAGCCCGAGATAGGCGCGCTCGGGTCCGCCGTTCTCGATATGGCGGCCGGCGATGATGCCGAGGCAGGTGCCCACGACGAGCACCGGCACGCTGCCACCGGCGACGAGCAGCACGAGCGAGGCCAGGATGCCCCCTGCGAGGCAGCCGATCGCGCGGTGGCGCAGGCGGCGGCCGACGGGGATGAGGCCGCTCGAGCCCAGGCCCGCGACAGGCACGATCATCACCGCCATCACGGTCACGCCGGCCTGGGCCAGCTCGGGTATGGCGACGAAGTGGTTGAGCAATACCAAGAGGCTGAGTGCGAGGCCTGCCTGCGCCGCGTGGCGGGCTGCGTCGGGATGCCAACCGGCGGAAGACGTGGGCGGGTTGGGCAAGACGGGCCACCAGCGGCGCGCGGTCAGTGTCGAGACCAGGCTCACCGCGACGCAGGCCACGGTCCCCGCGCCGACCTCGAGCACGCGGGTTACTGCGAGCGCCTGGACGTCGATCCCTGGCTGCTGCAGCTTGTCGAGCAGGATCATGACGAAAGTCAGTCCGAACAGCAGCCAGGCATAGGAGCGGTGCGCGGTCAGCGTGCCGTAGAGGCCCAGGCTGCCGACCAGCGCCATCACCAGCATCGTCGCCCACAGCATGCCCGGCGAGAGCCGGACGAACCAGATCGCCAGGGTCGCCCCGAGCAGCGTCCCGATCATCCGCAGCACCCCGCGCAGCAGTGTCTCGGACATCGGGCCTTTCATCAGGACGAAGGCGCTGAAGGCGGCCCAGGCTATCATCTTCGCGCCGATCAGGTGGGCGAGCACGATCGCCAGCAGTACCGAGGCGACGCATTCCAGCTCGTCGGCCATGCGCCGTCCCGGCGTCACCAGGACGCGCAGCTCGTTCGAGATCCTGTCGGCGAGGCCCGAGATCATTCTCCCGCTATGGCCTTCCGCGCCGCCGAGGTGAAGCCTTTCGTCAGGCTTCGAGCGGCGCCGTTGCCAGTCCCAGCTCGGGTATCGCTACCGATCGCCGACCGCTGAAATCGGTGCGCACGACGATCAGGCCGCTCTTCTCGTAATGATCGAGCAGGCGGCGGATGCGTCCCAGCGAATTGGTGCCGTAGATCCGCGCGAGTTCGTCGTCGTCGGGGCAGGGCGCGCTTTCCTGCGCGGCGCGGGCGATCACCAGGAACGGAGCGAGCAGGTCGTCCGACAGCGGCCCGGCGACGCGCAGGACGTCCTTCCAGTTCTGGCTGTCGGGTTCGGTTACGCCAGCCACGGCCATGGCGAAACGGCGGCGGAACTGGGTCATGTCGACATGACCCGCGGTCAGACGCTGCATCCTGCAACGCACGGAGAAGTCCTGGAACAGCATCGCTGGCGGCTGGAAGGTGCAGCCTTCCTCGGCCGCCATGTCGACCAGGATCTCGTTGACCGCGGCGTCGATCTCGTGGCGCGATGGGGCGAAGAGCTGTGGCTGTTCCACCTCTTCCTCTTCGCCGAGCGGCACCGCGGCGATCTGCTCCATCAGCACTTCGGCGTCGACCGGTTCGGGCAGCGGTTCGGGCTGATAGACCGGGGCGTCGTCCAGATGCAGGTCGTTATGGAGCAACGCGTGAAGCTCGTCGGGCGAGGCCGTGGGCGGCGGCGCCATCTTCTGGATCAGCACGCGCGCACCAGTGCGTACCGTGCCGACCCTCACCGCGACGGGCCGCCGGCTGATCGCCGGGCCGAGGCCGAGGAACTGCCCGCGCGCAAGGTCGCGAATCTGCTCGGCCTGGCGGCGCTCCATGCCGAGCAGGTCGGCGGCGCGCGCCATGTCGATGTCGAGGAAGGTGCGGCCCATCAAGAAGTTCGAAGCCTCGGCCGCAACGTTCTTGGCGAGCTTGGCGAGGCGCTGGGTGGCGACGATGCCCGCAAGCCCGCGCTTGCGGCCGCGGCACATGAGGTTGGTCATGGCGGCGAGGCTGAGCCGGCGGGCTTCGTCGCTGACCTCGCCGGCGGCGGCAGGCGCGAACATCTGCGCCTCGTCGACCACGACCAACGCGGGGAACCACTGCTCGCGCGGGGCATCGAACAGTGCATTGAGGAACAGCGCGGCGCAGCGCATCTGCGCCTCGATCTCCAGCCCGTCGAGCGCCAGCACGACCGAGGCGCGGTGCTCGCGGATGCGCGCGGCAAGGCGGGTGAGTTCGGCCGCCGAATAGGCCGCGCCGTCGACGACGATATGGCCGAAGACGTCGGCCAGGGTGACGAAGTCGCCCTCGGGATCGATCACGACCTGCTGGACGATCCCGGCGCTCTCCTCGAGGATGCGGCGCAGCAGGTGCGATTTGCCCGAGCCGCTGTTGCCCTGCACCAGCAGACGCGTGGCCAGAAGCTCCTCGACGTCGATGGCGATCGGGCTGCCGCCGGGGTCGACGCCGATTTGGATGGGTGCGCTCACCCTATGCGCTTAGATCGCGGCATGGATTCGGACCAAGCCGGCGCGGCCCGTTTTCCAGAGGTTTGGGACCATCAGCGTCCGGCGATCGCCTGTGCCGCTGCACGACCGCTCGCCCAGGCCCACTGGAAGTTATAGCCGCCGAGCCAGCCGGTGACGTCGACCGCCTCGCCGATCGCGTAGAGGCCCGGCAGGCGCTTCGCTTCAAGCGTCTGCGAGGATAGGTCGGCGGTCGAAATGCCGCCCGCGGTGACTTCGGCCTTGGCGAAGCCTTCGGTGCCATTCGGGCTGAAGCGCCAGTCGCGCAGTCGCTCCTCGACCTGGCGGAGCGTCTTGTCGGTCAGCCCGGCGAGTTCGCCCTCCACGCCCAGCTTTTCGATCAGCGCATCGGACAGGCGTTCGGGCAGCGGCGCCAGAGCGCGGCGGATCGGTGTGCGGGGCTGCGCGCGCTTGGCTTCGAGCAGCCAGCCTTGCGAGCGATCGGGCAGGAAGCTGACCGCGATCTCGCCCTTGTGCGGCCAGTAGGAACTGATCTGCAGCATGGCCGGGCCGGAAAGCCCGCGATGCGTGAATAGCGCTGCCTCACGGAACTCGGCTTTTCCGCAGCGAACCTCGACGTTGGTCGAGACGCCTGACAGCTCGCGAAACAGCGCGTCGTCAGGGCCGAGCGTCAGCGGCACCAGTGCCGGCCGGGGCTGGACGATCGACAGACCGAACCTACGCGCGATGTCGTAAGCGAAAGTCGTCGCGCCGAGCTTGGGGATCGAAGGGCCGCCGGTCGCCAGTACGAGCGCAGGTGCGGAAACGGCACGCCCGCCGATCGTCATGCGGAACTGGCCGTCGGCATGCTCGATCTCGGTCGCGGGATCGCCGAGCAGCAGCGTGACGCTGCCCTTGGCGCATTCCTCGACCATCATGTCGACGATCTGCCGGGCCGAGCTGTCGCAGAACAATTGGCCCAGCGTCTTCTCGTGCCAGGCAATGCCGTAGCCGTCGACCAGGTCGATGAAGTCCTGTGGGCGATAGCGGCCGAGCGCGGACTTGGCGAAATGCGGGTTGGCCGAGAGGTAGCATTCGGCGCGCGCATTGACGTTGGTGAAATTGCACCGTCCCCCGCCCGAGATCAGGATCTTCTTGCCCGGCTCGTCGGCGTGATCGGCGAGCAGCACACGTTTGCCGAGCTGGCCGGCCGTGGCTGCGCACATCAGCCCCGCTGCACCGGCGCCGAGCACTATGGCATCGTAGGATTCAGGCATCGGCCATGATGCTGGCAGCAACGGCTTCGCCGACCTTGATCCCGTCGATTGCGGCCGAGAGGATGCCGCCGGCATAGCCCGCGCCCTCGCCGGCGGGGAACAGCCGCTCGACATTGAGGCTGTGGAAGTCCTTGCCGCGGGTGATGCGCAGCGGCGAGGACGTGCGCGTCTCGACCCCGGTCATCACCGCGTCGGCGTGATCGTAGTTGGCGATCTGGCGGCCGAATACGGGTAGCGCCTCGCGGATCGCTTCCACGGCAAAGGCGGGAAGACACTCGGCGAGGTCGGTCATCGTCACGCCGGGCTTGTAGGAGGGAACGACTTCGCCGAGTTCGGTCGAGGGCCGACCGGCGAGGAAATCGCCGACTTTCTGGCCGGGTGCGGCATAGGTCGAGCCGCCGGCGACATAGGCCAGGCTTTCCCACTTGCGCTGGAACTCAATGCCCGCGAGCGGGCCGCCGGGATAGTCGCGCGCCGGGTCGATCCCGACAACGAGGCCCGAGTTGGCGTTAAATTCGGCGCGCGAATACTGGCTCATGCCGTTGGTGACGACGCGGCCTTCCTCGGAAGTCGCGGCGACGACGCGGCCGCCGGGACACATGCAGAAGCTGTAAACCGTGCGGCCGTTCGAGGCATGATGCGATAGGCTGTAGGCGGCGGCGCCGAGGTCGGGATGGCCGGCGCAGTTGCCGTAGCGGGCGCGGTCGACCCAGCTTTGCGGGTGTTCGATCCGTACCCCGATCGAGAAGGGCTTGGCTTCGAGATAGACACCGCGCCGGTGAAGCATCTCGAAAGTCGGCCGCGCAGAGTGGCCGATCGCCATGACGACGTGATCGGCTTCGAGAAAAGTGCCGTCGGCGAGGTGCAGCCCGCGGAGCACATGGTTGCCGTCGGGTTGCCGCTCGAGTTCGAGATCGTCGACCCGGGTCAGCCAGCGGTATTCGCCGCCCAGTTCCTCGATCGTCTTGCGCATCGATTCGACCATGGTGACGAGGCGGAAAGTGCCGATGTGCGGGTGCGCTTCCCAGAGAATATCGTCGGGCGCGCCTGCCTTGACGAACTCCTCGAGCACCTTGCGGCCCAGGAAGCGCGGGTCCTTGGTGCGGCAATAGAGCTTGCCGTCTGAGAAGGTGCCGGCGCCGCCTTCGCCGAACTGGACATTGCTGTCCGGATTGAACTCGTTGCGGCGCCAGAGGCCCCAGGTGTCCTTGGTCCGTTCGCGCACGACCTTGCCGCGGTCGAGGATGATCGGCTTGAAGCCCATCTGCGCGAGGATCAGCCCGGCGAAAAGGCCGCAGGGGCCGGCGCCGATGACGACGGGACGCTTGCCCGACCAGCCGGCGGGGGCTTTCGTCGGAAAGCGATACGCCATGTCGGGCGTCGGGCGGACATCCTTGTCGCCGGCGAACCGCTCCAGCACTTCGGCCTCGCCGTCCACTTCGACATCTACCGTATAGACGAGCTGGATCGCGCTCCGCTTGCGCGCATCGTTGCCGCGGCGGAAGACGTGCCAGCTTTTCAGCGCCTCGGGCGCGATGCCCAGCCGTGCGCAGATCGCGGGGGTGATCGCCCCGGGTGCATGGTCGAGCGGCAGCTTGAGTTCGGACAGGCGGATCATGCGGCGATCAGCGCAGCTTGGCGATGCTCAGCCCGTCGGCCTTGGCGCGGTCCTTCACGGACTCCTCGCTGCGGGTCAGCGCCTTGGCAATGGCCTTCAGCGGCATGCCCTTCTTGGCGAGCGTGTGCAGCTTCTGGAGCTCGTCCGCGTTCCAGGGTTGGCGGTGCCGTTCGAATCTTTCGCCCATAAGTTGCTCCTCAGCGCCCCCGCTTAGCGCGGACGACGGCTTCGTCCAACGTCGACAGGAAACGTGACCGGTCGGTCTTGGAAAAGGGCGGCGGGCCGCCGATCTGCGTGCCGATCGAATCGCCGCCGGCGCGCAGGTCGGCCATGATCGCGCGGGTCGCGATGGCGCTGCCGATCGAGCTGTGGGTGAACGGCTTGCCGTTGGGTGCGATCACCGCCGCGCCGGCTTTCAGGCAGCGGTCGGCCAGCAGGATGTCGGCCGTGATGCAGACGCCGCCGGGCGCTGCGCGTTCGGCAATCCAGTCGTCGGCCGCATCGAAGCCGTCGCTGACGACCACCCGGTCGATGAGCGCGTGCGCGGGCACGCGGATCGGGCTGTTGCTGACCACCGTCACCGGCACGGCATGGCGGAAGGCGACCTTGTAGATCTCCTCCTTGACCGGGCAGGCATCGGCATCGACCAGGATGCGGACGGTGCCTTCGGTCATCAGCGCGCCTGATCCGGCTTCTTCTTCCAGCCGCCCTGGCCGCCGGGGCCCTTCTTGCGAAACGGCTTGGCTCCCTGTCCATCGCTGCGGCCTTCCGGACGGGGACCGTGCTGATAGGGCTTGGGCTTGTGCGGGCCCGAACGCGCGGGGCCGGTATGCTGGTGGTCGCGCCGGTTGCGGCGGGCCTCTTCGCGCGGGGCGCCGTCGGCGGGCGTGATCTCAACGCCATCATCCTCTTCGGACGTGCGCTGGACGGCTTCGAGGAAGCGCGCGGCGGCGGGGCCGGCGATTTCGAACAGCGTTTCGTTGGCGGCAAGGCGAATCGCGCCGATGTCGCTGCGGCTGACATGGCCGCGACGGCAGAGCAGCGGCAGGATCCAGCGCGGATCGGCATTGTGGCGGCGGCCGACGTTGAGACGGAACCACGAACTGCCCTCGAAGCCTTCGCGCGGCCCCTTCGGCGGCGGCGCTTCGGTGGCGAGCAGTTCTTCGGGCTCGGGCATGCGCGCACGGTGCGCCTGGACGAGCGCTGCCGCGATCTCCTCGGGGGTACGCTCGGCAAGCAGGCGGTTCACCAGTTCACGATCGGTATCTTCGATCTCGACGGGTGCGAGCAGCGCTTCCAGCATGCGATCGTTGTCCGCAGCGCGGATGTCGGCGGCCGAGGGCGGATTGATCCATTCGGCAGCGATGCGCGCGCCGCGCAGCATGCCTTCGACGCGGCGCCGCCGCGGGTAAGGCACCAGCAGAATCGCCGTGCCCTTCTTGCCGGCGCGGCCGGTGCGGCCCGAGCGGTGCTGCAAGGTTTCGGCGTCGCGTGGGATCTCGACGTGGATGACGAGGCTGAGGCTCGGCAGGTCGATGCCGCGCGCGGCAACGTCGGTGGCGACGCAGACCTTGGCGCGGCGGTCGCGCAGCGCCTGCAGCGCTGCGTTGCGCTCGTTCTGGCTGTGCTCGCCTGACAGCGCGACGACCGCGAAGCCGCGCTCGGTCAGGCTCGAATGGAGGTGGCGGACGTTGTCGCGCGTGGCGCAGAACAGCATCGCGGTTTCGGCATCGTGCAGGCGCAGCAGGTTGACCACGGCGCGCTCGATGTCGGCTGGGGCGATCGCCATGGCCTGATAGGAGATATCGCCGTGGCCGCGGTCCTCGCCGACGGTCGAGATGCGCAGCGCGTCCTGCTGATAGCGGCGCGCCAGCGCGACAATCGGCTGCGGCATCGTCGCCGAGAACAGCATCGTGCGGCGGCCGGCGGGGGTGGCGTCGAGCAGTTCCTCGAGATCTTCGCGGAAACCCATGTCGAGCATCTCGTCGGCCTCGTCGAGCACGGCGACGGCGAGTTCCTCGAGGTCCAGCGCGCCGCGTTCGAGGTGATCGCGCAGGCGGCCCGGCGTGCCGACGACGATATGCGCGCCATAGGACAGCGCGCGGCGCTCGACCGAGGGGTTCATACCGCCGACGCAGGTCGCGACGCGGACGTTGCTCGACTGGTAGAGCCAGGTCAGCTCGCGGCTGACCTGCAGCGCCAGCTCGCGCGTCGGCGCGATGATCAGCGCCAGCGGCGTCATTGCCGGGCGCGGCCGGCCGGCCTCGTCGAGCAGCTGCGGCGCCATGGCGAGGCCAAAGGCGACGGTCTTGCCCGAGCCGGTCTGCGCCGAGACGACGAGGTCACGCCCTTCCGCCTCCGGCTCCAGGACCGCGGCCTGAACGGGGGTGGGTGCGGCATAGCCACGCGCTGCGAGCGCTTCGGATAGAAGCGTGGGAAGGTTCTGAAAGGTCATTATCTCTTGCTTGCGAGGGCAGGGCTTTGCGACCCGGATATTGTCCGGATAGCCCGCGGAAGCCGAGCCAGATAGGCTTTTCGCGCCACAAGCACAATGGCGGACTCTACCATGCCGTACGATTGCGGCTGGCTTACGCGGCGCAAGCGGTTACCATCGGCCCGATCATACAAGGAGAGCCTGCCTATGTTCGTGAAGTTCATCAGCGCCGATCGCGTCGCAACCGCGGTGAATGCCTCGCAGGTCACGTTCATTTCGTCGGTCACCGAGGGGACGCGCATCCGCTTCGGCGAGGGGCGCAGCATCACCGTGGTCGAGCCGATGGATGAGGTTATCGACCGGCTGAACCGGACGGTCCAGTTCCCCGACGCGGTGATTCACCCGGGACACTAAGCCTCGGGGAACCGCTCCCGGACCATTTCCTCGCTTCTGGCCCAGAGCGCTTTGGCGCGCTCCGGGTCGAAGGCATAGGCCTGCACGCCTTCGCGACCCGAAGCGACCTCCGCCACCTGGCAATCGACGAGATAGCGCCCGCCTATCGCTTCCGCCGGCGCGACGAAAGCAGCCCAGACCGAGGTCGCGGCGCCCTGCGGCACGGTCTTGACCTTCACCCGCGCGCCAGCATTCCCGGCGGCCTTGGCGGCCATGTCCTGCAGCATTTCGGGTGTGGTGTGGCGCATTAATTCGGTCATGATCCCACCTGGGTGCAGCGCGGTCGCGCATATCCCTCGACCGCGTAGCCGCCGGTCCAGTTCGACCGCGAAAAGGATATTGGCTGTCTTCGAGCGGCCATAGGCGACCATCGGATCGTAGTCGGTCTTCTCGAACCCCGGATCGTCCAGATCGACATCGGCGAACTGGTGCGCGCTCGACGATACGATCACCACGCGACCGCCGGGCCTGAGCCGCGGCGCCAGCCGGTTGACCAGGACGAAATGGCCGAGATGGTTGGTGCCGAACTGCGTTTCGAAGCCGTCGGCGGTGTGGCCGAATGGGCAGTTCATCACGCCGGCGTTGGCGATGATCACGTCGAAGGCCTCGTCGCGGCCCAGGAGCGCATCGGCGCAGCCGCGGACGCTGGCGAGCGAGGCGAGGTCGCATTCGAGCACTTCGATGCCGAGTTCGCTATGCTCCGCCAGCGCCGTGGCCGCCTTCCCGAGGTCGCGCGCGGTGCCGATCACCTGCGCGCCGTGCGCCGCCGCGGCCCGCGCGGTCTCGATGCCGAGGCCGGCCGAGACGCCGGTGACGAGCACGCGCTTGCCCGTCAGGTCGATGCCCGCAAGCACGTCCTCAGTGGTGGTTTCTGCTCCGAATTGCGCCATGGCCTCAGGCGGGCTCCAGCGCAACCGGGGTGAATTCGAGCGGTAATCCTTTGAGCCCCCAGATCCCGGGGAACGGCCGCCAGTCGATCTCGCCGGAAATCCGAGGCGCCTGAATCCGCTGCGCCACGAGGTGCAGGCCTTCTTGCAGCTGCGCGCGGGCGATGTACTGGCCGAGGCACATGTGCTTGCCCAGGCCGAAAGCGATCTGGCGCTTCTTGGGATCGACCGGCCGCTCGGGATCGAAGGTGTCTGCCCGGTCGAACAGCGTCGGATCACGGCCCGACATGTTGAGCGTGAAGAACAGCATCGTATCCTTGGGCAGGACCACGCCGCGGTATTCGATGTCGGCATCGGTGAAGCGGAAGGCAGAGCTGGGATTGAAGTAGCGCAGCCCTTCCTCGACCGCCTTACGGCAATAGTCGATGTCCTCGGCGCAGCGATTGTAGATGTCCGGGTGCGTGATCAGCAGGTGCATCAGATAGGTGAACACGTTCTTCGACGTGTCGTAGCCGGCGACGAACAGGAAGATCAGCAGGTCGGTCAGCTGGCGGTCCGAGATGCCGCCCTCGCGGCTGGCGTCGAGCAGGATGTCGAGCAGGTCGGGCTCGCTGCCTGCGGACTTGGGATTGGCGCGGCGGTTGTCGATCAGGCCCTGGCAGAACTGGTCGATATGAACGATCGCTTCCTGCAGCGCGGGCTCGAGATCGGGGTTCATGCTGAAAGCGAGGCCCATCGTCTCGAGCGATTTACGCAGGCCCGGGATCGCCGAAAGCGGCGCGCCGATCAACTGCGCCATGACCGAGACCGGGTAGTAGGACGAGAATTCCTCGAAATCCATCGACCCGCCCGCGGCCCATTCGTCGATCAGCCGGTTCAGCGTCTCGCGCATCAGCGGGCGGACGCCGTTGGCGAAGCGCGGAGTGAAGCGCGCGGCGAAAGTATCGCGCAGCACGCGATGCTCGCGCGCGGGCAGGGCCAGCATCTGTTCCTCGGTGAAGCGGCCCCAGGGCGTGCCTTGCGCCCCCCATGATCTCGACGATGCCGTCGAACGAGGCGCGCATCTTGTCATCCTGCAGCATCAGGTCGCGGATCGCGTTGTATTCGAACACGACGTAGCCGTTGTCCGTCTTGGCGATCCACGGGTGCTTCTTCCGCGCGTCGGCGAAGTGCGGATAGGGATCGGCGGCGAAGCCGGGCTCGTTCCAGGCCAGGTAGTGGAGATCGAGTTCTGCGAGATGCTGCATGTCGGTATCCTCTCCGGCATTTTCCCGGTTTTTATCGCTCTCAGGCTATACATCGGGCGGCGCCTGGCACGCAGCGGATTTGTTTGGACAGAACGCGAGACTGTTCCAGCATCGTGTCTTGTCGGTTGGGGAAGAGGCGCGGGAGATTGGACGCGCGGCCTCGCGCATTCGCCCGCGGATAGGCATGAAGCGCCGACAGAATAAAGGGAGACGAGATGTCGACTGCGCTATCCTGGCTCGAACGCACCCGCGCGCTCGGCCCGATGATCGACGCCGCCGCGGCCGAGGCCGAGACCGCCACCGAGTTGTCGCCCGCAGTGGTGCGGGCGATCGACGAGGCGGGCCTCTTCGCGATCATGGCGCCCCGCGAGCTCGGCGGCGGAGAGGCGCATCCCGGCGACGTGATCGATGCGATCAGCGAGCTGTCCTATTGGGACGGCTCGGCCGGCTGGTTCGGCCATGCGGTGATGACTGGCGGCGCGGTAGCCGGCGCTTACCTGGGGCCGCGCGCGATTGAGCTGATCTTTCCGAACGGCCGGTTCGCACTGGCGGCGGGGCAGGCCGCGCCGACGGGCAAGGCCGAGCGCGTCGGCGACGGCTATCGCATCTCGGGGCGCTATGCGTTCGGTTCGGGTTCGGCCGCGGCGCAGTTCCTGGTCGGCGGCTATGTCGTGCACGAGGGCGGCAAGCCGGTGCTCGGCGAAGGCGGCCAGCCGACGATGCTGATCGGCCTCGCCCCGCGCGAGAGCGTGACCTTCCTCGGCAACTGGGACGTGCTCGGCCTGCGCGGCACTGGCAGCTACGATTTCCAGGTCAACGAGCAGGTGTTGCACGAGGATTTCTTCTTCAATCCCACGGCACCGGTGCAGCACCGCGGCGGCGCGCTCTACCGAATGGGCTTCATGGCGATCCCCTGCATCTCGCACGCCTCGTTCGCGCTCGGCGCGGCGCGGCGGCTGCTCGACGAGTGGCGCCTGTTCGCGGCGACCAAGGCGCGCGGGACGGGGCTGATGAGCGAAATGCAAACCTTCCAGCACGATTTCGCCGGAGCCACGGCCGACCTGCGCGCGGCCGATGCCTATGTCCGACGCACCTTCGGCGTGCTGTTCGACGCGGCCGAGGCTGACGAGGTGACCGCCGCGATGCGGCTCGAAGGCCAGCTCGCTACCAGCCACGCCTTCACCGTCGCCAAGCGGATCGCCCAGGCAGCCTTCGCCTCGTGCACCACGCGGGCGGTGCGCAACGGCAATGCGATCCAGCGCTGCATCCGCGACATCATGGCGGGCTCGGCCCACGTGCTGAACAGCGAGCAGGCGCAGATCGATGCGGGCAAGGTGTTGCTCGACATCGCCGGCGCCTCGACCCCGCTGACGCGCGAGGGCTATTCGCTCTAGAGGCCGCCGTTGCGGATCAGGTTCGCGATCACCGCCGCAGAGATGATCAGGAACACCGCGCCGACACCCCATTCGAGCCGGGCGCGCAGCGCGGGCCGCTGCATCGCCGCCGCGAGCTTGCTGCCAGCCGCGACATAGGCTGAGCCGATCAGCGTGTCGCAGGTGATCGCGATCGCGGCCAGTATGGCGAGTTGCGGCGCGACCGGCTGGCGCGGATCGACGAAGGGCGGCAGCAGCGCGAGCACGTAGACCAGCGACTTGGGATTGCTGAGCGCGACGGCCAGGCTGTCGCGCAGTCCGCGGGCCGGAGCCTGCCGCGGCGCATCGTCCTCCTCCGCGCTGTGTCCCGCCGCTCTAATCGCCTGAATGCCTAGCCAAGCGAGGTAGAGCGCTCCCGCCGCTGCGAGCGCCGTGAACGCGTGCGGGGCGGTGGCGGCGAGTGTGCCGAGCCCGAGGCCGGCGAGGATGAACCAGCTCAGGTTGCCGAGTTGCAGCCCCGCCAGCGCGCCCAGACCGGCACGGGGGCCGCGCCAGGCGGTCTGGGTCAGCACGAACAGCATCTGCGGCCCCGGAACGAGGCTCGTCGCGCCGGTGACCAGCGTGAAGGCAGCAAGGCGCGGGGGGATCGAGCATCCGCGCGCCCATAATGAGATTGTTAGCTCAATGGAACACGCGGCCGCCGTCGACCGACAGCGTGCTGCCGGTGACGAACGATGCCTCGTGGCTGAGCAGGAAGGCGATGCCTTCGGCGATCTCGGCAGCATCCGCGACGCGGTTCAGCGTATATTGCGCGACGAACGCTGCAGCGCTGGCCTCGTCCTGGCTGTGGAGGATGCGTTCGGTCATCGGCGTCTCGGCGACGCCGGGGCAGACGCAGTTGGCGCGGATGCTTGGGCCTACGTCCTTGGCAAGTGCGCGGGTGAAGGCGATCAGCCCACCTTTTGAAGCGGCATAGGCTGTGGCGCCGGCAGCGGTCGGCAGCAGGCCTACGCCGCTCGCGACATTGACGATCGATCCGTTCGCCTCGCCCCGCATGAGCGGCACGGCCGCATGGCAGACGCGGTAGGGCGCAGTCAGGTTGATCGCGACCACGCGGTCCCATTCATCGGGCGAGAGTTGATCGATCAGGCCACCGGAAGGCACCCCGGCGCAGTTGACCACACCGTCGAGCCCGCCGAGTTGTTCGGCCGCTTGCGCCACTGAACGATCGATCGCCGCGCCGTCGCGTAGGTCCGTGGGCAAGACCACGCCGCCGGTCTCCGATGCGACTATCTTCAGGCCCGCTTCGTTCACGTCGACCAGCGCCAGCTTGGCGCCGCCTTGCGCAAGGATCTGCGCGGTTGCGCGGCCGATGCCCGAAGCGGCGCCAGTCAGGTAGATGCGCCGGCCGGCAAAACGCTGGTTGCGGTCAGTCATCGGATTCTCTCCCGGATTCTCGCTATCTGTGGTTCAAGACCGGAGCTGCGAGATGTTCCAAGCTTGAAGGCTCGCACGAATGCCGGCGAATTGGTAGCGTCCGGGCCGAGGGAGAGATCATGAGCGAACATCGCATCGAACTGACCGTCAACGGTCATCGGCACAGCGCCTCGGTCGAGGCGCGTACCACGCTGGGCGAGTTCCTGCGCGAAGGGCTCGGCTACACGGGCACGCACCTTGCCTGCGAGCACGGCGTCTGCGGCGCCTGCACGGTCATGGTAGAGGGCAAGGCCGTGCGGTCCTGCCTGATGCTGGCGGTCCAAGCTGACAACTGTGCGGTTACGACGGTCGAGGGCCTCGCCGATGCCGACGGTACGCTGCACCCGGTCCAGCAGGCGATGCGCGACAACTACGGGCTGCAGTGCGGCTTCTGCACGCCGGGCGTGGTCATCACTTTCGCGGCGCTGAGCGCGAATGGGGCCAAGCCCAGCGTCGCGGAGCTGGAAGCGGCGATGTCGGGCCATATCTGCCGCTGCACCGGCTACCAGGGCATCCGCCGCGCGATCCGCCAGATCGCCGGCGTCGCCCAGCCCGCGGGAGAGCACGCATGAACGCTTCCGTCCCCTTCCGCCGGATGATCGGCGAGCGTGCGCCGCGCAAGGAAGATGCACGGCTGCTGACCGGGCGCGGGCAGTACACCGACGACGTGCGCATGCCAGGCCTGCTCCACTGCGTCTTCGTCCGCTCGCCCGCCGCTCGCGGGCGGATCGTATCGCTGAACCTCGATGCGGCGCGCGCGCTGCCCGGCGTCCAGGCGATCTACACGCACGAGGACCTCAGCGTCGTCCCGGTCCAGTTCATGACCTATTTCTTCACGCCGATCGCCTCGCCGATTTCGCTGCTGGCGAACGGGCGCGTGGCCTGCGTCGGCGATCCTGTGGCCATGGTCATCGCCGAAAGCCGTGCGATAGCCGAGGACGCGGCCGGACTGGTCGAGCTGGAGATTGCCGAGGAAGACCCGGTCGTGACGATCACCGACGCGCAGACCGGCGCGCTGGTCCATCCGGGCACCGAATCCAACTGCACGCAGGAAATGGGCGCGGCCGAAATCCCCGAGGCGGTCCAGGCGATCCTCGACAAGGCGGCGCACGTCGTCACCCAGCGGATCGACCACCAGCGCATCGCTCAGTCGCCGATGGAGGCGCGCGGCTGCGTCGCCTCGTTCGACGGCGCCGAGGAATTGCTGATCCACATCTCGTGCCAGAGCCCGCATTTCGTCGCGCGCTATGTCTCGACCGTGCTGGGGGTCCCGCAGGAGGCGATCCGCGTGATCGCCAAGGACGTGGGCGGCGCCTTCGGGCTCAAGAACATGCCCTGGCGCGAGGAGATGGCGGTGATCGTCGCTGCCAAGCTGTTCAAGCGCCCGCTCAAGTGGATCGAGGATCGTTTCGAATCGCTGACCGCGTCGAGCCACGCGCGCGAGCAGGAGATCACACTGACCGCGGGCTTCGACGCCGAGGGTAGGCTGCTGGCGGCGCACGGCGATTGCAGCATCAACAACGGCGCCTGGCCGATGGGCGAGGACTGCAACATCGCCGTGCACATGTTCATGTGGCCGGCCTACAAGATGCCGGCCTACAGCTTCCACACGCGCGGCTGGTACACCAACACGATGGGCCTCGGGGGCTATCGTGGTCCCTGGGCGCTAGAATCGCTGATCCGCGAGACCCTGCTCGACAAGGCGGCGCGGCAGATCGGCATCGATCCGATCGAGATCCGCCGCCGCAACCTCGTTACAGCTGCCGACCAGCCGATGACCACGGGCTTCGATCTCACGGTGACCGACATCACGCCCTACGAATGCTTGGAGAAGCTGCTGGCGAATATCGACGTGCCGGCCTTCCGCAAGGAACAGGCGGAGGCGCGCAAGCAAGGCCGCTACCTGGGCCTCGGCATCACCACCTATATCGAGCCGACCGCCGTTGCCGGCATCATGACGCCGCTGACCGGCGAGACCGCGCAGATACGTATCGAGCCGACCGGCAAGGTCAGCGCCGTGCTCACCACCCACTCGCAGGGCCACGGCACCGCGACGACGATGGCGCAGGTCATCGCCGACCGGCTCGGCGTCGCCTACGAGGACGTCACGGTGTTCGAGGGCGACAGCTCGGCCGGCTCCTATTCGCCCGGTGCCGGCGGCAGCCGCCAGGGCGTGATCGGCGGCGGCGCCAGCTGGCGTGCGGCCGAGCTGCTGGCGGACAAGGTCAAGCGCATCGCCGCGCACCTCTACAACGCCAGCGCCGAGACGATCAAAATCGAGAACGGGATGATCCATATCGAGGGCGCGCCCGAGATGAGCCGGTCGCTGCGCGAAGTCGCCGAGATCGCGCACGGCGAACCATTCCGCTTGCCCGAAGGCATGGAAACCGGCCTGGAGGCGCAATACCGCTATCAGCCGCCGCCGATGACCTTCACCAGCGCCGCGCACGCCTGTTTCGTCGAGGTCGATGCGGATACCGGTTTCGTCAAGATCAACCGCTGGATATCGTCCGAGGACTGCGGGACGATTATCAATCCTGGCATCGTCGAAGGCCAGATCGCCGGCGGGCTCGCTCAGGCGATCGGCCAAGTGCTGCTCGAAGAGATGCCCTACGACGGGCGCGGCAATCCGCTGGCGGCGACGTTCAAGGACTACCTGATGCCGGCCTATACCGACATCCCGGACTTCGAATATCTCCACGCCAACACCCCCTCGGCAACGATCGGCGGCATGCGCGGCGTGGGCGAGGGCGGGGCGATCATCGGACCGCCGACCCTGGCCAATGCAATCAGCGATGCTCTGGCGCCGTTCGGCGAACTGGAACTAGCCCTGCCGCTGTCGCCGTCGCGATTGCTCGCGGCGATCGAAGGCGCGGAAAAGCGGGAGACGGCAGCATGAGCGATACCAAGGCCCTGATCCGCGAATGGATGCAGATCACCGCGATGGGCCCGGCCGAGGCCTGGGAAGGCAAGGCCTCCGATGATCTCGTCTTTCGCCTGCCTTACGCGCCTCCCGGCGTAACCGAGGAAGTGCGAGGCTTCGAGGCGGCGCGCGAGATGTTGTCGCACCACTGGGCGGGCAAGCAGCGCTTCGACTGGCTCGACGTGGTCATTCTCGCGACCGAGGATCCCGAGCTCTTCGTCACCACGGCGCGCTCGGACGTGCTGATGGATGGCGATGTACCCTACGGCAACGACTACGTGATGCTGACGCGGGTGCGCGACGGAAAGGTCGTCGAGCACGCCGAGTACTTCAACCCGTTGCCCGTGCTCAAGATGCTGAAGCGTTAGCACCGTGCCGCGGTTCGTCACGCCCGATGGCTGCAACCTGGAATACCGGATCCGCGGTGAAGGTCCGCTGATCGTCCTGACGCCGGGCGGGCGCGAGAGGGGCGAGGCGGTCGCTGGACTGGCTGATGCGCTGGCCGAGCACACCTGCGTCGTTACCTGGGACCGGCGCAATGCGGGCGCGAGCGACGTCTGGTTCAGCGGGGAATCGGAGTCCGAAATTTGGGCGCAGGATCTTGCCGGCCTGATCATGCACCTCGGCCGCGGGCCGGCCTGGCTGGCGGGCGGATCGGCGGGCTGCCGCACTTCGGTAATCGCGGCGCTGCGTCGGCCGGAGATCGCGCGCGGGTTGCTCCTGTGGTCGGCTTCGGGCGGGCAATATGCCTCGACCTTCCTCGGCTTCAGCTATCACGCGCCCTACATCATGGCCGCGCTGGGCGGGGGCATGGCGGCGGTCAGCCAGCAGCCGTTCTGGGCCGATCGCATCGCCGAGAACCCGGCCAATTGCGAGCGCATGCTGGCGATGGATCCCGATGCCTTCATCGCCGTGATGAAGCGCTGGATGGGTGCGTTTTATTTCCGGCCGGGCAGCGACCTGACCGGAGCCAGCAACGAGGAACTGCGGTCGATCACGCTTCCCACGCTGCTGTTCGAGGGCAACGACGATATCCATCCCAAGGCGGTCTCGGACATCGTCGCGCAGATGATCCCGGGCACAATCTACCTGCCGTCGCCCTGGTCTGATGCCGATTTCATGGAACGGTTCACGGGCAAGACGCCGGGCTCGGTCTTCGATCTCTACCCGCAGCTCGCGCCCGAGATTCTGGGCTTCATCGCGGCGAACTAGGCCGGCTTCTCGCCTGCGCGCGCCAGCACCAGCGCGGCGGCGACCAGCACCATGCCGAGGCCGTCCCAGACGGTCAGCGTCTCGTCGAAGGCGAACCAGCCGGCGAGGACCGAGATCGAGGGTTGGGTCAGCAGCATCAGCCCAATGATCAGCGGCGGGAAATGGCGCAGCGAATAGACCAGCAAGCCCTGGCCGATGATCTGGCTCCCGAAGGCCAGCGCCAGTACCGGCCACCAGTGGTGCGGCAGGATCGGCTCGCCCAGCCACAGCGCGAAGCCCAGAAGCAGCGGCGAACCGGTGACGCTCGACCAGAACAACAGCGACCAGCCGCCGAGCTGCGTGCGCTCGTTCTGCAGCAGCAGGATGTAGAAGGCGTAGAAGAACCCCGCGAGCAGGCAGAGCAGGTCGCCCACCAGCGTCGCGGTGCTGATCTCCAGGCTGCGCCCGAACAGGATTGCCGCGCCAGCGCAGGAGGCCACGAGCGCCAGCCACTCGCCAAGCGTTGGCATCCGGCGCAGCGCGACGACGCCCCAGACCATGATGATCAGGCTGCCGGCATTGCCGAACAGTGAGGCGTTGCCGAGCCGCGTTCCTTTGATGCCGAGGTGCCAGGCGGCGAGGTCGGCGGCGAAGAACAGTCCCGCGCCGATCATCGCCAGCCAGGTCCGCCGCTTGAAGCCGGTCAGTCGCTGGCTATTGCTCAGAGCAAGGATCGCGAGAAAGGGCAGGGCCAAAGTCAGCCGCCAAAACCCGGTCGCCACCGGCCCGGCATCGGACAGCCGGACCGACCAGGGGCCGAGCGCCAATGCGATGTTGCCGCCGATCAGCGCCGCGAAATGCCGCCAGGTCCAGTCGTAGCGGCGGGCCGCGGGCGTCTGCGAAGTCATGTTCTCGCGGCAAGCGGTCCGGGCCCGGCTTGTCAACCGGTTAATCCTTTCGCCGCACTGTGTGCCGAGGTTGGACGCGCCCGGAATCACGCGTGCTCGCAGAAGGTTACAGCGATAGAAGCGCGCCTATGAAACCCTCGCTCCGTGTCCTTCTCGCCGCCGCCGTGCTCGTCTTCGCAGACAGTCCGGCGACTGCCGAGCCGCAGTCCGCGCCCTACACGATCGTCGAGAGCGGCCGCACTTTCACGCGCCTGCAGGATGCGGTGAGTGCGATCGGCGGCGGGACCGCGACGATCCGCTTCGCCCCGGCGCGCTTCGCCGACTGCGCGATTCAGGAGGCCGGCGATATCACCTACACGGCGGCTGTGCCCGGGCAATCGATCCTCGAAGGCGTCGCCTGCGAGGGCAAGGCGGCGCTGGTGCTGCGCGGCCGCGCCGCCCACATCGAGGGCCTGGTCTTCGCCAACATTCACGTGCCCGACATGAACGGCGCCGGCATCCGGCTCGAACACGGCAACCTCGCGGTGTCGCAGACCTGGTTCCGCGACAGCGAGCAGGGCATCCTCAGCGGCAACGATCCCGCCGCGACGATCACCATCGACAAATCGACCTTCACGCGGCTCGGCACCTGCGAAGGCGCGGGCGGCTGCGCCCATTCGCTCTACATCGGCGAATACGGTGCGCTCACGGTCACGCGCAGTCGTTTCGAGGCCGGGCGCGGCGGGCACTATCTCAAGAGCCGCGCGCAGCGCATCGGCGTGTTCAATTCGAGCTTCGACGATTCGCACGGCAAGGCGACGAACTACATGATCGACCTGTCGGGCGGCGCCACGGGGACGATCTCGGGCAACTGGTTCGTCCAGGGCGAGGACAAGGAGAACTACTCTGCGTTCATCGCGGTCGCCGCCGAGGGCAAGGCGCACAGCTCGAACGGCCTGACGATCGAGAACAACGACGCGCGCTTCGTTCCCGGCCTCTCGCGCGAAAGCACTTTCGTCGCCGACTGGTCGGGCGACAAGCTGGCGATCGGACCCAACGCGCTCGGCCAGGGGCTGAAGCGCACCGACCGGCGCTGAGCCGCTTTTCATTGCCCGTTCAGGCTGGCCGCCTTATCGGGGTCCCATGCTGGCTCGCCTGCCCTCGCTGAAGCTCGTCCGCCTCTGGGTGGTCCTGCTGCTGGCCACGATCGGCCTGCAGGCGACGGCTTCGGCCGCGCCGACTTCGCAGAAGACCAGCGGTTCGGCTTTCTCCGCAGCGACTTACGAGGTCGCGCTCTACGTCCAGCGCGGCGAGAAGGTGCAGCGGCAGGCTGTCACGCCGCAGCCGCTCGTGCCGCTTGCCGCAGCGATCGACAGCCCGCTGGCCGCGACGGCCGTACTGGCCGATGGGCCGCCGCCGTGCCCTGATTCGACCGGGCCGCCGATCCGCGAAATCCGTTCCTGGAAACCTGCCCCGCGAGCACCGCCGCTCGCCTGATTTTTGTCGCCCGTGCGCAGCTTTGCGCACGCAAAGCATTACAAGATCAGGACATTTCCATGAGCAATTCGCAAGACAGCGCGGCCGTGGCCGCCCGGCGCATGCAGATCGAAGCTGCACTCGCCGACTATCCGCATGTCAGCAACGAGAGCCTCGGCGGGCTCATTCACTGGTTCCGCAAGGAGGCTTCGGCACTCGATGTCGCAATGCTCGCCAGCAACGAGGCGATCGCCGAATCCTATAACCGTTTCCGCGCCGATCATATCGATCGGATGACGCTCCAGGACGTGATGAAGGGACTGGCCTTCGCGGCCGCAGTCGGGCTCGCCGTCTGCTTCATCATCTGGTGGGTGGTCTAGCACCGCCCGCCCGGGCGGAGCCGGCCTGGACCTCCGGCTCCGCCCTCCCAAAGTCTCGCTCGATTTCAGTTCCCCGGCCTGGCCGGGGAGGGACCGTCCGCAAGAGAGGGAGAGGGGTACTCGATCCCCTGGCGTGTGCCCCATAACGCCACCCTTCACCCCGACGCGCAAAGCGTCGCGGTCCCGACGAGCGCCGATGAACTTTGTTACGTCAGCAGATGGCCCGAGCGATCGCGTTTGGTATCGAGATAGCGGGCGTTGTGCGGGTTCGCCGGCAACTGGTGTGCGACGCGCTGGGCAACCTTGACGCCCTCGGCCTCCAGCGCGCGGACCTTCTCGGGATTGTTCGTCATCAGCCGGATGGCATGGACGCCCAGCAGTTCGAGCATCCGCGCCGCCACCGGGAAGTCGCGCGCTTCGGTCGGCAGGCCGAGGCGGTTGTTGGCATCGACCGTATCGAAGCCCTGGTCTTGCAGGCGATAGGCGCGCAGCTTGTTGATCAGTCCGATGCCGCGGCCTTCCTGGCGCAGGTAGAGTAGCACGCCCCAGCCGCCCGCCGCGGCTTCCGCGGCCATGGCGCCCAGCGCCGCGTCGAGCTGTGGGCCGCAGTCGCATTTCAGGCTGCCGAGGATGTCGCCGGTTAGGCATTCGGAATGGAGCCGGACCAGCGGCGCGCGGTCGCCGTCCTGTTTGCCGATGACCAGCGCGACATGCTCGCGAAGGTCGTCGGCCGAACGGAAGGCGACGATCTCGGCATCTTCGGCGGCGGCAACGGGCAGGTGTGCCCGCGCCGCGATCGTAAGGCGCGCTGTGTCCTTCCAGTCGGCGAGGTCCGCCGCGGAAACCGCCTGTGCCTCGCCGACCGGAGCCGGATCGACGAGGAAGGCAGGCAGCACGCCGGCCAGCCGGGCCAATTCCATCGCCGCGCGCGCCGCCTCGGGGTGATCGAGGTGATCGGCCGCGAAGGGCCCTTTCATCGGGTAGAGCAGGTCGAGCGCCGGGTCGGCCACAGCCCGCGCGCCAGCGAGATCGAAAGGGTCGGCCGCGCGAATCAGCACCGGCGCGTCGGGCACCGCGGCTTCGAGCTGGTTGGCGAGCTTGAGCGTCACCGCGCGCGCCGCCGATATCAGCATGCGGCTTGCTTGCGTACCGTCCGAGAAACCCGTCTCGGCTGGCAGGAGCGTGAACGAGTCTCCCACGACGATCGGCCAGCCATGGCGCAGCGCGTCGATCGCGAGCGCAACCCGGCGGGCCGGAGAGGTCAAAGCGCAAACTCCGTGATCAGCGGGACGTGGTCCGAAGGCTGGTCCCAGCGCCGAGTCTCCTCGACGAAGCGGTGCGAGACCGACTGCGCGGCGAGGTCCGGCGAGGCCCACATGTGGTCGAGCCGGCGGCCGCGGTCCTTCTCCTGCCAGAAGGTGCGGTAGGACCACCAGGTCCAGTTGCGTTCGGGCGCGGGGATATGCTTGCGGCCAAGGTCGACCCAGCCGTGCGCGTCGCCCAGCTTGCCCAGGGTCTCGATCTCGATCGCCGTGTGGCTGACGACCTTTAGCAGCGCCTTGTGGTCGTAGACGTCGCAGTCGAGCGGGGCGATGTTGAAGTCGCCGACCAGCAAGGTCGGGCGGTCGAGCTTGTCAGCCCAGCGGGTCATCCGCTCGAGGAAGTCGAGCTTCTGGCCGAACTTGGGATTGAGCGCGCGGTCGGGGATGTCGCCGCCCGCGGGGATATAGACGTTCTCCAGGATCATCCCCTGGCCCGGCCCTAGCAGTTCGACCCCGACGTGGCGGGCCTCGCCGTTGTCCTGCCAGTCGTGCCGGCTGAACTCTCGCAGCGGGATTTTGCTGACCGTGGCGACCCCGTGGTAGCCCTTCTGCCCGTGCACCGCGCGGTGCGTGTAGCCCAGCTTCTCGAAGACATCGTGCGGGAACAGCGATTCGATCGTCTTGATTTCCTGCAGGCACAGCACGTCGGGCGCCTGCTCGACAAGGAAGCGCTCGACCTGCGGCGCGCGCAGGCGGACGGAGTTGATGTTCCAGGTAGCGATCTTGACCATCTGTGGCCTTTAGGTGTCGCGATCCCGTTTTTCCAGTGCATGGACTGAAAGTAGATGCGCCGCCGTCGTTCTAGGCGGCGGGCAAAGAAAACCCTCGTCCCGGGGGCAAGAGGGACGAGGGTTCCTTTTGCGTTCGTCACGCTTGTCAATGCGGCCTACCAGGAGGCGCGGGCAACAGGGGGGGAACCCGCCTCAGGCCGCGTTGACAGATGTATATGTAGGCCATTTGTGCTTTCTGCCAAGTGAACAACCACCGCTTAAGTGTCGCGGTTTGTCGCATCCCCCGCACGCCGTGCGGTGACGCGTTGTCCCTCATCGACGAGACGGTTGGCGCGGGTCATTCCACCTGAACGCGTTGTCGGAAACGGCCAATCCATATTGATGGTTTGCGAGCCGGATCGTGGTCCGCTTGTTCTGCGAGTCGAGCGCCACCCAGGTCACGAGCTCGAGGCCGCCGGGGGCCGAAGCCTTGCGCACGAAGATCAGCGTGATGACCCCGTACTCGGGATGCGAGCGGTCGCGCACTTCGATGCTGATGACATTGGGATCGGCGGTCTGCTGCAGCGTGCCATAGCGTGCGACGTCGCGGTTGGGATCCAGCAGTGCGCCGAGCGGGCTGTTGCTGATCGGCCAGCGCTGCACCTGGCGTACTTCGTAGTCGATCATCGTCAGCGCCTTGCCGTCGGAGACGATGAGCAGCGGCACGCCTTGCTGGTACTGGAAGCGGATGCGGCCCGGGCGCTTCAGCGTCATCACGCCGGTGACGCGCTGGCCGTTGCGGTCGGTCTGGGTGAAGTCCGCGCGCATCGTTGAGATAGCGCGCAAGGCCGTGACGGCCTGGTCCAGCGTGCCAGCCTGCGCTTGGGCGGCCGCGGGCTGCGTTACGGGTGGGACAGAAACGACAAGCGCCGCCAAAGCGGCGGCGCAAGCGGTCTTGCTCAAGATTCGGATCACGCTGTTCATGCACTGCCCCCTATGGTCAGCGCCTTGAACTCGCGCTGAACCTTACTTGATCTTGGCTTCCTTGAACTCGACGTGCTTGCGCACGACGGGGTCGTACTTGCGAAAGGTCATCTTTTCCGTCGTGTTCCGCGGATTCTTCTTCGTGACGTAGAAAAAGCCGGTGTCGGCGGTCGAGACCAGACGGATCTTGACGGTTGCGGGCTTCGCCATGGCGCTATCCTAAACTCTCAACAATGGCCGCGGCAGGCGGCGCCTGAAAACGATGAGAGCGGCGAAAGCTCGCCGCCCGGAAGGCAGGCCCCTTGAGGCAACGCGGTGCGAAAGTCAAGCACGACTGGGCCGCGCCGACGCTCGAATTCTATGCCGCGGCCCGTTCCATATCGATGAGGCCCGGATCCCAGCGGGTAACACCCTTGCCCGCGCGCTTGCTGGCATAGAGCGCTTCGTCGGCCAGGCTCAACAGGCACTCGAGATCCTCGGCACCGTGCTCGGCGATGACATAGCCGAGTGAGGTCGAAATCTCGATGGTCTGATGGTCGATGCGATAGGGCTGGGCAATGGCGGCGACCAGTCGCTTGGCCATCAGCGCGGCTTCGTCGGCGCTCGCGATATCGCATTGCAGGACGGCGAATTCGTCGCCGCCGAGCCGGGCGGCCGTGTCCGTAGGGCGAATCAGGCCGACGATTCGCCGGCTTACCGCGACCAGCAGCGCATCGCCCATGGGATGGCCGAAGCAGTCGTTGACCGGCTTGAAGCCGTTGAGGTCGAGGAAGTGGACTGCGATCGTCCCGGGATTTTCCGCGTCGGTCACCCGTTCGCAGAACCATTCGCGCAGCGCTAGCCGGTTGGGTAGCGCCGTCAGCCCGTCCTGCCGCGCGAGTGTCGAGAAGGCGAGGCGCCGGCTGATGCTTCGCGCGGCACGGGCATGGCGTGCGCGGACAGATCTCACGCCCCCGCTCAGGAAGGCGCTGGCCAGCATTGAGGTTGTCCAATAGACGAGGTCCGGCTGGGCAAGCGCCGCTGTCAACGCCGGCACCACTGCGACCAGCATGCTCGGGATCGCGATCCGTGGCCGCAGGCAGGCGTTGGCGGCCACACCGGCCGCGTAGCCCACCAGCATGCAGATCGTCAGCATATGGATTTTGGGGAACGGCAGCTGCAACGCGCGATAGCCGAACATGCCGAGCAGGCTGGCGAAGCCGAAATAGGAATAGGTGAAGCGGCGCTGCAGGAACCGCGCGCGATCGATCAACAGGTTCGCGCTCAAGGCTTCCGGCCGTGAAACGATCATGACGACCAGCCGCACGAGCGAGACGATGGTGCCGGCGACGAGCAGCAGTGCGAGGATCGGATCGCGCGTTTCCCAGACGATCAGGCCGCCCGCGGCGATGAACCCCGCGGACATGATGATCACAGGTCCGAGCGCCTCGAAAAGGCTGCGGATCAGATCGACCTCGAGCGTTTCCTGCTGACTTTGCTGCGGCATGTCCCGGCGACCAGTTTGCGCGCCGACCGCGCGACGGCCAGCGAAGAGATTCCCGGCGAGTGTCCTAAAGCTCCGCTCTATAGATTTGCTTAAGCCCTGCTCGGGAAATGCCGCACTAGTCGCGCAATGCGGCCATCGCCTTGGCGCCGTTGACCAGGAAATCGGTGTCCTTGCCGGCGAGGATCAGGTCGTAGCCCTCGTCGAACATCCCGTTCACGGTCTTGCCCGGATAGAGCGTGCAGGCGAGTAGTTTGCCCGATGCGCGGATGCGCGCAGCGGCGCGGTCGACCAGGCTGCGCACTTCGGTGTCGTCGAAGCGATTGAGTTTGCCGATCGTCGCGGAGAGATCGCGCGGGCCGATCAGCAACACGTCGATGCCGTCGACCGCGCAGATCGCGTCGACGTTCTCGACCGCGCGCGCCGATCCGATCTGGGCGACGAGCAGTCGGCCATCCTCGACCGCGGCATCGTAGTAGTTAGCGTCCAGCCCATGGCGCGCCGCGCGCAGACCGGCGCCGGCGCCACGGATGCCGCGCGGCGGATAGCGGCAGGCGCGGACGAAACCCTCGGCTTGCTCGGCCGTATCGACGCCCGGATAGACGATCGCCTGCGCGCCGTTGTCGAGCAGGCGCTGGGCATAGCTCAGCTCGCCATGCGGTACGCGCACCATCGAGCGGATCGGGCTGGCCGCCATCGCCCGATCTTGCGCGACGAAATCGGACAGCGAGCCGCGACCGTGCTCGTGGTCGATCATCACCACGTCCAGCCCTGAATGGCCGACGATCTCGGCGACGTCGGGCGAGGGCAGCAACATGACGAGGCCGAGCTGCTTCTCGCCCCTGAGGAGGCGATTTTTCAGAGAGTCTCCGGGCTTCAGGGAATCGCCGGTCATGCTGCTTTCGCCTTTCCTATTGCTCGCCGTTCCTTGGCGCGTGCTGCACGCCTGTTCAATCTCTCCTTGCAGGCCCGGGCCGGGGCGGGAATAGTCGCAGCGAGAACGGGAGAGGACGATGAGCCAATTCGTCGCGGCCGAAGCGGGTATCCGCGAGCTGCACCAGCGCTACACCGATGCCGTCTGGCGGCAGGATTTCGGCGCCTTTGCCGAATGCTTCACCGAGGACGGCGAGTGGCGCATCTCGGGCATGGCGCTGAAGGGCCGCGCGCAGATCAAGGAGACGATCACTGCGATTCTCGGCCGGTTCACCCGCGTGCTCATCACCTTCCGCACGCCGATCATCGAGGTGGGAGACGGTACCGCCTTCGGCCGCACCTACATCGACGAGCGCTGCGCCTGGAAGAACGGCGATACCAACATCTCGATGGGCATCTACTATGAGCATTTCGTCGAGCAGGGAGGCCGTTGGCTGTTCGACTGGCGGCTGTTCCAGATGCTCTACCGCGGCGATCCCGACCTGACGGGCACGTTCTATGACTTCCCGGACTTTGGCCCGCCGCCCGGCATGCCGCCCCGCGATGCGCTGCCTGAAGACACGGCAACCGCGCGCTGGGGGATTGCCAAGCCGGGGGCGTGAAAATTCATCAAGTTCGCACATATCGACTATGCAATGTTTTCCGCGACGGGCCGTACGATCGCGACGATTATCCCGCGAAATCAAGATTGTTCGACGGCAGCAAAGAGCCGCCAGAACTTCCCGGTTCGTCCGCATGTAGGAAAGCGGAAAACGCGCCTATTTAGACCCCGGCTGCGCTATTTGTTGTAATTCGCCCGAAAACGGGCTACATAGTGCAGGCTTACGTCGCGTGCGACGGATATTCGGGCAGCGTCCGCGCTCCCCCCTTGTCCCTTTCTAGCCTCACAAAGCCGGGATGTGCCGCCGTTGGCGCATGCCCGTCACCCATGGGACAAAGGATACCCATTATGATCACCGGAACCGTGAAATTCTTCAATGCCGACAAGGGCTATGGCTTCATCGCGCCGGACGGCGGCGGCAACGACGCCTTCGTTCACATCTCGGCCGTGGAACGTGCCGGCATGCGCACGCTCGATAAGGACCAGAAGGTCTCCTACGAGCTCGAGAAGGACCAGCGCGGCAAGATGTCCGCCGTGAACCTTCAGTCGGCCTAAAACCGATCGACGGCGCGGATGGCTTGAAGGCTGTCCGCGCCGTTTTCGTGTCGACCGGCCGCCTCGCCGTCACTCAATTTCAATGTTCGTAGGAGGCCCAGACATGGCCGATGCCAAGACCCGCCCTTTCCTGATCAACAAGGACGAGGAGGGAAACTTCCGCCTGACGGTGCGGACCACGCGTTATAATTCGCAAGGATATCCGCTGGTCGACTCCGCTCTGCAGGAAGAATTGTTCAAGACTGCCGCAGCGGCAAAGGCTTTTGCGCGCGACAATTTCCGCGCACAGCCCGGCGAATACGCCACGAAATAAATAAACTTTTCGATGCGGGTGCCGGCGGGTAATTTTCTGGCGTCGCATCCTGTTTGGGTATATTCAATACCCACTGTCACCAAGTTCTAGGCATCAGCGCCTCGCGAACTGGCGAATATTGGGTACAGTCCCCATGGGACTCCCTTCATGCCCAAGCTCGACGGTGACCGCCAGCAACTCAATCAGGATGGATCGGGACGGGTAGGAATCCGCCTGTGGATCGCGCTCGCCATCGTACTGGCCGCGATCGCACTGGCGGCTTGGCGGCACATCGGCTGATCCGAGATGGCCAAATCACAGAAACGCAGCACACGCGAGATCCGCAAGCCGAAGGCAGCGAAGGCCAAGCCTTCGGTCGCTATCGCCCGCGAGCCGGGCTTCGCCGTCAACACGCTGATGAAGAAGCCCAAGGAGAGGCTTTGACTGCCTGATCCCATCGGTCTGCCCCGAATTAACTGTCTATGGCCTTTAAATTTTCTCGTTCGGCGCCATATGGAACCCATCGCGAGCACGGCTGGATCGTAGGCGCTCGCGGCTGAGAGACCATCGCGCTCCCGCTTACCGATTGGAGCAGCTTCGTGGATCTCAACGATCTCTACTTTCGACATCAGCTGTCGGTCATGCGCGCCGGTTCCTCATCGGATGAACAGACGCGCGGCATGCACCTGACCCGTGCCGACGAACTGGCTCAGCGGATCGGCGCATGGCAGCGGCGTGTCGGGGCCGGTGCCGCATCGATGTGGGGCGCCTGCCTGGCCGCCGCGCACCGGGACATTGCCCTGGGTGCCGTTTCTTGAGCGCGGACGAGCAGGACGACGCGCAGCCGAAGCGTCCTTTCTTCAGGAGCCGGGCGAACACGCCCAAGCTGCCGCAGGACCGGGCGAAGCGCCAGGGCCGAGTCACCAGCCTCGCCTTTTCCCTGCTTGGCGGACGCGATCCGGCGATCGACTTCCTCAATACCTTCAACGCGTCGCTGGGCGGGCGTCCGCTCGATGTCGCAATGGCCGACGAAGAAGGTCTCGGCCAGGTGATGAGCGCAATCCGCCTGCTGGCCATGCCGCCGCACGGCGCCAAGCAGTAGCGGCCTAATAGTCGGGCACACCTCCCGGCCCGTCGACATCTTCCTATCCGGCGCCGCGGCGGATCTTGGTCCCGTCGCGAAATTGCGCTTGTCCTAGCGAGGCCTATGGCCGTCTGCAGTGCCTTGGCCGGGGCCAAAGGGTTGCGCGCCGGCGCTTCGTCGGCGATGCGCAAGCTGCGGGCTGTCCGGTGCCGTTGCCGCCGGACCGTTGCAGCAAGCCAGACCGGGAACCGAAAGCACCATGACCGAAACCGTCACCTGCACCGTCGAAGACCGCATCTGCCGGTTGACGCTCAATCGCCCCGACAAGCTCAACGCGCTCAATCTGAAGCTGTTCAAGGAGATCGTCGGTCACCTCGACCGGCTCGACCTCGCGGCGGTCAGTTGCATGATCCTCTCGGGCGCCGGGCGCAGCTTCTGTGCCGGTCACGACCTCGACGATCTTGCGTCGGGCGAAGAATCCGCTGCGGAAGCCGAGCGGTTCGAGAACGGCCTGGTCGAGCGGCTGGCGACGCTGCCGTTTCCCGTCGTCGCGAAGGTTCGCGGGCACTGCTACACTGGCGGCCTGGAACTCGTGCTCGCCGCCGACATCATCGTTGCGGCCGAGACGACCAAATTCGCTGATACCCACGCCAAATTCGATCTCGTGCCGATCTGGGGCCTCACCCAGCGGTTGCCGCGCCGCGTCGGCATGGCCAAGGCCAAGGAGATGATGTTCAGTTCGCGCACCTATTCGGGTGTCGAGGCGGCGGCGATGGGTCTGGCGAACACCGCCGTCCCTGAACACGAGCTCGACGCCTATGTCGACGCGCTGTGCGCCGACATCGCGGCCAACAGCATGCGGTCCAACCGCGAGATCAAGAAGCTGCTCGTCGATACCGACGGGCTGAATCTTGCCGCCGGCAACGCCTGGGAGCTGCATCACAGCCCCGGCCATGGCCCCGAGTTCAAGGCGATGATCGCCGCGCGGCGGCCGCAGAAGTCGGCCGGCTAGAAGTCGATCGACGGCTTTAACCGAGCCGGCCCAGTTCCCGGTCGGTGTTGCGCGTCAATGCCGCTGCCTCGTCCATCGTGAGCTGGCCGCTGCCGAGAAGGTCGTTGCGCAGGCCGGTCAGGATGCGCGTGCGGGCGGCTCGAAACTGGTCGTCGGGCACGAAGGCATATTCCTGGCGGACGCCTTCGGCGTACCATGCGTAAACCTGCGGCTCGGGGTGCCAGAGGATGCTGAGATCGGCTTTCAGGAGCGCGTTGATCGCCCGGTCACCGGCCGTGTGCTCGCTGCGGAAATGGTGGCTCTTGGTGGCGAGGATCATCGCAGAGATCAGATCCGCATCAAGCGGTGCATCGCGCGCGATCGTGCCCGCGACGGAGAGGAAGATTGCCAGCGACTGTTCCTCGTTGTCGGGCTGCGTGGGGTTGTAGACGATGTCATGGAACAGCGCCGCGACCAGCATTTCGCGCGCGAAAGCGTGATTTGCCGGAAGCTGGCCGAGCATCAGGTCGATATGGCGGAGCGTGTGATAATGCCGCTGCGGTTCGCCGTGGCGCTGGGCGATCAGGGCACGGACATGATCCGCCAGGTCCAGTCGCTCGAAGGCCTCGCTCAGGAATGGAAAGTCTGCGCTCACGGTATCAAGGCTCGCAAAAGGGCGCGGATCGCCGATGGCTTGCGAACATGCGGGGCCGACGCCATTTTGCAAGGATGAAAGGGCAGTCTCCCAATCGCAGCATGCCGGTGGCAGCATGAGCGTATATGTCGACGCGGCCATCCATCCCCTGCGCGGCAGGTTGATGTGCCACATGTTCTCGCCTGATCTGGAGGAGCTCCATTTCATGGCGGATCTCATCGGCATGGAGCGGCGATGGTTCCAGGATCCTTCGCGGATGAAAGTCTCCTGGCCGCACTACGACATCGATCAGACGCTGCGTTTGCGCGCCATCGGCTTCGGAGCCATCGCGTGCGACAAGTACCAGACCGTCGCCATGGCCGCGATCATCCAGGGCAGGCTGGAAAAGCTGCAGAACATCCGGGCGCTTGCCGATCCGAACCGCGCCTTCGCGCCAGCGGCGCACGTTCCAGACTGGCTCAGCGAACAGGGATTCCCGCAAGGCTGGATCTGGCCGGAAGTCGGTTAGTCGCGACTTTTCGGCCGTTTCCCGCCTTTGGCTTGATGGCTGTCAGCAGTCGTCTATCCATGATCCGAGGCGGTGCGCGTTTTGGAGGGGGAGAATGGCGGGCCATCGTATCTATGCGACCAGCGTTGCGAGCGTCTATCCGCTCTACGTCGCCAAGGCGGCGAAGAAGGGGCGCACCCAGGACGAGGTCGACGAGATCATGCGTTGGCTGACCGGGCACAGCCAGGCATCGCTCGAGCAAGAATTGGCCGCGAAGACCTCGTTCGAGGACTTCTTCGCGAAGGCTCCCCGGATGAACCCCTCGCGTTCGTCGATCACCGGCGTGGTCTGCGGGGTGCGTGTCGAGGACATCGAAGAGCCCACGATGCGCGAGATCCGCTATCTGGACAAACTGATCGACGAACTGGCCAAGGGCAAGGCTATGGAGAAGATCCTCCGCACATAGGAGGCTTTCGTGGCGAGCTGGCAAAGGCTATAGGATCGCGGAAAGCAAGGTGCAGAAATGGACTCATCGGAGCTACGCGCCATCACGCTGGAGGCGCTCGACCTGGAAACGGCGAGCCTGATCCGAGCATCGCATCCCCAGATCGTGGCGGCCCATCGCGCCGCGATCAAAGATCTCAGGGATCGTCTGGACGACATCGGTCGCTCCACCCGCTTGTCGGACAAGTTCGTCATTCAAGCCTAGGCCAGCCGGGCGAGAGAACTTCTGTCTGTCAGCCGAGTACCTCGAGCGCGGCGGCGTAGGCTATCGCGGCCTGGCGTCGCATTTCCGGCGAGGGGTGCCGCCGGCTCGATGGCGGCGGGGTTCCGAGCGGGCGTATGCGCTTGCCGCTGGCGGGAATGGAGTTGGTGTCGTGGGTCGTATTGAAGAATTCGAGGTTCAAGTTTTTTCCTAGTGATGCTCGGTGATCGAGCCGTTGGTCGATTGGTATGCGGCGTTGCTGTCGGCCGCGTTTTCGCGTTCTATCCGTCGTTTCGCCGTGCGTTCGTGCTGAAGCGCCATGGTTTCGAAGGCGGCGGCCGAACGGAGCGCGCGATCGCGAACATTGTCGAGCGTGGCTTCGTCGGCCTCGGTCTGTGCCCGGGCGGCAAGGTCACGGTAGTAGGCGGCATTGTTCGTCATCGGCGTGCCTTTCCGTAGATCCGTTGCAATGGGCGGCGATTGCGCGCCGCCCATACAAACGATGTTCAATCCTGCGCCTGGAGGTTGACCACGCTGGTCTTGCCGCGGCGGGCGGTCTCGAGCTCGTAGCTCACGCGCCGGTTCCGATTGAGCGTGCTAAGTCCTGCGCGCTCGACCGCCGAAAGGCCGTCAATGTGCCACTGGTAGCCGGACCGATATGGTGACCGGCGGGGGATTTTCAATGAGCGCCTGGGTTCAGGCCACGGTCGCCAGCGGTCGGCGCCATGACGTCGATCCAGGCCAGCGCTGCATCCAGGGCCGTTTCTCGGTGCTCGGGAGCGATTGCGACACCGCTGGCTCGGTAGGCCGAAATTGTACATCGGTGCGCCGATGACGACGATGTCGGCCGCGAGGAATTCGTCGAGCACGGCAATTGCTTCCTCGGTTGCCAGCCGGTCTAGCGTCAGGTGCGACAGCGGATCGGCGGCGTGATCGCCGAGCACCTCGCGCGCATCGGCGATCGCTGGACCTTACCGGTGGTCGTGAGGCTGCGCGAAGGGCCGCTGCGCTTCAACCAGCTGCGACGCCGTCGGTGGCATCTCGCAGCAGATGCTGACCCGGACGCTCCGCGCGCTCGAGCGCGATGGCATGGTCGCTCGCACCGTCCACCCCACCGTTCCCCCCCAGGTCGAATATGCGCTTACTTTGCTTGGCGAATCGCTGGGCGGTCAGGCTCTGCAGCTGGGAACCTGGATCGTTTCGAACCTGGCGGAGATAGAGAGTTGCCGGAACGCGTTCGATGCTGGGAAGGTGTGAGCGGAAGGCCCGATTCTCCACGGACATCCGGGCAAGCACAGGTCAGGCGACCAGTTCCAAGTCGCCGGGTTTCCAGCTTCCCTGGAATGCGGGGCCTTCGGGGCCATAGATGCGGAAATAGACGAACCAGCCCTTGCCGGGCAGCGTCTGGAGCCAGCGCTCCTCGTGACCGGCAGGGGTGTTGGGCGCGAAATAGATATCGACGCTGTCCCCGCCGATGCCCTTCAGCTCGAACAGTGACCGCAGTGCTGCCTTGCCTTGTGTCGTGACGATCTCGCTGCGGGTTTCCGGATCGTAGAGCGTGATCGACCAGAACAGGTGCGCCGGAACCGGTAGCGGAACGCGCAGCCGATAGGTCTTGCTCCCGTCTACATAGGCGCCATCCTTGTCGCGCAGGCCCAGCCAGTAAAGCGAGCCGGCATGCACGTCGCGGCGGAACATCGCCGGGGTTTCGACCGCGGCCTGGAAGAACCATTTCTCGCGCGCTTCGAGGTCGCGGTAGCCGGGCAGATCCCAGATATGAGGCTCGGGCCGCTTCCCGGCCCATTCCCATTGCCGATCGGGCCAGGCCCGCCGATCCTCGCGGCGATCGGCGAACGACTGGACACGCATCTGCGCATTGGCAGTTCGCGCCGCGCGCTCGAGAATGCCGATCATCCGCGCATCGGGCGCGAATGGCTTGCCTTTCTCGATGCCGAGCGTGGCAAGGCGGCCGTATTCCATCCGAAAGTGCTCATGGACCGGTTCGCCATCTATGATCCCGTGCAGCACCTGCCAGTATTCGAGGGTGTTCTCCCAATCGAAAGCGGTCAACTGGACGTAGGTGTCGGCGATGTCGATCCAGTTGAGCGCGGCCAGGTTCTCGGTCGAACCGAGCCGGTAGAACTTGACGGTCTTGAGCAGGGCGATTGCGGCATCGACATCGCCCTCCGGCGGAATGGCGCGCACCATCGCGAGCACCCGGTTCGTCGAGGAAGTGCCGGCGAAACAGCCTTCGGGGAGCGCGCCTTCATAACCGGGAGGCAGAATCACATGCTTGCCGCCCTTTCCCGCGTCGGGACCGGGCACGCCCATATCCATCACATAGCGTTGATGGGCGTCGTTCACGACCGACATCAGCGGACCGGCCGGAATCTCGAAAACCACCGGTCCATCGCTCAGGTCGATGACCGCGCCGGTGTAGGGCGTATCGGAGTTGGGCGTGAGGACGGTTTGGGCAGGACTCCCCTTCAACAGGAGGAAACCGCGATTGGGCTCGAGGCCGGCGGCCGCGTTGCCCGCGAAGGTTCCTGCGAAGGAGACCGTCGGGAAGAAGAACTTGTACGCCTCGATCGCGCGGGAGAGATCGGCATCGTCATAGGCATGCTGGATGGTCTCGGCACTGGGGAAACCGCCGTGGAAGGCGTAGTTCTCGGCGGCGATCGATCGTTGGCTGGGGCTGGCCTCAGGCACGGCACACTCCTTGGGAATATGCCAGAAATCTAGAGGGCGAGCATCCCGCCGGAATTGGGGTAAACCCTGGCCAGGGGGTGTGAATGTCCGCTTCCGTGTATTCTCCGCAAAAGGCGCGAGTCCGACTACTCGCTAATCCTCGCCGAACAGCCGGTGCAGCGTCTCCGGGGCCGCAGCCGGGCCGTGGCCGTCGCCGAAGGGCCAGTCGGTGAAGCCCATCGAGGCCGAGGTGCCGCCGTCAACATGGAGCACCTGGCCGGTGATCGACCGCGCCAGGTCGCTTGCCAGGAACAGCACGGCGTTGGCCAGGTCCTCGACACCGGGCGGCTCCTGCTGCGGGATGTACATCTTCCAGGCCTGGGCGCGGGCCTCTTCGGACAGGGCGTTGTAGCGCGCCAGGCGGCCTTCCTCCGCACCCTTGCGCTTGGCATAGGCGCGCGACGGCGAGGTGTCGGGCGCGACGATGTTGACGCGGATGCGCTCCTTGCCCAGTTCGACCGCCATGGCGCGGGTGAAGTTGGTCACCGCCGCCTTGGCCCCGGCATAGACCGCGTATCCAGCAGCGCCGCGGTGCGCCTCGATCGTGGTGAAATTGACGATCGCGCCGCCCGCTCCACCCTTGCGGATCAGCGGCACCGTGCGCCGCGTGGAGTCGAGGACATAGCCGTAGTTCAGCCGGATCATCTCGGCGTCGTAGTCGCGCGTCCCCTCGACGAAAGTGCCGCGGTTGGTGCCGCCGGCTACATTGACCAGGATATCGACGTGATCGAACGCGGCCTCGACCCGGTCGAAGAAGGCGTCGAGCGCGGCGACGTCGCGCACGTCGGCCTCGGCCGAGACGATGCGGACGCCGAAGGCTTCCACTTCGGGAACGATGGCCGCCACGCCTTCGGCGTCGTTATCGCAGCTGGCGATGTTGACGCCGGCTTCGGCGAGCTTGAGCGCGATGGCGCGCCCGATGCCGGTCGCTCCGCCCACGAGCACCGCGTTCTTTCCGGCAAGGCCGGCGTGGGCCTGAAGCATGGACATCGGCTGCCTCCTTATGCCGGCACGCGGCCGAGTTCCTTGATCCGTGGCAGCGCCTTGGCGGTGAACAGTTCCAGGCTCTTCCAGCCGATCTCGGGCGACAGGCCGGAAATCAGCGGCATCAGCGACAGGTGGCGCGTCTTGGCCAGTTCGACGCACTGGTCGGGCGTCAGCATCTGGATCATGCCCGATGCGCGGACTTTCTCGATCGTGTCGAGGCCGAACAGCGGCGAATTGGACTGCGAGGGATCGGTGCCGCTGATCCGGGCATAGGCCTTCGCCATGAACAGCGCATATTCGCCGATGTCCTTCCACGCCTGCTTGACGTCCTCGGTGCAATGCGTGCCGACCGAGCGGCCGAAGATCGGGCCAGGCTCGCGGCCCAGCTTGCGGCATTCCTCGATATAGAGCGGGTCGAGGTCCGCGCTCAGCGGGTTGAAGCCGAGGCCGAACTTCGCGGCGCGCCGCGCGGTAGCGGGGACGCCGCCGCCGACGTAGAGCTGCGGCATCCTTTTGGGCAGCGGGCGCACGAAGACCTCGCGGTCGCCGTCCATGAAGCGTTCGCCGGCCAGCGCGCGGGTGATGATCTCCAGCCCCTCGTCCATCGCCCGGCCGCGATCCTTGAGCGATTTCCGGAACATGGCGAACTCGTGGTCGGCATAGCCCGCAGCCAGCACCGTGTGCAGGCGGCCGCCGCAGATCAGGTCGGTCACCGCGATGGTCTCGGCGATCTTCACGGGATCGTGCAGCGGCAGGACCAGCGCGCAGAGCGTGATCATGATGTCCCTGGTCCGCGCGCCCGCCGCCGCGGCGAATACCGCCGGCACCGGGCAATAGCCGTCGGGCGAGCCGTGGTGTTCGGCCAGGATGATGTTGTCGAAGCCCTGCCGGTCGGCATATTCGATCATCTCGAGCGCCGAGGGATAGAGTTCCTCGTGCGGGATGCCGAAATCGGCGGAGCGCAGATCGAACATCAGCGCGGTGCGGAACAGCATTCTTCTTCTCCCAGAACCTTGAAAAGCAAGTCGTCGTCAGATCACCGGGCGTCCCTCGGGCCAGCCGATCATCTTCCAGCCGGCTTCCGAGGCCCAGACGAATTCGACGTAGTGGCCGAAGGTGCTGCGCCCATCGACATAGGTGTAGAGCAGGTCGGGAATGCCGCCTTCGCAGACGAAGGGCAGGCCCAGCCGGGCAATCTCGGCCTGCATAGCGTCGTAGTCGTCACGGCGCAGCGAGATGTGGTGGAAGCGCGGGGTGAAGTCGCTCTTGTCGGCCGGAAGATAGGGCAGGTAGGGTTCGACCGCGCCCGAGACCGGCTCGATCAGCTCGATCTGCAGCGATCCCGCCCAGGCGCAGCCGACCTTGACGCCGAGCTGGCGCTCGCCCTCGGGCGTGCGGAGCGGCAGCTCCATCTCGAAGTTGATCCAGTCCTTCAGGCCATAGCGCTCCGACAGCATGTCGCGCGCCTTGTCGATGTCGTGGGTGACATAGGCGTTCTGGTAATGGCCTTGCAGGAACATGATGCTCTCCCGTTTCGGCGGGAGGCTAGGGCGCGGTCCCGCCGATCTCAAGCATCCTATCGAGGCTCGCGCCGAAATCGCGGCGGGCCCAGGTGTCGAGGAAGTTGGTCGAGACGTGGAGGAAGCCGCGGACCACCGGATCCTGCTCGATCAGCGGGTCGTGCGGCCCGCTGGCGCGGGCGGCTTCGGGCAGGCGCGCGGCGATCAGCGCGGGCAGGTCCATCATCATCGCAAGGCCGATCATGGCCACCGATAGATCGAAATGCAGACCGAGCAGATCGAGCGGCAGCGACGGCCCGCCACGCGCGGCAAGTTCGCGGGCGAACAGCGCGAGCAGATCGCCGAGATGGTCCTCCAGCATCGCCGCTTCGGCGCCGGACAGGCCGCCCCAGATGCCGTAGGCGAAGTTCATCTGCCGGACCATGCCCCAGTCGAGCAGGCCGCACTGGAGCACGCCCGCCGCGTCGCGCCAGAACCAGGCATTGTCGATGTGGGTGTTCCAGTGGGTCAGCGCGACGAAACGCGGATCGCTGCACAGGAAGCGGCGCACCGCGGCTTCGTGGCGGATGATAGCCACCGCATCGCGTTCCAGGCGGGCGATGAATTCTGGTGCGGTGACGGCCGGAGGGAAGAGCTGCGGGCTGCTTGCGATCAGGGCGCCGATGGCGGCGACTTTTTCACCTATCTGCGCTTCGTTCCAGGGGATAGGCAGGTCTGCCAGCGCGGTCGCTTCATCCCATGGGAACAGGCGCTCCAGTTCCGGCGAGAGGCAGCCCGCATGCTGGGCGCCGACCAGCGAGGCCAGCGCCGTCTGCGTGGCCTGGTAGTGCTCGAGCGCGTTGGGCAGCAGGCGGTCCATGCATTTGGCGCGCAGCGGCTCGATCCCGTCCTGGCCGAAGGCGATTTGCTGGGTGATCAGGATGCCGGTGCCGCTCTCGTGGTCGAAATCGGCGAAATAGGGCTTGGCGACGTGGACCGGGAAAGCCGGCAGCCGCGACAGCGCGGCGAGGCGGACTTCGGCTTCGAGCTCGTACTTGCGCCGGTCGCGGAAGGCGTCGGCGAAGTCGCGCGACATCTTGATGAAGAGATCGGTGTGGAGCGTGGGGTCAGGACGCGCGTATTCGACCGTCAGGAGCAGCTTCTGGCCGGAATTGCCGGCGTGGCAGGGTTCGATGGCGGTGATGCGCGCCACGGCGTTGTCAGGGCTCAGCGAACCGAAGGCACGGAACGCCTGCGTCAGGAAGTCGGCGCCGGCGGCACGCAGGGCATCGGGATGGGCGGGGATTGAGACGCCCGTGCTGTCGCCTATGACCGAGTCCACCACTCCACTCCCCGTCGCCCCTGCGCAGGCAGGGGCCCAGATGACTTTGCGTTCGGACGGTGCCCTAGCATTGAAAACGAGGGCTTAGATAGGCCCCTGCCTGCGCAGGGGTGACGCGGCGTGCGGAGGCCCGGCTACTCCGGATTCCCGTTCGGGATCAACGACCGCGCGATCGTGCCGTCGAGTTCCTCGTAGGCGTGATAGCCGATCGTCGCGTAAAGCTCGGCGCGGGTCTGCATCCTGTCGACCAGCGGCTTGGTCCAGCCTTCGCTGCGCAAGGTGGCATAGAGCTCCTCGTGCGCCTTGGCCGCGCAGCGCAGCGCGCTGACCGGCCAGATGACCATCTTGTAGCCGAGCGCTTCGAACTGCTGTGCGGTCATGAAGGGGGTCTTGCCGAACTCGGTCATGTTGGCGAGCAGCGGGACCTTCACTTCGGCAGCGAAGCGCGCGAAGGCCTCGGCATCGTTGAGCGCCTCGGGGAAAATCGCATCAGCCCCGGCCTCGACATAGAGCTTGGCGCGGGCGATCGCGCCGTCGAGGCCTTCGCGCTCGAGCCCGTCGGTGCGGGCGACGATGTAGAGGTGCCGGCGCGCCTTGCGCGCCGCCGCCACCTTGGCCGCCATGTCCGCCGCCGGGGCGAGCTTCTTGTCGTTGAGGTGGCCGCACTTCTTGGGGAGAAGCTGGTCCTCGATCTGCACGGCGCCGGCGCCCGCGTCCTCGAAGGCGCGGACCATCTGCATGACGTTGAGCGCTTCGCCGAAGCCGGTGTCGCCGTCGACCAGCACGGGCAGGCCGCTCGCGCGAGTGACCTGGCGGATGAAGAAACTGACGTCGTCGATCGTCATGATCCCGAGGTCGGGCAAGCCCATCTGCGCCGACATCGCCGCGCCCGACAGGTAGAGCCCGTCGAACCCCGCCGCCTTGGCCTGGAGCGCCGAAAGCCCGTTGTAGGCCCCCGGCAGCTGGGCAATGCCGGGGCCTTCCAACAGCCTGCGGAAGCGCAGGCCGGCGGGCTCGGTCGGAAGGTCGTCGGCGACGAGATAGGTCATTTTCGCTCCGATCAGAATTTCATCGAGAACGGATCGCGCTTGTCGCCCGAAAAGTCGATGAACACGTTCTTGGTCTGGGTGAATTCGAGGATACCTGCCTCGCCGCGGACGCGGCCGAAGCCCGAATCCTTCATGCCGCCGAACGGGGCCTGCGGCGCGGCGACGCGGTAGGTGTTAACCCAGACGACGCCGCTCTGGATCGCACGCATCATGCGCAGGCAGCGGCTGATGTTCTCCGACCAGACGCCAGAGGCGAGGCCGTACTGCGTGTCGTTGGCGATCTGGATCGCTTCCTCCTCTTCGTTGAAGGGGATGATCGACAGCACCGGCCCGAAGATCTCCTCGGCGGCGACCTTCATCTCGTTCTTCACGTCGGCGAAGATCGTCGGCTCGATGAAGAAGCCCTTTTCAAGCCCCGGTCCCTCGGCGCGGCCGCCGCCGGCGACGAGGCGGGCGCCGTCGCCCTTGGCCTCGGTGATGAACGAGAGGATCTTGTTGAACTGCGGCTCGTTGGCGGCGGTGCCCATCTCGGTCTCAGGTAGGCGCGGGTCGCCCATGACGATCTGTTTGGCGCGCGCGGCCAGGCCTTCGACCATGCGGTCATAGATGCCACGCTGGACGAGCAGGCGCGAGCCGGCGATGCAGGTCTGCCCGGTGGCGCCGAAGATGCCGGCGAGCGCGCCGACCAGCGCGCGGTCGAAATCGGCGTCGTCGAACACGATGTTGGGGCTCTTGCCGCCGAGTTCCATCGTCACCGGCTTGAGGTTCGCGCCTGCCTTGGCGGCGATCAGGCGGCCCACTCCGGGGCTGCCGGTGAAGCTGATCTTGTCGACCCCCGTGGAGCCGGTCAGCGCCGCGCCGACATCGCCCGCGCCGGTGACAACCTGGACGACGCCCGCGGGAAAGCCGGCCTGCTCGCAGAGCTTGGCGACTTCGAGCGTGGTGGTCGAGGCGTGCTCGCTGGGCTTCAGGATAACGCAGTTGCCCGCGGCGAGCGCGGCGGGGAGCGTGTTGGTCAGGATCGCGACGGGCGAGTTCCAGGCGGTGACGCACGCGACGACGCCGTAGGGCACGCGGATCGCGAAATCGAGCGTGTCCTTCTGGTCGAGCGGGATCACGTCGCCGTGCATCTTGTCGGCCCAGCCGGCGTAATAGCGGAAGATGCGCGCGGCATAGCCCATCTGGGTGCTCGTCTCGCGGATCACCTTGCCGTTGTCGGTGGTCTCGAGCAGCGCCATGCGTTCGGCATTGGCGTCGATCAGGTCGGCGGCCTTGTTGAGCAGCTTGGCGCGCTCGCCGGGCGTGGTCTTCGACCAGACCGCGGCGAAGGCGCGGCGGGCGGCGGCGATGGCTTCCTCGACGTCGCTGGCGGTGGCGACGGGGATCTCGGCGTGGACCTCCTGGTTGTAGGGGTTGATCGCCGGCATCGTGCCGCCGTCCGCAGCCGCGCGCCATTTGCCGTCGATGAATAGCTGGTACGTCGTCGCCATTACTCGTCCTTTCAGGGGCGCCCCTAATTCGGGGGTGGGGCGGCCGGCTGCAAAAATCTCTTTCCCTGCCGGAAGCAAACTGTCAACAGTTGACCATTGTCGGGCCGCCGCTAGGAGCGATTGCGTTCGCGCGCCGGCGGACGACTCGATAATGCATTATTTCCGGAGGTCGCCTCATGCCCGAAACATCCGCCGCTCGCCAGATAGCGCGTTTTGCCGCGGGCTTCCGCTTGGCCGATGTGCCCGAGGCGGTGCGGCATCGGGCTAAATTGCATATTCTCGACGCGCTCGGGTTGGGCCTGGCCTCGAACGCACAAGCTTATGCCGAGCCGACCGTGGCCGGCATCACGGCGATGAGTGAGGGTGGCAGCTGCTCGCTGATCGGCCGCAGTGAGCGCTTGGGCGTGCGCGATGCGGCGCTGGTCAACGGCGTGCTGATCCACGGGCTCGACTTCGACGACACCCACCTCGCCAGCATCATCCACCCGACCGCGACCAGCCTGCCGGCTGCCCTGGCGCTGGGCGAGGCACTGGACGCGAGCGGCAGCGACCTGCTCGCCGCTTTCCTCGCCGGCGCCGAGACCTCGATCCGCATCGGCCTCGCGGTCGACGGCGGCTTCCACCACGTCGGCTATCACGCGACGGGTGTGGTCTCGCACTTCGCCAGCGCGGTCACCGCGGGCCGGCTGCTCGGGCTGAACGAGGACCAGATCACCCAGGCGCAGGGCGTGACAGGCAGCACCGCCTCGGGCATCCAGGTGTTCCTCGAGGAAGGCGCCTGGACCAAGCGCTTCCATCCCGGCTGGGGCGCTGTTGCCGGCATCACCGCCGCGAACCTCGTGAAGCACGGCTTCAAGGGGCCGACCCGGCCCTACGAGGGCAAGTTCGGCCTGTTCGACACCCACCTGCACGAGCCCGCCAAGCTCGACGCGATGACCGATGGCCTCGGCCCAGATGGTTGCGAGGTCTGGCATTTCGGCGAGACCGCGCTGAAGCCCTATCCGGTCTGCCATTTCATCCACGGCTGCGCCGATGCGGCGATCGAGCTGTTCCCCGAGATCGGCGGCACCGAGATCGTGGGCGTGAAAGCCTATCTCGCCCAGCCGACCTTGCACATCATCGCCGAGCCGGCCGAGGCCAAGGAGAACGCGCGGACCGAATACGAGGCGAAGTTCAGCGCGCAGTTCGTCATCGCCGCCTGCCTGCTCAAGGGCTTCTTCGGCCTGCCCGACCTGCTACCCGAAGCGCTCGCCGATCCGGCGGTCCAGGCGCTGGCAAAGAAGGTGAAATGCTTCGAGGACCCCGATACGGCGTTTCCGACCTTCTTCTCGGGCGGCGTCGAAGTCAGCCTGGCCGACGGCCGCGTCCTCACCCGCCACATTCGCGTCAACAGCGGTGCGGGCGAGCGGGCGATGGGGACCGAGGCGGTTTCCGCCAAGTTTCTGTCCAGCGCCAGCCTGGCGATCGCGGCCGAAAAGGCGACCCGAATCCGCGACGCCGTGCTGGCGCTGGACGATATGTCCGCGCGCGAGCTTATGACGCTGCTTCGCGCGGACTAGGGTTGAACACGGACTCTGGGCTGACGACTACGATAGCTTCAGGACGTCGAACCCGGATTCCTTCGACGAGCGCGGCCGACTGTTCCCCTGCTGCTTCAGGCGTTCGAGCTCGCGGCGTACCAGTTTGCGAGCCCGCCACGCCTGAAGCGGGCGACGAATCCAAGGCATCATGTGCTCCCCCGTTTTTGTTATGGCGGCTCTATTCCCGGTCGGCGGCGATTGGTCGAATTGATTTTTGCCAACGCATAGGGAGAATGCCCCCGTCCTGTCGGGCTTTTGCGCGCCCGCGGAGTTCCGGATGAAGGGGGAACATGGCGCTCGAGCTTCAATTCATCGGCTGCGGCGATGCCTTCGGGTCGGGCGGGCGGTTCAACACCTGCTTCCATCTGACGGGTGAGCGAACCAACCTTCTGATCGATTGCGGCGCCTCGTCGCTGGTGGCGATGAAGCAACTGGGAACCGACCGCAACGCGATCCAGACGATCGTCGTCACCCATTTCCATGCCGATCATTTCGGCGGGATCCCTTCTTCATGCTCGACGCGCAGTTCTTCAGCAAACGCCGCGAGCCGCTGACGATCGTCGGGCCGACCGGGCTCGCGGGCTGGTACGAGCGGGTGATGGAAACGGCCTTTCCCGGTTCCTCGCAGGCCGCGCAGAAGTTCGAGCTCCATCTGATCGAGATCGCGGCCGGTGAGACGCTGGATATGGGCGAGATCAGGGTCAGCGCGTTCCAGGCGGTCCACGGCCCGCCCGATGGTCCCTACTACGCCGTGCGCATCGAGGCGGAGGGACGGTCGATCGCCTATACCGGAGATACCGAGTGGACCCCGGCGCTGATCCCTGCGGCGCAGGACGCCGACCTGTTCATCGCCGAGGCCTATTTCCGCGACAAGACGATCCTCACCCACCTCAGCCTCAATACGATCGAGGCGAACCTTGCCGAGCTGCGCCCCAAGCGGCTGGTGCTGACGCACATGAGCGACGACATGCTCGGTCATCCCGATCGGGACCGCTACGAAACCGCCGAAGATGGGATGGTGATCGCGATCGCCTAGGATTCGCCGGGCCCGAATGTGACTGATGCGCCCCGGACAGGTCCGGAGCGCATCAGTTGACCACGTTCGGGGCGATCGGGGGGATCATATGCGGTCGAAGGGTGAACATCAGCGCGGGACGAAAGTTGCGGCTCCGCTAATTCTCGCAAAAATTTAATGTCCCTGAACGAGGCGCTCCGCTTTCGCGCCTCCAACTGACTTCACACGGCGTCCAGCGGCGCAACAGGCGCTTCGTTTCCGGTCCTGTCGCGTGATATGCTGCCCGCGAGAGGAGAAAACCATGGCAGACTCGAAATCCATCTCGCTGGTCAAGGCGCGCGAGGACGACGCCAAGTTCTACTGGCTCGACGAGGGCCGTTCGGCCGGCGGCTTCGTCCGCGAGATCGACCATTCGACCTATCACAAGGGCACGCACCCGTTGTTCAACGGCATCAAGATCGTCGACTGCGATACCCATTTCACCGAGCCGCCCGACCTGTTCCAGAAGAACGCGCCCGCCTCGATGAAGGACAAGCTGCCGCGCGTGGTGCGTGTGAACGGTGCCGACCGCTGGTTCATCGGCGACCGGGACTTCGGCTCGATCGGCGGTAACGTCATCAGCAAGGGCCGCGACAAGCTGCTCGGCAAGCTGGCCTTCACCACCTACGACGAGATCCACCCCGGTTCCTACATGGTGAAGCCGCGTCTCGCGGAAATGGACGAGATGGGCGTCTGGGCCCAGATCTGCTTCCAGAACGGCGGGCTGACCCAGGCCGGGTCGCTGCTGGCGCTGAACGACGAAGACCTCGCCATGGCGGTGATCCGCGGGTTCAACGACGCCTGCGCGGATCGGGTCGCGGAATCGAACGGCCGCATCCACTGCATGGCGACGCTGCCCTATTGGGACAAGGACCTGATGAACGCCGAGATGCGGCGCATCATCGACATGGGCATCAAGGGCGTGGTCCTGCCCGACCGGCCCGAGCGGCTCGTCGCCGGCTATCTCGGCGAGGACGGCAAGGTGAACCCGTTCTGGGAAGGCGTGTTCGAGATGTGCGAGGCCACGGCCACGCCGCTCAACTTCCACATCAACACCTCGCTCGATGCCGGCTCGGCGATCTGGGACAACCTGCGCTTCACCCAGCGCCTGCCGATCAACGCGATGCTCCACACGCTTGGCGTCTGCGCGACGATGAGCAATTTCATGATGTCGGGCATCCTCGACAAGTACGAGAACATCAAGATCGGCCTGATCGAAAGCGGCATCGGCTGGGTGCCTTTCGTGCTCGAAATGCTCGAGCACCAGATCGACGAGATGCGCACGATGGAGGACCACGGGCTGAAGCGGCGGCCGAAGGAATACTTCGCCAAGAACTTCTGGGTCTCGTGGTGGTTCGAGACCTTCGCGCCGCAGCACATGCTCCACGAGATCGGTATCGACCGGGTGATGTTCGAGACCGACTTCCCGCACCCGACCTCGCTCTATCCGGGCGTGCAGGAGCGGCTGGTCGAGCAGCTCGGCAGCTACGACTACGAGACGCGCAAGCGGGTGCTCGAACGCAACGCGGTGGAGCTCTACGGCCTGGAACTCTGATCGGTAGGCGAAACCCTCTCCCCGCGGGGAGGGGGCACTCAGGCCGCGAACACGCCGCGGCGCTTGCGGACCTGGGCGATCCAGTAAGTCGCGGTGAACTGGATCGCGAAAAGCGTCAGCTTGGACACGGTGGTGAAGACGCCGATGAACAGCGGCCACCAGGCCGTGAATTCGAGCGCCACGATCAGATTGGCCAGAGCGGTGGCGAGCATCAGCCCGGCCCAGACATAGCCGAAGCGGATCATCAGATCGCCGATCCGGGCCAGCGCCTCGGGCGAGGCATAGCGGTTCATCCAGCCCTTGCGCAGCATCGCCGCGCCGATCGCGGCATAGACGATCGTCGGCTTGACCATGACGAAGCGCGGGTCGCCGGTGAACACCGTCGCGCCGGCCGAAACCAGCACGATCACCACGCTGAGCGCCTGTAGCGGCGCGATCGTCCGGTGGCGGGCAAACTCCCAGGCCGCAACCGAACAGGCCAGCACCGCGCCGATGATCGCCGCGACGACCACGTCGACGTGCAGAGCCAGCAGCACCGCGAAGACGATCATGCCCAGCGCGTCGACGACGAGCGGGCTGATGGCGCGGACGAGGTGCTGGATCATATGGGCTCCCGGCGAAAAGGCGGCGGCAATGTTTTCGTTGTTAACATTGCCGCCGCGCGATAGTCAAGCCGGGAAGGGAAGAGGGCTCAGGCGTCCCGCCAGGCGATCGCCATTTCCTCGCGGAAGGCGAAGCGGACGAGGTGGCGGACCACCACATCCTTGAGCTGGGTCATCTGCGAGCCGTCGGGCGCGGTGAGGTTCAGGTGGAGCCGCTCGCCGTCGGCGCTGAGGTCGCAGTCGCCGGTCGAAAAGCTGATCTTGCCCGTATTCGGATCGAACGTGACGGGCAGCTTGTGGGCGAAATGCTTGCAGAGCTGCTGGAGATAGCGGCTCGCCCGCGGCGTGGCGATTTCGGCGTGGCTTACGGTCATCAGAGCTTTCCGATCTAGAGTTTGCCGATCTTCTGGGCCGCCTCGTCGATCGCCGCGGCGATCGCGTCGACCGTGGCGTCGTCGATGCCGCCGGTCGCCAGCCGCAGCCGCAGCGCGGTCTTGAGGTTGTGCATCGCGCGCATGACCTGCAGGCTGCGCCCGCGCCGGCCGGTGCTTTCGCTGCCGCCGCTGCCACGCTCGAACAGCGCGTCGGCCGCTTCCTGGTTGGCTTCGAGGAAGGCCTTGCCCTCTTCGGTGATCGCGTAGGACTTGCGGCCGCCTTCGGCTTCGACCGAGGCATAGCCCGAGTCCTCGAGCCACGAGAGCGTCGGGTAGATCACGCCGGGGCTGGGGGTATAGGCGCCGCCGAAGCGGTCCTCGATCGTCTTGATCAGCTCGTAGCCGTGGGCCGGAGCCTGGGCGATCAGCGCGAGGACCAGCAGGCGAAGCTCGCCGTAGTCGAACAGGCGCCCGCCGCGGCGTCCTTCTCCGCGGTGCTCGCTGCGGCCGGGATGACCGCCGTGCCGGCCGAAGCCGCGCATTTCGCAAAAGTCTGGGTTGTCGTTCTGGGTGAAGTGGCGATGCATGCCACGATGTCTGTGTTTCATCATGGATTGCTATCTATATCGCGATATATCGGAAATCAAGATATATCGGGAATATTTTTTATAGCTCGGAATTTCACGATTAGATCGCGAGTTGCAGCTTGCGCGGACCCCAGAGCGCCCAGCTCTCGCCGAAGTCGCTCGCCACGACGCGCAGGTCGGGCAGTTGCAGTAGCTTGCCGATGAAGGCCCGTGCTTCTGCCCGCGCGACGTTGATGCCGAGGCAATGGTGAAAGCCGAACCCAAAGCCGAGATGAGGCTCGCCCTTGCGGCGGGGGGCGAAACTGTCGGGATCGGAAAAGATGGTGGGATCGCGGTTGGCGGCGCCGAGCAGGAGGAATACCGGCTCGCCGGCGCCGAGCCGGCGCCCGCCAAGCTCGACGCCGTCGTGCCGCACGTTGCGCTGGATCGATTGGGCAACCGTATCGCAGCGCATGACTTCCTCGGCGAAGGGCGCGATCAGGTCGGGACTGGCGCGCAGCTCTTCCGCGAACGCGGTATTGCCGCACAGCTTGACCAGGATATTGCCGAGCCACTTCTCCGTCGTGTCGAGCGCGCCGAGGATGAAGTTGAACAGGTTGTCGCGCACGATCGAAGGCGTGATGCCGTCGCGGCCCTCGGCTGCGACCATCAGCGTGGTCAGGTCCTCGGGCGTTTCGCTGGCGGCAAGGCGTCTTTTGCGATCGGCCGCCAGCTCGTCGATCAGTTCGAACACCGCGGCGCGCACGGCGTAGTGCGATTGCTCCGCCGTGCTGCCTGCGTCCATCGCAACGGCGGGCGTGTCGGAAGACATCACGCTCCAACGGTGGAATATCTCGCCCCGCTCGGCTGGCACGCCGAAGCTGGCGGTGATGAAGCGGATGACGAATTCGCGGATCAATGGGATGAAGTCGACCGCTTCGCCTGCCTCCATCCGCACCCGCGCGGCGGCGATCGCCTCGGCGGCATTGGCTTCGAGCTCGGCCCGCCGCAGCGCCAGGGCCGCGATGCCGACCTGCTTCGTCCAGACCGCGCGGATCGTGTGGTGGAGCGGCGTGTCGTTGACCAGCATGCCCTGTTCGCCGAGCGCTTCGGCCACCGGCGTGCCGGCCGAGGTGAAGCGCGTGACGTCGCCGAAGACGCTGCGCACCTCGGCATAGCCCGACACCGCCCAGCCGCCGAGGCTGTCGCTCCACACCACCGGTCCCGCCTCGTGCAGCCGGGCATAGAGCTCGAGCGGCAGGCCGTCGCCCGGCGCCCGCGCGAAATCGATCTCCATCAGCCGCGCCCGATCAGGTCGGCCGCGCGCCAGGCCAAGGCCATGACCGGGCCGTTGGTATTGCCCGATGGGATCGCCGGCATGACCGAGGCGTCGATCACACGCAGCCCTTCGACGCCGCGCACGCGCAGTGCGGGGTCGACGACCGAGGCTGCGTCCTTGCCCATGCGGCAGGAGCCGACCGTATGCATGCCGGCACTGCCGTACTTGTCCATGCAGGCGAGTATATCCTCGTCGGATTGTGCCTCGGGCCCGGGAAGTGTCTCGCGCTCGATCAGGCTGGCGAGCGGTTCCTGCTGCACGAATCGGCGCAGGATACGCGCGGCGGCGAGGGTGGCGGCGCGGTCCTTCTCGGCAGTGCCATAACCCGGGGTGATCGCGGGGAACTGCGCGGGATCGCGCGAGGCGATGTGGATCGAACCGCTCTGCGATGCCGGAGTAACCGGATTGACCACCGCGCAGAAGCCATGCTCGCGCTCGAGCCCGCTCTTCGTCGGCGGGCCGGAGATATTCCAGCTGAACAGGCCGATCTGCGCCTGGATGTCGGCGCGGTTGCGCTCGGGCCGGCTGCGGAAAGCGGCGCGCATGTCGATTGCGGCCACCGACATGGGGCCTTCGCCGGTCAGGTAGTAGCGGACCACGTTCCAGACGAGCCGCAGCCCCTCGTAGTCGCGGTTGTACGAGAGCGGCTGGTTGATCCGCCACTGCATGCGCAGCGCGCGGTGCTCGCTGACGTGCTCGCCGACCGCGGGGTTGGCATGGACCAGCGGGATGCCGTGCCGTTCGAGCAGCGCGGGATCGCCGATGCCGGATCGTTCGAGCACGCCCGGGCTCGCCACCGCGCCGGCGCAGAGCAGTACCTCGCGCCGTGCGCCGATCTGCTCGCGTTGACCGTTACGGAGCACCTCGATGCCCACCGCGCGGGTGCCTTCGAACAGCACGCGGTCGGTGATAGCGCCGGTGATCACCGTCAGGTTGGCTCGCCCACGCACCGGATTGAGGAAGGCGACCGCGGCGCTCTGCCGCTTCCCCTTCCAGATCGTCCGCGGCATGTAGCCGACGCCTTCGCCGTCATCAGGCGCGTTGACGTCTTCCTTGACCGGCCAGCCCATTTTCGCCCCGGCGGCGTTGATCGCCTCGGTCAGCCTGGTGCGCCAGGTCGGAAGCGAAATGCGCACCGGGCCGCTGCCGCCGCGGGTCGGGCCAGGCCCGAGCTGGTGCCCCTCGATCGCCTCGTAGGCGCGGGAAATGTGCTCCCACGACCAGTCCTCGCCCGCGCTGGCGGCCAGGTCGTCCCAGTCGGCGGGCTGGCCGCGCACCCAGACCATGCCGTTGACCGAGGACGAGCCGCCGACCACCTTGCCGCGCAGCCACATATCGGGGGTCTGGGCGTTCCCGCGCTCGGGCTGGGTCAGGTAGTGGTACATATGGCTCGGCATCGCCATCAGCTTGCCGACGCCGCGCGGCATGTGGACATAGGGATGCGCGTCGCCGGGGCCGGCCTCGATCAGCGCGACGGTGACGCCGCGGTCGGCGCTCAGCCGGTTCGCCAGCACGCAGCCGGCCGAACCCGCGCCGACGATGACATAGTCGTATTCGGCCAAGCGCTTCCCCTCTCGATCGGTCAGGCCGTCACGTTTTCGCGCGGCTGCGGTTGGCCGGCACGCGCCCAGCGTTCGGGCAGCACCGCGATGCTGGGGCCGTCGCTCTTGCGGATCACGTCGACGAACAGCGCGCGGCCCGTTGCCGGATCGAGATGCGCGCGCATGATCGTGCCACCGGCACGGTCGTCGATCGGCGTGTCGAGTACCGGGCAGCCGTCGAGCCAGTTGCCCGGTGCCTGGGCGAGAACGGCGCCCGAGAGCTCGGCCACGGCCAGGTCGCCGCGCTGGACGACGCCGGGGTAAAGCGGGACGGCAGGGGTGCTCTGGTCGATCTGGACGGCCGTTTGGTGTCGCGCTGGCTGTGCTGCGTGCAAGCGGTCCGCGCGCAGCGAAACGCGCCGCGCCTCGGTTTCCGCGAGATCGACGGAGCCGTCCGCGGCGACGGCCACGCCGTAGACATTTTCGGCGATTTCGCGCTCGACGCGGTTTTCGGCGAGGTCCCGCCCGACCGCCAGCGGGTCGCGGTCGAGCGGATCGCCATAGCCGCCGCCGCTGGCGCAGATCATCTCGAAGGTATCCCCGGCGGCAAGCTGCAGGCCGACCTGGTGGATGTCGACCGGCTCGGTCGTTCCGTCGGCGTGGTGCATGAAATAGCGCATCGTCGCGCCCGGATAGCCGCCGGCCCCGCCGCCCGTGGGGAACCAGGCGCGCGTCCCCGTCATGTTGCCGACCAGCGTCTCGGTTTCATGCGCGCGGAAGCTGCCCTGGTACCCGACGCCCGAGCGGAAGCGGCCGTATCCGTGGACGCCGCTGCTGGCGCGGCGCTCGACGAAGAGCAGCGGATAGGCGTTTTCGAGAATCTCGGCGTCGGCGAATTCGAGCTGGTTGCCGCCCGGAACCTGGCTGTTCTTGATGTCGATCCCGTCGCGGTCGCCGGCCGCCGGGCTGCCCGAGAAGGCGCCGTCGATCAGCGTATAGACGCGGCGCTGGCCGGCGTGGTCGAGGTAGGTCCAGCGCCCGGTGCCATAGGCGGCGAGCGTCGGCGCAAGGATCTTCTCGCGCTCCACCGCCTGCGGCGAGGCGAACAGCGCGAGCTGGAGGCACTGGCCGACTGCGGCATAGACCGCCATCGCCGCGTCCATATGCGCCGCGCCGATCGGGGCGGGCGAGACCGAGTTGACGATCGTCCCCGGCTTGCTGACGATCTCGACGACATCGAGCACCGCCTGGTTGTAGGGCAGGCCGGGTGCCAGCAGTTGGCGTACGCGCGGGCCCAGTTGCGCGCGGATGATATATTCCTTCGAATTGAAGAAATGCGGCACCTGCGCCGGCGCGTCGGTCAGGTCGAAGATCAGCCGGTCGCCCTTGACCTCGAGGTTGCAGGGCATGCGCATCACGTCGTTGTTCCACTCGATCCAGGCGGCCGAGAAGTATTGGCCATCCTCGAGCTGGGCGATGCGCTCGCGCAGCACGCGCAGCACGCCGGTGATCAGCGCGGCGCCGGCGGAGCGGAAGATATCGAGGCCCATCTCTCGGACCAGTTCGACGATCTTGGCCTGGGCCACGCCCGCGCCGATCACCAGGCTGCGCATGTCCATTTCGATGAGGTCGCTGGAGCGGACGTTGATCCGGAAGATGTTCCAGATGTCCTCACATTCGACGTGCTGGCGGATCAGCCGGACCGGCGGTAGGCGCAGCGCTTCCTGATAGCATTCGGTGGCGTGGACCGCCGAGGAGCCGGGCACCATGCCGCCCATGTCCATCATGTGCGCGGCCAGGGCGACCCAGGCGATGCGCTGGCCTTCGAAGAAGATCGGTCGCTGGATGACGACGTCCTGCGGGTGCAGCCCGCCGCCTGAATGAGGATCGTTGGCGAGGAAGACGTCGCCGTCGGCGATCGTATCGCCGTGGACCTGGATCGTCGATTTGACCGCGTGGTGGACCGCGCCGAAGTGCAGGTCGATCAGGCCGGTGCCCGAGATGACGCGGCCGTCGGGGTCCATGATCGTCACCGAATAGTCCTTGGACTCGGTGACGATCGGGCTGATTGCGGTCTGCTCGACCGCGGCGCCGGCTTCCTGGCCGATGGCCTCCAGCCGGGTGCGCAGCAGCTCGGGGACGATGGGGTCGGTGGCAAGATTCTCGTTGTGTTTCATCGGCTTACCTCGATGATGAGAGTGCGGTCGGGATCGACGCGGGCATTCATGCCGGCGGGGAGCCAGATCGTCGTGTCACTGCCGTCGATCAGGCCGGGCCCGCAAATTTCCTGCCCCGGTTCGAGTGCGGTAGCGTCGTAGGTGGTGATTTCGGCCGGCTGGCTGGCCCGGTCGAGGTGAACGAGGCGGGTGCCGGTGGGCCTGGCCGGCCCGTTATCGACGGCTGCCCTGACTGACGCAGTCGGACCGCTATCGCCCATCTTGCCGATACCCACCGCGCGGATGCCGACCCATTCGACTACGCCGCCGCCCTTGGTGCTCGTCGCCGCCGCGCCGAAGCGGCGAAGGTATTCTTCGCGAAAGAGCGCTTCGGCCTGTTGGCCGCCGTCACGGATCGCGGGATCGGAGGGCAGCACCACGGTCAACTCCCAGCGCTGGCCGAGGAAGCGCATGTCGGCTTCGTAGCGGATCAGCCGGTCGGCCTCGGGTACGCCATCTGCGGCAAGATCGGCCCAGGCTGCCTCGCGGACTTCGGTGAAGGCGCGTTCGATCACTGCGGGATCGCTTGCGGGCAGCTTGGCCAGCATCGTGCAGAGCCGCTCGCGCCGGATGTCCATCGTCGCCGCGCCGTAGGCAGAGAGCACCGATGCGAGCTCGGGGATATAGATGCGCTTGAGCCCGGCCTGCCGCGCCACTTCGGCGGCGAACAGCGCGCCGCAGCCGCCGTAGGACACCAAGCAATGCTCGGGCGCCGACAAGGCGTGCAAGGAAAGGCGTGCTCGCACCGCCTTGACCATCTCGGCCACGGCGATCTCGCGCACGCCCCAGGCGGCTTCGACCGCGTCGAGATCGAGCCCGTCGCCGAGCCGGGCGCAGGCCGCCACGGCGCCTTCGCGGTCGAGCGTCATCGTGCCGCCGAGGAAACGCTCGGGGTCGATATAGCCGAGGACGAGCAGCGCGTCGGTCAGCGCCGCGCGCTCGCCGCCGCGGCCGTAGCAGGCGGGGCCGGGCGAGGAGCCGGCCGAGCGCGGGCCGACGCGCAGCATGCCGCGCTCGTCTATCCAGGTCAGCGAGCCGCCGCCCGCACCGACCGATTCCACGTCGACGCGCGGCAGGGCGGTCCAGAAACCCATCAGTTCGCCACGCTGGGTACGCGCCGGCGCGCCGCCGGCGATATGGGCGACGTCGAACGAAGTGCCGCCGAGGTCGCAGGTCAGGACCTTGGTCTCGCCGGCCTTCTCGGCGATCCGCGCCGCCGCGGCGACGCCGGCAGCGGGGCCCGAAGCGGCGAGCCAGACGGGCTGCTCGCGCGCCTGGTCGACCGAGATCGCACCGCCACCCGAATGGCAGAGCAGGACCGGCGCGGCGAGGCCTTCGGCCTTAAGTTCGTTCGCCAGGTCGTCGACGCCGCGGTAGGCGCCGTAGCTGTAGGCGTTGAGTACGGCCAGCGCAGTGCGCTCATATTCGCGGATCACGGGGCGCAACTCGCTGCCGCTGGTGATCGGGATGTCGGGCAGCGCCTCGCGCAGCAGCGCTACGGCCTGGCGCTCATGCACCGGGTTGAGGAACGACCAGACGAAGGACACAGCGATCGATTCGACCCCGAGTTCGGCAAGCCGGCGCGCTGCCGTGACGATCTCGTCCGGGTCCATCGCCTTCAGCACCGTGCCGTTGCGGTCGATCCGTTCGTCGATGCCGATGACCGCGCCGCTCTCGACGATGGCATCGACCGATTTCAGCCAGCCGTCGGCCTCCTGCGTCCGGCCGCGTGCGAGGCGCAGGGTCTGCTCGAAGCCTTTGGTGGTGATCAGGCCTACCCGCAGGCCGCCACGCGTGGCGATGACGTTGGTCACGGCTGTAGTGCCCAGTCCGAACTTGCGCACGCGCGGCAGGACCTCGCTCAGCTCCAGCCCGGCCGCCTGTGCTGCCAGCCGGCACGAGGCGAGCACGCCGCGGCCGATGTCGGGATAGGTGCTCGGGCTCTTGGCGCGGAAGCTCTCGGCGCCCAGCGTCAGCACGGCATCGGTGAAGGTTCCGCCGACATCGACGCCGATGAGCACATCGCGCTCCAAGCTTCTGGCGAGAACTTCGCTCATTTAGCCACTCCGTAAACCAAAAGGATATTGCCCGGCAGCTTCGAGGCGAAGCCGTAGCCCGAGGGGACGATGACCATGCCCTTGTAAGCGATCGGCCCGACCCCGCCGCTGATCGCGCCGCCGTGCGCGGTGACGCCGTTCACCGTCGTGACGCCGGGCTTGGTGTCGATCGACCACAGCACCTTGCCGCTGGCGCCGTCGAAGATCCGCAGTATGCCGTCGTCGTCGCCGGCGATCACCATCCCGGCCGTCGCGGTGATCGAACCGCCCATGCCCGGGGCGCATTGCATCGTGGCGCACTTGATCGTGGAAGCATAGTTCCACAACGGGTGGCCGGTGGCGATGTCGAGCGCATGGAGGCCGGGCGAGGGCGGGAAATCTTTCGGGCCGTAGAAGTAGTTGTCGGTCACCGGCACGAAGAGGATGCCGTCCTCCGAAGCCATGCCGAAATGGACGCCGCCGCCCGGGCTGCCGCGCCCGACGCGGGTCTTCCAGGTGAGCTGGCCATTGGCCGGATCGAGGCCATAGACCCAGCCTGACTTCTGCCCGGCCAGCACGAGTTCCTTGCCGTCCTTGCCCTTGGCCAGCACCGTGCCGGCGCCGAAATCGGCATCGGGATCGTTCTCGTCAGGGCAGCTGTCGCTGGTCTTGGTGACGCAGGCGACGTTCCAGGTGTCCTCGGCGAGCGCCTGGTAGTGCCACCGGATCCGCCCGGTCGCGAGATCGAGCGCAACGACCGCGTCGCTCAGCCCCGTTGCGGGCAGCGAATAATTGTCGCCCGTCGCGACATAGAGCTGGCCGCGCGCGGCGTCGATCGACGGGCTGTTCCACACGGCCACGCCCGAGGGGCCGAGCTTGTCGAGCCCGCCCTTGCTGGTGCCCTGTGTCGCCGCGGAATCGACCAGCCAGGTGCGCCATTTCTCCGCGCCGCTGCGCGCGTCGAGCGCGACGACCGAGCCGCGGAAATTGCAGCAGGCATAGCCGGGGCTGGTGGCATAGGCCTCTTCCACCGACGAGACCGGGACATAGAGCTTGTCTTCGAACAGCGTCGGCGTGCCGGTGATGACCGCGGCGGGATGGGCATCGGCGCGCATCTTCCAGGCGAGCGTGCCGTCGAGCAGGTTCACCGCATAGACCTCGCCGCGCACGTCGCCGAAATAGACCAGCGGATGCGCCGAGCGGTCGCCCGCGCGCCAGGGGCTGACGACCACGCCGGTGCGCACTTCGGCCTGGGCGGCATAGGCCCAGCGGACGCAGCCGGTCTCGCGGTCGAGCGCATAGACCGAGCCGTTGTGGTTGCCGACGAGGATCGCCCCGCCGGCAACGATCGGGTGTGAGCGGCTGCGCGAGGAATTGGGGAAGCCGAAAGCCCATTTGAGCGTGAGACGTCCGGCACCGGCCTTGTCGAGCCTCGATACCGCCGCAGGGATCGAATGGGTGCTGGCGAGGTCCAGGCCCCAGCCGGTGAAGGCGGGCGGCTCGCCCAGGTCGAACTTCGCGGCGGCACCCTTGCACATGTTCGGAGCGTCGGCGACGGCGCTCGCGCCCAGCTTGCGGCCCGACAGGTATTCGGCGACGGCGGTCTTCTGATCGTCGGACAGGGCGGAGCCTTGCGGCCGCATCGCGCCGTCGACCAGAGCCGAGCGGATCGCTTCGGGAGTGAGGTCCTGCAGCAGCAGGCGTTGCGGCGCGCGGTTGACGCCGGCGTCGTGGCAGGCGGCGCAGTTCTCGCGGTAGACCTGCGCGCCGGCTGATTTTTCGAGTTCCGGATTGCGCCCCGCGTAGTTGATCTCGGCGGCGCGGATCGGTGGCAGCAGCACGGCGCCTAGTGCGAGTAGCGCTGGGATGAGAACGCGGATTGCCAGGGCCGCCGGGCGTTTGAGGAAGGCGGAATCCGAGTCGCTGCTCATGCTGGTTTTTTCTCCCGCCGCCAGCCTACTCGGGCTGACCGGGCCGTCAACCTACCGCTTGCTACGCGGGCCGGTCGTGCGGGTGGGAGAGCATGCGTGAACCTCCCCGACGAAGCCGGGGAGGTTCGAGCAAATCAGGCGGTTTCGAGCTCGCGCTCGGGCGCGGAGCGGCGGGTGGCGCTCTGGATCGCGGTCATGAACTGCTGGGTCGCGCGCTCCCACGAGAAGCGCGCGCCGAATACGGCAGCGGAGGTGCGATCGAGCCGCAGCGCCTTTTCGATCGCCAGCGTCAGGTCCTCTTCGACCGCGGCGACCGTGAACGGCATGTCGTCGGCGACGCCGCGGCCGTTGTAGCCGAGGATATCGAGCGGGCCGGCGACCGGGAAAGCCGCCACAGGCAGGCCCGAAGCCAGAGCCTCGATAATGACCATGCCGAAGGTATCGGTGTGGCTCGGGAAGACGAAGCAATCGGCGCTGCGATAGGCAGAGGCGAGTTCTTCGCCCGACAGCGGGCCGAGGAAGACGACGTCTGGATAGCGGTTCTTGAGATCGGCGATGGACGGTCCGTCACCGACCACGACCTTGGTGCCCGGCACCTTGGCGCCGAGGAAGGCCTCGAGGTTCTTCTCGGGCGCGACGCGGCCGACGTTTAGCATGATCGGGCGCGGCAGATTCGCGAAGGCCGGGTGCTGTTCGCCGTTCGGGCGGAACAGCCAGTGGTCGATGCCGCGCGTCCAGGGCCGCGTCTGGGTGATCCCGCGTGTCGCGAGCTCGGCGCCGAGCCGCTCGGTTGCGACCATCACGGCACGGCTCGGCGCGTGGAAGCGCTGCATGATCGGCCAGAAGCGCTCGGCGCTGATGCCGGTGCGCACGGCCGCATATTCGGGGAAGCGCGTGTGGAACGCCGTGGTGAACGGCACGCCGCGCGCCAGGCACCAGCCGCGTGCGCTCCAGCCGATCGGGCCTTCGGTCGAGATGTGGACGACTTCGGGCTGGTAGGCGTCGAGCATGCGGCGCACGCCGAAGCGTGGTGCCATGGCCAGGCGGATCGAGGAATAGCCGGGCATCGGCACGGTCAGGAAGCGTTGGGGCGTGATCAGTTCGACTTCGTGGCCGTGCCGGTCGAGTTCGACGACCGTGGCCGAGAGCGTCCGCACGACGCCGTTGACTTGAGGGAACCAGGCGTCAGTCGCGATCGCCAGTCTCATGCCGAAACCTCCGTTTCATGGGTTTTCTCGGTGGCAACTTCGCGGGCCCAGTCGATGATCGTCATCTGGCCGGCGAAATCCTCGGCGAGGGCGGTGCAGCTTTCGACCCAGTCGCCGTCGTTGTAATAGGTGATGCCGCCGATCTGGCGGATCTCGGCACAGTGGATGTGGCCGCAGACGATGCCGTCGAGCCCGCGGTGGATCGCCTCGTGGGCGACCGCTTCTTCGTAGGAGCCGATGTACTGGACCGCGTTCTTGACGCGCTTCTTCATGTAGGAGGACAGCGACCAGTAGGGCAGCTTGAGCCGCCGGCGGACCGCGTTGACCCAGATGTTCGAGCGCAGCAGCAGCGAGTAGGCCTTGTCGCCGAGGAAGGCGAGCCACTTGGCGTAGAGTACCACGCCGTCGAAGCTGTCCCCGTGGGTGACCAGCAGCTTGCGGCCGTCGGCGGTCTCGTGGATCGCTTCGAGCGCGAGTTCGACGCCGCCGAAGGTCATGCCCGCATAGTTGCGCAGCATCTCGTCGTGGTTGCCGGCGATGAACACGACGCGGGTACCGCGGTGCGCCATCTTGAGCACGCGGCGGACGACTTCGCTATGCGCGTCGGGCCAGTACCAGCCCTTGCGCAACCGCCAGCCGTCGACGATGTCGCCGACCAGATAGAGCGTCTCGCACTCGATCGAGCGGAGGAAATCGACCAGCATCGTCGCGTTGCAGCCGCGGGTACCGAGGTGGATGTCCGAGATCCACACGGTGCGGTGCTTGCGCTTGGGGCGGAATGAACGGGGTTCGGGAAGGTCCAGCCATTTTGGGATATTTCCCGAAAGCTTGGCACTGGGGTCCTTGGCGACGAGCTGACCGCTTTCGTCAAACAGCATCGGATATCCTTTGCCTTGTCATGCGGGCCGGATAGCCGCGGGAGGTTGCGCCGCCATGACAGCCCGGTGTCACTTCAGTTACACCTGGGGATAACCCGTTCCCGGTGTGGGACGGCTGATTTCTGCGGTCGAGCAGCTTTCATGACCACGTCATCGAACCGTCATGTGTGCGTCATATGACTTCGCCATGACCCACGCCTCAGCCAGGGTCGGGGGCGATGCGTCACATCGATATTCTTCTTACCAGCGACATCGAAGGCGGGCTCGCGCCGTTCCGGCATGGCGAGCTCGAAGCGGTGTTCCACAAATGGACCAATGTCGGCGAGCTGCCGCTGCTCGAAGGCGCGCTCTGGGCCTTTATCGACTGGGTGCTGCCCGAGATTTCGGGGCTGGAGGTCTGTCGGCGCCTGCGCTGCGACCCGCTGACCGCTCAGGCCCATATCACGATGATCCTCGACGAGGACGATCCCGAAGCGCGCCGCCGTGCGCTGCGTACCGGGGCGGACGACTATATGGTTGGGCCGGTCGATCGCGCCGCGCTGCTCGACCGCGTGCTCTCGCTGCAGCTGCGCGACCAGGACGCGGGCGCGCTGCGTGCGGTAACGCTGGGGCATCTCACGATCGACCTCGCCGCCTTCCAGGCGCGCTGGCACGGCAAGCCCGTCCCGCTGATGCCCAACGAGTTCCGCCTGCTGCGCTATTTCGTCGAGCATCCGGGCCGCGTCTTCACCCGCTCGCAGCTGATCTCGGCGCTCGGCAAGCAGGAGCCGCCGGTGGACGAACGCACGGTCGACGTCTGGATCGGCCGCCTGCGCCGCGCGCTGCGCGCCGCGGGGGCGGGCAATCCGCTACGCACGGTGCGCTCGCTGGGCTATGTGTTCGACGCGCTTTAGCTAATTTCGGCTAAGTTTCCGCACGGCTTGGGGAACCCAAGGCGGCCATGGCGGCTTCCTTCGATAGTCCCGCTTCCGCAAGGAGGGCGCCGTTGAAGAGTCTCGCCGGTTTCGGCCCGCAGTTGATCGGCGCTGCCCGCGCGGAAGCGGAGCGGATGCGGACGGCCGTTGCCGGCGCAGAAGCCACGGCCAAGGTCAACATGGAGGCCGGCCAGTTCCTGCGGCTTGCCGGCCTGATCGCCGCGGTCTGCGATCTTGCCTCGGCGCCGGCGCCCGAAAAGGAAAAGCCCATGAAAGCGAACGATCCCTCGCGCAGTCTCGCCCAGATCGAAAGCGACATGGTTGCGGCGGAAGCGGCCTATGCCGAAGCGGAGGAGCGCCTGAAACAGGCCCAGCAAGATCGAGACGCGGCGCTGGCGTCGATCGACCGGCACCAGTCCGAGCTCGACGCGGCGGTATCCCGGCTGCGCCAGCGCAGTCCTGCGGGATCGCACTGGAAGGGGCGGGCGGCCGACGCGGCGGCCGTGTTGATGCTCGATCATGAGGATTCGTCTCCCGAAGAGGCTGCCTTGCTCCATCCGGCGGAGGACGCGCCTGCCGAGCCCGAGGATCAGGGCGAGGGCCTCAAGGCTGGCTGGGAAAGGCACGGCGGCGACAAGGTCGACTGACTTTTCGCCCTCTGGGCAATCCGTCAGAGACGATCTAGAATGCCGGCGCAAAACAGGCGCCCGCCGGCGGCGGGGCGTGGAGAAGGATGATGACCATGCAAATTCATGCGCTTGACGACGCCCTGTCTTTCGGCGCGCGCGTAACCGGACTTACCGCCAGCGCGCTCAAGGACGCGGAGGTTCGCGCCCAGCTCAACCAGTTGTTCGAAGATCGCGGCGTCATCGTGTTCGAAGGTGTCGAGCCTTCGGCGCAGATGCAGGTCGATGTCAGCACCGTGTTCGGCCCGCTCAAGGACCATCCGGTCAATACTGTCGCTCGTGCCGACCGCGACGATGCCAAGCTCACTGGCGTGATCGAGATCGCGACGGGCGAGGAGAAGTGCATCGTCGAGATCGACGGCAAGCCGCTGATCACCTGGCAGCCGTGGCATTTCGACCATGCCTATAACGACGAGCTCAATCGTGCGGGCGTGCTGCGCTCGATCAAGATCGCGCAGGACGGAGGGCTCACCGGCTTTTCCGACGGCATCCAGATCTACCGCGACATGGACCCGGCGATCCGCAGGAAGGCCGAGGACCTGCACGTCCTCTACAACCTCGACCTGCGCTATTCCCATCAGAAGTTCGGCCTGCCCCGGAATTTCCGCGAACTGCGCCCGCACGACATCGATATGGAAGCGATGATCGCTTCCAAGCCGCGCTCGATCCACCCCGCGGTCTGGACCCGTGCTACCGGCGAGAAGGTGTTCCACATGACGCCTTACGGCTGCCAGGGCATCGAGGGCGACGAGAGTGCCGCCGCCTTCGCGCTGCTCTCCGAGATCTGGGAAGAGGCGATGCGCGTGATCAAGCCCTACTATCACCAGTGGCATGAGACCGACATGGTTATCTGGGACAACTGGCGCGTGCTCCACGAGGCCTGCGGCTGCAATCCCGACGAGGAACGCATCGTCCACCGCACGACGATCAAGGGCGACTACGGCCTCGGCCGCTTCGAGCAGAAGCCCGAGCTGACGCAAGCGGGTTGAGAGGGGGCCGGGCTGAAAGGCCGCTTCCTCTAGCAATTCTCCAATAAAAAACCCGGCCTCCTGGGGAGGCCGGGCAGAGTTATGACGGGGAGGGAGGGATCGCCCGTCGGGTAGTCTGATGCCCGGCGGAACCGCGTTGCCGCAGTCCCGCCGGGTCGAAGCTTAGAAGTTGACGGTGGCTTCGACGCCGAAGGTGCGCGGCGCGTTGAAGTTGCCGTAGTCGCCCAGCACGTTGCCGATCGGGCCAGCGGTCAGGCTGGTGGTCGGCGCGCCGGGCAGGCTGTTCGAGGGGTCGACGCGGAAGATGTACTGCTTGTCGAACAGGTTGCGCACCCAGAAGCCGACGGTCAGCTTCTGGCCGGCGTCGGACATCTTGATGTCGGCCAGCGACAGGCGGGCGTTGACGATGAACGAGGCATGCGCCTTCGTCGGGAACTGGTCGAAAGCCTGCGTGGCCTGCGAATAGTTGCCGTCGACGTGGAACTTCAGCGCCGTGTCGCCACCGCCGATCGGCAGCGCGTAGTCGATCGAACCGCTCGCCGCATTGCGCGGGGTGAACGGAATGAAGAACTGCTGCAGCACCGTGGACGTGACGCCGCCGACCGTGAAGCTGACCGGAACCAGCGGCACCTTCGTATAGGTATAGGCGTAAGATGCGTTCAGCGTCAGATTTTCGATCGGCTTCACAGTCAGGTCCGCCTCGATGCCGCGGATCTTGGTCGAGCCGGGCGCATTGACCGCACGCAGCACGTTCACGCTGGTGCCGTTGGCGAAAGTGATGAAGCTGAGGTCTTCCTGGCTGTTCTTGCGGTCCATGATGTAACCGGCCAGGTTGAGCCGCACGCGGTGATCGAGGAAGTCAGCCTTCAGACCCACTTCGTAGGACTTCAGATCTTCCGGATCGAACGACAGGTAGTTGGGCGTACGCGAGCTGGCGCCGCCGGCGCGGTAGCCGGTCGAATACTTCGCATAGACGTGAACGTCGTTGGTCACGTCATAGGCGATCGTCGCCATCGGATTGAAGCGGTCCCAGGTCTTGTCCAGCGGCGAATAGCCGTTGGCGGTGAGCTGGGCCGGGGTGGCCGTGTCGTAGTTCAGGTTGTTGAAGAAGTGCAGAACGCCCTTCTTCTTGTCGTGGGTGTAACGGGCACCGACGGTGACGTGCAGCGCGTCGGTCGCATTCCAGGTCACCTGGCCGTAGGCGGCATAGCTCTTCGACCAGACTTCCGAAGCGCGGTCGATCGAGCAGCCGTTGACTGCCTTGCCAACGAAGAGAGGCGTGTTGGCGGTGCAGAACGGGATCGAAACGTAGTTCGCGCCGGTCACCGCGCCGTTGGTGAGCGTCGCCACAGCGCCGATCGAGTTCGGCGTGGCGGCGTCGTCGCTGACGTGCTCGTTGAAGTAGAACAGGCCGGCGACATAGTCGATCGAACCGATCGATCCGACGGCCTGGAGTTCCTGGCTGAACTGGCGCTGGCGCAGATCGGCCAGGCTGTAGCGGCTGAAGCCGCACGGAGCAGCCGCCGTGCACGAAGCGGTCAGGTTGACCAGGGGCGGACGGTGAGCGCCGCCGCTGTTGTCCCACTGCTGCACGTCGACACCGCGCCACGCGGTGATCGAGCGAAGCTCCAGTTCCTTGCCGAAGTTCCACTTGAAGGAGTTGGTGAAGCCGTGCGTCTTGTCGACGCTGGGCTGCTGCGGCACGCCGATGTCGGCGACCTTCATGCGGCTGTCGCCGTTGACGACGACGCCCGGCAGCAGCGGCTTGACCGGGCCGCCGGTCAGCGAGGTGTAGGCGATGCTCGGCAGGACGCAGCCCGGCGAATTGGCGATCGGCCCGTTCACGCAGTTGTTCGGGTTGTAGTTCAGCAGCTGGCTGTAGAACGGCGAGTTCTGGTCCTTGGCGACGTCATACGAGAAGTCGTTGGTGATGTCGCTCGTCGGCTTCCAGCGGAGCGCGAGGCGCGCGCCGGTGCGGTCGTAGTAGTTCCAGCCGGTCTGGCCGGGCATCGGGTTCTTGGTCGTAGCACCCTGGTACTGCTTGACCGCGTCGACCTTGAGCGAGAAGCCCTTGTATTCGGGCAGGTCCATGTGGAGCGAACCGGTATAGGCGCCGTAGTTGCCGTAGCCGGCGCTGACGCGGCCGCCGAATTCACCCGAGGGCGCGCGCGAGACGATGCTCAGCGCGCCGCCTTCGGTGTTGCGGCCGAACAGGGTACCCTGCGGACCCTTCAGGATTTCGATGCGCTCGACGTCGAACAGCGCGGCGTTGAGACCGTGCTGGCGGCCGAGATAGACGCCGTCGACATAGATGCCGACGCCCTGCTCGCGCGCGGGCTGGTTGGCGTCGAGCGGCACGATGCCGCGGATGCCGATGGTCAGTGCCGACTGGCGGGCTTCGAAGGTCGCGATACGCAGGCTGGGGACGCCGCCGTCGGCGAGGTCGTAGAGGCTCTGGACGTGGCGGTCCTTGAGCAGCTGGTCGTTCACGACGTTCATCGCGATCGGGGTCTGCTGCAGGTTGGTTTCACGCTTGGTCGCGGTCACCACGATGTCGGTGATGCCGGCAGTGTCGGCGGGCGCTTCGGCGGCGGTCTCAGCGGCTTCCGCCGCGAACGCGTTGCCGGCGCAGCACATGATGGCGATCGCGGCCAGCGACGTCATGGTTTTCGAAACAGCGCGAGTCATGGAGAGTTTTCCCTGTTTTATGGCATCTATGGGCGGCGATTGGCCTCAGAGGCCGCGTCGCCGTTGCGCCCGCAGCGCCACTAGGGATGTCGGATTGCAGGTGGGTGACGTTTCGATGACATAATTATTACAACCCACTGGCTTGATGTTGCCATTATGTGTCAGTTTGGATCGGCGTTCCGCCGAAGCGCTTGGCGGCCGGGACGAGGTGTCGGTCCCGCCAGGTTGGTCCCCAGGTGGAAGCGCCAGCATGTGGCTGGGAAGCGACGGTTTTCTGCTTCGACCGACCGCCGCTCGAATCACAATCCCATTTCGATGCACACGTCGATTGCAGTTTTATGACAGTTGCGTCATTTTCTTTTCTGACGACGAAAAATACGGTTTAACCGGTGCATCGACACGATAAAAAGGGAGTTGCTGATGTCCGCCATGCTTCTGATCGCTGGTGCCCTGCTGAGCCAGACCGCCTTGCCCGCCGCTTCGGCCGGACAGGACACGCTGGCTGACAATCACTCGATCACCGCTACGGCGCGCGTCCATCGCAACGGCTGGCTGACGACCTCCGCTGCTGACGGACAGTATATGGCTTCGATCAACGTCGCCGATCTCGATCTGACCAGTGCTGCCGGCCAGTCGGCGATGAATTCGCGCGTGCGCAAGGCCACTGCGGCGCTGTGCGAGATGTCGGGCGACCAGCCGCAGATGCGCGGCTTCTACAATCCCGGCGCGCGCGAATGCTGGCGCAAGACCGAGGATCAGGCGGCGACGCAGATGACCAATGCACGCGCCGCGGCCAGCCAGGGCAAGGCCGTCGCCACGCTGGGCTTCGCCACTCCGCAGTAAGCGCGGGTGGCCGAGACCCCGCCGCCGGCCTTGATGGGAGCCGGCGGCGGCGGTCCGCAGGATCGCCACATTACCGTCATGTTCATGGCGCAACCGGGCCCGCAGGAGGGCCCTGTGAGCAGTCGATCCAATCCAATCCCGTTCATTTCCATGCTTCTTTTTCTCGGCTCCTCCAGCACGGCCTCGGCCCAGGCGGTTAGGGGTTCCGACCCCGCGGGCTCGGGCCCGATCGTCGCCGCACTCGGCTGGCTGCAAGGCACCCTGCTCGGTAATGTCGCGACCGCGGTCGCCGTCATGGCCGTCGCTGCGGTTGGCTTCATGATGCTGACGGGCCGGATGAACTGGCGTTTCGGTGCCACTGTCATCATCGGCTGCTTCATCCTGTTCGGTGCCGGCGCGATCGTCTCGGGCATCCAGTCCGCATCGGGCGCGGGCTAGCGAAGGGCGCTCGATGACTGGCACCATCGTCCCGCTTCACGAAAGCGAATCGAGCGGGCACAAGGCGCAGATGCCGCGCAGCGTCTATCTCGATGCCTATCTTGCCCCCTTGCGTCCCTGGCTGGAGCGCGAGAGCGTCACCGAGATCCTGGTGAACCGCCCCGGCGAGCTGTGGATCGAGGATGCGGCGGTTCCGGGCATGCAGCGCATCGCACTCCCCGCGATCGACGACGAGCTGCTGAAGCGGCTGGCCGAACAGGTCGCGCGGATCAGCCACCAGGGGATCAACCGCGAGCATCCGCTGCTCGCCGCGACGCTTCCCGACGGCGCACGCATCCAGCTCGTCGGCCCGCCGGCAACGCGGCTGCACTGGGCGCTGGCAATCCGCCGCCACCGCTTGCTCGAACTGCCACTCGACGCCTATGATCGCGGCCCGATCGCCGCGCCCGTCGAGGCAGCGATGCCCGATCCGCAGGATAGCCCGATTGCCTACTTGCGCGAGGCGATCCGGCGGCGCCGAACGGTGCTGATCTCGGGCGGCACCTCGACCGGCAAGACCACTTTCCTCAACGCCATGCTGACCGAGATCCCGTCCGAGGAGCGCGTCGTGCTGGTCGAGGACACGGCCGAGCTCAAGCTGCCCGGCGCGAACGGCGTCGGCCTGATCGCGGTCAAGGGCGAGCTCGGCGAGGCCAAGGTCTCAGCCAACGACCTGCTCCAGGCGGCGCTGCGCCTGCGGCCCGACCGCATCGTGCTGGGCGAGCTGCGCGGCACCGAGACGGTGAGCTTCCTGCGCGCGATCAACACCGGCCACCCGGGCTCGTTCTCGACCGTCCACGCCAATACGCCCCGCGGCGCGCTCGAACAGATCGCGCTGATGGCTATGCAGACGGGCATCGGCCTGACCCGTGCCGAGACGCTCGAATATGCCGCCTCGGTGATCGACGTCGTCGTCCAGCTCGACCGTATCGAAGGCAAGCGCGGCATCGCCGCCATCGCCGAATCGCGGACGCTGGTCGGCTAAGGCGCTACTGGGCGCCGTTACTTTGCGATGGTGCGTAGCAGCGTCTCGTACTGCGCCACGCCGGGGTCGATCGTCGCCAGGGGCAGGCGCTCGTTGAGGCCGTGGGCGATGTCGTCCTCGGCTTTGATGAAGGTCGCGGCGATACCGTAGGCGGGAAGGCCGCGCGCGCGAAAATACATCGAATCGGTCGCGCCTGCGCTCATCTGCGGCACTATCGCGAGCCCTGGCGCGCGTGCATGCACCGCCTTCTCCACCGCGGTGAGCACATCGGGCCTGAGCGGCGATCTGGGAGCCTCTACACCGCTGTCGTCGCCGAACGCGATCGTGATGTCGGGATCGGCGATCACGCCGGTGATGACCCCCTTCACCGCTTGCTGCGACGTGCCGGGAAACACGCGGCAGTTGACGTTGGCGCGGACCGACTGCGGCAGCGCGTTGGGCGCGTGCCCGCCCGAAATCAGGGTCGGCACGCAAGTGGTGCGCACCACGCCGACATATTCGGGCCTGCCCGAAAGCAGCGCGGCGGCCGCGGCATCGTTCGGATTGGCGGCAAAGGCGCGCATGGCTGCGGCGACATCGGCCGGCGCGCGCGCCGCGGTGCCCTGCCAATAGGCCCGGGTCAGCGGGCTCACCTGCGGCGCGAAGCGATGCTCCCAGACTTTCACGAGCGCACTGCTCATGGCAGCGATGGCATTTGTCTCGCCCGGTCGGCTCGAATGGCCGCCCGCATCGGCGATCGCCAGTTCGAGGTCGAGATAGGTCTTTTCGCCCGCCTGGATGCCGTAGACGAAAGGCAGGCCGTCTGCCCCGAGCTCGCCCCCGCCCGCATCGACGTTGAGCACCAGTTCGGCGTTCTTCAGCGTCTCGGCCATGGCGCGGGTTGTGACCATGCCTGTCTCCTCGTCGCCGGAGAAGGCGAGGATGAGGTCGCGCGCCGGCACCCAGCCGGTGCGCTTCAGCTTGAGCATGGCGGCCAGCATCATCGCGATGTCGCCCTTGTTGTCGCTTGCGCCGCGTCCGAAGACATAGCCGTTCTCGACGACCGGGGTGAACGGATCGCGCCGCCACTCGGCCGGATTGGCTTCGACCACGTCCATGTGGCCGATGACCAGGATCGGCTTGGCCTTGCGGTCGCGCCCCGGATAGCGCGCGGTGAAATAGCCCGTCTCGCCCATCCGCACGAAGACGATGTCGCTCGGCGAGAAGCCCGCCTCCATCAGCCGCGCGCTGAACTTTACCGCGAGGGCAGGGACCTGGCCGCGGCCGGCGACCGTCGGAACGGCGATCGCTTCCTTGAGGATGTCGAGCGCCTCGCGCCCGCCTGGCGTCGCCGGCATGTCCTGCGCGGCGACCGGCAGGGCTACCAGGGCGAGGGCGGCGGAAGCGAGCAGGGAGGCAAGGCGCATCGGGGGTATCCTCGCGGTATGGGGCGCCGTTCTTGCCCGGCGTGCCCGCCGGCGCAAGCTGCGACGATCATTCGATGTTCTTGAGCGCCTCGCGCCGGCTGAGCCCGTTGAGCCGCGTCGTATTCTCGCGCACGTAGCGCCGCACTTCGGCCGGATCGGTCCGGGCATATTGCCGCAGCGCCCAGCCGATCGCCTTGCGCAGGAAGAACTCCTTCGAATCCAGAGAGGGCTCGATGCAGGCATAGAGCAGATCGAGGTCGGTATCGGCCTTGGCGCGAAGCTGGCAGATGATCGCGCTGCGCCGCTTCCACATGTCGGCGCCTTGGCACCAGGCGAGCATGGCCCGCTTCATCGCCGTGCGGTCGTTCTGCAGCAGTGTCCAGAAGCGCTGACCAGCGATGTTGTCGATGTAGTCCCACCAGGCGCCCGAGACGATCATCTCCTCGTACATCGCCAACGCGTCGATCTGCTGGAACTGGCTGGCGGCGCGCACGCCCGAGAGCTCGATCGCGGCATAGCGCTGCTCGCGATGCTCGGCCTCGCGCCAGATCGCGAGGACGTCGGCCTGCCAGGCGGCGCTGTCCGGCCAGGTCAGATCCGTGAATGCCCCCTTGCAGACCTGCCGCAGCGGCACCGCCGATACGCCGAGATAGGGCATCTCGGACTTCATATAGGCCTGCATCGCAGGCGCGCGTTGTGGATCGGCCACGGCGCGAAGCTGGGCGAGGACGGTTTGGGCGAGCGAATGGGCCATGGCTTGCGATAGCCTTGTCCGCAGGCGCGGGCTATGGCGCTCGGGATGACCGACGCCATCGTTCCCGATACCGAGCACCGCGGCCTAGTCGCCGCCTTGCCGCGGACCTTGCGCAACTATGCGCTGCTCGCGCGGTTCGACCGGCCGATCGGCTGGTGGCTGCTGTTCTGGCCCTGCGCCTGGGGTGTGCTGCTGGCCGGCGGACAGGCGCGGTGGGACCTGATCCTCTGGCTGCTCGCCGGCGCGATCGCGATGCGCGGAGCGGGCTGCGTCTACAATGACATCGTCGATGCCGATCTCGATCGGCAGGTGGCGCGCACGGCCGCGCGGCCCGTCGCGAGTGGCGCGGTCAGCAAGCGCGCGGCCTGGATCTGGCTGCTGGCGCTGTGCGTGGTCGGTCTCGTGGTTTTGCTGCAACTACGCTGGCAGGCGCAGCTGGTCGCGCTCGGCAGCATCGCCCCGGTCGCGGCCTATCCGTTCATGAAGCGGATCACCTGGTGGCCGCAGGCCTGGCTCGGCCTGGTGTTCTCCTGGGGGGCGCTGGTCGGCTGGACCGAGTTGCGCGGTGATGGGCTGGCGGTGCTCGCCGCGCTCTATGTCGGGTCGATCGCCTGGGTGATCGGCTACGACACGATCTACGCGCTCCAGGACCGCGAGGACGATGCGCTGGTCGGCATCGGCTCGAGCGCGCGGGCGATGGGCAAGCACGTCCGCGGCGGCGTCGCGCTGTTCTACGCCGCCGCGGTGGCCTGCTGGGCGCTCGCCTTCTGGCTGCTGCGTCCCGACCTGCTGGTCTTCGCCGCGCTGGCTCCGGCCGCGGCGCATCTCGCCTGGCAGGTGCTCACGCTAGACCCGGACGATGGCGCCAACCCGCTCGCGCGCTTCCGCTCCAACCGCTTCGCCGGCCTGCTCGTGGCGCTGGCCTGCTGGGTGGTCGGGAACGCCTGATCACTGGTAGCTGATCAGCTCGAACTCGATCCCGTCCCAGTCGAAGAAATAGAACCGCCGCCCCGGCTCGTAGTCGTCGAGGCCGAACGGCTCCAGGCCGGCCTCGATCACCACGGATTGCGCCGCGTCGAGATCGTCGACGACGAAGCCGACATGGTTGAGCGGCTGGCCCTTGCGATAACGCCGCTCGCCGGTCTCGCCGTTCGAATGGAGCGCGACATAGGACGTCGCGTTGCCGACGTGGATCGTCCAGCCGCCGAGCAGCGACGGCCCGCGCCAGCGCTCGTGCCAGCCGCACAGTTGCTGCAGCAAAGCCGCGCTCCGCTCGGGATCGGAAACGGTCAGGTTGGCATGTTCGATGTTGCCATTGGGCATGAGCGATAATCCTTAATTGTCTGGTTGAAAGTCATGCGAATCAAATCGCTTGCCCATTGTGCAACCTCAAGCTAACTTCAGGTCAAGCATGAAAGTTGGGAGCGGAAATGGACCGCAACGACCTCATTCCCATCGGCGCGCTGGCCAAGCGCACGGGCCTCGCGGTCTCGGCGATCCGCTTCTACGAGAGCAAGGGTCTGCTGACCTCGCTGCGCACCGCGGGCAACCAGCGGCGCTTCCTGCGCTCGGACATCCGCCGGCTCAGCTTCATCCTGATCGCCCAGCGTCTCGGCCTCGGCCTGACCGAGATCGAGCAGGCGCTGGCGACGCTGCCGCAGGGCCGCACCCCGACACTGACCGACTGGCAGCGCATCAGCCGCTCGCTGCGCGGCGAACTCGACGCCAGGATGAACCTGCTCAGCCGCACGCGCGCCAAGCTCGACGAATGCATCGGCTGCGGCTGCCTCAGCCTCGACCGCTGCCGGCTCTACAACAGGGACGACCGCGCGGGGATGTCCGGCGCGGCGGGGCCGCGGTTCGTGCTGGACTGACGGACACCTCGGACTCGTCGCCCCTGCGCAGGCAGGGGTCCAGCTGACGGAGCGAACATGCAGCTTACGTTTCGGATGAGAGCTTAGTTGGACCCCTGCCTTCGCAGGGGCGACGAGCAGGGAATCAGCGTACACGCTCCAGCCGAGAATGCAGGCCCTATTCTGCCGCGAGCAGTTCCTCGGCCCCGCCGAGGTCGACGCTGACCAGCCGCGAGACGCCTTTCTCCACCATGGTCACGCCGAACAGGCGGTGCATGCGGCTCATCGTCACGGCGTTGTGGGTTACGATCAGGTAGCGCGTGTCGGTCTCCGCCACCATCGCGTCGAGCAGGTCGCAGAAGCGTTCGATATTGGCGTCGTCGAGCGGCGCGTCGACTTCGTCGAGCACGCAGATCGGCGCGGGGTTGGTGAGGAACAGCGCGAAGATCAGCGCCACCGCGGTCAGCGCCTGTTCGCCGCCCGAAAGCAGCGTCAGCGATTGCAGCCGCTTGCCCGGCGGCTGGGCGTAGATCTCGAGCCCGGCTTCGAGCGGGTCGTCCGAATCGACCAGCGCCAGATGGGCCTGGCCGCCTTCGAACAGGCGGGTGAACAGACGGCGGAAATGGGTGTCGACGGCCTCGAAAGCGGCGCGCAGGCGCTCGCGGCCTTCGCGGTTGAGGCTGCCGATCGAGCCGCGCAGGCGGTGGACGGCCTCGGTCAGTTCGGCCTGCTCGGCGAGGCTCGTCGCCTGCTTGCCCTCGGCTTCGGCGAGTTCGTCGGCGGCGACGAGGTTGACCGGGCCGATGCGCTCGCGCTCGGCGGTCAGGCTGTCCATCGTCGCGTTTTCCTCGCCCGCAGCGGCGACGTCGGCGGTGTCGAACTCGAAGCGGCCGGGGAGCAGCGGCGGCGGGCACTGGAAGCGCTCGCCCGAAATGCGCGCCATCTCGCTGCGCCGCTGTTCCTCGTTCTCGGCGCGGGCGACGGCGCCGGCACGGGCTTCGCGCGCGGTGGCGAGCGCCTCGCCGATTGCGCTCAGCGCTTCGTCGGCGGCGCGCGCCGTGGTCGTTGCTTCGGCCACGGCTTCCTCGGCCTTGGCGAGTTCGCTGGCCAGCCGCTCGCGCACAGCGTCGCCGGCCTCGATCTCGCGGATCAGCGCGGCGGGCTTGGCCGCCATGACCGCGCGCTCTTCCTCGATCTCGTCGAGCCGTCGCGCCATTTCGGCGAGGCGGCCAGCGGCATCGCCCGCCCGCGCCTGCCAGTTCTTCATGTCGGTGCGCTGGGCGGTCGCTCGCTCGCGCGCAACGGCGAGTTCCTGGTCATGGCCTGAAAGCCGCGCCATCGCGAGCTGCAGCGCCTGGCGCGAGGCCTGGTGCCGAGCTTGGGCCGCGGTCAGCGCGGTGCGGCCAGCTTCGGGATCGGGCAGGGCATCGCGGCGCTGCTCGGCCTCGGCGCGCTCCTTCTCGGTCTGTCCCTGCTGGTCGGATAGATCTGCCTGCGCCGCGGCAAGCTCGGCGAGCCGGGCGGCGTGGCGGGTGCGGGCGTCCTCGGCTTGGTCGAGCGCACGCAAAGCGCTGCGTTCGGCATCGGCGGCGCCGGCGACGGTCCGTTCGGAGGCAATCACGGCTGTCTGCAAAGTGGCCAGTTCGGCCTGGACTTCACCCTGAATTTTTCCGCTTCCGCGGCCGTCGCGCGCCTCGCCGGCAGCTCGGCCGCCAGTTCGGAGAAACGGTTCTCCGCCTCGAGCCGTGCCGCTTCGGCCGCACCTTCGCCCGAGGCGACGAGGCCATCCCAGCGGCGCAGCAGGCCGGTGCGGGTCACCAGCCATTCGCCGGGAGCGAGCGCGCGGCCGTCGTCGGTATCGGCGACGTGGACCAATGCCAGCCGCGCGACGAGTTCGGCCGGGCAATCGCGGACATGCGCGGCGAGGCTGCCTGCGACGGCCGCCGGAGCTTCGGCACCGGTCCAGTAGCGGCCTTCCTCGCCAGCAGGCGCGGGACCGAGTGCGGTCCTGGCGTCGCGGCCGAGCACGGCGGCGAGCGCGCGTTCATAGCCGGGAGCGACACGGACACGGTCGATCGCCTGGGGCAGCCCGTGCTTGGCCTTGGCCTGTTTCTCGCGCGCTTCGCGGTCGCGCAGCAGCGCATTGTGCTCGCGCTCGATACCGGCGAGTTCGGCGCGGGCCGATGCGAGCGCACTGGCCGCGGCATCGCGCGCACCCTGCAGCTCCGCCTTGCGCGCCTGCTGGGCTTCGAGCGCGGTGCGCGCCTCGGCGAGCGCGGCGGCGGCCTTGTCGCGCCGTACCATTGCTTCCTGCACCGCGGTCTCGGGATCGCCCTGCTGGGCCAGCGCATCGCGCTGCGCCCGCTGGCGTGCGATTTCCTGGTCGAGCCGCGCAAGGCGCGATCCGGCTGCGGCCAGTTCGGCTTCGGCCACGCGCCATTCGGCCTCGACCCCTGCCTGCGCCGCGGTGGCCTGGGCCAGCGCCAGTTCGGCCTGCTGCGCGCCGTGCTCGGCGCTGCTGAGCGCAGCGGCAAGACCGGGGCGCTTGGCTTCGTCCTCGGCCAGCCGCGCCTCGCCTGCGATCAGCTCGCGTTCGAGCGCGGCGAGCGCGTCGGCGGCGTCCTGGGTCAGCCGGCCGGCGTCGCTGCGGTCATCCTCGAGCCGCTTGCGCTGGCGGTCGAGGTCGGCGAGCCGGTCCTCGGCGCTTTCGAGCTGGCTGGTCAAGGTCGCCATGCGGTGGCCGTGGGCGCTGGAATCGTCGCGGCGGTCAGCCAATGTATCGCGGGCTTCGGCGAGGGCATGAGCGCCGAGCGCCTGCGCGTCCTGCGCCGCCTTGACCGCGCCCTGGGCCTCGGCGACGCGTGTTTCGGCGGCCTGCGCCTCGGCCCGCGCGGCATCGGCGGCCTCGGCAGCGTCGCGCCAGCGGGCGAAGACGAGGCGGGCTTCGGCGAGGCGGATCTTTTCCGACACTGCGCGGTAGCGTTCTGCGGCGCGGGCCTGCCGCCGCAAGGTGGCGATCTGTGCGTCGAGGCCCGACATCAGGTCCTCGAGCCGGGCGAGGTTGGCTTCGGTGGCGCGCAGCTTCTGCTCGGCGTCCTTGCGGCGCACGTGCAGGCCCGAGATGCCTGCGGCCTCTTCGAGCATCAGCCGGCGCTCTGCCGGCTTGGCGGCGATCACCGCGGCGATGCGGCCCTGGCTGACCAGCGCGGGCGAATGGGCGCCGGTGGCGGCGTCGGCGAAGATCAGCGAGACGTCCTTGGCGCGCACGTCGCGGCCGTTCAGGCGGTAGGCGCTGCCCGCGCCGCGCTCGATCCGGCGAACGACCTCTATGTCCTGGCCGTCCTGGCCCGAGGCCTGTTCGGCGAACAGCACGACTTCGGCGAAGTCTCGCGGCGGGCGCGTCGCCGTGCCGGCGAAGATCACGTCCTCCATGCCGCCGCCGCGCAGCGACTTGGCCGAGCTTTCGCCCATGACCCAGCGGATCGCTTCGAGGAGGTTGGACTTGCCGCAGCCGTTGGGGCCGACGACGCCGGTCAGGCCGGCTTCGATGCGCAGTTCGGCAGGCTCGACGAAGCTCTTGAATCCGCTGAGCTTGAGTCGCCTGATGCGCATCGAGGGCCCTAGTCCGCCGCGTTCATCAACGCGCGCCCTTGTTTTCGAGCGCGGTCTTGATCTCGGGCCAGGTGTTGCCGGTGATCTTGTCGCCATCGATCATGAAGGTCGGCGTGCCGGTGATCTCGTATTTGGTGCTGGCGGTCTGGGTCTGCTGGGCGAAGTCGGTGGCCTTCTTGCCGTCGGCGAGGCAGGCCGCGGCCTGCGGCGCGGCGATCCCGCGCGAGGTGATGAAATCGGTCATGCCGCCGACCTGGGCGAGGCTGACGAAACTCTGCGGCGGCTTCTGCGCCTGGATCGCCTGCATCTGCGCGTCGCCCGCCTTCTGCAGGCCTTCGAACATGTGCGGCTGCCAGGCCCAGAATTGCTCGGCGAGGCCAGGCACCGTCTCGGGCGCGCCGCAGGTAACCAGCAGCGCGGCCGGCATGTCGAGCGCGTTCAACATGAACAAGCGCAGCTCATAGCTGACCTGGCCGCTGGCGACGAATTTGTCGCGCAATTCGGCCGAGCTCTTTTCGGAGAATTCGGCGCAGTGCGAGCAGCTCAGCGCGCCGAATTCGACGAGCTTGATCGGCGCGTTGGGGTTGCCCATCAGGTAGCCGCCCTCGGCTGTCTTGCTGACGACGTCGGTCCAGGCCTTGCCGGCGGGTGGGGCGGCCTTGGCCACGGCCTCGCTCTTGGTCGCCGTGTCGCCGCCTTCCTTCTTGCCGCAGGCGGCAAGGCCGAGCACCAGCGGAGCCACGGCGAAAGTCACGGCGAGACGGGAGAGAGGCATGCGATTCATGGGAAACCTCGTCGATGAAGGGAAAAAGCTAGCCCAAGGGTCTGGGCGTTAGAAGGGAAGGGGCCGCGAAACCCCCGGACATCTCCACAACAATCCGCGTCAGAACCGCGCCTGGAGCTGGGCGTCGAGGCTCTGCCAGTCATAGGTGCCGGCGAGCAGCAGGCCGTTGAGTAAGAATCCAGGCGTGCCCTGGACGCCCAGCGCTTCCGCGCCGGCTGTCTGCGCGGCGAGTCGCTTGGCCATGGCATCGTCGGCGAGGCAGCGGTCGACCGTTACGCGGTCGTAGCCGCGCTGCTCCATCATCGCGTAGAAGCCGAAGTCCGCGGCGATCGCGCGCATCCGCGCGGCCTTGTCGCCGGTAGTCCAACGCGCGCGCTGCGCCTCGCTGGCCGTGTTCGCTGCGCCGATCCAGCGGTCCTGACCCTGGAGGAACAGGTTGTGGTTGGCGAAGAACCGGCTCGGCGCGCCGCAATTGGTCAGCATCGCCACGGTCATGTCGATCGGATCGCGCACGAGGTGGCGGACCTCGACCTGTACCTTGCCGGGCTGGAGATAGGCGATGCGCAGCGGTGCGTCGGACTGCTGCTGGAAATGGGCGCAGTGCGGGCAGGTATAGCTGACATATTCGACCAGCTTCACCGGCGCGGCGGGGTTGCCCAGCGTGTGGCTGCCGGCGGCGGTGACCGCGATCGTTCCCAGCCAGTTTCCGTGAGGCGTCTGCGCCGCTCGCGGAGCCGGCTTGCCGGCGCCGATCGAAAGCAGTGCAGCGGCGGCTAAGGTAACGAGCTGGATCAGGCGCATCGGTGTTCGGGTTCCCTATTTCTCTTCCGGATCCTGCGTTCCGAGGCTGCGCGCAAGCGATTCGAGCACCGTGCGCAGTTCGGGGTCGCCGATGTCGCGCAGCGAGTCGCCCAGTTCCATCGGAATGGGTTTTAGCGACGGCGGCGCGGTCGGTTTCTCAGCAGAAGGCGGCTTAACCTCGCCTTGCCGGATCTTGACCTTGGCGACGGCCTTGTAGCCGAAGAAGCGGTTCACCCGCTCGATGATCTCGGGGATCACGTGCTGAATAATCGGCGCGTGGGCCGGGACGACGACGAGCTGGAGAATGCCGTCGGCCTTCTCGCCCGGCGGGAAGCGAATCGCCTCGGGCGCGCAGACGCGGGCGTGGCGCGGTCCGACGATCTCAGGCCAGCGGGTGACGACGCTCGACTGGATGAAGCCGAAACGGCGGAAAGCGGTGCGGCCGATCTCGGGCATCAGGTCCGAAATGGCGCGCGCCTGCCCGCCGCGCGGCCGCTCGTACGGGCGCGCCCCGGACTTCGCCGACGCCTTGGCAGGCTTTGCTTCCGGTTTCTCTGGCTTGTCCCGTTCCATTGTGAAGGGGGCAATGCCATAGCGCGGCGATGGACGCCAGATCGCAGGACATCGCAGCGGATTTGCTTGGCTGGTACGACCGGCATGCAAGGGTGCTGCCCTGGCGCGCGCCGCCGGGTGCTCCGGCGCCGGACCCCTACCGCGTCTGGCTGTCCGAAGTGATGCTCCAGCAGACCACCGTGGCGGCGGTGAAAGAGTACTTCGCGAAGTTCACCAAGCGCTGGCCGACGATAGGCGATCTCGCCGCGGCCGAGGACGGCGAGGTCATGGCTGCCTGGGCGGGCCTCGGATACTACGCCCGTGCGCGCAATCTGCTCGCTTGCGCCCGCGCCGTCGCGGCGTCGGGTGGTGTCTTTCCCGACAACCAGGAAGGCCTGCGTCAGCTTCCGGGCCTGGGCGCCTATACCGCTGCGGCGGTAGCGGCGATCGCCTTCGGGCGGCGTGCGGTCGTGGTCGATGCCAATGTCGAGCGCGTGGTCGCGCGGCTCTTCGCGATCGACACGCCGCTGCCCGGTGGCCGCGCGGCGATCCGAGAGGCAGCGGACCAGATCACGCCCGATGCGCGCGCCGGCGATTTCGCCCAGGCGATGATGGACCTCGGCGCAACGATCTGCACGAGCAAGAACCCGCGTTGCATGCTCTGCCCGCTGTCCGCCGATTGCACCGGCTTCCGCACCGGCGAGCCCGATCTCTTCCCAGTCAAGCCGGTGAAGGCGGTCAAGCCGCAGCGGCAGGGGCGGGCGTTCTGGATTGCGCGGAACGGCAAGGTCTGGCTGGTGCGGCGCGAGGGCAAGGGCATGCTCGGCGGCATGCGCGCGCTGCCCGACGATGGCTGGCGCGCTCGCGCCGATGGCACGGGCGAGGGGCCGCTGGCCGGCCCGTGGGAGCCGGGGGGCGCGATTGCCCACGTCTTCACGCATTTTTCGCTGACCTTGAACTTGGCGCTTTATTCGGGAAGCGATTGGGCTAGCTTGCCGCACGGTGCAGGCGAGTGGTGGCCGCTGGACCGGCTCGAAGAGGCCGGCCTGCCCACGCTTTTCGCCAAGGCCGCGCGCCTCGCGTTGGCCGAATCGGGAGAGAGCTGACGATGCGCGCGATGGATTCCCTGAAGGCCGAACTCGGCCGGCGCGAACTTCTGCGGCTCGGCGCCTGGGCCGGCCTCAGCGCCGCGCTGATGCCGCGGCTCGCCTGGGCGGCCGAGCAACCTTCGCTGATGCCGCAGGTGACCGCGCTGATCGAGCGCTGGGTCGGCCCCGGCAAGTTCCCCGGCATGGTCGCCGCGCTCGGCCTGCCGGGCCGGGAGACGCAGTACGTCTCGCGCGGCAGCGACAGCTTCACCGATCTCGATGCCCAGGGTCCAGACAGCCTCTACCGCATCTATTCGATGACCAAGCCGATCACCGGCATGGCGACGATGATGCTGATCGGCGAGGGCAAGCTCCGGCTCGATCAGCCGGTTGCGGACATCCTGCCCAAGTTCGCGCATATGCAGGTGCAGAAGACCTACGACGGCTCGCTCACCGATCTCGAGCCGGCCAAGAGCCAGATCACCATCCGCGAACTGATCACGCACACCTCGGGCATCGGCTATTCGATCATCCAGCGCGGGCCGATCAAGGAGGCTTTCATCAAGGCTGGGCTGGTTGCCGGCCAGATCAGCCACATGTCGATCCCCGGGCTCGACCGCGGCCAGGCCGTACCGAGCCTGACGCAGTTCGCCGATGGCCTGGCCGAGATGCCGCTGGTCTATCAGCCCGCGACGCACTGGAGCTACAGCAATGGGCTTGACCTGATGGGCCGTGTGATCGAGGTCGTCTCGGGCAAGCCGTTCGATGTCTTCCTCAAGGAGCGCATCTTCGATCCGGCGGGCATGACCAGCACCTGGTTCCAAGTTCCTGCCAGCGAGGCCAAGCGGCTAACCACCAATTTCGCAGCCATGGGCGCGAACCTCATTCCGATCGACCCAGGGGCGACCTCGATCTTCCTCGACAAGCCGTCGTTCCCGATGGGCGGGGCTGGGCTGGTCAGCAGCCCGCGCGACTACGACCGCTTCCTGCTGATGCTGGCGAATTACGGACAGATCGGCGGCAAGCGGATCATCGCCGAGGCGGCGGTGCGCCAGGGGACGAGCAACCTGCTGCCGCCCGGCGTTGCGGGACCTGCGCTGATGGCGCCGGCCAGCGACTTCGGCGCCGGCGGCCGCGTCGGTGTGGGCATGGAGGCGGGCATCTACGGCTGGGCGGGCGCGGCCGGCACGGTGGCGAACGTCGACATGAAGCGCGGCATCCGGACGGGCATCTACGTCCAGTTCATGCCGCCCAACGGCAACTCGCTGCTCAAGGAATATTCGGACGCGATCCACGCCGACGTCGCGGCCCTGCTGGAGTTACATGCATGACCGGCAATCCCCTGGGCATTTCCTTCGTCGGCAGCCGGATGGACCGGTCCGACCATATCCGCGGCAATCCCGAACTGCTCGCCGGGATGATGACCCCGGGTGCGCGACTGTTGCGGCTCGAAGGGCTCGATCCGGTGATTTCGGCCGAGAGCCGCCTCGAATGGGGGAGTCTCGCCGAAGCCCGAGACAATGCCGAACTCGTCTTTCTCGGCCGGCAGGACGATCGCGCATGCTTCGCTCAGGTGCCTGCCGCAGGCAGCGTCGCGCCGCCCAATCCCGGGCTCTGGCAGGCGATCGCTACCTTGAGCGGTGAGGAACTGGCGACCTATGGCGGCGCGCGGACGATCGTCGACTGGCACGCTCGCCACCGCTTCTGCGCGCGCTGCGGCCACACGACCGTGCTCGCCAAGGGCGGCTGGCAGCGCAATTGCACCAACGAGGCCTGCCGCGCCGAGCATTTCCCGCGCGTCGATCCGGTGACGATCATGCTGGTCGAGCATGAGGGCAATGTGTTGCTCGGCCGCCAGCCGCGGTTCCCCGCGGGCAACTATTCGGCGCTCGCGGGTTTCGTCGAGCCGGGCGAGGCGATCGAGGAAGCCGTGGCCCGCGAAGTGCAGGAAGAGGCCGGCGTGATCGTGCGCGACGTGACTTACGTGGGCAGCCAGCCCTGGCCGTTCCCGTCTTCGCTGATGATCGGCTGCCACGCCTGGGCCGACGATCCCACCGTGGTCGTCGACAAGACCGAACTCGACGACGCGCGCTGGTTCACCCGCGCCGAGGTCGAGGATGCGATGCAGGCGCTTGAGCGAAACGAAGGCGGCAGTGCCTTCCGGGCGCCACCGCGCACGGCAGTAGCCAATGCGCTGCTGCGCTGGTGGGTCGCACGCGGATGAGCGCGCGCGTCACGATCGACATCTTCTCGGACGTCATGTGCCCGTGGTGCGTGATCGGCTACAAGCAGCTCGAGAAGGCGCTGGCCGGCCTGGCCGGCGAGATCGAGGCCGAGGTCCGTTGGCGACCGTTCGAACTCAATCCCGACATGCCGAGCGAAGGCGAGGACATGGCCGCGCACATGCTGCGCAAGTATGGCCGCGCGCCCGACGCGGCTTCGAGCGCGCAAATGACCGAAATGGCGGCGCGCGCCGGTTACGAGATGCGCTACCTGGGTCCGGAGCCCGAGCCCGAGCGGCGGCTGCGAAACACTTTCCTCGCCCACAAGCTGCTGCGCTGGGCTTTGACCACTGGCGGGCCGGAGGTGCAGACCCGGCTCAAGCTGACGCTGTTCGACGCCTATTTCCAGCAGCGCCGCGATGTCTCGGACCGTGCCGTGCTGCTCGATGTGGCGGCGGGCGTGGGGCTAGACCGTGCCGGCGCCGAAGCGGCGCTCGACGACGAGGCTCTGGGCCATGAGGTCCGCGAGGAGGAACTGGAAGCGCGGGCGGCCGAGATCAACGCGGTGCCGGCGATGATCGTCAACGGCCGCTACCTGATCCCCGGCGCACAGGAGCCGGAGACCTACGCCAACGTGCTGCGCAAGGCGGTCGAGCGGGCCTAGGCGGTCGGCTTCTGCCGCCCGGCGGTCACCCGCACCACCTTACGCTCGTGCGGTGCGAAATCGTCGGGCGCGCGGTGGAGCGCGAATACTTCGTCCCAGACGACGAGATCGCCCTTCTGCCAGTGGTGGCGATAGGTGAAGCTCGTCGACGAGATATGCCGCGCGAGGAAGCGGATCAGCGCGTGGCTTTCCGCGCGTTTCAGGCCGACGATGTGCGCGGTGTAGCCGGGGTTGATCCACAGCGCCTTCCGTCCGGTCTCGGGATGGCGCACGACCAGCGGCCATTCCTTGGGCGGGAAGAAAGCGTCGAAGCGCTCCTCCGCGTCGGCGCCGTAGCTTGCCAGGTTGATCCCGTCCTTGAAGCCCTCGGGAATGATGTGGACCGCGCGCAGGTCTTCCAGCCAGCCTTGCATGATCGGCGAGAGCGCCTCGTAGGCGGCGCAGAGGCTGGCGAAGCCGGTGTCGCCGCCGACCGGCGCGATCACCTCGGCGCGGAGCACGGCGGCCTTGGGCAGGAAATGGCAGAAGCTCGAATCGCTGTGCCAGCCGTCGAATTCGCCGGCGATGCCGAGGCTCTGGAGATCCTGGCGCTTGATCTGCGCCGATTGCTTGGGCGCCGAGGCGGCATCGGAAGCGACGATGCGCGAGCCGGGATCGAAAGTGATCCCCGCCTGCATCCTGCCGAGGAACTGGAAGACCTGGAGCGGTTGCGGCTCGCCGGACAGCGCGGCCAGGCGGTGCTGTTCTTCGGGCGTCGCGTCGCGTCCGGAGCGGAAGACGAGCACCGCATGTTCGGCAAAGGCGCGGCGGATCGCGTCGGCGGTTTCCTGATCGAGGTCGCGGCTGAGATCGACACCTTCGATTCGCGCGCCGATCGAGCCGGTCAGCGGCGTGACCGTCAGTGTAGTCTGCTCGTCCCGTACGACGGTTGCCATTGGCTTGTCTCCCGGCCTTGCTTGTTACCCAAGCGTTTGTTTGGGAGGCTATCGGAGGCAGTGCCCGTAGGCAACAGTTCAGTCGAGCGCGGCGACGATCCGGCCGACCACACCGCCACGTTCCAGGCGGGCAAGGCCTTCGGGAATGTCGTCGAAACCGATCGTCGTCGCCGCGATAGTCAGGTCGCCGCGCGCCATGTGGGCGATGACCGCCGCCGTGTCGCTCTTGCTGCCGCCGCCCGAGCCGCGCAGGGTCACGCCCTTGCCGATAAGCTCCATGGTCGAGATCAGCGCCTCGGTGCGGCCGAGCCCGACCTGCACGACGAGTCCGCCCGGCCGCACGGCGGCGATCGCGCCCGCGGTGGTCGTGCCGAAACCGGCGAAGTCGACGATCAGGTCGAGGCCATGTTGCGCCAGATCGCGCACGTCTTCGCCAAGGGCGACCACGCCCTGCGCCCGCGCGATATCCCAGGCCTCGCGGCGGGGCTCGGCGGCATAGACTTCGGCGCCGTTAAGAAAGGCGATGCGCGCGGCGGTCATGCCGAGCCCGCCGAGGCCGACGATCCCCACGCGCTGGCCCGGCTTGAGCTCGCCCGCGACCATCAGTGCGCTGTGCGAGGTCTGGCCGGCGTCGGTCGCGGCGGCGCCCTGCACGAAGCTGACCGTGCCGGGCAGCGGGACGAGGCAGTGCGTCGGCAGCAGGCAATGCGTCGCATAGCCACCGTCGGCATTGCGGCCCGGGCAATAGGCGATCGTGCCCGAGGCGACGACGCGATCGCCCGGAGCATAGTCGCCGACGCCTCCGCCGACCTCAATCACAATCCCGGCAATCTCGTGGCCCAGGATGATCGGCGGCTTCTTGGGCATGTAGGGCGTAAGCGTGCCGTCCATCCGGCCGACGTCGCTATGGCACAGGCCCGAGCCGCGCACCGCCAGCAGCACTTCGCCGGGGCCGGGGCGCGGCATGTCGCGCTCGATCAGTTCGAGCGGCTCGTGCGCGCCGGTGAACAGCCATCCCTTCATCGCGGTCTCTCCGCCTTTTGGTTTAGGCCAGCCCGAGCTTGGCCAGTTCGCTGAGCAGTCGCGCCGGCATCACGTCGCCTTCGCCGATCTCGCCGTCGAGGTCCGCGGGGGCGTCTTCTTCGGCAAGATAGCGCCAGCCCTGGTGCGCGCGTTTGCGCCTGGGCTGGACCGGAATCAGCCTGGGCTCCATCCGGATCCACCAGCGGCGGTCCTCGCGCTGCTCGAAGCCGATCAGCGGCGAGCGGCCGACGATGATGTGGTTGTGGATCCAGTAGAGCGAGCCGCCGACCATCTCTTCGTGGCGCTTGGGCAGGTAGCGCGTGGAGGTCCGCGCCTCGCCTTCGCTAGCTTGGCTCTCCAGCCAGGCGCGCAGCGTCGCAGGGCTTTCGGAACCGAATGCGATCTTGGTCATGCTCAACGGCATCAGGCGAGCCCCGACAGCACTGCCAGGCCGAGGAACGAGAAGAAGCCCATAACGTCGGTCGCCATGGTGACGAAAACCGCCGAGGAGACCGCAGGATCCACGTTCGCCCGGTCGAGCGCGACGGGCACGAGGATGCCGGCGAGCCCGGCAACCAGATTGTTGATCACCATGGCCGAGCCGATCACCGCGCCGAGCAGCGGATTGCCGAACATGAGCGCGGTGCCGCCGCCGATCAGCAGGCCCAGCGACAGGCCGTTGGCCATTGCGATGCGCAGTTCGCGGCCGATCATGCGCAGGGTGTTCGAATCGGTCAGCTGGTTGGTCGCCAGCGCGCGCACGACGACGGCCAGCGTCTGCGTGCCGGCATTGCCGCCCATGCCCGAGACGATCGGCATGAGTACCGCGAGTAGCGCGAAATGCGCGATCGCCCCCTGGAACAGCCCGACCACCGAGGAGGCGACGATCGCCGTGCCGAGGTTGACGACCAGCCAGGTCAGGCGCGTCTTCACGGTCAGCCGGATCGGCTCGTTGATGTCGCCGTCGCCCGCGCCCGACAGGCGCAGGATGTCCTCGCTGGCCTCTTCCTGGATGATGTGGACGACGTCATCGACGGTGATCTGGCCGACCAGCCGGCCGTCCTCGTCGACCACCGCGGCCGAGATCAGCGCATATTTCTGGAAGCGCAGCGCGACCTCTTCCTGGTCCATGCCGACCGGGATCAAGGTCTGGTCGCGCTTCATCACGTCGGACAGCGGCACGGTCCGCGGGCTGCGCAGGATCCATGAGAGCAGGCAGGTGCCGACCGGATGGTGGCGCGTGTCGACGATGAATACTTCCCAGAACTCGGTCGAGAGCTCCCTGTCGTCACGCAGGAAGTCGATCAGGTCGCCCACCGTCATGTGCTCGGGCACCGCGACGAAATCGCGGCTCATCAGGCGGCCGGCGGTTTCTTCGGGATAGGCCAGCGCGGTCTCGATCGCCGCGCGGTCCTCGGGCTCCATCTCGGCGAGGACGGCCTTCTGGTCCTCCTCGTCGAGATCCTCGATCATCGCGACGGCATCGTCCGTGTCGAGCTGCTCGGCGATGTCGGCGATGATGCCGGCGGGGATTTCCTCGAGCAGCAGCTCGCGGACGTGGTCGTTGAGCTCGGCGAAGACCTCGACGCCCATCTGGTCGTTGATCGCGCGGGCCAGCGGCAGGCGCTCGTCCTCTTCGATCAGCTCGAACAGGTCGGCGATGTCGGCTGGATGCAGCGGCTCGACCATGTCGTAGACCGCGTCGGTCTCGCCCGCTTCGAGCGCATCCTGGACGCGGCGGACGAAGTCAGGCTTCAGCCGGTTCTCCTTGTCGAGGCTCTCGCTCTCACGCGCCGCTTCGGGCGCTTCGGCGGCGTCCTCTATCAGCGTATGATCGAAGTCCTCTGGAGTCATCGGGCACGGTCTAGCCGCGGAGGAGGCAAAAGCAACCGGGGTAGGCGGGAAATGTCCATTCCGCCGCGTGACTTTGTCAGACTTGTCCCTATATGCGCCGCAAACCTGAGGAGACCATCATGGCTGACGAATACCTGAACCTCTCGCTCGATACCGGTGACGTGAAGATCAAGCTGCGCCCCGACCTGGCCCCCGGCCACGTCGAACGGATCAAGGAGCTCGTCGGTGAAGGCTTCTACGACGGCATCAAGTTCCACCGCGTGATCCCCGGCTTCATGGCGCAAGGCGGCTGCCCCAACGGCACCGGCATGGGCGGTTCGGACAAGCCGGACCTCAAGGCCGAATTCAACGCCGAGCCGCACGTCCGCGGCATCTGCTCGATGGCCCGCACCAGCGCGCCGCACTCGGCCAACAGCCAGTTCTTCATCGTGTTCGACGATGCTCGCTTCCTCGACAACCAGTACACGGTCTGGGGCCAGGTGGTCGAAGGCATGGAAAACGTCGACGCGCTGCCCAAGGGCGAGCCGCCGCGCGAGCCGGGCAAGATCGTCAAGGCGACGATCAGCGAGGGCTGACGCTTTTGCGGGTCGGGGCCGCTATTTTGCCGTGCCCCGGCCCGCGCTCTTGTCGCGGCTGAGCTCGTCCACGCTGACGCCGAGCAAGGTCGCCAGCTTCTGGCGCTCCGCGGCCGTCAGGTCTTCGAAATTGCGCGGCGGTGGCAGGCTGGCCGTAGCCTCCTTCATTCTAGCCATCATTCCGGGCATCTCCTTGATCATAGCCGGCATGATCTCTGACATCTTCGACATGACCTCCCGATCCATAAAGATAGCAAAGGAATCGGCCGCATAGGCGGTGCCGGTCGGCGTCGCGAAGAAGCGGTTAAGTTCGTCGAGCTGCTGGGCGGTGAATCGCCGGGCATAGGCCTGTGCCAGGCCGTCGCGGACCGCCGGTTCGAACTGGGTCATCAGCGGCACCAACTCACCGGTCATCGCGCGCAGGGTCAGCTGGGACCGTTCCTGATAGTGCGGATCGTAGATCGCCATCACTTCCTTGAGCGTGCCATCGCCGAGCTTGCTCACCTTGTCCTGCGAAATACCGCCCAAGGCGGCCAGCTGGCGCAGCGGCATCTTGCCCACCGTGTCCATCATCTGGTCCATCAGCCCGCTCATCTTGCCGTCCATGAGTCGGGCATAAGTTCCGGCAGGGAAGACGAAGTCGACCGTCCTACGTGCCGCCGCGAGCCGGACGGGATCGACGGGAGCCGCGGCTTGCGGAGTTGAGGTAGTCACGCGTGCGGCGGCTGTGTCCTGAGCAAGAGCAGCGACGGACCCTAGCGGCAGCGCACAGCACGTCGCTGCGGCGATCAGCATACGTTTCATCGTCGAACCCCCCTCTTCGCAGATCGCGCGCTGGATGGCGGGTCCGGTGGGCGGCGGCAAGTTAAAGTGAGTTCAAGAACCCCAAAGCTTCGGCCTGGGCGCCGGGCGTCGCCGCGCAGGTGATCTTGTCGTCGCCGCCCTGGAGTTCGCTGAAGCGCTGGATCGTCTTGTCCATGTGCAGGGTGGTTCGTCCGCAAGGGCACGGCGTGAAGTCGACCGTGATGCGGTCGCCCGAGACGATGCCGCCCCAGGCACCGTCCTGGCTGATATCGAAGAACGAGGCGCGGCCGGTCTGCACTCCCTCGCGCGGCAGCGGCTGGCCGGTCTCGCCGTCGAGCAGGATAACCGAGACCCAGGGCGGCATGTGATAGCGGTCGTGCTCACAGTCGTTCACGAAGAAGTTCTGCTCGGTCATGCCGTAGGACCCGCGCATCCGCTCGACCCCGAAGAAGCGGGCGATCTGTTCCTCGGCGTCGTCGGGCAGGATCATGCCCTTGGCCCCGCCGCCGCCGACCACCGCCGATCCCGGCGCGAAAGCCGCGCGGGCACCGGCCTCGAGGCCATTGTGGGCAATCTCGAAGAACATCGAGGTGATACCCAGCGCCATGACCTGCTTGCCGGTTAGCTGCGGCACCATTTCGGCGATGAAGGCCATCTGCAGCCTGGGCATTTCGGCCTGGAGCTTTTCCCACTCGGTGCGGCGGGCGAGCAGGCTCTCGGGCACGTCGACGCGACCGGCGTCGCCCTTGGCCTGGGCAGCGCGCAGGCGCGCGGCCATCCACATCAGGTCGGCGCTGGCCTTGTACGGCAGGGCGGTATGCAGCCGGCCGACGTCGCCCTTGCAGAACACGTCGAGGAAATAGTGCGGCAGCCGTGCAACGGTGTTGTGCCCGTCGCGGTAGAACGGGGTGAGCACGTGGTAAGGCTCGTCGAAAGCTGCCGGGGCGGGCTCGGTGCCGAAGGTCTGGGTCAGATTCATCCGCAGCATCCGCACCGAATTGCGGTAGTCGCGCTGTGACTTGGGGAAGAACGACATCGTCCCGCTCGTGCCCGACGAGGTTGCCACGTCGAGTTCGGTCGTGTCGCGCAGGCGTTCGAGCCACTGGTCGATCGACTGGCAGCCCGACACGTCGAGGCCTGACAGGTCGTAGGGAGTCAGCCGGCTTAGCCATTTGGTCAGCTGGTCGAAACGCTGCTTGGCGAGCAGCGACATCGGGTAGGACTTGTAGACGTCATGCGTGAACAGCAGCGGCGCGGCGTCCTCGATCCGGGCGAACCGCGTGATCCCTTGCGCCTGGGCAAGCTTGTCGAGCGTGACGATCTGCTCGCGCCGCTGCTCGAGCCGCAGGTTGAGCGCGGCGAGCTGCACCGCCTCCGCTTCCGCGCGCGGCAGCGAATGGGCCTGGGTCTGCGACAAGCCGAAGGCCTGCAGGGGATCGTCCATCCAGGCCAGCGCCTGGCGTTCGACGGCGGTGTCCTTGGTCATTGCGTCCATCGCACCGCTCCTCTCCGATTGGGTGCCTTTTCCGGCATCCTACGCCTGCGGGGGCGAGAGCGTCATACCCTGATCGGCAAAAGCGGGCGTTCGGGAAGGCAACCCGCTTTTGGCACTCGCCCATGCCGCCCGGGCAAGATAGCCTTCACTGTCAAACAACAGAATCGGTGAGAGGAACCGCCATGGCAAGGATCGACGTCAACGGATTGAGCATCGGCTACGAGGTGATCGGTAGCGGCAGCAAGACCGCGATCATAACCCCCGGCGGTCGCTTCCCGAAGGAAACGCCGGGCGTGCGCGATCTTGCCGAGGAACTGGCGAAGCACGACTACAGGACCGTGATCTGGGATCGCCCGAATTGCGGCGAATCCGACGTCAGCTTCGATGCGGAAAGCGAATCGATCCTCAATGCCGATACCCTGATCGGCCTGCTGAAGGCGCTCGACATGGCGCCCGCGCTGGTCATCGGCGGTTCGGCCGGGTCGCGCGTGTCGCTGCTCGCCGCGCTCCGCCATCCCGATGCCGTGCGCAAGCTGGCCGTGCTCTGGATCACCGGCGATGCCATCGGCCTTTCCGGCCTGGTAGGCGTCTATTGCGGCAGCCTGCAGACCCCGGCCAAGATCGGCGGGATGGAAGCCGTGGCCGAAGTTCCCGAAATGGCCGAGCTGATCCGGCGCAATCCGGGCAATCGCGAGCGGATCCTGTCGCAGGACGTCGAGACCTTCTGCGATACCATGCAGCGCTGGGGCGCCACTTTCCTTCCCGAACCGGGCTCGCCGGTGCCGGGGCTCCGTCCGGACGACTACAAGAAGATCGGCATGCCTGTGCTGGTGTTCCGCAGCGGCCAGTCCGACCCGCATCACCCGCGCTATACCAGTGAGCAGGTCCATGCCCTGCTGCCCAACGCCAGCCTGGCCGAGCCGCCGTGGGGCGACCGCGAGTGGATCGACCGCATGCTCGATCAGGCCGGTGGTCTGTTCAAGAGCTGGGGCCAGCTCGCGCCGCAGCTGGCGGAGTTCGATAGCTAGAGTTGATCGTCTTACCCTGACATCGTCATCCCGGACTTGATCCGGGATCCCGCTTTCTCGACCTTGCGTCCTGGCGCAATGAGCGGGACCCCGGATCAAGTCCGGGGTGACGAGCTTGGTTTTGTCAAAGGTGATCACGCTCCAAGGGGTGATCGGCCGAAAGCGGGGCGTCAGACCCCCGCCTTGACGATCCACTCGTGGAAGATCTTCACCGGCCGCGATTCGAGGTCGCGCGGGCGGCAGATGAACCAGTAGGAATAGGGGCTCTTGACGTCGACGTCGTAGAGCCGCGCCAGGCGGGTGTCGCCCGAGCGGTTGAAGTGATCGTCGTGCATGATGGCGATGCCGAGGCCCTGGGCCGCGGCCTCGAGGATCAGCTGGCCCGAATCGAAATGGTCGATCGCCGCCGGCTGCAGCCGGGTGAGGTTCATCGCCGCCTTCCAGGCATCGAAGCTATCGGGCAGGTCGTGGTGGATCAGGAAGGTCTGACGCGCCAGCTTGTCGGGATCGGGCACGTTGCCGATCTCCTTTGCCAGCGCCTGCGAGGTGATCGCATAGACGTTGTTCTGGTCGAGCTGGACCGCGTGGAAGCCGGGATCGGGTTCCTTCGACAGGATGATAGCGGCGTCGAGCGTATCGCCGACGCGCGTGTCGAGGTGCGGGCTCGTGTCGATGTCGATGTGCAGGCGCGGGTGCTGCTTGCGCAGCTCGGGCAGGCGCGGGAACAGCCGCTGGCCGCCGAACAGCGAGGGTACGCCGAGGTGCAGGCGCAGCACGCGGCCCGGATCGACCTGGGCCTCGACGGCCTCGGCCAATTCCTCGAGCTTGGGCGAGACCGCGGCGTAGAAGGCCTGGCCCTCGTCGGTCAGCTTCATCGCCTGGTGCTGGCGGGTGAACAGCCGCTTGCCGGTGAAGTCCTCGAGCGCCGCCACGCGCCGCGACAGCGCCGAGGGCGACAGGCCGAGCTCCGACGCGGCGGCCTTGGCCGAGCCAAGCCGGACCACGCGGACGAACGCTTCAAGGGCGCGCAGGGGAGGAAGGCGGCGTACAGCCAAGGGCTCAGTCCTTCGGGCTCAGTCTTCGGTGTCGTCGGTTGGGCGAGGGGGATGCAGCCGAAGCCGCGTGACATGCTTCTCGTTGCCGGCAATGACTTCGATCCGCCAGCCGCTCTCGTGATCGACGATGGTGCCGACCGGCGGCACCTGCCCGGCGAGCACGAAAGTGAGGCCGCCGAGAGTATCCACCGATTCCTCGACTTCGGCAAGCCGCGGATCGATCGTTTCGGCGATGTCTTCCAGTTCGGCGCGGGCGTCGGCTTCCCACATGCCGTTTTCCAGCGGCACGATCAGCGCTTCCGGGGCGTCGTCGTGCTCGTCCTCGATCTCGCCGATGATCTCCTCGACGAGGTCCTCGATGGTGATGATGCCGTCGGTGCCCGAATATTCGTCGATGACGATGGCCAGGTGCGTGCGGCTCGTGCGCATGTCGGCCAGCACGTCGAGCGCGCCGCGTGCCTGGGGCACGAACAGCGGCTGGCGCAGCAGCGTGGTCCAGTCCTCGGGCGGGGTGCCCTTGGCGAGGAAGGGAAACACGTCCTTGATCAGGACCATGCCGACGACTTCGTCGAGCGTGTCGCCATAGACGGGGAGGCGGCTGTGGCCATGCTCGGCAAACGCCTGGATCACCTCGTCCCAGCTCGCGCTCGAGCGGATGGCGATGATCTCGCCGCGCGGAATCGCCACGTCGTCGGCATCGTGTTCGCTGAAATGGAGGAGGTTGCGGAGCATCTGGCGCTCGATCGGCGAGAGATCGCCTTTCTTGGCGCTGCCCGTGTCGCCAGCGTCGTCCTCATGCTCGTCGATGACTTCCTCGAGCTGTGCGCGCAGCGATTGCTCGTTGTCGCCCTTGTCGAAGAAGCGCCTGATCGCGCGCCATAGCGAGTAGGTACTGTCCGGATCTCCCGACCCGGCGTCTCCGTTTCGGCCCGTCTCGGCCATTCTCTTCTCAAGCCCCTAAAGCGTCATTCCGCATCGCCATATGGGTCAGCAATGCCCAGCAGGGCAAGTGCTTTGATTTCGAGCGCTTCCATCGTGGCGGCGTCCTCGGGCGAAAGCTCGTGGTCGAGCCCGGCAAGGTGCAGCAGGCCGTGGACTACCAGATGCGTCGCATGGGCTTCGAGCGGTACGCCTTTCTCCGCCGCCTCGCGCGTGCAGGTCTCGCAGGCGAGGCTGATGTCGCCGAGCAGTTCGGGCACGCCTTCGCTGCGCAGCTCAAGCAGCTCGTCGCGGTCGAGCATGGGGAAGGACAGCACGTTGGTCGGCTTGTCCTTCTCGCGCCATTCGCGGTTGAGAGTCTGGACTTCGGCGTCGCTGGTGAACAGCAGGCTCGCCGAGAGCCGCGGGTTGGCGAGCTCGGGCGCGACTGTGAGCGCCGCTTCGGCGGCGCGCTCAGCAAGGAGCTGCCAGTCGTATCCCGCCGGCCAAGGCGCTTCTATCTCAATATCGAGTTCCATACCCGTCACCGTCGCCCCTGCGGAGGCAGGGGCCTAGATAAGCTCGCGTTTTCAACCAGCGTTGCGGTGGCACGGAGAGGTCAGTTGGACCCCTGCCTTCGCAGGGGCGACGAAAGATGGCTTGAGTTTACGCATCCTTGCCCTCGTAGGCCTCGACGATCCGCCCGACGATCGGGTGTCGGACGACGTCGGCCGAGGTGAACCGCACCACGCCGATGCCCTCGACCCCTTCGAGCCGGCGCACCGCATCGGCCAGGCCGCTCTGGGCGTCGCCGCCGGGGATGTCGACCTGCCGCGGATCGCCGCAGATCACCATGCGGCTGTTCTGGCCGAAGCGGGTGAGGAACATCTTCATCTGCGCCTGGGTGGTGTTCTGCGCCTCGTCGAGAATGACGAAGGCATCGGCCAGGGTGCGGCCGCGCATGAAGGCGATCGGCGCGATCTCGATCTCGCCGCTGGCGATGCGCCGCTCGACCTGCTCAGGCGGCATGCAGTCGTAGAGCGCGTCGTAGATCGGGCGGAGATAGGGATCGACCTTCTCCTTCATGTCGCCGGGCAGGAAGCCGAGCCGCTCGCCCGCTTCGACCGCGGGGCGCGAGAGGATCAGCCGCTGGACCGAGCCGGTGATCAGCTGCTGCACGGCCTGGGCGACCGCGAGGTAGGTCTTGCCCGTACCCGCCGGCCCCAGCGCGAAGATCATGTCCTTCGATCCCAGCGCGCGCATATAGTCGATCTGCACCGCCGAGCGCGGCACGATCGTCTTCTTGCGGGTGCGGATCATGATCGGCGGCGCGTCGTGGCTGCCGGTGATGATGCCTTCGAGCGTCGGTTCGCTCGACATGACGATCAGCGATTCGACCGCGCCCGAGTCGAGCTGGTGGCCCTGCTCGAGCCGCTGGTACATGCCCTTGAGCACGTCGCGGGCACGCGCCACCGCCTCCTCCGGGCCTTCGATCTGGATGCGATTGCCGCGGGCCGCGATGTAAACGCCCAGGCGGTTCTCGATCTGGACGAGATTGGCGTCGAACTGACCGAACAGCGCTCCCAGCAAAGTCGGTTCGTCGAACTGGACCTCCAGCCGGGCGCGTCGAGGCGATTCCGGACGAAGCTGCGCCAACTGGTCATCGGCGCGGGAGGGTTTGCGGGCCATGCGCTCCTTTCGATGTCGGGCCGTCAGCGGCCTTCGAGTCGGAGATTAGGCCTGCCATGTTGCAGCGCAAGGATAGTTGCGTCGGAGAGAAGTGGAAAAGGTTTGGGAGGCGGAAAACGCTCAGGCGCTGACGCCGATCCGCTCGACCGCCGTCAGCGACTTCGGGCCGCCCGCGGTGATCTCGACATCGAGCATCGTGCCGATCGCCACGTCGGCTTCGACGATTGCCGATTGCAGCCAGGGCGTCTTGCCGAGGACCTGGCCGGCGAACTTGCCCCGACGCTCGACCAGCACCCGGCAGTTCTTGCCGACCGTGGCCTCGTTGAACGCGAGTTGGTCGCGGTTGAGCGCGTCCTGCAAGCGCTGGAGCCGGTCGTCCATCACCTCGGCCGCGATTTGACCATCCATCGTCGCGGCGGGGGTGCCGGGGCGGGGACTGTACTTGAAGCTGAAGGCCTGAGCGTAGGCCAGGGAATCGACGAGCGCGAGCGTCTCGGCGAATTCGGCCTCTGTCTCGCCGGGGAAGCCGACGATGAAATCGCCCGACAGCGCGATGTCGGGCCGCACCGCGCGGACCTTGTCCATCAGGCGCAGGTAGCTCTCGGCCGTGTGGCTGCGGTTCATCGCCTTGAGCACGCGGTCGCTGCCCGCCTGCACCGGCAGATGGAGGAACGGCATCAGTTTCTCGACCTCGCCATGCGCGGCGATCAGGCCTTCGGTCATGTCGTTGGGATGACTGGTCATGTAGCGGATACGCTGCAGGTCCGGCAGCTTGGCGAGATCCCTGATCAGGCCGTCGAGCCCAGCGGCGCGGCCCTTGGCATCCTTGCCGCTCCAGGCGTTGACGTTCTGGCCCAGCAGCGTGATTTCGCGCGCACCAGCTTCGACCAGCCTTTCGGCCTCATCGATCAGAGCTTGCCAGGGCCGCGAGATTTCAGCGCCGCGGGTATAGGGGACGACGCAGTAGGTGCAGAACTTGTCGCAGCCTTCCTGCACGGTGAGGAAGGCGCTGGCGCCGGAACGGCGGCGCTTGGGCAGCGCGTCGAACTTGGTCTCGGCGGGCATGTCGGTATTGGTGACGCGCTTGCCGGCGCTGGCCTGGCTCAGCATCTCGGGCAGGCGGTGATAGGCCTGCGGGCCGACGACCATGCGTACCGCTGGCGCGCGGGCCATGATCTCCTCGCCCTCGGCCTGGGCGACGCAGCCGGCGACGGCGATCAGCGGGCTCGACCCGTCGTCGCGCTTCAGCCGGCCGATGTCCGAATAGACCTTCTCTGCAGCCTTCTCGCGGATGTGGCAGGTATTGAGCACGACGAGATCGGCGTCAGCGCCTTCGGCGGCGGGCGAGAGGCCCTGCTCTGCCAGCAGCTCGGCCATGCGATCGCCGTCATAGACGTTCATCTGGCAACCGAAGCTCTTGACGCGGTAGGTCTGCGGAGGCGGAGTGGCAGGAGGCATGGGCTCGGCCGATAGCCTGAAACCGGGCGCTTTTACAGGCCCGGTTTAATTGGGCGCATAGACGACCAGCTTAACCTTGGTTCCCGGCGCCAGGACGCTGTTCTCCTCCAGCCCGTTGAGCACCAGGAAGCGTTCGAGCTGGTGGTCGCCGAAGGCCATTCGCGCCGACAGCGAACGCGGCGTGTCGCCGCGCGTGACGTTGACCACGTCGATCACCCGCGGCCGCAGCGCTGCGACCTCGGCGCCGAGCATCGGCGCGAAGGAACGGATCATGCCCTGGAACGGGCCGATGCCGGTGCCCGACGGCGTGATCAGGACGAAATGATACGCCAGATCCTCGCTCCAGCGATAGGCGACCACAGTGACGTCGACCCGGTTGCGGTTGGCCGTGGCGCCGGTGGTGGCATAGGCCGTGGCCAGCCCGTTGATCGTGGTGGTTTGCACGGCGGGCAGGCTGGTCTGGCTGCCGCCGAGCGAGCCGAAGACCTTGCCGACATAGTCGCCGAGGCCCTGCGCGGTATCGGAGACGAGCCGTCCGGCGCCGAACTGCGCCTGGCCGCCGCTGCCGCTGACCGTGACCGCGTTCACCCCGTTTTCGATCGTAAAGCCTTCGGGCGCAGTGAACTTGAAGCGCAGCTCGCCGTGGCGGAACAGGCGGCCGTCGACGATGCCCTGGCGCGGATCGTCGCCATAGACCATGCCGTCGATCGCCGCGAGGTAGCGGTCGCGGCTGGGTGAGCCGGCGGGGCCGGCCTGGCGGGCGATAGCGGTGGTCCGCTGCACGCGCTCGGCGCTGAGCGGATGGCTGCGCGTCCACGAGGCCTGCTGCACCTGCGCCTGGCCTGCCACGGTTGCATCCATCGTCTCCGCCGCGCCCAGCGCCGAGAGGATGCGCGGGGCAGCATAGGGATCATAGCCGGTGGCGATCATGTAGCGCTCGCCCAGCGTGTCCGCTTCGTTTTCCTGCGCACGCGAATAGCCGAGCACCACGCCCTGGCCGACCTGGCTGGCGATCTGGCCGACCGCTTCCGAGCCGGTGAGCACTTGCGCGATCGCCGCGCCCAGCGTGCTGATCGTGCTGCGCGTCTGGCGTTTCTGCCCGTGCCGCGCGGCGACGTGGCCCATCTCGTGCCCCAGCACGAAAGCCAGCTCGTCCTCGCTGTTCATCAGCGCCAGCAGCTCGCGCGTGACATAGACATAGCCGCCCGGCACGGCGAAGGCGTTGCGCACGGGCGAGTTGAGCACGGTGACCTTGTAGACGCTGGCGGCATTGGCGACATTGGTATTGGCCGCGACCCGGCGGCCGACTCCGGCGACATAGTTGGTCAGCTTCGGGTCTGCCGCGCCGCCGAACTGTTTGACCACGTCGGGATGCTGCTGCTGCGCCTTCTGCATTTCCGCAAGCGAGATCGTCGTAACGGGAGCAGGCCGGGCGCTCGCGCGCGGCGCGGACTGGGCGAGAGCGGGGGTGATCGGTGCGGTTGCGGTCAGGAGCGACGCGGTCAGCGCCGCAAGCAGCATGGTCCTCGTCGACATTCAGGCGCTCTCCTCACCGCGCTTCATCTCCATCGCCTTATGGCACTATTACCCGCAACCGCACAAAGGTTCCCTTGAGCAGCCAAACCGGCTAACCGCGCGGCCATGGCCCAGACCGACACCGTTTACACCAGCTTCGCGCGCCGCATCGGCGCCGCATTGGACTCCCTCGAAGCCGCTGGCACGCTGCCTGCAGGGCTGAACCGCGCCGCAATCACGCTCGAGCCGCCGCGCGACACCGCGCACGGCGATCTTGCGACCAATGCCGCGATGGTCCTCGCCAAGCCCGCCGGCACCAATCCGCGCGCCCTGGCCGAGGCGATCGTCGCCGAGCTTGCCAAGCTGCCCGAAGTCACCAGCGCCGAGATCGCCGGGCCGGGCTTCATCAACCTGCGCCTGACGCCCGAGACCTGGCTGGCCGAGTTGCGCGCCATCGCCGCGCTTGGCGCCGACTATGGCCGTTCGGACGCTGGCGGCGGAACGACGGTCAACATCGAATATGTCTCGGCCAATCCAACCGGGCCGATGCACATGGGCCATTGCCGCGGCGCCGTGGTCGGCGATGCGCTGGCGACCTTGCTCGAGTTCTCCGGGCACAAGGTGATCCGCGAATACTACGTCAACGATGCCGGCGCTCAGGTCGACGTGCTCGCACGCTCGGCGCATGTACGTTACCGCGAGGCGCTGGGGCAGGAAGTTGGTGAGATCCCCGAGGGGCTCTATCCGGGCGAATACCTGATCCCCGTCGGCCAGCAGCTCGCCGCCGAGTTCGGCGACAAGTATGCGGCGGCCCCTGAGAGCGAGTGGCTGATCGCCTTTCGCACCCGTGCGGTCGCGGCGATGCTGGTGATGATCAAGCAGGATCTCGCGCTGCTCGGCATCCACCACGACCTGTTCTCGTCCGAGGCCGAGCTTCAGGCGGCGGGCAAGCCCGAGGAGGCCGAAGCCTGGCTGCGCGCGCAGGACCTCGTCTACGACGGCGTGCTCGAAGCGCCCAAGGGTAAGACTCCCGAGGACTGGGAGCCAGTGGCGCTGCCGCTGTTCCGCTCGACCAAATTTGGCGACGACCAGGACCGGCCGATCAAGAAGAGCGACGGCAACTGGACCTATTTCGGCGCGGACCTCGCCTATCACTTCCAGAAGGCCCAGAGCGCCGACGCCCTCGTCGACATCTGGGGCGCCGATCACGCGGGCACGGTCAAGCGGATCAAGGCCGCGGTTGCGGCGATGACGGGCGCAGAAGGAAAAGCGACGCCGTTCGAGGTCAAGCTTGTCCAAATGGTCCAGCTCCTGCGCAACGGCGAGCCGGTAAAGATGTCCAAGCGCTCGGGCAACTTCGTCACCCTGGCCGATGTGGTGCAGGAAGTGGGCAAGGACGTCGTCCGCTTCACCATGCTGACGCGCAAGCCCGAAGCTCAGATGGACTTCGACTTCGCCAAGGTGGTCGAAGCCTCGAAGGACAATCCCGTCTTCTACGTCCAGTATGCCAACGCCCGCGTGAACTCGACGCTGCGCAAGGCGGCGGCGGAGGGCTTCGCGCCTTCCGATGCCGACCTCGCGCTGCTTGGTGAAGAGGAACTGGAACTGGTCAAGCTGGCCGCGCAGTTCCCCCGGCTGGTCGAGGCGGCGGCTGCCGCGCGCGAGCCGCATCGCATCGCATTCTTCCTTGGCGATCTCGCCGCGGCGTTTCATGCTTACTGGAACGTCGGGAATGACCGTCCCGAAAAGCGGTTCATCGTGGCACAGAATCCGCAAGTCACTGGCGCAAGGCTTTTCCTTGCCACGGAAATCGGGCAGCTTGTCCGCAATGGCCTCGCGCTTCTCGGCGTCGAGGCGGTGGAGGAAATGTAGCCATGGCGATCGCGGGTGCGACTGGCGCGAACGGCAATGGGGCCGGCGAGCATCCGTATGTGTCAGGGCGAGAGCCCCACGTACCCGGCGAGGAACCCTGGGATGACGCGCCGCTAGAGACCGGGCGGCTCGAATTCGGCGACGACGTGCGCCTGCCCTGGCTCGAAACCGACGGCGACGAGGAAGAATACCAGACCTACAACGCCGGCCAGCTGGTCGCCCTGCTGATCCTCGGCGTGCTGGCGCTGGCGGTGATTGGCGGCGGCATCTGGTGGGCCCTGAGCCATCGCAAGAACGAGGCAATGGTCGCCGACGGCAGCGTCATTGCTGCGCCTTCGCAGCCCTACAAGGAACGGCCCAAGGACGCCGGCGGCAAGACCTTCGCCGGCACGGGCGATACGGCCTTTGCCGTCTCCGAAGGCCAGACCCGGCCGGCACGGCTGGGCGACGCCCCGGCAGCTAAGCCCGCGCCGTCGCCGAGTCCCAGTGCGAGCGCGGCCGCTGCGGAGCCGGAGGCTTCGGGCGTCGGTGTACAGGTTGCCGCCTATTCGAACCGCTCGCAGGCCGAAGCCGGCTGGACGCGGCTTTCGGGGCAGTACGAAGCTCTTTCGGGCCTCAAGCACCGCATCGTCGAAGGCAGAGCCGACATCGGCACGGTCTATCGCCTGCAGGTCCTCGCCGGCGACGTCGCCGGGGCCAATGCGCTCTGCAGCAAGCTCAAGGCGGCGGGCCTCGCCTGCCAGGTGAAGCACTGATCGGTCATCCTTCTCCGTAAGGGGGAGGAGTTCGGCGCCTATCCACACCTCCGCCTAGCCGCAGATTTGCAAAACCCGCGCGGTGCTGCGATTTTGGCGACATGACACCCGCGATCTTCGGCATTGCCGGCCTGGCGCTTTCGGCCGACGAGCGCGTGTTTTTCCGCGATGCCGATCCCGCCGGCTACATCGTCTTCGGCCGCAACGTCGCGAGCCGCGACCAGTTGCGCGCGCTGACCGACGATCTGCGCTCGATCCATGGGCGCGAGAAGACCTTCATCTGCATCGACCAGGAAGGCGGGCGCGTCGCGCGGATGAAACCGCCCGAGTGGCTGGCCTTTCCGCCGGGCGGCGTGTTCGACTCCCTCTATGACCTCGCGCCGGCCAGCGCGATCGAGGCGGCGCGGGTCAATGCCCATGCGCTCGGGCTCGATCTCGCCGAAGTCGGCATCTCGGTCGACTGTCATCCGGTGATCGACGTCCGCCAGCCCGGCGCGCACGACGTGATCGGCGACCGCGCTTTCGGTAGCGAGCCATTGCGCGTCGCGGCGCTGGGCCGCGCGGTGCTCGATGGGCTGGCGGCGGCGGGCGTCGCGGGCGTGATCAAGCACATGCCCGGCCACGGCCGCGCTGGGGCGGACAGTCACAAGGAACTGCCGACGGTCACCGCCAGCGACGCCGAGCTGGAAACCGACATCGCGCCGTTCCGCACGCTTGCCAAGGCGCCGATCGCGATGAGCGCGCATGTCCGCTTCACTGCCTGGGACGCCGACAATCCGGCGACGCAATCGCGCTTCGTGATCGAAGAGATCGTCCGCAAGCGCATCGGCTTCTCCGGTCTGTTGCTGACCGACGATCTCGACATGGAGGCGCTGTCCGACAGCGTTCCCGTCCGCGCCGCGCATGCGATCGCTGCGGGCTGCGACATTGCGCTCAACTGCTGGGCCAAGATGGACGACATGGTGGGCATCGCCGAGGCGCTCCCGGTGCTGTCGGGCGAGGCCGCGGCGCGCTTCGATCGCGCGCTCGCCGCGACCGATCCGGCCAAGGCCGACCTGGCCGCGCAGGGTGAATTGCTCGCCAAGCGCGACGCCCTGCTGGCGTTGGCCGCATGAGTGAGGCCGACCTCCAGCCCGTCCTGTTCAGCAAGGATGACGATTGGGACGGCGTTGCCACCGCACCCAGCGAGGACAGCGCGCTCTATCTCGAGCTCGATGGCTGGGAAGGGCCGCTCGACCTGCTGCTCGATCTCGCGCGGCGGCAGAAGGTCGACCTGCGGCGGATATCGATCCTCGGTCTCGTCGACCAGTACCTGCTCTATATCGAACGCGCCGAGGAACTGCGGCTGGAGCTGGCGGCCGACTACCTCGTCATGGCGGCCTGGCTCGCCTACCTCAAGTCGGCGCTGCTGCTGCCGCGCGAGGAGCAGGAGGATCCGAGTCCCGAGGAACTGGCGCTGCGCCTGCAACTGCGCCTCCAGCGGCTCGGCGCGATGCGCGAGGCGGCGGCGCGGCTGATGGCGCGCGACCGGCTGGGCCGCGACGTGTTCCAGCGCGGCGCGCCCGAAGGCCTGCGCGTCGACCGCAAGAACGCCTGGCAGTGCGAATGGTTCGACCTGATCCAGGCCTATGGTCAGGTCAAGGCGCGCACCGCGCCGGTGGTCCACATGGTCCGCGACCGCATGGTGATGACGCTCGACTCCGCGTTGGCGCGGGTGTCGTCGATGCTCGGCGTGACGCTCGACTGGATGGAACTGCGCGATTTCCTGCCCGTCCATGCCGAACCCCGGCTGGCGCGTTCGGCACTCGCTTCGAGCTTCGTCGCGGCGCTCGAACTCGCGCGGCTGGGCAAGGCCGAGTTGTCGCAGGATCATACCTTCGGCCCGCTGCGGCTGCGGCGGCCGCAGCACTGATGACCGACGACTCCACCGAGATGGACGACCTCGTCCGCGCGGTGGAAGCGACGCTGTTCGCGGCGAGCGAGCCGATGACTGCCGATGCGATCTCGACCCATCTCGGCGGCGCCTCGGTGCGCGAGGCGCTCGCCGAACTCGCCGGGCATTACGAGGGGCGCGGCGTGAACCTGGTCGAACGCGGCGGGCGCTGGCTGTTCCAGACCGCGCCCGATCTCGCGCACCTGCTGCGCCGCGAGAAGGAGGAAGTGCGCCGCCTGTCGCGCGCCGCCACCGAGGTCCTGGCGATCGTCGCCTATCATGAGCCGGTCAGCCGCGCCGAGATCGAAGCGATCCGCGGCGTGCAGACCGCCAAGGGAACGCTCGACGTGCTGCTCGAATCCGGCTGGGTGCGCATTGCCGGGCGGCGCGAAGTGCCGGGGCGGCCGGTGATCTATGCGACGACGCCAGCTTTCCTGACCCATTTCGGCCTCGAATCGCGGCGCGATCTGCCCGGCATCGATGAACTGCGCGCGGCGGGATTGCTTGATCCCGTCGATGCCGCCATGGCCCAGATGGATTTCTCGCAGGAGGGCGAAGAAACGGAATCGGCCGAAGAAACGGATTTGGAAAGCGAATCCGCTCCCGGGCTGGCAAGTGACGAGGAAAGCGCCTAGATAGGCCTCTTGAGTGGCCGGCGCGAGAATCGCGAGCGCCCCCCGCTTGTTCAGGAGTTAAGTCGATGATGGGTCTGTCGCTTCCCCACCTGCTGATCGTGGCGCTGGTGGTGCTGGTGCTGTTCGGCCGCGGCCGGATTTCGGAAATGATGGGCGATTTCGGCAAAGGCATCAAAAGCTTCAAGCAGGGTATGGCCGACGAGGAGAACAAGCCGGCCACGCCTCCGCCCGCGCAGATCGCGCCGCAAGTCGTCACGCAGGCGCCCGCCCAGCCGGCTCCCCCTCCGCAGGCGACGCTCAACGGCGAGACGGTGGTCGATACCAGCCAGACCGTGCGCTGACAGCCCGGTAAGCGCCTGCCATGTTTGATATCGGCGCGGACGAGTTTCTGCTGATTGCGGTCGTCGCGATCGTCGTGATCGGTCCCAAGGACCTGCCGCGCGCCTTGCGCGTGGCGGGGCAGTGGATCGCCAAGGTGCGGCGCGTGTCGGGCCACTTCCGCTCGGGGATCGAAACGATGATCCGCGAGGCGGAGCTTGCGGAAATGGAAGAGAAGTGGCGCAAGCAGAACGAGGCGATCATGCAGGCCCATCCTGAGATGCCGGAAATGGCGGCCGATCCCGCGCTGCCATCGCCCGCTCCGGTCCACGACGCGGCCGTCCACGATCCATTCGACCCGCCGGCCGAACCCAAGAAGCAGGAGCAGGCGGACCCGCAGCTTCCGCTGCCGCCACCGTGAGAGCCGTGTCATGGTGTTGAAGATCAGGGATATCGACGAGAGTCAGGCGCCGCTACTCGACCATCTGCTCGAGCTGCGTACGCGGCTGCTGCGCTGTATCCTGGCACTGGGCGCGGCTTTCGTCGTCTGCCTCTATTTCGCCAACGACATCTTCGGCTTCCTCGTGCGGCCGCTGACCGCGGCTTTCCCGCCGGGGCAGGGCCGTCTGGTCTATACCAAGCTCTACGAAGCCTTCTTCGTCGAGCTGAAGGTCGCGCTGTTCGCCGCCTTCTTCATCAGCTTCCCCTATATCGCGAACCAGCTCTGGGCCTTCATCGCGCCGGGGCTGTACGCCAAGGAAAAGAAGGCCTTCCTGCCGTTCCTGATCGCTACGCCGGTGCTGTTCACCAGTGGCGCGGCGCTGGCCTATTTCGTGGTGATGCCGACCGCGTTCAAATGGTTCCTCGGCTTCGAGGGTGTGCGCGGCGGCCTGAAGCTGGAAGCGCTGCCGGGCACGGGCGACTATCTCGCGCTGGTCATGCAGTTCATTCTCGCCTTCGGCATCAGCTTCCTGCTGCCGGTGCTGCTGCTGCTGCTCAACCGCGCGGGAATCGTCACGCGCCAGCAGCTCGCGGGCGCGCGGCGCTATGTCATCGTCGCGATCACGATCGTCGCGGCGGTGATCACTCCTCCCGACGTGGTTTCGCAGCTGATGCTGCTGATCCCGATGCTGTTCCTGTTCGAAGGCTCGCTGCTGGTCATGCGGCTGGGCGAGCGCAAGGCGGCGAAGGAAGCGGCGGAGGCAACGGCGCTCGAAGTGGTCGACGCCAACGCGCCGATCGTTCCCTAGCGCCCTTCGTTCGTGGACTCCGCCGTGGCGCGTTCCTTCGCCTGATAGACCAGCTTGCCGCCGACCCAGGTCTGCAGCACGCGCATGGCGCGCAGCTCGGCGGGCGTCGCCAACAGCGGGTCGCTGTCGATCAGCAGGAAGTCGGCGCGCTCGCCCTTGGTGAGCCGGCCGAAGTGCCCCTCGGCAAAGCCGGCATAGGCTGCACCCGCGGTGTAGGCGGCGAGTGCCGCTTCGCGCGTCAGCCGCTCCTGCGCCTGCCAACCGCCAAAGGGCTGGCCATCGGCCGACTGGCGCGTGATCGCGTAGCCGATGGTGGGAAAGGGCTCCACGGTGGCGCCGGGCGTGCCCGCGCCGGAGCCGAAGGCCAGCGACGCGCCGGCACCCGCCAGCGATTTCCACGCATAGGCGCTGGCCACTCGTGCCGGACCAAGCCGGGCATCGGCCACGGCGCTCCCCAGCATCGCCTGCTGCGGCTGCATCGAGGCGATCACGCCCCTGTCCTTCAAGCGCGGCAGGTCTGCGGGATCGAACGCCTCGGCCTGCTCGATCCGCCAGCGGCGGTCACCCTTGTACGTGTCGGCCATCTCGTCGAGCGCGCCGAGCACCGTATTGCTGGCCCTGTCGCCGCTGGCATCGATCGCGACCTGGAAATGGTCCATCGCCGCGCGGCTCATCAGGTTTCGCAGCTGCGTGTCGTTCAGCCGCAGCGTCACCTTGCTGGTAGGCGCATCGGCGTAAGGCACCTTCAGCGCGGCACCGCGCGAGAGCAGCGGTCCGTCGAGCGTCAGCCTGACCCCGTTGAGGCGCAGCCGGTCATCGTAGAGCCACGGCGTCTGTCCCGGCCCGCCGATCAGGATCATCGCATCGACGCCCTCGGCATAGGCCATGATGCGCAGGTTGAGCGTGCCGAGATCGCCGGCGCGGCGGTAGGTCTGCCAGTCCTCGATCGTCGTGCCCATGTCGGCGACCGCGGTGATCCCGAGCGCGAGCAGCGCCTGCTGCGCCTTGGCGAGCGCCTGGTCGCGGTCCTCGGGGCGCGGCTGGGCGTTCGGCTTGACCTCGGTCAGCAGCGAAAGGCCGAAGGGCATCAGCTGGACGTGCGAATCGATCAGCCCGGGGATGACCACGCGGCCCTTGCCGTCGACCTTGAAGTCGACCTTGCCGGGGCGTTTGTCCGAGCGCTGGAACACCTGCTCGATCCGCCCGTCGTTGCCCACCAGCAGGCCGGTGAAGTGCTCGACCTTGCCGTCGCGGTCGAGCGACATGCCGTTGACGTTGTCGATCAGCACATCCGCCAGAGCGGGAAGGGGGGGCGAGGGTGGCGAGAGCTAGGGAAAGGAACGACGCCGCTGCGAAAAATCTCACTTCTTGCCTTTCCTCGGCAATCTTCTGATCAGCGCGCTGGTATCCTCGCGGCCGCCGCCGAGCGCCTGGACGTCAGCGAAGAACTGGTCGACCAGTGCGGTGACGGGCAGCGAGACGCCCAGGCCGCGGCCTTCCTCCATCACCAGCCCGAGGTCCTTGCGCATCCAGTCGATCGCCAGGCCGAAGTCGAATTCGTCGCGGCTCATCGTGTCCCAGCGGTTGTCCATTTGCCACGATTGCGCGGCGCCGCCCGAGATCGCTTCGTAGACCTTGCCCATGTCGAGGTGCGAGGCCTGGGCGAAGCGCACGGCCTCGGCCAGCGAGCTGACGATGCCGGCGATGCAGATCTGGTTGGCCATCTTGGTTGTCTGCCCGGCGCCGGCCTTGCCGACATGGACGATGCGCGCCGAGTAGGCTTCCATCACCGGCCGTGCCGCCTCGATCGCATCGGGCCGGCCGCCGCACATCAGAGTCAGCGTGCCTTTCTCGGCGCCGATCTGCGAGCCGGTCATCGGCGCGTCGACACACCGGACCTGAAGGTCTCGCGCCTCGACCGCTATCTGGCGGGCGATGCGCGCCGAGACCGTGGTGTGATCGACGAAGATGCCGCCGCGGCCCAAGGTTGAGAACACGCCCCGCGGCCCGAGCACGACATCGGCGAGATCGTCGTCGTTGCCGACGCAGGTGATCACCATATCGGCGCCCTCCGCGGCTTCGGCGGGGCTGGTCACGGCGCGGACGGCAAGGCCCGGGTTGGCTGCCTGCCACTTGTCGAGCCTGCCCGGCGAGCGATTGTAGACGGTGAGGGCGTGGCCGGCCTGGCCGATATGCCGAGCGATCTGGCCGCCCATTACGCCGAGGCCGAGGAAGGAGACGTTACGTTTCTCGCTCATGGAAGCTGTCTAGCGGCTTTTGCGCGATTGCCTACCCGTCGGAGAGCCCGCTTCCCATTTCCCGCCGTTTCCGGTAGCGGCGCAGGATGAACGAAGCCGCTCTCAAGCCCGCTGCAGGTGCCTCCGCTCTGCTCACCGCCGACGACGTCGTTGCGGCGGCGCGGCGAATTGCGGGCGCGGTGGTGCGGACGCCGACCTTCCACAGCCAGACCTTGAGCGCGATCACCGGCGCCGAGATCTATCTCAAGTTCGAGAACCACCAGTTCACCGCCGCCTACAAGGAACGCGGTGCGCTGAACGCCATGCTCCAGCTCAGCGACGAGCAGCGCGCGAAAGGCGTGATCGCGGCTTCGGCCGGCAACCATTCGCAGGGCCTGTCGTACCACGGCACGCGGCTCGGCATCCCGGTGACGATCGTCATGCCCAAGACCACGCCGGTGGTGAAAGTCATGCAGACCGAGGCGGTGGGCGGCAAGGTCGTGCTCGAGGGCGAAAGCTTCGACGAGGCATCGGCCCATGCGCGTAAGCTCGAGACCGAGCTCGGCCTGACTTTCGTCCACCCGTTCGACGATCCGCAGGTCGCCGCGGGGCAGGGCACGGTCGCGCTCGAGATGCTCGAGGACGTGCCCGATCTCGAAGTCCTGGCGATCCCCGTCGGCGGCGGCGGGCTGGCATCGGGCATGGGCACGATCGCGCGCGCGTTGCGGCCCGACATCAAGCTGATCGGCGTCGAGGCCGAGCTATACCCCTCGATGTATAACCTGCTGAAGCAGGCCGACTGCCCGATCGGCGGCGATACTCTGGCCGAGGGCATCGCCGTGTTCGAGCCGGGCAAGTTTACCAGCCAGGTGCTGGGCGACCTGCTCGACGATTTCGTGCTGGTGAACGAGCACCAGATCGAGCGTGCGCTGGCGCTGCTGCTGCAGATCGAGAAGACCGTGGTTGAGGGCGCCGGCGCCGCCGGCCTCGCCGCGGTGATCGCCAACCCCGAGCTGTTCGCCGGGGGCAAGGTCGGCATCGTCCTGTCGGGCGGCAATATCGACACGCGCCTGCTTGCCAACGTCCTGCTGCGCGACCTCGCGCGTTCGGGCCGCGCGGCGCGGCTGCGGCTGGTGCTGGCTGACCGGCCGGGCTCGCTGTTCCGCGTTTCGAAGGTGTTCTACGACCACAACGTCAACATCATCGAGATCGTCCACCAGCGGGTCTTCACCAGCCTGCCCGCCAAGGGCCTGGCGACCGAGATCGAATGCGAGGCGCGCGATGCCGTGCAGCTCGACGCACTGATCACGGCGCTGCGGGCCGAGGGCTTCGAAGTCAGCATGATGGAGTCGCGCTGACCGGCGTGACGCGCCGCATGACCGAATGTTCATGCAACCTGCGAACGCGGGCAAGCGTTTGCCGCGCATGGATTTCGCGCAACAATGCGCCGTGGTCACCGGCGGTGAATCGGGCATAGGCAAGGCCTGCGCGCTGGCGCTCGGCAAGGCCGGTGCGCGCGTCGCGCTGACATACTTCGCTGATCGCGATGCTGCTCAGGCCGTCGTGGCGGAGATCGCGTTGGCTGGCGGCAAGGCCTTTGCTCGCCACACCGACGTCGGCGCGGAGGACCAGGTGGAAGCGCTGTTCACCGCCGCCGAAGCCGAGTTCGGCCCGGTTCGACTGCTGGTCAATTCGGCCGGGCTAAACATGAGCAATACGCCGGTCGAAGACATGAGTCTCGCGCAGTTCGACCGCGTGTTGCGCGCCGACCTCTACGGCCCGTTCCTCACCTGTCGTCGGTTCGTGCGCGGGCTCGTGGGACACGACGGGGGCGGGCGGATCGTCAACATATCGTCGATCCACGAGCGCGCGCCGCGGCCCGGCGGCACCGAGTACGACAGCGCCAAGGGCGGGCTCGCCCAGCTCACGACGACGCTGGCGCTCGAGCTGGCGCCGCGCCGGATCGCGGTCAACGCGGTGGCGCCGGGGATGATCCTGACACCGATGAACCAGTCCGCGATCGACGATCCGGCCGAGCTGGAGCGCAAGGCGGCGGCGATACCCTGGGGCCGCGCCGGCAGGCCCGAGGAAGTCGCCGATCTGGTCTGCTACCTGCTCTCGCCGGGCGCCGACTACATCACCGGGACTACCGTGGTTATCGACGGCGCCCTGTCGCTTACCGTGGCCCTGGGAGCATGAAAGCCTTGCAGGTCGACTACGTCGTCGAGGAAAACGAAACCGTCACCCTCGATATCGCCCGAGACGGCGGGCTGCTCGCCGGGCATGACCTGATGAGCCCTTATGTCTGGGAAGACAGCGGCGTGAAGCACCTGTTGGTGCGGGTGTTGAACAATCCGCTGCAAGCCGGCGATCCGACCGGCGTGATCTATGCCGGAACCTCGAAGGACGGGCTGTCCTTCACCATGCTCGACAAGCCCGCGATCCTGCCCGGCCCCGAAGAGGTCGATGCCGGCGGCGTCGAGGATCCGACCGTGGTCGTGGCGGACAGCGGCGGGCTGCTCGTGTTCTTCACCGGCGTGGACGCCAAGCACGGGCAGGGCTCGCTGCTGGTTGCCAAAGGGGCCGATCTCGGTAGCCTGAAGACACAGAAGGTCCTGCTCAAGGCACCCGAGGGTGAGGGCAACATCAAGGAGGCGACTGTCGCGCAGGCTGCCGACGGGCGCTACCGGCTGTTCTACGAATATGCCAAGGACAATGCCTCGCGCATCGGCCTGGCGCTCAGCGACGCGCCCGAGGGACCGTGGCAGGCGATCGCCGACCCCTTCACCGTCCGCGAGGACCGCTGGGACAACTGGCATCTCTCGACCGGGCCGATCGTCGCGCGCAAGGGCCAGCCGCCGGTAATGTTCTACAACGGCGCGACCGCCGACGCGCGCTGGCGGATCGGCTGGATCGCTTTCGACGAGAACTATACGCGCGTAGTCGACCGCTGTGTCGAGCCGATGCTCGTGCCCCCGCCGCCCCAAGAGCGCGCGGGCACCGACATCGCTTTCGCCGCCTCGTGCCTCGACGATGGCAAAACCATCTACCTTTACTATTCGCTGGAGGACCGGATGCTGCGGCGGGCGCGCATCCGGCGGTTCGTTAACACTTGAGCGCGAGCTGCGCCAAGCCGAGACGGCTGTGCAAAATATTGGACCGTTAACCGCAAAAACTTGGTTAAAAGACTTTGAACTGGCCGATAGCCCATGCATAGTTCAGTGGCAGGCACCGCTTGGTGTGCCTGGAGAGGATCTGATCCGCCCGTGACGGCACCCGTTCGCTTTCCCCGGTTCTTTGTCACCAGCCCCGCGCCGTGCCCCTATCTCCCGGGCCGCAGCGAGCGGAAGGTGTTCACCGAACTCAAGGGCGCGCATTCCGATGCGCTGAACGACGCGCTGGGCCGGATTGGCTTCCGCCGCAGCCAGACGGTGGCCTATCGCCCCTCCTGTCTCGATTGCCAGGCCTGCGTCTCGGTCCGCGTCGTGGCCGACGATTTCACCGCTTCCTCGACGCAGAAGCGCAACCTGAAACGCAACAGCGATCTCGTCGCCACGCTGTGCCGGCCCTGGTCGACGTCCGAGCAGTTCGAACTGCTGCAGCGCTACCTCGGCGTGCGTCACCCGGGCGGCGGCATGGCGACGATGGACGAGGTCGACTATGCCGACATGGTCGAGCACACGCCGGTCACCTCCTATGTCATCGAATATCGTGAGCCTTCGGCCGACGGCGTCACGCCGGGCCGTCTGGTCGGCGCCTGCCTGACCGACAAGCAGGGCGACGGGCTGTCGATGATCTACTCGTTTTACGAGCCCGAGCACACGACGCGCACGGGCCTCGGCAACTACATCATCCTCGATCACATCCGCCGCGCGCGAGAGATGGAACTGCCCTACGTCTATCTCGGCTACTGGGTCGAGGGTTCGGCGCGGATGCAGTACAAGGTGCGCTACCGTCCGATGGAACGCCTCGGCCGGAACGGCTGGGAACGGATCTCGGCCGAGGAGCACGATCGCCTGATCAGCGGCGCGGCCAATACCCGCCGCGAGGAAGCGCCTGCGCTCGAAGGCAGCTGCAAGGACGGCGTACCCGGCGGCCAGGACCAGTACCGGCTCGTCTGACCTCAGCTCCGGCCAGGGCTTGGCGCAGGTTCCGAATACCCTTCTCGACGAATGAACCGAGGGAATCCCGAAATGGGACGTGGAAAAGCGCCGTCTTGCGCAATCCCGCGGCGGACTCAGCCTCGGACCGCGTGATATGACAGTTTCGTGGAAGTGCCCCGCGATGCCATATATTACGAGCAGCTCGCCCGCATAGCGCGGTTGAAAGCGGATGCGAGTCCCGACGCCGACCTGGCACGGCGACTCCGCGAGGCGGCCATCAAGCACGAACGCAAGGCCCGTCAGGTCCGCCGCAACGGCGGTTAGCGGCCCCGCCGACAAACTTTTTCGCGACAGTTTTGGCGACCGTGTCCGCGCTACAAGTTCGAGCAGTAATCGCGATTGGGAAGGCAGGCCCCGCGGCGGATGACGAGGCGGGCCTTTTTGATCGGAACCTAGTTCCCGCGCATCGGGCCGACGAGCTCGATATGGTGCCCTTCGCTGTCGCTGATCACCGCCGCGCGCACGCCGTGTTCCGGGCGGTCCTCGCCGGCGCGGAACAGCGCGCCGCCCGCCGCCAGTGCGGCCGCGACGGTGGCTTCGACGTCGGGCACCTGGAAGCAGAGCCAGACCTCGCCGGGATAGTTTGGCCGCGACGGCGCAGGCTTTTCGAGGAAGCGGCTGAGGATCAGGATGTGCGAGGTCATGTCGCCCGTCACCGACAGCCACGACTGCTGCTGCCGCACCTCATCCTCGCCGCCGAGATTGCGGCTGGCGAGCTTGAGTCCCAACGCCAGATAGAACCGCTCGGCCGCCTCGACATCGGCGACCACCAGCTTGGTCGCATGCATCGCTAGGTCCATTGGGTCAGATCCATCGGCGCTCTCCCATTTTGGCCAAGCCTATCGTGGCGTCTCCCAGCGGCCAAACAAAAAGGGCGCCCGGATCGCTCCGGACGCCCCTCCCGCTGTTAGAACTGAAGCTGGCTTACCAGCTGTAGTACATGTCGAACTCGACCGGCGACGGCGTGGTTTCCCAGCGCATCACTTCGGGCCACTTGAGCTCGATATAGGCTTCGATCTGGTCCTTGGTGAACACGCCGCCCTGGATCAGGAAGTCGTAGTCGGCTTCGAGCGATTCCAGCGCTTCGCGCAGCGAACCGCAGACGGTCGGCACTTCGGCGAGTTCGGCCGGCGGCAGATCGTAGAGGTTCTTGTCCATGGCTTCGCCCGGGTGGATCTTGTTCTTAATCCCGTCCAGGCCGGCCATAAGCAGCGCGGCGTAGCAGAGGTAGGGGTTGGCCATCGCGTCGGGGAAGCGGAATTCGACGCGCTTCGCCTTGGCGCCCGAGCCGTAGGGAATACGGCACGAGGCCGAACGGTTGCGGGCCGAATAGGCCAGCAGCACCGGCGCTTCGTAGCCCGGGACCAGACGCTTGTAGCTATTGGTCGTCGGGTTGGTGAAGGCGTTCAGCGCCTTGGCGTGCTTGATGACGCCGCCGATGAAGTAGAGGCACATGTCCGACAGACCGGCATAGCCGTTACCGGCGAACAGCGGCTTGCCGCCATCCCAGATCGAGATGTGCGTGTGCATGCCCGAGCCGTTGTCCTTCATGATCGGCTTCGGCATGAACGTTGCCGTCTTGCCATAGGCCTGGGCGACCTGGTGGACGACGTACTTGTAGACCTGCATGCGGTCGGCGGTTTCGACGAGCTTGCCGAAGGTCAGGCCGAGTTCGTGCTGGGCGCTGGCGACTTCGTGGTGGTGCTTGTCGCAGGGCAGGCCCATCTCGATCATCGTCGAGACCATCTCGGCGCGGACATCGACCAGGCTGTCGACCGGCGCGACGGGGAAGTAGCCGCCCTTGGCGCGCGGACGGTGGGCGAGGTTGCCGCCGTCGTATTCGCGGTTCGAGTTGGTCGGCAGCTCGATGTCGTCGATCTTGAAGCCGTTGCCGTCGTAGCCGTCATAGAAGCGGACGTCGTCGAAGACAAAGAATTCGGCTTCGGGGCCGACATAGACGGTGTCGCCCACGCCGCTCGACTTGACGAAGGCTTCGGCGCGCTTGGCGGTCGAACGCGGGTCGCGGGCATAGAGCTCGCCCGACGAAGGCTCGACGATGTCGCAGACCAGGATCATCATCGGCGTGGCCGAGAACGGATCGATGTAGACGGCGTCGAGGTCGGGCTTGAGGATCATGTCCGACTCGTTGATCGCCTTCCAGCCGTCGATCGACGAACCGTCGAACATCAGGCCGTCTTCGAGCTCGTCTTCACCGAGCAGCGCGGCGACCATGGTCAGGTGCTGCCACTTACCCTTGGGATCGGTGAAACGCAGATCGACCCACTCGATCTCCTCTTCCTTGATCCGCTTGATGATGTCGCTTGCCTTAGCCATTTTTCGCCTTTCTCGACGCCCCGGCGCGGGCCGGGGCTGGTTGGATTTTCAATACTGGTAAAGCGGCTCGCCCGAACCGCCGGAAATGGGCAATCAGATTGCGTCTTCGTTCCGCTCCCCGGTGCGGATGCGAACTGCGCTTTCGATCGGGATGACGAAGATCTTGCCGTCGCCGATGCGGCCGGTCTGCGCTGCCGAAGCGATCGCCTCGACCACGCGGTCGGCCAAGCTGTCGGGCACGACGACCTCGAGCTTAACCTTGGGCAGGAAGTCGACGACATATTCGGCGCCGCGGTACAGTTCGGTATGGCCCTTCTGCCGGCCGAAGCCCTTGGCTTCGGTGACCGTAATGCCGGACACCCCGACTTCGTGAAGGGCCTCCTTCACTTCGTCGAGCTTGAACGGCTTTATGATCGCTTCGATTTTCTTCACGCTGCAGAAACCCCCGCGCCTTGAACCGGCCCCGTTAGATCTGGCCCGGATGTCCCGTGCCTCGTTTACGTTCTATCAAGAATCGTGCCAGAGGCTTGGTATGCGGTTTAGGCAATGCTGCGGGTGCGGGGAAGAGTGGAATCGCACGAATCCTATCCGATAATGCCGCAGTGCGACATTTTTAGGTGACTAGACCGCATTTGGTGTGATTAAATTTCAGGCATCGCTGATTAAAATTTAGGCGATACTTGAAAATCAGAGCGCCAGGCCTGCGGTTTCGGGCAGGCTCGCCATAAGGTTGAGGTTCTGCACCGCAGCGCCGCTAGCGCCCTTGCCGAGGTTATCAAGCACGGCAACGAGCCGCGCCTGGCTGCCGTCTTTCGCACCGAAGACGTGGAGATCGAGCCGGTCGCTCGGCGCGGTCGAGCGCCTTAGCAGCAGTTCGTCGGGCGTGCCTTCGTGCACGGTGACGACCTCGCTGCCGGCATAGGCCTGCTTCAGGCAGGCGAGCAGGGCTGCGGGCGCCGCGGCACCCGGAATCGCGGCAAGCGGGAGGGGAACCTCGACCACCATGCCGCGATGCGCGGGGATCACCGCGGGCGCGAAGACTGGCGCGTGGACCAGGCCGGCGAGCTTGGTCATCTCGGGCACGTGCTTGTGGCCCAGGCTCAGGCCATAGTCGCGGAAGGCTATGTCCGTATCGTCCTCGAACCGAGCGATCAGCGCCTTGCCGCCGCCCGAATAGCCCGAGACGGCGGTGACCGTGTAAGGCCAGCTCGCGGGCAGCAGCCCGGCTTTCACCAGCGGCGCGACCAGCGCGATGAAGCCCGTGGGGTAGCAGCCCGGATTGCTGACGCGCATCGCCGCGGCGACCGTCTCGCGGCCGACCACTTCGGGAAAGCCGTAGGTCCAGCCATCGGCGACGCGGTGCGCCGAGGAGGCGTCGATCACGCGGGTGCGCGGGTTGTCGATCATCGCGACGGCAGCCTTGGCGGCATCGTCGGGCAGGCAGAGGATGACGAAGTCGGCGGCGTTCAGCGCCTCGGCCCGCGCCGCGTCGTCCTTGCGGCGATCCTCGGGCAGGGTGATCAGCGTGAACTCATCCCGGCCCGACAGCCGGTCGGCGATCTCGAGGCCCGTGGTGCCGACGGCACCGTCGATGAATACGCTTGCGGTCATCACGCAGCACCCTCGAGTTCGGTGAGCACGACATAGCCGACATGGCCATCGTCGCCGAACTGGCCCCAGGCCCAGCCGCCGGCGATGTCGAGCACGTCGAAAGTGCCGCCGGCGGGCAGCATGCAGATCTGTTCGGCGTCAGGCTTGCCCGCGCGGCGCAGGCTCGCGCCCTTGGCGGCGACGGTATGCGGCATGGGCACCGCGTAATGGGGTACGAAGTATCGGCCGGCGAGCTTGATATGCGCGAGATCGCCGCGCACGGGCAGATGCCCTGCCTCGGCGGTCGCGCCGGGACCGGTGAGCGAGAGCATGCCCTGGGGCAGCTCGGGTCTCGTATGGCCGTCGAATGCTGTCAAATGCTGGTTTCCCGCGAAGTCGAAGACCGGCGCGCTTATATCGCTCATGGCATTGACGCAAGGTTGAGGGCGATTCGGCGGGTCGGCATGAGAAACAGCGCTGCGCTGTGCGACCGAATCGGTCAAGTCGGGCCTGTACCCGATTGCTATTAGCCGGCGGACAAGCAGGAGAGGTGACAATGCGCGAAGCCGATCGTCTGGTGCACGCCTATTTTGCCGCTGTGACCGCCGGCGAACTGCCCGACGACTTGCTGACCGAGGACATGACCGCCTGGCTGACCACGCAGGGGCCGATCGACAAGCGGACCTATCAGGCTGCGGTGCGCTGGCTGGGCAGCGTCATGCGCGAGCCGCTGCGCTTCACGATCGATGCGATCACCGCCGAAGGCGACTGCGCGGTGGCCGAGGCGCGATCCGACGGCGTGCTGGTGAACGGCGAGCCCTATGCCCAGACCTATGTGTTCGTGCTGCGCATCCGCGACGGACGGATCGCTTCGATTGCCGAGCACTACAACGCGCTCATAGCGCAAGAGAAACTCGTGCCGCTGATGGCGCACCTGCAAGGATGACGACGATGACCGGAGCCATGCGCCTCTACCAGCCGGCGAGCCTCGACAATCTGAGGCTCGAGAGTGCCGAGGCGCCCGCGCCGGGGCCGGGCGAGATCAAGGTGCGCTTGCTCGCGGCCTCCCTCAACTTTCGCGACGGGCTGGTGGTCGGCGGGTTCTTTCCGGTGAAGGACGGGCTGATCCCGCTGTCCGACGGCGCGGGCGAGGTGATCGCTGTGGGCGAGGGCGTGACCGAGTTCAAGCAGGGCGACCAGGTCGTCAGCACTTTCCACCCGAAGTGGCTCGACGGGCATATCGACAAGATCCACCTCGACAACTCGCCCGGCGGTCCGGCCGACGGCTTCGCCTGCGAAGAAGCGACGCGGCCCGCGACCCATTTCACCCGCGCGCCCGCGGGTTTCACTCCGGCCGAAAGCGCTTCGTTGACCTGCGCTGGCGTTACCGCCTGGCGCGCTGTGGTGACCGACGGCAAGGTCAAGCCCGGCGCGACCGTGCTGATCGAAGGCACCGGCGGCGTCTCGCTGTTCGCGCTGCAGTTCGCCAAGGCGGCGGGAGCGACGGTGATCGCCACATCGGGCAGCGCCGAGAAGCTGGCGAAGCTCAAGGCGCTCGGCGCCGATCACCTGATCAACTACCGCGAGGAAGAGCAATGGGGCGCGGCCGTGCTGGCGCTGACCGGTGGGCTCGGTGTCGATCACGTCATCGAGGTCGGCGGGCCGAACACGATCGGCCAGTCCTTCGTCGCCGCGCGCACGGGCGCGCATGTGGCGATCATCGGCGCAGTCGGCGGATTCCAGATCGACACGATGCCTTTCGCCATCGTCCAGGCCAAGCGGCTCAACCTGCAGGCGGTGACCGTCGGCTCGCGGCGCGACCAGATCGACATGGTCCGCGGGATCGAGGCGAGCGGCATCAGGCCGGTGCTCGACCGCGCATTCAAGCTGGAGAACCTGGCCGATGCTTTCCGCCACCTGCAGTCGGGCCAGCACTTCGGCAAGGTCTGCGTGGAGATATGACCGCTCGCCGGGAAAGCGGAAAAAGCTGAGGTGCTTGTGGCCATGCCGGCGCCGGCGCGGTAGGGCGCAGCGCAAGTTCAGGCAATCCAGGCAGACGCATGGCCCGCAAGCATTCCAAACGTGATCCCTATGGCGACCTGGACCGCGAGGAGGACGAGGCTCCCGCGCCGGTCGTCCCCTGCTGGCTCTGCGGCCGGCCGACGGGCAAGACCATCGTCTGGCACCACCCCGTGCCCAAGAGCCGGGGCGGCCGCGATGTCGTGCCGATGCACCCCATCTGCCAGCAGACGCTGATCGCCAATTTCACCAATTCCGAACTGCAGCGGCACGGGATGGACGTGGAAGGCCTCCTGCTCGACCCCAAAGTGCGCAAGTTCGTCGACTGGGTGGCGAACAAGGACCCGGATTTCACCGCGACCACGGCCAAGAAGCAGCGGTGATCAGAGGGCGGGGGCTTGTGCCGACAATTCTGCCATCGCCAGTTCGCAAACCCCTTCCCACAAGCGGACGTTGCATCAGTCCCGCCCTGTCGGCATATCGTTGTGACAACCATCAGGGCTGAAACCGCTGTGAGACGTGCGATACCAATAGCCTATTTAATTTATGCATTGGCGGTTTTCGTTGCCGGGACAAATGGCAAGATAGATGCATTCATTTGGGGATTTCTATCTTATGTCGGGTATTGGCCATTTTCCACTATTACTGACGTCATGACCGATTATATCCGGAGCCCTTCGATGTATGACGGGCCGGGCGCCTACTTCTATGGCATTTACAAACCCCACATGCTTTCGTTCATTTTTGACGTGCTGCTAGGTACCGTTTGGTGGCTAGTTGTTGTCGATGTTGGTCGTTGGATAGCAGATAGACGATCCGGAGGGAAAATCAGGGCAGCTAGCGATCAGACGACACCCTAAAGCTGCCTTTTTGGACTCCCCACGTCCAGCCCACGCGATCGCACGACCGCAATCTAGCCGTACCGCTCCTGCAGCATCTGCCATGACGCCCTGAGCCCCAGCGCATCGCCGCCTTTGGGCCGACCGGGCTTGCTCGCCGGGCGCCAGGCGAAGGTGTCGAAGTGGGCCCAGTCGGTGCCCTCGGGCACGAAGCGGTCGAGGAACAGCGCCGCCACGCTCGCGCCGGCGAAGGCGTTGGCCGAGTTGTTGTTGATGTCGGCCACGTCGGACTTCAGGTAGTCGCGGTAGCCGTTCCACAGCGGCAGGCGCCAGCAGGGGTCGTCGACCGCCTCGCCGGCCTTGAGCAAGGCCTCGGCGGTCGCGTCCTCGCGGGTGAAGAGGGCGGGGAGGTCCGGGCCGACGGCCGAACGCGCGGCGCCGGTCAGGGTGGCGAAGTCGAGGATCAGTTCGGGCTTTTCCTCGCCGGCGCGGGTCAGCGCGTCGCCGAGGATCAGCCGGCCTTCGGCGTCGGTATTGCCGATCTCGACCGAGATGCCGGCGCGCGAGCGCAGCACGTCGCCGGGGCGGAAGGCATTGGCCGAGACGGCGTTCTCCACCGTGGGCAGCAGCAGGTGCAGCCGCACCTTGAGCCCGCGCTCCATGATCAGCTTGGCCAGCGCCAGCGCATGCGCCGCGCCGCCCATGTCCTTCTTCATCAGCAGCATGCCCGACGAGGGCTTGATGTCGAGACCGCCGCTGTCGAAGCAGACGCCCTTGCCGACCACGGCGATCCGCGGATGCTTGGGATCGCCCCATTCGATCTCGATCAGCCGCGGATTGCGCGACCGTTCGGCGGCGCGGCCGACGGCGTGGATCATCGGGTATTCGCGTTCGAGCCTGTCGCCCTTGGTGACGTGGAAATCGGCCTTGTGCTCCTTGGCGAGCGCTTCAGCAGCGGACTCGATGTCTGCCGGGCCCATGTCCTCGGCAGGCGTGTTGACCATGTCGCGGACCAGCGCGGTCGCGGCGGCTTCGGCGAGGGCGGGCTCAATCGCCTTGACCTCCTTGGTCAGCAGCACGCGCGGGCCTTCCTTGGGTCCGTCCTTCTTGTAGCGGTCGAAGCGGTACTGGCCAGTGACCCAGCCGAGCAGCGCGGCACCCGGATCCGCGTCGGCACGGCGATAGGTGCCTGCGGGCAGGACTTCGGCGAGCTTGGCCATGCACCACGGCGACAGTCTTGCCGGATCGGCTACGCCGGCGACGACCGACCAGCCGTCCCCATCGGGCAGGATCGCATGGGAATATCCGTCGCCTTCGAACTTCTGCGCGGCCAAAGCGGCGCGCTGCGGGGCGGAGAGCTCCTTGACGAAAGCCTTGAGCCCCGCCTTGTCGACGAGATGGATCGGCGTGGCCTGCTGGTCGCGATCGGGCTGGATCAATGCGTGCTTGTCGGTCATTCTGCGGACAGGCTAGCCGGACGAGGGCGCCTAGCGCGAGAGGAAAGTGTGATGGCGATGTCGCGATCTTCGCTGCTGCTGGCATTGGTCCTCGCGGCCTGCTCGAAACAGGCGCAGGAAACGCCCGCCACGCTGGCCAGTGAAGGGACGCCCGCGCCGAAGGTTGCCGCAGCGGCGGAACCAAGTGCAGCGGCGCCCGGTGTCGCCCGGCACGAGGAGCAATCGACCGAACTGTACGAGTTCGAGTACGGCTATCCCGCGGCGGTCGGGGCGATCCCCAAGCTCAAGGCAGAGCTCGACGCCGATCTCGCCAAGCAGAAGGCTGATCTGATTGTCAGCGCCAAGGAGCAGCAGGCGGACAGCAAGAAACAGGGCTTCCCCTACAATCCGCTCGGCAACTGGACGGCCTGGAAGGTCGTCACCGACCTGCCGGGCTGGCTCAGCCTCTCGGCCGATCTCAGCGACTATTCGGGCGGGGCGCATCCGAACCATGGTTTCAGTTCGCTGGTCTGGGACCGCAAGGCCGACCGGCGCCGCGAGCCGATCGACCTGTTTACTTCGAAGGAAGCCCTGTCGCGCGCGATCCGCCAGAACTTCTGTGCAGCGCTAAACAAGCAGCGGGCCGAAAAGCGCGGGGAGCCGGTGAAGGCGGGCAGCACCGACGAGTTCGACCAGTGCATCGATCCGGTCGCCTCGACGGTGATCCTCGGCTCGTCGAACCGGAGCAGTTTCGACCGTATCGGAATTCTGGTCGGCCCCTATGAGGCGGGCCCTTATGTCGAGGGCGATTACGAGGTCACGTTGCCGATTACCGATGCTGTACTCGCTGCGGTGAAGCCCGAATTCCGCTGGGCCTTCGCCGTGAAGCGATAGGCTGCAGGCTCTGGCTCTCGCAATTTCGGGCGATTGTCGCTAGATGGGCGGCATGACCGAATATCAGACAGTCGCCCACGACGAGACCGGGCTTCGCGATGGCACGATCAAGCTGCACGGCCTGGAGGCCTTCGAAGGCATGCGCCGCGCCGGGCGGCTCGCCGCCGAGATCCTCGATGCCCTGGCGCCGATCGTGCAGCCGGGCGTCAGCACCGAAGAGATCGACGATGTCGTGCGCCAGATGACGCTAGACGGCGGCGCCGTGCCCGCGACCTTGGGCTATCGCGGCTATGCGCACAGCTCCTGCGTCTCGATCAATCATGTCGTCTGCCACGGCATCCCCTCGGACAAGACGCTCAAGGACGGCGACATCGTCAACATCGACGTGACCCCGCTGCTCGACGGTTGGCACGGCGATTCGAGCCGGATGTACCTCGTTGGCGACGTCTCGCTGAAGGCCAAGCGGCTGGTCGATGTGACGCACGAATGCCTGATGCTGGGCATCGCGGAAGCAAAGCCCGGCAAGCGGCTGGGTGACATCGGCGCCGCGATCCAGCGCTATGCCGAAGCCAACCGCTACGGCGTGGTGCGCGAGTTCTGCGGCCACGGCCTCGGCCGTTTGTTCCACGACGCGCCCGAAGTGATCCACGCCGCGCGCGCGGGCACGGGTCCTGAGCTGCGGCCCGGCATGTTCTTCACCATCGAGCCGATGATCAACCTCGGCAAGCCGCCGGTGAAGCTGCTCGAAGACGGCTGGACGGCAGTGACGCGCGACCGCTCGCTGTCGGCGCAGTTCGAGCATTCGATCGGGATCACCGAGACGGGCTGCGAGATATTCACGCTGAGCCCGAAGGGGCTGCACAGGCCGCCTTACATCTAGGTCCCGCCAACCCCTATCCCGTCGCCCCTGCGCATGCAGGGGCCCAGATAAGCTCTCGTCCTGAAACGGAGGGCACCAGTTTGCACCGTCATCTGGATCCCTGCCTTCGCAGGGGCGACGGATGGTTAGTTGCGTGAGGCTCTGATCGCCGCTCCAGCAGCAAATGGCGCGATCGCCAGCAGTACCAGGCTCACTGCCCCCGTCAGCGCCAGCCCGCCTTCGCCGCCCGTCGACAGGCTGCCCGCGCCGAAGATCAGCAGCGGCACGGCCAGCGGGATCACCAGCAGCCCGCCCAGCGCGGCTCCGCCACGCAGGCCGGCGGTTATGGCCGCCACCGTCACCCCCAGCGCCGCCAGCCCCGGCGTGCCGACCAGCAGGCCGATCTCCACCGTCTTCAGCGTCGCGCCATCCAGGCCCAGCAGCCCGGCGGCAATGAGGCTCGTCAGCATCAGCGGCGGGCCGAAGCTTAACCAGTGCGCCAGCACGCGCATGGCGACGATCCATTCCTCGGAAATGCCGCGCAGCGCCCATTGATCGAAGAAACCCAGCTCGATGTCGGGTTCGATCAGCCGGTCGAGCGGCAGGATCGCCGCGAGTAGCGCCGCGACCCAGATCACCCCACCGCCGGTGCGCGCCAGCAGTTGCGCGTCGGGGCCGACGGCGAAGGGGAACAGCATGGCGACGGCGAGGAAGAACAGCACAGGCAGCACCGCCCCGCCGCGGCGGCCGAGGAGCAGCAGCGCGAGGTCGCGGCGCAGGATGGACAGCAGCGCGCCGCTCATGCCGGATGATCGCGCAGGTCGATCGCCTGCGCGCCGGGCAGGTCGACGGGCTGGTGCGAGGCGATGACGACCGCGCCGCCTTGCGCACGCCGTTCGGCGATGAGCTCTTCCACGAGCGCCACGCCATCCTTGTCGAGGCCGTTGAGCGGCTCGTCGAGCAGCCAGTGGTCGGCGCCCTGGCCGATCACGCGGGCGAGGGCCGCACGCTTCTTCTGGCCGGTCGACAGGTAGCGCACGGGCACGTCGAGCAGGTTGCCGAGGCCCAATCGCTCGACCGGCGCGGTGCCGCCATCGATCCCCTGCCAAAAGGCCAGCGCCTTGCCCAGCGGCAGGTGCGGATCGAGCGCCGGGCGCTCGTCGAGCAGGGCGAAGGTGCCCTGCCAGCTGATCGTGCCGATGGCGCTGGAGCCCATGTCATAGGCGACGAAGGGGCGCAGCAGACCGGCGAGCATGCGGATCAGGCTGGTCTTGCCGATGCCGTTGGGGCCGGTCAGGTGCAGCGCCGCGCCGGGTTCGAGCGACAGGTCGAGCGGGCCGAACAGCAGTCGGTCGCCCCGTCGGCAGAACAGTTCCCACGCGGTTAGGGCGGCGGCTTGCATCGGCGGCTGCGATAGGGGAATGGTCAGGCGCTGCCAAGGAGAGCGCCAATGGCCATCCCCCGCCTTACCGACGACGAGCGCTCCGCAGCGCTGGCCGAGCTTTCAGGCTGGACGCTGCGCGAGGACGGCCTTGCCATCACGCATGATTTCAAGTTCGCTGACTTCTCCGAGGCCTTCGGCTTCATGGCGCGCGTCGCGCTCTATGCCGAGAGGGCCGACCACCACCCCGAATGGTCGAACGTCTATAACCGCGTTCACGTCACGCTGACGACGCACGATGCCGGCGGACTGAGCCAGCGCGACGTCAAGATGGCGAAAGCGATAGACGCTTTACTCTGACCGCTGGGCCATGAACTTCTTGCCGCGCTGACGAGCGATGCCCGGCGCCCACTTGGCGACGAAGGCGAGCTTGCGGGCGGTCTTGCCGACCAGCGTGTGCAACCGCGCCCCATGCACCGCAGCCCAGGCGGCTTCGGCGGCTTGCTCGACGGGCGTGAACTCCAGCCCCGCCGCCACGACCACGTCGCGCTTGGTGCGGTTGCTGCCGGCGTGCGACGGCGAGGCGAGCAACGGCGTGTCGATGAAGCTCGGCATCAAGGAGCGGACGCGGATGCCGTCGGCTTCCCATTCGCTGTCGAGCGCTTCGGTCAGCGCGCGGACGGCGAACTTGGTCGCCGAATAGACCGCGACGCCGGCCGTGCCGTAGAGCGCGGCGGCGCTGGCGGTGTTGAGCAGGCACGAGCCGGGCGCCGCGGCCTTGAGGAACGGATAGGCCGCGCGGGCGCCGTTGAGCACGCCCTTGAAATTGATGTCGACCAAGCGGTCGATCTCGTCCTGCGGGACTTCGACGAGCGGGCCGCCCGAGGCGATGCCGGCATTGTTGAGCAGCACGTCGATCCGTCCGTCGGGCGCGAACATGCTCAGCGCTTCGGTCCAGGCGGCCGGATCGCGGACGTCGAATTGGTGGGCCGAACCCGCATCGGCCGGGAGCAGGGCGATCGTTTCCGCCATGCCCGCCTCGTTCACGTCGCCGAGCCCGACGCGCCAGCCCTTGGCCGCGAAGAGCTGCGCCACCGCCCGGCCGATGCCCGAGGCACCGCCCGTGATGAAGATCGACTTGGTCATCCTCCTCGCATTCTACAGCGCCGGGTTGTTGTAGCAATGCCAGGTGAAGATCGCCGCCGCGCCGCGGTGGGGGCGCCATTTCTCGGCCAGTTCGCGGGTCAGCTTCTCGCTCGGGCGCTCTTCGAGGCCGAGCAGCTTGTGCAGGCCGGCCTGAACCGCGAGGTCGCCCGCCGGCCAGATGTCGGCGCGGCCTTCGGCGAACAGCAGATAGACCTCGGCCGACCAGCGGCCGATGCCCTTGATCTGCACGAGCTCGGCGATCGCTTCCTCGTCGTCGGCGGGCAGCGAATCGAGATTCAGCGCGCCGCTGGTCACCAGTTCGCAGAGCGAGCGGGCATAGCCCTGCTTCTGGCGCGACAGGGCCGCAGGCGCGCAGCGAATCGAAATCTGCGGCGAGTAGGGCGTCGGCGGCCATGTCCTCGCCCAGCAGCGCCTCGAGCTTGGTCCAAACCGAGGCGGCCGCCGCTACGCTAACCTGCTGGCCGACAATTGTGCGAAGCAGTGTCGCATAACCGGTCGCGCGGATGCGCGGCTCCGGATAACCGCAGAGTTCCAAGGCTCGGGCTATGGCGGGCTCCTGCGCGGCGATGGCGTCCAATCCTTCGCGCAGCGCACCTGCTTGCAAACCCATCATCACTCCAAAAAACAGCTTGGCCCAAGGCACCTTGCCAAAGCCGGTGGCAGCGATTAGCAGCCCCCGGAAGTCACCGATATAGCGTGTATCAAAGGGGAAAGAGAGTCATGCCGCAGATTACTGTCGTCGATCAGGCCGGTGCGGAGCGCGGCATCGAGGCACCGCTGGGCCGGACGCTGATGGAAGTCATCCGCGACAACGGCTTCGACGAACTCCTGGCGCTGTGCGGCGGTTGCTGCTCCTGCGCCACCTGCCACGTCCATATCGACGCGTCGTTCATGGACAAGATCCCGGCGATGAGCGAGGACGAGAACGACCTGCTCGACAGCTCGGACCACCGCAACGAGTACTCGCGCCTGTCGTGTCAGGTGCCGGTGACCGACGCGCTGGACGGCCTGCGCGTCACCATCGCCCAGGAAGACTGAGCATCGATCGGGTGCCGGAACTGATCGGCGATTGATCCCGGACGCTCTGCGCCCTAATCCGCTGGCATGACCGCACCCGTTCCTCAGCGCAGCACGCTCGATCTCATCGGCAAGACCCCGCTCGTCCTTCTCAAGGGGCCGAGCGCGGCCGCCGGCTGCGAGATCTGGGGCAAGTGCGAATTCGCCAACCCCGGCGCCTCGGTCAAGGACCGCGCGGCGCTGTGGATCGTGCGCGACGCCGAGGCCAGGGGAACGCTGAAGCCCGGCGGCACGATCGTCGAGGGCACAGCGGGAAATACCGGGATCGGCCTGGCGCTGGTCGCCAATGCGCTGGGCTACAAGACGGTCATCGTCATGCCCGAGAACCAGTCCAAGGAGAAGATGGACACGCTGCGGGCGCTGCGCGCGGAACTCGTGCTCGTGCCGCCGACCAAATTCTCCGACGCCGGCCACTTCGTTCATACTTCGCGCCGGCTCGCCGAAGAGACCGAGGGCGCGATCTGGGCCAACCAGTTCGACAACACCGCCAACCGCAAGGCGCATATCGAAAGCACCGCGCCCGAGATCTGGGAACAGCTCGGCGGCCGCATCGACGGCTTTACCTGCGCCGCGGGAACGGGCGGGACGATCGCCGGTGTCGGCCTCGGCCTCAAGGAATTCGACGAGGCGATCACCATAGCACTAACCGATCCGCACGGTGCGGCGCTCTACAACTATTATGCCCACGGCGAACTCAAGGCGGAAGGCAGCTCGGTCGCCGAGGGAATCGGTCAGGGCCGCATCACCGCGAACCTCGAAGGTGCGCCGATCGACACGCAGTTCCGCGTCTCGGACGAGGAAGGCCTGGAATGGGTTCGCAAGCTCCTAGCGGAGGAAGGGCTCTGCCTCGGGCTGTCGTCCGGAATCAACGTCGCCGGTGCCGTGGCGCTGGGCAAGCAATTGGTAGCGCAGGGCAAAAAGGATGCGCGCGTGGCGACGATCCTGGCCGATACGGGCTTCCGCTACCTGTCCTCGCTCTACAATCGTGACTGGCTCGAGTCGAAGAATCTTCCGGTCTTCCCTTGGCTCGCCTGATCGTCTAAACAGGGCGTAATGGCGCAGAATATCCAGACTAACCTGGTGCAGCCGGTCGCAACGCCCTCGCAGAACGTCCCTTCGGTGGCGCGCGTTCTGCGGGCTCAAGCCGTCCATCGCTTGCAGATCGGCCTGTTCGGGCTGGCCGCGATGCTGTTGCTCGTCGGACTGGCCAATATCATCATGGATCGCGCACGGCTGGCCGAGGATGCCAGCGCTCCGGCCGACGCTTCGGCCACGACCGGCGCCAAGACGGCGTCCGATCCGCTCGCCGACATCGGCGTCGTCCCCGCCGCCGATCCCAGCGCTGCCGCCGCGGCGAAATAGGCGCTGCGCTTTCGCTCCCGGCCGGGATGGCACGGGATCGTCCGCACTCCTTACCGATCCGACTCCGGGAAATCACGGGACGCGCCGTGATCTGCCCGGATTCGCCTTGTTTCAGTAGATTTACGGGTGAACAGAAGTAGAACTATAGTCCTGGGTTGACCCTCGAACCCTCATTTCACCGAAAAATTCCGTCTTTTCCCGTCTAATCCCCGATTTGCCCTTTTCTCGCTGCCCCTCTGGCAGTAAGGGAAATGCACATCGGAACGGATGATCCTGCCATGTCGTCTTGGCGTGGTGAGTTGGTCGCGAAATGCGCGGCCGGCCACGGAGAAGTCGTGCCGGTTACGGGGTCTTCCTTGGCGGGATTTTGGGGCACATGGCGTCGCAGCCATACAGTTACAACGGAACGGGCTTTTCGCTTCTACGCGACAAGGGCCGCTTCGTGCTGCCCCCGCAGTTCCGCAAGACGGTGCGCGATTCCAGCGGCGACAAATCCGTCCTCTGCCTCGACAAGCACGATCGCTGGACCTGCCTGATCGGCTTCGGCCTCTCGCGCCAGGACGGTTTCGAAGCCCAGCTCGACCGCGAGGAAGGCCTTGCGGCGCAGCGCGGCCAGGACTTCGACCGCGAGTTGCGCGGGGTCCAGCTCAACGGCTTTGCCCAGATGCCCTTCGACGACAGCGGCCGCTTCGTCCTGCCCGACTACCTGGCCGAGCTCGCCCAGGTCGAGGATCAGCTATATTTCCAGGGCGCTGGCCAGTTCTTCGTGATCTTCAGCCCTTCCGAGCTCGCCAAGATGGGCGGGGGCTGGGAAGGTGCGCAGGCCGCCTGCCGCCAGCTCGCCGCCGAAGCGGCCGGCAAGGCCAAGGGGAAGGGCGCATGACGAACAGCGTCCCGCATATTCCCGTCCTGCTCGACGAAGTGCTTGTTGCGCTGCAGCCGGCCCCGGGCACGATCATCGTCGACGCCACGTTCGGTGCCGGCGGCTATACCCGCCGTTTCCTCGACGCCGGCGCGACCGTCCATGCTTTCGACCGCGATCCCGACGCGATCGCTGCAGGGCTTCTCTGGCCCGAGACGCAGGAAGTGCCGCCCCGGCTCGTCCTGCATGCCCGCCGCTTTTCCGAAATGGTGGATGAATTGACCCAGGCGGGGATATCGCGGGTCGACGGCGTTGCCATGGATGTGGGCGTTTCTTCAATGCAGCTGGACCAGCCGGCGCGCGGATTCGCTTTCGCCGCCGATGGCCCGCTCGACATGCGCATGGAGAAAGAAGGCCTGAGCGCCGCCGATTTCTTGAATACTGCCCCCGAGGGGCAAATAGCCGACGTCCTGTTCCAGTATGGTGAAGAGCGACAGTCGCGCCGCGTTGCGCGCGCGATCGTTGCTGCTCGTCCGCTCTCGACCACCGGCGAGCTGGCGCATGTGGTTCGCAAGGCTCTAGGGCATCGCCCCGGTGCGCCCAAGGATCCCGCGACGCGCAGCTTCCAGGCGATCCGCATTCACGTGAACGCCGAGCTCGAAGAGCTGGAGCAGGGGTTGCTCGCCGCCGAGGCGCTGCTGAAAAGCGGCGGCAGGCTCGCCGTGGTCAGCTTCCACAGCCTCGAGGACCGCATCGTCAAGCAGTTCCTGCGCGATGCCAGCGGTGCCGTCGCGGGTGGCTCGCGCCATCTGCCGCAGGCGGTCGCCCAGTCCGCGCCGACCTTCGCCAAGGTCGCCAAGGCGCTCCGCCCTTCCGACGCCGAGACCGACCGCAACCCGCGTGCACGCTCGGCGACGCTGCGCAGCGCCATGCGAACCGATGCTCCGGCGCGCGAGAGGAGAGCGGCATGAACCTGACCCGCGACCGTACGCGCGCTATCGGCTGGGCCGTGATCCTCACGGTCTGCGTCGCGCTGACCCTGGTGCTGACCTTCCGGGTCAACGCCGTCAAAAGCCAGGTTCGCCTGACCGAGCGCCAGATCGTCGCGCTCAAGCAGGAGAAGATCGCGCTCGAGACCGAGTTCGAGACCCGCGCCAACCAGCAGCAGCTGCGCGCGGTCAACGATGTCGAGTTCGGCTACGAAGCGCCCAAGGCCGATCAGTATATCGAGGGCGAGCGCCAGCTCGTGGCCTTCGGCAAGGCCCGCGGCCCGGGCGCGCCGTCGCCGATCCGCGTCGCGCGCCAGGATGAGGAAGACACGCCCGCCCCCTCGGCCCTGACCGCGATGGTCTCGCCGCTCACCGGCAAGGCGGTCGCCGCCGAAGTGCCCGCCGGCGGCACGCGCAAACCGGCCGAAGCAACCGACCTCAAGGACCGCCTCGCGCGCATCGAACTGCGTTCGACCCGCAAGCAGGTGATCGCGAAAGGCAGGATCGAAGAGGAATGACCGCCGTTGCCGTCGCCTCCACGATCACGACGGGCCGCCGCCAGCTGGTAAACGTACGCCAGCGCTCGCTGCTGGAAGCCAAGTGGCGCATGCTCTGGGTGCTGGCGCTGTTCGGGCTGATCGCGGTCTGTGCGCTGATCCGCATTGCCCTGCTCGGCGTGTTCGAGCCCGGCCGCGGACCGGTCAGCGCTTTCGACGCGCTGCTGCCCGATCGCGGCGAGATCGTCGACCGCAACGGCGTGCCGCTGGCGCGCGCGTTCAATGCCTATGCCCTGTGGTACAACCCAAAGGCGCTGGGCGAGGGGGGCTCGCCGCTGGTCAAGTCGCCCGCCGAAGTCGCCGCCGCGCTGGTGCGGATCTTCCCGGACATGGACCAAGCCGAACTGACCGAGCGGCTGGCCGACGGCAAGCCCGGTTACCTGCGCCGCCGCATCTTGCCCGAGGATGCCAACAAGGTTCACGCCATCGGCGAGCCGGCGCTCGAGTTCCCGCGCGAGAACCAGCGGTTCTATCCGCAAGGCTCGATGGCGGCGCATATCCTCGGTTTCGTCGGCGCCGACGGCAAGGGCCGCGTGGGCATGGAGCAGGTATTCAACGACCGCCTGACTGATCCCGCCACGCGCGGCACCCCGGCGATGCTGTCGATCGACCTGCGCGTTCAGGGCGCCCTGGAAGACGAACTGGGCCGCGGTATCCGCGAGACCAATGCCAAGGGCGCGGCAGGGATCATCCTCGACGTCGACACCGGCGAAGTCGTTGCGCTGGCCTCGCTGCCCTCGTTCAATCCGAACCTGATCGACGAGGCCTCGACCCCCAACATCTTCAACCGCGTGACCAACCAGGTCTACGAGCTCGGCTCAACCTTCAAGCCGATCACCGTCGCTGCGGCGCTCGATGCCGGCACGGTCACCGACATGTCGCGCCGCTATCCGGCGACCCCGTTCCAGATCGGCGGCTTCACGATCAAGGACAGCCATAACATGGGCGCGTCGCTGAACGTGCCCGAGGCGCTGATCCATTCGTCGAACATCGTCACTGCCCACGTCGCCGACGAATTGGGCCCGGCGCGGCTCAACGCTACGATGCGCGCGCTGGGCATGAACGAGCGCCCTTATATCGAACTGCCCGCACGCGGCTTCCCGCTGTGGCCGCGCGGCGAGGCCAAGGACGGCGGCTGGTCGCTGATCACGACGATGACCGTGTCCTACGGCCACGGTATCGCAGTGACGCCGCTGCACCTGGCCTCGGCCTATGCGGCCCTGGTCAACGGCGGCATCTGGCGGCCGGCGACGCTCAACAAGCTGACCCCGGCGCAGGTGCCCGCGGGCCGCCGCGTATTCAAGGCCTCGACCAGCGCGCGGATCCGCCAGCTGCTGCGGATGATCGTCGAGGACGGTACCGGCCGCAAGGCCGACGCCCCCGGTTTCCGCGTCGGCGGCAAGACAGGCTCGGCCGAGAAGCCCGGCGCTGGCGGCTATCGCAAGACCTCGCTGGTGGCGACTTTCGCCTCGGCCTTCCCGATGGATCACCCGCGCTACGTCGTCATCGCCATGCTCGACGAGCCGCAGGGCACCCAGGCGACCTCGTTCCAGCGCACCGCCGCCTGGAACGCCGCGCCGATCGTCGGCCGCGTCGTCCCCCGCATCGGTCCGCTGCTCGGCATCATGCCCGACGAGACGCGCGATATCGACATCTCGGAGCTGTCGCCGCTGATCCCGCACGGTGCCGAGGAATGAGGCTCGACGCGCTCGCTGCAGCGGCCAGAATGCCGCTGGCCGCCGGCAATGAAGCGCCGGTAACCGGTTTCGCCATCGACAACCGCAAGGTCGCGCCGGGCACCGTGTTCGGCGCCTTCCAGGGCGCTAAGGTCAACGGCGAGGATTTCATTCCCGCCGCAATCGCCGCCGGCGCCATCGCCGTGGTTGCCCGGCCCGAGGCCAAGGTCGAAGGCGCAGTCCATTTCGCCAGTTCCGAGCCGCGCCGTGCGTTCGCGCACCTCGCGGCTCGGTTCTTCACGCCGGTGCCCGAGACCGTGGTCGCGGTGACCGGGACCAACGGCAAGACCTCGACCGCGGAGATAACGCGCCAGCTCTGGCGCATGGCCGGGCATCGCGCGGCCTCGATCGGCACGCTCGGCGTCACGACGCCCGATGAGACCGTCTCCACCGGGCTGACCACGCCAGACATCGTCACGTTCCTCGCCAACATGACGGGCCTGGCTCGCGAAGGCGTGACCCACGTCGCCTACGAAGCGTCGAGCCACGGGCTCTCGCAGTTCCGCAACGAGGGGCTGAAAGTCGCCGCCGGCGCCTTCACCAACCTCAGCCGCGACCACCTCGACTACCACGCCGACATGGACGACTACTTCGCGGCCAAGATGCGGCTGTTCGACGAAGTCGTCGAGGATGGCGGCAAGGCGGTGGTCTGGTCGGACGACGCCTGGTCGGTCAAGGCGATGGGCCACGCGCGCCGGCGGGGGCTGGAGCTGTTGACCGTGGGCGCGGCGGGCGATGCGATCCGCCTTGTCTCGCGCGAGCCCGGCCTGCTCGGCCAGGTGCTCAAGATCGAGCACGCCGGCGCGGCCTATACGGTCAAGCTGCCGCTGATCGGCGCCTATCAGGCGGCCAACGCCCTCGTCGCGGCGGGACTGGTGCTGGCGACAGGCGGGGACGCGAAGCAGACTTTCGACGCGCTCTCCCGCCTGCAGCCCGTGCGGGGCCGGCTCGAACGCGCTGCGCTGAACCGCGCCGGCGCGCCGGTCTATGTCGATTACGCGCATACGCCCGATGCGCTCGAGGCGGCCATCGCAGCTCTGCGTCCGCACGTCGCAGGACGCTTGATCGTCGTGTTCGGCGCGGGCGGGGACCGCGACCAGGGCAAGCGGCCCGAGATGGGGCGCGTCGCCGCGGCCCATGCCGACCTGGGCATCGTCACCGACGACAATCCGCGCGGCGAGGATCCGGCGACGATCCGCGCGCAGGTGCTCGCTGGGGCCAGCGGGCTGCGCGAGATCGGCGACCGGCGCGGGGCGATCGCCGCGGCAGTGGCCGAGGCCGGGCAGGGCGACATCGTCCTGATTGCCGGCAAGGGGCACGAACAGGGCCAGATCATCGGCAGCGGCGACGCCACGCGCGTGCTGCCGTTCGACGACGTTACGGTTGCAAGAGAGTGCGCGGGCACTCCGGAAGAGGACTAAGATGGCTGCGGTTGCACGAATTCTCGATTGGCCCGTGGATGAGGCGGACGACCTGCCGCTGGCGCTGTGGGACGCGATCTCCATCGCCCGCGCCGTGAAAGGCGTGGCCAATGCCGACTTCCAGGTCTCGGGCGTCGAGATCGACAGCCGCGACGTGCTGCCTGGCGACCTGTTCTTCGCGCTCAAGGGCGAGAACATGGACGGCCACCGCTTCCTCGAAATGGCCTTCGCCAAGGGCGCTGCCGCCGCGGTGGTCGATCGCCCGGTCGATTACCCGCACATCCTCGTCTCCGACACCACGGCCGCGCTCGAAGCGCTGGCCAAGGCCTCGCGGGCGCGGACTTCGGCGCAGATTGTTGGCGTGACCGGTTCGGTCGGCAAGACCGGCGTCAAGGAGGCGATTTTCGCCGCGCTCGACCGTTCGAGCCGCGGCGCGGCGCACCGTTCGGTCAAGAGCTACAACAACCACGTGGGCGTGCCGCTGAGCCTCGCCCGCATGCCCTCGCGCAGCCGCTTCGGCATCTTCGAGATGGGCATGAACCACTCGGGCGAGATCGCCGCGCTGACCCGCCAGGTCCGCCCGCACGTCGCCGTCGTCACCACGATCGCCCCCGCGCATATCGAGATGCTCGGATCGGAAGAGGCCATCGCTGACGCCAAGGGCGAGATATTCGAAGGCGTCGAGCCCGGCGGCGTCGCCATCATCCCCGCCGACAGCCCACATTACGCGCGGCTCAAGGCCAAGGCCGAGCAATACTTTCTCACCGTCGTCGGCTTCGGCCGCAGCGCCCATGCCGACGTTCGTCTGCTCGACACGATCGCGGCGGCCAACGGCGGCTCGCTGGTCACCGCCGACATGGGCGACCGCCGCGTCTGCTACACGATTGCCGAGCCCGGCGAGCACTGGGTGATGAATTCGCTCGCGGTCATGGCCGCGGTGCGCGCGGCCGGTGGCGATCTGGGTGCGGCAGGTGTCGCATTGGCCGACATGGCCGGGCTCGCCGGCCGCGGCGCCCGCGTCGAGATCGAAGCGCAGGACGGCGGCCACGCGCTGCTGATCGACGAGAGCTACAATGCCAATCCCGCCTCGATGCGCGCGACCCTGGCGCAGCTTGGCAAGACCGCGGCGCGCCGCCGGATCGCCGTGCTCGGTTCGATGAAGGAACTCGGCGAGCACGGTCCTGCCTTCCACGCCGCGCTGGCCCAGCCGCTGACCGATGCCCACGTCGATTTCGCCGTGCTCGTCGGGGACGAGATGAAGGCCCTGGCCGACGAATTGGGGAAATCGCCTGTCGCCGAGCTTGGCAAGCCCGTCCGCTTCGCCCATTGCCAGAACCCGGCCGAAGCTCGCCAGGCGCTCGCGGAATTCGGCGTGGAGAGCGGTGACGCGATCCTCGTCAAGGGCTCGAATTCGGTCGGGCTCGGCGCCCTGGTCAAGGCTCTCGCTGCCAAGGAAGCCTGATGCTCTATCTCATCGCTGAGTATTTTCACTTCGAGGGCTTGGCGAACCTCATCCGCTACCAGAGCTTCCGCGCGGGCGCCGCGCTGATGACCGCGCTGGTGATCGGCCTGATCATCGGCCCGCGCTTCATCAACATGCTGCGCGTGCGCCAAGGCAAGGGCCAGCCGATCCGCGAGGACGGGCCCAAGACCCACCTCGCCAAGCGCGGCACGCCGACCATGGGCGGGTTGATGATCCTGATCTCGCTCGTCGTGTCGATGCTGCTGTGGATGGACCTGACCAGCCCCTTCGTCTGGGCCTGCCTCGCCGTCACCGTCGGCTTCGGCGGGATCGGCTTCCTCGACGATTACGACAAGGTCACGAAGCGCAGCCATAAGGGCGTTTCGGGCCGGATCAGGCTGCTGCTGGAATTCGCCGTCGCCGGCGTGGCCGCCTGGATCATCGTCAGCCAGGTCAGCACCAATCTTTACGTACCTTTCCTGTCGGACAGGTATATACCGCTCGGACCCTTCTACTATGTCTTTGCGGCGTTCGTCATGGTCGGAGCAGGCAATGCGGTTAATCTGACAGATGGCCTCGATGGCCTGGCCACCATGCCGGTGATCATTGCCGCGGGGGCCTTTGCCGTGTTCGCCTATCTCGCCGGCCGCGTCGACTATGCGACCTACCTCGGCATTCCGCACGTGCCGCGCGCGGGCGAGTTGGCCATTCTGTGCACCGCGATCATGGGCGCGGGGCTGGCTTTCCTCTGGTTCAACGCGCCGCCTGCGGCCGTGTTCATGGGCGACACCGGTAGCCTGGCCCTCGGCGGCGCGCTGGGCGCGATCGCCGTCGCCGTGCATCACGAGATCGTCCTCGCCATCGTCGGTGGGCTCTTCGTGCTCGAGGCGGCCTCGGTCATCATCCAGGTGTTCTGGTTCAAGCGAACCGGGCGGCGCGTGTTCCGCATGGCGCCGATCCACCACCATTTCGAGCAGAAGGGCTGGGCGGAATCGACCGTCGTCATCCGCTTCTGGATCGTCTCGATCATCCTCGCGGTGATCGGCCTCGCCACGCTGAAGCTGAGGTGACCCGGGCGCTATGATCGTCTCGGACGCCTTCGCCGGTAAACGCTTCGCGGTCCTCGGTCTTGCCCGTTCGGGCCTGACCGCGGTCGAAGCCTTGCTGGCGAGCGGCGCAACCGTGACCGCCTGGGACAGCCGCGAGGAGCCGCGCCAGGTCCTGGTGGGCCGCAGTGGCGTCGATCTGGCCGACCCCGTAGGCATCGACCTGACCGGCTATGCCGGGGTCGTCGTCTCGCCCGGCGTACCGCTCAACCGCCACCCGATCGCCGAAGCGGCAGCACTCTACGGCGTCCCGGTGATCGGCGACATCGAGCTGTTCGCCCGCGCCCGGCCCAGCCTGCCGGCGCACCGCGTCGTCGGCATCACCGGCACCAACGGCAAGTCGACCACGACCGCGCTGGTCCATCATCTGCTGCAGAGCGCGGCGATCCCGGCGCGAATGGGCGGCAACATCGGCTTGCCGATCCTCGGCCAGAAGCCGCTCCAGGCCGGCGGCGTCTATGTGCTCGAACTGTCCAGTTATCAGATCGACCTGACGCACAGTCTCGACTGCGAGGTCGCCGCGCTGCTCAACCTCACGCCCGATCATCTCGACCGCTATGCCGATTTCGCCGCCTATGCCGCCTCCAAGGCACGGCTGTTTGCCATGCAGCGGGTCGATCATGATGCCGTCTTCGGTGTCGGTGATGCCGAGACCGCGGCGATCGCCGGCTGGGAAGCCGGCCGCCGCAGCGCCGATCGCGTCCACCGCGTCACCGGCGAGGACCTGCTTGAGCTGCAACCGAACTGGCCCTCGCTGCAGGGCCCGCACAATCTCCAGAATGCCGCTGCCGCGGTCGCCATCGTCGAGGCTCTGGGCGTGACGCGTGCGCAATGGCAGGCAGCGGTGCCGACGTTTCGCGGGCTGCCGCACCGCATGGAGCGCGTCGCCGAAGTGGGCGGCGTGCTGTTCATCAACGACAGCAAGGCGACCAATCCCGCCTCTGCCGCGCCGGCGCTGGCCGCCTTCCCGCCGAGGCCGGAGCGTCGGATTCACTGGATCGTCGGCGGCCTGCCCAAGGGCGACGACCTCGACGACTGCGCGCCCTATTTCGGCAATGTCGCCGCAGCCTATACGATAGGCGATGCCGGCCCGCTCTTTGCCGATCTGCTCGCCCCGCACATGCCCGTGCGGCGCAGCGAAATGATGTGCGAGGCCATTCGCGAGGCGATCGAGGCTGCCCATCCCGGCGACATCGTCATGCTTTCGCCCGCCTGCGCCAGCTTCGACCAGTTTCGCGACTACGAGGCGCGCGGTGACAACTTCCGCCAGATCGTCGAGGCCCTGACCAATCCCGACAGCACCGGGGAGTCGCCCTGCTGATGGCAACCCATCCCCCTCTCATTCCTGGCGTCGGCCCGGCGCCCGCGCAGAATGGAGCGCAGGCCCGCCAGCGCTATCGCCGCAACCGCCGCAGCGAATTCACCATCTGGTGGCGCGAGATCGACCGTGTGCTGCTGACGCTGATCCTCTCGGTCATGGCGATCGGCACGGCTGCTGTCGCCGCCGCCTCCCCGGCGAGCGCGCGGCGCCTGTCGACCGCGGCAGCGCATCTCGACGACCTGCATTTCTTCATTCTCCACCTGCGCTGGCAGGCGATCGGCCTGCTGGTGATGCTGGGTGCTTCGTGCTTGCCCAAGGACGCCGCACGCCGCGCGGGCATCGTGCTCGGCGCGGCCATGCTGGTCGGCCTTGCACTCGTGCCCGTGGTCGGCAGCGAAGTGAACGGTGCGCGGCGCTGGCTCAACCTGGGCATTTCGCTGCAGCCATCGGAATTCCTCAAGCCCGCCTTCGCGATCGGGCTTGCCTGGATCCTGTCTTGGCGCGTGCGCGATCCCAATATCCCGGTGATCTCGATCAGCGTCGGCATCATGGGGCTGGTCGGCGGGCTGCTGATGCTCCAGCCGGACTTCGGCTCGACCATCCTGTTCGCTTCGGTCTGGTTCGTCCTCGTGCTGCTGTCGGGCATTTCGGTACGGCGCATCGGCATTGCCGGTGGCGCCGGCGTCGCCGCGATGGTCGCGACCTACCTGCTCTACGACAACGCCCGCCACCGCATCGACGCCTTCCTCGGCGGTGGCACGGCTTTCGACCAGGTCGACCTCGCGCAGCGCACCTTGCTGGCGGGCGGCTGGACGGGCAGCGGGCTCTGGCTCGGCACGCGCAAGCTGGCGCTGCCCGAGGCGCATACCGACTATATCTTTTCGGTGATCGGCGAGGAATTCGGCCTCTGGGTCTGCGCTGTGATCGTGCTGCTCTATCTCGCGATCATCGTGCGCGTGCTGCTGCGGCTGGTGGAAGAGGAAGACCTCTTCACCGTTCTCGCCGCTACCGGGCTTACCGCGCAGCTCGGCGGGCAGGCTTTCATCAATATCCTGGTGAACCTGCAACTGTTCCCGTCGAAGGGCATGACCCTCCCGCTGATCTCCTACGGCGGCTCCTCGACGGTCGCCCTCTGCCTCGGCGTCGGCTTCCTGCTGGCGATCACGCGGCGCAATCCCTTCATCACGCGTGAGGGCCTGAGTCCGAGGGACCTCGGCGCGCGCGACCACGGAGCAAGAAAATGAGTGCGGTCAGCCGCCACTATGTGCTCGCCGCGGGCGGCACCGGGGGACACCTGATCCCCGCTTTCGCGCTGGCGACCGAACTCGAACGGCGCGGGCATCATGTCGCGCTGATCACCGACGAGCGTGGCGCCGCGATCCCCGGCAAGCCCGCCTCGCTGACCGCGCACGTGCTGCCGGCCGGGCGCCTGCAGGGAAAGAACCCGCTGAGCTGGATCAAGGGCATCAAGGGCATCCTCGAAGGCCGACGCATGGCGCTGCGCCTGTTCGAGAGCTTCGAGCCTTCGGCCGTGGTCGGCTTCGGCGGCTATCCGGCGCTGCCCGCGCTGCTCGCCGCGACCTCTGCTAAGATCCGAGCCTGATCCACGAGCAGAACGCAGTGCTCGGCCGAGTGAATCGGTTTCTCGCCGGCAGGGTCGACGCCGTCGCCACTGCCTACCGCGAGGTCGACCGGCTTTCGCCCAAGCTCGCCGAGAAGGTCCACCTCGTCGGCAATCCGGTGCGCGACGACGTGCTTGCCTTGCGCGAGCGTCCGTTCCCCGCCTTCACCGCCGACGGCCTGCTGCGTGTTCTCGTGACCGGCGGTAGCCAGGGCGCGCGGGTGCTGTCCGAAGTCGTGCCCGATGGCCTGTCGATGCTGCAGCCCGCGCTGCGCGCGCGCTTGCAGGTGATCCAGCAGTGCCGGCCCGAGGATATTGAAGCGGTTCGCGCGCGCTATGCCGGGCATGACATCCCTGCAGAGCTCGGTACCTATTTCGAGGACATGGCCCAGCGCCTCGCCGACGCGCACCTGTTCATCGGCCGCGCCGGCGCCTCGACCATCGCCGAACTGACCGCAGTGGGCCGCCCGGCGATCCTCGTGCCGCTGCCGATCGCCACCGACGACCACCAGACGGCCAACGCCCGCGAGATGGCCGCTTCGGGTGGCGCGCGCGCGATCCGGCAGGAGAAGTTCACCGGCGCCGAGCTCGCCAAGCAGATCCAGGCGATGGCCCAGCATCCCGAGACCCTGGCCAATGCCGCACATGCCGCGTGGAACTGCGGCTATCCCCGCGCTGCTTCGGACCTCGCCGACCTCGTCGAAAGCTTCGGTGGCGCACCGCTGATGGACGTGATCCGCGTGGCCAACCAGCCTACGCCCTCGGGCCAGGAAGCGCTGGCGCTGGAGACCGCCGAGTGAAGGGCGTCGGCACTGAAATCGGCACGATTCATTTCGTCGGCATCGGCGGCATCGGCATGTCGGGCATTGCCGAGGTGATGAACAACCTCGGCTATACCGTGCAGGGATCTGATATCGCCGAGGGCTATGTCGTCGAAGGCCTGCGCAAGCGCGGCATCAAGGTGATGATCGGCCACGCCGCCGAGAACATCGGCGATGCCGCGGTGGTCGTCACCTCTACCGCCGTGAAGCGCGACAATCCCGAAGTGGTCGCCGCGCTCGAGCACCGCGTTCCCGTCGTCCGCCGCGCCGAGATGCTGGCCGAGCTGATGCGGCTCAAGAACACCGTCGCCGTGGCCGGCACCCACGGCAAGACCACGACGACCTCGATGGTCGCCTGCCTGCTCGACGCGGGCGGGATCGACCCGACCGTGATCAACGGCGGCATCATCAACTCCTACGGCTCGAACGCACGTCTCGGCGCGAGCGACTGGATGGTGGTCGAGGCCGACGAGAGCGACGGCTCGTTCCTGCGGCTCGACGGGACGATCGCGGTCGTCACCAACATCGATCCCGAGCATCTCGACCACTACGGCTCGTTTGAGCGGGTGAAGGAGAGCTTCGTCGAATTCATCGAGAACGTGCCGTTCTATGGCGCGGCGGTGCTCTGCATCGACCATCCCGAAGTCCAGGCGGTAATCCCCAAGGTCCGCGACCGCCGGGTCATAACCTACGGCTTCTCGGCCCAGGCCGATGTGCGCGGCGAGGCGGTGACGCCGGTGCCGGGCGGCAACCGCTTCGACGTGGCGCTGCGCCAGCGCGACGGCAGCTTCCGCCGGATCGAAGGCATCGAACTGCCGATGCCCGGCCGCCACAACGTCCAGAACGCGCTCGCCGCGGTCGCCGTCGCGGCCGAGATGGGCTGTACCGACGAGGTCATCCGCACCGGCTTCGGCAACTTCGCCGGGGTCAAGCGGCGGTTCACGAAGGTCGGCGAAGTAGCCGGCGCCGCGATCATCGACGACTACGGCCACCATCCGGTCGAGATCCGGGCTGTGCTCGCCGCCGCGCGCGAGGGCGTGAAGGGCAGGGTCATTGCCGTGGTCCAGCCGCACCGCTTCACCCGTTTGCGCGACCACATGGAAGACTTCCAGGCCGCCTTCAACGACGCTGACATTGTCTATGCCGCGCCGGTTTATGCCGCGGGTGAGCAGCCGATCGAGGGCATCACCTCGGATGCGATGGTCGTCGGGATGAAGGACCGCGGGCACCGTTCCGCCCAGGTGATCGCCGGCGCCGACGCCCTGGCCGATGTGCTCGCTGAAAGCCTGCAGGACGGCGACATGGTCGTCTGCCTCGGCGCGGGTGACATCACCAAGTGGGCCGCGGGCCTGGCCGACGCAGTCGGCAAGCGGAGGCCCGCATGATGGCCGATGCGCTTCCCCGCGCTGCGGGCAAGCTGACGCAGAACGCTCCGCTCGCGCCGCTGGTCTGGTTCAAGGCGGGCGGTGCGGCCGAGTGGCTGTTCGAACCCAAGGACCTCACCGACCTGCAGGGCTTCCTGTGCGATCTCGATCCCGCGACACCAGTCATGGCGCTCGGGCTAGGTTCCAACCTGATCGTCCGTGACGGCGGCGTGCCCGGCGTTGTCGTGCGGCTCGGCAAGGCCTTCGCCAAGGTCGAGGCCGTGGACGAAGTCACGCTCAACTGCGGCGGCGGTGCCAGCGGCATCCTGGTATCCTCGACCGCGCGCGACGCGGGCATCGCCGGCGTCGAATTCCTGCGCTCGATCCCCGGCACCGTCGGCGGCTTCGTGCGGATGAACGGCGGCGCCTATGGCGGCGAGGTCAAGGATATCCTGATCGACTGCGACGTGGTCCTGCGCTCGGGCGAACTCAAGACGCTGCCCGTCGCCGATCTCCACTATACCTACCGCCATTCCGAATTGCCCGAAGGCGCCATCGTCGTCGCCGCGCGGTTCCGCGGGAAGCCCGGCGAACCCGCGGCGATCCAGGCCGAGATGGACCGCATCGCCGAATCCCGCGAAGCCTCGCAGCCGCTGCGCTCGAAGACCGGCGGTTCGACCTTCAAGAACCCGCCCGGTCACAAGGCCTGGGAACTGGTCGATGCGGCCGGCTGCCGCGGCTTCGCTTTGGGCGGCGCGCAGGTGAGCGAGAAGCACACCAACTTCCTGATCAACATGGGCGATGCCAGCAGCGCCGACATCGAAGGTCTGGGCGACGAGGTGCGGCGCCGAGTGAAGGAAAACTCGGGTGTTGAACTCGAATGGGAAATTCAAAGGGTAGGTAACAAGTGAGCCTCGGTAAGCTTCATGTCGCGGTTCTGATGGGCGGCTGGTCCAGCGAGCGCCCGGTTTCGCTGATGAGCGGCGAGGGCGTGGCGAAGGCGCTCGAGTCCAAGGGCCACAAGGTCACCCGTGTCGACATGGGCCGTGATGTCGCGCTCAAGCTCGCCGAAGCCAAGCCCGACGTCGTGTTCAACGCGCTCCACGGTACGCCGGGCGAAGACGGCACGGTCCAGGGCATGATGGACCTGATGGGCCTGACCTATACCCATTCGGGGCTCGCCACCTCGGTCATTGCGATCGACAAGGAACTGACCAAGCAGACGCTGGTGCCGCATGGCGTGCCGATGCCCGGCGGCCGCATCGTCGAGACCGCTGAGCTCTATGAGCGTGATCCCCTGCCGCGACCCTATGTGCTGAAGCCGGTCAACGAGGGCTCGTCGGTCGGCGTGGCCATCGTCACCGCCGAGGGCAACTACGGCAATCCGATTAGCGCCGAGGCCAAGGGCCCCTGGCAGGAGTTTGATAGCCTGCTTGCCGAGCCGTTCATCCGCGGCAAGGAACTGACCACCGCGGTGCTCGCCGACAAGGCGCTGCTGGTGACCGAGCTCAAGCCCAAGTCGGGCTTTTACGACTTCGACGCCAAGTACACCGACGGCATGACCGACCACATCTGCCCGGCCGAGATTCCCGACGAGATCACCGAGGCCTGCAAGTCGATCGCGCTCCAGGCGCATCGCCTGCTCGGCTGCCGCGGTACCAGCCGGTCGGACTTCCGCTGGGACGACAGCCAGGGCGTCGAGGGCCTGTTCCTGCTCGAAGTGAACACGCAGCCCGGGATGACTCCGCTCAGCCTCGTGCCCGAGCAGGCGCGGCACCTAGGCATGGATTATGCCGATCTCGTCGAGGCGATCATCGCCGAAGCGCTCGAAGACGCCAAAGCGAGGGCCGCATGAGCGCGCAGACACTCAAGCGCAAGGCTCCCACGGCGCGCAAGGTCGCCGCGCAGCAGGGCACGGCGCGCAAGGTGCGCACCGCAAAGGCGCGGACCGGTTCGGTGTTCGATCGGATCATGGCCTGGATACCGTTCAGCGAGGAGCAGCTCCACCGCATTTTCCTCGCGGTGATCCTCGGTGGCGCGGCAGCGCTCGCCTGGTTCGTCGCGGGCTTCGCCGGCCTGCCGGCCATGGCTGGGCAACAGCTCGCCCAGGTCGCCGGCGATGCGGGCTTCGAGGTGCGCCGCGTCGACGTGCGCGGAGTCAAGCATCTCAACGAGCTCAAGATCTACGAGCGCGTTCTCGCCGAGCGCAACCAGGCCATGCCGCTGGTAGATATCGCCGCGCTGCGCGAGGAACTGCTGCAGCTCTCGTGGGTGCAGGATGCGCGGGTTTCGCGCCAGCTGCCCGATACGCTGGTGATCGATATCGTCGAGCGCGTGCCGCATGCCGTGCTCAGGAAGCCCGGCCGCCTGGTTCTGATCGATGCCGAGGGCAACGAGCTCGAGCCGGTCAGCGCCGAGCGCGCCAAGGGCATGCTCGTGGTCGGCGGGCCGGGCGCGGGCAAGCAGGTGGTGGCGCTGTCGCAGTTGCTCGAGGCGGCGCCGGCGCTCAATCCACAGGTGCGCGAGGCCGAATGGGTCGGCAACCGCCGCTGGAACATCACCTTCAAGACCGGCCAGGTCCTCGCGCTACCCGAAGGCGAGCAGGCTTCGGCCAAGGCGTTGATGTCCTTCGCTCGGCTCGACGGCACCAACCGTCTGCTCGGCGGCCGGGTCGCCGCCTTCGACATGCGCGCTTCGGACCGCATCTATCTGCGCGTGCCCGACCGCGGCAAGGACGAGGAACTCGGCGCCAAGCCCAAGGCCAGTGAGTCCGGCGATGCCAAGCCGGCTTCGAGCAAGGCCACGACCACCAAGACCGCCGATGCGACGCCGGCCGCGACGAAGGCCGCGTCAGCCGCCAAGAAGACCGCTTCCGCCAAGGAGGAAATAGACTAATGGCCACGCCCCGTATCAGCCGCGTCTTCGGTGCGGTCAACATGGGCTCTTTCCGCATCTCGGCGATGATCGCCGGGATATCCGAAACAGGCGAGATGATCGTCCTCGGCTCGGGCCACCGCGCCAGCCAGGGGATCAAGCGCGGCTACGTCACCGACATGACCGCAGCCACTTACGCAGTGCGCGACGCGATCGAGCGGGCCGAGCGGATGGCCAATACCAGCGTCTCGTCGGTCTGGATCGGCTGCTCGGGTGCCGGGCTCGCCAGCCAGGTTGCGCAGGTCGAGGTCGACATCGGCGGGCGCCGGATCGAGCAGGACGACATCGACCACCTGCTGGTTGCCGGCCGCGACGTGATCCAGCCCGAAGGGCGCATGGTGCTTCACGCCCAGCCGGCTCACTACACGCTCGACGGCGCGCACGGCGTCGCCAATCCCCGCGGGCTCCATGCCGAGCGGCTGGGCGTCGATATCCACGTCATGTTGGCGGACGGCGCGCCTATCCGCAATCTGACCGAGGCCGTCCAGAACGCGCACCTCGACGTCGAGGCGGTAGTCGGTTCGCCGATCGCCGCCGGCCATGCCTGCCTCTCGCCGGAGGAGCGCGACCTCGGCGTCGGCCTCGTCGAGATCGGTTCGGAAGTGACCAACGTCTCGGTCTATTTCTCGGGCATGCTGATCGGCATGGCTTCGATCCCGATCGGCTCGGGCGACATCACCGATGCCATCGCATCGTGCTTCGGCATCCGCCGCTTCCAGGCCGAGCGGTTGAAATGCGTCAATGGCTCGGCCATCGCCAGCCCGACCGACCACCGCGAGATGATCCCGGTCAACGCGCCGGGCGAGGAAGGCACGGGACCGATCGCGCGCCATGCAGACGACAAGAACCGCATTCCGCGCGCGGAGCTCGTCTCGGTCATCACCGGCCAGCTCGGCCGGCTGATGGAGGAGGTCAACAAGGCCTTGAAAGGCCTCGGCTTCACCAGCCAGCGCGGCCAGCAGGTCGTGCTCACGGGCGGCGGCGCGGAGCTCGTCGGCCTTGCCGACTATGCCCAGGCGGCGCTGGGCAAGCCGGTGCGCATCGGCAAGGCGCCCGCACTGACCGGTCTGGCTGAAACGCACCTCAAGCCGGGGTTCGCAACGCTCGCGGGGCTGGTACTCTATGCTGCGGCCGACCCCGTCGACATCCGCGCGATCGGCCCGAGTTATCAGCCGACATTGCGCTATGGCGGGCTCGGATTGGTGAACCGTGTGTATCGCGCGGTGAAGGAATATTTTTAGGCTGGCGTGGTGGGCGACATCCGGCTGTGGACAATGGTTAAACCGCCTTTGATTCGACGAGTCGAAGCGTGCAATTTGCAGGGATCGGAATTCCCTTTCGCTCGCCTGCCGGGAGTAGAGCAATGAGCATCAATATTGGCCCGCCCGCCATCGAAGAACTTCGTCCCCGCATCACCGTGATCGGTGTCGGCGGTGCTGGCGGCAACGCCATCGCCAACATGATCAACGCCGAGATCGAAGGCGTCGACTTCGTCGTGGCCAACACCGACGCGCAGTCGCTCAACAACTCGATCGCCGAGCATCGTATCCAGCTGGGCACGGACATCACCAAGGGGCTCGGTGCGGGCGCCCGTCCCGAAGTGGGCAAGGCCGCGGCCGAAGAAAGCCTCGCCGAGATCGATCGCGCGCTCGAAGGCGTGCACATGTGCTTCATCGCCGCGGGCATGGGCGGCGGCACGGGCACCGGCGCGGCGCCGGTCATCGCCAAGGCCGCGCGCGACAAGGGCGTTCTGACCGTCGGCGTCGTCACCAAGCCGTTCCTGTTCGAAGGCACCCGCCGCATGCGTTCGGCCGAAGCCGGCATCGAGGAACTGCAGCGCCACGTCGACACGCTGATCGTCATTCCCAACCAGAACCTGTTCCTCGTCGCCAAGGCAGAGACCACGTTCAAGGAAGCCTTCACCCTCGCGGACGAAGTGCTCCAGCAGGGCGTCCGCTCGATCACCGACCTCATGGTCATGCCGGGCCTGATCAACCTCGACTTCGCCGACGTTCGCTCGGTCATGGGCGAGATGGGCAAGGCGATGATGGGCACCGGCGAAGGCCAGGGCGAGAACCGCGCGCTCGAAGCCGCGGAACGTGCGATCGCCAATCCGCTGCTCGACGGCGTTTCGATGCAGGGCGCCAAGGGCGTCATCATCTCGATCATCGGCGGCGACGACATGAAGCTGCTCGAAGTCGACGAAGCGGCGAACCACATCCGCGAGCTGGTCGATCCCAACGCGAACATCATCTGGGGTTCGGCCTTCAATCCCGACCTCCAGGGCAAGATCCGCGTTTCGGTCGTCGCCACCGGCATCGAGCAGAGCGCCGAGATGGCCGAGATCGCCGCGCGTCCGCTCAACCTCACGGCCTCGCGCGGCCCGATCCGCCCGGCAATCGTGGCGCCGGCGCCTGCTCCCGAGCCGGTGTTCCAGCCCGCGCCGGCAGCGGTGCCGCTGGCCTCCGAGCCCGAGCCGATCGCGGCAGTGGCCGAGGAAACGCCCGTGGCCAACGACCTCGATCTCGACGGTTTTGCCGAGGAAGCCGAAGCCTTCGAGCTGACCGACGAGGATGCTGGCGCCGAGGAAGACGTGACCCAGGCCGGTTATGCCAGCCTCACCGGTGTCCGCGCCGGCCGCGGGGATGCGCTGGATCTCGGTCTCGACCAGGTTGACGAGGCGGAGAGCGCGCAGGACGATCTGCTGCAGAACGCCAACCGCCTGGCAGAGGAAGATGCTCCCGTCTCGCCGCTGGTGACGCGGCGCAAGCCGGTCGGGGCGCCGGGTGCCGGCGGCGGCAAGGGTCCCGTCGCGGGCAATACGCTGTTCGAGCGCATGGCCAATCTGTCGCGCGGGGTGAAGCCCGCCGCGGCCGAGGAAAGCGATGACGACGAGGACGACGGTTCCGCGATCTCCATCCCGCGCTTCCTCGGGCGTCAGAACAACCAGTAGGGTCGTTCGTCCGCGGTTCATCTCGGCGAATGCATCGAAAATAAGATAAGCTCGGGCCGGCTCGCCCGGCCTGGAGTCGCGCGCGCCATGGGTAACGGACGGATGCTGAAGGCATACAGGCTTGGCGCATTGGCGTCGTTGCTGGCCATCGCGGGAGCGGGACAGGCAGTGGCGCAAGGCGTGCCGCACCGGGGTTCGACCCAGGGTACGGCACGGCCGTCCGCCGGACAGCCGGCGATCTCGCAGCCGGTCGTGCAGGCTCTTCCCAGTAGCGACGGCATGACGCTCGACGCGGCGCTTGGCCGCCTGGCGCGCGACCCGCGCGATATCTCCGCGCTGATCGATGCCGGCAATGCCGCGCTGGCGATGGGCGACGTCGACGCAGCCACAGGCTTCTTCCGCCGCGCCGACCAGGTCTCGCCGGGCAATCCGCGGGTCAAGGCGGGGCTCGCCGGGGCGATGGTGCGCAACGGCGATCCCTTCGGGGCGATCCCGCTGTTCGACGAGGCCGAGAAGGCGGGTGCGATGGACACCGCACTGGCCGCCGACCGTGGGCTCGCCTACGATCTCGTCGGCGACAACGCTGCGGCGCAGAAGTTCTATCGCCAGGCACTGGCGCGTGGTCCCAGCGAAGAGGTGGTCCGGCGGCTGTCGCTCAGCCTGGCGATCAGCGGCGACAAGCACAATGCCGAGCTGATCCTCTCACCGCTGCTCCAGAATCGCAATCTCGCCGCCTGGCGCACGCGCGCCTTCGTCCTGGCAATCCTGGGCCAGACCGAGGAGGCGGTGAGCATCGCCAACACCATCCTGCCTTCCGAACTCGCGACCGGCGTGGCGCCCTACCTGCGCTACATGCCGCGGCTGACTCACGCCCAGCAGGCGGCAGCCGCGAATTTCGGCCAGTTCCCGCGGGCTTCCGAGATCGGCCGCGATGATCCGCGGGTCGCGCTCTATGCGCCCAAACAGACCACCGTCGCCGCGGCCGACGCCAAGCTCACCCCGCAGGGCGAGCCGCTGGGCCGCAAGGGGCGTGGGCGGGATCGGAACCGCGACCGCAAGACCGCAACCGCGAGTTTGGACGCGATGCCCGGCGTGCCCGACATCAGCCGGAACACGCGTCTCGCACCCGAACCGCCGCCGCCGGCGCGCGAGGTGACTGCCAGTGCCGGTACGCCGGCTCCGATCGCGCGTCCCTCGTCGACGCGTTCTCCCGCTCCGGTGGCGCAGGTTGCCATGGTCCCGACGCCGGCGCCGACCCCTGCTTCTACGCTGCCGCCCGGCTTCGCGCCGACCCAGCCGTCGCGACCTGCGGCGACCACGCCGGCTCCTGCGGTTGCTCTGCCGCCCGGTTTCACCCCGAGCGAGCCGGCGCGTCCCGCCGCGGCACCGCCAACACCCGCTGCCTCGGCGCCGCGGCCCGGCTCCGGTATGCTCGCCGTGTCGCCCGGCTTCAGCATCGCGCCGACTGCGCCCGCCACCGCGCCGCCCGTCGCTCCGCTTGCCGCATCACCGACGCCCGCGCCGTCACCGCCCCCACCCGCGGCGAGGCCGGTCCCCGTGCCTGCGCCCCCGCCGCGCCGCCTGGCCGACGTCTTCGCTGAATTCGCTCAGCCGACCACCGATGCGACCCCGGCCGCGGGTGCGGTCGACCTGCGCAGGATCAAGCCTGGTCGGGCCGACGCCAAGAAGGCCGCTGAGCCGGTCAAGCCGCCGCCGCCGAGCCATCCCAGCCGCATCTGGGTCCAGATCGCCACCGGCCGCGACAAGGCGGCGCTCGGTTACGACTGGCGCCGCATGACGCGCGACAAGGCCGAGGTACTGCGTGGCAAGGGATCGTTCGTCAGCGCCTGGGGTCAGACCAATCGCCTGCTGACCGGCCCGTTCCCGAGCGAGTCCGCGGCCAATGCCTTCATCGCGCAGCTGCGCCGGGCCGACATCGACGGCGCCTTCGTCTGGACAAGTCCTGCCGGGCAGGTCGTCGATTCGCTGGGCTCCGCTCCAGCCGAGCCGGTGGCCAAGCCGGCGACCAAGTCGCGTCGCGGCGCGGCTGCGACCGAGACGGAAAAGCCTCGCCGTGGGGCCGCGACGGAGACCGCGCGGACGCGCCGCGGTAGAGCTTCTTCCGAACGGACCTCGACGCGGCGAGAGGCGGATTCCGAGCCTGCAGCAGATCGGAAGAAGCGCGGTCGCCGCCGCTGAACGGGGGGTGCGGCAACTCGATTGTCCACACTTTGTTAACAGAGTTATAAAGTTTTGCTCAGGCCATATCGCCGGCTCCATTGTGTGCGGGGCAGCGACCGAAGCATCCAGCGGCATGGCAATGTTCATGACCACGATCAGGACTACGAAGGCGGTACCCAATCCATGCGAACAGATCAGGATATCATGAACAGGGACGAGGACGCCGCTCCGGTCGACATGCTGGCCTCGCTGTTCGAAGCGCGGGGCTGGACCTACGAGTTCGTAAGCGAGGATGAGATCACCGGCGAGGTCCAGGGCGCCTGGGCTAGCTACCAGATCCAGGCGATCTGGCGGTCCGAGGACCACGTCCTGCAGATCCTCTGCCTGCCCGACATACGCATGACCGACGAGAAGCGCGGGCCCGTGTTCGAAGTCCTCTCGCTTATCAACGAGCAGCTCTGGCTCGGCCATTTCGACGTCTGGTCGAACGGCGGCGTCGTGCTTTACCGCCACGGGCTGATGCTCGGCGACGACGGCCTGCTCAGCCCCAGCCAGGCCCAGGTCGCAGTGGAAACCGCGATCGAGGAATGCGACCGCTTCTATCCGGTGTTCCAATTCATCCTCTGGGGCGACAAGTCGCCGGCCGAGGCGCTCGCCGCGGCGCTGGTGGACGCGGCGGGCGAGGCCTGAGTTTACTTTCCTTACGGGCTGGGGCTACGCGAGAAGTAATTTAGAGGGCTCAAGACTTGCGGCGCCCGGAGGAGAGCCCCCTCTGATAGCACCGCGCTATCCTCCCTTCATTGGGAAGTCTTGAAGCGGATTCACTGTGCTCGAAACCATTCTCATCGTCGGCTGCGGCAACATGGGCGGGGCCATGCTTGCGGGCTGGCTGGCCGGCGGGCTGGCGCCCTCGGGTTTCACCGTGGTCGATCCCGTGCTCACCGAAGCGCCTGCTGGCGTGACGCTGTTGCGCGAACTGCCGCAGGGCGCCGCCTTCGACGCGGTGCTGCTCGGGATCAAGCCGCAGATGCTGGGCGAACTGGCGCCGTCGATCGCACCGTTTGCGCGCGGCGATACGACCGTGCTGTCGATCCTTGCCGGGGTCGAGCTGGCGACACTTGCGGCACGTTTCCCAGATGCCGGGGCGCTGGTGCGAATGATGCCGAACCTCGCGGCGGCGATCGGCAAGTCGCCGATCGCGCTGGCTGGGGAAGGGCTGGATGACGCGGGCAGGACTGAAGTCACCGCGCTGCTCGCGCCACTGGGTACGCCCGAATGGCTGGCGAGCGAGAGCCTGTTCGACGTGGTGACCGCGCTGGCCGGATCCGGTCCGGGCTTCGTCTATCGCTTCATCGACGCACTCGCCGCGAGCGCCTCGGCGCTGGGGCTGGACCCTGCACAGGCACAGCGGCTCGCGCTGGCAACGGTTGAGGGCGCATCGCTGCTCGCCGCGGCTTCGCCGCATTCGCCGGCACAGCTCGCCGACCGCGTCGCCAGCCCCGGCGGCACGACGCGGGCGGGGCTCGATGTGCTCGATGCGGATAAGGCATTGGCGCAGTTGATCGAAGCAACTCTGCGCGCGGCGGCCGATCGCGGCGCTGAAATGGCGCGGGCCGCGCGCGGTTGAAAGCCGACTCTGGGCTGACTCCAGCAACATTTCGTTACAAATCGGTTCCGCCGGTTTTTCTTGAATGTTTACCTGTTCGGTCCGATATTGCGGGGGTCCGGCATTCCGCATCGTGCGGGCCGGGAAAAGGAGTTTGCAATGGCCAACTGGAACGACCCCCAGCTCGATAGATCGGGCTTCGGAGCGTCTCCGAGCCTGAACGGCGCGGCGATCGGCGGGGCGACCTACGATCAGGGCCTGCGCCGGCATATGCTTTCGATCTACAATTACATGGCTTCGGGCGTGTTGCTCTCGGGAGTGGTCGCGCTGCTCGTCGCTTCGTCTGAAGCCGGCCAACAGATGATGCGCTCGCCGCTGTGGCTGGTCTTAGCGATCGCGCCGCTGGGCTTCGTCTTCGCGATGAGCTTCGGCCTCAACCGTATGAAGACCACGACGTTGCAGGGCCTGTACTGGGCGTTCTGCACGGTCATGGGCCTCTCGATGGCGACCATCTTCGTGCGCTATACCGGCACCTCGATCGCAACGGCGTTCTTCGCCGCGGCGGCTTCGTTCGCCGGCCTCAGCCTCGTGGGTTACACCACGAAGAAGAGCCTGAGCGGCCTGGGCACCTTCATGACCATGGGCCTGATCGGCCTGCTGGTCGCAATGGTGATCAACATGATCTGGCCGATGCCGGGTCTGGCGGCCGCGATCCCGTTCCTCGGCGTGCTGATCTTCGCCGGCCTCACCGCTTGGGACACGCAGCGCCTCAAGAACGAGTACCAGTACGTGCAGGGCACCGAGCTTGCGGGCAAGGTTGTGGTCATGGGCGCGCTGTCGCTCTACCTGGACTTCGTCAACATGTTCCAGTTCCTGCTCAGCATCCTCGGCGACCGTCGTTGAAATATGGCGCTAAGATCTGGCGCTAAAGAAATCCGCTGAAATGCTTGTGCCCGGCGCGCCATTGGTCGCGCCGGGCATTTTCTTTGCGCACGCCACGGGCTAGGAAAGCGCTTCCCATCGGTGACGCTGAGTGAAGCATTTGAAAATACGGCAATCGATCCTGGCCGGCGCGGCTCTTGCGCTCGTTTCCACGCTGGCTGCCTGCGGTCCGAAGGCCCCGCCCGTGATCGCACCGCCGCCGCCGAAGATGGTCGTCATCCCACCGCAGCCGATGCCGCCGCGCGGCGCCTCGCCCAATCTCGTGACGCCGCCGATCAACACCTACGGCGTGCGCCAGACGATCAACACCGGCATCTCGCCGGCGCAGACCACCTGGAACCTGCGCTCGGCCTACAACGTCGCCGCGCTCAACTGCATGGACCCCAAGCACGCGCAGATCCTCGTCAACTACCGCGAGTTCCTCAAGACCCACGCCAAGAAGTTGACCCAGGTCAACAAGACCGTGGACAACGAATTCAAGGCGAAGTTCGGCCCGCGGTTCATCGCCCCGCGCGAGCTCTACATGACCCAGGTCTACAACTATTTCGCGCTGCCACCGACGCAGTCGTCGTTCTGCGACGCCGCTCTGGCGATGAGCAACGAGGCGGCAACGCTGAAGTCGGCCGATATCGACAGCTTCGCCGCGCGCAACCTGCCGTCGATCGAGCAGGTTTTCCTGCGCTTCTACACGAGCTTCGATCAGTACCGCGTCGACCTGGCCGCCTGGCAGGCGAAATACATGATGACCGGGACCGCGCCGGTACCCGCTCCACAACCGCTGAGCTATCAGCTGTCGCCCACGCCGGCGCAGGCGCCGGCGCAGTAAGTTTCGCCGACTTCAATTTTGCTCTTTCAAGCGCGGTGCCTCTTCGCTAAGGGGGCCGCTCCGCGGGCGGCCGAAGCCAATTCGCTACTCGCAAATCGCACTGGAACGGGGCCGTAGCTCAGCTGGGAGAGCGCGTCGTTCGCAATGACGAGGTCAGGGGTTCGATCCCCCTCGGCTCCACCAGTGCAGATTGTTTCAACCCCGAGTGGTCCGCTTCCCGTCGTGGTTCGACAAGGTCGCCACGTTCAGGCTATTTAGTCCCATGCATTTTCTCGACCAGGCCAAGATATTCATCCGCGCCGGCGCCGGCGGGGCCGGGGCTGTCGCCTTCCGGCGCGAGAAGTATGTCGAGTACGGCGGGCCCAACGGCGGCAACGGCGGCAAGGGCGGCGATATCATCTTCGAGGCGGTTCCCGGCCTCAACACGCTGATCGACTTCCGCTACACCCAGCACTTCAAGGCGCAGCGCGGCGGTGGCGGGGCCGGCACGAACCGCACCGGAGCTGCGGGCAAGGACCTTGTCATCAAGGTTCCGATCGGCACCCAGGTCATCGACGACGATCAGGAAACGGTGCTCGCCGATCTGACCGAGCCGGGCCAGCGCGTCACGCTGCTCGAAGGCGGCATGGGCGGGCGTGGCAACGCCTCCTACAAGACCTCGACCAACCGCGCGCCGCGCCAGCACCAGCCGGGCATGCCCGCCGAAGAGATGTACGTCTGGCTGCGGTTGAAGCTGCTCGCTGACGCGGGCCTCGTCGGCCTGCCCAATGCCGGCAAGTCGACCTTCATCAACCAGATATCGAACACCAAGGCCAAGGTCGGCGACTACGCCTTCACCACCTTGCGTCCGCAGCTGGGTGTGGTGTCGCACCGCAACCGCGAATTCGTCCTGGCCGACATCCCGGGGCTGATCGCCGGCGCCGCCGAAGGCGCGGGCGTGGGAGACCGTTTCCTCGGCCATATCGAGCGCTGCCGCGTGCTGATCCACCTGATCGACATCCACGGCACCGATCCCGCCGATGCGCTGGCCATTATCGAGGAGGAGCTCGAGGCTTACGGCGCCGGCCTTGAGGACAAGCCGCGGTTGATCGCGCTCAACAAGATCGACCTCGTCGACAAGGAACTGGTCACCGCCTTCACCAAGGAATTGAAGGCGGCAGGCGCCAAGAAGGTCTTCCCGATCTCGGGCGCGACCGGCAAGGGGATGGACAAGCTGCTCGACGCGGTGATCGATCACCTGCCCGCCGCGACGGTGACCGAACGTCCCGACGGCGAGCAGGAAGAGCTCGACGAAACGCCCTGGTCGCCGCTCTGATCCTTTGCTCTCAAGCTCAGTCACCCCTCGAAGGCAGGGGCCCAGATTAGCTTTCCTTGTTATTGCGACGTTTGCGGTCGACCGAGAGGTTATCTGGACCCCTGCCTTCGCAGGGGTGACGAAATTGGTTCTAATTACTCATACAATTCATTAGTCGCCCCCGATGCCCATCGCCCGCCTTTCCGACCTTGCCGACAAGACGGCCTGCCCGCGCCTGGTGGTGAAGGTCGGCTCGTCGCTGCTGGTCACGCGCGAGGGGCCGCGGCGCGCTTGGCTCGAAGGGCTGGTGGCCGAGATTGCTGCCGCCAAGGCGCGCGGGCAGGACGTCATCGTCGTCTCCTCGGGCGCAATTGCGCTGGGCGCGACCACCCTGGGCCTGGACAAGGGCGGACGCGGCAGCCTCGCCGATGCGCAGGCCGCCGCCGCCGTTGGCCAGATCGCGCTGTCGGGGCTCTGGGCCGAACTGCTCGGCCGCCACGGGCTGACCGCGGCGCAACTGCTGCTGACGCTCGAGGATCTCGAGGACCGTCGCCGCTATCTCAATGCCACGGCCACGCTGACCCGGCTGCTCGATGCCGGCGCGGTGCCGGTGATCAACGAGAACGATTCGGTCGCCACCCAAGAAATCCGCTTCGGCGACAACGATCGCCTTGCCTCGCGTGTCGCCCAGGCGGCGCGCGCCGATGCGGTACTGCTGCTGTCCGATGTCGACGGGCTTTACGACCGCAATCCCAAGGAAGCGGGCGCCAAGCTCCTGCCCGAAGTCCACGGCGTGACCGCCGAGATCCACGCCATGGCCTCGGGCGATTCCAGCTCGGGCCTCGGCTCGGGCGGCATGACGTCGAAACTGCAGGCCGCTGAGATCGCCGGGCTGGCCGGGATTGCGCTGGCCATCGCCAACGGCATCCATGAGGCGCCGATCGCGCGCGCGACGGACGAGGGCATCGGCACGCTGTTCCTGCCGAAGGACGTACGTGGCCGCAAGGCCGGCGCGCGCAAGGCCTGGCTCGGCGGGCGGCTGCGGCTGCGCGGTGCCCTGACCGTCGACGCCGGCGCCGCCGGTGCGCTCGCCAAGGGCTCGAGCCTGCTTGCCAAAGGCGTCACCGAGGTCGAGGGCCTGTTCCAGCGCGGCGACGCGATCGCCATCCGCGACGGCGAGGGGCGCATTCTGGCGCATGGCCTGTCCGAGTACGATGCCGTCGAATGCGCGCGGCTGATCGGCACCCATTCGAGCGAACAGGCCGATATCCTCGGCTATGCGCCGCGCTCGGCCGTGGTGCATCGGGACCAGCTAATCCTGCTATGACAATTGCGATCACGGGAGGCACCGGCTTCGTCGGCCAGGCGCTGATCGACCAGGCGAGGGCGCAGGGCGTGGTCGTCCAGGCGCTCGCGCGAAAGCCGCAGCAGCGCCGCGACGGTGTCGAGTGGATTGCCGGCGACCTTGCCGACCGCCCGGCGCTGGCCGAGCTGCTCAAGGGCGTCGAGGCCGTGGTCCACGTTGCCGGCCTCACCAGCGCGCGGCATGCCTCCGAATTCGAGGCGCCCAATGTCACGGGGACGCTGGCGGTGATCGAGGCGGCGCTTGCCGCGGGGGTCCAGCGGCTGGTTTTCGTCTCCTCGCTGTCCGCGCGCGAGCCGAGCCTTTCGGCCTATGGCGCGTCCAAGGCGCGCGCCGAGCGACTGGTCAAGGCCAGCGGGCTCGACTGGACGATCGTTCGCCCGCCGGCGGTCTACGGCCCGCACGACAAGGACATGTTCGAGCTGTTCCGCGCCGCCAAGTGGGGGTAATCCCGACGCCCAAGGACGGCCGCGCCTCGCTGATCCATGCCGATGATCTCGCCCGGCTGCTGCTGGCGTTGATCCCGGGCGGCGAGGGCGTGTCGCACCACTGTTTCGAGCCCGACGATGGCAAGCGCGGCGGCTGGAGCCACTACGAGCTCGCCCGGATGATCGGCTGGGCGGTCGGGCGCCGGCCCAAGGTGATCGGCCTGTCGAAGCGCACGATGGAATGGGCCGCCAAGGCCGACGGCATGCTGCGCGGCGCCAAGGCCAAGCTGACGCTCGACCGCGTCGGCTACATGACCCATCCCGATTGGGTGGTGAGCCTCGGCGGCCGTGTTCCCGCCGCGCTCTGGCGCCCGCGGGTGGAGACGCGCGAGGGGATGAAGGCCACGGCCAAATGGTACCGCGAGCAGGGCTGGCTCTGACGGAGCTGCGGCTCTTGTGTGTCATTTGCAACTTAGCGTTTCGGCAAAGGCACCGGTGGACATAAGCTCCGCGGCATTCCCGATTCGAGGAGATGCCCCGATGTCGACCGAGACCGCCGCTATCGCCGACGAACAATGGATTCAGGGCACGGGCGGCAAGATATTCACGCGCCACTGGGATCCCGCCGACGCGGCCAAGGCAAACCTCGTGCTCTGCCACGGGGTCAACTCGCACGGCGGCCAGTATATCCGCGCGGGCCAGGAATTTTCGGCGCGCGGTTTTGCGGTAACCGCGCTCGACCTGCGCGGGCGTGGGCGCTCGGAAGGCGAGCGCTTCTATGCCGAGTCGGTGGATGACTACGTGTCCGACCTGTCGCTGGCGATCGACTACGCCAAGTCGCGCCATCCAGAACTGCCGACCTATCTGCTCGGCCACAGTGCGGGCGGGGTGACTTCGGTCAGCTATGCGCTCGATTATCAGGACCGGATCGACGGCTTGATCTGCGAGAGCTTCGCCCTCCGCGTCTATGCGCCGAACTTCGCGCTCAAGGTGCTCGAGGGCGCGAGCCACTTCTTCCCGCACGCCCACGTTCTGAAGCTCAAGATGGAGGACTTCTCGCGCGATCCGGAATGGGTGGCCCAGCTCCTGGCCGATCCCTTGACGCTCGACGAGGTCCAGCCCGTTGCCACCGTCGCTGCCCTGGCGCGTGCCGGCGAGCGGTTTGACCGCGAGTTCCCGCGGATCACCCTGCCAGTCTTCATCATCCACGGCACGGCCGACAAGGCGACGCGCCCTGACGGCAGCCAGCAGTTCCATGACCAGGTGGGCTCGGCCGATAAGACGCTCAAGCTCTACGAGGGCTATTATCACGACATGCTCAACGATCTCGGCCGCGAGGCGGTGTTCGATGACGTCGTCGCCTGGATCGACGCTCGGCTGGGTAGAGCGATCCCGTTGGGGGGCATGATCATGCGGTGGGCAGCAGCACTCCTGGCGCTGGCCCTTGCCGCGCCGGCGCAGGCCGCACCGCCCGACATCTTTGGCGCCTGGCGGATCACGGAAGCGCAGGTCGCGCCCTGGGCCAAGCCGGACTCGGGCTTCAGCGTCGAGGAGCAGCACCGGCTGATCGGCAGCAATCTGACCTTCGCCAAGACGCGGATCACCGGCCTCCGGCCGCTGGGGTGCCAAAAGCCGCACTACCGCTTCCTCGAAGCCGCGCCCGACTATCTGTTCCAGGGCGGGCTGACCGATAATCCGGCGGCGCAGGCCACGGCGCTGGGCTTCCACCTGCCGACGATCACCACGCTGGAAACCGGCTGTGCGGGCTGGATCGACTTCCACTTCGTCGATGCCCGCACCGCGCTCTTCGGGCTCAACAACATGATCTATACGGTGCGCAAGCAGTAGCCTGCGACAATTGGCGACCAAGTCGCGGTTGCCGGTAAATCCGCGCGACAGATAGAAAAGGCCAGGGGAGCAGGCAGGGCCGGCGTGATGGCGCTTGGCCGATGAAAGGGTCTCGATGAAAAAGTTTGCACTTCTTGGGGTGGCCGCGATCATCGCGCTGTCCGCACCTGCCCTGGCTCAGGACGGTCCCATGGGCGGCCCGGGCCGCCCGCGCGGCCCCATGCCCGATCCCTACGGCGACGCCACGGTCGCCAAGGCCGACGCTGCGAAGGCCGCCGGCGAGCGCTTCGACGCGATCGACACGAACCACGACGGTACGCTGTCGGGCGACGAGCAGGACGCGGCGATGCAGGGCCCCGGTGGCCGCATGCTGCGCCGGTCGGACCTCAATGCCGACGGCAAGATCACCAAGGCCGAATATCTCGAAGCCGCGGCCAGCCGCTTCGACATGATGGACGCCGATCACGACGGCCAACTCACCAAGGCGGAGCGCGATACCTTCCGCGAAAAGATGCGCGCCCGCATGGGCGCCGGTGGCGGCGGAATGGGTGGTGGCGGTTGGGGCGGCGGCTCCGGCGGGCCGGGCGGCTCCGAAGGTTCAGGCGGTCCGGGCCAATAGGGCCCGGACTACCGTTCAGGACACCGGCCCCTAGAACACCGGATCGTAGCCCGGAGGCAGCTCGCCCTCATCACCGTCGTCCGGCTGGCCGGGGACGTGGATGCCGCACTCGACCTTGTCCCAGCCGCGCCAGCGGCCCGCGCGCGGGTCTTCGCCCGCCGCGACAATGCTGGTGCAGGGCGAGCAGCCGATCGAGGGATAGCCTTCGGCCACCAGCGGATGCGCCGGCAGGTCATGCTCCTCGACATAGGCGGCAAGATCCTCGGCCGACCAGTCGATCAGCGGGTTGATCTTGAGCCGGCCCTGGGCGTCAGAACTGTCGATCTCGAAGCGCGGCAGGTTGGCGCGGGTCGAGGACTGGAAGCTCTTGCGCCCGGTCAGGGTCGCGTCGTAGCCGGCGAGCGCCTTGGCCAGCGGCTTGACCTTGCGGATCTCGCAGCAGCCGTCTGGGTCATAGGACCAGCGCAGGCCGCTCTCGTCCTTCTTGGCCAGATCGGCCTCGTCAGGCGTCAGGTTGATGACGTTGGTCAGCCCCAGCTTCTCGATCAGCGTGTCGCGATAGGCCAGCGTTTCGGGGAAATGCTTGCCCGTCTCGAGGAACAGCACGGGGATATTAGGATCGACGCGCGAGATCAGGTGCAGCAGCACCGCGCTCTCGGCGCCGAAGCTCGACACCACGGCGACGTCGCCGGCGAGCCCGCTCTTGAGCACGCTCGTCAGCATCTCGATCGTGTCGGTCCCACGGAACATGCGGTTGAGGCGGATCGCATCCGCCTCGGTGAAGCGCGGTCCCGTGTCGATACGGTCTACGGCGCGCACTTGTATGTCAGCCATGCCTCTTTGCCCAGATGGGCTGTCGTCCGTCCGCAGTCGCCTGGTAGACGTCCGTCCAGCGATTGAAAGCATTCTCCGCGTCGACCGGGTCGAGCGGCTTTTCGGGGGCGAAACTGTCGAAGCCGCAGCGCCGCAGGTGGCCGAGCTGGTCGACGAAGACCGCACCGATCGCGCGCAGTTCGCCATCATAGCCCGCTTCGCGCAGGATACGCGCCGCCGAATAGCCGCGGCCATCGGTGAAAGCGGGGAATTCGACTTCGACGAGCCGGATACGGTCGAGCACTGGCAGCAGCGCACGCGCATCGTCGCCCGTCTCGAGGCGGACGGCGGCGGCGTTGGTCTGTTCGCCGAAAGCGTCGACGGTCACGGCCGGGTCAGCCACGGGCTCGTCGTCACGGAAACGGTACTGCACTTCAACCATAGATAGCTTCCTTGAACGGCGCCATGCCGATCCGGCGGTAGGTGTCGAGGAAGCGCTCATCGCCTTCCTTGTTGGCGAGGTAGACGTCGGTGGCCTTCTCGACCGCGTCGACGATGCCGTCCTCGCTGAAGCCCGGGCCGGTGATCTGGCCGAGCGACGTATCCGCACCTTCCGAGCCGCCGAGCAGCAGCTGGTAGTTCTCGACGCCCTTGCGGTCGACGCCGAGGATGCCGATGTGGCCGGCGTGGTGATGACCGCAGGCGTTGATGCAGCCCGAGATCTTGAGCTTGAGCTCGCCGATCTGCTCCTGCTTCGGGGCGAACCGCTCGGAGATCTTCTGCGCGACCGGGATCGAGCGGGCATTGGCCAGGCTGCAGTAGTCGAGGCCCGGGCAGGCGATGATGTCGCCGATCGAGTCGAGGTTCGCGGTCGACAGTTCGGCCGCATCGAGCTTCTGCCACAGCGTGTAGAGGTCGGCCTTCTTCACATGCGGGAAGACGATGTTCTGGGCGTGGGTCACGCGCAGCTCGTCGAACGAGTAGTCGCGAGCGAGGTCGGCCATCAGGCGGATCTGGTCTGCGCTGGCGTCACCGGGGATGCCGCCGACCGGCTTGAGGCTGACCACGGCGATGACATAGCCGGCCTGCTTGTGAGCGATCGTGTTGTTCTTCACCCAGAGCGCGAAGTCGGGATCGCTGAGATCGAGGTCATCCGAAACGCCTGCCTCGAAAGCCGGATCGGCGAAATAGGGGACTATCCGCTCGAGCTCGGCCAGCGGCGGCTCGATGCCCTGGGTCAGCAAGTGCGCGAACTCTTCCTCGACCTGGCGGGTGTATTCCGCCTTGCCAATCTCGTGGACCAGGATCTTGATCCGCGCCTTGTACTTGTTGTCGCGCCGGCCGTAGCGGTTGTAGACGCGCAGGCAGGCCTCTGAATAGGTGATCAGCTGGTCGAGCGGCACGAAGGGGTTGATCAGCGGCGCGATCATCGGCGTGCGGCCCATGCCGCCGCCGACGTAGAAGGCGCAGCCGATCTCGCCCTTGTCGTTCTTGATCATCTGGATGCCGATGTCGTGCAGGCGCATGGCCGCACGGTCGGTGTCGCTGGCGATCACCGCGATCTTGAACTTGCGCGGCAGTGCGAGGAATTCGGGGTGGAAGCTTGACCACTGGCGCAGCAGCTCGGCATAGGGACGCGGATCGACCAGCTCGTCCTTGGCGGCGCCGGCGTACTGGTCGGAACTGATGTTGCGGATGCAGTTGCCGCTGGTCTGGATGGCATGCATCTCCACCGTCGCGAGGTCGGCCAGAATGTCCGGCGCCTCTTCCAGCTTGATCCAGTTGTACTGGATGTTCTGGCGCGTGGTGAAGTGGCCATAGCCGCGGTCATACTTGTCGGCGATGTCGCCGAGCATGCGCATCTGGGCCGAGCTCAGCGTTCCGTAAGGAACGGCTACGCGCAGCATGTAGGCGTGGAGCTGAAGGTAGAGGCCGTTCTGCAGGCGCAGGGGCCGGAACTGCTCCTCGGCCAGCGTGCCGTCGATGCGGCGGCGGGTCTGGTCGCGGAATTCCTCGACGCGGGTGTCGACCATGGCCTGGTCATAGCTGTCGTACTTGTACATGTCAGATCACCCAGTTGCCGGCATCGGGCTCGGCGGGCTTGAGGGACAGGTCGAGGCGCACGGTCGGCCCCAGCGCGCGGATGCGCTCCTTGATGTGGTTCGGGCGGATGCCTTCGGGCGTCTGCTCGGCGTCGACCACATAGGACGAATTGACGTGGCGCGCGGCTTCTTCGCGCGCGAGAATCTCGGCGGCGTGATCGCCCGCCTCGACCGCATCCTCGACGTGGAGCGACCAGCCCTGGCCGTCCCACCAGATGACAGCTCCCGTTTTCAGGTCGTTGCCCGTAAGAATCTTCACCGTTCTACCTCCGCTGCGAATGTCCGCAGTTCCTGTTCCGATTGCCCCGTCACCTCGCCGATGACGATGAGTGCGGGGCTCTTTACCGCTTCGCGCGCGACAAGCGAGGGCAAACCGGCAAGCGGCCCACGCAGAACGCGCATATCGGCGCGCGTCGCCTTTTCGATCACCGCGACGGGGACGTCGGGCGCGAGGCCGTCGGCCATCAGCTTCTCGGCGATCGCCTCGCTGGTGGCGACGCCCATGTAGATCACCAGGGTGCGGCCCTTGCCGGCGAGGCCCGACCAGTCCTGCTCGGTCAGGCCCTTGCACTGGCCGGCGACGAACGAGACGATCGAGGCCGAGGCGCGGTGGGTCAGCGGGATCTGCGCGGCGGCAGCGGCCCCGATGGCGGCGCTGATGCCGGGCACGACCTCCACGGGCACGCCGGCGGCATTGCAGGCCTCGACCTCTTCGCCACCGCGGCCGAAAATGAACGGATCGCCGCCCTTGAGCCTTACGACATCGTCCCCGGCCAGCGCCGTGCGGACGAGCAGCGCGTTGATCTCTTCCTGCGCCATCGTGTGGCGCGAGCGCTGCTTGGCGACCGAGATCAGCTGCGCGGCCGGGTGGGCCAGCGCCAGTATGGCCGGATCGACCAGCCCGTCATGCACGATCACCTTGGCGCAGCCGATCAGCCGCGCGGCTTTCACCGTCAGCAAGTCGGGATCGCCGGGACCGGCGCCGACGAGGTGGACCGTCCCTCTGGGCTCGCGGGAATTTTCCATGAGCGCCACATGGCGATGTGCGCTGCAACATGCCAGCGAGATTGCATTGTTGGGGGGTAGGAGAGCTTTAGGTGGGTTTCCGATAGAGCAATTCGGCGAGCGCGCGGTTAGCCGATATTGCGCTTGCTCCGAACACGAATCGCCAGAGCGGCGGTGAATGGCGACGGGATGAGGATGGAAAAGAGGAGCCCCAAGGAAAAGAAGCCTAGTGTGTTGCGCCAATCCCAGCAGTTGGCCGCAAAGCTGATGACCGGATAAGTCTCCACAATGCGGCCCTTTATATAGTCGTCGCATATTGCAGGCATTGTCATCTGATCAATTAGTTCAAATTCATCGACGATTGCTAAAACCAAAGCGATCGCCACCAGAAGATGCGCGCAAAGCCAGAGAATGCCGACGAGCCATTTGGTCACCGCCGCAATCCCTCCACCATCTCCCTTAACGCCTCCAAATCCCGCAACCCCACCTCGCGCTGGTTCGTGTTCGGCAGGGTGATCCCGTTCTCCTGGAACAGCTTCCAGGTCCGCTTGAGCACTTCGGAGCGGACGTTGGTCAGGCCTTCCTCGGGATCTTCGATCCAGATGCGGATTTCGTAGGCAACGCCGTTGCCGGTGAACGCAGTGATCCAGGCGGCCGGGGGCGGGCTGGCCAGCACGCGGTCGATGCTGCGCGCGGCTTCGAGCATCAGCCGCTCAGCCAGTTCGAGATCGGTGGTCGGCGAGACCATCAGCGCCACGTGCACGCGCACGTCACGGCTGGAATAGGACCAGTTCTCCACCTGATTGATCATCAGGTTCTCGTTGGGGATCAGGTATTCCTTCTTGTCGCGCGTGATCACCGAGACCGCGCGCATGCCGATCTTCTTGACCTGGCCAACGGTGTTGGTGGTCCCGTCGTTGACCGTGATGACGTCGCCCGGCTTGATCGAGCGGTCCATCAGCAGGATGATCCCGGCGATGAAGTTGCCGAAGGTCTTCTGCAGGCCGAAGCCGATGGCGAGGCCGAAGGCGCCCGAGAACACGGTCAGCGCGGTCAGGTCGATGCCGAGGATGTCGATGCCGACGAGGACGCAGATGATCCAGACGCCGATCGAGACCAGCTTCTCGCCGATCAGCCGCTCGGCCACGTCGAAGCGGGTCAGCCGGCGGAAGGTGTGGCGCACGCCTATGCTGGCAATCCGCCCGACGACAAACAGGCCGACGATGACGACGACGATGATCAGCGCCCGCAGGATCGATATGCGCGAATTGCCGACGTCGAAACCGATCGAATCGAGCTGCTGCAGCACTTCGGCAAACCCATCGTGCAGGCGGCTCTGCTCCAGCTTCACGGCTTGCCCATTTCGGCGAAGGCCTGGTCGAGGTCGGCGATGAGATCGGCCGGGTCCTCGAGCCCGATCGACAGGCGCACGCCGAACCGGTCGGCGGGGTTCATGCCGGCGGAAGGCCAGGGCGTAGCCGCGCGAAGCGGCGCAGGGTCGACCGGCACGACCAGGCTTTCGAAGCCGCCGAAGCTGTAGCCGATACCGAACAATTGCAGGGCGTCGATGAAGCGCGCGCGGCCGTCCGCGTCGCCGCCCTTGAGGACGAAGCTGAACAGGCCGCAGCCGCCGAGGAAGTCGCGCTGCCATATTTCGTGGCCCGGCGAACCCGGCAGCATGGGGCACAAAACCCCCGCCACTTCGGGCCGCGACTGGAGCCAACTGGCAATCTCAAGCGCACTTGAGGTTTCCTGTTTCAGCCGGACTCCCATCGTCCGCAGGCCGCGCAGGACCAGCGCCGCGTCGTCGGGCGAGACCACTTGGCCGAGTGCCTGCGCCGTGCGGCGCAGCCTGGCGTAAAGCTCGGTTCCGGCCGAAGCGCTGCCCATCATGACGTCCGAATGGCCGCCGACATGCTTGGTCAGCGACATGACCGAGATGTCGACGCCGCGCTCCAGCGCCGGGAAGCCGAGCGGGCTCGCCCAGGTGTTGTCGATCACCGAGATCATGCCGCGGCTGCGGGCAATCGTGGTGAGCGCGGGCACGTCCTGAACTTCCATCGTCAGGCTGCCCGGGGCTTCGAGCAGAACCGCGCGGCTGCGCTCGCAGATCATGGCTTCGAAGGCCGCGACGTCGAGCGGATCGAAGAAGCGTGTCTCGACGCCGAAATCCTTGAGCAGGTTCATGCCCATGACCCGGGTGGGGTCATAGGCATTGTCAGTCATCAGCAGCACGTCGCCCGGCCGCAGCACTGTGAGCAGCGTACCGGCCAGCGCCGCGACGCCCGAAGGGTAGAGCATCGTCCCTGCCGCGCCGGGCTCGATCTCGGTCAGCGCATCGGCCAGCGCCCACTGCGTCGGCCCGCCGCGGCGGCCGTAGAAGAAGCGGCCGTCCTCGTTGCGCCTGGGTCCGTCCTTGTGCGCGGCCATGTCCGGATAGAGATGCGTCGAGGCCCGCCACACGGGCGGATTGACCACGGCGCCAGTCCACTCGGGTCGTCGCCCGGCGGTGACGAGTTTGGTCGCGGGGTTCTGCTTGTCGGTCGGGGTCTTGGCCATCGGCGCGACAATGCCCGCACGGCATTCGGAAGGAAAGGGGGCAGGGCGCCCGGACTAGGCCGGCCCAAGGACCTTGGGCGTCTCGGGGTCCGAACCCCATTCGCTCCAGCTGCCGTCGTAGAGCGCGACGTCCTGCTTGCCGATCAGGTGCAGCGCGAAGGCCAGCGCGCAGGCGGTCATGCCGCTGCCGCAGGTGGTGACCAGCGGCCGGTCGAGATCTACGCCTGCTTCCTCGAACACGGCCCGCAGCGCGGCCTTGTCCTTGAACGTGCCGTCGGGCGCATAGAGCGCCTTGTACGGGACGTTGCGCGAACCCGGTATGTGCCCGGATTCGACGCCGGCGCGGGTCTCGCGCTCCTCGCCGGTGAAGCGCGGGGCGCCGCGCGCATCGACCAGCTGCTCGCCGCCACTTTCCAGCAAAGCGATAACATCGGCTTTGCTGCGCAGGCTCGCCGTGTCCGACCAGGCGGTGAAGTGGCGTTCGCGCAGGGCCGGCTGGCCTGTGGAAATTTCGCGCTCCTCGGCCTTCCACTTGGCCAGGCCGCCGTCGAGGATCGCCACGTTGTGAGCACCGAACACGCGGCTCAGCATGTACCAGGCACGCGCTGAAGTCTTGATTGCGCTGTCGTCGTAGAGAACGATCCGGCTGCCGTCGCCGAGCCCCAGGCTTTGCATGCGGCTGGCGAATTTGTCCGCCGGGGGCAGCGTGTTGTCGATCGGCGAATCGGGATCGACCAGTTCGGCGAGATCGAGGAAGACGGCGCCCGGGATATGCCCCGCTTCGTATTCCCCGCGCGCGTCGCGCCGGGCGTCGGGCAGGTGATAGCTGGCATCGACGATCCGCAGATCGCTTGCGCCCATCTCATGGGCGAGCCATGCAGTCGAAACCAGACTGTCCATCACTACCTCACCGCCCTGGCATAATGCCTAACCCGCTGATCGGAAGAGGTCGAGGCCCAATCATGCCGGCATCTCGAGTTCGCGCTGATCGAGCGCGCGATCGACGCCGGGTCCGCGATCGAGCGGGAAGGGACGCAGCGCCCCGCCGGGTTGCTCGCTCGCCTGCCCGATGACGAAGACGCGCGTCGTGGCGCTTTCGGGCGTTTCGGCGCGAAACCGCGCGAGCGGCACGAAGACGCGGGATCCGCCGCTGTTGATCGGCAGAATGCTGGCGATCGGCATCCGCAGTTCGCCGCTGAGCGTCACCGATTCGCCCGGAGCCAGTGCGGGAACCTCATGGATCGCCGCTAGGGCGGCTTCGCCCGGCGCGAGCTGCTCTGCGGCCGAGAGCGAAGCATGCGCCGAGACGATGTCGCCGGCGATGCGCAACGGGCCGCTCGAGGCATCCGACTGGTTGGTCAGCGTCAGCCGGTAGGCCAGCGTCGCATTGACCATCGCACGACTGAGATGGCGCGCCTCGAGTTGCATCTCGAGCGGGCGCAACTGTGCGCGTGGTGGTGGAGGCGCGGTGGAGGGCGCCGCCGGCGGCGGTTCGCGGCGGGACGGCGGGTGCGTGAGCGATGCGGGCGGGCTGGGCGCGGGCTCGAGATCGGCGGTGGGCTCGTATTCGACCGCTTCACTACCGCGGGCACGATGTCGCCAGCGCAACAGTCCGCCGAGCATCAGGACCAGCGCGGCAGCGATGGCGATCCATAGCCAGTGCTCATTCTCCTCTGGCGCCGCCATGGCGGGCACAGGGGCCGTCGAAGGTGCAGCCGCGGGCTCGGTCGCGACAGCAGTCGGCACGGCCGCCGGTTCGACCTTGGGCAGCGGAACGGCCGTCGGTGTCGAGCTGGGCGCGGCTTGCGCTTCGGCCCGCGGCGAGGGAGCCACGCGCGGCGCGGCTGCGGTGCTCGGCCGGACCGTGGGTGTAGCCGCTGCGGGAGCAGGCGGGACGACGATCGGAGGCGCGACGGTTGGCTCGGGCGCCGGGGTGTTCTTCGACGGCGCAGCGACGGGGTGGTCGCTATCGACCGGTCCGGCCGCGGTGGCGGTCGGCAAGGGGGCGGGCGGCAGGCGGTAGTCCTGCACCGATTGGGCCTTCGCCGAACTGGCGAGCGCCAGCAGCGCCGCGATCAGCGCCCATCGCCCCGCCAAAGGCCGCCGTGTCGATCTGTCCGGTGTGCGTTTCATGCCCTGAGCCAAACCATCGTCCGCCCGCGTGAACCCCGTGTGAACCCTATCCGGTCTTGCCGCCGACTTGTGCGCGGCGCGCGATGACGGCAAGAGGCGGCGATGAGCGATACATCTTCGACTCCGCCCGGCGCCCCGTTGCATCTGGGCCAGCAGAGCGCCCTGCCGGCCTCGCCCGAAGCGGCGGTGCTCGACTATGTGCCCAATCCGCGCTCCGGTTCGCAGTACCTCGTGCGCTTCGCCGCGCCCGAATTTACTTCGCTCTGCCCGGTCACCGGCCAGCCCGATTTCGCCCATCTCGTCATCGACTATGCGCCCGGCGCGACGATCGTCGAATCGAAGAGCCTCAAGCTGTTCCTCGGCTCGTTCCGTAACCACTGCGGCTTCCATGAAGACGTCACCGTCGGCATTGGCCAGCGGCTGTTCGGCGAAATGGCGCCGCAATGGCTGCGCATCGGCGGCTACTGGTATCCGCGCGGGGGCATCCCGATCGACGTGTTCTGGCAGTCCGGCGCGCCGCCCGAAGGGCTCTGGGTGCCCGACCAGGGCGTCGCCTCCTACCGCGGTCGCGGCTGACCATCGCGCTGGGCGACTGCCAGCCGGATCGAGGCGACGGCCTCGCCCTCGGTCGGATCGCCCGAACTCCGCGCCACGCTGGCGTCGCTGCTCACCGGCAAGCAGCGCGCTTCCACCGACGGGTAGTCGGCGCTGAGGGCGATGTCGCTTTGCAACGCCATGTCGGCATCGGCCTCGCAGAGCAGCTTGGCCTCATAGTGCTTCGGTGTCGTGGCAAGGCGTTCGCACTGACTGCCGTCATCGGCACAGCCGAACAGAAGAAGCGCGAAAAGCATGGCGAAATTCCTTTGCCCGCTTAACGGCGGCGGCGCTGATTTGGTTCCGTGTTCCCGGGACTTTCGAAGATATTCAGCCAAGGTGGTGCGGGCATTTCCGGGGCTTCACAAATCCGTCGCGCAAGCGGCGTAGGAATCCCGTCCCATGTCCGCAGAATCGTCGTCTCACTACACCGTTCCGGGCCGCGATTGCGGCACCTGCACCGTCTGTTGCAAGGACCTCGCCATCGTGCAGCCGGAGTTCACCAAACTCCCCGGCATCCTGTGCGAGCACTGCGTGCCGGGCCAGGGCTGCGGCATCTACGAAACCCGCTTTTCGATCTGCCGCCAGTACGATTGCGGCTGGCGCAGCCTCGACAATATGGACGACAGCTGGCGACCGGACCGCAGCGGCGTTCTCATCACCCTCGAATTCTCGGACCAGGGTCTGGCCGGGGCGAACCTGATCCTCGTCGGCGGCGAAGCGGCCGCCTTGTCCGATCGTTTCGCCGGCATGGTTGCGGGCTTCGTCGAAAGCGGCACCGAGACGTTCCTGGTCATGCCGGCCGATGCGGGAATGATGGCCTTCCACATCCCGCTCAACGGCGCGCTCGGCCCGGCAATCCACGCGCGCGACCTGGGCGAGGTGAAGGCGATCATCGCCGAGGCCTGCGCGGCGATGATGGCGCAGGAGCCGGTGCCGATCAGTCCCGAACTGATGCAGCCCGCGGCCTCGGCGACCGCCTCCTAGTTCAGGCGAGCAGCTTCTTCAGCGAACCGGCGAGCGGCGCGGGCATGAAGCCGTCGCCTTCGGGCCAGTCGATCCAGCCCATCGCCGCATAAGTGCCGCCGTCGACGTGCAAGGTCGTGCCGGTGACCGTGCGCGAGAGATCGCTGGCGAGGAAGATCACGCCATCGACCACTTCTTCGGGAGTGGGCGCGCGCTTCATCGGCACGTAGAACGCGCTCGACTTGTCGAGCGCATCGGGCCCCAGTTCGATCAGCCGCGCGACGTCGGTGGGCGAGAGCGCGGCGTTCGAGGCGCGTGCGAGCGTCGTATCGCTGGCGAGGCAGTTCACCCGGATCTTGTCCTGTGCGATCTCGACCGCGAGCGTGCGGCTGAAATTCTTGAGTGCCGCCTTGGCCCCGGCATAGACCGCGAAAGTCGCAGCGCCACGGTGCGCCTCGATCGTCGTGAAATTGACGATCGAGCCGCCGTTCCCGCTCTTGCGCAGCAGCGGCAGGGCACGCTGGCAGCTGTCGATATGATAGCCGTAGTTGAGCCGGATGTCCTTCTGGTGCGTCTCGCGCGTCGTCTGGTCGAACATCGACCGGGCGACACCGCCGGCGACGTTGACCAGGATGTCGATGTGGTCGGTCTCCGCTTCCACCGCATCCCAGAACGCGTCGAGCGATGCCTCGTCCATCACGTCGGCATAGTGCGCGCTGATCTTGCCGCCCATGGCTTCGACCTCGGGGACGATCGTGGCCAGCCCCTCGCGGTCGTTGTCGCAGCAGATGATGCGCACGCCTTCGTTGGCGAGGCCCACCGTGGTGCCCCGGCCCAGATAGCCGGCGGCGCCGCCCACCACGACTGCGATCTTGCCCTTCATGGCCTCGTGCGCTTCGCGCAGTCCCATCCCGATCTCTCCTGCTTGGCCGGCTTTCCGAGCCGGATTCGCGGGCAACCTATGTTAGTGGCCGACTGGCCACAAGCGCTTGCTCTAGGATCGGACGCGCAAGCGGACGATGCGCCGTTCGTCCTGCTGAGCGGGATCGGCGAACCAGGTGACTTCCACCTCGATGCCGCGTTCGAGTTTCGCCTTGCTACGTGCGAGTTCGCAAAGCGAGGCGGGCGAGAGGCAGTTGCCAACGACCCAGGAGAACCGATCCGCGCCCATGTCGAAGCCTTCGCTGACCACGGTCTTGTAGCTGTTCTTCATCGACGAGGTGGTGTCGCGGGTGCGGTTCTCGAGATGCCAGGTCTGGTCGATCGTACCGCGCGTCGTCTGCAGGCCTTCGCCGCTTGCGAGCATCTTGCGGATGCGGATCTGGTCCCAGCTCGGCACCAGGCCGCCGAATATGCCGATCACCGCAATCCCGAGCGGGATGATCCACAGCAGCCTGCGTCCGCTAAGCCGCCAAGCCAGACAAGCCGTCAGCAGCACGAGCGCGGCTGCGGCCGGCCATAGTCCTGCCAGCGGCTCCGCGCTTCCGTCGAACGCTTCGATCATCGCCATCCCCCGGATCCCCGGATCATAACGGCTGGACGCAGCGAGTCACCGTCCCCGTTTGCGCTTTTCCCGCGCCCGCAAATCTATATACGCGGGGATATAACCGTCCCGGAGAGCCCGATGCGCCGCCTGCTCGCCAGCCTGCTGTCCCTGATCGCCCTGACTGTCGCCGCGGTCGCCCCGGCGGGAGCGCAGCCGCGCGCACCGCTCGTGCTCGCGGCGGCGAGCCTGCAGGAATCGCTCAACGCTGCTGCGGACGCCTGGGCACGCCATGGCCATCCGCGCCCGACCATCTCCTTCGCCGGCTCCTCCGCCCTGGCACGCCAGATCGATCCGGCGCCCCGGCAGACATGTTCATCTCCGCCGACGAGGAATGGATGGACTATGTCGCGAAGAAGAACTTGCTGCGCCCCGCCACGCGGGTTTCCTTCCTGACCAACCGGCTGGTGCTGGTCGCCCCCGCGGCGAGCCAGACGCGGCTCACTATCGTACGTGGTTTCCCGCTCGCGCGTTCGCTCGGCGACGGTCGGCTCGCCATGGCCGATCCCGATAGCGTGCCCGCGGGCAAGTACGGCAAGGAGGCGTTGACCGGGCTCGGAGTCTGGCCTTCGGTCGCGGGCAAGGTCGCGCGGGCCGAGAACGTTCGCGCCGCGCTGGCGCTGGTCAGCCGCGGCGAGGCGCCGTTCGGCATCGTCTATGCCACCGATGCCCGGGCCGATCGCGGCGTGCGGGTCGTCGGGGTATTCCCGGACAGCAGCCACGCGCCGATCACCTATCCGGTGGCGACGCTGGCCAAGGCGACCAGCCCCGATGCCGATGCCTTCCGCCGTTACCTGATCTCGTCCGAGGGCAAGGCGGTGTTCCGCAGCTTCGGCTTCGGCACGCGCTAGGGAGGAACGGGACGCTGCTCTCGCCCGAGGAATGGGGAATCGTCGCGCTGTCGCTGCGGGTCAGTGCAGTGGCGATTGCGGTCGCGCTGCCGGTCGCGTTCGGGCTCGCCTGGCTGCTTGCGCGCGGGCGCTTCCCGGGCAAGGTCCTGCTCGACGCGCTGGTGCATCTGCCGCTGGTTCTGCCGCCGGTGGTGACCGGCTGGATGCTGTTGCTGGCCTTCGGCAACAACGGCCCGGCGGGGCGCTTCTTCGCCGAGACGCTGGGGCTGACTTTCATGTTCCGCTGGACCGGCGCGGCGCTCGCCGCCGCGGTCATGGCGCTGCCGCTGATGGTCCGCGCGATGCGGCTGTCGATCGAGGCGGTCGACCGCCGGCTCGAAGGCGCCGCGCGGACGCTGGGGGCGGGACCCTGGCGGACCTTCTTCACCGTGACCCTGCCGCTGACCCTGCCCGGCGTGCTCGCGGGCTTGGTGCTCGGCTTCGCACGCTCGATCGGCGAGTTCGGCGCGACGATCACTTTCGTCTCAAACATCCCCGGTGAGACCCAGACCCTGCCGCTGGCGATCTATGCGGCGCTGCAGATGCCCGGCGGCGAGGCGGCGGTGACGCGGCTCGCGGGAATTTCCGTGCTGCTGTCACTCGGAGCGCTGGTGGCGTCGGAAATGCTCGCGAGGCGCAGCGGGCAGGGGCGCGGCTTTCATGTCGTTTGAGATCGACATCGCTATCGAACGCGGCGCGGCGCGGATTGTCGCCAGTTTCAGCGCGCCCGAAAAGCTGGTGGCACTCTTTGGTCCGTCCGGCGCTGGCAAGACCTCGATTCTCGATAGCGTTGCCGGCCTGCTCAAGCCCGCGCGGGGCCGCATCGCGGTGGGCGATACCGTCCTGTTCGACAGCGAAAGCCGTATCGACTTGCGGCCCGAACAGCGCGCCTGCGGCTACGTCTTCCAGGACGGTCGCCTGTTCCCGCACAAGTCCGTGCGCGACAACCTGCTCTACGGCTGGCGGCTTGCGCCCGAGGACCGGCGCTGGATGAAGCTCGAGGAAGCGGTCGATTTCCTCGGCATCGGCCACCTGCTGGCGCGCATGCCGCGCACCTTGTCGGGCGGCGAGGCGCAGCGCGTCGCCATCGGCCGGGCGCTGCTGCGCGGCCCGGGCTTCCTGCTGATGGACGAGCCGCTGTCCTCGCTCGACGCGGCGCGGCGCGAGGAAATCATGCAGGTGATCGAACGCATCCGCGACGAGCTGCGCCTGCCGATACTCTACGTCAGCCATGACCGCGCGGAGGTGGAGCGGTTGGCTGACGTGGTGATCCCGATCGGGGCCTAGATCGTCTTCATCAGGCCCGGCACGTGGCCGAGCAACTCGCGTGCCAGGAAACCCAGCGGGCCGATCTCGACCGCGCAGCGGCGGCCTGCCTCGCCGTGCAGCCAGACCGCCCAGAGCGCGGCGTCGAGCGGCGGGGCGCCGCGGGCGACGAGGCCGGCGACAATGCCGGCCAGCACGTCGCCCGAGCCGCCCGTCGCGAGGCCGACGCCGCCACCGGCATAGGCGAACAGCGCGCCGTCGCGGTCGGCGACGAGGCTGGTCGAGCCCTTGAGCGTGACCACCGCGCCATAGCGCTCGGCCGCCTGCCGCACCGCGGCGGGTCGGTCGGCCTCGATATCGGCGGGATCGCACTGGAGCAGCGCCGCCATCTCGCCGATGTGCGGTGTCAGTACCGCGGGGATCGGCCGGTGGGCGACTTCGGTCGCGCGGAACGAAAGGTTCATCAGCGCACCTGCGTCGAGGATCAGGCCGCCCTGGCCGTCGTCGGCGAGCAGGCGGTCGACCGCGCCGCATGCCCCGGCGCCCTGGCTCATCGCCGGTCCCGCCACGACCGCGTCGCAGCGCGCGATCTGGGTTTCGATGCCGGCGGGGAGGGCGGCGATCTCGCCGTCCGCGTCTTCCTCGCAGGGGAAGACCGCGATCTCGGGCATGGCGATGCCGAGGGCGAGCGCGATCGAGGCTGCGGTCGCGACCTGCACCTTGCCGGCGCCCGCGCGCAATGCGGCTTCGGCGGTCAGCAGCAGCCCGCCGGGGACCCGCGCGCAGCCGCCGACGATGAAGACCCGCCCGCGCGCATTCTTATCGGCATGGACGCCGGGCTCGGGCAGTGGGTGCTCGCGCAGCCAGTTACTGTCGAGCGGCATGATCGTCTCGCCGTGGATAGTTTCAGCCACGCGCCGCCACCATCTCGTCGGGCGCGGCGGTGATCGGGGTGTGGCCCTCCTCCATCGGCGCTGTGACGTTGTAGCGTGCCAGCACGAGCCCGCCGTCGCGGCCGTGGGCGGGGTCGAAGCGGTATTCGGTGATCGCGCAGTTGGCGACGTCGCCCTGCTTGTCGATCGCCAGGATCTCGGCCTCGGTCAGGTTCTCGATGACGTAGCGCAGGCAGAGCACCACCACCTGGTGCGCGACGATCATCACGCGCCGCCCGCCGTAGTGGAGCGATACCGTGTCCATCAACGCGCGCAGGCGGAAGATCACGTCGGCCCAGGACTCTCCGCCGGGCGGCCGGTGATAGAACTTGCCGAGCAGCTTGCGGAACTGCGCCTGCTCGGGCTGCAATTCGTGGATCCCGGCCACGGTCAGGCCATCGAGAATGCCGAACTCCTTTTCGCGCAGCCGCTCGTCGAGGCAGATCTTCTCCTCGGGATGGCAGCCGCCGGCGTCGCGGAACAGGCGGGCTGTCTCCAGCGCGCGCAGGTAGGGGCTGGAAAGCATGATCTCGGGGCGGCCGTCCTCGTGCGAAGAAGCGAACCAGCGGCCGAGCGCCTGCGCCTGCTCGCGGCCGAGATCGGACAGGGGGACGTCCACATCGCGGCTGGTCAGCGCGATGCGGGCGAGGCCTTCGGCGGTCGCCTTGTCGCGCGCCAGATTGCCGGCGCTCTGGCCGTGGCGAACCACCCAGAGCACGCTGGGCCAGCGCGGGGTCATGGCCGGTCCGCCCTGCTGCGGTCGTTGCGCGCCAGCCTAGCGTCACCGACCGCGTCGCGCGCATAGACATCGCCGTGGAACGCGATGCGGCCCTGGTCGGGCATAGCGGTCAGGTAGGTGATGTAGACCGGCACGACTTCGGGCAGTTCGATGCGCTGCTCGGGCGAACGCTGGCGGCGGGGCAGCGGCTTGCCGAGCAGCCAGCGGCCGAGGCGCTGGGCATCCTCCAGCCGCACGCAGCCCGAACTGAACTGTCGCGCGTCCTTGAGCAGCAGGTCCTTGTCGGGCGTGTCGTGGAGGTAGATGCCCTGCGGGTTGGGGAACATGAATTTGACCGTGCCCATGAAATTGGGGCCGCCCGGAAGCTGGCGCACGCGCGGCTGCAAGGTGCCGGCATCGACCGCGTGCCAGTCGATAGTCCCGGGATCGACGACCTCGGGCTTGTCGCTCCAGTCCGAGAGCACCTGATAACCGCCGTTCGCAAGGTAGCCCTGGCCCTTGGCCAGCACGTTGTAGGCGATGCGGCTGCGCACGAGGTCGCCCGGTACGTTCCAGTAGGGATTGACGATGGCATAACGGATGAAGCCCGCCATCATCGGCGTCTGCGTCGCCTCCTCGGGCTTGCCGACGACGACGCGCATCGTGTCCGTGGGGCGGCCGTCCTGGTACATCCACAGCCGCGCGCTGGCGGCGTCGATCAGCACGTAGCGGCGTGCCGGATTCGCCGGAATGGCGCGGATCCGGTCGAGATTGAGCGCGATCTGGCGGCGTTGGTCGTCGGCATAGCGCGGATCGCCCAGAGCTGCGCGCAGCGGAGCATATAGCGGGTGCATCCAGCCCATTGTGCTGACATAGGTTTCCAGAGAGGGCGCCCGGGCAGCGGCCTGGAGCGCCGAAGTGGTCGTCGGGACAACCGGGCTCAGCGCCTGCGTCTCGTAGATCATCGGCGCGCGGCGGCCCGAACGGAGCGCCTTGACGTAGTCGGCGTAGCCCTTCGACAGCGCCAGTTCGGCCTTGGCGACATCTTCCGGCGTGCCGCTGGCAGCACGGTCCAGAGCGCGCGCGATGTTGCCGGCTTTGAGCTTTCCCGGTTTCAGCCGGTCGCGATCGGCCGACTGCAACTGGCCGATCAGCAGGCTTGCGGCGGGCGAAGGACCGCGGGCGTCGAGCCACAGCGGCCGATAGCCACGCGCCGCATAGAAGGCGCGCAGGTCCGAGCCTGCACGCTTGGCGATTTCCGCCTGCACTGCGCCGCCGGGATTCCGCGTCGGCGCCGCCGCCACGGGCTTGGCGCCAAGCGGAGCGGCACTCACCGGAATGAGTGCCGCTCCGCACAGAGCGAACAGCAGGGCGCGTGTACCCATGCCGTTCGTCCCCCCTGCGGTCCATCGTGCTCAGCCGCGTTCGCCGCTGCGATAATCGGCTGGAACCGGCTGCACTGTCGGCGCGCCTTCGTAGTAGCGGCCTTCGCGCATGTAGCCGTCGACGCATCCGTCATTGTTGGCATCGGCCCAGATCGCGCCGGCCAGACCGCCGACAGCCGCACCGACCAGCGCACCGCCAAGGACGCTGACGCCGCTGGCCACTGCGCCGAGCGCTGCACCGCCGGCACCGCCCACGGCCGCGCCGGTCAGCGCCGAGCCGCCGACCGAGCGACAATCGCGCGGCGCCGGGGCAGCCGCAGTCTGGTATTCGGGAGCCGCGGGCGGCGGGCTCGCCATTGCGGTTTCCTGGGTGGAGGCACAGGCGGCCAGAGGAATCGAAGTCGCCACGAGAAGCAATAAAACGGAAGGTTTCACAGTCCATCTCCTTCGAGCACGGAGCGGTCAGCCGGAAACGGTTTCGCCGCAACGTTTACCCCCATCGCGCAAACGCCGGAGCGCGCGCTGTGTTCCGTTGCGCACAGAGGGTCGGAAGCTGGCGGGAAAATATAGTTAACCGTGTGATAAAACCCACATACGCCGCGACGCGCGGGGCCCTAGTCCGGGTGTCGGCTCATATCGAATGCGACCCGAGAGCCGACAACCTGGCCTCCGCTTCGGCGGGGGCTTCTTTTTTGCGACCGGGCGTGAAACTAGGTCAGGCCGGCAAGCCCTGCGAGCGCGTCGATGTCGAGGTGCCGTTCGAGCTCGCGGGCGATATCGTCGAGCGCCGCGTCGACTGTTGCCGCATGGTTGGCTTCCTCCGAACGCGCACCGATTCGTTCGAGAAGCGCGCGGCGCAGGCCGGAGCTGGCGAGCTGGCCGTGGACGTAGCTGCCGAGGACCCGGCCGTCCGCGCTCATGGCACCGTCAGGGCGCTCGCCACCCAGTAGCGCGAAAGGCCGGGCGCAGTCCGGACCGGCGGTTTCGCCGAGGTGCATCTCGTAGCCTTCGAAGTTCTCGCCTAGCGCCCTGCCGGTCACTTGGCGAAGCACCTTGTCGGCCGAGAGCGTGGTTTCGATGTCGAGCAGGCCGAGGCCCGGTATCTCGCGCACCTCCCCTTCGATGCCGTGCGGGTCGGACACGCGCTTGCCGAGCATCTGGAAGCCGCCGCAGAGCCCCAACACCATGCCGCCGCGGCGGTGGTGGGCGAGGATGTCGATGTCCCAGCCCTGTTGGCGCATCGCCGCGAGATCGGCGATCGTCGCCTTGGAGCCGGGCAGCACGATCAGCGCGGCCTCGGCCGGGATCGGCTGGCCGGGCGGGACCATGACGAGCTCCACGGCGGATTCGAGCTTCAGCGGGTCGAGATCGTCGAAGTTCGAGATGCGCGGCAGGATCGGGCAGGCGATGACAGTGCGGCCGTCACCGCGCGCGGAGCGGCGTTCGAGTACGACCGCATCCTCGCTGGGAAGCCGTGCGGCGGCGGTCAGCCAGGGGACCAGGCCGAAGCCGCGCCAGCCGGACAGTTCCTCGATCTGGCGGTAGCCGTCCTCGAACAGCGCCGGGTCGCCCCGGAACTTGTTGATAATGAAGCCGCGGATCATCGCCGCGTCGGCCGGGTCGATCACCGTGCGCGTGCCGACCACTGCCGCGATGACGCCACCGCGGTCGATGTCGCCGACCAGCACCACAGGAACCTCGGCGGCGCGAGCGAAGCCCATGTTGGCGATGTCACCCGCGCGCAGGTTGATCTCGGCGGGCGAGCCGGCGCCTTCGACGACGACGAGGTCGCACTGCGTTTCCAGCCGGCGATAGCTCTCCATCACCTCCGTCAGCAGCGCGCCGCGCGCCGCGCGGAAATTGCCCGAGCCGAGCGTGCCGCGGACCTTGCCGTGGACGATGAGCTGTGAGGTGCGGTCGGCCTGCGGTTTCAGCAGCACCGGGTTCATGTCGGTATGCGGCTCGACCCGGCAGGCCAGCGCCTGCAATGCCTGGGCCCGGCCGATCTCGCCGCCGTCGACCGTGACCGCGGCGTTGTTCGACATGTTCTGCGGCTTGAACGGGAGCACCGAGAGCCCGCGGTTGGCGAAGGCGCGGCACAGGCCGGCGACGAGCACCGACTTGCCGACGTCGGAGCCGGTGCCTTGCAGCATCAATGCGGGCATGCGGACTCCTTGCGCAACTTGGGTCCGCCGCTAAGGGAAATTCGCTAGAGTGGAAAGCCAAGGATTCCGCGGATGGATTTCGACGACCAGCTTCGCCGCTACTTCGCGACGACCGATCTTGCCGCTGTCCCGCCTGCGGCGCTGGTCGCCGGGGTGGAGAAGATGCGCGTCGATTTCGGCATGGAGCAGGACCGCGCGCGGCGTTTCGCGCTGTGGACCTTGCTGCACATGTTCGGGGCAGCGCCCGATCTCGACGTTGCCTTCAAGGACGAGGCCGACCGCGACGCCGCGCGCGACTTCATGGAAATGATGGAGCGCGCGGAAGAAGAGTGAGCCCTCCAATGCCGTCACCCCTGCGAAGGCAGGGGCCTAGATGACGGTGCGTCATCGCGCCTTCGGTGTCATGACGAGAGCTTATCTGGGCCCCTGCCTGCGCAGGGGCGACGGGTAGTGGGTTAGCTCAATGCCTCTACCGACAAAACCTCGATCGCCTCTTCCTTGTCGCCGAAAGGCAGCAGTTCGCCCGGCTCCGCGCCGAGCAGCGCGCGGGCGAGCGGGGCGGAGAAGCTGATCGATCCGCGGGCGGGGTCCGCCTCGTCGTCGCCGACGATGGATAGTTCGCGCGGCTTACCGTTCAGCCGGAAGCTGACGGTCGTGCCGATTTCTACCGTCTCGCCGGTCGGTGCCGGCACCACTTCGGCGGTGATCTGGCGTGTCTGCCAATAGCGCAGGTCGCGCTTCACCGCCTTGATCCGGTCCTCGTCGGTCTCGCCGGCAAGCTGGGCTTCGATCTCGGCAACACGCTCACCGATCAAGGCCAGCCCGCGCGGGGTGACCAGATTCGGCCCCGACGGGATCGGGATCTCGAACTTGGGTTCGAGGTGTTCCTCATCGCCCTCGCGGCGAAACGCTACGCTCATCGCTTAATCTCCTAAGCAACAAACGCTTCGATGGCCTCGTTGGCTTCCATCCATTTCACTTCGGCTGCCGCTACATCGTCTTCGATCTGCGCGCGGCGCTTCATGAGCTCGGTCATGGTGAGCTTGGCCAGTTCCCCGCTAGCGGAAGCGGGATCGAACATAGCCTGGTCGACCGCGCTACGCTGCGCGGCGAGCTTTTCGAGCTCGCCCTCGAGCGCCTTGGCGCGCTTGCGCAGTTCCTGGCTCTTCTCGCGCGCCTCGGCCGCGGCCTTGCGCTGGTCCTTCTTGTTGACGCCCTTCTCGCGCCCGCCGCCACCGGCCGACGACGCGGGCTCCTTGGCCAGCACGAAGGCGATGTAGTCGTCGATCGAGCCGTCGAATTCCTTGGCCACGCCGCTGTCGACCAGGACCAGCCGATCGGCGGTCATTTCGAGCATGTGGCGGTCGTGGCTGACGATGACCACGGCGCCGGTATAGTCGTTGAGCGCCTGGATCAGCGCCTCGCGCGCGTCGACGTCGAGGTGGTTGGTCGGCTCGTCGAGGATCAGCATGTGCGGCGCGTCGCGCGTGATCAGCGCCAGCGCCAGCCGCGCGCGCTCGCCGCCCGACAGCTTGCCGACCTCGGTGGTCGCCTTGGGCCCAGAGAACCCGAACCGGCCGAGCTGACCGCGCACGGCGCCGGGCGTCGCGCCCTTCATCAGCACTGTCATGTGCTGCAGCGGCGTCTCGCTGCGGTCGAGCTCTTCGACCTGGTACTGGGTGAAATAGCCGACGCGCATCTTGCCGCTGGCGTTCATCGCCCCATCCATCGGCTTGAGCTGCGCCGCCAGCAGCCGCGCCAGGGTGGTCTTGCCGTTGCCGTTGCGGCCGAGCAGCGCGATGCGGTCGTCAGGATCGAGCCGCAGATTCAGCCGGCTCAGCACCGGCGTTTCGCTGTAGCCGACGCTCGCCATGTCGAGCGTGATCAGCGGCGGGCGCAGCTCGTCCGGGTTGGGGAACTCGAAGCTCAGCGAGGGATCGTCGATGATCTCGGCGATCGGCTGGAGTTTGGCCAGCGCCTTCTGGCGTGATTGCGCCTGCTTGGCGGTCGAGGCGCGGGCCGAGTTCTTGGCGATATATTCCTGCAGGTGCTCGCGCTGCGCCTGCTGCTTGGCCTTGGCCGAGGCGAGCTGCGCCTGGCGTTCGGCGCGCTGGCGCTCGAAAGCGTCGTAGCCGCCCGGATAGAGCGTCAGCTTGCCGCCCGACAGGTGCAGGATGTGGTTGACCACGTTGTTGAGGAAGTCGCGCTCGTGGCTGACCAGTAGGATCGTCGCCGGGTAGCTTTTGAGGAAGTCTTCCAGCCACAGCACGGCTTCGAGATCGAGGTGGTTCGAGGGTTCGTCGAGCAGCAGCAGGTCGGGTTGCGAAAACAGCAGCGCGGCGAGCGCGACGCGCATCCGCCAGCCGCCCGAGAAACTCTCCAGTGGGCGGTGCTGCGCTTCTTCGTCGAAGCCCAGCCCGACGAGGATGCGCGCGGCGCGCGACGGCGCCGAATGGGCATCGATCGCGATCAGCCGCTCGTGGATCTCGCCGAGGTGGTGCGGGTCGGCGCAGGTCTCGCTCTCGTGCATCAGCGCGGCGCGTTCGGTATCGGCTGCGAGCACGGTCTCGAACGGGCTGGCGTCGCCGCCCGGCGCTTCCTGCGCGATATAGCCGAGCCGGGCACCGCGCGGCATCGACACTACGCCCGAGTCGGGTTCGAGCATGCCGGCGATGACGCGCACGAGCGTGGATTTGCCGGCGCCGTTGCGGCCGATCAGGCCAATGCGGCCGCGCGGCGGCAGCTTGGCCGTGGCATCGTCAATGATCGTGCGTCCGCCGAGGCGCACCGTGATTCCGGAGAGATTGAGCATCGGGCGCGCCTAGCAGGTGGGTGGCGCCCCGTCGACTGTGGCATCAACAGTGGTGCCGTCCGCCCCCGATATACCAGGGACGGACGGCAGTTCGATGTCAGTGGAACAGCAGCCAGAGGACGATGATGACGGGGATCGGAACCCCGACCAGCCAGAGAAGTGCAGCCTTTCCCATAGGGTTACTCCTTGTTTTCGATCGGGGCTGAAACCACTGGCCGCGCCGAAGGTTGCTCATCGTGCCAATTCGGTATCTGGAGCGTGCTTTCATGGACCGTATCTTCACACGGCTCGCCACGATGATTTCCGCGGCGGCGGGTCAGCCACTGGCTTTCGTACTGGCGCTCGGCGTCATCGTCGTCTGGGGCCTAAGCGGGCCGATCTTCGCCTATTCGGACACCTGGCAGCTGGTGGTGAACACCGGCACGACCATCGTAACCTTCCTGATGGTTTTCCTCATCCAGAACAGCCAGAATCGCGATGCGGGCGCGATGCAGGCCAAGCTCGACGAACTGCTGCGCGCCGTCGAGACGGCGCGCGAGCAGTTCATCGCCATCGAGCATCTGACCGACAAGGAGATCGAGGAAATCCGCGCGGGCATCGAGCACGAGGCCAACTGCGAGGAAGGCGAAAAGAAGGCCGCCACACGGTCGCTCGAACACCTGCTGCGACGACATTGAGCGATCGTCGCATTAGTGTCACCAAACTGGGGCAGGTCTCAAGGGCAGTGAAGGAGTGTGCCCATGACCCCGCCCACCAGCCCGGCAGACCTCGAGCGCATCAAGCAGGAAATCAGCGACGATTTCGACGAGGAACTGGAGCTGGAGCTCGAAGAGGCCCGGCTCGAGGACGTGCTGGGGATTGATGAGGGCGAGCGGCCCGAATACCTCGACCGCAAGGTCTATTTCCGCGAGCTGTTTCGCCTGCAGCACGAACTGGTCCGGCTGCAGGACTGGATCGTCCACAAGGGGCTGCGCGTTGTCGTGCTCTTCGAAGGCCGCGATTCGGCGGGCAAGGGCGGGGCGATCAAGCGTATCACCCAGCGGCTCAACCCGCGCGTCTGCCGCGTCGCCGCGCTGCCCGCGCCCAACGAGCGCGAGCGGACGCAGTGGTATTTCCAGCGCTATGCCGCGCACTTGCCCGCCGCGGGCGAAATGGTGCTGTTCGACCGCTCCTGGTACAACCGCGCCGGCGTCGAGCGCGTCATGGGCTTCTGCAGCGAGGACGACGTCGAGGAGTTCTTCCGCTCGGCCCCCGAGTTCGAGCGGATGCTGGTGCGCTCGGGCATCATCCTGATCAAGTACTGGTTCTCGATCAGCGACGAGGAGCAGCAGTTCCGTTTCGCGCTGCGCATCCACGATCCGCTCAAGCAGTGGAAGCTGTCACCGATGGACGTCGAATCGCGCGCCAAGTGGGAAGACTACACGCGTGCCAAGGAAGCCATGCTCGAGCGCACCCACATCCCCGAAGCGCCCTGGTGGGTGGTCCACGCCGACGACAAGAAGCGCGCGCGGCTGAACTGCATCAGCCACTTGCTCGATCAGTTCGATTTCGACGACGTGCCCAAGGCGCCGGTCACTCTGCCCGAGCGTGTCCGCCACGACGATTACATCCGCCATCCGGTGCCGCCGGAGCTCTACGTGCCGGAGCGGTTCTAGCGGTCGTCAGAGGCGTACGACTTCGCCGTCTTCCTTGACGAAGCTCTCGGGCTTGCGCTCCAGCAGTTCCAGCACGACTTCGGACGGACGGCAGAGCTTCGTGCCCTTCGGCGTGACGACGATCGGGCGGTTCACCAGGATCGGCTGCGCCAGCATCGCCTCGATGATCGTCTCGTCCGACACGCCGGGGTCGATCAGGCCGAGCCCGGCAGCCGGCGTGCCTTTCTCGCGCATGATGTCGCGGGGGCGGGCACCCATGGCTGTCAGCAGTTCACCCAGCAGCGGGCGCGTCCAGCCGACCTTGCGATATTCGACTACGGTAGGGGCGTATCCGGCGGCTTCGATCATCGCCAGCGCGTTGCGCGAGGTGCCGCAGTCCGGGTTGTGGTAGATCGTGATGGGAAAGAGGTCGGTCATTGCGGGCAATCCTCTCTGAACAGCCATGTGAAGAAGCCGACGCCCACCACCCCGCCCACGATCTGCCCGGCGATGAACAGCGGGGCCGATGCGGGGGCGATCCCGGCGAAGGTATCGGACAGGCTTCGCGCGATCGTTACGGCGGGGTTGGCGAACGAGGTCGAAGCGGTGAACCAGTAGGCGGCGGTGATGTAGAGGCCGACTGCCGTCGGGGTGAATTCGGGGCGCGATCGCTGCGTGCCGAAGATCGTGCCGATCAGGCCGAAGGTGGCGACCGCTTCGGAGAAGCCTTGCGCGGGGCCGTCGCGGAGCTTGGTCGATACCTGCAGGATCGGCTCGGCGAACATCGCATGTGCCATCCACACGCCGAGCACGGCACCGACGAGTTGGGCGGCGACATAGGCGGCAACGGATCGGCGATCGGCTTCGCCGCGCAGGGCGAAGGCCAGCGTCACCGCCGGGTTGAAATGCGCGCCGGACACCGGCCCGAACACATGGATCAGAACGACCAGCCCCGCGCCGGTCGCGATCGTGTTGCCGAGCAGGGCAATCGCATCGTTCCCGCCGGCCAGGCGTTCGCCCATGATGCCGGAGCCGACGACGATTGCGAGCAACAGGGCGGTGCCGACCAGTTCAGCTGTTGCACGCCGGATCATTTGGAGGGACAGCAGCCTAGGGCGACCGCCGCGAGCGGGGCGCAGATTTCGGGGCGGCCGTCGCAGCAGTCGGCGACCAGAAAGCCGAGCAATTCGCCCATGCCGTCGTAGTCGGCCGAATAGATGACCGAGCGGCCTTCGCGGCGTGAGCGGACCAGCCCGGCATGGCCGAGGATCGTGAGATGGGTGGAAAGCGTATTGGGCAGGACGCCCACCTCTCGGGCGATCTCGCCCGCAGGGACGCCGTCAGCGCCCGCACGCACTAGCAGGCGAAAGACCGCCAGCCGGTGCCCGTGGGCAAGCGCCGAGAGGGCTTCGACCGCTTCCGGCAGCAGCATCAGCAGCACGCGGTCTTTGGGGCCGCGGCGGGCGCGCCGCACGCGCTGGCCGCTGGATCCGGCAGCACTTCGTCCTCGCCGTATGCGGTGCTTTCGCCGTGCGTGAAGAAGGTCTCCCAGCGCACGCCCGCCGTGTCCGTCACCCACGATTTGTCAGACTTCGCATAGCAGCAGGTCGTCGCTGCCTGGTCGAAGGTGGTGGCGCCAGCGGTCTTCAGCCGGGTCGCCAGTTCGGCCAGTTCGTCGGCACTATCCACTTGAACGCCGACATGATCGATGCCGGTGTCGCGGGCACGCGATGAGATCGCCAGGTTCACGCACGGATCGTCCAGCATCCATTTCGCATAGTCGTCCTTCACGACCGACGGTGGTGCATCGAACAGCGTGCTGTAGAACGCGACGGCCTCGTCGATCGACGGGACGCTAACGTGCAGGTGCAGGCGCTTCATGCTCGATTCCCTTTGATTCGATAATTCCATTATTATCGAAATATCGAATCTTACAAGAGACATATTCGGGACGGTGCAGCATGAAGCCTGGTCTCGGAAAGGCGGCAATTCGCATCGAATGACTAACCACTTTCCTACTGAGCGGCTCGTTGCCATCCTGCGCGTCGACCTGTCTTGCCTTCGCTCTTTGAAATTGTCGGACTACGGTCGGGTAGGAAAAGTGTCACCTACAGGCCATCCTGACAGAACGTTGATTGTAAAAGAAATCTATGCGAATACGGCCCTTGTCAGGGTGACACATGTGTCACCATCGCGGCGTTTTACCGCCGGATGAACCCCATCACCCGCAGCAGCCAGTAGGTCCCGCCCGCGCAGGCGAGCATAATCGCGATCGCGCCGAAAGTGCCGCCGTGGCCTTCGAGCGGCAGGTCGCCGGTGTTCATGCCGAAGATGCCGGTCACCAGCGTCACCGGCAGCATCAGCGCGGTCATGATCGAGAGCAGGTAGAGGTTCTGGTTGGTCCGCTGCTCTTGCTGCATGTCCAGTTCCTCGCGCAGCACGCGTAGCTGACCCTGGATGCCGAGGATGTCACCGTCGATCCCGAGCAGCCGCTGCGACAGGTTCTCCATTACCGGGTGCAGTTCGGGCGGGACGTCGCTGTCTCGCTCGAGCCGCTGGAAGACGCTGCGCATGCCGTCGAGCAGCCGGTGGATCTGGGCGAGCCGGCGGCGGATCGTGATCAGTTCGCGGCTGGTCGGCGTGTGGTGGCCGTCGAGGAAGGCGTCCTCGGCGGCCTGGACCTCGCGCTCGAGCACGCGGGCGATGTCGCCGATGTTCAGGCAGATTGCGCCGATCATCAGGTCGAGCGCGGCGCCGGGGTTCTCGGGCCGTGCGCCGGCCTCGATCCGGCGGCGGACGATGTCGGCAGAGCGCACCGGATGGAGCCGGGTGGTGATCACCATGCGCGGTGTGAGCGCGATGCGGACGGCACCGATGCGGTCGGTCTGGGTGCGCTCGAAATCGCGCTCGAAATCGTGGATGACGCAGCCGACGCATTCGGCCTGGGCCACCGAGCGCTGGTGCTGGTCCGAGGAGAGCAGCAGTTCGCGCACTTCGGGCGGCAGTTCGGTGGTATTCTCGATCCAGCGGCGCGTGCGGTGATCGGCCAGGCTCAGGTGCAGCCAGCGGAAGCCGTCCGCTTCGCCGTCATCGCAGCTGTCGAGTTCGCGGGCGCCGCTGTCCTGGAACGCCATGCCCCAGATCAGGCCAGGCCCCAGATTGTTCGGGCCCAGACGATCAGGGGCCAAATGGTCCGGGGCCGAATGATCTGGGGCCGAATGATCTGGGGGTGGCCGGTCTTCGCCCAAACTGCCCTACATCACCAGGGTGAAGAGCACGTAGAGCGTTCCCGACAGCAGGATCGAGATCGGCAGGGTCAGCACCCAGGCCATCAGCAGGTTGCGTATCGTGCTCATCTGCAGGCCCGAATTGTTCGCCGCCATGGTGCCGGCGACGCCCGACGAGAGCACGTGGGTGGTCGAAACCGGCAGGCCCATGGTGTCTGCGGCGAAGATCGTGCCCATGGCCACCAACTCGGCCGCGCCGCCCTGCGCATAGGTCAGGTGCGTCTTGCCGATCTTCTCGCCCACCGTCACGACGATCCGCTTCCAACCGACCATCGTGCCGAGGCCGAGCGCGAAAGCCACGGCGATCTTGACCCAGAGCGGGATGAAGCGCGTCGCCTCGTCGAGGTCCTTCTTGAAGGTATCGAGCGCCTTGGCCTGCGGCTCGCCGACCGCGGCGGCGCTATGGTCCTTGCCGAGCCGTTTTATCGCCTCGGAAGCGAGATACATGTCGTTGCGCATGTTGTTGACCGCGGCCGAGGGAACCTTGGCCAGCGAGCCATAGCCCTGGACCTGCGCGTCGATGTCGGTGATCAGCGCGGCGAGTGCGGGCTTGGTTTCGGGCAGGTACCGCTTCTCGGCGATGTAGCGGGTCACGGCCGCGCGGGCCGCGGCGGCGTCGATGGCGGGGGTAGTCGAAGCAGGGGACTTGAGCGCACCTTCGGCGGCCATGGCATTGACGTGGAACTCGGCGACGTACTGGGCCGGGACCGCGCGGTTCAGCGCATAGGCGGTGGGCACCACGCCGATCAGAATCAGCATGATCAGGCCCATGCCCTTCTGACCATCGTTCGAACCGTGCGCGAAGCTCACGCCCGTGCAGGTGGAGATCAACAGCAGGCGGATCCACCACGGCGGTGGCAGGCCATCCTTCGGCGCCTCGTAGAGCGCCTTGTTGCGGATCACCACTTTCATCACGATCAGCAGCAGCGCGGCGAGGAAGAAGCCGACCAGCGGCGAGATCAGCAGAGACTGGCCGATCTCGGTCGCCTTGCTCCAATCGACGCCGGCGGTGCCGCTGCGCCCGTGCATCATGGCGTTGGCGACGCCGACACCGATGATCGAGCCGATCAGCGTGTGCGAACTCGATGCCGGGATTGCGAGCGCCCAGGTCGCAAGGTTCCACAGGATCGCCGCGATCAGCAGTGCGAAGACCATGGCGAAGCCAGCGCCCGACCCAACCTGCAGGATCAGTTCGACGGGCAGCAGCGAGATGATGCCGAAGGCCACGGCGCCGGTGGAAAGTAGCACGCCGAGGAAATTGAAGAAACCCGACCAGACGACCGCTACGTGCGCCGGCATGCTGTTAGTATAGATCACGGTCGCCACGGCATTGGCCGTGTCGTGGAAGCCGTTCACGAATTCGAAGCCGAGCGCGATCACCAGAGCGAGGAACAGCAGGATGAACGGCAGGATCACCGTAGTGTCCACCCCGGCGGCGCTGGCATCGCCATAGACGCTGGACATTACGTAGATCAGCGCGGCGAGAATGGCGGCACCAAAGCCGATCCATCCGGCGCGGCCCAGGCCGCGATCGAGTTCGGGGCGGCCGGCCTGGCCGCCGGTCTGGGCGTCGTTGGCGGTGATAGTGGTCATGGCGCGAGTCGTCCCTTCCCTAGAGGGGGTAGAAACGCTTCATGACAGTTACATGTCTGTCCGCGGGATCGGTCTTCCACTGGGCGACATGTTTAATCGGCATTTACCATGTGGAGATTATGACGATCAGATGTCGCAGTCGTTGATTCCGCGCCGTGCCCAGAGAAGGTCCGTCAGCCTGGCAGCGACATGCCGCACCGAGAGCGGGATGCGCGACAACGGCTATATTTCCGACATCTCGCCACATGGCTGCCGCCTCGCCACGAACACGCTGGCAGTGCGGATCGGCCTGCGGATCGTGATCCGGCCGCAGGGCCTCGAAGGTCTCGGCGGAGTGGTCCGCTGGATCGAAGGGCAGCATGCCGGGATCGAGTTCGACACGCCGCTTTACGAGCCTGTCGTCGATCAGCTGAGCCAGCTCCATGCCTCCGGCACGGCGGTTGGTGTGTCATCGCTATGATAACGCGGTGCGCCCCTTTCATCGGAACAAGGCGCTAGCCAAGCAGAACCCTTGCTGTCACCTTCACCTCTGAAAAGCGCAGAAGTGCGTCGGGGCGGGGAGAGAATGGCAGTGATCGCAACAGCTTCCGAAGCGGTGCCAGGTGCGCCCAACCATCCGCTTGCGATCAGGATGGGAGTAGTCGCCTGGCTGTCTCAGAATGTCATCATCGGTTCTGTCTTCGGCACGCCGGGCATTCTGCTACGGCCGATGCAGGAGCGCATGGGAGTAGCGCCCGAGCTCGCCTCGATGGGCGTGCCGCTGGTGATCCTGGGTTCGGCCGTGCTGGCTTCGGGTGCCGGCGTGCTGGCATCGCGGTTCTCGTTGCGCAGTCTGATGGCAGTCAGCGCGCTTGCCTCGGCGCTGGCCTGGCTGCTGCTGGCTTTTTCCACCAGCTTCGCGGCCTATATTGTTGCTTACGCCCTGCTGCTCGGCCCGGCGATGTCGTTGGCGGGGATGGTGCTTCCGCCGACGCTCGTGACGCGCTGGTTCAATCGTAACCGCGGCCTGGCCATCGGCATCGTCCACTTGCCCGTGATCGTCACGATCATGCCGGTCTTCGGCAACTGGGTGATCGAGCACCACGGCCTCCAGACGCTGTTCCTGGGCCTTGCCGCGTTGTCGGGCCTGGTGCTCCTGCCGGCTTCGCTGCTGGTGATCGACCATCCGCCCGGCCAAACCGCGAAGGAGGCCGTCCAGATCGCCGACGGTACCGGCGGGCCGGCTGGCGGACTCTCGGTACCGCAGATCCTGAAGAACCCCTATTTCTGGGCCCTGGCCCTGGCTGTCAGCGCCATGAACACCAGCGTGACGCTGCTCGGCGTGCATCTCGTAGCCATGGCCGAGTCCTGGGGCTATTCGGCCAAGGACGGCGCATTCATGGCTTCGACGATGGCGTTCTGCGGCATGGCCGGCTCAATCCTGTTCGGCATGATCGCCGACCGGCTCGGCGGCGCGCGCACCGTCGCTTTGGTGGTCTTCGACGGGACGGTGCTGTGGCTGCTGTTCCTGCTCGGCCTGCCGTTCCCGCTGCTGCTGGTGGTCATCGGCGTCATGGGCATGCACGGCTCAGCGGGTATCCCGGCGGCGAGCAAGGCCTATGCCGAGGCGCTGGGCCCGGCGAGCTTCAGCCGCGCCTATGGCCTCTCCGCGACGGTGACGCTGCCCCTGACCGTGCTGTGCATCATCGGCACGGGGACGGTCTATCGGCTCAACGGCAACTACACGGTGACGATCCTGGTGATGGCGGTCTACTGCGCCATCGGCATCCCGCTGGCGCTGTTCGGCGCGCGTGCCGCGAGGGGGGGCTAGAGCCCCCGCCTGACCGTGGACATCGACTGAAACGTGACCGGGTAGCCGTGGTCCTCGGGGATCGTCAGGCAGAGCTCGCCGTCGCGTTCGCCTTGGCTTGGCGTGATCATCCGCACCGGTATGGCTTCCGCCTGGGCACGGGCTTCGGCGAATGTGGCGAAGAGCGCCAGCCGGTCGAGATTGCGGCGTGTCGGGAATATGACTTGGATTTCGCCGGCATCGGCGAGACGCAGCGCCTCGGCCGCGCTGGCCCAGAACAGCCGCGTGTTCTCGGTGGCGTCGACGGTCACTTCGACCGCGCCGGTGCCGAGGTCGACCAGGAAGAAGCGCGCGTCGAAAGCACCTTCGCGCATCGGGCACCAGCGGGCAAATGGCACCAGCTTATCGAGGTCGAGCGTCCAGCCAAAGCGTTCGAGCACCGGCGCCAGCTCGCCTTCCTCGAGCAGCAAGGCGCGGGCGGCGATCGCATCGGCCACCGAGACGGGCTGCTCGATGGCGATGGCCAGGCCGGTTTCTTCCAGAGTCTCGCGGATGCCGGCAATGCGTGCGGCGGCCACATCAGGATCGGCATCCGGTGAAAGCCGAGCGGCCAGCACGCGGTCGGCCTCATCGATCTTGCCGCCCGGAAAAACCGCGGCACCGCCAGCGAACCGCATCTCCTTGGCGCGCTGGACCATCAGAAGCTGCGGAGGGCCACCTTCAGGGCAGTGCCGGAAGATGACCACTGTGGCGGCAGGAATGACGTTGGGGGCTTCGCTGGGCATTTCACTCATCGATCCAGTGTTCCGCCAGCCGGCCGACCTGGCAAGGGAAAAGCGGCGTCGAGAAGCGGCCGGGCCTGTCGGAAATACTTACACAATCTGCTTGGTTAGCAGCCGTGCAAGCACCGGAATCCGCGGAAATCTGACATTTCGCAAAGTTGGCACGCGTCATGCTAGATAGCTGACACCCCAAATGTAGTCTCGAAACGGAGGCGGGGCCGGTCTAGTCTCCCGGTCCCGCCTCCTCCCCCTCCGGACTGGGTTTCCCAACCAGCCACAACGAAAAACGCGGCGCCTGAGCACCGCGTTTCACGCTTCAGCGTTGTGAGGAGCGAGGTGCCCCGCTCAGCTGGCGGTGAGGATGCCCTGCAGTTCGCCGGCCTCGAACATCTCCATCATGATGTCGCTGCCGCCGACGAACTCGCCCTTGACATAGAGCTGGGGAATGGTCGGCCATTCCGAATATTCCTTGATGCCCTGGCGGATTTCCATGTCCTGCAGCACGTCGACGCTTTCGTAGGTGACGTTCAGGTGATCGAGGATCGCCACGGCGCGGCTGGAAAAGCCGCACTGCGGAAACAGCGGCGTGCCTTTCATGAAAAGCACGACCGGGTTGGACTGGACGATTTCGGCGATGCGGCTGTGAGCGTCGGACATAAAGCGAATGGACCCTGGAAACGGGACCCGAAAAATCCGGTCCCTGAAAATACTGCCCCTAGTTGGGAACCTCTGTCTTGAGTTGCAAGGCGTGAAGCTCGCCGCCCATGCGGCCGCCGAGCGCCTCGTAGACCATCTTGTGCCGGGCGACCTGAGTCTTGCCGCGGAAGGCCTCGGAGACGACCCGCGCCGAATAGTGGTCGCCGTCGCCGGCGAGATCGGTGATCTCGACCTCGGCGTCGGGCAGGGCGGCGCGGATCAGCGCCTCGATATCGGCAGCGGCCATCGCCACGGGATCAGGCCTCGCCCATTAGCGCACGGCGCGCTTCGATGGCCTTTTCGGCGAGCGCGGTGCGGACTTCGCCCTCGTTGGCGTCGATCCCGGCCGAGACCAGATCGCCGAGCAGTTTGCGGATCACGTCCTCGTCGCCGGCTTCCTCGAAATCGGCCTGGACGACGCTCTTGGCATAGGCGTCGGTCTCAGCGGCCGAGAGGCCCATGCGTTCGGCTGCCCACTGGCCGAGCAGCCGGTTGCGGCGCGCCTGAATGCGGAACTGCATGTCCTCGTCGCGGGCGAACTTGGCTTCTTCGCCGCGCTCGCGGTCATCGAAAGTGGTCATCTCGGTTGTCGCTCCTGTTCGCCGGGCGATCGTGTCGCCGGCGTCCCCTGTGTAAGCCCTTAAGCAGCCGCGGCGTGCGACAGGAAAGGCAATTCGGCATCCGCCCGCTTTTCGTGCGCGGCAATGGCATCGGCCTGGGCCAGCGTCAGGCCGACCTCGTCCAGCCCATTCAGCAGGCAGTGCTTGCGGAAGGGATCGACGTCGAAGGTAAAGCGATCCTGGAACGGTGTCGTGACGGTCTGCGTATCGAGATCGACGTCGATCGGATCGGTCTTGGCGACTTCCATCAGCCGGTCGATCGCCTCTTGCGGCAGGACAACCGCGAGGATGCCGTTCTTGAATGCGTTACCCGAGAAGATGTCCGAAAAGCTAGGCGCGACCACGCAGGTCACGCCCATGTCGAGTAGCGCCCAGGCGGCGTGCTCACGGCTCGATCCGCAGCCGAAGTTGTCACCCGCGATGAGGATCGGCGCGCCGGCATATTCGGCGTCCTCGAAGACGTTGCCCGGTTCCTTGCGCACGGCCTCGAAAGCGCCGCGGCCCAGGCCCTCGCGCGTGATCGTTTTCAGCCAGTGGGCCGGAATGATCACGTCTGTATCGACATTCTTGCGGCCGAACGGAATCGCGCGGCCGTGGACGTGGTTGATCGGCTGCATCAGTCGGTCTCCGGCGCCTCTGCCAATGGCGTTGAGGGCGGCTTGGGCAGGGACTTCTGCGCGCGTTCCTTGCGGCGCGAGGCATAGAGCAGGGCGGCAGCGAGCGCGGCCGAGCCCACGGCGGCGCCCGCAAGCGCGGCCTTGCCCGTCCAACTCATCTTGTCGGTCTTGTCGGTCATCGGTTTCCTATGTGCATCTGCGGCCGCGGAAGCAAGCGTCGCATAAGGATACTAGGACAGGAATTCCCGCAATTCGAGCCAGCGGCGGCGCTTTTCGGCCAGGGGCATGGCTGCATAGGCCGGACTGCTCGAGGGAAGATCGACGAGTTCGACCGGCGCATCGGCCAGCAACTTGCGTCCGATCCGGGCGGCCGTCGCGCCGTTGAAGGCCACGGCGCGCAATTGGGGCAGGGTGGCGATCAGTTCGGTGAGTGGTGCGTGTTCGGCCTCGCGGATCGCGGCATCGAGACTGCCGGGACGTACGGCCGAAGCAAGAACGTCCCAGACGCCGATGCCGGCAGTGATCAGCGCGGACAGGCGGTCTTCATAGTCGAGCGAGGCCAGTTCCTCACGCCCGATCATACCACCGACCAGCCGCCAGAACTGGTTCTGCGGATGGGCATAATAGCGCGCCGCCTTGAGCGAAGCCTCGCCCGGCAGGCTACCGAGGATGAGCACGCGCGTGTCCGGGAAAGCGAAGGGCGCGAAGGCGGACTTGCGCGTCAGAGCCAGTCCTCGGATCGCAGACCCTCGACGCGCTGGAACTCGCGAAGGTTGCCCGTGATCACCTTGAGGCCGAGGCTTCTCGCATGTCCGGCGATGAGAAGGTCGTTGGGCCCGATCAGCTGGCCTTTGCGCGTCAGATCCACCCGGATGTCTGCCGCATGAAAGGCAGCCTCGTCATCGAACGGCAGGCATGCGAACGGACTGAGGAATTCGTCGATCTCACGCCGTTCACGAGCAGTGCCTTGGGCCAGTGCGATACCGACATAGAGTTCATAGCGCACAACAGCAGAGATGCAGACCGTATCGTATTCCGCCTTCAGACGCTCACGAATTTCGGGTGGGCGATCGCGCAGAGCGCGGATGCACAGATTGGTGTCGAGCAACGACATCAGCATCAAAAGGATTCGCGCGTCTCGTAAGGCAGTTCGCTCGGCTCCTGGATAGCGATGCCCGGCCGCGCGAAAAAGTCGTCCCAAAAGGCATCGGCGGGAGCAAGAACGAGAGTCTTGCCCACCTTGCGGATCAAGACCTTCTTCACGTCTTCGGGAAATTCCATGTCCTTGGGAATCCGCACCGCTTGATTGCGGTTGGATTTGAACAGCGCGGCCGTGCGCGAAATTTTCGAAGGCGCGTTCATGTCGGAAATATGCTTCCCGACATGGGATATGTCAATGGGATATGCCTATCCCACCAGTTCCCGCACATCCGTCAGCCTGCCGGTAACCGCTGCTGCCGCGGCCATCGCCGGCGAGACGAGGTGCGTGCGGGCACCGGGGCCCTGGCGGCCGGTGAAGTTGCGGTTGCTGGTCGAGGCGCAGCGCTCGCCGGCGGGGACCTTGTCGGGGTTCATTGCCAGGCAGGCCGAGCAGCCGGGCTCGCGCCACTCGAGGCCGGCGTCGGTGAACACCTTGTCGAGTCCCTCGGCCTCGGCTTGGGCCTTCACCAGGCCCGAGCCGGGTACGATGATCGCCCACTTGACGTTGTCGGCCTTCTTGCGCCCGCGCAGCACTTCGGCGGCGGCGCGCAGGTCCTCAATGCGGCTGTTGGTGCAGCTGCCGATGAAGACGTTCTGCACCTCGATGTCGGTCATCTTCGTGCCGGGCTCGAGCCCCATGTAGTCGAGGCTGACCTGTGCCGCCTGCTGCTTTGACGGGTCGGCGAAGCTTTCGGGCGCGGGGACCACGCCGCCGATCGGCACGACGTCCTCGGGGCTGGTGCCCCAGGTCACGGTCGGCTGGATGTCGCCAGCGTTTATGTGCACCGACTTGTCGAACCTGGCGCCGGGATCGGTCTTGAGGCTGGTCCACCAGGCGACGGCCTTGTCCCAGTCGGCGCCCTTGGGCGCATAGGGGCGGCCCTTGACGTAAGTGAAGGTCTTCTCGTCGGGCGCGACCAGGCCGGCGCGGGCGCCGCCTTCGATCGACATGTTGCAGACGGTCAGCCGGCCCTCGACGCTCATGTCCTCGAAGGTCGAGCCGCAGAACTCGATGACATGGCCAGTGCCGCCCGCCGTGCCGATCACGCCGATGACGTGGAGCACGACATCCTTGGGCGTGACGCCGGGGGCGAGCTTGCCGTCGACGCGGACCTCGAAGGTCTTCGACTGCGACAGGATCAGCGTCTGGGTGGCGAGGACATGCTCGACCTCGGTCGTGCCGATGCCGAAAGCCAGCGCGCCCAGACCGCCGTGGCACGAGGTGTGGCTGTCGCCGCAGACGATCGTCGCGCCGGGCAGCGAGAAACCCTGTTCGGGGCCGACGACGTGGACGATGCCCTGCTCGGCATCGACTTCGCTGATGTAGCGGATGCCGAATTCGGGCGCGTTCTTGGCCAGCGTCTGGAGCTGGTTGGCGCTTTCGAGGTCGGCGATCGGGATGCGGTTGCCCGCGGCATCCTTGCGCGGCGTCGTTGGCAGGTTGTGGTCGGGCACGGCCAGCGTCAGGTCAGGGCGGCGCACCGGGCGGCCGGCTACGCGCAGGGCCTCGAAGGCCTGCGGGCTGGTCACTTCGTGGACGAGGTGCCGGTCGATATAGATGAGGCAGGTGCCGTCGTCGCGGCGATCGACGACATGGGCATCCCATATCTTTTCGTAGAGGGTGCGCGGTGTGCTGGTCATGGAGGCCAGCTAGGCCCGTCGCCCCACCATTTCAAGCAGATTGGGCCATTTCAAGCATCTTGCAAACACGAAGAGCGCGGCGGTCAGGGGGACGACCGCCGCGCTGCCGGAGATGGGATCAGCCTGCGTCAGCCGCGGGCGTTATCCCAATCACGACGCTCCATGCGGAGCGCAACGCGGACCTGGTTCACCCGGGTCTGCAGGTTGCGGACTTCGCCGCGGTCGAGGCCGCCGCGGGCATACTGCCCATAGAGACGCTGCACGTCGCGCGCCTGCTGGCGCAGGCCGGCGGCTTCGCGCGGCGAGATGGTGCGGCGGGCGGCGGCGCGGTCGATCGCGGTGTTCAGCGAAGCGATGTCCTGGCGGATCTGCGCGCTGCGCGCCGGGCTCAGGTTCCAGCCCTGCTGGATCGCCTGATGCTGGCCGCGGTTCGGGCCGGTCGGGCCATAGTTCTGCGCCTGGGCGGCGCCGGCGATCGACAGCGAAGCGGCGGCAATGGCGAGGGTTGCAGCGAATTTCTTGAACGTCTTCATGGACTTTCTCCGATTTCTCCCTGGGGTCGGGATACCCTCGTTAAACGCCGATATGTGTAAAAAGGCTCGTTTCAAACTGTCGCTAATGGTCGCGATGTGCCGCATGCGTGGCCAATCGATGAACTTCAGATTAAAGGAGAATTATGCCCCCGGCCGTCGCCGCCCTCATCGTCCTCGCCACCATCGCCGCGATGGAACTCGTCGCCTGGGCGAGCCACAAGTACGTTATGCACGGCTTTGGCTGGGGCTGGCACCGCGACCACCACGAGCCGCATGACAAGCTGCTCGAGAAGAACGATCTCTACGCTCTGGTTGGCGCGGCGATGAGCATTTCAATGTTCGCGCTGGGCAGCCCGCTGGTGCTCGGTGCCGCCGCCTGGGAGCCGGCCACCTGGATCGGTCTCGGTATTCTTTGCTACGGCGTAATCTATACGCTGATCCACGACGGGCTGGTCCACCAGCGCTATTTCCGCTGGGTGCCGCGCCGGGGCTATGCCCGCCGCCTGGTCCAGGCCCACAAGCTGCACCACGCGACCACCAGCAAGGAAGGCGGCGTCAGCTTCGGCTTCGTAATCGCGCGCGATCCTGCCGCACTCAAGCGCGAACTCAGGGATCAACGGCAGGCGGGGATCGCGGTGCTGCGCCAGGCGCTGGAGGACTAGGATCCGGCGAACATGTGCATCAGGGCCAGGATCTGTTCGACATGGCCTTGCAGCTCGAAGTCCGGCACGGCGATGGCCTCGGTAAGCATGGCCGAGACGAGGCTGGAATCGCCGTGATAGGCGAGCCACCAGCCGGCGAATTGACGATCCGGCGTGGGCTCGAGATCGAGGATATCGGTGATGAAATGACGCTTGTCGCGCAGGATGCTGGACATCAGCTCCTGCAGCGCCGCCTCGGTCCCTTCGAGCACCTGGGCGAAATGGGACGGTGTGGCGATGAGCGCGCCGGTCACGTCGAGTTGCTTGTTCCGTGACCGGGCGACCGTGACGATGTCGTCCACCTCCGCGCCGAGTTCGGCGGCCGAGCTGGTCCGCCGGCTGATATAAATGAGTGATTTCATGTCCGATTGCGTATCACGGGCGTCCGACGGCCGCCTATTCGCCCTTCATCGCGTGGTTGCTTGTCGGGGCGTCATGCCCGTCAAGGGTTCATATTGTAATAAGGCCCCGTGAACCGGGCGCGGGTTTCCTCGGATTGGTCCTCCATGCCCACCAGCCGCGCGCGCTGGACCGCGGGCCGGTCTGAGATCTCGTAGAACCAGCGCTTCACCGCAGGGAAGTCGTCGAGGTTCTGGCCGTGCATCGGGTGGAACCAGACCCAGCCCCAGCTCGCGATGTCGGCGATCGAGTAAGCGCCGCCGGCCAGCCACTCGCGGTCGGCCAGGTGGCTGTCCATCACACTGTAGAGGCGGGCGGCCTCGGCGGTGAAGCGCTCCGCGGAGTATTCGTTGCCCTCGGGCGCATAGCGGCGGAAGTGGTGCGCCTGGCCGGCCATGGGGCCAAGCCCGCCCATCTGCCACATCAGCCACGAGAAAGCCTCGGTCCGCGCTCGGCCCGACGGGGCGAGGAACTTCCCGGTCTTCTCGGCCAAATAGACCAGGATCGCGCCCGATTCGAACACGGGTTGCGGACCGTCGGGCGTGTCGTGATCGACGAGCGCGGGAATGCGGCCGTTGGGATTGATCGCGAGGAATTCGGGCTGCTTCTGCTCGCCCGACATGATGTCGAGCGGGACCGCCTTGTACGGCAGCCCGCACTCCTCGAGCATTATGCTCGCTTTCCACGTGTTGGGCGTGGGCGCGTAATAGAGATCGATCATGAGGATTGCGGGGCCTTAGAAATCGAGGGGCAGGGCGATGTGGCGCTCGTAGACGCGATCGCGGTGGCGCAGCAGGATCGGGTCGAGCGCGTCGGCCAGTTCGGGCGTCAGGTGGCTGTAGTTGTCGCGCATGAAATCGGGCATCGCGCATTGCTCGGGCGGCAGCGGCGAGACGAACAGCGAGAGGCTGGCCCAGTGGAGATCGCAATAGGTCAGCCGGTCGGTCACCAGGTACTCGCTGCCGGCGGCCTCCTGCTTGTGAAGCTGCTTGGCGAGTCCGCGCATGATCTGGGCCATGCGCCCCGGCGCGCGGTCGATCGCTTCCTGCGAGACGCCGTACATGCGGATCATGCGCGCCATGTCGTAGGTGGCACCGTCAGTCGGGTTCTTGGTCGAGGGACGTCCCATCAGCTCGAGCCGGCGCGACCAGCCGAAGCCGTCCGAACCGCAGAGTTCGGTCGAGATGCCCATCATCAGCGCGCGGTCGAGCTCGTCCTCGGGCATCAGCGAGGGGCCGGTGCCGATGCGCTCCGCAAGCAGCAGGATGTCGAGCCAGGTGTGCACCGGCGGCTCGTCGTCGAGCACGGCAATCGGCGCATTTCTTATCCCGGTCCACTGGAACAGGTCTTCGTTTGGTTCCATCGCCAACTGCTCGACCGGGATGTAAGCGACATTGCGCGCGCCGAGCACGGCCTTGGCGGCCTCGCCCCAGGGGCCGGGCATATGCGCGGTAAGGACCAGGCGCAGCCCCGGCATCTGGCGGGCTTCTTCGACCGAATAGTACTTCATGCGCGCGTTCCTTCCCAGTCGCCGGCGGGCGCGTAGGGCAGCCCGATGTCGTGCAGCGTCAGCACGCCGGGTTTGGCTTCCTTGATCTGGCGGATGGCGTTGACCGTCGCGTAGGAGGTCGTGCCGGTGGTGTCCCAGGGGCCGTCGACCGGCGAGTCCGGCGGGTTGGTGAAATGCATATGCAGGTCGACGCTCGGCTGGCCGTCGACGACGAGGTGGTATTCCTTGTCGTCGATGTCCCAGTCCTCGGCGATCTTCTTGGTCAGGTACCAGGTGACCTGCGCGCGCACCCGCGTCTCGCCCTTGATCTTGCCGTTCCAGCCGGCGCGGACCGCGGCGTTGGTGCCTTTTTCCATGAGGAACCAGCCGAGATCGACGCGCTCGGCGGCGGTGGCATAGTCGCAGTAGAATTCGAACTCCTCGACCTTCAGGCCGATGCCTTCGGCGACGCGCTCGGCGGCGTCCTGGAACATGACCAGCCAGGTCTTCGCGGCCTCGACCACTTCGTCGGTGACTCCGTGCTGGCCGAAGCGGAAGAAATTCCAGGTCTCGGGCGATTCGTAGCCCGAGCAATCGGCCGATTCGTAGATCGAGACGCAATCGACCTTGTTGCAGATCGCGGTGATCGAGGTGGCGATCGAGTTGATCCAGCCCGGGTTGATGCCGGTGATGTAGAGCGATGCGTTGCCGCGCTCGCCCGCCGCCTGCAGCCGGTCCTTCACTTCGCCGCGCACGCCGCCGACATGGAACAGCAGGTTGGTGCTGAGCACGTTGATGCCGTTTTCGAGCAGCTTGACCAGTTCATCGACGTCGCCGGTGAACGGGGTGTAGAGGACAACGTCGGGCTTCAGCGCGACGATCGCGTCGATGTCACCGGTTGCCTTGATGCCGGTATCGGGACGGCCGGAGAGCGCGCCAGCATCCATTCCGTGCTTCTCGGGCGAATGGGCATAGACGCCGACCAGTTCGAGGGTCGGATTGTCGAGGATCGCCCGCGTCGCGAGCTTGCCGACCTTGCCGGTGTTCCATTGCACGACGCGCAGCTTTTCCATCCGAATCTCCCGATACTTTTTTCGTACGATTGGACAGGATTACGGACTGCCGCCGGAGCCCGGTCAATCCCCAAATGGGGCCATCACTCCGCCAAGTGGATTATCACTCCGAACGCGTCGCTATCCAGGTTCCGGTGCAGAGCAGCACGCCTGTGACCGCCGCCGCCCAGGGCCAGCCGATCGTCGCCCAGGATACAGCAGCGCTGAGCGCCATGACCGCGAGCGCGGACAGCTTGGCCTTGCGCGAGATCGCCCGCCGGTCGCGCCATTGCCGCAGCGCCGGGCCGTAGCGCGGGTGGGCATAGAGCCGTTCGGCCCATTCGGGGCGGCTGCGCGCGAAACAGAACACCGCGAGCAGCAGGAACGGCACGGTCGGCAGCACGGGCAGGAAAGCGCCGATCGCGCCGAGCGCGACGCAGATCAGTCCGGCGGCCAGGTAGAGATGCCTGGCCATCTCGGCTCAGCCTGCCGCGTAGCGCGCGGCGGTCTCGCGGATCAGCGCGATCATGTTGGGAATGCCCTGGGTGCGGTTCGACGAGAGCTGGTTCTTGAGGTCGAACGGGGCGAGCTCGGCGGCGATGTCGGTCTCGGCGACTTCGGCGGCGGGCTTGTCCTGTACGGCCGAGAGCACCAGCGCGACAATGCCCTTGGTAATCGCGGCGTTGCTGTCTGCCAGGAAGTGCAAGCCCCCGTCATCGGCCTTTGTCGGATAGACCCAGACGCTGGCCGAGCAGCCGCGGACCTTGGTGGCGTCGGTCTTGAGCGCATCGGGCATAGCATCGAGCTCGCGGCCCAGTTCGATCAGCAGGCGATAGCGCTCGTCGCCGTCGAGGAACTCGTACTCTTCGCGGATGTCTTCGAGGCTGCGCATGGCGGGTCATCTAATCGAAGCGCAGCGGTGCACAAGTCCTCCCGCTTTAGCGATTCTTCAACGACAGGCTGGCAAAGGGCCGTCAGGCAGCGGTTGTCGGGGCGATCCGCAATGAATCCTGTGCGAACCATATTCAAGGTCATCGGCGCCGTCTGGCTCATCGCGATCCTGGCGATCGGTGTCGGCGGCACCTATCTCGAGCACAATCCCGAGGCGGCCGCGGCCTATGCGCTCGGCACGATGAACGTCGATCCCAAGGCGGGTGTGTTCCAGCAGGCAGGACAACTCGCCAAGGGCGTCTCCGCAGCGCACGAAGGAATCGAAGCCATGCGCGAGATCGGGCGCGATCGCGCGGATAGCCGCGGTTCGGCCGAGGCCCGTCGCAAATATGCCGAGGCCCGCGCCGCCGGCTATGGTCACGAGGCCGCTGCTCGGTCCGCCGGAATGCCGGTCGATAGCCCGGAATCAATCACCATCGAATAGCCGATTGGGCTTGCATTCGGGCGCGATTAGACCTATCTGCGCCTCATCCCGACATTGTGAAGCAAAGTCTGGGCCGGCGCCGAAAGGCACCGGCGCCCACCGGCTTTGTTCACTTCGTGCTTTTGGGCTCGAATGTCGGTTTGTGGAGTTGGCATGACGAATATTGCGCGCATTACAGAGATCGTCGAGCCCGAGGCAAAGGCCTTGGGCTTCGATCTCGTGCGCGTGATTCTGTTCGGCAAGAGCGAGGTCGGTGACGAGGAGCACACGCTTCAGATCATGGCCGAGCGGCCCGACACCGGCCAGTTGGTGCTGGAAGACTGCGCTGCGCTCTCGCGCCGCATTTCCGACCGCATCGACGAGCTGGAAGCCGCGGGCGAAACGCTGATCGAAGATGCCTACCGGCTCGAAGTCAGTTCGCCCGGCATCGATCGGCCGCTGACCCGCCCGAAGGACTTTTCCGATTGGGCCGGGCATGAGGCCCGTGTCCAGCTGATCAATCCGGTCGAGGGTAATCGCAAGTCGATCCAGGGCAATCTGATCGGCCTCGAAGGCGAGACCGTCACGCTCGACGACAAGAAATCGGGCCCTGTCTCGTTTTCGCTCGCCGATATTCATTCTGCCAAGCTGGTCTTGACCGACAAGCTGATTGCCGCCACGCGCCCGCTGGACAGTTCCGGTGCCGACGAACAAGACGTCGCCGAGGACTTTGAGGGCGCTGAAGAGATTTTCGAGGAACAGGAAGACTCATAATGGCCAGTGCGATGTCCGCAAACCGCGCCGAACTGCTCGCGATCGCGACTTCGGTCGCGACCGAGAAGATGATCGACAAGTCGATCGTCATCGAGGCGATGGAAGAGGCGATCCAGAAGTCGGCGCGCAACCGCTACGGCGCGGAGAACGACATCCGCGCCAAGCTCGACCAGCGCACCGGCGACCTGCGCCTGTGGCGCGTCGTCGAAGTGGTGGAAGAGGTCGAGGACTACTTCAAGCAGGTCGATCTGAAGGCCGCCGAGAAGCTGCAGCCGGGCGCCCAGCTCGGTGACTTCATCGTCGATCCGCTGCCCGCGGTCGACCTGGGCCGCATCGACGCGCAGTCGGCCAAGCAGGTGATCTTCCAGAAGGTCCGCGATGCCGAGCGCGAGCGCCAGTACGAGGAATTCAAGGACCGCGCGGGTGAGATCATCACCGGCGTGATCAAGTCGGTCGAATTCGGCCACGTCATCGTCAACCTCGGCCGCGCCGAGGGCGTCATCCGCCGCGATCAGCAGATCCCGCGCGAAGCCGCCCGCGTCGGCGAGCGCGTCCGCGCGCTGATCCTCAAGGTCGAGCGCCAGAACCGCGGCCCGCAGATCTTCCTCAGCCGCGCGCATCCCGAGTTCATGAAGAAGCTCTTCGCGCAGGAAGTGCCCGAGATCTACGACAATATCATCGAGATCAAGGCTGCCGCCCGCGACCCGGGCAGCCGCGCCAAGATCGGCGTGATCAGCCGCGATCCGTCGATCGATCCGGTCGGCGCCTGCGTCGGCATGAAGGGCAGCCGCGTCCAGGCCGTCGTGCAGGAGCTGCAGGGCGAGAAGATCGACATCATCCCGTGGAGCGAGGACACCGCGACTTTCGTGGTCAACGCGCTCCAGCCCGCGACCGTCAGCCGCGTCGTCATCGACGAGGAAGAGAGCCGCATCGAAGTCGTCGTTCCCGACGACCAGCTGTCGCTGGCCATCGGCCGTCGCGGCCAGAACGTGCGCCTCGCCTCGCAGCTGACCGCCTCCGCCATCGACATCATGACCGAGGCCGAATCGTCCGAGAAGCGCCAGCGTGAATTCGCCGAGCGTTCGAAGATGTTCGAGGAAGAGCTCGACGTCGACGAGACGCTGTCGCAGCTGCTTGTGGCCGAAGGCTTCAGCGAGCTCGAGGAAGTCGCTTACATCGAACTCAGCGAGCTCGCCACGATCGAGGGCTTCGACGAGGAGCTTGGCCAAGAATTGCAGAGCCGTGCGCTCGAGGCGCTCGAGCGCCGCGAGGAAGCCAGCCGAGCACAGCGCCGCGAGCTGGGCGTCGAGGACGCTCTGGCCGAGATGCCGCACCTCACCGAAGCGATGCTGGTCACGCTCGGCAAGGCCGGGATCAAGACGCTCGACGACCTCGCCGATCTCGCGACCGACGAACTCATCGCCAAGAAGCGCCAGGAGCAGCGCCGCCGCGACAATTCGCCGCCGCGCCGCGACTCGAATCGTCAGGAAGACAAGGGCGGCGTGCTCGGCGAATATGGCCTGAGCGAAGAGCAGGGCAACGAGATCATCATGGCCGCGCGCGCGCATTGGTTCGAAGACGAGCCTGCATCTGAGGAGGCCGCCGATGCGGATTCCTCACAATGAGCGCCTAGGTTCCGACAGGTCTGCGGCTGACCCGGAAAGGAAATGCATCCTTTCCGGCGAGCACGCATCGCGCGATGCGCTGATCCGTCTGGCGATTTCGCCGGACGGCGACGTGCTTCCCGACGTGTTGGCGCGTGCCCCCGGGCGCGGCGCCTGGATCGGCGTGTCGCGCGCAGACCTTGAAATCGCGTTGACGAAGGGCAAACTTAAGGGAGCGCTGGCGCGCGCCTTCAAGGGCTCGCCGCTGACCATTCCCGACGACTTGCCCCAGCGGATCGAAGTGGCGCTCACGCGCGCTTTCACCGACCGGCTGGGGCTGGAAATGCGGGCGGGCAAGCTGCTCGTCGGCTCCGACCGCATCGCCGAGAACGCGCGGATGGGTAAGGTCCGCTGGCTCGCGCATGCGGCCGACGCGGCCGAAGACGGCTCGCGCAAGCTCGATCAGGCCTGGCGCGTGGGCGAGGAGGCGGAAGGCTCGGGCCTTCGCGGCGTCACCTTGCCACTGGACCGGGCGGCTCTGTCTGTGGCATTGGGCCGCGACAACGTCGTCCACCTGGCGCTGGCAGATAAAGCGGCGGCCGAAAGGCTATCTGATCCGCTGCAGCGCTTGCTCCGTTTCCTCGGTTCATCCGGCAAGACCGGACCCGATGCGACAGACACAGATGAAGGCAAGCCAACGGCGGTTTCCGCCGAGCCGCTGGCCATGACGACCGATTTGGACCGAAGGGTATAAGTACGAGTATGAGCGATACCGACAACAAACCGACTCTGGGCCGCAAGCCGCTTGGGCTGAAGCGCTCGGTCGAAGCGGGCGAGGTCAAGCAGACCTTCAGCCACGGCCGCACGAACAAGGTCGTGGTCGAGGTGAAGCGCCGCAAGCTGATCGGCAAGCCCGGCGCGCCCGAAGTGGCGCCGCCGCCTGCTCCCGAGCCGACTCCGGCACCCGCCCCGGTCCAGAGGGCGCCCGCCCCGGCGCCGCGCCCGGCCAATGTCGCGCCTTCGGGCGAGACTCGCCAGGAACTCCAGACCCGTCTGCTGCGTGAAGCCGAGGAGGCCCGCATGGTCTCGCTCGAAGCCGCGAGCCGCCGCGAGGAAGACGAGCGCCAGCGCGCTGCCGAGGAAGAGCGCCGGCGTGCCGAAGCCGCTCAGGCCCCGGCCGTCGAAGCTGCGCCGCAGCCTGCACCTGAAGCCGCGCCCGTGGCGGAAGCCGCGCCTGCTGCCGAAGCCCCCGCGACTCCCGAAGTCGTGGCCGAGGCTAGCGCCGCACCCGCCGAGGAAGCCGCTGCCGAGCCCGCGAGCGACAGCGCCACTGCCGCTGCTCCGGCGCCGCGCCGGTTTACCCCCGTGGTCGCACCCAAGCGTCCCGAGCCGGCCGCGAAGAAGGTTGCGCATCCGCGCGACAAGAACGCGATCGATCGCCGCCAGTCGGGCAAGCTGACCGTCAGCAAGGCGCTCAACGAGGACGAGGGCGCCCGCGCGCGCAGCCTCGCCGCGCTGAAGCGCGCGCGAGAGAAGGAAAAGCGTGCCCATTACGCCGGGCAGTCGCAGCCGCGCGAAAAGCAGGTCCGCGATGTCGTGGTGCCCGAGGCGATCACCGTCCAGGAACTCGCCAACCGCATGGCCGAGAAGGGCTCCGACCTCGTCAAGTCGCTGTTCAAGATGGGCGTGCCGGTCACCATCAACGAGACGATCGACCAGGACACCGCCGAACTGCTGGTCGAGGAATTCGGCCACAACATCCAGCGCGTGTCCGAAAGCGACGTAGACATCGACCATGCGGCGGACGTCGATGCCGAGGAGACGCTGCAGACGCGTCCGCCCGTGGTCACGATCATGGGCCACGTCGATCACGGCAAGACCAGCCTGCTCGACGCGCTGCGCGGTACCGACGTGGTGCGCGGCGAAGCCGGCGGCATCACCCAGCATATCGGCGCCTACCAGATCAAGACCAAGGGCGGCGACCTCGTCACCTTCCTCGATACGCCGGGCCACGAGGCCTTCACCGAGATGCGTATGCGCGGTGCCAACATCACCGACATCGTCATCCTGGTGGTGGCCGCCGATGATGGAATCATGCCGCAGACCGTGGAAGCCATCAACCACACCAAGGCAGCGGGCGTGCCGATGATCGTCGCGATCACCAAGGCCGACAAGCACGAGGCCAACCCGCAGAAGATCCGCGAGCGCCTGCTCGAGCACGAAATCGTGGTCGAGGAAATGTCGGGCGACGTCCAGGACGTCGAAGTCTCGGCCAAGACCGGTGCCGGGCTCGACGAGCTGATCGAGAAGATCCTTCTCCAGGCCGAGCTGCTCGAACTGCGTGCCAATCCGGACCGCTCAGCCGAGGCCACCGTGGTCGAGGCCAAGCTCGACAAGGGCAAGGGCCCGCTGGCGACGGTGCTGATCAACCGCGGCACGCTGAAGGTCGGCGACATCTTCGTCGTCGGCACCCAGTCGGGCCGCGTTCGCGCGATGATCGACGACAAGGGCCGGCAGATCAAGGAAGCCCCGCCGTCGCTGCCAGTCGAGGTCCTCGGCCTCGGCGGCGTGCCGATGGCCGGCGACACGATGACGGTGGTCGAGAACGAGTCGCGCGCCCGCGAAGTCGCCGCCTATCGTCAGGAGCAGGCGACGACGCAGCGGACGACCGCGGCGCCCGTCAGCCTCGAGAACATGTTCTCGGCGCTCAAGGACAAGCAGACCGTCCTCGAATACCCGATCGTCATCAAGGCCGACGTCCAGGGTTCGGCCGAGGCCATCGTCAACGCGCTCAACAAGATCTCGAACGACGAGATCAAGGTGAAGGTGCTGCAGTCGGGCGTCGGTGCGATTACCGAAAGCGACGTCAGCCTGGCGCAGGCGGCGGGTGCCCCCGTGGTCGGCTTCAACGTCCGTCCCAACGCCAAGGCGCGCGAGATGATCGAGCGTTACAAGGTGCCGATGAAGTACTTCGACGTGATCTATCATCTGACGGCGGAAGTCGCGCAGGAGATGGCTGGCATCTGGGGTCCGGAACGCATCGAAACCGTTGTCGGCCGCGCCGAGATCAAGGAGATCTTCCCTGCGGGCAAGCGCGACAAGGCGGCGGGCCTGCTCGTCACCGACGGCTATATCCGCAAGGGCCTCCATGCCCGCGTCACGCGCGACGACGTCATCATCACCAAGACGACGATCGCCTCGCTGCGGCGCTTCAAGGACGACGTGGCCGAAGTCCGCGCCGGCCTCGAATGCGGCGTGGTCCTCCAGGATACGAACGACATCAAGCCGGGCGATATCCTCGAGACCTTCGACGTCGAGATGCGCGAACGGACGCTGTAAGGCTTGTTCGGATCGCCCACGCCCATCCTGCGCAGCTTCGACGAGGCGCGGGCCAAGGCGTTCTACATCGACTTCCTCGGCTTCGAGCTGGTGTTCGAGCACCGCTTCGAGCCGGGGTTGCCGTTGTATATGGCGGTTCGCCGGGGTGACTGCGAGCTGCACATTTCCGAGCACTACGGCGATGCCACGCCGGGCTCGGCGATCCGCATCCCGGTGGACGACGTGACTGCTTACATGGAAGTCCTGCGCAGCAGGAATTTCGGCAATGCCCGGCCCGGCGTGCCCGAGGAAACGCCTTGGGGATCGCGTGAAATCACGATTACCGATCCGGCTGGCAACCGGCTGACGTTCTATACCGACGCTCCGGCTTGAGCCGTTATATCGCCTTGTTCGACAGTCTCCGCATCGGCGCCAAGCGGTTGACGATGGCGGAACTGCGGGCGGCGTTCGAGGCTGAGGGATGCTTGAATATCGAGACCGTGGTCGCCGGCGGCAACATCCTGTTCGATCATCCCGAGCGGCCCGATGACGGGCTCGAGGAAATGCTTTCGCGGATGATGCGGGCCCGCTTCGGCATGACCAGCGTTGTGCTGGTTCGCTCGTCCCCGACACTCGCGGCTGCGATCGCGGACAACCCCTTCGCCGCGGAAGGCGAAGAGGGCTCCGTTCACACGCTCTTCCTCGACGGCCCGGTCGATCCGGAGGCTTTTGCGCTTATGCAGACGGGCCGTCAGGGCGCCGAGCAAATCGCCATGGGTGACCGCGCGCTGCATATCGACTATGTTTCCGGCGCCGCCGAGGCCAAGCAGGTCGGCGCTTTCATCGAGCGGCGGCTCGGCCTGCGCGGAACCGCGCGGAGCTTGCGGTCGATGAAGCGGATGCTGGCCAAGATGGTCGAAGTTTGAAGACGGATATTTGCAGACGATGGCCCGCCCCAACACCACTCCCGAAACCCGCAGCGTCCGGCTTCTCAAGGTCGGCGAACAGGTGCGGCACGTTCTGTCCGAGCTGCTCACCCGGCAGGAAGTCCACGACGAAGTGCTTATCGCCCATTCGGTCAGCGTTACCGAAGTGCGCATGTCGCCCGACCTGCGCCACGCCACGGTCTATGTGAAGCCGCTGCTCGGCTCGGACGAGGAGGCTGTGGTCAAGGCGCTGCGCACCAACACCGCCTTCTTCCAGCGCGAAGTGGCGCAACGGCTGAAGCTGCGCTTCGCGGCCAAGCTCAAGTTCATGCCTGACGAGAGTTTCGATGTTGCCGGCCACATCGAGCAGCTGCTTTCCGATCCGCGCGTCGCGCGCGATCTGGAGCATGACGAAGGCGACGATTGATTTGCCAGCAGGTAAGACCTATCTTACCGATATGACTGCGCAGACGAAACTTTCCGCCAAAGGGCAGGTCGTCATCCCTAAGGATGTCCGTGATCGGCTGGGTTGGCCACAGGGCAGTCAGCTGGAACTGGTCGAGACCGGCGACGGCGTATTGCTACGTAAAAGGCCCGAGCGGAAGAAAATGACGGTCGAGGAAGCTACGGCGCGGTTGCGCCAGATATATCGGCACGAAGGTCCGCCTATTCCGATCGAGCAGCTCAGCTGGTCTCCGGACATCGACGATCCCGAACTCGACGCCTGACAATCCGGCATGCGTTCTCTCGATACGAATGTTCTAGCCCGCTGGGTCTTGGGAGATGACCCGGCGCAGGCGCGCGTGGCGGAGACGCTGCTGGCAGAGCCGGTCTGGATTTCTCATACCGTACTGATCGAACTTGGCTGGGTATTGCATAAAGCACGCGGACTGCCGCGTCTGATTGTAGCGGACATGGTGCAACAGGTCATCGATCTCGACACCGTGCTGGTCGAGCGCCACGATGCCTTGATCTGGGCAATCGGTCGTTATCGGCAAGGCGCGGACTGGGGCGATGTCATGCATATTGTAGCAGGTGTTGGGTATAGCGACGCCTTCGCCACTTTCGATCGTAAGTTGGCCCGCCGCACGGGAGGCGATGCACCGCTTCCTGTTGAAACATTGCGCAGTTGATCGATGGCCAAACTCTATTTCTACTACGCCAGTATGAATGCCGGCAAGTCGACCACGCTGCTGCAGGCCGACTTCAATTATCGCGAGCGCGGCATGGCGACGATGCTGTGGACCGCGGCGCTCGACGATCGCGGCGGGGAGAACGCGATCGAAAGCCGTATCGGCCTGGCGCACGATGCGCACCGCTACGACGCGGCGACCGATCTCTGGGCGCGGGTGACCGCGGCCCATGCGGTCCAGCCGCTGGCCTGCGTGCTGGTGGACGAGGCACAATGGCTGTCGCCCGAGCAGGTCTGGCAGTTGGCGCGTGTGGCGGACGAGGCGAATATTCCGGTGCTCTGCTATGGCCTGCGCACCGATTTCCGCGGTGAGCTGTTCCCCGGTTCGGCGACGCTGCTGGGTATCGCCGACTCGCTGATCGAATTGAAAGCGGTATGCCATTGCGGCCGCAAGGCGACGATGAACCTGCGTGTCGACGAGAATGGCGGCGCGGTGCGCGAGGGTGCGCAGATCGAGGTGGGCGGCAACGACCGCTACGTCGCGCTCTGCCGCCGCCATTTCACCGAGGCGCTCGATGGTGGCTGATATCGAGGCGCTGAGCGCCGAACTGACCGATGGCGAAGTGCGGATGGAGCTCTTCGCCGATCGCCACGTCGAGCCGCTGCGCGCGGCCTGCGCCGAGGATCCCGATATCTGGCAGATCATGCCGCGATCGTTGCTGGGCGAGCATTTCGACGCCGAGATCACCAATCGCCGGTCGGGCAACGGCGTGCTTTTCGCCGCCTGCCAGGACGAGCGGGTCGTCGGCACCACGGCCTATCTGCGCCCCGATGCGCAGGAAGGCGTGCTTGAGCTTGGCGGCACCTATATCGCGCCCAGCGTGCGCGGCACTGGTTACAACGCGCGGATGAAGCGCCTGCTGATCGACCATGCTTTCGCTTGCGGCTTCCGCCGCATCGAGTTCCGGATCGACGAGCGCAATGCGCGCAGCCAGGCGGCCGTACTCAAGCTTGGTGCGAAGCGCGAGGGGCTGCTGCGGCAGGATCGGGTCACCTGGACGGGCCATCTGCGCAATACCTGCATTTTCGGCCTGCTCCGTGAGGATTGGAATTGATGAGCGAGACAATTTTCCAGGCGGCGGCGCTGATCCTGCCGCTGATCTTCGCCATCGTCTTCCACGAAGTCGCGCATGGCTGGGTTGCGCGCGCGCTCGGTGATCCGACCGCACACGAGGCGAACCGGCTGAGCCTCAATCCGCTGCGTCATGTCGATCCGATGGGCACGATTATCCTGCCGGGTTTCCTGGCATTGGTGAAGGGCCCGGTGATTGGCTGGGCCAAGCCGGTGCCGGTCAACAAGTACCGGCTGCGGAACCCGCGCTTCGGCATGATGGCGGTAGCGGCCGCGGGGCCGGCGACGAATTTCGTCCTGGCTGCGATCGGCGCCGTGCTGCTCGGCCTGCTCGCTGCGAAACATGGCGGCGTGCCGCAGGACCAGAGCCTCGCCGCTTTTGTCGCTACTGCGCTGATCTATTTTCTCCAGGTGAACGTGTTCCTGGCCCTGTTCAATCTGTTGCCGATACCGCCGTTCGACGGCTCGCACCTCGTCGAGGGGCTGCTGCCTCGTGCCGCGGCGAAGCGATATGCGCGGCTCCGGCCCTATGGATTGGGGCTGATGATCGCGCTGCTGATCGTGCTTCCCTGGGCGGTGCCGGGCCTCAGCATCATCCAGCGTTTCGTGCTGCCGCCGGTCAACTGGATGCTCGGCAACTACTTCGCTCTGGCCGATGCGGTGGCAGGGGGAATATAATTTTATCCGGGTTTAATATTGACAATAATACCCGGGTTAAATATGTGGTCATGGCAAGGAGAAGCACCATGTCCGTGACCGTGTTCTACAAGGATGAAGTGATCGCCCGCGGTTCGCCCGAGGAGTTCGCCGGGGCGCTGCGCGATCTCGAGCCTTTGTCGCGCAGTTCGGATCTGCTGGCTTTCGACGACGAGACGGGCAGGCAGGTCGATCTCGACCTGACCGGGGCTCCTCCGCCGCCGCGGCCCCGCGGCCGCCCTTCGCTCGGCGTCGAGGCGCGCGAGGTAACCCTGCTGCCGCGCCATTGGGAATGGCTGGCGAAGCAGCCCGGCGGGGCTTCGGTATCGCTGCGCAAGCTGGTCGAGGCGGCGCTCCGCGCGGGCCGCAGCGAGCGGGAATGCCTCGACGCGGCTTGCCGTTTCCTCACCGTGATGGCCGGCGACCGGCCCGGCTACGAAGCGGCGACCCGTGCACTCTACGCCGGTTATCGTCCCGCTTTCGAAGCTGTCGCCAAGCTGTGGCCCGAAGCGATCCGCGACCACGCGCTGGCGCTCGCCTGGCCGTCCGAGGCTGGCTGATCAATTGGTAATAGAGTGTCGCAGCCGCTTGCGGCACGCGGGCTGCGACATGAAATATTCAGGCGGGATGGCGCTTCATCCGGAAAGGAGCCCTGCTATGAAGCTTTCCCTCTTTGCCCTGTCGCTCGCCGCCGCGCTGCTGGCCGGTTCGCCCGCCTTTGCTGCCGCGAGCAATTCGACCTCCCACGCCAGCGAGGCCTCGATCCCCTTTGCCAACCACGGCGGGGTCGACGACTGGCGTGCCGTGGGCGACAGCACGATCTACTTCGAGGACCTGCACCGCCACTGGTATCGCGCCGAACTGCTCGGCCCGGCCTTCGACCTGCCTTTCGTCGAGCACATCGGCATCGATGCCAGCCCGATCGGCACGCTCGACAAGTTCGGGGCGATCTACGTCCACGGCCAGCGCTATGGCTTCCGTTCTTTCGAGCAGGTCGCCGGCCCGCCTCAGAAGCATCCGGCGCACAAGTCGTAAGCGATCGGGCATAACCGCCTGACAGGACCCGGCGGCGTCGCTATGGCGCCGCCATGTCCACGCAACTCTCCCCCAACGGCTGGATCATCCTCGACAAGCCGATCGAGCTCGGCTCGACCCAGGCCGTCGCGGCGGTCAAGCGCAACCTGCGCCAGGCCGGGCTCGGCAAGGTCAAGGTCGGCCATGGTGGCACGCTCGATCCGCTGGCGAGCGGCGTCCTGCCGATCGCGCTGGGTGAGGCGACCAAGCTCTGCGGGCGGATGCTCGACAGCGACAAGATTTACGACTTCACGATCTGCTTCGGGACAGAGACCGATACGCTGGATCTCGAAGGCAAGATTGTCGCTCGATCGGACAGGTTTATCGAGGGAGCCGAGGTTGAGGATGTCCTGATCGAGTTTATCGGCGAAATCGAGCAGGCGCCGCCTGCCTACTCGGCATTGATGGTCGATGGTCGACGTGCCTACGATCTGGCGCGGGCCGGTGAGGCAGTATCGCTGCCTAAGCGAAGCGTGACGATCCACAACCTCGACTATGTGGTGTGGTGGCAGGACGGCCTCGTCCCATTTGTCACCCTTCGTGCCCATGTTTCGAAAGGCACTTATATCCGCAGCCTCGCGCGGGATATCGCGCATGCGCTCGGCACCGTGGGCTATGTGACCATGCTGCGACGGCTGCGCGCTGGTCCGTTCGATCTCTCGCACGCGATTTCGCTGGACAATCTGAACGAAATCGGCAAGGGCGCGCCCCTTGAGAACGTACTCTTGCCGCTGGAGGCAGGGCTGGTCGACATCCCGGCTCTAGACCTCGGCCCGGAACAGGCAAGGGCGGTCCGACAGGGCCGGGTTCTGGCCGGGCTGGCTTATGACGATGGGCTCTATTGGGCGCGAAGCGGGCGAGTTCCCCTGGCGCTGATGGAGCTTTCGGGCGGTGACGCCCGGGTCGTCAGAGGCTTCAATCTTCCCGATGTCGCGGAGTGAATGATATGTCGGTAACCGCCGAAAAGAAGCAGGAAATCATCGAGTCCAACGCGCGTCAGGCCAACGACACGGGTTCGCCCGAAGTCCAGGTCGCGATCCTCACCAGCCGGATCCAGACGCTGACCGAGCATTTCAAGCTGCACCACAAGGACAACCACTCGCGCCGCGGTCTGCTGATGATGGTCAACAAGCGGCGCTCGCTGCTGGACTATCTGAAGCGCAAGGATGTGGATCGCTACAACGCTCTCATCCAGAAGCTCGGTCTGCGTAAGTAAGAGTTTCGAAGCGGCCCCATGCGGGCCGCTTCTTGTATGGGCTTCGCGCGCAATTCGGCGGCGAGCCCGAAACGGGGCCATGAAGCGCCCCAACCGGACCGGGACGGTACACCCGGCAGCAAAACCCCGCGCGCAATAGGGCCGCGGGTTGAAGGAAACTACATGTTCGACACGAAAACAGTATCGCTGGAGTGGGGCGGAAAGACCCTCACTCTGGAAACCGGCCGCATTGCCCGTCAGGCTGACGGCGCGGTCCTCGCGACCTACGGTGAAACCGTGGTCCTCTGCGCGGTGACGGCCGCGAAGTCGGTGAAGGAAGGCCAGGACTTCTTCCCGCTGACCGTCCACTACCAGGAAAAGTTCTTTGCAGCCGGCCGTATCCCGGGTGGCTTCTTCAAGCGCGAACGCGGTGCCACCGAAAAGGAGACGCTGGTCTCCCGCCTGATCGACCGTCCGGTCCGTCCGCTGTTCCCCGAAGGCTTCTACAACGAGATCAACGTCATCGCCCAGGTGCTGAGCTATGACGGCGAGGTCGAGCCCGATATCGTCGCGATGATCGCGGCCTCGGCCGCCCTGACCATCTCGGGCGTGCCCTTCATGGGCCCGATCGGCGCCGCGCGCGTCGGCTATGTCGACGGCGAATACACGCTGAACCCGAAGCAGGACGTGGCTGCCGCCGGCGCTCTCGACCTGGTCGTCGCCGCCACCGGCAACGCCGTCATGATGGTCGAATCGCAGGCTCGCGAGCTGCCCGAAGAGATCATGCTCGGCGGCGTCCTGTTCGCCCACAACGAGATCAAGAAGGTCGTCAACGCGATCATCGATCTCGCCGAGAAGGCCGCCAAGGAGCCTTGGGAAGTCAAGACCACCGACAATTCGGCGGTCAAGGCCAAGCTCAAGGACCTGATCGGCAAGGACATTGCCGCCGCCTACAAGCTGACCGACAAGTCCGCCCGCTCGAACGCTCTCAATGCGGCGCGCGACAAGGCCAAGGCTGCTTTCGCCAGCGAAGACGCGCAGACCCAGATGGTCGCGATCAAGTCGGTCAAGAAGGTCGAATCGGACATCGTCCGCACCGATCTGCTGAAGAACGGCAAGCGCATCGACGGCCGCACGACCACGCAGGTCCGCCCGATCGAGGCGATCGTCGGCCTGCTGCCGCGCACCCACGGTTCGTCGCTGTTCACCCGCGGTGAGACGCAGGCGATCTGCACCACCACGCTGGGCACCAAGGACGCCGAGCAGATGATCGACGGGCTGGAGGGTCTCTCCTACTCGAACTTCATGCTGCACTATAACTTCCCGCCCTATTCGGTCGGCGAAGTCGGCCGCTTCGGCGCTCCGTCGCGTCGCGACACCGGCCACGGCAAGCTCGCCTGGCGCGCGCTGCAGGCGGTGCTGCCGACGAAGGAAGAGTTCCCCTATACGATCCGCGTGGTGTCCGACATCACCGAGTCCAACGGCTCTTCGTCGATGGCGACGGTCTGCGGCGGTTCGCTCTCGATGATGGACGCCGGCGTGCCGCTCAAGCGCCCGGTTTCGGGCATTGCGATGGGCCTGGTGCTGGAAGGTGACGAGTTCACCGTGCTCAGCGACATCCTTGGCGACGAGGATCACCTCGGCGACATGGACTTCAAGGTGGCCGGCACGTCCGAAGGCATCACCACGATGCAGATGGACATCAAGGTCGCGGGCATCACGCGCGAGATCTTCGAGGCCGCGCTGAACCAGGCCAAGGAAGGCCGCGCGCACATCCTGGGCGAGATGCAGAAGGCGCTGGGCACAGCCCGCACCGAGCTCTCGGCCCACGCTCCGCGCATCGAGACGATCCAGATCGACAAGTCGAAGATCCGCGACGTCATCGGCACCGGCGGCAAGGTCATCCGCGAGATCGTCGCCGAGACCGGCGCCAAGGTCGACATCGACGACGAGGGCCTGATCAAGATCAGCTCGGCGGACCTGTCGCAGATCGAAGCCGCCAAGAACTGGATCCTGGGTATCGTCCAGGAAGCAGAGGTCGGCAAGATCTACGACGGCAAGGTCGTCAACATTGTCGACTTCGGCGCTTTCGTGAACTTCATGGGCGGCAAGGACGGTCTCGTCCACGTCTCCGAAATGAAGAACGAGCGCGTCGAGAAGCCGACCGACGTCGTGTCCGAAGGCCAGGCCGTGAAGGTCAAGGTCCTCGAGATCGATCCGCGCGGCAAGGTTCGCCTGTCGATGCGTGTCGTCGACCAGGAGACGGGCGCCGAGCTGGAGGACACCCGTCCGCCCCGCGAGCCCCGCGAGCCGCGCGGTGATCGTCCCGGTGGCGATCGCGGCGACCGCCGTGGTCCCCGCGGCGGCGGCGGTGATCGCGGTGGTCGCGATCGTGACCGCGGCCCGCGCCGTGACGGCGGCGGCGACCGCGGTCCGCGCGAGCCCCGCGAGCCGCAGGGTGACCCCGATCACATGCCGGCTTTCTTGAAGGACGACTAATCCTTCAAGGCTGAGAAAAAAGGGAAAGGGGGCTGCGGCGACGCGGCCCCCTTTTCCGTTCAGGTTCCGGGCACCCGATGGCGGCTAGAGCGTTCCACTTCAGTCCACAGAGCCGGAACGGTCCCTTGTACGCATCGCCTCGCGAAAGGACTGCGTCGGCGTTGGCAGCATTCTGTATCGTCGTGCTGCTCGCCTTCGCGCTCGTCTTCGGCCTTCGGGTCGGGGATATCGTGCGCAATCCCGGGGCGCTGGTCTCGGTGATCTTTGACCAGCCCAAGCCGCCGCCACCGCCAGAGCCCAAACCCCGCGCGAGGCCGGCGGAGACCAGGGCGCCCAAGGGTGATCCCGGCCAGCACAATCTCAAGAATCAGGCCACGCCGATCGTCGCGCCCAAGGTCGTGCCGTTGATCGTTCCGCCGCCCGTGGTCGTTGCGACACAGGCGGGCATCGGCCAGGCGGCGCAGACCGGCGCCTCGGACCGGATGGGGCCGGGGCAGGGCGCGGGTGGCTACGGCAATGGCGGCGGTGGTGATGGAGGCGACGGCGATGGCGGCGCGGTCGCCGGCCCGCGCCAGATCAAGGGCAAGCTGTCGTTCAAGGACCTGCCCGACGGTATGCTACGGCCGGGCAGCGAGGCGCGCGTCGGCGTGCGCTATGTCGTCGAGGCCGACGGCACGGTCAGCCAATGTCGTGCCGACGAGCCGAGCGGCATCCCGCAGCTCGATCGGCTCGCTTGCCGGCTGATCGAGGAGCGTTTCCGCTTCCGCCCGGCCCGCGACCGGTTCGGCCGACCGGTGCGCGCGACCATTGCTGAGGCACACAGCTGGTTCATGCGTGACGACGGCGAGGATCGCGACGACTGACGCGGGAATTCGCTTGCCTGCGGAGGCTCCGATCTGGAATTCTCCCCGTCGGCTTCGGAGGCTGAGGGAGATGGGTGATGCGGCGGACTATCAGGGTTGCTGGCGGTATCCTGGGGGCCGCGCTTGCCTCTCTGGCCTGGCCGCAGATTGCGGGCGCCAGCGGCGATTTCATGTGCACGCCCGACTGGCGGCTGCCCAGCGGCAGCTTCGCCTCCTGCGGCAACACCGCCATGCTCTCGCCGAGCAACGACACGCGGGTGAACCTGTTGTTCCTGATGCGCGACCGCCAGCCCGCGCCCGCCGTGGGCCTGACCTATCCCGAGCTTAAATATGCCGACCCCGGGCTTGGCCATAATTTCTTCAGCTGGGACGTCGCCCGGCAGGCCTTCTTCGCGCCGCCCGAAGCCGGCGAAGATGACAGCGGCGCCTCCGGCTCACGCTGCATCAGCCTCGTTTCGGGCAGTGCCGCCTTCAACGCGGCGATGGCGGCCAACCGCGGCGTCTCCGCTGCCGAGCGCGAGCGCCTGATCACGGCGCGGACCACGATTGGGCAGATCTGCCGCGACGCCGGCGGTCCGGCGCTGGCCTTGCCCACGGACATCAAGTCTGCGGCGGGGCGGGAGTATCTCGGCTACCTGCAAGGCGCCGACTCCTTCTACGCCGAGCAGTGGGACGCCGCGCGCGGCGTCTTCGACAAGCTGCGCGGATCCAAGGACTCGTGGCTGGCCGAAACCGCCACTTACATGCTGGCGCGCACCGAGCTCAACGCCGCGCAGGCCAAGAGCTTCGACGAATGGGGCGCGTTCGATGCTGCCAAGGTCGACAAGCCGGCGCTGGGCCGAGCGAGGGCGGGGTTTCAGGACTATCTCAAGCGCTATGCCCGAGGCCGCTATGCCGGATCGGCGCAGGGGCTGGTGCGGCGCACGCTGTGGCTCGCGGGCGATGCCGTCGGGCTGGCGCAGGAATACGAGCGACTGCTTGCCGCAGCGCCGGTCACATCGCCGGCCACGCTCGACCTGATCGAGGAGACCGACAACAAGCTGCTGATCGGCAATGCCGCCAAGGTTGTCGACGGCCCGCTGTTGCTCGCCACGGTCGACCTGATGATGATGCGCACGCCCTACGAGGGCGGCCCGCAGCCGATCTCGGCCGAGGCGCTTGCTGGCCAGGCGAAGCGCTTCGCCGGTCGCGACGATCTTTATGGCTTCGTCCTCGCCAGCCATGCCTTCTACGTCGAGAAGGAACCCGCCAAGGTCCTCCAGCTGATCCCCGACGATGCGAAGAAACCGAGCTATACCTCGCTCGCCTTCAGCCGGCAGGTGCTGCGCGGCATGGCGCTGGCGGCGCGCGGGGACCGCAACGAGGCGGGCTTCTGGCGCGAGCTGCTCGGCGGGGCGACAGGGCTCTACCAGCGGCCCGTGGTCGAACTCGCGCTGGCGATGAACTGGGAGCGCAGCGGCAAGCTGGCCGACGTCTTCGCGCCCGCTTCGCCGATCGGCGAGACTGCAATCCGCGAGATCCTGCTGCTCAACGTCGCCGGCCCCGACCTGCTGCGCGCTCAGGCCCGCGCCACGCAGCGGCCGCAGCACGAGCGGGACCTGGCGGCGTTCACGCTGCTCCAGAAGCAGCTGACCTATGGCGACTATGCCGGCTTCCTGCGCGACAGTGCGCTGGTAGGCGCGAGTGCGACCAGCGAAGGCGGGCTCTGGGACCTGCGCCAGCAGGAGAAGGTGCCCGTCGGCCTGTTCCGCAAGGGCACCTGGTCGGACGGCTACGCCTGCCCGGCGCTGTCCGCCACAGCTGCCACCTTGGCGCGCGATCCGCGCGACGTGAAGGCGCGGCTCTGCCTCGGTGACTTCTACCGGCTCAATGGCTTCGACGATTTCGGCCGGGGCGACGAGACGGACCTCAAGCGCGGGGAACTGGGCAGCACGCCTACCCTGTTCCCCCCGCAAGCCGACTCCGCGCAGTGAGTTCTATGCCGGCGTCATCGCCGATCCGAAGGCGGCAGGTGAGGACAAGGCCTATGCGCTTTACCGCGCGGTCAATTGCTACGCGCCTGCCGGCAACAACCAGTGTGGCGGTACCGATGTCGGCCAGAACCAGCGCCGCGCCTGGTTCCAGCGGTTGAAGGGCGAGTTCGCGAAAAGCCCGTGGGCGCAAAAGCTGCGCTACTATTGGTGAGGGTCTGGGCGCTCGCGGCGCTTCTCCTATTGGCGGGATGTGGCAGGCCGGCGACGGAACGGGTCGACCCGACAGACTACGACGCCTTCTTCCTCTGGGCGGGGGTGAAGCCGCCTAAGGCTCTCGCGAAAGCGAAGACGGTCTATCTGCTCGACGGCGAAGTGCGTGCGAACGATAACGCGCGGCTCGTCCCGCTGCGTCCGGGGACACCAAACGGCAGCAAGGTGTCGCTTTGGCTGACGGTGCGCGCCGAGCGGCTCGACTGGCAGGAAGGCGTCTACCGCCGGATTTTCGTCGATCTCGCGCGCTGGGACGCTGCCGGCAATCGCCTGATCGGGCTGCAGATCGATTTCGATTCCAACACCCGCGGCCTGGCAAATTACGCTGCCTTCCTCGCCGACCTGCGCCGCCGCCTTCCCGCGCGCTACCGCCTTTCGGTCACCGGCCTGATGGACTGGAGCGCGCAGGGCGATCCGGCCGCGCTGGGCAAGCTGGCCGGTACCGTCGACGAGGTCGTGATCCAGACCTACCAGGGACGGCATACGATCCCCGGCTATGAGAGCTACATGACCTCGCTGGCGCGGCTACCGTTGCCCTATCGCGTAGCGCTGGTCGAAGGCGGCGAATGGCGTGCGCCGAAAACGCTTGCGGCCGATCCGGAATTCAAAGGCTACGTGGTGTTCCTGCTGCCGGCTCAGCCGCCGACCGCCAGCCGCAACTGATCGTCGCGTCCGGCGCGGCGCTCGGACATGCGGATGCAGTTCTTGCCGGCCTGCTTGGCCAGGTAGAGCGCGGCATCGGCCATCGGCACGACATCGGCCGGGCTGGTCGAGGTCTCGGGTACCGACGCGATGCCGAACGAGGCGCTGATCGGCGTGCCGTGCGCATCCGAGAGCCCCTCGATCCGCGCGCGCAGGCCCTCGGCCTTGATCTCGGCGCCTTCGAGGCTGCAGCCGGGCAGGATGACCATCAGCTCCTCGCCGCCGTACCGCGAGATGACGTCCGAAGGCCGCAGCCCGCCGACGAGCTGGGCGGCGACGTCGCGCAGCACGGCGTCGCCCTTGGCATGGCCATGCTCGTCGTTGAGGCGCTTGAAGTTGTCGAGATCGATCATGATCACCGAGGTCGAAGTTCCGGTCCGTTCGGCCAGGCTGACGTAGCGCTCGAGCGCGTCTTCCATGTAGCGGCGGTTGTAGAGCCCGGTTAGCGGGTCGCGCAGCGATTGGGTACGCAGCTTCTCGCGCAGCGCGATGTTGGACAGTGCCAGCGACATTGAATCGGCCATGGCGCGCGCCAGACGGCGCACGGTCTTGAGCTGCTCCATCGCGTCGTCGGCCTGGAGGGCGAGCGTGATCAGTCCGTGGACCTGGCCGCGCGCCATCATCGGCACCTCGATCGTCGCCGCCTCGCCGATGTGGTGCATGCAGCAAAGCGTGCCCGTGGCGGGATCGTTGATATGCGGCTTGCCGCGCTTCAGCGCCCAGCAATTGCCGGGCAGCAGGGTCTCGCCGGGATTGAAGCCGTCCGGGCAATTCCAGCTCTTGGCCAGATCGAGCCGGTCGCGCGAATTGTTGAAGACGTAGAGCGCGCCGCCGTAATTGGGCAGCAGGCGCATCGCGGTCGCCATCAGCACCGCGCCGGCGTCGACGTGATCCTCGGCCGCCTGCAGCATGTCGGTCATGGCGAAGAGCTCTTCGACCTGCTCGTGCGCCTCGCGTGCGTCGGTGACCATGGCGGTGCGCTGTTCGAGCTCATCGAGGCTCTTGCGCGCCAGCGTGGTCGACAGCGCGAGCGTGGTCAGCATCAGCAGGAGAGCGAATGCGGTTGCCAGGAGGACGAAGCCGTCGGACTGGAAGGCAGCAAAACCGAGGCCCACGCAGCCTGCGAGCTGCATGCCGACGAAAGGCAGAGTCCAGCCGTGGATCCCCTGCCGCTGCACTTGTTCGAGGCGTGCTCCCAGAGCCATCGCGCTACCCGTTTTCCGTCCCAGCGGATAGGAATAGCGCGGCGGGGTTAAAAATTTGCCTGTAGGCGTTAAACAAATTCGAAAGGGAGAATCTCAGGCCTTCGTGCGCACGCGCCCCAGGAAATCGCGCTTGCCGATGTTGAGCCCTTGGCTGCGCAGCACCGCATAGGCCGTCGACGCGTGGAAGAAGAAGTTGGGCAGGCAGAAACTCAACAGGAAGTCTTCGCCGACATATTCCATCCGGCTGGTGCTGAACGTGAAGACGACGTCGCGACCGGCGGCCGCATCGATCTCGTCCGGCTGCACGTCCTGGAGCACGGCGATGGCATCGGCCACCGCCTGCCGAAGCGGCGCAAACGTCGTCGCCGGCGGATTGAGATCGGGCCCGGTGAGCCCCGTGCGCAGCGCCTCCATCGCACCGGCGGAGCTCAGTACGACGTAGGAAATCTGCTTGGCGAAGGGCCACATGTCAGGGGTGAGGCTGGCAAGGGTCAAGGCTTCGTCGGGCAGGCCATTCTCGCGGCAATGCGCCTCGGCCTTGTCGATCAGGCGCGCCATCTGCGGCAGGATCTGGAGAAAGACACCGACCGTGGCAGTGTGAAGCGGATTGGACATGCTGAACTCTCCCCGATTTTTCGGAGAGAGTTTAGAGCCTGTCCAATGGCGGCTGTAAACCGTTCAGGCGGCTGCGCGCGCCTGCTCGCCGGCCTTGACGATCAGGTTCCGGCCCGCGGCCTTGGCGGCGTAGAGCGCGTCGTCGGCCGCCTTCATCGCATCGCGCGGGCTCGTATGCGAAAGCACGTCGGCGATGCCGCCCGAAAAGGTGATCCGGCCGAAGGGGATGTCGGTCGCGCGGTTGACCAGACGGCGCTCGGCCATGGCCTCGCGCGCCTCGTCCAGGACCTGCCAGGCTTCCTCGATGGTCTTGCCGCGGAACAGCACGACGAATTCCTCGCCGCCATGACGGGCGACGTGGCAGTGCTCGTTGGAGATCTTCGCCAGGGTCTGCGCGACGGCGCGGATGACGCGGTCTCCGGCTTCGTGGCCGTGTGTGTCGTTGACCCGCTTGAAATGGTCGATGTCGCAGATGGCGACGCACATCGGCTCGCTGGCTTCGATCGCCGCGGCGGTCTCGCGCTCGAGCACGCCTTCGAAGGCGCGGCGGTTGGGCAAGCCGGTGAGGTGGTCGAGCTCGGCGCTGCGGCGGGCTTCCTCGAGGCTGCGCTGGAGCGAGCGGGTCTGGATTTCGGACCGGCTCATCTCCTTCTCGATCTCGCGAGTACGATCGAGCATCAGGCGCGCGATGTTGGCGAGCTCGGTGATGACGACGCCGGCCTTGCTGACCTGCTCGAGTTCGTTGACGTGCTGTTCGAGAGCCGAGTTGTAGTCGCTCGCCGCGCTCTTGGCCGCGACCGTGGTCTGGCCGAAATCCTGGATCGAATGCTCGAGCTTGGTCATCAGCGCGTCGAGCTGGGCGACGCCGTCGTTGCGACCGGTCGAGCGGCAGGCGTCTTCGAGCCAGTGCATCGACACCGGCTGGCGCGAAATGACCCGCTCCTCGAGCAGGCGTGCGAGTTTCGGATCGGCGCCGGTGAGCACGTCGTGCGCGATCGCGAGGGTGAAGGAATTCACTTCCAGGCGGTGGGTCAGCAGGAAGCTGCCGATATCGGTCAGCAGCTGCTTGCGGCGTCGTTCGCGCGGGTCCTCGGACTCGACGGGTTCGGGAGCGGGCTGCGCTACCTCGACACCTTCGATTTCCCCGTCCTCGCTCGGCGCGGCGCCAAGGCCGAGCCAGCGAAGAATGCCCTTCGATTTCCCATCGTTCTCGCTCATGCCCGAATTAACGGCAATTTGACCATGGTTTTAAGGGCGTATTCCTTGGAAAAGCGCCAAATTCTGACATTCGGATAGAAACAAACGCCGGCGACGGGAACTCACCAGAGGCAGTTGAAACTAACCCTTAAGTGTCTCTACTTCGTCGCCCGGCGCGAAGCAGACGATCGGGATTTCGCGGTTCGTCGCCGCCTGATAGTCGCGATAGGGCGGATAGACGCCAGCCATGAACTGCCAGATCGCGGCGCGCTCCTCGCCCGCCGGCTCGCGCCAGGTCGCGCGAAAGGCCTGGCCGCCGATCTGGATCGTTGCCTCGGTCGCGGCGGAGAGATTGAGGTACCAGGCCGGATGGACGTCGGCGCCGCCTTTCGAGGCGACGATCACGACCTCGCCACCCGTGTCGCCATAGATCAGCGGGGTGATCCGCTTTTCGCCCGATTTGCGGCCCACGGTCTCGAGCAGCAGGCAGGTGGTAAAGCGGTGGCCGCCGAGATGGCGGTAATCGAGGATGTGCCCATCGCGCCCGCCCGAGGAGAGATAGGTCTTCTTGTGCTGGGCAACGAATTCCAGCGTCGCCCGCTCGACTTCGGTCATCGCGACTTTGTCGCTGCTCATGGCAATCTCCCTTTGGTGCTGGCGCGAACTTGGCAGATGTGCTGCCTTGGGAAAACGGAAAAACAAAGCGATCGGAGAGAGCGGCAATGGCCAACCGGCTGGTGGAGGATCCCAGGGTCGATCCGCGCATCAAGGCGATGTTCGGCAGCAGTAACCCGCCCGTCCTGCCCGAAGTGACGAGCCGCGAAGAACAGCTGGCGATGATCGCTGCGCAGCCCGCGCCGGTCGAGATGCCCGAAGCTCATGCGCCGTTTGCAGCGGGGGTGCCGTCCGCCGGGCTAAGCATCCGCCGCCAGTCCATCCCCTCGCAGCCCGAGGGCAATGCGATCAATCTCCAGATCATCGTTCCGGAGGGAGAGGGCGGCCCCTGGCCCTGCGTCTACTACATCCACGGCGGCGGGATGATGATGGGCTCGTGCTTCGACCCGTTCCACAGCGCCTGGGGAAGGTTGGTGGCGGTGCAAGGCGTGGCCGTGGTCCAGGTCGACTTTCGCAATTGCCTCGTCCCCTCGTCGGTGCCGGAAATCGCGCCGTTTCCAGCCGCCCTCAACGATTGCGTCTCGGGGCTGCACTGGGTCCATACCCACGCTGCGGAGCTGAATATCGACCCCGCGCGGATCGTCATCAATGGCGAGAGCGGCGGCGGCAACCTGACGCTAGCGACTGCGCTCAAGCTGAAGCGCGACGGCGACCTTGATCTGATCAGCGGGCTCTATGCGATGTGCCCCTATCTCGCGGGCGAATGGGAAGGTGGCGAAGGTTCCTCTATGCAGCGCAACGCCGGCATCCTGATGGAACCGCCGACCAACTACGGCGCGATGGCCTATGGCATCGAGGAATTGCGCGGCCGCAATCCACTAGCCTGGCCGGCCTATGCCACGGAGGAGGACGTTGCCGGTTTCCCGCCGACGATCATCGCGGTCAACGAATGCGACGCGCTGATGGACGACGGCGTCGACTTCTACCGCCTGCTGCTACGTGCCGGAGTGAAGGCGCGCGGCAAGATCGTCCTGGGCACGGTCCATGCGACCGAAGTGTTCTGCATCACCTGCCCCGAGATCAGTCTCGACGCCGCGCGCGAGCTGGCGGCTCTGGCGCGCGGCGAATGAGCTAGGCTGCGTCAGCGAACGCCTTCAGCGGACTCTGGGCCCGCCGAAGGGCAACGGCGGAGGGGGCCGGCGTGCGCCGCGGGGCAACTGCGCCTGATAGGCGCGGCCGCAATGGTCGACGCAATAGGGGAACCCGGGGTTCACCTTGTCGCCGCAGAAATGGAAGTCGGGCTCGCCCGGGTGGCCCATCGGCCAGCGGCAGATACGGTCGTTGAGATCGAGCAGGCTCGTTTTGTCGGCGATCTCGGGGCTGGGCTTGGCCGGCACGAGGCGGCGCGGAGGGGCGGGCGGGATCGGCGCCTGCTGGTCGCCGGGACCTTGGCGCAGGAAGCCGCCGGGGCCGACCGAGACGATGCGCGGGCTCGGCGCGGCCGGAGCGGGTGTAGCGCCCGGTGCAGCAGAAGCGGCAGGTGCGGGCGACGCGGCGGGGGCCGGACGCGGAGCCGAGGGGGCCGGTGCCGGACGCGGTGCCGCGGCCTCGGCGCGCGGGGTGTCGGCCGCGGGCTTCGGCGGCTTGGCGGTGGGCGCGGAAGGCGCCTCGGGCTTGTCGTTCGGTTTGACCGGAGAAGGGCGCGCCTTGAGACCCAGACGATGCGCCTTGCCGATGACGGCGTTGCGACTGACTCCGCCCAGTTCCTCGGCGATCTGGCTGGCGGTCGCGCCGCCTTCCCACATCTTGGTCAGCTTCTCGATGCGTTCGTCGGTCCAGCTCATGCCAATTCCACTCGATTCATAGTCTAGGGCCAAAGTATAAGCCCGTTCGCCGCTTGCCACGGCAAAGGGCACCCGATAGTCGCCGGACCATGGCCAATCAACCCTACAGCACCGAAGCCGCCGGCACGCCAGATGCCATGTCGGGACTCCGCAAGTTTCCGCCGCAGGGGGAGGCCATCATCCACCAGGTCAACTGGCTGGGGCTGAAGACCCTCTATATGAAGGAGGTGCGGCGTTTCTTCAAGGTGCAGACCCAGACGATCTGGGCACCTGCGATCACGACACTGCTGCAGCTGATGATTTTCACGCTGGCCCTGGGCCAGGGCGGCCGTATGGTGCTGGGCGTGCCCTTCGCCACTTTCGTCGCGCCGGGCCTCATTGTCATGGGCATGATGCAGAACGCCTTCCAGAACGCGAGCTTCTCGTTTTTGTCGGGCAAGATGCAGGGCACGATCATCGATTTCCTGATGCCGCCGTTGTCCGAAGGGGAACTGATGGCGGCAATGATCGCGGGTGCGGTGACGCGGGCGGTCCTCGTGGGCTGCGCCGTGGCTCTGGCGATGTTCTTCTGGCCGGGCATCAGCCTGCACGTCGAGCACCCCTGGGCCGTCATATGGTTCGGCCTGATGGGCGCCGTGTTCCTGTCGTTCTTTGGCCTGCTGTCGTCGATCTGGGCGGAGAAGTTCGATCACAACGCCGCGCTCACCAGCTTCATCGTTACGCCGCTGACGATGCTTTCGGGCACTTTCTATGTGATCAGCAACCTTGCGCCGGTGTTCCAGGCGATCAGCCGCGCGAATCCCTTCTTCTATGTCATCTCGGGTTTTCGCTACGGCTTCCTCGGCCAGAGCGACATCGGCCATACGAACATGGCTGTCCTGCACGGTGCGCTAGGCCTTGGCGTGCTGAACGCCGTGCTGGCGACGATCACCTATCTGGTGCTGCGCTCAGGCTGGAAGCTGAAGAGCTGAACGCGGCTTAGTGCGTCAGGCCACGGCGAAGCTGATAGCGCTCGCCGTTGAAGTCCTCGAACAGCTGCTGCAGCGAAGGGTGATCGACCGGGCCGCCGGCGCCGTCGGCGAGCAGGTTCTGCTGGCTGACATAGGCAACGTAGCTCGATTCGCCGTTCTCGGCGAGCAGATGATAATAGGGCTGGTCGCGCGCCGGACGGGCGTCCACGGGGATCGCCTGATACCATTCCTCGCTGTTCGCGAAGACCGGATCGATATCGAAGATCACCCCGCGGAAGTCGTATAGCTTGTGCCGTACGACATCGCCGATGGCGAAGCGGGACTTCGTCTGCAGCGGTGCTTCGATGCGGCGTCCCGCCTGGGCGGAGAAGAAATTCGCGCGTTCCATACGACGACCATATAGGTTTTGTGCGGTTGTGTAACAAGCGAGGCTGGGGAACGTTCCCCGGATTTCGTCCCGGGGGGGCTTGGCAAGACCTGCCTTCTCCGCTAACCGCGCGCTTCGCCGACCGGGATGCCCCAGATGGGGCGCTCTCAAACACTTCGCGGAGAGGTGGCAGAGTGGTCGAATGCGCCGCACTCGAAATGCGGTTTACGGGTAACCGTAACGTGGGTTCGAATCCCACCCTCTCCGCCAGTGGCTCCTCCGTAAGGGGCCGCAGAAGTCCACTCGGATTGAAATTCTCTCACTGAAACCGATGCTTACGGCTCCGACTCGTCCGTCTGCGTCCGCAGGCCTCCGCTCGTCGCGTGGGTCTCGGATGTGGCCTCGGTGCTTGGAAAACGTGGCCTCGGAGAATCCACATGCTGAACGATGCGAAATTGCGCGCCGCCAAGCCGCGCGACAAGGAATACAAACTCACTGACAGTTATCGCCTCTACCTGTTGGTCAAGCCCGGCGGCGGAAAGCTGTGGCGATGGAATTACGCCTATGGCGGGAAGCAGAAGAGCATGAACTTTGGCATCTATCCCATGGTCAGCCTTCTTGAGGCGCGGGCCAAGCGCGACGAGGCCCGGGCGCTTCTGGGCGAGGGGAAAGATCCCGCGATCGTCAAGCGGCTGCGGATCCAGGCCAACCGCGATGCCGCCGCCATGACTTTCGAGCGCGTGGCGCGCGAATGGCATCAGACCCTCAAATCGCAGTGGGCAGCGATCCATGCGGACGATGTGATCAGGAGCCTGGAGCGCGATGTTTTTCCCGCTATCGGAGCGCTGCCGATTTCGGAACTAACCCCGCCGCTCGTGCTCCAGGCGCTGCGATCGGTGGAAGCTCGTGGGTCTATCGAGACCGCCAAGCGTATCCGGCAAAGGATCTCCGCGGTATTCGAATATGCTGTTGCCCAAGGCACCGCCACAAGCGATCCCGCCGAAAAGCTCGGCTCCGCCCTAAAGCCGCCGCGCAAAGGCAGGCAGCCGGCAATCACCGACATCACTCGGCTGCAGAAAATGATTCGGGAGGCCGACGAGGACTATGCCAGACCCATTACCCGACTGGCTCTGCGTCTCCTTTCGTTGACGGCCGTTCGTCCCGGCGAGCTACGGGGCGCGCGCTGGGACGAATTTGAAGATCTGGACGGTCCCCAGCCACTCTGGCGAATTCCGGCATTGCGGATGAAGGGTGACTGCGAACGAAAGGCGGAAGCGGATGGCGATCACCTGGTACCCTTGGCTCGGCAAAGCGTCGACGTACTGCGTGCGTTGTGGCCGATAACCGGCACATACGACCTGCTCTTTCCGAGTACCCGCCACGCCCATAAGCCCATGAGCGAGAATGCGATCGGCTATTTACTCAATCGCGCCGGGTATCATGGCCACCACGTCCCTCACGGTTTCAGGGCGGCGTTTTCGACGATCATGAACGAGTGGGCCAACGCCAAGGGCAAAACGGATGATCGAGCAATAATCGATCTGATGCTTGCGCATGTGCCGAAGGGAAAGGTCGAGGGTGCGTACAATCGCGCCGCCTATATGCCGCGACGTAGGCAGCTTGCGCAAATCTGGGCCGATATGCTGACCCCGCCGCTTGCGGCCCCGGTTGAGCTTGCTGAAAACCCTGCGAGGCAGACGGGCGCCCATTCTCGCAGACGAATGCCAAATCCGGTGTCGGACGATTTCCGCTTTCCGTCGCGGGCCAGGGTTGCGTAGCCATAGCCGTCGAATTTGGGGTTCCTCGCGCCGATCCGCATCGGCGGGAGGCCTCCGACGTTGGTAGTGACGGAGCCCTCAATGATCACCTGCTGCCGCCGACAATGTTGACGCCGGGCATCCTTCTGGCAGGTCCAGCAGCTGCCAGTAGTTCATATTGTCTTGGCGCCTTACGAAGTCCGTACGCTTGTGAGCATAACACTCTGATTTTAATTATTTTGCTTGTCAAAATAAACTTGCGTGTCGCCTTCATACAAGTTTTCGAAAATTAGCTAACCTAGGTTGGCTCTGCGACCCGAAGGGCTCACTGCACACAGTGACTCCTTTCCTTAGCGGCCTTCGGCTCCTGCCGTGGGCCGCTTTTTTCGTAAAGTGCCACACGGGCCTGATAGATTGATCGCCATCAGCCGCAACCGCCAACAAAGCTGACGCTCAGGCGGAGATTTCTAAACCCTATAACCTGCCATCCGTTCATCTGCGGCGATTGAGCCGGATCCGGACATAGCCGACGTTTGGTTCTGGGTTACCGTACCGAGATCAATCCTCCATCGACCGGAATAAGCTGGCCCGTGATGAAACGGGAACCGTCGCCAGCGAGAAAAATCATCACTGGCGCCAGATCTCTATCGGCATCTCCAAATTTGCCTCCGAGCGGGATTTGCTCGGCCGTGGCGCGGTCATGTGCTGCCAGATCGTCCGGAGTAAGAGCCTCTCGGAACCGTTCGTACATCGGCGTCACCATGTATGGGAGCACGGCGTTGACCCGAATGCCGCGTGGACCCCACTCGCGCGCGACACTGCGCGTCCACGTATGAACAGCAGCCTTGGAAGCGCCATAGACCGCATTGTTGACCTCAGCAGTCAGGCCAGACTCCGACCCGAAGTTAATGATGGCGCCTCCAGCCAGCATGTGCCGGTAGGCGGCGCCATTGGTGTAGATCGTGCCACTCACGTTGACGTCGAACAGCCAGGCTAAGGTTTCCTCCGGGACTTCGTGCGTGGGTGCATGGCGATGGACTCCGGCAACGTGTGCGAGGACGTCGAGGCCGCCCATCCGCTCCGCGGCAATGTCGAAAGCTTGATTTACCTGATCGCGGCTGCGAACATCACATTCAAGCAAGAAACTTGAGCCAGGGCCGGTGCGATTGGCCTCCGAGACTTCCCGTTCAGCCGTTTCTGCATCGACGTCGACGGCGCAAACCGTAGCTCCAGCGGTGACGAACGCTCGTAGCGTAGATGCCCCGATGCCTTGTGCTGCGCCGGTGACAATGATTCTTTTATCTCGTAGTTGCATAGGATTATCCTCTCTATTTCGATTGTGAGGCTCATCCTCCGCTCGATGACGGTGCGATCCGCTCACTATTGAAGGCGTCGATTTCGGGATATCGGCTTGCCAGAGCCAGCGGCAGCGACATTTCCAGTCCGCGATAGGTGGCGGCTTTGGCTGCCCTATTTGCGCCCGGCGAGCAGGAAGCGACCCTCTCCGCCCAGCGCGAAGCCGCCTCGAGCATTTCGGAACACGGTACGAGATCGTTGACGAGACCGTGGCGCACCGCGTCAGTCGCCGATAGCCGCTCTCCGGCCAGAATCATGCCCATCGCGATCGAGACAGGCAGCCGCCGGACGGCTCGGTGCACCACACCGCAATGATCGATGACGCCGATGTTGGTTTCCGGAAGCCCAAACACAGCGCTGTCCGCGGCGACAATGATGTCAGCGCACATGGCAAGTTCGAAACCACCGCCCAAGCAATAGCCCTGGACCGCTGCAATCAAAGGCTTGTTAAGTGCGAGGAGCGGGCCGCCAATGCCGGTGAGACCGCCTCCAAAGCCAACGCCGGTTTCGCCGTGCGCGCCAGATATGTCGGCGCCCACGCAAAAGGCGCGGTCGCCAGCCCCTGAAAGGATCACACAGACTATGGAGTCGTCCCGGTTTATCTCGAGCCACGCCTCCTGGAGTGCCTGCTCCATTTGGTCGGTGATCGCATTCAGCTTGCTGGGTCGATTTAATCGAACCTGGGCAATCTGCCCCTCGCGACTGAATTCGATATCTGCGCACGACATCCGCAAAATGCCCGATCGCTAGTGCGCAAGCATACCGGCATCGACGAGATGCTCGGCGCCGGTAATGTAGGACGATTCATCGGAGGCGAGGAAGAGAACCAGGTTCGACACCTCGCGAGGATCGGCGATCCGGCCAAGCGGTATCTGGGCAAGTGCCTCGCCGCCGACCTCGTCGGTTGCCTCGACCATCATCGGTGTTTGAATGAAACCCGGATGGACCGAGTTCACCCGGATGTTGTGCTTGCCATACTCCATTGCCGTGGCCTTGGTCATGCCGCGAACGGCGAACTTGCTCGCCACGTATGCCAGGCTTGGAAATCCGTAGTTCGCGGCCATGCCGGCGATCGACGAAATGTTGACGATAGATCCGCGGCCCCTCGTCAGCATGGCGGGCAACACCGCTTTCATGCCGAAAAAAACGGAATGCTGGTTGACGGCGCAGACGGTCAGATATTCGGCCTCCGAGAGATCCTGCGTCGTCGCGAGCGGCCCCAGGATACCGGCATTATTGACGAGAATATCGACGCCGCCGAACCGATCTTGCGCAGCGCTGACCACGCTCGCCCAGCTTTCCAGTCGGGTCACGTCTTGTTCGACGAAAATAGCGTTCTCGCCAAGCTCCGCCGCGATCGCGTTGCCCGTCTCGGCGTTTAAATCCGTAAGAACGACTTTGCATCCCTGCTCAACGAAAACGCGCGCATGGGACTGTCCCATCCCGCGCCCGGCACCCGTGATTATCGCGACCTTACCTCTCAACCGTCCCATATCGATTCACCCTAATATAAATTCGAAAAAAGGCTTTCACCTAGATGCTCCCGGCAGCAGGGGTTTGTCAATAATCCGGTGGGAATTGATGTAGCCGAGTAGATCGAAGTTCAAAAAAATTACTATCGTACAGATAGATAGTATCGTCGGGGGATTTGATGGAAGTGGCCTGGCGTGCCCGGACCAGAGCGCTCTTGGCCAAGGGGTTGACAGCAACCTAATTGAGATTAGTCTGATTGCAGGAATCATGGTCAAGTGATGACGCTAACGAAGGGGAGAGTTCGATGAACCTGCACAGGCAGCTGGTGGTCAGCGTTGGTCTTATGGCACTTGCGGCCGGTATGCCGGCGTTCGCGCAAAATGCCCCCGAGCAAACCGCTGAACCTTCGGGCGACAGTGCGCCGATCCCTGGCGAAATCATCGTCACGGCCCAGCGCCGCGCGGAATCGCTTTCGAAAGTTCCGGTGTCGGTTGCTGCCTTCAATGCGCAGGCGCTTCAGGACCGCAACGTTTCCAGCGAGCAGGACCTGGCCGCGCTGGTTCCCGGGCTCATCGTCAAGAGCGGTCAGAACTCCAATCAGATCAGCTTTACGCTTCGCGGTCAGACTCTCGATCCGTTTTCCGGGTCGAGCCCGGCCGTCCTGACCTACATCAACGAGGCGCCGCTCAGTGCCGGCAATACGGCCACGGCATTCTTCGACTACAGCTCCGTCCAGGTTCTGAAAGGTCCGCAGGGCACGCTTTTCGGCCGCAACGCGACAGGCGGCGCGGTTCTTTATGAGACCACAAAGCCTGGAGATACCTTTGGCGGATACGCGACGGTCAAAGGCGGCGAGCGCAATTACATCCAGGTCCAGGGCGCCATCGATATCCCACTGTCGGACGTGTTCAAAATCCGCGTAGCGGGCGACTATAACAAGCAGGACGGCTACATCCGCAATGCCAAGACCGGCAACACGCTGGGCGATACGGACGCAAAGTCCGGGCGGATCACGCTCGTCGTCGAGCCGTCATCGGGCTTCAAGAACACGACGGTCGCGCAGTATAGCGATTTCGGCGGATCCGAAGGCGCGGGCGGCCTCTATTCGTATCACGCCTGCGGCGAGAAGAATAATGGCTACACGCTGACCGCGACTCTCGACTGCGTCTATGGGCTCAACAGCCCGTTCGCACCCAAGCTCGGGAACGGTCCGATGGCAGACGGCACATGGCCGGGCGCCGTTGCCGGATATCTTCAGTGGCAGCAGCAGCATCCCTATGAGGTCTGGCTGAGTTACGATCTGCCGCACAAGGCGCACGCCTTCTTCGTGACGAACACCTCGGAAATTGAAGTCGGCGAAGACGTCAAGCTCAAGAACATCTTCAACTACTCGGACGCCTTCGCGCGAACGCCGGGAATCCTGTCCGGCTCTCCGTTCAACTCGCTCAACCTCTACAACCGCTCCGGGCTCGGCAACGGGCCTCCAGGCGGCGAAGAATTCACGACCCGGGCGATCTCGAACGAGTTGCAGCTGCAGGGCAAGACAGGCGCTCTTCAGTATATCGTGGGTGCCTTCTACTCCTGGACGAAGAAGAAGGAATACATTCCGGTTATCGTCGGGGCAGAACTCGCGACTCCGCTTGCCGACATCGCCTACTTCTATAATCAGATCTCGCAATCGAAAGCCGTCTTCGCCCAGCTGACTTACGAGGTAACCGATCAGCTCAAGGTGACCGGAGGTGGTCGCTACACCTGGGAGAACGCGGGGCTGGTTCAAAATCCGGGCAGTCTGTTCAACCTGACCGGCGCGACCCCGCTCAAGCAAAACGCCAATCTTTCGGATCCCAGCTGGACCTTCAACGTTCAGTACCAGATCAATCCCGAGAACATGATCTATTTCGCGCAGCGGGGAAGTTTCCGCGCCGGCGGGTTCAACGGTGCAGTCGTTCCCTTCAATAACGCCAACTTCTTCGGCAACGAGACCACCTACGATTTCGAGCTTGGCTACAAGTTTGCAGGCCACATCGGCAACGTGGCGTCACGCTTCAACATTGCGGCCTATCGCCAGACCGTGAAGAATGCCCAGCATTCGATCTATGCTCTGGTTGGCGGCAATCCGGCGGCCTTCACCGTCAACGTACCGAAAAAGCGGATCCAGGGCGTGGAATTCGACGGAAACTTCCAGTTCGCGCCTTGGCTCGAGTTCGGTTTCTCCGGTGCCTATACCGACGCCAAGTTCACGCAGAACATTGTCGATCTTTCGGCCGCAACGGGGGTTCCCGGGCTCAGGATTCCCTTTGACACCTATACCGACGCGCCCAAATGGGCGGGCTCGGTCTATGCCGTCGTCGGCGTGCCGATCTCCGAGGACATGGGGAAGGTAAACCTTCGCACCGATGTCTTCGGACAGACAAAGACCTACTTCTCGAACAACGAGGGCTCGATCACGCCGCGCACGCAATTGCCCGGATATGTGACTGTCGACATGCGGCTGAGCTGGGATAACGTGGCAGGCAGCAACTTCACCATCGCGGCCTATGCCAAGAATCTGCTCGACAAGCTCTACTACAACTCGGGCTATGTCGAAGGTGCCAGCGGCGGTTTCAACACGGCGATCTGGGGCGAGCCCCGGACCTTCGGAGCCGAGATCACGTACAAGTTCTAGCATCACCTGCTGGTCGGAGAGGACGAATATGAAGGGTAAAGCCTCGGTACTGGTCGAGACCGGCAGGGTCGAAACATGGGACGTGGATATCGCTCCTCCCGAGCCGGGAGGGGCGCTGGTCCGGACTGTGCTGGGCGGGGTGTGCGGGAGCGACGTCCACATCGTTTCGGGCGAAGCGGGAGAAATGCCTTTCCCGATCATCCTGGGGCATGAGGGCGTCGGCCAAATCGAGGCGCTCGGTGCGGGCACAGAGACCGACTACGCAGGTGTGCCCGTCAAGCCGGGCGACCATGTCGTCTGGGCGCCTATCGCACTGTGCGGTCGGTGCTACTCCTGCACCGTCCTCCAGCAGACTCCATGCGAGAACACCACGTTCTTCGAGCACGCGAACCGGCCGAACTGGGGCAGCTACGCGCAGTACTCGTGGCTACCCCGGGGCATGGCGTTCTACCGCCTTCCCGATGGTGCCGACCCGACGGCAATCGCCGCGCTTGGCTGCGCGCTGCCGACGGTGCTGCGAGGATTCGATCGCTGCGGCCCGGTGCAATTGAACGATGCTGTCCTGGTCCAGGGCGCGGGCCCAGTCGGTCTCTCGGCAGTTCTCGTCGCAGCGCAAATGGGCGCGCGCTGCATTGTCGTGATCGACAAGGCGCCGGCGAGGCTCGAGGCAGCGCGGAAACTTGGCGCGACTGCTACCGTATCGCTCGATCTTTCGCCGGAAGAGCGCAAGCGCGCCGTCTACGAGATTACTGGTCCGACCGGTCCCGACGTCGTCATCGAGGCTGCGGGTGTGCTTGCCGCTTTCCCAGAAGGCGTTGACCTGACGGGCCCCCACGGGCGGTACATCATCCTCGGACTGTGGGGCGCGATCGGCACCCAGGCAATTTCACCGCGCGATCTTACGATAAAGAACCTCAGCATCGGCGGCGCCTCGTTCCCGGCTCCGCGCAACTACTACCACGCGATGCACCTCGCAGCTCGGCTTCAGGACAAGGTGCCGCTGGCCGAATTGGTCAGCCATCGCTTCTCGCTCGACTCCGCGACCGATGCCTTGGAAGTCACACGGACCGGCGTTGCGACCAAGGCGGTCATCGATCCCTTCCTGACCTGATCCGAGGATTCCCCGACTATGGCCACCCAAATCGAAAAGCACAGAACGACGATCCCCGATCACGTACCGTCGGACCGTGTGCGCGACATCGACATCTATGCGCTGGACGGGTTAGAGGAAGGTTTCCACGAAGCCTGGAAACGGGTGCAGACGGCAGACAACCCATCGCTGGTGTGGACGCCGCTGACCGGAGGCCACTGGGTCGCCACGCGCGGCACAGTGATCGACGAGGTCTATCGGCATCCCGAACACTTCTCGAGCCGGGTTATCTGGGTGCCGCGTGAGGCCGGCGAAGCCTATGAGATGGTCCCGACCAAGATGGACCCGCCCGAACATACCCCTTATCGCAAGGCGATCGACAGGGGGCTCAATCCTGCCCAGATTCGCAGGATCGAAAGCGACGTACGATCCGTCGCGATCGAATTGATCGAAGGCTTTGCCGACAAGGGCGGCTGCGATTTCGCGCGCGATTTTGCCGGGATTTTCCCGGTCAAGGTGTTCCTCGCGCTCGCCGACCTGCCTTTCGACGATGTGCCCATGCTGAATCAACTGGCCAAGGAGATGACCCGGCCGTCAGGCAGCACGCCCGAAGAGCAGGGGCGGGCCCTTGAGGCGGCAAACAAGGGCTTCTTCGACTATCTGGCGCCGATCGTCGAGCAGCGGCGCGGCGGGACGGGAACGGACCTCATCACCATGATGGTCAACACCGAGATCAACGGTGCGCCGATGCCGCCGGACAAGCTGCTGGGCCTCGTCTCGCTTCTGCTGCTCGCTGGGCTGGATACAGTGGTGAACCTGCTCAGCTTCATGATGATCTACCTTGCGCGCCATCCTGAGACGGTCGAGGAAATGCGATCCGATCCCAAAAAGCTGCTGCGCGGCGTGGAGGAACTGTTCCGTCGGTTCGCGGTAGTCTCCGATGCGCGCTACGTGGTCCAAGACATGGAATTTCACGGGGTACAGTTGAAGGCGGGCGACCTGATCCTTCTGCCCACCGCTCTGCACGGTCTCGACGACAGCCAGCATGAGGATCCAATGAAAGTCGATCTGTCGCGCCCCAACGTCGCGGCTCATTCCACGTTCGCGCAGGGGCCGCATCGCTGCGCCGGCTTGCATCTGGCGCGCATGGAAGTTCTCGTGACGCTTCAGGAATGGCTGGCGCGGATCCCGACTTTCGCTTTGGCGGAGGGAGCCGCGCCTATCTATCATTCGGGCATCGTCGCGGCCGTCGAAAATGTCCCGCTCGTTTGGAAGGTCTGACCCCTCATGACGATTGCCACCGACGCGGCGGCGTTCCGCCGCATCCTCGGCCACTATCCGACCGGCGTCTGCGCGGTGACCGCGTCCACGTCCGCAGGAGAGCCGATCGGGATGATCGTCGGCTCGTTTACCTCGGTCTCGCTCGAGCCGATGCTCGTCGGCTTCTTCCCTGACAAGTCTTCGTCTACCTGGCCGCAGATCGAGGCCGCAGGGCACTTTTGTGTCAATGTTCTGAGTGACCAGCAGGGACCGGTTTGCAAGGCGCTGGCGGCGAAGGGTGACACAAAGTTCGCCGGGATCGATTACCGACGGTCGGAGCTGGGAGCGCCGATCATCGACGGGGCCCTGGCCTGGATCGATTGCGATATTCATGCCGTTCACGAGGCGGGCGATCATTTCTTCGTGCTTGGCCGCGTGCGCGACCTCGATCTCCACGCTGCAGGAGAACCGCTGGTATTCCACAAGGGTGGCTATTCCAGGGTCGTGACCATCTGATCAACGCAGTACTGACGCCGCTTCGAGCCCGGGTCGGACGGGCGCTGTCCAGCACGATTTCGGCGGCTATTCGCGCAGAGCCACGCGTCCGGTGACGGTCAGACCGAATCCTTCGAGCGCAGTGAGCTTGGCTTGGCTCGAGGTCAGCAGGGTCATCTTGCCGACGCCGAGATCGAGCAGGATCTGGGCGCCAATCCCATAGTCTCGGGTCGCATGCTGGTGGTGGTATTCGCTGCGGCCGCCTTTGATCCTGCGCGAGATGGAGGTGGGGCTCGGATCGCGCACGAATACGGCGATGGCGGCTCCGTCATGGCGCCCGATGGCAGACAGTGCGCGCGCCACATAATCCGACTGGGCGGCTGACCAACCAAGGAGGTCGGTCGTCAGATCGACCTGATGGACGCGAACGAGAGTGTCGACGTCCGGCTTGACCACCCCTTTCGCGATCGCGACGTGTTCACCGTCGTCGAGCACATTTCGGTACACGTGGATGGTCAGCGCAACGTCGCTGTAGTGGCTTTCGAAAGGGGCGCTGACCACGCGTTCCACCAGCTTTTCGAGGCGGCGACGATAAGCGATGAGATCCGCGATCGTCCCGACTTTCAGGCCGTGGAGCGCGGCGAATTCAAGGAGCTCGGGAAGCCGTGCCATCGTGCCGTCGGCGTTCATCACCTCGCAAATCACGCCCGCCGGCATCAAACCTGCGATCCGCGAAATGTCGACGGCCGCTTCGGTATGTCCGGCCCGCACGAGGACGCCGCCATCGCGCGCGGTTAGCGGAAAGACGTGACCAGGCGTGACCAGATCGTCCGTTCCCTTGGTTGGATCGATCGCAACCGCAATCGTGTGCGCCCGGTCGTGCACGGAAATCCCCGTGCTCACGCCATCGCGAGCCTCGATCGACACCGTGAAGGCCGTGCCGTGCCCCGACTCGTTATGATCCGTCATGGGGCGGAGCTCGAGCTCCTCGGCGCGCGTTCGTGTCATAGCGAGGCAGATCAGACCCCGCGCATGCTTTGCCATGAAGTTGATCTGCGCCGGCGTTGCGAACTGGGCTGGGATGATCACGTCACCCTCATTCTCCCGGTCGTCGGCATCGACCAGGATGTAGGGACGCCCGTTGACGGCTTCCTGGATGATCTCTTCGATTGGTGAGACGCTGTTGGTCGACATGGATGATTCCGATCAATGTTTCAGTTGGCGGGGCCAGCCTCTGCAAGGAGTGCCAAAGCCATTTCGCGCAGAAGGGCCTTCTGCACCTTGCCGGTCCCGGTCTTGGGCAGGCGATCTTCGGTGGTGAACCAGATATCCCGGGGTAGCTTGTAGGCAGCGACGCGCTGGCGCAGGAATTCCCGTATATCGGTCTCGGTGATCGCGCTTCCGTCACTTCTGACGACCCACGCGCAACCGCATTCGCCGAACTGATCGTCCGGCATCCCGATGAAGAAGGCCTGTGCGATCTCGTCGTGCTGGGTCAGCAATTGCTCGAGTTCCTTTGGCGAGACGAGCTCGCCGCGGCTTTTGTAGAGTTCCTTCGTGCGGCCGGTCAGGAACAGGTTTCCATCGGGCCTGAACTGGCCAAGATCGCCCATCCGCACCCAACCGCCGGGCAGAAATAGATCGGCCGTGGCGTCGGGCCGCCGGAAATAGCCCTTGCTGTTCATCAGGCTGCGGCAGCACAGTTCGCCCGGGCTGCCCCAGGGCAGATCGTCGCCGCTCGCTGGATCGATCGTCTTGAACTCGGCGATCTTGCCGCCCAGTTCGGGCAGTCCCGCGATTCCTCCCTCGACGATGCGGCCCTGCGTATCGGAGACGATCTCGATAGGGTCTCCCGGCGCAGTGCACACGACGGTCGCCGTCACTTCAGTCTGGCCATAGCTGGTGATGATCTCATCGCAGCCGAAGGTGCGCCTGATCTCTTCCCAGACCCAGCTCGGCGTGGGCGCGGCCGCGCTATGGATCGCGGTCAGTGATGAGAAATCGTAATCGCCGCGTTTGGCCTGTTCCATGAGCGCAATCGTCATAGTCGGTACGCCCATCAGATATTGGGCGCGGTGGCGGCCAATCGCCTCGAGGATGGCGTGCGGATCGAAGCGCAGCAGCGGGATGATCGCTCCGCCGACGACCATGCCCGACAGAAGGCCGACGACCATGCCAAAACCATGGTAGAGTGGCAGCGAGAATACGGCCCTGCGGCCTTCCTGGAAGGCCTGGTGGTAGGCTCCAGCATACGAGGCGCGCAGGAGGTTGTCGTGCGTGATCTCGACCCCCTTGGGAGCTCCCGTAGTTCCAGAGGTGAACATGATGACGGCCGTGTCGCCGCCGGCGATCGCCGGCGCGGCGCCGGGCTCACCTGCAAGATATTCAAGCAAACGCTCGGGCGCATTGCGGTTGAACACAAGTCCGCCGGCGCGCAGTTCCGGGAGCGCCGCGCAAGAACCATCGCGCCAGCCGGGCAGGGCGGCGTCGATTTCGGTTTCCAAATTTCGGGAGCCAAAGCCGGACATCGTAACGAGCAAGGCGCATCCGGCTTCGCGAAGCGCAAACTCGAGCTCATCGATCCGGTAAAGGGTGTTGAGGGGAACGGCCACGGCGCCCGCACGCCAGATGGCGAAGAGGAGAGGCACCGTCATCGGGTCGTTGGCCATGACGATGCCCACCCGGTCCCCCTTGACTATGCCGCGAGAAGAGATCCCTGCAGCCATCTGCCGCGAAAGCTCGGCCACTTCGTCGTAACTGAATGTCTGGCCATCGGTGATGACCAAAGGACGGCCGCCGAAATCGGCGAGGCTCCAGTCGAGATAGGCCTGGAGCGACGGCCACGTCCAGGCCGGGTGACGGCCAGCGATGGCACGGCGGCGTTCGAAAACCGTCTGAGGATGCAAGTCACCATCTCCCTAATCAAATCTATTATATATTAGGCAAGGATTGTCGGTCAAGCGGTAGCGATCACCCTTCCAGTCGGGGCCACTTCGGCCCACCATCCACTCGACATAATAAGTATTATAAATCAGATATTTGGGGCATAGAAGGCCCCCTCCATGCGAGCAGCCCATAAAATCCCCCCCTTGCAATGATAGCCTAATTCATATTAGGTGATCTCGACGAGGATTCTGGAGAATCAAAATGGACGTTGGGTTAGGTCTGACCTTTCAAAACCTGCATGATCGGGTCACTGACAAGGACGTGTTCCGCCACGAGTTGTCGCTTGCTGCCCAGGCAGAGGATCAAGGCTTCGATTCAATCTGGACGCCGGAGCACCATTTCACCGGTTACATGATGACCCCGAACGTCCCGCAGTTCCTTACTTGGGTCGCGGCGAAGACCTCACGGATCAAGCTGGGCACGACCGTGACGGTCCTGCCCTGGCAAAATCCGGTGCGGATCGCCGAAAGCTTCCTTCTGCTCGACTACTATTCCGAAGGTCGCGCAATCCTCGGCATGGGCCGCGGGCTCGGCAAGGAAGAGTTCGTGGGCTTCGACGTGCCGATGGGGGAGGCGCGCAAGCGCTTCCGTGAGTATGCGGAGGCCTTGATGCAGGGCCTGGAAACGGGCGTCATGGAGTACGACGGCGCCTATCTGAAGCAGCCCCGCGTCGAGCTTCGTCCGCGCCCCTACGACAGCTTTCGTGGCCGGATTTTCGCCTCGGCTGTGTCACCGGAATCGGTGCAACTCATGGCCAGTCTCGACGTCGGCCTTATGATCATCGCCCAGAAGCCTTGGGACCGTGTCGACGAAGACCTTCAGAGTTACCGCGAACGGTTCCGCAGCGTGAACGGACGCGAAGCGCCGCGCCCTGTCCTGGTCGCTTTCGTCGCAGTAGACGAGGACCCGGCCAAGGCCAAGGACATGCGCGACAAGTATCTCGTGGAATATGCCCGTTCGACGTCGAGCTTCTATCAGTTCGGAAACAAGGAATTCGCTTCGATCGAAGGCTACGAATACTACGGTGCGCTGGCGCGGTCGGTAGAAAAGAACGGCATCGAAAAGTTCAACGAGTTCCTGGCAGATCTGCAGATCTGGGGCCGCCCAGAGGAAGTTTACGAGAAGCTTGCGCTCATGCAGGAGCGCTTCGACGTCGGCCAGTTCATCATCTACACCCAGTTCGGCGATATGCCCTTCGACCTTGGCCGTGCAAACTACGAACTGTTCGCACGCAAGGTCCTGCCAAGGCTGAAGGATATCGACGTGACGGCGCCGCGGCATGCGCCCAAGGTCCAGACGGCGTAGACTTCCTCGCGCTGGCACGAGGATCGAGGATAAGAAAAAAGAGAGGACGCGAGATGGAAGGGCAGGGCTGGCGCTGCGTGTGGGATGCGAAGGCGATCCTGGGAGAAAGCACGATCTGGGATACGCGCAGCGGCAGCATATGCTGGGTCGACATCGAGAACCCTTCGATCAACTCCTTTGCACTCGAAACCGGCCGCAAGACGACCTGGGCGGCACCGCAATGGATCAGCGCGATCGCTCCGCGCCGTAGCGGCGGCTATATCGCTTCCTGCGCCGACGGGATCGCCGTCGTCGACCCCGAGCGGGATCTTTACGAGCCGCTGTTCAACCCGATTCCCGACCCGGCCAAGGCACGCCTGAACGACGGCGTCACGGATCGGGCAGGGCGGTACTGGACCGGGTCGTGCGACACCGCGCAGTGGGACGACAGCACGACGTCCGAGGACAAGGAAAGCTCGCTCAAGGATTTTGACGTGCGCAGCAACGGCGAGGTCTATGTAATTGGAGCCGACGGCGGTTATTCGACCCAGGAGCGCAATCTCGTGACCGCGAACGGGCCTGCCTTCAGTCCCGATGGCCGTACCGCCTATATCAACGATTCCATGCCGCTGGTCAGCTACGCTTACGATCTGGGCGACGATGGTGCCTTGCGCAATCGGCGCACCTTCGCGTCTTTTGCGCCCGAAGACGGCTATCCCGATGGAATGGCTGTCGACGCCGAGGGTTGCATCTGGATAGCGTTCTACGAGAGCTGGAAATTGCGGCGCTTCGCGCCCGACGGGACCATGCTCGAAGAGCGGGCGCTACCGGTGCGGCGCGGCCTGCGCCCGGCTTTCGGCGGAACGGACTATAGCCGCCTGTTCCTGATCACCGGCTCGCAAGGCTATTCGTCCGAGCGGTTTGCCCAGGAGCCTCTAGCTGGTGGTCTGTTCGAGATCCTCGATCTCCCGGCACCCGGACTCCCGGTCGCCGAGTACCAGGGCTAGTGCCGGGACAAGCCAAGCTCTTCAAATTTTTTGTCAAACGCGTATTAGGCCGGCCATGGAAAATGTAACCGGCAAAGATCGCATCATGGACTCCGCGGCCAAGGTCTTGCGCGCCAAGGGCATGATGGCGACGAAATTGAGCGAGATCGCCGAAGGGGCCGGCATGCTCGCACCCAGCCTATACTACCATTTCAAGTCGAAAGACGTGATTGTCGAGCGGGTGATGTTCGAGGGCATCTACCGCAATACCCGCTACATTCTGGCCGCGGTGGAAGGCAAAAACGCAGGTACTGATCCCGTGCAGCGGCTCAGGACCGGGATCCGTGCCCATGTAGAATTCCTGCTATCGGACGATGACTACTCGTCAGCCGTCGCGCGGGTCTTCCCCGAACTTCCCGAGGCGATGAAAGAGCGCGTGCTGGCTGCCTACGCGGGGTTCGAAAATTGTTGGCGGGACCTGGTCGTCGCGGCGCTACCGAAAGGCGGTCGCATCGATCCTCGCGTTGCGCGCAAGTTCCTGGTCGCGATGCTCGATTCCGCCCCGATGTGGTATCGTCGGGGGAAGTTGAAGCCGGCCCAGATCGCTGACCAGGCAGCCGATCTCTTTCTGTCCGGCTATCTCGCCGGAGGGTGACACTTCCCTGGCGCCCGCCATTCAAGTCAGCGAAAAAAAAGCCCGGTGCCGCTTCTGCGACGCCGGGCAGTGGGAGGGTTAGTTCAGGCTGTCCGGGCCAGTTCGGCGGTGTGACCCTGCGGGAGCTTGACGCGCGGCGCGACTTCCTTGGCGACCAGTTCCAGCGAATGGAACCAGGGCTCCGGGTCGTCGTAATAGTCGTGGGACTCGATCTGGAGCGTTCCCCAGCCGCCGCACTGCTCGAAGAGCACATTCAGCTTGTCGACCACCGTGTCGGGCGAGCCGACGACGAAGACCTTGTCGGTCAGGAACTCGAGATCGGCGTCTTCAGGATCGATGCCATGATCCTTGGCGAAGCCGTCCATCATGCCAAACCGCTTCCATATCGGGATCAGGTAGCGATTGAAGCAGTAGCCGATCGGGCCTTCCATCACCTCGCGCTTGGCCTGGGCATCGGTATCGGCACAGAAGACAGTCTGCGACACCGCGTGGCGCGCGCGGTCAGGCGTGAAGCCCGCGGCAGTGTTCGCCTCGGCATAGATTTCCCAGTGTCGCTTGAGCGCATCGAGTCCGGAATAGATCGAAACCGGCTTGAAATTCTTCTCGCCGGCGAGCCGCATTGATGGAGAATTCTTGCTGAATCCCGTGACGGCGATTTCCGGAAAGGCGCCATTCCAGGGCGAGAAATCGGCGAGCTTGTGCTGCTCGTCCTCCTCGGTAACGGCTTCGGCCTCCTCCGGGAAGCCCGCGTCCCAGTACTTGCCTTCAAAATAGAATGGCTCGCGGGCCCAGATCTTTTCCATGATGCTCAGGGACTCGCGGACCATGTCACCCAGCATCTGGGGCTCCGCATCCTTGATGCCGTGCATGTAGGATGCCTGCGGATAGGCGCCGGCGCCGATACCCAGGAAATAGCGGCCCTCGAGGATCTGGGAGAGCCAGCCGACCATCACGGCGAGCTTCGTGGGATGCTGGTGCGGCAGGATGTGCGCCATCGGCGCGAAGGAGATGTTCTCCGTATGGAGCGCCGCGGCCGCCATGATGAGCTCGGGATTGGGAATGTTCTCCCAGATCTGCGACGCATGTTCCGAAATCATCATCGTATCGAAGCCGGCTTTATCGCAGGCGATCGAGTTCTGGACGCCCCATTGGAACGTCTGACGCGCAGTGCGGCCGGGCCGCATATAGGGGTGAAATATCAGACCAGTCTGCATGGCCATCGCCGCTCTCCTTGTTAGTGCTCTTGATGGCGGCTTGGCGACTCCGCCATGCCTACCTAACGCAGAATAGGTGGCAGCGTTTAAAACAGTTGTAAACTGGAAATGTGAGGCGCAGTCCGATTGTAGGATGCGGTAAGGGTCACGCTTGTTAGTCCTAACCTACCTTCGTAACACCCGATAAATCGGGCGATGCTGGTCGTGGGGCGTCACCCACGTATCGCTTATTGGGCTGGATTTGTGCAATGGTTTGAGCCATGGTCACGGCCTTCAGCAGCAAAATGTCCCGCATTTATGCAAACGATTGACTTAGATATTGCCGAAGGAGGCGCGGAAAGTTCGTGGTGAAGGCGATCAAAGAGACGGCCGACAAAGGAAATGTCGCTGCAAAAGAGGCGATCATCGAGACTGCCGAGCGGCTCTTTGCCGAGGGCGGTATCAACGGTGTGTCAATGCGCGAGATTTCCGCCAAGGCGAAGCAAGGCAACCATTTTGCCGTCCAGTACCATTTCGGGTCGCGGGACGGGCTCGTGCAAGCGATTTTCGACTACCGGATGGATCAGATGGAGCCGCTCCGCGGCGCCATGCTGGCCGATCTCGAGGTGAGCGGGCGCACGAAGGATGCCTGGTCCATCCTTGAGATCATCCTGCTGCCGCAGCTCCAGATCGATGGCGGAACGAGCCACTTTTATGGGAACTTCCTGTCGCAATACCTCCTGCGGCAGGAGTGGGTCGAATTCGGCATATTCGGCCACGAAGCCCCGCCAAACCTGCGGAAGGCTCTCCAGCTGTTGAGGGAGCGCGTGGACTACCTGCCTGAGGTCGTCGCGCAGCGCCGGCTGGTGAATGTCAGCCTGATGTTTTTGAATCTGTTGGTGCGGCACGGGCGGGGCGGGGGGCAGCCTACGCCCGAGCCATTTGAACACGCGCTCGCCGATACGATGGAACAGATCGTCACGGCCATGTGCCTGCCGCTACGCCTCGGCGTGGCGGAGCCGATTGAACGAAGGGATGAGCAATGACCGAAACAGCGGTTGATGGAATTCGACTGGAGCGCGGCGCCAACATCGACTGGATCGTTCTCGATCGCTCTGAAGCGGCCAACGCCTTCAATGCGGCCATGCTAGCTCGCTTTTCTGCAGCGCTCGAAGAGTGTGCCTCGGAAGGGGCGCCTGTTCTGGGGATCCGCAGTGCCGCCAAAGGTTTCAGCGCCGGCATGGACCTGGGCGAGTATAACGCAAAGGGTTCGACGGCCGATGACGTGCGCCGTTTGTCGTCCTACGTCGAACGATGGAAGGGGATATTGACGCATACCAAGCCCGTAATCGTTGCAGTCCACGGCTACTGCATCGGCGTTGCCGCACAGCTGGCATCATTTGCGGATATTCTGATCTTGGCAGACGACGCTAAGATCAGTGAACCATCGATCCCCATCGGTGGCGGCTTCATCGCGCCGACATGGGTCAATCAGGTTGGAGCGCGGCGGTCCAAGGAGTTCGCGTTCTTGCCGGGCAATTGGATCGATGCGAGGACCGCAGTTGATTGGGGTTGGGCCAACGCTGCCGTTCCTGCCGAACAACTGGTGGAATGCGCTGAAGCCTTGGCGGCGCGCATGGCGATGGTACCCCCGGCGTGCTCGCGATAAAAAAGCGCTCAATCAATCGCGCGATGCAGGCGGCGGGCTTTGACGTTGCGATCTCCGCTATCGCTGAGAGCGACGCTATCCTCCATGCCGATCCCGACGTTCGAACGATCCGCGAGAATCTTGGGACCATCGGCCTGAAGGCCAGCGTCGCTCGATATCATGGAGAAAGTTCGCAGGAGATCTTTTCGCGGTACGGGAATAAGGCCGACTAAAGGAAAGCTTCGCCGACAAAGCGGAAGTTCTATCGCCCTTATGAGCTCCCTGTTAACGGACATTTGTTCAGGTTTAAGAAGAAGGCGTCAATGCTCGCCGAAACGATTCAAATCCCAATACATTTCACGCGACAATCTGCTAGGAAGAGGATTAACCGGAAATCATTCGAGCAGCGATAAATCCGCCATCGACCGGGAGGTCCACACCGTTGATGTAGGATGCCTGATGGCCATTCAGCATTAGGAGTGGCCAAGCTTGCTCCTCTGGTGTTGAGCGCCGCCCAATCGGCTGCGCGACGGCGTCGATCAGATCGGTTGGCACGACTTCCTCTATTGCCGCCAGCATCGGAGTCTGAACGGATCCCGGGCTCGTGCAGTTGAGCCTGATACCACGTGCGATCGTTTGCGCGGACCACGTTAGGGTCCAGACAACGATTGCTTCCTTGGCAAAGTTGTAGGCCACCTTCTGCGGCGCCTCATGCTCTTCGCACCAGTAAGCCGCGTCCTCGAACGATGTGGTGGCGATGAAATCGCGCAGCTCCGGCAAGCGTTGGCGCCATCCGGCGCCGCCATTCGAGCCGACCGTAACGATGGCGCTTCCGGGAAGCATTGCCTCAGCGATAGCCTCACTCAGGTGACGCACGCCGATGAAGTTTACCTTCATGACATCGGCCCACGGGCTCATCGGCGGAAGGCCCGCGCAATTGAACAGCGCGTCGACGGGCCGGCCCATTTCGCGCGCGGCCTCGTCGATCACCGATCGTTCCCGTAGATCCATCCGCGAAAAGCGAGACAGCGAAAGGTCGGACTCCCGAAAATCGATGCCGTGCACTTCTGCGCCAGCCTCGAGCAGTAGGCGCGCTGTGGCATGGCCGATGCCCGAGGCGCAGCCCGTCACGACGACGTGCTTGCCGCGGTACCCGTATGGATCGGTCACTAATGATCTCCCCGCGCTGTCCTAGCGCAGCCTGGCGACGACTTCCTCGCCGAACCACTGGACGTTTTCGATATAGGCCTGGCGGCTCGGATGCGGCGGCTCGACCATCGCCCAGGTCACGCCGACGTCGGCCAGTCCGCGCAATTCCTCAAGAAACCTGTCGGCCCCGCCCGGATGTCCGTAGTTCAGCCGCGCCTTGGGGCCGATGGCGACGTCGAACCGCCCGGTCTTGCCTATTTGCTGGCGCAACCCCTGGAGCATGGCGATCTTCTCGCCCAATTGGTCGACTGTATGGATGCCGGTGTCGCGATTGAGCTGCGACATGGTCGGTGCTGCGTAGAAAGGGCTCCAGCCGTCACCCCAGCGTGCAGCGCGCTCGACCGCCTTGTCACTCCCGCCCCCAATCCAGATCGGCGGCGACGGATTGGGGGCGGGGCGCGGTTCGTTGCCGGCCGCGTGGAAATTGGTGCCTTGATATTCGACGGGTCCGCCGGCCCAGGCCTGGCGAATGACCTTGAGTGCTTCGTCGAACAGCTTGCCGCGCTTGTGGAAGTCGACGCCGAGCGCCTCGAACTCGGCCTTCTGATAGCCAGCGCCGACCCCGAGGATAAGCCTGCCGCCCGAGAGCAACTGCACGGTCGCGGCGGACTTGGCGGTCAAGAAAGGATTGCGGTAGGCCATCACGACGATGTTGGTGTGCATCCGTAGCCGGGTGGTCGCGGCAGCGACGAAGGCAAAGGCCGAGAATGGGTCGAGCGCGTCGTGACCGTTAGCATGGAGCCATTTCGCGTCGGGCGCAGGATGGTCGGTGACATAGCAAGCGTCGATACCTGCAGTCTCGAGCGCGACGGACATGGTGCGGACGGCGTCCGGCGTCTGGAATTCGCCGGGCGTGATGTCGCCGAGCGGAATGGCTACGGTGAATTTCATCAGAAGCCAATATCCAGGATCGGCGCTTCAAAGCCGCTGTTGACGATCTGACCGGCCCTGGTGAGCAGGTCTCGGTCGAGCCCGGCGAGATATCCGTCGATCAGTCGCTGATAGTTGCTCAGCATACCCTCGTTGGTCTTAGACAGGCGCATGTGCTCGATGTCGTGCAGGCCGAGCTGCTGGAGCGGCAGATTGTAATAATCTTGGCGTGGGATCTCGGGGAATTCGGACGAATTGTAGGCCAGCATGGTCGGTTCGGTCGGCGTCTCGTAGACCTCGTCCTCGGGGCGGATCACGAGCGACCAGATCTCGAACAGGCAGGTCTCGGCGGTTAGCGGGCGAATGCGATAGGAGGACATCGCGCCGAGCATCGGTAGCAGGAAATAGTGCGGGAACATGAATTCCACCGCGTGGAACTCCTGGGCCTGCGCCACTTGCAGCAAGTCGAATATCGGAGCACCGCGCTGGCGGGCATCCACGGTGACCTCTTCGTAGGCACGGCCATAGAACATCTGGCCGGCGACGATGGGGTCGTCGGGCACCTCCATGCCCCGCATCTTCTCCAGCACGGCGACCTCGGTCCTGTGGACCATGCCGTCCATGCCCTCGCTGAGCTTGGTCATGAAATCGACGCTCGTCTCGATCGTCTGGCGGGCATCGAGGTCTTCGTTGACCGGCTCACCGTCCGCGCGGGTCCCGAACGATTTCGTGGCGTTGGGCGAGACGCGGAAGAGCTGCGGATGCGTCTGCATCGTATGGTAGCCCTCTTGGAAGGCTTCCATGGCGAGCTTCCAGTTGGTCGGAAGGATCGTTCCGCACCACCAGTCCATCTTGAGCTTGTCGGCGTGACGAGCGTCCATGCGATCGGCGACAGGGCCCAGGAACTCGCGCAGCGAGGGGGCGTCGTCGTCGAAGTTGACGAAGGCGCAGCCTGCCCAGAATTCGACGCGGACGGGGGCGAGGTCGATCTCGGCGCGGTCCAGCAGTTCCTCGGAGAAGATCTGCTTGCCGAAGACGAACGTGTTCTCGCCCTCCGCGTTCCAGCGCCAGCCGTGAAATGGGCAAACGAGGCCTTCGCTCCCGCAATGGCCGGGACCGTGGGCCAGCCGCACGCCGCGGTGTCGGCAGGCGTTTTTAAATGCCTTCACCCCGCTCGCCGTGCGCAGCATCAGCACCGAGTGCTCGAGGATAGTGTAGACGGTGTAGTCGCCGACGTCGGGGATCTCTTCCAGCCGGCAGGCCATCTGCCACATGTGCGGCCAGAGCTTTTCCTTTTCGAACTGGAAGAACGCCTCGTCATAGTAGCGTTTGGTCGGGATGAGCTCAGGATTGGTTATCCGGTGGGGTACGTCTGCCGTCAGTTCAGTCATTGCCAACTCCCACGTTCCGCGTTCGGGCCGTCTCTCAGCCGCGACAATAGGGCGGGGCCTTCGGGCTTGCCGTCGAGCATGAAGTTCTGGCGATAGACGATCTTCCAGCGGCCATCCGCCTGTCGGGCAAGCTCGATGCGCGAGGCGCTGAGCCGGCCAATGAAGAACCCTTTCTCGCCGCGCATCGGAACCATGGTGTGGCAGGTGGCCACTGCGTGATCGCCATCAATCACCACGAAAGGCAGGGTCGACATGTGCGCGCAGCCGGCCTGGACCAGTTTCAGATGCCCCGCCTCGCGGGTGATGCCGGCGATCGCCTCGCGGCCCACCCAGGCGGGCATGTCGCCCACTTCATAGACCCCGTCCTCGACATAGAAATTGCCGACTGAATCCGCGTTGCAGCCATCGACCGAATAGCCGTAGCCGCAGACCACCTGGTAGATCGCCTGGCGATCCTCCAGCGCAAGAAGCCGATCTTCGACCGAGCGAGTCGCCGATGTCATCGTCCTGTCTCCTTCAACCGACCATGTAGCCGCCGGCGTCGCAATTAATCGACTGTCCGGTGATCGTGCGGCTCTCTTCGCTGGCGAGGAACAGCGCCAGATTGGCGACGTCGATCGGCTGCGAGATTGTGCGCAGCGGCACGCCCTCGAGCGTCTTTGCCTTCCATTCCTCGTAGGTCTTGCCTTGCTCGGCCGCCATCCGTTTGCCCCAGTTCACCCAGAGGTCGGTCTCGATGCTGCCTGGCACCAGGCAATTGCAGCGGATGCCATACTTGCCGACCTCCAGCGCAATCGTCTTGGTCATCGCGCGAAGCGCAGCCTTGGCTGCTGTATAGTGGGTCTTGCGAACCATCCCGGTCCAGCCTGCGGTAGACGAGAAGTTTATGATCGACCCGGTCTTCCGCTCGAGCATCGAGCGGTTGAGCACTTCGCGCGCACAGATCATCGCGGCGGTCAGGTCTATGGCCAGCGTCGCGTCGAAATTCTCGACGGTTTGTTCCCACACCCATTTGTCCTGGCCCGGCGCCGCAGCATTGTTGAGCAAGATGTCGACCTGCCCGAACTCCTGCATGGCCCGGTCGACCATGGCATGGACATCGGCCTCATTGGTTACATCGCACCGCATGCCGATTGCGCCGGCGCCCGCTTCTTTCGCCGCTTCCAGGACCAGTTCTTCGCGGCGGGCCGAAAGCAGGACCTTCGCGCCGTGTTCGACGAAGAGCTTGGCCATGACCGGGCCACAGCCGGTGCTGGCGCCCGTGATGATGGCGACCTTGCATTGCAGTCTGCCGGTCAAAGCCCGTCTCCTCGCTCGAAATGCATCAGGTGATATGCATTATTTGCTTGTCAGCTAACGCACGTAAGGTAATGGGTCAAGGCGGTTGTGGAGTCGGGTTGTGAGGGCGCTATGGATGATCAGATTTCCGGTCTTGAACGGCTTGCCGCCTTGGAGGAAATCGGTCTGCTGAAGTCACGCCGCGACCGCGCGGCCGACACCAAGGACTGGGCGCTCTACGAGGCCTTGCACGCTCCCGATCACCGTTCGTACAATGATGACTATGGCGGCACGGCGACCGCGGCCGAGATGATGGTCGTAGTGCGCAAGTCGATGGAGAACCTCACAACGCTCCACCACTCGCACACACCCGAGATCACATTCCAGTCGCCGGAGCGAGCGAGCGGCATCTGGGCGATGGAAGGCCTGTCGCTTTGGCAGCAGCATGGCGAGGAGCACTGGTTTCAGGCCTTCGGCCACTATCACGAAACCTATGAGAAGCGGAGCGGGCGCTGGCTCTTCACTAGCCGTCGCCTCAAATATTACCACACTTGGAAATCGCCGGACGCGATTTTCCCGCCCCCGATCGACGACGCTGCCAGCTAACCCAAGACGAGGATGACGACATGGAAGGCATGACCGAACTGGAGCGGCTGCTCGCGCTCGAGGACATAAAGCTTCTCAAGGCGCGCCGCGACCGTGCCGCGGACACCAAGGATTGGGAACTCTATCTCTCGCTGCATGCGCCCGACCACGTTTCGCATAACGAGGGATTGCCGCGCTGGGGCAGCGCGCAGGAAATGATCGACAACGTCAGCAAGCTCATGGGCGATCACCGCATCACCGTGCATCACTCGCACACCCCCGAGATCACGTTCGAAACTCCGACCCAGGCCAAGGGCATCTGGGGCATGGAGGACATGATCTTCGACGCCGAGACCAAGGAGCTTCTGATCCACGGCTTCGGCTTCTATCACGAGACCTACGAGAAGCGGGACGGTACCTGGCTGTTCACCAGCCGCCAGCTCAAGCGCACCCATATGCGCCTGTCGCCTTCGCTCGAGCAGAAATAGCCAGCAATGAAGCAGAAACCGCTCTGGTTAGGACAACCCGATCCGTACGCACGCTTGAGGCACATCGAGAAGCTCGATCCCGCCAAGGATTATCTCGAGATCACCAACCTCTTCTACGCAGATTTCCAGTCGGTGATGCTGCTGAAGTCCTTCAACGGGTTCATGTTCACATTTGCCGCGCCGCGTATCTCGCGTGTCCTGGGCTCGACTGGCGAAATCGACAATCGCATCGCCAAGCGCATTCTCGACACGACCTTGCTTGGCAGCGCCGTAATGAAGCATGGCTTCGGCACCCCCGTCGGCCGCGAGGCGGCCCGGCGCGTCAATTCCATGCACAGTCGCTACGACATCCAGGCAGACGACTTCGTTGCAGTCGGCATCGAGGAAGCAATTGGCTCGCTCGACCTCGCCGAAAAGTTCGGCTGGCGCGCGGTGACGGATATCGAAAGAGAGGCCGTTCGCATATTTTATAACTACCAGGCTCTCGCGTTCGGTTCGCCTAGGCCGTTGCCCGGCTCAGTGGCGGAAATGCGCGAGTTCTTTGATCATTATCTGGACACCGAGCTGGGCTTCGAGCCGCAGAACCGGCGAATGTCGGATGCGTTCATGCTGTGGTTTCGCAAATTGCTTCCCGCTCCTTTGCGCCCGCTGACAGCGCCATTCCTGCTTTCTCATCTCGATCGGCGGATTGCGGAGGCTTGCGAAGTGCCGGTTCCTTCATCGCTTACCCGGCGTATCGCGCATCAGGCCATGAAACGCATCGGGAGACGCGATCCGGTTCCCGACGGTGCGCCAAACAAGTTCGAGAAGATGGTTCGCCAGATCTATCCGGATGGATATGAACTTTCCGGCCTCGGGACGCACGTTGACGAAGATGCAAGGCAAGAGGCGGCTGAATAAGTGAGCGAGACTCTTGGAGGAGGGCGGTTCGCTATTAACTGCGGGCGATCGCACCGACTGCCGCGGCCGCGCGAGATTGGCTATGGCGTTCCGGAATGATCGGGAAGTGGGCATGATGAAAGAGCGCGCGGTCAAACCGGAACCCAGGCGAAAACGGAACCAGAGGGGCGAAGGATCCCGCCTTCGCGAGGAATTGGTCCAGGCGGCGATGCGTATTCTCGACTCCGCGCCCGGAACGCAACTCGGACTGCGCCTGGTTGCGCGGGAGGCGGGCGTGGCTGCGCCGTCGGTCTATCCGCATTTCGCCGACGCGCGTACCTTGATGACCGAGATCGTGCGCGAATGCTGGCGTCAGGTGGGTGAAGAGATGGAAGCGGCTGCCGCTTCGTCACTGGCCCCCGATAGGATCGGCCGGCTCAAGGATCAGTTTGGAGCCTTTGTGGAATATGCCATGGGCCGGCCTTCGCGGTACCAGCTCCTGTTCGCTCTCCATCCGATCAATACTGAGGAACAGTACGAGATGCAGGGGCACATGCGTCCTGCTTACCGCCCGGTTCTGCATCTGATCGAGGCATTCGCGAGCGAAGGCGGGCGCCTGCCTCTCGCTGACACGGTGTCGACGACATTGCTGCTGATCTCACTCGCGCATGGCCGAATTGCGTTGGCGCACCTCGCGCCCGATCGTGCGGGCAATTCCGCCCAGGCCGTGAAGGAGTTCGTCTTCGATGCGGTCGATTCTCTTTTCCCGTCAGCGACGTGATCGCACCGCCGCGCCAGACCGAAATGAATGTTCCGGCGCTGCCGTGAAAGCCGGCGTCCCACAGCAAAGGAGCCGCCCGATGACACCCTTGACCGCTCGACAGGAGTGGGCCTCGATGTGGCCGCTGGCGCTGGCCTGTACTTTGGGCGTTTCCGGCAGCGCCATGTTCGCCTTCGTTGGCGGCGTGTACATGGAAAGCGTGACCAGCGAGTTCGGGTGGAGCCGGGCACAGTATTCGTCCGCTTTCATGCTGATGATGGTCTCCGGGCTATTTATCGGCCCAGCGGTCGGTTCGCTGATCGACCGAGTTGGCCCACGCAAAGTTGCGCTGTTCGCCATCGTTCCGTTTGCGCTGACCATATCGCTGTTCGGTCTCGTCACCGGCAAATTGTGGCAATGGTATGGGATATGCCTTTTGCTTGCCCTTTTTCAGGGGGGGATTTCCCAGATCGTCTGGGTCAAGGCGATCGTTGCCCGCTTCAAGAGATCGCGGGGTCTCGCCATTGCAGTGACCTTGGCGGGCCTCGGGTTCGGCAGCTTTATTTGGCCACTGCTCGCAGCCTTTTGCATCGATGCATTCGGTTGGCGCGCGGCTTTCCCGTTGATGGCTACGCTATACGTTGTTGTGGCCCTGCCTCTGGCTTTTCTCTTTCTTCATGGCCCGCCGGTCGTCGTCGACGATCGAGGCAGAGGTGCAGCGGGACAGTCGATCAGTCACGCCCTGCGGAGCCGCAGCTTCATCGGCCTCGTTTCGGCCGCTGGTCTCTTTTCTGCAGCCTACTATGGCCTGTCTGTCCACTTCGTACCGGTGTTGAAGGTGTCCGGCATGGATCTGAGAGCGGCAGCAGGTGTCGCCGGTCTGATCGGCGTGTTTTCTGTCATGGGCCGGCTCACAACCGGTTTTCTTCTCGATCGCCTGCCCACGCGTCTCGTCGGCGTTATCGCTTTTCTCCTGCCGCTGGGCGCAGTGGGTCTGCTGCTCGCCTTTCCCGGATCGTTGCCCGCGGCAATTGGTGCGGTCACGTTCCTGGGCTTCGCTTCCGGCGCGGAGTTGGACATCGTCACCTACATCGCGGCGCGGCGTTTCGGGCAGGAAGTATTCGGCGCGATCTATGCGACCTTCATGGCGATCATTTCCGTCTGCGCGAGCATCGGTCCGGTCGTCGCAGGAGCTCTATTCGATGCGAGCCAAACCTATTCTGGCTACCTAGCGATCGTCGCGCCGATGGTGATCGTGGCCGCGCTGCTCGTCGCCTGGATACCGCTGTCCGCGGAAGAGATCGAGCAACGCTGACCAACCCGGCTAGATCGCACCGTTCTTGAGGAATTCCACCGCGTGGTGCGCGGCCCTTGCCGATAGCGCCATGTAGGTCAGCGACGGGTTCTGGGTCGCGCTCGAAGCCATCGCGGCGCCGTCGGTGATGAACAGATTCGGCACATCGTGCGCCTGATTGAACTTGTTGAGGACCGATGTTCTTGGATCGGTTCCCATATGGGCCGTGCCCATCTCATGAATCGTCACGCCGGGTGTGCTCGGCCCCTGGCCCTTCGCGATTATGTGGACGCCGGCTGCGGAGAGCATAGCCTCGGCATCGGCCTGCGCCGCAGCAACCAGCTTGCGGTCGTTGTCACCGGGCGTGCATTCGATGTGCGGAATGGCCATGCCCCATTGGTCCTTGCGGGTGGGATGCAAGGTCACGCGGTTGTCGCGATTGGGCAGCATTTCCGCACCGCCGCCAGCGAACAGCATCCACGGGCCGGGTTTGCGCATCCGTTCCTTGGCTGCGGCACCGACGCCAATCGGTGCCATCGAAGCGAGCTTCCAGTTTGACCGGAAGGCCATGGCGACCATGCCGAACCCGCGCAGGTATTCTTCCTGCGTGTCGACATTGCGAAATCTCGGGATGACGTTGGCCTGCGGCCGGCGGCCCCGATAATAGCGGTCTTCGAAGCCCGGATAGACACCCATGGCAAAAGCTCCGCCCAGGTGGTCCATCAGGTTGCGTCCGACCATGTCCGAGCTGTTGGCGAGGCCATTTGGGAAAGCGGCGCTCTTGGAACCGAGCAGGATTTGCGCAGTCGGAATGGTCGAGGCGTTGAGGAAGACCATTTTGGCATTGTAGGTTCGGCCCTGCTTGGTCTTGGCGTCCAGCACGCGCACGCCGGTCACGCGGTTGGTCTTGGCGTCGTGGATGACGCTGTCGACGATGGCGTCCGTGACAACAGTCAAATTACCCGTTTTCTGCGCTGCGGGAAGCGTCGCGCTCAGGCTGGAGAAATAGGCGCCGTAGCTGCAGCCGTTGTGGCACTGCGATCGGTACTGGCAGGGGCTCCTGCCCAGATCGGTGTGCTGCTCTCGGACCTCCGAAAGGTTCGCGACGCGCGGCGGGATTACCGTGCGCCCTGGGAATCGGGCCTCGATCTTCTTCTTGAAGTCCGCTTCGACGTCGTTGAGCGCCATGGGCTTCAGGAAGTCGCCATCGGGAAGCTGCGCCAATCCTTCGGTCGATCCCGAAACGCCGGCGAAGGCCTCGACATGGTCGTACCAAGGCTTGAGATCGGCATAGCGGATCGGCCAATCAGACCCGTGGCCGTCCTTCTTGTTCGCGCCAAAATCGAGGTCGCTGAGCCGCAGCGACATGCGTCCCCACATCAAAGAGCGGCCGCCCAGATGGAAGCCCCTGATCCAGGTGAATGGCTTGCCGTCTGGCGTAGAATAGGGATGCTCGCGGTCGTTGACCCAGAAGGTCTTGTTGGCGCTGCTGAACGGATAGACCGTGCTCTGGATGGCATAGTCGCGCGCGGCTTCGTCCTCGGCAACGCGGCCTTCGTTCTCCTGCTCCCACGGCATGAGACCGTCCTTGTAGTCGGTGATATGCTCGATGTTGGGGCCGCGCTCGAGCAGCAGCACTTTCAGGCCTTTCTCGGTGAGCTCCTTGGCGACCCAGCCGCCACTGATGCCTGACCCGACGACAATTGCATCAAACATCACAGACGTCCTTCAAATGCTGATATCGACGGCGTAGGCGCGCGTATCCGGCGTCACCGGTATCGAGGGCTCCCAGACGCCGGGTACATGCTCATAGCGCAGCTCCTGTGTCGCGCCGGGTTCCGACAAGTAATAGAGAGCAAGGATCACGCCCTTGAACTTGAGGTAAGCGCGGTCCTTCAGTTTCGCTTGGTCGTATGCTGCGACGACCTCGAGCTGCTGCGGGGCGGACAGCCCGACAATTCCTCTGGGATCACGCATGCGCGCCGCGAGGTCGATTTCGTCAAGGACCCGGGCAAAATCCGCATGGGTTTCCGCCGAAGCCCAGGTCTTCATCAGACCGTCGAAACGCGCAGGGACGAGCGCATCCCGGGCGCCAGGCGTGTCGGTTCGAGGCATGATCGTTTCCGCGACGGCATCCAACACCTGAAATCGCGCCGCGCCTATAAACGGAGTTCCGCTCGCGGCGGCGGCAAGCAGGCAGTCCCAGGCGGGGAATGCGGCGCCGGACACACCGATCGCGAGCAGGGCGTTGCGCAGGAAGGAGCGCCGAGTTGCCCCGAAGTCCGGCCCTGCGTCGTCTGCCAATTCCATATGGGCATTCTCGGCCTTCAGGCTGCCAGGCTCTCTTGAAGTCATCGAATTACTTCCTCCATCGCGCGCAGCCTCATCAAGGCTCGAGATGTACAACGGTGAGGGAATGGGGCGGCAGATGGAGCACCAGCGCTCCGCCACTCGCGCTGGCGTTGAATGGCCTCGGGCTGACAGCATTGGGCGCGCCGAAGGTGTTGACTGTATCGACCGCGTCAGCCGTGAGCACCTCGCCGATGGCTGCCCTGGCCGAGACGCCGGGCGCGTTGGCCGTGACGTCCGCAGCCTTGTTCGGATCGAGGTTTGTCAGAGCGAGCCAGACCTTGCCGTCTCTGCCGCGCGCGGCTATCGCATCGATGCTCGGCAGGCTGATGGCGCCGAACCTGTATTCGCCGGCGCCCAGCGAGATCGGCAGAAACTGTGCGTCCTGGAACGGCACGTACATCCTGTAGACCTGATAGGTCGGCGTCAGAACCATCTTGTCGCCCTCGGTCATGATCATGGCCTGCAGGACGTTCACCATCTGCGCGATGTTCGTCATGCGCACCCGGTCGGCATGACGGGCAAAAATATTGATGTTCAAGGCTGCCGCGATCCCGTCGCGCAACGAAGTCTGCTGCCGCAGGTGTAGCGGCTCGGTGCCGTCCATCGGTTTGAGCCAAAGTCCCCATTCGTCGATCACGAGCGCCACCGATTTGCGAGGGTCGTACTTGTCCATGATCGCCGAATGTTTGGCGATCAGGTCTTCCATGCCCAGCGTCTGTTTGAGCACGGTCGCATACTGTTGCTCGCCGAAGCCGGTGGCGAGTTCGTTGAACGGCGATGTCCCGTAAGTGTAATGATGAAAGGACAGACCTTCGATATCCCAATAGATCGGTGAGCGCTCCTTCCAGGCTTTCATGACGGCGTCGGTATAAGAGGCATCAAGACTGTTCGGCCCGACGGCAACGCGCATCATCCCTTTGGGATTGCGCGGCAAAGAGTCCATCGGCTTGCCGGACATCAGGTCCTTGGCGATCGCGGCAAAGTCTATCTTCGGGGGCGCCTGCTCGGGATTCTGGTTATGGACGAAATGGGCGAACGGTTTCATCCGCGTGACGTATTCGTCGGCCGTGAAGGGACCGCCGCAGCCCCAGCTCTCATTGCCGAGCCCAAGGTACTTTACCCTGTATGGCGCTTTGTGACCGTTGGCGGCACGCTCCTTGGCGCCGGTCGCCGGCGCATCAGCGGTCATGTACTCTAGCCAGTCGGCGGCTTCCTCGACGGTGCCAGATCCGACGTTGACCGAAATATAGGCTTCCGCACCGATCTGGCCGGCAAAATCCATGAACTCGTCGGTGCCGAAAGTATTGGGCTCGATGGAGTTCGCCCAATTGGTATTTACCGTCGTCGCGCGCTTGTTCGCGGGACCGACGCCGCTCCGCCAATGATATTCGTCGGCAAAGCAGCCGCCGGGCCAGCGGACGACGGGGACCTTGAGCGCGCGCAATGCGGCGGTGACATCGCTGCGGATGCCGCGGACGTTGGGGATCTTCGAATTCTTGCCGACCCAGACGCCGCCGTAAATTCCTTGACCCAGATGCTCGGCGAACTGACCGAAAATGTCCCGGTTGATCACCGCACCGGGCTTGTCGGCCTGGACGGTAAGCACGACAGTCGGGGGGGCGGTCTGGGCCCAGGCTGGCATAGCGTTGGGCTCGACGAGAAATGCCGCTATTGCAGCGATGGCGGCGGCCCGTTTCGAATTCTTAGGAAGCATTCCCATCCCCGTCATTGGTTCTGCACGATCGCGCGGTTGTCGGCCCGCAAGCCCTTTTGATTCAGAAACCGCAGCATCACCTCGCGGACCATCTGGTTGCCGATGCTGCCGCTCCTGAGGTCGAAAGCTTGCTCGGCATAAGGCATGCGGATCATTTGCATATCGATGCCGGCTGCACGCGCTCGCCCTGCGAATTCAGCGGCAGCTGCGGGAACGACGAGATGGTCGGCCTCGGGCACGATCAAAAGCGTCGGCGGCGCCGCGGCGCTGATGTGCATCGATGATGCAATCACGGCATAGCGATCGGGGAATTGATCGGGGGAGCCGCCCGTGTAGTTCACTGTCATCAATCGGCCGAACCCGCCGATCAGGACATCCGGATTTCGGAACATCCGCGCTGGATCGACGACGGGATAGAGCGCAATGGTTGCGTCGACCTTAGGCACTTCGCCGGGGCAGGAGAGCTTCAGGCTGCCCTGGTTGGCCATGTAGGAAAGATTGAGCACGAGGTTCCCGCCGGCAGACTCTCCCCAAAGGGCGAGGCGGGATGCATCGCCGCCATATCTTCCGGCATTGGCCCCGACCCAGGCCAGAGCACACCCGAGCTGCGGCTGAACGACATCCCAAGTATGCCGCTTTTCCGAGGCCAAGGTATATTCGAGCGAAATCACAAGGTAGCCGCGCTCGGCGAACCAGCGGTAGTCCGCTTGCCGCTGCTTCAGTGTCTGCGCGTTCCAACCGCCGCCGTGAATGTAGACCAAGACCGGCGCATCGGCGCCGGCCGCCGCCGCCTCCGGACGGTAGATGTCGAGGGGCAGGGGCTCGCCATTATGGCGCGCATAAATAGCGGTCAGCGGAACGAGCGTCGTATCGGTTTGCGAGTGCGCGAGCAGCGCTTGGACCAGGTCGATCTTTGCGCCGTTCTTCCGCGCGACAGCGATCTGCCGCGCCTGGGCAAAAGCGGTCGCCACCCCGGCGAATGCGGCGAGGATCGTCATCGCCAGCAGGAAGGGCTGACCTTTTGCGCGCCAGCGGCGGAAAATCATGGCTGCCCCAATCAATGAGACGAGAGTGATCCAGGGCCCGGCATAGCTCATCAGAACCGGGCCCAGTTCCCCCAGGATTGGTATCGCCGCGACGAGAACGCCGAGCGCCGCGGCGGCAAGGAATGCCAGGAGGACATAGCCGGCAACGCCCAGGATCTTGCCAGCGCCGGCGGTCATTGGCCTGCCTCCCGCGCTTGTTCGATCGGCGCCTTGCAACCGATGCCCTCGAAACCGGCGGCCCAGGAAATCGCGCCTTCTATCAGCTGTCGGTGCTTCGGTTCAGAGTAGGACAATGCCGTATGGCCCAGCGCCGAGTAGAGCGCCCGGCCGCGCCCGATGCAGTGCCACCAGACCAGCGGATGGTCCTTGCCCATACTGATATCCTTGGGCTTAAGGAACGGCAGGAGGCCCTCGACTGGCTTGTAGCTCGCCTCATCGATGGTCACGAGGATGTGATAGCCCTTGCTGCGGGGACTGGCGCTGAACGAGTACCATTCGTCCGAGCGGGTCCAGACGGGATCTAGTCCTCTCGTCGCGGGATGCCGCTGGTCCTCGACTACCAGCCTGGCCTGCTGGATATGCGGGCTAAGCGTGTGGCCGATGAATTGCGCGCCAATCAGGTCATCGACATACCATTTCCAAGCGTAGCTGGGATCGCCGCCGGCGCCGTGAAGGCCGACGAAACCGCCGCCATGCTCGAGCCAGGATTTGAAGGCGCTACGCTGCTCGTTTGTCAGGACATCGCCGCTGACGCTGTTCCATACGACGGCCTGGAAGCGAGCAAGTTGCGCTGGATTGAACACCGCGGCGTTCTCGGTGGTATAGGATGACCAGCCTTGGCGCCGGGCGATCGCGACAAGCGCCGCATTGGCGGCATTGATCTGGTCATCATCGCGAAAGCCGTTGGTCTTCGAGAAAATCAGGATCGCTTTGGCGCCCAGACTATCTGGCAATTTCGGCGCAGCCGTTTCGTAGTTCTTGAAGCCGACGAACGCCGCATAGGTCATGGGACCGATGGTGACCGCCGCCCAGGCGATCCCAAGGCCGGCTAGCCCCAGCATCGTCCACATCACGCGTTTGATTAGGCGGCGCATCGACGGTTTCCCGGTCCTTGAGCTTCCAACGACATTTCGATCGGTCCGATAGGGACCCGGTTCCAATTGCGCGGATTGGCCGCTGACAGAGGGAGGATTTCTGCCAGCGGCCTGCCCGCGCCTCGGGCCTAGTCCTCAGCGCGAACCGAACGCGTAGCGCAGCGTGACGCCGATCTCTCTCGGGCGCGACGAGCGTACCACGTCGTAGCCGGCGGGAGCGGCGAAAAGCGGATAGATGGAGTTTGTCGTCAGCACCCGGGCGAGCTCAACCTGCTTGTCGAACACGTTCTTGGCGTAGAAGCCGAGATCCCAGGCACCCTCGTTTCCGGTGATGCCAGCAAAAAGATCGACGACCGCATAGGCGTCAGTCTTGGTGAACGTGCCATCGGTCTTGCGGAAGTTCCCGAAATTGGGATTCTTGCCCTGATAGTTCACGTTAAACCGGACATAGCCGCCGAAAGTGTCCGTGAACGGAATCTCATAGCCGCCGTTGACGGTTGCCTGGAACGGCGCTTGCGTATTGAGCACCTGACCCTTCGGCGATGCGCAGAAGTTGATCGGGTTGGCCGCGGTGATCGGCTTCGTGGGATCGTTGCAGGGGACCAGGCCGCCCTTTGACTTGATCTGCGAATAACTGACATTGGCGCTGAGCGAGAGGTTCTCGATCGGTTTGGCGGCCACTTCCAGCTCGAAGCCGCGAACGCGGGCATCGATGTTTCGGTAGAAGGCGAGGCTGGTCTGGGCGACGCGCGACGTCACCGCGTTGAAATAGCTCACGCCTTCGAAGGTTGTCAGCTGGTTCTTATAGTCGAGCTGGAACACCGCAGCATTGATCCGCAGCCCCCGTCCGAAGGTGGTTTTCACCCCGAGCTCGTAGGACTTGGCCGTTTCGGGCTTGGGCACCAGCAGATTGGCCGGCAGACCGGTGTTGTTGATTGCCGGCAGGCCTGTGCGGAAGGAACTGCCGGTCGTCGCATAGACCAGTATGGAGTCGGAGAACTTGTGCGACAGCGAGAAATTGTAGAGCGCGTCGGTGTACTTGTCGTTGTGGATTTCGGACGGGAACACGCTCGCCGGCTGCGTTACTTCGCAATAGGCAGCTCCGTAGACCGGACTGTTGGGCAGCAACGGAGAAGGGCAACCGCCTGCTGCCGCCGGAAGGAAACGCGCGAATGCAACCTGAGCCGCCGTCGTCGTGATGTCGAGGCGCACGGGGACACGATCGCGCACTATCGCCAGGCCGGCGGTCAGTTCGGTGTGTTCGCCAAGGTGGGCCCGAACGTTACCATAGAAGGAATCGAAGACCTGACCGATCTTGATGTTGGTCGAACTGTTGAGGACGTAGCGCGAATTGGGTGTCGTTACCTGTCCCGGACGGCTCTGGAACGGCGCGCCGAATGCGCCAGGCAGATAGACCGGAGCGAAGAAGTTGATCCCGGCGCCGCCCGAATGCTTGGAGAACCAGCCGATATCGTATTCGAACGGGCGGTTCTCGTCGGGCAGCGAGGAAAGGCGGATTTCATGGGTCGTGAACTTGGGCAGACCGATATTGCTCGGCGAGGTGAATGGCTCGAACCCGGGAAGAATGTTCAGCGGATCGTTCGTATTGAGCACGGCGGGGCTGCGGTTGAACTGCCGGCCGTAGTTGTAGCTGAGCGTATGGCCGAACACTTCCCAGCTGGCATTGACGGTGAGCAAATCGATATGCTGATCGTCATAGCCGGGCTGGTCCGAGACCGACGCGCGATCCGCAGTGGTGAGCGCGGGGCCGTTGAAATTGGCCGGAATGCCCAATGCCGCGAGGCCCGGGCTGCCGGTCCCCGCGACCTGAGTATAATACTGCTTTAGCGTCCTTCGCCGCTGGTACATCGCCTCGAGCGACAGGGTTTCCGTTGGTTTGAATAGGACCGTGGCTCGATAACTGCGATCGCGGTACTTGGGCTGAATCTTGCTGTTGACGCTGTAGATACGCGTTCCGTCGCTATCCTCGACGTTTCCAGCCAGCCGGATTGCCAGCATATCCTTGATTATGGGCACGTTGACCGCGCCCTGCACATCCCAGTGATCGGCCGTGCCGTATTGGCCCTGGACGTAGCCGCCGAACTGTTCGAGGTCGGGCTTGCGGGTGGAAATCGTCACAGCGCCGGAAATCGATGGTGCGCCGCGCGTCGTGCCCTGGGGACCCCGAAGCACTTCGATCTGACCGACATCGTAGAGCGACACGATGGTCTGGGCGGGGTCGAATGGAACTTCGTTGAAATAGATCGGCGTTGCCGGGGTACCGGAACCCGGCTGCCAGGTGACGCCGCGCAGGGTCACCGAGGTATTGGATCCGGCGTTGACCAGCGTGAGGCCGGGCGCGAGCTTCGACACTTCCTCGACCGAGGTGATTGCCTGCTTCTGAAGAGCATCGCCGGTCACCACCTGGACACTAACTGGAACGTCCTGAAGGCTTTCCGTCTCACGCCGCGCGGTGACGATGATCTCTCCACTGTCGGTGGCGCCGCCGCTGGCTGAAGTATCCTGTGCGGCCGCGAGCGTCGGCGCAGCGACCGTCATCGCGGTCGTCGCAAACAGGGCGTGTAGGATCTTTGTCGACATAATTCTTGCTCCCCTCCCGTGGGCGTCGCGGCCCATTTCCCTTTGCAGCGGGCCCCGAGCCTTCCTCGAATGTCCCGTTTCTGGCGAGCGAATCGCCCGAATTGCTTATGCAACGCTGCAATTGCATTAATGCATAGGCTAACAGGTGTTATTCTACAAGCAGGTTGTTCGCGTCTCTGCATCCGGGCTGTTGATTGCCACTGAGAAGTGACCCGGGATTTCCATCGAGAATTGACCCGGGTGGATATGTGTCCCCCGGTGCGGGGGTGGGGTCAAGCGGGTGATTTTGCCTTTCGTGTTTTGGGTGCAGCGGCACTGCTGGCCCTGAAGCGGAAGCTGTCGTTTCCGGTCTCCAGGATGTGGCAGTGGTGGGTAAGGCGGTCGAGCAGCGCAGTGGTCATCTTGGCATCGCCGAACACGCCAGCCCACTCGGAGAAGCTCAGGTTGGTGGTGATGATGACGCTGGTGCGCTCGTAGAGCTTGCTGAGCAGGTGGAACAGCAGGGCACCGCCTGATGGGCTGAACGGCAGGTAGCCCAGCTCGTCGAGGATCACGAGGTCGAGGCGGAGCAGACGGTCGGCTAGCTGCCCGGCCCGGTTCAGAACCTTCTCCTGCTCGAGCGCATTGACCAGATCTACTGTGGCGAAGAAGCGCACCTTCTTGCGATGATGCTCGACGGCCTGAATGCCGAGGGCCGTGGCGATGTGGGTCTTGCCCGTGCCGGGCCCGCCGATCAGCACCACGTTGTTGGCCCCGTCGATGAAGTCGCCGCGGTGGAGCTGGCGGACCATCGCCTCGTTGACCTCGCTGGAGGCAAAGTCGAAGCCGGTAAGGTCCTTGTAGGCTGGGAAGCGAGCCGCCTTGGTCTGGTAAGTGATCGAACGCACCTCGCGCTCGGCGACCTCGGCCTTGAGCAACTGGGACAGGATCGGCACGGCGCCATCGAAGGCCGGTGCGCCCTGTTCGATCAGGTCGGTCACGGCCTGTGCCATGCCGTACATCTTGAGGCCGCGCAGCATGACCACGACGGCGGCGCTGGCGGGATCATGACGCACGGACAGCCTCCCTGCTGCGCAGCGCATCGTAGCGCTCGACGTTGGCCTTGGGCTCACGCCGCAGGGTCAGCGCCTGCGGGGCGTCGATCTTCGGTGGTGTGCCTGCCTTGCCGTCGGTCAACCGGTGCAGGATATTGAGGATATGGGTCTTGGTCGGCACGCCGGCTTCGAGCGCGAGCTCAACCGCGCAGAGGACGGCTTGTTCGTCATGCTGGAGGACAAGGGCGAGGATCTCGACCATCTCCCGGTCACCACCGCGCCGCTTGAGCAGATGGCTCTGCAACTGCCGGAAGGCATCGGGCATCTCCAGGAACGGGGCGCCATTGCGCAGGGCTCCTGGCTTGCGCTGGATCACCGCCAGATAGTGCCGCCAGTCGTAGACCGTACGTCCCGGCAGGTGATGGGACCTCTCGATGATCCGCTCATGTTCACACAGGATCCGCCCCTCGGCCGCCACGACGATCCGGTCCGGGTAGACGCGCAGGCTGACCGGGCGGTTGGCGAAGGAGGCCGGTACGCTGTACCGATTGCGCTCGAAGTGCACGAGGCAGGTCGGCGAGACCCGCTTGGCATGCTCGACGAAGCCGTCGAAGATCCGGCCCAGCGGCATCAGGCTGGCCACCTCGTCGGCCCAGGTATCGGCGATCGTGCCGGGCATGGCCCCATGCTGGATCTGAGCCCACTGCTCGATACAGCGCTGCTCGAGCCAGGCGTTGAGGGCCACCAGATCAGGGAAGCACGGCAGCGGCTGCCAAAGCCTGCGCCGGGCATCCTGAACGTTCTTCTCGACCTGCCCCTTCTCCCATCCGGCGGCGGGGTTACAGAACTCTGGCTCGAACAGATAATGGCTGGCCATCGCCGAGAATCGGGCATTGACCTGGCGCACCTTGCCCGCGCCGATCCGATCGACCGCGGTCTTCATATTGTCGAAGATCCCGCGCCGAGGCACACCGCCCAGAACCCGGAACGCCTGGGTCAGGGCGTCGAACAGCATCTCGTGGGTCTGGAGCAGGTAGGCTCTGACGATGAAGGCCCGGCTGTGCGACAGCTTGCTGTGCGCGACTTGCAGCTTGGTCCGCTCTCCGGCGATGATCGCCCAGTCCTCGCTCCAGTCGAACTGGAAGGCCTCTCCCGGCATGAACACGAGCGGCACGAAAGTGCCCCGGCCACTGGTCTGGGCATCGCGCTGACGGTCGACCTTCCACTCCCGGGCGAAGGCAGCGACGCGGTTGTAGGAACCGTCATAGCCGAGCGTTACCAGATCGGCGTGCATCTGCTTGACCGTGCGCCGCTGCTTGCGTGACCGGCCGGCCTCGATCCGCAGCCATCCTGACAGCTTCTCGGCAAACGGGTCCAGCTTGCTCGGCCGTTCCGGGACCTTGAACTGCGGCTCCACAGTGCCGGCCCGCAGGTACTTGCGGATCGTGTTGCGCGACAATCCCGTGCGCCGCTCTATCTCCCGGATCGGCATCCCTTCACGGAAATGCCAGCGGCGGATCACACTCAATAACGCCATGTCGATCACTCCATGATCCCCCCGACTGCCAGCCAGGGGAACGATCAGAACATGGGTCAAATCTCAGTGGAAATTACGCCCTCTCCCGGGTCACTTCTCGGTGGCAATCAACAGCGTGCGCACCGGCCGAAATCTAACTTGGATACGGAGCCCCTTGATTACGCCACATCTCCGACAAAATACCGCTACACGCCTGCGGAACGCGAGTGGGGAGTGGGTAAAACTGTCTTAGTCGGGGTGTTCGCGGGCGCGGTTATTGGCGGTGCTTGGATAGCTTTGAAAAACGATGGACCAGCCCGGCTGCGAGGGATTGCGGTTACAGCTGGTATTGTACGTGCGCGATCGCCTCAATCGGGCGATTATTGGCCCGGCTGTAATGCGGCAAGGTCAGCTGGAACCGCTCCAATCTATGCGAACGAGCCGGGTTACAGGCCGGAAATGGATGGCGATAACGACGGCGTCGCATGCGAACCCTATTACGGGAATTGAAGAGCAGCCGCCAATTGTTCATCCAGATGAGCGAAGGGCGGCTTACCGTCATCTCAGGCCCAAGTCCGGACAGTCTTTAATGTCAACAAATCGGTCGCGCTAAGCGCGCGAAAGCTCCTTGATCCTTTTCCGGCAAAGCTCGGCGACGATGTCGCTGAGCCGCTTCACGGACGCGAAAAGTGCGTCCAGATCCTCGATGCTGATCTTGTAGTTAGGTGAGTACCTAGCCTCAACATACGCTCTCTTAAGCGATTCAAATCTGCGTCGGTCGATCTTCGACCCTTGAGGCCAAGCCTCTGCTAGTTGATGATCCTTCCCCTCGGAAAGTGATCTTAAAAATTTTAGGTTGTGAGACTTCGGAAAATAGAACGTCGTTGTGAGTAGGTAGCAGGCATAGATCGTTTCTGTCGCTTGATGAAGGCTGAAGGCGGCCTTGTTCGGCCACGTGCTGACCTCGCCCTTTCTGATTGCATCAAGGGACCATTCGAGCCAGTCCGCTGATGAGGCCTGATACTTTTCGAAATACCGCTCGGCCATCTGCACCGCGTCATATTTGGACAAGGGGACGGGCGTCACCAATGGATGGTTCGGCAACTCGTACAGTACGATCCCATCGCGGACGATGTCGGCCCAGAAGTATTCGCCGCGCTTGAGAGCCTTGTTCACTTCGTCGAGGTCGTGGACGATGATATTGACCTGGCGGTCGATGGTCTCGTCTCTGAGGATGCGGTCCTCGGCGACGTACCAGTACTCGGCGATGTCGGTCAGCTTCTCGTGGCTTACCACGACCAGCAGGTCGAAATCCGACTGGTAGCCGCTCTTGGGGTCGTCGACCCAGTCATGCCGTGCATAGGAGCCGAACAGGATGATCTTGTAGATCTTGCCGCCGCGCTTCCAACCCTGGTTGCCAAGAACGGTCGCTTTCTCGAATTCCTCCATGAGGATACGCACGGCGCGGTCGAGCTCGCTCCGCTGCTTTTCCGGCAGATGCGACAGATCGTCATGCACGCCAGGCGGCTCCGGTGCAGTTCGTGCCCGTTGAAGGCCTGATGGCGGGGACGGCGGAGTTCATGCTTTATTCTCGTCGGCCCCGCGCAAAAAATCAATCGGGGCGTGCCCGGCTTTTGCCGGTATTGGGTCGAATCTGGAGTCGAGTTTTTCGCTTCCACGGCGTGCCCGGGAGCAATTTCCATGTCGGTGATTTGGTGCGCTGGTCGGAAAGCACGCCACTGCGGGTGATATAGAGGTGACAGTCACGGTTGCAATAAGGGCCGCCGGAGAATCCGCTGCTGTTGAAGATTAGACGGAGGCTCGGCGCCTCGCGCCCTTGGCGCGATCGGGCTCTACTGCGCTAGGCTCGCATGCTCGCCAAGCTACGCCGGACCGCTCACGCGTTCCGGCCTGCGGTCACGATCCCATGGCGCTGGCCGGAGCCCAAGGCTCCGGCAGACGGACGCCGCCGGCTGCGCCGCCGGCGGCGTTGTTGGGGCCGGGCGCCGGCGCGCGGCGGGTGCGCGGCGCTCCCTTCTGGCCGCGCCCCGGCGTCCCGCAAGCCGGCTATTCGCCGGCTCCTTCACTCACGTTTCGATCCTTCGGATGCGGGCCGCCTTCCTGGGCGCGGCCGGCGGTCGCAGTCGCCGCCCACCCTCCGCTTTCCGGGGGAGGCCGATGGGCATTGGGGCGGCGTCAGGAGGACACCTTGCGCCAGACTTCAAGCCATCGTTCCAGCCGCAGGCCTTGCTCCGAGGAGGGCGCTTCGCGGGCCAGCCTCTACGACGAGGTGACGGGCCGCATCCTCGCGCAGCTTGCCGAAGGCCGCTTGCCATGGGTGCAGCCGTGGGGCCTGAGCGGAGCAACCCATGTTGGCCTGCCGCGCAACGCGCTGAGCCAGCGCCGCTATTCCGGGATCAATGTCCTGATCCTGTGGAGTGCGGTCATCGAGCGCGGCTATCCTTCGCAGGACTGGCTGACCTTCCGGCAGGCCCGCGAAGCGGGCGGCTGCGTCCGCAAGGGCGAGAGCGGTACCTGCGTCGTCTATGCCGACCGCTTCACGCCTGAGGCCGAGAAGGCGCGCGCGCTCGAGACGGGCGGAGATGCGAAGGCCGTGCCCTTCCTCAAGCGCTTCACCCTGTTCAACGTCGCCCAATGCGATGCCCTTCCCGATCGCCTCATCGCTGCGCCGTCGCCGCTGCCCGAACGCGAGATCGTGCCGGTCGGTGAGGCGCTGATCGCCGCCTCGGGCATCGATTTCCGCATCGGCGGGGACAAGGCGTTCTATTCGCCGCCCGGCGACTTCGTGAAGGTGCCGCCACAGCCGCTGTTCCATGTGCCGATCAACTATTACCGCACGGCGCTCCACGAACTAACTCACGCGACGGGACACGGCTCGCGGCTCGCACGGTGCCTCTCCGACCCGTTCGGCTCGCCGGGCTATGCGCGCGAGGAACTCGTCGCCGAAATGGGCTCGGCCTTCCTTTGCGCCGCGCTCGGGATCGTGCCCACGGTCCGGCATGCCGACTATATCGGCGCTTGGTTCGAGGTGCTTAGCGAGGACAACCGCGCGATCTTCCGGGCGGCCAGCCAAGCGAGCAAGGCCGCCGATTGGCTGCTCGCGCGGCACGAGGCGGTGCAAGATACGGGGAGCGCGGCATGATCATGCTCCCTCCCAAGCTGCGCACTGCGCTGCGCTTCAACCACTTCGCCCGCTTTCAGGCGCTGCGCGAGGATCGCGCTGAGCCCGATCCGGTCCCGGTTATCAAGCTGTTCAATCCTATCGGCGCGGCGACATGGATCGTGACGGAACTTGGGCCTGATGGCGATACCCTGTTCGGGCTTGCCGACCTCGGTTTCGGGTGCCCGGAACTTGGCTCGTTCAGCCTGTCGGAGATCGGTAGCGTTCGCTTGCCCTTCGGACTCGGCATCGAGCGTGACGCGCTGTTCAAGAGCGACAAACGGCTCTCGGTCTGGACCGAAGCGGCGCGCCGCAACGGATCAATCTTCCTCGCAGAATTCGAATTCCGCCGCGACGCGGCGACCCAGCTTTCGCGCAAGAATCTGCGCGAATGACGCGGGCGGCCGTTCGCCGTCCATCAAAAGCCGGTCCGCCCCGGTTTGGAACAAGGCGGACCGGTGCCATTCGAAGGAGAGTAGGGATGGAGCGCCATACCCCTTCGCAGAGGCTGGTTTCGCCATCCCTCTCGCCGAACCGGACGTGCAATTTTCACTGCATCCGGCTCTCCACGCGTGACCGAGGCCACGGGTGTCTGTCAGGCTACGGCAAGCTGCCGCATCATCGGCCAGAAGTCACGGCGGTCTCCCGTCCATGCCTCGTCGATGATGTCCCAACCGTTGGTGATCTTGGTGCCCCGGAACGGGTAGGGGGAGGTGCCCCCCCTCACTGAACCGGCGCAGCCGCGCCGTTCCCTCTGTCCAACGCAGCGGCCCCCCGGGCGCTCTTCGGTAGAAGCGCCGGAAGATCGTTCGCCGGGTTTTCGGGTGTTTCTTGCGCAGCCATCGATAGATGCGCTCCCAAAGCCAGTGGTCCAGTTTGCTGAACTCACGGCATGCTCGCATGGCGTGACGATAGTAGGTTCGCCACCCCAGTATGAGCGGGTTGAGGTTGTCGATGATGGCGGACAGCGCGAGCAGAAGGCTCGGCCTCTTGGTCCGCGCCTTGATCGTATCGCGCAGACGCTGCAGCCTGCTCAGTGGAATGAGCAGTTTGCAGACGAACCGCCCGGATCGGGGGGATCGCTTCTTCACGATCCGATAGCCGAGAAAGTCGAAGCCCTTTCGGATATCGGTGATCAAGGTTTTCTCAGGCGACAATTCAAGGCGCAATTCCTCGCGGAGGAACCTTGCCAGCGCTTCCTTCTCGGCTTCTGCCGCCGCTCTTGGTCCCGACACGAGAACGACGAAGTCGTCCGCATATCGCACGATGTAGAAGGTGGCCTTGCCGCTATTGTAATCGCGACCGCGACGCTGGGTCGCGCTGGTCACCGTCTCGTATGGACCCGGCGTCCACCGCCTGTATCGCTCGTCGATCGCTGTCAGGACGATGTTCGACAGCAGCGGCGATATGATGCCGCCCTGCGGAGTTCCCGCGACTGGGTGGCGAACGGTGGTCTCGACCATGATCCCTGCCCTCAGGAAGGCGAGCACGAGCCGCAGGATCTTGCGATCCCTTATGCGGCGTCGCACCCGCTCCATCAGCCGGTGGTGGTCGATGTTGTCGAAGCATCCTTTGATATCGCCTTCGATCACGTAGGTGATCCGCGAGTTACACCAGCGGTTCGGGTTAACCTGCCGCTGGATCATCGCGATGGCGTCGTGGGTGCTGCGACGACGTCGGAAGCCGAACGAGGTCGGATAGAAGTCCGCCTCGAAGATCGGCTCCAGAACAAGCTTCAAAGCCATCTGTACCAAGCGGTCTTTCAGCGTAGGAATGCCCAGCGGTCGGACCTGACCCGGCTTTCCCGCTTTGGGGATAAGCCGCTGCCGCACAGGCTGAGGCCTGTAAGTTCCTGCGCGAAGCTCCGCCTCGATCTCGTCGAGAAAGCGCTCCACGCCGCCGGTACGCTGTTCGACCTGTATCCGCCCCATGCCGTCTGTGCCGGGCGTCCTGCTGCCCCTGTTACGGGCCATCTTGCGCCAAGCGTAGCCGAGCGTGCGGCGGTCACTCACCAGATTGAACAAGTCCCCAAACGTCTTGTCCGGGGCTGCCTGACTCCACCGATACAGCTTGCACTGCATGTCGAGGATGAACTCGGTATTCACCGGGCCGGGCTGACGCCCACCTCCTGCCGGCTCGCTGTATCCGCTGCCCCCCTTCGCCATGTGAACGGCTTTCCCGTTCTCGGACTACTACGAGGGCTCCGTCCCACGTCACCGCGATCATCGGTCGCTTCGATCATCTCCGTGAGAGATGCGGCAACGTGGTTCTTGGGTTCCGCAACTGACCTTTCACTTGCTTTAGGGACCGACTTTACCCCGTGTGACAACTGGCCTGCGACCACCACAGTCTTAGTCGCAAGCTGGCGCGCGGATGACCGCGCTCCCCTGGGCCGCTTCACCTACAGCCAGCCCGGCGCATCACTGGCCCGAAGGCCATGCCGCCCACATCCGCATCGGCGACATTCATGTTCCAACGAGGCGTCAACCATCGGTTCGATTCCTCTTCCCTTGGCAAGTTCGCTCGCCGGGTCGCTTCAGATCGCGGAAGTTCTCCTGTCCCCGGCTTTGACGGGTTCTGCTCATTTACGGCTCGCCGGAAGCACCCGGTTCACCTCACCCGTCTGCTTTTCCCCCCGCGCTGCGTCGCGTTGGGCGCGAGGTCCTCCCCCCTCGCAAGGTCATTCGCAGCATTTAATGATCAGAATTTCTCCTTTCTTTTCAAACCCAACGCACAGGCAACGACCATGGAACTCCAATTCATCGACCTTGGCAAGCTGTCGGTCAGCAAAGCCAACATGCGCTATGCCAAAAAGGCACCCGACGTTTCCGACATCCTGCCGACCGTGCGCGCACGCGGCGTGATCATGCCCTTGATCGTCAGGCCCAGCGGCGAAGCGGGCGCCTTCGAAATAGTCGCGGGCGCGCGGCGCTTTCATGCCGCGCTGATCGTCGCCGAGGAGCGGCGGGGCGCAGAAGGCGAGGGCGGGCGGGAGATCGAACCCTTGCCCTGCGCGATCATCGCGCCCGGCGACGATGCCGCTGCCATCGAAGTCTCGCTGATCGAGAACATTGCCCGGCTCGATCCCGACGAGGTGACGCAGTGGGAATGCTTCACCCGGCTCGTCAGGGAAGGGCGCGATCCCGCCGACATCGCGGCGACCTTCGGGCTTCCTGATCTCGCGGTCAAACGCGTGCTCGCGCTCGGCAATCTTCTGCCCCGCGTGCGCAGCCTTTACCGCGACGGCGAGATCGATCGCGCTACCGTTCGTCATCTGACCATGGCGAGCAAAAAGCAGCAGCAGGCATGGCTGGAGCTCCACAACGACCCGCAGGCCTATTGTCCGACCGGGCACCAGCTCAAGTCCTGGCTGCTGGGCGGTCAGACGGTCCCGGTTCGCCATGCCCTGTTCGAGACGGCTGGTATGGGCGGCATTGTTGCCGACCTCTTCGGCGAAGACGCCTATTTTGCCGATGCCGATGCCTTCTGGGCCTTGCAGAATGCCGCCATCGAAACGAAGCGCGCGGGCTACATCGAAGCGGGCTGGTCCGATGTCGTCGTCGTCCCGCCGAGCGATCATTTCCACTCGTGGGAGCACGAGAAGGCGGGCAAGCGCAAGGGCGGGCGTGTCTATCTCGACGTGCGCGCGAACGGTGAGGTGATCGTCCACGAGGGTTACGTCACGCGGCTCGAAGCGCGGCGGATCGACAAGGGCTTGGGCCTAGAAAGCGGGGCCAAGCCTTCGCGCGGCGAAGTGACAAGCACGCTCGGCACCTACATCGATCTCCACCGGCACGCCGCGTGCCGTGCCGCGCTGCTCGGCCACCCCGGCCTCGCGCTACGGCTCATGGTCGCGCACGCCATCGCCGGCTCGCCGCTCTGGACCGTGCGGATCGAACCGCAAAGTGCCAAGACCGATGCGGTGCGCGAAAGCGTCGAGCTCTCTGCAGGCGAAGCCCTGTTCGACCATGCCCGGCTCAAAGTCCTGCGCCTGCTCCGACAATCGGAAGAAGAACCCACCGCCGCGGGCGGTAACGGCGACCCCTTTGGCCTTGTCGGCATATTCCTGCGGCTGGTGCCTCTGACGGACACCGAAGTCTTCGACATCGCTGCCGTCGCAATGGGCGAGACCCTGATGGCAGGCAGCGCTGCCGTGGATGCGGTCGGCAGCGAAATCGGGCTCGACATGGCAGACTATTGGCAGGCCGACGATGCGTTCTTCGACCTCTTGCGCGACCGCGAAGTGCTCGGCGCGCTGGTCGGCGAAGTCGCGGGTCCGCTTGTCGCCGAGGCCAACGCCCCGGAGAAGGGCAAGACCTTGAAGCAAATCGTTCGCGATCATCTCGAAGGCGTCGGTGGGCGGACGAAGGTCGAGGGCTGGGTACCCAGATGGATGGCATTCCCGCCCACCGCCTATACCCAGCGCGGCGGCGTCGGCAGCGTCGGTGCTCACGCTTTGGTCATGGCGGCACGTGCATCGCTTGAACCGGACACGCGCCCTGACGATGACGGAACGCTGACCGCTCAAGTACCGCAAGTAACGGAGCCGGACGAGACCCATCCGCTCGCGGCATGACTGGGCAGAGGCAGGCGGCAGCCTCGCAGTCGCCTGCCTCTGTCTTCAAAAGTCGAGCCGCGCCGCTCGGCCCAAGGGCCTCGCGGCGTGGCTTTTCCATTTCGAGATCGGTAGATTTGTGTCGTGTGGTTACAAATTACTCAGAGCGATTGACGCCAGAGGATTTGTAAGTAGAGGCCGATATATCCAAAATGGAGATATCAAGTTATGGCCGAGGAAACGACTGGAACCGATCTTCTCGAGCTCGCCACCGAACTGACAATGGCGTGGCTGTCCAATCCCAATACCCGGGTGGCAGCCGAAGAGGTTCCCACTTTCCTGCAGTCCATGCACAGTGCGGTCACGAACCTGGCGGCGCCGCAGGCCTCGCCCGAAGCTGCTCCGGCGGCCGAATATACCCCGGCAGTCACAGCCCGCCGTTCGCTTGCTTCACCAGACCACATCATCTCGCTGATCGACGGCAAGCCCTACAAGACGCTTAAGCGCCACCTGTCGGGTCATGGCCTGACCCCCGCCGAATATCGCGAGCGCTATGGTCTGAAGCCCGATTATCCGATGGTTGCGGCAAGCTATGCTGAAATGCGCCGCGGCCTCGCCAAGAAGATCGGCCTCGGCCGCAAGCCCGGAGCCAAGGTAAAGCCGTCAGCCGCCAAGTCTGCAGCGAAGCCAGCAGCGGCGAAGCCGGCTGCCAAGCCCAAGGCGCCGCGGGCTTCGAAGGCGGTGGCTTCGGAGACCGCACCCGAGTCCTGAGGCCAGACCTGAAGGGAGAAATCCTGAGGGTCGGCCGGCGCTGCGGCTCGCCATGGAAGCGTGTTTCTGGTAGAACGAATTCGTGGGGGGCAACTGCGAAGGTATTTGTTCGTGTTCGCCGTGCTGCTTCTGACATCGGCTCTTGCTCTGCCTGAAGCCACGCCGGCTCAAGTTGCTGACCGTATCGCCGACGCGCAGGCGAGCTACCGCGACTGCATCGCCGATACGATAGCTGCGCGGCCCCAAGACGAGGGCAACGACCTGGCGCTCTCGGCGGCCCTCGAACGGTGCCGCGATGCCGAGATCGCATTGCGCACACAGACCAAGATGGCGCCCGACGCGACCACGGCGGACACGCTGGCGATTGTCGTCGATACCCGGATGGACGGCGTCGAGACGGGTCTCCGGCGGCGCCAAACCCAATGATCGGCTAGCCAGGGGGCTTTCGTCGCTTGCCGACTTGTCGGAACGCGGCCGCGAAGTTGGGCTCGGCCGGTTGACAAAAGCCGGCCAGGCAGGACATCGCGCTGGCCGCGAGGCGTGGGGGTGACATGGCATACCGGATCAGCGGGCTCGACCGCAAACATGACGAACAGCTCTGGGTCGTCGAGGCTGCAGACCAGATGACGGCTGCGCATATCGCCGAGCTTTTCCGCAAGGAAGGCTACGAGAAAGTCAAAGTCGAGCAGCTGCCGGCTGTTTGATCGCGGCCGCGCTTGGCGCGGGTTCCTGGCGCATCCCGGCAGCGCTTCATCGTGACTTGACCGGCGTTTTCTGGCCCTGCCTGGCATCGACGTGCGGGCCAGTATCTCCCCTATCGGCAATTCCGATCCATTCCGGCGCGGGCCCTGACCTGGAACGGCAGCCGCCCGGCGAAACCATCGCGCGCGGACTGATTTCCCCACCGGGCTGCGCCCGGCTCCTCGCGGCCGCTTCGCTTCAAATCAGCTCGCCGCTCCGGTCCTCCGCTCACGCTGTGGCCTGCGGTTCGCCGGTTCGTCTCTCGCCGTCCCTTGCGGTCGGCCATCGCCCGGAACTGGTTCGGGCGATCTTGAGACAGGAGAGATCCAATGCCCGCAATCGGTTATGTGCAGCGCCTCAGTGACGGCAGCTTCAAGGGTTCGATCCGCACGCTTTCGGTAAGTGCCGAGATCGCAATCATCCCCAACCGCGGCAAGATGGGCGAGCAGCCCGACTACCGCATCCTCTCCGGCGGCGTCGAACTCGGCGGCGGCTGGATCCGCACCGGCGAGGTCTCGGGTCGCGAATATATCCGCCTCGCGATGTCGGCGCCGGAACTGGGCGCCCGCACGCTCTACGCCAATCTCGGCCGCGCCGCGGGACAGGACGATGACGACACCCTCGCCATCATCTGGAACCCTGGCGAGTAAAGTCGCTCGATCCTGGAAGCCCCGTGCCGATCGTTCGCGCGGGGCTTTTGCCTTTCCGGATCCGGTCTTGAGTCTGTCGAATTCTGGCATCGATGCGACGCGGGACCTAATATTTGGAAGGGTTTCTGCTCCGGTCCGCCCAGTATCCGGCGCTGCACGGCCCGCCTCAAGGACGACAGGGTCCCACCATTTTTGCCGGGCGTCGCAGGTCTTGCGCGCCTTCTGCAGCGCAGCTCGCCCGGCAAAAATCGTTACCCCTGTCGCCGCTTCGCGGTCGCTGACGCGATCCTTGACCCGACCCGCGCAGCGCCGGGTTCGCCTCCTGTCGTCACGACAATCAGGAGATGATCATGGCCATCGAACAAGAGATTGAAGAGCTTCGCCGCGAACTTTCAGCCTGCGATGATGCTGCCGAACGCGCGCAAATCGAAGCAGAATTGGCACTGGCTAAGGCGCGATTGGCAGCGCAACAAGACGCAGCCTGAACAGCACCCGAGGCTTCCGGGCGGCGCAACCTTTGCGTCGCTCGGGAGCCCTTTTTGCGTGCTGGCTGGGAGTGCCGGTCTCGGGAAGGAGGGCGGGCGACAGGGGCGGGAAGGGGTAGGGGGCGGAATTGCCGAGGTAATTGGGCATGACGAGTTGATCGCACTTTTGGTGCCGCGATCGGACAAAACCGCGTGCCCGCCGGCCCGCCGAAGCGCATCACGGGCGCGGGCAACAGGGCGGGGCGGGAGAACGCGCATGGACTGTTTTGCCGGACTGGATGTGTCGATCGACGAGACCGCGATCTGTGTGGTCGATGAGGCGGGAAAGGTCATGATGACGGCGTCGGTGCCGAGCGATCCGCAGGCGATCGCGGCGGCGCTCGCGCCCTATGGCAAGCAGCTCAAACGGGTTGGCCATGAGGCCGGCGCGCTGTCGCCGTGGCTGCATCCGGGCCTGATCCAGCTGGGGATCGCGGCGGTGTGCCTGGAAACCCGCCACGTGCGCTCCGCGCTGGCCGCGCAGCGCAACAAGACCGACGCCGCGGACGCCCTGGGCATCGCCCATATCATGCGCACGGGCTGGTTCCGCGCCGCGCATATCAAGACCGAAGCCTGTTATCGGATGCGGTTGCTGCTCGTCCAGCGGCGCAATCTCAAGCGCAAGTTCCTCGATCTCGAGAACACGATCCGGCACTCGCTCAAGGCCTTTGGCATCAAGCTCGGGGCGATCGGGCGCGGCAAGTTCGATGCCGCGGTCCGCAAGGCGGTCGAAAGCGATGCGCTCTCGGCCAGGCTCATGGATTGCATGCTCTGTGCCCGCGCGGCGCTGTGGACCGAATACGTGAAGCTGCACAAGCTGGTGCTCCAGATCGTCGCGCGGGACGAGCTCTGCCGGCGCTTTCTGGTGATACCCGGTGTCGGCCCGGTCACCGCGCTGACCTTTGCCACGGCGATCGACGATCCGCACCGCTTCCGGCGTTCGCGCGACGTTGCCGCCTACTTCGGCCTGACCTCCCGGCGCTGGCAGTCGGGCACCTCGATCGACGTCAAAGGCCGCATCAGCAAGGCCGGCGATCCTGACGTCCGGCGGGCGCTCTACAGCGCCGCGCATGTCATGCTGACCCGCTACAAGCGCCCCGATCGGCTCAAGGAATGGGGTGATCGGCTCATGAAAACCAAGTGCCGGGCCAAGGCCAGCGTCGCCGTCGCGCGCAAGCTGGCGGTGATCATGCACGCCATGTGGAAGGATGGCACCGCCTATCATGGCGCGCCCGTGGACGTCTCGCCGCGCGCTGGCGGCAAGCTCTATTTCCACGAAGCGCAGCGGATGGACGCCGCCGCATGACGCCCCAATCCGCCCTTCAACCGCCCACCACGAACTGAGGAGATCCGCGCGCAGCGGATGAGGACTGGTGCAGATTTACCGATCGGGAAGCACGATATCTTGCCTGTGGCCGCCGGTCTTCGGGCCGTCGCACCACGCCGAAATGCCTGTGATGTTGCCCCGATACTGCGATGTCGACATGCATCGCGGAGGCCTTCGCGCCGCGCGCATGCGGCCTCTCATGCCTTCGCTGAATGCGGACGAGTGCACTGCGCACCAGCCCTTTATTGCTGCGATGCGGGTCCGCCCGGGCCGGACCGCGTCCGGCCACGATCCGCCCGATGAAAAGGAGAAGCATCATGACGACGACCTGGGATGATTGCCCAATTACGAGAGCAAGATAGAAGCAATATCTCGCGATATTGTAACTCACTGTCTGCACATCCTTTTCTGGGCTCTTCTACGAGACGGCTCATTCCGCCGCGAGACATGAGCCCCGAGAGCCGCAGGAATCGGGGGCTCCCGCAGACTTTTTACGAGACTCCTTGAAGACGCCCGCCGCGCGCCCACGTTTTGCGCCATGTTCCGCATTTCCGGACGGGGAGGTGCCGCGTGGACGGCGACGATTTCGAGCCAAGGCTGGGCCGGATCGGCAAGGGCGGCAGGGCGCCGCGCTACCTGAACCAGGTCATGCGGGCTGCGTCTCTTGCAGGAAGGAAGACCGCGGCGAGCGGCCGGCGCTTCAACGGAAGCCGGATCGGCCGCGGCGCGAGCATCGCGCGCGCCATCGCATCGGGCGATCCGCACGCCGCGTTCCGGGCGCGCCGCGTCATCGTCAAGACGCGGCTCGTGAAGCTTGCCGGCAAGGGCATCGGCGGGGCGACGGCGCACTTGCGCTATATCCAGCGCGACGGCGTGACGCGTGAGGGCGAGCCGGGCGAACTCTATTCAGCGGATCGGGACGTCGCTGACGGCAAGGACTTCCTCGCGCGCTCGTCGCAGGATCGCCACCAGTTCCGGTTCATCGTCTCGCCCGAGGACGGCGACCAGTACGCGGATCTCAAGCCCTACGTGCGCCGGCTCATGGCGCAGATGGAACAGGACCTTGGCACCCGGCTCGAATGGGTCGCGACCGACCACTACAACACCGGCCATCCGCACAGCCACGTCATGCTGCGCGGACGGGACGAGCGTGGCGGGGATCTTGTCATCGCGCCCGAATACATCAGCCATGGCCTGCGCGAGCGTGCCTCGCGGATCGCGACGCTCGACCTCGGCCCCCGGACCGATCTCGAAATCCAGGAGCAGCAGCGCGGCGATATCGGCGCCGAGCGCCTTACTGCGATCGACCGTGCATTGATCGCGGGCATGGACACCGATCGCAGGGTCGAGGCTGGCGACCCAGATTCCTTCCAGCAAACGCTCAAAGCCGGGCGATTGCAGAAGCTCGCGCGTATGGGTCTGGCGGAGCCAATCGGTGCCGGCAGCTGGCAGCTCGCCGATAATCTCGAAGCGACGCTGCGCGAGATCGGCGAGCGCGGCGACATTATCCGCACGATGCAGCGCGAGCTTTCGGCGCGATCGCTCGAACGGGCGGCAGCCGACCGCGTTATCTTCGACGGCTCGGCGCCGGCTGCAGCGCCGGTCATTGGCCGCGTAGTCATGCGCGGCCTTGCCGACGAATACCGCGACACGCATTACCTGATGATCGACGGTGTCGACGGTCGCACGCATTACGTCGCGATCGGCCGCGGCGACGGCCATGAGCCGATACCGCCGGCAAGCGTCGTGCGGGTGGAAGCGCGCGTGGCGCAGGTCCGCGAGGTCGATCGCACGATCGCGGTGGTCGCTGCCGCTAGCTACGGAAAGTACTCGCCGTCCGCGCATCAGCTTCATGACCCGCGCGCATCGGACGAGTTCATCGCAACGCACGTGAGGCGCCTCGAGGCGATGCGCCGATTGATGCGCGAGCCCGAGCGCGACGAGGCTGGGGCCTGGACGATCTCTTCCGACCATCTCGACAAGGCGGCGGCCTACGAGGCGCTGCAGCTTCGCGATCGGCCGGTCACGGTCGAAGTGCTTTCGGCGATACCGATCGAACGCCTGCCGAGCGCCGACGGGGCGACCTGGCTCGACCGCGAGATTGTGAGCGGCATGCCGACACCGCTTCGCGATGCCGGGTTTGGCAAGGAGGTCGGTGCCGCGCAGGCCGCCCGGCGCCAATGGCTGATCGCCGAGCAACTGGCTCAGGAAGAGAACGGGCAGGTGGTCTATCGCTCGAACCTTCTCGCCGAACTACGCCGCCGCGAGGTGCTGGCCCGTGCCGGCAGTCTTTCAACCGAGCTTGGGCTACCGTTTGCCGAGGCCTCGCCTGGCGAAAGGATCGAAGGCCGCTTTGTGCGGCGCGTCGATCTGACGAGCGGGCGCTTCGCGCTCATCGAGCGCAGTCGCGATTTCACGCTCGTACCTTGGCGGTCGGTGCTCGAGCGCCAGATCGGCAAGCAAGTATCGGGCATCATGCGCGAGACCGGGCCGAGTTGGACGATCGGCCGTCAGCGCAGTGGGCCGACAATCTCCTGAAGCGAACGTTTTTGCCCCGAGCGACTCGCGATGTTGGTCGGATATGGCCGCGGCGCCGAATCCAACATAGTTCGCAAAATGGCTGCCGTGAGATGCCAGAAACGTGCCTGCAGACCCCAGACAGGCCCTAACGCTGACTCGTATCTGGTGCGAAAATCTCTGGACCAGGAAATCTTCCAGCCTCCGGAGACCTACGATGAACCCGAACAAGCTTCGTACGACTCGCGTGCTAAGCGGCATCGTTGAAGAGCTCCCGGCGGTCTCAGCTCCAGGCATTTCGCACCCGAAGAGTCCTAAGCAGTCCTCTCCAGGCACCAGTGGTCTAATTACGGGGCATTCGGATCGATGGGAAAATGACGCTCGCCCAACCCCTGGGCTCACGGAGCGGCGCTCATGACCCCGACAAAGATCCTCATCGGCCAGATCATCGTCGTATTCTGCATCGTCATCGGCGGCGTCTGGGCTGCCACCCAGTGGTGCGCGTCGATGCTCGGCTACCAGGCCGAGCTTGGGCCTCACTGGTTCGAGATCTTCGGAATCCCGATCTACCGTCCTTACCAGCTCTTCCCCTGGTGGTATCACTACGATGCCTATGCGCCCAAGGTCTTCGACAAGGCAGGCATCGTCGCCGGCATCAGTGGCTTCGTCGGCTGCGCGGCTGCTGTGATCGGCTCGCTCTGGCGCTCGCGGCAGGCGCGGCATGTGACTACCTATGGCTCGGCGCGCTGGGCGACTTTGCGCGAGATGACCCGCGCGGGCCTGTTCGGTAGCGCGGGCGTGTTCCTCGGATCCTTCCGAGGACGCTATCTGCGTCACGACGGCCCCGAGCACGTCATGGCCTTCGCACCGACCCGCTCGGGCAAGGGCGTCGGCCTCGTTGTCCCGACCCTGCTCGGCTGGCCAGGCTCGGTCGTGATACACGACATCAAGGGCGAGAACTGGGAACTGACCGCCGGCTGGCGCAAGAAGTTCAGCCACGCTCTGCTGTTCAACCCGACCGACCGGTTCTCGGCCAAGTACAATCCGCTGCTTGAAGTCCGGCGCGGCGCCAACGAGGTCCGCGATGTCCAGAACATCGCCGACATTCTTGTCGATCCCGAAGGTGCGCTCGAGCGGCGCAGCCACTGGGAAAAAACCAGCCATAGCCTGCTTGTCGGTGCGATCCTCCACGTGCTCTACGCCGAGGAAGAAAAGACGCTCGCGCGGGTCGCGACTTTTCTCTCCGATCCCGAGCACACCTTCGCCGTCACACTGACGAAGATGATGTCGACCAATCATCTCGGCAGCGAAGTAGCGCCGCGGGTCCATCCGGTGATTGCCTCGGCAGCGCGCGAAGTGCTCAACAAGAGCGAGAACGAGCGTTCGGGCGTCCTCTCGACGGCAATGAGCTTCCTCGGTCTCTATCGCGATCCTATCGTGGCCGAAGTCACCAGCGCGAGCGACTGGCGCATCGCCGACCTGGTAGACGGCCAAGCTCCCCTGTCGCTCTACCTCGTCGTCCCGCCATCCGACATCAGCCGAACAAAGCCTCTCGTTCGCCTTGTGCTCAATCAGATCGGTCGGCGCCTCACCGAGAAGCATGGGGATCAGGGGACGGTGGGTCGCCGGCGCGAAGTCCTGATGATGCTCGACGAGTTCCCGGCGCTCGGCCGGCTCGACTTCTTCGAGACCAGCCTTGCCTTCATGGCCGGCTACGGCGTGCGCGCCTACCTCATCGCGCAGAGCCTCAACCAGATCGACAAGGCTTACGGCGAGCACAATTCGATCCTCGACAACTGCCATGTTCGCGTCGCCTTCGCGACCAACGACGAGCGGACGGCTCGGCGGATTTCCGAAGCGCTCGGCGTCGCGACCGAGCAGCGCGCCATGCGCAACTATGCCGGCCACCGCCTCGCGCCCTGGCTCGCTCATGTCATGGTCAGCCGCCAGGAGACTGCGCGCCCGCTCCTGACCCAGGGCGAGGTCATGCAGCTACCGCCGCAGGACGAGCTCGTCATGGTCTCGGGCATCGCGCCGATCCGTGCTAAGAAGATTCGGTATTTCAAGGACCGCATTCTTCAGTCGCGCATCCTGCCGCCGCCGCAACTCACGGAAGGCCGATATCCGGATATCCCGCCGAAGCGGCCTAATGACTGGGAAGGGATGGTCAAGTCTGCCGACGCCCGTTTGCTACCAGAACACAAGGCCGCGGAGGCGAAGCCCAGCGGGCACGAGCCGCAGCGGCAGCGCGACGTGTCGGAAGAGCAGCCGCGTAAGCAAGAGCCCGAGCAGGAGGTCGACAGCCTCGGTCTCGACCCCGACGACGCCGATCCGGCCACCGACAAGCGCGTGATGGATCAAGCGAACGGCAGCGCCGTGGTCCGTGCGCATGGGATCAACCAGGTATCGCCCCGCGACCCCGATGCCCCTAATTTCTGAGGAGCGCCAGCGATGAAGGAAGAAAGCGTCCGCTATCAGCTCTTCCTGCCCAAGGGCCTGGCTTACCGGTTCGAGGAACTCGCCGCGAAGCCGGGTGTCTCGAAGTCACGCATTCTCGCCGATGCGGTGGCTGCGTGGATCGACGGGCAGGCGCAATCGGATCTCGAGCAGCGCTTTGGCCGCAGGCTCGATCGGCTGACGCTCGCGCTGGGCCGGGTCGAGCGCGACGGCCAGGTCACGCAGGAGACGCTCGGGCTCTTCGTCCGCTATCAGCTGATGGTGCAGGCGCCGCTACCCGAAGCCGATGCGGCGGCCCGCGCGGTGGGCAAGGACCGCTTTGCGACCTTCGTCAGGCGCGTCGGCGAGGCCCTGGCCGGAGGTCGCCGGGCGCTATCTCCCGATCACCTTCCCGGCACTGGCGCGTGAATGGGACGCTCGGCGGACCACGCCGAGCTTTTTGAGGTTCCTTAGGAATTGAGGCGATGTCTGATTTTCCAGAAATGCCCGAGCGTTTCCTCAGGCTTCCCGAGGTTAGCCGCCGGGTAGGCCTCGGCAAGTCGATGATTTACGATCTTATCAAGCAGCAACGCTTTCCGGGCCCTTACAAGATTTCACCCTACGCCTCGCGCTGGAGTGAGCGCGAGATCGTAGCCTGGATCGCGGAGGTCAAGGACGGGTTTGAGGGCAAGCGGCGGAAAATATGATCTCTCCGGTGTCGCACGCGATGACCGGCGATGCGTGGCCGAATGAGCGTCTTCGAAAGACCGTGGTGCTCGGCGTGGCTCCGGGGCAATGCTCCCGTGGCCTTGGGCCACGCGTTCTTGCCAAATTGCGCGGGTTGGAACCGTGGGCTCGGTTTCCGAGGCGACTATCGCACACTCTACATTGGTAGGGCTGGTGAACGACTACCTCCCAATGCCAGTCGATCACTTGGCTTACCGCGGGACACCGCAAACAGACAGTCCCGATCCTGCCACCATTGCGGCGTTCGCGCGGGACGGAGTCGGCGACAAGAGTGATGTGTCTGGATCCAGGCAGTACGAAACTACCGGCTAATCCGAGATTGCGAATATTGAGCGTTCTATCAGAGCGTCGATCGTCGTAGATCAGGGCATATGCACAAATTCATGTTGAATATAACCCGATATGAATCGAATTTATACTCTGAAAGTGATACGTAATAGCCATTCGTGATAATGGAAGATTATCGTGACCCTATCATTTAAGCCATTTTGCCGGTATCGCTCGCGGCGATGGCTAAAACCGCGCTGACCCGTATGGAACCCGCGCCGCCCGAGCGGCTGTCGGACGTCGTCGGCGAGGTCACCGCGCTCGCACCCGAGCGCGTGATCGTCGATCCGAGCCTGGTCGAGGCCGCGGCGCGTGCCTGGTCGCCCAACACCATTCGCGCGTTTCTCTCCGACATTCGGCTCTGGGATAGCTGGTGCCGGCTTTCGCGCGTCACTGCCGGGGAGGCGACGGCGCAGACTGTTGCTGGCTATGTGCGGGCGTTGTCGGGGCAGGATCATGACAGCGCGGCTGCACGCGCTACGGAAACGCGGGCTGCCGCGACGATCGCGCGCTACCTCGTCTCGATCGGGTGGGCCTACCGCATGGCCGGGCGCGACGATCCGACCGCGGCGCCGCTGGTGCGGCTCGAGCTCAAGGCCGCGCGCAAGGTGCTGGGCACCCGGCAGCGCCAGGCGCGGGCAATCCGGTTCAAAGGGGAGGGGAGCGACCTCGATGCGCCGGCGAGCGGCGTGTCGCTTGGCGTGCTGCTCAAGGCGACACGCCGCGATCTGCTCGGGCTTCGCGACAGGGCCTTGCTCCTGACCGCTTACGATACCGCCTGCCGCTGCTCGGAACTCGCAGGGTTACAGATCACCGATATCGACGGGCCCGATACTGACGGGGCCGGCGTTGTCGAAATCCGGCGCAGCAAGACCGACCAGGACGGGCAGGGGACTCAGGCCTATCTGTCGCCGGTGACCATGCGCGCGATCGCGGAATGGCGATCGAAGGCAGCCATCACCCGGGGGCCGCTGTTCAGGCGCGTGGAAACCTGGTTCGACGGTTCGATCCGGTCAGTAGGTGAGGGGCCGTTGCACCCCGGCTCGATCACGCTGATCTACAAGCGGCTGATCCGGCAGGCGTTTGATAAGCGAATGCTCGGCGACATCAGCGAGACCGAGGTCGTGCGCTGGATCAAGGCCGTGTCGTCGCATTCAATCAGGGTGGGCGTGGCGCAGGACAACTTTGCCGCGGGCGAGAGCCTGCCGGCGATCATGCAGGCCTATCGCTGGCGCGACCCCAAGACGGTTCTGCGCTACGGCGCCAAGCTCGCGGCCAAGAGCGGAGCGAGTGCGCGGATGGCGGCGCGGTTTCACGACAAATGATAAGCCGTTCGTGGGTTCGAATCCAAACGGAGGGAAGCGAATTTATGTTATAAATAATTGAAAACAAATAATTAAATCAACTCATCTTTTTGAGCCCCACACTCAGCCCCACATACGTTCGCGGACAATCATGGATCTCCAGAGATTCTTACTGCTCGGGCGGGTTTGCCAACAATCGCCCAGTTAGGGGGAAGCTGCCGTGCGCGATCCTGGCCATCTCGGACGCTCCAATTATCAACCCGCTCCAGTTGCACCGCGTTGAACGGCTGTTCGGTATGATCGACCTGTCAGAACGGAAGCGAAGGGCGGCAACGGTTGAAGGGTTGCTCGCCTACTTCGCGCCATCGACGGCGTAAGCCATGCTCAATGTGGGTGGGTCCTTCTGACGGCCTCACCGCCAAGGGTCGCAGCAACCTTCGCACGAAATCCCGTGCACAATTTGCTCACGAGTTTTTGTTGACCCCAATCCTCTAAACTATTTGAATGCGGCGCTGAAAAAGGTACGAGGAAGGTACCTGGCGGTCCGCGTTCGATCGTCATGGCGGCGGACGAGAGCAAAACCGTGCGAGCGCTGGGAGAAATCATGGTGGTGCCTCTGCCGCGCTCATCGTTGCGGCAGACCCGGGAATTGCTCAGACGACCGCCGCGACCCCGCTCAGTCCGCGGCGCGCGCGATCGTTGAGCATAATTACCGGTGCCATTCGATCATGCGCGCGTTTGGAGCAGTTGAAGGATTTCGATCACAAGGCGGAGCCAACTCCGTGTCGAGAGAAGGGATGCAGGATGGCAGGCCGGGTAGAAGGTAAAATTGCGCTGGTTACGGGCGGCGCCAGCGGCATTGGCGAGGCGACAGCGATGGCCTTGGCCAAGGAAGGCGCGCGAGTGGTCGTTGCCGACCTAAACGCCGACGGGGCCACCAAAGTCGCCGATGCGATCAAACAAGCTGGTGGGTCCGCAAGTGCTCAAGCCGTAGATATGGGGGATGAAGGTCAGATAGCCGAATTGATCGCCTCGGTTGTCTCGGCGGATGGACGCCTTGATATCCTGGTTAATAATGCTGCCGCCGTTCACCTCGTCGCCCAAAGTCGCGATAGTAACATTGTTGATATCGATTTGGGCGTTTGGGACGAAAGCATTCGCGTCAACTTGACCGGCGTGATGCCTGCGTCGCGCCACGTCATTCCGCACATGCTGCGAAATGGCGGCGGCTCGATTGTCATGGTTTCATCGATGGCGTCATTTGGCGGCAGTGGCATCCATCCGGCCTACGACGTGACCAAAGCGGGAGTGAACGCCCTGGTTCGGTCAATCGCGGTAAAATGGGGCCAGCAGGGCATTCGCTGCAATGGCATTGCGCCCGGCCTTACTCTCAGCCCCAGCGTAATCGGCCATTTCGATCCGGCCGAACAGCAGGTTTATCGCGACTGGCTGCTGACCCCTGACATCGGCCAGCCCAAGGATCAGGTTGCGACGATACTGTTCCTGGCTTCCGAGGATTCCGCCTATATCAACGGAGTTGTCATTCCGGTGGATGGCGGGACGGGCGTGATGAATTCTGTAATGCCAGCCTTGGCTCGGCTGCATGGGCAGTCGCCTCTTGCGGAAGGGCGGCTTGCGACCTGAATTCGGAGAAGTGGCAGGGCGAATCCCCGCGTTAGTGGACGCAGGCCAATTACTCAGTGTTGCAAAGCGGTAATGGCCATATCGCAGATCGGTAATAGTCGGCGGTTCGAAGATTGATAAAACAGTGCTTTGCGATCGGCTTGGCTAAGACAATGAAGTTCGACCCTCTTCAAAACTCAGCAGTGAGCAGGGAATTTGCTTCCGCGAGGCGGCATTCGGCTAAGTCGCCCGTCGACACGATTCGCGTCAACTCTGCCAATTTATGTTTGGCTCGACCATGAATTCGAAATCCAGGGCGGAAATATATATCGCCATTATAAACGGAGTGGCATATGAAAGGCATCAACATGCTTCACCACATCGGCATGTCCGTTCCCTCTCTCGACGAAGCGCGAAGCTTTTATGTCGATGTCCTAGGGTTCGAGGAACTCGGTGCCGGGGAATTCGAACGGGATCCGGAGATCGACCGGATCATGGGGCTGAAAGACTCTGCGGCGCGGGCCGTCTATCTGCGTCTTGGTGATGCCAAGATCGAGATGTTCGAGTTTTCCGCTCCGGCGCAGGGGCGCGGGTCCGCCGATCGACCTGTGCATCTCCATGGATTCACGCATATCTGCCTGGACGTGACCGACGTGCTCGGGCTGCACGCTCGTCTCGCCGAAGCGGGAATGTCCTTTCACAGCGCGCCGGTAGAGAAAATGGGAGTGCGCACGGTCTATGGACGTGACCCCTTTGGCAACGTCATCGAACTCCAAGAAATCGTCACGGCCGATCCCACCGACGGGGAAATTCTACCGAACGATACGCCGGCGATGGAAGGAGAGGCGTCGTGAGCGACGATGACCGATTTCTGTTCCGCGGCCTATGGGTCTGGAACGGTCGGGACGACGGCCGCATCCGCACCGACGTCCTTGTCTCAGCTGGGCGCATTGAGGTGGTCGGGCCATCTGCCGCGGGTGTGGCGCGCGACGCCCGGGTGATCGAAGAGCCTGACGCAACGTTGATCCCAGGCTTAGTCGATGGCCACGCCCATCTGAGTTTCCCGGAAAGCTCCAGCCCCACCGCGGTGGAGGACACGCCACCCGAGGAGACAGTATTCGTCACCATGCACAATGCCCGCCGGATGATCGACGCGGGCTTTACCAGCGTGATCGGCGCGGGATCGCCAAAGCTGCGCTCAGAAATTGTCGTTCGCAACGAGATCGATGCTGGCCGCGTGCCAGGACCGCGGTTGTTGGCCTCAACTCCCACGCTTACAGCTACCGGCGGCCTGAATGATACCGGCCAGCTTCACCAGCAGCGCGATGTCTCGGCGATAATTGTAGATGGTCCCATCGCGATGCGGCGCGCCGTGCGGCTTTGCTATCGCGAAGGCGTAAATGTCGTGAAACTCAATATTTCGGGCGACGACTTCTTTCCGCGGCCGAGAGGCCGGGTGACCACGATGGCCGATGACGAAGTTGCGGCGGCCTGCGAAGCCGCAGGTGAGCTGGGGCTTATTGTCGCTGCCCATGCGCGTTCCGCCGAATCAGTCAAACGAGGGGTGCGTCACGGCGTGACGATTATCCACCACGCCGATTTCTGCGACGAGGAAGCACTCGATGTATTGGAGGCCGCGAAAGATCGTGTCTTCGTCACACCGACGACCAGTTTCTATCACGGCCTGCTGCATCTCAGTCACTGGCCGGAGGAACTGCTGGAGCAAATGATGGTGCGCGAGGCGTTCGAGGCCAATGTGGCGACGCACAAAGAATTGCACCGCCGTGGCGTGCGTATGCTGCTCGGCTCCGACTACGGCATTTCCTTCATGCCGTGTGGGACCAATGCGGCGGACGTCGGGCATCTGGTGCGTTATCTCGGGTTCACGCCGCAGGAGGCGCTACGCGCGGCTACCTATCACGGAGGGCTTGCCGCAGGCGCCGGGGGGCACAATCCTCCCGGGGGGGGCCGGCCGACCTTCTTGTGGTCGCGGGCGATCCGACCGGCGATCCCGACCTCGTCGCGAACGCCGACAATTTGCTGGTCATCATGAAGGGCGGGGTTCTGCACAAGGGCGCGCAGCGGCTCAGGCCAGCCGTTCCGGTAGCGGCCCGAAGCTAAGATTCAATCGGAGAGTCCGTCGACGGCGCAGGCCGAAGCGGGTGCCTAAAGATGGGCTGTAGTGACCAAATGAAGGGTCGTAATTGATGGATCAGATCGAAAGTGAATATGACGTGGTCATCGTCGGCTCGGGGGCCGGTTCCGTGCCCTGCGCCCTCAAGGTCCGTTCCGAAGGAAAAACAGCCGCAATCTTCGAGAAGCTCTCCGTATTCGGCGGGACCACCAGTTTTTCGGGCGGAGTGCTGTGGATTCCCGACAACCCATTGATGAAGGAAGCGGGCATCGAGGACAGCTTCGATCGCGCCGAATTGTACCTGAAAAGCGTGGTCGACTATGTCGGCCCATCAGTAAGCGCCGAAAGGACAACGTCGTTCCTTAACGCAGGTCCGGCGATGGTCGAATTCCTGCGCTCCAAAGGCATGAAATTCCGCCGACCGTTTCATGACTGGCCGGACTATTATGACGACGCACCGGGTGGATCTCCCGAGGGGCGATCGTTGTTGGCGGAAGTGTTCGATATCAGCCAGCTGGGCGAGTGGCGCGACCGGCTGTCAATCTATGCGCCGCTCGCGCACATGCCGCTCTCCGCCGAAGAGTTCACGACACTGTTTACCATGCGCAAGACTTTCGCGGGAAAGTTGAAGGCGCTCAAATATGCCACCTTGATGGCACGGGACAAGCTCCTGGGCCGGCAGACGATAGCCAATGGAGCGGCAATCCAGGGTCGGTTGCTGCAAATAATCCTCCGCGAGAAAGTGCCGCTTTTTCTGGACACGCCGAGCGAGGAGCTGTGGCTGGAAGAGGGAAAGGTGGTCGGCGTCAAGGTGCGCCATAAGGGCCGGACGGTATCGGTTCGGGCCCGCCGCGGCGTCGTCATCAATGCGGGCGGTTATGGCCATGCGATCGAGTTCCGCGAAAAGCATGGCCGCGGCCGGGAGACGGCCATTCGCTCGCGCGCCAATCCAGGCGACCTGGGCGGACCTCTGCAGGAAATGATGGCGATGGGCGCGGCAACGGAAAATCTCGATGCGGCGTGGTGGGTTATCACTTCGCAGAATACCGATGGGTCATGGCCCGAAGGGGCGACCATGCCGGACGGCCAGGTTTTCAGCTTCATGCATCATCTAGACCTCTCGTTACCCCACTCGATCATGGTTGATCAGGACGGGCAGCGCTTTTGCGACGAGGCCGGAGCCTATATGGAAATCGGCGAACGGATGATCCAACGCCAACAGGCGACCGGACGGGGCATCCCGGCGTGGATGATTTTCGACAAGCGGCATCGCGACTGGTACCCTTGGGGAACTATGCCGCCGGGCAAGACCCCCCAATCCTGGATCGATAGCGGCTATATGAAGAAGGCTGAAACGCTTCCAGAGTTGGCCGATCTTTGCGGCATCGATGCGGCGGGCCTCAGTACCGAAGTAGCCCGCTTCAACCAGTACTGCCGCGATGGACGAGATCCGGATTTCAACCGGGGAGGAAGAGCCTTCGACCGTGCTCACGGCGATCCCACGGTAAAGCCTAACCCCAATATGGGTTCGATCGAGCAAGGCCCGTTCTACGCGGTTCCTATGTATCCTGCCGACGTCGGCACGGCGGGCGGCGTGGTAACCGATGCGTTCGCGCGGGTGATTGGCGACGACGGTCAGGCAATCGCCGGCCTCTACGCCATCGGCAATTCCGCGGCATCACCGTTCGGCCGTTGCTATCCGGCCGCAGGTGCCACCATCGGGCCATCCATGGTATTCGGGTATGTTGCGGCGATGCATGCAATTGGCGACAACAAACTGGCCGAGGTTACCGGGGTATCCGCTTGAGCAAAGACCCCTTTCACGCGGCGAAGGGGATAATATCAACCTCTTCGTCGCCTACTTCATTGGCAAGGAATTCGACGAAAGCTCGCGCACGTGAAGCCATGCCGCTGCGGTGGGGAAAATAGGCGTAAACCTCGGACCCGCTCTCGGATTCGATCGCATGATCGACCAATAGCGCTCGCAGCTCCCCGCGCCGAAGGAAGGGTTCGGCCGCCTGCCGATGAACGAGCGTAATGCCGAGTCCGGCGACGGCGGCGAGGAGGACGCCATCGATCTGGTCCGAGATCTTGAGGCGTGCACGAGGCGCAACGGATATGGCGGTGCCATTGCCCGGAGGCTTCAACAGCCAGGCGACCGAACGGACGCCGTCGGGTTTCGCTTCGATACAATCGTGCTCGGTTAATTCGTCGAGCGAGCGTGGGACGCCCATTTTCGACAAATAGCCGGGCGATGCGACCAGAACGAGCTTCGGTCTGCATACAACCCTTGAAATATAGGCATTTTCGTCCGGTGGGCCATAGCAAGTCCCGATGTCATGGCCCTCGATCAGTAAATCGCCGCGGTGATCGTTAAAGGCGATTTCCAGAGTGATATCAGGATATTTCGCCAGGAATAGCGGTAGCTTGGGTAGAACGTGGGACTTACCGTAAGCGTTGGTCAACGATACCTTCAGGGGGCCGCCGGTGTTGTGGCCGAGGCCGCTGAGCATGTCGGCAACGTCGGCTAGCAGCTCATCTAGGCGGTCTCCAATGGCACTTCTGAGGGCGACGCCTTCGGCCGTAAGCTTCACCGAGACCGTATTGCGGTTGAACAGGCGTGCCCCGACGCTGGCCTCGAGCTGTGCGATTGTTCGGCTGACCGACGCAGGAGTCATGTCGAGCCGCCGCGCAGCTTTACTGAAGTTTTCCGACGAAGCTGCCACGCTGAAGACATGAAAGCTGCGCAGTGCGTCTTTCACAAGATCATCCTCAATCCTTTGCCCGCACCATAGTCGCATGTGCCGGCACGTGCGACTATGGCGCGGATGCGTATCCGCTCGCAGACTAGTCCGGCCGATGCTCCCCGTCGACGTCGAAAGCCCGAAATCGGGCAGCGACGCGCCACCACTGCAAGATGATGCGGTGTCACTCAGGTGCGATAGCTGACGAGGACAAAGGCGCCGCTATTTCAGCCCTCTCCGCCCGCTAGTACCGAAGAACGATTGCGAATGCGCGGTCGCTACATACTTACCAACTGAAATAGGGTGTGCGCAGCAATGTCCCAAATCCATCAAATCTCTCCTCTGCAAGAATTATCTCCAGAGTCGAAGGCTGATGCCACTTCTTGTCATTCGTCGAACAGGTATTCGTAGAGCGCTCGATGCATGTTGGGAATTTCCGCTTCTTGCACCGGGTTCGTGCGCGAGCCGGAAAAACCGCGTGAGTGCATTCCCTTCTGGACATACCGGAAGTTGCCGAAGTCCTGCATCAGGATCTTGCCGAAATGCTGTTCAGTTTCGTCGGTCCAGTCTGGGTAAAATTCGCGGTTGAGTGGCGGCTCCTCGCCGGGGGCAAAGCGCGCCAATGACCACACGTCGAAGATACATTCGTTCGGGTTATCGCCATGCGGTCGCGCCCGATAGGCAATCGAACCGTCTGCCATCTGCAAAAAGACATGGTTGGGGAAGATATGCCAGTTCGTGCCTGCCGCAATCTGCTGCTCGACGGTCAACGGCGGCCAGCCCGAGCCATCCGATTCTGCTGCTTCGCGATGAAAGCGCTGTGCCGCCATCATGACGTCGACCGGGTCACTGCCAGCGGGAACCTCGGTCAGAATGCGTTCCACTGAATCCACCGCGCGCTGGGTGAACAGTGCGTTGAGCGTTTGATCCATCACCCGATAGAAATTGACAAGTCCCTCGCGTGTATCGGCTGGCACCTCGCGACCGGTCCGGCGCGACGGAGCTCCCAGTGGGCGGGCTTCCGGCAGGTAGTAATACATCCCGTGACGACCGTAAGTCCGGGCAGCCGTCATGTCGTCGCCACCTTCATCGAGAAGCTGGGGATGCGTGGCCGCCACGTGGTAAGCCTCGTTGAAGCCTTCCAACGCAGTCTTCCAGTTGCATGGAAGAACGACGCTCTTGTACCAGCGGTAGCGCCAGGTATGGAACTCGAATGGGTCGAGAAAAGCCGGCACAGGATGGAGGAAATCCTGCAGGGGCTCAGCGTCGGCATCCATGTTGATGAAGACGAATCCGCCCCATGTGCCGATCAGCGTCTCCTTAAGGGCCAGATCGGCCTTGTCGAAACTCGCGCAACCTTCCCAATTGTGTTCGTCCGTTATTTTCTGAAGCGTGCCGTCTAAGCTCCACCGCCAGCCATGATAGCGGCAGAACATGAACTTTGTCCGCCCGGACTGTTGTTCCATAAGGATACGGCCGCGATGCTGGCAGACATTGTAGAAAGATTTTATCTCATCGGGCGCCGTTCGCACGATGACGATCGACTCCCCGGCGATTTCGTAGGTGACGAAGCTACCCACCTCCGGTAGCTCTTCCTCGCGGCAGGCAATTTGCCATACTCGCGGCCAGAGCCTGTCGCGCTCCAACCTTGCGAATTCGGGCGAAATGAAACCGTCCTTGGGAACGAAATCCTCGCGAATATCGCTTTTTGAGAGATTGAGGGTCTGAGCCATTTGTTCTCACCTGTTGTCCGGCGCGAAGGAACTTTGCTGAGGCCCTGCACAACATGGCTGGCCCCTTTCCGAATTCCTCCAGTGAACTACAGGCTAGCACAGTAGATTGCCCGCGCCCTTTGCAATATGGGAATAGGGTTGTGCGTATTCGCAATAGGCCAACGAATTACCCTCTCGATCGATCCGTGCGCTCGCCCAAGCACGGCCGGAGAAAAGAGGGCGCGAACTTCGAATACCATGCGGCTGAAGGTCGAAACGCATTCATCACCGTGGATCGCCCGCGGGGCTTTATGGCGTTCCGTGAAGGATCCGCCCGTTCCGCACCGACCACGTTCCTGGATCTAAAGTCGCAGCTTGGCGCTCAGTCGCGCTAGCCAAGGAGCCCATCACCGCTGGGGGCATGAAACCCCTTTTAGGTAATCTCGGGGATCTCCGGGTACCTGCCCATCGCAAGAATTGCGGCGACAGCTGCCACAAATGACGAGATACACAGACCGAGGCCCGCTTGATGCCCACCAAGCCATTCGTAGAGATGCGTCATCGCGCTGATGTAAACCGGGATGAGCATTCCAATGACGAATACACAGAGTCCGAAAATTGCGGAATACGAAGAAAACCCCATGTAGCGGGCTATCAGGAACGCGATAACAGGCATCTGGGCGCCCTGCGCGGCTCCGATCGCAATCGCTCCAGCCAGAGCTGCTCCTGTTTCGATAGATTGCGGCAGCAGGAACAGGCAGCCGGCAACTCCGATGACCATTGCGCCGCAAGTGACCAGCGGAGCCCAAAAACGATCGACCAGCGCCCCGCTCAAGAGACCGCCAAAGAAAGCGGCGCCGCCGAGAACGCCAATGAACGAGGCAGCGGTGAGAGGAAGTACGCCCTTGTCGACCAATATCGGCTGAAATTGCTGGAGGAGCGCGATGCAGGGCGCATAGCCCAATCCGGCGGCGGCGCAGAGCAGAAGTACCTTGCGGTGGGCAAGCAGTCGCCACGTGCTCGTTCGTCCGGCGGCGGCGGATTGAGCTTCGCTACGCTGTTCGCTGGAACGCCCGGGCACGAGAAAGTACACCATCGGTAACGCGACGAACAGGATCAGACTGCCTAGTGCGAGGAAGCCCGCGCGCCAGCCCGCTTCGGAGATAATGAGATACAGGACGGGTGGCATGATTGCGGAAGCAGCTGCCATGCCCGAGCGCGAGATCGCCAGTGCAAGGCCGCGCGATCGCGCGAAGCTTGTGCTGATGACCCTGTTGAAGCTCATGCCACCGTTACAGGTGCCGACCAGCATCGTGAAGAGGTACAGCAAGTAGAACGCCGTGAGCGACGCCCACAGCGACGCAAGTGCGACATAGCCGACCAACATCGACGATAGGCTGCCAAGCAGCATGATGCGCGGCCCGAACCGATCGACCATTCGCCCTAGTTGGGGACTGGCGAACGCAATGATCATGCTAGCGTTGAACGCGAAGGCAACCTCGCTTCGCGACCAGCCGAACTCATGCTGCAGCGGCGTGACGAATAGGCTGGAAACGCTGGGCCAAAGCGACACACCTACGGCACCAGCCACAAAGGCGGCAAGTCCGGGCCGCCATTGCCTGCGCCACTCCTCTATCACTTCCGCAGCGGTGGGAGCAGCGGATTCGTTGCCCAGGGGAACCGGGGGCCGAAGGGCGGCGCGGTCGGTCCTGACGCCGGTCATGCGACGCACTTGCCCGCGCGGAGCGGAGTGGTGAACATGAGGCGGGCGCGCCATTCATCCCGTGCCAGCCAATTGTGAAGCTGCTCGCGCCGGGAACTCGCAATGCCCGTGCAACTGACGAAGTCGGTCCGTATGATCATCAGTCAGGCTCTCCCGTTTTATCGCCTCGTATATTTGATTACGGCGCCAAAACAGGTACCATATGGTGACTGCCGGTCGTTTGCCGCACGGGAGCGTGCGGCGGAATCGCGATTAACTGACAAATTGAGCTAACGCGAAAGGCGCGGCCAGCTTCGAGCCATGGCGGCAAACCCGGTCGCGCTATCGGGTTGGCCATCGTCAGTTTATGCCGGGGGTCGCATCCATCCATCGCAGCAGGTTTTCGCAAACCCTGCGTTCCGCCAGTTCTACGACATATCCGAGGCTCGCTTCAGTATCGAGGTGGATGATCGCGGGTCTCCCGTCGACACGGGAATCGATCGTCTCGAACAGGACCGGCGTATCCGCGGGCGCGACCGGAGCACCGTCCACAATGAAGCATACATGGAAAATGCCTTCGCCGCGGCGTGTCAGCCAGTCGCTCGCCGTGCTCAGCCAACCTTGGGTTCGACCATCTCGAGTGACAGATCGCCAAGGCGGGCGAACGCGTTGCGTTTAACAACTTGCCCAATCTCGTCGCGGAACCTTGCACGATAATTAATGGCCGTTTCTCGCCACTGGGAAATACCGAAAATCTCTCCGTACGCCGCCATGCTCTGCGCAAGATCCCGCACCACGACGCCGAGCTGGTAAGGCTCGGATTTGCTTAGATAGTGGGGAACGGTCGCAAGGATCCGGTTCATGCGGTCGGCTTCCGGATCGGAGTGGATTTTGGGGCACAGTCGGGTTCGAAAATCCCGCCCCCGAGGATTTAAAGGCAATTAGGCATTGCGCAGCGTCATAAAATCAGTAATTGGTTCAAAAAACAAGGAGAGGCTAGTTCTCGAACTCGGAAAGGCCGTTTTGGTGGCAGGCATAGCGCACTGAACGCTGTGCAGCCGTCAGGAAAGTTCCGCGAGTCACCAGCCATCCAGCATCAGACTCGCGTCATGCCCCACGGGCGAGCGCTGGTCTGCAAGCTCAGTATTTCGAACGGGCGATACTTGAAGAGTTCGACTGAATTGTGTTTGCCAGGGGAGGGGAGTTAATGAAGAATTTTAACATGTTGATGGCGGGAACCGCGCTCGTTGTGGTAGCGTCGCCGGCCGTGGCCAATGCCCAGGGCACAGCGTCGGCCGCTGAAGCGACGCAGGCTGCTGAGGACACCGCAGGCGTTTCCGATATTGTCGTCACTGCGAACCGCCGTGAAGAATCTCTCCAAAGCGTGCCGATCGCGGTGACAGCACTCAGCGGCGATATGTTGGAACGATCGAGCATCGTGTCGCTGAGGGACATTGCTCAGCTTTCGCCAGGCTTGCAGATCATGCCGGCTTTCGTGCCCGGTAATGCGATCTTCCAGATCCGCGGCCAAGTTCAGACCGATACGTCGCCGACTATCGATCCATCGGTCGGCGTCTATTTCGACGACGTCTATATTGCCCGTTCGGCCGGATCGCTGACGAACTTCCTCGACATCGCGCGGGTCGAAGTACTTAAGGGTCCTCAGGGAACGCTGTTCGGAAAGAACACTACCGGAGGTGCTATCCGGATCGTTTCCAATCGGCCGACCGGCGATTTCGAAGGGTACGGCAAGGTTGGCTATCAGAGCTACGATAAGGGGACGCTGGAGGGGGTTATCAATATTCCGCTCGCCGAGGGCGTGGCGTTCCGCGGTGCGGCCCAGTATGTTCACAAGACCGGCGGCGCGTTCACCAACGGCGTCAATGGCAAGCCGCTCGATACGGACAAGACCTTCTTTGGTCGCGGCTCGCTGCTTCTGAACCCGACCGATCGATTCGAAGTGCTTGTTCAAGGCGATTATACCCATGTCAACGCTGGCGGGTTTGGGAACTATCTGAAGGACTTCATCCTCGGAAACTCGGCTTCGACGGCGCTCAACAACGCCGCTCGAATTGGCCAGCCCGGCAACATCGCTGCTGGCACAGCAGCACTGCTTGCGGAAGCCGCGGCAATACGAGCTAATCCCCGCACCCTCTACGCGGACGTTCGCGCGGTCACCGCGACTTCTATAATTTACACGCCGGGCGTTGCCGGTGCACCTCCGACACTCACCTACGTCGGGGGCGAGATTAATCCCTACAACCGCTACAAGGCCTATGGCGGCGCAATCAACGCGAGTTATGATCTGGGTTTCGGAACGCTCCGGTCAATCACTTCGCTTCGCCGCGTTCGATATGATAGTACCTACAATACTGATGGCGTCGGGATCAATTTCATTAACAAGTCACGGGGCCGAGTTCATAGTAATCAGTTTAGTCAGGAAGTTATCCTAAACGGACAGGCGATCGATGACCGGCTGAATTGGACCATCGGAGGTATCTATTTTGACGAAAAAACTACGCAGAGGGACTTCTCTTCGTCGCTGATTTACCTTCAGGCGCCGGCCGGGGTCGCTGGCGCCACCACTGTTGCCGACAGCCACAATGAATCTTATGGATTTTTCGCCCAAGGTACGTTCAAGCTGACGGATGCATTTTCAGTGACGGGCGGCGTTCGACGCAGTCACGACAATCGTGGGTTCGTGGCGAACGCCGTCACCAACCGTTTGAATGGGACAGAAGTGTGTAGCTACACGGCAGCAAATGGCCTCGCTACGCTTCCTATCTTCACGGCTCCCTGCACCCTTAGCCAGAAGACATCGTTCAATCAATGGAGCTATACCGCTTCTGCGAACTATCAGTTTGGTCAGTCGCAGCTCATCTACATCCGCACCGGTCGTGGTTACCGGTCGGGCGGCTTCAATGCGCGCGTCGGCGGTCCCGACGAGCTGGGCGCGTTCAAACCGGAAGTTGTCACGGACTATGAAATCGGTCTCAAAGCCGATTGGCTCGATCGCCGCTTGCGCACCAATATTGCCGTCTTCACGTCAAAGTCGAGTGACACCCAACAGACATTGAATGGCCAGAGGACTCCGCCCCTCACCGGTACATTCACCAAAACGAGCAATATTGGTGTTCGCAAGGTCCACGGCTTCGAATTTGAAATGACGGCAGTTCCTTCCGACTTCCTGTCATTCGACTCAAGTGTCGCCTACACGGAGGGAAGCCTCGCCAATCCTTCGGTGCCTGACGTCAAGTATTTGAACGATACTCCTAAATGGACTGTCGGTGTCGGAGCGACATTGAAAGCACCAATTGGCGAGACGCTTGAAGCAAACTTGCGGCTGGACGCATCCTATCGCGACAAGATGTACTCGGCGAACGTCTTGCGCGGCCCGGCTCCGGCCGGATCGCCTGCAGGTACATTGGGACCGATCCTCTACATCCCGTCCTATCGCGATCGGACTCTGCTTAATGCGCGCCTGACCCTGACGCATTCGCCAACCGGCATCGAGTTGTCGGTGTTTGGCACCAATCTGTCTAACCAGTTTTATGAAGCCCGATCGCTCGGAATTGGCGGTTTGGGTAACGCGGTCTCCACTTATGGCGAACCGCGCGTGTTCGGCGCCGAGCTAAAGGTTCCCTTTGGCCCATCGGTAGGGCGCTGACGAGGCGCCGGCGGTCGGTCGGCGAGGCTTTTGCGGTCTCGTCGCCCGTCGCCGGTTATTCCCGGCGAGCCAGCATAAGTTTTGGATAGCCGACGAGGAGTATCGTTATGGCGGCGCGAGCACTTAATCTACCGGATGCCGAGGATTTGAACGTCCTTGATGTCCACCCTCTGCGCGAGATGGAACCTTCAAACCACTTGCTCGAGGATCATGCCGCCCTGATGCGATCCTACGAAGAGAATGGCTACCTCTTGTTGCGACAGATTCTCAACCCTGAGTCTGTCGCGGAGGCCCGCGACGCCATGTTGGCAGTGGCGGCGCAGGTTGGCCTTACCGAACCAGGCGACAGCACCGGCGTGTGGACGGGCAAGCCCTTCCTGCCGGGCATGGAAGAAAGCCCGGAGTTCAGCGGGATATCACACCGGCTGATCGAGCACCCTGAGAATCGCGCGGTTCTGGAAAAAATCCTGGGCGAGCGCCTCTCCGTCGTTCCGATCGTTCAGTACCGGATCTACCCGCACGGACCTGGGACCGCAGTGCATCAGGACGGATTCCAGAGTCCGGGCATCAAGGACTACAAGCCTGTCTGGATCGCCCTAGCCCCCTGCGATCGTACTATGGGCGGCCTGATGGTCGCAGTTGGCCAGAATAAACGTGGGTTTTTCAACAATATTGCCAAGCCGGCGCCTTACCCGGTACCGGAGGGTGTTATTCCCGCTGATAGCTGGGCAACGACCGACTACCAGCCTGGTGACGTGTTGATCGTGCATCCCTATACGCCGCACGGAGCAAGGCCCAACGTATCGAACCGGTTGCGTGTGAGTTTCGACACCCGCGTGCAGTCGGCGAGAAACCCCAGCGCGATGGCAGTGACCGTCAAATCGGTGACGCCTGATTCGATTACGGTTGATGCCGACGAATTGGGCGAACGGACCTTTAAGGTCGATGAGGACACTTTCGTCCGTGTCGTTCATCCAGGTGTGCGTGAGCCGTTCAACAAATTTTCGGAAGTGACCAAGCCGGGAATGCGCCTTGTCCTGGTGCGAGAAGGTGATCGCGTGGCGATGCTTCGCAAGGCCTCCGAAGGCTGACGAAATTCGGGGTGCGACCCCACCGACGACCATCGGTGGCGCAGCGCCTTATGGCTGGATGCTGAAGATCTTATGAAACGGTTCGAAATCCGTGTCGACGTCTCCTCGGTGTTGCCGTTTCCAGCGCCAATGGAACTGGCCGCCACGATCGTGGTGCCTGACACTATCGATGAGAGCGGCCGCCCAATCGTCATTTTCGGAGTGCCGGGAGGCGGGTATGGGCGGAGGTATTTCGATCTCGATCTCGCGGGGCACGAAGGATATTCGGAAGCTGCTTATCACGCCGAACGCGGCATGATCTTCATAGCCCTCGATCATCTCGGCGTGGGCGAAAGCAGTCAGCCCGACCCCACGAAGATCGACTACGAGACCCTCGCGACAAGTTACGCGTACGCCGTGAATTCACTTAGCGCCGGACTGCGCGACGGGTCGCTCGTTGACGGGCTACCCGCACTATCCGATCTGTTTGCGGTTGGTATCGGGCAATCGATGGGCGGCGCCGTTACCATTTTGACGCAGGGGCGCCTGGCTCCGTTCGACGCGATCGGCGTTTTCGGCTACAGTGCTTTCCACACGGTCATACCTCAGCCGACGACCGGGGCCACCGAAGCCGGAATCCGACGGTTCGATGACTTGGCGCCGGGCAAATATAGCGACCCCTTTGCTCCGGGTCGCCTCAACATTGATTATATCTGGCCCTTTCACTGGGAAGACGTTCCTGCAGAGATCGTCGCGATGGATACCGAAGGCGGTTACCCTCAGCGCCGGACCAGCCCGTCTTTCGGCAGCCTCTCCATGCCCCATTGCGCAGTGCAGATGATGCTTCCCGGCGCGGTGGAGGCAGAAGCCGCTGCGATCACGGTCCCGGTATTCGTCGGCGTCGGTGCCCGCGATACTAGCCCGGATCCTCACAGAGAGCCGGCCGCATATCCCAATAGCCCCGACATCAGCTTGATGGTCGTACCGACAATGGCGCACATGCACAATTTCGCATCCACCCGAGAAGTTCTTTGGCAGCGGACATCTGCCTGGGCGTGTATGGTGGCGGGGGCTGCGAGATTAATCGTACCGACCATGCGCGGTGCACGTCCCGATAATCCAGCATCCGTCCACGAGAAATTGGAAGAGCAGCCGGTTTGCCTTCCTGCCGGTTCCACTCGATTGCCCCCAAATTGAGCCTTCTGAGGAGTTGAATATGCCGCGTCCACAAAAGCATTGGGATCGTCTGACGGGAAAGGTGGCGATCGTCACGGGAGCAGGCGCTCGTGGCGGGATCGGCAATGGCAAGGCGATGGCACTTCTGTTTGCGGCCGAGGGCGCGCGGGTTTGCGCAGTCGACCGAGACGCCGAACTGGCCCAGGAAACGGTAGATGAAATCGTGGCCGCTGGTGGCGAAGCGTTCCCGGTCATCGCCGATGTTGTGGTCGAATCCGAGTGCAAGCGGATCGTCGATGAGACCGCCGCGCGCTATGACGGGATCGATATCCTGGTGAACAATGTCGGGATCAGCAGCGGCGGGGGACCAATTTCAGGCCTCGACATGGCTGTGTGGTCCAATGTGATCGACGTGAATCTTAAAAGCGCGGTGATGTTGTGCCGCGACGTGCTGCCGCACATGATCGCCCGTGGTGGGGGAGCGATCGTCAACATCGGTTCCGTTGCAGGCATACGCGCCCACGGCGGGAGCCTGGCTTATGGCCCATCCAAGGCAGCTCTAGTCCAGCTTGCCCGCGAAATCGCCGTTATGCATGGGCGCGACGGCATACGCGTCAATACTGTTGCTCCGGGTCACATCTTCACGCCACATGCAATGAACGTGCTTGGCGAGGAGGCACGCGCTGCACGCCGTGCGGCAGCCCCGCTGGGGATCGAAGGCGATGCCTGGGACGTCGCCCATGCAGCGCTATTTCTTGTCAGTGACGAGGCACGATTCCTTACCGGGCTGCTTCTGCCCGTAGATGGCGGCGTCACAGAGATCGGGCCGCTTTCCTCCCACGCGCTGATCGAGCGCGAGCTGGCAGCCATTTCCGCGCAGTAGGACCGGCGGACGATCTCATCATTGGGTGCGGGGACGGGAGTGTGACGGCGTGGAAATACCATACGATTATATTGTCGTCGGGGCGGGTTCATCAGGTTCGGTTCTTGCGGAGCGGCTTTCATCCGACGGGCTCTCCCGCGTGCTTCTCGTCGAAGAGGGAGGCCCAGCAAACTGGCTGAGCCGCATGCCGAAGGGCTACGGCAAGCTGCTGAGCGACCCGCTCTTCGCACACTTCTACCCCACGAGCCGACCCCTTGAGGCGCGTGGCCCTAGCGAGACCTGGGTTCGGGGCCGGATGGCTGGCGGATCCAGCGCAATTAACGGCATGGTCTGGATACGCGGTGCCCAGGAGGACTATGATAGTCTTGCGGCCGCCGGCAACGCGGGGTGGGACTGGAATGTGATGCGGCGCTGCCTCAAGGCTCTGGAAAACCATCACCTCGGGGCGAGCGAGGACCGGGGCGCTGATGGGCCCCTCCCAATCCATACAAATCCCGACCGAACGCGCTTGGCCGATGCTTTCATCGCGGCCGGTTCCGAAGCAGGGCTCGCGATCAAGGACGACCAGAACGGACCGGTGCAGGAGGGCATCGGCTATGCGCAGTGGAATATCGATCTGCATGGCCGCCGGGTCAGTGCCGCGCGTGCGTTTCTCGAGCCGGCCCGGGGACGGGCCAATCTGTCGTTGCGACATGGGATCCAAGTCAGGCGGGTGCTGTTCGAAGAACGCCGCGCGGTCGGGATCGCGGCGACACAAAACGGCCAGCCAGTCGAGTTCCGGGCAAACAGGGCGGTGATACTGTGTACCGGCGCGATCATTACGCCCAAATTGCTGCAGTTGTCCGGCATCGGCGATTCCGCATTGCTGGCAAGGCACGGGCTGCAGGTGGTCCAGCACAGCCCGCTGGTCGGCAAGCGTATGCACGAACATCTCGGCTTGCCATTGAGCTTCCGGCTGCGCCACTGGCAAGACAGCGATAACCGGCAGTATTCCCGGACGCGGCTGCTGCGAAATGTTCTGCATTACGCACTTCGTGGCAGGGGCCCGATGGCCCGCGGGGCGGCCGAAGCGATTGCCTTTGTCCGTGCCTTGCCGGGTTCGAACCGGCCCGACACGCAATTGATGTTCAATCCCTTTTCGCTGGGCGAAGCGAAAGACGGAATCTCATTCGAGGACGAGCCGGGGATGCAGTGCTACTCGTACATCCTGCGCCCCGAAAGCCAGGGCTACGTGGAGATCGTGTCGGCCGATCCTTCGGCCAAGCCGCGGGTTGATCCGAATTACCTGGCGACCGAGCGCGACCGGACAACCTCGGTCGCGGCGACACGCTTCATCCGTCGAATCCTCGAGCAGCCCCAACTAGCTGGCCTGGTGGTTGGCGAGACAGCCAGGACAGCTTGGGCGCAAAGCGACGATGAGATTCTTCAGCTTTACGATCGGTACGGTCACTCGGGCTATCACGCCGTTGGTACTGCGGCGATGGGACCGAGTGAGCAGGACGTAGTCGATGACCGCTTGCGGGTACGTGGGATTGAGGGTTTGAGAATCGCCGATTGCTCGGTCTTCCCGCAAATTCCTTCGGGAAATACCAACGCACCGGCCATGGCCCTGGGCTGGCGTGCCGCTGAAATCCTTCGGGAGGATGCGGTTGTCTGACATGCTCGGCGCGGTCACCGGTTAAGGTGAACCCGCCGGTAAGGCGCCCGTTCGGTGCTATGCGGCCGGTCTTCTGAGGGCTTCGTCGATCAGCCTGACCAGCCGGGGCGGCGACAGCGGCAATTCGAGGCATTCGATGCCGAACGGCGACAACGCGTCGGCGACCGCATTGATCACGGCAGCCGGCGCGATGATCGCACCACCTTCGCCGACACCCTTAAAACCGCCTTCGCTTGCGGAAGGGGTTACGATATGGTGGAATTCGATTTCCGGCACGTCGTACAGTGTGGGGAGCAAGTAGTCCTTGAAGGTGACAGTGGTCGGGTTACCGGCGCTGTCGAAGCAGATTTCCTCCAGCAGCACACCGCCGATACCCTGAGCGATGCCCCCTGCGATCTGTCCCTCGACGATTGCCGGGTTGATGATGTTCCCACAATCCTCGCTGGTGATCCAGCGCAGCACCGAGACCTGCCCCGTCTCGATATCCACCTCGCAGATGCAGACATGAGACGCGTTAGAGAAGATGGCCGGGCCAGGCGGGCGGTAGCGATATTGTACTTCCAGGCCAACATCCATGTCGGCGGGCAGACGGTCCGGGTCGAAATAAGCAACGTTGGCGATTCGGACGAGCGACATCTCGGTCTCGGGCACGCCGTGCACCCGAGCCATTCCCTGCTCGAGGTAGATGTCATCGGGGTTGGCGTTCAACATGTGAGCCGCTATCCGCTTGACCTTGGTCTTCAGAATATCCGCGGCGCGCAGTGACGCACCCCCGCCGGCCACAGCCTGACGGCTGCCGCCTGCGCCGACGCCGAACCCACCCTGGCTCGAATCGTCTTCGTGAATCGTCACGTCATTCATCGGCACGCCTAGCGTATCGGCGATGAGCTGAGCCATCGTCGTCTCGGTTCCGTGACCCTGACTGTGGGTGCTGATCACCGCAGTGACCTTGCCGGTCGGTTCGATTCGGATTTGCGCGGTGTCAGATGTCATGACGCCGAGCGGCATTGTCGTCGGCTCGATGTAGACCGCCATGCCAAGGCCAAGATAGCGCCCCTCGGCTCGCGCGGCGGCTTGTTCCGTGCGGAATGCGGCAAGCCCGGTCGCTTCCAGCGCCTGCTCCAGCGTCTCTGCCGGCGTAACGTCTCGCAGCGAAATCCCGGTCGGAAGTATCAGCGGAAGTTCGTGGCGATGGATGACGTTGCGACGACGCAATTCTTCAGGGGCGATACCGATCTGCCGCGCGGCCTTGTCCATCACCGTCTCGCGGCCAATCGTCTCCATTAACCACGGCCCGCGATAAGCGCCCAGGCCAGGCGTGTTCGAATACCAACCGCGCCCTTCGAAGGCATATTTGGGGAGTCGGTAAGGGCCCGAAAAATACATCCCCGCCGCCACGCCGGCGTCGATCATGGTGGGCCACGCTCCGGCATTTCCGTCGAAGGAAACATCGGCCGCCAGCAGCCTCGCGTCCTTGTCGAATGCCAGCTTCACCGTCATTTCCTGCTCACGCGCTTGGCACGCCGAGGTAAGGTTCTCTAGGCGGTCCTCAATCCAGCGGACCGGGCGGGACAGGATATAGCTTGCCGCGACGACAGCGCATTCCTCTCGCCCCGGCTGGACCTTGAGGCCGAAGGCGCCGCCAACATCTTTCGAGATTACTCGGAACTGCGTCTCGGGCAGATTGAAAGCCATGGTGAAGTAGCGTGCCGCCATCTGCGGGCTCTGGCAGGACAGGTGGATGATCATGTCCGCCACCCCTTGGCGGGACGCAACCACTCCTCGTGTTTCCATTGGGGATATCGCCTGGCGCTGGTGGCGCACCGTACCCACGACGACATGGGCCGCAGCGGCGAATACCGCCTCGATCTCGGGATCGCGAGGCAGAGCAAAATGCTCGCCGACATTCGAGCCCAGTTCGGGATGGACCAACGGCCCGGAGGCGGCATCCGCGATAGTGATCACGGGATCCTCGATCTCGTAATCGATCATTACGAGTGATGCCGCATCTTCAGCGATGTAGCGATTTTCGGCGATGATCATGACTATGGGATCGCCGACAAAGGCGACGCGGCCTTTTGCGAGCAACGGAGTGTCTGGCATAACCGTTTCGGGGGTCGCGAACAGGCTGTGGACGCGACATGGCACTTTTTCGAGATCGTCTATGGTGAAGATCGAGTGCACACCGGGGATGGTCCGGGCGGCTGAGAGATCAATGCCGCGAATCCGCGCTTTGGCAACCTCGCTGCGAACGAAGGCGACATCTAGCATGCCAGCCAAGGTGATGTCCGCAACGTAAGTACCCCGTCCGGTCAGTAGGCGCCGATCTTCCTTTCGAGCGATACGTTGACCCGTGAAACGCGCAGCCTGGACGCCGGTCGGGGACGCATTCATGCCATATCTCCCCTCGCAACCTCCGAACGCCGACCCTCGCCGTTAAAGCGGGCGGCGATCGGCCTAAACCTGCTTCCAGCGACGGCATTCATCCGGTCATCCGCAATTCGTTCAAACAATTGACAGCCAGGTATGCAATGCCGCAGCACTGCGGGATCATTCAGGGCAATCCACACGGCGTCCCGGGCCGCAGCAATGAACTGCTGGCCTGACATCTCCATATGATTTCCCTTCAGTCCATGCAGGTGACAGTACTGCCCAAGGCGGCGCAACGCGAAACCGCGATGGGCCGCCAGGCATTTTCAATCGGAACCTGACGCGAAGGCTAGCTACGGATCTTACGTTCTAGGTACCAATCAATGGCCCGCCATGGCTCCGAAGGGCACCTTGAGTTCGACACCAATCACTCGTGGCTCGGCAACGTTTCCGAGGCCGATGCCAAGCGAGGCGACATTGAACGTGCGTGACTCATAAATCTGGTTGGTCAGGTTCCGACCGTAGACAGAAAGCGAGATGCCACTATTCTTTTCGGTCAGCGTATACCTCGCGCCCAGCAGGGTCACATCGCGTGAGTAACCCAAATAGATGATGTTCCCGGTACCGTCGCGAACCGGTTGCCCGTCATGCTGCTTGTCCGTGAAACTGAGATCGACCCGCAGTTGTCCGCTGAGGCTTTCGGAAAACGGCGTGTCAAGATTCATGCCGACGCGCCAGGTCCACGGCGATACATTCTGTACATACGTGAGATCGGGCACTGTGGGATTTTTGCTCTTGGCGTCTAGATAGGACAGGCCGGCATCGAACGACAGCCATCCCGCCGGCTTTGCGATCATTTCCAGTTCAAAACCTTTGACCGTGCGAGTGCCGACGTTGGAGGTGATGGTAGTCACCGCTCCGTTCGTCGGCGAAACGCCATTGACCGTCTGCTGGGCGTTGCTTGCCTTCGAGTAGAACACCGCCAGATTGGTCCGCAGAGTCCGGTCAAGCCAGTCGGCCTTCACACCCAGTTCGTAGTCAGTCACGATTTCCGGTTTGAAGGCCCCGACCACCTCGGGCGCGTTAATACGCGGATTGTAACCGCCGGCACGAAAGCCGCGCGAGGTCCGGACGTAAATCGACTTGTTGGGCTGGAACTCGTAATTAATCGCTCCGGTGTAGCTCCATTCGCCAACAGACTTGCCCTTCTGGACAATGCTGCAGGGGCCGACGAATCCAAGATTCGGGTTGGTAAGACCGTTGGCGGCAGTATAGGTGCAGGTGCTGGGCGTGCCGTTGGCAAAACGGTCAAAAGAACTGGCAGTGAAGTCGCGCTTGTCTACCGAGTATCGGACACCGGCGGTGAACGAAAGTTGGTCGGTGAACTTGTACGTGCCTTGGGCGAATGCGCCATAGGAAAGGTTTACTGCATCTGCGCGGACATCAGTTCCGCGCCCGGGGTAACTAAGTGCGGCAAGAGGAATCGTCTGGTCCTGTGAAAAAGGCGTTTCCCTGAAGTAAATCCCGCCTACGGTCCAGTCGAGCCGGTCTCCCAAGGCCTTGCCGTTCAGGATAAGCTCCTGGGAGAACTGCTCGTTGCGACTCAACTGACGGCCGTCCAGGATGGTGAACTGGGTGCCATCGACATCGTAGAGATAATTTGCCTTGACCCGGCGATAGGCAGTAATCGATTTCAGGGTGGCGAAATCGAGGTCAACGTCGATGTTTCCCATGACGCCCCAGGTCGTCACGTGGCTTGTCGGCATCGTAGTACCGCCTACGTAGGCAAATTTGCCTGTCGCAGGATTGAACGTGTAAGTCGAGGCATCGACGTCACGAAGGTCCGATCCGACCACTCGCGAACCGTGCGGCGACACTGTCCGGGCAAGGACGGCGGCACCACCGACAGGGTTGAAACCGAGGCCAGATTCCAGGCCGACTTCAAGTGCGGTAAACAGCCCTGCCTGAGGAACAAAATACCGCATGAAGTTGGGCAGGCCGCCGGCGTCGATTTTGGTGTAATCGCCCTGTAGCAGCACGGACACCCGATCGGTAGGATCCCACTTCAGCGCGCCGCGCATCGAATAGGTCTTGTCCGTATCGATCGGCTTGCCGGTGACGGAATTCGTGGCATATCCGCCGGTCTTACGCGTGTACTGGCCTGCAAAACGCGCGGCCAGGGTTTCGCCCAGCGGTACGTTGAGAACGCCCTCCAGCGTGTAGCGATCGTACTGCTCGTATGATCCCTTAGCATAGCCGCCGAAATCGTGGGTTGGCTTGTTCGAGATGATTCGGACAGCGCCGCCGGTGGTGTTCTTGCCGAACAGGGTGCCTTGCGGACCCTTAAGCACTTCGACCCGCTCGACGTCGACGAGATTGACGAGCGACCCAGCGGAGCGGGCGACATAAACGTCATCAAAATAGACGCCGACCGACGGATCGATCGTGGGAGCGGTGTCGGACTGAATCTGGCCACGAACCTGGAAAACTGCGTCGCCAGGCTTGAACTGCGGATAGATCTGGACGCCCGGGGAAAGCCGGGAGACGTCCGAAAGGTTCACGATGTTAGAGCGCGCAAGGTCATCCCCCTGAATCGCGGTGATGGCGATGGGAACTTTCTGCATCGATTGCGACTGTCGAGTCGCAGTCACCACTATGTCAGCAATACCCGACGATTCCTGCGGTGCAGTCTGATTGGCTTCCGCGCTTGCGCCTTGCGAAGGCACAGCCTGTGCAAGGGCCTGCCCTACAAAGGCTGTACTGGCCATTACCGCAACAGCTGCCACTGTACTGCCAAGACGGATTTTGGACTTGCTCACGACGCTTCCCCTCCCGATTCGTTTATTGATTACTTCACCTACGGCTAGACCAAGGTCGCTCCGCCTTCAATACCATTTCTGAATTTAAATTAAAAAAAGTGGCCAAGCCAAAAAATGGCACACTTGCTCGTTCGGTGGGGCATGATCGCAAACGGAGAAAGGGCAACGATTCGGGGCGTAAGACCTCAGTTCCGAAGCAATATCGATCTGAATGGCTACGGATGGCTGATATCTGCGGAAGGAGAGCCGTCAGCGCGACAAAGCAAGAAACTGGATTTGAATTCCCCGTAAAAATGTGGACATCACGGGATGAAGGAATATGAAGTGATCGGAGAGCCGACCCAGGCGAGCCAGAGGGAGAAAGGTATGGCTGCGGTCTGTGAACGAGCGACCGTCACGTCCGGCGCGGCTGCCGTCTGGTCGATCTCCACTTCCCCTCCAGGGACGCAGTCGAGCCCGGCCTTTAGCGTGACCGGGTGATGTGAAGCCCGTCCAGGATGACGTTGCCAGGTTCCTTGGTCCAGCCGATGTGTTTGTCGGCAGCCAATACGATTTTGCTCCCAGCCCACCTCGAACAATTTGAGGAAGATCATGTCACGCACACTCAAGGTCGGCGTCATCGGCGCCAATTGGACGCTCAATTTCCATGCTCCGGCTTGGCGAATGCTGCCCGGAGTGGAAGTCGCCGCGGTTTGCACTTCGCGCGAGGCGACCGCTCGCGCAGCAGCCGAACGAGCAGGCATCGAACGCGCCTACTGGAACGTCGAGGATATGGTCGCGGATCCTGACCTCGATATCATCGATGTCGGGACCAAGCCGTCACAGCGGTACGACATGGTGATGGCTGCATTGAGCGCAGGCAAGCATGTCTACAACTGCCTGCCGTTTGCGACTTCGACCGAGCGGGCCGAGGCGATGCGGGATCTTGCGCTCAGCAAGAACCTGGTTGGCGTCGTGGATGCCCAATGGCGTTGGACGCCCGCAATTCGGAAGATGAAGGAAATGATCGACGAGGGCGCGATCGGGAAGTTCTTCACGGCCACTATCCATCTGCAGCTGCCGCTCTACGTCCACGATGGGTTTACCTATACCCTTTGCCATATGGGCGGGGGCGGCACGCCTTACCCCTGGCTGGCGGAGAAGGCGAGCGGTGCATCCGCATGGCGCAACTTCGGCAGCCACACCATTCTCTGCCTGCTGTATCTGTTTGGTGAGGTCGAGGAAATCATCGGAGCTTCGGACATCTTCGTGAAGGAACTCAACTTCGAGGATGGCTCGGTCCTGCGACCGCAAACGCCCGATTTCGGGCTGGCCATGCTGCGCTTCCGTTCAGGCGGTCTGGCAAACATCAACGTCAGCTGGGCGATGGCCGATGCCCCCGGGTTCTATCTGGACGTTTGCGGGTCCGCGGGCCGGCTCGTCGCCCGCGATCCCGGGTTCTGCGATACGACAACCACCTTGCACTATGGTCAGCCAACCGTCGAACCGTCGGGGGTAGAGGTCGATATTCCCGAGCGTTTCTACGAAGTGCCGGGCACGAACCTTTCGAAGATCAATTCACCACCGTTCATGGCACCGATCGGCAATCTCTTCGCCGACATGGTGCGGGTTATTCGCACCGGCTCCGGCGATGGTTCGCCTTCCTTCAGCGATGCCGCGCATGCGCATGCGGCAGTCGAAGCCGCGGTGCTCTCGGAAACGACCAGAAAATGGGAAAAGGTGGAGAGACGTCGATGAGCAGGCTGGTGGACCGTGCCGCTCTTTCGGGCAAGGTCGCGGCGGTGCTCGGCGGCGGCTACGGGATCGGGACCGCCATCACACTGGCGTTGGCTGGCGAGGGAGTCGCTGTCTTCATCGGCGATGCTGATGAAGACTCGCTCGAGGCTACGCGGGGAGCCGCGGAAGCGCTCGGCGTGAGGGCCGAGGCCGCGCTGTGCGACGTCACCGAGCAAGGCGCCGTCGAACGGTTTTTCGCAATGGTCGGCGAACAGGCGGAACGCCTAGATATCGTGGTCAACGTGGCGGGTGGAACGCGGCGGCGGCGGTTCGAAGACGGCGACGCGGCCCAGGACGTGAAAGACATCCAACTCAACTTCGGATACGTTATCCAGTCCGTGCGCGCGGCCTTGCCACTTCTGCGCCGTAGTGGCGAAGGCGCAAGCATCGTAAATTTCACAACAATCGAAGCCCACCGCGGCGCTGCGACTTTTTCGGTCTACGCCGGGGCGAAAGCTGCGACCACAAACTTTTCCCGGGCCATGGCGGTCGAGCTCGGTGCCGAGAACATACGCGTTAACTGCATCGCTCCCGACACCACCGCCTCGCGCGGCAATGTCGAAGCACTCGATCCGGACACGATTGCCAAGATGATGGACCTCCCCGACGGCGTCATGACCCAAGGGCTCGAGATGTACATTCCGACCAAGCGGGCTCCCACCACCGATGATCTCGCCGATGCAGTGCTATTCCTGACATCCGGACTTTCGCGCTCCATTACCGGAACCACCGTCCATGTCGACGGCGGCACAAGCGCGTCGCTGGGCTTTCTGGATTGGGCGCATGGAGATGGTTTCGTGCCTACCCCTCTCGCGGGCTCAGCATATCGCATGTTCGGTGAAGCCTAGAATGGCATGGGGCTCGGGGCACCACGCTGGTCGATCCCGTTGCAGGCTGGTGGCGATCCCAACGACATCTTGCTATTTCTCCGCCTTGATGCCTGAGAAAAACACGTTGGCCATCTGCTCGCCGAGAATTTCGGCGGAGGAGTTCTGCGGCCGCGCCCACTCCACCGCCCATTGAATCGATCCGACGATCGTAAGCCGCATCACGGCCGCATCGACATCGGCGCGAATTTCCCCTTGCGCCTGTCCTTGCCGGATGATGTCGCGCCAGATTTCGAAATACTCACGCAAGATCGTTCGATGGCGATCGAGAATGGTCTCGGGAACCTGAGGATAGATCTTGTTGAAGGCTATATTGTAGCTGTCTCCAGCGAGGAGGCTGGTGAGTTGCGCCGTGATCGCAGTGCGCAGCTTCTCAAAAGTTGTGGCATCGCTTCTGAGAGCCTGGAGTGCTTCGCGGACCAGAGAAACCGACCTTTGGGTCGAAATGCTCAGCAATTCCTCGACGAGCGCTTCGCGGGAGGCAAAATAGTAATAGATACCTCCAGCATGGGACTGGGCTTCGCGAGCCACGTCGATGAGACGTGTATGCGCATAGCCGCGCTGGGCGAAAACCCGCGCTGCGGAATCAAGTATGCGTTGACGCGTGAGTTCGGATTTCGTGGCGTCGCTCAAGGGCTTCTTGGATTTTTTGACGTTGGCAGATGCAGGCATGGACAACCCTGTGAAAAGCCGGAGCGGACGAATTCTGACTGACCCATACGGTGATGGTGCCGCTTCGCAACCTTGTAAAGAATTTGAATGGGGATTTGATTGTCGGCTCGTTAGAATAGATTGAGAGTTCGCTTCCGCATCGGGTCCGGCTGTCCTGCAGAGGCATGCCGGTCATCGGATAAAACGGCTGCCCCCCTCTAGAAAGGTAAAGGCCATGGCCAAATCGATCGATTACTCGGGACAAGTTGTGATCGTTACCGGCGCGGGTGGCGGTCTTGGCCGTGCCTATTGCAAACTGCTTGCCTCCCGGGGTGCCGAAGTCGTGGTGAATGATCTGGGCGGGAGCACGACGGGCGAGGGCGCCTCGCCCAGCCTCGCCGATGATGTCGTGAAGGAAATCCGGGCCGCCGGCGGACGGGCAATTCCGAATTATGATACTGTAGGGACCGAGGCCGGCGGTGAAGCGATCGTTGGCGCCGCGATGAACGCGTTCGGCCGCGTCGATGCACTCATCAATAACGCAGGGAACCAGCGAAACGGCCGTTTTGGCGAACTGACCGCCGAAGACATCGAGGCGGTGCTCGCCGTTCACCTGAAGGGCGCGTTCTATTTGGCGCAGCCCGCGTATCGACAGATGGTGCGCCAGGGCTATGGCCGCATCGTCCTGGTCAGCTCGCAATCCGGTATGTTCGGAAATCCGCTGCGCGCCAATTACGGTGCCGCCAAGACGGCAATGATCGGACTGATGAACGTGATCGCCCAGGAGGCCCCTCCCGGAATTGTGGTGAACTGTTTGTTTCCCAACGCTTCCGGAGGGCGCCTAGGCGGTCAGCCCGGAGACGTCCGGTCCGATGGCGAGTTTATCGCCGCAGCAACGGAGCGTTCACGCCAGTTTGCCGAGGGCAACGACCCTTCATTCGTTGCGGCTCTCGTCGCCTATCTCGCGAGTTCTGCCTGCACGTTTTCGCAGCATATGTATTCAGCACTTGGAGGGCGATACAGCCGCCTGTTCGTTGGGGCTAGCAGGGGGGTGGTACCATCCAGGTTCGACACCGCCATCCCCCGAGGACATCGCGGGACATCTCGCGACGATTGACGATTTGGCGGAATACGACGTTCCCTTAAGCGGGATCGCTGAGATGGACGGTGTCATCGCCGCGAAGGCCAGATGGCAGGCTTCGATCACATCACCCGAAGGATGAACCTGCTCTACGGGCCTGTCGAGCGCTTCCCACGGCCTCGCGCGTTTAATTTCGGTCGTTCGGGCCCGACTTCCGCGTCCTAATTCTCGCGTGCCATTAATCCGCTCGTCGTCCGGAGAGGTGAATCGACGCCGCGCTCTCTATTTTCGTTGACGCCGGTCTCCAAAGCATATTTGAATGATGGATCAAAAATTTGCGCTTTTGGAGTCGGGGGTGTTTTAAGGCAGGGTTGCCGGCTCGAGCGCGCCTCTCAAGGAGGGCGAGCATATCTGCAAGGCGACCGTGTACACAAGTTAGTCCGCTTGGAGGTCGTTTTTAAGTAGCGTCGCGCCTTCGCGTTGACAGGTTAACGCAGTCTATGCCGACGATACTCTGACTGCAAATTTTGTGCCGAACGGTGAGCAAGGAAGTGTCATGAAATGGTTGATTGTGGCTCTGATCCTGGCGCTGAGTCCGGCTTCATCTGCTTTCGCGGCGGACGCTGGTCCCGCCTGTGAGGTGGCTGCGCAATATGTGCAGATAATCCAGCAGGGCAAGTACCAGGAAGTGGGAAATCTGTTCGCCGGCGACGCCGTGTTCTACAATCCACAGGGCCGTATTTTGCGGGGAAGAGCACCGATCAAGGCCTTTTATTCTGCCTTTCTCGGCGCCAGCACGCCAACTGTCCGCGCCGCCCGCTTTACTGAAGACCGCACCCACCGCGTCTGTGTGATGGAGCTTGAGACCCGTATGCATCAGGATGACAAAGGGCGGTGGTCCAATTCCGCAGACGGCAATTACACACTCAGCGCGATCGATCGGATGATGGTGAACGCGGACGGCAAGATCGCACATATGATCGTCTATCTGGCGCCCGCCACTCGCTGGCAGGACCGGCCGTGACGTGGATCGGCGCCTTCGCCTTCTTTCCAGCGATACTCGCTCCGATTTTGGAATTGTTCCGAATACGACTGTCTGACTGATCAGACGCAGCGGAGTTGCGACAACGTGCCGTGAAAATGACCGGAAGCGTACCGGCGCAATGGGGAGAGTTTATGCCTAGATCAGTGGAACCCGGTCGATTCCTTCATGAGCTGTTTGCTCTCGACGGCAAGGTGGCCTTGGTCACGGGCGCGGCGGTCGGGCATGGCCGTGCGATAGGGACCGGACTGCAGGCGGCCGGCGCGACTGTCTTGTTTGTCGATGATGAAGTTCATGCCGAGCGGCTCAACAACGCCGCCACCACCGCAGGGAATAGTGCAAGCGTAGTCGCCGATGTGCGCGATGCTTCCGCCGTGGAAGCATTGTTTGAGCGAGTGGCACGAGAGCACGGCAAGCTGGATGTCCTGGTCAATGCTGTAGTCGACAATCACAACCGTGACCTGCTGGAGATCGAGCCGGACGAATGGGATCGGGTCCAGGCAACCAACCTCAAGAGCGCGTTTCTCACCACCAAAGCAGCCGTGCCGCTGATGCGCCTCGCTGGCGGGGGGGCGCATTATCAATGTGACGACTATTGGCAGCATGCACCCCGTGCTGAATGGCAACGGAGCATATTCTTCTTCTCGAGCAGGCCTCAACGCGTTCACGCGCAACTGTGCACTCGATCTGGCTGCCGACAAAATCAATGCCAACGCCATCCTTTCCGGGGCGATCATCACCGAAATCATCGACACCAGCGAAAAGCGGACTGGGCCTGGCGCGGATCCGGAACGGCACATCGGCGGCTATGGCAAGTCGGAAGACCTGATCGCAGCCGCGCTTCTGCTTGCAGGGCCGGGTGGAAGTTTCATCAGCGGGCAACTGCTCGCCGTGGACGGCGGCTTCCAGGTCGCCTGACGCGCATTAGCGGAGAAGACGGTTATGCCTATATCGGATTCGACACTTCGCAGCCTGTTCGCCGTTCCCGATAAAGTCGCGATCGTGACTGGCGGCGGCTCTGGAATCGGCAAGGCGACATGCCAGTTACTGGCGAGCGCGGGCGCGAAGGTCGTCGTGTCCGACATTAACCTCGCCGCTGCAGAAATCGTGGCCGCCAGCATCGTTTCGGCAGGTGGGTACGCTGTCTCGGCCGAGGCCGATGTTGCCGACGAGGGCCAGGTCCAGGCCATGACAGCACAGGCAGTCGAGAACTTTGGCGGCATCGACATCCTCGTGAACAACGCAGCCTATCGCAAGAAGGCCGATTTCATGTCGATGAGTGTCGCCGACTGGGACATCATGCATGCCGTCAATGCACGCGGCTCGTTTCTTTGCACGCGCGAGGCGATAAAGGTCATGCAGCGTCAGGGGAAGGCCCGTGGCGGCGCCATCGTGAACATTTCGACTGTCGGGGCCGCCCATCCCACGATCTATTGGAACGTGCACTACGACGCATCGAAGTGCGCCGTGATCGGGCTGACCCAGAGCACGGCAGCGGAATTTGCCGCCGATGGCATTCGCGTCAACGCCGTTATGCCCGGCGGGGTCGATACGGAGGGGGCGCGCGGAATGCAGAACGACGACACCGGCTTTGTTCCGAAGGGGCCTATCATGATGCCGGGGCGGTTGCTGCTGGGAACCGCCCAGCCGATCCAGCTGGCCAGCGCGATTCTGTTCCTGGTTTCACCTGCGTCAAGCTACATGACGGGGCACACCATGGCGGTCGACGGCGGCTATTTGGTCGGATGAGCGGGCGAAGCGAATGAGCATCAACTTTGGACCCATCCGGCAGGTCGGACATGTCGTGCGGGATGCCGACGCCGCCATGAATTACTGGACCGGGGTGATGGGTGTCGGCCCCTTTTTTGTTTTGCGGGAGTACGAATTCCTCGATTTTCGCTATCGCGGGCGGCTATCCCTGCCTCCGGTCGTCACGCTCTGTTTTGCCTTTTCAGGCGACCTGCAAATCGAGTTGATCCAGCAGCATAACGATGCCCCAAGTTCTTACCGTGAATTTCTTTCCTCGGGCCGCGAGGGAATGCAGCATGTGTCCCCGTGGTTTGACGATCTGGCAGCATACGACGCGGCCCGCGCGCGGGCGCTGGCACTTGGCATGGCGATGGTGCAGGAATCGGCGAGCGGTATTGCACGGTTTTGTTATTTCGAGACAGGACGACCAGACGCACCCTTGTTGGAGCTGGCGGAGGCCCTGTTGCCCGCCGCCCGCGGAGTCCACGATCTGGCATATGCTGCCAGCCAGGGCTGGGATGGCAGCGAGCCGGTGCGGACGATTGGATAGTTTGTCGAACTCGAACCCTGAGCATGAAGATGAAAGCTGTTGCGACTACCGCCTACGGCGGGCCAGAAGTGTTAGCAAAGATAGATCGTAACGTGCCGGTTCATGGCCCGGGCGAACTGCGGATCGCAGTCACGGCGTGCGGCGACGCCGGGGGCGGTGGAAGCAAGATGGTGCTGCAATTGATGCGCGGATGACCCGAGTGTCAGATCGCAAACAGATACCCGAGGGGCGAACATGACTTCAATTCAGATACCGAGCAGTCTCGACGAGATCGACGCCGCGTTCATCGGCGGTCTCCTCCGTCAAGTTCATCCAGATGCCGAACTTACCGACATAGCCATCGAAGGCGAGATCCACGGCACCGCGACCAAGGCCCGGCTCGTCCTCACTTACAAACAAGCGGGTGGAGCTCCGCCGGTGGTGTGGATGAAAGCCGGTTACGAGCCGCACAGTTCAATGCTTGCGAGCGACGGCATCTATGCGCTCGAGCCGAGGGTCTATCAAGAATTGCTACCAATTTTACCGGTCACGGCCCCGCGCTATCACGGGGCTATCTTCGATGAACGCGCGGGGTCAGGGGTCGTCCTGATCGAGGACCTTGGGCCGACCGCCACGCTCAATACCCCGAGGTCGGACGTCTCGGTCGATGAAGTCAGCGCGATGTTGTCGATGCTCGCGAAGACCCATGCGGCGACGGCCGCGCCGGGCTGGTTGGAGGCGCGTCCCTGGATCCAGCCGAACTTTGCGGACTTCGGCGAGCCGGACAGCTACCTGACCTACATGGCAGCCCCGGCAACCCTGGAACAATACCTCGCCTTGCCGCGCGCCAAAGAATATCCGCCCGAGATGTTCAATCCTTCCGCACTTCATGCCGCGATCCAGAAGGTCAGCGACTGGGCGAGGAAGCCGCGCCAGCTGTGCATGATCCATGGAGATGCGCACGTTGGGAACAGCTACGTCACCGCGGGCGGTCAACCGGGATTGCTTGATTGGCAATGTGTCCGGCGTAGTGGCTGGGCCTACGACGTAACCTACTACATGGTTTCGGCGCTATCGACGGAGACGCGCCGGAACAGCGAGCGCGATCTGCTGCGAGGCTATCTCGACGAGCTGGCCAAGGCCGGAGGGCCAGCCCCCAGTTGGGACGAAGCATGGGAGGATTACCTGATCTGCCTTGCCTACGGCTTCGTCGCCTGGCTAACCAATTCGACTACTTTTCAGCCCGAGGATTTCAACGGAATAATATCCACCCGTTTTGCCTGGGCGATGGTTGATCACGGCACGATGGGAAAGCTTTGATCCGTACGGGAGCGCGCGGTGCCGAGGGCGGCTCCGGTTCGGCGGCTGGCGCGGTAAGCTGAAGGGTTCATGCCGAATTTAGCCATAAATACCTGGCGAAACGATGCCACATCGGCATAGCCTACCAACTGGGCGATCTCCGTAATCGAGCGGTTCGTCTCAAGCAGCATGCTGGCGGCGGAATCGACCCGCACCTGCTGGGCAAAGGCGCGCGGGGTATCCGCGCCGGCGGCACGGAAGCGGCGTATCAACGCTTGATGACTGACGCCGAGCTCCATTGCCAGATCGGCAATCCGGAAGGTACGGGTAAACCGTTCGCGGATCCATAACTGGGCGCGCAGCACCACCGGATCGAGCGCATATTCGGACTGTTGGCCTGGTCTCCCAGAAGGCTCGCGAAGCGCCAGGCTCTGGGCGACCGCGATCGAGAAGGCCTCGCCAAGCAGGCGCAAGACCAGCGCCGGGTTGTCCGAATCCGGCCCACAAGTCATGATCCTGCCCGAAACACTCATCGTATCGATATGATCGACCGGCACGGCCGGGAAAAGTTTCCGGAAAGTCGTAACCAGCCGGGGATGGAGCGTGACATGGCGGTCCGCGAGGAGCCCGGCAACCGCAAGATGAAATACGCTGGCTCCGCAGGCGCCGATGAGCACTCCGTCTTCGCCTCGCGCCCTGAGCCAGGCATGGAACGCTTCCATGCCGCGCAAATTGTCGATGATCATGTCCGGATCTACGATCTGGAAGGATGGCAAGTAAATCAGCCGAACATCGTCGAGTTGGGACAGCGGGCAGTCTGGACCCATTCGGCGGCCTCCCGACAGGGTGAGGGGACCGGGGAGCGGGCACGTCAGGCGCAAACTGGTGTGCATGCTGGCGTAGTTGCCAAGTGCGGGGTTCGCCACAAAGGCCTCACCCATCCTGGCATGCGCGTCAAGCATGGCACCAAGGCTCGCAAGATACGTGCCCGGAGACGCTACTATGGCAATTGTCGACATGAGCCTCGTGAAATTCACCCACTGGTGGCGAGAAGAATGCCCCTTGCTCCATCGGCCGGCAAGTGTTGAATTCAGCGTGGAATTCAAAAGAATCACTGTGAGAGGTTGATATGGCTGAAGTGGCGGACGTAGAACGGATTGTCAGCCCCAAGGCTGCACCTTCGGCCCGGGAGCTGAAAACCCACAATCACCTGATCGGCAATCTTGCTGCCTTGGACGAGGCGTGGGAGCAAGATGGCTATTGGTTCTTCCGCGACGTCCTCGACAAGGATGCCGTCGGTCGGCTCCGCGCCACCTTCGTCGAAGAGCTCGAGCTCCAGGGCGTGATCGATCCAGTCGGCACCGCGCCTACGGACCGCAGCGTACGCTACAACGGCGCGAGCCTCGCCAACTACCCCTTCCGCATGGAACCGCTGGTCGTCCGGCAACCGTGGCGTGCCTTTGTCGCCGAGAAGCCGATCAACGACTTCTTCACGCGGCTTTTCGGGGATGAGCCGTTCTGGGTCCCGGCCGTGGAATACCGTGCCACCCCGCCGTCACAGGATCCGGCCCGAAGCCGCCTCGACGGAATTCATCAGGACGGTCCCTACAGTCCGGGCATTCCCTTTCGCATTTGCTGGATTCCGCTGGCCGAGATCGACGAGGATATCGGCGGACTGATGTGTGCCGAGGGTCTTGCTGCGGACAAGAACAATTTCCATCCGCAAGATGACGACGGCTCGAACTCGATGATTCCGGTCGAGAAGTTTCCTGCGGATTGCTGGCGCCGCACGACCTACCAGGCAGGAGACGTGCTGTTGATGAACTTGTGGACCCCCCATACCGGGTTGTCCAACGTCTCCGACCGCTTCCGCCTGTCACTCGATCATCGCGTAATGGCAAAGCGTGACAAGTGCCCGATCGTCGGCGAAGTCGAGTCGATCGCGCCGGACCGGGTCGAAGTTCGCGATGGCTCCGGCGTCACCCCGCTGCGGATTGAGCCTGACACCTATGTGCGCAACCACATGGGAGAGAAGCTGTCGGGTGAACAGATCGTTGACTATTACAAGCCAGGATCGCCGGTGATCATTGCGCATGACGATGACCTGGCGACAGTCGTGCGGCCGCCGCACTGAGACGCATCCCAGGTTCCTGACAAGCCTGCCTCAAACGGCACCTGTCCTGAAATGCAATGAGTGCCAACACAAGGTAGAGTGAGCATGTTGGAAGACAAATCGATAAACGCGACTGCCAGGATACCCCTTCGCGAACCCAAAGACATGCTCCCCGAGCAGGCCGCAGAATACTTTGCCAGTCCTCACACCCAGACCAACATGGCCAGGCTAATGGCGCTCGCCGAGACCATGGCTCCCCACCTCAAGGCCATGAATATGGCCATGGCGACTTCAATCACCCTTCCTCCGCGCGAGCGGGAAGTCGTCGCGTTGGCGGTGCTTCATCTCGAGCGGGGAGAATGGGAAATCGTCCAGCACCGCGAGGTCGCCGAATTCATGGGCATTCCCAAGGCGATGGTCGATGCCATTGCGAACGAGCGTTACAGCGACCAGATGTTCACCGACCGGGAGCAGGCCTTGCTTGCCTTCACCCGGCAGGTCGTCAGATCGGTGCGGGTCGACGACTTGATCTTCAAGGCCGTGGCGGCTTTCTACGATCCACGGCAGATCGTCGAAACGATTTTCGTGATCGGCAACTACATGATGTTGCTGCGGATTTCTGAGGTCGTCGAGCTGCCGCTTGAAGGCGCGGCCGGCGCAGGGTTCTGGAAGAGCCAGAAGCAGCCGGCCTGACCAGCCGGGCGCAAGGCGTGAGCGTCAATCAGCCAGTGCGCGGAGTGGGCCCAAATCAGGGTGCCGCCCGCCTCGGCGTCGGCGATCCGGCTTATGCCACTCGCGCCATTCGTCGGTGCTCAGGATTGATCTGCGGCTACCCGGCCCGCGGCCGATGGTTCAGCAGCGCGGGTCTGCGGACTACTCAAGTTCCGGGCCGGTTCCTATGCTCGGCACTGCCAACAGCCTCCGTACCCGGCGGCCCAATGCGGGGGACGGCTGACGCAAATCGTGCAATCGGGAGTGGTGCTATGGATCTGGGATTGGCGGGTAAGCGAGCCTTGGTCACGGGCAGCAGTTCCGGCATCGGCGCGGCATCAGCACGAATGCTTGCAGCGGAAGGCTGTGAGGTCGTCGTTCACGGTCGGGACGCGCAGAAAGCAGCGAGTGTTGCCGAGGATATAGAGCGGGCCGGAGGCCTCGCCCATGTCGTGATCGGGGACCTTGCCAGCGACGTTGGAGCCAATTCCGTCATCGAAGGTGTCGCAGCGCTGTGGGACGGCGTCGACATACTCGTCAACAATGTTGGGGGCGGGGCGGGGCCGCCCGTGGCCTGGGAGGATGTCGACGAGACGACCTGGCTCGGCACCTACCAGAAGAACGTGGTCGCCGCCGCTCGATTGATACGCCGGTATCTGCCCGGGATGCGGGAACGTGCGTGGGGAAGGCTGATACAGGTCGGCAGCGCCAGCGCGACCCAGCCCATAGCTGTGTTGCCGGATTATGCCGCCGCCAAGGCAGCCATAACCAATATGAGCGTCAGCCTTGCAAGGTCCTTGGCCGGCACTGGTGTCACGGCCAACACTGTAACACCGGGGCGCATATTGACTCCGGCCGTTGAGCGGGCCTTCGCAGGCCGGGGATCAAACGCCTCGTGGACGTCATATCAGGCCGATGGCGCGGCTGGCACGGTTCCAATGGGCAAACCGGAAGATCTCGGCTTCGCGATCTGCATGCTTGCGAGCATGCACTCGAACTTCATCACTGGCGCGAACATTCGGGTGGATGGCGGTCAGATGAAATCAGTGAACTGACCAGGGAAGATTGACAGTGAAAATAACTTTTGTCGAAAATGATGGAACAAAGCATGAGGTCGACGTCGAGGTGGGCCAGTCTCTCATGCGCGCCGCGCTCGACCATGGCGTGCCCGGGATCATGGCTGACTGCGGCGGCATGTGCACCTGCGCGACGTGTCACTGCTACTTGAGCGAGAGCGCTTTTGCAGCCGTCGCGCCGCCCAGCGACGATGAACGTGACATGCTTGAATGCGCGCTGGATATCCGCCCGAGCAGCAGGTTGAGCTGTCAGGTAATGGTTACGCCGGAGTTGGACGGGACCTCCGTAGAAATTCCGGCCACGCAGATCTGACCGAGACCCGGGTAGGGCATGCCCGGTTCTGCACAGCCACGCCTCCCGAACGCAGTCGCATAGCCGGAGGGGTAATCTTACCTCATCGGCCTAGAGCCCATTAGCCGGCTCGTCTTTCAAATTTCGCCGAGTTTGAACACCTTGATGGCATTCTCGCGTAGGAATTTAGGCCACACATGGGGACGCAGCGGCACGTTGGCCATTTCATTCTGCAATCGATCCAGTGAGATGGCCGGGTAGTAACCGGCATAGAACACCTTGTCCGCGCCGCGGGTGTTAGCGTAGTCGATTACCGCTTTGGGGTAGTGCTTCGGCGCGAAGGCCGAGGTGTAGTAGTAAAGATTTGGCCATTTCAGCATAAGCTTGACGCAGGTGTCTTCCCACGGCTCCCCGCCATGCGCCATGACCACCGTCAGTTCGGGAAAGAAGTACATTACTTCATCGAGGTATAACGGGTTCTGACATTCACCGGGAACGCGTGGGCCTGGAATTCCAACATTCACGGTAACGGGCAGGCCCAGTTCTATCGCCTTTGCGTATACGGGGTAGTAGACTTTGTCATTCGGAGGGAGCTGATAAAACATCGGCGTCAGCGCGATCGCACGCACCAATGGATAGGTCCGAGCGTAGTATTCCATCTTGCGGAGCGCTTCCATGCCTTCACGCGGATCGATCGGCAACTTCGCCCAGAAACGTGTCGGATAGCGTTCGAGGCAATCAAGAACTTTGGCCGGGTCTTTAGGGTCGATCGACAGCATTGCCTTGTCGATACCGTGCCGCTCCAAAGTCTCCGCCAGCGAATCTGGCGTTTCGCCTTCTTTGATACGCTCGGGCGAACCCTGGAACAGGTACTCGGCGGGATGGACATAGTTACTACTGTCCTTGTCCCTATAGGCCGCGGGGATCGCCGACGTATGAAGGCCGCCCCGCCACTTGGCATCGATCATGCAATCGATGGCCCGGAGGCCGTGCGCGAACAGGGGGGTGTCTGTTTCACTCATCTGCAGGGCATCCTTTTCTTGTAGTAATACCGGTCTCATTCGTGAGGACGGCTAGCCGCAACCCAATCGCGACCGGCGATCCGGACGGGAACAGGCGGACCATGTGCCGACCAGGGTTCTCAAGGTCGCCACCAGTGCTAGCGGCTGGTCGATCATGATGTGATGGCCCGCCTCGGGTACTACGATGTCGGGTATCGACGTGCCGAACAACTGCTCGACACGGGCGCGCACCGCGCCGTCATAAAGCTCTGAGAACTCACCGCGAACGATCGCCACAGGTTGGCGAATGCTGTCGAAGTCCGACATATCCTCCGCTGCAATTTTGGCGAACAAGGCGTTATCGAAATGCCAGCTCCACTCTCCGGTCAGTGGGTCATGTCGCAGTGACCGGCGGGCGATATCGTCAAGCGCCCAATGACAATCGGTCAGGCGAGAAGGGATCAACCGGAAACGGGCCAGCGCATCGGCGATGGTCGCGTAGGTTCGGCGCGGCTCGGGTTGCTGCGCTCGCCATGGCTGCTCCGCCGCTTTCAGGTCATGCAGCAGGCAATCGATTAGCACGACTCCGCCAATTCGCTCCGGGTCTAGCGTACAGGCGCGCAGCGCCACGTAACCCCCGAAAGAATGAGCGACCACGATGGGCTTTCCGCCCCGCTCGTAAAGGCCTTGCAACTGCGCAACGGCGATAAGCTCGCGAGCGAACTGGGTGATGCTGTAACTCGGACGCCAATCGGAACCGCCCATTCCGGAACTGGAGAGCGCAATCACTCGGTAGTCGTCCATCAATCGCGGCGCGATGGTGCTCCACCAGTCTGCACCTGCTCTGCTGCCATGGAGCAGAAGGATTCCCGGAAGGTGTCGTTCTCCCCAGGCGAGAACCTCGATGTTCGCCCCTTCGATCTGAACCATGGATCGATCGGGTTTGTTGTTCCATGCCTTTCGTGCCCATTCCGGGGCAGGCGGCCTCGCTCCGCCATACGGTGCCAGCTGGTATTCCGATGCAGAGCGGGGGCCAGTCCGTCGCTCGGGATCGGATTGAACTTGCGACCGATTGGGAGACTGTCCAGATGGATCGAGCGTGGTTTGCACGGGCACCCTTAAAAAATGGAACAGCGTTCGGATTTCTTATATGGGTGGTTGATGGCGTGTCAAACTTTTCGCAGATCGCGGACATTCCGCCCGATTGTGCAGGGTGAACGGTTATGAATGAGCAAGGTAAGCCTGATGTAAGTGCCGGCCCGCGAGCGATTGCGAGGGTGCTCCGTCTCTTCGAGGTACTGTCCGGCGAGCCGGACGGGCTTACCCTGAGTGAGATAGGCCAACAGCTGAACGAGGCTAAGAGCACAGTTCACAACACCCTTCGCGCTCTCGAAGCCGATGGTTTCCTTACGCTCGACGGGCTCTCCTACCAGTTAGGGCCCAAGGCCTTCCGGCTGGCTACCCACATTTCGAGCGGCTGGTCGTTGCTTCGCTCGATGCGCAGCTATTTACGGGAACTGGCCGACCGTTCGCAGGAGACTGCGATGCTCAGCGTAATCGACCGAACCGAACACCGGTTCATGCACGTCGACGCAATCGAAGGATCTCAGCGCATCCGTTATGTTTACAGCCTGGGTTCTGGCGGGCCGCTGTATGCAACCGCCTCGGGGCGGGTCTTGTTGGCCTTCCAGCCTCGCGAATACCAGGAAGATTACCTCGAAGCGCTCGACATGCGACCGTTCACCCCGGCGACAACCGTGGACAAGGATATCTTCAGGCAGCAGCTCGACGAAGTGCGCGACACCCGCCTGTGGGTCAGTCTCGGCGAGATCTATGGTGACGGGGGGGCAATCGCCGCGCCGGTATTTGGCCCGAACGGAGATGTTATCGCGGCCTTGAGTGTCGCGTTGCCTTTGTCGCGTCTCGTCGCACGCAAGCAAGAACTCATGACGATCGTGGGCGAAGTCGCCCGTCGCGCCTCTGGCGACGTCAGGGAGCCGATGTTGATCAAGGAAAACGGTTGAACGAGACATTGACCCGGCCAATTCTTGGTTTAGTGAGTGCTAAACAAATGCGGTGAGCGCACATGGTCGCGGCTTGCGTCGCGCGGCTCAGGATCGGGATGTCGGGATGACTTGGAACGAGAGCTGGGATCTGGTCGTCGTGGGTAGCGGCGGCGGCGCATTGGCCGCCGGCTTGGCAGCAAGAAGCCAGGGAAAATCGGTCCTGCTGCTGGAAAAAACCGAGCTCGTGGGCGGGTCGACCTCGATGTCGGGCGGTGTCCTGTGGATCCCCAACCATCCGCTGCAAGCGGTAGATGGAGTTGAGGACAGTCACGAGGCAGGACGCGCTTACATGGATGCGACCGTTGGGGAAGCTGGACCGTCGACATCGCCGGCACGCAAGGAGGCCTTCCTGCGGGCAGGACCGGACATGGTGTCGATGATGATGCAGCAGGGCATCGCTTTCGAGCGCGCCGAGGGCTGGGCCGACTACTACGATGAACGGCCGGGCGGATGCCCGCGAAGCCGTTCACTGATCTGTCCGATGTTCGATGCCCGAGAGTTGGGCGAGTTTAACGCGAAGCTGCGCCGTGGTCCCATCACCCTGCCGGTTACGGCAATGGAAGGGGTACTTCTGACGCTGGCTAAGAAGTCGCTAAAAGGCCTGCTGACGGTTATCAAGCTGGCCTGGCGACTAGGTGTCATGCGGGTCACGGGAAAGCAGTGGGTCACGTCCGGGGGATCCCTCGGCGGCCGGGTCCTGAAAGCGGCCTTGGAGCAGGGCGTGGAGCTCCGGACCTGTGCTCCGGTTATCGATCTTGCGTTCGAGGGCGAACGGGTGGCAGGGGTGATCGCGACGATCGCAGGCACTGAGCAGCGTATCCAAGCGCGCGATGGCGTCGTGATCGCTGCGGGCGGGTTCTCGCACAATGCCGAGATGCGCGACCGGTACCAGCCACACCCCTCCACCACGGAATGGACCAATGCCAATCCGGGCGACACCGGGGATCTCATTCGCATAGCGATGGCGCATGGCGCTGCGACAGACTTGCTCGACCAGACTATCTGGATACCAAGTTCCCTCCCACCGGGCAGCGCCGTGCCGAGCATGAGCGTGCCCGAGCTGGCAAAGCCCCACCTGATTGTCGTTGACAAAAATGGCAAGCGGTTCGCCGACGAGGCATGTTCCTACATGGAATTCGGTCAGGCTATGTACGCAGCCGAAGCTGTTCCCGCCTACATCATCCTCGATAGCCAGCATCGTAACAGTTACCCTTGGGGAACGACTCCACCGGGAAAAACTCCCGCTCAATGGATCGAGACCGGTTACATGAAAAAGGCGGGCAGCCTTGCGGAACTCGCAGGGCAGCGGGGAATCGATCCGGTTGGCCTCTCATCGACGGTCGAGCGATTCAACGGCTTCGCGCGCTCGGGCCGCGACGCAGATTTTCGTCGCGGGGACCGCGTCTACGATACTGTCTGGGCTGACTTCACGCACAAGCCCAGCCCAACCCTGGGCACGATCGAAAAGGCGCCGTTTTATTCCGTCGAACTTGTTCCCGGCGATGTCGGGACGTTCGGCGGTATCCTGACCGATGAGAACGCGCGGGTTGTCCGGGAGGATGGGTCGGTGATCCAGGGCCTTTATGCGACGGGCAACAGCACGGCGTCGGTTATGGGACGTTGTTATCCGGCTGCCGGCGCGAGCATCGCTGCGAGCTTCGTATTTGGATATGTCGCGGCACTCCATGCGACACGCTCGAACGCAGCCTGAACTGCGCACAGGAAGGTCCGGCCAAATAAACGAGGAGACGACGTCATGAACAGTGAAAGCCTGCCAGCCGAGGTCCAGACGCTGATCGACCGTCAGGCCATCAGCGATTGCCTCCAGCGCTATTCGCGCGGTATCGACCGGAGGGATCGCGAAATACTGCGATCTGTCTATCATGAAGATGCCTGGGATGACCACGCTGTCTTCTGCGGCCCGGCGGAAAAGTTCGCAGACTGGGCTTATGACTTTCACGCGAAATACCAGACGCGCCATCACCATTACATCCTTAACCATAGCTGCGAATTCGATGGCGATGTGGCGCATTGCGAAACATACTACCTATTTGCAGGCGTCAATCGCGAGGGTCCCGAAGTGACCTTGTCCGGCGGGCGTTACCTCGACCGCTTCGAGAAGCGGGATGGTCGCTGGGCCATCGCGGCACGCAAATGCCTGATCGAATGGATGGGAACGCTCAATGATGTTCCTTCCGATCCCGCCTATCTGGCGGCGCTCGCGTCTTCCGGATTATCCGCGCGGAGCGGGGAAGACAGTTCCTATGATCGACCGCTCGTTGTCGACCGGCCCGAACAGGTATTTCCCTACTGAGCGTAAGCCTTCTTCACCCAGCAATCATAAGACCCGGAACCGACATGGCACAACCAGATGGAACGACTCATTCCCGCACACCAGTCGGAGTGCGCGAGATGCCCGGCGGCTTTCGCGTCCGCTGGGATGGCGATCTTGCGGCTCGATGGCGCAAGTCGGGTGCCTGGCTGGACACCACCCTGGCCATCCTGATGCGCGACCTCGCGGTTGCGGAGCCCGACCGGGTGCTGCTCGTGGAACAGGGCCGGGAATACAGTGCCGCCGCCCTGTACGACGAAGCCGTGTTGCTGGCGAGCGCCCTGCGCCGCCGCGGCTTGCAGCCCGGTGACGTGCTTTCATACCAGATACCCAACTGGTACGAGGGCTCGGTCATCAATGTCGCCGCAGCGTTGGCAGGCCTGATCGTGAACCCGCTGGTTCCGATCTACCGCGAACGCGAAGTTCGTTTCATGATGGAAGATGTCGGGACACGAATGGTTTTCGTGCCGGAACAGTTCCGTGGACACGACTATGCGCAGATGTTCGAGAAGGTGAACGAAACTCTCGATCGGCCTGTCGATATCGTTGTGTTGCGGGGAAGCCGGCCATCGGCGCAGAGCTATTCGGAGCTCCTGGCCTCTGGCGTGGCCGACGACCCACTGCCGCAGGTCGATCCGGATTCAATTTACGTCGTCATGCACACCTCCGGCACCACCGGCCGACCCAAATGCGTCGTTCACAGCCACAACAGCTTCATGGTCCAGGGCGAGGCGCACGTCATCGAACTTGCTACCAGCGATCACGAAGTGAACTTGGTCGCAACGCCCATTTCCCATATCGCGGGGATCGTGGTTGCCAACCTCACTCCGGTTATCGGCGGCGCCACTGTGGTTCTGATGGATTCATGGAACCCCGCAGAGGCGGTCACGCTGGTCGAACAATATCAGGCGAACAGCTGTGGTGGGGCGACGCCGTTCCTCAAGGGTCTTTTGGAGGCAGCGAAGGCTGCCGGCACCCAGTTGCCCAGTCTCACCAAGGCCGGTTGCGGCGGCGCGACCGTGCCGCCGGAATTGATCTATCAAGCGCACGAATGGTTCCCCAACGTCGTGGCCTATCGCGTTTATGGCTGTACCGAGGTACCGACCGCCACCTGCGGCATCCGCAGCCGGGACGACATCGAATATGGGGCCAACACCGACGGCCTCATCAAACATACCGAAGTCAAAGTCGTGCACGCCGTGACCGGCGCCGCCATGCCCCAGGATCAGGAAGGGGAGATTCTGTTGCGCGGGGCAAATATGATGCTGGGCTACCTGCGGCTCGAGGACAACGAGGAGGCGTTCGATGACGAAGGCTTCTTCCGCACCGGCGACCTTGGCCGGGTGGTGGACGGTAAGTATCTCCTCATTACCGGGCGCAAGAAGGACCTCATCATCCGGAACGGAGAGAATTTAAGTCCGAAGGAAATCGAGGATGCATTGTTCACTCATCCCGGCATAAGCAATGTCGCGGTAGTGGGCATGCCCAGCGAGAAGACCGGTGAAGCGGTTTGTGCTTTTGTCGTGGCTAAACCGGGCTATCAATTCGATCTGCAGGAAGTGTTTCGTCACCTTGTCGAATATGGGCTCGCCAAGCAGAAGATTCCGGAGCGGGTCGTCTCGGTCGAAAGTCTGCCCGTTTCGCCCCAGGGCAAAATCCTGAAGAATGAGCTTCGAGAGATGGCCAAGGCTCTGGTCGAGGGGAGCAAGTAGTCCGCTGGCAGGCTCCCCTGGGGGCGGTCGCCTGCGGCGCAGAACCTTATACGGCAGTTGACTTCCTGGTAGCGGGTACGGCTGAATCCCGAGCGGCTTCCTCGCGACGTCGCTCGCCTATGCCGGCCATGCCAGCGATGATAAATTCGGTCAGCGCGGTAATCACCTCATTCGCTTTGATGTTCGTGTCCGCAAAGATCCATTTATGGAAAAGTGCAGTGGCCATCACCGCGGTGAACGAAATCCGGCTGCTGATCTCAGGCGAAATCGTCGGCGTAACGCCCATCACCTTCAATTCGTCTTCGATCCGTTCAACCGCGACACGGAAATATTCCTTGAAGCCGACCGCGTTGACCTGTTCTTCCGGCTCCCCCCGCTTCATACAGGCGGGTGCTTATCAGCGCGAACAGGACTTCGCGATGTTCGCTGAAGGCGCTGAAAAGTCGATCGACGAAATCCTGCGAACCAGCGAACGGCTCGTCGCCTGTTGCGGCCGACTGCGCTTCCAGGAAAGTCTTGAGGAAATCGTCAAAGGGGTCGACCACGGCCTCGCGAAAAAGGTTCGCCTTGCTTTGGAAATAGCGGAATAGCAGCACTTCGCTCGAATTTGCCTTTGAAGCGATGTCTCGGGTCGTGGTGCGGGCATAGCCACGCTCTGCGAACAATTCCCGCGCCGCCGCGATGATCAAGGCCCGGCCGACAACGGCCTTTTGCCTTTTGCGCTTTCCCGAGTTTTTTCCGCCGTCGCTAACGGTCAATTCCACATCCTCGTGCTGGGGGAAACGATGCACCGTCCCCAACGTGGGTCCATCCCAAAATTTAACCAGCAAGTCCATGAGGCCCTGAGTTTTTGCACGTTTCCCTCGTCGGGACCATGTGGCCGCCAGGCCGAGCCTTTACGAAGTTTTGTTAAGCGGATACCAACAAAAATCCGTGGCAGATGCGGCCGGCGAGATCCGTGACGCTCACGCCACTGACCAGAGAGGAGAGGCCATGGATGAAGCGATCGTTCGCCGGCTGGAGCGAATCGAATCGACTCAGGCCATCCAGATGCTGCCTTCGCGTTACGCCTTGGCCGTCGATTCGCGTGACATCGACACATTGGTCAACCTCTTCGTGCCGGGGGTCGATGCCGGGAAATGGGGGCGGGGTCGCGCGGGTCTGCGCGCCTTCTATGAATCCGTCCTTGTGGGGTTCTACAGGAGCCAGCACCAGATCTGTGGTCATGTTTTCGACTTTGTCGACGAAGATCTGGCGACCGGCACGACTTACTGCCGAGCGGAGCACGAAGATGGCGACAACTGGGTAGTGATGATCATGACCTACTTCGATGAGTACGAGCGAGTTGACGGACGCTGGTATTTTCGCAAGCATCTCCCATCGTTCTTCTATGCGACCAATATCGATGAGCGGCCATGCCCACCATTTGCGCATTGGCCAGACCGGGACCTAAATCCGAAACATTTTCTTGGCTCGCATGCCTACGCGACGTGGAAGACTTTCTGGGAACGGCAGGACTCTGCAGCGGTCGACCGCCTTACTCACCAGCGCTAGATTCAGAGATCAGTCCTTGTGTCGAGCAATGTCCTTCAATGTAATGGATTTATCATTGGCCCCCACGGCGGACCCGTGCGCGCCGCAGCTGACTCGCGATTCAGATATTTTTGATTATATAATCAAAATACAAATTGCAGAGCTTCAAATCTATCTATATTCCCGCCTGCATATCTGCAGCTCCGTCTGAACGGGCGCGCATTGAGGGGGAGTCTCACGATGACAAAATATGCATTCGCGGCTGGATTTGCAGTTGTTGCAATCTCATCGCCCGGGGTCTCGCTCGCGCAGGGCGCAAATGCCGAGGTCGATGCACAGGGCGGTGAGATCGTGGTCACAGCGCAACGCCGGGAGGAAAAGCTCCGTGACGTGCCAATTTCCGTAACCGCACTGAGCGGGAAAGCCATTGAACAGTCGGGCGTATCGAATGGCCTCAGTCTCGGCCAGATCACACCCGGCCTGAATTTTCAGGGCAACGGCTCGACCATTCAGCCGGCAATACGCGGCGTCACGTCGACGGGCTCCAACCCCGGCGACGCTGCCAACGTCGCCATTTATGTCGACGGTGTCTATCAGCCGGTGCAGTTCTCCAATTTCCTCGAGCTAGTCGATATCCAGTCAATCGAGGTGCTGAAGGGCCCCCAGGGAACCTTGTTCGGGCGCAACGCGACGGGCGGGGCCATTACTGTGGCGACGCGCAAGCCGAGCTTCAATACGACTGCCACGGTCAAGTTGAGCTACGCCCGCTACAATGAGGTCAATGCGCAGGCATTCGTGTCCGGAGGGTTGTCCGACAAGGTGGCAGTCAGCCTCGCCGCGAATTACCGAACCGACGATGGATTTAGGCGTGACCTGATTACCAATGCGAAGCTGGCAAAGACGCAGATCTTCTCGACCAGAGGCAAGGCGCTCTTCCAGATATCGGACGACTTTTCCGCCCTGTTTTCGGCCGATTACACGGATAGCAAGGACAATACGACTTTCGCCGGCCAACCGCTTGCCGGGAACACTGCGACCGCCTCGTCACCGGGCGTGGTTCTTGCGACGCGGCCGAACACGGCGGCGCTCAACCTCGTGCCGGTATTGAACGTCGAGGGCGGCGGCGGTTCGATGCGGCTTGAATGGGCAAAATCGGGTGTTACCGTCAGTTCGCTCACCGCCTATCGCCACTATACTTCTCTGCAACAGCCCGATTCGGACGTCAGCAACATTCCACTTTCTCTTTCCCGGCTTGATTACAAGACCGATACCTGGAGCCAGGAATTCAATCTGGCCTCGGCTGGAGACGGGCCTTTAAGTTGGATCGGCGGGTTATTCCTGTTCGACGACAAGCAAAAGCTCATTCTCCAGTCCTTCACCGGTGCCGCTTCGACGCGGGTACTGCTCAACGACGTCAAAACCCACACCGAGTCCGCCGCGCTGTTCGGAGAGATTAACTACGCGGTCACTGATCGGCTCACCCTTATCGGGGGGCTGCGCTATAGCATCGACAGGATCGACTACGTAGGCGCTAACAATGGCGCGGTGCCGGTATCTCCCCCCGCAAAGACATTCCGGAGTCTCACCCCGCGAGCCTCTATCCGCTATGAACTCGCACCGCGTACCAATGTCTACTTCACCTATTCGAAAGGATACAAGGCCGGGGTATTCGGAACGTCCACCCCTTCGCCCACGATTCCGCCGGTCAATCCCGAGAAAATCGATGCTTACGAAATGGGTATCAAGGGCGACGCCGGAATCCTCTCATACAGTGCGGCCGCCTATCGCTACGACTACAAGGATCTTCAGTTCCAAGCCTTCGGCGCAACCAGCCTCCAATCCGTATTGCAGAATGCGGCGACAGCCAGGATCAACGGCGCCGAATTGAATGCTTCGATTACGCCGTTCTCGGGCTTCAGCATCAGTGGCGGGTTGTCGTATGTCGATGCGAAGTACAGCAAATTCGTCGGTGCACAGGCCTTCATTCCACGCGCGGGCGGGGGAAACGACAGTCTCAAGATCGATGCGTCAGGCAACCGGGTGATTCGCACGCCCGAATGGTCCGGCAACGTTGGTGCAACGCTGGAAGTGCCGATAGGCGACAGCAAACTCCGTTTTTCGGGGAACGCTTTCTTCTCCGGAACGGTATATTACGACGTTTCGAACCGAACGCGCCAAAAGCCGTACGATGTAATCAATGCAAGCGCGGCTTTTGTACTGCCGGGCGATCAGCTCGAACTGGAAGTGTTCGGCACAAACCTGACAGATTCCAAGTACTTCACATCGTTACTGGTTTCGGGTCTGGCCGACAATGTCAATTTCGCGAGGCCCGCGACCTACGGTGCACGACTAACGTATCGCTACTGATCGCGTGGGGCCCAAATCGTTGCTTTGTGAACCCCGTCGATAATGAGATGGCTGCCCGACCTCACGCGTACCGTCGCCATTCTTCTGGCGCTCTATGCACTTTCGTTGCTGGACAGGAACCTGATTTCCTTGATGGTCGCGCCGATGAGGGCCGATCTCGGTCTCAGCGAAACCCAGATCGGGCTCCTTCAGGGATATGCCTTTGCCGTATTCTATGTCGTCTGCGGCGTCCCACTCGGGCTTCTCGCAGACCGCGCTCCCCGCAAATTCGTTATTTTCGGCGGCGTGCTGTTATGGTCGCTGGCGACCGTCTCCTGCGGATTGGCTCGCACCTTTCCCGAATTACTGCTGGCCCGCTTCGCTGTCGGAGTTGGCGAGGCGGCTTTGATCCCGGCAGCCTATTCGCTGCTGGGAGATATTGCCCCGCGTTCCCAGCTCGCGTTGGCCATGGCGGTGTTTACCACTGGCGCCATGGTAGGTTCGGGCCTCTCGATCATTCTTGGCGGAGTGCTGGTTCAACTGTTGACCGCTTTTGGCCCGGTGGAGCTTTTCGGCGTATCTTTCGAGCCTTGGCAGACGACCTTCGTTCTCGTTGGCGCAGTGGGAATACCGCTGACCTTGCTTTCGCTGTTATTGCCAGAACCGCGAAGCTTCGCGGACGGCGATGTTCGCAGACCGGATAGTCAGGAAGCTGCCGGCTTCGTTTCGTTTGTCGGGTCACACAAGGGATTCCTCGCGGTCCATTTTTTGGGCTATGCTGCGATCTATACCGCCAGCGCCGGGGGCAGCGGCTGGGCGCCAGTCTATCTCCAGCAGACTTTTGGTTGGAGCACGGCCCGTATCGGTGCTGCGGTGGGCGCGGGGGTTGTCGTATGCGGATTGGCGGGTAGTCTGTTAGCCGGGCACTGGATTCAACGCCAGCTCCAGCAAGGTAACCATGCCGCTCCGCTTTCCTATTTTGCCGTTGGCGCCATTGTTGTCGCACTACTGGGGGGAATCGCGCCCTGGACTGGCAGCGGGACAACTTTCGTCCTGCTTTATGTTTCGACTTCCTTTTTCACCGTTTGCGCGGCGGCGGCGGGCACCGCTCTGACACTCGTCACACCGCCCCCGTTCCGGGGGCGGGTTGCCGCCCTTTTCACGATGGTGTTCAACTTGATTGGAGCCGGCACCGGCCCGCTTATCGTGGGGGCAACTTCTCAGCACTTTGCAGGAGATCACGGCCTGTCGGTCGCATTGACCGTCACCTACGTCGGCAGCGGAATGGCCGCCGCGGGTCTGTTATGGATCGGTGCCAGAATTATGCCGCCACCGATAGCTCCCGGCTCGTTCGCCGCCGACCCCTGAATAAAATTAGCCGCCCGTGGCGGGTCCCGTTGTCGACAGAATTGTTGGCGATCCGGTCAAGGTGCGTTAAGACAGTGGTCACTTAACTGTTGCGACTGTTGCCATGCTCAAGCCGGCTTTTATCGCCGGCACATGGCAACCCGTCACGCTGATTGAAGATATGGGAGAGGTGAGTGGGAACCGAATTGAATAACGTCGACCTCGGTAGGGTCCCCCACGCGGTGACCGAAGTGGATCGCATCCCCGCCAAGCGGTATTACGACCGAGAATTCTACGATCTTGAAGTCGGGAACCTGTGGCCTCGGGTATGGCAGATGGCGTGCCGACTGGAAGAAATCCCTGAAGTGGGTGATTACACGGTCTATCGCAATCTTGACCAATCGATCATCGTGGTTCGAACCGCGCCTGACACGATCAAAGCCTATCATAACCACTGCCGACACCGGGGTGTCGAACTCGTGAACAAGTCAGGTCGGGCCGCGGGCGGTTTCATTTGCCCGTTTCATGGCTGGCGCTGGGACAAGGAAGGGAACAATACCTTTGTCTTTCAGCCCGACGCGTTTTCGGAGCAGAACATGTGCAAGGACGACCTTGCACTCCGGCATGTGAAGGCGGACACCTGGGGTGGGTGTGCATGGATCAATCTGGATGAATATGCGCCGCCGCTACTCGAATCGCTGGGCGAGTTCGGTCCCCAGATGGATCTTTACAAAGTCGACGAACTGAAGGTGGAGTGGTGGTATTCGGCCCATCTTCCAGTGAACTGGAAGCTCGCGATGGAGGCTTTCATGGAAGGCTATCACGTCGCCAGCACGCACCCGCAACTCCTGCCGCCCGGTGCGACCAGCCGGCCAGGCGAGGCTCTTTGGCTCAAGCTTCCCGAGGAGGCACGCTTAGGATCGCGCTGGTTGACCATGTCCCCTGCCATGCCGGACGAGATCGAACCGAGCGATTTCATCGATACCTACATCGAGAAGATGACCGAACTTCATGTGGGCATGGCTGGCATGGTTTCGCAGGAAGAGATCGCCGTTGCCGAGCGGTTACGCGACGTGGATCTGCCGCGTAATCCGCACCTCGCGATGACGACGTGGCGGAAACTGTACAACCAGGCCCTGACCGACGATTACCGAGAGCGCGGCATGGAGATCGGCAATCTGGATGAGATCGATGCGGCAGGCATGGCGTCGGGCGTCAATTTCTGTTTCCCGCATTTCTTCCTCTTGCCTGTCCACGGCGTCGCATCGTCCTATCGGATACGTCCGCTGGGCCCTGAAGAATGCCTGTTCGAACTCTGGTCGCTAAAGCGGTATCCTAAGGATGAGAAGCGCCCCGTCCCGGTCGCGCCGACGCCGAAGCCGCATGACGATCCCCAGTGGCCGGAAATCCCGCTACAGGATTATGCGAACCTGCCGCGCCAACAGCGGGGCCTTCACACCGGCGGCTTCGAATTCATGCGCCTGTCGAAAGAGAGCGAGGGTCTGATCAGCAATTATCAACGGCTGATCGATGGCTATATCGCGGGCGTGCCCAGCGACAAGCTGGCGCATGCAGCCATGAACGTGTCCGGAGGAATTGATCGCGAGGTTCTCGACTTGGGCTTTTAGCCACGCGACTATCCGCCTTTCACCAATGCCGGGGAACGGGCAGGATCCAAAGGATTTCGCCAGCGGCGCTGCTGAAGGGGAGTGCTCGCAGGCGGCGCTGCCTTCCTTTGCCGGCAGCGCCGCGCCTTCTATTGGTTCTTGAACTCCGGGCGTCGCTTTTCGAAAAAGGCGGCGCGCTTTTCGACCCGGTCGGCGGTTCCGGCCGTAACGGCCTGGCCTCGCGTCTCCATCTCCATCGCGGCTTCGAGGCTGGTCGCCCCTAGGTTGAGCCACACGCTCTGCTTGGTGATCTGCGTGCCTAACGGTGCGTTGAGCATGATCGCATCGGCCAGCGCCAATGCCTCGTCCATCAGCGCCGCGTCATCGACGACGCGCAGGATGAGTCCGATCTCGCGGGCTTCCTCGGCGGGGAGGTGCCGCCCCGTGAGGAGCAGTTCCATGGCGCGCTGCGTCCCAACCGCGCGTGGAAGGAGATACGACAGGCCGAATTCGTGGCCCGTGCCCGCATTATGGAAGGCGTTGACGAACTTGGCCGAACGCGCTGCGATAGTAAGGTCGGCGTTCAGGGCCAGGCCGTATCCGGCGCCGGCAGCGGTGCCATTGACCGCGGCGATGATTGGCTGGGGCAGGGCGCGCATGAGTGCAGGCAACTGGTTGATAGCGCGTGCGGACAGGCGCGAGGCATGTGCAGCGCCGATGCCGCTTGGCACTTGGGCAGAGCTGCCACCGTTTTGCAGATCGTGCCCAACGCTGAACATGCGGCCGGTCGCGGTCAGAATTACGGCTTGCACATCAGGGAGGTACGCCGTCTCGGTGAATATCTCCGCAAGGCGTTCGTACATCGCAAACGTGAAGGCATTGCCGGCGTCCGGACGGTTCAGGGTTATGCGCAGGACACCCGGAGCAGGGCAGTCGGTCAGGATCTCGTCTTGCGTATCACTCATTGAGGGGCCTCATCTGGTATGAAAGGAAAGGTTAAATATTGGCGTAGAAAGGTCGAGAAATTGATTCGACATTTCCCGGGTCGATTGGACGAGCGCATCACGGCATTGTCGTCCCGCCATGCGGGCCGATCGTTTGGCTCGTAAGCAGTACTATGCTGCCGGCAAGATCTTCGCTCATGCCTTTTCTCGCTGGGCGGCCCACTGCAAATCCTGCAGTACGGCGTCGAAGCGCGCACGCATCAAAGCTTCCGGTTCGGCACTTGCAAAAATGTAATCCTTGCCGGCGATGATTCCGGCAACGGCGATACGGCCCATTTCCATGGGGTCCATGCCTTCCGAAAGATCGAAGGCTTGCCGCGCCTGACCGTCCTCGGCTCTAACTCGGAGATTGGCCATCGCCCGCGTCTGGACAACGTATGGCACCAGCAACGAAACACCGATGTGTTCACCTTCGAGGCTTAGGCGCAGCGCGTCCGTGAGCGCCCAAACGGAGGCTTTGGAAATGCTGTAGGCGCTGGTCTCGCCGGGAATGGGAAGAAAAGCGGCAAACGATGCCGTGTTGACAATGTGCCCGCCTTCGCCATGCGCTCGAAGCTTCGGCAGGAAGGCTTTTACGCCATTTACGACTCCTCCGACGTTGATGGCCATCAGCCAGTCCCAGAGCGCGAAATCGTCGTCCGCAACGTCGCTTTGGGCGCCAACGCCCGCGTTGTTGGCAAGCAGGTGCACCTTGCCGAACATTCGCTCGGCTTCGTCAGCCGCAGCGATGACTGCCTGACGATCAGCGACGTCGAGCTGCAGGAACCTGACATCGCCGAGATTGGCCAGCGCTGCCCTTCCTTCGTCGAGATGTTCCGACCTCACGTCGGCGACGATGACTTTCATCCCGGCGTCCAAGAGTGCCCGGCTCATACCGAGGCCAATTCCGCAGGCTCCGCCCGTCACGACAGCGACCTTGCCTCTGCATTCTTGCATTCGATGCTCCTTTGCGTCGAAAGGCGATCGCAGACTCATTTTGCTCGCACGACTTTGTCGCTCGTTGGCTGCCGGCCCACACGCAGCTTGGTCGAGTTGGTCTTTCATCGGAGCAAAAGTACCCGATCATCTGTCGAGGCCGCTGTTCGGAAGAGGTGCCGAAGTTCCTCTTCGCGCGTTGCCAGGATGCGATTACGGTTCAAGCTGCCCTTCTCGGTACGCTCGAACCGGTCGTCGTCGATCGGCAATTCTGAAAAAACGAGACGCGCGATACGCTGCGACGCGCCGGCCGAGGCCTGGTTGAAAGCTCTCATCCGCTGCTCGACTTCATCCTTTCGGGCTTGGTCCCCCCAGATAATGAGGCCCAGTTCCTCCTGCCCTTCGCCAACGACAAGGCATTCGTTGATCAGTCCCTCAAGCGTATCGAGGAGTGCCATACGCAGCTGGCCGGCCAAGACCCAGGTTCCCGTAGCCATCTTGAAGTTCTCGCCACTGCGGCCGGCAAAATAGAGACCGTTCTCAGGTTTTTCCGGGTCGAACCGGGCCATATCGCCCGTGAGAAAGAAACCCTCCTCGTCGAAGGCCTCGGAAGTTGCTTCCGGTGCGTCAAAATATCCCGGGGTAACGGAATCGCACCGGATGCGGATTTCGTAGCGATCGTCTTCCGGCACAAGCTTGAGAAGAACGCCTGGCTTCGGCAAGCCAAGAGCGTTGGCCTCATTACATGGCCAAGTGAGGGAAATGACGCCATGTGTCTCGGTGGTGCCGTAACCCGAGAGCACCGGAATCTCATGGCCGGTGGCATCGATGGCCAATGCCTGGAACCGACGGCTGACGGCGTCTGGCAACGCCGCCGCCCCGGACTTGGTATAGTGAAGACCGCTCAGAAACCGGTTACAGAATTCGGCATCCGCCTCCAGTTCCGGCACGAGCATAACAAGTCCGGCAGGCGGCGAGCTGAATTCATGCGGCATCAGTTCTTTGAGGTTGCGTACCGTTTCGGCGAAGTGGCCCTGCAGGGGCTTTCCATCGTCGAGATAAAGCGAGCGTCCGGCGTAGAGAACGTTGTTGAACACCGTAATACTGCCCCCGACGTGCGACCAGGGAAGCCATGACAGCTCGTTCTCGGGCGCTCGAAGGCCAGCCGCTCCGGTCGACAAAGAGGCTTCGAACGCGAGGCTGGCGCAGCTCATGCCATGCGTCTGGAGCGCACCCTTGGGCATGGCGGTGGAGCCAGACGTGAGCAAGATGCGAAAGACGGTTTCCGGGCCGATCGCAGCCAGCGCCTTGTCGATGTCGATTGGCCTGGCGGTCGCTTCCAGCGCTGCCAGACCCTGCGGACCGCTATCCAGAACCTCGTACCCCGCCAGCGCACAATGGTCCAATGCCGCACGAAACGCCGGCGAGTCATCGGCAAAGACCAGCTGAGGCCGAATGAGTTCGATCACATGGTTGAGACGGCTCCAGTCTGACGCGGTGGAATAGCGGACGGAAATCGGCACGGTGACCAGGCCTGCCAGCATCGCACCGAGCAAAAAGGCCAGGTGATCGATCGTCTCTCCCGACAGGCAGAGGAGGCGGTCGCCCGAGACGAAGCCGCGCTGCTCCAGCCCGCCGGCGATCCTGCGCGCGCGGGTGAACATCTCGCCATAGGAGATGGTAACCCAGTCGCCGCCGTCTTCGCCTCGCTTAGCCACCAGGATACGTTCAGGCACTTCAGCGGCGCGAGACGCGAAAATATGCGCCAACGATTGCTCGATAGGTGCGAGTGGAATGTCATCCCAAACCAGAAGGGAACCGTCGTCAGTCCTTGCCATCTGCGGTTGCCGCGGGCGAAAAGGGAGCCGCACTTGCGCTGCCGATATCGGTGCTGAACGGCTCATGGCCCGGTGAACTCCGCATCGCGTTTTTCCGAGAAGGCAGCCACGGCTTCGTCGATGTCGTGCTTCGCGTAGGCCGAGTTGATGAACGTGCCGAGATTCTGTAGCGCCAGCTGGTCGTCGACCGATTTGTGCAGGCTGCGGTAGACCACCTGCTTGGCCATGGCGATCGCGAGCGGTGGCCCCTTGGCAATCGTCGCTGCAATCTCAAGGGCCCGCTCCATCAACCGGTCAGCGGGAACAAGCTCGGTGACAAGGCCGATCTCGAGGGCTTCCGCCGCACCAACCATTCGCGCCGTTAAGATCATCTCGAGCGCTCTTGGCAGGCCGACGATCTGCGGAAGGAATGCAGCGACCGCGTCTTGCGGAGGCATCCCTACCTTGGAGAAGATCGCCGAGAACCGCGCGGTCTCAGAGGCGATGCGGATGTCGCCGGCGATAGCGAATCCGAGCCCCGCACCCACCGCGACCCCGTTGACTGCGACGATCACCGGCTTGGCCAGGCGGCGCAGCCGCGCCACCGCATGGTCATCAAAATGGAGCATCCGATAGGGCGTGCGCCGCTTCGGGTCGGACAGGTTATTGGCCTTCAGATCGAGGCCCGAGCTGAACGCGCGTTCGCCCGCACCGGTGAGCACGATCGCTCGCACGTCGTGGTCGTCGTTGAGTTCGTTGCAAGCTTCCGTCAGCCGGTCGCACATCGGAATTGTGACGGCGTTCATAGCCTGTGGGCGGTTCAACGTCACGATCGCCACATGGCCTTGACGGTCGACAAGGATATCCGTTTCTTCCATGCGATCCTCTCAATCAATCATTCACACAACCGCTCACAACGCGATTTTGGCGATCAGTTCGACGACGTCCTCGTTTGCCCGGTTCAGCGTGAGGGCCGTCAGGCCGCTGTCGGCCCACGCCTTCCACCGTTCGCGAATGCGATCGGGCGGGCCCACCAGCGCCGACATGTCGACATATTCGTCAGGCACGGCGTCGGCAGCTTCTTCTTTGCGGCCCGACAGGAAGAGTTCCTGAATCCGCATTGCGGCCTCGGGATAGCCCCGCTCGATCATCGCCTCGCGATGGAAATTCTTCTCCTGCGCGCCCATACCGCCGACGTAGAGCGCTACGCCCGGTTTCAGCTCCTTCAGCGCGGCAGCGACGTCGTCGGTGATCCGCACGCCGACCGATCCGTGAATGTCGAAGTCGGCCATCGCCTTGCCATCCTTGCGGCGGGCGAGGCCTTCTTCCAGAAGCGGACGATAGCGCGGCATATCGCTTGGGACGAATCCCATCGGCAGCCAGCCATCGGCGACTTCGGCGGTCATTCGGATGTTCAGCGGGGTCTGAGTGCCGAGATAAACCGGGATGTTCGGGTTGCCATGGAGGATGCTCTTGAGCGGCTTGCCAAGTCCCGAACTGCCAGGCCCCATATAAGGCAGGCTGATTTCCTTGCCTTGGTGCGAAACCGGTCCCTCTCGTCCCCAAATCGCCCGCATTATCGCCACGTAATCGCGCATCCGATAATTCGGCTTGCCCCACGGCATGCCGTACCAGCCCTCCACGATCTGCGGCCCGGACATGCCGAGGCCGATGATCATCCGGCCGGCACCTGCCAGCGCGTCGATCGTTTGCGCGCACATCGCGAGGTTGGCCGGCGTACGCGCGGCAAGCTGGGCAATCCCGGTGCCAAGCCGGATCCGATGTGTCTTGGCCGCAAGGTAGGCCAGCGGCGTGATCGCATCGCTGCCATACGTCTCCGATGCCCAGACCGAGTCGAATCCCAGCCGCTCCGCACGGATCACCAGGTCCACCGGCAGAGCCATGCGCGCACCTGAATATCCCAGTCCCAAAGCCAGTTTCATCGGTTCGCTCCAACTTCGTTGTCCGATCTCATCGAGATCGAGTTGGCTCAGCGGTCATGCATAAGTTAGCAACTGCTGCATGCCACTCTCGGCAACATTCGCGGGCCTCGCAAGGCGCCTTCTGACGGTGGAAAGCGATCCGCTTCCGGAACGGGTTCGCATCCGCGATGGGTTCGCCGGGAGCTGGCTGCAGGGCGAATCTGTCATCGCCGAGCGGCCCCGAATAGCGCCCGGAGGATTGCCCGAAACGAACCGGACCGAGAAGGGCGGCGCAAGTGCCGCGCCGTCCGCTCACCTTATTGCTGACCCATGACGCACTGGTGGACGTGGAGACCACCATCCACCGCAAGGATCTGGCCCGTGATATAGCGCGCTTCGTTGGACGCCAGGAAGCAGGCCACGTTCGCGAGATCATCCGGTTCGCCTATAAAAGGCACCAGGTTCTCCTTTCCAAGCTTTTCGATCAGTTCTTCCGAGCAACCTTCGCGAACTGCCTTGGTTAGGACCAGGCCCGGCGAGACCAGATTGCAGCGGATGTTGTGCTTCCCGTAGCTCGCAGCGATATCCATCGTTACGCTGTGCAGGCCGATCTTGGCGGCCGAGTAGGCATTGCGGACGCTGTCGCCGCGAAACACGACACCGGATCCCGTGTTCACGATTGCACCTTGGCCCGCCTTGATCATGTGCGGTATCGTGTGCTTGCACACCAGCATGGGGCCCTTCAGATTGAACTTGAGGTTCTGGTCCCAATAGTCGGCGTCCATGTTTACGATGTCGCCGTCTTTTGCGATAAATTCGCCCGCGATCATGGCCGCGAAGTTCAGGACAATGTTGATCTTGCCGAACCGCTGGATGACCTGGTCGACCATCTTGACGACCTGATCTTCTTCGGAATGGTCGAGCTTGATGGCGAGGACCTCGCCCCCCCGCCTGCTCAACTGCCTTGACGGTATCCTCAACGCCGGCGGCGTTGCTGTAATAGGTGACCGCCACCTTCGCCCCGCCTTCGGCAAGGATGCGGGCAGCTGAGCGTCCCATGTTGTCGGCCGCACCGACGACAATCGCCACCATATTTTCGAAGCGCTTCATGATATTCTTCCACTTATTCTGGAAATCGAGGACGGAGATTCGCGTAGCGGGATATGCTGCGGTGTCGTCCGACCCGCGGCGTACGTTCCTGCCGGTCCCTTTGCCGGCTACTCGCTGGGTCAGGTTGATTCGGCCAAAGCGGGCCAGCTATGATTTAATCGGGTCATCATCACGATGCTGAAGCCCTCGTCGCAGACTATCTCACGGCTGCGCAGATGGTCCTTGTATTCCGGCGATTTGGTAGCGGATGCGGCCTCCTCTGCGCTCGCGAACCAGCTTTCCGTGATCGCGTCGAAATCGTATCCGGGCATTCGGTCTTCGACGCGATTGAAAACGGTGCGGTTTGCGGTCGAAACCATTGCACCGAGGTGCGTGGTCAACTGCCGCTCGAACACATCGGGCGCGACGTTCCGGGCTCGCCTCAGGAACGTGATGAGGCAATGGCCGAGCATCGGGCCAGCGCGCAGAACCTGTTCACGGCATTGCAGCGAAAAGTGCCGGACGTAAGTCGAGAAGGTCTGGAGTTCGTCCGGAAGCATGATGTCGAACACTGCTGGGTCTTGATTCAGCCGTAGTGCTGCACTGCGGTCGATCACGGTCAGGAGATTAACGCCATCATAGTCCAAGGACGCCCGCCCGACGATCTTGCGATCATAAATATTCAAGCACTGGGCGACCTGAACAAAGCTGCCGCGTAGGGACGGAAGTGTTCCACCCAATATCGCGTGCTGGCGCCATCGGTCGGGAAATTCGCCCGCGCTCATCGCCGGATTACGGCGGGCCAGATATATTACCTTGACGACATCGTCGGGCATCCATCTGTCCTCCGTTTAGGCGTTCTTTCCCGAGGTCCAACCCTCTCGCCGGTGCCGACGGGAGGCCGAACTCTGTAAACCCCCGGTCAAACCCGGGCTCTTTGCTCGATCGATGTAAGATCGCGCCGATTAGAAAAATGCCTGAAATCGCGATGACATGGCCGTTGCGCCCGGGTTTGCCCCGGGCCACTCCCGATCGGGCAAAATCAGGTTGTAGCTTGCGCCGAGGCTGCAAAAAGAGTTCGACCGGCGCCGGTATTTCGGCGCCGGTCCAGTAAATCAGCTTAGCGATTTAGGAAGAAGTCGCCGCCCGTTGTCGTGCATGATTTTGCGAACATCCTCCTCGCTCAGCCCTCCGAGAGCCTCGGCCGCGAACTCGCGAGGAGTCGGGATGCCTTCGGCGTGGGGATAGTCGGAACCCATCAGCAGGCAATCGGCGGTCCCGATTTCCTCAACGATCCGCTTCACGTCGTCTTCGGGATAGGCGACCACGAAGCAGTGACGCTTGAAGATGGCGCTGGGACGCTCCTTCAACTGGCCTTGCGGCCAATAGCCTGAGCGGGCCATGCCGCGCATCTTGTCCATCTTGTAGAGGAACCGCGGAAGCCACTCGGCGCCGTTTTCTACGCTCGCCATCTTGATGTTGGGGAAGCGTTCGAAGAAGTTCAGATAGACGAATGAAGCCATCGTCATCATCACGGGAATTTCCGAGTAAGTGAACATCCACTGCCAGGCGGTAAGGCCCATGCGGCGGGGTTGCATGGGCTCCTCTCCGTGCGCCCGGACGAGCGGGTGCATGAAGTTTGCTTCGGAAACGTGGAAGGTCACGACGACATGGTTGTCGTTCAGGACTTGCCAGATGGGATCATAGACGGGATCGGCAGCAGCCTTGCCGTGGGCGGGGCCCATGGGCATGACGACGACACGAACGCCGTTGGCGACCAGCCATTTAGCTTCCTGCAAAGCCCATTCGGGATCCCAGAGTGCCAGCATCGGGGTCGTGTAGATGCGGTCTTGGTGATTGAAGGTCCACTCTTCATGAAGGTAGCGATTGTAGGCCTGGAGCACGGCAGACGCCCCCCTGGGATCCATACCCTCATCGTCGATCATCATGCCCAGCTTGCCCAGAGCAGTGACGATATGGCCAATGAAAAGCATCGAGGATTCGACGCCGAATTCATCGAGCTTAGCCAGGCGAGCATCGCGCTGGTACATGTCGGGTGTGGGCCGAATCCGGCTGTCGATCTCGTCGCCCGTCGAAATCGCACCGAGCCATTCCTTTAGCTTGCCCGGAGGAGGCATCAGCCCGTCTTCGCGAGTCTCTCCGACGGAGGTCGGCACAACATGGTCGCCGATATACATCGCATAGCCGTCCGGGCCGTTGCGCAATGCAAGGAGCCAGTCCTTTTTGTACTCCTCGGGCATGTGCTTTTCCATGAAGTCGAAGTTGATTTCATGAATGTGCGTGTCGCCGTCGAAAATCGGGCCATCGTAAGTGGTTACCGACGTAAGGTCACCTTTTTTGAGTGCGGACGAGGCCATTTCAATTCTCCCGGGTAATTTCGTACGACTCCATATGCCGTAAATGGAGTTGCCGTTCAAATAAAAACGGAACAGCGTTCGAAAAATGATGCGCGCGGATGCTCGATGCAATATCTGGTGAAGATCGACTCGCGCGACACCATCGCGATGGGGCTCTTTGCGGGTGCGCGACGTAGCGCCAAGCGTCGGGTCCCATCACGAGCATTTAGTGAGGATGTGATGATGCCAGATAAGGCGGTCCTGGATCTTTCGTCGCTCTTCTCGACTCTTGAAGTGAACCGGCTGCACCTGCGAAATCGCATCGCAATGTCGCCGATGACTCGGAATTTCACGCAGGCCGGGCTCCCGGTCAAAGGCGTAGCCGACTATTATCGGCGCCGCGCAGAAGGGGGGCGGGCCTGATAATTACCGAAGGCGTGGCGCCTCCGCACGTTGTCGCGCAGCAGGTACGGGAAAGCCCTATATTTCGCGGCGAAGATGCCGAATTTGCTTGGCGCGATGTCGCAGCCGCGGTGCATGGCGCCGGCGCGGCTATCTTCATGCAACTCTGGCATACCGGACTTGGGCGGAAGGCCTCCGGTACCGATAATCCGTTGGAACCGTCGATCGGACCATCTGGTTTTCTTCCTGCCCAAGAGCTTCCGGGCAGGGCGATGGAGCCTCAGGATTTCGACGATGTCATCGAGTCGTTCGGGCTCGCCGCCGAGATGGCCGAGCGGGCCGGATTTGATGGGGTCAACATTCACGGCGCGCATGGCTACCTGATCGACCAATTCTTCTGGGAGCGCACCAACCTGCGCACTGATACATACGGTGGAGGAATAGCCAATCGCGTCCGGTTCGGCGCGGAAATTGTTGCGGAAATGCGGCGGCGCGTCAGTCCTGGCTTCGTCATCATGTTCCGGTTCTCGCAGTGGAAGGGGCCAGATTACGAAGCGCGACTGGCCAGCACGCCAGCCGAACTCGCCGCCTATCTGCAGCCCCTCGTGGACGCCGGCGTCGACGTCTTCGACGCCTCCACTCGCCGCTTCTGGCAGGAAGAATTCGAGGGCAGCCCTCAGAATCTAGCAGGCTGGGCAAAGAAGTTGACGGGGAAACCTTCGATGACGGTGGGTTCCGTGTCGCTTGACCTGCCGCTCCAGTCGCGTGGCGACCGAGTGAAGGATGTTGCTGCAGTATCCCGGGAGAATCTTGAGCAGCTCATGACGATGTTCGACCGAGGCGATTTCGACATCGTCGGTGTCGGTCGCGCAATCATTGCCAATGCAGATTGGGCGAACAAGGTGAAGACCGGCGATCTAGAATCGCTGAAACCGTACGATCCGGCCTGTCTCGCGGAATTAGCATGACTGCCTCGCAAGCGCATCTATTGAGAGAGGAATATAAGATGAGCGCTCTGGTTCACGAAACAATGTCCGCCGATGCGATGATCAATGATGCGGAGCTAAGCACTGGCCTTTCAGACTGGGGAGGTGACGAATTTCGGCACCCATTTACTGTCCTGGTCGAGTCTGCCGAACGTGAAGCCGATCTGACCGAAATCGGCCGCCAGCGGCTTCGCTCATGGCTGATGTTGCGTCTCGAACAGCGCCTCAAGATGGTCGAGGATCGCAAGCGCCGACCGGAGATCGCAGCGCAGAACATCGAGAAGCCCGTGTTCCTGTTCGGTTTTCCGCGCGCGGGAACAACTTTTCTTCATACAATGCTCAGTCTCGATCCTCGCAATGTCTCACCGGCTTACTGGCAGCTAAATCTGCCCTCCCCACCGCCAAATGATCCCACCATCGATCATTCGGAGTCCACCCGCAGAATGCAAGAGAACTTGGAGTTCCAAGGTTGGACGCGGCCGGAGATCGCCGCAGCACATTTTCATGCTGCGGATCTGCCGGAAGAGGATTTCCTGGCGTTCGAGTATAGTTTTGTCTCGACGGGTTTCATGGGCTTCCTGTTCGTGCCGACTTATATCGAGCAGATTGCGGCCGGAGGTGATTTTTCACAGGCCTACAAATGGCACCGGAAATTCCTGCAAGCCCTTCAGATCGGCGCCGAAGGGCGTCGCTGGATGCTCAAGGCGCCGGAACACAGCCTTCATGTCGATACCTTGGTGGCCGAATATCCCGATGCGCTACTGGTCCAGCACCACCGCGATCCATCCAAGGTGATGGCATCCGTATTCAGCATACTCACCGAAGGGCGCCGCAATTATTGTGGCAATGTAGAAAATATCGGACAGCAAGAGGCCCGTATGTTCATGCAGATGTATGCAACGGGCATTACTCACGCTGCAAAGGCGCGCAAAAACGAAGTCTTGAATACCAAGTTCCTGGACATGCATTTCAGGGACCTTGAGCGCGATCCCGTAGTCAGTGTTCGCCGCGTATATGACCATGCCGGTATTTCATTCACTCGTGAGGCGGAGAGGCAGGTTAACGAGTATGTGTCGCAAAACCGAAAGGGGAAGCATGGAAAACACCGCTATCAATTGAGCGATTACGGGTTGAGCCAGGCCGAAGTACACGAGGCCTTTGCCGAATACATAGATCACTTCGGGGTGGAACTCGAAACGGCCGCATGACGAAGCGCTAAATCCTGAAGCGGGGCGATCCTGATCAACAGAGGGTGAATTGATGTCGACGACTCTGACCATTCCCAAGCTCGAAATGTCGATGAGCGAGGGCACGCTTGCCGAGTGGAAAGTGGAAGACGGCGCCGCCGTGAAGGAAGGCGACGTGATCTACGTGCTCGAAACCAACAAGACGGCGCGCGATATCGAAGCGCCCACCGCCGGCACGTTGGTGCATAAGGCACCGGCCGGCGAGACTTATGACGTCGGCACGGAAATCGGCGAGATCGTCTGATCTGCAGTTCCCATGACTGCGAGTTACCGGGCTGCGTCGATTGCCTTCAGGACGGGCTCATGAGGCGTTCTATCTTCTGGGCATTCGGTGGTTTCGCGACGCGCAGGGAGGGCCACGTTTGGGAAAAGTGGTTTGGACCCGGTGCAGGTTCACGCCCGCGAGGTAAGAGTGGGAGGCGGTCGCAACGCAAATTTCAAGTGATGGATCCGGCCCTTTTTGTTAAGCAAGTGCTTTACTGAGTTGTGCAGAGTGATCTACTGGTGCCAACGGTGTCGCGTTCAACGACGATATGAGAGGATGAATCATGGCGGAAGCTGTCCGTTTCGATAATCGCGTCGCTATAATAACCGGCGCGGGAGGCGGTCTCGGCAAAGACTATGCTCTCGAGATGGCCCGCCGAGGCGCCAAAGTCTTGGTGAACGATCTGGGCGGTTCGGGCGGTGGGGTAGGAGCGTCGACCCTGCCTGCGGAGGAGGTGGTTCGGCAAATTCGCGACGAAGGAGGCGAGGCAGTCGCAAACTTCGATAGCGTCTCCACACGGGCCGGCGGCGCGGCAATCGTCCAGGCCGCTCTCGATGCATTCGGCAAGGTCGACATATGCATCGCCAATGCTGGTATTCTACGAAATAATCGCTTCGAGGACATCGCGGACGACGAGCTCGATGCCGTTCTGGATGTGCACCTGAAAGGCGCATTTTACGTTGCGCAGCCCGCGTACCGCGAGATGCGGAAAAATGGATACGGACGTTTCATTTTTACTGGGTCGGCTTCCGCGATGTACGGTCATGCATGGCAGGCCAACTATGCGGCTGCGAAGGGCGGGCTGATGGGACTCAGCCACATCGTGGCGATCGAGGGCTCTGCGTACGGGATCAAGTCGAACCTACTGATGCCTACGGCCATTTCCCGCCTTGGCGACGAAATGACTGAAGGGTTCAGGGAGATCCCAGAATTTGCCAAATCGCTCGACAACGCAGACTGGTCGGCATCCGGAGGCCGCCAGACGGTCAATTTCAATACGCCGTTAGTGCTTTATCTTGCCAGCGAGCAATGTGATCTCACGCACGCGATCTTCAGTGCCAACAGCGGACGCTACGCACAGGTGCACATTTGTGCTGCCGACGGCTGGGTGACGCCGGCAGGAACCACGCCGGCGACGCCGGAAGATGTCGCAGCCCATATCGCTCAGATTGCTGACCTCTCGATCTATCACAAGCCGCAGACGGTTTACGAAGAATTCAGTGCTGTGGCCGACGCCGCCCGCCGGCAAGGCGTAATTTAAGGCGCCCGCGGGCAATCTGGAGAACAGGAATGGAAAATGCAGTAATTCCTTCGCATGTTCCCGCTGACTTGGTGCGGGATTTCAATATTTTTGACTTCGAGGGTTCGAGCGAGAATGTGCATCGCGCATGGCGCAAAGTCGGCGAAAACGAACCGGCAATCTTCTACACGCCAGTCTTTGGCGGCTACTGGGTCCTGAATCGCGCTGCGCTTCTTGAGCAAGCCTGGCCAGACGCCGAAATATTCGAGTCGGGGAAGGGCATCGGAATTCCGCCGACTCCCAAGGAATTCCCGCCACAGCTGCCGATAGAATCAGACGATCCGTTTCATCGAATGGTTCGCCACCCGCTAAACATCGCCTTGTCGCCCAAGGCGGTCAGCCAGCTAGCCGCGACGGCGCGGCAACTCGCAATCGATCTGATCGATGGGATCGCACCGCAGGGGAACTGCGATTTCGTCGATGATTTCTCGTTGATAATGCCGATGGAAGTGTTCCTCAAGATCGTCGATCTGCCGTCCACGGACCGGCCCTATCTGCTCGGCCTTACTTACGATGCGATCAAGAACCCGGATGTCGACCGCCGATTCGCATCGACGCGTGAAATGTTCGACTATGTCGATGGCTGGGTACGCAAGCGGGCTGAAACCCCTGGATCGGACCTCATAAGCACAATCGTCACGATGACCGCTGATGGCCGGCCACTGACGCATAGTGAACGGGTTGGGTATGTCGTGCAGATCATGTTCGGCGGTCTTGATACTGTCGGCGGAACCATGGCCCTCATCATCAAGCACCTCGCCGAGCATCCGGACGACCGGAAATATATCGCAGAAAACCTAGGCAAGAATCCCGGGATCATCGAGGAATTGCTCCGGCGCTATTCCATTCCGACCGTGGCGCGGACGCTTTCGCGGGATGTCGATTTTCATGGCGTCACGATGAAGCAGGGCGATCGGATCATGCTGCCGACGATGGTTCACGGCCTCGACGAACGGCGCTGGGAGAACGCCATGGAAATCGACTTCGAGAGGCAGCCACGGGATCACATGGCCTTTGGCAAAGGCACGCACCGCTGTCCCGGCGCCAATTTGGCGCGTGCCGAGATTCGCATCATGCTTGAAGAATGGCTGAAGCGCATTCCAGATTTCAGCTTGAATGCCGAAAAACCTGTCCGTTATCAGAGTGGCAGCGTCGCGGGACTGGTCACCCTCCCGCTGGTCTGGCCGACACGGTAGGATTGCATAACCGGAGAAAATCATTCGTTCCGAGGCGGCCTATGTTGCCATCCGGTTTTCTTGAAGCGGCGTGGCGATTGCCGTGCCGATCCGCCACGAAGAGTTCTGTCATCTCGATAAGCCTGTAACAGGCTTGGCCCCACCTGACCCGCCGTTGCCTCTCGAAGCCGATGGCAGCGGTGTCTATCCCTCGGATGCCAGCTGGATCGCCGCGGCGGTCACGACTCTGGCCGGCTGACGGCCTTTTGCCAGCAGCGGAAATTCGGCGCATCTGGGAGGTTGCGCCGGCCTGCGCCCCCCCTCGCGGCATGCCTCGAAAGCCTTATCATCTTGCTCGGATTCGACTCCTCACGCTGGTGCATCGCCGGCTCGCGAAGAACGATTCGGGTGGCTGTGACGAAGTTATATTAAGTGGGTGCTAACATTTGTGTTGCCGAGAATTTTCGGAGGGCGTACTCCTATCTCAAGCCGGCAATAGCCGCTGCCTCGCTTGGCGGGATTGGGTGTGGGAGTTCGGAGTTCATGAACGCTAGTCTCAAAATTCGTGACTATGACGATGTGAGCTACAACCCTTTCACCGCGATGAAGGACCTGGGGGGGCGAGGGGCGGATCGGGAATTTCTATCCGGAACTGAAAGCCCTTCGCCTGCAAAACCCCGTCTTCGATGGGGACATACGTGCGCACTTCGGTTTGCCTGGCGACCTGACGATGCCGCACGTCCGCAAAGTGGGAATCCTTGGTCATAAGGAGGTGTCACGCGCGCTTCAGGAAACGGCCAACTTTTCCAATACCATCTATAACCATAACCTGGGGGTAGCTTTCGGCCGCTCCGTCACCACTATGGACAATCCGGAGCATGGCCGTTTCCGCCGGCTATTTCAGACCGCGTTTTCGCCCAGCAAGGCGAGCAAGTGGGGGGAGGAAATTATTCCCCGCCAGATCAACGATCTGATCGACGGGTTCGAAGATTCCGGCCACGCTGAATTGGTCAGCCAGTTCACCCTTCATTTCCCATTCCACTTCATCCACGAGTTGATGGGTTTGCCAATGGAAGACAGGGAGGTCTTTCACCGCCTGGCTTTCGGGCAAATCGCGATATCCTTCGATCACGAACATGGCATGGACGCCGTGAACAAGCTCAAGGAGTACCTTACGGCGGTTATAGGCGAACGGCGAAGGAATCCCAGTGACGGCGATTTCGTGTCGATCATTGCCACTGCCGAGACTGGCGGAGAGCGCCTACCCGACGATGTCGTTATCAGCTTCTTCCGCCAGCTCATGAATGCCGGCGGCGACACTAGCTACAATGGCTTCTCGACGGTGCTATGCGCGTTGCTGAACCACCCGGACCAGTTCGAGGAGGTCAAGTATAACCGGAACCTGATTGGCGCTGCGATCGAGGAAGGCCTTCGGTGGAATTGCCCCGTACCCATGATCGCCCGGACCCCGCACCACGAGATCGAGCTTTCCGGCATCGTCATTCGTCCCGGCGATCACATGTCGGTTATGTTGGCAGCCGCTAACCGCGATGAAAATGCCTTCGATCGTCCCGACGAATTTGACATAAGCCGGGCAAGCCGTTCGCATGCAGCCTTTGGTTATGGTCCTCATATCTGCATCGGCCAGCATCTCGCCCGGTTAGAGATGAGCAATGCACTCAATGCGCTGCTCGACCGCCTGCCCAAACTGCGCCGTGACGATCGCTATCCATCACCCGAAGTGACCGGTTTCGGCCTGCGCGGACCGCAACAGCTTCATGTGCGGTTCGATTGATGCAAGCCGAGCCAAACTGACGGACGAACATGGTCAACAGAACTGTCGTAACGTTCAAGTCGGAGGGTGTTGAGTGCGAGGGTGAACTCGTGCTGCCGTCCGGTTTCCAGCCCAATGGCTCCTATCCCGCTCTCGTCCTCGGCCATGGCTTTGCGGGCTCGCGCTCCAGCCTGGTTGAGGAATCTGAATTTTCGTCGAGGCCGGCTATGTCGTTCTGGCCATAGTCTACCGCCATTTCGGCATAAGCGGCGGTGAACCCCGGGGACTTCCGTGGCCGCTTCAGGAAACCGAAGATTTCAAATCCGCACTCGACTGGCTTGAAACGCGGCCGGCGTCGATCCGATGCGGATCGGGATCAGGGGCACGAGTTTCGGCGGGGATCGTGACGCATGTCGCCACTTACAACCTGCGCGTGAAGGCCTGCGTCGCGCAGGCGACGATCCTGGACGGCCATGCCTGGATCCGCTCGCTCAACCGTGAATCCGGCCTCTTCGGCGCGATGTCGAACTTTTCATGACCCCGTGAGGGTATGCTTTCGGCACTGTCGCGATGGGGCGCGACGACGCGCCGTTAGACGCAGGCGCGCGCGTTCGCGGTGTTGAACGCCTTCGCGTGGTCGATGGCTCGATGTTCCTGACCATGGTGTCGGCAAATACCAACGGTCCGATCATGGCAGCAAGCTGGCGTGCCGCGAAACTCGTTCTCTGACCGTAATTGGCAAGAGCCGGCCATGATTCCCAATCGAATGGGCGAGCGAGGAGAACTTCCTCGCTCGCCCATTCGAATTATTCAACACGCTTATCGTAATCACGCTTCCGCTGTGCTTGCTGCGCCCGCCGTGCATGGCTATCGACCCATACCGTATCGGCAGGCAGCTTATCCTTTAGCTCCGAAATCTTCACGACCTCGGTCTGCAATTTGTCGAGACCCGGAATGACGTTGCCGGGTAGGTGTTGCCAGCGAAGCAGGATCGTTCCACGCCGCTGCCCGCTACCATCAAGCCAGTTGTAGACGCCGGGGTCGCGGCCGGAAATCACCCAGCGGAAGAGGCCGTCCCCGGATTGCTTGGCCTGTGCATGATTCAAGCTGCTGGTATGGGTACGGTACTCATAAGAAAGCATCCAGATATCGGTGATCTGCATGCCAACATAGGGCGCACCCATCGGGTCAGCGGTGATGATCATCGCCTCGTCCTGGGCCAGGCCATAGTGTCCCAGCGACGACGCTTGGGTAAGGAGACCGCCCGCACTTCCGGCAGACCAGGGCGTGTTCATCGAATTGATCGGCCCGCTTTCGAAATAACCGTGCTGAAGATGCTCGAGGAAAAACCTTGCGATCGTTTCGCCGAGTTCCGCTGCGCGGGTTTTCGCCCGGTCCGCGTCGAAGCTGTCCTGCGGTGCATCGTCAATCGGCTCGATATCGAGAAGACACGGACGTTCGCAGGCCCAATCGCCAAGGGTGTCGCGGACGTTCAGGATCTTGCCGTCCTTGACACAAAGATGATTGCGCCGCCCCTCGGTGGGCGTCGCATCGCAGAGGATTTGAAAGCTGCCGTCAGGGGCGACGTCGACGCTTTCCCGGCCGATAAAACCGAGGGTGTCCGCGAAGAGGTTCTCCCCGACCTGGGCGGGAATGACGCAGATCGACCAATCGACCGGTGCTGCATCCAGGAAGCGGCCGGTGATGTTATAGCGCCGATTGCCGTCGATGTAGGCCAGGCGGTAGCCATTGTCCGAGTTGTCCTGTCCAAACCGGCTACCAGGCACTTTCATGCCCATCCACTCATGATCGTGGCACAAGGTCCACACGAAGCGCGGGCGCAGAGGCGTCTCGCTGGCCGCCATCAGGCAGGCGTGAAACAGATGTTCGCGCGCACTTTGCTGTATCAGCTCATCCTGGTCTTCGTAGGCTGCATTCCGGTCGGCCCGGAAATGGGCGATAACGCGCGTTATGGCTGCCTGCACCTCGGTTGAGTTGAAGGCGGCAAGCGCTCGCTCCTCGGTCAGCCGCTGCTGTTCCGCAGCGAGAGCCGAGCGCGGATGGTCGTTACCCGCGCTCACCTATGCGATTTCCGCCCGAAGTCGGGAACTATATCCAATGCCATAAATCCACTCCTGTTCCTGAAGTTCATCGGCTCAGTTCAATCGCGCGAGATTGGCGGCGTCGAACGGGAGGAATGGTTCACCGCGTATCGCCTTTCCCAGCCAATCGGGATCGTTGAGCAACGCGCGGCCGACCGCCACCAGATCGAACTCGCCGCGTTCGAATCGCTCGACGAGCCTATCGAGATTGTCGGTTGCGTCTGAGGCACCGGGCGCATGATCGCGTCGCGTCTCGGCCAAGCCCACAGCGCCCACCGTCATGCCCAGCTTGCCGGTCAACTTCTTGGCCCACCCAGCGAGATTTAGCGGCGATCCTTCGAACATCGGCGTGTCGAAATACCGCTGGCTGCCGTCGAAGATGTCGACGCCAGCATCGGCGATGGGGGTAAGCAGTTGTTCCAATTCGGTCGGTGTTTCGGCCAGGCGAGAGGCGTAGTCCTGCATGCGCCACTGCGAAAACCGAAAGAGGATAGGCATCTCCTTGCCCACGCGCGACCGAATTTCCTTCACGAGCTCCGCAACAAAGGTCGCCCGGCCGCGATGGTCGCCGCCCCAGCGATCAACACGGTGGTTGGTCCCGTGCCAGAGAAAATTGTCGGGGAGATAGCCATGCCCGCCATGGATCGCGATGCCATCGAACCCGGCCGTTGCCGCATATTTAGCACTGCGTCCGTACGCGGCGATGATGTCGCCGATCTCGCTGTCCGTCATCGGTGCCGTATCGGGCGAGATCCGCGCAACCACTTCCGCGGCCAGACTTGCTTTGCCGAACGGGCCGACGACACCGGACGGCCGGCGCGGGCCTATTTCGGGCCAGGGGCTGATCGCGGCGTCGCGCATCGCGCCCTGGTGCCAGAGCTGCGGGAAAATCTTCCCTCCGGCGGCATGCACCTGTTCCACGACATGACGCCAGCCGGCCAGTGCGTCCTCGCCGTGCATGGCGGGAACATTGTGGTAGTCGACTGCAGCGGGATCGTCGATCGCCACGCCCTCCGTCACAATAAGGCCGACTTTCCCCTCCGCCCGGCGACGATAGTATTGAGCGACATCGGGGCCTGGCACACGGCCCGGCGATTTCTCGCGCGTCATGGGCGACATGACAAAGCGATTGGCGACAGTCAGTGCGCGCACTGACAGCGACTGCAGTAGCGGTTCAAGCCGGTGGTTGGATCTTACCCGCAGGGCACCCATCTCCGATAGCCGAACGAAATCTGAGCGCGCAGAAATCGTGTTCAGGCACGACCTTGTTAATCGCCCACTATACAACTGGCGAACGCCGACCGAAGTGTCCAGTCGAAAATTGGTCCAGATTTCAAAAATAATGCGCTCGGTCCAAAACGTGCCGAGGCTAGCCGAGCTCGCGACCATACATGACATCGCTGTGCCGAACGAATTCCTCGACGTCTGCTGCGATTATCGCGGCCTCGTCGTCATTGTGGAAGAGACCGGTCCGCATTTCCTCGGGTCCGGCGAAGTCGAGCACAGCCAGTCCGAGATAGTCGGGGCCCGTCACGCCCAATTTGTCGACGAAGCGAAACTGCCGGTAGCGCCGGACTTTGTAATGAATCGCGATCGCAAGGGGAATGTGCTCGTCCCAATGGCGAAAGGCCTCGGACAACTCCATCCCTTCGCGGCGCTGGAGCAGTGCGAGAAGCTGCAGCGGTCCCGGCGGCCCTGCCTTTCCGGACACGAGTTCGACCCGATAGCGATGCGACCCGCGCATCTGGCACGGGGAAGGGCCTTTGTGCAAAAGCATGGCAGCATAGGGATTGGTCGCGATTTCGCCAAAGGGAGAGGGCTGATCGGTCAGCCATACGATGTGCGCCGCAGGAAAAGGGGGGAGGGCGCAATCCGCGGGTAGCAGTTCAATTTCCATCGTTTGGACATCCTCGTGAAAGTTTGGTCGATTTGGCGGTGCGCCGATAACTTGCGCGTCGAACGGCGGTATGGGTCCATTTCTCGGGGGCGCCGGGGTTTTGCGGACCCAATGCCAGAGTTGACTTGTCGAATGAGGCGGCACCCAAGTACTGCCGGGTCGCCCCGATGTGTAAACCGTCTCTCGCGTGCCACAGTCCGTTTCATTGCAACACGCCGCTCGGATCGGCTTGGAGACGCCGAGCTTTACCAGACCCGGATCCGGAGGCCGACGAAATTTCTATCGAGGCCGAGGCTTCGAAGCGTTGACCTGGCAAGGCGTGAGGATTTCGCAGCCGACGAAACAGGCCGCGTGTAGTGAGGACGGTCGTGCGCAGGTTCGTAGCGCCTCGCACAGTTGAATTGCGGCACGCTTAGTAAACCACAGGGAATTCGAATTGAATGACATGTTCGGCCATGGTGTGCCTCAATGAGCAGAAGGTGCAAAGTTCAGAAGGGTCGCCCGATAGGGGTGCGGTCGAGGCTCGCCGTAAGCAGGCCGCCATCGACCGTAATATTCTCACCTGTAATGTAGCTCGCGCCTGGACCCAGCAGGTAGACGACAGTCTGCGCCACTTCGCTCGCTTGGCCCATGCGACCTAGCGGAATCATGCGGTGCCGGCTTTCGACGTATCCGGGATTGGCGAGATTGGGATTCATCGACGTGCGCATCACACCCGGGGACACGATATTGACCCGGATGTTGTCGCGCGCCCACTCCACCGCCAGCAGGCGGCAAAGCATGACTTCCGCCGCCTTGGCAGGAGAATAGGCGCCCCCCCAGCTTGTAGGGCTCGAATGCCGAGGTTGATGCGATGCCTACGAAGGCTCCCGCGCTTTTCTTGAGTGGCTCATACACTGCTTTGGCCAACAACCAGACCGAGCGGACATCCACGGCGAACACGCGATCCCAGTCCTCCACCGACAGATTCGTCAGGCGGCCCGGTTTCATGATGGCTGCATTGGCGACGACACCGTCGAGCCCGCCCGCAAAGGCGATGGCTTCCTTCACCAGCCGCGCGGGAGTATCAGGGTCGCCGAGGTCTCCGTGCAGCTCGGCTACTTTCGCTCCCATTGCGCGCAATTTGTCCGCGAGCTGCAAATTGGAGGGGCCAGTGCCGCTGGTGCAGAGCACAAGCGTGCAATTGCGGCCCGCAGCCTGTGCGCTTCCCGCGAGTTCGCGAGCCACTGCGCCGCCCAAGCCTTCTGTGTTGGCGCCTGTAATCAGTACGCGCATCACCTCTCCCCGCTGTCAGTCGCGGCCGTTGCAAGCATGTGCTTAATACCGATCAGCCACCGTTTGCAAATCCTTTGGGCGATCGCGCACGGCGATCGCGCTTTTTACTTGAGGTGCTCTCGCCTCAAGGTTAGCAACTGCTTACAAAAATGCACGGAGAGGGATTTGCGATGGCATTGAAAGCAGAGGCTACTGCGGTCGGGGCGCGCGGGCCAGGTGTGCCGACCGAGGCCGAGGGCTTGACCGCGGCGTGGTTTCAGGCGGCTTTTCAAAACCAGTTTCCAGGTGCCAAAGTTTCATCCGTGCGCCTGGTCGAGCGTATCAGAGGAGCGTCGACCAAGCTGCGGATTGCGATCGAGAGCAACCGCACGGAGCTGCCGAAGCAGGTGATGGTCAAGGCGGGGTACGAACCTCACAGCGCAGCTATGGCAATCATGCATATGAACGAGATGCACGCCTACCGCGACCTGATCCCCACCTTGAACGTCACGGCGCCACGCTGTTTTTTCGCTGATCAGCAGGACGGCAGGGGCCTCGTCGTTCTGGAGGATCTCACGCTCTCGAACGTAAGCTTTCTTTCCTTGCAGGAGCCGCTGGAATTTGAGCATGCTGCGGGATTCCTGGATTGTATGGCGCGGTTTCATGCCCGTTGGTGGGGCGTTGACGATTTGCCCGCCAAATTTCCTTGGGCAGCGGAAACGCGAGCCATGCAGGAATCGCACTATTTCGACATCCTGCTCGATCCGGACCAATTCGCCGAATACAAGGCGGCACCGCGCTGCGCAGCGATGCCTCGTGTGCTGCTCGACCCCGAACGGGTGGCCAGCGCGCATGTGGCACTCGCCGAGCTACACGATCAATTGCCGCACACGATGCTGCATGGCGATGCCCACCTCGGCAATCTTTACTGCGAGTCCGACGGCTCGCCTGCGTTCCTGGATTGGCAGCCCCGCCGTGGACCTTGGGTGCTTGACGTCGCATATTTCATCGTTGCCGCGCTGGATCTCGTCGATCGCAGGCGGTGGGAGGCCGCGCTGCTGCAACACTACCTCGCGCGACTGGCCGCATACGGGGTCATCCCTCCCACGTTCGACGAGGCATTCGATGCCTATCGCCGAAACACCGTATGGGGTCTGCTCATTTGGATGCTGAACGGCTCACATTTCCAGACGGAAACCAACAACACCGCCGCCGCCACGCGTTTCGCGATGGCGATGATCGACCACGATACATTTGCAAGGCTTGGCGTATGATCGGACATAGTACCGACAGCGCCGCTTAAGTTGTCACGGCGCCCGATCCGCATGGGGCACCGCCGGCCAAATTGGGTGCGGCCGCGACGGCTGCCCTTCTTGCGTGCGGGTTGTTCACTACAATCGGCCTGTTTTCTCCGGGGCTGGTGCTTCCGCAGATTGCAAAGGCCTTTGCCGCCTCATCACATGTTGAACTGCTGACGGAAATGGTAGGGGCCATCATAAGTTTTGGGTTCGCGCTCGGCATCTTTCAGCATTTCTGGTGGTCCCTGTAGCCTTCGCTATACGCACGTATTTGGCGCCGCGAACATGCAGGACAGGTCGGCTCGGTTAAGTCGGACGGCCCTTTGAATTCCCGCCTGGCTGGGCTCCTGGCCGTCGGCGCCCTTGCGGGCATGAGTATGATGATCGCCCCGATCTATGGTCCGATCTACCTGGCAACCCTGGGGCTGGTGGACACCCGTCAGGTCGCCATCCCGCTGACCCTCGGCTCGATCGCGGCAGTGTTCGCTTCGGCCTGCTACGGAGCGGTGCACAAGCGACTTGGGATCGCAGGTGTCACCGTAGTGAGCACCTCCGGCATGGGGATTGCATTGATTGTCGCAGGATGGACCGGGAACGAGATCACATTCATGGCGGCGCTCGTGGCGGTCGGTGCACTTCTAGCGTTGCTGGCCCTCAACCTGAACGCATCCGCCGTGGCTTTCAGCACACCGCACCGAGAAACACAGGCAATCGGCCTCGCCAACGGCGCCATGTACGGATGCCAGATGCTGTTTCCGTTCGTAGCAGGCTGGATCCGGGACATGGCCGGTTTGAACGGTGTGTTTTTCGGTTTCGGACTCGTCATGCTCGTTGTCGGCTTAACCGCGCTCGCGGCGACGGCTCTAACGCGCCGCGGCGCTTCTGCGCAGGTGCTAGCCTAAGCACGACTGACCGGCAGAGTTCGTTCCTACCATTTGGAGACTGGCTGGAGCATCTCGTCAGGCTAGCAAATGCCAAAGAGAGCGCGCGTCGCCCTGCAGGATGGAGAGATTTATGGAAATTCGAAGGCTCCAAGGCCCGTTCGGCGCCGTGGCGAGCGATGCCGATATAGGCAAGGCCGACGACAAAACCATCTCCCGGCTGGTCGAAGCCCTCTACGACAACCAAATCCTAGTCATCTCTGGGCAGTCCCTGAGCGACGCCGAATACGTCCGCTTCGGAAACCATTGGGGACAGCCCCTCGAATTCTTTGCGGCGTCGCGTCGGCGCAACGATTTCCCGGAGCTAATCAAGCAGGATAATGCCGCAGACACCCCCGCCAACGTGCGGGACGGCGCCGGTCATTGGCATTCGGACGGTACGTATGAAGAGGTGCCCGCGAGCGTCACGATGCTCTATGGCAAGGAGGCGCCAGACAAAGGCGGCGAAACGCTGATCACCAGCACCGTGCTCGCGTACGAAGCGCTGCCCGATACAATGAAATCGCGCATAGAAAATCTGGTCGGCCTCCATTGCCTGAGCGGAGCTCCGCCACTCGAAGGCGAGACGTTTGCATATATTCCCGAAGAGATAGCGCGTCTGGGGGTACACCAGCACCCTTTTGTGATGCGACACCCGGTCAACGGTGCCAAAGCGCTGTTCCTTTCAGGATCGGCGTTCGGAATCCAGGGCATGGACAAGTCCGAAGCACGTGCGCTTATCGCGGAACTCCGCGCGCATGCAACTCGGCCGGAATTCCGCATCGCCTACAAGGTTATGCCCGGTGACCTGTTCCTGTGGGACAATTTCTCCACAATGCACAGGGCGACGCCGATCGAGTATTCCGATGAGCCAGGCAAGCGACGCTTGTTATACCGGATCAGCACCAGAGGCATGCCCTCCAGCATCCAGAGCAGGAAGCCGGCGTAGGATGTGGTCTGCGCAAACGCCGCCCGATGCCGCAAGCACATTGTTTCGGCTGGATGAACGAGTCGCGCTGGTCACCGGCGCTTCGCGGGGGCTGGGGCTCGAGATGGCCGTGGCGCTAGCCTCGGCAGGAGCGACGGTGCTGGTCAACAGTCGCGACGAAGCTCAGGCGAAGCGGATCGCCGCCGAATTATGCGATGCCGGGTTGAAGGGAGAAAGTCTCCCTTTCGATCCAGCGGACGAAGCCGCTGTCGTTGCCGCTATGGCGCTGATCGAAAAGCGTCACGGCCACTTAGACGTTCTGCTTGCGAATGCGGCCGCTCGGATGCGACGCGATCTTGCGGCCATTCCGCCCGCTGACTTCCGCGCGTTGGTGGAGACCAACCTGTCGTCGGTCTACAGTCTCTGCTGGCACGCGTTGCCATTGCTCAAGGCGGCGGGAAGAGGTCGGATAGTTCTCGTCAGCTCCATCAGCGCCAGGCGAGCACCACCGCACGACGCCGCCTATTCGACTACCAAGGCCGGCCTCGAAGGCCTGATGCGGGCACTGGCGGTGGAAGCTGGCCGGATGGGGATCACCTGCAATGCCATCGCACCAGGCCCCTTCAGAACAGAGGTGAACAGAAAAGCCGCGGAGGAAATGGGCGGCGTCATCGCGCAGAAAGTGCCGCTCGGAGGTTTCGCCGAACCGACGGAACTTGCCGGAACCGCGCTCTTCCTGGCGTCTGATGCGTCATCGTTCGTGAATGGGATCACCCTTACGGTCGACGGCGGATCGATGGCGCAGCTCTGAAAATGAAGCTTTCGAACGCTGAAAAAATCCTGGGCGGAACCGCGATCAAGCTGTTTGGTCTCGACCGCTGAAGGTATTTCTCCGATGGTAGGTGGAGGCGTGGCGACAGTTGGATTGAAGGTCCGGTTTGTCGTTTAGTTGGATCTTAGTCTGCTTTCCATGCGCTCCGAGTGGAGAGACATCTTTGCTCTTTCTGCGTCGAGTGGTTATTCACAGATGCTGTATGGGTTCTGCCTCAGCTTCTGCTGCCGAATGACTTATTCAGCGGAGCGGCCCTCAACTCGCCGGTACGTCAGTTTGTATTCGGCGGCGAGGCGCATGTCCAAACCAGCAACGCCTTACGGTCCAGCAGGCGGCCGCCCGGGGAATCGCCCTTGACGCAGCCGTTCCCGCAATCTCAAGCAGCCATTATGATCGGCCTTATCAATTCGGAGGACGGGGAATTATGTGGGCCCCTGAGTCCGCGCTCACTTGACGCATTGCGAGCGCTACTGTTGTCATAGTATTCATCGGCCCAAATTTGACGATCATGTCATAAGGCATATTTCTGCCCGTGGAGCCATGACCTGTTCGATCTGGCGAAGTGATTCATATTGGGAAAATCGCTGCCCATGACTGCCTCTGATTTCGATGGGATGATTTCCCTGATCTACGATGCATCGTTGAATCCCGAAGGCTGGGAACCATTCCTCAGCGCCTTCCACCTCAAACTGCATGCCTACCTGACGGTCATAGTATTCAGGCACAGGCCCCTCGGATCGCTGGTACTTCTGACCCGGGCCGAGGAGGAGGGAGATCAGGCGTTCCGCCAGTCCTACGCCAGGGTCGAGACGGCCAATCCCATAGACTACGAGGGAATGGAAACCGGTCGAATCTATTCACTGCAGGAATTCCTACCGAACGGCGACCTATGGGCTTCCCGGTTTTTCACCGATCATTTGCAACCGGCCGGGAAGAGCCACCTGGAACTGGTGGCAATCGGCCCTGCTGAGGGATTTCGCGCCCACTTTCTCTGGGTACGCGACGATGCCATGGGGCCGCTCGATGCCGATGAACGGGCGTGGATGCAGAGGCTGATTCCGCACTTGGAACGAGGCATGGCGATCTTCGGCCAATCGAAACTGCTGCGGCTCGCCAGTGGAATTTCGACAGAGGCGCTTGACCAGCTAGCTTTCGGTGCAATCGCGCTCGATAAGGACGGGCGGGTGCTGTTTTGCAACCGTGTGGCCGAAGCGCTGATCGCCAAAAGCGAAGATCTCAGCCAGCAGAAGGGCCGTTTAATTTTCCGGCGCCGCGAACATGCACAGACAATGCGTCAGCTTTCATTGAGCATCGATCCCGATGCCCAAGAAAAAGAGGTCGTCTTGCGGTTGCGCAATGGTGACGAGATGCTGGGTATGCTCGCCCGATCAATAACCCCACTGGCATTGGACAAGTCGTTTACCACGGCGCGTGTCATCATCTATCTTCACGCCCTGACCCATGAGGTGCGTCCATCGGCGGCATTGCTATCCAAGCTTTTCGGGCTTGCTCCGTCCGAAGCGGCGCTAGCAATCCTGCTCAGCGAGGGCACGACCCTGCGCGAAGCGGCCGAGCAGCTCGGGATAACGGAGAACAGCGCGCGTACCTATAGCAAGCGTATCTTCGTCAAGACAGGCGTGCGCCGCCAAGCCGATCTGGTCCGGCTGATCCTGAGCAGCGTCGCCATGCTTGGACTATGACCACGACAGCCGTCAGAAGACCCGATCAGGTCGCAATGGTTTCAGGAACCTCGCGGGCGTACCTCTGTAGCCTTCCCGCTAGGGCGCCCGTCCATTCTCCATTTCGGTAGGTCACCTCGCCCGAGACGATCGTCGCGACGTAGCCGTCCGCTTTTTGCGTGAGCCGGCGTCCACCGGCGGGCAGATCGTAGGCGGGACGTGGAGCATGGAGTTTCAGGCGAGCGAGGTCGATGACATTAATATCGGCCTTGTAACCAGTTTTAAGCTGGCCACGATCGCATAGACCGACTGCCACCGCGGGTTCGTGGGTTAGGATCTTGATCGCTTCAGCGAGCGGTAGCCGGTAAGCCGGGGTTGCATCGTTGAGCCAATAGGTCAGCAGATAGGTCGTGAATGCCGCGTCGCAGATCATGCCGTAGTGCGCTCCGCCGTCGCCCAAACCGATGATCGTGTGTTCGTGGCGTAGCAAGTCACGGCCGGCGCTTTCGAAGCGAGGTTCGTTCTGGAGGTTCCCCAATGGGCGGTAGATTATCTCGTGCCCGTCGCGCTGCAGCAGCACATCGTAGATCACTTCCATGACGTCCCGACCTTGCGACCGCGCTATCGCGCCCAGGCTTTCCTCCGGCAGAGGGTTGTAGTTCGGCGGATCTCCCAGCACGAACAACATGTCCTTTTCGGTGATGATGAAGTTGAAGAAGTCATTGGAATGCTTGCCGGCTTCTTCTGACAGAATTTTGGCGCGCAGTTCGGGGTTGCGCATTGCTGCTACGCGCTCCGCTATCGGTAGATCGGCGATGGCCTGATAGCTGGGATAAAAATAGAAAGGATGGAACGAGAGCTCCAGCCCAAGCAAAGCGCCGGTCGGACGCGGCAGTACCTGTCCGCGTATGACAACGCCGCGTGCATTCGCTTCTTCCATTCCGCGAAGGGCACAGCGCCAACCGTCGGGGTCGTTCGGAGCCTGGGCGAATGTGAAGGAGAGTGGTCGCCCGGCTGCTTCCGCCACTTGGCGAGTGATGTCGAACTGTGCGTCCGCCGGCAGGTTGTAGTCGCCCAGCAACTGGAAGACGCCCATATTCGCGTCTCGCAGACCTTCCGCCAGAGCGATCAATTCCCTGGGTTTTGACTTCACGGTCGGCGCGAAGGCTCCGTCGGGATAACGGTGCGCGACATTTAGTGACGTTGAAACGCCGAGCGCGCCAGCCCGTACTGCCTCCGTGGTAAGGCGCCGCATCTCGGCCAGATCCTTATCGGTCGGTGTTTCAAGATTGATGCCGCGCTCACCCATGACGAAAACACGCAAGGGGCTATGCGGAAGCTGTGCGGCAAAGTCGATATCGGCGTGCCGCTCCTCGATCGCATCCATGTACTGAGGAAAAGTCTCCCAGTTCCAGGGAAGACCCTCGGTCATGACGACACCTGGAATGTCTTCCACGCCCTCGAGCAGGCTGACCATTCCGTCGCGGTCGGTGGGCCGGCACGGCGCGAAACCCACACCGCAGTTGCCCATTACCACCGTCGTGGTGCCGTGATCGGAAGACGGAGCCAAGCGATTTTCCCAGGTGACCTGGCCGTCGTAATGCGTGTGTACGTCGACGAAGCCCGGAGTGACGATGCAGCCCGCGGCATCGATTTCCTCGGTGCCCGTTTCCGAGATCGTGCCGATCGCCGCTATGATACCGCTGCTGACGGCAAGATCGGCAATATAAGGTTTGCCACCAGTTCCATCGACGACCGTTCCATTGCGAATTACGAGGTCATACATCGGGGCCATCCTTCTCTCCATCACTCGGCGCATCCGATTGTCTGAATCGCCGGCTGTTCGCGCCCGGCCCTGACCCGTACCGCTCTACCCATGCCATCGCGGTAGCAGGGTGTGCCTGTACGGGAGCCTGTATCGCCGCCTGCCTACGAATAGTGCGCTGCAAAGCTCCCGGTTATTCCCCGTTTGGTAACTACCATGCAAAAAGCCGGAGGATGTAAGAGGCGCATCGTGGTCCTGTTCGCTGGCCTAAAATGAGATGTCTCAGGAGACCCGGATGCCGAAAGCAATCGCCTATGCCGCCCAGTCGCCCGAGAATTTCGCTCCGCTTGATTTTGAGCGCCGAAATACCGGCGAAAACGATGTCCGGATCGAGATTCTCTTCTGCGGCGTCTGCCACACTGACGTTCACTTCGCGCGAAATGAATGGGGAAGTACCGTCTACCCTTGCGTCCCCGGGCACGAGATTGTTGGAAAGGTAACGGAAGTCGGCTTCAATGTGACGAAATTTCGCGTAGGTGACTTCGCGGGTGTCGGTTGCATCGTCGACAGTTGCCGCACATGCGCATCCTGCCACGAGGACTTGGAGCAATATTGCGACAAGGGTATGATCAGCACCTATGGCAGCATCGATCCGACCACGGGTATGGCCACCTTTGGCGGTTATTCGGATCACATCGTCGTCGACGAGAAATATGTTCTGCGCATCGATCACGACTCCTCGCGGCTCGCCGCGGTTGCGCCACTGCTATGCGCGGGGATCACTCTTTATTCTCCGCTGCGCCACTGGAACGCCGGACCCGGAAAGACGGTTGGCGTAGTCGGCATCGGGGGGGCTCGGTCACATCGGATTGAAACTGTTGCATGCCATGGGAGCGCACACGGTTGCCTTCACGACTTCGGCCGGCAAGGTGGAAGAGGCGAAGTCGCTGGGCGCCGACGAGGTGATAATCTCAACCGATCCCGAATCTCTGGCAGCTTGGGCAGGGCGCTTCGACGTGATTGTAAATACCGTCTCGGCTTCGCAGAACCTGGTGATGTATGCCAACTTGCTGAAGCGCGAAGGCACGCTCGTCATGCTTGGCGCCGGCCCGGAACTACACACGTGGCCGCCGTCGATGATGCTGTCCTACAAGCGGCGGTCCATTGCCGGGTCGATGATCGGGGGAATCAAGGAGACCCAGGAAATGCTGGAGTTCTGCGCCAAGCACGACATCGTCGCCGATATCGAGATGATCGGGATGGAAGATATCGAACAGGCCTATGAACGCATACTTCGCGGCCAGGTCAAATACCGCGCCGTGATCGACATGATGACCCTGGCCCCCGCACTGGAGCGCCATTCCGGCTGACCGGGAGCAAATAATTTGAATTAATCTTCAAAATATGTCTGCGTTTCCTTGACAGCGGGCCTGCTGTGCGGAATGGGCAGGGCTCTGCTGCAGGATCGCGAAAAAAGCGATCCGCATCTCGTTTGGGAGCGCCTTTCGATGGGTGACATCAGTGCGGATCCGGCCATTCACGGTTTTGATGAATCCGATCTCGAGGCAATCCGCGAAAGCCTTGCATCCGTCCTTGCCGAACAATGCGGTAGCTTGGCGCTGCATGCGCATGTCGACGGGAAACTCGACCTCGATCAGGCTCTTGAAGCGCAAGGCCGCGAGCTGGGCTGGGCGGCGATAGGGCTTTCCGAGGAACTGGGCGGCTTCGGTCTTGGCGCGCACGGGATTCAGTTGCTGCATCATCAACTCGGTTTAGTTGCGGCTCCGGGCGGCTTCCTAGCCAGCGGCGCGGCCGCCCACGTGCTTGCCGAACACGGAACCTCCGGCGGGGCTACGTCTGAGTGGCTGACCCGGCTGTCCTCGGGTGAAGTCCAGGCCGCAATACCCGCCGTACTGGATGAAGGCCTGATCCGTGCTGCCAACGGCACGATCAGCGGGCGAACGACACTGATCGGTTCGCCTGGCGCGGCGATCGCACTGGTCGCGGTGGGTCAGGATGAGGTAGCCCTGATCGAACTCGCGGGACTGGTACTCACGCCGCTCGATTTCTGGGATCGTACACGCAATCTCGCGATGCTGGAACTCGACGGACATGTGCCTGTAACCTGGCTTGGCAAGGACGGCGCGGCGCACCGTGCCTTGATGCGGGCATTCGCACTGGCCGTTGCCAGCGATTGCATAGGCGTGGCGCGCGGGATCACCGACAAGACGATCGCCTATATGAAAGAGCGGTCCCAGTTTGGCCGGGTGATCGGTTCTTTCCAGGCGTTGAAGCACCGTGCTGTCGATCTTGTAGCTGTGACCAACATCGCTGAATTCACCCTGGCTCAGGCAATAGAAGCTGCGCCAGCTGCCGATCGGACAGCCGACATGTGGGCCAGGCTCGCAAAGGCTGCGGCCAGCGAGGCGGCGGTGTTTGTCGCGGGTGACTGTGTCCAGCTGCATGGTGGCGTCGGCTTCACCTGGGAATTCGATGTGCATCTTTATCTGAAGCGCGCCCGTCTCAACGAGATGCTGGTTACCAGCAATCTGGCTCTTCGAGACGCTGCGGCCGCGGACCTCGCAGCTGTCACGGAGGCTGGCGCTAGCACACTGGAGTTGGCAACGCTGTGATCATTGACCTCAAGGACGACCTACCGGCCTTCCGGCAAGCTTTGCGCGATTGGCTGGCCGAAACCCTGCCAGCAGGTTGGAGCGATGCTGTCGATCAGGGCTCGGAAGAAGACTATCTCGAGCACCAGAAATGGTGGATGGCGGAATGTCACAAGCAGGGTCTTGCAGTTCCGCACTGGCCAACCGAATATGGCGGAGCGGGACTCAGCCTCACCGGGCAGGTTGTCCTTGCCGACGAAATGGCGCGCAACGCCGCGCCTAGGCTCGATCTGTTCGTTGTTTCGCTCAATCATATCCCCGGAACCCTCATTCCCTTCGGAACTCCCAAACAGAAGCAGCAATACCTCCCGGAAATCCCGAAAGGCACGATCTGGTGTCAGGGATTTTCGGAGCCCGGTGCGGGTTCTGATCTTGCGTCCCTGCGCTGCAAGGCTGAGCGGGATGGCGACCACTATGTCGTGAATGGGCAGAAGATCTGGTCGTCGTTCTCGATGTTCGCCAAGCATTGCATCCTGCTCGTGCGCACCGATTTCGAGGCCGTAAAGCAGGCTGGTATTACCTTCCTCGTCATGGATATGGACACGCCGGGTCTGGAAGTCAGGCCCATCAAGCAGCTCAACGGCCAGTCCGAATTTGGTGAACTGTTCCTGACCGACGTTCGCATCCCCGTTGAAAACCGCGTCGGTGAGGAAAATGCGGGATGGAAGGTGACGCAGGCGACGCTCGCTTCGGAGCGCGGGGTGCTGTGGTTCGATTGGGCAGAACGTCGTCGCTACAGCATAGAGCGCTTTTATCGTGAAGCGCTGGAAAACGGCGCTGCATGGCTGGAGGACGATCAACTTCGGCGTGAATTCATGACGTTGTTCGCCGAGCATCAGGCCGGGCGCCGAATGATCCGACAACTGCTTCGGGAGAACGACGGCCATGGAGGCGGTGCCGCCATGACGTCGGCCTTTGTCAAGCTGCACGATACCACGCTGCGTCAGCGAATTGCGGACCTGCTTGTCCGGATCGACCAGCTCGGTGGCCAGGAATTTCTCAGCATCCGAAACGAGACCGTACTCCACGGCATGTACGATTTCATGTCTGCCTACGGTGCTACTATTTCTGGAGGCACCACCGAGATCATGCACAACATCATCGCCGAACGCGGGCTTGGGCTACCCAAAGGCTGACCTGCTCGCTGACGATCGAAGAAAAAACGCGGAGCGCTCGCACCTTGGATCGAGCCGAAGTGCGCGGCGTCCAGCTCCTGTAAGGAGGAGAGAACCATGGGTCGTCTGGAAGGCAAGAACGCGTTGGTCCTCGGCGCCTCGAGGGCGGGCAACATGGGGCAGGCAATTGCCCGCAGATTTATCGCCGAGGGGGCCAAGGTCGCGGTATCGGGCCGCGGCCAGGATGGGATCGAGGCATTTGCAGACGAATACGGAGCCGTTGCAATAGAGTGCGACGTTTCTTCCAAAGCATCTGTCTTTTCGATGATGGCCCGGTTCGAAAAGGAAATCGGGCCTCTCCACGTCGCCGTCAACGCCGCCGCGACTGGCCAGTATGGTGCCTTCGAGGAAACCAGCGAGGCCGAAATCGACGAGATGCTCGCGATCATCTTTAAGGGTGGCTTTTTCTTCATGCAGGCTGCCGTAGGCGCAATGAAGAGGGCCGGCGGCGGCTCAATTGCAGATCTGACCTCGCAAGTTGCGACCATGATGTTCGAAAATCATGCCGCCTACATGGGAGCAAAGGCGGGCCTGGAGCATGTGACCCGGACGGTCGCCAACGAGTTCGGCCAGTACAACATCCGCGCCAACAATGTCGCGCCCGGACTGACCATCACGCCCATGACCGAGGGGGTGATGGTGCCGGGTATGGCAGAGGCCTTCGCTCGCGAAACGCCGCTGGGCCGGCTTAACACCATTGACGACATTGCTGCCGTGACGCTTTTTGCCGTGTCCGATGAGTGCTTCATGACCGGGCAAACGTTTCATACCACCGGCGGGATCGACCTGCGAAAGTTGCCCAGCGCGGTTGAAATCGCGGCGTCGATCGAGGCGGCTGCCCGATGAGGACCATATCCCTCGACCAGCTCACGGTGTGCGGTGAGCGACCGGCAGAGCTTGTGGAAATCGCAGCGAGCGCGGGATACGGTGCCATCAGTTGCATGCTCGACGGCAATGCCGAGGTCCCGGCGGTATCGCTGCATGCCGGGGATCCCGACACGACTGCCATGCGAAAGCGGCTCAGGGACACGGGCGTTTTCATCAATGTTGCCGACGGTTTTCCGCTTTCGCCTGTGGTCTCTATGGAACGCCTGCGCGAGGGCGTGGATTTGATGGCCGAAATGGGCGCACGCAAGATCGTCACGCTCAATTTCGATCCCGATCCGGCGCGCTCGTTCGACAGCTTCTGCACCTTGCGCGAATGGTGCCAGGCCGCGAACCTGCCGCTGCTCATCGAGTTCACTCCGCTATCGCAGATCGCATCGCTTGCCGATGCTCTCGCATTTCGTGGCCGCGCTGGGGCGGACGGAGTCGGGGTGCTCGTGGACTTGCTTCACTTGAACCAGTCGGGCGGGTCTCCCGCAGACATCGCCTGCCTGGGCATGGACGTAATCGGTGGGGGCCAGCTGTGCGACGGCCCCCTTCGGAGCGACATGGAAACCTATCTCTACAATGCGATCTATGAACGCGGCGTGCCCGGTGAGGGTGAGCTTCCTGTCCGAGAGTTCCTGAGGAGTCTGCCGGAAGCACTGGTCTTCGGCCTAGAAGTGCCGATGCGCAGCCGCGCGCTTGCGGGCGCGAGTGCTATGGAGCGAGCTTTGCTCCTAATGAATGTAACGCGCTCACTGCTTGCGGCCGAAGGCTTGTAGGCGTTGCGCCGCACTCCAGTCGGCATCCTCACCATTTGGCAGCTAGGCAGCATTTGGGCAGGTGATAGCATCTCCTCTCGAAGCAGATAGGAGAGGGTCATGGTTGCCAGCATCGAGCGGACGGAGGCGGATTCGTCCCTTTCTCATCCCGCGGCGATCTTCAACTCCAGCCCGGCGCTCCAGCGTCTGCTGGACAAGCTCGACGAGCCCGATTTCCTGGCTACGCCCGCCGAACAAATCGCGCAGATGCAGCTCGAGGCTGCGAGAGAGGTGTTTGCCGTCCAGCGCTCCCGCGTCCAAGTCCTCAAGCGGCGGGCCGAGGACATGGGCATTGATCAAATCCGGACGAAAGCGGACATCGTCCCGCTGCTGTTAGCTCATTCGGTTTATAAATCGTACCCTGCAAGCTTCATCGCCAAGGGGCAATGGGAACGGCTGCTCAAGTGGTACTCGACTATAACGGCGCTGCCAGTCGATATGGTTGATCTTGAGGGAGTCGCCGACATCGATGATTTTCTCGCGCGCCTTTGGGACGCGGGACACAAGGTGTTCACCAGCAGCGGAACATCGGGGAAAGTATCGATCCTGGCGAGAGCCGATGCTGATTACGAGGTGTACGAAAGCGTCATCAAGGATAATTTCTGTTGGCCCAAAACGATGCCGCCAGAGCCGATGCCTTACTACCAGATGACGCCAAGGTTCGGTTACTACATTATCATGTGCACCTCGGAGCGGATGATCCGGCGGTTCGGCATTCCCGGCACCGAAAAGTACCTGTCTGAGGACCGGCTGCGTGTCGCCTCACTCATGCGATCTGCCGAAATGCGGCGCAAGATCGGCGAGGGTGACGCCAGCCCGAGCGAGATTGCGGAGCACGAGGCGGAGGCCGCGGCGCAACAGGCCAAGGCCATCGCCGAGTTTGACTCGATCGCCGATGAGATCATCGACAATTTCGACAAGCCGATAATGCTATCTGCACAGTGGGGGATGCTCTGGCGGTTGGTTGAACGCGCACGCGAGCGCGGCCTACCTGAAGGGGCCATGCATCCCGGATCGGTCATCGCAACGGGCGGCGGTACCAAGGGATTAAGCCTGCCAAGCGATTATCAGGAACAGACGTGGAAGTTCCTTGGGCCCGTCCACTATGTACTCAATGTCTATGGCATGAGCGAGATGTCGACTTGTTATCCGGCATGCGAGCACGGCAAATACCACATCGTTCCTTGGATCATGCCGTTCATCCTCGACGCGACAGGCGAAAATATCGTGGATCCCGTCGGCGAGATTTCAGAGGGTCGCTTCGCGTTCCTCGACTTGTCCTACGGCTCGCGCTGGGGCGGGATGATTTCAGGCGACAAGGTCATCATGGATCACGCCGAAACTTGCAGCTGCGGCCGGCCCGGGCCCGTAATCCTGCCACAGATCTCGCGTTTCACCGGGCCCGGCGAGGACGATAAGATCGGTTGTGCCGGCACGATCGAAACATACATTAGGGGAGCCATCGCGGAATGAACGCAGACGTCGCGATCGGACCGCGTGGTGCGGTTGAAACAGCCCGAGTTATCCATGTCGTCAAGGGCAGGGTGGTTGACGGCGCCGAGACCGCTTTTGGCAGCGGTGCGGCGGCCTTCACCGCCCCTCGCCTCGACATCGACGAGCTGGTCTGGTCGCGGCGCGAGCCGGGACCGGCATTCGACATACCGACGACAGAAATACTCGACCTGCTGGTTGCAACGGGCGAGGAAATGCGCCGGGACACCCGCGGCTTCATGGCCGAGGCGCTGGACAACATGGCGCGGACCTGCTCGCTCGAACGCCGCATCGTCGAAAACTGCTATCAGGATATCATTCCCGTCTTCACCGATCGTGCAGCGCTGCAGTTCATGATCGATCAGGAAGTCGGCGGTACCGACGTGCTCGATGGCTGGCGTCAAGTGGAGCGGCCGAACGGCCAACGGTTGCGCCTGCGCGCCTATCCGCCGCGTCTGATGCATGTCCTGGCGGGCAACGTACCTAGCGTCGCCGCGGGCACGATCGCACAGATGGCCCTGACCAAGGGTGTCCACCTGCTCAAGATGCCGTCGAATGATCTTTATACCGCCCCTGCCATCCTGCGGACCATGGACACCGTCGCCCCCGGCCACCCTGTCGTTCGCTCATTTTCCGCGGTCTATTGGCGCGGCGGGGACGCAACCGTCGAAGGCGCCATCTGCCGCCCCCAGTTTTTTGACAAAGTCGTTGCCTGGGGCGGTGAGGCTGCGATCCGCGGCATCAAGACCTATACGGGCCCCGGACTGGAATTGGTAAGCTTCGATCCGAAGACCTCGATATCTCTGATCGGGCGCGATGCATTTTCCAGCCCGGCCACCTTGGCCGAGGCAGCGGAACTCGCGGCCATCGATGCCACGCACTACAATCAGGAAGGCTGCATTTGCTCCCGATTCCAGTTTGTGGAAGGCACTTTGGACGAGGTCGACAGGTTCTGCTCAGTTCTCCAGCAGAACCTCATGCGTGAGCGCCGGACGACCTCGGCGCTCTGTAGCAAGCTCGGCGGTGATATCCGCGAGGAGATTGCCGTGCTGCGGGAAATGGAGCCCGACTATCGGGTCTGGGGCACGAATGATGGCGCGGGGCTTGTCATCCGTTCGCAGGAGCCGGTGGAATTTCATCCCGAAGGCAAGATCGTCAATGTCGTCCCTGTGGCCACGCTCGATGAAGCCGCGCGTTTTGCGACGGTGGCGACGGCGACCGTCGGAGTTCATCCATTTTCCCGAAAGTCAGCGCTCCGCGACGGCCTGGCTTCGGCCGGCGTACAGCGGATCGTCGATCTCGGACAGGCGATGGCGGCGGGATTCGGTACGCCGCATGACGGTTTCTGGGCGTTCAATCGCTGCATGCGCTGGATTACGGAGGAGGATGCGCCGGAGCAGGCGGAAGGCGTCCTATGATCGGTATAAGCCTGGCCGACAGCGCCAGCCGGGGCCTGTCGCCATGTCCCATACGCTGCTAATTTCGTTGGAGTGGTCGGAAAATGGATTGAGTGCCGCTTCTCGCTACCGATCCGCAACCCGACAACCACCGGGGAGAGCCATGGCGGTACCGTCGCAGAGACCTGCACTCGATGGGGACGGGGCGCTCGCTGTCGACGCGCTGTATGATGCGCCGCTCAGGGACGATGCGTGGCAGGAATTTCTGGAAATCCTGCGTGCGCGATTGGATGCCCATTCTGTATTCCTCGCCTTTCGGCTTCATGACGAAACTTGGGATTCGGTCCAGATCCAAGCATCCAAAGCGGATATCGGCGCTTTCACCGAGCGCTACTTTGCACGCTTCGCGGCAGAAAATCCTTTCGACTACGCGTCCATGACCCCAAATGAGATCTATCGGCTGGAAAACTTCATTCCGGGCGGAAATCTTGCCGATAGCGTTGTCTATCGCGACCACTTGAAGCCCGAAGGACTTGCTACGGTCGAGGTCGTCAAGCTTGGGCTCGCGGGGGGGGCCGTGGGCTTACCTCGCCTGGATCCGCGAGGAGAAGTCCGGCGCGCTTTCGGGGGCGGATCGGGAATGGCTTGCAAGTCTGCTCCCTCACGCCAATCGCGCCGTCGCGATCTTCTCACGCTTCCGGCAGAGCCAACGGGTACCCGAGCTGCTTGCGGAGATGTTCGACCGCCTGTCGTTCGGCGCGCTGGCCATTGGCCACGACATGCGCGTGCTGTTTTCCAATGAGCTTGCGAATAACCTGATCGGACGCAGTAATGTGCTTTCAATCCGGAACGGTCGCCTGATACTGCGCGATACGGTCCAGGCGAAAATGGTTGCCGAACTGGCGGCGCAGCCTCGTCGAGCGCAATCCCTGCCGATCGAGGAACGGGTGCTGAGAATTGGCCGCGATGGGCCGACAATCGGCGCGCTCCTAGTGCCGATCGGACCACGTGACGTTTTCGACACGGCGATGCCTGCAAGCCTGATGATCTATCTTCACGATCTGCGCGCGCGCCCGCGAGCGTCTGTAGCCCTGGTGGGCACTCTGTTCGGCCTCGCGCCCGCCGAAGCGCGGCTGGCAATTCTGCTCGGCGAGGGACTGACGCTGCGGGAGGCCGCGAGCCGCATGGGCATCACCGAGAACAGTGTTCGGACCTATTGCAAGAGCATCTTTCAAAAGACCGGAGTTGGCAGGCAGGCAGACATAGTGCGGCAGATCCACCAAAGCATCGCGATCTTCGCCGAAGACGCTGCACTTGAGCATTGACGGGAGTTGGCGATGAAAACAGTAACTGTAACTGGGGCGACCGGGTTCGTCGGTATCCATTGCATCGTCCGCTTGCTGGCCGAAGGATACAATGTCCGCGCCACGATGCGTTCACTTGCGCGATCGGCGGACGTGGAAGCACTGATCGCGCGCTCCGGAATCGCTCACCGGGGGGCCCTGCAGCTGTTCGAGGCCGACCTCAACGCCGACGCTGGTTGGGACAAGGCGGTCGAAGGTTGCGAATACGTGCTGCACGTTGCTTCCCCATTCCCGGCGAGCAAGCCGGACGACCCCGATGAATTGATCCACCCAGCCCGCGAAGGTACCTTGCGTGTAGTCAACGCGGCCATCGCTGCAGGCGCAAAGCGGGTCGTGCTTACCTCCTCGGTTGCCGCGGTCAGCTATGGGCATAAGGTGGAAGGTCGTCTCTATGATGAACGGGACTGGACCGACCTCACCGGGTCCGACGTCGACGCCTACACCCAGTCAAAAACACTCGCGGAACAAGCGGCATGGGACAGGATGGCGGAAGTGCGCGGCGGAACCGAATTATCTGTGATCGCACCGGTTGGCATTTTCGGACCTGTGCTCGGAGAGCCGCTCTCCACGTCTACCACTCTGATCCGGCATATGATGATGGGCCACATTCCCGCCGTGCCGCGAATATATTTCGGGGTTGTAGATGTTCGCGACGTCGCAGAGCTGCATGTAAAGGCGATGCTGGCAACCGAGGCCGCCGGACAGCGCCTCATCGCGACAGCGGGGACGGATCGTTCGATGCTGGAACTCGCCGCAATCGTGGGGGAGGCATTCCCGGCCTATCGCGACAGGTTACCTCAGGTCGAGATCGCCGATCGAGACGCGCCCGAGGCGATTGCGGCGCAAATCGGTATTCGGCGGGATTGCACGTCGGAAAAGGCTTCGCGACTGCTCGGCTGGCACCCACGCAGCACGGAACAGGCAATCATCAGCACGGCGGAGAGCATCCTTGCCCTAGGATTGGTTCAATAGAGGGCCAGGGCAGCTTTGCACCGTAAGCAGGACTGGTTGGAAGTCTTAGGGCGGCGGACATTTGTCGGCGGGGTGACTTAGACCGGTCAAAACGTAGGGAGTGAACGATGCATATCGAAGGCGATTTCTATCAAATCGGCATAGTCGTGAAGGATATCGACGCAGGCATGGCGCTTTATCGCAATATGCTGGGCCTCGGCCCGTTCTGGCGCCTCGATACGCATTATGAAGGGCGTTACCGCGACTGGACAGGGACATTCGCAAACCGAAATGCATTCACCAAGTGGGGCGACGTCTATCTGGAAATGGTGGAACCTGGGCTCGGCGAGGGCAATGCCAAGGAGTGGCTGACGACGCGCGGCGAAGGCATCTTCCATCTCGGCTATGCGGTCGACGACATGCGGCGGCGACCTGAGGGCGTAGAGTGCGTTTTCGAATCCTGGAGCTCGCGGCTGGCCAACGGCGATGCCGCCGTGGTCCATCTGGATACCGTCGACGAGCTCGGCTATTTTGTCGAATTGTCCGACCGCGCCATGGTGCGAAATCTGAACGCTAGGATCGACGATTTCATGGCGTCGGCGCAGTCCACGGCGGTGGAATGAGCGCAAGGTTCCTAGGCAAGGTCGCCATCGTGACTGGCGCGGCATCGGGCATCGGCAAGGCCGTCATGCGCAGGCTGGCCAGCGCGAGGAAGGCCGCGTCGTTGCGGTCGATCTTGATGGCGGCAAGGTTGCCTTAATTTTGTCGTCGATCCGCATCTGAACGCGCCTGCCCAGCCAGGCCGTCTCGGAGGAGTCGGGAAACCGCTTCAGGATTTTCCGATCGACCCATCTCAGCCATCCACAGCATGCTCAAGCTCAGGCCAATCAAGCCCTTCCGCGCAGTTTGATGCGGCCGTCACCGAAAGGCGCGTCGCGGTTGGTCAGTGCCGTCTTCAAGTCGTGGTTCTTCATGTCGGCCTTGAACTGGGTGCGCCGGGGGCCTGCCGCAAGGTGTGCACGCGCATCGGATTCTGCAGAAACCCGCTGCAGGGTCTTGGCGCCCATGAGTTCGAGGCCCATGTTGACGACCCGCTTGAAACTGGAGAGAAGCTCCGCGTCGACCGCGGCAATTCGTCTGGCCTGATCCCTGACATACTCATCGAGTTCTTCAGCAGGTACGGAATCGAGAACCAATCCGATTTTAGACGCATCTTTCCCTGACAACGTATCGCCGGTGAACAGCATGCGCTTCGTCCATTGCGGGCCGATGTGGTAGAGCCACATCTGGTTAGGCGGGCAGCCATTGGCCCGCGTTGCCGGAAATCCGATGCGAGCTTCGTCGGAAGCGAATACCAGATCGCAATGGAATGCGATATCCGTGCCGCCTGCGAGACAATTGCCGTGAACCTTGGCAATGACCGGCTTGTGCAGATCGAACATGATGGTCGTAAGCTTCTGCTGGCTCTCGACATTCCACGCATCGTCATCGAAGGTTGCGATCTTCGTGCGATAGCTGAAGTCCTCGCCTTTGGTCCTGCCGTCGGAAAGGCGGCCGGCATAGGTGCCCGCGAGATCGTAGCCTGAGCAGAAATCCTTGCCCGCACCTTGAAGCAGGATGACGTTGACGTCGCTTCGGTCGTCCGCCTCGATCATCGCATCATGCATTTCCTTGAGCAGTTCCGGGCTCAGGGCATTGCGTTTTTTCTGGACGATTGAGCGTGATCGTAGCGATGCCCTCGGACACTTCGAAGAGAACCAGCTCTGGGTTAGCCAACCATTTTCCGTTGTATTCCATTCAGACTCTCCTCAGTTGGCTACCATCTCGCGCACGGCGGCGGCGATACCGTCCGCGCTCAGCCCGTAATGGCGGTAAAGGTGCGACGGCGGCGCAACCAACACGTAATCGTCGGGAAGCGCATGACGCCGGAATCGTGTCGCAATTCCGCCTTCGGCCAGGATCTCGGCGACCGCGCCGCCGAGTCCGCCGTTGGGGTTATGCTCTTCAACGGTCAGTATCCCGCCGGTCTCAGCGGCTGCGGCGAGGACAGCGTCGCGATCGATCGGTTTGATCCATGCGGCGTCAAGGACGCGCAAGGCTATGCCGTCTTGGACCAGCGCATCGGCTGCATCGATGGCAATCTTGGTCCCAATGCCAGTGGCTATCACCGTGAGGTCGGCGCCTTCGCGGATCTTGACGAAACGCCCGGATTCGAATGTCGGGATCGTGCCGTAAACGGGCTTTTCGGCTCCGCGACCAATGCGGATATAGACCGGCCCCGGGATGTCCGCGGTAGCCCGCAGAAGGCCCCGCGTGGCGTTGCCGTCCGCGGCGCTGACGACGGTCATGTTAGCCATGGCTCGCATGATCGCAAGGTCCTCGACCGCGTGATGAGAGGTACCGTAAAAACCCATCGAGACGCCGGCATGATGCGCCAGGATGCGCACCGGCAGCTTGGTATAGGCCATATCGGTCCGCAACTGCTCCGCGCAAAGCAGCGACGCGAAGGCGGCGAATGTCGACACGTAGGGGGTAAAACCTGAGGCAGCGAGGCCCGCTGCAACCGACATCATGTTCTGTTCAGCGATACCGGTATTGATAAATCGCTCGGGAAAGCGGTCGCGAAAAACCGATGTGCCGTTCGACGAGGCGAGATCAGCGGTCAGCACGACAATATCTTCGCGCTCGGCGGCCATCGCGCAGAGCTCATCCCCCATCGTAAGTCCCGGAAGCTTGGCGAGCGACGTCTCAATGTTCCAGCTTGCGGGATCCAAAGGTTCGATCATTTGGCAATCCTCGAGCCGATTTCCGCGATCGCGACATCCTTGTCCTTCGGGCCGAGGTAGCCAAGATGCCAGTGCGGCGAAACTTCCATGAACCGCACGCCTTTGCCCTTCTTGGTGCGAGCGATGATTACATGGGGACCCGTTGCCTCTTGCGCGGCATCGAATGCCTCGACGACGCTGCCGACATCATGCCCGTCGATCTCAGTTGCGGTCCAGCCGAACGCTTCGAACTTCGACGCGATTGGCTCGATTCCCATCACATCCTCGATATCGCCATCGAGCCCCATGCCATTGGCATCGACGATCGCGATGATATTCGATAGTCGATAGTGGCCGGCCGCCATGGCGGCTTCCCACACCTGGCCCTCGTTTAGTTCACCGTCGCCCAACATCACCCAGGTCAGGTAGTCCCGCTTCTGCATCCGCGCAGCCAAGGCCATGCCGACACCGACCGACAGATTGTGGCCGATCGAGCCTGAGCTGAAGTCGCAGCCCGGCACCTTGTTCATGTCAGGGTGGTCGCCAAGAGGGCTGCCCAGCCGCGTGTAGCTGTCCAGCCAATCCTCCGGGAAAAAGCCCAGATCGGCAAGGATCGGATACTGGCCAATGGCGGCATGCCCCTTGCCCAGAAGGAAGCGATCTCGATCTGCCCATCGGGGGTTCGCGGGATCGAGACGAAGAGTGCGATAATAGAGAACGGAAAACATTTCTGCGCAAGAATAGACGCTTGAATAGTGCCCACTCTTGGCGATTTCGATCAGGCGTATCGTCTCGAGCCGAATCCAGTCGGCACGCTCGCTGAGCCGAACTGGATCGACGCTGCGGTTACGCGAAAGAATTGTGTTCCTCGTCATCATCCCCATCCCACACAGCGTTTCCATCGTTTTCCGATCCGACGCAAGCCGTTTTGATTTTTAGATCAAAAAAATGCTTGCATGCAAGGTCGGGTTGCCTGAGATCTGCCGCCACCCGCGTTGGAGGATCTATGACGAAATCGACGAAGCTGAACGACGGAACGATTTTTCCGCTGATCGGGCTTGGCGTCATGACCATCCCGGACGCAGATCTGCCTGCGGTGATCCGCAGCGCTGCGGGTCTCGGGTATCGTTCGTTCGACACTGCTCCTGTTTACGGCAACGAAAAAGGAACCGGTCGCGGGATACGCGAATGCGGCGTGCCTCGCGAGGATATTTCCGTAACAACCAAGCTCTGGAACAACCGGCAAGGCTATGACGAGGCACTTCGTGCCTTCGATGAAAGTTTAGCCACACTCGGCCTAGACTATGTTGACGTCTATCTTATTCATTGGCCCGTCCCGGCGAATGATCGCTACGCAGACAGTTGGCGCGCCTTGGTGCGAATCAAGGAAGAGGGGCGGGTGAAGTCTATCGGCGTCTCGAATTTCCTGCCCGAGCATCTGGAAAGAATTATCGGCGAAACCGGCGTGGCGCCAGCCTTGAACCAGATCGAACTCCATCCGGAATGGCAGCAGACAGAACTCCGCGCCTATCATGCAAAACACGGGATCGTGGCCGAAGCCTGGAGTCCGCTCGGCCGGGGCAAGGCCCTGCACACGCCCGAGATAGTTGCCATAGCATCGCGCGCTGGATGCACCCCTGCACAGCTCATTCTTGCCTACCTGGCAGGGGAAGGGATCGTCGTGATCCCCAGATCGTCGTCCGCGGGTCATATTAAAGAGAATATCGACGCGATCGGCATCACGCTGGACCAATCATCGACAAGCGCGATAAGAGCGCTCGACAGCGCCTACGGACGTTTCGGGCCCGATCCCCTCAAATTTGAGACCATTCCAGGATGATCCTGGACTACGCGGCGTGATATACGGCCTCTATATTTAGGGTTATGCGATAATGTGGAGGGGATTAATTATTTCGTGGGCTTTGCCTCGGACCGCACGAATATTAAAATCCCAATTGACAGAATCGCACTTTGGTTCGCGCACCTGCCGCTTTTCAGCCGATCGAACGGCCCCATTGTTGCGCTAGGAGATTAGCATGACTGACGATGTAGGCAGTGCCTTGCCCTTCGAGGTGTCGGTGTCGCAGAACGTGCTCGATAAGATCTCTGTCAGGCTTGCGCTGTCGGAAATTGGCTATGCGCCCGATACCGCCGATGCCTGGCACTACGGAACGTCTGCCGCCTATCTCGCGGAGTTCCTCGAATACTGGCGCGAATCCTACGATTGGCGCGCGACCGAACGTGAACTCAATCGCTTTCCCCAGTTCAAGGCGCGGGTTGAGGATATCGACGTGCATTTCTATCACGTCCGTGGCTCCGGTCCGGAAGGGCGCGTCATCCTGCTCACCCATGGTTGGCCCGGCTCCGTGATGGAATTCTTGGGGGTTATCGAGCGGCTTGCTCACCCCGAGCGGTTCGGCGGCGAGGCGTGCGAAGGTTTCGACCTCGTGATTCCATCACTGCCGGGATATGGTTTTTCTAGCCGGCCCCGTGCACCGATCGGGCCACGTCGGACCGCTCAGCTGTGGCGCCGCCTGATGATCGATGTGTTGGGCTATTCGCGTTTCTATGCGCAAGGCGGAGACTGGGGCGCGGCCATTACGCATTGGCTGGGAAGTGATCATCCCGACGTAACCGTCGCCATCCATCTCAATCTTTTGCTGGGCACTCCGCCCGACGATTCCCCGGAGATGTGCGAGTGGCGCGAGCGTCTGAACGAAGTGCGTGCCCTTGAATCAGGCTACGCACATGAACAGGCGACCCGCCCTCAGACCATCGGCTTGGCGCTCCACGATTCGCCACTGGGCTTTGCTGCGTGGGTTCTGGAAAAGTTTCAGCGATGGGGAGATACGCGAGGCGACATCGAAAGCAGGTTCAGCAAGGATCTGCTGATCGGCAATATCATGATCTACCTTGTCAACGAGGCCGTCATATCCTCGCTGTGGATGTACACCGGCGCCGACACGGAAATGCCCCGCTATACCAGCCGAGTCGAGGTTCCTGTAGGCGTCGCGCTCTTTCCCGGCGAGTTCCTGCCAATTCCGCCGCGCGCCGCTGTCGAGCGGGCCCTCAATCTTCAAAGGTGGAGTCCGATGCCCTCAGGCGGGCATTTCGCCGCCATGGAAGAGCCCGCGTTGTTCGCCGACGAAGTGAGGAGCTTCTTCAAGGCAATCGCGTCGTAGCGACCAAGATCAGCCTTAACACGACAGTTTTGAACCAAAAATAAAAAACGTTCGACAACCTCGGTCGATCGACTTAAGCAGATTCGATACCAGGGCCAGAGAGGATCGACATGGCAACCGAGATGGCGGCCCGGCGCAATGCGCCAGAGCCGGCAGATGTGACCGAATTGTCGCGGCGGGCGCTGAATATCCGGCGTCACATCGTGACCGAAGCGCGTGGCAAGGGGCAGGGCTATGTTGCCCAGGGACTGGGCGTCGCGGACTTGCTGGCGGTGCTCTATTTTCGCGAACTGAGACTTGATCCGGATAATGCCGATTGGACCGCGCGCGACCGGTTCGTCTTGAGTACCGGCCATTATTCGATCGCCATGTACGCCGTTCTCGCGGAATATGGTTATATTCCGGTAGATGAGCTGAACACCTATGGCATGGCCGGTAGCCGTCTGCCGATGAGCACGTTCGACGATGTCCCCGGGATCGAGATGGTGGGCGGGTCGCTCGGACACGGCCTGGGGCAAGGTGTCGGCATGGCATTGGCGGCAAAGCTGGACGGGCGTGACCTTCGCGTGATCGTCGAAATCTCGGATGGCGAACTCCAGGAGGGATCGACCTGGGAGGCTGCGATGTCGGCAGCTACCTTCAACCTGGACCAGCTGGTGGTGGCGATCGACTGCAACGGAATCCAGGCGGATGGCCCGGTGACCACGCGCATCGAGCCCGTCGCCGACAAGTGGCGCGCCTTCGGCTTCGATACTGTGGAAGTCGATGGAAACGATATTTCCAAATTGTGCGCTGCTTTCGATGCACTGCGTGAGTTCAACGGCCTCCCAAAGGCAATCGTTATGCGGACAGTGCCGGGCAAAGGCATTCCCACGCTGGAGGCACGCGAACGCGCGCATTTCGTGCGCACCGAGGCCGGGGAGTGGGATAAATTGTCAGCAGAACTGGAGCGCAGTTGGTGAGCCGTCCGGCATTCACTCCCGGCATGGGCGAGATTGCGGCGCAGGCCGGGCCGTATGAGGCCGCGCCTTTCGGCCACGCGCTCGCAGACCTAGCGGACGAGCGGCCCGAAATCGTCGGACTGACGGCGGATATGGCCAAGTATACCGACCTGCTGCCCTTCGCGGACCGTCATCCCGATCGGTACATCAACGTCGGAATGGCTGAACAGAACCTGGTTGCCGTCGCCGCGGGGATGGCCCGCATGGACAAGATTCCCTACATCACGACTTATGGCGTGTTTCTGACGCGCCGCGCGCTGGACTTTATCGCCATCGCCTGCGCCCACAGCAATCTGCCCGTGAAGATCTTTTCCAACATGCCCGGACTGGTGAACGGATTGGGCGGCACGCACCAGTCTACCGAAGATCTGGCGATCATGCGATCGGTTCCCGACCTGACGATCATCGATCCGTGCGATGCGGTCGAACTGCGCCAGGTTGTCCGCGCCGTCGCCGACATTCCCGGCACGGTCTATGTCCGCAATATCCGCGGTAATGTGCCCGTGCTTCTGGATCCGGACACCCATCGTTTTGAATTGGGGACGGCTCGCCACCTTCGTGAGGGCGCCGACGTCGGGATCGTCAGTACCGGAACGATGAGCGGACGTGCGCTCGATGTGGCGGAGGAAGCGGCTGCGAAAGGGGTCGATGCCGCTATCCTCCATGTCGCTACGATCAAGCCGTTCGACGCGAAGGCCGTGGCGGATTTCTGCGCCAGTTTCCCTCGGATCGTGGTGATGGAAAACCACATTCGCTCGGGCGGGCTGGGTACCCTGGTGATCGAGGCGCTTTATGGCCGCGGGGCCGTGAAGCCGCTCGCGCATGTCGCGCTCGAAGACCGGTTTCACGAATGCGGCCCGCAGGATTACCTGGAAACAAAATACGGCTTCGATCGGCAGCGGCTGCTCGAAGCAATCGTAGAGGGCAGATAACTTGGCTACCCCTTTCGACTTTTCCGGCAGGACGGTTCTTGTAACGGGCGGAGGCAGTGGTCTCGGCCTGGCCACCGCGCGCCGGTTTGCCGAGGGCGGCGCGACGGTCGTTATCAATGACCTGCGCGAGGAAGCCGCGAGGCAGGCCGCGGCCGATCTGGGGCCGCATCACCTTGGCGTCGGCGGGGATGTCTCCAAAGAAGAGGAGGTCAACGCATTCGTCGCGGAAGCCGTGGCGTTCAAAGGTCGACTTGACGTTCTGGTCAATAACGCCGGGGTCCCCGACAGTTTCACTGCCACTGTCGATCAGGAACTCTCCCACTGGCGGCGGCTGATCGACATACATCTGACCGGAACCTACCTGGTCTCCAAAACCGTAGCACCGCACATGATCGCCGCCGGCAGGGGCGGTGCAGTCGTCAATCTCAACTCGATTGCCGGCGTTCTGGGTTTGCCGGTGCGAACTGCCTACAGCGCTGCCAAGGCGGGCATCGGTATGCTCACACGCGTGCTGGGCTGCGAATGGGGTGTCCACGCAATCCGCGTGAACGCTGTTGCGCCGGGATACATGCTGACACCCTTGCTCCAGGGCCTGCTCGACCAAGGCAAAGTCGATGGCGGCCGGATCCGGCGGCGCACGCCCATGGGCAAGTTCGGCACCGCCGATCACATCGCCGACGCCATCACCTTCCTTGCGTCCGACCAGGCTGCATTCATCACCGGCGTGACGCTCCCGGTCGATGGCGGTTACATGGCTTTCGGCGCCCCAAGCGATGCCTGCGCGATAGAGGACGACGGGGCGTGACAAGCTCGCTTCGCCAGTTCGCTGCGCCACCGCTCTATGTCCAGGGGCCGGACGCACTTGATCGCCTGCCGGAAATCGTCGGCGCGCTGGGCAGCACACCCCCTCATCGTGAACGATGGTGGAGTCGAAGCCGTGCTCGGCAAGCGCCTTGCCGCGCTGATGCCGGCTGCGCCGCGCCTGGCGCTCGAAGGCGAGATCACGCCTTCGTCCATCCGGTCGATGAATGAGCGCGCGAAGATCTGCGACGTTGTTATTGGGGTTGGCGGAGGAAAGGCCCTCGATGCGGGCAAGTCCTTGGCCCGCGACCGCGGCGCCGCCTTCGTCAGCGTACCGACCATAGCTTCCAACGACGCGCCGACGAGCCGGGCGATCGCCCTTTATGCCGATGAAGACCATCGCTTCATGGTGGAGAGCCTCGGCCGCAATCCGGACGCCGTCGTTGCCGATACGCGGGTGCTTGCATCTGCGCCGGCGCAATTTCTTCGGTGCGGTATCGGCGATGCACTAGCCAAGGCTGGCGAGGCAAGAGGGTGCGCGGTGTCGGCCGAAGGGCTGACGCCGCTTGGTACGCGGCCGACACTTTCTGGCCTCGCGCTCGCCGAAGCTGCCTATGAGACACTGCGCCGGCACGCGGCGGCAGCGCTAGCGATTGCCGGGAGCGGCAAGCCCGACACCGCTTTCGAGGCGGTCGTTGAGGCGGTGATCCTGATGAGCGGGCTGGGCTTTGAAAATGGCGGCCTGGGCCTGGCGCACGCCATGACCCGCGGCCTCATCCTTGCTCCGCGGACGGGGGCTCACGCCCATGGCGAGCAGGTGGCTTATGGCATGATCGTTCAGTCGGCCCTCCACGCGGAAGATGTGGCACTGGCCGCGGAAATGGCATTCGTGCGCGGACTTGGCCTTCCGGCATCGCTCGGCGACTTTGGCGGCGGGGCGGTGAGCATGGACGAAATGCTTTTTCTGGCTGAGAGTGCCATGACAGCCGTACCCCACGTTCGAAATTGGTCGTCGCCGCTCGATGCGGCGCGAATCCGGCAAGCGATCGGGCGAGTGGAGGCCAGGGCCTGACCATGCGCGCCGCAATATTCTTGGAACCGGGCGAACCGCTCCAGATCGCCGAAGTCCCCGATCCTAGCCCGGGCGAAGGCGAGATCGTGCTGCGCGTGAACCGATGCGGGATCTGCGGCAGCGATGTGCACATGACTGCGAAAGATGGCTACGGCTTCCCGAGAGGATCGGTGCTCGGGCACGAATTTTGCGGTGAAGTGGTCGCGCTGGGCAAAGCCGTTGAATCCGTTCGCCTTGGAGACAGGGTGACGGCGTTGCCGTTCTTCGGATGCGGAACATGCGATTCCTGCCGCGGGGGAGAACCGGGCTGGTGCAGCGTCACCGGCCGTGCGGCAGGCTTCGGCTCGGCGCCGGGCGGCTACGCCCAGTTTGTAGCAGTCGCAGCGCGGTCCTCGGTGATCTTGCCCGGTGGGATCAGCGACGATCTCGGTGCATTGGTCGAGCCGATGGCTGTCGCGCTGCACGGTACCCGCCGCGCGGTGATCAATAGCGAGACCAGGGTTGCGGTGCTCGGTGCTGGACCGATCGGGCTGGGCGCAGCCTTTTGGGCGCGCAGGCTTGGCGCAGGACGGATCGCCGTGATCGCCCGGTCGCAGCGCAATTCAGGGCTCGCCATGGAAGTCGGAGCCGACGCGTTCCTGACCAACACCGACGAGGTTGCCGACGCCCTGGGCGGCGCACCTCATGTGGTGTTCGAATGTGTCGGGATACCGGGCATGCTGGACAAGGCTATCAAGATTGCGGGGCCGCGTTCGCAGGTCGTCGTGCTCGGCTTCTGCACTCATCCCGACGCGATCGACGGTGCCGCCTGCATCCTGAAAGAGGTGACCATCGCCTATTCGAAGACGTACGGGCTTGACGATTACGTGACAGTTGTCCGCGCGCTCGAAGCGGGCGCCGAAGGTCCGGCCGCGATGATCTCGCGCGTCGAGCCGCTCGCGCAACTGCCGGGACTGATGGAAGCGATGCGCCGTGGGTTGCCCGATTGCAAGATTCAGATCGATCCTTGGGCCTGACCAATCATGTTTTTCGCCGTCACTGCGACGAGGGCGTTCCAGCAGTATTTGTTGCACTTGAATTCAAATTAAAAAAAGTGGTCTCAGGCTGCCAGAAAGCGGCGGTTTGAATTGGAAATGTAAAAGGGGTGGAACCTGATGAATCTGCGATTGCGCCAGGTCGTTCTGGTTGCTCAACACAAGGCTGAAACGGTTGAGGCGATGAAGACCGTGCTCGGTGCCACGCCCGTTCATGGCAGCGGCGATCTGTCGCCCTATGGTTTGCCCGCGATGGGGCCGATGTCCGAAGGTGGCCGCAAGGTGCTTGCCGACCTCGGGGTCGAAAACCTGATCTTCGCCATGGGCGCTGATTTCATCGAGGTGATGTTCCCGACCAGGCCAGACGGTTCCACGATATCGTTCATGGCGCGGCGCGGCGGTGACACCGGCTACATGCTGGTCCTGCAAACCGACGATGTCGAGCGTTACGAGGTCTTGGCCGGCCAACACGGCGTACGGATCGCGCACAAGGCGGAATTTCCCAAGTACCTCGACATTCACCTCCATCCTCGTGATTGCGGCGGCGCACTTCTGTCGATGGCGCGGGAGCTTCCGGAGAACGTGCCGGACGGTCCGTGGTATCCCGCCGGTACCGCATGGAAGACATCCTCGGGCTCGAGCGCAGTGTCGGCCGTCGTCGGCGCTGAAATGCTCAGCCCCGATCCGCAGGCTTTGGCGGAGCGGTGGGGCCGCTTGCTCGACCTGCCCGTAGCGCAGGCGGACGGCAAATGGATCATTCGTCTCGATGACGGCGTGCTGCGCTTTGGAGCGGCAGCCGAAGGTCAGAAGGAAGGGTTTTACGGCATCGATCTTCGGGTCTCCGATCGTGCTCGTATCGACGACGGTGCGCGCAAGGCGGGCATAGCGGTTGATGGAGACACTCTCACTTTGTGCGGCATGAGCGTGCGGCTCGTCGATTGAACCTGCGCGCTAATTTCAAGGACAATTGATCCGTGGACCTACAGATACCCGATGAGCTTGAAGTTTTCCGGCAGGAAGTCCGGGCCTATTTCAAGCGCGCGCTGCCTGCCGACATTGCCCGTCGCCAGAGGGAGGGGGTGGCATCCCACCGAACGCGATAATCGCGAATGGATGCGGATCCTTGCTGAAAATGGCTGGTCGCTGCCCGAATGGCCGGTGGAATACGGCGGCGCCGGCTGGTCACCGCTGAAGGCCTATATCTTCGAGGACGAATGCGCGGCCGCCGATGCCCCCCACGTCCAATGGCGTGCGGGCTACAGCCTGGTTGGACCGGTCATCTGCAACTTCGGCACCGATGCCCAGAAAGCGCGCTACCTGCCCACCATCCGCGATGGACGCGAGCTGTGGTGCCAGGGCTTTTCGGAGCCTGACGCCGGCTCCGATCTCGCATCGCTCAAGACGAGCGCGGTGCTGGACGGCGACGAATACGTCATCAACGGCCAGAAAATCTGGACCTCTGAGGCGCAATATGCCGATCTCATGTTCGCACTGGTGCGAACGGATCCCGCAGTAAAAGCTCAGCGGGGCCTATCCTGCATCATCATCGACATGAAGACTCCGGGGCTAACGGTGCGTCCCATCGAGACGATCGACAATGCCGTTCACGTCAACGAGGTTTTTTTCGAGAATGTTCGTGTGCCTGCCGCCAATCTGGTTGGTGAGGCTAACATGGGCTGGACCTATGCCAAGTTCCTGTTGGGCAACGAGCGCCACTCCAATGCGCTGGTTCAACGCATCAAGCGCGAGATCCGCAAGCTGCGCGAGTTGGCACAAAATGGTGAATTCGGGGAAAGGTTCATCGAAAAGCCGACCTTCAAACGGAAACTTTCCGAGCTGGAGATCGACGTGGCCGCGCTCGAATGGGCGGTTCTGCGCTCTGCGACTGCGCACGGCCAGATGGCTGGCCGTGATATGGCCTTCGCATCTGGACTGAAGGTCGAAGCCTCATATCTCCAGCAGCGGGTGGCAGACATGCAACTCGAGATCATCGGACCTTGGGTCGCGCCAGATTTCCCCGAGCCCGATGAAGGGCCATGGATCGAAGCTCGTTTTGGCGACGCACCGGAAGACGTACCCGGCGCAATGACCAAAGCCTTATTCCGCCGCGCCGCGCCGATCTATGGCGGTGCCAATGAAATCCAGCGCGGCATTATCTGGCGCGCTGTCTTCCAGAAGTAGTAACTTATGGACTTCTCACTCAATGAAAATCAGGCGTTCCTCAAGGATGGGGCGGAGCGATTCTTCAGGGAACGCTATGACTTCGACAGCCGGCGCAAGCGTTTGGCCGCGCAGTCGGGCACCGATCGCGCGATGTGGAGCCAGTTTGCCGAGATGGGCTGGCTTGGCATCATGGTGCCGGAAGAACAGGGTGGGCTTGGTTGGACGACCATCGACGCGGCTGTAATTCTGGGCGAATGCGGCAAGGTGCTCGTTTCAGAGCCTTTTCTCGAGGGGGCATCGTGGCCGTCAGCATGCTGACGGGCTCGCAATCGCCCAAGGCCATCGCCGCACTGGAAGCGATCGTCGACGGGTCGGTCTTGGTCGTGCCGGCGCTGTTGGAGGGCGGATCGCGTTACGCGTTCGAAAAGCCGAATACGCAAGCCACCATCGACGGCGACGGCTATCGGCTCAGCGGTAAGAAGATACTGGTGACGGGCGGCGACGCGGCCGATGAATTCATCGTGACTGCGAGCCTCGACGGGCGACCGGCATTGTTCCTCGTTTCTGCCGGCGACGATAATTTGATCCGCACGACATATCGCCAGCTTGATGGAAGCTGGGCAGCGGACATCGCGCTCGACGGGGTTCGTGTCGAAGGCGATGCTCTGGTCGGCGGAATCGAAGCCTTGACGCGCGGACTTGATTCAGGCGCAATCGGCGTAGCCGCTCTCGAAGTCGGCGTTCTCGACCGAGTGCTGGAAGTAACCTCGGATTACATACATATTCGCAAGCAGTTCGGGCAGCCGCTCGCATCGTTTCAGGCGTTGCAGCACATCATGTCCGATCTGTTCATCAATACCGAAATGGCGCGTTCGTCGGTACATAGCGGGTTAGCCGGAACTCTTCGCTCGGCGGAAGAACGACAAAAGGCAATATCCGCTGCGCGTGTGCGCTGTGATCGCGCGGCGCTGACCGTGGGGAACATGGGGATTTATCTGCATGGCGGTATGGGCATGACGATGGAATACCCCGTCGGACACCACTATCGCCGGCTAGTTCAACTGACCCGGGCGTTTGGCGATACAGAGTATCACATCAGCCGCTACGAAGGTCTGGCATTCGCGGACAACTGAATATGGCGCACTGGGATATCTCGGACCTCCCCTATCGTAAGGAAGTCCTGTTTGGAGACCGGGTGGTCAACTGCCGTGCCGACCGGCCGGGCAGTGTCTTCGAGATGTTTCAGCAGGCCGTGGCGCGTGCTCCCGACCGCGAAGCGTTGGTCGCCGGCGATGTGCGACTGAACTATTCGCAGCTCGACCACATCGTCGCAGAAGTGGCCGCGGGACTGAGTGCGCGCGGCGTGGAGCATGGCGACAGAGTGGCGTTGCTAATCGGCAACCGGGCCGAATTCGTCATCCTGCTTTACGCCTTGTCGCGGGCCGGCGCGATTTCGGTGCCGATCAGTTATCGCGAAGCCCGGCCCGGGATTGCCTATGCCGTCAATCATAGCGGCGCCAGGCTGCTGATCTACGATCCAATGCTGGCGGACAGGGTGCCCACCCCGAGCGATCTTGAAAACGGCAGCACAATATTGCCGTTGGACGATCCTTCGACCGGCGAGATGCTGCGGTCGCTGCGCGGTCACGACATCGTGCCAGCCGCGGTGAAGGGCGAGCAAGAGATCAACATGATCCTCTACACTTCGGGAACTACCGGTAAGCCGAAAGGCGCGATGTTGGCCGAGGTCAATATCGTCCATGCCGTCATGATCTATGAGACGGCGATGAAGCTGCAGGACGCAGAACGCGCCATCGTCGCGGTTCCGATGTCGCACGTGACCGGTATCACTTGCCTGATCGGGACGATGCTGCGCTGTGCGGGCACGTTGATCGTGATGGAGGAGTTCAAGGCGCCGGCGTTCCTCGAGCTTGCCAGCCGTGAAAAAATGACTGCGACGGTGCTCGTGCCGGCCATGTACGCCCTGTGTCTCGCCCGGGCCAACTTCGAGGCCTACGAATTGTCGAATTGGCGCGTCGGCTGTTATGGCGGCGCACCGATGCCCGCTCCCGTCATCGAGCAACTGAAGGAAACGCTTCCTCAGCTGCAGCTGTTGAATCTTTACGGATCGACCGAGACCGGCGCGGCCCAAGGCATCATGCCGCCGCAATATGCTTATGAGCGCAGGATGGACGTAGGGTTGCCTGCGCCTGGCGGCGAGGTGCTCGTCATGGATGAGCAAGGGCGGGAGTGTCCGCGAGGCCAGGCCGGGGAGTTGTGGCTCCGTAACGCTTCCGTGGTGCGGGGGTACTGGAACAATCCCGAGGCCACGCGAGAACACATCGTCGCCGGTTTCTGGCGATCGGGCGACCTTGGCAGCATGGATGAGGAGGGATTCATCCGCGTGCTCGATCGCATCAAGGATATGATCAACCGAGGCGGCTACAAGATCTATACGGCCGAAGTGGAAAGTGCGCTGATGGAGCATCCCGGCGTACTGGAAAGCGCGGTCGTCGCCAAACCCTGTCCGATTCTTGGCGAGCGTGTCCATGCCTTCGTGTCTCTGCGCGGCGAGATGGTCAGCGAAGCGGATCTGAAGGCGCATTGCACGGCGCGGCTTGCCGACTACAAGCGACCCGAAACCTATACCATTCTTGCAGATCCGCTGCCACGTAACGCTAACGGCAAATTGCTGAAACGCGAGATGCGAGACAAGCTTCTGCAGGAGATCGCCGAAGCCTGAACGTGCCGGCTCGGCGAGGCGGACCTTTTGCAGGAAGCGCCCGGTCACGTTTTACGGACCAGTTCGGATGATCTAATACTTGGGCCATCTACCCGCGTTTGTGTGCCGGGTTCTCAGGCAACGAGGCGAGGGGCGCTCGGAATTGCACGCGTTCCCCGGATCAGCCGACCAGGCAACTCCCCCCGTCGGCTGATCGTTGGCCTGGGTCAGCACTCCGCCGACGATGGTTGCGCGGTAACCTTCCGAGCGCTGGAACAATCGCTTGCCACCCGCAGGCAGGTCGCGAACGACTTCGGGGCGGTGGATTGCGATTCTGTCCAGGTCTATGACGTTTAGGTCGGCCTTGTAGCCCGCTGCCAGAACCCCTCGATCGCCTAAGCCGACAGAGGTCGCAGGGCGGCTTGTCATTGCCATGATAAGCTGCGGCAGGCTGTGCTGGAGTGGGCCATGCAAGCGCTGCGCGAGCATGTAGGTGGTGTAGCCGGCGTCGCAGATCATCCCGTAGTGCGCGCCGCCATCGCCCAGACTCATCACCGCATTATCGCTCTCAACCAGGGCGTGCATGGTCTCTATGTAGTCCCGCGGGTCCTTCGAGAACAAAGCAAGGACGCAGTGGCCTCCATCTTCGAGCAGCGCATCGTAAATCAGTTCGTCGAGCGGCCTGCTGGTGCTCTCGGCCTTCGCGTTCAGGCTGTCGCCGAGCGTGGCGTGGTAATCGATCGGATTTTCGAGTTTGAACAGGTAGTTGCGCATGTTTACGATTTGCACGAAGGCGGGGTTAGAATCCTCCTCCTCCTCGGCCAGCAGACGTTGCCGGAATTCCGGGTTGCTCAGGATCGCGACTTTTTCGTCCAGCGGCAAGTCGGCGATGGCGCGGTAGCTGGGGCGCAAAGAGAAAGGGTGGTAGCTCAGGTCGAGTCCGAACAGGACCCCTGTTGGTCGAGGTGCGAAATGGGCGCGCAGGGTCAGGCCCTCCTTACCGGCGGCCTCTACTTCGGGCATATATTCGATGTTGGACGTGATGAGGCTGAAATTGACCGGACGTCCTGACGTGCGGGCGACGTGCTTGAGGGTTCCCATTTCGACTTCCACGGGACTGTCCAGACGGGGAATGCACTGAAATACGCCCGATCCTGCGTCTTTAAGCCCGAGCGCGAGCGTTTCCAGTTCCTTGTCATCGGTCCCGATCGACGGCGCGAATTCGCCGCTGCGAAAGCGATGGAACAGGTGTCGCGAGGTCGACACGCCGAGCGCTCCGGCTCGGATGGCTTCCGTGGTCAGGCGCCTCATTTCGCGAAGATCCTCGTCCGTTGCCGGCTCCAGGTCCACGCCTCGCTGACCCATGACAAAGACCCGAAGCGGGCTGTGCGGAAGCTGCGTGGCGAAATCGACGTCGGATCTGCGCTGCTCCAATGCATCGAGATAATCGGGGAAGCTCGTCCAGTTCCACGGCACACCCTCGGCCATCACAACTTCGGGAATATCCTCGACGCCCTCCATCAGTTTGATCACCAGTTCATGGTCCGTCGCGCGGGCCGGAGCGAAGCCCACTCCGCAATTCCCCATCACGACTGTCGTCACGCCATGATTGGAGGAGGGGACCATGCGGGTGTCCCATGTGATCTGGCCGTCATAATGCGTGTGAACATCGATAAACCCGGGGGTTACGACACAGCCCGTTGCGTCGATTTCCTTGCCGCCACGGCCCTTGAATGATCCGACATCGACGATCACACCATCTTTCACGGCTACGTCTGCCTGAACCGGCGCGTTTCCAAGCCCGTCAACCACCGTGCCCTTGCGGATGACAAGATCATATTCAGACATGCTGTCTCTCCAATGGCATCGCGGGTCTTGCTTGTCGCACGTAGGCCAAGCAAGACCGATAATACGGACCTTTACGCGATCATATTACCCATTTGAGGACTACGGCAGTTACGCAGTTGCTACGCCTGCATCCGCACCTATGTCGGCGCAAATTCACGGGTTTTTTTTACGCGGGCCATCGTTGGGGAATAAATCTCGCCGCCTGACGTTCTAGCGGCGTGCGTTGGGATCCGGGTTCCATTCGGGCTGGCGCTTTTCCATGAACGCGCGCGGACCTTCATCGAAATCGGGATGGTTCCACTGCTGCTTGACGAACTGCCACCCGAGCTCCTGGGCCTGTTTGTAGCCGAGCTCCATCGACGCCCAGAGTGCTTGTTTTGAGAGTGTGACGGCCTGCGGGCTGTTCCGTGCGATCGAGGCAGCCAACTTGCGGCCAGTAGCCACTGCCTCCGCCAGCGTCGGCTCAAGGATATCGACGAGCCCGAGTTGATGCGCGCGCTCGGCCGACATCCTGTAATCGCGACCGACCAGCGTCAGGAGCAGTGCGCTTCCCAAGGTCATCCGGCGCGCAAGTCCGATGTTCTCCAGCGCGCCGACTTGACCCAGGTTGACATGGGTATCCATGAATGCTGCCGTTTGCGGCGCGACTACGATGTCTGAATCCACAACAAAGTGCAGTCCGCCCCCGTTGCACAGGCCGTTGACGATGCAGATGACAGGCTTCCAGACGTCATTATGATGGGGACTGAGCCTGACCACCTCATTAAGCGGGCCATTAGCCAGGCCTAATCCCTCATCGCCGCCTTTTAGACCGCCGGCTGAAGCGCCCGTGCAGAAGTGGCGTTCGCCCGCACCCGTTACGATTGCCACCCGGATATCCGGATTGCGTTTCACCTCCGCCCAGATCGCCTGCATGCCCAAGGTCAGGTCTCGTGTGATCGCATTGCCCTCGCTTGGGCGGTTCAAAGTTATGGTGGCGATACCGTCAGATACATCGAGCAAGACCGCTTCCGTTGCGTAGCTAACACTCATTCCATTCTCCTGTGCACACCCGGGGCATGCGGCCTCGCGCCAACAGCGGCTGTCCTGTTTGAAAGGAACACATTACTTTTTTTGAATTCGGATTGAAAAGCGTCATGGTGAGCTTCGACTCGGGTCGAGCCTGCTGGCGCCTTACGGCAGGTGCGTGAAGGCAGGTGCCTGAGGGCGCGGGCGAGAGGGAACTGCGATGATGATCGACAAGCCGGACCACGTTCCCGCGGAGCTGGTCGTGGACTTCGACTACAACGGGCCCATTCCGGAGGGCGAGGATAACTATACGGTCCTGCGAAAGTTGCAGGATCACGGCCATGACATCCTGTGGACTGGTCGCAACGGCGGCCACTGGATCGTGACAAGGGCCGAAGACATCAAATGGGTGCAAGAAAACTTCCAGATATTCAGCCACGAAGTCTTCCAGATTCCGCGTGGCATGGAGCGGGTCAAGATGCCGCCGCTGACCGTCGATCCGCCACTCCACGCGCGGTATCGCGCCGTCATGAATCCATTCTTCACGCCATCGCGAGTGGCTGCGATGACCGAACAGGCGCGCGGTATCGCGATCGAGCTCATCCAAACGATCAAGGCGAAAGGCCGTTGCGATTTCGTCGCGGACTTCTCCCGGATCCTGCCCGTGGTCATGTTCCTTGGCATCGTCGATCTTCCGGTCGAGCGGCGGCTGGAATTCATCGCCTGGGGCGAAGGTTACCTTCGTGCCACGACCATCGAGGACAAGGATCGGGCAATCGGGCCCGCTTTGCGGTACATCCAGGCCAAGATCGACGAGCGGCATGCCAAGCCCGGCGGCGACCTGCTCAGCGCAATTGCGGGCTGGCGCGACAATCCGCGCTTTGGCGGCGAGCAAGAAGTCATCGGCATGGCCCTGCTCGTGTTCTTCGGCGGGCTCGATACGGTCGCGTCAGTGCTGACTTTCACGGCGCGCCATCTCGCACAGCATCCCGAGCACAGGCGCCGGATCATCGAGGATCCGGCGGTTATACCCAAGGCTGCCGAAGAGTACCTGCGGCGTCACGGGCTTTCCAATACAGGCCGCCTCATCCTCCAGGACGTCGAGCGCAAGGGAGCGCTGATGAAGGCGGACGAAATGGTGCTCGTCCCGATCGGATGCTCCAGCATCGACGAACGTCTCTACAAGGACGCCTTTGCCGTCGACTTCGACCGACCGGAAAATTTCATCAACAATGCTCCGGTGCACAACACTTTCGGGAACGGGCCGCATAAATGCGTGGGGGCGTCATTGGCTCGGGCAGAGATCCGGGTGTTCCTCGAAGAGTGGCTCAAGCTGATTCCCGATTTTCACGTCGATCCCGACGGCACGGTTCCAATCCACATGGGGTCCGTGCCGGGTATCGACCGGCTGGATTTGATATTGGAATGATGGACCAGGAGCCGTGAACAGCTGGGATTTCGTCATAATTGGAGCAGGCAGTGCCGGCGCAGTCCTTGCCGCGCGGCTGACGGAAGATCCGCACTGCAGGGTCCTCCTGTTGGAAGCGGGAGGATCGGATCGGTCTCTCTTTGTCCGGATGCCTGCCGGTTCATTCGCCCTGATGGGCCACAAGAGCCGCGACTGGAGCTACCCGGTGGAACCCGATCCCTCTCTTGGAGGGCGCTCGGCCACTTGGTCGGGCGGGCGGATGCTCGGTGGCTCCAGCTCGATGAACGGGATGATATACGTTCGCGGGCAGCGGGAGGATTATGCCCGTTGGGTAGCCGCGGGCGCCGCTGGCTGGACGTGGGAAGCCATGCTGGCGGCTTTTCGAAAATCGGAGGATTTTCAGGGGACGCCGTCGCAGTTTCACGGGAGTCACGGGCCGATGCCCGTCGGACGGGCCAACGCGCGCCATTCGCTGACGGATGCCGTCATCCAGACCTTCGCTAACCTGGGCTCGCCGCACCTAGACGACTATACGCAGGGCTATCAGGAAGGCGTCTATGAGATATTCACAACTGCAGCGGGTGGCCTGCGCAGGAGCACGGCCCGAACCTACCTGGCTGCGGCCGCCAAGCGGAAAAATCTTGAAGTTCGGACCGGCACGCTCGTCGACAAGATTTTGTTCACGGGCCGTCTGGCGGTGGGTGTGCGAATTCTCGAAAATGGAACCCCGAGAGATTTCCACGCCAATGAAGTCATCGTCAGCGCGGGCGCCATCGGATCGCCCGCGATCCTGATGCGATCGGGAATCGGTCCGGCCGAGCATCTGCGATCGCTCGGGATCGAGGTGTTATCGGACCGGCCAGTCGGCCAAAATCTGCAGGAGCATTGCGGCGTAAGCATCAGCAAATATGTCGATGTGCCGACCTACAACAGCCCTTTCAACGCCTGGACCTTAGCCCGCGATCTGACCCGCTGGGCCCTGACTCTCAAAGGCCCGATGGCAGCGGCAGCGGTTCAGGTTATGGCAGGTACCCGGTCTTCCTGCGACATGAGTGAGCCAGACCTCACATTCAGCTTCCTTCCTCTGGCGATCGAGTTTGCCGGGGGCAAAGCCGTCATGGCAAAACGGGCTGGTATCACGATCGGCGGCAGCAGCATGAGGCCTGACAGTCGTGGCATAATCCGCTTGCGCAGCTCGGATCCGGTCGACAAGCCGGTAATCAATCATCGGCACTTGGGCGACCCTCGCGACGTCGCGCGCCTTCGCAAGGCCGCGCTATTTATCGAGCGGCTATTCGCGGCTCAACCGCTCGCAGGTCACATCACGGGGAACATCTCGCCAGACCCGGCGCCAAAGGACGCGGCGAGCTGGGATCGGTATATCCGCGACCATGCAAGTCACGGCTATCATCCCGTGGGCACTTGCCGGATGGGCGGCGAGGACGCCGTAGTCGACCCCGAGCTCAAGGTGCGCGGTGTCGAACGACTGCGGGTGGTGGATGCCTCAGTCATGCCCACGATCGTTTCCGGCAATACCAACGCCGCGACCATCGCTATCGCGGAACGCGCGGCGAATATCATCCGACGCTTAAACTGAGCCTTGGAAGTACCAAACTCTGGTCCTGATCGCTGCTGCATGGCTTGCCGCCTATTCAGGCGTGGGCCGGGTCGGAATCCATACATCTTGCCGGAAGAGTTCAGAAGTACCAGTACGTTGTAGGTCGTGACATTGCTGCGGCATTTGGCCCGAGGTCGAACATCGGGCCTATGCGCTGAAAGGTGTGGCTATCACCCTACCATTTCCGGCGAAGTTGTGCCCCCCTCCCAACGCTTGAGCAATTGTTCACGTCGTTCGTTTTCGCCGAACACAGGTGTCCCGGCCGGCAGGTGAGCTCGTACGTCAGCAACCTTGACGCGTTTCAACGTGGGCACCGGCGCCGTGTCGGCCTTGAGCCAGCGCCCCTGGACAACGCCTTGCGTTCGGCCGGCGGTTTCCAGCCAATTGGGCACACCGGGGTCGCGAATGGAAATGACCGCCCGGAACTTGCCATCGCTGTCGAGCGTCGCCTGATGGCCGTTGATGCTGGACTGGCATTTCTCCCACTCGATCGTATTGAATATACGGTCGGCTAGGAGTACCGACCAATATTGGACCGTTTGGGGAATTTCGGTCTCCAGGATGAGCGCCTCGTCCTCGGCGATTTCGAACAGACCCTCGTAATAGGTTTGCCCCTTGAGCCCGCCAATGCCGGACCAGTCATGCAGGGAAACGGCGTTGACCGGATTTTTCTCGAGAGTCCTGACGAATTGGACGAAAATCTTGGCGTAGCGTTCCGGGAATCCAGCGATACGCTCAAGCGCATGGGCAATCTCCGCCTCGCTCCAGCGACGATATTGTAGGGCTGCATCCAGCCGGACGATTGAGAACACGCCATCGCGCTCGTTCAGCCAATCGTAACTGGCCTCGCGAATGTTCACCGTGCGTGCGCCCTTTTCGAGCTTGACCCAGTCGCCCTCATAGCCTTCCGGCCGTTCCGGGCTCACAATGAATGAAAACTTGCCATCGGGAGCAAGGGTGAGGTCCTCGTCCAGCTCGAGGCTGACCAACGGCGGCCCAGGGATGTCATCGACACCCACCAAACCGGATCCCACGCCGACCTGCGTGAACAAGTTCGTCCCTCGCTGGCCGGATATTCGATAGGTTCCCAAATCGTCGATAAAGGCGATCCGATACATGTAGTCGGGGTTGGGCGCCGCCGACTTGATGATCGGATTCAGCAAGGGTGCGAAATGCGGGCGCTGCGGGTCATCGCTAAAATGCAGAGCGTAGGCTTGGCTGAGGCTCATCGCCATCTGCTGGATGGCTTCCTGCCGCAGCCAACTGTCTTCGACGCCGAGGACGTAAGCCAGGGTATTCTCGATTGGCTTGAGCGATTCAACGAATTGCGACCATTCCATTTGCGCTGATGAACCTGGCATAGTGACTCTCCTGTGCGGAATATTTCAGTTACGGGGGACGGGAGCGAACATTTCGAGCCCACCGGGCTTCAGAAAAATGTATTCGCAGTAATGACCAAGTTCTTTCGTGGTATCGGCATAAATAAAATTCAGAACGTCGGGAACATCGTCGCTATAAGCATCTGCGAAGCCGTTATTGCGCAAGGTGTTTAGCGTGGCTTGCCAATCCTCTTCCGTCTTTACCAGGTAGCCCAGATGATGGAAGCGGATGCCAGGCCCGCCGGGTTGCAACCAGTTCCTATAGATTGAGGGTAAAGCCGACGGTTGAAGCAATTCGACCATGATATTGTCGATATATGCCGTAGCCATCGCGTTGACGGGCGAATCCGGGCCTGACGAATCGATGAAATGCCATTTCGCAATTGCGAAATTGTCGCGAAAGAAGTTCATCCCCCGCTCGATGTCGTCGACGACGTAGGCAACCTGGAAATGGTTGGAAAAGATATTGTGAGGCATTTCCCTAAAGGCCGTAGCGTTCAATGTAGGGAGCGAAGACTTCGGCGACATGTCGCTCGCTTTCGACCGGTTGGTAAACATGGCTTGATGTCGCGTGGGGGGGGATTTTTCATCGCCCATTCGCGCATTCGGGATTCTGCTTCCGCCGAAAGTTCTCGTCCGGAACGCTCGTAGATACGTCGGACGACGCCCAGCGGATCGTCGCGAATTTCGTGCTGCAGGACATTGATGATGCGGCCGGGCTCTCGGTCTTCGACTGCCATCGTGCGGCGCATCGCCTGGGACCAGAATGAGGTCTCACGGCGCTCGACGAGCGAGCGGTCGACCCCTTCCATGCCCATCAGGCCGCGATAGCCGCAAAGCAGGTTCACCAATGACGCAATTGACTGAACCGGATGCCTATGGGTCTGGACCACGCAGGCATCGGGGAACACACGCAGCATCGCGTCGATGCCAAAGGTATGACTGGGATTCTTCAGCAACCAGGGACGTTCATCCCGAATGCCCACGAGCTTCAGGATATCCCGGAAACGCGAATAGGACCCTGTCTCATCCTGGCTGCGGAACCAGGCGTCGTAATCCGGGATGTCGTGTGTCGATGTCAGAAAGTTGGATTGGAACGTCTGCGCCATCAGCGTCAAACATTCGTCGTAATCGTCCGCTTCCATGGCATGTGCGTCTACCGTCTCCGGCGACGCTGCGCGCCAGTCGGCGATCCTTTGGACGGTCGACTTGTAAAGCGGCTCCAGCGCCCATTGCTCGCGCGGGGGGCGTGCCATCGGGCCCCAGATCAGCCAGTGTTCGATCCCCTGAAACTGAGGGTCGAGACTCAGCAGGTGATGAAGCGCCGTCGTGCCGCTGCGCGGAATGCCCATCACGATCATAGGCCGGACGACCGAGCGGTCGCGCCAGGCTGGATTGTCGTTCCAGCTTTTTTGCGTGATCAGCCTGCTGGCCAGCAAGGCAGTGGCATTTTGCTCAGCAACCGCTCCTTGTAGTTCCGCATTCGTCGAAACTTTTGAAATCGCCGCCAGGAAGCGTTGCAGTCCCTCGCAATAATCGTCGTCACCGAAATCGGTGTAGCCGGTCTTCTTGACCGCCGCCTCGTGCAATGCGTGGATCTTATCGTCAATACTCATGCCCATGGATCGACCACCAGCTTGCCGACGATCTTGCCGGCACGAAAATCCTCGAAGGCTTGCGGGAAGTCATCCAGCGACACGCGGTCCGTCACCATGGCCGTCGCCCGATCGCCGTCGCGGGCCAGCGCGTCCGCACAGGCTTCGAAGTCCTCGCGCGTGTAGGTCGTCGAAAAGCGCAGTGTGATGTCCTTCATCAGCGCTACCCCCGATGAAAAGGTCTCTGGCGTTGCGCAAAGTCCGAGCGCGATGATGGTGCCCTGCGGCCGCACAAGCTCCACCGCGCGGCCAAGGACGCCGGGAACACCTGCAGACTCGATGACCAGGTCCGGCGTTCCGCCGAGAGCCCGGACGATTTCCTCCCCGGCTTGGTCGCCTTCGAGGATATAGCGCGAGGCTCCCATTTTTTCGGCCAGCGCCTGACGCCGCGTGCTCGACGCCAAGACAGCGATCTTGCGGACGCCAGCCTGCCACAGCCAGAAAATGCTGGCGAGGCCGATCGGACCGGGACCAATCACCAGTGCCTTCGTTCCCGGGGCAGGGGCTGCCAAGCGAACGCCCCTGCGACCGACAGCGAGCGGTTCGACCAGGGCCCCGTCAGCGAGCGATAGGGTCTTCGGCAGCAGCGTCGCACCTCGCGCGCTCACGCGGGCGAACTGCGCCATTCCCTCAGCATAGGAAGAGTAGGTGGTGCAGAGTACGTCGATGCCGGTCTTGCAGTTATCGCAGTGGCCACATCCGATGACCGGCATGCCTGCAATGTGATCGCCAACCGCCAACGCATCGACGCCTTTGCCGAGCGCTATTATCTCGCCTGCATATTCGTGGCCCATGATAGTTCCGGCGTCGAAAGTGTACCCGTGCCCGCTGGTGAAGTGCAGATCCGTGCCGCAAACGCCGCAACGCGCCACTTTGATAATGACTTCCCCCTCGCCGGGTTCTGGATCGGCGACGCCGAGAATTTGCATCGGCATGCCAGGTCGATCGAATACCGCAGCTTTCATTGAACCTCTCCAGGCATGCCGCGCAGTCTCATGGACTCGCGGCTCCGTTGGCGGCATTAGGTGCATGGGGGCATGGCGATTGATACACCCATATGGTGGCTAGAATTTCGATGGTGTCGGATCGCGAACTCCAACCGCTGCTGCTGGCTGCCCAGCAGGGCGCAATCGAGGATCGGCCCTGGGGGACCTTCGTTCCACTTCTTCGGGAAGCCGTTCGCGCGAGTTACGCTAATCTGATCTTCCGACGGGTCGAAGGGCATCCGTCCGAAGAAGTGGAGATTTCCAGCGGCGAGGCGCCCGACTGGATCACCAGCCGCTATTTGGGCGAATTCTCGGCGCTTGATCCCATCCATTATTTCTGCATGGAGCCGGGACGGGCTTATCAGTATGAAGAGCTCGCCGGCGGGCGCGAGCTGGCCGACGATCCTTTTCGTCGCGATTTCCTGCTCCCTGCCGGTTTTGCCCATTTCATGATTTTCCGGGTAGTCGAGTCCGGCGGCTGCAATGTCTGGGTCACGGTGACGCGCAACGAGCAAGCAGAACCGTTCGGTGCGGCAGAGCGGGCGCTCTGCGAACTTCTCGCCGCGCATCTGACGCCCGCGCTGGCTTGCCGGAGCGCGCTGATTCGTGCCAACGCAGAAAAGGCGGAGTATCAGCGCGCTGCGGAAATGCTCTCGTTCGGCGTCATGGCTCTTGACGAACGCCAGCAGGTTCTCCGCGTGGACCGAACTGCCGAGCGCAGCATAAAGCAATCGCCGGATATATTTGTCGAACATGGCCGGGTGCGTGCGCGAGCCGACAATGCATCGTTCCAGAAAGCCCTGGATATCGCTTTGCAATCCCAACGCACGCAATACCATTACATCAGAGGTGATCCGGGTTTCGATTTGCTGATCGTACCCGTGAATGGGGGAGCTTCCGCGGATGCAGACCCAACACGGCTGCGTGTTTATATCTCCGGCGGAAAACACGACGTCAGAATTTCGTCGACGCACATTGCGGCGGCATTCGATCTTTCACCGAAGCAAGCCAAGCTCGCTGCCTTGCTGGTCAACGGCCTGTCCCTAATGGATGCAGCCAGAGAGCTCGGCATCACCGAGCACACTGCGCGATCCTACTCGAAACAGATCTATTCCAAGACCGGTACGAGCCGGCAAGGGGATCTGATCCAGCGTATCCTAAAAGAGCGTGATAACGCTCGCGTAGGGTTCGCCAATCCCAGTCCGCAAGCCACGTTAGCCCCAAGAAATCGAGTCGAGCCTGACCCGCATCGCAAACCGCTCAAATCACGCGGCTGGACGCGGCGCAATTCCAGTCACGAGCTGTTCCACCAGACGGCGCGCTACTTCTTCGGGCGACATGGGGCCGTCGGGATCGTACCACCGCGCCGGCCCGTTAAGCGCGCCGGCGAGGGCGAAGGCTGTCAATCTGACGTCGCAGTCCGCGGCGGATCCGTCCGCGACCGCGTCCTCGATCAGTTTCCGCAAAGACCTGTCGATTTCGCGCTTTCGCGCACGAAACTGCTCGGCGCCCACGGGAGAAAGACTTTCGTCGCCGGTTCGAATGACGCAACGGCCAAAATCGTCCATGTTGACCTGGGCATAGCGCCGCAGGAAAGTCATCAGCCGGTCCAGGCCGGTTCCCGGTGCCTTGCGGGACTGCTCCGCGGCGGTACTGAGCTGCTCGAGCCCCCGCGTCACGCACTCGATCAGCACCTGCTCCTTGTTGCCGAGATAATGATAGATCGTCGGTTTGCTGATCCCGAGGCTCGCTGCCACCTCGTCGAGCGAAGCCGAGTGAAACCCGCGCTCGTTGAACATGCGTACGGCTGCGCGCAGCACCGCCTCGCGCTTGCGGGCGCGATCATCGAGACGTCCTTCCCGGCTGCGGAACGGGGAGTCGGGGGCGGCCGCGGACTTCGAGGGCAAGTGAAACTCCTAACACTCGCACCTTGACAAGAAACTCCAGGATAAGCAATCTACTCACGAGTATAAAAAAACCGACATGCGTTCGAGAAATGATGGTGGTAGTCATCATGGGTCGGTTGGGTCCTCCCGAACGGACCGATTCTGCAAGTCTCGGCGCCGCGGGAAAGTCGTCGTCACAAGGTGAAGCTAGGAGCGCAGGATGGGATTGAGGAAAATGCAGGGAAACCTGTTGGCGATCGTCGTCAGTAGCGAGTGGGCGACGGCACGATGAGTGCGGTCAGCAACGGCCTGGGTGCCGAACGTACAACGGAGCTCGCGGCGCGTGTCGAGGCATTCGTCCGCACCGTCGTCGTGCCCTACGAGCAGGATCCCCGCCGCGACCATCATGGCGCCCCGACGGACGATCTGGTCATGGCGCTCAAGGACAAGGCGCGAGAAGCCGGCCTGCTTACCCCGCACGTCCTCCCCGGCGGCGGCCATTTGACCCAGCGCGAAACCGCGCAGGTGCTTATTGCATCCGGATTGTCCCCGCTCGGGCCTCACGCATGCAACACTCAGGCGCCCGATGAGGGCAACATGTATCTCCTCGGCATCGTGGGCAGTCCGGCGATCAAAGAACGATTCCTGAAGCCGCTGGTCGAAGGGCGCGCCCGTTCCGCCTTTTTCATGACCGAGCCTGCCGAAGACAATGGCGCCGGCTCGGACCCCTCGATGATGTTGACGACCTGTCGGCTCGACGGCAACCATTGGGTGATCAACGGACGTAAGGCCTTCATCACGGGTGCAGACGGCGCCAAGGTCGGCATCGTAATGGCCAAGGCGGAAGAGGGGGGCTTGCATGTTCCTCGTCGATCTTCCCGATCCAGCCATCAGGATCGTCCACGTTCCCAATACCATCGACAATTCGATGCCGGGCGGGCATTGCACCGTCGAGATCCATGATCTTCGGGTGCCCGCCGACCAGATGCTCGGCAATGCAGGCGATGGCTTCAAATATGCTCAGATCCGTCTCAGCCCCGCGAGGCTTTCTCATTGCATGCGTTGGTTGGGCGCTTGCATTCGGGCGAATGAGATCGCCACCGACTATGCAAACCGCCGCCAGGCCTTCGGCAAGCCGCTGATCGATCATGAAGGCGTCGGCTTCATGCTTGCCGAGAACATGATCGACTTGAGGCAAGCCGAACTGATGACCTTCTGGTGCGCCGATGTGCTGGACAGCGGAGCGCTGGGTACGGTGGAAAGCTCGATGGCCAAGGTTGCGGTGTCGGAGGCGCTCATGCGCGTCGCCGACCGCTGCGTCCAGATAATGGGCGGAACCGGGGTCACCGACAAGACCATCGTTGAGCGGGTCTTCCGCGAGATCCGCGCCTTCCGCATTTATGACGGTCCAACAGAAGTTCATAAATGGAGCCTGGCAAAGAAGATCAAGCGCGATTGGAAGGCGGCCCAGTCATGAGCTCGAGCGAAGAGGCGAATTCCGGCACCACGGCTGTGCGCGAAGGCTATGCCTTCAACGAGGGCTCGCTGGCCTGCTGGATGGCGGAAAATATCCTGGATTTCTCCGGGCCGCTCAAGGTCGAGCAGTTCAAGGGCGGGCAATCCAACCCGACCTACAAGTTGATCACGCCTGATCGATCATATGTGCTTCGCCGCAAGCCGCCGGGTCCAGTGCTGAAGGGGGCCCATGCGGTCGAGCGGGAGGCGCGGGTCATCGCGGCCTTAGGCAAGACGGGGTTTCCCGTCGCACATGTCTATGGATTGTGTACGGACGATGGCATCATCGGCAGCTGGTTCTACGTCATGGAGATGGTGGAAGGTCGCAACTTTTGGGATGCAACCTTTCCGGGCGTACCGCGGGAGGATCGCCCGTCCTACTTCGAGGCGATGAACCAGACCATCGCCCAACTTCATAGTATCGATCCGGCCGGGATCGGCCTCGGGGACTATGGCAGGCCGGGCAACTATTTCGATCGGCAGATAGCACGTTGGTCGAAGCAGTATCTTGAGGACCAGGACGCTGGCCGCGATCCCGGGATGGACCGACTTATCGCCTGGCTGCCGACGGCAATCCCCGCTGGCGATGAGACGGCGATCGTCCACGGTGACTACCGCTGCGATAACATGATCTTCCATCCGTCCGAACCCCGCGTTCTGGCAGTTCTAGACTGGGAACTGTCGACGCTTGGCCATCCGCTGGCCGACTTCGCGAACCATGCGATGATGTATCGCATGCCGCCGGACATAGTTGCTGGTCTGGCAGGCGCCGATCTTGCGGATCTCAATATTCCAAACGAAGATGCCTATCGCGCTGCTTATGCTCGGAATGCCGGCCGGGCGCCGATCTCCGACCGCGACTATGCCTTTTTCATTGCGTTTGGCTTCTTCCGGATGGCCGCGATCTTCCATGGCATCAAGGGCCGGGCAATCCGCGGGACGGCGGCGTCTGCCCACGCTATGGAACGCGCGAACAAGCTGCCCAAGCTAATCTCACTCGCTGTGGAGAGCATGGAGGCTTGCAAGTGAGCGAAGCGCCGGTCCTGTTCGATGTCGCCGGCGATCTTGCGCGGATCACGTTAAACCGCCCGGAGGTCGGCAACGCGATCGATTTGTCGATGGCGCGGGCGTTGTTCGAGGTAGCGACTCGCTGCCTGACCGACGCATCCATTCGCTGTGTAGTGCTTACGGGCGCAGGCCGGCTTTTCTGTGCCGGTGGCGACGTCGATCTGTTCCGAAGCTCGAGCGACAACGTCGATGCGCTATTGAGCGATCTCGCGGGTACTTTACACGCTGCCTTGGCCGCGCTGGCGCGCATGCCCAAGCCGCTGCTTGTCCTGGTCAACGGACCTGCCGCCGGTGCCGGGCTCAGCTTGGCGATCATGGGCGATGTGGTGCTCTCCTCAGCCTCCGCCCATTTTACCGCAGCTTATGGCGGGCTCGGGCTGACTCCGGATGGCGGAATGAGTTGGTGGCTCCCGCGCCTCGTAGGTCTGCGCAAAGCGCAGGAAATCATCCTTACCGATCGCCGCATAAAATCCGCGGAGGCGGAGGCTATTGGGCTAGTGACGCGTGTCGTCGCGGATGGCACGCTGGCCAGCGAAGGAGAGCTGGTAGCTTGCAATCTTGCCAAGGCCGCAACGGCGGCCCTCGGCGCCGCGCGATCGCTCCTGCGCACATCATTTGAAACCAGCTACGAAACGCAACTTGCCAATGAATTGCAGTCGATTGTCCGAGCCGGCGGATCGAGCGATTGTCGCGAAGGACTGGCAGCATATTTTGAGAAGCGCTCTCCAGATTTCGGGCCCCTGTAATTGCCAACCGTCCGGCCTCAGCGGCGGGACCTCCCGTAAAGGCTCGGCGCCCGATCGAACCTTCGCGGTGATCGTTATGGAGGCCATCCATCTCTCCCCGGTCCAGGATCGATCCAGCTCCGCTACGCGATGCGACGGTGCGATTGATTGCCTTCGTGCATTTGCCTTGAGACGTTGGGGTGCGGATGTTAGCATTTGCTAACACCTCGGGGATTTAGAGGATTGAGGATGGCTGGGCTCGCTGGTTCGGGCGCGAACGCGATTGTAAAGGTGGCCTCGCCGGTCTCGAGCGACGCGCTGCTCCTCCCCGTTCGGTCAGTGCGAACCCTCTGCGCTCGGCCCGGCGAGCGATTCTCATAATGATGAAAGCGTCGGACGGTTCTGGCCGCGACTTGGTGTGCTCGATCTCGAAACCATGTGACTTTCCAGTCTTTTCCTCACGCATAGGATACCAGGATGACCGTTCCGATTCCCGCCAACTCGACACTCGTTGACGACACGATTGCCCGCCTGATTGGCGAGGGGCGCGAGGTCGGCGTACAGGTGGCAGCTTACCTCGATGGCGACTTGGTGATCGACACTTTCGGCGGCCTTGCCGACCCGGAATCGGGTCGAATGGTCGGCAGTGACACATTATTCAATATGTATTCGGTGACGAAAGCCGTCGCAGCGGCCGCGCTCCACATCCAGGTCGATCGCGGCCTCGTTTCGTATGATGCCGAGGTCCGAGACTATTGGCCCGAATACGCGGCAAACGGCAAGGAGGCGACCACCATTCGGGACGTGCTGACGCACCGGGCCGGAATTCCCCAGATGCCCGAGGGTGTGAATCCGCATTTGATGTGCGACTGGGAATGGATGACAAGCCAGATTGCTGCACTCACACCCCTTGCCCCGCCAGGCGAAAAGGCTCTGTACCTGTCGATGACCTTCGGTTGGATAGTCGGGGAAATTGTACGCCGCACGGATCCCGCGAAGCGCTCCATCGGCACTTTCATTCGCGAAGAAATTTCGCTGCCGCTGGGCGCCCGAGACATCTGGATCGGCTTGCCCGACGATCAGTTCCACCGGGTCGCCAAGCAAATCGAAAGCCGCCCCGAGATACCTCCGGAATTTGCGCCGCCGCTCTACGTCGCCTCGATGCCTCCGCAGGTCGATCTCAAGCCCTCAGTTTTCGAACTGCCCGAGGTGCGGCGCGCCGAAATTGCCGGAGTTGGCGGGATTTTCACGGCGAAGGACTGCGCTCGCTTCTGGGCGATGTTAGCGCAAGGCGGCGAACTCGACGGTGTCCGGATACTGTCGGAAGACCTGGTGCGCACGTTCAACACCCCGCGCCATCACGGTGATGAACCCGATCCAGTAATGTTCGGGGCGCCGATCCCGCTGGGAATAGCGGGTTTTTGGCTGGGTTCGGACCAGCCGCCCTGCGCAGCGGCCAAACACAGCCGTGCTATCTGTCATCCAGGAGCCGGCAACTCGATCGGCTTTGCAGATCCCAAGACAAAGCTCGCGGTGGCCTTTACGCATAATCGGCTGCAGGCACCTGGGGCCCGAGAAGATGACACTGCTCTCATCGTCGTAGACGCGGTCCGCAGGCAGCTAGGAATCGAATGAATGTGTATGGCTACAGGCGCCCTGGTGGTCTCCCACCTTTTCAGCGCCGCCCATTTCGGCTTTCGCCCGTTCACGGAAGCGGCAGCGCTTGCCCAGAGGCTCGATCCCGAGCACGGCCGCCCGCTGAATACGTAGTGACGAGGATTTTTGGCTGGCCGTGCAATGCTTTTGGCTTGGCTCAGGAGCATGGCGTTCCATCCAGTAGGTCTACGGGCCATTCGGGATGGAGATTGAGATCGAGATAGCCAAGCCGATCGGTCGAGCGTCGAGGTCCTTTCGACCAGGCCAAGCCGGTTTGCCGGCCCGGCGTCGGGCGAAACGCGCGTCAAGTTCGTTGGAAGCGCCCGCGTTCCCGAATGGTCAGCGAAGCTTTCAACCGCCGCCCCGCTTTCACGGCCGCTTCCTCACTCTGCCGCGCCGTGTTTTGAAGCGCGCGGTTTTTTCCGGCGGGACAGTGGTTTTTACCGGGGCAATTGTCGCGTCAAAGAAGATCCGCATCATCTTTTCCGCGAGCACTGCAGCGCTGCTGTCAGAACTATTAACCCACTCGCTGGTCCACTGAATGCTTCCGATTATCGTCAATCGCAAGATGTTTGGATCGACATCGTCAAAGATTTCGCCACTCTTCTGGCCTGATATAATAATTTGCCTCCAGATGTTGAAATATTGGCGGAGAAGGGGGCTGTGTCGGGCTCTCACATCATCAGGAACTTGCGAATAAATTCGATTATGGGCCAGGTTGAACAGATCATTAGCCATGATGCCTTCGAGCAGCGTAGTCGCGGCCGTCAGCAGTCGCTCACGCACGCCTGCATCCGGGGGCAGCGAATCCAGTGCAGCTTCGAGCGCAGCGATAGCTTTGATGGTGGAGATGTCGAGCACCTCCGAAACCAGCTCTTCCCGAGACGCGAAATAGTAGTAGATGCCGCCGGCGTGGGAATTGGCTTCCCGGGCCACATCGCTGAGGCGGGTATGTGCGTACCCCCGCGTTGCGAAGACCCGCGCCGCCGCGTCCAGTAACCGTTGACGGGTTATCTCGGACTTCTTCAAGTCACTAGATCTAGCGCCTTTTTCGCCCACTTTGATCGCCTTATTCACGCCTAGAACCCTCATGCCGAACGCGGCTGCCGACTTGATGGCCGCCTCGGGCCATCCTTGTCAACGGTCGGAATTTACAAGTATGGAAGCACGCAAAATATCATTCTTCGTCATCGAGTGCTCAACCTACAAGACTCCAGTCAGTACTCAGTTAGGCGGCACAAAAGCGCTAGCCATCGGTTGGAAGTCCGTTGATTTGTCTTCTCGATCAGGGGTGTTTGGCTTAACCCTCTCCGAGCGCCGCTCAGCTGGCTCTGATACCTGTGAAGGCCTTCGCCATAGTTGATGCGGGCTGATCCGTCGATCGTTCAGCGATCGAGCTTTCCGACGATCACTCCACAGGTCGTACTGACGCAATGTTCGACACAGATCTCACCGGAGGCTTTACGGGAAGCTGCGCGGCCGCCTCCTGGATCGGGAACTCAACGTGCGAGATGTCGCACTGTGGCGTGGGAACGACGAATTTCGAGTGCCGAAAGTGAGACCGGAACCACCCGTGCTGCGATCCCAGCCATCGCGGATCGCGCGGCGGAGATGATCGGCGCAGGGCGGTAGGCCGCGCCAGTTCCACGCAGGCGCATTTTCTGATTAGGGCGGCGCTTGAGCCTCTCCGGTCTCTTGTATGAAGGGCGCCTCGCCCATTAAGGCAGGTGCAAAGCGCGAGCGCGCGCTGACGGCGTCCAGACGGCAAACCCGATCCTCCATAAGCCATTCTGTTCCATGTTTGACGAACCGATCTTCGTAGCGGCCAAGGTGATCCAGTCCGATTTCAGTAAAAACCGTAAAATAGCAGCGTGCCGCCGCACGGTCACCGTCCAGTTCGATTTGAATGTTGCTGACGTTGTGCCGCTGGAATCTTGTTCCGGAATTGCCGTGACCGCGTGCCAGAGCGCGGCCTCCAAGCGTATCCGAAATGTCTTGACGTCCATGAAGGGTCATTTCGCTGGTCACTTGGAGCTTTCCACCCACGGTGAAGCAGCGCGCCATGGCGACATAGTCCGCGGCATCGACCGACCAGGCATAGCGAGTAATCGTAGCCCGGATTTGCTCGATCGCCATGAATTCGTCGGTCGTCATCCCGCGGACGTCCTTTCCTTGGCGATCGCACTGACAAGAGCGCGGAAGTCCATCTTGCCGTTACTCAGAACGGGAACGTCTTGGGCATCGAGCACTCGAACGACCTTGGGTACCTTGTAATTGGAGAGCTGGCTGCGGAGGGATGCGAGAAGCGCTTCGACATCCACGCCCTGCGATTCGCTCGGCACCACAGCGGCACCGACGATCTGGCCCAGGGCGGCATCCTCCAGTCCGACCACATAGGCGTTTGCAATCCCGGGAAACGACTTGAGGGCAGCCTCGACCTCCAGCGCCGACACATTGTTACCAGCGGTCTTGATAAGGCCGACATCGCGGCCTGCGAAACAGAGGAAATCTCCTTTGAAATAGCCCCGATCCTGCGTGTCATAGAAGCCATCGGGTTCGAATGTGTCCTCGCGCTCCCGCTTGTAGAAACCCGCCATGAGGCTGTAGCCCCGAACATGAATGCTGCCCGTCTCGCCGGGCGCAACTGGCTGCTTCGTGTCGTCGTCGACAATCTTGTGTTCGAGGAAGGGGATTGGGCGCCCCACCGAGCCGGCCGCTGCGAGACGTTCTGCGACATACATTCCGGTGTGGTTGGAACCAGTTTCCGACATGCCGAGGCCGGTCCCCCAGGCGATCGCCGGATTCCAGACAGGATCCTGCATGCCGGGAATCGACCGCGTGGGCAGGCTGGGATGCTCCAGCAGAGGGTTGATCACGCCTGGCCAACCGATGACGCGCGTTGCTTGCTCCCGTTCCATGAGATCCAATGCCGCTCCGGCCTCAAATCGCTCCAGGCAGACCACGGTCGCCCCGATCATCATCGCCGGGATCACCGTGTAGCAGTTTCCGCCGACCCAAAAGAACGGCATCCCCGCGAAAATGCGGTCAGTGCTGGTCCATTCATTGATATCGATGATAGCGGTGCCGTGGCGGATCGGCGCCCCATGTGTGTGGATGACGCACTTGGGGTCGCTGGTGCTTCCCGACGTGAAGATTGCCAGCATCCAGTCCGCCGGCGTCACTTCCTTCTCGATTTCCGCCAGAAATGCATCCGAGACTTGCGCATCGATCGCCGGGTCGGGCGCCGCCAGATCAATTGCGCATGCCGTCTCGCTGCCGCCGTAACTGGTGAAAACGACCTTACGCAGATAGGGCAAGTCTGCGATCATAAGCGGAGCCTCTCCGCCCGGTAGGGAGCGGGTGAGCAACTCCTCGACGACGGACAGCTGTTCGCGACCGATAATGTGAGTCGGGCTCAAGTAGAATTCCGCGTCTCCGATCCGCAGGCATTTCTTCGTCTCGCCCGTCTTGTACGCTGAGCTCAACGGCATGAAAAAGCCACCGATCCGCGTCACTGCCAGCCAGGCGATCACCCACTGGACGCTATTGCCATACTTGGCCGCAACGCGCGTTCCCTTCGTCACTCCCAGAAGCAGAAGCCGCTTGGCGAAAGCGCGCGAAAGGCGTTCGGCGTCCGCATAGGTCAAGCGCCGATCGGGTTCGACGATGAAGTCATTATGAGGGAAATGGTCGAGCGCGTGGCGAAGTAGGCCAACGGTCGTGGGCGTAAACTCAAGGGCAGGGGCGGACTTAGACGGCATAGATGGCTCCGACGACAGCGGGTGCGCTTGACGCGATTTTCGCCTCCGATCAGGGGCGCACAACCGAAACGGGATGCAGAGCGGAAGAAATGCTCGTGAACGGACAATGCATCCGAGTTCGAACTTGAGGTTCCGCCTTCTCTCCTGTGGCGCGAGGTCCCCCCTGGTCCAACCTCTGCCGTCGCGCTCGCACAGTTACCGGAGATAATCAATTCAAAATTCAAAAATCCGAAGCCGATTTTCGGGCGGGACCAGGCTGAGGGAACTGCTGGCTTTCGGTTTCCGTCGGTGCGTGGCTGACGCCCTTCAGGACGCTTGTGCGGGCGAGGGGGCCCGCCCCGGTGGCGCTGCGGATTGCAGCCAAGTTATGTCCGTGTCGGCCAAATTCAGGCGGGCAGCCCTAGAGCGCTTTGTCGCCTGCCACGAGAGTGCTCGCTAGACCAGAATTGCGCGATTGCACAATGACTTCGGTGGGGTGAAGCAAATACAGTGCATGCGTGGCATGCTTCATGTCTCGATCGCGAAACGTACGCCCAGTACCGGGTCAATGCTGGACAGTATCCGCCTTCCGGCGACACCGTCCATGAAGGTGAAGCCAAGATGGCTCATGCGGCGCAACAATCCCTCACGGTTGCTGGCTTTCAAAACGACTGCGAAGTCGCGCCGTTGATCCACCGCCGGGCCGTCCCAGCTATCTTGGGGCCAGAGCTCGAGAACGTTTCCGGTCGGCCCGCGCCAGCCCATGCCCCCGCCGGCCAACGGCCGCATAGTGAAGCCGACCTTGCCGAATGTCTCGCTCTCCGCGACCGGGTCGAGGGTACGTGCGGCGTAGCCACGTATCTCTTCGACGAAGCGGGTGTTGAACGGAATGTCATTCGCCCAATTTTCTCCGGCCCAGTCGGCGTTGTCGTCCCGATCCTTCATCACGCTGGTCAAGATCAACAGGCCGCCGGCATCTTTTGGATGCAGGTGCCAACGATATAGATGCTTTTGGCCGAAGGGCCCCTCGACGACGGCCCTGACGCCGTGCGCGGCGAAGCTCTCGCCAACCGCCTTCCAATCCTCGTTCTCAAGCGAACAACTCAGCATATATGCGCCCGGTCCGTTGCGGCGGAGAAAACGGTAACGCGTGTGGTTCTCTTCCAGGGGATCGAGTACCTCAAAGTTGGTCCCATTGGCAAAGGCGATGACCGTTCCCTTGACCTTCCCGGCGTCGGAACCTCCCTCCAGATCGACGGGAACCGCGGCGAATAGATCCGCGACCCGCGCTACCCCTTCACTGCGCGAGTGTGTGACTACAGCGGTCTGTATGATCGAAAAGGTACGGACTGCGTCCATATTCCCATCTCCTGAAAACAAGCTTCGGACCGTGATGCGGAGGATAGACCCATTCTTGGCCAACTTCGACGCAGTCCACTCGCTTGAAAACCAGCGCCGTCAACGATCCCGGCTGTGACAGTGCCAATTCTACCGACCATTTCGTCGCGAGGCTCAAACATGCCAGCGCCTCAAAGCCTGGTCGTCAAAGCGGGATATTCCCGTGTTTCTTGAGAGGGTTGTCGAGTTGCTTGTTGCGTAGCTTGCGCAGGCCCAGCGCGATGCGACGCCGCGTCGAATGGGGGTAAATGACTTCGTCGATGAACCCCTTGGAAGCGGCGACGAAGGGATTGGCAAAACGATCTTCATATTCCTTAGTCCTCTCAGCGATCCCTTCGCTGTCCTCACCTCGGAAAATGATCTCGACCGCGCCTTTGGCACCCATGACCGCGATCTCGGCGGTGGGCCAGGCGTAGTTGAGATCGCCGCCCAGGTGCTTGGAGGCCATGACTATGTAAGCACCGCCATAGGCTTTGCGGGTGATTACCGTGATTTTTGGTACCGTTGCCTCGGCATAGGCGAAAGCGAGCTTCGCTCCGTGCTTAATGATCCCGTTATGCTCCTGGCCCGTACCAGGAAGAAAGCCAGGGACGTCCACGAAACTCACGATCGGAATGTTGAAGGCATCGCAGAAGCTGACGAAGCGCGCCGCCTTTTTCGAGGCATTGATATCGAGTACGCCTGCCAGCACCATAGGTTGGTTGGCGATCACACCGACAGTTCGCCCCTCGATACGCCCGAAACCGCAAAGAATGTTGCCGGCGTGAGCGGGCTGAATCTCGAAAAACTCGCCCTCGTCTACGACCTTGCCGATCACTTCGTGCATATCGTAAGGCTGGGTCGGTGAGCTGGGTACGACCGTGTCTAGGCTGTCCTCGACGCGATCCCACGGGTCGGCTGATGGACGAACAGGCCCCTCATCGCGTCTCGACTGGGGCAGGAAGTCTACGAAATCGCGAACCCCAAGCAAGGCTTCGATGTCATTTTCAAACGCCAGGTCGGCGACCGACGTCTTGGTCGAATGCGTGATCGCGCCACCGAGCTCTTCCTGGCTTACCTGCTCGCCCGTGACAGTCTTCACGACGTCCGGGCCCGTGACGAACATGTAGGAGGAGTCCTTCACCATGAAGATGAAGTCGGTCATTGCCGGCGAGTAAACGGCACCCCCGGCGCAAGGTCCCATGATCAAAGAGATTTGAGGGATGACACCCGATGCCTTGACGTTACGCCGGAATATTTCGCCATAGCCGGCGAGAGAGGACACCCCTTCCTGGATGCGCGCGCCGCCCGAGTCGTTGAGGCCGATAAAGGGAACGCCGACCTTCATTGCCATGTCCATGACCTTGCAGATCTTTTGCGCTTGGCGCTCGGACAGTGAACCCCCCAAATACGGTAAAGTCCTGGCTGAAAACATAGACGAGCCGACCGTTGATCGTGCCCGAGCCGGTGACTGCACCGTCGCCAGGGATGGATTGCCCCGCCATGGCGAAGTCGACGCAATTATGCTCGACATATGCGTCGATCTCTTCGAAGCTTCCCTCGTCGAGCAGGATTTGCAGCCTGTCTCGAGCGGTCAGCCTTCCCTTGGCATACTGGGCGTCAATGCGTCGCTGGCCGCCTCCCAACTGGGCCGCGGCTCGTCGTCGCTCCATTTCGGCGATATTTGCAGACAATACTAATCTCCTGTCCGGGTGGGAAATGCGCCAGATCCATCCGAGCCGGAACGCGATCGCGTTCGCCGTATCGCTTGGCGAACTCGTCGGGTTGACGTGCAGGGTTCTCCTGCCGATGTTCCAGCCCTTGGATCGATCTAGAAAGTATCAGGGCGCAATATTGCGTCGCTCCCGCCATCGACGAATATTATTTGACCCAAAAGATAACTTGTTTTTGAGGTGACAAGCCAACCGATCACTTCACCCAAGTCCTGGGGCTGGGCATAGCTGGCGACCGCCTTTGGAGTGGTGTTGGTCATCATTGCCTGAAACTTCGGATCGCGATCAATCTCCGCCATCATCGCCGTATGGACACCGCCGGGTGCGACCCCGTTTAACGCGACTCCGCTACCGGCCCACCGAGGTGTCACGGCATTGCGGCGCAGCCACTGCGCCAGAGCCTTCTTGCTTGCCGCATAAGCGGTTGCAGGATGGGCCTGTGCCGCCGCGATCGCGCGATGTTCATCCCCGGCCAGGCATGCGGAAACCGTTCCGGCCGAAGCGGGAAGCAGGCTGGCGGTCGAAACGACAGCAACGGCGCGGGGCGATCTGGATATAGACAGCAGCGGATGGAGCCCTTCCAAGGTGGCGACCGCGCCGAAATAATTGACCTGTACGGCGAGTCCGGGTTGATCCGGCCGTGAAACGCCCGCCCCGGCGACGATGCCGTCAAGCCCGCCCGGCGCCAGTGCTTTGGCTTGCTCGACCATGGCTGCGCGACCATCTGGCGTCGCGAGGTCTGCGATTATATCTGCATCGCGAAGATCGACACCGATTACTCGGTGGCCCAAACCGCGCAAGTGGTCCGCCGTTGCGGCATTTATTCCTGCCGCGGCGCCCGTAATCAAAATTGTGCGCGCCCCTGACATTTGCCATTCTCCTGTGTGGTGGGCTTACTTTGTCGCCGCCAATTCATCGCCGATCGCCCGCGTCTCCAACCCCGCAAAAGACCTGTGCCGCAACGCGTCTGTCGGCGGGGCGCCAGGCTCAATTGCAGTACGAAGCGCGCCCTTCAGAACAGATCTTAAATGACGCCGAATGGGCCGGCGCGACACCAAGCAGGCCTATTGTGCGGGCCGCGGGACCATGCTTCAGCGCCTCATGTGATACGCACTGTTTCGCGCGATGCTGCACAGAGCGCCAAAGCGCCGTCCGGCGCTTTCTCTTGGTTGCCGCCAAGTCGGGTTCACGATTCCTTGACCAAAGAGAACCCTTCCATTGCCAAGCGAATGGATCAGATATGCAACAGCGGAGCGGCATAGGCAGGGCCGCTTGTAATTACAGATCGGATCCATACTTCGCGAGGTTCCGGACAATTGACTAGCAACCTTTGAATACGGGCGTCTCCTTTGCCAGAAAGGCGCGGGCGGCTTCCTTGTGATCTTCCGTGAATACTGTGAGCATCTCGAGCCCAAGGTGCGCTTCGATCACCCCTTCGACCTGGCGACGCAGCAGCATGTTTACGCTGCGCTTCGTTGCGTTCAGTGCGTGGGTCGGTCCATTGGCGAGCTTGTCGGCAAGCGCATAAACCACCTCGTCAAGCTGCTCGGGCGGAACGCACTTGTTGATAAGGCCGATTTCTACGGCTTCGCTCGCGGTCAGATGTTCACCGGTGAGCAAAAACCATTTGGCCCGGGCGAAACCGACCATTTGCGGCCAGATGAAGGCGCCGCCGTCTCCCGCCGAAAGCCCCATGGCGACATGAGGATCGGCGATCTTGGCCTTCTCCGACGCGACCGTGAGGTCGCAGAGCAGGGCGACCGTTGCGCCCAAACCCATGGCGTGACCATTGATGCGTGCAATAATCGGCTTCTCTAGACCCAGCATGCTGTGGATGATAAAATTGCCGCGGCGAAAATATTTAGACTGCCAGTGCGGATCTTCTGCCCGTTCCAGCATCAAGTTGATGTCGCCGCCGGCCGAAAACGCACGACCTTCACCAGTCAACACAACTACCGAGCACTCTGGATCGCGAGCTACGTCATAGAAAACGTAAGAGAGTTCGGTATGAAGACTTACACTGGCCGAATTCATCGGCGGATTGTCCATCGTGATGGTAAGGACTTTTCCGCGCCTTTCAAATTTCAGGCTCTCATAATTTTCGTACATGCGGCTCCCTTTCGCGCATCCCATTGCAGCCCACTTTTCAGACGAAAGCCCAGCGAGAGCAAGCGTTTTTATTTCTTCTTCAAAAAAAGCGCGCTGTCACAAGCGGGGGTCCGGGGACGTAAATCGGCGTGCACCGGCACTTGTCACTCGCGCGGCGCGACCCGCTAAAAGGGCGCCAGGGCGAGGTGCCGAATGTCAGCCGCACCGGGCAGCTTGCTCTCTGCCGTGGCATCGATCTCGTTGTCTTCGCTGGACGGATTGGAGGCCAATCGCTTCAGCGCGTGGGGACGGGCTTTTCGCCGGTGTAGTCGTAGAACCCGCGGCCGACCTTGCGGCCGATCCAGCCGGCTTCGACGTATTTTACCAGAAGCGGGGCCGGGCGGTACTTGGAATCGCCGGTGGTCTTGTGGAGCACCTTGATGATCTCGAAGAGCGTGTCGAGCCCGATGAAGTCGGCCAGGGTCAGCGGGCCCATCGGGTGGTTGAGGCCGATGCGGCAACCGGTGTCGATGTCCTCGATCGAGCCCATGCCGGCGCCGAGCACGAAGATTGCCTCGTTCAACATCGGGCACAGGATGCGGTTGACGACGAAGCCGGGCTCGTCGCCGGCCAGCACGACTTCCTTCTTGAGGCTGTCGGCGAAGGCACGTGCCTTGGCGGTGGTCTCGGCCGAAGTGGGCAGGCCGGGAATGATCTCGATCAGGCCCATGACCGGCACCGGATTGAAGAAGTGCATGCCGATGAAGCGCGAGGGATCGGGCACGCGCGCGGCCATGCGGGTTATCGGGATCGAGCTGGTGTTCGAGGCGAGGATCGCGTCGGGCTTGAGGACCTTAACCGCCTGCTCGAAGATCTTGTGCTTGATCTCTTCGCGCTCGGTGGCGGCCTCGATGATGATGTCGGCATCGGCCAGCGGGGCATATTCGCCGATCGGCGTGATACGCGAGAGCACGGTCTTGGCTTCAGCCGCATCGAGCTTGCCGCGGCCGACCAGCTTGTCGAGCGCCTTGGCGATCGTGGCCTTGCCCTTTTCTGCTATTTCCGGGGAGACGTCGGTCAGGAACACGTGATGGCCAAATTGCGCGGAAGTCTGGGCGATGCCCTGACCCATCATACCCGAACCGATGACGCCTACGTTCTTCATAGGCGGTTGCTTCGCACATGCGGCACTGCAGTGCAACAAAAATTGAAGATATATTCAAAAAAGAGATTAGGGGTTTTGCGTGCATTTGCCGTTGTAGGGAGGTTCGGCTTCGACAGGAGGGGCCAGCCGGTCGATCCATATGCGCTACGGCGCCGGTACCATCGCGCGCGTCGGGGCTGGTCCGATCGTCGAGGTGGGCTGGGTGTTGCGATCACTGCGAAAATCGTAGCCCGTGGCGCCGGGCGGAACTTGAGCACCGCCGCGCCGACTTCCCGCAAATCCCGCCGCCATGCGCCGAATTGCGAACGAATGGTCCAAGTCGGCGGGCGGCCGGGTTCATTGGCCGGTCTCGGCGGCGCGTCAGCCGAGATGGGTGTCGCGCGCGATGTTCAAATGTCAAAATGCGCTTCGGTAAGTGACCGAACGATTCCAAGCGACGTGTCAGAAGCCAGCTCGACAAGACGGAAAGGGGATCTGCGATCCGGTCTTTGGAACACGGCCAGGTCAGTGATGACCATATCGACGACGTTCGAACCTGTTAGCGGCAAGGTGCAGGATTTACGGAACTTTGGAGTTCCATCGCGCGAGACGTGATCCATCAACACGATAATCTTCCTGGCGCCGGCGACAAGGTCCATAGCGCCGCCCATCCCTTTGACCATCTTTCCCGGGATCATCCAGTTGGCGATATCGCCGTTCTCGGCGACTTCCATCGCGCCAAGGACCGACACGTCCATATGGCCACCACGGATCATGCCAAAGCTGTCGGCCGACGAGACATAACTGGTGCCGGCCATTTCGGTGATCGTTTCCTTGCCGGCATTGATCACGTCGGCGTCGACCTCGCTCGCACGGGGGTAGGGCCCAAGGCCTAACATCCCGTTCTCCGACTGCAGGGTCACATCGATCCCTGGCGGAATGTTATCTGCGACAAGCGTGGGGATACCGATCCCGAGATTTACGTAAAACCCGTCTCGCAGTTCGCCGGCGGCCCGCGCCGCCATTTCATTGCGGGTCCAGCCCATGTCAGATCTCCGCGCGCACGATGCGCTTCTCGATACGCTTCTCGTTTTGAGTCGCCGGGATCATTCGCTGGACGAAAATGCCCGCGGTATGAATGTGATCGGGATCGATCTCGCCGGCCGGAGTGATTTCTTCAACTTCGGCTACCGTGACAGCGCTGCAAGTCGCGACCATGGGGTTGAAGTTGCGAGCTGTCTTTCGATAGACAAGGTTGCCGCGCGCATCGCCTCGCCATGCCTTCACGATCGCCAGATCGGCGACAAGGCCCGTCTCCAGTATGTAGCGTTCGCCTTTGAAGGTCTTTTCCTCCTTGCCGTCTGCCACAATGGTGCCAACACCGGTGCGTGTGTAGAAACCGGCTATGCCGGCGCCTCCCGCACGTATCCGCTCGGCAAGCGTGCCCTGGGGATTAAATTCTAGTTCTAGCTCACCAGAGAGATACTGGCGTTCGAATTCTTTGTTTTCCCCAACATAGGAACTGATCATTTTTCGCACCTGGCGGCTGCGTAGAAGAAGACCGAGTCCGAAGTCATCGACGCCCGCATTGTTCGATATGATTGTGAGATCCTTGACGCCGACCTCGCGAATCGCGCCGATGAGGGTCTCGGGAATGCCGCACAGGCCGAAGCCGCCGGCAGCAATGGTCATGCCGTCGAAGAGCAGGCCCTGGAGGGCATCCGCTGCATCGGAGTAAATCTTCTTCGCCATAAAGTCCTCGCTAGAGCGAGCTCACAAGGTGCCCGCCGTCGATCTCGATCACAGATCCGGTCATGTAAGCCGAAGCGTCGGACGCGAGCAGCAACAGGGGGCCGTCCAGATTCTCGACCTGACCAAGCCTGCGCTGCGGGATACGCCGGATCATCGCCTTGCCCGCATCGCTTTCCCAGAAGTCATTGTTGAGTTCAGTCGCGAAATAACCAGGCGCCAGCGCGTTCACCCTTATGCCGAAGCGTGCGAGTTCAAGCGCTGCGACCTTGGTCAGCTGGATCACCGCCGCCTTCGAAACGGCATAGGGCCCAACCCCGCCCGCCTGCCGTAGTCCAAGGATCGATGCTACGTTGATTATCGATCCTCCGCGCCCGCTCGCTCGCATCGCCTTGCCGGCGAGTTGGGTGACGAGGAACATGCCCTTGACGTTGGTATCGATCACCGCGTCCCAATCGTCCTCGGATTGATCAAGGAACGCCGCCTCACGGGTAAGGCCTGCATTGTTCACAACGACATCGATATTCTCGAGAATGGGCTCGAGGGCCGCAATGCTTGATGATCGCTCGAGATCGAGCGTCACCGTGGAGCAGCGACCGCCCTTTGCGGCGATCGCCGCGGCAATTTCTGCGAGCTTTTCGGTGCGTCTTGCTGCCAATACGACCGCGGCACCAGCGGCAGCGAGCACCTTCGCGAAATGGGCCCCGAATCCACTCGATGCTCCGGTGATCAGGGCCGTCCGTCCCGACAAGTCCCAAACGGGTGCATTCATGCTCGACTCCCAAAGCGATACCGATTGTTATTGGAGCACGATTGTGGAACAATCAAGAAAGGAGATTATGCGAGGTTCCCCGGCAGTGAGCGACATCGATATGGATCCGCTTCTCTCCCCGGAGCCTTATGGAGCCTCTCAGAAGGTATATTTCGGGATCATGCGGGACCTTGAGGCCCATCGTATGGTCCCGGGTCAGCGATTGATCGAAACTGACCTGGCGCAGCGTTTCGGTGTCGGCCGCAACGCGGTCCGCGAGGCGATCCAGCGATTGGCTGTGCGAGGTGTAGTCGACCCGCGTAGAAACAAATCACCTTCCATCCGAGTACTGGATGAAGCGGAAACGCATGAGATTTTGGATGTGGCATCGGTTATGACAGGGCTGCTTGCACGGACCGCCGCGATCAGATTTGATATCAACAATCACGGTGATGCGCTGGTTTCGACGATGCAAGTACTGAATGAATCGAGATCAGAAATGGATGCTGACACATTCAGTAAGGCGCGCAGACAATTTTATAGAACGTTGTTAATAATCGGAAATAATCGCGAATTATACCGTCTTTTTCCTGCAATCGGCATGCATATAATTTATTCTCAATTTCAATCACCGCTATTGCGGCAGATACGTCTTGCCGATTATCGAGCCATTTACGATGCGGTTGTCGCTCGTGATCCACGCGGCGCGGAGCTCGCGGGCAAGCGACATGTTGAGCACGTGCGCTCGGTCATCGGAGCAGTCGTTGCACGTGATTCAATTACGCATCGCGCAGCCGATTTCGACGTTGCGCGTGAAAAAGGCGCCCTAAATTCGATTTGAAGATTTGCGATGGCCGACCTGAAGCTGTTGATTCCCGCTAAGAAGCGGCCTGGAATTTTCATCGAGAATTATCCTGCTCGTTCGCCTTCATTCTCGACACGAGCGCGCTCGGTATAGACGAGGGTTCGACGACCAAGTTTGCGGTTGATGCGGCATTGATGCGTGTGGCGGGCCGCTGCGTCCAGGCGACGGGTGGCACCGCGGTGACCGACAAAACGTAAGTCGAGCAGGATTTTCAGGAATCAGGGCATTTCGGATCGGCGAAGGACCGACCGAGGTGCATAAATCGTCGCCCCCAAGGCGCATCAAGCGCGAATGAAAGGAGAGACAGACGTGAGCGCCGGCGCGGAAGCGACTGCCCGCACCAAAGTGGTTCGCGACACCGCCAAACACGCGATGATGTTCCGCATGCGGATGCCGATCTTGCGTTGCTCACATTCCAAGCGAAGCGCAGTAGCGCGAGCTCTATTCGTAGAACCTGGGGCAGCCGCTGATCTGTGAAGGCGAGCTCACGCAGAGCAGCGAGCTGAGAAGTTGCCGTGCCTGATCGAACTGACGGTGGAGTACGTGGAGGCGTGCCGCTAGGGACGTCACCATTTCCGTTGCCGGGGGGATTACGCCCTTTGCGGACAGTCGAGGAAGCGCAGCAGCCGGCCTGCTATGCCGGCAGGTTCTCCCCACTCGCCCCTTGGCCGCTCGTGGGAATCAGTATTCGTCGACCTTATCGGCTAATCTTCCCAAAGATTCCGCGGTGAGCGATCCCGCGCCGAACTCGGCACCGAGCTCGAGGACTGGGATGTGTGGATGGCCTTTCGTGCCGTAAATTTTGTGAATACAAGCGCTCGAAAAGGAAAATTCAATTGGGATAAATCAGTCATTTTGCAGCGAATCTTCAACAATTTTGGCGCTAGCTAACCCAGCTTGAACTTGTGCCCCGAAACACTTACAGCAGTAATCTTCTTCATTATGGGGCCGAGAATTGTCACGAACCATCATTTCAAACCAGGATACCCTTGCGGCGATTTCCAACGTAGCCGACCTATGAGGCGGCAAATAGCCTGCTTGAAAGCTGCCTACATTCGTGAATCGTCCCGGCGATCCCACGACTTGCATTCATTTCAACTGACCGATCAAACTTGGCACGAGCGGGTGCGGTGACACCTTTTTCCAAGCGAGCACGAGAGGTAGGGAGATATCGAAATCCTCCGGCGTACGGAATATAACGTTGTTGGCATTGTGACCCGAAGCGAGGGAATGTGTCAGCGAATGACCAGCACCTGCCGAAACCAGAGCCAGCGACGCTTCAAAACTGGAAACGCGGTTGACGATGTGCGGATCAAAACCGGCGGCGCGAAATGCCTTCAAAGCCAGATCGTGCGCGAACATCACGTCTGGTTCTCGCACCCACAGGAAAGGCTCTTCCTTGAAATCAGCAAGGCGCAACTCAGGCTTGCTTGCCAAATCATGGGTCAAGTTGATGGCTATCATGAGCCGGCCGCTTATGACCTCGACGGACTGCAAATCGGAAACCTCTTGCGGCATGTGAATGAAGCCCGCATCGACTTCTCCCTCGCGAATTGCGGCTATTTGCGCCAGCGAGGGCATAGTCAGGAGTTCGGTATCGACGTCCGGAAAACCCGCTTGGAAGTTCGTCAAGACGTTCATGATCTGTCCGCTTAGAGCTGCAGCGGGATTTAATGCGATGATCATCTTGCGGCTGTGCTCAGCTGCTATTTCGCCAGCGTGCCTTTTCATCGCAGCAAGTTCGTTGAGTATCCTTCGGCATTCCGTGAAAAAGTAGGAGCCTGCCGGTGTGATACGTATCCGCTTACGATCGCGTACGAACAATGCAAATCCCAACTCTTCCTCAAGCGCTTGGATTCGTCGCGACAGGGCAGATTGAGCCACATTCAATCGGTCAGCCGCTTTGCTGATATTCCCCTCCTCAGCGGCTGCGACGAAATAGCGGAGGTGACGAAGTTCCATTGGCCCTACTCGACACGGCACCGGCCAAAAAATGGAAACCTATCTCGCTCAATCGCGAGAGCTCACTCAAGGCGGCACGCTGCAACAGTCAGCAAACATGGTCGGCTGAGGGGTAAAGTCAACCGTGCCCAGCAGCTGCCTGGTGAACGATTCTTCGATTTGAACTAGGTCAAAGCATCCAACTTCCGCCATTGACCAGAAGCGTCTGGCCAGTGACATGACCAGCCTCGATGCTTGCGAAAAACGCCACCGCATGTGCGATGTCTTCAGGTTCGGCTGGACCCATCGGCGAAGCCGCAAGCGCCTGCGCCCGGAGTTCCGGAACCAAGGCATCGAAGGTAGCCGTTCGCGTCAAGCCAGGCCCAACGGCATTTGCCGTAATTCCGTATTCCGCCATTTCGCGGGCGATCGCTCGTGTAAAGCCGATCACGCCTGCTTTGGCGGCGCCGTAGTCCCAGTTTCTCGAACCAGCAGTAAATGCTGCCTCGGAACTGATATTGATAATGCGTCCCCAACGCTCGCCTATCATCCCGCGAATGACTTCCCGGGTCGCTCGCACGGCTGAAAATAGGTTCAGATCGATCAGTCTTTCGAGACTCGATAGGTCGGATTCTTGGAAAAACTCGGCAGAACCTCGGCTACTACCGCCTATATTATTCACCAAGATGTCCGCATTTCCTGCGTCGCGGCGAATATATTCGAATACCGCTTCGAGTTGGTCCGAAACCGTTAGGTCGGCAGCAAAGGCGCCGGCGCAGCGCCCATGTTGTAAAACCAAATCGCGAGTGGTTGCCAGCGAAGTCGCATCGCGATCGATGATTGCCACAGAGGCTCCATCATGCACCAATCTCAGGGCAATTGCTCTACCGATCCCCGCCGCGCCGCCTGTCACGACAGCCAGCTTTCCTGCTAGGCTCGTCACTGCGTTGATCCCGCGGCGATGATCCCTATCACGTTCCGTCCCCTCCTTCGATCCGCAAGCAACACCTGGATGGAGGCGAGCACCGTCTAAAATTCATAGCGCACCTGTATTCCGTACATGCGAGGAGCGCCAACTACGCGAACGGCCGCACCAAGAGAGTCCGTAATCGAAGCGCCACTTGGGAAATATGCCTCGTTTAATAGGTTGTTCGCGAAGACGGACGCGCTGAAATTAGAATTCAGGAGATTCGACCACTCCATCCGCGCGTTTACCAACGTGTATCCAGGCAAGATGAAGAAGGGCTTCGGAACGTCGGCAATCTGGATATTCGATTGATAGTGAACGTTGCCGCTGAGTGTCACTGTACCCAGTTGTTCAGCGATCGGAAGTACGTATGCGGCGCTAGCATCCGCCGTATACTTCGGAACGTAGCTGTAATTTTGATGGGACACATCTACACCGCCGAAAAAGTACTTTGAGTAAATCATGTCTGTCAACGCAAAGCCACCGGTGAGCGTCAAGCGGCTGGTCGGCTTGAGGGTTGTCTCAATTTCAATGCCCTTGGTTTTTCCTGCGGCGGCATTGAATGTGAGCGACACCAGGGTTGTAGTTCCCGGAAGCGTCAACGACTGAACGCGCTGAAGATTTTTGTACCACGCGCTATAAGCTGCGATGTTTACTCGAGCCGGGAACCCTATGTCGAAGTCGAGTTTTGCGCCGACTTCCACATCGTTGACGGTCTCGGGCTCGAATGGAACCGCTGCCGACTCTATCGACACGCGGTTCTGCAAGCCGCCGGCGCGGTAACCCCGCCGGTGTGCCACATAGAGCAAGGCGTCCGGGGATGCCTGGTAGTTGAGGCTAAGCGTCCAGCTTGGCTTCGAGTACGAGACTTCACCCGGAAGACCGCAGATGAATGATCCGTTCGTCAACTTGAGGTTGCAAGCGCCATTGACAGTCTGAAGCGCGGTCCCCGACCGCTTGTCCTTCGTATAACGAAAGCCACCCGTGGCTGAGAGTCCCTCCAACCAGGGAAGCTTGTAAGTTACAGAGGCGAACGCGGAATAGCTGCGATTGCGGACATTGACGATGCCCGAACTCCGCAGCAATCCGGTGCTACCGACCTGCCGCAAATTGGACAAATCATCACCACGCTCGTTGAAATAGAACAATCCCCCCCACCCAGTCGAGATTTCCGCTCTTCCCGGAAAGCTGAAGTTCGTTGCTGAATTGCCTGACATGCGTGACACCGTCGTTGGAAAGCAAGAATGCGGATGATCCGTCAAAGTCCTGCCGACTAAAAGACGAAACATTGCGCCACCCGATTATATTCTTCAAGCTAATCTCGTCTGCGAGGCGGAGAGTCGTGATGTTGCCAAAAGTTTCGGCCTTGGACGTTTCTTCCCCTGGCGTATTATTGACATAGGTGTAGGGATTGGATCGATTTGCCGCAACCTCCGCGCTCAGTGACGCTGCAAAAGGCCCGACAACGCCAAAGATCTGATTGAATGTGCCGTTGTTGGTGCCAAAGAATCGCTCGTACATGAAGTCGGAAGTAACGATGCCCCGGTCGATCCGCAGTGTCGCACGTTCGCCGTCGTTCTTCACGTTGTTCGCTTCCCGTCCGCTCACGCGGTCGTGCATATAGCCGTCTCTGCGCGTAATCTTCCCGGCGACTCGCAGCGCGATACCTTCGCCGATCGGCAGGTTCAGCATCGCCTCCCCGTCCCAGAAGGCAAAGTTCCCGACCGATCCGGCGATCCGTCCCTGCACTTTATCCGTGGGACGATTGGTGGTTATCAGCAGCGCTCCACCAGTCGTGTTGCGGCCAAATAGTGTTCCTTGCGGACCGCGCAAAACCTGGACCGACTCAATGTCGTAAAACGAGCCGTTAAGGCCATTCGGGCGGACGAATGGCAGTTCGTTTTCGTACAGAACAACGGCAGGATCGGTGTTGATGCCGGTATCGATCTGGCGCTGACCTCGAATTACGACATTTGGAACGTTACTGCCGCGCGACGAAGCCGAAATAGATAGCGAAGGAGTTGACCGGTTGAGGTCCATCAGGTCGTGAATACCGCTGCGCTCAAGTTGCAACCCCGTCTGGGCGGTCACGGCGACCGGCACCCTCTGCAAGCTCTCCGAGCGACGGCGGGCTGTGACGACGATGTCCCCGAGGGAGTTTGCATCTGCTGCTTCGGCCGGACCAGAACTCGAAGGCGCCTGAGCCATAGCGCTCGATGCCGGAATTATGGCAATCGTCAGCACCGAAATAGCAGATACGCATTTCGTTATCGATTTCATTTTGTCCCCCAATTAAAGTATATCTAAATGCGGTCCATCAGGACGCAGCAGTTTGTCGATCTCCTGAAATCGGAGATCCGAATCCGGAAAAAGCCTTGATTAACTTGTTGTTAAAATCCCATGATATCGCGATAGCCAGTATAAAAGGCTCTAATTGCCTTTTCTGTTATCATCGTATCTAGTGATTGATCTCCGCCGAGACCCATCTCAATAATTTGGTCGCGATCGGCGCTACTGGTGATAACGGGTTGGCTGCGGACGAGGACTTCTCCATCTTCGGCTGTCACGAAACCTGCCGGTCCGACCATGTTGGCCTGCTTCAGCCGGCGCTCCGAAAGTTCGTCGTCATCGTCTTCGAATCCGAAGAACGTCCAGCGTATTTCATGCTCATCGACGCTGAGCGGAACAATATGGCGGAAGCTCGGGACGTTGAGATGGGGCTGATACATACTGCTTGGGAACATCTGAAAGCCGATGTTGTACCCATCTTCATAATCATACCGGTCCGTGTCTACGGTTTCCCAGTCATGGAGTTTGTAGTCCTTGCGCAGGCTCTTCATCTCTTGGGCAGCGTCCGCCTCCAGATCGCCAAGAACTTCTGGGCGCGTATAGACCTTGCCAGTTGTATGAACGCCAAAGATGTTTAGTTCGGGCGGCGGCAGGTCGGCGCGAAACAGCTTGAAAGCCGTCAGAAAGGTATGGAGCAAAGTGGCGTGATAGTTGTCACGCGCGTTCTCTATCCACATCTTCCAATTGGCTTTGTATATTTGACGGCTGGTGCCAAGGAGCCGCATCTCCCCGCGCCCTGCTATCCGATCCAGGGCCGCCAGGAGATCGGCGCCGACAAACTCCTCAAAAGGCGGCGCCTCGTCGCTGAATGTCGCCCATACTGCCCCGCCGCGGACTTCGCTTCGCAACTTCAGCAGACCGTTCGCGGCTTTGTCGAAGCCTTCGGGCATGCCCCCAGCGCTATTGAACCCTTTTTCGAACGGAACACCGATCAAATCGCCACGCAGATTGAAGCGCCATTGGTGGTAGGGACAATTCAGCCCCGTGCTCTTGCCTTGGAGCTCCCAGCAGATCGGGGCGCCGCGATGGGGGCATCGGTTCTCGACAACATGTATGTTCCCCGCCTTATCGCGCGTCATCACAACGGACTTCAGGCCGACCGAACTTCGCTTCCATGATCCGACGTCTGGAATCTCGCACGAGAGACCGACATAATTCCATGTAGGACCGTGGTGGAAACGCTCCATTTCCATGGTGAAAACCTCTGGATCGGTGTAAACCCAGCCTGGTATGCGAAACTCGCCATGATCAGGCCAGTTTCTTTGGGACGCAATTTTGCGCTGAACAGTCATGGCGTTTTCCTTAGATCGGATAAATCAAGTTCTGTACGATGCGGTAATTGTCATAAACGCACAGTCGATCTTGCAGTAGGAGCCGACCATTATCTTTGCGCAGTGTATCGATGTAGCGGCCCGTCATGGCGAGCACCGGATCGCGGTCCAGCATGCACTCAGTGAGGAGAAAGCTGGCGGAGGCGCGAATAACGGGCTCGTACTCCGATATGCGGACGTTCGTGACAAACCGCCGTTGGCGGCGCTTCTCATAAACCATCACGCCCGAGGCCGACACGCGATCGCGCAGCATGCCCTTCCCACGGCAGAATATTGGGGCATGCGGCAGACCGAGGTCGAAATTCTCCGAGGATTGGACCCGATAGTTGCAATCCTCGGTGAAATAGTCCGGCCACCCGTTTAGGTCGCCATCGTCGAGGGTGGCGCAGTAAGATTCGTACAAGTCTCTGACTAGGACCTTCAGCTCGGGGCCGTCGCGGCCCAAGTCAGCGTTATCGGCTCTCCCGCTCATTTGCGTGCACCCCGGCTCACGGCATGCTCTAGGCCCGCAGCTCCGTCCGCGACCCACATCTCCGAGGCCGGGCGAAATTCGCCCAAGCTGACGCCGACAACGCCAACCGGCACCTGGCGGTGCGTGAGATCACTCTCGAAGGCGTCGACGACAGCTTCGTAGCTCCAGCCGCTCTCCCGGACCATCAATGGAAGTGCGACCGCCGGGTGAGCAATCAGGCTTAGATGTCCCCCCTCGATGCGGACGATCTGTCCGTGAATTGCCGCGGCGTCATCCGACATTAAGAACGCGGCTACATCGACGTTAGATGCGGCAGTCAGCGCGCATTTCGCACCCGCATGGCCGCGGCTCTGTAGATAAACGCTAAAGGCATCTCCCATCGCTGTTTGCGCCATTGGCGATATGCAATTGACCCTGATTCCGCTGGCCTCGAGCTCGGCGGCCCAACTATATGTCAGTGAAGCGACTGCCCCTTTGCTGGCACCGTATGCACCCATTGCCGGGACTCCCATGTGAGCACCGGAGGTGACGTTCAAGATTGCCCCGGTCCCGCGCTTTCGCATTTGTCGAAGCGCATGTGAGGCGCAATTGATGGTGCCGAGCACATTTACGGACAGCATTCGCTCGAAAGAGCCCGGTTCGTACTCATCCAATCTGCCGGCACTAAATATTGCAGCGTTGTTTACCAGCCCGTCGATTCTGCCAAAGGCATCGATGCAGCTGCCAATGAGGGTCCCGGCTTGCGCCCAATCTGAAATGTCTGCGCCATTCGCGATTGCCTGGCCGCCCTCGTCCTTGATCGCCGTGGCGACCGCATTGGCGGCGTCGACGTTGATATCGTTTACAACGATGGCAGCGCCCAGCTGTGCGAATCTCATCGCGTATGCTTGGCCGATGCCTTGACCAGCGCCGGTGATGACGATGACCTTGTGACGTAGCTCGTGCACAGCCTCTCCGCTCCCTAGAAGTAATGACATTGATTTGTTTTATGGTTCAAAAATGAGCGTAGTCGAGGGCCAAGTCCAATGCTTTCAATGCGGTCACTGATGCCGGGACGGCATCAACTTCGATTCGAATCGATTATCGCCCGCCAATGGAGCTTGGAGCTGCTGCGGAGCATACTGTGGCTCGAAATCTCGTGGGATTCGGGCAGGGGTAAAGGGCACTGACAATATTGGCGGCAAGCTATCCTGCATGCCCGCCGATGCCGGCGCTCGGATGAGCATCGTGGATTGTCGATGTGGCCAAAATTATCGCTGCGGACGTTGAAATCTTCGCCCTCTGTGCGCTAGGCAGTGTGTTGGATGTGGTGGGCCCACAGCGACTGAACGCTGAGCTTGTGTGCGGCTGGTGCCAAAAAAGGGTACCTGCCGTCCAGCAGAAGGGTTCTTCAATTCGGAGTGGCGAGATCTGTTCTGAGTCACCGAATGCGGCGCGGTCCCTGATCTTCATATATTCCGAATCGATAACAAGGAGTATGTAAAATCGTCGATGCCGAAGCAGACGGCCGATACGCGCTGAGCCCTTTGCGAACACGGGACATTTTGCATGCGGTGCGTGAGTTGAAAATTGGATTCTCTGCGTCTTGACGCCGGCTTGGCCGGACCGGGCAACTGCCGGCCTGACACAAGCTTTCGTCGCTGGGAATTGATCCTAATTGATCGAGAGGCTACTACGACGTCGCACCGACGAGTTGGTGCGGTATAATCGCCCTCAGAATATGAGATTCCAAACGCGTGGCCTTAACTATGGCTTTTTGAGGAAGCCGAACTGAAAGACGCACGGAAATCAATAGCCTAATGTCACAGTTCGAATTCCACCCTCTCCGCCAGCTGCCCCTCAGAAATCAGCCGTTTTGGCTGACCGTGCCAAATACGTCTTTGGCATGGTTCCCGCCGGTAGAATGAAAGTTCCGCATAGCGGATAGTTCGGCATTCTCTGCAGAGAGCGGACGTTCAATCTTTATGGGATGCGCGGATTTGGCACCGCAAAATACATGTTGCCGCGCCTTTCATGCCCTCTCGCCGCGCGCTTGAGGTCAAGCCATTTACCGTCAAGCGCAGCCAGCACCCAGTTGGCGCGCTGCGAAACATGAGGATCATCTGATCGCTCCAAGGCGCCCAGTTCCGCTCGGAAATGTTCGTCGTCGACATTGGCACTGGCGCGGCAGTAACGCAGGAACTCACGGCGATGGTCGTCCTTCTTGACGACGCTGAGTATGATTGCTTGCAGTCGCTTAATTTCATGGTGATCGAGCTTCCGCCGCTTTAGCTCCCCCAGAAGCTTTTCCTTCATATAACCGGATCGGTCGAAGAACGGATCGGCCTCAAGAAAATCCAGCATGTCCACTGTGTCAATTTCCGAGGCGCGCTTTATGCCTCGATCTACCTCTCGCAAGGGCTCGGGATATGCGCGCGCGCAAGCTGCTCGGTATGCTTTGATGGCGTCGAGCCAGCGTTGCGTCCTTGGATCGCTCCTGTCGTACCTGTTTACGACCCCCTCGAAAGCGGCATGCACTTCGGCATGCGCTTCATTTACCTCGCGCCCGCGCTTAGAGTAGCCAAAATCACGCATAAAGGCTCACCTTACACTCACGGAGGGGCCTAGGGGGCTTCGGTTAAGAATGTCCGTCATGTCGAAAGCAGTCATGTGACCGAACCTTTCCTGGCACGATACTTGGCACGATCAACCTCACCCAGGGAGCTGTCGTGCCAGATCGTGACTGGGACTGGATGAAACTATCGTGACAGCTTGGCACGATCCCGAAATCGGGCTGTAACCCGGAGAAATGCTGGAGTTACGCTCCACCCTCTCCGCCACACAGTCTGCTCATTGTAGCTCTGAGCTGGGCAACGGCGCTCTGTGGGAGCGTTCGAAATAGACTGACAGCGCCGTCAGAGCCTCTCCGCCGGCAACTGGCGCCTATAGAATTCATAGCGATTCCTAACGATCTAAATCAGCTCTGCGATCCTCCGGCGGATCTGTCGGGCTGCGCCATTGGTCCGGATCGTCGACGATGTTCTGCAGCGCGTTCGCCAGCCAGCGGACGATGGGTCGATCGGGGTGCAAATCGGGCTTGTCGCCCAGCAGGGGAACCAGTCGGGAGTGGGTGACGAAACCAGCTCCGAGCATGGCGATCGCGACCGCGCGATCGCGCGCGAAAGGCGGGCCGAGCCAGACGGTCAGTGGATCGATGATCTCGTCATTCAGCAGGCGCTTCGCGATCGCCCGTGCGACCGGATCGGCAGCGGAGAGAACCGTCATCGTGCTGGTGGTTTCGCTCACGGAGGCGCGCGCGACCAGCCTCGCCATGTTCTCGCCGAAGCGTGACCGCTCGATCTCGATCAGGGCCTCGGCGCTGATCAACGCGCTCAGCGCCGCTTCGAGCAGGCCGGCCTTCGAGCCGTAATAGCGGCCCACGAGCGCATAACTGACCCCGGCCACGGCCGCGACGTCACGTATCCCGGTGTTGGCGTAGCCGATTTCAGAGAAGCACTGTTTGGCAGCGGCGAGGATCTGCTGCTTCGTTTGCGCCGCATTGCGACGCCGGATCGGCGATGGCGGTTGGCCCATCCCGAACCTTAGGCGGCCCGTCGGTGGCGCCGCAAGCCCACCGATCAAAGGGCGCGTTTCATCGTCCCGGCGAGGGCTCAGGCGAGCGTATTTCGTCGCCGATTTGACGCCAGCGGAAACGCAGACTTGCCTACCAAGCGCTCGCTTGTTTGTTCCTTGACACCTCTAAGTTGTCAACTGAAGACTAGCGGCAGGCTGATTTCGATTTTTCGGGCGAGGCCTCTGTAATGATTGGCCGCGATCGTCGTTGGTCGAGGGCCGTAAGCTTAAGTCGATGAAAAAAAGTCGGAAATGGTGCCGTGCGCCGCCGATCAAAAAGAAAACTGCATTGGGGAGAGGGGTTATCATGAAGGCAAGCAATCGCATCGCATTCTGGTTCGCGGGCACAAGCCTCGTCATTGTCGGCCTGTTGCCGGTCCAAGCCGCGGCGCAGAACACCGCCAGCGAGGACAGTGGCCTCGACGTCATCGTCGTCACGGCGCAGAAGCGCGAACAGAGCGTGCAGGACGTGCCCATCGCGGTGACGGCGCTGAGCAGCGAGGCGCTGCAGGCCAACCGTGTCACCAACGTCAACGACCTCAGCGGCCTGGCGCCCGGCGTCACCGTCAGGCCGTCCGCCGGGGGCAGCAGCGTGCCGACCTTCACCATCCGTGGCGCGGCCAGCTTCGGCGTGGTGCCCGGGTCGGACAAGCAGATCTCCACCTATCTCGACGGTGTCTACATTTCGGCGCCGCGCGGATCGATCTTCGAACTGCCCGATGTCTCGCGTATCGAGGTCCTACGCGGGCCGCAGGGCACGCTGTTCGGCCGCAACGCGACGGCCGGCGCGGTCAGCATCACCACCCGCGACCCGAGCGGCAAGTTCGGTTTCCGCGGCTCGGCCGCGGTCGGCAACCGCGATGCCTATCGCCTGCGCGCAAGCATCGACACGCCGGAATTCGGGCCTTTCAGCGCGTCGTTCAGCTATGTGCGTGACTACATCCATGGCGACATCCTGAACCTGGGCGCCGGCACGGTATGGGATCGGACCGTTTCTCCCGATCCGCTCGTCGCCAAGGTGCGCGTTTCGCCCAAGTGGCTCGGCACCCGGGACAGCAACACCTATTTCGCCGCACTCAAGTTCGAGAGCGGCGACTTCAAGACCGTTTACAAGTTCGATCTGAGCCGGGCCTTCCACACGCCCGAAGGCACCGGGATCGTCGGCTACAACCCCAACCAGCCGGGAACGGGTGCTTTCGTCTCCACCCTGATCCAGACACAGCCGACCCCCGTGCCGATAGCGTCCGACGGGCTGCGGCCGAAGGCGGTGATGAACTCCTACGTTATCCCGACCGACCAGAAGAACGAGGGGCACAGCCTCACGAGCACCTATACGGTGAACGATCAGATATCGCTCAAGAACGTCTTCGCCTTCCGCAAGTCGTTCATCTTCGCCAATGCGTCGATCGACGGCATCAGCGCCCTGACCTTGACCGCGCAGGCGGCGCCGCTGCTGGGCCTGCCGGCCTCGCTCGTCGGATCACCGTTCCTCGTCACTGCCTCGCAGACGGTAAGCCGCAACAAGCAGTACAGCGACGAACTGCAGGTCAACTACAATTCCGACCTCCTGACGCTCACGCTGGGCGGCCTCTGGTTCAAGTCCGAGGATACTACCGGCACCTTCGGCTTCACCGGCACGATCGCTTTCAGGCCGCTCCCCGGCGGAAAGTTCACGCTGGGTAGCGTGGTCGATACGCTGAACAAGGCGACCTCCGTTGCCGGTTACGGCCAGGCCGAGGTGCACGTCACGCCGCAGCTCGATCTCGTCGGTGGCATCCGCGTGACGCGCGACAGCAAGACCGGACGCTTCATCCTGGGGACCGCGCCCGCGACGCAGACGATCCTGTTCCGCTATCGCGACACGCGGCCGAGCTACCTCGTCGGCGTCAACTACAAGCCCAACGACGATACGCTGGTCTACGCCAAGTTCTCGACCGCCTTCGTGTCCGGCGGATCGGTTGCGGGCCTCGACTTCGCGCCCGAGACGGCCAAGTCGGTCGAAGGGGGCGTCAAGACCGAGTTCTTCGACCACAACCTGCGCGCGAACCTCGCGGTGTACTGGGTTCAGTACAAGAATTTCCAGCAGTCCTCGACCTCGACGCTGGTGCCGGGTGCGCCGCCGGTCGGCACCTTCCTCATCTCTGCGGGCACGATCACCAGCAAGGGCTTCGAGTTCGAGATGGAAGCTGCGCCGACTCGTGGGGTGCGGCTCGGCGGCAGCCTGGCCTACTCCGACACCAAGCTGACCGATCCCAAGCCGCTGCTCCTGGCGGCGAACGGCGGCGCCTATACCCCGACCCAGCGGCCGAAATGGACCGCGAGCCTGTTTGGCCAGTACGAAAGCGAGCCGCTGTGGGACGAAGCGCGCCTGCTGCTGCGCGCCGATGCGCAATGGCAGTCGAAAATGTTGCTCGATCCGAACCTCTCGCGATCGATCGTCTATGCGCCGAACTTCGCCTATCAGGACGCCTACTGGAACGTGAATGCCCGCGCGGCGTTGCGCAACATCAACATCGGCGGCGTTGAGACCGAACTTGCCGCCTACGCGCGAAACCTGTTCAACTCTCGCGCAGCCAATTCCGGTTTGTCGCTCAACTATCTGGCTTCGTCGAACTACGTCACGGCGCGAACCTATGGCGTTGAGTTGAACATCTCGTTCTGAGGATAAACGCGGGGAGCGTGGCACACGGTCGCTGCGCCCCCGTTCGTTTTGGCGCGGCTACGCCGCTCATGCGCGAAGGCCGGTATCGTCGGGCTATTGTGTCGCGATGGGCCAGACCAGCGGCAGGCGGCGTATTATCGCGGCGGCGCCGACCTGGACCTTGAGCACGGTACCTTCGGCAATCGCGAAGTGGGGAATGCGGCTCAACCATTCTTCGAGGAAGATGCGGATCTCAGCGCGCGCGAGCATGGCCCCCAGGCAGAAATGCGGCCCTGCGCCGAAAGTGGCATGGGCGATGCGCGGCCGATGGAAATCGACCGCGAGCCAGTCCTCTCCGTCCTGCGGGAAATTGCCCAGTGGGGTGGGGACGACCACCAGATCGCCGCGCTTTAGAGCAACGCCGCCAAGCTCGACGTCGCGCACGACGCGTGCGCCCTACCTATCCTGAACGCGCTCACCGAACGAGCTTGCCCCGATGCACGCGATCCGCCGCGCGCTCGATCCAAGGGCATCCTCAATCCCGGCAAGTTGTTCGACATGGACTGAGCGACATGGCTATCGCTTTCGCCCTCATTCCTGAACGCCGGCTTCGCTGCCGATCAGCGCATCGCGCGGCACCAGGGCATCGGGGTTCCGCCCATAGGCGCGGAGGAACAGCATGGCGCCCTTGCGCGCGCGCGCGTCCTTCTCTTTGTTCGTCGGTGCGACGCTCAGCCCCCACATCCGCTCGAAGTGCATCTCGGCGCTGCTGAAGGCAACGAGATCTATGCCCGCCGTCCTGAAGTCGGTCGTCCAGAGGACCTCGGCAAAGTTCTCGCGCAGATATTCGCCGATCAGGCGCTGGGTCTCACCGGGCCCGCGCTCGTAGAACATCCGGCTGATGTCGGGCCGGCGATCGGCGAGCGGACCGACCAGACGGAACATCGCGATCACCATCGGCGAAAGCACGCGATCGATGATCGAGCGGCACACCCGGGTCAGCACCTCGAGCGGGTCGCCGTCTTCGGTGGGAAGCTCGATCTGTGAGCGGATGCCCTGGGCGGTATCGAGCAGCATGGCCGCGAAGAGCTCATCCTTGTCGGAGAAATAGCTCCATAGCGTTCGCTTCGACCCCCCGAGTTGCGCGGCGATGCCCGACATCGTGGTGTTGTCGAAGCCATGCTCGAAAAAGTGCTGCCGAGCGATGGCGATGATCTGTGCCCGTTTCTCGAGGCGCTGGGTCTCGCGCTTGCCAATCTTCATGGGAACTACCTGGTACACGATTCGAATCATTTCAAGGGGGGAGATTCCCTTAGGTTTGTCCAATTTCGTTCATCAAAGGATACCATATAGAGCATTTATGGAGGATATAAGTCCTCATTATGATGTATAAATATATGAAATATAAGGTATTATATGACGGTACCATATGGTACCTATTTTTTGTTGACAGGCGGTGGCGAGAAACGCATTTAGATGTGGTACCAACAAGTACCTAAAAGGAATTCTCCCATGTCTGTCACCCGCATCCGCGGGCTGGCCCTGCTGTTGGCCGGCTCCGCGACCCTGCCCGCTTGCGCCTCGGTTCCGGACCTCGGCACCCGTCCCGAAATCCGCCCGGTGGCCGAGGTCGCCGCTACTGAAAGCCTGCGCAGTCCCGCCGCCGAGTGGCCGGTGATGGGCTGGTGGAAAGGCTACGACGATCCCCAGCTCGACCGGCTGATGGACGAGGCGATCGCCGGTTCGCCCGACCTCAAGGCGGCTGCGGCCCGGCTGCGCCAGGCCCAGGGCTATGCCCAGCAGGCCGGTGCCGCGCTCCTCCCGTCGGTCGACGCCAGCGCGAGCGCCGGCTACGTCCAGCAGAGCGAGAACAACGGCGTTCCCGCCACCTTCGTGCCGAACGGCTGGAGCCAGAGCGCCAAGGTCGGGCTGGGCTTCTCATTCGATCTCGACCTTTGGGGCAAGAACCGCGCCGCGCTCGCTGCCGCCCGGTCCGATGCCGAAGCCGCACGCTTGGAGGTCGAGGAAGCCCGCCTGGTTCTGACCACCAGCTTGGCCGCGACCTATGCCGATCTCGCCAAGCTGCATGCCCAGCGCGACGTGCTCGCGGCGATCGTCGCCAACCGCGGCGAGACGCTGCGGCTGGTCTCCAACCGCGTCGACGCCGGCCTCGACAACCGCGCGGCGCTCAAGCAGGCACAGTCGCGGGTTCCCGCCGCCCGCGCCGAACTTGCCGCCACCGACGAGGCGATCGCGCTGACTCGCAATGCCCTGGCCGCGCTGACCGGAGCCGGCCCCGACCGTGCGCTCTCGATCGCCCGCCCGACCGTCGCGCTCAACCAGGTTCGCGGCGTGCCTGCCGAAGCCTCGATCGACCTGATCGGACGGCGGCCGGACATCGCCGCGGCTCGTGCCGGGGTTGAGGCTTCGGCCAGCCGGATCAAGGTCGCACGCGCCGCCTTCTATCCCGACGTCAGCCTCTCGGGCCTGATCGGCCTGCAGGCGCTGGGCTTCGGCAATCTTGTCAAAGGCAGCTCGGCCTATGGCAATGTCGGCCCCGCGGTGACCTTGCCGATCTTCCACGGCGGCGCGCTGTCCGGCCAGTACCGCGGCGCCCGCGGCCAGTACGACGAGGCCGTCGCGCGTTATGACGGCGCGGTCGTCCAGGCGCTGCGCGAAGTCGCCGACACCTTGGTCAGCCGCAAGATGCTGGCCGTGCGGCTCGCCGAGACGCGCCAGTCGCTCGGCGATGCCGAAGGCGCCTATGCGCTCGCCCGCACGCGCTACGAGCGCGGGCTGGCGACCTATCTCGACGTGCTGAGCAACGAAGAAAACGTGCTCCAGGCGCGTCGCTCGCTCGCCGAGCTAGAGGCCCGGGCCTTTACCCTCGACGTGGCCATGGTCCGCTCGCTCGGCGGCGGCTTCACCCAGACCTGAATTTCAACACCCCAAAACAGGAGACCTGTCATGACCACCAATACCCGCCCTGCCTGGCGCAGGGTGGCCCGGATTCTCGTGCTCGGCGCAGGCGCCAGGTTCGTGATCGTCGGCGCCGCATACTGGCTCGCGATGGACATGCTGCACGCCGCCACCCCGCTCTGATCCCCATCCAACGCACTCATGATCAAAGGAATACCGAAATGGCTGAACTTGCTTTCCAAGAGACCGACACGATCAAGCGTGTCGAATTTCCCCGCCCCGAGCAGACGGACCTCAAGGTCCGGCGCAAGAAGCTCTTCATCGCCCTCGGCGGCGCGCTCGCCGCCGCGACGGTCGGTTACTGGCTGCTGGCGGACGGTGACCTCGTGTCGACCGACAACGCCTATGTGAACGCCGATACCGCCCAGGTGACACCGCTGGTTTCCGGCCCGGTCGCCTGGGTCGGTGTCGGCAACACCCAGGTGGTCAAGCGCGGCGACGTGCTGTTCCGGCTCGACGACACCGACGCCCGGCTCTCGTTGGCCCGCGCCGAGGCCGAATGGCAGCGCGTGCGCCGCCAGTTCGGCCAGGCCGTGGCGACCAGTGGTGCGCTCGGCTCGCAGGTCGCGGCGGGTGAGGCCGACATCGGCCGCGCCCAGGCGCAGGTCGGAATCGCTTCCGCGGCGCTGGCCAAGGCCCGCATCGATCTCGACCGCCGCGCCGGCGTCGCCGCCAGCGGTGCCGTCTCGGGCGAGGAACTGACCGTCGCACGCAACGCCTATGCCACGGCCGAGGGCAATCTCGCCCAAGCGCGGGCCGGCCTCTCGCAGGCCATCGCGGCGCGTAACGCCGCGAGCGGCCAGCGCGCCGCCAACGATGCGCTGATCGCCGGATCGAGCGTCGACACCAGCCCGGATGTCGCCGCGGCCAAGGCCAAGCTCGACCAGGCCCGCGTCGATCTCGCCCGCACCGTGGTGCGCGCGCCGATCGACGGCGTGGTGACCAACCGCCAACTCCAGGTCGGCCAGCGGCTTGCCGCGGGCACGCCGGTGATGACGATCGTCCCGGTGCGCGCCGCCTATGTCGAGGCCAACTTCAAGGAAGGCCAGCTCCAGCGCGTGCGCGAGGGGCAGCCGGTGACGCTGACTTCGGACATCTACGGCTCGAAGGTCACCTATCACGGCCGCGTCGTCGGCTTTTCGGGCGGAACCGGCTCGGCCTTCTCGCTGATCCCGGCGCAGAACGCGACGGGCAACTGGATCAAGGTCGTCCAGCGCGTGCCCGTGCGCATCGCGCTCGATCCCAAGGAACTCGCCGCGCACCCGCTGCGCGTGGGCCTCTCGATGGAAGCCGAGATCGACGTCTCGGGGAAGGAATAGGTGACGTCATGACCACGCAAGCATCCCTTCCGGCACCGCTCAGCGGCACCACCCTGATACTCGCCGGGGTGGTGCTGGCGGTGACCAATTTCATGGTCGTGCTCGACACGACGATCGCCAACGTTTCGGTCGCCCACATCGCCGGCGGGCTCGGCATCTCCTCGAGCGAGGGCACCTGGGTCATCACCTCCTACGCCGTCGCCGAGGCGATCTGCGTGCCGCTGACCGGCTGGCTGTCGAAGCGTTTCGGCACCGTACGGATCTTCGCGGGCGGCATGTTCGGCTTCGGCGTCTTCTCGATGCTCTGCGGCATGGCGCCGAGCCTGGGCGCGCTGGTCGCCTTCCGCATCGGCCAGGGCATCTGCGGCGGGCCGCTGATGGCGCTCAGCCAGACGCTGCTGCTACGCGTTTTCCCCAAGGACAAGCACGCGATGACCATGGGCATCTGGGCGATGACGACGCTGACCGCGCCGATCTTCGGGCCGATCCTGGGCGGGACAATCAGCGATAGCTGGGGGTGGCACTGGATCTTCTACATCAACGTCCCGATCGCCGTCGTCTGTTCGCTCCTCGCCTGGACCGTGCTGCGCAGCGCCGAGACCGAACTGGTCAAGGAACGGATCGACGGCATCGGCTTGGGCCTGCTCGTCCTTTGGGTCGGCGCGCTGCAACTCATGCTCGACCTCGGCCGCGAGCACGATTGGTTCGGCGCACCGATGATCGTCCAGCTCGCACTCATCGCCGGCGTCGGTTTCCTGGCCTTCCTGATCTGGGAACTCACCGAAAAGCAGCCCGTAGTCGACCTGCGCGTCTTCCGGCACCGCGGCTTTTCCGTCGCAGTCACCGCGCTGGTCTTCGCCTACGGCACCTTCTTCGCCAGCCTCGTCGTGATCCCGCAGTGGCTGCAGGGCGCGATGGGCTACACCGCGACCTGGGCCGGCTATGCCACCGCGTTCAACGGCGTCGCCGCCGTGCTGATGGCGCCGGTCGTGGCTAAGCGCATGGTCACGGTCGACCCGCGGCGGTTGGTCTGCATCGGCATAGTCTGGCTCGGCGCGACCTCGCTGCTGCGCGTGTTCTGGTGGACCAGCGGGTCGGACTTCTGGACCCTCGCGCTGCCCCAGCTGATCCAGGGCGCGGGCATGCCGTTCTTCTTCGTGCCGTTGACGACGATCGCGCTCGGCGCGGTCGAGGAAGAAGAGACCGCCTCGGCGGCCGGTGTGATGAACTTCCTGCGCACGATGGCCGGCGCGGTCGCCGTCGCGATCTCGACCACGCTCTGGTACGACAGCGCGCAGGAAAAGCGGGCTGCGCTGTCGGGCGTGCTCAACGGCGCGCAAGGCACGATGGACCAGCTGACGGCGCGCGGTTACTCGTTCGAGCAGGCGCGGATGATCGTCAGCCAGGTGGTCGACAAGGAAAGCGTCGCGCTGGCTACGGGTCAGACCTTCGTGATCGCTGCCTTCGTCTTCGCCGCCGCGGCATCGATCATCTGGCTCGCCCCGCGCCCAACCCGCGCCGTGGATGCCAGCGCCGTGCATTGATGGTCGATGGATTCGCTTGCCGGGTGGGCGTGGCTCACCCGGCTGCTAGTCGGCGAAGCCTACGAAGTTCAAAGTCTCGGCAAGGGGTTTGCGTTCGGACACGACGGCATTCGCCGGGAATGTCTCGTCCGGCCAGCCGAGCGCGATGCTCTTCATGATGACCTGGTCGTCCGGAATCCCGGCGTGCTCGCGCACGACCGGCGACTGCATGATGCCCTGGCTGTTGATGACCGTGCCCAGCCCGCGGGACCAGGCGGCGTTGACCAGCGCGTTGGCCACGCCGCCGCAATCGAACGGCGTGTCGTCGCTATCGGCCAAGGCTCGATCATAGGTGATGATCACGCAGACGGGCGCATCGAACTGGCGAAAGCCGCGCAGCATCCATTCCTCGCGTCTGTCCTTGTCTTCGCGCGCGATGCCCATCGCGCTGAAAAGCTGCTTGGCGACACCGACCTGACGATCGCGGTGCGAGCCGGCGAACGGTTGGCCGGCTCGGAACTCGCGCGATTCCGGGACACCGGCGACCATCCGCTCGACATTGCCGGCCCGGATACGATTCAGCGGCTCTCCGGAGATGACGAAGAAACTCCAGGGCTGGCTGTTATAGGAAGACGGCGCCCGCATGACGAGATTGATGATTTCCTCGATCAGCCCCTTGGGAACGGGATCGCTCCTGTAGCCTCGGATGCTCCGCCGCCCAAGAATGACTTCATCGTATTCCATGCCTGCATCCTGAATTCGATCGCCGGTTCGCGCCTCGCTATCGCGTCCCGATCGGACAGGGAATGGCATTATGAGCGATTGCGGCGACAGTCATATCGCGGCGTGAGCGAGACCGCTCCGATTGCAAACGGTTTCCCAATCCGGCTTGTTTGTGTGGCACCACGCAACGGTTCGTCGCAGGTTCATCTCCAACTAACGTCTACCACAAGCGCGGTCGGGAGCATTCATCTAAGCGAAAGGTTGGGCTGAACACCCAGGAAATCCATGGTGCGGCTGTCCAGCTGCGCTTCGTAACGAAGTTGATGAAGGGGTTGTGGCAGCCGAAGCGCCATCGGGCGGGGGCTGCCGGACGAGAGCTGCGAGTACGCAGTCTGACAGTTTGATTTTGAAGGAGTAGCGCAATGAGTGTCATTTCCAATAGTTCCAAGGTTCTCTCACTGGTTGCCTTGCTTGCGGTGCCGGCGTCCGTCGGCTTTGCCGCGCAGCCGCAGGACCAGGCGGCAGAGTCCGGCCTCTCGGGCACCGTGACCGACACGACCCCGGATCCGGCCTCGATGACCAAGGGTCCCCAGATCAAAGGCATGATCTCCGCACGCAGCGCCGACAAGATCCAGGTGACCACTGTGGACGGCAACCGGACGGTCATCGCGGTCAACGACAACACCCAGGTCAAGTCGAGCGGCGGCTTCCTGGGCATGAGCAGCAGCAAGCTTACCCCCGCCTCGCTGCTCAATGGCCTGCCGGTCACCGTCGACACGCTGCAGTCGGGCGGTGGCCTCTATGCGAGCAAGATCAGCGTCCAGAACAAGGACATGCGGACCGCGGCGATGATCCGCAACGGCACCGACCAGCGCTTTGCCGAGCAGACCGCGGCAACCGAGGCGCTGCGCAGCCGCGTGGCCGATATCGGCAACTACAACATCAAGAGCACGACCAACGTGAACTTCGATACTGGCAAGGCCGTCCTGTCCGAGCAGGGCAAGGCCGATCTCTGCACTGCGGCCAACCAGGCCCAGGGCATGAACAACGCGCTGTTGCTGGTCGTCGGCTACACCGACTCCACGGGCAGCGAGGAGCTGAACCAGGCGCTCAGCGAGAAGCGCGCCAGCCGCGTCGTCAACTATTTGCAGCAGGCCTGCGGTTGGAAGCCTTACCGCATGCTGACGCCGACAGGCATGGCCGAAGCCGATCCGGCGGCGGACAATACCACCGCGGAAGGCAAGGCGCAGAACCGCCGCGTTGCGGTGAACGTCCTGGTCAGCAAGGGCCTCGACGGCATGTAAAAGAGAACCGGGGCGGGCAATCTGCCAACCCCGGGTTCTTCGCCGATCCCGGCTTGGGGGCGATCTCGCGATCGCCCCTTTTGTTTTGTCGGATTACCGGCCGAAGGTGTAGCGCATGCGCAGGCCGTATATGCGCGGCGGGCCGATCAGCAGCGTCTCGAAGCCGGCGGAATAGAAGGTGCCGCCGACGTAGACCGGATACTTCTGCTTGGTCACGTTGGTGGCGAACAGAGAGAGGTCGATCGGCGTTCCGGCGATGCCGTTCCACGATGCGTTTAGGTTGACGAGGTTCGTCGACGGCAGGACCCCGAAAGGCGAGTCCGCCGAAGCGATCTGCGACGACGTATAGGTATAGGTGGCGCCGAAGGTGATGCGGCCGATGCTCTCGTCAAGCGGCAGTGTGTAGGCGCCGGTGATTGACAGCTTGTGGTGCGGCGACAGGGCTAGATCGCCACCGACCTTTGACGAGGCCGTTGGCGTCAGGAAGCCGGCGAAGCTGGGCGGCGAATAGGAAACGAGCTTGGTCTTGAGGTAGGTGTACCCGGCGTTGAAGCGTAGTCCTTCGACCGGACTGATCATCGTCTCGACTTCGATACCCTGAATCCGCGACTTGCCCGCGTTGACGATCGCTGCAGAGGGAGAGGCGCGGTTGCCCGGGATGCTGGGGTCGGGGGTCAGGCTGACTTGCAGCTGCTGGTTGACGAAGTCGTTGTAGAAGCCGGCGATGTTGAAATAGCCGTTGACCGAGCCGCGGAAGGTGACCTTGGCGCCCAGTTCGTAAGTATCGACCTTTTCGGGATCGGCCGTGATCGGCAGCGTGTTCGATGGGTTGACGTTGCCCTGGCGATAGCCGCGGGCATATTTGGCATAGAGCAGCGTGTCGGGGGTCGGCTTGTAGTCGAGGTCGATTAGCCATGTCGGCTTGCTGGACTTCTGCGTCAGCGACACGACGCAATTGTCGGGATCGGGCGTCACCTGGCCGTTGATGCCGCAGATCGGCACAGCGAAGTTCGGCACGGGGAACAGGAAGGTGCGAACCGCGCCGTCGCCGCTGGCCTTGTCGATCGTGTAGCGGATGCCGCCGGTCAGCGAGAGCTGGTCGTTGAACTTGTAGGTCGCCTGGCCGTAGAAACCAATATTGCGGAAGTAGTAACGCGTGAGAGTTTCCTGCACGAAACCGCCTGGCGCGGTGGGCGTGCCGAGAATGTCCGCGCATTGCAGGTTCTGGACATCGGTGCAGCTCGCGAAGATCGAGGTACGCGTGCCCATCCATTTCGCGATCGGGGCGCTCCGCTCGAAATAGGCGCCAAGCTGGTAGACCAGCTTGTCATTGTCGCCGGCGTGGCCCTGCAGCTGGAGCTCTTCGGTGAACGTATATTGCGACGTGTTGTCGCGGTTGGGGGCGTTGAACACGTTGACGTAGCCGAAGGGCTTGCCCGCCAGTGCCGGGCCGAAGAACGACGGAACGACGATATTGTCGCCGAACAGGTTGGCGCTCTGGTTCTGACGGCGCTCTGCGTAGCTGGCGATGTTCTTGATCGTGATCGAATCGCTGCTCTTCCAGGTGGTCGTATTGATCACCTGCCATTGTTCGACGTCGAGATGCGCATCGGGATTGCTGTTCTCGACGTCATAGTAGCCGTAGGTCGCGAAGCGCGGCGATTGCTGCGCGCAGACCGTAGACGACAGAAGCTGGCCAGCCCCCTGGATCGGCGATCCGTCTGCCGCGAAGCCGGGGATGCAGGGCACGCCGCCGAGCGTCTGCGTGTTGGTCGCGGTCAGTCGCGGCACATTGCCGTTGGTCTTCGACTTGGCATAGGTGAAGATCAGGTAGTTCTCGAGATCGGGCGTCAGGTCGGCGACGACGCTGGCGCGGACGTTGACGTAGTCGGTGTTGTTGAAGTCCTTGGGGCCAATCCCTGAGCGGTTGTGCAGATAGCCGTCCTGCTTCATCCGATCGATGCCGAGACGGACCTTGAAGGTATCGGACAGCGGGATGTTGAGCACCGCCTGGCCACGCTTCATGTCATAGTTGCCGACCGATCCTTCGACATAGCCTTCCAGGCGGTCGGTGGGCTTCTGCGGCACGAGCAGCACCGCGCCACCGGTGGTGTTGCGGCCGAACAGGGTGCCCTGGGGGCCTTTCAGCACCTGCACGTTCTGCAGGTCGAAGAACGAGCCCGAGGGGACGTTGTTGCCGCCCGCAAGACTGTCCTGCGCGCGCGGTGCGACGACGTCGGCGAAATAGACCGCCACCGACGGCGCGGTCTGCGCTTCCTGCACGAAGCCGCGAATGGCGAAAGAAGAGGTGTCGTTGCCGAAGCGCGAATTGGAACTCAGCGACGGCGTATAGGCCGCGAGGTCGTTGGCCGAGACGACGTTGCGTTCGGCGATCTGCTGCTGGTTGAACACGGTGATCGAGATGGGCACGTCCTGCAGACGTTCCTCGGTGCGCCGCGCGGTGACGATGATGTCACTCCCGTTGCCGGCGTCTTGCGCCTGGGCGAGAGCCGGGATCAACGCGGCCAAGGCAGTGCCGACGAACAGACCGATACGTTCCGAAGATTTCATGACAATTCCCCTCTATCGCTGCCCGCTCGCGTTCTTTCTGCGACTACGAAAACAGCGTTCTCACAAAAGATGTCGGATCGTCCCCGCAGCAGCAAGCGCGGTTGCCTCCATGCGCGGGGCGACAGGAACGGCGCCGAGTGCATAGGTGCGAAGGCAAGCAGGGCTGAGCGGCGACGGTCGTTAGCCTGATTGTTCTAAGAAAATCATTATAAATTAATAGTTTGAATATGAATTTTCGATCTGGACGGGCGCCAAAATAATCATTTTCTGCACGGCGGATTGATAACTGTGGAGCGGCTTCATCGGGTGGAAACGGTAATCCTTGGACATGCCGTCTGTCCTGGCAGGTCAAAAAAGAGCTTTCGGAAAACGTGCCTAGCGTCCCGAGCGGGGTTGATTTTACCCTGCCTCGTTGACCCCGCTGACGAAAGGAGGCGCGCCGGTCTCCTCCAGCGCGAACCCGGCCCGTGCTCCCATTTCGAGCGTCGCCAGCATGGCCAGCGGATCGTGGCCGTCGCTCGACAGGTACACGGTGCCCAGCGCGAGGCTGCGGTCGCCGGCGAAGCCCGGCAGCAGGATCGCCGCGACCTGGGTGTCCGCCGAGAAGCCCGAGGGCCCGATGCCGCGGCCGCTGCGCTCGAACTGGTTCACGGTCTGCCTGGCTTCGGCCAGATCGAAGCGTTCGGCCGGCTTGGTCGCCTCTGCATGCAGCCGCCAGAGCACCTTGCTCGCCCGGTCTCCGCCCAGCGCCGAGAGCAGCAGCATGCCCGCGGCGCTCGACGACAGCCGCGTGCTGACGCCGCAGAAGATCTTGGGGGTCGGGTCGGGCAGGGCGCTGGCCCAGTGCAGCAGCTGGACCTGCGTGCCCAGCATGCCGAAGAGCCCGACGCCGCAGCGCGCGGCTTGGCCCAGCCGGTCCATATAGGCGAACAGCCGTCCCGAGCCGATCGGCTCGGGCTGCAGGCAGCGGCCGAGGGTCGCCAGTCGCGGGGTCGGAACATAGGTGCGAGTCTCGGGATCGCGGTAGAGGATGCCCATCCGCACCAGGGTTTTCAGCAGTTCCGAGGTACTCGATTGCGGACGCTCATAGCGGTGGACGATATCGGTAACCGTGAGCGCGCGGTTGGTCGCCGCGAAGCAGTCGAGAACCTCCAGCACGCGTTCGGCGATCTTGGCCTTCTCGGGCTCTGTCGATTTTCTCAAGTCCCTCACCCTTGTCTTAGGTGTCGTTACGGCGACTATCGGGACCGGGTCGCCCCACGGCAACGCAGCGGGCCAATGGCTGCCGGACGAAGCTTTGACTGTCGGACAGAAATCGCCCTTCGGCGGCGCGAGTTGTCCGCCAGGCAAAGGTCTGGCGCCGTCACAAAGCTCTGGTGGGTGGCGCCGGGAAAGGCGTCGCCCTAGCGTCGCGGCCGAGAGGAGCGACCATGACCCTGAGCAACGACATGGGCGGTGGCCTGAGCCCCGACCGCGAACTTTTCTTTCCCGAATGCCCTGCCGATCCAGAGATGCGCGAAAGCACCTCGATCTGGCTTTTCGAGGAAAACGGCGCCTTCGCCATTCCGCGCGTGGGTATTGAGGGCGAGGCGCACAGCTGGGACAACCGGTCCTATCAGGCCAACCTGGCCTTTCCCGACGGGCGCGTGCTTTGCGGTGCCGGCCGGGGGCGGGGCCGTCTCCGTTCGACGCGCAGGGGCGCCCGACGGTGTTCGGCGCGGGACCCTTGACCTTCCGCATGATCGAGCCGTTTCGCCGCTGGGCGGTGACCTTCGACGGCACCGCCCGCGACACCAGCGCGGCCGACCAGATTGCCGGCAGGGACGATGCCGGGACGCGCATCCCGCTGAAGTACGAGATCGAGATGGAAATGGTCGCCCCGAGCTGGGTCCAGGACCTTTCGCCCGAGAAGGTCGCACTGATGTCGCCGCGCGAGCAGGACGATGCGCGGAGCATGGGCATCGGCTGGCGGCTCGAGCAGGTGTTCCGGGCCAGCGGGACGCTGACCGTGGACGGCGAGACGCGCAGCTTCCGCGGCGTCGGCAACCGCATCAAGCGCCAGAGCGTCCGCCCGCTCGACGGCTTTCGCGGGCACGTCTGGCAGGCGGCCTGCTTCCCCGACGGCCGCGCCTTTGCGCTCTGCACCTATCCGCCGGCAGCGGACGGGAGCACATACAACGACGCCTATATCTATCAGGACGGCGTCATGCACGTTGCCCACGCGGCCAGGATACCCTGGCTGCGCCGCCTGATGCCGCGCGGCGACGACGCCTCGCTCGATCTGGTGTCCGATCTCGGCGTCGCGCAGATCCGCGGGACGACCGAATTCGCCACTTTCCGGGTCAACAACCAGGAGATGGGCGGCTTCACGCTCCAGCAGGGCGGCGCGCACTACGAGTGGGACGGGCAGGAGGCCTTCGGCATGATCGAGCGGTCGGCGTTCGCTTCGCAGATCGAGGGCTGAGGCCGGGCGTCAGGCGCGGGCGAGCTGGCGCGCGCGGTAGACGCGCGGGGTGCAGCCGATCTCGCGCTGGAACGCAGTCGCGAAGTTGCAGGGGGAGGAATAGCCGGCGGCATGGGCGGTGTGCTTGATGCTCGCCCCGTCCTCCAGCATCTCTCGCGCCAGGCCGATGCGATTGCCGGCGATATAGTCGGCCAGCGTCTGCCCGCGGCTGGCGCGGAAGGCCCGGCTGAGCTGCCTGACCGAGAAACCGCATTTCTGCGCGATGGCCTCAACGCTCGCCCGACCGGGATTGCGCGCGATTTCCTGCTCGACGATCCGCATCCGCCAGGGCGCAAGCCCGCCTTTCGCACCCCGGTCGTCCTGCTCGCGCAGGTAGCGGGACAGTTCCACGCAGGCCTGGGTAACCAGCGCCTCGATCAGGATGCGGCTGGCGTGGCCGGGGTTTTCCAGCTCCGCCGCGACGCGGTGCAGCAGGCGGCGGACTTCCGGGCTGGCGATGTTCAGGCTGCGCACGAGGCTGCCGTCGGTCCATTCGAAATCCGCGCCCAGCCAGGCATCGGCGCGCGCAGGATCGATGGAGCAGACCAGCGATCGCTGCTCGTCGCACCAAGCCATCGTATGCGTGGCCGATTGCGCCGGCAGGATGAAGATGTCTCCCATCGGCTCGAAGCGATTGGGGTTCCAATGGTCGCTGTAACAACTGATGCTGGTGCGGGTGAGTGGCAGCATCGAGAGCTGGAGGTGATAGGTGCCGCTGCTTCCGCAGATGTCGAGCGGCGTGGCGAAACGCTCATGCACCAGGGCGACGCGGCCCAGGTCCATTTCGAGTTCCGCCTCGATCTCGTAGGCACGCGCACTGCTCAAGCCACTTCTCCCTGGCCGCAGCATGCCCCCGCATCCCGCCTTCGCAAGATGGGAGAGGGCCGCTGCCGCCGGGTTTCAGCGATCAGCCGGTTTTCGCCATCGCGTGGAGCGACACCGGCAGGCCGGAATAGAGCACCATTCCTGTCAGCGGATCGCACTCGCGCGTGCCCGTCAGGCGGTTGACGTTGAACTCGTCGGACCAGCCGTGCGGCACGTTGAGCGCGCCCTGGCGCAGCGAGGCGTCGATCTTGACCGTGCCGCGCAGGAAGCCGTTGACGCTGCGCACCTCGACGAGTTCGCCTTCGGTAAAGCCGCCGCTCTCGGCATCCTCCGGGTTGAGGAAGACATGCGGCTTGTCGCGCAGGTCGAGCATCTTCGAGTTCTCGTGATACTTCTGCCGCCGCGGGATGAGCACGAGATCGCCGGGCTTCTGCACGCTTTCCCAGCCTTCGAAGTCCTTGAGCTGCGCGACGAGCGACGGCGGTGCCAGACGCCAGCCGCCGATCTTGGCGTCGACGTAGTCTTCCATCCAGCCGATCACCGGTTCGCGGTTGACCATGCGGTTCTCGCGCAGCCCCTCGAAGGTCATCGGCGAGCGGCCGGTGATGTAGTCGACCACGGTTTCGTCATCGGCATTGTCGACGTCGAGGCCTGGGAAGAAGTCGATCCCCATCCGCTTGCCGAGCTGGCCGATGACCCACCACACGCCCTTGCGATCGCCAACCACGGGGACCATTGGCGGGGTGTACTGGGTCGACAGGAGCTGGAAGTAGGACTCTGTCACATAGGTCAGGTCCGACCGTTCGAGCTGGTGCTTGCCGGGCATGACGTGGGTCGAGATGTCTGTGGTCCGCGTCGGCCGGACGTCGAAGGTGGCCAGCACCTCGAGTTGCTTGAGCGCGTCGTAGGTCCGGCCCGTCTCGGGGAGGCAGGGCTCGATGTTGCCGCCGAAGACGACCATTGCACGCAGGTTGCCCGCGGCGATTTCGTCGGGGATCGCGGCGCAGGGATAGTTGCCCGCGATCGAGGGCAGGTCGGGGCGGCTGTCCGGCCCGGGCTGGCCCCAGCCGCTTTCCGGCGCCGCTGGAATGTCCATCTTGTCCATGCGCGAGATCGCACCGGGGTGGATCCAGGCGCCGCCCTCGCGGTCGAGCGAGCCGGTGATCAGCATCAGCGCCCAGCTCAGCCATTGCGTCATGTTGCCCGCGCGCGACATCGTCACGCCCGTGCCGGTATCGACCGAGACCTGGCCGTTGCGCCGCACTGCGGCCAGCAGTTCGCCGAGCTCTTCCTCAGGAATGCCGCTGAGCGCGCTCGCGCGGGCCGCGGTGAAGCGCGTGACCGCCTCGCGCAGCTGCTGGACGCCCTGGGTGTGTTGTTCGATGAAGGCACGGTCGGCGCCGTCCTCCAGCAGTTCGCGGATCAGGAAGCCGAGCACCACGTAGTCCATGCCCGGCCGCGAGGCGAGGTAGCGGGTCGAGCGCTGCGCGGTCTCGGTGCGCCGCGGGTCGATCACCCAGATCTCGGCGCCGCGCCCGGTGATGTTGCGCAGGGCCGCAGTCGGGCTGTTCAGGGTCCAGGTGTGGCCGTGCGAGATGACCGGGTTGGTGCCCATGAATATCAGCATGTTGCAGTGTGCCGTATCGGCGCGGCTCATCAGGCCGGGGATGCCAGCCATCAGCTCGGGGATCAGCACTTTGGGGACGTTGTCGATGGTCATGTCGCTGTAGTTCGACGGCGTCCCTAGCACCTGGGCGAAAGCCATCGAGCTCAGGTGCCCGCTGCAGTCGAGATAGCCGCCGCCGCCGGTGAACAGGCCGATTGCACGGGGGCCAGATTCGTCGAGGATGGTCTTGAGCCTGGCCGCCAGGTCATCGAGCAGGCTGTCCCAATTCGTCGCTTCCAGCTGATCGCCGACGCGCATCAGCGGCACTTCGAGCCGGTCCTCGCGCGCGTGGTCCGCCGCCAGGTTGCGGCCCTTGGGGCAGGTATAGCCGCGCGTGATGGGATGGTCCTCGTCGCCGCGTACCTTGACGACGCGCTCGCCGTCGAGCTCGACGATGATGCCGCAGGCGGACCCGCAGACCCGGCAGAACGATTTCTTCTCGATCAGTCCCACAGTGCTTCTCCCATTCTTGTTTTCAGGTCACTGGCGTTTTCAGATCAGCATCTTGTTCAGTTCAGGCCGCGCACCATGCCTCCGTCCACACGGTAGTTGGCGCCGCTGACGAAGCCGGACATCGGGCTCGCCAGCATGCAGGCGACAAAGGCAAGATCGCGCGGCGTACCGAGCCGGCCGACCGGCGGCAGATCGAACACGCCGTCCGCTGCGAGCCGCTGCGTCACCGAGTCGATCGACATCTCGGAATCGCCGTACTTCTCGCGGCCGTAGCGCAGCAGGCCGTCGGCCATGACCATCCCGGGCTGGAGCACGTTGGCCGTGACGTTCACGCCCTTGAGCGACCCGGCGAGGCTGACCGTGAAATTGTTGAGCGCCGACTTGGCGGCCGAATAGTCGGCGCCGAGCGCGTTTGGCTGGGTCGCGACCGCGCTCGATACGTTGACGATCCGGCCGAACCGCGCCGCCACCATCTCGGGCACGGCGAGCTGGCACAGGCGGATCGCGCCGAGCGTGTTCGAGCGGAAGTTGGTGACGTAGTCCTCGATGGGGGTGTCGGCCGGGGCACGGGTGGCGTTGTTCGTGGTGCTGCCCCCGGCATTGTTGATCAGCACTTCGATGTTGCCGCCCAAGGCAGCTCGGGCTTCGCCATAGACCGCCTCGACCTCGTCGATGATCGACAGGTCGCCGATCGCGACACCCGCGGCGCCGATCTCGGCGGCTATGCGCTCGGCGCGCTCGCGGTTCCGGCCGTGCACCACGACGCGGGCGCCTTCGCCGACCAGCAGGCGGGCGGTCTCCTCGCCGATCCCGCTGCTGCTCCCGGTCACCAGGGCCCGTTTGCCGCCAAGCTGAAGGTCCATGCCAGTCTTCTCCCGCTAGGCCGGCACCGGCACGACCGCTTCGACCGACACTTCGAGGCCCGAAAAGAGCAGCATGCCGGTGATCGGATCGACCTCGCGGGTGGTACTGGTGAGGTTGTTGACATTCATTTCGTCGGACCAGCCGTGCGGGATGTTGATGACCCCGGGCCGCAGCGTGTCGTCGATCTTCAGTGGCCGCTCGACCTTGCCGCTGACCGTGCTGACCCTGATCAGCGCGCCTTCCGCGAAGCCCCGTTTCAGCGCATCGACCGAATTCATCATCACCTGCGGCGGATCGCGCAGATCGATCAGCTTCGAATTCTCGTGATACTTCTGGCGCCGCGGTATCAGGATCAGCGCTTCGGAATCGTGCTCGCTCTCGCGCTGTTCGAAGCCCGCCAGCTGTTCGGCCAGCAGCCGCGGCGCGAGGCGCCAGCCGCCCATCTTCTCGTCGACGAACTTCTGCACCCAGCCGATCACCGGCTCCTCGACGAGCAGGCGCTTTTCTTTCAGCTCCTCGAAATCGTGGCCGAACAGGCCGAGGATATAGGCAAGGAACGTATCGTCGGTGCCGGCCTCGTGGTCGAAGCCTGGGAAGAAATCGATTTCCATCCGCTTCCCCAGTTCGCCCAGGATCCACCAGAAGGCCTTGCGATCACCAAGTGGCTCGATCAGCGCCGGGGTGTATTGCGTGACCAGCAGGGGGAACGAGGTGTCGGTGACGAAGCTCATGTCCGAGCGTTCGAGCTGGCCCTTGGTCGGCATGACGTGGGTGGCGATGTCGACGGTGCGGTTGCCGCGCACGTCGAACACGCCCAGGACTTCCAGATCCTTGAGCGCGGCATAGGAGCGCGCCGTCTCGGGCAGGCAGACTTCCAGGTTGCCGCCCCAGACCATCATCGCGCGCAGGTTGCCGGCGGCGATCTCGTCGGGGATCGCCGCGCAAGGGAAGTCGCCGTGCGTGCCGCGCAGTTCGGGGCGGCTTTTCGGGCCGGGCCGGTTCCAGCCGTCCTCGGGCGCGGCGGGGAAGTCCATCTTGTCCTTGCGCATGATGCGTCCGGGATTGACCCAGGAGCCGCCCTCGCGGTCGAGCGAGCCGGTCACCGCCATCAGCGCCAGGGCCAGCCAGCCGGTGACGTTGCCGGCACGCTGCATGGTGACGCCGGTGCCGGTCTCGACCGAGAGCCGCCCGGCCTTGCGGATCGCCGCGACGAAGGCCTCCAGGGTCGTCTTCTCGACCCCGGCAACCTTGCTGGTATAGTCGAGCGTGAAGCGGTTGACGGCTGCCGCCAGCTTGTCGGCGTCTTGCGCGTGATTGGCGATGTAGTCGCGGTCGGCGCCGTCGATCAGCAGCTCGCGGATCGCATGGCCGAGCACCGCGTAGTCGAGCCCCGGACGCGGCTGGATGAAGCCGTCCGATCGCATCGCCGTCTCGCACTTGCGCGGATCGATCGTCCACAGTTCGGCACCGTGCGCGCGCATGTCTCGCATCGCAGCGGTCGGCGCATGCATCTGGATCGTGCGGGTGTGCGAGATCACCGGGTTCGTGCCGATGAAGATCACCATCTTGGTCCTGGCCAGGTCCGCGCGCGGCTCCAGCCCGGAAATCCCCGCGAACAGCTCGCCCGCCAGCGCCTTGGACACCGAATCGATCGTCATGTCGCTGTAGGACGAAGGCGTGCCGATCGTCTTGCCGAAGGTCAGCAGGCTGTAGAAACCGCTGGCGTCCAGGAAGCCGCCGCCGCCGATGAAAGTGCCGACGCCGACCGGTCCGGTCGTAGCGATGATAGTCTTCAGCTTGGGGGCGAGATCGTCGAGCAGGCGATCCCAGGTCGTCGGCTGCAGTTCGCCGTCCACCCGGATCATCGGACCTTCGAGGCGCTCCGCGCGATGGTGGTCGGTCGCGATGGCGCGCCCCTTGGGGCAGGTGTAGCCGCGCGAGACCGGATGATCCTCGTCGGCCCGGACCTTGAGCGCCTGCTGGCCGTCGAGCGTGACGACGATCCCGCAACCCGATCCGCAGATGCGGCAGAAAGACTTCTTCTCGATAATCGCCATGGCAAAGGTCCGTCCGCGGACTTTCCGCGCTCCCAGCCCAGCCTCGTCAAGTTTTCATCATAACGCTAATACAATGTTGGTTTGCTGGATATGCCGGATTGGTTATATTACTGACATGAACCTTCGCCGCCTGCGCCTATTCCTGCAGACCGCCGCCGAGGGGTCGATTAGCCGCGCGGCGCGCGATCAAGGTCTCGCACAGCCGGCACTGACCCGGCAGATACAACTCCTCGAAGCGGAAATCGGCGCGCAACTGTTCGAACGTTCGCCGCGCGGCCTGCGTCTGACCGATACGGGGCAGTTCCTCAAGGACGCACTCGAACTGCCGCTGAGCGAGATCGAGACGGCGCTGGGCAGCGCCCGGTCCTTCGCCACCCATGTCCGCGCGTCGCTGACCATCGGCATGCCGCCCGCGATCTCCGAACTGTTCGGCGGGCGCCTGGTGGCCCGGCTGCGCGAGGCGCTGCCGAATATTGCCCTGCGGGTCGTCGAGGAGGATTCGAGCAAGCTCGCTTTCGATCTCTCGCGGCGGCTGATCGATGCGGCGGTGCTCGTGTCGATCATTCCCGAGCAGCGCGTGTCGCGCGCGCAAGTCCTGTCCGAGCCGCTGCTGCTGGTGGGTGCGCCGCAGTCCGCGGCCCTGGCCCAAGGATCGGTCGCGCTCCGCCGGCTGGAGGAACTGCCGCTGATCCTGCCGTCGGGCGGCTCGGGCCTGCGCATCAATCTCGAACGCGCGGCCGAAGCCGCTGCGATCAAGATCGTGCCCGCCATGGAGGTCGATTCGATCGAGCTGACCAAGCGGCTGCTGCGCGAAGGAGCGCATTACGCCATCCTGCCCGAACGCGCCTTTCGCGCCGAGGCTGAAGCCGGCCTGCTGTCCGGCGTGGCCATTCTCGATCCGCAACTGACCCAGCCGGTGCTCTGGGCGGTGAAGCCCGACTGGCGGTTGCCGCGGGCGGTCTACAATGAGCTCGAAAGGGTTCTGATCGAGGAATGGTACGACGCCGTCACCTCGGGCGAGTGGCCAGCCGAATGGGTTTTCGACTTCGCTATCCTCTCGATCCCCTTTGCCCGCAAGATCGACGCATAGCTGGACAACATTGACCTATCGATAGGTTGATATTACGTGACGGTTCATGGGAAGAGCAGCAGGCACCGACACTCGCGAGGCAATCATCGCCGCAGCGACCGTCACCGTCATGACGGACGGATACAACGCGCTGAGCTTTCGCGACCTCGCGAGCGACGTCGGGATCAAGAGCGCCAGCGTACACCATCATTTCCCGACCAAGGGCGATCTTGCGGAAGTGCTGGTCGGGCGCTTTTGCGAGGGCTTCGTCGAGCGGATGGAGCCGTTGACCGCGCTGTCCTTCGAGGAGGCGATCGATGGCTACGTCACCTTGTTCCGCACGGCCTTCGTGGGCCGGAACCGGATGTGCCTGGCCGGCATGATGTCGGCAGAGGTCAGCGCGCTGCCCAAGGCCGCGCAGCAGCGGCTCGAGGAGTTCACCGAGGCACACAAGGCCTTCCTGCGGACCGTGCTGGCGAAGAAACACAAACGCATGATCACGGACGAGCTGGACGCCCGCGCCATGGCGATCTTCGCGGCCATGGAAGGGGCGCAGCTGGTGGTCCGCGGTCTCGGTGGCAATGTCGCGGTCTTCGACGGGATCATCGACAGCTACAGGTCGGCCAGCCTGCTGTCCTGAGGGGTCAGAAGCCGAAGCCCATTTGCGGCGGCGCAGTAGCGACGCCTTCCAATTCGAGCATATGCGCTTTCGAGTTCGAGCCGCCGGGCGCCGAGAAGCCCCCGATCTTGCCGCCTGCGGCGAGAACGCGGTGGCAGGGGACGATCAGCGGCACGGGGTTGTTCGCCATGGCCTGGCCGACCGCGCGGGCGGCCTCTGGGCCCTCGCCGAGTGCCTTGGCGACCGTGCCATAGGTCGTCGTCTCGCCCCAGCCGATCCCGCGGACATGGGCATAGACCCGCGCGAAGAAGGGCTCCTGCTCGCCGATGTCGACGGGCGCGGCCGAAAAGTCGACCTGTTCGCCGGCGAAGTACCGACAGGCGAGAGCCACGATTGCGGCGATCTCTGCCGGCGGCGCGGTGCGGGTTGAGCCCGGGAAGCGTTTGAGCAGGGCCCGTTCCGCTGACGCAGAGGATGCTGCGGGCAGGCGGAAGCTGCAGATGCCCGATGCATTCCAGCCGATCGCGGCGAAGCCGGCGGCGGTCTCGAAGACATGGTGACTGGTCACTGTCGCTATCTCCCGATCGAAAAGTCGGTACCAGCAGAAAGGCGTTCCTTCCAGCGCGCGAGATGGTCGAGGGCGGGGGCCAGTTCCCTGGCGAGCGGGGCTAGCGCATAGACCTGCGCCGCCGCCGGCGGTGGCAAGGTGCTGCGCTCCACCAGCTCCGCCGCTTCGAGTTCGCGGAGCCGGGCGGTCAGGATGTTTGCGCTGACTTTCGGAATGGCGCGGCGAAGATCGGTAAAGCGAAGCTGCCCCTCGCCGAGCGCCATGAGTATCTGCAGCGCCCACCGCCCCGAGAGCTGCGCGAAGATTGCCTCGGCATCTCTATCTCGCGGAGTGGGCGTTGCAGTGATGTCGCTCGATGTCCACATCGGGGGGCGTTCTTGAATATCTACTGATAGATTGGGAGTTAGGGTGCGGCCTTGTGAGCGTCAAGGCTTACCTATGGATAGGCTAAATCAATCTATCGATTGATAGATATTGACTCCTGCCGGCAAATGCTCACCTTGAATTTCAACCTATCGGTAGATTGCTCGGGCGAGCCCCGGCACAGGAAGGAGCAAGCGTGGAGACCATGGATCCCATCGTCATCGTATCGGCCGTGCGGACACCGCTCGGGCGATTCCAGGGCGAGCTGGCGGCACTGCAGGCCCCCGAGCTGGGTGCCCATGCGATCCGGTCCGCCGTCGCCCGCGCGGGCATCGCGCCCGAGGACGTCGACGAGGTCTATATGGGCTGCGTCTTGCCGGCCGGGCAGGGCCAGGCCCCGGCGCGGCAGGCCTCGCGCGGTGCGGGGCTGCCCGATGCGACGGGCGCGACCACGATCAACAAGGTCTGCGGTTCGGGAATGAAGGCGACGATGCTCGCGCACGACCTGCTGCTGGCCGGCTCGGCCGACGTCATCGTCGCGGGCGGCATGGAGTCGATGTCCAACGCCCCCTACCTGCTAGCCAAGGCGCGCAGCGGCTACCGTGTCGGCCACGACCAGATCTTCGACCACATGATGCTCGACGGGCTGGAAGACGCTTACGAGCGTGGCCGGCCGATGGGCGATTTCGGCGAGGCTGCGGTCGAACTGTTTCAATTCACCCGCGCGGATCAAGATGTCTATGCGCAGACTACGCTGACGCGGGCGCGGGAGGCCGTCTCGGGCGGCGTATTCCGTGCCGAAATCGCGCCGATCGAGGTGCCGGTGAAAGGCGGGAGCAAGCTGGTCGAGGACGACGAGCACCCGATGAAAGTCTCGCCCGAGCGGATCCCGACCCTGAAGCCCGCCTTCCGGCTCGACGGCACGATCACCGCCGCGAGCGCTTCGGCCAATGCCGACGGCGCGGCGGCGCTGGTGCTCATGCGCCGGTCCGAGGCTGAGAAACGGGGGCTGAAGGTCCTCGCCGAGATCCGCGGCCATGCCACCCATTCGCAGGCCCCCGAATGGTACACCACCGCGCCCGCGCCCTCGATAGCCAAGCTGCTGGGCCGCGTCGGCTGGACGGTGGACGAAGTCGACCTCTTCGAAATCAACGAGGCTTTCGCGGTCGTTGCGATGGGCGCTGCGAAGGAGCTCGGCATTCCTCGCGAAAAGCTCAATGTTAACGGCGGCGCCTGCGCCTTGGGCCATCCGATCGGCGCCACGGGCGCACGCATCATCGTGACCCTGCTCCATGCGCTCGAAGCCCGTGGGCTGCGCCGCGGCGTCGCCTCGCTCTGCCTCGGCGGCGGGGAGGCTACTTCAATCGCCATAGAGCGCCCCGCCGCCTGAATTCTCCTATCGAACCCGGAGTTTGAACCATGTCGGAAGCCTATATCGTCTCAGCCGTCCGCACCGCGAGCGGCCGCCGCAACGGTCGCCTCGCTCTCTGGCATCCGGCGAGCCTCGGCGCCGCGGTGCTCGACAGCCTGGTCGCGCGCGCGGGCGTCGATCCCGCCGCGATCGAGGACGTCATCATGGGCTGCGTTTCGCAGGGCGGCGAGCAGTCGGGCGATCTGGCGCGCAATGCGGTGCTGACCTCGTCGCTGCCGATTTCGGTGCCCGGCGTCACGATCGACCGGCAGTGCGGTTCCTCGCAGCAGGCCGTGCAGTTTGCCGCCCAGGCCGTGCTGTCGGGAATGCAGGACCTGGTCGTCGCCGCCGGCGTCGAAAGCATGACGCGCGTGCCCATGGGCTCGCCGACCCGCATCTACGCCGAGCACGGCATCGGGGAGGGCCCGCTTCCGGGCGGCGTCATCGCCCGGTTCGGGGTCGATGAGATCAGCCAGTTCGATGGCGCCGAGCGAATGGTGATCAAGTACGGCCTGACGCGCGACGATCTCGACCGCTATGCGCTGGAAAGCCACCGTCGCGCTTCCGAGGCGGCCCGCAGCGGCCGCTTCGACGCCGAAATCCTGCCGCTGCATGTCGATCCGTTCGACACCGGCTCGGCGCTTCACATCGAGGACGAGGGCATCCGGCACGATGCCTCGCTCGAAGCGATGATCGCGCTCAGGACGCTGCGCGAGGGCGGCGCGATCACCGCGGCGAGCTCGAGCCAGATCGCCGACGGTGCCTCAGGCGTCATCATCGCCTCGGGAGAGGCGGTGAAGCGCTATGGCCTGACCCCGCTCGTGCGAATCCATTCGGCCATCGTGACAGCGGGCGATCCGGTGATGATGCTCGACGAGACCGTCCCGGCGACGCAGCGGCTGCTGGCCAAGACCGGCCTGTCGATCCAGGACATCGGCCTCTACGAAGTGAACGAGGCCTTCGCTCCGGTTCCGCTCTCCTGGCTGAAGATGCTCGAAGCCGATCCCGCCAGGCTCAACGTCAACGGCGGCGCGATCTCGCTCGGCCATCCGCTCGGCGCCAGCGGCACGAAGCTGATGGCGACGCTGGTCCACGAGATGCGCGCCCGCGGCGTGCGCTATGGCCTCCAGACGATGTGCGAGGGCGGCGGCCAGGCGAACGCGATGATCCTCGAGGCGGTGTGACGACCGCCTGAGCGCTTACTGCGAAGGTGCGGTAGCTCCGGCCGGCGCGCCCGAGCCTTCCGCACTGGCCTTGCGCATCGCCTCGACTTCCGCGGCGGTCTTGTAGTCGACCAGTTCGACCTGGAACACGAGGTCGGAATTGGCCGGGATCGGCCCCGAACCCTGCGGGCCATAGCCCATCGCGGCGGGGATGCAGAAGCGGGCGATACCGGTCTTGGCCAGCATCTGCAGCCCCTTGGAGAAGCCCGGGATCACGCCGCTGACGGGAAAGGCGGCCTGCGTTCCCTGATCGAACACCGCCCCGGTTGCAGCCAGGTAACCGATGTAGTTGACCAGCACGAAGTCGGCTTCGGTAGGCTTGGAGCCGGTCGCCGGGCGGAGCATGGTATAGCCTAGGCCCGCCTCGGTCTTGGCCGCGCAGAGGCGCTGGCCAGCGGGCAGGATCGGGTTGAGCGGTAGCGCGATGATGTCCGTCGTTGCCGCTGGCGCCGCTAGCGCGCGCGCTGTTGCCGCGGCAGCGGGCAGGGGCGCCATCGCCAGGGTCAGGACGGCAAAAGGGGCGAGGCGCGGCAGAGCGCGGGAGAGGATGTGCATGGCGCGGCCATAGCCATGGTGCGGGCCATCGAGCAACCGTCCCGCGCTGGCCGTCACACGGCGGACGCCGGCCGGTCGTTTGAGAAGAGGCCTGCTCCGCAATAGACCCGATACCCCGACGAAGGCCGGCACGGTAGGTGATGCAGGGCGTTCATTCCGCATGCCATGGCAGGCGGAGAGGGACATCGCGCAATGGAGCAGCTGGCTGACATCACGGATATCGTCACGCTTTCGGACGTGACTCTGCGTCCCAATTCCGGGCGCACGATCATCCGGCCTTTCGTGCCCCAGGACCCGCGCGAATATGCCGATCCCGCGCGTCCCCGTCCCCAGCGGATCGTCGATCGCGTGCTCGCGCTTTCGGATGGAGGCATGCGCCGCATTCTCGAGCCGCTGCTGGAAACGATGCGCGGCCGGGTCCAGCAGCCCGAGCGCTATCTGCTTCGCCGGTTCGACGAAGTGAACGGGACGGCCTTCGCGCCGTGCGTCGTCAGTGATGAACGCAGGCAGCTGATCGCCGCCTATTTCTGCGGCGAATATTCGTTCGAGGCGGCGGCGCTGTTCAATCCCAGCATGATCCCAAAGCTGGAAAACCCGCTCCTGCCCGACGGCAGGGTGCAGTTCGTGCTCGGTCTGCGCGCGGTTGGCGAGGGGCACGTTTCGTCGGTCACCTTCCGCACCGGGCGCTGGAGCGCGGCCACCGGCTTCGAGATCGATCCCGCCGGCAACGAGGGCACGCTGCTGCGCGAGGCTTCCACCGAGGGCGACGGCGACGAAACGATAACCCATCTCGTGGCGGCGGAGGACCGGCCGCTTTCGGAAATGGTGATCTTCCCCATCACGCCTAGCCAGAGCCAGGGCATCGAGGACATGCGGCTGGTCGTCTTCGCGGACGATGATGGGACCAGGCAGATCTATGGCACCTATACGGCTTACGACGGCCGGGAAGCCCGGCCGGAAATGCTGCACCGGGCGCGGGGCAAGGAGGTTCAGTTCCGCCGGCTCAAGGGGCGGCTCGCCACCGGCAAGGGCATGGCGCTGTTCCCGCGCAAGGTCGACGGCCAGTATCTGATGCTGAGCCGCCAGGACCAGGAGAATGTCTGGCTGCTCCGGTCCGACGACCCCTATCGCTGGGACGAAGGCGCCAAGCTGCTCGAACCCGCCGAGCCGTGGGAATTCGTGCAACTCGGCAATTGCGGCTCGCCGATCGAAATCGACGAAGGCTGGCTCGTGCTGACCCACGCCGTCGGGCCTGTCCGCAGCTATGCGATGGGGGCCTGCCTGCTCGACAGGCGCGATCCCTTCAGAGTGATTGCCCGCTTGCGATCGCCGCTGCTGCGGCCGACGCCGGTTGGCGGGCGCGACGGCTATGTTCCCAACGTCGTCTACAGCTGCGGCGGGATGGTGCACGACCGCACACTGCTGCTCCCCTTCGCGGTGGCCGACAGCATCACCCGCTTTGCCAGCATTCCGGTCGATGGGCTGCTGGGCGCGATGAGCCGCTCTTACTAGCCGGGTGGATTGTTCCAGACGCGGATCGCCGGTTCGCCGCGATAGTCGCCAAACACGCTGAGCGTGCCCGTGTCGAGGAGGAAGCGTGCGCCCGCCCTGGGCGACAAACCTATCCAGCGCGCGGCCATGACGCGCAGAACGTGCCCATGGGCGAACAGGGCGACGTCACCCCGCGCGTCGCGGACACTGGCGATGACGCGATCGACCCGCTCGGCGACGTCCGACGGGCTTTCGCCGCCCGGGCAGCCGTCGCGAAAGATCAGCCAGCCGGGCGCGGTCTCATTGATCTGGACGGTCGTAAGGCCCTCGTAATCGCCATAGTCCCATTCGCCGAGATCGGGTTCGATCTGGCAGGAATGGCTGAGCCCGGCGAGGGCACAGGTCTCGCGCGCGCGCGAAAGCGGGCTCGACAGGACCAGCGCGAAATCATGCCCCATCAGCAGCGGGCGCAGTTCCGCGGCAAGCCGGCGGCCATTCTCGGTCAGCGGGATATCGGTGCGTCCGGTATGCTGGCCGCTCAGGCTCCATTCGGTTTCGCCGTGGCGGATGCAGTAGACGTCCATGCCCGGCCTCACTCGTTGTCGCCGCCGGTTGCATTCGCGGCTCCGTCGCTGGCCTGGCGCCCCCAGGCCCAGTTGCTGATCTCCGGCATGTCCTCGCCATAGCGGCAGATATATTCGCGGTGCTCGATCAGCTTGTCGCGGATCGCCTGCTTGGCATAGGCCGCCCGCGACTGGAGCCCGGGAATCCGTTCGATGACGTCGGACACCAGGCTGAACCGGTCCATCTGGTTCATCACGCACATGTCGAACGGCGTGCTCGTGCTCCCTTCCTCCTTGTAGCCGCGGACATGCAGGTTGCCGTGGCCGCGGCGCCGATAGGTCAGGCGGTGGATCAGCCAGGGATAGCCGTGGAAGGCGAAGATGATCGGCTTGTCGGTGGTGAACAGCGCGTCGAAATCGGCATCGGGCAAGCCGTGCGGATGTTCGCCCGACGGCTGGAGCGTCATCAGGTCGACGACGTTGACGACGCGGATTTTGAGCTCGGGCATGTGCTCGCGGAGGATCTCCACCGCGGCGAGCGTTTCCAGCGTCGGGACGTCGCCGCAGCAGGCCATGACCACGTCGGGCTCGCTGCCGCGATCGTTGCTGGCGAACTCCCATATGCCGAGCCCGGCCTCGCAGTGCCGGATCGCCTGGTCCATCGTCAGCCATTGCGGCGCCATCTGCTTGCCGGCAACGACGACGTTCACGTAGTTGCGGCTGCGCAGGCAATGGTCGGTCACCGACAGCAGGCAATTGGCGTCGGGCGGCAGATAGACCCGCACCACTTCGGCCTTCTTGTTGACGACGTGGTCGATGAAGCCCGGGTCCTGGTGGCTGAGACCGTTGTGGTCCTGCCGCCAGACGTGGCTCGACAGCAGATAGTTGAGCGAGGCGACGGGCCGCCGCCAGGGGATGTGATTGCTCACCTTCAGCCACTTGGCGTGCTGGTTGAACATCGAATCGACGATGTGAATGAAGGCTTCGTAGCACGAGAAGAAACCGTGCCGCCCGGTCAGGAGATAGCCCTCGAGCCAGCCCTGACACTGGTGTTCGCTGAGCATCTCCATCACCCGCCCGTCGGGCGCGAGATGATCGTCCCAGGGAAAGGTCTCGGCTTCCCAGGCGCGGTTGGTGACATCGAGAACGTCCTGCCACCGGTTCGAATTGTTCTCGTCGGGGCTGAACAAGCGGAAGTTCCGCGCATCCATGTTCAGTTTCATCACGTCGCGCAGGAACCGGCCCATCGCCCGGGTGGATTCCGCGGTTACGGCGCCCGGCGCGGTGACCTCGAGCGCGTAGTCGCGGAAGTCGGGAAGCCGGAGATCGCGCAGCAGGAGGCCGCCGTTGGCATGGGGATTGGCCGACATGCGCCGTGGGCCTTCGGGAGCCAGCGCGCGCAGTTCGGGCCGGAGCCGCCCATCCTCGTCGAACAGCTCCTGCGGACGATAGCTCTGCATCCAGTGTTCGAGGATCGGGACGTGATCGGGGTTCTCGCGCATCTCGCCCATGGGCACCTGATGCGATCGCCAATAGCCTTCGGTACGCTTGCCATCGATCTCCTTGGGGCAGGTCCAGCCCTTCGGAGAGCGCAGGACGATCATCGGCCAGCGCGGCCGCTCGCGCACGCCGCTGCGGGCCTCGGCCTTGATCCGCGCGATCTCGACGAAGACCTTGTCGAGTGTCTCGGCCATCAGTTCGTGCATCGCCGCGGGATCGCTGCCTTCGACGAAATAGGGCCTATAGCCGTAGCCGAGGAACAGGTGTTCCAGTTCGTCGTGGCTGATCCGCGCGAGCACCGTCGGATTGGCGATCTTGTAGCCGTTGAGGTGCAGGATCGGCAGGACCACGCCGTCGGTGGCCGGATTGAGGAACTTGTTCGAATGCCAGCTCGTTGCCAGCGGGCCGGTCTCGGCCTCGCCGTCCCCGACGACGCAGGCGACCACCAGGTCCGGATTGTCGAAGGCCGCACCGAACGCATGCGACAGCGCATAACCGAGTTCGCCGCCTTCGTGGATCGAGCCCGGCGTCTCGGGTGCGACGTGGCTGGGAAGGAGAACTGCTTGAACAGCTTCTTCATGCCTTGCTCGTCGGCCGAGATGTCGGGATAGACCTCGCTATAAGTGCCCTCGAGCCAGGCATTGGCCACCAGGCCAGGCCCACCATGTCCCGGCCCGGTGATGTAGAGCATGCTCACGTCGTCGCGCCGGATGATCCGGTTGAGATGCGCGTAGATGAAGTTCAGCCCCGGGGTCGTGCCCCAATGGCCCAGCAGCCGCGGCTTGATGTGCTCCTTGCGCAGCGGCTCCTTCAGCAGCGGATTGTCGTAGAGATAGATCTGCCCGACCGACAGGTAGTTGGCCGCCCGCCAATAGGCGTCGAGCATCGTAAGATCGCCTTGCGGGGGCGTTACCGTCGGCTGCGTTTCCGCCAGGGCGTCGGTCATCGCGTTCTCCAATTGCGGCCGGAGGCCGCCTAACGGTCGAGCAGGGCCGGCTCGGGGGCGGCTTCTTCCATTGTCGGATCGTATGCGCCGATCGCAGCGGCGGCGTTGCAGCGGGCACGGTGGATGAGCGCGCGGGCCCCATCGCCGGCTCTCTCCTGTTTCCCTGCCCAGGCCTGAAGCGCCGGATCCTGCAGCGCGCGGCCGAAGGAGAAGCTGATCGGCCAGGGCCTGATGCCGGGAAGCCGGTTGATCGCATCGAGATGCGCGGTGGCGAGGTTCGCCGACTGGCCGCCGGAGAGGAACGCGATGCCCGGCACGGCTGCGGGAACATTGTGCAGGAGGCATTGCAGCGTCGCCTTCGCGACATCTTCGACCGATGCCTGGCCGCCGCCGTCGCCACCGGGCAGGATCATGCTCGGCTTGAGCAATATTCCTTCAGGCAGAACATGCTCGGCGACGAGTGCCGTGAAGACTTCCCAGAGCATCCGGTTCGTCACGGCCTCACACTCGGCAAGGCTGTGGGCGCCGTCCATCAGGACTTCGGGCTCAACGATCGGAGCGAGGCCCTGCTCCTGCGCGAGCGCGGCATACCGTGCGAGCGCGTGGGCGTTGGCGTGCATGCAGGACCAACTGGGCAGTCTTTGCCCGTCGATACGGATGACCGCGCGCCACTTGGTGAAGCGAGCGCCGAGCGTGCGATATTCCGCGAGCCGCTCGCGCAGGCCGTCGAGGCCCTCGGTGACTGTCTCGCCGTCGCTCCCGGCAAGAGGCTTGGCCCCGAGATCGACCTTGATTCCCGGCAGCATCCCACGCTCCGCCAGCAGGTCCGCGAACGGAATATCTTGCGAAGTCGTCTGCCGGATCGTCTCGTCCTGCAGGATGACCCCGCCGATCCACTGCCCGAGACCGGGGGCCGAGAACAGCATTTCGCGATAGGCGCGGCGCGTATCGGGTGTCGAAGCGATGCCGTACTGCTCGAAGCGGCGAGTGAGCGTCCCGGGCGTTTCGTCGGCCGCGAGAACGCCCTTGCCGTCCGTGACAAGCGCCTGGGCAATCGCTGAAAGAGATTCGGGCATCGGTATGAAACTCCGAGCCCCTTCGCCAGTTCTATACCGCGGCACTCGGCCGCGGAACTTGGGAGGAATCCCGATGCCCGCCTAGGGCAAAGCAGGCTAATCTATGTCGATGGGAAAAATCGGTCTTTGTCCGCGACGACGAAGGCGCCAATAGTAACCTCATCGACATCAATCGGCAGTAGTGGGCGGCGCTGGCGATTTCCCCACCTGAATGGAGCATTTCGATGAAACGGCTTGTCGCCTTCGATCTCGACGGAACCCTGGCCGAGAGCAAGCAGCCGCTGAAAGAGGATATGGGCGAGGCTCTCGCCGATCTGCTGGATGTTGCCGACGTCGCGGTCATCTCGGGCGGTGACTGGCCGCAGTTCGACAAGCAGGTCGCCTCGAGGCTGCCGGCGCGTGCGAACCGTGCCCGGCTTTGGCTGCAGCCCACGACGGGAACCAAGCTCTACGTCAACCGCGACGGTAGCTGGACCCCGGTCTATGCCGAACTGTTCGACGACGCGCAGAAAGCGAAGATCCTCAAGGCCTTCGACGAGGCGCTGGTCGCGACCGGCTTCGTGCCCGAGCAAACCTGGGGGGAACGGATCGAGGATCGCGGCAGCCAGATCACGTTCTCGGCCCTTGGGCAGCAGGCGCCGCTTGATGCCAAGGAGCACTGGGACCCCGACTTCGCGAAGCGCCGGATCATCCAGGCGGACCTCAGGAAGCGGCTGCCCGACCTTTCGATCAACATGGGCGGGGCGACGTCGATCGACATCACGCGCCAGGGCGTCGACAAGGCCTATGGCCTGAAGAAACTGCGCGACAACAGCGGCATAGCGCTCGACGACATGATGTTCATCGGCGATGCCATTTTTCCGGGCGGCAACGACTATCCGGCCAAGGAATTGGGGCTCGACACCGTCCGCGTGCGCGACCCGCAGGAAACGCTGGCGGTGATCGCAGGGATAGTGGCCTGCCTGAAGTGATCGCCGCGGGCGCCAGACCGCTTCACTTAATTTTCGGCGCCGCGGGTTCGACGGACAAGGCCAGCATTCCGGTAACGGTCACTTCGAGCTGGTCGCCGATCTCCATGAGGGCCAGTTGCTTGGGGTCCTGAACGATCAGTTCCTTGCTTTCGAGCGCGCCCTGGAAGGTCACGACCGATGCCTGCCGGTCCACGTTGGTGATGTTGGCGATCAATATCGCATTGGCGGTCATGCTGCCGGCCGGCGGGCCGCTTGCGGCGCTTTGAGCGGAATTGGTCGACTGCCAGCCGATCGGCTGGCGTCCGCCCTTGATCACCCGGGCATGCAGGCGTTCCTCATAGTCGGCCACCACCTTGTCGCCGATCTTGATCATGTTGAGCCGCTTGATTTCCGGACGAGCGGTCATGGTGACCTCTTCGCCATCGTCCAGGCGTAGGCTGATCGAGCGCGTGGCGTAGTTGATCGCGATGACCGTCCCTTCGGCATGGGTCCTGCTTTTGTAGTGGGCTTCGCCCGGCGTGACCTGAATCGACATGTCGTCCCGCACCGTTTTCTGCGCGAGCGCCGGCTGAACGATCGCGCAGATTGCGGCTGCGATGGCGAAATGGCGCACATTCATGACGGTGGCCCTCGATAACGTCGGCGGAAGACGTGTTTCCCAGGCCGAGCCTATTGGCGCCGCGGTGCCCGCGATATCGGTGAAAACCCTGCTTGCGCCCGGGAAGAGGCCGTTTGGCGCGGCCGGAAAAGGAGGCGGCGAAATTCCGCCGCCTACTCTTTGTAGCCGGTGAAGGCGCGTCAGTGCGTCGCGAGCATGCGGCCGAAGCGAAAATCCTTGTCGAGCTGGTACTCGACGTCGATCCCGCGCTTGTGCTTGCGCGCCACCCATTCCTTGATCAGCTCGGCGCAGGTGTGGTCGAGGCAGACGATATCCTTGAAGCGGATGCGGATGTGGCGGCCTTCGGGCACCTCGTCGAGGTGCTTGGCCAGCTTGGGCAGGTTGACGAAGGTCGCCGCGCCCGAGACTTCGACTTCGGCGATGTCGCCTGCGTCGCGGTGGCCGAGGTGCAGCTTGAGGTTGCGGAAGTAGGGCGCGAGCTCGAGCAGCGAGAACGCCAGGCCGACGAGCACGCCGGTCAGCAGGTCGGTCGTTACCACCATGACGAAAGTCAGGGCCCAGACCGCGGCGGGAAGCGGACCGTACTGGTGGAACAGGTGCTTGGCGTGAGTCAGGCTGACGAGCCGCCAGCCGGTCACCACGAGCACGCCGGCCAGCGCCGCCGTCGGCATCTCGCGGAGCAGCCAGGGCAGCAGCACGATGAAGCCGAGGATCCAGACGCCGTGCAGGATCGCCGACAGCCGCGTGATCGCGCCGGCCTGGACGTTGGCCGACGAGCGCACGATCACGCCGGTCATCGGCAGGCCGCCGAAGAAACCGCAGGCCATGTTGCCCACGCCCTGCGCGACAAGTTCCTTGTTGTACTGGGTGCGCGGCCCGTCATGCATGCGATCGACTGCCGCGGCCGACAGCAGCGTTTCCGCGCTGGCGACGAAGGCGATGATCAGCGCGCTGACGATGATCTGCGTCTCGCCCAGCCGTGCCAGGTCGCCCCAGCCCGGCATGTTGAGCGCGTCGATCATCGATTCGGGGACCATGACCCGCTTGACGTCGGGACCCAGGACATAGGCCAGGACCGTCGCGACCGTTACACCGACCAACGCGCCGGGCACCAGCCGAAGCGACTTCGGCCGAAACTTCTCCCAAGCGAGAAACGACAGGACGGTCACGCCGCCCAGCGCGAAGGCGGCTTCCATCGAGCCGATGCTGCTGGGCGACAGCTCGAAGAAGGCGCCGGGGATGGCGGCCAGGTTGGCGAGGCCGCTGGGCAGCGGAGTGCGATCCAGCAGCACGTGGAGCTGGCTGAGCACGATCAGCAGGCCGATGCCCGCGAGCATGCCGTGGACGACGGCAGGCGAGATCGAGCGGAACCAGTGGCCGATGCGCAGCGCGCCGGCGACGATCTGCAATATACCCGCGAGCAGGATGATCAGGCCGAGCGCGGCGACGCCCTGTTCCTGCACGATCTCGAAGACGAGTACGGCAAGGCCCGCCGCCGGACCGCTGACCTGAAGGGGGGAACCGGCCAGCAGCCCGACGACGATACCGCCGATGATGCCGGTGATGAGACCGGCTTCGGGCGGCATCCCCGACGCGACCGCGATGCCCATGCAGAGCGGCAGTGCGACGAGGAAGACGACGAGCGAGGCGATGAAATCGCGGCCCAGGCTGGCGGGAAGCCAGCCCGGGAGCGCGGCGGGGGTTTTCTCCACGGCCGAGCTCATCGGGCGTTGGCCCAACGGAGTTGCGGCTTCGCCTCACGCGGCGCGACGGCGACGGGCAGCGGTTTGTCGCCGTCGACCACCGCGAAGGTGCCGGACTGACCGTCGAGCGCGTAGATCTCGCCGCTCTCGATCTCGAAGAACCAGCCGTGCAGCGTCAGATCGCCGCGCGCCATCGCCGCCGCCACCGAAGGATGCGTGCGCAGGTGCTGGATTTGGACGATCACGTTTTCCATCGCCAGTGCGTGGGCTTTGTCCTTGTCCTCGAGATGCGGATAGGCGGCGTTCACCGCGCATTCGGCGGCATGGGCGTGCCGCAACCAGGCCGCCACGTTGGGGACGGCGGCCAGCGATTCCGGGTTGAGGAAGGCCTTCATCGCGCCGCAGTCCGAATGGCCGCAGACGACGATGTCGCGGACCTTGAGCACGACGACGGCATATTCCACGGTCGAGGAAACGCCGCCATTCTGGGTGGCGAAGGGCGGTACGATGTTGCCGGCATTGCGGCAGACGAACAGTTCGCCCGGCCCGGCCTGGGTGATGTGTTCGGGCACCACGCGCGAATCCGCGCAGGAGATCATCAGGGCTTTCGGGCTCTGACCGTCGGAGACGAGCCGCTTGTAGAGCACGCTCTCCGGCTCGAAGATTTCGCCGCGGAAGCGGCCTGCGCGATCGAGGATATTGTCCACGTTCATCCTTTCAGGAAGATCTACGCCCTGTTGCCCGAGCTGCGGGCGGAGCAGGAGCATGATGGTCCTGAAGGATAGGGACCGCGTTTTGCTGCGGTGCCGCTGAACTATTTCAAATTGTTACGAAGGATTTTGTTGCACGAGCGGAAAGAACAGCTCGGCGGTCAGCCCGTGCGGTTGGCGATTGCGTAGACGCAGTTCGCCGCCTTCGCGCTGCATGATGTCGGTGACGATCGAGAGGCCGAGGCCCATCCCTGCGGTATTGCGCGGCCGTGCGGAATCGAGCCGGCGGAATGGTTCGACTGCAGTCGGCAGTTCCTCGGCGGGAATGCCCGGGCCGTCGTCCTCGACGATCAGGTGGATGCCCACGTCGGAGGTGCCGAGCCGGACATGGGCGCCTTCGCCATAGTTGAGCGCATTGTCGATCAGGTTGCCGAGCGCACGCTTGATCCGCAGCGAGCGGAGCCTGGCATGCAGCGAATCCGGTCCGGCATAGTCCACCGGCTGGCCGAGATCGGCGGCATCGTCGACCACGGTCATGGCCAGCGCCGCGAGATCGATCGGCCGCGGTTCCTCGTCATCGGCGACGCCGGCTAGATAGGCGAGCACGGAATCGAGCATGCGCTCCATCTCGTGAATGTCCTTGCTGATCGCGGCCTGGAGCATGTCGTCGTCGATCTGTTCCGAACGCAAGCGAAGCCGCGACAGCGGCGTGCGCAGATCGTGGCTCATCGCCGCCAGCGCGCGCGTGCGGCTGTCGATCAGGCCGGTGACGCGGAGTTGCATCGCGTTGAAGGCGCGGGCCAGGGCGCGCAGGTCGGGGGGCCGCGTTCGGTCAGCAGCACGGGCTCGCCGTGACCCGCGGCATCGGCCGCCGTGGCGAGATTGCGCAGCGGCGATCCCAGCGCCCGGATGACGAGCGCGGCGGCGAGGAACACGCCGATCAGCAGCGTGCCGATCGAGAATGCCGAGAGATAGAAGCTCTCCAGATGGCTGCGCATGTCGGTGACGAACTGGACGTGGCTACCGTCGGCCAACGCGATCGATCCGACGATCCGCTGTTCGTTGTGATCGTAGGCGAGGTGGATGTCGCGCCTGGCGAGATTGCCTTCCCAGTCGATCATGATGTCGCGCACTTCGCGCAGCGATTCCTTGCGCGAAGTCTGGTCGGCCGTCGGCACCGTGCGCCAGACGATCCGGACGTGGTCCGACGAGAGCTGGCTTTCCAGCGCGTGCCGCCGGGCCGGACTGGCGCCCGAAAGCACCTGGTCGGCGACGACGAGCTGTTCGGCGAGATTGCGCGCGCTTTCCTCGCGCGATTTCGAGGTGTCGAAATACTGGTAGAGCAGCGCGCTGCCGAGAAACTCGAGCAGGATCGCGCCGAGCAATACCAGCATGACCCGGCCGATCAGGCCGTCGGGCCAGATATGCCCCCGGGTCAAACGCGGCTCCGGATCAAATGCGTTCCACGGTCGCGGTAAACATGTAGCCGGTGCCGCGCATGGTGCGGATCAGCCCGGTGCTGTCCTCGTCCTGCGCCAGCTTGCGACGCAGCCGGCTGATGAGGACGTCGACGCTGCGGTCGGAGGCATCGCCCAGCCGCGTGCGCGACAGTTCGAGCAGCCGCTCGCGGCCGATCACGCGCTGCGAATTGTCGAGCAGGACAACCAGCAGGCCATATTCGGCGCCCGAGAGCTCGACGCGGACATCCTGCGGCGAGGTCAGTTCGTGCTTGCGGATATCGAGCGTCCAGCCGGCGAACCGCAACAGTCCGCGCGCCTCCTGCGGCTGCAGCCAGTCGGGCTGGCGGCGGCGCAGAACCGCGCGGATGCGCGCGATCAGCTCCTTGGTGCTGAACGGCTTGGGCACATAGTCGTCGGCGCCGAGTTCGAGCCCCAACACCCGGTCGGTCTCGTCGGCGCGGGCGCTCAGGATGATGATCGGAACCATGGAGTCGCGCCGGATCGCGCGGCAGATGTCGAGGCCGCTGGTGCCGGGCAACATGATGTCGAGAAGCACGAGGTCCACCGGAACGCTGTCCAGCATGCGCCAGGCCTCGGGTGCGGACTGCGCCGACAGGGTCTTGAAGCCGTTTTCCTGTAGGCGGCGGCCCAGCAGCACGCGCAGCGCAGGATCGTCCTCGACGATGAGGATCGATTGCTGAAGCGCCGGTGCGCCAGTGGTTATGTCCTGGAAGTTCATCGATTCCTTCGGCTGCGCGGCGGACCGGGTCAGCCGTCCCATCGGGCCATCATATAGGGATATCCGCCGGCACGACCACCCCGTGTCGTCACGGCCTGTTCATTGCGCCAGACAGGCGACCGACCCCGTCGGCCTAGGCCGATGAGATCGTTCGCCAAGGTGCCAAGCTCTCAGCGCGAGGCGCCGCGACCCAGCGATCCGAGGCTGGCCAGCTCGGTGTGGAGCGCATGCCTGTCGCTCTCGGCGGCACGGGCGAGCAGGGCCTGCATCTTCGCTGTATTGCCGCGGAACATCGAGACCTGGCGCGGGGTGACATGGGCGCAAAGGCCGGGCTGCAGGCCTTCGGCGACCTTGGGCTCGCCGACCACGCGGGTTAGCGCCTCGATCGGACGGCCCGAGGCGTCGAGCAGCTTGCGCTCGACCGAAACTTCGGCGGTCCAGAGGCAGGCAGCCTGGGCGCGCGGGCCGAGGCCGGACTGGCGCAGCTCGGTCTTGGTCACCGGCTCATAGCGGACCGAGAGCGTGCCGCCGTCGTGCGACAGCGAAGTCTGGTGAACGACACCTGCGGCCGCGGGAACGGCAAGGAAAGCACAGGAGGCGGCGAGCAGCGAAGCGATTTTCATGGGGAGGACTCCGGCTAGGATCGGGCAACTGGTCGTGTTGGCGATCATGTTGGACCGTGTCCGACTACCAGCCTTGCGTTGCTCGCCGCACACCGGATTGTAACAAAGAATTACAGCGGTTGGCGGCGGTGGCATGCCCGAAGCGGCCGGCAACAATTTGACACAGACTGGAAAATTTCGAGCAGCACTGCCGGGTTACATCGGGGCGTTCCGATGCACGGGTCCATGATACCGGCTTAACCCCCCGGCTGAAGAAGCGACCTGGCATCGGAGCGCAGGAGGAACGTTCTCAAAACAATGAGGGAATGTTCCATGAAGAAGTTGATTGCTGCCGCCATCCTGGCGTCCGCCTGCCCCGTGTTTGCTGGTGCCGCGCTTGCTCAGGAAGCGCCTCCGGGCGAATTCGAAATTGCCGGCAGCGCCGCCCTGCTCAGCGACTACCGCTTCCGCGGCGTGTCGCAGTCGAACAAGGCGATGGCGGTTCAGGCCGGTGTCTCCGTTACGCATGAATCGGGGCTCTATGTCGGCGCCTGGGGCTCCAATCTTGCCGGCTGGGGCACGTTCGGCGGATCCAACACGGAACTCGATCTCTACGGCGGCATCGCCAAGGAATTCGGCGGTGTGAAGGTGGACGTCGGGCTGACCTGGTACATGTATCCGGGCGGCGCGGACCTCACCGATTTCGCCGAGCCCTATGTCAAGATCAGCGGTACCGTCGGTCCGGCCAGCCTGCTGGCGGGCGTGGCCTATGCGCCCAAGCAGAAGGCGCTCGGCAACTTCTCGAACACGCCGCAAAGCCGCGGGCAGAGCGAGGACAACCTCTATCTGTGGGGCGACGCCAGCCTTGGTGTGACCGGCACACCGCTCACCTTGAAGGCCCATCTCGGCCATTCCAACGGCAACCCGGGGTTGGGGCCGAACGGCACCAGCGTCACGCCGACCGGCAAGTATTGGGACTGGTCGCTCGGTGCCGATGCTGCCGTCGGGCCGCTGACCCTGGGCGCGAGCTACATCGATACGAACATCACCGCCGCCAAGTCGGCCTATCTCCAGCCGAACTTTTCCTCGACCAAGGACGGTTCGTCGATCGCCGGCTCGACGGTGGTGTTCTCGCTGACCGCGGCGTTCTGATCCGCGACCGGGGCGCCGCGTGCGGCGCCCCGGCATTCGCTGCCAGGCGGCAATGTTTTGTTACGCGGAGGACCGTCCCGGGCAATCTCGCCGCGCTAGAACAGACACATGATCGGAAAAACGAAACTGGCCTTTCTGGCGGCACTCCTCCCGATAATCGTCGTAGTGCCGGCCCAGGCCTACGAACGGCTGCCCGCCGGCCTGGCGCAGCTTTCGCCGGCCGACTTCGCCAGCAAGGTGCGGATCGTCGACGACCCCCTCGAACCGGCGATCGTGCTCTCGACCCAGGACGGTTACACGCGCGGGCGCCCGATCAAGGGCGCCCAAGCAAACGATGTGCATCTGCGCGCGCTGGTCGACCGCGCAACGGGCCAGGTTTCGTGGCAGGTCTGGCATCAGCTCAGCTATGTGGGCCAGCAGCGGAATCTCGAATCCGTGCAGTATCTGGCGGGCGGCGCGCTCGATCAGTCGCAGGTCATGGCGGTCGAGAACTGGCTCGACCAGTGCCCGCCGACCGATGGGATCGGCAGTTGCAACCAGTTCATGAAAGTGGGCTTCGAGCTATCGGATCGCACGATCCGCGAGATCGCCGCGGCCTATCGCGCAGGTCAGCAGACGCCGTGGCGCCTGCGTTTCAAGGACAGGAACGGCCGCGACGTTACGGGCGGTCTGGCTCCAGCAGAAGCGGCCGGGCTGCTCGACGCCCTGGAGACATGGAAGCGCGCTGCAGGCTGAAAGGAGCGGCGCTCCTAGTGTGACAGGTCTTTCGGACCTTGGCGGCCGAGCGTGCGCTTGTCTTCCGTAGTTTCGTCGCCGGATCGCAGCTCGCGGCGGAGCTTTTCCGCCGCGCGCCACATGACCCCCAGCACGATCGCGCAGGCAACACCGATGCAAAGTCCGATGATGAGGTCCGTCATAGTCCCTAAATGGTGGTGACGACCGCGGATTTCCAGAGAGGGGAAACCCTCACATCTTGTCGGCGCGGACGAAAGCCTGCTGGAACTGCTGGAGCTCGTCGGAACCGAGATCGGAAACGGCCCAGAATTCGAGCCCACCCGAGGTCCAGCGCACCAGATTGTAGCTGTCCTGCCGCAAGCTGCGGACGAATGGCGAGGCTACGGCAGGAGCCGGCCGGACGAACAGGTTGATGCTGTGCAGGCGCCGGCGATAGACGAGCACCGCGACCGTCTTCTGGTCGATCACGTCGAGCCGCCCGCCGACCAGCGGGAAGCCCTGGGGCTTCAGGTCGACGACCTGCGGGGCGAAGTCGATGCGGCCGTTGAACCACGGCTTGACGACGTGGCGGTCCGAGGTGGCGACATCGATCAGATGGGCGCTCTGCAGCGAGCGGATGTGGCCGTCGACCAGCTGGTCCGCGATGCCCGGCTCGCTGATCTGCGGCATGCCTACCAGCAGGGCCAGGCTGGCCGCGATCGCGCCGCCCACTGCACCGCCCGACCAGGCGCGCCAGCTAGGCGCTCGCGTGGCGGCAGGCGCACGTTGCTGCGGTAGCGTCGCCATGATGCGCTCGCGTAGCGCATCGGGTGCGCGATGGCGCAGCTCCGGTTCGCTCAGCACCCCGCGCAACCGTTCGAGCCGGTCGAACGCTTTGCGGCAGGACACACAGCCGCGCATGTGCTCTTCGAGCGCGACCGTGCCCAGCGCATCGAGCTCGTCGTCGAGCAGGGCGTGCATCGCCATTTCCCTGTCGCCACACCCGCTCATCGACTGATTGCTCCCTTGTCGGTCTGGTCCGCGTCTTCATCTCCGATCAGCATTGCGGCCAGCATCTGGCGGCCGCGGGCGAGGCGCGACATCACCGTGCCGATCGGCGCGCCGCTGACTGCGGCGATGTCGCGGTAGGACATTTCCTCGAGCTCACGCAAAACCAGGGCTTCGCGGAAGGGCTCGGGCAACGCTTCTATCGTGCCGCGCACCTGTTCGATGTCGCTCGCGCGCTCGAGCTGGGTCAGCGGCGTCTCCTCGTCCACCGGCTCGGCATCGATCTCGTCGGCGCTGCGATAGCGCCCGTTCTTGCGCGCCAGGTCGTGATGGCAGTTGCGCACGATGGCGAGCAGCCAGGACTTTTCGTTGTCGCGGCAGCCGTCGATCGCGCGAAGGGCGCGAAGAAAGGCCTCCTGCACGACGTCTTCGGCCACAGCGGCATCGCGTGTCAGGTAGCGGGCATAGCCATAGGCCGCGTCGAGGTGCGGCAGGATCAGACGGCGGAAACGGTCGCCCGCCGCTTCGGCCGCGCCCGCATCACTACGGGTGCGGCCGAACGCCAGCCGGGGCATGGCAAAGCGGCGGGGAGAGATCACGGGCGAGCCTTCATCGGAAGATCATTTCTGCTGCGCGAGATAGGCGATGATGTCCGCGCGATTCTGTGGATTGGCAACCGAGAAATACATCTTGGCGCCCGGCACCATCGCCTGCGGACCCGACAGCCAGCGATCGAGCTGGGACGGAGTCCAGGTGATGCCCGACTTTTTCAGCGCGGCCGAATAGGCATAGCCGGGCACGATCCCTGCCTTGCGCCCGACCACGCCGCGGTGCTTCGGGCCGACGTCGTTATCATCGAGCGAGTGGCAACCCATGCAGCTCTGGTATAGCCGCGCGCCGTTCGCGGGGTTGCCGTGCGGCCCCGCGGGAGCTGGAATGCTGGCCGCGTGCCCGGGACCGGCGAGAGCGGTCCAGAGCGCGACGGTCACCGCACCGGCCGCTACCGACCGGCTGACGATTGCAATGATGTTCATGATGCTGGATTTCCGTAAGTCAGGCTAGGACGGCGTCGGTGATGGCGATCGGCGTGTCGGTTTGGTTCAAGGTCAAAGTCGACACGCCGATCGCCGAGCGCAGCTGCTCTGGGGGCAGCACCAGCGGTCCCGGGCCTGCACCGACGCCGGGCGCCGGCTGGGGGTAGGCGGTGGACCGCGCCGAGTGGAACGACACATGGCCTTCCACTTTGCGCTGGATCTGATGGATGTGGCCGTTGAGTGCGGTGACCGAGCCGAAGCGGGCGAGCAGCTTCATTGCCGCCGTCGCGTCCTGCGTCCCCCAGCCCCATTCGGGGTAGAGTGCCCAGAGCGGGAAATGCGACAGGACCACGATCGGCGTCGAGCTGGAGACGCCGGCGAGATCGGCGCTGAGCCAGGCGAGTTGATCGGCCCCCAGCGTTCCCATGCCCATGTCGCCGAGCTGGACGACGTTGACCAGCGAGACGAAGTGCACGCCGGCCGCATCGAAGCTCGACCAGCCGTTGCCGCGGCTGTCTTTGCCGAAACGCTGGAGAAACGGGCGCGGATCGTTGCCGTCGACCAGATCGTGCTCCCCCGGGATCACATGGACCGGCAGGCCGAGCTCGGCCAGCAGCTGCTGTGCCTTGTCGAACTGCTCGGGCGTGGCGAGGTGGGTGACGTCGCCGGTATGGACGACGAGGTCGGGCGCCTGAGGGAGTGCCTTGATCTTGGCGATCGACTCCCGCAGCGTTGCGATCGGATCGGGATTGGCCGGCTTGGAAAAGCCGATATGCGTGTCGCTGATCTGCACGAATGTGAAGGGCCTGGCGCCGGTCGGTTTGCCCGGTGCCGTGCTGCCGATAGCATGATCGAGCATCTTTGCGCTGGCGACGCCGCCGCTCAGCGCGAAGAGGGCGCCGGTGCCGGCCCAGCCGAGGCACTGCAAGGCGCCGCGCCGGTCGAGGGTATTGCGATTGCTGGTCATTTCCCGCCTTTCCTGATGGAATTGACGGAAAGACTGCGGGGGCCTGCGCTTTATTCCCCGGACCGGGAATTATTTTTCAGGCGGTACTTTCGGCGCCGCCGCTGAGTCGCGTTATCGTATCCTTGAAAGCTGTGGCGATGGGCGAGAGCTTGTGCTTGTGGATCATCCAGAGCCGGCTGGTCACGGGATCGGCCAAGTCGCGCAGCACGAGGTTGTCGACGTGCAGCCGCGAGAGCGACCGCGCCAGGATCGTCGGGCCGAAGCCCGCGGCGACGAGGCCGAGCAAGGTGGCGAAGCTGGTGACCTCCAGCGCGACGCTGGGGCGGAAGCCGGCCTGCTCGCAGAGCGCGAAGAAGTGCTCGTTGAAGCCCGCGCCGTTGGCCGTTCCGTAGAGCACAAGCGGAACCCCCGCGAGATCGGCGATCGCGGGATCGGCGTTGCGTCGGGCGAGCGGGTGATCCTGGCGAACGGCGAGCAGCATTTCCTCCTCGATCAGGCATTCGGCGCCCATCCCCGCCGGAAGCAGTGGCGGCTCGAAGGCGCGGATGATGCCGATGTCGAGTTCGTCATGCTCGACCCGCGTGATCTGCTCGTCGCGGCCCAGCTCCTGCAGTGCCAACTCGACCTGCGGATGCGACTGGCGGAACGCGTAGAGCGCGTCGGCGACGCGCGGGACGAAAGGCGCCGAGGCGGTGAAGCCCAGGCCCAGCCGCCCGATCTCGCCGCGATGGGCCTGCCGCGCGGCCTCCGCGGCCCGTTCCATCTGGGCGAGGGCTTCGCGTGCCTGCGGCAGCAGGGCTTGGCCCGCCGCGGTGAGGCTCACCCGCCGGCTGGTGCGCTCGAACAGCTGGACGCCGAGTTCCTCCTCGAGCGCGCGGATCTGCTGGCTCAGCGGCGGCTGGGAGATGCCGAGGCGCTGCGCCGCGCGCCCGAAATGCATCTCTTCGGCGACGTAGACGAAATAGCGCAGATGGCGCAGGTCCATCAGATCATGTCTCCAAACGTATCAATCATGCCATATTGGATATTGGACACAACACAACCCGCGGCGCATGGGCGGTGAAAGGGTGGCGTTTCGCAACGGATCGCCGCCCCGTCATATGCCGTGATTAGAGGCGGATCCGGTCCTGACACCTTGGCCGGGCAGCAATGTCTGCCCGCTCACGGAACCTTCGCTGTGGAGAGGCGAGCGTTACAAATTCGGCGGCCACGGCCGGCGGATCTGCGGGAGTCGCGAATTGATCGATATCGTCAAGATTGCCCTGAGTCGGCCGCTCACGTTCATCGTGATGGCGATCCTGATCGCGATCCTCGGTATCCTCGCGGCGCTGCGCACGCCGATCGACATCTTCCCGAACATCCGCATCCCGGTGGTGGCGGTGGCCTTCCAGTACACGGGCCTTCCGCCCGAGGACATGTCGAACCGCATCATCAGCCAGTACGAACGCACGCTGACGACGACGGTCAATGACATCGACCATATCGAGAGCCAGTCGCTGCCCGGCATCGGCATCGTCAAGATCTACTTCCAGCCCGACGCGGACGTCCGCCTGGCGACGGCGCAGGTTACTTCGATCTCGCAGACGATCCTGCGCAACCTGCCGCCCGGCGCGACGCCGCCGCTGATCATCAACTACAACGCCTCGACCGTGCCGATCGTGCAGCTCGCGCTGTCGGGCACGGGACTGTCCGAGCAGCAGCTGTTCGATCTCGGGCAGAACCAGATCCGGCCGCAGCTGGTCACCATTCCGGGCCTGGCCATGCCCTATCCCTCGGGCGGCAAGCAGCGGCAGATCCAGGTTGATCTCAATCCGCTGGCGCTGCAGTCGAAGGGGCTGACGCCGCAGGACATCGGCAATGCCATCGCCGCACAGAACCAGATCAATCCCGCCGGCTTCGTCAAGATCGGGCCGACGCAATACAGCGTCCGGCTGAACAATGCGCCGGCCACGGTCGAAGGGCTCAACGACCTGCCGGTCAAGGTCGTCGGCGGCGCGACGATCTACATGCGCGATGTCGCCCATGTCCGCGACGGCAGCAGCCCGCAGACCAACGTCGTCCACGTGGACGGCAGCCGCTCGGTCCTGCTGACCGTGCTCAAGAGCGGCACGACCTCGACCTTGGCGATCGTCAACGGCGTCAAGGACGCGCTGCCGAAGATCGCCGCGACCCTGCCGCCGACGCTGAAGGTCATCCCGATCGGCGACCAGTCGCTGTTCGTGCGGGCGGCGGTCGCGGGCGTGGCCAAGGAAGGCCTGATCGCCGCGGCGCTGACCTCGCTGATGATCCTGCTGTTTCTCGGCTCCTGGCGCTCGACCGCGATCATCGCGCTGTCGATCCCGCTCGCCATCCTGTCCGCTCTCGGCGCGCTGGCACTCTTCGGGCAGACGCTCAACGTCATGACGCTCGGCGGCCTCGCGCTCGCGGTCGGCATCCTCGTCGACGATGCGACGGTGACGATCGAGAACATCAACTGGCATCTCGAGCAGGGCAAAGGCGTGATCGAGGCCATTCTCGACGGCGCTGCGCAGATCGTCACCCCGGCCTTCGTCTCGCTGCTCTGCATCTGCATCGTCTTCGTGCCGATGTTCTTCCTGCCGGGCGTGGCGGGCTATCTATTCGTGCCGATGGCGCTTTCGGTGATCTTCGCGATGATCGCCTCGTTCATCCTGTCGCGCACGCTCGTGCCGACCTTGGCGATGTACCTGCTGGAACCGCACAAGCCTGGTGAGGACGAGCACCTCGCCGGGGCGTCGCAGTCGCGCAATCCGCTGGTCCGGTTCCAGCGCGGCTTCGAGCGTCGCTTCGAGGGTATCCGCGACGGCTACCTCGGCCTGCTCCAGCGCGCGCTGAGCAACCGCAAGCCTTTCCTGCTCGGCTTCATGGCCGTGATCCTGCTGTCGTTCGGGCTGATGCCGATGCTGGGCAGCAATTTCTTTCCGACCGTCGATTCCGGCCAGATCGCCATGCACGTCCGCGTGCCGATCGGCGCCCGGGTCGAGGATGTCTCCGCCCGCTTCGAGCGTATCGACCGCGCCGTCCGCGAGATCGCCCCGGCAGGGCAGGTGGCCTCGATCACCGACAACATTGGCCTGCCCAACAGCGGCATCAACACCGTTTACAACAACAGCGGCACGATCGGCCCGCAGGACGGCGACGTGATGATCAAGCTGAGCGAAGGCCACGATCCCACCGAAAAGGTCGTCGCCAAGCTGCGTGAGGAACTGCCCAAGCGCTTCGCCGGCACGACCTTCGCCTTCCTGCCCGCCGACATCACCAGCCAGATCCTGAACTTCGGCGCGCCTGCACCGATCGACGTGCAGATCGCCGCCAAGGACCCGGTCGCGGCGCGCGCCTATGCGCAGGAGCTGCTGGCGCGGATCAGCCGCATTCCCGGCATCGCCGACGCGCGCATCCAGCAGCCGGCGCGCGCGCCGCAGCTCGACGTCGATGTCGACCGTTCGCGCATCGGCCAGTACGGCATCACCGAGCGCGACGTGACCAATAACCTGTCCAACGCGCTGGCGGGCTCGGCCCAGACCGCGCCGGTCTATTTCGTCGATCCCAAGAGCGGCGTCTCCTATCCGGTGGTCGCTCAGGCGCCAGAGTATCTCGTCGGCTCGATGAGCGATCTTGCCAACGTGCCGGTCGCGGGCGCATCGGGCGGGCCGGTGCAGCCGCTGGGCGGCCTCGCGACGATCGAACGGTCGAGCACGGTGCCCGTGGTCAGCCACTACAATCTCGCGCCGGTGATCGACGTTTATGCGACGACGCAAGGCCGCGATCTCGGTGCGGTCGCCGGCGAGGTGCAGGAGGTGATCAAGGCGATGAAGGCGCATGAGCCCAAAGGCGCGACGATCACCATCCGCGGCCAGTATGCGACGATGAACACCGCCTTTTCGGGGCTCGGCTTCGGCCTCGCCGCGGCGGTGCTGTTCATCTACCTGCTGATCGTCGTCAACTTCCAGTCGTGGGTCGATCCCTTCGTCATCATCACGGCGCTGCCGGCGGCGCTCGCGGGAATCGTCTGGATGCTGTTCGCCACGGGCACGACCTTGTCGGTGCCCGCGCTAACCGGCGCGATCATGTGCATGGGCGTCGCCACGGCGAACTCGATCCTCGTGGTCAGCTTCGCACGCGAGCAGCTGGCGCTGCACGGCGACGCCTTGCAGGCCGCGATCGAGGCCGGCCGCGTCCGCTTCCGCCCGGTGCTGATGACTGCACTGGCCATGGTCATCGGCATGCTGCCGATGGCGCTCGGACTGGGCGAGGGCGGCGAGCAGAACGCGCCGCTCGGCCGCGCCGTGATCGGCGGACTGATCTTCGCGACGATCGCCACGCTGTTCTTCGTCCCCACCGTCTTCAGCCTCGCCCACCGGCGCCCCCGCGCCGCGGCGAGCCCCTCGGAACTGCAGCCCAGCCATGCATGACATCTCGCCTCCCGAAGAGTCCTACGACATCTACGCCGGGCCTGGCCCGGACAGCCGCAAGCTCAAGCGCATCGGCATCGGCGTCGCTGCCGTAGCTTTGCTCGTCGTCGCCGGCGGTGCCGCGATGCGGGCGCATTCGGTCAACCAACTGCGCGCGACCTCCGCGCAGGCCGCCGTCCCCACGGTGTCCGTCCTGTCCCCAACTGCGGACGGGGACGGCGGCACCCTCGTGCTTCCGGGCAATGTCCAGGCCTACAACTCCGCGCCGATCTATGCGCGGACCAACGGCTATGTCCGGCGCTGGCTAGTCGACATCGGCGATCATGTCGCGGCCGGCCAGACCCTCGCCGTGCTCGACGCGCCCGAGGTCGACCAGCAGCTCGCCCAGGCGCGCGCCGACTACCAGACCGCGATCGCCAACCAGCGCCTGGCCGCCTCGACCGAGCGGCGCTGGAGCGCGATGCTCGCCAAGGATGCGGTCTCGAAGCAGGAAGCCGACGAGAAGTCGGGCGATCTCGCTGCCAAGTCGGCGCTGTCCAACGCCTCGCTGGCCAACGTCCGCCGGCTCCAGGCGCTGCAGGGCTTCACCCGCCTGTCCGCGCCTTTCGCGGGCGTCGTCACCAGCCGTTCGGCGCAGATCGGCGCGCTCGTGGTTTCGGGCACGGCCGCCTCGCAGCCGCTGTTCACGGTTTCCGACGTCACGCGCATGCGCATCTACGTCCGCGTGCCGCAGGGCTATTCGGCCAGCGTCCATCCCGGCCAGGCCGCGAAGCTGACGCTGCCCGAGTTTCCCGGCCGCACATTCGACGCGACGATGACGCGCAGCGCCCAGGCGGTCGATGCGCAGTCGGGCGCTGTCCTCGTCGAGCTCCAGGCGGCCAATCCCGACGGCGCGCTGAAGCCGGGCGCCTTCGCGCAGGTCAGCTTCGCCGGTGGCGGCCCCAAGGGGACCGGCGTCACCCTGCCAGGCAGCGCGATCCTCTACAGCAACAACGGGCCTGCCGCGGTGGTGGTCGGCGCCGACAATCACGTTACCGTCAAGCCCGTTGCGATCGTTCGGGACGAGGGCAGCACCGTCGTGGTCTCGGGCATCACCGGGGCCGACCGCGTGATCGATTCCCCGCCCGACTCGATCCGCAGCGGCGACCAGGTGAAAGTGCAGCGCGCGGCCGCCAAGGGAGCGGCGAATGCGAAATAAGCCACTGGCGGCGCTGATACCCGTTCTGCTTGCCGGCTGCTCGATGGCGCCGGACTACCAGCCGCCGAAGACCGCCGTCCCCTCCGCCTACAAGGAAGTCGCCGGTTGGACCGCGGCCGAACCGATGGACGGCCTGCCGCGCGGCGCCTGGTGGAAGGCCTTCGGCGATCCGGTGCTCGACGATCTCGAGACCCGCGCCGAGGCGGCCAGCCCGACGCTGGCCGCGGCGCTGGCGCGTTATGACCAGGCCCGCGCCTCTGCGCGTGTCGATGCGGCGGATCTCTTCCCGCAAGTCGGTGTCGAGGGCGATGCCGGTCGTCAACGGCTGTCGGGCAACCGCCCGCTCGGGAACGGCACGCCGCAGACCTACAACGATTTCAGTATCGGCGGCACGCTCGACTACGAGCTCGACCTCTGGGGTCGCATCCGCAACGGCGTGAAGGCATCGCGCGCCGATGCCCAGGCGAGCGCGGCCGACCTCGCTTCGGCTCGGCTCAGTCTGCAGGCCTCGGTCGCCGATGCCTATTTCCGTCTGCGCGGGCTCGACGCCCAGGCCGACCTGCTGAATCGCACGGTCGCAGCCTTCGACCGCGCCTATCAACTCACCGCGACGCGCCACGACGGCGGCATTGCATCGGGCATCGACGTCAACCGCTCGCGCACCGCGCTCAGCAACGCCCGTTCGCAGATTTCGGACGTCGCCAACCAGCGCGCGGCGACCGAGCACGAACTGGCGGCGCTGGTCGGCGCGCTCGCCTCGGACTTTTCGGTGCCGGCGCGGGTCCAGCCGCTCGATGCGCCGCAAGTGCCCGCAGGCGCCCCTTCCGAGCTACTCCAGCGCCGGCCCGACGTGGCGGCCGCCGAGCGCCGCATGTTCGCGGCGAACGCCCGGATCGGCGTGGCGCGCGCCGCCTTCTTCCCCAGCATCACGCTGGGTCTCGCGGGCGGCTGGGAGACCACGCAAGGCAGCCTGCTGACCACGCCCAACACTTTCTGGGGCCTCGGGCCGCTGTCGGCGGTGCTCTCGCTGTTCGATGGCGGCCGGCGCACCGCGCAGGTCAAGCTCTCGCGCGGCGAATACGATGAAATGGCAGCCGACTACCGCGGCACCGTGCTCGGCGCGTTCCGCCAGGTCGAAGACGGCGTCGCCGCGATGAACCACCTCGCCACCCAGATCGTCGATCAGCGCGACGCGGCCCAGGCGGCAGAGCGCACGAGCGATCTTGCCTTCACGCGCTATCGCGACGGCGCATCGGACTATCTCGAAGTCGTCACGGCCCAGACCGATGCGCTCGATGCACAGCGCTCGCTCCTGACCGTCCAGGTCGAGCGGATGCGGATGAGCGTTGCGCTGGTGGAGGCGCTCGGCGGGTCGACCTCGTAGGCTAGGCCGCGCCGATGCGCGCCAGCTTGCCCTGCAGGGTTGGCTGGTCGAACGGCTTGATGACATATTCGTCGGCGCCGGCTTCGATGCCCTTGCGGATATGGTCGCTGTCGGCATTCGAGGTGCAGAACACCACCTTGGGCCGCAGGCTGGCCTGTTCCTGGCGCAGGGCCGAGACGAATTCGACGCCGCTCATCACCGGCATGTTCCAGTCGAGAAGGATGAGGTCGGGCATGGCCGCCTTGCACCGCTGCAGAGCTTCCTCGCCGTTCTCGGCCTCGGCCACCTTGTAGCCCAGGCCTTCGAGGATGCCGCGGGCGAACTTGCGGATCATCCGCGAATCATCGACGATCAGGCAGTGCCGCTCGCGCGCCGGTTCGGCCGGGCGGGGCCGGGGCTGGACGACCGGCTTGGGCGCGCTGGCCGCCTCGCTGATGGCTTCGCGCAGAGGACGCCGCGCCGCACCGCCGGTGCGCTTGATCAGACCGTCAAGAATGGTGCATCTCCTCGGGCTCGGGCGTCACTTCGCCACCGCTGGCCTGCAGGATGTCGGCGACCTTCTTGGCCGTATCGACGATCTGCTGCTGGTCGGTGGCGCTGGGTTTCGCGCCCTTCTTGGCCTTGGCGGCCAGCTCGGACGCGGTCATCTTGACGTGGATGTAGGGCATCCAGATGTCGCCGAATTCGGCCTTCTGGTACCAGAGGTCGATGATGTCGTAGGACGCCCAGAAGCCATCGGGCTCCATCAGCCTGATGCCTTCGCCCATCCGCGGCACTGCGGCGAACCGCAAGCACGTCTGGGTCTGGTGCGTCTCGTTCTGAACTTCGATTTCGATCACTGGAGCAACCCCCTCGCGCAGGAACTGATGCTAGGTCGAAAATCTTGACGAAATGGAAATGGGGCCATCCGCGCTGGCCTCGCCACGACCACGACCGCTCTAACGCTTGGTTAAATCCTTCGGCTCCATAGTCAGCCCATCTTAGGGGCTGGCAATGGACGAACTGCTCGAGGACTTTCTGGCTGAGACCCGCGAAATGCTCGAGGCATTGGGTGGGGAGCTCGTTGCCTGGGAGGAAGACCCGAGCGACCGGGCCAGGCTCGACTCCATCTTCCGCTTCTTCCACACGGTCAAAGGCAACTGCGGCTTTCTCGACCTGCCGCGCCTGCAGGCGCTGAGCCATGCGGCCGAGGATGTGCTCGAAGATGTGCGCGCAGGCCGGCGGCGGGCCGATTCGCGGCTGGTCGATGCCATTCTCGCCATCGTCGACCGGATCGGCGACATGGCGGACGCGATAGAGGCCGGGGTCGAGTTTCCAGATAGCGAGACCGCTCTGCTCGAAGCGCTCAAGCCCCAGGCCGAAGCGCCCGCGGAAGAACTTCAGGCGCCGCTCGCCGCAGGAGGCGATCATCAGGCCAAGGCGGCCTCAGCCCAGCGGTCGATCCGCCTGCCGGTGGAACTGCTCGACAAGGTAATGAGCGGCGTCTCGGACATGGTCCTCGCCCGCAACGAACTCGCCCGTCGCCTGCGCGAGAGCGGCGTGGACGCGGCGGTCGAAGAACCTTTCGAACGCCTGTCGACGATCATCGCCGATGTCCGCGACGCGATGACGCGGACGCGGATGCAGCGCCTCGAAGGCCTGCTCTCGGTCCTGCCGAGGCTGGTCCGCGACCTGTCGAGCGAACTCGGCAAGCAGACCCTGGTCGATATCGCCGGCGGTGACGTCGAGCTCGACCGCGAGATGATCGAGATCATCCGCGATCCGCTGACCCACATCATCCGCAACGCGATCGACCATGGTATCGAAGCGCCCGGCGTGCGTCTGGCTGCCGGCAAGCGCGAGACCGGGCTGCTGGCCATTTCGGCGCGCCAGTCGGGCAACCAGATCCTGATCGACGTGGTCGATGACGGGCGAGGTATCGACGATGCCAAGCTGGTCGAGAAAGCACTGGCGGCGGGGATCGTCGACACGGCCGAAGCTGCGCGCCTGTCGAAGCGCGAGCGCACCGACCTCATTTTCGCGGCGGGCCTGTCGACGGCAGAAGCCGTGACCGCAATCTCCGGCCGTGGCGTCGGCATGGACGTGGTGCGTGCCAATATCGAGCGCGTCGGCGGCTCGGTCGAGATCGAGAGCACCTTGGGCCGCGGCACCCGCATCACGCTGCGTGTGCCGCTGACCCTGACGATCATTCCGGCACTGACCGTCACGATCAGCGATCAGCACTTCGCCGTGCCGCGGTCCTCGATCGAGGAGATCGTCCACGCCGGCGACGGCAATGTCGAGATTTCGCGCTTCGACGGCGCCATGCTGGCGAAAATCCGCGAGCGCCGCTTGCCCTGCCTCGTCCTGGCCGAACTTCTGGGCCTGGCCAGTGGCGTTGAGAGCGACGACTGGACGCTGATCGTAATGCGGCTCACCGGCGGCGAGCTTTTCGCGCTCGCGGTCGACCGGCTCGACGGGCACGGCGAACTGGTGGTGAAGCCCGTGGCGCCGGCGATCATCGCGACCGGGCTCTATGCCGGGACGACCTTGAGCGACGACGGCAATCCGATCCTGCTGCTCGAAGTGACCGGGCTCGCCCGCAAGGCCGGGCTTCAGCTCGACATGCTGGAGCGGAGCGAGCGGCGCGTGGATGCCGGCGAGGCCGCCGCGCCGGAGCGCAAGACCGCGGTGCTGCTGTTCATCGGCCTCGACGGCAAGCGCAAGGTCATGCCCATGGCCATCGTCGAACGGCTCGAGGAAGTTGGCCTCGACGCGGTGGAGAACGATGGCGGGCGCAGCCTGGTCGTGCTTGGCGACCGGCTCGTGCCGCTGGCCGGCGTCGATGGCTGTGCACTTCCCGAAGAGGGGCTCCAGCTCTTCCGCCTGTCCGACGGCCAGTCCGAGATCGGCTATGCCGTCCTGGAGGCGCTCGAAGTCCGCGAGGTCGACTCGGGGCTCATGGCGGCCAACGATTCGGGAGATGCCGAAGGCGTCGTCCTGATCGACGGCTTGCCGACCTTGATGGTCGCGCCTTACGCATTGTTCGCACGCCATGCGGTAGCCCGCGCCAGCGACGCGCCGCCGGTCTGCCTGCTGCCTTCCGACGACCCCTGGATTCAGAATTTTGTCCGGCCCATGGTCGAGGCGGCCGGCTACCGCGTGGTCGATGCCGACGACGGACAGGTCGATCTGGCGATCACGCTGCAGAGCGAACCCGCCGCCCCTGTCAGCGCGCGGCAGACCATCCGCCTGCGATCCGACCCCGGCGAAAGCTCCGGCGAGGACGGCAGCATCTATCGCTACGACCAGGCCGGACTGCAGGCCGCCTTGCGCCCTGCCGCACGGAGAACGGCCCGATGAGCGACCTGCTCCTGATCGTCTCGATCGCCGGCCAGAAGGTCGCGATGCGCACGCTCGAAGTGCAGTCGGTGATCGAGATCGACGTGCTGATCCCGGTCCCCTGCGCGCCGCTGCACGTGGCGGGCCTGGCCGCGCTGCGCAGCCGCGTGCTGACCGTGATCGACCCGCAATTCGCGCTCGGCTTGGGACAGTGCGCGAACCGCGATCCGGGCACCGAGGCCGTGGTCGTGGTCCACGATGGCCATGCCTATGCCCTGTTGCTGGGGGGGCGTCCATGATGTCACCGAGGCGCGGTCCGAACCCACGCCGATGCACACCCGCCTCCAGGGCAACTGGGCCGCCATGTCGCACGGCATGGTCGAAACCGACGACGGTCCGCTGCTCCTGGTCGATCCCGCGGCATTGATCGCCGGACCCGAGGAGGCACAAGCTGCGTAGGAGCCGCTTAGGGAGCGCTTAAGCCGATGGTTACGAAATTCCGCCTAGTTCGATGAGAGAAAGGGAGCGACTGCAATGAAGACCTGTCTGATCGTCGACGACTCTCGGGTGGTCCGCAAATTCTCGCGCCGATCGCTTGAGGCCCTGGGCTTTGCCGTCAGCGAGGCCTGCGACGGCCGCGAAGCGCTCGAACGCTGCGAAGAGGCCATGCCCGACCTGATCCTGCTCGACTGGAACATGCCGGTGATGACCGGGATCGAATTCATCCGCCTGCTGCGCCAGGGCGGCCACGCCAACCAGCCCAAGGTGGTGTTCTGCACGACCGAGAACGACGTCGCGCATATCCGCACCGCGATGGATGCGGGGGCTGACGAATATGTCATGAAGCCGTTCGACCACGATACCCTGCACATGAAGCTACAACTCGTCGGCGTCGCCTGAACGCTGCTCAATGATAAGGTCGCCCAAAAAAGAAAAATCGTCGGCGCCGCGGTTTCCCAGAGCCGTCCGGCTGATGATCATCGACGATTCGCTGGTGGCGCGCACGGCGCTCCGGCGCATGGTCGAGGCGGCCGACGATCTGGAAGTCGTCGCCACGGTCAGCACTGCCGAGAACGCGCTCGAAGTGCTGCGCGGCGAGCGGGTGGACGTGATCCTGCTCGATCTCGACATGCCGGGAATGGGTGGCCTCGAAGCTCTCCCGAAGCTGATCGAAAGGGCGCGGGGCGCGCGCATCCTGGTGGTCTCCGCGCTGACGCTCGCCGGGGCCGAGCATACGCTGGCGGCCCTTTCGCTCGGCGCTACCGATACCCTGCCGAAGCCGCAAGGGCGCGGCTTCCACGGCGTCTATCGCGAAGTCCTGCTCGGCAAGATCCGCGACCTCGGAGGGGTTGCGGTCGATGCGCCGAAGGTGGTCCGCGTCGTCGCCAAGCCTACGCTTGCCGCCCGTGGCCTGCCGCGGACGCCACCCACCATTCTGGCGATCGGTGCCTCGACCGGAGGGGGTTCATGCCCTGGCAAACCTGTTCGGAGGCCTGCCACGGCGGCTGGGGATTCCCGTCCTGCTGACACAGCATCTGCCGGCCGCGTTCATGCCGCATTTCGCCCGGCAGCTGACCGCCGCTTCGGGCTACGAGACCGTGCTCGCCGAAGAAGGCACGCCGGTGGAGCCCGACCGGATCCTGATCGCCCCTGGCGATGCCCATCTGACCGTCTGCAAGCAGGCGGGGCGCCTTGTCGTCCGCCTCGACCGCAGCCCGGTGGCTAGCGGCTGCCTGCCTTCGGTCGATCCCATGTTCGCTTCGCTGGCCGAAGAGATCGGCGAGGGGGCGCTCGGCGTGGTGCTGACCGGCATGGGCCGCGACGGCGCGCTGGGGGCGGCTCGCTTGGTCGCCGCGGGCGGCTCGATCCTCGCGCAGGACGAAGCGAGTTGCGCGGTCTGGGGCATGCCCCGCGCCGTGGTCGAAGCCGGCCTTGCCTCTGCCGTGCTTCCGCCGCACGAACTGGCCGAGCTCATCGGCAGCCGCTTGGGGCTTGCCGCATGCAGGTGAGCGACGCCGCCCAACGCTGCCTGGCCGACCTGCTCAAGTCGCAGACCGGCCAAGACTTCCCGGCCGCGCGCGGCTGGCGCATCGGCACGGCGCTGTCCGGGCTGTTTCGCGAGCACGGCATCGCCAGCCTCGATCACCTGGTCGCCAAGCTGGGGCTTTCGCGCCACTCTCCGCTCGCACGCGAGGTGGTCGAAGCGCTGCTCAACAACGAGACCTATTTCTTCCGCGACCGGGCGGTGTTCGATTTGCTGGCGAACAAGGTGATCCCCGATCTCGCCGAGCGACGTGCCTCCACGCGGCAGCTGTCGATCTGGTCGGTGGGCTGCTCGACCGGCCAGGAGGCATTGTCGCTGGCCATGCTTTTCGCCGAGCGCGAAGCGCGCTGGCATGGCTGGACGATCCGCATCCTCGGCACCGACGTCTCGCAGTCGATGGTCGATGCCGCGCGCAGCGCCTGCTACACGCCGTTCCAGATCCAGCGCGGCCTCGCCGTGGGGCAGATGGTCCAGTTCTTCGACGAGACCCCGCAGGGCTGGCGCGCGCAGGACCGGCTGCGCCAGATGGTGCGGTTCGAACTGCACAACATCCTCGACCCGTTGCCGCCTTCGGTCTCCGCATCGACAACCTTCGATCTGATCCTGTGCCGCAACGTCCTGCTCTATTTCGACGACGCCACCCGCGCCCGCGCTTTCGAGCGGCTGGGCACGGCGCTGGCGACCGATGGCTGCATGATCCTGGGCGCCGGCGAGACGACGATCGGCCAGACCGACCTCATCGCGCCCGACCGGGGCGTGCCCAGCCTCTATCGTCATGCGGCCCATGCCGATGTCCGCCGTACGGCCGCGGGCTGAGCCGGTTTAAGCCTTGTTTAAGCGCCCACCTTTAAGCTCCCGACTCTGCATCGGGATGCGAAGCGCCAGACTGCGAAATCGGGGAATTCTGCAATGCCGGAAGTGATCGCCCAGCGGAAACGCAATTGGTTCGACCGCCAGTCCATCGTGATGAAGATGCGCGTGATCATATGCGTGTTCCTGGTACTTTCGCTGATCATCGCGACTGCGGGCTGGGTGGTCCTGTCGCAGGTCCAGTACCGTGCACAGAACCTGGCGCGGCTGAACGCCTCGGCGCAGCTCGTCTCCGATGCCGGCGGCAATATCGCCAGGGCCGTACTCCAGCTCGAAAGCGGTGATGCCAAGCGCTCGGACGCAGCTCGTGCGCTGCTCGGACAGGCCGGCGACAGCCTGGCGAAGGCCCGGCGGGCACTCGACGATGCCGACCCTGAACTCGACCAGGCTTTCGATAGCCTCGATCGCAATCTGGCCGGCTTTACGGCAAGCGCCGCGACCGGGTCGAGCCAGGCCGAGGGCCTCAAGCTCGCCGATGAGGCTAACACGATCGAGAACAGCCTGACGGTCCGCGCTACCGCGATCCAGCGGTCGAGCGACAGCTTCATCTCCTGGAGCCAGATCGTCACGATCGCCTTCGCGTTGATCGCTGCGATCAACGGCTTGCTGGCTCTCGGTTTCGTCCGCATGAAAATCACCGAGCCACTGGTGAAGATGACCAAGGCCATGCTCAGTCTGGCCGACGGCAACAAGGAGCTCGTCGTCGAAGGCACCGACGAGGCCAACGAGATCGGCGACATGGCGCGATCGCTGGAGATCTTCCGCATGGGCTATCTCAAACTCGACAAGATGCGCACCGAAGCCGCCGAAGCGGCCAAGGCCGAGATCGCGCGGCAGGAGGAAATCCGCCTCGAGCGCGAGGAAATGCAGACGCGGCAGACTCGCGAGCTGCTCCAGATCGCCGACAATTTCGAGCAGACCGTGGGCGAAGTGGTCAGCGGCGTCGCCGCCGCATCGAGCCAGCTTCAGCTGACTGCCAGCTCGATGGCCGCGGCGGCCGAGCAGTCGGTCAGCCAGATCGGCGAAGTCTCCTCGGCGATGAACGAGGCTTCGGCCGGGGTCACCGCGGGCGCCGCCGCCAGCGACGAATTCGCCATGTCGATCAGCGAGATCAGCCGGCAGGCGGCCAATTCGGCCGAACTGGCGCGCAAGGCGACGATGACCGCCAACAACGCCGACGCGACGATCTCCGAACTCGCGGTTTCGGCCGAGCAGGTCGGCCAGATCGTCAAGCTCATCTCGACGATCGCCCAGCGGACCAACCTGCTGGCGCTCAACGCCTCGATCGAAGCCGCGCGTGGCGGCGAGGCGGGTCGCGGCTTCGCGGTCGTCGCCTCCGAGGTCAAGGAACTCGCCGCTCAGACCAGCCGGGCGACCGACGAAGTCGCCCAGCAGATCCAGGAGATCCAGGAATCGACCATGGGCAGCGTCGCCGCCCTGCGCGCGATCGCTGAGGATATCGGCGAGCTTGAGGCGACGGCAGTCTCGATCGCCGCCGCGGTCGATCAGCAGTCGGTCGCCGGTCAGGATCTCGCGCGCAGCATCGACCTCGCCGCGCGGAGCACGGACGACGTGACCTCGAACATCGAGCAGGTCCGCGAGACCTCGCTGGCGACCGGGGCGGCCGCGTCGCAGGTGCTGACTTCGTCGACCGATCTTCAGGACCAGGCGGCGCGGCTCAAGGGCCAGGTCGACCAGTTCCTCCAGCACGTCCGCGCGACCGATCGCCGGACCAGCATCCGGACGGAACTGCCGGAGCCGGTGCTGGACCAGGCGGCCTGAGCTAGCGCCGCAGCAGCGCGAGCGGGCGGAAGACCAGCCGGAAGGCGAAACCGCGATCCTGGATATCGCGGTCGCCCGGCGGTGGAACCGTGTTGAGCGCCTGCCCGAAGACGCCGGTCGCTCGCAGCCAGTCGGCAGGGTTCCAGTCGAGCATGACTCCAACGCTCGCGATATGCGCGGGCACGGGCTGGCTCGTCCCCCCGGTTGTGGAGCACGGCGCCGTCGGCGAAGGCCGAGACCACGACCGTGGCGAGCCGCCCCTGCGCCTCGCTGGCCGATCGTCCGGCGAAACGGACGGGCAGGGCGAGTTCGGCCGATCCGAGCAGCGCTTCGTCGGCGAACAACACGTTCTCGCGGTAGCCGCGCACCGTATCGTAGCCGCCGACCGACAGCCGCTCGGCCGAATAGAGCGTGCCGCCGGCCACTTGCCCCGCCAGCCGCAGGCGCAGCTCGAGCTGCTGCCTGTTGAGCCGCCGCGCATAGTTCGCCTGGACGAAGGCCGCTGTGAAATGCCTGTCCGCGTCGGGCTGGCCTGGCACGTCGGACTGGGTCCCGCCAAGGCCTAGGCTGCCGCTGGCCGAGACAGCCAGCACGGTCTCGGGGGTGCGCCGTGAATAGTTCGCCGTGATCCGCGCGGCGGTATATTCGGTCCGCCCCGCCTGCGAGCCGGGCGTGAAGGAGAACGGCTGGCCCAGCAGGAAGCTGCGCGTCTGGCGGTGCACGCCGGTCAGGCCGATGGCTAGGTCCTGCGCCGCCGCCCACTTGCCCGGCTCTGCGCCCGGCAGCAGCGGCCTGTTGATCAGCTTTCGGTCGATGCTCCCCTCGGCGTACCACTCGCGCGAGCGGATATCGAGCGGTAGCAGCGGTGTGTCGACCACGGCCGCGCGGTTGTAGGCGCCGCGCAGGCGCAGCGTCAGGTCGGGCGAGAAGAACGGCACCTCGTAGGAGCCGGTTACGTCGTCGAGCCCGCTGGTGCGGCCATATTCGAGCGCGAGCGTGTCGCCCGCTACAGCCAGGCTGCGTAGCGACCCGCCGACGGCCACGCGCTCGCCGCCGACGCTCGGCGAGCGGCTGTTGCCGTAGGTCACGTAGAGGTCCTCGCGCGGCTGCGGGGTAACCGCGATGTCGAGCGCCGCCTCGCCGGGCTGCGTGCCGGGCACGAGATTGGTGCGGATCGTGCGGATGAAGGAATTGTCGGCCAGCAGTCGGAAATCGCGTTCCAGATCGCCGATGTTTATCGGCCGGGCACGGGCCGACGGCATGCGGTCAGCGATAAAGCCGTTGCTCAGGCCCTGGCGCGAAGGCGTCCAGGCGATGCGCAGGTTTGACGCGGGATCGCCTTCCTTGCCCAGTCGGCCGTAGACCAGCCGCAGCGACAGGGCGTGGCTGCCCGGCTGGATCGGCTCTGCCAGGACGAGACCCGAATTGATATAGCCGTTCTGCGCATAGGCCAGGTTGATCAACTGGATCATTGCCCAGATGCGGTCGAAAGGCACGGCATGACCGAGCTGGCCGTTGGCGGCGAACTGCGATTTCACCCAGTCGGCGTCGAGCGGCTGGCCTCGCTCGTGTCGGAGCGCCAGTCCGTCGTCGGTGGCCTCCGCCGGTTGCCACAGAGGTCTTGCGAGCGGAGGGCTGCTGGCGGGATCGGCGGCGATATCAACCTGGTCTAGGGCGACGAGGCCGAAGGCGGGACTCGGGAGCGCGGCCGGCGTTCCCGCTGTTGGTGGGGCCTCGATGGGACTTGGGTTGGGATAGGCAGGCAGCGGCAGCGGCTCGTGAACGCTGTTCCGGCTCGGGTCCGATTGTGCCTGTGCCTCCTCGGCCTGCGCGCAAGCTGGCGCCAGCGCCGCCGCCAGAACGGGCCAGGTCCAGCGCTTCAGCACGGGGTCGTCTTGCCGGAAATGGCGGTCAGGTCCTTGATCTCGGGCAGGCCCGCCGGAACGTAGGGGCCATAGGACTTGGCGCTGATCTCGCTGGTTTCGCCGCTCACGCGCGCGGCGGCGCATTGGCCGCTGAGCACTTTCGACGAATCGAGGAAGGCGAGCCCCGGATTGCTGAGGCCGGCGCTGACGTCGTAGAGGTTGGCGTCGATATTGATCGATCCGTCGACCCGGATGATGTTCAGCCGGTCGGCCGAGCGGATGAAATAGCGCGAGGCAATGACGACGAAAGCGCCGCCCTGCTGACCCTGGGCGAGGATCGTTCCGCCGTTGGTGATCACTGCCAGCGGGTTGCGGATCGTGATCACGCCGCCGGTGCCGGGACCGGACGAGGTGGTGATGACGCCTGGCGCTGACACGCCCTCCAGCCGCAGCAGGCCGGTGCCGACCGGCATGGCGAAGTCGATGTTGCCCGCCGGGCCCGAGACCGAATTGCTCGATATGGCCGCGCCTTCGCGGATCGCGATGTCGTTGGCCGCGATGTGGATCGAGCCCGCGGCGCCGGCTCCCGGCGAGGCAGGAGCGCCGCCGGCGTCATAGGCGTTCGAGGTCGAGATCTGCGTGTCGGGGCCGGTGAGCTCGAGCGAATCGGAATTGAGGTTGATCGATCCGACACCGAAAGCACTGCGCGACACGGCGGTGATCGCGGAGCGGGGCCGGAGCGTGATGCTCTTCGCGGTGATGCCGAGCAGTGCGGTCGAGGGCAGGGCGAAGGCGCCGAGATCGGCGCTGATCGTGCCGCGATCGAGGATCACGTCGTCGGCGGTGATACCGATCGAGCCGGGCAGGCCTCGCGATTGGAGCGAGGTGTTGATCGTGCCGCCGCCCGTGACCGACAGCAGGCCCGTCCTGATCCGGATGTCGCCAGCGTCGCCGGCGTCGGGATCGGTGGTCCCGAGAATGCGGCCGCCGTTGATTCGCAGATTGGTCGCGGCGATGTCGATGCTGCCGGCATTGCCCGTGCCGCTGGCTTCGGAGGAAAGCAGGCCGCCCGGTCCGATCGCGATGTCGCCTGCCGTCACGCTTACCAGGCCGGCGTCTCCCGACGATCCCGGCACACTGCTGGCGGTGATCGCGCCCTGGCCTATTGCCACCTTGCCGGCCTTGACGAAAATGCCGCCGCCGTTGCCCGCGCCATAGGTGCGCGAGGCTATGAGGCCGTCGGTATCCAGCGAAAGGCTGTCAGCGGCCAGGTCGATCCGGCCGCCGGCACTGTCGCCAAAGGTGTCGGTGCTGATCCCGCCGCCCTGCGAGAGACTGACGGTCTTCGCGGCAATGTTGACCACGCCGCCGGCACCGTTGCCGAGCGCCTCCGAACTGATGAATGCGAGGCCGTTCAGAGTCAGCGTGGACGCGGTGATGCCGATGCCACCGGCCTCGCCGCCCTCGCTGTCGCTGCTGATCGCGCTTTCGCTATCGAGCGAGACGGTGTCGGCACTGACCGTCACGCCGCCGCCATTGCCCGATCCTTGTGATACCGAAGCCAGATTGGAGCGATTGGTTATCGACAGCGCCTGGGCCTCGATTTTGATGCCGCCGGCATTGCCCGTGCTGGCGGTCAGGCTGCTTGAGCTGATCACCGCATCGCCATCCATCGATACCAGGCCGGCGACCTCGACGCCGATTCGTCCGGCGTCGCCAGCGTCGAGGGCTTCGGAGACGATCCGTGCGCCGTCCGACAGGGTCAGCGAGCCGGCGCGGATCGAGATGTCGCCGCTGTGGCCGCTGTCGAACGAGCCTGTCGAGACAAAGCCACCATGGGCCATTGTCAGCGCGCCCGCGATCGTCATTTCGATCGCGCCCGCGCGACCCGGCCCCTCGGTCTCCGAGACGATCCGGGCGCCGACGCCGAGGAAGGCCTCGTTCGCGGTCAGCTGGACGCGGCCGCCCATGCCGGTCGAGCCGAAGAGTGCGGAAGTCGAGATCAGGCCGCCGACATTGTGGAGCATGCCGAGGTTCAGCACCACGTCGCCGGCGTTGCCTGCGCCCTCGGTGGAGGAAGTGATCGCGCCGCCATCGCGCAGGTTCAGGCGGTCGGCGGTGACGGTAATGTTGCCGGCGGCACCGTCACCCAGTGCGCCTGAGGTGATGAAGCCACTGTGCTCGATATCGACCGTGCCCGCATTGATCGCGATGAGGCCGGCATGGCCGGTGCCTGAGGAGTTGGTATTGACCGCGCCGCTCGACGACAGGTGCAGTCGGTCCGCGTTGATGACGATGTTGCCACCGTCGCCCGTTCCGTTCGCTTCCGACTTGATCGACGATCCGTCGGAGACGTCGATCAGCCCGGCATCGATCATCAGTGCGCCGGCGTGCCCGGCGCCGCGGGCGCTGCCGTTGATCGTCGACATGCCCGAAAGCGTGATGCTGTCCGAGCGGATCTGCACGAGCCCGGCGTCGCCGTCATCGTTCGAGCCCGAGGCAACGGTCGAATTGGTTTCCAGCGTCAGCGCATCGGCGTCGATCATGATCGCGCCGGCCCGGCCGCTCGAAAATGTCGTCGCGGTGATGAAGGAATTGTTGGCGAGCGACAGCGTGGCGGCGTCGATCGTCACCGCGCCGACATCGCCCGCTGCACCAGCGTTCGACCGCGTGCGGATTTCGCCGGCGTCGAGGCGGATGTCATTCGCCGCGATGCGGACGTCGCCGGTCCGGCTTGCAGTGTTGGTTATCGCCAGGACCTGGCTGCCGGCAAGCACGTCGATTTGGCGCGCGGTCAGCGCGATGTCGGCCCCGGCAACGGTAGGGCCTGCGTCGGTCTGCACCTTCGAATTCTGGAGCGAGAGGGTGTCGGCTGCGATGTCGAAGGTGCGTATCTGGGAATTGGCGACCGTTCGCAGCGTTGAATCCGTTGCCGTGAAATTGCCGGCCAACCCGGCGGGCAGGGGATTTTCCAGTGCGATCTCGGTGGCACCCGTGCCGACAGCGGCCGCGCGCAGGCCACCGGCGATAACGGTCGAATCGGTTGCCGTCAGATTCGCCGCAGACAGGCCCAGCGTGCCGTTCAGCATCACCGTTCGCGACGGATCGGCGAGCGTGATGTTGCCCTGGCCGCCGAGGAATCCGAAGCTGGCCGGGTTGGCGACAGTGAAGCTCGAGCCGCTGGCCGTGCTGGCAGAGAAGCGTGCGCCGTCGGCGAAGCGCAGCTCCTGCGCGGTCGAGAAATGGGCCGCGCCGGCGACGTCGAGGCGGAAGCCGTCGCCGAGTACGATGCCGGCCGGGTTGATGAAGAAGAAGTTGGCGTTGGGCAGGCCCGAGGTGCTGAGCGTGCCCTTGATCGTCGAGACCGATCCTCCCGTGACCCGGTTGATCACCGCAGTCACCGAGGCGGGATTGCCCGCGGTCCATCGCGCCGTCTCGCCGCTGTCGAGCGTGAAAGTGCTGAACGAGTGGAACAGGTTGCCACCAGTCTGGGTGCCACCGGCAATCGTCGTGACCGCACCGGCGCGCGAAGTGGTGGTGCCGGTCTCGTAGCCCGAGCCGGGCGCGTCGGGCACGATCGCGGTCTGGGCCATGGCTGGCGTGGCGATCAGCGCTGCCGTGGCCAGCAGGACGGGACGAAACCTCATCGCCAGCCTCCGAGCAGGGTAAAGCTCGCCCAGACGATCGGATCGGCGAGGTCGCCCCCGCGCGCAATCATTGCGAGTTGGGCGTCGCGCAGCGCGGCGCTCTTGCCGTCGCCGCGCCGGTAGTTGGCGTAGAAAGCCTTCATCAGCTCGACCGTGCCGGTGTCGTTGACTTCCCAGAGTGAGGCGATGGCGCTCTTGGCGCCTGCCTGGATCGCCGCGCCGGCGAGGCCGAGGCTCTGCTCGTCGTCGCCCACCGCGGTCTCGCAGGCGCTGAGGATCAGCAGGTCGAGCAGGTCGCCGCGCGTCGCGTTGCGCCCGATCATGCCGCGCAGTTCCGCCATCGGGATGATGTCGCCGTCGGAAACGATGAACGAGCGGTCCGAGCCGCCGTTGAACGAGGCATGGGTCGCGAGGTGCAGGATGTCGATGCGACGGCCCTGGAGCGCCTTGACCAGGGCGGCGTGGTCGAAGTTCTCCAGCACGATGTTGCGGTGGCCCGAAGGCACGCCTTCGAGCGCGATCGCGCGCACTTCCGAAAGCGTGCCGGCGAGCGCCGGGAACTTGCCGGCGGGCAGATCGACCTCCTTGCCTAGACCCGCCGCGAGCACGGTCGGTTCGGTCCTGCCGTGGGCGGCGCCGGGCTGCGAATAGGCGAGCGCGGGCACCACGGCCAGCCGGGTCCGCTCGATCAGGAAGCGCCCGTCCTTGTCGCGCAGCGCGGCGAAAGGCAGGGCGCCGAGTTCCTGGCCGGGGATCAGCACCAGCGTGGTCTCGGGGCTCAGCTTGGCGGCGATCGGCGCGATCAGGATGTCGTAGAGCCGGCGCGATGCGGCTTCCCAGGCGTCGTCGCCGTCGTAGGCGATCGAGCGGACCATGGTCGCCGTCAGGGTGGTCACTTCGCGCCGGTCTGCAGAGGTGTTGGGCGGCAGGCGCACATAGCGCGCGGTGCCATCGTCGGAGCCGACCGCGTAGATGAGCTCGACCCGGTCGGGCAGGAGCAGCGGGTAGAGCAGGATCTCACCGCTGCGCAGTTCGCTTTCCTTGAGCGGCAGGCTGGTCGGTACGCAGTCGCGACCCAGCAGGCTCTGGATCTCGGCCTGCCGGTACTCCTCGACCACTTCCTGCACGGCCTTGATCGTCGCGGCGTCCATTGTGGTGGCCTGGTCGGGCAGCATCAGCTCGACCAGGGCCTCGAACACGGGTTGGACCTGGGTCGTGAAGCTGCTCTCGTCGGTGATCGGATCGAACCGCGGCAGGATCGGCCGCACCGCGCCCAGCGCGTGGAACGCCGCGCGGATATGCGCAGCCCGCCGGGCGGGCTCGGCCTCGGCGAGCAGCAGGTACAGCCGCGGCATATCGACCGGCGGCGCGGCGGCTTCGGTCTGGATCGCCTGGCGCAGCAAGGCCGCGGCATCGTCGCGCTGGCCGGTGACCAGGGCGAAGCGCGCCGCGGCGGCGAGGGCGCGCGCCCGCAGGATCGGTTCGCTGTCGGCGGAGGCGCCCAGCAACCAGTCGCGCTCGGTGGTGATCCCGGCCGCTTCAACACCCGCGTCGAGGGCAGCCTCGAACGCCGCCGCCGTCAGGCCGAGGCGGCTGCCGGGGAGCGCGATGCTCTCGCTGGCCTGCAGTGCCTCTCGCGCGGTATTGGCTGCCATTTCGCGCAGCTCTGCTTCGTCGCCCGAGCGCCGCTGCGAGAGACTGAGGAGAACGCGCGATAGGCGTACCTGTGCTCGGGTGGCCAGTGCCTGATCGCCCGCCGCTGCGGCGCTGTCGGCGGCGCAACGCAGCGCCGCGATCGTCAGGTTGCTGCCCGTGATCGAGCTCGCATCGTCGCCGTCGAACGCCGCGCAGCCTTCTGCCGGCACGATGGCGCCGGTGGACGGTTGCGAGGTGTCGCTTTGGCCGCGGCGCATACCGCGCACCGCGCCGCGCATACCGCGCGCCGCGCCGCGCACGCCTGTGCTCGATCCGCTCAGACTCAGCAGGCTCAGGCGGTAGGCGGCGATTGCCCCGACATCGCGTTGCGCCCCGCTGAGTCTGTAGGATTGCAGGAAGAGCCGCTTGGCCTGCTCGGGGCTGCCCTGGGAGGCGTAACGCGCGGCTTCTCCGGCAGCGAGGCAGAACCGCGAGAGTGCAGCGGCGCTTGCCGCAGGTTCCTCCGCCGCGACCTTGCCGAGCGTTGTGAGGACGGCATCGGCGGCTCCGGTCTGCCCTTGTCCGGTAAGCAGATCGCGTTCCGCGGTGGCTGAAGCGGCATCCAGCCTGGCATCGCCGCCGCCGTTTGCCCCTGCTTGCCTGCCGTTCGAGCAATAGGAACCGATCTCGGCCGCATGAGCCGAGGACATTCCAAGTGCCGATCCAAGTACTGAAAGCGCCAGCGCGACGCCCGGCAAACCGGGGCGCAGCCAGCGAATAGGCCAGTGATGGATTACCCCCACGGTTGTCACTGCCCTTGTCGAACGCGCCCCGAAACCCTGGTTGTTTTACCGACTATGCGCCCTTTGGCACACAGTCCCGCACCCGCCCTGAAGGGGATATCCCCATCTATGGTCGAGGGGCACAGACCAAATGTCCAAATCGTAATCTCCCGGCCACCACTCCGTCGGGTCCAACTGCGTAAAAGTGGCTTCGACGATCCGGTGCTGTTCTGGCAATCGCCCTGTCATCCCCTGGTGCCGGGTCGTCAACCTTCCTCTCCTGATGGGCTTCGCGATTGACACGTCCCGTGTTCTACGACCAGTCGGGCCGCCGCCGCAAATGGGTCCGGCGGGGGATGCTTGCTGCCATCGTAACGGCGCTTGCGGCCAGTCTGATCTTCGCCTCCACGGTCGTATCTGTTCCGGTGCCTTCGCCGCTGCCGATCGGTTTCGAGCGCATGACGGCGCTGCCGTTCCGCACGCAAGTCAGCCGCTTCAAGCACAAGCTCGTGCATATCATCCACGGCAAGCCGAAAGTCCCAGTGGCGAGCAATCCCGGCAAGCCGCTGACCGTCGCCTTCTACACTTCGTGGACCGATGAGAGCGCGCCCGCGCTGGCGCACCATATCGACCAGATCGACTGGGTCGCGCCGACGCTGTTGTCGCTCGACAAAGGTGGACATCTCGCCGCCACCCAGGACGCGCCGCTGCGGCGGGTGGTGGGCAGCAGCCTGCATCGACCGCTGGTCGTGCCCGTGTTGCAGAACGCCGCCAACGGCACCTGGGATGGCACCGGCACGGCGGCGCTGATGCGCGATCCGCGGCGGCGGACGCAGCTGATCGGCGAAATCTCGCACTATCTCGACAGCACGCACGACGCTGGTGTGATGTTCGACTTCGAGAATCTGCCCGCGAACAGCATGGGCGATCTCGTCCGGCTGGTCGGCGAGACGCGCGCGGCGCTCCAGCCCAGGGGCAAGCTCGTTTCGGTGACCACGCCGATCGACAATCCGATCTGGCCGGTAGGCGATCTCGCCAAGGTTGCCGACCGCGTGATCCTGATGGCCTACGACGAGCACTGGCAAGGCGGACAGCCGGGGCCGATCGCGTCGGATGCCTGGTTCAACGACCGTCTGATTGCAACGCTGCAGGGCCTGCCACCGGGCAAGGCGATCGTCGCCATGGGCAACTATGCCTATGACTGGCACGATGGCCATGCCGACAGCATGACCGTTGAGGAGGCCTGGCAGGCGGCGCGCGACAGCGAGGAGACGCCGATCTTCGACCGCGCCAGTGGCAATGTCGGCTTCTCATATGACGACGATGGCCATCGCCACGACGTGTGGATGCTCGACGCAGCGGCGAGTTGGAATGAGCTGCATACGCTCTCGCGCCTTGGCGTCGGCAATGTCGCGATCTGGCGTCTGGGCTCCGAGGATCCCGGCTTCTGGCCGGCGCTCGGCGCCTGGCGCGGCGGCCAGGCCCGGCCCAAGCTCGAGGCCATAGCGCAGGATGCCAACGTAGACGTCGAAGGGCAGGGCGAAATCCTCAAGATTGCCGCCGTGCCACAGCCCGGGCATCGCATGGTCAACTTCGACCCCAAGACCAATCTGATCCAGGGCGAGAACTACGACCGGCTGCCGACTCCCTATGTCGTCCAGCGCACCGGCGCGCGGCCCAAGCTCGTCTCGCTGACCTTCGACGATGGGCCGGACCCGGTGTGGACACCGAAAATCCTCTCGATTCTCGAGGCCTATCACGTTCCCGCGACCTTCTTCATCGTCGGCGAGAACGGCGTTGCCAACCGCGGCCTGCTTCAGCGCATGGTTGCCGACGGCGACGAGATCGGCAACCACAGCTACACCCACCCGAACATGGCCGACGAGCCGGAGACCGGGATCGATCTCGAGCTCAACGCCACACAGCGGCTGATCGAGGCCTTCACCGGTCGCTCGACCCGCCTGTTCCGCGCCCCTTATTTCGGCGACGCCGAGCCGACCACGGCCGACGAACTGCTGCCGGCGCTGGCCGCGCAGCGGCAGGGCTATACCGTCGTCGGGCTCCACGCCGATCCGGGCGACTGGACGCGTCCGGGCACGCAGGCGATTGTCGACCGCACGCTGGCCGACATCGAGAATCAGACGCCCGATCGCACCGCCAATGTCGTGCTGCTGCACGATGGCGGCGGTGACCGCTCACAGACGGTCGCCGCGCTGCCGGCGATCATTTCGGGACTGCAACACGCCGGCTATCGCATCGTACCGACTGCGACGCTGGCAGGTCTTGACCGCGACCAGGTAATGCCCAGAGTGGAGGGCATCGATCTGGCCGCGGTCAGGACAGACGTATTCGCCTTCACCGTAATCGGTGCCTTCATCGTCGCGCTCAACTGGACGTTCTTCTTCGCCATTTCGCTGGGCGTGCTGCGCGCGGTGGGGATGACGGTGCTGGCGCTGCTGCGCAAGCGGCTGCAGCCGAAGCCTGCACCGGCCGAAACTCCGTTTGCGCCGCGGGTCAGCGTAATCATCCCGGCCTACAACGAGGAAACGGTGATCGAGTCGTCGATCGCGCGGATCCTCGAGAGCGACTACGACAACATCGAGATCATCGTCGCCGACGACGGTTCGAAGGACCGCACCAGCGCGATCGTTTCGGAGGCCTTCCCCGAGCATCCGAAGGTCACGCTGCTGACGATGACCAATGGCGGCAAGGCTTCGGCGCTCAACCGTGCGCTGCTGGTCGCCAGCGGCGAGATCGTCGTCGCGCTCGATGCCGACACCCAGTTCGAGCGCGAGACCATCTCGCGCCTCGTCCGCTGGTTCACCGACGATCGCATCGGCGCGGTCGCGGGCAATGCCAAAGTCGGCAACCGGGTGAATCTCGTCAGCCGCTGGCAGGCGGTCGAATATGTCACGGCGCAGAACATCGAGCGCCAGGCATTGACGCGCTTCGATGCGATCATGGTCGTGCCCGGGGCGGTCGGCGCCTGGCGGCGGCAGGCGCTCGACGACGTCGGCGGCTATCCCGAGGATACCCTGGCCGAAGACCAGGATCTCACCATCGCCATCCAGCGCCGCGGCTGGCGCGTCGCCTACGACGAGGACGCCGTGGCCTGGACCGAAGCGCCGGAGACTTTCCGCGCGCTGTCGAAGCAGCGCTTCCGCTGGTCGTTCGGGACGCTGCAGTGCCTGTGGAAGCACCGTGCCGTCCTCGGCCGCGGCAAGCCGAGCGGCATCGCGCTCGTCGGCATGCCGCAGGCCTGGCTGTTCCAGATCGTCTTCGCGGTGATCTCGCCGGCGATCGACTTGGCGCTGCTGGTCTCGATCGGCGGGACCATCCTGCGCGTGACCCAGCACGGCTGGGCCCAGACCCAGACCGACGTGCTGCGCATGGCCGCCTATTGGCTCGGCTTCACCGCGGTCGACCTGCTCTGCGGCTTCGTGGCCTACCGGCTCGACGTGCGCGAGAAGCGGTTCCCGGCTTTCCTGCTGCTCGCCCAGCGCTTCATCTATCGCCAGCTCATGTACAGCGTCGTCATCCGTGCGGTCGGTTCGGCATTGCAGGGCATGGGCATCGGCTGGGGCAAGCTCGAGCGCACCGGCAGCGTCAATGCGCTGGCGTCAGCGGGGCAGGCGGAGCGTCGCGATCAGGCCGCCGAGATCGGACGCATCGCCGCCTGACAACTCGAGCGCGCCGCCGTGGAGCTGCGCCACTGCCGCGACCATGGCGAGGCCGAGCCCGGCACCCGGCTGCTTGCGGGCATCGTCGAGCCGGGTGAAGCGGTCCATGACGCGCTCGCGGTCCTCGGCGTCGATGCCGGGTCCGTTGTCAGCCACGGTAACCAGCGCCCAGGGCCCTTCGGCGGCGCAGCGCAGCGTGATCCGGTCGCCGCCATATTTGATCGCGTTGTCGATCAGGTTGGCCAGGGCCCGCGACAGCAGTTCGCGGTCGCCCTTCACCCGGACTGCATCGATGGTCCAGTCGAGCACGATGTTCGACTGCTCGGCTAGCGGCTCGTATAGCTCGGTCATGTCCTCGACGACTTCGCCGAGTTCGATCATACGGCGGCGATCCTCGATCGTGCCGCTTTCGAGCCGGTCGAGCTCGAGCGCAGTGGCGAGCATGGCCTGGAGCGCTTCGGCATCGTCACGCGCGCGCTGCAGGGCTTCGCCGGCGCGCTCGTCCATGTCGCAGGCGAGCGCGGTGTCGATCGAAGCTCGGAGGCGGGCCACCGGCGATTGCAGGTCGTGCGCCAGCGCGCCCGAGACCGAATGGAGCTGCTTTATCAGCATGTCGATGCGCTCCGCCATCAGGTTCATCTGGCGGCGTAGATGGTCGAAGCCGTCACCGACGTCCTCGCGCGGAAAGCGCGCAGCGAAATTGCCCGAGCCGAGCGCTTCGGCGGTTTCGGCAATGGCATGGGTGCGGCGGCTGATCACGCTGCCGAGCAGCACGGCGCTCAGCAGCGCGAGCGCGACGGTCAGGGCCACGGTCAGGCCAACCGCTTCGGCGAAAGCCAGATCGAAGCGGTTGTCGGCGTCGGTCAGCGCACCGACGATGAGCTCCTCGTTTTCCGGCAGTCGCGTTGCCAGGGCGAAACCGTCGCGGCGGGCATTGCCATCGAAAGGGAGATGGACGATGCCCGGCCGGTCGTAGGGCACGCCGTCGGGCATTTGGGCGACGTTGTTGAGCAAAGTGCCGTGCGGCCCGGTCAGCGCCACGAAAATCACCGGGTCGGCCAGGCTGCCCTTGTCGCGCGAAATGAATTCGTGGAGTTCGGCGTAACCACCGTCGTAGTAGGCGGCCAGCAGATCGTCGCGCACGTCGTGCACCTGCCGCGTGCGGTCGGCATGGACGATATCCTGCATCTGGGTGCGCAGCAGGTAGATCGCAGCACCGCTCGACAGGAACTGCAGCATGAAGATCGCGATTCCCAGGCCGACAATCGTAGAGGTGAACATCCGCCGCATCGGGATGGCAATCTAGTCCGCGGAAAGCCGGTAGCCGGCCCCGCGCACGGTGTGGAGCAGCGGCTGCGCCTCGCCATCGTCGATCTTGCGGCGCAACCGGCTGATATGGACGTCGATGACATTGGTGCCGGGATCGAAGTGGAAGTCCCAGACCGCCTCGAGCAACATGGTGCGCGTCACCACCTCGCCCTCGTGCAGCATCAGATATTCGAGCAGGCGGAACTCGCGCGGCTGCATGACGATCTTGCGCTTGCCGCGCTTGACCTGGCGCGCGAGGCGATCGAGCTCGAGATCGGCGCAATGCAGCACGGGCGTCTGCTGCGGCGCGCTGTTGCTGGTCTGGCCGCGTCGCATCAGCGCCTGAATGCGCGCCAGCAGCTCGGTGAAGGCGAAGGGCTTGCCCAGATAGTCGTCGGCGCCGTGGGTCAGGCCCTCGACGCGGTCGTCGGTCTGGCGCAGGGCCGAAAGCATCAGCACCGGCGTGCCGACGTCGGCCGCGCGCAAGGCCTTGAGCACGGCAAGGCCGTCCATTCCCGGCAGCATGCGGTCGAGGATGATGACGTCGAAGGCACCGTCGCTCGCGAGAAACAGACCGTCGCGCCCGTTGCTCGCGCGGTCGACGGTGTAATTGGCTTCGCCGAGACCGTTGCCGATATATTGCGCCAGCTGGTCGTCGTCCTCGACCACCAGAATGCGTCCCGCCATCGTTTTCTCCCTAGATATGACGAGCAGTTAATCTCTTCCCCACCGCAAGGATAGTCTTGCCAGGCCACTACTTGCACCATGGGATCAACGCGCTGGCGATGGACGAGGGTGATTTCGGGTGTGATTCCGGCGCTTTTGCTGCTCGGCATCGGCCTGATGGTGCTCGGCGGCTATTTCGAGAACCAACCTTTCGCCTTGCACTGGCCTCGCCAATCGGACGAGCAGCATCCGGGGCGCTATCCGCTCGCCGCGGTCTATTGGTCTGGCGACATGGGCATGCGCATGGGCACCGGCGAGGCGATCGTGGAGAGCCTGCGCGCGCGCGGCATCCCGGTGCTCAGCGTCAGTTCGCCGGCGTTGTTCGCGCAGCAGCGCGACCGCGCCTTCGTCGATCGCAGCGTCGCGCGGTCGCTGTCGGAGGCGCTGGCCGAGAGCGGGGCGCAGCGGCTTGCGGTGATCGGCAGCTCGTTCGGCGCGGATATCGTCGGCAGCGGTCTGGGTCGGGTCGCGCCCGAGCTCCGACAACGCATCGCCTCGGTCGTCCTGGTCGTGCCGGCGACCGATGTCTACTTTCACGCCAATCCGCTGGGCATCTTCTACCGCGGCCCGGCGGCGGCCGATCCCGACCATACGATCCCGCTGCTCCGCGGCTTGCCGGTGACCTGTATCTTCGCGACCGAGGAGGATGGCGGCCTCTGCCGCACGGCGGTGATGGCGCGGGCGCGCCGCATCGGCATCGACGACGGCCATCGCATGCTGTTCAGTCATGGTCCATTGACCGCGGCGGTCGACACCGCCGTGCTGAATCCGCCCGCACCGCTGCGCTGACGGGAGCGAATGGCTCAGAAGCGTGGCATCGTCGTGCTGCCACGCCCCGGCCGTGACGGTGCGGGGGCCGGAACGCTCGGCGAAGCGGTGCCGCTGATGCCGAGACCGGAGGATGGGTCGCTCTGCAACATGGGGGCGCCGCGATCGTCGCTCGCCGGCGGGCCGTAGGCTTGCAGTGTCGGACCTTCGCTGCCCGGCGGATTTTGCTCGGTGGCAAGTTCGGGAGTCTGGTCCTGATGCGGCTGCGCGGTGGAAGGCGCCGGCGTGGGTTCGGGCGACGGGCTCAGCTTGCCGGGCTCTTTCACAGCCTTGGGTTTCGGCGCGAGAGTCGGAGCGGTCGAGGCAAACCTCTCGGGTTCACGAGACGGGGCTGCGGTAGGGCTTTCCGGCTTGACCTGTGGCAGCGGCGCCGGGGCCTGCTGCACTATCTGCGGTGCGGCGGCCTGCGGTGCCGGATCGACCGAACCTTGCTGCAGGAACAGCGCGGCGACCACGCTCGCGGCGATCGCAGTGCCGATCGCATGCGGCAGCCACCGCCAGCGGCGATGTTCGGGCGGGGCGGCAACCGGTGCCTGCTCCTCGGCCGGCTCGCCGCGATCCTGCGGCAGGCGCGTGGCATTGGCGACGATGCGCGCGGCGAGACCCGCCGGCAGCGCGGGCTGCGGCAACTGGCCCAGCCTGTCGGCGAGGCGAAGGTCGCGGTTCAGATCGGCGTCGCTCACTGCAGCAGCTCCAGATCCTCGATCTGGACGCCACGCGCCTCGAGCAATTCGCGCAGACTACGCCTAGCCCTGAACAGCAGCGACTCCATGGCCTTCAGATTGAGCTCCAGCACTTGTGCGGCATGTATGTTGCTCAAGCCTTCGAAATAGCAAAGCACAATCGCCGCACGGTGACGGCCGGGCAATGCCGCGAGCGCGTCGTCCACCGCACGGCCGAGGCGGTCGATCGCCAGCGAGCGCTCGGGCGAGGGCGCATCGTCGGCGATCTCGGGCAGGACGTCGGTGGTGACCACGCGGAACCGGCGCAGCCGGTCGAGGCAACGGTTGACCACCACCCGGTGCAGCCAGGCGCCGAGGCCGCCGCCGCGCGCTGTCCATTTGGGTGCCGACTGCCAGAGCCGGGCGAAGGCGTCCTGGGTGATGTCCTCGGCCTCTTCGGCATTGCCGAGCATGCGGTAGGCGACGCGGTAAAGCCGCGGCGAATGACGTTCGACCAGTTGGGTGAAGGCGGCGACGTCACCTTGCGCGACGGCGACCATCAGGCCCTCGTCGCCGGCTCCCTCGCCGGAGGTCACGCGCGGTGCAGGCGGCGCTGGGGCCTCGGCAGAACTGCCGACGAGCACCGTGCTGAAATCAGGGCTCTGGTCGAATGTCACACGCCACCCGCTATCCCACGGGAGCTTCGGCTTGGGCCGTGCTCCCGTCCGCCATGCTTGGCTAGGGGTGGGCGGATGAACGCTGGATTTATGCGTGGCGGCAACGGACGACCGTACATTTTTTTACAATTGGCGCGAAGGGGCTGGCCGACCGGGCCGTTAAGTCCGCCGTGAGCTTCGCTGCGCCAACCGGCCCGTCTATCCCCCCGCCACCCCTGGCGACCGGCCCGTTCCCGCGGCGAAGCTCCGCCCCATCTTTCCGGCAACAGGACCTTTCCCCACGATGCGCAGATTCCCGACGACCCCTTGCCTTGCCGCTGTCGCGGCCGTTCTCGCTGCCGGCCCCGCCCTGGCGGCGACTTCGGTCAGCACGTCGACGACCACGCCGCTGGTGACCTCGGGCGCGGGCGACGTCACGGTCACCTCGGCCGGTACGATCTCGGTCCCTTCCGGCGCGGTAGTGACCGTCGACAGCAGCAACACGGTGAGCAACGCGGGCAGTCTCAAGGCGGCGGGCGCGAACGGCGCTTCGGGCGTGACGGTCAACGCCGGCACTTCGACCACGATCACCAACTCGGGCACGATTGCGGTCACCGAGAACTTCGTGCCGGCCGATGCAGACGCCAACGGTATCGCCGATGGGCCAATCGCCTCGGCCAGCAACCGCTACGGCATCCACACGCTCGCGGGTGGGACGGTGACGGGCAATATCATCAATTCGGGCACGATCACGGTCGAGGGGCTGAACTCGGGGGGCATCGTGCTCGATGGCGCGCTTGCCGGTTCGCTGACCACTAGCGGCACGATCACGGTGACCGGCGACTACAGCACGGCGATCAAGACCGGCGCGGTCAGCGGCAACGTCCTGATCAGCAATGGCACCGTCACCGCTGTGGGCGAGGGCGCGACTGCGCTGGCCGTGACGGGCGATGTTGGCGGCACGGTAACGATCCAGGGTACGGTGCAACAGGCGGTCTCCTTTACCAACGACAACAGCGCGACGGTCACGCTGTCGCGCAGCGATCTGCGGGTCGGCGCTGCGGCTGCGACGATTTCGGGCAATGTCGCCGGCGGTGTCATCGTCGGCGTGCCGCCCACCATCTCGACCAGCAACACCGATGTCGACGGTGACGGCATCCCCGATGCGTCGGAAGGAACGGGCTCGATCATCTCCTACGGCAACGGGCCGGCGCTGCAGATCGGCGGCGCCACCCCGATTACGATCGGCCCGGTCACCGGTTATACAGGCGGTTATTCGCTGGTCGTCGACGGGTCGGTGAAGGGCAACGCCTATTACACCTCGACCGATGCCTACGGCGTCGTGATCGGCGGCCAGGGCGGCACGGTGAGCCTGCCTGGCGGCATTGCGGTCAACGGCACGGTGACCGCGGCGACCGTTGATTCCGCAGCGACCGCGCTGCTGATCAACTCGGGCGCCACGGTTTCCAAGCTCTACAACAGCGGCACGATCAGCGCGACCATCTCCTCGCCCGGCGACGGCACGGTCTACGGCGTACGCGATCTGTCAGGGACCCTGACCTCGATCGAGAACACCGGCGCGATCTCGGTCGGCGGTACCAGCGATGACGTGCGCCAGGCGATCAACCTCTCGTCGAACACCACGGGCGTGACGATCAACCAGCACATCAACGACGCCGATGCCGCTACCCGCGCAACCGCCGAGAAGAACGGAACGGTCGACCCCACGGTCTATACGTCGATCTCCGGCGACATCGTCACGGGATCGGGCAATGACACGCTGACCGCGAGCGACGGCACGATCACCGGCAACACCTATTTCAACGCTGGCGACGACACGCTCCAGCTCTCCGGCCGGGCTGTCTATACGGGCAACGTCAATTTCGGCACCGGAGCGGCGAGCGCGGCGCTTTCGGGCACTTCCTCGTTCACGGGCGCGATCGACTTCGCCGGTGTGGCGGGGGTGCTGACGATCGCGGACACGGCCAAGTTCAGCGGCAATATCCTCAATGGCGGTGCCGCCTCGGTGACGGTGAACGGCGGAACCTTCGGGGCCAATGCCGCCAATACGATCACGGTGGGTACGTTGACGGTCAACTCGGGCGGCACGCTGGGCGTCTATGTCAACAGCGCCAGCCATACGAGCTCGCACGTTATCGCCAACACTGCGACTTTTGCCGACGGCGCGAAAGTCAGCGCGACGATTTCCTCGCTGGTCGGGGCGGAGGGCAGCTACACCGTGCTCACGGCCGGCACGCTGAACGGCAAGGTCACTTTCGATAGCACGGCCACCAGCCTGCCTTACATCTACAACGGCGCGGTAACTGCTTCGGGCAACGACCTGATCCTGACTATCGAGCGCAAGACCGCCGACGAAATCGGCCTGCGCCGTGCGGCAGCACAGGGGTATGACGCGATCCTCGACGCGGCGGTGAACGATACCAAGATGTCCGGCGACATCCTCGGCATTACCGACGGCGCGACACTCCAGACCCATTTCGACCAGTTGCTGCCCGATCATGCCGGCGGCATCTTCGATAGCGTGACGCGCGCCTCGCGGCTTGTGGCGCAGCACGTCATGGACAGCGATTCGATTTTCAAGGTCGACGACAGCAAGATCACGGGCTGGTTCGAGCCGGTAATGTGGCATGCGAACAAGGATACGACCGATACCCAGTCCTACAAGATCACGGGTTGGGGGCTATCGGGCGGGCTCGAACGTATCACGAGCATCGGCCAGTTCGGCCTGTCCTACGCCTGGCTGAAGAGCAACATCGACGACAACGGCGGAACCGGCAAGCTCAAGGCGAGCCAGCACGAGTTCGGCCTGTCGTGGCGCCTTGCCCAGGGTCCGTTCTATGCCTTCGCCCGCGGCTCTGCGGCGCGCGTCTCGGTGTCGAGCGCGCGTACCTTCGACGGGACCAATGCCGGGACCGCCTTCACCTATTCCAATACCGCGAAATGGAAGGGCTGGCTCTATTCTGCGACCGCCGGCGCCTCCTACGACTTCGCGCTGGGCGACCAGTTCAAGCTGCGGCCCAAGGCCGTGCTCGACTATTACCGGCTGCACGAGAACGGCTATACCGAGACGGGCGGCGGTGAAGCGATGGACCTCACCGTGGCGGCGCGCAACAGCACGGCGCTGAACGCCACGACGACGATGACCGCGTCCTACAGCTTTGGCCGGCCGACGCGCGACCTGCGGCCGCTGACGCTGGAGCTCGAAGGCGGCCGGCGCAATTTCCTGTCGGGGGCGCTCGGCACGACCAACGCGAACTTCACGGATGGCGACGTCTTCTCGATCACCCCCGACAAGCAGCAGAGCGCATGGATCGGCGAAGTGCGGCTGCTGGCGGGCGGCTTCGACTTCACCTGGAAACTCGCTGCCCGCGCCGAGCGGACCGACTACGGCACCGACTATTCGGGCCGTGCTTCGCTGAGTGTCGCGTTCTGAGGCCGCGGCAGTCGTTGCGGCGCTGGCGGGGATCGTCGAGACGCACCATATGGGCGAGACGGACCCTGTACCGGGAGGCTGCCTCGATGAACCCGTTGCTCGACCGTCTCGGCGTCAGGCTGCCGATCATCCAGGCGCCGATGGCCGGGACTTCGACCCCGGCCATGGCCGCAGCGGCCACCAATGCCGGCGCGCTGGGATCGATCGGCGTCGCCGCGATGGATGCTGCCGCCGTCTGCAAGGCGATTGTCGACGTCCGCGCGGCGACCGACGGGCCGTTCAACGTCAACGTGTTCTGCCACTGCCCGGCGACGCCGGACCCGGTGCGCGAGCGCGCCTGGCTGGAGGCGCTGCGCCCGGTGTTCCACCGCTTCGGCGTCGAGCCGCCCGCGGCGATCGGTGAGATCTACAAAAGCTTCCTGACCGACACGGCGATGCAGGAACTGCTGCTCGAAGCGCGGCCGCCGGTCGTCAGCTTTCACTTCGGCCTGCCCTCGGACGACGTGATCGTGCGGCTGAAAGCGGCGGGCATCGTCCTGCTATCGACCGCGACCAATCTCGCCGAAGCCCAAGCTGCCGCCGCCGCCGGCATCGACGCGATCGTCGCGCAAGGGATCGAGGCGGGCGGGCACCGCGGCATGTTCGATCCTGCCGCTCCCGATGCGGAACTCGGCACGCTGGCCTTGACCCGCCTGCTGGTCAGCCGGATCGATCTTCCCATCATTGCGGCGGGCGGGATCATGGACGGCGCCGGCATCGCTTCGGCCCTGGCGCTCGGTGCCGCGGCCGCGCAGCTCGGCACCGCGTTCGTCGCTTGCGCGGAATCGGCCGCCGATGATGCCTATCGTGGCGCGCTGCGCAGCCAGGCCGCCTTTGCCACGGAGTTCACCAAGGTAATCTCCGGCAGGCCCGCACGGTGCCTGCCGAACGGCTTTACCGCGCTGGCGCAGGCCGAACTGGCCGGGCTGACTCAACCCGACTACCCCATCGTCTATGATGCGGGCAAAGCGCTCATCGCTGCGGCGCGGGCGGCGGGAGATGGCAGGTTTGGTGCGCAATGGGCGGGGCAGGGGGCTCCGCTCGCCCGTTCGCTGCCCACCGCCGAGTTGATTGCCGAACTCAAGCGTGAGCTGGCAGCGGTGCGTGCCTCCTAGGGCAAAGACCTCATCGCCTGGTTGACAGTGAGCCAACGTGTATCGCATCAGCGACGCGCCATCATAGAGGTGGGCGCCGGCGGACTGCCGTGCGAGATCGAGGGGGTTTTGGGGTGCAATCAGCTTTCGTGCGCAATTTCCTGGCGCTGGCTTGTTCGGCGCTGCTGCTCGCCGGTTGCAACAAGGCCGCGCAGCCGATCGAAGCCAGCATGGTCGCCAACGGTGACGAATGGCCGAGCTGGGGCCGCACCGGGCACGAAACCCACTATTCACCGCTCGACGAGATCGGCACCGGCAATGTCGCCGACCTGAAGCTCGCCTGGCACTTCGACCTCGAGCCCGGCTTCACGCCCTCGACCCCGCTGGAGGCCGAAGGCAAGGTTTTCCCTGACCACGGGCCATTCGCACATCCGCGCGCTCGATGCGGTCAGCGGCAAGCAGCTGTGGGAATACGACGGCGGTACCCGCGCCCGCGCGACCTCGCCGATGGACCTGTCGTGGGGCAACAAGGGCATTGCCTACGATGACGGCCGCGTGTTCCTCGGCACCAGCGACGGCTACGTGATCGCGCTCGATGCCAAGACCGGCAAGGAGCTCTGGAAGGTTCAGGACTACGGCACCGACGAGCCGCGCACGATGAACGGGGCGCCGCGCGCCTTCGCCGGCAAGGTGATCGTCGGCCACGGGGGCGCCGACATCAGCCCGCTGGTGGGTTACGTCACTGCCTATGACCAGAAGACCGGCAAGCGCGTCTGGCGCTTCAACACCGTGCCGGGGGGCGAGGACGGCCCCAACATGACCAAGGCCGAGCAGGTCATGCGCAAGACCTGGCCGAGCGGCTGGCTCAACCCCGACGGCACACGCCGCGGCGGTGGCGGCACGATGTGGAACGCCTTCTCCTACGATCCCGAGCTGAACCTGATCTACCTCGGCGTCGGCAACGGCTTCCCCTACAACCAGCGGCTGCGCAGCCCCGGCGGCGGCGACAACCTGTTCCTCTCCTCGGTCGTGGCGGTGAAGGCCGATACGGGCGAATATGTCTGGCACTACCAGGTCTGCCCGGCCGAGCAGTGGGACTGCACGGCGACCACCGACATGACGCTGGCTGAGCTGACGATCGACGGCAAGCCGCGCAAGGTGCTGATGCAGGCGCCGAAGAACGGCTTCTTCTACGTGCTCGACCGCAAGACCGGCGAATTCATCTCGGCCGAGAAGATCGCCAAGGTCACCTGGGCCGATCACATCGACAAGAAGACCCATCGCCCGGTCGAGAACCCCGGCATCCGCTATGCCGGCAAGCCCGGTCTGTTCGAGATGTGGCCCGGGCCGACGGGCGCGCATAGCTGGCAGCCCCAAGCCTACAGCCCGCTGACCGGGCTCGTTTACATCCCCGTCATCGAGCAGGGCGCGGTGATCGGCGATGCGGCGCCGGGCGACAAGGGCTTCTCGGGCCGCATGGGCGTGACCCTGATCCCAGAAGCCAGCCTCAAGGAAGGCGCCCACGCTTGGCTGCGCGCCTGGAACCCGGTGACCCAGAAACTGGCCTGGCAGAAGGAACTACCAGGTTCCTGGCCCGCGGGCGTTATGACCAGCGCCGGGGGCCTGGTCTTCCAGGGCCGCATGGACGGCAAGTTCGTCGCTTATGACGCCAAGACCGGCGCAGAGGTTTGGTCGTTCGACGCACAGGCGCCGATCGTCGGCGCGCCGATCACCTACCGGATGAACGGCAAGCAGTACGTCACGGTGATCACAGGTGCCGGCGGGCAGGGTGCGGGCATGCAGACCCTGGGCAACCAGGACCTCAACACCGACTATCACCTGCCGCGCCGCGTGCTGACTTTCGCCATCGGCGGCACCGACAGCCTGCCCAAGCTCGACTGGACCCCGCCGCAGCCCCCGGCCGACCCCGAGTTCAAGCCCGATCAGGTCCGCGCCACGGCCGGTGCCATGCTGTTCGGCACGCGCTCGTGCATGGTCTGCCACGGCTGGAACGCGGTCGCCGCCGGTGCTGCGCCAGACCTGCGTGTCTCACCGGTCATCACCGATGCAGCGGCCTTCCGTGCGATCGTCAAGGAAGGCGGGCTCAAGATGAACGGCATGCCGCAGTTCGGCGAGATGCCCGATGCCGATCTGGAGACGATCCGCTTCTACCTGCGCACGCGGGCCAGCACCTACACCGCCGAGCGCGCTGCCATGCAGGCGGCCAGGGCGGCCGCCGGCGGGTCGAACGCCAAGGCGGCGAATTTCGCCGGCAAGTGGAACGTCGTCATCCAGTCGCCCGTCGGCGCGACCAAGGCCGTGCTGGAACTCACCGCCAATGGCGAGAACCTGACCGGCAAGGTCACCGCCGATCAGGGGACGGTCGACGTTGCGGGCAAGGTCGAGAACGGCCGTGCCAAGTTCTCGGGCAAGGCCAGCATGCCGATGCCGATCACCGTCAGCTACGACCTCGCGGTGAAGGACGGCAAGCTCGTCGGTGACAACTCCAACGGGCCGTTCGGCACCTTCCCGATCACCGGCACCAAGGGGTTCTGACATTGCCGGCCACGGCGCCTTGAAAGGCCCCGTGGCCGGTAGTTCGCCCAGGCGATTTGTCATCAATCGGCAACCCTTTGTCGCCGATTGTGAAGCACGTAGAATCCCTATCTAGTAGTTGTCCTTATCGCGCGAGTACCGGCTCGCGGTGGTATGGCAATGCGGGGATAGGGCGACCGTATGTTTTTAAGTCTATGTTTTGTGGGCATTCTCGTGGGGTGTGAGCTTTGGCTGCGCGCGTCGCGGTCGACCTTCGGTCGATTCGTTGCCGTACCCGCTGCCGCTACCGTCTTGTATCCGATCGAGAAGATGTGATTTCGCCCATGTATGATCTTGTTTTCACCATCGACCAGGACGTGAAGCGCCGCGCATCGCTGTCCTACTACCTCAACAACCACGGCACTTTCGCCGAGCCGTTCGAGAACATCGACGAGTTCATCCGCTGCTGGCCCAAGTCAGGCGTCATCCTCATCCATGACGAGGACAATGCGGTCGCCGCGCTGATGCACGAGATCGCCAGCCGCCACACCTGGCTGCCCGTCGTGGCCTTCTCCGAGAATCCGGAGCCGACGCGGATCGTCGAGGCAGTGCTCGGCGGCGCCATCGGCTATGCCAACTGGCCCGGCGACGGCGATGCGCTGATCAAGGCGATCCACAATGCCGGCACCCGCTCGGGCGCGGCGATCGCCGCCGGCTCGCGCAAGACCATGGCGCTGAGCCGGATCGAGAAGCTGTCGAAGCGCGAGCGCGAGATACTGGCCGGCATGGTCGAAGGCCTGAGCAATCGCCTGATCGGCAAGCATCTGTCGATCAGCCCGCGCACGGTCGAGCTGCACCGTGCCAACCTGCTCAGCAAGATCGGTGCGCGCCACAGCGCCGAAGCGATCCGCCTGGCGATCGAAGCCTCGCTGCCGTCGTTCGAACCGCAGGTGCTCGACGCCGCCTGAGGGCCTCGGCAAACAATAAAAAGGCCGGCGGGGTATTTCCCCGCCGGCCTTTTTTGTTGCGAGTCAGCGCCGGTGCGAGGGCACGCCCGGCGCTTTCCCGTCAGATCTGTTCCCAGCGGCCGCCGCCGGCAACCAGTTCCTTCATTTGCGCGCGCAGGTCGTCGAGGCAGATGTTCGACACGGCGCTCTTGGGGCAGTCCGCGCGCAGCAGCGTCGCGAGCGAGCGCTGCTTCTGCGCGATCAGGTCGATCAACTGCAGTTGCTGGACATGCTTTTCGACAAAGTCCGGATCGGTGCAGAGCGTGGCGCCCATGTTCTCGATGTCGAGACTGAGGTCCAGCAGCACTTCGGAGACGGCCTGCAGGTGCGGGTCGTTCTTGGGCCAGGGGTGACGTTTCTCGATCATGCCGCTTGCGCCATCAGGTCTTCGGAGTCGGCGTTGAGCGCCTGCAGGTTGAGGACCATGACCATGTGATCGTCGATCGCGGCCAGGCCTTCGAGGAAAGGCACGACGCCGTCCTGCGCCATCTGCGGGGGCGGCTGGAGCGCGTCGGCCGGCACGGTGACGATGTCGCTGACCGAATCGACGATCAGCCCGCGCGCCTGACCTGCGTACTGGGTGACGATGATTGCATGACGCGGCGTCGCTTCGGTGGCTTCCCAGCCGAGGCGGGCGGCGAGATCGACCACGGGAAGCACGGTGCCGCGCAGGTTGACCACGCCGGCGACATAGGCCGGCACGCGCGGCAGGCGCGCGGTCGGCGACCAGGCGCGGATCTCGCGGATAGCCATGATGTCGATGCCGAACATCTGGTCCGCGACTTCGAAGGTGATCAGTTCACGGTGCATGGCCTGTTGTCCTTCTTAGTGGGAGACGCGGCGGACGGCCGCGATCAGCTTTTCGGTGTCGAACGGCTTGACGATCCAGCCGGTCGCACCCGCCTGGCGCGCGCGGGCCTTCTTCTCGTCCGAGCTTTCGGTGGTGAGCACCAGGATCGGTCGGTCGCGGTGACGGCTGCCGCCGCGCAGGCGCTCGATGAGCCCGAAGCCGTCCAGTCGGGGCATGTTGATGTCGGTGATGACGACATCGGCCTCGTTGGTGGCAAGCCACTCTAAAGCCTCGATGCCGTCCTCTGCCTGGACCACGTCGAAGCCGTTGTTGCTCAATGCGTGGTTGAGCAGCGCGCGCATACTCGCGCTGTCATCCACTGTGAGTATTCGTGTCGTCTCGGTCATTGTCATTGCCCTCGCTTCAAATCAGAAAAGTTCGACGTCGCCGTTGGAGACCTGCGGCCTTGCGACCGCCTGTTCCTGCGGCGCCAGCTGCGCATCGACGGTGCGGCAACGCACCTGGCCCTGCGCGGGCCGGAAATCGACGCGCCGGGCGCCGGTGCCGCCCAGATCGTGCCGCATCAGCGAGATCCGCTCGCGCTCGAGGAACGAGCGGGCGAATTCGGCATTGGCCGTGCCGATCGCCTTCATTCCCGTGCGCAGGTTCGCGCCGCCATAGAGATGCGCCTTCATGCGCGTCTTCATCGCGCCCCAGGCCAGCATGTCGTTGATCAGCATTTCCATCAGGTAGACGCCGTAGTGGACGTCAACCCCGCCGCCCTGGCTCGCAGGCGGTTCGGCGAGCAGGAAGTGGTTCATCCCGCCCACGCCGGCGATCGGATCGAACAGGCACGCCGCCACGCAGCTGCCCAGCACAGTGCCAAGCTCGACCCTGGGGTCGGTGCTGACGCGGACATCACCCTGCATCACCGTGACGCGGATCGCATCGCTTGGTGAACGCGGCTTGTCGCTTAAGGACGTCATTGCGTTCATGCGGCCTTCCCGAGGGCGTACTGGGCGATCTCGCCGATCGGCGCGATGATCTGGGCCGCGCCGAGCGAGATGGCTGCGCGTGGCATGCCGAAGACGGTGCAGGTGGCTTCGTCCTGGGCGATCGTGTGTGCGCCGGCCTGGGCCATGGCGAGCAGACCGCGGGCGCCGTCGCTGCCCATGCCAGTCAGCAGCGCCCCGACGGCGCGCGGTCCGGCGACCTGGGCGACCGAGCCAAACAGCATGTCGACGCTGGGCAGATGGCCCGAGACCGGGTTGCCCGGGCGCAGCCGGGTATAGAACTTGCCCGGGGCGCCGCCGATCGTCAGGTGGCGGTCGTCGCCCGGGGCCAGATAGGCGTGGCCTGGCTTCAGCGGCATGTCGGGTTCGGCCAACACGACCGTGGCCGGCGAGGCGAGGTCCAGGGTCTTGGCGATCGCCGGAGCAAAGCGCGGGTTGACGTGCTGGACGATCACCGTCGGCGGGCAGTCGGCCGGGAAGCTCGCGAGCATGGTCTGCAGCGCCTCGACGCCGCCGGTGGAAGATCCGATGGCGATGATGTCGGGCCGATGCGCGCGGATCGCCGAGCCGGTGCGGACCGCGGTGGTGGCGGCCGGGCTGGGGGTGCCGGGCGCTCGGCGCTCGAACTTCACTTGCGCCGCCGTGCGGATCATGTCGCCCAGCTTGGTCCGGCTGCCGGTCTGCAGCGCGGCGTCGAGATCGGCCTTGGCATAGCAGTCGATCGCGCCGAGCGTCAGCGCGCGCGCGGTGACTTCCGCACCCTGCTGGGTCGAGCCGGAGACGATGATGACCGGCGTCGGGCGCAGCGCCATGATCTTCTCGAGGAAGTCGAGTCCGTTCATACCGGGCATCTCGATGTCGAGCGTCACGACATCGGGATTGTGCACCTTCATCAGTTCGCGGCCCTCGGCGGCATTGCCCGCGGCACCGACGACCTGGATGTCGGGTTCGGCCGAAAGACACGCGGCGAGGATCGCGCGCATGGTGGGGGAATCGTCTACGATCAGCACCCGAATGGTCATGCCGCGCTCCTCTGATAGATGGTGGGGCCAACCGGCTGCAGCTGCGCGGCGGCGGGGCCGGTGACGCGTTCGCTGTGGCCGATGTAGAGGAAGCCGCCGGGAACCAGGGCCTCCGCGAAGCGGGAAATCAGCCGCTCCTTGGTTGGATTGTCGAAATAGATCATGACGTTCCGACAGAATATGATGTCGAACTGCCCGCGCATCGGCCAGGCGCCATGCAGGTTGAGCGTGTTGAAGCGGACGAGCTCGCGGGCCGTATCCGAAAGCGTCGTCATATCGCCCGAAGTGCGCGTCCAGGCCTTGCGCAGTGCGGCCGGGACGGCCTCGATGTCGGTCGTGGCATAGGTCGCGGCGGCGGCCTTCTTCAGCGCATGCTGGGCGATGTCGCTGGCCAGGAAGCGCAGGTCCGCGGCGGCCAGCCGACGGCCGAGCGCGGCATCCTCGCCGAGCATCGTTGTCACGATCGACCAGGTCTCCTCGCCGCTCGAGCAGCCGGCCGACCAGACGCGCACGCCGCCGCCGTTCTGTAGCCGGTGAACCAGCGGCGGACGCGAGGTGTGCGCGAGATGCTCGAAATGATGCGGCTCGCGGTAGAAGAAGGTGTGGTTGGTCGTCAGCGCCCCGACCGCGCGCGTCTGCTCGGCCGGGTTGTTCTTGATATAGTCGATATAGGCCGAGAACGTGCCGCAGCCGCTCTCGCGCACGAGCGGCGCCCAGCGCGAATAGACGAGCATGGCCTTGCCGTCCTCGAGCACGATGCCGGCGCTGGCATAGGCCAGGTCGGCAACGGCGCGAAAGTCGGCCGGACCGTAGATGTCGGGGCTGATCCCCGGCATCGGCTCGCTAAGAGCGGCAGCCAGAGCGGCTTTGCTGCTCACGCGGCCTGCCTTTCGGGCTCGACCATCGCGCCGCCGACGAGGCCGTCGACGTCGAGGATGAGCGCGACCTGGCCATCGCCGAGGATCGTCGCGCCTGCCACGCCGTCGACCGCGCGGAAGTGCGTGTCGAGGCTCTTGATGACGAACTGGCGCTGGTCGCAGATGTCGTCGACCAGCAGCGCGGCCTGGCCCGCTGCCTCGGTGTCGACGACGATCAGCACGCCGTGGTCAGGGCCACGCGACTGGCCGCGCGCCTTGAGCGCGTCGCGGACCGAAATGACCGGGATGAAGCGCCCGCGCATGTTGAACATCTGGCGCGAGCCCAGGCCCTGGAGCTCGCCGTCCTTGGGCCGCAGGCACTCGACGACGTGGGCCAGCGGCACGACCATCGATTCCTCGCCGACGCTGACGATCATGCCGTCGGAAATGGCGAGCGTGAGCGGCAGGGTAAGAGTGAAGGTCGTGCCCTTGCCCTCTTCGGACTCGATGGTGATGCGCCCGCCGAGGTCCTTCACGTTCTGGCGGACGACGTCCATGCCGACGCCGCGTCCCGAAACGCTGGTGATCGTCGCGGCGGTGGAGAAGCCCGGCGCGAAGATGAGGTTGTCGATTTCTTCCGGCGAGAGCTGCGCGTCGGGCGAGAGCAGGCCCTTTTCGACCGCCTTGGCGAAGACGCGCTCGCGGTTGATGCCGGCGCCGTCGTCGGCGATCTTGATGAGGATGCGGCCCGAGCGGTGCTCGGCAGAAAGCGTCAGGGTGCCGTCGGCTTCCTTGCCCGCGGCGAGGCGCTTGTCGGCGTTCTCGATGCCGTGGTCGACGGCGTTGCGGATCAGGTGGGTCAGCGGCTCGCCGAGGCGCTCGATGACCGTCTTGTCGAGCTCGGTCGCTTCACCGATCAGTTCGAGGCGGACATGCTTGCCGGTCGACGAGGCGAGCTCGCGCAGGATACGCGGCACGCGGCTGAACACGGTGCCGATCGGCTGCGCGCGGATCGACATCGCGCTTTCCTGGATGTCGCGCGTCAGCGATTCGAGCAGCGTCAGCTCCTCGTTGGCCGTGACGCCTTCGTTCGACAGGCGCTGGGCCATCATCGCCTGGGCAATGACGAGCTCACCCACCGAGTCGATCAGACGGTCGAGCTTGGCAAGGTCGATGCGGATCGAGGCGCCGGCAGCAGCGGCAGCGGCAGCGGCCGCTGCATTGGCCGGCGCGGCGGCCGCAGGGGCGGCGGCGGGAGCCGGCGCGGGCGCCGGGGCTGGGGTCGTCGCGACCGGAGCCGCGGCCACGGGAGCGGGAGCTGCCGGAGCAGCTACGACGGGGGGCGGCGCAGGAGCCGGTGTCGCGACGGGGGCAGGGGCCGCAACGGGCGCCGGCGCGGGCTGGGCAGGAGCCGGGACGGCGATCGCCGTCGGCGGCATCTCGGCCTCCTCGCCGAACACGATGCCGACGTCGTCGCCGACGAAATCGAAGATCTCGCGCACCGTGGCTTCGGTCACGCTGCCGGGCAGCTTGAAGGTCCAGCCGAGGTAGCCCTGCATGGGATCGAGCGTGTCGAGCGGCGGCAGCTTCTCGACGTCGCAGTGGACGACCTGGCCGCCGAGACCGACGATCTCGCGCAGTAGCAGCAGCGGCTCGCCGCCGTTGAGCATAGCGCCGGCGTGTGGACGCAGGTGGACGAATAGCGTGCCTTCATCGGCCTTGGCTTCGACCTTTTCCTCGGCCGGTTCCTCTGCCTGAGGTTCGGTGCTCGGCATGTCGCTGAACATGGCGTCGAGGTCGAGCTCGTCGAAGGCATCGCCGAAGTCGGGATCGATCTCCTCGTCGGCCGCAGCTGCGGGGGCCGCTACCGGCTCGGGCTCGGGCGCTTCGACGATCGGCGCGGGCGCGGGCTCGGCAGCAGCGGGCGCTGCGCCGGCATTGGCCGCCTGGGCTGCGGTCAGTTCCTGTAGCAGGACGACGTCGTCGGGCGCCGCACCGCCGTCGCGCGCGGAGTTGACATGGTCGCTCAGCGTGTCGAGCGCGCGGAGCAGCAGGTCGACCAGCGGCTCGACCGCGACGGTACCGTCACGCACGTCGGACAGCAGCGTCTCGAAGGTGTGGGTATAGGCCTGGAGCGCCGCGAAGCCGAAAGCGCCGGCGCCGCCCTTGATCGAGTGGACCGCGCGGAAGATCGCGTTGACCGTATCGTCGTCCTGCGTGCCGTCCTTGCAGGCGGCGAGGCCGGCTTCGGCTGCGGCGAGCGATTCTTCGCATTCGACGAAGAAGATCTGCTGGATTTCCTCGGCGGTCATGCGCGTCCCTCCTCGAAGAGTTCATCGGCCAGCCCGGTCAGGGCGGCGGCGTCGCGCAGCGCGGGCGAGCCCTCGATCACGATGCCGTCGATGCTGCGGCGGGCGCTCACGAGAAGCTGCAGCAGCGCCTGGCCGGCGTGGGTCACCTGGGTGCCGTCGACGCGGACCGGGCCGCCACCCACTGCGGCGACGAATTCTGGAAGCAGCGATTCGACCGTGGCACGGTCGCAGCGTGCGGGAAGGGAAATGGAAGACATGGATCAGGCCCTTTCGCCGATCGACTTCAGAACTCGGACCAGTCGTCGAATGCTTCGACGGCGGCCGGCTTGATGGCGAGATTACCCTGGACCTGCGGAATAGGGGCCGCGGCGCGGGGGCCGGCGCCGCGGCACGAGGTAGCGGCAGCGGCGCGGCGGCGCGCGGCGCGTGGCCGGCAGCTTCGCCGGTGGCGAAGCGCGTGACCAGCGCGGTCAGCTCGTTGGCCTCGTCGGCCAGGCTGCGCGAGGCGGCGGTCGACTGTTCGACCATGGCCGCGTTCTGCTGGGTCATCCGGTCCATTTCGCCGACCGTCGTGTTGATCTGCTGAAGATTGACCGACTGCGCGCTGGCATTCTCGGCGATGTCCTTCATCGCACCGCTGATCTCGCCGATGCTGGAGAGGATCTTCTCGAGCAGCGTGCCGGTCTCGGCGACCAGGGTCACGCCGTTCTCGACCTGGCGGGTCGAGGCAGTGATCAGTTCTTTGATGTCCTTGGCAGCGTCGGCCGAGCGCTGCGCGAGAGCGCGCACTTCGTTGGCGACGACCGCGAAGCCCTTGCCGGCATCGCCGGCGCGCGCCGCTTCGACGCCCGCGTTGAGCGCGAGGAGGTTGGTCTGGAAGGCGATGGAATCGATGACGCTGATGATCTGGCCGATTTCCTGGGCCGACTTTTCGATCGCGCCCATAGCCGTGGTCGCGCGGGCGACGACCTGGCCGCCTTCGGTGGCTTCTTGGTGCGTGTTCACCACCGTGCGCTGCACCACCGTGGCGCGCTCCGCGGTCAGCTTGATGTTGTCGGTCACCTGGTTCATCGCCGAAGCGGCTTCCTCGAGGTTGGCCGCCTGGCGCTCGTTGCGATTGGCGAGGTCGTCGGAGGCCGAGCGGATCTCGGTTGCGCCGTTGTGCACGCTCGCGGCCGAGGCACGGACCGAGCGGATCGTCGTCGCCAGCGAGGTGACCGCGGCGTTGAAGTCCTTGCGCAGCTCGTCGTAGACGCCGGTGAAGGCTTCGTTGATCTGGAAGTCGAGCTGGTTCTGCGAGAGCTTCTTGAGGCCCGAGCTGAGCGCGTCGACGATATGCCTTTCGGCGATCTTGCTGCCGTCGAGCGCAGTGGAATTGTTGCGGAACGCATCCATCGCCCGGGTCATCCGGCCGATGCAGTCCTTGTGATCGGTATGGTTTATCGGGCTCGAGGTGTCCCCGGCTGCCAGGGCCTCCATGCGCACGACCGTGTTAACGTAAGGATCGGTGATCCGCGAGGAGGCGATCATCGCGACGCAGGCAGTGGCGATCATCGCCACGCCCGCGGTAACGATCAGCGTCGGGCTGCCGCCAGCCAGAACCGTCGTGGTCACGCCGACACCCGCAAGTGCAGTATGAGTCCCCAAAAGTACCCTGAACTTGGCGCGGATAGGCGCATCCTTCTCAAACCAGTTCAGCATTAGGCCTCCAACAGCGCGTAAAATCGGACTGGGTCGAATCCGCAGACGGCGGCGACCTTGGAGGGCTGGAATTAACCATCAGCGATGAATTCGGGGCTTAGCCAGAACCTCGTATATCTACGATTCTGTATCAGCCGTTTACTATGACTTGCTCCGCTAGAGAGCTTGATAGCCCGGCGATTCCGGGACGCTCAGCGGAGGTTAGATACGGTTTATGAATGACGCACGCGTCCTTGTGGTTGATGACTCGGCGGCCATGCGCGCTCTGTTTTCCGACCTTCTCGACCAGGCGAGGAACGTGCAGGTCGTCGGCACCGCGGCCAGCGCCAACGAAGCGCGCGACCAGATCAAGGCATTGCGCCCGAACGTCATCACGCTCGACGTCGAGATGCCGGGTATGAACGGGATCGACTTCCTCGAGGAGATCATGACCAACGCGCCGATGCCGGTGGTCATGCTGTCGTCGCTGACCCAGGCCGGGACCGAGATTTCGCTCAAGGCCTATGAGCTCGGCGCCGTCGAGTGCTTTCCCAAGCCGCTGAAGGCTACCCCCGAACAGTTCGCCAAGACCGTCGGCAAGCTCGGCAAGATCGTGCTCGCCGCGGCCAACAGCAACGTCAAGGAAAAGAAGAAGAAGGTTGAGGTTCAGGCCACGACCAACTTTGCCTGGAATGGCCGCATCGCCGCGTTCAGCGCGTCGATGGGCGGCATCGAGGCGCTGACCGACCTGCTCGCCGGCTATCCCGAGAAATGCCCGGCGACCGTCGTCGTCCTGCAGAACGAACCCGAAGTCGTCGCGACCTTCCTCAGCCGACTGAACAAGGATCTGAAGTGCTCGGTCCGGGCCGTGACCGACGGCTGCTCGCTTGAGGAAGGCGTCGTCCATATCGCCGCCGATCCCAACGCGCATGTCGTGCTGGAGCCAGGCAACCCGCCGAAGCTGCGCCTGCTGCCGCGCGATCCGATCGAAGGCGTGCGGCCCTCGGCCAACCTGCTGTTCGGCACGATCGCCCGCGCGGGCATCCCCGCGGTGGGCGCGGTGCTTTCGGGCATGGGCAGCGACGGGGCCAAGGGCCTCAAGCTGCTGCGCGATGCCGGCTCCAATACCTTCGTGCAGGAACGCACCAGCGCGGTCGTCGCGGAATCGCCGGAGGCCGCGGTCGCACTGAATGCGGCCGAACGCGAACTGCCGGCCGAAGAACTGGCCGTGGCGGCGCTGGCTTGCTGCAACAAGGCCTGACCGAACCTGATATGCGAAACGAAGGGCGCGTTTTACGCGCCCTTCTCGCATTACGGCATAGTTAATTTCAAATATACCTAAACGTATCGTTTTGCTTAACGCGATATAGCAAACCCACGCGCCGCAGACTTATACTGCGCTCAATTTGATTCTGTCAGTCATTAAGCATGAACCTGGCTAGGGCGATTCAGCGATGATTGAACCGAAATACTCGATTGACGGATGCGTAGTCTCATGACGCCGCCTGAAAATCTCCCCGGCGACCGCCCCGATAACCGGGCCGGCCAGCGCGTCATGACGGTATTCAAGGCAGCGCGCATCGGTTGCGCGCGCGCCGACGACCTGGGCTTGATCCGCAACATCTCGACCGAAGGCGTCATGATCGAAACGCGGCTGAGTCTGCCGGTCGATGAGGCGATCTTCATCGAGATCCAGTCGGGCAATCCGATGCAGGGGCGCGTGCGCTGGTCGAAGGACGGCATGACCGGCGTCCAGCTCGATCGCCCGATCGAAATCGCCGAGGCACTGCGCACGAGCAATGCCGAAGACGTCGTCGACCGCATCCGCCCGCCGCGCTTCGATCGCGTCGTCGATGCGGCGCTTGAGTGCAACGGCCGCACCTGGCCGACGACCACGCGCAACATCTCGCTTTCGGGCGTGCAGGTGGCCACGGCGCAAGCGGTGGTCCTGCCGAAGAACGCCCATGCCATGTTGCGGATCGACGGGCTCGGCACGCTGGGCGGCGTCCTGCGCTGGCAGCGCGGCGGCAGCATCGGCATGCGTTTCGAAGCGCCGCTCCCGCTGCGCCATTTCCAGCAATGGCTCTATCAGGTCAGCGATAGCCGACCGATGGCTGTCCCCCGTGATGCCGCTCCTCCGCCTCCGCAACTGCGGGCCGTCTGAGGACGGTTTCCAATGAAGCTGAATTTTCGCGAGGACTTTCCCGAGATTGCCTCCCGGATCGATCGGCTCGCCCGGCCGTCCGGACCCGAGGATTGCCGGGCGCTCGAAGCGGAGGCGATGCCGGCTTCGATGGCGGCGGACCTCGCCGCGTTCTATAAGGAGGCGCTGGACGAGGCGGCGATCGTCGAGATCACCGATGGCGCCGGTACGATCCTGTCGGTCAACGACCGATTCTGCGAAGTTTCGGGTTATGCGCGCGGCGAACTCGTCGGGTCCCATCACCGCATGCTCCGATCCGGGCTGCACGACCGCGCCTTCTTCCAGCAGATGCTCGCGGAACTCGCTTGCGGGCGAGTCTGGCACGGCGAGATCTGCAACCGCGCGAAGAGCGGCGATCTCTATTGGGTCGACACGACCATCGTGCCGCATCGCCGCCAAGGCGGTCGAATCGAGCGCTTCATGGCGATCCGCTTCGACATCACGGCACGGAAGCAGGCGGAGGAACGCTTGCAATTGCATGCGACGACCGATGGGCTGACCGATCTGCCAAACCTGCAGAGCTTCGTTCGCGATGTCACGGCCATAGCTACCGGGATCGAGGCGGCAACCGGGCGGGTGGCGGTTGGTATCCTCGACATCGACCATTTCCGCGAGATCAACGACAGCCTGGGCTACCGCGCCGGCAATCGGCTGCTGCGCGAGTTTGCCGCGCGGTTGCGCACGACGATGCGTCCCGGCGACGAGATCGCTCGGCTGGGCGGTGACGAATTCGGCTTGATCCTGCGCGACTGCGCTTCCGAGGCCGATATCCGCCTGCGCGTCGACGGCATCGTCGAGGCCTTCGCCGCGCCATTGCAGGCCGGGGAAACCGAGCGGGTGCTGTCGGCCAGCATGGGCGCCGTCATGGTGCCCGCCGGTGGGGCATGTCGCGCCGAACTGCTCAGGAATGCCGAGATCGCGCTGTACGAGGCAAAGGCCAATGGGCGGGGGCGCGTCGAGCTGTTCGACGACGCGATGCACGAGGATATTCAGCGCCGCGCAGAACTGCGCGATGCCTTCGAGCGCGGCCTGCGCATCGGTGAATTCGTGGTCCATTACCAGCCCATAGTCCCGCTGCGCGGGGACGCCCCGATGGCGATGGAAGCGCTGCTGCGGTGGAACCATCCCGAGCTCGGCCTGATCCGGCCGCCCCAATTCATCGAAGCCCTTACCGACGAGCACCTCGCGGCGCAGGTGGGCGGCTATGTCCTGCGCGAAGTGATCGGCCAGATCCGCGAATGGCGCGCCGCGGACACCCGCTTCGCATCGATTGCGGTCAACGCGACGCTCGGCGACTTCCGCTCGCGGCGCTTCGTCGACACGATCCTGGCGGCGATCGCCAACGAGGCCATGGCACCGAGCGACATTTGCGTCGAGATCAACGAGGACGTGCTGGTCGGTCGCGGCGGCGGCTGCGCGCGCGTGGAGATCAATCGGCTGCACGCGGCCGGCGTGTCGATCGCTTTCGACGATTTCGGTACCGGTTTCGCATCGCTGCGCCATCTGCGCGACCTGCCGATCGATATAGTGAAGATCGACAAGGGCTTCATTCGCGCGATCGTCGACGATCGCGCCGACCGTGCCATCGTCGGCAATGTGATCGCGCTGGCGCACAGCCTGGGCAAGTCGGTCACGGCCGAGGGCGTCGAGTCACCGGAGCAGGCCAGGGTCCTCGAGTCGCTGGACTGCGATCGGATCCAGGGTTTCCTGATCGCGAAAGCAATTCCCCCGCGCGGCATCGAAGCGATACTGCAATCGAAGCCTCCGATTGCGATCGAATTTGGTCTTGCGGATTAATGTTATAGTAATAACCAGGTATAACTACCATAGTTTTCTAGTTAATTAATTTTCAATATTTTAAGTAAAATTCCCATATAAACGGATGTGTGAATAGATAGCCGAGAGTTGGCTTTCGGAACGCTGTTTCATTTGGGGATGGGCATGTCCAAATCATCTTTGGTTTTCAAGGCCCGGCTGGCGTTTGGCATTCTGATCGCGGCAAGCGTGATCTGGTTTGCGGCCAACCTTTACTGCCTGGGGCAGGAGCGGGCGGCGCTGGACGAGGTGCAGCGGTCGCAGAACCTGCTGCGCAATCACATGGAATCCGACATGCTCCATGACAATATCATGGGCAATATGCGCGGCATCATCGTGGCGGGCACTACGCATACGCTGGACGCCAAGGAAGTCGCGACGACGCTGCGCGAAAGTGTCGGCGAGTTCCGCGAGAAGATCGACAAGACCGCCGCCTATCAGGGCGCGCCCAAGGTCCATGCCGCGATCCTCGCCGCCAAGCCCGATGCCGAGGCCTACTTCGCAGCGGCCGAGAAGATTGCCCAGCAGGGCATGGCCGGCGAGCCGGTCTCGATCGAGAATCTCCACGTCGCCGAGCAGACCTTCTCGCGCCTCGAGGGCAGTCTGTCGAAGGTCTCCGACGAGATCGAAGCTTACAGCGCCCTGATCAGCAAGCGGGCCGAGACAATCTCGAACATCGCGCGGATCGTCGTCTCGCTGTGCTGGGTGCTGGTCACGGCTGTCATCGTCATGGTCATGTGGGTGTTCCTCAAGAGCGTGCTCAAGCCAACACTCGACGTGTCCAGCGACCTCAAGGCGATGGCGGCCGGCGAACGCGACGTGATCATTCGCCACGCCGACAAGGGCGACGAATTCGGCCAGCTGGCGCAGTCCGCCCTCTTCCTGCGAGATCAGCTGAAGGACGCCGACAACGTCCGCGTCCAGCTCGAGGAACGGATAGTCGCGACCGTCGGCTCGGCGCTTTCGGAGCTGGCCCAGGGCGATCTCACTGCGAGCATCGACCAGGAACTCCAAGGCTCGTTCCGCCGGCTGAAGGAAGACTTCAACACCGCGGTAGGCCAGCTCGGCGACGTGCTCGGCAGCATCAAGGATTCCGCCGGAGAACTGCTGAGCTCGTCCGAGGAGATCAGCGCCGCATCGCAGGACCTCGCCCGCCGCAACGAGCAGCAAGCCGCCAATATCGAAGAGATGGCGGCATCGATCGCGACGGTCACCTCCGAAGTGCTGGGCACCGCGGAAACCGTGGACTCGGCGCGCGTCTCGGTCTCCGAAATCAACACCGAGGTCTCGCATGGCGGCCAGGTGATCTCAAAGGCGGTCGACGCGATGGACAAGATCGAGGCCGCCTCGCGCGACATCGGCAACATCGTCGGCGTGATCGACGGCATCTCGTTCCAGACCAACCTGCTGGCGCTAAATGCCGGGGTCGAGGCGGCGCGCGCAGGCGAAGCCGGCAAGGGCTTTGCCGTCGTCGCCAACGAAGTGCGCGCGCTGGCCCAGCGCTCGGCCGATGCCGCCAACGAGATCAAGACGCTGATCGGCAACAGCACCGGCCAGGTCGAGATCGGCGTCAAGCTGGTGCGCGAAGCCGGCGAACTGCTGCAATGCGTCGTCGGGAAGGTCAACGGTATCGCCGAAGTGATGGACGCCGTCTCGGGCAATGCCAGCGATCAGGCCAACTCGCTAAAGGACATCGACCGCAGCGCGCGCTCGCTTGACCAGATCACGCAGCAGAACGCCGCGCTGGCCGAAGAGCTGACCGCGACCACGCGGCAGGTGAAGAGCTCGACCCAGAGCGTTTCGAGCCAGATCGAGACGTTCAAGTTGGGCGGGGCACGATCAAGTTTCGCAGCGAAGGGTGCCGGCTTCGGCCTGGCCGCCTGACGCCTGGATATTCGGTCACAACCGGGAAAGCGCTCTGATCAGCGCTGAGTCCGGGTACCCGCCAGCTTGCACCGTTCGCGCTGCCGAGGCGACAGCGTGCCCCCCTGGGTGCGCCGCTCGTAAGCGCGGACACCACACAGAGCGCTGACCGTCGGCGCCGAAACCGAACGCTCCGCAGGTGCGGCCGAGACGGCCACCGGCACGAATGCGGAGCAGGCGATGAGCGAGAACAGGAGACTATTGCGGATCATGTGCAACTTTCTTGCACCTCGTCAGACTGGCGGCAACCGCTTTAACCATCAAGGTTTACAGCGCGGCTGTTCCAGGCTGGGATTATCGCTCGCCGCGGTGGCTTTCCCGACCGTGGCCTCGGCTGCCGACGGTGGCTTGGCCTTGGACACCAGTCTGATGATCGACGGCATGGTCAGCACGTCCGAAGACGGCGACGAGAGCGGCGCCACGGGTCAGCTCAATCTCTCGCTGCTGCTCGACGGCGCGCCGCTGGGCGTTCCCGGCCTGACCGGCATGGCCGGGGTCACAGTCTATTCGGGGGAAGGCATCTCTGGCCCACTGGGCGATCTACAGGGCGTCAGCAACATCGCTGCGACGCGCATGGTTCGGCCGATCAACGCCTGGTTGCAATACGGTTCGGGCCGCGTCGCGATCAAGGCGGGCGTCATGGATACCAATGCCGACTTCGACGAGCAAAATGTGGGCGCGCTGTTTCTCGGTTCCTCGCACGGGACGGGACCAGAGCTGTCGAGCAGCGGCCTCAACGGCAGCGGTGCGGTGCCGAACACAGCGCTTGGCGTCACCGGCTTCCTGACCGATGAGGCAAGCGGCCTCAAGCTGCGCGTCGGCCTGTTCACCGGCCGCCCCGGCGATCCCGATCATCCCCGCCGGCTGTCGTGGAAATTCGGCGACGGTACGGGTACTTTCTCGATTGCCGAGGTCGACTGGACCGGCAAGAGCCACCGTATTGCGTTTGGTGCCTGGCGCCATAGCGCGCAGCTTCCCCGTATCGACGGCACCGGCGATCATCGTGGCAGCACCGGCGGCTTTGCCATTGTCGAGAGCACGCTGGCTGGCAAACCGGCCGATCCGGAGGGCGGCGAAGCGCAGGGTGCGCGTCTCGACGGCTGGGTGCGCCTCGGCATTGCCGACAAGGCGACAGCGCCGGTCACGCGCTACGTCGGCGGCGGCCTGGTCACGACGGGCTTCTGGGACAAGCACCCGGAAGACAGCCTGGGCGTGGCGGTCGCGCATGCGGTCGCCAATGGTGCAGCGGGTCCAGACGTGGGTTCGGAGACCGCGCTGGAGCTGACCTATCAGCACGCGCTCGGCCACGGCCTCTCGGTCCAGCCCGACGTCCAGTGGCTGCTTCATCCCGGCGCCGACCGGACGCGGGCGAATGCCGTGGTCTTCGGTCTAAGGCTGATCGCTACCCATTGAGTCAGGCGACCGCCGCGACTGGCGATGCCGCGATTTCCGGCGGCCGATAGCATTCGAGAAAGGCTGCTTCGCGCACCCTGGCCTCGGCGATGGGATCGTCCGCCCGGTCGGCGGCGCCCGGGTGCAGCATGATCACATGGTGATCGCTGGCACCGTCGAAAAAGCGCGGGAATGCCGCGGCGAAGCTTTCCGAATAGTCGTAGTGGCCGGCGAAGCTGTGGTTGGTCTCGAGCCCGAAGCCGCGCGCGATGTCCGTGTAGCCGTACGAATGCCAGGCGCTGCGCATCGCCTTGCCGCGGAAGCCGCGGCGCAGGAGCGCCAGCGGCCTGTCGCCGCAGGAACGCAGCCAAGCCTCGGGCGCACGCCAGACGGCCTCCTCCAGGATCACTTCGCGAAGCACGGGGAGCTGGTGCATGTGTCCGTGGCTGGTAACGAAGTCGGGCGGCCTGCCGACGACTTGGGAAAAGGCATCGAACTGCCGGGCCACTTCGACTGCGATTTCACCGGTCAGCTGTGCGCTCATCGGGAGGCTTGTCAGGATCGACAGCGGCGGCATCGTTCCTGCGGCCGCATAGCCGGGCATCGCAGTCAGTGGGCGCTCGTCGCTGAGGACGAGTTGCAGGCCGATTTCGCAGTGTTGTTCAAGGCCCGAAAGCAGGCGGGCGTCGCTGCGCCAGCCGGGCCGCACGGTCATGCAGCTAATAGCGTTGATCCGCCGGCCATGGGCGAGATTGACGATAACCTCGCTGGTCCCGCGCGAATGGGCAAAATCGTCGGCACAGAGGCTGATCCGGGGGCGCCGGGCGCGTTTTGCGGCGACGCCAGCGTACTCGCTCGCCGGACAGCTCGCTGCAAGCCGCATAGCGGCTGCGCGGCGAACGTCTAGGCCAGCGTCCATGGTTCGTATCCGTTCCCAGGCTGTCGGTTGTCCGGCAGTTTCAGGAACTAAGACGCCACGCTTGCGGACGGACCGCAGTCACGCGCTTGCCTAGAAGTGCTTGACCAGCGAAAGCACCACGGTCCGCGGCCGCTGCGGGGTGAATTGCCGGCTGGCGAAGAAGCGCAGCGGATTGCCGAAGGCGAAGGTGTCGGTGGCGCGGTTGAGCAGGTTCTCGACCCGCAGCGACAGGTCGTAGCCGCCTAGCGCAGCGTGGCCTTCGAGCTGGCTTTCGAGGATATGGCCGACCGGGCGGTCGAGCGTGGGATCGAAGCTCAGGTGGGCAGGGCCGATGTAGCGCAGCTGGGCGCGCAGCGAGGCGGCCGCGCGTCCTAGCCGGAATTCATGCTGCAGCGAGCCGCGCAGTGCATAATCGGGGATGATCGGCAGCCGGCGGTTACCTAGCCGCAGGCCGTTCTCGGTGCGGACGAGGTCGGCATCCTGCAGGGTCCCGCCGAGCGACAGGCGCCAGTACCGGCCGAGGGGCTGCACCAGAGTCAGTTCGATACCCTGAATCCGTGAACGACCGGCATTGGTCTCCTGTAAGGCGCCGTCGGAAAACAGCGTGTCCGTCTGGAGGTGGTTCCACCAGGTGTAGAACAGGTTGACGTCGATCTGGCGGCCGGCGTCGCTGCGCTCGCGCCAGCCGGCCTCGATCGTCGAAAGCTCGTCGCTGCGCAGGCGCTCGAGCTGGCCGCCCAGCCGGATGTCGAGCCCGGCCTGGCGTGTGGCGGTACCGTAGCGGATATAGAACAGCCGCGAGGATCGCGGTTGCCACGACAGCGAGATGCCCGGGGTAAAGCCCGTGCGGCCCTGCTGGAAGGATATCGGGCCTGTGGGAAGCACGCGCCTTTCGTCGATCTTGCCGTGGTACAGCCGTCCGCCCAGGTCGAGCGCAATGCCGGCAGTCACGGGTATCGTCAGATCGCCGAAGATCGCCGCGTCGGTGGTGTCGCGGCGGTCGTCGTCGACCGGGAGCGGTGGGGACGGGACCAGCGAGGTGACCGTCTGCACCGCTGCCTGGTGCGCCCGGAGGTAGGAGATCCCGACCAGCCAGTCGACGCTGCCGATCCCTCCATTCGCATGGACTTCGTTGTCCCAGACGCGATAGCGGCGATCGTTGAGCAGACTGCGCGGGTTGATCGCGACCGGCCCGCCCAGCGTAGCGTCGAGCGAATCGTTCAGGTGCTGCCAGGTAAGCGCGCTGCTCACGACGACCTGCGTGCTGCCGGCCGGGCCGGCCAGCCGCAGCGAGAGATGCTGGAGATCGGTCTCGTGCGGCTCGGGAATCTGTGCCGTCCGGCTGCGTGCGCCTTGCTGGTAGACGTACTGGCTGTCGTGCACGTCGAGCCACTGGCCGAAGCCGGTGACATCGAGCCGCCAGGCATCGCTCAGCGCGACGCCGAGCTCGGCGCGGGCGCCGCGAACCTCGGAGGTATTACTGTTCGCGCGCGCGCCGGTGTCGACCCAGCCTGGCTCCCAGGCCGCGTAGCCAACGAGGCGCAGGGCGGCCCGCCCAGACGCGAACGGCAGGTTGAGCACCGTCGTCCCCATTGGCCCGGCGGTGCCGCCGGCGGTGGCCTGCCCGCCAAGCGAGGCCGAAAGCTGGAACTCGTCGAGATCGGCGCGGTGCGTGACGATCTTGTAGGTGCCGCCGAGGGCGCCCGTACCGTAAAGCGAACCCTGCGGTCCCTTGAGCACTTCCACACGTTCGACGTCGACCAGTCGGATGCCGGGATCGGGCGCCGAGTAGGTCAGCCTGGCGTCGTTTAGCAGGATCGCGACCGTCGCCTGATTCTCGTTGCTGAACGGGCTGTCGGCGATGCCGCGCAGGAACATGCGATTGCGACCCGGGCCGGCCGAGGCCTGTGTCAGGCCTTCCACTTCGCTGGCGATCCAGTCGGTGCTGCGCAGCGGATCGTGACGGTCTGCATCAGACAGGGTGACGACAGAGATGTTCATCGGCACTTGCGAAATCAGCTGCTCACGCTTGGCCGCAGTGACCGTGATCGGCGCGGCATCGGCAAGGTCCTCCAGCGGTTCTTCCACCGGATGCGACGGCGTAAGGCGGGGGCGCGCCGCCGGGCGGGCGGGGGCGGGCTCGATCCGCCAGGCGGTTTCGCCCACCCGCCGCGCCCGATAGTCGGTGCCTGCCAGCAACCTCGCCAGCGCCGCGTCGACCGTCATCCGCCCGCGCAGCGGCCGTGTGCGGAGCGCGGGCAGCGTGCGATCGCCGCCGATCGTGACTCCGGCTTCCAGTGAAAGTTCGGAAATCGCTTGCGGCAGCGTCGCTGCGGAGAGGTCTATCGCTCGGGTTTCGGAAGCTCGGGCCTCAGTGGCTCCGCTCGCCAAGGCGATAGCTATCGCCGGTCCGCTCCAGCGGGAGGCCCAAGACTTGCGCCAGGTCGCGGATCGCCGCCTCTCCATTACCGATTATCAAGGACCCCGAGAAACGCCGGCTCCGCAAGCTGTCCGGCATCGTTACATGCACTCCGGCATAACGGGAGAGATCGTCGAGGACCAGTGGCAAAGGTGTATCCTCATAGGACAACCGGCCATTGCGCCACGCGCCGATGGCGGGGTCGGTCGCCGGCGTGACCAGTGCCGTCCCGTCCCCGCCATCGAACAACAGATTGCGGCCGCGTTCGAGCCGGATCGGCTGCGAGAGGGCCTGCGATGCTACGGTAACCACGCCTTCGGCCACACCGACGCGCACTACCTTGTCCTCGGTCTGGACATCGAAACGCGTGCCGATGTCGCGAATTTCTACGTCGCCCGCGGTGATCGCGAGCGTCCGGTTCGGATCGTGCTTGATGTCAAACCAGGCGCCGCCGGCCAATGCCAGCTGATCCTTGTCACGCCCGTCGACCGACAGGCGGCTGTGCGGGGCCAGCGTCACGGTCGAACCGTCGGCCAGCGCGATCTGCTGGGCCTTGTCGGTGGTCCGATAGACGGTTGGCTGGGCGAAGATGGCCGGGAGGAGAAAGACCGCGGCGAGCGAGGCGGCCATAGCGGCACCGACCCAGCGTCCCCAATGCCGGCGCCTGACTACTGCGCCATGCTCAGCCGCGATCCCCCCGACCGCTTTCCGATTACCGGCGGAAAGCAGCATCGGTCGGTGCTCGTCGATCAGGGAATCGACGAGCACCAGTTCGTTGTAGGCGTGGGAATGACGCGAATCGGCTTCGAGCCAGGCGGTGAAACCGTCCCAGTCCATCCCGTCGTCGGAACTGGCTACATGCCAGGCCGCCGCTTCGCTCATGATCCGGTCTTCGTCGTCGCTCATGACCGTTTCCCTGTCGCCTGTGTTCCTTCTCCCGGACCCTCCGGTTGCTTAGACGCCCCGGGGTCCCACCATCCGCAGTTCCGCAGTGAATTTCTCAAATGTTTCATAGCGACAGCGAGATGCTTCTCCACGCCGCTACGACTGATTCCCATGATCTGCGCGACTTCCGACTGGCCCCGACCTTCGAAACGATGCAACCGCAGTGCGCGCTGGGCGCCGGGCGGAAGATCGGCGATGGCCTGCAGCAGCAGGCTTGCCTCCTGCGTTTTCGCCAGCGCCTCATCGGCGCCTTCCGAGGGATCGGGACGTTCTTCTACCGTGCCTTCGGCGAGCCCATCGGCAGCGAGCCACGAGTGGTCGCGCGCCATGGCGCGGCGGCGCAGGCGGGCCTGGTCGAGCACGAGATTGTTGGCCATACGGAACAGATAGGCGCGGCCGTTGCTCACCGGCCCGGCGGGCTGGCCTTTAGCCTTGATCCAGAGCTCCTGCAGCAGGTCCTCGGCATCGTCGGCACTGCCGCAGCGTGCGACCAGGAAGCGAAGCAACTCGCCGCGGTGCTGCGCGAACAGCCCGGCCAAGCCGTTGTCGCCAGATCCCGAGCCCGCTTCCTCCATCCCGTCGCCTGCAATCCTTGCTTGTCAGCGGTTTGCGTCAATTCTCTATTCGTAGCTAGTCCCTGCGATCCTGCTCGCCATAGCTGGCGAAGCCCCTGGCGGTCTCGGCCAGGTCCTCCGCGCCCAGGACATGGCCGCCGCCGATCTGCAGCACGTGGAAATATTGGTGCGCCAGGGCCTCGAGCTCGTGCGCCAGCCATGCCGCGCGTATGAGGTTCGGGCCGCCGACGATCATGCCGTGATTGCCCATCAGGCACCCGGCCATGTCGCCCAGGGCGTGCAGCACCGCGTCCGAGAGCGCGGGGGTGCCGTAGCAGGCATAGTCGGAACAGCGGATCTCGGGTCCGCCGAAAGCGGCCATCATGTAATGGATCGCGGGGATCGGCTTGCGCGCGATCGAGAGGATCGTGGCGAAGGGCGAATGGGTATGCACGATGGCGTTGAAATCGCCGCGCGCGCGCAGAAGGTCGATATGGAGCCGCCATTCGCTCGAGGGTTTGAGCGGGCCGTCCCAGCTACCGGTTCCGTCGAGCGGCATCCGCTCCAGCATATCGGGTTCGAGCTGGCTGGCGGGAATGGCCGAGGGCGTGATAAGCAGGGCATTGCCGCAGCGGGCCGAGATATTGCCCGAGGATCCACGGTTGAGCCCCGAAGCGTCGAGCTCGCGCGCGCAGGCGACGATTTCCGCGCGCAGGGTCGCTTCGTTCATCGTACGGCGCGCTCCGGGAACAGCGCGGCCAAGCCCTCGGCGCTGGCCGGGGCTATGCCGCGCTCGGTGATGAGGCCGGTGACGAGGCGCGCCGGGGTCACGTCGAAAGCGGGGTTGGCCGCGGGCGTCGCCTCGGGGCTGATCCTGAGCCGCGCGACCGTCCCGTCGGCGAGCTTACCCTGGACCAGCGAAACCTCGTCGCCCGAGCGTTCCTCGATCGGAATCTCCGCAAGCCCGTCCTGCACTCGCCAGTCGATCGTCGGGGAGGGCAGGGCGACGTAGAAGGGCACGCCGTTGTCGTGCGCGGCCAGCGCCTTCAGATAAGTGCCGATCTTGTTGCAGACGTCGCCGCGCGCGGTCGTGCGGTCGGTGCCGACGATCACCATGTCGACCTCGCCGCGCTGCATCAGGTGGCCGCCGGCATTGTCGACGATCAGCGTATGCGGGATGCCGTGGCTCGCCATTTCCCAGGCGGTCAGATGCGCGCCCTGGTTGCGCGGCCGGGTCTCGTCGACCCAGACGTGGAGCGGGATGCCGGCCGCGTGGGCCTTGTAGATCGGCGCGGTCGCCGTGCCCCAGTCCACCGTTGCCAGCCAGCCGGCGTTGCAATGGGTCAGCACATTGACCGGACCGGCCTTGCGCGCGGCGATGGCTTCGATGATCGCGAGGCCGTGCGTACCGATCGCCTCGTTCATCGCGGCATCGTCGTCGGCGATCGCAGCGGCGCGGATCATGGCCGCCTGGAAGCGCTCGGCCGGCGGAAGGATGGCAAGATGCACTTCCATGCCTTCGAGCGCCCATTGCAGGTTCACCGCGGTCGGGCGCGTCGCCATCAGCAGGTCGACGGCGCGGCGCAGGCCGGCATCGCTAGGGTCGCTGTCCATGGCGATGGCGATGCCGTAGGCAGCCGTTGCGCCGATCAACGGCGCGCCGCGCACCCACATGTCGCGGATCGCCGTCGCGGCCTGGTCGAGCGTCTCCAGCGCCACCGGCGTAAATTCGTGCGGCAGACGCGTCTGGTCGATGACGCGGACTTTCCCGTCCGCCACCCAGATCGATCGGAAGTGCTGTTGTCCCACTTTCATCGAGGTGCACCGTTCGGTCTCTCGCCGCTTTCAGTCAAGCCGAACCCGCGGAAATTCGACGGTTTTTGCGCATCGGTTGACTTCGTGCCGCTCTTGCCAAATGTTCACTTTCGACCAAGCGGGGATCAAGGCACGCGATCATGACTCTGTTCGGGCTTGTCAGGCGCGCCATTGCGGCCCGGAAGAGCCCGGTATTCCAGGTTACAGCCATCGTCGGAGGCCTGTTCATCGCGGCCGGTGCGCGCTGGATCGCAGACCGCGGTGCGCACGGCGCGCCCTTCGTCACCTTCCTACCGGTCGTAGTGCTGGCGGCGATCTTCCTCGAATGGCCCTATGCAGTGATCGCGGCCTGCGCCAGCGTCGCCTTCGTGGTCGGCCTGTTCGGCGAGCATGCCCGGCTCGAGGCGAATTTCATGAACTATTCGTTGTGGAGCGCCTTCGCCTTCATCGCTGCGTTCATGATCGTGCTTGGCCATATCCTGCGGCAGGCCTTCATCGAGCTCGACGCTCAGAGCGAGAGGATTCGCGGTTTCAACGCCGAATTGCAGCACCGTACCAAGAACACGTTCCAGATCGTTCGCGCGTTAGCCTCGCGGGCGTCACGCTCGACCGATCCGGTCGAGTTCTACAAGACCCTTTCGGGCCGGCTCGATGCCATGGCGAAAGCGAACGAACTGCTCGCATCGGGCATCGTCGAAGCCTGCGAAATGGCCGACCTGGTGAAAGCGGCGATGCAGCCGTTTCCGGCCTGGGCCATCCAGGCGAGCGGGCCGGCGGCCTGCGCGATCGCCGGCGAACCGGCAATGCAACTGATGATGGCGCTGCACGAACTGGGCACCAATGCGATGAAGTATGGCGCCCTGTCGGTCGACGGCGGGCGGGTTGCCATTACCTGGACGAAGACTGGCACCCTGATCGCCCTGGTCTGGGAAGAGCAGGGCGGGCCGCCGGTGAGTCCGCCGACCGAGACCGGCCTCGGTGCCCGGCTGCTGTCGCCGGCGGGTCCGCTGCGCGAGGTCGATCTCGACTATCGGCGCGAGGGCGTCGTCTGTCGGATTGCGGTCGACGCCGCGGGCTGAGGCCTGCTCGTATTCCGTTTCGCCTGACTGGGCGTGCGGAACCACCCGCGCCAAGATGCGCTTAGTCCTCCAGACACGGAGCGCCCGCATGACTGGATTTCCGATCGACCAGCTGATCCTCACGCCGCCGATGATCGACCTGTCGCGATCGCCGCTGGCCGGCCATTTCGATGCCCAGACTTACGTGCTCGGCGCATTCAATCCGGCGCTGACGGTACTGCCCAACGGCAACCTGCTGCTGATGGTCCGTGTCGCCGAAGCGCTGCGCGAGCCCGTGTTCGACGGCAAGGTCCATGCGATCCGCTGGGACGAGAGCAGCTACGTCCTCGACGGCTGGCCGCTCGAGCAGGCCGACACGGCCGACCCGCGCAAGTTCATGCTGCCGGGCGGCGGCTGGAAGATCATGGCGCTGACCTCGCTGTCCTGGCTGCTGCCGGTCGAGATATCGCCCGATGAGCTGCGGATCGTGGCAATCCATTACGACCGGGCTGTGGCGCCCGCCGGTTCCTGGCAATGCTATGGGCTCGAGGACCCGCGGATCAGCCGGGTCGAGGGGCGCTACTGGATGACGACCTGTTCGGTCAGTCCGGAGCGGCATTCGACCACGCTCTACAGTTCGGACGACGCGCTCGACTGGACCTTCGAGGGCATCGTCCTCGATCACCAGAACAAGGACATGCTGATCTTCGAGGGACTGATCGGCGGCAAGTACTGGGCGCAGACGCGGCCGCTCGGCGATCTCTACTTCGCCTATCCGCCGGGCAGCGAATGGCGCGCGGGGCCCTCGATCAACCTCGCCAGTTCGCCCGACTGCCGACACTGGCAGCCGTGCCTCCAGCCCGGTATTCGCCCGCATGCGGCCACGGTCGCCACCGCGCGCATGGGCGGGGGTACGCCGCCGATCCTTACCGAGCTAGCCGGCCGGCGCGGCTGGCTGACGCTTTGGCACGGTGTCGAGCCGAAGGAGATCGTCGGCATCTATCGCACCTACTGGTCGCTGCTCGATCCGGAGGAACCGTCGCGCGTTCTGGCGACCGACCATGCGCCGCTGCTCGAAGCGAACCCTGCGCTCACCGCGCCGATCGACGCGCTGATGTACGTGCGCGACGTGGTTTTCACGACGGGCATCGTTGATGCCGGCGACCATTTCATCGTCGCTTCGGGTGAGGCCGATCTCGCCTGTCGGATCACCCACATTCCGAAAAGCGCGTTCAACCCAGGCTGAGGCCGTTGTCCATCGAGATGCAGGCGCCGTGGAAACCGGCCGAGGCGTCCGAAGCGAGAAAGCCGACCACTGCAGCCACTTCAGTTACGTCGATCAGGTTGCGCGAAAGCTTCTGAACCTTGCTCATGTCGACGTTGCTCGGGATCTTCGCGGCATTGCCCGAACCGACCGACATCGAGCCGGGCGCGAGGTAGTTGATGCGAATCGGCTGCTCGATGAACTCCTTGGCCAGCGCCTTGGTCATCTGCGCGAGCCCGGCCTTGGAGGCGGTATAGGCGGCGGTCATCGGCGAGGCCATGAAGGCCGCGCAGGAGCCAACGCTCGTTACCGTACCGTTCGCTGCGAGTAGGTGCGGGAGCGCCGCCTGGAACAGATAGAACGGTGCCGACAGGTTGACCGCGAGCGTAGCTTCCCAGTCCTCCTCGGCCATATCGCCGCTCTGCGCCGGGGCGAAGACGTTGGCGACATTTACCAGCGCGTCGAGGCGGCCGAAAGCGGAGACCGCGGTTGCCACCGCCGCGCGGCAGTTCTCCCGGCCTCGGACCTCGGCGGCATGGATCGCGGCCTTGCCGCCCAGCTCCGCGGCCAGCACTTCCAGCGCCGCGCGATCGGGATCGACGAGGCACACCTGAGCGCCCGCGCTGGCCAGTTCGCGCGCGATGGCCCTGCCGAGGTCGCCATTCGCGCCGGTCACCAGGGCTGCCTTGCCCGTCATGTCGCTCGCCTGCATTCGCCTCTCCCCGTGCTTGTGCTTCGCCGCTAGCATGTCGGCAAAAGACGGGAGTGGCAAATGACCAAGTCGTGGTTCGTGACGGGCGCAGGGCGCGGGTTGGGCCGAGCGATTGCCGAGGCAGCACTCGCCCGCGGTGATCGGGTGACCGCGACGAGCCGCCGACTAGAGGACGTCGCCGATCTTGCCGACCGCTATGGCGAGCGGGTCCTGCCGCTGGGCCTCGACATCCGCAACCGCGCTGAAGCAGCGCCGGCACTGACAGCGGCGCAGGCGCGGTTCGGGCGGATCGCCGTCGTCGTCAACAACGCCGCGCGCAGCCTGATCGGTGCGGTCGAGGAAGTAACCGAGGCCGAGGCGCGCGACCTGATCGACACCAACCTGCTCGGCACGCTCTGGGTGACCCAGGCCGCGCTGCCTATCCTGCGCGAGCAGGGCGGCGGGCACGTGGTGCAGATATCGTCGGGCGGAGGGGTGATCTCCTGGCCGATGAACGGCGTCTACCAGGCCTCCAAATGGGGCATCGAAGGTATGAGCGAGGCGCTGGCGCAGGAGAGCGGCCATCTCGGCATCAAGGTCACTATCGTTCAGGCCGGACATATGGAAAGCGGCTTCGCCCGTCCCACGGCATCCGATCAGCCGCAGTTCGATGCCTACGCGCGGCCGCGGGCGCTGCTGTCCGGCGTTGGTGCGAGGAAAGGGAATGACCCCAAGGATTTGGCCCTAGACTTGCTGAAAGTGATAGACGCCGAAAATCCGCCGCTGCGCGTTCTGCTTGGGCGCCCGCTTGCCGATATCCGCGCAGTGTATGAGGAGCGCCTGGCGGTTTGGGAGCGGGGTGTAGGTTAGGCGCCCAGCTCGCGCAGAATTCCATCCAGCACCTCGGCGCTGCGGCGAGCGGCCACGACATGGCCTTCGGCATCGATCCGCGGACCGATCAGTTCGAGGTCGAACACGCCTTCGTATCCCGCTTCCAACGCCCATTCTATAATCCGCCGGATCGGGATCGCACCGTCGCCCGGTACTGCGCGCGCGGGAAGCGCGCGGTCGCCGGGTACGAAGTCGGCGATCTGGATCAGCTTGCAGCGCGGCACTGCGCGCTGGATCGTCTCGCGCAGCCCGCCCTCGGTCCAGCACGAGAAGACGTCGAGGCAGATGCCGACGTCGGCCAGTTCGGCCACGGCCACGGTATCGCGCAGGGACAATGCGATGCTCAGGTCGGCATAGAGCGTTGGCGTGCCTTCGATCAGCAGCGCGATACCGGCTCGCTCGGCATGGGCCTGGCAGGGGGCGATCGCCGCGGCGAACTTTTCGGCAGCCTGCTCCCAGCTCAATGCGCCGCGGCCGCCCGTGGCCATGAAGATCGACCGGGCGCCCAGAGCGGCAGCACGGTCGATCGCGGTGCACAGCCTGGCCTGTTCTACTTCGATTACGGCAGGATCACAGTCGAGCTGGTGACCCAGCATGAAGTCGTAGATCACCGTTTCCAGCGCATATCCGCCGTCCCGCAGCACCGCTGCGGCGGCCTTGGGATCGGCAGCGATCTGCATGTCCAGGAAACCCACGCGCTCGGCCTTCAGTGCTGCCCAGGCCGCGGCTAGGTCGGCCCAGCTTGCGCGGGGAAAGCAATTGGCGGCGATCGACATGCGCGGATGCATCGGTTTTCCTGTCCCTCTGAATCGGTTTTCGGCCCGACAACATAAGCTGTATCACGGGGTCGGAACTTCGCGCCGATTCATGGTATCATCAGGTATGGAGAAGCCGACCTCCGCCAACAGCGGAAGCAGCCTTCGCGGTGACTACGAAGGCGCAGCGGCCGACTATACGATCGGCCAGGCCTGGGATCGCTATACGCCCCAGATGCATGATCGCTGGCGCCGGCTCCATGCGCGCCAAACCGCGTTGGCGCAGCGGCTTGCTGCTCCGCAGGTGCTCTCGGGCCTAGCCGCACTCGACTGCGCCGAGGGCATCCCCGATTTCGCCGAGACGAGCCGCGTGCTCCGCGCGGCGACGGGCTGGCAGGTCGTCGCCGTGCCCGGTTTCATTCCGGACGACATCTTCTTCGATCACCTGGCCAATCGCCGCTTCCCGGTGACCAACTGGATCCGCGAGGAGCACGAGCTCGACTATCTGGTCGAGCCCGACATCTTCCACGACTTCTTCGGTCACGTGCCGATGCTGCTCGACCCGACTTTCGCCAGTTTCATGCAGGCCTATGGCGGTGCCGGCCGGCGGGCGATTGCGATGGACGCGCTAGACATGCTCGCGCGGATCTACTGGTACACGGTCGAATTCGGGCTGATCGATGAAGGGAAGGGCCTGAAGGCCTACGGTGCGGGGATCGTCTCTTCGGCCGGCGAACTGGTGTTCAGCACCGAAGACGTGCAGGTACAGCGCCTGCTGTTCGATCCGGTTCGCGTGATGCGCACCGCCTATAACATCGACCGCTTCCAGAGCTGCTACTTCGTTCTCGAAAGCTTCGAGCAGTTGCTGCAAGGGCTTGTCGACCTCGATTTCGGACCGATCTATAAACGGTGGCGGGAGACGCCGCCGCTGCCTGCTGGCGAGTTTCACGATGGTGACCGGTCCTACCGAGGGAACGCAAAGTCATGAGCGATCTGTTCGACAATCCGATCGGCCTCGACGGCTTCGAATTCGTCGAATTCTCCGCGCCCGAGAAGGGCGTGCTCGAACCTGTATTCGCGGCGATGGGCTTTTCGCGCGTCGCCCGCCACCGTTCGAAGGATGTCGAGGTCTGGCGGCAGGGCGAAATCAACTTCATCACCAATTACGAGCCGCAGTCCCCCGCCTGGTTCTTCTCGCGTGAGCATGGGCCGAGTGCCTGCGGCATGGCCTTCCGCGTCCGCGACGCGCACTATGCCTATGCCGAGCTGCTGCGCCGCAATGCCGAGCCGGTTCTGGTCGAGACCGGGCCGATGGAGCTGCGCCTCCCGGCGATCCGCGGGATCGGCAATGCGATCATCTACCTGATCGATCGCTACGGTGACGTGCCGTCGATCTACGATATCGACTTTCGGTACATCGACGGCGCCGAGCGCAATCCCGCCGGCGCCGGGCTCAAGCTGATCGATCACCTGACGCACAACGTCTATGGCGGCCGCATGGCCTATTGGGCCGACTACTACGAGAAACTGTTCAATTTCCGCGAGATCCGCCATTTCGACATAAAGGGTGAATATACCGGCCTGACCTCGCAGGCGCTGACCGCGCCCGACGGCAATATCCGCATCCCGCTCAACCAGGAGGGTGAGGGCGGTAAGGGTCAGATCGAGGAATTCCTGCGCAGCTTCAACGGCGAAGGTATCCAGCACATCGCGCTGATCTGCGACGATCTGGTGGCGACCTGGGACCGGCTCAAGCAGTCGGGCGTCCCCTTCATGGCGCCGCCGCCCGAGACGTACTACGAGATGCTGGGCGAGCGCCTGCCCGATCACGGCGCTGATGCGGGCGCGCTGAAGACGCGCGGCATCCTGCTCGACGGGACGACTGAAGGCGGCAAACCGCGGCTGCTGCTGCAGATTTTCGCCCAGCCGACAGTCGGCCCGGTCTTCTTCGAATTCATCGAGCGCCGTGGCGACGAGGGTTTCGGCGAAGGCAATTTCACCGCACTGTTCGAGTCCATCGAGCGCGACCAGGTCAAGCGCGGCGTGATCGGAGAGAAGGCATCATGAGCGACATGCCAAAACTCGGCGGCATCCACCACGTCGCCTACCGCTGCCGCGACGCACGCGAGACGGTCGAGTTCTACCAGGACGTGCTCGGCATGGATTTCAAGCTCGCCATCGCCGAGGACAAAGTGCCTTCCACCGGCGCGCCCGATCCCTACATGCATGTGTTCCTCGATGCCGGCGGCGGTAATGTCCTGGCCTTCTTCGAGCTGCCCAACTCGCCCGACATGGGTCGCGACGAGGCGACGCCGGCCTGGGTCCAGCACATCGCCTTCAAGGTGGACGGCATGGACGGCCTGCTCGCCGCCAAGGCGCGGGCCGAGGCGCGCGGGCTCGAAGTGCTTGGCCCCGTCCACCACGGCATCTTCAAGTCGATCTACTTCTTCGATCCCAACGGCCACCGGCTCGAACTCGCCTGCGACATCTGCACCGAAGATCAGATGAGCGAATTGCACCGCGTCGCTCCCGATATGCTGGAGGAATGGTCGCGGACCAAGAAAGCGCCGCGCCACGCGGCTTGGCTGCATGAGAAGATCGCCGCCGAAGAGGGGAAAGGCTGAGTGCGTCTCCACGCCTATCACCGCAGCTCGACGAGCTACCGCGTCCGCATCGGGCTCAATCTCAAGGGCCTCGACTACGAGACCGTGCCGGTAGACATCGTCGCCCAGGAACAGCGCGGCGAGGCCTATCGCGGCAAGAACCCCTTCGCCGGTGTACCGGCACTCGAAGTCGACGGGCGGTTCTATGCCCAGTCGATGCCGATCCTCGAATGGCTCGATGAGCGCTATCCCGATCCGCCCTTCCTGTCCGGCGACGGGGACCAGCGCTTCGTTGCGCGCGAACTCGCCTATGCCATCGCCACCGAACTGCACGGGCCGCTCAATTCGCCGGTGCTGCAATATCTGCGCGACGAGTACGGGCAGGACAAGGCCGGGGTCGAGCGCTGGTATCACCACTGGCTGGCCAAGACGCTGGGCGGGGTCGAGCAGCGGCTGGCCGACCGCGGCGTCGGCGATTTCCTGTTCGGCGCGCCGGGCTTGTTCGAATGCGTGCTGATTCCGCAGCTCTACAACGCGCGGCGGTTCCATTTCGACCTGTCGGACATGCCGTGGATGCGGCGGATCGAGAGCGCCTGCCTCGAACTTCCGGCTTTCGTGCGTGCGCATCCCGACAACCAGCCCGATAGCGGAGGCGGCGCATGAAGCTGGCTTCGCTCAAGGGCGGCCGGGACGGGCGGCTGGTGGTCGTGTCGAACGACCTGAAGCGCTACGTCGCACCGGCTGGCATCGCGACACTGCAGGCTGCGCTCGATGACTGGGAAGCGGCGGAGCCGGCGCTGCGCGAGGTCCACGCCCGGCTCGAAAACGAGCCGACTTTCGGCGAGCACTTCTTCGAAGAGAACTGTGCTTCCCCCCTGCCTCGTGCCTACCAGTGGGCCGACGGCAGCGCCTATATCAACCACGTCGAACTGGTGCGGAAGGCGCGCGGTGCCGAAGTGCCGGCGAGCTTCTACACCGACCCGCTGATGTACCAGGGCGGCTCGGACAGCTTCCTCGCCCCGCGCGAGGCGATCCCGCTCGCTGACGAGGCCTGGGGCTGCGACTGCGAGGGCGAGATCGCGGTGATCACCGACGACGTGCCTATGGGAGTTTCGTCCGCCGACGCGCTCGGTCACATCAAGCTCGTACTGCTGTGCAACGACGTCTCGCTGCGCAACCTGATCCCGAACGAATTGGCCAAGGGTTTCGGCTTCTTCCAGTCCAAGCCTTCGTCCGCCTTTTCGCCCGCGGCGGTGACTCCCGATGCGTTGGGCGATGCCTGGCGCAAGGGCAGGCTGCACCGGTCGCTGCGGGTCGATCTCAACGGTGAGGCCTTCGGCCGCGCCGAGGCGGGCGAGGATGCGACGTTCAGCCTGGCCGATCTCGTCGCTCATGCCGCGAGGACGCGGCCGCTGGCGGCGGGGACGGTCATCGGCTCGGGCACTGTCTCGAACCGCGGAGCCGGCGGCGGTCCGGGCAAGCCGGTCGAGCAAGGCGGGCGCGGCTATAGCTGCATCGCCGAAATCCGCATGATCGAGACGATCGCTGATGGCGTCCCGAAGACCCCGTTCCTGCGCCGCGGCGACCGGGTGACGATCGAGATGCTCGACGATGCCGGCGCCTCGATCTTCGGCCGGATCGACCAGGTCGTCGCTTGAGCGGAAGATTGGCGTAACTTATTCCCGTCGTCCCTGCGAAGGCAGGGGGCCATCCAAGGCTGACGCTGGACCAGCGTTGGTTAGGCGAGCTTATCTAGGCCCCTGCCTTCGCAGGGGCGACGATACAGTCAGAGCAATGCGTTGAGATCGAGAGCTTCCAGCAACGCCGTTCTCGCCCCGCGCACTTCTGCCCATAGTGCCGGCTTGTTCAAATCGTCTGGTGCTATCTCGACCGGCCAGCTCGCGGCGACCACGCCTTCGATCAGCGCCAGCTTAGCCTCGTCGACCAGAAAGCGCGGATCCACAGTCGCCGGATCGGCCACGACGCGCAACCGCAGGCAGGCCGGGCCACCGCCATTCGACATGGATTCGCGCACTTCGACGGGCACCAGCCGTCGGATCGGGCCGTTGCGTGCAATCAGCCCCTCGAGCCACGACCAGACGCGGGTGTTGGTTTGCGCTTCGGTGGGGAGGATCAGCGCCATGCCGCCTTCGGGCAGGGTGACGAGCTGGGCGTTGAACAGATAGGACGAAATCGCATCGGCAAGGCTCACGGCCGATGCCGGCACTTCAATGATCTCGACCTCGGGCAGTTTCATCCGCAGAGCCTCGTAAAGAGCAGCCGGATCGGCGAAGGCCTGTTCGTGCGCCAGCAGCACGCGCTCGTTCGCCACCGCGACGACGTCGTTGTGAAAGGCGCCGGCGGCGATCGCCTCGGGCGATTGCGGGGCGAAAATCGTCCGCGCCGGATCGAGCCCGTGGAGCCGCGCCACGGCGGCGCTAGCCTCGCGATGCTGGCGGGCAGGGAAGGGGCCGCCGGTTTCGCCATAGACGAAGACTTCGACGCCCGGTGCACCGTGCCCTGCGCAGAGCCGCATGTGGTTCGCCGCGCCTTCGTCGCCGAAAGGCGGCGGTACCGGGGCGTGAACCGCGAAATGGCCGCTGTCGGCGAAAGCGAGGCGGAGCTGGGCGAGCGTGCCGGGCCATTCGTGGCTGCGGTGCGGCATCGTCACGAGGTTCGCGCCGGTCAGGTGGCAGCGGCCGTCGGCGGTATCGGGGGTGGGCGAGACCGTCGCGGCATTGGCTGCCCACATCGCCGAGGCGGACAGGGCATTGGCGCGCAAGGCATTGTCGGCGCCGAGCATGTTGGTGCCGAGCGCGGCGAGCCAGGCCTCGTCGGGGCGGTCGAGGGGCAACAGGATTCCCTGGCGCAGCCCCAGGCCGAGGTTGACGCGCATCTTGGCCAGGCCCTGCAGCGCCGCTTCTCTGGGGTGGGCGACTTTTCCGGCGTTTGCCGTGGCGGCGAGGTTGCCGAGGCTGAGGCCGGCGAAGTTGTGGCTCGGTCCGACGATCCCGTCGAAATTGATCTCGACGAGGCTCATCGCGGCACGTAGGTCACGGTATCGCCGACCGAAACGCCGAGTGCCACGGCGGCTTCGTGGCTGATGCTTATACCGCCCGCCGCAGCCGCGATCCGGCCGCAACAGGCGCGAAAGGCGGACAGTTCGCCCCGAGCGATGAGGCATTCCTCGCCTTCGTCGGCAATCCCGACAACTTCCGCCTCGCGCGTGGCCTTGATCGTCGCGATCTGGTCGGTCTGCACGGTCATCGTCGGGCCGCCGTCGAAGATGTCGATGTAGCATTCGTAGGCGAAGCCCTCGTTCTCGAGCATGCGCTGCGCCGCGCGGCCCGACTGGTGCGGTGCGCCGATCACCGCGAGCGCGGTTTCGGGCAGCAGCGCGGTGTAGATCGGATGCTTGGGCATGAGGTCGGCGATGAACTGGTTGCCGCGCGTGGCGTTGAACTCGTCGGCCTCGCGGAAGCTCATGCCGAAAAAGCGTCCGGCGACGCCGTCCCAGAACGGCGAGCCGCCGGTCTCGTCGTGCGCCCCGCGCAGCTCGGCCAGGGTGCGTTCGGCGAAGCGCGGGCGGTGCATCTTCATGAACAGGTAGCGGCTGCGCGCGAGCAGCGCCCCCGCGCCGGCCGAGCGGTCGCCGGGCATGAGGAACAGCCCGCCGACTTCGCTGGCCCCGTCGAGGTCGGTCGAAAGCACGAGCATCTCGGCGCGGATCGTCCGGTCGAGCTCCTTCGAATATTGGGTGAAGCTGGTGATCCGGTACGAATAGAACGGCCAGGTCGAGCCGATCTTGGAGAAGATCTGGCAGGTCCCGCGCACTTGGCCCGTGGTGTTGTCCTCGAGCACGAACAGGAACAGGTCGTCGCCGACTTCGGGCGCGGTTCGGGTGAACGAGGCGTCGGCCCGTGCGAGCTTGGCTTTGAGCGTCGGCCGGTCGGGCGGCAGGTTGGTGAAGCCGCCGCCGGTGCTCTTGGCCATCTGGTAGAGCGCCGCGAGATCGCCGGTACGCGCGGCGCGCAGGACGAAGGTCATGGGCCAAATCTCATGGGTATGCGCCCCCCTTCTCGATCCGGTGCAGCACCAGTGTGGTCAGCTTCGCGCGCGGTACGAGCGAGTCGACATCGAGATATTCCTGCGGCGAATGGATGAAGTCGCCGCGAGCGCCCATCGTGTCGAGCACGGGCACGCCGCAGGCGGCGATGTTGTTGCCGTCGCAGACGCCGCCGGTGTCCTGCCACTGCAGCGCTTCGCCGAGATCGCTGGCGGCATCGGATACCAGCGCGAACAGGCGTTCGGCCTCGGGCGTGATCGGCTTGGGCGGCCGGCCGAAGCTGCCATGGAGGTGGATCGCGACATCGTGCTCGTCGGCGATCGCAACGATTAGCCGTTCGATCAGCGCCTGCGCCTCGGCGGCGTGCTGGGGGCCTTGTGGGCGCAGGTTGAAGCGCAGCACCGCCTTCGCGGGGACGATGTTGTTCGGACCGCCGCCGTCGATCTTCGCGGGATTGATCGAGAGCGCCGGATGCCGCGCCTGCGCCAGCCGCAACGCGAGGTCCGCGGCGGCAACGACGGCATTGCGCCCGTCCTCGGGATTGCGTCCGGCGTGCGCTGCGTGGCCGGTGACCACGGCGGAGAAATTGCCCGAGCCCGGCCGGGCCCGCGCCATGATACCGCCGGGCAGCGCCGGCTCGTAGGTGAGTGCTGCGATCTTGCCTTGTGCCAGTTCGCGGATCAGCGCTGCGGAGGAGGCGGAGCCGGTTTCCTCGTCGCTGTTGATCATCACGTCGTAGCCGAGCGTCGGCAGGCCTGCCTCGAAGGCCTTGAGCCCGGCGAGCATCAGCGCGATGCCGCCCTTCATGTCGGCCGAGCCTGGGCCGCGTAGGCGGTTCTCGTCCAGCCATTCACTCGCCTGGAACGGATGGTCGGCGGCATAGACCGTGTCCATATGCCCGGTCAGCAGCACGCGCCGCTTCGCGTCAGGACGGACGCGGACGACGAGGTGGCGGCCATGCGCTACGGGTGCGAGCGTGCCATCGGTGGTCACTGTTTCGACCGCGGCAGGCGCTTCGAGCGTTACGCCGCCGGGCAGGGCGGCGAAGGCATCGGCAAGCTCGTTCGCCATTGCATCCAGCCCCGCAAGATTGGCCGTGCCGCTGTTGATCGCGGTCCACGCGAGCACCTGATCGCGCATCGGCGCCTCTTCGATCGGCTCGATCAGCTGGACCTCCTCGCGCCTCATGGGTGGAGCATGTCCCTCAGCGCATCGAGGTTCCCGGCGGGCTGCGCGGCTTCGAAGCTGGCGATCGGATAGGCGCAGTAGTCGGCGGCGTAATAGGCGCTCGGGCGGTGGTTGCCGGAATCGCCGAGGCCGCCGAACGGCATGCCGCCCGATGCGCCGGTGGTCGGCCGGTTGCGGTTGACCACGCCCGCGCGGATCTCGCCGACGAAGCGTTGCCATAGCGCGTCGTCGCCGCTGACCAGCCCGGCGGCGAGGCCGAAGCGCGTGGCGTTGGCGGCGGCGATTGCTTCGTTGAAGCTGGCGACGCGGGTAACCTGGAGGACGGGCGCGAAGATCTCTTCGTCGGGCACGGCGAGGCCGGTGACATCAAGCAGCGCCGGCGTGACGAAAGTCTCGCGGCGATTGCCGACTGCCTCGAGCGGACGGATCGCTTTCGCGCCGAGATCGAGCAGCCGTCCGACCTGCGCACGCGCGCCGGCCGCGGCTTCGGGCGAGACCAGCGGTCCCATATAGGGTGCGGGCTCGTCATCCCAGGCGCCGATGCGCAGTCGGCCGGCCAGGGTGGCGACCTTATCGACCACGGCGTCCCCGAAGGCGCCCTCGGGAAGGATCAGCCGCCGCGCGCAGGAGCAGCGCTGGCCGCTAGTTGTGTAGGCCGACTGGACGACCAACCCTGCAGCTTCGAGCGCGTTGCCGTCCCAGACCACCAGCGGATTGTTGCCGCCGAGTTCGAGCGCGAGGATCACCTTGGGCCGATCGGCGAACAGCCGCCGGAAATGCGCGCCGGTCGCCGCCGAGCCGGTGAACAGCAGCCCGTCGATATCGGCGCCGGTCAGCGCTGCGCCGGTATCGCGCGCACCCTGGACGACGGTGAACACACCGTCCGGCACGCCTGCCGCGCGCCAGGCCTCGGCCATCGCCTCGCCCACTGCCGGGGTCAGCTCGGAGGGTTTGAACACCACCGTGTTGCCCGCGAGCAGCGCCGGGACGATGTGGCCGTTGGGCAGGTGGCCGGGGAAATTGTAAGGGCCGAGCACCGCCATGACGCCGTGCGGATGGTGGCGCAGCACAGCCTCGCCGAAAGCCGTGGCGCTATGCTTCTCGCCTGAACGCTCGGCCTGGGCTGCGATCGACAGTTCGACCTTACCGATCATCGAGGCGACTTCGCCCTTGCCTTCCCAGAGCGGCTTGCCAGTTTCGCGTGCGATCAGCCGGGCCAGCGCGTCGCTGCGCGCTTCGAGCTCTGCCTTGTAGCCGCGGGCGATGACAATACGCTCGGCGAGCGGGGTACTGGACCAGGCGGGAAAGGCAGCGCGCGCGGTTTCGACCGCGCGGGCGACCGCTTCGGGCGTGGTGGCGGGTCCTTCCCAGACCACTGCGCCCGTCGCCGGATCGAACGATTGTAGAGCGCCGCTCATCGCGCCTCCGTCATGGCGAAGATGCCAGTGGCGTTGCCGCTGTCGAAGCTCAGGTCGAGCCTGCCCGTGGTCGGATCGAGATCGCGAGTGATGAATTCGTAGAACGAGCCGGGTACTTCGCGGGTGACCGGCTGGCCGTCTGCGCCGATGAAAATCCGCATGACCTTGTCCGCCAGGAATGCCGTCTGGTGGACGCGGCCATTGGTCGAATGCTCGACCGCAGGTTTCAGCGGATAGCCCTGGTCCTTCAGCGTGGCCGCGAGTGCCTCCACGTCGGGCACGCGGTCGGTCGCGTGGTTGAAGGCATTGCCTTCGGTGGCCATCCAGGCGGCTTCGGCCGAGTGTTCGAGCAGCGCTTCGTAATCGGACAGTGCGGGGTCGGCGTGGTGGCGGCCGAAGGCTCCGACCAGTGCGGGCAGGCCTGCCGAAGCCTGTTCCGGTGTGCAGCGGCCGTCGCGCGCCAGGGCATCGAGCATGGACCGCGCCGCGCCGTCCAGCGGATCGGCCGAGGCGCCGAAAACCTTCTGCGCCGCGGCTTGGGCGCTTTCGGGCAATTGCTCGACATGCAGCTCGCTGACGAAGAATTGCGGCACCGTCTCGGGGAAATCGGCGTGGGTGAAGACGTGGCCGGTCATCTTCAACCGCGGCAGCGGATAGACCCCGCCGACGCGGTAGCCGAGCGGTTCCAGCAGTCTGGCGAAGGCCCCGCGGCCGCGGGGCAGGGTGCCGGTCGCGCCGTCGATCGTGCGGAGTGCGCCGTGGTCGAAGCAGATCTGCCGCCCCTCAGCGAAGACCGCGGCGGCATAGCGCGCGGCGGTCGGTACGCGGTCCAGCAATTGCGCGAAGAGCACGGCGTTGAGCGCCATGGCGGCCTGAGCGCGGGTAACGCCATCCGCTTTCGCCAGCAGGGGATCGATTTCCAGACCCGCGAGAATTACCCCGGCGCGCGCTTCGCCGAGCAGTGCCGCAACCGGTTCCAGAACCGCGCTGCCTTGAGGGATCATGCGAACTCCGGCTTGTCCTCGCGCGGCGAAAGCCGCCGTGCCATCATCTGCTCATGTAGGAATTGTTCAACCCCTTGCTAAGGGCGCCGCTCGGCTGTCCCGTCCTGGCGCTAAAGGGTTGTATCGGGCTGATTTATGCGGTTGTGCCGAGCGGCGAGGTGGGGGGAAGATGGCGGCCGCTTGTGTGCAGAGGGAACTTTCCGTGCCAAAGAGCGCTTAGGGTTTTGATGGGCGGGGCTGGAATAACCCTCGTGCCGGGCGGTTCGATGGGGGTTATGCAGTACCGGGTCAGCGACAGAAAAGGGTCCCTGCGCAACCCCAGACGGTTCGATGCCTGTGCCAGCCTTGTCGCGGCGATGCTGGCCTTGGCTGCGCTTCCCGCTTGGGCGCAGGATGCGGCCTCCCAAAGCTCCGCGGCCCAGAGCCCGGTGACTCAGGATGCGGCCAATGCGCCACCTGAAAGCACCCTCGAAGCCGGCAAGCTGCCCATTCCGGCGCCGCCACCTGGCACCGATCTGCCCGCGGTCGATCCGATCATCGAGAACGACCGATTCAACAAGGCGATGCCCTCGCTCGATGTCGCCGACGATCCCGAGCTCAATCGTCCGCTCGAATCGATCGAGCAGTTTGAGCGCGCGATCGCAGCCAAGCAGGCCGGGGCCAAACCCGAGAAGGGCCCAAAGGCGGGTGAGGTACCGCCGGCAGGCGATCCGGCTCTGGCCGGCAAGACCGCGACCGAGCAGATCGGCGATGCGCCGATCGACGATGCCGAATTGACCAAGCCGCTCGAACCGCTCGACCAGTTCCAGGTCGAGCCGATCCAGTTCGCGCACGAGGCCGAGGACACCAAGGCGGCGGAGGTCGCCTATTCGGTGCAGCTCAACGGGCTGGAGAAGGCGGACGAGGAGACCGAGACCGATCTCTACGGCCTGTTCAACGGTCTTTCGGCGCTAAAGGACGGCAAGGGCAAGGCGGCCAATGCCGCGATGGTTTCGGCGCGGCTGACCGAGGACCGGGTGCTGCTGGAGAAGATCCTCGCCTCCGAGGGCTGGTACGACGCCCGCGTGCGGATACGGATCGACCGCGGCACCTTGCAGGGTGAGGGGGCGGCCAGCCAGCCGCTGACCGCGGTGCTCGATGTGACGCCGGGCAAGCGCTATGCGCTCGGTTCGATCACCGTCCAGGCGCCGCCGACGGTGCCGCCCGACCTGATCTCGAAGAACCTCGCGCTCAAGGTCGGCGAGCCGATCGTCGCGGTGCGCGTGCAGGGGGCCGAGGCGCAGGTGGCGCTGGCGCTGCCCGAGAATGGCTATCCCTTCGCGGAACTGGGCGACCGCGACATCCTGCTCGACCGTGACACGGGCAAGGGCGACTATACCCTGCCGGTTACTGTCGGCCCACGCGCGCGGTTCGGCGACATCACCACGACGGGTTCGCTGGCCTTCGACGCCAAGCATGTCGGCGTGCTGGCGCGGTTCAAGCGCGGCGACCTCTACGACAGCCGCAAGCTCGACGACCTGCGCCAGGCGATGGTCGCGACGGGGCTGTTCTCCGCGGTCGCCACCGAGCCGCAGCGGACCAATCAGAAGGTCGAAGGGCAGCCGGCGGGCGACGACACCGAATATGTCACGGTGCTGGTCACCCAGGACGACGGCCCGCCGCGCACGATTGCGGGGACGGTTGGCTACGGTACGGGCCAGGGCTTCCGTCTCGACGGGTCCTGGACGCACCGCAACATGTTCCGCCCGGAAGGTGCGCTGATCGTCCACGGCGTCGCGGGCACGCAGGAGCAGGGCGCCGGGGTGACCTTCCGCCGCTCGAACGCCGGCCAGCGCGACCGCACCTTCGAGGTGACCGCCGAGGCACTGCACAGCGACTACGACGCCTACAACGCCTATACCGGCCGCCTTGCCGTGCGTATGAGCCGCGCTTCGACGCCGCTCTGGCAGAAGAAGCTGACCTATGCGATCGGTGCCGAAGTGCTGGCGACGGGTGAGAAGGACTACGATTTCTCCGTAGGCGCACGCCAGCGCCGGACCTTCTACATTGCCGCGCTGAGCGGGCAGGTCGGCTTCGATCGCAGCGACGACCTGCTGAACCCGACCAAGGGCTACCGCGCGACTCTGCTGGTCCAGCCCGAGGGCTCGCTGGAGAGCGGCTTCACCCCCTACGTCCGCGCGCTGCTCGACGCTTCGGGTTATTACCCGGTCGGCGACGGTTTCGTGCTGGCGGGCCGCGTGCGGCTGGGCACGATCCAGGGCGCGGCGCGCAACGACATCGCGCCGTCGCGGCGGTTCTATGCCGGCGGCGGCGGCTCGGTGCGCGGCTTTGGCTATCAGAAGCTAGGGCCGCTCGACCCCAATGGCGATCCCGTCGGTGGACGCAGTGTCAACGAGGCGGCGTTCGAGGCGCGCTACCGCTTCGGCAACTACGGCGTGGTCGGCTTCGTCGACGTGGGCCAGTCCTATGAGAGCACGATGCCGCAGTTCTCCGACCTGCGCTACGGAGTCGGCATCGGCGGGCGCTTCTACACCAATTTCGGCCCGATCCGGCTCGACGTCGCGACGCCGATCAACAGGCGCGCGGGCGAGGCGCGGGTGAGCGTATATGTCTCGATCGGGCAGGCGTTCTGATGGCGAGCGACGAGCCTCCCGCCGAAATGGCCGTACCCGAAGGCGAACCCGAGGTGGTCGTCGTCCGGCGCCGCAACTGGTCGCTGACGATCGCCAAATGGCTGGTCGGCCTGGTCGTGGCTTTCGCCGCGCTGGCCGCGCTCGGCGTCTATCTGCTCGATACCGGACCGGGGCACCGCTTCGTTTCGGACCAGATCGAGCGGCTCGAATTCGAAAGCGGGCTGAAGATCAAGGTCAGCCGGATCGACGGCTCGATCTACGGCGCCATGGTGCTGCGTGGGCTTTCGGTCTCGGACCAGAAGGGCGAGTTTCTGTTCTCGCCCGAAGTGAAGGTCGACTGGCGGCCGTTCTCATACCTCAAGAACCACGTCGACGTCCGCTCGCTGACCGCCCAGCGCATGCTGCTGCGCCGCGGCCCCGCGTTGAAGCCGACGACCACGCAGGGGCCGCTGCTGCCGAACATCGACATCGACATCGGCAAGCTGCGCGTCGACCGCTTCGTCGCCGAGCCCGCCGTTTCGGGCGAGCGCCGCATTTTCCGGCTCGACGGGCGCGCGCATATCGCCTCGGGCCGGGCGCAGGTCTGGTTCGACGGGGCGGCTATCGCTGGAGGAGGTAAGGTCGGAGGCGGCGATCGGCTGGCACTCGTGCTCGATGCCGTGCCCGACCAGAACCGGCTCGATTTCAAGCTCACCCTCGACGCGCCCAAGAGCGGCCTGATCACCTCGCTGTCAGGCCTGACCCAGCCGCTGGCGGTGCGGATCGACGGGCGCGGCGACTGGAAGAACTGGAACGGCAAGTTCGACGCCGATCTCGACGGCAAGGAATTCATGCGCCTGGCGCTGACCGCGCGCGACGGGACTTTCGCGGTCAAGGGCCCGGCCAAGCTCGCGCGGCTGGTCAATGGGGCCACCGCGAACCTGCTCGGCCCGGAGAACGCGATCGACCTGACCGCGGTGCTCAAGGAACGCCGCGCCCAGGTCGACGGAACGCTGTCCGGCCCGGCGATGGGGCTCACTGCCAAGGGCGGGGTCGACCTGTCGGACAACAGCTTCGATGACTTCAGGATCGGCTTCGCGCTGCTGCGGCCCTCGGCGATCGCGCCCAATCTCAGCGGCAGCAACATGCGCGCCCAGCTCACACTGAACGGGGCGATGGCCAGGCCCAAGGCCGAATATGTACTCAATGCCGACCGTATCGTGATGAACGACATGGGGCTCGACCGCTTTACCGCCAGCGGCGCGGCGCGTGTCGATGCCGACAAGATTATCATCCCGGTCGCCGCCCACGCGGCGCGGATCACCGGGCTCGATACGGTCGCGGGCGGGCAACTCGCCAATGTCCGGCTCGACGGTGACCTCGCGATCGACTGGCCGCGTATTCTCTCGGACAACATGCGCATCCGCTCGGACCGCATCGACGCGAAGATGATCCTGCTCGCCGATGCCTCGAAGGGACTCTATACCGGCGCGATCAACGGCAAGATCGACAACTACAAGGTCGAAAGCGTCGGCATTTTCAACGTCGATACCAATGTCGATCTCAAGTCCGTTCCCAACGGCTTCGTGCTTGCGGGCAAGGTCCGCGCTCGCTCGACGCGGCTGACCAACGAGGGGATCAAAAGCTTCCTCGGCGGCAATCTCGTCGCCTCAGGCAACGTCGCCTATGGTCCCGACGGGCTGATCCGCTTCTCGGGCCTGCGATTGGAAGCGCCCGAACTGCGCGTCGTCGGCGGGCAGGGCTCCTATGCGCCCAATGGCCAGATCGTGCTCAATGCCGACGCCGTGCACCGGCAGTATGGCAAGATGGGAGTCAAGGTCGCAGGAACGATGAACAACCTGCGCGCCACGGTTGCCGCCGACCGGCCGGGGCTGGGTATCGGCCTTGCCAATCTCAATGCCGATATCACGACCGCGACGGGCGGGTACCGGCTCAAGGCGACCGGCGACACCGACTACGGCCCGCTGACCGCCGACGTCATCCTCGGCACGGGCAAGGCGACGACCTTGGAGATCACCAGCGCGAACCTCGGCGGGATCGATTTTGCCGGCTCGCTGCGCCAGACGCCGGCCGGGCCTTTCGTCGGGCAACTGACCGCCAAGGGCAACGGCCTCGGCGGGCTCGTACGGCTCGAGGCCCAGGGCAAGTACCAGGAGGCGCTGATCAACGTCCGCGCCAACGACACCGTGCTGCCGGGGCCGGGCAATCTGGCGATCGGTTCTGCCATCGTCGATGCGCGCGTGGTGCTTTACCAGAAGCCCTGGATCGTGGCCGACGTGCAGATCGCCGATACCCGCATCAGCCAGCTCAGCCTGCGCGAGGCGCGGGTGATCGTCGATTACCGCGACGGGCATGGCCACGCCAAGTTGCTGGCGCGCGGCTATACCGGCGTGCCGTTCCGCATCGCCGCCAATGCCGATCTCGAGCCCAAGCTGTGGCGCGCGATGATCGACGGCTCGATCCGCGGCCTGCCGTTCAAGACGACGACACCGGCGCGGGTCATCCCCGGCACCAAGGAATACGAACTGCTGCCGACGCGGATCGACTTCGGCAAGGGCAACGTCCGCCTGGCCGGCACTTACGGAACGGGCCTGAAGATCGAGAGCCGGCTCGACAGCTTCGACATGAGCCTGGTCAATGCCTTCATCCCGGCGATCGGCGTCGGCGGCAGCGCCACGGGCAGCCTCGACTTCGAGCAGTCCAGCCCCGATGCCTTCCCGCGCGCCGATGCCCGGCTGACGATCGACGATTTCACCCGCACCACCGCGGTTTCGGTCAGTGCCCCGGTCGACGCCAATTTCGTCGGCCGGCTCTATGCCGACGGCGGCGAGGCACGCGCGGTGTTCCGCCAGCGCGGCAGCGTGATCGGCCGGATGCAGGCCTCGCTGCGCCCGCTGCCGCCGGGTGCGGGTCCCTGGGTGCAGCGACTGATGGGCGCGCCGCTAGGCGGCGGCATCCGTTACAACGGGCCAGCCGATACGCTGTTCTCCTTCGTCGGTCTCTCGCAGCAACAGCTCTCGGGCCCGATCGGGCTGGCGGCGGACTTCTCGTGCCGGCTTTCCGCCCCCTGCCTCAATGGCGTCGTACGCGCGAACAACCTGACCTACGAGAACCAGATCTACGGCACCAAGCTGACCAATATGGCGCTGGCGGGCCGGTTCAGCGGCAGCAGCTTCCAGATCGAGAAGCTGACCGCCAATGCCGGCACCGGCACCTTGAGCGCCTCGGGCATGGTGAGCCTGGCGGCCGAGCAGGGCTATCCGATGGATGTCTCGGTGACGATGAACAATGCGCAGCTTGCGCGTAGCTCGGCGGTTTCGGCCTCGGCCACGGGCCAGCTCCACCTGACCAAGGTGGCGAACCAGACCGCGCTGCTCCAGGGCAAGATCGTCCTGCCCGAGACGCGCTACGAGATCATTCGCCAGGGCGCGGCGCAGGTTCCCGAGCTCACCGGGGTGCGCTTCAAGACCCCGCGGCGGCAGCGCTTCACCACCGACGAGCCCGAGAAGCCGACGCCCGGCCTGTTCAGCAACATCCGCCTCGACCTCGATCTCACCGCGCCGGAACGGCTCTACGTCTCGGGCATGGGGCTGGAATCCGAATGGCGGGCGAACTTCCATCTGGCCGGCACCAGCGCCGCGCCGAGCCTGAGCGGCGATGTCGAGCTGATCCGTGGCACGCTGGGCTTCGCCAGCCACAATTTCGAGCTGACCGAGGGCCGCGTCACCTTCACCGGCGGCAAGACGATCGACCCGATCGTCGCCATGACCGCGAGCGAGGACATCGAGGACGTGACGGTCAACGTCAACGTCGCCGGCCGCGCCTACAACCCGCAGGTCACCTTCTCGTCCACGCCGGGCCTGCCGCAGGACGAGATTCTCTCGCGCATCCTGTTCGGCAGCTCGGTCACCTCGATCTCGCCGATCCAGGCGGTGCAGCTCGCCGCCTCGCTCAATTCGCTGCGTGCCTCGGGCGGCGGGCTCAGTCCGATGGGCAAGCTGCGCTCGGCGACGGGCATCAGCCGGCTGCGCATCCTCTCGCCCGACGAGGCCACCGGCCGCGGCACCGCTCTGGCGGCTGGCCAGTACATCACCGACGACATCTATGTCGAACTGATCACCGACGCGCGCGGCTTCACCGCCACCCAGCTCGAAATCGCGCTGACCAAGTGGCTGTCGCTGCTGAGCCAGGCGGGCGGCTCGGGCACGACGAGCTTCAACCTGCGCGTGCGGAAAAACTACTGATGCGCGGGCAAGGTAGCGCACTTTCCTCCCCCTCGTCTTCAGAAGAGGGGGCCGGGCGGTGGTGTATGCCGGGGGCTATCCTATCGCTGGCACGAGCGAGACCTGCGGCCTCGCCACCACCCCCAGCCCCTCATCTGAAGAGGAGGGCCGCTGTAGCGTTGGCCCTCGTGCTTCTCGCCGGCTGCCAGAAGAGCTTCGACGACCGCTATGCCGATGCGCAGAAGAAGCTCAACGAGCAGGCGGCGTCGATTGACCAGGAGCTGGCCGCCAAGGCGAGCGAGGCGGCGATGGCGGCGCCGCTGGAGGCGAGCGGGGCGCCTGCCGATGCGACGCCGCCAGTGGACGCCGCCAAGGCCGGCGTGCGGTAGAAGATCTGCAGCTCGTTCCGCAGCCAATCCTTTAATCTACGTTGCGAAGACCCAATTGGCCTCGGTCGGCGGCGACGTCTATCGTTGCGATGGGGCGCAAGTCATGATTGCGCTCTTGGTCAGTAAGATACTCCTTGAAACTCCGCCGCGTGACCCGCGGCGGAGTTTTTCGTTCCGCGACCTACGCAACGACGTGCCGATCCTGATTGAGCGCTACAGCCCTCCGGCGGCCCTCCAAGCGTGGGCGAGTGACCGGCGGAAATGTTGGGGTGTCCGGACAGGCGGTTTTCGGCGCGAAAAGCCCGATAGCTGCCGGCAGCATAGGACCGCCAATGTGGCGAGCCGATCCCATCCCAGACGTTAGAAGGGATCGATCGCTTGTGGTGGATGTTCGTATTATTTGTGCAGGACTTCCGTCGGAACTTCTGTCGATGGATCGTAGAAATTCCGTTCAAGAAACGCTCGGATGCGCCTCGCCACTTCAGGCGAAGCCGCGCCGAATTGGCCGTGACCGCCGCCCTCCACGGTCTGGAAGAGGACCGGAACGCCCGCTTTGCTCAACGCGGCTTCGAAAGCCACAGACTGTTGATAAGGCACTAGCGGATCCTTGGTGCCGTGGATGATCAGAAAAGGCGGATCTTTTGCATCGATATGGGAGATTGGCGATGCATCACGTGCAACGTCCGCCTTCGCCGACATCGTGCCGCCAAGGAGCGATTCCACAATGCTCTTCAGCGCCATATTCGGCAAATCGACGGGGCCGAACATGTCGATCACGCATTGCACCCTGCTCGTCTGCCTTAGGTTTTTACCCAAGTTGCCTTCGCTCGGGGCCTCGCCGTTGGTTACACCCAACTGGGCCACAAGGTGCCCGCCAGCGGAATCCCCCATTGCGCAAATGCGCTTGCCGTCAAAGCCATAGCTCTTTGCATTTGCCCGAATCCAGCGGATCGCCGCCTTCACGTCGTAAATCTGTGCGGGCCATTTGTCCTGCCAGTCGAGCCGGTAGCCGATGGAAACGGCGGCATAGCGGCCGCTGTTCACCAATTCCATCACTTGAGGCCGGGCCATGATCTTGCTGCCGACCGACCACCCGCCGCCGTGGACATAGGCGATCACGGGCAGCGGACCTGCGACAGTCGCTCTTTTCGGCAGATAGACGTCTACGCGCTGGCGTGGATCATTCGTATTCGCGTAGGGCAAATCCGAAAGCAGTCGGACGTTATCTGCCAGTGGGACGCGCCCGGCACCGACCGGATCGAGATCGAAGCCCACGTATTCGTCCAGCGTTATAGCGCCGTCGTTGTCCAGGTCGCTCTTCTTCAACGACGCAGCAAGAATTGGATTTACCTCATCCAAAGTGACCTTGCCGTCGTGATTAGCGTCTAACGCTTGCCATTGAGGCCTTAGTCGCACTTCATCAGGCGTCGGTGAGAGAGGGGCAGCGACCGCAGAACCGGATACCTGCATAGCTAGACTTACCAGCAACCACTTTTTGAGCCCCTGCATAACACCCTCCTCCTAGAGTGCTCGGGACGTAGTTCAGAGGTTCGCTGCCGGATACCTCCAAATGGGGGGGCGCATCACGCTACGAGTTGCCCTCATTGCATATCGAAATAGACTGCCCGCTTTTCACGGCATTTGAGACGATGCGGATTGGCGAACGTACGGCCGCTTTCAGGCCAGCTGTCAGACCGCCGCTATGACCGAAAAGTCGGCGGCAACGGACAAACCGTTTTCCTACATCTCAGCGCTTTGTCATCCTGTTCCGGCGGGATGGCGGTCATTCCTATCGTTTCCCTGCCGGACAACATGGATGGAAAAGTGTTACCTACAGGCGCAGATGGCAAAGCATTGGCGAATGGCCGTATTTCGGCGCCGACCGTGGGTGACAGGGTGACACATGTGTCAACCAGATCGCCGCTTCTTACCCCTGATCGGGCCCCAGCATCTGCTCCGGCCGCACCACTGCGTCGTAGTCCTCGGCCGTGACATGGCCGCTGGCGATCGCAGCCTCGCGGAGGGTGGTGCCTTGTTTATGCGCCGCCTTGGCGATGGCCGCGGCGTTGTCGTAGCCGATCGATGGCGCGAGCGCGGTGACCAGCATCAGCGAGCGTTCGACGCCGGCTCGGATGTTGTCCTCCCGCGGTTCGAGGCCGAGCAGCAGGTGCTGCGTGAAACTGTCCGCCGCATCGGCGAGCAGGCGGACCGACTGCAGGAAGTTGTAGGCGATGACCGGGCGGTAGACGTTGAGCTCGAACTGGCCCTGGCTGCCGGCGAAAGTCAGCGTCGCGTGGTTGCCGAAGACCTGGGCGCAGACCTGGGTCATGGCCTCGCACTGGGTCGGGTTGACCTTGCCGGGCATGATCGACGAGCCGGGCTCGTTCTCGGGCAAGGCCAGTTCGCCGAGGCCCGAGCGTGGGCCCGAGCCGAGGAGGCGGATGTCGCTGGCGATCTTGTAGAGGCTCGCCGCCAGCGTGTTGAGCGCGCCGTGGGCGAAGACCAGCGCGTCCTCGCTGGCGAGCGCCTCGAACTTGTTGGGCGCCGAGGTGAAGGGCAGGCCGGTAGCCTCCGCGACGGCATTGGCCACGCCCACGGCGAAGCCCGCCGGTGCGTTCAGACCGGTGCCGACCGCCGTGCCGCCCTGGGCGAGTTGGCAGACGCCGGGCAAGGCCAGGAGCACGCGCTCGATGCCGTGACCGACTTGCGCGGCGTAGCCTGAGAACTCCTGCCCCAGCGTCAGCGGTGTCGCGTCCTGCGTATGGGTGCGGCCGATCTTGACGATATGCGTCCAGGCCGTGGCCTTGGCGTCCAGCGCCGCGTGCATCGCCGCGAGCGCGGGCAGCAGCCGCGCCTCGATCTCGCTCGCCGCGGCGACGTGGATCGCGGAGGGGAAGGTGTCGTTCGACGACTGGCTCATGTTGACGTGGTCGTTGGGGTGGACCGGGGACTTTGCCCCAAGCTCGCCGCCCAGCATCTGGTTGGCGCGGTTGGCGATCACCTCGTTGAGGTTCATGTTGGTCTGGGTGCCCGATCCGGTCTGCCAGACGACCAGCGGGAATTCGCCGTTCAGCTTGCCGTCGATGATCTCTCCGGCCGCGGCGCCGATCGCTTCGGCCAGCGTGGCGTCTAGGAGGCCAAGATCGCGGTTCACTTCAGCCGCGGCGCGCTTGACCACGGCCAGGGCGCGGATCAGCGGCGCGGGCATGCGCTCCTCGCCGATGCGGAAGTTCTCGCGGCTGCGTTGCGTCTGCGCACCCCAGAGACGGTCCGCAGGGACATTGATCGGGCCCATCGTGTCACGCTCAGTGCGGGTGTTGGCGGTAGGGGTTTCGGCCACGCGCTTGCTCCTTTTCCAGGCGCGATGATGGGCAGGGCGGCCGGGCTCGGCAAGCGTCAAGCAGCGGGTGTCATGTTTAGATTGCGGTTTCTACGTGGTTCAAACCGAGACGACGAATATTCCCCGCTCCACCGGGAACCAAAGGACTGGTATAAACCGTTTTTAGAACCGAGCGGTCGGAGTCGAGCTCCCGGTTGGCTACAATGCAAGACCTGACCGCTCAATCGAACTCATATTGGGCATTGCCCAAGACGGGGGCTAATATGGCAGAAGTAATTGGCATGGCCACGGCGACGGTCGAACGCTTTCCCGGCGCTTTTCCTTCGACTTCGGTTTCGGACGAACTGAGCAGGATCACCGAGCTGCTGCGCAGCGTCTGTCCGCCCGACACCCAGATCGGCTTCAGCTTCGAGGGGCGGCTGCAGGTCCACCTCGACGTGCGCCAGCGCGAGCATGTCATGTTCGTGAAGATGGTGCTGCCGACGCTGGAAGGCGGTCGGTTCGACGCGATCACTAGCGGCAGCAAGCCCGGGCACCCGTTCCACCACCGGATTACCGCGAACGTTCAGGCCTGAGCAGGCTCAGCGCTTCTTGCGCCTCCGCCATAGCACGTAGCCGGCTCCTGCGACGCTGGCGCCAACTGCGGCCGCCTGGCCTACGACCGTCGCCGCGGCGGTAAGTCCGCCGACGGTGACGCCCCAGGCAAGCTGCGACAGCACGGAAACGATTGCCTGCATTGATGAAACATCGGGTGCGGCGGCCCTCCGGTCAAGGCCGCTCACCCCGGCCGTACCGGTTCTGCGGCGGGCCGAGCGGCGTCAGCTCGCCATGTGCTGCGCCGCGATCATGCCGAACACGGCCGAGCAGCCGATCGAATGGCCCGAAGCAACGTAGTAGGGGCCAGCCAGCGGCGAGGCGCAGTTGCCGGCGGCATAGAGCCCCTCGATCACCGAACCGTCGGGGCGTTTGACCCGGGCGTGCTCGTCGGTCACCGCGCCACCGCAAGTGCCGACGTCACCGACATGAAGCAGCGCGGCCCAGAAGGGTCCCTTCTCGATCGTGCCCATGCAGGGGTTCGGGGAGATCGTGGTGTCGCCGTAGTAGCGGTTGTAAGCGCTCGATCCCTTGCCGAAATCCTCATCGACGCCCTTGGCTGACATCGCGTTCCAGCGCCCGACCGTGGCAACGAGTCCTGCGGGATCGATGCCGCATTTGGCCGCCAGACCCTCGATCGTGTCGGCGACCTTGATGTTGCCCTGGGCGATCCATTCCTCGGGCATCTTGCCGGGCATGGCATAGCCGAAGACGTAGCGCTTGCGGTGCTGCTGGTCCATCACCGCCCAGGCGGGGATCGCCTTGGTCACTTCGTTGCGGGCATAACAGGCGCGGCCGACCTCCATGTAGGACTGCGCCTCGTTGACGAAGCGCTGGCCGTCGGCGCCGACAACCACGACATGCGGTTTGTGCAGTTCGGGGATGATCTGGTTGCTGCCGACCGGTATCGCGGTGTTCTCGACGCTGGTGGTCCACCAGGACTCGTCCATCCAGCCCAGCGCCGCGCCGGCACCGGTCATGGCCTGGATCGCTTCGCCGGTCTCGCCCTCGTTGGAGTGGGTCCATTTGTCGGAGATCGGCGCCTTCTGGTATTGCTGGCGCATCGCCGTGTTGCGCGCGAAGCCGCCCGCCGAAACCAGCACGCCGCGGCGGGCGCGAATGTGTTCCTCGCGCCCGTCGATCTTGAGACGCGCGCCGACGACTTTGCCGCCTTCCTGGTCGAGATCGAGCAACCCGGCATTGACCCGGATGTCGCAGTCCAGCCGCAGCGCGATCTCCAGTAAGCGACCCTGCAGAGCAGCACCGGCGGAGCGCAGCGACTTGCCCGTCAGCTTACCCCAGACCGCGCGCCAGCCCACTTCCGCGGCCTTCATCTTGCCGGCCCAGGAGACGTTCATCAGCATCAACTTGGCCGGCTCGGAAGCGCGAGCCGGCACGGGAAAGTTCTGCGGGCGGAACTTGTCCTTCCAGGCGCCGAGGCGGTTGGCGTCATAGACTGCGGCCTCCAGCGCGCGGCCGCGGGCGTTGCCGCCGGGCAGGGTATCGTAATAGTCCGAATAGCCGTCGCAGCGCAGCAGGGGCACGCCCTGGCTCTCGTAGAGTTCCACGAGCGGTGCCACGGCATCGACGAAGGCCTCGCGCCGCGCGAGAGTGGAGCCGGGATCGTCGGCGGGGGCGAAGTTGGCGATGTAGGTCAGCGCTGCTTCGCGCGAATCCGCCACGCCCTCTCGCTGCATCAGTTGGTTGTTCGGCAACCAGAGCACACCGCCCGAGAGCGCCGAGGAGCCGCCGATCAGCGGCAGCTTCTCGCAGAGGATCGGCTCGAGCCCGGCAAGCTTGGCCTGGATCGTCGCCGTGATCCCGCCGATACCGCTGCCGATGATCAGGACGTCGCATTCCGTGGCCGCCATACCGCTCTCTCCCGCCGTTTTTCTTGGTTGGACAAAGTTTGACCGGTTGTTCAGCATTTGCAACGGGAATTCGGTTTGGTGCAGCACGGCGGGCCGGTTATCGTGGGCCGTGACAACCGAAGAGGGGGAAAAGGCGGATGCTGGGATCGATCGTGCTTGCGGCTGCCGCAGGCGGAGCCATGACGATAGCGGGCGGGGCGCTCGACCCGGCTTATGACAAGGCCGATGTCTATCTGGAGACCCCGCCCTCGGCGCCGGTGCCGCCGGGCCGGGCCTGCCAGCTCGCTGCGCGCTACGTCGCGCTGATCAATGCGGGCGACTATCTGGGCGCTGCGGCGCTTTTCGCCGATGACGCGACGTTCCTCGAACCGATGCGTCCCTCGCTCAAGGGCCGAGCACAGATCGACGAATTCTACACCAAGGTGATCGGCGGCATGAAGCCGCAGGTCATTGCCGTGGCCTATACCGGCGATGACCGGGAATGCATGGTCGCGCTGGCCAACCGCACCACGCTCGACGGCAAGGAGCGCTATCACCTCGCCTCGGTCGATCATTTCATCCTGCGCGCCGACGGCAAGGTCGACAGCATGGTGGCTTTCGCCCGTCCGCGGTGAAGCGAGCGCCGCCGGGCAAATCGGCGAATGGCTGCGGCCCTGCGCCGCAAGGCGCTGACCCGTTTGACTCCCCGACCGACCGATGATCTAGTTTTCATCGGATAAGATGCGGAAAAGGTTGGGATGAGCACAGACAAGCTTCGGTTCGGGATGTTCCTCCCGCCCTATCACGCGCGGAACGAGAACCCGTCGCTGGCGCTGCATCGCGACCTTTGGCTCGTCGAGCACATCGACCGCCTGGGGTACGACGAGGTCTGGGTGGGCGAGCATCATTCGGCTGCCTTCGAGACGATCGGCGCGCCCGAAATGTTCATTGCCACGGCGGCCGAGCGGACCCGGCACATTCGCTTGGGGACCGGCGTCGTGTCGCTCGGCTATCACCAGCCGTTGATGCTGGCCGAGCGGATCAACTATCTCGACCATATAACGCGTGGCCGTGTGATGTTCGGTGTCGGGCCGGGAGCATTGCCGTCTGACGCGGCGATGATGGGGATCGCGGTAGAAGACATGCGTCCGCGCATGGAAGCGGCACTCGATGTGCTTATTCCGCTGCTGCGCGGTGAGGTCGTCAATGCCGAAGCCGGCTGGTTCACCCTGCGCGATGCGCGGCTGCAGATGATGCCGTGGACCCGGCCGTCGGTCGAGATGGCGATAACGGCGATGGGATCGGTCAACAGCGCCATCGCGGCCGGCAAATATGGGCTGGGTATTCTGCAGTTCCAGTCAGTGGGCTGCTTCCCGATGACGACGCTGCCGGCGATGTGGAACGTGGTGCAGCAGACAGCCGCCGAGCACGGCCAGACCGTCGATAGATCGAAGTGGCGGCTCGTCCTGCAGATGCATCTCGCCGAAAGCCGCCAGCAGGCGCTGGAGGATTGCCGTTTCGGTTTCGAGCCGTGGGTCGACTATTTTCGCCATATCAGCGCCCTGCCGCTGCCGCCCGAAGGGACACGCGGCGATGCCCTGCCACAGGCGTTCGTCGAGGCAGGGACTGCTGTGATCGGCACGCCCGAAGATGCCATTACCGCGATTGAGCGGCATCTTGCCGACACCGGCGGTTTCGGCTGTGTGATGCTGCTGGCGCACAACTGGGCGAACAGCCGCGCAACCGCGGAAAGTTACGAGCTGTTCGCGCGCTATGTCATCCCCCATTTCCAGGGGCTCAACATCAATCGTGAAGCATCGATCGAGTGGGTCATCGAGCGCCGCCGACAGGAGCAAGCGCAGCACGGCTTCGACCGCGCGAGCAAGAGCTAACGACCCGTTCCGGCGGTGGTGCCTGGCGGGCTCGCATTCTGGCGAACCCGTCGCGGCTGATTACATCATCGCGTCGACCGGCTCGACCACGCCGCCTTCGACTTCCCAGCGGCCGAGGCCGTAGTCGCCCTTGATCGTCGTGCGATGGACTACCCGTTCGTGCTTGGGGTCGCAGCCGCAGGCCTGGTGCAGGATGCGCCAGTTGTCCCAGATGATCATGTCGGTGGGCTTCCACTGGTGGTAGTAAGGCTCGATCACGCGCTCGGCCTCTTCCATCACTTCGGCGCAGATCGCGTTGCCTTCTGGCGTCTCGTTGCCGACGATGCCGCGGCAGCCGTAAGCGCACATGTGGAACACCTTCTCGCCGGTGTCGCGCGTCCAGACCGCCGGGTGGATCGAGCGCGACATTTTTCGGGCGATCTCCAGGATGTCGTCGTTCTTCGGCTTGATTTCCTTGAAGGTCTTGGGGAGGCCGAAAAACTGGCGCTCGTAATGCATGTCGAGCGTGTAGAGCAGTTCGATGTCCTCGGCCTTGGCGCGCACCGCGGGATCCATGTCGTCGTAGATCTGGATGCCGTCGGCGAAAGCGGTCAGGCCGCCTTCGGGCGCGATCACTTCGGCGCGCAGCACGCCGGCGCGGTTCAGTTCGTTGTTGTAGGTGTGATCGAAGTGCCAAGGCTGCCAGGTGGCGAGCGGCTTGCCATCGATCTCGCAGATCGCCGCGTCGGGCGCGTTGCGGATAGTGATGACGCCGGGCATGGTGTCGTTGTCGAGCCGCTCGACGATCTTGATCGGGTGGTCCTTGAGCGGGCCGAACACCGTGCTGATCGCGACTTGCATCTTTGCGCTGGGCTCGACGTCCTCGAAGACGATGACGCCGCGGTCCTCGAACAGTTGCTGAAGTTGCTTGCGCACACCTTCGTCGGCCAGGGTTTCCCAATTCACACCGGTGACGCGGGCGCCGAAGCGCAGGCCGTCCTGCAGCGGTTTCACATCGATCGAAGCCATTCCATCCAACTCCCGCCCGTGGGCATGCATGTTACAAGGTAATACAGATGGGTACTATGTAACATATTTGCAGCGCTTCCGCTAGCCCATAGCGGCGAATTCGGCGGCCGGATCGAGCCCGGCGAGCGGTTCGATGCCCGATTCCGAGAAATCCCTGTGCCAGTTGGGCGTGCGCGTGGAGTCCTGTGCCTGCGGCATCTGGTAGTTGAAGCAGACGCCCATGCGGCCCACGTTCAGCGCCGCGGTCTGTTCGAGGTCAGGCGCGATATATTGCCGCGCGCCTGACACGAAGATCGCACGGCGCAGCAGCGTCGCCCATTCGGCTTCCACTGCAGGCAATTCGCGCTTCCATTTGGAAAGCTGGCGCAGGTCCCTGCCCGCGTGGGCACCCGTGCCCCCCGATTGCGGTGCCGTCGAGCTGCCAGCGCAGCTTCTCGGCGCCGTTCTCCGCCAGCGTCGCGGTGGTGCGGCCTTCGACGCGGTCGGCGACCGTCATGTCGAAGCGGGTAGGTGCGTCGTCGTCGGCATGGGCCGCCGCCAGCACCGCGAGATCGTAGAGGTGCGTGCAGTGCTGGAAGGGATCGCGATCGGCGACGGCGGTCAGCAGTTCGCCGGTCAGTTCCCGGGCGATGAAGGTGGTCGCGCCAGGACAGGCCGACCAGGGGTGGCGCACGGCCTTGGCCGCGACTTTCGTCACGCGGCCATTGGCGTGGTCGAGCCGGATATGGAAGCGGTGCATGTCGTCCTCCAGCGCGCCTCCTATCCAACCGTCTCCCGGAAGCAGGACGATCCGCCGCCAGAGGCCGGGAGGGAAAGCCGGGAAGTCGGCGCGCGTTTCGGTCATGTCTTCCTGGTTCATGTCTTTTGGGCTCGTCCTCTGTAGGAAAGCCGCCATTCGGGCGGGAACTGCATGTCGTTGTCCTTCACCGCGGCGGCAAGGCCCTTCTCGAAGGTGTCGGCATCGACCGCGATGCCGCCGCCTTCCTCCTTGACCAGCGGCAGCATGCCTTCGAGCCAGCCCGACAGGACCGAGCCCATGTATTCGCCCTGCTGCTGCTTGAAGACCTCGAAGAAGGTCTTCTGCATGACCACGGTATCGGTCGGCCGGTTGCGCGCGCAGGCGAGGGCATATTTCATCGTCTCCGCCTCGAGGCTGTCGCGCGGGACGACGCTGTTGACGAAGTGGAGGTCCTTCATCTCCTTGGCGGTGAAAGGACGCCCGGTGAAGACCATCTCCATGAACGGACGAAGGCCCATCATCGTCGCCCACTGCCACTGCCGCGCGGCCCAGCCGACGTAACGGAAGGCGCTGTGGCCGAACAAGGCCTCGTCCGAGGAGATGACGATGTCGGCATCGGCGGCCTGGTAGAAGTGCCAGCCGTAGCAGTAGCCCTTGCACTCGATGATCGAGATCTTCTTGAAGTCCTGCAGGCTGCGCAGGCCGAAGCGGGCGTCGGCATAGAGGTTGGTGACGTTGGCGATGTAGCGATAGGAATCGCGTGGCGGATACTTGACGTCGCCATCACCGGTATCTTCCCCGTCGATGCGGAATTCGGGGAGCGGCGAGTAGCTCTCGTCGCCGTTGAACATTCCGGCCATCTCGGGAAGGTCGGCACCGCTGCCCAGGTGCTCGCCGACGCCGCGGATCACCAGGACCTTGACGTCGTCGTCGACATTGGCGCGCAGCACGAGGTCGGCATAGCGTTGGCGCGCGGCGATCGTCGGCGCGTTGAGGAAGCCCGGGCGGCTCAGCGTGATCGTGGCGATCTTGGTGGCGGGGTCCTTCTCGTAGAGAACGATCTCTTCGGCCGATGGCCGTTCTGCGTCGTCTGGCATGCTGTCCCGCGTCCTTCCTGTGGTGTCTTCCAGACTGCCTGTTAAGTCTTCCTGCTCGCTGCGGGCGATTCAATAGTCTGGAACGGTGTAAGCATCCGTTCTCCTTGTGCATTCGTCCAGTTTCGCTAGGTTCTTCGGCAGAAATACAATGGGAGCGAGATCGCAGGTGAGCCAGGCCCAAGCCGCGTTGCAGCCGACCTATGCATCGACAGTGCCGTCGGTTCTCTACGATCCGTCGGCGCCGATCCATCATTTCCATTCGCGCGCGCTGGGCCGGACTGGCGCCGTCCCCTCACGCCGCAACCAGCGGCTGCGCCGCGCACAGATCCTGGCGACGATCCGCCGCCTGCTGACCGAGGAAGGGCTCGATGGCGTCACCGTGCGCGGCATTGCCCAGGCCTCGGGCCACGCGGTCCAGACGATCTACAACCTGGTCGGCCCCCGCGACCAGGCGATCGTCGAGGCGATCAGCGAATATACCCGCTACGTCGGCCACACCGCACTGCCCGATCCGGGCGATCCCAATGCCGTGGTCGACATCATCGGCCGCTGGCTCCAGTCGATCGAATGTGCGCCCGAGTTCTGCCGCCAGGTCTGTCTGATCTTCTTCAGCCCCTCGCGCGGGATTTTCTACCACTTCCGCGACAAGCAGCTCAAAGCCATGCAGGGCCTGCTCGTCAGGCAGCAGCAGTGCGGTATCCTGCGCGCCGACGCCAACCTGGGCGACTTGGCCGAGCAACTGGTGACTTTCGCCAGCGCATCCTGCGTCGAATGGTCCGATCGGCCGTTCCCGCTTGAGCAACTCCACCGACGGATAAGCTCGGGCTTCGGCAACCTGCTCGACGGCGCGCGGCAGCCGGGTGCTGGGGTGGTCTGGGGACGCAGCTAGGTTTTCCCTTCAAAATAGCAGGCGGGCAAATCAAATACGCAACGTCCCCCGCTCGGGGGATGCGGCGCCACCCGTTTCGCTTCTATCGATCGGTTGCGACCCGAAGGGCGTGGAAAGCGTCCTTTCACTCATCCAGCCTGGCTCCACGTCAGGCTGGATTTTTCTTGCTCCAATTCGGAACGGGTTCCGTCTTGCCTGAAGTGCAGGATGGTTGACATCGGCTCGCCACCAGAGGACGCTCCGAAAACTATAAATATCAGTGTGATACAAGCTCCGCTCATGCCATCTGCGACGCCTTTCAAGGACTGGAACGACGTCTTCCTCGCGGCGGCGCTTGAGCCTGATCGCTGGCCCGACGCCCTGGCAGAGATGGCCGCCCGGACAGGGGCCAGCCATGGGCAGCTGATCGGTGTCGGCGGTGCGCGGGACATTCCGTTCAACATCGTCACGGATCTGGAAGAGCGACGACTTCGGGAATTCGTCGAACTCGGCGGCGGCTCGCCGGCCTTGAACTTCCGCGTCGCGGCGAGCGTGCAGGGTATGGCGCAGGGAAACTACGACGCGCTGCTTCACGAAGCCGACTATGACACGGTTCTGCCGCTGCTCCAGTCAGACCGTTACGTGCAATGGTGTGACGAGGTCGACATTCCCTATGGCTGCCAGACCAATCTGGTCGTCGATCGGGCTGGCTTCATTGGCCTCGCCACCTTGCGGAAACGGCGCGACGGGCGAACCAACGCCCGGCAACGCAAGGTCTTCGCCGAAGCATCGGTCGCGGCGCGTCGAGCGGTCAGGCTGCAGGAGCGGCTGGAAGGCGAACAGGCGCTGCTGCTCGCGGGCGCCTTCGAGGCGATCGCGGTGACCGCCTATGTCCTCGACGGGGCCGGGCGGCTGCAGGCCATGACGCGGAGTGCGGAACAGCTGCTGTCGGATGGCCATGTCCTGCTGCGCGACGGCTATCTCGAGGGCGCCGGGACGCCGCTGTCGTTGGCGCAGGCTGCAGCGATGCTCGTCGCGGCCGATGGGATGGACCATTTCCGGCTCCGGCTCGACAATCTCCAGCGGCCTCAGCCGCTGTTTCTCGAAGGCTTTCGTCTGCCGACGCATTCCTGGTCGCTGGGCAGGGCACCGCGGGCGATAATCGTCGCCAAGCCGCCGGCCCGCGACCGCGCCGGCATCGCCGCGCTGCTGTCCATCCTCTATCGCATGACGGCGGCGGAAGCGGACGTGGCCATCCGGCTGTTCGAAGGAAAGAGCCGTTCGGAGATCAGCGAAGCGCGTTCGGTGACGGTCGAGACTATCCGCGGTCAGATAAAGACGATCTATGCCAAGACCGGGACTGAGGGTGAAGCTGCGTTGATGCGCCTGCTGGCGGCCATCATGGCGTGAAGTGAATCTCGACGGCCAGTTTTACCTGACCGTCGATGACCCAACCGCCCTATATTCCGTTGATTTTGATCTTCACTTTTGACGGAGCGACGCCCGCTGCCCGAGCTATGAGCCTGATCTGCTCGCGAATGAGGCTGTCCTTGAAAAATTGGTCTCGGAGATTGATTACGCCGAGTTCTTCGTACCTTGCCGCCAATGCTGCGTGACCCATTGCCTGAATTTCTCCACCCGATGATCCTGCGGTCCCGCCCCCTATGGTTAAGACGTCGGCGGCGCGAAAAATCCGCAGTCCCTTCAGCGCGATCCGGAGCTCCTTTTGCGGCGCTAACTCCGACCCTCGATTAGCTTGCCCAGTTCGTGGAGCTTGAGCTTGCCGGTTGCCGTGCGCTGGATGTCGCCGGCGTCGATGAACACGATCCGCTTGGGCACCTTGTAGCTCGATAGCGTCTCGCGCAGCGCGGCGCGCAGCGAGTCCTCGGTGGGCGAGGCGCCCTCGGCCGGTACGACCGCAGCGGCGACGATCTGGCCGAACTCGGCGTCGTCGAGGCCGGTGACGACGGCGAGTTCCACCTCGGGAAGCTCGTTCATTGCCGCTTCGACTTCGAGCCGCGAGACATTGGCAGCACGCGTCTTGATCATGTCGTTCCGGCGGGCGATGAAATAGAGGCAGTCGTCGGCGTCGATCCGCACCAGATCGCCCGTGGGATAGAAGCCGTCGGGGGTGAACACCTCCTCGCGCAGCCGCTTGTACATGCCGCTCATCAGCGCGCCGCCGCGCAGCTGGAGCTCGCCGATCTCGCCCACGGGCACTTCGGTGCCGGTCTCGGGATCGACCACGCGGCGCTCGTAGCCGTTGACCGGGCGACCGCAGGAGAACGGCTTGTCTTCGGGCATGCGGTAGTTGAGCGGTTCGGCGCTGTGCGGCGCGAAAGTCTCGCTCATGCCGAGCATGCCCGATTGGAACTGCGGCGGGATCAGGCCGCCTTTCTCGTCGCGGAAGAAGCCGAGGCCGACGATGCCGTCGATGTCGATGCCGCGCTCGGGCGCCAGTTTGCGTAGGCGGGCGAGGCCGTCGCCCCAGCCGTTGAGCCGGTTGACGCGCAGGGTCTTGATCGTCTCCACCAGCACTTCGAGATCGGGCGAGGCCGGATAGACAAGCGTCGCGCCCTGACTGAGCACCTGGAAGAACATCGCCATGCCGCCGAGCCAGAAGGCAGGCAGCATCGGCAGCATCCGGTCTTCGGGCTCGATCAGGAAAAGCTTCGCCAACTCAGGGGGGATGGCGGGTGATGTTCCACTGCGTGTGCACCACGGCCTTGGGCAGCGAAGTGCTGCCCGAGGTATAGACGATGACCGCCTCGTCGCCGGGCGTGACTTGTGCCTCGACAGCGGAGAGCAGGGCCGGGGTCACTGCATCGGCGCGGGCGAGAAGGTCACCGATCGAACCGGCCCAGGGTGCGCCATCGGCATCGTCTAGCCAGACGGAGCGCAGGAACGGGGCGTCTTCGAGTAGCAATTTACCCGGGCCGCTGCCCGTCAGGGCTGGGAAGGCGGCTTCGATGGTCTTCGCGTAGTCGTGGCTGAGGAAGCGCCGCGCCGAGAGCAGGATCTGGGTATCGCTGTTGCGCAGGATATGCGCGAACTCCTTGGGCGTGACCATCGTCGAGACGCAGGTGATCAGCCCGCCGATACGCAGCGCAGCGAGGAAGGCCGTCGCCCAGAAGATACCGTCGGGTGCAAGCAGCGCAATGCGCGCACCCTTGCCCGCACCCGCCGCCAGCAGCGCGCGGGCCATCCGGGCGCTGCGCTCGTTCAGCTCGGCATAGCTCACCGCCTCCGCTTCAGTGGCGATGGCGTCATGCTGCCCGCACCTCGCCACCAGGCCGGCGAGCATGGCGGGGATCGTGGAGGGCGGCACTTCGCTGGTCATTCTTATTCCTTTCAGGGTGGGGGCAAATTGCCCGCTGGGACAGCAATGGTCCACCGCGATTGGCTGGAACGATGATAGGCTTCGTTCCAAGCTCCCGATGAGTCGAGTCTGTGCGCCGTGGGCCACTTGTGCGACGTCTGGAGCCAACGAGAAAACGGAAGAGGGACGGAATGGCAGACAAGATTGCCTTCGTGACGGGCGCGGGCTCGGGCATCGGACGGGCGACGGCGCGGCTTTTCGCCAGCCGGGGCCACGCCGTGGCGCTCATCGACATGAACGAGGCCGGCGGCCGCGAGACCGAGGCGGCGATCCGCCTGAGCGGTGGCGAATGCCAGTTCATCCAGTGCAACGTCGCCGATGACGACAGCGCGCGGAGCGCGGTCGAGCAGGCGGTGGCGGCCTATGGCCGGATCGACGCGGCTTTCAACGCCGCCGGGATCGACGGCGAAGTGGGCAAGATGACCGCCGAATGCAGCCTTTCGAACTGGGACCGGGTGATCGGCGTCAACCTGACCGGTGTGTGGAACTGCCTTAAGCACGAGGTCAACGCCATGCTCAAGACCGGAGGCGGCACGATCGTCAATTGCGCCTCGACCGCGGGCATCCGCGGCGCGGCCTTTGCGGCGCCTATTCGGCGTCGAAGCACGGCGTCGTCGGGCTGACCAAGGCCGCGGCGCTCGAATATGCCAGCCAGGGCATCCGCATCAATGCGGTCTGCCCGGGCATGATCGAGACGCCGATGACGCAGAAGCCCGGCATGGGCGAGATCATCGAACAGCTCGTCGCGGTGAGCCCGCTCCAGCGCATCGGCCAGCCGCAGGAGATCGGCGGCGCGGTCTGGTGGCTGTGCAGCGACGACGCCAGCTTCGTTCATGGCCAAGCGATCGTCGTCGACGGGGCGATTACGAGCCGGTGACTTCTGGCCACTGAGGAGGCGACGATGCTCGACGAATCCAGGACATTCCAGAGCGCGGTGGCCGCCGATGCGGGCATGATCGTCGACCGCGAACCGCAGTCGCCGGGCAAACTGCCCGAGGGGCTGGTGCTGGTCTCGGCCGACAACCACGTCGAGCTGACCGAGGATATCTTCTACGAGAATTTCCCGCAGAACATGCGTCCTGGTGCGCCGCGGGTATGGTTCGACAAGTACTGGCGCGTGGGCTTTCCCGATGCCCTGCAAGCCTATCCGACCGGGGTCGACGTCGATACCGCGCTGGCTCGCTCGGTGATGAACGACGGCTTCGATTTCGCCGTCCGCCAGCGCCATCTCGACGCCGAGGGGATCGCCCACGAGATCGTCTATCCCAACAGCCTGATGGGCTTCATCCGCTATCCTGACCAGGAAATGCAGGAGCTCATGTACCGCACCTACAACGCGCATATGGCCGATCTCGACAGGCGCGGCGCCAAAAGTGGATCTAGCCGGTTCCACGGCGTCGGCATCTGCTCGAACTGGTGGGATCCGGCGAAGGCCGAGCAGGCGATCGGCCAGATCGTCGACTTGGGGCTCAAGAGCTTCATGCTCCCCTACAGTCCGGGCAAGAACAAGGACGGCGAGGCCATCGACTATTCGGACCCGGCGATGGACCGATTCTGGGCGATTGCCGAGGAAGCCGGGCTGCCGGTCAACTTCCACATCGGCGAAGTGCCCGCCTCGGGCGGGCGCGGTGGCTTCGGGACCTTCTTCATCGTCCAGGCCGACCCGTTCCGGCGGACCTTCGGCCAACTGATCTTCGGCGGGGTGTTCGACCGGTTCCCCAGGCTCCAGGTGGTCTTCGCCGAGGGCGGGATCAACTGGGTCGCCGGCGCGCTGCAGGACTGCGAGCTGACCTACGGCGCGCACCGCGAGCTGTTCTCCTGGGATATGAAGCACCGGCCGAGCCACTACTGGCATCACAACATGTACGCGACGTTCCAGACCGATGCGGTGGGGCTGCGGCTACTCGACCAGCTCGGTGCCGACCGCGTGATGTGGGCGCAGGACTATCCGCATAGCGAGGGGACATTCGGCTATACCGCCAATGCCTTGCAGGAAGTCCTTGATGCCACGAGTGAAGCCGAGGCGCGGCTGATCCTCAGCGAGAACGCGCTGCGCGTCTATAAATTGGGATAAAGAGAGGCCTGCAAATCCATGAATGAAATGCGTTTCGAAGGACGTACCGCGATCGTTACCGGCGCCGGCGGCAATCCCAGCCTCGGCCGTGCCCATGCGTTGCTGCTCGGCGCGCGCGGCGCCAACGTCGTGGTCAACGACATCGGCTCGGACCCAGAGCAGCGGCATTATCCTGGCGCCGCTTCGGCCGAGGCGGTCGCTGCGGAAATCCGCGCGGCGGGTGGCAAGGCCATCGCCAATACCGATTCCGTCGCCACGCCCGAGGGCGGCGAGGCTATCGTGAAAGCCGCGCTGGACGCTTTCGGGTCTGTGGATATCCTTGTGAACAACGCCGGGATATCGATCGGTGCGCCGTTCGACGTGATCAGCCCGCGCGACATCCAGCGGCACTTCGACATCAACCTGATGGGCATGGTCTGGTGCAGCCGTGCCGCCTGGCCGCATATGAAATCAGCTGGTTACGGACGCATAGTCAACATAACCTCAAGCTCGATGACCGGCTTCGCCAACCAGGCCGCCTATGCCGCGAGCAAGGGCGGCGCCTGGTCGCTGACCCGCGCGCTGGCCGCCGAGGGCGAGGCGCTGGGAATAAAGGTCAATGCGGTCAGCCCCGGCGGCTACACGCGACTGGTGATTTCAACGCTGGAGGACGACTCCCCGCTGCTGGCCAGTGCCAAGCAGAACCTGCCGCCGCAGCTGTCCTCGCCGGCGGTCGCCTTCCTCGCGCATGAGGACTGCCCGGTGACCGGCGAATGCATCGATTCGGTCGGCGGCGAGGTGCAGCGCTGCTACATCGCGCGCTCGGCGGGCTTCAACGAACGCGACCACACGATCGAGACGATCGCCGAGCGCTGGCAGACGGTCATGGACACCGACGGCGCGCTCGTCGTCGGCCTGGCGACGATGGACACCTCGGGCTGGGGCCTGCGCGCCTACGATGGAGTGGACGAATGACCACGACGTTGGCCGAAACTGACACGATGGAACTCAAGGGCGGCGAAACCCGGCTCGACGAAGCGATCCGCAACAACCCGTTCCCGTTCTACCGCGCGTTGAGGCGGGAAGACCCGGTCTATTACGACCCCGGTCTCGATCTCTACCTGGTCACCCGCTACGCCGACGCGATCGCCGTGCTCCACGACGACAAGACCTATTCGCTCGAGCACGGTTACCAGGATCGCTACGGCAACGGCTTCATCGAGGAATTCGCCGCGATCATGGACCGCGACGGCGGCGGCTTCATCCGTGACCTGGCGATCGATCCGCCCGCCCACACGCGCCTGCGCCGGCTGACCGAGAAGGCCTTCACCGCACACCGCGTCAAGCATCTGGAGCCGCGCATCCGCCAGCTGGTGGTCGACTTGATCGAGCCGCTGGCCGAGCGCGGCTCCGGCGACGGCATCAACGACATCGGCGGGCCACTCACGGCGCGGATCATTTCCGAACAGCTCGGCTTCGACTGGTCCGAAGTCGGCGCCGAGCGGGTGGCAGTCTGGACCAAGGCGGTGCTCGACCAGATCGGCCGCATGCAGACACGCGAGGGCATGCTCGAAAACGCGGCGCAGATGTGCGACCTGCAGAACTTCATCATCCGCTATATCGAGGATCGCGAGAGTAACCCGCGTGAGGACATGATCTCGGACATCGTCCACGCCGAGCTGGCCGACGGGGAGAATCCCAAGCTGTCGCGCAACGAACAGGTCTCGACGATCCGCGGTTTTTTGATTGCTGGCAATGACACCACTGCAGCGGCGATCGCCAATGTCCTGCTGATCCTGGCGACCCAGCCCGGCCTTGCCGAGGAGCTCCATCCGCAGGTCGATAACGACCGCGTGATGAACCGCTTCGTCGAGGAGGTCCTGCGCCTGCAGCCGCCAGTCCATGGCCTGTTCCGCACGGCGATGCAGGACGTCGAACTCGGCGGCACCAGGATCCCGGCAATGTCGCAGATCTGCGTGATGTATGCCTCGGCGAACGACGACGACGCCAAGTTCCCCGACCCGCGCAAGCTCGACATCGAGCGGCCCAACGTCGGCGCGAACCTGACTTTCGGCTCGGGCATCCACAAATGCGTCGGCATCGCTCTGGCGCGGATGGAGATCAAGCTGGCGGCGCAAGAGTTCATCCGGCGGCTGAAGGACATCCGCCTGGCGGTGCCGGTGGAGGAACTGACCTACCTGCCGACGCTCGCCAGCCAGACGCTGGAAACGCTGCCGCTGACCTTTACGCGGAGGTAGGACAGGCTGGGGAGGGCCGTCGATGAGCTACGAAAGCCATGCAGAGCCGATCAAGCTGGGCTATCTGTTCGATTTCAAGCTTCCCCCCGGCTTCCCGCGCGACCAGCTCAACGACCTGACCGACTCCTTCGCGCTGGTCTTCCGGCAGGGCCGCGAGCGCGGGGTGATCGACCGCGATGTCGAGATCGTCTTCCGCGAGGTCGAAGGGCTGCCCAAGGGTACGGTCAAGGCGGTGATCGATGCTTATGGCGAACTGGTCGACGAAGGCTGCCTTGCCGTGTTCGGTCCGGCGATCACCGATAACGCGGTGCCGATGCGCGAGGCGATCGAGGAGCGCTTCCGCGTGCCCGCGATCAGCGTCTGCGGTGCCGACGACTGGCTCGGCGAATGGACCTTTGCTTTGCCGCAGGGTTCGATGACCGACGAGCCCATCTACTGGGCGCACCTGATCGCCAAGCAGGGCCACAAGAGCGTCGGCGTGATTATTGAGCAGTCACTGATCGGTGAATCCTACGCGCGCAATTTCCGCAAGGCGGCGCGCGAGCAGGGCCTCCGCATCGTCGGCGAGCAGCAGATCGCCCAGACCGCGCAGGATGTCGGCGAGGCGATATGGCGACTTCATGACGTCAAGCCCGATGCGCTGGTCCACTGCGGATTCGGCTTCGGTGTGGTTCAGGTGAACCCGGCGCTCAAAGCGCTTGGCTGGGATCCGCCGCGCTACATGGGCACGGCTTTCCAGAACGCCTGGATCAATCCGGCGATGTGGCAGGCGATTGTCGGCTGGACCGGGCTCGACCAGTACGACGAGGGCAACAAGGTGGGGCAGGCCTTCCTCGACGAATTCGCTGCGGCCTACGGGCGCCGTCCCGAATATTGCGTGCCCGTGGTCAACCGCGATCTCGCTACGGTACTGCTCCAGGCCTTCGCCGACGCCCATCCGCTGACGCCGCGCGGCGTGCGCGACGCGCTAGAGCGGGTGAAGATGGTCCCCGCCGCCTCGGGCGCGCCGGGGACGCGGCTGTCGTTCGGCAAGTGGACACGCCGCGGCTGGATGGGCGCGGGTTACCTCGTCGCGCGCCAGCTCGATCCGGACGGCAAGACCTCGCGGCTGGTCGACCGGTTCGGCTGGGATTGAGAACCTACTGCGCTTCCACCCGCGCCCGCGCTTCCATGATCTCGGCGATCAGGCTCTTGGCCATGCCGGCAGTGGCGGCGCCGTCGACCGAAAGGACCTGGCCGCTGACCTGGCGGGAGCGGTCGCTGGCGAGAAACAGCGCGGCCTCGGCGATGTCGCGCGGGGACCCCTGACGCTTGAGCGGCTGCCAGCCCATGCGGACTTCGGCAACGGCCTCCTGGATGCGACGCGCCTGCTCGTCGTCATCCGAGGCGGCGTAGGTGCCCATCGGCGTCGGGATGTTGCCCGGGCAGATGCAGTTGACGCGGATCAGGTTGACGCCGAGCTCGATCGCCGCGGTCTGGGTGAAGTTCACCACGGCCGCCTTCGAGGCGCGGTAGTTGAAGAAACCGAAGCCCGGCTGGATGCCGCTGATCGACGAGACGTTGGTGATCGAGCCGCCGCCGTTGTTCGCCATATGCCGCGCGGCGATCTGGGTGCCCAGCATCACGCCTTTGACATTGACCGCCATCACCCGCTCGAAAGCATCGAAATCGGCTTCGAGCAGCGAGCCGTAGGCATTGTCGGACAGGCCGGCGTTGTTGACGAGCGCATGGAGGCCGCCGAATTCGGAGACGGCGAAGTCGATCAGGCCCTGCACGTCGTCGCGGCTCGACACGTCGGTCTTGCGGAAGCGTACTCCGTCGCCGATCTGCGAGGCGAGTTCGCGCCCTTCGTATTCGAGCAGGTCGGCAATGACGACTTTCGCGCCTTCCTCGACGAAAAGCTCGACCATGCCGCGGCCCAGGCCGCGCGATCCGCCGGTGACGATCGCCACTTTGCCCGCCAGTTCATTCGCCATTTTGAATTCTCTCCTCACCCTGCCGCGCCAATCTTTGGAAAAGGGCGGAGTCTCGTTCTAAAGTTCCGTGGTTCCGATGACGCCTGCTACAGCATGTGGTGATATCGACTCAATTGCGGAGAGAGTGATGCAGACGCGAGTTCTCGGAGGGACATTAGAGGTTTCGGCCATAGGCCTGGGCTGCATGAGCCTGAGCGGCGCCTATGGCGGTGCGCTGAGCGAGGCCGAGGCGGTCGATCTGCTGCGGGCAGCCCATGACCGCGGCGTCACCTTCTTCGATACGGCCGAGATTTACGGTCCTTACCTCAGCGAGCAGTACCTGGGCGCTGGGCTTTCCGGCATCCGCGACAAGGTGGTGATCGCCACCAAGTTCGGCTTCAAGTTCGACGCGAACGGCAAGCAGACCGAGGGCTTCGATAGCCGTCCCTCGCGCATCCGAGAATTCGTCGAGGCTTCGCTCAAGCGGCTGCGGACCGACTACATCGATCTGCTCTATCAACACCGGCTCGATCCCGAGGTGCCGGTAGAGGAGGTCGCAGGTACGGTCGGCGAACTGATCCGCGAAGGCAAGGTCCGCGCCTTCGGCATGTCCGAGGCCGATGCCGCCTCGATCCGCCGCGCTCATGCAGTCCAGCCCGTGACGGCGCTGCAGAGCGAATATTCGCTATGGTCGCGCGATGTCGAGGCGGAGATCCTGCCGACCTTGAAGGAGCTGGGCATCGGCTTCGTGCCGTTCAGTCCGCTCGGCCGCGGATTCCTGACGGGCGAGGTCAAGCCCGACTCGCTGCCAGAGAACGACTGGCGCTCGAAGATGACCCGCTTCAAGGGCGAGAACGGCGCCAGGAATTTCGCGCTGGTCGAGGCGCTGCAGGCGCTGGCGGCGAGGACCGGGCACAGCTCGGGTCAGCTCGCGATCGCCTGGGTACTGCATCAGGGCCAAGACTTCGTGCCGATCCCCGGAACGCGCCGGCTCGACCGGCTCGAGGAGAACAACGGTGCGGCCGGGATCAAGCTGAGTGCCGACGATCTCGCTGCGATCGACGCCGCCTTTCCGCAGGCCGAAGTCGCCGGAGGCCGCTACTGGTCATGAGCGAGACGGCGACATTGGAGCAGGATCCGGCGGCGCTCGTGGCGGAGATCGAAACGCGCGCGCGCCGGGTCGAGACGCCGTGCGGCGATGGCACGATGACCTGGCGTATCTGGGGCAAAGGCGAACCGCTGGTCGTCGGCCACGGCGCTCAAGGTGCGTGGTCGCACTGGATCCGCAATATCGACGCTCTGGCGAAAGAGCGCATGGTCATCGCCGTCGACATGCCGGGGCAGGGAGATTCGGCAGTGCCGGCGACGCCCGATCATGCGGGCATCTCGGCCGCGCTGGCGGCGGGCCTGCGCGAGATACTCGGGCCAGGAAAGCAGGCCGACTTCGCCGGTTTCTCATTCAGCGGCATCGCCTTCGCCTGGTTCGCGCATTACCATCCCGAGTTTGTCCGCCGCCTGATCCTGATCGGCTGCGGCGGGCTCGACACGCCGCATGGGCATACGGACATCCAGCCGGTGAAAGGCCTGGTCGGCGAGGAGCGCAAGGCGCGGCTGAAGGCCAACCTGCTCGGTCTCATGCTGCATCACCCGGACAGCGTCGACGAGCTCGCCCTGCACCTCCTGGTAGAGAATGCGCGCAATACCCGCTGGGTGCAGGTGGACATGGTAATCCCCGATCGGCTCGTTGCAGTGCTGCCCAAGGTGACGGCGCGGGTCGATGCGATCTGGGGCGAGTTCGATCGGCCGCATCCCGATCACTCCGTGCAGGAAGTGGTGATCCGCCGCTCGCACCCTGACTGCGATTTCCGCGTGATCGCGGGCGCCGGGCACTGGGCGATGTACGAGCGGCCCGAAGCGTTCAACGCCACCCTGCTCGACATGCTGACGAATTGAAGGGGCGAGAGAGAGGATATGACCAGCTTCACCAACGCCCGGATCTTCGACGGCCGCCAGGCCTTGCCGGGGTTGCATACCGTGGTGCTCGAAGGCAATCGCATCGCCTCGGTCACGCAGGGGCCGGCCGAAGGTGAAGCGATCGACCTAGGCGGGATGACCTTGATGCCCGGGCTCATCACCTGCCATTTCCATCCGGACTTCTACAAGTTCACCCTGGCCCAGGGCTTCGCCGGTGAGCCGCTGGGCAAGGAGCTGCCGCCGGGTGTGCTCATGGCGATCGGCGTGCGCAACTGCCGGGTGCTGCTGGAAAGCGGCTTCACCGGCTATGTCGGCGCGACGGCAGGGCACGACATCGACGCCCAGCTCAAGATGGCGATCGAGCAGGGGATCATCCCCGGGCCACGGTTGCGCGCCTGTTCGATGCACATCGGCACGACGGGCGATCTCAATCATTCGAAGAACTGGTGGCGCGAGATGGCGACGCCGGGTACCGACGTCTTCGTCGACGGGCCGGACGAAATGCGCAAGATGGTACGCCAGCTGATCCGTCGGGGCGCCGAGACGATCAAGCTGTTCACCAGCGCGGGCCACGGCTTTCCCGGTCCGGTCCCGCGCAACATGGAGCGCGACGAGATCGAGGCGGCCGTCCAGGCGGCGCACCATCGCGGCGCCAAGGTCCGCGCGCATTGCGCCGACAAGGCGATGATCCGCGAATGCGTTGAGCTCGGCGTCGACATCATCGATCACGGCGATGAGATCGACGACGAGCTGATCGCGCTGATGGCCGAGAAAGGCACCTGCTGGGTGCCGAGCCTGATCTATCCCAAGTGCCTGCTCCAGCTCGGCTGGGGCGATGCGCGGATGCAGGAGCTCTATGACCATGTCAGAGCAATGCTGCCGAAGGCGCAGAAGGCCGGCGTGAAAATCCTGATCGGCGACGATTACAGCGGCGTATTCCGCGACGTGATCCCCGACGATCCGCTCGATCATCAGGTCGGCAACTATGGCCGCGAGTTCGCCTACTACGCCGATATCGAGGGGCTTTCGCCGGCGGAAGTGCTGGCCTGGGGTACGGCCAATGCCGGCGAGGTGCTGACCGGCGGGCGCGACCGGCTGGGCGTGATCGAGGCTGGGGCGCTGGCCGATCTTATCGTCGTCGATGGCGATCCGCTGGCCGACCTGTCGATTCTTGCGCGGCCGAACGAGCACCTTAAAGCCGTCATCCGCGACGGCAGGTTCACCATCGACCGGCTCCAGTGCGAGCCGGCCGCTCCCCGTTCGCTCATCACAGAGGTCGCCGCATGATTCCCGCTCTGCGCAACAAGAACTACATGCAGCTCGCCTTCGTCGTACCGAGCCTCGAAGAGGCGATCGAAGGCTGGGTGCGCACGGCGGGGGCGGGCCCGTTCTTCGTGTTCGAGGAACTGCATTTCACCGAGAGTGTCTACCGCGGCCGCGCCGAGGACGTGAAGCCCTGCCGCGCGGCGATCGGCCAGCACGGCGACATGCAGATCGAACTGATCCAGCCACTGTCCGACGAGCCGGGGCTGTGGACCGACGTGGTGCCGTTCGGCCAATCCGGTTTCCATCACACCGGGCTCTACTGCACCGACTACGACGGCGAGCGCGAAGCCGCGCTCAAGGGCGGCGAGATGGCCTTCGAAGGCCTGATGATGGGTGCCCGCACCTGCTATATCGACACCACCAAGACGCTCGGCTTCCTGACCGAACTCGTCACCGCCAACCCCGTTGCCGAAATGGTCTTCGGCCAGATCCGCGCCGCCTCCGAAGGTTGGGACGGCAGCGATCCGATCCGGACCCTGGGATAAGGACTAACCCATGACCACCGAGACCATTTCCCAGCAAGATATTGGGGCCAGCTTCTGTCGCGCCGTCACGGCCGAGGAAGTCGCGCACTACAGGGAGAAGGGCTGGGTCCAGCTGCGGCGCTTCATCGCGCCCGAGATGATCGCGGCGATGCTGACTAAGGCCAAGGAGCTGATGGGCGAGGATGGCGACAGCAACCCGCCGTATGGCATCGACCAGCCCTATTTCAACGCATTCGCCGCCTCGGGCTACAACGACGAGCGGATCAAGCCGGTGTTCGAGGGGATAGGCCAGGCGGCCAAGGCGCTGATGGATCGCAAGGCGCATGCCGGGGTGCGGCTGTTCAACGATTTCTTCGCGCCCAAGCTGCCCGCGGCGAAGAAGACCAGGAACCAGGGCAACGGCCCGACCAGCTTCCACCAGGACTACATCACCTTCGCTGTCGACCGCACCGGTGGCATGACCTTCTGGATTCCGCTCGAACGCTATGGACCGGAAGCGGGGACGATGTCGTTCCTCAACGGCTCGCACAAGTTGGGCGTGCTCGGGAACTACACGGCCTACGACGGCAAGGATATCCGCGACGTCTGGCCCGAGCTGCGCGACTGCGAGGAAAGCCCGCAGATCGACTACGAGCTCGGCGACATCACCGTGCACACGCACCTGACGGTCCACGGTGCCGGCTCGAACCAGCTCGACCGGCCGCGCTGGGCCTATCTTGTGCTGCCGCAGCCCGCCGACGCCCGCTGGAACGGCGCCCCGCCCGAGGCCTTCGATCCCGCCGCGCACAAGATGACTCCCTACGGCAAGTTCCCCGACGAGAGCTTCCCGATCATCGCCTGAGCGGGCCGGATTCAGGCCTTACAGCTTGAACCCGCCGCTGGCGTCGATCGTCTGTGCGGTGATCCAGCGGCCTAGCGGTGAGGCGAGCGCATAGACGATGTCGGCGATCTCCTCCGGCTGGCCGAAGCGGCGCAGTGCGGTGTTGTCGATCACGCCCTTGGCCAGCTCGGGATCCTCGGTGACGTGGAGGTTGGTCTCACCCGCGGTGAAGCCCGGCGAGACGGCATTCACGGTGATGCCGCGGCCGCCCATGTCCTGCGCCAGGACGCGGGTGAAGGCTTCGACCGCGGCCTTGGCCATCGAATAGACGATGATGCCGGGATCGGTCAGCCGCGATCCGGTCGACGAGATGTTGATGATCCGGCCGTGGTCGCGGATGTGGTGATAGAGCGCGCGCGTCAGCAGGAAAGGCCCGCGGACGTTGTTGCTGAAGGTCTGGTCGTAGAGCGCGTCGTTGCTGTCGAGGATCGTGGCATAGTCGCCGCCGCCGATGTTGTTGACCAGGATGTCGATGCCCCAATTGCCATCGGCGTCGCCGGTTCGCTTGGTGAACTCGGCATCGAGTGCGGCGATCAGCTTCTCGATCTCGCCCGGCTCGCCGATCTTGGCCTGAACGGTGAAGGCCTTGCCGCCGGCTGCCTCGATCGCGCGCACCGTGTCTTCGGCCGCGGCGTGGTTGCCGGCATAGTTGACCGCGACGATCGCACCGGCCGAGGCCAGCTTCTCCGCCATGGCGCGGCCGATGCCGCGACCGCCGCCCGTAACCAGCGCGGTCTTGCCCGCGAGTTCCTGTTCCATTCGTCACCTTCTCCCGATCCCGCTGCGGGATCGGCGACTAGGCGACGATCGCGCGGCGGCAGAATTCCCAGATCTCGTCCGCCAGCCGCTGCCGGCGGTAGCTCACCGCTTCGCCGCTCTCCTGCATGAGCAGGTCGATATGAACGGTGCTGGCGATCAGATTGTAGATCAGCAGGGCTTGTAGCGCGGGATCGGCATTGCGCAGCAGTCCTGCACGGATGCCTGCGCTGACCCGATCGGCAATGACCCCGAGCAGGGGTGCGAGCGCGTGATCGAGTTCGGCCGGGCGCGTCTGTGCCAGCCGCATGTGCTCGCGTACGATCGCGGAAACGCGGCGGATGCCAATGCCGCCGACGTCTGGCTGCGCACCGGTAACCAGCCCATAGACGATCGTGCGAAGCTGGCTGACGGGATCAGGTTCCGCCTGGACCTGTTCCGCGAAGAAGTCGGCCGCCTGCTTCAGCGTCGCTTCGAAAACCGCGAGAACGAGGTCGTCCTTGCCGGCGAAACGTTCGTAAAAGGCCCGGCGTGCAAGGCCCGTGCGCTTCAGCATGGCGCGGATGGTCAGACCGTCGAGCCCCTCTTCGTCGAGCAGCGCATAGGCTGCATTGAGTATGCTCTGCTTGCGGGCGCATTCCGCCGCGTCGTCATTGGTAGCGGGAGAGGATGCCAGTTCGGCGCTTGTTGCCATCCTTGCGCGTTACTCTTTCGTTCGCCTCAGGTCCAGCGGCGGACATTGACAGAATCGGGCATTCGTTCTACATAACGAGAACACTGTTCTCAGTACTGTTCGGGAGAGTTCGCGAGATGCCGCAAGTCACTTATGTCGCGCATGGCGGGGCACGCCAGACAGTCGATGTGCCTGTCGGCGAGAATGTGATGCGCGGCGCGCTTTACAACGGAATTGACGGCATCGTCGGCGAATGCGGCGGCGGCCTCGCCTGTGCGACCTGCCATTGCTATGTCGAGGACGGCTGGGCCGGCAAGCTGGCGCCGCCGTCCGAGGCCGAGCTGCAGATGCTCGAAAGCGCTACCTGCGAGGTCAAGCCGAACAGCCGCCTGAGTTGCCAGATCGCGATGACCGCAGCGCTCGACGGCCTCGTGGTCGACTTGCCCGAAGCACAATACTGAGCCCGACAAGAGGCGAGTGGAGAGAAATATGGCTACCCAAGCCGCGCAAGCGTTCCAGATCCCCGACCACGTGCCGCCCGAACTCGTGCATCATGTCGGCATCACCGAGAGCCCGGAGTTCCTGGCCGACCCCTATGCCTTCTTCAAGAAGCTGGCGCAGGACTATCCGCCGATCTTCTACTCGGTCGGCTCGCACGGCGGTTCCTGGCATTTCCTCAAGCATGCCGATGCCTTCCGCATGCTGCGCGATGCCGAGTATTTCAGCAACGAAGGCGGCACGCCGTTCCCGCGCGATCCGGCCGATCCGTTCAAGTTCATCCCGATCGAGATTGATCCGCCAGACCACCGCAAGTACCGCGCGATCCTCGATCCGATCTTCTCGCCGCAGGGCATCCAGCAGCTCGACGAGACGATCCGCCGGCTCGCCAACGATCTGATCGACGAGGTCATCGACAAGGGCGAGTGCGAGTTCACCACGGCCTACGGCCGGCCGCTGCCCGTCTCGATCTTCCTCGACCTGATGGGCCTGCCGCAGTCGATGCGCGACACCTTCGTCGATTGGGCCGTCGGCCTGCTGCACTCGACCACGCGCGAGGGCATGGCCGCGGCGTTCGGTCAGATCGTCGCCTATATCAAGCAGGCGATCGCCGAGAAGCGCGCGAACCCCGACGACAAGGTGGTCAGCCGCATCGTCCACGGCGAGATCGACGGACGACAGATGGACGAGAAGGAAAGCTTCGGCTTCGTCCTGTTCCTGTTCATCGCCGGCCTCGACACGGTCTTCGCGACGATGAACAACATGTGGCTCTGGCTGGCCGAGAACCCCGATCGCCGCCACGAGATCATCGCGCGGATGACCGCGAACCCCGGCGACATGAATGCGGTGACCGAGGAACTGCTGCGGATGTGGGCGGTGACCTTCTCTGGCCGGTCGCTGCGCAAGGACCTCGAGCTGCGCGGCGTCAAGATGAAGGCCGGCGACAAGGTGATGAGCGTGCTGCCCTCGTGCAACTTCGACGAGGAGATCTGGCCGAGCCCCCTGACGGTGGACTTCGACCGTGTGCGCAAGCCGATCCTGTCGTTCGCCGGCGGCGTGCACAGCTGCATGGGCGCGCATCTTGCGCGGCTGGAGATCCGCATCGGCCTGGAGGAATGGCTGAAGCGCATTCCCGACTTCTCGGTGAAGCCGGGGACCGAGATCGAATACCGGCCAGGCGGCGTCGTCGGGCCCGAGTATCTGCCGCTCGAGTGGTAAGCTAGCAGCCGCCGACTTTCGGCCGGAAGCGGATCTTGCGGTCGTGGCGGCCCAGTACGAGGACGCCGCCGGTCTCGATCGCGAGCGGCTCCTGCGTGAAAGTCGCTGTGCCGAGGTCGTTGGGCGCGAAGTTGAAGCGGACCTTGGTCGCTGCGCCGGGGGATAGCGTGAAGCGCTCGCTTTCGAGGTCGAAGACGGGCAGCAGGAACTTGACCGAAACCACCGTTTCGCCCGGCTTCAGGTCGATCACCCAGTCCTCGTAATTGAGCGGGCTGCCGATTGTGCGGCCGTCGCTGAGCACGGCGACTGCGTTGAAATATTGCGGCGAGATGCCGTCGGGCACGCTGAGCGCGAGGCGGAACTCGCCTGCCGCGGCCGGCGTCTGGCTGACGAGATCGAACCTCGGCGGCGTGATCGGATCGCTGGTCAGGACGATCTTGCTGCTGTCGCCGTCCCAGGTGCCTTCCGCTCGCTCGTCGAGCGCGCCGTAAGATAGCTCGTAGCGGAAGCGACCCTCGGCAGAGAGCAGGAGCCGCGCGGCGATCTCTGGCTCGCCGCCGTCGTACTGGCCGGCAAGGCAGTGCGGCGCGGCGGCCTGGGCTGAAGATGTACCCAGCATAAGGGCGCAGAAGATAGATAGTGGACGCAACATAACTCTGGTCAATCGGGGACGATTGAGTCACCATGGCGGAAACAGGCCGCAAGACCAAGGGAGAGCGAGCCATGGACATCCGCCCGTTGCATGCGGACTTCGGCGCCGAGGTGATCGGCTTCGACGTGCAGAACGGTGGTACCCCCGCCGAGGTCGAGGAACTGCGCCGCGCCTATGACGCCTACAGCCTGCTGCTGTTCCGCGGCGGTGGGCGTGTTTCGCACGAGCGGCACGTCGAGATCGCCAGCTGGTTCGGCCCGCCGGCGCCGATCGCCAACGACGGCCAGGGCAACCTCGTCTCGGTGCTGCAGAACGAAGAATCGTCGGGGCGGCTGCAGCTGCCGTTCCATTCGGACCTGACCTATACCGAGGTGCCGATCAAGGCGATCTGCCTGCAGGCGATCGCGGTGCCCGAGGGCGGCAGTTCGACCACATTCGTCAGCAGCGCGGCTGCCTGGGGCAAGTTGCCGGCGGACCTGCAGGATGAGCTGTCCGACAAGACCCTGCGTCATGTCTATGCCTCGCGGATGATCGAGGTGAACTGGCCGACTTTCGTCGCCGAGCACCCGGTGCGGTTGCTCCATTCGCGCACCGGGCGGCCGATCCTGCTGGTGACCGAGAACCATGCCGACCGCATCCTCGAATTGGACGAGGCGCGCAGCCGGGCGGTGATCGACGAGCTGTTCGGCGTGCTCTACGCGCCCGAGGCCCGCTACCAGCACTGGTGGCAGCTCGATGACCTGATCATGTGGGACAACCTGGCGGTCCAGCATGCCCGCACGGAGGAAGCGCATCCCCGCGCCGGCAAGCGCGCGCTGCAGCGCGTGGCGCTAGCCGAGGTGGGTTTCCACGAACTGCTCGAACGGGCGAGGGCGGCCGAGGCGGCCTAGGCTGGCAGCGGTTCCGCCAGCCGCTGCCGCGCTGGCAGTACCAGCGCGGCCAACCCCGCGACCACGCCGAAGGTGCCCGCGATCAGGAAGGCCGGGGCGTAGGTCCCCCAGGTCTCGCGGATCACGCCGGCGCCGAGCGCGGCGGTCGCGGCGCCGATCTGGTGGCCGACCATGACCCAGCCGAACACGATCGGCGCGTCGCGTTCACCGAAGGCGCGGTTGGTGATCGCCACGGTCGGCGGGACGGTGGCGATCCAGTCGAGGCCATAGAACACCGCGAAGACCGCGAGGCTGGTCCCGTCGAAATCGATGAACGGCAGCGCCAGCAGCGAAAGTCCGCGCAGCGCGTAATAGACGAATAATAGCCGGCGCGGGTCGTAGCGGTCGGTCAGCCAGCCCGAGGCGGTGGTGCCGAAGAGGTCGAACAGGCCCATCATCGAGAGCAACCCGGCGGCAGCCACCGGCGCGATGCCGTGGTCGCCGCAATAGGCGATCAGGTGCGTGCCGACGAGGCCGTTGGTGGTCAGCCCGCAGACGAAGAAGGTGCCGAACAGCAGCCAGAACACCGGACTGCGCGATGCGCTCGCCAGCACCTTGAGCGCCAGCGCGGGATCGGCGACCTGCCGTGGCGGCGGGGGAGGGGCGTCGGGCGCCTCGCCGAAGCGTGTGGTGCCCACGTCCGAGGGCCGCTCGGGCACCAGGAAGGCGACGAGCGGGATCAGCGCGAGGCAGACGAGGCTGACGGTCAGGACCACGGGCTTCCAGGCGCCCGTGCTGGTCAGCCAGGCGAGGAAGGGCAGGAAGATCAGCGCGCCGGTGGCAGCGCTGGCGCTCATCAGGCCCATGACGAGGCCCTGCCGCGTCGCGAACCAGCGGTTCACCATGGCCGCGCCGAGGACCATGGTGATCGCGCCGGTGCCGATGCCAGAGAACAGGCCCCATGTGACGAGGTAGTGCCAGGACTGCGTCATCCACTGGCTGACGAAAGTAGAGGCGGCCATCAGCGAGAGCCCGGCGATCATCGTCCGGCGGATGCCGAAGCTCTGCATCAGCGCGGCTGCGAAAGGCCCGACGAGGCCGTAGAGGAAGATGCCCACGGCCGAAGTCGCCGAGATCGTCGCGCGGTTCCAGCCGAAGTGGACCTCGAGCGGCACCATCATCACGCTCGGCGCCGAGCGCAGGCCGGCGGCGGCGAGCAGGGCGATGAAAGTGACCGCGGCGACGGTCACCGGCCAGCGGTGTGCGCGCTTCATACCTGCGCCGCCTCGACCAGCCGGTCCAGCGTCCCGATCATCGCCTGCCATTCGGCCGGATCGATCTCGCCGAGCACATGCGCCTGTGCCTGCTGCCAGTCGTCTTCCGCGCCCGCCATCGCGGCCCGCCCGGGATCGGTCAGCCTCGCCAGCTTGGCGCGGCCCGGTCCTTGCTCGACGACCGCCCAACCTGCGCGGGTCACCGGGGCGAGCGTGCGGTAGAGCGAGGTGCGGTCCATCACCAGCCGCTCGGCAAGGCGGCTGAGCGGGAGTTCGCCATCGGCCCGCGCGAGATTGCGCAGGATCGAGAACTGCGTCGTCGTCATGCCGTGCGCTGCCAACCGCTCGTCATAGAGCCGCGTCACCGCGCGCGAGGCCTTGCGCAGCGTTGTGCAGGCGCAGGCCCGGGGATAATCATGATGCATATGCATCATATATGGGCCGATAGCCTTGCCGTCAATCGATGGGCAAGCGCTTGCTGCGATCCCGACGCCGTGCGAGACCGCGCCGCAGATGTCCGCCGCCCCGACCTATCCCGATCCGTTCACCCGCACGATGCTGACCATTGCCGCCACCGCCGCGGTGATGATGGTGACGATCGACGCGACGATCGCGATCATCGCCTTGCCGCGGATCAAGAGCAGCCTTGCCGCATCGCAGGAACAGATCGCCTGGGTGCTGACCTCCTATTTGATCGCCGGCGCCATCGCGACACCGCTGAGCGGCTGGCTGGCCGACCGCTTCGGCCGCAACAAGGTGCTGGCGATCGCGGTGCTGACTTTCACCCTGGCTTCGGTCGGCTGCGGGCTTTCGCCCAATCTCGAAGTCCTGGTGGCGTTCCGCTTCCTCCAGGGCGCGACGGGCGCGAGCATCGTCCCGCTGACCCAGGTGCTGCTACTCGACATCAACCCGCCCGAGCGCCATGGGCCGGCGACCGCGCTGTTTGGCATCGGCACACTGTTCGGCCCGATGATCGGCCCGACCTTGGGCGGCTGGCTAACCGAATATGTCTCTTGGCGCGCTATCTTCCTCATCAACCTGCCGATCGGCGCGATCGGGCTCGCCGGCTTCGTGATTTTCGGACGCGAGACGCTGCGCGAGGGGGTACGCGCCTTCGATGCCAGGGGCTTTGGCGCCGTTGCCATCGCGTTGACCGCCTTGCAACTGATGCTCGACCGCGGGCCAATGCTGGACTGGTTCTCCTCGACCGAGGTCGTGATCGAGGCGACAGTCTTCGGTGCCTTCGCCTATCTCGCCGTCTTCCACATGCTGACCGCGCGCAATCCGTTCATCAAGCCGGCGATCTTCAAGGACCGCAACTTCCTGCTGGGAACGATCCTCAGCGCGCTGCTCGGCGTGCTACTGAACGGCGTGATCCCGATGGTGACGAACCTGATGCAGCAGCTGCTCGGCTATCCGGTGATCCTGACCGGCCTGCTCTCTGCGCCGCGTGCGGTCGGCAACATCTTCACGATCCTGATCGTGGGACGCCTGGTTTCCAAGGCCGACGGTCGCCTGCTGATCTTCACCGGCATGACGATGCTGGTGTCGAGCCTCTACATCCTCACGCAGATGTCGCTCGATGTCAGCCAGGAGGAACTGATGCTGGTCGGCTTCCTGCAGGGTTGCGGTTCGGGCTTCCTGTTCCTCCCGCTCAACCTGATCGTCTTCAACACCTTGTCACACGAACTGCGCAATGAAGGTTCGACGCTGTTCGCGCTGACGCGAAGCCTCGGCGGCGCGGTAGGGATATCGATGATCCAGGCGGCGACGGTGCGCGATACCAACGTCGTGCAGTCGTACCTCGTAGAAGCGGTGCGGCCCGACAACCCGCTGGTCGATTGGCTCAGGCCCGATTTCGAGCCGACCAATCCGGCCTCGGTCGCGGGGATGGTCGGCGAGATCGCGCGCCAGGCAACGATGGTCGCCTATGTCGATTCCTTCCGCATGCTGTTCATCCTGGCCGTGGCCATCACGCCGCTGTGCCTGCTGATGCGGATCGGACGGAGGCGCGCCGCTGCCGACGCGCTGCCGCCAATCCACGCCGAATAGTGGTCAGGCCTGTGCGGCCATCGCGTCGCGCATCGCACGCCAGGCGTCGAGCTTCATGAAGCCGAGGTATTCGGCCTGCATCTCGGGCGTGAGCACTTCGACCATCTGGCGCCCTTCGATCCACAGTTCGATCACGCCGAAGAAGCCGCCGCGCTTGCGGTACTTGGCGGGCCAACCCTCGCGTGCGGCGATGGCGAACACCTCCTCGCCGGTGAGGTTTGTTGCGATTGCGCCGTGGGTGGCCGTGTAGCCGGGCGCACCGGTGTACTCGCCATAGGCATCGGCATCACCCTCGGTCTCGCGCAGGACGACGTCGACCGGATAGACCTCCACCGCGGTGCCGCGGTCGTCGCCGGCGAGCGCGATCCAGCTCCCTTCGGCGACGGGTGGGAAGGGGAAGGCTTCGCCGTCCCAGAACTTGGCCAGGACTTCGGCGACGTGCTTTGGTGCGTGGGCGGCGATGGACATGTGAAACAGCATGAGAATCCCCCTCGATCGGTTTCGATGGCGGCGTCAGTGCAATGTGGCACAAATTGTGTCAATATAAATTTGACATGATTTGTGCCATTTTCTAGGCATGCTTCATGGACGAAGATACCACGGCTTCCGGCACCCGCGAACGCAAGAAGGACGAGACGCGCGCGCGCATCGCCGACGACGTCATTGCGCTGATGGCGGAAGGGCGGCTGGACATCAGCCACGACCTCGTCGCTGAGCGCACGGGCATCGCGCGGCGCACGATCTATCGCTATTTCCCCGATCGGCAGGAACTGCTCGGCGGCGCGAGCACGCGGGTGCGCGAACTGGCGGGGCCGGGCGTGCGCTTTCCCGAAAGCGAGGCGGACCTCACCGGCACGCTGCTCGATACCTATACCGGCTTCGACCGGATCGCGCCGATCACCACGCTGATGCGTTCGACGCCGCAGGGCCGGGCGATGCGAATGGCGCAGAACGACATGCGCGTCGAACGTTATACCGCGGTCACGGCCGATGCGGTGAAGGACCTGCCCCAGGAGGACCGCAAGCTCGCCACGGCGCTGCTACAGATGCTCCACACCACGCCCTGGCTGGAGATGCGCGACCACTGGGGCCTGACCGGCGAAGAGATCGCCCGCGCCACGGGCTGGGCGATCCGCACGCTGCTGGCCGACCTGCGCTCCCGCGGAGATCGGCCGCTATCGGACTAGGTCAGAGCGCGATGTTGTAGACCCGCGCTGCGTTGCCCGAGAGGATCAGGTTCTTCTCAGGTTCCGTCAGCCCGCCCAGCGCCGTCTCCATGTTGTCGACCGGGTAGAGGCAGATCGGGTGCGGGTAGTCGGTCTCGAACAGGCAGTTCTCGACGCCGAGCTGGCGAATGTCGTGGACCAGGTTCTTCCGCTCGAACCAGAAGCAGGCGTAGAAGTTGGTCTTGAAGTACTCGCTGGGCTTGCGCTGGAGCTTGTAGGCGTTCGCACCGGTCTCGCTCATCTGGTAGTCGATCGCCTCGAGCAGGAAGGGAATCCAGCCCAGGCCGCTCTCGACCGAGACGAACTTCAGCTTGGTGAAGCGGTCGAGCAGGCCCGACAGGATCAGGTTACCCATGGTCTTGCCGTTGTTGATGAACAGCATCGCCCCGCCCAGGCCCGAGCGCATGTCCTGGTGCAGCCCCGGCCAGCCCTGGTGGCCGACGAAGTCCATCGATTCCTCGGACGCGCCGATGTGGAAGTTGATCGAGAGGTCGGTCGCCTCGCAGGCTTCCCACATCGGATACCAGTACTCCTGTCCCAGGTCGGGCAGGAACGAACCGTCCGGACGGCGGAAGTTGTGCGGGTCCGAGTTGATGTTCAGGCCCTTGAGCCCCATCGCGTGGACGCGCTCGATCTCCTTGACGCAGAGATCGACGTCCCACCACGGCAGCATGGCCATGGGGAACATGCGCTGGCCGCTGTCGGCCTGTAGTTCGGCCATGGCGTCGTTGAAAATCTTGATCGTGGCCAGCCGCAACTCGCCGTCGACCTGGACCGCCGCCTGGCCGCCAAAGCCGAGGATGTTGGGGTAGATGATCTGCGCGTCGATGCCCATGCGGTCCATCACGGCCAGGCGTTCCTTGACGCTGTAGGCGGCGGGATCGACGTCCTCGATCTGCTTCTTGATGAAGTCGAGGCCCGGCCACTTGGTGCCGTCCTTCGAGATCGTGCAGGCGGGCACGGCGCCCTTGGAGAGAATCTTGTCGTCGTCGATCACCCAGGAACGGATGCCGTCGACAGTCTTCACCCGCGGCAGGCGGTCCTTCATCGCCGCCGGCGCCCGGCTCGACCAGAGGTCGAAGGGTTCGACGAGGTGCGTGTCGACGTCGATGACCTTGCGGCCGCCGAATACGCTGCGGTCCAGAATCGGTTGGTTCATGGCTCTCTCCCGGGGAATGATTTGACCGGGAAATACCTGAGCGAGCGCCAGCCGGGAAGTGACGCGCTGCCCATTCCGCCTTGCCGCGCGTCCAAAGCTGCAAATGATTTGGCCCGCCGCACCGAAGCGCGACGGGCCAGGCTTTCCTCCCCAGGAAAGGCGTGTCGTCTTACCCCCGCGCGGCGGTGCCGAGACGGTGATAGAGGTTTGAATATTTCGAGGAATCCGGCGCGTCTTCATTGGCTTGAAGATAGAAGCGCACGGCTTCCTTCAGCAGCTTGAAGTCGTCCGTCGACAGGACGGCACGGGCGCGGGTGGGTTCGCTCATCGTCTTGCTCCTTCTTCCTTCGAGGCTCGGGCTCAGGCCGCGAACTGGTTCATCGTGTTGGCCGCGCCGCCCGCCTTGAGCGCCGCCTCGCCGGCGAAGTATTCCTTGTGGTCGTCGCCGATGTCCGAACCGGACATGTTCTGGTGCTTCACGCAGGCGATGCCTTGGCGGATTTCCTCGCGCTGGACGCCCTTGACGTAGCCGAGCATGCCGGCGTCGCCGAAGTATTCCTTGGCGAGGTTGTCGGTGCTGAGCGCCGCGGTGTGGTAGGTCGGCAGCGTGATCAGGTGGTGGAAGATGCCGGCGCGGGCCGCGGCGTCGCGCTGGAAGGTGCGGATGCGCTCGTCGGCCTCGTTGCCGAGATCGGTGCCGTCGTAATCGATGCTCATCAGCTTGGCACGGTCGTAGGCAGCCATGTCGCGGCCTTCGGCGGTCCAGGCATCAAACACCTGCTGGCGGAAGTTCAGCGTCCAGTTGAAACTGGGCGAGTTGTTGTAGACCAGCTTGGCATTCGGCACGACTTCGCGGATGCGATCGACCATGCCGGCGATCTGCTCGATGTGCGGCTTCTCGGTCTCGATCCACAGCAGGTCGGCGCCGCTCTGCAGCGAGGTGATGCAGTCGAGCACGCAGCGGTCTTCGCCGGTGCCCGAGCGGAACTGGTAGAGGTTGGAGGGCAGGCGCTTGGGGCGCAGCAGCTTGCCGTCGCGGCTGATCAGCACTTCGCCGTGACCGACCGTGGTGACTTCCTCGCAGTCGAGGAAGGCGTTGTACTGGTCGCCGATGTCGCCGGCTTCGCGGGTGAAGGCGATCTGCTTGGTCAGGCCGGCCCCAAGCGAGTCGGTGCGCGCGACGATCACGCCGTCATCGACGCCGAGTTCCATGAAGGCGTAGCGGACGGCGCGGATCTTGGCGATGAAGTCCTCGTGCGGGACGGTAACCTTGCCGTCCTGGTGGCCGCACTGCTTCTCGTCCGAAACCTGGTTCTCGATCTGGATGCAGCAGGCGCCCGCCTCGATGAACTTCTTGGCGAGGAGGTAGGTCGCCTCGGCATTGCCGAAGCCGGCGTCGATGTCGGCGACGATCGGCACGACGTGCGTCTGGTACTCGTCGATCTTGTGCAGCAGGCGGTGCGTGGTGACCGCGTCACCGGCTTCCTTGGCCGCGTCGAGCTGGCGGAACATCATGCCGAGTTCGCGGGCGTCGGCCTGGCGCAGGAAGGTGTAGAGCTCTTCGATCAGCGCGGGGACCGAGGTCTTCTCGTGCATCGACTGGTCGGGCAGCGGGCCGAATTCGCTGCGCAGCGCGGCGACCATCCAGCCCGAGAGGTAGAGGTAGCGGCCCTTGGTCGTGCCGAAGTGCTTCTTGATCGAGATCATCTTCTGCTGGCCGATGAAACCGTGCCAGCAACCCAGCGACTGCGTGTAGTTCGCCGGATCGAGGTCATAGGCTGCCATGTCGGCGCGCATGATCTTCGCTGTGTAGCGGGCGATGTCGAGGCCGGTCTGGAAGCGGTTCTGCAGGCGCATACGCGCGACCGATTCGGCATCGATGCCGTTCCAGGTCTGCTGGTTCTCGCCGATCGTCTGGCGGGCTTCGGTGATGTTCTGCGAATAGGTCACGGTAAGAATCCCTGGAAAAGCGCGTGTTTGATGATTTTGCCTAGGCCAGGGATTCGCCGGGTGGAACGGCTTGCGAAGTGCGGCTGTCAAGCTTTACAGAATATCATTGTAAAGTTGTGCAGGTGTGACAAGGTGGGGTTGTAATGGTTGACAACCGCCCCCTCTATCTCGGCCCGCGCATTAAGCGCCTGCGCCGCGAGCTTGGCCTCACCCAGCAGGCGATGGCCGAGGATCTCGAGATTTCGCCGTCCTATGTCGCGCTGCTCGAACGCAACCAGCGGCCGCTGACCGCGCCGCTGCTGCTGCGCCTCGCGCGCACCTACAAACTCGACATGGAGGACCTCGCCGCCGAGGACGGCGAGGACTACGCTCAGCGCATCGGCGAAGTGCTGCGCGATCCGATCTTCGCCGACATCGACTTGCCAGCGCTGGAGATCGCCGACCTCGCGACCAATTTCCCCGGCGTGTCGGAGGCGCTGCTGCGGCTCCACGGCGCCTATTTGCGCGAGCAGCAGGCGCTGGCCGAGCAGCGCGTGCCGGGCGCGGAGGAAGCGGCCGATCCGGTGGCCGAGGCGCGGCGCTTCGTCGCCCGCCAGCGCAACCATTTCCCCGAACTCGATGCTCGGGCCGAAGCACTGGCGGGCGAGATCGCAGAGGCGGGCGGCACCGCCGAGTTCCTGCGCAAACGCGGCCTGCGCGTGCGCTTCCTGCCGCCCGAAGTGCTGGTCGATTCCATCCGCCGCTACGACCGGCACAACGAGCAGCTGCTGATCGACGACACGCTGAGCGCCGAAAGCCGCGCCTACCAGCTCGCGATCCACGTGGCCTATACGGTGATGCGCGCCGACATCTCGCGGATCGTCCGTGCCGAGACCTTCGCTAGCCAGACCGCCGCGACGCTCGTGCGCCGCGCGCTCGGCGGCTATGTGGCGGCGGCTCTGCTCATGCCCTACGACAGGTTCGCGCGCGCCGCGGAAAGCCGGCGCTACGATGTCGAGGCGCTGAGCCGTCTGTTCGGCACCAGCTTCGAGCAGACCGCCCACCGGCTAACCACGCTCGGCCGACCAGGGCAGGAAGGCGTGCCGTTCTTCTTCATCCGCGTCGACGAGGCAGGCAACGTTTCGAAGCGGCTCGACGGCGCCGGCTTTCCATTCGCCGCGCACGGCGGCGGCTGTCCGCTATGGAGCGTCCATTCGGTATTCCGCACGCCCGGCGAGGTGGTGACGCAGTGGCTCGAACTGCCCGGCGGCGAGCGTTTCTTCTCGATCGCGCGGACTGTGACGGCGGGCGGCGGGCGTGCCGGCCAGCCGCGCATTCACCGTGCCATCGCGCTCGCCTGCGCCGCCGAGCACGCGCCGCAGCTGGTTTATGGTGCGGGCCTCGACCCGCGTAGCGTGGCTGCGACGCCGATCGGCGTAACCTGCCGGCTCTGTCACCGCGCTGCCTGTCCCGCCCGCGCCGCGCCGCCGATCGGCCGCGAGATCCTCCCCGACGACTACCGCCGCGCCGCAGAGCCTTTCACCCTGGGGGAGAGTTGAGCTAGGGCTAGGGCCTAAGGAGCTCGACATGCGCGCCACCCCCGATTTCGACTTCGGCCTGCCCGAAAGCGCCCAGATGATCCGCGAGGCCGCCGGCCGCTTCGCCGACGAGAAGATCGCGCCGCTCGCCGCCAGGATCGACGCCGAGGACTGGTTCCCGCGCGAGCTCTGGCCGGCGATGGGCGAACTCGGTCTTCACGGCATCACCGTCGAGGAGGAATTCGGCGGACTCGGCCTCGGCTATATCGACCACGTCATCGCGGTCGAGGAAGTCAGCCGCGCTTCGGCCTCGGTCGGCCTCTCCTACGGCGCGCATTCTAATCTCTGCGTCAACCAGATCCGCCGCTGGGGGACGCCTGAACAGAAGGCGAAGTACCTGCCGAGGCTGATCTCGGGCGAGCATGTCGGCAGCCTCGCCATGTCCGAGGCCGGGGCGGGGTCCGACGTCGTTTCGATGAAGCTCAAGGCCGAGCCGGTCGACGGTGGGTTCAAGCTCAACGGGACGAAATTCTGGATTACCAACGGCACTTATGCCGATACCCTCGTCGTCTATGCCAAGACCGGAGACGGCTCGCGCGGGATCAGCGCCTTCCTGATCGAGAAGGATTTTCCTGGTTTCTCGATCGGCCAGAAGATCGACAAGATGGGCATGCGCGGTTCGCCGACGGCCGAGTTGGTGTTCGAAGACTGCTTCGTGCCCGAAAGCCAGGTCATGGGACCGGTGAACGGTGGCGTGGGCGTCCTGATGAGTGGGCTCGACTACGAGCGCGTCGTGCTCGCCGGGCTACAACTCGGTATCATGCAGGCCTGTCTCGACACGGTCATCCCCTTCGTCCGCGAGCGTAAGCAGTTCGGCAAGCCGATAGGCGCCTTCCAGCTGATGCAGGCGAAGGTCGCCGACATGTATGTCGCGCTGCAATCGGCGCGGGCCTATACCTATGCCGTGGCGCGTTCGTGCGACGCTGGGCAGACCACCCGGTTCGATGCGGCCGGCGCGATCCTGCTGGCAAGCGAGAGCGCCTTCCGTGTGGCGGGCGAGGCGGTGCAGGCGCTGGGCGGCGCCGGCTATACCAAGGACTGGCCGGTCGAGCGCTATCTGCGCGACGCCAAGCTGCTCGACATCGGCGCGGGCACCAACGAGATCCGCCGTATGCTGATCGGCCGCGAACTGATCGGCGCGGCGTGATGGGCCAGTTGGACGGCAAGGTCGCGATCGTCACCGGCGGCACGATGGGCATCGGCGCCGCGATTGCCGAGGTTTTTGCGGAAGAGGGCGCTCGGGTCGTCATCGCCAGCCGAAACGCGGAGCAGGGTGAGGCGCTCGCGACCACGCTCGGCAGTGCGGTGCGCTATCTGCGCGCGGACGTGGCGAAGCGCGAGGAAGTCCAGGCACTGGTCGACTTTACACTTACCGAGTTCGGCGGCCTCGACGCGATGATCAACAACGCCGCGATAACCGGCGCCTTCCACAACCGCTTCCTCGACGACGATCTCGCCGACTTCGACCAGGTGGTGAACGTCAATCTCGCCGGCGTGATGCACGGCAGCCAGATTGCCGCGCGGCACATGGCGAAGCAGCGCAGCGGGGCAATCGTCAACCTGTCGTCGATCGCGGCCGCCGTGCCCGGCTATGCCCTGCTGACCTACCGCGCCGCAAAGGCGGGGGTGGAGAACTTCTCGCGCTCGCTGGCGATCGACCTCGGCGAATACGGCGTGCGGGTGAACGCGATCGAGCCTGGCCATATCCCGACCCGCAACAGCGCTTTCGGTGAGCATCCCGCGCTGACCGCCGAGCAGAGCGCTGAGCTTACGGGCATCGTCGACGAGATCTACAACGCCGATCAGCCGCTCAAGCGCCGCGGCAGCCCGCGCGACGTCGCCTACACGGCGGCCTTCCTGGCGAGCGACCGCGCGGCCTATGTCACTGGCCAGGTCATCGCGGTCGATGGCGGGGTCACCGCGGGCTCTGCATTCAACCAGAACCGGCTGCTGACCGAGGCGCGGGCGCGTTATTTGAAGGATCTCGGCATCGGGTAGCGTCCCCGCGATCTTCTCCCTGCCGCCCCGGGTAGAACGCCGTTCTCATTGCTTCGACTTCTGATCGACGGTAGATCACAGAGCAATAAAAGTGGTGAGGAGAATAGACGTGACCGCGCTCAGTCCAGCCGTTCCCGTGCCCGCGCATATTCCGCCCGAGGCGGTCTACGATTTCGACATGCGTCACGATCCGGCCCTGCTCGCCAACCCGCACGAACGAGTTCGTGAGCTGCTGCGCGATGCCCCGCCGGTGTTCTGGACTCCGCGCAATGGCGGCCGCTGGATCGTCATCGGCCATCCCGAGCTGTTCCAGGCCTCGCGCGATACCGAGACCTTCTCGAGCGGGCTGATGCCGCGCGCGCAACTTGCGGCGATGATGGCGATGATGCCCAAGGACCTGCCGCGCATCCCGCAGGCGACGCCGATCACCATGGACCCGCCCGAGCATGGCAAGTTCCGCGGGCCGCTGCAGAAGACCTTCTCCCCGCGCGCCGCGATGAACCAGATCGACGACATCCGCGCGCTGGCCGACGAACTGATCGACAAGGTCATCGACCAGGGCCACTGCGATTTCATCTCGGCCATTGCCGAACCGCTGCCCGTTACCGTCTTCCTCAAGATGATGGGCCTGCCGCCCGAACGGCTGGCCGAGTTCCGCGTGCTGGTCCACGAATTCCTCGAGAATACGACGACCGACAACATGGTGGCTGCGGCCTCGATGTCGCGCAAAGTTGCCGATGCGATGCTGGGCGAAATCCTGGCGCGCAAGGACGATCCCAGGGATGACATCATCAGCCTGCTCTGGGCCACCGAGATCGACGGCGCGCCGATGACGCTCGAACTGATGGAGGACTATTGCGTCCTGCTGTTCATCGCCGGGCTCGATACGGTGATCAACGGCATGGGCTTCGGCATCCGCCATCTGGCGATGAACCCGGACTTGCAGGACAAGTTGCGCGCCCGGCCCGAACTGATCGTCGAGGCGGCCGAGGAACTGCTGCGCCGCTACAGCTTCACCATTCCGATGCGCCGCGTGGCGCAGGACACCAAGCTGGGCGGATTCGACCTCAAGGAAGGCGAGACTCTGGCGCTCTATATCCCCGGAGCCGATCTCGACCCGCGCGAGTTCACCGAGCCCGAGCAGTTCGAGCTCGACCGCGAGAACAAGGTCCACGTCGCTTTCGGCGTCGGCCCGCACCGCTGCCTCGGTGCGCACCTGGCGCGGGTCGAACTGCAGGTGCTCTACCAGCAGATGCTCAAGCGCCTGCCGCCGTTCCGGCTGGACCCGGATGCCGAGGCGACGTTCCATTCGGGCAATATCATCGCCTTCGACACCTTGCCGCTGCGTTGGGATTGATCCCGATTGCGACAAATCATTTGTAATGGCGAATTTTCGGTCTAGTCTTTTTCCCGGGCAGCCGGTCGTTCGAGCCGGCAGGGAGAGGGATATGAAGGCGATGACGGCCGCCGAAGCGAAGGCGCGGGCGGTGGCTCTGGCGGGAGCCGATGATTTCGGCGCGTCCGGTTTCGAAGAGGGCCTGGAACGCGCGCTTGCCGCTTTTCCGCGCCTGCCGTTGAAACCCGAAGTCATGATCGCGGCGATGGACCGTATCGTCCAGGATCTCGCCAACCGCCTGCGCATCGAGCAATGGTATGCTGCACATCCGGAGATCGAGGCGCAGGCCGTCGAAGGCCCGATCCTTGTCTGCGGGCTGCCGCGCACGGGCACCACCGCCACGGTCGGCATGCTCGCGCTCGATCCGCGCTTCCGTTTCCCGCGCATGTGGGAAATGAACCAGCCGGTGCCGCCGCCGCGGCTCGGCGAGGAAGCGGATGATCCGCGCGCGGTCGCTTACCGCGAAGCGATCAAGGCGCATTCGCATGCCAGCCAGCACATCGCCGATCCCGACGGTCCCGAAGAGGACATGGTCGGCCTCGCCCCGCTCGACATGCATGCCTACCACGGCGCCTTCCCCATGCCCGATGATTTCGTCGACTGGTGGACTTCTGCCGATTTTGCCTCGACCTATGCCTATCACCGCCGCGTGCTGAGCCTGCTCCAGTCCGAGAGACCTCCGCACCTCTGGCTGCTCAAGGGGCCGGTGCACCTGTTCCAGCTCGAGGCTTTCGCGGCCGAATATCCCGACACGAAATTCGTCTGGACGCACCGTGATCCCGCCAGCGTGATCCCCTCGGTATCGAGCCTGCAGTACACGCTCCATTCCGCGCGCTGCGTCGAGGGCGCGCTCGACAAGGCTGCGGCAGGCCCCAAGGCGCTGGCCTTCTGGGCCAGGGGTATGAAACGGGCGCTGGCGGCGCGCGACCGGCTGGGTGAGCACCGCTTCATCGACGTCTGGAACCGCGACGTCGTGGCACGCCCGGTCGAGACTTTTGCCGGGCTCTACGACCGCCTGGGTTTCGATTTCACGCCGCAGCTCGAAGCCGATGTAGCGGACTACAACCGACGCAATGCCCAGGGTGCCTTCGGCGAGCACCGCTACACTGCCGAGGAATACGGCCTGACCAACGAGGCCATCCGCGAGGCCTTTGCGGACTATTGTACGCGGTTCGATGTCTAGGACGCCGCGCCCTTTCACCAGAAAACGCCCCGGCGTTGGCGCGGTGCAGGTTGGCGCTATTGACGGCCGACTTGCATCGTTTTACGCCCAATTTGTTCGAAATAGCGAAACAACCTAACAGGGGGGCAGATGTCGCGATCTTCACCGGGCGTCCGACGCGTGGCGGCCATTCTCAATTTCATCGCGGATCACCCCGGCCAGGCTTTCGCCCTGACCGACCTGGTGCGCGCGCTCAAGCTGAGCCGGGCGACCTGCCATGCATTGCTGACGGGGCTGGTCGATGTCGGCTACCTCTATCGCACCAGCGACAAGACCTATGTGCTCGGCCCGGCGCTGGCGGCGATCGGCCGGACGGCGGCGCAGCACTTCTCGCCGCTGCAGGTGGCGCAACCGGAGATGCGCAGCCTGGCCGACGAGTTCGACGTAGTCTGCTCGGCCTATTTCCTCGAAGGTGACATGATCCATCTGCGCGATCGTGCGGCCTCGCTCAGCCATGTCGGCTATCCGGTGCCGCTGGGCACGCGGATGAAGCTGCGCTCGCCGCAGGCCGTAGCCTTCTTCGCCTGGGCGCCGGCCGAAGCCGAAGCGTGGCTCGAAACGACCGAGCCCAAGCCTTCGGCCGAGCGGCGCGAGCTGATGTTCAAGTCGATGGAATTCGCGCGCGAGAACGGTTTCGCCGTGCTCCTGCGCCGGCCGGGCTTCGACATTGCCGGTGAGGCCGACGACCGCGGCATGGGCGTCGATACCGACGAGATTCCCGTCACGCCGATCGACGGGATCGACCAGGCCTCGAGCTACGCGGTCGGCGCGCTGATGGCCCCGATCTTCGACGAACGCGGGCAAGTCAGCTTCTGTCTGCTCCTCGCCGGTTTCCACGGCACGATGTCCGGGGCCCAGGTCATGGCAGCGGGGCAGCGCCTGCGCGCAGCCTGCAGGCGGATCTCTGCTTTCGTCGCGGGCCGCGACAGCGAGGCGCGCGTGACCGCCTGATCATTCCCCGGCTCTGCGAATCCTTGACGCTCGCGTGCTGCTGACCTATCGATATTTTCCCGAAAATAAATTCGGCATCGGGAATTTATTGCGCGCTGGGAATCGAGCGTAGCACGGCAGTGGGAGAGTGGGATTGTCTGACGTGATCGTAGCGCCTGCGACGCGCGACCTCGAAATTCTGGCCGGCAAGATGACGCAGTGGCTGGGCGAACGCTTGCCCGGCGCCGGTGACATTAGGCTGACTGATTTCTCGTACCCTAAAGGGGCCGGCCAGTCGCACGAGACGATCCTGTTCGATGCCCGGTGGTTCGAAAACGGAGCAGAGCGCGCGCAGGGCTATGTCGTGCGGATAAAGCCGTCCAGCTTCACGGTGTTTCCCGACAACCTGTTCGACGAGCAGTATCAGCTGATGAAGATGCTCAGCGACGGCGGCTATGTCCGTGTCGCCAAGCCGCTGTGGTTCGAGCCCGATGCCGAACTGCTGGGCGCGCCGTTCTTCGTCATGGAGAAGGTCAAGGGCCGCGTGCCCGTCAGCCATCCGCCCTATGCCAAGTCAGGCTGGCTGTCCGAGGCGACGCCGGCGCAACGCCGCCACCTGTGGGAGGGTGCGGTGCGTCAGCTCGCCGCGATCCAGCGCGTGCCGTTGAGCGAGGTCCCGTTCCTCGCCGGCCCCGACCATGCCCGCGACGGCCTGGCGCAGGAGTGGGACAAGTACACGCGCTTCGTCGAATGGGTGAAGGACGATCCGCGCGCCGAAATCCTCGAGGCGGGCCGCCAGCGGCTGCTCGCGCTCTGGCCGAAGAACCAGCCCGAAGGCGTGGTCTGGGGCGACGCGCGCATCGGCAATATGATGTTCGACGAGAACTTCGACGTCGTCGCGGTGATGGACTGGGAACAGCCATCGCTCGGCGGCGCGCTGCAGGATCTCGGCTGGTTCTGCACCTTGTCGGAGACGATGCACGGCAAGACCAGCCAGATGGGCACTTATCTCGACGGCATGGGCAGCCGCGACGAAACCGTCGCGCTGTGGGAGGAAGTCAGCGGCAAGTCGGCCGCCGATCTCGAATGGTACGAGGACTTCACCCAGCTCAAGATGGCCTGCACCGGCGTGCGCATGGACGGCATGCGCGGCACCCAGATGTCGACTGCCGATGGCCTGAGGGTGCGTCTGAAGCTGGCCTAGGATATGTTCCCGGTGCGGGGTGTGGAAGGCGCCAGCCCTGCCATGGATTTACGCGGCGTTTGATGCGACACAGCCGCGATGGGCGATCGTGACTTCCGCAAGATTGGTATCGAGGACGCGGGCTTCCTCGTCCTCGTCCTCCTCGTCACCTTGGCCTTTGTCTGGCTGTCGTTGCCGTTCTTCGGCGCGATTTTGTGGGGCGTGGTCACCGCGATCGTCTTCGCACCGGTCTATCGCTGGTTGGTGTTCCGCCTGCGCGGTCACCGCAATACCTCGGCGGGGCTCACAATCCTGCTGATCCTGGCCGTGGTCATCGTCCCGGCCATCCTCGTCGCCGTGAGCCTGGTCCAGGAAGCGGCGACGCTCTACGCCAAGTTCCAGTCGGGCCAGATCAATCTCGCGGCCATGTTCGCCGACCTGCGCCACGCGCTGCCCGGCTGGGCCCGGCGGGTGCTCGACTACTGGGGCCTGCGTGATTTCAACGGTGTCCAGCGCGCGGTCGGTGGATTCATTTCGGCGGGGCTGCAGAATATCGCCGCCCAGGCTCTGGTCGTGGGGCAGGGCGCGCTGAGCTTCTTCGCCTCGCTCAGCGTGATGCTCTATCTGACCTACTTCCTGCTGCGTGACGGCAAGACGCTCGGCCGCCAGATCAAGAGCGCCGTGCCGCTGCGGCCGTCGCTGCGTGATGCGCTGGTCGAGCATTTCGTCGTGGTCGTGCGCGCGACGATGAAAGGCACGGTCGTCGTTGCCATCGTCCAGGGCCTCGTCGGCGGCATCATCTTCGGCCTGCTCGGTGTCGAGGGCGCGCTGCTCTGGGGCCTGCTGATGGGATTCTTCTCGCTCGTGCCCGCGGTCGGCACGGCGATCGTCTGGATACCGGTCTCGCTCTACCTGCTGGTGACCGGCTCGGTCTGGCAGGGCGTCGTGCTCGCGGGCTGCGGCGTGTTCATCATCGGCATGATCGACAACATCCTGCGCCCGATCCTGGTCGGCCAGGACACGCGGATGCCCGATTTCGTCGTGCTGATCGCGACGCTCGCCGGGATCGAGCTGTTCGGGCTCAACGGCTTCATCGTCGGCCCGGTAATCGCGGCGCTGTTCATCGCCGTATGGAAGATCGTCGCCGAGCAGCGGGCGGGCGTGCCTGACCTAACATAAGGTGGCCCGGCATCGTCGCACTGCGAGCGCTCTGCGGAACGTTTGGCTAGCTTCCTTTGCCGACTACCACTCCCGCCACGTGCTGGCGGGATGAGGGATTGGCGTCTCCATCGTCGATTCGGAAGGCTAGTCCGGCTTCGCTAGCCGAAGAACCGAACAGCGCGCCTGAAAATGTACCAGAAAAGCCATTTCCAGCCAGCGTTCCGCTGAAAGTCGAAGTGCCGGTCGCGATCGTGCTGGTACCGGTGAAAGTGCCGAGATTGATGGTGCCCAAGCTTCCCGATATCGAGGTGGGTAGCAGGTCGGTTCCATCAAGCTGAAGCGATACAGTTACCGTGCGAGTTACGTAGTCGATGGAAAATGTTGCCGTACCGCTGAGCCGCAGGTCGGCGTATCCTTGCGTAAGAGTCACTAACGAACGGCGTCTTACCCAATATCCATCGACGACGCTGGTGTAATTGACAGTGCCGGTTGTCGGAATGCCAGAAGTGGGCGTCTGGAGGCCAAAGATGAATGGGCGGTAGTATATGTCCGCATTTGTCGTGCTGATCTGCTGGGTACTTTCGAGAAGTCCATAGCTGACGAACGACAATGCTAAAGTGGTATTGCCGGCGCCCGGATTGAAAAGAGTCAGCTTGTAAGTGCCCGCGCTGGCGGCATTGCTGTTCGCGAACGTGCGGAAGGCGGATGTATTTTCCGTCTGCTGTGCCGGTAGAAATGCGGGCGGATTGGTCGCGTCGTTCACGGTATAGCTGCCGGCACCGGCGTCGTACGCGAGCGTTATCCCGGAACCGTATGCATCGAAGGTCGAACTTGGAACGGCTCCCACCGAGCCGCCACGTTCCGGCCTGTACACGCGGCCTGAGGCGGCCGGAAAGGTCTGGCTGGCCACCAAGTTCGCCAAGGTCGAATTGGTCGGGGTTGGCGTGGGCGTCGATGTCGGTGTTGGACTCGGCGTTGATGTCGGGGTGGGGCTGGGGGTCGGAGAAGAACCATCTCCATTGCATCCTGAAAGGATAGCGGCTGCGGCTAACGCCGCAGCCGCGCAACGATGAGAACTGCGCATGACTGCTCCGATTCATATGGCAGCAAAAGATAACCGTCGCCGTCACGCTATCAATTGGGAATTACGGGAATTTCAACCGATTTGGAGGGGCCAGGCTGCCCGTCTACCGCAATAGCACCGGTAGCCCGGAAACCCCCTGCTGCTCGAGCCCGCCGGTCATGAACGGCGCTTCGGCGTCGGGATCGAGCCGGAGGTTCGGGAAAGCGTCTAGCAGCGCGTTGATGCCGGTCTCGATCTCAACCCGCGCGACGTTCATGCCGAGGCAGCGGTGGGTGCCGAGGCCGAAGGCCATGTTGGTCAGTTTCTCGCGGTGGAGATCGTAGGCGTCGGGGTTCTCCCAGCGCGAGGGATCGCGGTTGGACGGGCCGAGGCCGAGTTCCAGCACCGACCCGGCCTTGATCTCGTGGCCGTAGAATTCGGTGTCGTTCATCACCAGGCGGTAGAAGTAGGGCGCGGTGGGGTTCCAGCGCAGGCCTTCCTCGATCGCGTCGCCCATCAGCGAGCGATCGGCCTTCACCGCCTCGAACTGGTCGCGGTGGGTCAGCAGCGCGAACAGGGTGATGCCCATCTGCCGCCACGACGTGCCGCCGCCGGCGACCATGACCAGCTTGGCGTGGGTCATGATCTCGCGGTCGCTCAGCGGGCGCGGCTCCTCGCCGGGCATCATCAGCTTGGTCTTGAGCAGGAAGCTGATGAGATCGTCCTGCGGCTCGGCGCGGCGGGCGTTGATCAGCCCGAGCAGCGTGTCCTCGACGATCTTGCCGTTGCGGATGCGGTCTTCCATCGTCGTGCCCCGGCTCTGCGACGTGGAATGGAGATAGGCGTGGCGGAAGGTGAGCGCCTCGTCGCCAGAGAGGCCGATTGCGGTGGTGATCGTGTAGACGGGGATGCGTGCACAGAAGTCGAGGTTGAGCTCCGCCCCGTTGTTCTGGGCCATGCGCCTGATCAGACGGTCGACGATGCCGTCGATCGTGCGGCTACGCCACCAGCCCATCGCTTCGGGCATGAGGAACTTGGGCTGGATCGTGCGGCGATAGGCGCGGTGCATCGGCGGGTCCATCTCGAGGATGCCCATAGTCATCTCGTTCGCCGGGTTGTCGTTGCCCTGGACGCCGTTCGAGAAGGTCTGCGCGTCGCGGAAGGCGGCTTCGCAGGCGTCGTAGGTCAGCACCGAATAGTGCTGTCGGCCGCGGGCGCGCACGTGGCGATCGTGGTGCGGCAGGCCCAGCAGCTCACGCAGGCGGCCCTTGTGCACGGGCGCCTCGGCGCGAAGCCGGTGCACCTGCGGCATGATCGCACCGACGTCGACGGCGTTGCCGATGTCCGCGGCCTCGCGGCGGACGTCGTAGAGTTTCTCGTAGAGCGGGTCGTCGGTGGTGAGGACGTCCTGGGTCGGGGCTTCCATGATACGTTCCTGTCAGACGGGCTCGCCGGCCGCACGTGCGTAGGCTAGGCGAACGTCGGGGGTTTGATGGGGCAGCCGCCGCGACGTCAGCCACAGCAGCAGCAGCGCGACGGGGGCAAGCAACAGCACGGACAGCAATCCGGCGTTGAGCGAGCCGGTCATCTTGCTGACCTTCCCGGCCCAGTACGGGCCAATGCCCGAGCCGACCACGATGGCTATCAGCGAATAGGCGGCGGCGGCGGACCCGCGCATGCGCGGCAGCACCAGATCTTGGACCATCGCCGCAGTCGAGCCGCTCCACAAGGCTGCGAAAAAGGCCAGGCAGAAGGAGCCGGCAAAGAATACGGTCGGCGTGGTGGCTGTAAGCATGACGATGATGCTGGGTACCAGGCCGACCACGGTGATCGCGCCGACGCCCACAGGCGCGCGCAGATCGCGGCGCTTCCAGATGTCGGTGATGATGCCGCCCGAAATGACGCCGAGGAAGGATCCAACGATATTCACGCCCGCCAGCGTCGCGCCGAGTTGGGTCGGGGCAATGTCGGCGAAAGTGCGCATCGCATAAGGCGCGGCCCAGACGCCGACGGTGCCGCCGATGGTGCCCATCAGCGCGGTTGCGGAGACGGCGGTCTGGAAGGTCGGATCACCGAATGTCAGGCGGTAGAGCGGCGGATCGCGATAGGACTGTACCTGCGCCCAGGTGACGATAGCGTAAAAGCCAAGCCCGGTCGCGGCCCACTGCGCGCGGTCGCCGGTCAGATACATCAGCGCGCCGGAGAAGACCGCCATCAGCGCCACCAGCGCCAGATTGCGCATCAGCGCCCGCTGACCGCCGGCGCGCCAGACCATCAGGAGGGTGAAGGGGGGGCAAGGCAGCGGCGAATTCGGCGAAGAGGATCGCGAAAGTCCCGCCTTTGCTGCCTTGGTGGCGTGGCGGCTCGCGCAACGTCAGCAGCAGCAAAGACAGAGGCAGTCCGGGCAGCCCGACGCCGAACAGCGCTGCTTTCCAGGCCGGCAGGGCGCAGGAGCCCGCGATCGGCACCATGTGGCAGACGTTCTTCCAATCCTGCAGGAACCAGCCGCCCAGAACCATGGCGCTGGCCGTGCCTACGAACACCCCGGTCAACAGAATGCTGAGCACGAGCGCGCGATTGCGCTGCGGGAAGATGTCGGAGACCAGCGAATGGCCGCAAGGGTTCGCCACAGCCTCGCCGACGCCGACGCCGAGCCGCGCGGCCCCGAGCATGGCGAAGCTCGACGATGCGCCGCCCAGCGCGGTCATCGCTGACCACAAGGCGAGGCCGAAAGCCATCACCTTCTTGCGCGGCAACATGTCGGAAATCCGCCCCATGGCGATCCCGACGACGGAATAGAACACGGCAAAGGCGGTGCCGAGCAGGAAGCCCAGATCGGCGTCATCGAGCTTGAGGTCGGTCTTGATCGCCTGGGCAAGGATCGAGACGATATGCCGATCTACATAGTTCAGCGCGTTGGCGGCGAACAGTAGGGCGAGCGCGTACCAGGCCGCGACAGTGATGCGGGCGGGTGGGGCGGCGGCAACAGCCCCATCGTGTGCAGTCGTCGCCAGGGCGATTCTCCCATTTTCCCGCTCGTTGGGCAGTGCGGCTTCTCGGTCATCCCGTCCGATGGCAACACGGAAACATTGAAACTCGTCGTGAAGCCCGACGGACTGCGAAGCACGTCGGCGCAATGCGATGTCGCGGGCCGATGGGCGCGGAGATCGCGAAGGTCCCGCCGCATTGCGCGGCGAGACCTTCGGATCGTCAGCTCAGTCGCAGGAGCCGCTTGGCATTGTTGCAGACGATGTCCTGAATGTCCTTGTCGGGAACGCCGGCGAAGTCGCGCTTGATGATCGCGTGGCTGTTCGGGAAAGTCGTTTCCGAATGCGGGTAGTCCGACGACCACATGATGTTCTTGCCGCCGGGCAGGTCACGCAGGAGAATGCCGGCGCGGTCCTGGATGAACGAGCCCCAGACGTTCTGGTCCATGAAGTAGCTGGGCAGCTTGTCGATCACGCTCTCGGTCCAGTAGCGCTGCTTTTCCCAGGTACGGTCGCAGTATTCGGCATACCACGAGAACCAGCCCACGCCGCTTTCCATGGAGCCGATGCGCAGATCGGGGAAGCGGTCGAAAATGCCGTTGAAGATGAAGATGCCGATCGGTTCGGCCATCGCCAGCTTCGACATCGGCATGTCGGGCAGGAAGTGCTGCTTCTCGCCGAAGCGCGGGACGCGGCCGCCGAGGTGGAAGGTGATGACCATGCCGAGGTCGCTGAGCACCTTCCAGAGCCTGTCGAACTCGGGCTGGTAGTACTGCAGCGCGCCCTTCGGGTCGCCGGTCTGGGCCGAGACCTGGCCCGACTTCATGTTCTTGATCTCGGACGTGGTCTTCCAGGCATCCGGGTTCTGCGGGAAGGCCGGCAGCTGGACCATCTTGAAGCCCATCTTGGCGAGGCGCTTCACGTGCTCGATCGTCTCGTCGATGTCGCGCATCGGCGAGTGACCGACCGGGAACAGGCGGTGCGGGGCGTTCGACGCCCAGTCCATCACCCAGTTCGAGAAAGCCTCGAAGCTGGCGAGGTAGAGTTCGTTGTCGAAAGTGCCGAGCGGGCCGCCGCCGAACAGGATCGCCTGGTCGATGCCGTCGAGGTCCATGTCGGCAAGGCGCTTCTGCGGGTCATAGGTGTTGCGCTGCTCGGACAGGCGGCCCTTCATCTTGAAGTCCTTGCCCGTGCGGCCGGCCTGGTTGTTGATCATCATCACCGGGCGGCTGTTGCCCTCGAAGACGATGTAGTCCGCATCGTCGCGCGCCTCGATGACGGGGGCACGCGGCTTGAGGTGGTTGGGAAGATATTCCTTCCACATGTCGTAGGGCGGATCGATGTGCGCGTCGGCGTCGAAGATCGGACCCAGGGTCCAGTCTTCCTTGAGGGCGCTGCCAAATTTCGGATCAGCTTCGCTCATCTTACAAGCTCCTTCCCAAGCTGCTTATTCATATAATTCGAAATCGTGAACGCATTATCACAGTTCTGAACTGGCGAGTCAAGATTGCGACTCGCTCCGGGGCGGCATCAGTCGCGCCTCAGCAGCATCGCACCGTAGCCGTAACCGCCGTTGACGGCCATGCAGGTCTGCGCGTCTTGGACCTGCCGGCCGCCGCCGCGGCCCCAGAGCTGGGTGCAGGCCTCGTGGGTATGGCCATAGCCGTGGAACCGCCCGGCCGAGAGCTGGCCCCCGCTGGTGTTGAGCGGCAGTTCGCCATCGATCGCAGTGCGCGTCCCGCCCTCGATGAACCGCGCAGCTTCGCCCGGCGCGCAGAGTCCGACCGCTTCCAGCCAGAGCCAGATGTGGATCGAGAAACCGTCGTAGACCTGGGCGCAGTCGACGTCCTTGGGCTTGAGGTCGGTGCGCTGCCACAGCATGTCGCCGGCGCGCTTCGCTGCGAGCGAGGTGAAGTCGCCCTCGTGCAGCGCCTCGCCGATGCCGCCGATCGACATGCCCATGGCTTCGATCGCCAGCGGCGGGTTGCGCAGGTCCTTCGCCGCGTCCTTGTGCGAGATTACCAGCGCGGTCGAACCGTCGATGTGCGAATCACAGTCGTAGAGCCGAAGTGGGGTCGAGATCATCCGCGACGCCAAGTAATCGTCGAGCGTGATCGGCTCGCGGTAGATCGCGTTGGGATTGTGCGCGGCATGCCGCCGGCCGTTGACCGCGACCCAGCCGAGCTGCTCGGGCCCGACATTGTACTTGTCGAAATAGGCCTGGGCATAGAGCGCCCACATGTTAGCCGGCGAGTGCGCGTGATAGGGCACGAAGAAGGCATTGCCGCCATCGACCCGATCGCGGCTGCCGGTCAGTAGCGTCGAGGCGCGCGATTTCAGCCGCGAGGTTGCCTGGCCGACCGTGCGGAAGACGAGGACGTGGCGGCAGAGCCCGGTCGCCACGGCCATCACCGCCTGGAAGATCGCGCCCATGTGCCCGGGCCCTTCGGCCGAGGAGGGGTTGGTCCAGACCGGGCGGATGCCCAGCGCCAGCATCGCGTCGATCGTGCCGACGGGCGAGATCCCGCCGCCCTCAGCGACCTTGCCGAAGTGGCAGGTGAGGCCGTCGATGTCGTCGACCGAAAGCCCCGCGTCCTCGACCGCCTGGAGGCAGGCGTCGAGCGTCAGCTGCAGCGCCGAGCGGTCCGACGGCCGTCCGACCTTCGACTGGCCGATGCCGGTGATCCGCACCTGCTTCTCGGGATAGCCCTCAAGCATTGCCCGTCTCCGGCTTGAACAGCGGCACCCAGACGTCTTCCTGCTGCTCGAAGCAGACCGTCACCGGCAGGCCGGAATGCACGGCCTCGGGTGGCGCGAGCACGTTGCTGAAGACGTAGAGCTCGTCCTGCTCGGGCAGTTCTATCGCTGCGAAGACGAAGGTGGGGGCCTGGCTCGGCAGCCACTGCTGGTGGTTGACCGTGAAGGTCTTGACCTTGCCGCGGCCCGAGACGGGCGTCGGTGCCATCGTCTCGGTCCGGCAGGAAGGGCAGAGCGGCTGTGGCGGATGCTGATAGCGGCCGCAGGTGCCGCACTGCTGGATTAGCAGTTGCCCGTCCTTGCCGCCGGTCCAGAATGCCGTGGTCTCCGGCGTCAGGGCGGGCAGCTTCCGCTCGGGCGTGCCCATCAGAACACGACGCCTTTGACCTTGAGGTCGATGATCGCCTCTTCGTCATAGCCCAGGCTTGCCAAGACCTCGTCGCTGTCCGCGCCGAGATCGGGCGAACGACGTGCCGGCAGGGCCTCGCCGTCGAACAGCCAGGGGAGCGAGACCAACGGTATTGTCGAGCCGTCGCCGTAGTCGACCGTCTGCAGGTAGTTGTTGGCGACGACCTGCACGTCCTTGTGCATCTCGCCCACTTCCTGGACCACGTCCCAGGGGCCGGCCTGGGTCGCCAGAATCGCGCGCCATTCGACCAGCGTCTTGGTGAGGAACAATTCGGTGATATCGCGATAGCAGGCGTCGATGTTTTTCTGGCGTGCCTTGGAATCGACGTAACGCGGATCGGTGAGCCACTCGTCGCGGCCTACCGCCGTGCAGAACCCAGGCCAAAGCTTGTCGGCCTGCAGCATGCACAGCGAGACATAACGATCGTCCGAGGTCCTGTAGTTGCCGACCAGCGGGTTGAACGGCTTGGGGTTCTTCGGCTTCGGGAAGCGCAGGTTGCCGTCCTTGGTCGACTGCGCGATCAGGCGCTGCATCGACCACATCGCCGTGCCCATCAACGAAACGTCAACAGTCGAAGGCTCGCCGCTGAGCGCGCGTTTGGCGATAGCCGCGCAGATCGCGCCCGCCAGCATGGCGCCGGACATCGTGTCGCCGAAAGCCGGTCCGGGAGGGCCGACCGGATATTCGGCGCCGTCCTCGGTCATCGTCGCGGAGATGCTGCCGCGCGCCCAGTAGGAGATCGAATCGTAGCCGCCCTTGGAAGCATCGGGACCGTTCGGGCCCGTGCCGCTGCCGCTGGCATAGATGATCGTCGGAAACTTCGCGCGGATCGTCTCGGCATCGAGCCCCATCGACACCCGCGCGGGCGGCAGCAGGTTGGTGAGAAATACGTCGGCGTCGGCGAGCAGCTTGAGCAGCACCGCCTGGCCCTCGACCTGCTTGAGATCGAGCGTGATCGACTTCTTGCCGCGGTTGTAGCTTTCCCAGGAGAGGTTGATGGCGCTGGCGTCGCCGATCGAGCCGATGCTCAGCCCGCGCAGCGCGTCGCCGCTCGGCGGCTCAACCTTGATCACCTCGGCGCCGAGATCCGAGAGGGCGCCGCCACAGGCCGGCACGAAAGCCCACTGCGAAACTTCTACGACCTTGATGCCTTCAAGCGGTTTACCCATGACTTCGCGTCTCCCATCGGCGCCACGCGTTTTCGCGGAATCGCCATAAAATTCTCTATTGCGACGCATGGACCGAAATCGTGAATTAGGTCAATATGCCGCGGTCCATTGAAAGCATGAGAGGGAGAGTAATGTCTGACGCCACCCCAACAAGGCCGATTCCGGCCGAACCGTCGATCGCGTTCCTGAAACCCGCGACGAAGCGCTCGATCCGGCCTGGCTGAGCCAGGCGCTCGCCTCGGTGAGCGGCGGCCAGAAGGTGACTTCGGTTGAGGTCGTCGAATTCATCAAGACCGTCGCCACCAAGATCCGCTTCACTGCTACCTTCGATGGCGATGCCGGCACCCAGGCCTTCTGTATCAAGGGCCTGCTCGACGCCGACGACATGACCAAGATGGGCGGATCGACCTGCGTCCTCGAAGGCGATTTCTACACCAAGCTCGCGCCGCAGGTGAACGTGCAGGTGCCCGAGGCCGTGGCCGTGGTCACCGACCGCGAGGCCAAGCAGAGCGTGCTGATCATGCGCGACCTGATCGCGGGCGGCGGGCGGTTCTGCTCGGCGCTAGAGGATTTCACGGTGGACGATGCCGCGAGCAGCGTAGCGCAGATCGCCAACCTGCACGCGGGCAGCAACCTGCTGGACAGTCTGCCCTGGGTAACGCCGCGCATCGCCTCGCTCGGCCGCATGCCGCACATGACGCCCGAGATCCTGCAGGGCCTGCTCGACGGGCCGCGCGGCAACAACCTGACGCCGGCCGTGCGCAACGGCGCGCGGCTTATCGCGGGCATGCAGGCGCTGGGCGACAAGGACGCCCCGCGTCCGCAGTTCCTGGTCCACGGCGACTCCCATGCCGGCAACATCTTCCGCACAGAGAAGGGCTCTGGCCTGATCGACTGGCAGGTGCTGCAGCGCGCCGGCTGGGCGGTCGACGTTGCCTACCACCTCTGCGCCGTGCTGCCCTGGGAACTGGCCGAGGTGGAGGAGCGCAACCTGCTCAACCACTACCTCGATCTGGCGCGCGGTCATGGCCTGACGATGCCTGACGAGGAAGAGGCCTGGCTGCAGTACCGCGAAGGCGTGATGTACGGCTATTACATGTGGGGCATCACCCGGCGCGTCCTGCCCGAGATCACCGAAAAGTTCACCGACCGGCTCGGCCGCGCGGTGATGCGGCACGACAGCTTCGCGCTGCTCGGCGTCGCCTGAAGCTATAAGAAAAGGCCGCGTCCCTTGCGGGGCGCGGCCTTTTCGATTGCCAGAATGAGGCCCGCACCGTGAGGCGCGGGCCTTTTCTTATGCTTACTGGCCGAAGCTGTAACGCAGACGCACACCGTAGAAGCGCGGCTGGTTCGGGATGATTTCGGCAACGCCGGCCGAGAGCCAGGCGCCGGTGTTGGCGACGTTGTAGCGTTCCTTGGTCAGGTTGGTCACGAACAGGCCCAGATCGACCGGCGAACCGGCGACCGAACGCCAATCGAGGTTCAGGTTGATCAGGTCGGTCGCCGGGGTGTAGCCCAGCGGGATGCCATTGACGAACTTCGGCACCGAACCGTCGTTGATGTAGCTCGACTGGTGCACCCAGGTTGCCGACAGCGAAACCTGGCCGACGCTCTCGGGCACCGGCAGGTTGATCTGCGGCGTGATCGAGAACTTGTGCTTCGGCGAAAGCACGAAGGCCGAGCCTGCCTGCACGTTCGGCGTGACCGATCCGAACGGCGTACCGACCAACTGCTGGCCGAGCGCCGAGCCGTCGCCCACCGTGGCGGGCGCCGAGACCGAGTCAACCTTGGTGTGCAGGAACGCGTAGGAAGCCGACACGCGGAAGATGTCGAAGAACAGCGCCGAGCCATCGACTTCGACACCGTAGATCGTCGACTTGCCCGCGTTGATCACCGCGTTGCCGCCCGCCACGCCGGTCGCCGCAGCGGCCGGGGTAGCGACGAGGCCGCCGAACACCTGCTGGTTCTTCAGCTTGTTGTAGAAGCCGGCGATGTTGAGGTAGCCCGACACCGCGCCGCGGAACGTGGACTTGAGGCCGAGTTCATAGGAATCGAGCGATTCCGGAGCCCAGCTTTCGAAGCCCGGGTTGGTGAAGTTCAGGCCACCCTGGCGATAGCCGCGTGCGTACTTCGCGTAGGCCATCAGGTCGGGCGAGAACTTGTAGTCGATGTTGGCGAGCCAGGTCGGCTTGTTCGACTTGTTGACCAGGATCGTGTTGCAAGAGCTACGATCGAGGCCCGGCCGGTCCGCCAGATGGCGGAAGGAGTCGGTGCAGGCGCGGAAGATGGTCTTGCCGCTCACCGGATCGATGAAGCCGGCACCCGTGGTGGCGCCCTGGTTAAGGCCAGCGCGGGTGCCCTGGGTCAGACCGACGATCTTGTCGAACGTATAGCGGAACCCGCCGGTCAGCGACAGCTTGTCGGTGAGCTTGTAGGTGCCCTGCGCGAAGACGCCGTTGTTGTTGAAGTCGAGCTTTGTGGACGATTCCGAGATCGAACCAATCAGCAGCGGGTTGGCGCAGTCGATATTCTGCGGGCGGTTGCAGTCAAAGAAGATGCCCGTACGACCGGCGCTGAAACCAATCGGCCGGCTGAACTCGAGATAGCCGCCGACGACCAGGTCCAGCTTGTCGGTGTGGGCTCGAATCTGCAATTCGTTGGTGAAGGTGCTCTCGGCCGAGTTGTAGGTGTTCGGTCCGGCGGTATCGAGCACGATGCGCTGATAGGGCTGACCACCCGCGAGCACGACGTTGGGCAGCAGCGGGCTGAGGCGGCGGGCGGAGAAGCCCGTCGTGGGCTGGCCGTTCAGTCCAATGCCGGTGTCGATCGACGGCACGACGAAGTTCGAAGCGCCGAGGTCGAAATTCGCGCGCTCACGGAATTCGCCGTAGCTGGCGATGTTCTTGATCGTAATCGTGTCGCTCGCACGCCAGGTGGTGGTGTTGATCACCTGCCACTGCTGGATCTTCAGGAACGGGCTGGGATTGCGCGATTCGATGTCATAAAACGGATCGTCGCCGCGAGCCGTCTGGCGGCCCAGCTGGATCGCGCAGGATGCGGCCTGGAGGTGGCGCGTGCCGCTGTAGCCGGGCGTACCTTGCGTCACGTTGAGCGGCTGTGTGGGCGAGCTCGGCGTAGCGCAGCCAACGATCTTCGACGCATAGCCGTTCGTGTCCGAATCGCTGTAGTGGAAGATCGTGTAGTTCTCGAGGTCCGGCGTCAGGTCGGCGACGATGCTCAGACGGGCATACGTGTAGTCGACGTCGTTGTAGTCCTTCGGACCGATGCCCGTGACATTGTGCATGAAGCCATCACGCTTGTTGCGGTCGACCGCGACGCGAATCTTGAATGTGTCCGCGAGCGGAACGTTGATGGCGGCCTGGACGCGCTTCTGATCGTAGTTGCCGTAAGTCCCCTCGACATAGCCTTCGAGATTGTCGGTCGGCTTCTGCGGCGTCAGCAGCACGGCGCCGCCCGTCGTGTTACGGCCGAACAGCGTACCCTGCGGGCCCTTGAGCACCTGGACGTTCTGCAGGTCGGTGAAAGCGCCGGCGCCCACGGTGTTGCCCGAGGTCGTGCCGCCCTGGGCGCGCACGCCGACGACTTCGGCAAAGTACACGCCGACGGTTGGCGCGGTCGACGCATCCTGGTTGAAGCCGCGCAGGTTGAAGTTGGACTTTTCCGGGCCGTAGCGCTCGTTGACCGACAGCGACGGCGTGTAGATCGCGAGGTCCGAAGCGCGGGCGATGTTGCGCTGGGTGATCTGCTTGTTGTCGAACACCTGGATCGAGACCGGAACGTCCTGCAGGCGCTGTTCGACGCGCTGGGCGGTGACGATGATGTCGCCGGTGCCGCTGTCGTCGGCAGCGGTCTGCGCCATGGCCGGGCTGGCAAAGGCCGCCCCGGCAAAAGCTGCGCCGAGCAGCAGGCTCGACTTAATGGAAATAGTATTCATGGATTCCCTCCCTCAAAGGTCTCTGCAACAATTACGAAAATAATGGGCTGGTCAGCCGCGGTGGCCGATCCGGGCGCGGTTTGTGCAGGAAATGTCGAGCTCGCAACCGACCACGGTCCGCCCGACATGCTTGCCGTCGGCAAATAAAATTCGTGCGAGCTTTGGAAAGCCTGTCACGCCCATCGCATCCCCCCTGGCGGCATTTGGCGTCTAGTAAGCGCCGAAAGCCACTGTATCTCATTTATCGCCTGAGGGGGCCTTAGCAACGCGAGCGGCAGGTCACAATATGGAACAGCCTGTCGATAAGTTGAATTGCCTCACCACTGTGACATCAGGGCATCACCTGGGCCTTGCTTGAGCATCAGTGGCCAAGCAGGAGATCCAGCAGCGTCAATGTGCCGGCCCAGGACATCTGGTGAGCCATGCGGTCATAGCGGATTCCTTCCATGCCCATGACTGCTGCGTCGGGATCGGTGAAGCTGTGCGCGGCCTCGCCGAAGACGGTGATCTGGTAGCGGGCGCCCGCGTCGATCATTTCCTGGCGCAGCGCGTCGATGTCGGCCATCGGCGCGAAAGGATCCTGCGCGCCGCAATAGGCGACGACCTCGCATTTCGGCACGCCGGCCTCGGCCGGGGCGTGGGTCTGCAGCGTGCCGTGATAGCTGACCACCGCCTGCAGGTCTGCGCCGGCCCGCGCGAGCTCGAGCACGCAGTGGCCGCCGAAGCAGTAGCCGATCGCGGCGAGGCGTGCCGGGTCCACCCCGGGATGCGCGCGTACGGCGTCCAGCCAGGCAAGCGCTCGCGATCGGACGATTCCGGGCCGGGCGTGCATGTCGCCATAGGCCTGGTGCGACGCTTCGGGCGCACCGTTCTGCACCTCCGGCCCATACATGTCGGTGGCGATCGCGAGATAGCCGAGTGCCGCGAGCTTCTCGATCGTGCCGCGAACCTGATGGCGCAGACCGTTCGCGCTGTGCATGACCATGACCGTGGGGAGGGGCGTGTCCGTTTCCTTGGCGCCGGCGGGCCAGGCGACCAGACCCTCGAGCTTCGTGCCTTCGTGCTCGCAATGGATCGCCTGAAACTGCGTCATGATTCTCTCCGGGAAAATGTTTTCGTTGCAGCGAACATGGCGCGGCTCCCGTCCTCTGGTCAACAGTGCGGCGGGCTCGATTGATGACCCGGCAGGCGCATGGCATAGGCGCGGCATGACGCGCGCCGACATTTCCTCGCCGCGAGGCACGCGCCTGGGCGTGGCGCTGGCGGTCGCCGCGCTGCATATCGCGCTGGTCCTGGCGCTGGTCCGCGCCTTTGCCCCCGAATTCACCGCGCGCGTCGCCGACCAGGTCTTTTCCACGCTGACCGTGACCGTCACCTCACCGCCGCCCCAGCCGAAGTCGCCGACCACGAAGCCGACGGCTCAGGCTCCACTCGCCGCGGGCGCGGCGGCCGAAGCGGGGCGGCATGACGAGGCCACGCCAATTGCTGCTCCCACGCCGCGCATCGTCATCGCCACCCAGCCTGCACCGTCGGTCGCGGGACAAGGCCGCGACAACAGCTCCGGCGCGCGCGATGCAGGCAGCGGCACCGGTGCGGACGGGCAGGGCGCAGGTACCGGTGCGGGCGCCGGCGGCAGCGGCCAGGGCGGGGGCGGTGTTGCGGTCAAGACCGTGAAGATTGCCGGCGATATCAATTCGACGCGCGACTACCCGCCGGCGACGCGCGAACTGCGGCTTGGCGACTACGTCATCGTCGCACTCACCGTCGGCACTGATGGCCGGGTCAAGGACTGCCGCGTCCACCGCGCCAGCAAGGATCCGGCCTCGGACCAGATCACCTGCCGGCTCGCCATCGACCGCTTCCGCTTCCGTCCGGCGACGAATGCCGCGGGCGATCCGGTCGAATCGATCTTCGGCTGGCAACAGCGCTGGTTCGAACCGGACGAAAAGAAGCGGCCGAAGGAAAAAATTAGCCTGTCTTGGAGCCGACGCCGACATCGGGCATTACGCCGTCCATGACCGAGATCGTTCCGATAGTCCTCTGCGGCGGCAGCGGCACTCGCCTCTGGCCCCGCAGCCGTGCCGTCAAGCCGAAGCCCTTCCTGCCGCTGGTGGGCGACACCACGCTTTTCGAGGCCACGCTCGGGCGCTGCGCCGCCGAGGCCGGCTTCGCGCCGCCGGTGGTCGTGACGGGCGCAGCGCATCTGCCGCATGTCGAGGATCAACTCGCCGGGGCGCCGGGCGCGCGGGTCATCGTCGAGCCTGCGGCGAAGAACACCGCGGCGGCGATCGCGCTGGCGGCGCTGCGCCTGCCGGAGGACGCGGTGATGCTGGTCTGCCCGAGCGATCACCATATCGCCGACTGCGAGGCTTTCACCGCGGCGGCGCGGTCCGCCGCGACGCTGGCCCGAGAAGGTTGGCTGGTTTCCTTCGGCATCGAGGCGAAGACGCCCGAAACCGGTTTCGGCTACCTGAAGCGCGGCGAGGCGATCGGTAATGAAGGAGGGGGGGCTTCCATGTCGACCAGTTCGTCGAGAAGCCCGACCGCGAACGCGCGCAGAGCTTCCTCGATGCGGGCATCTATGCCTGGAACGGCGGCATCTTCGCCTTCCGCGCGGGCGACTTCCTGGCCGAGCTCGAAGCGCATCGCCCGGCCATCCTCGCCGCGGTGCGCGAGTCCGTGGCCAAGGGCGGCGAAGACGGCCATCGCTTCCATCCCGATGCCGAGGCCTTTGCCGCCGTGCCGAGCGAATCGGTCGACTATGCGGTGATGGAAAACACGCGCCGCGCCGCCATGGTCCCCGCCGACATGGGCTGGTCCGATATCGGCAACTGGCAGGCGTTGCATGAAGCGCGCGAGCGCGACGACAAGGGCAATCACACGGTCGGTCCCGTCGAACTGGTCGACTGCCGCAACGTGCTGGTCGACAGCGACGGTCCGCGCGTATCGGTGATCGGGCTGGAGAACGTCATCGTCGTGGTCGACGGCAACGACGTCCTGGTGACCACCGCCGCGGGCACCCAGCTCGTCGGCAAGCTTTCAGGAGCGGTCAACCAATGAGCGCCGTGCTTCCTATCCGCGAGGTCGAAAAACCTTGGGGACGGGACGCACTTCCCGCTCCCTTCACCGCGCGCGAGGGCAAGCGCATCGGCGAGATCTGGTTCGAGCCTCCGCCAGCGCTGCCGCAGCTGCTCGTGAAGTACATCTTCACCAGCGAGGCGCTGTCGGTGCAGGTCCATCCTTCCGATGCCGAGACCCTGGCCAAGGGGCTAGGCAGGCAGGGCAAGGAGGAATGCTGGCTGATCGTTTCCGCCGAGCCGGACGCCAAGCTGGGCATCGGCTTTCGCGACAAATACGACGCCGACATGCTGCGGAAGGCCGCGCTCGACGGTTCGATCGAACAGCTCATGCAGTGGCACGCGGTGCGGCCCGGCGATTTCTTCTATATCCCGGCGGGCACGGTCCATGCGATCGGTGCGGGCGTCGGCCTGATCGAGGTCCAGCAAAACAGTGACATCACCTATCGCCTCTACGACTACGGCCGGCCTCGCGAGCTACATCTCGACGAGGGCATGGCCGTGGCGAAGGGCGAGCCCTATCAGGACCAGTACCACATGCACGTGCCCGATCGTGACGATGTGACGCTGGTCGAAGGGCCGTTGTTCCGGCTCGACCAGATCGAAGGCCTGCCCAACGAGGATGTCGCGCTGCGTTATGGCGCTGGTTCGTTCCTGGTGATCCCGACGCGGGGCGAGGCACGGATCGGCAGCGAAGCGATCCGGCCCGGTAGCGGCGGGCTTGCGGCGCGGTTCGACGATGTTGCCTTCGATGAAAATGGCGCCTGCCTGATCGCGCAGCCGGTCGGCGCTTGATCCTTCAGGGGGCAGAAGGCTAACTCTCCCGCCAGAGGAGAGCTGCCGTGTCCACGATCCACCCCGTTCCCGCCGAATGGGCCAAGCGCGCCTATGTCGATGCCGCCGGTTACGCCGAGAAGTACCGCCGCTCGATCGAGGAACCCGAGGCTTTCTGGCGTGAGGAGACCGCGCGGCTCGACTGGATCAAGCCCTGGACCAGGCTGTCGAGCAGCTCGTTCGACGAGGCCGACTTCGGCATCGAATGGTTCTCCGACGGCACGCTCAATGTCTCGGTCAATTGCCTCGACCGTCACCTGGCGGAGCGCGGCGATACTCTGGCGATCATCTGGGAAGGCGACGATCCTTCGCAGCAGCGCAAGCTCACCTACCGCCAGTTGCACGAGGAAGTCTGCCGCTTCGCCAATGCGCTGAAGAGCCTCGGCGCGAAGAAGGGCGAACGGGTCACGATCTACATGCCGATGATCCCCGAGGCGGCGGTGGCGATGCTCGCCTGCTCGCGGATCGGGGCGATCCACTCCGTGGTGTTCGGCGGCTTCTCGCCCGAGGCGCTGGCCGGCCGCATCCAGGATTGCGACAGCCGGATCGTCGTCACCGCCGATGCCGGCATGCGCGGCGGCAAGACGGTTCCGCTCAAAGCCAATGTCGACGAGGCGCTCAAGCACTGCAATTCGGTGCAGGCGGTGCTCGCCGTACGCCACGTCGGCAATTCGGTGACGATGGAAGCGGGGCGCGACCACTGGTGGCACGAGGCGCGCGAGGCGGTTTCCGCCGATTGCCCGCCCGAGGAAATGGGCGCCGAGGATCCGCTGTTCATCCTCTACACCTCGGGCTCGACCGGCAAGCCCAAGGGCGTGCTCCATACCACCGGCGGCTACCTGACCTGGGCAGCGATGACGCATCACTACGTCTTCGATTACCGCCCTGGCGAGGTCTATTGGTGCGCGGCCGACGTCGGCTGGGTGACCGGCCATTCCTATGTCGCCTACGGCCCCTTCGTGAACGGCGCGACGCAGGTGATGTTCGAGGGCGTGCCGAACTATCCCGATCACAGCCGCTTCTGGCAGATCGTCGACCGGCATCAGGTCAATATCTTCTACGGCGCGCCGACCGCCTTGCGTGCCTTGATGCGCGAGGGCGACGAGTGGGTGAAGAAGACTAGCCGCTCGTCGCTGCGCCTGCTGGGCTCGGTCGGCGAGCCGATCAATCCCGAGGCCTGGGAATGGTACTGGCGCGTGGTGGGCGACGAGCGTTGCCCGATCGTCGACACCTATTGGCAGACCGAGACTGGCGCCTGCATGATGACGCCGCTGCCCGGCGCCCATGCACTGAAACCCGGCGCAGCCTCGTTCCCGATGTTCGGCGTCGTCCCGCAGATCGTCGACGGCGAAGGCAAGGTTCTCGACGGCGCGACCGAAGGCAACCTCTGCATCACGCAGTCCTGGCCCGGCCAGATGCGCACGGTCTGGGGCGATCATGAGCGCTTCTTCCAGACCTATTTCACCACCTATCCGGGCAAGTACTTCACCGGCGACGGCTGCAAGCGCGATGAGGACGGCTATTACTGGATCACCGGCCGGGTCGACGACGTGATCAACGTCTCGGGCCACCGTATGGGCACGGCCGAGGTCGAAAGCGCGCTCGTCGCCCACGCCAAGGTCGCCGAGGCCGCGGTCGTCGGCATGCCGCACGAGATCAAGGGACAGGGCATCTATGCCTATGTCACGCTCAACGCCGGCGAGGCGGAGGGCGACGATGTCCGCAAGGAACTGGTCCAGTGGGTGCGCCACGAGATCGGCCCGATCGCCACGCCCGACGTTATCCATTTCGCTCCGGCGCTGCCCAAGACCCGCTCGGGCAAGATCATGCGCCGCATCCTGCGCAAGATCGCTGAGGGGGGATACGTCGAATTTGGGCGATACCTCGACCCTGGCCGACCCAGGCGTGGTCGACACGCTGGTGGCGACGCGGAGAGCGTAACGGTCCGCTGAAAGACAAACGGCGGCCCCGCCTGAAGCAGGACCGCCGCCGATCTTTCGAAAGCTGGTTCGGCTTATTGGCCGAACCGTACCTTCAGCGTCACGCCATACATGCGCGGCTCGCCAATGCTGGCGTTTTCGAAGCCGAGCTGGGGCGAACCCAGGCCTGCCACGTAGGTGTAGTACTTCTTGTTCGTGAGATTGGTCACGAAGAAGCCGAGATCGACCGGCGAGCCGGCGACGCCGGTCCAGTTGACGTTGGCATCGACCAGGGTCAGTTTGGGCAAGTAGGACAATGTCGCGATCGACGGGTTCGGGTTCGTCCGATCGATATAGTTGGACAGCATCTTGTCGCGGTACGTGACCGAGCCGCCGATAGACAGCTTCCCGATCGATTCATCCAGCGGAAGCGTGTATGTCGCCCCCGCGATCAGCTTGTTGCGTGGTGATAGCACCTCGGGATCGCCGACCACGAACGCGGGCTGGGTATTGTAGGCGGGGTTGCTCGGCGTCGCGACGACTTGGTCGATGCGCGTGCGCAGGTAGGAGTAGCCGAGCGTGAGGTCGAGGCCCTTGAACGGGGTCAGCGAGGCTTCGACTTCGGCGCCGTAGATCTTGGACTTGCCAGCATTCACCGGCGCGGCCGTCTGCGGGTAGGCTGAAGGATCGATCGGCAGGAAGCCTACCTGTAGCTGCTGGTTGCTGAACTTGTTGTAGAACAGCGCCACGTTGAAGTTGCCGTGTACCGCGCCCGAGAAGCTGGTCTTGGCGCCAACCTCGAACGAATCGACCTTCTCGGGCCGGACATAGTTGAGCGAGGTATCCGGCGCCGCTGCGGTGCCGCCTTCCGGAATGTTCGGCGCGATGGTCGCCGAACGATAGCCGCGCGCATACTTGCCGTAGATCAGCAGATCACGGCTCGGCGTATAGTCAAGATCGATCAGCCAGGTGGGCTTGTGCGAGCTGGTGAAGAAATGCGTGTTGCAGTTCGCGTCGGCCAGCGGGTTCGTGCACTTGAAGCCGGTCGCACCGAAGGCGGGCGGGGCCGCGATCGAAAAAACCTTCTGCACGGTGTCGATCGTCTCATGATCCCAGGTGTAGCGGAGCCCGCCGGTCAGCTTGAACTGCTCGGTCAGCTTGTAGGTCGCCTGCCCATAGAGCCCGACGTCGTGGAATGAGGTCGTGCCCACCGTGTAGTTGATGTTGCCGACCGACGGCGCAAAGGCGGCGGGAATACCGAACTCGTCGGCGATCAGGCCGCGGAACGGATCGGTGCACTGGAAGTCGGCACCATTGCCGTTGCCGCAGTTCGAGAAGCCCGGCGACTGGCTGCCGACCGTACCGAGCGGACGGACGACTTCGAGGTATGCGCCGGCCTGCCAGGAGAGGCGGTTATCCAGCGAATTGCCCGCCAGCCGCAACTCTTCCGTGAACGTGCTTTCATTCGCGGAGTCGAGCCCTGGAGGCGAAGCCGACTGCTCGAAGTTCGTCGGATAGACCACGCCGCCGGCCGGAACCAGCCAGAGGTTGCCGAAGATCGGCGAATTGCCACTCTGCTTCAGCTGGGCATAGCTGGCGATGTTCTTGACCGTCAGCGTGTCGCCGGCTTTCCAGGTGGTCGTGTTGATCACCTGCCACTGTTCGGTGCGCAGACCCGCGTTGGGAATGGCGTTCTGGATATCGTAGAAGCCGCTGCCCTGCCTGGCGAGCTGGGCTGCCGCAAAGGCGCCGAACAGGCCCTGGGTAGCATCGGCGGCAACCTCCTTGTCCATCGCGCCGTTGTTTTTCGAGTGGCTGTATGAGGCAATGACGTAGTTTTCGAGATTGGGCGTCAGGTCGCCGACGATGCTCAGGCGCGCGGCCCAATAGTTCATGTCCTCGAACCGGTCGGGGCCGATGCCGCCGGTGTTCTTCAGGTAGCCGTCGCGGACTTGGTGGTCGACGCCGAGGCGGACGCGGAACGTATCGGCCAGCGGCAGGTTGACGACGGCCTGGATGCGTCGCTGGTCGTAATTGCCGATGCCACCCTCGACATAGCCTTCGAGTTTATCGGTCGGCTTCTGCGGCACGAACAGTACCGCGCCGCCGGTGGTGTTGCGGCCGAACAGGGTGCCCTGCGGCCCCTTCAGGACCTGGACGTTCTGCAGGTCGAAGAAGTCGCCGACGCTGGCGCCGTCACCGATCGGCTGGCCGTTCGATGCGCCGCGTGGCGTAACGACGTCGCCGAAATAGGTGCCGACCGACGGTGCCGTACCGGTGTCCTGCGCGAAGCCGCGAATGGCGAAAGTGGTGTTGTCTTCGCCGAAGTTGTTGTTGGAGGAGAGCGACGGGGTGTAGTTCGCCAGATCCGTGGCGCTCGTCACGTTCCTGTTCGCCAGCTGCTGCTGATTGAACACGCTGATCGAGATCGGCACGTCCTGCAGGCGTTCCTCGACGCGGCGAGCGGTGACGATGATGTCGCCCGAAGACGTGCCCGCTTCGTCGGCAGTTTGCGCCAGGGCCGGGGTGGTCAGAGTCAACAGACTCACGCTCGCAAAAGCGAGATTCTTGAATTTAAGCATTTGGGCTTCGCTTCCTCTCGATGCGGATCGTTTTTCCCGATCCGGAATACTCGGGTTGGTCGCTCGCCCTGCGTCAACCGGCCGGCTCCCTCAGCCGTCAGGTGGGAGTCGATGATGTGGCGTTTGATGGGAAGCGAGAATTGCGGTCGGGCGTCACAATACTCTCGTACCCGGATCATATGTGACTGACGCGCAACACTTTATTACCGAACGGTAATGCAGTGGACAGCGAATGTTTATGGACCGGAGGGCTGAGGATTTTCGGGAAGGGCCCCTAACTGAGTGAGTCTCTGTTTTGGGTGACAGTGCTTTGACAGCCGGCCGGCGGTGCAAAGCAAGCGTTCGCTGCAACGTCATTACCACGCGCGACAATCCGTTCCGGCAGCGCGCCAGTGCTTTGCCCCTTTCGCGCTGGCCAAGCCGCGATTTCCTCGCCATCAAGATAGTATGCACTGCAAAAGTGCGGGAGAGGGCGTTGGGTACGAGCCAGATGACGGCTGCCGAGGAGTGGAAGCGAGGCTGGTCGCTGGTCTTGGCCTGCTTCGTCGGCTTTTCGTTCTTCTCGGTGCCGACGGCCTCCGCGGGGGTGTTCATGGAGCCGATCGGCCGCGAGTTCGGCTGGGGGCGAACGCTGCTGGCGGCGGGTACGAGCATGACCTCGATCGTGACCGCGCTGCTCTCGCCTTTCGTCGGCATGCTGATCGACCGCCACGGCGCGCGCCGGCTGGGGCTGCCGGGTGTGTTCCTGACGGCCTTCGCCATCGGCGCGATCAGTCTGGCCAACGGCTCGCCGGCGCAGTGGCTGGCGCTCTGGGTCTTCTATGCGCTGATCTCGATCCTGGTGAAGACGACGATCTGGACAGCGCCGGTCTCGGCCCGCTTCCAGGCCGGACGAGGCCTCGCGCTGGCGCTGACGCTTTCGGGCACCGCCGCCGCGCAGGCGATCTCGCCGCCGCTGTGCAACTGGTTGATCGAGCACTTTGGCTGGCGGCAGGCCTATATCTGGACCGGGTTCGGCTGGGGCGGAGTGACCTTGCTGCTGTGCTGGCTGTTCCTGTTCGACGCCAAGGACCGCCGGGATGACGAGCCCGCGGCACCGGCACCGGCACCGGCCGCGGCCGCCGGGCTTTCCATCGCCGAGGCTTGGCGCAGCCGCGCGCTCTGGTCGATCGCCGTTTCGACCTTCGTCATGATGCTGCTCAGCCTGGGGCTGCAAATCCACCAGGTGCCGATCCTGACCGGGGCCGGCGTCTCGCGGACCAATGCCGCCTGGCTTGCCGGGCTGTTCGGCGTGGCGGGGATCGTCGGCAAGCTGATCACCGGTGCGCTGCTCGACCACTACCGGCCGAACTGGATCGGCGGGCTCACCCTGGCCGCCAACAGCATAGCTTTCGCGCTGCTGCTCTACGGCGTCCATTCGCCGACGCTGATCGTCGCGGCGATACTGATCAACGGCTATTCGGCCGGGACCAAGCTGCAGATCTGCACCTACCTGACCGCGAGCTATGCCGGGCTGCGCAACCTCGGCGCCGTGTTCGGGGCGATGTACAGCCTGGTCTCGCTCGGCAGCGGCCTCGGGCCGATGATCGCCGGGTTCGTCTACGACACGACGGGCGGCTACGCGCCGTTCCTGCTCGCGGGCACGTTCGGCTGCGTGTTCTGCGGCCTCCTCATCTTCACGCTGCCGCGCTACCCGGATTGGAGGGAGAGTTCAGTATGACCGCCGCCGAAGAATGGCGCAGGGGTTGGGGCGTCGTCTTCGCCTGCTTCGTCGGCTTTTCCTTTCTGTCGCTGATGACGGGCACGGTTTCGATGTTCATCCAGCCGATCAGCAAGGAATTCGGCTGGAGCCGCACGCTCATCGCCTCCGGGGTCAGCATCGGCGCGGTGGCGACGACGCTGGGCTCGCCTTTCGCGGGCCTGCTCTACGACCGCTTCGGTCCGCGTCGGCTCGCAATCCCCGGGGTGACCATCACCGCGCTGTCGATCGCCGCCTTCGCTTTCGCCAACGGCTCCCCGATGCAATGGTTCGCGCTGTGGTTCGTCTATGCCGTCGTCTCGCTCATGGCCAAGGGCACGCTCTGGACGGCGGCCGTGGCCAACGTGTTCGACACCTCGCGCGGGCTGGCGCTGGGTATCACCTTCAGCGGTTCCGCGCTCACCTCGGTGCTGCTGCCGCCGCTGACCATCTGGCTGATCGATGCGGTCGGCTGGCGCATGGCCTATGTCTGGCTAGGGCTGGGTTGGGGCGGCATGACGCTGCTGGCCTGCGTGTTTTTCCTCTACGACCTGCGCGACCGGCCGACGGGCGGCGTTGCTTCTGCACAGAAGGCGGCCGGCGAGCACGCTGAACTTCCGGGCCTGACCCTGGCTGAGGCCTCGCGCAATAGCGCCTTGTGGCGGATCGGCATCTCGACCGTGCTGACCATGGTGCTGACCTTGGGGCTGTCGATCCATCTCGTGCCGATCCTGGGCGGGGCCGGCGTGTCGCGGACCCATGCCGCCTACCTGCTCAGCCTTGCGGGCATTGCCGGGCTGCTCGGCAAGCTGGTGTCGGGCGTGCTGCTCGACCGCTTCCGCCCCAACTGGATCGGCGGACTGACCTTGGGGATGACGGCGATAGCCTTCGGCCTGCTAATCGACGGTATTACTTCCCCCGCGCTGATCGTCTTCGCCATGTTGGTGAACGGCTATACCACGGGCACCAAGATCCAGGTCGTCAGCTACCTGACCGCGCGGTACGGCGGCATGCGCAATTATGGCACGCTCGTCGGTGTGATGAACGGCGCCATGGCTTCGGGCCTGATCGTCGGGCCGGTCTATGCGGGCCTCGTCTTCGACATGACGGGGGGCTACGGGCTGTTCCTTATCACCGGCACCGTTGGCTCGATCATATGCGGGCTGCTGCTATTCAGCCTGCCGGCCTATCCCGACTGGTCGGCCGGCACGATCCCGCCGGACCCGGCACGACCCCAGAAAGCGATCGCATGACCGAAGCCTCCGCCACCACAGCTGCGCAGGAATGGCGCACGAACTGGACGCTCGTCCTCGCCGCCGCGACCGGCTTTTCCTTCATGTCGATCATGACCACGGCCATGGGCGCCTTCATCGGCCCGCTGGTCAAGGAGTTCGGCTGGAGCCGCACGCTGGTCTCGGCCGGCCTGCCGATCGCCGGCGTGCTCAGCGTGCTGCTCTCGCCGCTGGTCGGCATGTTCATCGACCAGCGCGGGCCGCGCCGGCTGGCGCTGCCGGGCCTGCTCCTGCTGATCGTCTCGACCTCCTCGTTCGGTCTCGCCAACGGTTCTGTCGTGCAATGGATCGGGCTCTGGATCTTCGCCGCCTTCGTCACGCTGGCGGTGACGGTGAATGTTTGGACCTCGGCTGTCGCCCACGCCTTCACCGCGGGACGCGGACTGGCGATGGGGCTGACGCTCGCCGGCACTGCCCTGGCGCAGGCGGTGACCCCGGTCCTTGCCACCTATCTGATCGAGTATTTCGGCTGGCGCGCGGCCTTTCCGATCATGGCGGTGGGCTGGGGCGGCGTTGCCTTCGTCCTGTGCCTGCTGTTCTTCCGTTCGCCCGCAGATGGCCGCGACGGCGGAGAGACCAGGGAAGGTAGGGCGAACACCTCTTCCTTGCCGGGACTTGCCGTAGCCGAGGCCTGGCGCGATCCCGGCCTGTGGCGCATCGCGATCTCGACTTTCATTCTCATGGTTCTCACGATCGGTCTGCTTATCCACCAGATTCCGATCCTGATAGAAGCCGGTGTCACCCCCGAGCATGCCGCTTGGCTCGCCGGGGCAGGCGGTCTCGCCGGCATCCTGGGCAAGCTGGTGACCGGCGTGCTGGTCGACCGTTTCCGCGCCAATTGGGTGGGGGGTATCACGCTGGGTTTTACCGCCTTTGCCTTCCTGCTGCTGATGGACGGCGTGCGCACGCCGACGCTGATCGTCGTCGCCATGCTGATCAACGGCTATTCGGCGGGCACCAAGCTGCAGATATGCAGCTACCTGACCTCGCGCTATGCCGGCCTCAGGAACTTCGGGACGATCTACGGCTTCATTGGCAGTCTGGTCTCGCTCGGCTCGGCGCTCGGGCCGCTGCTCGCGGGGATCGTCTACGACCGGACGGGCGGCTACGAGCCGTTCCTGCTTGCGGGAACCGTCGGATGTCTGTTCTGCGGGCTTCTTATCCTGACCTTGCCGCGCTATCCCGACTGGGGCGCTGAAGAATCGCCGGGAGACAACGCCGCACCCGCACCTTTGCGGGCATGAGCGGGAAGGGGAACAGCGTGAACGACAGCATCCCGGCAGGAATCAAAGTGCCGACGACGGCACGGGAATGGAAGCAGAACTGGCCGCTGGTGCTGGCATCCTCGCTGGGCTTCTGCTTCTTCTCGGTCATGCTCAGCACGACCGGCCTGTTCATGGAACCGGTCAGCAGCGAGTTCGGCTGGGGGCGCACGCTGTTCGCCTCGGGCGTCTCGATCGCGACCTTCACCACGGCCATCGCCTCGCCGTTCCTGGGCATCATCGTCGACAAACACGGCGCCAGGCGGCTGGCTTTGCCCGGCGTGATCCTGACGATCCTGTCGATGACGCTGTTCGGCCTGCTCCAGGGGCAGGTCTGGCTGTGGGTGGTGCTCTGGCTGTTCTTCGGCATATCTTCGGCCTGCATCAAGTCCACGGTCTGGACCGTCGCGGTGCTCGGCGTGTTCGAGAAGTCCAAGGGATTGGCGCTGGCGATGGTCATGTCGGGCACAGCGCTCAGCCAGGTGATAGTGCCGCCGCTGGGCAATTGGCTGATCGCCGAGCACGGCTGGCGCGCAGCCTATGTCTGGCTGGGGCTGGGCTGGGGCCTGCCCACGCTGCTGATGACCTTCTTCTTCTTCTTCGACCTGCACGACGTCGCGCGTAAACGGATGAAGAACGACAAAACGACCCAGGTCGAGGCCGCGCTGAACCTGCCGGGCCTGACGGTGAAGGAGGCCTCGCGCGATTCGGCGATCTGGCGCATCGGCATTTCCAGCTTCGTGGTCATGGTGCTGACCCAGGGCCTGATGGCGCACCTGATCCCTATCCTGACCGACGCCGGGGTTACGCGAACCCATGCGGCCTGGCTGTCCAGCCTGAGCGGGGTCGCTGGCATCATCGGCAAGCTGATCACCGGCGTGCTGCTCGATCGCTATCGGCCGAACTGGATCGGCGGCGTCACACTGGGCGCGGCGGCGCTGACTTTCCTGCTGCTGATGGACGGCCTGCGATCCCCCACTGCGATCGTCATCGCCCTGCTCGTCAACGGCTATGCCGCAGGCACTAAGACGCAGATCACCGGCTATCTCACCGCCAGTTACGGTGGGATGAAGAGCTTCGGCGTGGTCTATGGCGTGATGGCCGCCTGCATGGCGGCGGCGGCGGGTCTGGGGCCGCTGGTCGGCGGCGTGATCTTCGACACCTTCGGCAGCTACTCGATGTTCCTGCTCGCCGGCGCGATCGGCTGCGCCTTCGGCGGCCTGATGATGATCAGCCTGCCCGGCTATCCCAAGTGGGAAAAGAACGAGCCGGAGGCGGAGGCCTTTGCATAACCTTTATTGGCATTGATGGTTAAAGGTTAGGCGTCTAAACTTTAGCGATCCCATGATTGGCGGACCGGATTTCCCGCTGCGCAGGCTTACTGTGCCGCTTGATCGCTATCCAAAGCTTCTCTTGCTTGCTGCGGAACGCGGCAGAATTAATTAACTTTCCCGTTGAGTTTGTCAGATTGTTAAGAGATTTCGGGTTAATGCCGTCGCCGTGGCTTTACGTAGGCGGCATATGCTTCGGAACCCGACGACCCTGACACGACGCTTTTTGGTTGCGCTTGGCGGTGACAGGCGCGGCAACGTCATCGTCCCGTTCGCCTTTCTGCTGCCGGTCTTCCTGGCGATGACGGGTCTCGGTTTCGAAGGCGCGCATTGGTACCAGACCGAGCAGTCGATGCAGAACGCCGCCGATGCGGCCGCGCTTGCAGCGGCGACCAATGCGACGTCGTCCTACGACAAGGAAGCCAAGGCGGTCGCGGCGCAGTACGGCTTCGTCGATGGCACGAACAACGTCGTCGTCACCACGAGCAACAGCGCCGCCTGCCCCTCCGGGCCGAGCCAGTGCTACAGCGTGAACATAAAGGCACCTGTCCGGCTCATATTCGCGCAGCTGGTCGGCTACACGGGCGATACCAAGGTCGGAACCGCCGCCGCGCAGCTTGTCACTGCCCAAGCGGTGGCCAGCCAGGCCACGGCGCCGAGAAGCTATTGCCTCGTTGGGCTCGCGAGCAGCGGGGCGTCGCAGGCAATCCGCACGAATGGTGCGCCGAAAGCGGATCTCACAGGCTGCAGCGTCATGTCGAACACCGATGCGCAGTGCAACGGCCACGACCTCAAGGCGACCTACGGCGATGCCGCCGGGACCAGCAGCGGATGCGGTGCCACCCAGACGTCGAAGGTCAAGCCGATCACGGATCCCTATGTCGGCCTCGCGTCCAACATTCCGCCCGATCCCTGCTCTTCCTATGCGCAAATACCGGCCAAGAAGAGCGGCACGCCGCTGCCGAGCAGCAACAAGCTTTCGGGGACGGTCAACTGGGGTGGCAACCAGACGATCTGCGGTGACCTTCAGCTGACCGGAGACGTGACGCTGACCGGGTCCGACCTCGTGCTGGTGATCCAGAATGGCCAGCTCGATACCAACGGCTACACGATCAAGACGGCGAGCGGCGCCGCGGCGACGATCGTCTTCTCGGGTGACAATTCGGGCAGCTACACCCATGCGCCGACCGGCGGCGGCACGATCGACATCGCCGCACCAACCTCGGGCGCCTGGTCGGGCGTCGCCATGTATCAGGACCCCGACCTGACTTCGGGCGTCGATGTTTCGGCCGCGGGCAACAGCCCCACCTGGGACATCACCGGGCTCGTCTATCTGCCGCACGCCAGCGTCACTTTCAGCGGCGCGGTCAACAAGTCGAGCAATGGCCAGTCCTGCTTTGTCATGGTTGCCGACAACATCACGATCAACGGCACGGGCAGCATCTTGTCGACCGGCGGATGCGCCAAGGCCGGCTTGAACATGCCGCAAAATCAGGTGCCTTCGCGCGGCAAGCTCGTGGCCTAGGATGATGGCGGTCCGGTCCATCTTCGCCCTGCGGCGGCATCGGCGGCTGGGCGCCGCGGGCCTCGCCGCCGATGTGCGGGGTGCCGCGAGCATCGAATTTGCCTTCTGCCTCAGCATCATGACCTTCGCCATGCTCGCCGGGGTCGATGCCGCGGACTTCTACGTCCATCGTCTCCAAGTGGACAACGCGACGCAGATGGCGGCCCAGGCCGCCTGGCAGAACTGCGACACGACCAAGCTGCCGGCGACGACGAACTGCACGGGCTTCACGGCCGCGGTCACCGCGTCGCTGCAATCGACCTCGCTGGGCACAGGGATCACGCTGCAGACCGGCTATCCGGCGGAGGGCTATTACTGCGTCAACACCGCTGGAACGCTGCAGAAGGTCGGTGACGTGACGAGCGCGCCGCCCAGCGATTGCGGGTCCGTGGGCCAAGCCAGCGATCAGCCCGGCGACTATGTCCAGATCAAGACACAGTACACCTATGCGCCGATCTTCAATGTCCTGAACTTCTCGTCGCTGATACCGACCTCGATACAATCGTCATCGCTGGTGAGGCTCAAATGATGGCGCTTCTCGGGCACAGGCGGAGGATCGGCCGCGACGAAAGCGGCGGGGCGATGATCGAGTTCGCCCTGGTCTTCCCGCTGTTTATCCTGGCGGCCGTCGGCGGGCTCTATGTGGCGATGTTGAGCTTCACTTCGGCCAATATGCAGAAGGCGGTCAAGGAAGGCGCGCGCTGCTATTCGATCAACACGACGACCTGCAGCAGCACCACCGCGACAGCCACCTATACGCTCCAGCGCTATGTCAGCGTCACGAAGGATCAGCCGACCTTTACCGCCAGTATCGCCGCCTGCGGCCACCTTGTTAGCGGCACGATCAACTTCACGTTCAACACCGGGCTGGCCAAGTTCAACGTCCCGCTGAGCTCGACCGCCTGTTTCCCTTGACGTGAGAACGAAAACGGGGACCGGAATCCCGGTCCCCGTTTGTCTTTTTGTCGAAGGATCAGGCCGCCAGCTTGAACGGCTCGATCTCGCCAGCCAGATAAAGCTTCTTCGCCTTGGCGCGGCTGAGCTTGCCCGAGCTGGTGCGCGGCAGTGTGCGCGGCGGGACCAGTTCGACGATGCAGTTCATGCCGGTGATCGAGCGGACCTTGTCGCGGATCTCGTCATGCAGCTTGATCCGCTCGACCGGGTCGGAAACGCGGCAGTGGACGAGCACGGCGGGCACTTCCTCGCCGCTCTCGGTCTCGAGGCTGAAGGCGGCGATGTCGCCCTGGTGGAAGCCGGGAAGCTGTTCCACCGCCCACTCGATATCCTGCGGCCAGTGGTTCTTGCCGTTGATGATGATCATGTCCTTCGCCCGGCCGACGATGAACAGGTAGCCGTCGACCATGTAGCCCATGTCGCCGGTGTCCAGCCAGCCGTCGACCATGCAGGCGGCGGTCGCCTCGGGGTCGCGGTAGTAGGAATGCATGACGCTGGTGCCGCGGCACCAGACCTTGCCGATGTGGTGATCGGCAAGCGCGTGACCGCTTTCGCCGCGGATTTCCAGTTCCATGCCGCGCACGACCTTGCCGCAGTTGACGATGGCGCGGTAGCGGGCCGGGCGCGAGAGATCGCGCGGGCAGCCCGACAGGCGCTCTTCCTCGACCAGCTCGACGCGGATGCCTTCGCCCGGCGGCATTAGCGTCACTGCCAGCGTCGCTTCGGCTAGGCCGTAGCTCGGCATGAAGGCGGCGGCCTTGAAGCCCGCGGGCGCAAAGGTGTTGACGAAGGCCTGCATTACGTCGGGCCGGATCATGTCGGCGCCGTTGCCGGCAAGCCGCCAGCGCGACAGGTCGAAACGCTCGGCGACATTGGTCTGGCTGGAGACGCGGCGCGAGCAGATGTCATAGCCGAAGGTGGGCGAGTAGCTGACCGACCTGCCGGGGTTGCGGCTGATCAAGTCGAGCCAGGCCAACGGACGGCGGGCGAAGTCCTCGGTCTTGAGGTAGTCGACGGAGAACTGGTTGCCGATCGGCGACAGGACGCAGCCTACGAGGCCCATGTCGTGGTACCACGGCAGCCAGGAGACGCAGCGGTCGGACCCCTCGATCTTCATTCCATGGCCGTGCCCGGCGAGGTTCGCCAGCAGTGAGCGGTGGGTAACGGCAACGCCGTGCGGGAAGCGGGTCGAGCCGCTCGAATACTGCAGGAAGCAGATGTCGTCGGGCGCGGGGGTCGGCAGCGGCGCCTCGGGCGCCTTCTCCTCGGCGAAGCCTTCCCAGGCGATCGCTTCGCAGCCCTGGCGCTCGGCAGCGGCTACGGCCATGGCCTCGAGCTCGGTCGGGAACAGCAGGATCTTGGGCTCGGCGCTCGCCATTTGGACGGCGATCTGCTCGATGTAGTTGTCCTTGCCGCCGAACGAAGTCGGCAGCGGCAGTGGCACCGGCCAGGCGCCGGCATAAACCGCGCCGCAGAACAGAGCGGCGAAATAGGGGCCCGTCTCGGCGATCAGCGCGATGCGATCGCCCGGCTTCACGCCGTGGGCGATCAGGCGATAGGCCATCTCAAGCGCGTCCTGGCGGAGCTCGGAAAACGGGTAGGGGCGGATCAGCGTGCCGCGCGGATCGTGGAAATTGAACCCACGTTCACCTTTCGCGGCGTAGTCGAGCGCCTCGCAAAAGTTGCCAAAATCTGCGTAGCGGCGCGGCAGATCGTCTTCGTTTGCAGTCGGAATTAGCGTATTTTCGGTCGTCGGCACCATCGCTGCGGTGTCGGTCATGTGCGATAACCCGTTGTTGTTAAAAGATTTATAGCGGCGTTTGAATGCCCTATACCGGAAACGATCGATCGGGGCATGGTAAAATCCCATCCGTTCGCGGGCTTTCCCATTCTGAGGCGAGTGTGGCACGAATGAGGCAATGATACGGCAATCCCCAGGAACGACTCCTGAACAAAGCGGCAAGCGGCGCGCAAAACGGCCGCTCAAGCCGCTCGATTCGGCGCGGCTCGATGAGCTGGCACTGGCCTATGTCGCGCGCTTCGCGACGAGCCGGGCGAAGCTGGAAAGCTATCTGGTGCGCAAGCTGCGTGAACGTGGCTGGGCGGATGAGGGCGAGCCCGCGGTCGCTGCCCTGGCGGCACGTTTCGTCGCGGCCGGCTATGTCGACGATGCCGCTTTCGCGCGCGCCAAGAGCGGCAGCCTGCTGCGCCGCGGCTACGGCCAGCGTCGGATCGGCGAAGCGCTCGGCGCGGCCGGGATCGGCGAGGACATCCGCGCGGAAGTGCGTGCGGGCGAAGGCGCGCGCCGGCAGGCCGCGCTGGTTATGGCGCGCAAGCGCCGGCTCGGTCCCTTCGGTCCGGCGCCGGCCGACCGTGCCGCGCGCGAGAAGCAGATCGCGGCCATGCTGCGCGCCGGGCACGGTCTGGACAGCGCCCGCGAATTGGTGAATGCCGCCAGCGTCGAAGCGGCCGAGGACTGGGCCGCGCAAGCCTCGGATGACGACTGACATGCGCATTCCCAAGAGTCTTATTGTTGCCATGCTGGCGCTGGCCGCCTGCTCGACCAAGCCCGCCGACAGCGCGGCCAAGCCAGTCGCCGAAACGCAGGCGCGGCATCCCGAATCCGGCCTGCCGGTCGTTCCGCTGACCGTCACGCACGGCAGCCAGCGTCACGCTTTCCGTGTCGAAGTCGCGCGCTCCGAGATGGAGCAGGCCAAAGGGCTTATGTTCCGCACCCAAATGGGCGCCGACGAGGGGATGATCTTCCCGATGCAGCCGCCGCGGCTCGCCAGCTTCTGGATGAAGAATACGGTGATCCCGCTCGACATCATCTTCATCGGCGCCGACCACCGCATTCTCAACGTGGCCGCCAATGCGGTGCCTTATTCGGAAACGCCGATCCCGTCCTGGGGCAAGGCTGCGGCCGTGCTCGAACTCAACGGCGGGCGGGCGGCGGCGCTGGGTATCGATACCGGCGACAGGGTAGACTGGTAGATTGGGTGGATGGGCAAGCATCAGAAGCTTGCCCCGACCCCCACAAATCCGCTACGCGCGCTGGCCATGGGTATTCTCTCGAAGATCTTCACCTGGTGGGACGGCGCGACCATCGGCACCTTGTTGAATAGCTCGCGCAACGGCGAGCAGGTCGGCACCGACGCGCAGGGCAACCGCTACTACCGCGCGAAGAAGCGGGTCGCGGCGGGGCAGCCTTTCGCGGGGCATGAGCGCCGCTGGGTGATCTACGAAGGCGCCAACGACGCCAGCCGCGTGCCGGCCGAATGGCACGGCTGGCTCCACGGCAGCTTTGACGGCATTCCCGAAAGCAATCTGCCGCCCGCGCGGATATGGGAAGTCGACTATACGCCCAACGCCACGGGCACCGACCAGGCCTATCGCCCGCAGGGTGCGCTCGAGCGCGGCGGCCGGCGGGCCCATGCCACGGGCGACTACCAGGCCTGGTCGCCGGACGCCTGATCCCGATGCGCGGAGCGCTTGTCCTGATGGCGCTTGTCGCGCTTGCCGGCTGCAAACGCGGCGACGACGAGCAGGCCGAAGCGGTTGCCACCGAAATGCCCAAGGCCGTCGCAGCGACGCCGGTCGGCATCTCGGCGGTCGAGAGTCAGTTCGGCACGCCGGTCAAGGACCGCGTCGCCACGATCGGCCTGCTCAACAAGCGCAACAACGAGAGCCAGGACCTGGTGATGAAGGCCGGCAGATCGCGCCGGATTGGCAATGTCATCGTCCGGCTCGCCAGCTGCGAGCGGACCTTGCCCTGGGAAAACCCGCCCGAAGTCGGCGCTTTCGTCCAGTTGTTCGTCGAGGAGCGTGCCAAGACCAGCGAGCCGCTGACCTGGCACAAGGTGTTCTCGGGCTGGCTGTTCAAGAACTCACCGTCGCTGAACGTTGTCCAGCACCCGATCTACGATGTCTGGGTCAAGGACTGCGCTATGAAGTTCCCCGGCGAGGAAGAGGATCCCGCTGCAGCGGCGAGCAGCGCGGCGAAGCCCGCCGCCAAGCCGAGCGCGTCGCCGTCGCCGTCGCCGGCTGCCTCGCCCGCTGCGACGCCGACTCCGGCCCCCAGTCCGTCGCCGTCACGGGCGCCGGCCGCGACGCCCACGCCCGAATAAGGCTCCTGCGCTGCGCGCAACAGGCCGACATAGCGTTTCTGGCTGATCTCGACCGCGCCAAGCGAGGCGAGGTGCGAGGTGATGAACTGGCAATCCAGCAATTGCGTGCCGGCACGGCACAGAGCCGCCACCAGCCAGGCCAGTGCGACTTTCGAGGCATCGGGCACGCGGCTGAACATCGACTCGCCGCAGAACACCCGGTCGAAACCGACGCCATAGAGCCCGCCCACGAGCCGGGGTGTGCCGTGCTCGTCGTCCCGCCAGCACTCCAGCGAGTGCGCCTGGCCGAGCTCGTGCAGCCGCTGATAGCTCGCGGCGATGCGGTGGCTGATCCAGCTCTCGCCGCTGCCGTCGCGCCGGGGGGCGGCGCAGGCTTCCATGACTTCGGCGAAAGCGGCGTTGCAGGTGACCGAGAAGCGCCCACGTCGCAGCGTCCGCGCCAGCGAGCGCGAGAGGTGGAAACCGTCGAGGGGCAGGATCGCCCGCTTGCGCGGCTCCACCCAGAAGATCTCCGGGTCGTCGCGGTGATCGGCCATGGGGAAGATACCGCTGCGGTAGGCGAGCATCAGCAGTTCGGGATCGATGATCGGTGGCGTTACGGGCGCGTGCACGCACAGACTGTAGCAGAGCGGGAGAAGGCTTGTCATGGCGGCGATTTGACAGACGCAAACGCCCGACATGATTTTTGCGGCCAGTCGCCTTGCCATCGCCCCCGCCAGTCACTAGAGGCACCACCGCGCGCAGGAGTGTAGCTCAGCTGGTAGAGCATCGGTCTCCAAAACCGAGTGCCGGGGGTTCGAATCCCTCCACTCCTGCCAGCATCTCCCCCCGAGGAAGCGCTAGACCGATGGATGCGTCCCAGCCGATGATGCCGCCGCGCCAGGGCGAATCCGGCTTGCGCAAGGCCGTGGGGAGCGTCTCGCCGCGCGAGGGGCTGTTGCTCGGGCTGTTCCTGGCGCTGCTTTCGGCCATGCCGTTCATCGTCGCCAAGCGGCCGCAGCTGACCGACTATCCCTCGCACCTCGCGCGCTATCACATCATGCTCGACGGCGGCCGCGATGCCTTCCTCGCGCGCTATTACGACTTCCACTGGATCTTCACCGGCAATCTCGGTGCCGACCTGCTGATCTGGCCGCTGTCGCAGATGTTCGGGCTGGAAACCGCGGGGCGGGTGCTCGGCCTGATCATCCCGCCGCTGACCGGGCTCGGCATCATCGCGGTCGAATGGGTGCTGCGCCGCCGCATCGGCATCGGCGCGATGCTGGCCTTCATCTTCATCTGGTCGCCCGCGATGGGGATGGGCTTCTACAATTTCTGCCTGTCGCTGGGTCTGGCGCTGCTGTCCTTCGCGCTCTGGATCAAGCTCGAGGGCAACCCCCGCCGCTGGATGCTGTTCATTCCGATCGGTCTGGCCGAATGGCTCTGCCACGCTTCGGGCTGGGGCGTGCTGGGCGTTCTGGCGTTCGGTTATGAATTCTCCCGGCGCAAGAGTTGGCGTGCGGCGCTGGCCACCTGGCCGCTGGCCTTCCCGCTAGTGCCGATGCTGCTGAGCGGGGGCGCCAAAGGCGGGCTGGCTTATGGCTCCAAGGTCGGTGTGTTCAAGCTGGCGATCTGGCTGCAGGCGATGCGCGACCAGGTGTTCTGGCTCGACATTGCCACGCTGGTTGTCATCCTGCTCGTGTTGCTGGCCGCCGCGCTGATGCGCAAGATCGACGGGCGGCTCGGCTGGGCGGCGCTGATCCTGCTCGTGCTGACTTTCGCCATGCCGCGGCATTTCGGCGGCGGCGACTACGCCGACTACCGGCTGATCGCGGTGGCGCTGATGGTCGGCTGCATGGCGATCGACTGGTCGGCACCGCGCTGGCTATTCTGGCTGTCGCCGGTACTGTTCCTCGTGCGGCTCGACATCACTTGCGCGGCCTGGGAAGTGAATTCACGCGAGCTGACGCAGATGCTCAAAGCGCTAAACTATATGCCGCGCGGCGCGCGGGTCGCGGCCGCGGTAGTAGTCGAGGCGCGCCAGTGGGCGCTCAACCCCTTCGAGCATGTGCCGAGCTATGCGACGATCCGTCGCGATGCCCTGGTCAACACCCACTTCGCCATTCCGGGCGTGCACATGCTGCAGCTGAAGGAGGGCGGCCCGGACTTCGTCGATCCCTCGCACCGTGTGGTCCATTGGCCGAAGCAGCCGATCAAACTGCAGCACTTCAAGCCGGCCCGACAGGCCGACTATCTCTGGTACATCGGGCTCCAGGGACCGACGACGCTGCCGCCGGGCACCAAGGTGCTTTACGCCACGCGGCACTCGTTCCTCGCGCGGCTTGCAAATCCGGCCGCTGCTCGCTAGATCGCCACAACCTTCCTACAAGAAGAACCGATCGCCCCTCCCGGCAGCAGCCGGGGCGGCGAAGAAGACTTGGTGGAAGCGACAACGATTTTTGTGAGGCGAAAGGCAGCAATGGCCAAGACCAGCCCCGGCGAGTTCATGCGCCAAGTCCAGGCGGAAATGCGCAAGGTCGTCTGGCCGACGCGCCAGGAGACGGTCACCACGGCCATCTTCGTCGCGCTGCTGATGACGGTCCTGGCCGTGTTCTTCCTCGGCGTGGATTCGATTTTCGGCGCAGTGGTGCGCTGGCTCCTCTCGCTCGCCTGATATTCTAAAGAAAGACGACAATGGCCCGCTGGTACATCATCCACGCCTATTCCGGCTTCGAGAACAAGGTCCGCGACTCGATCCTGACCGAGGCCGAGCGCCTGGGGCTCGAGGCTCTGGTCGAGGCGGTCGAGGTTCCGACCGAGTCGGTCACCGAGGTGAAGCGCGGCAAGAAGGTTCAGGTCGAGCGCAAGTTCATGCCGGGCTACGTCCTCGCCAAGCTGACGCTGAACGACGACGTCTATCACCTCGTCAAGAACACTCCCAAGGTCACCGGCTTCCTCGGCTCCAGCGGCAAGCCGCAGCCGATCTCCGAGCGTGAGGCCGCGCGCTATTTCGGCGCCCGCGAACAGGCCGCTGCGCAGCCGCGCCACCAGGTTTCGGTCGATTACGAGATCGGCGATTCGGTCAAGGTGCTCGACGGTCCCTTCGCCAGCTTCAACGGCGTGGTCGAGGAACTCGATTTCGACAAGAACCGCGTCAAGGTCTCGGTCTCGATCTTCGGCCGTGCGACCCCGGTCGAGCTCGATTTCGAGCAGGTCGAACTCAGCAAGTAACCAAACCCTCTCCCGCAAGGGAGATCGGCGTTGCAAATTCGGGCCGATATCGCTATCGGCCCGCGCTTCCGGGTATTCTCGGATTCCCCGCGGGAGCCCCGGATCAGGTCCGGGGTGCTTGACCGCTCACTCTGAGGCGTCGTCCTGAACAAGGGCGGGCCAACAGGAAGAAAGGAGGCCCTCGTGGCCAAGAAGATTGAAGGCTATATCAAGCTGCAGGTCGCAGCCGGTGCCGCCAACCCGTCGCCGCCGATCGGTCCGGCGCTCGGTCAGCGCGGCGTGAACATCATGGAATTCTGCAAGCAGTTCAACGCTGCCACGCAGGAAGTGGAAAAGGGCACGCCGCTCCCGACGGTCATCACCGTCTATGCGGATCGCTCGTTCAGCTTCGTCACCAAGACGCCGCCCGCCACCTTCTTCATCAAGAAGGCCGCCAACCTGAAGTCGGGCTCGAAGGAGCCGGGCAAGATCTCGGCGGGAACGATCAAGCGCTCGCAGCTTGCCGAAATCGCTCAGGCCAAGATGGCCGATCTGAACGCCAACGACATCGAGCAGGCGACGAAGATCATCGAAGGTTCCGCCCGTTCGATGGGCCTGCAGGTTGTGGAGGGCTGAACAGATGGCACAGACCAAGAATCAGAAGGCTCTCGCAGCCAAGCTCGGCGACAACCAGAAGCTTTATGCCGTCGATGAGGCGATCCAGACGCTGAAGGATCTGAAGTCGGTCAAGTTCGACGAGACTCTCGAAGTCGCGCTGAACCTTGGCGTCGATCCGCGCCACGCCGACCAGATGGTCCGCGGTATGGTCACGCTGCCTTCGGGCACGGGCAAGGACGTCAAGGTTGCCGTCTTCGCGCGCGGCGACAAGGCCGAGGCGGCTCTCGCCGCCGGTGCCGACAAGGTTGGCGCCGAGGACCTGCTGGAAGACATGCAGGCCGGCAACCTCGACTACGGCCGCGTCATCGCGACGCCCGACATGATGGGCATCGTCGGTCGCCTCGGTAAGGTGCTGGGCCCCAAGGGCCTGATGCCTAACCCGAAGCTGGGTACGGTCACGCCGAACGTCGCCGAAGCGGTCAAGGCTGCCAAGGGCGGCCAGATTGAGTTCCGCGTCGAGAAGGCCGGCATCATCCATGGCGGCATCGGCAAGATGAGCTTCTCGAACGAGGCCCTCAAGGCCAACTTCGACGCTTTCGTCGACGCCGTGGTCAAGGCTAAGCCCGCCGGCGCCAAGGGCAAGTACGTCCGCAGGGTCGGCCTGTCCTCGTCGATGGGCCCGGGCCTGAAGATCGACGTGGCCGAAGTCCACGGCGGCTGATCAGCCGTCCCGAACGAACATCGCGAGGGCCGGGAAGGGTGACCTTCCCGGCCCTTTCGTTTTGCCCGCTTGATTTTCGGCGCAAAATGCGTAGATCGCGCTGAACACCTGTACAGCATCGTTTGCGAGAGAGACGCCCATGGCCATCCGGTTCGAGAACATCAAGGAATTCATCGGTTCGCGCGTCTCGTGGGATGACCGCGCCGATCTCTTCACCCCCGAAGCCGCCGGGGCGATTCGCGCCAAGGTCGAAGAGCGCACCGTGCTCGTGTTCCCGCAGGTCGACCTGACCGACGACGAGCAGCGCTACATCACCGAATCGATGGGCGAGAAGATCAAGCTGACGGGTCGCTTCAACGTCCAGACCGACGTCGCCGACGACATCTACCAGGTGACGCTTGACCCCAAGATCAATCCCCAGCCCGAATATGTGCTCGGCACGTTCTTCTGGCACATGGATGGCGTTTCGGTCGATGCGCCGCCGCCTTTCGCGACGCTGCTCTCGTGCCGCATCGCGCCCGACAAGGGCGGTGAGACCGAATTCGCCAGCACGTATGCCGCCTATGCCGGGCTGCCCGAAGAAGAGAAGCAGGCGCTCGAAGGCCTGCGCGCGATCCACTCGGTGACGGCGAGCCTGTCGCCGATCGCCGATGCCATTCCCGAGAATCACCGCGCCAAGGTCTTCGGCATCGGCGGTGAGCGCGAGCATCCGATCGTCTGGACGCATCAGGACGGTCGCAAGTCGATGGTGATCGGCACCACCGCCGACCGCATCGTGGGCATGGAAATTCCCGCGGGCCGCGCCATGCTGATCCGCCTGCAGGAGTGGGCAGCGCAGCCGGCCTTTTCGCTGCGCCACAAGTGGACCAAGGGCGATTTTGTGATCTGGGACAACACCGGCGCGATGCACCGTGCGATTCCCTACGACAAGTCGACGGGCCGCATGATGCACCGCACCTCGATCGCGGGTACCGAGACGGTCGCCGCCTGATCGCGGCAAGCTCGAACATCAGGAGGCCGGGAGGGGAGACCTTTCCGGCCTTCTTGCTGCGTGGCATGCTGAGCGCGACAGGAGGGACTATCGATGCGCTACGCCATTCTTCTCGCCGGCTTGCTGGCTGGCCCGTTTCCACTGACGCCCGCACTGGCCGATGCGCCCGCGCCGCCAGCCATCACGTCCACCGACGTCCCGCAGGATAAAGGCCCGCAGGTCGTCGACGTGTTGGAGCGTGAGTTTCCCGTCGGCGGGGGTACGGGCTGGCATGTCCATTCGGGTGTCGAGATCGCCTATCTCGTCGTCGGCGAAATGTCGTTCGAGCAGGAAGGCCAGCCGGATCGGCGGCAGTTGCCCGGTCAGATTTTCGTGATCCCGCGCGGCGTGAAGCACAACGCGACCAATGTCGGCACAGTGCCGGCACGGCTGGTGGTGACGCTGGTTGTCGACAAGGGGCAGCCGCTGCGGACGCCGGTGCCTGCGCCCGCTCCCTGATCAGTGCGGCGCTAGATTCGCCGCGGCGTAGCACTCGATGAGATAGGCGAGCGGCGCGCCATCGGGCAGGCGCAGCAGCGAGCGGTGCGTGGACACCGTGTCGCGCGGGCAAGTCTCCGCGGGACCGGGTGTGACGTCGAGCGTCTCGCGCCGGAAATGCAGCGGGCCGACGACCTTGCCGAAGGGGACGTCGCTGTCCCGCAGCGCTGCGTTCATCGCCGAGGTCAGCCGCTCGGGAGCGTACCAGTTCCAGGCGACCGAGAGGACGGTGCCGTCGCAGCTCAGCCGGACGTTGCGCATGGCCAGGGGGCGGTCGCCGCCCAGGCGAAGAATGCGGCGCATTTTCTCGGGCGGGTCGTCGCTTTGGGCACCGACGGTGCCGGCGCGGATCGGGCCTTCGCCGATATGCCGCAGGTGGCACCACTGCTGAAGCGCTTCTGTCGCGCTGGTATACGCGGCCAGGTGCGCTTCGAATTCGGCGAGGCTGGCCGGTTCGCTGGTCGCCGGGCTGGCCAGCGCGAGACCGGCAAGGAAGGCGCTAAATGCCACCCGGTGTCGCCGGCTTGCCCATCGCTTCCAGCGCAGAGGCCAGGTCGCGCGAGCAGGCGGCGAGTTCCTCGGCGTCGGTAGAGCGGATGACGAAATTGGCTCCGCTGCGCCCGTCGCGCCAGAAGGGGTAGGAGCCGATCTGGCAGCCCGGATGCGCCTGCTCGGTATCGGCAAGGAGCTGCGCGACTTCGCTTTCCTGGCACCAGCAGCCGACCGTCTCCGACAGCAGCGGCGCGCCGCCTTCGAGCGCGCCCGAGAGCGCGTCGAGCATGCCGGCGGTGATCGCGGGGACGCCGGCCATGATGAACACGTTGCCGATGCGGATGCCCGGTGCGCCGGTGTAGCGGTTGGGGATCAGGTCGGCGCCTTCGGGCACGCGCGCCATGCGCAGCCGCATTTCGGTGAGGCCGCCGCGGCTCTCGTAATAGCCTTCGAGGATCGCCCGCGCCTCGGGATGAACGGTGACGCCGACGCCGAAGGCCACGGCGATCGCATCGACGGTAATGTCGTCGTGCGTCGGCCCGATACCGCCGGTGGTGAACAGATAGTCGTGCCGCGCGCGCAGCGTGTTCACCGCTTCGGCGATCGCCTCGGTCACGTCGGGCACCACGCGCACTTCTCTGAGGCGGATGCCCTGGAGGCCCAGCCATGTCCCGACCTGGGCTATGTTCTTGTCCTGCGTTCGTCCGGAAAGGATCTCGTCGCCGATGACGATCAGCGCGGCGGTGTAGATACGGCCAGTGTTGGGGGACGAATCGGACATGGCGCAGGGGTTAGGACAATTGCCCGCGGCTCGCTACTGCTTGCGCCGTCCGTTCGAACCGCATCACCCCGTCGTCGATCGGTGCCTCGCGGACCTCCTTGCGGTCCGTCAGGTAGTCCATGCCGATCTGCCAGGGCGATGTCGTCGCGCTTTTCGGGATCTGCGCCCGCGCGCGCTGGAGGTAGCCCGAGGAGAAGGCATCGAAGGGGTGCGTTTCGATCAGGCCGTGGTCAACCGGCAGATACGGCGTCGCGACGTCGACCCCCCATTTGTCCATATGCCTGAGCAGCTTGCAGAGCCATTCGGCGACGAGGTCGACCCGCAGCGTCCACGATGCGTTGAGGTAGCCGAACAGCATGGCGAAGTTCGGCACGTTCGAGAACATGCAGTTGCGGTAGAAGAAATGCTCGGCCGGATTCACCGGTTCGCCGTCGACATTGAGCGTGATCCCTCCGAGCACGGTCAGGCGCAGGCCCGTAGCGGTGATGATGATGTCGGCATCGAGGTGACGTCCGTCGTCGAGCAGGATGCCGGTCTGGTCGACCTGCGCGATCCGGGCGGTGACGATCTCGGCCTTACCCTCGCGGATCGCATCGAACAGGTCGCCGTCGGGGATCAGGCACATGCGCTGTTCCCATGGGTTGTAAGGCGGAGTGAAGGCCTCGGGATCGAACTTGCTGCCGAGCTGGTCCTCGATCTGCTTGTGCAGGAAGGCCTTCATCCCCTCCGGCGCGCTGCGCGACTTGCCGAACAGGTAGTTCTGCATCCGCACGTTCTTCAGTCGGGTGAGCGCATAGGCGGCCTTGTCGGGCAGCAGCCGGCGCAGCCAGGCAGCCATGCCGTCACGCGCGGGGCGGGTGATGTACCAGGTCGGCGTCCGCTGCAGCATGGTCACCAGCGCGGCCTTTTCGGCCAGCGCCGGGACGAGCGTCGCCGCGGTCGCACCCGAACCGATGACCACGATCCGCTTGCCGGCGTAGTCGAGATCATCGGGCCAGAACTGCGGATGGACGGCCAGGCCGCCGAAACTGTCCAGGCCCGGGATCTGCGCGTCGTGCGGATCGTCGTAGTCGTAGTAGCCCGCGCCGGCGAAGAGGAAGCGCGCCGCCATCGTCGTCGCCTTGCCGTGGCCGTCGGTGAGCCGCACGGTCCACAGGCCGGCGCGGCTATCCCAGTCGGCGGAAGTCACGGTCAGTCCAAAATGGATACGATCTGCGATGCCGTGGCTGTCGATGACCTCGCCCAGGTATCCCAGGATCGTCTCGCCGCCGACGATCGAACGATCCTCCCGCCAGGGCGCGAAGGCATAGCCCAGCGTAAACATGTCGCTGTCCGACCGGACGCCCGGATAGCGGAACAGGTCCCAGGTGCCGCCGGCGGCTGCGCGGCGATCGACGATGGCATAGCGCTTGCCCGGGCATTCGCGGGTGAGGTGGGCGGCCATGCCGATGCCCGAGATGCCGGCACCGACGATCAGCACGTCGAGAGGTTCTGTCATCTGCGTCTCGGCGTTCACAGGCGGGTTCCTCGATGTGGGGCGGGGCGCATTGCCAGCCGGGTCCCGGTTTGCCACAAGCCCCCTATGCCAGTCGTTGCCTCGCGCCGCTACACCTCGGGAATGTGTTCGCAGACCGACCTCGCGATCGACGGCGATCCGCGTACGCCGCTGCCCGAGGGCTGCTTCGACTGGGTTGGCGTGGCGGAGCCGACGACCGAGGAGATGGAACTGCTGCGCGTCCAGTTCGGGCTGCACCCGCTGGCCGTGGAGGACGCGCTCAAGGCCGATCAGCTCCCCAAGGCCGAGGTCTATGGCGGCAAGCAGCTGTTCATCGTCGCGCGCACCGCCGAGATCCCCGAGGGCGAGAAGATCGAATATGGCCAGACCGCCATGTTCCTCGGCCGCGACTTCATCGTCAGCGTCCGGCTGGGCTCGACCCGCGCGCACCTGGCGCTGCGCAACAAGCTCGAGACCGACATCGAGCACCTCGCGGAAGGGCCGGACTACGTCGCCCACGCCATCCTCGACTTCATCGTCGACGGCTATCAGCCCCTGATGGACAAGCTGGAACTGTCGGTTCAGATGATGGAGGAGCGCACGGTCGAGGCCTTCCCCGATCCCTCGACGATCCGCCGCATCTTCCGCCTGCGCCGTCAGCTTCGGCGTTTCGAACGCATCATCGGGCCAATGGAAGCGGTCTGCGAACGACTGGTGCGCCACCAGCTCGACATGGTCGATCCCGAAGCCCGCGTCTGGTTCCGTGACGTGCTCGATCACGTCCAGCGCTCGCTGACGCGCGCCACGGGGCTCAAGGATACCCTGGCCAGCATTGTCGAGACCGCAAGCCTGCTCGAACAGCATCGCCAGGGCGAGATGACCCGCCAGCTCGCCGCCTGGGCCGCGATCCTTGCGGTGCCGACGGCGATCGCGGGGATCTACGGAATGAATTTCGAGCACATGCCCGAGCTCAAGTGGCAGTACGGCTATTACGCCATTCTCGGGCTAATCGCGCTGGTCTGCGGCGGGCTGTGGTTCCGCTTCAAGCGGATCGGCTGGCTTTAGAAGCTGCCCGTCCAGAGCAGGCCGATGCCTTTCTCGGTCGGCTGTGCCGCGTAGTTGCCGGGATCCTTGCGGAAATAGACGCTGGCCGAAGCTGACCCGCCCCAGAGTGCGCCGCGCCAGGCCATCTCGCCGACGATCTCGCGGCCACGCGGGACGAGCGAGAGCCGCTGGCGGCTGTTTTCCGCTGCGAGCAGGGCGTAGGAATAGGCCGTCGGCAGGTCGAAGACGAAGCCGCCGTTCTCGACGCGCAGCGGCTGGGCGATGCGCAGCGCCAGGCTGTCCTGCGCCTGGACGATGCCGAGGTGCGTGACGTCGACGGCCCAGCCCTGGGCGACGAGCCGCGAGCCATCCGCCAGCAGCCCGCCGCTACCCGGCCGGGTATAGGCGCGGCGCACGGTGGCGCCGAGCTGCCAGCTCTCGTCGAGCTGCCAGGCTGCGTCGAGATCGAGGAACAGGCTGTTGGCCCCATCGGGCACCAGCGCGGGGTTGAAGCGCGCGCCGAGCACGGTGTCGCGCTCGTGCAGCCAGCTGGCGCCTAGCGCGAGCGAGAGATTGCCGAGCCGCCGGTCGAGCTGCAGGCCGAAGCGATCGGTGACACCGAGGTCGGGCCGGTCGCGCAGGGTGCTGCCGGCCGGGCGCGGTGTGTCGTCGCGGACCCGGCCGTGCTCGGCGCTGACGGTCAGCCCCCAGGGGCCAAGCTGGCGGCGCAGGCCGACCGACAGCGGCGCCTCGCGGGTGAAGCCCGTGTCGTTGAGCGGCGAACCGGCGACGAGGAAGGCAGGGCGGTTGCTGCCGCGCAGCGAGGCGGCGATGCCGTCGGAATTCTCGGCAAAGGCGAAGCCCAGGCGCATGTCGGGGGTGAGTTGCGCGATCACCCGCCCGGCGAGCACGCGGGCACTGTCCGCATCATCGCGCGACAGGCGCAGCGACATGGGCAACACGGGGCGGCCGTTGCCGGCAACCGAGAACGCGAGCGTCAGCTCGGACGAACCGGCGGTCACTTCGTGCGAGCGCGTCATCAGCATGCCGGCAAGCCGGGGCTGCGGGCGCGCGCCGCGCAGCGAGCCGGCGAGCTGGACGCCGTAAGCCCGGCCATAGGAATCGAGCACGATGGTGCCGAGCGAGGCGCTTTGCGCGGCGTCGCCCATCGCAGGCGACAAGGCACCGGTGCTATCGGTGAGCGCCAAGACGGTAGAAGTGCCCGCGACCGCCGTGGTGCCTTGCGGCGCGAAGGCGTTGGCGATGTCGAGGATGCCGCGGCCATAGGTCGGATCGGTTCCCGCCGCGCCGGCGTCGCGCGCGGTGCGAAGTAGCAGGTCCACCGTTTGGCCGGCGGTGAGGTTGGGGAAGGCCTGGCGCAGCAGCGCGACCGCGCCGGCGATTTGCGGCGTCGAGAAGCTTGTGCCCGAAACGACGGTGACGAATTGCTGGCCGTTTGTGGTAGTTATCTTGATCGCGCCGTTTTCGTAGACGCAGCAGACTTGCTCGCCGAGCGCGGCTAGGTACCAGTTCGCCTCGGTTCCGGCGCGATTGGTAAAGCTCGAAATGGTACCCGTTTTGTCGACCGACCCGGCGATGATGACGTTGCCGTTGCCGGCGGCGCGCAGACCGGAGGCCAGACCGTCGGGATTGTTGGGGTCGGCTGAAGTGTTCGTCCCGTCGGCGTCGTTGCCCGCAGCGACGACCACGACCACGTCGGCCGTGGCGGCTCGACCAATCGCGGCGCGCAGCGTGGGGCCGGGGCCGGTGCCGCCGAGCGAGAGGTTGATGACCTTGGCGCCGTTCTGCACCGCGCGGTCGATTCCGGCGGCCATGGCTGTCTGGCTGAAAGTGCAGCCGTCGTTGGCGGTATCGGCGCAAGTGCCCGGCGTGTCGGCGCGTAGGGCCATGATCGTCGCCTGGTAGGCGATGCCCATCACGCCGCTGTTGTTGCGCGCCGCCGCGGCGACCAGCGCGACCTGGGTGCCGTGGTCGTCCTCCGGCTGGATGCCGCGGCTGCCGGCGACGTCGGCCGAGGCGGCGGAGATACGGCCGGCGAATTCGGGATTGGTCGTGTCGATCCCGCTGTCGACGATGCCGATCGTCACGCCTTGCCCGGTAGCGCCGCGCTGCCAGGCGGAGATCGCGTTATGGAACGACGGTCCGCTGGACTGGCGGTATTCAGTCGTATCGAAAACCGCGGCCGGCGTCGGTGTCGGCGTGGGGGCAGGCGCCGGCGTGGGTGTCGCCAGCGGGGTAGGGCTGGGTGTCGGAGTGGGGGTGCTGTTCGTACCGCTGCCGCCGCCGCAAGCGGCCAGCAGGGCAAGCGTTACCAGCGCCGTACTTGCACCAAACCGATGACGCACCCCTAAGCGCTCCTCAGCTCCCGAATCGGGTGGCCTGCAAATCTAGTCGATAGTGGGCCCGGGCGGATGACCAAATTCCCAATCATTCCGAACTTTTGCCCGAACTTCTGGTCAACCGTGGCAAGGAAGGCACTCGTCGGCCGGCCCTGGACAAAAAAAGGGCCGATCCGAAGACCAGCCCATGAAAGGTTTAATTGGGAGAGGATGCCTGAAAGGCCCGCCCCATATGGTCGAATCGGATACATGCTGCAAATGCGAAAACTACCGTGGGTATTGCACATTTTGCAACTGGTATCGCTGGGGCGATAGGCCTCGTTCAGGCTCCCGCAAGGCTCAGTTTTCGGCAATGACTCCAAAGAGATCGTGCGCGTCCGCATCCTCGATGAGGACGTCAACGATCGATCCCTGCGCCAAGCCTTCCGGCACGTTGCGCAGGAAGACATTGCCGTCGATCTCGGGCGCGTCGGCCTGGCTGCGGCCGGTCGCGCCGAGATCGCCGTCCTCGTCGGGTTCGCCGACTTCGTCGATGATCACCGGCAGGACGCGGCCGACCTTGGCTCCGAGCTTGGCGGCGCTGATCGCCTCGGTCTTGGCCATGATTCGGGCGTAGCGTTCTTCCTTGACCTCCTCGGGCACGGCGTCAGGCAGGTCGTTGGCCGAGGCACCGGCGACCGGCTCGAAGCGGAATGCGCCGACGCGGTCGAGCTGGGCTTCGTCGAGCCAGTCGAGCAGGTACTGGAAATCGGCCTCGGTCTCACCGGGGAAGCCGACGACGAAGCTCGATCGCACCGCGATGTCGGGACAGATCTCGCGCCAGGACCGAAGCCGGTCGAGCACCTTGGCTTCGTTGGCCGGGCGCTTCATCGCCTTGAGTACGCTTGGACTGGCGTGCTGGAACGGGATGTCGAGGTAGGGCGTCAGCAGCCCCTCGGCCATCAGCGGGATCACCGCATCGACGTGCGGGTAGGGGTAGACGTAGTGCAGCCGCACCCAGGGCGGCCGTCCGTCTGCGGTGCGGAGTTGGCCGAGCTCGCGGGCGAGGTCGGTCATGTGGGCGCGGACCGGCGCCCCATGCCAGTCGCGGCTCTCGTGCTTGATGTCGACGCCGTAGGCCGAGGTGTCCTGGCTGATCACCAGCAGTTCACGGGTGCCCGCGGCGACGAGCTTTTCCGCCTCGCGCAGCACGGCGTCGATCCGGCGGCTGACGAGCTTTCCGCGTAACTGCGGGATGATGCAGAACGAGCAGGCGTGGTTGCAGCCCTCGGAGATCTTCAGATAGCTGTAGTGGCGCGGCGTCAGCTTGATGTCCGGCTGCGGGATCAGGTCGACGAACGGACCCTGTCCCGGAGGCGCCGCTTCGTGGACGGCTTCGACCACGGCCTCGTATTGATGCGCGCCGGTGACTGCGAGCACGTCGGGGAACTTGGCGCGGATCGCCTCGGCCTCATTGCCCATGCAGCCGGTGACGATGACGCGGCCGTTCTCGGAAATCGCCTCGCCGATCGCGGCCAGGCTTTCCTCCTTGGCGGAGTCGAGAAAGCCGCAGGTGTTGACCAGCACGACGTCGGCGCCGGCATAGTCGGGGCTCATCTCATAGCCATCGGCGCGCAGCCGCGTGAGGATGCGTTCGGAATCGACCAGGGCCTTGGGACAGCCGAGACTGACCATGCCGACCCGGGGTTGGGCGGGAAGTTCAATTGCCATATGCGGCGCCCCCTACACGAAGGGGGGATGATTTCGCTACCGTGATGCATCGAGGGCAAATGGGAGCGGACATGGGGCCAATCAACTGGGTGGCGGTAATACTGGCGGCGAACCTTGCGGTCGCGGTCGGAATCGTCTGGCATGGGCCGTTGTTCCGCACCGGAAGGCCGCTGCTCGAAGGCAGCGGCGGACCGGCCAAGTCCTATGGCGTCGTCGTGATCGTCATGCTGATCGCCGCCGCCATGCTCGGCCATTCGCTGGCACGGATCGGGCCGGAGACGCTGCATGCCAAGCCCTGGCTCTACTTCATGCAGTCGGGCGGCCTTGCGATCGCTTTCGTCATGCCGGCGGTCTGGCTGTCGCAGGCGCGGCATGGGATGGCGGTGCGTGATCGGCTGATCGACTGCGGTTTCTGGCTGGTTGCCTACCTGGTGATGGGCACGACTTTCTGGGCGCTCGGTTAGGCCTCCTCGGACGCGGTCGGGACGATCTCGACGATGACGTCGCCCGACTGGACTTTCGCGGCGCCGGCCTCCCAGAAGCCGATGGCCACGCCGCCCCGGTAGATCCGCAGGGCCTTGCCATTGCCGCACTGGTCTAGCGGCCGGCCGACTTCCTCCGGCATTGCCTGCCGCTCGACGAGCTGGACGCGGCCCGAGACCGAGGCGAGATCGGACAGATAGTCGGCGATATGGCTGCCCTGGGCCGAGCCGGCGAGCAGCAGGCCGGTGAAGCGCACCGGATTGATGACGTTGTCCGCCCCGGCCTGGCGGGCGAGCAGTTCGTTGTCGTCGGCGCGGACGACGGCGCTGATCGGCACGTTCGGCGCGAGGTGCCGCGCGGTCAGCACGATCAGGATCGAGGTGTCGTCGCGCCCGGCCGAGACGAGCACAGCCCTGGCCTTGTCGATCCGCACAGCGACGAGCAGTTCGTCGCGCGTCGCGTCGCCCTCGATGACGTTGCAGCCGAGCGCCTCGGCCTCCTTGAGTCGCTCCGCATCCTTGTCGAGCACGACGATGCAGGCGGGATCGGTGCCGCGGTCGATCAGTTCCTGGACCGCCTGTGCCCCGCTGATGCCGAAGCCCAGCGCGACGATATGGTCGGTCAGCCGCTCCTGAATGCGCGCCATGCGCCATTTCTCCCAGCTGCGCTTGATGATGAAGTTATAGGCCGTGCCGACGAAGATGTAGATGACTGCCAGCCGGATCGGCGTGACGATCACCGCCTCGACCAGCCGCGCCCGGTCGGAGACCGGAGCGATGTCGCCGAAGCCCGTCGTGGTGATCGAGATCATCGTGAAATAGACCACGTCGAGGAACGAGACGTGGTTGTCGTAATTGTCCTTGAGGCCCGTCCGGTCGACCCAGTGGACCATGATGACGACGAAGACGAGGAAGAAGGCGGCGGCGAGGCGGAGGAGCCCGTCGGCCCAGAGCGAGACGCCTGTAGTACGGCGCAGTGGCTGGAACGGGGCTTCGCGCTTGCGCTTCATTTCGCCTCCGGCAGTTCCTCCGCCGGATCGACCGGCTGCCTGTTGCGCCTGACCTCGAAATGGAGCTCGGCCCCCTTGGCGAGGCCGGTATGGCCGACGAGGCCGATGCGCTCGCCGGCACGGACATCCTCGTCCTTCTTTACGGTGACGCGGCTGAGGAAGGCATAGGCCGTGGCCCAGCCGTCGCCGTGCTCGATCACCACGAGGTTGCCGAACTGGCGTGGCTCGGCACCGGCGAAGGCGACCTTGCCCGCGGCGGCGGCGCGTACGGCCGCGCCCTCGGCTCCCTTGATGTCGAGCCCGTCGTGGAAGTCGGCCGAGCTGCGCGGCGTGAAGCCGCGGCGGACTTCGCCGACAAGCGGCCAGGCGAGGCGGATCGATGGCGCAGAGGCAGGCGTCGCGGGGATCGTGTCCGGCACGGCGATTATCGTCGGGATCAGCAGTTGCTGGCCCGGGCGCACCGGCTTCTCGGGATCGATCCCGTTGGCGACGGCGATATCGCGCCAGGACACGCCGTTGCGATAGGCGATCGAGAAACCGGTATCGCCGCGAACCACCGTATAGCGGCCGGTGCGCGGGATCTTGAGCTTCTGGCCGGTGCGCACGGCATAGGGTGCCTTCAGTCCGTTCGCCTCGATGATCAAAATCCGCGGCACTTTCGTCCGGTTGGCGATGCCCGCCAGCGTCTCGCCGGCCAGTACGGTGTGCTCGATCTCCTGATCGAGCGGCGTTTCTGCGGTCTTCTTGGGTGCCGCCGCGACCAGCAGCAGCGCAAGCGCCGGCAGGAGTGCCGCCTTCCTCACTGGTAGCGCGCCGCCAGCGACCTGAGCGAGGCCGCATGGGTGAAATCGAGCTGGAGCGGCGTTACCGCGACATAGCCGTCGGCGATCGCCTCGAGGTCGGTCTCGTGGCCCGGCGTGTGCTCGATGCCGTGCAGGCCGAACCAGTAATAGGGGAAGCCGCGCGGATCGGTGCTCTCGACCACCGAGCCACGGGCATAGTCGTGGAAGCCCTGGCGCACGACGCGGATGCCCTTGACCGCATCGGCGGCGAGCGGCGGGAAATTGACGTTGACCAGGGTGCGCTCGGCGAAAGGCAGGTCGAGTAGCGGGCGCAGCACGGCCTCACCCCAGTGCTCGGCGGCTTCGAACGGCACGTTCTCGCCGAGGCCTTCCTTGGTATAGACCTGGCTCAGCGCGATCGAGCGGATGCCAGCCAGCGCGCCTTCGAAAGCGGCGGAGACGGTGCCCGAATAGGTCACGTCGTCGCCGAGGTTGGCGCCGCGGTTGACCCCCGAAAGGATCAGGTCGGGCGGTTCGGGCATGATCTTCTTGAGCGCCATCGTGACGGAATCGGTCGGCGTGCCGGCGACCGAGAAGCGCCGCGCATCGTGCTGCCTTAGGCGCACGGGGCGGGTGAGAGTGAGCGAATGGCCGGCGCCCGACTGCTCTTCGGAGGGCGCGCAGATCCAGATATCGTCCGACAGCCGCGACGCGATGCGCTCGAGCACTTCGAGGCCGGGGGCGTGGATGCCGTCGTCGTTGGTCAGCAGGATGCGCATGGTTTTTCAGCTCTCGGATCATCCGGCAGGGTTACACAAGTTACACCCTGTCACCCTGCTTGGTCGATGTAAGTCATTAAGAACGCTAAACTATAACGGCCAGGTTACAGATTGCGCCCGTGGGGGAATTTCTTTTTTCCTTCGCAATCTCCTGCCTGCCGAACAGTGCCATGGGCCCGACGGGTAGGAAATGCTTTTGCGTGCAGCGGGCTATTTATCCCCCCGGCGTCAGCCGCTCGAGGCCGCCCATGTAGGGCTGCAGTGCCGCGGGCACGTCAACCGAGCCGTCGGCCTGCTGGTAGTTCTCCAGCACCGCGACCAGCGTGCGGCCGACCGCGAGGCCCGAGCCGTTGAGCGTGTGGACGAACTCGGTGCCCCCCTTTTTTCCATCGGCGCCGGCCTCCGGCCGATAGCGCGCGTTCATCCGCCGCGCCTGGAAATCGCCGCAGTTCGAGATCGAGGAAATCTCGCGGTAGGCGTTCTGGCCGGGCAGCCAGACTTCGAGATCGAAGGTCTTCTTCGCGGTGAAGCCCATGTCGCCGGCGCAGAGCAGCATCTTGCGATAGGGAAGTTCGAGCGCCTGGAGGATCGATTCTGCGGCTGTCGCCATCTTCTCGTGCTCAGCCTCGGACTCCTCGGGCCGGCAGACGGCAACGAGTTCGACCTTGTCGAACTGGTGCTGGCGGATGTAGCCGCGCGTGTCCTTGCCCGCGGAGCCGGCTTCGGAGCGGAAGCAGGGCGTGAGCGCGGTCATACGTAGCGGCAGCGCGGTTTCGGGCAGGATCTGCTCGCGGACGGAGTTGGTCAGGCTGACCTCGGCGGTGGGGATCAGCCAGCGGCCATCGGTGGTCCTGAACAGGTCTTCCTCGAACTTGGGCAACTGGCCCGTGCCGAACACGGCCTCGTCGCGCACCAGCAGCGGCGGCGCGCATTCGGTGTAGCCGTGGTCGGCGGTCTGCCGGTCGAGCATGAACTGGCCGAGCGCGCGGGCAAGCCGCGCCATCTGGCCGCGCAAGAACGTGAACCGCGCGCCCGAGATCGCCGCGCCGGTCTCGAAGTCGAGGCCGAGCGCGGGGCCGAGGTCGGCGTGCTCCTTGGGCGCGAAATCGAAGCTGCGCAGCGTGCCCCAGCGCGAGACTTCGACGTTGCCAGCCTCGTCCTCACCATCGGGGACTTCGGCCACGGGGATCTGCGGCAGACGCGACAGTTCGTCGCGCTGGCGAGCGTCGAGCGCGCGTTCTTCCTCTTCGAGCGCGGGCAGGGTCTGCTTGAGCTCGGCGACTTCGGTCATCAGCGCGGCGGCTTCTTCGTCGCGCTTCTGCGCCTTGGCCGCGCCGATCGCCTTCGAGGCCTCGTTGCGCCGGTTTTGCGCTTCCTGCATCCGCGTCGCCACGGCGCGGCGCTGCGCGTCGAGCGCGAGCAGCGCCTGCGCCAAGGGCTCGAGCCCGCGGCGGGCGAGGCCGGCGTCGAAAGCTTCGGGATTTTCGCGGATGAGGCGGATGTCGTGCATGGCCGCGGCCTATGCCAAGTTCGCCGCGGCACATCAACTTTGGCGTGCCGTGGCCGGGCTTTTCCCTAGATTATCGTCTTTTCGAGGTAGAGGTAGCCGGGATCGAACTCGGCGAAGGCCCTGAGGCCGGCGAGATCGAGGATCCGGACGTGGCCCTTGGCGAATTCCGCAAGGCCGCGCTGGCGCAGTTCGCGCAGGACGCGGTTGGTATGGACCACGGTAAGGCCGAGGCATTCGCCGAACTCGCTCTGGTTCATCGGCAGGTCGAAGGCCTTGTCCTGCGTCATCCCGACCATGTCGAACCGCACATGCAACTCGCAGAGCAAGTGGGCCGCACGCTGCGAGCCGAGGCGTTGACCGAGCGACAGCTCCCATTCGCGGTGCATTGCCGCGTCGAGGTTGGTCGAGAACCAGAACAGCCGCGTCAGGCGCGGGAACTGCTCGGTGATGCGGTCGATCCGGTCGTGCGGCGCATAGGCCACCCGGCTGGGCGCGATCGCCATCAGATCGTGATCGAGGTATTTCAGCGTATAGCCGTGGAGATCGAGGAAATCGCCGGGTATATGCAGCGCGGTGATCTGCCGGCGGCCGTTGCGCAGGTCCTTGTAGCGGCACATCAGGCCGTCGAGCAGCAGGATCGACCGGTTGAGCCGCTCGCCGCGCCGCACCACGGTTTTCTGGGCGGGGATGTCCTCGGGCCCGACCAGGGTCTCGCGCAGTGCGATCTCTTCTTCCGGGGACAGATCGTGCCGCGCGCGGAGCCTGAGTAGCAGCTTCTCGATCATTCGCCGTGTTTCTGCGCGTCGAGAGGCATGCGGACCTGGAAGGCTTCCAGGTAAGTCACGCAGAGTAGCAGAGTGCGGTTCTGGTCCTTCACCTCGATCCGTCCGGTGAGGTCGATGATGCCGTTGCCGACATCCTCGGAAACCATCGAACGGATCAGAATCGAGGGCCATGGTCCGCGCCGCGGCCTGGTCCGCCAGATCGCTACCCTCGTCGTCGGGAACAGGCCCATGGCCGTTGTAGAGATCGAAATAGAAGTGCGGCATCGTCAACCTCGTCGCCCGTTACGATGCAGGGAACAACGCCGACACTTGTCGGCCGTTCCATCGCGCGGACTATAACAAATGTTGGCGAGGCCGAAGGTTGCCGCGCCTAGACCCGCGGCTTCAAATCAGTGTGGGGCTAAGGTGGCAACGGACACGCAGCGGGTGCTCGCAGGACTTCACGTTCTCGTGGTCGAAGACGAGCAGTTGATCGCCATGGCGCTTGCCGAGGATATCGAGGCGGCGGGGGCCTATGTCATCGGCCCGGCCGGACAGGTCGCGCGCGCGCTCGATCTCATCGACATCCGCTGGCCGGACGCCGCGGTGCTGGACATCGGCTTGGGTTCGGAATCTTGCTTCCCGGTCGCCGATGCGCTGCTCGCTCGGAACACGCCATTCGTCTTCACCTCGGGCTACGAGGCCAAGCTGATCCCGCCGGCCTATAGCAAAGTCCCGGTGATCGCGAAGCCGGCCGATCCCGCCGCGATCATCGCTGTGCTCGCCGCCGAGTGTCGGGTCAGGAAGCGTCGGCGCTGACGGCGATCCCCCTGCCGGCGCCGAACTTCAGCCCGGCGTCCTCGTGCGGGCGCACATAGACGCGATAGAGGCTGGGAAATTCCGCCTGCAACTCGCGCTCGATCTCGCCGATGATGCGTTCGACGTCGCCGGCGGTCAGGCTGTTGTCGAAATCGACGTTGACCGCGGCGACGATCTGGTTGGGCGAATTGTGGATCGTGATGATCTCGCCGATGCCCATGATGCCTTCGCGCCCGACGGCGCGGCGAATGCCCGCGACGAGAGCCGGATCGGCTGCCTCGCCGATCAGCAGGCCCTTGGCCTCGCGCGCCAGGAAGATCGCGACGGCGGCGAGCAGCAGGCCGATCAGGATCGAGGCCGCGCCGTCGAAGCGCGGGTCGCCCGTGAGCTGCGACAGGCCCAGGCCGATCGCGGCGAAGACGATGCCGATCATCGCGGCGCCGTTCTCCAGCAGCACGATCACCGTCGTCGCGTCCTTGGTCCCGGTCAGCGCCTGCCACCACGAGGCGCCGCGCCGGGCGGCGTTGAACTCGCGGAAGGCGGCCACGGTCGAGCCGCCCTCGAGCGCGAAGGCGATGGCCAGCACCGCATAGGCCACCAGCGGCGAGACCGCCGGTTCGGGCTCGAGCAGGTGCATGATCCCTTCGTAGACCGAGACCCCGGCGCCGAGCGCGAAGACGAGCAGCGCGACGACGAAGCTCCAGAAGTAGAGCTCGCGCCCATAGCCGCCCGGATGCATCGCGTCGGCCGGCTTGGCGGCGCGCTTCTGACCGTACATCAGGAGCAGCTGGTTGGCGCTGTCGACCAGGCTGTGCACGCCCTCGGTGAGCATCGCCGAGGACCCGGTGACCGCCGCGGCGACGAACTTGGCCGCGGCGATGCCGACATTGGCTGCCAGCGCGATGATCAGGACCTTGGAGCTTTCGGAATTCACGTTTGGGCAGACCCGCCAAGCTGCTGGGGATGGTCTAAACGTTCTAGGCGCGGGGCAGGCTCCAAGTCGCCTTTAAAAAGCGGTCGCGCCTCCAGCACCGGTACCAGCCGTTTACGGCCGGGCGTTTACGAGTTGTAAACCATATCCCTCAATAAAGTTCGGAAAGGGCCGCCAGATCTCGTCGCAAAGGGTTTCAATGTGTTGAGCAATTCGAACGAGGTTACGGTCGCGCGAAATCATCTGCACGGGGCGCTGAAGCTTCAGGCCGACGGAAATTTCGCAGAGGCCGAGGCGCGTTATCGACTGGTGATCGAGCTCGGCTATCGCGTGGTCGACGTCCTGCCCATTCTTGCCGGGATCATCGCTCAACGCGGCGCGCTGGACGAAGCCATTGCGCAATGGAACGCCTTGCTGGCGATCGTTGCCGATCATCCGATTGCGCTGCACGAGAAAAGCCTGCTCCTCGAACGCCTGGGCCGGTCGGACGAAGCGGTGGCCTGTCTCGAGAGAGCCTGTCGCTCAGACCCTGAAAACGCGATTGCGGCGAACAACTACGCTGTGATGCTCGCCCGCGAAGGCCGGTCGCTGGAAGCGCTCGGCGAATGGCGGCGCGCATTGGCTCTGCAGCCGGACAACGTGGAACTCCGTCACCAGATGCGCAGGATGTGCGCGGAGCAGGTGCCTTTCTGGCACATCCCGATGATGAACGACCGGCGGCGCAACGACGCTTTCGAGGCGGCAATCAAGGCGGCGATCGCCAGCGTCGGTCCGGACGCCACGGTCCTCGATATCGGCACCGGCAGCGGCCTGCTGTCGATGATGGCGGCGCGGGCCGGCGCCGGGTCGGTCGTGGCTTGCGAAGCCGTTCCGATCATCGCCGACATGGCGCGGCGGATCGTTGCCCAGAATGGCTACGCCGACCAGATCCGGATCTTCGGCAAACTGTCCACGGGTCTTGCGGTCGGTGCAGAACTCGATGCTCCGGCCGACATCCTGGTATCGGAAATCCTGTCGAGCGACCTGCTGACCGAGAACGTCCTCGACACCTTCGAGGATGCCCATGCACGCCTGCTCAAGGACGATGCCGTGGTCATCCCGCGTGCGGCGAGCGCAATCGGCTGCCTGGTCGAGAGCAACGTGCTCAACGATTATGTCTTCGTCGACCAGGTGTCGGGCTTCGATCTGTCGAGCTTCGGCGATTTCGCTGCGATGAAACTGCCGATCCACGGCACGATGACCGACTGGCGGCGCCTGTCCGCCGATATCGAACTGGTCCGCGTCGACCTGACCCGGAAGCGCCACGAGAGCGACCTGCAGCACATCAGCGTTCCCGTCCTCGAAGACGGCGTCGCGACCGGCATCGTCCAGTGGATGCACATCGACCTCGCCGAGGGCATTGCCTTCGATAATCACCCCGACGGCTATTCCGACGGCGGCTGGCTGCAGATACTCCACCATTTCCCCAAGCCGATCCAGGTCCGCGCGGGCGAGGTGCTCGATCTTGCGGTGGGCCACGATCGCGTCACGCTGATCGTGCAGCCGGTCGATATGGCTTCCGCTGCTGCCGTGGCGGAAGCGGCCTGATCGGCATCGTCAGGCGCGGGGCGGGGCTCCTGAGCGGCGCCCAGTCTGTCCTCGCACAATGAATTGCAACTTCGAATTTGCATTTTAGATTGCTGCTCGGAAGTCGGCCACCGGCCCATGGAGAGCAGCGATGGACAAGGCATCTTCGGCCAAGCGCTATGACCTGCCGCTTCCGTTCGGGTGGTTTGCGGTCGCCCGGTCAGAAGAACTCGGCCCCGGCGCGGTCAAGCCGCTCGAACTGATCGATACCGAATTCGTGCTCTGGCGCGGCGAGGACGGCGCGGCGCGCGTGCTCGATGCCTATTGCCCGCATCTCGGCGCACACCTCGGTTATGACAGCAAGGTGGTGGGCAACGACCTGCAGTGCCCGTTTCATCATTGGCAATATGCCGGCGACGGGCGCGTCACCGCGATCCCCTATTCGCCCAAGATACCGCCGAAGCTGGCCCGCGCCTGCGACCGCGCCTGGCCGGTCTACGAAGACATGGGCATGGTCTTCGTTTGGTGGCACCCGCACAAGGCCGTGCCGCTGTGGGAGCTCTCGCCGGTCACCGAGATCGGCGACGAGGGCTGGGTCGCCGACGAGTACCGCGACTGGGTGGTCGACATCCCCGTGCAGGAGTTGACCGAGAACGGCGCCGACATCGCCCACTTCGCCGCGCTGCACGGCACCAGGAGCCCTCCGGTGCCCGAGCTCAAGATCGACGGTTATACGCGCTACAGCTCGGTCTCGACCAGAATGCCCACGCCGCGCGGCGACATCGACGGCAAGATCACCGTGCGTGCGCCGGGGCCCGGGGTTTCCTTCACCCGCTTCCACGGTATCACCGAAATGCTGCTGATGCAGATGCACACGCCGATCGACCGCGGGCACACGCTGCTGCGGCACCAGTACTTCGTTCCGGCCGTGCTGGAGGAGCGCAAGGTCAACGTCACCCGGGCGCTGATCCGTGAGACCTGGCGCCAGCTCGAACAGGACATCCGCATCTGGAAGCACAAGAAGTACCTGTCGAACCCCATTCTTGTGAAAGGCGACGGCCCGATCCTGGCCTACCGCGAGTTCTTCCAGAGATATTACGCTTGAGGGGCGGGGCATGAAATTCACCGCGGAACTACCGCTGGGCGTCGTCGATCCGGCGGGCGAATTCCAGTCCATGCCGGCGATCGCCGAGATGGCGGGTGCGCTGGAAAAAGCGCGGATCGACGCCTGCTTCATCACCGATCACCCCGCGCCCGACGCGCAATGGCTGAGCGGCGGCTTCGGGCATGATGCGCTCGATCCCTTCGCCGGGCTCGCTTTCGTCGCGGCGGCGAGCAGGCGGCTGATGCTCCACACCAACATCGTCGTGCTCGGCTATCGCAGCCCGCTGGTCACGGCCAAGGGCGCGGCCACGGTCCAGGTGCTCTCGGGCGGGCGGCTGATCCTGGGCGTCGGCGTGGGTTACCAGAAGGCCGAGTTCGATGCGCTCGGTGTCGATTTTCGTCAGCGCGGCGTGCTTGCGGACGAGGCGTTGCGGACGATCCGCCGGGTCTGGGCGGGCGAGATCGTCGAACCGGGCAACGAAGCGCGGCCCGTTCCCGATCCCGCGCCGCCGATCTGGGTGGGCGGATCGAGCGGCAAGGCGCTCGACCGCGCCGCGCGGTGGGGCGACGGCTGGTGCCCGTTCTACGCGACGCCCGGCATGAGCAAGATCAACGCCGAGAGCGGCGTGCAGTCCGATGCACATCTGGCCGAACTGATAGACCGGCTCCGCGACAAGCGCGCCGGGCTGGGCAAGGCGGATACATTCGATATCGTCCTGGGACCGCGGATGCGGATCAAGGCGCCGAACGCCGAGACTGCCGAGCGCTTCCTCGCCGCGCTCGATGGCCTGCGCGCGGCGGGCGTTACCTGGGCGACAGTCAACATCGCTCATCCGAGCCGGGGCGCCTATGTCGAACTGGTCGAGTGGTTCGGCGAGGAAGTGGTCGCCAAGGTGCAGAACCAATGATGGATCAATTGCCATTGGCGCACTGGTCGCCCGATGCCTCCACCGACCTGCTCGTCGGTACCGTCGGCGACACTCTGCGGCGGACCACGACGCTGTTTCCGAACCGCCGGGCACTCGCCTGGCCCGAAGGCGACGGCATCGGCTCGATGACCTATGCCGAACTGCTGGCCCAGGCCGAGCAGGTTGCCGCCTGGCTGCTCGCCCACGCGCCGCCGCAATCGCGCATCGCGGTCTGGTCGCGCAATTCGGTCGAGTGGATCCTCATCGAATATGGCTGCGCCCTGGCGGGCATGGCGATCGCCTCATGGAACCCGGCCTGGACCGATTTCGAATGCCGCCACGCGCGCGACCTGACCGATCCCGCGCTGCTGCTCGCCGGCTTCGACACGCGCGGCGAGCCGCTGATAGGGCGGGGGACGGCGATCATGGGAGACGATCGGGTCTTTCCGCTCGAGGACCTGCGCAGCCTGATCGCCACGGCGCGCGCGGTGCCGTGCCCCCGGTAAAGGCGTCCGACCTGTTCCTCATCCAGTTCACCTCGGGCACCACCGGCAAGGCCAAGGGCGCGGCGATGTCGCACCGCGTCGCGCTGAACGGCGCCTGGCTGCGCGCGGTCGCCGCCGACGCCGACGAGACCGACGTCTGGATCAACCCGGTGCCGCTCAACCACATGGGCGGCGCGATCAGCCTGGTGCTCGGCTGCATGACCGTGGGCGCCTGCTACGTGGTGATGAACCGCTTCGATCCGGCGCAATTCGTCCGGCTGATGCATTTGTGCGGCGCGACCCGGATCGGCGGCGTGCCGACGATGATCTACGCGCTACTCGATCAGCCGGGCTGGGCCGCGGCGGCGCGAGACCTGCGCTCGGTCGGCTCGGGCGGGGCGCAAGTGCCGCGGCCGCTGATCGAGCGGCTGCTCGAGGACGGCGTCACCGTCATCGTCGCTTTCGCCCAGTCGGAATGCCCGATGATCAGCTCGACGCTGCCGGGCGAGGCTCCCGTGCTGGCGGCCGAGAGGGTCGGCCGGCCGATCGCCCACACCCAAGTCAAGATCTGCGATCGGGACGGCCGGACCTTGCAGGTCGGGGAAGTCGGCGAGATCTGCGTGCGCGGCCCGGTGGTGATGGACGGCTATTTCCGTATGCCCGAGGCGACCGCGGCGACGATCGATGCCGACGGTTTCCTGCATACCGGCGATCTCGCCTCGCTCGACGCCGAAGGCTACATCCGGGTTCATGGGCGGTCACGTGACGTCATCATCCGCGGCGGCGAGAACATCTATCCGGCCGAAGTCGAGGATTGCCTGCTGGCCCACCCGGATGTCCAAGCAGTGGCCGTGGTGGCGGTGCCGGACACGCGCTGGGGGCAGATCGTCGGCGCCGCGGTCCAGCTCCGCGAAGGCCTGTCCGCAATCGAGCCCGACGAGCTGGAGGCCCACGCCGCAGAGCGGATAGCCCATTTCAAGGTCCCGCGCCGCTGGCGCTTCGTCGAGAGTTTCCCGCTCACGCCTTCGGGCAAGATCCGCAAGGTGGAGGTGGAAGCGTTGTTCGTCTGAATCAGTTCGGTCTAGCCACGCCGCTAAACCAGGGTATGGTTAGGCGGGTTGCTGATTTGGCTAAGAGAAACGATGAGCATAACCGCGCCTTGGGGCGAATACGATGCGACGGAACCCCTGCCGAGAGGTTACGTCCAACTCGGCAGCGAGGCGCATCTCACGCTGATGTGCCGGACGCTGCTCGACACTCATGACCCTTATCGCCCGGCGCTTCTTGATTGGCCAAAGCTCGATCCGGACACGGAAGGCAAGATCAAGTCGCTGCCGATCTGGGATGTGGCGGTGGCCGTCGAGGAACGCGCGGGATTGAATGTGCGTACCTACGCCAAGTTGATCGGTCATCCGTTGCTCCGGTCCGCGGTAGAGATGGATGCCTTCGAGGAATCCCGTCACAAGATCGTGCTTGCAAATCTGGTCGAGGCCTATGGTATCGCGATCCCGCCTGCGGAGGACTTGAAGCCGCCCCGCGATGCCGAGTGGGCCTTCATGGTCACCGGCTACTCGGAATGCATCGACAGTTTCTTCGGTTTCGGCTTGTTCAAGCTGGCGGCCGATCCGGGCTTCTTTCCGCAGGAGCTGGTCGACACGTTCGATCCGGTCATGCGCGAGGAAGGGCGCCATATCCTGTTCTTCGTCAACTGGGTCGCCTGGTGGCGGCGCAACATGCCCTGGTGGCGGCGGCCCTATTTCGAGCTCAAGGTGCTCGCGGTCTGGCTGTTTCTCATCGCCGAACGCATGAGCTTCGCTAAAGGCATGGGCGCCAACCCGAAAGGCGAGGACACCAATTTCACCCTCAACGGTTCGAAGGAACTGGGAGTCGAGGTAACCTTCACCGAACTGGCGAAGATATGCCTGGCGGAAAATGATCGGAGGTTGGGCGTTTATGACGATCGACTGGTGCGTCCGCGCTTCGTCCCGAAGATGATTCGGCTCGCGTTGCGGCTTGTGGGATGGCGGAACCGCCCTTAAGTACCTGTATTCGGGCGACTGCTTCCTCACTTCACTTGACCGATAGCAGCGGTCGGGAGTTTAAGAGGTCACAATGACTGCCGAACCGGCCACCCCGTTGCTCGATACGATCGATAGTCCGGACGACCTGCGCAAGCTTCCGCCGGAGCGGCTGCGCCAGCTGGCCGACGAGCTTCGCAGCGAGACGATTGCTGCCGTCGGGCAGACCGGCGGGCACCTGGGCTCGGGTCTCGGCGTGGTCGAGCTGACCGTGGCGATCCATTATGTGTTCGATACGCCGGCCGACCGTCTCGTCTGGGACGTCGGTCACCAGGCCTATCCGCACAAGATCATCACGGGCCGCCGCGACCGCATCCGTACGCTGCGCCAGGGCGGCGGGCTCTCGGGCTTCACCAAGCGCAGCGAGAGCGAGTACGACCCGTTCGGCGCGGCGCACAGTTCTACCTCGATCTCGGCCGCGCTGGGCTTTGCCGTGGCCAACAAGCTGGCGGGCACGCCGGGCCGCGGCATCGCGGTGATCGGCGACGGCTCGATGAGCGCGGGCATGGCCTACGAGGCGATGAACAACGCCAAGCAGGCGGGGGGCCGCCTCGTCGTGATCCTCAACGACAATGACATGTCGATCGCGCCGCCGGTCGGCGGGCTCTCGGCCTATCTCGCCAGGCTGGTCTCCTCGCGCCAGTTCCTCGGCATCCGCGATCTCGCGCGGCGCGTCTCGCGCCGGCTGCCCGAGCCGCTGCACCGCGCCGCCAAGAAGACCGACGAGTTCGCCCGCGGCATGGCGATGGGCGGCACCTTCTTCGAGGAGCTGGGCTTCTACTACGTCGGCCCGATCGACGGTCACAACCTCGACCAGCTGATCCCGGTGCTCGAGAACGTGCGCGACGCCGCCGAGGGTCCGTGCCTGATCCATGTGGTCACGCAGAAGGGCAAGGGCTACGCCCCGGCCGAGCAGAGCGCCGACAAGTACCACGGCGTGCAGAAGTTCAACGTCGTCACCGGCGAGCAGGCCAAGGGCGCCGCCGGTCCGCCGAGCTATACCAACGTCTTCGCGAAAGCGCTGATCGCCGAGGCGACGCGCGACAGCACGGTCTGCGCGATCACCGCGGCGATGCCCTCGGGCACCGGGCTCGACAAGTTCGGCGAGGCCTTCCCCGACCGCAGCTTCGACGTCGGCATCGCCGAGCAGCACGCGGTGACTTTCGCCGCGGGCCTCGCCGCCCAGGGCATGCGCCCGTTCTGCGCGATCTATTCGACCTTCCTGCAGCGCGCCTACGATCAGGTGGTCCACGACGTCGCGATCCAGAACCTGCCGGTGCGCTTCGCCATCGACCGGGCGGGCCTCGTCGGTGCCGACGGCGCCACTCATGCGGGCTCGTTCGACGTCACTTACCTCGCGACCCTGCCCAACATGGTCGTCATGGCCGCGGCCGACGAGGCCGAGCTGGTCCACATGACGCATACCGCGGCCATGCATGACGCGGGCCCGATCGCCTTCCGCTATCCGCGCGGCAACGGCGTCGGCGTGCCGCTGCCCGAGGTTCCCGAGCGGCTCGAGATCGGCAAGGGGCGGATCGTGCGCGGCAATGACAAGGGGGGCAACAAGATCGCGCTGCTCTCGCTGGGCACGCGGCTGGCCGAAGCGCTCAAGGCGGCCGACCAGCTCGACGCCAAGGGGCTGTCGACCACGGTCGCCGACCTGCGCTTCGCCAAGCCGCTCGACGAGGACCTGATCCGCAAGCTGATCACGACGCACGAGGTCGTCGTCACGGTCGAGGAAGGCGCGGTCGGCGGGCTCGGCGCCCATGTCCTGACCATGGCCAGCGACGAGGGCCTGACCGACCCCGACAGCGCCCATGGCGGCCTCAAGATCCGCACGATGCGCCTGCCCGACCTCTTCCAGGACCACGACGCGCCCGACAAGCAGTACGACGCCGCCGGCCTCAACGCCCCGCAGATCGTCGATACCGTGCTGAAAGCCCTGCGCCACAACAGCGCCGGGGTCAGCGAGGCGCGGGCTTGAGTATCCTGCTGGGGGCGATTGCCCTGGCAGAGGCGGCGGGTACGCTGACGATCGAGGTCGGCAACGTGCGCAACAACCGCGGGCAGGTGGTGGTCGACATCTGTCCGCAGGACAGGTTCCTCAAGGATAATTGCCCTTTTCATGGGCAGGCGCCGGCGCGGGCCGGTGTCACTACGGTCACGGTGGCGAATGTGCCGGCGGGTTCCTTCGCGGTGCAGGCCTTCCATGACGAGAACGGCAACGGTGAAACCGATCGCGGGCTGTTCGGCATTCCCAAGGAAGGCGTCGGCTTCTCGCGCAATGCCCGGATCCGGATGAGTCCGCCGAAATGGGCCGAAGCCGTGTTTCAGCATCAGGCGCGCGCCGAAGTGATCCGCTTCGACATGCGCTATTTTATGGGACCGAGCGGACCCACGCCGCGCCGTTAGTGCGGCTTCGCAGCCAGTTCGCCGAGGTGGGCGATCAGCGCCTTGGCGCCGCCTGAGGCGAGCACCCGGGCGAAATCGGCGCGGCGGGTCGCCAACTGGCTGATCGAATTGCGATAATAGACATCGATGATCTTCCACTGGCCGCCCGACTGGCGCAGGCGGTAGCCCAGCGATTCCGGACTTCCGTTCGGCACGACCAGCGTCGTACGCACCAGCTTGTCGCCGCCGCGCGTCTCGACCTGAGGCGCCATTGTGAAGCGCTCGCCCGAGAAGCCGTCGAAATTCTTGGCGTACTGCGCGACCGTCAACGAGCGGAAGGCGGTGACGAGGGCCGACTGATCGGCGGGGGCAATGTTATTCCAGCTCGGCCCGACCGCGAGGCGGGTCATCTGGGGAATATCGAAAGTCCGGTCGATCACCGGTCCGATCTGGCGTGCACGGCCTTGCTGCCCGGCCGAGGCGCCGGCATGCATTATCGACAAAAGCCCGTTATGCAGGGTCTGCACCGTGCCGCCGGCGGGATCGGAGGTTTGCGCCAGCGCCGCCGGAGCCGTGATTGCCGCGACGGTGCCGAGGGCCAGGCCAAGCCAATTCATCCTGCTCATGCGTTACCTCTGATGATGGGAAGCTGTCCCTAAGGTGAACCAAATTTAACTCCGCTGAACGGTGCAACAGATTGGTTTGCCCTTGAAAAGCGTCTGGCTTAGCCTCTGGTCAAGTCTCAGGTGTCGCGCCTATATATAGTCGCCTGGGAATGACGGGACCACTAATCGGGCGGGACTGCGGATATCTCTATGATCGAAGACGGCAAACCCAAACTCAAGGTCCTACTGGCAGCGCCTCGGGGCTTCTGCGCTGGCGTGCATCGCGCCATAGAAATCGTCGAACGCCTTCTCGAACGCGACGGCTCGCCCGTCTATGTGCGCCACGAGATCGTCCACAATCCGCACGTCGTCAGCAAGTTGCGGGAGCAGGGCGCTGTCTTCGTCGAGGAACTGGCGGAAATCCCGGACGGGGCGAACACCGTATTCAGCGCGCATGGCGTGGCCCGTTCGATCGAGGCCGAGGCAGAAAGTCGCAGGCTACCGGTGTTCGACGCGACCTGCCCGCTGGTCACCAAGGTCCATCTCCACGGCCGGCGTTTCGTCGCGGCGGGCCGCACGATCGTGCTGATCGGTCATGCCGGCCATGCTGAAGTGCTGGGTACGATCGGCCAGATCGATGCACCAGTGCATCTCGTCTCCACGCCGAAGGACGTCGAGGAACTGGCGCTCGATCCCGCCATGAAGATTGCTTATCTGACGCAGACGACACTTAGCGTCGACGACACCCGCGAAGTCATCGACGCACTGCATCGGCGTTTCAGCGATGTCGTCGGGCCCGACGTTTCCGACATCTGCTATGCCACGCAGAACCGGCAAAACGCGGTGCGCGATCTATCCGTTGAAAGTGACCTCATCCTCGTCGTCGGAGCGCGCAATAGCTCCAATTCGAACCGGTTGCGCGAATTGGCCGAAGAATATGGCGTGCCTGCACATCTCTTGAACGATGCGAGCGAACTGGACACGGCCTGGCTCGACGGCGTCGCCACGGTCGGGATCACCGCAGGTGCTTCGGCGCCGGAGGAGCTGGTCACCGGCCTGATCGAAAGGATCGCGGAAATCCGCGATATCGCAGTTTCGCAAATGGCGGGAATCGAGGAAAACGTATCCTTCGGTCTGCCGCGATCGCTGCGCACGCCCGCTCTCAAGCAGGCGGCGAGCCGGTAAGGACCCCCATTCATGACACTTCCCATCCAGCCGGTGCTGCGCATCGCCGCCCATGCCATCAAGAACCAGATCAAGGGCGGCCGTTATCCGCTCGTGCTGATGCTCGAGCCGTTGCTACGCTGCAATCTGGCCTGCAAGGGCTGCGGCAAGATCGACTATCCCGATGCGATCCTCAATCGGCGCCTGTCTTTCGACGAGTGCATGGCGGCGATCGAGGAATGCGGCGCGCCGGCCGTGTCGATTGCTGGCGGCGAGCCGCTGCTGCACCGTGACATGCCCCGGATCGTCGAGGGCTATATCGCGCGCAAGAAGTTCGTCATCCTCTGCACCAACGCCCTGCTGCTGAAAAAGAAGATCGGCGACTACAAGCCATCGCCCTTCTTCACCTGGTCTATCCATCTCGATGGCGACCAGCAGATGCATGACAAGTCGGTCTGCCAGGACGGGGTCTACGACACCGCGCTCGAAGCGATCGACCTGGCGCTGGAAAAGGGCTTCCGCGTCCAGATCAACTGCACCGTGTTCAACGATGCCGATCCGGCGCGGCTTGCCGATTTCCTCGACGTCATGGCGGCGCGAGGCGTCGAGACGACGATCTCGCCTGGCTATGCCTATGAACGCGCGCCCGACCAGGAGCATTTCCTCAACCGCGAGCGGACCAAGACGATGTTCCGCGACCTGTTCCGCGAAGGGAAGCAGCGCAAGAAGGCCGGCAGCAAGTCCTGGATGTTCACCAATTCGCCGCTGTTCCTCGATTTTCTCGCCGGCAACCGCAGCTACGAATGCACGCCCTGGTCGATGCCGCTGCGCACGGTCTTCGGCTGGCAGAAGCCCTGTTATCTGGTCGGCGAGGGCTATGTTCCTACTTTCGCCGAACTGATGGAAGGCACCGACTGGGAAGACTACGGCGTCGGCAAGTACGAGAAGTGTGCCAACTGCATGGTCCATTGCGGCTTCGAGGGCACCGCGGCGCGCGATTCGATGAAGCGGCCGCTGGAGTTCCTCAAGGTAGGCATGCGCGGGGTTCGCACAGAAGGTCCGATGGCACCCGACATCGACCTGTCGAACCAGCGGCCGGCTGTCGATGTCCATGCCGGGCAGGTCGAGACGGCGATGGAGCGGATCAAGGTCGAGGATCCCGAAGGCTTCCGCCGGGCGACGCGCGCGGCCTGATCAGCGCAGATCGAAAGCCAGGCGCGGGCCGGCTGCCCGCGCGCCGGCCCTGAGTGCAGCGTAGGCGCGCGCGAAGCCCCTGACGCTGCCAAGCAGAGCCGGTAGTTGCCCCGGCTGAGCCAGGATGGAGCCGAGCACCGCACCCAGCGCCAGCCCTCCGTCCGGCCGCATGGCCACGGCGATTGCCGGCGGCAGGCGTGCACCCGCCTCGTCCGAAATGCAGCGCAGCACGGCGAAAGGCAGGCCGGCGCTGGCTGCCGCTTGCGCCGCGACGTGGCTCTCCATATCAGCGGACAGCGCGTCGTAGCCGGCGCCGAGCGCTTGCTTCTCGGCGGGATCGGCGATCAAGCGGCCGTCGCAGTAGGCCGCGCCGATGCGCGCGCCCGGCAGGGCCTGGGCCAGCGCCCGGACCCAGCGCGGATCGCAGGTCTGATCGAAGACCCCCGTCAGCCGGTCGCCGATGACCCACTGGCCGAGCTTCAGCGTCGAATCGAGCGCGCCGGCCATGCCGAAGCTTATGATGCCCGTCGCGCCAGGCGCTGCCCGCGCCAGCTCCGCAGCGAGCCGCGCCGGCGTACCGCCGCCGGCGAGCACTTGAATGCCTTCGCTGCACAGGACTGCGCCCTCGCGCTCAAGCCCCGTGACGACGATAACGGGCTTCACATCCCCCAATCGACGCGGTCCGTGTTGGCCTGCCTGAGGTTGCGGTAGCGCGCCAGCGCCCAGACCGGGAAGTAGCAGGGATAGCCGTGGTAGCGCAGGTAGAAGACGCGCGGGAAACCGCCACCGGTGTAGAGTTCCTGCCCCCACAGCCCGTCCGCAGCCTGGTTCGCGACCAGCCAGCGGATGCCGCGCTCGACACTGGCCGAATCGCCCTCTCCCACTGCCATCAGTCCCAGCACCGCCCAGGCGGTCTGCGAGGCCGTGGATGGGGCAGGCTCATGCCCCTTGCGGTCCAACGCATAGCTGTCGCAGGTTTCGCCCCAGCCGCCGTCGGCATTCTGGATCGTTTTCAGCCAGTTCACCGCCTTGACGATCATCGGGTGCTGCCGGTCGATCCCGGCGCGCGCCAGGGCGCAGAGCACCGACCAGGTGCCGTAGATGTAGTTGACGCCCCAACGGCCGAACCAGCTGCCTTCGGGTTCCTGCTCGCGTTCGAGATAGGCGAGAGCCGCTTTCATCCGCTGCGTGCCGAGCGGTTCGCCCTTCTGCGCGAGAAGCGAGACGCAGCGCGCGCTGACGTCGGCGGTCGGCGGATCGAGCAGGGCGCCGTGATCGGCGAAGGGCAGGTTGTTGAGGTATTCCTTGTCGTTGTCCGCGTCGAAGGCGCCCCAACCGCCGCCCCGGCTCTGCAGGCCCTCGACCCATTCGAGCGCGCGGGCTACCGCTTCGTCGTCCGCTCCGCCGCGCCGGTCAGACGCGCGGTCCATCGCCATCGCCACTACGGCGGTGTCGTCGAGATCGGGGTAATGGGCATTGTTGTACTGGAACGCCCAGCCGCCGGGCCGAACGTCGGGGCGCTGGTCGGCCCAGTCGCCGACGACTTCGAGTTCCTGGCGCGGGCGCAGCCAATCGAGCGCGCGATCGGCCCGTGCGACCGCTTCGGGGCTGCCGACTTCGAGCATGGCGTGAGCTGCGAGCGCCGTATCCCAGATCGGCGAGACGCAGGGCTGGCAATAGATCTCGTCGTCCTTGACCACGAGCAGGTTCTCTACCGACTGGCGCGCGATCGCGCGCGTCGGGTGCTCGGGCGGATAGCCGAGCACGTCGTACATCATCACGCTGTTGGCCATCGCCGGATAGATCGCGCCGAGCCCGTCCTCGCCGTTGAGCCGTTCGGTCACCCATTCCTCGCAGAGGCGAATCGCCTTGCGGCGCAGCGGCGGCGGCCAGAGCCGGTCGCCGTTCTTGAGCACCAGATCGAGGCCCTCGAAGAACAGCTTCCAGCCGCGATGGACGTGCGCGGCCTGGCTGGTGAGCCGGGCGGGCTTGCCCGAATAGAGCTCGTCCACCCTGATGCCACGCGGATTGCGTGCCTTGGGCTTGAGCGCGCAGAGCACCAGCAGCGGCACCACGACCGTGCGCGCCCAGTACGATATCTTGGACAGGTGAACGGGGAACCAGCGCGGCGCGACGATCAGTTCGGGCGGGATCGTCGGCACCGCCTGCCAGGGGCCCGCGCCGAACAGCGCGAGCTGGATGCGGGTGAAGACGTTGCCGGCCTCGGCCCCGCCGGCGCGCAGGATCGCCGCGCGGGCACGCGCCATATGCGGTGCCTCGGGCGAATCGCCGATCATCTTCAGCGCGTAATAGGCCTTGATCGTCGCGCTGATGTCGAAACCGCCGTCGTGGTAGAGCGGCCAACCGTCGTGCTCTGTCGACTGCCGGCGGCGCAGATAGGTGGCGATCTTGGCTTCGAGTTCCAGGTCGTCGGGCTCGCCGAGATAATGGCGCAGCAGGATGTATTCGGCGGGAATCGTGGCGTCGGCTTCCAGCTCGAACAGCCAATGGCCGTCGTCGCGCTGGCGGGAGAACAGGGCCGCGGCCGAGCGGTCGATGGCGGCATCGAGGCTTGCGCGAATCTCGACGGGCTGGACGTCGTCTGGGAGTTCGGAGCGCATGGTGGCGGCTAATAGAGCAAGGGTCGGCCCAAGGCCAAGCGCGCAGCAGTGTGGCCAGAGCGCAGGGCACCCTCGATCGTTGCGGGAAGTCCCGTCTGGACCCAGTCACCGGCCAGGAAAAGGTTGCGCCAGCGCGTTCGCGCGCCGGGCCGCAACCTGTCTTGCGCCGGCGTGGCCGCGAATGTCGCGCGCTTTTCCTTGACGATCTGCCAGGCCGGCAGGGGGGCAGTGACGCCGAGCGCATGCTGCACATCGCGCCACAGGATTTTCGCCAATTCCTCCCGGTCCTGCTGGACGAGCGCATCGGCGGCGCTGATCGTCACCGAGACCCTGTCCTGATGAGCGAAGACCCATTCGGCGGTGCCGCCGATCAGGCCCAGCATTTGGGGCATGTCCGGCGTCGCGGCAAAGGCGAAGTGGGCGTTGACGATGGCGCGATGTTCCACGGGCGCGTCGAGACCCGGCACCAGTTCAAGCGCTACCCAAGAGGGTACGGCGAGGATAACGGCCTCATCTGCCGCCACTTCCTCGCGGCCGTCGGCCCAGACCAGAGCGGAAACCGCATCGCCCGAGAACTCCAGTGCCCTCAGCCTGCGCCCCGCGGCCAGCCGGGTGCCGCGTGCTTCGAGCCAGGCCAGCGCCGGATCGATGAAAGCAGCCGCCAATGTCGGCTCGGCAATGCGCGGCCGCGTGGCAAGCCCGCCGCGTCCCAGTGTCTCGCGCAGCACACGGGCGGCCAGCGCGGCCGATGCTTCGGCCGGCGGCGTGTTGAGCGCGGCAAGCAGCACGGGCGCAAGCAGCCGGTCCCACAACGCTCCGCTCGGTTCGACCACCTCGCCGATCGGTTCGTCGCGTCCGCGCAGCAGGCGGGCGAGCGGAATGTAGTCGGCCAGGCGCGTGCCCGGCACGCGGTGCTGCCGGGAAAGTACCCACCACGGCAGGCTGCCGTCGTTGATCCGGACGGTCCAGCGCGCGCCGCTAGCAAGGTCGGCGAAGGCGAAATCGGCGTGATCGGGGCCGGCCAAGGGCGTGCTCGCGCCGATCTGATCGCGATAGGCGGTCACGGCGGCATTGCCCGAGAGCACGAGGTGATTGCCGTTGTCGATCGTCAGGCCCAGCGCCGGATCGTGGTAGGATCGGCAGCGGCCACCCGCCTGCGCCGCGCTGTCGCTCAGCGAAACGGCTACGCCGGCCTCTGCGAGGACGACAGCAGCCGAAAGCCCGGCGAGACCCGCGCCGGCGACGATTGCATGGGCGAGGTTCAAGGCAGCAAGCTGAAGCGCAGGATCGAGAACAGCAGTGCGAGCTTGGAGACGCGCACCCGCTTGCGCGGCGCTCGCCAGCCCTGGCGCGTCATCCGGTCGAGCAGCCGAGAATAGGCCACTTCCATGAGCCGCGGCGCGATGAGGTGGCCCCTGGGCCGCTCGGCGAGGATGGCGCCGGCTTCGGAGAAATGAACTTCGGCTCTGGCGGCAAGCCAGCGTGCCGCGGCGTCGAGCTCCGGCTCGGCCACCAAGGCAGCGGGCGTCGTCGGAACGATACCTGCGGCTGCGAGCGCCTGACCGGGAAGATAGACCCGGCCGATGCCGGCGTCCTCATCGATATCACGCAGGATGTTGGTGAATTGCAGGGCCCTGCCCAAATGATGGGCCAGCGCGAGGCCAGGCTCGCGATCCATGCCGAACACCCGCACCGACAAGCGCCCGACGGCGGAGGCGACACGATCGCAATAGAGATCGAGCTCGGCGAAGTCCGGCCAGCGGATGTCGCGGTCGAGATCCATTTGCATACCGTCGATCACCGCCAGGAAATCGGCGCGGTCGAGATGAAAATGGCGCACCGCTTCGGCCAGGAACGCGGCCTGGCCGGGATCGTCGCCCGCGTAGAGCCCGTCGATGTCGCGCCGCCACTGGTCGAGCTGCGTTTGGCGAATCGCCACCGGTTCCCCGGTCTCGTCGTCGGCGATGTCGTCGACCAACCGGCAGAAGCCGTAGATCGCGAACATCGCCTCGCGTTCGGCCTTTGGCAGGATGCGCATGCCGGCATAGAAAGAGCTGCCCGAGACCCGTGCCCGAAGCTCGCTCGCCGTGATTGTCGCGCTCACGCTCGGTCCCCAGCAAACCAATGGCGCAGCAATGCCTGGATTGCGACGCTTCCCATGCGAAGCTTAGAGTGGTGGACGGGCTCGCTCAAGGGATCACGGCGCGTAAGCAAGCGTGCCAGGTCTTCGGCCTGGGCCTGGATCACCGCCACCTCCGCCGAGAGCCGGCGATCGCCTACCGCGGAGGCGAAAGGGGCGCTCTGGGCAAGCAATCCCTGTGTCCGGCCCGCGAGCTGCGCGATCACCTGGCGCAGGGCCGGGGAGGCGCGGCTCTCGCCAAGTGCCTCGACGCCGATGCCGGCCTCCGCCAGCGCATCGAGCGGCACATAGACCCGGTCGATGTCTCGATAGTCCTCGCCGCAGTCTTGCAGGTGGTTGATCACCTGCAGCGCCGCGCAGAGCGCATCGGACAGCGGCCAAGTGCTGCGATCCTCGCCATGGACATCGAGAACGAAGCGGCCGACAGGCACGGCCGACAGCCGGCAATAGGCGATAAGCGCGTCCCAGTCGGCATAGCGCCGCTGCATCACGTCCTGGGTGAAAGCATCGAGCAGCTCATGCGCATGGACGAGATCGAGCTGCCGTTCGTGCGCGACCTTGGCGAGCGCCATGGCCTCGGGCGCGCCATTGCCGGCCAGCCCGGCGCGCATCTCGCCGAGCAGGCGCAGCTTCTCCGTTTCGAGAGCCTCGGCGTGGTCGGCGATGTCGTCGGCCGCGCGCGCGAAGCGGTAGAATGCCATGATCGGGGCTCGGTGCTCGGGCTTGAGCAGGAACGAGGCGACCGGAAAGTTCTCGTCGCGGTGGCCTTTGCCGGAAGACAGATCGCTCATCGACTCGACCCAGCCCGAATCGGCGCCTGGGCGCGTCCCTTCCACATGCCGCCTTTCCCCTGACGATGTTGCCAGGCCGAAAGCAACGTGCACCAGGCATAGAACCCCGCCACGAGCGGCAGCGCCAGGCCCCACAGGGGTGATCGACCATAGAAACGCAGCACAGGCTGGTAGGAGAGAATCATCAACAGGGTCGCGGCGATCGCCAGGCCCCGCGCAGTCCCATGGACGGCGAGGGCCAGCACCGGCGCGAGCGCATAGACCAGGGCCAGCCCCAAGATGGTTACTGCCAGCAGCAGCCGCGAATAGCGCAGCTGCGCATAGGCCGAGCGAGCGATCATCGCCGCGATCTCGCCAGCGCTGCGATAGGGCCGGATGGAGCGCGAGCGGTTGGTGAGGCCCAGCCAGATCGGTCCCTGCTGCTTGATCAGCGCGCCCAGCGTGCAATCGTCGATCAGCGCCCCGCGCATCGCCGCCACGCCGCCGGCCGCTTCCAGCGCATCGCGCCTAACCAGCACGCAGCCCCCCGCGGCACCCGCCATTGGCCCCCGCCGGTTGATCCAGTTGAACGGGTAGACCATCTTGAAGAAGTAGATGAAGGCCGGCACGAGCGCTCGTTCGGGCCCAGTCTCGCAATGCAGCCGGGCCATGAACGAGACCAGCCGCTTGCCGTCGGCCTCGGCGATGGCGGCAAGGCGGCGCAGAGTATCAGGCGCATGCTCGATGTCGGCATCGGTCAGCCAGAGGTAGCGCGGGCGGCCGGCGGCGGCGATGCCCTGCGACAGCGCCCAGAGCTTGCCGGTCCAGCCCGCTGCCAGCGCGGCGCCGTCGAGCACCGCGATCCGGTTCGAGGCCAGCCCGCGGGCGATCCGTCCCGTCGCGTCGGTGCTGTTGTCGTCGACGAGGACGATGCGGAAGGGGCCCGGATAGTCCTGCGCTGCGAGGCTGGCGAGCGAGCGGGCAATGACGTCCGCTTCGTTGCGCGCCGGAACAACGGCGACCACCTCGGGCCATTCGGCGGGATCGGCGCAGGCCATGCGATCGTCACGATCACCGCAAAGCCAGAAGCCCGAAGCGAGCAGGAGCAGCCAGATGACCAGCGTGGCGGCGGCGAGGCTGATGGCGATCACCGGATCATCCCCCCGGCTGCGGAACCAGTCGAGCGCCTCGGCCAGAGCTTCGCCATAGGGACGGGCCTTGTAGCCGAGCTCGCGTTCGGCCTTGGCTGAGGAATAGAACATGTGGTGCTTGGCCATGCGGAGCGAATCGAGCGTCAGGAACGGTTCGCGGCCGCTGGCGTCCGCCCAGCGCTCGGCCAGCCAGGCGAGCGGAAAGAGCGGCGCGCGCGGCAGTTGCAGGGTCGGTGGTTTTCGCCCGCAGAGGTTGGCTATCGCGGCCAGCATTTCCGCCAGCGCCGCGTCCTGCCCGCCGAGGATGTAGCGCTCGCCGATTCGACCTTTCTCGGCTGCAAGCACATGGCCAAAAGCAACATCGTCGACATGGACCAGGTTCAGTCCGCTGTCGACGAAGGCCGGCATACGGCCGCTCGCAGCCTCGACGACGATTCGCCCGGTCGGCGTCGGCCTGACGTCGCGCGGTCCGATCGGGGTCGAGGGATTGACGATCACAGCGGGTAGGCCATCACGGGCGATCATCTCCTCGACCAGCCTTTCCGCCGCGACCTTGCTGCGCTTGTAGACGCCGGTCGCCTGATCGGGTCGCGCTGCCCGCGTCTCATCGGCGGGGCCGTTCGGATCGGGAAGCAGGGTCGCCACGCTGCTGGTGTAGACGATGCGCGCTACCCCGGCGTCGTGGGCGGCAGTCATGACATTGCCGGTCATGGACAGATTGTTGCGCACGATCTCCTCGGGATCGCGGGCCCACAGCCGGTAGTCCGCCGCAACATGGAACAGTTCGCGCACACCGCCGAATATCGCCGGCAGGGCTTGTGCGTCGCGCAGGTCAGCCTCGACGATCTCCCCGGGAAAGTCGGCAAGATTCGCGGCAGGGCTGGATCGGCGGGCGACACCGCGGATGCGGCGACCGCTCGCAGCGAGCGCGCGCGGACAGCGGAGCCGACAAAGCCCGCCACCCCGGTCACCAAAGTGATGTCCTGCTCCACGCAGGGGCCATCTAGCTGCTACCTGCGGCCTCGTCACGCAAATCCCGGCATGACGGCGCCCCGATTGCCGCCTAAGATCATCTTCGATGGTTTCGAGCGCATTCTTTTGGGCCGGCTTGTTTCTTGCCGCGCTTGCCGCAGCGGGATGCCTGTTCCAGATCGCCGCTATCATCGCGTTATCACGGTTCTTCGCCGCTCAGCCGGCGCTGGCCGGCGACATGGTCGGTGTCACTCTGCTGAAGCCGCTCTACGGAGCCGAACCGCGGCTCGATGCGAACCTCGATAGCTTTCTCGAGCAGGATTACCTCGGCTCCATTCAGATGGTCTGCGGTGTGGCGGACAGGTCGGATGCCGCGATGGCGGTGGCCTATCGACTTCAGGGCGATCATCCCGGGCGGGATATCACCGTCGTTGCCGGGTCGGACCGGACCTTCGCAAACCGAAAGATCGCCAACCTGGCCAACATGCTGGCGGCCGCGCGTCACGAGGTGCTCGTGCTCAGCGACAGCGACATGGCAGCCTCGCCAGAATACCTTCGCGCGGTGACCGCTGCTTTGGCGGAGCCCGGGGTCGGTGCCGTCACTTGTGCCTATCGCGGGCGCGGCGATACCGGCCTGTGGTCGCTGCTGTCGGCGGGGGGGATCAGCTATGTCGCGCTGCCGGGTGTCGTCCTGGGTTATGTGGCGGGCATGGCCCGGCCTTGCATGGGTTCGACAATTGCCTTCACGCGCGAGACCCTGCGCGCGATCGGCGGTTTCGAGCGCTTCGCCGACGTGCTCGCCGACGACTATGCGATGGGCGAAGCCGTGGCAGAGATCGGTCAGCGCGTCGTAATCGCGCCGGTGCTTCTGACCCATGGCTGTACCGAAACGAGCTTCGGCGCGCTGTGGCGGCAGAAGCTGCGCTGGTCGGCAACGATTCGCGGTGTCGCGCCGTGGCGCCATCTCGGCTCGATCGTCACATATCCGTTGCCGCTGGCGCTGCTCGCCGCGGCGATTTCGCCAACCCTCGGTCTGCCGCTTGTCCTGGCCAGCGTGGCGATTCGCTTTGCGCTCGCCGCCGTAGTCGATCGCCATGCCGACCGCGCTTCCGCGCCCTATCTGCTCTTGCCTCTGATCGAATGCGTTGAATTCCTGGCTTTCGCCGGTAGTTTCGTCGCACGGAAGATTGATTGGCGTGGCAGCCCCCTTACTATCCGCCGCGACGGGCGAATTGCCGTCTGAAAGAGACAATGATGAAGCGTACGCTTTTCCTGCAAGCCCCATCCTTCGACGGCTACGACGGCGGCGCGGGGGCCCGCTACCAGATGAAGCGCGAGGTGCGCAGTTTCTGGTATCCCACATGGCTCGCCCAGCCGGCGGCCATGGTCGAAGGCTCGAAGCTGATCGACGCGCCCGCGCACGACCAGTCATGGGAGGAAATCGCCCACGAATTCGACGAGCGCGACCTCGTCATCCTCCATACCTCGACCCCCAGCTTCGGTCAGGACATCCGCACGGCGGCGCTGATCAAGAAGCGCAACCCGAACATCATGATCGGCTTCGTCGGCGCCAAGGTCGCCGTAGAGCCCGACAAGAGCCTCGCCGCGACGCCGCATGTCGATTTCGTCGCGCGTGAGGAATACGACTACACGATCCTCGAGATCGCGCAGGGCAGACCGCTGCGTGAGGTGGACGGGATCACCTGGCGCGACGCCGACGGCAGCTTCGTGCGCAACCGCGACCGGGCGGTGATCGAGGACATGGACGCGCTGCCGATGGTCGCGCCCGTCTACAAGCGCGACCTCAAGATCGAGAAGTATTTCGGCGGCTACCTGCGCCATCCCTACGTCAGCTTCTACACGGGCCGCGGCTGCAAGAGCCGCTGCACCTTCTGCCTCTGGCCGCAGACGATCGCCGGCCACACCTATCGCTTCCGCTCGGTGCCCAAGGTGATCGAGGAAGTGCAGTACATCCTCAAGGAGATCCCCCAGACCAAGGAGATCTTCTTCGACGATGATACGCTGACCGACAATCACGACCGGGTCGAGGAACTGGCTATCGCGCTTGGCCAGCTCGGTTTCGGCAAGCCTGGCTTCCCGGTCTCCTGGAGCTGCAATGCCAAGGCCAACGTGCCCCGCAAGACGCTGGAAGTGCTCAAGGCCAATGGCCTGCGTCTGCTGCTGGTCGGCTATGAGAGCGGCAACCAGAAGATCCTGCACAATATCAAGAAGGGCCTGCGCACCGACGTCGCGCGGCAGTTCACCAAGGACTGCCACGAGCTCGGCATCGTCATCCATGGCACCTTCATCCTCGGCCTTCCCGGCGAGACGCTGGAGACGATCGAGGAGACGATCAACTATGCCAAGGAAATCAACCCGCACACCATCCAGGTGAGCCTCGCCGCGCCCTATCCCGGCACTTTCCTGTTCAAGCAGGCGACCGAGAACGGCTGGTTCGACGGCACCGATCATCTGCTCGACGACGGCGGCAACCAGATCGCCCAGCTCAGCTATCCGCATCTGCCGGCACCGGTGATCTTCGACAAGGTCGAGGAGTTCTACAAGCGCTTCTACTTCCGCCCCCGCAAGATCGGCGCGATCGTCAGCGAGATGGTACGAGACTGGGACATGATGAAGCGCCGGCTGCGCGAAGGCGTGGAATTCTTCGATTTCCTGCGCCGCCGAAAGGAAGCGGCCTGACGCGGGCTTGGACCGGACTGGATAGCCGATGCGCGGCCTCATCGTGACCGTCGACGACTTCGGCGCGGCCGTGGCGGTCAACGAGGCGGTCGAGCGCGGCTGCAGCGAAGGCATCGTCACGGCTGCCAGCCTGATGGTCGGCGGCGAGGCCTGCACCGATGCGGTGGAGCGCGCGCGGCGGCTGCCGGGGCTGGGCGTCGGTCTGCATATCGTGCTCGCGGACGGCAGGCCGGTGCTGCCGCCTGAACGCATTCCCGCGCTGGTCGGCTCCGACGGACGCTTCCGTGACTCCATGCTGCGGACCGCTCTCGCCATCGCTTGCTCGCCTGCCGCGCGTGCGCAGATGCAGGCCGAGGTCGAGGCCCAGTTCGCCGCCTTTGCCGAGACGGGACTGCGCCTGGACCACGTCAATGCGCACAAGCATTTCCACCTTCACCCTATGATTGCCTCGGCCATCATGGCCATCGGGCCGCGTTACGGGATGCGCGCGGTGCGGGTGCCGCACGAGCGCGCCACGCTCTGGGCACTGCGCTGGTGGGCGCGGCTGCTGGCGGGGCGGCTGCGCCGGGCGGGGCTGCTGGTCAACGACGAGGTGCGCGGCCTGCGCTGGAGCGGCGCTTTCGATGCGGCCCGGATGGAGCAGGCGCTGGTCTCGCTGCCCGATGGCCTGACCGAGCTCTATTGCCACGCGGCGAGCGCCGATTCCTATCCAGGCAGCGCTGCCGGCTATCGGTACCGTGACGAGCTTGCCGCGCTGCTCGATCCGGCGGTTCGCGCCGCCTTGGCGTCGAGCGTAGCAAGACACGGCTGCTTCGGCGACTTTCCCTTTCGCGCGAGCTAGCCGGCATGCTTGGCGCACATCTCATCGCGGCCAGTCTGGCGGCGGCAACGCCAGCGGTCGCAGTGCCGGCTCAGGCACCACAGCCGCCGGCCAGTTCGGCGCCTGCTGTCCTGGCGCACGAGCCGGAACCTGAAGTCGAAGTCCTGCCCGACCCCGCCGCTTCGCCGGTCGAAATGCAAGAGGCACCGCCCGTACCAGCCGAGGCGCCGGTTGCGGCTTCGCCGGGTTCGGTCGACGATTTCGACCTCGATCTCGATCAGGCGGGGCTGGCACACGATCCGCTAGAAGGCTTCAATCGCGTCAGCTACGATTTCTCGCAGTTCGTCGACAAGATCCTGATCCGCCCCGCGGCCATGGTCTATCGCCATGCGGTGCCCAAACCGGCGCGGGACGGCGTGCACAACGCATTGTCGAACATTGGCGAGCCGCTGGTCTTCGTCAACGACCTGCTGCAACTCCGGCCCGACCGGGCAATCCGGACGCTCGGCCGCTTCCTGGTCAACTCCACGCTGGGCATCGGCGGGCTGTTCGACGTCGCCAAGCGCAAGCCGTTCCGCCTGGCGCATCATGAGAACAGCTTCGGCGATACGCTGGGCTACTACGGCGTGAAACCGGGCCCCTACGTCTATGTGCCGATCCTGGGGCCAAACACCTTTCGTGACCTGATCGGTTCTTCCGAAAACCTCCTGCCGCCGATGGTGGTGGGCAAGCCGTTCGATCGCGAGGACTACCAGATCGTGACGCTCGGTCTCGACGGCGTGGACCAGCGCGAGCGTAGCGACGACGACCTCAAGGTCATGCTCCGCGACGCCATCGATCCCTATGCGACCTTCCGGGCGAACTATCTCCAGAACCGGGCGGGCGAGATTGCCGCGCTCAAGTCGCGCAGTATCGAGCCCGGCGGCGAGGCCGGGACCGAGCCCGGCGCCAAGCCGGCGCCCGACGATCCGCTGGCCGATCCAATGGTAGACCCCGCAGCGCCGGTTCAGGCACCGGCGCCCTCGGGTCCGTGAACCGAATTCTCGCGGGCCTTGGTGCCATAGCGGAATTCCAGCGCGGGCCAGGCGAGAAGCGGCAGGCCCAGCAGCACGTCGCGCAGACGCAGGACCAGCGACAGCGTCACCGATAGTGGCGCGGAGACGCCGAAGACAAGTCCCGCGGCCGCGAAGCCCGCCTCCTGCGCGACCAGCCCCGCGGGCACGAAAGCGAGGAGGATGCGCGCCGCATAGGCCGCGCTTGCCATGACCATCGCAGCGTAGAGGCTGAGGTCGAGGCCGAGTGCGGCTGCGGCCATCCACACCTGCACGCCATCCGCCGCCCAGGCGATGAAGTGCAGTGCGATCGCGGCCGGAATCCGGCGCTTTTGCTCGCGGAATTCGACCGCGAGCATCCGGAACTCCTGGCGGATCCAGGCACCGAGCCGGCCCATTGGGCCCTTGGTGGCCCTGACCAGCCCGGCGGTGAGCAGGATAAGCGCGCCGATTACCGTCAAGCCGACGATCGCCATGGCGGAGAGCGGCGTCGCGCGCGTCCCGCTGTCACCCAAGGCGGCCCAGTGGTCGATCAGCACGTATCCGGCCAGGGCCATGTAGGGAAGCTGGGCTATTGTCTCCGCCAGCTTGTCGACCATGATCGCGGTCACCGCCGTCCGGCTTCGCGCACCGGCGAGAACGAGCGCGCGCGTGCCGATCAGTTCGCCGAGCCCCGGCAGGATGATCAGCAGGTTGTCCGCCGCGTCGCGCAGCAGTCGCGCACCCAGCGCTCCCCAATAGGAGACGCCCTTGCAAAGGATATGCAGCGCCGCCGCGTAGAGCCCGATCGCTGCAACTTGCCCGGGCAGTGTCGCCAGCACCGCCTTTGGCCTGACGCCAGCGGCGGCCTCGATGAAGAGGCTACCGAAATCGCTGAATGCCAGCCCTGCTGCAAGCAACGCCAGGCAGGCCAGCGACCAGATTGCCGCAGCGAGACGGCGCCGGCCTTTGATCCGTTCCATCACGCTCGGGCGTCCCCGGGACAAAAAGCCAAGCGGCAGAAGAGCGCATAGATCATATGCGGGCTCTAAGGCCTTGCCGGCAATTTTGGTATCGTCAAAGCCGGCGCGCTTTAAAAGCTCGGTTTTGGCCGGTAAGTGTCCCGTCCAATGCTAAAATCCCTCATCGAGCGCGCGGTATCGTTTTCTGCGCGCCGTTACCCGATCGTGCTGGCGACTACGTTGCTGCTCCTGCTGACGGCGGGTTCGTTCGCATCCGCGCACTTCGTGATGACCACAGACTCGGGCGTTCTGATTTCGCCCGAGACGCAGTGGCGGCGCAACGATGCCGAGGTCACGAAAGCATTTCCCCAACTCAACGACACGATCGTCGTGGTTATCGACGGCAAGACGCCCGAGCTCGCCAAGGATGCGGCCGACAAGTTATCGGCGGCGCTCGGCAGCGATCGCAGGAATTTCGCGCTGGTGCGGCGGCCCGACGGCGGCGCATTCTTCGATCGCGAAGGCCTGTTGTTCGGCTCGCTGGACGACGTGCGCGATGCCACGACCAAGCTGGTCGAAGCGCAACCCCTGCTGGGCGGGCTCGCTTACGATCCGTCGCTGCGCGGCATTGCCAACACACTGGCGACGGCCGCGTCGGGCGTGGCCGACGGTACCGATGACGCCTCGGCCGACCGGCTGGAGCAACCGCTGGTCAAGCTCGACCAAGCGCTTCGACCGATGCTGGCCGGCAAGACCGCCTACTTTTCTTGGCAGCAGCTTTTCGCTGCGGGGAAGGGCGATCTCGTGCCCGCGACGCGCCAGGTGATCCTCGCCCAGCCGAGGCTCCGTTTCGATGACCTTCAACCGGGCGAGGGCGCGGTCGCGATGGTGCTGGACCAGGCCGCCAAGCTGAAGCTCGATGCGGCGCACGGCATCGGTATCGGCATCACCGGCGAAATCCCGCTGGCCGACGAGGAGTTCGGCTCGATCAAGGAGAATATCGGCGTGGTCGGCGCGCTGATGGCCGTGGCGATGCTGGTGACGCTGTGGTTTGCCACCCGATCGGCGAAAGTGGTGCTTGCCATCGTCGCGACCATCGTTTCGGGACTGGTGCTGACCCTTGCAACCGGTCTGGCCGTCGTCGGCCGGTTCAACCTCATATCCGTGGCCTTCATTCCCTTGTTCGTCGGCCTCGGGGTCGATTTCGGCATCCAGATGAGCGTCCGCTTCAATGCCGAGCGGCGCAGTGGAACAACCAACCTGACCGAGGCCCTCGAACGGGCTGCTCAGGCGCTTGGCGGCCCAATCCTGCTGGCGGCGGGCGCGATCTGTCTCGCGCTGGGCGCCTTCCTTCCGACAGACTACGTCGGGGTTGCGGAACTGGGGATCATCTCGGGCTTGGGCATGCTGATCGCTCTGGTTCTCAACATGACGCTGCTGCCGGCCATGCTGCTGCTGCTGAAGCCGGCGGTGCCGCGATCCGACCTCGGCCTGGCTCGCGCGCCGGCGATCGATCGCTGGCTGGCGCGCAACCGCCGCGCCGTCCTGGTCGCGTTCGCCGTTGCCATGCTGGCCAGCATCGCGACGTTGCCGCTGGTACGGTTCGATTTCAACCTCTTGCATTTGCGCGATCCCGATGCACCGGCGATGCGGATGTTGCAGAACCTGATGCATGACCCGCGGCGCACGCCCAACACGCTCAGCGTTCTGGCGCCCGATGCAGCCGCAGCGGACCGGCTCGCGCAGAGATTGGCGAAGCTCCCTGAGGTTCGCGATGCCATCACGGTGGACAGCTTCGTGCCCGCCGAACAACCGGCCAAGCTGGCGCTGATCCAGGATGCCTCGTTGCTGCTCGACGCCACGCTCAATCCGTTCGATCTTCCGCCGGCGGCCGACGATGCCTCGACCGTCGCCAGCCTGAGCAAGGCAGCCGCGGAACTGCACCGGCTCGCGGCGGCACGACCCGGCCCGCTGGGAAGCGCTGCGACAAGGCTCGCGGCCGATTTCGAGCAGCTGGCGCAAGCCACGCCTTCAAGCCGCCTGAAAGCACAAACCATGCTGGTCGAGCCGCTCACCGTTACGCTGAACCAACTGCGCCTGACGCTTCAGGCCAGCGAGATCTCGCGCGAAACGCTTCCGCCGGAAGTGGCGTCGGATTGGCTGGCCAGGGACGGACGGGCGCTTGTGCAGCTGGTGCCGGCTGGCGACAGCGCCGACAATGCCGTCATCGCGCGCTTTACGAGTGCGGTGCGCGGCGTCGCTCCCAATGCAGTCGGGCTTCCCGTGGCGGCACAGGAGGCTGCGCGCACGGTATCGCGCGCTTTCGTCCAGGCTGGCTTGCTGGCACTGATTCTCGTCTGCCTGCTGCTCTATGCCGTGCTGCGCAGCTTGCGCGAGGTCGCCTTCACCATGGCGCCGGTGGTGCTTTCGGGCTTCCTGACACTCGGCAGCTGCGTGGTGATCGGCCAGCCGCTCAATTTCGCCAACATCATTGCGTTCCCTCTGCTGTTCGGCGTGGGCGTCGCGTTTCACATTTATTTCGTGATGGCTTGGCGCAGCGGCGCGAGCGACCTCCTGCAGACCAGCCTTGCCTGGGCGGTGATGTTCAGCGCATTGGCGACCGGCAGTGCTTTCGGCGCTCTGTGGTTTTCCGACCATCCAGGCACCGCCAGCATGGGCCTGATTCTCATGATCTCGCTGATCTGGACCCTGGTATGCGCTTTGGTCTTCGAGCCCGCGTTGCTCGGCCCGCAACGGCCCGTTTCCCCCGGAAGCAGGGATCGAAACCCAATCAGAGTGACCAAACGAGCCGAGCTCGGCGGTGGTGCCGACCGGTGTTGGATTTTTTCGAATTTCCCGCAGGAACGTCTGTAAAGCAGACGTTTCAAAAAGTAGGAAAATCAACCGAGGGAATGGTGGGCGCGGCAGGGATTGAACCTGCGACCCCACCCGTGTGAAGGGTGTGCTCTACCACTGAGCTACGCGCCCATTCCCTCGGGAGGCGCGCCCCTTACGTGAGGCGAGGCGAATTGACAAGCGCGTTGAGCAGCCTAGAGCGCGGGACATGAGCGAAGAACAGACAGCGCCTGAGCCCTCGGCCGAAACCGTACCTGCCAGCACCGGCGCAGACGTTCCGCCGGATCGCCTGGCGATCAACCCGCGCAGCCCGCATTTCGATGGCGACAAGCTGCAGCGCGGCGTCGGCATCCGCTTCAAGGGCGTGGTGCGCACCAATGTCGAGGAATATTGTATTTCCGAAGGCTGGGTGCGCGTCCAGGCCGGCAAGACCATGGACCGCAAGGGCCAGCCGCTGACGCTGAAGCTCAGCGGCCCGGTCGAAGCCTGGTACGAGGATCTGGGCGAGAACCCGCCGGTGGCGAAAGCCTAAAGCTCAGCGCGATCGGCGCGCGAGAATGTCGCCGATCGGATCGCGACCCATTGCCATTTGATTGTCCGTCCGCACGGCCTGGCTTGGCTGTGCCTGGCCGGGCTGCACCTTATACGGCGTTGCGCGCACGAGTTCGACACGGTTGGTGGCGTCGGTCGCAGGCGGGGCCTTGTAGGACACCGCCCGCACGATCGGTGCGCGCGTGACGGAGGCAGCGGTATACGATGTGACGCTGAGGAGTTGTACCGTTTCCAGGCCATCGGTGCCGGGAAGCTGTTTGTAGGGCTGCGCCCTGACGAGTCGGGTGGGGCCGCCGTCCTGCAGCCGCGGCGTGCTGCCATCGGGCTTCTGGTTGTAGATGAAGCCCTCGACCGGCCAGGACGTGCCGCCCAGCGCCCGGATCGGCGCGTACCAGACGCGGACCTGGCTCCAGTCGTTGTTGGGCGAGACGTCGATCGCGCGGACGTCGTTCTCGATCTGGCCGCGGCGGCCGTTGATCGGCGACCAGTTGGCGTGGCGCAGCAGCACGGTGCGCGAATCGAGGATGTCGCTGACTGCAGCGACGTGGCCCAGCCGCATGCCGCCATAGGGGCGGAAAGCCATCACCGCGCCGACGCGCGGCGTGTGGCCGCGGGCATAGCGGCCCTCGGCCTGGCCCCACCAGGTGCGTGCGTCGCCATAGATCTGGATGCCCGAGACCTGGCGTGCATAGGGCACGCATTGCAGATAGCCGGGCAGGCGCAGGCCGCTGTCGCTTCCGGTCCAGCTTCCGGCATCGCCGTCGTTTAAGTCGATCGTGGAGCGGGCACTCACGGGCCCCGCGATCGCCGCCAGCGCCAGTAGCGCTCCTGCAGAAAAACGTCCCACCATGGGACCGCCTTTCTCAGAAGATGGTTAGCATTTGGTATCCATCGGAAGTGAACGCGGCGGTAAGAATTGCCGAAATCCCCGTTTCGCTTGCCATTCGGGCCGCCAGACGCCACTTGGGCCGCATAATGCTCCCTCAGGTTATCATCATAGGTCGGCCCAACGTCGGCAAGTCGACGCTGTTCAATCGGCTGGTCGGCAAGAAGCTCGCGCTGGTCGACGACCAGCCGGGCGTCACGCGCGACCGCCGTTTCGGCGAGGCGCACCTGCTGGGGCTCGACTTTACGATCGTCGATACCGCGGGCTGGGAGGACGAGGATCCCGACAGCCTGCCCGGCCGCATGCGTCAGCAGACCGAAGTCTCGCTTCAGGGCGCGACCGTGGCGCTGTTCGTCGTCGACGGCCGCGCGGGGATCACCCCGCTCGACGAAGAGATCGGCCGCTGGCTGCGCAGTTCGACCGTGCCGTCGATCCTGCTGGTCAACAAGGCCGAGGGGCGTGCGGCCGAAAGCGGTCTGCTCGAAGCCTATGCGCTGGGTTTCGGCGAGCCCGTGGCGATCTCGGCCGAGCATGGCGAGGGTCTGGCCGACCTGTTCGAGGCCTTGCTGCCGCATCTCGACGAGAAACAGCGCGAGATGGACGAGGCCGAAGTCGTCGAGGAAGACGAGGACGACCTATCCGGTCCGCTCAAGATCGCCATCGTCGGCCGGCCGAATGCAGGCAAGTCGACACTGATCAATCGCTTCCTCGGTGAGAACCGCCTGCTGACCGGCCCCGAAGCGGGCATCACCCGCGATCTGATTGCGATCGACTGGGCCTGGACCGATCCCAAGACCGGCGAGGAGCGGGAAGTCCGCCTGATCGACACCGCGGGCATGCGCAAGAAAGCGCGCGTCACCGACAAGCTCGAGAAGATGGCGGTCGCCGATGCGCGCCATGCCGTCGATTTCGCCGAAGTGGTCGTGTTGCTGCTCGATGCCACGCTCGGGCTCGAGCACCAGGACCTCAAGATCGCCTCGATGGTGCTCGAAGAGGGCCGCGCGCTGATCATCGCGATCAACAAGTGGGACGTGGCGGAAGGCCCGTCCGGCCTGTTCAACGGCATCAGCGCGGCGCTCGCCGACGGTCTGTCGCAGGTCAAGGGCGTGCCGCTGCTGTCGGTTTCGGCGCGCACGGGCAAGGGGCTCGACGAGCTGCTGCGGGCCGGTTTTGCGATCCGCGAGACCTGGAGCCGGCGTGTGCCCACGGCGGCGCTCAATCGCTGGTTCGACGATGCCCTGGCGGCCAATCCGCCGCCGGCGCCGGGCGGAAAGCGTATCAAGATGCGCTACATCACCCAGATCAAGAATCGGCCGCCCAGCTTCGTCGTGTTCGGCACCCGCCTGGAACTGATACCCGCGAGCTACGAGCGCTATCTGGTCAACAGCATCCGGCGCGAGCTGGGCTTCGAGGCGGTGCCGATCCGACTGACGATGCGCAGCTCGAAGAACCCCTTCGCAACGAAATAAATCCTCCCCGCGCTCGGCTCGAGGAGGTTCGAAGACTTACGACTCCGGTGCTTCGCTGTTGAGCTGGACGTAGTTCTGCAGGCCCATATTCTTGATCATGTCGAACTGCTTCTCGAGGAAGTCGATGTGCTCTTCCTCGCTGTCGAGGATGTCCTCGAACAGCTCGCGGCTGTTGTAGTCGCGCACGGTCTCGCAGTGCGCGATGGCTTCCTTGAGCAGCGGCACGGCTTCGTACTCGAGCTCGAGGTCGGCCTTGAGCAGTTCCTCGACCGATTCGCCGATACGCAGCTTGCCCAGCGCCTGGAAGTTCGGGAGGCCTTCGAGGAAGAAGATGCGCTCGGCCAGCTTGTCGGCGTGCTTCATCTCGTCGATCGATTCGTGGCGCTCGTATTCCGCGAGCTTCTTCACGCCCCAGTTATCGAGCATGCGGTAGTGCAGCCAGTACTGGTTGATTGCGGTCAGCTCGTTCAGCAGTACCTTGTTGAGGTACTCGATGACCTTGAGATCGCCCTTCATGATATGCCTCCTGATGCTGCGCGCCATATGGGGTAGCACAACATCGGCTGCAAGGCGGATTTTCTAAATAATTCGCTGAAATTTATAAGTATTTCAGTCTGATAATGATTATCGTTTTAAGCGCAGGCGGACATCGAGGCCGAAGCGCGTTCCTGCATCAGGATATCGGAAGCGTCGTCGATGCACTGGCGGCACTGCGGCGTGCGGCCGAGCGAATTGTAAACCGCATCTGCATCGCCCGAGCAGCACAGAGCGGCAGCGCGCAGGTCAGTTTCGCGAATTGCATTGCAGATGCAGACGTACATCAGCCTCTCCGAATCACTTTCATGACCGATACAGCTAATGCGAACGTTTCGCAACACTATTGCAAGTGGTTCTCAGAGAGCTTCGCAGCGGTTCGTCGCATCGGCAGAGGGCGGAGCTCGGTCAGCGAGCGCCACAGCCATTCGAGCGGCCCCTGGCGGAAGCGGGCGAGCCAGGGCTGGCTCCAGCCGAGCATCAGCACCCAGCCGAGCGCTACGAAATAGAGTTGCCCGGCGTGGCCTACCGTGCCGACCAGGCCTAGGCCCCAGCCGTAGAAGATCGCCGTCATCAGCACGGTCGTGGCGATGTAGTTGGTGAAGGCCATGCGTCCCGCGGCGATCAGCCGCCGGCCGAGCCACGTGGCGGCGAGCCGCGGCGCGGCCAGCACCAGCAGCGCGGCATAAGCAAGCGCCATCAGCAGGTGCGGCAGCGCGGTCGTATATAGCAGGGCGATGCTCATCGCGCGCGGCGGGAAATGCCGCTCCCACAGCCAGCGGAGCATGGCGAGCGTAAGCGCCAGGCCGATCGCGCCGCAGGTGACCGCCAAGGCGATCAACCGGCGCCGCGGCCACTTGCCGGCGAAGAAGCCGCTGCGCAGGAGCGCCATGCCGATCAGCACCAGCGGCAGCGTCTCGCCGAGATTGGGAAAGGTCGTCTCGATCAGCCAGAACGGACGTTCGCTGAGCTTGATGCCGATCTGATCGGCATATCCGAGGCGATACTCGGCCAGTTCGTCGATTGCGTGCTCATGGAAAGTGGCGAGGAATTCGGCGTGTTGCCTGGCCTCATTGGCGGTGGCGACGGCCAGGCGGACATGCTCCTCGGCGCGCAGGTCGGGAAGGCTGCCGATCAGGCCGCCGAGGTGCCAGGCGATGAAGGTGACCGCCGCCGCGATCAGCATCGGCCGCGTGGGCAGGTCGCGCATGAACAGCGCGAGAATCCCGGCTGTGCCGTAGATGAACAGGATGTCGCCCCACCAGAACAGGAAATAGTGGAGCATGCCGAAGACCAGCAGCCAGCCCAGCCGGCGCAGCTGCAGCACTTCGCCGTCGCGGCCCTTGGCTTCGGCGCGTTCGATGAAGAGCAGCAGGCTCGCCCCGAACAATATCGTGAACAGCGCGCGCATCTTGCCTTCGAAGAGGACGAAGTTGCCGGCGAAGACGATCTCGTCGAGCGGGCTGGCGGCGTGGGGGACGTGGGGCGTCAGCGTCGAGGCCGACGGTCCGGCGAAACCGGCGATGTTGATCGCAAGGATGCCCAGAACCGCTACGCCCCGGATCAGGTCGAGCGATACGACCCGATCCGCGTCGGTAGCCAAGCGCTCAGTTCCTGACGGGGAGGCAGGAGAAGCCCGCGGCGGACAGGCGGGTGCAGGCGGCCTGGGCCTCGGCCTGGCTGGCAAAGCCGCCGGCCTGAAGCTTGGACACCTTGCCCGCGGGGACCAGCATCCGGGCATGGCCGGCGAGCTCGGGCCGCGACTTTGCGCGGTTCCACATCGTCTCCGCATTGCCTGCGACGCCGAAGGCGCCGAGCTGGACGCGCCAGCCGCCCGAAGCGGGAGCGGCAGCAGGTTTGGGCGGCGCGGCGGGCTTCGCCTGCGCTGCGTGTGTAGCCGTCGGATTGGGTGCGGGCCGCGGCGCGGGAGCGGCAGGCTTGGCTGGGGCAGGGGCGACCGCAGCGGTCGCAGCCGGAACCGGCGGCTTCGCGGCGGCGGGCGTCTGCGGCCGGGTGTAGTCGGCGCCGGCGGTGCGCGGGGTTTCGTTGCCGGCGGCGCGCGCCGCCGTGGCGACGGCGTTCTCGGCCGATACTACAGCCGCGGTGCGCGGCGCGGGCTTCGGCGGAGCGGCTGGAGTCGCCGCAGCTACAGCCACAGCTACCGGCGGAGCTGGTTTGGAGACTGTTGCGGGAGCGGAATTCGGCGTGGGCACTGTCGAGCCCAGATCGACTGCGGTTAGCTGGCGCTCGCGAGTCGCCTGCGCGGCGCCGGCCAGCTCGGAGGCGAGGCGCACGCTCTGTTGGCGCTGGTCGAGCGGGATGTACTTGTCCATTTGCGCCAGCGCCGGTGCTGCCTGGGCGAGGCCGGCCTGCTGTGCCAGGCTGACCAGCGCATAGGCCCGGACCCAGTCCTTGGCGACGTTATCGCCGTTGAAGTGAGCGATGCCGAGGAGGTACTGCGAGCGCGGATCGCCGCGGTCGGCCGCGGCCTTGATATAGGGCAGGGCGCGAACGTGCTCGCCGCGCTGGAACAGCAGCAGGCCGTAATTGTCCGCCGCCTGGAGATGGCCCTGCGCTGCCGCCTTGCCGAACAGCTCCTCGGCCTTGGCGAGGTCGGCCGGCACGCCGCGGCCCAGCTTGTAGGCCTGGGCCAGGTTGAACTGGGCGTCGGCATCGCCTTTGTCGGCGGGGCCTTTCCATTCGCCGATCGCGCGGGCGTAGTCGCCGCGCGACCAAGCGTCGACGCCGGCCTTAACATCGGCCAGGGCCGGATTCGCGGCGAGCAATGCCGCGCCCGCAAGCAGTGAATTCCGCAACAGTGCTTTCGTCGTCATGCCGCCCACCCGCACAAAAAATTTCCGCACCGTCAGTAACGTTTGCGCCGGCCAGTCAGGCCCTTGCAGGCCGCCGCCCCCGCACCGGCCCGCATGCGCTGCCTAATTGGCATAGTAAACGAAGGGTTAGCAAAGTCTTTATGCACGGGAACGGGGTATTTTCGCTGCGCGGTCGGCGCTGCTGTTAACCTATAATTAGGAACGATCTGCGATCTCCGTCCCCAGTTGAAGGTGCATTTTTCCTGCATTGGGGGACCAGCATTGCGCGTATTGGCATTGGCATCGCAGAAGGGCGGTTCGGGCAAGACAACCCTGTCGGGGCATCTCGCCGTCCAGGCCCAGCGCGCCGGCGCAGGGCCGGTCGTCCTGATCGACATCGATCCGCAGGGCTCGCTCGCCGACTGGTGGAACGAGCGTGAGGCCGAACTGCCGGCTTTCGCGCAGACCACGGTCGCGCGGCTGGCGAACGATCTCCAGGTTCTGCGCCAGCAGGGCTTCAAGCTTGCGGTCATCGACACGCCGCCGGCGATCACCATGGCGATCCAGAGCGTGATCTCGGTCGCCGAGCTGATCGTCGTCCCGACGCGTCCGAGCCCGCACGACCTGCGCGCCGTCGGCGCCACGGTCGATCTCTGCGAGCGTGCGGGCAAGCCGCTGATCTTCGTGGTCAACGCCGCGACGGCCAAGGCCAAGATCACGTCGGAAGCCGCTGTCGCGCTGTCGCAGCACGGCACCGTCGCGCCGATCACGCTGCACCACCGCACCGACTTCGCCGCCTCGATGATCGACGGCCGCACGGTGATGGAATGCGATCCCAACGGCCGCTCGGCCAACGAGGTCGCCGGTCTGTGGAACTACATCGCCGACCGCCTCGAGAAGAATTTCCGCCGTACCGTGTTCGCTCCGCCCAGCGCGGTCGCCGTTCCGGGCGCCCACCGTCCGACCGGCGGCTTCGGACGCCGCGTCGCCGGCTCGTAAGGAGCACCGGGGCATGAACAACCGACCCGTCGCCTCGCTTTCGCCCACGCTGCTCGCTCGTAAGGGCGGCGCGCGTCCGGCGATGCGGCCGCAGCTTCAGCCGCTGCGCTTCCAGGACAATACCGCGCTCCAGCTCGACGATCTCGGCTGGAACGACATGGGCCACGAGGCCGACGGCCAGGACGAAGCGTCCGCCGCCGAACTGCCCGTGGCGCCCCAGGCGGAAATGCCGCAGACCGCGGAGATCGTCGCGCTCAATCCTGGCGGAGAGCAGGCCCTCGCGGGCGTGCCGGAAGTGGTGCACCAGCAGGAAAAGATCGCCCACCGCCTGGCCAAGCCGAAGTCGGCACCGCGCCGTTCGGCGGTGTCGCAGGGGCGCAAGGCCGCTTTCACGCTGCGCCTCGACGAAGAGCGTCACCTCAAGCTTCGCCTCGCCTGCGTCACCAGTGGTCGCAGCGCGCAACAACTCGTCACCGAAGCCCTCGACCGCCTCATTACCGAGCTGCCCCAGGTGGGCGAGCTGGCGGTGAAGGTCAGCAAAGGCCGTTGAACCATGACCGAAGGCCACGAAATGACTGAAGGGAAGTCTTTCATGTCTCGCATGACCGTTCGCTACGCGATCACCGGTGCTCTCGCCGTTGGTCTGCTCGCCGGCTGCGCCGGTTCGAGCCACATGGCCCGCGCCGGCGATCATGCCGTCCGGACCGCCAAGAACCAGAGCCGTTCGATCAACGCCGCCGAACAAACCGTCGCGCAGGCCCCGAACGACGCCGCTGCGCGCCTCGCGCTCGGCCAGGCCTATCTCGACGCCGGCCGCTTCCAGTCGGCCGCCACGACCTTCTCCGACGCGATCCAGCTCGGTGACAGTAGTAGTTCGGTGCAATTGCGCCTGGCGCTGGCCCGCATCGGTGCTGGCGACATGCGCGGCGCGGCTGCCGTGCTCGACCAAGCGCGCGACACGATCCAGCCGGCCGATCGCGGCCTTGCACTGGCGCTTGCCGGGCAGACCGGTCGCGGCGTCGCGGTGCTGATCGATGCCCTGCGCGGCGGCGAGAATTCGCCGAAGCTGCGCCAGAACCTCGCTTATGCCTATGCGCTCAACGGCCAGTGGCGCGAAGCGCGAGTCGCCATGTCGCAGGACGTGCCGGCCGACCAGATCGACGACCGCATCGGTGACTGGGCAGCGATGAGCCGCCCCGAGGACGTGCAGCGCCGCGTCGCCAGCCTGCTCGCCGTGCCCGTCGGCGTGGCCGATGCCGGTCAGCCCGTAGCGCTTGCGCTCAGCGGTGTGGCCGAGCCGAAGGAACAGCGCGCCGAAGCGGAGCCCGCGCCGGTCACCCGGACTGCCGATGCCGAACTGCCAGCGATCGGCGAGACTCCGGCTCCGGCCGTTGCTGCCGTACCGGCGCCGGCTTCGGCCGAATTCGCCACGGCCTTCGCTGCGCAGCCGCAATCGAACTATGTCGCCCAGCCGGTGGTTCAGCCGGCGGCCCAGGTCGCTGTGGCCGACTATGCGGCCAAGCCTTCGTTGCAGGCCGCGCCCGCCCGGGCGAGCCGCGTCGCTGCTTTCACGCGCGCCGTTGCCGAACGGCCGAGCGCGCCGAAGCTCGCCGCGCCGCGCAAGGATGCCTCGCGCCCGATGGCCTGGCCTGCCGCGGTCAAGAACGGCACGCACCTCGTCCAGCTCGGCTCGTTCTCTAGCGAGGCCAATGCCCGCCGCGCCGTGGGAATCCTCACCGCGCGCAGCCCCGAGCTGCGCGGCTACCAGATGACGATCACGCCTGCGGTGGTGAACGGCAAGAACTTCTGGCGCGTCGCCGCCGCCGGCTTCAACGGCGGCTCGGCCTCGAGCCTCTGCTCGGGCCTCAAGAGCCGCGGCAACGTCTGCTTCGCCTATGCGGCGAACCGGGCGCCCGCCGGCCAGGTCCAACCGTCCTTCGCCGTCAACCTCGGCGGTGGCCGGGCCCGCGCCCGCTAAAAGTTTTCGCGTCAGCGATTACCGGGAAAAGCCCCTCCCTTCGCGGAGGGGTTTTTCTTATCTGTCGAGGTGGTTGCTGCCTGCGGGCATGCCGCCCTTGTAGAGCGCGAGGACGCGGCCCTGGACCGGCTGCTTGTCGAACGGCGTATTGCCGGCGGCGGCCGCCATCTTGTCCGAATCGACGATCCACGGCCGATCGGGATCGATGATCGCGAGGTCGGCCTCGGCGCCCACCCGCAGCACGCCGGCATCGAGCCCCAGTAGTTGCGCGGGATTGCCCGCGAGCAGGCGGAAGGCGCGGGTCAGGTCGATCACCCCGTCGCGTACGAGGCTGAGCGTCAACGGCAGCAGCGTCTCGGCGCCGGCCATGCCGGGCTCGGCATCGGCGAAGGGCAGGCGCTTGTCCTCGGGGCCGCGCGGATCGTGGCCCGAGGTAATGACGTCGATCGTCCCATCGGCGAGCGCAGCGCGTACCGCCTGCCGGTCGGCTTCCGAGCGAAGGGGGGGCGATAGCCGGGCGAAAGTGCGGAAGTCGGCCACCGCGATGTCCGAGAGCATGAAATGCGCCGGCGTCACCCCGGCGGTGACCGAAACGCCGCGGGTCTTGGCGGCGCGCACCAGCGTGAGCCCGGCGGCGGTCGTGACCTGGCGGAAATGGAGCCGCGCGCCGCTCATCTCGGCGAGCGCGATGTCGCGAGCGATGGCCAGCGCTTCGGCCTCAGCCGGTGCCGAGGGCAGGCCGAGCCGCGTTGCCATCTCGCCGGCGGTGGCGACGGCATTGCCGGTCAGTCCGCCGTCCTCGGCGTGGCTGACGACGACGAGGCCGAGCATCGCGCAGTAGCGCAGCAGGCGGAGCATCGTCCCGGAATCGCCGATCCAGCGCCGCCCGGTGGCTACCGCCTTGGCCCCGGCATCGCGCATCATCGCGATCTCGGCGAGTTCGACGCCCTCGAGCCCGCGCGTCGCGGCGCCCAGCGGATGGACCCAGAAGTCCGGCTTACCCGACTGCGCGGCGTAACGGACGGTCGAGGGCCTATCCAGCGGCGGGCTCTGGTCGGGCATCAGCGCGGCGCGGGTCACGCCGCCGAAATGGAAGGCCGGCTTGTCGATCGCGAAGACACCGAGGTCGACGAGGCCGGGGGCGATGATTGCGCCTTTGGCATCGACCACGCGGGCATCAGCCTGATCGACGCTGTCGCCCAGCGCGGCGATCCGGCCGCCCTCGACGCGCACCGCGCCCTTGGCCGGCGCGTCCTCGGGCAGCATCAGCAGGCCATTGGCGATGACGAGAGGAGGGGCCGCGCTCATGTCCAGCCCTCCAGCTTGCGCGCTTTTCGTGTCAGCACATCGAGGCAGGCCATGCGGATGGCGACTCCCATCTCGACCTGGCGGGTGATCACCGATCGGTCGACCAGATCGGCGACGTTGCTGTCGATCTCCACGCCGCGGTTCATTGGGCCGGGGTGCATGACCAGCGCATCGGGCTGGGCCTTGGCCAGTCGGTCGAGCGTCAGGCCATAGAGGTGGCGGTATTCGCGCGGGCTGGGGATGAACTGGCCCGACATGCGTTCCTGCTGGAGCCGCAGCATCATGACCACGTCGGCGCCTTTCAGCGCTGCGTCGAAATCGTGGAACGGCGTGACCTTCATCTCCTCGATCCCCGCGGGCATCAGCGCGGGCGGGGCGCAGACGCGGACTTCGGCGCCGAGCGTGGTCAGGCAATGGATGTTCGAGCGTGCGACGCGGCTGTGCAGGATGTCGCCGCAGATCGTGATCGTCAGGCCGTTGAATTCGCCGTTGGTCTTGCCGCGCAGGGCATGACGGATCGTCAGCGCGTCGAGCAGGCCCTGGGTCGGGTGCTCATGCTGGCCGTCGCCGGCATTGAGCACCGGGCAGTTCACCTTGTCGGCGATCAGCCGCACGGCGCCCGAACTGCCGTGGCGGATGACCATGGCGTCGGCGCGCATCGCGTTGAGCGTCATAGCCGTGTCGATCAGCGTCTCGCCCTTCTTCACGCTCGACTGCGCCACCTGCATGTTGACGACGTCGGCGCCGAGCCGCTTGCCGGCTATCTCGAAGCTCAAGAGCGTGCGCGTCGAGTTCTCGAAGAAGGCGTTGATGATGGTGAGGCCGGCCAGGCTCTCGTCGCGCTTCTGCGGCTGCCGGTTGAGCTCGACCCATTGCTCGGCCTCGTCGAGCAGGAACAGGATCTCGTGCGGCGCAAGGCCGGCGATGCCGAGCAGCCCGCGGTGCGGGAAGGCCAGCGAGCCTGCCGGATAGCGGCCCGCGTGAGGGAGTTCTGGCGATGTCATTGAAGACAGCGCCTTAGACCTGCCGGGGCGGGGGGTAAAGTGTGCTTGGACAAACTGTCCCCCGTCCTTAGAAAGACGCGAAATAGAGGAACACGCATGGCATTCGCGCGCAAGGTCTGGAAGCTGCTGGTTGCGATCAAGGACGGGCTCGCGCTGCTGCTCCTCCTGATGTTCTTCGGACTGCTCTATGCGGCGCTGACGGTGCGGCCGAACGTCGCTTCGGTGCAGAAGGGCGCGCTGCTGCTCAAGCTCGACGGTGCGGTGGTCGAGGAGCCTTCGCTGGTCGATCCGATCAAGCAACTGGTGTCGCAGCAGGCGCCGGTCGGTGAGTACCGGGCGCGCGACGTGGTCCGCGCGCTGCGGCTCGCGGCGAAGGACGACCGGATCAAGGCCGTGGTCTTCGATCTCTCGCGCTTCACCGGCGGCGGTTTTGTGCACATGACCGAGATCGGCGAGGCGATGGACGCGGTGCGCGCGGCGAAGAAGCCGGTGCTGACCTATGCCACGCTATACAACGACGACGGCGTGCAGCTTGCTGCCCACGCCAGCGAAGCCTGGGTCAACCCGATGGGCGGGGCCTTCGTGCTCGGGCCCGGCGGCAAGAACCTTTACTACGGCGGCCTGCTCGACAAGCTGAAGGTCACCGCGCACGTCTTCCGCGTCGGCACCTACAAGAGCGCGGTCGAGCCTTACATCCGCAACGACATGTCCGACCCCTCGCGCGAGGCGAGCAAGGCGCTCTACGGCGCGATCTGGGAGAACTGGAAGGCGGACGTCGCCAAGGCGCGGCCCAAGGCCAACATCGCGCTGGTCGGCGGCGATCCGGTGGCCTGGCTGAAAGCTGCGGGCGGCGATGCCGCCAAGGGCGCGCAGAGCGCAGGGCTGGTCGACAAGCTCGGCGACGAGGCGCAGTTCGGCCAGCGTGTCGCCGAGATCGTCGGCGACGATACGCGCGATCCGGGGCCTGGGCATTTTGCCCATACCGGGCTCAAGACCTGGCTTGCGGCCAACAAGCCGGCCGAACCGGGCCGGGCGATCGGCGTGGTCACAGTGGCGGGCGAGATCGTCGACGGCGACGCCGGGCCGGGTACCGCGGGCGGCGACCGCATCGCCAAGCTGCTCGACGAGGCGCAGGCGAAGAACTTTGCGGCGCTGGTCGTGCGCGTCGATTCGCCGGGCGGCTCGATCACGGGCTCCGAGGCGATCCGCGCGGCGATCGCGCGCTACAAGGCCAAGAAGATCCCGGTCGTGGTCTCGATGGCCAATCTCGCGGCGAGCGGCGGCTACTGGGTCTCGACCCCGGCCGACCGCATCTTCGCCGAGCCGGGGACGATTACCGGCTCGATCGGGGTCTTCGCCATCGTGCCGAGCTTCGAGCACGCCCTGTCCGAGTGGGGCGTGACCACCGACGGCGTGGCGACCACGCCGCTGTCGGGCCAGCCCGATGTCGTCAGCGGCCTCTCGCCCGAGATCCAGTCGATGCTCCAGCTCAATGTCGAGCACAGCTACGGCCACTTCCTCGGCCTCGTCGGCCAGTCGCGGCACCGGACGCCCGAGCAGATCGACGCGATCGGCCAGGGCCGCGTCTGGGACGGCGGCACGGCACGGCAGAACGGCCTGGTCGACGAGTTCGGTGGGCTCGACCAGGCGCTGGCCTATGCGGCCAAGGCGGCGAAGCTCGACTCCTGGCATCCCGAATACCTGGGCCAGCGCGACGAGCAGTGGGCCTCGATCCTTCAGCGCCTCGGTGGCAGCGACGAAGACAGCGCCCCGCCGGCCGAAGCGCGCGACTTCGCCGGGGCGGTAACTGCCAGCCAGATGGGCCTGATCGGCAAGGCACTGGCCGGCGCCGAGCGGTTGATCGGCACGCGCGGGGTCCAGGCCTATTGCCTCGAATGCCCGGCCTCGGCGGGCGGCAGGCTGCCACCCAGGGCGGACCTGACCTTGCTGGCGCGCGTGGCGAAGGTCCTGGGTCTCAATTAGAGCGGGATAACCTCACCCTGACATCGTCATCCCGGGCTTGACCCGGGATCCCGCTGCCTTCGCAACCTCGCGTCTGGCCGCAATGAGCCGGACCCCGGATCAAGCGGGGTGACGAACCTCTTTCAGGCAAAGTCGATCGCGCGCTTGTCGCGGCCAAACCTAAGCCGGCTGGAGTTCCGCCAAAGGCCGGCCAAGGCGCTGGTCGCCCTGGATCGAGGTACGGTGCATGTTGCGGTCCGAATCCGCATCGTAGGGCACGACCCGGTGCATCACGCCGTGGTTGTTCCAGATGACGAAATCGCCCTCGCGCCAGTCGTGGCTGTAGGAGAAGTCGGGCTGCGCGGCCCATTCGATCAGTCTCTCCAGCAGCGAACGGCCGGCGGTGTAGGGCATGCCGATCACCTCGTCGGCGTGGGTGCCGAGGACGAGCGACTGGCGGCCATCCTGCTGCGTCCAGACCAGCGGCACGACCATCTCGGGTGCCTGGCGGAACCGGGCGAGGCGATCCTCGGGAATCTCGCGGAAGACATGGCGCATCGCGGCTTCGAGCCGGTGGATCACCCTGAGCTCGGCGATCGCCGCCTGCTCCGCCGCGGGCAGCCGCGCCCAGGCTGCGAAAGTGTTGGCGAATTCGGTCTGGCCGCCCGTGAGTGACAGCTTGCGCGCCGAGAGCATCGTCGCCTTGGGCAGCGGCTGGTCGACTGTGACGCCGTCGGTGTGCCAGAACCAGGTGGCGTAGACGAATTCGGGGGCCAGCGTCGCACCCTTGCCGAGTGCGATCTTGTAGACGTCAGCCTCTTCGCCGGCGACCGCGCCACGCGCGCCGTTCGGGGTCGCACCGCTGGTATAGTTGAGCCGCTGGCCGAAGGCGTCGGTGAAGGCGAGTTGCTCCGCGTCGGTCAGGTGCAACTCGGGGAACACCAGGACGCCGCGCTGTTCCATCGCCTCGCGCACCGTCTGGACGATCTCGGGATCGCAGAGACGCGCCTTGTCTACGCGAACCAGGCTGCCGATGTGCGGCTTGATGGGCTCGATGGTGATTGCGGTCATGGTACTCGCCGTTGCCGATTTGATCCGGCATCCATACGATTCCCCCGCGCTCCCGCCTAGGGTTGCCGCATGACTGACGCGGAAGCACGAGTGCCGATCTACAGCGGCGGCGGCGTCTCGTCCGGGCCGCGGTCGGGCTCGTCGAAATCCGGCTGGATCACCGGGCTCTCGTCGGGATTGTTGGGATCGAAGCCGGGCTGCGGCTCCTGCTGCGGCGCTTCGGGCGGCGATTGCGGCTCGATCCGGTCGGGCGAGAAATCGGGTTGCGTGGCCATGAGAACCTACCTTCCTGCTGGTTGAACCGTTGCGGTACGATAGTGGTTCCGTCTTAGGCCCCAGCGCGCTTGCCCTTTTGCCCCAGTGCTTATAAGGGCCGTCGCCTGATTTTTCGGCTTCCTCGGTTTGCGGGCGTGGCGGAATTGGTAGACGCGCTGGTTTTAGGTACCAGTATCGCAAGATGTGGGGGTTCGAGTCCCTTCGCCCGCACCAATACCTCGCCCTGGACTGATCGGCGGCATTTTTTGAGAGTGGAAGGCTTTTAGAGCGATGCAGATTGTCGAGACCGCCAACGAAGGTTTGAAGCGTGGCTACACCGTCACGATTTCGGCCAAGGACATCTCCGCGCGGATCGAGGGCGAGGTCAAGAAGATCGCCCCGCAGATGCGCCTGCCGGGTTTCCGCCCGGGCAAGGTTCCGGTGAACCTTGTCAAGAAGATGCACGGCCCGGCGATCCACCAGGAAGCGCTCAACACCTCGATCCGCGAGGCGATGGATCAGCTCGTCAGCGAGCAGAAGCTGCGCCCCGCGATGCAGCCCGACGTCAGCCTTGGCGATGGCTATGAGGAAGGCAAGGATGCCGAACTGACCGTCAGCCTCGAAGTGCTGCCCCAGATCGCCGCGCCGGCGATCGAAGGCCTCAAGCTCGAGAAGCTGGTCGTGCCCGTCACCGATGAAGAGGTCGACGCCGAAGTTGCGCGCTTCGCCGGCCAGCAGAAGAGCTTTACCGATGCCAAGAAGGGCAAGAAGGCCGAGAACGGCGACCAGGTCCTGGTCGACTTCGTCGGCAAGCGCGACGGCGTCGCCTTCGAGGGCGGCAGCGCCGAGAACCAGCCGATCGAGCTGGGCTCCGGCCGCCTGATCCCGGGGTTCGAGGAGCAGCTCGTCGGCGTGAAGGCCGGCGAGGAGCGCCAGATCACCGTGACTTTCCCCGCCGACTACGGCGCCAAGGAACTTGCGGGCAAGGATGCGACCTTCGACATCACCGTCCATGCGGTGAAGGTCGCCGGCGAGCAGGAGATCAACGACGATCTCGCCAAGAACCTGGGCCTCGAGAGCCTCGACCAGCTCAAGGGCCTGCTCCGCGGCCAGCTCGAGCAGCAGACCGCGGGGCTGACCCGCACGCAGATGAAGCGTGCGCTGCTCGACCAGCTCGCCGCCGGCCACGATTTCGAGGTTCCGCCCTCGATGGTCGAAGCCGAGTTCGGCCAGATCTGGCAGCAGCTGACCCACGAAGCCGGCCACGAGGAAGACCCCGAGGCTGCGCTCAAGGAAATCGAAGCCGAGAAGGACGATTACAAGGCGATCGCCGAGCGCCGCGTGCGCCTGGGCCTGCTGCTTTCGGAAATCGGCCAGGCCAACGGCGTCGAGGTGACCCAGCAGGAAATGCAGATGCTGATGGCGCAGGCCGCGCAGCAGTATCGTCCCGAGGATCGCCAGCGCTTCTACGAGTACGTCCAGCAGGACCCGCTCGTCGCCGCCCAGCTGCGCGCACCGCTCTATGAGGACAAGGTCGTCGACTTCCTGTTCGACAAGGCCGAAGTCGCCGAGCGCGAAGTGACCAAGGACGAACTCCAGGCCGCGATCGAGGCCGAAGAAGACGGTCATGTCCATGGCCCGGATTGCGGTCACGATCACGACCACAAGCCCGCCGCCAAGAAGGCCGCACCGAAGAAGGCCAAGGCGGCGGCCGAGCCCGTCGCAGAACCCGAGGCTGCTACGGCCGAGGAAAAGCCCGCTGCGAAGAAGGCGCCTGCCAAGAAGGCTGCCGCGCCCAAGGCCGAAGCCGCTGCCGAGGAAGCGTCTGCCAAGAAGGCTCCGGCAAAGAAGCCTGCCGCCAAGAAGGCGCCTGCCGATAAGGCCTGATCGCTTCGCGGTTCGCAAACAATCGGACGGCCCGGCGCTTCGTGCACCGGGCCGTTTGTTTTTGGCTAGAGCGCGGGGCGCATCGCCAATGCGATTCTGGCCGCGCGCCTCAATCGGTTAACGCCCTTGAACATCGGGCTGGGGCGCGTCAGACAGTCGAACCCATCGATGGGAGCGCCCGTGATAGACTGTTTCGAGTGCAACGGCTTCAAGGGACAATGTAGGGTTGCCGCGATAAGCGGTGCCTCGATCGTTTCTGACCCTGAATGAGCGATCACCCCGCCATAGCTGAAACGGACGGTGAATCGTCGCGGTTTGGTGTCTGGTTTGCGGGACTCTGCTGGCGGCTGGTCGACGGGATCGAGGGTGTCTGGTCAGGATGGCCTTCGCGCCACGCACTGGCGCTGATTGTCGTGCTGGCATTGGCGCTGCGTTTGCCCCTACTGGCCATCCCGGCGCTCCATCATCCCGACGAGATATTCCAGTATCTCGAACCCGCGCATCGCCTCGCCACCGGCTATGGTATCGCGACCTGGGAATGGCGCGAAGGCATTCGCAGCTGGTTCCTGCCGCTGATCCTGTCGGGCCCGATCGCCTTGTCCGAAAAGTTCTCGCCCGGCTCGCTGGCCTATCTACCGGTCCTTCGCGGGCTGTTCGCGCTCGCCTCGATATCGGTGGTCCTGTCGTTCTACGCCTTGGGCAACGGCATCTCGCGGTTCCACGGCTTGCTGGCTGCCTTCGTTGCGGCGATCTGGTTCGATTTCGTTTTCTACGCGGTACACACACTCAGCGAGCCGCTGGCCTTGGCGCTGATCATGCCGGCCGCCGCCGTGCTGTGCCGCGCCGAGACTGCGACGACGCGCAAGCTGCTCGCCGCAGGCTTCGCCCTCGGCCTCGCGGCGATCGTCCGCTATCAGTATCTTCCTGCGATCGGCGTCCTGGTACTGCTGACTTGCAAATACCGCTTCCGCGACCTCTGGTTGCCCGTAGCCATCGGCGGCATTGCGGCTTTGCTCATCGGATCGGCGATCGACCTTTCGTTCGGCGTGATGCCCTTCGAATGGGTGTTCAACAACTTCTCGTCCAACCTCCTGCAGGGCCGCTCGGAAGATTTCGGCATCAGGACGCCGGTGTTCTACCCCTATTACCTGGTCACCTTCCATTGGCAGTCGAGCGCCTGGGTGATCCTGGGCTTCGCCGCGCTGGCCGTGCGCCGCTATCCGGCGCTGCTGGCCGCGGCCGTGATAAACGTCCTTCTGCTTTCCTTGATCGCGCACAAGGAATTCCGCTTCGTTCTGCTGTCGACTGCGATCGTCGTGCTGTTCTTCAGCCTGGGCCTGGCGGATGCGCTCCGCTACGTCGGAGACCGCATGCCGGCGCGCTGGAGGAGCGCGCTGATCATCGTTGCGCTCCTGTGGGTCGTGGGAATGTCGGCCAGCCTGGCAGGGGGCGAGCGCCGGCGATACGAGTGGACCTTCGCCAACGGCCGACTGCTGGCGATGCAGACGGCCAATCGCATCGGCGGCCTCTGCGGCCTTGCGAGCATCGATCTCGATCCGTGGGGCCTGGGTGGCTACACCTACCTCAATCGCCGGGTGCCGATGTACCTGTACACGTCGGAAAGCGAGGCACCGGCGTTGCGTCGCGATTCCCGGTCGTTCAACGTCATCATTGCTCCGGCCAAAGCCAGCCGGTTGCTGCCGGCGGGATATTCGCGAGGGAAGTGCTTCTATTCCGGCAACCGCTCGATCCCGACGGAAAATGATAAACGCGAAGACGACACGATCAAATGCGTGTTCCAGCGGCCAGGCGTCTGCACGCCGGGCGCCACCGAGATCAACCAGCGTCTGACCGACCTGAACATCTGAAAATCGCACAGGGGTTAACGCCCTTGAACATCGGGCTGTGGCACGCGACATAGGCGTGCCAATCAATGAGGACTTCCATGATCGACCTTTTCGGCCACAACAGCGCCCAGGGAAAATTCAGCCAGGACCCCGTCACCGGCGCACTCGTGCCTGTCGTGGTCGAGCAGACCAGCCGCGGTGAGCGCAGCTTCGACATCTTCAGCCGCCTGCTGCGCGAGCGCATCGTCTTCGTCACCGGCGAGGTCGAGGACAACATGGCCTCGCTCATCGTCGCCCAGCTTCTGTTCCTCGAATCGGAGAACCCGTCGAAGGACATCTCGATGTACATCAACTCGCCGGGCGGCGTGGTGACGGCCGGCATGGCGATCCACGACACCATGCAGTACATCAAGCCGCGCGTCTCGACCGTCTGCATCGGCCAGGCGGCTTCGATGGGCTCCTTCCTGCTCGCCGCCGGCGAGCCGGGCATGCGCATCGCGCTGCCGAACGCCCGGATCATGATCCACCAGCCCTCGGGCGGTGCCCGCGGCATGGCTTCCGACATCGAAATCCAGGCACGCGAAATTCTACGGATTTGCAAGCGCATGAACGATCTTTACGTGAAGTATACCGGCAAGGATCTAGACGTGATCGAGAAGGCGATGGATCGCGACACCTTCCTCGAGGCCGAAGAGGCCAAGGCCTTCGGCCTCGTCGACAAGGTGTTCGAGACCCGTCCCGAAGGTGGCGAAGGGACCGGCAGCGGGACCAAGGAATAACCGCGTGGGGGCTGGAGCAAGCGCTTAACCGTTGCGTTTCAGCCCCCAGCAAGCATTGCCTGCTATAGCGCAGGATTGATTAATTGGCCCACGGGGCTAATCTTGGTGAGTCCGTCCCTTCGGTATTTTCCGGTGGGACTCTGGGATAAAGCATGACCAAACTGAGCGGATCCGACGCGAAAAGCACTCTGTACTGCAGCTTCTGCGGCAAATCGCAGCACGAAGTCCGCAAGCTGATCGCTGGCCCCACCGTATTCATCTGCGATGAATGCGTCGAGCTGTGCAACGACATCATCCGTGAGGAGACGAAGGCCGGCATCGCCGGGAAGAAGGACGGCGGCGTACCGAGCCCGCGTGACATCTTCACGACGCTGAACGACTACGTCATCGGCCAGGACCGCGCCAAGCGCGTGCTGTCGGTCGCGGTGCACAACCACTACAAGCGGCTCAAGCACAGCGGCAAGGGCGGCGACGTCGAGCTGTCGAAGTCGAACATCCTGCTCGTCGGGCCGACCGGCTCGGGCAAGACGCTGCTCGCACAGACATTGGCCAAGACCTTCGACGTGCCGTTCACGATGGCCGATGCGACGACGCTGACCGAAGCCGGCTATGTCGGCGAGGACGTGGAGAACATCATCCTCAAGCTGCTCCAGGCCTCCGACTACAACGTCGAGAAGGCGCAGCACGGCATCGTCTACATCGACGAGATCGATAAGATCAGCCGCAAGGCCGAAAACCCGTCGATCACGCGCGACGTATCGGGCGAGGGCGTGCAGCAGGCGCTGCTCAAGCTGATGGAAGGCACGACCGCTTCGGTTCCGCCGCAGGGCGGCCGCAAGCACCCGCAGCAGGAATTCCTGCAGGTGGACACGACCAACATCCTGTTCATCTGCGGCGGCGCTTTCGCCGGCCTCGACAAGATCATCGCCGACCGCCTGCAGAAGCGCTCGATCGGCTTCGGCGCGCATGTCGCCGATCCGGACAAGCGCCGCGTGGGTGAGTTGCTCCAGAAAGCCGAGCCCGAGGATCTGCTGAAGTTCGGCCTGATCCCCGAATTCGTCGGCCGTCTGCCGGTGATCGCGACGCTGGAAGACCTCGACGTCGAGGCGCTGGTCAAGATCCTGCGCGAGCCGAAGAACGCGCTGGTCAAGCAGTACCAGAAGCTGTTCGAGCTCGAGGACGTGTCGCTGACCTTCACCGACGACGCGCTCGAGACGATCGCCAACAAGGCCATCGCCCGCAAGACCGGCGCGCGTGGCCTGCGGTCGATCGTCGAGTCGATCCTGCTCGACACCATGTTCGACCTGCCGACCGAGGAAGGCATCGCCGAAGTGGTCGTCGATGGCGACGTGGTCGAGGGCCGCAAGGACCCGGTCCGCGTGCTCAAGGGCAAGGAAGAGGCGGCCTAAAAGCCGCTTCTTTCCCGCTGACATGGCTGGAAATTTCAATGTCGTCCGCTGCAAGGCGGGCGACATTGCTTTTGCGCGCCGCGCGCTCGACCTGTTCGGCGAGGTGTTCGACGAGCGCGAGACATATTCTGGCAATCAGCCCGACGATGCCTGGCTTGGCGATCTGCTCGGCAGCGCGGACTTCGTCTTCCTCGCCGCGCGGGATGGCGAGGCTCCTGTCGGCGCGCTCGCGGCCTATGTGCTGCGCAAGTTCGAGCAGGCGCGGAAGGAAATCTACATCTACGACCTCGCCGTCGCCGAGCACCGTCGCCGCGAAGGCATCGCCACGGCGTTGATTGCCGAACTGCAGCGGATCGCCGGCGAGATCGGCGCCTGGGTCATCTACGTCCAAGCCGACTACGGCGACGATCCTGCCGTCGCGCTCTACACCAAGCTCGGCACGCGCGAGGATGTCATGCATTTCGATATCTCGCCGGCTTGAGGCTGGCCTCAAGCATCGCCTGCGCGGCGCGCGTGACGATTTGAAACCGCTGTGCCGAAATGTAAGACCGGGGCGAATCATCGGGAGAGAAGACCATGGCCGGCCGCATCCACGTTCCGCGGATCATCCACACGATCCATGCGACCACAGACATCTACGCCTGCCGGTTGCTCTACCAGGATGCGCTGGGCGGGCTGGTCTTCGCCGAAAATTACTTCCCCGCCGAGGACCGCGACTGCGCGCTGCTCTACGTGGCGAACCACATGGTCGAGCCGATGGCGCCGCGCAATCCGGAGGACATGACCAAGCCCTATGCGCGGATGGCGAGCAAGATCGGCCAGGCGTTTCACTCGTTCGAGCTCAAGGTCGAGAACGGCAAGGAAGCCAGTCAGGCCTTCCGCGATGCCGGGGCGACGGTGGCCAGCGACTACGGCGTGTTCTTTTTCGTCAAGGCCGAGTCGACCGGTGGCGTCCTGCTCGAGGTCTGCGAAACGACGATGCCCAACGATCCCTACGACCGCGTCGGCGGTTGGGGCGCGCATGTCGGCGTCGGCCATGCGAGCTCGGTGCTGCGGCTCGACCATATCGCCTGCGTCACGCAAGAGATCGAAAAGGCGGTGTCGTTCTTCACCAAGTCGGTAGACGGCGAAGTGCTGGTGGACGAGCGGACAGAGCTACCACAGCCGGCGCGCCGCGTGTTGATCCGGATCGGCGACACCAATGTGGCCTTTATCCAGCCCGACGACACGGCCTATGGTCCGCTCGGCGCCTTCCTCAGCAAGCAGCAGAACGGCATCTATGCGCTGGTCTGGCAGATCGCCGACGAGACCCAGGCGCGCGGACACTTCGACAAGCTGTCGCTGCGCCAGACGGCGGAAGGCTGCGTCTCGCCCGGCTTCGCGATCGATCCCGAGGACTTCCTCGGCGCGCGGCACGAGTTCGTAGTGGGTTAGACCACGCCCTCGCTGACCAGCGCACAGCCTTCGTCGGACAGCGTCTCGACCTGGAAGGTCGGGTGGCAGATGCGGAATTCGTGCTCGAGCCGGTGCGCGAGATCGTGGAGGAAGCGGTCCCCCGGATAGCCGCCGGGCATGACAAGATGCGCGGTGATCGCGTTCTCGGTCGTGCTCATCGGCCAGATGTGGAGATCGTGGACCGCGGTGACGCCGGGCTGGCTTTCCAGGAAGGTGCGGACCTTGGCCTGGTCGATGCCTTCGGGCACCGCGAGCAGTCCCATCCTCAGCGACTCGCGAAGCAGGCCCCAGCTGCCCCAGCCGATGACCAGCGTGATGATCAGCGAGGTGACCGGGTCGATCCAGGCGGCGCCCCATAGGATCACGCCGATGCCCGCGACGACCACGCCGGCGGAAACCGCGGCGTCGGCCAGCAGGTGTTGGAAGGCGGCGCGCAGGTTGATGTCGGTCTTGCTGCCCTTCGCGAAGATCAGCGCGGAAAGGCCGTTGATCGCGATGCCGATGGCAGCGACGACGACCATCGTCATGCCCTCGGTCGGCGCGGGATCGGAGAAGCGGCGGATCGTCTCGACCAGGATTGCGCCCAGCGCGACCCAGAGCAGCGCGGCATTGGCGATTGCCGCGAGGATCGAGGAACTCTTGAGGCCGTAGGTGAAACGCTCGCTCGGCGGCTTTGCGGCAAGCACGCTGGCGCCCCAGGCGAGCAGCAGCGAGAGCACGTCGGACAGGTTGTGGCCGGCATCGGCGATCAGCGCCATGGAGCCGCTGACCAGGCCTGCCGCTACCTCGGCGACGACGAAGGCGAGATTGAGCGCGACCGCGACAGCGAAGCCGGCGCCGCGCGGGGAGCCGTGGCCGTGCGAATGGCCGTGACCATGCGAATGTCCGTGGCCGTGGCTATGGCCGTGGTGGTGATCGTGACCGGCACCCATCGGGGCCATGTCGCATATGTTGCGAAGTGCGGCAACGATCGTTCGTCGCGCGGTCGGAACATCGGTGCCATCTAGGCCTTGCTCCCCCATCGCGGATGTACCTATCATGCCCGGCGACGACCCGGGCCAGCCGGGCGCCAGCCGGGAGATCGAGGATGTCCATAGCCGCCCAGGCGAGCCTGCTGCCGCGCTACACGCATGACCCGGACTGGGGGGCTCAAGCTACCCGAAGGCCGCTATCTCGGTTCGGTGACGGGCCTGCAGGTGACGCCCGACGGGCATGTCTGGGTGCTGCACATCGCCTCGATCATGGAATGGGGCCCGGTAGAAGGCACCAAAGACCCCGCCGCGCGGCTTCCCGCGGTCTGCGAGTTCGATGCTGACGGGAACTATGTCCAAGGCTGGGGCGGGCCCGACTGGCTGCCGCGCGAGGACGGGCTGCAGCAGTGGCCCAAGCAGGAGGAGACGATCTCCTTCGATGGCGACGGCAACGTCTGGGTTTTCGGCGCGAACACCGAATACGATCACGCGCTTCAGAAGTTCTGCCCCGACGGCAAGCTGCTGCTGCGGATCGGCAGGTTCGGCCGCAAGGGCAGCGACGATACACCCGACCTGCTCGGCTGCCCGACCGATGCCTGGCATGACGTCGCCCGGCGCGAGGTCTATGTCACCGACGGCTATACCAACCACCGCGTCGCCGTGTTCAACTCGGACACCGGCGAGTTCCTTCGCTCGTGGGGCGCCTACGGCAAGCCGCCGCGGCCGGCCGACGGCGCGGCGCGCGAGACGTTCAACAACCCGGTCCACGCCGTCAGCCTCGGGCCCGAAGGTCATCTCTACATCTGCGACCGCAAGAACGACCGCGTCCAGGTGTTCGACGCGGTCGGCCGAGAGGACGCGCAGTTCATCCGCGAGATCGAGGTCAACCGGCCGTCGCCCTTCGGCACCTGCTTCAACCTGGCCTTCACGCCGGGCGGCGAATTCATGGTGATCAACGACGGCAACAACAGCAATCTCGACGTGGTCGACGTCGCCGCCTGGAAGCACGTCCAGACCTTCCGCCCGCCCTTCTCGGATGGGATCGGCATGGAAGGCACGGTGCACAAGATTGCCACCGACGCCGCGGGCAATCTGCTGCTCGCACGGACCAGCATCGGCATCATCAAGCTGCGCTACGAAGGGCTGCACCCCGCATGACGAGAGACGTGGCCGCGCGCATGGACGAAGTCTGCGGCAATGCGCCGAGGCTCGAGCCGCTGAGCGACGAAGCGCTCGGCGAGCGGGAAATGGATGTGATCCTCCGCATGCGCGAGCTCACCGCCTATCCGGTCGAGCAGCCGGTCCATCCCTTCTTCACGACGCTGGCGCACCAGCCGGCGTTCTTCGAGGCCTATATGCAGCTCGGCATCTCGGCGATGGCGTCGGCCGAACTGCCGCAACGCACGCGCGAGCTGATCATCCTGCGCACCGGCTGGCTCTGCGGCGCGCCCTACCAGTTCGGCGAGCATGTCGTGACCGCCAGGAAAATCGGCGTGACCGCCGACGAGATCGAGCGGATCAAGCAGGGTTCCTCGGCCGAGGGCTGGGCCGAGGGTGACCGCGCGATCCTGAGGGCGGCCGAGGAACTGCACGCCGATGCAATGATTTCCGACGCGACCTGGGCGGGGCTCGCCGAGCGTCTTTCACCGCGCGAACTGATCGAGCTGATGATGATCGCCGGCCATTATCACCTGACCGCCTTCATCCAGAACTCGCTGCGCTTCCGGTTGAACGACTACAACCTGGGGCTCGAGTCGGTATGAAAGCCGTCCCGCTGCTCGAGCGTGTGCTTGACGTGGACGGACACGAGTTCGCGCCGCCGCACCTTTGGGGTGGAATCTTCGGCCCCGTTGCGGCGCGGCTGGCCGAGGTCTGCGCGCCGATGATCCGTGCGATGGGCGAGGACTATATCGAGCGCCCCGACCAGGCCGCCGACGACATGGCGATGACGCCGGAGAACGTCTGGACGCTGCGCCACACGGGCGCGCCCGGCGCTTTCGACATGACGCGGCGGCTCGAGGCGATGGACCTCATGGGCCTGCGCAGCCAGCTGATCTTCCCGAGCTATGGCCTCTGGGGCCAGATCCTCTCGACTCCCGAGGGCGGCGGGCCGATCGCCGCCTCGCTGCAGGCGATCATGGGATCGATTCCGGTCGAGGAGATGCGCAGCATCGGTTTTGCCGCGACCGACGAGTGGAACGACTGGAGCGTGCGGACAACCGCACTCGCGCCCGACCGGCTGCGCCCCGTGGGCATGTTCAAGGCGCCGCGCGATGTGGACGACCTGATGGCGCAGGCGCGCGACCTCATCGGGCGGGGGCTCAAGGGTCTGCTCGTGAACACCGGAGCACCGCTTGCCGGGCTCTCGCCGGCGTCCGAAGCGCTCGATCCGTTCTGGGCGCTGGCGGCCGAGCGAAATGTGCCGGTGCTGGCCCATGTCGGCAGCGACCTCGGTTTCCTGAATTCGCCCGAATGGGCCAATACCGCTGCCTTCGCGCCTCAGAAGCTGTCGATCGAGCTGGGCTTCGAACCCTACTCGCTGGCGACGACGCATCTGCCGGTCGAGCATTTCCTGACGGTCATGGTGCTGGGCGGCGTCTTCGAGCGGCATCCCGGCCTACGCTTCGGCGCGATCGAACTCGGTGCCCACTGGCTGGGGCCGCTCGCCGACAATCTCGACATGTGGGCTGAGAAGGTCTTCGCCCGGCGAATCGCCAGCGTGCTCTCGCGCCGACCATCTGAATATCTCGCGCGCAATGTCCGCGTGACGCCGCACAGTCTGGTTGAGCCGGTCGACCGGTTCTTCCGCCGCTATCTGCGCTTGGCCGACTGCTACTGCTATTCGACCGACTATCCGCACCTCGAAGGCGGGGCGCACAGCAAGAGCAAAATGGCGGAAATGCTGGAACCGCTTGGGCCGGAAGTGCTCGAGAAATACTTCGCCGGCAACGGGGCCTGGCTGCTGCCCTAGGAAACTTCCCGCGGATCGAGCTGGACAGCGCGCGTCGCCGGGGGCTGTGGCGTTTTTGTCGCAGTTCGGAAATAATCGACATTGCCGGCGCGACCTATCCTCAACTCGCCGACTTACCTTCTTCCTTGTCAGCAAACCGTCACATATCGCGTGTCTAGGGCGCCAGTAAGACCTGTGAACGCAAAATGAATGCGCACTAGCCGTCTGGGGGAAGATGCGCAGAAGGGTCCAACTATGCTGCTGCCGGGCGAGGCGCAGCGCGAACAGGGGACGTATCCGCTATGCATTTCAGACATTTCCTCGCAGCCAGCGCTGCCAGCCTTTCGCTCGCTTGCGCGCTCGCGACGCCGGCCATGGCACAGGAAACGACTTCGACGATTCGCGGCGTGGTGACGAGCGACGGCAAGCCTGTCGCCGGCGCTACCGTGGAGATCAAGGACACCAATACGGGCGCCAGGTCGACCGTGACCACGACCGGCGCCGGCGGCTTCGACGTTTCGGGCTTGCGCGCGGGTGATAGCTACACGGTTACCGTCAGCGCTTCGGGCTACGCCACGAACACCGTCACCGACGTCGTGACCGTGCTGGCGCAGGCTTATGAAGTGCCGATCGAACTCACGGCCGAGGGTCAGGAGATCGTCGTCAGCGCCGCGCGTCTCCAGGGTGCGGGATCGATCTCGCAGGGTCCGACGACGGTCCTCAGCGCCAACGACATCGCCCAGACTGCCAGTATCAACCGCGACATTCGCGACCTTTCGCGCCGCGATCCCTTCGCGCGCCTCGACGATTCCCCGACCGGCGGCCGCGCCATCTCCTTCGCTGGCCAGAACGCCCGCTACAACCGTTTCTCGGTCGATGGCGTTGCCATCACCGACAGCTTCGGTCTTAACACCGACGGCCTGCCCAGCCGCCGTTCGCCGATCCCGTTCGATGCGATCGGTCAGTTCCAGGCCAAGGTCGCGCCGTATGACGTGCGCGAAGGCAATTTCCAGGGCGGTTCGGTCAACATCGTCCTGCGTTCGGGCACCAACAAGTGGCAGGGCACGGCCTTCGCCGCCTATTCGGCCGACGAACTGACCGGCAAGAACACCAAGGCCGGCCCCGGTGTGCCGACCGGGCACGTCGTCCTGCCGAACTTCACCTACAAGAACTTCGGCGCCGAGATTTCCGGCCCGATCATCGAGGACAAGCTGTTCTTCATGATCGCCGGCGAGCGACTGCGCGCGCCGCTGCCGATCCCCGAGGGCACGGCCGAGAACAACGCGGGCACCGCGATCCCTACGCTGACGCAGGCGCAGGTTGACCTGATCTCGTCGATCGCCAAGTCCAAGTACGGTTATGACACGGGCGGCGTCGCCAAGACCAATGGCGACAAGGACGACCGCATCGTCGCCAAGCTGGACTGGAACATCTCGGACCGGCAGCGCGCTTCGTTGTCCTACACCTACGCCAAGGATTCGATCATCCTCGGCGTCAACAATTTCACGACGGCGCCTTTCGGGCTCAGCCTGCTGTCGAACGACTATATCAGCAGCAACCGCCTGCACACCGGCGTGTTCCAGTTGAACTCGGACTGGTCGGACAACTTCTCCACCGAGGTTCGCGGGTTCATCAAGGATTACAAGCGCGGCCAGGATCCGGCGCTCGGTCGCGGCTTCGCGAATTTCCAGGTTTGCGCGGCGCCGACTTCGGATCGCGACAGCAGCGCGGGCAACGCACTGGCGATCAACTGCAACACGAACTATTCCAGCGTCTATTTCGGCCCGGACGTGTCGCGCCAGACCAATGCCCTGCGCGTAAAGACCTATGGCGGCTTGCTTCAGGGACGCCTGAAGGCGGGCGACCACGACGTCAAGATTTTCGCCGAATTCCAGGACGTGAAGACCTTCAACTCGTTCCTGCAGCGTTCGGCCGGCGACTATTACTTCGACTCGATCGCCGACTTCCAGGCGGGCAATGCCCAGCGCTATCGTTACGGCAACGCCGTTCCGACGTTGGTCCCCGAAGACGCCGCAGCCAGCTTCCGCTATCAGGGTTACACCTTCGGCATCCAGGACAACTGGCGCGTCACCGATGCGCTGACGGTCAATGCCGGCCTCCGCTACGACCTCTATGGTGGTAACAGCCTGCCGGCGTTGAACGTCAACTTCCTCAATCGCTACGGCTTCCCCAACACCAAGTATGTCAACGGGTTGGACCTCTTCCAGCCGCGCTTCGGCTTCACCTGGAAGCCGATCAACACGCTGACGATCCGCGGCGGCGCGGGCATCTTCGGCGGCGGTACGCCGGACGTCTACGTATCGAACAGCTTTTCCAATACCGGTGTGCTGACCAACACGATCGACATTTCGCAGAACAACAATGGGACCTATGGCGGCGTCGGCGTCAACGCCACCAATGGCGCGGCGATCCTGACCAATGTCCAGGGCACGACGATACCGGGTGCGGCGAACACGTTGCTTACCAATGCGACGCTGAATACGCTGGCGCCGACCAACGCGCTGGCCAAGAACTTCAAGCTGCCCTCGCAGTGGCGCCTTACCCTGTCGGCCGATTGGCAGCCGGAGGACCTCGGTCCGCTCGGCGGCGGTTGGAGCTTCGGTGCGGACTTCCTCTATTCGCGCGTGCGCGAGCAGGTCTTCTTCACCGATCTGCGCGTGAAGGCCAATGGGCTGCTGACGCCGGATGGCCGCGCGCGTTATACGCCGGTCACCAGCTTTACCGATACCAACTCGGACATCCTGCTGGCTAACTCCAACCAGGGACGTGGCTATATCGGCGTGGTACGTGCCAGCAAGGTGTTCGACTTCGGCCTCGAGGCCAACGTCGCCTACACCTATTCGAACGTTAAGGATCGCAACCCAGCGACCTCCTCGACCGCGTCTTCGAACTATGGCGCGGGCGTCGCGCTCGATGCGAATGGTCCGGCCTACGGCATCTCGAACGATGAAGTTCGCGACTCGATCAAGTTCGACGTGAGCTTCAACCACGCGTTCTTCGGGGACTACAAGACGACCTTGGCGCTCTTCGGTGAAAGCCGCTCGGGACATCCGTTCAGCTATACCTTCCGCGACACCGCCACTCGTTCGACGGTGTTCGGCACGATCGGCACAGGCACGCGCTATCTGCTCTACGTGCCTACCGGCATCAACGATCCCAAGGTGTCCTACGCCAACGCGACCGATGCCCAGTTGTTCGACGACTATCTCAACAAGACCGGGCTTTCGAAATATCGCGGCCAGATCGCCCCGCGCAATGCTTTCCGCTCGGCCTGGGTGACGAGGCTCGACCTCCACTTCGCGCAGGAACTGCCCACTTTCGTCGGCGATGCGAAGTTCCAGCTGTTCATGGATATCGAGAACTTCACCAACCTGCTCAACAAGAACTGGGGCCAGATTCGCGAATATGCGTTCCCCTATTCGGTCTCGCCGGTGCAGGTGACCTGCCTGACCACGCCAGTTGCGACCGGGACCGCGCCGGGCGCCGCAACCGCTCAGAACGCCGGTCAAGCCTGCCAGCAGTACCGCTACACCGCCAACCAGACGTCGGGCGGGCAGTTCACCGCACCGACCGACACGATCTACGCCAAGCAGTCGCTCTACGCGATCCGCATCGGCGCGCGGATCAGCTTCTAGGCTTCGTCACGCCGCAAGCGTGTCAAAGGGGGAAGTGGGGAGGGGGCGAAAGTCCTCTCCCCTTTTTCATATGCGCTTCATCGGACTTGTGGTTATGTCCTTCGAAACGGGCGCGATTTTTCATTTTCCGGGGGAGTTTCCTGCCATGAATCCCATTCGCCGCCAGCGCGCCGCGCTGTTCCTTGCCGCTGCCTGTCTTGCACCGTTCGCCCAGGCTCACGCTGCCGGCTGCTCCGCTTCGGGCGCTGCGCCGCTCAGCATCGGCACCGTCCTGCCGGTCGAGCCCGGCGGTGCGCGCAGCTTCACGCTGGCGCTGGGCGTGCGTGAGGGGGTGATCGTCGATCTCGTCCGCGTCACGCCGAAGGCCTCGGGTGACGAAGGCGACGACGAGCACGATCGCGACGATGAGCATGGTGATTCTGGCAAGCCCGCGCTCCAGGGCATCAAGCTCTGCGACGCCAAGGGCAATATCCTGGCGCCGCAGCCGGGGGAGGTCTTTGCCAAGGGCGGCAGCCTGAGCACCACAGAGGACGGCGAGCGGCTGCGCTTCTTCGCCAATGCCGCCGGCGACTATCTCGTCACGGTCGCGCCGAGCGACGAGCCGCGCGAGATCCTTGTGCGCCGCCGCGAGGTGGGCAGCGGCCCGGCGCCGGTTGTCTCGGCCACGCTCGGCCGGGACCAGAAGGGCATCACCTCGTCGAGCGCGCCGATGGTCTTTTCCTTCGCCGGCACCGCCGGGCAATGGGTCGAGCTCAAGTCCACCTCGGAAAAGGACACGCTGTTGCGGCTCGCCGCGCCCGACCGCGAGGGTAACTATTCGGTCGTTGCCGAGAATGACGATAGCGACGGGCTCAACCCGATGATCCGGCGCAAACTGCCGATCACCGGCACCTATTTCGTCCAGGTCGATGCGCTGTCGGACGAGCCCGGCGAATTCGCGCTGACGCTGAACCGCATCGAGGCGCCGAAGCCGCCGCCGCCTCCTGCAGCGCTGCGGGTCGGGGCCACAGTTTCGGGCAAACTCGCCGACGGCGATGCCATCGCGATGTACGCGCTGCCGGTCGCGGCCGGCCACAGCTACCGCCTCGAACTGACCGCGACCTATGACGGCGTCGTCGCGATCGGCGTGCCCAATCCGGTCGAGCCCGACGACGGCGGCACCGGCGCCGATGCCGGCTTCACCGAGATCAAGTCCCAGGACAGCGGCACCACGGGTACCGAGAAGCTCAACTTTGCCGCGCGCGGTAACGGCCAGGTGCTGGTGCGGGTGAAGAGCTTCGGCATCGGCGAGACCGATGGCGGCTATACGCTGAAGGTTGTCGATCTCGGCGGGTAGGCTGTCGGACGAACATTGCACATCTGTGCTTCGGCAAGCTCAGCACAAGCGGGTTTTGGGAAACACCAAGGCCCGCTCAGCCTGAGCTTGTCGAAGGCCGCGCGCAACGCGCTCAATCGTAAACGCAGCCATCCAGCGCCGAATTGCGCACCACGCCGCTGCGCTTGGCGATGGTGTTGCCGTGGCGGCGGGTGAAGCCGGTCGCGTCGACCACCGCGCGCTTCTTCGGGCTGGGCAGGGCCGCGGCGATGCGCGCGGCCTCGATCGGGGTCAGCTTGGCGGCGGAGTGCTTGTAATAGCGCTGCGCCCCGGCCTCGACGCCGTAGGTGCCGATCCCGGTCTCGGCGACGTTGAGGTAGACCTCCATGATCCGCCGCTTGCCCCAGATGTTCTCGATCAGCAGGGTGAACCAGGTTTCCAGGCCCTTGCGCGCATAGCGGGTCCAGCCAGTGCCCTGCCATAGGAAGACGTTCTTGGCGGTCTGCTGGCTGATCGTCGAGCCGCCGCGCAGCTTGCCGCCATCGGCGTTGCGCTCCATCGCCTTCTCGATCGCCCGGCGGTCGAAGCCGTTGTGGGTGCAGAACTTGCTGTCCTCGCCGGCGATCACCGCGGCGACCATGTCGCGGTCGATGCGGCTTAGCGGCTCCCAGTCTTTCTCGAAGCCGTTGGAATCGAACAGCATCGTCAGCGTGATCGGCGGCGGCACGAATTTGTAGATCACGGTCATGCCGACGCTGATCGCGAGGAAATAGAGGATTATGCGCCCGATCCACCAGCCGATCCGATACATCCGACCATGTTCGGAGCGGGGCGAGGAGCGCTTGAAGAAGCTGAAAGCCATGGCCGCTGGTTAGCGGAAGAGGCCCGGCGAGGTAAACGGGCGCAGTGCGGTTGTCCGCGGGGAGATCGGGCAGTAGGCATGTCTTCATGAAAAGATCACTCGCCGGGATCGGCCTTTCTCTCGCGTTCGGCCTCGTGCCGCAGATCGCCCACGCGGAAGACCGCGATTTCTGCGCCAACCGGCCGGGGCTGGGTACCCCCGCTTGCACGCTCGCGCCCGGTCGCGCCATGATTGAGGTTGGCGTCGCGGGCTGGGATCACACGAGCGACGGCGCTTCGATCGAGGACGAAGTGACCTTGGGCGATGCGCTGCTGCGAGTCGGCGTCACCGAGACCACAGAAGTCCAGATCGGCCTCGCCAGCCATGTCATCGACCGCAGCCGCGACCGAGTTACGGGGGCGATCATGCGCGACGCAGGCATCGGCGATGGCACCTTCGCCGTGAGGCAGAGCCTGAGCGGACCCAACGGCAAGGTCGCGGTGCAGGCCTTCGTCACCACGCCGTTGCGCGGTGGCGGGCCGGCGAGCTTCGGCATGCTGCTTCCGGCCGGTTTCGACCTGCCCAGCGGTTTCGAGCTCGATCTCACCCCCGAAGTCGATCTTGCCGCGAACGGGAGCGGGAATGGCCACCACCTCGCCTGGGGCGGTGTCGTCGGCCTGTCGCACCCGCTCGCCAAGCAGGTGAGCCTGACCGGGGAGGTCGCCGCATTCCGGGATGACGACCCGACCGGGCACAGCACCGATGCGCGGGTCGCGTGCTCGCTGGCCTGGCAGGTGAGCGACAGGTTCCAGCTCGACGTAGAGGCTGATGCCGGGCTTTCGTCCGACGCGCCCGACCGCTCCTTGCTGTTCGGGCTGGCCTGGCAGTTCCGCTGATAACGAAGAGGATGTTTCGATGACCGACCTTGAGGCGATCCAGCAACTGATTCACCGCTACACCGACGGCTGCAACCGGCAGGACTGGCCGCAGGTCATGGCGACTTTTGCCGAGGACGGCATCTGGGAGGTGGCGGGAGCAGAACTGACCGGCCATGCCACGATCCAGGCGGCGATGGCCGGGTTCCTCGCGGGCATGGACTATTTCACCCAGCTGGCATCAGCCCCGGTCATCGCCGTCGACGGCGACCGGGCGACCGCCCGCACCACGATCCGCGAAGCCGGCAAGTTCGCCGGCCGCGACGAGGGGCTGGAAATCCTCGGCTATTACGCCGACGACCTGGTGCGAACCGCGGCGGGCTGGCAGTTCGCCCGGCGCAAGTTCAACAGCTTCGGCATGCACCGCTTTGCGTTGCTGCCGGGACCGGCGTTCTAGTGATCAACTTGACCGAACCAAATTCGTCACTCCGGACTTGATCCGGGGTCCCGCTCGTTGCGTCTAGGGGCAAGGTCGCAAAGGCAGCGGGATCCCGGATCAAGTCCGGGATGACGGTGTAAGGCGATGACGCTCTAGGCTGAGGGCTTCGGCTCGCGCGGCCAGCGGTGGGTGGGCCGGGTTAGCATCGTGATCATTCCCTCGGGCACGCTGACCTTGGCCAGGTCGTCGGTCACCGCATCCATCGCCGAGGCCTTGAGCGCCTTGGCAGCATCCTGCGGCGTCGCGAACCAGCATTCCTCGATCGCGTCGAATGGGAAGGGGGCGGGCGGGGCTTCGATGCTGAAATTGATCGCCCAGCGGCTGACGCCGAGCTCGCCGGCCTTTTCGGCGGCGAGGCGCGAGTGCGCGTCCTTGAGATAGGCGTCGAAGTCCTCGCGCGACACTTCGGGCCGGCGCAGCAGGAAGCGGAATACCGCGGCCTCACCCAGCGGACCGTCGACCGGGCGTTTCTCGGTGCAGTAGAAGCTGAAGTCGGGGGTGTAGCGGTCGAACACGCGCAGTTCGTCCTCGTCGATCAGCACGCGCTGTTCCTTCGAGAAGCCCTTGCCGTAGAAGGTGTCGAGCACCGGCGCCTCGGAGACGCTGACGCCGTCGTGCTCGGTAGAGACCGGCAGGTCGCCGAGCGAGGGATCGTCGATGCGCGTGGTATAGCGCATCCAGTCGATCGTCCCGTCCATCGCCGGGAACTGGCTGGCGAAGACGGCGTGCGACTTCCAGGTGCGTGGCCAGTCTTCCCAGGCGACGTTCTTCGCGCGGCGGGCCAGATAGAGCATCTTGTAGGGCATCGTTCTCTCCGATTTCTTGTTTGAGCGGGTCAGGCCCTGAAGATCATGACAGATCGGCTTCGCTGAACACCGCGATGGGCTCGATGGCCTTCATCATGATAAGCGGGATCACGCGGGTCGTGCGCGTCTGATAGACGCCGTAGAACGGGAAGCTGTCGACCATGAAGGCCCAGACCTTTTCGCGCTCGGCGCCCTCGGGCTCGCGCCATGAGGCGCGGAAGGCCTGGGTAGCGATCTGGAAGTCGACCGTCTCGGCGGCGCGGATGTTGTGATACCACTGCGGGCTGTCGTCGGCGCCGCCCTTCGAGGCGCAGATCACCACTTCGCCGCCGATGTCGCCGTAGCTGAGCCCCTGGATCATCGTCTTGCCGCTCTTGCGGCCCTTGTAGCGGATCAGGCAGTGCGTGCCGAAAGGATGGCCGTCGGCTCCGGTCAGGTCCATGATATGGCCCTGCGCGCCGCCCGAGCGCAGATAGAGCCGGCGGTGTTCCTTGACCCATTCGAACGTCCCGGCCGGGCGCGTGATCTCGGGTAGCTGGCTCACTCTTTATCCTCTCGGCTGAACGGTTTCCCCGATCTAGTCCGGCTTCGTAAAGCCTGTCCACGGGGATGGCCGGTCGGTCGCTGTCGGGCAAGAGCCATGACCGTCAAAGCAAACCGGACAAAAGAAAACCCCCCGCCCGATGAGGGGCGGGGGTCAATTCGTTTCACCCTACGAGCGAGATTACATCGCCGGGATCAGCCGCCTGTCGAGGGCGATGCGCTGCATCGCCTTCTGCAGCTTCTCGAAGGCACGAACCTCGATCTGGCGGACGCGTTCGCGGCTGACGTGATAGACCTGGCTCAGTTCCTCGAGCGTCTTGGGGTCGTCGATCAGCCGCCGTTCGGTCAAGATCTGCTTCTCGCGGTCGTTGAGGCTGTCCATCGCTTCCACCAGCATGGCGTGGCGCATGGTCGTCTCTTCGGCATCCGCGACGAGCTCGTCCTGCAGCGGGCCGTTGTCGGGCAGCATGTCCTGCCACTGGCCTTCGCCGTCCTCACGGAACGAGACGTTGAGCGAGGCGTCGCCGCCCAGCATCATGCGCCGGTTCATGTTCACCACTTCGGTCTCGGACACGCCGAGCGTGGTGGCGATCTTCGCGACGTCGTCGGGATGCAGGTCCGCATCTTCGTAGGCGTCGAGGTTCTTCTTCATGCGCCGCAGGTTGAAGAACAGCTTCTTCTGCGCCGCAGTGGTGCCCATCTTCACCAGGCTCCACGACCGCAGGATGAACTCCTGGATCGAGGCCTTGATCCACCACATGGCATAGGTCGCCAGGCGGAAGCCGCGCTCGGGCTCGAATTTCTTCACGCCCTGCATCAGGCCGATGTTGCCTTCGGAAATCAGCTCTGAAACCGGCAGGCCATAGCCGCGGTAGCCCATGGCGATTTTCGCCACGAGTCGCAGATGGCTCGTCACCAGTTGCGCTGCCGCTTCCGGATCACCATGTTCCGAGTAACGCTTGGCGAGCATGTATTCCTGCTCAGGTGCAAGCACAGGGAACTTCTTGATTTCCGACAGATAGCGGTTGAGGCTCTGCTCACCACCCAAAGTCGGCACTACAGGAAGATTACGTTCCATATCGCTCACGCTTACGAGTTGCCCCGCTCCTTAAAAGTCGGCGTACCGTTGCTAGCCCTATAAAAGGCGCCTGCCCTGGCCGCCACGCACGTTTGGTTTATAACACGAAAGTTCTTCACCGGTTCCGCAATTCTCCGATCAGTGTGACCATGTCTTCCGGTAATTCGCTGGCGAAACGGACAGCTTCTCCGGTGCCCGGATGAATGAAGCCGAGCTCTGCGGCATGAAGCGCCTGGCGCTGAAACCCGAGGGTTTGGAGGATCGGCCGGAGCCGTGGGGGAGAACGTCCATAGACAGGATCCCCTAATAGCGGATGGCCGATTGACGACATATGAACGCGCACCTGGTGTGTACGCCCGGTCTCCAACCGGCACTCGACCAGGGCGGCACCCTGTAGCGGTTCGAGGGTCTTGTAGTGGGTGACCGCATGCTTGCCGCGGCCATCCTCGACCAGGGCCATCTTCTTGCGATTGACGTTCGAACGGGCGATCGCACCCCGTATCGTGCCTGCGAGCGGTACCGGCAGACCGGCGACCACCGCATGATAGGCGCGTTCGATCGAATGGTCGGCGAACTGCTTCGCCAGCCCCTCGTGTGCCGCATCGGTCTTGGCGACCACCAGCAGCCCCGAGGTGTCCTTGTCGATCCGGTGGACAATTCCCGGCCGCGCCACGCCGCCGATGCCCGAAAGCTGGCCGCGGCAGTGATGCAGCAGCGCGTTGACCAGCGTCCCGTCGAGATTGCCCGCGGCGGGATGGACCACGAGCCCCGCGGGCTTGTCGACCACGATCAGCCATTCGTCCTCGAACGCGACGCTCAGCGGAATGTCCTGCGCTGCGGCTTTGGCCGGAATGGCTTCGGGAACGCGAATCGCGAAAGCGGTGCCCTGGGCGGGCTTCAGCGAGGCCTGGCTCACCGGCTTGCCGCCGAGCGCGATCCGGCCTTCGCCGAGCAGCGCCTTGACGCGCTCGCGCGACAGTCCGCTCGCGTCGGCCAAAGCCTTGTCGAGGCGCAGGCCATCGGCGGAAATCACGCCTTCGATGATGCTTTCCCCCTGGATCACAGATAGAAGATGGGGATGGTCATCGAAGTCTCAAGTGATGTTATTGCAACAGTTATTGCAGAAGCCGCGCGTGCCGGTCCCGCCGAATGCTGCGGTCTGCTTTTGGGACGATCGGGGCGGATTTCCGAGGCGCGCCCGGCGGCCAATGTCGCGGCCGAACCGCTGTTGCGCTTCGAGATCGACCCGGCCGCGCTATTCGCCGTTCACCGCGAGGCCAGGGCAGGCGGACCCGAACTGATCGGCTACTACCATTCGCATCCCAGCGGCCACCCGCGCCCCTCGGCGACCGATTGCGAGCATGCCAGCGGCGACGACCGGGCCTGGGCCATCGTGGCGGGCGGTGGGGTCGCCTTCTGGCGCGATACGACTAACGGCTTCGAGCCGCTTTCCCATTGCGTGGTTGATGGTTAAGGGGGGATCAAACGGGGAAAGCTAACGCACGATGACCACCAGCTCGCTCGAACTTGCCAGCCTGCTCTGCTCGCGCCTCTGCCATGACATGCTCAGCCCGGTCGGCGCGCTGACCAACGGGCTCGAGCTGCTGGCCGACGAACGCGATCCCGAGATGCGGAAGCGCTGCTTCGAACTGCTCGAACAGAGCGCGCGGATCTCGGCGGACAAGCTCAAGTTCTTCCGCCTCGCCTTCGGCGCCGCCGGCGGTTTCGGCGAGATGATCCCGGTCGCCGAAGCGCGCCAATTGGTCGATGCGCTGGTCGGCAACAACGGCCGGATCGAGGTCAACTGGGCCCTGGCGAACGACGCTTTGCCCAAGCCGGCGGTCAAGACGCTGCTCAACCTGGCGCTGATCGCCATCGAATCGCTTGTGCGCGGCGGCACGCTCGATATCGGCGCGGAACTCCGTGAAGGCGTCAGCGAGATCGTCGTGCGCGCCGCCGGCGCGCGGATCGCTTTCGACAAGGACATCGGCCGCGCGCTCGACGGGTCCATGCCCGCCAGCGAACTCGCCAGCCGCACCGCGCCCGCGGCAATGCTGCGCGAGCTCGCGGCCAGTCTCGGCGGCCATCTGCAATGGGCGCTCAGCGACGAAGCGCTGGTCCTTGGCGCGGAACTGCCGGTGGTGTGAGCATGATCCGGTGGTGAACCGCTGGCTGGTCAATCGCGAGCAACCGTCGCCCAACTGGGACGAGCGGGCGCTGCCCGTTTCGATGGTCGTGCTGCACTATACGGGCATGCAGACCGGGCAGGAGGCGCTCGAGCGGCTCTGCGATGCCGAAGCCAAGGTCTCCGCGCACTACATCATCGACGAGGACGGCACGGTCACCGCGCTGGTGCCCGAGGACAAGCGCGCCTGGCATGCCGGCCGATCCTATTGGCGCGGGATCACCGACATCAACTCGGCGAGTGTCGGCATCGAACTGGTCAATCCCGGCCACGAATGGGGTTACCGCGCCTTTCCCGAGGCGCAGATGGATGCGCTGCTGCCGCTGCTGGCCGACATCGTCGAGCGGCACGACATCGATCCGGCCAATGTCGTCGGCCATTCCGACATCGCCCCGGCACGCAAGGAGGATCCGGGCGAATTGTTCGACTGGCCGCGGCTCGCCAAGCTGCGGCTGGCGCTGCCGACCCCCAAGGCCAAGATGAACCTGCTCTACGATAATCCCGGCGCTTTCTATCTGGCGCTCGAGCGGTTCGGCTACGACATCGCCGACGGCCACGCTGTCGTACGCGCCTTCGAGCGGCGCTGGCGGCCGAACAAGATCGAGGGCGAAATCGACGGCCAGCTCGGCGGCATCCTGTTCGAACTGCTGCTCGAGCGCGACATGTCGGATCGCGGCATGTTGGACGACAACGATTGACGTGCTAGGGCGGCCGCGCCGGGGGACCGGGCAGCCGCGTCATCGCAAGATGCCGAGGAAAGTCCGGGCTCCACGAAACAAGGGTGGCGGGTAACGCCCGCCGGCCCTCGCGAAAGCGGGGGTTAGGGAAAGTGCCACAGAGAGCAGACCGCCTGACCCCTTTAGATTTATTCTAGTAGGGACAGGTAAGGGTGAAAGGGTGCGGTAAGAGCGCACCGCGCTGCCGGTAACGGTGGCGGCATGGCAAACCCCACCCGGAGCAAGACCGAATAGGGGCGGCGTGCCTGTTTGCAAGAATGGGCGGGGCGGTTTCGGCCCTTGATCGCCCGGGTTGGTTGCTAGAGCGGCGCGGCAACGCGTCGCCGAGAGGAATGGCTGCCGGCGTCTGTTTGTCCTTCGGGATACGGCAGGCGTCACAGAACCCGGCTTACAGGTCCCCCGGCAAATTTCGGACCTGTCAGGCCTCCCGCGTAGCCACGCTGATCGCGCCGTCATGCTCGGCCGTCTCGATCAGCCAGCGCCGTCCACCTTCGAGCGCCAGCGCGGTCAAGCGGCCCGACATGTAGGCGCCGGTGTCGATGCCGATGCGGTTGGCGTTCATTTCGGGTTCGGCGCTGATCGAATGGCCGTGGACCACCATGTGCCCATGCCAGCCCGAATGGCTGAGGAACGGCTCGCGGATCCAGCGCAGGTCCTTGAGGCTTTGCGCTTCGATCGCGGTGCCCGGCCGGATGCCGGCATGGACGAACAGGTAGTCGCCGATCGCGACGAAATCCTCGAAGCTTCCGATGAATTCGATGTCGGCGCCCGGCACCGCTTCGATCATCAGGGCCTGTGCCTCGGCGAAATCGGCGGTGCGGAAAGTCGCTGCGTCGACCGGATAGGAGAGGATCGTCTCGTCCCCGCCATAGCGCAGGAAATTGCGGAAGATATCCAGGTCGTCAAAGCTCTGCAGGAACTTCTCTTCGTGGTTGCCGCAAATCAGCCGCACCGCGCGCCGCTCCCGCCAGTCGCGGGCGAAAGCGAGCACTTCCGCGCTCGCCGGGCCCCTGTCGATGAGGTCGCCCAGCAGCACGATCGTGGTCTCGGCCGGGCCGCGCGCGGCATCGTCGGCCTCGATTTCCGCGGCGAGGGCGGTCAGCAGGTCCAGCCGGCCGTGGATGTCGCCGATCGCATAGAGGCGCTCGCCCGGTGGAACCTCGGGTAGCGGCCGGACCTCTTTGGGCGACCAGAGCTGGCGGATCTTTTTGAGCATTTTTGAGAACCCTGCGCACGCCATAGGCCGGCGTCGGCGGGGCCACAAGCAGTGTGAGAATCCCATGTTGCTGAATGGCAACACAAGATTGCTATTGTGTAACACAAGATTGCAAAGTGTCTTGTGCGATGCAGCATCCGACTCCACCCTTAGACCGCAATCGCAACAATGCGCCCGCGGAACGAGGCGCCAGGCGATGCGAGATTGGGGCGACCAACTCTACTTCGTGAGGGAATTACCGATGTTTACGTCCATTCGCGGCCTGCTCGCCGCTACTGCTCTGGCCGGTGCTGCTCTGGCGGCGACGCCCGCTTTCGCCGACGAAACGGACGCGCCGAGCGCGATCACCGTGACCGGAAACGTCGCTCTCGTGACCGACTACCGCTTCCGCGGCCTTTCGCAGTCGAGCGGCGATCCGGCAGTCCAGGGCGGTATCAACGTCAACCACTCGAGCGGTCTCTATGTCGGCGTGTGGTCGTCCTCGACCAGCTTCAAGGTCGTCGGTCCGGCGGCTGAATCCGTCTACGGCAGCCAGGAACTCGACATCTTCGGTGGCTGGACCGGCGCCGTGGCGAGCGGCGTCACCGCCGACGTCGGCCTGCTATACTACGCCTATCCTAACGGCCATGTCGGCAAGGCTGAGTTCTTCGAGCCCTATGCGTCGCTTTCGACGACGCTGGGTCCGGTGTCGGGCAAGCTGGGCGTGAACTATGCCTGGAAGCAGGAAGCGCTGAACTTCAACGGCGGCGGTAAGGACGACAACGTCTATATCTACGGCGAGCTGAGCGGCGGCATTCCGAACACGCCGGTCTCGCTGTCGGGCCACCTCGGCTACACCGACGGCGCGCTGTCGCCCAAGTTCGCCACGGGCCAGACCGTCGATTACAAGGGCGGTCTCGACTGGAACGTGGGCGCGACTTTCGCGATCACCAAGAACCTGTCGGTCATGGGCCAGTATGTCGGCGTCGAGGGCCGTAGCATTGACGGCTATTCGAACGACACCGTCGTCGGCACGCTCAAGCTGAGCTTCTGATCGGCGTCTTAGACTAAAAGAAAGGGCCCGGCGGAGCAGTCCGCCGGGCGCTTTTTATGTCCTGCGGGTACGCTTGAAGGCGGCCATGACGAAGGACCCCATGAAGGCGCCGCCGAGAATCCAGGGCAGGTCGGCCAGCGAAGCCAGGCCAGCGAGGCAGGCGATCAGGCCGAGCACACCGAGGATGGCGACGAGGGTGACAGCGCACTGCGCCGCCTCGATCGCAGCGGCCAATGGGCGGGCGGCGGGATGAGCCTTCATGGAATCGCGTGCCAATTCATCCATGCAGCATGGCACGGCGGCGCGTGCTGGCAACCGCGGCGATGGCCGCGTGCCAAAACGGGAGGCTAGCGAGCTAGCAGTCCGCGGGCGACCAACCGCGCCAGAAAGCCAGCATAGTTCTCCGGCTCGGGCGAGGTCATCCAGGACTTTCCGTCGTGCTCATCGGTGAAGCTCGTGGCGAAGATCAGCCTAATGATGACGCGCGCCGTAGCGTCGACTTCCTCGATGGCAAGTTCGCCGCCCGCCTGCGCATCGCTCAGCAACATGCGCAGCGGCTCGAAGAAGATGCGGCGCGTGGCATCGAGCATGTCGGAGCGCAGCGCGGCGATATAGTCGGGATCCAACGTGAGCAGTCTTTGCAGGGCCTTGGACTGCGGTTTCGCGATCGCCTCGAGCCCTGCCTCGATATAGTGCCGCAGCCGGTCCTCGGCGTCCCCGCTCCTGTCGTATTCGAGCGCGCCTGCGCCCTGCAGCAGTTCGCCGATCACCGCGAGGGCAAGCTGCGTCTTGTTCGGATAGCGCGCGTAAAGCGACTTGCGCGAAATGCCCGCAGCCAGAGCCACGGCATGCATCGTCGTCGCTTCGCCCTGCTCCAGCAGCAGTTGCAGTGCGGCATCGCGGATCGCGCGGTCGATCTCCGCCGCTTCGATGAGCCTGGGCCGGCCCTTGCCGCGCGCGCCCGATGCCATTCCAACCTTTCCCGCGGCCCATGCCGCCTAGCGAACGCTTGTCGAAAGGCAGCATAGCGCCTCGCGAAAATAAAAGAAACAGACTTGTATATTTATCGGGCCGAGGTTAATTCGCGAGGGAGAGTTGAAGGGCGATTGTCGAGCGATGCTGGATCGTAGAATGCGCCTTCGCTGTCTTTTCCTGCTGACCGCCGCCGCATTGGGCGGCTGCGCGCCGACCGTACATCTGCCGTCTGCCGATACGCAGCTGCCGCAGGGCTTCGAGGCTCCCGCAGCGCAGGGCGACAAGGGTGTTGTTGCACTCGATCACTGGTGGACCGATTTCAACGATCCGCAGCTCAGCAGCCTCGTCACGACCGCGCTCGAGCGTAGCACGACCGCGCGGCTGGCCTACGCCAGGATCGCCGAAGCGCGTGCCGTCCGCCTCCAGTCGCGCGCATCGACGCTGCCTACGGGCAACTTGACCGGCAGCCTGACCGAACAGGGCAGCAAGCGGCTCTGGGGAGACGGCGTCACTCAAGACGCGAACACGCTTTACCAGGCGAGCTTTACGCCAAGCTGGGAGATCGACCTGTTCGGCCGCCTCGCTGCCATTCGCGGCAAGGCCGATCTCGATTACCAGGCCTCGGCGCTCGACTTTTACGGCGCGCGGCTGGCGCTGGCCGGCGACGTCGCGGCCGCGCTGTTCCAGGCGCGCTTCCTCGCGGTCCAGCTCGATACCGCGAACGAGACGCTGCAGATTGCGCGCGACCTGGCAACATCGGCCGACATCGGCCGCGAACGCGGGCTGATTTCGGGGCAGGACGCCGCCCGGCTCGAAGCCGACGTCGCCAGCGCCGAGGCCGAGGCGATCCGGCTCGAAGCCGAACTGCGCGCCGCCAAGCGCTCGCTGCTGATCCTGATCGGCGAGCCTGCCGCCTCCACCGACACGCTGACGATCGCGGCATCGCTGGCCGCGCCGCCGGCGGTGCCCCAGGCAACGCCAGGCCTGCTGCTCGCGCGCCGGCCCGACGTGCGTGGCGCCGAGGTGGCGCTGGCCTCGGCCGCGCGGACCGTCCAGATCGACCGGCTCGCGCTGTTCCCGCGTTTTTCGATCCAGCCGGGAGCCGTCCTCAGCGCCACCGATAGCGGCGGCACGGGGTTGTGGTCACTGGTGGCGGGGCTGGCCGTGCCGGTGCTCGACCGCGCCCGCCTGCTCGCCGGGCTTCGCATCAGTGAAGCGCGCGGGCAGCAGGCGGTCATCGGCTATGAGCAGGCGGTCCAGACCGCGTTCGGCGAGGCCGAGAACGCGCTGACCCGCGTCGACGCCGGCCAGCGCCGGATCGGCGAACTCGTCGTGGCGACCGAGCGTGCCCGCTATGCCTTCGATACTGCGCGGCGCGGCTATTCGGCCGGCCTGACCGATCTCACCACGCTGCTGCAGGCGGAGCGCATCTGGTTGCAGAACCGCGTCACGCTTAACACGGCCCAGTTCGGCCTGCTCTCCGACACTGTAACTGCGATCCGCGCATTGGGCGGGGGCTGGGATCCGCAGGCCGATCTCACTCCGTCGGCGCCACTTCCCTCGAGCCCGGAAGCCCGTTGATGCCACGTCCCCATTCCCTTCTGTCTATGCTGGCTCTTGCGTTGCTGCTCGCCGGATGCGGCAAGAAGACCGCGGGCCGCGAGGAGATGCCGCCGCAGACCGTCACCGCTGCGGTAGCCGCGCGGCACGACGTCGCCGGGGCACTGACCGCTTCGGGCCGGCTGCTGCCGCGCGAGGAGATGGCCGTCGCCGCCGATCTCAGCGGCTTCCGCGTTTCGCGCGTGCTCGTCGAGGAAGGCCAGCGCGTGCGCGCGGGCGAGGTTCTGGCGGTGCTCGACGACAGCTTGCTGCGCTCGCAGATCGATCAGGTTCGCGCCACCTTGGCGCAGCAGCAGGTCGCAGCCGAGCAAGCCGTCGCCCAGGCCGGACGCGTCGAAGGGCTGGACAACCAGGGTGTGCTGTCGAAGGAGGCGATCGAGACGCGCCGCTTCGCCGCGCGTACCGGCCGCGCCGCAGTCGCGGCCAGCCGCGCGCAGCTCAACGACCTGCTGACCCGGCAGGCGCACCTGCAGATCCGCGCGCCGGCCGGCGGTGTGATCCTGGAGCGTACCGTCCGGCCGGGCGATACCTCCGCCGCCGGAACCGCGATGTTCCGAATGGCGCGCGACAGTGAGATCGAGCTCTATGCCGAGCTGCCCGAAAGCGACATCGGCACGGTTGCGATCGGCGATCCGGCCGAGGTCGTGCTCGCCTCGGGCCGCAAGCTCGCCGGGCATGTGCGGCTGATCGGCATGCGCGTCGATCCGCAGACCGGAGCCACTATTGCCCGGATCGCGCTGCCGAACGATCCCGAGTTGCGCCAGGGCGGTTTCGCCGAGGCGCGGTTCACGCGCAATTTCTCGCTGCTCGCCGTGCCCGAAGCGGCGGTCCATTTCGACGCCGATGGCGCCTCGGTTACGCTGATCGACGGCAACGACCGCGTCCGCAATGTCAAGGTGCGGACCGGCCGCCGCGCGCAGGGGCTGGTCGAGATCGTCTCGGGCCTTGCCGAGGGCAGCCGCGTGGCAGTGAAGGGTAGCGCCTTCGTGCTCAACGGCGACAAGGTGAAGGTCGCCAAATGAAGATCTCCGCCTGGGCGATCCGCAACCCGATCCCGGTCTCGTTGCTGTTTATCATCCTGACCCTGGCTGGCGCGGTCGCCTTCCTGCGGATGCCGATCAAGCAGTTCCCCAACGTCCAGCTGCCGATCGTCACGGTCACCGTCACGCAAAGCGGCGCGGCGCCGACCGAGATGGAGAACCAGATCACCCGTCCGCTGGAGAACGCGCTGACGGGCGTCGCCGGGATCAAGAACGTCAGCTCGACGGTCACCACCGGATCGTCGAACACGACACTGGAATTCGAGCTCGGCACCGACATCCAGAAAGCGGTCGATGACGTGCGAACGATCGTCGAGCGGACGCGGGTGCAGCTGCCTTCGGGCATCGATCCCCCTTCGGTGCAGCGGCTCGATCTCGATAGCGCGCCGGTGATGACCTACGCGGTCAGCGCACCGCAGATGGGCGATACCCAGCTCGCCTGGTTCGTCGACAACGACGTCGCCCGCGTGCTGCAGGCGCAGAACGGCGTGGCTCAGGTGTCGCGGATCGGTGGGGCGAGCCGCGAGATCGACGTCATCCTCGATCCGCAGCGCATGGCTGCGCTCGATATCAACGCGGCCCAGGTCAACGCCGCGCTCGCCGCGTTCCATAGCGACAACCCCGGTGGTCGCGCCACGGTCGGCGCGGTTGAGCAGACGATCCGCGTTCTCGGCTCGGCAACGGATGTCGCGGCGATCCGCAACCTGACGATCCCGGTCCAGGGGCGCTACGTGCGGCTGTCCGACATCGCCGAAGTCGGCGACGGGCAAGGCGAGGTCCGCGGCTTCGCCCGGCTCAACGGGCGCCCGACCGTGGCGATCCAGATCTCGAAGACGAGCAACGCCTCCGACGTCACGGTCGACAACGGGGTCAAAGCTGGCATCGCCCAACTCGCGCATGACCATCCCGGCGTAACCTTCACCCGCATCGTCTCGACCGCCGATCAGACCCGCGCCGCTTTCGCCGCGACGCTCGACGTGCTGGTCGAGGGCATCGTGCTGGCCATCGTCGTCGTCTACCTGTTCCTGCGCGACTGGCGCGCCACCGCGATCGCCGCGACGGCCATGCCGATGTCGTTGATCCCGACCTTCATCTTCATGGCGGCGATGGGCTTTAGCCTGAACGGCTTGACCCTGCTGGCGCTGACGCTGGTCATCGGCATTCTCGTCGACGACGCGATCGTCGAGATCGAGAATATCGAGAAGCGTATCGAGCGTGGGGAATCGCCCTACCGCGCCGCGCTGGTCGGTGCCGATTCGATCGGCCTGGCGGTCATCGCCACGACTGCGACGATCATCGCCGTCTTCGCGCCGGTTTCGGCAATCCCGGGAGAGGTGGGGCAGTTCTTCAAGGAATTCGGCCTGACGGTCGCCGCCGCGGTGACCTTCTCGCTGATCGTCGCGCGGCTGTTGACGCCGCTGATGGCGGCCTATTTCCTGACCCCGCACGAGAACCGCGCCGGCTTCGGCGTCGGCGGTGGAATCCACCCCCTCCACCAGCGCCTGCTCGATTGGGCGCTGGAGCGGCCGTTCAAGTGCACGCTGATTGGCGGCGGGCTGTTCGTGGTGGCGCTGGCGTTGGGCGCGACCCTGCCGATCGGCTTCCAGGCCGTGCCCAACCGCAATTACATCTACATCGCGATGGAAGGCCCCCCGGGCGCCACGCGCGAAGGCATGAGCGCGGCCGTGCAGAAGGCCACGCAGATGATCCTGAAGCAGCCGGACGTCGACGCGGTCTTCGCCCAAGTGGGGTCGAACGCGAGCTCGTTTGGCGCGATAGGCGGCGGCTCGGACATCGGCGACGGCACGCTGACCGTGGTGCTCAAGCACAAGCGTTCGCAGACGTCCGAGCAGTTCCAGGCGATGATCGGCCCGAAGCTGCGCGCCATTCCCGAGGCCCGGTTCTACAATCAGGGCAATTTCGGCCAGGCCGCGGTGAGCGTCGTGCTCGCCGGGCAGGACGGCGCCGCGCTCGAACGCGTGCAGATGCAACTGCTGCGCGAGATGCGTTCGGTCGCGTCGGTCGCCGACCCGCGGCCGAGCCCTTCGGCTCCCGGACCCGAACTCATCGTCACGCCGCGACCCGCCGAGGCGGCGCGGCTGGGCGTCGACAGCCAGGCGCTGGCCAATGTCCTGCGGATCGCGACGATCGGCGACATCGACGCCGCGGTCGCCAAGTACTCGGCCGGCGAGCAGCGCCTGCCGATCCGCGTGCGGCTGCCCGAAAGCGCACGCTACGATCTCGACACGATCGCCCAGCTGCGCGTCCCGACGCTCGACGGCAAGACCACGCCGCTGTCCAGCGTCGCTGATTTCCGCTTCCAGTCGGGGCCGGGCAAGATCGTGCGCTTCGACCGCGAGCGCCGGGTTGCGGTCGATGCCGATCTCGCGGTCGGCGCGGTGATCGGCTCGGCCTTGCAGGACGTGCGCAAGCTGCCCGCGATGCGCCACCTGCCGCCAGGCATTCACGAGGCCAACCAGGGCGTCAACCAGCAGCTCGGCGAGCTGTTCGTCGGTTTCATCCTCGCGCTGGTCGCGGGCATCGGCCTGACCTTTACCGTGCTGGTCTTGCTCTTCCGCGGCTTCTTCAAGCCCGTGGTCATCATGGGCGCGCTGCCGCTGTCGATGGTCGGCGCCTTCGCCGCGCTCAAGCTCGGCGGCTTCGCGCTTGAGCTGCCGGTGTTCATTGGTTTTCTCATGCTCATGGGCCTCTGCGCCAAGAACTCGATCCTGCTCGTCGAGTTCGCGATCGAGCACGAGCGCGCCGGTGCCTCGATGCGCGACGCGCTGATCGAGGCCTGCGCCCAGCGCACCCGGCCGATCGTCATGACCTCGGTGGCGATGATCGCGGGTATGCTGCCCACTGCCTTTGCCGTCAGCGAAGGATCGGAGTCGCGCCAGCCGATGGCGGTGGCGGTGATCGGCGGCATGCTGACCTCGACCGCGCTGTCGCTGTTCCTCGTGCCGGTAATCTACGAGATCATCGACCGCTTCGAACTGCGCATCCGGCCCAAGCTCGCGCGGCTGGTGAACCCGCGCCGGCCGGGCGATGACGATCCGTTGCCGGGGGGAACAACCCGCTTCGTCCTAGGGACTGGACGACGGCACCCACTACACCTATATACCGACCGGTATGGAATGTTCAGCAACCCCGAGCCGCGGCAGACCGCGCGAGTTCGATTCGGACGAAGCCCTTGCGGCTGCGCTGCGCGTCTTCTGGCAACGCGGCTACGAAAGCGCCTCGATGGCCGAGCTGACAGAGGCCATGGGCATCACCAAGCCCAGCCTCTACGCCTGTTTCGGCAACAAGGAATCGCTGTTTCGCTCGGCGCTCGATCTCTACGAGCGTGAGAAGCTCTGCTATACGAGCACTGCGCTCGAAGCCGATACCGCGCGCGGTGTCGCCGAGCGGCTGCTGCGCGGGGGCCTTGCGATCCAGTGCGGGGAGAGCGATCCGCAGGGCTGCCTCAGCGTCATCAGCACCGTGGTTTGCGGGGCCGAGGCCGAGTCGATCCGCACCGAGGTCATCGCCCGTCGTGCTTCGTCCGAAGCCGCGCTGGTGCGCCGGCTGCAACGCGCGCGCGACGAGGGCGACCTGCCCGAGCATGCCGATCCCGAAGCCCTGGCGAGTTATCTGACCACGGTGCTCCAGGGCATGTCGGTCAAGGCCAGTGCTGGCGCCTGTCGCGACGTGCTCGGCCGCATCGTCGATACCACGCTGGCGATGTGGCCTAGCGCCTGACGCCGCCGTGACTTCAAGCGTGTGATGTCACACTTTGGCTGCCTGTCTCGTCTTGGCGGAGTGGCCCCAAAAAAATTTCATTAATCGGCCATTCACCCCTTGAAAGAGGGACCTGCCGAACAAACTTACCGGGTGGTACAGAAATAGGCTTGACGGTTATTGCATCGCAATATATACCGATCAGTATAGAAATGAGGGCATCGGCTTCGCTGACGCCAAAGTGACGAAGGAGGATCGATGAAACTCTGTCCGACCGGCGGGATGACCCGCTAAACCTTTGAGGGCGGCCTTTCAGGCAGTGCCCTTCTGACATTCCCGAACCGACGGAGTCGCCGTCCCTGTATCGCTGCGGGGAGTGCTGACGGCTGCGTCTTTGGCTTTACCCGGCGGACCCACCCCCCCCTCCCGCCGGGTCCCCGGACGCGCGCCCAACGGCCGCGTCCGGGCATAGATTTGGAGCAGGCCCATGGCTTTCATCGACTTTTCCGAAACCGCGGCGGCGCCAGCGCTGAACCGTTCCGTCCCACAGCTCGACAAGCTGGTCGCCGACCACGCGAGCGCATTCTCGCCGCTCGAAGCGCGCGTACTCGAGCTGTCGCACCACGATGGGCTCGACACGCTGCAGCCCCAGCCCAAGCGCAGCTTGCTCGGCCGTATCGTGCTTGGCCCGCAGCCTCCCGCACGGACCTTGGCGAACGATCGGCTGGAAGCGCTCCGCCGCCTCGCCGTCGAGGCGCGCCACTACGGCTGGCACGTCCGCACCTCGGTCATCGCCGCGGCCAAGAAGGCCGGCTTCAGCGAAATCCAGATCAGCCGCGTGATCGACACGATCGGCGGCGCCCCCAAGCTTACCCAAAGGACTTACGCATGAATGCCCACGTCAATCTCGAAGCGGATGCGATTGAGGCGGTCCATGTCGAGCCGGCACCCCGACCCCGTTTGACGCGGCGCAAGGGTGTGATCGCGGCGATCGCGCTGGTGGCGGTGGTCGGCATCGGCTGGAAGGTGCTCGACCGGCCCGTCGAAGCGGCGGCCATGCCGCCGGCGACGGTCCAGATCGCGCATCCGCTGCTGCGCGAAGTCAACCAGTGGGATGACTACGTCGGCCGTTTCGCTCCGAGCCAGACGGTGGAAATCCGCCCACGCGTCTCGGGCGCGATCACCGCGATCCACTTCCGCGACGGCGATGTCGTCCAGAAGGGGCAGGCGCTGTTCACCGTCGATCCGCGTCCCTATCTGGCCGCGCTCGCCGAGGCCCGCGCCGAAGTGGCCTCGGCCAACAGCGCGCTGGCGCTCGCCCGTTCCGACGCTGGGCGCGTGGCCGGTCTGACCGGCGACGAGGCAGTTTCGGCGAGCGAGGTCGACAGCCTGCGCGCCAAGGTCCGCGCCGCCTCCGCCGCGCTCGCCGCAGCGCAGGCGCGCGTCCAGCAGCGTGCGCTCGACGTCGAGTTCACCACCGTCCGCGCGCCGATTTCGGGCCGCGTTTCCGACCGGCGCATCGACATCGGCAATCTGGTGTCGGGCGAGGGTGGGGCGGGTGCGACGCTGCTGACCACGGTCAATGCGATGGACCCGATCTACTTCACGTTCGACGCTTCCGAAGCGCTCTACCTCAAGGCGCAGCGCGATGCCGCGGCGAAGCGGGCCGGCGGCGAGGTCGAAGTCCGACTGCAGGACGAGGCCGACTACCGCTGGAAGGGCGCGCTCGATTTCACCGACAACGGGCTCGATCCGCGCTCGGGCACGATCCGGATCCGCGCCGCCTTCGCCAATCCGCAAGGGTTTCTCACGCCCGGCATGTTTGGCAACATGCGGCTGGCGAGCGGCGGCACGGTCAAGGCACTGCTCGTGCCTGATGCCGCGGTCCAGTCCGACCAGGCGCGCAAGCTCGTCTATGTCGTCGCCAAGGACGGCACGGTTTCGGCCAAGCCGGTCGAACTCGGGCCGCTGGTCGATGGCCTGCGCGTCGTCCGCGCGGGCCTCGCCACCGGGGACAGCGTCGTGATCTCGAACTACCAGGCGGCCGCGCCGGGCAGCAAGGTGCTGGTCAAGCAAGGCAAGATCGTCGCGGCGCCGGCGCGGGCCGTGGCGCCCGGTGTTTCTGCGCCGAGCGCTGCCCAGGCGACCCTGGCCAACTGACCTAACGAAGAACGTAGTCATTCCCGCGAGAGCGGGAACCCATCTCCCGCCCATTCCCGCCACCGAACCGGCGGGGGATGGGGTTCTGCGCCTGCGGAATGACGAGGATATTTTGACAGGCGCGGTCCCGCCTCAATCGGACACCACCCCAGAAAGGGGGCACCCCATGCGACTTTCGCGCTTCTTCATCGACCGGCCGATCTTCGCCGGCGTCATCGCGGTGATCATCACCATCGTCGGCGCGCTGGCTTTCGTCGGCCTGCCGATCAGCCAGTATCCCGACATCGTCCCGCCGACGGTGACCGTCGTTGCCCAATATCCGGGTGCTTCGGCCGAGACCGTTGCCGAAACCGTGGCCGCGCCGATCGAGCAGGAGATCAACGGCGTCGACGACATGCTCTACATGAGCTCGCAGTCGACCGGCGACGGCAAGGTGACGATCACCGTCACTTTCAAGATCGGCACCGACCTTGATGCCGCCCAGGTGCTCGTCCAGAACCGCGTCGCCGTGGCGACCCCCGCCTGCCTGAGGAAGTGCAGCGCTTCGGCGTCGTCACGCGCAAGACCTCGCCCGACTTCCTGATGGTCGTGAACCTGCAGTCGCCCGACGGCACTTTCGACCGCAATTACCTGTCGAACTATGCGCTGACCCAGGTGCGCGACCGTCTGTCGCGGATCGACGGCGTCGGTGACGTCACCCTGTTCGGCTCGCGCGACTACGGCATGCGCATCTGGATCGATCCGGGCCGCGCCGCCGCGCTAGACCTGACCGCGGGCGAGATCCTGGCGGCGCTGCGCGCGCAGAACGTGCAGGTTTCCGCCGGTGCGCTCGGTCAGCCGCCTTACAACCAGGGCAATGCCTATCAGGTCGGGGTCGAGCTCCAAGGCCGGCTCAACGATCCGCAGCAGTTCGCCGACATCGTCATTCGCACCGATGCCAGCGGCCGCCAGGTTCGCGTCCGCGACGTCGCCCGGGTCGAGCTCGGCGCGCAGGACTACAACATCAACACCTATCTCTCGGGCAAGCCGACCGTGGTCATCGCGGTGCTGCAGCGTCCGGGCTCGAACGCGCTCGACGCCGCCCAGAAGGTCCGCGCCGAGATGGACTCGCTGGCCACCAAGTTCCCCAAGGGCCTCGAATACAGCGTCATCTACAACCCGACCGAATTCATCGGCCAGTCGATCGACGCCGTCTACCACACGCTGTTCGAGGCGATGATCCTCGTCGTTCTCGTCATCCTCGTGTTCCTGCAGAACTGGCGCGCGGCGGTCATCCCGATCATCGCCATCCCGGTCTCGCTGATCGGCACGGCGGTGATGCTCGCGGCGCTCGGTTACTCGCTCAACAACCTATCCTTGTTCGGGCTGGTGCTGGCGATCGGCATCGTCGTCGACGACGCGATCGTCGTGGTCGAGAACGTCGAGCGCTATATCGAGGAGGGGCTGAGCCCGCTCGAAGCCGCACGCACCTCGATGGACGAGGTCTCGGGCGCGCTCGTCGCCATCGTCCTCGTGCTCTGCGCGGTCTTCGTGCCGACGCTGTTCATCAGCGGCATCTCGGGCGCCTTCTACAAGCAGTTCGCGGTGACGATCTCGACCGCGACGGTGATCTCGCTCGTGCTCTCGCTGACGCTGTCGCCGGCGCTCGCCGCGATCCTGCTGCGTCCGCGCCACGGCGGCCAGGAGATCGCCGATCTGCCGCGCTGGCGCCAGATCGCCGCGCGCGGCGCCGAGCGCTTCAACGACGGCTTCGAGAAGCTCAGCCACGGCTATGCCCGGCTGACCCGCCGGTTGCTGATGCGCCCGAAGAGAATGCTGCTGACCTATGCGGGCCTCATCGCCGCGACGCTCGGTATGTTCTGGGCGACGCCGGGCGGCTTCGTGCCCCAGCAGGACCAGGGCTATTTCCTCGCCGCCGCGTTCCTGCCCGCGGGCTCCTCGCTGGAGCGCACCGACGAGGTGACGCGCGAGATCGCGCAGAAGCTGCTGCCGATCAAGGGCATCCGCGGGGCGGTCATGTTCGCCGGCCTGCACGGTCCCTCGCGCACCGCCTCGCCCGATGCCGCCGCGATCTACTTCCCGTTCAAGAGCTTCGCCGAGCGCCAGAAGGAAGGCGTGACCTATGACCAGATCATGGCCGAGGCGCACAAGGCGCTTGCCGGCTACGACAAAGCACAGATCTATCTGCTGCCGCCGCCGACGATCAACGGCATCGTGCCTCCAGGCGGCTACCGCATGATCCTCGAGGACCGCGAGGGCCGCGGCTACAGTGAACTCGCCAAGACCGCCGGCGCCTTCCTCGCCAAGGCCAACCAGGAGAAGGGGCTGAGCCAGGTCTATACCCTGTTCAACCTTAACACGCCGCGCGTCTTCGCCGACGTCGATCGGAGCAAGGCCAATCTGCTGGGCGTGCCGCCAGAGCGTGTGTTCGAGGCGCTGCAGGTCTATCTGGGATCGACTTTCGTCAATGATTTCAACCTGCTTGGCCGCACCTATCGCGTCACCGCGCAGGCCGATGCGCCCTATCGCGGCTCGATCGCCGATATCGCCAACCTGAAGACGCGGTCGAACTCGGGCGCCATGGTGCCGATCGGCTCGGTCGCGACCTTCCAGGACAAGACCGGCCCCTACCGCGTGGTCCGCTACAACCTGCTCCCTGCAGTGGAGATCGACGGCAACGTCGCCCCCGGGTACTCCTCGGGCCAGGCGTTGACGACGATGGAGAAGCTCGCCGACGCCTCGCTGCCTTCAGGCTATGCCCATGAGTGGACCGGCATCGCCTTCCAGCAGGCGTCGGCGGGCAACACCGCCGGGATCGTCTTCGGCATGGCCGTGCTGTTCGTCTTCCTCGTCCTCGCGGCGCAGTACGAAAGCCTGACCCTGCCGCTGTCGATCATCCTGATCGTGCCGATGTGCCTGTTCGCGGCCATGGCCGGGGTCAACCTGCGCGGCATGGACAACAACATCCTGACGCAGATCGGGCTGGTCGTGCTGATCGCGCTCGCGGCCAAGAACGCGATCCTCGTGGTCGAATTCGCCAAGCAGGCCGAGGAGGAACGCGGCATGTCGCCAATCGAGGCCGCGGTCTATGCCGCGCGCACCCGCCTGCGGCCGATCCTGATGACGTCCTTCGCCTTCATCCTCGGCGCCGTGCCGCTCGTGATCGCCGAGGGGGCCGGCGCCGAGCTGCGCCAGGCGTTGGGCACAGCGGTGTTCTTCGGCATGGCCGGTGTCACCGCCTTCGGCCTGCTGTTCACGCCCACTTTCTACGTCGTCTGCCGCAATCTGGCCGACCGGCTCCGCACGCTCCGCCGTCGCGGCTCCGCCGACCCCATGCTGCAGCCGGCCGAATAGGACAAAGGCCATGAAGACCCGTAACTTCATCCTGTCGCTGCTCGCCGCTTCCAGCCTCACCGGCTGCGCGGTAGGCCCCAACTACGTCGCCGCCACACCGCCGCCGACCGCGAGCGGGCCATTCCTTGGTGCGGGCGACGCTTCGGTCGCCGCCGCCGAGCCCGCCAGCGACTGGTGGCAGCTCTACCGCGACCCGGTGCTCGACAAGCTCGTCGCCGATGCCCTGGCGGCCAATACCGACATCCGCGTCGCCGTGGCGCGGATCGAGCGGGCACGGGCTTCGCTCCGCGGCGCGCGTTCGGAAGCCCTGCCGCAGACGAATATCTCCGCTTCGGGCACCTATGGCCGCGTGCCGTCGAGCCAGGTTCTGCCCGGCGCCGATCGCCAGTTCCGCACCGTCGATGGCGGGATCGAGATCGGTTACGAGCTCGACCTGTTCGGTCGGGTCAAGCGTGGGGTCGAGGCCTCGCGCGCCGATCTCTCGGCCGCGCAGGAGGATGCCGATGCGGTGCGCGTCACCGTCGTCGCCGACACGGTCCAGGCCTATGTCGACGCGACCTCTTCAGCCGAGCGGCTGGCCGTCGCGAAGCGCACGATCGAATTGCTCGACGGTTCGGTGCGCATCACCCAGGCGCGGTTCGATCGCGGGCTGTCGCAGCAGCTAGATGTCATCCGCGTCACCCAGCTCCGCGAGCAGGAGCAGGCGGCGATCCCCTCGCTGACCGCCGACCGCGACGCGGCGCTGTTCCGCCTTGCGCTGCTGACCGGCCGCACGCCGCAGGACCTGCCCGCCGATGCCAAGACGCGCACGACCACGCCCGATGTTGGCCAGCCGATCCCGATCGGCGACGGCCGTATCCTGCTGTCGCGGCGTCCCGACGTCCGCGCGGCGGAGCGCCGGCTCGCGGCCGATACCGCGCGGATCGGCGTGGCCACGGCCGATCTCTATCCGCGGATCACCTTGGGCGGATCGATCGGCGCGACGGCGATAGGCTCGACCGATATATTCTCGGGAGGCCCGTTCCGCTGGCTGCTCGGGCCGCTGATTAGCTGGGCATTCCCCAACCAGGAAGCGATTCGTGCCCGGATCGGCGGCGCGCGGGCCGATGCCCAGGCCGATCTTGCGAGCTTCGACGGTACCGTGCTGCGCGCGCTGGGTGAGACCGAGACTGCGCTCTCCGCCTATCGCAATGCGCTGCTCCGCAAGGCGACGCTGTCTTCGGCGCGAGACGCCGCCGATGCCGCGGCGCGGATCAGCCTCGCTCGCCAGCGCCAGGGACAGATCGACTTCCTTTCGGTGCTCGACGCGCAGCGCACGCTGGCGCGGTCCGACGCAGATCTCGCCGAAGCCACGCGCGCGGTCGCTTTCGCCCAGGTGGAGCTGTTCCGCACGCTCGGCGGCAGCTGGAGGTCGGCGGACGTGGTCGAGGTCAAGCCCGCAGTTCTCTCCGATGCCCGGCTCTGATCGAGCCTACCCCTTGCCAAATGGGTTCGCTGCACTGCACAAGAGGCGATGCGCATCGCCATCGTCGATGAAAGCGCCGCACGCGCCTCGGTAATCCAGGAAGGTCTCGCATCGCTCGACGATTGCGAGATCTTCGTCGTGACCGAGCGGCGCGGGCTGGTCGCGCGGATTGGCGAGATTGCCCCGGACATCGTCCTTATGGACCTCGGCAACCCCTCGCGCGACGTGCTCGAGGAATATTTCGCTGTGAGCCGCGCACTAGCCCGGCCGATCGCGATGTTCGTCGACGAGAGCGACGACGAATCGATCGCCGCCTCGATCGATGCCGGTGTCTCGGCCTATGTCGTCGACGGGCTCGCGGCGGGGCGGATCAAGCCGCTGATCGACGTTGCTGTGCGGCGGTTCAACGCCTTTGCGCGGCTCCAGTCCGATCTCGCCGAGGCGCGCGGCGCGCTGGCCGAGCGGGAGACGATCGACAAGGCCAAGCGCATCCTCATGGACAGCCGTGGGCTTCCCGAGCCCAAGGCCTATGCCGAAATGCGCAAGGCCGCGATGGATCAAGGGCGAAAGATAGCCGAGATCGCCGATGCGATCGTAACGGCGCACAAGCTCATGGGAGGGAAGTGATGGCCGAGGAGCTGACGATCGGTTTCTTGCCCTTGGTCGACGGTTGCCTGCCGATCCTGGCGCGCGAACACGGCTTCGCCGAGGACGAAGGGCTGTCGCTGAACCTCGTCAAGGATGTGTCCTGGGCGACGGTGCTCGACCGGCTGCTCTATGGCCACAGCGACGCTGCGCACATGGTTGCCCCGCTCGCCATTGCGACCACGCTGGGGCGCGGGCGACCGGCGCAGCCGCTGTCGGTGCCTTTCGTTCTGGGGCTCAACGGCAATGCGATCACCTTGCACACCGACATCGCCGAACGCGTGGGCACAAAGGGAAAACTGGGCGATCCGGCCAAGGTGGGCGCGGCGCTGGCCGAGGTGGTGCGCGAGCGGGCAAGCGCTGGAAATCCCCTGCGTTTCGGCGTGGTACATCGCTATTCGAGCCACAACTACATGTTGCGCTATTGGCTCGCCGCCTGCGGGATCAGGCCGGACCGCGACGTCGAGATCACCACCGTGCCGCCGCCGTTTTGCGCGGATGCGCTGGAATCGGGCGAGGTCGACGGCATCTGCGTCGGCGAGCCGTGGAACAGCGTCGCGGTCGAGCGCGGGGCGGGGCAGATCGTGCTGGCGACTGCGCAGATCTGGCGTCGAGGCGTCGAGAAGGTTCTCGCGCTGCGCGAGCCGGTCCTCAACGAGAAGCGCGGTGCGGTGGAGCGGCTGATCCGCGCCATGTGCCGTGCGGGCAAACATTTCGTCGATCCGGCGAACTGGGAAAAGAACGCCGCGATCCTCGCGCGCGCCGAATATCTCGACGGCGACCCGGTGTTGATCCGGCGCGCCATCTCCGATCGTTTGCTGCTGGTGCGTGGGGACGAATTGGTTCATTTTCCCGATTTTATGTTCCAATATCGTGAGGCGGCCAACTTCCCGTGGGTCAGTCAGGCGCAGTGGCTCTACACCCAGATGGCACGCTGGGATGGGATAGCCTTCGATTCGGCGGATGCTGCAAAAGCGGGTCGCGTGTTCCGGCCGGACATATACCGCAGTGCACTAATCGGCACCGGCGAGCCGCTTCCGGGCGCCAGTTCCAAGGTCGAAGGCAGCCTCAACCAGAAGACTTCGGTGTCCACGCAGCAAGGTACGATGACCTTGGAAAGCAATGGCTTTTTTGATGGTCGGGTGTTCGATCCGACGCATCTTGCCGACTACATCGCCGACCTCGGCTGACACCCGTTCATGCTGCATCGCAAAAAATAACTTTACCGAGACTGAGCGAATCGGTTAGCTCTTGCGCAGCAGCCGGTCCGGCCGCCGCCCAAGGACGGGCGGCCCAGAGCGCCAATCGGCTTCACTGAAACATTGCGTGGCAACGTCGCCGCCCGAACTGGCTCCCTCCAGGGACCCAAGTCGAGGCGGCTTTTTTGCGTTGTCCGCAGGGCGGAGCAAGCGGCCGATGAGGCTAGTGCAGGATCAGCGACAGGACGAGGCCCAGCGCCAGCGCTGCGCTGACCGCCTGCCAGAAGGCCACCGGGTTGCGCTCGATCAGCGGCAGCGGGCGGCGCGGGCGGACTTCGAGCGAGCCGCCACGTTCGAGCGCGCGCAGCAGGTCGATCACGTCAGCGAAGCGCGCATCTGGGTCGGGCTGGATTGCGGTCAGGATCGCGTCGTCGAGCCAGCTGGGGATCTCGGCGCGGTACTTGGACGGCGGCACCGGACGGCCGAAGCGCGGGCGCTGGAAGGCTTCCTGCTCGCCGAAGGGCCAGTGGCCGGTCAGCCAGCGGTAGAGCGTGACGCCCAGCGCGAACTGGTCGGTCAGCGCGTCGCCGGCGTTCCCGGCGAACTGCTCGGGCGCCATGAAACCCGGCGTGCCGGGGATCTCGTCGCCGTGGAAATCCTCGACCCGCGGCAACCGCGCGACGCCGAGGTCGATCAGCTTGAGACCGCCGTCGGTGGTGAGCATGACATTGTCGGGCTTGATGTCGCGGTGGACCACTTCGAGCCGGTGCAGCGCCGCGACCGCGCGAGTGAGCCGGATCGCCTGCTCGACGCCGAGCTTCAGCGAGGGCAGGCCGCCGGCCAGCTTCTGCGCCATGGTCTCGCCCTCGAGCAAAGGCTGGACGCAGTAGAGCGCGGTCTGCCGCTCGGGTCGCACCGGGTGGGCGGCGAGCACGAATGGGCTGGCGACGCGCTGGGCGAGCAGCACTTCGCGGGCGAAGGCCAGGCGAATCGCGCGTTCGCTGAGCGCGCCCTGCCGCGGGAACTTGAGCACGACCTTGCTGCCGTCCTCGCCGTCCTCGGCGACGAGCAGGATCGCATAGCGCCCTTCGCTCAGCACGCGCTCGATGCGGAAGCCGTCGAAGCTGGCGCCCACCGCAGGCGGCGCGATCGAGGGCAGGGCGGACAGGCCCGAGAGGATGCCTTCGTGATCGGGCGCGGGCAGGCGGACGACGTCGATCAGCACGGCGGTGGCGTTATCCTTGCCGCCCGCGGCGAGCGCTGCCTCGACGAGTTCCTCGGCGGTCGCTTCGGCCGACATCTGGCAGCCCAGGATTGCCGCGATCCTGGCCGCGCTCAGTGTTCCGTGGACGCCGTCGCTGGTCAGCAGCAGGCGGTCGTGCTCGGCCAGCTCGATCGTCGAGTGATCGAGCCGCAACTCGGCCTCCATGCCAAGCGCGCGGATCAGCACGTGGCGCAAGTCGGGCTCGGGGCGGACGTGATCGGTCGTGAGGCAGGCCAGCCGCCCGCCGGCAAAGCGCCAGGCGCGGCTGTCGCCGACGTGCGCCAGGTGCGCGCGCCGGCCGCGCAGCGCCAGAGCGGTGAAGGTCGTCGCGGCGTTCTCCATGTCGTCGCCGCGGCCCATGCCGTGCAGCCAGCGGTTGTAGGCGGCCAGCGGACGCTGCATCGCCTTCGCCGGACCCAGCGTATCGGGCATCGCGTAGAAGCCCTCGATCAGTGCCCGCACCGCAAGCTCCGCCGCCACGCGGCCCCGCTTGCCGCCGCTAACGCCGTCCGCCACCGCGGCAATCACGCCGTGGCGGGCGCGTTCGAGCGCGCTGCCCAGGTGGACGCCGCCGAAATCCTGGTTCTCCTCGCGCGGCCCGACGGCGCTGGCAAAGCCGGCCGCCAGCACGAGTTCGCCCGCATCGCGCAAATTTCCCGCTCCCTCACATGTGCGGGCGCCACGCCCGCCCGCGTGAGGATCGTTTTCACTTCCGTCTCGTCAAGTCCGAAGGGGTCATGCCAATGAACACGCTAGCCATGCCAAGTGAGGGCGCCCGCATGGAAACAGGTGCCAGTTTCTGGAAATCGGGGAACCGGGCGACGCTGTTCGCCGCGTTCCTCTATTTCGACGTCTCGTTCATGGTCTGGGTGATGCTCGGCCCGCTGGCGCCGATCATCTCGAAGGACCTCGGTCTCGACCCAGCGCAAAAGGGCCTGATGGTCGCCATTCCGACCTTGGCCGGTGCGGTGCTCCGACTGGTCAACGGCCTGTCGGTCGACCGGCTAGGACCCAAGCTGGTCGGCGCGATCAACCAACTGATCGTCATCGCCGGCCTCGCCGCGGCCTGGCATTTCGGCATTTCGACCTACGAAGGCACGCTCGCGGTCGGCGTGCTGCTGGGCTTCGCCGGGGCGAGCTTCGCCGTGGCGCTGCCGCTCGCCAGCCGCTGGTATCCGCCGGAGCACCAGGGCAAGGCCATGGGCATCGCCGGCATGGGCAATTCGGGCACCGTTCTCGCCTCGCTGTTCGCGCCGCTGCTCGCCAAGATGTTCGGCTGGAACAACGTGTTCGGCCTCGCGCTGATCCCGCTGGTGGCCGTGTTCATCTACTACATGATCGCCGCCAAGGACTCCCCCGACCAGCCCGCACCCAAGTCGCTGTCGGCCTATGCCGAAGTGCTGAAGGAGAAGGACGCCTGGTGGTTCATGCTGTTCTACTTCGTCACTTTCGGCGGCTTTGTCGGCCTCTCCAACTCGCTGCCGACCTACTACGCTGACAGCTACGGGCTGACCCCGGTGGTGGCCGGTTACTGCACGGCGGCGGCGGTGTTCGCAGGGTCGCTGCTCCGCCCGATCGGCGGCGCCTTCGCCGACCGTTTCGGCGGGATCAAGACGCTGACCGTGGTCTATCTGCTGGCTGCCCTGGTGCTCGTCGGCATCGCGCTCAGCGCTGCCTCTCTGCCGCTGACCTTCTGCCTGTTCCTGCTGGTCATGGGCACTCTGGGCATCGGTAACGGCGCGGTGTTCCAGCTCGTGCCGCAACGCTTCCGCAAGGAGATCGGCGTGATGACCGGGCTCGTCGGCTTCGGCGGCGGCGTCGGCGGCTTTTACCTCGCCTCGTCGCTCGGCTTCGCCAAGAAGCTGACCGGCAGCGCCACGCCGGGCTTCCTGATCTTCGCCAGTCTCGCGGTGGTCGCGCTCCTCGGCCTCACCATGGTCAAGACCCGCTGGCGGACGACCTGGGGTGCCGCGGTCCAGGGCGTGCGCATCTGATCAGAGACGATAATGGGCGGGGGCGAAAGCCTCCGTCCACCGGACCGCGCATGACCGCGGCCGGACGGGGAGGGGCCTGACGCCAGAAAAACCCGTCAGGAAGGGATCTAAAACATGAGGAAGATTTTGACGGTGGCCGCACTCGCGGCGCCGCTCGGTTTCGCGCAGCCTGCGCTCGCCGCCCCCGCCGCGCCGAAGTTCGGTGCTCCCGTGCAGGTCGGTGACGGCTTTACGCTCGACCCGATCATCGACGCCCGGCTGCGCTGGGAGCATGTCGATCAACCCACGACCGATGCCGACGCCGTCACCCTGCGGCTCCGTGCCGGCGTCGAGCTCAAGCATGTGTCGGGCCTGTCGCTGCTCGTCGAGGGTGAAGGCACCCTAGCGATCGGCGCCGACTACAACGCCTTTCCCTTCGCCGTCGCGGTGAAGCAGCGGCGCCCGCAGTTCTCGACCATTCCCGATCCCGAGAACATCGACCTCAATCGGGCGCAGATCCAGTACAAGAGCAAGGCTGCGACGCTCACGCTCGGTCGGCAGCGGATCAACATTGACGACCAGCGCTGGGTCGGCTCGGTCGGCTGGCGGCAGAACGAGCAGACCTTCGACGCGGTGCGCGGCGAGGCGAAACTGGGGCCGGTGGCGCTCGACGCGACCTATGCGATCAGCCAGCGGACGATCTTCGGAATAGACGCTGGCCGCGCTGCGGATTTTGCACCGGGCACGGGGCCGCGCCAGCATTACAAGGGCGATTTCGTCTTCCTCAACGCCACGGGCAAGCTCGGCCCGATCAACCTGCGGGCGTTCTCCTATCTGCTCGACTATGATCCGAGCTTCTTCCTGGCCAATAGCTCGCAGACCTATGGCGGCAAGGCGACTGGATCGTTTGCGCTGGCCAAGAAGGTCAAGCTGAACCTGATGGCCAGCTATGCCCGGCAAAGCGACTACGGCAAGAACCCGGTAAACTATGCCGCCGACTATATCGCGGGCGAAGCCGGGCTGGCCGTCGACAAGCTGACTCTGACCGGCGGCTACGAGGAACTCGGCAGCGACCGCACGGCCGCTGCCGGCGCGAGCCGGGCGGTGCAGACGCCGATGGCAACCTTGCACAAGTTAAACGGCTGGGCGGACATGTTCCTGACGACGCCGAATAAGGGCCTGCGCGACTACTACGCTGGCGTCGCCTACAAGTTCGATGGGGTGAAGGCGCTGCCCGGTCTGAACGCCGCGGTGATCTGGCACAAGTTCGACAGCGACATCGGCCATCTCGACTACGGCGACGAATGGGACGCTTCGCTCGGCTTCAAAGTGAAGCAGGTCGCCATCCTGGCGAAGTACGCCAACTACAAGCGCCACGGCGCGGCTGATTTCGCGGGCGACCAGGATACCGAGAAATTCTGGCTTCAGGCCGAGGTATCGTTCTGAGCAATTGCTGCACTGCAAAATAGGCCTTGCTCCCTGACCCCCGAATCGGTTAGTCAGGGAGCAGAGCAAAGCATCGCCGTCCAACGTCGGGCGATATCAGCGCAGCAGCTTACTTTAGACAACGCGTGGCAACGGAGCCGCCCGAAAGATCCCTCAAAAGGATCATTTCGAGGCGGCTTTTTCGTTGTGCGCGTCAGGCACGGAGACGCGACGTGAATGCGCCGATGACATTCGGAAACGACAACCGGGAAGCCAGCGGCCGCGAGCGGCTGGTGGTAATCGGCAACGGCATGGCCGGCTGCCGCGCGGTCGAGGAAATCCTCGCGCGCGATCCGGGTCGCTACTCGATCGCGATCTTCGGCGCCGAGCCGCGGGTGAACTACAACCGCATAATGCTCTCGCCGGTGCTGGCCGGCGAGAAGGCCTTCGACGACATCGTCATCAACAGCGCCGAATGGTACGAAGAGAACGGCATCGAGCTGATCTCGGGCGACCCGGTCGAGCAGATCGACCGCGCGACGCAGACCGTCATCGCCCGCTCGGGCCGGGTCGAACCCTATGATCGGCTGCTGATCGCCACGGGCTCCGATCCGTTCATCATCCCCGTGCCCGGCCACAAGCTGCCCGGCGTGGTGACCTTCCGCGACCTCGACGACGTCGACAAGATGCTCGCCGCGGCGGAGAAGGGCGGTTCGGCGGTGGTCATCGGCGGGGGCCTGCTCGGGCTCGAGGCGGCGCACGGCCTCAACCTGCGAGGCATGTCGGTCACCGTGATCCACCTGATGCCGACCTTGATGGAACGCCAGCTCGACGAAGCCGCCGGCTGGCTGCTCAAGGCCGAACTCGAACGCCGCGGCCAGGTTATCCTGACCGGGGCGGATACGGCCGAGATCGTCGAGAAAGATGGCCACGTTGCCGGCGTGAAGCTCAAGGACGGACGTGAGATCGCTGCCGACATCGTCGTCATGGCGGTCGGCATCCGCCCCGCCACGGCGCTGGGCAAGGCGGCGGGCCTCGAAGTCGAGCGCGGCATCATGGTCGACGACCACATGGTCACGTCGGATCCCGCGATCATGGCCGTGGGCGAGTGCGTCCAGCATCGCGGCCTGTGTTACGGGCTCGTCGCGCCGCTCTGGGACATGTGCCGAGCGCTGGCCGATCACGCGACCGACCAGCCCACCGGCTACGAGGGCTCGGTCACTTCGACCAAGCTCAAGGTTTCGGGCATCGACCTGTTCTCCGCCGGCGATTTCTCGGGCGGCGACGGCGCCGAGGACATCGTCATGCGCGACGCCGCCCGCGGCGTTTACAAGCGCGTGATCGTCAAGGACGACAAGCTGGTCGGCGCGGTACTCTACGGCGATACCGCCGACGGCTCGTGGTACTTCGACCTGCTGAAGAAGGGCGAGGACGTCTCCGACATCCGCGACGCGCTGATCTTCGGCCAGGCCTTTGCTTCGGGGGGGCGCCCTCACGGACCCTAATGCGGCCGTTGCCGCCCTCTCGGATGATGCCGAGATCTGCGGTTGCAACGGCGTTTCCAAGGGCAAGGTCGTCGCGACGATCCAGCAGGGCGCTTGCAGCCTCGATGCAGTGCGCTCGCAGTGCAAGGCTTCGGCAAGCTGCGGATCCTGCACCGGGCTGGTCGAAAGTCTGCTCAAGATCACCCTGGGCGACGATATCCAGTCAGGCCCCAAGACCGTTTGCAAGTGCACCAGCTTCAGCCACGACGACGTACGCCGCCTGATCCTTGAGAAGGAGTTGAAGGCGATACCTCAGGTGATGCAGGAACTGCACTGGACGACGCCTGACGGCTGCTCCTCGTGCCGCCCGGCGCTCAACTACTATCTGCTCGCCGCCTGGCCGGGCGTTTATGTCGACGACCAGCAGAGCCGCTTCGTCAACGAGCGAATGCACGCCAACATCCAGAAGGATGGTACCTATTCGGTCGTCCCGCGCATGTGGGGCGGGCTGACCAACCCGCGCGAACTGCGGGCGATCGCCGACGTCGTCGAGAAGTACGACGCGCCGATGGTCAAGGTCACCGGCGGCCAGCGGCTCGACATCTTCGGGATCAAGAAGGAGGATCTGCCTGCCGTCTGGGCCGATCTTAACGCGGCCGGCATGGTCTCGGGCCATGCCTATGGCAAGAGCCTACGCACCGTGAAAACCTGCGTTGGCAGCGAGTGGTGCCGGTTCGGAACCCAGGATTCGACCGGGCTTGGCGTCAAGATCGAGCAGATGACCTGGGGCTCGTGGATGCCGCACAAGTTCAAGATCGCGGTCTCGGGCTGCCCGCGCAATTGCGCCGAAGCAACGATCAAGGACTTCGGCGTGGTCTGCGTAGACTCGGGCTACGAACTTCACGTCGGCGGGAACGGCGGGATCAAGGTCCGCGCCACCGACCTGCTCTGCAAGGTCGCGAGCGAGGAAGAGGCGATGGAGGTCTGCGCGGCCTTCATCCAGCTCTACCGCGAACAGGCCTGGTATCTCGAACGAACCGCCCCCTGGATCGAGCGTGTCGGGCTCGATCACGTCAAGGCCGGGCTGTTCGACGACCCCGAAGCGGTGCGAACTCTTGCTGCCAAGTTCCGCTATTCACAGCAGTTCATGCAGGACGATCCCTGGGCCAAGCGCGCCGCGGGTGAGGACTCCGAACTGCACCAGCACCTTGCCGAAGTACGCCCTCTGGAGTTCGTTTGATGATTGGTGATTGGCTCGACATCGGTCCGACGGACCAGATCGCTCCGGGCAATGCCCGCACTCTGCCGGTTCGTGGGGGGCTGGAAATCGCGGTGTTCCATACGCTGGACAACCATTTCTATGCGCTGTTCAACCAGTGCCCCCACAAGCAGGGGCCGCTCAGCCAAGGCATCGTCCACGGCAACGTCGTGACCTGCCCCCTGCACAACTGGAACATCTCGCTCAAGACCGGCGAGGCGCTCGGTGACGACGAGGGCTGCGTCCCGACGATCCCCCTGAAGGTCGATGCCGGCCGGATTTACCTGCTGCGCGAGGCGGTCGTCCAGCGGCGCAAGCCGGTGGCGAAGGCGGCCTGACACGATGAAGGAGATCCGCACCACCTGCGCCTATTGCGGCGTCGGCTGCGGCATCAAGGCCGCGGTCGACGGCCGCGAGGTGACGATAAAGGGCGATCAAGAGCATCCCGCCAATGCGGGCAAGCTCTGCTCAAAAGGCACGCATCTGGGCGAGACGGTCGGTCTCGAAGGCCGGCTGCTCTATCCGGAGATCGGTGGCAAGCGGGTCACTTGGGACCGGGCGATCGATCGCGTGGCGAAAAGATTCGCCGATACGATCGACCGCTATGGCCCTGACGCGGTTGCCTTCTATGTCTCCGGCCAACTGCTGACCGAGGACTACTATGTCGCCAACAAGCTGATGAAGGGCTTCATCGGCAGCGGCAATATCGACACCAACTCGCGGCTCTGCATGTCGAGCGCGGTGGCAGGGCATATCCGCGCTTTCGGCGAGGATGTGGTTCCGGCGACTTACGAGGATCTCGATCAGGCCGACCTGATAGTGCTGATCGGCTCGAACACCGCCTGGTGCCATCCGATCGTCTATCAGCGGATCATGGCCGCCCGTGCCGCGCGCGGGACCAAGCTCGTCGTCATCGACCCGCGCCGGACCGAGACCTGCGAGGACGCCGACCTCCATCTGTCTTTGCGGCCGGGCAGCGACGTCGCGTTGATGAACGGGCTGCTCGCCCATTGCCGCGACAAGGGCCTGCTTGACGAGGGCTATCTCGAGGACTGCGTGAACACGCCCGAAGGGTTCTGGGAAACCCTGAGCGAAGGCAGCGACCTGTGGTCCACCGCCGCGGCCTGCGACCTGCCGCCGGCCGACCTGCTGGCCTTCTACGAGCTGTTCGCCAACAATCCGCGCACCGTCACCTTGTTCAGCCAGGGCATCAACCAGTCAGTCCGCGGCACCGATCAGGTCAATGCGATCATCAATGTCCATCTGGCCACCGGGCGGATCGGCAAGCCCGGCGCGGCGCCTTTCTCGATCACCGGCCAGCCCAACGCCATGGGTGGCCGCGAGGTCGGCGGGCTCGCCTCGACGCTCGCGGCGCACATGGATTTTGCGCCGGAAAATATGGCCACAGTCAAGCGCTTCTGGGCAGCACCTCGCATGGCTTCGAAGCCTGGCCTGAAAGCCGTCGACCTGTTCCGTCAGGTCCGCGAGGGGCGGATCAAGGCGCTGTGGATCATGGCGACCAATCCCGCGGTCTCGCTGCCCGACGCCGGGCTGGTGCGCGAGGCGCTGGCGACTTGTCCTTTCGTCGTAGTGTCGGACTGCATCGGCGATACTGACACCGCTCGTTTCGCCCATGTGAAGCTGCCCGCAGCGGGCTGGGGCGAGAAGAATGGCACGGTCACTAACAGCGACCGTCTGATCAGCCGCCAGCGCGCGCTGTTCCCGCTGGCCGGCGAGGCCAAGCCCGACTGGTGGATCATCACCCAGGTGGCGCAGGCGATGGGCTGGACCGAGGCCTTCGCCTACGATCGCCCGGCCGACATCTACCGCGAACATGCCCGTCTCTCGACCTACCGCAACGAGGGCAAGCGGCTGTTCGACATCGGTCACCATGCGGTGATCTCCAATCCCGCCTACGACGCAATGGAGCCGTTTCGCTGGGGTGACGCGCCATTCGCCGACGGGCGCTTCTGCACGCCGGACGGCAAGGCGCGGCTGGTTGCGACCCAGCAGATGGCGATGGAGAAGCCGCTCGCCAAATGGCCGATGACGTTGAACACCGGGCGTTACCGCGACCAGTGGCATACGATGACGCGCACGGGGCTGTCGCCCAAGCTTTCGCAGCACCGCCGCGAGCCGCTGGTCGAGATCCATCCGGCCGATGCCGCCGAACACGACATCGCGGCCGACGATCTCGTTCAGGTCTCGACACCGCAGGGCGATTCGGTGTTCCGTGCCCTGCTCAGCGAGGGTCAGCGCCGCGGAGAGGTGTTCACGCCGATCCACTGGACCGACCGCCAGTCGACCGGCGGCCGCACCGGCCTGCTGCCGCGGCCGCTGGTCGATCCCGTCTCGGGCCAGCCGGGCTTCAAGAACACGCCCGTGCGGATCGAGAAGCTGATGCCCGAATGGCGCGGCTTCGTGATCGCGCGCGAGATCCCCGATACGATTCCCGCAGCCTATGCGACCAAGGTCCGCGTGCTGCAGGGCTGGCTGGTCGAAGTGGCCGGCGACGGCGATCCCGCCGTGCTCGCCAAGGCCGTGCTGCCCAAGGGCGAGCGGATCGAGACTGTCGACCAGGCCCGCGGCGGTCTGCGCGTCGCGGTGATCGAGGACGGCCAGTTGATCGCCGCGCTGTTCGTCACGCGCAGCGGGCGGACGCCGTCGCGCGATTGGCTGATCTCGCAACTCGCGGCGGCGGGCATGGCCTCGTCGATCGAACTGCTTGCCGGCCGACCCGCGGCGCCGCAGGCAGACCGCGGGCCGATCGTCTGCGTCTGCTTCGATGTCGGCATGAAGACTATCATCGAAGCCATTGGCACACAAGGACTTGTTTCGGTCGAAGCCGTCGGCAAGGCACTGTCCGCAGGGACAAATTGCGGTTCCTGCCGTCCCGCCATCCAGCGCCTGATCGGCGAAACCAAGGAAGCAGCACATGGTTGATCCTATCCACCCCGGAGAAGTCTGGCTCGTCGGTGCCGGACCTGGCGATCCCGAGCTGCTGACGCGTAAGGCCGAGCGGCTGATAGGCGAGGCGAGCGTCGTGTTCTACGATGCGCTCGTTGGCCCCGGCGTGCTCGATCTCGCACGGCCGGGCACGCGGCTCGTCCACGTCGGCAAGCGTTCGGGGCGCCACTCGAAGGACCAGAAGACGATCGACAAGCTGATCGTCGAGGCCGCGCTCGCCGGCGAGCGCGTGGTCCGGCTCAAAGGCGGCGATCCGTCGATTTTCGGCCGTTCGACCGAGGAACTCACAGCCTGCCGCGCAGCCGGTGTGCCGGTGCATATCTGCCCCGGGGTAACCGCGGCCAGCGCTGCCGCGGCGGGACTGGGCGCTTCGCTGACCCTGCGCGGGCTCGCGCGCAAGCTGGTCTTCCTGACGGCCCACGCCCAGGCGGGCGACAAGCTCGACATCGACTGGCAGGCCGCGGCCGATCCGCAGGCGACGCTGGCGGTCTACATGGGCAAGAGCTCGGCCCAGATGCTGACGGTCGGTCTGATCACCGCCGGGCTTCCGGGCTCGACGCCGGTCGCCATGGTCGAGAACGCCAGCCTGCCCGACGAACGCCGCTTCACCACCCGGCTCGACCTGCTGCCGCTCGCCGCAAGGACGGCGCTTGGTGACGGGCCGGCGTTGCTGCTGATTGGCGAGGCGATGCGCGTCGACGAAGCAGTGCCGGCCCCGCTATCCTATTCGGCGTTTTCCCAGCGAACGATGCCGTAGTCCGAATTCGGCCAGCCGAGGATCTGACGCTCGGCCTTGCCGTCGCGGTAGCGGATCAGGCTGATCCCGCCGATCTTGAGGTTGCGCCTGTCCGCGCTGATGTCGGCGCCGGGATTGTCCCAGTCGTCGAACACGAAGGCCGGCTCGATGGCGATGCGCCAGATCGGCCGCGCGCGACTGGCTTCGAGCAGCATTTCGTGCAGCTTGGTGCGGGCTTCGGCCGGCCAGTAGAAGATGCAGGCCGAATGGAACACGCAGATCGGGTCGGGCGTGTCGGCCAGTGCGGCTGGCAGGTGGACCAGTGCGTCGCCTTCCATCAGGCGGATGTCGGTCTGGGCGACCACGTCGAGCGCCTTGGCCAGCCGTTCCTGCTCGTCGCGCAGTTCGGGGAAGCACAGCGCCAGCAGCCAGCGGCGCTCGTCCTCGGAACTGACGTCGATCGTATGCAGGTCGATCCCGGTGCGCTTGCCGATCTCGGGAATGAACAGCTCGGGACCACCGTGGAGCTCGCCTTCGAGCAGGAGCGGCGCGTCGGGTGAGCCGACGAGGCCCTGATCGTTGAGCTTGTAGGCGAACTTGTCGAAAGCCAGCAGCACGCCGCCGCTGCAGCCGATCTCGACGAGGTTCAGCGGCTCGCCGGCTTCGCGCGCGACGACGCACATCGGGGCGAGCAGTGCACGGCAGCGCTCGGCATAGGTGGTCTGGACGGTGCGGGTTTCGAGCAGTTCGCGCAGTTCGTCCCGGTGGGCCCGGCAGAAGCTGACGAGCTTCGGATAGGCGCCTTCGGGCGGCAGCGGGTCGGGATCGATCGTGGCGAAATGCCGCGCCAGCGGATCGCCGGGATCACGCAGGAGCAGGTAATGGACCGCCGAAAACAGGTGCGCAGGCGCCGCGGCATCCATGCCGCCCAGCGCCAGAGCGAGCATCTCCGTGTCCTCCGCCGCCTGGCGGGAGAATTCCGAGAACAGCGACGCGCGCATCCTGCGGAAGATCTCCTCGTGAGCGCGGAAGCCGGCCGCGGCCTCTTCCAGGCGGGCATCGTCGAGCGAGGCTGCGGTCATTGCGAAACTCCGGTTGGTGCCGCCGCATCGACGAACTGGCGCTTGCCCGGCAGGTGGAACGAATTGTCGATATGCGCGCGGAAATTGAGGAAATGCACGCCTTCGGGCCCGGCCTTGAACCCGTAGAACACCCCGCCGCCGATCGTGACCGTGGCGCCGGGGCCGACCTTGCGGTTGCCCAGGAGCATCTCGCCCGAGACGATGTACATGATCTCGTCCTCGTCGTGGCAATGCAGCTCGACCACTTCGTGCGGATGCATGCGCAACTCGACGAGTTGCGGCGTTTCGGCCGTGCCGGGCTCGCGGATCTTGTAGGCGCTCGCGGGGCCGCCATCGGGCAGGATCGCCTTCGCCGCCTCGCTCTGTTCGCGCATGCCGGCGACCTGCCAGGGAACCTTGTCGGGCGTGGTTATGCGGACTTTCGCCATCTTCTTTCCTCTCTCGTTCTATTCAACCTCGCGTTGCGGCGAGGCCGAATTCGCGCAGTGCCGTGGTGACCTCTTCGGGCCGTTCCATCATGCTGAAATGCCCCGTCCGCGGCAGGATCTGCACGGCGAGTTGGGGCAGGGCCTTGCGCAGGTGGTCGAGGTAAGGGCTTGATTCCCTATCGCTATCGAAGCTGCAGCGCGGGGTGAAGTTGTCGTGATAGGTGCTCTGGATGGCGAGTACCGGAAGCTGCCTTGGCAGGGCGGCCAAGACCTCGTCCGCGCGTTCGCGGTCCCAGTCCTCCAGCGCCTTCACCGCGGCCCACATTACGGCCTCGGGCGGTGACGACATCGTTCGGATGACATGCGCGCGGGTCGCGGCGTCGGCGTAGGGGCCGGCGGTACGGTCGAGGATCGCGGCAAGGCTCATGTCGCCACCTTGCGCTTTGGTGGAGCCCGGCTGCGGCTCGGTCGCGGCAAGGCCGCCGATTACGCGGCTGCCGTCGAGCAGGACCAGCGCCGCCGCATTCGCGGGCCGCTGTACCACCACTTCGCTGGCGATGCGCGAGCCGAGGCTGTGCCCGACGATGATCGCGGGCGCGAGATCGAGCGCTTCGATCAGCGCGTTCACGTCCGCAGCCCATCGCCGAACCGACAGCAGAACCTCGGTACCGGTTGAGCCGCCGTGGCTGCGCAGATCCATCGCCAAGACGGTAGAGTCGCGGCTCAGGCCGTCGATCTGCGCATGCCAGTCCGAAAGTGCGCAACACCCTCCGTGGATCAGCACGAAGGCCGGCCGGCCCTTGCCGGTAAGCTGATAGTTCAGCTCTGTGCCGTCGATCGTCAGACTCGGCATGGGGCATGCCATTGACAGGGGCTGGTCGCGCGGGCGATCTTGGCTATCCGGGCCGCCGGCGAGACAACGGTCCGCGATGGGAGAAACGGCTGGTGCAAGCGATGTTCGATCCGCGGATCGTGCCCAATCCCTATACCGCGCTGCTCGCTGCCGAACGCCCGGTGGCGGAGGCGCGCAATTCGTACCAGCGGCAGCGCGCGCGGCGCGCCGGAATCCTTGCGACCACCCGTGCAGTGCTCGCCCAGGGGCAGGAGAACTTCACGCTGCGCCGCGTTGCGCAGGAGTGCGGCGTCACTGTCCAGACCCTGCGCAACAGCTTCGGCCGGCGCGAGGAACTGATGGTCAGCGCGATCAACGAGCACACGACCGCGGTCTGGGAGGCGCTCGGCGCCTTCTCGCAGGGGCCTGCGCTGTTCCTCGATCTTGCCGAGATGTACTTCCACTGCGCCGCCGCGACGCCCGATTTCCTGCGCGCGATGGTGACCTCGGCGGTTGGCGCGGCCGAGCCGCTCGCCGTGCTCCAGCGTCACGGATCGGCGATCAAGATGGGCCACCTGCGCCGGCTGGCGCGCGAGGGCAGCCTTCGCCCCGATGCCGATCTCGAAGCACTCGCGGCGCAGATCACCCGGCTCAACACCTTCATGATGTACGAGTGGGCGGCCGGCGGCGATGCCATCGAACTGCGCCGGCAGATGGTCACCGGCAACCGCCTGCTGCTGATCGGTGCGGTCAGCGCCGAGGGCGCGCGCCAGCTCGACGCCTGGCAGATGAGCGAGATCGCCGCCTAGGCTCATTTGCTGCTGCCCTGGAAACGCGCTTCGAAATCGAGCAGCGCGTCGATCCCCAGCAGTTTCATGATCCCGCCCGGCGCGGCGATCTTGGGCGGGTTGGCCGCGCGATAGGCCGCCTCGGTGCCGCTGCGGTGCAGTTCGGCGAGCGAGCGGTGAAGGGCGTTGACCGCTGCCTCGATCGGGCCGCCGGTAAGACCCATGACCTTGTAGCCGATCGCTGCCATGTCGCTCGCGGCATAGCCCGCGGGGATCAGCACGCCCTTGACGGGCCCGTCGATCTCACGCGCGAGCCGCGCATAGACCTCCATCTGGTCGTCGGGTGTCAGCTCCGAAATCGGGCGGCCATCGACGACGAAGCAGATCGGCATGGCTATGTCCGCGCCTGCCGCCAGGTAGCGGTTGCAGCGCAGGATCAACTCGTCGATGCCGAGCAGGTCGGCGTCCGAGCGGGCGATGACGACGAAATCGGGATCGCGCCGCGCGGCGAGGGCAGCGCCGAGCCGCGCGAGCTGTTCCTCCAGGCTGACCACGCTGCGGCCGTCGAGCGCCGGGCAGCGCTTGGGACCGTGCTGATCCTCGAGCTGGATCGCGGCAATCCCGCAGTCCTCCATCTCGCGCACCAGCCGCGCGATGTTGTGGACGCCGCCGAAGCCGGTCTCACCGTCGCAGGTCACGGGAACGTCGACCACGCCGGCGATGCGCCGTGCCTGGCCGACGAGTTCGCTCAGCGTCAGCAGGCCAACATCGGGCTTGCCGAGCAGCGCGGCCTCGACGCCGAAGCCGCTGATCGCCAGGGCCTCGAAGCCGACCTGTTCGGCGATCCGGGCCGACAGTGCGTCGTAGACTCCCGGCGTGACGAGGCAGCCGGTGCGGTCGATCAGTGCGCGGAAGCGTTTGCCTGCGCTCATGCTGTCAACTCCCGCAGATCGTTGAGCTCTTCGAGGCGGCGCAGGCGAGCGAGCAGGGCCGGCCGGTCCTCGACCCCGCCATGCCGCGCGCAATCGAGGAACTTGACGTCGAGATCGGCGTCGGCCAGCGGCTGGCGGGCATGCCCCTGCGGATGGCGGATCGGCCCGCTATCGAGGCGCCGCCCGTCGCGCGTCTCGATCACCACGCGATCGAACTTCGCCATGCCGGGCTGGTCCGGGCATTCCTCATCGACGAGCTCCATCCGTGTCAGGGCATAATACGCGGCGATGTCGGCGCGGCGGACATAGTCGTCCGAAAGCTGCGCGAAACCGACGGCGCGATCGACCAATGCGGCGGCGACATTGTGATGCAGGCTGAACCGCGCTTCCAGGCCGGTCGTGGGATGGGCGAAGCGGAGCGTCGCGGCCTGCGCTCGGCCCAGACCGACCGTGACGCTTGCGACATCCGCGGCAGTCAGTCCGTTTTCGGTCGCGAGGCCGATCACCCCATCGATCGCGCGGTGCGATGCATAGCAGACCGGATAGCGCTTGACCGATAGCCCCTCGCTCAGCAGCCGCCAGTCATCGGGCCCCTGCGCCAGGCGTGGCGGTGCATGGGTATCGACTGCGCCGGAGGGAGAGATTCCGCGCAGCAGGCCATGCGGGCCTTCGAGCGCGCTTGCCGATGCGGTCAGTCCCGCTGCGGCCAGCCGGACCGCCTCGATCGCGTTGGCGGCGGCGCGGCCCGCCTGGAGCGGCTTGATCGGCGTTCCGAAATTGCCGATGACGCCGCCGGTGAAGCTTGCCGCGATGGCGACGGCATGGCCGGCACTCACCGGATCGAGCCGGTTCAAGGCCGCCACGGCAACGGTCGCCGCGATTGTCCCGAGCATCGCGGTAGGATGCCAGGAGCCGAGGTGATAGCTGCCGGTCTCGCGCCAGGCGAGTTCGGCCCAGGCCTCGTAGCCGAGCACATAGGCTCGGAGTGCCGCCGAGCCGGGCGCGCTGAGCCGCTGCGCCTCGGCCAGGATCGCCGGCACCAGCACCACGCTAGGATGGCCATGCGCGGCGACGTCGTCGTAGTCGAGCATATGCGCGGCCATGCCGTTGAGAAGGGCTGCATCACGCGCGGACAGGCGCCTTCCGCCGTACAGTGCGATTGCTTCGTCACCCGCGCTCAAGGTCGCGGCGAGCTGGCCTATGCCCGGCTCCTGCCAGCCCGCCAGAGCGACTCCCAAGGTATCGATGAAGGCGCGCCTGGCCGCGCCGACCGCCGCGGGGTCGACAGGCGCATCTGCCCCTCGCGCGATCATCCGCGCCAGACCGGCAGTCAGCCCATTTCCCGACACCGCGATCTCCCGATAGTGCCCCTCTTCATCGCGGTTGCGGCGCGGCAAGGCCAGAGGCCGGCGATGGATTCATTTGCTTCTTTGCCGAAAGCGCAAAGTCGCCGCTGCTACGCACCCCCGCGATCCGGTCTAGGAGGAGGCTACAGGAGACCTTCATGCCGATCACCATCACGCCCGTGCAGGGCGATTTCGTCGCACGCGTTACCGGTGTCGATCTGCACCGCCCGCTGGACACCGCGGATCGCGATGCCATCGTCCGCGCTTGCGACGCCTATGGGGTTCTCGTCTTCCCGGGCCAGTTGCTCGAGAAGGAGGAACTGGTCGCTTTCGGTGCCGCCTTCGGCGAGGTCGATACGACGCTGCAGAAGAAGCTGCTGAACCATGTCCAGAACCGGCTCGGCCTCGATACGGTGACCGACATCTCCAACATCGACGCCGAGGGCAATGTCGCCGGCCCCGAGCACTGGCAGACGATCACCACGGTCGGCAACCGCTTCTGGCACAGCGACGGGTCCTACAAGCACACGCCGATCCGCTACTCGATCCTCAACGCGGTCACCGCGGTCGAGCGGGGCGGGGCGACGCAATATGCCGACCTGCGTGCCGCCCACGACAGCCTCGACGACGACACCCGCGCCTGGATCGCCGACAAGGTAGGCGTGTTCTGGTCGCACAACACGCGCGACTGGCTCAAGATTCCCGACAGCGAGGCGGAGCGCAGCGCTTTCGCCAAGGCGCGCTGGCCGCTGATCCGCACGCACCCGGGTTCGGGGCGCAAGGTTCTGTGGTGCGACAGCAAGGTCTTCGCGATCGAGAACATGCCGCTACCCGAAGGCCGCGCGCTGGCGCACGAACTGATCGAGCACATCGGCCAGCGCGAGCATGTCTATAGCCACCACTGGCAGCCGGGCGATCTCGTCATGGCCGACAACCGCTGCACCGTGCATCGCGGACGGCGCTTCGATCATGCCGAGCGGCGCGAAATGCGCAGGGTTGAGACTACCGACGACTCCTGCTCGCTCGGTCCGGCCTGACTCTTCCTCTTTTCGTATCCCAACGAACGAAACGGCGCGCTCCTTTTGGGGAGCGCGCCGTGAGTGTGTTTGGGTGTTGAGCGGGCGTTCAGAGGATGAAGTCTGACGCCTGCATGGCATGGTTGTTGTCGAGGATGATCTCGAACTCGGCGTTGGCGTTGCCCGAGATGTTGCCGAAGATGGCAACGTGGCCGTTGTCCATGCCGATCCGCAGCTGGCCCAGGCCGGTGAAGGCGGCTTCGCCGATGAAGGTGAAGGCCTGGTTGCCGGCGAGGGTGCCGTTGGCGTCGATGGTGCTGAGGTCGATCAGGTCGCCGAGCGCGAAGTCGGTGATGTGATCGGCGAAGGCACCGCCGTTCTTGGTGTGGCCCGCGGCAGTGAAGACGAAGGTGTCGTTGCCCGCGCCGCCGGTCAGGACGTCGGTGCCCAGGCCGCCGTCGATGTGGTCGTCGCCGGCGCTGCCGGTCAGCGTGTCGTTGCCCGTGCCGCCGTTGATCGAGGTGATGCCGACCAAGGTCGCCCCCCGAGAAGTCGAGCACGTCGTCGCCGGTCGTGCCCGAGATCTTGACCCCGGCAAAACCGCCCGCCGAGATCGTCTCGATGCCGCTGATCGAACTCAGCCCGATCACCGTGTTGACCGCATTCACCAGGATCGTGTCATTGCCCGCACCGCCGTCGATGGCGTCGAAGCCGCCGCCGGCACCGGTGAAGTAGATCACGTCGTTGCCGCCGCCGGTGTGGACCGTGTCGTTGCCGGCACCGGCAAAGATCGTGTCGCTCCCCGAGAGCGTGGTGATGACGTCGGCGCCGCCCTTGCCGTCGACGGTCCAGTTGTCCTCGGTCGGCGCGGTGAAGACGTTGGCCGCCGCGGTGCCCGAGTAGGACTGGTTCTCGACCACGTTGGTGAGGTTGATGGTCAGCTGCTGGTGGAAGGTCGCCCCGGCCGCGTCCTTGACCTGGACGTCGATGGTGTAGTGGGTCGAGGCTTCGTAATCGAGCAGCGAGCCGTTGCCGACGAAGACCTGTCCCGTGGCCGAGTTCAGGTAGAAGCGGCCGCCGGCGCTATCGAGCAGGGTATAGGTGAAGCCCGAGGCGTTATCGACGTCGGTCGGGATCAGCGTGCCCACGAGCGTGTTGTTCGGCCGCTGCTCGGGAAGCGTCGAGTTGCTGAGCGCCAGCGCGGTCGGCGCATCGTTGACCGCCGCGAGAGCAAAGCCCTGCGAAGCCGCGAGGCTGCCGCCGTTGCCGTCCGACACGGTGTAGGACAACGACACCGCACCGTTGTAGTTCGCCGCCGGCGTGATCGTGAACGTGCCGTCGTGGTTGTCGACAACTACACCGTGGTTCGCCGTCAGGCCGACCACCGAAAGCGTGTCGCCGTCGGCATCGGTGAAGCCCTGGAGCAGGCTGGCCGCCGACACGACGTAGGACAGATCCTCGGTGCCGTTCGCCAGCACGGCCTGGGCACCCGTCAGTGCCGGGGCCTCGTTCAGGTTGCCGACGGTGACCTTGATGCTGTCCTCGCCGACGAGGCCGTGACCGTCGTCCACCGCTACGTCGATTTCATAGACGTTGTCGTGGTTCGCATCGCTTGGAGCGTCGAAGTCCGGCGCTGCCTTGAAGGTGATCACTCCGGTGGCCGCATCGATCGTGAACAGGTCGGCATCGAGGCCACCCGAGATCGTGTAGGTCAGGTGGTCGCCGTCCGGGTCGGTGGCAGTCAGCTGCGCCGCCGCGGTCTGGTTCTCGCCGACCGCGAAGGCCGAAGGCGAGGTGAACAGCGGGCCTTCGTTGACGTTGCCGACGGTGACCTTGATGCTGTCCTCGCCGACGAGGCCATGGCCGTCGTCGACCGCGACGTCGATCTCATAGACGTTGTCGTGATCGGCATCGGCCGGGGCCTCGAAGTTCGGCGCAGCCTTGAAGCTGATCGCACCGGTCGCGGTATCGATCGTGAACAGGTCGGCGTCGAGGCCGCCCGAGATCGAGTAAGTCAGGTGGTCGCCGTCGGCATCCGTCGCGGCCAGCTGCGCTGCTGCAGTCTGATTCTCGTCGGCTGCGAAAGTCGAGGGCGAGCTGAACAGCGGGCCTTCGTTGACATTGCTTACGGTCACCTTGATGCTGTCTTCGCCGACGAGGCCGTGGCCGTCGTCGACCGCGACGTCGATTTCATAGACCCCGTCGTGATCGGCGTCGGTCGGGGCTTCGAAGTTCGGCGCCGCCTTGAAGCTGATCACGCCGGTTTCGGCGTCGATCGTGAAGAGGTCGGCGTCGAGGCCGCCCGAGATCGAGTAGGTCAGGTGGTCGCCATCGGCGTCGGTCGCAGTCAGGTGCGCCGCCGCGGTCTGGTTCTCGTCGACGGCGAAAGCCGAAGGCGAGCTGAACAGCGGGCCGTTGTTGCCGAGGACGAGGTCGCCGCCAGGCGAACCGACTTCGGCACCATCGTGCGCCGCGTTGAAAGCGCCGTTGGTGCCGACCGAGCTGACCGTCGTGATCGCGGCATTGTTGAGGCCGGCGGTGTTGTCGAAAGTCGGGAAGGGACCGTTCGGCGAAGCGCCGAAGCTCACATTGGCCTGCAGGACCCCGCTGGCGTTGTAGAGATTGACCGCGTCACCGCCGGTGCTGAGGCCGACGCCGCTGCCGCAGTAGGTGCCGATCTGCAGGTTGACTGGCGGATGGCCGCCGAACCAGGTGTCGATGAAAGCCGCCTTGAGCGCGGCGATCTGCGACGCGCTGGCACCGGCGGGCGCTTCGATGAAGATCACCGATTCGCCCACGGCGAGGTTGGTGACGCCACTGAGCGCGACCGCGTTGCCGAAGGCATTGGAGTTGTCGTCCATCTTCCAGCCGGTGAGGTTCACCGCGACGGCACCGGTGTTGGTCACTTCGAACCAGTCGGCCCCGCCCGGGCTGCTGCCGCTCGCCCACGGCGCCACTTCGGTGATGCGCACGGTCGGCTGCGGACCTTCGGCAACATCCGTGAGGTTGAGCGAGAAATTGACGCTCGCGTCCGGCGTGCTGCCGAGCGTGGTATCGTCGACATTGACGGTGACCGCGTAGTTCGCTGGGCTATGTGTTCGACTATACCGACCCGGCCTAGTCTTTCCGCTCCGGCAGATTGAAAACCGCGCGCCGGACGTCATACGCTTGCAGTGGTTGTGCCGGAAGGGTTCCGGCGACCATCTTCCTGACGAAGGCAAGCGACGCTCATGACCCAGAAGGTTCCCGTACTCGTCACCGGCGGCGCAGGCTACATCGGCAGCCACGCCGTGCTTGCGCTGCTCGACGCCGGCTGGCCCGTCGCGGTGATCGACAATCTTTCGACCGGCTTCCGCTGGGCAGTGCCCGCCGCTGCGGCCTTTTACGAAGGCGATGTCGCCGACAGGGCGCTCGTGGCGCGGATCTGTGCGGAACGGGGCATCGGCGCGATGATGCATTTCGCCGGTTCCATCGTCGTTCCTGAATCGGTCACCGATCCGCTGAAGTACTACCGCAACAACACCGCGGGCAGCTGCGCGCTGATCGAAGCTGCGGTGGCGGCGGGTGTGCCGCATTTCCTCTTCAGCTCGACCGCGGCGACCTATGGCATTCCCGAAGTGTCCCCCGTGACGGAAGACAGCCCCAAGGTGCCGATCAACCCTTACGGCACGTCCAAGCTGATGACAGAACTGATGCTCGCCGACGTCGCTCGTGCGCATGCGATCAACTATGGCGCCTTGCGCTATTTCAACGTGGCCGGTGCCGATCCCGAAGCACGCACCGGCCAGTCGACCGCGGGCGCGACGCATCTGATCAAGGTCGCGGTCGAAGCGGCGCTGGGCAAGCGCGGCCATGTCGACGTCTTCGGCACCGACTATGCGACGCCTGACGGCACCGGCGTGCGCGACTATATCCACGTCTCCGACCTTGCGGCAGCGCATGTCCTCGCCTTGGAAGCGCTGATCGCCGAACCCGCGCGTTCGCTGACGATGAACTGTGGCTACGGCCGCGGCTTCTCGGTGCTCGAGGTGCTCGACGCGGTCGATCGGGTCACGGGTGGCCGCATCGACCGCCGCCTTGCCCCGCGGCGCGCCGGCGATCCCGATTCGCTGATCTCGGACAATTCGCTGATCCAGGCGACGCTGCCCTGGGTACCGCGTCATGCAGATCTCGACGCGATCGTCGCCCACGCCTTCGCCTGGGAGCGCAGACTGTCGGAGATTCTCGTGGGGGCCGGCAGCTAAAGCTGGCAGGCGTCGTCGCGCGGCCTGGTCATCGGCGGCTGTGATTGCCGACGAGGGCTGGGTCATGGGCAAACCATGCTATTGCGTATCGCGTATCGCACGACGTCGGCGGTTGTCCGCATCTTGAGCTTGTGCATCAGCGAGGCGCGATGAGTCTCCACGGTCTTGACGCTGATGTTCAGCCTGTGGGCGATCTGCTTGTTGATATTGCCGTCGGCGATGAGTTGGACGACCTCGCGTTCGCGCGGCGTGAGCACAGGGGTGATACCGATATCGCGGCCCCGCTCGAAGAAGTAGTTCTCCAGTCTTTCCGCTATCGTGGCCGAGAGATAGCGCTTGTGCTTGGCCATAGCCTCGACCGCCGCAATCAGGTCCGCGGTGGCATCGGATTTCAGCACGTAGCCAAGCGCGCCCGCCTCCAGGACCTCGATCAGGATGCTCTCACGGTCGTGCATCGTGTAGATCAGGATTTCGATGCCGGGCAGTTCGCGCTTTATCGCTCGGGTCAGCGCCAGCCCGTCCATCTGTGGCAGCGAATAGTCGAGAATGGCTATGTCGGGCCGAGTCTCGTGCGCGAGCCTCAAAGCGTCGACGCCGTTTGCAGCCTCTCCGGCGATCTGCCAGCCCTCGCGAATCTTTAGAACCGCGCAAACGCCTTGGCGTATCACCTCGTGATCGTCGGCGATCAGTATCCGGCAGCACGAAGGTGACATCCTGGTCCTCGGCGGTTTGATGGGGCATTGCAGTGTCAGGGGGGCTTCATTTGTCCGGGCTGGAATAGAACCCGGCCAAGTGGTCGGTCTTACTTGCGCAGTGCGCCGTCGGCATCGACCGGTGAGAGTGCCTTGAGTTTGCCGAGCCCCTCCACGCTCAGTTTGGCCCAGATGGAGTCGACAATCTGGAAGACATGTTCGCGGCCTTCGAAGCCTCGAAATGATCGTGGAAGCAGCACCGAGGTGATGATCATGGGAAAGAAGCACAAGCAGTCCAGGGACCTCGAAGCCGGCGGCCAGGAACCCCTGAAGCGCAAGGAATACGAAGCGCATCTCCGTAAGCTGCAGGTGGAGCTCTGCCATCTGCAGGAGTGGATCAAGCAGACCAATTATCGCGGCATCGTGGTGTTCGAGGGCCGCGATGCAGCGGGGAAGGGCGGCACGATCAAGGCCATCACCGAACGCGTGAGCCCCCGCGTCTTCCGGGTCGTGGCGTTGCCCACACCGTCGGAGCGGCAGAAGAGCCAGATGTTCATGCAGAGGTATATCGAGCATTTCCCCTCGGCCGGCGAAATCGTCATCTTCGACCGCAGCTGGTACAACCGGGCTGGCGTCGAACGGGTGATGGGCTTCTGCACGAAGCAGCAGGCAAAGCGCTTCCTTGAGGGATGCCCTGAAATAGAGAACTACATCATGGAAAGCGGCATCCAGCTCATCAAGTTCTGGCTGGAAGTCAGCGAGGAAGAGCAGACGCGGCGCTTCCGGGCGCGCATCGAGGATCCGCTGCGGCAATGGAAGCTCAGTCCGATGGATGTCGAGGCTTACGACCGCTGGTACGATTATTCGAAGGCGCGCGACGAGATGCTCGAGGCGACCGACACCGAACAGTCGCGATGGCATATCGTGCGGACCGACGAAAAGCGGCGGGGGCGCCTCAATCTCATCAGCCATCTCCTCCGGCTCATTCCTTACGAGCGGATCGAGAAGGAACTGGTCAAGCTGCCCAAGCAGTCGGACAAGCACGCCTATGACGATCAGGCCACGCTGGTCGGTCGCCACTTCGTCCCGGAGTTCTGAAGCGCGGCCCGCGCGGGCAAGGTCTGAACAAATCGGTGGAATCAATTTGAGCGGGATTGAACGTAATTACGCTTGCCATCGACGATTTCGCGCTCTCGGGCGCTTGAAATCGCGGCGCAAATCCTGGCGTGACAGGGTCTCGTCGAGGCTGGTCGATTGCAAACCCGGTTCGCGGCAAGGCGCCATAAATCGCCGTAAATCACTGCACTGGAACAGATATTGAATATCCGCTGGCTGGGGCGGCAGGATTCGAACCTGCGAATGCCGGTACCAAAAACCGTTCCCGGTCCAATCCGGCCAGCTTTTGAGTCACTGAAACCCGCAGAAATCTGAGGGTTTTTATTGTTTAGCCGAGGCGGACAGGAGGTCAATGAAAAATCCTGGCATGAATCCTGGCACCAGTTCGGGTGTGCTTCTCGTTCCGCCGGGCAGCAGACCACTCATAACTTCCTCTTGTGATTGTCGTCATTCTCGATGAGGTCGGCTACGTGCCGTTCAGCTCATCGGGTGGCGTAACGATAAGCTTGCCTCCGGCAATGGGGGCTTTGTGGTAACTCAGGCGGAAGTCCTGCCGCGTGCGGATACGGGTCGCGAGGAATAGCTTACGGTGATGCGGGTGGCTTGGTGCCCCAGGTATGCTTGCCAGCTTGATTGTTGGCCTGTGCTTGCCGCTGGGAGGTCGAGGTTGGGGATTTCGAGCTTTTCCGCAACCCCTGACTTTTGGGCGAGGCGAACGATCTCGCGCTCCCACAGGAGGAACCAGGCGGCTTTCTCTTCCTCGAGGCCGTAAACGTCGTAGATGCGTTCCAAGCCAGTCTTCTGATGGTTCATCATCGCTTCTGCAGTGTCGAAATCGACTTTGAGCCGTTTCGTATTGCTCCGGGCAGTGCGCCGCAAATCGTGCGGTGTGAATCTGGCAATAGGCCGCCCAGCGAGTGCTTCCATTCTCGCATGCACTCGGTTTCGAGCTACGTACCAGCCCGTTTTGCGTGGTCCATTCACTTTCTCGGCCGGGAAAACCCAGTCTCCTGTGGATGCCATCAGGCTCTGTCCCCAAGGGCCTAAAGCGATGACATGAGCTTTTGAATTCTTCGAGCGATCCGACGGAATGGTCCATGTACCGTCCGAAATCTCGTCCGTTCGCGCACGGACCACCTCATTGAAGCGAGTTGCGGTCAGAAGCCATGCCAGCATTCCTCTACGAAAGTCTCGCGGTTCTTCGGCTACGGCCACGAGGAACCACTCAAGTTCGTCGAGACCGAGAATTCTGTCACGGGACGTCTCGGGAAAGCGAAGGTCACCGAGGCGCGCTGCAGGATCGCGTTGCAGACCAACCTCAAGGCCGCGAAGCCCCGATGCCCATCCGAAAAAGACTTTGAGTTCGGCCGCCAAGCGGTTCGCCCTGATCTTGGCGGTCTTTCCCTTGGTCTCGACGAGGCGGATCAGATCGTTTTCCGTGATATCGAAGACTGAGCATTTGCCGAGCATTGGCGCGATATCGCGCGTGTAGATCTCCAGCTTGTCCCCGATCGTCCGGGGCTTGTTGGGTCTTTTGGCACGGGATGCCCGGCCTTCTCGCGCAGCGGCCAGATAGAGACCATGCGCGATTTCAACGGTCATGTCTTGCTGGCGGATCAGCTCACGTTGCTCTTCTCGGGGATCGAGTCCGCCTTCAGTCTGCGCGTTGAGCTCGCGCGCCCACTCCCGCGCATCTGCAATGCTGTTTGTAGGGAAGGTTCCCAGCCGCATCGTGATGATGGCTTTGTTCCCCGCAGAGCGACGACGGTATTTCCAGACCTTTTTCCCGCCTTTGGTCGCCTCCAGAAAAAGACCGGGCGTATGGGTATCATGAAGCCGCCCCGAGAGTAGTTGGCCGATTGCGGAAAGGGTAATGGAACTGGACTGAGACACTAGAAAGACCGATAAGTGATTAGCGCTGCGCCATAATCTGATAATGGGAATCGGCGCAAGAGATGTCCAACTGAGTCCAACTGGCGAGTTCGCTTCAGCGGATTGGATCACTCCCAGGCACAGAGCATGCGGAGAAAAGAGGGGATATTCTCCGCAAATATGCGGCCAATAGGGCTTTTGTTTGCGGCGAATGCACGGTATAAACTCTGCATAATGTGCGGTGAATATGACCTATATCCATGAACGCGAAAATTGGCCGGTCTTCAGGTGGCAGGATGATCAGCTTGCAACCCTGCTCGCCGAGGTCCGTCATCGGCAGGGTCGTCTGCTGGGGCGGATGGAAGCGCTCGGTTTTGCGCTGCGCACGGAAGCCTCGCTCCACAGCCTGACCGAGGAAGTCGTGAAATCCTCCGAAATCGAGGGGGAAATTCTCGACAAAGATCAGGTGCGATCTTCGATCGCGCGTCGGCTTGGTCTCGACATTGCTGGCCTGGTTCCCGCTGATCGAGACGTAGAGGGCGTGGTGGACATGATGCTCGATGCCGCCCAGAACTACGAAGATCCGCTAAACGCCGACCGTTTATTCGGCTGGCATGCTGCCTTGTTTCCTGCTGGTAGGAGCGGCCTCACCAAGATCAGAGCAGGCACTTGGCGGGACGACAGCCAGGGGCCGATGCAGGTTGTGTCCGGGCCCTTCGGCCGTGAGAAGGTTCACTACCAGGCACCTCCGGCAAAGCAGATCTATCGGGAAATGAAGGCTTTTCTCAAATGGTTCGAGGCCGAGCGCAGGATCGATCCGGTTCTCAAGGCGGGTGTCGCACACCTATGGTTCGTTACCATCCATCCGTTCGAAGATGGGAACGGGCGGATCGCGCGTGCCATTGCCGATCTCGCCTTGGCCCGTTCCGAAGGCACCTCGCAACGCTTCTACAGCATGTCTGCGCAGATCCGCGTCGAACGAACTGCCTATTACGAAATGCTCGAGAAAACCCAGAAAGGGGATCTCGACATCACCGAATGGTTGCGCTGGTTCCTGGAATGCCTGGACCGCGCCTTCACCAGGGCCGAGGAACTGCTCGGCTCCGTCATGAAGAAAGCGCTCTTCTGGGAACGCGTTGCTGATACCTCTATCAATGAACGTCAGCGCAAGGTGCTCAACCGGATGCTCAATGGCATTGAAGGCAAGCTCACCAGTTCGAAATACGCCAAGTTCGCGAAGACGTCACAGGATACCGCGGGACGCGACATCATCGATCTGGTGAAGAAAGGTCTCCTTACGCGCGACGAAGCGGGAGGGCGCAGCACGAGCTATTCCTTGGTGTAGGAGCGAACGGAAGATTGCCCGCTCCCTCATGGGGCTCTCGGCCGGACACGCCGACAAACCGACTTTGGAGCGCACTTGATTGCATCTCATTAGCGGTCGTCGGTTCAAGTGGACAGGCGCACCATTCTTGCCGCTATAGATTTGCGCATGACGAACTCTGGAACGATCCGCGTCGCTGCAGCCCTTATTGATGATGGGAAAGGTCGCATGCTTCTCGTTCGGAAAACCGGCACCCGCTGGTTCATGGTACCCATCCGGCGGGCCCCGCCTTGCCGATGAGGTGAGCGACCGGTCTTAAGTGCGCTCCTAAGAGTGCGCTTAGGAGCGGTCGATGGGTCAGATCACGGTGTTTTCCGGGCCGGAGCGGCGCCGCCGTTGGAGCGACGAGGAACGGCTGGAGATCCTGAGCGAGGCCTTCGCGCCCGGGGCCTGCGTCGCCGAGGTCGCACGGCGACGTGATGTGTCGACCGCGCTGGTCTACACGTGGAGGCGTAAGCTGCGCGATGCTCACTCCGAGCCCGAGCTGGACGATCTGGCGGCTCCCGGTTTCGCCGCGGCCGTGATGATCGAGGATGCGGAGGGCCCGCACGCGGGTGTGCAACCGGCGATCGTCATCGACCTGGCGCGCGGCAAGCGGATCAGCATCTTTGCTTCGGCTTCGCCGGCGCTGGTGGCCTCAGCGTTGAAGGCGCTGCGATGATCCCTTCGGGTGCGCGGGTGTGGATTGCGATGGGGCACACGGATATGCGCAAGGGGATGCAGGGACTGGCCTTGCTGGTCCAACAGGGCCTCAAGCGCGATCCCCATGGCGGCGATCTGTTCGTGTTCCGCGGGCGCGCCGGATCTCTGGTGAAGCTGATCTGGCACGATGGGATCGGCATGTCGCTCTACGCCAAGCGGCTCGAGAAGGGACGCTTCGTCTGGCCTTCGGCGAAGGACGGGATGGTGTCGCTGACAGCCTCGCAACTCGCCTGCCTGCTCGACGGGATCGACTGGCGGAACCCGCAGTATTCCTGGCGTCCGCAGAGCGCCGGATAACGCGTTCGCTTTCTTCGTCGCCCGCGCATTTTGGGCTTCATTCGGACCCCATTCTGTGATTCCATCGCGGTCATGGAAGCCGCCGTTTCGCCCCTTCCTGACGATATCGAAGCGCTCAAGGCGCTGCTGGCGAGTGCGACCCAGCGGGCCAATGAGGCCGAGGCCAAGCTCGCCAATGCCCATGCCCGCGAGAGCGCCACCGAGGCCGTGATCGCGCACCTCAAGCTGCAAATCGCCAAGCTCAGGCGCGAGCAGTACGGCGCCAGCGCCGAGCGCACCCGCCGCCTGCTCGACCAGATGGAACTGCAGCTCGAAGATCTCGAGGCCGACGCCGCCGAGGACGATCTGGCTGCCGAGGTCGCGGCCGAGAAGACCGCGACCGTCACCGCCTTCGAACGCAAGCGGCCGGCCAGGGAAGCCGTTTCCCCAGCACCTGCCGCGCGAGCGGGTCATCGTGCCGGCGCCGTGCTCTTGCCCGGCCTGCGGCGGCAGCAGGCTGTCCAAGCTTGGCGAGGACGTCACCGAGACGCTCGAGGTGATCCCGCGCGCCTGGAAGGTCGTCCAGACCGTGCGCGAGAAATTCTCCTGTCGCGACTGCGAGACGATCACACAGCCGCCGGCGCCCTTCCACGTCGTGCCGCGTGGCTGGGCTGGCCCCAGCTTCCTCGCCATGCTGCTGTTCGAGAAGTACGGCCAGCACCAGCCCCTCAACCGCCAGGCTGAGCGCTTCGCCCGCGAGGGGGTGCCGCTCAGCACCTCGACGCTTGCCGACCAAGTCGGTGCCGCCGCCTTTGCGCTAATGCCGCTCTATCGCCTCATCGAGGCGCAGGTCCTCGCCGCCGAGCGATTGCATGGCGACGATACGACCGTGCCCGTCATGGCCAAGGTGAAGACCGATACTGCCAGACTGTGGGTCTACGTGCGCGATGATCGGCCGTTCGCCGGCGCCGATCCGCCCGCGGCACTGTTCCACTACTCGCGCGATCGGCGCGGCGAACATCCAAGGGCGCATCTCGCGTCGTGGTCAGGGATCCTGCAGGCCGATGCTTATGGCGGCTACGGAGAGCTCTACGCTCCCGGACGCATGCCAGCGCCCGTGCTCGAGGCTAGCTGCTTCGCCCACGCGCGGCGCAAGTTCTTCGAACTGGCCGACGTTGCCAGTGCGGCCCGCAAGAAGAGCCGCGGCGAGCAAGCCGGCATCATCTATCCGATCGCGCTCGAGGCTGTGCAGCGGATCGATGCCCTGTTCGATGTCGAGCGCGGCATTAACGGCAAAGACGCGGCCGAGCGGCTCGCTGTACGCCAGGAACTGAGCGCGCCCTTCATGGCTGAGCTCCATGCTTGGCTCACCACACAGCTCACCAGGCTGTCGCGCAACCACGATCTCGCCAAGGCCATCAACTACATGCTCCGGCGCTGGGACGCCTTCACCCGCTTCCTTGACGACGGCCGGGTCTGCCTGACCAACAACGCTGCGGAACGCGCTCTGCGCTGCGTGCCGCTCGGAAGGAAGGCCTGGCTGTTTTGCGGATCCGATCGTGGCGGCCAGCGCGCCGCGGTGCTCTACACGATGATCCAGACCGCTCGCCTGAACGATGTCGATCCGCAGGCTTGGCTCGCAGACGTGCTCGCCCGCATCGCTGGGCATCCCGCCCGGCAGCTCGACCAACTGCTGCCCTGGAACTGGAACGCTGTAGCCGCTCAGGCCTGACGATCCCGCCTGGCAAAGAGGCGATAATATGCCTCTTCGCAGCGTCGCCGCCCCTCCTGCGTCAACACGACGGACTTCGCCTGACCAACCGGATCGAAAATCAGCTCCTTCGCGTGCAGGCGAGCCATCGCATCCCAGTCGAACGACTTCCACGCACGCCAAAGCGGCTCTGAGGTCCGATCTTTGTGCAGTGTCAGAAACAGCAGCGCCAACACCGCCTCGTCAATCAGCTCGGTGTCCATCTCAGGCTCGGCCATCCGTCAGCTCCCTTCGCAGGAACTGATATAGCACCGCTCATCCTATCCTGCGGCCTTCGCCGGATGGCTACGGTTCATGCAGGCCGGCGGCAAAATCGAAGGTGAGGAAAGCCCTGCGGCCGCACTGCGCCGGGAGCTACGCGAAGAAATCGGCCTATCGCTGGATGAAGACGTTGCGCGGCATCTCGGTTGTTTCACCGCACCTGCCGCCAACGAAACGGGCTACACTGTGGAAGCTGAAATTTTTCACGTGCGCGTCTCGCACGATCCTGTCCCGAGAGCAGAAATTGAAGAAGCGGTTTGGGTTGATCTTGAGACTGCGGAAGCAATGCCTCTCGCCCCGTTGACGCGCTACCAGGTACTGCCGCTTTCTCGCACCCTATAGATTAGCGCGCGTGAGACGACTGACCGACCTTCCCGGTCGACACGGCGAACCGGACGCTATGGGCTGCTGTCAACGCCCGCCGACATTACGGACGTTGGGCAGGCAAAGGCTGTTCCCTGAAAGCGGCCACTCGTTCACCTGAAAATGCAAGGAAGGGCGGGTCGCCGAGCCAGAAGCCTGTCCTGACTTCGCCGAAACCAACACTGGTTGGCAGATTAGCGGTAGGCGTCGATGGCTCGCGGCATGATGCAGAACATGACGAAGAATTAACACTGCCACGAACGCGGCTGGGGTAAGCTTGTCGAAAGACAAATGCGGCCGATGGATGCGGCAACAGCTTCCACGGCATACCGAGGGAGAACGAGGATGCCTAAGTCGCACCTGCGCATTGCTACGGCACTTTCGACCGGCGCGCTCCTGAGCTTTGCTACTCCGGTGTTCGCCCAGAGCGACACCGCGGCGCAGGCTAATGCAAGCGAGAGCGGCAATGACATCATCGTGACCGCAAGGCGTTCTGAGGAACGTTTGCAGGATGTTCCGATCTCGATCACTGTGCTGAATCCCGAACAGCTCAGCCAGCACAACATCGTCAGCACGGCCGATCTCGGTTCTTTCGTGCCGTCCCTGACCATCAACTCACAGTTCGGCCCCGAGAAGGCCAGCTTCGTTATTCGCGGTTTTACCCAAGCCTACCATACCGCGCCTACGGTCGGGGTATATTTCGCCGATGTCGCCGCGCCGCGCGCGCTTGGCCCCACGACGTCCGGCAACGGCGCCGGCGTAGGTTCAATGTTCGACCTTCAGAACGTTCAGGTACTCAAAGGCCCGCAAGGCACGCTGTTTGGCCGTAATACGACCGGCGGCGCGATCTTGCTGGTGCCGCAAAAGCCGACCGACAAGCTCGAAGGGTACGTCGAAGGGACAATCGGCAATTACAATGCGCATCGCGTTCAGGCCGTGCTCAATGTGCCGCTAAGCGATACGTTCAAGGTCCGAGGCGGCATCGACTATAACAAGGCGGACGGCTACCTCAAGAATCACAGCGGAATAGGACCATCTGATTTCGCGAACACGAATTACTTCGCCGCGCGACTGAGCATCGTCGGCAATCTTACGCCCAACCTAGAGAACTACACCGTGGCCAGCTACAGCCGCTCGAACACGCATGGCGCCATTCAAAAACTTGCCACCTGTACGGATCAAAACGGCAACACAGCTACTACAGGGCTCGCACCAGTTTTCGCTCCCGCGGCATGCGCGCAGATTGCGCGGCAGAACGCCCGTGGGGATGGTATCTGGGATGTCGAGAACAATGATCCCAATCCTCTTGAGCTCATCAAGCAATGGTCGGTCATCAATACCACCACCTGGAGCGCAAGCGACAATCTCACGATCAAGAACATCGCCTCGTATCAAGAGTACTATGAGTCCGCAAGCTTCAGTCTGTGGGGCGATAACTACCGCGTCTATCCCGGCTTCCCCTTGGCTGGAGCGCAAAATCCGCCGGTCGGAGGAGGGCTGAGGACGATCCAGCTCCAGCAGGGATACTATTCCTGGACCACGGCAGAGAACTCCTTCTCCGAAGAACTTCAGTTCCAAGGTCATAGCAGTGACAATCGCTTCACCTGGCAGGCGGGCGGCTATATCGAGCTCGCGCATCCGCTCGGCTGGAACTCGCAGCTCGTCGATATTTTCAACAACTGTTCGGACATAAAGGCCAATATCTGCCAGCCGCTGACTTTGCCGTTCCAGGTTGCGCCGGGCGTATTTTTCCCCGTGGCAGTGGGCTCTACCTCGGAGGCCAACACCAAGGACACGTTCAACGACAAGGCGCTTTATGCCCAGGCCACCTACAAGCTCACCGATCAGCTCAGCCTGACGGGCGGTGTTCGCTACACTTGGGATAAGATGACTGACCTTGCCCAGGCGCTGAATATCACGCAGCAGGGAGCATATTGTCAGAATGTCCTCTTGTTCAACAAAGCGCCAGCCGGTGTTACGGTGAATTCCTCAAACGTGAATCAGTACGCGCTGTTCACGAACAATCCCAACGACTGCAACGTCACGCGGCAAATCAGCTCGAAACGGCCCACCTGGCTGATCGATCTCGACTACAAGCCGACCGATGACATCTTGCTCTATCTGAAGTGGGCGCGGGGCTACCGCGCAGGTTCGGTGACCTCGAACAGCGTCGGTTTCGAAACAGTGGGGCCGGAGAAGCTGGACCTGTACGAGGTCGGTGCAAAGACGAGTTTTCGTGGCACAGTCTCCGGTTATTTCAATATCGCTGGTTTCTATAACGACTTCCACAACCAGCAGATCACCATAAATCCAACCGTCTCGGCGGCGTATCAGGGTGTCATTCCGAGCAACTCGCCAAACATCAATGCGGGTCATTCTAGAATTTGGGGTGTCGAGGTCGACTCGTCATTCAAGCTGCTTGAAGGTCTGCAGCTCGACGTGGGCTACACTTATCTCAACACCAAGGTGCTCCAGATCACCGTGCCGCCTGCGCCGATCTTCTACGACAACGTAAACCCGACCGCCAACGTTGGCGATCCATTGCCGCTGTCGCCCAAGAATACCGTCGTGGTCACCGGCTCTTACATTTTGCCGCTGAGCGAGAGCGTCGGTCGGCTATCCTTGAGCGCGACTTTCACCCACGCCGATGCAAATCGCGCAGAATCGCCGAATTCCTCGCCGCTCTATCTCGTCTCTGCCCAGAACCAACTCAATCTCAACGTTGATTGGCACCAAGTGCTGGGTAATCCCTTTGACCTTGCTTTCTACATGACCAATGTCACCAATCAAGGACGTATCCTCTTCCCCGGTTCGGGCTTCCAGACGATCGGTGCGGATGGCGGGCACGTGAACCAACCGCGCATGTTTGGCTTCAGACTGAAGTACCGCTTTGGCGATTGATCGAACTTTGCTGAGTATACTGCAGAAGATAGTGACCATTGAGGGAAGAGCCGTTTCCGCAGACGCCGACATTCTGGCCGTTGGGTGCAACAGCGAACGCGCCGGAAAGCGGACGGCCATTCAGGTGACAAGGGTGGGCGCCAGCGGATGACATAAATCCCGTTGCGTGATCCTCGACTAATCTCTTGGAAACCCGTGTCTCCTAAGCCGGCGTCGTGCTTCGCCGACATTCGCGAGCAAATAGAGGATGGCAATGCGGTTTTTGGCGCCTTGGGCGAACCCCGTTGGACTGATCGCGAGCTGCTATTTGCTTCAGGGCTTTCGCCCTGCTGCCGTGGCGCTCGGGGCGCTTTTGGGCGCCGTGTCAGTTTTGCCGCGTTCAACAGATCGGCGCCCAAACTACATCGCCCCGTCGATAAGGCCGCGACCGACGACAGCAAGCAATCAGCGGCTGATAGCGGCTGGGTTCGCAGGCGTGATCGTCTTCAGCGGCACACTGCTTCTTTGGTTCAGCCCATTGCTGCATGCGGGCGCGGGCTACTTCCAAGCTACTGGTTGGTACTCTATCGGCGCTGCCGTCGCCTACGCGGGAATTGCGTTTGCGAGGGCAGAAGAGACCGCAGACGACCACAACAGGTGGCTTGCAGCAATGTCCCCGTGGCAAGGCTGATCGAGAGAGCGCCCTGATCCGATAACGTCTGCCCGCGCCGCCTTTTCTGTCATTGAGGCCCTCCCGCATATGCCCTATCAGCGGACGATCGTTCAGGGCCGACTGCGCGAGAGAAGTTGATGAAGTTCATACCGATATGGGCGCAGCGCTACATGAAGTTCGTTGGGCTCCCAGCGTTCGTGATTAGCATCGCCTCTTTTACAGAGAGTTCCTGTCTATAGCAGCTGAAGGGAATCCTGCCGATCTAGGCCCATTGGGAAAGATGTTAGATCGCCGAGCTGCGCTCCTCACGCTCGTCATCGGCGCGGCAGCATTTCCGGGCTCAGCCCGTTCGTCCACCTGGCGAGGCGGTGTCGTGAGCCTGACCTACGATGACGGTCTCGACAGCCATCTCGATCTCGCAATACCGGCTTTGGAATCGCGGGGGCTTCGCGGCACGTTCTATCTCACGCTGGAGAACGTCCGCGAACGTGTTGCAGAATGGCAGCGTGCCGCGGCGAGGGGACATGAGCTTGCCAATCACACCGTGACACACCCCTGCGATATCGATGGCAACGATTGGCGCAGCTATGCGCGCAGTCAGATTGATCCGATGAACCGGGCAATAGATATCTGGGAAGGGATAAGCGCTTCGCACGATTTCGCGTACCCATGTGACGTTACCGACCTCGGCCCCGGTTCAGCAAATCGGCAATTGCGCCGCTTTGAAGCGGTTCTGCGCTCACAGCATATTGTTTCGGCGCGCACGAGTGAAGGCCCCCCGAATCCGCCAGAATGGGTGAAACGGTACCCTTTCCGCTTGCAGGCACTGGCGGCTGGCTTCGACGCTGCGACACTGCAACAGCTCACCAGCTACATAGACAGGGCACGAGCGAGCAACAGATGGGCTATTCTTGTCTTTCACGATATCGTGCCAGCCCATCCCGCGGTCGACGAGCTGTTGGCGAGCGTCCATGACGGGGTCCTCGACGCAATTGTGGCAATGAAGATCCGGTGCTGCCCCGTCGGCGAAGTCATGAAGGACTTTGGCTCTTGACCTGGACTTTCATTACCCTGGACGACCTTAGACAATCTCGACGAAATGCGGGCGGTACACTGTGGATCCGAACGCTTATTCCCGATTGTACTGTGGAGTCAGGGCCCGTTGGTTCCGGCACTACATTGGAGCTGCGCCGGGGGCGCTTGTCTATCGACGCCTTGGGATTTCTCTCGGCGTCGAGCTCCTGCTTTCCGCATTGCTGCTGGCTCGGTACCTCATCGACACGGAGGGATTCCTTTCACCGGCTTCGGCCAATTATCTCTCGCTTGCCGTCAATTTTTGCGCCGAATTGCGCCGAGGCATGATCATATTGGCTCATTTCAAGAAAATAGAACCCGGGCGGGTCCATACGCCCGGGTTCCGTTTGCGCCGTCAGTGGGCGGCGTCTTTGGCCTTGTCGCCTACGGCTTCTGCAGCCTTGCCGGCTTCAGCCGCCTTGTCGCCTGCGGCAGCCTTTGCGGCACGCGAAGGGGCTATGGCTGTAATCGGCGCCTTTAATCGGAACGGGCAAGCCCTATAGCTCGATCATCGAGGCAGTCGCCGCCAACACACCCGTCGTTCAATGTGGAGATTCCACCGACTCGAACCGGCCGTTCAAACATAGCTGACCGACGCCCGGTTCAGTGCGACTTCTCTCAGAAAGTCGCGACGGCATGGGCCTGCGGTTTCGCCATGATGCGCGACCCATTTCCGCAGGGTCGCCAAATCTGCAGTGTCCGCTCTTCTTTCCAGAAAACCATGGGCGGTAGCGTCCTCGCGCAATAATCTGCTTTGTGTGCGGCGAGCCACTTGGCGGGAGTCGAGCTCTCGAAGGCCTTCCACATTGGCCCAACGAACCAAGCGTTTTCGCGCTCCTCCGACGTGAGCCGTGACCAGACTATGTCGGGTCCCGCCGGGCTGGCGGGGTTCAACCAGGCGACCACCGGGGCGCGCGCGTCAAGAACTGCGCTTACGCCCGGCCCTGTTCCTGAAAGGTCGATCAGAAGAGCCCCTCGCGCGAGTCCCCGCGCCGAGTTGACGAAACGGGCCGTCTCTTCGTCCACCAGGAGAGAACCGTGAACGAGTGGCGGATAAATTGACGTTTGCTGCTCAAAGATCGAGACCGGCAGGCTGTAGGGATTAGAGGCAGCGAGCACCATGACGGCAGGCGGACCGAGAGCGCACAGCGCCTGCGCAATTCTTCTCCGCCAGGACGCTGGATCGGCCGAGGCAAGAGTGAAAATCGCAAGCAAGGGGAAGGCCATGCTGAAATTGAATTGCGACCATTGATTGTTGAACGTCCCGAGTGCGACCGCACCAGGGGCTGCGAGCAATAGCCCGATTGTCGGCAGCCTGGCGCCATCCCGATGCTGAACCACGCCGGCGTATCCCGCCGCCAACAGCACCAGCGCGAGGCCGATGAAGTCGGGAGTGTCGCCATCCGTTACGTCCGTGGCAGCATCCCAAGCGTAAGACAGGCTCAGCGCGACAGCCGCATAGCCCGGCCATGCGAACCAGCGGGTTCGCCTGAGTACGAAACTCATTGCGGCCGCGAGGGCAGCCCCGCTCAAGGCGAGCGGGACCTCGCCCCAATCCCGCAGTATCTTAGCGGGCAAGCCGAAAGGCGTGTTGGGCAGAGCCAGGATATCCTGACTTGCGGCCATCCGCCGGACGAGGCCGGGCAATTCCGCTGGAGCGAGGAATAGGCAAATCAGAGAGGCTCCGAGCAAAGGGGCAGCAACCAGCGGGAGAGCGGCCGGTTGGCGCCTCGAGGAGAATGCGCCCAAGAGCATCACCGCTACACCAATTGCAAATAGCGGCGGCTTGGAAAACGCCGCCAGACACAGCCCCACGGCTGCAGCGACTGCCCCAATATGGCGCCGTGCCTGCCGATCTGCGAAGGCGTTCAAAATACCCGCGAGGATTAGCAGCGCGCCGACGTTTGCCGCCGAATTGTAGCTCGGCGTAATGATCCACGGGAAGAAGATCGTCAGCGCGGCCGCGGCTCCGTAGAGCGCGAAAACCGGCGGCGCCTTTCCTGCAGGAGAAAGCGACCAGCCAAGAACGACGCCCGCCGCCGCGGCGATCGAGAAGCCCGCAAGGCGATAGGTCTGGAGATCGCCCCCCACCAGATTGAACAGCGGGTGAAGCAGATAGCCGAAGGGTTGGTAGATCAGCCAGTAGGCATTGGGATCATGCGTCCAGACCAAATAGAAGATCTCGTCAGTCAGGTCCAAACCCCGGCCCGAACCATAGACGAGCAGGCCTGCGCAAATCAAAAGCGACAGGACCACGGCCGCGAGCAGAACGGCAGGCAATCCCTTGGCGCTAGCGATCGCTTCCCCCTTCACAATGGGCGAGGGCACTGCGCCTATGCCGCCGTCGCGATACTCCTTGTGCGTCTAGCCGAACAAATCAAGAAAGAATGAGGGCTTGATGGCGAAAATGCCAAAATTGCGTTGCGGGGCCCGAGCTTGGTTCGCCGAATTTGCAGACTTTCCCGCATCAACTGGATTGCCTGAAGCCCAACACTCGTTGCCATGGCGGATATCCCGGGTGTGCTGCCGCCACGATCTGGTCAATGGCTTGGGGGGCCTGGATCATGGCGACAGCACGGACGCATAGAGCGTTGTTGGTCTTAACTTTGAGTAATTTCCGACGGAATAACTTTCGTTTCCACTGCCACCCTCACGTCAGGCAAACCTCAATGGTGCAACCTGCTTGCGACGACGCAGCATCATGCCGATCATGCCGATGCCACCGATCATCATCATCCAGGTCGAGGGCTCAGGCACGGAAATGCTCTGTGCCACGAAGCCCGGCAGGTCGGCATTGGTGAACCCGAAGACAAAGAACTTGTTGCTGCCCGCGGTGCTGGGCAGGAAATCGTTGTCGTTGGCGACGTACAGAGTGTGCGTTGTTACGCCATTGACCAGGACGTCTTGGCCAAAGGTGATGCCTTCGATCTTGGCCGGGATCTGCGTTGCGGCAATTCCGTAGTTCGTGAGCGCCGTTACGAGATCGAGAACAGCCGGTGCGCCCTTAGTGACCACAGCAGCTGCAGCAGCTGCGCCAGCAAGGTTAGTGATGTCCGTCGCGCCCGAAATGTCGATGGAGAAAAGCTGCTTCACCTTGGCAGTGCTGCCGTCGCCCAGACCCTTACCATCGCGCTCGTCGACCAAGAATTGGTGGCCGTTGATTGCAACGATGTCGCTCACGCCCGAACCCTTGGTGAGCATATAGCCATATTCGTGCGTCTCGCCGGTGGCGATGTCGATCGTCACAATGCGCAACATGTTGGCGGTTGCCGAGTTGGCCGCGTCCTGGATCAGCGGAGCCTGCATGATGCCGACCAGCGTCTTACCGTCCGGCGTGATCGCCAAGCCTTCCATTCCCTTATTGGCGACCCGGCCGCTAGTGTTGCCTGCGATTTCGGTGTCACCCACGGGCGAGAGGTTCGCCACATCGAGATTGGAGGGTAGAGTGAAGGTCTTGACCAGTGCGCCAGTCTGGCGATCGAACTGGCGAACGTAAGGGCCATATTCGTCTGAGATGAAGACGCTCTTGCCATCGTTCGACACGCGGATCGATTCAGGATCGAAGCGGGCGTCGAGCGGATTACCCGAATTGCCGGGGCCAAAATTGTCAGATCGCCCCGAGAAATAGAAATGTGAGGCATCGTTGACCACCGGTGCGCCGGATCCGAGTGGCGTCACGCCGTCGATCTGGGTACCGAGGCCGGCGCCGGTACCGTAGGTCAGGGCGTTGGAGCTGTACAGAAGCGTTGTGCTGGCAAGCGTCGGAGTCAGCGTGAATGGTAACGAAGAGCCTGGCGCCGCTGCTACCAGTTGCATGTTCACCGTGTTGAAACGGCTGATGTACGACGCCGTGTTGTCGACTGCGGTATTGTAGGTCAGCGCGTTCGGCCCGCGATCCGGAACGGCCAGGAAGGTGTTGCCCCCGGCATAAGTAAGGCCTGATCCCATACCGCCAAGCACGTTGGCAGGAACTCCGTTTTCCAGTATGTAGTTGAGGCCCGAAAGATCGGAGGTTCCGCCGAGATCGCCAATCGCGAGCAGCGTAATCGCGGCCTGTGTGGAAGTGGCCGTTGTCAGAGTTGCTAACGCAGCAAAGCCGACAATCAATCCGCGAACGCGATCCATCGTTAATCTCCGATTCACATTGGTTAACGTGACCGGTAAGCTTGCTTGATGACAGTTTCGGGACTCGTGATTACGCTCTTATGACGCTTTGGCGTACTTTCGCCGTTTGCTGGCGGAGCTGCGAACATTAAATTTTCCCAAGTGTTTAAGCGCCTTACCTCCTTCTAACGCCAGATCGGAGCGACTGCCGCCGTTCCGCCGTGTGAGCTTGCTCATTATGTGGGCGCGGTGGACTTCACGAGCGGTACCCGATCTCGAATTTGGATGTATTTACAACCTCAGATTAGGCGGATCGGTCCACGCGAAAGGCGCTCAAATGACCAAATTCGAGCGCCTCATGGAGTGTCACGGGCTTAGCCTCGAAACTGAGCCTGTCCCCCGAGCCGCGTCAAAACCTGATCGATGAGCTGGTCTTTGCCTTTTGCCTGGCGAACATCGACCGACACCATCACGTGCCGTTTGCGGAAGGTCTGCTGAAAGGAGTCGCGGCCACGGCCCTCGACATCGGGATCGCTGAGCATCCGTGCCATTGCGCCGCCGGTGGCCCCGATAGCGGCGCTCATACCTGCAAGGCCATTCAATGCTGAAGCCGCAAGCGCGCCGGCCGCAGCCGCTGGACCCAAACCGCTCAGAAGAACGACAGCGCCGCTAGCAGCGATGACCCCCGCAATGCCCCCGCCAGCGACCGCCGCGGCAACACTCCGCTTGCTGTGACCGGGCAACGCATCCTGCGGCTCGACGTTCGCATACTGCCAAGACAGATAGATAGCCTCCTGAGGGATACCACTTGCCTTCAGTGCCGCCACCGCAGCGCGCGCGCTTTCCAGGCTTTCGAACATCGCCGCCGTCAAGAAACGTAACGGAACATCCATACTGGCTCGCGCTTGCCTGAATGCGAACGAGAAGCGATCTCGATCAAACTCATTTCGAAAATGAAATCGCATCCCCGAGGTGTTGCGCAAACGGTGGATGCTTTCAGACACATCAGCTTCGCCGAGCGTGCGAAGCAACAGCTGCACACTAGTTTTGCGCATCTTCTGGTTGGTTGCCCGATTGATCCAGTCGATGGAGACCGGCTGCGGTTCATCGGGTATGAGCTGATCCAGAATCCGCAGATCTTCGGTTTTTACGACGAATGAAGCCAGCTCTCCCAACTCAATGGTCATTCGTTGCAAGTCCCTTTCGCACTTCAGGGAAAAGACGCCATGCGCCGAACAAAGACGCAGTTCGGCTTCTTGCTAAATAACGAAAAAATAAAGATAAGATACATTGGGAGTTCTCAACCTGCGCTTCTTTTTGGCATTCTCGCCAACCGCTCGAGCCCTATTTCAAGCTTTATGAACATATCGGCGGTGGGGGAACGCACATCATGACCCCGTGGCGGATCCCCTGAAGGTCTGGCGATGCTTGCTTGCTTCTCGTATCGCGATGCTGTTTTCGTCCCCCCTCCGGTCGATCATGTGGGTCTGGGAAATCGGGCCATTCGAAACTACCGCAATTGGCGGCAATCCCGCGCGCTTGGGGACTATAATGGAGATCGAGGCTTGAACACGGGGCTGTCAGGTTCCTGCGATACCGGCGTGGTTCAATCCACAAGGGGACGGTCGGTTGCGCACCCGCGCTGGACCATCGCAGCGACTATGTTAGCCTCGAGCCTGGCTTTCATCGACGGCTCGGTAACGAACGTCGCATTGCCTGCAATCGGCAAGAATCTGGGCGGCACCGCGGGCGATCTATCCTGGGCGATCAACGCCTACTTGCTGCCTCTATCGGCGTTGCTGCTGATCGGCGGCGCGCTCGGAGATCATTATGGCCGTCGGCGGATGTTGGTTATCGGCGTCGCTCTGTTCACCGCGGCCTCGATCGGCTGCGCACTCTCGCCGTCGCTTGCCGCTTTTCTAGCGTTTCGAGCGTTGCAAGGGATCGGCGCCGCACTGCTGATGCCCAACAGTCTCGGCATCTTGGGAAGCGCCTTCGAGGGAGAAGCGCGGGGACGAGCAGTCGGGACTTGGGCTGCTGCCGGTGCTATCGCGAGTGCAATCGGGCCGCCGCTCGGAGGCTGGCTGATCGACGTGGTCGGCTGGCGCAGTATCTTCTACCTCAACGTGCCGGTTGCAGTCAGCGCGATTGTCATTTTCATGCGCTTCGTGGCGGAAACCGATCGAGGGCAAGACGTACTCGACTGGCGCGGCGCGGTGCTTGCGACTGGAGGACTGGGTGCCCTTACCTGGACGCTCACCGCATGGTCGACGCGTCACGACGTGACGGCGGCGATGGCAGCGGGCGCCACCGCAGGCATCGCCTTCATGGTCCTCTTCGTGCTCAACGAACGGCGTCTGCAAGACAAAGCGATGATGCCGCTCGTTCTGTTCGGTTCGAAAGCTTTTGTCGGCCTGACAGTTCTGACATTCCTGCTCTACGGCGCTCTCGGCGGGCTACTGATGCTCCTGCCCTACTTGCTGATCGTCGGGAGCGGCTACAGCCCGACGCAGGCGGGACTGGCGCTACTACCGTTTTCGATCGTAGTCGGCTTGGCTTCGCGGCTGGCCGGCCGGACGACCGAGGCGATCGGCCCGCGCTGGCCGCTTACGATCGGTCCGATCGTCACTGGCGTCGGCTTCGCGCTGCTTGTGCAGGCTGATCCGCAAGCAAGCTACTGGACGAGCGTTCTACCCGGCATGGCCATCATCGCCTTTGGCATGGCAGGAGCGGTGGCGCCGCTCACCACTGCGGTGCTGGCCTCGGTCGATGAGCGGCACACGGGCACGGCGTCCGGTTTCAATAGCGCCATCTCGCGAACTGGCGGCTTGATCGCAACATCGCTGGCAGGTGCCGTCATCTCTCGGACGGGAGACGACCTGATCGGCGCTTTTCAGACCGGCGCCGTTATTTCGGCAGCTTGCGCTGCGGCCGCTGGGATAACGGCCTGGTTTACGCTTGGCGGCACGGAAAAATCCGCCTGATGTCGCCGACTTTGCAGTCATTCCGAACCAATTCACGTGTCCCTGTTACCGGCATTCGTTCACCGGGATCATATCGGCGGAAATAGCTGGGAAATCGGACCTGTGCCGCACTAACAATCGTCGCCGACAAATATGCTACGAGCCACTTTGCTCGAGAATTCCATCGAGCCTTCTCCACTAGATCATTTGAAAGGGCTAATTTCAGATTGTTCGGGCGTTGACCGAGCTTCTCTTGCCCGACCGCGAGGCATAGCCTCAGGACGCCTTGCAATGGGCTCGCTTCGGCTATAGTAGATGCATTCGAATGCAAAAGAGGGTGTTTGCTTTTTGATGGGCATCCTCAAGCTGGAACCAGGTGCGTAGCCGAGCGAGGAGGATTTATGAGCGAGGATGATAGCAAGGCGCCGAAGGACCCGGCAACGGGAACCAAGCTCGCTGCCCGCGTGTCGGAAGATCCGCGCGCGGTACTACAGGTCGAGCGCCGCGATTTTCAGGAGCTCGTTCCCGAAAACCGTCCTCGCGTCCAGTCCATGCGCGGTTTCGACGATTGCTACACCGATATCGTCGATTACATCGTTCGCTGCACCCACAAGATCTGGGACGAGCGAGACGTTGGCCTGATCTACACCCACTACACGCATAATTGCGTCGCCTACACGACGCTGGGCACGATGTATGATCGCGAAACCCACATTCGCGATACGATCCAGCGATTATCGGAATTCCCCGATCGACGCGGTCGCGCCATTCAGGTGATCTGGAACGGCAACGATGTCGACGGCTTCTACACCAGCCACATGACCAACGGCTCCGGTCGCCACACCGAATACGGTATGTACGGCAAGCCGACCGGCCGCAGCTTCATAACGCGAACCGTTGCCGACTGCATGATCCTGGAGAACAAGATCTACAAGGAGTGGATTGTCCGCGACAACATGGGGCCTCTGATCCAGCTCGGGATCGACCCGCATGGCTATGCCGCCGACATCGCGCGCAAGAAGTTCGAGACCGGCGAGAAGGTCGTCGATTTGGCCGAAAACCGTCGCCTGCTCGGCCAGTACCCGCCTGAGACCGAAGCCGACGTGTCGATCGCGCACAACGACGGTGAAGCCCAGTTCCTGCGCGATCTCCATCACATCTTCAACAAGCGCATGTTCGGCCGGATCCACGAAATCTACGCGCCGACCGTGCAGTGGCACGGGCCGCTGATGCGCGAACTCTACGGTATTGCCGCGGTGCTGCACCAGACAATCAAGCTCGTCGCGCTGATCCCCGACTGTGCTTACGTTCCGCAGCACATTTCCTCGGTCGAAAGCGAGGAGGGCGGCGTCAAATATGCCGTGCGCTGGACGATGGACGGGCACCACATGGGCTACGGCTCGCTCGGTGCGCCGACCGGGCATCACCTGTTCGTCATGGGCGTCACCCATTATCATGTGATCGATGGCAAGATCGTCGACGAATGGATCGTCTACGACGAACTGTCGATGCTCGTACAGATCAAGCTTGCAGACATGCAGAAGGCCGCCGACGCGGCCGAGTGAGCGGTTTTTGCGTGCCTCGAAGGTGGCAGCCAATGCCACACCTTCCAGGCACCAAGCTGCCGCATCCCCGATTTCGCCGGCCTCTTGCAAGCGCCTTGCCTTCCGTGCCGACATGATCTAGCAGTTTTGCATTCGAATGCATCGGAGAGTCCCATGGCCATCTATCTGAAGCGCGGCGCAACCGCAGAAGCCAAGGCTGAGAACAATCGCCAGGTCCGCGACACCGTCGAAGGCATCCTCGCCGATATCGAAAAGCGCGGCGACGACGCGGTGCGCGAGCTGTCGATCAAGTTCGACAAGTGGGACCGCGCTTCCTACCGGCTTACTCCGGCGGAGATCCAGGCCTGCATCGACACGCTCTCGCCGCAGGACATCAAGGATATAGAGTTCGCCCAGGCGCAGGTCCGCAATTTCGCGCAGATCCAGCGCGCCAGCATCACCGATGTCGAGGTCGAGACCTTGCCGGGCGTGATCCTCGGCCACAAGAACCTGCCGCTTAATGCCGCGGGTTGCTACGTTCCGGGCGGCAAGTATCCGCTGCTGGCCTCCGCGCACATGTCGGTGATCACCGCCAAGGTCGCCGGCGTGCCGCGCGTCGTGACCTGCGCCCCGCCGTTCGGTGGCAAGCCGGCTCCCGCGATCGTCGCGGCGCAGGCGATGGCCGGCGCCGACGAGATCTATTGCCTGGGCGGCATCCAGGCGGTTGCCGCGATGGGCCTCGGCACCCAGTCGATCGCCCCGGTCGACATCCTCGTCGGACCGGGCAACGCCTTTGTCGCCGAAGCCAAGCGCCAGCTGTTCGGCCGTGTCGGCATCGACCTGTTTGCCGGCCCGACCGAAACCCTGGTGATCGCCGACGAGATCGGCTGCGATGGCGAACTGGCTGCGACCGACCTGCTCGGCCAGGCCGAACATGGCCCCGACAGCCCGGCGATCCTGCTGACCACGTCCGAAAAGCTGGCGCACGAGACGATCGCCTGGATCGAGAAGCTGCTCTACGTGTTGCCCACCGCCGACATCGCCCGCAAGGCCTGGGAGGCCTATGGCGAAGTCATCGTCGCCGAGGACGATGCCGAGATGGTGCGCATCGCCGACGAGATCTCCAGCGAGCACGTCCAGGTCATGACCGCCGATCCCGACTATTTCCTCAAGAACATGACCAACTACGGCGCGCTGTTCCTCGGCGCACGGACCAACGTGTCGTTCGGCGACAAAGTGATTGGCACCAACCACACGCTACCTACCAAGAAGGCCGCGCGCTATACGGGCGGGCTCTGGGTCGGCAAGTTCATCAAGACCTGCACTTACCAGAAGGTCCTGACCGACGACGCCTCAGCGCTGATCGGCGAATATTGCAGCCGCCTCTGTGGGCTCGAGGGCTTCGCTGGCCATGGCGAGCAGGCGAACATCCGCGTGCGCCGCTATGGCCACCGCGAGGTGCCCTATGCGGGCACGGCAACGCCGTCCGACCTGACCGCCGTCGACGCCTGACATGTCCGCCGTCCCGTTGCCGCGAACGCCCAGCTTTCGCCTCGACGGGCGGCGGGCTCTCGTGACCGGTGCCGGACGCGGGATTGGCGGGGCGATGGCCGCGGCCTTGGCGGAGGCTGGCGCTGCGGTTACTCTGGCAGCGCGCTCCAGTGACGAGATCGCGTCGGTAGCCGAAGCGATACGGCGGGCCGGGGGGCAGGCCGAAGCTGCTGCGCTCGATGTCTCCGACCTCGCGGCTGTTTCGCGCTTCTTCACTGACCGGCCGGCTTTCCACGTCCTGATCAACAACGCGGGAACCAATCGTCCGAAGCCGATGACGGAGGTGAGCGAGGCCGACTACGATGCGGTTCTCGGGCTCAATGTCAAAAGCGCCTTCTTCGTCGCCCAGGCCTGCGTCCAGAAAATGCTCGTCGAAAAGGTGAGTGGTGGCAGCCTGATCCACATCGGCAGCCAGATGGGGCATGTGGGTGGACCCAACCGGTCGCTCTATTGCGCCTCGAAATGGGCGCTCGAAGGCATGAGCAAAAGCTTTGCCTTGGATCTCGCGCCGCATGGCATCCGGTCGAACACGATCGCGCCGACATTCATCGAAACGCCGATGACGAAGCCGTTTTTCGAAGATACGGCGTTCAAGCAAAGCGTGCTCGACAAGATCAAGCTCGGGCGCATCGGCCAGGTCGAGGATCTGATGGGGGCGGCGGTGTTCCTTGCCTCAGACGCATCGAGCCTGATGACCGGCACCTCGCTGGTGGTCGACGGAGGATGGACGGCGGAATGAGCGGCAACCTGAAACAGCGGCTGGCTGAGGGTGAAACCATCGTCGGCACTTTCGTGAAGACGCCTTCGCCGATCGTCGTCGAAGTGCTGGGGCTTAGCGAACTCGATTGCCTGTGTCTGGATGCCGAACATGCGCCCTTTGATCGGACCGCGATCGACGCCTGCATCATGGCCGCGCGCGCCGCAGGCATGGACGTGCTGGTGCGCGTCCCTTCGGCCGCGCCCGAGCATATCCTCAACGCGCTCGATTGCGGTGCAACCGGGGTGGTCATCCCGCATGTCCGCTCGGCCGACGAAGCGCGCGCAGCGGTTCGGCTCAGCCACTACGGCGCCGGCGGACGCGGCTATGCCGGGTCGTCGCGGGCGGCTTCCTACACGACCAAGCCCATGGTCGAACATATGTCCGCCAGTGCGGCGCGCACCATGGTCGTGCTCCAGATCGAGGATCCCGAAGCCATCGACGCGATCGACGAGATCGCCGGCGTGGACGGCGTCGATGCGCTGTTTGTGGGCCGGGTCGATCTCACCGTCGCTTACGGCGTCACCAATCAGGACGATCCGCAAGTGGTCGCGGCGGTCGAGAAGGTTTGCGCCGCCGGTATGCGCCATGGCCGGCGTACCGGCATGTTCGTAGCGCGGATCGCAGACGTGCCGACCTGGGCCGAGAAGGGCGCTAGCCTGTTCCTGCTCGGCTCAGATCACGGCTTCATGCTGGCAGGCGCCGCCGCGCTGGTCGCGCAGGTCAAGGGATGACCGTTCGCGCCGGGCGGCTGGGCTTGCTCGGCGGCCTTGCCCCGTTGATCGCGGCCATGGTCTCGGTCTGCGTTGGCAATTCCTTCGCCAAAGGCCTGTTTCCGTTGGCCGGAGCTTCTGGCGCCAATGCGCTCCGGCTCGGGCTTTCGGCGCTGCTGCTGATCGCGGTATTCCGACCCTGGCGCTGGCGGATCGGCCGCGCCGGCTGGGCCGTCGTCGTGCCCTATGGCGCGACGATCGCCTGCATGAACCTGTGTTTCTACATGGCTTTGCGGACGCTGCCGCTGGGCATTGCCATAGCGATCGAGTTCCTCGGGCCGTTGGGCGTGGCGATCTACTATTCAGTTCGCAAGGCGGACTACCTGTGGATTGGCTGCGCCGCGCTTGGGGTGGGTAGCCTACTTTACCCGGGTCGAGCCATGCGGCGATCGATCCCGTCGGGCTGGCGTTCGTCCTGGCCGCGGCGCTGGCCTGGGCACTCTACATCGTCACCGGCAAGCGCGCGAGCGAGGTGCTGCCCGAAAGCCAGGTGGTCTGCCTCGGCATTTGCGTCGCAGCGCTGATCGCGGTTCCCGTGGGCTTCGTGACGGCCGGTACTCGCCTGGCTGAGCCGGCGACCCTTGCCACCGGCGCTGTGGTTGCCGTTCTGGCGAGCGCCATCCCGTTTTCGCTCGAGATGATTGCGCTAAAACGGCTCCCGCGCCATGTCTTCGGCGTGGTCGTCAGCCTGGAGCCGGCAATCGGGGCCTTTGCCGCGCTGGCGATCCTGGGAGAGCGGCTGGCGTTGATCCAGTGCCTCGCGATCGGTGCGCTGATCGCGGCCTCGGCGGGGATATCGCTCAACCATTCGGTAGAAAGCTCGGTCCCGCCGCAGGTCTGAGCAGATCAGCGCGTATTCAGGCGGCGGCCGGGCAGCAGCGGGTTCGCGTGCGTTTCGGGCAAGGCCAGCCAGATGAGGCCGGCGATGACGAAGGTTACACTCGCCACTCCCATAGTCGCACCAAGGCCGAAGCTCGTGGCGAGCGACCCGGTGACCAGCGGCGCGAAGAAGCTGACGATGCGGCCCCAGTTGAAGATCGAGGCGGCGGTCGACTTGAGGTGCGGCGGGTAGAGTTCGGTCAGCCAGGGTCCCCAGACCACGCTCGAGGACAGCATGAAACCATAGAGTGCGCCGACCGATCCCAGCACGACGACATTGGCGCCGAGATTGAGGTAGACGACGATGGCGATCGCCGCACCGAGGAAGCCCAGCGCGTTGAACCGGCGGCCGAACTTGTCGCCGGCCCAACCCCAGAAGAAGCCGCCGAGAATGTTCGCGGCGAACTGCCAGGCTACGAGATCGCCCAGGATCGTCGGGCTCAGATGGCGGACATCGCGCAGGTAGGTCGTCAGCCAGCCGCTGAAGGCCTGATAGCCGAAGAAGTTGAGGCCCATCAGCGCGGCCAGCGCCAGAGTCTGCAGGCGCACGCCGCGGGCGAAGAGGTCGAGCACGGGCGCTCGCGGCTTGCTGCCCGAGGCGGGGCCGCGCGCGTCGGCAGTCTTCGGGATCAGCACGAAGGCGAAGCCCGCCAGCAGCACGGGCGGAATTCCGCCGATCCAGAGCAGCCATTTCCAGTCCCCGCCCACGGCGCCGCTGGCCACGCCCAGAAGCGTCACCGCGCAGCCGAAGATGGCATTGATCAGGCTCGCCAGCCGTCCGGCGACATTGCTGGCAAACAGGCCGACATAGATGCCGACGACGATCGGGAAGATGCCGCCCATGAACAGGCCGAGCACGAAGCGATCGGCGAGATAGGCGACGTAGCTGGTGACGAGCGTGCCCGCGGCGAGCGTCAGGCCATAGCCGATCATGACCACAGCGAGCATCTTGCGGCGGCCGAAGCGGTCGGCGAGCTGGCCCATGACCACGGCGCCGATCAACGCGCCGGCGCCCTGCGCCGAATAGCCCGAACCGGCCTCGGTCAAGGTCAGGCCCAGGCTCTCGCGAATATAGGGCCGCAGCACGTCGACCGAATTCCACGCCCAGCTGTAGAAGAATTCCGCGACCATCAGAAAGGCGAAGGCCACTATTCCCCGGGAGAGAGGGGGATAGTGGCCTTCCTGCGACGCCGGCTCGGTAGGGGGGAGGGCGGCGTCGTCAAAGAGCAGCGCGCCGCCGTCGGTGCCGACGGCCAGCGCTTGATCGATCGTATCGGTCGGATCAGGTATCGGGGGCTGGGCAGGCTTCATATTCGGTCCTTTCCCAGCCCCTGCATTCGATCCGCAGGCTTAGCGCAGCTTGGCGCCCAGGCGCACGCCCCAGACGCGGGGCGGGCTGAACGATTCCTGGACGCGGGCGGCACCGCCGAGCGTCGCCGAATAGATAACGGCCTTGTCGGTCAGATTGTTCACGAAGCCTTCAAGATAGAAGGCGCCCGATTCCGGCGTATAGCGCAGGCTTGCATCGACCGTGGCATAGGACTTCTGAAGGTCGAGCACGGTGTTGTAGTCGGTCGAGTAGTACTTGGTCGAATAGAGTACGTCGACGCGCGGCGAGATCGTGCCGGCGCTGCCCAGGTCGGCGTCGTAGGAGATGCTCGCGGTGGTCTTCAGCGTCGGCGAGGTCGGCACGCGCTTGCCGGCCAGGTTGACCGTCGTGGTGTCGCCGAACGGGTTCGGGCGAACGTACTTGGTGAACTTGGCATTGAGCAGCGCCGCCGTCAGATCGACATGCAGGCCGTCGACCGGCAGCGTCTTCAGTTCGAACTCGGCACCATAGCTGCGCGCCGCGCCGGCGCTGGCGTAGTACGAAAGGTTCGTCAGCGGATCGAGGATCGTGATCTGCAGATCCTTGTACTTGTTGTAGAACAGGCTGGCGTTGAGGATCACGCGGCCATCGGCGAACTTGTTCTTCGAACCCAGCTCATAGGCGGTCACGGTCTGCGGCGCGTAGCTCTGCGGGATCAGCGCGTTGCTCGAATTGTTGTTGATGCCACCCGACTCGAAACCGGTCGAGACCGATGCGTAGATCATGTTGTCGCGCGTGACATTGAATTCCGCGCCAGCACGCCAGGTCACCTTATTGAACTTCGCCTGGCCCGCACCGCGTGCGGCAGTCTGGGTATTGAAGTTGAACGTGCCGACCGGCGCCGTGAAGTTGGTGATCACGTAGTTCTTGGTCTCGTCCGAATAGCGGACGCCGGCGGTCAGGCGCAGGGTATCGGGGATCAGCGAATAGGTCGCCTGGCCATAGAGCGCATAGGCCTTGGTATCGATCTGCGTACGCGAGCGGGTGCCAAGCGCGGTCGCCGTCGGCGCGGTATAGACCTGGCTGTAGAGCTCGTTGAGCATATCGTGGAAGTAATAGGCACCGGCGATCCACTGGAGCGGCGAGCTCTTGTCGGTCGAAGACAGCTGTAGTTCCTGGCTGAAGGTCTTCACGTCGGTGTCGGGTTGCTGGATGCCCGAGCCCGCGAAAGCGCTGGCTACGCCAGGGGCAGGGAAGACCACCGACGACTGGTCGAGGTCGCCGCTGCGGCGCGAGCGGAACTTGGTATAGCCGGTGATCGACTTGATCGCGACGCCGCCGAAATCGTAGGAGAGCTGGCCGTTGACGTACTTCTCGCGCAGATATTCGGTCGGCTGGTAGTCCCACTGCACGTTGTATTCGTCGCCGGTCACCGGCACGCCGATGTCGACGCCGTTGACGAAGCGCGTGCCGTTGCGGACCGACGGGTTCACCGCATAGGGCTGACCGTTGATTGAGCGCGTGCCAGTCGCCGGATTGATCAGCGTGCCGACGGTCTTGTAGCCATACGCGCCGCCGCCGGCATCGTTGCGTTCCCAATAGCCGGCGTGGACCTGGACCTCGAACTGCTCGGTCGGAGTAAACAGCAGGCTGGCGCGCAGGGCCGACTGGTTCTCGTCGTTGAAGCGAATATCGGGATTGGTGGTCGAGCGGACGTAGCCGTCATGCTCGCTGTGGTAGCCGGCGACGCGGACTTGCAGCGTATCGGTCACGGGCAGGTTCACGAAGGCATCGAACTGGCGCAGGTTGTAGCTGCCGGCAGCGGCGTTGAAGCCGGCCTCGAAGTTCTTGGTCGGTAGCTGGCTGACGACCGAGATGTTGCCACCAAAAGTGTTGCGGCCATAGAGCGTGCCCTGCGGGCCGCGCTGGACCTCGACGCGGGCGATGTCGAACAGCGGGATCGACTGCTGCTGGGTGCGGCTCTGGTAGACGCCGTCGAGGTAGAAGCCGATGACCGGATCGCTCTGCGCGCTGACGAGCTGGGTACGCACGCCGCGGATGGCGGGGAAGGAGTCGGCGCCCTGCTGGCCCCAGGTCAGGCCCGGCGACAGGAGCTGCAGGCGGCTGGCATCGGTAATGCGACTGCGGGAAAGATCGTCGCCGCTGAGCGCGGTCACGGAAAGCGGCACGTCCTGGAGGCGTTCGCTGCGGCGCTGGGCGGTAACGACGATGTCGGCCATGCCGGTCGACGCGGAGGTATCGTCAGGAGCGGCGGCTGACGTATCCTGAGCCATAGCAGCCGAAGTGCACAATGCCATGGTCAGTGCCGACACGCTGCCGAACCAGAAACGATTGCTCATGCGGTAACCCTTTTTCCCTGCCGGTGCGGCCCTCTTGGCCTTTTCGGTAAGGGGTACGCTACCAAGTCGCGCATGACGCGTCCATGACAAAATGCATTCGGATGCATTCCTCCATTGAGGCAGTTGGTTCGCGCGTGCGGGCAATCCATTAAGATGCTGATATAGGTGTAAATAGTAGAGAAAATTCCGCTGCGTGGCGATGCCAAATGAAGGGTGGGGCAGGGCGCTTCAGCCATCCGCAGCCGATCGAAGTGTGATATTTTTGCTTCCGAATGCGCTGCGTTGTCAGCCGATTCGTGCGGATGCTCCGGCGACCAGTTCGCCTGCGAAAAGCCGGCGCTCGGCCGATACCGTGTCATTCTCGATGCGTTCGATCAGCATCGACACCGCCGCTTCGGTCATGCGGCGCACGGGTTGGCGGATCGAGGTCACGCGGTAGCTTGACCAGCTGGCAGGCGCCGTGCCGTCGAAGCCGACGATCGAGAGGTCGTCGGGTATTGTCAGCTTGAAGTCCTCGCGCGCGGCGTCGATCGCGCCGATTGCCATCTGGTCGTTGCCGCAGATGATCGCATCGAGGCCTGATTTGTCCGCCATCAACTGGCGCAGTCCTTCGCCGCCGCCGGTATAGCTGAAATCGCCGCGGACGACGGGCACCTTGTCGAAACCCGCGGCGGCCAGGCGATCGAGCGCCGCTCGCCGCCGCTCCTCGCCGACGTAGGAATCCTCAGGGCCGGCGATGATGCCGAAATCGCGATGCCCCGCTGCCAGCAACCGCTCGACCAGTTCGGTTTCGCCCGCAGCGGAATCGCAGCAGACGCTGGCGGCACGTGCCTTGGCCGGCATGCGGTTGTAGAGGACCAGAGGCACTCGGTGATCCTCGAACAGCTGGATCTGCGCATCGGACAGGCGCGCAGCAGATATGACGCCGTCGACGCTATGCCGCCAGACCTGGTCCAGCACGTCGTCTACCTCGCCTTCGGAGCGCAGCGAAAACAGCAGCACGCGGGTGTCGCGCTCGGTCAGCCGGCGGGTCAGTTCTTCCAACACTTCCGGGTAATAGAGATTGGTCGCGCTGGAGATCAGCACGGCGACCATGTTGGTCCGCCCCGATATCAGGCCCTGTGCCAGCGCATTCGGCCGATAGCCGAGCTCTGCCGCCACTTTTTCGATGCGCTTGCGCGTGGCCGGCGCGATGCTGCCGCCAGGTGCGAAGCAGCGGGATACGGCGGATTGCGAGACCCCCGCGGCGCGCGCGACGTCATAGGACGTCGCCCGACGCAGCGGCTGGGTCGATTTTACAGGCTGATCCATGGCTTCCCTGACAGGCACACTCGCGCATTCATTCTATACATCCCGCAAGAATACGAAACAGGTGCATACGTCCAGCGAGTTTTGAATGACAGTTGCATTCGAATGCATTATGGCGCACGAATCTGCACCGGCAGCACGCCAGCTGAAGGATTCAAACATGACCCGCGTTCCCGCCCCGCCGGCCCTCGAAGGCAAGCTCGAATACATCAAGACCCCGGTTCAGGATCAGCACGCTGACAATAACCAGGTTGCCGGCCTCGTCACGGGCATCCTGAAAGATGTGCGCGAACGCGGCGATGCGGCCGTGCGCGAATATGCGAGCAAGTTCGACAATTCGAACTTGGAACAGTTCGAAGTCACGCCCGCCGAAAGGCAGCAGGCCCTGGATCTGCTCGATCCGCAGACACGTGCGGATACGGAATTTGCCATCGAAAACGTCCGCCGTTTCGCCGAAGCGCAGCTTTCGACGATCCTGCCGCTGGAAGTGGAGCCGATTCCGGGCCTTCACCTGGGCCACCGCGTCATTCCGATCCAGCGCGTCGGCGCCTATGTGCCCGGCGGCCGTTTCCCGCTCCTTTCCGCGCCGATCATGACGATCGTCCCGGGCAAGGTCGCGGGCTGCGACGAGGTCGTTGCTTGCCTGCCGCCCAATGCGCACAAGGCCATGGTCGCCGGCTGCCACCTGTCGGGCGCGGACCGAATCTTCCTTATCGGCGGCGCCCAGGCGATCGCTGCCATGGCCTATGGCACTGAGAAGGTGCCGCAGGTCGACAAGATCATGGGGCCGGGCAATGCCTTCGTGAACGAGGCCAAGCGCCAGGTGTTCGGTCCTGTCGGGATTGACCAGCTTGCGGGTCCTTCGGAGATCTTCGTCGTCGCCGATGCGACGGGCAATCCCGAACTGATCGCCACGGACCTTCTCGGCCAGGCGGAACATGACGTCCGCACGCGGGTTGGCCTGATCACCACCGATCGCGCGTTGGCCGAAGCGACGAAGGCCGAGGTCGCGCGCCAGCTAGAGACCCTTGCCACCGCCAAGGTCGCGGCGGAAAGCTGGGCCAATTATGGCGAGATCGTCTTCTGTGCGGACGAGGCCGCGATGATCGCCTATTCCGACTACGTCGCTGCCGAGCATCTCCAGGTGCACACGGCCGATCCCCACGCCTTTGCCAAGAAACTGCGCAACTACGGCTCGCTGTTCATCGGCGAGAACGCCAGCGTCGTCTATTCGGACAAGAACGTCGGCACCAACCACACGCTGCCGACGATGGGCGCGGGCAAGTACACGGGCGGTCTGTGGGTCGGATCCTATGTGAAGATCGCGACTTATCAGTGGCTCGAGGAGTCCGCGATCCGCGCAGTGGCGCCGCCGGCCATTCGCCAGAGCGGCAGCGAAGGTCTCGAAGGCCACCAGAAGGCCGCCGCCATTCGTTTCGATCGCCTCAAGACGCCAGCCTGACGGGTCGCAAACCTGCCGATTCAGGCGGAAACGGAAAAGGGGCGCCGGTGTGGGCCGGCGCCCCCTTTTTTGTTGTCGATGCGGCGCCAACCGCGCCGTTGGCGTTCTATCGCTCAGCTCTGGAACACGGGAAGCCCAGGGTCCTCCGTGCCGCGCGCCACGAAGGCGACGGCCGGTACGGAGGCGGTGTTGCGGAAGGCGTGCACAAGGCCGATCGGCACCGTCAGCGTATCGCCGGCGCCCATAACGATCGCGCCATCGGCCCAACTGACTTCCAGTGTGCCTTCTTGGACGATGAGGACTTCGGCTTCCTGGCGGCTGTGCAGCGGGACGTAGGCGCCGGTCTGTAAGGTCAGGAGGCGCAGGTTGAAGTCCTGCGGCCACCAGCCCGAAATAGGGCCTGCCGGGAAGCCGTCGCGCGTCGGCCGGGGCGTGATTATGCCGGCTTCCTCGACGCCTTCGGCCGCGAGCGGCGAATGCGGATTGGGAGCCTGCCTGACGCTGTCGTAGGTCGCGATGCACTCCTGCAGCTTTTCCAGCGGCGGCGTCCTTAGCTCCGCGATGGCATCGGGATCGATCCCATCTTCCAGTTCAACTTCCTTGAGCTTGTAGTCGCCGTCCGACGTATCGATCAACATCCCGCCCTTCGTGAGCTTGAGCCCATGATCGGCCGCCGCTTCGAACACTGCCGGCGCCCAGGTCACCTTGCCCGGGTCGTCCTCGCCAAGCACGGTGAACAGCATGCCTTTGCCTTCATCGACCTTCTCGAAACCGCGGAACATGTGGATCGGTACCGAGCATACATCGCCCGGCCCAATTTCCAGCGAACCATCCTCGCAGTTCGGGCCGAACAGCAGGCGCCAGCGGCCCGAATGGATCATGAATACTTCGGCCGTATCGTGGCTATGCTGCGAATTGACGCAACCGAACGGCTGGCGCGCGGCACCAATATTGAAGCCGTGCTTCTCGGTGATGTGGACATGCTGGTCCGCGCTTTCCGAAACACCGGCGCCGATGATCGTGAAATTTTCCTTCTCGGTCGATCCCGGCGTCTTAGTGTCAATGAAGGCCGTCCGACATGGTATCAAATCGGCATAGCGCACCAATCGCGCGTTCATGGCTTCCTGCGTCCAAAGGGTCACGCTCAAATCTCCGATGCGCGCCGCTACGGCGCGCCTTGCATCCGAATGCATAATAGCTAGAAGATTCGCGAGCAGCTTGCAAGGCGCATGGGGAATTACGGTGATGGACGACGAAAATCCGGCCGAGATGAACGGAGCGATCGGGCGGGTGCCACTATTTCTGCTGCCGGGAACGTTGTGCGATGCCCGAGTCTTCGCGCCTCTGCTCGATCGTTTGCCGGATCGCGCCACCGAGGTGAAAGTTCCAATGGGAGAGAGGGACGTCAGGAGCATGGCGGAGCGCATTCTCGCCGAAGCACCGCCCCGGTTCGCCCTGCTCGGCTTTTCGCTAGGCGGCATAGTGGCCTTGGAGATGGCAGCGCTGGCGTCAGACCGCGTCTTGGGCCTGGCTTTGGTCGCCAGCAATGCAAGGGATGTCCGGACGGAGTTCCATGCCGATCGCCGGGACGAAGCTGTGCAGGGGGCAAGGGATATCGACCATTACATCCGCGAAGTGATGTGGTCGCGCTATGTCGGTCCCCGGCATCTCGATGACCGCCCGCTTCAAGATCTGATCGTGACCATGGCTGTCGACGGGGGGGCAAAGCTGCTGGTCGACCAGACGGAGATCGGCCTATCGCGTACCGACAGTCGCGATCGGATACGATACCTTACAGTGCCGAGTCTTGTATTGGCGGGAAGCGAGGACAAGCTCTGTACCCCCGAAATGCAATACGAGATTGCCGAGCGATTGCAGGCCGCAAAGCTCGCGATCTTGCCCGGTGCGGGGCATTTCGTATTGCTGGAAGATCCCTCAACCGTTGCTGCTCATGTCAGCGCTTGGCTTAATGTTATAGATAAGGAAGCTGCGGGCGGCTGATCAACCACCTAACAATTGACGGTGTGGCGCTCGGGGCAGCGCCCGCCGACTTAGCAGCCATTGAAGTTCGCGATAGCGATCCCCGAAAGCCGTCCTACGTTCATGCTGTATTTCACACTCATCCAAGGCGTTCGGCGCCTTTTCTGCTAATTGGAGTAGATGGTACGTTATCAGCGTGACCCGGACCGCCGGCGTATAGCAGAACTCATCCGGGACGAGGTCGAACGTGCTCGAAATGCTGAGCGCGAAGGCGGCTGGATCACCTACCTGATCAGGGATCCTCGTCGCCCCGACAGAAGTGGCAATACCGCTGGCACTCCCATTTACGTCGGTCAGACTAAGGAATTCGCCACCCGGGTGCGTTCTCGTTTCGACAAATGCGAAAAAGAAGCGACGGCCAGAGACAGCATTGCCCGGCGCGTTGCTGATCTTCTCCATGCGGGTCACGTTGCAAGATATGAAGTACTCGAGCGTGCTCCTTCACGTCTCACCTCGCTCATCTCGGAAACAAATTGGGCGAGGCTCTGCGTTGGCCGCGGCTACGACATTGCCAATATGCTGGCGGAGCAACGCGAAGCGGGTCCGCCGATCACACGGGACGAGATTCCAAAGAGTTGGATCTGGCCATTTCTCATAAGTGAGGCCTTACAAGATGGGATCGGGCTTACCCTAGAATGCAGGCGTTGCGGCCTTAGCTTAGAGCTACCGCTAGCGGCATTTCTTGCCCTGACGAATGCTCCAGTAAACCTATTTCAAATTCGGACCGATCCGATGTGGAAGAGCGAGCCTTGCATTCAATGCGGAGAGCGGGAGGCGTGCAAGATTTCATTGCTTGTGTGAGGTTTGCCATCCGCCGACGTTGCTGCCATCCCGCGCTTGAATCGGGCCGTCGCAAGCTGCCAATGGTTCATGTATGCGCGGGGATAGCAGCAAGGTAGGCTCTGGCTGTCGGACCAGCTGAGGGTGAGCCGTGACGTTCAAGGTGGCAAGCGAGTGGTTTGAACGCGCAAGCCTCTCTGATGGCATTACGCACATCTGGGAGCCGCACGTTCCAGCATTGCTACGCTGTAACATTTGGCACGTGCGGGGGCGCGACAGCGATCTCGTGATTGACACGGGAATGGGAATTGCAAGCCTGCGTGAGTTCGCGCGCGACATCCTGGACCGCCCGGCCACCGCGATCGCAACTCATACGCATATTGACCATATCGGTGGCCACCATGAATTCGATTGCTGCCTCGTGCACAGTTCCGAGCTCGATGGACTACGCTTGTGCTCGGGTGATTTTACCTTGGCCGACGCGGATTTCGATCCGCTCGAGATGAGGAGTCTGCGGTTCCCCTCGGTGCCCGGATATGAGATCGAGGGTCCGATTATCGAAGCCGTGCCATCGCCAGACTTCGATCTGCGTGCCTACAAGCTGCGCCCGGCCTCCAAAGTACGACCAGTCGAAGATGGTGACATCATCGATCTGGGGGATCGGCATTTTGAGGTGATGCATCTGCCTGGTCATTCGCCCGGCTCGATAGGGTTGCTCGAAAGAGCTACCGGCACACTGTTTTCTGGCGACACGCTCTATGATGGTCCACTAATTGATGTGCTGCACCACTCGAGCATTCCGGATTACGCCCGATCGCTGAAGCGACTGCTCGATACTCCCATCCAGATCGTGCATGCTGGCCACGATCCGAGCTTCGGCAGGGAACGCCTGATCGAGCTTGCCACGCAGCAGCTCGATCACTGGGGCGCCTGAAGGCGACGTTGAGCTGTAAGCGGAGCTTGAGCCCCACCTTGCGGCCGTGATCCGGAGCGCAGAGTCTCGCCGCCCTTGGTCGGGCGGAGGTCGCTGGTGCTATGACGATGTCATGTGATGATGCTGGCACTAGCGTTGTTCAGCGGTTCGAGGTCTTCACCGGCGCGGGCAAGCGCCGTGATTGGCCGCCAGAGGTAAAGGTCTCGATCGTAGCGGAGAGCTATTCGGGCCAAGAGACCATCAGCGCCGTTGCTCGCCGGCATGGCATCTGTCCCTCGCAGCTGTTCACCTGGCGCCGGGAGTTGCGCAAGGAGATAGAGGCGCGAGGGGTGCCGCTGCCAGCCTCATCAGCCCCGGCGCCTCTCTTCGTTCCCGCAGTGATCGAGCAACGGCCTTCGCCCGAAGCAACACCGGTCGCGAAGCGACCACGCCGGCGACGGGCGGCGCCTCCAAGTGCGGTAGAGCTAGAGATCGACGGCGTGGCGGTGAGGATCGCGCGCGGTGCGGATAAGGGGCTAATCGCGGCGGTAATCGAAGCGCTCAAGGCAACGCGATGATCGGACCCGGCGCCGGTGCGCGAGTAATGGTTGCGACGCGGCCCGTGGATTTTCGCAAAGGTCCAGACGCCTTGGCGGCGCTGGTCGGTGCCGAGTACGGCGGCGATCCCTTTTCGGGCGTGATCTACGTCTTCCGGGCCAAGCGCGCAGACCGGATCAAGCTGATCTGGTGGGACGGTACCGGCCTGTGCTTGATGGCCAAGAAGCTCGAGCAGGGGGGCTTCAAGTGGCCCGGCATCCAGGACGGCGTGATGCGCCTGACGGCCGCGCAACTCGGAGCTTTGCTCGAGGGTCTCGACTGGCGCCGGGTCCATGGTGGACGCCGACCGATGGCCCCGCAGATCGCCGGTTGACGGGGCGTTCGCTGGCTGATTCACTGCTTCCATGCTCACGGAAGCGGACCTCCCAGACGATGTCGATGCGCTGCGGGCGCTCGTCCTCGAACAGGCCCGCAAGCTTGAGAAGACCGACGCGGAAGTCGATCGCCTGAGGGCGATCATCGAGGCTTTCCAGCGCCATCGGTTCGGCCGTAGTTCCGAGCAGCTCGATGACGATCAGCTCCAGCTCGCGCTCGAGGACGTCGAGACAGCGCTGGGCTGCGCCGAAGCCGCCGTCGATGCCAGTGGCGGGCGTCAGCGCAATGAGCGTCCCCGCAAAACCAACCGTGGGTCGCTCCCGTCGCATCTCGAACGGATCGAACAGGTCGTCGATGTCGAGGACAAGGCTTGCCCCTGCTGCGGCGGCGCGCTCCATCAGATTGACGAGGACGTATCCGAGCGGCTCGATGTCGTGCCGACCACATTCCGCGTGCTGGTCACCCGCCGGCCGCGCTACGGCTGCCGTTCGTGCGAGACTGCGGTCGTGCAGGCTCCGGCGCCAGCCAGGATCGTCGAAGGCGGCATTCCGACCGAGGCGCTGATCGCCCAGGTTCTAGTGTCCAAGTACGCCGATCACCTGCCTTTATATCGGCAGGCCCAGATCTACGCTCGGCAGGGCATTGAGCTTGACCGATCGACGCTGGCGGACTGGGTCGGGCGAGCGGCCTGGTACCTTCGCCCCTTGCGCGATCATGTGCTCGAACGGCTCCGACGATCGGCAAGACTCTTCGCCGACGAGACGACGGCGCCGGTGCTTGATCCGGGGCGTGGTCGAACCAAAACTGGCCAGATATGGGCTTATGCCCGCAACGACCGACCGTGCGGCGGCGAGGATCCGCCAATGGTCGCCTATGTCTATGCCGCGGATCGCAAGGCGGAGCGGCCCGAAGCTCATCTGGGCGATTTTGCCGGCATCCTGCAGGTCGATGGCTACGGCGGCTACGCCGCACTCGCCCGGCGTCGGGGCCAAGTGAGCCTGGCCTTCTGCTGGGCACACGCTCGCCGTAAGTTCTACGAACTGGCCGACAGCTCCCCGGTCGCCACCGAGGTCCTGCGTCGTGTCGCCGCGCTCTACACCATCGAAGATGAGATACGGGGATCACCGGCCGAGGAGCGACGCGCCGTTCGTCACGATCGCAGCCGCGCCATCGTCGACGACCTACGCCAGTATCTCGAGGCCCGGAACCGCCAGGTCAGCGCCAAGAGCAAGCTCGGCGAGGCGATCCGCTACACGCTCACCCGCTGGGACGGCCTCGCGCGCTTCCTGGACGACGGCCGTATCGATCTGGACAACAATACCGTTGAGCGATCGATCCGGCCGCTGGCGCTGGGCCGGAAGAATGCCCTTTTCGCAGGCTCCGACGAGGGCGGCGACAACTGGGCGGTGATCGCCACGCTCATCGAGAACTGCAAGCTTAGCGCCATCAATCCCCATGCCTGGCTGACCGAGACGCTTGCCAAGCTCGCCAACGGTCACCCCGCAAATGGCGTCGGCGATCTCATGCCCTGGACTGCCGTGGGCTGAGAACACCGCTTACGTTGAGCTGGCCTTCGCCGAGCCTTGTTAGCCGTCATTGGTTCATCGCGCCCAATCGACCGCGCTATCTAACTTCTGAGCTACAATCTGCGACTATTGACCTGCTCTCGCTGGGATAATTGGGATAGATACGATGCTAGCTGGCGCCCCCCAAGGAGGGTCTTGATGGACATTGAAAGCTTCGCCGGGCAGTGGATCGCTGACTGGAATAGCCACGACATCGAGCGCGTGCTCGACCACTATACAGACGATGCCGAATTCCGATCGCCGAACGCGGTCAAGATGGTCGGGCAAGGCGTAATCCGAGGCCGGGCCGCTCTGAAGGACTATTGGGGGCCGGCCCTCCAAAAGCGCCCGGAGCTCAGATTTTACCTCAAACAAGCGTTCATCGGCTACCGGACGATCTCCATACACTACGGCGATGAACTGGGCCGAGACGTAGTGGAAACACTGGTCTTGAATGATAGCGGCAAGGCGACATTCGGCTGCGGCTGCTACGCCTGAGCGCAGATTGCGCCCATCCGCTACCCTTGGGTCTTCACGAAGTTCACCAGGTGGTCGCAGGTCTTCGCGGTTCCGTTCGCGACTCCGAGCTTGACGTAGTGATCAAGGTGCTCGGCAGAGTTGCAGACGATCTCGACGGTCATCTGCGTAGCACCGCCCAAATCGGCGAGCATGACCCGCCCGATAGCGTCCATAGCTTCGAACACCAGCCGTTCGGGAGGAGAGATCTCGACGTAGGTTCCGGTGAACGGCATGTGCATGTGGCTGGGCGCGACGAAGCGGAAGCTGCCGCCCGGCCGCAGATCGATTTCACAGACAGTCAGGCGTTCGCCGCCCGCGTCCCACCAGAGCGCCAGTTCCTGGGGTGTGGTCCAGGCTTCGAAAACGGCCTCGCGAGGAGCTGCAAGCTCCCGCACGAAGCGAAGCGTGTGTGCGGCGCGGTCGATTTCGAAACCGCTGGCCTTCGTCGTCGTATCGTTGTCTGGCATCGTCACTTCTCCTTTTGAGATTTGGCTGCAAGATGGCGCTCGAGGTTGTCGAAACGGCTTTCCCAAAGGGTGCGGAAGGGTTCAATCCAGTCGGCGACTTGCTTGAGCGTTTCCTGTTTGATGCGGCGCGGTCGGCGCTGCGCTTCGCGGCCGGTCTCGATGAAGCCCGCGGCTTCCAGAACCTTGAGATGCTTGGAAATCGCCGGCTGGCTAAGCGCGAAGGGTTGCGCCAGCTCCTGGACGGTCGCCTCGCCAACGGTGAGCCGGGCAAGGATGGCGCGGCGGGTCGGATCGCTGAGAGCCATGAAGGCCGCATCTAGATGAGGTGATTCGATTTCCATATGGTTATATATCTATATGGAAATATAATGGTCAAGGGAGTTATGCCGGCGAGGCTCCGCACCTAGAGCCTGAAACGCCGCCATACCTGCCGTTCGCATGCCGATTGGCAATCACTGAAACCTGCCATTCGTTCATCCGCCAGGGGCAGGGTTGTGCTCGGAAAGTCTACTCTCAAAATCGCCGTGGCAGAGGGATGAAAGACTCAAGATCGGTCCATGGTTTTCGTGGTGACACACGCCACTATGGATCAGAATTAACTTTTCTTCCGAAAGGTCCTCGGTATCACGAGCGAAGGGGAAATTCAGGGCACTTTGATCTCAAGGGAGAGACCGGGTGTTCGCAGTCACGAGTTGGTGCCGCAAGTTCGGCGCCGCTTCGGCCATGGCCTGGACTCTGATCGCAGGCGCGACCGCTCAAGCCGCTCCTATCTGTTCGCTGGGAATTATGGCCAATCTGCCGGTGACCATGCGGGGGCTACGCGCGAGCGTCCCAGTCAAGATCAATGGAAAGGACACGAGCTTCTGGCTCGATAGCGGCGCCTTCTTCAGCATCATGTCGGCCGCCAAGGCGGCGGAGCTCGATCTCAAGGTCGGCGCCGCGCCGCCGGGGTTCTACCTGGTTGGGATCGGCGGTACGGCATCGGCAGGCGTTACGACCGTCAAGTCGTTCGGCATCGTCGGCCAGAACATCACGAACATTCAGTTTCTTGTGGGTGGCAGCGACGCCGGCAACGGCTTGATTGGCCGCAATCTTTTGGGGCTTGCAGATACGGAGTTCGACCTGGCCAACGGTTCGGTGAAGCTCATTCACCCGAAGGACTGCGACGGCCCGCTGGCCTATTGGGCTGGAACAAAGCCATATTTCGTAGTCCCCTTGAACAGCGGCGAAAATCCGAACGATCATCAGTTCCGCCTTCCGGTCACGATCAACGGGGCTAAGGTCGAGGCGGTGCTGGACACCGGCGCACCGACTTCGCTCATCAGCCGCAGAGCCGCCGAGCGCGCCGGCATCGATCTTTCCGGTCCGGGCGTGACGCCTGAGGAGCGCATCGGCGGTTTTGGCCGTTCGACCAAATCCGGCTGGGTCGTGCCGGTGGCCAGTGTGGGGATCGGCGACGAGCAGATACTGAAGACCCACCTTAGCGTGATCGATGGCGATATCGTTCAGGGTAACGGTGCGCCTGACATGTTGCTGGGCGCCGATTTCGTCCTCGCGCATCACCTCTACGTCGCGCGCGCGCAGCACCGCATCTACTTCACCTACAGCGGCGGAAGGCCGTTCATCACTTCATCGGAGCCGGCATCTGTGGTCTCCGATGCATCGCCAGCAGCAATTCCGGAGGGCACGCGTCGCGTAGAAGCGGTGTCGAATGCCGGAGCGGACCCGAAAACGGCAGACGATTTCGCACGCCGCGGGAGTGCGCGTCTTGCCCAGCGCGCGTTTGCGGGCGCGATCGCCGACCTGACAAAGGCCATCGACATGGCGCCGGGAACCGCCGGCTACTTCCGCGACCGGGCGAAGGCGTACGGCGCAAGCGGCCAGGCCTCAGCGGCGCGCGCGGACATGGCAAGAGCACTCGAAATCGATCCGAACGACGCCGAGCTGCTGACGGTGCGCGGCTTCATGCGCCTTCGTGACAAAGACCGCGCCGGTGCGCTGGTTGACGCGGAAGCTGCGTCGCGTTTGACGCCGCCCACATCGCTAGACATGAGCCAACTCGCGTTTCTTTTCGAGCGCCTCGGCCAGCCCGCGCGGGCGATAGCGCTCTACGACGGCGTGATCGCAGTCCACCACGAGGATTCCCGGCTTGGAGAGCTATTGAACGGACGCTGCTGGGTCCGCGCTCTGGCCAACACCGAACTCGACAAGGCGCTCGACGATTGCAACCGGGCGATAAAGCGCGGCGGTGCGAAAGCGGCCTTTCTGGACAGCAGGGGGCTGGTCTTCTTTCGCAGGGGCGACCTTGCCGCCGCGCTTGCCGACTATGACGCAGCTATCCAGCTAGAGCCGCGGCAAGCCTGGTCGCTCTATATGCGGGGCCTTACCAGGATCCGCCTCGGGCAGGCCGAGGCCGGGGCTGCGGACAAGGCCACTGCCGCCAACATCCAGCCGGACATTGCCGGCGACGTCGCCTCTTACGGACTGAGTTCGTAAGTCAATGGCCGGCGCCAAATGGCAAGCGGCTATCATGCATTCAAAAAGGTAGAGGGGCCCGTGCGGAAGCTATTTATCATTCTGACGATCATTCTGGCAGGCTGCTCTCAAAGCCAATGGAACGACAAGTTGTCGACGAAGGAAGATCGTGCACTTGCCACGAATTTTATCGCCGGCCTAATGTCCGGAAATGTCGATGGCGTAAGGTCCCAAATCGATCCCAAGCTCTATGCTTACACGAAGCAGATAGAGGGCAAGGTCAAAGCGATAATGCCCGCTGCCGGTGAGCCTGAGCTGGTGTCAGTGGGCGTATCTTCTATGAGCGAGGGTGGGCAGAGGGCCACGACGAAAGCTATGAACTATGAACTTGGATCGGGCGGCAAATGGGTCGCGGTCCAGATCATCCTGCAGCAGGCAAGCCGGTCCGAACAGATCGTCGGATGGCATGCGGTGCCGTCCGCGGTACGGCCGACTGCTGCGGGCGATTTCAGCTTCGCCGGGCGAGGGGCAATCCATTACATCTGGCTCGCAGCGATGGCGATTGTGTTCGCTACAGGATTGGTGGCTGCGTTCCTGGCGTTCCGGTCGAAAGGCATTCGCTACCGATGGTTCTGGATCATTGGCAGCTTGCTCGGCTTCGTCCAGTTCACGTTGAACTGGTCGAGCGGACAATGGGGCGTGCGTCCCTTCGCATTCATGCTTTTCAGCATTTCTGCCTTGAAGCCTTCGCCCTTTGACGCTTGGTTGTTGTCGTTTTGTATTCCAATTGTGGGGATCGTTTTCTTGACTATGCGGCCACGCCTGATCCGCAAAGGCCAGGAGCGCAAGGCCCAGCAGCGGGAGCAAGCGTTCGAATGACCGCGTGTAGGCCGGAAGGGAATTGCCGCCGCCAGGCGCTAGCGGGGGGGCTCTCGATAAAGCAGCGGCAGCAAATATGCATACGTCTCTGAACCGGTAAGGTTGCGGGAAACGCCCGCGCAATTGCATCCATGGCGGTGCGATTATCAATGACCGAGCCAAGGATGAGAGCGCGATCGATGAGGTGAAATCACCGACATAATGGTCACTCGACCTTCTTTTGCCGACATCCGAAAACGGTCATGACCGAGCAGCAGCCAACGAGGAATTGTGATGGATAGCCTGACCATAAGGGCAGCGCTGAAACGTCATTGGGACGCATCTGACGCGAATGATTTCACCGTGGAGCATGAAATCTATCATGAAAATGCTGTGCTCGATTACCCTCAGTCGGGCGAACGAATTCGCGGGAGGCATCGCATTCAGGAAAGCCGCTCAGCGCAACCCAGCAAGAAGCGTTTTTCGGTTCATCGGATCGTGGGGGACGGTAATCTGTGGGTCACGGAGTACGTCCTTACTTACGACGATGTTCCCTCTTACGTCGTCAGCATAATGGAATTTCGAGGCGGGTCGGTTTGCAGGGAGACGCAATATTTTGCCGATGCGTTCGATCCCGGCCCTTCGCGCGTTCACCTCGTCGAGAAGATTGAGGACTAGATGCGTTAGAGCCTCGATCTGCTCATTTCCCGATGTTTGCCGCAGCCGCAGACAAGGCGGACGTCCCACAATCTTGGCTAGGCGCCTGTAAGCTGGCATCCGTTAAGCTAGCCGAAAAGGATTCCGATGTTTTTCGGGAGCTAGCGCTTCTCCAAGGCGGGGCGTCGAAGGTCGAGCGTTTGCCAACAGTTCCGCCTTGCCTCCCGCCGGCATCCTGCGAAAACAAGCACGGGACTGGGAGACAAAGGCATGAAACGACGGCTGAGCCAGATGGGCTATGTCACGCCCGACCTCGAGGCATCGCTCGACTACTGGATCGACATCGCCGGCGCGGGTCCTTTCTACTATGCGGAATACGAGCCCGAGCGGCAGCTTCACCGGGGCAAGCCCACGCATATCCGCTTTCGCTTGGCCTATGGCTATCTTGGCGACATCCATATCGAGGTCGTCCAGCAGTTGAGCGGCGGCGCCTCGGCTTATACAGAAGCATTGGCCAATTCCGATGGACAGATCCCTCGGGGCGGCGTGCTGCATCATATGCTGATGTTCCACGACGGCTACGACGCCATCCATGATCGCTACGTCGCCGCAGGCGCAGAGCCTTGCTATTCAGCCTTCGTCGAGGGCGTCGGCCGTTTCTGCTACCTGGACACGCGCGCATTGATGGGTTGCTACCTGGAGCTTGTGGAAGACACCGCCGTGTTCGAGGCCGCATGCGAGAAGATGCGCGCTGCACATCAACAATGGGACGGCAGGCGACCGCGCCGCGACTTCGACGAAATTTTCGCATTACTCTGAAAATTAATAACTAATGGATGGAGAAGGCATGTCGCAGATCAGCTTCATCGACGAGGATGTGCAGCGCTGCCCGTTCGCCGCCTATGCTGCGGTGCGCGAAGCTGGCCCAGTCTATTTCGACGAGAGCTGCGGCTATTACATCGTCACCGGCTATGACGAAGTGCGCAAATGGGCGGGTGATACACAGAATTTGTCAAACGTGACCGGCCTGCTGCTGTCGTTCGATTCCAAAAGCTATCAAACCAAGCTCGACGATATCTACGAAACTCACGGCGTGCTGCCGATGAACACGCTGACCGTCTCGGACCCACCGCTCCACACATTCCATCGCTCGCTGGTGGACAAGGCCTTCACAGTGTCGCGTGTGCGTCAAATGGAGGACTATCTTCAGAGCATCATCGACGGAATGATCGACGGGTTCATCGCCAGAGGTACATGCGACTTCTACGCGGACTTCGCCGCTCGCGTACCGATCCTCGTGATCGCCAGCCAGCTCGGCGTTGAACTCGATGACATCGACTGGTTCAAGGAATGCTCGGACGCGGTGATCGCCGAGAGCAATCCCGGCAATACCGAAGAACAACAGATTGCCATTACCTACAAGATTACCGAACTGCAGAGCTTCATCGCGCGGAAGATTAAGGAGTTTCAGGAACACCCCGCCGACTGTCTACTGAGCGACCTCGTCCACGCCGAGGATCACGGTCGAAAAATGTCCATGCGCGAAATGGTCTCGATCATTCTGATCCTGCTCGTCGCTGGCAATGATTCGACTGCGCTCGCAATGACAAGTGTCATGCACCACCTCGCGACAGTGCCCGGGCTGCAAGATCGACTGCGCGCCGATCCCGCCGGAATCGCTAATTTCATCGAGGAAGTGCTGCGTCTTGAAGCCCCCGTCCAGGGGCTTTATCGTCGAGCGTTCAATGACATAGACATCGGTGGAACCGCAATTCCGAAAGGTGCGATCGTCGTCCTGCGGTTCGGTGGCGCCAACCGCGATCCCCCGGCAGTTCCTCAACCCTGACGTGCTTGATGCAACACGGTCCAACAGTCGCAGCCACCTAACGTTCGGAGCAGGGCCGCATTTCTGCCTCGGCAACCAGCTCGCGCGCGGAGAGTTGCGCATCGCCTTTGCAACGCTGCTGCAACGCCTGCTCAACATCCGTCTCGCTGACACGCATGAGCCCGTTGCGTGGATGTCCCATTTCCTCGTCTATGGGCCGCACAAACTGCTGATCGCGTTCGAAGCGGCATGACACAAGTCTTCCGCGTAGTGTTTCGCTCGAATCGATCAAAGCCAACTGGTGATGTTGGCGCTGCGCACCCCCGCATCGTAGAAAGCATTGATCCAACGCCCTTGAGGCGTTCGACCGGCGCAGATCGCTGGCATTTCTGCCATTCGACCGCCTTTAGTGCGCGCTTTGAAGCTGTCCTCTGTTCATGCCGAGGGCTCGGATCCCGCCGGGGCTAAATCGAACCGTCGCAAAAATGGATTAACGCCAATAATTGTTAGCTGCTGCTATCGTGGCAAATTCAACTGCGATAACGTGGCTAGCTGCGATTAAGCCTTCCGGATCATGCGCATACTGGGCGCGGCCAGCTTGTAAAGTTTCCAATTCGCCCTGGATTGCATGAATCGAATGGCGAGCGAGCATGATCGCTAGCGCCCTCCCTTCCTCGGGGGTCGGCGTAATAAGTGAATTGTTTGGAATCAACGGTGTCTGCGGTACTCGCGTCATTATTTTTACCCCTCAATATTGTTCTAGGTCGAGATTATCCGCAATCCGGAAGTGGTCTGGAATACTTGCAGTTTAGATGATGCCGTACTGTATCGGCTTCGGCAAGAGCGGGCTAGCCGCGATTATGAGGATGGAAAGATCGACCTTGGCGCTGCGCCACTGCGCCTTGTTGGCGCCGCTTCAATTTTCTTTGGACGCATAGAGCGTGAGGTACGCCGCCGCCGACAAAGCTGACATAGGGGTGCTCGACGAAGCTCCCTGTTATCTGCCGTTCATTCATAATACTAAGCCAAGTGCGTTCTAGCGGATCACAGCATTATAGCGCGGATCCAACTCGATCGCGCGATCGGCATCGGCTTCTGCACGGCCCTTTTCGCCCTTTCGCTGGAACACGAGGCTGCGGTTATAGTAAGCGCGGGCTGAATTCGGCGCCTGGCGGATCGCGCGATCCAGATCGGCTACGGCGCGTTCGCGATCGCCTTTGCGGTCGTAGACCAGACCGCGGTTGAGATAGGAGAGACCCGGTTGCTGCGAAGCCGCTATCGCCTGATCAAAGGCGGCGATGGCCCCGTCGAGATCGCCCCGCCAGGCGCGCGCCAGTCCTTCGGCGACATGCCCCGATGCGGGTTCGGTGCAGCCGCCCAAACTGCGCGTGGGGTCGTTGACTGTACAAGCGTTCCAGTCGCCAGCCTGTGAAGTCCGCCGCGCTCGCGGCTGCCGGGACGCCGGGCTCGCCTTCCAGCCCTCAACGCGCCTCGCCGTGACGATGACGTCGTCGGAGCCTTCATCGCGCTCGCGTGCGCTTGAGGTGGCGGCCCGGGCCATGGCCGGGGCCGCCGGTGGTGGGGGCGGTGCCGGCACTGGCACAGGCTCGGCGAGGACGATTGCGGGCGGCGCGAGGTTCGCCGTCCGGCGCGAGACCGAAACGACCGCCTCCTCCGGCTTGGCGGAAGAGGCTACGAGCGCACCTACCGCTCTGGGCGCAGCTTCGGCCTTGTCGGCCTGGCTTGTGACAGCCCGCTGCTCTGCCTGCATGCCGGGCAGGGCGGCGCTGTTGGTTGCGGGGGGAGCCGCAACGATCGGCGGCGGAGGCTCGGCCTGCTCGGCGATTGGGGCGCGAGCCGGGGCTGTAGGCGCGACGGCGAAGGTCGTTGCGCCTGGGTTGGTCAACTCGGGATGCCGGTCGCGCGATACCCAGAGCGGCAATGCGATCAGGCCGACGAGTGCGGTGGCCAGAACCGCGCCGATCTGCGGGCGGCCCCAAGGTGTCGCCAGCCAGCTCCGCCCCGCGCGCGGCGACCGACCACCAGCAGGCGTGGCTTCTTCCCCATCGAAACGCCGCATCGCCTCGCCGATCGCAGCCTCGCGGCGATCCGGCCGTGGCAACGGCGGTTTGGGCAGCAGGGCCGAGAGCGGATCGTCCTGCGTCACTTAGATGGCCCTGGCGCAGCGCTTCGCCCGATCGAGAGCGGTGCGGTGGTGTCGTCCAAGAGGTGGGAAGCAAGGCATCAGTCGGCCTTATAGCTGCAAATGGCATCGGGCCGAAAGCGCTTCGCGAGCGTGGCGGCGATGACGCCCACCACGCTCGCTTCTGCCCTAGCGATCGAGCCGCGCGAGGGTTGCCGCGCTCTTGGCCTGGCGGATGAGCTGGACCAGTTCCGATCGATAGCCAAAGCTGTCCTCACCGCGCGCGGCGGTGGTGATCCGCAGCACGTCGTCGTAGGTCATCTGGCCGCTGTACTTGCCACCGCGCAGAAGCTCGGCGAAGCCCGCGACGCCGGCGGCGAAACGTGCGTCCTGCGGTGCGTCCTGGAAACGCGCGAATTCGACCTGGCGGTTGATCGGCGTCGAGATCAGCCGGCTGGTGTCCGATTTCGGCAGCTTGTAGCGGATCTTGACGAAGCCATACTCGTTGCCGGTCGCTACTCCCGGCTGCCGCGTGGGCGCCGCATAGCGCAGGTCTCCGATCGCGCGCGGCCCGCCGACGGGCACGATCTCATAAATCGCGGTCACGGTCTGGCCCGAGCCGACATCGCCCGCGTCGACTTTGTCGTTGTCAAAGTCGTCGCGGTTCAGCATCCGCGTCTCGTATCCCACCAGCCGGTATTCGGAGACTGTCGCGGGATTGAATTCGACCTGGATCTTCACGTCCTTGGCGATCGGGAACAGCGTCGAACTGGCCTCGTCGACTAGCGTCTTGCGTGCTTCACCGATCGTGTCGATGTAGGCTGCGGCACCGTTGCCGTTCTGCGCGAGGGTCTGCATCAGGGCATCGTTGTAGTTGCCCATGCCGAAGCCGAGCACCGAGAGGAACACGCCCTTTCCGCGCTCGCGCTCGATATAGCCCTTCAATTCGTCCTGGTTGGTGATACCGATGTTGAAATCACCGTCGGTGGCGAGGATCACGCGGTTGACGCCTTCGGGATCGAGGTTCCGTTCGGCTAGCGCATAGGCCTGCCGGATGCCTTCGGCCCCGGCGGTTCCGCCGCCGGCCTCCAGATGTTCGAGCGCAGCCAGGATGCGGCCCTTCTGGCTAGCCGGTGTCGGCTCAAGCGCGGTACCCGCGCTGCCGGCATAGGTCACGATCGCCACGCGGTCATCGGCGCCGAGTTGGTCGAGCAGCATTGCCAGCGACTGCTTGACCAGCGGCAGCTTGTTCGGTGCGTACATCGATCCGGAAGTGTCGATCAGGAAGACGAGGTTCGCCCGCGGCCGCGTCGCGCGCTGGATCTCGTAGCCGCGGATGCCGATCCGCACGAGCTTGCGTCCCTCGGTCCAAGGGCTCGGGAAAACCGCGACATTGGTGCTGAAGGGCTGCTGGGCCGATTGTGGTGCGGCATAGGCGTAAGGGAAATAATTGATCATCTCCTCGGTCCGCACCGCTGCGGGCTGGGGCAGCACGTTCTGATTGAGCGAGGCGCGGACGAACGAATAGGAAGCGGTGTCGACATCGATCGAGAAGGTCGAGACCGGTTCCTCGCGGGCGACCTTGAACGGGTTTTCCGCCACTGTCGTGAACTTGTCGCGTCCGACATCCTGGTAATAGGGCATTTGCGGGCGCGGCTCTGAAACCACGTAGCCCGGCGCGACCCTGCCTGACACGATCATCGACGGCGCGGCCAGCGGCGGGGGCGGCGCCATCAGGGGGGACAGGAGCATCAGCCTTGGCGTTGCGGCCGCGGAATTCGTCCGCGGCGGATTCGACGCGCCGCGCGGTAACGACAACATCGCCTTCCGAGGCCGCGGCGGACGAGGACTGGACCGACTCAACGCCGGACTTCGTGCAGGAGACGAGCAGCAGGGCCAATGATGCGCCTGCGAGCAATTGGTGACAGCGTGACATGGAACATTCCTTGGCAACAGCGGCGCAAAATTGCCCGCATGTCACTGTGACGCGCGCCGGCGGCCTATCCTTGGGTAAGCCTAGAAATTTTTTGTATCAGCCTTCGCCAAGCGGCTCGGCTGTGAGCTGGCGGCGGATTTCATGCATCCGCCAGGATATCGTCGTCTCGGCCACGCCCAGGATTTCCGCCGCCTCGGCATGGGTAAGCTGCTGGCCGGCGACGAGGACGGCGGTCTCGCGATAGACCGGCTTCAGGCGCGCTATCGCGCTCTTGATCCACATCGCGTCGTGCAGGTCGCGCCCGTCGGGCCCGCGGGCCAGGCTGGCCATGACCGCGAAGCGTTCCGCCAGGCCGCGCAGCGACCGGCGCCGGCGGCGAAGATCGCGACAGGCATTGAACACGATGCCGCAGAGCCAGGTCGTGAACTTCGCTCTGCCCTGGAAACTGCCCAGCTTCTCGACGAGGATGCAGCAAACGTCCTGCGCGACGTCATCGGCGTCGGCGCGTGATCCGGTGAGCTGCCAGGCTAGGCCGTAGATACGGTCGTAATGACGCCGTAGCAGCGCTTCAAACGCGCGGGAATTGCCGCTCAATGCTGCGGCGAGAACGTCGGCGTCGGGATCGTCATCCCCGATCGGCATCGGTCAGCGTTGCACCCGGTTCAGGCCAGAACTGCGTTCGGAGATCATCATCGATTCATTGTCGAGACAGTTCACCGCCGCATCCCAAACTCTCGCAGTTTCGCTCACAGGCCGCTGTCTGCACGATCCGCGCTGGGAATGCTATTGCCCTTCCTTCGTTACAGCATCCGCCAACAAAGCGGCCCTTCGGCGCTCCAGATCGGCTCCCCGAAACCCGCCATACGCTCATGCAAGCCAGCGATTAATTGAGACGTGGAATGAAATCTCCGAGCCGGGTCATATACGCGTAAGCCGAAGGCATCGATTCCGATGTTGCCCGATTGACCAAACCATTTCGCAGCTCGGAACTGGCAGAGATCCTGTCCAATCTCCATCCCGCCGTTCCGCGGTAAAGCGAGCTTCGCCCCTACCGACGTTGTCGGACCAGATCCCGCAAAACTTCTCGGACATATTCGCCCTGGAACGGCTTAGTGATCGAAGGGGCGGCGAGCAGCGCCGGATGGGATTTGTCGGCTCCGATCCCCGTGGTCACAGCGAACGGGATATTTCTGCTGGAGAGCCTTTCGGCGACCTCTTCGCAGTATGTTCCCTGGACGATAAGATCGACAATCGCTGCGTCGATGTGGGCCGCGTCGATGAGATGGAGCGCATCTGCGATGTTAGGCGCTGGGCCTACAACATAACCGCCACCTTCGATGATTGCCGACAGCAGAAGGCCCGAGATCTCCACCTCATCTTCGACGATGAGAATGTTAGCGCCTTCCAGTGCGCTACGCTGCAACATGGCATTCCCCCAATCGTGGCGCCGAACGGCCTGCCGCTCGGCGCATCTTGCCCCTTTAGGGGTTCTTGTCGGCGAGGGCGCCGCCTCCAGATTCTTCTTCAAGCAGCAAGGCCGATGCACCAGTTGCGGAGAGCCTCACCTGGTTCCCTTCGATGGCCGCAACGAGGCCCTCTGAGAGGTAGTGGTGATGGTCGCCGTGCGTGCCGCTGTCGGCCTTCGTCATCTTGATCCGATTGCCCTCGACCTTGTCGACCGTGCCGATGTGAACGCCGTCGGCACCGACGATTTCCATATGCTCGCTGATTTGGGTAAGATCGACCATTGCATGTCTCCTATAGGTCCGAGCGCAACGCCCGGCCTGGAGAATGGATGCAGGGTTGACGGCAATAGAGCGTTGCCGACCCTGGAGGCGATCGTGCGCCGATCCGCAAACGGCACTCTCGTCAACGCAATCCCGCCACTGGCCCGTCACCCTGTATCATGCCGTCCGCCGCGCTGCGGGAGCGGCTCACGCTATCACCCGTCGTTAAAAACCGATCGATCATCGTTACGACCGCGTCAGCGTGAGTGAGTACGAACAGATGGCCGGCGTCCTCCAGAATTTCGAGCTGCGCGTTGCCAAGCAGGAACTTGAGGATCCGGCCATTGGACGGCGGCAGAAGCCTGTCTTCCGAACCCATCAGGATCAAGGTTCTGGTCGGCACCTGGGTCAGCTTTCGGACGCTGGTCCAGCCGGCAATTGCCAAAAGCTGGTAGAGGTAGCCCTTCGAGCTCGGCGCCTGCATCCGCAAGGCATAGGTATCGAGATCGCGCGTGCTGCCGCCGTAGAGAGACTGCAGGTAAGGCAGCATCGCCGCCGGATCGGCATAGCGGAGCGAGCTCGCCATTTTTGCAAGCGTCGACAGGTTGCCCGGAATAATCGGCATGCCCGCTGAAGTGGCCGCCAGGATGAGCTTTCCCACGTGGCGCGGATACCGATAGGCAAATTCCTGGGCGAACATTCCGCCCCAGCTGACACCCATGACGTCGACCTCGCAAAATTTGAGATCGGATAGGATTTGGTTCGCTGCCGATGCCATAGCAGACAGTCGGTAAGGTCGGTGCGGATTTGGCGATCCACCAATCCCTGGCATATCGAAGGTGACGATATCCCGGTTCGCCAAACGATCCAGAAATGGAGCTAGGAGCTCGGCATTGGCGCCTATGCCCGTAAAGAAGAGAAGCGGCGGGAATTCGCTTTTGGACGGCGCATGCCAGCGAGCCACCCGAAACTGGCCCACGTCCGTGACGTGATCGCTGAAACGCGGACCGCGCGGCGCTTGAGCCGAGGTGTGCATGGGTTCTCCGGGTTTTATGATTGGTGGCATCAGCGCACCTGCAGATAGATGCGAGCCAAATTCGAAACGTGCTGCGCTGCAGCATGTTCCATCCGATGCATCATTCGGTCGCCAATTTTTTTGGCTGCTGTCTATGTATTCGCGCGGAAAGCGCAGTGCGGCCTGCGGCACGGGGGGCGACTATCCGCGAAACTATGATGTTGTCGGGGCGTTTGTCACTGCCGGCATTACGCCGGACAGGAGCAAGACGATGGGCGATCCCCGCGAGTACGAAGGCGGATATTCGGACGACGAAGAGGTAATGCCCGAGGCCGAAGACGAATTGGAAGAGCTGGACGAGGACGGCGAGCCTCTCACCGACGAGGAACTACCGCTCAACGATGGCGATGAGGCCATCGAAGAGGAAGACGAAGGCTGATTTCAATCACGACGAGGGCGGGACAGCATTCCGCCCTCTGGTCGCGTGATGCGGCCGAAACCGGTGTTCGATCCCGCCTATCGATCATCTATTATGATCGTGCAGCCTCTGGCATTCCTCGTGACACTGACCGAGCGAGAGTGTCCATCGGGGCCGGTGGAGCTTGAACTCGACGATGCGCTCGAGCCAGAGCCGGTCACCGTCGAGCTGGCCGAGGAACTGCTGTGAGACGTGTGGCCGCCCTTTCCGTTCGATATGGCAAAGCTTTGCGCTGAGGTGCCGCTGCCCGCAGCGTCTGCGACCTGGCTTCGGATCACGCGGCCGTCAGGCAGGTAGTGGAACTGCAGGCATTGCGGCTGCTGGGGCAGGGCTGCTGCGAGGATCAGGAAAGAGAACATAGATGATCCTTCGCTGAGAGTAGCCCGCATGACTCGCCAATCTGATCAGGCGACGAAACCGCAGTAGGAACAGGCGATCGGAGCTTATCATTCAACGGTGGCCGGGAATGCATAATGTGCCGGGGCACCGCACAAATGCGGCGCCCCGGCTATTATTTTAGAGCTTCACATTGATGCCGGCGCGGCCGCCGACGCCCGTGAGCCGGTCAGCCACGCCCGAGCCGTTGTGGAACGTCCGGGTGTAGGTGCCCTCAATGAAGCCGCTGACCGTGCGGTTCGAGGCGATGTTGATCCCGGCAACGCCCTCGCCATAGTCGGGCATCCGGAAGCCCGCGACGTTGAACGTGCCGCCGGCATTGGCGAAGGTGACGGAGCTTTCGTCCTTGAAGTCGTGGACGTAGCTGGCGCCCGCGTAGAACGAGAGCTTGGTATCGTCGAAGATGGTGGTCACCCCGCCGATGCGGGCACCCGCCTTGCCGCGCAGGCCGTCACGGTCGTCGAAGGAGACGCTCGTCCCCTGGACGGCGAAGGGCGAGAGCGAGGTCCGCACATAGGAGATTTGGGCAAGCGGCTCGACGAAGAATGAATTGCTGCCCAAGCGTACCCCGGCCTCGCCGCGTGCGCCGTAGGAATGACCGTGAAGCTTCTGGTCGAAGCCCGCAGCCAGGCTCTGCGCATTGGCCCAGTAGTAGTCGTACTTGCCCAGGGCGTTGATGAAGATATTGCCCGAGGTGAAGCTCGCATAGGCACCGCCATTGACGGCATCGAACGCGATATGGTCGGTCGCTCCGCCCAGGCGCATTCGCGAATTGATGTAACCGCCGGTGACGCCGAGCGCGAAGCCGCCGCGCGACCCTACACCGCCGCTGAGGTCAAACCCGAGCTGACCGCCGAAGTAGTCCTGGTTGTACGCGGTATTCGTGACCCGGCTCTGGGCTGTCGTTCCGAAGTTGCGCGAGCCCCGAACATGATCGATCGAGCCCACCATCGTGACCCAGAACTTGCCGGTGGCCGCATCGTCGCCGAGCGACCACAACGAGTCGCGGCGAGCCTGCATGTGGGCGGTCACCGCGTCGGCCGACTTGTACCAGAGATTGCGCTCGCCGGTGCCGTACCGCAGCAGATCGTAGGCCGCATCGCTCGGTGAGGCGGTGACGCTGTAGCTAAAGGCAGCGGGATTGTAGGTCACGTCAAAGCCAACGAGGCCGACGCTCGCCGATCCAGGCGCAGCGACGAAGGCGGTCGCTGACGATCCCGCACCTGCCTGGACGATGACAGTGCCGGTGTTGAACACGGGCTGCACGCCGGCGGGAACCGCGACGACCACGCTGGTCGTGCCGGTTGCGCTGCCGGCGATGACGAGCCTGTCCGCCGAAACGGTAGCTCCCGGTGCAATGTCGACGCCCAGCTGCGCGTTACCGCTGCCGACGTAGTTGCCCGACACCGTCAGCCTGTCGCCAACGCGGCCATTGCGCATGTCGATCGAACCTGCGTTGTTGAATGAGGTCAGACCATTCAGCGCGACCGTAGCGGGGACAGTGCTGGCCGTGCCTACCGCGACGAGACCCGTGTTGTTGAACCGGTCGGCGGCGCCGAAGGTGCTCGTGCCTGCCGCATTGAACTGGCCCGAGTTATTGACGACATCGCCGCCGCCCGTGAGCGCGAGGGCGCCATTGATTGTGCCCGTATTGTTGATCGTCGCGGCGCCGCCGTTCGAGATGATGGCGCGCGAGCCTGCGCTGATCGTGCCCGAGTTGTTGACCGTGCTGCCCGTGGCCGAGCCGATATCGATACCATCGCCCGACACCGAGCTCACGATGCCGCTGTTGGTCACGGTGGCAGTGCCGGCGGAAGAGCGCGCGACGATTGCGGCCGAATTGGCGGCGCGGGCGCCGCTGCTTGTGACTACGACCGGACCCGCGCCTTGTGCGAAGATCGCATTGCCGCCGTTGCCGGTTACAGTGACCGGGCCGGCGTTGACGGTTGCGGGGCCGGCGGCGCTGACTGCCACGATCCCGCTGGCGTTGAGGCCGGACGTGGTGACTGCGCCGGTGTTGACCGACACCGGGCCGCCGCTGCTGGTGACGTTGACGCCATTGCTGCCATCGCCCGAGGTGGTGACGGCCGCGGCACCGCTAAGTGTGCTCGCACCGGTGCTGGAAACCGAGATGCCGTTGGTCGCAGCCGTCGTCGTGTTGACTGAAACACCCTGCGGCGCCGAAACGGTCAGGTCAGAGGCCGCGTTATAGGTGATGCCGGCCGGAAAGTTGGTGCCGGTGCAGGCAGCGGTGATCCCCACGAGCGCACCGCATTCGGTTGCGGCAAACGCAGACGGAGCCAGGGCACCAAACGCAAGGGCCACTGCGGCGCAGCCGAGCAAGTGCCTTGCACGAGCAGGGAGGACCCCGGAAGCCGGGGCAGCGAAGGTGCGAAATGTCATGAAGATTATTCCTGTTGCAGTATGGACTGGCGCAACGGTTGTTTTAGGCCGAACGTTCCCGGCTGAAATTCAGTATTATTAGATAGATAATTTCTGTGGCAAAAATACATCTTCGCATTGAGTTTGTATGAATGTACAAAAGTGCACTTATTTAATGCAGGCAAGATTAATATTAATATTCAATTAATCTAAGAACAGCTTTTTTATTTCGATTATTTGGGGGCGATCGAAATTGCCTATCTTGGCCGGGGAACTGATGTTGCATTGATTACAGAGTGCTGCTGCGGCAGCCGCCAAGCGAGATTGCAGCGATACCGGCAACGCAGATGATCAAACGCTTCATGAGGTTTTCCCCTCCAATTTCTCGGAGATGCGTGACCTGCTAGCCCGATCCCCGATCAGCAAAATATCATCTGGCGCCGATTTGTTCAGTGGGCCGGGCAAGCAAAGGATAAGGATTGAGCGCAAGGGCATCTTCCCACCATTTGCGTTCCGGCGTGGTTGTCCAGATCGCAAAGTGCAGGTGGGGAACTGCAGGATTGGCGTTGCCGGTGGAACCGACGGTACCGATCGGCGCGCCTTGCTCAATCCGCGTTCTTTCGGTGAGGCCTGGCGCGTAACCATCGAGATGGGCGTAGTAGTAGAGCGTTTGCCCGTCGGGAGACCGGACGTAGACGGTGTTTCCTCCGTCCTTCGAAAGGAACAGCTTCTCGACAGTGCCAGATGCCGCTGCGATCACGGGAGTTCCGCGTGGAGCCAGGATATCGATGGCGTCGTGTTGCCGTCCTCCGTTCGCGCGGGCCTGAGAGAATGTGTCGACAAGATCGTCCGGACGCACTCGCGCCACAGGGACGATCAGATTTGAGTATGCCTGTTGCACCGGACCGGGAGTACGAGGGCCTGGAGCCGCGCTGCGCGTTAGCCCAGAGGACTGCTGGCTCTGCGCTTCGGAAGGAAGGCTGGGCTGCTGAAACCAGTGTGCCGCAAAAACGAACGCAGCCGCGGCGGCAAGCGTGATGCCGATGCCGGCCGCTCTACCCCGTGATTGCCAGGTTGGTCGCATGCTAGGCCTCGAACAGAACCTTGGTGCCCGGCTTCACCATCTGGGCGAGTCTTGCAACGTCCCAGTTGGTCAGGCGGACGCAGCCATGGCTTTCCGCCCGGCCGATCGTCGAAGGTTCGGGTGTGCCGTGGATGCCGTAGTGTTTCTTATCGATGTCTATCCAGGCGACTCCGACTGGACCGTTGGGCCCCGGCGGAAGCTTCTGTTTGGCCGACTTGTCGGAAACATCCCAGAACAGCGCGGGATCGTATTCAAAATCCGGATTGCGTGCGACGCCTACGACTTTCCACTTCCCAATCGGCAGAGGGTCGTGCTGCGAGCCCATCGTTGCCGTGTACATGCCGACCAGCTTGCCGGCAGCGTCGTAGGCCTTGAGCGTACCTGCGGATTTACTGACGACGATCTTCGCGGCCTGCGGCTGAGCGGTTCCCACGCCAAGAGACGCCAGTGTGTCGCGCCAAGGAGCGTCAGGGACCATGCTGTCGTCGATCCGGTCGGCGCCGACGTTGGGCACCCTGACCTGCTGGCCTGCATGAAAGGTAGATGCGGTCAGACTCGCATCGGCCTTGCTTGGCGATGAACCGGCCGCCGGTGCCGGATTGAGCATGCGCAGGGTTTCAGGTGTCGTGTGGAAGCGCTCGGCGAGCTTCTCATCGAGCGATTGATAACCGAGCGCGGGGAGTTTGGCTTGCTCGGCGGGATCGTGTGGCAGCGCTACGAAGGGACCTGCCGCGAAATCTGCCGGTATCGTGACGAGGCGAGTGGCGGGAATGTTGTTCCAGCTGGCCAAAGCCTGGCGGGTGGCGTCATCAAGCTTGCCGGAAACCGGAAGCGCCCGCGCTTCCTGGAAACCGGCGATGGCGTTGCGCGTCGATAGCCCCTCCTTTCCATCGACGACGCCCGGCGTGAAACCGAGTCTGTCGAGCACGACCTGCAGCTGCATCAGCGAGCGCGGCTCGTCGTCGGCGAGCGCGGGATCGACGGCGGAACCTGAAGCAGGGTCATGCGCGGTGAATGGATCAGCCGCAGGCGCGGGGAGGGAAGGCGGCGGCGTGAATTTCTTCTGCGTCTCGCGGGAGGCGCCGCCGCTCGGATCGATATTACAGGCCACAAGCGATAGAAAAAGCGGCAGGATAAATAGTGTGGCGCGCATGAGATCTCCCGGTGGCGATAGCTCAGTTTTACTGCCGCCTTGAGGGTCAAACGCTTGTGCTCGAATATGGCTGCTATGTCGGTATCGCTGCTCGCGCTCTGGGGATCATGGCAGCACTTCGCCGGTATGCGTTACGCAGATCAAACACCTATTGTCGGGTCGTCCGAAAACGGCGAATGGTCAGGGAAATGCGCGCGGCACATCTGGAGAATCTGTTCGAGCAGATCGTCGTGAGAAGCGAAAGCAGCCTCCGATTTTAGAACCGGCGTGAAACCGAGTCTGTCGAGCACGACCTGCAGCTGCATCAGCGAGCGCGGCTCGTCGTCGGCGAGCGCGGGATCGACGGCGGAACCTGAAGCAGGGTCATGCGCGGTGAATGGATCAGCCGCAGGCGCGGGGAGGGAAGGCGGCGGCGTGAATTTCTTCTGCGTCTCGCGGGAGGCGCCGCCGCTCGGATCGATATTACAGGCCACAAGCGATAGAAAAAGCGGCAGGATAAATAGTGTGGCGCGCATGAGATCTCCCGGTGGCGATAGCTCAGTTTTACTGCCGCCTTGAGGGTCAAACGCTTGTGCTCGAATATGGCTGCTATGTCGGTATCGCTGCTCGCGCTCTGGGGATCATGGCAGCACTTCGCCGGTATGCGTTACGCAGATCAAACACCTATTGTCGGGTCGTCCGAAAACGGCGAATGGTCAGGGAAATGCGCGCGGCACATCTGGAGAATCTGTTCGAGCAGATCGTCGTGAGAAGCGAAAGCAGCCTCCGATTTTAGAACCGGCGTTGAACCCGCGTCCACATAGACTTCGGCGTAGACCTGACCGCTTGATGCGTCCGTTAGCGTTTCGATCCTGATCGAAGCCATGGCATTGCTCCTTCCAACGAGAAGCGCTCGAGGGTTGGCTAGGTTCCGCAGGAACCGCCGACATTTCTGCCATTCCTTCGATTTTTGAGGCGCTCCGTAGCTGCCCTTTATTTCGCTGAGGCGATGTTCAATTTCCTGGCTCGGCAAGTGTCTGCGCGCCGACCAGCTAACCCACTGCTTTCAGCACTCTCTTGAAGCGTCGAAGCTCCTCTACGAACAGCATTGGTTGCTCGAATGCGGCGAAATGCCCGCCGCGCGGCACCTCGTTCCAGTAAACGAAGTTCGGATAGACGCGCTCAGTCCACTTGCGCGTCGAGCGCATGATTTCCTTGCGAAAGGACGACACACCGATTGGCTGGGGCACCGGCATTCTACCGAAGTTGGTGTCGCTTTCGTGGTAGAGCCGGGCAGCGCTCGCACCGCTGTTGCTCAGCCAGTACAGCATGATGTTGTCGAGTAGTTCGTCGTAGGAAAAGCTGTTTGTCGGATCGCCAGCGCAATCAGTCCAAGTACGAAATTTCTCATAGATCCAGGCGGCCTGGCCAGCAGGCGAATCCGCCAGGCCATAGCCAAGCGTTTGCGGTCGGGTCCGCTGAATCTCCGAGTAGGATCGGTTGTAAGTCATGTGCCATCGGACCTGAGCCATGATCTCGGCTTCTTCGTCGCTGAGATCCCCCAATTCTTCGGCTGTCGGCTGACCAGCCGGCAGGTTGAGATGGATCCCCGCAAGTCCCGCAGGCGCCTGCATACCCATGTGGAGCGATATGCCGGCGCCCCAGTCGCCGCCCTGTGCGATGTAGTCTTGGTAGCCGAGACGATCCATCAGCACTGCCCAGGCACGGGCCACGCGCTCTATGCTCCAGCCGCCTTCGCGCGGATGCTCGGAAAAGCCGTAGCCGGGAATGGAGGGGATCACGAGATGGAAGGCGTCGCTTGAGGATCCACCATGCCGGACAGGATCGCTCAAGGGGGCGATGACTTTCAGGAACTCGATGATCGACCCCGGCCAACCGTGTGTCAGCAGAAGGGGTGTCGCGTTCGGTTGGGGAGAGCGAACATGCAGGAAATGGATGTTCAATCCATCGATCCGCGTGCGGCTCTGGCCGCGCCGGTTGAGTTCATTTTCACAGCGGCGCCAGTCGTAGCGATCGGCCCAATAGCTGATCAGCGCCTTCATCGCATCGAGCGGAACACCCTGATGCCAGTCCTCGGCGGTTTCGCGATCTGGGAGGCGTGTCAGCGAAAGCTTCAGGCGCAGGTTGTCGAGTTCACTTTGTGGGATTGATAGCTCAAAGGCCTCGACGGTCTCCGTTTCGGGGGGAGTTGGTTTCATGTCATGCATCCGCGTGAGTGCCTCTCAAGGTGATTGGCCTGAATGCCCACGCCAGACAACAGTCTGCCCTCTTTGGCCACTCGCGGTGCGCGCCGGCTAGCCGGTCATTGGGGAGCCCGTGCAATGGTCGCGATTACTGCCGATCGTTCGTTTTGCGCGCAACCCGCCGGGAACTCAGTCGTTTGTTATCGTGGCAGGGTATGCCCAACAAGGAGAACATAATGCTGAGGAGGATACTCGCCGCGGCGCTCGCCGTCGGCATCGCAGCGACTTCTACTGCCTACGCGCAGATGAATCATGGCGACAACGCGATGCATCAGGGTGCCATCCGGCATGACGATCGGCGGATGGATCGCCACGATAACGGCAATCACAACGGTTGGCGCAACCACCATCGTCACTGCCGGACAGAGTGGAGGCACCATCACCGCGTTCGCATCTGCAGATAACCCGTGAGGGGGAGATGCCTTGGGCAATCGAGGCATCTCCCTCCGCCGATCCTAGGGCTTTACCCGCGAATGTGGTCGTCATGACAACCTACTCCATCGCCGAATGTCGGGAACGCGCCGAAGGAGAGCGACAACTCGCCGAAGGTGCGACTTTGGCAAATGTCCGCGAGCGTCATTTACGTGCGGCGCGGACATGGGACGAACTCGCAGCGCGCGGACGGCTTGTCGCGGAAGCCGCCGAAAAGAAGTCCTGAAGCCTTATCGCGGGGCCCAATGGAACACGGAAATGCAAAATCGTCAGCATAAGCGTCGGGCTTCGCGGGAGTCGGTGATTATGGAGGCCGTTTGCCGAACCGCCACAGGCCGGGCGGGTGATGTGGCCATCGTCGACCTTACGGCAGAGGGCTGTCGCATATTCACCAAGGCTGTTCCGGTCAGCGAAGGCCTTCGCGTCAGCCTCCGGCCGCTTGAATTCGAACCGCTGCGAGGCGTGGTTCGCTGGGTGCATCGAGGCTATGCAGGCATCGAGTTTGAAAGACCGCTATACGGAGCCGTCGCCATTCACCTGCAAAAGGCCTGGTCTTCCTCGCGCTGAATGAACGCGACCAAAGGGGGCATTCTCGTCGGGCGAGGGGCGGCGCCCAGTTCAAAGATAAATCTCTGCCGGTTCATTGCTCTATGTTCGTTTTTGCTTTTGGCCCTTCGCGCTGATCTGTCCCAGCGATGTGTAGCGTATCCCAATGTCGCGGGACGCAGCGACGAGACCAGACAGTCCGATGACAGCGCCCCGTAGAATGATCTACTTGGCGGAATGAGCGGCAACCTTTTGAGCTGCCATTCGCTTGAGGGCCAGGCTGCCGCCGTCGGATCGGAGCCACCTTTTAGTCGGCGGCAGTTTGTTTGCATCTGAACATCAAATGCACCTCGTTTTCCTGCTACTCGAGGTATTTGCCGCGCTGGCTAGCCTGGTGCTCTCAGCTCGCTGGTACCACTCGGAGGGCCGGATTAGGCGCCGCGAGGCGCGCGCAAGAATATTGCCTCCGTACGGGCGTCTGATCGTGCCCCATGGCGTGGTGTAGGATCGCGGGCGTGGCCACGTCGATCTCCGGCTAAGCCGGATTGATCAGGCTGCCATGCTTGGCAACGTGATGATGGCATTGTCGCTCAATCCCGCGACGCTCTCAAGGCTCATGTAGCGGCAGCGCTGGACCGCCCATTCGTCGTTCTGTTCCAGGAGGATAGCGCCGACGAGGCGGGTTATCGCTTCATCGTTGGGGAAGATTCCGACGACATCGGTCCGCCGCTTGATCTCACCGTTGAGGCGTTCGATGGGGTTGTTGCTGTGAAGCTTGGTGCGATGCTGCGGCGGGAAGGTCATGTAGGCCAGGACGTCCTCTTCGGCGCTGTCCATCAAGGCAGAGAGCTTGGGGACCGAGGGACGAAGCTGGTCTGCAACTGAGCGCCATTGAAGCTTTGCGGCCTCAGGTGTCTCCTGCGCAAAGGCCGTGGCGATGAACGCCGATACGACCCGGCGCCCGCTCTTTCCGGCATGCGCCAGGGCATTGCGCATGAAGTGGACGCGGCAGCGCTGCCAGGTTGCGCTGAACACCTTGGCAATGGACGCCTTGATGCCCTCATGGGCATCGGAGATCACGAGCTTCACGCCGCGCAGGCCTCGGCGAGCCAGGCTACGCAGGAAGTCGGTCCAGAAGGTCTCGGCTTCGGAATGGCCGATCGCCATGCCGAGCACTTCGCGGCGACCGTCACTGTTGACGCCGACGGCGATGATGACGGCGACCGACACAATCCGGCCTGCTCGCCGGACCTTGATGTAAGTCGCATCCATCCAGACGTATGGCCAATCGCCCTCGATGGGCCGCTCGAGGAAGGCTTTCACGCGCCCGTCGATTTCTCCGCAGAGCCGGCTTACCTGGCTCTTCGAGATGCCGCTCATGCCCATGGCCTTGACAAGATCATCGACCGATCGCGTCGAGATTCCCTGGATGTACGCTTCCTGGATGACAGCGGTCAGCGCCTTCTCGGCCATCCGCCGGGGTTCCAGAAATCCGGGGAAGTAACTGCCTTTGCGCAGCTTGGGGATGCGCAGCTCGACCGTGCCCGCCCGGGTCTCCCAGTCGCGATCCCGGTAGCCATTGCGCTGGGCCAGGCGCTCGACGTCCTTCTCGCCGTAAGCGGCCCCGGTCAGGCCGCCGACCTCCATCTCCATTAGTCGCCGCGCGGCAAAGCCGATCATATCGCGCAGAAAATCCGCATCCGGGCTCTTTCCCACCAGCGCCTGCAGGTCCATCATGTCTTCGGTCATCGGAACGTCCTCGTTCAAGTTGAGTGTTGCAACCCAACCTTATCCGAAGATCTCCGATGACCACCCGCGAACCTGACCGGCCGCTACAGCGCTATATGGAAAGCGCGCGTCCGGTCAGCTTCGCTACCCTCGAGCTACACCACCATCCGGGGCACGACCCGGGCGTCTTGTTCAACGGGTCGAGGCGTCACCTAAATCGCCTGCGGTGTGACTGTCTCGATGGCCGCGGTCGACTCGTGATTCTTCCGATCGACGTGTGATCGTGCCGGTTATCTAGTTCATCCGGCCGAGGGCTGGGGACCGTTTGGCTCAACGGTAGTCACGCTTCATCACCTTTGTGAAAAACCAATTTCTGATCGGTAGGATCATTGTCTAGCGCCATCGGGTCACAGGTTGATACCCTATGGCAAACGCACACTCTGCCCCTGCTCCGGCCGGGTTTTTTTGTGCCATGGGCTTAGCGGCATTGATAATAATCAACCTCGGGAACGGCCGTAGGCACGACGGGTTTGCAGAAAGCCTGACAGGGCACAGAGCAGCGTCTTGGCCACCCTACCGCGCATGTATGGGTGCGCCAGGACGCGCCGAACCAGAAGGGGAAGCCATGAAGTACATCGTCAAATCAGCGTTGCTGGGATCTGCCATTCTGCTGGGAATGAGCCTTTCGGCTTGCGACAGCAAAAAGGAAAATGCCGAGGAGAAACAGGCAGATGCAGTTCGCCAATCGGCAGATGCGACCGCCGATGCTATGGAAGCGACCGCCGACAAGAAGGATCCGGTGACGGACGGTGTCGATTCTCCGGCGGAAAACGCGCAGGAATCCAAAGCCGCCGCCATTCGCGAAGCGGGTGACGCAAAGGCGGACGCCATGGAAAACAAGGCGGACAAGCGTGATAAAGCTCCCGAATAGCCAGGCCATTCGCAACTAAACGTGAGGCCGCGGGAAAACTCCTGCGGCCTTTTCATTTCGGCCGTCCGCTCGTGCGCGCGAACGGCAGTCGCCGCACTAAGCTGTAAGCCGCGGTCGCTCCTGCGGGCGCTGATGCGTTAGCCGGTCCGCAATGCCCGGCGCGAATGTTCCGAACCTTCCGTTTCTAAAATCTGCTCAATGTTAGTTATGAGCCGGAGATCCTCGCGAATAATTTCAGCCGACACATCCTCCGATCCTTCCCCGAACCTGGCGATTATCGTGACGCTTCCGGACATCAGGACCTGGACGTGTGCGAGCTTCCGCGCTCGCTCATCGATTAGAAATTGTTCCCATTCCATGCGCCGGCTCCAGCTCGATCGTGTATGGCTCGCCAGGTGGTATTGACCGCGTCCGTCCATGGCAGGTTACCGCCACAGACCTCAGCCCTTTTGGAGGATGTACCTGGCGATCGCCCCGTTAGTTACGCGTGATAATTGGCGAGGTTCCCCGCCGAACTGGTCACGACGCATTGAATTTTCCCAACTAGCTGCGGATCGTTTCCCGCAGCGCCGTCATGGCAGCACGGTGTCCTTGGGTTCGCAACATCGAAGGGCGCACGCTGCCGGTGCGGGGAACACCGGCCCATAATAACTTAGGGGATGACCTTTACCCTCGTTTCGGCGGGGGTTTTCTTTGCACTTCACTGGCTTGGAGACGGTCACGAGCGGTGCGCTCCTTTCGCTTGCGATCCGTCCAATAGATGATTGCCAGACCACTGGCAGCCACCAACGCCCCGACGGCCATCACGAATAATGCCTGCATATCGCGCCCCTTTGGAGCAGCGCTTGGCAGGTCGCTTCGCCGGGCGCGTTAACATGGATTACTCTGGCGTGCTGCCGTCGCAATCCGGTCGATGGCGGCATTCACGTGCAGCATTCAGATTGCAAGTTTAATGCTCAGTGTCGATTGCAACCATCACGCTTAATTACCTTTGCGAAAACCAATTTCCGGTCGTCGTCGTCCCCGACTAGTGTCATCGCGTCACGGATTGATAACCCATGGCAAACGCACAATCTTCCCCCGCTTCGGCGGGGGTTCTTTTGCCAGCGGATACTAGAACGTTCGCAAGCGTTTAACTCATTCGCCGCGTTTTCCCCAACAGCAGCGCGAGAAGTGCCGCTCCCCCCTTAACGCGGCAGGCCCCAAACCTTGCCCCCGCTCAAGCCGCGGGGGCTTTTGTGCAGGCACAATCTCAGACTTCAGACCCGGCACATGATGAGAGAACGGGCGAGGAAAACGGCTTAGCGCCTCTCTGCGGCCGATCCCATCACACTCTCTCGGGATCAAGAGGAACGTAACCTAGTCCCAAGGGTTGAGTTTCTGACTCTGTTTGGAGAACCCCGATGCCGAAACTCATCATTCTCGCCGCTTTGGCCGCCAGCTTTGCCCTGACAGCCTGCAACACCACCGCTGGAGCCGGCAAGGACATGCAATCGGCAGGCAAGGCGGTCGAGAATACTGCCAATGATGCTAAGAATTAATGTGCCAGAAAGTGTGATCTAAAATTATTAAGGAACGATCAGCGAGCACGCTGCGTTTTGTGATTAGACAACTCGGAGAGAGAAAATGGGCCTCATTATTTTGCTCGTAGTTGGCGGTGTCATTGGTTGGCTCGCCAGTCTCGTTATGCGCACGGATGCCCAGCAGGGCGTCATTCTTAATGTCGTCGTCGGCATTGTCGGTGCGCTTGTCGCTGGATTTCTCATCACCCCGCTGATCGGCGGCGCCCCCATTACCAGTGGGCATTTCGACGTGATGTCGCTTCTGGCTTCGTTCCTCGGTGCGGTAGTGCTGCTCGCGATCGTGAACCTGTTCCGCCGCGGTTCGGTTCGTTAATCCATCTTGCCGAGAGAGGGCCGGCACGCGCTCCTCGATCAGCAAGTGGCCCAGGGAAGGCGTATCGCTTCGGCGGTGCGCCTTCTTCTTTTCCAGCAACGCAGGAACGAGGACTGGTAACTCTAACAAGGGGAGAAGGCGGTCTTTGTACACGGCTAACGATCCCGCCCGAAACGCCCACCATTACATTGAAGGATCAATTCGCCGCTCATGCGAGTTCGGCCGGCTCGGTGCGACCGGCCGTTTGCGCATTCGCATCGCTTGCAATCGAGTCCAATAGCTTCCTGAAAGACTCGCAGTAGTCATCGGCGCCCGGCATTTCGGCTGGCGCGTTGGGAACGCTCTCGCCCCCAGGCCAGGGGCAAACCAGAATCTTCGCTACCGGAGCGCGCTGTCGCAGCCGGCGGAGGAGGCGCAAGGGTGCGCTCGAGAGACCGAGGTGGGAGAACACAATGATGTCGAACCCATCCAGGTCGAGTGAGGCGATCGCCTCGCGCGATAAGCTGGCGAGCGGGAGAATCTGCGCTGTGATGCCGCGCTTCTCAAGTAGCTGGACGATAATTGCCGAAATGCTGGCATCGAACGAGCCCCGCCCGGCGATGCAAACGACGTTCGGCGCGGTCACGCCTTCCGCCGCTGGCATGGCCTGACCCGCTGCGGCCTGGTCGCCAAGATCCTCGATCACCTCGCTCATCGAGCCGACCATCTGGATTGACCGGCTGCGATCGATCGTGCCACGCGCCTCGTCGTCAGCAGCTAGTTTCAAGCCTTCCAGTACGACCTCGTCGTAGTATTGGATGAGCGGCCTGTCGCTCAGAAACTGCTCCGCCTGGACCAGCGCCTCGTCGGGGTTGTTGGCGAGAATGCGCTGATAGAATGTCTCTACCGGCGACAAAGCTGGCCGGTCTCCGAGGAGAACATCGAAGAATTCGAGGTTTTTGACGTGCCGGCCCAGTACGACCAGGCAGAGCGTCAGAGGCGTCGACATGATCAGGCCGATCGGGCCCCATAGCCAGGTCCAGAACACCGCAGAGATGATCACGGAGACGGGGGAAAGGCCTGTCGAATGACCATAGAGCATCGGTTCAACGACATAGCCGATGAGGGGCTCGACGATGACGAACAGCAACGCCACGTAAATCGCCACCATCCAGCCCGGATCGATCGCCGCGCCGAGCGCGATCGGGGCAATCGCGGCAATAAACGAGCCTATATAGGGCACGAAGCGCAGCAGCCCTGCAAGGATTCCCCACATCGCCGGCGAGGGCAGGCCGATCGCCCATAGGCCTAGGCCGATCACGATCCCGAATCCTGTGTTCACAAGCAGCTGAGAAAGGAAATAGTTGCTGAGCCGCTGGCCGGCATCGTCCATCGCGAGCGTCGTGCGATGGAGATCGTGCGATCCAAATACCCGGATGAAGCGGTCCCTCAAATCTTCCTTCTGCAAAAGAACAAAAATTGCCACGACCAGCACGATGAACGTCGTTTCCAAAGGGCCAATGATTGGCGCGAGGATGGCTCGGGCGATCGTAATCGGAGACGCTTCCTCTGGCGCCATCTCGACGAGGACGGGGCGGCGCACCTCGCCCGCGCCTACCGATGATCCCGGTAAAGCTGGTGTCAGCACCGGCGGGGCGGGTTCACCTGGTCTCGGTCTGCGCTTTGCGGTGCCGAACATCTTAGTGATCGCGGCAATGCTCGTCACCGCGTAGCTCTGAACGCCTTCAACCTTTGCCTCGATCGTGCGGGCATATTGCGGTGCATTGGTGGACAAGGCTGCAGCCTGACTGCCGATCAAGGTCCCGATCAGGCCGATCACCCCCAAGGTAGCCAGCACGGCGACAATGACCGCGGGCGCACGCCACAATCGCATGCGCTGCAGCAGGTTTACCAACGGCGATAGAACGAACGAGAGCATCACCGCGAGCATGACCGGGATGAGCACGTCCTTCGCGAAATAGAGCGCAGTCACGCAAAGCGCCGCGACGACAATTCCAAGAAGGCTCTTGATCTCCGGGGAAGAAGCGGGAGGGATTTGGGTCGCGCCAGGCGCTGGCGGGTCAGGCTCGCTGCGTCCGGTAACAGTGTCCCGATAGCCTGAAGTGTTGTCCTGCGTCATACTTGGCCCCGTCACTCACCCTCGTGCAACGCACGAGGACGGCGATATGATTTCAGCTCTGCAGGAATTTTATTGGCGGCCTTCGTCAAGTCCTCGCAGTCCTGATCAGCACGGCGTCAGGCTCCTGGCGCCGTTGCTGGCGCCGACGGGTAGCCGGGCTACGGCAAAACGTGTCCGACTTTGGACGGTCGCCGACCAAGATAGGTCCGGTGACCGGCGGCTATCTCGGAGCCGCTGATGATTTCCTATCGATCGATGTTAGGGTTCCCGCCGCGCAACTCTTCCGAGTTCGATCCATACCGGCGCGTGATCGCTGGTCTTCTCCCATCCGCGCGGTCGTCGATCGACGTCGGCCCTGACGAGCATCGCCGCGGCCTTGGCGTTGAGCAGGATATGATCGATCCTGAGGCCCGCATCCCTCTCGAACGATTGCCTCCAGTACTTCCAGAATGTGTAGATCGCCTCGTTCGGGTGAAGCTTGCGCAGCGCGTCCGTCCAGCCCTGTTTGAGGAGCCTGGCATAGGCATCGCGCATTTCGGGCGCGAACAGCGCGTCGTCTTGCCAGCGCTCGGGCGCATAGACGTCAAGATCGGTCGGCATCACATTGAAGTCGCCGGCGACGATCACCGCCGCATCCAGCGAAGCGAGGCTGGCGAGATGTTCGCTCAAGCGCTCGAACCAGCCTAGCTTGTAGTCGAATTTTGGTCCCGGCCGCGGATTGCCGTTGGGGAGATAGAGACAGGCGATGAGCACGCCGTTCACGGCCGCCTCGATATAGCGGCTCTGCGCATCGCTCGGATCCCCGGGAAGACCGCGGCGCGTCTCTTGGATAGCGCCGACGCGGCTGAGGATCGCGACGCCGTTCCAGCGGTTCTGGCCATGCCAGATAGCGTCGTAGCCGGCATCGCGAATGGCGCCGTCCGGAAAGCTTGCCTGCGGTGCCTTCAACTCCTGCAGGCAGACGACCTCCGGCTCTGCGAGCGCAAGCCAGCGCAGGAGAACGTCGAGCCGCCCGTTGACGCCGTTCACGTTGTAACTTGCGATCCGCATGGAGATGGGAAGTGCTTTGACCTGAAGTCGTTCCAGCCCCCGCCGGGTTCATCCTGCCGATGCGGGCCTCCGATCGGCCCCCGCCGGGACCAGAGCGCTCATTCCGTCGACATAGCTGCCATTCGGCGCACGATTTTCGCTAGCCGAAGTTGCCAGCAATTAAAGCGGACGAGGTTCGGCAATTTTGAGCCGATGAGGCCGCTCCAACTTGCACGTAGGGTTGACGGCCGCTGCGCTCTACGAAGATCAGGGAGTTGGGGCAGGCATCTGCCGTCATTCCAATGACGACTGTAGGCCAGCCATCCCACCGTTAGTCCTGCGAAGGATCACCGTCAAAGTCGACGAGTGCCGCTGCGACCATCGCGTGCCAAACGTCTGCATCGCCTGCGTTGGCCATGACGATATCGGGCTCGCGAAGCGTCTTCAAAACTGCCACCCCCTGTCCGATGTAGAGTCGCCACTCGGCATCAACTTCATCGGCGGCCGAAGTTTCAAAGCCTTCCGCGTTCGCGCTCAGCCGGTCGGCCGCGATTACGCGGGCCACTCGCTCGACTGCGCTAAGTTTCGAGATAGGCATGACAGCTCCTCTGCTTTCTCGGCCCGTCCGCATTCCAACGGATGAGGGGGCGAGGCCGTTCCGTAACCTGGCGTTGCGGCGAGGTAACGCGAGCCTCCGTAAAATAATCTAGAACGTGGAAGCGTCTGTTGAGAGTCCGCTCGACCGGTTGATGACAAAAAGAAACCCCCCGTCGAAACGGGGGCTTCTCTCAATCACTTTCGGCGGATCACGCGCCCATGGAATGCTTCAGAGCGCTCATCTCATCGTGTCCGGCACGCACCGATTGCCACGCTTCGTCAGCCGCAGCCCGGCCAGCGGGCGAAAGATCTGTATCTGCCAATGCCTTCTCGAACTTTTCTTTCAGATGGTCTTCGCCGCGTTCGATCTCTGCGACGATTGCCTTATCGTCCTTTCCCGAAACTGCCTCCTTCAGACTGATAAACGCTCGGTGGGCACCGGCGAGGAGTGTACCGTCATCTTCCGGATTGCCGCCCGCAGAAGCGACTGCGGCTTGCAGCTTCGTTACGGCGGACTGCCGTTCGCGCGCACGAGCGGTGAACTTGTCGGCGAGCGCCTTGTTTTCGATGTCACCGGCCGATTTCTGATAACCGTCGATGCTATCGAGAAGGGTGGCAATGAGGGAGTTGAGGATCGATACGTCTTTGGTGATTGTGGTCATGTTGGGATACCTGTCAGATGAGGGCTAGTGCCTTTCCAACGTGACCCGACGCTCACGGTTCCGTGCTTGTGATCTTGATTGAAGAAAGCTCCGCCGAGCCGAGCAACTGGGTCCCATCAGCGGAGTGCCGGCCGAAATGAAAAGGCCCCAGGAGTTTTCCCGCGGCCTCACGTTTAGTTGCGAATGGTCTGGCTATTCGGGAGCTTTATCACGCTTGTCCGCCTTGTTTTCCATGGCGTCCGCCTTGGCGTCACCCGCTTCGCGAATGGCGGTGGCTTTGGATTCCTGGGCGTTTTCCGCCGGGGAATCGACACCGTCCGTTACCGGGTCTTTCTTGTCGGCGGTCGCTTTCAGCGCATCGGCTGTCGCATCTGCCGATGCGCGAACTGCGTCGGCCTGCTTTTCCTCGGCGTTTTCCTTTTTGCTGTCGCAGGCCGAAAGGCTCATTCCCAGCAGAATGGCAGATCCCAGCAACGCTGATTTGACGATGGGCTTAATGGCTTCCCCTTCTGATGCGGCGCGTGCACGAATAAGCGAACGATCATCTAGCTCGGTCCCGGCGATCACGCCCGGATGCCGTCTTACCGCCTAGCGCGCGTATTTCATCAAGGATGGATCGGGGCCATGACAGCTCAGCGGATTCCATCTGCTACAGTAGTCAGCGGTCCAAGCTGCCGTGACGAAGAGCGCCGCTCCCGTAAGACACTGTTCCCCCCGTAAGTTACCTTGCGTCTCATCTGATCGTGCCCCCAAAGCGTCGAGCGCGTGATCTTGCCCGCCATCTCCATAAGGGGTTTTGATTGCGAACCGTTCCAAAGCGGTTTCAAAACCCTTAGAATGTTGCTCGGACGCATCATGGCAGAATCCGGACGGCGTTCTCGAAATACAGGGACATAATCACCTTAGGTGCCTCGGACCAATATGGTCCCTTTTAAGCACTTAACCTATGTTCTTGCGGCGCCCGTCGGTCTGACCAATCTGACCAAATGCTTGAATCCCATTCCGTCTCCGTCCCGTGGAAGGATGTGCGTTCTGCTCTGGATCTCCTCAAACAATCCGCCTCGGGCGTCTACAAGGCGAGGCCTAAGGGGAACCGTGTGGTCATCGATTTTCAGCTTGAAGGCGATGCTTTGCTGGTGAAACAGGCCTTTAGGCTGGCCAGATCAGAGGAGGCGGTGCGATAACCCGCCGTATGAAGCAGATCAAACCGGCTCCAATGTTCGTGCGCGCTTCCGCCAAGCGAATTTGGATGGAGCACGGCGCGCGCGCTCTGCCGTTTGCTGCAGCACGTCTGAAAGCTTCGATCGAACGTTTACCATCGAGCAACAGACGGTGACGTTTGCTGACGATAACGCATCACTGGGCCGAAAAAGCGTTGTCTGAAGCGACCTGCCATTCTTCAGGTCGCTCTGCATCCCGAGGACTTGTAGCTCGAAATCATCGGTGCCGAAGCACGTTGGTTAGCCAGAAATTGTTCCGGCATCCAGCCAAGGCCCCCGTTCAGAGGCCCTTGGCCATGTTGAGGTGGGCCGTGACGACGGGCACCAGTCCGGTCGCGAAAGCCTTGAGCGAGGGCACGTCGCCGTTCGCGGAATAGGCCTTCACCGCGTCGAGCGTCGCCTGGTGGGCGTCGACCTGGGCCTTGGCATAGGCGCCGTCGAAATTGGCGCCGGTCTTGGCGCCGAGATCGGACAGCGCCTGGCGCTGTGCATCGCTGAACGCGGTGTCGGGCACGATCGCCGGCGAAGCCGAGCCCGCCGCGGTCTTGAGCTTGGCGGTCGAGTCGGTGTGCGCCTTGATCATCTGCGCGGCGAAGTTCTTCACCTTCGGCGAAGTCGCCTTGCTCTCGGCCAGCTGCGAGGATTCGATCTCGAAAGCATCGCTGGCGGCAGCGGCATTGGCGAAAGTCTGGCCGGGGCTCATCGCTGCAGCCGGTGGCGCTTCTGTCGACATGCTGTCCGAGGCGACAGCAGCCGGCACGGCTTCCTCCTTCTTGCCGCAGCCGCCGAGGCTGAGCGCGACGAGCGAGACGGCGATCAATACCGGATATTTCATTTCAGGCTCCCATCTTGGCAGGGTTCACTTGCCTGAACTGCCCCGGACGCCAGACGTTCCTGATGAAATTTCCCGATGGGGCGACCTTTCCGGCTCCCGGACGTTATCGCCTGTAGCCAGCAGGAGCACGAGCTATGAGCATCTTCGGCAATATCCTGAACAAGATCTTCCACCACGACACGGCCAAGGCGGCCACGCCCGAAGCGGCGCCAGCGCCACAGGCCGCCCCCGCCGCCCCGGCTCCGGCGGCCGAACCTGCCGCGCCGCCGCCAACAGCAGTTGACGTCGGCGCGGTGCTCGAAGCCATGGCCTCAATGAAAAGCGACCACGGCGGCAATTACCAGAGCTCGATCGTCGACCTGCTCAAGCTGCTCGATCTCGATTCAAGCCTCCCGGCGCGCAAGGAGCTGGCGGACGAGCTCGGAGTCCACGCCGGCGCGGACGGATCGGCCGAGCAGAACATCGCACTCCACAAGACAGTGATGGAAAAGCTCGCGGTGAGCGGCGGTGTGGTTCCGGACAGCCTGAGAAGCTGACCACCGAGGAATTACCGTTGCAGTGATTTATCGCTTTGGCCCCGTCCTGATCCAAATAGATTGCCAGGGCTTTTGCAAGCCACAGACGCAGCCACTGTCCCGTTCAGGTGGGTTGGTTATTCCTGGTTATCGGAACCCCTGGCACTCGGGTTTGTTTTTTCGGTGGCCGCAGTGACCCGATCACACGCAGAGCAGCGGTCTGCCGATCCGGCCGGGCAAATCGGCTGGACATCGATCGAAACGTTAGCCGATGCGGCTCGCCGCGGCGAGCTTATCAACGGTTAGGCACAGGTGAACGAACCCAGATGGTTTCTCGGCCTGCGTCGCAATAAAGGAAAGACATGCGCAATAGGTTGAAATTTGCAGCCCTCGGCTACGCAACGTTGGTCACGCTTTTGCTTTAACCTCACGAAATCGCAACGATCGGAACTTAGGCCCGTCGTGCGTCACCGGATCGACGATGCCGAGATCATAGATCGCCCGCTCATAGTGGAGTGCTTGTTCAGCGTGAAAGCTTCTTACATCGGGATCGGAGGCACGTACCCATCCGGCGGGCCCCGCCTTGCCGATGAGGTGAGCGACCGGTCTTAAGTGCGCTCCTAAGAGTGCGCTTAGGAGCGGTCGATGGGTCAGATCACGGTGTTTTCCGGGCCGGAGCGGCGCCGCCGTTGGAGCGACGAGGAACGGCTGGAGATCCTGAGCGAGGCCTTCGCGCCCGGGGCCTGCGTCGCCGAGGTCGCACGGCGACGTGATGTGTCGACCGCGCTGGTCTACACGTGGAGGCGTAAGCTGCGCGATGCTCACTCCGAGCCCGAGCTGGACGATCTGGCGGCTCCCGGTTTCGCCGCGGCCGTGATGATCGAGGATGCGGAGGGCCCGCACGCGGGTGTGCAACCGGCGATCGTCATCGACCTGGCGCGCGGCAAGCGGATCAGCATCTTTGCTTCGGCTTCGCCGGCGCTGGTGGCCTCAGCGTTGAAGGCGCTGCGATGATCCCTTCGGGTGCGCGGGTGTGGATTGCGATGGGGCACACGGATATGCGCAAGGGGATGCAGGGACTGGCCTTGCTGGTCCAACAGGGCCTCAAGCGCGATCCCCATGGCGGCGATCTGTTCGTGTTCCGCGGGCGCGCCGGATCTCTGGTGAAGCTGATCTGGCACGATGGGATCGGCATGTCGCTCTACGCCAAGCGGCTCGAGAAGGGACGCTTCGTCTGGCCTTCGGCGAAGGACGGGATGGTGTCGCTGACAGCCTCGCAACTCGCCTGCCTGCTCGACGGGATCGACTGGCGGAACCCGCAGTATTCCTGGCGTCCGCAGAGCGCCGGATAACGCGTTCGCTTTCTTCGTCGCCCGCGCATTTTGGGCTTCATTCGGACCCCATTCTGTGATTCCATCGCGGTCATGGAAGCCGCCGTTTCGCCCCTTCCTGACGATATCGAAGCGCTCAAGGCGCTGCTGGCGAGTGCGACCCAGCGGGCCAATGAGGCCGAGGCCAAGCTCGCCAATGCCCATGCCCGCGAGAGCGCCACCGAGGCCGTGATCGCGCACCTCAAGCTGCAAATCGCCAAGCTCAGGCGCGAGCAGTACGGCGCCAGCGCCGAGCGCACCCGCCGCCTGCTCGACCAGATGGAACTGCAGCTCGAAGATCTCGAGGCCGACGCCGCCGAGGACGATCTGGCTGCCGAGGTCGCGGCCGAGAAGACCGCGACCGTCACCGCCTTCGAACGCAAGCGGCCGGCCAGGAAGCCGTTTCCCCAGCACCTGCCGCGCGAGCGGGTCATCGTGCCGGCGCCGTGCTCTTGCCCGGCCTGCGGCGGCAGCAGGCTGTCCAAGCTTGGCGAGGACGTCACCGAGACGCTCGAGGTGATCCCGCGCGCCTGGAAGGTCGTCCAGACCGTGCGCGAGAAATTCTCCTGTCGCGACTGCGAGACGATCACACAGCCGCCGGCGCCCTTCCACGTCGTGCCGCGTGGCTGGGCTGGCCCCAGCTTCCTCGCCATGCTGCTGTTCGAGAAGTACGGCCAGCACCAGCCCCTCAACCGCCAGGCTGAGCGCTTCGCCCGCGAGGGGGTGCCGCTCAGCACCTCGACGCTTGCCGACCAAGTCGGTGCCGCCGCCTTTGCGCTAATGCCGCTCTATCGCCTCATCGAGGCGCAGGTCCTCGCCGCCGAGCGATTGCATGGCGACGATACGACCGTGCCCGTCATGGCCAAGGTGAAGACCGATACTGCCAGACTGTTGTCAGTGGGCGTGTAATTCTCCGCAAAAGTGGGCTTTGAAAATTCCCTGATTGTTGGACCTGGTTGCCCAATGAGCCGGGGTTAACCCCGGCTCATTGGGCAACGCCAAAATCGGCGCGATGACCTCCTGCGGGAGGCCCGCCGATGATCCGACTTGGAGAAGCCATGATGATACTGGAGCTGCACCGGCAGGGGCTGTCGGTGACCGCCATCGCCCGTCGGACGGGCCGCGATCCCAAGACCATTCGCAAATACATCGAGCGCGGCGTCGAGGTGCCGGCGTACGGCCCGCGCCAGTTGGGGCGTCCGTGCAAGATCGCGCCGTACATGGAGTTCCTGCGCGAGCGGGTCACCGCGTTTCCCGAACTCACGGCCTCGCGGCTGACCCGCGAGATCCGGGAGATGGGCTACGCCGGCGCCTATACCGCCGTGAAGCGATACCTCGCCGCGATCCGGCCCGAGCACGATCCCAAGCCCTACGAGGTCCGCTTCGAGACCAAGGCCGGTGTGCAGGGCCAGGTCGACTTCGCCCGCTTCGTCGTCGAGTTCACCGACGAGCCGGGGGTGGTGCGCATCGTCTGGTTGTTCAGCCTGGTGCTGGGCTACTCGCGGTTCCTGTTTGCCCGCTATGTGCTGCACCAGGACCTGCAGACGCTGCTGCGCTGTCACATGCAGGCCTTCGAGGCGCTGGGCGGCGTGCCGATCGAGATCCTCTACGACCGCATGAAGACGGCGGTGACCGGCGAGGATGATCAGGGCCACATTGTCTACAACACCTCGCTGCTGGCGCTGGCGAAGCATTACCGCTTCCAGCCCAGGGCCTGCCGTCCCTATCGCGCAAAAACGAAGGGCAAGGTTGAGCGGCCCTTCCGCTATATCCGCGAGGACTTCTTCCTGGGGCGATCCTTCCGCAACATGGAGGACCTCAATGTCCAGCTCATCGACTGGCTCGATACGGTCGCCAATGCACGCGTGCACGGGACGACCCAACGCGTGGTGGCCGAGGCCCTAGCCGAGGAACAGGGGGAACTTCAGCGGCTCCCCGACCATCGCTTCAACGCCGTCCTGAAGCTCGAGCGGCGGGTTACCCATGATGGCTTCGTCGCGGTTGGCGGCAACTTCTACAGCGTGCCCGACCGGACCCGCCGGCTCGTCGAGATCGAGCAGCTGCCGGATCTGGTGCGCATCATCGACCGCGGCATCGTCGTCGCCGAGCATCCCGTGCTCGAAGGGCGCCGGCAATATCGTATCGACCGGCGCCATCGCACCGGACGGCCGCAGCCGCGAACGCCGGAGAGGCCCATGACAATGATCGGCCGGATCGGCGACCATGTGCCACTGCGTTCGCTGGCGGTCTATGAGGCGATCGGCGCGAGCCTGGCGATGGAGGGGCGGCCATGAACGGTGCGGCACCATCCTCGCGCGTCGACTCCATCCGCCGCAGCCTCGTCATGCTCAAGATGCCGCGCGCACTCGAGATCCTCGATGCCACCCTGCGGCGCATCGAGCAGGGTCAGATCGATGGCATCGAAGCGCTTGATGAGCTGCTGGGCGAAGAGCTCTCGCTGCGCGAGAACCGCCGGATCAAGGCTGCCCTGCGCATGGCGCGGCTCCCTGTGGTCAAGACCCTGGCCGGCTACGACTTCTCCTTCCAGCCATCGCTCGATAAGAACCGCATCCTGGCGCTCGCCGGCCTCGACTTTATCGAACGAGCCGAGGTCGTCCATCTGCTCGGCCCTCCCGGCACCGGCAAAAGCCACATCGCTACAGCACTTGCCGTCGAGGCCGTCCGCGCCGGCAAAGCAGTCTACTTCATCCCGCTCGCCGATCTGATCGCGCAGCTTGCCAAAGCCGAGCGTGAAGGCACACTGAGGGAGAAGATCCGCTTCCTCACCAGGGCATCGCTGCTGGTCGTCGACGAGATCGGTTACCTGCCGGTCACGCCCGGCGGCGCCAACCTGTTCTTCCAGCTCGTCAACGCCCGCTACGAAAAGGGCGCCATGATCCTCACTTCCAATCGCGGCTTCGCCGAATGGGGAGAGGTCTTCGGCGATCCTGTCGTCGCCACCGCGCTGCTCGACAGGCTGCTGCACCACGCCGTCGTCATCCAGATCGAAGGCTCCAGCTACCGCATGCGTGAGCACGCGGCGCTCGTGCCCGAAAACGTCCGCAACGGCGCCCCGTTCAATCCGCACCCGCCAAAGCGCCGCGGGCGACCACCGATGAAAGGAAAGCCCGATCACGAATACGGCTGATCACCGCTCCGTCCAAAACCGCCAACGTAGGGAATTTTGGGCGCCCACATCTGGGGAAAGTTCGGTGCCCGTTGACAACTGTGGGTCTACGTGCGCGATGATCGGCCGTTCGCCGGCGCCGATCCGCCCGCGGCACTGTTCCACTACTCGCGCGATCGGCGCGGCGAACATCCAAGGGCGCATCTCGCGTCGTGGTCAGGGATCCTGCAGGCCGATGCTTATGGCGGCTACGGAGAGCTCTACGCTCCCGGACGCATGCCAGCGCCCGTGCTCGAGGCTAGCTGCTTCGCCCACGCGCGGCGCAAGTTCTTCGAACTGGCCGACGTTGCCAGTGCGGCCCGCAAGAAGAGCCGCGGCGAGCAAGCCGGCATCATCTATCCGATCGCGCTCGAGGCTGTGCAGCGGATCGATGCCCTGTTCGATGTCGAGCGCGGCATTAACGGCAAAGACGCGGCCGAGCGGCTCGCTGTACGCCAGGAACTGAGCGCGCCCTTCATGGCTGAGCTCCATGCTTGGCTCACCACACAGCTCACCAGGCTGTCGCGCAACCACGATCTCGCCAAGGCCATCAACTACATGCTCCGGCGCTGGGACGCCTTCACCCGCTTCCTTGACGACGGCCGGGTCTGCCTGACCAACAACGCTGCGGAACGCGCTCTGCGCTGCGTGCCGCTCGGAAGGAAGGCCTGGCTGTTTTGCGGATCCGATCGTGGCGGCCAGCGCGCCGCGGTGCTCTACACGATGATCCAGACCGCTCGCCTGAACGATGTCGATCCGCAGGCTTGGCTCGCAGACGTGCTCGCCCGCATCGCTGGGCATCCCGCCCGGCAGCTCGACCAACTGCTGCCCTGGAACTGGAACGCTGTAGCCGCTCAGGCCTGACGATCCCGCCTGGCAAAGAGGCGATAATATGCCTCTTCGCAGCGTCGCCGCCCCTCCTGCGTCAACACGACGGACTTCGCCTGACCAACCGGATCGAAAATCAGCTCCTTCGCGTGCAGGCGAGCCATCGCATCCCAGTCGAACGACTTCCACGCACGCCAAAGCGGCTCTGAGGTCCGATCTTTGTGCAGTGTCAGAAACAGCAGCGCCAACACCGCCTCGTCAATCAGCTCGGTGTCCATCTCAGGCTCGGCCATCCGTCAGCTCCCTTCGCAGGAACTGATATAGCACCGCTCATCCTATCCTGCGGCCTTCGCCGGATGGCTACGGAGGCACCATTAGACAGTTCTAAGCATCGTGCGCGGCGCTTTTCGAAACATTCCCTCTGCACTTCTCTTTCCACTTTACCGCAGGGAATGTCTATGGCGCCGTGATCTAGCCTATCTACTGATGTGACGCGACGATCTTATCAACCGCGTGGGGAATGGCGTCTGAAGACTGTCTCGATAGCGCGCGAAACGCCAGACGATCCTGAGGCCGTATCAATGTGCGCATGAATGTAGCGAGTTTTTTCGGAATCCTTGGCTTGTCGGCGGCAAGCGATCGCGCCGCATCCCATGACGATGATCAACGCCATTAAGATCATCACGAGTGCCATGTGTGCCATCCAAACAGGGTCTGCTGGATTGCGATGCGGCGGAGAAGTTGGCACAGCTCTCCCCGGGGATTCGTCACCCAGCCAGCGCTTTAACGCGAGACGTTTCGTTCAGTTTCATTGGAATCTCCAAAGTTTGGAACCGGGTGCGCAAGTGCGCTGTTGGGACCTGTGACTGCGATATTCCCCGCCTCGTTGCGAAGCCCGAAATTCGCCGTATCGCTTATTTCAGTCGTCGTACGAGGGACACCCGAAGCCGCTGGAACCAAAAACCGCTACGCTCGTTAGCGTCACGCAGTTTCTCCATGTTCGGCTTGGTCAGGACGAAATCCGATGCCTTTTCGGTTTGACCGCAATTCAAATCAGGGACGCGCGGCCGAAAACATGCCGGGTCCTGAATGGGATGCTGGGCGGGCTTACCCGCGGTTTAGGGAGATTGATGAAAGTGACGCATTCCCGCAATGGGAGCCTAGCCGACATTATCCAAGATTCACTGGCGTCGATGAGCCGGCGTCGTCTTCAAGCAGTGAAACATCGGCCAAGTCCCAGGCGTTAGAGTCTGATGCTAGTTCTTGTGCTGCCAAGCCTTGGGGGAAAGGTCGGACGCTAGCTCTTACGGGCATCGTGGTCGCGGGAGTATTGGCGGTTTCGATTGGTCTCGCACAGCGCGGCACTCTTAGCCCGGCACCGACACAAGACCCCATGCCGCTTACCACGATCGCCGTGCGGCCGAACGCATTTGATCACGGGGAGGCAATTCAGGCGCGGGTCGCTCTCACCACGCAACCAGGCGCTGTTAGCAAACGTACTGCGGTTCCCGCGGCCGAAAAGCCTTATTCGAAAGCGCGTCCGGCGGCGCTTACTCTCGTGGAAAAGCCCCCGCAGCGTATCGCACGAACAATCTTACCAAGAGCGCCTCGCGCGCTATCTGACCGGTTATGCAAAGGGATGAACGGCCTGGATCTTGCCCGATGCATGAGACCTCAAATCCTCGATGCGGATCGAGAGCTTCGCGATGCCTATGACGATGCTGTCCGAGTGGGCGTAGAGCGGCATGTGCTGATCGCCTATCAACGACAATGGTCAACTATGCGACACCGGGCGATTTCTGACCCCCGTAGTGTCGCAGCGGACTTCCGTCAGATGGCAGATGAGCTCAATGCGCTAAAAGCAGACCGGCGCGAGGATGATTTTTGATAGGCCTCAAGCGATTATTTAGCGACGCGGATCGTGTGGCTGACTTTGACCCCTTCCTCGAATTCGCATTATTTTGTCAGTCGCGCTCGTCTCGCCCCTAGTGCGTTTGAGCGGGCAGTTTGTCGCAATGGCGGTGCTGTTCTTGGAGGCTCAACCCCCCAGTCCAGCCCCTGTTTCACATTCAGCGGTCCGACCCCCGAGCCGCCTCACACCGGTCTCAGGAGAAAGGCTGGCCGATTTGGACATCATTCGCATCCGGCCATTCGGTAATTCGCGGCGCGCGGAGATTGGATAACAACGCTGGCATTTTTCCCAGCAGAATCCTCCTGTCGCCTCAACAGGCTACGCAACAGGAGAGAACGCCGACAATGCGGACATTCGCGAGCAATTTTCTTCATGTCGAAAGCCGTCCTTCGTTCAGCTGGAAACGGACGGGGCCATCGACGCAGACTTACGTCTCACGGCAAATGGATTATTGAGAGCGGAATATAACCTGCGCTGCGGCCGCCGTTGCGGAAGCGCGATTCTCGATGCCGATCTTGATGAAGATCTGCTCGAGATGCTTGTTCACGGTTCGAGCGCTGATGTTGAGTATTTCGCTCATGTCCTTGTTGGACTTACCCCGCGCTGTCCACAACAGCACGTCGGCTTCGCGCGGGGTGAGGCCGAATGCTTGCTGAAGCAGTTGTGGTTCTATTCCCCGCGTCGAGCGGGTGAGCTTGAAGAGATGCTCGCCCGGTGCGGCAGGCCCGAGCAGTGTCACCAGGAAACGCTGGCCGCCGCAATCAAAGGTCGGCTGGGAGTCGTCCGTCGCAGGGGCGTCCGACAGTGCCATTTCGCGCAGCAAGTCACGCATGGCCTCGACCGCGGCGAGATCCAGTTCATCGAGCAGGCGCTGGGCCTCTGGTGTGGCCCAGCCGATCTTGCCGGAATCGTCGCAAGAAAGCAGCCGCGTACCGGCGCTGTCGAGCGCAGTCAGCGCGCTGCGGGTGGTACGCGCATTGCCGAGATGAACCCGGATTCTTGCTGCCAGCGCATCGAGCGCTAGCGGCTTGGTGACATAGTCGACCCCGCCTGCTTCGAGGCCCTGAACGACATGCGCAGTCTCTGACAAGCCGGTCATGAAGATCACGGGAACGTGCGCGGCGCCCTCTCGGCCCTTGATCAGTCGGCAGGTCTCGAAACCATCGAGCCCGGGCATTACGGCGTCGAGCAGGATGATGTCTGGCGAGACCGCACCCAGCAGCAGCAGTGCTTCCTCGCCGTTTACGGCGATTTCCGACAGGTATCCTTCGGCTTCCACGAAATCGCTCAGCATGGAGAGTGTGGCGGTATCGTCATCGACGATAAGGATGCGCGCAGTCATGGCGTGCCGATCTCTGTCCCGCTGGCTTCGATGTCGAGCAGCAGGAATATCCGGTCGATCAGCGCATCTACTTCGTAGGGTTTCAGCAGAAAATCGTCGTGCGGATCGTCCGGGCGGCGGGCGCGCTGGAAATCGTGGACATTGGCCGAAACCATCAGGATCGGTACCGCATCGCCGTGTTCCTCGCGCAGCCGGCGCGCCGCCTGCCAACCGTCCATTCCCGGCATGGCGACGTCCATGATGACGAGATCGGGCGGGCTGGCGCTAAATGCAGCAAGTCCCGCCTCGCCGTTTGCCGCGCAGTCGAGCTCGAGGTTGTGCGGCGCCAGGACATCGCGGATCAGATCGAGGTGCGCCTGGTCGTCGTCCACCACGAGCACGCGGCGGCGCGGCAGGTTGGTTCGCGGCAAGGCGGCGGCCGGCAACCGTGCGTCATCGGGCAGCACTTCCTCGGACAGGAACATCTTGACCCGGAATGTGCTGCCGACGCCCGGCTGGCTTTCCACGGTCAGCTGCCCGCCCATGATGTCGACCAGCATGCGTGTGATGGTAAGGCCGAGCCCAACGCCGGGCTGCCCGCGCACGATCTCCAGCCGCTCGAACGGCTCGAATATGCGGTCGATGCTGGCCGGATCGATGCCGACGCCGGTATCCTGGACGATGAACTCGGCCACGGGATTGCGCCAGTGGATGTGGAGCGCCGCAGAGCCCGCCGGCGTATACTTGATCGCGTTCGAGACAAGGTTGATCAGGATCTGCCTTAGCCGCTTCTGGTCGGTGAAGATCGTCGCGGGGAGGCCCACTGGCCGCGTGTGCTCGAACTCGATTCCGCGTGTCGCGGCCTGCATGCGGAACATGTCGACGATCTGGTCCATCAGGTCGACGAGGTTTACCCGGTCGCGCGAGAGCCGCACTGAACCGTTCTCGATCCGCGACACGTCGACCAGTCCGTCGACCAGGTCGGCGAGGTGGGTAGAACTGCGGCGGATCACCCGGATCGCGTCGGCCAGAGGGCGCTCGGGATTGCGCTCGAGCAACTGGGCATAGCCCGAGATCGCGTTGAGCGGCGTGCGGATCTCGTGGCTCATGCCGATGATGTAGCGGCTCTTGGCGAGGTTTGCGGCTTCGGCCGCGTCCTTGGCGCGCTGCAGTTCTGCATCGGTGCGGGCGTGGGCCTCGATCTCGTCCAGCAGCATCGCAGTCTGGCGTTCCGATTCGTCTTCGGCGGCGCGGTGGCTTTCGCGGCCGAGCACGAAGAACCAGACGGCGAAGCCGCTCGCAGCCATGAGCCCGACGAAGGCCGAGCCCAGCACCGCCGCCAGCGTCTCGGCATCGTCGCCCGACCCAAGCCGTTGGTAGAAGATCAGCAGCAGAACTGCGCCGATGATCAGTCCGGCGACGGCATAGGCGATGAGGAAACGCAGGATACGGACGTAAAGCTCGTGCGTCAGCCGCGAGGGCATCAGCCGGCGGACGCCGCGCGCAAGCTGCTCGATAGACTGCGGCCGGTCTTTGCAGGCGTCGTGACAGCGCGCTTCGAGCGTACAGCAAAGCGAGCAGATCGCCCCTTCATAGACCGGGCAGATCGCCATGTCGGGAGCTTCGAAGCTGTTCTCGCAGACCGAGCAGGCGCATTCGCCCTTGGCATCCAGAATGCCGTACAAGTCGTCCGACGGGCGGGCGAGATAGTACTTGCCTTTGGTCGCCCAGGCGATCGCGGGGCTGAGAGCAAAGGCGACGACAAGCCCGATAAGCGGCGAAAACACCTGCGCCACAGATCCGAACAGCCCGGCAAAGCACAAGGTTGAGCAAAGCAGTGAGCCCAGCATCGCGCCAACGCCCACCGGATTGATGTCGTGGAGGTAGGCACGGCGGAATTCGATGCCCTTGGGACTGAAGCCGAGCGGCTTATTGACCATGAGATCTGCCACCACCGCACCGAACCAGGCGACGGCGAAATTGCTGTAGAGCGCCAGCACGCGCTCGACCACGGTCTGGATGCCGCCTTCCATGAGCATCAGCGCGATCATCGTGTTGAACACCAGCCAGACGACACGGCCCGGGTGTCGGTGGGTCAGGCGCGAAAAGAAGTTCGAGCTGGCGATCGAGCCGGCATAGGCGTTGGTGACGTTGATCTTGATCTGACAGAGCGCCACGAAGACACCGGTCAGCGCGATGGCGCCGGCAGGCGTGCCCACGATCCCGGAAAAAGTCATGAAGTAGAGCGCGGTGGGATTGGACGCGTCCGCCATGCTCATTCCAGCGCCCAGCGCGACGACGGCGAGGAACGAGCCGATCAGGATCTTGAGGGCGCCCAACAGGATCCAGCCCGGCCCTGTCAGGAGCAAGGCAGACCACCAGCGCCGGGTACCGACCGTCTCCTTCTCAGGCAGAAAGCGCAGGTAGTCCACTTGTTCGCCGATCTGTGGCAGCAGCGAGAGGAACACGGCAAGCGCCACGCCGAAGCTCAGTAGCGAGGTCGCGGATGTAGTGCCGGCATAGCCCTGCCATAGCGCCAGACCAGGGCTGCCCTGGTTTGCCAGATAGAACAGCGGCGCGACCTGCAGCAGCAGCCACAACGGCTGAGTCCAGTTCTGCCATCGGCTGATCCGGTTAAAGCCATAGGCAGCGATCGGGATGACGATTAGCGCGCTGATCAGATGGCCCAGGGCCAGCGGTATGCCGAAGCAAAGTTGCAGCGCGGCCGAGAGGATGACCGCCTCGATGGCGAAGAGGATGAAAGTGAACGAGGCATAGACCGCGGAGGTGATCGTCGAGCCGAGGTAGCCGAAACCGCTACCCCGTGTCAGCAGGTCCATGTCGACGCCATAGCGCGCGCCGTAATAGCAGATCGGCACACCGGCGATGAGGAAGATCAGTGCGGCGGCGGCCAGAGCCCAGGCCATGGCGGTGAAGCCGTGGGAGATCGTCACCGTCGCGCCGATTGCCTCGCAGGCGAGGAACGCGATCGAGCCCAGCGCGGTGTTCCCAACCCAGGCAGGCGACCAGACGCGCGCGCGCGCCGCGGTGAAGCGCAGCGCATAGTCTTCGAGCGTCTGGTCATTGACCCACTGGTTGTAGGTTCGCCGCGTACCGACGATCCGCTGCCGCTTGATCGCGACGCGGGCGCTCGGCGGACCGGTCGGCTGGCCAGTGGGTTGAGGCGTGGGTCGGTGCATGCTCAGCCGGCGCTCGCCAGGACCAGGCCGAGCCCGGCCCCGGCCGCGCCCAACACGCGCATCACAGGGGCAGGAAGGACGCGGACGAGCCAGAGGCCGAGGCCATTGAGCATGGCGGTCGTGACGGTAAAGCCCGCGGCGAAAAGCACGGGAAAGGCGCCGCCCGGCGTCTCGAAACCGTGGGCCATGCCGTGTGCGAAGCCGAACACAGCGACGGCCGCCACAGCCAGCGGCATCGGCGCGCGCAGGCGGAACGCTGCTGCCGCTCCGAGGGCGACGAGCGACAGCAGGATCAGCGGCTCCGCGAGCGTCTCGCCGATCAGCGGTCCGGCGAAGAAGCCGGCAAGCATCGCGCCGAGGAACATTGCGGGCAGTGCCAGCGCCGAGCGGCGCTTCGGCCCGATCACACCTGCCCAGACTCCGACGAGCAGCATGGCGACCAGGTGATCGACCCCGGTCAACGGATGGGCGATGCCGGCATAGAACCCTCCTGCGCCCTCGTGTCCCGGATGAGCCCAGGCTGCGGTGGGCAGCAGGGCCATTGCAGCGGCGATGCAGCGAGCTTGCACTTTCATGCGGCCGTTTCTCATGGGGGCGGGCTCCTTTCCGGCAGGCCGCCGGTCTCGATGATGAAATGTGCGATGTCGGGCAAGCCGTGGCCGGCGCGGATATTGGTGAAGACGAAGGGGCGTTCTCCGCGCATCTTCTTCGCGTCGCGGTCCATCACTTCGAGGCTCGCACCGACGAAAGGCGCAAGGTCTATCTTGTTGATCACCAGCAGGTCCGACCGGGTGATGCCCGGTCCGCCCTTGCGCGGGATCTTGTCGCCGGCCGAGACATCGATGACATAGATGGTGATGTCGGCGAGTTCGGGACTGAAGGTCGCGGCAAGGTTGTCGCCGCCGCTCTCGATCAGGATGAGGTCGAGCCCGGGGAATTTCTTGCTGAGCTGGCCGACCGCGGCAAGGTTGATCGAGGCGTCTTCGCGGATCGCAGTATGCGGGCAGCCCCCGGTTTCTACACCGACGATGCGGTCCGCTGAGAGGGAACCTGCGCGGGTGAGGAACTCGGCATCCTCGCGCGTGTAGATGTCGTTGGTGATCGCCGCGATGTCGTAAGCATCGCGCAAGTGCTTGCACAGCGCATCCATCAGCGCGGTCTTGCCCGAGCCGACAGGGCCGCCGATGCCGACCCTCAGGGGCCCGGTGTGGTGAAGTTGGGTCATGTCCGGAACAGCCTCGTGTACTGGGTTTCATGTGCCATGCAGCCGAGATCGGCGAGCAGCGTGGAGCCGCCGAGCTGGTCGAAGGGATCGCCATCGGGCAGGGCCAACGCCGCTGTCACCGCGGCGAAGATCGACTCGCGCATGGTCCGGAGAACCCGCTGGCCGTCGGTCTGGCCCAGCGGGACGAGGCGCTGCGCGGCAGAGACCAGGTTCGAGACGGCCCCATGCAGCCAGGCGGTGAGGGCCTGCGGCAGGTCTATCCCCTGCGCCGCGAACAGAGCTGCCGCGGCGACCGAATAAGCAAGGTCCTCATCGTCGATATCGCTCAGGAAATCCGGGAAACCTTCGATCGATGCGCAGGCGATCCGGCGGAACGCAGCGCCTTGCGCGGTTGCTTCCAGCCGGCGCTCGAACCCCGTCTGCGTGGCGACCGCCATTTCGGCGACTTCGCGCAGCCGTACGCTGTCGCCCGCCTTGGCGGCGCGCCAGGCTTGGACGAACAGCACCATGTCGTTGTGGATCGCGCCGCGCTCGATCAGCAGGACGATCCAGTCGGTGCAACTCGCGCGGTCGGTCACATGGCCGTGTTCTACCGCCCACTCGAGCCCGCCCGAATGAGCGAAGGCACCGATCGGCCAGGCCGGCGACATCCAGCTCATCAGGTCATAGAGCGCGGTTTCAGCCATGGGCGCGCCCATGGTCGTGATCGTGGTCATGATGATGGTGGCCGTGACCGCCACCGCCTTCATAGGCCCCGCCTTCTGGATCGAACGGCGCGAGCATCTCATGGCAATGACCACCGAGGCCCAGAACCATTTCGGCGATGACATGGTCGTGGCGGATGCGCAGCGTGCCGCCATCGTCACCAGGGAGAAGCTGCGTCGGCAGATGACGGTTGCCCAGGTGCCAGGCGATCCGCACCATCTCGGCGGTCGAGTGCGAATGAATCTCTATCAGCGCTTCGGGCACGGCATCGACGCGAACCAGGCTGCCATCTTCGATCCGCAGCAGGTCGCCGTCGCGCAGGTGCACCGGGCGCATCATGTCGAGCAGGATCGGCCGGCCGGCATCGGTCGTATAGACCATGCGGCGGCGGTTGCGCTGGTCGTGGTCGAGCCGCACCGAGTCCTCGGGTTCGCCGCTACCGGAAGGTTCGACCCCATAGATCTTGCGCAAGACGGAATGCTCCTCAGTACAGGAAATAACGCTGCGCCAGCGGCAACTCGCCGGCGGGTTCGCAGACGAGCAGTTCGCCGTCGGCATGGACTTCGTAAGTCTCCGGATCGACGACGATGTTGGGCAGAGCGTCGTTCCATTTCATCTGCGCCTTGCCGATGCCGCGGGTGCCGACGACAGGCAGGACCGTTCGGGTGAGGCCCAGCCGCTCGGCTATGCCCCTGTTCGCGGCCGCCTGGCTGACGAAGCTAATGCAGCTGGCTGCCATTGCCTTGCCGAACTGCCCGAACATCGGCCGCGAATGGACCGGCTGCGGCGTCGGGATCGAGGCATTGGCGTCGCCCATCATCGCCATCGTTATCATCCCGCCCTTGATCACGAGGTCGGGCTTGGCGCCGAAGAAGGCAGGTGTCCATAGAACCAGATCGGCGATTTTTCCTACCTCGACCGAACCGATTTCGTCCGACATACCTTGAGCTATGGCGGGGTTGATCGTGTACTTGGCCACGTAACGACGTACACGCATGTTGTCGTTGCGCTCGCTGTCGCCGGGGATGAAGCCGCGCTGCGCCTTCATCTTGTGCGCGGTCTGCCAGGTGCGCGTAACGACCTCGCCGACGCGGCCCATCGCCTGGCTGTCCGACGAGAGGATCGACAGCGCGCCGAGATCGTGGAGGATGTCCTCGGCGGCGATCGTCTCCTTGCGGATGCGGCTTTCGGCGAAGGCCAGGTCCTCGGGGATCGACGGGTCGAGGTGATGGCAGACCATCAGCATGTCGAGATGTTCGTCGATCGTGTTGACGGTGAACGGCATCGTCGGATTGGTCGACGAGGGGATTACATTGGGGAATCCAGCCAGTTTCAGGATGTCCGGCGCATGGCCGCCACCGGCGCCCTCGGTGTGGAAGGCATGGATCGTGCGGCCCTTGAACGCGGCGATTGTGTCCTCGACAAAGCCGCTCTCGTTGAGCGTATCGGTGTGGATCATCACCTGGATGTCCATCCTGTCGGCGACGGATAGACAGCAGTCTATTGCTGCCGGTGTCGTGCCCCAATCCTCGTGCAACTTGAGCGCCGCGGCGCCTGCTTCGATTTGTTCGACCAGTCCCTCCGGCTGGCTGGCATTGCCCTTGCCCGCGAAGGCCAGGTTGATGGGCAGGCCCTCGGCCGCCATCAGCATGCGCTCGATATGCCAGGGGCCAGGGGTGCAGGTGGTGGCGTTGGTTCCCGTTGCCGGCCCGGTGCCGCCGCCGATGAAAGTGGTGACGCCCGAGGACAGCGCCTCGTCGACCTGCTGTGGGCAGATGTAGTGGATATGCGCGTCGACCCCGCCGGCGGTGACGATCTTGCCTTCGCCGGCGATCACCTCGGTTCCCGGGCCGATGACGATGGTGACGCCGGGCTGGATGTCGGGATTGCCCGCCTTGCCGATCGCGGCGATGCGACCGGCCTTCAGGGCGATGTCGGCCTTGTAGATGCCGGTCCAGTCGACGATCACCGCATTGGTGATCACCGTGTCGGCGGCGCCCCTGGCGTTGGTCAGCTGGCTCTGGCCCATGCCGTCGCGGATGACCTTGCCGCCGCCGAACTTCACTTCCTCGCCGAGCGTGGTGAAGTCGCGCTCGATCTCGATGATCAGGTTGGTGTCGGCAAGCCGCATGCGGTCGCCCGTCGTCGGCCCGAACATGTCCGCATAGGCGGCGCGGGGCATGCGATAGGCCATTACTTGAGCGCCCCCATGACCTTGCCCTGGAAGCCGTAGACCGTTCGCGTACCGCGCAGCGGCACCAGGTTGATCTCACGCGTCTGCCCGGGTTCGAAGCGCACGGCGGTGCCTGCCGGAATGTCGAGCCGCTGACCGCGCGCGGCCGTGCGGTCGAAGATCAGGCCATCGTTGGCTTCGGCGAAGTGGTAGTGGCTGCCCACCTGCACTGGCCGGTCGCCGCTGTTGGCAACCTTTAGCGCTGTCACGGGCTGGTCGGCGTTGAGCTCGTGCTCGCCGGGCTCGGCGAGGATTTCGCCCGGAAACAACGATGACATGAGATTACCGGATGGGTTCATGGACTGTCACCAGCTTGGTGCCGTCGGGGAAGGTCGCTTCCACCTGGACGTCGTGGATCATCTCGGCGATGCCGGCCATGACCTGCTCGCGCGCCAGCACATGCGCGCCGGCCTCCATCAGGTCGGCAACGGAGCGCCCGTCGCGTGCGCCTTCAAGCACGTAGTCGGAGATCAGCGCCACGGCTTCGGGATAGTTGAGCTTCACCCCGCGCTCGAGCCGGCGGCGGGCGATCATCGCCGCCAAGGCCAGCAGCATCTTGTCCTTCTCGCGCGGGGTCAGCTGCATGTCAGCACCTCCACACGCGGGGGAGCGGGCGGCCTTGGCGGAGCACCGAAAGGGCGAGCGCGATATCGCCGCGCAGGACTTCGCTGTCGGGCGCGAGCAGACGGACGGCAAGCAGCCCGTTCCAGCAGCTAGCCGCGGCGAGTCCGGCAGCACCTTCCAGCGCCTCGCGCACCGGATCGCGCAGGGCAGCAGCCTCGGCCGAGGCGTGAACGATCACCGCCATGGCGCGCGCGCCGTTACCCACCGCGGCGCGGTCCATCAGCGCGGCGATGTCGCCGTCGAGCGCCAAGGTATCGGCATAGATCAACCGGTCGCCGCGCCAGATCCGCATCCGGTCGCGCAGCGAGCCCGAAGTCACGCTCTCGCCCATCGACGCACGGCCAAGCACGAGTGCTTCGACGCCGAGGAAAGTCACATCCTCCGCCAGCACGATCTGTGCTTCGCGGTGCAGACGGAAAGCGTCGAACAGGATGGTCTCTTGCGGTAGCCATTCGGCGCGTGCCCCGCGTTCGACCGTGAGTTTGGTCGAGATAGTGCAGCCAGCTGAGAGCGCGCGGTAGATCTTCTCCGCGGCCTGGGTAGTGACTGTCGCCGCGGTGCATTCTTTCCAAGCGATGCGCTGGTTCAGGCTGTCTCCTTCGGCGACGCCGCCGGCCGTGTTGATCAGCACGGCGCAGGGGACATCGCCGTCCCCGACCTGACGCATCCTGAGGCACCCGGCCTGGTACGATGGATCGATCGTCGTGCGGCCCTGACGCTGGCGAAAAGACAGGTCGAGTGCGCCTTGGCTGCGCAGCATATGCGGCACTGCAGCAATGGCCGGTAGGCCTAGAGCTGCGCCTGTTCCATCGCCCATTTCGAATCGTCGGTGCACGCGGGCACGTCTCCTGTTGCAGTGCAGTATCCCACTGTTTCCGCAGCATTCAAGGGAAAGTCGGGCCAGCCCATGGGGCATTTGACGTATGGACGCGGCTCGCCGCGGGACGGGCGCCAACGAGCCCCGGCCACCTACGTTAAATGCCCCATGGTGCCCATTGCTGCGACGCACAATGATCGGAGCGTCATCGGGGGGCAGACGTGGCACCCGTTCCATCGCCAAGAGGGAGGCACCTTTCATGTCATCATTCCTGAGGAAGAAATCGATTGTTGCCGCGGCGCTCGCCTGCACCGCGCTGCTCGGCGCCTGCTCCAAGGGCGGCGAAGTCGCAGGCGGCGGCGATGGCGACATCAAGGTCGGCATCCTGCACTCGCTTTCCGGCACCATGGCGATCTCTGAAGTGACCGTGAAGAACGCCACCCAGCTCGCGATCGACGAGATCAACGCGGCGGGCGGCGTCCTCGGCAAGAAGATCGCGCCCGTTGTCGAGGACGGTGCCTCGGATCCTGCCATATTCGCGCAGAAGGCCTCGAAGCTGATCGAGAGCGACAAGGTTTCGACCGTTTTTGGCGGCTGGACCTCGGCCAGCCGCAAGGCGATGCTCCCCGTCTTCGAGAAGACCGCGAACCTGCTCTGGTATCCGGTCCAGTTCGAGGGCAACGAATGCTCGCCCAACATCATGTATTCAGGCGCGCAGCCCAACCAGCAGATCCTGCCGGCCTATGACTGGGGCAAGCAGCAGGGCTACAAGAAGTTCTTCCTGGTCGGCTCGGACTACGTGTTCCCCCGCACTGCCAACCTCATCCTCAAGACCCATATCGGCAAGGACGGCCTGACCCTGTCGGGCGAGGAATACCAGCCGCTGGGCGGCACGGAATTCTCGGGCGTGATCGGCAAGATCAAGGCGGCCAAGCCCGACGTGATCTATTCGACGCTGAACGGTGACAGCAACGTCGCCTTCTTCAAGCAGATGGCGGCGGCGGGCATGGGGCCGAAGGTGGTCCCGGTCATGTCCTTCTCGATCGGCGAGCAGGAAGCGATGGCGATGGGCCCGAGCCTGGTGGAAGGTGGCTATGCGGGCTGGAACTACTTCCAGTCCTTCGACAATCCCGAGAACAAGAAGTTCATCGAAGCCTACAAGGCCAAGTTCGGAAAGGACGCGGTGATCACCGATCCGATGGTCCACGGCTATCTCGACGTCTATATGTGGAAGGCCGCGGTCGAGAAGGCGAAGAGCGCCGATCCGGCCAAGGTCCGCGCGGCGGCTGTGACGCTCGACGCGATCCCGACCCCGCTCGGCACGGTCAAGTTCCTGCCCAACAACAGCCTCGTCCAGACAGGCATGATCGGCCAGTCGATGCCCGACGGCCAGTTCAAGATCATCTGGACCTCGCCGGCAACGATCGATCCCGATCCCTACGATCCGGTCACCTTCCCGGGCAAGACTTGCAAGATCTGAAATTGAGCACCTGACGGGCACGCCTATCCCCGCGTGCCCGTCATCCAGAGGCGGTGGTGGACCCGCCTCCTGCCCCGGGCTCGGGACCGCCCGGGGCAGGAGAACGGGCCTCAATACCACTCACACGGAACAGGCGAGACGATAGATGGATACCGCCTTCCTCACCGGCCAGCTGTTCAACGGCTTCAGCGTCGCATCGCTCTACATCCTTGCCGCGCTGGGCCTGGCGTTGAGCTTCGGCCTCATGCGCGTGATCAACATGGCGCATGGCGAAATCCTGATGCTGGGCGGGTACATCGCCTATCTGACGATGTTGGTCGTGCCGGGGCCGCTGGGCTTCCTTGTCGCCCTCGTCACGGCCTTTTTCGGCGCGGCGCTGTTCGGTGCGCTGCTCGAGACCTCGCTGATCCGGCGATTGACCGCCCGGCCGCTCGACACCTTGCTGGCGACCTGGGGTGTCAGCCTGATCATGCAGCAGGCGGTGCGCGACCTGTTCGGCGCCACCGGCGTCTCGGTCACCGCCCCGGCCTGGCTCGATGGCGGCCTGACTTTCGGCGGCCTGCAGATCCCGACGACCCGCATATTCATCCTGCTGTTGTCGGTGCTCGTACTCGCCGGGCTTGCCGCGATCCTGCGCTACACGCGCATCGGGCTGCTGGTGCGTGCGGTCAACCAGGACCGGCCGACCGCTTCGGCGATGGGTGTCAACGCGCGGCTGGTCGACTGCTTCGTCTTCTCGCTCGGCGCCGGCGTCGCAGGCCTTGGCGGAGTGGTGCTCTCGCTGCTCGGTCCGGTCACGCCCAATGTCGGGCAGAGCTACATCGTCACCGCCTTCCTCGTCGTCATCCTCGGCGGGCTGGGCTCGATCGCGGGGACGACCTGGGCGGCGCTGATGATCGGCCTGTTCATGGCGCTCGCACAGATCCTCGTCGACGTGAGCTTCGCCCAGGTGCTGACGCTGCTCTTCGTCATCCTCTTCCTTCAGTTCCGGCCGCAGGGGGTGATTGCTGTCAAATCCCGCGCGCTGGACTCCGAATAGGAGCGCCGCGCGATGGCATCCTCGCTTCCTATCAAGCCCATCCTCGGCGGACTGGCACTGCTGCTCGCCCTGGCGGCCCCCTGGCTGCTTTCCTCCTACGACCTCAACCTGATGGCGCGTTTCCTGGCGTTGGCGCTCACCGCCATGGGGCTGGTGCTGCTCTGGGGCGAAGGCGGCGTGCTGAGCCTCGGCCAGGGCGTGTTCTTCGGCCTCGGCGGCTACGCCATCGCCATGCACCTGAAGCTGGCCGGTCTTGGGCCGACCGAGCTGCCCGACTTCATGGTCTGGACCGGGGTCAAGGCGCTGCCCTGGTGGTGGGCCATCTTCCAGAGCCCGGTCGTGGCGATCCTGGGCGTGTTCCTGATCGCCCCGGTGCTCGCCGCGCTGTTTGCCTGGGCGATCTTCCGCCGACGCATCGGCGGGGTCTATTTCGCGCTGATCACGCAGGCGCTGGCCCTGGCTTTCGCGACCTTGCTGATCAGCCAGCAGGACAAGACCGGCGGCTTCAACGGGCTGACAGACTACAAGACGCTGTTCGGCTTCAACCTCAACCTGCCCTCCACCTCGACCGGGCTCTACTTCGTCACGCTGGCCTTCGTCGTCGCCGCCTTCTTCGGGCTGCGCTGGCTGCTCGCCAGCCGCTTCGGCAGCCTGCTCCGCGCGAGCCGGGACGGCGCCAACCGCCTGCGTTTCCTCGGTTATGATCCGGCCCCTTACAAGGTGGTCGCCTTCACCGTCGCGGCGCTGCTGACCTCCATCTCGGGTGCCTTGTTCACGCTGCATGCGGGGGTCGTCTCGCCGGCGCTGGTCGGCGTGGTGCCCTCGATCGAGATGGTGATCTGGGTGGCGATCGGCGGGCGCGAGTCCATCGCCGGGGCACTGGCCGGCGCGCTGCTGGTGAACTTCGCCAAAGACAAGATATCGACCGCGCTGCCCGAGCTCTGGCTCTATGGCCTCGGTGCGCTGTTCATCCTGGCGGTGACCGCGCTGCCCAAGGGCCTGGCCGGGCTGGTCGTCTCCGACCTGCCGTTCCGCCCGCGCAAGCCCGCGCCGCCCGAGCCGGAGCCGGAGATCGATCCCGCGCTCGTGCAGGAGGCCACGGCATGAGCGCGCCCCAAACGACTACTCCAATGCTGCAGTTGGACCACGTCACGGTCGATTTCGACGGGTTCAAGGCGATCAACGACCTCAGCCTGACGATCGAGAGCGGATCGATGACCGTGGTCATCGGCCCCAACGGCGCCGGCAAGTCGACCATGTGCGACAGCATCATCGGCCGCGTTCGGGCGACATCGGGCAAGGTGCTGTTCCACGGCCGCGAGATCCAGACCGAGGCGGAGCACGACATTGTCGGCCTCGGCATCTGCCGCAAGTTCCAGACACCGGGCGTGCTGGTGGCGCTCTCGGTGATCGACAACCTGACGATCGCCGCGACGGCCGACCGCCGCTGGTGGACCAAGTTCAGCCGCAAGGGCGAGGCCGAGGCGCGTGCGCGGGCCGAGGAGATCATCGCCATGATCGGGCTGGGAGATCGGCGCGATGCGCTCGCCGGCAATCTCAGTCATGGCGAGAAACAATGGCTGGAGATCGGCATGGTCGTCGCCACCGATGCCGAGCTGTTGCTGCTCGACGAGCCGACCGCAGGCATGGGCGCGGCCGAGTCCACCCAGACCGCGAACATCGTCAAGGCGCTGGTCGGCAAGCACGCGGTGCTGGTGATCGACCACGACATCGATTTCGTCGCCCAGCTCGGCGGCCATGTCGTCGTGCTGCACCAGGGCCAGCTGCTGCGCGAGGGCACGCTCGAACAGATCCGCGCCGACGAGGAAGTCGCGGCGATCTATCTGGGGAGAGCGAAATGACGATCGAGAGCAAGATCGAAGTCCCCAACCAGCTGCTCAACCTGCGCAGCGTCGGCGCCGCCTATGGCAAGGGCGAGGTGCTGTGGGATATCGGTTTTGACCTGGAAAAGGGCGATGCGGCGACGGTTCTGGGGCGCAACGGCGTCGGCAAGACGACCTTGATGAAGACGATCATGGGCCAGGTCGCGGCGACTTCGGGCCACCTCTACTGGCACGGCGAGGACGTCACCGCGATGGGGCCGCACCAGCGCAGCCGCGCGGGCATCGGCTTCGTGCCGCAGGGCCGCCACGTCTTCCCGCACCTGACTGTGCAGGAGAACCTCGAGGTCGGGCTTTCGGCCTTGGCGGGCAAGGCCATCACCGGACCCAAGGCCGTGCCGAAGATGGTCTTCGACCTGTTTCCCAAGCTCACGCAGATCGCGGGCCGCAAGGCCGGCGTGCTTTCGGGGGCGAGCAGCAGCAGCTGGCGATCGGGCGGGCTTTGGCAGGCCAGCCCGAGCTGCTGCTGCTCGATGAACCCACCGAAGGCATCCAGCCCAACATCGTCCAGCAGATCGAGGACGCGCTGCTGCGCGTGCGCAAGGAGCTGGGCGTGGCGATTCTGATCGTCGAGCAGAACCTCGATTTCGCCTGGTCTTTCGCCGAGCGCTATTTCGTCATGCAGCGTGGGCGCATTGTCAAAGAAGGCCGCACCGCCGCCACTCCGGCGAGCGACGTGGCCTCGCTGATCCATGTCTGATCGGTCGTGCCTAGAGCGCCGCGACGGGCGCGATCTCCCGCTCGGCGCAGAGTTCCTCGAAGCTCGCCTCGACCAGGGTGACGTGGTGCAACATGGCGTCGTGGGCTTCGCGGGCGTTGCCCTGGACGATGGCGGCAACGACTACACCGTGCTCCGCATGCGAGCGCATGGGGCGGCCTTCGAGCAGGAACTGCGCGCGGCGATAGGGCATGAGCCGGCGCCGCATCGCCGCGGTCATCTCGGCCAGCACGACGTTGTGCGCACCGCCATAGATCATCGTGTGGAAGGCGTGATTGGCCTCGGCGAAGGCCATGGCGTTGCCGCTGCGAGCGACATCGCCCATCTTTTCGTGGAAGGCCTGGAGCCGTCGGCGCTCGGTGGGCGACATCGACAGCGATGCGAGTCGCGCGCAGGTGGCCTCGAGCTCGCCCATCGCGACGAACATTTCCTCGAGCTGCTCGGGCGAGATTCGCGTGACGAAGGCGCCGCGGCGCGGCTTGACGTCGATCAGGCCGGTATTCGCAAGCTGCCGCAGCGCTTCGCGCACGGGCGTCCGCGACACCGAAAAGCGTTGCGCAAGCTGCTGTTCGTCGAGCCTGGTACCCGGCGCGAACTCTCCGGAAAATATCGCATCGGCAATGCCTTGCGCCAGCATGTCGGCAGCGGTGCCGTTCAAGATCGAGCCTCCGTCCTTTCGTCGGCAGCAGGGACAGCCGAGCCGCCATAATGCGCTTCTGCATACAAAGATGAAAGATTGACGACAACGATATTGCCAACGACAAAATTGTATGCAAGCCTTTCTTAACGCATACATAGAGGGGTGGAGGCGGCGGATTTCCGCGGTTTTCATCGGGGGGATGTCTGGGCGCAACCAAACAGGGAGCGACCCAACAATGCGTAAAACACTTCTCGGAATTTCCGCGCTTGCGGCCCTTGCCATCGCCAACACCGCCCATGCCGAGGATGGCAGCTGGGAGGTGCACGGCTTCGGCGACATCTCGGTCAAGAGCGACTACGTGACGCCGCGCGGCCTCGTCGTCGTCGACGACGGCGCGACGGTCCAGGTGCTGAACGGCCTCGTCGTCGCAGCGCCGAACGGCGTCGCGATCCACGCCGGCACCTGGCTCGACCTGAACCCCGGCTATAACCGGGCGGAGAACATCACCGCAGTTAACGAATTCGACTGGTTCGTCGGCATCGACGCGCCGATCGCCAAGGGCCTAACCGCAGGCGTCGAATATTCCGAGTTCATCTCGGGCCAGCCCTCGGTGGCGTTCAAGCCCGAGCGCAACATCGAGTTCAGCCTGAAATATGCCGATGGCGGGCCGAATTCGAAGATCACGCTCAACCCCTATGCCAAGTTCTTCTGGGCGGTCGACAGCAAGAGCTCGACCGTCGTGCTCGGCAAGCGCGGCGGCACTTTCGACGTCGAGCTGGGGGCAGTGCCGACGATCAAGGTGGGCGGCGGCTCGGTCTCCGCGCCGACCTGGGTCACGGTCGGCCCGAAGACCTACTGGGGCGCGAAAGACAACCCGCTGGCGGTCGAAGGCCAGAACTTCGGCGTGTTCTCGACCGGGCTCAAAGGCTCGGCACCGCTGACCATGTTCAAGGGCGGGGCCAAGGCTTCGATCTACGCCCAGCTCCAGTACTACCACCTGATCAACGACAACCTCGTCACCGCGCGCGGCCTGCTCACCAACTCGACCGGGCGCGACAAGCTGACTTTCGCGGCGGGGATCAACTTCGGCTTCTGACCCATGATGAACGGCGCCGCCTGAAGACGGGCGGAACGCGAAGGAGAACGGCCATGCCAGTCGTGCCCGCACAACCTTACGAGTTCACGCTCGATCCGCCTCGGGCGGCGCTGCTCATCATCGACATGCAACGCGATTTCGTCGAGCCCGGCGGCTTCGGGGAGATGCTCGGCAACGACGTCTCCCAACTCCGCCCCTCGATCGAGCCGCTGAAAGCCCTGCTTGCCGCCGCCCGGCAGGCGGGGCTTTTCGTCATGCACACGCGCGAGGGGCACAAGCCCGACCTGTCGGACCTGCATGAAGCCAAGAAAGTGCGTGGCCGCGGCGCCAAGACGATCGGCGACGAAGGCCCGATGGGCCGTATCCTGATTATCGGCGAAGCGGGGCACGACATCATTCCGGAGCTCTACCCGATTGCCGGCGAGCCGGTGATCGACAAGCCCGGCAAGGGCGCGTTCTACAACACCGAGCTGACGGACATCATCGCCGACAAGGACATCAAGCAGTTCATCGTCTGCGGCGTGACCACCGAGGTCTGTGTCCATACCACGGTGCGCGAAGCCAACGACCGCGGCATCGAGTGCCTCGTCCTGTCGGACTGCACGGCATCCTATTTTCCCGAGTTCCACGCCACGGCCCTGCGCATGATCGCCGCGCAGGGCGGAATCTTCGGCTGGGTCTCGGATTCCACGAGCGTGATCGCGGCGCTCACCGCACCGGCGGAACCGGCAGCTAGCTGACGAGGGGACTGGATCATGACTACCACCACCATGGCCAAGAAGGTCGATGCGGCAGACATTCCCTGGTGGACACCGGGGGACTGGAACGCCTTCTTCGGCTTCGGCACCAATATCCTCGTCAACGTGCTGGTGTTGACGGGGCTGTTGCGTTTCGTGCTGAAGCTGCCCGATCCGATCATCTTCGGACGTATCCTGCCGGCCGTCGGCCTGATGCTGTTCCTGAGCACGGTCTACTACGCCTGGCTGGCGCGAAAGCTTGCGGTCAGAACCGGGCGGACCGACGTCTGCGCGCTGCCTTCGGGCATCAGCGTGCCGCACATGTTCGTCGTGGTCTTCGTCGTCATGCTGCCGATCCTGATCAAGACCGGCGACCCGCTCGAGGCCTGGGGCGCGGGGCTGACCTGGGTCTTCATCCAGAGCTTCGTGTTGATGATCGGCGGCTTCGTCGCCCCGGTCATCCGGCGGATCACGCCGCGCGCCGCGCTGCTGGGCTCGCTTGCCGGCATCTCGCTGACCTTCATCTCGCTGAGCCCCGGCGCGCAGATCTTCATGACGCCGCTGATCGGCGTGACCTGCATGGCCGTGATCCTGGCGTCGTGGCTGGGCGGCTATCGCTATCCGGGCGGCATCCCGGGCGGGCTCATGGCGATCATCGTCGGTGCGGGTATCGCCTGGGGCGCCAAGATCCTGGGCTTCGACATAGGCGGCATTGGGCCGGAAAAGGTCTCGGGCTCGCTCGCCGATTTCGGCTTCCATGTGCCGCTGCCGGCGATCGACCACATCTTCTCCGGCTTCAAGTACATCGCCATCATCTTGGTCACGGCCATTCCCTTCGGCATCTATGACCTCGTCGAAGCGATGGACAACGTGGAGAGCGCCGAGGCCGCGGGGGATCATTTCCCGACCACGCGCGTGCTTACCGCCGACGGCATCATCAGCCTGATCGGCTGCGTGATGGGCAACCCCTTCATCAACGCGGTCTACATCGGCCATCCCGGCTGGAAGGCCATGGGCGGCCGCATGGGCTATTCGGCGGCGACCGGCGTGCTCATGCTGGTCCTGACCTGGTTCGGCGTGATCGGTCTGATGATGGCGATCATCCCCGCCGTCGCACTGCTGCCGATCCTGCTCTACATCGGCATGCTGATCGGCGCGCAGGCCTTCCAGGAAAGCCCGCACAAGCACGCGCCGGCAGTGGTGCTGGCGATCGTACCGACGATCGCCTCGTGGGGTTTCACCCAGATCAACAATGCGCTCGGCGCGGCCGGCACCAACGCGGAGAAGGTCGGGCTCGATGCGCTGGGCAACAACGGAGTGCTCTACCACGGGCTGCAGCTGCTCGGCAGCGGTGCAACGCTGGCGGGGATCATCCTCGGTTCGATCGCGGTGATGATCATCGACAACAAGCTGATGAAGGCGGCGGCTTTCGCAGCCACCGGCGGCGTGCTGACCTTCTTTGGCCTGATCCATTCCGAAGGCATCGGCGTGGGCAAGACGCCCGGCGTCGCGGCGGCCTATCTGGTCGTGGCGGCCTTCCTTGCGCTCTGCTCGCTCAAGCGCGGCATGGCGGAAGAAGAACTGGCCGACGAGCCTATGCCGCATGGCGTGCCGGCGGAATGAGTGGGGCCCAGACGCCTCCTGCCGGTCCGGCGATCAGCGAGGACACGCTGATCGGCCTGGCCGGGTTCGCCGGCATCGAGATCGCGCCCGAATATCGGGCGGGCGTGATCCGCAATCTCGAAATCCTGGCCGCCCAAGCGGCCCTGCTCGCCGCAGCGCCGGTCGATCAGCGGGTCGAACCGGCGCCGGTGTTCCGCACGTGAATGCGTCTCTAATCGTGGAGGATCGAGTGTCCAAGCTGGCCGGCATCGTGGAAACCGCTCGGGACGTGCGCGCAGGGCGGCTCTCGGCCCTGGCGCTGGTCGAGAGCCGGCTCGCACGGATCGAGGCGCTCGATCCGTCGCTCAACTGCTTTACCGAGGTGCTGGCGGACCGCGCCCGGCGCGAAGCAGCGGCAGTCGACGCGCTGGTCAAGGCCGGCAAGGACCCCGGGCCGCTGGCCGGCGTGCCCTTCGGCGTAAAGGACAATTACGACGTTGCCGGCCGCGTGACCACGGCGGGCTCGATCGTCAACCGTGGCCTGGCTCCGGCGCGAGAGGACGCCGTGCTTATCCGCCGGCTGACGCGCGCCGGTGCGGTGCTGCTCGGCACGCAGAACATGGACGAATTCGCTTACGGCTTCACCACTGAGAACCACCACTATGGGCCGACGCGCAATCCGCTCGACACGGCGCGCAGTGCCGGCGGGTCTTCGGGCGGTTCGGCGGCATCCGTGGCGGCGGGAATGGTCGATTTTTCGCTCGGTACCGATACCAATGGCTCGATCCGCGTGCCGGCCTCTTTCAGCGGCGTGTTCGGCCTCAAGCCGACCTTCGGCCGCCTGCCGCGCAGCGGGACTTTTCCTTTCGTTCACGATCTCGATCATCTCGGCCCCTTTGCGCGCAATGCCGCGGACCTGACGGCAGTCTATGACGCGATCCAGGGACACGACGGCGACGATCTCGCCTGCGCCGACATTCCGCCCGAGCCTGCGCTATCTTCGGCGGACCAGCCCTTCACCGGCCGCGTCGGCGTACTCGGCGGCTGGTTCGACGAATTGGCCGACGATCAGGGCCGCGCTGCCGTGGCTATGACAGCCGACGCCTTGGGTGCGACCGACCGCGTGGAATTCGCGGGGGTAGCGCAGGCGCGCGCCGCCGCGTTCATCCTGACCTGTGCATCAGGTGGAAATCTCCATTTCGACGCACTGGCGGCGCGCGCGGAGGAATTCGATCCGGCTACGCGCGATCGCCTGATCGCCGGCGCGTTGATCCCTGCGCACTATGTCCTTCAGGCGCAGCGCTTCCGGACGATGTTCCGCGAACAGGTGCTTGCGGCCTTCGCACGCTATGACCTGCTGCTCGCGCCCGCGACGCCGTGCAGCGCGCCCGAACTGGGACAGCCGACGATCCACGTCGCCGGAGAGGACATCCCGACCCGCGCAAACATCGGCCTGCTGACCCAGCCGCTGAGCTTCATCGGACTGCCGATCGTTGCCGTGCCTGTGCGTAACGGGTCGATGCCGATCGGGGTACAGATCATCGCGCCCCCCTTGGCGCGAGGCGCTGGCGCTGCGGGCGGCCGCGCATCTCGAACGTGCCGGCGTCGCGCAAGGTCCCGAGGTGCAGCCGTGATCGTCAACGATCCCATCGCCCTAGCCGAGATGGAGGAGGCCTTCGCCGCTTACGAAAAAGCGCTCATGGACAATGATCTCGATGCTCTCGACGCGCTGTTCTGGCCTTCGCCGCTGACAGTCCGGATCGGACCGGGGCAGAATCTCTATGGCATCGAGGCGATCCAGGCGTTTCGCCAGAACCGCGTCGGCGGTTCGCCGCAGCGTGAATTGCTGAAAGTGGTCATAACCACCTTCGGGCGCGATTTCGCCACGGCCAATTGCGAGTTCCAGCGCGCAGGCGCACCGAGACCGGGGCGCCAGAGCCAGACCTGGGCGCGCTTTTCCGAAGGTTGGCGCGTGGTCAGCGCACACATTTCGATGCTGGGCGAGGGGAGCTAGGGCGCATTCGACGCCGTCTGCGATTTCAGCAGACTTTTACGCGGCTTCAAAATCTGGTGACCTCCTCGACATGCTTCTCGACCTCGGCGCGGTCGATCCACAGTGTCCGGAAGGTCTTGTTGGCAAGGAAGGGCAGTTGATCCCCGCTATGCCTGGACCCTGGCTGGCTTGAGTTGCCGTAGCTCATGAGGCCGACCGCTTTCATCGGCGATCCGAACTCGATCATCGAGACCCAGGTTTCGCCATGCACGGGCGTGCGCTGGCCATCTTTCATCGGCCCCCAGGTTATCGTTCGAAACACCCCCGTATTGCCGAAGCCGCCGTTTGCCGGAAGACTGGTTCCGGCCAGACGAAAGCGCGAGACATCGCCGTAGGGGCGATCGACTGCGCCGTAGAGATCCTTCGTCCTGGCGATCGCCTGTTTGAGCATGATCAGTGCCCCCTGCGGATCCTTGAGCCCGGTGGGCGTGGCGATCGGTGCCGAAGCTGACCAAGCGTCGCGATAGTTGGCCTGCACGGTGAAATTCTTCGGACTGAAGATCGCCGCCCAGGTCTCGAACAGCAGCGCGCCCTTGGCATCGGGCTCGAAGCAATGGTCCCATGCCTTGAGCAGGGCAGCGGCAGCGCGGAGTTCGGGATCGACGCTTTGCTCCGCGAGCGGCACAAGTTCAGGCAGCAAGCGGTCGGCCATCAACGAGCGCGTCGTCACCTTCTTGGCGATGAACTGTTCGAAATCGAATTTTGGGCCTTCGCTCATCAGTTTGACCGACATTTGCGATCGCTGGCTCATGGGCCCCACCACCGAAACATAGGCGGGATAGTCCTTGGGATCGAGCGGCTGCGGCCAGCTCGTCACCCAGGGCGGATCGTTGGTATTCTGGACGAAGCCCGATGCTGGATCGAACACCTTGGGCAAGTCGTCGTAGCCGTGGATGTCGTTCCAAAGCGTCGCCGAGGTGTCGCCGGTCACAGGCTTCGACCAGGCGGTGAAGTCGCCGCCCTGTAGATGCTTGGGGAGGATGCCGTTGTCGAGATAGAGGATGTGACCATCCTTGTCGGCATAGATCATGTTGAACATCGGTACCTGGACCCGGCGCAGCGCCTTCTCCATGTCCGCCCAGCCATGCGCGCGGCCCATGTCCCAGTATTGGGCGAGGCCGCCGGGGCGATCGAGCCCGGCAATTTTCAGAGCGATCATACCGCCGCCATTCGGCAGATCGAACACCGGGCCCTGGACCGCAAACTTCTGGTCGAATTCCACGGTCTTGAGGCCGCCGTCCGACTGGAGAACCTTGTAACTCTTGTGCTCGATCCGGAACGGACGGCGCTTGCCGTCAAACAGATAGCCGTCGCCGCTTGGCGTGAGCTTGTAGCTGGTGAAACCCAGGATCGTGTTCACCGTGTTGGTGAAGGCGACGTCCTTGGTGAAGGCAAAGCGGAGTACCGGCAGGCCGACCTGGGTGGCTCCATAGATCGAGAGCCCGGGGGCGGTCAGGTTCGCTTCGAAATAGGTCTGCCAACTCGGCGCCCATTGGAGATGCGGGTTGGCGAGCAGCATGGCATGGCCGCTCGCCGACCGCGCCGGCGCGACCGCCCAGGCATTGGAGCCGTCGTTCTCGTTGGGAGCACTCGCGGGATCGGGTTCGCCTTCGCCGACATTGCCGGCCGCGCCGATCACCCGAGACTGTGAGGCGATGTATAGATAGGTCATCACGCGGTGCGCGTGCGCCATCACGTCGAGCCCCGTGATCGTTCCCACCTTCAGTGCCTCGGGATCGAGCTTGTCCCGGTGCGCGGCTACATAGGCGTCGATCCCCGCGGCAAAGGCGTCGAGATCGGCGCGAAACCGCGGTGTCTGCGCCTTGTACCAGACCACGGCACGCTCGGGCTGGCCGTTGGCGATCAGCCAGCGATCGGAGGCCTCATATTGCGGCCCCCAATATTCCGCAGCCCTGGCGCGGCTCTCCCCATAGATGCGGAGCAGCAGATTGCCGTGCGCCTGCGCCTGGGCATAGCCGAAGCCGTAGAACATGCCTGCCTCGGTCTTGGCATAGACATGCGGCACCCCGAAGCTGTCCCACAATATCTCCCCGCCACCGGCCGCTGCCGCGGCAGGCGCGGGCGCCAGCAGTGCGAGAATGGCGACGAACCAAGTTCTTTCCCTCGTCATCACAGATCTTCTCGCTCGAACGAGCGAAGGGAAGCCTCAAATTTGGCTCGAAGCGGCATGTCCTGCAGGCTAGAGAAATTGCTTGGCCGACAAATTCGCATTTTGGCGAATGCCGCCAAACCCATTTGTCGGCGGTTGCGTCTGCTATCGCTGACATAGCTGACTTTCGATGCAGTTTTCAGATCCCTCGCCAGCAACCATCCATTCGGCCGACCGAACTGCCGAAAATACGCCAAACGTCGTATAACCCTTTCGAGGATCCGGGCCGATCACAACGCCAATGCCATAATCAGGTGTGCGTGGTCGGAAGGGCGAATCCTCCCATGCTCCCGCGAGTGGTTCGGTAGGGCACGTGGGGGTTTGAATTGATGACAGATAGTGTGCTGCCTCTGAGCAAGCGCGACCTGCTGACGCTGATCGGCCGGACGGCCGGTGCCTCGGCGATGTACATGGCTATGACAAGCCTGGGTCAGGCGCAGACATCGACGTTCAAGGGCCCGGTCAACCTGGGCGGTGATGCCAAGGGCGCTTCGGTGCTGATCCTGGGCGCGGGCGTTGCCGGCCTCACCGCCGCCTATGAGCTGCGCCGCGCGGGCTACAAGGTCCAGGTGCTCGAATTCAACAACCGCGTCGGCGGACGCAGCTGGACGCTGCGCGGCGGCGACAGCTTCACGGAGCTCGGCGGCGAGACGCAGCACTGCACTTTCGCGCCGGGGAACTACATCAACCCCGGCCCCTGGCGCATCCCGCATAATCACTATGCGATCATGCATTACTGTCAGGAACTGGGCGTCGCGCTCGAGCCGTTCATGCAGCTCAACTACAATGCCTATGTCCATTCGACCAAGGCATTCGACGGCAAGCCGCAGCGCTATCGCCACATCCAGGCGGACTTCTACGGCCACGTCGGCGAGCTGATGGCCAAGGCGGTCAACAAGAACGCGCTCGATGACGCCGTGACCCAGGAAGACAAGGCGATCCTGCTTGAGGCGGTGCGGTCGTGGGGGGCGCTCGACAAGAACATGCGGTACGTGAAGGGCGAGCAGTCCAGCTCGCGGCGCGGCTGGGAGAAGTATCCGGGCGGCGGGCTGACCGCGGAGCCGATACCGTCTGACCCGCTGGCGCTCGACACGGTGTTGCAGTCGGGACTGTGGCGCAACGTCTCTTCCTCGCTCGACACGCAGCATCATACTGCGATCTTCCAGCCGGTCGGCGGCATGGACATGGTGGCCAAGGGATTCGAGCGTCAGGTCGGCGATCTCGTCCGCCTGAACAGCAAGGTCACGTCGATCCAGCAGGACGAGAAGGGCGTCGCCGTGTCCTATGAGGATATAAAGACCGGCGCCAAGGCCACAGCCAAGGCCGACTGGTGCCTATGCACTATCCCGCTGTCGGTGCTCAGCCAGATCGAGATGAACGTCAATGCCCCGATGGCCAATGCCATCCGCGCCGTGCCCTATATGGCGGCGCTCAAGATTGGCCTAGAATTCAAGCGGCGGTTCTGGGAGCAGGACGAGAGTATCTTCGGCGGCATCACGACCACCGACTTGCCGATCTCGCAGATCAGCTATCCGAGCAGCCGCTATGGAGAGAAAGGGCCAGCGACGCTGCTCGGCGCCTATACTTTCGGCGCCTATGCCTTCGAGTTCACCTCACTGCCGCCTGCGGAGCGCGTGCGGCGCGCGGTGGAATGGGGCGCGCAGATCCATCCGCAGTACAAGGACGAATTCGTCGGCGGCATCGCGGTGGGCTGGCATCGGGTTCCCTGGGTCCAGGGCTGCGCCGGCGGCTGGACCGACGAGGCGCGTGCCGACCACTACAAGAACCTGTGCCAGATCGACGGCCGCATCCTGCTCGCGGGCGAGCATGCCTCTTACATCCCTGCTTGGCAGGAAGGCGGCATCACCTCTTCGCTCGACGCGATCTCGCGTCTCCACCAACGCGTGATGGCGGGCTGAATCATGAAGGTCTCAACCGGATTACTCGCCGCCGCTTCGCTCGTCTCGTTGGCCTCGATCACGGCCAACGCCTTCGCCCAGGCCGCCCCCGAAACCGCCTCATCCGCCGGGCACGTCACAGGCGCGCGCCCCGGCGACGCGGACGGGGCCTTCGTCAGCCCGTTCAAGTTTAGCGAGCCCGATGGCGAGAAGATCTATCGGCGCGTCTGCGCGGGCTGCCACATGCCCGATGCCAAGGGCGCCAAGGGCGCGGGCTTCTATCCGGCGCTCGCCTCCAACCGCAAGCTGGAGGCCAGCGGTTACCCGACCACGGTCGTGGTGCACGGCCTGAACGGAATGCCGCCCTTCGCGGACGCGATGACCGATCAGCAGATCGCCGACGTCGTGAATTACGTGCGCACCCATTTCGGCAATCACTATCGGGATGTTGTCACCCCGACAGAGGTCAAGACCGCGCGTTAGGCTACAACATTTAGGCTTTTTTCGCTGCATCTTGCTTCGCCGAAATAGCCGACCTTAAGCTGTCGATCAGCGGCTCTTGTTAACGGCCATTCGCTCATCGCGATCATCCGCCAGCGCTAGCGAATTTCTGAGCCATAATCTGCGAATATTCGCCCGCTTCCGCCAGGCCAACCGAGATATATGCGGTGCATCGGGATGTTACTGTGCAGACGGTAGAGAGAATTTCGATGGATATGGAACGCTTCGCCGAGAGGTGGATCTCGGGAAGGGCATGTTCTTGTAATGCGGCGGAGCGGAAAGCTGCGGCGCGGGTGCACATCTATGTCGCCGATGAGCGTTCGCCCCTCTGCGTCGTCACAGCGGTTCGGCGCAGCGGCGCGAACGCCTATCGCATTGTTTTGATTGTCCTTGAGTCCGTCAATCTGGGGTTCATTCAAACTCACCGACCTCCTTGCTTCGCGCTGAGAGAACGGCGTGGGGAGGACAATCATGAACAATCCGCGTCTAATCGTCGCCGGCTTTGCAGCCCTGGGTCTCATGATGACCTCCGGATGCGTGACTGACCCCAATACGGGGCAGAAACACGTTTCGGGGGCGGCAATCGGTGCAGGCGCCGGCGCGTTTGGCGGTCTTCTGTTCGGTGGACTGGTCGGTGGCGGCGCAGGTCGAGTCATTGGAGCTGGCATCGGGGCCGTGGCAGGGGCGGCGATCGGCACGGACCAAGATAGACGGACCAAGACTTTGAAGGAACAGACCGCCGGGGAAGGCGTCGATGTCCAACCGCCGCGAGATAACGCGAACCTGGACGCGCAAGGCAACCCGCGAGCGAACCAGGGTACTCAGGACCCAACGCGAGGGTACTAAAGCTAGCTGGCGGCTTGCCTGCCAGGCCGACCGCAAGAGTAACGACCGGCACAGGCTTCATTCGGGCGCTCGTCGATGCGGTGCTCGCCTGATCGACCGAAGGTAGAGCAGGCGGGTGCTTGGCCCCGCGTAATTCGGAATTGAAGCTGTGGCGGCTCAACGAAACCGGCTCAGGGCAGCCTTCCATTCCCTGTCCGGCGGCATCGGCAGGGTGATGACCGCTCGTTCCTCGCTGGGCGCATCAACGGGATCGAGCCGGATCGACCGCACGGCGAAGCGCTTCTGCACGGTGCAAATATTGCAGTAGAAGTGCAGGCGCGCCTGGCCGAGCTGCATGTCCGAGTGTTTCTGCTCGAAATGCCACCAGAGGCCGTGCGGGTCGAAGGTCGCCCAGTGGCCGCAGTGACAGGTCTAGGTTTTGAATTTGGCCGGCGATCCGTCCAGCAGCGGGATGCTTCCTCGCGTTTGCGACCCGAGGGCTGATCAGCTCTATGACGGTGGGAAAGGCCCAAGCCTCAGTTCGCTGGAAATTCTGTAATCGTGTTGCAGCGGCAGGCGGTCGCGATCAGTCGCTGCCTGGCCGAACCCAATGGGAAGCGGACATCACGCGAGCGTGATCCATCGCCATGGCCCGGTCGTTGTCGCCAGTCATCACCTCGAGCGTCCGGTTGTAGAATTCGACTGCTCCGGCGCCGTAGTCGGCGGCAAGTCGAACAGCACGCCTCCAGCGCCGCCTCGACATCGCTCTCGGTTGCACATCGCAGCAGCGAGAGAAGAGACTTATTGAGCATTCTGGCATGGTCCATTGCAGCGCTCCGAATAAGCAATGCTAGCGATATTATTTAGGCGCGTGCTCGATCAGCCTGTCCAGAGCTTGCCTCAGTTCCCTCGCCGCATCGAGCATTCGGGCTCGGCGGTCGGGTACTTCGAGCGCGAAAGCCGCCCACCGCGTGAAGTCCTGGCTCGCCCGCTGGGCTTCCTGAATTTGCTTTGACGTCATGGGGGCGGGCTAGCAGCGGAAATCGGGCGGGGAAACTTGCGGAACTTAGTTTTGCCTATCAGGCGACCTCAGCGCAGGTCGAGCGTTTTGGACTTATGACGCAGCCGATCACACTCGACATTCCGCACGACTTGGGCCGCGTCGCCGCGCGAAAGGCTTCAGCAGGGCGTGGGCCAAATCGCCGGAATCGTGCCAGGGGGCCTCAAAGAGCATCGATGGGACGGCGACACGCTCTATTTCGTGATCGAAGCCATGGGCCAGCGCGTCGCCTCGCGTATCGAGGTCCATGACGCGAACATTCACGCTGTCGTCGATCTCCCGCCGCTGGCAGCCTTGTTCGCGGGCGCGATCAAGGAACAGCTCGGCCAGGTGGGCAACAGGCTACTGCGGTGAAGCGGGAAGAGCTTCCGGCCTTGCCGGGCTGGTTACGCACGAGCGAAGGTCGCTAGGCGCGAGTTGGCATGGATCGCCGCCAAAGCGGTCCTCCCGCGATCCAAATTCAATCCTTGATAGCCGCCGGTCGTTCATGTCATCGCGATGCTTCGACAGGGCCCTGGCTTGCTACGACGGGCATGATCAAGTTTCTGCGAAGCTGGTGCAGGCCGACCGGAAGGCGGGCACATGCCGCCGACAGGCATCCCGAAGACTGTCCTCTATCTGGTTCTGAACGGCGCCGTACGGGCCTAGCCTTCAGTCATTGCGTGTCCTTTCTCATTCTTGATAGGAATTGCGTCCGCGATTTCATCCGCTTGATCAGAGCCTTGATCAAGCCACCAGCCGAGGTCTGGCACGGCGGCACCCTCTTGCTCAGTCTGCCTATTCCCGTCTTCCTATGCAGCGCGTTCAGGCGCCTTCGTCTTCATCTTCATCGGATTCTGGGAGCCCTTCGGCATCCTCTTCGTCAGGCTCGAGGACGCCGCTTTCGTCTTCCTCTTCGAGCTCGTCCTCGTTGGGTTCGGGCCGCTTCTGCTCGTCATCAGAATCATAGTCGCCTTCAAAAACTCGCGGGGGTAACCCATGATGTCGCTCCATGCCGGCATGATGCCGACGGAACCCAAAACCGAAATCTCACCCGCCGTTCCGGCGAGGCGGGCCAAATTTTCAAGAATCGTATTGATGGAGGTTAATTCGGCTCGCTGCTCGGGTTCTTCGCCAGCTCTCGGGGGTTGTTAGGTTGACCAATACCCCAGACATCGGAGATCTACTATGGCAGCTACTAAGTCGAGCGCACCGACCAAGAGTGCGAAAGCGAAGCCCGCATCCAAAACGGCTCGCAGGACCGAGCGCGCCGCAAGCAAGCCCGTCGATGCGATCAAGCTGCTCAAGGACGATCACAAGGAAGTGAAGACCTTCTTCAGTCTGTATGAAGATCTGGACGACGAGGCCGAGAAGCAGGCGCTGGCCGACAAGATCTGCCTGGCGCTGACGGTTCATGCGCAGATCGAAGAGATTTATTACCCTGCCACGCGCGCTGCGATCGATGACGACGATCTGCTCGACGAGGCCGAAGTCGAGCATGCCAGCGCCAAGCAGCTGATTGCCGAGATTCAGGCGATGAAGGCAAGCGACCGGCTATTCGATGCCAAGGTTACGGTGCTTGGCGAATACATCGACCATCATGTCGGCGAGGAGGAGAACGAGATGTTCCCCGAGAGCCGCGACAGCGAGCTCGACCTGAAAGCACTCGGCGAGCAGCTCGCGGCGCGTAAGGCCGAGCTGATGGCTCAGATCGGAGCGTAATCGGCGACACCGGGCCATGGGTAGGTTATAGATCGTGCCCATGTCCTCGGCAAACGACCCTGCAAGCACGAATGACGACAGGCAAACTGATTGCCTTATCATCGGTGGGGGGCCGGCGGGGCTCACCGCGGCGATCTATCTCGCTCGCTTCCACCTGGCCGTAGCGGTCGTCGATGCGGGCCGGAGCCGTGCGAAGCTCATCCCGCTCACGCGCAACCATGCCGGATTTCCCGACGGGATATCCGGGCCCGACCTGCTGGCGCGGATGCGCCGACAGGCAGATCTCTACGGGGCAAGCATGATCGAAGCGACGGTCGAAGCCCTGTCACAGCACGAGCAAGATTTCGTCGCGACGTTCGGCGATGCATCGACCTTCCGCGCCCGTACTGTCCTCCTGGCCACCGGCGTCGTCAATCGCCGTCCGCCGATGATCGACGAACGCACGCATTCGCAGGCCTTGGCTAGCGGCCAGCTGCGCTATTGCCCGATCTGCGACGGCTACGAGGTTACTGACAAGCGTGTTGCCGTGATGGGGACCGGGCAGCGCGGCTGCGATGAAGCGCTGTTCCTGCGCACCTATACCGCGGATGTTACGCTGGTTGCGCCGAGATGCGATCATAGTCTCACTCCCGAGCAGCGGGAGACGCTGACTGACGCAGGGGTCGGCCTCGCCGCGGGCTGCGAGGCCATTCGGCTGGATGGCCAGAAGGTCGTGCTCGATCTCAAGGACCACGCAGTCCAATTCGACAGCCTCTATCCTGCGCTCGGTTCGGATATCCGATCCGAGCTGGCCGGCCAGCTCGGCGCCGCGCGGTCGGAAGAAGGCTGCCTGACCGTAGATGCACATCAGCGCACCAACGTGCCAGGTCTCTATGCAGCTGGAGACGTCGTGCTCGGCCTCGACCAGATCAGCCACGCCATGGGCGAAGGCGGTGTCGCCGCGACCACGATCCGTAACGATCTGGCCCGGCAGACACCGCTTCGTCGTTAGCTCAGGTCTGGGGATGCGCGTCGAGATCGACGGCGAGTTCCCGCGGCCAGAAGCGCAACGCCCGTGCCGCCTCGATAAACGCTGGCGCGTCCGCCGCCGTCGCGAGTAGGAGACAGGCTTCGTCGAGATCGTCGGCTATACCCGCGGCAACGAAAATCGCCTGGGCCTCGGCGCTGATTGCAATGTATTTGCAATGCGCGAAAGCGTCGGTGACGAAATCCTTGGCCGCGGCATCACGGGAGAGCAGCTTGGCACCCTCGGCGGAGACCAGCAATGCCACCGCATCGAATAGGACCGAGGGGCCGCCGTCGATCTTGTGTTTCGCTGCCACGGTCGTCCCGTCCGACAAGGTCGCGCCCGCGATCTTGGGCGCGATGACTTCGTAGACCGCGCCTTCGCCGTCCACTGCCTTGAGCAGCGCCTTGAACAGTGCGGCATCAGCGCCATCGCTGAGCAGGATGCCCAGCTTGCGCCCCTTGAAACTGTCGGGGCCGTTCTTGACGATGCTGAGCTTGTCGGAAGCCGGCAGGTCGGTGATCGGCTCGCGGGCCGCGACCGCCGCGTCGGGCATGGCAAGGCCGAGGCCGTCCGCGACGGTGGTTGCAAGCGCAGTGTCGACATTGCGGAGGTGAGAGACGACGCGTGAGCGGATGTCGGGCCGCTCCACCTTTGACAGCTCGAACACCAGCGCATCGCCGATATGCTTCTGCTCGATCGGCGTCTGGCTGACGAAGAACTGGCGCGCCTGGCTATAATGGTCGGCGAACGTTTCTGAACGCACGCGCTGCTTGGGACCCTCAGCGACTTCGGCGAAGCTGGTGAAACCGCGCACCGGGTCCTCACGCGGCCCGCCCTGCGTTGGACCCCAGCTGTTGGGCTCATAGTTCGCCCGGCCCTTGGGATTGTGCATTGCCATGTGCCCGTCCTGCTGGAAATGGGCCATCGGGCATTTCGGCGCATTGATCGGGATGTGAGTGAAGTTGGGGCTCCCGAGCCGCTTTATCTGGGTGTCGAGGTAAGAGAAGTTACGGCCCTGGAGCAGAGGGTCGTTCGAGAAGTCGATGCCTGGCGGCACGTTCTGGGTGCAGAACGCGACTTGCTCGGTCTCGGCGAAGAAATTGTCGACGACGCGATCGAGCACGAGCCGGCCGACCACGCGGACCGGCACCAGTTCCTCAGGGATCAGCTTGGTCGCATCCAGCACGTCGAAATCGAAGCTGTCAGCGAAGGCATCGTCGAACAACTGCACGCCCAGTTCCCACTCGGGAAAGTCGCCGGAGTTGATCGCGTCCCATAGATCGCGGCGGTGGAAGTCGGGATCGGCGCCGTTGATCTTCACGGCTTCGTTCCAGACGACCGACTGCAGGCCCTGCTTGGGCTTCCAGTGAAACTTGACGAAAGTTGACTTGCCCGCGGCATCGAGCAGCCGGAACGTGTGGACGCCGAAGCCCTCCATAGTCCGGAACGAGCGCGGAATGGTCCGGTCGGACATCTGCCACATGACCATGTGGAAGCTCTCGGGCGTAAGGCTGATGAAGTCCCAGAAGTTGTCATGCGCAGATTGGGCCTGCGGAAATTCACGGTCAGGCGCGGGCTTCACCGAATGGACGAGATCGGGAAACTTGATCGCGTCCTGGATGAAGAACACCGGGATATTGTTGCCGACGAGGTCCCAGTTGCCTTCCTGCGTGTAAAGCTTGACCGCGAAGCCGCGCACGTCACGGGCAAGATCGAACGAGCCCTTGTTACCGGCGACCGTCGAGAAGCGGACGAAGGCGGGAGTGCGCTCTCCGACACGCTGGAATACGTCAGCGCGGCTGACGTCTGAAAGGCTGTCTGTCAGTTCGAAAAAGCCGTGCGCCGCGTAACCGCGAGCATGGACGACGCGCTCGGGAATCCGCTCATGGTCGAAGTGGAACATCTTCTCGCGGAAATGGAAATCCTCGAGCAACGTTGGACCGCGCGTACCTTGTTTAAGGCTGTTCTGGTCGTCGGCAACCGGCATCCCCTGCTGGGTAGTGAGCGTGGCAACGTCTCCCCCGGCGACCTGATGGGTTTCCCCTCCGTCTGCCTGGGCTTCGCCATAGGCAAAGGTGATTTCCGCATTGGCCGGGACCCGTGATGCCTTCTGCGGGGATTCGGCGCCGATATCGGCGCCGCCAATGTCAGCAGGTGCCGGCGCCTTGGGGGACTTGGCGGACTTATCGAGCGATGCGGGCTTCTTGGCCATCGTGCATGATCCTTGTCGGTGGGTGGGACGGCGAGAATGCAAAGCTCTCGGTGTTGCCGGCGAACGGCCGCCACGCCAAGAGCAGTGGCTATGTCCATTCGGTAACCCGGCCCCGTCAGCGGGGTTGCGCGCGATTTTGAAAATTAACTTCGATCAAGACGATTTCACGGGGCGGCAAGCAACGAGCACGCTGGTCGCCCGTTATCGCCTGGCCATGTTCACTGAACGCTTCCTCAGAGACAAACGCGGGGTCCGCCTTGATCCCGAAGAACGCGCTCGCCTCGAAGCCGCAATCAGCGACGTCCGAACGCTTGAGCCGCGCTCCACGCTCGTGCGCGCGGGTGAGCATTTGCTTACGAGCACGCTGCTGCTCGAGGGCTTCATGTCGCGCTATATTGATGATCGCAACGGACTGCGGCAGCTCGTCGCCGTGCACGTGCCGGGCGACTTCGTCGACCTTCATGCCTATCCGCTGAAGGTGCTCGATCACGACGTCGCGACGATGACCGCCGCAACTGTCGCCATCGTGCCTCACCAAAAGCTAGACACGATCACAAGCGAGCTGCCCGAGCTAGCGCGCAAGCTCTGGTTCGCGACACTCATCGACGCGGCCATTCATCGTGCATGGCTATTTCGGCTCGGCCGTCTCGATGGAGTGGGGCGAGTGGCCCATTTCCTGTGCGAAACCAACGCCCGCCTTGCTTCGGCCGGGCTCAGCGACGGACGCCGGTTTGCGCTGGGCCTGACGCAGAACGATATCGCGGAAATCTGCGGCCTGACGAACGTTCACGTGAACCGAGTCATGCGGCATTTGCGCGAGGAGCGCCTCTGCGTGTTCCGCTCGTCACTCGTCGAGATCCTGGATCCTGAACGGTTGATCGCGCGCGGACAGTTCAACCCCGACTATCTCTACATCGACGCAGGCCCGCGCGATGCTCAGCCCTTCCTTGCAAAGGTCCCGTGATGGAATCACCTTCAGTGCCGCAGCCGCAGACCGAACCCGGATACGCCAGCGCAGAACAGGGTTTGGTCATCTTGGACGGTCCGGACGGTGTGGCCGTCACCATGACCCCGGATGCCGCGGCCAAAACCGGAGAAAGCCTGATTTCCGCGGCGGCGACGGCGGAGCGACAAGTGTCGGAGCGGTCGCGCGAGAACCGCATTTAGCTCGCTTAGCCTCGTCGCCCGCACCGCCGCGACATGGGAACATTTCTGTCTGCTCGGGGAGAGAAGGTAATGGAATCGATCGCAGGATGGGTCGCGCCGATCGCGACGACGATAGCTGCCATGATGACCGCCGCCAACCTCGGCGCGCGCGTTACCGGCTGGGGCTTCGTCGTGTTTACGCTGGGGTCGATCTGCTGGTCGCTGGTCGGCCTGGGAACCGACCAGACCAATTTGCTCGCAACCAACGCCTTTCTGACACTGGTCAATCTGGTCGGGATTTGGCGCTGGCTTGGGCGTCAGCGCGCTTATGAAGACGGCGGCAAAGCAGCGACCGAGGCCAGTCGCCGCGCGGCGGTGCCGACCTTGTTCACTGCCACCGGTATTGCCGGCATGCCGGTCGTTGACGATGCGGGCAAACCGGTCGGCCAGGCTATCGAAGCCTTAATCGAATGCGGGTCTGGCGGTGTCAGCTATGTTGTCGTGTCGTCCGGTGGAATCGGCGGTTTCGACGAGACGCTGCGCGCCGTACCGCGAGACCAGCTCGAATTTGGTTGTGACCGGCTCATTCTGCGGATGGAGCGGCCCAAGTTCGAGGCATTGGCCGCGCTCGAGACAGGCGATTGGCCCGCGGCAGCGATGGCCGCATGACCATCACCTGGACAGCAACCCGTCTCGCCGCTCTGCTGGGCGAGAGCGATCTCGTATATCTGGCTGACGACGATCAACATGCCGCCGCGCTCGCTGCCGCTCTGGCGGCGCTGCGACCCGATCATCCGGTGCTGTTCATGCCTTCAAGCGACGCCCTGCCGGGCGATATCGCTCCGGCATCGCCAGCCAACGTCGGTGCCCGGGTAGCCGCGTTGCACGAATTGCGACTGGCTCAGCGGGAATCCGTTCGGCCCGGTCTGGCGCTCATCCTGAGCGGCGAAGCCGCAGCGCAGCGCTATCCGCCGCCGGAAGCCTTCGACTCTATGCCGCCGCGTCTCGTTGTCGGGGACCAGATTGTAGCCGCGCAGTTGGCGACCACGCTCGAAGAAATCGGTTATTACGCCGACGACCGGGTCGACGAGCCGGGGGAGATAGCGGTGCGCGGTGATGTGATCGACATCTTCCCGGCCGACGCCGGTCTGCCGGCGCGCATCGAGTTTTCCGAGGATAGCATTGCGGCGATCCGCAGCTACGATCCCGCGACCCAGCGCAGTGTGGTCGACCTGAACAGCCTGGAGATCGGGCGCGCGGCAGCGCCGTGCTGCCCTGAGAGAGTAGCGATCCTGGCGCATCTCGCGCCAGTAACGATCATTTATTCGAACAGCGCCGATGCCCGCCGGCGGCGGTTCCTTCAACTCGCCACCGACGCAGCATGTGGACGCGCCGACAGGGTGGAGGCGATCGATGACACCGCCTGGAGCATGGCACTCGAACCGTGGCGGCAGCTGAGCCTTGAAGCCTCGTACCAGCGGGTGCCGAACTTTGCGCAGGTGCGCTCACCGCTTACCGCACTGACCCGATTTGCGCGGCCGCTGCTGGACGGCAATCGCAGCCTGGTGCTGGCCGGAAGCCAACGTGACCTGCGCTTTCTTCGCTCGCGCGTAGCCAAGCGGCTTTGCTGCGAAATCGCGATCATCTCCGATTGGCGGCAAGCCGAGGAACTTGCGTCGGGGCAGGCGGGGGCGATCGAGATGCCCGCAGATGCTGGATACGTCGATGAGCGCCATGTTGTTATCGCTGCCGCTGACGTTCTCGGCAGCCGCGCAATCGTGGGCGACATCGCAGAAGCCGCCGTCAATCCCTGGGCTCAGGGAGGGGAAATGCGGATCGGCGACGTCGTCATACACGAGGATCATGGCATCGGGCTGATCGCAGGGCTCGAGCCGGCGCCGGCCACAATATCAACGTCCGGCGGCGAGACCGGCGATGGTGGCGAAATGATCGCGCTGGAATATGCCGGGGGCGCGCGGCGCCTGGTTGCGATCGACGACGCCGACCTGATCTGGCGCTACGGCGCCGACGCCGATGCAGTCCGGCTCGACAAGCTAGATGGCTCATCCTGGCAGAAGCGGCGGGCCCAGATCGACCAGGCTATCGCTGAAAGTGCGCGAGGCCTAACAGCGCTGGCCGAAGCACGAGCTAAGCTCACCGCGCCCGTGCTCGATCCAGATCCCGCCGCCTATGAGAAATTCGCCGGCGGATTTCCGTTCAACGAGACTGCCGATCAGGCGCGGGCGATCGCCGCCGTGCGCGACGATCTTGCATCGGGCAAACCTATGGACCGGTTGATCGTCGGCGACGTCGGGTACGGCAAGACCGAGGTAGCGCTGCGCGCTGCCGCGCTTGCTGCACTGGCAGGCTACCAGGTGGTGGTCGCCGCGCCCACAACCGTTCTCGTTCGCCAGCATCTCGAGAGCTTCAAGCGGCGCTTCGCCGCGTCGGGCATCATCGTCGCGGGCTTGTCACGGCTGTCGAGCGCCGCCGAGAAAAAGGCGGCGAAAGCTGGCCTTGCCGATGGGTCAATCCAGATCGTCATCGGTACCGGCGCGGTGATGACCAAGGACGTGTCCTACGCCAAGCTGGGTCTGGTGGTAATCGACGAGGAACAGCGTTTTGGCGCCGCCGACAAGGCGAAGCTGCGGGGCACAGGCGAGATGCATCTGCTGACGCTGAGCGCGACGCCGATCCCGCGCACGCTGCAAATGGCGCTCGTCGGTCTCCAGCAAATCTCGATAATAGCCACACCGCCGGCGCGCCGCCAACCGATCCGTACGAGCCTGGACCAATTCGACGACCTGCGCATCCGAACCGCGCTGCTGCGAGAAAAGGGCCGCGGCGGGCAGAGCTTCATCGTCGTGCCTCGCATCGAGGACATGGCCTCGCTGGCCGAGAAGCTTGCGCGCATTGTTCCGGATCTCACAATCGTTGAGGCGCACGGCAAGATGGCGGCGAGCGACATCGACAGCGTTATGGTCGGGTTTGCCGACGGGGAGGGCGATATCCTGCTCGCTACCAACATAATCGAGGCCGGGCTCGACGTCCCACGTGCCAATACCATGATCGTCTGGCGTGCCGACCGCTTCGGCCTCGCCCAATTGCACCAGCTGCGCGGCCGCGTCGGGCGCGGTAATCGGCGCGGGCAAGTCATTCTTCTGACCCAGGCCGAGAACGCGATCGCCGAACGAACGCTGAAGCGGCTGCGCACGCTCGCGGCCTTCGACCGCCTTGGCGCCGGCTTCGATATCGCCGCGCAGGATCTCGACATGCGCGGCGCCGGCGATCTGCTCGGCGAGACCCAGGCCGGCCACGTCAAGCTGATCGGCATCGACCTCTACCAACACCTGCTCGGGACGGCGCTGCAGCGGGCGCGCGGCGAGGACGTCGAGCGCTGGACGCCCGAGCTCAATATCGGTTCGTGCGGAGCCATCCCGGACAGCTGGGTGCCCGAGGCCGATCTGCGGCTCGCGCTTTATGTCCGGCTGGCCCGGATAGACGACGAGGCGGGGCTCGACGCGTTCGAGGACGAACTGGCCGATCGCTTCGGACCCTTGCCGGCCCAAGCCCAGGTGCTCCTCGAACACGCGAAGCTTCGTCCGTCTGCGCGCGCGGCCCGGGTGGCACGTGTCGATGCGGGCCCTGCCGCGATCGCGCTGACCCTGCGCCTCGACTTCGCCGGCAATGCCAGCCTTGCGGGCCTCGCCCTAAAAAACGGCAGGCTTCTACTGTCCGAAACTATACCCGAAGAAGCGCGGCTGGAACGGGTCCAGGTTCTGCTCGAAACCCTCGCGGCCTAAGCACGTGGCCCACACATCGAGATCTTTCGCTGAACGGCAAGGGGCCGGTACATCTTCAGGTCTGCCCGCCGCTCTCGCTATGTCTCCGCGCTCAGTTGGGTGATCATCCCGTCCGGAACGGATCTCCGGGCGGACGATTGTAGTTAAACTCGAGCGGAGATAGCCAGTGACGGACAAGGAAGCCGAAATCGTTCACTCTGCTCTTTCGAGCTGCCTCACGCTCGACGGTGTGACCGTGGAAGTGCGCATCTTTCGGCACAAACATGAGCCGACATGGGCCCTCGAGTTCATATCCGAAGATGGAATGGCGACATTATGGAACCACCAGTTCGTTACCGAGGTCGCAGCGCTCGCGGCGTTTCAAGCGTCAGAAGAAGAAGGTATGTCCATTTTTCTCGACGAGGGCGCGCATCGTACGATTCATTGATCTGCATTCCCTAATCGCGGCAACCGGTATTCTAGGAAATGCGGCACGTTCAGACGTTTGGAGACGGGCACGCGGTTGCCGTCGCCGCTCAATGATTGACGCCGGAAAAGCCGACATCGAAAGCCCGCTTGTCGCTCCCTGTTACCTTCGGGATGGGTTTGGACCGGGGGAGCATTTGCAGAGTTGGTGAGCGCTGGTCCGCCGCAGGAAGATACGGCCGCCGCCCGAAGCGCGCGCAGAAATCAATCAAGGTGCCACTTCTCATATCGACCTCGAGCGCGTTGAGTGCCGAACCGCTGCGGTACGATCTTATGATCTTGGCTCAGGCTTTCCGCAGTGAGGCGGCACCCTATATGGGGTGCTTGCCCCTAGTTTCGGGGCTGTGAGCCGAAGGACCAGAGTGAACAGCCTCCTTTTCGACAATTCCTACGCCAAGCTGCCCGACCGTTTCTTTGCGCGCGTCGATCCCGCCCAGCCAACTTCACCTTCGCTGATCGCGCTCAACCGTGACCTGGCCCTTCAGCTCGGGATCGATCCCGACTGGCTGCAAGACCCGGAGGGTCTCGATTTTCTTTCGGGCCGCGTGATTGCGCCCGGCTCTGAGCCCATCGCGACAGCCTACGCTGGGCACCAGTTCGGAAATTTCGTGCCGCAGCTCGGCGACGGCCGCGCCATCCTGCTCGGAGAGATGATCGACCGTGAGGGGCGTCGCAGAGACGTCCAGCTCAAGGGCGCCGGTCGAACGCCTTACTCCCGCAGGGGCGACGGAAGAGCGGCGCTGGGCTCTGTCCTGCGCGAGTACCTCGTCAGCGAAGCCATGGCGGCGCTTGGCATCCCGACCACGCGCTCGCTCGCAGCGATCGTGACCGGAGACCACGTCCAGCGCGATCGGCCGCTTCCGGGGGCCGTGTTGGTCCGCGTGGCGGCGAGCCATATCCGGGTGGGGACCTTTCAGTTCTTTGCCGCGCGCCAGGACGTCGATGCACTCCGCATACTCGCAGACCATGTGATCGAACGGCACTACCCTGGGGCGGCTCACGCGGATCGGCCCTACGCTGCGCTGCTCGCGCAGGTGGTGGAGGCCCAGGCGGATCTGATCGCCCGCTGGATGCTCGTCGGTTTCATTCACGGCGTCATGAACACCGACAATATGTCTGTCGCCGGCGAGACGATCGACTACGGTCCCTGCGCTTTCCTGGACCGGTACGATCCATCAACTGTGTTCAGCTCGATCGACCAACACGGACGCTATGCCTTCGGCAATCAGCCGCAGATCGGCCTTTGGGACCTCACGCGCTTTGCAGAAACGCTGCTGCCGCTGCTGGCCGACGATGAAAATGACGCGATCGCCATAGCGGAAGAGGAACTCGCGAAGTTCGTGCCCCGCTTTGCCAAAGCACGTGTCTCGGGACTGCTTCGCAAGCTTGGCATCGTTGAGGCTCGCGAGGACGACGCGCAGCTGGTTGAGACGGTGCTCGCCGACCTGCAGCGAAATCTCGTCGATTACACCCTGTTCTTTCGGCGGCTCTCGGGGGCTGTGGAACCAGGCGCGGGGGAAGAGCCGGTGCGCGAGCTGTTCGCGGACCCAACGGCTGCCGATGCTCTGTTCGGGACCTGGCGGGCGCGCCTTGTCCTCGAAAAGCGGAGCGCGGCCGAGATCAAGCACGACATGGATGCGGTCAATCCTGCCTACATCCCGCGCAACCACCGCATCGAGGAGGTCATCTCGGATGCAGAGAAGGGCGACTTCGCGACCTTTCAGATCCTGTGCGGCGTGCTTTCGCGGCCATTCGACGATCAACCGGAGCATGCCGCTTTTCAAGACCCGCCGCTCGAGCACGAGCGCGTGAGAGCCACATTTTGCGGAACGTGAGGGCAATCATTTGAAGATCGTGAATGGCGCCAGCCTGCAGCCGCGCTCAGGCAATGCGCCCCGTCAAATCGTCCTCTTGCTGCATGGCTTCGGCTCAAGCGGTAGCGATATGATCTCCCTGGCGCCGACCTGGCAGCAGGCGGTTCCCGACGTGCTTTTTCTCGCACCCCATGCGCCCCAGCGATGCGCTTTTGGCGCGGGGTATCAGTGGTGGGGCCTTTCCGAACTCTCGCCGCAAGCGCTCGCCCGCGGTGCGCGTGAAGCGGCTCCCGCGATCGACCGCTTCATCGACCGAAAGCTCGCGCAATATGATCTGACCGATGCAGACCTGGCCATCGTGGGTTTCAGCCAGGGAACGATGATGGCGCTCCACGTCGGCTTGCGCCGGCAGGCGCAGGTCGCCGCGGTCGTTGGCTATTCGGGCATGCTGACAGGTGCGGCGGAACTTCGAGCAGAACTGGTCTCGAAACCCCCGGTACTTCTGGTGCACGGCTCGCAGGATCCTGTGGTGCCGGTGGCCGCGTTGCACACGGCCGAGCGTGAGCTCAAGCAGCTCGGAATCGAGGTAACCACGCATGTATCTGCGAACCTTGGTCACAGCGTAGATCCCATGGGAATAAAACTGGGCTGTGACTTCGTGACCCAGGCGCTGCGCCGCTGATCCTGTTGCCGCGCCGGGCGTCTAGCGAAGCAGTTTTGTGCCGACCGAGGCGAGCTTCCCTTTGATCTTTTCGGCGAATAGGGCGGCAAGGGGCGGCAAGTCCACCAAGGCATGGATCCGCGTTTCGAAAACCTCGATCTGCGCGGCCACGCGTTGACCCATGGCTTCGATTTCGAAAAAGAGCGTATCGCCTTGCCAGCGATGAGACGTCAGCGAGCCCCCCGGTATGACCCCCGCGATCTGGCCGATGCCGTGGTCGAGCTTCGCGCGGGCCGCGTCGCGGCCCAGACTATGTGGGATATCGATGGAAATTGGATCGGGCATAATTGTCGAACGTTTCGCGGGCTCATCGGTGCCGTTTCAGGGCCGCTTGGGCCGAGCGCAAGCGTGGGCAGCAGCTTCCAACCGTCGCGTGAGAACGCGAAGCGCTTGGGCACGCTTACGCGTTCAGCATGTTTGCCACCGCGTTGAGCTGGAATAGGCGATGATGGCCCCTTGCAGCGCTCCGGACTTTTGGCGCTCAATTGCCACGTCGCGGCCCGGCGATGGGCGACCGCTGCTGGAAACCAAATCCCATGTGCCGCATTGACCGGCCATGGAAATCTTCAGCATCACGATCGACGACGGCAAGGCACCTCACAAGTATGAAATGGAGCTGCCGAGCGTTGCGGCGGCCAAAAAGGAACTGACCCGCATTTTCGGCGACATGATCAGCAATGGGACCGACGAGTTCTGGTCGGCACGGGACTGGAGGATCAGTGTGAGCAAGGCGGGCATGCCGCTTTTCGTCCTGCGCGCGTCTGCCCTGGAGCTCGGCGGGCCCGTGGCCGCTTTTCAATAGACCTGCCGCCGGGCTCGCCCGGCTAGCGGCGAGCGGTAAGAGAGCCTAGTGCAGCGTTCCTGAGTTTCCTTGTTCGAGGAAGGCGGACAGGCCTTCTTCTGCGACGACGATTTGGAAAGCCGCCATGGCTTCTATGTCGCTTGGAAATACCTCGTCCCAGACCTTGGAACTGCCGCTCTCGTTGGCGACGACCAGCACCCATTCATCCTCGTCCTCGAACCTATAAATCTGGACGTCGACGGTCACGCCCTCGAGTGTAACCCGGCGTGACAGCTGGGAAATCACGACCTTGGTCTCACCGTCCGTCAAGGCAGGTCTCCATTCGATGGGAGGCTGCATCCTCATCTCGGCGGAAAGGGACAGCGTTCCAGCTGCGCGGCCATCGAAGCGCGGAGAATTGGTCCACATATTTTCACCTGCGAGGGATTGTTTCACTGGGGTTCGCGACGCGTCCGACCGGTTGGGGCGTTCCTATGATCGTCTCATGCAGCGCACATCCGTGCGCAAGGCGTTCGCCGATGGGGGGGCCTGATACGGATCGAAATTTGACCGATACGGTAGACCCAGCCCGCGAGTTCCCGGTCTGCTAGATGCCCTGCATAAGAGGCTTTACGGGCGTCCGATTGCTGGCATTATCGAGGTGCCTGTTTTCCTCTTGGCCTCGCTTGATTGATGGGTCGCGAATGGCTCGAGAACTCAGGCAGGTGTAAACGGCCCGCGTTGCAGAGTCGGGCCGGGGAGGGGAGCCTGCGCAATGTTCATTCGCACCGCACGTTTGTTCCTGAGACCTTGCTGGCCTGAAGATCGGCAGGAAATGCTGACCCTCATCAACGAGGCTCCGCTTGCAGCCAATGCGAGCGGTCTGCCTTGGCCGCTGACGGCAGAAGATGCCCAGCGCTTCATCGAAAGGCCGAGCGACAAGCGCCTCCCGCACTTCTTCATCACCTTGCCGAAGATAAACGGCGGAGAGCTCATCGGCGGGATCGGCCTCGGCCGCGATGGCGACGAAATCGGGCTGGGGTACTGGATCATCAAGGCGCACCACGGCCATGGGTACGCGAGCGAAGCAATAAGCGCCGTGCTGAGCATGGCCCGCACTCTGGGCCACCAGCGCGTAATTGCCAGCCATATTCCCGGCGACAAGTCCTCGGCTCATGTCCTGGAGAAAGTAGGATTTTCGCCGACGAGCGAGGTCAGATCTCGTCTTGCCACGGCTAGTTCGGGGAAACGTGCGTCGCAGACCTTCACATTCGATCTCACTGCGTCGATCGATCTTGGGGACAACGGCCGTGCGGAGTCGCGATGGACAAATCCGTAACGCGCCGCGGACGCTTGCGTCGATCGGAATCTCTAACATCGCGAGCCAACCAGGCTCCGACGCGCAAGGTCATGCCGCCGCTCGATGCAGGATACGAGATGGCAGCAACTCGCGGGCCAAAGCGATTGCGATGGCATGCGTTCGGTTTCGCGCCCGAAGCTTCATACGAACGGCATCGATGTGGCATTCGACGGTGCGCGGCGTGATCCCCAGAATCCGCGCGGTCTCTTTGGCCGACCACCCATCTGCGATCGCTTCAAGAATCTGAAGCTCCCGGTCGGTTAATCGCGATCCGAAATCTGTTGCTCTCACGCTGCGTTTTCCCTGACTTGATACTGCCCGGTGCCGATGCATGACGGTCGACCATGCCATTGGCACAGACCGGGATGCATCGGCAGACCGCCTCGCTGAGGGATAGCGCCTGCGGTCGAAGCCCTAACGGCAAATGATCTCCTGAGTTCCCGCTATCCGGTCGGTGAGGAATGAAGCGTGGGCGGAGCGGATATTCCCCGTCAGGACGCAAGAAATCGATTGCGGCTATGATAGTCCGCCGCCCCGCAGTTACGTGCGTGGGGCGGCGTGACGACGATCCCGCAATGGTTAGTTTACGGATATCGCGTGCGCCAATCGACTGGGTAAGGCGCCGGCCATGCCGGCGGCGCGACCCAGGTCGTACCGCGCGGCGCGAACGAGGCTTCGATCGTGCCGAGGCGCTTGTTCGCATCCTGAACGGCGGCATCCCGGCAAGATGGCGCGAGGGAGTCTCCAGCAGAGTTCTCGCCGAGCTTGTCGCAGAGGAACCGCGCGGTGAGCTTCAACCGATGCTGCATCTCGTCGCGGCCGGCCTTGGTGCTGAGATCGAGATCTGCATAGCTGACTGACTGGGAAAGAGTGCGGATACTGTCGCTCACCCTTCCATAATTGCCCGTGACCACGATTTCTTCAGGCGCGGCCTGAGCAGAAGCGATTGCGGGAAAGGCGACGCCCGAAACTGCGAGCGCGATGCCTGCCAATAACATCCTCTTCGTCATTTTGACCTCTAGGGTTGCCCCCGGCGATAGGGACAACGGACTTCACGGTCGTTGGTTTCCATTGGATTGTACGACTGGTTCCCAAGGTTCGGGGATGCCGTTGCCATGCGACCACGACTTTGCGGCCATTGACCAGTGAATTTACACAGTTCAAGCGTTTGCGGGTCGCACCATTGCGCCGATCTTACCTTCGGAGGACGGCTCGCCGCGCGAATAAGTGCCGACGAGCAAGCCAGCGGCGAGCACACGGCCTTTGATGGCGCGTGCAAACTCAGAGCGGCCGGGATTGCTGAGGACGTCGACCCGTTCCGACAGCGCGAAGAGTTGGAAAACGTAGTCATGGGCACCGTGCCCCGGTGGCGGGTCAGGCGGAAGCCAGCCTTCGAACATGAAGCTGTTGCGTCCCACGTTGCTGCCGTCGGCACGCGCCTCGCCCTCGGGACCATCGGCGACAATCGCGCCCTCGGCAAGCCCTGTGCTGTCCACCGGCAGGTTCCAGACCAAGGCGTGGACCAGCGGGCTCGGCAGCGGCGCGTCAGCATCTTCGACCAGGAGCGCAAGAGCCGCCGTGCCTTCAGGCGCGCCGTGCCAGACAAGAGGGGGCGACAAGCCTTCGCCGTCGGCCGTGAAGCGCACGGGAAGGCGTGCACCGCTCGCGAAGGCCGGGCTCGACAGCTCAAGGGTAAGCTCCCCCGGAGCAATGTTTTCCTCAACAATGGTGAGTTTGGCATGGCCGGCCCGTACCGACTTCAGTAGCGAGCCTAGCCAGCGGGGCAGATGTTCGAGCATACCGGTTTTCCTCCGACGATATAGGCACAAGTCGCGAAAGCTGGCTTGGCTCCCGGACGGTCGTCCTGGTGAACCGCATCGATCCCGTTCACCTATTACGGGAGCTCTTCTACCCTGTTACACCGTTACTAAGATGCCATTGGATAGCTCGGTCACTGGCTGAATTGACTTGCTCGCGCGCTGTGAGGGTCATTCCGCTGACAGCTTTCTGGCGACCGCCGACTAGGTCCTACTGATTCGAGGAAGATGAGCCGCTAGGTGCCAATATCGGCGCGACCACCACCGTTCCTACGCCATCTATCTTGTCGATGCCGATCTGCTGAGCCGCTGTTGGCGTCAAGTCGATTACCCGGTCCTTGGCAACCTACGAGATTGAAGCAGTGTCCGGCAATCGTTTCGTCAAAAAACGACCGTTGAAGAGCGCGCGCGCTTCACTTGTCTGTTAGCGCTGCCTCTTAGAAAGACTGGGCGGCATTGCCGCCCAGTCCTCTCCAGCTCGCTGCAGGCTGAGGGAGAGATCCCGCAGCGCGGCGACTCCTCGCCGCGCTCAGACTATGCGCCTTCAAGCACTTGGCACCAAACCGATTTTATGTGCCAGTTCGACCCATACTTAAGGGCGAGTGAGCGACAAGCTCTCCGACAAAACCCGCCTAGATTGCCGCCTGTGACTGGCATTCGACGATAGTCTCGCAAGATCCGCAGTCGCTGCCGTCAAATTTCAAATGGTGTTTTGTCGATCTCCGTACCTAGATTGTTGGATCTGTCGGGCCCGCGGGAGAGATCATGGAAATACACTACGAAAGCCTGCTCTCGGTGTCCGATCGAATTCGCCGCGGTGAAGTGAGTTCGGCAGCGGTCACAGCGGAGCTGCTGAGCCGCATCGATGGCTATGACCCCATCTTGCACAGCACGCTGATGGTCCTCGCGGACGAAGCGATGGAGCAGGCCAGACAGGCCGATGCTGAGATCGCCGGTGGTCACTGGCGCGGGGCACTGCACGGCATTCCGATTGGCATCAAGGACCTGCTCTGGACCAAGGGCCTGCCAACGACGGGCGGGATGGAATTGCTGCGCGATTTCCGACCCGAAGAAGATGCCACGGTCGTTGCACGGCTAAAGCACGCGGGCGCGGTGATCATCGCCAAGCTTCACATGACCGAAGGCGCCACGTTCAATCATCACCCTGTTTTCGCGCGGCCGGTGAACCCCTGGAGCGCCGAGCACTGGACCGGCGTATCGTCTAGCGGTTCGGGCGTGGCGGTGGCGGCGGGATTCTGCTTCGGCGCGATCGGCTCCGACACGGGCGGCTCGATCCGCATGCCCTCCGCAGCCAACAATCTCACAGGCATCAAGCCGACCTGGGGCAGGGTCAGCCGGCACGGGCTGATCCACATTGCCGAAAGTCTCGATCACTTGGGTCCGATGGCACGGTCGGCAGCGGATGCCGCGGCAATACTGCAGGCGATTGCAGGCTGGGATCCCAAGGACACGACTACACTTCGCGAGCCCGTGCCCGACTATCTGGCGCAGATGGATGGCGGTGTGAATGGTCTGACACTGGGTATCGATTGGAATTTCGCCGCCCGCGGAATGGCGCCCGAGATTGTCGCCTCGCTGGAGCATGCCCGCACCACGCTCGAACGGTGGGGCATGAAGGTACGTGAAGTGACGTTCCCGTGGAACGACGATGAGATGGCGGATAGTCGGACACTATTCGGCGCGGAGCTGGCCCTGGCCCACGAGGCGTATTTTCCGGCGCAAGCTGACCGCTACGGTGCGTGGCTGCGTGGCACACTGGAGGCGGTGGCGCAGGTTCGTGGTGTAGATGTGGCGCGCGGTCATATGCTGCGCGAGCGTTATCGCGGTAGGCTGCGCGCACTATTCGGCGAGCTCGATGTGCTGTTGATCCCCGGCCTCGGCAAGCCGCTGCCGACATGGGAAGCCATGGAGCCGATGGCACAGGGCAGGGCGCCCATGGACATGGACCTCATGCGCTTCACGACGCCGTTCAACCTATCCGGCTCGCCGACGATCAGCCTTCCGGCGGGTTTCGGTCCGTCCGGCCTGCCACTCGGCATACAACTCGCTGGTCCCTGGCTTGCCGAGGCAACCCTCATACGCGCCGGAGTGGCATTCCAGGAGGCGACCGAGTTTCACTTGCGCCACCCGCTTCTCAATGCAGCGTAAATTTTGCCGAGCCGTATTGTTGTGGGCAAAGATGACATCCGCTGACAAGCTGCCCAAACTATCGAAGCCCGTACGACCTGCAGTTGGATTGGCGCCAGCGTCGATATTCGTCGGCTGAAGCTACTGCTCCTGGATCATGACGATGATCGCTTTACCGTCGGGGTCTGTCCATTCTTGGACGTGAACGCGCCGGCCTGGGTTCTGGGTGAGCGCCTCGGCGGCAGCTTCGTCCCGTTCTTGTAAGCTCAATCGCCTGCGCTGGTTCATGTTTTCTCCTGTGAAGACGGGCATACACGCTTCGACGCTACGCGATAGTGTCGCTGACAGCTGTCGAGCTATCGCTCGTTTGTACCAGGTTGTTCTGGCCTGAGGTCGGTTGTAGCAAACCACGCTTCCGAGCGTGTTGCCACACACCTGCAGAGCGCCCGAGCTCCATCCACGCGAACGATGCGCGCCAACCGATTGTGTTCGATGATCCGGACGGTCTGACCCGTGATGAAAGTCATTAGCTCACCTATGCCGCACAACTGATAACGCCGACACGAATTGAGAGGATCCCGGTCGCGGAGAAAATCGCCGAAGAGGGGCCAAGTTCAGGATGTTCCTCCCGCTTGGAACTGCCAACGGTGCTGGACGATGGCGAACCAAGAAAACCCCCGCCGTAGCGGGGGTAAGGTCAAGGCATGTCGAAAGTGATGCCGGCTTCAGGGCGCCAGCTCTGAAATGACGCCGCCAGCGCTGAAAATCCTCATCTGTGCAGATATTCAACCGAGCGCCATGGTCGCGGGCGGCGACCTCCAGCGTTAATCGCCGACGTAGTCGCCGTCCCAGGACTCGGATCGGATCCTCGAAACCATCCATCCAATCATGACGCAAGCGCGCCAGGGTGAGTTACCGGGAATGGTATAGCGATTATCACATTCCGCCGCTCCTTCGCGCTACGTAGCGCCTGGCATTGAAAATCAAGCACTGGGAACGCTTCTAACACTATGCCGTTCTAAGAACGAACAGAGAACTTGAAAGGAAAGCGCAGTGACCGATCAACTGCACAACCCGAAACTGGACGAGCACCCCGGCTCCAATACCGAGAAAGACCCGGACGAGTGGGTGTCCGGTGACGATCCCATCACCGGTGCGCAGGCGTCTTACCTCACCACGCTGTGTGAGGAAGCAGAGGTCGAGCCGCCTTCCAGTGCCATCAGCAAGGCGGAAGCGTCGAAGATGATTGACGAGCTTAAGGCGAAGCTCGGGCGCTGACGCTCACGCGGGATCTGGTCAAAGGCCGCCTTGTCCGCAAGGTACGGGCCGCCTTCAAAAACTCTAGAGACTCAGCGAGGGAGGAACACACCATGCTTCGCAGAACCAACAACGGGACGCCAGGCAAGCTCAAGAGATTTGCCCGGCAGCGCGGCCTGTCTCTCGATCAGCTCAATGCGCTCGCGGGAATTCTCGGTTGGGATCCGCCCGCGCTCGACGCCGCGATCGCACGGTTGCGGGGTCATCCCGCGAACGCGAACGACGATATTCTGGGTACTCGATCAACTTAGCCTGCGGGGCGGCGAATTCTCTCGCATTGCGACCGCGTGATAATTGCGGAGAATTCAGGCCAAGCGATCACTGTGTGACGGCGCGCTGCAAGTTCTCGACTTGTGGATAAACTTGTGCATTACTCTGAGGATGACCGAACGTGAGGCACGCGCCAAGCGGCTTGATGAGATGGCTGCAGAGGCAACTGGTCTTGAGAGAGGGCAGAGGCTGGCGGCTGAGGCAGATCGCCTCCGCGCGGTCGATAATGCCGGTTGGCGCTGTCGTTCTCTGAAGCATCCGCTGCTCAGGAATTGAATTTGCCTTCTGTTAGGGGCTTCTGGCAGCTGCCGCCGACGTAGCGGTCCTTCTGCGGTCCAAATTGGATCCCTGACAGCTGCCGATCGTTCATGGGCCTGTACCGGCTCTCCGTTTGGAACGGAGAGCCGGCGATCGTTCAGATGTCCGTTCTCTCGGACAAGGTCAGTGCGTCGTCGATATCCACTCCAAGATATCTAACCGTGTTTTCGATATTGGTGTGGCCGAGTAGTATTTGCACGGCTCGCAGATTTCCGGTCGCTTTGTAGATCAGGGAAGCTTTCGTTCGGCGCAGCGAGTGCGTGCCGTACTCGTAGCGATCCAAGCCAACCGTCGAAACCCACTCATCTACGAACCGGGCATATTGCCTTGTGCTCAGATGACCCAGGTAATCCACACGGCTAGGGAATAGTAAGGCAAAGATGGTGCCGCGACGCCGAGCGAGCCATGCGGTAAGGCTCTTCCGAGCTTCCGTCATGATTTCGAACTGCACAGGTCTGCCAGTCTTTTGCTGGATGATGGTCGAGCGCGTTCGAATGCTTCCGCCACTCACAACATCGCCGATCTTGATTTTGACCAAGTCGCAGCCACGAAGTTTGCTGTCGATCGCCAAATCAAACAGGGCCCGGTCGCGAAGCCGACGATGTTCGTCGAGATAGAACCGGATTGCCCAGATATCTCTAGGTTTCAGTGGGCGCTTGGGCCCAAGATTCTTTCCAGCATTCCAAGGACGCCGATCGTGCACGGCGGGGTCAAGGTCTGAATGTCCCATGGCATATCTCCGATGGCCGGAATGGCCGATCACAGAATGCTGCAATCGATTTCGAGTAGGGCATCATTCGCCTGTCGGACCCGCCGCCGAGATGCCGCCGTTCGAGGGTGATTTTGCAATCCTTGAAACCAAACGGAAATTTATCCCCACTGTGCGAGATTAAAGTCATCGAAGTGCCGGCGTTAATGGCACCCAGAAGTTTGCTAGATGGCGGACCGAGATAATCTAGACGACCCCTCGTCATCAAAATGACGAGAGGTCGTCTACGCGGCTGCTGCTTCAGCCGAGCGCGACTTGGTTGCCATATAGCAGAAGCAGGCTACCATCGGTGTCCGCCGCGAGATGGAAGAGGCTGGCGTCGTAACTGCCGGAAAAGACCAAGTCGGCTGTTTGGGTTCCATTGCTGATATGCAGCTCGCCACCGGTACCCTCTGCATTGGAAAGATAGGTGACCGAGCTTCCCTCATTGAAATCAAGATTAAGGAAGTCGATCTCGTCGTTATGGTCGAAGCCTGTGATCGAACCGGTTATGTGTCCCGCGTCGCCGAAACCGAGCAAAACCTCGGCATCGGCGGCGAGCGTGATGGCGTTGGTAACGGTACCCGTAATGTTTGCTACTGCATGGCCGTCGAGCGATAGCGTGCCGTGTCCAGTCAACGATCCGGTCAGTGCCAAACTGCTGTTGTCGATGGCGATAACGCCGCTGTTCTCGACACTGCTGCCTATGGCGAGTCCGCCCGCACCGATAGCACTCAAGGTGCCGGAGTTGACGATCGTATGAGCACCGGTGTCGATGACCAGCGCATGCGATCCATCGGCGACGATCGCACCCGCATTGCTGAGGGTGAGGACACCGATCTCGCCCGCGCCGGAGATTGTATTGTCGACGTTGTTCAGGGTCACGCTGTCGAGTGTCCCGGCAATGACGTTCCCAGAATGGTCGGAAAGCGTGACGTGGCCACCGCCCAGCAGCGTAATGCCGTGCTGGATCAGCTCGAGCCGAGCTCCTGCGCCGCTGGATTGGAGGGCGATTGTCCCGCTGTTCTCGATCAACCCACTCAGAGGTAGGCTTGCTCCGTCGCCGATAGCGATCGTACCTGCGTTGGTGACTGCCGGCAGTTCATTGAAGATGAAGTTCTCCGCACCGAGTGCGGCCGCATCGACACCCTCAAATACAATGCGTTGACCATTACCGAGCTCGAGCACGGCATTCCCGGCACTGTCATTGGCGAGGTGGACCGCAACGTCAGCGAAGCTGGCGAATCCCGCGAAGGCGACGAGATCGATCCTGTCTTGGGCGGCATCGAACGTGAAGAGCCTATCGGTTCCGATTGGCTGTGCGATAACGAACAGGTCTGCTCCGACAGAGCCGGTCAGATTGTCGTCTCCGGACAGCGCGAAGATCGGGTTCCCTGGGGCATAGGCCTCGACATTGTCCGCCACAAAGGCTGTTTGAAGGACTCCCTGAGCGTCGGTCCAGGTCATAGTGACCTCCAGCAGTTCGGCGCCTGCGAATGTTGCTGGCGTAGTGACTGTCACCGCGGACGGATCCGTGGTGACGATCGTCCAGGTGCTGTCGGCGTTGTGTATGCCGCCGTTCAGTATCCAATCCGCCGCAAGATTGGCGATCGTTATCGTGACGGACTGGCCAGTATGTTCGTCGATCTGAAGCCCGAGGTTGATTGGTGAGCCAGCGATGCCAGCCGGAGCAATGGCGAAGGAATTTGAGGACACTGTTCCGCTCTTGGTGGCGGTGTTTCCTGCGGCATCAACGATTGTCGCGATAAAGGTCTGACCATTGTTGACAATGTTGCCGACCGTAAGGGAGTATACTCCTCCGCTTAAGGAAGCGGATCCCAGAGATGTGCCGGTGGTTTGATTGAAAATATTAACGGAACTGATGCCAACATTATCAGAGCCAGTCACCCTGAAGGTGAAGTTGTTGCCAGACTTCGTCATAACAAATGCGAATTGGTTGCCTGCGGCCCCGCTGGAACTGAGATTGTCGAGAAATTGCGGCGCGGAATTATCAAGAGTGTAACTATGCCCCGTGCCTGCGATGGTATTGTTGGCGGCATCGATCGTGCGCACCGACAATGTACCCGTTCCTGGTGACAACGTGACGCCACTGGCTGACCAGCTTACCCCATTTGCTACCGCATCGATCCACGTGGTGCCATTGGCGCTTACCTGGATTTTCTCGCCCGTTTGAAGAGCTCCTGTGTAATTCCCACTGACCGTCTGCGAGGTCGAGGTCGTTACAAAATCGCTCGCGGAAGCCCCGGTATCGGAGCTAAGCGACGTGACCGTCGCAACAGCGTCGATCGTTCCCAAGATATTCACGGTTAGGACCTTCGTCGTGCCGTCTGCGGTCGCGACCGTTATAGAGTCTGTGTAGGTGGTGCCGCCCGCGAACTCGTCATGGGCTGTATTCATCGTATAAGTCCAAGCGCCGGCAGAGTTGATGCTGAACTTGCCGTAACCGTTGTTGCCTGTCGCGTTTGTTTGAGGCACGAAGGTAGCCGAACTGTCTACATCGGTAACGTTAAGTGTGCCGCTGGTGGACTGGATCGCGTTGCTCTCCGTGAGATTAGCTGTAGCGGCACCCGATATGACGGCTGCATCATTTGCGCCGTTGATAATGACGCTAACCGTTTTGTTGGTGCCGTCGATGGTCGTGACCGCGAAGGTGTCGGTCAGCGTCTGCCCTGAGTTGAGCGCCTGGACCGTGCCATTGTTGTTGTTGAGCGTGTAGGTCCAGGTCCCTCCGGCGTTCATCTGGTAGGTGCCGTATCCACCTAGCGTTGCAGCTCCAGCTGCGACAGCAGTGAAGGTATTGGGCGTGTTGTCGACGTCGGTGTCTGTCAGCGTACCGGTGGCCGTCGGTGTGCCGGGTGAGGCGTTCCCGATGCCGCCCGCTTCGATCACCGAGCCTGCGGAACTACCTGATATGACGGCAGCATCATTTGCGCCGTTAATAATGACGCTAACCGTTTTGTTGGTGCCGTCGATGGTCGTGACCGCGAAGGTGTCGGTCAGCGTCTGCCCTGAGTTGAGCGCCTGGACCGTGCCATTGTTGTTGTTGAGCGTGTAGGTCCAGGTCCCTCCGGCGTTCATCTGGTAGGTGCCGTATCCACCTAGCGTTGCAGCTCCAGCTGCGACAGCAGTGAAGGTATTGGGCGTGTTGTCGACGTCGGTGTCTGTCAGCGTACCGGTGGCCGTCGGCGTGCCGGGTGAGGCGTTCCCGATGCCGCCCGCTTCGATCACCGAGCCTGCGGAACTACCTGATATGACGGCAGCATCATTTGCGCCGTTAATAATGACGCTAACCGTTTTGCTGGTGCCGTCGATGGTCGTGACCGCGAAGGTGTCGGTCAGCGTCTGCCCTGAGTTGAGCGCCTGGACCGCGGCGTTGGCGTTGTCGACCGCATAGGTCCAGTGGCCGGTGGCGTCGATGGTGTAGGAGCCATAGCCGTTGGTGCCGGCGGTGGCGGTCGAAACCACCGTCCAGGCATCGGCGGGGTTGTCGACGTCGGTCGAGTTGAGATCGCCGGTGGCGTTGCTGCCCGCGGTGCCGTTGGCGACCCCGCCGGCCTCGACGGCCGTGCCGCTGGTATCGCCGGTGATCACCGCCGCGTCGTTGGTGCCATCGATGGTCACGGTGACGAGCTGCGCGGTCCCGTCGACGGTGGTGACCGAGAAGGTATCGGTCAGCGTGTCGCCGGCGTTGAGCGCCTGCACCGCGGCGTTGGCGTTGTCGACCGCATAGGTCCAGTGGCCGGTGGCGTCGATGGTGTAGGAGCCATAGCCGTTGGTGCCGGCGGTGGCGGTCGAAACCACCGTCCAGGCATCGGCGGGGTTGTCGACGTCGGTCGAGTTGAGATCGCCGGTGGCGTTGCTGCCCGCGGTGCCGTTGGCGACCCCGCCGGCCTCGACGGCCGTGCCGCTGGTATCGCCGGTGATCACCGCCGCGTCGTTGGTGCCATCGATGGTCACGGTGACGAGCTGCGCGGTCCCGTCGACGGTGGTGACCGAGAAGGTATCGGTCAGCGTGTCGCCGGCGTTGAGCGCCTGCACCGCGGCGTTGGCGTTGTCGACCGCATAGGTCCAGTGGCCGGTGGCGTCGATGGTGTAGGAGCCATAGCCGTTGGTGCCGGCGGTGGCGGTCGAAACCACCGTCCAGGCATCGGCGGGGTTGTCGACGTCGGTCGAGTTGAGATCGCCGGTGGCGTTGCTGCCCGCGGTGCCGTTGGCGACCCCGCCGGCCTCGACGGCCGTGCCGCTGGTATCGCCGGTGATCACCGCCGCGTCGTTGGTGCCATCGATGGTCACGGTGACGAGCTGCGCGGTCCCGTCGACGGTGGTGACCGAGAAGGTATCGGTCAGCGTGTCGCCGGCGTTGAGCGCCTGCACCGCGGCGTTGGCGTTGTCGACCGCATAGGTCCAGTGGCCGGTGGCGTCGATGGTGTAGGAGCCATAGCCGTTGGTGCCGGCGGTGGCGGTCGAAACCACCGTCCAGGCATCGGCGGGGTTGTCGACGTCGGTCGAGTTGAGATCGCCGGTGGCGTTGCTGCCCGCGGTGCCGTTGGCGACCCCGCCGGCCTCGACGGCCGTGCCGCTGGTATCGCCGGTGATCACCGCCGCGTCGTTGGTGCCATCGATGGTCACGGTGACGAGCTGCGCGGTCCCGTCGACGGTGGTGACCGAGAAGGTATCGGTCAGCGTGTCGCCGGCGTTGAGCGCCTGCACCGCGGCGTTGGCGTTGTCGACCGCATAGGTCCAGTGGCCGGTGGCGTCGATGGTGTAGGAGCCATAGCCGTTGGTGCCGGCGGTGGCGGTCGAAACCACCGTCCAGGCATCGGCGGGGTTGTCGACGTCGGTCGAGTTGAGATCGCCGGTGGCGTTGCTGCCCGCGGTGCCGTTGGCGACCCCGCCGGCCTCGACGGCCGTGCCGCTGGTATCGCCGGTGATCACCGCCGCGTCGTTGGTGCCATCGATGGTCACGGTGACGAGCTGCGCGGTCCCGTCGACGGTGGTGACCGAGAAGGTATCGGTCAGCGTGTCGCCGGCGTTGAGCGCCTGCACCGCGGCGTTGGCGTTGTCGACCGCATAGGTCCAGTGGCCGGTGGCGTCGATGGTGTAGGAGCCATAGCCGTTGGTGCCGGCGGTGGCGGTCGAAACCACCGTCCAGGCATCGGCGGGGTTGTCGACGTCGGTCGAGTTGAGATCGCCGGTGGCGTTGCTGCCCGCGGTGCCGTTGGCGACCCCGCCGGCCTCGACGGCCGTGCCGCTGGTATCGCCGGTGATCACCGCCGCGTCGTTGGTGCCATCGATGGTCACGGTGACGAGCTGCGCGGTCCCGTCGACGGTGGTGACCGAGAAGGTATCGGTCAGCGTGTCGCCGGCGTTGAGCGCCTGCACCGCGGCGTTGGCGTTGTCGACCGCATAGGTCCAGTGGCCGGTGGCGTCGATGGTGTAGGAGCCATAGCCGTTGGTGCCGGCGGTGGCGGTCGAAACCACCGTCCAGGCATCGGCGGGGTTGTCGACGTCGGTCGAGTTGAGATCGCCGGTGGCGTTGCTGCCCGCGGTGCCGTTGGCGACCCCGCCGGCCTCGACGGCCGTGCCGCTGGTATCGCCGGTGATCACCGCCGCGTCGTTGGTGCCATCGATGGTCACGGTGACGAGCTGCGCGGTCCCGTCGACGGTGGTGACCGAGAAGGTATCGGTCAGCGTGTCGCCGGCGTTGAGCGCCTGCACCGCGGCGTTGGCGTTGTCGACCGCATAGGTCCAGTGGCCGGTGGCGTCGATGGTGTAGGAGCCATAGCCGTTGGTGCCGGCGGTGGCGGTCGAAACCACCGTCCAGGCATCGGCGGGGTTGTCGACGTCGGTCGAGTTGAGATCGCCGGTGGCGTTGCTGCCCGCGGTGCCGTTGGCGACCCCGCCGGCCTCGACGGCCGTGCCGCTGGTATCGCCGGTGATCACCGCCGCGTCGTTGGTGCCATCGATGGTCACGGTGACGAGCTGCGCGGTCCCGTCGACGGTGGTGACCGAGAAGGTATCGGTCAGCGTGTCGCCGGCGTTGAGCGCCTGGACCGCGGCGTTGGCGTTGTCGACCGCATAGGTCCAGTGGCCGGTGGCGTCGATGGTGTAGGAGCCATAGCCGTTGGTGCCGGCGGTGGCGGTCGAAACCACCGTCCAGGCATCGGCGGGGTTGTCGACGTCGGTCGAGTTGAGATCGCCGGTGGCGTTGCTGCCCGCGGTGCCGTTGGCGACCCCGCCGGCCTCGACGGCCGTGCCGCTGGTATCGCCGGTGATCACCGCCGCGTCGTTGGTGCCATCGATGGTCACGGTGACGAGCTGCGCGGTCCCGTCGACGGTGGTGACCGAGAAGGTATCGGTCAGCGTGTCGCCGGCGTTGAGCGCCTGCACCGCGGCGTTGGCGTTGTCGACCGCATAGGTCCAGTGGCCGGTGGCGTCGATGGTGTAGGAGCCATAGCCGTTGGTGCCGGCGGTGGCGGTCGAAACCACCGTCCAGGCATCGGCGGGGTTGTCGACGTCGGTCGAGTTGAGATCGCCGGTGGCGTTGCTGCCCGCGGTGCCGTTGGCGACCCCGCCGGCCTCGACGGCCGTGCCGCTGGTATCGCCGGTGATCACCGCCGCGTCGTTGGTGCCATCGATGGTCACGGTGACGAGCTGCGCGGTCCCGTCGACGGTGGTGACCGAGAAGGTATCGGTCAGCGTGTCGCCGGCGTTGAGCGCCTGCACCGCGGCGTTGGCGTTGTCGACCGCATAGGTCCAGTGGCCGGTGGCGTCGATGGTGTAGGAGCCATAGCCGTTGGTGCCGGCGGTGGCGGTCGAAACCACCGTCCAGGCATCGGCGGGGTTGTCGACGTCGGTCGAGTTGAGATCGCCGGTGGCGTTGCTGCCCGCGGTGCCGTTGGCGACCCCGCCGGCCTCGACGGCCGTGCCGCTGGTATCGCCGGTGATCACCGCCGCGTCGTTGGTGCCATCGATGGTCACGGTGACGAGCTGCGCGGTCCCGTCGACGGTGGTGACCGAGAAGGTATCGGTCAGCGTGTCGCCGGCGTTGAGCGCCTGCACCGCGGCGTTGGCGTTGTCGACCGCATAGGTCCAGTGGCCGGTGGCGTCGATGGTGTAGGAGCCATAGCCGTTGGTGCCGGCGGTGGCGGTCGAAACCACCGTCCAGGCATCGGCGGGGTTGTCGACGTCGGTCGAGTTGAGATCGCCGGTGGCGTTGCTGCCCGCGGTGCCGTTGGCGACCCCGCCGGCCTCGACGGCCGTGCCGCTGGTATCGCCGGTGATCACCGCCGCGTCGTTGGTGCCATCGATGGTCACGGTGACGAGCTGCGCGGTCCCGTCGACGGTGGTGACCGAGAAGGTATCGGTCAGCGTGTCGCCGGCGTTGAGCGCCTGCACCGCGGCGTTGGCGTTGTCGACCGCATAGGTCCAGTGGCCGGTGGCGTCGATGGTGTAGGAGCCATAGCCGTTGGTGCCGGCGGTGGCGGTCGAAACCACCGTCCAGGCATCGGCGGGGTTGTCGACGTCGGTCGAGTTGAGATCGCCGGTGGCGTTGCTGCCCGCGGTGCCGTTGGCGACCCCGCCGGCCTCGACGGCCGTGCCGCTGGTATCGCCGGTGATCACCGCCGCGTCGTTGGTGCCATCGATGGTCACGGTGACGAGCTGCGCGGTCCCGTCGACGGTGGTGACCGAGAAGGTATCGGTCAGCGTGTCGCCGGCGTTGAGCGCCTGCACCGCGGCGTTGGCGTTGTCGACCGCATAGGTCCAGTGGCCGGTGGCGTCGATGGTGTAGGAGCCATAGCCGTTGGTGCCGGCGGTGGCGGTCGAAACCACCGTCCAGGCATCGGCGGGGTTGTCGACGTCGGTCGAGTTGAGATCGCCGGTGGCGTTGCTGCCCGCGGTGCCGTTGGCGACCCCGCCGGCCTCGACGGCCGTGCCGCTGGTATCGCCGGTGATCACCGCCGCGTCGTTGGTGCCATCGATGGTCACGGTGACGAGCTGCGCGGTCCCGTCGACGGTGGTGACCGAGAAGGTATCGGTCAGCGTGTCGCCGGCGTTGAGCGCCTGCACCGCGGCGTTGGCGTTGTCGACCGCATAGGTCCAGTGGCCGGTGGCGTCGATGGTGTAGGAGCCATAGCCGTTGGTGCCGGCGGTGGCGGTCGAAACCACCGTCCAGGCATCGGCGGGGTTGTCGACGTCGGTCGAGTTGAGATCGCCGGTGGCGTTGCTGCCCGCGGTGCCGTTGGCGACCCCGCCGGCCTCGACGGCCGTGCCGCTGGTATCGCCGGTGATCACCGCCGCGTCGTTGGTGCCGTGAATGACGATAGTGATGGTCTGGTTGGCGGTGCCATCGCTGGAAAAAGCCGTGAAACTGTCGGTAATCGACTGGGCCGCCCCAAGCCGCTGTATCGCAGTTTGGCTATTGTTGGCGACATAGGTCCAAGCGCCATTAGATGCCAAAGTGAAGTGACCATAAACGCCGCCCGCGTTGGTCTGCGGGACGAAAGAGGATTGGCCTTGGTCGACATCACTGATGGTAAGCATGCCGCCGGTCGTGAGGTTGCCGCTTGAGACCGCGACATCCTCTTGGACCGAGCCGGTCGAAACCCCGCCGATCACCGGCACATCGTTGGTGCCGTTGATTTCGATAACGAAATTCTTGGTGTTCGTTCCACCATCATGATCGTCTACAGTGACGGTGTAGACCAGCGTGAGCTTCTGACCTGCAGCCAAGTAATCGAAAGCGCTCGATCCTGCTGAAAACGCAGCATTCACTGACCCAGTCGTGGATCCTGCATTCTTGGTAACCGTTCCCAAGGTTATCAACGACTGCAACTGAGCGTCGTTCAAGGCGAGACCTGTCGTCACGCCGCTCTTCGAGAAACCGGTGATGCTGGCAGTGTGTCCGACATCATTCACGTCGACGTCTGAGAACGTAACACCGATATTCGCCGTCAAGGGCAGGGTATTGGTCGGTTCGTTGAGGTTTGTTTGGGCAATCGAATTAAGAATCGGCGCGTCGTTCGTGCCCGTGATTTCGACTACAAATGACTTGGAGCCGATACCACCGTCATGATCATCGATCGCCACGTTGTAGGTCAGGGTGAGCTTTTCGCCGGTCGCGAGATAGTCGAAGGCATTTGACGGGGCCGAGACCGCAAGGTTCACGGACCCGGCGGACGAACCGGCCGCCTTGGTGACGATCCCGGGCGTAATGAGGGCTTGCAGCTGAGCGTCGGACAGCAACAAACCTCCGGTGATGCCACTCCTGGTGACCCCCGTTATGCTTGCTGTGTGACCAACATCCGCGAGGTCCACGTCGGTGAAGGTCACGCCGATATTCGCGGTTAGGGCAGTGCTATCAGTTTGCTCGATAAAGTTGGTCTGCGCGATGGCATTCACAGTCGCCGCGTCGTTGGTGCCCGTGATCTCAATTGCGAATGTCTTACTGCCGACACCGCCATCGTGATCGTCTATCGTCACGGTGTAATTCAGCGTCAGCTTTTGTCCGGCAGCCAAATAATCGAACGCACTAGAACCTGCTGAAAAGGCGGCGTTGAGTGAGCCCGTCGAGGAACCGGAGGCCTTCGTGACCGAGCTGAGCGTGATAAGCGCCTGAAGTTGAGCATCGGTGAGGCCGAGCCCCGCTGTTACGCCGCTTTTGGAGAATGATGTTATGCTTGCTGTGTGACCAACATCATTGAGATCAGCGTCGGTAAAGGAGATCGCGATGTTGGATGTCAGCGGCGCGTTATTGGTCTGCTCGCTCAAATTGGTTTGTGCGATCGCCTTCACCACTGGTGCGTCGTTCGTGCCGGTGAGCGTGATCATCACCTTCGATTGGCTGATATTTCCGTTCGATTGTCTGATTGCGTAAACGAACTGGTCAGTCAAAACTTCGCCGGCGCTGAGCGAGTTGATGTCACGCCCTCCGGAGAGTTTGAACTGAACCTTGTTATCAACGATTTGGATCGAATTCCCAGATGCGGTCGCCTCCCACGTCCCGCCCACATCGCTTACCGCAAGATCTTGATCTGCCTTGGTCAGGTTTCCGTTACCATCGTCTACCGAGTAGACGATGGTGCTGCTGTTGCCCCCGTCGTTAGCAATCACGTCGAGCGTGAGAACATATGTCTGCGTGTTATAATAGCTGAGAAACAGCGAGCTATCTTCGAGAAAGGTATAGGTGTCGTCCTTGGCCGGTCCGCCCGTTGAAACTGTAGCCATCTGCCATTTCCCTTTCGCTCGCCAAGTGCCTTGGCAGCAATCCCCAGCCACGCCCGATCCCTCCGCGAAACTACGCAGAGAGGGTCCGACCGTTGGCAAGCCAACGTCAAATTTTCTGAAACCCACTTTGTTCTCGCCAGAGTGCGAGCCGACGCGTGAAACGAAGGGCACCGATTGGCTCCAGCAGGGCTCAAGCCGCTGCTAGCTAACAACCTGGCATCCTAAGCGCCCCCGCACCCCGCGACTCGCCCTGATTAAACGATTGTTAATTTAGTTAATTTTGACCAACAAGTCCTAACTCAATCGCTTCGTCGCACTGTGCCGAACCGAGACAGTTAGGAGCACATTTGTTGAGGCCTTCAGTCCAAGCTGATGGCTGGGATGACAATTCTATTTATCCGGTTCCGGTGGGCTACTAGGACCTTAGGTGAATGCGTTCGGAAAGTGGGTCAGGAGTTCGATTGGGCGCAGCGTGGCACTCCAACCGTCGTCCGTCGGTTTGAATAGCATCAAAATTCCCCAATCACTTGGCGCATAAATGCCAAGCGAGCGAGTCGAGGCTCTTACAGGGCAGATTGGACGGTAAGCGGTACACAATGCGAGACGCAGAGCCACGCGGGTGCGACCCATTTTGATGCCTGATTGATACCCCCTCCGCATTACACCGCCAAACGGACCGCTGGCTGCGCGCCACGGAGATTCATCACGACTTCTAAATTAATGTTCCGTAAGTTGAGGTGAAAGGGTGCTCGAGGATGTTAATGCTTTCGTTAGGAGAACGCCTCCGGGCGTGGCGGAAAGCCAATCGCCTGACCGCTGAGCAAGTGGCAGCTTTGCTCGGCGTGAGCAGAGTAACGATCTGGCATTGGGAACGGACCGAGCGCAAAGCGAACAAACCTTATCGTGAACATATCGAGACGTTGATCGCGCGGCCGTTCGGAATGGATCAGGCGCTCGACGCGCAGGCTGAAGAACGGGACCAGGTAAACTCACTCCGGCTTCACCAAGAAATTCGTGTTTCGAAGGAGCGCATCGCATTTCTCGCTGGAGTCAATCCAGCCGATGTGGAGATCAACATTTCGTACTAGGTCCGTCGCTCGATGGGTCACGACCGCCGACTTTGCGGACATTCGGCAAACCCGGACAAGCTCCTTCAAACCGGCCATACGTTCAGCTTGGCGTTCGAACATGCCAAGTGAGTGAGATGGTACGGTATCAACCTTGCCCAGAGCGCCGGCGCGTCGCAGACCTCAGACAAGCGGAGGTTCAGCTCGCGCGGCAGGCCGAAGTGGATGGAGACTGGATTACGTATTTGATCCCAGAGCCGCTGAAGTCGGAAAACCCCGGCAACCCCCTCGTTCGGTATAATTGGTCGATCTACAGCTTCCGATTAGGAACTGCCTTTATATCCGATGCGGGAAACCATTCTTCCGCGCGCGTGCTAAGAATTTTACAAAGGACGCGTTTTCCATCGATCCGCATGACGCGAGCGGCGGTGCCCAAGGATTTGACGTGTACCGGTTGGCCCATCTTGTAGCCCATTGATCAACTCCCTGGACGAGCGTTCGAACACGCCGCTCAGTGGCGGTCGAGCAATTGCTCGACCGATGCGTCCGCTGAGGCTCCGTTTGCATTGGCGTTCTTGATGTCCGTCTCCAGGGCATCCCTGATCTCGCAAATCTGCGCGTCGGTCAGATGCTCGATTCCCACAAACTGATCGCGAGCTTTGTCGAGAGAACGAAGGATCTCGTCGAGCTTCGCCTGGATTGCGGCGCCATCGCGGTTCTGGCTGTTTTGAATGAGAAATACCGCCAAGAATGTAAGGACCGTCGTTGCCGTGTTCACGACCAATTGCCAAGTGTCTGAATAATGAAAGACCGGACCCGCCGCTGCCCACAAGACGACCAGCAAAGTAGAGAAGATGAAAGCCGCAGGTTGCCCCATGGCGTGCGCGCATCTGCTGGCGATAGTCGTAAACATTCGATCCATTGGCGTTCCTCAAATGACCGCTTCCGCCGTGCTTTTCGAGCAGTGGGCGATTTTCGAAACCCGAAAGTAGCCAGTTCAGCTTCATTGCTTTTTCACAATGCGGTTGGGTCCTTGGAACCAACCGCTTCGCATAGGGTTCGCAGTCGGTGGCGGTTGGAGAAAGGCAAGCAGATGCTTTGGACGATTGCAGTCATCCTCCTCATTCTATGGGCGCTGGGATTTGTGGCATTCCATGTGGGAGGCGGCCTGACCCATCTTCTCCTGGTGATAGCCGTGGTCGTGATCGTTTATCAGCTTGTGACCGGGCGGCGGGGCGTCTGATGCCACCTTCACTCGCCCAATAAAGGCAAGATAATGCGCATGATCTTGAAGCTTACGGGTGTTGGACTGGGATCACTCCTCGCACTCGCAGGGTGCAAACAGGAGACCACCTATCCTCCGGGCGCCGCGACGGAAGCAACTACGACCACCGTCGTGCCTGTTGCAGTGCCCGTTTCCGGTCAAACCCAAACTGTCGTCGTTCCTGTGCCTGGTCCTACGCAAACTGTGGTCGTGCCCGGTCCGACCGCGACCGTCACGGCGACACCCGCACCGGGTGTGACGCCCGCGCAATAACGTTGATCCGCGGGGGCGCGGCGCTGATTTTTTTCGGCGGCCGGGCAAGCAAGGGATAGGGATTAAGCGCTAGCGCCTCTTCCCACCATTTGCGTTCCGGCGCGGTTGACCAGATCGCAAAGTGCAGATGAGGTGCTGTGGGATCCGCGTTCCCGGTGGAACCCACCGTGCCGATCGGCGCACCTTGGGCAATCCTGGATCCTTCGGTTAGGTCTGGCGCATAGTTTTCGAGATGGGCGTAATAGAAGAGCGTACGGCCATCGGGCGATCGTATGTAGACCGTGTTTCCGCCGTCTTTCGAAAGAAACAGCTTCTCGACCGTGCCAGACGCTGCCGCGATCACGGGAGTTCCACGCGGCGCCAGGATATCGATCGCGTCGTGTTGTCTTCCTCCGTCCGCCCGGGCCTGAGCGAATGTGTCGACCAGATCTGCTGGCCGCACTCCCGCCACAGGAATGATCAGACCTGCCTCTGCCTCCTGCGCGGGATCAGTTGCGCGATGGCCCGGAGCGGCCTTGAGCATTAGCTCGGAAGGCTGCTGGCTCGGCGCTTCGGGAGGAACGCTGGACTGCTGAAACCAGTGTGCCGCGACAACGAAGGCGGCCGCGGCGGCGAGTGTTACGCCGATGCCGGCCGCTCGGCCTCGTGATCGCCAGGCCCGCCGCATACTAGGTCTCGAACAGGACCTGGGTACCCGGCTTCACCATCTGGGCCAGCCTCGCGACATCCCAGTTGGTAAGCCGCACGCAGCCATGGCTTTCGGCCTGCCCGATCGTCGAGGGTTCGGGCGTGCCGTGGATGCCGTAGTGCTTCTTGTCGATGTCGATCCAGGCGACTCCCACCGGACCGTTGGGTCCGGGCGGAAGCTTCTGCTTGGCCGCATTGTCGGAGCCGTCCCAGAACAGCGCCGGATCGTATGCGAAATCCGGGTTGCGCGCGACGCCCACGACTTTCCACTTACCAATCGGCAGGGGGTCGTGCTGCGAGCCCATCGTCGCTGTGTACATCCCGACCAGCTTGCCGGCAGCGTCGTAGGCCTTAAGCGTACCTTCAGACTTGCTTACGACAATCTTCGCGGCCTGTGGCTGAGCCGTTCCGACGCCAAGAGAAGCTAGAGTGTCGCGCCAAGGCGCGTCTGGGACCATGCCATCGTCGATCCGGTCAGCGCCAACGTTGGGCAACCGGATCTGTTGGCCAGAATGGAACGTCGATACCGCTGCGTTCGTATCAGCAGCGCCCGATGTTCCGGGGCTAGCCGGCGCGGGATTGAGCATACGCAGCGTTTCGGGTGTCGTGTGGAAGCGCTCGGCGAGCTTCTCATCGAGCGACTGATAGCCGAGCGCGGGCAGCTTGGCCTGCGCTGCGGGATCGTGTGGAAGCGTTACGAAAGGTCCTGCCGCGAAATCTGCCGGAATCGTAACCAGGCGCGTGGCTGGAATGTTGTTCCAGCCGGCCAAAGCCTGGCGGGTAGCATCGTCCAGCTCGCCGGAAATCGGTAGCGACCGCGCTTCCTGGAAACCTGCGATGGCATTGCGCGTCGATTGGCCTTCCTTCCCATCGACGACGCCCGGCGTGAATCCGAGCCGGTCCAGCACGACCTGCAATTGCATCAAAGGGCGCGGCTTGTCGTCGGCGAGCGTGGGCTCCAGCGCACCGCCTGACGCGGGGTCATGCGCTGCAAGCGGATCTACCGCACGCGCGGGAAGGGAGGCCGATGGTGCGTTTTTCTTCTCGGCCTCCCGGGAGGCTCCGCCGCTCGGATCGATGTTGCAGGCCACGAGCGACAGACAAAGCGGCAGGGCAATGAGTGCAGCGCGCATGAAAACTCCCAGGTGGCTGGAGCAGATTAAGCTCTCGCCTTAAGGTTCAAACGCGTGGCCTCCTATATGGCTGCGCGGCCTCCGCCGCTGCCGAACCTTGTGTATTCATGGCCGTGGCAGGGCAGCGCTTCGTCGGCACGCGCGTTCCGGCATGCCGGCGGCGCCGAGCTGGCGCATGTGCTGGTCAAGTCCCGGATTGGCGTAGGTAAAGGCGCTCCACTCAGGATCGCTGCAAATAGAGGACCGGTTCCGCGCAGCATTCGTTCGGTTTCCAGGTCCGGTAAGTTCATCCCGCCAGCAAGTTTGAGATCACGTGGTTATTCGCGCTCGCGATGGCGGTCGTTTCTCGGCTTACCTGGCGCCATCGGGCAAGGCGAGAATGGCAAAGTGGCGCAGTTCGTCGCCCTCGGATCCCCGGCCATCCTGATATGCGACGTCGAAGGGAACCGGCGGGTGCGAAACGCGTTTTAGGCGCGGGGAGCGCTGCGTCTGCAATGCTCGACAAGAGTGGGGGCATCAATGAACCAGATCACCGCGCCAGGCGAATTTGGCCTTGAACGCCGGCAGTTAATCGCTGCCCTGCGAAAATTGCGCGCCGGCGACTTCTCCGTCCGCTTGCCCGAGGACGATCCGAACTGCGATAGCGAGATCGCGTCGCTCTTCAACGAGGTCGTTGGCCTCAACCAGGATATCACAGAAGAATTCGAGCGTCTCTCGCGCGTGGTCGGCAAGGAAGGCAAGATAGGCCATCGCGCCAAAGTGCGCAGCGCCACGGGCGGCTGGGATGCCAAACTGCGCGCAATCAACGAACTCATCGACGACATGATGCAGCCGACGACGGAAGTCGCGCGCGTCATCGGCGCGGTCGCCAAGGGCGACTTGTCACAAGCCATGGTCGTGGAAATCGATGGCCGGCCGCTGCGCGGCGAATTCCTGCGCATCGGCAAGGTCGTCAATACGATGGTGGAGCAGCTCGCAAGTTTTGCGTCCGAAGTCACCCGCGTCGCCCGTGAGGTGGGCACCGAAGGAAAGCTGGGCGGTCAGGCTCAGGTGAAAGGCGTTGCCGGCACCTGGAAGGATCTCACCGACAACGTGAACTCGATGGCGGCGAACCTCACCGGCCAGGTCCGAAATATCGCCGAAGTGACGACGGCCGTTGCGCGCGGTGACCTGTCGAAGAAGATCACCGTCGACGTGAAGGGCGAGATTCTCGAACTCAAGAATACCATCAACACCATGGTCGATCAGCTCAACGGCTTCGCTTCCGAAGTGACGCGTGTTGCACGCGAGGTCGGGACCGAGGGCAAGCTCGGCGGCCAGGCGCAGGTTCCTGGCGTTGCCGGCACCTGGGCGGATCTTACCGAAAACGTGAACTCGATGGCGGCGAACCTCACCGGGCAGGTTCGCAACATTGCCGAAGTGACGACGGCCGTTGCCCGCGGTGATCTCTCCAAAAAGATCACCGTCGACGTGAAGGGCGAAATCCTCGCGCTCAAGAACACGATCAACACGATGGTCGATCAGCTCAACGGCTTTGCATCCGAAGTGACGCGCGTGGCGCGCGAGGTCGGCACCGAGGGCAAGCTCGGCGGCCAGGCGCAGGTGCCGGGCGTCGGCGGCACCTGGGCGGACCTCACCGAGAACGTCAATCTGATGGCGGCCAACCTCACCGGCCAGGTGCGCAATATCGCCGAAGTGACGACAGCGGTGGCCTCGGGCGACTTGTCGAAGAAGATCACGGTCGACGTGAAGGGCGAGATTCTCGAGCTCAAGAACACGATCAATACGATGGTCGACCAGCTCAATTCCTTCGCATCCGAGGTGACGCGCGTCGCCCGCGAAGTGGGTACCGAGGGCAAATTGGGCGGCCAGGCGCAGGTGCCGGGCGTCGCGGGAACCTGGAAGGGACTGACCGATAACGTCAATCTTATGGCCGATAATCTCACCGGCCAGGTCCGCAACATTGCCGAGGTGACAACCGCGGTTGCGCGCGGCGATCTGTCGAAAAAGATCACCGTCGAAGTGCGGGGGGAAATCCTAGAGCTGAAGAACACGATCAACACGATGGTCGATCAGCTCAATTCCTTCGCCTCGGAAGTTACGCGCGTGGCGCGTGAGGTCGGCACCGAAGGGCGTCTTGGCGGCCAGGCCCAGGTCGAAGGTGTCGGCGGCACCTGGAAGGACTTGACCGACAATGTGAACGCCATGGCGCGCAACCTGACGGGTCAGGTCCGTAACATCGCCGAGGTGACCACTGCGGTCGCGCGCGGCGACTTGTCGAAGAAAATCACGGTCGACGTGAAAGGCGAGATTCTGGAGCTGAAGAATACGATCAACACGATGGTCGATCAGCTGAATTCTTTCGCCTCCGAAGTGACGCGCGTCGCGCGCGAGGTCGGCACCGAGGGCCGCCTTGGCGGCCAGGCGCAGGTCGAGGGCGTGGGCGGCACATGGAAGGATCTCACCGACAATGTGAACGCCATGGCTGACAACCTCACCGGCCAGGTCCGAAACATCGCCGAAGTTACCACAGCCGTGGCCTCGGGAGACCTGTCGAAGAAGATAACGGTCGACGTGAAGGGCGAAATTCTCGAGCTGAAGAACACCATCAACACCATGGTTGACCAGCTCAACTCCTTCGCGTCGGAGGTGACGCGCGTCGCGCGCGAGGTCGGCACCGAGGGCAAGCTGGGCGGGCAGGCCCAGGTCCGCGGCGTCGGCGGCACCTGGAAGGACCTCACCGACAACGTCAACCTGATGGCCGACAACCTCACCAGCCAGGTCCGCAACATCGCCGATGTTACTACGGCCGTGGCGCGCGGCGACCTCTCCAAGAAGATCACCGTCGACGTGAAGGGCGAGATTCTCGAGCTGAAGAACACGATCAACACGATGGTCGACCAGCTGAATTCCTTCGCCTCCGAAGTGACGCGCGTCGCGCGCGAGGTGGGCACCGAAGGTAAGCTTGGCGGGCAAGCGCAAGTGCGCGGCGTCGGCGGCACCTGGAAGGACCTGACCGACAACGTCAATCTGATGGCGACCAACCTCACCAACCAGGTGCGCGGCATTGCGGATGTCGTGACCGCGGTGGCGCAGGGGAACCTCAAGCGCAAGCTGACCTTCGATGCGAAGGGCGAGATCGCGGCGCTTGCCGAGACGATCAATGGCATGATCGAGACGCTGTCCACCTTTGGCGACCAGGTGACCAACATGGCGCGCGAAGTGGGTGTCGAAGGCCGGCTCGGCGGTCAGGCGCGCGTGCCCGGGGCCGCCGGCCTGTGGCGCGACCTCACGGACAACGTGAATCAGCTCGCGGCGAACCTGACCAATCAAGTCCGGTCGATCGCCGAAGTGGCGACCGCGGTGACGAAAGGAGACCTGACGCGTTCGATCTCGGTCGAGGCGTCGGGCGAAATGGCGTCACTGAAGGACAACATCAATGAGATGATCCGCAATCTGAAGGATCAGACCCTCAAGAACGCGGAACAGGACTGGCTGAAGACCAATCTCGCCCGCTTCAGCCGTATGCTGCAAGGTGAGCGCGACCTCACCACGATCTCAAACCTCATCATGAGCGAACTCGCGCCGCTGGTGAACGCGCAATACGGCGTGTTCTATGTGGCGAACGAGAACGGCGCCAACGACGCTGGGGGGCCGACGCTCGACCTCGTCGCGAGTTACGGCGCGGAGAACCGCAAGGAGCTCAAGGAACGCTTCGAACTGCGCGAGGGACTAATAGGGCAGGCCGCCGCCGACAAACGGCCGATGCGGCTCGACCGGGTTCCCGGCGACTTCATCCGGATTGGTTCGGGCCTCGGCGCGGCCGCTCCCGCCAATATCAATATCCTGCCAGCCCTTTTCGAGGACGAGGTCAAGGCGGTCATCGAATTGGCCTCGTTCGAGGAATTCAACGAGACGCACCACAGTTTCCTCAGCCAGCTCATGGAAACGGTCGGCATCGTGCTCAACACGATCGCCGCGACGATGCGGACCGAGGAATTGCTCAAGGAATCGCAGCTCCTCACCCAGGAACTGCAGGCCCGTCAGACCGAACTCACCCGCAAGCAGGAAGAGCTCCACGCGACGAACGAAGAGCTCCAGGAAAAAGCGCAGCTTCTCGAGAACGAAAAGCGGCAGGTCGAAGCCAAGAATTTCGAGATCGACATGGCTCGTCGGGCGATCGAGGAGAAAGCCGAGCAGCTGTCTCTGACCTCGAAGTACAAGTCGGAATTCCTCGCCAACATGAGCCACGAGCTGCGCACGCCGCTGAACTCGCTGCTCATCCTGTCGAAGCTCCTCGCCGACAACCAGCAGGGCAACCTCAACGAGAAGCAGACCGAGTTTGCCCGCACGATCCACGGCGCCGGTACAGACCTGCTCAACCTGATCAACGACATCCTCGACCTTTCGAAGATCGAGTCCGGAACGGTCTCGATCGATCTGGGCGATATGCCGATGGCGGCCCTGAAGCAGCACATGGAACGAACCTTCCGTCAGATGGCCACGGAAAAGCAGTTGGCATTCAAGGTGGACTTCGCGGACGATCTCCCCACCGCAATCCGCACCGACGAAAAGCGCTTGCAGCAGGTCGTACTCAACCTTCTCTCCAACGCGTTCAAGTTCACCGCTCATGGCGGCGTCACGTTGGTGGTCCGTACCGCCACCCATGGCTGGAGCGAGGCGCACCCGGTGCTGCGCGACGCGGAGATGGCAATCGAAATTGCCGTCAGCGATACCGGTATCGGCATTCCCGAAGACAAGCAGAAGCTGATTTTCGAGGCCTTCCAACAGGCCGATGGAACGACGAGCCGTAAATACGGCGGCACGGGTCTGGGCCTCTCGATCAGCCGCGAAATCGCCAGGCTGCTTGGCGGCGAGCTCAAAGTTCATTCCGAACCCAACCAGGGCTCGACCTTCACACTTTACGTGCCGCTCCAATCGGTAGGGCTGCCGGTAGCCATGCCCATCGTGCAGATTTCGGACACTGCCGAGGCCTCCACCGGCAGTTACGTGATATCGGACGATCGCGACGAGCTAGACGGCGATCCCTTTGTGCTAATCGTCGAAGATGATCCCACCTTTGCCGGCGTGCTCCTCGAGATCGCTCATTCGGCGGGCCTGAAAGGCGTCATCTCGACCGCCGGGTCAGGGACCCTGACAATGGTGCGCAAGCTTAAGCCGTCGGCCGTAACGCTCGATCTCGGTCTTTCCGATATCGACGGCTTTGTCCTGCTCGATTTGCTTCGGCACGAGCCCGACGTCGCTCACATTCCGGTCCATGTCATATCGGGCGCAGAACAGGCCGCCCACGCGCTCAATATCGGCGCGACAGGCGTTACCGAAAAGCCAGCCGATCAAGCCAAGCTCCTCGCGCTGTTCCAATCGATCATGGAGGCGGCGCGCCTGGGAACGAAGACCGCTCGCCCGGCCACGCGCAAGGCGTCATCCAAGAACCGGCGCAATGTCGTTCGCGAGCTCGCCGGTAGCCGGATCCTCATCGTCGACGATGACATCCGTAATATCTATTCGCTCACGAGCGTTCTGGAGGCGCACAACGTCGAGGTGCTGCATGCCGAACGAGGGGCGGCAGGGATCCAGATTCTGGAAACGCGCCGAGACATCGACATCGCGCTCATCGATATCATGATGCCCGAGATGGATGGCTACGAAACGATGCGCAAAATTCGGTCGATGCCGTCGATCGCCGAGACGCCGCTCGTCGCCGTTACGGCCAAAGCCATGAAAGGCGATCGCCAGAAGTGCCTGGATGCGGGCGCGTCCGATTACATCGCGAAGCCCGTAGATATCGATTTGTTGCTCGCGCTGCTGCGCGTCTGGATCGGCAGGGCGAGGAGCACGAAGGATATGATCGTCGCTACGGTGATCGAGGCAGCCTGAGGTGATGATGGAGGAGCCGCTCGCTCGGTCGCAGGCTCTGGGCCAGACGAGAGCGCGAATCTTGCTCGTCGACGATGACGAGCGAAACCTGCTCGCGCTTTCGCATGTTCTGCAGGACACGGCGGAAGTGGTGACCGCCGCGTCCGGCAAGGATGCGTTGCGCCTGCTCCTGACGCAGGATTTCGCGGTAATCCTGCTCGATGTCTTCATGCCCGGGATGGACGGCTACGAGGTGGCCAGCCTCATCCGGGAGCGTCAGCAGACCGCGCGCATTCCCATCATATTTCTGTCCGCGGTCAACAAGGAGACCGAGCACCTCATGCGCGGCTACGCCATGGGCGCGGTCGACTATGTGTTCAAGCCGGTGGATCCCATCGTCCTGCGATCGAAGGTCGGCGTCTTCGTCGACCTTTATGAGATGCGTCTCCAGATCGAGGAGAAGAGCCGCGATGAGCAGGAACTGCGGGACGCCCACTACCGGGCGCAGCTCGAAAAGCTGCAAATCCAGCGCGAACTCGACGAGAGTCGCATTCGTCAGGCGGCAATTATCAGCTCCCTGCCGATCATCCTTTACCTCGAGCCCGAAAACTGCACTCCGCGTGTGCCGCAATTCGTTGGAGGCAATTTCGACGCCGTAACAGGCTTTCCCTTCGCCGAAGTGGAGGCAAATCCAACTCTCTGGGCCGACCGGCTCCATCCCGAAGACAGCGAACGCGCACTGCTTGCTCTCGAAGAGAGGAAGCTGACGGGGGCGATGTCGATCGAGTATCGCTGGCAGTGCGCCAAGGGTGAATACAAGCACTTCCTCGACCAGGCGGTTCTCTTACCTGGCGGAGAGGGCCGGCAGCCGGAATATGCAGGAACGCTGATCGACGTCAGCGAACGCAAGCAGCTGGAAGCGAAGCTGCTTCAGGCCGGCAAGCTCGACGCGATCGGGCAACTCACCGGCGGGATCGCGCATGATTTCAACAATCTTCTCGCCACGATTTTGGGCGGCATCAACATCCTCCAGCGGCGAATGACCTTTCCCGAGAAAGAACAATCCGTTCTCGACCATATGCGCCACGCCTCCGAGAATGGTGCGGCTCTGGTGCGCCGGATGATGGCATTTGCTCGCAAACAGGATCTCCACCCTACCTGCGTCGCGCCTGCCAGCCTGCGCCAGTCGGTATTGGGTCTCGTCGAGCACACCCTGGGCGGAACGATCGACATCGAATGGGATCATGCTGACACGTCGCTCAACCTGTTCGTGGACGAGTCGCAGCTCGAGCTGGCTCTGGTCAACCTCATCATCAATGCGCGTGACGCGATGCCGGACGGCGGCAGGATCATTATTCGCTTCGACGAATTGGAGCCAACCGAATTGGCCAGCCAGGGGCTCTCTGGGAAATCCTATGTCCGAGTCCTTTTAGAAGACGAGGGCGAAGGCATCCCCGGGGATCTGATCGATCGCATAGTCGAGCCGTTTTTTACGACCAAGGAGATAGGAAAGGGCACCGGTCTTGGCCTCTCAATGGTCGCTGGCTTTGCACAGCAATCTGGCGGCAAACTCGCCATCCGCAGCGAGGTCGGCAAGGGAACAGCAATCGAATTGATCTTGCCTGCCGATGCCAAGCCGGCGGCCATGCGCGAGACAGGGAACGTTATTCCGATGGGAAAAATGGCGCGCCGGTCCATTTTGCTCGTAGACGACGATGATGCGGTAAGGGAAATCCTCGGTGGGCAACTCGAAGAGCTGAACCTCGATGTTGTCTCCGCTGCGAGCGGGCTGCGCGCGCTCGAGCTTCTCGCGGAGCCTGGTCGCTGCATTGATGTTCTTCTGACCGATTTTGCTATGCCGGGCATCAATGGGTCTGAAACGATCCTGCGCGCACGGGCGCTCAGGCCATCGCTGCAAACTATCCTGATGACCGGGTACGCAGACGACCGGCTGGTCCCGCACAATGACAGCGACATTCCCGTCATACGAAAACCTATCGATCTCTTAGTGCTGCAACAAGCGCTTCAGGACCCGGCTGCCAACCTCCGTCGCGAAGTCTAGGTGCGGCGTCCTTGCTGGGCGGATCGTTAATATCGCTCAGGCTGTGTTTGGTTCTGCACAGAAATCTTTAGCGAAAATTGCTAGGGACGATGGGTCGTGCACTCGGTCGGACCCCAGAGCACGATAGGGCCGGGCCTGCGACCAGGGGGCAGGCAGTGCTCGGCCCGTACCTCTGCGCAACCAATCCGGCGTTTCTGCGATTACTAATTTGCTGTGGTCGTTGCCACGGTTTCCCTGATGCTCCGTGTCGGCGGCGGCAGTCGTTGCGACGAAGGAAATCCCGACTGCCCGAAAAGAGCACCATCGAACGGGCAATTGAGCTTGCTCGACATGGCACGTGTGTGGACGTGCAGGAGATACGCGCCCAGCTCAGAAGAGAGCGCTATGCCAACATCACAGAGCATTTGGCTGGCGTAACGATCCGCAAACAACTCGTCGCCCTTATAGGCCAGAGAAAGAGCGGTTAGACTGAAAATCCCGGGCGCGTTGCCATAGCAATCCCAATAAAAAAACCCCCGCCGAGGCGAGGGTCAGGGAATATGAAGCGCTTTTGGTTTCCGCGCCAGCGGGGGTGTGGGTTGGCGCGTCGTTGGTCAAACTGCTGAAGCCTGGGAAATATCCCGCCTGCCGAAAATATTCTGCGGGCCGACGTCCTAGGTATTATGTACAGCAAGGATGATGGCGTCGGCGGGGCGCTTCTCTCGGCCTAGACCTTTAGCCATCCAGATTACATCCCCTTTCCAGAATTAGGGATTTGATCTCTCTCAAGCGAATGTGGAGCTTGTGCGTCGCTTGCATATTGCCGCGAGACTCAGCCGTATGCAGCTTCTCGGTGTACTCGCGCCGGCAGGCGTAAAGCTCGGCAAGCACGCCTTCGTCTGAAACTGGTAGATCTATATTGGAACCTCCATGCTTTCCGCCAGGTACGCTCATGGAGTGACCGCCGCCGCTGCTCACTCAGGGGAGAGGGATCGCAACGTGACAGTCACGGAGCAACGACGGCAGTCGGATGCATTAGCGCGCGGCAGCGGGAATGGTTGCTGCTCAGACAAAAGCCCCTTGAGCTGAGGCAACTAGATCTTGCCGAGCTTCGAGAACGATCCACGCGCGCGCAAGTGCGCAAGCTTTTGCGAATTGCGTCCACCGCTCGTGCGAATAATCTCTTCAACGATCGTTAGCGGGATGATGCGAGAAAAAGTGACGCCGCAACGGTGGTCCGCAGCCCACGCGACTGTGCCAGCCATGTCATAAGCTGGCCAAGCCAGCACTACTTCACTTCCGACTGCCGGAAGATCCTCGACCAGCAATCCCGCGCCCAGTGTCGAAAGGCTTTCGACATAGATCCGCTGCACGCTGTCAAGCGTGACAAGGTCCGCGGTCATTACCTTCCGGGCTCGTTCTTCGAACCTCCGACCAACATCACTGTCGGCATCCAGTCCCATGGACGCACTCTGGAAACCAAAGGTCGAAATCCGGTTTCCGAAGTTGGTTGCCGAGTCGTGTTCTGCGCCTGGCCCGCATCGACGAATGAAGCTGTGTCACTGCTTCGGCGGGACTCTGGACAGTCTTTCGATGCAGGATGCCCGGCGTGGCACGCAAAAAAGGGCGGCCCGAAGGCCGCCTCAAGTGGTGACTCTTTTCAGAGCCATCGGGTCGCGCCGGGATAGCTATCGTTAGCTAACCGACCAGACTTGTAGAAACGCGACAAAGATGTGCCGCGACTAAAATTTCTCGGAGGAGTCGCAATTCCACCCGAGGTTCGGCCTCGCCCGATCCTGGTCGGACCATTTGGCTGATTGATCGGCAACCTTTCGGGTCGCCGTTCGCTTGGGGGACAGGCTGCCGCCGTCGGATCGGAGCCACCTTTTGGTCGGCGGCAGTTTTTGGACTTGGAATATCAAATGCACGTCACCCTTGCCCTGCTCACGGTGTTCATCCTGCTTTCCGGCCTTCTCTTTTCAGCCCGCTCGTATCACTCAGACGGCCAGCTTCGGCTCCGCGAGGCGCGGGCTCGTATTCTGCATCCTTACAAACGGTAGGACTGAATGATGGCGGACGATCTGGTCGCGAAGCTGTGCTGTGCCGACGAAGAGACCATCTACCAATCGCTGGACTAGGCCTGCCAGGCGAATGATTACATTTTTCCAATGAACTGCGGCGCGTGGCTACTGTCGCCGTCAATGCGTTGGTGAGCCCTCGGGTCGCAAATTCGAGGAAGCATCCCGCTGCTGGACGGATCGTCGGCCAAAACCATAATCGCACCCACACCTAACCCCGCTCGCCCCGCGGGGACTTTTCCGTAGCCGATTGCCGCCGTAATGGCGGTCTTTGTGCTGACACTGCTCGGCGCAATCGCGCTTGCCAGCCGTTTTGCTGATGGAACGGTAGGCTCGCCTAACCGTTTTCATAGCATCGGACCGAGGTCGCAATGCTGACTGCGATGTTCCTGCGTTTTCTGAGTGATACCCGCGGTGCAATGGTGGCCGAATACGCGCTCGTCCTCGCGCTGACATTCGGCTGCTTCGCCTGTGCTGCCCTGTATCTCGGTGACAAGGCGACGGCCGCAATTCGCCACGTTGCGGAGACCATTACGGACGAGGTCGTGTCGATCGCGCGCGAAGCTGCACAACCCTGAGAACCAGCGATCCAGTTCGGAGGTGACAAGCGTTAGTCTTGTGCTAAATCCGCCCCGGTTGTCGCTCTTCCGTTCACAGCCGGACCGGGCGGCAGCTACCCCAATTTCCTTCTGATCTGCACACTTCCTGGGTGCCCGTCGATGGTCAATGGGAAAAGCCAATTTGATGCCACTCACGCCGGAGCTTAAAAATCTCTAGCGAGAGCATGGTGGCTTTATGGTGCGAGGCACGTTCCAGGACGAAGGGTTCGCGCAGGTCGATTACGACGGCAGAGCCTCCTATCCGATGCCGCGGGGTGAGTACGAGGCAAAACACATCCTGCCGCCGTTCGACGACCTGCCAAGCCGCAAGGAATATTTTATCTCGACACCCTGCGCGGAGAGCCGGCGGCCCGTGAAGGGATCGTCCGGTGCCCGCGCGAGCTACTCTGAATGAGCGTGGAGGAAAAAGACGCCCCCCGCGGGTGCACAGGGACGCCTTCTCGTAGCCAACCGGGGTATCAATCCGCCGACGAGCTTATATCGCCGCACAATAGAAAGATTGTAAGTCCCCATGCGGTGAATTGAGATCGAAATCGAGAGACAGTACTAGGGTGCGGAAAGATTCGAACGTCCGAGCTGCGGAAAATCATTGGCCCGGCTGCGTCATATTAAAGTTCCGATTCACCTTCTAATGAATTATCCGAGAATATATCGGATTTAAGTAAGTGGTTCGAGAGTAATGCAGTGGCGACCAACGCAATGATCCGGTCGAACGCGACGAGAGATTTTCGTAAACGTTCTATCGCCAATACACTTTCATCCAATCCTTTGTGATACAATTTGTCCTCGCCTGCTTCAAACCGTGCAATCTGTTCAAAGCAATTGGCGCGCTCTTGCCGGCATGAACCTATCAACTCATCGACCCAGGGCATGGTCTTCCCTTGTTTTTGGGGATGTTGACAGGAAGTCGGCCGGCAATGCAACGGAAAGGTCGCTGGAGGCTCGCGCTGCGTCCGCATTGGGAAGAACCAATCCCTCTGCAGCAACCCTTCTTCTTTCCTGACGTTTGAGGCGGCGAGCAGCGGAAGACGCGCACCCCTCTGCTGCTAGGAGCGGTCCTATGACGCCCAGCATCAAACTGCTTCTCGTTGAGGACGAGGCCGTCATCAGATTGTGCCTTGAAGACGCTCTTACAGACGGCGGCTTCACCATCGTCACGGCCGCGACGGGCGAAGATGCAATACGCGAGCTGGAGAATCAGCTCGATAATCTGGCCGGCTTGATAACCGACGTCAGGCTCGGTTCCGGGCTTGACGGGTGGGAGGTGGCTCGCCGGGCCAGGGAGCTCAACCCTTACTTCCCGATCGTGTACTCGACAGCGGACAGCGCTGCCGATTGGCCGATACAGGGAGTCCCAAACAGCATTATGCTGCAGAAGCCCTTCGCCAATAGCCAGCTTCTCGTCGCCATCTCGACGCTGTTGAACGATGCCGCAGCGAACCCGGTGCGCCCCATCGACGAATGAGGAATTTTACCTAAGCCGCGAAACCCTTAAGACTTTCCAGGCTTAATATGAACGACTGTCGCCGGCTCTCATAAATCCAAACTTGGCGATGCCGGTGGCAGTCACCTGGTTCCGCTTGCGCAAAGGCCGCCAGATGACGACTCTTGAACAGAAACTCCGGAGCGCCGACGAAAAGACGATCTACCAGGCGATGGATCAGGCCTGCATAGACTGGCCGATCAACGACCGTGCTGAGCTGCTCGAAGCGTTCAATCGCGTGCTCGATGTACTGGGCGTGCCGGATGCCGACGGCGACGTTTGCGAGCAATCCGGCTAACTGGCTCAGGAACAACAGCGCTTCCTGCGCGCTTTCACCGTCAAGGAGACTGGCGATGGTCGACGATAAGGAAGCTGGCGCAAGGCCAAAGCCCGCCGAGCACGATACGGAACCGAAAAACCCCAACGTGCCCAAATAGCAGGAGGGTCAGGACGAAGGGCAGCAATCGGCCTAGCCGATGAGGTGAGCGCGCATAACATGCCACCGCTACTCGAAAACCCGTTCGATCCCGACGAATACGGCGAGGCGTTCGCGGTGGCTTTGGTGCCGCTCTGCGATCCAGGCTCCGAGATCGATCTTGAGATCGACAAAGCCAGTGCCGAGTGCGTGGTGACGATGGGCGGGGTCAACTACCGCGTAACCATCGCTGCGGAACATGTTTGCACGCCGAACTGATATTCATTCGGCACGGATGCTGAGAGCATCCGCCCATCGGTCTCGACCTTCTTGGATTTGAACCAAAGCTCAGGTGTCCGATCTACGACAAGCGTGTCGTCGCAGGTCTGCACCAACGACATCGCTTCGTCTAATGAGCCCCGCATTCACTGATCGTAATGTTCAGGCCGAAGGATGACCGGCATCCGGTCATGCACATCTGACATCTGTACGCAGCCGTCGACCATGGAATAGGCGTCGCCCCGTTCGACCGTGTTTCGCCACACGCCTGCATCGGCGAAGAGATCGACACCGTGGAGCGAATACCAGGTCTTGGTCATCTTGCCCTTCTCACCCTCTGCCTCGGCCCATTGAGTGACCGGGATAATGCAGCGGCGCTTGGTGAAACTGTCTTTCCAGAACGAGGTCAGCAGCTTGTCGTCGCGCGCGTTGTTGACCTTGGCCTTTGGGAAGCATGGCGGCGCCGGCGATTGGACATGCGATTTTGCGAGCTGCGAAAGAGGCTTCATTGCGCCGAGTGCGGCGCTCGGACAGCATTGACCGAGTATTCGCGCGGAGTGCCTACTGCCATCCTGCCGATGCCGGACGAGCGGGAGTGGAAGCAGGAGCTGCGGCGCTTCAGATGATGGGCCAGCGCCCCGCTCCGTCGCCGACGATCCGCTACGGCAGCGAGAAGCGGTCCGTGCATTCGGATTTCCCAATGTCCGAGTCGGAATAATGTCTGCTAATTTTGTCGCGCCAGTCTGAAGGCGATTCTCGCTGGCATACGGTGCCCCTGGCGAGGTGCGGCGATCTCGCCGGGGCATTCTCAAGGTAGGTGCGCTTGTCTTCAATACCGCAGGAACAATAGCCCGGCTGAACCGTATAATTGTGAACAGAGCTGAATGGGAGAGGTGACTTGGCCAAAGGCAAATTAAGCCGTGCGCAAGCGGCAGTCGAAGACGGATCGCGGAAAGCTTCAACTGGTGACGATGCCTATTGGACCACGCTGCAGCACTCGTTGGTCCGGTCGATGCACATGGACGAACACCCTGAATTTGCTGCGAAGGGCTGAAATCGGGCGCAGGCTTGCCCGCGCGGTCGCACGCCAAAGCTGAGAGTCGAGTTTCTAAACGAACTGCGCTCTCAGCGGCCCTCGTGGTTGCCGACATCACCGTCAGCGTGGCGCGCGGTTTCCCGATTGCGTACCGTGTCGGCAGCCAACCTAGGAGCGCACGTCGAAGCGGTTTTATCGCTCTGATGACCCTTCCAATCGATGGTGCGCGATAATCTCGCGGTGCGTCGCCCCTATCGAAATCAAACCTCAGGGATTCCTCGGTGTGGCTTTCCAAGCATCAAGGAAGTGACTGATTAGCTTCGTCCAATACGGATCTATGCCCGCAAATGATTCGACTCATCACAGTAACCGGCACAGCCTCAAGGTAGCTTTGCGGAGAAATATCATGCGATTCGGTTGGTTAATGGCGGCGATTGCCGCGCTATGGGCGATGCCGGCGCAGGCGGCACTTGACTTGAAATCGGGGGTTTTCATCGGGACCATCGCATCGGGAACCGCGTCGGTGATTGACTTTAACACGTCGCCCGAAGTCCTGGACCTGGCCGGCCTGAACGTGACGTTCAGGATCAACACGACCATGGATGTCCAACCTCAACTCGGTCTTGTCACCGTTAGCTTTTCAATTCCCGACGCTTCGAACCCGTTTCTTCAGGGATTCAACACCCGCGGGCTTACCTACGACGATCTCGTGACCAGGGGTTCTGACAATAATATTCACATCCTCGGCTACGTTGCGGATTGGACGGTTCCTTCGATCAATTCGATCTTCTGGGCTCGATTTACAATGACTACGTTGTTGCGCTTAGCGGTAACATGAAGTTCACCTATCACGATCTTAGCGGGAAGGACTTCAAGTACGATTTCAACGTCCTAAATCTTGAGGGCCATGCCCAAATCGCGGGCTATGTTCCCGAGCCCGCTACATGGGGCCTGATGATTCTGGGCATCGGCTTTGCTGGCGCGGCGATGCGTAGGCCTCAGACCAAGCTGGCTAGGCAGCAAGCAGTAGCGAACCGAACGAAACCAATAACAAGTGAAATGGCATAATTGGAATGGCGATCTTCGTCTGGATGTTGATGACGAGCTAGGTGACTGCCGCCACTGCAAACTGATTGGGAAATCACGGGGAAGCGGCAGTCGCCGTACTTGTGTCTGGCAAAGGTTAACGGATTGAAGGCATTGGGAAAACACAATCCTGATGGTCTCTTCCTCAACTCGGTCGGGAGATTGTAATTTCCCAACACCCTGGAACATCGACGCCGTTGAGCAGTAAAACTCTCGACTGCCGTCATGGCGCGCGGTTTCCCGATTGCGTACCGTGGCGGCAGTCGCCTTTCCCAAAGAGGGCGCAAGCTCAGATGCTTCAACCCACACCGGCGCGCGCCGGCTTTGGGTTTCGCCTCGGTCTCGATTGGAGACATTAGGTTTAACTACCTTACGAAAAGCCAATTTCCGGCCCGTTTCGCCATCGTTTAGCAGCGGACCGTCATGGATTGATACCCTTGGCAAACGCCCACACTTCCCCCGCTTCGGCGGGGGTTTTTCTTGGGGATGTGGAACGTCACAGGTGCCCACTTCGTTTTAACGGATGTCCCGCGCATCGACCGGCGCGGGCGCCCCGAAGACCGACCTTTCGTAGGTCGGCGCCTGCCCCCGTCAACAGGCGGGGGCCTTTGTTAGCGGGAGCGAGACAAGCGATGCCGCGGCATCCCGAGGAAGATCGTTGCGTTGCCGGCGATGATGGCTGCTGCGCCTATGCGCTCCACGGAATCGTTCTTTGGGGAGCTGATGAAGATGGCCGCACCATCAAGCCCACCTACGGCATAGATCAATCCCGAGGCCCAATCAGCCCCTACTAATCTCAGAGCCGGAAAACCGGCCCGACCTAACCCCGCCCGCGCCCATCCCCCCCGGCGCACTGGCGGGTTTTCTTTTTCATGTCGCGGAAACCTTGGCCCGATCTGGCGTTAATGCGTGGATTGCGCCTGATATCTCCTGGACATGCGCAGGCTTGGCCCCGCTGATCGCGAAGGATCGGCGTCGCCCGAGCGTCCTTGCTGCCTGGGCGAGCGGCAGCGAGGACGCTCCTTCCACTTGCCTCTCCACGGCTAAACTTGTTGGGTCAGGCGACGTTCTAGATGCTGACTGGCCGCTTTGCTCGATCGGCAGTTCGATTAACCCTAGAGGCTGCGCGTACTTACGTGCGGCCTCTTTGGTTTTGGGATTGCGCATTCCCAATGATTACGCTGCAGATCAATGTGTTACGGCTGGTGGACCTTAGCCGCGTGTGATGCGTTTAGGGCCCTGAAGGCACCTAGCCCCCGCTCCGGCGGGGGTTTCTTTTTCGCCAGCGAGCTATTCCATGTCGGTGTGCGTTTGCGGCCGCGTGAGCCGGTCTAGGCGGGCGTCCGCAAGTCGCTATTGCCGTTTCCGTTCCGCGGCAATGCGCTGATGCCGGCGTTCTGCTATTCCAGCCCAGCGCAATGGCAAAAGCCCGGCGCCTGCCAGAGCCGCCCCCACGGCCAGCACGATAAAAACCTGCATTCGTTGCGCCCCCTTTTGCAAGGTGCTTGCAGACCTCCAACGGTCTGACTTTAACATAGATTATAGGCGTCAGATCCGCGGGCTATCAGTCCAATATGAGACGTTCGCCAACGGTTACGAAAAGCCAATTTCCGATCGTTTCGAGCCTCGCCTAGCTCCGCCCCGTCACGGTTTGATACCCCTGTGGCAAACGCACACTCTACCCCGCTCCGGCGGGGGTTTCTTTGCCAACGGATACTTGTCGGCCCGCGAGCGTTCCACATATGCGCCGCGTTGCCCCCAATAGCGGCGCCAGAAGTGCCGCTACCCCCTTAACGCGGCACGCCCCGAACCTTGCCCCCCGCTCATGCCGCGGGGGGCCTTTGTGATGGCTTGAGCGCCAGACCGTCGTTGAGGCTAGTGGGGCACTCCCACATTTTTTCTGAGACCAACTAACTCAAAGTGAGGAGTCTGCTTTTTCGTGTCGTCACAGGTGCAACGCGTTCGATGGGCAAGTCAGAGCGCGTGGCCAGCGGCGGGGAACCCTGGCCAACAATTGCGGGGGTGTTTGCCGTCATCTCCGGTCGGCGGATCGGGAGGCCTGGGACATGACGGCAATACTTGCTGTACGCTTGGCCGACGCTTTTCGTTCCGCGCTTTGTCTCGACAGCGATGATTATTTCAGTGGCAATTCCGGGCCAAGTCCCCCCGTCGCGCGAACCATCGAGCAGGACACATCGATCTCGGCAGCGTCTTGCAACGGCACCTCCGGGATTCGGATCTAGGCAACGGGCATGGCTGAGGAGAACGTCCCACGGCGGCGTCTAGAGAAAGCCGGCCTCAGAAGCTGGCCAATCTTTCTTCCTCGAACCTTACCCTCGCTTCGGCGGGGGTTTTCTTTGTGAGTTATCGGGCTGGAGACGGTCATGAGCTGCACGCTGCCGCCGCTGCGTTCCGTCCAATTGATGGTTGCCAGCCACTGGCGGCGACCAACGCGCCAACGGCCATCACGAATAGAGGGGGGCGCCGGGGACCATGGGCATTCCGGCCGAGGTCGCAGCAAGCACAAGATTCTTGACGGTCTGCCTGTTGCGATAGGCAAATTCCTGGGCGAGCATTCCGCCCCAGCTGACACCCATGACGTCGACATCTTCCACGCCGAGACCGGAGAGGATTTCGCGTGCCGCTTTCGCCATAGTCGAAAGCCGGTAGGGCCGCGGGAAGGGAGCAGTGCCTCCCACTCCCGGCATATCGAATGTGATCACGTCTCGACTGCCAAACTCCTGCAGGAACGGCGCGAGAAGCTCGATGTTCGCGCCGATCCCGCTGAAGAAGAGGAGCGGCCGCGACCGCGCCCCATGAGGCGCAGGCCACCGCGCGACGCGAAAGCTGTGGCCTTGCGCCATGTGCTGCGAAAAGCTGGGTGGGTGCAGGTCTTCGAGCTGCTCTGACATAAATCCTCCGCGGGTCGGTGAATGTGGGATTGGCCATTTGCAGGTTGGCAGAGGAACGTGCTGCACTGCAGCATTGTTCCTCAAAAAGGCGAAGAGACTGAACGCGGCGAGGTTGCGCAGGAGGGCCTGGCATCGATAAGGAGGAGGCGGGGAAACTGAGATCCGCTACGCAGCGAAGGCAGTATCAACGAATTCGGTGAGAATGATCCGCAACAGTGCCGACCGGCGATTTGGCGCGTTTGGATGGCAGGACAGGGCAAGCTGCCTTGGCTTCCATCAGCAAAGGTACCTCCCATGGCCGATAAGCAAACCGACGCGATCGCTCTTCTCAAAGCCGACCACCGCGCCGTCAAAGAGCTGTTCGAAAAATTCGACGCGACCGATTCCAAGTCGAAGCAAAAGGAGCTCGCCACACAGATCTGCACCGAGCTCGTCATCCACACCACGATCGAGGAGGAAATCTTCTATCCGGCCCTCAAGGGCAAGATCGAGGACGATCTCCTGAACGAATCCTATGTCGAGCACGACGGCGCCAAGCTCCTGATCGGACAGATCATGGCCGGCGAGCCGGGTGAGGAATTTTATGAAGCGAAGGTGACCGTGCTCTCCGAGGAGATCGCGCATCACGTCGAGGAAGAAGAGGCGCCCAAGGACGGCATGTTTGCGCAGGCGCGTGACAGCGACGTCGACTTGGTCGCGCTGGGCGCGGCGATGGAAGCTCGAAAAGAAGAGCTTAAAGCCCAGTTTAAGACGAACGGCATTCCGACGCCCACGGCACGGACGCTCAAGCCCGTCGAGATCGAGCTCGGCGAACCCGTAGCCTGCCCCTCGTCGCCTGGCGTCGGCCCCCAAGTAGTCGGCGCCAGGCGAACGACCGTAACGCCCTGAGGTCCAGAGCGCCGCGCGACGATCTTACGTGCCCGCCCGCAATTTTCCCCCGAAAGACAAAGCAAGGCGCCGATGGCTTCACATCATGATCTACGTCTTGCTGGCCATCTCGGCGGCGTTTCTCATCCTTGCAGGCTATGCCTTCATCCAGGCGCGCCGCGGGAGGCGGAAGCTCGCGGGCCGAACAGGATGACGGCCGGGCGGGCATGCGCGCGTCTTGATACAGCGGCAACGCGAATGCCGAGTGTCTCGCGACAAAAAGGATCTTGAACGACTCACCGCGGCAAGGGCGTCCATCGTAGAATTGGATGAGCTTGAGATCAGCGGAGAAGGCCTGTTCAGGCGGCCAGTACCGCTTGTACCTTGGCGATGAGCTTTCCCTCGGTCCACGGCTTGCCGACGAACTTGCCGTCGTCGGGAATGCTGGACTCCGTCAGATTGTGATGTCCCGAGGTTAGAAGCAGGCGCATGCTAGGCCACTCCGCGTGGACAGCTCGGGCGAGTTCGAGGCCATTCATCGAACCCGGCATGTCGATGTCGGAGAAAAGCAGGCCGATCTCGTTGTGGCTGCGTAGCAGCACCAGCGCATCGTCGGCGTTGGCGGCTTCGATGACCTGGAACCCCGCCTCTTCGAGAAGATCCACGCCGTGCATGCGCACCAGGGTCTCGTCTTCGACGATCAGCACGGTGACAGTGTTCTCGATGTTCATGCGCGGCTCCGTCCAGGATTTACCCCCTGGATTAAGTGCAATGCTTGGGCGCGCAGGAAAGTTCGCAAAATCAAGGTTCAACTATCAAACATCGGATGAACCGAGTGGCATGGCGAATGTGAAGCACGTCTCGTTCGCGTCCGAATGGACTTCGAGAGTTCCGTTATGAGCCCGCGCGATCTCGGCGGCGATGTGCAGCCCCAGGCCGAGGCCCGGAGTGTCACTTGGCCCGTCGCCCCGATAAAATGGTTCGAACAATTTATCGCGAGCGGCGTCCGGGATCGGAGTTCCGCCATTTGCGACGGTAAGCACGAACCGGGTTTCGACGTTGGCCTCGAACTTACCGCCCATGCTGCGCGGAATGATGAGGCCGAACGTCTTCAAACCCGCGCATCTGGTTGGCCACATCGAGTGATGCCCGAACAAGCTTGATGCGAGCTGCGACCAGGGTTCGTGAGAGCATGCTGTCGAACGCCTTCACCCGCACTTCACGGAAGAAGCCGACCTCGGCCAGGTGCGCGAGCCCGTCAGCATCGTTGGCGTCGGTCTTGTTCGCTGCTATGTCGAGAGCTGCCTTGGCGTGACGTGCATCGATGCAGATCGCCGGGAGCCCCTCCGCGGTCAGCGCATGGAAGAACCATACCGCTAACGGTCCCGTTTCAAAAACCACCAGCTTTGCGGACGGCGCATGCTTGCAGATCGCTGCCGCGAGAAGCTGCGGATCCGAGACGCACTTGCCGCGCCAGACCCGCTTGCCTGCACGCCGCACTGAGATCGCCGTCTCTTTCAACGAGACGTCTAAGCCGATATACTCGTCCATGGCTGTTCTCCATTGATGCTTGGGCCCGGCTTCCGGTCGTGAGCCCGTACTTCCATCATATTGGGGAACAGCCACCTCACTCCATAATTCACCAGGTCAGAGGTAACTCGCTCCCGCGATTACCCCATGTTCATTAAGAAGCCATCACCCGCTTTGCTCATGCTTGCCCAACCGTTCGATCACGCATGTTAGCGTGTAGGCTAAAAAAACCGCGCTGAAGCGGGGGGCAAGATCATGGCACGTCGAAAGTGACAGCCGGCCTCGGGGCGCCGGCATTGTCCAGACGCCGCGGACGTCAGATACGCCTCCCATGCGTTACAGGCGTGATCGATCGCCCATTCGGGCCGAGATCACGAAAGCGCATCATGCCCGAACTGGGTCTTTCCACCTCAACTTCCCAGCCTCAACTTCCTGTTTCAGGAAACCGCCATCTTCGCCTGGTGCGCAACATTTTCATCGGGATTTTCAGCGCCATATTCTTGGTTTGGGCGGTGCTCTTCGTCACCAAGGGGCGGTTTCTCAAAGGCCCTTTCGAGCGCACGATTGCTGCCATGACCAACCGCAAGACCGAGGTTCATGGCGATTTCCAACTCTATTTTGCACCGTTCGATATCAAGATTTTCGCCGAAGGTTTGCAGATATCCAATCCCACATGGGCTAGCCGGCCATACCTGTTCAGCGCAGATCGCGTCGATATGCGGATCGCGCCCTTAAACCTCTTGTTCGGAAGGCGGCGCGTGCGCTGGCTCGACCTGACGGGCGGTGCCCTTTCGCTTGAGTGGAACGTCAACCACACTACCAATAGCTGGACATTTGCAAGCGATGGAAGCGCCGAACCCCTCCAATTGCCCGTCATCGACCGAGCTAAATTGCAGAAAACCACCGTGCGCTATCGCGACCCGCGGCTCCAGTTGCTGACCGATCTCGATTTCGCGACCATCACTTCCCACGAAGCGCGTATCGGAGAAGCGGTCCAGTTCAAGGGTAACGGCCTTGTCCGGTCGACGCCATTTACGCTGCTAGGTTCATTGCTGAGCCCCGACGCTACCGTCGCACGAGGCACCAACCAATTGGTGTTGCACGCAAATACGAGCACGGATCGTATCGACATTTCGGGAACCCTGCCTAGCCTCGCTGATATTGAGAACGTCCCGCTGACGACCAGTGCGCACGGAAGAAATGCAGCGGAATTGCTCGGTATTATCGGCGTCGTCGTGCCCAACACTCGGGCCTATCGGGTGCACGCGCAGCTTGTGAAGAGTGGAACCCGTTACAGCTTCTCCAAGATGTCCGGTCGTTTCGGGGACAGCGATATCGCCGGAGCATTTACGGTGGAAACTGGAATGCCGCGAAGCCACATCGATGCGGACCTCGCGACCGACACGCTCGATATCGTCGATGTTGCTCCCTTCATCGGCTACAATCCTGATTTGGTGGCAAGGCGCGGCTTCGAGGCCGCCGCAGGCGCCGCCGGCGCCGCGCCGGCCCGGCTGTTGCCCGACACAAGCCTGCGCGCGGAAGGGTTGAGCGCCTTCGATGCAGACGTACGCTATCGTGTTACGCGGCTGCGGTCACACAGCGTTCCCGTCACGAACGTCGTCGCGACGGTGGACTTGGATCACGGCATATTAAAGCTGTCGCCGTTTGGCTTCACCATGGCCCGCGGCAAGGTGACATCGGAGGTCACGGTTGACTGGCGCCGCCGGCCGGCTCGAACCCGATATGATATCCGTTTGGGTTCGACGCCGATGGCGCAGCTACTTGGCGGATTTGGGGTCTCTGAAGCTGGCACGAGTGGCACCGTCACAGGCCGAATTGAGCTGGTGGGCGACGGCGACACGCTTCACAGTTCACTCGCCACCTCGCGCGGACGCATCGCATTCGTCATCCCGCAGGGCACATTCTGGACCCGTAACGTCCAGCTCGCCGAACTGGACCTGGGGACCTTCGCCCAAAAGATGTTCGAGGATCGTTTGAAGGAGCCCGTCCGAATCAACTGCGGATTGGTTGCATTTTCCGTGCGGAACGGTGCGGCGGCCGCTGACCCAATCCTTATCGACACGGCCAAGAATGTTATTGTCGGGCGAGGCGGGTTCAGCTTTGCAAGCGAGCGAATGGATCTCGCCTTTCGCGCCGACGGCAAGAAGTTCAGCTTGTTCTCGGCCCAATCGCCGGTCGGCGTAGGAGGATATTTTTCGAAGCCGTCGCTGAATGTTATAAGTCCCGCATTGCTGGGGCGTGCTGGCGCCGGCCTTGGGTTGGCGATGCTGGTCGCGCCGCCAGCCGCGATACTGGCATTCGTCGATATCGGTGATGCCAAGGGTGCGGCGTGTGGTCCGGTCCTGGGCGGCGCGACTGCAGCCGCACAGCGCACAAAAGCCGGCAATGTTCGAGACGACTTGGGCAACAGCAAGAGCGCCAAGTCTGGCCAGACAAGGCGAAAGAGATTTCTTGGCATATTTTAATTGCTGTAGCTTCACGTGAGGCTCTCCGATGCTGCCAGCAATTCGCTGGCCGAGATTCCCGCCGTTCAGACACTCTTAGTCGGCCTTCTGACGTTGCCTTTCGTTCGGGCAAACTCATCGCCACCGGATTGGCTCCACAATGAATGAGGCCTGTCCGCGGGCCGGGGCTGAACCTCCCGCCCAGACCGCAGAAAGGGTCACTTGATTATGGGGCCATAGCGTCCGCTCGGGCGTTGCCTCACTGAACCAGTGACGAAGGAATATGCATGAAGATCCCCAAAGGAGCCATAATCGCCGTGGCCGATGGAGAGATCCTGAACCTGTACCGCAACAATGGTGAGGAAACGGCACCAAAGCTGACGGCGATGCAGGATGCCGCCATCTCGACCGAGAACAAGGGTTCGGGTGGGCGGCATCATAGCAGTTCAGCAAATCCATCAGATAGCCAGCAAGAGGAAGATAGTTTCGCTGCGGGAACTGCTGCGATGCTCAATAAGCGCGTGCTGGACGGTGAGATTGAAGCTCTTATCATTGTCGCGGCGCCTCGCACCCTTGGCGAACTCCGCAAACATTATCACAAGGCGCTCTTGGCCATTCTGGTCGGTGAGATTTCGAAAGACCTGACGGGCCATTCGATTGCTGATGTCGAAAAGACAATCGACGCTAATTGAATTCGTGCCAGCAGAGGTCTCATCCCCAGACGCCGACATATCTGCCGTTCAACGACCCCATGCCGCCCGTTGAAATCGGCCGTTCGCAAAGGAGCCATCATCCGAGCCCGATCATTACGTGCCCGATGGTTCGATCCGGCATGATTGATTTGTAGGCGGGAAGGAAACTGCCGCCGCCAGGCGCTAGCGGGGGGCTCTCGATAAAGCAGCGGCAGCCAATATGCATACGTCGCTGAGCCCGCAAGGTTGCGGGAAACGCCCGCACAATTGCATCCATGGCGGTGCCATCACCAATGACCGAGCTAAGGATGAGAGCGCGATTGATGACGTGAAAATCCGCCGACTTTTGATCGATCCCGGGCTGCATGAATGCACCTGACGGCAATTAGCCGTTCAGGATCATTATGCGGTTCTCAACGGCAATGCAGGCCAATCCAATTGGACTTGAGTATTATTCGCCGAGGGGTTCTGCTAGCCGGGCGACACCGTTCGGTGGAGCATTGCATGATGGAAGATGAAGATGCCGATCGGGTCAACAGGCTCCTTGAAACGCCTGGGCTTGCCGACGCGCTGGAGAGCGAGCGCTTCAAACAGTTTCTCGACCATGTTCCGATTGCGATCGTCGTGTCCGAACTCTTGCCGTCCGAAATAATCACCTACGCCAATCTCGAATTCGAACGCCTGACCGGGCACCCCGTCGCGGGCGTCGAAGGCAAGAGCTGGAAGGCACTTCCAGGCGTTGCCGCGGCCGATCACGATGACCGACTGCTCAGCGAAGCGGTCGAGGAAGACGAAGAATATATCGGCACCTTCACGATCGAAAAGGACAGCAGCGCCACCGATGTCGATGCCTGGTCCAATACCATCGAGAACGACGACGGCACGCCCATATTCCGTCTCGTCGCGCTGGCCCGCGTCGATCAGCATTTCCGCGACGAGGATGGGCTGAGGCAGAGTCTGAGGGACAAGGACGCGATGCTGCGCGAACTGCAGCATCGCGTCAAAAACAACCTGCAGATGATCACTGCGCTGATCAGGCTGGAGGCGCGCAATGTCGCCGACGATGACACGGGAATGCGCTTCGACAGGTTGGCGGGGCGCATCAACGCGCTCGCTTTGCTCTATCAGGCGTTGTCCGGCGATGAGCAGGAGGACAGTGTCGATCTTGGCATCTACCTCAGCCAGGTCGCGTCATCGGTCATGCAGGCGCACGCCACCGAAGGAATTCGGCTCGATCTCAAAGTCGATAGCTGGCCTGTCTCTACCAACGTGGCGATGCCCGCTGGACTCGTGGTCAACGAGTTGCTGACCAATTCCCTGAAATACGCCTTCGTTGGGCGCGAGGGCGGGACCATAACAATTCACAGCCTGGTCGACGAAGCGGGCTGCCGCGTCGTTATCGCGGATGACGGTGTAGGACTTCCGGCGGGCACAACCTGGCCCGCACCTGGCAAGCTTAGCGCGGTGATAGCTCGATCGCTGCGTGAAAATGCCAAGGCACGGATGCAGGTTGGATCTTCGCCGGGCGGCGGCATGTGCGTTACGATCTACTTCGACCGTGCCGATGCAGCGCCCGAGAATCCCACGGTCGGGCCGTGACTGCCAGCGCCGACAAAGCTGCCCTTCCGCGGTTTCGATTGGATCCCTGATATTTGCCGTTGGTTCAGGGTAAGCGGTGTTCTCAGCCCACGGCAGTCCAGGGCATGAGATCGCCGACGCCATTTGCGGGGTGACCGTTGGCGAGCTTGGCAAGCGTCTCGGTCAGCCAGGCATGGGGATTGATGGCGCTAAGCTTGCAGTTCTCGATGAGCGTGGCGATCACCGCCCAGTTGTCGCCGCCCTCGTCGGAGCCTGCGAAAAGGGCATTCTTCCGGCCCAGCGCCAGCGGCCGGATCGATCGCTCAACGGTATTGTTGTCCAGATCGATACGGCCGTCGTCCAGGAAGCGCGCGAGGCCGTCCCAGCGGGTGAGCGTGTAGCGGATCGCCTCGCCGAGCTTGCTCTTGGCGCTGACCTGGCGGTTCCGGGCCTCGAGATACTGGCGTAGGTCGTCGACGATGGCGCGGCTGCGATCGTGACGAACGGCGCGTCGCTCCTCGGCCGGTGATCCCCGTATCTCATCTTCGATGGTGTAGAGCGCGGCGACACGACGCAGGACCTCGGTGGCGACCGGGGAGCTGTCGGCCAGTTCGTAGAACTTACGGCGAGCGTGTGCCCAGCAGAAGGCCAGGCTCACTTGGCCCCGACGCCGGGCGAGTGCGGCGTAGCCGCCGTAGCCATCGACCTGCAGGATGCCGGCAAAATCGCCCAGATGAGCTTCGGGCCGCTCCGCCTTGCGATCCGCGGCATAGACATAGGCGACCATTGGCGGATCCTCGCCGCCGCACGGTCGGTCGTTGCGGGCATAAGCCCATATCTGGCCAGTTTTGGTTCGACCACGCCCCGGATCAAGCACCGGCGCCGTCGTCTCGTCGGCGAAGAGTCTTGCCGATCGTCGGAGCCGTTCGAGCACATGATCGCGCAAGGGGCGAAGGTACCAGGCCGCTCGCCCGACCCAGTCCGCCAGCGTCGATCGGTCAAGCTCAATGCCCTGCCGAGCGTAGATCTGGGCCTGCCGATATAAAGGCAGGTGATCGGCGTACTTGGACACTAGAACCTGGGCGATCAGCGCCTCGGTCGGAATGCCGCCTTCGACGATCCTGGCTGGCGCCGGAGCCTGCACGACCGCAGTCTCGCACGAACGGCAGCCGTAGCGCGGCCGGCGGGTGACCAGCACGCGGAATGTGGTCGGCACGACATCGAGCCGCTCGGATACGTCCTCGTCAATCTGATGGAGCGCGCCGCCGCAGCAGGGGCAAGCCTTGTCCTCGACATCGACGACCTGTTCGATCCGTTCGAGATGCGACGGGAGCGACCCACGGTTGGTTTTGCGGGGACGCTCATTGCGCTGACGCCCGCCACTGGCATCGACGGCGGCTTCGGCGCAGCCCAGCGCTGTCTCGACGTCCTCGAGCGCGAGCTGGAGCTGATCGTCATCGAGCTGCTCGGAACTACGGCCGAACCGATGGCGCTGGAAAGCCTCGATGATCGCCCTCAGGCGATCGACTTCCGCGTCGGTCTTCTCAAGCTTGCGGGCCTGTTCGAGGACGAGCGCCCGCAGCGCATCGACATCGTCTGGGAGGTCCGCTTCCGTGAGCATGGAAGCAGTGAATCAGCCAGCGAACGCCCCGTCAACCGGCGATCTGCGGGGCCATCGGTCGGCGTCCACCATGGACCCGGCGCCAGTCGAGACCCTCGAGCAAAGCTCCGAGTTGCGCGGCCGTCAGGCGCATCACGCCGTCCTGGATGCCGGGCCACTTGAAGCCCCCCTGCTCGAGCTTCTTGGCCATCAAGCACAGGCCGGTACCGTCCCACCAGATCAGCTTGATCCGGTCTGCGCGCTTGGCCCGGAAGACGTAGATCACGCCCGAAAAGGGATCGCCGCCGTACTCGGCACCGACCAGCGCCGCCAAGGCGTCTGGACCTTTGCGAAAATCCACGGGCCGCGTCGCAACCATTACTCGCGCACCGGCGCCGGGTCCGATCATCGCGTTGCCTTGAGCGCTTCGATTACCGCCGCGATTAGCCCCTTATCCGCACCGCGCGCGATCCTCACCGCCACGCCGTCGATCTCTAGCTCTACCGCACTTGGAGGCGCCGCCCGTCGCCGGCGTGGTCGCTTCGCGACCGGTGTTGCTTCGGGCGAAGGCCGTTGCTCGATCACTGCGGGAACGAAGAGAGGCGCCGGGGCTGATGAGGCTGGCAGCGGCACCCCTCGCGCCTCTATCTCCTTGCGCAACTCCCGGCGCCAGGTGAACAGCTGCGAGGGACAGATGCCATGCCGGCGAGCAACGGCGCTGATGGTCTCTTGGCCCGAATAGCTCTCCGCTACGATCGAGACCTTTACCTCTGGCGGCCAATCACGGCGCTTGCCCGCGCCGGTGAAGACCTCGAACCGCTGAACAACGCTAGTGCCAGCATCATCACATGACATCGTCATAGCACCAGCGACCTCCGCCCGACCAAGGGCGGCGAGACTCTGCGCTCCGGATCACGGCCGCAAGGTGGGGCTCAAGCTCCGCTTACGGTTCAGGCAGCCTGCTGCGATCTCCATCGATTTGATGCCCGTCCGGCAACGCTATGCGGCGATGCTCTCGATTGGGCCTACGTAGCGGGACTGGGGCCGGATCAGCCTGCCGCCTTCGCGTTGCTCGCGGGCATGGGCGATCCAGCCGACTACCCGGCCTGTCGCGAATAGGCAGGTGAAGGCTTCGGGCGGGAAGCCCGCGGCCTCAAGTAGCAGCGCGGTAAAGAATTCGACATTGGTATCGAGCGTCCGGCCGGGCTTTTCGCGGCGAAGTACGGCAAGGGCCTCGGTTTCTACCTGTTCGGCAAAGGCCAGCCGTTCGGCGATCGCCGGCATCTCGCGCAGTCGTTCGACCGCCGCTTTCAGCGCATCGGCGCGAGGGTCGCGCGTCTTGTAGATGCGATGCCCGAACCCCATGAGTCGGCCGCCCGCGCGTACTTCGCGTTCGAGCCAGGGCCGCGCCACGCCCTCGCGTGCGATGTCGTCGAGCATCTTGATGACCGGGCCGGGGGGCACCGCCGTGCAACGGGCCCTTGAGCGCACTCATCCCGGCCAGAACCGAGGATGTCAGTCCGGCATGGGTCGAGGCGACGACCCTCGCCGCGAAAGTAGAGGCGTTGAGGCCGTGGTCGCTGACGGTCACCAGATAGGCGTCAAGTGCTTGTGCGATAACTCCATCGGTATCGTTGTGCCCTGTCATCCGCAAAATGTCCGCGGCATGCCCTGCTGTCTCGTCGGGCGAAATCGGGGCACTCCCGGCTTGGCGCCGTAGCAGGGCTGTCGTGAGCACGGCGGGTGCCGCAAGCAGACGCAACGCGTCGTCCAGGCTTTTTCCGTCGGGCATCATAGCTAGCCCAGCGCGCACGCCATCGTAGATCTGAAGCAGCGCGAGCCTGTCCAGCGAGGAGCCGATCCGTGCGAAAACCTCGCAGCGTGCTGCACCGATTGCACGGGCCAGATCCTCGCCCGCCGGCAGGTCGGCGAAGAATCCGTCGAAGAGAAGCGCGACAACGTCTTCGAACGACCAGCGGCCGGATATCTCAGCGAGCGTCTTGCCCCTGATGATCAGCCGGCCCGCGAGTCCGTCTACATCCGACAGCACGGTTTCCGCCGCGACGACATTGTCCAAACCATTCGCCATTCGATCGCTCCTATCGGTTTCGGTGCGACAGACATGACCTTCTCTTGCAAAATCATCAATCTTGATCAATTAAATCAATGTATGGAAGATTGGATTGATAGCGCTGCAGCGCTCACCCGCCTCGGCGTGCGGCAACAGACGCTCTATGCCTACGTCAGCCGTGGCCGGATTGGCGTACGCTCCGATCCAGAGGACCCGCGCCGAAGTCTGTACAGTGCGGGCGACATCGAAAACTTGCGGAGCCGGCGGTCACGCGGCCGCGGCCGTGCTGCCGTCGCGAGCAGTACGATGTCCTGGGGCGAACCGTCGCTCGAGACGGCGATCTCGACTGTCCATCAGGGGCGGCTGATCTATCGGGGAACCGACGCGGCCACATTGGCGCGATCGGCTTCCTGGGAGGAGGCTGCGGAGATCCTCTGGCAGACCGGGCGGCCAGTCTCGCTTTCCCGTTCCCCGAACGGAACACCCGCCCAGCCGTTTTTGGCGCTCGCAGCGCTTGTTCCGGAAAGCTACCCGGGCCTCGGGCGCAGCCGCGACAGACTCTTCGTCGATGGAGAGGCTGCGATATCACGGCTGGCTGAAGCATTCGGTGCGGCGCCGATGGAAGGAGCGCTGGATAGCAGGCTCGCCAGCGGCTGGTCGCTGGACGGGGACTATGCCGAAGCGCTGCGGCGCGTGCTGGTGCTTCTTGCCGACCACGAGCTCAACGCTTCGACCTTTTCCGTTCGTGTCGCGGCATCGACGGGGGGCCCGATCGCGGCGTGTCTCCTCGCGGGCCTTTCCGCCTTGACCGGGCCGCGGCATGGCGGTGCGGGCGCTGCGGCCCTTGCCCTGCTGGACGAGGCCCAGAGACGCGGCCCTGTCGTCGCAGTTCGCCAGGCGCTGGCGGCTCACCGGCACCTGCCGGGCTTCGGACACCCGCTCTATCCCATCGGCGACCCGCGGGCTGCTGCCCTGTTCGAGATCTTGCCGGGTTATGCTTTGGCCGACGACCTCTGCGCCGAAGTCGGGGACGTCTGCGGTCTTCGCCCAAACATTGATTTTGCGCTCGCGGTTCTGACCCGGCTGGGCCGGTTGCCCGAGGACGCCTCGTTCCGGCTCTTTGCCCTAGGGCGCAGCATTGGCTGGGTCGCCCATGCCGTAGAACAATTTGGCGAAGACAAGCTGATCAGGCCGCGCGCCCAATATACCGGTGCGCTTCCGGATTGACCGCAAGCGCCGACATTTCTGCCGTTCGATCGCCTTTAGTGCGCGCCATGAAGCTGCCGTCTGTTCATCTCCAATCGAAGCGGCGAAATGGCGAAAATATTGTGGTTTGCGAAACCATAGCTTGTGCGACCTTCCGCCGTTTAAGTCACTCGGTCAGGCAATACATGACGTCTGTGCGAAGGACGTACTTTCTGCCACCACGAACGGTCGCGCCCAGATGACAGACAGGATGGTGAAACATAAGAGCCATTCCTGTTTGAGGTTGAACTTTAAGGTCGACTGATGTGTATTCCGGGAGAGATCGAAATATAGTTTCTCCGCTTTCATAATCGTCGTTGAGATAAATCATGAAGGTGAAATGGCTCTCCTCGGTATCTGAACGCCAAAAATTCCCGTCGCAGTGCCAGTCGAATCGCTGGCCAACGTCATAGCGATAGTACCGCAAGCGCTCGTTCAAACCCGATGCTCTCCACCTTTCCTGGAATGTGGGTGGAATGAGGGGTTCCAGGCGCTGCCACAGCGTGGCCGCATATTCCGGGTCATCGACAATGACGCGGTCATTGTTACGAAGATCGGGAATACTCCGAGCACCGGAACTGGTCGATACCAGGGCAGGCTCGTAGCTCATAGCTTCGCTCCGACTGATCAGGGCTGCGCATTCGGCCTCTGTCAAGAAGCCAAAGATAGTGCAGACGCTCTGGGCGATCCATTTGGCCTGGGCCACTTCCCTGTCACTCCATTGACGCTGGCGGTAATAGCGTCGGTTTCAAAGCCTTCGCTTTGAGCGCGATAAACTCCCTCTTTCAATGGCAAAGTGAAAGTCAGCACCTGAACACCGTCGCCCGGTTCGCAGGCGCTAGACGCCCTCATAGCTGACGCTCGAGCCTAGTGCTTCACCTTCTAACAGCAGTCCTGCGTTAATTCCCGAGTGTAATTTGTCGGCTTCTAACCGGAGGTAGATCTCGGTGCGGAGCGGCCACGCAGTCAAGGTCGATAGCATCTCATTGGCGACGGTTTCTCGCGTTTCGTTGTTGTTAGCGTCTCAATGGACCGTTTCGGTACCATTATGGCCGAAAAAGCTGGCAATGCCCTCTTCCTGGACGGCGCTTTGAAAGACGGCGAGTGCTTCGACCTCGCTGACGAAAGAGTCATCCCAGATCGTCACCATTCCGTCTTCGGTAAAGACCTTCAGGACCCACTCGCGGTGGTGCACGAAGCGCGAAATGTCGACTTTCACAGTCAAATCGTCGAGCGTAACCGAGCGCGAGAGGTCGGAGCGCACGATGCGGGGAAAAGAGTTTGCCATTGCGGAATATCCTCCGTGCGCTGCGCGCTCAAAGTGACAACGCACGCGGGATCATCTGAGGTGAGCGCCACAGGTAGCTCCGCATGCGCCAGGCCATCTACCAACCCGTATTCCTTCATTCACTTTCCGCGCACCGCAAGGGAGCGGGATCCTTCGGGACTAGGGCTTCGAGAGCGTTGCTCACCCTGCGATGTTCATTCGCTAGCTTTGCTTCTTGTTCGTGAGCCATCGGATCGGAAGCGCCCATGCCTTCAGACTCTGCCTCAAGTCGCTGATCAAGATCCCGCTTCCACTGGCTCAGCAGGTCCTGCCGTGTTGCGATATCCAGATCGATGTCCTCGGCTAGATCCTCTGGGCTCGAATAGTGGCGACGCGCATCGGGAGCTTTGGCGGCTGCAGCGTCGTGCGAGACGGCCTGGGCCGGTTCAATGGCGGTAAGATCGCTCATAAAGCATTCCTTGGGGGCTGCTCGAGGGGTAACTGCCGTCGCCACTACTCTGGGGGGAGGGATCGGAACTAAGTTCACGCAAGGCAGCGACGGCAGCCTTGTTCCAAGCGTTCGGCAGCGGGAAAGGTTGCCCGACCACCTACGTATCTTTCAAGGCCGCACCGATCTCTGGATGGCCACAAAAGGGCCCGGCATGTTGGGCCGAGCCAGAAAAAGTTTTGGGAGGGGATGCCTGAAAGGCGGCCGCGATTTGTCACTTAGGTTATTTGAGCTAGTACCGAATTAGGTGACACACATCGGACTTCGACCGAGTTTCAGCCGCCGACAATTCGGTCCCACTTCCAAATTGCGTAGGAAATTTATGCCGCCGGCCTAGCCTCGCCCGGGCCAGCGAGCAGATCGTGCCCCATGGCGTGGTGTAGGATCGCGGGCGTGGCCACGTCGATCTCCGGCTAAGCCGGATTGATCAGGCTGCCATGCTTGGCAACGTGATGATGGCATTGTCGCTCAATCCCGCGACGCTCTCAAGGCTCATGTAGCGGCAGCGCTGGACCGCCCATTCGTCGTTCTGTTCCAGGAGGATAGCGCCGACGAGGCGGGTTATCGCTTCATCGTTGGGGAAGATTCCGACGACATCGGTCCGCCGCTTGATCTCACCGTTGAGGCGTTCGATGGGGTTGTTGCTGTGAAGCTTGGTGCGATGCTGCGGCGGGAAGGTCATGTAGGCCAGGACGTCCTCTTCGGCGCTGTCCATCAAGGCAGAGAGCTTGGGGACCGAGGGACGAAGCTGGTCTGCAACTGAGCGCCATTGAAGCTTTGCGGCCTCAGGTGTCTCCTGCGCAAAGGCCGTGGCGATGAACGCCGATACGACCCGGCGCCCGCTCTTTCCGGCATGCGCCAGGGCATTGCGCATGAAGTGGACGCGGCAGCGCTGCCAGGTTGCGCTGAACACCTTGGCAATGGACGCCTTGATGCCCTCATGGGCATCGGAGATCACGAGCTTCACGCCGCGCAGGCCTCGGCGAGCCAGGCTACGCAGGAAGTCGGTCCAGAAGGTCTCGGCTTCGGAATGGCCGATCGCCATGCCGAGCACTTCGCGGCGACCGTCACTGTTGACGCCGACGGCGATGATGACGGCGACCGACACAATCCGGCCTGCTCGCCGGACCTTGATGTAAGTCGCATCCATCCAGACGTATGGCCAATCGCCCTCGATGGGCCGCTCGAGGAAGGCTTTCACGCGCCCGTCGATTTCTCCGCAGAGCCGGCTTACCTGGCTCTTCGAGATGCCGCTCATGCCCATGGCCTTGACAAGATCATCGACCGATCGCGTCGAGATTCCCTGGATGTACGCTTCCTGGATGACAGCGGTCAGCGCCTTCTCGGCCATCCGCCGGGGTTCCAGAAATCCGGGGAAGTAACTGCCTTTGCGCAGCTTGGGGATGCGCAGCTCGACCGTGCCCGCCCGGGTCTCCCAGTCGCGATCCCGGTAGCCATTGCGCTGGGCCAGGCGCTCGACGTCCTTCTCGCCGTAAGCGGCCCCGGTCAGGCCGCCGACCTCCATCTCCATTAGTCGCCGCGCGGCAAAGCCGATCATATCGCGCAGAAAATCCGCATCCGGGCTCTTTCCCACCAGCGCCTGCAGGTCCATCATGTCTTCGGTCATCGGAACGTCCTCGTTCAAGTTGAGTGTTGCAACCCAACCTTATCCGAAGATCTCCGATGACCACCCGCGAACCTGACCGGCCGCTACAGCGCTATATGGAAAGCGCGCGTCCGGTCAGCTTCGCTACCCTCGAGCTACACCACCATCCGGGGCACGACCTGCGAGCATCGCCTAACCGTGCTCACCCGAGATCGGAAAGCATTTCACCAAATGTTGCTGTGCGATGATTACGAAGCACAATTTTGGCGAGCCGCTCCTCGGCGCCTGTCTTTCGGACGTGAAATGCCTTCATTGACATGACATGGCTATCGAAAGCCGATCTGGGGGGGATTAATCGGCGGAAGCGGGGGGCATCAAAACTAGCTTTCAGTTTTGCCTGATCGTGGGGGAGGCAAGAAGTCTATGTGTCAGTGTCATACGCCCTATAAATAGATTCGCACCTCACAATCGGTATTATTTCGAAAATATCATCCTCAAGGAATTATCAGTCGAATTTCGTCGTACTCTTATCAATTCTAGAGCATACGGGAGATGCGACCCGGAGACTCAACGAATCGTTGCGTCTCGACTTTAGGGCGACCCTCTAGCAAGGGTCGCCCTATTTTGAATTTCTCTTTTGCATCGAGATCTTAAGGTCAAATCGGCGCGTCGTTGCAACCAGGCGAATGCGCGGGCTGAGGCCCGAAAGACCCTCGTTGCAGGCCTGGCCCTCGCGATCAGGAGGTCGAACGAGGGCGGGCGCGTTTGGCTTGCGCGACTGCATCCTCCAATTTCGTATAGCGATATCCACCTGTCTCGAACTGGGCGGTCGCGCTATGCTTGATGCCAAGGGAAGCGCCCAATCCTTTGTCGAGACTTCCACCTTCATTCTCCCAGGCACGCTTATCAGCGGCATCCGCTCTCGCCACTTCTGCAGTGCCGCGGCTTACCTCAGAGTTTGCTGCTCGGGTTCCAAGCTCGACGAGCAATCGTAGCTGGTCAGCGATCGATTCGAGTGCGAGCACCTCGCGCTCTTCCGAAGTTCCATATGCTCTGCTCTGGGCGAGCATGTTTTCGGCCATGTCAGACATAACATTCTCCATTACCCTCGACCGCCAGTATCGCGTCGTTTGCGCCGCTCGACCTCCAGCTCGATCGAGCGAATGAAGTGATCGCAATAGTCATCTGTCGAGACGTAGTTCTGCTCGTGCTGCCCAAGGTCGTGGCCGCTACCGAAGCGCGCTTTGAGTTGTACGAGGATTTCAGGATCGTCGTCCGCGAGATGACCGATCAGCGCCTGCAAGATCCGTTCGTGGGCGAGCACCCGGCGCTCGACCTCAGTCACCTCATTCGGCGTTGCATTCGCTCCGCCGCGGCCCGGCTCTGCATTCGTGGCGCCACGTGAGCTCGTCTCATCAGGGTATAGGCGAGCTTCCTCGGAGGCCGAGGAAAAAGCCGAAAAAGAACGCGACGTTTTGGGTGGCTTGTTTGGCATACGCGCCTCCGCCCGAGCGGGAGTCGCTAACTCTCTGTCGCGCTATGCTCACACATTGAGGGCGATAACCTCAATATGGGCACGCTCGTCATTCGCTACAAGCGCGACGCACGTCAGCTTTCGATCTTCTTCGTACCTTTCCTGAATTGTTGGCCGGCGGTGGTCGGCCAAGGGCAAGAGGCGGGTTTCCCAACGGCGGCGGCGATCGCGTGCTCACGCCGATAAAGCTGGCCCGAGGGCCGGATTCATGTGGAATTCGCCTCTCGGTCGTTCCAACGACCATGCCTTTCGAAACGGCCAGTGCCCATACCGGCCGATGCGTGTGATCGTACTGTGATCACGAGCACGTACTGGCTGAGGGGCAGCTCGAAGCAATTGAGGAGGCGTTCGGCCGGGCTCTGGTCGAAGCGCACCGCCTTGAGACTACGGAAGCAGCGAGGTTGCCTACCGCCACGTTGCGGCATTAAAATCGAATGTCCACACGTCCGGTTACTTTGTTCTGCTTTCGGAAGCGTTCGACGGGTCATCTCAGCCTTCAGCAAAGCGCCGATTTAGGCCGTCAAAACGCGACTTCACTTGCCCTCGAAATCGAACTGCTTATCACTATCGGACACTTTCAGTTCCTCGATCACGCCGAGCAATTGCAGCGCCGCCCGCTCGGGATCGAACAGCTTTCCAGGCTGGACGTTGCTTTGGAATGGCGAGAAAAAAGGCGGTGCCGACTATGCCGCGATGCAACGTGACAACGATGGAGCGTGGACTGCGACGGCGCGCGTCGATTGCGAACCAGCATTGTTCAGCGCCGCCTTTGACGCGCGGTAGCCGTGCGATCCGCCAAGCCGATTTAGCATCGCCGCAGCGCAGCGACAATCCAAATCGCGCTAATCGGGCGATCCGAGCGGCATGACTACCGGGACGTGCAACCTGTATAGAGGCGGCGGCGTTCCGGTCTGGGTAATACCGTCAGGAGGATGACATGCCGATCTCTGAGCTGAGTGCCGTGGAACGGATAGCACGCGTTCTCGCCGCGGAACGACTGAGCGTGAACGCCGAAGGATACGAGCCTTCCGCTGGCGATGAGGTGGATGCAGAGTGGCATCTCTATATCGGGCACGCTGTGGCCGTTCTGAAGACGCTCCGCGAGCCTGATATCGTCATGGCGAACGCTGGCGACCCGGACATGTGGCGCGCGATGGTTGAAGCTGCTCTTGGCGACTATGAAGGTGACCCTGCCCGGGACTAGTCTACAAGACCGCCGACACTGGGAAACTCCCGCAGAGCGCTCATCTCGAAAGGTGATCATATCACCGATGACGGCAAGCAAAGATCTATCGAAACGACATCGCGTGGTCATCGTGGGCGCCGGGTTCGGCGGCCTGTGGGCTGTGAAGCGTCTGAAGGGCGCTGAGGTCGATATCGTCCTCATCGACCAGCGCAATCACCATCTCTTCCAGCCGCTCCTGTATCAGGTCGCGACCGCGTCGCTCGCGCCGTCCGAGGTTGCGTGGCCGATCCGATCGATGCTCCACGACCGCAAGGACGTCACCACCATTCTTGAAACCGTGACAGGCGTGGACACGGTCGGCCGCGCGGTGCGCCTCGCAGATGGAAGCCTGGTTCCCTACGATACGCTGATCCTCGCGACCGGTGCCCGGCACGGCTATTTCGGGCATGACGAATGGGAAGCTGTCGCTCCGGGGCTGAAGACGATCGAGGACGCTACTGCCATCCGTAGCCGCATTCTGCTGGCATTCGAGGAAGCCGAGCGCGAAGCCGACCCGGCGCGCAGGGCTGCACTCCTTACCTTCGTCATCGTCGGAGCAGGCCCCACCGGAGTCGAATTGGCCGGCACTATCGCGGATCTCGCGCATGATACGCTTCCCCCAGGATTTCCGCACGATCGATACCCGAAAGGCGAATGTGCTGATCGTCGAGGCCGGACCGAAGGTCCTCAACGGCTATCCGGATAGCCTCTCCAACTATGCGAAGCGCGCGCTGGAGAAGCTTGGCGTGGAAGTTAGGCTGGATGCCATGGTTACGCTGATCGAGCGCGGGGCGGTTACTTTCGGCGACCAGCGGGTGCAAGCCCGTACCGTTATCTGGGCGGCCGGCGTGCGGGCCTCGCCGGCCGCACTATGGTTGGGCGTGGCGCCCGACCGGAACGGGCGGATCATTGTCGAGCCGGACCTCAGCGTTCCGGGTCATCCCGACATCTTCGCGGTGGGAGACACGATCACCGTCCAGGTGCCCGGTGGTGCGCCGGTGCCGGGCATCGCCCCTGCCGCGAAGCAGGAGGGGGCCTACGTCGCCAAGACGATCCGGCGGCGGCTCTCGGGCAAAGGCGAGCAGCCGCCGTTCCGGTATCACCATGGAGGCAGCCTCGCCCAGATTGGCAAGCGCAAGGCGGTGATCGACTTCGGATGGCTCAGGCTGCGGGGCTCAGCTGCTTGGTGGATATGGGGAATCGCTCACATCTATTTCCTGGTCGGCGTCCGCTCCCGCCTCAGCGTCGCACTCAACTGGTTGTGGATTTACACGCGCAACCAGCGCGGTGCGCGGCTCATCACGCAGGCGGAATCTGGCAGTGACCGGACTGTGCCATGAATGTGATCGCGTTCGGGCTGACAGAGTTGATGTTCAGGAGCGGTCGGATAATAGGGTGCGACCATGCGCCCCGCGTCACCCTTGAAAACAGCTTCTCCGCACGCATACGGCAACGAAGACCTCGATGTCGATTTCGTAGTTGTTGACGTCGAGACAGCCTGCTCCCGCGTTAGTAGCATCTGCCAGATCGGCATTGTTGGGTCCGAAATGGGGCGGAGGCATTCGCTTACGAAACGCTGCTCGATCCGTGCGACGATTTCTCGCCGTTCAACACGGGGATCCACGGCATCAACTGCGACCACGTCGCGGGGCAGCCCACCTTTGCCGATATCCATTCGATCGTGAACGGACATTTGTCCGGACGGGTTACGGTTGCCCACTCCTACTTCGACAAGGGTGCACTCGCTGCGGCTTGCCGCGTGCATGAAAGGCAGCCGATAGAGACCACCTGGCTCGACAGCGTCCGGGTCGCCAAGAGGGCATGGCCAGAGCTCCCCAGCCACCGGCTGAATGCCCTCACTCGCTTTCTCGGAGTCCAGCATAAAGACCACGACGCTTTGAGCGATGCGCGCGCCGCTGGGATGGTGATCGTCAGAGCGATCGGTCACACCGGCATCGAACTGGCGGAATGGCTCAAGCCGGCGAATCCGCGAGGCGGCAAATCCCCGAAGGCGGCCGCCGAAGGCCCCTCAAAGGACAGAAAGCCGCGATCCTGGGTGCAACTCGCGACAGCGCCTTGGGCCATTGGCTCGCGGCAGCAGGAGCCCGGGTTGTGGCCTCGGTCGGTACGACTTCGACCATGCTGGTTATCAGCGCGGATCAGCCGTTTGGCAGATTCTACCATGCCAGCCCGGCCCACCGGCGTGCAAGCGAACTGCAACAGGCCGGGCAGACTATCGAGATCGTGACCGAGAGCGAGCTCAAGGCCCGGATCGGCCGGACTCTCTCCTGAGAAACATCGTCCAGCCGGCTCGCGAGAACCGGCGAACCGACGCGTCCCCATGAGTTCGGCGCCGATTGACGGACGCCGCCGGGCCTGCAACCGGCTTGGCGATGCAGTCACCCTCGCGCCTCGTCTGGAGCATCGCCTTGCCGGCGATGCTGACCAATGTTGCGACAGCGCTGTTCGGCCTCGCCGACATGTGGGTGATCGGCCGGCTCGGCGACGCAGCGGCGCAAGGCGCGGTCGAGCTTGGCGCGAAATTCATGATGGCGCTGCTGATCGTCTTTGCCTTTCTGCGCACTGGAACGGTAGCGCTCACCGCGCAGGCAGCGGGCAGCGGCAATCGAGAGGAACAGGCTGCGATCCTGACCCGAAGCCTGGCCGCAGCGCTGGCAATCGGCTTGCTGCTGCTGCTCGTCCGGCCCTGGGCTGTGGGGGCAGGGCTCGCCTTGCTCGAAGCGAAAGGCGAAATCGCGGTCAACGCCAGGGTCTACATAGAGATCCGCTACTGGGTCGGGACCGCCTGGCTGCTCAACTGCGTGCTCAGCGGCTGGCTGATCGGGCAGCGGCGGGTGCGGATCATCCTTATCACCGAAGTCGTCGCCAACGCCGTTCATATCGCGCTCGATCTCGCACTTGTACTCTGGGTCGGTTGGGGGATCGCGGGCGTGGCGGTCGCGACCGCGGGGTCGGAACTGCTCAAATTGGTACTGCTGACCGTAGCCGTGGCGCGCGTACCTGCCGCTGGTCATGCGCTGGCTGCTGCCCGACAACGCGCGACGTGGAACGGCAAGGCGCTGCGCCACTTGTTCAGCCTCAACCGCGACCTGTTCTTGCGCACCCTGTTGCTCACAGCGGCCATGCTTCTTCTCGCGCGCAGCGGCGCCCAGCAAGGGCCGGTCGTGCTCGCCGCGAACGGCATACTGTTCCAGATATTCATGCTTTCGTCGCTGATCGTCGATGGATTCGAGAGCGCTGCGCAGGTTCTGTGCGGCGAGGCCAAGGGCAGCCGTGACCGGCGCCGCTTCGTCATGGTGCTGCGCAGCTCGTTGGCCTGGGCCTTCCTTACAGGTCTTGTGATCGGGATCGTCTATCTGGTCGCCGGAGAAGCGCTCGCGGCGACGTTCAGCATCAATTCCGCGGTGACCCAGGCGGCTGCTTCGTACATCGGGTGGACGGCGCTACTCGCTGTATTGGGTGTTTTCGTGTCGGTCTTCGATGGCGTCTTCGTGGGCGCCGGCTGGACCCGCGCCATGGTTCTCACGATGGCGGGTGCGATGGCTGTCTATGTAGCCGCCCTTCATCTCGCCGCGCCCCTCGGCAACGACGGGCTGTGGCTAGCGTTCTGCTTGCTCTTCGTCATTCGCTCCGTGGGGCAGGTCTATCTGTTGCCGGGCCTTATCCGCCGCGACCTCGGATGACCGTTCTCCTAGTTCGGACCGCACAACCGGTTTGGGGCTTACCTCGCTTTAATCACCTTGCTCTATTGGCGCCAAACCGCTCGCGCTTCCGGCAGAGACGTGGGCAGTCGCGGGAGAGAGATGTGCTCAACAATCAACCGATCCGTCCCGCGACGGTCATAGGGCCGCTCGGCGAGCTGCTTACGCTGGACTCGCTGCCAAAGCCGGCCACGCCTCGTTGGACCGTCCGCCGCAAGGCTGAGGTCGTCGCCGCCGTCCATGGCCGCCTCCTGACGATCGAGGAAGTATGCGATCGGTACTCGCTGACAATCGAAGAATTTGCTTACTGGCAGCGCGCTGTTGAGCGGTCGGGCATGCAGGGTCTCAGGACCACCCATATGCAGCGCTACCGTGACCTCTATGAGCGTCAGCGCAGGTTTTGACGGCAGGCACGGTAATAGCCTGAGTTTCGAAAGCCGTGTGCTACCGTTGGTGGCAACCATTCCGGCGTGGTGCCCCTTGTAAGTCGGCGGCTCCGCCAATACCTCATAGCTGCGGGCCGGGCCCCTCTGGCGGTCGCCTTTCAAGGCGAACGTGATGTCGGACCGCATCGGGTTATCTCGATGCTGGTCAGGTGGCACAATCCCATTCTCCACCATCGTTGACCCGAACGATGAACCATCGATTGGAGAGTGGCTATGAACCATATCGTACACAAACTCACGCTGATCCACCGCAAGCTGGATGATGAAATCAGGCGCGAGTTGAAGCACCGTTTCCCGAGTGATTTCAGATTGCTCCGCCTCAAGAAGCTGAAGCTTCTCGTGAAAGATCGGCTGTCCGGTCACATGGTTGGATCGCGGAGTGCGAGAGCATGATCCATCCCAGCTTATTGGCGGTGTGTTTGCCAATTCGAGCGCCAGATCCTTTTCGTCGAAAGGGCATCTTATGAACCACCCAGGAAAGCCCGGAATGGAATGTCCGGTCTGTCACACCGCCCTTGTGATGTCGGAGCGGCAAGCGATCGAGATTGATTATTGTCCGTCTTGTCGAGGCGTCTGGCTTGACCGCGGTGAACTCGACAAGATCATCGAACGGGCAGTGCCTGCACAACTTTCCCAGCCCAACCCCGGCCAGCCCGCTTCCGTAAGTTGGCAGGGCCAGCCGAGGGTCGACGAACCGCGCGGGTATCGCCCTCAAAAGCGCAAGAAATCGTTCCTCGAGGAGCTGTTCGACTAAGGAGCAATGCCGCCGGCCTGTGTCGGCGGCATTCGCCCAGGCGTATGTATAATCTGAGATATTCCAAACTCAGCAGACCGATTATGCGCGGTGGCAGAGCTGGGGCAGCAGGTCTTTTCTCGTCTGTGCATTTAGGTGGGTCGCGTCGTCCTTCAGGCTACTGACGCCGACAAAGCGGACCTACAGCATGAATTTCAGGGTCCCTGATAGCTGCCGTAGGTTCATCATTCGAATCGAACGTTTGCGATCCCGTGGTTCTCTCTTAGAAATTCGACAATTCTGGTGTGATAGGAAAATGCTTCATCCGGTATCAACCGAGCCATCGATTGCGCACCGTGGAACTGGCCTTTCCATTCGATAAGTTCAGTTGGTACTCCGGCCTCAGATAAAAGCTTGGTGTAAGCACGGCCTTCTGCCGCAAGGGGATCGTATTCGGCTATCATGATTAGTGCCCGTGGCAGTGCCGTCAGGTTAGCCGCATGCAGGGGTGAGACATGGGGATGCAAGGCCTTTACGGGGTCCTCGAGGTAGTAAGCGCAATATAGATCTTTGCCGGAAGGTAGGGTGATAGCTTCTTCGGGTATTCGGAGGTCCTTTTGAGTTGAAAGGTCGAGAACCGGGACTTCCAATACTTGAAGTAAAATAGGTGGTCCGAGCCGCTCACGCGCCATCAAACAAACCACCGCAGCCAAATTGCCGCCCGCGCTCACGCCGCCTACCGACATAAGAGTTGGATCGAGGTTCAGCGCACCGGCATTTTCATGAAGCCAGAGCAGGGCTGCGTATGCGTCTTCGGCAGCTGTCGGAAACTTGAACTCGGGCGCCAGCCGATAGTCTACAGAGGCCACGGCGCATTGCGCGTCGCTAGCGCTCGCGCGGCAGAGGGGATCGAAGTGCTTGAGCCTGCCCAGCCAAAAGCCGCCGCCATGATAATAGACATGGCATGGCAGCGGTCCCTGTCGGGCGCTTGGCGCGTACAGGCGCACTGTAATGAAGCCCCCATCGACCGGAACACAGAGATCCCGCTCGATGGGAAGTGGATCTACAGAAGCGTAGTATCCAGTTATGTATTGTTCCATCGCGGCATGCGCGCGTTCCCGAGCCTCGCGGACAGGTAGGTTGCGAGAGGGGGCATCGCCTTGCTGCGCTATGGTCCGGAACAGCGGTTGAAGTGCAGGAAGGATCGGCATCGCCTGGGTCCTGGTTCAATCGGTCAAGATGAGTGTGGGCGAGGCTGCAATTGCTCGAGCTAGCTCAGCCATTCGGCTCTGCCCGAGCCGCGAGCGACCAGGACGGGATCGTAGCGCCCGGGCGTGAGAGACATCGACACCTGTTCGCTTACGCCCTGATAGTCTCCCATGGGCGTTTCCGCGTGAAAGATTTCCGGGTCGAGATAGCTGTGCGTCTCGCTACTCCCTGCCGTGCGGTACGCCCAGTCCTGATCGAATAAACCCAGCGACAGGATCCACAGGGCGATCCGCGAAAGCGATACGTGCACATGATAGGAGCCGCCTTCTTCGGCACGCCGGCGAAGTGCGGCGACGATGCCGGCCTGCGCTAGCCAGGAAGCGAGATAGTCGTTGATCACCACGATCGGCGGAAGCTGAGGCTGATCGGCGGTACCCTCCATGGCCATGATCCCGGTTACGCAGGCGGCGGATTGATCGAAGCCGGGGCGCTTTGCCCAGGGGCCGGTCAAGCCGTGGAGCGAAACCGATACGTAGATGATTCCGGGCCGCTCGCGTGCCGCGGCTTCGGGCGTAAGGTCGATCTCGCGAAGGAAGGCGGGTCGACGATTGTGGAAGAAGATGTCGGCACCCGCGAGCAATTCGCCGAGCCGAGCGCGATCGTTGCGGGGGTCAAGCCATGCCGAGCGGAGCCCGACGTTGGATGAGGCATAAATGGTCTCCTGCTCGGCTTCGCCTGGCCGCCAGAGGTTCAGAACATCCGCGCCATGTAGCGCGAGCGATCGGCCAAGCCCGGCGCCCGCAATGACATGGCCCATCCCGAGCGCGCGGTAGCCCGAGAACGGCTGATCGCCAGGCACTTGCAGCGGCTCGCGAGCAGAATCCTCGATCTTTATGATCTCGATGAGCGGCGCCTCGGCAAGCGCGCTCCGATACTGCTTCTCCTTCAGGAACTCGGGAAGGGTGCGAACCATGGGCATCACGATCCCGGCGGCTTCGCCTGCTGCCTCCAACTCGAGCCCATTCCACTTGCCGATTGCCGCGGTAATCGCAGGCCAGGTCAGCGGAATGCCGAGCAGGTCCTGCGCCCGCTGGCGCAGGTTCGGATAGAGCGCCTGCGGCATGACGAAGCGGCCATCGGCCGTTCGATAGAAGATGGCACTCATCATATTGCCGGCTTCGAGCGACGATCGGACCGGATAGCCGCCAAGACGTTCCCACTGGAAATCATAGAAAGGGCTCAGCCGGTGCGGTGCCCTGCGCAGGTCCACCGAGATGTCCTGCCCGGCGCCGCCACGCCAGCGATGCATGGCCGCTGCCGCGATGGATTTGGCCAGGAGGCCGATCGAAGCCGCTGCTCCCAAACGCAGCGGGCTCTTCACGACGGGATCGGCGCCCCAGTATTCTATCGATCCGCCAGCATCGCCTTGCGAGAGGCCGAGCGGCGCCAGCACCTCGTCGAGCGCTGCCATGAGATCGAACTGCGCTGAAGAGTGCGGGTTGCGGTGAGCCCATTCGAGCTTTTCGGTGAGGGTGGACACCCGCATCAACTCCCTTGATTATCGTGCCGGGTCAATTTTAAACAACGCATCGTAGTTTTTAGTTTCGAGTAAGCGATGTCAAGCTGAAGGCCGTATTCACCAAATGCCAGATCTGAAGCAGTCTATCGCAGTCGATGCGCCATTCGAGCCGAAGCGGGGAAGGCCTAGTGCAACTCAGTCGGCGGCGATCGAGCGCGCGATCAGAGACGCGGCGGCCCAGTCTTTTCTGTCGGCCGGTTACGAGCGCACATCGATGGAAGCTGTTGCAGCCCAGGCAGGCGTGCCCAAGACGACGCTCTACAAGCGCTATCCCGACAAGCGTTCCCTGCTCCGGGCTGTCCTGGGCGATCGTATTTCCGCCTGGGGCGAAGTCGATCAGCCCATCACTTCGGGTGAGAGTCTCGAACAGCACTTGAAGCGCATCGCTGCCAAGATCCTGCATCGTGCGACGACACCGGAAGTCCAGGCATTCTGGGCGCTCGCGTCAGCCGCTTGGAGCAGCTCGGAGGAAATTGGCGGGCGGCACGAGGCGATCGGGTACGAGAAAATCATGACCCAACTGGAGAGCGATATTCGCGAGCTCGGACCGGAGAGCGGGATCGAGGCGCGGGATCCAAAGAAGGTTGCGACCGCTCTCATGGCCATGCTGGGTGGTTGGATCGAATTCGTCGCGCCGACATCGAAAGCGCCAGAAATCGATGCTCAAGAGTTCGCTGAAAGCTGCGTCGACTTGCTGATGCGGGGTTCCGCGGCTTGGTGATATTGACTCTAAAAGCTACGGAGCGTAGCTAAAACTCCTCACGGCCGAGTTGGCAACGCATGGGACGAGCCAAGCCGTGTGGGAGACGGCGATGGTGAAACCGTGCATCCGGTCGATGGCGCTCTCAGGCCTGGCAGTCCTTGCAGTGATGGCGAGTTCCTCCGTCGCGGGGGAAGAGCCGGCGCCCGCCGTCAAGCCGAAGCCAAGCCTCGGTGCGATTGAGATCCCGGCTTACTCCTATCCAGCCTCCGTGCTCGCCAGCGACGCTTTGAAGCGCGCCTACGCGCAATCGCTCGCCGGCCCGGGAAATGGCACGATAACGCCGCCCAAGGATCCGCGGCTCGTTGCCAAGATGCGTTCGGTGGTCAACGCGATGTTCGAACGATCGCTTCCTTTCGTCCGGGAGCGCTATCCCGTCGAGATGTCGCAAGAGACTATTGCCGGTGTAGAAGTCATCCGTGTTCGGCCTCGGGGCGGTGTCTCAAGCAAGAACCGCAGACGCATCCTGATCGAAGTCCATGGCGGCTCGTTCATGGTCGGATGGCCATCCGTCGCGATGCTCGATGCAATACCCGTCGCGTCGCTCAGCGGGATCGAGGTGATCAGCATCAACTACCGGCTCTATCCGGAGGCGACGCATCCTGCTGCGCTTGAGGACCTTACTGCGGTTTACCGCGAGATACTCAAGACCCACGCAGCGCGTGACGTCGGGATATTCGGCGGATCGGCGGGCGGCGTCATCACGCTGCAATCGATCCCCTGGTTCAAGAAGCACGGCGTTCCGCTGCCCGGTGCCATCGCCCCCTTGTCCTGCGCTTTTCAAACCGCGACTGGGGATTCGGCGATCTGGAATTTCAGCGGCGGCTTTGCCTGGCCCGGCACTACATTGGTCGCCAGGGGCGGCTACTTCGGCGACGACTACGACCGGAGGGATGTCGTTCCCGAAATTACCCCGGAGATTTTGGCCGACTATCCGCCCACGCTTTGGCTATCGGGTACGCGCGCGCCGGAAATGAGCGGTGTGGTCGTTGGCCATGCTAGTCTCCTGAAGCGCGGGGTAAGGTCCGAACTCTATATGATCGAAGGTGGCTGGCATCAGAGCTACAGCACCGCGCCCGAAACGCCAGAGTCGCAGGACGCCATGCGTTATATCGCCAGCTGGTTTGACCACCGGCTCGGCAAGTAGCGGCTGGGCTGGGACTGTACCGATGAAGAACATCGGGCGAGCATTCGCGTACATTTACGCTTTGGCTGGTCTCCTGGCAGCAGCGCCGGTCGCTTTGGCGGATACGTTGCTGGTCGGGAACAAGGGCGAAGACACTGTCAGCTTCATCGATCTAGCAAGCGGGAATGAACGGGCGCGCGTAGCGACGGGGAAGGCGCCGCACGAAATCGCTGTCTCGCCGAATGGAAAGCAGGCGGCCGTTGCCGCTTATGGTGGCACGACGCTCGATATCTTCGATGTTTCGACCGCCAGGTTGACGAGGCGCATCGACCTGTCGCCGAACGCTGCGCCCCACGGGATCGTATGGCTGCGCGACGGCCGAATCGCGCTTGCTGCGGAGAAGAGCCGGAGCATCGTGCTCGTCGATCCGCGGCGCGGCACCCTGCAAAGCATCGCCACCGAACAAGCCGGAACGCACATGATCGCGGCTTCGCCGGACCAACGCTTTGGATACGTGGCGAATGTCGGCGCGGGGACGATCAGCGTGATTGACCTGCGGCGCGCGGAAAAGATCAGGGACATTACGGTCGGCGGCAATCCTGAAGGGCTGGCCGTCACACCCGACGGCCGCGAGCTGTGGGTGGGCGACAATTCGGCGCCGAGGGTCCGCATCGTCGATCTCGCCAGCGACCGCACGATCGAGACGCTGGCCACCGAGCCCGTCGCCATCCGCGTGGCGATCAGTCCTGATGGCAGGACAGCGGTGACCTCCAATATCGGCGCAGGGACCTTGAGCGTGTTCGATGTCGCGAGCCGCAAACTCCTGCGCACGTTCACGGTCAGCGGAGCGCGAGACGCAGTCCAGGTGACGGCCACATTCACGCGGGATGGGCGGCATGTTCTCGTCGCCGAGACCGGGCGCGGCACCATTGCGGAGGTTGATCTGGCCTCAGGTCAGGTCCTGAGGCGCCTGGCGGTTGGCAAAGGTGGCGACGGCATAGGGATCGCACCATGACGTCGAACTCGCCGGCTGTCGGCACTTGCGGTCGATGCGTCACTTCGGAGCCGTGATCGTCTCGCAGATCGCTCCTGAACCCAGCCGATAAGACACATCCGATTCCATCAAAGGCAACACTATGAGACTGCAGCGACGTTCGTTCATGGCGGGGCTTGGCACGGTTGGCGCGCTGGCACTATTCGAGCACCCCGTCTTTGCAGGTTCCCGGCGCGCGTTTTTCGCGCGGCATGCTCAGCCGATGGGCCTGCAACTCGGTTCGCTTGGGACTATCTCGAGCCGCGATATTGACGCGATCTTGGGGAAGGTCGCGGAAATCGGGTACCGGGAGATCGAGCTGACCAATCTCTTCGGATTACAGCCTGCCCAAATCGGTGCAGCTGCTGTTCGCGCAGGTCTTTCTGTCAGCAGCCTGCATCTTCCTCTCATGGCCATTGGCGGACCCTCGGCGCTTTCAATGACAAGCGATACTTCGCGGATCGTCGATGCGATGGGAGCCTTGGGCGCAAAATGGGCAGTTGCTCCAATTCTGCTGATCCCTTCCAATTTCCGGCCGCAGAGCGGCGAAAGTCTCGAGGCGGCAATCGCTCGCACCATCGCCGCCGCTGGCGAGGATATATGGAAACAAACCGCCGAGGCCCTGAACCGAAAAGGGGATGCTCTTCGCCAGTCCGGGATCGGTGTTGCCTATCATAACCACAACCTGGACTTTGCTCCGATTGGAAAGACGACCGGTTGGGAAATCCTCTGGCGCGAGACGGAGCCGGATTTCGTGGGCTTTGAAGTCGACATCGGCTGGGTTCAACTCGCCGGTCTGGATCCCGTTCACTTCCTCGAAGGCGCAAGCGGCCGGATCAAGTTGCTTCACGTCAGGGACATCGCCGATAGTCAGCCGCGCGGTTACCGGATCGCTATGGGCTCGCCGGCTGTCGGCTCCGGCAAGCTCGACTGGACGCGAATTTTGCCAGCTGCTTACCATGCAGGCGCGAGGCACTTTCTGGTGGAGCAGGAGCCACAAACCGCTGTCGAGCCGATCGATGCCGTCGCCAGGTCCTACACGTATCTCTCGCAAATTGCAGGTTGAGCGCGAAAGGCCCGGTTGCTCTAGGTAACGCCGATCGTCAAATCGTCTCTCCGTGTCCGCACCAGTCGCGGTGCTGGATGCCGACATATCGGAAGCTCAGAACGGAACGACGCGAGCTAATGTCGGCTGGCACCCATGCACCTCTACCGCGGCCTGGCACCTGGCGCCGATTGGATCGGTCCTCGCATCTCGTTTGGATAATAAAACTACGAAACGTAGTCTTTGACTCTTGACGTCGCACGCCTCTCCCATTTATGCGACATTGTATCGCATAAATGGGATTGCGCTCCTCTGTCGCCCGCGGGTTCCGACAGGGCAGATCGAGCGGGATACCCCGTACTGGAGACCGCCATGCAGGCACTGATCGAGCGCGACTATTTCTCGGACCATGAGGTGCTGAAGGACCCTTACGCGTTCTTCAACGCGATCCGCGAGCAGGGGCCGATCTACCGGCCGCCGGGCAAGGACTATTACATCGTCACGGGCTTCCAGGAGGCGCTGGAGGTGCTGCGCGACCACGATGCCTTCTCGGCGATCATCGGCCTGCAAGGCGCCTCGGCACCGCTGCCGTTCACGCCGCACGGATCGGACATCACCGCCCAGATCGAGGCGCACCGCACCGAATTCGCCGGCGGCGACCAGGTCGTCAACCTGGATGACGAGCCGCATACCAAGCTGCGCGCCTTCATCAATACGCTGTTCTTACCCTCGCGCCTCAAGGCCAGCGAAGAGTTCATCGAGGTCTACTGCGACGAGATGGTCGGCAGTGCCGTCGCTGATGGCGGCGTCGAGCTCATCGGCAAGATCGCCACGCCCTTCGTCACGATGGTGGTTGCCGATCTGCTCGGCGTGCCGATGGCGGACCGCCAGATTTTCATGGACGCCATCGCCAAGGGGCCGGTTCCGGGCGCACTCGACGGCACCGATCCGATGTCGGGTGGCGCGGAACATCCGTTCGCGGTGATGGGGACCTACTTCTACGGCTATCTCGCCGACCGCCGTGCGAACCCGCAGCAGGACATCCTGACCGAGTTCGCCCACGCCAAGTACAATGATGGCTCCACGCCCGAGCTCTACGACCTGGTTCAGCTCGGCATGTTCATGTTCGGCGCCGGCCAGGACACCTCGGCCAAGCTGCTCGGCAACTCCATGAAATACCTGGTCGAGGACCAGGAACTGCAGAGCCGCCTCCGCGCCGAGCCCAAGCTGATTTCGGCCTTCCTCGAGGAAGTGCTGCGCATCGAAGGCTCGACCAAGCAGACCGCACGCCTCGCCCGCAAGGACACGAAGATCGGTGATGTGGAGATTCCCGCCGGCACCAAGATCCTCGTCGCGCTGTCCGCAGCCAATCGCGATCCCAAGCGGTGGGACGATCCCAACGAACTCGTCATCGGTCGCAAGAAGGTAGCGGAGCACGTCGGTTTCGGCCGCGGCAAGCACGTCTGTGCCGGTGCGCCGCTCGCGCGTGTCGAAGTGCGTGTCATCATGGAGAAGTTCCTGGAGATGACCTCGAAGATCGAACTCGACCTCGATAAGCATCCGGGCGGAATTTCCGATCTCAACTACGAGCCGAGTTTCATCATTCGCGGGCTCGACAGGATGCACATCAAGCTGACCCCGGCCGAAGGCTTCGTTGCCCCCGTAAAGCAGGAAGCCGCCCCGGCCGCTGCCAAGGCCTGGTCTACCGCATCCAGCCGTATCGGCGACCTGCTCGCCGATGATGCCGCCAAGGCCGTACTCGAGAAGCACTTCCCCGGCATGAGCGAGAATCCGCAGATCGGCATGGCGAAAGGTATGACCCTGCGCGCGGTCCAGGCCTTTGCGCCCGACCAGTTCACCAGCGAAGCGCTCGACGCCGTCGACGCCGACCTCGCTAATCTGGAGGCATAAAGATGGCTGTTCGTGACGTCTCGGCGCAAGCGCTGTCGGATCTGATCTCGCTCAAGGGGCGCAACGCCGTCATTACCGGTGCGGCCTGGGGACTGGGGAGGGCGACTGCCTTCCGGCTGGCAGAAGCCGGCGCCTCTGTCCTGATCGGTGACATCGATACCGAAAAAGCTGCCGCAACAGCCGCCGAGATCGCCGAGAAGACCGGCGCGCGCGTAATTTCCGCTCATTCCGATGCTGGCGACAGCGCCTCGATAATCGGTCTCGTGGACACCGCCGTGCGCGAGCTCGGCTCGATCGATATCTGGGTGAACAACGCGGGCCTGCCTTCTTCGGTCCCCCTTTTCGACCTGTCCGAAGAAGAGTTCGACAAGGTAGTCGCCATCACGCTCAAGGGCACCTTTGTCGGCGCGCGCGAGGCGGCACGGCGTATGGTCGAAGCGGGGCGGGGCGGTACGATCGTCAACGTCGCTTCGCTCGCCGGTCTGCTCGGCATCTCGGCCGGCCAGGCGGCCTATGTCGCCGCCAAGCATGGCGTTGTCGGTCTGACCAAGCAGATGGCGATCGAGCTGGGCAAGCACGACATCCGCGTGATGGGCATCGCGCCCGGGGTCTGCCTGACCGAAAAGACCGCCTTCCTTGCCGATATGCCGGCCGAGCAGCTCAAGGCGATCGGCATCCCGGGGATCGACACGAGCCGTCTCGGCCGCGTCGGGACGGCGGACGACGTCGCCCGCGTGATCCTGTTCTGCGCCTCGGACATGGCCATGTTCATGACCGGCAGCACGCTTCCGGTGGATGGGGGCATCGCGGCCTGACGGCAGCCGAGGCAGTGGCTTTGTCGAATTGCACACCTGAAAGTCGATCTTGGCCGGCCCGACTCAGCGACAAAGAACATCCAAAAGTGCTTCAATCGATTGCTCGATCTCATGCGGATTCCGCAAAAGCTTAAGCTCAGATTCGAGTATGAAATTTCGCGCGAGCGAGGCGACAAGGAAGCTCGTAAATGCCGGTGAGAACGTAGCGCTCTCCGGCCGGGCATTCGAAAGATGGTTGGCCAGCATCGTTTCCACTATCCCGGTCGCTTCCTCGCTGTAGCGCGCGACCTCCTCGCGAAGTGTCGGCGTATGCGTGGCCATGGCCATGAATTCGATCATCAGCCTACCGCTGCGGTGACTGCTCAGTTCCCAGAAGGTTTTCACCGGGGATTGCGCCACCGCCAACTCTGCGAGCCTAGCCAGGAACGTCTCGCTGCGGCGTTGGAAGGTCGCGACGACGAGTTCCTCCATGTTACGGAAGTAATAGTAGACGAGCTTCTGGTCGACGCCGGCCTCGGCGCCTACGCTGCGCGAGGTCACCGCCGGATAGCCGTCGCGCGCAATTACCCGCTCGCTCGCATCGAGCAGTTTGAACCGTATCGAGGCGTCGGGCGGCCCCATGCGCCTGCCGGTCATTCTGATCCTTTCTCAGCGAATTCGAGCTCCGCTTCTTGCCGGCAAAGAACGCACTTTGACAAGCGCACGCCGTTTGCTATCAAGTTGAGGAACAGGCGGCGGCAAACGCCGAAGTCGGAGAGAGATTGATGACCCAGGTGTTGAGCACACGTCCGATCGAGCCCTTCGGCGTGGAGGCTGAGCTAGCATTTCGGGCATCGCCAAGCGACGCGGATCAAACCCAGATCGCGCGATTGTACATGCGCGATGGCCTGCTCGTCGCACGCGGCTTGAACCTCACGATGGAAGAGCAGCGCGCGATGTGCGGTGCGTTCGGTCCCGTGCCTGACAGCCCTTATGAGAACTTGTACGTCTCCAATACGCGGGCGGACGGCTTTCTCGGCACCAAGGAACTGCAATGGCACAACGACGTGCCATACCTGCCATCGCCCTATCTGGTCGCAGCGCTGCATGCCCTCGATGTCGATCCCGATGCAGCGTCGACGCGTTTTGTCAGCGGCTACCGAGCTTACGAGAGCTTGCCCGATCGGCTGAAGGCGCGCGTGGAAGGTATGAAGGCGCTCCAAGTCCGCCAACGCGTCTCTGAACGAGCCAATCGGCTCGGCGATCTTGAAGCTGGCGATCTTTGCACCGTGCATCCTGTGGTGCGCGCGCAGGAAGGGACCGGCCGCCCCTATCTGTTCGTCAACGAAAATATGACCGCCTGCATCATCGGCCTGTCCGCGGCCGACAGCGACGCGCTGCTCGAAGAGCTGTTCGCCTATCTCTATGCAGAAGATGCGATTTACGATCACGCCTGGCGGCCCGGAGACCTGGTCGTATGGGACAACCTGTCCGTCCAGCATGCCCGAGGTCAGGCCGGCGTCGGTGCCCGTACATTGCAGCGCGTCACCTGCACGCGCTTCACATACAAAGAGCAGTATCCTGCCGACAGCGTGGGTGAGGATCTGCACAACGCCACGCTTTTTGCACCAGCGGCGTAAGCCGGCGGCCTCCCCCCGACGCGCCAATCCTATTTTCCGAAGGAGCAAGACCATGGCCTCTGTCGCCCTCGACAAGCTGACTCTGTCGCCCGAATCCCCGGACACCTGGCTCGATCAGGGCTACGAGCAAATCTACGAGCTGAGCTGGCGGGACTATGCCGACACGCAGCTTGCCGCGCTCAAGCTCCACTTCGCCAAGGTGAGCGGCCGCGTTGCCGCGCTCGACAAGTTGGCCGGGCGCGAGGGCATCACGAGCATCGACAGCATCGAGGAAGGCCTGCCGCTGCTGTTTGACCACCGGGTGCTCAAGAACTACCCGCTGTCGTTGATCGAGAAGCGCGATGTGGGCCGGCTCAACGCCTGGCTCGACCGCCTCACCACGCATGACCTAACGAAGGTCAATCTTGCGGGCGTCGACACGGTCGATGGCTGGCTCGACCGGCTCGATGAATTTGGCATGCTGGTTGGGCACTCGTCGGGCACGACCGGCAAGCTCAGCTTCGTGCCGCGCTCACAGGTCGAGTTCCCGTCGTGGCAGCGGACCTACTATGAGGCGCAGCGCGCGACGACCGGCGTCGATGCCTATACCGATCCCGTCGAGACTTTCTTCCCCGGCTACCGCGGCGGTCATCAGATGATGATGAAGATGCTCGAACTCTTCAACGTGCCCGCCGCCGGCGGGCCCGAGCACTACCACACGCTCTATCCGCACCACATCTCGTCCGACCTGCTTTCGCTGGCGGCGCGGATGCAGGTGGCCGAAGATCGCGGCGAACTCGACAAGCTCGGGCTAGACCCGGCCCTGCTCACCGCCCGCCAGGAGCTGATCGCGCAGGGCAAGCGGCGCGGGCAGGACATCGAGACCTGGTTTTTCGAACTGTTCGAGAAAAACCGCGGCAAGCGTGTGAAGCTAGGCGGCAGTTTCGGCGACCTGGTCAAGACCGCGCGCAGCGGCATCGAGAAGGGTCTCAAGCCCGAGTTCGGCGCGGGTTCGTTCATCATGACCGGTGGGGGCATGAAAGGCCTCAAGGACGCGCCCGACGATTGGGAAGGCTACGTCCGCGACTACTTCGGGATCGACACGATCGGTATGTTCTACGGAATGTCCGAAGTGATGAGCATGTCGCCGCGCTGCTCGGCGGGCCACTATCACATCATGCCGCACACGATCTCCCTCCTGTTCGACCGCGACATGAAGCTGCTTCCGCGCGAGGGCACGCAGACCGGCCGCTATGCGTTCTACGACCTACTGCCGCAGACCTACTGGGGCGGCTTCATTTCCGGCGACCAACTGACCATCGATTGGGAAGAGGACTGCACCTGCGGCTGGAAGGGCCCCCGCGTCCTTCCCGAAATCACGCGCTTCGCCGAGATGGAAGGCGGTGACGACAAGATTTCCTGCGCCGGCACGCAGCAGGCCTACAACGAATTCCTCGACTTCGTGTCCGGGGGCGAATGATTTCGGACCGGGCTCTGACGGGAAAGGCGAGACAATGAAGACATTGGAAGGCAAGGTTGCGCTGGTGACAGGCAGCGGTCGCGGCATCGGCCGTGAGATCGCGCTGCGGCTGGCGCAGGACGGCGCGTCGATCATCGCGCACTATTCGGGCAGCAGGGAAGGTGCGGAGGCCGTTGTTGCCGAAATCACGGCAAATGGGGGCTCTGCCGTCGCCTATCAGGCCGACATCGCCAGGCGCGATGATATCGTCCGCATGTTCGAGGAGATTGACAAGGACCCGGGCGTGCTCGACATCGTCGTCAACAACAGCGGGATTATGACGGTCGAGAGCTTCGGCACCCTCAGCGAGGAGACCGTCCAATCCATCTTCGGGGTCAACGTGTTCGGGCCGCTCTACATCGTCGACGAGGCGATCAGGCGAATGCGCGACGGGGGGCCGCATCATCAATTTCAGCTCCAGCGTCGCGAAGTACCCCCTGGCGGGTGCAGGCCTCTATTCTGCCGCGAAAAAGGCGATCGAGAGCTTCACCGAGAGCTGGGCGCGCGCTTTGGCACCGCGCAACATCACCGTGAACGCGATCGTGCCTGGCGCGGTCAGCCCGGGCATGATGGATGCCAACCCGCAGTACCTCCCGGCTATGGAAGCCGCCTCGCCATTCAAACGGATCGGCAAGGCAAGTGAAATCGCGTCAATTGTGTCCTTTCTCGCGTCCGAGGAGGGCAGCTGGGTGACAGCCGGAACCATTCTTGCGAACGGAGCATCAAACACCTGAGGTCGCCGACATTGCCGACATTCAGCCATCTTGATCTGCTCCCTGAAACCTTCCGTTCGTTCATCACGTCGGTCCGTTGGCATCGGCGACTGGCTCTGGGACCATTCCAGCCGTCTTAGACTTGCATGTCGAATGTCAGGTAATGCGAGAAGCCGGCGTCCAGCATGTCGCATCTGCCAATGCAATTTGGTCAGGAATGGATCCACGCTCCTAGCCTACGGCCCTGAGCTCAACCCCCACTGAGGCCATCATGCGGACATAGCTATTCATATCGAAATAGTCGGTCTCGCTGCATATCACCCCATCCCGAAACTGAAAGATCGACGCGATCCGTAGCTCCAGACGGTGACCCTCGAAGCGAAAGCGATCCACCCGTTCTTGCATGACGAGCGCTCCCTCAGAAACGCAGCGGCCAGTTTCGTGACTGGCCCCGTCAAGCGGCCGTGGAAACCCGAGGTTTGCCTCACGCAGGACCTGGCATAGCGCGTCGCGACCGACGAGAACCTGAGGAGAGGTTGGAACTGCCTCCAGCCTGAAATCTTCGGTCACGAACCCGGCAGCGGTGTCCGCATCGCGAGCGAGAAAGGCGTCCAGAAATCGTTCGACAATCTCTATCTGCGTCATGCTGGTTGAAACTCCACCATTAGGCGACGAGGGCCTCGGGCCACGAAGTGCGGCGGCACCACGTAGGCATCGGGCACATCGGCGAGCGTGATCGCCTTCGATCCGCCGAGCAGACGCTCGAAGGCGAGACGTAACTCTGCCCGGGCGAGCTGACTGCCGATGCAATGATGGATGCCGTAGCCAAAGGTCATATGGCTTGGCCTGCCGCGATCGAGGTCAACCTCTGACGGACAGGCGAACTGAGCGGCGTCGCGATTGCCCGCGCCGAAGCGGACATTGATGATCGCACCTTCGGGTATTTCAACATCGCCAATCTTCGCAGCCTTGCGGGCGATGCGGAAAAGACCCTGCAGGGGTGCATCGAGCCGAAGGACTTCCTCAATGAACGCCGGTATCAGCGCTGGTTCTGCGCGAAGGTGATCCTGAAGGTCGCTGTCCTGCGTCAGGCGATACATCGCCGAACCGGTGGCGTGCGTGGTCGTCTCATTTCCCGCCGCGAGCAGCACTTGGAAAAGAAGGCTTAGCTCGTTGGGCGTCATCAGTTCGCCACCGTCGTTCTCAGTGTTGGCTAGCGCGCTCAGAAGCGATGCATTGGGTGACGACCTTACCCTTGCCACCTGCTCGATGAAGTAGCGGCGCATCTCGATCACCGCCCTGGCATCGGCAATCTCCTGCTCGTTGCTGCGGCCCTGGTTGACGAGGTTGACGCTTGCATCCGACCAACGCTTGAAGTCTTCCTTGCGGTCTTGGGGCAGGCCAAGTTGATCAGCGATAATCCACATCGGCAACGGCAGAGCGAACTGATCGTGGAAGTCAAAAGGGCCGGACGGGAACCGGGCGACGAGACTGTCGATCAGGGCCGCAATTCCAGGCTCAGCCTCACGTACCCGGCGGGGGCTGAAAACCTTGTCGACGAGCGAGCGATGACGGCGGTGGACTGGGGGATCGACACCCACGATGACTTCTGCAAGCGCAAGCCCGGCGTCCGCATACATGCGGTCCAGTTCCTCCTGTATGCTCGACCGCGCTGCCAAGCCGTCAACCTTGCTGGAGAAGGTCTCGGGGTTGGTCATCACTGCGCGCAGATCGTCATACCGTGTGACGACGTAGAAGCCGGTGAACGCGTCTTTGTAAGCTGCGCTCTCGGCCCGCATGGCGTCATATGTATCGAAGGGACAAGCCATCGCTTCTGGCGACAGCAGGGTCAGAGGCGGGCTTACTTCTTTCATTTCAGCTCTCCCGGCGGCTCTTTCGTCACGACTAGCACATGTGCTAGCTAACTGGATGGGCTGTCAACTGTGCTAGTTAGTTGTTCGGCCGTTGCGAGAGGCAGGATTGTAGGAATGGTGAAATCGCGTCGCCTGGCTGAAGAAAGCAGAACGCTGCTGATCGAGGCGGCCGTGAAGGTCATCCGAACCGAAGGCTACGCGGCCGTCACGGCGCGTCGTGTTGCCGACCTTGTCGGGATGAGCCGTCAGATCGTGCCTTATTATTTTCGCACGACACAAGAACTGCTACTCGCCGTGGTACGGCACTATGGCGATACCGGCCTCGCTCGGCTTGAGGCCGCGTTTGCGATAGGCGATCCACTGCGCGTCCTTTGGGAGGAGGAGCCGGACGCAAGCGCCACGGCGACTGCCTTCACGGTCTTGGCAGGCCATGAACCGACCATCGCGGCTGAAGTACGAAAATATATGGATGCCTTTCGAGAGATGCAGGTCAAGGCGATAGAGCGCCACTTCCGGGAGAGAGGCGTGACTTTGGTCCTCCCAGCCGAGGTCATCGCAATCATCATCCAGGGGATCGCACACGGACTCGCTGCTGAGACGGGCTTGGGTCGCGATCAGGGGCATGCGGAAACACGCGCCGTCGTCGAGCAGATGCTTGACAGTCTCCAAGTGACTGGCAAAATCTCAGCGGGCTAATTAAGCTAAGGCTGCGTCCGTTGCTTCCCGGCCGCGTAGATCCACAAATGATAAAGCCGTTAAGCGATTGCGTGCTGTGCACGGGGCGATTGCTTCTACTTGGAAGGGGTCTCAATCATAAACGGCCGCCTCAAGGCTCTCTGCTGCCCATTTAGTTCAAAGAAATAGGAACGACGGGATCCGGCAAGAGCGGCCGTTCTGATGCGGGTCAACGGCTCACGTTGCTCGGGACCTGCCGCATTCGCCGACGTAGCGGCCGTTCGAGCGTTTGGACCCGCCTCCCGAGACCCGCCTTTCGTTCAGATCCCAAATTCGACGCCACAGCGCAGGCGTGATATGTCACGCGAATGGATAAGACCTTGCTTCCCGCAGAGCCGGCCCCGCGCAACTGCGATCATATCTTCGATCGATCAGGAGTTTTTGCGAAGCAAAAGGCACAGCTTTTGGAGCTTATCAGGGGCATCGAGGCGATGCAGCCCCAGTATGATATTCCTTACTTCGATCTGACGACCGAAGAGACTGTCGCGGGCCTGCGAGATCGCATAGCAGAAATTGATCAGCAAAGCGCCAGCGCGATTGAACCGCCACCGTAAGTTTGGAGACGCAGGATATTCTGCTCCTTTCCCTGCGGCGACTGACGCCGACATAACCGCCATTCGCGGCCTCGATTGAACTTCCCGAAACCTTCCGTTCGTTAAGGTCGCCGAAGGTTGGCCAAAGCCCATTTGACGAAGGTTCGAACTTCCTCGTGACCGCGCGTAATCCCGACGCGCTCCTCATTCGCCAGTGTCCTGGCGATCGCCACGAGGATCGTGGTCAGAGCAATTGGCGGAAGGATTTCGGGATCGATCACCGATTGGCTTGAGACGCGGGCGAGGGCTTGAGTCTGGGCATCGCGAGCTTCGTCGGTCGTGCCGGCAAGGACGTCACGGATGCTCTTGCGGTGGTTAGCCAGAGCGAGGAACTCAACTCCAAGAGCTGACTGGGTCCACCCCGACTGAAAGGTCCAGAGCGCGGCAAGCGGATCTTCCGCTGTCATGACCTGCTCGAACTCCGCCAACTGCCGCTCGGTCATCCGCTTGTGAAGGGCGATGAAGAGATCATCTGTGGCGGGATAGTAATAGTGGACTGTCGCTCCGTTGATGCCGACTTCCTGCGCGACGCGGCGCGAGGTGACGGCGGCATAGCCTTCGTCCACCATCAGCCGTTCGGTCGCGTCGAGGATGAGCGTTCGTGTCGTCTCGGGATCGCGCCGGATCCGCTTGGGCTTGTTCACTGACCCGTTTCCTCCCGCGCGCGATGCGGCGCCATGGCACGCCATGCAGGACGCTGCCGTTGACGACAATGGCACACACTACTAAACATGTGTTTAGTAGATTCGAGGCCCACGGGAAAGTGAGAGGATGATCATCAAGCCAATCACGTCGGAGACCGGCGCTACCGTTGAAGTCGAGCCCGAGGCGGTGCTGGCCGATGGAGCGGCCGAGCTGCTGCTCGGCGCGCTCAACTACTACAACGTGTTGGTCTTCCCCCAAGTCCACATGAGCGATGACATCTTCCTCGCGCTGACGGCAGCGCTGGGCGACATGCACGAGAACAAGGTGACCGACGACGGCTCGGCTGCGAGCAACAAGGGCATCTTCCGCATCGCGCTCGACAAGGACGACAAGACCCAGCGCGAGTTCATCCTCGGCAACGACTTCTGGCACATGGACGGGATGTCCTACTCGGTCCCGGTGAAGGCGACGCTGCTCAAGTGCGAGAGCGCGCCTAAGGTGGGCGGGGATACCGGCTTTGCCAACCTGCACGCCGCCTATGCTGCGCTGCCCGATGAGAAGAAGCAGCGCCTCGCCGGGCTCACGGTCGGTCATTGCCTTTCGTCCTCCCTTCGCCGCCTCTACGAGCATCCGTCGGTAGAAGATTTCGCTCGCTGGGACGCGATCTTCCCGCGTCTCGAGCATCCGCTCGTCTGGACGCAGGAGAGCGGGAAGTCGGCACTGCTGATCGGCTCGACCGCGAACGACATCGCCGGCATGGCCGGGGGAGAAAGCCGCGCGCTACTCGACGAACTGCTCGCATGGTGCATCCAGAATCGCTTCACCTATCGTCACAAGTGGCACGACGGCGACCTCGTGATCTTCAACAATCCGGGGCTGCTGCACCGCTCCTATCCGTACGACGATGCCGCTGGCCGCGTGATGCACCGCACGACGCTGAAGGGGCGCGAGGCCACTACGGCCCAAACGGGCCAGCTCTCCGACGCGATGTATTGACCTGCCATGGTCCTCGAACGCGCCGAAATAACCATCAAGCCTGGCATGATGGACGAGTTCCTCACCGTCCTCACCGAACAGGCGATCCCGCTCACCCAGACCTTCACCGGCATCATCTCGTTCACCGCGCTGCGCGGCGAGGAGGACGCCGACAACGTCATGTTCCTCGCCGAATGGCAGTCGATCGAGGCGCATCAGGAATCTCGGCCCGAGCCGGCGCATGCCAAGTTCCGCGAGCTCGTGCTGCCCTTCGTCGCAGCCGCCAAGACCACGGTCCATTTCCATCCGGTGAAAAGCGTTCGGCCTGCCTGAGCGGCAGGCCGATGGAGTAGAAAAAGTGATAAAGATAACGAGACTGGCTGCACCGGAATGCAAAGGCGGCGAAAACCCGATGTGGGACGCTGAGCGCGGCGAGCTCCACTACATCGACAACGCTGGCTGGAAGGTCCACTCCTACAATCCCGAGACCGGCACCACGCGTACGCTCGACATGCCGACCGTGATCACAACCCTGGTCCTGAGGCGCGGCGGCGGCGCGGTGGTGACATTGCGCAGCGGCATCCACTTTCTCGATCTCGACAGCGGCGTGCTCGAACTGATTGATCCGCTCCGCGATCCGCCGCCCTACGTCTACAACGACGGCAAGATCGACAGCCAGGGACGCTTTCTGATCGGCGGCAGCACGGCCAATTTCGCAGCGCCTGCACCTGATGGCGGGCTGTTCCGCCTCGATCCCGACGGAAGGGTGACGCAGCTCGATTCCGGAATCCATTTCTCGAACAGCCCGTGCTGGTCGCCCGACGAGAAGACCTTCTACTTCTCGGACAGCTGGGTCGATACGACCTTCGCCTACGACTACGACATCGAAACTGGCGCGGTATCGAACCGGCGCCCTTTCGTGAACACGCGCGCCCTCGGAGGCTTGCCGGACGGCGCCACCGTCGATGCCGACGGGCTCTTTTGGGTGGCGGTGTACCAGGGCGGCCAGATCGGCGTTTATCGCCCCAACGGCTCGCTCGAGCGGGCCATCGATATGCCCGTCAAGCTCGTCTCAAGCGTCGCTTTCGGCGGCCCCGATCTCGATCGCCTGTTCGTAACGACGATCGCGCACGGCACCCAAGGAGAGCCCACCGAGGAAGGGGCCGGCGCGCTTTTCGTCATCGATGGGCTCGGCGTCAAAGGCCGCCCCGAACACCGTTACGCGGGCTGACCCCGCATCATCCGAGAGGAATGCTGATGACCACTGAGGAACGCCTCGCGGCACTTGAAGCCAAAATGCAGGAGATGACCGACCGTCAGGCGATATTCGACTGCATCAAGCGCAATTCGCGCGGCAACGACCGGTTCGATGCCGAACTGACCGCAGGCAGCTACCACAATGACGGCCTGCACGAGGTTGGCCAGAACCGGGTACCGGGCCCGGGCTATGGCACGCATGCCAACGCGGCCCACGGCAAGCTCTTCGACGCCAACCTGCACAATGTGACGATGCACATGTGTGAAATCGACGGCGATGTCGCTCATGCCGAAAGCTACAGTCTGGGCATGTTCCTCGACAAGGGCGGGGAGACCGGGCGCGTGCTGGCTGGCCGTTACATCGACCGCCTCGAGAAGCGCGATGGCGAATGGCGGATCGTGCTCCGGCGCTCGACGGTGGAAATAGCACTTGGGGGCAAGGCAACGCTGCCGACTGGTGCCTTCCTGCCCGGCTCTGGCTATCTCAGAGGAAACCGGGACCGGACCGACCCGTCATACGAGCGCCCGCTCTCGCCCGATAGTGGTGACCGTTGGTGAGGCCTGAACGCTCGCCGGCGACCGCCGACACAGCCGACGTTCCCGACGATAGGATCGGCTTCCAAAACCGGCCGCCTGTTCATGGTATTCCTCCCAGCGGCGATGAACACCGTCCGATTAGACTTCCCCTCCGAACCTGCGGTTCATCAGCGCTAACCGAAATTTGATTTAATTTGCCGGAAGTGGCGGCGATCAAGTTTTCGCCCTCTGCGGTGCGCCCACCATGCTCGCCGCCGCGCGAGCGGGCGAATAAAAACCTGGTTGACGTAGCGCGACAAGCCCGCTCCGTTCACGTTGGAGCTGAAGCGGGAGGGGGGCGTGACAAGACTGGATTTTGTGAGGGCAGCCATAATCGCTGAACCCCGATTTCCCGCAAAAGCTTTGCTCACATTCCTAGTCGTTATCGTGCCCACTGGTCTGCGCTTCGCTCTGGGGGCGAGCGCAAACCCGGTTCCATTCGTCACCTATTATCCGGCCGTCATGCTCTGCGCGGTCTTTCTCGGATGGAGATGGGCTACCTTTGCTACGGTCATCTCCGCTGTCGTCGTTAGCCGGGTTTTCCTGGCGCGGCCATGGATGGAAGATCCCGGTCCACCTGACCTCGCCATTTTCGTGTTCTTCTGTGTGTCCTGCGCGATACTCATCGCCACTGGCGACACTTTGAGGCGCGCGGTGCGGAAAGCGGAGCAAACAGCCGAAGAACGCGAGCTCCTCAACCGAGAGATGTATCACCGGATTCAAAATACTTTGGCCGTGGTAATTGCTCTGGTCAGAACGTCGAAGGGCAATAACATCGAAGATCTGAAGCGCGACTTGCTCGGCCGCATTTTTGCCCTGTCGAAGGCCAACCGGGTACTCCAGAACCAAGCTCGGGAAGGCGCGGAGGTGCGAGAATTGATATCCCAGGCTGCCACTGCTTTCATGCGGGACGGGGGTTTCGCCGTCGATGGTCCCTCACGAAAGTTGCCGGCAGAAATGGCCCATCATTTGCTTCTCATCCTTCACGAGCTTTGCACAAATGCATTGAAGCATGGCGCTTTGTCCGCGCCGGAAGGAAGAGTCTGCGTAAAATGGACGCCCGAGCCCGAACCCTTCCGCCTGGAGTGGCGGGAGGAAGGGGGCCCTACGGTCGCGTCGTCCCAACGAAAGGGCTTAGGGGCCCAGCTCTTTGCAGGCCAACCCGCCTATGATGTGGCGATCGACTATCCGCCAAGCGGCGTTATCTGCACAATCACGCCGTCGAACAAGCTCGGCCGCGCATAACCAGAGTGCCGCGGCCGAGATTGGGAAATGCCAACCCAAATGCTTGGAACTTAAAGCGGTTTGAACACTTTTGAACTGAACCACTCGCGCGCTCGTGGCATTACGCGGAGTGGTAGCAGCGGTCGAACCTGCGAAACGCCGTAAGGGGCCCAAATGACCGACCAGGTGTTGCTGCTTCTCGTCGAAGACGAGCCCCTTCTCCGCCTTGCTTCGGGCGATACGCTTGAGGAGGGAGGGTTCGCCGTCGCCTTTGCTTGTGACGGTGCTCAGGCGATTGGCGCGCTCGGCAATCAGGACCCGCCGCTCGCCGGTCTCATCACGGACATACGGCTTGGCTCTGGTCCAGATGGTTGGGAGGTGGCGCGGCGGGCACGGGAGATAAATCCTCTGTTGCCCGTCGTGTATATCACGGGCGACAGCGCGGCGGACTGGCCGGCCCGCGGGGTACCCAACAGCCTAATTCTCCAAAAGCCCTTTGCCGACGCCCAGCTCGTTGCTGCGATAACCTCTTTGCTAAACAAACCCGCCGCCAACATTGCCGACAACTGATTGGCGGATTGGCTAGACGAGTGATAGGGAGCCGTAGGCGCTGCAAGCAAATTGGCGATCGTCCGGATGGTCAACCCGATTGCGCTATGGTCGGCCTGTCAGACCTAGCCGGGTGAGCCCAGCCTGAAATCTAGCTGAGAGCGAGACCAAGGGGCACGGCCTCACAGTCTCGCTCCATTGGACGCCCTCGCTCAGCGAAACCGCTCGAACAACAGCTTGTCCATTCTCCCGGGCAGCAACTTCGATCGGGCCATCGTTGATGACGTTAAATCCGTTCATACCCGCTGAGACGCGCGAAAGCGGTTCGGTCTCGTTGGCGGGCCCCATCGAATGGCCGGGCCCGTAGAAATACACTGAACCAAATCTGCCGCGGTCATAAACATATGCCATGACGGTCGCGCTGCACTGCGTATCGGTTTTGACCCAGATTCCAGGCGCTATCGGCAAATGGGCCTGTTGAGCCTGAGCGGGTGAGACCGCTGCGACTAGCGACGCCAGAGCGATTGAAAGACCTGCGAGCTTACGCATAGAAATCCCCAATAGTCAAAGCTGGGCTACTCATTTTCTCGATGCATGCAATTCAATTTTTCGCTGCGACTGTCCGCAGCAGCGCAAGTCGGAACAAGGATGACCAATGCCGGCAGCGGGCTCGCCTTGGGCGCACAGGCGATGGTCGCCGACAACTGTCGTTCGAACCGCCGGCTGGCTTCCCTGAAAGATCCCATGGCGAGGGTGGATAGCGGCTGACACTCTGGCAGAGTTCGGTTGCTGACCCCTAACTCCGTGGAGGCAACCATGCTTGCAGCTGATCGACCCCATGTGCCCGCCGCTATCCGTATAGATCTTGGCGCGATCTTCGTTTCGATGGAACTGTCTAAATCAACGTGGCTGATCACGTCTTTGTCGCCAGGCGCCGGCGAGCGGATGTCGAAGCATGTGGTCCGGGCTGGCGATGTTGCCGGGTTGATGGAGCGCTTCGCCCAGCTTCGTGCGAAGGCGCGGTCGCGAACCGGACAGGAGTTCGGCTTCATTGTCATCCAGGAGGCCGGTCTCGATGGTTTCTGGATCCACCGGGTCCTGGAGAGCGAAGGTATCGAGAGCCATGTCGTTGACCCGGCGTCGATCGCGACATCCCGCCGACGCCGACGCGCGAAGACGGACAAGATCGATGGCGAAGCGTTGGTCCGTGCCTTGCTCGCCTACAAGCGAGGCGAACCACGCGTCTGCGCGATGGTCAGGCCACCCAGCGTCGAGGAGGAAGATCGGCGTCGCATCTGCCGCGAGCGCCAGGTGCTGATCATCGAGCGCACCCAGCATATCAACCGGATCAAAGGTTTGCTCTTCACCCAAGGCATCACCGGATATGAGCCGCTCCGTCGGGATCGCAGAGGTCGCCTCTCAGACCTCAGAACAGGCGATGGACGCATTCTCGCGGCTCATGTCAGGTCGCAGATTGATCGATAACTCGATCGTCTCGAGCTGATCATCGAACAGATCAAAGCCGTCGAGGACGAACGCGCTTTGCTCATCGCTGCACAGGCGGACAATACGCCCGCGGCGATGCTCCTCAACCTTAAAGGTATCGGACCCGAGTTCGCGACAATCCTTTATTCTGAGGGGCTGTTTCGCCATTTTGATAATCGGCGTCAGCTGGCAGCCTATGCTGGACTGGCACCCACGCCCTGGCAAAGCGGTTCGATCAGACACGAGCAGGGCGTCTCCAAGGCTGGCAACGCCAGGCTTCGAACGACCATGGTGGAGCTGTCATGGCTCTGGGTCCGCTATCAGCCGGACTCCGCACTGGCGCGCTGGTTCCAGGAGCGCGTGCAACACAACGGTGGTCGACACAAAAAGCCGGCAATCGTCGCGCTTGCTCGCAAGCTCCTGATCGCCCTGTGGAAGTATGCGACCGCTGGCGTGGTCATCGAAGGAGCCATTATGAAGGCCGCTTGACCCGGCACCTTCCACCCATCCCCGGAGCCCGATCAGCTTCGTGGATCCAGGAGGCGAACCGAAACGGCTGTTGGCTTCAAATGCCGCCTGAAAGACTGGTCTCGCCCTCCTGAGCCCGTGCCCGCCGCAAGCGGGATAATGGTGCAGCCGTTCCGGACGGCGACCGCATGTGAGCTGGATATGGGTCGATCCGTCGATCCGCGTCATGCAACGGGCAAAGCCTGGATCCGATCGCCAAGGAGACGACCAATGCGGTCACCAAGTTAAACCTTGACCGACTTCCTCGTCATGTGAGCGGCTGTTCGTTCAGAGAGTCAGTTTAGGCTGTCCCCGCCGGCCTTGCGGACATAAGAAAAAGCTTACAGCCTCCGCCAATGGGCGCGCCGCAATTTCGTCAAACGACGACGGGCATCTTTAGCGGGGTGAAACGAGATGACGTTGACGCAAGCGCGAACAATGCGAGTATTTTTGGTGTTTATGTTCGTAGCGCCAGTAATTACATGGGCGATATTTGGCCCGAGGCCAGTATAGACGGCTGTTACGTCCATGGATCGTCTCGGATTATGATAACCGATAGAATTGTAAGAGTCGCTGGCGATAGTAATTCGGATGGCCTGAAGGTAGTTCATAAACAGTATAAATCGAAAGGATATCTCATAAAACTCAATGGTAAAATTGCCCTGTCCGATCGGGGGGTGCCAACGCTCAACAGCGATAGCGAGCCAAACGTTTATTTCATAGCAATGCGGCCATTCGAGAAGCAGTATTTATATTTAGAACAAAACGGGGTTCCAATGCATTTTGACTATCAGGCGCATTGCGATTGAGGTGACCGCCGCCATACCGGCTCGGATCGTGCTGATGGCCGCCCGGCCGGTCTCGGGAGGAAAACCTGCCGTTGCCACCGACATACCGGTCATTCGAGAGGACGAGCGAACCCCTTGAAACCAGCCGTCCGTTCAGGTTGAGCCGCAGCACAGAAGTCTTCGCCCCAAGGCGATTTCCCTGGCGAGGGCCTTAACGATTTCCAAGCCGACCGTGCCTGCGAGGGACTCGCCCCTTTCGGCGTTGGACAACTGCGCATGACAGGCTAGTCTGGCCCCTTGCACAAGGGTCGGGGCGCATCATGTTAACATCTGGGCGCGAAGGTATATCGAGGGCACTTTCGCGCTGTCTTCGGGTTCATTCACGCCGGCCGCTCCATGGCGCTCAAAATGACAATCAAGCATGTGAGGACAGCTATTGGCAATCTGTGCTGAACAAGCTTGCGCACGGTGGCGGGGATCATTGACTGACCGGAGAGCCGATCAGACACTCTGATGAGGCAAACCCTCCGCGCGATATGGTATTTTTAAGTCCCAATCTTGTCGGGCTGGTAGCTAGTATCATGCACGTAACTTAAAGGTCGCTCGATTTTCGGGCAACTGACCCGAAAAGGATTGGCAGCCGATCAGCGGGCGAGACGAGACGATCGGCATCAATGATCTGTCGCCTGGAGACCATCCGCTGATTGGCGAAAATTTCGGGGAGGTATCTTGTGACCAGATGTTCGGGCCCATTGAACATGACTGTGCCTGTCGCCGTTTCCACGTTGAGATCCAAAAACAGTAGATGATCCGCCTTTGTCTCAATGCACCGAAAAGCGGGACCACGCCTAGTTCCAGTCACCTTCACCTGGACAGAGCGTCCGTTGGGTGCATGGCCGTCGACTCCCTCGTTCGAGCGCGCAGCCACGAGCTTCACGCCAAACAGCTCAACCGCAATCGCCTCGCCGATATCGCCGATGAGATTGCCATCGAGCGTGAATGCCAAGTCTACGTCCGACCCTTCTCGTGTGAGAATCCGACGATAGTGATCGCGGACCGCATTACGCGCTAGAACCAGTTGAGCGATTGCCGGCGGAAGCGCAAAAGTTTGCATGCTCGCGACCTTGCCGATAATTGCTATAGGAATGCTTACCCGTTCCCCAAGGACGGCCGAGCGCTTTCGAGCCGCGCCTGGAAGCCGTCCTCGCCGCTAACGTCGACTTTTCTGCCGTTCGAAGCCGTTCTTGCGCCTCCTGGCTCATGCCGTCCGCTCACCCAACGCTCGGTCACGAACGGTAGTCCTACTCTTTGCCGGGAGCATCCTACCGCGTTCGACTGTTTCGAACGCCGAGGACGAGGCTGGGGCCAGCGCGTATTTGTGTTTTGGCGCCGCGTCTAGATTGCCTCCATCAGTCTGGGCACATGCCTGCTACGCTCACGCGCCAGGAAGCCGAGGGGGCCTACCCCAATGGTGCTGCGTCGCCCAGCCTCGCCAATAAACCCAACCGCCCAATGCACGGCGTCGAGCGGGGTGCGCCGAGCACGACCGGACCGAATGCAATACCGGCAGTGACATCCCCCGCGCCGCCGGTCGGGGAGCGCCCCGAACCTAGCGAACACAGCCGAACGCGGGCCTTCTAGGTGCCGCTCGCTTCCGCGGCGACGTGATCGGCATGCTTTTCCAGCCAATCCCGCGCCCAGGTCATCGCGGCCAATTCGCCGTCAAGTTCGTCGCTATGTGCCACTATTGATCCGTCAGCGTCTGCCCGCAGTAACCGGTATACCATCGTAGCCGTTCTCCTCTTTGGGGTCGAAATGCCCATCAAATTTTGAGGCGATATCGGGTTCCCAGCCAGGCTCTGCAAGCTCGCAACCGGTCAGCCGCGGCCCCAAAAAATTTTGGCAGAACCATCTTGAAAGCCGCGCGCCCAAAATTAGCTCTCTGAGTACCGGACGCCAAACCGGGTCCGGTTGGACATCGAGAGCGTCGGCTCTTCGTTACCGGCGCATCTCAGGGTCAAATTGCTCATTGGAGGATTTGGAAATGAGAACAGCCTTTGACTTTACCCCCTATCGCCGTTCCACGGTCGGATTCGACCGCTTGTTCAACCTGCTCGAAGCGGGCGCCCGGGAGGAAGATGGCTATCCGCCTTTCGACATCCAGAAAATCGACGGCGATAATTTCCGCATTACCGTCGCCGTTGCTGGTTTCCGGCCGGAAGACATTGAGATAGTCGCCCATCAGAACCTGCTGACCGTTACGGGCAAGCGTGCCGACGACGCCGACAAGGGTGAATATATTCACCGAGGTATCGCGGCCCGCGCATTCGAACGGCGTTTTCAGCTCGCCGATTTCATCGAAGTTGGAGCCGCGACTTTCGAGCACGGACTTCTGTCTATCGAGATGAAGCGCGTTGTGCCCGAGGCCATGAAACCGCGCCGGATCGAGATCGGCGGCAGCGCCAGCACCAAACGATTGGGCGAGACGAAGGAGAAAGACACCGAGCCTGCCTAAACTCCGCCCACCGGCCTGCCGGAGCCGCGACTTGCCCGTACCCCAGCGAGCGGCGTCCGGCAGTCTCAGCCAATCCAGCCAGAAGAGGAGATGAAAATCATGGCCTTTCGTGATCTCATTCCCTGGAGCCGGCAGGAAAACCGGCTGCCCGTTCCGGTGAGCGCCGAACGCGCGAGCGAACTTGAGGATCACCCGCTGCTATCGCTTCACCGCGACGTGAACCGGCTGTTCGATGACGTCCTGCGCAGTTTCGGCATGCCGGCTTTCGACGGTTTCGAGCGCCACCTGTCCTGGCCGCATGTCAAACTCGGCGAGACCGACAAGGAGATCCGCATCACCGCCGAACTTCCCGGCCTCGATGAAAAAGACGTCGAACTCACCGTCGAGGAAGGCGTGCTGACATTGCGCGGCGAAAAGCGCGCTGAGGTGGAGGACAGGTACCGCGGGTGCTCCGAGCGGAGCTACGGTCGCTTCGAGCGGCGGATAGGTCTGCCGCGCGGCGTCGACCGTGACCAGGTAACCGCGACCTTTCGGAACGGCGTGCTCACTGTAACGCTGCCGCGCACGGAGGCGGCGAACGAAAATGTTCGCCGGATTCCTGTCAATGGAAAGGCGGCATGATCGTTCGGCCCGGGACTTTTGTCCCGGGCCTTCCGCCAACGATAACGAGTTTGCGCTAAGCTCCGGGTTTCCGCCCGACACGCGCGCGATCGTCGAACCTGTGCCGCTCGCTACGGTTCAAGGTCGCCGCGCGCGGCGAGGCCAGTGGCGCGTACGCTTTCGGCCCAGATGGGGGCCATCGGCAGATACCCTGACGGGCTGGATCGGTGGCGGCGACCCGCTCGATACGATTGAGCTCCGGTTTGCCGACCGACCATCGGCCGAGGGCTACTGCCAGCGGCAGGGCTTGGCGTACACCTGCGCTGCAGAGACGCCAGGCCGAAAGGTGCCCGCGCCGCTCAAGCTCCCTGATGCACCGCCCGCTCTGTGTTGCTGGCCAACGGGACCGCATCAGCTGTGTTGCGGAAAGTTCCGGCTCGCGAGCTAGCCCAGATCAGGTCAATCGGGGCTCAAAGCCTCAAACTTATGGAGGATGATTGATGAAACTGCTTCTTCGTACGGCCATATTCGCCGGCATCGCTGCCCTTGCGGTCGCGGGGACGGCGCTGGCAGGCAATCTTCACAAGACGATGACGGTCAACTTGCCCGACGGCCTCGTCGCGCGCGTTGAATATCAAGGCGACGTCGCGCCGAAGGTGACCGTCGAGCGGCGCATTCCAGACCTCGCGGCCCTCATGGCGCATCCTGCCTGGGCGCCGTTTACCAACCTGGAGCGTATTTCGGCCGACATGGATCGCCAGTTTGAGGCGATGTTCCGTCAGGTTCGCACGCTTGAGGCGTTCCCGGCCGATGAAGCGGCCTTGACCAACTGGGTATCCGTGCGGCCTCTCCCTGCCGGCACGGCGCGCTACAGCTATGTCGCGACCTCGAACGGCAAGGGCTTTTGCGCGCGCAGCGTCGAAATCACATCCGATGAGCCTAATGGGAAGCCCAAGGTGATCTCCTCGACGTCCGGCGATTGCGGGGTTTCCGCTGACCCCACAGCCGCAGAGAAGCCCGCGGCGCCTGCCCATAGCACGTAAGGAAGGGTCTTCCAGCCGGAGCGGCTCAATGCCGCTCCGGCTAGCTGCGCGGCGCTTTTTGGCGTTCCTTCTCAGGCGTGGCTTCGTCGAGAGCTGTTAGCACGCGATCGATCACGCCGGCGTTGCTCGCTGCCTTTGGCAGTTCCCGAACCGCGAACTTCTGTAGCTTGACGATATCTCCCTTTGGAACGCCGATCTCGATCGACGTCTTGCTAAGATCCTCGGGCTTTACGCCCTGCGCGACGCGGCCCGAGGCTAGAAAGTGATCCAGGAACCGCTTGCGATCGTCGAAGCTCCAGCCGAGCGCTTCGAGTTCGCGCGGGCTGATCGACAGGAGCGCGATCGCAAATTCCATGATGTCGTCAAAGGCCAGCCGCAAACGCAAGTCGGCCTTGCGCGAACGCGATCGCCTGGGCGGGACGCCGTTCACTGGATCGCGATCACGCCATCGACCGCCCGCCACTCTGTCGGACAGATCAGCCGATCGTGGGCAATCCGGACCGAGTGGAGCGCGGCCTCGATCTCGCGCCGCCAGTGGTCGAGAAACTCGAACAATACCGGAAAATCGGGCGCGAGATCGTATTCCTGCCAGACAAACAGCTGGAGGAGTGAGGGAGCATCGGACCTGTAGAAATGGATTTCAGCCGTTGTCAGCCCGTAGCCCTTCAACTGCACGATGAAGCCTCGCTCCGTCATTGCAGCGACCGCGTCTGATCCGGCCCCTCGTCCAGGTCGTGCATCGCGGCAAGGATGTCGTCGATCGAGACCGCACGCCTGGCACCGGGCGGCTTTCTCAGGGCTGGCTGGTTGCGCACCGCGCATCGATCCGATGCCCAGGATGCGAGAATCGCGCGCTTCACTTCCGGCTCCAGGCGCGGATGGCGCGAAACTTCAAAGGGATGAAGAAAACGGGAAAATGGCTGCGACATGGCCGTGCCTCCTTTCTTTGTGTCGCTCCTCTTTGGCGCGTGGGCAGCGCCGCGCGCCGTTCAGATTTTGGTGCGACGTTGCGCCGCGTCAAGAGGGATTTTGCCTCCTAAGCTGCTGATAAGGAGGGTATTGGCACTCGCAATCCTAGAGTGCCAATTTTTTTCGGTTCCCCTCTTGAATGAAAAAATGGGGCTTCCTAGTTGCGCGGAACCTGGCGTTCGGATGAACGACAGGCCTGTTCAATCCACGATTTGCATCTGGAGGTTATGCATGCATTTCCGCCCCTTGCACGACCGTGTGGTCGTCCGCCGCATCGAGGCCGAGGAGAAGACCTCGGGCGGCATCATCATTCCCGACACCGCCAAGGAAAAGCCACAGGAAGGCGAAGTCGTCGCCGTCGGCCCTGGCGCGCGAGACGATGCCGGTCGGCTTGTCGAGCTTTTGGTCAAGACCGGTGACCGCGTCCTGTTCGCCAAATGGTCGGGGACCGAGGTCAAGATCGCCGGCGAGGATCTGCTCATCATGAAGGAGAGCGACATCCTCGGAGTGGTCGAGACCCAGGCCCAGCTCAAGCAGGCGGCTTAAGGCTCCCCGCTTGTCCTCAAACATTGGAAGGAAATCTGGAAAGGAGGTTGAGTATTATGGCTGCCAAGGAAGTGAAGTTTGCGTCTGACGCGCGTGATCGCATGCTGCGCGGCGTGGATACGCTTGCAAACGCAGTGAAGGTGACCCTGGGCCCCAAGGGCCGCAACGTGGTCATTGAGAAGTCGTTCGGCGCGCCGCGCATCACCAAGGACGGCGTCACTGTCGCCAAGGAAATCGAGCTCAAGGACAAGTTCGAGAATATGGGCGCTCAGATGCTGCGCGAAGTGGCATCGAAGCAGAACGACAAGGCCGGCGATGGTACGACGACGGCAACGGTGCTTGCCCAGGCTATCGTGCGTGAAGGCTCGAAGGCGGTGTCTGCGGGCATGAACCCGATGGACCTGAAGCGGGGCATCGACATCGCCGTAAGCGCCGTGGTCAAGGACCTCAAGGCCCATGCCCGGAAGGTCAGCGCCAACAGCGAGATCGCGCAGGTCGCGACTATCTCGGCCAATGGCGACGAGGAAGTCGGCCGCATTCTCGCCGAGGCAATGGAGAAGGTCGGCAACGAGGGCGTCATCACGGTCGAGGAGGCGAAGAGCCTCGCCACCGAACTCGAGACCGTCGAGGGCATGCAGTTCGACCGCGGCTATCTTTCACCCTACTTCGTGACCAACGCCGAGAAGCTCAAGGTCGAACTCGAGGATCCCTATATTCTCATCCACGAGAAGAAGCTTTCGAACCTCCAGGCGCTCATTCCGCTGCTCGAGCAGGTGGTGCAGTCGGGCCGGCCGCTTCTGATCATCGCCGAGGATGTCGAGGGCGAGGCCCTGGCAACGCTGGTGGTCAACCGCCTGCGCGGCGGTCTCAAGGTCGCCGCGGTCAAGGCGCCAGGCTTTGGCGATCGCCGCAAGGCGATGCTGGAGGACATCGCTGTCCTTACGGCCGGCAATGTCGTCAGCGAGGAGCTGGGTACCAAGCTCGAAAGCGTCACGCTCGGCATGCTCGGCCGAGCGAAGAAGGTCATCATCGACAAGGACAACACGACCGTCGTCGATGGCGCGGGCGCTCGCTCCGACATTGATGCTCGCGTTTCCCAGATCCGCGCCCAGATCGAGACCACGACGAGCGACTACGACCGCGAGAAGCTGCAGGAGCGCGTGGCCAAGCTCGCGGGCGGGGTCGCGGTCATCCGCGTTGGCGGCGCGACCGAGGTCGAGGTCAAGGAGAAGAAGGACCGTGTCGACGACGCGCTCCATGCCACCCGGGCCGCGGTCGAGGAAGGCGTCCTGCCGGGCGGCGGCATTCCGCTGCTTCGCGCGCTCAAGGCCCTCGATGGTCTGAAGGCGGCGAACGACGACCAGCAGTCCGGCATCGACATCGTGCGGCGCGCCCTTCGCGCACCCGCGCGCCAGATTGCCGACAATGCCGGCGAGGACGGCGCGTTCATCGTCGGCAAGCTGCTTGAGAGCGAGGACTACACCTGGGGCTTCAATGCCGCGACCGGCGAATACCAGGACCTCGTCCAGGCCGGCGTGATCGATCCGGCCAAGGTCGTGCGCACGGCGCTGCAGGACGCCGCATCGGTGGCCTCGCTCCTGATCACCACCGAGGCGCTCGTCGCCGAAGCACCCAAGGATGACAAGGGCGCGAAAGGTGCAGTGCCGGAACTGGAGTACTGATCTACCAAGTGGCCGGCGTTGCCGACCGTTGATGACCGTCTCGCAACCCCGCCTTGGCGGCACGCCAGCCGCGCCGCCAAGGCCTACCATCGGATCGAACATGAGGAACTCGACGATGAACGACCATTATCTTCGCTATCTAGAGCGCGAACACGCTCGCCTCGATGCTGAGATTCGCGAAGAGGAACTGCGTCCCTTTCCGCGCCAATTTCTCATCGGCCGGCTCAAGAAGCTCAAATTGGCCGTGAAGGATCAAATGGCAGCCTGGTCAGCGACCGAAGCGGATCGCAAGGCCGCCTGAGCCCGTTGCCCTGGAGTGGGCACCGTCGCTTCCTGGAACCTATTTCGAGCAAGCTGGAAGCTTGGCCGGAAATGCCGACGGTGCTCACCCGGGTAGGATGCGGCTTCGATCCAGTAAGCCCGCGAGAATGATCACATCGCCCGTGAAGCTTCCGCCACGCAGAAAAGGTCGTCGCTGATCGGGGTTGAACCAATGCGGACCGCATTTACAAATCGCACTGGTGAAGGCAATTTTCCAGGCGTCACTTAGAATACCCGGTCCGGGTATGGAATTTGGAAATCCAAAGGCGAACAAGAACGGTAAGCGGTGAAGCAGTGCCGAGAGAAACCCCCAAACTCGCGCCCCTTCCTGTGCTCGACACTGACCAAGGTCTCAATCGCTATCTTGCTGAGATCAAAAACTTCCCGATCCTTTCACCCGAGCAAGAATATATGCTCGCCAAGCGATTCCGTGAGCACGGCGATACTGACGCCGCAGCCCAACTGGTCACAAGCCACCTGCGCTTGGTTGCTAAGATCGCCATGCGGTATCGGGGCTACGGCTTGCCGGTCGCCGACCTCATCGCCGAGGGCAACATCGGCCTGATGCATGGCGTCAAGAAGTTCGACCCGGACAAGGGCTTCCGCCTTGCTACTTACGCGATCTGGTGGATCAAGGCCTCCATGCAAGAGTTTATCCTGCGCAGCTGGAGCCTTGTGAAGCTTGGCACCACCAGAGCACAGAAGAAGCTATTCTTCAATTTGCGGCGTATGAAAAAAAATCTCGCCGCTTACGAAGATAATGACCTGAAGCCAGGTGATGTCGCGAAGATCGCCAAAGATCTGGGGGTCGCGGAGACCGAGGTCGTAGCGATGAACCGGCGGATGCTGTTGGGCGGCGACGCCTCGCTCAACGTGCCGCTTGGCGAGGAGGGCAACGCTCAGTGGCAGGACGTGCTCCCCGACAACGCGCCCCTGCAAGATGATCTTCTCGCGCAGAATGAGGAAGATCGTCTTCGTCGCCAGCTTCTGAGCGAGGCACTCAATGCGCTCAACGAGCGGGAGCGCCACATTCTCCTTGAACGTCGCTTGGTCGACGAACCCAAGACGCTTGAGGAGTTGAGCGAAGTTTACCACGTCAGTCGCGAGCGCATTCGCCAGATCGAGGTCCGTGCGTTCGAAAAGCTCGAAAAGGCGATTCGTCGCCTGGCCGAGGATCGCCGGGTCACCAGCTAGCGCTCGCGGATCGAAGCGCAAAGTTATCCGACTTGACGTTGTGGCAGCCGGTGCGATGAGACGCGCGCTCAAGGCAATGGCAAATCAGCTTCTGAGGATGAATATGACGACAGCGAATGCCAGTACTGATCCGAAACCATTTCCCGCTCAGCCGACCCCCGATGAGGCTCTCGCGCGTCTCAAGGCCGGGAACGCAGCCTTTGTGGCTGACCGTCCGATGCAGGCTGACGTTTCACGCGATCGCCGCCTGGCCCTCGCCCGTGGCCAACAGCCCTTCGCGACCCTGGTCGGCTGTTCGGACTCTCGCGTCGGCCCCGAGCAGTTGTTTGGAGCCGGGCTTGGCGAGCTGTTCATCGTGCGCACCGCCGGCAACAACGTCGACACCGCCGGCATGGGATCGATCGAGTATTCGGTCATGGCTCTCCAAGTTCCCCTAATCGTTGTGCTGGGTCATGAGCAGTGCGGTGCAGTCGCCGCCGCGAGTGAGATCGTTACGCAGGACAAACGCTTCCCCGGCAGCATCGGTAGAATGATCGAGCCAATCGTTCCAGCCGTCCTTGCCGCCGAACGCGCGGGTGGGAAATCGGATCTCGTTGACCGGGCCGTGGAGGAGAACGTGCGGCGCATGGTCGAGCGGCTGCAGACGTTTTCCGAACCGATGCTGATGGAGCCTCAGCGCACTGGCGCGCTCAAAGTGGTTGGTGCAGTTTACAGCTTGGCCACGGGGGAGGTTCGCTGGCTCGATTAGCCACGGCTTCATACGCCGCCTGTCCCGCCGAAATATGCGGCAGACCATCCGACTGGCCCTGCCCGAAGTCTGCGCCATATGCCGCGTCTCAGACGCGAAACAGATCGATCTCGATCCACGCAAGAAAGCCAATGCGGATGAACTCGGAGCGCCATTGAAGCATCGCAAACCGCCGACCAAGATGGTGTATCGCGGCGGCTGCGATTTAGCGCAGATGCGGTTGCAGCCCCTTCACGTAAGATGCCCCGGTCGGGGTCGAGCCTGACCTCGTGCATCGAGGGTAGGAGTGACGGCGATGGCGCAGTTTGCAGGTCTGGACGTTTCGGTGAAAGAGACGTCGGTGTGCGTGGTGGACGATGCCGGCACGGTTCTTTGCGAGCTGAAGGTAGAGACCGAGCCTGACGACATCGCCACCCTGCTAGGATCAATCGGCGGCGATTATGCTCGAGTAGGGATCGAGGCCGGCCCTCTGTCGCAATGGCTGGTGGGCGCTCTGATCGAGGCGGGCTTACCCGTGGTGTGTGTCGAGACGCGGCACATGAAGGCGCTGCTGAAGGCCCAGCAGATCAACAAGTCGGATCCCAATGATGCTCGCGGCATCGCGCAGATGATGCGCGTAGGGCTGTTCAAGCCGGTGCACGTCAAGACGCTGGCGGCTCAGGAGCAAAGGATGCTGCTGACAAGCCGCAAGCTCATCCAGCGCAAGTTGATGGACATCGAATGCGACCTGCGGGGCACGCTGCGTAACTTCGGCTTGAAGGTCGGCCCGGTCAGCCCGACTGCCTACGATGCGCGCATCCGGGATCTCGTCGAAAAATTCCCTGCGCTTGCCGCGATCGTCGAGCCGTTGCTGAGCGTTCGGCGCGTAATGCGCGAGCAGCTCGCCGTCCTCCACAAGATGGTGCTCGACACGGTTCGCCATGACCCGGTTTGCAGGCGTCTCATGACCGTACCCGGCGTCGGCCCCCTCGTGGCGCTTACCTACCGGGCATCGGTCGATCAGCCCCATCGCTTCGTTCATTCGAGAGAGGTTGGCGCGCATGTTGGACTGACGCCGCGCCGGCACCAGTCGGGCGAGATCGACTACAACGGCGGCGTATCGAAATGCGGCGACACCATGCTGCGGGCGGTGCTTTACGAAGCCGCGCAGTCGATGCTCTGCCACAGCCAAAAATGGTCCTGGCTCAAGGCATGGGCTGTGCGGGTCGCCCAGCGCCGGGGCATGCGCCGCGCCACTGTGGCACTCGCCAGGAGGATTGCCGTTATCCTTCATCGCATGTGGGTTGATGGAACCGACTTCCGCTGGAGCAACGACACCGCGGTCGCACCGGCAGCCTGACTCACCGCAATACGAACGAAAGGTTCTGCCTCGGCAGGAAGATGTCCTCACGGGGACGACGGGTGGCCTGAGCTCGTAATGGCTGCGGATCCTGCCGCTTCGGCGGCAAGGACGCGACAAAGATAGAGCCAGGCCGTCCTTCTTACCCCATCATGAGGCGGCTTAGTGCCGACCTCGAAGAGAAGCGCGAGCCTCGTGAGACAGCATCATCCAGCCAGGGGCCCATCATTGGGATGATGCTTATGGTCTCAAAAGTTCGCCCTTGACCTCGGCCGCGATAGAGAAGCAGCCATTTGTGCTGCCTGGACGGCAACCCGAAAGCGACCGTCGGTTCATTAAACCGTTCGCAGGAGCAAACGATCGCTACCTCGGCCAGTCTGGAGTCGTTCGAAGGACGAAATGTCAGTTTGCAAACCCATCGACCGGATGGCTGACACGATCAGTGCCGCGCTGCTATTGAACGGAGCATGATCCGTTATGACAGTAAGTTTCAGCGACTGGCGTTGGGCCTCGCTTGCCTCGCTGGCTTTGTGGATGCGATCGGATTCATCAAGTCAGGTGGGCTGTTCGTTTCCTCTATGAGCGGCAACTCAACACGGCTGGCGATAGGGCTGGTGGAAGTTTCGCGGGCAAGTCTCTCGGCGGCGACATTGATCAGCCTGTTTGTTCTCGGCGTTTTCTTGAGTTCGCTCATGGCAGCTCGCGTCACGATCGCACATCGCAAGGTGACCGTCATGGCGGGTGTCGCCGCGTCCCTCCTCGGCGCCGCGATTTGCCAAAGCGCGGGCTGGGACATTCCAACCATCGGGATGCTCTGTTTGGCGATGGGGGCGGCAAACTCAATCTTTCGCCGCGATGGCGAGGTCAGCATCGGCGTGACCTATATGACCGGAACGCTGGTGAAGCTTGGTCATAGACTGGCCGATGCGGCTCTAGGAGGAAGTCGGACCGCTTGGGCGCCTTATCTGTTGCTCTGGTTGGCATTGGTATGCGGAGGCATTCTGGGAGCTGCCAGCTATTCAACGTTTCCGGACGCCACTGTGTGGATCGCATTCGGGTTCGCCTCTGCACTCGTTCTTTTCACCCGAATGCTGACACGAGATGCCGCGGTGTAATTTAGGTGAAGATGCCAAGAAAGCCGCTGCAGATTCGAACGCAGGCGAGGCAGGCCACGCCGACATTGCGGGCATTCGGAGTTCGATCCGACTAGCCCAAAACCTGCCGTGCGTTCAGGAGCGTCCCTGTCTGAATTGACAAAGGAAAAAAGAGCCCGTTTCCTCCGCTGGAAAATGCAAAGGGAGGATCGGTTGGCGCGCGCCGTGAAACCGCCGGCGATTTGGATGATCTTGATCGCCGCGTTCCTTGACATGATGGCAATGGGCATCGTCATGCCGGTTCTGCCCGGACTGATCGAGGACCTGACCGGATCGCTTGCCGCTGCGGGCATCTGGACTGGGCTGATTGGCAGCTTGTGGGCGCTGATGCAGTTCGTCTGCGCGCCGATTATCGGCAGCCTGTCGGACCGCTTCGGCCGCCGTCCGATTATCCTGATCTCGACTGCCGGACTCGCGCTCGACTGGGTACTGATGGCACTGGCTCCGAACCTGTGGTGGCTTGTCGTCGGCCGGATCATAGGCGGCATCACGTCGGCGAGCGCAACTGCACTGTTCGCATACATGGCCGATGTCACCGCGCCTGAAAGCCGCGCCCGCAGCTTCGGCCTGATCGGGGCCGCAATCTCGGCTGGCTTCGTGCTTGGCCCCGCGCTCGGCGGCGTGCTGGGTGACATCTCCCCACGTTTGCCATTCTGGGTCGCTGCCGCGTTCTCCGGTGCAGCATTCCTCTATGGGCTCGCGGTGCTAAGTGAGTCCCTGCCGCCTGAACGCCGCAAACCCTTTGCTTGGCGTACAGCTAATCCGGTCGCAGCAGTGCAGATGCTCCTGGGACGTAGACAGCTTGCCGCGCTGTCGGGCAGCGTGTTTCTGCTGACGTTCTCCCACCGGCTGTTCATGACCGTGTTCGTGCTTTTCGCGGGCCACGAGCACGGGCTTTCGACATTGCAAATCGGCTCACTATTGGCCTTCTCGAGCGTGCTGGACCTGATTGTCCAAGGCGTCGTAGTGGGTCCCACCACGGCGCGCTTCGGCGACCGCCGCACGACGATCGTTGGTCTGGCCGGCGGCATGCTGAGTTTCCTGGCGATGGGCCTCGCTCCCAGCGCCACCTTGTTCGTTGCTGCAATGGTTCCGGCCTCGTTGATGGGCCTTGCCGAGCCGACTCTCAAATCGATGTTGTCGCGTCGCGTACCCGAGGACGAACAAGGCCAACTTCAGGGCTCGATGCAGAGCCTTGCAAGCGTGGCGGGGGTCACTGGACCGACATTCTTCGGATGGCTCTATGCCGTTTCGAGCGAGGCTCTGCCTGGCATGAGCTTTGTGGTCGCAGCAGGAATTCTGGCGGCGGCGGCAATTTTTGCATCGCTTGCAAGCGACAGCGCTGTGGCGCCACGGCGTCAGAGACCATGGCGACTTCGATGCCGACGTGCAGTTCCTGGCAAATCGCGGCTATGTGGTGCTTCAGCCCGAATACCGTGGTTCCGGCTCTTACGGAAAGCTCTTCGCCGACCGGGGCGAGGGCCAATGGGGTCGCGAGATGCAGGACGATCTCGACGATGGAATGGATTGGCTGGTCAAGCAGGGTAAGGTAAACGGGAATCGGACATGAATGCGTTAGTCCGTCTCGGAAGGGCATAACGCAACCTTAACTTTCCAAGGGCAATGTCCGCATTGTCCCGGTTAAGCCCCGTGACGCATCATGAGGCGCTCGAATTTGGTCGTTCGAGCGCCTCTTGCGTGACCGCGGTCGGCGACCAATCGTCGTTCACGAAATGCCGCTCAAGGATTTCCTCGAATGGCCTCACCGCATGGGTTCGACCAGCGTATCAGCGATGCTCCGGCCGTCTTCGTCTTCTTCGTCGAACCTTGCAGACGGACGTAGCCGGATCTGAACGGAAGGCGGCTTACGCCGACCCGCGCACCCGAAGCGGACTTTCCGGAACGTCGAAGGGTTTCGGGCGCCGGCAGGCGTACTAAACCCGGACGAGTACGACCCGCGGTGGGTCTGGGCGTGAGCTATGGGGATTTCAATTTCGGCCGGGTCTGTGGTGTCAGCCAAGAGCTGCCTGGGAGCGATACAGATCGCATCGGCCACCCCCATTGCCGGGTGCGGTAGCCTGGGGCCGGTCGCTGTCTGCGTGCTTCATCGCCGAGTTTTTGGGCGATGATGGCTCTGGGTACGAACGCTACCGCTTCCGGCGGCATGATGACCGGAGGAACGGGTGTTTCCAGGCCATGCCGGATCATGGCGCAATCTCCCGGACGAGCTTGAGAGGCCGGGGCGGTGCGCGTGGCTGCTGCCAACGCACGAAGGTCTCGATCACTACCATATGGCCACCGCAGCATGGGCATGGCGGGCGATAGTCAGGCGGCTCCTCGTCGTCGGGCGGTGGCGGGGCCGGCGCTACGTGGAGCAAGGCGCGGGCTCGGGCGATCGCATCCTTGCGCGCCGAACCTGCGAGCAGGCCATAGTGCCGGATACGATGGAAGCCGCGCGGCAGGACGTGGAGCAGGAAGCGGCGGATGAACTCGTCTGCGGCAAGGGTCATGACACGTTGTCGGTCGAGGCCATCGCGGCGATAGTCTTTGTACCGCATGGTGACGCCGCGCTCGTCGAAGGCGATGAGGCGCCGGTTTGAGATCGCGACGCGGTGAGTGTAGCGCGACAGGTAGGCGAGCACGGCCTGGGGGCCTGCGAACGGGGCCTTGGCGTAGACGACCCAGCGCTTTTTCCTGACTGGCGCGATGAGGCGCAGGAACGCCTGGCGGCCAGCGAGCTCGCTGTTCTCGCTGCCGAAGAACAGGCGGCCAGCATCGTGAAGCGCAATCAGCCGGGTGACGAAGAGGCGGCGGAACAATGCGCCCAACACGCGCACCGGCAGCAGGAAGGCGGGGCGTGAGGATATCCAGCGCATCCCGTCGAGCGCGATGCCTCCGCCCGGGACGATCATGTGTACATGGGGATGGTGGGTCATCGCCGACCCCCATGTGTGAAGCACCGCCGTGATGCCGATGCGCGCCCCCAGATGCTTCGGATCCGCCGCAATCGTCAGCATCGTCTCCGACGCCGCCTTGAACAACAGATCGTAGACGACGGCCTTGTTCTGCCAGGCGATGGCTGCGATCTCGGCGGGCAGCGTGAAGACCACGTGGAAGTAACCCACCGGCAGCAGATCGGCCTCGCGTTCTGCCAGCCAGGTGCGTGCCGCCGCGCCCTGGCATTTTGGGCAATGCCGGTTGCGGCATGAGTTGTAGGCGATCCGCCAGTGGCCACAGTCCTCGCAGGCCTCCACGTGCCCGCCAAGCGCAGCGGTGCGGCAGTTTTCGACCGCGGTCATGACCTTGAGCTGATACAGGCTCAGGTGCCCCGCATGGGCTACACGATAGGCTGGCCCGGCAGCACAGAAGATATCTGCGACCTCGAGCGAAGATCGCACCGGCTCAACTGTCCGGCGCCCCCTGTGCACCGGGAAGCATCGCCAGCTTGTCCAGGGGGCTCACCACCGCCTTGACCGTCTTAATGGCGACCCTCGTGTAAAGTGCGGTCGTTTCCAGTTTGGAATGCCCGAGCAATGCCTGGATGATCCGAACATCGACACCGTCTTCGAGGAGATGGGTGGCGAAGCTGTGGCGAAGGGTATGGGGGCCGACCCGCTTGGCGATGCCCGCCGCCATCGCTGCCTCGACGACGATGCGGTGTAATTGTCTGGTGCTGACCGGCTTGAGATAGTGCTGCCCCGGGAACAGCCAGCCATCGGGGTGCATCACCCCCTGACGCTTGCCCACTCTCCACCATTCGCGCAGCAGCAACAGCAGATCATGGGCCAGCATGGCATTGCGATCTCGCCCGCCCTTGCCGCACTCGACCTTGAGCAGCATGCGCTCGCTGTCGATATCCCGGACCCTCAGGCGCGTGACCTCCGCAGCGCGCAGACCCGCACCGTAGGCGACTGACAGCATCGCCTGGTGCTTCAGGCTGGTCGTGGCCTGAAGCAGGCGTGCGACCTCCTCGCGGCTCAGTACCGTGGGCAGGCCGCGAGGGTGCTTAACGTGATGAAGCTTGCGGGCCAGATCCGGTCGGTCGAGTGTGCGGATATAGAAGAACCGCAAGGCCGAGACGACGGTGTTCATGGTCGTCACGCTCATGCCCGCCTCGCGCTGGGCAATCTGGAAGCGGCGTAAATCTTCGCCCGTTGCGGTGTCCGGAGGTCGGCCCAGAAAGGCCGCAAACCGGGCAACGTCCCTTACGTAGTTGCGCTGCGTCGCTCGGGCAAAGCGACGCAGATCCATATCTTCGAGCATTCGCTCGCGAAGGGTCTTCGTGGAAACTTCCGTGATGGCGTTGGTCATGGGTCGACTCCTCGGTTGAAGGAGTCGCAAAGGTCTGCCTCTGGCAGCCGCCGCTCAATCGAAGGGCCGTGGCAGCAGCTGCTCTACACCTCGCCGATTAGCGCCATTCCCGCGACAGCGGGTTCGTACAAGTCGAACTGATCTGTCGTTCAAACGCTCCAGCGCGGTCAGCTGAACGAAGGTCCGGTTCCTGGCTTTTCAATCCCGAGTCCGTACAGTCGCCAAGGTCGAACATCCCGGACGTTCAGGCTTGCCGTTGATGCGCCCGCTCCCACCGAACTGGTCCTTTGGCGGGCAGGGGTGCGGCTGAACGTCCATCTACGGGTAGCATCGCTCCGTTGACGTTATTTTGAACTCAGGCTGGAGCCCAGCATCGCAGATCGGGCGTTTTTGCCGCAAGTATTTGCGTCAAATCGATTTTTGAGCGCCCCGATTCTGACGGCACTTTGGGAACGGTCATGAAAACCGTTACCTTTCAAACCCAAATCCTTAATAAAACTGTTATAAATCAGAATCTTAGCTTGAAATTTATGCCATTCTTGGCGATTTCAGCGCACAAATCGTGGCACATTTTCGATTTTGTGAAAAATGGAATCTAATAATATCAGTGCCTTGCGGGATATTGCATCATCCCCGGTGAATTACCTTGAGGCGCGCTATAAGGCACTGATAAAATTGCATTTTCTGGCTGGGGCGGGAGGATTCGAACCTCCGAATGCCGGTACCAAAAACCGGTGCCTTACCACTTGGCGACGCCCCAACGGAACGCGCCCGTTAGCGGGTGATTGCCGGTGTGTGAAGGGTGCTTGCGATGGGAGGCAGAATAGGACACTCTGCGAGAACGCCGTTTCCGCAACACCGAAAAAGGTTTGGGAAACGGACGACTGAGGTTCTTGGGGAGAGAATGTCATGAAAGCATCGATCGTGTTTGCCCTGGCGTCGAGTACTGCTCTGGGTTGGATCACGCCTGCACTTGCGCAGGATGCCGCAAACGAGCGGGCAGGCGACATCGTCGTTACCGCCCGCCGCGTCGAAGAACGTCTGCAGGACGTGCCGATCTCGATGACCGTGTTCAACCAGGACCAGGTCGCCAGCCGCAACATCGTCTCCGGCTCGGACCTTGCCACCTATACGCCGTCGCTGTCGGCCAACTCGCGCTTCGGTGCCGAGACCGCCGCCTTCGCCATCCGCGGTTTCACGCAGGAGAACTTCACTTCGCCCTCGGTGGCGACCTATTTCGCCGATGTCATCGGCCCGCGCGCCAACGGCGGCACGGCCGGCGGCAACGGCGCCGGCGTGGGGCAGTTCTTCGACCTGCAGAACGTCCAGGTGCTGAAGGGGCCGCAGGGCACGCTGTTCGGCCGCAACACCACGGGCGGCGCCGTGCTGATCGTGCCGCAGAAGCCGACCGACGAGTTCGGCGGCTATTTCGAGGTCTCGGTCGGTAACTTCGACATGTACCGCCTGCAGGGCGTGCTGAACGCGCCGCTGGCCGACACCGTCAGGGTCCGCCTGGGCTTCGAGCGGCAGAAGCGCAACGGCTATGTCCATAACAATTCCGGCATCGGTCCCGAGGATTACGACGATGTCGACTACTGGGCGTTCCGCGGCGCGGTGGTCGCCGATCTAACGCCCGACCTCGAGAACTATCTGATCGTCCGTTACAGCGAGTCCAAGACCAACGGTACATTCAACAAGATCGTCGGGATCAACGCGACGGGCTGCGATGCCGGCGTGGACCGGTCGAAGTATCCGCTGCCGGGCTCGCCGGTCTTCAACCTGCCGGGACAAACCCTAGCCAGCACGGCGTCGTTCCTGGCACCGCTTGCCTGTTCGGGAAGCTTCGCGCGCCAGAAAGCGCGCGGCGACGGCTTCTGGGATGTCGATGCGGGCAGCCCCAAGCCGTTCCTGCGGATCAAGCAGTGGGGCATCACGAACACGACGACCTGGGGCATCAGCGACACGGTCACGCTGAAAAACATCGCCAGCTATCAGCAGTTCCGCCAGTCGCAGAGCCTGTTTATCGGCAATGACAATTTCGTGTTCCCCGCCAATCCCAACCCGGCCTGGACCGGCCTGCCGTTCACCTGGGTCGGCATCTATCCCTCGCAGGGCCTCGCCAACGTCGAGCAGGAGACGATGACCGAGGAATTCCAGATCCAGGGCAAGAGCGGCGACGGCAAGCTCGATTACGTGCTGGGTGGCTACTACGAAAAGGCCAACCCGCTCAGCCCCTTCCAGGGCACCTATTCGCAGATCAGCTATGTCAACTATTCGCCCGCGCCGGCGGGGCCGGCCTGCCGGCGGGTACCCTGCTGCCGTTCCTCGCGACGCTGTCGTGCGCCGACATCAGCACGCTGAAGTGCACGCCGATCAATACCTTCGGTTCACCGCTGATCCCCAGCCTGCTGCAGAATTCGCTGACGCGGTACTGGTACGAGAACATCGGCTTCTTCGGCCAGGCGACCTACCGGTTCACCGATCAGCTCTCGATCACCGGCGGTATTCGCTACACGATCGACAAGACGACCGCCGAAGGCGGGACGCGCCAGCTCTTCTTCTTCGCGCCCAACCAGTACAACGCGGTCTGCGCGGCGAACAACGCGATCCCGGCGCCGAGCGGTGAATCCTGCATCACCCATGCGGAACAGACGACCAAGAAGCCGACCTGGCTGATCGACCTCGACTACAAGCCTACCGACGACATCCTGCTCTATGCCAAATACGCGCGCGGCTACCGCCAGGGTAACATCAACGCGTCGAACACGATTCCGCAGGGCTGGGGCCCCGAAAAGGTCGAGAGCTATGAAATTGGCGCGAAGCTGTCGTTCCGCGGCGAGTTCAGCGGCTATTTCAACATCGCCGGTTTCTACAACGACTTCAGCGACCAGCAACTCGCCACGTCGCTGATCCCGGCGGCGGGCTCCACCGCTTCGCCGGCGCAGGCGATCGTGAACGCCGGCAAGTCGAAGATCCAGGGCATCGAGGTCGACGCGCTAGCCAACTACTCGGCCTTCAGCCTGGCGGTCGGCTACACCTATCTCGACACCGAGCTCAAGAGCTTCACCCCGGTGAACTTCCCCGGCTATCTGCCGGCGACGCCGAACTCGGTCGTCGGCGGTCCGCTGCCGCTTTCGCCAAAGCACAAGGTGAGCGTCACGCCTTCGGTGAAGCTGCCGGTCAGCGAAAACCTCGGCGAGATCACGCTCAGTGCAACTTACGTTCACACATCGAGCCAGGTGACGGCGTCGCCGCTGGTGACGCCGTTCGGCACGGTGCCGGCTTTCGACCTGCTGAACCTCAACCTGGCCTGGAAGTCGGTCGGCGGTTCGCCGGTCGATCTTGCGGCTTTCGTCACCAACCTGACCAACGAGAAGTACTACAACTTCATCGGCGGCGGCTGGCAATCGACCGGCATCGAATACGGTGCGCTCGGCATGCCGCGGATGTTCGGCCTGCGGGCCAAGGTCCGTTTCGGCGCGATGGCCGACTGACCTTGGGGGGGCGATTGACCTGGGAGGCCCCTCCCTTGCTGGGGAGGGGCCTTTCCATCAGACCTGTGCGGTCAGGACCGCATCGATGTCCGCGGCGCTATGGCGTTCGCGGACTTTGTCATCGCCGGTCAGGTTGACGATCAGACCGCGCCTTACCGGCTCGCGCGCGTCGATCTCGTCGATCCAGCGCGCGACGTTGAGGTAGTCCGGTGTGCCAAGGAACTTGCTGCCGCCGTCGTAGGCATTGGCGCGCTGGAAATAGCGGAACCAGGTGAACACGGCGATGTCGGCGATCGAATAGGCGTCGCCGGTGAAATAGCGATGCTCGGCCAGGTGCCGGTCGGCGACGTCGAAGATGCGCTTGGCTTCCATGGCGTAGCGGTTGATCGCGTATTCGAGCTTGACCGGCGCCATCTTGTAGAAGTGCCCGAAACCGCCGCCCATCGAGGGCGCGTTCGACATCTGCCAGAACAGCCAGGACAGGCACTCTGCGCGGCCCTTGGCATCGGTCGGAATGAAGGCGCCGAACTTCTCGGCCAGGTGCAGCAGGATCGCGGCGGATTCGAAGACGCGGACCGGCTCTGGCCCCGACAGGTCGAGCAGGGCGGGGATCTTGGAATTGGGATTGACCGAGACGAAGCCGCTGCCGAACTGGTCGCCGTCCATGATGCTGATCAGCCAGGCGTCGTATTCGGCTTCGCTATAGCCCGCGGCGAGAAGTTCCTCGAACATGATCGAGACCTTCTGGCCATTGGGTGAGCCCAGCGAATAGAGCTGGAACGGATGCTTGCCGCGCGGCAGTTCGTGCTCGTGCGTCGCCCCTGCGATCGGGCGGTTGCCGCGAAAGCCGGTCTGACCCTCGCGCTTCCAGGTCCAGACTTCGGGCGGTACGTAGTCTTCTGCCATGCGTGATCTCCGTAGGGGGAAGTGGATGGGAAGATTGGGGCGACTGGACGCGCGATCAAGCAAGGAGAATTGACACGCCGCGCAAAGAAAGTTGCAATGCGCCCATCGAACGAAGTTTCGCAATGGGAGAAATGGTCATGGGTGCCTCGATGGAAAATCCGCCGCCGGCGCTGCCTCCGCACAGCAATCGGCAGACCGACACGATCCGCGGCCAGTACCACCAGTTCGCCCTGATCCCGATGATCGAGGCGCATGCGACCTGGTTCGATGCCGGTCCGATCTCGATCGCGGTCGAGGCGCGGGCGCTGGGCGACAGCGCCGAGCGCATGGTGCGCGGGCCGAGCATCCACGTGTTCGCTGCGAACCGGACCGACGAGTACCTGCGCTTCGACGTGTTCGGCTCGGTGCTGCACTATCACTACATTTTGAACGACAAGAACCACAACATCCTGTGGGGCTACGATCCTGACACCAACGGGCCGATGATCCCCTGGGCAGTCAACGCGTTACGCGACCGACTGCCGACGCTGCTGCGCGGCGCCAAGGCCGACAAGCTTGCCAAGGAGGTGGAGGAGCAGGGCTGGGACACTTCGATCCTGCCCGGCGTGGCTCGCGCCGCTGCCGAGGCGCTCGCCCCGCGTGAGGACGATCTCCAGCGCGCCAAGGAAGGCATGGACTGGATGTACCAGTGGCAGCGGGTCCACCCGCAGTTCAACACCCTGGCCGAAGGCGAGTATTAATCCTCCCCGGCACGGGGAGGATTAAATCGATCAGACCTTCATCACCCAGCCGTGCGGGTCGGGCGCTTCGCCGCGTTGGATCGCGACGAGGCGGTTCTTGAGCTTCTGCGTGAGCTGGCCCGGGCCGCCCGAGCCGATGGTGAAATCGACCTCGCGGCCCGCAACCTTGCCGACCGGCGTGACCACCGCGGCGGTGCCGCAGGCGAAGGTCTCGACCAGCTTGCCCGACTGGGCATCGGCGCGCCACTGGTCGAGGCTATAGCGCTCCTCGCGCACCGTCAGGCCTTCGTCGCGGGCGAGGGCCAGGATCGAATCGCGGGTGATGCCGGGAAGGATCGTGCCGGTCAGCGACGGTGTGACGAGGCTGCCGTCGCTGAACACGAAGTACAGGTTCATGCCGCCCAGTTCCTCGATCCACTTGTGCTCGGCGGCGTCGAGGAAGACGACCTGGTCGTGGCCGCGCTCGATCGCCTCGGCCTGGGGGACGAGGCTGGCGGCATAGTTGCCGCCGCACTTGGCCGCGCCCGTGCCGCCGGGCGCGGCGCGGGTGTAGTCGCTCACCCAGATCGACACCGCCGGCGCGCCCGACTTGAAATAGTTGCCCGCCGGGCTGGCGATGACGAGATACTTGTACTGCTTGGCCGGGCGCACGCCGAGGAAGGCCTCGGACGCGAACATGAAGGGCCGCAGGTAAAGCGAGGCGCCGTCGCCCGCCGGAATCCAGTCGCGGTCGGCTTTGACGATCTGGCGGATCGATTCGATGAACAGCGCCTCGGGCATCTCGGGCATGGCGAGCCGCTGCGCCGACTGATTGAAGCGCGCCGCATTGGCCTCAGGCCGGAACAGCGCGACGCTTCCGTCGCCGTGCTTGTAGGCCTTGAGTCCCTCGAAGATCTCCTGCGCATAGTGCAGCACGGCCGTCGCCGGATCGAGCGCGATGGGTGCGCGCGGACCGATCACGGCATCGTGCCAGCCGCGGCCCTCGGTCCAGTCGATCGAGACCATGTGATCGGTGAAATTCGTGCCGAAACCCGGGTTTTCCAGGATTTCCTCGCGCTTTGCCGCAGGAACCGGCGCGGGGTGAGACATGTGCTCGAACGTGATTTCGGTGGTGGCGGACGTCGCCATGGGCAAGGATCCCCTCAGTTTCTCATTGGGCCGCTTTGAACAAATATTTCACAAACGGCAATTGAAAAGACATAAATGGCAAGTGCAGTTTCTGCATCTTCGGATAGGGGGAATCGCGCGGCGAGGGAAGAGGGAAGCCGCAGAGATGGGTTCGGCTGATAGCCGGCATGCCGCTTCAGCCAGATTGCATCTGGCCTAGAGCGCTATCTCGTTGTTGTAGCGTCTGGCCCTCAGGCCGGGCATTTGGCGCCCGTGTCGATCCACCCCCTGATCAGCGCACCGAACGCCTTTTGCGTTCCGGGTGCCGGGACCCTGCCGTCGCCCGGATGCCAGGCCCAACCGACCAGATGATCCTCGGCCATGTGGTGATAGATGGCTTCGAGGTCACGGTCGCCGTTGCGCTTGGGATCGCGCACCTGCCGGCAGATGTCGCCCATGCTGAGTCCCTGCCAGGCCATGCTGGCCGGTGCGAGCGACCAGTGCGAATTGCCGGGTATGCTGCGGATGCCCGCAGTGTAGGTGGTGACGTTGGCGTCGCCGTGGCACGACGAGCAGGCAAGGCCTGCGGGGCCGATGTTGCTTTCGCCCGCGAACATCGGCGGTTCGTGCGGGTGCATGTTGTCGCCCTGGGTCGGCCTGCGCGTCGCGGGATGGCAGTTCATACATCGCGGATGCATGATGACTTTCGCGGCCTCGGTGAAATAGGCCTGCGACCGGGCGTCGGCGCTGCGGATCGAAGCGAAGCTCGCGGCGTCGCGCAGTTCGGTGGCCGGTGGCGCGGCGGCTTCGCCGGGATAGGTCGAGACCGCGACCGCGAGTGCCGCCGCGGAGCCGAAGGCGACGACGCCGAAGCGCCGGACCGTGGCCGCGGCGGTCATGCCCGGTGCACCATGGCCAGTGGCAGCGGGAGGCTGGTCAGCCTCGGGCCGCCGACAGCGCGCAGGGCGTTGAGCACTGCGGGCGCAACGATCGAGGTTCCCGGTTCCCCGACCCCGCCGGGTTCCTCGGTGCTGTCGATCAGGGCGACGCGAACCTCGGGCATCTCGTTCATGCGCAGCACCTTGTAGTCGTGGAAGTTGGTCTGCATTACGCGGCCGCGTTCGACCGTGATCTCGCCGTAGAGCACGGCGCTGAGGCCGAAGACGATGCCGCCTTCGATCTGCTGGCGGACGATCGTCGGGTTGACGATGTGGCCGGTGTCGATCGCCGAAGTGATCTTCTTCACCGAAACCGCGCCCTGCGCATCGAGCTCGACTTCGGCCACCATGCCGATATGGCTGCCGAAGGCGCTGACGATCGCGACGCCGCGGCCGTGCCGCTCGGGCAGCGGCTGCGTCCAGCCGGATTCGCTGGCGACGCGGTCGAGCACGCGCGCGATGCGCGATTTCGGATCCAGCAGCCTGCGCCGATAGTCGACTGGATCGACCTTGGCGCGGCGCGCGAGCTCGTCGATCACGCATTCGACGGCTACTGTGTTGCGTGTCGCGCCGACGCCGCGCCAGTTGCCCGCGAGCAGGCCCTCGGGCGGGTCCTCGCGGACATATTCGACGAAGACGTTGGGGATCGAATAGGGACTTGCGGCGTCGTCCACGTCGTCGAGGTCGACGTTGTCCTTGGTGAAGATCGGCAGGAAGCGGAACATGACGCCGGGCGCCACCAGCTTGTGATGCCAGCTTGTCGGCATGCCCTTCGCGTCGAGCCCGACGCGGATGCGGCTGTGGTGGTGATAGCGGAAGGCATCGTTGCGGATGTCCTCCTCGCGGCCCCAGACGATCTTTACCGGCACGCCGGCGGCCTTGCCGATGGCGACGGCCTGGGCGATGAAATCGACTTCCAGCTTCCGCCCGAAGCCGCCGCCGATCAGGTAGCTGTTGACCTTGACCTTCTCGACCGGGAGCCCCGTAGCCGCCGCCGCGGCCTTGCGCGCGCGCCCGGGAACCTGGCTGCCGAGCCACAGTTCGCAGGAGTCGCTCTTGACCGAAACCGTGCAGTTGATCGGCTCGATCGCGGCATGGGCCAGCATCGGCAGGCGATAGGTTTCCTCATAGGTCGCGGTGGCCGCAGCCTCGGCCTTGGCCGTATCGCCCTTGCGCTCGGCGGCCACGCCCGAACGGGCCATCGCGGCATCGTAGGCCTTGACCATCGAGGTGGTGGATGGCGCATCGGAGCCCGACCAGCGCGGAGAAAGTACAGCCAGTCCCTTGCGCGCCGCGCCGCCGTGCTCGGCGACGACGGCCACGGCATTGCCGAGTTTTACCACCTGCTTGACGCCCTTGACTGCGAGCGCCGGCGCCTCATCGACGCCGTCGAGCCGGCCGCCGATGATCGGGCAATTGGCGACGGCGGCGTGGCGCATGCCGGGAAGCGATACGTCGATGCCGAACTTGGCCGTGCCGTTGACTTTGGCCGGCGTGTCGACCCGCGCCGCGGGCTTGCCGATCACGCTGAACGGACCGGTCTTGAGCTTTGGCTCCTTGGGTACGGCTTGCCTGCTCGCCGCGTTGACGAGAGCCCCATAGGCGAGCCGTCGCCCGCTGGGCAGATGGAGCACTTCGCCGGCTTCGGCATGGCAGGTCGCGGGCGATACCGACCATTGTTTGGCGGCAGCCTCGATCAGGACCGTGCGCGCCGCTGCCGCGGCGCCCCGCATCTGCGTCCAGCCCGCGCGGATCGACGCCGAGCCGCCGGTGATCTGTCCGCCGAGCAGTGGATTCGCGTAAAGCACGTCGTCGCCCGGCGCGAGTTCCGCCCGCACGCGATCCAAGGGCACTTCGAGCTCTTCGGCGACAAGCTGTGCGGCGGCGGTCAGCGTGCCCTGGCCCATCTCTGCATAGGGCACGGCCAGCACGATCGCGCCCGCGGAATCGATGCGGAGGAAGGCGTTGGGACGCAGCTCGTCCGCGGCGGCCGCCTCGGCCGTTGGGCTGATGCCGAAGCCGATGACGAGTTCGCCTGCGACCAGCGCGGATCCTGCGAGGAACGAGCGGCGGCTGGCGACCGGTGCCGAGGTAGCCATGTCAGGCGCCTCCTGCACGGGCGCGGGACGCCACGTTGATGGCGGTGCGGATCCGCCCATAGGTGCCGCAGCGGCAGATGTTGCCCGACATGGCCTGGTCGATGTCGGCGTCGCTCGGCGCCGGCTGCACGGTCAGCAGGGCCGCGGCCTGCATCAGCTGGCCCGACTGGCAATAGCCGCACTGGACCACTTCCTCGTCGAGCCAGGCCTTTTGCAGAGCCTGGCCCAGCGGTGTCGAGGCGAGATGCTCGATCGTCGTGACCTTTCCGTCGCCGACGGCCGATACCGGCGTGACGCAGGATCGATGCGCGACGCCGTCGATATGGACGGTACAGGCGCCGCATTGCGCTGCCCCGCAACCGAACTTGGTTCCCGTCAGGCCAACTATGTCGCGGATTACCCATAGTAGCGGAGTGTCATCGTCGACATCGACGCTGTAATTGTGATCGTTGACTGCCAATTGATTCGCCATCGCCACTGTCCCTTTTGTTCGGGGGAGAGTTATGGAAACCAAGAATTTGCAGAAGGTCGCAGCCCGAGGCCAAGAATTACCTTGGCCCGACTCGCCCGTTTGAAGCCGTCATCCCACGACTCAGGTAAACGTGACATAAATCTCGGGTGCCGGTCAACAGGTTGTGAACGGGTGCTGTTCCGTATCGTGAATGACCGAGGGGTGGCGGAGGCCGCCATCGTGAGGCCTGGAAATGAGAAGGGCCGCACCGGTGTCCCGGTACGGCCCTTCGCATGGTCAGCGGCGAAAAGATGCCGCCTACGAAGCCTTTATCGCTGTATCACCATTAGCGATAATGCCTCGTGACGGAAATTCCCGACCTCTCTGCTGGACCATGAGACATCGGATCACCTCCTTTCGCGCTGTTAAGCCAAGATCGCCGTTTTTTGCGGCTGGGGTTCTGGGGACCTCGGTCCTTGCTGCCTTGCCCCAATATTTGGCAATTTCCGCACTGCACAACAAGACTTGCAATCAATTATTTTGGCGTCAGAATTGAGCCTTCGGCCAATTATCCCCAGCTTCGCGGAATGTCCTTTGGACTATCGGTCCGACGGGGGCGGCCGGGTAGCGAAAACGACTACCGGCAGTCTTCGGAAACGCGACTCACTTCGGGCCAGCTCGGCACGTAGAGCGGCTCCAGGCCGGGCGTTTCGACGGCGAAGCGGCCGCGGCTGAAGGCTATCGCATCGAGCAGCGGATCGCGTGCGGGAAGAGCTACCGCGAGCGCGCCGGCCTGCGGCGTCGCCGACAGCGTTCGGACGCCGCTGGTGGTGGTCACGGTCAACGGCTCGATGCCCGCTGCCGAGCCCGAGCGCTGCAGCGTGATCGTGCTGGCGGCGCGATCACAGCGCAGCACTAGGGTGCCGCCAGCGAAGCGCGCGACCGATTGCCCGCCTTCGATGCCCCAGGTCCAGTCGCCGGGCGTGATCGGCACATCCTGCCAGCCCTGCGTCGCGGGGCGTGATGGAGGCGGGGGCGGCGGAGCCGGGCGCGGCGTGGGTGTCGGCACCGGTGTCGGCGGCGGGATCACGCGCGTGTTCGAGCACGACGCGGTGAACGCGGAGAGCGTCGCCAGGGCGAGCAGGGTAAGCGGAGCCGAACGACGATTTGCCTTCATCGTCCCCCTATGGAATCTGTCCGCATGCACCACAAGCCCGCAGCGCCATGAACACCCCGCCCAAGTCTCCTCCCGTCGCCCAAAAGACCGCGAAGAAAGCGGGCAAGGTCCGCATCGACCAACTCCTCGTCGAACGCGGGCTCGCCGAAAGCCGCGCCCGCGCGCAGGCGCTGGTCCTCGCGGGGCTGGTGTTTTCGGGCGAGACCAAGCTGGCCAAGCCCGGCCAGGCTGTCGCGGCCGATGCTCCGCTCGACCTGCGCGGGCGCGATCATCCCTGGGTCTCGCGCGGTGGCATCAAGCTCGCCCATGCGCTCGACCATTTCGCGCTCGATCCGGCCGGCGTCACCGCGATGGACATCGGCAGCTCGACCGGCGGCTTCACCGACGTACTGCTGAGCCGCGGCGCCGCGCGGGTCTTCGCGGTGGATTCGGGCACCAACCAGCTTGCCTGGAAGCTGCGCCAGGATCCGCGCGTCACCGTGCTCGAGCAGACCAGCGCCCGCGTGCTCACGCCCGAGCTGATCGATGCGCCGGTGAGCTGGGTGGTCTGCGACGCCAGCTTCATCGGCCTCGCCAAGGTCCTCGAGGTTCCGCTCCGCCTGGCCGCGCCCGCCTGCCAGCTCGTCGCGCTGATCAAGCCGCAGTTCGAAGTCGGCCGCGCCGAGGTGGGCAAGGGCGGCGTCGTCCGCGACCCGGCGCTGCACGAACGCGTCTGCGGCGAAGTACGCGACTGGCTCGAAGGCGATGGCTGGACCGTGCAGGGCATCGCCCAGAGCCCGATCACCGGGCCCGAGGGCAATGTCGAGTTCCTGATCGCGGCGCGTCGCGATGGTTAACAGCCGTTAGTTGCGACGCTTTAGTGACAAAGAAATGGCATTGATGCCGTTACGGGACGACTTTCACCGCGAAGAAGACACCGAATACCGTTGCCACTGGTCCCCGTGCTCGCCACAAACCCGGCATCTAACCGAGCGATTCGAGGATTTAGCCGCCGATGACAGAGCTTGCGTCCATGGGCCAGTTGCGGGGAAGCCTGTTGCGCTGGGCGCTGGTGCTGGTGCCTGCGGTGCTGCTCCTGGGCATGCTTTCGGGCCAGGTCGCGGGCAGTAGCGAGGGTAATCCCTGGTTTGCCGCGTTAGTTAAACCGCCGCTCTATCCTTCGCCGATAACCTTCGCGCTGGTCTGGATCGTGCTCTACATTCTCATGGGCCTGTCGCTGGCCATGGTCGCCTCGGCACGCGGGGCCGAGTGGCGGATGGCGGCGCTGGCGGCCTTTGCCCTTCAGCTCGTGCTCAATCTCGCCTGGTCGCCGCTGTTCTTCGGCGGGCACCAGATCATGGCTGCGCTGGCGCTGCTGGTCGTGCTCGACATCGCGGTGATCGCGACGATCGCGCTGTTCCGCTTGGTCCGGCCGCTCGCGGCGCTGCTGCTGGTGCCCTATCTCGCCTGGATTCTCTTCGCGACGCTGCTCAACTGGCAGTTCCATGTCGCCAATCCCGATGCCGACGGCCGCGAGGTTTCGGGTGCCGTGCAGCGCATCCAGCTCTAAATCCTGCTTGCCACTTCAAGCCGGCCTCACCATTTAGGCGCCATGCAGAGCGAAAACCCCCTGATCGCCGATTTCGTCAAGCTGATGAACAGCGCCGCCGGCACGCTTGCCGGCATGACCCGCGAGGCGCGTGACAGCGCGCGCGAACGCGCCAAGGAAGCCATCGGCGGGCTCGACTTCGTCGCGCGCGAGGAATTCGATGCGGTCAAGGCCATGGCCTCGAAAGCGCGCGAGGACAGCGAAGCGCTGAAAGCGCGGATCGACGCGCTGGAAGTCAAGCTCGCGGCGCTGGCGGGCAAGTAACCCTCGGTTGAACTGTGTGGTCAATACGGCCACACAGCCTCGATGCACATCCGCGCGCCCGCCGTCGTCTGCGCCAGCCGTCCGCATGGCGAGACCGCGGTCGTCGTCCGGTTGCTGACCGCCGACCACGGGCTCGTTGCCGGCTATGTCGCGGGCGGCCGCGGGCGCGACCTGCGGCCCGTGCTGATCCCCGGCAATCTCGTCGAGGCCGAGCTCAAGGCGCGTTCCGACAGCCAGCTTCCCTTCGCCCGGCTCGAACTGATGACCAGCCGCGGCCCCTGGCTGACCGAACCGCTGCAGAGTTCAGCGATCGCCTGGGTCACAGCGCTGACTGCCGCCGCGCTGCCCGAACGCCAGCCCTATTCGGCGCTCTACGAGGCGCTGACGGCGCTGCTCGATGCGATCTGCCTGGCCCCCTCGGCACGCGACTGGGCCATGCCGCTGCTGTCTTATGAGGTCCTGCTGATGCGCGAGCTCGGCTACGGCGGTCCCATCGAGAGGCCCGAAACCGCTGACTGGCCGGCACTGCTCGCCGCATTCGACCGGCTGGGACGTGATCTTGCGCGCTATCCGCTTGCCCATCGGCGCGTCGATGTTATGGCGGCGCGCGCCATGCTGCGCGAGCGGCTGGCCAAAATAGTTTAGCGCCATACATGGGGCATGAAGTGACGACCAATTCGATCAAGATCGCGGTTTTCGCCGGTGACGGCATCGGCCCGGAAGTGACGCGCGAAGCGGTGCGTGTGCTCCAGGCGCTCGATTTGCCCGGGCTGGAACTGGTCGAGGGCGATGTCGGTGGCGCTGCCTACCGCAAGCACGGCCATCCGCTGCCGCCCGAAACACTCGAGATTGCCAAGTCTTCCGGCGCGATCCTGTTCGGTGCGGTCGGCGATTTCAGCCTCGACAATCTGGAGCGCCACCTGCGCCCCGAACAGGCGATCCTCGGCCTGCGCAAGGAACTGGGCCTCTTCGCCAACCTGCGCCCCGCGACGGTGTTCGAGGGTCTCGAAGACCTGACCACTCTGCGCCCCGAAGTGGCGCGGTCGATCGACCTCCTCATCGTCCGCGAGCTCAACGGCGACGTCTATTTCGGCGAGAAGGGCATGCGCACGACGCCCGACGGCCGCCGCCAGGGCTACGACATCATGTCCTATGCCGAGGACGAAGTGCGCCGCATCGCCCATGTCGGGTTCCGCGCCGCGCAGGGCCGCAAGAAGAAGTTGTGCTCGGTCGACAAGGCCAACGTGCTTGAAACCTCGCAGCTCTGGCGCGACGTGGTGATCGAGGTCGCGAAGGAATATCCCGACGTCGAGCTCAGCCACATGTACGTCGACAACGCGGCGATGCAGCTGGTCAAGAACCCCGGCGCTTTCGACGTCATCGTCACGGGCAACCTGTTCGGCGATATCCTGTCGGACCAGGCCTCGATGTGTGTCGGCTCGATCGGCCTGCTTGCCTCGGCCTCGCTGTCCGAAGGCACCCTGGGCCTCTACGAGCCGATCCACGGTTCGGCGCCCGACATTGCGGGCAAGGGTCTGGCCAATCCGATGGCGACGATCCTCTCGGCGGCGATGCTGCTGCGCCACTCCTTCGGCCGCGAGGCCGAGGCGAAGCGGATCGAGGCCGCGGTGGCCAAGGCGCTCGCTGACGGCATCAAGGGCGGCGATCTCGGCGGCAGCCATGGCACGGCCGCGATCGGCGACGCCGTCCTCGCAAGGCTCTGAGGCCCCATGACCGTCCAGCTAGCGGTCGTTCTGCCGACCTACAACGAGCGCACGAACATTTCCGGGATGGTGACGCGGCTGGATGCGGCGCTGTCGGGGATCGCCTGGGAAGTGATCATCGTCGACGACAACAGTCCCGACGGGACCTCGGACGAGGCGCGGGTGCTGAGCCAGGGCGATCCGCGGGTGCGGGTGATCCAGCGGATCGGCCGGCGCGGGCTGGCCTCGGCGGCGATCGAGGGCATGCTGGCGACCGCGGCGCCGGTCGTCGCGGTGATGGATGCCGACCACCAGCACGATCCGGCGCTGCTGCCGGGCATGCTCGAGGCGGTCGAGAGCGGGAACTACGACGTCGCCGTCGCCTCGCGCTTTGCCGAGGGCGCGAGCACCGAGGCCTGGGGCCGCCCCGACCGGGTCAAGGCCTCGGGCCTGGCCAATTCGATCGCGCGCAAGGTCACCGGCGTCGAACTCAGCGATCCGATGAGCGGCTATTTCATGCTGCGCGCCGAGACCTTGCGCGGCGACGCGCACCGCCTCTCGGGCGTGGGCTTCAAGATCCTGCTCGACATCATGGCGACGGTCGACACGACCCTGCGGGTCAAGGAATTCCCGATGCATTTCGCGGCGCGCGCGGGCGGCGAGTCCAAGCTCGACCGGACGGTGGTCTTCGAATTCCTCGTCGGGCTCTACGACCGCTGGCTGGGCCGGATCATCCCGACGCGCTTCGCGCTGTTCGGCACGATCGGCGCGGTGGGCGTCATCGTGCACATGGCGGTGCTGACGACTTTCCTGTCGATCTTCGGCGGGCCGCCGGTCAAGGGCCAGCTGGTCACCGCCTTCGAGCTCGGCCAGACGGTCGCGGCGATGGTGGCGATGACCTTCAACTTCGTGCTCAACAACGCGCTGACCTATTCGGACAAGCGGCTGACGGGCTTCGTGCCGCTGCTCAAGGGCTGGTGCAAGTTCGCGCTGACCTGCTCGGTGGGCCTCACCGCCAATGTCGGCGTCGCCGCGATCCTCGTGCGCTTCGGGGTGCACGAATACCCCGCCGCGATCACCGGCATCATCGTCGGATCGGTCTGGAACTTCGCCCTCTCCTCGCGCTTCGTCTGGGGCAAGTATTGAGGGCGGCGGCAGCCTGAACTCACCTAATGCTTCGGTGAGCCGCCCTTTTCGGGCGGTCGCTTCCTGTCGACAGGCCAAGGCGCGGGCTGGCTCACGCGGCCCTCATTCCAGATATGGGACAGGCCTCAGAGAGGTTGGGTAAACACAACCCGACTCGCCCGCAACCCTAGGATAGAAGCCGAGTTCTCAATTCGGCAGCTGGCTTTGGTGGTAGTAATCGCTGGCTTCCGACGGAAAATTCTCGATGTTTCGGAGGTCATATGGGACGGAAGATCAGGATTGCGCTCGCCGCTGCCATGGCGACGGTAGGTACCATGGGAATGGCTGCGCCGGCATTCGCTGCGCTTGACCTCGTGTCCAGCTGCAGCGTGTCGGGCTTGGATGATATCATCCCGAACGCTCAGGCCTGTTCCGGCTATTACGACAAGAATCAGCTGCAATCGGGCGCGGGAGGCTCTGCGAGCGCCGACGAGATCGCCGCGCTGGGCCTCATCGGCCTTACCGGGACCATCAACGTGATCGAGAAGCTCGATAACTCGGGCAATTTCTCGACGTTGCTCAACGGTCTGACCTATATCGGCATACATTATGGTGCCGGGCAGGGGCCGATCCCCGGAAATCCCGGCGGCGTCACAGCTTTCTATCGCTTCGACGCCGGCACGAACCTCGATAGCCTCAGCTTCACCAACGGTTCGGTTTCGGGCGTTTCGCTCTATAAGACCGGCGGTGGGGTCCCCGAGCCTGCCACCTGGGGTCTGATGATCCTGGGCATTGGTCTTGCGGGTGGCGCGATGCGTCGCCGGCAGCGTCAAGCGGTCCGCTACGCATTCGCTTGACGGCCGCTTTTATTCGGGTTGCAAGGGGGAGCGCAAACGCGCTCCCTTTTTCTGGCCGACACCGTGGTTCGTTGCCAGGCCCGATGAGGGGCTGCCCATAAATGCCGAACGGAGCGAACTGCACGATGGCCGATAGCCAGCCTTTTGTTGATCACTACCGAATTTTGCAGCTCGATCCGGGCTGCGACGCGAAAGACCTTGAGCATTCTTACCGCCATCTGGCGAAGATGTATCATCCCGATCACGCAGAAACGGCCGACGTCACGAAACTGAATGAAGTGATCGACGCTTACCGGGCTTTGAAGAACCCCGACGATCGTGCCGCATATGATGCGGTCTATTCGGAAGTCACCGGATACATTTTTCCTGCGAACCACGAATCAGACCTGTATCGGAAATCGGCGGTTACCGATGCCGATATCCATGCGAAGATACTGCTGTTTCTGTACAGGAGGCGCAGGGAGCACGCTCAGGATCCGGGCGTAGGCCGATATTTCGTCCAGGAGCTGATCGGCTGTTCGGACGAGCATTTCGAATTTCATACCTGGTATCTCAAGGCAAAAGGCTTCGTCGAAACGACCGAGCAAGGAAGTCTGGTAATCACCGTCGAAGGGGTCGATCACGTCATCGCCACGTCGCGAACGAACATCAGGGAGAAGCTGCTGATCGCGCAATCCCACGATAATCCGGATCAGACACAACCTTAGGACTGGCATTCACCACGGCCCAACCCGAGGGGGGCTGTCCATTGCCCGAACCTCTTCAGATGTGATCGACCTATTGATCCTATACCTGAAACCCCCGCCAGAGGTGCTCGGGCGGGGGTTTGCTAGGAGGCTCGTCGGCAGCAAGATACTTCGTGTGATCGGGAAGCATCGACTTCGTCGAGCGTTCACATTTTAACTTTTATCCGATTCAAGTCGAATTGCCTTTTCCCAACTGTCGGAATGGGGACCAGGGAAATCCGGTGGGTAACGGGGTGACACATGTGTAACATTACGCCGGCGGCAGCGCCTCTAATGCCTCACCGCCAGCTATGCAGCCACATCCAGTGGACGTAGGCTTGCTTGCCCTCGTGCAGCACGGCTGACGAGACAATCGGGTAGAACCAGACGAACATTCCCCCCCGCCGTCGCCAGCGACAGGGCGGGGATCCATTCCCACCTGCCGCCCTTGCGCTGGAGCTCGTCGAGGGCGAGCGCCAGGCAGCCCATCAGGAAAGTGCCGGGCAGCAGGTAGTGGTAGTAGAACTGGATCGGCTTGCCCGAGACCAGCCACATGCCCAAGGTCGCGACATAGAGCAGCGCGAAAGCCAGCATGTCGGTGCGGCCCCTGCGCAGGCCCGACCAGAAGCACCAGAACAGCGCGGGCAGGCCCGCGAGCATCGAGAAGGGATTGCCGATCAGCAGCACTCCGCGCTGGGCGCCGTCGACGTTCTCGTAAAGGTACCAGATCGCGCGCCAGTTGATCACCCATTCGTACCAGACAGAGCGGTAGGGGTGCAGCTTCTTCACGCTGTCCTGCAGTTCGAGCATGTAGCGGTGGCGGCCGGCGAAGTCCCACCAGGCGACCGGGTTCTGAGGGTAGAAGAAGGTCGGCAGATAGGTCAGCCAGTAGACTAGCAGCGGTACGGAGCCGAGCCAGAAGGCTGCTTCGATCAGCGAGATGTCGGGCACCGGGCGCGTGTCGCTGCGGACCAGGGCGTGCCGGCCGTGGTCGCGCAGGCGCAGTACCAGGAAGGTCAGGCCGGGCAGGGCTGCCGCGGGTGCGATCGACCACTTGGCGCCGAGCGCTAGGCCGAAGCACATACCGGTCAGCGCCAGCCGCCAGCGTGCCGCTCTTGCCGGCAGCCGCAGGGCCGCGGCGAACTGCCAGAGCGCGATCATGCCGAATGTCGCCATGAACATGTCGAGCATGGCGATGCGGCTCTGGATGAACCAGGCGAAGCTGGTGGCTACGAGGAACATGCCCGAAAGCGTGGCGAAGCGGCGCAGGCTGGCCCACCACATCAGCCGGCCGAAGGCGAAGAGGCCGAAAGCGCCGAACAGCGCGGAAGGGACGCGCCAGTAGAGCGGCTTGTCGCCGAGCGCCCAGATGGCCGCGGCGATGATCTCCTTGCCGAGCATCGGATGCTCGGGATTGGCCGAGATCAGGTTCAGCAGCTTGCGCGCGGCGGGGACGTAGTGGACCTCATCGAAATATATCTTCGAGGGGATGCCCAGCCGATGACAGACCAGCGCGAGGAACCCCAGCGCGATCAGCGCGGTCCAGAGGAGCGGGTCTTTCTCTCTTGGCGGAGCGGCATCCATCTGAGCCAGCGGATAATGGGCCGTGATAGCGAGAGCAAGTCACAGGGGCCTCGTCCCGGTGGATGACGCGGGGGACGACATGCTTGCCTCGTCGCTCGCCGACTCCTAAAGCCCGGGCCATGAAACGCACTACCGGACAGGACCGCTCGATCACCTCGAAATGGCGCGCCGCCACCCATGCCGTGCGCGCCGGAACCTGGCGCTCTGAACAGGGCGAGACCAGCGAGGCGATCTTCGTCAACTCGGGCTATACATACGACAATGCCGCCGAGGCCGCCGCGCGCTTCGCCGGCACCGCGCCGGGCATGACCTATTCGCGCACGCAGAACCCCAGCGTGCAGATGCTCGAAGAGCGGATCGCGATGATGGAAGGCGCCGAGGCCTGCCGCGCCCAGGCATCGGGCATGGCGGCGATGACCGCGGCGCTGCTCTGCCAGCTGTCGGTGGGCGACCACCTCGTCGCCGCGCGCGCGATGTTCGGCCCCTGCCGCTGGGTGATCGACAACCTGCTGCCGCGTTTCGGCATCATCGCGACTTTCGTCGACGGGCGCGACAACACGGCCTGGGAAGCGGCGATCCGGAAGGAGACCAAGGTCTTCTTCTTCGAGACACCGGCCAACCCGACGCTCGACGTCATCGACATCGCCTTCGTCGCCGCGCTGGGCAAGGCGCACGGCATCACCACTGTGGTCGACAACGCCTTCAGCACCAGCGCGCTGCAGCGCCCGCTCGAACTCGGCGCCGATGTTGTCGCCTATTCGGCGACCAAGCTGATGGACGGGCAGGGCCGTGTGCTCGCCGGCGCGGTCTGCGGATCGAAGGACTGGATCGACGGCAAGCTGCTGCCCTTCCAGCGCAACACCGGGCCGACGCTGGCGCCGTTCAACGCCTGGATCGTGCTCAAGGGTCTGGAGACGCTCGAACTGCGCGCGTTCAAGCAGAGCGAGAATGCGGTCAAGGTCGGCAAGTTCGTCGAAGAGCGCGTGCCGCGCATCCTCCATCCGGGGCTGCCGAGCCACCCGCAGCACGACCTGGCGATGAAGCAGATGGCCGCGGGCGGCGCGATCTTCTCGATGTTGCTCGACGGCGGGCGCGAGCAGGCCTGGGCCGTGCTCGACGCGCTCGAGCTGATCGACATCTCGAACAACATTGGCGACACCCGCTCGCTGATCTGCCACCCGGCCTCGACGACGCACAGCTCGATCGGCGAGGAAGCGCGCCAGTCGATGGGGGTGGTCGAAGGCATGCTGCGGATGAACGTCGGGCTCGAGGATCCGGACGACCTGATCGAGGACCTCGACCAGGCGTTCAGGAAAGCGGGTCTCTGACCGCTTCGTTCGCCACGGCGATGCTTTGCCGTGGCGGAACGTCGATGTCCTTATTCTGACCTTCGCGGAGGCGCGGTACCTTTGCCGCTGCAACGCGCCATGCTTCTGTGCCGGGAACGGTAAGGGAGTAAGCAGAATGGAACGGCAGCGCGAACTGGATCTCACGGGTAAGACCGTCATCATCACCGGCGCCAGCCGCGGCGTCGGAAAGCAGGCCGCGTTCGACTTCGCCAGGCGCGGCGCCAATGTCGTGCTGGCGGCGCGGACGGTGAACCCCGACGATACCCTGCCGGGCACGCTGGGCGAGACCCTGCAGCAGCTCGAGGCGCTGGGCACCGGCGCGGGCGCGATCGCGGTGCCGACCGACCTCTCGAAAGAGGCCGACCTGCAGGCGCTGGTGGACGCCGCGGTCGAACGGTTCGGCGGGGTCGACATTCTGGTCAACAACGCTGCGGCGACCACCGGCGACTACTGGAACATCGGCTCGCTCGAGCTGTCGCGCGAGGACTGGCTCTACCAGTTCGACGTCAACACCCACGCCCCGTTCAGCCTGATCCAGATGTGCTGGCCGATCATGGAGAAGCGCGGGGGCGGGCGGATCGTCAATCTGACCACCGGTAGCGGCGAGGTCTTCCGCCTGACCGAGGAGCCGCCCAAGCTCAACGCGGTCGGCAAGTTCAGCCTGACCCATCCGGCCTACTACGCCAGCAAGCGTGCGCTCGATCGGCTGGGCAATGCTCTGGCGCCCGAGCTGGCCGCGAAGAACATCTACGTCGTCGGGCTGCATCCGGGGCTCGTCTCGACCGAGCTGGTCGCGATCCGCGTCCGCGAGATGGGGCTCGACGATAGCGTCGCCGTGCCGATGACCGTGCCGGCGCGGATGATCGTCTATTTCTCCGCCTGCGAGAACCCTGCGGAATATACCGGCCGGTTGTTCTGGGCCGAGCGCGAGCTCGCTGACATGGGCATCGAACTAGACTGAGAGGGCCGAACTGCACCGATCACGCGGGCGATTGTCGCGGCGCGATTCAGCCGCTAGTCTTTGTGCGATTATGAAGGAGCTATTTCAGCACGCCGCGATCACGCCGGTCAGCGTCATTGACGCCAGTGGCGGCGCGCAGGCACCGTCGAGCGGCGGGATCACCGTCCGCGTGGCGGTGAATTTCCTGCCGGAACAGTCGCGGATCGAGGCCGAGAAGTGGTTCTGGGTCTATCATATCCGGATCGAGAACGACTCGGACGAGACCGTCCAACTGATGACCCGTCATTGGCGAATCACCGATGGCCGCGGGATGGTCAACTTCGTCGACGGCGACGGCGTGGTGGGTGAGCAGCCGGTGCTCAAGCCGGGGCAGAGCCACGACTACGTCTCGGGCTGCCCCCTGACGACGCCGCAGGGGTCGATGGAAGGCCACTACACCTTCCGCCGCCGCGACGGTTCGGATTTCCAGGCGGCGATCCCGTTCTTCCCGCTCGCTGCGCCCGCCACTGCGGGTTGACCCTTCGACAAGTTCGGGATGAGCGGGTAGTGACCCCGGTATGAAGCGCACCCATCTGCCTCTCAACGCCTTGCGCGTCTTCGACGCGGCAGCGCGCCACCTGTCTTTCACCCGCGCGGCCGATGAGCTTGCCGTGACCCCGGCAGCGGTCGGCCAGCAGATCCGCGCGCTCGAGGATCTCCTCGGCGTCGTCCTGTTCCGCCGCACCTCGAAGGGGCTCGAACTCACCGACGAGGCGGGCGCCGGGCTCAGAATCGCTGCGCACCGGCTTCCTCCATTTCGAGGATGCCGTGCAGGCGATGCAGGCGGGCCAGTCGAGCCACGTCTATACGATCGCCGCCCCGCGCGATTTCTTCGTCGCCTGGCTGGCCGAGCGGCTCGCCGCATTCCGCGCCGCGAATCCGCAGGTCCGCTACGTGCTCGTCGACGGCGAGATGACCGACTTTACCGAGGCCAATCTCGATCTCGCCGTGCGCTGGACAGAAGGACCGGGCGACCTCGAAGGTGTGGCGCTAGGCGCGGCCGATCGCGTGACTGTCGGCGCGGGCGAATGGATCGCCTGGCCGGGCGACCTCGCGCATATCGAAGGCCACGAGAAAGCGCCGCTCATCGTCGGCGATGCCGGCGAAGCGATTGCCGCCGCTGCCGCCGGCCTCGGCCGCGCCCGCGTGCCGGTGATGCTGGCGCAGAGCTGGATCGACGAGGGCAGGGTAACCGCGGAAGGCCCGCCCGAGACCGGCCGTCGCGGTTATTGGCTGCTCGCCCCGCTGCCGCAGTGGCGGCAGAAGAAGGTCAAGGCGCTGGTCGCGTTCCTCTCAGGGGAATAGCCGCTTAGCGCCGGGTACGGCGATAGGTGCGGCAATTCTGGTTGTAGCGGGTGCGGGCGATCTCGTGCCCGGCAATACCACCGCCGACTGCGCCGATGATTGGGGCGCCGCGGCCGCCGACGATTGCTCCCAGCACCGCGCCACCGGCCGCGCCGACGACGGCGCCCTCGGTCTTGTTGAGGCGCTTGCAGGCCCGCGCATCGGCGGTCGTCGCGGTGCCGATGGTCAGGGCAGTGGCGGCAATCATGAGAAAGGTGCGTTTCATCGGTGTCATCCTCAGGGTAATTCCCTACGTAAAAGCGCAAAAGTGCACTCTGTTCCATAGCGTATTGCTTTTCGGAGCGACGAAGCGAGGCGTTGGCGCGACGGGCATTGCCCGCACTCGTCGATCGCGGCAGACTGTTCGCACTACACGTCTGACGAAATTCCGGAGAGAGATGCATGATCACCCGCCGCCGCTGGCCCCTGGGCCTTGCCGCCATTGCGCTTGCCGCCTTGTCCTGGACCGCGCGCGCTGCCGCAGCGCCCACCGATCCAGCAACCCAGCAGGGGGCGGTCGCGGGCTGGCAGGACTTCGTCGAGAGCCTGCGCACGCTGCCCGACCGGATGCTCGCGAAGCTGCCCGAGCCGATGCGCAATGATCCGCAGATGCAGCAGGAAGTCGCGCGCCTCGCGCTCGAAGCATTGGCTTCGCAGACACTGGACGCGATTGCAGGCGATGGCGACGCGCCGCAGTTCATGCCGTCGATCGGCCAGGTGCTCAACATTGGCCAGCCTAACGCCGACACGATCTACCGCAGCGCACACATAACGCCGGGGGGGGCCTATCGCCTGCGCGGGATACGCGGGAACGTCTCGCTGGCGATCATCCAGCAGGTCCTGCCGCCGACCGATCCCAATCGCGGTGCCGCCGCGCAGCTCGATCTCGCGACGGTCAAAGTCGACAAGGACGGGCGCTTCGACGTGCTGGTCAGCCCGACCAAGCCGGCCGGCTACGCAGGGGACTGGTGGGAGTTGAGCCCGAGTGCGACCCGCCTGATGATCCGCATGGTCAGCGCCGACTGGGCCAAGGAAGTCGATCCGACCCTGTCGATCGAACGGCTGGACAAACCGATCGGCCGGCCGCGGCCTTCGGCGACGCTGCTGGAAGGCCGGCTGCGCGCCTTGCCCGGTCAGATCGATTTCATTGCCCAACTCTTTGTCGATCACGTGGACAAATTGCGCAAGCAGGGCGTGGTCAACCAGGTGAAGGTGTTCAACCCGCCTTTCTCCATCCTCAAAGGGCAGTTCTACTACGAAGGCACCTACGACCTGAAGGACGACGAGGCGCTGATCATCGAGTCGAACATCCCGACCAAGTGCAACTATCGCTCGCTGATCCTCACCAACGAGATCTACGAGACCACCGACTGGTACAACAACCACGCCAGCCTCAATGGCGCCCAGGCCGCGCCCGACCCTGACGGCAAGCTGCGCATCGTCGTTTCGGCGAAGGATCCAGGCGCGAAGAATTGGCTCGATACTTCAGGCTATCCAACCGGCATGATTCAAGGTCGCTGGACCGGCTGCGACAGTGAGCCGATCCCGAACGTGCAGAAGGTCAAGGTGGCCGAGGTGCTCAAGGTGCTGCCTAAGGGCGTGGCGACCGTGACTCCGGCGCAGCGGCAGGACATTCTGCGCGAGCGGCGTCGGGCACTCCAGGAACGCCCGCTGTGGTGAGTGTCTAGGCCGGCATGAAGCCGTGCCGCGTGCGCAGGACGCCGTAAGACGGATCGGCGTCCGAGCGCGCCCCCGGCGTCAGCGTGTTCGACGATTCCCAGTCGTAGGTCAGCGGGATCGCGACCGACCAGTCGCGCACCGCGATCCGGTGCTTGACCTTCCAGCGCCCGTCTTCGCGGATTAGCCTGTCGACGAAGCGGCCGCCGAGTTGGTTGCACATCGGCGTGCCGTCTGGCGCGGTGTCGCGGGCGACGGCCAGGAAATAGGTTTCCGCCCCGGCCTCGTCGCCGTCGAGCGTGATCAGCGACTGGCCCAGCGAATGCGACAGAGTTTCGGTGGTATCGGCCACCATGCCGCACATGATCCGCGAGAATTCGTCGCCCGGCGCGCGGACGATGCCGTGATCGTCCCAGCTGTCCGACGCATAGGCGCTCGCCATCAGCGGCTCGTCGCAGCGGTCCGATCCGCGGCAGTATTCGGCCAGCACCTTGCGGATCCGGTGGTGTTCGAGCATTTCCTGCAGCTCTGCGTCCATGTCAGGCTCCTTCTCCTGCCGCGAGGATACAGTGCGCTCCCGTCCATTTGAATCGCGATTGCGAGCACCAAGGCCCCGCTTGTTCCAACGAAAAAGGGCCCCGGGACCGAAGTCCCGGAGCCCCTTCGGGTAGATTGACCGAACCGATCAGAAATCGAACTCGTGGATCTTTCCGTCGAAGTTGCCGCCGAGCAGTTGGTTTGCCTTGGCGAGCTTCTCCTGCGGCACGCCGGCGAGGTAGCCGTCGAGGATCCGCTGGTAGTTGCTGATCATGCCCTCCACGTCTTTCGACAGGCGCATGAACTCGAAGCCCTTGGCGTGCAGGCCGATCTGGTTGATCGGGATGTTCGAATAGTCCTGCCGCGGAATCGGCGGGAATTCAGCGCTGTCGTAAGGCAGCACGGTCGCCCCCATCACCGGCTCCGGCTCTTCACCCTCGGGGAACATGGTCAGCGAGTAGATTTCGAAGAAGCAGCTTTCCGGGCCAAGCGGGCGGATGCGGTAGGCGGAATAGCTGCTGAAGTAGGGCAGCAGGAAGTAGTGCGGGAAGAGAAACTCCACCGCATTGACCGGGTCGGAAACCATCACCTCGCATAGGTTCGGCACCGGCTCACCTCTGGCCTGAAGCTGCTTGGTGATCTCGTTTGCGACCATGCCGTACCACATCGGAATCGCCTGGCCGACGTCTTCGGGCAGACCTTCGACGTTCAGCAGCCCGCGGGCGATTTCGACCTCCTTGGCATGCAGCATGCCGGCCATGCCTTCGCTCAGCAGTTCCATGCTCAGCATCTGGGCATCGAGGGCCTCGCGCAGCGTCGCGCCGGCCGAGGCCTTACGCACATGCGCATCCTCGTTCGGATCGCGCTTGTGCCCCGAGCCGTAGCGGTCGTCGTACATGTTGCCCGTCGCCGCATAGAGCTGCGGATGCGTCTTCATGACGTGATAGCCTTCCATGAAGGCTTCCATGGCGAGCTTCCAGTTTGCCGGCAGCACCGTCCCGAAGCACCATTCCGTGCGGAGCTTGTGGACGTTGTGGGCCTCGAGCCGGTCGATCAGCGGACCGATACTGTCGCGCACCGACGGCGCCTCGTTGTCGAAGTTGATCCAGACGGCGCCGATCGCGATCTCGGTGCGGCACGGAACCAGGTTGAGATCGGCGTGCTGGAGCTGATGCTCGGAGAACAGCTGCTTGCCATAGACGAGCGTATTCTCGCCATGCATGTCGAAGCGCCAGCCGTGGAACGGGCAGACGAAGCCCGACTGCTTGCAGTTGCCGTGATCGGCCGTGCCCAGTTCACCGGCTTTGGGCATGCCGGCGATCGGCACGCCGCGGTGGCGGCAGGCATTGTGATAGGCCTTGATGCCGCCGGCGCCGGTATTGACGATGATGATCGACTTGCCGACGTTGCTGTATTCGATCCAATCGCCTTCGTCGGGGATCTGTTCGAGCCGGCAGGCCATCTGCCAGACGTGCGGCCAGAAGTGATCCAACTCCATCTGGTAGAATTCCGGATCGTAATAGCGCTGTGCCGGAACGCGCTCCGGGTCGTCCATGGGGAACGGAACGGCCCGCAGGCCCGTGTCAGCTGATTTAAGCACTCCCACACCTCTTAGATTCGTGTTCTGCTGAACAAATGTACAACACCCCCCCCGTCTAAGCAATGGGGGAGTCGACTTCCGAACATCCGGCGGGACTGTGCCACAGCCCATTCCGCCTCTCAACCCGGGCTTTGACGCCAGCGTGCCGCCCATTTATCGCCAAGGCGAAGCGAACGGGAGTGCCGAACATGACCGGCGAGGAAATAGCGCTAGAGCCTGAGCGACCGATCATCGATCCGCACCTCCACTTCTGGGATATCCGGCCGAAGACGGGCGCCGCCCAGCACTTCCTTTTTCCCGAATGCCTGACGATGGTCGCGGCCGCGGGGCACAATATAACGCATTCGGTCTTCGTCGAATGCGGCCAGATGTACCGTCAGGATGCGTCGCCGGAGCTCGCCTGCGTCGGCGAGACCGAATTCGTCACCGGCATCGCGGCGATGAGCGCCAGCGGCAACTACGGTCCCGCGCGCTATGCCCATCGCATCGTCGGCAGCGCCGACCTCACGCTCGGAGCGCGCGTGCGGCCCGTGCTGGAGGCGCATATGGCAGTTGCCGGCGAGCGCTTCCGCGGCATTCGCATGCCTCTGGTATACAACGAAGCTGGCCTGTTCGGCTTTCCCTGCGATCCCGTGCTGAAGGGCATGATGCTCCGGCCCGACTTCCGCGAGGGCGCCCGGGTTTTGGCGGAGCTCGATCTCAGCCTCGACGTCTGGTGCGTCCACAGCCAGCTGCCCGAACTCATCGCGTTGGCCGATGCACTGCCCGATCTGGCTATCGTGCTCGACCACGTCGGCACGCCGCTGGGCGACGATCGCGCCGCATGGGATTCGGCCATTGCCGAACTGGCGCGGCGGCCCAATGTTCGGGTCAAGCTCGGCGGCATGGGCATGGACCTGACGGGCCCTATCCCCGCCGGCACAGGGAATGGGCGTTCGGAAGACCTGGCGCGGCAATGGCGGCCGCTCGTCGAGACCTGCATCGCCGCCTTCGGCCCGACGCGCGCGATGTTCGAAAGCAACTTCCCGCCCGACAAGGCCGCCGCCAGCTACGGCGCGACCTGGAACGCGTTTAAGCTCATCGCTAAGGACTATTCCGAGGACGAGAAGGACCGCCTGTTCCGCGGCACCGCGGCGGAAACCTACCGAATCTGATCAACGCGTCCGGTTGGGATCGAGCGCCGAACGCCGTACGGGCTGCGGGGCTGGGGCGGCTGTCGGCGTGCCCTCCAGCGCCATCAGCGCGGCAATGCGCTTTTCGGTCGCCGGGTGTGTCGAGAACAGCTCGGACACCTGCGTCGGCACGATATACAGCTGCGCCGCCGCGGGATTGCCCTGCGATGCCGCGCTCGGCATGCGCTGCGCCGGCCCGGCGATCTTGGCCAACGCCGAGGCAAGCGCGCGGGGATTGCCGCTGATCTCGGCACCGGCACGGTCCGCCCCGAATTCGCGCGTGCGGCTGATCGCCATCTGCACGATCATCGCCGCAAAGGGCGCCATGAAGACCGCCAGAATCGCCACCAGCGGGTTGGGCCGGTTTTCGCCGTGGCCGAAGAACAGGCCGAAATTGGCGATCATCGAAATGGCGCCGGCGATCGTCGCGACCATGGTCATAATCAAGGTGTCGCGGTTGCGGACATGGCCGAGCTCGTGCGCCATGACGCCGGCGACTTCCTCGTGGCTCAGCATCGACAGCAGGCCAGTCGTCGCTGCCACCGCGGCATTCTCCGGGTTGCGGCCGGTGGCAAAGGCGTTGGGGCTGGGATCGTCGACCAGGTAGACCCTGGGCATCGGGATCGCCGCGCGGCGGGCAAGCTCCGCCACGAGCCCGTAGAACTCGGGCGCGCTGGCCGCGTCGACCTCGCGCGCGTGGTGCATCCGCAGGACCAGCTTGTCGGCATTCCAGTAGGTGAGCAGGTTCATGCCCGCCGCGAAGATCAGTGCGATCGTTGCGCCGCCCGTACCGCCGAACATATAGCCGAGCGCCATGAACAGCGCCGTCAGCGCCGCCAGCAGCATGGCCGTCTTCATTCCGTTCACTGTGAGAAACTCCCGATCATCCGCAGCGAATCTAGGAAGCCCAGCCTAAGTTTCAACGCGTTTCGCAGCGCTGAACTTGGCAGCGCCGCGCGCGAATAGTACAGACTATCTTTCTTGGCGAACGGGGAGAACCAGGTGGCGAAAGGCCGGATGACCGAGGACGCGACCATGGCCGCAGAGCAGGAGCAGCCGCGGCGCAAGCGTCGCTCGTCGGAAGAAGTCGCCGATCGCATCCTCGATGCCGCGGCTGAAGAGTTCGAGCTCGCCGGCTATGCTGGAGCCACTACCGCCGCCATCGCCCGCCGGGCCGAAGTCACCGAAGCGCAGATCTTCCGGTTCTACGGATCGAAGCAGGAGCTGTTCCGCGCGGCCATCTTCAAGCCGCTCAACCGCCATCTCGTTGCCTTCCATGAGGCAAACCAGGGCCCGCTCGGCGACACGCAGACGATGCGCGACATGGCGCGCCGCTATATCAACGAGTTGCAGGACTTCATGGCGCAGCATTCACGCATGTTCATGTCGTTGATCGTCGCCACCGCCTATTCGCCCGAGGCGACCAATCCGGTCAGCGACATGGAAGGCCTGCGCGCCTATTTCGAGCAAGGCGCCAAGACGATGACCAGCCGGATGGGGGACAGCGTGCCGGTCGATCCCAAGCTGATGGTGCGCGTGTCCTTCGTCGCCGTGCTCGCCAGCCTGATGTTCAAGGACTGGCTGTTTCCTGCGGACATGGCCACCGACGAAGAAATCCGCGATGCGATCGCGGGCTTCGTCATCGACGGCATCATGGCCAACGAGGAAAAGTGAAGGCTTGAACCTTCCCAACAGCCGTCGCCCCTGCGAAGGCAGGGGCCCAAGCAAGCTCACGTCCGGCCACCGAGGGCGCGATGAGGAGATGTCGGTCGGGCCGCTGCCTTCGCAGGGGCGACGGGGAAAGCGGGGGCGAAGCTTTCCTGCGACGTGTAGGGTGATCTCGTTCAGAGCGTCGGATTGATCAGGAACTTCTCGCCCGTCGCCATTCGCGCGTAGGCCAGCATCGTGTCGCGCTCGAGCGCCTCGGCCAGCGAGATCTCGCGGGTGTAGTGGCTGGCGAAAGTGGTCTTGAGCCCCGCGAGCACGCGCGCCTGCATCGCGGCCGCCCGCTCGGGCCCGACTCGGCCGATGGTTTGCGGCAGGGCCCAGTTGTTGACCGACCAGAGCATGCCGTAACGCTCGTTGTGAAGCACGGTCGGCGAGACATCGAGGTGGCCGTAGATGTTGACCTGGGTCAGCGTCATCGAGCCGTAGGGGCTGTAGAAGCCCATCTGCGCGGCGGCCACGTCCTCCATCGCTTCCATCAGCATGCCCGGCGTATCGCCGCCGCCGATCGCGTCGAAGGCGATCGTCGCGCCGGTCGCCGCGATCGCGGCGCGCAGTTGCGCGGCGAAATCGGGGGCGGAGGAATTGCAGATATGTTCGGCGCCCAGATCGGCGAGGATCTGCGCCTGCTCGGCGCGGCGCACGACATTGACCAGCGGAATGCCGTCCTCGCGGCAGATCGCGACGAGCATGCGCCCGAGGTTCGAGGCGGCGGCGGTATGGACCACCGCCTTGTGGCCATCGAGCCGCACGGTCTCGGCAATGGCGAGCGCGGTCATCGGGTTGCAGAAGGCGTCGGCGCCGTCGCGCGGCGAGGTGCCGGCGGGCAGCGGTGCGAACTCGCCGGTCGAGACCGTGGCATATTGCCCGAAAGTCCCGCGCCGCAGCGACAGCGCCGTCACCTGTTGGCCGATCATCTGCTCGCAGTTCCTGCCCGCGGCAACGACCGTGCCCGCGCCGGCAAGCCCGGGTTCGAGCGGCGCGCCGACGCGCCCGGCGTAGGCGGGAAGGGCCTCGGGCGGGAGTGGAATGGCCACTTCGCCTGCGCTGAACTGGCCGTCGGCCGGGTTGCCCGCGGCAAGTAGTGTCATGAGATCCGATGGGTTGATCGGCACCGCTTCCAGCCGCATGACCACCTCGTCTTCGCCTGGCTGGTCGACCGGGAGCTCGGCCAGGCCGAGACGCAGCGTTCCGTCGGCGCCGAGTGTCGAAAGCAGCCGGGTTCCGTGGCTGGGCAGGTTGGCGATCATGTAAGGCGTTCTCCCTCTCACCAAGGGATTGATCATGCCGCGCGGCGGGGATCAAGCCGCGATCAGTGGCCTGCCACCTGCGCTGGCGCCGCAAGGCCGTTTTTGCCCAGTGTGATCATGCGGCCTAGCATCAGGAGGAAAATGAAGCTCGCCATGCCGCAGGCCAGCAGCATGACGGTATAGGCGCCGAACTGCCGCGCATAGGGCTCGACCAGCAGCACGCAGAGCGGAGTCGAAAGGAACTGGCCCATCTTCACCAGGCCGGCGGCACGCGCCTGCTGGTGGGGCAGCACCTTGCCGCCGAGCGAGGTCATGACGTTGGGCACGAACCAGGCATTGCCCAGGCCATAGAGGATGAAGCCGCCGACCATGACCGGCAGGCTCGCCGCCAGCGCGGCGATCAGCATGCCCGTGGCGGCCAGCCCGAAGGCGACGAGAAAGGCGGCGTGGACCGAAAGATAGCGCATCGCCTTGCCGTAGAACATGGCGGACAGGCCGCCGATCAGCGCGCTGGCCAGCATGATCATGCCGATGCCCGAAGGCTGGAGCCCGAACTTGTCGCGGAACAGGAACGGTGAATAGATCGTCGGCAGGAAAGTGATCGCGCCGGTGAACAGGGTGAGCGCGACATAGTGCCAAGGCATCCATTTGAAGATGGATTCGCTCGCCAGACCTGCGGCTGCGGAGCGCGGTTGCTGCGGAACCTCGCTGAGCGGACTGACCAGGATCGCGGCGAAGACCACCAGGCCGAAGAGATGCTCGAGGAACGGCAACCGCCAGCTGATGTCGCCGAGGAAGCCGCTCAAGGGGAAGATCGCCAGCGAGAACAGCGTCGCGATCGCGACATGCAGCCCCATCCATTTGGCCCGGCCGGCCCCGCTCAGGCGTGTGTTGACGAGGGTGAGCGCCATGACCTGGATGCAGGCTGCGCTGAGGCCGACGAACAGGCGCGAGACCAGCAGCATCGGCAGGCTCGACATGAAGAAGCCGGAACTCCCCCCGATCGCGAAGACCAGCGAGGCGATGAGGAGCAATCGGCGCATGCCAAGCTTCGCGACGAGGAAACCGCCGAGCGGCGCTCCGGCGACCATGGCCAGGGTGACCGCGCCAAACAGCTGCTTGACCAGCATCTGATCCGTCGGCGTGTGTGCCAGTGCCTTCTCGATCGACGGCAGAACCGGGTTGAGCACGGTCAGCGACATGCCCGCGACGACGCCGCCCATCAGAACTACGACTTTCTCGCCGATGCTCAATCCCGGCGCCGTTGTTGCCGCTTGCTGGGCCTGGTCCATCATTCCCGCTTCTCCCTAGCGGTCGCTTGCTTGGTGCGATCCGGAGCGCACCATTGCAGGCCGCGATCAAAGTTCAAGGCCTAATTCGGTGGTTCGGTGGCGATCCCGTTTCGTGATAGGTTCGGGTCCATTCCGAATACCGACTCCAACCCGTCGCAACGTGCCGGCCACAGGAGGAAATCATGGCGGAAGACTTCGACGAAACCAAACTCAACGAACTCATCGGCAAGGTGATCGGCGATGTCGCCGGCGCGCTCAGTCTGTTCCTGTCCTACATCGGCGACCAGGCCGGTGTCTTCGCCGCGCTCGACGGGGCCGGGCGGCTGACGGCAGATCAGCTCGCGGCGAAAACCGGATACAATCGCAAGTATTTGCGCCAATGGCTCGGCTCGATGTCGGCTGCGGGCTACGTCACGTTGCACGGGGAGGACGAGACCTTCTCGCTCAGCCCCGAACAGGCTCTGGTCTTCACCCGCGAAGGGCAGCCGGCCTGCATGCAGGGCTTCTTCGAATCCGTGGTCTCGCAGTACGAGGCGCACGCCCAGGCGGTCGAGACGTTCAAGTCGGGCAAGGGCCGGCCATGGAGCGACCAGACGCCCTGCTGCTTCCGCGGCGTCGACCGCTTCTTCCGCCCGGGCTACGCGGTCAACTTGGTCGAGAGCTGGATTCCTTCGCTGAACGGTGTCGAAGCAAAGCTCAAGGCCGGAGCGAAAGTGGCCGATATCGGCTGTGGCCATGGCTCCTCGACCGTGCTGATGGCGCAGGCCTATCCCCAATCCACCTTCCACGGCTTCGACTTCCACGCCCCCTCGATCGAGCAGGCGCGCGCCCGGGCTGCGGAGGCGGGCGTGACCAATGCCGCGTTCCACGTCGCGATGGCGCAGGACTATCCAGGCGAGGGCTTTGACTTCGCCTGCATCTTCGACGCGCTGCACGACATGGGCGATCCGGTGGGCGCGGCGCGGCACATCCGCTCGACGCTGTCGCCGGGCGGCACTTTCATGTTGGTCGAGCCGATTGCCGGCGACGCCATGGCCGATAACATGAATCCGATCGGCCAGATCTTCTATGCGTTCTCGACCACGGTCTGCACGCCCGCCTCGCTGGCGCAGGACATCGGGCTCGGCCTAGGCGCGCAGGCGGGCGAGAAGCGGCTGACCGCGGTGCTGAACGAGGCGGGTTTCACCCATGTCCGCCGCGCCTCGGAGACGCCGACGAACATGGTGCTGGAAGTGACGGGCTGACTTAGCCCCAAACGATCTAGCCCGCGTGCAGGCCGGCGGCGTGGATGCCGGCGTTCGCGGCTTCCTCGTCCTTGTCCGACAGGTCGCCGCTGACGCCGACGGCGCCGAGCAGCGTGCCGGCGCCGTCGCGGATCAGTACGCCGCCCGCGGCGGGGATCAGCTTGCCTTCCCAAGCCACCGAAAGCGCAGCGATGAAGGTCGGGCGGTCGGCGGCCATCTCGCCGAGCGCGCGGCTCGACACGCCCATGGCGAGCGCGCCCGCGGCCTTGCCCTGGGCAATCTGCGGCCGGCCGTATCCCGAACCGTCCTCGCGCTCCATCGCCACCAGGTGCCCGCCGGCATCGAGCACGACGATGGTCAGCGGCTTCAAGCCCACTTCCCGGCCATGGGTGCGGGCGGCGGCGATGACGGTGCGGGCCTGTTCGAGACTAATCATGGCGACTCCAGAATGTATCCAAAGTGGCGCCTTAGCTTGTCATCCGGCTCGGCGAAAGCCGAGACGTCTTGCGCCGCGTTGCGTGCCAGCGGACAGTCGGCAAAACCGGCGACTCGGTCGGCGATGGAGAGATTGCCTCATGGACATGGACCTTCACATCACGCGTTTCGACTGGGCTGGCAGCCCGGCGCAGATCGGCCCTGGTGTCGCGCGCCTCGCGCGCACGGCCGAGGCGGTAGGCATCAAGACGCTTTCGGTCATGGACCACTACTTCCAGATGGAAGCGATGGCGCCGGCCGAGGATCCGATGCTCGAAGGTTACACGACCCTGGGTTTCATCGCAGGGGTTACCGAGCGCCTGCGGATGCGCGTGCTGGTCACCGGCGTGACCTATCGCCCGCCGGGCCTGCTGGCAAAGATCGTCACGACGCTCGACGTCCTGTCGGGCGGCCGCGCCGAACTCGGGCTCGGCGCTGCCTGGTACGAGCGGGAGCACAAGGGGCTGGGCGTGCCGTTCCCGCCGGTCGCCGAGCGGTTCGAGCGGCTGGAGGAAGCGCTGCAGATCTGCTTGCAGATGTGGGGCGACAACGACGGCGCCTTCGACGGCAGGCATTACCAATTGGCCGAAACGCTCTGCCGTCCGGCGCCCGTCTCGTCGCCGCGCCCCCGGATCATGATCGGCGGCGGCGGCGAGAGGAAGACCCTGCGGCTCGTCGCGCAGTATGCGGATGCCTGCAACCTGTTCGGTGGGCCGGACCAGGTTTCGCACAAGCTCGACGTGCTGCGTCGCCATTGCGATGCCCTGGGCCGCGACATCCGAGAGATCGAGGTCACCGCGCTGCTCTCGACGCCTGACGACGGCACGCCCGACCAGGTGCTCCGCGCCGCCGAGGATTATGCCGCGGTCGGCGTCGCCACGGTCATGGCGCGCGCTGTCGGCAATGACCCCGCGGGCAAGCTCGAAACCCTGTTCGGCCCGGCGGTCGAGCGGATGAAGGCGATCGAGCCCAAGGCCCTCTAGCCGCCGCTCGCGACCAGCGCCCGCAGCGCCTTCTTGTCGGGCTTGCCGACGGGCGTCTGCGGAATCGAGGCGACGAACTCGACCTCCTTGGGCGCCTGGAACGAACCTTTGCGCGCGGCGACCGGCGCGACGAGGTCCGCCTCCTCGGCGCTGGCGCCGGGTTTGAGTACGATGAAGGCCTTGACCGCCTCGCCCCATTTCTCGTGCGGCACGCCGATCACCGCGACCTGTGCGACGGCCGGATGCTCGCCGATGATGTCCTCGATTTCGCGGGGATAGACGTTGAAGCCGCCGGTGACGATCATGTCCTTGGTGCGGTCGACGATGCGCAGGAAGCCGCCCGGATCGCGCACCGCGACGTCGCCCGTATGCAGCCAACCGTCGCGGAAGGTCTCTGCATTGAGCTCTGGATTGTCGCGGTAACCGTCCATCACGAGGGGCCCGCGCACGCAGATCTCGCCGGGTTCGCCGTCGGGCACGGGATTGCCTTCGGCATCGAGCAGCGCGAGGTTGACCCAGGGCGTCGGCCGGCCGCAGCTTGCGAGGCGGCGCATGTCGGTAATGTCGTGCTCGGCCTTGCGCAGAATGGTCAGCGCCATAGGTGCTTCGGCCTGGCCGTAGAACTGCTGGAACACCGGTCCGATCCGCTCGATCGCCTCCTTGAGCCGCGCGGGTGAAATGGCCGAGGCGCCGTAGAACACCGTTTCCAGGCTGGAGAGGTCGAACTCGCCGAAGCGGGGGTGATCGAGCAGCGCATAGATCATCGTCGGCACCAGCATCATGCAGTTGATGCGGTATTTCTCGATCGTCTCCATCACGGCGACCGGCTCGAAACCGGGCTGTACGACCATGGTCCCGCCGCGCAGCAGCGTCGGCAGGAACATCGCCGCGCCGGCGTGGCTGAGCGGCGTACAGGTCAGCACGTTCGGGACAGCCGGCCATTCCCAGTCGGTCATCATGATCTGCAGCGTGTTGACGCCGACACGCTGGATAGAGGGGATCGCCTTGGGTTTGCCCGTCGTGCCGCCCGAATAGCCGAGCCGCATGACATCGCTCGGACCGACTTCGGGCGCGACCAGCGGCTGCGGGGTGAAAGTGGCGGCGAGGGTGGAGATGTTGTCGGCGATCGCGCAGTCGCCGAAGGCCATGAGCTTGAGCGCGGGGATTTCTGCGGCGATCTCGCCGGCGCGCGCGGCAAATCGGTCGGCGTCGAAGATCAGGACCTCGACGCCGGAATCGCGGATGACGTGCAGGTGATCGGCGAGTCCGCTCAGCGGGTGCATCGGCACATAGACCGCGGCGAGCAGCTGCACCGCGTGGCTGGCGTGGAGCACTTCGGGGCGGTTAGGCGAGATCAGCCCGACGCGGGTGCCTTTGCCAACACCGAGGCTGGCGAGCGCCTGGATCATCCGGCTGGTCTCGTCGCGCACGTCGCCGGCTGTCAGGGTCGGGCCACCGAGCAGGTGGAGCATCGGCCGGTCGGTCGCGGTGGACAGCGCGTTGACCAGGATGTCGGCGGTGTAGAGCGGGCGATGCAGCGCGTCGGTCATCAGGTCTGCTCCCAGATTGGTTTGTTGTGTGCGTAGCCTAACAGACAAATCGCTGCCTGCGCTAGTATGGAACTTAAGTTCCAATTTAAGGCGCTGGCATTGCCGGGGAACCAAGCTGCGCTTCGCCGGTTTCGCTCCGCGAAGGCAGGGCGCGCGCCATTTGTTCCGGCAAGACCGGATCGGGAGAAATCTATGAAATCGATAGTCTATGCGGCCGCCGCTCTGGCGCTTGTGGCCGGCTCTGCCGCTTCGGCCGCGCCCGACCCGCACGGCAACCACGGCCGCCCGCAGCCCGGCAACCAGCATCCGGGCTGGGGCCACGACCAAGGCAACCAGCATCGCTGGAACAAGGGCGAGCGCATGGGGTACAACGACTGGCGCGGGGCGCGGCCGGTCGATTACCGCCGCTATCGCCTGCGCCAGCCGCCGCGCGGCTACGAATGGCGCCAGCAGGGCAATCAGTTCATCCTCGCAGCCGTCGCGACAGGGCTGATCGCCTCGATCGTCGCCAGCCGCTGAGCGGGGAAACGCCATGAAGAGCAGAACAGTCAAGGCGATCCTGTCGGCCGCATTGATCGTCGCGGGGCTTGGTCTCTCGGCCTGCGACGACGGCCATCCCGGCCGCTGGAGCCGTCATCACGGGCACGATCATGGCCATGACCACGATCATGACGGCGATCACGATTCCAATCATGCCTACTGATCGCCGCGAGCAGCGTAGGAATTGAAAGGGCTCCGCATCCTTCCCGTCGACGGGAGGGTGCGGAGCCGATCTCTTGCCTAGCGGCGCCGAACCCGTGACGCCTCGCGCAGCCTCAATTGGCGGAAGCGCTGCAGGCGCCGTCGTTCACCGCCCAATCCACGCTGTCGCCAAAAGGTAGCTTGTCCTGTCCTGCGGCGGACTTGGCAGCTCCGCTCGCTTCCTCTTCGTACACGCGCGACATGTTGTTGTTGAACCCCGGCACGGCGTCGGTCTGCTTGCGGGCCATCTCGGCCGAGATTTCCCGCTGCAGAACCTGGCGGCTCTTCACCACGCGCATGACGTAGCCGCTGAGCCCGGCCTGCCGCCAATAGTTCACGCTGCCGATCTCCTTGTCCATTGGATCGGCGTAGTAGCCCCAGCGATGGCCCGCACCGGCGCGCGGCAACCGGATCGTGGCCGCCCAGCACTTGAAGCTTGGGAAATCCGTCAGCCACGGAGCACTGTCGTCCTGGCCTTTGGGCCGGCGAAGGATGTCCGGTGGAGGAAAGCCCGCGCGCCAGATCGTCATGTCGTGGCCTTCCTTGTCATTGCCGTCCCAATCGGCGTTGCCGGTCCCGGTGAGGCTCAGAATCGTCGTGTTGCGGTCCTCGTCGTAGCGCCAGGAGACGCTGTCGGCATTGACCCAGCTTTCCTCGCGCCGCCAGTAGGCGCGCAGAGCCCGATCGGTATCCTCGGACGAAAGCGCCGCCAGGCTCGTCCGCACGCCATAGGCTTCGTCGCCGCGCATGACGTATTGCACCGAAACCTTGGCCGGCTGGTTGAAGCCCGCGCTGGCGTCCATATCCAGCACGCCGATGAATTGCGGGCGGGCGAAGGGGGCTGCGGTCACGGCTTCGATCGGCGCGCCTTTCTCGCGAAGCGGGAGGGCCCAGGCGAACCCGGGCTGCGGCAGCAGTTCGAGGTGCCGGTCACCCAGCCGCGTGCCGTCGAGCCAATAGCTCTTTCCGCCGATTTTGGCCCTTACCAGTACGTGATTGAACACGCTGGGGCTCGGTAGTCGGGCATCGAGGCCGTCGTCGCCGCTGACCTGAACGGCCACGGGTTCGGCCTCGATACCGAGTTCGCGCAGCAGTGCGATCAGCAGCGCCGTCTTCGCCTTGCAATCGCCGAAACGCCGCGACCAGGTTTCGTCGGCAGAAGCCGGGCGGTATCCGCCGCCGTTGAGGCCGACATAGACGTAGCGGATTTCGTCCTGCACGAGGCGCAGGGCGGCAAGGGCCCGCTGCGCGGGATCGGCTGAGGCCGCAGCGATTTTCGCCACCTGCGCCCGCAAGGGCGAGCCGGGCGGGAGCGTCGCGGCGCTGGCGAACAGCGGCCAGAAGCGTCGCGAGACATCTTCCCAGCCGGCGAAGTCCGAATACTCGATCAGTCGCCGGACGTTGTAGCGGTTGGGCGCTCCCTCGTTGACGATGACGCCGCGCGGATCGCGCAGGTCGTAGCTGATCGTCTGCATCCCGCCTTCGCGCGCGGGCACCGCCACGGCGAGATCGCGCGAGCTTTGGAAGGCCAGGCGTTCTGAATCAGGCCAGCTCAGCCGATAACGGAACGAGCCGGGTAGCCCCTGCGTGGGAAACTGGAAAAGCCCGAAGGCATGATCGCCGAGCGTCGGGTCGCGGCTGCGCTGGGTCGTTGCGACTTCCAGTTCGTCACCGACCTGCAGGCCGGGGACTTGCAACATGGCTGTCAGGTCACCGGTGATCACCGCCTGTTCGAGCCCTTGCTCGCGCTGGATCACCTGGAAACGCGTATTCTTGAGCACGTCGATCGTTTGGCCGTCGCGGATGATGCGCACGCTGTGGACCGTGGCGTCGCCGCTGCTCGGATCCCAGGTAAGGGTGATATGCCCCATCTGCAGTGCTTCGGGCTTGAGGATGCGGACGCGATAGGCGGTGTAGGTCTCGACTCCCGTGGGCAGGACGTGAAGCTGCGTGTCCAGATAGATGAAGTGGAACGGCGCATCGGCCGCGGGCTTTGCCTCGGTCGGCGGCGGTGGCGGCTGGACCCAGCCGAGCGGAACGCCATAGCGAATGTCGCGGTTGGCAGCGGACGTCTTGGCATCGGCGGTTACCCCGATGAAGGCTGCCAGCAGCACGGCCATGCTCGTGTATCGCAACAAATCGTCTCTCCTCGCGGGGGTGCCGCCGGTTTTTGTTATCGCGGGATGTTGAAACTGCGGATGCCGCCGGCCCGGGCGATCGCGGCCTGGACATCGGCGCGCGCCTTCAGTGCCGGGAGGCCGAGCTCATATGGTTTCGGGGGCAGAGAAGAGTTGGAAGGAGCGAAATCGCTGAGTGCCATGAGAGCCTTCACGCGCTGATCGGCCGTATCGAGTTGTTTGATGACCGAGGCTGCGGCGCCTTCGATGTCGCTCATGCATAGCTGCAGTTCGGTCAGGGCAAAGGGTGCATCGTCGACGTGAGCGTGCAGATAGGCGAGCTCGGTCTTGGCGTCGTCGAGCTTACCCAGCTTGTAACTGGCACAGCCGCTGTTCTTGTGAAATTGCATGAGACCGTAGGGGCTTCCCCGGACTTGGCCGGCGGAAATCGGTGCCAGAGTGGCCAGTGCATCCACCGCGTGGCCGAAACGTATCTGCAGCTCGGACAGATTGATGGTCTGGCTGATGTTGGGTTGGCCAACTTCGGTGAGAGCCTTGCCTGCGGAGAAGGCGGCCACGGCCTCATCGTAGCGGCCCAGCCTGGCGTAAGCTGCAGCCTTGCTGTTCCACCACCAGTTCAACTCGTTGTCCCGGTCGGTAAAGGCGCCGTCGCCGGACTTTGCCGGATCGATCGCGTCAAGTGTGGCTAGTGCTTCCCGGGCGTTGTCGAGTGCAAGGAGGTCGTTCGCGACATTGAGCTGTGGGCGAATGGCGCCGCTGTGGGCGGCGGCGATTTCGCGCATTTTGGCCATATGGCTTTCCACGGCCGCGCGGGCATCGAAATTCGCCGGGATCATCTCCCGCAACCTGGGGTCCAGGCTGATCTGCACGCGGCTATAAGGATCCTCGATCAGCGCGACCATTGCAGCTGCGCCGGCCTTGTCGCCGGCATCGGCGAGGACTGTCGCATATTCTTCGCGGAAGGGATCGGCGGACCAGCCGACTTCGTCCGGGACGTACGCAGGGCTGGCCAGTACCGCCAGCAGACGTCGCCGGACCGGAGGCTCGCTCTTGAGCGCGACGTCCATCTGGTACAGCATCCTGATCGACGTGCCGGCCAACGCGTCCGGATTGTTCTTTGCCATGCCCTCAACAGCAGCCACGGCGTCGTCGTGGCGCTTGAGCTGCCAGGCGAGGGCGGCGCGAGCGCGCCAGAACTCCGCGCTAGCCCCGGGTATCCCCGAGGCCGTTTGGGCATAGCCCAGGGCGAGTTCGAGTTGTTTTTCCTCGACGGCGCATCCCATGCCGACGCCGTAGAATGCGAGCCGTACCCGATCGTTCAGCTGCCCGAAGGTCGTCGTTGCCGTCTGTTCGGCAACGATAGCGAGCGCGGCCTTGCAGTTTTTGGCTTTCGTCGCTTCCGCAATGGCGAGCAGGGCCGTTCGGAGATCGCGCGGCACGACGGCGGCCGACGCGGGCTGAACCTGCCCGATGACGATCATTGCGCTGAGGTACAGCGCAAGCCGTAAGTTCATTTGAAGCCCCCGTTTTTTATCTTCGTTGCCCTGCCGAGGCGATCTTGCGCAAAATCCCCGTGCACATCAATCCTGCCTTTGCGTGGATCGGGTCCGAAATGGGAACTTGCGCGGTCGCTTCTTTCCTACCGGCGCACAACCTGCCAGAATGCCGCCGGTCTCAATCAATCCATTGAATAAGCAGTAAATAATCGCATCACACGCGACTCGCGCGGCCAAAGTTCACGAACGCGATATGTGCGAGGTTGCAGAAGTTCTCCGGCCGCCAACCGGCCAAGCTAGGATCGTCAGACATGGACTACGTCACGCTCGGCAGGACCGGCCTCAAGGTCTCACGGCTGTGCCTCGGCTGCATGAGCTTCGGCGATGCATCCAAGGGCTGGCATTCCTGGATCCTCGACGAGGAGGCGAGCCGCCCGATCTTGCGCCGCGCGGTCGAGGCGGGGATCAATTTCTTCGATACGGCCAATATCTACGCTGCCGGCAGCTCGGAAGAGGTGACGGGGCGGGCGCTCAAGGACTTCGCGCGGCGCGACGAGATCGTCCTTGCGACCAAGGCGAACGGTCGCTGGGGCAAAGGACCGAACCAGGCCGGCCTGTCGCGCAAGGCGCTGTTCCAAGCGATCGACGACAGCCTGACCCGGCTCGGCACCGACTATGTCGATCTCTACCAGATCCATCGCTGGGACTACGAGACGCCGATCGAGGAGACGCTAGAGGCGCTCAATGACATTGTGAAGGCGGGCAAGGCGCGATATATCGGCGCGTCCTCGATGCATGCCTGGCAGTTCCATAAGGCGCTGAACCTCTCGCGACAGCACGGCTGGGCGCGCTTCGTCTCGATGCAGAACCACGTCAACCTGCTATACCGCGAGGAAGAGCGCGAGATGCTGCCGCTCTGCCGCGAGGAAGGCATCGGCGTGATCCCCTGGAGCCCGCTGGCGCGCGGCATGCTGACTCGGCCCTGGGGCGGCGAGACGGCGCGCTCGCAGAGCGACCGGATCATCGCCAACCTCTATACCAAGACCGAGGAGAGCGACCGCGCGGTGGTCGCCGCGGTGGAGAAGATCGCCGGCGCGCGGGGCGTGCCGATGGCGCAGGTGGCGCTGGCCTGGCTGCTGGCGAAACCGGGGGTGATCGCGCCGATCGTCGGCGTCTCGAAAATGGCGCAGCTCGAGGATGCGCTGGCGGCGCTGGAACTGGCGCTTTCGCTCGAAGAGATCGCCGCGCTCGAAGCGCCTTACACCCCGCATCCCGTGGCAGGCCACGAATGATTTGGTTCGGCGGCGCGCGGCCGACGGACGCACAGCTCGAGCATGTTCGCTCGCGCGGGCTGCACGGTCATCTCGGCATGGAAGTCGTCGACTGCGGCGACGACTGGCTGCGCATGCGCATGCCGGTCGACGAGCGTACGCAGCAGCCCTTCGGCCGGCTGCACGGCGGCGCTTCGGTGGCGCTGGCGGAAACCGTCGGTTCGATCGCAGCTAACTTCTGCATCGATGGTGCCACGCGCGTCGCGGTCGGCCAGGAGATTAACGCCAACCATATCCGCCCAGCCTACGACGGCTGGGTCTATGCCACGGCCCGGCCCGAAGCCCTCGGCCGCAGCAGCCAGGTCTGGTCGATCCGCATCGAGGACGAGGCCGGCAAGCTGGTCTGCATCTCGCGTTTCACCGTCGCGGTGATCGCGCGCGAGCGGAGTTGACGCCGGCCGGGATTGCCCCGGAACGGAGGAGTCTTCGCTTGTCCCATCCGACCAATGCCCTAGGCGTGCGGCCGGTGAGCGAACCGCCCCCACTAACCCCGCCTAACGGCCTCGAAGAATTCGAGGAGCGCCTGGCCTCGGCGCTGGGCGAGGCGCACAAGCGCAAGACGGCGGAGGGCAGATGGGAAGCTATACAGAACTGGAACGAATGGTTCGCCGCGAATGGCCCGCTGCTCGAGGAATACCTGCGGCTGATTGACCGGCGATGGCGGGACAGATGAAGGTGTGCCCGAGGCCGCTGCCAGCCGGCCCTAGATCTTTGCTAGACGAAGCTGTCCGCGTCCCGTCCGCCTGCGGATGGATTCTGTGACGTCATGCAGGGTCTGCCAGCCATCGATCTCGACGTCGGCGAGTTCGATGGTCCATTCGTGCTCAATCGCATCGGCAATGTAGACGCGTTCGATCGCATCGACGGTAAGATCGCGGAAAGTCGGGTCGTCTGGCAATTGCGCAACAGGCAATCGGTGCCGTAGCACTGTAAGGACAATCGCGTTCACTCGATCAGTCAGACGCTGTACGCTCATTGAATGACCCATTGCATTTTTCTGTGTGGCCCCGCGTCTTCGCGCGATCCAATGTGTCTCGCTGCTGCAAGCGAAATGTTCAATTGTGGACTTTACGTATTAGGGCTAATTAATATCAAGGATGTGGCCGGGCTGGGCTGATTGCCTCGATCCGCGCGCCAAGCCGCCGCCTGGTCGCGTGAGCCGCGGCGAAGCGGAGCCCGGCGGGTCCTGAATGGATCAGTTGCTGTCGGAATCGTCGCCGTCGCTGGCGATGATCGCGATCAGGATCCCCACGAGAACGACGCCGCCGATGATGTAGCCTTCCGAACCGAGCTTGTTGGCCTTGTCGGGTGACGTCTTGGCCTTCACGCCGGCAGCGCTGGAAAGCGAAAGACCGGCGGCCGGATTGCTGGGGGCGGGCTTGGCCATTACCGGTGCCGATATCATGGCCGATGCGACCGCCGCGGCAAGATACTTGTTGACGCGCATGCTTTCGTTCCTTCTTTCCGGACGGCTTAAGTCGCGAGATGGACTGCTGGTCCCGCAGGCAGAAAGCTTCGGCACCAGCAGCTATTGGCGCTTATCATTCGGCATCTTCCGAAAGCATCGGGGAGACCACTTAGGCGGCCCGGGAAAAGTACCGAGGCAAGCGCCGCTGCGGTGACAGCCTGGTTCTCCGCAAAACTGAATGCGCCCGCGGGGCCCGTCGTCTCACCCGTTAAAGGCGAGCTTCAGCCCCGGCTCGTCCCAGCGCATTCGGGCCAGCCGGCCGGTGCCCGACAGCGTGATATAGGCATCGCGCATGTCGGCGCCGCCGAAGGCAATGTTGGTGACATAGGGGTCTTCGGGGATCGACAGCTGGGTCACCACGCCTTGCGGAGTGACCGTGGCCACGCCGCCGCCGCCCATGACCATGGCGACGCAGATATTGCCGGCCTCGGTCACGGCGAGCGAGTCGAAGCCGACCGGGCCGATGCCGGTCGCGATCCATTCGGGCTGCTGGGCCTCGGCGCGGTTGTCGTAGCGATAGACGCGCGCCTGATAGGTGTCGGCGACATAGACCGAGCGCTGGTCGGGCGAGAGGCCGATGCCGTTGTACGAGATCGAGCGGCGGTTGACCGCGGTTACCGTGCCGCCGTCGGGCGAGACGGTGTAGAGCCCGCCGACCATCTTCACATCCTCGTGTCCGCTGCCGAGATCGGTGAACCAGAGCCGGCCGGTACTGTCAAAGACGAGATCGTTGGGCCCGCGCAGCGCGGCGCCGTCGCAGCTCTCGTAGACGCGCTCGCAGTGGCCGGTGGCAAGTTCGATCCGCTCGATCCGGCCGGGACCGGTTTCGCCGAGATGGGCCATGCCGCCGTTGTTGCAGATCCACAGTGCGCCGTCGGGGCCGATCGCCGCACCGTTCGGGCCGCCGCCCGTCTCGCAGATCACTTCGGTGCGGCCGTTCCAGCAGCGCGTCACGCGGCCGGCCATGATCTCGACGACGACGACCGATCCGTCGGCCATGACCACAGGCCCCTCGGGGAAGGCCAGTCCCTCGGCAATAATGTCCATTTTTCTCTCTCCCGCAGATTTTGCGGCAGGATTGCAGCGCAAGAGAACCACGGCAACCCTCACAGTCAGGCTTGCGGGGTCAGGCGGCTTGATGCCACGTTCCGGTTCAACTAGCCGGACAGGAGAGGGAAGCCGGGATGTCGATACTATACGACGACGAACAGCAGGCCATTGCGAGCGAGTCCCGCCGCGTCCTCGACGCGCGCATGGACAAGACGCGGCTGCTCGGCCTGCTCGAACGGACCGGCGCTTTCGACAAGCCGTTTTGGGATACTGCGGTCGAGCAGGGCTGGACCGCGTTGGCGGTGCCCGAGGCTCAAGGCGGGCTGGGGCTCGGCCTGATCGAACTGGGGCTCGTTGCCCAGGCGGCCGGCGCTGCGACTGCAGGCGCGCCGTTCCTGACGACGAACTACGGTGCGATCTGCGCGTTGCTGGCCAGCGGCAATGCAGACCTGCAAGGGCAGTGGCTGCCGAAGCTTGCATCGGGCGAGGCCGTGGCGGCGATCGCTTTCGCCGAGGGCAACGCGCCGTTGCCGCCGGAGCCGCGCAGCGTCTTCGCCGGCGGGCATCTTTCGGGCGAGAAGCCTGGCGTGACCGCGGGCCTCATCGCCGACCTTGCGGTGGTTTGGTGCCATCACGAGGACAAGCCTGCGCTGGTGCTTGTCGAACTGGCCGATGCCCGGCGCGAGACCGTCGACAGCTTCGACAACGGCCGCCTGTTTGCCGATCTGGCTTTCGCCCGGACGCCGGCGACGTTGCTGGTCGAAGGCGACGCCGCACAAGCCGCTGCGCTGGACATTCTCGCTCGCATGGCGGTCGTCACCGCGCACGAGCAGATCGGTGGGGCGGAGGCGCTGCTGTTCATCGCGCGCGACTATGCCAACGAGCGCAAGGCCTTCGGCCAGCCGATCGGCGCGTTCCAGTCGGTCAAGCACCGCATCGCCGAGCTCTACGGCCTCGTCGAGATCGCCCGCGCCAATGCGATCCACGCCGCCGCGCAGGAAGGCCAGCCGGGCTTCCTCAAGGCCGCCGCCGCCGCCCGGCTCTCGGCGACCGAGGCCTATGACACCGCCGCGCGCGACACCGTCCAGATCCACGGCGGCGCCGGCGTCACCTGGGATAGTGGCCTGCATCTCCACATGCGGCGCGCGCGCAGCCTGGCGATCGAGCAGGGCAACATGCTGTTCTGGGAAGACCTGCTGGTCGACCAACTGATGGGAGAGGCGGCATGAGCGAGGACCTCGACTCCTATCGCCTCAAGGCCCGCGCCTGGCTGCAGTCGGTCGCGCCGACGTTCGGCAAGGCGGCTCTCAAGGGGGTGCCCGAGGAAGAGCATCTCGCCATGGGCCGCCGCTACCAGCGCGCCAAGTTCGAGGCCGGTTTTGCCGGTATCCACTGGGATCCTGAACTCGGCGGGCAGGGCCTGACCCCACTGCACAAGGTCATCTTCGAGCAGGAGGAAATGGGCTTCGGCATGCCGATCGGCTATTTCGGGGTGTCGCTCGGCATCTCGGTGCCCGTCGTGCTGCGCTTCGCCCAGGACCGTGAGTGGGCCAGGGAACGTGCCGTCGCCGCGCTTCGGGGCGACGAGATCTGGTGCCAGCTCTTTTCCGAGCCTTCGGGCGGATCGGACCTCGCCGGCCTGCGCACCAAGGTCGAGCCCGACGGCAATGGTTGGAAGCTCAACGGGCAGAAGCTCTGGACGACCTTTGCCCAGCACTCGCACTATGGTGTCATTATCGCCCGCAACGACCCGACGGTGGCCAAGCACAAGGGGCTGACCTTCTTCTGGCTCGACATGAAAGCGCCCGGCGTCACGGTGCGCCCGATCAAGCTCGCCGCCGCGGGCAGTCCGCACGTCAACGAGGTGTTCTTCGACGACGTCAAGCTGACCGATGGCCAGCGGCTGAGCCCGGTCGGCGGCGGCTTCGGCACGGCCATGGCGACCCTGATGATCGAGCGCTATTCGGCCTCCGATCCCACCGGCTTCGGCCCAACGACCGCGACTTTCGTCGATCTCGCACGCGAAGCCGAAGTGAACGGTCGCCCGGCGATCGAGGACGGCCGGGTCCGCTCGGCCATCGCCCGCAGCTATGCGATGCGCTCGGGGCTCGAGGCGATCACCACGCGGGCGATGAAGATGATGGCCGCGGGCATGGAACCCGGCCCCGAGGGCGCTCTCAACAAGCTTGTCTCGGTGCGCAGCCGGCAGAAGCTGTCGGAACTCGCCATCGATCTCATGGGCAATCTCGGCCTCGCCTGGCATCCGGGCGCGAGCAGCAAGGACGACTGGGTCGAGTCCTGGCTCGCCGCGCCGACGGGGCGGATCGCCGGTGGCGCCGACGAAATGCTGCTCAATACCATCGCCGAGAGGATTCTCGGCTTGCCGCAAGACCATCGCCCCGACAAAGGCGTCCCATTCAATCAGATTCCGGCGTAACGCCGTAGGAGACCGCATCATATGGCATTCAAGACCCGCATCACCGAGATGCTCGGCATCGAGCACCCGATCGTCCAGGGCGGCATGCAGGGCGTCGGCTATGCCGAACTGGCGAGCGCGGTGTCGAACGCCGGCGGCCTCGGCACGCTGACCGCGCTGACCCAGCCCAGCCCCGCCGCGCTGCGCGACGAGATCGAGCGCTGCAAGTCGATGACCTCGAAGCCCTTCGCGGTGAACATCACCGTGCTGCCGACGATCTTGCCGCCCGACTACAAGGGCTATGCCCAGGCCGCGCTCGATGCCGGGATCAAGATCATCGAGACCGCGGGCACCCAGGAAGTGCGCGAAATCTGGGAGATGGTGAAGCCGCACGGCGTCAAGATCCTGCACAAGTGCACCGCGGTGCGCCACGCGCTCTCGGCCGAGAAGCACGGCTGCGACATCATCTCGATCGACGGCTTCGAATGCGCGGGCCATCCCGGTGAAGACGATATCCCGGGCCTGATCCTGATCCCGAGCGCCGCCGACAAGGTGAAGATCCCGATGCTTGCTAGCGGTGGCATCGGCGACGGCCGCGGCCTCGTCGCCGCGTTGGCGCTGGGTGCCGAGGGCATCAACATGGGCACGCGTTTCTGCGCGACCAAGGAAGCGCCGATCCACGACAACGTGAAGGCCAAGTACGTCGAAAACGACGAGCGCGGCACCAACCTGATCTTCCGCAAGTTCAAGAACACCGCCCGCGTCGGCAAGAACTCGGTTTCCGACGAGGTCGTTCGGATTTCGGCCAATCCCGATGCGGTGTTCGAGGACATTAAGCACCTCGTCGCCGGCGCCGTCGGCCGCGAGCTGCTGGCTTCTGGCGATCTCGACAAGGGCATCTTCTGGGCCGGCATGGTCCAGGGCCTGATCCACGACATCCCGACCTGCCAGGAACTGATCGACCGGATCATCGGCGATGCCGAAGCGATCGTGAAGCAGCGCTTCGGCGGCATGCTGGCCTAAGGAGCACGGAGATGAGCAGGAGCTACGAAAAGGTCCTCTACTCGCTGACTGATGGCGTCGCGCGGATCTCGATGAACGATCCCGCGACGCGCAACGCCGGCTCGGCCCAGATGGGCGAGGAACTGGTCGACGCGTTCAACCGCGCGGCTTTCGAGAGCCGCGCCGTGCTGTTCACCGGCGAGGGCAAGGGGTTCAATTCGGGCGCGAACCTCGCCGATGCCGAGGCGGTGCTCGACGATCCGATGCGCGACGTCGGCCATCTGCTCGATCGTTACTACAACCCGATCATCACCCGGATGAAGGCGATGGAGCAGCCGATCGTCACCGCCGTGCGCGGTGCGGCGGCAGGCGTGGGCTGCGGCCTCGCCATGGCGGGAGACATGATCGTCTGCGGCGAGGGCGGCTTCTTCCTCCAGGCTTTCCGCCATGTCGGCCTGGTGCCCGACGGCGGCTCCTCGTGGCTACTGACGCGCGCGGTGGGCCGCGTGCGGGCGATGGAGATGATGCTGCTGGGTGAGCGGCTCTATGGCAAGAAGGCGCTCGAGTGGGGCCTGGTCAATCGCGTCGTCCCCGACGACGAGGTCGAGAGCGCGGGCATGGAACTGGCGCAGCAGCTCGCCAAGGGCCCGCGCTCGCTCGGCATGATCAAGCGCATCGCCTGGGCCGCGGCCGACGTCAGCCTCGAGCAGGCGCTCCAGAACGAGCGGCTCGGCCAGCTCGAGGCGAGCCGGACCGAGGATTTCGTCGAGGGTGTGACCGCCTTCGCCGGCAAGCGCACGCCCGAGTTCAAGGGTAAGTAAAAGAGACGAAGGAAGCGTGCCGCCGGCGCACTTCCCGATCGTTCAGATAATTTTGAGCTCTTTCAGCTCGGCAATCCGCTCGGCGCTGTAGCCCAGCTCGTCCAGGATCTCGCCATTGTGCTCGCCCAGCATCGGCGGGGCGCGGCGGATCGAGGCGGGGCTGGCCGACATCTGCGCCAGCGGGCTCTGAATCAAATCGACCGAGCCGGCCTCGGCGTAAGCATGCGGCGTGGTCGCGCGCAGGCCGCGGTGCTGGACCTGTGGGTCCTTCCAGACGTCGTCGAGCTCGTTGTAGCGCGCTGCCGGAATGCCAACGCTGTCGAACTTCGCCAGCAGCTCCGTGACCGTGATCTTGCTGCTCCATTCGTTGATGATGCGGATCAGTTCGGCCTGGCCCGAGCGCGCGCGCTTGAAGTTCGAATCGAAGCGCGGGTCTGTGAACAGCTCGGGCTGGTCCATCAGCACGGTCAGGCGGCGGTAGTGCTCGTCGGTGCCCGCGGTCAGGTAGACGATGCCGTCGCTGGCGTGGAGCAGGTCGGCCGGGCCACCACCGTTGCCGCCGTTGCCGAGCCGCGGCGGTGCCTCGCCGCTGATCAGGTAGTCCTGCATGATGTGGCTGACCATCGCCACCGAGGTATCGAGCAGCGCGATGTCGATGAACTGACCCTCACCGGTGCGCGTCCGGTGCATCAACGCCCCGAGGATAGCTAGCGCGGTGTTGTGGCCAGTGATGAAGTCGACCAGGCTGGGGCCGGCTTTCAGCGGACCCGCGCCGGGATGCCCGTCGGGAAGGCCGGTCACCGCCATCATGCCGCCTTGGGCCTGGAACAACCCGTCGTAGCCGGGCAGCGCGGCGCTCGGGCCGGTCTGGCCGAAACCCGTGACCGAACAGTAGATCAGCCGTGGGTTGATCTCCTTCAGAGTCTCATAATCGAGGCTGAAGCGCTTGAGATCGCCCACCTTATAGTTCTCGATCAGCACGTCCGCGGTCTCGACCAGCTTGCGCAGGATTTCCTGCCCCTCGGGCTTCGAGTGGTTCAGCGTGATCGACCGCTTGTTGCGGTTCGAGACGGTGAAGAAGCTCGAATGCCGCGTCTCGATGCCGTCCTTGCCCTTGACCCAGGCCGTACCATAGCCGCGGCCGTCGTCGCCGACGCCGGGGCGTTCGATCTTGATCACGTCCGCGCCGAGATCGCCGAGGATCTGGGCGCCTACGGGGGCCGCGAAGACCCGGCTCATGTCGATTACGCGGATGCCGTCGAGGGCGCTGGGTTTTGGGGCGCTGGGTTTGGTGCTCATCCCTTGCCTCTAAACCCGTGATCCGCGCCCGGGCAAGGGGATAGCTACGCCCTGGCGATCAACAGCGTTGGTTATTTTGCCGGGCGGGAGTTGCCAGCGCTATCAAACTGACGATAGTCGCGCCGAGAAAGAGGAGAGAGGCGGATGTTCGCAAAGGTCCGGCGCCTGCCGTTGCTGACGGCAATAGCGGTGACGACGCTGGCGCTGGGGGGCTGCAATGGCTTCGGTTTCGGCGGGGCGACCACGCCCGAGGCGCAGCTCCAGGATGACAGCAACGGCGCCGACTGGCCCGGCTATGGCCGTACCTATGGCCAGCAGCACTACAGCCCGCTGCACGAAGTCGATCAGACCACAGTCCATTCGCTCGGGCTTGCCTGGTCGATGGACCTGCCGCTGGGCAACAGCGCGACCCAGCCGATCGCGGTGCGCGGCGTGCTCTATTTTGCCACCGGGCTTAGCGTGGTCCACGCCGTCGATGCGGTCAGTGGCAAGGAATTGTGGGTCTACGATCCCGAGGTCGGCAAGGTGGCGGGGCTGAACCTCCGCACAGGCTGGGGCGTGCGCGGCGTCGCCTGGTGGCAGGGCAAGGTCTATGTCGGCACCCAGGACGGCCGGCTGATCGCGATCGACGCGAAAACGGGCAAGCTCGCCTGGAGCCAGCAGACCTACGATCCGAACATGGCCGCCTATATCAGCGGCGCGCCGCGCGTGCTCGGCGGGCGGGTACTGATCGGCTACGGCGGATCGAACGGCGTGAGCCGCGGCTACATCACCGCTTACGACGCCGTCAGTGGCAAACAATTGTGGCGATTCTATACGGTTCCAGGCGATCCTTCGAAAGGTTTCGAGAACAAGGCCATGGAGATGGCCGCCAGGACATGGTCGGGCGAGTGGTGGAAATACGGCGGCGGCGGCGACGTGTGGAACTCGATCGCCTATGACCCCGCCAGCGACACGGTCTACTTCGGCGTCGGCAGCCCCTACCCCTGGAACCACAAGCTGCGCAGCCAGGGCAAGGGCGACAACCTGTTCATCGATTCGATTGTTGCGGTGGACGGCAAGACTGGCACTTATAAGTGGCATTATCAGACGGTTCCGGGCGATACTTGGGATTTCGATGCAACCATGGATATCGAGCTCGCCGACCTGAAGATCGACGGGAAGCACCGCAAAGTGCTGATGCAGGCGCCGAAAAACGGATTCCTCTACGTGATCGATCGCGAGACCGGAAAGCTGATCTCGGCCGAGCCCTATGTCCCGGTCACCTGGGCCTCGAAGATCGACCTCGCCACCGGCCGCCCGGTCGAGATGCCCGGCGCGCGCTACGATCAGGGCAAGGGCGTCAGCCTGTCGCCGAGCCCGCTCGCCGCGCACAACTGGCTGCCGATGGCCTTCAGTCCGAAATCGGGGCTGGTCTATATTCCCGCGGCCGATTTCAAGGTGACCTTCAGCGAGCCGTCGCCGAGCTGGAAACCCGCGACCGACCGCAACACCGATGCCGGCGCCAACATGATCGGCGGCCCGCTGATCGGCGAGAAGCCGCCAACCGGCGCGCTGATCGCCTGGAACCCGGTGACGCAGAAGCAGGCCTGGCGCGTAGACCACCCGACCTATCTCAACGGCGGCGTGCTCGCGACCGCGGGCGACGTGGTGTTCCAGGGCACGATCGACGGCACCTTCAAGGCCTATTCGGCGCGCGACGGCGAGCAGCTCTGGTCGTTCGACACGCGCGCGCCGATGATCGCGCCGCCGATCACCTACGAAGCCGGCGGCAAGCAGTACGTCACGGTGCTGACCGGGCTCGGCATGGCCTATCCGAAAAACCTCGGCGCGCTCGGCGGACCCGGCATCGAGCGCTGGGGCCTCGATCCGCGCACCCAGGCGCGGCGGGTGCTGACATTCGTTATCGGCGGCAAGGGCACGCTGCCGCCGCGGCCGGTGGCGCCGCCACCGCCCGAGGACAAGACCTTCAAGGTCGAGCAGGCGCGCTTCCTGCCCGGCGCCACGGCTTTCAACGTCCACTGCGGTGATTGCCACGGCTCGATGGCGGTCGGCTCGACCCAGGCGCCCGACCTGCGCCGCTCGCCGATCCCGCAGGACCGCGCCAGCTTTGTCCAGATCGTTCGCGGCGGCATCGAGCCGGCAGGGATGCCGAAGTTCCCCGAACTCGACGACGGCAAGCTCGACGATATACGCTATTACATCCGCGCTCAGGCCGCGCAGCTGCGCGGGCAGGCGGCAGCGGCGCCGAACAGGTCGGCACCGTCGCTGATCATCAAGTAGTTTCGAGGAGGGTTCGGCAAATGATTGGTTATGCACTCGTCGGTAGCAAAAATCTCGACCAGGCCAAGGCCTTTTATGATGAGTTGCTTAAGCCGCTCGGCGCTGCGCCGTTGTTCGAGCATCCGAGCGGCGGGCGAGTCTATGGCAAGACCGCTCCGGCCTTCGGCGTGGTCGGCCCTCACAATGGCGCTGCCGCGACCGTCGGCAACGGCACGATGATCTCCTTCCTCGCCGATACCCAAGAACAGGTCCACCAGGTCTTCGCCAAGGCGATCGAACTCGGCGGCGGCGACGAGGGCGGGCCGGGCTGGCGCGGCGATCCGGGCGGTTTCTACGGCGCCTACTTCCGCGATCTCGACGGCAACAAACTATGCGTCTACCGGATCGGGCCGGAAGACTGAACACTCGAACGGGATCAGAGCATGAGCGATACCAAGGTTGCGATCATCACCGGCGCGGGCAGCGGCATCGGCCTGCAGACGGCGAAGCTGCTCCACGCCGCGGGCAACGCCATCGTCGGGGTGGGCCGCGACACGGGCAAGCTGGCCAACCTCGAGAAGGAACTGGGCGGCGAGCGAGTCGTGACGATCTCGGTCGACGTGACCGCGAAGGACGCGCCGAAGAAGATCGTCGACCTTGCGCTCAGCAGCTTTGGCCGGATCGACTTCCTGATCAACAACGCCGGCGTCGGCAGCCCCAAGCCGCTCGACGAGACCGACGACGAGATGCTCGACTACTTCCTCGACATCATGCTGGCCGCGCCGTTCCGGCTCTGCCGCGAGGTCATCCCGCACCTTGGCGAGGGCGCCAGCGTGGTCAACATCACCTCGACCTTCGCGCATATCGGCGGCCGGCGCGGCGGCGCCTATTCGGCGGCCAAGGGCGGCCTCAAGTCGCTGACCGAGCACATGGCCTGCGAATACGGCCCGCGCGGCATCCGCTCGAACTGTGTCGCGCCGGGCGTCACCCGCACCGAAATGGTCGCGCACCGTTTCGAGGACGAGGCGTTCAAGCGCATCAACGTCGAGACCACGCCCTATCCGCGCCTCGCCGATCCCGAGGACACCGCCGCAGTCATCGCCTTCCTCTGCGCGCCGGGCAGCGAGATGATCAACGGCCAGTCGATCGTCGTCGATGGCGGCTGGACCAAGACCAAGTACCTCTCGCCCCGCGTGACCAACACCAAGTGGGTCGATCCGGACTAATCCGCAGGCTCGCCGGGGCAAGCGCACACGCTTGCTCCGGCTCCGGCCAGCGGGAATATTCGCGGCCATTGCATTCGGGAGAAGAGACATGATCAGAGGCATCCATCACATCGGCATGAACTGCCGCGACATCGAGCGGATGAAAAAGTTCTACGGCGAGGCCTTCGGCTTCAGGCCGGTCGACGAGGAAGGCTTCGCCTGGGCCGACGAGCCGATGATGGACCACATCGTCGACGTGAAGGGCTCGGCCTCCAAGGGCATCATGCTGCGCGCAGGCACCTGCTACCTCGAGATGTTCGAATACAGTGCCCCGCAGTCTGATATCGAGCGGCCGCTGCGCCCCTACGACCGCGGCTACACGCATTTCTGCGTCGATGTGACCGACATGGAAAACGACATCGAGTTCCTCAAGAAGTGCGGCATGACTTTCAACGACCGTGATTTCGTCGACGTCGGCCATGTGAAGACGCTCTACGGCTACGATCCCGAAGGTAACGTCATCGAGGTCCAGCAGACCGCGCCGGGCAACAATTTCGCGCTGAGCGAGCTGGAGCGGCCGACGTTCTGATGCAGCGCCGGTTGGGGAGGAACAGGGCTTGAGCGACACCAAGGCACTGGCGCGCGCCGAATGGCGCCAACACTGGCCGCTGGTGCTCGCCGCCTCGATCGCCTTTTCCTTCACCTCGGTAATGACCGCCTCGACCGGGCTGTTCATCGAGCCCTGGACCAAGGAGTTCGGCTGGAGCCGGACGCTGCTTTCGTCCGGCATGTCGATCACCTCGGTGACGACCTTCCTGTTCTCGCCGGTCTTCGGCGTGCTGATCGACCGGATCGGCACGCGCCGCATGGCGCTGCCGGGCCTCTTACTACTGGCGGCGACGATGGCCTCGCTCAGCCTGCTCAATGGCACGGTCTGGATGTGGTTCACCATCTGGACGGTCTATGCCGTCGCCGCGCTGGCGACCAAGTCGACCGTCTGGACCGCGGGTGTCGCCAGCGCTTTCGATGCCGGGCGTGGGCTGGCGCTGGGGCTGACGCTGTCGGGCTCGGCGCTCGCCCAGGCGATCACGCCGCCGCTGACCAACTGGCTGATCGACGCCTATGGCTGGCGCATGGCCTTGGTTTGGCTCGGGCTCGGCTGGGGCGGTCTAGCTATTCTGCTCTGTGTGTTCCTGCTGTTCGACGGCTACGACGCCAGCCGCAAGGAGCGCGCAAAGAATCCCGGGGCCGCCGATTCCAAGTCGCTGCTCAGCGATGCTCCGGGTTTGTCGATCGCCGAAGCCTGGCGCAGCGCGGCGCTCTGGCGGATCGCGATCTCGACTTTCGTCATCATGGTCGTGACGATCGCGCTGGTCGTCCATCAGATCCCGATCCTCATGGAGATCGGCGTCAGCCGAACTGCTGCGGCCAATTACGCAGGTATGGCTGGACTTGCTGGGATTGCCGGCAAGCTTGTCACCGGCTGGCTGCTCGACCGCTATCCGGCGCGCTGGGTCGGCGGGCTGACATTGGCCGCGACCGCTGCGACTTTCATCCTGCTGCTCCTACCCAACCGCTCGATGCCGATTATCTTCACCGCGATGTTCATCAACGGCTATGCCGCGGGCACCAAGCTGCAGATCGCCGGTTACCTGACCTCGGCCTATGGTGGCATGAAGAATTTCGGCGCAATCTTCGGCACGATGGCGAGCCTGATCGCGCTGGGATCGGGGCTGGGCCCGCTGCTCGGAGGCTATGTCTTCGATACCTTCGGCAACTACGATCCCTACCTGTGGATCGGCATCTTCGGCACGTTCCTCAGCGCCTTCCTGATCTTCGGGCTGCCCGATTATCCTGAGTGGGTCAGGCGTCGTCGCGTCGAGGAGTCTTTTATCTAACCCGCCGCGGGTGCGGTCGAGGCGCGGGCGATCATCTCCAGGCGGAACTGCGCGGGCAGAGTCTCGGCCTGGTCGGGATAGATCATCTTGAACACCGCACCGCAGGCCATGACAGCGACGGGCACATGCACCGTCGTCAGCGGCGGCCAGATATGCGCAGCGATCGCCGTATCCTCGAAGCCGACGATCGAGAGCTGGTCGGGCACCTTGATGCCGCGCTTGTGCGCGGCGTGCAGGACGCCGGCGGCCATGGCGTCGTTGGCGGCGAAGATCGCAGTGGGGCGCGGGCTGACCTCAAGCAGCAGGTTGCCCGCGGTGACGCCCGAATCGAACGAGAAATCGCCGGCGGCGATCAGCGCCGGGCCCCGGTCGAGGTCGTGGTCGGCCATGGCGTCGAGATAGCCCAGTTCGCGCTGCTGCGCGACGCTCGCGTCATCGGGGCCGGCGACGAGGCCGATCCGTTCGTGGCCCAGCGAAACGAGGTAGGCGACCGCATCCGCCGCCGCCTGGCGATCGTTCGAGGCGACGAGCTGCGAAGGCACGTCGAGCGCGGTGGCGCCCATGCGGACGTAGGCGCATCCGATCTGATTGCAGGCGGCGACGATCGATTCCATCTCCGCGACGCCGGGCAGCAGCAGCACGCCGGCGGGGCGCTGGACTTCGAGGAAGTGGCGCAGTTCCTGCTCCATCCCCGCGGCCTTGCGGTCGATCGGGCGGACGACGAGCGCATACTCGGTATCGCGGATAGCCTCGAACACGCCCTGCTGCGCGGCCAGCGCCAGCTCGGGGTTGGAATTGTCGTGGATCATCGCGATCAGGAAATTGCGCCCCGTTGCCAGCGCGCGGGCCTGCGGGTTTGGCACGTAGCCGAGTTCGGCGATCACCGTCTCGACCTTGGCCCGCGTCGCTGCGTTGAGCAGCGGCGAGTTGTTGATCACCCGGCTGACCGTCTTCTTGGAAACACCGGCGCGCGCGGCAACATCGTTGATCGTCGGCTTGGACATGCGCGGTTGCTACCGGTTTCCGCCCCGTTAGTTCAAGGAAGGATTTGGCGGTTGTCCGCAACGGGATGCCCCCTCATCCAAAGATGAGGGGGGATTGGGTTCAATCTCGTGCCAGCAGCAGCGCCGCGGCCAGCGGACCGCCCCCCGAAGTTGCCACCGCGACCTTGGGATCGCCGGGGATCTGCCGCTCGCCTGCCGCGCCGCGCAGCTGGGTCACCGCCTCGTGAGCGAAGCCGAAGCCGTGCAGTCGCCCGGCGCCGAGCTGGCCGCCGGCGGTGTTGAGCGGCAGCTCGCCGTCACGGGCGATACGTGTGCCGCCCTCGATGAACTTGCCGCCTTCACCCTTCTCGACGAAGCCCAGGCCTTCGAGCCAGGTGATCGGCAGGAAGGCAAAGCCGTCGTAGAACTGGACGGTATCGACGTCCTTCACCGTGTAATCGGTGTTCTTCCAGAGATCGGGGCCGCAGTCGTAAGAGGCCGGCCAGTCGACCTGGTCCCAGCTATAGCGGTCGACCGAGCCCGCCGTCGCGGCGATGCGGATCGGCGTGGCCTTGACCTCGTCGAGCGCGTCGCCGGCCGAGACGATGATCACTGTCGAGGCGTCGCTGAAGCGGTCGCAATCGTAGAGGCACAGCGGCGTCGAGATCATCCGCGCCGACATGTACTTGTCGAGCGTCAGCTCTTCCTTGGTGATCGCCCGCGCGCGCGGGTTGAGCAGCGCGTTCTTCGAGCCGTTGATCGCGATCTGGGCGAGCTGCTCGCGCGTCAGGCCGTACTTGTGGACATGGCGCGCCGCGTACTGGGCGGTCCAGCAGGCGGCAGAGGTCGCCCAGAACGGCGCGGTCCACTGCGAGAAGCCCGAGGTCGTCTTCTGCTGCAGCGGCATGTATTCGGCCGGATTGGCCATTCCGCCGGCCTCGTAGACCGTGCGGAAGCAGATGACGTGGCGGCAGATGCCTTCCTTGACCGCCCAAGCGGCCATGGCGATCGCCGAGAGCTGCGCGGGCTGCTCCATCGCGCCCATCTGCCACTTGGACTTGATGTTCAGCACCTCGATCAGGTCGTCGGTGCCGACTGGCGAGAAGGCGAGGTAGCCTGCCGACTTGCCGGGGAAGGAGAACACGCCGTCGATCTGGTCGAGCGTCAGCCCGGCGTCGTCAAGCGCTTCCTTGACCGCGTCGACGGTCAGCAGCAGCGGGTGCCGGGGCAGGCGGACGCCGACTTCGGACTGGCCGACGCCGGTTACATAGGCTTCGCGTGCCATGGCTCAGTTCGCCTTCTCGAAGAGGGGGTAGTAGATATCGGCGGCCTGTTCGCCACCCCGTTCAAACGTGACGCGGACCTTGTCGCCAAAGTTCACGTCCTCGATCGGCGAGCCGACGATATTGGTCGTCAGGTAAACCCCCCGGCACCCCGTCGAGCGCGACGCGGGCGATGATGAAGGGCACTTCGAGGCCCGGCGCCCAGGCCTGGTGGTTGACCGTCATCGTGTCGATCACGCCGGTGCCGGCAACCGCAGCGGGGGCGACGTTCTCGGACTGACAGTGGCGGCAGAGGATGCGCGGCGGGTGGGTGAACTTGCCGCAATCGCCGCACTGGGTGATGTTGAGCTTGCCTTCGGCGCCGCCCGTCCAGAAGGCGCGGTTTTCGGCGTCGAGCTTCGGCACGGGCCGGGGTGGGGATGACATGGTTCTGTGCTCCGGATGAGAAAGGAAATCAGGAAGGGCGGACGTAGCTGGGCTTGAGCGCGCCGGTGATCGTGCCGCCGACATTGCCCTGGTCGGTCGCCAGCACGGCGCCGGTGACCGCGGCGTTGAGCGGGCTCGACAGCAGCAGCAGCGACCAGGCCTGCTCCTCGCCCGTCGGCATGCGGCCGAGCAGTGGGTGCGGGTAGGCGTCCATGAATTCCTGGCCGAGCACCTTGGCGCTCTCGACCATGAAGGCCGTGCCGGTCGCGCAGGGCGCGATGCCGTTGAGGCGGATGCGGCGCTGCTCGGCCAGCTTGATCGAGGCCTGGTGGATCCAGACGGTCAGCAGTTCCTTCGAGGCGCTGTAGCCGTCGCGCAGCTTGTCGGGATTGGCCTCGTAGTAGCCCCGGACGTCTGAGGGATCGAGCGCGACGATTTCTAGGTTCTCGGCGAGATGATGCAGCCAGCCGCGCGCGGCGGTCGAAGTGATCAGGCAGACCGATCCGCCGTCCTTGACCGCGGGCAGCATTTCTTCAGTGAACTGGCGCGTGCCGGCATAGTTGATCTGCATGCAGGTGAGCGGGCCCACGGCATGCGGCGGGACGCCGGCGATCGGGAACAGGAAGTCGATCGGGCCGACTGCGCGCAGCTTGGCCGTGGCGGCGCTGACGCTGGCGGGATCGCCGAGGTCGCAATGCGTGAAGCTGGCGCAGGCCACTTTCGGTTCGGCGATGTCGGCGATGTGCACCGTGGCGCCCAGCTCGCCGAGAAGGCGCGCGGCGGCTTCGCCCATGCCCGAGGCGCCGCCGGTGATCACCACCGTGGCGCCGCGATAGCCCAGTCCGTCGAGTGCTCCGGGATTCATGCGATGGCTCCCTTGGCTTTGAGTTCTTCGATGCGATCCCATTCGAGGCCGAGTTCTATCAGCACCAGTTCGGTGTGTTCGGAGGCCTGCGGGGCGCGGGTGGTTTGCAGCGGCTCGTTGTCCCACTGCACCGGGCCGCGCACCAGCCTCAGCGGCTTGCCGTCGGCGCCGTCGACTTCGATGATCATGTCGTTGGCCAGCGCCTGCTCGTCCTCGAGCAGTTGCGGCAGGCTCTGCACCGGCGCCCACTGGCCCTTCATCGTCTTGAGGTGTTGGTTCCAGTAAGCGAAGGGCTTCTCTGCGAAGGCCTTGACCATCAGGTCGCTCGCTGCGCCGGCGTTATCGAACAGCGCGCGCGGTTCGGAGAAGCGCGGATCGTCGGCGAGCTCGGGCAGGCCGAGGTGCTCGAACGTATCGCGGATCAGGCCGGTCGGGCTGTTGATGCAGAGGTTGATAGTGCCACCGTCCGACGTGCGGTAGTTACCGTTGAACGGGCTGCGCAGCGATCCGCCCGACTTGGGCATCTGCGCCTTCATCGTGACGCCGGTTTCCATGATCTGCGATAGCAGCGCGCCCGAGGCCCACCAGGCAGTAGAGAGCAGCGAGACGTCGAGTTCCTTCGCCTCGCCGGTCTTCTCGCGGTGGAACAGCGCGGCGGAGATGCCGCCGGCGATGAACATGGCGCCGATCGAGTCGCCGAAGGCCGGGATCGACTGCGTCAGCGGACCGTCGAGCCCTTCGGGCGTGAAAGTATCGGCGATGCCGCTGCGCGACCAGAAGGCGGTCCCGTCGAAGCCGCCGACCTCGCGTTCGGGCCCTTTGTTGCCGAAGGCAGATCCGCGGGCATAGATGATGTTGGGATTGACCGCGCGGATGTGTTCGATGTCGAACTTGTTCTTCTGCCGCACCTGCGGAAGGTAGTTGGTCAGGAATACGTCGGCGGTCTTGGCCAGTTCGTAGAGCAGTTCCTGCCCTTCGGGCGTCGATACGTCGATGCCGACGCTGCGCTTGCCGCGGTTGGGATGCTCGATCAGCGTATGCCGCAGCGGATCGAGCTGCACGCCGCCCATGTTGAGGAACCCGCGCTGGGTGTCCCCGCGCACCGGATGCTCGATCTTGATGACGTCGGCGCCCCAGTCGGCCAGAATGCCGCCGGCAGCGGGTACGAAAGTGAACTGCGCGACTTCGAGGACGCGGACGCCGTCCATGACATTGGCCATGTGTCGAAACTCTCCCGATCGGACGCCAGCTTAAGATAGCATCCACTACATCTTTTCAGTCCTGCAAAGCCCGGGCACGGTCAAGGGGCTCAGCTCGCGATGCCCGAGTCATCGCGTCGGCGCTTTGCTCACCTGACCGCGGGCATGATCTCCTCGGCGATCCACTGGATATAGTCGCGGTACTCCTCGAGCCCTCTGACCTCGGGGATCGGGATGCCGCTCCAGGTGACGCCTTGCCCTTCGAGCCAGCCGAGCCGGTCGATGATTTCCTGCTTAGGCTGGCCGGGGCGACCCGCGGGGTCGTCGATCGGCACGTGATGATCGCCAACGCGCAGGCCCAGGCCGATGCAGACGTCCTTGAGCTGGCCGTTGTAGTCGGGCTGCGACTTGATGAAATCGATCTTTTCGGGAAGCGTCTCGGGCGGAGTCAGCATAGGCCACCAGCCCGAGGCATAGCGCGCGACGCGCTTGAGCACCGCATCGGCATCGCCGCCGAACCAGATCGGGATATGCGGCTTCTGCACGCAGTGCGGTTCGAACAGCAGGTCCTTGAACGAGACGTATTTGCCTTCGAACTGCGGGTCGGGGCTGGTCCAGAGTTCGATGATGGCGCGGGTATATTCCTCGGTGATCTCGCCGCGCTTCTTGAAGTCGACGCCCATCAGCTCGAACTCGCCGGGCGCCCAGCCGACCGCCCAGGTCACGGTGACGCGGCCGCCGGTCAGCCAGTCCATCGTGGCGAGCTGCTTGGCCGTGGTGATCGGATGCTGCAGCGGCAGGATGGCGATACACGAGTTGACCCGCATCGTCTCGGTCGCGCCGGCATAGGCCGCCATGCCCACCGCGGCGTTCATCTGGAACGGGCCCGAGAGTTCCAGGTGTTCCTTCGGCATGACCTGATGCTCGGGCACTGAGACCATCTCGAAACCCAGCGTCTCGGCGAACTTTATCAGCTTGAGCTGGTCCGGACCGGTTACCTGCAGCTCCCAAGGCTGGGTCATGGCCTTGATCCGCAGCTGATGCGGCACCGACAGTTGCAGTTTCATGAGTGCTCCCCCGCAAGCAGGAGAGCTTGCTTCAATCGATGACCTTGCGCTCTATCAAATCGTCCATTCGCTCCTGCGGCAAGCCAAGAATCTCGCGGTAGACGTAGTCGTTGTGCTCGCCGAGCAGCGGCGCGCCACGTTCGACCTTGGGTCCGTCGGGGCTGATCCGCCACGAAGGGCCGATGATCGGGCGGCTGCCGTTCTTGTGATCGGACACCATGCGATAGGCCTCGCGGCCCCAGAGAAAGTCGTCCGAGCAGAGGTCGATCGAGCTCATCGACTTGGCCGCCGGAACGCCAGCCAGTCGCAGGTTCGCGACGAGGTCGGTGGCGTCCTGGTGGCTGGTAAGTTCCGCAATCGCCGCGTCTAGCGCATGGCGGTTCTCGAGCCGCAGCGCGAGGCTGGCGAAGCGGGGATCTGCGGCCAGGCTCTCCGCGCCGGGCCCACTTTCGCCGAGCACTTCGCAGAGCGCCTGCCATTCGGCCTCGGTGCCCGCGGCGATGCTGATCCACTGGTTCATCTGGCAGGGATAGGCACCGTGCGGGCAGATTTCGGGATGGAAATTGCCGTCGGAAACCGGCACTTCGCCGGTCAGGCTGTAGGCGAACAAGCTGTCGCCGACCAGCGCAGTCATCGCCTCGACCGCGGACAGATCGATATTCTGGCCTTTGCCGGTCTGGTTGCGGTAATTGAGCGCGGCGAGGCAAGCGAGGACGGCGGACGCGCCCGCCGAACTGTCGCCATAGCGGATGTTCATGCCCTTGGGATCTTCGCCCTCGTAGCCGACCAGGCTGGTGATGCCGGATAGCGCCGCGAAGCACGGAGCGTAGCCGGTCTGGTAGCACAGCGGCCCGTCGTTGCCCCACATCTTGATCGAACACTGGATGATGTCGGGCTTGATCTTGATCAGGTCGTCATAGCCGAGCGTCGAGCGGGCCATCGCGCCGGGGCGGATGTTGTCGAGCACGATATCCGACTTGGCGATCAGGCGCTTGATCAGGTCCAGTCCCTCGGGCGTCTTGGTGTTGAGCTGGATGGAAAGGATTTCCTGGTTGATGGACAGGAAATAAGGCGCGTTGTTGATGTCGACGCCGCCATAGGCACGCATCTCGTCGAGATTGCTGAAGCTTTCGATCTTGATGACTTCCGCACCGAGCGCGGCGAAAAGCTTGCCGGCGTAAGGGCCGGCCCAGACCTTGGTCATCTCGACGACGCGCACGCCCGCTAGCGGGCCGCCACGATCAGGCATCGGCATCGCCGGCTCCTTCGATTTCAGCATTGTTGGCGCCCAGCGCCGGAGCATGCGAGCGCACCCGCACCGGCGTGCCGCTCATCATGTAGCCGGCCGTGGGGTATTTGATCCCGTCTAGTTCCTGGAAGAAACCGCGGTAGACCAGCTGTTCGTTGACCGGTAGATCGGCGGCGGTGTTGACCGGGACCATCGGGATGCCCGCTTTCTGCGCCGCCGTGGTGATCGGCATCTTCTCCTGATGCGTGATCCAGTCCTGGAAACCTTCCCGGAAGGCGACGACGCGGTCGTCGGTGCAGTGGAATTCCAGCCAGTCCTCGGGGAATTCCTTCGCCCACTGCGGACTGCCCATCAGTTCGACCAATGCGTTCCAGTGTCCCTTGGTCGTCATGTAAATGTAGATGTGGCCGTCCTTGCAGGCGAACGACGTCGCCGGGCCGCCCTGATCGTAGGCCGTGCGATCGGCGCTCGGCTCGACATCGCCGGCGACCATCCGGTCGAGCACGCCGTCGATCCGGTTGAGCTGGGTCTCGATCTCGGAGATGTCGATGAACTGGCCCTGCCCGGAGCCGTGCTGACGATGCAGCGACGCCAGCACGCAGGTCGCGGCGTCGATGGCGGATTCGTAGTCGGGCAGGAACCGGCCGGCGCCTTTCAGCGGGGGCTGCTCGTCGGGCGCTTCGCTCGGCGAGTGATAGGCCCAGCCGCCGGCGTTGATCACGTTGATCGGATAGGCCTTCTGCCATTCCTGCGGCGCGCCCTGACCGAAGGCGGTGATCGCGCAGTGGACCAGGTGCGGATGCGCCGTCGCCACCGCGGCCTGATCCAGCCGGCGCGCCTGGCCCCAGGCCTCGTCATGGTCGTCGATGAGGACATGGGCCCGCGCCAGCAACCGGTCGAGCGTGGCGCGGTCGGCGGAATCGGTCAGATCAAGCGTGACCGATTTCTTGTTGGTGTTGAAAAAGCCGAAGACGGCGCTCTTGCCGTCCTTGAAAGGACCCATCCCGCGGGTGGGCGCGCCGCCCGGGCGCTCGACCTTGATCACCTCAGCGCCGAAATCGGCGAGAAGCTTGCCGGTCTGTTCGCCGGCCGGCCGCTCGGCGATCTCGATGATGAGCTTGCCTTCGAGGGCGCCCGGAGTGGCGGTGGGCGGTGTCATTTGCGGTTTGCTCCCAATCGCTTGCGCGCTACCGGATCCATCGAGTCTACAGCCGCCCAATCGGCGCTCGGATAGAGCGACTTGATCGCCGTCGCCGCATCGAGCCGGGCGAGATCTTCGTCGCTGAGCGCCACGTTCACTGCGCCGAGATTGTCCTCCAGCTGGTGCGTCTTGGTCGCGCCGAGCAGGACGGAGTCGACGCCGGGCCGGGTCAGCAGCCAGGCGACGGCGAGTTGCGCCATCGAGCACTGCTTGGCCTTGGCGATCTCCTCGAGGATCGGCAACAGGGCGAAGGCCTGGTCGTGGTCGAACTTCAGCCAGTCGAAGTTGGCGAAGCGGTTGTCGTCTTTCTTCATGGCCTCGGCGGTATATTTGCCGGCGAGGAAGCCGTAGGCGAGCGGGCTCCAGACAGTCATGCCGATGCCGAAATGCTGCATCATGGCGACAGTGTCGCGCTCGACGTCGCGGCCGAGCAGCGAATAGTACATCTGGCCGTGGGTGAAGGCCGCGAGGCCGCGGGCCTTCTGCTGGGCGATCGCGGTCGCCGCCTGCCAGGCCGGCCAGTTGGAATAGCCGACGTAGCGGACCTTGCCGGCCTTCACCACGGCATCGAGCGCCTCGAGCGTCTCGTCGAGCGGGGCGAAGGGGTCTGTGCGATGGACGACGTAGTAGTCGATCCAGTCGGTGCCGAGCCGCTTTAGGCTCTGGTCGACCGACCACAGGATGTGGCGGCGCGAGAGCCCCGAATGCAGTACTTCGCGGTTGCCCGCGCCGCGGTTACCCACCTTGGTCGACAGGACCACGCGGTCGCGGTGCGGCTTGAGCGCGGCACCCAACAGTTCCTCCGACTGGCCGCTGGCATAGACGTCGGCGGTGTCGAAGTAGTTCACGCCCGCGTCGAGCGCCTTGCCGACCATTTCGTCCGCCAGCTCGGGACCAACCTTGTAGAATGCGCCGAGCGACGTATCGCCCTGGGTGAAGGTGGATCCTCCCAAGGCGAGACGCGAAACGATCAGGCCGGTCGAACCGAGCTGGGTGTACTGCATCAGAGCGTCATCACGGCTTGGCGCGGCCGCCGAAGCTCAGGCGCCAGTCGGCCGGGAAGCGCAGGTCGTTGTCCTTCACCGAGTTGGCGAGACCCTTCTCCATGACGTCATCGCCGAGGCCCTGGTCGGCGCCGCCGGCATCGTCGGTCATGATCGGCTTGAGGCCTTCGAGGAAGCCGGTCAGCAGCGAGCCCATGTATTCGCCGCGGTGCTGCTTGTAGATCTCGAAGAAGGTCTTCTGCGCGACGACCGTGTCGTTCGGACGCGTCATCGAGCAGGCGAGCGCGTACTTCATCGTTTCTTCCTCGAGCTGCTCGCGCGGGACGACCGAGTTGAGGAAGTTGCAGTCGTACATCTGCTGCGCGGTGAAAGGCCGGCCGGTGAAGACCATTTCCATGAACTTGCGCACGCCCATCATCTCGCACCAGGTCCACATGCGCGGGCCCCAGCCGACGTAGCGGAAGGCGGCGTGGCCGTAGAGCGCGTCGTCCGACGAGACGACGATGTCAGCGTCGCCCGCGAGGTAGAAGTGCCAGCCGTAGGTGTAGCCCTTGCACTGGAGGATCGAGATCTTCTTGAAGTTCTGCAGCGAACGGCAGCCATAGCTGTCATCGGCGTAGAGGTTCGTGATCGAGCCGAGGAAGCGGTACGAGCCCGCGGGCGGATACTTGACCGTGCCGTCCTCGGGGATCTTGAACTCGTGCAGCAGCGAGGTGCCGGGCTGCGGGTTGAGCATGCCGTCCTGTTCCTCGAGGTCGGCGCCCGAACCCAGGTGCTTGCCTTCGCCCTTGATGATGAGGACCTTGACGTCATCGTCGATGTTTGCGCGGTGGACCAGTTCGGCGAAGCGCAGGCGTCCCGCGATCGTCGGCGCGTTGAGCGCGTCGGGCCGGTTGAGCGTGATCGTGGCGATCTTGGTCTTCGGGTCCTTGCTGTAGAGGACCAGTTCTTCGGCCGGCGGACGGCGGAGCGTTGCTCTCATCAGTTCTCTCCCATTCGCGAGCGGCCTTGTGCCGCAACGTCGTGATCCTTGGCGTAAATCGGGCGCGTCCGTATCGGACGCGCCCGCAGTTCTATCGACTATGGACGCCGATTGGCACCTTCCATCAGCAGTCGCGCTGGAGTTTCGTCCAGTCTGGCAGCTTGGGCTCCATCGCCATGTATTTGTCGACCGCCTGTTCGAAGTGGCGGACGCGGATTTCCTGGTAGTCGCCCAGCGTGATGCCCGGCTTGGCGCTGGCTTCGAGGCCCTCCTGCTGCGCGTAGAGATTGTCGGTATCCTGATCGAGGATCACGCCGAAACCGGGGTCCATGCCCTTGGCCTCGGCGAAGGACTGGTGGTCCTCGAGGATCTCGACCTCGGCGGTCTCGGGAACCGAGCCGTCCTTGGGGCGCGGGCGCATGAACATCACTTCGTAGATCGTGCGGCGATGGTCGCGAGCATCGGGCCGGAAGCGATAGATCATCGGCAGCGAGATGCCCGGGAACAGGAACAGGTTCGGGAAGAACGTGTAGCTGTAGGTGTCGAGCAGCTCGGTGTCCGAAACGTGGCTGAGATCGGTGTTGGTCGCGCTCTCGAACATGCCGCGGAACATGTCGGCCATGACCTGGCGGGCGCGCTGGCCGTCCTTGAGCCGCGGCTTGCTGCCGCCCAGCGACGAGCTGTCACCCAGGGTGAAGTTCTCGAGGATATCCTGCTCGCTGTACTTGCCGTAGAGCTTGGGGCTGACCACGCCGAGCGTCGAGATGAAGCGGTCGACGTGCTCGTCGTAGACATCGTACTGCGAATTGACGTCGCCGTTCGCCGGGGCGACCTGCGGATGCGTGTCGCCAACGTGATAGGCCTCCATGAAGGCCTCCATCGTCAGCTTCCAGTTGGCCGGGTAGCTTTTCTGGACGTGCAGGTAGATGTAGCGGTCTTCCAGCTTCCAGGCGTTCATGTGCGCCATGACTTCCTTGCCCAGGTAGTCGGCCAGGCTCGGTGCTTCGGGATCCATGTTGATCCAGACGAAGCCGCCCAGCCGCTCGACGCGGGCTTCGGGCAGGCACATCTTCTTGCCCTGGGTATGGCTGAAGTCCCACTTCTCGGGGATTTCCTTGAGGCTGCCGTCGAGGTTCCAGGTCCAGCCATGGAACGGGCACTTGAGGTTGTTCGAGAAACCCGTGGTGCCCGAGGGCTTGAGCTTGGTGCCGCGGTGCAGGCACGAATTGAAATGGGCCTGAATCTCGTCCTCGCCGCTGCGCGTGACGACGAAGCTGTAGGGGCCGAGGTCATAGACGTAATAGTCGCCGACGTCGGGGATATGCTCCTCGCGGCAAGCCATCTGCCAGGTGCGCGTCCACAGCCGGTCGAATTCGCCCTGGGCGAAAGCGGCGCTCGTGTAGCGATCTTTCGAGATGTCCTCGCTGCCGAGGTATTCGTAGCTTTCGCTGGCGGCCCAGGCAGGCGCGGCGACCTTGTCGCGCGCGATGATTTCCTGCGTGGTCTCGGCCGGGCAGCGCGCCTCTCCGGGTTTCAACGTGCCGGTTTCGACGTTCATTTTCATCAGCTCCTGATGCTTATTCCGCGGCTTCGAGCGCGGGGGAAGGGGTGGACTGCTTGAGGGCGGGCGAGGTCCGCTGGACCTGGCCGTCCTTCATCACGAGCAGGATGCGCTCGCGGTCGGTGAGTATTGAGACATCGGCGAGCACATCGCCATTGACCAGGATCAAATCGGCGAGCTTGCCGGCTTCCAGAGTGCCGAGATCGCCGCCGTCCATCATCGCCAGGCCGCCGTTGCGGGTGGCGCAGATCAGCGCGTCGGCGGCGCTGTAGCCGTAGTATTTCATGAACAGCGCGATGTCGGCCGCCTGCTGGCCCTGGAGGCTCCAGCCGAAGCCATAGTCGCCGCCGATCAGGTGGCGAATGCCACGCTTGCGCAGTTCGGTGTGCGTCTTCGCCGAATTCTCCAGCAGTTCGCCGATGCCCATATAGCCGCCGACCTCGGGGCTGAGGCCGCAGGCGGCGGCATCGCCGACCATGATCTGGTGGAGCAGGCCGACCGTCGGCGAAACGAAGATGCGGTCTTTGGCCTCTTCCATCAGGTCGAACATTTCCTCGTCGGAATATTCGCAGTGGAACAGCCCGTCGACGCCGGCGCGGACGCAGTGTTTCGAGCCCTCGGCCGAGCGCGTGTGCGCATTGATCTTGCGGCCGAGGCCGTGCGCGGTGTCCGCCGCGACCTTGATCTCCTCGAAGGTCATCGGCGTGCACGAGCCGGGGGTCGAGGGGTAGAAGGGGTCGCCCGAGACGTCGAGCTTGATGTTGTCGATGCCTTCGCGGATCTGAAAGCGCACCGCTTTGCGCATTTCCTCGACGCCGTCGATGATCGTCGAGGGGCCGATGCGCGGATTGTGCTCCTTGCTCTCGTCGCCCATCGCGCCGGTGACGCTGAGCTCGAGCCCGCCGGCGCGGATGCGCGGGCCGGGGAGGCGGCCGGCGTTGACCTCGTTGCGCACGGCGACGCCGAGCCGCAGCTTGGCTTCCGACGCGCCATAGGCGCTGGTGAAGCCCATCTCGATTAGCGCCTTGGCGCCGCGCGCGGCGGTGAACACCTGCTCCTCGGGGCTGGGCGTGATCAGGTTTTCGGTGGCGGTGACGCCTTCGAACGAAAGGTGGCAGTGGCCTTCGGTCATGCCGGGCATGCAGAACAGGCCGGTCGCGTCGATCACCGTATCGGCTTCGGCGTTCGCGGCCGATGCGCCGACCGCGGCGATGCGATTGCCATCGACCAGAAGATCGCCGGTGAAGGGCTTGGCGCCCGTCGCGTCGAAGATCGTGGCGTTGCGGATCAGGGTCCTGACCACGGCTATTCTCCCAATATCGCCGCTGGATGCCCTGGAGCGGGCACTGCGGCTGGACAGTACAGGAAACGAGATAGTCTGCGTTCCGTCTAGACCAAATGACTGGCAGGGCAGAAGCGGTTTTCCTTGACGGCTGGCCAGCACAGCCTGCGGCATATCTCACCCGCTGCGGCCGCATCGAAATTGACAGGGCCGCATCGAATGCTAAGAATTTGGTCAGCATGCGCGGCCGGGCGAGTGCCTTGGCAGTCAACTGATGCCGCTTGCGAGAGCCTTTGCGTCACGCCGGGTTCTTGGGCATGGGAGATAACGATTCCGCATGGCGGAGCGAGGGAGATAGTAGCGACCATGGGTAATCTCAAAGTCACCATGACCGACGTCAACGGCGTCACCACGACGTTCGACAACGTCGAGGAAGGCACCAGCCTGATGGAACTGGGCAAGCAGAACGATATTGCCGGCATCATGGGCGATTGCGGCGGCGGCTGCGCCTGCGCCACCTGCCACGTCTACGTCACCGACGAGTGGTTCGCCAAGGTCGGCGAGCCCGACGACATCGAATTCGCCATGCTCGACATGGTCTCGGACGTGCAGAAGCCGACGAGCCGGCTCGGCTGCCAGATCAAGATGAAGCCCGATCTCGACGGGATCGAAGTCACCGTGGCGCCGAGCTCCAGCTATTGAGCACCGAGCAGCGTCCCGGCTTGCCTGCCGGGACAAGCCGCGCTTCGAAGGTGGGCATGGCTTAACGGCCCGCGAAATTTCATTATGATGGCGAACCCTGCGGGGCCGGCACTTCGATCGGAATGATCGCGGTGCCCGGCCCCGACGCGTATCGACACTGAATTTTGGCGAGTAGGACAGGCCCATGGCATCGCAGACGACGGACACCCAGGTATCGGAGCGGGTGCCGCTCACCGCCGAGGAGCAGAACCTCCTCGAGAACGGCTCGCTAAAGAGCTACGATATCCAGGCCCACCCGCGCGACTTCTATCGCGCCATGCGCAAGGGCGACCCGATCTACTACGATAAGGGTCTCGATACCTGGCTGGTCACCCGGCACGAGGACATCTGGGCAGTCCAGTCGGACCCGATCACTTTCTCGGTCCAGCACGGCTATCACGAGCAGCAGGCTCGCGGCATGCACGACGAGTTCCGCAACTACCTGAAGGAGCACGGCGGCGGCTACTTCCCCGACGCGATCATGTCGGACCCGCCGTACCACACGCGCATCCGCAAGCTGATGGAGCGCGCTTTCACCGCGCACCGCGTCAAGGAGCTCGAGCCGCGCCTGCATGCGATCGTCCGCGACCTGATCGCTGAATTCGCCGACAAGGGCCATTGCGACGCGGTGAAGGACATTTCTCAGCCGCTGACGATCCGCGTCATCGTCGAGCAGATGGGCCTCGATCACGGCATGGAAGCCAAGATCGTCGAATGGTCGATGGCCGTCACCGCGCAGATCGGTGCGATGCAGAGCCGCGAGACGATGCTGGCCAACGCCGCCAAGATCGCCGAACTGCAGCATTACCTGATCGGCAAGATGAAGGAGCGCGAAAAGGAACCGCGCGAGGACATGATCTCCGACATCGTCCATGCCTCGGTCACCAACGAGGACGGCACGATCGAGAAGCTGACTTTCGAGGAAGCCGTGTCGCTGATCCGTGCGATGGTCATCGCCGGCAACGACACGACCGCGACCTCGATCGGCAACCTGTTCTATGTGCTCGCCACCAAGCCCGGCATGATGGAGACGCTCCAGGGCGTCGCCGAGGACGAGCGCCGGATGAACCGCTTCGTCGAAGAGCATTTGCGCAACGAGCCGCCGGTCCGCGCCCTGTCGCGCGCCGCGACCGTGGACACCGTGGTCAACGGCACCAAGATCCCCAAGGGCGCGCAGATGCTGCTGGTCTATGACAGCGGCAACGACGACGAGACCGTGTTCCCCGATCCGCGCAAGTTCGACATGGACCGCCCGAACCTGGGCCGCCACGTCGGCTTCGGCGGCGGCCCGCACCGCTGCATCGGCTTGGCGCTGGCGCGCATGGAGATCAAGCTGGCGGCGCAGGAAGTCGCGCGGCAGATGAAGGATCTCAAGCTGGCGATCCCCGAGAGCGAGATCACCTATCTCCCCACGGTCGCCACGCACACGATCGAATCGCTGCCGATCACTTACGGCAAGCGCTGAGGGCACAAGCATTTGAGATTGTCACCGGACGAGGGCCACGGGGGGTGGTTCCTCGTCTAGGTGTTGCGTGAATGCCGCGCTGCGTGTCAAAATTATCATGCCGGTCGAATTTGGGGTGGTAGACCGCGATCAAATGAATCAAGAGCACCGCTGAGTACCGGGCAGCATCGCCTTGCTGCTCGATAAGAAAAAGAATCTCGCTGCTTCGTAAAAAGAAGATTTTGCGCTTCGCACGCAAAACAAGGAGGAAAATATGAGGAAGTTGATCGTGGCTGGCTTGCTGGCCGGCGTCGTGCTGCCATTTGCGCCGGCGGCCTATGCCCAGGACACCGCCGAAGCGGGAGCAGGCAAGGACGAAATCATCGTCACCGCCCGCCGCCGCGAGGAGAGCCTGTCGAAGGTTCCTATCGCGATCACCGCGATCTCGGGCGCCGATCTCGACAAGCGCGCGATCACCAACGAGAACGATCTGCAGGCGGCTGTGCCCGGCCTGGTCATCCGCCAGAACGGCGGCGTTCACTCGTTCAACTATTCGATCCGCGGCCAGAGCGTCGACACCTTCACCAACTCGCCGCCGAGCGTGCTGCCCTACGTCAATGAAGTGCAGATCATCACGCACAGCGCGTCGACCTTCTACGACATGGGCGGCATTCAGGTCCTCAAAGGCCCGCAGGGTACGCTGTTCGGGCGTAACGCCACGGGCGGCGCGGTGCTCTATTCGACCGCCAAGCCGACCGACAAGGTCGAGGGCTACATCCAGGGTCGCTACGGCAGCTATGACGCGCGCAATGTCCAGGGCGCGATCAACCTGCCGCTCGGCGATATAGGCGCGCTGCGCGTGGCCGGGAGCTACACCGGTGGCGGCGCCTTCATCAAAGACTACTTCACGAGCGACAAGTATGGTGACCTCGACCAGAAGTCGATCCGCGCCACGCTCAAGCTGACGCCGATGGCCGGGCTGACCAACACCACGGTGTTCCAGTACACCGACGAGGATGGCACCAACACGCCGTACCAGCTCTGGTCGGTCAATTCGCAGCCCTGCGTCTCGGCGGCGGACTTCACCACCGCCTACTGCTTGCTCAACCCGGCGACGAGCCCGGGCCTGACCGCCTATCTGCAGACGCATCCCGCGGTCTGGCAGGGCGGCCTCACCGCGGCGGTCGCCGAGCAGCGCCGCGTCGGTCCGTGGGTCAGTATGTCGAGCTATCCGCCGTACCACAAGGCGAGCGACACCTACGTCATCAACACGACCGAGTTCGACGTCGCCGATGACATGCTCGTCAAGAACATCTTCGGCTACAACCTCGCCAAGTCGGACGACGGCTACGACTACGACGGTTCGCCCTATCACTTCTTCGAGACCCAGGGCGTCGTGAACCCGAACGGCGTCAAGGTCACGCCGACCAAGGGCTTCACGCTCAACACGCGCCAGTTCTCGGACGAGCTCCAGCTCCAGGGCAAGGCGTTCGATGGCCGGCTCGATTACGTGGTCGGCTTCTATTACCTGAACCAGCGCGACCAGGTCGTGTCGAACTTGACCTTCGGCCAGCCGATCTTCGAAGCGCCCTTCGCCTATACCGCGCAGTGGACGACGGAATCGATCGCCGGCTTCGCCCAGGCCACGTTCAAGCTGACCGATCAGCTCAGCGCGACGGGCGGCTTCCGCTGGACTCACGACAAAACCGAGATCTTCCAGCTTCCCGGCTCGGCCTTCCTGCCGTTCTTCCCCGGCACCGAGAAGACCTCGGCCAGCAAGCCGAGCTGGACCGCCAGCCTCGACTACAAGGTGACCCCGGAACTGATGCTCTACGTGGCCAACCGCGGTTCCTGGCGTGCGGGCGGGTACAACTATTCGGTGACCCCGCTCAACGTCACGGCCGAGAACGGCGGCAACCTGTTCCTGCCCGAGACGACGGTCGATATCGAAGCCGGCCTCAAGTACGCGGGCAACGGTCTGGGCGTTCCGGTCACGTTCAACGCCGACTTCTTCAACCAGTGGGTCAAGAACATCCAGCGCTCGGCCTATCTGCTGACGCCGCTCGGCGTGTCACTGCGCACGGTCAACGTGCCCAAGGCGCAGATCACCGGCTTCGAGTTCGATTTCACAGTGCGGCCGACCGAGTACCTACAGTTCGGCGCGTCGGGTAACTATACGAATGCCCGCTACACCGACAACGCGGTCACTTTCGGCGGCACGACGTTCCGCTATGGCCCCTTCGCCGACGTGCCCAAGTGGAGCGGTACGCTGTTTGGCGAAGTCGGCGTTCCCCTGGGCGATGCCGGCAAGCTGACGTTGCGCGGCGATGCCTATGGCCAGGAGAAGATGAACTTCTCCAACGTTGGCGACACGATCAACCCCAACACCACGCTGCCCGGCTATGTGCTGGTCAACGCGCGGCTGACCTGGTCGGAGATCATGGGGACGGGGCTGTCGGCCTCGGCCTTCGTGCGCAACCTCGGCAACCGCAAGTATTGGTCGGGCGGCAACGCGGCGTCGAACGGTGGCAACACCAACGTCGTCAACCCCGGCCTGCCGCGGATGTGGGGCGGCGAACTGCGCTACCAGTTCTGATAGCGGGCGGCATCGCCACTGCGATCCAGATCGCGCTTGCAGGGGGCCGCGCAACCGTCATGGTTGCGCGGCCCTTTTGCGTGATAATTCGACGCGAATTGGAACATGGAGAGCGAGATGGATGAAGCGGCATGGCGCGGCGGTCTGGCCGAGCACTACGACTACATGCTCACCGAAAAGCCCGAGGACCCGAACATGCGCGAGAGCGCCTCGGTCTGGGTCTATGAGGAGAACGGCGAGTTCGCTTTCCCGCGCAATGGGCTCGAGGCGATCGGCTCGGTCTGGGAAAACCACCGCTACGACTGCAATTTCGCTTTCGCCGACGGGCGGGCCCTGTTCGAAAGCAGGTTCGACGGCGTCAGCCATTCGCCGATCGGGTCCGACGGGCGCGCGACGATTCTGGGATCGGGCGGGCTCCAGTTCGAATGCATCGAACCCTACAAGCGCTGGAAGGTTCGCTACGAAGGCACGCCGATCGACACGACTTCGGCCGATATCGCGGCGAACACGGTCGATCGCGAGCGCACCATATCGCTCCGCTACGAAGTCGACCTCACCATGGTCGCGCCGGCCTGGGTTCAGGACAATACGCCCGAAGCCCTTGCACGCATGAGCGAGCGCGAGCGGACCGACGCCGGCCTGATGGGCTTCGGCTACCGTATGGAGCAGTTGTTCCGCGGCACAGGCACGCTGTGGATCGACGGCAAGGAGCGCAAGTTCAACGCCGTCGGCAACCGTATCCATCGCCAGTCCGTACGCCCCTTGGAAGCCTTTCGCGGGCACTGCTGGCAGGCTGCGGTGTTCCCCGACGGCCGCGCCTTCGGCTATATCGCCTATCCGCCGGCTGAGGACGGATCGACCTACAATGAAGGCTACGTCTATCAGGACGGCAAGTGGTATCCGGCCACCGCCACCCTGATCCCCTGGCTGACCGACCTGTCGCCAACCGGGCAGAACAATTCGCTGGAAATGACGTCCGAACTCGGCACGACGCGGATCGAGGGTGTCGGCTGCCTCAACACCTTCAAGGTCGGCAGCGAGGGCGAACTGGCAGGCTTCGCGCTCAACCAGGGCGGCACGAAGTACACCTGGGATGGCCAGACTGCCTACGGCATGATCGAGCGCTCGACCTGGCTCAACAAGGTCGGAGGCTGAACCATGGCGATGCCGCAGGCCTGGTCGGGCGATCTCGAGCCCGAACTCGACGGGCAGCTTCTGCCGGGCAAGCCCGACGATCCCGAGATGCGCGAAAGCGCTTCGATCTGGGTGTTCGAGGAAAACGGCCTCTTTGCCTTCCCGCGCATCGGCCTCGAGGCGGTTGGCGCGGTCTGGGAAAATCATCGCTACGATTGCAACTTCGCTTTCGCCGGTGGTCGTATCGTGCGCCAGAGCACGCGCGGGCCGACGCATCCGTCCACCAACGGCGTGCTCGGGGCGGGCGGGCTCAGCTTCGAATGCATCGAGCCGTTCCGCAAATGGCGCGTTCGCTTCGACGACGAGGCCTATGACGGCCGCATCGAGCAGCAGATCGCCGGCAATTTCCGCGTCTTCGCCGACAGCGAGGTCGATCCCGCGCTGCGCCGAACCCCGCTGAAGTTCGATATCGAGCTGACCTCGGCGGCACCCGGCTGGACGCAGGACCTCCGCCCCGACAAGCTCGCCGGCATGACCGAGGCCGAGCGGATCGACGCCGGATTGATGGGCTACGGCTGGCGGGTCGAGCAGGTCTTCCGCGGCGAGGGCGAGCTGACGATCGACGGCACCACGCGCAGCTTCCACGCGGTCGGCAACCGCATCCACCGCCAGTCCGTGCGGCCGATGGGCGCATTCCGTGGCCACTGCTGGCAGGCGGCGGTGTTTCCCGACGGCCGCGCTTTCGGCTACTGCGCCTATCCGCCGCGCGAGGATGGATCGACCTACAACGACGGCTATATCTACCAGGACGGCAGGATGTACCAGGCGCGGGCGACGAAGATCCCGTTCCTGCGCAACATCATGCCCGATGGCGACGACGTCTCGCTCGAACTGGAATCGGAACTGGGCATCACCCGGATCGATGGTGTCACCACGCTGGCGACGTTCCACCTCGGCAATCCCGGCGTCAACGGGATGAACAACAACCAGGGCGGGGCGCGCTACACCTGGGACGGGCAGTCGACCTATGGAATGATCGAACGGTCCTCGCCGGCGGACGTGTGCAAGGTCATCCTCTAGACCCTATTGCTTGTACTCGATCCCGTACTCTTCGAGCTTGCGATAGAGCGTCGAACGACCCATGCGGAGCCGGCGGGCGACCTCGCTGATCCGGCCGCGATAGTGGTCGATGGCGAGGCGGATGATATCGGCCTGGATGTGATCGAGCGGACGCATGTGCCCGTCGGGCGTGAGGAGTTCGACGCCGGATCCTTCGGACAAGGGCGGCTCCGGCGGAATAGGTGGGATCTGGCAATAGTCGCTTTGCGTGCCGTCGTTGCCCAGTGGCACGGCCTGCGGGGCGCTGGCGTTTGCGCATTGGGACTCGATGCAGGCTGAAGCGATGCGGTCGGCCAGGTCGGCGAGGAATTCCAGGGCGTCTTCGCCCTCGCGATGGGGCGTGTGGCCATTGGCGAGCGCGGCGCGCTGCCATGATGGGTGGAATGCCATCGCCTCGACAGGATATTCTTGCGCGGTCTTGGTCACGGGCTGTCCTCATGCTGATCGTGAACAACGATCGAGAAGGCCTATGTCATCCATGACGGGTGTGGGGTCTGTGAGATTAACCACAAATGACGCGTTATTTTGCCGACATGCGAAAGTATCGCGGGCCGCGGGCGCTATCGCGTTAACGATGTGATCTCGGCCGCTACACCCGCGGCGCGTTCGAGATGGAGCATATGGCCCGCGCCGGCATAGTCGATCCGCCGGACGTCGGGCGCGGCGGCCTCGATTACGTCGGCGATGAGGCGAATGTCGGCAACGTCGTGCTCGCCGGTCAGCAGCAGCAGCGGCATGGCCAAGGTGTGGAGCCGGTCGACGTCGGGCAATTCGTCGCGCTGGGGGTCGCGGATCCACTGGCGGCCGTGGTAGGCATCGATAGCGTGGCGCAGTTCGTCTGCCGCCTCGCTCTGCCGTGCCAGTTCGAACATCGGGTGCTGCCACCAGCGCTCGCGGGCCAGTGCCATGTCGCCGTCGCGCGCGGCGCGGGAAACGCTGCGCCAGAGCGCTTTCCACTCGTCGGACCATTCCCAGCCGACAATGGCCGGGCTGATCAGGACCAGCCGCGAGACGCGTTCGGGATGGCTGAGCGCGAAATTGAGCGCGACGCCGCCGCCCATAGACAGGCCGAGCAACGGGGCACGCTCGATGGCCTGAGCATCGAACAGGGCCAGCAGGTCGTCGGTATGCGAATATTCGCGGTCGTCGCTCGGCGACTGGCCGAAGCCGCGCAGGTCGTAGCGCAAGGTCGTCATATCGGCGGGCAGGGTAGCGAGCAGGCGATTCCAGTCCTGCCGCTCGCCGGCCATGCCGTGGAGCAGGACGAGCGGGAGACCTTTTCCGCTCCGCTCGCCCGCCAGGGTGGCGCCCTCAACCGGAACGGTGAAGGCGCCGGTCATTTTTAGGCCGAACCCATGTAGCGGCCGCCGTTCACGCTGATCGTCTGGCCGGTCATGTAACCGCCTTCTTCCGAAACCAGGAAAGCGGCAGCCGCAGCGATATCCTCGCCCTTGCCGATGCGGCCGACGGGGAGCGCCTTGCCGTAGTTCTCGACCGCGCCCGGCTTCTGCATGATCTCGGCGCCGCGCAGCATCGGGGTGTCGATCGAGCCCGGCGGGATCATGTTGGCGGTGATGTTGTGCTCGCCCAGCGCCATGGCAAGGCACTTGGTGAAGCCGAGCAACGCGCCCTTCGAGCTGGTGTAGTGTGTCTGCAGCGCCGAGCCCGACTGGACCGACGAAGAGGTGATGTTGACGATCCGGCCCCACTTGGCCTCGATCATGTCGGGCACGCATTCCTGGGTGACGAGGAACGGGCCGATCGTGTTGATGCGCAGCACCTTCTCGAGCAGCGCGAGGTCGATCTCGAGGAAAGGCGTGAACGGCGCGATGCCGGCGTTGTTGATCAGGATCGCGATCTTGCCGAGTTCGGCGCGCGTCTGCGCGGCCGCGGCCTTGATCTGTGCCTGGTCGGCGCAGTCGGCCTTGATCGCCAGCGCGGTGCCGCCGGCGTCGCGAACCATCTTGGCGGTCTCTTCGGCGCCTTCGCCGTTGATGTCCCAGATGGCTATCTTGGCGTTGTCTTCGGCGAGGCGCAGCGCCATCGAGCGGCCCATGCCCGAACCCGCGCCGGTGATGACCGCGACGCGGCCGTTCAGTGATCTCGTCATGCTGATGCTCTCCCAATCCAGAAAAATGCTGAACACCCGAACAGCATTTGGGTGGGGGGAGTCAAGGTGCCTTATACGAGTTCGGCGAAACCGCCGTAGCGGCCACGGTGGAACAGCATCGGGTCCTCGTCGCGCGTGACCTCCAGCGCCAGCACGTTGCCCAGCACTATCCAGTGATCCCCGGCCTCGACCACCGAGTGCAGCGAGCATTCGATCACCGCGATCGAATTGGCGATGATCGGCAGGTTGTGTTGCGACAGGGCATATTCGACGCCGACGAACTTTTCGGGCCCCTTGGCCGAGACCTGGCGGCAGACTTCCTGCTGGTCGCTGGCGAGGACGTTTACGCAGAAATGGCCGGCGGCTTCGATCTGCGGCCAAGAAGAGCTCTTCTTGTCGGGCAGGAAGCCGACCAGCGGCGGATCGAGCGAGACCGAGGTGAAAGTGCCGACCACCATGCCCACTGGCTTGCCGTCCGCTCCCGTCGCCGTGACGACGCTGACGCCGGTCGGGTAGGCGCCGAGCACTTGGCGAAACAGAGCGGAATCGATGCTGGGCTGGGTCACGCGGACATCCTGTGATCTTGTGGTCGTGTTGCAGTTCATGGCGAAGCGGCGAGGGGAGGGCAACAGTGTTGTACTCCAACATGACGAATGTATGTTCGACTTACCGAATTGCTGTACATTGAAGCCGCGCTTTGCTGCACTATCTCGGCTGCAGCATACACGAGACCGTGCCGTTTTCTGCAACTGCCCTTGCGGCGAATCGTCTTGTAGGACGCGGGGCAAATAGTGCAGGGATCGGCGCGGAGCTGGATGCTTGAGGACCTGATCGTGCTGCATCCGCAGCGACCGATCTTTCCCTCTCGGCATGCCAGCGATTGAGCGAAGGATAGAACAGACATGGCCGCTGCCCGCCCGATTGCCGACACCCCCGAAGCCAAGGAAGTCGCCGAACTCGTCGCCCGCAGCCGTGCTGCGCAGGCGCAGATCGCGCACTACACGCAGGAACAGGTCGATCGCCTGATCCGCGGCATGGTCTGGGCCGTCGCCCAGCCGGGCGTGGCGGAAGAGATCGCCCAGCAGACGGTCGATGAATCGCAGCTCGGCAATTACGAGGGCAAGTTCCTCAAGATCTCGCGCAAGACGCGTGCGGCGCTGATGGACATCATCGACGACAAGTCGGTCGGCGTGATCGAGGAAGATCCCGAGCGCAACATCGTCAAGATCGCCAAGCCTGTCGGCGTGATCGGAGCGCTCTCGCCCTCGACCAATCCCGAGGCGACCCCGGTGATCAAGTCGATCTCGGCCGTGAAGGGTCGCAACTCGATCATCATCTGCCCGCATCCGCGCGCCAAGATCACCAACAAGATCATTTGCGACAAGATGCGTGAGGCGCTGGTCAAGCTCGGAGCCCCGGCCGATCTGGTCATCCCGATCGAGACGCCTTCCGTCGAGAAGACCAATGAAGTCATGAAGCAGTGCGACCGCGTGCTCGCCACCGGTGGCGGCCCGATGGTGCTGGCGGCCTATTCGTCGGGCACCCCGGCGCTCGGCGTCGGCGTGGGCAATGCCGTCATCACTGTCGACGACACGGCCGACCTCGACGATGCGGCCGAGAAGATCCGCATCTCGAAGACGCTGGACCTCGCGGCCTCGTGCTCGTCGGACAACTCCGTGGTCCTGTTCGACAAGATCTACGACCAGATGCTCGACAAGCTGCAGAAGGAAGGCGGCTTCATCGTCGAGGGCGAGAACAAGCAGAAGCTGCAGGACACGATCTGGAAGGACGGCGCGCTCAACACCGCGATCGTCGCCCAGTCGGCCGAGAAGATCGCCGGCATGGCCGGGATCGACCTGCCCGAGGGCAAGACCTTCCTGATCGTTCCCGAATCCGGTTTCGGTGCCGATGCGCCGTTCTCGGGCGAGAAGCTGTCGGTCACCATGGCGCTTTACCGCGCCAAGGACATCGAGGACGCGATCCGCATCACCAACGGCATCCAGGCATACCAGGGCCAGGGCCACAGCGCGGGCATCTATTCGAAGAGCGACGTGAACATCCTGAAGCTCGCTTCGGAAACCTTCACCAGCCGCATCATGGTCAACCAGCCGCAGGCGCCTTCGAACTCGGGCAACCTGTGGAACGGCATGCGCCAGACCTTCTCGCTGGGCTGCGGTTCGTGGGGCGGTAATTCGACCAACAACAATATCACCTGGCGCGACCTGATCAACGAGACCTGGGTCTCGCGCCCGCTCAAGGTGGCCAAGGTGATCCCCGACGACGAGCACCTGTTCGGTAAGGACATCATCGCCGCGCTGGCCTGAGATTCGTAGAGACAATGGCAGCCCGCTCTTCCGATAGTGGAGGGGCGGGCGCTTTTGCGTCTAAGGGCATCGAAAAATGTCGCCCGGGGGGATTTAACCGAGCGATTAAATCATGTAGGGCGCGGCCATGACCGAACAGTTCCAGCTCACCGACGACCAGCTCGCCATTCAGGAAATGGCCCGCCGGTTCACCGCCGACGCCATTACGCCCTTCGCGGCGGAATGGGATGAGACCAAGCATTTCCCGCGCGACGTCGTTCGTCAGGCGGGTGAGCTCGGCTTCGGCTCGATCTACATTTCCGAAGAGATGGGCGGGATCAATCTCGGCCGGCTCGAATCGGCGCTGATCTTCGAGGCGCTGTCCTACGGCTGCCCGTCGACCGCGGCGTTCATCTCGGTCCACAACATGGCCAGCTGGCTGATCGACCGCTTCGGCGGAGCCGAAGTCAAGCAGCGCTACCTGCCGCAGCTCGTCGGCATGGAAAAGCTCGGGTCCTACTGCCTGACCGAACCCAGTTCGGGCTCCGACGCCGCCGCCCTGCGCACCACCGCGCGGCTCGAAGGCGACCATTACGTCGTCAACGGCTCGAAACAGTTCATCACCGGCGGTGGGGTCAACGACTTCTACGTCACGATGGTCCGGACCGGAGATAACGGTGCCAAGGGCATTTCCTGCCTGGTCATCGAGAAGGACTGGGAAGGCGTTTCGTTCGGCGCGAACGAGAAGAAGCTCGGCTGGAATAGCTCGCCGACCGCGCAGGTCAATTTCGACAACGTCAAGGTCCCGGTCGAGAACCGCGTCGGCGCCGAGGGCGACGGCTTCCGCTTCGCCATGGCCGGCCTCGACGGCGGTCGCCTCAACATCGGTGCCTGCTCGCTCGGCGGCGCGCAGCGCTGCCTCGACGAGGCGATCGCCTATGTGAAGGAGCGCCAGCAGTTCGGCCAGCCGATCGCCGACTTCCAGAACACCCAGTTTACCCTGGCCGACATGGCGACCGACCTGGAGGCCAGCCGCGCATTGCTCTACCTCGCCGCCGCCAAGGTCACCGCCGGTGCGCCCGACAAGACCCGCTTCGCTGCCATGGCCAAGCGCCTTGCCAGCGACAACGGCTCGCAGATCGTCGACCAGGCGCTGCAGATGTTTGGCGGCTACGGCTATCTCAAGGACTATCCGATCGAACGCTTCTGGCGCGATCTGCGCGTTCACCGCATCCTCGAAGGGACGAACGAAGTCATGCGCATGATCATCGGCCGCGATCTGCTTCGCCAATGAACGGTAATGTCATGACCGACGAACTCATCACGCGCCGCGAGAGTGGCGTCGGCTTCCTCACACTTAACCGGCCCAAGGCGATCCACGCGCTGACCGCGGCGATGGACCACGCCATGACCGACGCGCTGCTCGCCTGGAAGGACGATGCCGCGGTCAAGGCGGTGATCATCGATCACAGCGAGGGCAGGGGCTTCTGCGCCGGCGGCGACATTGCCTTCCTGCGCAATTCGGCGCTGACCGACAACGGCGTCTCGGGGCTGGCGTTCTTCTACGAGGAATACCAGCTCAACCACCTGCTGTTCACCTATCCCAAGCCGGTGGTCGCTTTCGTCGATGGCATCACCATGGGCGGCGGCGTCGGCATCTCGCAGCCCGCGAAGTACCGCGTGGCGACCGAGAACACCCGGTTCGCCATGCCCGAGACCGGGATCGGCCTGTTCCCGGACGTCGGCGGCGGCTGGTTCCTGTCGCGCCTGCCGGGGCGCCTCGGCCAGTACCTGGCGCTTACCGGCGCGCGGATCGACGGTTCGGAGTGCGTCTGGGCCGGCCTTGCGACGCACTACCTGCCGGCCGACCAGCTGGCGGAAGCCAAGGCGCGGATCGTCGCCGGGCACGAGATCGCCGGCGCGCTCACCGCGCTGTCCGTGACCCCGCCCGACGCAAAGATCGCGGCGCATGCCAGCGAGATCGCCAGGCACTTCGCCTCGGACCGCTACGAGGACATCCTTGCCAGCCTCGAAGCCGATCCCAGCGAATGGGCGGCAAAGACGCTCGCTACGCTGCACACCAAGAGCCCGCAGACCTGCAAAGTCGCGCTGCGCCAACTCGCCGATAGCGCCAGGCTGGGCGATTTCGCCGACAACATGGCGATGGAATACCGTATCGCCGCACGCGTGCTGACCCGGCCCGACTTCGCCGAGGGTGTGCGCGCCGTGATCGTCGACAAGACCAACGATCCGAAGTGGGATCCGGCGACGCCCGAAGGCGTGACCGATGAACTTATCGAATCAATCTTCGCGCCGCTGCCGGCCGATAAGGAATGGAAACCGCTATGAGCTACGAAACCCTCCTGGTCGAACAGCGCGGCGCCGTCACGCTGATTCAGCTCAACCGTCCGCAGGCGCTCAACGCGCTGAGCTCCACTGTGATGAAGGAACTGATCGACGCTTTCGCGAAGTTCGAGGCCGATGACAGCCAGGGTGCCGCCGTGCTTACCGGCGCGGGCGAAAAGGCTTTCGCCGCGGGTGCCGACATCAGCGAAATGGCCGACAAGCCGGCCACCGAGTTCTTCTCGCAGGCCTTCTTCGACGGCTGGCAGAAGGGCATCGCCAATGTCGTGCGCAAGCCCTGGATCGCCGCGGTCAACGGCTTTGCGCTGGGCGGCGGCTGCGAGCTCGCCATGATGGCCGACATGATCATCGCTTCCGAGAAGGCCAAGTTCGGCCAGCCCGAGATCAAGCTGGGCGTGGCGCCGGGCATGGGCGGCACGCAGCGCCTGACCCGCGCGATCGGCAAGGCCAAGGCGATGGACCTCTGCCTCACCGGCCGCATGATGGACGCGGTGGAGGCCGAGAAGTCGGGCCTGGTCGCGCGCATCCTTCCGGCCGAGGGCTTCGTCGATGCCGTCGTCGCTATCGCTGCGGAGATCGCCGGCATGCCGCGCCTCGCCGCGCTGCTGAACAAGGAAATGGTCAACGTCGCCTTCGAGACGACGCTCGAGCAGGGCCTGCTCTACGAGCGCCGCACCTGGGGCATTCTCGCCGCGACCGAGGATAAGGCCGAAGGCATGAAGGCTTTCGTCGAGAAGCGCCCGGCGGTGTGGAAGGGCAAGTAAGCCGTGGCGGCGCCACCGGTCTTTCCGCGCAAGGGAGAGGCGTTGGCGATCCTCGATGAAGAGTTCGCGCGGGTGGATCTGCCCACACCACCCGCGTTCACGACTGAGAAGCAGAAGCTGCCGGGTAGCCAGAAACTGGCCTGGTGGCATGCCGACGCCGCGGAGCCGGACAGCGCCGATGCGCTGCGCAGCCTCGCCTATCTGCGAACCTACTGCCGCATCACCGGCGGTCGGCCTCTGCCAGCGGGCGGACTGCGGCTGCACAAGGACCGCGTGTGGATGGACAAGGTGACCATCAGCCGGTTGGAGCGCGACGGCATTCTGGCATTCGAACCGACGGGTCATTTCGAGCCGTCCTTCGTCGTCACCGAGAAGGGGCGACACTGGATGGCGACAGGAGAAGCACTGACATGAAAATCGCGTTCATCGGCCTCGGCAACATGGGCGGCGGCATGGCCGTGAATCTGGTCAAGGCTGGGCACGAGGTCCATGCTTTCGACCTCGCCGCCGAGGCGCTCGACAAGGCCAAGGGCAACGGCTGCGCGGTCTATACGGCCGTGCGCGATGCCGTGCAGGGCGTCGATGCCGTGGTTTCGATGCTGCCCAACGGTGGGATCGTGAAAAGCGTCTACAGCGCCGACGTGATCGGCCAGGCGCCCAAGGGAGCGCTGTTCCTCGACTGCTCGACGATCGACGTTGCCACCGCGCGCGAAGTCGGCGAGGCGGCCAAGGCGGCGGGTTACGAGATGGTCGATGCGCCAGTCTCGGGCGGCATCGCCGCGGCCAACGGCGGCACGCTGACTTTCATGGTCGGCGGCAGCGAGGCGACTTTCGCCAAGGCGCAGGTGGTGCTCGAACCGATGGCCAAGGCGGTGATCCACGCCGGCGAGCTCGGCGCGGGCCAGGTCGCCAAGATGTGCAACAACATGCTGCTGGCGATCCACATGATCGGCACCTGCGAGGCACTGGCCCTGGCCGAGAAGGCCGGCCTGTCGATGCAGAAGTTCTACGAGATAAGCTCGAAGTCGACCGGCTATAACTGGTCGCTCAACGACTATACGCCCGCGCCGGGCGTCGGCGCCGCGAGCCCTGCGGACAACGGCTACCAGGGCGGCTTCGCCTCGGCGCTGATGCTCAAGGACCTGCGCCTCGCCATGGCCGGGGCCCAAGCAGCAGGCGCCACCGTGCCGATGGGCGAGCACGCCACCGCGATCTACGAGGCGTTCAACGAAGCCGGCAACGGCGGCAAGGACTTCGGCGCCATCTTCACGACGCTGTGACGGTTGGCGCGCGGGCCTTCGATAAGCTCAGGCCGAGCGGGGTTTGCTTCTAGAGTGTGACCACCTTTCAATGACATCGTCACCCCGGACTTGATCCGGGGTCCCGCTTGTTGCGTGCAAACGCAAGGTTGAAAAAATAGCGGGATCCCGGATCAAGTCCGGGATGACGAATTGGGCTCAGTGAAAGTTGGTAGTGCTCTAACGTGCCATCCGTTCAGGCTGAGCTTGTCGAAGGCCCTTGCGCTACAGTCCGAGCAAGCTCCGCCCCAGCAGCATCAGCAACCGCACGTCGATCGCACGGCCCTGCGCACGCCATTCGGCGATCGCGCGTTCGATGCGGTCGAGATTGACGCGGTGGACGGTGATGTTCTCGCCTTCCACGCCGCCACCTTCGCTGACCTGGGTCAGGCCGTGCGCGCGAAACAACGTAAAGCTCTCGCTGACCATGCCGGGCGAGGAATAGAACTGGCCGATCTCCTCCATCCGCTCGGCGTGGTAGCCGGTCTCCTCCTCCAACTCGCGGGCGGCGGCCACCGAGTCGTCTTCGCCTTCGTGCTCGTCGTGATCGCCGATAAGGCCCGCGGGCAGTTCGATGCTCGGGCGCCCTAGGGGCACGCGGAACTGCTCGACCAGGATGACGTACTCGTCGCCGTCCTCGTCTTCGTCGATCGCCAGGATCACCGCCGCGCGGATGCCGCGGGCGCGGCTGACATATTCCCACTTGCCCTTCTTGCGCGCAGTGATGAATTTGCCCTGCCACACCACTTCGTCGGGTTCGTTGGTATCACTCATAGTTCGATCAGCCTGTCCGGTAGTTCGTTCTGGTCGTCCTCGGCGCGCGGGAAGTGCTCGGCCAGCACGGTGCCGACTTTCTCCACTGCGGCGATGAGGCCGTCAGCGAGATGGTCCTGCTTCAGTTCGGTCAGCATTGCCGCCATGGCGTCACCCCAGACTTCAGGTGCCACTTTCGAGGCAATCGCCTCGTCGGCGACGATCTCGGCGCGGTGCTCGGCGAGCGAGAGGTAGATGAGGATGCCGGTGCGTCCGTGCGTGCGGCGCTCGGCGCCGATCTTGAAAGCGCTGACAGCGCGCTCGCGCACGCGGCGATGGCGGATAGGCCCGGGGGTCAGCCAGAGGCGCAGAGGGCGCCAGAGCAGGATCAGCCACGTGCCCCCGACCTTGAGCGTGGTCACCAGCAAGGCGACGCCGAACACCAGACGCGGCGTCCATTCGTGCACCCAGCCGCCGGTGAGCCGCTCGTAAAGGCCGAGGTAGAAGTCCGGCGCGATCATCAGCGCGGCCAGCGCCAGCAGGCCGACGAAGGCCGCCCAGGCAAGCGCGACGTCGGCATAGTCGTCCGAGCGCTGCGCCATGATCGTAACGATCTCGCCGGCGGACCGGCTTTCGGCCGCGGCCACGGCGGCGCTGACCCGCTCGCGGTCGCTGTCGTTCATCGGAGTGATCGATGCCATGCTGCTCTCCTACCAATCGCCCGAGGCGCCGCCACCACCGAAATCGCCGCCGCCGCCCGAAAAGCTGTCGGAACTGCTGCTGCTACTACTGCTCCAGTCGCTCGAACTGCTGCTCGTATTCCAGACGGTGACCGGTGCGGCGCCGGCGGCGCTGTTATAGCTGCGGCTGCCGGGCCGGGGGATTCGCGTGGGCCAAAGGATAAGCAGGAAGAACAGGGTGCAGCCCAGGATCAAGGCGACGAACACGGCGATCGCGAAGCTGTTGTCCTGCTTGGGCGGCGGCTGGGCGGCGAGCGCTTCCGCTTCGGCCTTGGGCAAGGTGAGCTGGTGGATGATCGCATCGGCGCCGGCCTCGATGCCGCCAGGCATGTCGCCCTTCTTGAACTTCGGCACGATCTCCTGGCTGATGATCAGCGACGAGAATCCGTCGGTCAGCACGCCTTCGAGGCCGTAACCGACTTCGATCCTGACCTTGCGCTCCTTGGGCGCGACGATCAGCAGGACGCCGTCGCTCTTCTCCTTGCTGCCGACGCCCCAGGCGCGGCCGAGCTGGTAGCCGTAGTCGGAGATCTCGTAGCCCTGCAGGTCGGGCAAGGTCACGATCACCAGCTGGCGGCGCGACTGCGTCTCCAGGGTCTCCAGCTTGATCGTCAGTATGCCTTCGATGTCGTCGGGTATGACATTGGCGGCATCGACCACGCGCCCGCTCATCGCGGGGAATGTCGGCCCCGCAGCAAAGGCTGGCGCGGCGAGGGCCAGCCAGCCCAGCAGAACGAGGATGACCCCCCGAAGCATCGCGGGGCTACCAGGATCCCGAGGAGCCGCCGCCGCCAAAGCTGCCGCCGCCTCCCGAAAAGCCGCCGCCACCGCCTCCGCCACCCCAGCCTCCGCCGCCGCCGCGCGAGCTGTTGAGGGCATCCCACAGGATCACCGAGCCAAGGCCGCCGCTACGGTAGCGCCGGCCGCCGCCGCGCAGCATCGGCAGGATGAAGAACAGGAAGACGAAGATCAGGAAGACCCAGGGAAAGCCGCCACCCTGCTGTTTCGCCGGTTGCCGGTTGGCTTCGGCGGCGATCTTCTGAGCCTGGTCGGCGGGCAGGGTGAGCTGCTGGATGATCGCGTCGGTCCCGGCCTCGATCCCGCCGGGCATGTCGCCGGCCTTGAACTTCGGCACGATCTGCTGGTTGATGATAAGCGACGAAAGCCCGTCGGTCAGCACGCCTTCGAGGCCGTAGCCGACCTCGATCCTGAGCTTGCGCTCGTTCGGCGCGATGATCAGCAGCGCGCCGTCGTTCTTGTCCTTGCTGCCGATCCCCCAGGCGCGGCCGAGCTGGTAGCCGTAGTCGGAGATCTCGTAGCCCTGAAGGTCGGGCAGGGTGACCACGACCAGCTGCCGGCCCGACTGCGTCTGCAGCCCGGCGAGCTTCTGGTCGAGCCGCGTCTTGACGTCCGGTGGGAGGATGTTGGCGGCGTCGACCACCCGCCCGGTGAGCGGCGGGAAGGTCGGCGCGGCCTGAGCGGGCGCGACAAAGCCCGCCAGTGCGACCAGCAGCGCGAACCAGAGGGTCAGCAAATGTCGCATTGGCTGCATCGTCGCAGCCGTGCTTACATCTTGCCTTCGAGGCTCGGTGCAACCTCGGCGCCCGGCGTGGCAGCCTGATAGGGCACCATTTCCTTGGCACCGCGGATCGTCGCGCCGATCATCTCGGGGAAGGTGCGGACGCGCGTGTTATAGTCGCGCACCGCCTCGTTGTAGTCGCGGAGCGCTACGCGGATGCGGTTCTCCTGGCCCTCGAGCTGGCTCTGCAGCATCTGATAGTTGGTGATCGATTTGAGCTCGGGATAGGCCTCGACATTGGCCAGCAGGCGGCCAAAACCGGCCAGCGAGCCCGAAAGCTGGTTCTGCGCTGCCTGGAATTGCGCCATCTTGGCCGGATCGGTGAGATCGTTTGCATTGAGCTGGATAGAGGTCGCCTTGGCCCGCGCCTCGACCACGCCGGTCAGGATGCCTTTCTCCTGCTCGGCCGCGCCCTTGGCCACGGCGGCAAGGTTCGGCACGAGATTGGCGCGTTCCTGGAACGCCGCCTGGACGTCGGCCCACTTGGCCTTGGCGTTTTCCTGGGCGGTCGGCACCGAATTGATGCCGCAGGCGGCCAGGCTCGCTGCGGCAAGCGCGGCGAAGGCGAAACGGCCGATCATGGCCAGACGGCCAAGTGCATTGGATGCGGTCATGCAGGCGGCTCCTCAACCGACCCGGACAAAGCGCCGGGCATCGTCGCGGAATGTAGAGATGAACTTGGGCTTCGCAAGCGGCGGGTGCATTTGTGGACAGTCCCGCTGTTTGCTGGCAATCAAGTTCGCGGGATGAATGGCAGGAGGAGACGCATATGCTCAGTGAATTCAAGGCGTTCATCGCACGCGGCAATGTCCTCGATCTGGCCGTCGGCGTCATCATCGGCGCGGCTTTCGGCAAGATCGTCACCTCGCTGACCGAAGACATCATCATGCCCGTGATCGGCAAGGTCACGGGCGGCATGGACTTCACCAACAAGTTCCTCATCCTCGGCGACGTGCCGGCGACCTACAAGGGATCGCTGGAGAGCTACGCCGATCTCAAGAAGGCCGGCGTGGCCATGCTCGGCTATGGCTCGTTCGTCACCGCGATCATCAATTTCCTGATCATGGCCTTCGTCATCTTCCTGATCGTGCGCCAGGCCAACAAGATGATGCCGCCGCCCGCAGCCGCTCCGGCCGGCCCTAGCGAGGTCGAATTGCTGGCTGAAATCCGCGACGAGTTGAAGCGGCGTCCCTGACCCTTGGCCTGACCGGGTAACGCGCTCACTTCACATTCACGACCGAGCGCCTATATGGGTCCTGCCGGTTTCGACCGGCTATGGTGATAAACTGCGGCGTGCAATAGGCACAGCGGACCCGGGGGCGGTACCCGGCGGCTCCACCACTTTCCCTGTTGTCGCAGGGATAATGTTGGGGCCGAACTAGGATCGACGTGTGTTGAAAAACGCTGTTTTTGCCCGGGCTGAGTAACCCGTTCAAGGCTCAAAACTCATAAGTGCCAACGACAACGAAGCACTTGCTCTCGCGGCGTAATTCTAGGGGCTAACGCCCTGAAGTTACAAAGTTAGAACACGGTTGGACCGACCGGGTAACAGAACGGAGACCAGCGGCCTGGGGTGGGCCGGGCAACAGAACCACCCCACCGTTTTTTCCGAGGGTGGCGCCCGGTCCGCCCAAACGTCAAACGTGTGGGCCGGGCAACAGAACCACCCCACTTTCCCGCTTCGATGACATTGCGAGGTGCCATGCTTTCCAGCGACACCCCGATCCTGCTGCTCACCACAGGCGGAACCATCGACAAGATCTATTTCGACGCGCTTTCCGACTATCGGGTCGGCGAGACGGTCGTCGCGCGGCTGCTCGAGATCGGCCGCGTCCGGCACCCCTTCCGGGTCGAGGAAGTGACCCGCAAGGACAGCCTCGAACTCACCGACGTCGACCGTGCCGTGATCCGCCTCGCCGTGACCGCGGCGCCCGAGGCACATGTGGTCATCACCCATGGCACCGACACGATGACCGAGACCGCGAAAGCGCTGGCCGACGTGACGGGCAAGGTGATCGTGCTCGTCGGCGCCCTGGCCCCGGCGCGGTTCAGCGAAAGCGATGCCAGCTTCAACCTCGGCATGGCTTTCGGCGCCGTGCAACTGGCCGAGCCGGGCGTCTATATCGCGATGAATGGCTCGGTCTTCCGCGCCGATCGCGTGGTCAAGGATCGCGCGCAGGGCAAATTCGTCGCGACCGACAGCTGAGCTTCAGGCCTCGCTGGCCTGCAACGCCGCCGTCTCGGCGCGTTCGCGCTCATAGCGCAGGCAGTCGAGGATTTTGCCGCCGGCCATGAACACCGCGCCGGTACAGGCGAGGAACAATAGCTTGCCGCCGAAACCCGGATATTGCTGGAGATAGACCGAGCCGCGCTGGGCCGCGCCCGTCGCCAGGGCATAGATGATCAGGAACGCCTCGGCACGCGTCTTGATCTTGAACAGCCTGGCAATCTTCTCGAGCATTTCGACCTCTTCTTGTAGGGCCTGAGGTAGCAACCATCATGCCAGCCGCGGAAATCCGCGCAAGCCCATGGTTAAGCCGCCGCTAAGTGTAAATGTTTCCGACTCGCTAACCCTTTCGCCAGCTTCGAAACCCCAGCGTCCGGGCTCTGTTGCCAAGCGCTGGGGCTTGGGCCATAGGCGCGCCTGTTCCTTCCCCAGGGATTTAGGCAGATTCCGCCGTCTCTGCGCTCATTGCAGAGGCGGCCCAAGGATGGTGAGATAAATGACGGACAGGATCGATCGTGCGGGGCTTCAGGTCGACGCACAGCTGGCGCGGTTTATCGACGGAGAGGTGCTGGCGCCGCTCGAAAAGGATTCCGACACCTTCTGGCGCGGCTTCGCCGCGCTGCTCGCGGATATGGCGCCGAAGAACCGCGCGCTGCTGGCCAAGCGCGACGCGCTCCAGGCGGAGATCGACGCCTGGCATACGGCTCGGGCGGGCAAGCCGATCGATCCGGCCGAATACCGCACCTTCCTCGGCGAGATCGGCTATCTCGTGCCCGAGCCCGACGATTTCACCGTCACGACTCAGAACGTCGACGAGGAGATCGCTCTGATGGGCGGGCCGCAGCTGGTCGTGCCCGTGCTCAACGCACGTTTCCTGCTCAACGCCGCCAATGCCCGCTGGGGCAGCCTTTACGACGCATATTACGGCACTGACGCGCTCGATGCCCCGCCTGCCAAGCCCGGCGGCTATGACGCGGAGCGCGGCAATGCCGTGATCCGCGCGGGCCGCGCCTTCCTCGACCGCGCTGTGCCGTTGGCCTCGGGATCCTGGTCGAGCTGGGACGGTGCGGGTGATCCGCCGCTCGAACATCCGAGCCAGCTCGTCGGTCGCAAGCAAGGTGGCCTGCTGCTCCAGCACAACGGTCTGCACATCGAACTGGTGCTCGATCGCTCGCATCCGGTGGGCGCGACCGACCAGGCCGGGATCGCCGACATCGTCCTCGAATCCGCGCTGACCACGATCGTCGACCTCGAGGATCGATCGCGGCGGTCGATGCCGAGGACAAGCTTGTCGCCTATCGCAATTGGCTGGGCGTGATCCGCGGCGACCTGACCGACACCTTCGAAAAGGGCGGCAAGAGCCTGACCCGCGCGCTGGAGCCCGACCGCGAGTGGACCGGCCTCGACGGCGCCAAGTTCACGCTGCCGGGCCGCGCGCTGCTGTTCGTGCGCAACGTCGGCCATCTGATGACCAACCCGGCGATCCTGCTGGCCGATGGCAGCGAGATCCCCGAAGGTATCATGGACGCGGTGATCACCAGCGCGATCAGCGCGCAGGACGTCGCCGGGCTCGGCAAGTACGGCAACAGCCGCGCTGGTTCGATCCATATCGTCAAGCCGAAGATGCACGGGCCAGAAGAGGCAGCCTTTACCAACGACCTGTTCGATGCGGTTGAGGATCTGCTTGAACTGAAGCCCCACACGGTCAAGGTCGGTGTGATGGACGAGGAGCGCCGCACCAGCGCCAATCTCGCCGCCTGCATCCACGCAGTGAAGGACCGCATCGTCTTCATCAACACCGGCTTCCTCGACCGCACGGGCGACGAGATCCACACTTCGATGCGCGCCGGGCCGATGATCCGCAAGGCCGACATCAAGGGCTCGAAGTGGATCGCCTGCTATGAAAAGCGCAACGTTGCCATTGGCTTGAAGCACGGTCTTTCGGGGCGGGCTCAGATCGGCAAGGGGATGTGGGCGGCGCCCGATCGCATGGCCGCGATGATGGTCGAGAAGATCGGCCATCCGAAGACCGGTGCGAACACCGCCTGGGTGCCGTCGCCGACTGCGGCGACACTGCACGCGATGCACTACCACGAGGTCGACGTGTTCGACGTCCAGCAGCAGATCGCCGGCCAGCCGGTTCCGGGCCTCGACGACCTGCTGACGATCCCGCTCGCGGCCGGTGCGAACTGGTCCGAGCAGGAAGTCCGCGAGGAACTCGACAACAACGCGCAGGGCCTGCTCGGCTACGTCGTGCGCTGGATCGACGCGGGCGTCGGCTGCTCGAAGGTGCCCGACATCAACGACATCGGCCTGATGGAAGACCGTGCGACCTTGCGCATCTCGTCGCAGCACATGGCCAACTGGCTGCTCCACGGCGTCTGCAGCAAGGATCAGGTCCTGGACTCGCTGCGGCGCATGGCGGCCAAGGTCGATGCGCAGAACGCCGGCGATGCGGCCTACGAGCCGATGGCGGGCAACTGGGACACGAGCCTGGCCTTCCAGGCGGCCTGCGATCTGGTGTTCAAGGGTGTCGAGCAGCCCAACGGCTATACCGAGCCGCTGCTCCACGCCTGGCGGCAGAAGAAGAAGGCGCAGTTGGCTTAAGCCGGCTGCGTCTCCGCGCAGGCGGGGACCTCAGGCGGTCATAAAGCAGTTACGCATGAGACCCCCGCTTTGCACGGGGGCTCAAGTCTTACCCGACGATCTTGCTCTTCCGCGCCCGCGTCCGCTTCGGCGGCGCGGCGCTTTCGCGCTCGGGCGAGAGACCGCCGGCGCCGTCTTCCTCGGGCGAGACGAAGACTTCTTCGCCCTGGGCCTTCTTGCCGATCGTGTACTTGTAGATGACGTAGGCCGAGGCCCCGGCGAGGGTCCAACGCAGCAGCTTCATCCGGTATCTCCTAATTCGATCGGAAACGCCTAGCTGTGGGCGGCGTTCCCTCATACTCTACAATTCGCGAGCCAGGCTGACGAATTCTGCGACGCTGAGCGTCTCGGCGCGGCGCTGGGGATCGATGCCGAGCCGGTCCAGCGCCGCCGATGCTCCCGGCAGACCCTTGAGGCTCTGCCGCAGCATCTTCCGCCTTTGGCCGAAGGCCGCTTCCGTAACGCGTTCGAGCGTCCGCGCCGAGACGTTTTCGGGCATTATCCCCGGCGTGACGTGGATTATCGCCGACATGACCTTGGGTGGCGGGGTGAAAGCGCTCCGGTGGACTTTCAGCGCGAGCTTGGCCTCGTTCCGCCACTGCGCCAGCACCGCAAGTCGGCCATAGGCGGAGGAATCGGGCGTGGCGACGATCCGCTGAGCGACTTCCTGTTGGAACATCAGCGTCAGCGAAGACCATTGCGGTGGCCATTGCTGGCCCGAGAGCCAGCCGACGAACAGCGCGGTGCCAACGTTGTAGGGCAGATTGGCGACGATCGCGTAAGGCTCGTCGAACAGCGTCGCCGGGTCGATCTTCATCGCGTCGCCCTCGATCACCCGAAGCTTGCCGGGGAAAGCCGCCTCGAGTTCGGCGAGCGCGGGGAGGCAGCGACGGTCCATCTCGATCGCGGTGACGCGGGCGCCGGCGCGGAGCAGCGCGCGGGTCAGGCCACCGGGGCCGGGCCCGACTTCAAGCACGGCCTTGTCCTTGAGACTGCCGGGTATCTTCGCGATCCGGTCGAGCAGTTGCTCGTCGAGCAGGAAGTTCTGGCCGAGCGCTTTCGAGGCCTGGAGGCCATGGCGCGCGATCACCTCTCGTAAGGGGGGGAAGCTCGCTCATTCGGCGGCGCGGCGGGCGGCGCATTCGCCGGCCATACGCAGCGCGGCGATGGTCGCGCCGGGGTTGGCCCTGCGCTGGCCGGCGATGGCGAAGGCGGTGCCATGGTCGGGCGAGGTGCGGATCACCGGCAGCCCGAGCGTGACGTTGACGCCATTGTCGAAATCGAGCGCTTTCAAGGGGATGAGCGCCTGATCGTGGTACATGCAGAGCGCGACGTCATAGTCGCCGCGGGCATGGGGCGCGAACATCGCATCGGCAGGATGGGGGCCGGTGACGGCTATTCCCGCGGCCCGGAGCGCGGCAATTGCAGGCGCGATGATCCGCGATTCCTCGTCGCCGAAGCGGCCGTCCTCGCCGGCATGGGGGTTGAGCGCGGCCAGCGCGAGGCGGGGCGTCGATAGCCCGAAATCGCGTCGCAGTGCTGCCGCAACAATGCTGCAACGGCGCTGGATCAGCTCTACGGTGAGCGCTTTGGGCACGTCCGCGAGCGCCATGTGCACGGTGAGCGGCACGGTGCGCAGACTCGGCCCCGCAAGCATCATCACCGCGTCTTCGGGAGCGACCCCCGCGGCCTTCGCGACGAACTCGGTCTGGCCCGGATGGACGAAGCCGACTTCGGCGAGGCGCGACTTGGCGATCGGGCCGGTGACGATGCCGCTGGCTTCTCCCGCTACCGTCAACCTAGCCGCTTCGGTCAGCGAGGCGAGGGCAAGCATGGCGCCATCGCGGTCGGGCTCTCCGGGGCGATAGGGGCCGTCAAGATCGCCGAGCACGGGCAGGGCGAGCGGGAAGACCGCCGTCGCCTCGCCCGGATCGGCGATGCGCTGGACGGGCACCGCGATCCCGCGTTGTGCGGCTGCCGCTGCGAGCAGGCTCGCTCCGCCGACCGCGAAGAACGGTGTCAGCCCTTCCTCGCCGCGGCGCGCCCAGGCTTCGGCCAACAGTTCTGGCCCGACACCTGCCGGGTCGCCCAACGAGACGGCGAGCGCTGCCGTCATGCTTGCCTCATCAGTTGTATTCGATGATCGCGTCGCGGCGGAGGTCGCGCAGGTACATCTGCGCGCGCTTGTTGACGCGGTCGTCTTCCATCTGCGCCATCAGCTGGTCGAAGCTGGGGCCGCTGTCGGCCTTGGGATCGTCGCGGCCGCAGAGCATCAGCACGCGCACGCCGTCGGCGATCGAGCCGAACGGCGGCGAGGTCTCGCCGATCGACATGCGCAGCACCGAGTCCTGCAGCGGCCCCGGCAGGTCGCGCGCGCGGATCTGGTCGTTGGCGACGACCTGCGCGCCGAGCTGGTGGGCGACGCCGTCCACGGCGCCGCAACCGTGCGCCGCCTTCATCGCCGAGGCGAACTCGCCGGCCTTCTTGGTCGCGTCGGCCTGGGTGGTCCCGGCCGGGAAATTGATCGACACCTGCTTGAGTGCCAGCACGGCGTCGCGCGGATCGGCCATCATCACCTGGCGTTTGTCGATCAGGTAGACGATCGAGAAGCCGCCGGGAATCTCGACCGGGCCGACGAGCTGGCCGGGCTGTAGACCCTGCGCGGCATTGGCCAGTTCGGTGGGCAGCTGGGCCAGGCGGATCCAGCCGAGGTCGCCGCCGACCGCCGCAGTCGAGGCCTGCGAATATTGCCGGGCATAGGCGACGAAGCTGCCGCCCTGCTTGAGCTGGTCGACGATGCGCTTGCCGTTCTCGAAGACCTGCTGCTTGGCCTCAGGCGTCGCCGCCAGGTAGATCTCGCCGAGCCGGTATTCCTCGGTGCCCTTGGCGGCGTTGAGGCGCTCCATCATTTCCTTCACTTCTTCGTCCGCGACGTTGATGAAGGGCTGGACGTTGCGGCGCAGCAGGCGCTGCCAGGAAAGCTCGCCGCGGATCTGCCGCTTGAGCGAGGCCGGCGACGAGCCGATCCGCGCGAGATAGGCGTCCATCGCCGCCTGGTTCTGGTTGAAGTTCTGCTGCGCGACGCGGGCATAGGTCGAGTCGACCTCGGCATCGTCGATCGTGATGTCCGAAGCCTTGGCTTCCTGGATCTGCAGCGTCTCGTCGATCAAGTTGCGCAGCACCTGCAGGCGCAGGCGGTCCTTCTCCTCAGGGCTGACCTTGTTGTCGTTGGCCGCCAGGATCAGCGCCAGCCGCTGATCGACGTCGGTGCCGGTGATGATGTCGCCGTTGACCAGCGCGGTCGCGCGCCGGACGTTGGGATCGTTCTTGCCGAACAGCACGACGTTGTCGGGGATGGAGATCGTGCCCTGGGAGTCGGAAGGTGCGGGGCCTTCGGACTCGGCTGCGGGGCCGGTCTCGGGATTGCCCGCTTCGATGGATTGCGCCGTGGCGGCAATGCCGGTGCCGAGGGCGGCAAGCCCGAGGGCAACCAAACCGATCTTCCTGAACGCGCCGTTCTTCATGGTCCTGCGAATAGTCGTGTCCACCGTGTCGTTGATCCCATCCCGCGGAGCGCGAAAGCCGTCCCGCCGCAGCCGGAGCCCTGCCGGGGGCCGGCTTAACCAATACTGAGCGAGCCGGATAGGCTGTTTGGCGGCGAGGGACAATGGGCGGCGTGCGCTTCTCCCCCTCGACCTGATGGAGAGGGCAGAACGCGCCGTCGGCCCTTTATCGCGCCTTGGCTACCGCAGCACCGGCCAATGCCAGGCTTTCCGGAGTGCCGGTCTGATTCAGTTCAAATCTGAAATGGGCGCCGATCTCCTGCCCGCTCGGCCCATAAAACAGCGGCTGGATGACGTGGGGCCGTGCAGAATTCACAGATGGTCCCGCGATGTCCGCTTCGGCCATTTCGCCGAAACCCATCGCTGCGCCGAATGTGAAATGCCCGATGGCAGTCTGATTGCCCGATTGTGTGGTTCCGTTGATGTCCAGCGAGCCCGTGTATTGAGCGGCTGAGAAATCCACGTCGAAACGGGACTTGCCCGTCAAGTCGTAGATCGTTCCGGCTAGCGAAGCACCCCTTCCATAGAGGACGCCATCGTAGGTTGCTGTGCCGGTCCGGTTGGTCAGAAGATCGCGCGGCGTTCTAATGCCGTAGGTCGCGAAGTTCGCGTCAAAAGTGTCTCCAGGTAATGTCGAGTTGCCTGGCCCGCGCGGCCAGATCCAACTCACGAAACTGGTATAGGTAAGCGCCAGTTCCTGGTTTGCAGCCCCAACCTTATAAAGTGACACGGTGACGGGAGAACCAGCCACGGTGGACTTGTAGGTGGTGAAATTCGTCCTCCCATCCGCCACGATATCCTGCGGATTGATGTTGTATTGATAGTTGAAACCGACCGAACTGACTCCGTTGGCCGTGAGATTGACGCTGACGGCGGAAACCGTTGCGGCTATCTGCTGAAATCCGGACAGGGCGTCGTCATCGGTTGCATACATCTCGGCAGATGGACCGCGGAGGAGTTCATTGGTTACGGGCCCCGTCAACGTGAGGTTCTTGATGCCATCGCTTGTGCTGGCACGGGTCGAGCGTTGTCCGGTCAAGGCACCGCTGATTGCCGCGCCGTTGTCTTGGGCGGTGAAGCTGGCGCCTATCTCGTCCGCACTGGGCCCGTAGAACTGACCGTTCAATGTGCCATGTAGAATCCCGTTGCTACTCTGATAGCTCAATGGCCCATTGAAGCCCGTTCCGGCGGAAAGCAGTCCTCCCGACTGGATCGCCAAGGCGCCAGAGGTTCCGCCGGTCGAGACGACTTGGTTCTCATTGAGATAACCCTGGAGGCGGAATGCGCTTGCGGCGAAATCGACATCGAAGTCGGCGTTCCCCTGAACGACCCGAAGTTCCTTTCCTGGCGTCGTCAGCAGGCCCAATACATCCGTCAGCCAATGCGCGGAGCCCGTTCGCGGTAGCGTAGCCGCCGGCGTGTCGAAACCAAAAGTGAACGTTCTGAAGTCGGTTTGCTGAGTCGATCCGCTGACGGTATTGTGCTGCCAGTAGCCCATGCCGACGTAGCGATTGCTGGTGCCGTCGCCGAAGTAAGGCGTGGTGACCAGTGTCAGCGTGTCGCCGCCTTTGGAATAGACGGTCTCGCCAGCGAAGCGTTGCGACCGCGCATCGGTCTGCAGGAAGGCCTGGCTGCCGCCCGCAGCTTGGACGGTATAGCTCTTACCGGCGGCATTGTAGGTGATCGAGATAGGCTCACCTTTCGCACCGGTCGACTGTACCATACCGTCGGGCAGTGACAGGGCGACATTGGTCACTGCTCCCGACGCAGCAAAAGTTTGGTCATTCTGAAGATTGGATATCGTCGGCGTCGGCGTCGGAACCGGCGTAGGCGTGCTATTCACACTGCCGCCGCCGTCGCCTCCCCCACCACAGGCCGTGAGCGTGCCGCAAACGGCGGCGAGTAGGATTTCCCTGACAAAGCGCATCCGTTTCCCCCGCGATTGGTACGGGAGAAATTGGACCGGAAAATACTCAGGCGTCAATTAGATAGCGAGCCTTGCGAAGGCAGAGAACAAACCAGGTTGGATGTTTTTTCGTGAACAGGCTCGAGCTTCAACGCACCCCGATATTCCGGAAGGCGAAGTAGAGCTGGAAGGTGTTGCCCTTGCGCGCATCGCCGGTGGCGACGTAGTCGCGGCGCCAGGTGAAGGACAGTTCGAGGCAATCGTCCTGGTAGGCGACGCCGAGGCGGGTGCGCAGCGGCTGGAAGCCGTCCGAAAGGTTGGTCGGGTCTTCCTGGCGGTCGGTCAGGTTGATGACGGTCGAGCCGAACAGCGACCAATATTTCTTGAAGGCGATGCGGCCCGCGAAGCGCAACTCCTCGCGGTCCTGGAGATCTTCGATCGAGAGGATGTCGCGGTTCAGGCGGACATAGCCGATCTCGGCATAGGTTTTGTTGTCGCCGATCGTCGCATCGAACTCGTTGCGGCGGACGGCGAAGCTGTCCTTGTCCAGCCGGAACCGCTCGGTGAACTTCAGAAAGCCGCGGTAATATACCTCGGCGCGGCCGACGATGTCCGAAGTTCTGCTGGACAGGCCGGTGCCGTCGGGCAGCAGCTGCGGCTCGTTGGTCAGGCGGTAGGACTGGCCGATCGTCGTCTTGATCTTCCAGCGTGGCGCCTCGAACTGCCAGTCGAGCCCGTAGGTGAAGCGCACGCCGTCCTCGACCCGGTCGTAGCCGGGGAAGCGGTTCAGTGCGAAGAGGTTGGAATCCTCAAGGTCGACCGCGCGCGAGTCTTCGTTGGGCACGGCGAGATTCTTGACCGAGGGGGTAGCGACGATCTGGAATCGTGGCGTCAGTACCTGCGAGCCGCCGAAGACCTGGCCGACCAGTGGCCATTTGATATCTACCGCGGCGGTGGCGACGCCGCGCGATTGCCAACCGGGCAAGCCACGGTAGATCAGCGTCGGGGTGAGGTCGTTGTCATCCGAGTGATAGACATCGCCGCGTACCAGCGCGGTGAAAGTGACTTGCTGGCCCATCGATGTGATCTTGGTGAGATCCCACTGCGCCGAAGCGAAGGCGCGTTGCGTGTCCTGACCGTCGGTCCGCGAAATGCCGAGGCTGTTGATCTGCAGCTGGATGCGGCCGCCCAGTAGCGGGTCGGCCAGGCGCCGGCGATAGTCGAGCACGGGCAGGGCGAGCGGCACCTGTCCCTGATCCTCGCCCGAGCGCAGCGTCTGCGTCGCCCAGCCGGCGAGTGAGAAATAGGAATCGTCGTCTATCCGCTCGATGTCGATCATCGAGCGCAGGCGGTCGTCGCGGCTGATGTCGTAGCGGCGCAGGAAAGTGCGGTCGGTCGCGCGGCGGATCGAGGCGGTGATGCTCCAGGTGGGCGAGAGCTGGAGCTTGCCGTTGGCGTAGATATAGCCGCGGAACTCGTTCGAGCTGCCGTTGGAAGGCTGGCCGGACACCGAGATCAGGCTGCTCTTCGTGGCATAGCCGGTAATCTGGTAGGCGCCCTTGTCGGTCAGCGCGCGGTACTGCGCCGAGAGCATCGGCGGCGCCTTGGTATAGACATAGGCGGTGGCGGTGATGTCGCGGTTGTCGGACAGCCGCTGGTACCAGGACTCGCTGATCTCGACGCCGTTCGAGGCCGAAAGGCGCAGGTCGGGAATCAGCGGGCCCGAAATCGCGCGGCCGTCGGTAGCGACGACGAGGCCCGGCAGCGGCATCAGGCGGATGCCGAACAGCTCGAGCCGGGCGCCCCTGAAACGGACGCTCTTCTTGTCCTGCTGATAGACGACCTGCGCCGCGGTGATCCGCCAGGTCGGCTGCTTGGGACAGCCGGTTTCGTCCTCGACCTCGCAGGCAGTGTAGGATGCGTGGGTCAGGACGACGTCGCCGTTGGCGATGCGCTTACCCGATGTCGCCGCGAGCCGGCCGCCTTCGCGCAGCGCGAGCAGCAGGTTCTCCATCGCGCCGGTCTTGAGTTCGTCGGTCAGTTCTACCCGATCCGTGAAGATCTGGTTGCCGTCGGCATCGACCATGCGGATGTTGCCGGTAGCGACGATCTGGCCGGTATCGCGGTTCCAGGTGACCGTGTCGGCACGGACCGACTGGTCCTCGCGGCGGAGAACGACTGCGCCCTTGGCGGTCACCGTCTGGTTGTTGTCGTCGTATTCGACTTCGTCGGCCTCGAAGGCGATCGGGCCTTCTACCGAGGCGGGAGCAGGGGTGCTGGCAGCTTCGGGTGCAGCGGGCTGGGGTGTCGTTTCGGTTGCGACGGCAGCGTCCTGGGCGTCGGCACGGATGGGGTCGACCAGAGACGAGAAGGCGACGACGACCGCCAGCAGATGCCAGGGGCGCAAGCGGATAAGTGGGGCTTGCAGCTTGGGCCGCGGGGCAGGGAGCATGGCTTGCCTATCGCACCGCCCGTGCTTAACTGCAATCCGCCCTTGCAACGGGAGAGCCGTTATTCGGCCCAACCGAGGAGTTTTCATGCAAATCCAGTTCCTTGATGCGTCCGCCACGCCCTCTACCCGCCTCGTCGTCCGTCCCGTCAACCAGGATGCGATTCCGGCGGAGCTCGAGCCGGTGCTGGCCGAGGGCGCGCGCGCGACCCGTTTTTCGGGCAAGGCCGGACAAATTTTCGAGGGCTTCGTCGAGCGCGCGGGCGGACTGGTCCGCGTCGTGCTCGCCGGTATCGGTAGCCCCACCGCCGATGATCGCATGTCCGCGGTGGAACGCGCGGGCGCGGGCGTGGTTGCGCGCTTTCTGACCTCGGGCGAGCCGGGGCTTACGTTCGATCTGGCGGGAAGCGGTCTGTCGAACGACGAGATTGCCGGCCTGCTGCTCGGCGCCCGGCTGCGGGCCTGGCGGCACGATGCCTACCGCACCAAGCTGACCGACGAGCAGAAGCCGTCCTTGAAGTCGATCGCGGTTGTCGGCGCGCCCACCGGCGCTGCTGACGCCTGGGAGCGCGAGGCGGCGGTGGCCGAGGGCATCGAATTTACCCGCCAGCTCGTCACCGAGCCGGCCAACGTGATCTATCCCGAGAGCTTCGTCATCCGCTGCCAGGAACGCATGGCCGGCACCGGCCTGACGCTGCGCGTGCTCGACGACACGGCGATGCGCGAGCTCGGCATGGGCGCGCTGCTCGGCGTGGCGCAGGGCTCGGACCGGCCGGCGCGGCTGCTGGCGATCGAATGGAACAATGGCCCGATCGGCGAAAAGCCCGTGGCCTTCGTCGGCAAGGGCGTGACTTTCGACACCGGCGGCATCTCGATCAAGCCCGCGGCCGGCATGGAAGACATGAAGTGGGACATGGGCGGCGCGGGCGCCGTCGCCGGGACGATGCTGGCCCTTGCGCTGCGCCAGGCCAAGGCCAATGTCATTGGCGTCTGCGGCCTCGTCGAGAACATGCCTGATGCCAAGGCGCAGCGGCCGGGCGACGTCGTCACTTCGCTGTCGGGGCAGACGATCGAAGTGATCAACACCGACGCCGAAGGGCGCCTCGTGCTCTGCGACGCGCTGACCTGGGTGCAGCGCGAATATGCGCCAAAGGCGGTCGTCGACCTCGCCACGCTGACCGGTGCGATCATCGCCACGCTCGCGAGCGAATATGCCGGCCTGTTCTCGAACGACGACGATCTCGCCGGCAAGCTCACGGCGGCGGGCAAGGCATCGGGCGACCAGCTCTGGCGGCTGCCGATGGGCCCCAACTACGACAAGATGATCGACAGCCCGATCGCCGACATGAAGAATACCGGCGCGCGCTTCGGCGGGTCGATCACCGCGGCGCAGTTCCTCGCGCGGTTCATCGACAAGGGCACGCCCTGGGCGCATCTCGACATCGCGGGCACGGTCTGGGCCGACAAGCCGGGCGCGACCTGGGAGAAGGGCGCGACCGGCTTCGGCGTGCGCCTGCTCGACCGCTATGTTCGGGATAGCCTGGAAGGGTGAGAGTAGACTTCTACCAGCTGAGCCGTGATCCCGCCGAAGCCGTGCTGCCGCTCATCGCGCGCAATACGTTGAAGGCGGGCGAGCGGCTGCTGGTCGTTTCGGAAGACCAGGACCAACTCGGGCGCATCAGCAACGGGCTCTGGGGCCGCATAGCCGACTCGTTCCTCGCGCACGGCTTTTCGGGCGAGCACGAGGCGCGCCAGCCGATCCTGCTCGCGGGCGAGATGGTGCCGGCCAACGGCGCGCGCTTCGTCGCGATCGCGGACGGCGTGTGGCGGGATAGCGCCCCCGCTTTCGAGCGCACCTTCTACATCTTCGGCGACGACACGCTCCAGGATGCGCGCGAGTGCTGGGTCATGCTCGGCAAGCGCGGCGGCGTGGAGCGCAAGTTCTGGAAACAGCAGGGCAGCAAGTGGGTCGAGGGGCCGTGACCGAGCCCACCGCGGATTTCATGCATCCCGACCGCGACCGGGTCATCAGCTTCCTCCGCGATGACGCGGGGCTGGTCCGCTTCAATATCTTGAGCCGGATCGAACCGCTCGAATTCGAGGGCCTGCAGAAGGTCTACTGGCGGAAAATCTATCGTTCGGATGCCTTTGCGAACGAGGACGCCGCTTTCGATGCCGCGCGCCGTGATTTCGCCTGGGTCGAAGCTGTCTGGCGCGAGGCGCTGCAGAATCTGAGCGCGATCTTGCGGCGCAGCATTTTCCCGGCTAGGGGCGCGGCCACTTTCCAAGAACAAGCATACTTTCGCAAGGAACCCTATCATGGCGGTGACCCGCACCTTTTCGATCATCAAGCCCGACGCCACGCGCCGCAACCTGACCGGTGCCGTCACGGCGAAGCTCGAGGAAGCCGGCCTGCGCGTCGTCGCCTCGAAGCGCATCCAGATGAGCCAGGCGCAGGCGGAGGGCTTCTATGCCGTCCACAAGGAGCGTCCCTTCTTCGGCGAGCTCGTCAGCTTCATGGTCTCGGGTCCGGTCGTCGTGCAGGTGCTCGAAGGCGAGGACGCGGTGAAGCGCAACCGTGACATCATGGGCGCGACCAACCCCAAGGATGCCGCCGAAGGCACGATCCGCGCGACTTTCGCCGAGTCGATCGAAGCCAACTCGGTCCACGGTTCGGACAGCGAAGAGAACGCCGCGATCGAGATCGCCTATTTCTTCAAGCCCGAAGAAATCGTCGGCTGATCGTCCGGATCTGACGCGTTTCGAGAGGCCGCCGGAGCGATCCGGCGGCCTTTTGCATTTGATCCAGCCTGGCTCGCAGCCTATCTTGGCTGCAAAGGAGAACACGCGATGCAAGGCATGGGCGAAACGGGCGAGAACTGCCCGTTCGAATTCAACTTCAAGCCCGAGACGTTCAAGGCGGGCGACACGGTCAGCTATCGCGTGACCGGCAGTCTCGAGGGCTTTCCCTTCGTCGGCACGCTGCTCGAAGTGCACGATGACCACGTGATCATCGCCGGCGATCCCAACGATCCCACCCAGCGCTATCGCGGCACGCGCGAAGACCGGCCAGTCGTCGACTACGCGGAGATTTGAGTCGGGCAGGGCGAGTGCGCTATTTCCTCGACGCCGAATACAACGGATTCGGCGGCGAGCTGATCTCGCTGGCCCTCGTGCCCGAGGACGAGCGCCAGGCTCCGTTCTATGAAGCGCTGACGTGCCCGGAGCCGACCGAATGGGTCACCGAGCATGTGCTGCCGGTGCTTGGCACCAAGCCGATCGACCGCGTCGAAATGGCGCATCGCTTCGCTGAATACCTGACGGACGATCCCGCACCGCTGCTGGTCGCCGACTGGCCCGAGGACATCGCCCACGCAGCGCGACTACTTGTGGTCGGACCGGGACGGATGCTGCCGATCCGCAGCTTGCGCTTCGAGCTGGTCGATCCCAATATCATGGGCCCCGGCGAACCGGCCGAAGTCCCGCACAACGCCCGTCACGATGCTTCGGCGCTGCGCGCCATGGTACTGGACTACGAACGCCGGACGCGCTGACGACTCGAGGAGATCGCGCGATGCCGCAATGGCCCGTTCTCGACTATGCCGGCTGGCGCGATACGGCGCTGACGCTGCAGCTTTGGACCCAGATCGTCGGCAAGATCCGCTTGGCGCTGACGCCCTGGTGCAACCACGGTTGGCAGGTGCCGCTCTACGTCACCGCGCGCGGGCTCGGCACATCGACGATCCCCGCGGGCGATCAGGCGATCGACATCGAGTTCGATTTCGTCGACCACTGGCTGTTCGTGCGGGGCAGCGCCGGCGGGATGGAGGCCGTCGCATTGCGGCCGATGACCGTGGCGACTTTCTATGCCGAGGTCATGGAGGCGCTGGCCAAGCTGGGCGTCGCGGTGCGCATCGTGCGCTTGCCCAACGAAGTTCCCGACCCGATCGCCTTCGACATCGACGAGACCCATGCCAGCTACGACGGCGAAGCGGCGCACCGGTTCTGGCTGGCGCTGGTCCAGGCGAGCCGCGTGTTCAGTCTGTTCCGTACGAGCTTCCTCGGCAAGGTCAGCCCGGTCCACCTGTTCTGGGGCAGCTTCGACCTCGCTGTGACACGCTTCTCGGGCCGGCCGGCCCCGCTCCATCCGGGCGGCGTGCCGGGCCTGCCCGACCGGGTGACGCGCGAGGCCTATTCGCATGAGGTCAGCAGCGCCGGGTTCTGGCCCGGCAGCGATTCCTATCCTGAGGCGGCGTTTTATTCCTACGCCTATCCCGAGCCGTCCGGTTTTCGTACCGCGCCGGTCCCGGCGGGCGCTTCATTCGACCAAGCGCTGGGCGAATTCGTGCTGCCCTACGAAGCGGTACGGAGCGCTGCCGATCCCGACCGATTGCTGCTCGATTTCCTGCAGGCGACCTATGCGGCGGCGGCCGATGCGGCGCAGTGGGACCGCGATGCGCTCGAATGCGGGCTGGGCGTTCCCGGCGTGCCGCGCCAGGTCGGCTAGACGAACCGCCGCACCCAGGCCTCGAAGGCCACGAGGAACTTCGTGACATTTCCGCGCGTCCTCTCGTCGGTGAGATTGCCGCTCGCATCGAACTTGTCGAGTGCGCTGAACACCAGCACTTCGGGCTGGGGCATGCAGTAACTGTTGGTGAACTCGAAGGCCTGGCGCAACTGGCTCTGCCCGCGCGCGGTGCCGGTGATCCCGGGCGAAGCGCCCATCAGTGCCACCGGCTTGCCCGTGAGCGCGGCCGTGCGTGGCGGGCGCGAGGCCCAGTCGACGGCGTTCTTCATTACGCCGGGCACGCCGTGGTTGTATTCGGGCGTGACCATCAGCACGCCGTCGGCCTCGCGGATCGCCTGCTTGAACCGCGCGACGCCTTCGGGATCGCCGTCCGCCTCGACATCGCCATTGTAGAGCGGGACTTCGAGCAGATCGAAGGTAGTGATCGCCATGCCTTCGGGCGCGAGTTCGACAGCCGCACGTAGCAGCGAGCGGTTGAGCGAATCCTTCCGCAGGCTGCCCGCAATGCCGAGGATGTTAATGGTCGCGGCCATCGAGCCTCCTCGTTGCTAGAACGCGTCGGCCGCGTCCATCAGGGATGTCAGCCGCTTCGGTGCGACCGAGCGCCAGCTACGCGCCAGCCAGTCGGACACCGCATCCCAATCGGTATCGCCGAGATCGAGGCGGATGCCGATCCAGCCGTCGCCGAAATAGGCGGGACGATAGTAGCGATCCGCGTCCTGCTCGATCAGCATCGCCTGCTCGTCGAGCCCGCTGATCTTGACCAGCAGCGCGGTCTTGCCGTCGCCGTGGTGGTCGCGGCTGATATAGGCGAACTTCTTGCCGTTCACGATGCCGAAGCAGGGCATGCCGTGGGAGGTGACCTCGTCGACTTCGGGCAGTTCGATCGCCCGTGTGCGAACGCGCGTGACGAGATGCTCGGGATCGCTCGCCTGAGTCACCAGCTTGGCCAGCATCCGTGAATAGAGCTGGTGCTCGGCGATAAGTACGCGCGCGGCGAGCGTTTCGGCGGTGTCGCCCGGCACGATCGCCACGGGCGTCTGGCCGAGTACCGGGCCATCATCGAGCTCGGCGGTGACGAGGTGGATGCTGACGCCGCCGTGGCTGTCGCCATTGGCGATCGCCTGCTCGTGCGTGTGCAGGCCCTTGTACTTGGGCAGCAGCGAGGGATGGATGTTGAGCATCCTGCCCTCCCACTTGGCGACGAACTCGCTCGTCAGGATGCGCATGTAGCCGGCGAGCGCGACATATTCGGCGCCGCTCGCGCGAATCGCCTCGTGCATCGCGGCGTCGTGGTCGGCCCGGTCCATGCCCTTGTGCGGCAGGACGAAAGTCGCGACGCCTTCGGCCTCCGCGAGCCTTATCCCGCCCGCTGCTGGATTGTTGCTGGCAACGAGGACGATCTCGTAGGGGCAGTCCTCGGCGCGGCTGGCATAGAGCAACGCGGCCATGTTGGTGCCGCTGCCCGAGATGAGCGCGGCGACTTTTGAACGGGCAGGGGCCCGCTCAGGCATTGTGCGTGGCGCTCCATGGCTCGCGGCCGCTCCAGGCTTCGGCGGTGCCGATGACCGTGCAGCCGCGCTGGCCGGCGGAAATCTTGCCGATGCTGTGGGCTGTCTCGCCGGCGGCGGCGAGGTTCTTCATCACGCTTTCGACGTCTTCGGGAGCCACGACCAGCACCATGCCGATGCCGCAGTTGAACGTGCGCGCCATCTCGCCGGCTTCGATGTTGCCCTGCGCCTGGAGGAAGGCCATCAGCCGCGGCTGTTCCCAGAGGTCGGCGAAGACCTCGGCGTGGAGCCCCTCGGGCAGCACGCGCGGGATGTTCTCGAGCAGGCCGCCGCCCGTGATGTGGGCGAGCGCCTTGATCTTCCCGCCGCGGATCAGCGGCAGCAGGCTCTTCACGTAGATCCGCGTCGGCTCGATCAGGTGGTCGATCAGCAGCTTGTCCGAATCGAACAGGGCAGGGCGGTCGAGCTTCCAGCCCTTGTCGGCGGCGAGGCGGCGGACCAGCGAGTAACCGTTCGAATGGACGCCTGACGAGGCGAGGCCGATCAGCTGGTCCTCGGCGGCGACCTTGTCGCCGGTAAGCTGCTCGCCGCGCTCGACAGCGCCGACGCAGAAGCCAGCGAGGTCATAGTCGCCCGCGGCATACATGCCCGGCATCTCGGCGGTCTCGCCGCCGATCAGCGCGCAGCCGGCCTGGCGGCAGCCCTCGGCGATCGAGGCGACGACGCGGGTCGCGACCGCGCTGTCGAGCTTGCCCGAGGCGAAGTAGTCGAGGAAGAACAGTGGCTCGGCGCCCTGGACGATCAGGTCGTTGACGCACATGGCGACAAGATCGATGCCGATGCCGTCGTGCCGGTCATGATCGATCGCGAGCTTCACCTTGGTGCCGACGCCGTCGTTCGCCGCGACCAGCAGCGGGTCCTTGTAGCCCGCCGCGCGCGGATCGAAGAAGCCGCCGAAGCCGCCCAGCTCGGCATCGGCACCCGGGCGCGCGGTCGATTTGGCGAGCGGGGCGATGGCCTTCACGAGCGCATTGCCCGCGTCGATCGAAACGCCCGATTTGGCGTAGGTATAGGGTTCCTGGTTGTGCGTGCTGTTCACCATTGGTCGCGCCTACAAACATCTTGCTTGGATTTCCATGGCCATTTGGGCAAAAGGCCCCCGGTTTCACCGATGCATCCATTGACCCTCCCCACACTTTCGGCCCAGCGCCTGCGGTCCTACCGCCCCGGTCCCGTCGGTCAGCTCGTCATCGGGCTGTCCGCGGCGCTCACTCTGGCGCTTGCGATCGTCGGTCCCGACCGGCTGATCGCGCAGATCGAGGGTGAGCGTGGCATCGCCCCGCTGGCGAGCTCGACCGACATCGAAGTGCGCGGGATCGAGATCAACGTGACCGGCAAGGATCCGCAGGAAGCGCGCGAGACGGGCTGGAAGGAAGCCCAGCGCAAGGCCTGGGAGCAGATCGGCGGCCCCAAGATGAGCGACGAGCAGATCGACGCCATGGTGTCTGCGGTCGTCATCGAGCGCGAGCAGATCGGCCCACACCGCTACATCGCCCGGCTCGGCGTGCTGTTCGACCGGGCCAAGGCCGGCGGCATGATCAGCAGCGCGCAGGAAGGCATGCCGGTCTCACGCTCGGCGCCGATGCTGCTGCTGCCGATCCTCGATTCGGGCGGCGCCAGCCAGGTCTTCGAGGTGCGCGGCCCCTGGCAGCGCGCCTGGGCCAATTTCCAGACCGCAGCGAGCCCGATCGACTACGTGCGGCCCGTGGGCGCCGGCGGCGAATCGCTGGTTCTCAATGCCGGGCAGGCCAGCCGCCGCAGCCGCCTGTGGTGGCGCACGCTGCTCGACCAGTTCGGCGCTTCGGACGTGCTCATCCCGATCGCCCGGCTTGAGCGGGAATGGCCCGGCGGCCCAGTCAAGGGCACTTTCACCGCCCGCTATGGGCCGGACAACACCTATCTCGACAGCTTCACCCTGACGGCCAAAGACGATCGCGGCGTACCGGCCATGCTCAACCAGGCCCTGATCAGGATGGACCAGATCTACGCCGGCGCGCTCTATCAGGGTCTGCTACGGCCGGATCCAACGCTCAACGCCGACCAGAGCGCGTTCTATGCGGCCTTGCAGGCGCTCCAGGCGCAGGCGGCCAAAGAAGCGCCTGAGGCTGGCCCTCTGGATACGCCTCTGACGCCGGGCGCTTCGCCCAGCGCCAGCCCGAGCGCGGTGGCCAAGGTCTCGACTTTCACAGTCCAGTTCGCTTCGCCCGACGCCGCTGCGGTCGACGCGGCGGTCAGCTCGGTGCGCGGCACGGCGGGCGTCCAGGCCGCGGCGACCAGTTCGATCGCGATCGGCGGCACCTCCGTGATGCGCGTCACGGCCAGCGGCAGCCTCGAAGAGCTGGCCGCGGCGCTGCGCTCGCGCGGCTGGCAGGTGTCCGTCGGCAGCAACGTCCTGAGCATAAGGCGCTAAGGCGAACGACATCATGTCGCAGATCGCACTTCCGCTCGCGGCCGGATCGGGCGCGGGCCCATCGCGGATCGTCGTGGGCAATGCCAACGCGGCTGTGCTCGATGCTTTCGCGCGCACCGGCGACTGGCCCTACCGCACCGCGATCCTGCTGGGGCCGCCGCGCGCCGGCAAATCGCTGCTCGCGCGCTGGTTCGCCGAGCAGGGCGCTGGCGACGTGGTTGACGATGCCGAGACGGCCGACGAGACCGAGCTGTTTCACCGCTGGAACCGCGCGCAGGAGAGCGGCAGGCCGCTGCTCCTGGTCAGCAATCAATCCGACTGGCGCGTGACCTTGCCGGACCTCGGCTCGCGGCTCGGCGCGGCGCTGCGGCTAGAGATCGGCGCGCCTGACGACGCCATGCTGGCAGACCTGATCGCGCTCCATGCCGAGCAGCGTGGGCTGGTGCTCGACGAAAGCGCGGCCGCCTATCTTGTACCGCGCACCGAGCGTAGCCACATCGCCGTCGAACGGCTGGTCGGCGCGATCGATCGGCTGAGCCTGGAACGCAAGCAGGCGCCGACGATGGCGATCTGGCGCGATGCGCTGGACGAAATCTCGGGGATGAAAGGCGGTTAGCGCCGGCCGGCTTGCTTTGACGGGCGAATGATGGGACAAAACAGGGCCATGTTTGCAAGACTTAACGCCTATCTGGACTCCATCGTCGCGCGCGATCCGGCGCCGCGTTCGCGCTGGGAAGTGCTGCTCTACCCGGGCCTCTGGGCCGTCGGCTGGCATCGCGTCGCGCACCGCCTGTTCAACGCCCGGCTGTTCTTCTTCGCCCGCGCGATCCAGCATTTCTCGCGCTTCCTGACCGGTTTCGAGATCCATCCCGGCGCCAAGATCGGCAAGCACCTGTTCCTAGAGCACGGTTTCATCACGATCGGCGAGACTGCGGTGATCGGCGACCACGTTACGATCTATCCCTGCGTTACGCTGGGTGGGACCAACCCGACCAACGGCAAGGGCGGCAAGCGTCACCCGACGCTTGAGGACAACGTCATCGTCGGCGCCGGCGCGCAGATCCTTGGGCCTATCACCATTGGCCAGCGCGCGCGCATCGGTGCCAATGCCGTGGTCACCGACGATGTGCCCGAAGGCGCGACCATGGTCGGCGTCAAGGCGCGCTCGACGCTGGTCAAGGTCGAGACCTGGGCCAAGGACTTCATGCCCTACGGCACGCCCTGCAAGGAGCCCTGCGAGCCCAGCGGGCAGCGGATCGAGGAGCTCGAGACCAAGCTGGCGCTGCTCCAGGCACAGCTCGACGAGCTGATCTCGGAGCGCAGCGCCGAGGGCGCGCCGACCGAGCCGGTGTCGCGCAAGCGGACCAGAAGCTAACAGAGGGGATTGACGGGGTATGGCATCAGGCGGAGCGGCGATCAGCGGATCCAGCGCCACCATACTCGCCTTTCCGAAACTCCAGGTCGGTTTCGACCGGCTCGAACTCCAGCGCATCCTCGACCTCTACGGCCGCGGCGTCGCCGCCGGCGAGTGGCGTGACTATGCGATGGACTTCACCCGCGAGGCGGCGAGTTTCAGCGCCTTCCGCCGCGCCGCCGAACGCCCGCAGGCGCGCATCGAGAAGCGCCCGGCGCTGCGTGGCAAGCAGGGCATGTGGACCTTGTTCGGCGAGGCCGGGCAAGTGCTCAAGCGCGGGCACGAGCTGGCCGGCGTGCTGTTCCCGCTGGAGCGGCGGCTACTCAAACTGGTGGACGACCAGTGAGGTCCGATCGGACCGGCGATGCCAGAATGGGACATTATCTGGCATTCTGATACATTTGTTGGCTATTTGTGATTAGGGTCGTCGCCGTTTCTGTGTGCAAATTTGACCACTATTTCAACGGGGGGGAACGGCCGTGAAACGGGTCAGATCGATTCTTGCATGTTTGGGTATGTTTATTGCCGTGCCGGCTCACGCGACGGTCTATGATGCCTTCTCATCGTTCAACGGAACGCAGAACGCTGGCAATTTTCTCTATTTCGGCCTCACCGGCCTGGCTCCGCCCAACGGCGCGGCGCTGTTCAATGACAATTCGAACTGCGTGCTCAACCTGACCTGTCTGCAGCTTTCCAGCAACATCGGCGGTGCCGCGTTCTACAAATCGACCCTGGCGCCGTTCCCTGCGGGCACGGTGACGGTGCCGAACGACATGCTGATCGCGCTGCCCGACGAGAAGGGCGTACTCGTGAACTTCATCGCCCCGACGACGGGCACCTACAACATCACCGCGAGCTTCACCGCGCTGGACAGCCTCGCCAACGGCGTCGGCATTTTCGCGATAGCGCCGGGGAACGTGGTGACGCCTGTAATCGCGCCGAATACGGTGCCGAACAACGCCAGCTTCACCAAGACGCTGAGCCTGGCGCAAGGTCAGGGTTTCGGCTTCGTGATCGGACCGGGCATGGTTGCAGACAACGACGTGACGGGGTTCAACTTCAAGGTGACCTCAGTGCCCGAGCCGGTGACCTGGGCGATGATGATCGTTGGGTTCGGCCTTGTCGGGGGCGCAATGCGCCGGCAGCGCCGGATGGTGCGCTACGACTTCGCTTAGTTTCACGGACAACCGGGGGGAGCGGGCGGGGCGGAAGCTCCGCCCGTTTTCGTTTGGCCGCGGAGCGGCCGCCGAGCATCTCGGGCCCGGCGAACCGGGGCAAATACTTTCATAGTCAAAGGCCCCTTGGCTATCTCCGGGTTTGCCCCAGTTCTGGCCCTTTGTCGCGGAACTAGACTCGGCGCTTCCCAACGGAGGCGAATCCATGTCGAGCGAACCTGGCGGTGGCACCCCCGATATCCTGCCGCGTCCCGATTTCCATTTCACCGGCGAGGTGGGCCGCACCTATCGGGATTCGGATCCCGCGACCTTCCCGCAGCCGGTGCAGCCGCCCAAGGGCGCGCCCAATATCCTCCTGATCCTGCTCGACGATGTCGGCTTCGGCCAGTTCTCCACTTTCGGCGGCGGCGTGCCTTCGCCGACGATGGACCGGCTGGCCAGCGAGGGCCTGCGCTACAACTATTTCCACACGACCGCGCTGTGCAGCCCGACGCGCGCCGCGCTGATCACCGGGCGCAATCACCATTCGACCTCGTTCGCCGGCATCACCGAATGCGCGACCGGATATGACGGATATACCTGCGTACTGCCGCGCAATTGCGGGACGGTGGGCGAGGTCCTTCGCCAGAACGGCTACATGACCGCCTGGATCGGCAAGAACCACAATACGCCGACCTGGGAGACCAGCGCAGCCGGGCCGTTCGATCGCTGGGCCAATGGTCTGGGTTTCGACTATTTCTACGGCTTCAATGGCGGCGACATGAACCATTGGAACCCAGTTCTGTTCGAGAATCGGGATCTCGTCCCCGCATCCGAGGATCCCGACTACCATCTGACCGAAGACCTGGCCGACAAGGCGATCACCTGGTTGCGCAAGGTCAGGAGTATCGCGCCGGACAAGCCCTATTTCCTGTATGTCGCACCCGGCGCCACCCACGCGCCACACCACGCGTCCAGCGAATGGGCCGACAGGTTCAAGGGCCAGTTCGACCAAGGCTGGGACGCCTATCGCGAGCGGACGATCGAGCGTCAGAAGAAACTGGGCGTGGTCCCCGCCGAAACCGATTTGACCACCCGCTCGAAGGGTCTTCCGGCCTGGGACAGTCTCAACCCCGACCAGCAGCGACTCTATGCCCGGATGATGGAGGTATTCGCCGGCTATGGTGCCCAGGCCGATGTCGCGATGGGCCGGATCGTCGATGCCGTGAAGCAACTGCCCGACGCCGACAACACGATCATCATCTACATCGCCGGCGACAACGGCTCGAGCGCCGAAGGCGGTATCGAAGGTTCACTCTGCGAAAACATGTTCTTCAATGGTTTCGCCGAGAAGTGGCAGGACAATATCAAGGCGATCGACGAACTCGGCGGGCCCAAGCACTTCAACCACTTTCCCTCGGCCTGGGCCCACGCGATGAACACGCCGTTCCAGTGGACCAAGCAGGTAGCCAGTCATTTCGGCGGCACGCGCAACCCGATGATCATCTCCTGGCCCGACCGGATCAAGGACGCGGGCGGGCTGCGGAGCCAGTTCATCCATACGATCGACATCGTGCCGACCCTGTATGAGGTCTGCGGCGTCACCGCGCCGAGCGTGCTGGGCGGGGTGCCTCAAAAGCCGATCGAGGGGGTCAGTTTCGCCTCTACGCTCGACGAAGCAGAGGCGCCCTCGAAACGGCGCACCCAGTATTTCGAGTTGGCCTGCAATCGCGGCCTTTACCACGATGGCTGGATGGCATCATCGCCCTCCTTCGTACCCTGGGATCCCAATCGCGACGAGAATTGGGATCCCGACAAGGCGCCGTGGGAGCTCTACAAGCTCGACGGGGACTTTTCGCAGGCGCACGACCTTGCCGCCGAATATCCCGACAAGCTTCGGGAACTGCAGGATCTATGGTGGGCGGAGGCCTCGAAATATAGCGTCCTGCCCATCGATTGGCGCGGCACGATCCGCTTCAACGCCGAAGCGATGGGTCGGCCGAGTCTCGTCGCCCACCGCACCAGCGCGACCTACCACGAAGGCATGATCGGGCTGCCAGACGCGGCCTGCCTGCCGATGCTCAACAAGAGCTGGACAATCACCGCCGATATCGAAGTGCCCGACGACAAGGCCGAGGGCATGATCGTCACCCACGGCGGGCTCGAAGGCGGCTACGGCCTCTATCTGCGCGAGGGCAAGCCGGTCTTCGTCTACAACTTCCTCTCGATCGACCGGCCGACCTTTGCCTCCAGCGAAGCGCTCGGGCCGGGCAAGCATGAGCTTGTCGTCGATCTCGTCTATGACGGCGGCGGCATGGGCAAGGGCGCCCGGATCGCGCTTTCGGCCGACGGCAAGGTGGTCGCCGAGGGGCGGATGGAACGGACCGTGCCGATCCAGTTCTCGCTCGGTGAAGGGCTCGATATCGGCATGGACGTGGGTTCGCCGATCGACTTCACTTATCCGTTGCCGTTCAAGTTCACCGGCCAGATCGAGAAGGTGACGATCGATCTCCATCCCGAGCCGGCCGCGGCTGGGACAACTGCAAAGTCGGAGGTGCTGGAGCCAGCCGAGTAGGCGCCTCGCGCCGCCTTACTTCGCCTTCATCGCGGCCATCAGCAGGCCCATGGCACTCATGGCCTGCTCGGTGCCGGTGTTCATCGGAGCGTCGCCGGTGCGGTCGCTGATACGGGGCCAGGCGGCAGCGAAGCCTTCCACAGTCTGCTGATCGGGCGGCAGCAGCACGCCGGGGCTCAACGTGACGAAAGCGCTCTGGTAGACGCCCGCGCCGGCGCCGACGATCGTGTTGGTCGGGGCATCGTCGGACACGAGGTAGAGCGCGGCGGGGACGACGCTTTCGGGACTGAACGCCTTGTAGGCCTCTTCGGGCAGGATATCCTCGGTCATGCGAGTGCCCGCGGTCGGGGCGAGGCTGTTGACCTTGATGTTGTACTTGGCGCCTTCGAGGTAGAGCGTCTTGGCGAGGCCGACGAGGCCGAGCTTGGCCGCGCCGTAGTTCGACTGGCCGAAGTTGCCGCCGAGCCCGGTCGACGAGGTGACCATCAGTACGCGGCCGTAGTTCTGCTCGCGCATCGTCTCCCAGCAGGCCTTGGTAGCGAAGGCCGCGCCGAGCAAGTGGACGCGCAGCACCAGCTCGAAATCGGCCGGTTCCATCTTGGCGAAGGTCTTGTCGCGCATGATGCCGGCGTTGTTGATCAGGATATGCACACCGCCCCAGGCCTCCCTGGCCTTGGCAACCATCTCGACCATCTGCTCGTATTCGGCGACGCTGCCGCCGTTCGACATGGCCTCGCCGCCCGCCGCCTTGATCTCTTCGACCACCTGGAGCGCGGCGTCCGAATGGCCGGTGCCGTCGCGCGCGCTGCCGAGATCGTTGACCACGACCTTCGCGCCGCGTCGTGCCAGTTCGAGCGCATAGGCCTTGCCAAGCCCGCCGCCCGCGCCGGTGACGATGGCGACGCGATCCTGGAAGGAGATGGTCATGGCGCAGGCTCCGCTCTCGATGTCAGTAAGGTTCTGCGATGGCACGCGGGACGGGCGCTTTCAATGACAATCCGGGGGCTATAGCGGCGCGCGCGGCTTGCCCCGGCGACGCTCCGGGGCCATAGGCTCGCGGACGAATCTTCCGCTTCCGACCCCGTGAAAGGCCCTGCGATGAAAGTCCGCGTCTATGTCAGCCTCAAGAACGGCGTGCTCGACCCGCAGGGCCGAGCGATCCAGCATTCGCTGGAAGGGCTGGGCTTTTCGGGCGTCCATGACGTGCGCGCGGGCCGGCTGATCGAGCTCGAAGTCGACGAGAGCGTCACCGACGCCGCGCTCGACGAGATGTGCCAGAAGCTCCTCGCCAACATGGTGATCGAAAACTACCGCGTCGAAAGGATCGCTGCATGAGCTTCCGTAGCGCCGTCATCACGTTCCCGGGCTCGAACTGCGACCGCGACATGGCGGTGGCGCTCGAAGAGGTTTCGGGCGAGGACGTCTTCCGCGTCTGGCACGGCGATGCCGAGTTGCCCGAACGGCTGGATTTCATCGCGCTGCCCGGCGGTTTCTCCTACGGCGACTACCTGCGCTCGGGCGCCATGGCGGCGCGCAGCCCGATCATGCAGGCGGTAATTGCGGCGGCCGGGCGCGGCGTGCCAGTGCTCGGCGTCTGCAACGGCTTCCAGGTGCTGACCGAGGCGGGCCTCCTGCCCGGCGCGCTGATGCGCAATGCAGGAATCCGCTTCGTTTGCCGTGAGGTGGCGCTGAAGGTCGAGAACACGCAGACGCTGTTCACCGGCGGCTATACGAAAGACCAGCGCATCGTCATCCCGGTGGCGCATCACGACGGCAACTACTTCGCCGACGACGCGACGCTCGACCGGCTGGAAGGCGAGGGCCGCGTGGCTTTCCGCTATGCCGAGGAAGTCAACGGCTCGGCCCGCCAGATCGCCGGCGTGCTCAACGCGGCGGGCAACGTGCTGGGCATGATGCCGCATCCCGAGCGCATGATCGAGCGCGCCCAGGGCGGCACCGACGGCCGCGCGCTATTTGAAAGTGCGATCCGGGGCATGGTCGGCGCCTGAGGCGCGGCACGCCCGGTCGCAGGGCGGGAAAGTGCCGGTAGCAAGCGGCGGCGCGATGGCCTAGTTCCATGAGTCTCTGCACGACTTCTGGAATCGATATGAAAATCAGCAAGCTTGCCTTGGGCCTTCTTCTGGCCGCTTCGGCGTTCCCCGCTTCGGCTGCCAACCCGCCCGCCGGGAATCCGCCGTCGGACGTGCGCTGCCTGCTGCTGAGCAATGCTTTCGCCAAGTCGGCGAACAACGAGCAGGCAAAGCAGGTCGCGGCGCAGACGCTGATCTTCTATGTCGGGCGGCTCGATGGCCGGATGGCGCCGGCAGCGCTCGAAGCCGCGATGCGCAGCCAGGCCAGTACGATCGATCCGAAGACCGCGGGCCCGGAAATGACCGCCTGCGCTGGCCGGCTAGCCCGTGCCCAGCAGACCCTAACGACACTCGGCCGGGCCGCGGCTCCGGCAGCCAGCCCGCCAAAAGCCGCACCACGTTGATCGTAGCCGCATAATTCCCTAGCTATCCCGTTACGCGATCGGGGGATCGCGACAGGGGGGATCTATGGGGGCTATCCGGATTGCCACGGTGGTGGCTGTGCTTTTGCCGTTGGCGGCTTGCGGTGGCGGGGGCGGCGTCGCCTCAACCGGAAGTCCGACTCCTTCACCGACGCCTTCACCGACGCCATCACCGACACCTACGCCTACGCCGGCCGCGAGCTACACGCGCATCCAGGATCTGACGGGCAACCAGACATTCGTCACCGCCAGCGCCAGCGTGACCTACAACAGCCAGGGCGTGCCCGTGCAGGACGGCATGAGCGGATATCCCTTTGGTGCCGGCACCAACAGCAGCACCGTAGTGCTCAAGTATTTCGCCAATACCGATAGCTATTCCGTCGAAGGTTACGGCACGGCCGCGACGTTCACTCAGGCCGATCTCGTCGCCAGCGGCGATCCCAAGACCGTCGTCCTCGAGAAAAACGCTGGCGGTGCCGTCACCGACCGGCTGCGGCAGACGGCGCCGTCCCCGGGTGGGGTTGATCTCTCTTATGTCCGCGTCGGCAGCTGGATGACGACGCGCGATCCCTCGCTCGGCGGGCGGGCGCGTCTGACCTTCATCGCGGGCGGGGTGCCGACGATCTCCAGCGACGTACCGACGACCGGCACGGCCAGCTACTCGACCTCCGTGATCGGTCTTGCGACCGATACGACCAATGGCACCGCCTACGACCTGGCACCGTCCTCAGCGACCTTTTCGGCCGATTTCGCCGCCAATACCGTCCAGACCACGCTGGCCCTGTCCGGCGTTCCCGTCGGCGGCGCCGGCAACCGGAGTTTCGGCACGTTCAGCGGTAGCGGGACTATCGGCAACAGTTCGCCCACCGTGATCAACCGCAACATATTTGCCGGCACACTCACGACCAGTGGACCCGGGAACGCAGGCTTCACCGGCTCGTTCTTCGGCCCCCAGGCCGGCGAGTTCGCTTATGTCTGGAGCCTGTTCCAGAACGGCCTAACCGCCGAGGGGGTCGTTGCCGGAAAACGCTGAGGCCTGTTTCAGGCCGCCGAATCGCTGCGCATCACGTCCCACTGGCGGAACAGGCCGCTGGCCTCGTCGGCGGGCATCGGCCGGCCGAAGTAGAAGCCCTGGATCTTGCGGCAGCCGAGCTTGCGAACGATCTCGAGCTCGGCCTCGTTCTCGACACCCTCGGCCGTGGTCGACATCTCGAGGCTGTCGGCCATGGCGACGACGGCGCGGATGATCGCAAGGCTTTCCGGATTGCCCGTCGCCGCGCCCTGGACGAAGCTGCGGTCGACCTTGATCGTCGAGAAGCGCAGCCGGCGAAGGTAGCCGAGTGACGAATAGCCGGTGCCGAAATCATCGAGCGCGACGCCGCAGCCCAGCGCCATGACCTTTTCCAGCGCCGTGCGCGCCATGGTCGCGTCGCGCAGGAAGATGCTTTCGGTCACTTCCACTTCGAGCCGGTGCGCGGGCAGGCCGCTGCTCGACAGCGCGCCGACCACGCTGGCGACGAAATTGGTGTCGAGCAGTTGCTCGCCCGAGACGTTGACCGCGACCTTGGTGTCGCCAGGCCACTTGATTGCCTCGCGGCAGGCTTCGCGCAGCACCCATTCGCCGATCGGCACGATGAGCCGCGTGTCCTCGGCCAGCGGGATGAACTTGCCCGGGCTGACGAAGCCGTGTTCCGGGCTGTTCCAGCGCACCAGCGCCTCGAAGCTCAGGATCCGCTCGCTCTCGGCATCGACCACCGGCTGGTAGTGGAGGACGAATTCGTTGCGGTCGAGCGCGCGGCGCAGCGAGAATTCGAGCTTGCGGCGCTCCTCGGCATGGGCGTGGAGCGAAGGCTCGTAGGTGCAGTGCGCGTTGCCGCCGGAATCCTTCGAGCGATAGAGCGCGAGGTCGGCGTTGCGCATCAGCGTTTCGACCGTGTTGCCGTCGCGCGGGCCGAGTGCCGAGCCGATCGAAGCGCCGACATAGAGCGTGTGGTGATCGACTTCGTAGGGCGCCGAGAGCCGCTCGATGACGCGCTCGGCGACTTGCTCGATGCGCGCCAGGTCCGAGGCGTCGCGGATGACGATGGCGAACTCGTCGCCGCCGAGACGTCCGCAGACCTCGTTGTCGGTCAGCTCTTCCTGCAGCCGGTCGGAAACCTTGGCGAGGAGCTGGTCGCCGACCAGATGCCCGAGCGTGTCGTTGACCGCCTTGAAGCGATCGAGGTCGATCATCAGGAAGGCGCAGCGCGTGCGCCACTTTTCGGCATAGGCCAGCGCATCGGCCAGCGCCTCGTTGAGCATCAGGCGGTTGGGGAGGCCGGTCAGCGTGTCATAGCGCGCCAGATAGGCGATCTTGTCCGAGCTTTCGCGCTGTTCGGTGACGTCGGAGCCGACGCCGCGGAAGCCGTCGAAATTGCCGTGATCGTCTAGCCTGGGCGTGCCAGAGAGTTCCCACCAGCGCTGCTGCCCGCCGATCGTCACGCGGACCAGCAGGTTGGAGAAGCTCTCACGGCGCTTCAGCCGCTCGGCGAGGTCGTGGAGGCTCGAAGGGAACTGGCCGGTGTCCCAGGCGGGACCGGCGATCAGTTGGATGAAGGGCTGGCCGTCGATGTCCGCGGGATCGACCCCCAGCGCATAGGCGAAGCGGGGGATACCCCGCGCACGCGGCGGGCAGTGTCGGTCTGCCAGAGCCAGTCGGCCTCGCCTTCCTCGTACTCACGCAGCAACAGCGATACGACCTCGCTCTTCTCGACCATGCCGGCTTCGGCCACCTTGGTTTCAAGAAAGCGCCGCGCGCCCTCGATCGCGCCGAGGCATACCGTGAGGACGAAGCCCCCGGCGACCAGCGCCATGTCGAAGGCCCCGGTGACGAGGAAGCTTCCCACGGCCGCACCGCCGACGATGCCGGTGAACATCAGTGTGCCCATCGGCACGCCCGGGAGCAGGATCGCGGAGGCAGTCATCAGCATGGCGACCACGGTCCACAGCTTGAGCTGGGTCTCGGGATTGACGTACAAAGTGGACAGGGCGATCGGCACGACCCAGACCAGCGCATTGATGATCGCGCCGATCGTCTGGCGATTGACCTCCTCGCTCGACATGCGGCGACGGTCGGCGTCGGCCAGCGTGTTGTCGATTCGCGTGCCGTAAAACAGCGAACCGCCGAGCGCGGCGAGCCAGGCGATGACAATAGCGATATGGATATGGCCCGCGAGCAGGCTCGAGGCCGCTAGACCGGCCATGCCCTGGGCGCAGAGGCGCGAGAGCATGGCACGCGGCAGGCAGGAATATTGCAGGCCGCGCAAACGCGCCCAGTCGCCGTCGCTGGGATCGGTCAGGCCGAGTACTGCCAGCACGGGCAGTTCCTTGGGAAGCGATGCGGTTACAGATTGTTGCTGGGTCACGCCGTGCTTGTACCGAGAGACAGGTTAGCGCCGCGTAAATGCCGCGCGCTCTCGCGGACGGAAGATCGTGGATATTCTTAAGGCTCCAAGGCAATCTTTCGTTGATCGCGCCGGCGCGATACCGTTTTAGCCTTGGCATCGAGGGATTTATGATAGGTAGCGATCTCTATCTCACATAACCAGCCGGTGCTCGATGACGGATCCCCAGTGAACGCCATTTCCGCGCTTCCTCCGTCCAAATTGCTCTTTCTTGCAGAGGCGCCGCGCGCGGCATGGACGATCGTGTCGCTGCTGCTCGCACAACCGGCGCTGGCCCGCGCCTCGCGCGGCGATGGCCGGCCAATATTGCTGTTGCCCGGCCTGGCGAACGCCGACCGTTCGAATTTCGTCATGGCGCGCTATCTTCAGCGCCTCGGCTACCGCGTGTTCGGCTGGGAACTCGGGCGAAACCTCGGCACGCGCGCGATCGGTTCGGAGGCCGAGCGGCTGATCGCTCGTGTGGCTGCGATTCATTCGGATACGGGCGAGGCGGTAACGCTGATCGGTGTGTCCCTGGGTGGAATTATGGCTCGGCTGATTGCGCATCGCTGCCCCGACATGGTTCGCGAAGTCATTACCGTCAGCGCGCCCTATGCCGGGCCTCCGACGGCCACCAACGTATGGCGCGCGTTCGAACTGCTGACCGGCGATCGTATCAGCGATGCTTCGGTCAAGGCGCGTGCAGCCGAAGCCGCGGCGCCGCTACCCGTTCCGGCCACGGCGATCTGGAGTCGGACCGACGGCTTCGTGAACGGATCGATCTGTCGTGATCCTCACGCCCGTGCAATCGAAGTGCCGGGCAGCCACCTGATGGTTCAATGCCGCCCCGAAGTGCTGCTGGCTATTGCTGAAACCCTGGCGCGATATCGTGACAATTGAATTTTGAAGATTTGGGGAATTGCTCCGCAGTCGGCTGATAGGAGCATTGTTCCGCTACCAAAAATGCCAACTGCTTCTTGCAGATTTTCTCGGGCCTGGAGGAAAATATTCGTCATATCACCAATGACCTAGGTCGTGCCCCGGATGGTGGTGTAGCTCGAGGGTAGCGAAGCTGACCGGACGCGCGCTTTCCATATAGCGCTGTAGCGGCCGGTCAGGTTCGCGGGTGGTCATCGGAGATCTTCGGATAAGGTTGGGTTGCAACACTCAACTTGAACGAGGACGTTCCGATGACCGAAGACATGATGGACCTGCAGGCGCTGGTGGGAAAGAGCCCGGATGCGGATTTTCTGCGCGATATGATCGGCTTTGCCGCGCGGCGACTAATGGAGATGGAGGTCGGCGGCCTGACCGGGGCCGCTTACGGCGAGAAGGACGTCGAGCGCCTGGCCCAGCGCAATGGCTACCGGGATCGCGACTGGGAGACCCGGGCGGGCACGGTCGAGCTGCGCATCCCCAAGCTGCGCAAAGGCAGTTACTTCCCCGGATTTCTGGAACCCCGGCGGATGGCCGAGAAGGCGCTGACCGCTGTCATCCAGGAAGCGTACATCCAGGGAATCTCGACGCGATCGGTCGATGATCTTGTCAAGGCCATGGGCATGAGCGGCATCTCGAAGAGCCAGGTAAGCCGGCTCTGCGGAGAAATCGACGGGCGCGTGAAAGCCTTCCTCGAGCGGCCCATCGAGGGCGATTGGCCATACGTCTGGATGGATGCGACTTACATCAAGGTCCGGCGAGCAGGCCGGATTGTGTCGGTCGCCGTCATCATCGCCGTCGGCGTCAACAGTGACGGTCGCCGCGAAGTGCTCGGCATGGCGATCGGCCATTCCGAAGCCGAGACCTTCTGGACCGACTTCCTGCGTAGCCTGGCTCGCCGAGGCCTGCGCGGCGTGAAGCTCGTGATCTCCGATGCCCATGAGGGCATCAAGGCGTCCATTGCCAAGGTGTTCAGCGCAACCTGGCAGCGCTGCCGCGTCCACTTCATGCGCAATGCCCTGGCGCATGCCGGAAAGAGCGGGCGCCGGGTCGTATCGGCGTTCATCGCCACGGCCTTTGCGCAGGAGACACCTGAGGCCGCAAAGCTTCAATGGCGCTCAGTTGCAGACCAGCTTCGTCCCTCGGTCCCCAAGCTCTCTGCCTTGATGGACAGCGCCGAAGAGGACGTCCTGGCCTACATGACCTTCCCGCCGCAGCATCGCACCAAGCTTCACAGCAACAACCCCATCGAACGCCTCAACGGTGAGATCAAGCGGCGGACCGATGTCGTCGGAATCTTCCCCAACGATGAAGCGATAACCCGCCTCGTCGGCGCTATCCTCCTGGAACAGAACGACGAATGGGCGGTCCAGCGCTGCCGCTACATGAGCCTTGAGAGCGTCGCGGGATTGAGCGACAATGCCATCATCACGTTGCCAAGCATGGCAGCCTGATCAATCCGGCTTAGCCGGAGATCGACGTGGCCACGCCCGCGATCCTACACCACGCCATGGGGCACGATCATGACCTAGGTGACTGGTTGCCCATCAAGGCGGCGTCCGTTTAGGGTCAAAGGACGCAGACAGACAGGCTGGCGGGTGTGTCATCCGCAAGGTTTCTCGACGGCTGACTTAGTCTGGGGCATGATCGTCGCAGCTCGCCCGATGGGCTATCTCGGTGTCCAACCGTGTCGAACGCAGGTTCCGGGGCGGCTGGAGAAAGGCGCGAGAAGAGAGGAATATATGGAAGGTTTGCAACCGATCCCCCTCAACCACGGAGGCCATGCCCTCGAGGGTTATGTTGCCCGGCCGGAGGGCGAAGGTCCCTTCCCGACCGTGATCATCTATCATTCCGGAGCGGGACTCGCGCCGTTCGAATGCGACAAGGCCAAGGCGATGGCCAAACTCGGCTATCTGGGAGTAGTCGCCGATATGTTCGGGCTCGACGCCCGCGGCATCCAGCCTGGCGATCTGAGACCCTATGAGAAGCTCACGGCAGACGGCGAGTTCTTCCGGGAACGGGTGGTCACCTGGTTCGATGCAATCGCGGCTTTGCCTGACGCTGACCCCGCGCGGATCGGCGCTTTCGGCTTCTGCATGGGCGGGGCCTGCGTGCTCGAACTGGCGCGCAGCGGCCGGGACGCGAAGGCGGTAGTATCCTATCACGGCTCGCTGACGACGCATGACAGGGCGAAAAAGGGTAACGTGAAGCCCGTCATTGCCGCCTATTGCGGGCTTGCCGATCCCTATGCCCCCGTCGATACGATCGATGCGCTACGCAATGAGCTGAGCGCCGCCGAGGCCGAGTTCCATATCGTCGAGTTTGCCAAGGTGGCGCACAGCTTCACCAACCCTCATGTGCCTGCCGGGATGCCCGGTATCGCCTATGACGCTATCGCCGACGCTGTGAGCTGGGCAGGCACCTTGGCGTTGTTCACGACGATGTTGCGGGGGTGATCGCCAGACCGTTGGCGCTCGCCGACCAGCGCATCGAGCGCCAGCGGCTTGGTGACATAGTCGACTCCGCCTGCTTCGAGTCCCTGGACGACATGCTCGGTCTCCGAAAGGCCGGTCATGAAGATCACGGGAATGTGCGCGGCGCCCTCTCGGGCCTTGATCAGCCGGCAGGTCTCGAAACCATCGAGCCCCGGCATCACGGCGTCGAGCAGGATGATGTCAGGCGAGACTGCGCCCAGCAGCAGCAAGGCTTCCTCACCATTGACCGCGACTTCCGACAGATATCCTTCGCCTTCCACGAAATCGCGCAGTATGGAGAGTGATGTCGACCAGCATTCGCGTGATGGTGAGGCCGAGCCAGACGCCGGATTGCCCGCGCACGGTCTCCAGCCGCTCGAACGGCTCGAATATGCGGTCGATGCTGGTCGGATCGATGCCGACGCCGGTATCCTGGACGATGAATTCGGCCACGGGATTGCGCCAGTGGACGTGCAGCGAGGCCGAGCCTGCGGGCGTGTATTTGATCGCGTTCGAGACGAGGTTGATCAGGATCTGGCGCAGCCGCTTCTGGTCGGTGAAGATCGTTGCCGGAAGGCCCGCGGGCCGGCTGTGTTCGAACTCTATCCCGCGCGCCGCGGCCTTCGCCGATCGCGAGGCCGTGCTTGTCGAACGCGGTTCGCTTGCGCTCGATCTGGACCGGCTGCGCGGTATGCGGCCCGCTGGCGGCGGCGGAACATCCCAGGAGAGCAGGAGCGGCGCGAGGCGATGAACACGCTGATGCGGACGGGCTGGGGCCAGAACAACCCGGCTTTCCGTCAGGTCTTCACCACCCTGTTCTTCCCCGAAGCCAGCCAGGTCGAGATGGACTGGTTCAACGAGTTGCAACGCATGACCACTTCGCCGGCCAATGCGATACGGCTGTCCGAAGCATTCTCCGACATCGACGTGCGCGACGTGATGGCGCAAGTTTCGGTGCCGACGCTGGTACTGCATGCCCGCGACGACGCGGTAGCGCCGTTCTCGGCCGGTCGCACGATGGCCTCGACGATCCGCAACGCGCAGTTCGTCGTGCTGGAGAGCCGCAATCATCTGCTCATGCCGACCGAACCCGCCTGGGCGCGCTTCGTGTCGAGCGTGGAGGAATTCTTGGCCTAGGAGGCGATCGTGGAGAGTGCCGAAGATTTCGTGCGGGCCATCCGGAAACCCGCCATTCGTTCATGGCCGCATAGCTACTCGGGAAAAATCGCGAGCGACTAGCCCGCTCGTTCCTGCGCGAGCATCGAAGAAGCCAAGGCACGCGCTATCGCCGCGGCCAGGTCTTCCTCACTGAACGGCTTGCCGAGTTTGACTATCTCCCTCGGCGAATTCGTCGGAAGTTCTCCATATCCCGTCGCAAGGATGATCGGGAGGCTGGGGCGATCGTTGGTCACGCGCTGGATCAATTCGGTACCGGTCATGTTCGGCATCGCCTGATCGGTGATCAGGAGCTCGACATCTGGTTGGAGCTGCAAGGTCTCCAAAGCTTCTTCAGCGGAGCCTGCTTCGAAGACGGTGTGCCCCATATCCTGGAGCATGTCGGCTATATTCATCCGAATAAGAAAGTCGTCATCGACCGCGAGTATCTTCAGTGGTCGAGAATCGATGGGCGTAGTCTGTTTCGTGACGCTCTCGGAATATTCGGCGTCGATACTGTTGGCCGCGGGAAGCCAAAGACGCGCAGTAGTGCCGGCTGTCGGGGAGCTTTGCAGGACGAATGTCCCGCCGAGTTGCTTTGCCAAGCCGTGAACCATCGACAGGCCGAGGCCAGTGCCTTTGCCCACACCCTTCGTCGTGAAGAACGGCTCGGTCGCGCGCGCCAGGGTGTCGGCGTCCATGCCTTCGCCTTCGTCGATCACGCCAAGGCAAATAAAGGTTCCGGGAGCCAGTGCTTCGATCTGGTCGGCGGCCACGACCACCCGTTCCGCGGATACTCGGATCGGGCCACCGTCGGGCATGGCATCGCGCGCGTTCACGGCCAGGTTGAGCAGAGCCATCTCGAGCTGATTGGCGTCGGCAAGCACGGGCGGCAGAGGGTCCGCGAATTCCAGCTCGAGAGGCCATGTCGGGCCCAAGGTCCGTTGCACGAGCTCGGTCATTCCCTGGATCAACGCGGCGAGATCGACGCGCTCGGCCTTGAGATCCTGCCGGCGCGCGAACGCGAGCATCCGCTGGGTCAGCGCCGCGCCGCGCCGGGTGCCCTGCTTCGCATTCTCGATGAGGCGGCTGGTCTGCGGGTCGTGTGGAATCCGCTTCTCCAGCATTTCCAGGCTGCTCGAGATCGCCATCAGGAGGTTGTTGAAATCGTGTGCGACGCCGCCCGTGAGCTGCCCGACCGCGTCCATCTTTTGGACCTGGCGAAGCGTATCTTCCGCGCGGCGCATCTCGGTCAGATCGGTGACGATGCTGCAGAACATGCGCGGTGCACCGGCTTCCACCTGTAGCTCGACGATCGACATGTTGGCCGGCGTAAGCCGCTCGTCGGCTCCGATGAGCGTCACTTCGGTGGTTTCCGGTTGTTCGCCTGTCAGTATGGCTTCGAGCGGCGCGGGGTCGACCACATGATCGTAAAGGCAGGAGCCGATCAGGCGCCCACTCGGTTGGTCGACCAACTCGCTGAAACTGCGGTTCGCATAGAGTATGATGCAGTCTTCATTGAGCGTGACGGCACCCTCTTTCATCTGCTCGACGAGAACGCGGTAGGGGCGGTCGGCGTTCTCCAGGGTGTAGACAAACTGGCCTGCGGAACCGCCCACGACGATGGCGTCGACTTCGCCGTTACGGATCGCGTCGAGCGTTTCGTTGGCCTCTTGGAGAAGGCCTTCGAGCTCCGCGATCCGGGTGCTCTGGTCCGCGGCCGTCACGGCTAGGGCTTACTCGTACCGGCTGAGCTCGGCGCTAGATTGAGACCCGCGAGGACCTTTTCCTTGTCCGAGAGGTCACCAATGATCCGGCGGAGAGGCTCGGGAAGCACTTTGACCAAGGTCGGCGTCGCGACCACTTGGAGTTCGCGGGTTGCCTCCGGCTTTTCATAGACGTCGATGATTTCGAGATCGTATTTGCCGGCCAGTTCCTGTTCGCAGATCCTCCGCATGTTGGCGATGGCGCGCTGCGAACGGCTCGTGGTGCCGGTGACGAACAGCCGCAGGACATAGCGCCCGGTTTCCGACGGAGCTGGCCAGCTCATGTCTCGGTCCCCTCGATAGGCACGATGTCGAGACCCACCAGGACCCGCTCGGTGTCGGACAGGTTGCCGATGACGCGCTTTATCGGCGGCGGCAGGCGGCGCACGAGGGTGGGAACGGCCAGAATCTGGTCGCCGGCCGCCAGTTGTGGACTCTCGATGAGATCGATGACCTCGACCGTATAGCGTCCCGCGAGGTGCTCCTCGCAGATCGACTTCAGATTGGCGATCGCGCTTAATGATTTGGGCGTTTGCCCGGCGACATAAAGGCGCAAATTGTAGTGCCCGGGAATGGCCACATCGCTTGAGGTCTCGACGTCCTCGCTCACTGGCCCACTCCTCGTTTGGCAGCCATGGCGCTGCGGTTGGACTGGATGAAGCCTTCGCGTTCATCATCCTGGCTGAACCCGAGGTCAGCCTCCTCTTCTTCAGCATCCAGCGAGGCCTGAAGTTCGGCAATCTGCCGCTTGACCGTCTCGCGCTTGCGGTCGCGAGCGCGCCGGCGTTGATTCAGCAATTGCTGGCGCTCGAGCTCTTCTGCCCGCTCGAACCCTTCCTGCGCCAGTCGAGCGGCCCCCGTAAGCACGCCATTCGGGCCAATGTAGGGTTCGATGAGCGTGATCCCGTTGTCGGTCAGCAGATATTCGCGGATCTGGTTCGAATGCTTCATGCCCCGCGACTTGAGGACATACATCACGCGGTTGCGCTCGCCATTGGCCTCGACATCGGTCAGCGAAATCCAGCTGTCCATCAGCGAGGATACGCTGCGGTCAGCTTCCGAGACATGATCGGCCGCAAGCGACAGGCTGGTCAGCACCGCCGTTACACCGTGCTTCTTGCAAATATCGACGAGCCTAAGCATGGTCGCGTGGATTTCCGATGGTACCCCCCGAAATGCGGAGATCGGATCGACGATGATGGCGCTGGGGGCGAATTCCTCGATGTCGCGGTTCATCCGCGCGAGATGCATTTCGAGACCGAAAAGGCTGGGGCGTGCGGCCTCGAAACGCAGCAATCCTTGATCGACATGGCGCTGCAGATCGATCCCGGCCGAGCGCATGTTGCGAACGATCTGCGCCGGGGATTCCTCGAAGGCGAAGTAGAGGCACTTCTCGCCGCGCGAACAGACGGCGTTGGCGAAGGCGGCGCTGAAGGTCGACTTGCCGGTCCCCGCCAGACCGGAAATCAGCACGCTCGATCCGCGGAAGAAGCCACCGATCCCGAACATCTTGTCGAGGCCGGCGATACCCGTGGGAACCACTTCCGAAGAGGTCTGGTGCTCGAGGCTCGCCGAGGTGATCGGCATGACGCTGATGCCGCGATCGTCGATGAGGAACGGATACTCGTTCGTGCCGTGGGCCGAGCCGCGGTATTTGACGACGCGCAGCCGCCGCGTGGTGACCTGGTCGAGCACCCGGTTGTCGAGCAGGATGACGCAATCCGACACATACTCTTCGATGCCGTAGCGGGTAAGCTGACCCTCGCCGCGCTCCGCGGTTATGATGGCGGTGACGCCCTTGTCCTTGATCCAGGCGAAAAGCCGCCTGAGTTCGGCGCGCAGAACCGCCTGATCGGTGAGACCGGAAAACAGCGCTTCCAGCGTGTCGAGCACGACCCGCTTTGCGCCGATCTTGTCGATCGCGTAGCCAAGCCGAACGAAGAGCGCTTCGAGGTCATATTCGCCGCTGACTTCGATCTCGGCAGGCTCAATCCGGACATAGTCGATGGCGATGCGCCCTTCTTCGACCAGCTCGCCGACATCGAACCCGAGCGAGGCGACATTGTCGACCAGATCGTCCGATCGCTCCTCGAAGCTGACGAATACGCCATTCTCGCCGTAGCGCGTCGCGCCGTTCACGAGGAAGGTCATGGCGAAAAGCGTCTTGCCGCAGCCGGCTGCGCCGCACAGAAGCGATGGCCGTCCGCTGGGCAGACCGCCCAGCGTGAGATCATCCAGGCCCTTGATGCCCGTCGGCGACTTCAGCAATGCGCCGGAAGCGCTCTCGGGAACGTCAACGATAGTCACTTAATGGTTTCTCCCCATGCTGTTTCCATTGCAGCCTTCCGCGACGCGGCTTTCGTGCGCAGTGGCCTCGAAATGTTCGAGTGCGCGAATAATCGCGGTTTCGACGTAGTTGGTGAGGGTGCGATTGTCGGCATTCGCGTGCTGACGCGCGCGCTCAAGCAACTCGCGATCGAACCTGAAAGTCACAGGCTTGCGCATTCAGCCTCGCTTTTTTTGGATTCCCAAAGCCCCGTATTTACATTCGTAATACGCTCATCGAATGCTTCGGTTCCGTCAGCAGGCCACAAGAGGGGAAAAGGAGGCCGATTGTCGCTGAAAAGTTTCGATTTTCAGCAGGTTGTTTGAGCAACAGGCTTTCCAGCGTTTTCGCCGGTGCGTTCGTGCCGGAAGAGCGGCGCTCGCCGTACCCAAATTCAAGTAGCGCCGACAAAGTCGGTCGGGCAAGAGCGGGTTGTTGCGGTTTTGTATTCGTCCGATCGATCCGGCTCTCAAAGCCGCCTGATAGGATCATCACCGTCCCAGTTCGCCGCGGCCTCCTTGAAGATCGCGAAGACCTGCTCCTTGATCGGATTGGCGGTGATAAGCTCGGTTAGAAAGCCGAGCGTGGCGGTGGTGTCGAGCCAGCAGACCGGCGCGCCCTTCATCAGGCCGCTGAATACGATCTCCGCGCCGCTCTTGCGGTAGTGCGCGAGGTCGCTCTCGAAGTCGTCGGTATAAGTCGACATGTGGTGGAGCCGGCTCTGGCCCGGCGGCACCAGTTCACGGAACATCGAGGGGCCTTCCTCGAGTTGCTCGATCAATTCGATCTGCATCGCCCCGGCCTGCGCGATTGCGGCGTGGAACTTCACCGGCTGCCAGGGCTCGCCGCGATAGATCGCGTTTTCGTAGACGACATCGTCGAAGTAGAAGAACGGCCCGACGCCGGCCTGCCGCGCCCAGTGCTCGATCGCGGCGTGGAGATCGGGCACGACCCAGGCGATCTGCATGTAGTTGCGGCTCGGCAGATAGACCATCGGTGCGTCCCTTCAGCCTTTCAAGTCACGGTAGAACGCGTCTCGGATGCTTGTCATCATCGCATTGCGGTTGGTCATCTCGCCCGCCGTGCCGCCGCCGTCGACGCCGAGGACCTGGCCCGTGACATAGGTCGAGCGGTCGCTGGCGAAGAACAGCGCGGCGTTGGCGATGTCGCGCGGAGCCCCGCGGCGCTTGATCGGCTGGCTGGCGAGCCAGGCCGTGTCGAGCTGGCGTTCCAGTTCGGCCGACTGCTCGGGCGGCAGCGCGGGATCGGCGAAGCTGCCCATCTTCGTCGGCACCGCCCCTGGCGCGATGGCGTTGACGCGGATGCCGTACTCGCCGAGGTCGATCGCCATCGACCGGGTGAAATTGTTGATGCCCGCCTTCGCCGCCCGGTAGATCGCGATCGCGAAGCCGGGATTGAGCGATGCGATCGAACTGAGGTTGACGATCGAACCGCCGCCGTTCTCGCGCATGTGCCGCGCGGCGAACTGGGTGCCGTACATCGTGCCCGCGACGTCGACGTGCATGACGCGGTCGAAGTCGGCGAGATCGTCGTCGAGGAAGCGGTTGACGAACCGGCCCGAGATCGCCGCGTTGTTGACCATCGCGTGAAGCCCCCCGAACTCGGAAATGGCGCGGTCGACCAGAGCCCCCACCTGTTCGCGTTCGGCCACGTCGGTACGCTGGAAGCGGACCCTGTCGCCAAGCTCTGCGGCGAGCGCGGTGCCCGCCGCCTCGTCGACATCGCCGACTACGATGCGCGCGCCTTCCTCGGCGAAGAGCTCGACGATGCCGCGGCCGATCCCGGTCGCCCCGCCGGTGATCACCGCCACCTTGCCTGCCAGTTCGTTCGCCATGCCGCTTCTCCTAGCGTCTCGGCGTCAGGCCGGCGACCACGGCGCGTGTCCCGGCCAGCACGTCGCGCACATGCTCGGCCGCGGTGACGCCGGCGGCGCGGCGATGCGCGGCGGGCACTTCCGCCTCGATCGCCATCGTCGCGGGCACGGCGTTCAGCAGCTCGTGGAGCGGCAGGCCGCCCTGTCCCGGAACCTCGCGGTTGTGCACTTCCTTGATGTAATCGCCGGACTGGTGCGTGCCGATGTGGTCGCAGATCTGGACGATGCCGAAATAGCGCGGGTCGAGCGCGGCGAGGTCCGCCGCCGTCACGCCGCTGCGGACGGCATGGAGCATGTCGACGCCGATGGCGAAGCTCTCGCGCCCCACTTGGTCGATGAGCCACTTTGCCCGCGCCAGCGACGGATTGCCGGCCGTCATCGGGCAGAACTCTGAGGTGAATTTCAGGCCGAAACTTTCGGCGAGATCGCAGAATTCGCCGAGCCGATCGACCACCAGCGCATCGTCGAGGATGAAGACGTGGCCGACGGCGCGCCTTGCGCCGAGTTCGGCCCCCAGCGCGACTGCGGGTTTGTAGAGCTCGAAGTCCACTTCGGCGGTGATCGGGAAGAACTCGACGCCGTCGAGCGCGACCCCGCCATCGGCCAGCGCGCGCCGCACCTCCGCCTTGGACTCGGCCGTGATCGTCGTCGGATAGCTGAGTCCGGTGTTCGAATTGGGCAGGGTGCTGTTGCCGTTGTTGGCGAACATGGTGACGTTCCGGCAGTCGTTGTCCGCCGCGATGCGGACGAAGTCGGCCGGGTCGACGCCCGTGGCGCACAGCTGGTGGAGGATGATCTGCCGGGTCATGCGGCTTCCCTTTTCCGGTAGGTCAGTGGCAGGCGCTGCATCGAATGGTTGGACGTGGAGGGGATGTAGGCGATGTCCTCGAGCGGAACCGCGAGGCCGATGTCGAGATGCCGCGACACCTCGCGCGCGACCACCGCCATCTCCATCCGCGCCAGCGCCAGCCCGACGCAGCGGTGGATGCCCGCACCGAAGGTAACGTGGCCGATCAGGTTGGGCCGGTCGATGTCGAACGCCTCGGGTTCGGGGAACTGGCGCTGGTCGCGGTTGGCCGAAGCGAACATGATCAGGACCTGGCCGTTCTCCGGGATCGCCACGCCGCCGAGCTCGGTATCGCGCGTCGCCACCCGCGAGAGCGCGCGCGGCGGCGGTAACAGGCGCAGCGCCTCCTCGACGAAGCGGTTGACCGTGCGGCTGTCTTCCAGATCCGCGAACAGACGCGCCGCCGCATCGGGACGCGTCGCGATCATCAGCAACAGCCCGGCGATGCCGTTGGCCGTGGTCTCGCTGCCACCGCCGATCAGCGCGCGGGTGCAGGCGACCAGCTCGGCGAAATCGAGCACCGGACGGTCCTCGCTCGGATTGCGCGCGTGGACGAGATCGGAGACGAGGTCGTTGCCCGGTGCCTGCCGCCGTTCTTCGATCATCGCGATGATATATTGCTGCATTTCGCAGATGTCGGCGGCGTTCTGCTGCATTTCCTCGCGGTTCTGCATGCGCCCGACCTGGGCGGACAAAGCGAGGGTCCAGCGTTCGATCTTGGTCTGGTATTCATGCGGAATGCCGAGCTGCTCGGCGAGGATGTCGATCGTCAGCGGCAGCGCGAGATCGTTGATTCCGTCGATGGTGCCCGCTGGCGGCAGGGCATCGAGGAAGCGCACGACACGCTCGGTGATCGCGGCTTCGAGCGCCTTGACCCGGTGCGCGGTGAAGGCCTGCTCCATCAGCTTGCGCACGCGGGTATGCCGCGGCGGGTCGGTCATGATCACGTCGGGAAAGAAGCCGCCGCCATCACGCTCCAGGATCTCCACGAATTCTTCGAGGAAGCCGTGCGCATAGTTGGTGCTCCAGCCGCGCTCCATGGAGAAGGTATCGGCATCGAGCAGCACCGTGCGCACGTCGGCGTAGCGCGCGACCAGCCAGGCATGGAGCGTCTTGTCGTAGTGGACCGGATCCTCTTCGCGCATGCGGGCATAGAAGGGGAACGGGTTCTGCAGCACGGCCTCGTCGGCGAGCGTCGCATCCTCGAGCGCGATTGCGTCAGCAGCGTCCATCGGTCCCTCCCATCGTGGCGAGGGATCGCCCGGCGCGCGCCGGAGGTCTCTTCCGTTCGCGACAGGGGCTATACAAAACGGGACGGGGCGGCACGAAAGGCCTGCGGCGTCGCTCCGGTCCAGCGCTTGAAGGCCCGGCCGAAGCTGCTCTGGTCGGAATAGCCGAGGCCCAGTGCGATGTCGGCGAGCGAATGGCCGGTCGCGCCGAGCGCGCGCTTGGCCGCCTCGATCCGCTCCTCCTCGACGATCTCGGAGAAGCGCATTCCCTGCTCGATCAGCCGCCGTTGGATCGTCCGCGCAGAGGCTTCGAGCTTCACCGCGCAGCGCTCGATCGTGCAGTGGCCGGTGGCGAGCGTTGCCCGGGCGAAAGCACGGACCTCGTCGATGAAGCTCCCTTCGGCCGAACGGCGGACCTGGTCGAAATAGCTGCCGAGCAGGCCGAAGAGGATGGGATTGGCCGCGGTGTTGCGTGCGTCGAGCAGGGCCGCGGGGAAGGCGATCAGGTTGGCCGCGGCGCCGCCGCGGACCTTGCACCCGAAGAAACGCTCCATCACCTCGATGTCGCGGCGCGAAGGCTGCGAGGTGACTGCGACCGCGCTCGGCCGGAAGCCGGGTCCGGCGAGCCCCTGGAGAAAACGCAGCACCTGCGACTGACCGAGATAGTTGGCCTGCTCGTCGCAGGCAAAATCGGCATTGGACCGCCAGCGAAATTCGGCGGTCTCCCTGCCGGCGACGAATTCCACGTCGGCGCCGGGGCAGTAGATCACCGGCATGAATTCGAGCAGGACCCTGATCGCCTGGCGCATGTCGGGCGCGACGCGGGCATAGGAGGTGAGCGCGCCATAGACCTCCGGCTGCAGGCTTTCGCCGAGCCGCAGGCCGAACAGCGGGTCGTCGAAGGCGCGGCTGCAATCGTCGAGGATCGCGGCGGCGCTGGTGCAGCGGATCGCATAGTCGGGGTCGTGCGCGGCGAGCGGGTCGATGCCGTGGCGCTCGATCACCGGCTCCAGCCGCCCGCCATGACGGCCGACGAGGTTGCCGACGCCCTCGACGAAGCCGCAGGCTTTCATCGTGCCGTGCGGCGGCGGCGCCAGCAGCGGGCCGTCGATCTTGAAGAAATAGCTGCTCGCGGCGGCCATGGTCCCTCGTCCCGTTCTTTTCGTTCGTTTGATTCGCGATGCTATCCGCTTCGGCGGGGTGGCGGCAATTGTTCACGCGCTGTCGCACCCGGTCGAGACCCTGGACCCTTGCCCCCGGCACGCTCACTAATATGCTAGGCGTAAAGCCAGTTCGGGGGACGGAATGATCGAGAAAGTAGCCAAGTTTCGCGCCGAGGCGGCCGACCGGCAGGCAATCACCGACTGTATGTACCTCTACAGCCGGGGTATCGACCGCGGCGACGCCGAATTGCTGGGCGAGGTGTTCTGGCCAGACGCGCGGATCGTCGGCGAGCTGTTCTCGGGCCCGCCCGCGGACTTCATCGGCTTCTCGGTGCCCGCGGGCCTGAAGAACTGGGACCGGATGATGCACCTGATCACCAACAGCGTGATCCGCATCGACGGCGACCGCGCGGCCTCGGAATCGTGCTTCTACGGCTACCACGTCGCCCACGGCGACGGCCGCGGCGAGGTGCCGCCCGGCGACCTGATCATCTGCGGCCGCTATCTCGACCGCTTCGAGAAGCGCGATGACGAATGGCGCATCATCGAGAAGACAATCCTGTTCGAATGGTACCGCGAATACGACGACGGCGGCGGGATCAAGCCGGGGCCGATGGGCACGACGGTGACGATGAAGGGTGAGGCGGGGGGCCGGCGACCGCAGCTACGCGCTGTTCGCGTCGATCTAGCGATGCTGGTTTCCGATCTCGATCTGCCCGAACTGCCGATCGAAAGCGCGGAATTTTCCGCCGATCCGATGCGTTTTCTCGAGCCGGCGCGGGTGCGGCATCCGTGGCTGGCGAAATTCAGCAAGGGCTACGTCGTTCACGGGCTCGAGGCGACGCGCGAACTGCTCTACCGCGACGACAGGATGGGGCCGCACTTCTCGGGCCTCGTCGAATACTACGGCGCCGAAGAGACCGATTGGGGCCGCTTCATGCGCGACCAGATCGCGACCAATTCAGGGCCGCGCCACGACCGCCTGCGTGCCAGCGTTGCCGCGGCATTCACCCCGCGCCACGCCAACCGCACGCGGCCGCTGATGCGCCAGGTGATCGGCGAACTGCTCGACGAATGGGCACCGCGCGGCGCCTTCGACTTTGCCGATTTCGCCTCCTACTTCCCGATCACGGTGATGTGCGGCCTGCTCGGGGTCGATTCCGGCCCGGTGCGCGAGATCCGCGATGCGCTGGACCTGCAGATGGCCTGCATGACGATGGATCGCGGTATCTTCCTGGACATCGCCAGGGCCTACGACCTGCTGCGCCGCTTCGCCGCCGATCTCATCGCCGAGCGCGAGGCCAGCGGGCCGCGTGAGGACGACCTGCTGCTCGATGCGCTGATCGAGGCGAAGGAGGTCGGACGGCTCGACGCCGACGAGTTGCGCGATCTCCTTATCACGCTGCTACTCGCCGGCTTCGACACTTCGAAGAACGAGCTGACCCTGACGATGTACGCGCTGCTCGATCGTCCCAACCTGCTCGAACGCTGTGCCCGCGAGCCCGAATACTGCCGCCGCGTGATCCAGGAATCGCTGCGCCATACCTCGGTCGTCTCGCCCAGCCGGACGCTGTTCGAGGACGTCGAGTACGAAGGCATCCGCTTCCCCAAGGGCACCTACATTTGCTTTGCCATCGCGCTGTCCGGCCGCGATCCCGCCGCCTATCGCGATCCCATGGTATTCGATCCCGATCGAGAGCAGCAGCCACGCCACCTCGCCTTCGGGCGCGGCACGCACATCTGCCTCGGCCAGTATCTCGCCATGGCGCAAATGGAGGAAGGACTGCACCTCGTCGCCCAGCGGCTCGCTCGTCCGCGCCTTGCGGGTGAGGTTACCTGGAGGCCTTTTCGCGCAGGCGCCTGGGGCATCCGGACCTTGCCTATCGAATTCGAGCAATAGGCCGGCGCCACACTATGATGCGGCGGCAGTGCGCTTGCTGGTAATCAGAAACGTATGCAGATCCTTGGCTGCGACGAGCAGCAGCTCCCGCCCGCAGGCATCCGAGGTGTCTTCGAGGTGGATTTCGCACGCGTAGGTCAGTTCCTGGAGCAACATCAGCGCGCGAGCTCGTCGCGCCGCATCGGCCTTGGCATTGCCGATATCGCGGAATGGCGCGTTGTTCGCGCCCATGCTGTCGAGAAGTTCGTTGGTCAGGACATCGAGCGTCGCGGCATGGGCGTGCTTGCGGCGAACCTCGACGATGATCGATAGGGGAACCCGCTCCTTGGCAATGAACCGCGCGACCTTGCGGACCCAGCTTTCCATCTGCGCCAGGGTGGGATCTGGCCCTGGCATGGTTGCCAGCATGTTCTTCGCTTTGGCGCCATACTCGGTGATGACTTCCAGCAGGATCTCGGACTTGTCCTTGTAGTGGAGATACAAGGTCGATCGCCGCAGACCGGCGGCCACGGCGATCTCGTCCATTGTCGCCGTGTCGAAGTGCTGATCGTAGAAGAGGTTGCGCGCGGCATTGACGATCCGGCTACGGGTCAGGTCCCGCTGGGCCTCGCGCAGCGGGGTCTGGTATTTGACCGACGGTGCCCGGTCGCGGCGTTCGCTCATGGATTGCCGAGACCTCGGACGAAGTGGCTGATCTGCCGCATCGCTAGTCCGGCTGCACCGGCAAAGAAAGCGTCCATCGTCACGAAGCCGTGGATCATGCCCGGATGGCGGATGATCGATACCCGCACGCCGCGCGCCGCCAGGACTTGCCCGTAAGCCTCGGCTTGTTCCGTGAGGAGGTCGTGCTCGGCTGTGATGATCAGCGTCGGCGGCAACAGTTCGAGGCCGGGCGCATACAGCGGCGCGAAATCGGGATGCCGATGCAGCGAGGTATCGGGGACATAGAGGCCGAGGAAAAACTCGATTTCTCGAAGGCCGAGGAAAGGTGCTTCGAACCGGCGGAGCGACGGTGTTTCGGGGGTATCGGTATTGGGATAGGCCAGAACATTGCCGGCTATCTTGCAGGCTGTGGTCTCGTGCAGTTTGCGGGTCACGACCGTGGCCAGGTTCGCCCCCGCACTGTCGCCGCCGAGGATGATCGGCACTTTATCGCCGGCCAGGGCGACGACCCGATCGCAGACCCAACTCGCGGCGCGCAACAGGTCGTTCACGGCGGTCGGGAACGGATGTTCCGGCGCGAGCCGGTACTCGACCGAGGCGACTGCACAGCCACTTTCCTTGGCCAGTACGCGGGCGAAGTTGTCGATTTCGGCAATGCTGCCGAGCGCGAAGCCCCCGCCGTGTGCCCAGACGATGATGGCCGATGGGTGCGGTCCCGGACGATAGAGGCGCAAACCGATTTCGCCGCCAGACACCGGAATGCGGAAATCCTCGACGCACTCCATCTCGGGCTGGCCGGTGACGGGCGTCGCCGCGCGGATCGCGGCACGGGTTTCGGCGATTGGGCGGGAGGTCATCTCCTGCCAGCCCGGATCGGCGGCGAAGAAGGCGGCGATCTGCGCGGCGACCGGGTCCAGCGGCCCCTCGGGTTGGAAACCGTCGCTCACCGGTCGATCACGCCCTTGGCCCGCCAGGCCGCGCGGTGGCCGCCGTCGACCGGGATGTCGATGCCGTTGAGGAAGCTCGCCCCATCGGAGACGAGGAAGTCCACGACATTGGTGATCTCGATCATCGAGCCTTGCCGGCCGAGCGGGATCTCGCGCGCCTTGTCGCCGCGCGAGACGCGGGTTTCGGTACCGTCGTGGCTGGGCAGGGTAGGGCCCTCGGCACGCGCCATCGGCGAATCGATCATGCCCGGGGACAGCGAGACGGCGCGCACCTGCCGCGGCCCCCATTCGACCGCCAGTCGCTCGGCCAGCATGTTCACGCCGAGCTTGGCGTAGTTGTAGGTCCAGTCGAAATCGGGCTCCTTGCCGTGGAGGTCAGCGAGGGCCGTGAGGAAACCTTGTCGTTGCGGTTCGGCCAGAAGCGCTTCGAGCTTCGCATCGCGTGCCGGCAGGTAGCTCGCCAGCGACGAGATGAAGACCGCCGCGCCGCCGCTCACCATGTGCGGGCCAGCCGCTTCGGCAACCAGATGCGCGCCGACGAGATCGACCGCCATCATCTTGCGCCAGTCGCCGATCGACATGCCGACTGCCGCTACATGGGCCAGGGCGCGAATGCCGGGGCTTTTGGCGAGCACCTCACCGAGCGCCTTCGTCTGTGCGGGATCGGTGATGTCGCACCGGTGTCCCGCGACGGTATAGCCGTCGTGAGTCAGCGTCGCGACGGTCTGAGCCAACCGTCCACCGTCGAGATCGACAATCAGCAAGGCGTGGCGCCGGCCGAGCGCGCGAGCGATCGAGGTGCCCAGGCCGCCGCAGCCGATGACCAGGGCCAGGGGTGCCTCTGCGTAGTAGGCTGTGCGTTCGACATAGTCCGGCATCGTTCTCTCCCACCCGCCTCTATCGGACGGCGTTGAAATAGTGCGGCTTGATGCTGACCACCTGGCCGTTCTTGAATTGCCACATCTCGAGCAGCGAAGTTTCGAACAGCTCGCCGCCCTCGCGCAGCGTCGCGCGCAGGTTCAGTTCGCCGATCAGCCAGTCGGGATCATCGGTGATGAAGGTCCTGACGGGCGCCATCTGCTCGATGTCGAAGGTGTCGTTGAAGAGCCCAAGAAATTCGAGGAAGCCGTCGGCGCCGCGGTAGGTACCGGCGAAGGGCAGGCCCGAACCTTCGTTCAGTTCGAACTCGGGGGGCGCATAGCGCTCTGATCGTTTCCGCGTCACCGGCGAACACGGCGGTGACGAACCGTTCCTGGATGGCGAGGTTGGGATTGCCTGTCATTGTTTATCCTGAAGTTGGGCGGTTGCCTCTTTCCCGTCGCCGGGCCGGTTGGCATGCACGTCGCAGACGACGAGACGCACGGAATCGCGGTCGAGGAAATGCTCCTCGTCGTCATGGAACAGCTTGCCGATGACCGGGTCGAACAGCAGCTCGAAGACCTCGGTCAGAGCCTGGTCGTCGCGCAGAACCCATTCGGTCACGCAGTCATGGTCCGACTGCTTCGACGCGATGGCGCGGGCGATCGGATCGGCATTCTCGGGCAAGTCCACCCGCACGTTGTAGTTGCGCGTATAGGACAGCAGCAGATGGCCGAAATGGGTCTGGCCGAGCACCGCGTGGCTGTTTTCATAGTGATCGCGGAACTGGTCGAGCGTGATGCCCGGCTTGCGCTTCAACAGCCAGATGACCTTGAACATGACGATGTCTCTCCCGCTGCGGACAATGATCCGGGCGGCGTCGCGATGCAAGAATTTAATGGACATCGTGTCGTCCAATATGACAACGTGTTCGCCTAAATCAAAAACCCGGACCCGGTGAGATGATGAACTGCAGGCCGACCGACACGCCGGATATCGATCTGGCGTCGTTGCGTGAAAAGTACCGCCAGGAAGCCGAAAAGCGCCGCCGCCCCGAAGGCTTCGCGCAATATATCGAGGTCACGGGCGAGCTGAACGCGTTCCTCGAATTCGATACTTACGAGCCGATTCCCGAGCGCGCGCCGCTGGCCGACGAGATCGACGTCGTCGTGCTGGGCGGCGGCTTCGCCGGGCTGATCGCCGCCGGCCGGCTGAAAGAGGCAGGCGTCGATAACATCCGCATCATCGACCGCGGCGGCGACTTCGGCGGCACCTGGTACTGGAACCGCTATCCGGGCGTGCAGTGCGACGTCGAATCCTATTCCTACATGCCGCTGCTGGAGGAAATGGATTACATGCCGAAGGATCGCTATTCCTACGGCACCGAGATCTTCGAATATTGTCAGAAGATCGGCACGTATTTCGGCCTATACGAACACGCGCTGTTCGGCACGGTGGTCAATGCGTTGCGCTGGGACGCCGAGCTGGGGCGCTGGCATGTCGGCACTGACAAAGGCGACGACATCCGCGCACGTTATATCGTCATGTGCCCGGGGCCATTGAACCGGCCAAAGCTCCCCGGCGTCCCCGGGATCGAGCATTTCAAGGGCCACAGCTTCCACACCACGCGCTGGGACTACGACTATACCGGCGGCGACTGGAAGAACCCGGTGATGGACAGGCTCGCCGACAAGAGGGTGGCGATCATCGGCACCGGCGCCACGGCGGTGCAATGCGTGCCGGCGCTGGCCAAATACGTTAAGCACCTTACCGTCTTCCAGCGCACGCCGTCCTACATCGACGAGCGCGGCAACATGCCGACCGACCCCGAATGGGCCAAGCGCCAGCAACCGGGCTGGCAGGCGGCGCGGATGCGGAACTTCCACACGGCGATCAACGAGGTCTTCGCCAAGGACGACGTCGACCTGATCTGCGACGGCTGGAGCGAGCTCAACCGCAACATCCAGGCGGCGCGTGAAGCCGCGGGCTGGCCCGAGATGCAGCTCGACGAGCTGATGGCGCTGCGCGAGGTCGAGGACTACCGCGCGATGGAACGCATCCGCAAGCGCGTGGATGACACGATCGAGGACCCCGCGACGGCCGAGATGCTCAAGCCCTGGTACCGCTTCCTGTGCAAGCGGCCATGCTTCAACGACGAGTACCTGCCGGCATTCAACCGGCCCAACGTGAGCCTGGTCGACGTGTCCGAGACCAAGGGCATCGAGCGCATGACCGAAAACGGCATCGTCGCGAACGGGATCGAATACGAGGTCGACTGCATCATCTACGCCAGCGGCTTCGAGACCACCACCGACATGCGCCGCCGCTATGGCATCGACGTGATCGAGGGGCGCGATGGCCTGTCGATCTACGATCATTGGAAGGACGGCTTCCGCACTTTGCACGGCATGACCGTGCACAATTTCCCCGGGCTGTTCTTCACCGGCTGGCTGCAGGGCGGGGTCTCGGGCTCGACCACGCTGATGTACGACCAGCAGGGCCGGCATATCGCCTACATGCTGAGCCAGGCCCTGAAGCGCGGCGCCGCGACGGTGGAGCCGACCGCCGAAGCCGAAGCGGCCTGGGTCAAGACGATCCGCGAGAACCTGATGCTCGACACGCAGTTCTGGGAAGCCTGCACGCCGGGCTACAACAACAACGAAGGCCTGGCGGTGACCCGCTATACGATCTTCGGCGAACCCTATGGACCGGGCTACGAGGCCTTCGACCAGCTCATCCGCGAATGGCGCGAGCAGGGCGATCTCGCCGGCCTGGTGTTCGAGCCGCAGGAGCAGGACGCATGACTTTCAGCACGGTTGACCTGACACCGGCCATCGGCACCCAGGTCCGTACGGACCGCGAGACCTTGCTCGACGGTTCGATCGCCGGCGACATTCGGGCGCTGCTCGAACAACGCGGCGTTCTGTTGTTCCGCGGCTACGACCTGAGCGACGAGGAACAGCTCCAGTTCGCCAAGACGCTCGGCACGCCGCGCAACGAGCATGGCACCGACATCACCAAGGTCTCTTCGGACAAGACGAAAAGCCCGATCTTCGCCGAGTACACGGAAGGCACCTACTTCTTCCATTTCGACGACACCTACATGGAATACCCGGCGCTCGCCTCGGTCCTTCGCGCGCGGACGGTCGCGCCCGAAGGCGGCCAGACCGAATTCGCCAATACCTACGCGATCTACGACGATCTTCCCGAGGATGAGCGCGACTTCCTCGATACGCTGCAGGGCGTCCACTCGCAGGAGACCATCCAGCGCAAGGCCTTCCCGAACCCGACCGACTGGCAGCTTTCGCTCTGGGGCGAGGGCGCGATCCCCGCGACGACCCATCCGCTGGTCTGGCATCACCGCACCGGCCGCAAGTCGCTGCTGCTGGGCGAAACCATCCGCACGATTCCGGGGCTCCCCAAGGACGAGAGCGACGCGCTGATCCGCAAGCTGCTGAACCTCGCCGAGCGGCCCGAATATGTCTACCGCCACGAGTGGCAGGTCGGCGACGTGCTGATCTGGGATAACACCGGCACAATGCACCGCGTCGTGCCGTTCGACCTAACCTGCGGCCGCGAACTGCACCGGGTCAAGCTGGCGGGCGAGGAGCCGATCCGGGCGCCGAGCAAGGTTCCGGCCTGAAGCCATGGCCATCTACGATGCGGTTGTCGTCGGCGCCGGCTTTTCCGGGCTCTACCTGATCAAACGACTGCGTGACGCGGGCTTTTCGGTCTGCGTGGTCGAAGCGGCGCCGAGCGTAGGCGGCACCTGGTACTGGAACGCCTATCCCGGCGCGCGCTGCGACGTCGAAAGCTTCGACTATTGCTATTCCTTCTCGCGCGAACTCGAAGAGGAATGGGACTGGTCCGAACGCTATCCCTCGCAGCCAGAACTGCTGCGCTATCTCAACTATGTCGCCGACCGGTTCGACCTGCGTCGGGAAATCCGTTTCGAGACGCGGGTTACCGCTGCGGCCTTCGATGAGGCGCGCAATCTTTGGGACGTCAGCCTTGACAGCGGCGAGCGGATCGAAGGGCGCTTCTTCATCCTTGCGGGCGGTGCGATCTCGGTGCCGAAGCCGCCCGAGATCGACGGGATCGAGAGCTTCCGCGGTGCCTGCTACCATACCGGCAACTGGCCGCAGGAAGGCGTCGACTTCTCCGGCCAGCGCGTTGCGGTGATCGGCACCGGCTCGTCAGGGGTGCAGACCTCGACCGCGATCGTCGATGCAGTGTCTCAGTTGACGGTCTTCCAGCGCACCCCGAACTACACCGCGCCGATGATCAACTATGCGCTCGACGCCGCGGCAATGAACGAATTTCGCCGGACTTCGCCCGCGCGTCACGAGAAATCGCGCCATTCGCGTCAGGGCATCCCCTACGACTTGCCCACCCAATCGGCCTTATCGGTCAGCGCCGAGGAACGCGCCGAGACCTTCCGCAACGCCTGGGAGAACAGCCACCTTTTCGCGTTGCGCCTGACCTATTCGGACATCCTCACCGACGAGGCGGCCAACGAGGCGGTCTCCGAATTCGTCCGCGGCAAGATCCGAGAGATCGTCAACGATCCGGCGGTGGCCGAGAAGCTAACCCCGCGCAGCTATCCTTTCGCGACCAAAAGACCCTGCCTTGGCCGCGGCTATTACGAGATGTTCAACCGCGATCATGTCCGCCTGGTCGATCTGCGCGAGACGCCGATCCAGCGCATGACGCCGGCGGGGATCGAGACCAGCGAGGGCGAGCTCGCCTTCGACGCAGTAATCTTCGCGACCGGCTTCGACGCGCTCACCGGTGCCGCCGCGCGGATCGACATCACCGGCCGCGGCGGCGTCACGCTGCGCGAGAAATGGGCAGACGGGCCGGAAACCTATCTCGGTCTTGCCTCGACCGGCTTTCCCAACCTGTTCTTCGTGACAGGTCCAGGTAGTCCCGGTCCGCTCAGCGCCATGGTCAAGTCAATCGAACAGCATGTCGACTGGATCGCGGATTGCATGATCTATCTCAGGGACCGGGAGATAGCTTCCATCGAGGCCGATCGCATCTATGAGCGCGAGTGGGTGGAACATGTCCAGAGCGTAGCTTTGGGCACGCTCTATCCGCGGGCAGATTCGTGGTATCTGGGCGCCAACGTTCCCGGCAAGCCGCGGAAGTTCATGCCTTACCTTGGTGGCGTAGGGTTTTATCGTAGCACGTGCGATAAGATCACTAAGGCTGGCTACGAGGGATTTGAACTGTCGAGGGCTTGAGCGCGCGTCGCCTGCCAGCGTTTCAGCCGCGCCCGTCCTTGACGCTCATAGTGAAGGACCCACCCTTCTCGATCCGGTCCGCCATCTGCAAGACCAGTGCCTGCATCGTCGATCCGCGCGTGTGACCGCCGTGAACGGCGAACTGCTCGACGAATTCGAGCATCTCCTCCTTGGTGAAGTCGCCGCTCGCCATGGCCGAATAGGTATGGGACAGCACGGCGCTCGGCGCTTGGGAATCGGCGGCGGCGACCAGCGTTACCAGCCTGCGGCTGCGTTGGTCGAGCCCCGGCCGGGCCCACAGTTCGCCGAAGCAGTAGTTCATCACGCCGGCCTCGTAGAACGCGCTGATGTGTCCCGGACCGGCAGTGGTCATCACTTTGCGGAAGCTTTCGTCGTTTTCGGCCTGACGCGTTTCAGTCGTCCAGCTCTCGCCGCGGAGCGGCTCAAGGTCGGGCTCTTCCTCGCCCAGGTCGGCCACGATGCGCGTGATCGCGTCATCGAGCCGCGCGGCCTGCGAAAAGCCGGCATAGCCTGACAGGTGCAGGGCGATCTCGCGCAGTTCCGAGACATTCAATTCTCCGGTTGCGAGCGCACCCCGCACATAGGCGTCGAGGATGCGGTCGGGTCCCGGCGCGACGGCCGCTCCGCAGATCGCGATGATGAAGCGCGAACGCCTGTCGAGGCCTGGCCGCGTCCAGACCTCGGCGTAGACGAAGTCGCGCCAGGCCGCTTCGACCGGTGTACGCGGCTCGGCCGGGACGGGGCCCTGCAATGCCGCTGCGGTCCGAGCGCCGGTGTCAGCCCGGTCTTGAGGGCTGAACTTGCTCATTTCGGCCTCCTCTCTTTGCAAATGCGTTCGTGTGATCCCGCCGCTTCCGTGTCCAATGCATTCTTGCAGGGTTCGACATGAGTTCAGGGAATAGGAGGCTTTCACGATCCGAAATGGTCAGACGCAATCCTCATGACGGCGCATCTTAAAATGCATTGGACGTAAGCCGGCCGGGATCGGAAACTGACGGTCATAGGCGCGAAGCCAAGGCTATCGCATGGGAGGGGATAGATGGCCGAGGAGATGGCTCTCCAACATTTCGATCCCGAGCAGCCCCACGCGATGTGGCGCAGCTTGCGCGCGACCCGTCCCGTGTCGCCGATCGACCGCCCGAACGAAAGTGGCCGACAGACCTATCTGGTGACCACGCGTGCGGGAGCCAAACAGGTCCTGCTCGATCCCGAAACCTTCTCGTCGTCGATAAATGGCGAGCATACCGGCCGTTTCATGGGCCCCATGATCCTGGCGATGGATGGCGAGCGTCATTGCTCGCGGCGCCTGCTCATTTCCCACGCGTTCCGAACGTCACAGATTGCGCGGTGGGAGCGGGAGCTGATCCGGCCGATCATTACCGAGCTCTGCGCGGAGATTGCCGCGGCCGGCCGTGCCGAACTGATCGAAGAGGTGATTAGCCGTTTCCCGGTTCAGGTTATTTGCGGCATGTGCGCGATACCGGCCGTGGACAGCCCCCGCTTTCTGCAATGGGCCAAGGACATCCACCGCGGCATGCTGGACGAGGCCACGGGCCGGGCTGCCGCAGGACAGATGCGGGCCTATCTGGAACCTTTGGTCGAGCAGCGCCGCGCCGCGCCGGGCGACGACCTGATCAGCGACATCGTCCACTCCACGATCGACGGCGAACGGCTCGACGACGAGGAAATCTATGGTTTTCTGCGTTTGCTTCTGCCGGCCGGGTCCGAAAGCACCTTCCGCGCGACCAGCACCGCGCTGCTTGCCATCCTGTCCACGCCGGGCCTTGTCGACCGGGTCAGGAGCGACCGAACCCTACTTGCCGCCGTGATCGAAGAAACGCTGCGGTGGGACGTGTCCAACTCAATGGTCAGTCGCGTTGCCACACGCGATGCAATGGTTGAAGGATGCCCCGTTTCCGCCGGTTCGGCGTTGCTCGTCGTGACGAACTCCGCCAACCGGGATGAAGGTGAACATTCCGATCCCGAGATATTCGACGTCGATCGAACTGACAGGCGTCACATCGCCTTCGGACTTGGCCCACACCAATGTCTGGGACAGCCGCTCGCGCGAATGGAAATGCATGTCGGGCTGGACGTGATCCTCTCGGAGCTGGGCAATCTCCGCCTCAATCCCGCCTATCCCGTGCCCGTCGTGACGGGCGCTTCGTTTCGCAGTCCGCAAGCACTGCACGTCCTCTTTGAGGAAAGGGTAAGTAATTGAGCAAACGCACCTATGTTCTCATTCACGGCTGCTTCAAGGGCGGCTGGATCTGGAAACCGGTAGCCGACCGTTTGAACGCGGCCGGACACACGGTCTATCATCCGTCGCTCGACGGCTGCGGTGAGCGCAGCGGTTCGCTGCGGCCCGGAATTACTATCGGTAGTCAGGCTCGCGAATTGGCGGAGTTCCTGCGCATGGAGGATCTGCGGGACGTGCACCTCGTGGCCACCAGCAACGGCGGGAATGTGGCAATTACCATGGCTTCGCTGATGCGTGACCGCATCGCGCACATCACCTTCGTCGACGCGGTCGTGCTGTTTCCGGGCGAACGCCTGAAATACGCCTGGCCGAACGATCCGCACAAGGACGAGCCCTATGAGTCGTCCGACGGGCTCGGGGTGGAGATCCGGCAACAGCCGGACGGCGACTACGGTGTCTCGCCGCAGGTCCAGGCCTGGGAGCGCGAGCGCCAGACCCGCCAGCCCTACGACACCATGAACGGGATCATGGAAGACTGCGGCTTCTGGCAGCACGAGTGGCCCGCGACGACAATCTGCTGCAGCCGCAGTCCCAATCCGGGCGAGCCGCATCAGCGCCGCGCGGCCGAACGCCTCCGGTCAGATTGGCGCGAACTCGATACCGGGCATCTGCCGTTTCTCAGTACGCCTGACGAACTGACCGCGATGCTGCTGGAGTGAGGCGCAAGCGCACCACCTACGCCGTCTCGCGGGCGACTGTCTTGGCGAGGCCGACGACGCGGTCTTGCGCCAGGCGGTCGATCGCGGCGTCATCGTAGCCGAGCCGGCGCAGGACGAGCCGCGTATGATGGCCGGGGCCTTCGTAGGGCTTGCCTGCCTCGCAAGGCGTGTCCGAGAAATTCACCACCGGCGCATGACGCCAGTAGCGGCCGCCGGGTGCCTTGTCGGCGAATTCGGGGCTCTGCGTCATGACCATGAAGCTCATCGCCGCGGATTGCGGGTCGGAATGCAGGAAGCGGACGTGCGAGGCCTTGTCGGCGCGGACGCAGCCGATGTCCTGCGGCTGCAGCAGGGCTTCCCATTCGTCCGCGGTGCGCGTGCGGAAGATCGGGTCCAATTCCGCTTCCAGCGCCGCGCTGTTGGCGATGCGCGACTTCCAGCTTGCGAAGCGCTCGTCGGCCGCCAGATCGTCGCGGCCCAGCGCTGTGACCAGCGCGCGGAACTCGCCGTCGAACTGCGCCGCGATAAAGATCCAGCCGTCCGCGGTGTTGTAGAGGCGATAGGTCGCCTCCAGGCCCAACTGGTGCTTGCCCGGCACGCGGCGCGGCGGCTTGCCGGCATAGTTGAAGGCATCGTCCGAGTTGCAGTAGACGTTGGACGTCATCATCGACGTCTCGATATACTGGCCCTTGCCGGTCAGCACCTTTGCCGCGAGGCCGAGCATGATGCCCGTGCCTACGCCGCTGCCGGCGATTGGATCGGGCGACTGGTCGCCCTTGGGCGTGTTGCCTTCGCCCGACTGGAATACCGAGTTGCCGGAAAAGGCACCCATCGTCGGGTTGAAGGCGGCGCGGAAGCGGTCGGGGCCGATCGAACCATAGGAGCCGGCGTAGACATAGACGATGTCGGGCTTGATCGCCCTGAGGGTCTCGTAGTCGATCTTGAGCCGGTCGGGCACGCCGGGGCGGTAGTTATGCATGACGACGTCGGCGCGCTTCACCAGTTCGTAGAAGATCTTCAGCCCTTCCTCGCTCTTGAGATTGAGGCCGATGTTCTCCTTGCCCTGGAAGGCGCGGACCATGTTCTCGTTGGTCGGCATGCGGCGATAGGGATCGCCTGACAGCGGCTCGACCTTGATCACCGTCGCGCCGAGATCCGCCAGCAGCGCGCCCGAAAACGGCGCGGCCAGCCAGCTCGCGCATTCGAGAATGGTAATGCCTTCGAGCGGCCGTGCCGGGTTGCCCCCGCGCGGCACGATCTGCGGGGCAGGGCGGAGGGTCTCGGCGAAGACCTCTGCGGTATGCTCGCCCGGCCGCGGTGCCGGCCGTGCGATCCGCGCCGGCGTCTCGCTCATCTTGGCGAAGGCGCCCAGCTGCTCCATCCGCCCGACGCGCGGATCGTCGACTTCGACGACATGGCCGTTGGCCCGGAACTGCTCGTGTTGCAGCGCGTCCTGCGTGGTCTGCATGATCTCGCCGGCGCAATCGGGGTTCTGCCGGTAGATTTCGCGCCATTCGAGCGCGGTCTTTTCCTTGAAACGCTCGACGATCAGGAGGTTGAGCGCGATCCGGTCGTCGTGGTTGGGCAGGTTCGGCGCAGTCTTGAAGCGATCGTCTTCGCGGATCCACGAAAAGCCGATGGCATCGATCCAGGCGTCGAACAGGTCCTGCTGGATATGCGAATGCATGATCCAGCGGCCGTCCTTGGTCTCGAGGCAGATCTGGCTGGGGTTCGCGGTGTGAGGATCGGATTCGTGCCGGTCGGCGGTCAGGATACCGCGGGCGACATCCTCCTTCGACAGTTCGCCCGGATAGAGGTCCGCGGGAATTTCCTGCCCGTCGAACAGGCGCCAGTTGTTGTTCGGCGCAGACGCGCCCGAGAGCAGCGAGCCTTCGAGCTTCTGGCCGCGGCCTGTTTCCGCGCGCACCCGCAGCGCGGCCACGATCGCCTGCAGCGTGAACATGGCGGTGTGGTAGGAGATGTCGTTGACCGCGCGGAACGTCGGCCGGTTGCGCTGCCAGCCGACCTGGTCGCGCATGCGGCCGGACTTGGCGTTGACGATCCCATCGTAAGGCTGGAAGTCGCGGTAGGGGCCGGTCTGGCCGAACGGCGCGAGCGAATGGTAGATCAGCGCCGGGTTGGACCTGCGCAGACTATCGTAGCCGAGACCGAGCCGCGCCGCTTCGCCGGGACGCAGGCTTTCGATGAACATATCGGCGCCTTCGAGCAATTGCCGCACCTGTTGCCGGCCGGCATCGCTGTCCCAATCGGGCGCGACGCTCTTCTTGCCGCGCTGCCAGAGCAGATAGGCCGGATGCTCCCACATCGGATCGCCGCCCGGGGGCTCGAGCCGGACGACCTCGGCGCCATAGTCGGCCAGGATCATGGTGACGAGCCCGCCGGCCATGCCCTGGGTCAGGTCGATCACACGGATACCTGCGAAAATCTCTGACACGTTGTGCTCTCCCGATCTGCCGAAGCGCCGATCCATTCCTCCGGTTCATTGACCGGTCAGGAAGTGTGTCGGCAGGAGCGGGGTCGTGTCCAATGCATTTTGAGGGCGCTTCAAATGAGTTTGGGGAATGATTGGCGGCAAAGCGGGGGAGGGGGTTGGAGCGAAGACGGGACGGTCAATTTCCGATCGGTTTCGAGCCAAATATCTCTTCGCTGAGCATCACCAGATTATCCAAGACTTTGCGTGCAGTCAGCGAAAGCGTCCGCTTCTTCAGGTAGTATGCGGTCATTTGCGCAAATGGCTCTTCAGGAAGCCAGGAAATGGGAATGGCCGCCAGAGTGCCATTGGCTATGCCCTCGTGCGCCGAGATCGGAGACGTCAGCCAGACCGCGTCGCTTCCCGAGGTGATCTTCATCAGAACATCGTAGTCCTCAATCGTGAGCGACGGCGCTTTCTGCAGGCCTTCCAGCACCGATCCGTGGTCGTCGTCATCGCTGAGTTCGAGCGAGCGCGTTCGCAGGAGCGGATAACGCTCAAGGTCTGCCGGCATGAGATTCCGCGAGCGGGTTAGCGGATGATCGGCACGGACCACGATAGCCAGCGGGAATTGGGCCAGTGGGACGCTGACGAACAGTGGGCTGGAAGAGATCTCGCGCCCCGTGCACACGCAGATATGGAGGCTTTCGTCGAGCAACATCGGCAGCAGCTTCTTGGGCGTGCCGATCGTGACGGTGGCCCGAAATCCGGGATTGTCGATTGTATCGATCATGAGCGGTGCCAGAAGCGTCCGCGCGGCCAAGGGGGCCATGCCCAGCGCGACGTTGCCGCCATCGCCCCGCGCGGCATGGCTGATCATATCGAGCAGTTCCGCTTCCTTGCCGAGCAACAGCTGCGCGTGACGAATGAACTCCCGGCCGGTTGCGGTGATCGCCACGACGTTGCGGTTCCGGTCGAACAGCCGGAGCTGGCATTCTTCCTCCAACGACTGGATGCTGCGGGAAAGCGCCGACTGCGTGAGATTCAACGCATCGGCGGCCTTGGTGAAATTGAGATGCCGGGCGAGCGCGACGGCGTGCCGCAGTTTGCGAAGATCCATATTACCTGTCCTCATCACGGATCTTCACAAAATGCATTGGACGCAAAGGCGGGACAAGCCGAAACTCGCATCAAAGAGGCCCCTGAGGTCCTCGATAGGGAGAGGATGCTTTTGGCGCGAAGATATCGCATCGTCGACGCGCCGCCTGCCTTGGGCCGCCCATCCGGCATGACCATCGAGACCGAAGCTCCAGCAGAAGGAAAACGCCTGTTATGAATGCCGCAACCGACATTTCCGTCCATCGGATCACGGGCAACATCGGCGCTGCCATCGGCGGGATCGACCTTCGCGAGACCTTGCCGGCGGAGACCGTTGGCGCGTTACGGCAGCTGTTGCTCGATCATGGCGTGATCTTCTTTCGCGGACAGGACATCGACGCTGACCAGTACTGGCGCTTCATGGAATGCTTCGGAGTGCCGCTGAAGGAAGAGTCGACGGGCACCGAAAATGACACCGCCAAGGACGTCATGATCGGCGACATGAGCAAGTCGCGCCACGGCACCGCCGTCTGGCATTCGGACACCACCTCCTTGGCGAAGCCGCCGATCGCCACCGCGCTGCGCGCGGTCGAGGTTCCCCCTTTCGGCGGCGACACCTGCTGGTCGAGCATGTATGCTGCCTGGGACGCACTGAGTGAGCCGATGCAGCGCATGCTCGACGGTCTCACCGCCGTGCATTCGGTGGATCCCACCGTCGAGCGCATGCGCGAATTGGGTGGCGCCTTCGAGCAGTCCTATACCGCGCGCAATGCCCGCCAGCAGGTGCATCCGGTCGTGCTCGTCCACCCGGAAAGCGGGCGCAAGGCACTCTATGTCAACGAATCCTTCGTCACCCGGATCGTCGAGCTCGATCGGCTCGAGAGCCGCGCCGTGCTTGATTTCCTGTTCCGCCACGTCGAACGGCCGGATTTCGCCCTGCGTTGGCACTGGACCGTGGGCGATCTCGCTTTCTGGGATAACCGCGGCGTCCAGCACTACGCGGTGCCCGACTATACCGCCACGCGGCGCATGCAGCGGATCGTGCTGGCAGGCGTGAAGCCCGGCGAGGAATCGGTTCTCCGCCCGCGCGCCGGCAAGCTCGAACAGAGCCCGGCCTGAGCGCCGAGAAGAGCAGAACCGCAGCAAGGGCAGAGGATAGATCATGAACCACCCCGTCCGCTCGATGGTCCCGGCCAAGCATTTCCAGGTCGAAGAGATTGCGCCCGGGGTCTCCTTCCGCCGGCTCTATCCGGGCGGCATGCTCGGCCCCGACGAGATCGTCCGCAACGACATTCCCGGCGGCCAGACCTGGAGCGAAATCGTCATGCTCGGCACCGAGCACGACGATTTCATCATGGGGCTGCCGGACATCCGCCTGCCGCCCAACCAGATCTGGCCGATGCATTGGCACGATTGCTGGACCGTGGTCGTGGTCCTGGAAGGGGGCTGCCTGATCGGCGACTGGTACATGGAAACCGGCGACGTATTCGTCGCGGCGCCATCGATCGAATACGGCCCGCTGGTGATCGGCGCCAAGGGCTGCCGCATGCTCGAGATCTTCGGCGATCTGGCATTGTCTCCGGGCGGCTACGGCCCCGAATATCGCGACCACCCGACACTGACCGGCAATCATGTTTTCAAGCCGCGCGAAGGCATCAACAAGCGCAACGAGGGCCATTCGAGCCTCACGCTCGAAGGCACCGAGGGCATGTGGAAGACGCGCCTAGCGCCGGGCTGGAGCTGGGATCTCGGGGAAGCGGGCGATCCCAACCGGGCCGTGATCCGGGACACCCGGCTGGCGGCCGGAGAGACGATCGCCGCGCGTAGCCGCGGCGACTGGTATGCGGCGCTCGTGCTGGATGGCTCGGTCGAAGTCGCCGGCAGGACCTTCGTTCGCGATGATGTGCTCGTTGTCGAGCGCGGCAGCAGCATTCCAGACGTAACCGCAGGCTCGACCGGGGTGCATCTCCTCGAGCACTTCCGCACCGCGCGGGCGCTCTGAGAGGGCCCCGCACGGAGAATCGAAAGTGCCTAAGGGGCTGCGCTTCGAGCGTTGATGCGCTCGCCACGCGAACGCCTGGAAGCCCAGGGCGAAGTTGAGAGGAAGACAATGGACTATGACCTCAAGATCGTCGACGCGACGATCGTCGATGGCAGCGGCGCCCCCCGTTTCAACGGCGAGATCGGCGTCAAGGACGGCAGGATCGTTGCCGTGGGGACGGCGACGGGCGATGCGCGCGAGGTCATCGATGCCAAAGGCGCGGTCGTTTCGCCCGGTTTCATCGACTGCCACACCCATTACGACGCGCAGGTTTTCTGGGATCCCTCGATCAGCCCGTCGGTGTACCACGGCGTGACCACCGTCCTTTCGGGCAACTGCGGTTTTACCCTCGCACCGCTGTCGGGGCGCAAGGAGGATACCGACTACCTGCTGGCCATGCTGGCACAGGTCGAGGGGATGCCGCTCAAGTCGCTCGAAACCGCAATCACCCCGACGTGGAACAGCTTCGGCGAATACCTCGACCGGATCGACGACGGCCTGGCCGTAAACATGGCGTTCCTGGTGGGGCACAGCGCGCTGCGCCGCCACGTCATGGGCAGCCGGGCGATCGGGCACGAGGCCACGCCCGAGGAGATCGAGGCGATGGCGGCCTTGCTGCGCAAGTCGTTGAGCGAAGGGGGCGCCGGCTTTTCGACAACCAAGAGCTATTCGCACAGCGACCACAACGGCGATCCGGTGCCCTCGCGCTGGGCGAGCAACGAGGAGATCCTGGCGCTGGCCGCCGTGGTCAAGGAATTCCCCGGCACCTGGCTCGAACTGCTGCCGCCGCTGCACGATCCGCAGAGCTCCTACGAACTGTCGACGGCGATGTCGCTGGCCGGCGGGCGCGCAGTCAACTGGAACGTGTTCATCGTCAATGCGCAGCAGCCCGAGCGCCTCGAGAGCCAGTTGCGCATGGGCACCTACGCCGCCGAGCGTGGGGCCCGAGTCTATGGCCTGATCCAGGCCGTCGCGATGAAGAACGTGATCAATTTCCGCACCGGCATACAGTTGGAACTGATCGAGGGCTGGACCCCGTTCATCCACCTGCCGCACGATTGGAAGCTGGCGGTGATGCGCGATCCGGTCTCACGCCGCAAGCTCGAGGAAGCGAAGGACGCGTCCTTCCGCCGTTCGGGCCTGCCGCAGGATTTCGGCGTTTTCGTGATCGAGTTCGTCGGTTCCGAGCGCAACGCGCGCTGGGTCGGCAAGAGCGTGGCCGACTATGCCGCAGTGGTGGGCAAGACGGCGTTCGACGCCCTGTTCGATCTCGCCATCGAGGAAGATCTGCAACTGTCCTTCTCGGGCCCGGCGATGGGTGACGACGAGGCTGCCTGGAAGCTCCGCGGCGAGATCTGGCAGAACGAGCATTGCCTGATCGGCGCGTCGGATGCCGGCGCGCATCTCGATGCGATCAATACCTTCGCGGTCGGCACGCAACTGCTCGGCGAAGGCGTGCGCGACCGCGGCATCCTGTCGCTGGAAGAAGGCGTGCGGCGGATCACCAGCCATCTCGCCGATGCCTTCGGGCTGACGGGCCGCGGCCGTATCGCATCGGGAGCGGCGGCCGACCTGGTGGTGTTCGATCCCGACACGATCGCCTGCGGTTCCATCGGAATGCGCAACGACCTGCCCGGCGGCGAGACCCGGCTCTATGCCGACGCGGTCGGCATTCACCACGTCATCGTCAACGGCGTTCCCGTCGCGGCAGGCAACACACCCACGGGCCGGACCGGCGGACGCATCCTGCGCAGCGGCACGGACACCTACACGGTGCCGCTCGGGTCCGAACATTTTCAAATAGAATCAGCTTGATGGAGATGGCCATGATCGAAGTTGCCGAATTCAAGGACAGCACGCCGCTTCTCGGCGACGACGAGGCCCTGCGCCAGCGCTGGGACGACGACGGCTGCCTCTATTTCCGCGGCATCATGGATCCAAAGCTGATGGCCTGGGGCGAAGGGCTCTACCGCGAGGAACTGGCCAAGGAAGGCCTGATCGATCTTGCCAACCCCGCTCCGGTGCTCATCGCCGAGCCGACCGACACCTGGCGTCCCTGCGACCGGATCGGCACGCAGTTCTGGAAGGAAGTGGTCAAGGAGCCCAAGCTGGTCGCCATCCTGCGCACGCTGTTCCAGGCCGAGCCAACCTGGCTGCCGATCGCCGCGCACCGTTCGGGTTATCCGTCGGGTCCGCTCAAGGAAGGCGAATACATCTTCGCCGGCCAGCACCAGGATGCCTTCTACAACGAGGGCATGAATTCAACGATCTGCTGGATGCCCGTGCGCGACGTCGCCGACATGAGCAGCGGTACTTTCGCGGTGGCGCCGGGCACGCACAAGCGCGGTGTCATGCACGATCCCAGCCTTGAGAGGAACAAGATCCCCGACGGCGCGATCTCGCCCGACGAATGGCGCTCGGCCGCCTACCGCGTCGGCGATGTCGTGATCTTCCGCGACGACACGGCGCATGCGGCGCTGCCCAACCTGTCGAACGAGATCCGTATGTCGATGGACATCCGGGTCGGCTCGTCGAAGGCGCCGCAGCCCGTCACGGGGACCGTCGAGGCGGTGGACGGCACGGCGGTGACGATCCGGACCGACGACGATGACGCACTGGTCACGGTCTATGTCGACGACGATACCTATATCCGCGACATGAACCCGCAGCCGCGCGTGCCCACCCACGAGGTCGAGCGCATCGCCTATCCCGGCGCGCGCGTGCTGGCCATGGCCGGCGAGGATCGCATGGCCAAGGTCCTGCGCCGCAACCGCTACTGACGTTCCGATCCCCGGCAGGCGGCAAACGAGACGAAGGAAGAATGGATGACCAGCCGACCGCTACCCGTGCCGGACGAGATGTCTGCACCCTATTGGGCGGCATGCGCCGAGCATGTCCTGACGCTGCCGCGCTGTTCGGACTGCCGTGAATTCACCATGCCGCCCGACAGTACCTGTCCCAACTGCCACAGCTTCGATCCGCGCTTCACCTTCGAGCCGGTGTCGGGCGCGGGCAAGGTGCGGACCTGGACGGTGATGCGGCGGTCGTTCCTCCAGGGTTTCGACACGCCCTTCATGCTGGTCGACGTGCAACTCGACGACCAGCCCAAAGTCAGGCTGATCGGCCGCCTGCTCGACGGGCCGGAGACGCCAGTCAAAGCCGGAGACCGCGTCGCCGTCGCTTTCGAGGACCTCGCCCCTGGAATCTCGGTGCCGGCCTTCACGCTGGAGCGCGCGGCATGAGTTCGGAATTTGCCCGCAACAAGGTTGCCATCGTCGGCTATGCGCAGAGCCAGGTGGTTCGACGCGGCACCGAAACCGTCGGTGTTACCGCGCTCAAAACCGCGCGCGCGGCGATCGCCGATGCCGGGCTGACGGTCGACCAGATCGACGGCTTCGTCGGGGCGCAGTCGCTGCCGAGTTCGGGCGGGCACGATCTCGTCGACGGTGTGTCCTACGTCTCGTCGAACTGGCTGTCCGAACATATCGGTGCGCAGCCCGACTACGTCGTCGGCTTTACCGGGCTCGGCCAGCTTTCGGGATCGATGTCGATGGCGGTGAACGCCGTGGCGAGCGGGGCGGCCAAATACGTCGTGCTGCACCGCGCGCTCTACAATCCGCGGGGCAAGTACAACGACAACCCGATGACCGAGATCACTGGCGAGCGGCAATATGGCGGGGCCGCTGGCTTTTTCGGTTCGATCCCGCCGATCGCCATGGTCGCCAACGAATATTTCCAGCGCTATGGCGGCGGGCGCGAGGTGTTGGCGCGGATCGCCGTCGAGGCGCGCAAGAACGGCGCCAAGCTGCCCTGGTCCTATTGGTACGGCAAACCGCTGAACCTGGAAGACTATATGGCCGAGCCGTTGCTGTTCGATCCGCTCTGCCGGTTCGATTGCGACATTCCGGTTCAGGGTGTCGGCACCGTGGTGCTGACCAGTGCCGAGCGGGCGAAGGACATGCCGCACAAGCCAGTCCACATCGCCAGCTATGCCAGTGGCTATCCGCGCGAGCACCGCCTGGGGCTGCACTGGACGCTCGACGAGATGCAGGATGCCGGCGCGGACCTGGCAAAGCGTCTCTGGCGCGATGCGGGCTTCGGCCCGGGCGACATCGACCTGGCGCAACCCTATGACGCCTTCTCGCCGTTCGTCCTGATCTGGCTTGAGGCGCTGGGTCTCTGCCCGCGCGGAGAGGCACATCACCGGATCATGGAAGGTTGGATTGACAGCGACGATCCGCGCTCGATCGCAGCGATTTCAGGTGGCGGAACGATTGGCAACGGCCGTCTGCACGGCGTGCCCCAGATGATGGAGTGCTATCTCCAGGTCGCTGGCCGCGCGGGCGAACGGCAGCGCGATGTGACGACGGCGGTGTCCTCTTATTCCGCCCCCCACTTTGGCGGCGGTGCCATCGTCTACACGAACAGCCCGTGAAGCGGACGAACGGTCCTGGAGTGTGGTCGACGGAGCCATGATGGGCAGCAGTCGTAGACGGGGAGCCGCTTATCGGGACTGTTCGCGAGGAACAGACGTTCGGGATCGTCGAACGTTGCCGACGCATCTGGGGCTGGCTAAGCGGTGGGCGCGAGAATAAGACTGACATCCGCGATGCCCGAAAGCGGAGGTTCGCCGAATTTGGCCTCGGTAGTGTGGCAGTCATCCCCAACTACGGCGCGGTCTGATCCCCGAAGGCTTAATATTTTATAAGCCCAAGACTTTGATATTACTTGACACAGTGGTTTCAAAATGCCGTGTTTTAAGGGATCTGTCCGGCCTGTCGTGCAGCTGCGGACGGCAGCGGATAGGATCGCCGGACACCCCGATCCCCGGCAAATCCGGGCGATCCAAGCTTGCCCGCATAGCATTGCGAGGCCGGTCCTTTCCCTTGCTAACAAGCCTTAACGAGGCGCTTGCGATCGGCGCGCGCGTAGGCTTTTCGGTCCAAATCCGATCTTTCTCGCCGCTGCCGACTGACCGATCGAAGTGTGGCGGGTTACTTGCGGTCAAGTGGAAACACAACAGGCCCACCTCACCGACGGAATATGTTGTTTTGGAGGCCATTTGTCTGCCAGCGCCGACAAAGCGGACACTCAATGCCAATTTCGTGCAGCTTGATAGCAGCCGTCAGTTCATACATCGAAGGCCATTGAGCTGACTAAGATGGATGGCGGTATCTTGGATGCCGAAGGCACTACAGTCCTTCGCCTCCGACCCAATGGGCATTTGCCAGGTATCGGGCGAGATCCCAGACCTGCCGGCGAATGTCGGGCACGGCAACGATTTCCCAGGCTTCGCCCTTGGTCATCGGCCCGACGGCGAAAAGGCTGTCCTGCGGATCGCCTGCGATATCGCGAACACGTCCCGTTTGGTCGACATCGAGGCCGAGGCGATGGACGTCGGGCCTTATCTGCCCGGCATCGAGCAGGCTGCGGACGAGCAGGTTAGGTGTCCGGCCGAGGTCGCCTTCGGGGCCGGTGCAATTGATCACGCGGTCGACTCTTAGCGTCTCGATGCTTGCATCGCAGCGGCGCCGCCACGTGACCCGTGCCTTGCCGTCTTGCTCCGCCGCCTCGAGGATTTGTCCGGCAGCGAATGTCAGACCTCCGTTCTCCTCAAGGGCTCGGACACGCGCGTTGACGGCGGGGGCCAGGCGGTGGCGATGCACATCCCAATACGCGCGGGCGTGGCGCAGGAAGCGATCCTGGGCCGCGGGATCGTGCGTGCGCCAGAGGTGTTGGACATGCGGGCGCAGCTCGTCGATCGCCGACCGCCAGCCGATCGTGGCCGCGCGGTTGCGGATACTTCTCAGGAGCTGCGATCCCTTCGCCTGTGGACGATCCACCGGGCTGACCGCCGGCCCGACTTCCGCGTGGCTGCGGGGGCGCAAGCCCCGGCGCGAGAGTGCGGCGATCTTGCCGCGGAAGCCATTGCCGTGGAGCGACAAGGCGATGTCGACCGAGGTCAGTCCGCTGCCGATCAGCAGGATATGGCTCGCCTCCTCGACGCCCGTCGTCGCATCGGGGGGCCAGGGGTCATCGAAGCGGATGTCGTCCGGCAGCGCCGACAGGACCGGAATGGGGCGAGGGGGGAAGTTGCCCAGCGCCAGAACCAGCGCCCGGCAGCGGACCGCGCTTTGGTTGGCGAGGCGAAGGCTGATCCCGTCGTCGTCGAAGTCTGCGCCGATGGCCTCGCCATCGCGCACGGCGGCGCGACCGTCGCTTGTGGCCAATGCCTCGATCAGCTGCTCGCGCAGGTACTGCCCATAGGCCAGGCGAGGGACAAAGCGGTTCGCCTGGTCCGCGCTGGAAACGCCCATCCAGCGCAGGAAATGATCCTTGTCGTCCGGAAATGCGCTCATGTTGGACGCGCGGACATTGAGCAGATGCTCGGGTCGCAGCGTCCCGAATGCCAGGCCTTTCCCGAGGCGGTGCGCATCGCGTTCGACAAGCACGACTTTTGCGCGCTGGCGCAGCAAGTTGATCGCCAGCAAAGTACCGCTGAAACCGGCGCCGACGACAGCCACCGGAAGCTCTCCCGAACTGCTCGTGCTCATCGGCTCCAACTTGCCATAGGGAATGGGATTCTAACGCACTCCGAAACCGATGTGTTTCGGAGCGGCTCGTGCATGGTTTCGCACGCCCCGCTAGTTGACGAGTTGTCGTGACGGCTTCGTGACGTCGCTGCCCGCATCGCGATAAGCGGAGTAGAGCGCGGCGTAACGCTCGCCGCGGGCCAGCAATTCCTCGTGATTGCCGACTTCGACGATCGCACCTTCCTGCACCACGGCGATACGATCCGCTTCGCGGATGGTGGCAAGGCGATGCGCGATGATCACCGAGGTGCGGCCTTCGCAGATGCGCCGCAGGGCTCCGCGGATGCGCTGTTCGGTGCTCACGTCGACCGCCGAGGTTGCCTCGTCGAGGACCAGCACGGCCGGGTCGGCGAGATAGGCCCGGACCAGGCAGACGAGCTGGCGCTGTCCCTGGCTGAGCTGACCGCCCAGAGGACCCACGTCGGTCTCGTAGCCGTGGGGCAGCGATTCCAGCACCTCGTCCGCGCCGAGCTCACGCGCCGCGGCGATCAGGTCGGCATCGCTCGCGTCGGGTTTGGCGAGGCGCAGATTGTCCAGCACGCTGCCGCCGAACAGCACGTTGTCCTGCAGCACGACCCCGATCTGGCGCCGCAGGCTGGCCTCCGACAGGCTACGGACATCGTGGCCGTCGAGCAGGACGGCGCCGTCGGTCACATCGTAGAAGCGGGTGAGGAGCTGCACTAGCGTCGACTTGCCATGCCCAGTCGGGCCGACGATCGCCAGGGTCTCCCCGGACGCGATCCGCAGGTCGAGGCCGTGGATGACCGGCCTGCCGGGGATATAGGCGAAGTGCACGCCGCGAAACTCGATCTCGCCGCGCGTCCTGGGCAGGTGCAGCGCACCGGGCGCATCGACGATGTCGGGTTCGGTATCGAGCAGAAGGAAGATCCGCTGGGCGCAGGCGGTGCCGTTGGCGAACCGCTCGAAAAGGTCGTTGAACTCCTGCAGCGGCGCGAGAAACAGGAACACGTAGAACAGGCTCTGGGTCAGTTCGCCCAGCGTGAGCGTGCCCAGCGTGATGGCCCGCCCGCCGATCGCCAGGATGAGCACGAGGCCCGCGGTCGTCAGCAGACCGGTGAACGGCGCGAACCAGCTCGAACGCATGTTGCCGCGGATCAGCGCCTGATTGAAATCGCGCAGCAGGCCTTTGTAGGTTTCCAGGTTCTCGCGCTCGCGTCCCGCCTGCTTGATCAGACGCACGCCGGCAACGGTCTCGACGAGATGGGCGGTAAAGCGGCTGCGCGCTTCGGCCACGCGGGCCCAGGTGCGCTGCGAGATGCGCTTGAACAACGCCGTCGCCGCGATCAGCAGGGCGGTGATGGCCGCAAGCCCGATAAGCAGCGCCGGCGCGATGAGCCAGAGCATCACCGCGGATATGATCAGGCGCAGGACGGCCGAAAGGAACTCTGGCGGCCCCTGGATCAACAGCGGTTCGAGCGTATCGACGTCGCGGTCGGCGCGTGAGATGATCCGGCCCGCCTTTGTCCGGTCGAAATAGCCGACGCTGAGCGTCTGGACATGGGCGAAAACGCTGGCACGCAGGTCGTTGAGCACGCGGATCGCGGCCAGGCCGGCATGATATTGCGACAGTCCGCCAAGCCCGAAGCGCAGCGCCCAGGTTACGGCCAGCCCGGCGCAGGCCCAGGCGATCACATGCCAGTCAACGCCTGCTGCGCGCAGGCCGCGGTCGATGACCAGGCCTATCAGCACGGGCCTCGCAAAGATCGCAAGGACCTGGACCAGCTCGATGCCGATGACCGCGGCGATCCTTGCCCTGACCGGGCGGATCAGCGGCAGCAGCCGCGACGTGACGCCCTGTTCGAGCGAGCGCTTGGCGAACTTCTCCTCGAGCTCGATGTCGGACAGCGCGCTGTCGCCGCGGAACGCGTTCATCTCAGATCCCCATCAAGGCGCGATAGGAAGCGTTGTCCGCCGCCAGTTCTTCATGCGTGCCGCCCGCGACGATCCGGCCCTGCGCGAGAACCAGTACGCGGTCCGCCGCGAGAATGGTCGAGAGCCGGCTCGATACAATCAGCATCGTGACGGGCTTGTCGCCAGTACGGCGGAGCGTGCGGACGTTCTCGATCGCGCGGCGCTCAGTAACGGCGTCGAGTGCGCTGGTCGCGTCGTCGAGTACGAGCACGTCGGCATCCGCCAGCAGCGCGCGGGCCAAGCAGATGCGCTGGCGCTGCCCGCCCGAAAGCGTGACGCCGCGGTCGCCGAGCTTGGTCTCGAAACCCTCGGCAAGCCGCGCGAAGACCTCGCCCGCCGCGGCGCGATCGAGCGCCTGGTGCAGGGCTTCCTCGTCTGCATCGGGTGCTGTCAGGCGCAGGTTAGCGGCCAGAGTGTCGGAGAACAGGAAGCTCTCCTGCGGCAGAACATGGACCCGGCGGCGCAGGTCCGACAGTTCGAGGCCGCGCACGTCGTGCCAGCCGATCTCGTCGGAGCCGATTTTGACCGCGCCGTGATCCGCCTCGATCAGGCGGGGGAGGAGGCCGGTCAGGATCGACTTGCCCGAGCCCGTCGGCCCGACCAGCGCGACGATCTCGCCAGGCTGGATGGTGAGGTCGAGCTCGTGCAGGACTATCCCGCCGTCGCCAAGCGGAGAAGCCGAGACGCTTTCGAAGCGGATGCCGAGCGGTCCTTCGGGCAAGCGGCCTCGGCCCGGGACGATGCCAGGCTCGGCGTCCAGAACTTCCCAGATGCGCCCGGCCGAGCTGCGCGCGTCGGCGATGACCTGGAGCAGGCGGCCGATGCCTTCGATCCGCAGCACAAGCGTGTTCACCACCAGCATCGCAGCGACGAGCGCACCGACGCCGAGTTCGCCCTGCGTGATCAACCACGCGCCGTAGCCGAGCACCCAGGCATGGCCGAGCGCAATGACGGTCTGGGGCAAGGGCACGCTGCGGGCGGCATGAAGGATCGCAGCCCGCGCCTCCCTGCGGAAGGTGTCGACATGCGCCGTGAAACGCACGCTGCGTGCCTGGCCCAGGCCGAAGGCCTTGATTACGCGGATGCCGTTGACGCCTTCGGAAAGATCCTGGGTGACCGCGTCATAGGCGGCGCCGATCCGCCGATCGAGCGCGACGAGGGTGTCGGCCTGGCGCCACAGCAGCGCGATGCCGGTCAGCAGCAGCGCCAGGGGGAACGAGGCCGAGCAGCGGCGAATACCAGATCAGCACACCGGTCGAGATTGCGACCACGAGGCCCGTCTCGAACATCTGCCGCCAGAAGTTGATCAGCGCATCGCGCACCTTGTCCGCATCGCGCGTCATCCGCGTCACCATCTCGCCGACGCCGTGGCTCCAGTGATAGGACAGATCGAGCCGCTGAATCTGCACTAGAATGCGTTGGCGCAGGGTGGTGAGCAGTTCCTGGCCGATGGTGAGCGAGAGGAGGCCTGCGCCGTACTGCGTTACCGACCGCGCGAGCGACAGTCCGAGCAGCACGGCGGCCCAGAACCAGACGCGGCTGTAGTCAAGCCCACCGTCTGCACCCGCCGCGACGAGGCGGCCGGAGCCTGCCTCCTGCACGGCATGGCCGACCAGCACCTGCTGGCCGACGAGCGCGACGTTGACCGCCGCAAACAGCACTGCGGTCAGGATGAAGCGCCCCGGCATCTCCCGATAGATCGCCAGGCAGCGCAGCAACGGGCTGCGCGCGAGCCAGGCTCGGAAGCCCGACCCGCCCGTCGGTCTAGCCTGCGTCTCTTCGGGAACCGCAAGCATCTAGGCGGCAGCCAGGACCCGCTCGCGCGCCGCCTCGAGCGGACGCGCATCCGCCCAGTCGTTCACGTCGAAGCTTTGCGGGATGAAGCCCCAGCGGTGCAGGAAGTTGGTGAAGTCCTGGATGGCGGTCAGCGACTGCTCGGAGAGATCGGTCTTCAGCCGCTTATGGGCATCCTCGCCGTAGGCTACCGAGACCCAGTATTCGCTCGCGTTCGTCTCGCGAGCGAGGAATCGGCGGACTTCGGAAGGGTTCTGCTGCGCCCAGGCCTCGGCGCGCAGGACCTGCTCGACGATCGTCACCGCGGCGTCGAAGTGGTTGTCGATCAGGTGCCCGTCGACCGCCAGAGTGCGCGGCGTGCCATTGTTCGAGCGGACCAGCGGGTCGGGATGGGCGCCGGTGTCGATCACCGTCGTCAGGCCGAACTGGTGGGCGATCTGCGCGCCGGAGGCACCCTTGAGGAAGATCGCGTCGACCTCACCGCGGAGCAGGGCGATGAGCTCCAGGTTGTTGGCGCGCGCCCGGTCGGTGCTACGGCCGCCCCAGGCCAGCGTGCCGGCAACCTGTTCGGCGCGGCCTTCGCTGTAATGGGTCTCGATGTCCTGATCGACGAGTTCGACGTCGGAAACTTCCAGCCCCTCCAGACGCAGCGCGTTCTCGAGCCCGCGGATCGCTTGGGCGCGCGAGAAGTCGATCTCGACGCTCTTCCAGTTGGGCAGGCCGAATCGGCGGCCCTTGAGGTCCTTGACGGACTCGATGCCGCTTTCCGGCCTCGCCAGGATCAACTGGGTCTCGTCGGCCCAGGACAGGCCGATAACCCGCGTGTCGCGGCCGCGCGCCCGGGCGCTGATGGCCGGGATGTTGCCGCCGTGGCGTACCGAGTTCTGAACCGTGTGGCTGAAGTGCGATTCGCGCGTGGCGAAGTCGTTGGATTCGAGCAGCGAGCCGAGCTTGGTGCCCTGCTTGCGGAAGGCCTCCTCGAGCCAGCCGTGTTGGATGGCGATGCCAAGGCCGGTGGGAACTGGGCAGCGTGTGTACCACAGGGTGTCGAGCGGTTCGGACATGATCGTTCTCCTCAGGCCTCTTCGAGTTCGGGCGTGTGCACGGTGTTGGGATTGGCGGGACGCGGCAGGCCGAGATGCTCGCGCAGGGTCGTGCCTTCGTAGTCCTGGCGGAACAGGCCGCGGCGTTGGAGCTCCGGCACGACGAGGTCGACGAACTCGGTCAGCGAACTCGGCAGCAGCGGCGGGATCAGGTTGAACCCGTCGGCGGCGTCGCGCTCGAACCAGTCCTGGATCTGGTCGGCGATGTCGGCGGGCGTGCCCAGCACCACGCGGTGACCGCGCACAGCATTGAAGCGCAGGAACAGCTGGCGGATTGTCAGGTTCTCGCGCCGGGCGAGCGCGGTCAGCTGGCGCCAGCGGCCCTTGCCGTTCTCGGGTTCGGGTAGGTCGGGCAGTGGGCCGTCGAGCGGATAGGCCGAAACATCGTGGCCCATCAGGTTGAGATCGCCCGAGAAGTCTACCTTGTCCTCCAGAGCGCCGAACTTGTCCTGAGCCTCCTGCAGGCTCGATCCGATTGCGAAGGACAGGCCGGGCATGACCTTCAGCGTATCGGGATCGCGGCCGTATTTCACCACGCGGCCTTTGACGTCGGCATAGAAGCTCTGCGCCTCTTCGATGAACTGCGCCGCGGCGTAGATCATCTCGGCGTGCCTGGCGGCGAAGTCGCGGCCGGTGTCCGAATTGCCGGCCTGGGCGAAGACCGGATAGCCCTGCACCGGGCGCGGCATGTCGAGGATCGTGTCGGCGTGGAGATAGGGGCCTTCGTGGTGCACCGGGTACACCTTGTCGGCCTTCAGATAGACGCCGCTGTCCTTGTCGGCGCCTTCGAAGGCGTCGTCGTCCCAGCTGTCCCAGAGCGCCTTCGACAGCGCGACGAACTCGTCGGCACGGGCATAGCGCTCGTCGTGGCTATAGCGGTCGTCGAGGCCGTAGCTTCGAGCTGCACCATCGGCGAGGGAGGAGACGATGTTCCATCCGGTTCGCCCGTTCGAGATGTACTCGAGCGAGGCGAAGCGGCGCGCGAGCGAATAGGGTTGCTCGAAATTGGTGTTCACCGTTGCCACCAGGCCGATGCGGCTGGTGATGCTCGCCAGCGCGGCGATTGCCGTGAGCGGCTCGAAATCGAGGAAGGCATGGCGCCGCTCGATACCCTTGGTGCGATCGCCGCTCTGGCCGACGAAGTCGGCGAAGAAGGCGGCGTCGAGCTTGCCACGCTCGGCCGTGCGGACGAGGTCGGCCCAATAGCCGAAGTCGGGCTTGCCCGCTGCGGCCGAGCCCGGCTGGCGCCAGGCCCCCGGGTGGTGGCCATGGCGCGTCAGGAACACGGCGAGCGCGAGCTGCCGCTTGGTGCTGCTCATGATGATGGCTCCGGCTTATTCGGCGGCTTCGGCGTAGTGGATGGTGCCGTCGTCATCGACGCTGGCATCGGCGGGCACGAGCTTGCCCATCTTCCATTGCTGTTCGAGCACGCCCGGGCCGAAGGCCTGCGAGCCGCCAAGCGCCTTGGCCAGGATCTGGAACTGGGCGCCTTCTTCCAGCAGCACGATCTGGTTGGTCAGGTCGCGCAGCCCCTTCCAGCTCCACACGGTCGCGCCCCCGTTCGCTTCGACGATGCCGGGCACTTCCGGATCCTGCTCGAGCGAATCGAGAATGAAATCGACCTCGCGCTGGCGACGGTTGATGTAGACCGGCAGCTTGTCCGAGAAGCGGAAGCGTCGGTTCGGCACATAGAGCAGCGGCAGTTCGGCATGGGCCTGCGAGTAGGCGCCGAGATGCGGCGTGTGGACGTGGCTGACCGCCTGGATGCCCGGATGCTTCTGGAACAGCTTGACGTAGCGCGCAGTGCCGCCGGCCGGGTTCGACCACAGGCTGTTGCCGTCGAAGTCGATCACGGAAGTGATCGGCGCATCGGGGTCGTCGGCCCAAAGGCCTGCATAGTTGAGCGTGACGAGCTTGTCCTCGTTGGGGATGCGGACGCCGTAAAACAGGGTGCCCGAGGGCGAGATCGTGCGCGTTTCGCGCAGCAGGCGGAACGCCTTGCGAGCGTCCTTCTCGGCCTGGAGGACGAAGGCGAGGGCTTCGGGGGACAGGGTTTGAGACATGGGGTTCTCTCCTTGGAATCGGGCAGCAAGGGGGGGGGAATCAGGCAGCGACGGGCTGCGGGAGCCGGGCGTTGAAAGCGCGGGCGGCTTCGAGCGGCCGCGGGTCGATCCAGTCGGCCAGCGCGAAGTCGGCATCGAGGAAGCCGTGGGTGAAGAGGAACTTCTTCTGCTGCTCGAACAGAGCCAGCCGTTCGGAATCGAGTGTTGGATGCAGCCCCTCGTGAAGCTTGGCATAGGCCTGATCGACAGCCTGGGCACTTCCGGCGGTCTCAAACTCGAGGATATCACGGAGCCGTTCGGGCTGTTCGGCGACGTAGTCGGCTGCGCGTAGCGTGACGGCGAGGAAGCGCACGACGAGGTCGAAGTGATCGTCGAGCAGGCTCTGATGGACCGTGATCGGGCGCGGCGTGCCGTTGTTCACGCGGAAGCGCGGGTCGGGCAGGGCATCGAGATCGATCGCGACGACAAGGCCGTTCTCGCGCGCCTGGTCGAGTGCGGCGGCGCCCTTGACATAGATCGCGTCGACCTGGCCCGAGACTAGCGCCTCGACGGGCCAGAGACCGCCGGGACCGCGGCGACGCGGCTCCAGATCACGGCCCGCGCCGCCGATATTGCGCAGCCGGTCGGGCGTCTCCACCAGCTCGACATCGTCGAAGGTCAGCCCCGCAGAGGCGAGCGCGCCCTTGTAGCCGGCGAGCGACATCCCGCGCGCGATCGAAGTGCCGCGGACGTGGCTGGGGATCGGGTTCTGGTTCCAGCTGGGAAGCGCCAGGCGCTTGCCCTTGAGATCGGCCGCCGAACGGATGCCGCTGTGGGGCCGGGCGAGGATGAGCTGGCTTTCCTCGATCCAGGTCAGCCCGATGAGCTTGGTCGGCTCGCCCTGCGCGCGCGCTCCAAAGGCCAGCATGTTGCCACCTTCGCGGATCAGCGTTGGCAGGCGGTGGTCATAGTGGTGCCGGCCGAGTTCCGCGCTCGATTCCTGCAGCGTCTTGAGTTCGATCCCGTCTGCGGCGAAGGCCTCGCTCAGCCAGCCGAGCTTGTAGGCGATACCCGTCGCGGTCGGCACGGGGCAGCGGGTAAACCAGATCTCGGCGGCGGTATTGGGCATTGCGATCGTTCCTTCGCAGTTGTCGCGTCAGGAACTTCGCAAGAGCTATGCCAGTCGCGAAAACGGCGGATTTCTGCGAGGAAATCGAAGTGGCCGGCTCGCTGGTTGCGCCAGTTTGAACACAGGCGCTGCGCAAATTTGCGCTTAAATCAGATTCAGGTTCTTGAGGTAGGTACGTACGACGTTTCGGGTCACGCCGAGCGACTCTGCGGTCTTAATCTGGTTTGATCCCGAACGTCGGAACGCTTCGGTCACGGCGGTAGCGACGAGCCGATCGAGCAGATCGGGCTGGTGCCCCTCGATCAGCCGCGAGACGAGCGAGCGCACCTGGTCTTCAAGTCCGGCCTTGGCATCGTCCGCTGGCGGCGCCTGCACGAACTGTGTGCCGAGCACAAGGTCGTCGACGTCGATCCGGCCGGCCTGGCAGATCAGCGTAGCCCGGTGGATGGCGTTTTCCAGTTCGCGGATGTTGCCCGGCCAGGGATAGTGGAACAGCGCTTCCTCCGCCGCCGGCGTGATCTCGAGCCGGCCGGCCTTGAGCCGCTCGCCGTAGGTGCTGAGAAAGTGCTGCGCGAGCGGCAGGATGTCGGCGCGGCGTTCGCGCAGCGGCAGCAGCGGCAGCGCGACGACCTGCAGGCGATAGAAGAGGTCCGACCGGAAGGTTCCCGCATCGACGGCGCGCTGCAGGTCGACGTTGGTCGCGGCGATGATCCGGATGTCGAGTTTGATCGGTGTACGCGAGCCGAGCCGAACGACCTCGCGCTCCTGCAGCACGCGCAGCAGCTTGACCTGAAGCGCAGGCGGCAGTTCGCCGATCTCGTCGAGGAACAGCGTCCCGCCATTGGCTGCCTCGAACCATCCGGAACGCGCCGTCTGCGCACCGGTGAAGGCGCCGCGCTCGTAGCCGAACAGTTCGCCTTCGATCAGCGTTTCGGAAAAGGCGCCGCAGTTAACCGCCACGAAGGGCGCGTCAGCCCGGTTGCTGCGATCGTGGACGAAGCGGGCGACGAGTTCCTTGCCCGTGCCCGTCTCGCCAACGATCAGGATATTCGCCTCGCTCGGCGCAACCTTGTCGATCAGGGGCAGCATCGCCTTGGACTTCGGATCGCTGAAAACCAGCGCCCGGGCGCGTGGCCCTTCGGCGTGGTGTTTTTCGCAATCGTAGGTCAGCAGCGTCCTTCCGTGATCGCCTCGGCCAGCGACCACGCCGACCTTTCGACGTTCTTCTAAACGGCTCTGCGCGCTCATTGGACTCCTCCGGAAAAGGACCGGCAGGATAGGACACGAAAATGTCTACCGAGTCAGTAGAAATTTAATTCGCGGTTTTAGCTATGCTTTGTCAAGCGCTCTCGCGGCGCGGATGGGCCAGCCGTTCGGCGGCTGCGGCGAGCGGGCGGGGGTCGACCCACGCCTCAACGTCGACCGGTTTTTCGTAGAAACCGGCCTGCAGCAGAAACTCCGCCTGCGCCGCCAGCATGCCGATGCGGTCGGGCGACAGATCGGGATGCAGCGCGCGGTGGAACCCGCCACGATAGGCGGTGTCCACGCCTGCGATGCTCGACCAGGTTTCCTCCGCGAGGATCGGTCGCAATTCGTCCAGATGTGTGGCCGACCAGTCGGCGGCGCGCAACACCTGCTCGAGAAACAGTTCAACCAGGTCTAGGTGATGGTCGAGCATGTGCTGATGCACGACGATCGGCCGGGGCGTGCCATTGTTGATACGCGCGAGCCGGCTCGGATAGGCGTCGAGATCGACGCCGACGACCAGGCCGAGTTCTTCCGCTGCATCGGCCGCGGCGGCGCCCTTGACGTAAACCGCGTCGACCTCACCCGCCGCGAGCCGTTCGAGCCCGTGCCAGAACCGCCGCATGTTCTCGGGTGTCGGGCGCTGGCGGGGCATCACCGGAATGTCCACCAGGCGCGCATCGTCCAGCGTCAGCCCGCCGAGCGTCAGCGCATTCTCGATCCCGCGCAGAGCCATGCCGCGGGCGATGGATTCGCCCTTGCTCTCGGTGAAGGCGGGAAGGGCGAAACGCAGACCTTTCAGGTCCGCGGGTTGCATGACGCCACTGTCCGGGCGCACGATGATTGCCTGGCGCTCGTCGATCCAGGTCAGGCCGATCACACGCGTTGGCGCCCCGCTTGAGCGGGCGGCTAGCGCCCGGATATTGCTGCCCTCGCGAAACAGGTGGCGCTGCTGCTCATCGGGATCTGAGGCAACGAGATTGAGCCCACCCTCGACGATGCGCCCGACCACGATGCTTCGCGCGGCGAAGGCATCGGTGATGTAGCCGCGGGCGAAGGCCACGCCCGACGCCGCCGGGATCGGACATCGCATCATCCATATCGTGCTGGGCCCGTCACGTTCCGGCATCCGTCTCTCCTGCTCTGGCAACCTAGCGAGCGGCAAGGTCCGTGCCAAGCGACCAAGGCGGCGTGAACCGGTGCAGTCGCGGTGAAAAGCTGCGCGATAGCCAGCAGCGGACTGGCTCGATTTGCGCAACCAGGACGCCGCATTGCTGCGAAAGCCGCTTTAATCCGCTGGGTTAGAGACTTGGCACGCCCCGTGCACAGCTTCTGGCTTAGCGCAAGGAGCGAGCTCGACGTGGCATCCCCAAAACCCGATACCCCTTCCGGTTTCCTGCGGAGCGGGAAGGCAATCTGGATTGCCGTGGCCGTCGTCGCGGCTCTCGCGGCCCTGTTCGTCTGGCGCTCGGCGCATAGCGGGGAGGCGGGTGGCGCGCCCAAGGTAATCAACATCGCTTCGATCGCGGCGCCCTATCAGGGCAAGCAGGTCTACAACGGTCTGACGGGTGTGATCATCCAGCAGGGCTGGCTCAAGGACGCACTCGACAAGCGCGGCATTCAGCTGAACTTTGTACCCGTACCCACTGCGGTCGGCGCCCCGCTGATCAACGAAGGCTTCAGCGGCAAGCGGATCGATTTCGCGTCCTACGGCGATTTTCCGGCAGTGATCGCCGCCGCGGGCGGTGTTCCGCTCAAGCTGGTCGCACCGCTGGGTGGCGGACAGAACGTCTATCTGGTCGTTCGCAAGGATTCGCCGGCCAAGACCCTGGCCGATCTTAAGGGCAAGAAGATCGCGCTCCATCGCGGCCGTCCGTGGGAACTGCCCTTTTCCAAGCTGGTCGACGCCAGCGGGTTGAAGATCAGCGACTTCACGATCGTCAATATCAACCCGTCGGCCACCCCCGCTGCGCTTGCCGCGGGCAGCGTCGATGCGACCGTATTACTGTCAGACGGACTGCTGCTCGAACAAAAGGGCGTCGGCAAGGTGATCTGGTCGACCGCCCAGGCACCCGCTGACTGGAAGATGCGCGCTGAGCTGTTCGCGCGCGGCGATTTCGTCGACGCCAATCCCGAGCTCACCCAGCTCGTCGTCGACGCCTACGTCCGTGCGGCGGCCTGGTCGAGCAAGGACGAGAACCGCACACAGGTGATCAAGAATTCGTCGCGCGGCTATCTGCCCGAGGATATCCTCGCCAAGGACTATGCCGCCGACGGCCTTGCCTGGCATGAGCGGTTCTCGCCGGTGTTCCATCCCGACGTGAAGGAACACTACCGCGCTGTCGCCGACTATGCCTTCAAGCGCGGGTTGATTCGCCGGCCGGTCGATACCGACAAGCTGCTCGACGATCGCTTCGTGACCAAGGCGCTGCAGAGCCAGAATCTCCAGGCCTACTGGTCGACCGCGCCCGACAGGCCGCGCACCGCCAATGCCCTCGCGGTGAACCGCTGATGGCCAGCCGCCCGCTTCCGCTACCACCGAGCCTCTCTCGTTCTGGTTCACCGCTTGCCGCGTTGGCGGCTCCGCTGTCCCTGCTCGTGCTCTGGCAGCTGGCCTGCTCGACTGGGCTCGCGCCCGAGCAGGTTCTCGTGCCGCCCAGCGAAGTCGCGCGTTCGCTCTGGCTGATGGCTGGTTCTGGCGAGCTCCAGCGGCACGTGGGGGACAGCCTCTACCGCCTCGCGCTCGGCTTCACGATCGGCGCGGTGGCGGGCTTGGTCTTCGGCGTGGCTATCGCCCTATCGCGGTTGGCCGAGGCGGTCTTGTCGCCCTTGTTCCTGACCCTCTGGCAGGTTCCGGTGATCGCCTTCATCCCGACTATGGTGATCTTCCTCGGCATCAACGAGCCGTTCAAGATCGCCATCGTCGCCGTTGCCGCCTTCTTCCCGATCGCACTGGCCACGTTCGATGCCGTCCGCGGCGTGCCCAAGGCCTGGTTCGAAGTCGCCAAGGTCTATCGCACCCGCTTGCCCGACCTCGTCATCCGCATCCTGATCCCGGCGACCATACCTGCCGTGCTCACCGGCCTGCGCATCGCCCTGACGCGGGCCTGGATCGTCCTGGTAGCGGCCGAGATTCTCGCCGCCGATAGCGGCATCGGCCAGATGATGGAGATGGGCCGCCAGCTGTTTCAGCTCGATGTCGTGCTCTCGGGTGTCGTCGTCAGCGGGGTGATCGGCTTCGCACTCGATCGCGGCGCGCGCGAGATCGAGCGCCGCGCCAGCAAGTGGAGGACGGCATGAAAGCGCTGCTCGCCAATCCTGCCGCGCGCCTCGCGATCGGCCTGATCGCACCCGCGGTCCTGCTTGCCTGGTGGCAGTGGTTCGCGACTTCGGGCGGAGCCAGCGCCGTGGCGCTGGCACCCTTGGGTGCGGTTGCCGGCGCCTTTGTCGAACTGGCCGACAATGGCACCTTGCTGAGCGACATCACTTCGACGCTTTGGCGCGCGTTCTCGGGCTTTGCGATCGGCGCTAGCTTCGGTGTGGCCACCGGTACGGCCATGGCAGTCTGGCCCTTGCTCAACCGGCTGCTCGGCCCGCTGCTTCACGCCTTGCGGCAGGTACCGATGATCGGCTGGCTGCCGCTGATCGGACTGTGGTTCGGCACGGGCGAAGGGTCCGAACTCATCATGGTCTGCGTCGGCGCCTTCTTCCCGGCCATGCTCAACACCCATGCCGGGGTTGCCCATGTCGAGCAGCGCTACCTCGATGTCGGTGAAGTCTTTCGTTTCACCACGACCCAGCGTTTCCTCCGCATCCAGCTGCCCGCGGCCATGCCGCTGATCCTGACCGGGCTGACCCAGTCGCTCGCTTTCGCCTGGATCGGCACCCTGGCGGGCGAGTTGTTGATGGGCGCCGGCGGCGGGCTCGGCGTCACGCTGCAGACCGCCCAGATCCAGCAGCGGCTCGACGTGATCCTCGTCACCGTCGCGATCACAGCGCTGCTGGGCTTCGCCATCAACCAGATCATCGCTCGCGTCCGCCGCGAAGTGCTGCGCTGGCAACCCGCCTCGATTTGAACAGGAGCCATTCCATGAGCGCCGAACTCTATCCCCGCCCCACGATCGAAGCGTCTTCCCCTTTGCGCGGCGAGCTCGCCATCAGCGATCTCGACAAGAGCTTCGTGATCGGCGGCGAGGCGCGCCCTGTGCTCGAGAATATCAACCTGACCGTCCGGCCCGGCGAATTCGTTTCGATCGTCGGTGCTTCGGGCTGCGGCAAGTCGACCCTGCTGCGGCTGATCGTCGGGCTCGACAGCGAGTATAGCGGCGAGATCCGCCTCGATGGCGAGCGTATCGCCACGACCAGCCTCGATCGCGGTATCGTCTTCCAGGACCACCGCCTGTTTCCCTGGATGACGCTCGAACAGAACATTGAGCTGGCGCTGCTCAATACTGACACCCCCAAGTCGCGCCGCGCCGTGATCGTCGCCGATCACATCGGGCTCGTCGGGCTGACCGGGTTCGAAAAGGCCTATCCGCACCAGCTCTCGGGTGGCATGGCCCAGCGCGCCGCGATCGCCCGAGCGCTCGTGACCGAACCCAAGGTGCTGCTGCTCGACGAGCCGCTTGGCGCGCTCGACGCGCTCACCCGCGTGCACGTCCAGAACGAGCTCCAGCGCATCTGGCTGACCCAGCGCTCGACGATGGTCATGGTGACGCACGACGTCGAGGAGGCTCTTTACCTGGGCGACCGCGTGATCGTGATGTCCCCGCACCCGGGCCGCGTCCGCCGCATCGTCGAGGTCGACCTGCCGCATCCGCGCGACCGCCGCTCGCCGCTGCTCCATCGCCTCAAGGACGAGATCCTCGCGGAACTCACCGGCAATGCCGAGGTCGAGCCCGCCAATCTGGTGGCCTTCCCTGGCCGGGAGGTGCGCTGATGTCTCGGTTGACCGACCATCCCATCGATCCGCTTTTTACCAATCGCTGGTCGCCGCGGAGCTTCACCGGGGAAGAAGTGCCCCTCGAAGTGCTGCATAGCGCGCTCGAAGCGGCGCGCTGGGCGCCTTCGGCCAGCAATGCGCAGCCCTGGCGCTTTCTGATCGCCCGCAATAGCGATGCCAACTGGCAGACCTTCACCGCGCTGTTGAACGGGCGCAATGCGCGCTGGGCGAGCCGGGCTTCGGCGCTCGTCCTCATCGTCTCCGCGTTGGAAATCGAGCGGGGGGGGACAGCGCGGTCCAAACAATTCGCATTCGTTCGATTCCGGCGCGGCCTGGGCCAATTTTGCCCACCAGGCGCTGCTGCTCGGCTGGCACACGCATGGCATCGGCGGTTACGACCGCGCGCTTGCCCGCGAAACGCTGAAGATACCCGAGGATTTCGCGCTCGAGGCCCTGATCGCAATTGGTCGCCAGGGCTCGCTCGACACGCTCGACGAGGATTTCCACGCCCAGGAGAGCCCTAACGCGCGCCGGCCGCTAGCCGAGTCCGTCTTCGCCGGCACTTTCGGCGTTCCCGCATTCGAGAGGGAAGAAGCATGACCATCCGCACCTATTGGCAGATCGATCCAGCTACCGAACCGCACCGGCTCGAACCCTCGGCTCGGCCGATCAGCTCAATCGTCACCCCGTTGCGCGCACCCACGCTGGGCCGCTTCGACTATTACGCCCAGATCGCAGAGGCTGCCGCGCAGACCGCCTTCGACGGCGTGTTCGTCGCGCATCGGCCCGATGCCGACGAGAGCCGGATCATCGCCGGCGCTCTGGCCCGCGAAGCGCGGCGCCTGGAATTCGTCGCGGAGTTTCCCGCTTCGGTCGGATCGTCGGTCTATGCCGCCAAGCAGGCGACGACTTTCCAGCGCGGGACGCACGACCGCTTCGCCTGGGCCATCGCGCCCGACGCCGATGCTCGAGGCCGCGCCCGCGAAGGCGATTTCGTGCCTCAGGATCAGCTCGGTGCGCGGCTGGACGAATTTCTGACCGTAGCCCGTGGCGTCCATACCCAGCGGCCCTTTACGTTCAAGGGCGAGCATTTCGAGGTCGAGAACGGCGGCTTCGAAGAGCCGCTCAACCGCGTGCCCTTTCCGAGCGTGTTCCTGCAGGGCGAGAGCGAGGAAGCGCTCGACCTTTCCGCGCTTCACGCCGACGTGCATTTGTTCCCCGCCAACCCGTCCCAGCCGATCGGCCGCCTGATCGAGGGCCTCGACTCCCTCGCCAAACAAGCAGACCGAAAGGTTGCTTTCGGTGTGATCCAGCCGGTGCTGGCGCGCGAGGACGAAGAGGAAGCCCAGCTCGACGCCAGCCGGGCAAACCTCGCGCCCGGCACCCTGGTCGGCTCCTTCGATACGGTGGCCGCCCGTCTCGCTGAGCTTGCCGGGCTTGGCATCACCCACTTCGTGCTGAGCGCCGAGCCATCGGTCGAAGAGGCCTATCGCATCGGCCAGCACGTCCTGCCGCGCCTGCGGGCGCTGCTCGCCCCCAACCGCGTCGCCGCCTGAGAGGAGCTGCCGCAATGACGATCGACTTCCACTGGCGCCTGCCGACCCACGGCTGCCACTCTTCCATTCGCCGGGGCAATTACGACCGCGGCGACTGGTCGCCGCTCGGTGCGGAGAACCTTGCACCCGGCCTCGACCGGTCGGGCGAGGACGACGGCTTTCGCTACATCGATCACCTGGCCCAGATCGCCAAGGCGGCCGAGAGCGCCGGCTTCCAGGGCGGGCTGATTCCCTCGTTCCCGAACACCGACGATCCCTGGTCGATCTCGTCGCTGCTGGCGCGCGAGACCAAGACCTTCCGGTTCATGATTGCCTTTCAGCCGGGCTTCGGCAATCCGGTCCATACCGCACGCGCTTCGGCCAGCCTGCAGCGCGCGACCGGCGGCCGGCTGCTGTTCAACATCATCACCGGCGGCGGTGGACCGGCGCAGCTCTGGTGGGGCGACAGTTTCAGCCACGATGACCGCTACGGGCGCACCGACGAATGGCTCGACGTATTCAAGGGCGTCTGGAATCAGCAGGGCTTCACTTACAAAGGCCGCTTCTACCAGGTCGAGGACGGCGGCCTGCCGCCGCTTCTCTCCGCTGAGGAGTTTCCCGAGATGTGGTTTTCGGGCTCGTCCGACGCTGCGCTCAAGGTCGCTTCGAACCACGCCGACTATTACCTGTCCTGGCTCGAGCCATTCGATCAGCTGTTCGACAAGTTCGCCCGGGTCAAGGAAAAGACTGCCGCGCTCGGGCGCCAGCAGAAGTGCGCGATCCGCGTCGATCTGGTCGCGCGCAAGACCGAGGAAGAAGCCTGGCGCGACATCCGCCTCGGCTTCGAGAACGTAACCGACGAGACGCGCGCGCGCTGGCGCGGTCAGGCGACGGACTCGGTCGGTGCCTCGCGCCAGGCCGCGCTGCGTCCGACCGAAGCGACGCGTTGGGACGATCTGATCGTCGCGCCGAACCTCTGGGGCGGGTTCAACCTGCTGCGCGGCGGGCCGGCGCTTGGCATTGTCGGCTCCTATGAGCAGTGCGCTGCCAAGCTCGATGAACTGATTGCCGGCGGCGCTGATGGTTTCATTCTCGCGGGCACGCCGCATCTCGAGGAAGCCTACCGTGTGGGCGAAGAAGTCCTGCCGCTGCTTGGCCAGTCTGCTTCCGCACTTCTCGAAGCCGCCGAATAAGTATCCCGCGATCGGAAAACGTGAAGGGCGCCGGAGATATCCGGCGCCCTTCTTTCTTTGCGGGAAGGGAGGGGGCGCTCGCTTGAGGCCCCCCTGGCTTCGCTGCTCAGAACCGCACGATCAGCGAGCCGCCCCAAGTCCGCGGGTCGCCGTACTGCACCGTGTCGCCAAACACGGAGCCAGCCGCGAAGGCTGGCAACGCGTGGTTGCGATAGGTCGTGTCGAGCAAGTTGTTGACGAAGAAGGAGGCGCTGATCTTCTCGTTCGCCGTCGTGTAGGTGATCCGCGCGTTCGCCAAGGTATAGCCGGGCTGCGTCAGCAGGTAGCGGTTCACCGTATCCTGCGGAGTGACGTAGTAGTACTGCAGCGACGTATAGCGGGCGTCAGCGGCCAGCTCGATTTTTCCGGCGTCTCCCAGCGGAACGGTATATTCCGCGCCGGCGTTGAGGGTGAGATGCGGCGAGCGGACGAACTGATTGCCGGCCAGATTGGCACCTCCGTTGTTCACCTGGAACTGCAGGAACTTGGTGTACAGCAGGCCCACCGCGGCATTGAGGCTCAGGTGTTCGATCGGCTGCGCGTCCAATTCGAACTCGGCGCCATCGGCTTTGCCCTTGGCCGCGTTCTGCAGGTACGACACCGTAGCACCGCCGACCGCGCCAGGATTTGGACCCACCACGTTCACCTGGATGTCGCGATAGTCATAATGGAAATAGGTGGCATTCAGCGTCAGCTTGCCGTCAAACCAGGTCGACTTATAGCCTGCCTCGTAGGCGTTTAGGCGTTCGGGGTTCACCGCCGTCAGCGCGATAGGCAAGGTTGCCGCCGTGTTGAATCCGCCCGATTTCACGCCGTGCGAGAATTTGACGTAAAGCAGGTTGTCGTGATTGATCTGCCAAGATGGTGTGATGTCATAAGTAAAGGCGTCCCAGGTCCGCGAGAGATCGTTCGCGAAGGTGCCCGGTCCGCCAAACCTCCCGGTAAAGTCGTTCCACCACTGTACATAGTTGCTGAACGACGCCGTGGTGGCGTTGAACCGGTTGAAATCGAGCCTTTTGGTCTCGCGCGTGAAGCGCGCGCCCAGCGTCAGTTTTAGCGCATCGGTGGCATGGAAGGTGCCGCTGGCGAACGCCGCGCCGCTTTCCGCGCTGTGCTCATAGTCGGTCAGACTGTAGGCCGGGGCCGGGGCGACGAACGGAGCCGGCGGGAATGGCTGCGCGGGCACCGTGCCGTCGGGCAGCTTGGCCGTATAGGCGTCCGAAACGATGTTTTCCTTGAAATAGAACAGGCCGGCGATCCAGGTGAGCCGGTTCTCGCTGGGCGAAGTCAGCCGCAGTTCCTGCGTCCACTGGCGCGAGCGCGCCTTGGTATAGGAGCGCGAGATCTCGAGCGGCGTGTAGTCGGTGTCGCCGATGCTCCGCGAGGTCCATCGTTCGTAGCCCGTGATCGAGGTCGCGGTCACGCCTCCGAGATCCAAGTCGAAGCGTAGTGAGCCGCCAACCTGATTGCTCCTGCTCCATTCGCCGGCGTTGGTGTTGACGGTGTCGGTGTCGGTCGAGGGTTTGTATCCGGCACGTAGGACGCTGCCCGGCGGATAGGTGGCCGTCGTCCAATAGGTTCCGTCCGTGTCGTACTTGCGATAATGGAACGAGAGCAGGGCCGTCAGGTTATCGCTCGGCTTGGCGAGGATCTGGCCGCGGAAGACGTCGTCGTCGATCGAGTTGGACTTGTCGCCGGTGAACAGGTTGTCGAAGCGGCCGCCGCGGTGGTCGAGACGGAACGAGAAGCGCGCCGCGATCGTGTCGGGCACGATCGCCACACCGAGCCCGCCTTCGGCGATCTTGTCGTCATAGCTGCCGTATTCGAGCTTGACGTAATTGTCCTGATCGCTGCTCAGCGAGGGGCGCTTGGTTATCACGTTGACCGCGCCGCCGGTGGTGTTCTTGCCCCACAGCGTGCCCTGCGGACCGCGCAGAACCTCGACGCGCTCGATGTCGAATAGTGGCAGACCAGTGGCGCTGGCGTTCGAGATATAGACGTCGTCGAGGTAGAAACCGACCGGGCTGGCGAGGTCTAGTTGCTGCTGTCCTGCGCCGATGCCGCGAATCCACCACCTCGGCCTTCCGTGCTGCTGCGTGCCGGCCGAGGCGTTCGGAATGTAGTTGAGCACCTCGTTGGCCGACCGACCGACGCCGTTCAGCTCGAACAGATCCTTACTGAGCGCGGTGACCGCGGTCGGCACGTCCTGCAACCGCTCTTCACGGCGTCCAGCGGTGACGATTATCTCGCTGCGTCCACCGGAATCAGCCTCGTCGGCGCTCGTCGCCGCGTCGGCAGCTGTCTCTGCCGTCTCGTTGGCGAGCGCCGGAGCGGCCGCGATCAGGGAGAGAGTCGAAATACCGAGCAATGCGGCGGTGCGGCGAAAAGAGTAAGACAAGGAATTCCCCCGATGGTTGCGGGCGCCCAGTGCGCCAAACATCGGAGAACCTTCAGCAAGCGCCGTGCCACTTCCCGGAAATCGTTATTTTTCAACGTGGGATGTGAAGGGCACGAGCCTAGGTGGTGTTATTGCCCCAATGGGTCGAAGCGGATTTTGCTGCATCTGCAACATGCTGCGCTGTTCAGCGCTTGAGATCTGCCGCAACACGAGCGTACGCCGAATACGACGAGCGCAATCAGCGCGCCTTTTTCCGATGAAGACTACTTGAAAGAGTAATGCCGCCGACCTCGCGATCTTCAGCGGTCCAAAACGGCTCAATAATATCTGCCATCGGTTCATCTGCTCCTTGCCGAACCTCGGTGGCTCAGGATCAGCAACACTTCCAAAATCGTTTTGGCATAAATCGTGGACGATGGACGAAGAAACCGAAAGCACGGACGACGACGACGCCCTGGACCTCACTCCTCGCAAGGAGTTGCTGATCTCGCTGTCTGTGGCGATGTGGTTCGTGGTCTTTTTCGGAGCTGCGGCGGTATCGGCGTTCCCACCCGAGGCTACTTTCTCGCTCGGCAGCCGGGGATCGTCCGCGCGCATTCCGCTGACGCGCGAGCAGGGTTTGCCGATCTTCATCGCGCTGATCTCCATCCCCGCCCTGCTCGGAGGTGCCGCCGTTTGGGTCAACATGCGCCGTGCGTGGAAGTCGGTCTAACGGCAGTGACGTTCCGTCCGATTTCAGCCACCGCATTGTCGAGCTCCTTTTGCCGACGCCCGGTGATAAAGACGTAGGCGCCCTCCTCGACGAAGCGCTTCGCTGTTTCGAGGCCTATACCGCTGCTACCGCCAGTGATGACGGCGATCTTATCCTGCAATCTAGCCATGGTACTGTCCTTGGATCTAAGACGACGCATGCCGTCGTCGCGACGCATGTCGGACGGATATGAACCCTCATGTAGAGAGCCAGGCCGACTATCGCATATTCTCAGGTGGAATATGATCAGGACTAGAGCTGGTGAAGTAGGAGGCGCGCGTTTGGCTGGACGCGACCGAAAATGTCCTAAGGCTTTGAAAAGTCGAGTACGATGTTATGCTACCACGGGAAAGATCTCGTTGCCTGCCATGCTCGCTTCGACGAAACTGGCAAACTCTCGCGCCTTGGCGCTCGCCATGCGGCCGGTCGGAAAAAGAGCCCAGAGGTCGACCGGCGGAAGGTCCCAGTCCGCAAGGACGCGTTGGATCTTGCCGGATTTGAGCTCCGGGCTGAACATCCACTCCGACGCCACCGCCAATCCCATCCCCGCGAACACCGCTTCGCGTACGCCCTCCGCGGCGTTGCTGCGCATGCGGCCCTTTATCGTCACCTGCACTTCCGAGGCGCCCTTCTTGAACGACCAGAGGGTGCCACCACCCCGCTGGTCGTAGATCACTGCCTCGTGATCGGGAAGCTCTGCGGGCACTCGCGGCTCACCCATTGCCTCGAAGTAGCTTGGCGTCCCGACGACCATGCGTGCGCTTCTGCCGATCTTGCGCGCGGTCAGCGAGGAGGCTTGGAGATCGCCCATTCGCAGCGCGACATCGATTCCGGATTCGACCGGATCCACGTTCCGATCATCGAGGAACAGCTCGATGTCGAGTGCCGGATGTATCTCCATGAAGCGCGGCAGCCGTGGCACAATGTGAAGCCGCGCGAACGTGACCGCGGCGGAGATGCGCAGCCGCCCGGTCAAAGCCGCGCCAACCCCGCGTGCCTTCAACTCGGCTTGGTCGGCCTCCTCGACCGCCCGCTTGGCATGTTCGTAGAAATTCTCTCCCGCCTCGGTCGGTTTGAGGCCCTGCGTCGTCCGCAGAAGAAGCTTTACTCCGACGTGCTGCTCGAGCTGTGCGATGATCTTGGAGACGGCGGGTTGCCCCACGCGCAGTTGTCGGGACGCTGCCGTGAAAGAGCCGGTATCGACGACGCGAACGAATGCATCCATGGCTGCAAACCGGTTCATGATCATTCCCCGTTGGAATTATGATCTTGGCTACACAGCGGGGCCAGTCAAGGTTTGACCGGGGGGCGATGGCTCGCACAATCACGATTCAGCTAAAAATCGGCCGGCCAGCTCGGCGGCTAGTCAGATTCCATTCCGAACTGGAATATAGATTAGTCCATTCCACCGGCTACTACGCGCGCAGCACATTTCTATCTCCGAGGTCCTGGGGCGCCACCGATGGTCGAAGGCGCAACCAAGATCGAAGGACTGAAAATGGGTAAGAAGCTTGAGGGCAAGATTGCTGTCGTGACCGGCGGCAGCGCGGGTATCGGCCTTGGCGTCGCCAAAGCCTTCGCTGCAGACGGCGCGCATGTGTTTATCACCGGCCGCCGACAGGAGGAACTAGACAGGGCCGTCGCGGAGATCGGCAACGGTGCCATCGGCATCCGAGCCGACGCGTCGAGCCTTGCCGACATCGACCGGGTCTACGACACTGTTGGGGCGAGACACGGTCGCATCGATGTGCTGGCGCTCAACGCGGGCTTCTTCGAGTTCCAGCCCATCGGAGAGATCACCGAGGAGCATTTCGACAAGACCTACAATACGAACGTGAAGGGTTTGCTGTTCGCTTTCCAGAAGGCGTTGCCGCTCCTGCCGAGAGGCGCATCGGTCATTCTCACCGGCTCGATCGCCGGCTTCCGGGGCATTCCGGCGATGTCGGTCTACTCATCGACCAAGGCGGCGATCCGCAGCCTGGTGCGTGCGTGGATTCTCGAGACCAAGGACCGCGGCATCCGGATCAATGTGCTCAACCCGGGGCATACCTCGACACCCGGCTTCCACGGCCTGCTGCCCGGCGAAGCGGTACCCGGGCTCGTCGCGACAATCCCACTGGGCCGTCTCGGCACACCCGAAGACAATGGAAAGGCCGCACTTTTCCTCGCCTCGGAAGACAGCGACTACGTCACCGGTATCGAACTGGATGTTGATGGAGGCGCAGCGCAGGTCTGACCGGTGTCCGCGGCGACGGCAACAGCAGCGCCGCGGATGTGCCCCTGAATGTTTGTAAGGTGTGAGCGGAAGCTGCATGGGATTATCCTTCGAGCCTACTGGGAAGCTTCCCGCATCAGAGCGCGCGCGAGATGCGGACCAGCCGCCGTCGCCGACAAAGCGGTCGTTGAAGCATCCGTTCGGGATGCCTGAAACCTGCCTCCGTTCATGCCGACCAAGCGGCGTCTGAGTGCCTTCTCGGCTAAACGAATGGGCTGTCGATGGGCGCCGGCATCGGCGACAGCATTCAGGATATGGCTTCGATCACCCTGCGCGCCGATGCCGCATCCGGTTGCAACTCGATCCAGTAGCCGCGCGACGGGATGTGGCGAAGTTGCCATCCTACGTGGCCCTGCAATCTCGTAACAATTGCGTCCACATCTTCTGGTCTTAACTGGAAATCTGGCATTCTGTTATCCTTGCGCGCTGTTTTGACGGCTCGATCCTGGGACCGATCGACTCTTCTTCATCTTCGTCGGGTGTTCTGCTGGCGGCGAGCCTGTAGCCGGGCATAGGCTCCCAGACCCAGGAGACCGGCGGCTACGGTAAGGAGAGCGGAAATCATAATATTGGAGGCCATTCGAATATCCTGTCGTGTTGTTTAATCGGATGAGGGCGCTGGCCGACACTTCGAGGCAGCCCGGGTCTCCCAGTCGCACTGTCTTGAGTTAGATCCCGGCGATGGCGCCGTAGATCGACCCCACGGAAGCGAGCGCGAAGAAAGACATCGATGCCCAGAACCCGACCGGGCTTCGCGTTCTGGTCATAGCGCTGCCGGCGCTTCCGATCCGCAATCCCTGGACAAGGCAGAAGAAGCTCAGCGCAGCGGTTCCTGCCCAACCCAACGTCGCACCTTGGAGGATCACCCCGGAACTGCCAGGGCACGGCATCCGCGCCCTGAATGAGCGGGAAAGGATGCACACTCCGATCGCCATGCGTCCAACGCCATTGTTTCAAGGCTGCACAAAGCCGCGATCCGGATTTTCGCTGAATGTCGCTTCGCGTTCGGTACACGATCGCTCTGCCCGTAAACCTTCAGGCTCGGCTTTCGCCCGTCGGGCGTGACGGGCTTCGCGGTGCTCTGCGGCGACCGCCTCCAGCCCCCAGGCGATTGCCGCCTTTGTTGCGACAATCCGGACATTTTCCAGAGAAGCACTGGCGGCACGATCGCGTTGAGCCCCTTCCTGCGCGCGGCAGAGGATCGATGAGAGTTCCATGAGCGCTTCCTTTTCGGTGGTAGACAATACCTGCGTGCTGCAGTCCCGAGATCGTCGCTCGCCCGACCTGTGATCAGATGATCCGAAGTTTCGGCCCGCTACTCTTCGACAAGCTCGGAAATGGCAGCTTCAGTGGTGATCAGCATTCCCGCTACCGAGGCGGCATCCTGGATCGCGCACCGCACGACCTTGGTCGGATCGATCACGCCTGATTGGAACAGGTTCTCGTACTGCTCACTCTGGGCGTTGAAGCCCAGGTTCTCGTCGCCGCCCGCGAGCAATCGGCCGGCGACAACGCCGCCGTCATGGCCGGCATTCTCGGCGATCTGGCGAACCGGTGCTTCGAGGGCCCGGCGGACGATGTCGATCCCGCGGGTCTGATCCTCGTTGCCGCCCTTCAGCCCGTTCAGCGCCTTCGAGGCATAGAGCAGGGCCGTGCCCCCGCCAGGGACGACGCCCTCCTCGACGGCGGCGCGCGTTGCATGCAGCGCGTCGTCGACCCGGTCCTTGCGCTCTTTCACTTCCACTTCACTGGAACCGCCGACCTTGATGATGGCGACGCCGCCGGAAAGCTTTGCCAACCGTTCCTGGAGCTTCTCCTGATCGTACTCGCTGGAGGTATTTTCGATCTGCGCACGTATCGCGTCGACGCGGGCGCCGATTGCCTCGGCACTTCCGGCACCATCGACGATGGTCGTGCTGTCCTTGTCGATCGTCACGCGCTTGGCGCTGCCAAGCATTTCCAGGGTTACGTTCTCGAGCTTGATCCCGAGATCCTCGGAGACGACTTCGCCCTTCGTCAGGATCGCAATGTCCTCGAGCATGGCCTTGCGTCGATCGCCGAAGCCGGGAGCCTTGACTGCCGCGACCTTCAAGCTCCCGCGCAGCTTGTTGACGACGAGCGTGGCGAGGGACTCGCCCTCGACATCCTCGGCGATGACCAGCAACGGCCGGCCGGACTGGACGACGGCTTCGAGCAAAGGAAGGATGGCAGACAGGTTCGCCAGCTTCTTCTCGCACAGCAATATGTAGGGATCGGCAAGCTCGACGGTCAGCTTCTCGGTATTGGTGACGAAATAGGGCGACAGATAACCGCGGTCGAACTGCATGCCTTCGACGACTTCGAGCTCGAACTCTACGCCCGACGCTTCCTCGACGGTGATCACGCCTTCCTTGCCGACCTTCTCCATGGCTTCGGCGATCTTGCTGCCGACGACCTCGTCGCCATTGGCCGAGATGATCCCGACCTGCGCGATTTCCTGAGTCCCCGACACGGGCTTGGAGCGCGCCTTGAGCTCGCCCACGACGGCCTTGACCGCGAGGTCGATGCCGCGCTTGAGATCGATGGGATTGGCGAGCGCGGCGACCGATTTCAGGCCTTCGTAAACAATCGCCTGGGCAAGAACCGTCGCTGTCGTCGTGCCGTCGCCGGCATGGTCATGCGTTCGCGAGGCGACCGCGCGCATCAGCTGCGCGCCCATGTTCTCGAACTTGTCGGTAAGCTCGATCTCTTTGGCGACGGTCACGCCGTCCTTGGTGATCCGGGGGGCGCCATAGCTCTTGTCGAGCAGAACATTGCGGCCCTTGGGACCGAGCGTCACCTTTACGGCATTGGCGAGAATATCGACGCCGCGACTCATGCCTTCACGGGCATCGCGCGAGAATCTGACGTCTTTGGCTGACATGATCGGAATCCTTTATGGAAGAGATGCTGCCTTCGCCGGGATGCGCCGGCCCGCGGGCATCTCAGCCCAGAATGCCCAGAACGTCGCTTTCCTTCATGATGATCAGATCTTCGCCATCGAGCTTGACCTCGGTCCCTGACCACTTTCCGAACAGGATCCGGTCACCGGCCTTGAGATCAAGCGGCGTGACGCTGCCATCGTCAGCGCGAACGCCGGAGCCGGCCGCGACGACTTCGCCTTCCTGCGGTTTCTCTCTGGCGTTATCGGGAATAATGATGCCGCCGGCGCTGCGCTCGGCGGCTTCGATGCGGCGCACGAGCACGCGATCGTGCAAAGGACGAAATGCCATGAAAGGACTGCCTCTTACTGGATCGCGACAGGGTTGTCGCTTTCACAAGAGGGAAGCCAGCGCTGCCGATTTGCGATTTGGCACTTCACCAGAGCGAGTGCCAGCTTCCGCGATATGGGGCGCCTGGCGCGATATGCAAGGTCGTGGCGATGAGCGCGTGATCTTGCATGCGATCGGGCAACCGGGCCGGTTTAACGCACATTCAGACCGAGCTCGCTCAAAAGTTGCGCTGCCTGTTCTCGAGAAATGGTTGCGCCGCGAAACATCCTGGCGTCGAACAGCCGCAGGCCCCCGAGATCGGCGCCGCGCAGGTCGGCACCTTCGAAGCGCGCTCCATCCATGTTGGCCTCGCGCAAGCTGCAATCGGCGAAGGTCGTGTGCCGAAAGTCGCATTTGCGAAGGTCTGCCTGGGAGAAATCGATCCGGTTCAGGGTCGATTTGCGGAACGAATGGCCGGAGAGCTTGGCGTTGATCAGCAATGTCTCCTCGAAAGTGATGTCGAGCCCTCGGACCTCGAAGAGGTCTGCGCCGGTCAACTTGCATTGGGCGAACTTTGCCGACTGAAGGTTCGCTCGCTTCAACGTCGCATTGTTGAAGTCGGTTGCGGCGAAGGACGATTCAGTGAGGTCGCAGGCCATGAAGTTGGCAAAGGCGGCCCGGCAGGATTGCCACGTGGTGGCTTCGAATTTCGCTCGACTGACATCGGCTCTTCGCAGGTTGCATCGCTCAAATCGCCAGTGCGACAGATCGAGCTCCGACAGGTCCGCATCCTCGAGGTCGCAATCGACCAGTGTATGGGGAGATCCAGCGATGCGCTCCAGATCGGCACGCGTCAGGCTTCGGTCGCGAACCGTTCGATCGGAAAACAAGTCGTCCATGGTCCGCTGTTAGCTCTGCTCCTCGACGCGAGCCAGAGGCGCAGAATGATTTGTACGGTCGGAAGGCTGCACGTCGCTGCATCGCTCGATTGCTTTCATGGCCGCAACCGGCCAATGATTTATCGCGCGGTCACATTGTCGGATCCCAGATGCTGAGTCAGGCTGCACAGGCCTCCCTGAACCTAGAGCAGGCGCGCGATCTGCGCGCGCAGGGGCGTTCGTATCGCGAGATCCGCCGTAAACTCGGGATCACGACGCATCAACTGGGCCACATTCGTCGGTTGCTGAAGCGGGAAAAGGCATCGCTTACGAGACTTGCCAATGGGAGGCCCTCGGCGACGAAGCGCGACCTCCCGGTTCGGCAGTCCGTCCTGCCTTCCGGCCTGCGGCAACTCCTGATCGCATCGGGGTACCGAACGCTGGGCGATCTATCGGACAGGATTGCCGATCTCGACCTGCCCGGATTGGAGGCGATCGCCGGTATCGGCCCCCACAGAGCACACCTCGTCACGCAGCTACTGGATATTCATGGCCTCCTGCCTGGTCCGTCCGATCTACGCGCCGCGGTCGAACGTCTTTTTCCGGAATTCGGGCCTGACTAGTAGCAAGCCACCTAGGCGCCCTTCCTGGTCTTGTGTTCTTCAAGGAGAACGTCCAGCGCCGCAATCCGCACGCGTTCCGGACTGTCCTTGGCGAGCCCTTTGAGGCGGCACGCCGCCCAAAGGCTTTTGCGTTCGGATTCGAGCGCCTTCAAATACAGATCGGCCATATAGTCTCCCGAATGTCTCTTCCGGCATCTTGCGGCGAGGCCCCTGGTGCTATCGCCGCGGGCGCCTGCCGGCATTGTTCGACAGCGCTTGCGCAGCATTCTCGGCGATGTCCGCGCGCTCACGCCGTGTCGCGCGGCTCACGGAATTGGCAGCGTCCTCAACGGCCAGCTTGCGCCAGCGTTCGAGGCGCGCGCGATCGAGCTTTCCCTGCTGCATCGCGTCTCGCACGCTGCAGCCGGGCTCCGCTTCGTGCGTGCAATTCGAAAACCGGCACTTCAGCGTGAGCGCGAGGATGTCGTCAAAGACCTCTGCGAGGCCAGAGGCAGCGTCGGAAAGCTGCAACTCGCGCATACCCGGCGTGTCGAGCAGCCATCCGCCTCCGTCGAGGCGATGCATTTCGCGAACGGTGGTGGTGTGCCGACCCTTGCCGTCCTCCTCGCGGACCGCTTGGGTGGCAATGCTGTCCGAGCCCCTGAGCGTGTTGACCAATGTCGATTTGCCGACACCCGATGAGCCCAGCAACGCGACGGTATGACCCGGGCCGCACCACGCCGCCAGGCGCGCAACGCTCTCAGCGTCGCGCGCGTTCACGATTTCCACCACCAGATCCGGCTGAACTGCGCGAGCCTTCTCGGCAAATGCTTCCGGCTGGTCTGCTAGGTCCATCTTGGTCAGGACGACAACCGGGTTTACCTCGGCTTCACGGGCCAGAACGAGATATCGTTCGAGCCGCGCGATATTGAAATCCTGGTTGCACGACGCGACGATGAACAGGGTGTCCACGTTCGCCGCAATGACCTGCAGCTTTTGCCGATCACCCGCTGCAAGCCGTTTGAACAAGCTGGCGCGATGCAGCAGACGCACCGGCTCGAGACTTTCGCGATCGAGCAACAGCCAATCGCCAACGGCGGGTCGGAGTTCCTCGGCATCGGCACCGGGAATCCGTGGCGAAATGAGGAGCTCCATTCCGGCCCCTGCGACTGCTATCTTGCCGCGATGGACCGCCATGACGCGGACGGGCCGGCATCGAGCAGTTTCCGCGTCCGAGATTTGCGCGCTGAAGAAGGGTTTCCAGCCGAGTTCGGATAATTGGGAATCGTACGGCGCCATGGTTGTCTGGTAGCGGCTTTCAATAGGCGCCCAGCATGTTTGCCAAGCGGAATAGCGGGATTGAGTGAGGTTCAGCGGAAGGTGGAGCAGGCGTATTTCGAAGCGCTCAGCCTTTCGATTTGTGACCCATACAGATTAATCGCCCGATTGCCTAAGATTCTGAGGCCGAAGCTTGGCCATAGGCTGCGAGGCGCATATGCGATGAACCATCCATTGATCTGATAGCATTCGGGTTGCTGGGGAAACGAACGCGTAGGGGCTTCCGTGCGCTAGACAGAATCGGTTTCCGCCGACAAAGCCGCCGATCCATTTGCCATTACCCTCAGTGCGTTTCCGGGAATGTGTGAGGGGCGGCGCTTCTACGTCATCTTGAAAGAGCGAAACCAACAGGTAACCCGCATGGATTTGATCTGCCCCCTTCTGAGTGGTCCAAAATTTCTGTTATTTTGGCTCATGAAGGAGTTTGGGAATGGGCAAGAAGCACCAGCCGGAGGAGATCATCGGCAAGTTGCGTGAGGCGGAGATCGTGCTGGCGCAGGGTGGTACGGTGGCGGACGCGTGTCGCCGGATCGGCGTCACCGAGCAGAGCTACTACCGCTGGCGCAAGGAGTATGGCGGGGTGAGAGTCGACCAGGCTCGCCGGATGAAAGATCTCGAGCAGGAGAATGCCCGGCTGCGGCGTGCGGTGTCGGACCTGACGCTGGACAAGCTGATCCTGCAGGAGGCCGCCAGGGGAAACTACTGAGCCCCGCGCGCCGTCGGCGCTGCATCGATCATATCAAGGCAATGATGCCGGTGTCCGAGCGACGGGTGTGCCGTGTGCTCGGGCAGCATCGATCGACGCAGCGCAAGGCGCCGCGGGGCGCGGATGACGAAGTGGCGCTGACCGAGGACATCATCGCGCTGGCCCGGCAATATGGCCGTTACGGCTATCGCCGGGTCACTGCCCTGCTGCGCGAGGCGGGGTGGCATGTGAACCGCAAGCGGGTCGAGCGCATCTGGCGTCGCGAGGGTCTCAAGGTGCCGCAGAAGCAACCGAAGCGCTCACGGCTCTGGCTCAATGACGGATCGTGCATCCGCCTGCGGCCCGAGTATCCGGGGCATGTGTGGTCCTACGACTTTGTCGAGGGCCGCACCCACGATGGCCGCAAGTTCCGCATACTGTCGATCATCGATGAGGCCAGCCGGGAATGCCTTGCCCTGCCGGTGGCACGCAGGCTCAGGAGCGAGGACGTTCTGGCGGCCCTGGCCGAGCTGTTCGTCACGCGCGGCCCGCCGGCGCATATCAGGTCCGACAACGGTCCTGAATTTATCGCCACGGCCGTCCAGCAGTGGCTGGCCAGGATCGGCGTGAAGACGCTCTACATCACGCCGGGCAGCCCATGGGAGAACGGATACTGTGAATCCTTCAACGGCTCGATGCGCGATGAGCTTTTGAATGGCGAGATCTTCTACACCCTGGCCGAGGCCAGGGTTCTGATCGAGGCTTGGCGGCGGCATTACAACACCGTCAGACCGCACAGCTCGCTCGGCTATCGACCGCCGGCGCCAGAGGCCGTTCCCTCGCCAGTGTCGCCCTCCGGTTCCGCTTCGCTCCACCTGCGGCCAACACTGGCGAGGGAGGCGACGATGCACTAACAATCAAGCCGGACCACTCAGTGGGGGCCGGTCAATCCAGTGCGCGGCAAGCCCAGGCCGATGAGCGGCTGGACGATCTCCTCCTCGTCGATTTCCGGATGCCGGCCATACCACTGCTCGATATCCAGACGGCAGGTCAGAAGGTCGACAATCTGGTGCTCGATCAGCGCTTCTCCCAGCTGATTGAGCCGGGCCTCATGCTCAACCGCAAAAACCAGTCGTTCGAACCCTTCGAGAAAGCTTGGTTCCCCAAAATCATCGTATCGGGCCGTATCGCGCGCCTTCGATAGCAAAGCTCCCACTGTCAGCATCGTTCGAATCGCATCCTCACTGTGATGCGAGTATCGCTGCCTTATTTATGAGAGGGTGTCTATCATTATGGCGAGCCAGCTCGATCACCTCCTGTCTCGTTCGGTCCCGTCCTGAGCGACTTCAGAGGTCACGCCTCAGGCAGGACGGGGATGAAAACCAGGCGATCGATGAGCTCGGACATCTCGGTAATCGTGATCGATTTGCCCTTGTGCAACCACCAGCCGATGAGCGTGAGCAGCGTGGTCACCATGAAGACAGGGCCCAGGCTACGCGGCAGCCAGATTTCTTCCGTGATGCCCGATGCCGCAGAATGATTCACGGCATTCTCCAGAATATCATCAAATATCGCGCTTTTTGCGCCATGTGAAAGCAGCGCCGCGCAAACCGCGCGATTCTCTTCCAGGAAACTACAGAGCGCTTGGGCAGCCTTTCGACTGTCGGTAATGATCGTCTCGGGCGTAATCTTTCGGCCCAGCTCGTTAGTGAAATCGCGCGCCAAATCCGTGAGAAGAGCGTTCTTGTCCTTGTAATGGCGATAGAAAGTCGCCTGGGACACTCCAGCCTGGGAAACCAAATCTGCGATGGTAATTTCGTCGAACGGAACGTTCCGGGCCATGTCTAGCATGGCCGAGCGCAGGGCGAGACGAGTACGCACCTGCCGCACGTCGAGCGGCCTCATCATGGTGTTGTTATCCATCGCAGGCATGCCCCCGCCTATCACAGTCGACCTGGCCTGATAACCCCACTCCATTTGAGAGCCTCGAGCCCGTGATCTGCGCCAGCTTTCCCTGGGCAGCATCAATGCGATCCACGCCTGCCACCGATTTTTGAGATAATTGTTTCTCATTAATGAGTTTTTGACTCTCATAAAAATGACATTCAATCTCTCATTTAAGGCTACGAAAATCCCAGCGCCAGCTCTGAATGCGGCGATTGGGAAATGGGGAAGGAGCAGGATAAATGCGTCAATGTGCAATACGTCTCGGGCTTTTCGCGACGTGCTCGGTCAGTGGTCTTGTTGCGCTGGCCGTTGCGAATCCGGCGCTGGCTCAAGCTCAAGTTCAGAGCCAGGCCGGCGGCGAAGGCTCTTCGGGTGATATCATTGTCACCGCGCGCCGGGTGGAAGAGCGGCTCCAAGACGTGCCGATCTCGATGACCGTTTTCTCGCAGGATGAACTTTCGCGCAGGAACATCGTAAGCGGCATCGATCTGGCTGCGAATACGCCCTCACTCAGCGTTCAAAGCAATTACGGTCCTGATCGCGCCACCTTCGCAATTCGCGGCTTTGTCCAGGAAGCGAACACCGGCCCGTCGGTCGGCGTCTATTTTGCCGATGTGGTCAATCCGCGCGGATCGCAGAGCAGCCTCGCGAGTGGCGGGGGCGTAGGGCCGGGTCGCTTTTTCGACCTCCAGAACGTCCAGGTCCTGAAGGGTCCCCAAGGTACACTTTTCGGCCGCAACACTACTGGCGGCGCCGTGCTGCTGGTACCGCGCAAACCGACGGACAAGCTCGAAGGCTACGCCGAGGCATCCGTCGGCAACTACTCCATGCGCCGCTTCCAGGGAGTGCTCAACGCGCCTCTGGCTGAGACCGTGCGTCTGCGCCTGGGAGTCGATCGCCAGGTTCGCGACGGCTATATCCACAACAAGAGCGGTATTGGCCCCGAAGATTACGCGAATGTCGACTATTGGGCCTTGCGCGCCAGCCTCGTCGTCGATGTCACGCCCGATCTCGAGAACTATCTGATCGGAACCTACACCAATTCCAAAACCAACGGCTACCTGGCCAAGATCTATGCTTGCGCGCCCTCCTTCGCTTTCGGAGGTTTCGGCTGTGGCCAGTTGAGCTTCGCCAAGGCAAACGGCGACGGCTTTTACGATGTCCGTGCCGACAATCCTGCGCCGCGGTCGGATAATAGGGACTGGCAGATCATCAATACCACTACCTGGCGGGCCAGCGATGATCTGACCGTCAAGAACATCGCGAGCTATGGCCGGCTGCAGCTTGACGCGGAAATCGGCTTGTTCGGTAGCACGTTCCGCTCGCCGCCTCTGTCCGCCATCCCCGGGCTGCTTCCCGGCGGCCTGCCGAGCCTTGCATTCCCCTTCGTTCGCATCGTCAACATTCCAGGCCGTCACACGGTCGATCAGAACACCTTTACCGACGAACTGCAGCTTCAGGGATCTGCGGTCGACGGCAAGCTGACTTGGCAGGCGGGCGGATACTTCGAGAACAGCACGCCCAACGCGCAGAGCGGCCAGTACGCAAGTGTCCTGGCCAGTTGCACGGACATAGTCGCGCGCAGTTGCACGGATCCTCTCGGGGTGCTCACCGGGCTCGGATTCGGACTGCCACCTGGAGCGGTCTCGGTCGGCACCGTGAACTACACCACCAACGATTACAGCTTCCGCAGCATCGGTCTTTACGGCCAGGGAACTTACGCGCTGACCGACACATTGAAGTTGACCGCTGGCTTCAGGTACACCTGGGACCGGACCAAGGTCAGTATTTCATCGCTGATCTACTCTTTCGCCAACAGCACGCCACTGCCGCCGAGCTGTGCCCAGGCTGAAAGCGCGTTGCCGAACTGCACAATCAATTTCGCGCAAAGCTCGCAAGCGCCCACTTGGGTCGTGGACCTCGAATACAGTCCCAATTCGGACACGATGATATTCGCGAAATATTCGCGCGGCTACAGGGCGGGCGGCATTTCAGCGGTGCTCACGCGCAACCTTGCCAACTACCAACCGGAGAAGGTGGACACCTACGAGGTCGGGCTCAAAGCCAGCTTCGCGGGCGCACTCAAGGGCTACCTCAACATAACCGGATTCTACAACGACTTCACGAACCAGCAGTTGTCGGTGAATTTCAACGACAATCCCGCCGTACCCGGGACGCTGCCGCCGCAGGTCGGAATCGTCAATGTCGGCGGCTCTCGCATCTACGGCGTCGAACTGGAAGCGAGCGTCACTCCATTCGCGGGGTTCACGCTCTCCGGCAACTACGCTTACCTCAATACCAAGGTCCTGGACGTGGTGCTTCCGAACACTGCTGGCCAGCCTTATCTGTTGAGCAGCGCGATCGTAGCGGGCGACGTGCTCACGCAGTCACCGCGCAACAAATTCACGATCACTGCCGCCTATACGCTGCCGCTCGACGACAAGATCGGCAGGATCACCCTTGGCGCAACCTTCGCGCACGCCGATAGCCAGCGGTCGAACTACGCTTCGCGCCAGACGCTCACCGGAGCCTTTGGAACAGTGCTGGATGCAAACCTCAATCCGGTCGTGCGTGATTTCGGCATCCTGGGACCGCAAAATCTATTGAATCTCAGTCTGGAATGGAAGGCGATCGCGGGCTCTCCCATCGACCTGAGCTTCTTCGCGACGAATGTGACCAAGAGGAAGTTCTACACTTACGATTCCGGACAGTTGCCCTCGCTCGGGATCGGAACGGCGGCAGTGAATGAGCCGCGCATGTTCGGCGGCCGCGTCCACGTAAGTTTCTGATGCAGGTCCAATAGAGGAACCAGATGACATGTCGGACGAAACCGAAAATCCGCTAGACCGACGCGGCAGACGGCCTCCTGCCTCGATCAGTGCGGCGGCCCGCGACAGCCTGCTGGCGATGATCGCGCTCGAGGTACCCACCCCGCCTCCCGCTCAAACGGTCGAGGAGTGGGAAGAGCGGATCGCTTTCAGCGACCGCATGCTCCTCTCGATGCTCGCAGGCCCTGCTGAGGATTCACGCATCGAGCCCGTCATGCTGGGCGGCGTTGCCGCTTTCGATGTCGTGCCGCAGGCCCTCAGCAGTGCCAAGGTCTGCCTCTATCTTCACGGCGGCGCGCTCATCATGGGAGGCGGAGACGTTTGCCGCGCAATGGCGGCATCTTTTGCGCAAGGCACTCAGATGCGCACCATTGGCCTAGATTATCGTATGCCTCCGCGCTTTCCTTTTCCGACCCCTCTCAACGATTGCGTCACAGCATATCGAGCCCTGCTCGAGGATCACGCGCCGGAAGACGTCATCGTCGCCGGTGTGTCGGGCGGCGGAAACCTTGCTGCGGCGATGACAGTGCGCATTCGCGATCTCGATCTGCCGATGCCCATAGGCGTCGTATTGCTCAGCCCCGAAGTGGATTTGACCGAATCCGGCGATAGCTTCGAGACGCTGATGGGTATCGACCCGGTGCTGCGGACGCGACTTACCGATACCATTTCTCTTTATGCCGGCGGACACGATTTGGCCGACCCGCTGTTATCGCCGTTATTTGCCGACCTTTCTGCCGGATTTCCGCAGACGTTCCTGCAATGCGGGACCCGCGATCTTTTTCTCTCGAATACAGTGCGGTTCCACCGGGCATTGAGGCGGGCGAAGGTCCCGGCCGAACTGCATGTCTTCGAGGCCATGCCACATGGTGGATTTGGATCGATGCTCGAAGGGGGATTGGGCAATTGCCCCGAGGATCAAGAGGTCTATATAGAGTTGCGCCGTTTCCTCTCAGCGTTGGCCTAAAGGCATCGAGCGAGCGATAACGCACCTCCAAGAACGGCAAGGCAGCGGAATTCGCCGACATAGCAGTCGTCGGAAGGCAGTTCAAAGTACCTGACAGCCGCTCTCCATTCACGTCAGGGAGCCCGGTCCATCCAGTATGTATCGCAGTCCCTTCACCAACCTTGCCCGGTTTTGAGCACCAATCGCACGATGAATCATTGATCCGAAAGCCGTGGGAATTGCCACAAATAAAGCGATGTTAAGATGCGTTCCAACCGACGCCGGAAGCGGCGTGGGCGGACCCGCCAACATAGCCGACATTCAGCGGTTCAAAACGGCTCCCCAATATCTGCCATCCGTTCATCTGCTCCTTGCCGAACCTAGGTGGATCAGGATCAACAACCCTTCCACAATCGTTTTAGCTTAAATCGCGGACGATGGACTGACCGATGGCTGGAATTATCCCGGCAGAGCTTGCCGACGGGGCGTGGCGCCCTATGTTCAGGGTATGGTCTGCCTTCAAGATCTTCTGCGCCGCGAACTTTACGCCGGGAGCCTCATGACGCGCTTCCCGGCCTCGATGCGTTGAGCCGCTGAGCTAATCGCGGCCGCGCATCGGGGCACCCGCGTCGGATCAGCCTAATTGGCTGCTTCCCCAATAGAACCGTTTGTCCCCGTCTTATGTGGACGGGGCAAATCGTGTGGCACACGAAGGATTTTGCATGTCTATTATCAACGCCGTCGCTGCGGACGAAATCGAGAAAAGCCGCGAGCCCGTCATCCAGGCCATGGCCTCTTCGATCGGGCGATCCAACGGAAGCACGGCTACCGAAACGCTCACGGCGGTCGCGGGCGCGCTGCTCGATGCGACGATTGCGGAACTCAGGGGCGACACGTCGTCTGCTGCGGCTCTGACGGAACTGATCGATCGCAGCGAGGTCGCGCAGTTTGGCGATGCTTTGCTCGCCATCCTCAAGGACGTCATTGGCCATGGGTTGCCGCCATCGGCGTTTTCCCGTGTAGGCGACGCCTATTGGCGGATGATCAAGAGTGCCGGCGTGCCGGCGAGATGAGAGCTTAGTCCCCATCACACCCATGTTTGTCCCGCCGACACGAGTTGCCGGCGGGACATCTGCGGTTGCGCCGGATATCTCTGCCCGGTCCGCGCCGCCCGCTCACCATCATTCGGGATGAACGGCTGCTATTCTATTGTGAAACCCCTGCCATGGGAGCTTCAGACGATACCGTTCGTGCGCAAACGGCATCTCGGACATAGTTCATTTTGACAGTCTCTGACGTAGCCAACTCCTGCCAGCGTGTTCGCGCGGAGCGATACATTTCCTGAAGCCTGGGAAGATTGGTTTCCTCGGCGGCGCGTGCGCAGGCCGTGGCCTGCTCGAGATAGAATGCAATGTCAGCCATAGCTGGTGCCATGGCCCGATGATGGTTAACAGCCCGTTGCGCCGATAGATGCTGTCGAGAAAGCAGCTGGGACGCAATCCGCCGACTAAGCGGTCGTTCGCGGGCCGATTTAGACCCGTTGAAAGCGGCCTTCTGTTCACCTCCCTCGTTGCCAGAGCCAGAATCGGCCAACGAGAAAAGATCGCGCCGCCAGTGGAACACTAACTCCGCTCTTGGCTGCAACCTTGGCTGTATAGCGCATCCCGGTTTTGGGATCTCGCCGGCATCAACTGATTGCTCCTCCCGTTTGGGCCGGCGGTTTGGAGACTGGTCCCAAAATCATGATCACGCCCCGCGCCTTTCGCTGCCGAAGCAATCCGATGATTGCACAGGCGCACGACAGAAAAAGCAGGATCGCCGCAGAAACGGTGGTGAGCATTTCGCTAGCGCGGCGCCAACGCGGTTGTATCTGTCGCGCAAGATCCGCCAGCGATGCCTTGCCGTCGGGCAATCCGACTTCAGATCGAAGGTATGCGAGAGCCAGCCGATGCCGAAGTTGGGTGGGAGCCCAGACCCCGGTCATTGCGCCAAGCTGGGCATGGAGCTGCCGAATATCGCCTGAATAATAGGCCTTTTGTGCGAGAACATAGTGGGCCTGGTCCGCTTCAACCTGCGGCAGAGCATCAGGTTCAATATAGAGATCGCATCGTTGCCTAGCCCCATCGGCGTCTGCCCGAGCTGTTCGCGGTTCGTAGCGCATATGCAGTCCACCCCTATCAAACCGGTGCGGGGTCGACCCAAGACAGAATTGGCGTTCAGCAGGGGAGCCGCCGTCGACAGACGAAGGCTCAAAACGGTTCGCTCCGGGTGTTCCTTTTTCTCGCGCAGTGCCAGCCCGCTGGGACAAACCGGTGCCGTCCAAAGATGTAAAAGCAGCTTCGTCATCATTCCGGCGCGGAAAGCTCCACACCTGCTCGGCAGGCATCATAGCAGGCTCATTGATTGGAAGCCGTGGAAGCAGCGACACCAGGGGAGAGGCAAAACAGACGGCTGATAGCGCGCTGCAAACGAGGATAAGGACAAGATGAAGCGGCCACTTCATGGGCCATCTCTTGCGAAGCAGAACGGCCAACTGCCAACCGGCGAGAGCCAGCGACAGCACGATGGCCGCAGTCAATAACTCGCGTGGCTGCCAGTAAACGGTATAGAAGATGCCATCGGACGCCATTTGTGTCGGCCCGTCAATTTGCAGGGACGATTGCGAAATGACGGCATTCATCCAGGATGCCAGCTCCTGCGGAAAATAGACTAAGGGTTCGTTGGCCGGAAAAACCAAGTCCAACCCCGGAAACGAAGGGGTGTGAAAGGCCAGTGCTGCGGCGATCGCCAAGCCCGTTAATCTGAGCAATGTGCCGGCCCAGGCCAACAGGTTCCTTCCCTTGCGCTGCAGCGTTTGCAGCTGGTCGATCGTAGGCTGAGGCAGGTTGTCTGTCCGGCGTTCAGGGCGCCTTCGAACGAACCAATGGACCAACGGCAATGGCTTTTTCGTCCACAAACCCGCAGTCGATAGCGCAGCAGCCTTTTCCTTGAACGGGGCTGCGACCGCGTCATCTGGTCCTCGCCGCGGCGGTGGCTCCAGCTCTGGCTCGCGCCGAGAAGCCAAGGCTTCGAGGTCGATCAATCTCCGCTGCCGGCCACGCAAGCTTCGCAGGCCCGCAGCGCCAAACAGCAGAAACACCAAACCCAAGGTCAGAAAAATCGGACGTGACAGCCGGGTGATCCACTCCTGCCAGCGCCAGGCAGCCATGGCCTCGGCCACAGGGAGATCGAGTTCGGGATCGACGGCATGTGCCCGCGCGATCATCGCGCGCAGCCGTGCACGCGCGCTGAAGCCCGGATGCGACCAGCGGCCGGTCATTCGGGCCAGGGCGGCGCCCGTTGCGTGCGGATTATATGCGCCTTCCCGGTTGGTAAAATCTGCAGGGACGGGGCGATTGCAGTGAATCTCGCCGTCATGCATCGACGGGATGCAAAAATCGATCGGTCCGCCTGTGAAGACCTCGTCCGGTGCCGCGCGGCTGGACAAGATGTAACTCTCTTGCGCCAATACATATTGCGCCTTGTCGGGCTGGCCCGTGGCGTTCTCGAAGCTCCGGCGCTTACAGTTGGCACGGTCAAAATCGGACAATGAAGCATTCGGGGAACAGGTGCGCTGCGAGGTGTCCCAAGGAATTTGCCGATTGATCGGCTTATCTACTGCGTAAATGTCCCCATTCGGACTTTGGCGCAAATTTCCTTCCGACAGAATCTTGAGCAGTAGGGTGCTCAGGAAAGCCGCTGCGAGGAATCCGGCAGCCAGGATCAACCATAGCTGCAATCGCGTCAGACGCCTCAAGCCCCAGGCGATCGAGGCCGCGGCCAGCGCAATGATCAACAAGCCCCACCGCAGGCTTTCGCGAACGGGCAGGGATGGCTCCACGACGATGTTGGATCTGGACAATTCCAGATCCTGGTACGCGAGAACGGGTCTCAGAACTGTGCAAGGCCCAAACCGAACAGAACGGCGCCGGCGGCGAGCAAGGCAAAAGACACCGTGCGAACTTTCGCGAAGCGATCTCGCAGCTGTGACGCGAGGGAATTCATCGCGCCGGCTTGATTTCTCATTCTGTCGAACACGCTTGCAGCTGCCATCTCATGGTAGGCTTGGCTCACGGGTCATTGCTGCGTGCCGGCATTTGCTGGCTCCGTTCCTGGGATTCTGTTTGGCCGGCGATCACCTGCATTCGCGACCGCGGTGTCGAGCCGGCCCGACAAGATGCAAAGAACAAGCGATGCCGTGCCGCCAAGGCAGCCGAGGACCAGCAGTACCCAGCCAGCATAATATCTCGGCAAGGTGTAAGGGGCTCCATCGGCGATCAGGCCCGCGGTCGCCCCTGGAGTTTGTCCATGTGCCGCGACCCATCCCGCCATTGCGCCAATCCTGCCCCGAGTGTGCCAATCCTCGGGTCGCCACGCACCCGCCAGGGCGTGAAGATGGAATGCGGTCCGCGGCGCATCGTCGGCGATATAGCCTTGCTGTGCGAGTAGGTAGTGCGCCTGGTCCCTCAAGGGCTGGGCAAGCGTCTCTGGCCGCAGGTGATAGGGCGTCGCCCAGCCTTTGTGCACGTCCCTCCGGGCGACTTGCCCTTCAGCTTTGGTCGCGGGCTGGAGCCTGGCAGGATCGTCGGTGACCGTGCCATCGGGCGGGACAAGCGGTCGCCCATCGCGGTCGCTGACGACACCCTTTCGCGCCGTCAGCGATTGCGTGTCGCCGGTTTGACCGTTCAATAGGTTATAGAGGCCGGAAGTAGCCGCGAAGAGCCCGATCGGCAGAAAGGCGACCATGGCGAACCGCCAGACTTTATCGAGTACGCCGCCGCGCAGGCAGAAATATGCGCCTCCACCAACCAGGCTTACCGCGACGACCGTGGCGGCACCGATATTGCCTCCCGAGACGATGCTGAGCGCGATGTAGGCGATGAAAAACCAGATCGGACCGGTGAACAGCAAAATCAGGCGCCAGCGGAGCGAAGGGATCAGCCACTTGAACGCGAGATGCGCGGCCAGAAGCGCCAGGACATAAATTCCATAGGGCGAAACCGTGGTGACCCCGTGGTGGCCCCAGCCAGGCGCATTATGGCGCACCGCAGCGCCGTGATCGGACAGGTAGGCAAAAAGCTCAGGTGGTACCGAGGCATAGAGACCTTCCGGATCGCCTCCGAACAGTTCCCGACCGGCAGGATCGGCTGCCATGATCGACATGCCCACGGCGAGCATCACAACAGCCGCGCGTGCTATCGAGCGGCCGAGCGAACGCAAGCGCTGCTGGCGGGCAAGGAGAGCGGCATGCAAAGAGGGGGGAGGCATGGGTGCCGCCTCCATAGCCGGCCTAGCTCCACCCTTCCGGCCAAAGGCGGTCTGCGCGTTCAGGCGGCGCTATCCAGGCCCTCGACCGGCAGCACGTTGGCCAGGCCGCCCGCCATCTCGCCGCGCAGCTGCGCAAGCTGCGCCAACGCATCGCGCCTTTTTGCGGCGCCCTCTTCATGTGCCTTGCGCACGTCGACGAGTGTCTTGATCACGTTGTCGTGAACCTCGCGCAGGGTCTCGACGTCGACGACGAGACGCTGGTTTGCGGCAGCGGTGGCGACGGCGTTCTCGTGCAGGATCTCGCTGTTGCGCTTCATGAAATAGTTCGTCGCATCGTCGATCGAGCCAGCCAGCTTCACTGCCTCTCGCTGCTCGTTGAGCGTCAGCGCGAGCACGAAAGTGCGTTTCCAGGCCGGCAAAGTCAGGCGCTGGATCGTCTGGAACTTCTCGAGCAGGATGACATTGTTGGCTTGCATCATCCGGATCATCGGCAGCGTCTGCAACGCACTGTGCTGGAGGACGTTGAGGTCGCCGATCCGCTTTTCGAGCGCGTTGCGTCCACCTTCGAGCGCGCTGATCCGCTCGACGCTGGCCATGTCCTGCGGTTCCGCCTTTACAGCCGTGATCTCGCGGTCGAGCCTTTCGAGCACGAGCTGGGCGGCCTGGACATGCGTCGCCAGCATGCGGTGCTCCTCGGCGACACCGTCGTACATCGTGTCGAACGATGCCGCGCGTTCCGCGAGCCGGTCGAGCGTGCCCTGGATATTGGCGACGAGCTTGTCGACCTGACCTTCCAGCGAGGAGAAGCGCGCCATGGCCTTTTCCTTGGTCAGCACGAAGTTGCGCACCAGACCGCCAACGATCGGTGCGCGGGTCCATTTGCTGTCGTAGGACGAGAGGTCGAAGGCCTGCGCGGCAACGACGATCTCGCTGAGTTTGCCGCCAATCTCATCGAGATCGTCCGCTCGGGCCCTGGCCAGAAGCTGGTCAGCGTAGCGGCTGGTGGTCTCGCCCACCGCATGGCCGAACTGCGCGACGGTCAGCGCCGAGCGCGTATCGATCGAAGAGGCCAACGCCTCGACTTCCTGCGGATCGACGTGAGGAACCAGCAGGTCAGCCGAAAGATCGATCGGCACTGCCGTCGTGATTTGCGAAGGAAGCGTCATTGTGCCTGTTCCTTATTGCGCCGCAAAGCGGCAGCGAGGCTGGATTGCGCCAGTTCGAGCGCCGAAACCTGCTCCGTGAGTTCCGCGGGCGTGACCGCGCTTTGCGCGACCGAAAGGGCGTGCTGTTGCCAGACCGGGAACAGCAGCTGTTCGATGTCGCGATAGCGATCGAGCAGGTCGGAGAGGTGATCGACCGAGAGCATCATCTGCGCCCGGCCAAGCTGGTTGGACGCGTGCAGCGCTTCGAGATTGCCGAGCCGCCGTTCAAGCCGCGAGGTGTCAGCCTTCTCGGCCCCGCGGGAGAGCAGTTCTCTGGTTGCCAAAATCAACGCCTCGTTGCGCGGATGTGCGTCCTCCAGCTTTGCGGTTTCGAGGCGCATCAGTTGCCTCGCCCGGTCGGCATCCTGGGCAGCCATCGTCAGCTTGCGCATCTCATTGCCGATCGTCGCAATGGACACCTCGAACTCCAGCCGGGCCTCGAGATCCGCGCCGGTGAAGCGATGGAACCAGGATTGTTTGCGAGCGACGCGCTCGGGATCGAGCCTTTGCAGCGCGGTGACAACCGCGGTCATCGCCGCCATCAGCGTCCGGGCCGGTGCGCCGCTCAGCAGCGCCGCGTCGGGCTCAGCTACAGTAATGGCGGCGTCGAACAGGGCCAGCGCGGCATCGCTGCCCGGAGCAGCTGAGCGAAGGCCGGCCAGTTCGAAGCCCGAAGCGTTAGAGAGTGCGGAAGCGGCTTCCTCCATGAACCGCGGACTAGCCCAACTTGTTTAAGGCCTCGTTAGCTGGGGCGGGCAGGCAAGTAGGCAATTCTTAGGTCTTGCCTTCTATTCTCGGACCTATGGGAGGCGCGGGCGAATTCGATCAGATCGCGGCGCGCGCCGACATGGCGCGAAGCACACTCCTATGGGCCGGATCGGCCGCTCTTTTGTCTCTGATTCTGGGCTGCCTGGTGATAGCGCCGAGCAGCGGAATCAACGATGTCCAGCTTGCTGGCGGAGCCGCCGACATCTTGCGCGAAAAAGCGGTGCGCCTCGGTCTCGAAAGCCCGCACCTCATTGGCAGCAACTCGGGCCTCATTCCGCTCACGCTTTCTGCCTTTCTGCAGCTCGTCTCCCTCATCGCCGGCGGCGCGCTCGTCTGGGCCTTGGTCAAACGGCATCGTAGCGCGGCCAAAGTGAGCTTCGGCGTCCTCTTCGCGCTTTCGCTTGTCGGCCCGATCCCAACGATGCTTCAGCCTGATCCGCCAACCGCGATCGGAGTGGAGGCGGCCGTGAGGCTGGTGGGACCGCTCGATGCTTCCGCCGCCTCCGCGCCGCCCTGGAAACGATATATGCTCGCACAGATCGCCTATATCAGAGGCAGTCGAAACGCGGCGCGGAGTCTGACGGCCGACATCGACTACGAGACGCTGGGATCGCCCATCGAAGGGCGGTACCGGTTGCAATACCTGCATGGTGAACCGGTCCGGATTACCAACGTCTGCTTCAAGCGCGGATGCCTGTCGCCGGGGGCTCTCGCGGGAGCGCGCCAGGCAGCCTGGGCGATTGGCGTTATCTCGCTGCTCGTGGCTGTCGCCGCGGGCCGGCTCCTCATCATCCTTCGGGCGAGACTGGCGCGGCTCGACAAGTTGCGTGTTCCCGCACGCCCAGCTGTCAGCACCTGATGCACGATCCACTTTTTGTGCTCACCGCGCGGCGCGGCGCATTCCGGCTTTGGGGCACGTACCTGATGCTGACGGCGCTCGTGCTCTTTCTGTGTCTGATCGCCGCAAATGGCTCTGCGCTTTCGGGCACCGGAATTTTGCTGAACGGGCGAGCAAGTTACCTGGCGCATCTGCTCGACATAGGGCCGCGGGGCGATTGGCGTTATGTCTGGGGCGGCCCCATGACGCTGCTCGGTCTCCAGGTGGTTACCTTCGGTCTCTCGGCGATCGGCGTGATCTTGATCATCTGGCAGCGTCTCGGGCGCGGCCGCTGGTCGCGCCTGGGCTTTCTGCTGTGGCTCTCGCCGCCTCTGATAGGTCTCACGGCGCTCCCGGACATCCTGCCCCAAATCTATCCGGCCACGATCGACGATGACGCGATGGCGCAGCTCCTCAGGAAAGTCGAGGCGCGCCGGCCCGGACTGGTCTCCGCACTGCGCCTGGGCGATAAGCCCGCGCGGGCCGATGTGCATAAAGTCGCTGTGACGTTTGCCCGCGGCGACGGCGAGGCTGGTACGATGGCCGCCACCGGAAATGGTCTCCCGAACAAGACGGGCAAACCTGACGAAATCATGCTCGAGGACCGCGGCACGATCGAGGGGTTGCGCTTCGCGCTTGCCGAGCAGGCTGCGGCCAGAAGCAACCGAGCCGAACTGATACGCCTCCTACCTCTCGAGTTGCCCCGCGCGGAGGTCGACATGCCCGCGCGAAACGCATTCGCGGCGCGTCTCGAGAAAATGGAACGGGTGGCTGGGCGGTCGGTGGTCGCCGATGGCGACCGGCCTGAGCTGGCCCGGCGGATCGCTATCTGGCACTCGGTTTTCAAAGTGTCGAGCGCAGTTCGCCCCGTGATGCAGATAGCTTTCGCCTGTGGTTTTGCCTGCGCGCTGATGGGTTGGCTGCTGGGGAGGCGCATTGATCGAATGGCCAGGGCGCGGCGTGCGCTAAGCCCAGTCCCCGATATCGATGCGACGCCCGATAAGGTGACCCCTACGCCGCCGGCGCGCCGTGCAGTCGGACGGTATGTCGATTCAGATCTGCCGAAAAAGTTGCTGTGAACCAAGCGCTGCCCGTTCCAAGCGGCGGCCAGATTGCACGAGAGGGCAGGGGACCTAGCGAACAGGTCGGTCATTTGCACGCCCGCGTCGACCGCCTGCTGCATATCGGCGCCGGACTTGGCGGGTTAGGGTTCCTGCTCACCCTGTTAGGTGTCGCCATCCCTGGCGGGGCAGGCGAGAACGCCCGAATGGGACCGAGCGACGAAGTCATCGTCCCCGGCGGCATCGAGGGCGTTTTCACCGCGGGTCATCAGTTGCAGTTATTTCCGGTGCCCGGTCTGGAAATGCTGCGCTGGGGCTTGCTCCTGGCTTTTGCCGCCGCAGTGGTGGCTGCCTCTTATATGGTCCGAGGGCGTGGCATACGGCTCCTGCCGGCCGTCGCGCTTGCCTTGCCCGCGGCGTTGCTGATCTCTGCTTGCATCGCTTTTGCCGTTCAGCCGCCAGATTCTCCCGGCAGATTTAACAGCGACGCCAATCCTGCTCGCACCATGGAAGCGAGCAAGCTCGAAAACGGAGCGACATGGTGGGCGGCTGGTTTTCCGCAATGCGTCAGCGGGCTACCGAGGTCGGCGGCGGCAGAGGCCATTTGCGCTAGCCGCAAGGCCTCCTGGCTCGGAACCTGGCAGGGCGTCGCGTCCTCGGAGTTGACCGACAAGGTGCAATTCATGAGGGCCCAGTACGCCCTTCATCTCGTGGTCAACGGATTCAACTTCAGCCGTCCGCGCATCACGATCGGCCGGGAGCATCGCATACTTCCCGGCGGCCACATCGTGGTACGGTCGGAAAGCGATCCCCGCCTCTGGGTGCCGCTCAGCTCCTACTACTGTGGGCAAATGCTGGTTTGGAACAGCCCCGCTCCCAATCCCTCTTGCCGCGAGATCGTAGCGTCAGATCTCGATCCGGGGCCGGCGCAGCCCGATCGTACGGGCTGGCATCTCTCGAAAATGACCGGCCGCTGGCACTCGCTGCACTACGTGTACCGGGCGAGGCTTCGGGCATTGATCGAGCACGCGCGCCGCGGCGACCCGACGCTTGATCTTTCCGCCGCCCAGCGCATGGCGAGCCCCGGCTGGGAGGAGGATCTCAGCACCTATTCGCGTCCGGCATTCATTGCTGCCGGACTAGCGATGATGGTCACGGCAGGCGCTATCAGCTGCACGGCAATGAGCCGCCGCAAGGCGCTTGTCCGGCTCGGCTTTCAGGCTCGTCCGCGTGGCGCAAAGCCGATGCAGGCGGCACGCAATGCGATTATTGCCGAAGCACCTGCCGGGGAGCCGAGTCTTTGGCGGCAACCTTCACCGGGCCCGCGCTCAGCGCTGATGGCGCCGGCGGCAATGCCCCGCCTTGGTCACCTGCCTCCTGAAACGATTTCGCGGCTCGCGGAAACGGAACGCTTCGGCCGCAAGGCAATCATGTGGGCTGGGCGCTGTGGCAGGCTGGCAGTGGCGGCGACGATTATCGCGCTGCTCAGCTATCGTGCGCCGCTTCCCACGATCGACAAAATCTTTGCCGACAATGCCAAGCGGTTGACCATTCCCTCCGAACTTGCCCACGAAATCTCAGTCCGCCTGGCGGCGGCGGCGGTGCAACCCAATCCGATCTTTCAGTGGCATGAGGTCGTGCCGGTTCCGGGCGGTTTCAACGCGACCGCGTTTTCCTGGAGCTGCGCGCTGGGCGTGCTGCTGGTCGGCTGGCAGTTGTCGGTTCTGCGGCCCCGAAAGAGGCCCTGGCAGTACCTGCTGTCATTTCCGGCGCTCACCGCGTTTACGCTCGCCGCATACGTCGTAGCGTCGGATTTAGGCGCGAAGCGACCGGTCTTCGCGGCGCGATTGGTGGTGACAACCGGAAAGCTTGCCGCGGACGGTGACCAAGACTGGTTGCCGGCCCGCGAGAGCAAGAACGTGAGCTACATACCCTCGCGCATCGAGCGCTGGGCAAGAGGCGCTAGACCCGGAACAATCCTGAAGGAGCCGCTCCCGCGCGGACCTCGTGACTTTTGCCAGGCTACCGAAGGCTGGCACCTGGAACTTGGACCAATTGGAATATTCTACCGGCAGCGCCAATGGTTGGCGAGCTCCGACCACTCGCCCTTTGTCCGTCCAGAAAAATGCACGCTGAAGGTCGTCCCGAATGCGCTGGCAGGAGAGCTCGCCGACCAGGCCCATTTTGTCGTGGCGCAAAAGGCCTATTCCGCGGCCGACCTTCCAAAGGTGCGCCGCGAAGTCGATGCGATGAGCGGCGCCTGGGTGCCGAGAACCTACAATGACAGATTGAGGCTTGCGCGCTTGCAGGAGTTCGTGGGCGACAGGAGGGCTACCGCGGCGCTCCGCGTCTTGCTTGACGTGGCGCGGCCGCCCTCGATGTTCGTAGTGCACAGCGTTGCGGCCGGAACGGCGCTGCTCCTGGGTTGGTTGGCACTGGTATGCGCTTTAGTCGGTCAACGCCGCCGGCAAGCCGCAACCTCAGCGGCGCACAAGCTGGATGGGCTTGATCTACCCGCTACAACCGCCGCATAGCGGCTGTTCAAATCATTCGGAAAGCATGCCGCCTTCCGCCGACAAAGCTGACGTTTGCCGCTTCGCGGCTGATCCTCGAAACCTGCCGTTGATTAATCAAGCGGGCGCGCGAACGTCTGCTTGCCTGGCCGTCAACTGCGGCTATGCGGTGGGCATGACTGCCTCCGACCTCGAACAGCTGATTATCGCCCGCCTGATCCGGGAGAGAGGCGGCACTACGCAGACATGGCAGCGGGCGCTTGGCAAGGTGATCGTGCGCGACGCGAAGAAGTATGCCCATTGCAATTGGGATGTAAGACTAAGTGGCACCGATGCGCAACGCGCCGCGATCGAGCAGCTTCTCGACGATGTGCGACTTGAGCATTCGATCGTGGCAGCCGATTGAGAACCTAAAGGCCTGTAGCTGCCGCCGACATTGCGGACGTCCGCCCTTGCATTCGCCGATCCCCAAAATCGGACGTTGCTGTTGGACAAGAGATGAAAGTGAATGACTCTGCCAGCGTGACGGAATTGGTAGACGTATCGCTACAGCGATCCCGGTAAGGGGGCGGGTTCGATCTCCTGCCGCTGCGGCACACGGCTTGGCCCAACCAGTGCGGGACGGCGGCGGCATTGATGGAAGTGGAACCACCTCGCCACTAGGCGGGATGCCCTATCGCTCGATAGAAGGTGCAATGATGATTACGACGCGCGAAGTCACCTATGATGTCGATGGTCTGAACATGATTGCCCATCTGGCGCAGCCGGACAGTCCTGGGCCTTGGCCGGCTGTGCTGATAGGACATGATGGGGTTGGCCTCGAGGAATACCAAAGGCAGCGGGCCGATGATCTCGCCGCGCACGGATATCTGACGCTGGCAATGGATTATCACGGTGGTGAAGTGTTCTTCAATCGGCCGGATGCGATGCTGGACCGGGTCATGCCCCTATTGGCTAATGTCGAACGGATGCAGGCTGTCGGCCGCGCCGCGCTTGATGTTCTGCTCGCTCAACCCGGTGTTGACCCAAACCGCATTGCCGCTCTCGGCTATGGCGCTGGTGGTCAAATCGTGCTCGAACTTGCAAGGATCGGCATCGCGTTCAGGGCCATCGCGGTTATCCATCCCGCCTTCCCAGAAGCCAAAACAGAAGACTGGACCGACGTAACCGGCACTCTTCTTATGTGCACCGGCTCGGAAGACCCCCTTTGCACCCCACAGCAAGTTCTGACTTTTGGCCATGTGCTCCAGAAGGCCGGGGTCGATTGGCGCGTAAATATTTATGGCGGCGCCGAGCACGCGTTCTGGGCGCGACCGAGAAATCCGGATGGATCGGCCACCGAAGGGACCAACCACACCATGTTAACTGTACCGGGTGTCAGCTTTCATCCGAAGCACACGACGCGCGCATGGCGGGCCGTGCTCGAGCTATTTCGCGAAACTTTCTAGGCTTTTTAGCATTGGCGCTGGCCTGTCTGGTGTCGGGGGCGATAAGCAGACTCCACAACGGCCGAGATCGGACCGCGAGTGTCCAATCTTGTGTCCAGCGCCGAGTGCGACTGTGGCCGCCGACATAGCTGCCATTCAAAGCATCAGACTTGCTGCGCCGGACCGGCCGTTCATTCATCTGAACAAAGAGGGCCTGCGTCACAGGGAGGGCAGCCAGCAAATTGATTGGGCGGACGGGCATTCATCCTCGACGCCAGCGAGAAAATGTCGATAACCGACACGATGGATAGACCCGTATTTTTTGACGATACCGGTCGCCGTAACCGCTGGACGGTTCGGGGCTTCATCTTTCTGCTATTGCTGGTCGTCACGGCAGTTGCCGGACTGGCAGCTACAATTCTGCTGGTGCCGCGAACCCCATCGCCGAGGCTTGGCCAGGAGCGAGCCCAGGCTCTGCCTCTCAAGCAGCAATTGCACGCGATCGGCCGTGATCTCGGCAAATGGCTGCCCTTCGGCGGTGCGGCGGCTGGCCAGGTCAATCAGATCGTGGTGGGCTTTTACGTGCCCTGGGATCCGGCGAGCGCCGCCTCGCTTGCCGGCCATGTCGGCGAACTGGACTGGGTCGTGCCGGCCTTCGTCAACATCACCGGAGCGGGTACCAAGGTGGACATCCAGTCCGATCCCGCTTTCGCCCGGATCGTCGCGGCCAGTGGGCACAGCCCGCGCATCCTGCCGATGATCCAGAACGCCAAGGACGATACCTGGGACGGCAAAGGCATGGCGCAGGTTTTGGCCGACCCGGCCAAACGCGCCGCCCTTGCTGCGCGCAGCGAGGCCGTGGTCGCGCAACTCGGAGGTACGGGCGTCGTCTTCGACTTTGAGGAACTGCCAGCGAGCGCACAGCAGGACTATGTCAGGTTCCTGAGCGAAGTCCGCAGGCGTTTCGCGCCGCGCAAATGGCTGGTTACGCTGACCGCGCCGGTCGACGACCCGAGCTGGAACCTGCCGGCGATCGCCCGCAGCGCAGACCGTGTCTTCCTAATGAACTACGACGAGCATTCCTCGGTCGATCAGCCCGGCCCGATTGCCTCGCAGGGTTGGTTCGTCGATCGCATGCAAGCTGCACTCAAGGCTGTTCCGCCGGACAAGGCGATCGTGGCGATCGGCAGCTATGCCTACGATTGGCATGGCGCCGCCGCCGATAGCCTGTCCGACGAAGAAGCCTGGCTCGCCGCGAGCGATAGCGAGGCAACGGTGGTCTTCGATCAGGCGAGCGGCAATTCGGGGTTCTCGTATGAGGACGACGACGGCACGGCCCATACGATATGGCTGCTGGACGCCGCATCCGCCTGGAATCAGCTTCGCGCCATTGACACGGCCGGGGCCAGCGGGGTGGCGCTGTGGCGCCTCGGCAGCGAGGACCCGGGGGTCTGGCCGGCATTCGATGCGTTTCAGAAGGGCGCGCTGCCGGACATGACCAAGGTGAAGGCGATCGGCGACGTCGACGTCGAGGGCAATGGCGAACTCCTGCGGATCACTGCCACGCCGACCGACGGGCTCAGGCATTTCACGACCGACAAGAGCGGCTTGGTACGTGACGTGCATTGGCTGCACTATCCGACACCCTTCGTCGTCCAGCGCGGCGGGGCCGTCCCGAAGCTGATCGCCCTGACTTTCGACGATGGCCCCGATCCCACCTGGACGCCGAAGATCTTGAGCATTCTCGAAGAGAAGAAGGCGCCCGGTACCTTCTTCGTCATCGGCGAGAACGCGATCAGCCATCCGGCTCTGCTCAACCGGATCATCGCCAGCGGCGGTGAGATCGGCAGCCACAGCTACACCCATCCCAACATGGCGAATGTTTCGCAGCGCGGGATCGAACTCGAGCTCGACGCCACGCAGCGGTTGATCGAGGCCTATACCAGCCGCTCGACGCGTCTGTTTCGAGCACCCTATTTCGGCGATGCCGAGCCGACCACGCCCGGTGAACTCGTTCCGGCATGGATCGCTCAGAACGAGGGCTATCTGAACGTCGGCCTGCACGTCGATCCCAACGACTGGCAGCGCCCCCCGGCTCAGGCCATCGTCGACCAGGTCATTGCCGGGGTCGAAAGCGACGACCCGCAGCAGTCCGAACATATCGTGCTGCTGCACGATGGCGGCGGTGACCGCAGCCATACGGTGGCCGCGCTGCCGGTGATCATCGATGGGCTGCGCGCACGGGGATATACTTTGGTGCCCGTCTCGAAACTGCTCGGCGTGCCACGCGATGCCATCATGCCGCCGGTCAAGGGCTCGGACCTGGCCGCCGTCAGGCTCGACATCGGCGTGTTCCTGGTGGTCGCGGGCCTGCTCTGGTTTTTGAAGTGGTTGTTCTTCGTCGCCATCAGCGTCGGTATCATTCGCGCGATTTTCATGGCGGCTCTGGCGCTGCGCTCGGCGTCCAGTGGGAAGCGGCGCGTGCCTCCGCCGATCGATCCCGAACGCTTCGTCTCGGTGCTCATTCCGGCATTCAACGAAGCCAAGGTCATCGTGGATTCGATCCGTAGGGTGCTCGCTTCGGAGCAGGTGCGGATCGAGGTGATCGTCATCGACGACGGGTCCTCCGACGGCACTTCCGCGGTGGTCGAGGCGGCCTTTTCGCAAGAGCCGCGCGTACGTTTGCTGACGCTTGAAAATGGCGGAAAGGCGCGCGCGCTCAACGAAGGGCTGAAACTGGCGGGCAGCGATATCGTGATCGCGCTCGACGCCGATACCCAGTTCGAGCCGGAGACCATTGCGCGATTGGCTCGCTGGTTCACCGAACCGCAGGTGGGCGCCGTCGCCGGCAACGCGAAAGTCGGCAACCGTGTCAACCTCGTGACCAAGTGGCAGGCCGTGGAATACGTCACCGCGCAGAACCTCGAGCGGCGGGCTCTGATGCTGTTCGACGCGATCACCGTGGTGCCGGGTGCCGTCGGGGCCTGGCGGCGATCCGCGCTGGATTCGGTCGGCGGCTATCCGACCGACACGCTCGCCGAGGATCAGGATCTGACCATAGCGATCCAGCGTCAGGGCTGGCGCGTCGATTACGACGCCGACGCCGTTGCCTGGACGGAATCGCCCGAAAGCTTCCGGGCGCTCGTCAAGCAGCGTTTCCGCTGGGCCTATGGTACGCTGCAGTGCCTTTGGAAGCATCGCGCCATCGTGAAGACGGGAGAGCCGAAAGGCCTGGCGAGAATCGGCATTCCGCAGGCCTGGATATTCCAGATCGGTTTCGCACTGATTTCGCCGATCATCGACCTGGCCCTGGCGATAAGTATCGTCGACACGTTCGTACGAGTGCACCAGCACGGCTGGGCTCAGACGCAGTCCGACGTGCTGCACATGGGAACCTACTGGCTCGTCTTCACCGCGATCGACATCCTGTGCGGCTGGATCGCCTACCGTCTGGAGAAACGGGAGCGTCGCTATCCGGCCCATCTGCTGGTGGCCCAGCGTTTCGTCTATCGCCAGCTCATGTACTGGGTTGTGGTTCGAGCGGTGGCAGCCGCACTCAGGGGGCCACGTGTCGGCTGGGGCAAGCTCGAACGCACCGGGAGGTCGACAGAACAACCGGCTTGAGCTGCGAATGGTGTGGCCAGACGTATCGACGCAGCAGGCATTCGCTAGCCAACCGCCGCTAGTCCAAAGCTGTCGTTGGTTGCGATACCTCACAACTGCACCCGTTCGCAGTCCGGGCCTTCCGGCCCCCTGCGGCGCGGCCACGCATCATACACTCTAATACACTTTGATGCTTGAACGATTGCTGCGCTCGGTGGTTTGTGGATTTGCAGGGCCAGCGCAGGATCGCGCCGTTGAATCAGACTGCAGACACCGGCGACAGGCCGGAAACCGCGCGTAAGCCGTGGTTCTGGATCGGTATCATCATCATCGGATTGCTCGCAGCCGCTGCGATTGCCCATTTTGTCGTGGGGATCGGAAGCAAAGGCGATCGCAACCGGCGGCTTCCCGCACCCGTCGCGATCGCCAAGGTTACCTATGCCGATGTCCCCGAAACCGTGAGCGCGCTCGGTACGGTGACGCCGCTCGTCACCGCTTCCGTGCGGTCGCAACAGTCGGGCCGGCTGATGGAGATCGACTTCAAGGAAGGCCAGACGGTCGCCAAGGGCCAGCGGCTGGCACTGATCGATCCGCGGCCTTTCGCGCTCGCCAGCGCCCAAGCCGATGCCAACCTCGCGCGCGATGCCGCGCAGCTCAACTCGGCGCGAGTGGACCTCACGCGGTATCGGACCTTGCAGTCGCAGGATTCGATCGCACGCCAGCAGGTCGATAGCCAGGCGGCGCTGGTCAAGCAGCTCGAAGGTACGGTCGGCGCGGACCGCGCGGCGCTCGGCACCGCTCGCCTCAACCTGACCTATGCCTCTGTGATCAGCCCGGTGAGCGGGCGGATCGGCCTGCGCCAGACCGACATCGGCAACTATGTCACGCCCGCCGATACAAACGGCATCGCGACCGTGACCCAGCTTGATCCGATCGACGTGGAGTTTTCGGTGCCTCAGGCGCAGATCTCGGCAATCCAGGCCCGGCTGGGCGCGGGTGGGGGCGGACTGCCCGTCACCGCGATCGACCAGTCGGGCGCGCCGGTGCTGGCACAAGGCACGTTGCTCACCTTCGACAACGTCGTCGACACCACCACCGGCACGATCAAGGCGAAGGCGCGCTTCGCCAATCCCGGCGGCAAGCTCATTCCCAACCAGTTCGTCAATGTCGCGATGCTGACCGGCACGCTGCATCATGCGATGGTCGTGCCGGTCAGCGCCGTGCGTCATGGCCAGCCCGGGGATTTCGTCTTCGTGCTGCAGCCCGACAAGACCGTGAAGCTGGTCGTCGTGAAGATCGGGCCGATGCTGGGCCAGCAGGTGGCGATACTCGCCGGCCTCAAAGGTGACGAGACGGTGATCAGTGCCGGCGCCGACGGGCTGGAGGATGGCTCCAGCGTCCGGTTGCCCGGCGACAAGAGCGCAGGAGGAAAGGGAGCAGGCGGCGGAGGCGGCGGCAAGCATGGCCACCGCCACAAGTCGCAGAGTGGCGGTTGAGCGCGGCCATGGATAGCGCGGCGATACCCGAAGATCGGGTCGACGGCGGCCCTTCGCGCCCCTTCATCCTGCGGCCGGTGGCGACGACGCTGATCATGCTGGCGCTGCTGCTGGCGGGCCTGATCGCCTATCGCACGCTGCCGCTCTCGGCGCTGCCCGAGGTCGACTATCCGACGATCCAGGTCCGCACGCTCTATCCCGGCGCCAGTCCCGACGTCATGGCCTTGACCGTCACGGCACCGCTCGAACGTCAGTTCGGGCAGATGCCGGGCCTGGCGCGGATGACCTCGGCGAGTTCGGCCGGGGCCTCGGTGATCACGCTGCAGTTCCGGCTCGACCTGTCGCTCGACGTGGCCGAGCAGGAAGTGCAGGCGGCGATCAACGCGGCCGATACCTTGCTGCCGTCCGATCTGCCTGCGCCGCCGGTATATGCCAAGGTGAACCCGGCAGACGCGCCGGTTCTGTCGCTAGGCGTCACGTCCAAGACCCGGCCGCTGGGCGAGGTCGAGGCGATCGTCGAGCGGCAGTTCGCCAATAAGATCGGCCAGGTCTCCGGCGTCGGCCTCGTCTCCATCTCAGGCGGGCAGCGGCCCGCGGTGCGGATCCAGGCGAACGTGGCGGCGCTGTCGGCGCATGGGCTTTCGCTGGAATCCATCCGTACCGCGATCGGAAATGCCAATGCCAACGCGGCCAAGGGAAGTTTCGATGGCCCGACCAAGAGCTGGACGATCGACGCCAATGACCAGCTCGCCAGCGCCGCCGACTACAAGTCGCTGGTGCTCGCCTATCAGAACGGTGCGCCGGTGCGCCTGTCGGACGTCGCCACCGTGGTAGATTCGACCGAGAACACGCGTCTCGCCTCGTGGATGAATCGCGAGCCTGCCGTCATCATAGACGTGCAGCGCCAGCCGGGCGCCAACGTGATCGGCACCGTCGATGCGATCAAGGATGCGCTGCCGGGGCTAGAGGCGCAGTTGCCGGCCGACGTCCATGCGACGCTGCTGACCGACCGCACCGAGGGCATCCGCGCATCGGTGTCCGACGTACGTTTCGAACTGTTCCTGGCCATCGCGCTGGTGACGGCGGTTATCTTCCTGTTCCTGGGATCGCTGCGCGCAACCGTCATCGCCTCGATCGCCGTGCCCTTGTCGCTGGTTGGCGCGTTCGGGGCGATGTGGGCGATGGGCTTTTCGGTCAACAACCTGACCTTGATGGCATTGACGATCGCCTCGGGTTTCGTCGTCGACGATGCGATCGTCGTGCTCGAGAACATTTCGCGCCATGTCGAGGAGGGCATGGCGCCTTTCGCGGCGGCGCTGAAGGGATCGCGCGAGATCGGCTTCACCATCGTCAGCCTGACGGTCAGCCTGATCGCGGTGCTGATCCCGCTGCTGTTCATGGGCGACGTCGTGGGTCGGCTGTTTCGCGAGTTCGCCGTCACCCTGGCTGCGACGATCGTGCTGTCCGCGGTCGTCGCGCTGACGCTGGTGCCGATGCTGGCTGCGCGCTGGCTGAAGCCCGAGGGCGAGCACCGGCCGTCGCCACTGGCGGCGCGGGCGATGCAGGGCTTCGATGCCCTGTCCCGGTACTATGAGGGCCGGCTGGACTGGGTGCTGGAGCGCCAGCGGCTGGTCCTGGGTATCTTCGCGGCAACCCTGGTGATCACCGGCGTCCTGTTCTTCGGCATATCGAAGAACCTGTTTCCCGAGGAGGATACGGGGCAGATCACCGTTGCGACGCTGGCCCCGCAGGAAACCGGCTTCGCCGCCATGGCGATGCGGCAGCAGCAGGTGGCTGACGCGATCCTGCAGGACCCCGCGGTCGCCAGCGTATCGTCGAGCATCGGTGTCGACGGGCAGAATCCCGCGCTCAACCAGGGGCGGCTGACGGTCAACCTCAAGCCCGTGGGAGATCGGTCCGGATTGCCGACCGTGCTGAAGCGGCTGCGGGACAGGACGGCCAACTTTCCCGGGATGACGCTGTTCTTCCAGCCCGTGCAGGACCTGACGATCGATACCGAAGCGGGCGTCACTGCCTATCGCTTCGCGCTCCAAGGCGCCGATCAGGCTCAGGTCGACGAATGGGGGCAGAAGCTGGCCACGGCGCTGGCCCGGCGCCCCGAGCTGACCGACGTCACCGCCAACGTACTGGGGCAGGGCGCGGCCGTGACCGTGGACATCAACCGCGATGCCGCTGCCCGGCTGGGCCTGTCGGCGCTGGCGATCGACAATGCGCTCTACGACGCTTTTGGCCAGCGGATCGTCTCGACGATCTATACCCAGTCGAGCCAGAACCGCGTAATCCTGGAAGCCACGCCCGACATGCTGTCGGGGCCGCAGGGCCTCGCCGGCCTCTACATCCCCGTCGCCAACGGCAGCGCGATCCCGCTCGGCGCCGTGGCGACGATCCGGCAGGGCCTCGCCCCGCTCGTGATCGCGCGCGAGGCGCAGTTCCCCTCGGCGACGATCGGCTTCAACCTGGCTGCGGGCACCTCGCTCGGCGGGGCGGTGGACGTGATCAAGCAGGTCGAGCAGGGCCTCGGCATTCCCGCCGCCGTGACGACCAACTTCTCGGGCTCTGCTGGCGCGTTCCAGGCCTCGCTCGCCAACGAGTTCTGGCTGGTCCTTGCCGCGATCGTGGTCGTCTACATCGTGCTGGGCGTGCTCTATGAAAGCTTCGTCCATCCGATCACGATCCTTTCGACGCTGCCATCGGCCGGTGTCGGCGCGCTGCTGGCACTGGGGCTCACCGGCTATGGGCTGGGCGTGATCGGGATCATCGGCATCGTGCTGCTGATCGGCATCGTCAAGAAGAACGCGATCATGATGATCGACTTCGCGCTGCAGGCGATGCGCGAGGACGGGATGGATGCTTACGCCGCGATTCGCCAGGCCGCGCTGCTGCGTTTCCGCCCGATCATGATGACCACTTTCGCGGCCCTGTTCGCCGCGCTGCCGCTGATCTTCGGCGGGGGCATGGGGTATGAGCTGCGCCAGCCGCTGGGTATTGCCATCGCCGGCGGCCTGGTGCTGAGCCAGGCGCTGACGCTGTTCACCACGCCGGTGATCTTCCTGGCCTTCGAGGGCCTGAAGCGCCGGCACAAGGCGCGCAACGGTCATGACGGCGCAGCTCTGGTCCAGCCGACATGAACCTCGCAGCGCCTTTCATTCACCGCCCGGTCGGCACTTTGCTGCTGACTTTGGGGCTTATGCTCGCGGGCGTCGCTGCCTTCTTCTCGCTGGCGGTCGCGCCGCTGCCGCAGGTCGATTTCCCGACGATCGTCGTCCAGGCCAACCTGCCCGGCGCGAGCCCGCAGACGATGGCGTCGACTGTGGCGGCTCCGCTCGAACATCGGCTCGGCGTGATCGCCGGCGTTACCGAGATGAGCTCGCGCTCGGGCGTCGGCTCGGCCCAGATCACGCTCCAGTTCGATCTGTCGCGCAACATCGACGGCGCCGCGCGCGACGTCCAGGCGGCGATTAACGCCGCGCGGGCCGACCTGCCGACCACGCTCAAGACCAATCCCAGCTATCGCAAGATGAACCCGGCCGACGCGCCGATCCTGATCCTGACGCTGACCTCGACGACGCACAGCCCTTCCGAGATCTATGACGCGGTGTCCAACATCGTCGCGCAGAAGCTGCTGCAGGTGCAGGGTGTGGGCAATGTCGAGCTGGGCGGCGCGGCGCTGCCCTCGGTCCGGGCCGAGCTGAACCCGGTCGCGCTCTCGCGTTACGGTATCGCGCTGGAGGACGTGCGCACCGCGCTGGAATCGGAAAGCGCAAACCGGCCGCGCGGCGTGGTCGATGTCGCGGACAATGCGTTCCAGGTCTATTCGAACCAGCCCGGGCTGCACGCCGCCGACTATCGGAACACGATCATCGCCTGGCGCAATGGCGCGGCGGTGCGGTTGTCCGACATCGCCGATGTCGTCGACGGGCCCGAGGACGTGCGCACTATGGGCCTGTTCAACGGGCGCAAGGCCGTGCCCGTGGTGATCAGCCGTCAGCCGGGCGCCAACATTGTCGCCACGGTCGATGCGATCAAGGCCCAGCTTCCCGCGTTGCAGAAGGCCATGCCGGGCGACATCAAGCTGGCCGTCGCCAATGACCGTACGACCACGATCCGCGCCTCGCTGCACGAAGTGGAAGTGACCCTGCTGATCGCGACCTTGCTGGTCGTGCTGGTCGTCAGCCTGTTCCTGCGAAGCTGGCGCGCAACGCTGATTCCGGCCGTGGCGGTTATCGCCTCGCTGCTCGGCACTCTGGGCATCATGTACCTCGCCGGTTTCAGCCTCGACAACCTGTCGCTGATGGCGCTGACCGTCGCCACCGGCTTCGTCGTCGACGATGCGATCGTCGTCGTGGAGAACATCAGTCGCCACCTGGAGGAAGGCGCCCGGCCTTTCGACGCCGCTTTGCAGGGCGCGCGCGAGGTGGGCTTCACCGTGCTGTCGATCTCGGTCAGCCTGATTGCGGTCTTCACGCCGCTGATCTTCATGGGCGGCCTCGTCGGCCGGCTGTTCCGCGAATTCGCGCTGACCATGTCGGCGGCCGTGGCGATCAGCCTCGTCATTTCGCTGACCACCACGCCGATGCTGGCGGCACAGGTGCTGCGCGCGAACGAGCGCGAAGTCCGGGTGATGCGCACCGCACGCCGAGCATTCGATTTCGCGCAGGCGCGCTATACGATCAGCCTCGACTGGGCGCTGGCCAATCGCGGCGCGGTCTTGCTGCTGCTGGCGGGCACGCTTGCGCTCAACGTCTATCTGATCGTGCTCGCGCCCAAGGGCTTCTTTCCCAGCCAGGATACCGGCGCGATCATGGGGGGTATCCGGGCAGATCAGAGCATCTCGTTCCACGACATGCAGACCAAGCTCACCCGCATCGTCAAGGTGATCAAGAGCGATCCGGCGGTGAGCACCGTGGTCGCCTTTTCGGGCGGTAGCCGGGCGGGCGGGGGCTTCCTGTTCGCCACGCTGGTGCCGCGCGGGCAAAGGCCGGCGATCGACCAAGTCATCGCTCGCCTTCGCCCCAAGCTCGGCCGCATCAGCGGCGTCACCGCCTTTCTCAATCCGGTGCAGGATCTGCAAGTCGGCGGGCGGCAGAGCAACTCGACCTATCAATACGTGCTCAAGGCCGAAAGCGCGGCGCAGCTCCAGGATGCGGCGCAGCGGCTGACCGATGCACTGAAGAAGCAGGCCGACGTGTTGGCCGACGTCAACGTCGACCAGCAGGATGCCGGTGCCGACGTCTTCGTAACCGTCGACCGCGACGCCGCTGCGCGGCTCGGCGTGACCATGGAGGCGATCGACCAGACGCTCTACGACGCGTTCGGCCAGCGGCAGGTGGCGAACATCTATTCGGGGCTCAACCAGTATCACGTGGTCATGGAGGCGGCGCCCCAGTTCAACGGCACGCCGGATGCACTGGCGAACCTCTATGTTCCGGTATCCAGCAGTCAGAACTCGGTGCCCACCTTGCCGGGCGTCGCGGCCGGCTCGACGCCGATTGCCAGCGCGCTCGCCGCGGGCAACGCCGTGTCGACCACTGCGCTGACCATGGTGCCGCTGTCGGCCGTTTCCCACTGGGCGACCGGCTCGACCAATGCCAGCGTCAACCACACCGATGCCGAACCTTCAGCGACGATCAGCTTCAACATGCCGCCGCACGTCGCCCTGGGCGATGCGGCCCAGCGTATCGCGCAGGTCCAGGCCGGACTCCACCTGCCGGCGACGGTCCACGGCGATTTCGGCGGCACGGCCAAGGTGTTCCAGCAATCGACCGCCAGCATGCCCTTGCTGATCCTCGGCGCGTTGCTGGCGATCTACATCGTGCTCGGGATTCTCTACGAAAGCGCGATCCATCCGCTGACCGTGCTGTCGACGCTGCCTTCGGCCGGGGTCGGCGCCGTCTTCGCGCTGGTGGTGACGGGCGGCCAGTTCGACCTCATTGCGCTGATCGGCATCATCCTGCTGATCGGCATCGTCAAGAAGAACGCGATCATGATCATCGACTTCGCGCTCGATGCCGAGCGTGCCCGCGGGCTCAGCGCCTTCGACGCGATCCGCGAGGCGTCGATCCTGCGTTTCCGGCCGATCCTGATGACCACCATGGCCGCGGCGCTCGGCGCCTTGCCGCTGGCGATCGGTTTCGGAGATGGCGCCGAACTGCGCCGGCCGCTGGGCATCGCGATCATCGGCGGGCTCTGCGCCAGCCAGCTTCTGACGCTGCTCACCACCCCCGTCGTTTATCTCGCGCTCGACCGTTTCCGGCGCCGCTCGGATCACGAGCGGCTGCTCAGCCGCCACGGTGACGCCCCGTTGCCAGAGGGAGCCCCCGCATGATCCGTTCCCGCCCTCTGATCGCCGCGCTGGCCATTGCCGGGCTCCTTTCCGGTTGCAGCATGGCCCCGGCCTATCACCGGCCGACGCTGGCACCATTGCCCGAAAGCTTCAAGGAAGCGCCCGGCTGGTCTTCGGCCGCACCCTCAGATGCCGTGGCCAAGGGCGCCTGGTGGGCGTTGTTCGGCGATCCCGTGCTGACCGCGCTGGTCGAGAAGGTGGAAGTCACGAACCAGACCGTGGCGCAGTATCGCGCCGCCTATGCCGCGGCGCGCGCCGTGACGCGCGAGCAGCGCGCTGCGCTGTTCCCGGCGGTGACGGCTCAGATCAACGCAGCCGACGCGGGCAGCAAGACGACCGGCGGCAGCGGGCTCAACGGCTCGGGATCGACCGGGCAACGCTACACGGCGCAGATCGCCGCGACCTGGGAGCCCGACCTCTGGGGCCGGCTAGGCAACGGCGTCAACCAGGCGCGCGCGAGCGAGCAGGCCGGCGCCGGAGACCTCGCCAATGCGACCCTGGCTGCGCGCGGCGAACTGGCGAGCGACTATCTGCAATTGCGCGGGATCGACGCCGAGCGCCTGCTGCTCGACCAGACGGTGATTGCCTACGACCGTGCCCTGACGATCACGCAGAACAAGTACAAGGCGGGCACTGTCGCCCATTCGGACGTCGATCAGGCGCAGACCGCGTTGAGCAATGCACAGGCAGATCGCCGCGACCTCGATCGCCAGCGCGCTGCCTTCGAGCATGCGATCGCCGTGCTGGCCGGCGAGAATCCATCGAGTTTCGCCATAGCACCGGTTGCCTGGAGCCCGGTCGTGCCCGACGTGCCCGGCACGATCCCGTCGACGGTACTGCAGCGCCGGCCGGACATCGCCGCGGCCGAACGCCGTGTGGCCGCGGCCAATTCGGGCATCGGCATCCAGCGCGCCGCCTTCTTCCCGCAGGTCTCGCTGAGCGCCGGCGCGGGTCTTTCGGCGACGGGCATCGGCGATCTCTTCGCAGCGCCGGTTACGCTGTGGTCGCTGGGCCTGAACGCGGTCGAGACGCTGCTCGATTTCGGCGCCAACAAGGCCCGGCTCGCGCAATCCCATGCCGAATACGACCAGGCCGCCGCGGTCTATCGCCAGACCGCGCTCACGGCGTTCCAGCAGGTCGAGGACGAGCTCGCCGCCGTGTCCGCCTATGCCGACGAGGCGAAGATGCGCGACCAGGCAGCGACTTCGGCCGACCGAGCCGAGCAGATCGCCCGCAACCAGTATCTGGCCGGCACGATCGACTACGCAAGCGTCGTCACCGCCCAGACCGCGGCCTACGCGGCGCGGCAGGCGCGCGTGCAGGTCGTGGTCGATCGTCAGACCGCAGCCGTCGCGCTGATACAGGCAATAGGAGGCAATTGGGACGCTGCTTCAACGGCGACAGCCCCTGCCTCGGCTATCAACAACGCCCCAATCGTTTCGTGATAGCGAGTCTAGCCGGGCTACTTATCGCCGGGAGTTTTCCTTTTCGCGCTTCTCTTTCCGAAGGGAACTGCGCTCATCCCCGTTGATTGGATTGGCCGCTCAGTGCGTAGGGTTTTCGAGCGGCGTATCTCAACCACGGGAAAAGCCCATGACGAGAGTCATCAGTTGCGCAGGCGGCATTGTCTTCGTAGCGCTGGTTGCGTGGTACATCTGGCTGTTCTATCTGGGCTGACGAGCGGAATGCGAAGCGGTTCCTCCTTAGTCAGCCTCAGTCGCAACCAAACCATCGCTTGGTAGGTGTGTCGGCGCGGATCGGCGATGCTGCCGTCATCGACAGCACGGGCCAGAGTAGCGGGTTTGGCTGCGGCAAAGATGTTCGTCCTGCGCGAGACCGTCCTTAAGAACTATTCCGCCGATAAATCGGACATTCGGAGGATCGCATCGGTCTTTCGTAAGCCGCCATCCGTTCAGTTGCGAGTGTCGCTTTGGTTGTTTGGGCACGAGCCTGACGGCATGAAGATTAGCGATCGTGCGGTTGAACTGGAACCTGGCATTCCTGTTACATAGTCGAAACGAAGTCGAAAAACCGCCGAAACGATCAACCGCTAGACCTCACGCCTGAGCAATCGGGAGTTTGCGCGATGAAGGAATTTGGCGGCCACGATCGTGGCCTGCGACAGGACCTGCTGGCGCTCGACAAGCTGTTGGCTCGTCGGCGCGCATTGGGACAGTTGGGCGCGGTTGGCACCTCCGCGCTGGTCGCAGCCTGCGGCGGCGACGGCAGTTCTTCTTCGGCCAGCACCGGCACGACCGCAACACCCACACCAACCCCCAGCGCGACGGCGACCGCCACGCCCACGCCTACGGCCAGCGCCACCTCGGCCTCATGCGGCACCGCCGCGGGAGAGACAGCCGGGCCATACCCGGGCGATGGCACTAACAGTTCGAACGGCATTACCTCGAACGCGCTCGTCGCCAGCGGCATCGTGCGCAGCGACATCCGGTCGAGCTTCATCAACAGTACGACGACGGCCCAAGGCGTGCAGCTGACGGTCACGCTGACGCTGGCCAACGTCAACAACGGCTGCGCGCCGCTTGCCGGCTATGCAGTCTATCTCTGGCACTGCGACCGCGAAGGCGAATATTCGCTCTATGGTCTGCCGACGGAGAGCTACCTGCGCGGCGTGCAGGTGACCGACAGCAATGGCCAGGTGACCTTTACCACCATCTTCCCCGGCTGCTATTCGGGCCGCTACCCGCACATCCATTTCGAAGTGTTCTCGAGCCTGGCGAACGCCACGTCGGGGCGTTACGCGGTGCTGACTTCGCAGCTCGCGCTGCCGGCCGCTGCCTGCTCGGCGGTCTATGCCACTTCAGCCTACAGCAGCAGCGCCACCAACTACTCAAGGGTTTCGATTTCGAGCGATGGCATCTTCGGGGACAACACAACGGCGCAGATGGCGGTGATGACTCCGGCCACGACGGGCAGCGTCGCGGGAGGCTATACGTCCACGACGACCATCGGCATCGCGACCTGAGCGGCTTGCAGTGGCCCGGCTTGCAATCAACGAGGCGATTGGCGATGCAGGCCGGGTGGCCGATGAATCCATCCTTCTGGTTGACGATGACGCCGCGCTGCGTCAGCTGATCTCCGACTTCCTGCGCGAGCACGGCTTCATCGTGCGCGAAGCTGACGGCGGCGCAGCCATGCGAAAAGCGCTCGACGAGGCGAGCGTCGATCTCGTCATCCTCGACGTCATGTTGCCGGTCGAGGATGGGCTGTCGTGTTTGCGTTCGCTACAGGGGCCCGCGGCCCCGGCGGTGATCATGCTCTCGGCGCTTGCCAGCGACATCGACCGGATCATCGGGCTCGAGATTGGTGCCGACGACTATGTCGCGAAGCCCTGCAATCCGCGCGAGCTGCTGGCGCGCGTCCGCTCGGTCCTGCGCCGCAGGGGCGACCGCGATTTGCCAGCGCCCGCGGCTGCCGTTCTGAAATTCGCCGGTTGGCAGCTAGACGAGCGCGCCTGGGTGGTCCGCGATCCCTCTGGGCATCGCACCGAACTGAGCTCCGGCGAGATCAGGCTGCTCGCCGCGCTGGTCAATGCACGCGGTGCCGTTCTGACCCGCGACCAGCTGATCGACGCGATCCACGGCGTCGAGGGGCTCAGCTTCGATCGCGCAATCGACATCCACGTCAGCCGTCTGCGCCGCAAGCTTACCGAACGCGGCGGCGGCGACCTGATCCGCACCGTCCGGGGGGCCGGCTATAGCCTAGCCGTTTCCGTCCAGCGCGGCTGAGATGTTGCGCCGCCAGCCGATTGCCCGGCAGATCATAGCGTTGGTGAGCGCTGCGGTGCTGGCAACGGCCGGGGCGATGATCGCGATCACTTTCATCGGCCCGCCGCCGCGTCCCGCGCCAACCCAACTCAGCGACGTGGCTCAGGCGCTCGAAGGTGAAAGCGTCGACCGCATGGGCACGCGCCCCTTGCGCCAAGAAGCCTCCGCAGCCGAACCCGAACCGAGGGCCGGAGAGGCGCGGAACAATGGGATCGAACGATGGCTGGCCGAGGAGCTCGGCGCCGATCCCGAAGAACTGCGCGCCTTCACCAACGCTCCGCCGTTTCCCGGACCCGGCAAGGAGAACACCCTGCGCGGCGAAGGCAGCTTTGGCTGGCAGCACAACGGGCGCTGGCACATCGTCCGCGTCGACCCCGCGCCCGCTGCGCTGCCGTGGTGGGTGACAGTCGCAGCGGTGACGATCCTGGTACTCGGCGCGATCATCGCTCTCGCTTGGTTTTCGGCGCGCACGATCACGCGCCCGTTGGAAGGGCTGGCTGCGCATGTGCGCGGCGACAGCGCCGAACTGCGCCTCGTCGGCAACGACAATGCGCCGCCTGAGGTCGCCGTGGTTTCCGGCGCGCTCGCATTGTTTCAGCGGGCGCAACTCGATCTGGTGACCCAGCGCACACGCATGCTGTCTGCGATCGCGCACGACATGGGCACGCCGCTGGCTCGCCTCGCCTTCCGGCTGGAGGCGCTACCCGATGCTCAACGCGAGGCTGCGCAGGCCGACATTGCCGCCGTGCGCCGACTGATCGAGGATTCCCTCGCGCTTGATCGCAGCGGCAGCGAGCCGGCGACACTGTTCGACCTTGCCGATCTGGTTTCGGCAATGGTCGCAGAATGCCAAGTGCTCGACTTGCCGCTGACGGTGGATGGCATGCAGTCGGTGACCGTATTTGCCTCGAACCTGGGTCTGCGACGCCTCCTGCAGAACGTCGTCGACAATGCCTTGCGTTATGGTTCCACGGCCAGTGTAAGCTTGGCGAGCACTCAAGCCCAGGCACGCCTGGTCGTGCGCGACAGGGGGCCGGGCTTTAGCGTGGATATGTTGCACCACGGCTGCGAGCCGTTCGCCCGAGGCGAGGCATCGCGAAATCCGGACACCGGCGGGAATGGTCTGGGGTTGGCAATTGCCGCAGCTATCGCATCTGAGCATGGTGGCTCGATTGAGCTGCGCAACTGGGAGTATGGTGGAGAGGTGGTCTTTTCCATTCCTGCTGTCAGTTGCGCTTGAGTAGAGAATGCTGCCTTTCAGTTGCTGCGTCGTCGACGCTTGCCGACTTGTACGAACCCGCTGTCGCGGGAATGGCGCTAATCGGCGAGGTGTAGAGCAGCTGCTGCCACGGCCCTTCGATTGAGCGGCGGCTGCCAGAGGCAGACCTTTGCGACTCCTTCAACCGAGGAGTCGACCCATGACCAACGCCATCACGGAAGTTTCCACGAAGACCCTTCGCGAGCGAATGCTCGAAGATATGGATCTGCGTCGCTTTGCCCGAGCGACGCAGCGCAACTACGTAAGGGACGTTGCCCGGTTTGCGGCCTTTCTGGGCCGACCTCCGGACACCGCAACGGGCGAAGATTTACGCCGCTTCCAGATTGCCCAGCGCGAGGCGGGCATGAGCGTGACGACCATGAACACCGTCGTCTCGGCCTTGCGGTTCTTCTATATCCGCACACTCGACCGACCGGATCTGGCCCGCAAGCTTCATCACGTTAAGCACCCTCGCGGCCTGCCCACGGTACTGAGCCGCGAGGAGGTCGCACGCCTGCTTCAGGCCACGACCAGCCTGAAGCACCAGGCGATGCTGTCAGTCGCCTACGGTGCGGGTCTGCGCGCTGCGGAGGTCACGCGCCTGAGGGTCCGGGATATCGACAGCGAGCGCATGCTGCTCAAGGTCGAGTGCGGCAAGGGCGGGCGAGATCGCAATGCCATGCTGGCCCATGATCTGCTGTTGCTGCTGCGCGAATGGTGGAGAGTGGGCAAGCGTCAGGGGGTGATGCACCCCGATGGCTGGCTGTTCCCGGGGCAGCACTATCTCAAGCCGGTCAGCACCAGACAATTACACCGCATCGTCGTCGAGGCAGCGATGGCGGCGGGCATCGCCAAGCGGGTCGGCCCCCATACCCTTCGCCACAGCTTCGCCACCCATCTCCTCGAAGACGGTGTCGATGTTCGGATCATCCAGGCATTGCTCGGGCATTCCAAACTGGAAACGACCGCACTTTACACGAGGGTCGCCATTAAGACGGTCAAGGCGGTGGTGAGCCCCCTGGACAAGCTGGCGATGCTTCCCGGTGCACAGGGGGCGCCGGACAGTTGAGCCGGTGCGATCTTCGCTCGAGGTCGCAGATATCTTCTGTGCTGCCGGGCCAGCCTATCGTGTAGCCCATGCGGGGCACCTGAGCCTGTATCAGCTCAAGGTCATGACCGCGGTCGAAAACTGCCGCACCGCTGCGCTTGGCGGGCACGTGGAGGCCTGCGAGGACTGTGGCCACTGGCGGATCGCCTACAACTCATGCCGCAACCGGCATTGCCCAAAATGCCAGGGCGCGGCGGCACGCACCTGGCTGGCAGAACGCGAGGCCGATCTGCTGCCGGTGGGTTACTTCCACGTGGTCTTCACGCTGCCCGCCGAGATCGCAGCCATCGCCTGGCAGAACAAGGCCGTCGTCTACGATCTGTTGTTCAAGGCGGCGTCGGAGACGATGCTGACGATTGCGGCGGATCCGAAGCATCTGGGGGCGCGCATCGGCATCACGGCGGTGCTTCACACATGGGGGTCGGCGATGACCCACCATCCCCATGTACACATGATCGTCCCGGGCGGAGGCATCGCGCTCGACGGGATGCGCTGGATATCCTCACGCCCCGCCTTCCTGCTGCCGGTGCGCGTGTTGGGCGCATTGTTCCGCCGCCTCTTCGTCACCCGGCTGATTGCGCTTCACGATGCTGGCCGCCTGTTCTTCGGCAGCGAGAACAGCGAGCTCGCTGGCCGCCAGGCGTTCCTGCGCCTCATCGCGCCAGTCAGGAAAAAGCGCTGGGTCGTCTACGCCAAGGCCCCGTTCGCAGGCCCCCAGGCCGTGCTCGCCTACCTGTCGCGCTACACTCACCGCGTCGCGATCTCAAACCGGCGCCTCATCGCCTTCGACGAGCGCGGCGTCACCATGCGGTACAAAGACTATCGCCGCGATGGCCTCGACCGACAACGTGTCATGACCCTTGCCGCAGACGAGTTCATCCGCCGCTTCCTGCTCCACGTCCTGCCGCGCGGCTTCCATCGTATCCGGCACTATGGCCTGCTCGCAGGTTCGGCGCGCAAGGATGCGATCGCCCGAGCCCGCGCCTTGCTCCACGTAGCGCCGGCCCCGCCACCGCCCGACGACGAGGAGCCGCCTGACTATCGCCCGCCATGCCCATGCTGCGGTGGCCATATGGTAGTGATCGAGACCTTCGTGCGTTGGCAGCAGCCACGCGCACCGCCCCGGCCTCTCAAGCTCGTCCGGGAGATTGCGCCATGATCCGGCATGGCCTGGAAACACCCGTTCCTCCGGTCATCATGCCGCCGGAAGCGGTAGCGTTCGTACCCAGAGCCATCATCGCCCAAAAACTCGGCGATGAAGCACGCAGACAGCGACCGGCCCCAGGCTACCGCACCCGGCAATGGGGGTGGCCGATGCGATCTGTATCGCTCCCAGGCAGCTCTTGGCTGACACCACAGACCCGGCCGAAATTGAAATCCCCATAGCTCACGCCCAGACCCACCGCGGGTCGTACTCGTCCGGGTTTAGTACGCCTGCCGGCGCCCGAAACCCTTCGACATAGCGGTCGTTCCGCGCTATTTCAGGCGTCCCTGTTACCGGCCATACGTTCATCTCCCAGCCGACGGCGAGCGTGCGCACGGCGCGTCAAATATTGAACGCCGGCGCCGATCGCAAACGCGGACGCGCAAGTCGCGATGGCAATCAAAATTGAGGGCAGTGGGATCTCACGATCTTGGCGAAATGCGGGAATGGACATGGCGACCGTCCGAAATTCGGAGACGAGCGCAACGCCAGTGACCAAGCAAAAACACAGCAAGCTGGCCCCCGGGTTTGTCCGAGACATATATCCGAGCGTGAAGAGAAGCGCGAAGTACAAGAAAAGCAAGGCCTCCCCATACGGGATGGAAATCCCCATCAACAAAAAGGTCGGAGTACGCACTAGTGCTGGCATGGAACCATAACTCCTGTCGTGGCGCTTGAAGCTCGCCTTCGCGAGGCTGGACGATAATAATGTTCGAAGCGTTAGGAGCGATCTTTGCGACACTCCCGCCGAGAGATTGCCCCGATGAGCTCACCGGTTCATATTAACGACAATGAAGTACTCCGCCATCGTACTGCTTTGCATCGCGTCGGGCATAGCGAGCTGCGGTAAGGGCGCGTCGTCCGGCGATGCAGCCACTCGGGCGGGTCTTGAAAAAGGTTTTCCCAAAAGCAGTACGATTTGGGAGGACGCAAACATCAAGGACTCCTTCACGGTCCGAGAGGCTAAACATGCCTGTTCTGCATATCCTCGTCGCAAGGATTCTCCGCCCACACCGGGCGGTAGCGATCCCTTCACGAACTGCATGAAGCAGCTAGTCAACAAGAACTACGGACGGCCTGCTTTCGAGGAAATCTGCAGGGCAATACCAGGCGCTGAAGTGGATGTGGCTCACCGCACCTGCATCACGTTCGATTTGTAGGCTCGGTAAGAGGGTCGAGGTGGCGGTTGCCGCCGACATAGCGGCCGTTCGCAACGCAGCGAACCAGGGCCTGGCGATCGGCATTTACGTCCCTATGTTTCTGACTTGGTCGCTTTCGGCCGCGAGTTGAGAGTGTCGCAGGATGCGAAGCCGAAGTCGCTACTACGAAGGCCCCTTGTCCGAGCATTTCGACGGTCTGCGGTTTCTGAACGTCGCTGGTGAGCCGGAAACGGATCGATCCCTGCGCGACGTCATGCGTTGGAATCGTGAGAGGCCGGGCACGTCCTGGCCCAAGAGCGTTCCGGTCACGCAGATTGCCCCCCGATGCACGCGTCAAGCATCTGCGCGTAACCATGGTGTAAATAGGCGTTGAACCGGGACCCCATATCGGCGTGCAAAAGGGCCCCCCCTTTGCGGTTTGCAGGGCGGTTGTCCCGGTAGTCCATAGGAGGGACCCGCGGCCGTCGCCGCGCGCCTCCTAAAGCGCTGGCGGTGACGGCCGTGGGAGGTTCCTGTGGACCCACCGGGTCAACCGCCGGGTGGGGGGTCCGGGGGGAGGGTTTTAGCTCCGGTTTCTGAGGCGCCAGCTGTCGTTGCCGGTCTCGACGATGTCGCAGTGATGCGTGATGCGGTCGAGCAGCGCGGCCGTCATCTTGGGATCGCCGAACACGGTCGGCCATTCCCCGAACGCCAGGTTCGTCGTGATGATCACCGAGGTGCGCTCGTAGAGCTTGCTGACGAGGTGGAACAGCAGCTGGCCGCCCGAGCGGGCGAACGGCAGGTAGCCGAGCTCATCGAGCACGACGAGGTCAAGGCGCGAGAGCTGGGCCGCAAGCGCGCCTGCCTTGCCGAGGCGGCTCTCCTCCTCGAGCCGGTTCACCAGATCCACGGTGTTGAAGTAGCGGCCGCGGGCGCCGGCACGCACGACGCTGGCAGTGATCGCAACCGCGAGGTGGGTCTTCCCGGTCCCGGTGCCGCCGACCAGGACGATGTTGCGCTGTCCGGGCAGGAACGAGCCGGCATGCAGCGAGCGTACCAGCTGCTCGTTGATCGGTGTGCCTTCGAACACGAACGCATCGATGTCCTTCACCGTCGGCAGCCGGGCCGCAGTCATGCGATAGCGGATCGATGCCGCGTGGCGGTGAGCAGCCTCAGCGCGCAGCAGGTCGGTGAGGATCTCCATGGCGGTGCGCTTGCGCTGCATGCCCGTGGTGACCGCCTCGTCGAAGGCGCTGGCCATGCCCTTGAGGCCCAGGCCGCTCATCGCGGCGATCATCTCATGCCGCTGCACGGGCGCCTCGCAGCAGGTCGTATCGAGCACAGTCCGCGGTCGGCGGGTGGCTGAGCGCCAACGCTTCGGACGTCGCGATGGTCAGTGGTCGGGGCGGCTCGCGCCGTCGTGCCAGGATGTTGAGGATCACATCGTCGCTGGCAGCGCCGGCGGCGAGCGCCTCGCGGATCGCGGCCTCGACCGCTTCGAGCCCGTCGGTGAGCACGGCAGAGAGCACGCGCACGAACCGGCGGTCGGCTTCATCGCCCGTTCCCAGCTTGCGCCTGAGCCGGGCCAGTGCTGGCGGGAGATCCCAGTCCTGGAACGGTGCCCCGTTCCTTAAGGCGCCCGGCTTCTTGGCCAGCACCGGCAGGTAGTGCCAGGGATCGAGGATCATCCGATCGCGGCCGAAGAAGCGGGGATGCTCGGCGACCACCTCGTCGTCGAGGCGGACCACGATCCGGTCGGCATAGGCGCGAACCTGCACCGCACGCCGGGCCGCCTTGGCCATGACCGAGTAGCGATTGCGGTCGAAGCTGATCAGGCAGGTGCCGGTTACCGCGTGCGGCGTCTCGTGGAAGCCGTCGAACGGCGCCAGCATCGCCTGGAGCGCCGGGCGCTCGGCGTCCCATGCCTCGGCGATCGTCAGCTCGCGCTGATCGGGATGGGGATGCAGCGCCGCCCAGCGGCGGCACTCGGCCTCAAGCCACCCGTTCAGTTCCTCCAGGCTCGCAAAGCATAATCGGGGCTGGAAGAACCGGCCGCGCATCGTCTGCACCTGGTGCTCGACCTGGCCCTTCTCCCAACCCGCCGCTGGCGAGCAGGCGGTGGGCTCGATCATGTAGTGGTCGGCCATGATCAGGAACCGGCGGTTGAAGACCCGCTCCTTGCCCGTGAACACCGTCGTGACCGCGGTCTTCATGTTGTCGTAGATGCCCCGCGTCGGCACGCCGCCGAAGAAGGCGAACGCCCGCGCGTGGGCGTCGAACACCATCTCCTGCGTCTCGCGGGGATAGGCCCGCACGAACACCGCCCGCGATGCGCAAAGCCGCATATGCGCGACCTTCACACGCATCGGCTTGCCGGCGATCTCCACATCCTCGTGGCTCCAGTCGAACTGGTATGCTTCGCCCGGCCGGAACATCAGCGGGATAAACGCCGCCGCGCCGTCGCCGGCATCCTTGCGCCGATCGTCCAGCCAGCGCTTCGCATAGCGCCTCACGGCATCGTAGGAACCGTCGAACCCCTCGCGCAGCAGCAGGTCGTGGATCCGCGTCATCCGCAACCGCTCGCGCCGGGGTCGTGCCTCGTTCTCCGTCAGCAGAGTATCCAGGCGCTCCTGGAACGGGCCGATCCGGGGAAGCGGCTGCACCGACCGCCGATAGGCAAATCCCGCTTCCGGGGCGCGGATCGCCTTCCTTATCACCTTGCGCGACACCCGCAGGTCACGCGCGATCGCCTTGATCGATTTACCGTCGGCGTGCTCGCGCCGGATCCTTACTACCGTCTCCAAAATCAACATCCCGATCCCGCCGCCTGGCTACAACCAAGCCGACGCACCTAAACCATCGAGATGGGGGTCCCTTTTAGATGCCGATCACCCCCATAACGGGGGCCTTTTTGCACGCCGATCCACACCCCAAGCTCGGCAAAGGCTTCGAGAAGGGGCCGCGTTACCTCGAAGTGGCGCTCGCCTATGCATCGTCTGAAGAAGAAGGACGCAAGTTGGCGCACGAGCGCTTTCGATTTTCTGCCTTCGATTGGTCGGTGAATAGTGAGGTGCCAACCGTCGAAGGCTTCGAGGCGACGACGAAGTACGTTCGTCCTGAGGATCTGGCAGAAACGATAACCGCAGGTCCCGACCCCGATGTCCATCTCAAGGCCATCAAGAAGGCCATCGATGCAGGATTCGACCATATCGTACTGACCGGCATCGGACCCAATCAGCAGGGCTTCGCGCGCTTCTTCGAGCAGGAGTTGAAGCCAGCGCTAGGCTGACTTTTGGGCGGCGTTGAGAGTGTAGGCTGTGCACGAAAGCCCGCTGGAATCGCGAGTCAGTTACGTGAAATCTGCATGGCCTGTGTCACCGCCTTTGCAAGTTCGTCCTGGTCAAACGGCTTGCCCAGCTTAACAATCTTCGCTTGAGCATCGCGGGGTAATTCCCCGTATCCGGTTGCGAGGATTATGGCGAGATCCGGATTATTCTCCCGGGCCAGCTCGGCAAGCTGAGTCCCCGTCATGTGGGGCATTGCCTGATCGGTGATAAGCAGCTCGACATCGGGATGCTCTCTAAGGAAATCGAGCGCAGATTGGCCTGAACTGGCCTCGAATACATCATGTCCCAGGTCTGCAAGCAGATCCACGGTGTTCATCAGGATCAGCGCGTCGTCATCAACTGCCAGGATCTTCAGGGGGCAAGCACGGTCACTGACTTCGGTTATGGAAGATACTGCCAGAGAAACCGGATCCTCGTCCGATGCCGGAAGCCAAAGGGTGGCTGTTGTCCCGTTTCCTAAATCGCTCGTCAGAGTGAAAGTGCCGTGGAGTTGCTTGGCAAGGCCGTCGATCATCGAAAGCCCGAGACCGGTACCCTTGCCGATTCCTTTGGTCGTGAAGAACGGCTCGGTCGCTCGTTCGAGCGTCGCGATATCCATGCCGGAACCGCTGTCGATAACCGAGACCTTTAGATATCGGCCCGGCGCCAGATCGGGAATTCTGTCGTCCAAGACATTTTCCTGCTCTGCCGCAATGCAGATCTTCCCGCCATCGGCCATCGCGTCGCGGGCATTCACAGACAGGTTCAAGATCGCCATCTCGAGCTGGTTGGCATCCGCCACTACGGCGGGAAGGTCATCCGGAAATTCGAGCTGAAGGGTCCATGCCGGCCCGAGAGTGTGCTCGAGCAGGACTCTCATGCCATCTACCAGTGCCGCGATGTCGACCGGCTCGGGTTTGAGATCTTGACGCCGCGCGAAGGCAAGCATCCTCTGCGTCAGCGCCGCCCCCCGTTGCGTCCCTTGAAGAGCGTTCTCGATCATCCGATGAAGCTGCGGATCATCGGGAATTCGTTTCTTCAAAAGCGACAGACTGCTGGAAATTGCCATCAATAGGTTGTTGAAATCGTGCGCGATTCCACCGGTAAGTTGGCCAACGGCTTCCATCTTCTGGGCCTGGCGCAACGCGTCTTCGGCCTGTCGTCTGATAGCTAGCTCGTGCTCGACCCGCGTTTCCAGAGTATCGTTGAGTTCGCGCAGCTCTGCTTCCTGCTCTTTGGCCGCAGTCACATCATAGATCACGCCTACCAGCCGGTATCCTCCCCGTTCGGGAAGAATTTCGCCGCGCCGCGCGATCCAGCGGTCGGCGCCATCGTCGTTGCGGACAATCTGGAATATCGCTTCCAGCTCGTCGGGGATCGCGCCGGAGCGCGGGTCTGGTATCAACTGCGATTGGCCGGGCTTCACGACCCCGTTGATGGTCTGGATCGGCAGACTCGAAGCCGGATGAAGTCCCAGCAGCCGGCAGAACTCTTCGGAAACCATCGCTGTCGCGAAGCCGTCGATATATTCGAAAGTCCCGACGCCGCCGGCTGTCTGCGCTATCCGCAAGCGCTCCTCGGTGCGCTTTCTCTCGGTAACGTCGACCAACACCCCCGAGAACCCGATGATCTCATCGTGCTCGTCACGATGGCATTGTCCGCGGGCGTGCATCCACAAGATGGATTCGTCTGGTGTGGCAACGCGAAACTCTTTCGAGAAAAGTTCCGCACCAGCCAGCACGCCAGCCACCGCTATGCGAATGCGGGCGCGGTCATCGGGATGGATTGCCTGGAAAAAAGCGCTGGTAGGGAGGCCTGCGATCGCGGCTTCGGGATCGAGGCCATAGAGTTCGGCAAACCGCGCATCGGTATGAAGTTTGTCGGCGGAAACATCCCAGTCCCATGCTCCGCTAGCGCCCGTTGCGGCCATAAGCGTTCGGATTTGCTCGGAGCTAGGCATCGTCGCCCACGACGCGTGCAATGAACTCCGCAAGAAGTTCACGCAGGATTTCCAGGGATGGAATATCCATCATCATCGCGATGTATCCGCGAATGTCGCGCTTTCTAACGGCGAAATCGATGTAAAGAAACAGTACAAGACCATCGGTGGTAGCCGCTTCATCGACCTCGAACAGGCTTTCTCCTGATCCGCGAAGGATTTCCGGAATGGTCACGGTCAGCGAACGCTTGAGCATGTTCGCCATCGTGGCTAGGCAGGAATTGAGGATCACGTTGCCGGTCTCAGCGAGGGCCTCATGTTCCATCTCGACAACTTCTTCCGCCGAAAGTTCGCCGCCGGTAACGGCGCGAACCAGTTCCAGGCTGTTCGTCTCGGGGAAAATGAGAAGCGCGCGGCCGGAGAACGGCCCGCTGAAGTCCTGCCGAACTGCAATGAGTTCGCTGATCTCACGTTCGCTGATCAGCCGCGCGGCGCGGCGCTGGCTGACGACATCAATCGAGGGAACCGACAGATGGACCTGATCGCCGATCATCTTTCGCAAGCTCGACGCGGCGCGGCTCACCCCGATATTCATGATCTCGGTAAGAGCGTCGCGCTCCAGTCCGACGATAGCCTCGAAGTCCTGGGCCATCAGCTGTGCTGCGAACGCAGGCGGAGGGCGGCTCCCGAAATGAAGCCCTCCAGCGCATCAGCAGTCACAGGCTTGGCGACGAAAGCCGCACCGATCTGGCGAGCGCGCGCAATAATCTCGTCCTGGATATTCGCAGTGATGATGGCGATCGGCATCTCGGGCCGCAAAACGCGCAACTCGCTGGCAAGTTCCAGCCCATCCTTGGGTTCCATATTAAAATCGATCAGAGCGATGTCCGCTGTCCCAGTCTTGAGCTTCTCGATCGCATCGTCTGCTCCGTTCGCTTCGACCTTCTTCCAATCGGGCTGCAACTCGGCGAGAGCCTTGCCGGCCACGATCCTCGCCAATTTGCTGTCGTCGACGATGAGGACGGTGACGGACATTTGCGACTCCAACATTTGCTAACTTTCATCTGGCCGCAGCCATTAACCGCAGCCTTGCTAGGCAGGTTCCGGCGTTTTGTCGCCATCCAATCCGTCGCCAAAAATGCGCTGTGCCAAGAATAGATCCGGAGGCTCGCCGCGTATCGTTGGCTTTAGCGCGAGAAGCACCTGCGCGACCGCCATGTGGAGGCGCTGCAGTCCCGAAACGTCGATCGGTGTTTCGGGACACTGCTGAATGGCCGCGAGCAGCGTTTCCGCTTCCTCGACCATGCAGCGCCCTTCCAGATAGATGGCGTCGTCGGTTATCCGGACGCTCATGCTGCAAGCTCCGGAAGGTCAAGAACGAGAAGAACGCCGCCATCGCCGAGAAGCGCAGAGCCGATAACGCCCGGCACCGATGCAAGCATGCCGGTGGGCCGACGCACCAGCGTGTCGATCCGCTGGCCGAAGCCATCCACGCGCAGTGCGACCGGCTCGCCTCCTGATCGGGTCACGACTAACTTTACGTTGGGCTGATCGCGCTCCGTGCTGCCCAGGAGCGATGCGAGACTGAGCACGGGGACCGTCCGGCCGTGCAGCACGCAAGCGATGCCCTCGCCGACCGGCATCAACTTTTCATTCTCTATCCCCACGGTCTCGATGATCTGATCGAGCGACACCCCATATCGGTCGCCGCCCGCCTCGATCACGAGCAGTCGCTGCGTGAGCGCGTTGGCAGGAAAGCGCATGGAAAATGTCGTACCGCTGCCGATGGCGCTCTCGATGTCGATCGTTCCTCGTAGCGCCTCGACCGCAATTTCCACGGCGTTCATGCCCACGCCTCGACCGGATAGTTCGGTCACCTGCTGCGCCGTGGAAAAGCCGGGAGCAAAGATCAGGCGCAGCGCGCCGGCATCACTGAGATTCTCCGCAGCGTCGGGAGTCAGGGCGCCGCGCTCCAGCGCAACGTGCCGGATTCGAGCAGGGTCCATCCCCGCGCCATCGTCGACGAGACGAGCGACGATCATGTCCCCGTCGCGGCGGAAGCCCAGCGTCACTCTGCCCGCCGCGGGTTTGCCGGATGAAATTCGTATTCCGCTGTCCTCTATGCCATGGTCTATGGCGTTTCGGACAAGATGCAGAAGCGGTTCGAACAGACCATCGGCGATCTGCTTGTCTATCTCGATATTCTGGCCCGTTATCTCGAATTCGACGGACTTGCCCAGGGTCTCCGCGATCTCCCGTACCAGTCGAGGGAGACGTCTCAGGGTCGGCTCAAGCGCCACGGCCCGCACGGCGCTGACCGAGGTGTGAAGCACGCCGGTCACCCGTTCGAGATTGGCTTGAACCGAACGGATATTTGCCGCCAGGCCGCGATCGATCGCTGCGGCTTGATCCGCTAGCGGGGCGATACCGTTGAGCGCGACAAGCAATTCGCCGAGAGCGTCACCGAGTGCATCGACCCGTGCACTATCGACACGAAGCGTTCGGTTGCCGGGCGCTTCGCGCTCAAGGGGAGCTTCCGGGTCGACCTTCGAAGTCCGGTCGAGCACTGCGAATGACACCTGGTCCGGCATCATGCGAAAGACCGCGGCTACTAAATCACGCGGGGCTGCGCTGATGCCTTCCAGTATGGACATGCAGCTAAACGGTTCGAGGTCAGCGGCGGCGGGCCAGGACCCTCCAGCAGGAAGGATGGAGAGTGAAAGCAGCTCCGGCACTGCGGCCACCACCGCGAGTGGATCATCTCCCGAAAGAAGCAGTCCTGATCCGGGGTGTATCGAAACGCCGTCACTGGCTGATCGGACGCTGCGAGAGTTTGCGCTTCGCGGATCGACAGGTCGCTTGCCCAGGTCTCGGTGACGCCTTCGGTGAAACTGCTTCTCGTGGGTCCGGAAGGCGACGCCGAAGCGAGCCTGTCGATCAGTTCGCCTGCTATTTCAGACGCCTGTGGCCTCAGGGCGCCAGTCTGCTCGAGATCGTCGACCCAGCGATCGATCTGGTCGAGGCATATCACGAGAGCTGCGACCGTGGCTTCGTCCAACTCAGCCGTGCCCTTGCGCGCTCTTTCGAGAATATCCTCCGCGGCGTGAAGGACTTGCTCTGCGGGCTGCATCGCGAAAAGCGCGACGGAGCCTTTCAACGTGTGGATCGCGCGAAAGGCGCTGTCGATAGATCCAGTGCCGTGCGGGTTTCTGGCGAGCGTGGTGAAATCGTTCGATGCCACCGCGATCAGGTCACGGCTTTCGATCAAAAACTGTTCGAGCAGTTCGTCCATCACCGCTTACGATAGACTATCGCGGCCTCAAGGCGAACAAGCTCGAACCGATCTGTGATCCGCGCCATGGATTCGCTGTGACCTAGGCAGATGAAGGCTCCCGGGTTCATGCTCTCGAACAGATTTCCCACCGCGAGACGCCTGGCTTCATCGTCGAAATAGATCAGGAGATTTCGGCAGAGGATGACGTCGAACCGGCCCAAACCGGTCAGCGTTCCGCGGTCGACTATATTCGCCGGGGCGAAGCGGACGGATTCGCGTAGGTCGTCGATGATTTTGCGGCGATGCCCGCGCTCTGCCTCGAAATAGCTTTCGACCACCTTGGCGGGAAGACGAGCCAGCGAGCGTGTGCCGAAGCGGCCTTCCTGCGCGTGCTTGAGAGCCGCCGTGTCGACGTCGGAACCGACAATCTCGACATTGTAGGCGTCGACCAGCGGCCAGTTCTCGAGCAGCCAAACGGCAATCGAATAGGCTTCTTCGCCGGTCGAGCAGGGCATGGACCAGATCCGTACGAGATCACCCGGCCGCTTCGTCCTGACGATTTCCGGAAGGATCTCAGCGCTCAGCGCCTGGAGTTGGTGTTCCTCGCGGTAAAAGTACGTCTCGTTTATGGTGAAGGCGTTGATCAAGGCCTCACGCTCTTCGAGATGGGAAGCGACGAAGCCCAGATAGGTCGTCACGTCATCGATACGGCTGCGCGCCATGCGGTCGCCGATGCGCCTTTCGATGTAGTAGCGTTTGTTCTCGCCGAAGATCATCCCCGTCCAGCGATAAAGCAGGCGGCCGACGCGGGCGATCTCATCGCTGGTCAGTGCGGGATGCGTTCGGCGAGGCTCATTTCCGTCGCTCACCGGCCGACGAGGGCCAGGAGCGCGCCAGCGATCTGGTCCAGGGGGCGCACAGCCGAAGCGCCGCCCAGCGCTACGAGCGCGCCGGGCATGCCCCAGACCACGGCGGTCTCGGCGGATTCCGCAATGGTATGGCCGCCGCGTTCCTTGAGCTCGGCCATTGCCGCGGCTCCATCCGAACCCATTCCCGTCATCAGCACTCCGATCAAGCTCTCGGCGGGGAGCAATCGCAACCCGCTCTCCATCAGGCGGTCAACGCTTGGATGCCAGAAATGTGCGGGATTGATCGGGGCCGGCATGGCAACGAGTGCGCTGCCCCGTCGCGAGAGGATCAGATCGGCGTCCCCTTTCCCAATATAGGCATGGCCCGGTTCCAACGGTGTGGTGCGGGTGATCTCGGAGACCTGGATTGCACAGAGCTTGTCGAGCCGGCGCGAAAGCGGGCCGGTGAAGCTGGCGGGCATGTGCTGTGCAATGACGATCGGCCAGGGAAAATCGGCCGGTAGGTCGCCCAGCAGCGCGTCCAACGCTGGCGGTCCCCCGGTCGACGAACCGACCACGACGACGCCCGTTGCTGCCATCCGCACCGGTGCAGGCGACGATCTTTGCCTTGTGCGCTTCTGGGGCGGGTTAGGCTGAACGCCCGCGCGCGCTCTCACGCGATCGCGAAGGCGCAAGGTTCGCGGAATGCGCGCACTTGCGGCCGCTCGCACCTTGTCGACGAGTTCGGGCGCGAGCGCGTCTATCTCCAGCGAGACGGCTCCTCTGGGCTTGGCGATGAAATCGACGGCGCCAAGGGCCAAGGCTTCAAGCGTCTCGTCGGCACCCGCCGCGGTCAGCGATGACACCATCACCACCGGACAGGGCCGGAACACCATGATCCGATCGAGGCAGGCGAGCCCATTCATCTCGGGCATGTTTACGTCGAGCGTCACCACATCGGGGGCAACCTCGTGCAACATCTCGAGCGCCTCGGCCCCGCTGCGGGCCGTGGTGACGGCAAAATCGCCCGCCGTCGTGAATATTTCCGTCAGCAGGCGCCGCATCAGCGGCGAATCATCGACCACCAGCAGCTTGATCACGAGCTGGTTTTCGCACCCTTCTTGCCAAGACGGCGCAGCAGGTCCTGTTCGGCGCGATCGAGCAATTCGCGCGGATTGACGATCAAGATGATCCGTTGTTCTTCGGCGAGATTGGCAACGCGCTCGAACACGCGCGTCTCTTCGTTGCCGAATTCCGGTGCAGGGCGCAGCGCGCCGGCGTCGACCCGCACGACTTCCGAGACCGCGTCGACAATGAAGCCGGCCTCCAGTTCGCCGATGCGCGTCACGATGATGCGGCGCCGTGCCGATTGGGAAGCGCTCGCTCCGAAACGCTGTGCCTGGTCGATCACGGGGATCACTTGTCCGCGCAAATTCATCACGCCCAGTACGAAGGCCGGGGCTTTGGGAAGCGGGGTGAGCTTGGCCGGCAGTTGCGCCACTGTTTCCACCGCGGCGATGGGGATGCCGAACTCTTCTTCTCCGATGCGGAACAGCAGGAACTGCTCTGAGGCGCTCTCGCCTTCATCTTGCACCATACTCTTGTGCTCCGCAGTGCTGCCGCCATTCAGTAGCCGGGCCGTGATGTCATCGCGCAGGAGCTGGTCCGCGGCCAAGACCGAAATCAGCCGCTCGCCATCGTCCAGCCTGCAGATGGCCTGGATACGAGCCTCGGCCTGCCCTCGCGACAGGACTTGCGGAACCGCGTCGATCATTGCCTCGGACACGCGCAGGATCGAGCGCATTTCGTCGACCAGCAGGCCGATGCGGTGAGATCCTATCCGGACGACGAGGAGCCGCACGCGCGGGCTTTCGCCGAGGCCAGGCAGGGCGAGCAGCGCGCGCAGGGAAAGCAATGGCAGCACGGCACCGCGCACGGCTGCACTGCCGATCACCACTTCATCGGCATCGGGCATCAGGGCAATGTCGTTCGGCAGTCTCAGGACTTCCTCGACAGCCGCCAAAGGCATGGCGAATTCCTGATTGCCGATCGCGAAGGCGACAAGCGCGATCGCTTCGGTCTTGTCCTGTCGTTCTCCGGACGAGACAGTGCCAGTACCGGTGCCTCGCAGGCGGCGCGAGGCTTGAGCCGGCATGTTCTGCGCGACCAGCTCGGCTATATCGATCTCGATCGTAGAGTCGGCCTGGTTGGTCGTGAGAACCTGGCTTGCCTCGTCGACTGCCAGGCCCAGCCTTTCGCTCGCGTCGATGACTATAATCCGCGTGGGAATTCCCGGCGCGCGGCGAAGGAGCTGTGCCATCGACAGGATGGAAATGACGGTCCCGCGCAAGTTTGCCAGCCCGAGCAAGGCTGCCGGCGCGTGCGGTACGCGGGTGATCGGCGGCATGCGGGCGACTTCCTGGACAAGCTCGGTCCTGAGCGAGAAGCTCTGGCCGTCCACGCGGAAGCTCAGCGTCCGGGTAGTAGTGGCGAGATCCGCGTCCAAAGGGTCAAGTGCTCCGTGTCACGAGGGTCGCAGCGATTGACGCGATCTCCTCGATCGCCGCAGCCAGCTCTTCTGATGCCTGCGCTTGCTGCCGCGCTGCGGCGGCGGCCTCGCGTGAAGCGCTCGAAGCGAGTTCGGCCGCGTCAGCGATCTGGCTCGTACCGTTGCGTATCTCGCGGACGGAGCGAAAGATGTCTTCGGCGCCCGCCGCGATTGCGACGTTCATTGCCTGCACCGCGTCAAGGTCGGCCGCGACGATGCCAAATCGATCTATCAGCGCGCGGTTCCGGGCTATTTCCGACTCGGATGCACCGACGATCTGATCGAGATCGCGGCGAACCGAAACGATCTGATCCTGGACGACCCGAACCGAATCCTTGGCCCGTTCCGCATTCGATGCCGCATCGCGCGACAATTTCCGGATGTCGCCCGCCACGGTCGCGAAGCCGCGCCCTGCTTCGCCAGCGCGCGTCGCCTCGACCGCGCCGCTGACCGCAAGCATGTTCGTCTGGACCGAAACCAGCGCCAGATTGTCCGTGATCTTTTCGATCCTGCGGCTCGTCGCGTTGAGCGCCGTAAGGAGATCCAGAACGGCGTTCACTGCGCCAAGCGAGATTTCAATCCCCCCTCGCCAGTCGCTCTACGGTACCGCGGCCCTCACTGACCGATCCGACGATTTCCCCGATCTGGTCTACTGCCGAAGCGGCGCGAGCCTGTGCAAGCTCCGCCGCCTTCTCGATCTGCGCCATGGCGCTGTTGGCCTGCAACGTTGCCGAGGCTTGAATCTGGGTTCCTCTACCGATCTGCTCCAAGGCGACGAGGATCTGACCCGACGCGCCGGAAAGCTCCTGCACAGTGGCAGACAGCTGCTCTGCGGCTGCAGCAACCTCTTCGACGGCGATTTGATCGCTTTGGCCGTCCTGCAGGCGCTCGGTCAGACTTCCCAGGGCTTCGGCGGTTTGCTGGCTTTGGTCGAGCGAAGCGCTCTGTTGTTCGATCGCCTGCTGGGCTTCGGCCGCAGCTGCTGATTGCTCCTCGGCAGCGCTGGCAACCTGCTCAGATCCCCTTTCGGCTTCGCGCATCGCCCCCTCGGCTTCGATCGCAGCCAGGAGAATTTCCTGAATGCCGCCGTTCAGGCGTGCCAGATCGCTGCGCGCGGTCCTTAGCTGCGTCACGACGTCGCTACCGGCCTTTGCTTCGGAACTTGCGCTATCGGAGGCCGAACGCACGCGCTCGGCAATCGTTCGGACGTCGTCCGCAATGCTAGACGCGAGCGCTTGAATGTCGCGAGCATCCCCTTCCGAAGCCTCGGCAAGCGCGCGGATCTCGTCGGCCACCACCGCGAACCCGGCGCCGCTCTGGCCTGCACGAGCGGCCTCGATCGTCGCATTCAGGGCCAGCAGGCTGGTCTGGTCGGAAATGTCGGCCACGCTGGTACCGATTTCACCGATGTACTCAGCGGTGGTCACCAATGTGGCGGTAAGTTCGACCGTCGACAGCTGGCGCTGGGCGGCAAGCTCGATCGCGGCGACCGAGCTGTCGATCTGGCTGCCGATTTCAGCAAATGAGGCTTGAACTGTTTCCGCCTGACGCCGCGAATCTTCCGCCCGCTCGCGCGCTTCGCGGAAATTGGTTGTCAGCGACGCTATGAGCCCGAGCGATTCCTGCGCAGCGCCAGCCGCTTCTTCTGCTCCGCTCGAGATTTGATCGATCGCGCGCTGAAGTTCGGCTGCTGCTGATGCGGCTTCCCCAAGGCCGCTCGACAGCTCGAGCGTAGCCTGGTCGATTCTCTCGATTGCTGTCGATGCCTTGGCCACTGCGCGCCTGCGCGGCGCTGCCGGCTGCTTCGGGGAGGGGGCCGGAGCGGTGGCCTGAGGTGCCGTCTTGCTTCGAGAACCGAGGGTCGACTTCTTGACAAGCGCCATGATGATTTTCTCGTTCCGAAACAGCTAGGTTAAGATGTAGGCGATGGGCTGCAAGGAGGCCAGCATCATTCCGTGCTCGGGAATGTCGAGGAAAGCTGCCGCGAAGATGCCCGGCGATGAGACGGTGAAGGGTGCAGTTTGTCGCCGATCAGTCCCCGGCTAACCCGCATTGCGGCTCGTGTGGGAACTGGTCGACGCGATAAGCGGAGAAGCTGCGCCCGCAACACGTCAACTCGATTTGAAGCGATAGGTTGCGACGTGGAACGGCGCCGTCTGCGATGGGTTGCGTCATTCGATGCTCATCACTGGGGTGCTCTTATGTCCAAGTTGGCAGTAATCGCTGTCCTCGCCACAAGACTCGCAATATCCGCTTGAAGCACAGCCGCCGGGCGGGGAAGGATCTGAAATCTGCGGGAGAGGCTGTAACCGAAACAGAGAATAACGCGAAGTAGGTCGTCAAAGAATTATAATATGGCCCCCCGTTTTGGTCGGGGGTTTTCTATGAACCGGTTCGAAAGTTGCGCTTCTGTCTGGATGATGAATTGAATTTCGGGCCAAAAATCTATCCAGGTACTATAGCATCGGACTTTTGCTCTCTTGTGAGCTCAGCTCGGATCTTCTGCACAGAGCCAAATGAATGAACGACCGGGTCTCGAGTTAAAGACCAGGATTCTGGTCAGGCCGAAAGGGCGAACTAAGCTGCCTTGTCAGAGCTTTTTTGAACCAAAGGCAACAGTTCCGCGCCGATTGCCGAAGCGAAATGACGGCAACATTCTGCAGGGCCGTCATTTTGAGTGGACATTGTTTTTTTGAGTCGAGTTTGTTTTTTTGAGCGGACTTTATTTTAACTCCACAAACATGCGACGAACTCCTCCGCCGCTATTCCACCGTTACGCTCTTCGCCAGATTGCGCGGCTGGTCGACGTCGGTGCCTTTGACGCAGGCGACGTGATAGGCGAGCAACTGGACAGGGACGGCATAGACCAGCGGCGCGATCAGTGGGTGTACCTTGGGCATCTCGATCGTGGCGAGACAGCCTTCACCGGCTTCGGCCAGGCCCTCTGCGTCGGAGATCAGCACGATCTTGCCGCCGCGTGCGCGGACTTCCTGCATGTTGCTGACGGTCTTCTCGAACAGCGGGCCCGAGGGGGCGAGGACGATGACCGGAACGGCCTCGTCGATCAGCGCGATCGGCCCGTGCTTCATCTCGCCCGAAGCATAGCCCTCGGCATGGATGTAGCTGATTTCCTTGAGCTTCAGTGCGCCTTCGAGCGCCAGCGGATAGTCGGGGCCGCGGCCCAGGTAGAGCACGTCGCGCGCCGGGGCGATCAGGTGCGCCATGGCGGCGATCTCGTCGTCGTGTGAGAGCGCGGCGTTGAGACTGGACGGCGTTTCGAGCAGTTGCTCGACCACGTCGCATTCCTCGGCGCGGTCCATCCGGCCACGCTTGACGGCGAGGTGTGCGGCAAGGGCGGCGAGCACGGCGAGCTGGCAGGTGAAGGCCTTGGTCGAGGCGACGCCGATCTCGGGCCCGGCATGGGTCGGCAGCAGCAGGTCCGCCTCGCGCGCCATCGAGCTGGTGGGTACGTTGACGACGACCGCGATGGTCTGGCCGGCCGCCTTGCAGTGGCGCAGCGCCGCGAGCGTGTCGGCGGTCTCACCCGATTGCGAGATGAACAGCGCAAGGCCGCCCGGCTCCAGAACGGGGTCGCGATAGCGGAACTCGCTGGCGACATCGATGTCGACGGGCAGGCGCGCGAACTGCTCGAACCAGTACTTGGCGACGAGGCCGGCGTAGTAGGAGGTGCCGCAGGCGACGATGGTGACGCGGCTGATCTTCGACAGGTCGAAATCCATCTGCGGCAGCGCGACGCTCTGGTCGACCTGGCGGATGTAGCTGCGCAAGGTCTGGGCGACTACGGTGGGCTGCTCGAAGATCTCCTTCTGCATGAAGTGGCGATAGTTGCCCTTCTCGATTTGCACCGCCGAAGCGCCCGAGGTCGTGATCTCGTGCTTCACCGGGTTGCCGTCGATGTCGCGGATCTGGGCGCCCTCGCGGGTGATGACGACCCAATCGCCCTCGTCGAGGTAGGAAATCTTCTGAGTCAGCGGGGCGAGCGCCAGCGCGTCGGAGCCGAGATAGGTCTCGCCGTCGCCATAGCCGACGACCAGCGGCGAGCCGAGGCGGGCGCCGATCAGCATGTCGGGATGGCTGCGGAAGACGATGGCAAGCGCGAAAGCGCCGCGCAGCTGGGGCAGGGCGGCCTTGACTGCGTCCTCGGGCGAAGCGCCGGCCTCGACCTGTTCGGAGATCAGGTGGGCGACGACTTCGCTGTCCGTATCGCTCTCAAACGTGCGGCCGCGCGCGGTGAGCGCTTCCTTGAGCTGGCGGAAGTTCTCGATGATGCCGTTGTGCACCAGCGCCAGCTCGGCCGTGGCGTGCGGGTGGGCGTTGCTCGCGGTCGGAGCACCGTGCGTCGCCCAGCGGGTGTGGGCGATGCCGACCGTCCCCGGTGCCGGAGCGCGCGCCAGCTCGCGGACGAGGTTGACCAACTTGCCCTGCGCCCGGCGGCGGACGAGCTCGCCGCCGAAGGCCGTGCAGACGCCGGCGCTGTCATAGCCGCGGTATTCCATCCGACGCAGGCCGTCGACCAGCCGGTCCGCGACTTCTTCCTTGCCGACGATGCCGATAATTCCACACATGCTGGCAGACCACTTTCTAGAGGGTGTAGGGAACCCGGACGCCCGGCATGGCTGCCGGAAAATCCTTGGTATTTCGTGTAATCAGGATCGCCCCGCTCACTTGCGCAGTGGCGAGGATATAAGCGTCCATCAGCTTCATGCGAGAGCGATAGCGGATGTCGGCTGCTGCTTCGGCGATGCGGGCGTCGAGTTCGACGATCTCGAAATTACCAAGTGCCTGGCGAACCGTATCGCGCGCGCCGAGGGTTTCACCGGCCAGCACTTCCGTCCAGACGATGCGGCTCATCTTGTGGCGCTTGTAACGAGCCAGTTCGGCCATCGCCTGCGGTTTCCGCTTGAGCCAGTCGATCACGATATTCGTGTCGAAGAAGGGATCGGCCACGGCTCAGATGTCTTCGTAGGGCCGGCGATCTTCGCGCATCGCCTGTTGATACTCGACGCCATCGGGAATGTCGTCGCGATCTGCCCACAGCCCGGCCCAACGTTCGATCCAGTCATTGTTGTCCGAATTCTGCACCAGATAAAGCTTCACAGCCTCGCGTATGGTCGCGGCGCGCGAGCGCTTTTCCCTAGCGGCCAGGGCATCGAGCTTCTCGATATCTTCGTCAGGAATGTCGGTCAGGATGCGCATGGCTGTCGTCCGATTCATCACGTCGGTAATCGTGACGATATACTGATATCATATCATGATATCAATACGATTGCCGGCTTCTTACAATTCGGCAATCTAACCCTTCTTCGCTTCCGCCTTCTTCTTCTTCATCGCGTCGTGGAAGCGGTCGGCCCAGCCGGGCTTGATCAGCTGTTCGGCGCGCACGAGGCGGAGTTCGCCGTCGGCGACATCGCGGCTGACCGCGCTGCCCGCGGCGACGATGGCGTCGGCGCCGATCTTCACCGGGGCAATCAGCGCGGAGTTGGAACCGATGAAGGCGCGCTCGCCGATCACGGTCTTGTGCTTGAAATAGCCGTCGTAGTTGCAGGTGATCGTGCCCGCGCCGATGTTGGCATTGGCGCCCACTTCGGCATCGCCGAGGTAGGTCAGGTGGTTGGCCTTGGCGCCGGGGCCGAGCACGGCCTTTTTCATCTCGACAAAGTTGCCGATCTTGGACTTTTCCTGAAGCACGGCGCCGGGGCGCAGGCGGGCATAGGGGCCAACTTCGACGCCGCTGGCAAGGCTGGCGCCCTCGATATGGCAGAAGGCGTGGATCGTCACCTTGTCGGCTATCGAGACGCCGGGGCCGAAGAAGACGTTGGGTTCCACCACCACGTCGCGGCCGAGCTGGGTGTCCCAGGCGAACCAGACCGTCTCGGGCGCGATAAGCGTGGCGCCGTCGTCCATCGCCTGCCGGCGCCGCCGGTCCTGCCAGCGCGCTTCGGCTTGGGCGAGCTCGACGCGGCTGTTGATGCCTGCGACTTCGTCGGGATCGTCGGTGGTCACCACGGCGCAGGCGCGGCCGTCATGCACCGCGATGTTGACGATGTCGGGCAGGTAGTACTCGCCTTGGGCATTGTCGTTGCCGACGCGGTCGAGCAGCGCGAACAGTGCGTCGGAGCGCGCGGCCATCAGACCTGAATTGCACAGCGTGCAGGCGCGCTCGGCGGGATTGGCGTCCTTGAACTCGACCATTTTTACGATCGAGCCGTCGGTGGCAATGACGCGGCCGTATTGCAGCGCGTCCTCGGGCTCGAAGCCCAGGACCACTACCACGGGTGAGTCGGGCGCGTGGAGCCGATCGAGCATCGCGCGCATCGTCTCCGCTCGGACGAAAGGCACGTCGGCGTAGAGGATGAGCACGTCTCCGTCGAAGCCGGCGAGCGCTTCGCGTGCCTGGAGCACGGCGTGGGCGGTGCCGAGCTGCGGCTCCTGCACCGCAATCGTCGCCCGGTCTCCGAGCGCTTTCTCGAGCTGCTCGCGGCCGTGGCCGGCGACGACGATGCGGCGTTCGGCGCCCAGTTCGCCGGCGCTGGCGAGCAGGTGCTCGAGCATCGGCCGACCGGCGATCGGATGGAGCACCTTGTGCAGGTCGCTTTTCATGCGGGTGCCCTTGCCGGCGGCAAGGACGATCAGGGCGAGCGGGGTATCGGATGCAGACATGATCGCCAGCAATGCCAGCAATTTCTTGCGGTTTCCATACGGCCCGGGCATCGGCCGCGCCCATGACCTCATTTCCTTTCGATATCGTCGGCTTCGATCTCGACGGCACCCTGCTCGATACGCACGAAGACCTGGCCGCTGCGGTCAACCACGCGCTGGCGCTGATCGGGCGCGTGCCGGTGCCGGCGGGTGAGGTGCGCAAGCTGGTCGGCGGCGGGGCCAAGCTGATGCTCGAACGCGCACTGACGGTGACGGGCGGCATTCCGGAGGAAGAGTTCCCCCCGGCTCTATGAGGCCTTACTGGACTTCTACGAGGCGAACATCTCGGTCCACACCCGGCCCTATCCGGGCACGGTGGCGATGCTCGACGGGCTGGCGGCGCGGGGCGTGAAGCTCGCCGTCGTCACCAACAAGCTTGAAGGCCTGGCGGTGAAGCTGTTCGAGGAACTGGCTATGGCCGACCGGTTCTTCACGATCATCGGCGGCGACACGCTGGGGGTCGAGCGGCGCAAGCCGAAGCCCGACATGGTCGAGGAAATGGTCCGGCGTGCTGGCGGCGGGAAGGGGGCCTTCGTCGGCGACACCAGCTTCGATACCGGCGCGGCGCGCGCGGCGGGATTGCCGTGCGTCGCGGTGAGCTTCGGCTTCAACGACCTGCCGATGAACCAGCTTGGCGCTTCGGTCATGATCGACCACTTCGACGAACTGATCCCGGCGCTGGAAGCGCTCTAGACCGAGACCAGCTTTCCGCCCTCGCTTGCCGAGGCACGGATCGCGTCCATCACCTGCATGCAGGCGACGCCGTCGGCGAAAGTTGCGGGCTGGACGGGGCTTTCCGCCGGCCGGCCCTCAATGGCCGCTTTCAGCGAGCGGCAGAGCACAGTGTAGGCGGGGAGCTCGACCTGCACCAGGCTCTTCCAGCGCGCGGTCTCATGCCGCGGATCGCCGGTCAGTGGCGGAGCCGGGGGCAGGGCGAATTCGGGCGTGATCGGCAGCGTGCGGTCACCGCTGCGGCCGGAGAAGCGCACTTCGCCGCGTTCGGTCCATAGCGTGCCCTCGCTGCCGCAGACGCGCGCGACGTCGAGCGGCGGGCCCCAGGCGCCGGCGCTGCTCTGGATCACGCCTTCGAGGCCGCTCTTCATGGCGAAGCGGATCGAGAAGCTATCGTCCGCCGGCCCGCGCGTCGCGCTGACGCTGCTGAGCGAGGCGCTGACCCCGGCGAACTCGCCCAGCCAGGTGCGCAGCTGGTCAACAACGTGCGAACCCAGTGCGCCGAGCCAGCCGCCGCCCGCGCCAGTGTCAAACCACCAGTCCGGCATGTCGTCCTGCTGCGTTGTGAGCTGCGGCAGCAGCATGGAGATATTGGCCAGTCGCGGCTCGCCGATCATGCCGGCCGCGATCGCGTTGGCCATCGCCGCGCGCGATGGTTCGAAGCGGAACTCGTGGCCCATCATGTGGACCTTGCCGGCCTTCTCGGCGGCGGCGAGCATCGCCCGTGCCTCGGCCATGTCGGCGGCGAAGGGCTTTTCGCAGAGCACGTGGCAGCCATGCTCGAAAGCCGTGATCGACAGCTCGGCATGGGCGTGCGGCGGCGAGGAGATGGCGACGACCTCGGCCCCGGTCGCGGCGATCGCTTGCCCGAGATCGGTGAAGCTCTCCGCAACGCCGTTGGCCTGCGCCCGCTCGGCCGTGCGCGCGGCGTCCTGCCCGACCAGGCCGACCACGTCGAACCCCGCACCGAGCAGCGCCGGTAATTGAATACGGCAGCCGAAGCCGGTTCCGACCACGAGGGCCTTGGGGCGTGTCTCCGTCATTGTGCTCTCCCGTATATACGCATTTGGCTGCACCCGGATTCGGGTTCTTGCCTTGCCGTTTCGGCCATGCAAATCTGCCGAAGAAGATAGTCGGCACTTGCTACCGACTGCAATCCGTTAAGGGAGAGACCATGCCGAGCCCAGGAGCCAAACTGCGCGCGCTCATCGACAAGGGCGAGCATTTCGTCTGCGGTGACACCTATTCCGCGATCACCGGGCGCATCGTCGAATATGTCGGCTTCCCCGCGGCCTATCTCGGCGGCCACGCCTGCAGCGCCTTCCACTATGCGGTGCCCGACAACGGCGTCTACAGCCAGGTCGAGCAGATCGAGCAGGCCAGCCGCATCGCCAACGTCATGTCGATCCCGCTGATAGCCGACGCCGATACGCTGGGCGAGACCGTGGCCGATGCCTATCATTTCACCCGCCGCTACATCCAGCAGGGCATCGCCGGCTTCCATGTCGAGGACGAGCGCAATCCCAAGCATTCGAAGCACGTCAACGGCCTCTGGTCGATCGCGGACCAGCAGGCGCGCATCGACGCCGCGCGCCGGGCGCAGAAGGATTCGGGACAGGACTTCGTGATCATCGCCCGCTGCGACGAGCTCTATGCGAGCGAGATGGGCGGCGGCGGCACCGGTTCCTGGGACGAGGCGGTCAAGCGCGGCCACGCCTATCTCGAAGCGGGCGCCGACATGCTGTTCTACCCGCCGAAGCCGGACTGGGTGGGTGACCTCGTCAAGGAATTCGGCGGCAACAAGGTCTCGACGATGGGTTTCTCGGTGCCCGGCACGGCCTTCAACATGGCGACAGGCGGCTGGGTGACGGCTGCGGCGAACCACCTCAAGATGATGCGTGAGCTCAAGGAAGAGGGTCAGGTCAAGTCGGGCAACTGGAACTTCCCCGAGAAGTACGAGCTGATCGACCACCCGCTCTACGACGGGCTGATCGAGGAATGGGCGGAGAAGACGGGCCGCCAGTCGCGCCCGAACCACGCGCCCTGAGCTGATTACGATGAATGCCGATTGTCAGCCCCCGAGCCGCATGACCGGCTCGGGCAGGCGGAGCTTTGTCAGAATGGGAGAGAATCTATGAGCTCTACGGATATGCTGGGCCTGACCGGCAAGGTCGGGATCGTCTGGGGCGGCGGCTTCGGAATGGGCGAACGCTCGTCGCTGCGCCTCGCCGAAGCAGGCGCGCACGTCGCCGTCGTGGACCTCGTGCCGGAGCGGGCCGAGAAGATCGCCGCCGAGATCAATGCGAATGGCGGCAAGGCCGTTGCGCTCACTGCCGACGTCACCGATGAACCGAGCGTCGAGAAAGCGCTGGCGGCGGCGGAGGCGGCGTTGGGCCCGGTCGACGTGATGATCACGGTGATCGGACTCGGCGTCTGGAGCCAGCTGATCGACATGACGCTGGAACAGTGGGAGGACGGGCACCGCCTCAACCTCACCTCGTTCTTCCTGCCTGCGCGCGCTGTCGCGCGGTCCCTGATCAGGAACGGCAAGCCGGGTGCGATTGCCTGCGTCAGTTCGGTCAGCGGCCTCACCGCCGCGCCGAACCACGGCAGCTACGGCGCCGCCAAGGCGGGGATGATCAACCTCGTGCGGACGATGGCCAACGAATGGGGCCAGCACGGCATCCGCGTGAATGCGGCGATGCCCGGGGCTGCCGCGACGCCGCGGCTGCAGATGACGCAGGAAGGTCTGGACCGCTTCAAGGACATGCTGCCGCTGCAGCGCCCGGCGGAGCCGGACGAACTGGCCAAGGCGCTGGTCTTCCTCGTCTCGGACATGGCCAGCTATATCACCGGCGACAACCTGCGCGTCGACGGCGGCTGGACCTCGCGCTTCCTCATGCAGAGCAGTGTGAACACTGTATCGAGCACGGCGGGAACTGTCGGATCGGGTGTGGCGAAGGGGTAGCCCAGTCCTGCGTGCCGGGGTGGATCTAGCTCATCGCATCCCGGTAAGGCCCCGCAAGGTGGCCGCCGTCGACCAGCAGCTCCGATCCGGTGCAATACGAGCTCTCGTCCGAGGCGAAGAACAGCACGGCGTTGGCGATCTCCTCGACCTTCGCCATGCGCTTGATCGGCTGGCGCTCGACCGCCTTCTGGATCCGCGCCATGGCCATCGGGTGCATGCCGCGCTCGTGCGTGCAGTCGACCATGCCCGGATGGACGCTGTTCACGCGAATGCCGCGGTCGCCGAGTTCGAGCGCCAGCGACTTGGTAATCCCGGTCACGGCGAACTTGGTAGCGACATAGCTGCTGAGATGCGAGACGCCGGCGAGCCCGTCGATCGAGGAAATGTTGACGATCGAGCCGCCGCCGCGCGCCGCCAGCGTCGGCACGGCGGCGCGGATGCCCAGCCAGACGCCGTTGAGATTGAGGTCGACGACCTTCTGGTGCGCTTCGACCGGCGTGCTCTCGATCGGCCCGCCGGTGCCGTCGCCGGCATTGTTGACCAGCACGTCGATCCCGCCGTGATCGGCGACGATCCCTTCGATCGCATTGGTCCAGCTCTCGGGCTGCGTCACATCCAGCTCCACGAAATGCCCGCCGATGCTCTCGGCCAGAGCCGAGCCTTTCTCGCGCTGGATGTCCCCGATCACCACCACCGCGTCGTGCTCGCGAAACTTGCGCGCGATCGCTGCGCCGATTCCCTGCGCGCCGCCCGTCACCAGCGCCACTTTGCCCGAAAGCCTGCCCATCATCGCCTCTCCCGTTGCGGTCTCGTTCGAATCGACCCGCTCGCCGCCAGCCTAGTTGTCCGGGCAAGCAATGGAACCGCGCGCGCCCTTGCGGAGGCAGGGGGGCGGCATGTTCCATATATATGGAAGGACCGCGGACAGCCGCGGCGGGAGAGCAGAGCGATGAAACTGGGCATCACCACCAACTACGTCTGGTTCGGCCCGCCGGTGACGGCGCTGGCGCAAGCGATCGAATCCCTCGGTTTTGAATCGATGTGGATGGGCGAGCACCCGATCATCCCGGTGTCGGCCGCAAATGCCGAGCGCTATGGTGTGCCGCTTCCGCCCAACTACCGGCACATGCCCGCGCTGTTCGTCAGTCTCGCCGCCGCTGCGGCGGTGACGCAGAAGATCAAGCTCGGCACTAACATCTGCATCGTCCCACAGCGCGATCCGCTGCTGCTGGCCAAGGAAGTGGCGACGCTCGACCGCATATCGGGCGGGCGCGTGATCTTCAGCTATGGCACCGGCTGGATCGAGGACGAGGCGCCGGTCTTCGGCTATCCATTCAACAAGCGGCTCGGCCGCACGCTCGACTTCATGCGCGCGGTCGAGACGCTGTGGACCGAGGACGAGGCCAGCTATTCGGGCGAGCACGTCTCCTTCCCGCCGGTCCATTGCAATCCCAAGCCGCTGCAGAAGAAGCTGCCCGTCCTGATCGGCTCGGGCAATGACAAGACCGAGAATAGCAAGGTTCTGCGCCGCGTCGCGCGCATGGCCGACGGCTGGCTGCCTTCGTTCCTCAGCCCCGCGCAGATGCGCGAGCAACTCGCCATGCTGCGCGGGTTCTGCGAGGAGGAGGGCACGGACTTCGACCGGCTCGACATCTCGCTGATCGTTCCCGCCATCAGCTTCGGCGTCGGCGAACTTCCGCCCTGGGGGGCGGGTGCCTATGACGACCTGAAGCCGGTCAATGCCAGGGAACTCGTCGCCGAATATGAGGAAGTCGGCGTCAAGCGCATCCTCGTCGGGGTCAATGACATGGAAGACGACAGCGCTTTCAAGGCGCTCGAGGACGTGGCGAAAGGGATGGGACTGCTGTGAGCGGTCCTTTCGAGCGGCTGAGTCTGACGGGCAAGGTCGTCCTCGTCACCGGCGGCACGGGCGGGATCGGTAGCGCGACCGCGCGGCTCTGCGCAGCGCGCGGGGCGAAAGTCGCGATCGCTGATCTCGACGAGGCTGCCTGCGAGTCCCTCGCGGCAGACATTCGCGTCGCCGGCGGCGAGGCAATCGCGATCCGTGTCGACGTGACCGACGAGGATGAGGTCAGCACTATGGTCGAAAATGCCGTCGCGACGTTCGGCGGTCTGCACGCGGCCTTCAACAACGCCGGCATCAACGCGGGCAATGCCTTGCTGGACAGCATGGCCTTGACCCAGTGGCAGCGCAGTCTCGCCGTCAATCTGACCGGCGTGTTCCTGTGCATGAAGCACGAGATCGCGCATATGTCGGCTCACGGCGGCGGTGCGATCGTCAACACGTCCTCGGCCGCGGGTGCCGTCGGCATGGCCTGGTCGGCCGACTACGTTTCCGCCAAGCACGGGGTCGTCGGCGCCACGCGCGCCGCGGCGGTCGAGGCCAGCGGCAAGGGTATCCGCGTCAACGCCATCCTCCCCGGCGCGGTGGAGACGCGAATGTTCACCGATGCCTTGGGGACCAACCCGGATCTGCGGCGCATGACCGAGGCCGGGCATCCGATCGGCCGGATCGGCGAACCCCATGAAGTGGCCGAGACTGCCGCTTTCCTGCTTTCCGACGCAGCGTCCTTCATCACCGGCGCCTGTATCATGGTCGACGGAGGATTTACTGCACAATGACCGCTATCAATCTCCAGCACGGCATTTTCGTCGCGCCCTATCACGACGTCATCGAAAGCCCGACGCTGGGCCTCAGGCGCGACCTCGAGCTGGTCGAATGGGTCGAGAAGCTGGGCTTCACCGAGGCGTGGTTCGGCGAACATCATTCGACCGGCTGGGAGATCATCGGCTCGCCCGAACTGATGATCGCCGCCGCGGCCGAGCGGACGCATCGCATCCGGCTGGGAACCGGTGTGGTGTCGATGCCTTATCACAACCCGCTGATGGTCGCGAACCGCATCCTCCAGCTTGATCACATGACGATGGGCCGGGTGATGTTCGGCATGGGGCCGGGCCTGCTGCCCACCGATGCCGAGATGATCGGCGCCGATATCAAGCTCTTGCGGCCGATGCTTGAGGAAGTGGCCAAGATCATCGTGCCGCTGCTCTCCGGCGAGGAAGTCACCCACGAGACCGCCTGGTACAAGCTCGACAAGGCGCGCACGCACTTGCGGCCCTATACGCTGCCGCACCCCGAGATCGCCGTGGCGAGCGCGATCACGCCGTCGGGCGGCATGCTCGCGGGCAAGCACGGCTTCGGCATGCTCTGCGTCGCGGCAACCGAGACTGCGGGCTTCGACGTGCTCGACGAGAACTGGAAGATCGCCTGCCAGATGGCCGAAGAGCACGGCAAGACGATGGACCCGGCCAAGCTGCGCCTCGTCGTCCCGATGCACATCGCCGCGACGCGCGAACAGGCGCGTGCCGACGTTGCGCTCGGCCTGCCGCGCTGGGCCGAGTACTTCGATCGCGTCGCGCCGGCGGGGATGCGCGGGCTGACCGGTGGCGGCGATCTCGTCGACGTGCTGGTGGGTGCCGGCCGCGCAGTGATCGGCACCCCTGACGATGCGATCACCATGATCGAGCGGCTCCAGATGAAGCAAGGCGAGTTCGGCGTCATGCTGTTCCAGTCGCACAATTGGGCGGACTGGGAGCAGACCAAGAAGAGCTACGAGCTCTACGCGCGTTTCGTCATGCCGCATTTCGCGGGGACGAACCGCAACCGTCAGGAAAGCTACGCTGCGCTCGAAAGCAATATCGACCGGCTGGAGGCCGAGCGGACCAAGGGCGCCGAGGCGGCCTTCAAGGCCTGGGAGGACAAGACCGGACGGAAGGCTTAGCCTTTCGGCTCCTCCACGCCTTCGGGGAGCACTAGCACCTCGACGTCCTGCTTGGGGTCGAGGTAGCGGATCGCCATCGCCTGCACGTCGAGCGTTGTAAGCGCCAGCAGGCGGTTCTTGGCCTGGAGGTAGCGGTCGATCTCGTCGGGTTCGGTCTGGGCGCGGTCGACGAGGCTGAGCCAGCCGCCGTTGCTCTTGAGGCCGTTGTCGAGCCCTTCGATCATGGGCGCACGGGCGCGCTGGAGGATATCGTCGCTGACCGGGGCGGCGCGCAGTTCGGCGACGGTCTCCATGATCGCCGCGCGGGTCGCGGGGATCTCGTGAACGTCGATCGAGGCGGCGATGCCGAAGACGCCGTAGTCCTTCCAGAACCGCGAGAGCGTGCTCGCCGCGCTGGGGCTGTAGGCCTTGCCGAGCTTCTCGCGCAGTGTCTCGGTCAGTTCGATGCGCATGACCTTTTCGAGCAGTTCGAGCATCAGCGACTGCACCGGATCGCCGTCGTCGCGCGTCGGCCAGGTCAGGCGCAGCAGCGACTGGTCGGACGGGCCGGTGTGACGGACGATACGCTGGCGATGGCTCTTGGTGAAGGGCCGCGTGCGCTGCGCATCGTAAGGCCGGAAGTCGGCTTCGCGCGCGGGGAGGGCGCCGAGGGTGCGAGCGACTAGGGCGATCGTCTGATCTTCGTCGAGGTCGCCGACCACGCCGATCTCGATGGCGCCATGGGCGAGCCGGTCGGCAAGATCGGTCTTGAGCTTGGCGAAAGTCAGCTTGCGGTAGGCTTCGACGGGTTGGAGCGTGAAGCGAGAGTCGTTGTCCGACAGGAGGCCGCCAACCGAATTGCTCAGCGCCGCGTTCGGCGTGGCATGGTACTGGGCGAAGAAGTTGTTGATGTTGAGCCGGTACTGGATCTCGCCCTCGGGACGGTAACCGGGATCGGTGATCGTCGCGGCCATCACTTCGAGCTGCAACTGCAGGTCACGCGGCGTGGTCTGTGCGGTCGAGACGAAGGTCTCGGGCGTGCTGGAAATGCCGGTCGAGACCGTGTGCCCGGCTAGGATCGACTGAAGTTCATCCTGGCTGTGCTTGCCGAGCCCGCCGACGGACATGGCCGAGACCATCTGCGTCGCCAGCGGATTGTCCCTGGTGTTCAGCATGTCACCGCCGTCGACACTGAGCTGGACGAAGATCCGGTCCTTGTCGATGTCGGTATGCTTGAGATTCAGGCGGACGCCGTTGGAGAAACGCACTTCGCGGATGCCGAGCGCCGGCTCGCGCGTGTCGCTGACGACCGTGCCCGGCGTGCCGAAATCGTTATAGGCGAAGCCGGCGCTGGCGACGTCGGCACCGCGCGTGATCGGTGCGCGCATGGCCTCGTTCCAGGCGCCGCGGATCGCCTTCTCGCCGCCTTCGGGCTGAACGCGGCCCTGAAAGCGCAGCAGCGGGTCCTTGAGCGGGACGACCTCGGTCTTGAGTGCGGCCTGGACGCGCTCCGGGGTGATTTCGGGAATGAAGGCCTCGAGCCGGTCGAGCACGCTCTGCGGCGAGGAGGGGACCATGTCATTGCGCAGCAGGTCGAACACCGCGCCCATCAGCGCGCCGTTGCTGCGCGTGCCGGCCGAGGCCGCGGCGTTCTGCGTGCCCGTGCGGATATTGGCGATCTGCTCGGCCACTTCGCCGAGGCTGAATCCGTAACGCAGCGCGCGGCGGTACTCGACGGCCGCGGCGATCAGCCCGCGCCGCCACTTGCCGTCGATCGTATCGACGATGAGATTGGTCGTCCGCCCGTCGCGGAACATGTCGCCGGTGCCGAAGCCGGCGCCACGGAACGGAGGGTTGGGCTGGCGCTGGATGCGCTGCAGCCGGCGGTTGATGATCGCATAGCCGATCTGCCGCAACAGGTTCTCGCGTCGCTGGGCCATGGTATCGGGGCCGTCGATCCAGCCGCCGTGGCGCGAGGCGGTGACGCGTTCGGACAGCGCGGGGTCGACGTAGATCTCGGTGCGATCCTTCGACTTGATGTCGATCGGGCCGGGATCGGGCTGGACCAGGGCCGGGCGTGCCTGCCAGTCGCCGAACTTCTTGATGATCATCGGCTCGACGTCTTCGGGGGCGAAATCGCCGATGACGACGATCGTCGTGTGCTCGGGCACATATTCGCGCTGCCAGAAGGCCTTGAGACCTTCGGCAGTAGCGGCGTTGATCGTGTCGGCCACGCCCACCGGGAAGCGATCGGGATAGAGTGCCTGGGGATGAAGGAACTTGGCCTGGTCCATGCCGTTGCGCATCTGCCAGGTGTTGCGGTCGCGCATTTCGGCGAGGATCACGCCGCGCTCGCGGGCGACGGCTTCGGGCGAGATCGTCAGTTCGCTGGCGGTCTCGCGCATCAGCATCAGCGCAGTGTCGAGCAGCTTGGGATCGGCGCGCGGCAGGTCGAGCATGTAGGTCGTGGTCTCGAACCCCGTCGCCGCATTGGTATCGGCGCCGAAGGCGAGGCCGTCGCGTTCGAGCAGGCGGATCATGTCGCCTTCGGGAACGTGGGTGCTGCCGTTGAAGGCCATGTGTTCGACGAAATGGGCGAAACCGCGCTCGGCCGGGCTTTCGTCGAGCGAACCGGCGGCCACTTCCATCCGCACCATCGCCGTCCCCTTGGGATTGGCGTTGCGGCGGATGACGTAGCGCATGCCGTTGGGCAGGCGGTTGAACTTGTAGGCGGCCTCGGGCGGGATGTCGCTTTCGAGGAAGCCCCAGACCGGTCGTGGACGGCTGGCGGAGGCGATTCGCTCGGTCTGCGGGGCGCAGGCGGAGAGAAAAAGGGATGCCAGAAGGAAGAGGATTAGGGACGGATTACGCCGCATCTGGTCTCCGCCGCTCCAGGCCAGCCTTGTCCTCAGGGGACGCGATAAGTGCACTTTTGCTCGGTCGCGTAAAAACGACCGAGCAAATATAATGCCTCACTTGCCGCGAAGTTTCCGGTGCTTCGAAAGATCGAACACTTCGGAAGGACCGTTGTCGTCCTGCAGCAGGCCGAGGCGGCGGGCGACTTCCTGATAGGCTTCCTGCTCTCCGCCGAGATCGCGGCGGAAGCGGTCCTTGTCGAGCTTCTCGCCCGTGGTCATGTCCCATAGGCGGCAGCCGTCGGGGCTGATCTCGTCGGCCAGGATGACGCGGCTGTAGTCGCCTTCCCAGATACGGCCGAATTCAAGCTTGAAGTCGACCAGGCGGATGTTGATCGCCGCGAACATGCCGCAGAGGAAATCGTTCACCCGGATCGCCATCGCCGAGATGTCCTGCATCTCCTCGTTCGAAGCCCAGCCGAAGCAGGCGATGTGCTCTTCGGCGATCATCGGATCGCCCAGCGCATCGTCCTTGAAATAGTATTCGATCAAGGTGTGCGGCAGCGGCTCGCCCTCGGGGATACCGAGGCGCTTGGAGATCGACCCGGCGGCGACGTTGCGCACGACCACTTCGATCGGGATGATCTCGACCTGGCGGATCACCTGCTCGCGCATGTTGATCCGGCGGATGAAGTGATTCGGCACGCCGATGTGGTTGAGCCGCGTGAAGACATACTCGCTGATGCGGTTGTTGATCACGCCTTTGCCCTGGATCGTGCCCTTCTTCTGGGCGTTGAAGGCCGTGGCATCGTCCTTGAAGTACTGGATCAGCGTGCCGGGTTCGGGGCCTTCGTAGAGAATCTTGGCCTTGCCCTCGTAGATCTGGCGGCGACGGGACATCATGCGTTCCTTGGGAAATGCTAAGCGAGCGAATTCTTGGCGAAATCGAAAAGTACGAAAAGTAAGCCCCGGCAGAGGCAGGTCGCTTGCGCGTCTGCACGGCCGGGGCGTCGCCCCGCTATATAGGCAAAGCCTCGACAAAAGCAAACTGGCGGGGGGCTGTCCAAACCGTGCAGAACAGGGAAAACGAGAGGGTGGAACGACGTGAGCAATGAAGTTGATGCGTTCATTCAGAGCGAGCAGGGCAAAACCTATGTGTCGGACTGGATGCTGGTCGACCAGGACCTGATAGACCGCTTCGCCGATACCACGCGCGACTGGATGTTCCTCCACGTCGATCCGGTGAAGGCGGCCGAGACCGAGTTTGGCGGGACCATCGCGCATGGCTTCCTCGTGCTCTCGCTGTTCGCGCCGCTACGCTCGGAGACGCCGCGGCCGCGGCTGCCGGGGATGCGGACGGGGGTGAACTACGGTTTCGACAAGGTCCGCTTCATCAGTCCGGTACGCTCGGGCAGCCGGATCCGCGGGCACTTCACCATCGCCGAACTGCGCCGCGACGGCCCGGGCCAGGTGCGCGAGGCGATGGATGTGACGCTCGAGGTCGAAGGCGTCGAACGGCCGGCGGTCGCAGCGCGCTGGCTGACCATGTATCTGCTCTAGCCGCGCAATTCCCTGACTAATGCCTCCGCCGCGAGGCTGACCTCGCGCCAGGTGTCGGCGAAGCCGGCGTCGTCGCCGAAGTAGGGATCGGCCACCGATCGCCCGGCCATTCCGGGGACCTCGTCGAGCAGCAACGCGAGCTTCGCCGTGCCGTCCGCCGGAGCCAAGGCACGCAAGTTGGTGAGATTGTTGCTGTCCAGCGCGTAGATATGGGTAAAGCGGCGGAAATCGTCCGGGCTGACCTGTCGCGCGCGGTAGCTCGAGATGTCGATACCGTGGCGAAGCGCTTCGGCCTGGGCGCGACGATCGGGCGGATTGCCGACGTGCCAGTCGCCCGTGCCCGCGGAATCGGCCTTGGCGTCTAGCCCCGCTTTCGTCGCAGCCTCGCGGAATGCGGCCTCGGCGAGGGGTGAGCGGCAGATGTTGCCGAGGCAGACGAAGAGCAGCGCGGGCTTGTCCATCGGGCGGGGGATAGGGCGGCATCACGCGGCCTTCAATCCCGGAGAACGGGAACCCTGGCCACGGCCCGTCCGTTTCCTTCTTACGCTAGGATACAACCACGAGAGGAACGACCCATGGTCGATACGCTCAACCCCGTTGCCCAGGAACGCCACCGCCTGATCGCCTCTGACCGGGTCGAGGGCACCAAGGTCTATGATCGCAAGGGCCACAAGCTCGGTTCGATCAAGAACTTCTTGGTCGGCAAGGTCAGCGGCCAGGCCGAATATGCGGTCATCGAATTCGGCGGCATCCTAGGGTTAGGCAACGACTATTACCCGCTGCCCTGGGGCATGCTGTCCTATGACACCGACAAGGGAGGCTATGTCGTCGACGTAACCAAGGAGCAGCTCGACGACGCGCCGCGGCACGGTGCGGCCTATCCGGAATATGACCATAACTACGGTCGCCGGATCTTCGACTACTATGCGATGGCCTATCCCTATCCGTTCATCTGATCGGGCTGCCGCAGGTTCATAGCGGCGATCGTATTCGCCCCTTTGCGCGCCGTCTGCTTCTGTGTTTTAGCATTCTCGCACAACACGGGAGAAACGGCGTGGACGTTACCGCAACCGACGACCAACTGATGCTGCGCGACATGACGCGGCGGTTCCTCGAAGAGCGGTCGCCGATCGGCGCAGTGCGTCGGCTGGCAGACGGCGGCGAGCGGATCGACCTCGGTGCCTGGCGCGAGGGCGCGGAGCTCGGCTGGATCGCGCTGTTCGTTCCTGAAGCGCACGGTGGCATCGCCGAAATGTCGGAAGGCGTGGTGGATGCCGCCATCGTCGCCGAAGAACTCGGCCGCGTGGTGTTCTCCGGGCCGTTCCTGTCGTCCTGCGTTGTCGCCGACGCCGTTTCTCGGGCGGGAACGGCCGAGCAGCAGGCGAGCATTCTTCCGGGCCTGGCCAGCGGTCAAACGATCGCAGCCTGGTGCCTGGGCGGCACGGGCGCTGCAGCCGGGGCTGAACCGGGCGCCATCACCGCGGGGCGCGGCTACGACGGTTATATCCTCGATGGCCTCGCGGGATCGTCGAGGACGCTGAAGTCGCCGACCTGCTGCTGGTGACCGCAATGGGCGACGATGGCACATCGCAATTCCTGCTGCCGGCCTCGATGCCGGGCATCACGATCACGCCGCTCGCGGCGCTCGATCTCGGCCGCCGGCTGGCAGAGGTGCGTTTCGAGAGCGTTCGGGTTTCCGCGGGGGGCGCTGCTGGGAGCCGCCGCCGACGCGGCCGATCAGGTCGAGCGGCAGCTCCAGGTCGCGCTAGCGCTGCAATGTGCCGAAACTGTCGGCGTCACCGACCGCGCGCTCGAATTCACGCTTGAATGGGTCAAGGAGCGCTATGCCTTCAACCGCCCGATCGGCTCGTTCCAGGGGCTCAAGCACCGGCTGGCGGACCACGCCGCGCAGCTCGAAGGCGCCAAGGCCGTGGCCGCTCACGCAGCCAAGGCGGTGCAGGCGGGAGCGCCCGACGCGGCCATCGCGGTCAGCGTCGCCAAGAGCCACTGCGGCCGCTTCGCCACCGAGATCATCCGCGACTGCGTGCAGATGCACGGCGGCATCGGCGTGACCTGGGAGCACGACATCCATTTCTACCTGCGCCGGGCGGTCTCGAACGAGCAGCTCTGGGGCACGCCCGCCGTCCATCACGAGCGGCTCTGCCGCATTGCAGGTCTCTAGGGCCGGCCTTTGAGGGAGGAACGACAATGCTGAATTCTGCAGAAGAGCGCACCGGTCCCCGCCAGACCACTGAGGACCGCGACACCGACGAGCAGCGCGCTTTCCGCCTGCGCGCGCGTCAGTACATGGGCGGCCGCATGCCGCCGCGGGTGCCGGGCGAGCCGGCCAATGCCTTCGAGGATGTAGCCCTCGTCAACCGCGACCGCGAGATCCAGCGCATCCTCTGGGACGGCGATCTTGCCGGCATCACCGTGCCCAAGACCTATGGCGGGCAGGGGCTCGACCACCGCTTCGAGGAGATCTTCTACGAAGAGGCCGAGCCCTACCGTCTCGCCTGGCACTTCGGCAACGCCTTCAACATCGTCCTGCCCGTGCTGCTGGTGAACGGCTCCGAGGAGCAGAAGAGCAAGTATATCCCCAAGATGCTCAGCGGTGAGCAGCTTTGGTGCCAGCTTTTGTCCGAGCCTTCGGGCGGATCGGACCTCGCCGGCTGCCTGACGCGCGCCGAGAAGCGTGGCGACGGCTGGGTGCTCAACGGCTCGAAGGTCTGGACCAGCGGCGGCCACGTCTCGGACATGGGCCTGTGCCTCGCGCGCACCGATCCCACCGTGCGCAAGCATGCAGGTCTGACCATGTTCCTCGTCAACATGCATGCGCCGGGCATGACGATCCATCCGATCAAGCTGGTCCGCGGCGGCAGCGATTTCTGCCAGGAATTCCTCGACGACGTCGCCGTGCCCGACGAGGACCGCGTCGGTGAGGTTGGCGCCGGCTGGAAAGTCGCGCAGACCCAGCTCGCCTCCGAGCGCGCCGGCATGGCCAAGGGCTGGCACGCTGGCCTGCGCCAGGCGGCGGCCTCCGAGCAGATTCAGCTCTCGCAGCGCTATGTCGATCTGGCGCGGTCGCTCGGCCGGGCCAAGGACCCATTGGCGCGGCAGGCGGTTGGCGAGGCCTTCGTCATCGACACGGTCTACAACCTGACCGGGCAGCGGATCGGCAAGGGGCTACGCAACAAGACGCTGCCCGACTCTGCGGGTACCGTCTCCAGCCTGCTCGTTGCGCGCACCGACGTGCGGCGCACCGCGTTGCTGTCGGCGCTGGCCGGGCCGGTCGGTGTCGCGGCACCGCTGGGCGCGGAGCCCGACATCGGTCTCACCCGCGTGACCACGCATCGCATCGGTGGCGGCACGCTCGAGATGCAGCTCAACCTCGTCGCCGAGCGGCACCTCGGCCTGCCGCGCGAGCCGGGCTACGATCCCGAGATGCCGTTCAACCAGATGCGGCACAATGCCATGCCGGCGAAGGGGTAGGGCTAGCCTGCGCGGTCGGCGACCTGCGCGATGAAGGCGTCGAGCCGGCGCCAGATCAGTTCGCGCGTCCCCGCGAAGTTGTGCATGTGCGCCATCCTCGGCGCGACGAACAGCGCGAGGTCGCGGGTCGACATGAAGGCGGCGAGTTCGCGCAAGCTGTCCTGGCAGACGTCGCGCTCGCCCATGCCCAGCAGCACCGGCACGGTGACGACCGCGGCCGCGCCCGAGAGGTGGCCGGGCAGCAGTCCGCCGCCGGCATTCGGCGTGGTCGCGCTGCGCCAGTAGGGCAGGGCCCCCGAGCCACGCTGGCCGGCGATGTCGGCCTCGGCGAAGCGTTCGGGCACGTCTTCCCAGTGGAACGCAAACTGGAAGTCGAAGCCGACCAGCGCCGAGAGGCCGTTCACCGGATCGGTCTGGCCCATCAGGCTGACTTCCTTGCCCACTTCGCGCGCGGGCAGGCGGGTCGAGACCACGCTGCTGCCGAGCATGGCGAGCGCGTCGAAGGTCTTGTGACCGGCTTGCATGAGCAGGCCGATATGGCCGCCCATCGACTGGCCGACGCCGACTACTACGGCCGGGTCGATCGCTTTGATGGCCGAGTCCAGCGTGCCGCTGCGCAGCTTTTCGAGGATGACGCCGACCGCGGCGTGATTTGCCTCGGCGCAGGCGGTCAGGCTCGCCTCTTCGAGATCGGGAATGTCGCTGTCGCCGACGCGCAGGTGGTCGAACGCCACGACCACGACGCCTCGGGCGACGTGATGCTCGGCTTCGCTGTAGCCGGCCTCGCGCAAGTCGAAATAGTGCCGCGTATAGCCGCCGCCTGGCATGGCGACGAGCAGTGGCGGGCGGGGACCCAGCGCGGCGTCATCGGGCAGGTGGACGGTTGCGGCGAGCGTCCAGGCCTTGCCGCTGCTCTGTGTTCCGGTGTCGATGCGCAGTTCGATCCGCCGATGGCCCATGCCGCTCTCCCGCGCCGCTTGAATGCGGTCTGCGGGAGAGGATAACGGCTATGGCAGGGCGATCAACCGCAGACCAAAGTCAGGCCGCGCTCGGCGTGTTCGGCTTCTGCTTGGACTGCGGACGCTTCGCGCCGTCGCCCCAGCCTTTGCCATGGTCGATCGTGCCGAACAGCCAGTCGTAGAGCAGCGTGATCGTCGCGAAGTTGCCGCCGGTGAACCGCGCGTGGTGGTTGTGGTGCATCTTCGACAGGAAGCTCAGGTACTTGAACGGAAACCGATCGGCTTCCCACAGCGTGTGGTTGTGCAGGTTGATCTGCGAGAAGGCGACCCAGGTGACGACCAGCGTGACGACGTGGAAATTGCCCATCGGGAACGACAGCAGGAAGATCGTCAGGACGAAGAGCCCGAGCCCCATCGCCACCTCGATCGGGTGGATGTAGCTCGAATCCATGCGGCAGGGGTTGTGCTGCCGGTGGTGGACGGCGTGGACCCACATCAACGGACCGCCGAGGAACTTGCTATCGTGGAACAGGAAGCGGTGCATCAGGTAGTAGAAAAAGTCGTAGACCATCAGGACGATGACGATGTCCGACAGCACGTTCCACCATGGCTGGGCTTCGGTCGTCAGGCAGAAAGGCAGGATGCCCGCGAAGATGACGACGAGATAGAGCCCGGCCCACTTGCGGTTCCAGGCCTGGTTCTGCGCATAGGCCGGGCGCTCCATCTTCTTCGCCAGCGTCTCGCTGTTGAGCTTGTGGGCTGCGCCAAAAGCCGGAATCAGGCGGACGACGCGTCCTGCCAGCGACACCGCGATGATGCCGAGACCGGCATAGAGCGAGAGCAGCCAATTGTAGTGCTCGGCCAGAAAACCCAGGAATCCCGTATCCATCAATTCCACCTTTTAGGTCCGTTTCCGCGGATATCCGCGTGAGACCAGTGTTCTCAGGCTACTAATAGCCGGTGTGGCTCATAATTCAAGAAAGTTAAAGGATACGCAACCGTGTGGTTTCGCACAGATCGCCGGGGCGTCGTGTCGACCCAGGGTTGCGGTTCGGGCGTGATGGTGAAGGAACCGTTGCCTCGCGATCAGGTACAAGACCGAAAACGACCTATAAATATATCCATTTCGGATTTGAGTTGTATATTGATGAATCAGGTATTATTTTTGGCCTATGTGATAAGACTATATCCAATGTAGTATTTATAAACTATGTTGGATCAACTAGCGGTAACCTAAATACCGTGTTCATAAATATTGGCTTATCTGGCTAACGAGCGAAGTCTGATCGACTTGGTGCGAATAGCCAGGAGTATAATGGCCGTGGAAGTGCAGTTTGCCACAGGATCCAGCGTCACCACGCGGACCGTTGCAGAATTCGCCGCGCGATTAGGCGATTCCGCCCCAGCGGATCGTGTTGTCATCGACGTCTCGGAGCTCGAGGACGTCGATCTGACCTTTGTTCAGACGGTCGACGTCTATCGCGCTGAACTGGCCGAAGCCAGCCGCGTGCTGGCGCTGAGCACGCAGGCCAACCCCAACATCACGTCGCTGCTTGCCCGGTGCGGTTACCGGGAAGGCGCGGATCCATCCGACCTCGAATTCTGGATTGGTGAGGAAACCGTATAATGTCTGCTTCCATTCTTGCCGTTGACGATTCCGCTAGCCTGCGCATGGCGATCAAGATCGCGCTGACCGGGGCCGGCTATAAAGTCACCGAAGCCAGCGATGGCCAAGACGGGCTGGGCAAGGCCAACGCCGAGCGCTTCGACCTGATCCTTACCGATCTCAACATGCCCAATATGGACGGGCTGTCGATGATCCGTGAGATCCGCAAGGGCACGCTCCAGACCGGCGTGCCGATCCTCTTCCTCACCACGGAATCGGATGATGCGGTCAAGGCCGAAGCCAAGGCCGCCGGCGCCACCGGCTGGCTGGTCAAGCCTTTCGTGCCCGACCAGCTGCTGCGCGTCGTCGGCAAGGTGCTCAGCCGATGAGCGGCGGCGATCCAGTCGCGGCCTTCCTCGTCGAGGCCGGCGATCTGCTCGACCAGGTCGAGCAGGACCTGCTCGACCTCGGCCGGAACCTGCAGGACGATGACCTGATCAACGCCGTCTTCCGCGGCCTTCATACGCTGAAGGGTTCGGGGGCCATGTTCGGCTTCGATGGGCTCGCCAGCTTTACCCACCACTGCGAGACCGCCTTCGACCGCGTGCGTAAGGGCAAGGCCGCGGCCACGCCCGAGCTGGTCGACGCCATCCTTTCGGCCAAGGATCACATGGCTGCGCTGCTCGATCGCGACACCCCGGCTGACGGGGCCGAGGGCGAGGCGATTCTCGGCCGCCTGCGCAGCGCGATGGAGGAAGACTCGGATCAGCCCGCCGCGGCGGTGGTCGTAGTCGAGACCCCTTCAGCGCCCGCGGCATCGGTTGGGTGGTCGATCCGCTTCTATCTGCCGGGCGGCTGCCTGGTGAACGGGCTCAACCCGCTCGGCCTGCTCGACGAGCTGCGCGAATTGGGCGAGGCTGAGGTCGCCGTGCTACGCGACCGGTTGCCGGCGCTCGCCGAATTCGATCCGACCCAGTGCTATTTCGGCTGGGACGTGACGCTGCGCGGCGACGTCTCGCGCTCCGACATCGAAGACGTGTTCATGTTCGTGATCGACGACATGGAGCTGCAGCTCGAGCCGCTCCATCAGAGTACGGCCGATGCCGACCCCATCGTAGAGTTCCCTCCGGAAGCGGCAATTGCACCCGCTGCTTCCCACTTGCCGGCGCCGCCGCACTCTCCCTCCCAGGCGGCGCCGGCATCTTCTTCTTCCCCCGCACCGACAAAGGACCGGCCGGTCGAGAACGTCCGCGTTCCGGCCGAGCGGCTCGACGAGCTGATGGACCGCGTCGGCGAACTCGTCATCGTCCAGAGCCGGCTGTCGCAGATCGCCCACCACGATACCAATACCGCGCTGCGCTCCGTCTCTGAAGATATCGAGCGGCTGATTTCCGAACTGCGCGACACGATGATGGTGCTGCGCATGGTGCCCGTGTCGACGCTGTTTGGCCGCTTCCGCCGTTTGGTCCACGATCTGGCGCACGAGACCGGCAAGTCGATCTCGCTGGTCACCGAAGGCGAGAGCACCGAGCTCGACAAGACTGTCATCGAGCGGTTGGCCGACCCGATGGTCCACCTCATCCGCAATGCTTGCGATCACGGCCTCGAAACGCCCGACCTGCGCGAGGCGGCGGGCAAGCCCGCGACCGGCGAGGTCCGGCTCAGCGCGCTCCAGGCGGGCGGCGAGGTCATCATCAAGATCCGCGACAACGGCCGCGGCATGGACCGCGACCGCATCCGCGCCAAGGCCGAAGCCAATGGGCTGATCCAGCCGGGGCAGGTGCTGAGCGACCAGGAACTGCTGCAGATGATCTTCGCACCGGGTTTCTCGACCGCGGCCGAAGTCACCAACCTCTCGGGCCGCGGCGTCGGCATGGACGTGGTCAAGCGCACGATCGAAAGCCTGCGCGGGACGATCGACATCGCCACCCAGCCCGGCGAGGGATCGACAATTACCCTGCGCATTCCGCTGACCCTGGCGATCATCGACGGCCTGCTCGTGGGCGTCGGCGAAGGCCGCTACGTCATCCCGCTCTCGGCGGTCGAGGAATGCATCGAGCTGAGCCTCGAGGAAGACCTGCGGTCGCGTGGTTCCAGCCTGATCAAGCTGCGCGACCGGCTGGTGCCGTTCCTTCGCCTGCGCGAGGTTTTCGCCACGGGCACCCGGCCCGACACGTTCCAGAAGATCGTCGTCATCGGCACGGGCACGGCCAATGACTCCGGGCGCGTCGGCCTCGTGGTCGACCAGATCATCGGCAACCACCAGACCGTGATCAAGTCGATGTCGCCGCTGCACAAGGATGTCGCAACCATCGCCGGCGCGACCATCCTCGGCGATGGCAGCGTCGCGCTGATCCTCGACGTCATCCAACTCATCGCCCGCGGGCAGCAATTGGAGGGGCAGCAGCAGGCTGCCTGAGACAACCCATGGACAACGAACTCATCCCCTGGAACGATCAGGGTCAGCTCGAAGTGCTGACCTTCCACCTCGACCAGGACATCTTCGCGATCGAGGCCGGACTGGTCTGCGAGATACTCGACCTGCTGACCGAGACCGCCGTGCCAGGCTCGCGCGATCTCGTCGGCAGCGTCGTCAACTTCCGCGGCAAGGTCATCCCGATCGCCGACCTCCGGCTGGCATTCGGCCTGCCGCGCGGCGAGGCGACGATCGACGCGCGCATCGTCGTGATCGAGCTCGACCTCGACGGCGAGCCGGTGCTGATCGGGCTCAAGACCGACAAGGTGCTTGAAGTGACCACGCTCGGCCAGGAGACTCGCGAGCCGACGCCCGCCGTCGGCATGCGCTGGCGCCGCGATTTCATCCGCAGCCTCTTCCGGCATGGCGACAGCGTCGTGGTCCTGCCGAACGTCGAGGCGATCTTCGCGCGCGCGGAAGCAGCGGCGGCCTGAACTTTAAACCATTCACATAATTCAAGATTTTTAGGAGACTGGCGATGAAAGGCCGGACGACAATTCTCAAGAAACTGTTGCTGATCCCCGGCGTCCTGCTGGTGCTCATGCTGATCATCGGCGCTGTCGGCTTCTACGGCATGCAGCAGACCGTGGCCGGCACGAAGTCGATCTACGAGGACCGCGTGGTCGCGCTGCGCGACCTCAAGGCCGTATCCGATGCCTATGCGGTCAACATCGTCGACGCGAGCCACAAGGTGCAGATGGGCAACATGTCGCCCGAGCAGGGTCTCGACAGCGTCACCAAGGCCGCCGCGACGATCCAGGAGCACTGGAAGGCCTATACTTCGACCGAACTGAGCGGCGACGAGCCGGGCCTCGTTCGCGATGCGCAGCCGCTGATGACCAAGGCGGATGCCGCCACGGCCAAGCTGCGCACTATCCTGCAGACGCGCGACATGAATGCGCTCCAACAGTTCCGCACGACCGAGCTCTATACGGACATCGATCCGGTAACGACCGTCGTCGACAAGCTGACGCAGGTGCAGCTGGCCGAGGCCAACAAGCTCTATGACGCATCGAAGGCGCTGTTCACGCAGCTGACATGGCTGGTCGTCGTGACCGTGCTGCTGTCGATGGTCATCGGTGCCACCGTCGCCTTCATGATCGGCCGGCGTATCGTCCAGCCAGTCCAAGTTGTCACCGCGGCGATGGAGCGGCTTTCGGTCGGTGACCTGCCGCCGCCCGTCCAGGTGAATTCGAACGACGAGACGCGCGATCTTGCCGACATGATGAACACCATGACGGCGAACCTGCAGGCGACTGCAGACGTCGCGGAGCAGGTGTCGCAGGGCAACCTCACCGTCGATCACAAGCCGCTCTCGGCCGAGGACAAGCTGGGTAACTCGCTGCTCCGCATGGTGCAGCGCCTGCGCAGCGTCGTCGGCGAGGCCGTGACCGCCGCGCAGAACGTCGCCTCGGGCAGCGAACAGCTCTCCGCCACGTCGGAGCAGATGTCGCAGGGGGCAACTGAGCAGGCCGCCGCCGCAGAGCAGGCTTCTGCCGCGATGGAGGAAATGGCCGCCAACGTGAAGCAGAACGCCGACAACGCCGCGACCACCGAGAAGATCGCCCGTCAGTCTTCGAAGGACGCAGAAGCCAGTGGCATTGCGGTCGAGAAGGCGGTCACCGCCATGCGCACGATCGCCGAGAAGATCTCGATCGTCCAGGAGATCGCTCGCCAGACCGATCTGCTCGCGCTGAACGCCGCGGTCGAGGCTGCGCGTGCCGGTGAGCACGGCAAGGGCTTCGCCGTCGTCGCTTCGGAAGTGCGCAAGCTTGCCGAGCGCAGCCAGGTCGCCGCCGCCGAGATCGGCGCCGTGTCTTCCGACACGATGACCGCGGGCGCCGAGGCCGGCGAAATGCTGACCAAGCTGGTGCCCGACATTCGCCGCACGGCCGAGCTGATCAGCGAGATCAGCGCCGCTTGCCGCGAACAGGACATCGGCGTCGCCCAGATCAACGAGGCGATCCAGCAGCTCGACCAGGTTACCCAGCAGAACGCTGCCGCTTCGGAACAGATCTCGGGCACTTCGGGCGATCTCGCCAGCCGCGCCGAAGAACTGCAGAGCAGCATCTCGTTCTTCCGCACCGGCGCGCCGGACACCGTCCGCCGCGAAGCTGCTCGCCCGGCTGCGGCCGCCCCGGTTCGGCGTGCCGCACCGGCCAAGCACAAGGCGCTGGCCAAGCCCGCCGCCGTCAAGCCGAAGCCCAATTCGGTCGCCGGCCAGCAGGCCCGCGCCCAGGGCTTCGCACTCGACCTGTCGAGCGGCGGCCCCGACGCGGACGACCTCGACTTCGGCGAGGCCGCCTGATCTCTGGAGACGGCCGCGGGCCAGGGACCTCCGGCCGTCTCTTGATCCAATTCCCTCAATCGAACTGAATTGACTGCAATTCAGGCTTTTACCGGAAGGCAAGCAGATGCGAGCAACAATCAAACTCAAGCTGGTTGCGACCTTCGCACTCCTGCTTGTCATCATGTCGGGGATCATCGCACTTTCAGTCAGCCGCATGAGCGGCCTCGACGAAAGCATGAGCGCAGTGATCAGCGGCCCCGCCAAGCAGCTCGATCGCGCCCGCGCGATCGACTCCGGCATCGGCATGATCGTCCGCGGCGAAAAGAACCTCGCGATGAACGAGGATCCGCGTCTCGAGCGTGAGTTCGATGCGTCGATCACCACGTGGCGCGGCCAGGTTCGCCAGCTGATCGACGAAGCCAATGCCAAGCCGGCTGAAGCGACCCGCGCGCTCTGGGCGAAGCTCGACGATCAATATGCCGAGTTCGTCGCGGTCAACGACCGGGTGCGCGCGCTCGCCGCCAATGACGGCAAGGCCGCTGCCGAGCTGTCGATGGGCGAATCCCGCGCCCGTGCCCAAGCGCTGACCAAGACGATCGAACTGCTGGTCAAGAAGCAGCAGGAAATGATGCAGGCGGCCGACGACGAGGCCACGGCCCAGTACGAGTCCGCACGGACGACGATGCTGGTCATGGGGGTCGTTGCCTTCCTGCTGACGATCGCCGCCGCCGGCTATCTCTCGCTGATCATCACGCGCGGCCTCAAGAGCGCGGGTGACGCACTGCGCCAGGTAGCCGATGGCGATCTGACCCGCATGGTCGAAGTCCGCACCCAGGACGAGATCGGCGACTTGCTGAACGTGGTGAACACCATGATCGAGCGCCTGCGTGACGTGGTGGGTGAGGCCAATGCTGCCGCGACCAACGTCTCGGCCGGCAGCCAGGAGCTTTCGGCGACCTCCGAGCAGGTCTCGCAAGGCGCGACCGAGCAGGCTGCCGCCGCCGAGCAGGCTTCGGCCGCGATGGAAGAGATGGCCGCGAACGTGAAGCAGAACGCCGACAACGCCGCGACTACCGAGAAGATCGCCCGCCAGTCGTCGAAGGACGCCGAAGCCAGCGGTGTTGCTGTCTCGAAGGCTGTCACGGCCATGCGCACGATCGCCGAGAAGATCTCGATCGTCCAGGAGATCGCGCGCCAGACGGACCTGCTCGCGCTCAACGCCGCGGTCGAAGCTGCCCGTGCCGGCGAGCACGGCAAGGGCTTTGCCGTTGTCGCTTCGGAAGTGCGCAAGCTTGCCGAACGCAGCCAGGTCGCCGCGGCCGAGATCGGTGCCGTGTCGTCCGATACGATGACTGCGGGCGCCGAGGCCGGTGAGATGCTGACCAAGCTGGTGCCCGACATCCGCCGCACGGCCGAGCTGATCAGCGAGATCAGCGCGGCCTGCCGCGAGCAGGACATCGGTGTCGCCCAGATCAACGAGGCGATCCAGCAGCTCGACCAGGTGACCCAGCAGAACGCCGCCGCTTCCGAGCAGATCGCCAGCACGTCGGGCGATCTCGCCAGCCGCGCCGAGGAGCTGCAGGCCAGCATCTCGTTCTTCCGCACCGGCGGCCGCGAGGCGCGCTCGGCAGCGCGCAGCGTGACTGCCTACACGCCCAAGCCCACGGTGAAGCCTAAGGCCGCGGCGAAGTCGGCCTCGGCGAAGCCCGCCCCGGTCAAGCCGAAGGCCAATTCGGTGGCCGATCAGCAGGCCCGCGCCCAAGGCTTCGCGCTCGATCTGTCCACTGGCGGACCGGACGACGACGACCTCGACTTCGGGAGCCAGGCAGCATGAGCGGTACGGACGAAATGGTGCAGGCCGTCACTTTCGGTCTCGGCGCGGAGACTTTTGCGATCCCGGTCAATCTCGTCCGCGAGATCCTGGATCACCGCGAGACCTTCCATATCCCCGGGGCGCCGGCCTGGCTGCTCGGCATCACCGATGTCCGTGGGCAGGGGGTGCCGACGGTCGACCTGCGCGCGCGCCTCGGGCTGGCCGTGGCGGACGTCACGCCGACCACGCGGATCCTCGTGGTCGACGTGCCGCTGGAAGGCCGCGCGCTGACCCTCGGCCTGATGGTCGACCGCGTGCTCGACGTCAGCACCTTCGGCGCCGAGCAGATCGAGGCTGCGCCCGACATCGGCATCCGCTGGTCGTCGGAATACATCCTCGGCGTCGTGCGCCGCGAGACCGGCTTCGTCGTGCTGATGGACGTCGCGCGGATATTCTCGGGCACGTCCGATGCGGCGCTGCTTTCGCAGATGTCCGCCGCCGCCTGATCTGAAGCGGGGGTGGCGATCGCTGCCCTGCTTCCAACGAAACAAGGGGATCAAATGTCCAGGGCCCAGGCGCGACGCGCGGCACCGATCGGCGAGGACCATCTCTCGCAGCGCAATTTCTCGCGCGTCGCCGCGCATATCTACGAGCGCGCGGGGATCATCATCACCGACAACAAGCGCACGATGCTCGAGAGCCGGCTGCGCCGCCGGCTGGCGGTGGTCGGCGCGCACGACCTCGACGCCTATTGCGACGTGGTGTTCTCGGGCGACCGGCCGGAGGAGGAAGAGCATCTGATCAATGCGATCACCACCAACAAGACCGATTTCTTCCGCGAGCCCAAGCACTTCGACTATCTGCTGAGCCATATCCTGCCCGACCTCGTCGATGAGGGTGCGCGCAAGATCAAGGTGTGGAGCGCTGCCTGCTCGACCGGGGCCGAACCCTACACGATCGCCATGCTGCTCGATGACTATCTGGCCGGCCGCGGCCGCACCGGTTACGAGATCATGGCGACGGACATCGACACCAATGTCCTGAACGCGGCGCGGCGCGGCATCTACGACGTCGAGATGATCGACCCGATCCCCGGGCACCTGCGCCGCAAATATGTGATGATGGCCAAGGATCCCAAGCGCGGTGAGGTCCGCATGGCACCGAGCCTGCGTGCCTCGATCGCCTTCGGTCGGCTCAACCTTATGGACTCGCGCTATCCGGTGGAGACCGGGATGGACCTCGTGTTCTGCCGCAACGTCCTGATCTATTTTGACAAGGCCACGCAGGAGGCGGTCGTCAACCGGCTCTGCGAGAACCTCAAGCCCGGCGGCTACCTTTTCCTCGGCCATGCGGAATCGGTCCTCGGCTTCACCGTGCCGCTAACCCAGGTCGCCAACACCGTTTTCCGGAGGAACTGATGCCGAAAGTCCGCACCCGCGTCCTGGTGATCGACGATTCCGCCAGCGTCCGCCAGACGATGACCTCGATCCTCGAGCAGGATCCGGAGCTCGAGGTGATGGCCACGGCTTCCGATCCCTTCGCTGCGGCGAAGATCATCCAGCAGACGCTGCCTGACGTGATCACGCTCGACGTCGAGATGCCGCGGATGGACGGGATCACCTTCCTGCGCAAGCTGATGAGCCAGTGCCCGATCCCCGTGGTGATGTGCTCGTCGCTGACCGAGGAAGGCTCTGAGACGCTGCTCCAGGCTATGGAGGCGGGTGCGGTCGACGTGATCCTCAAGCCGCAGATCGGCGTCGCCGACCATCTCGTCGAGCATCACCTCGAGATCTGCGACGTGGTCAAGGGAGCCGCGCGCGCGCGGGTGCGCGGGCGGCCTTCGCGGATTGTGGCGAAAGTCGAGCCGCAGGCCAAGCTCACCGCCGACGTGATGCTGCCGCCACCCACCAACCGCGCGATGAGCCGCACCACCGAGAAGGTCGTCTGCCTCGGCGCTTCGACCGGGGGCACCGAGGCGATCCGCCAGGTGCTGACCGCGCTGCCCGCCAATGCGCCGGGCATGGTCATCGTCCAGCACATGCCCGAGAGTTTCACCAAGGCCTTCGCCAAGCGGCTCGACGGGCTCTGCGAAGTCGGCGTCAAGGAAGCCGAGCACGGCGATCCGGTTCTGCGCGGCCATGTCCTGATCGCGCCCGGCGGCCGGCACATGCTGCTCGAGCGCCAAGGCGCGCGCTATCATGTCGCTATCAAGGACGGGCCGCTGGTCTCGCGGCACCGCCCTTCGGTCGACGTGCTGTTCCGCTCGGCGGCGCGCGCGGCCGGATCGAACGCGATCGGCGTGATCATGACCGGCATGGGCGACGACGGTGCGCGCGGCATGCTCGAGATGAAGCAGGCTGGCGGGCGCACGATCGCGCAGGACGAGGCGACCTCGATCGTCTTCGGCATGCCCAAGGAAGCCATTGCCCGCGGCGGAGCCGAGCGCGTCGCGCCGCTCGGCTCGATCGCCCGCGAATTGCTGCAAGCTGCGGCAGCATAAGATTCAGAACGGAGAGCGCAGTGTTTCACAGCAATATCATGGCAAGCGACACCGCAGGCGTGGCCGGACCCGGCTCCGCCGCGCTCCTTGCCACCGTCCGCCTCGAACTCAGCGGGGTAGCCTCGCGGATCGATGCGCGGTTCGTCGAGGCCGGGACCACGCTCGGCACGATGCTCGAGACGATCGACGGCCTGATGCTGCGGCTCGACGGCATGACCGGCGCACTCGGCGCCGATGAGGCCGGCGCGGCCGTGACCGAGCTGACCGATGCGGCGCGTCTGATCTCCGAGCTGCCCCGGCGCAGCGAAATGCGCAACGATATCTTCGTCGGCATCCGTCAGACCGTAGCCCATCTCGAATCTGGTCTTGGCGCGATCAGCAAGATCCTCTCGGCGCTGCGCATCCTCTCGGTCAACATCCGCATCGTCGCGGTGGAAGAGCCGACTTTCGACAAATGGGTCGATTCCATCGGCGCACAGCTGTCTGCCGGCGAGGACGAGCTGTTGCCGCTGGTCAACCTGGTCGGCCGGCTCAAGCAGGATGTCTGGCGGGTCGAGGACGTCGAGGGCCAGCTCAGCGCTGAGACCGCGAAAGTCCTGCCCGCCGCGCCCAACCGCCTGCTGCGCGACGCGGCGACGCTGGTCGAATACCAGGACATGATCGCCCAGACCGTTACCTCGGTTGCCGACATTGCTCGCGGCGTGCAAGCGCGTGTCGCCGCGGTGCTCGTCGCCCTGCAGGTCGGTGACAGCGCGCGCCAGCGGATCGAGCATATCTCCGCCGGACTGGCCCTGCTCGAGGAACGCCTGGGTCACGGTGGGCTGGACGACGACAGCGCGCGGCAGCTCGAAGCGGCCGTCGTCGGCCTGATGGCCGAACAGCTCACCGACACGACGGAAACGCTGCAGAAGGAGATCGCCGACCTCAGCGCTTCGATGGCCGGCATCGCCAATGACGCGCGCAACCTGCTGTCAATCAGCGGGAAGGGGGACAGCGGCTCGGTCGGCTCGACGATCCTCAAGAGCCTCGACGAGGGCATTCACGTCGTGGAGGCGCTGACGATGCGCCTGCGCCAGACCAATGCCGAAGTAACGGGCATCGTCCGCAACATCCTGATCGCGCTCGACGGCCTCAACGAGCGCATCCTCGTCGTCGCCGAACTGCGCGACGAGGTCGAGCAGGTCGCCGTCAACGTCCGCCTCAAGTGCCAGCATGCGCGCAAGAGCGGGCCGGCGATCGGCGTCATCGCCACCGAGGTGCGGCGCTATTCGGGGCAGCTCAACGAGACGATCATGATGATCAGCAAGGACCTGGTCGATCTCGGCACGCTCAACGAATCGCTGCGCCACGAGAGCGAACTGGCCGACCAGGTCGACATCCGCCGCATGCTCGAACAGTCGCTGAGGGCGATCGGCGCAGGCTGCGAGACGGTCAATTCGTCGCTCGACGGCGCCCTGACGGATTCGAGCGCTGCGATCGACCTGATCAGCTCGGCGACGCTCGATCTCGACGGGAAAGGCGATCTGAGCCAAGCGCTGCAGCGGATGCTGGTGCTGGTCGCCGAGGTGGACTGGACTGCGCCGATCGCCGACGAGGGCGCGGAAGCGGTCAAGCACGATATCCTCGGGCGGATCTTCAAATCCTACACGATGGCGCGCGAGCGTGAGATCCATGTGGCCCGCTTCGCCATGCCTGATGCGCCGGCGCCGGTCGTGCTGGGCGATGCCGTGTCCGGCTCCGGCGGTGACGACGACTTCGACGACGACATCTTCCTTTGACGGGGTGAGCGAGACGCGCGTGATCTGCTATGATCGCGCCAATGCCCGACCAGCCATCGCCGTTCGCCCGCTTCGCACCGCCCGTCCGACTACCGGATTACCGGCGCCGGGCGATCACCGCGGCCACGCGCATTGCCGAGCCCGAGGCGGTTGCGCACCTGCTCGATGCTGCCTCGCTGAGCGAGACGCAGCGCAAGGCGGTGCGGGCAACCGCGCGGTCGCTGGTCGAAAAGCTGCGGGCCAAGCCGGTGCGCGGCGGAGTCCAGGCGCTGGTCCAGGAATATGCGCTGTCGAGCGAGGAAGGCGTCGCGCTGATGTGCCTCGCCGAGGCGCTGCTGCGCATTCCCGACGATGCGACGCGCGATGCGCTGATCCGCGACAAGATCGCCCATGGCGACTGGTCGGCGCATCTCGGCGACGGCCGCTCGCTGTTCGTCAACGCCGCGACCTGGGGACTGGTGGTGACCGGCAAGCTGGTGTCCAGCGCCGACGACCGCGGGCTGTCGGCGGCGCTGACCCGGCTAGTCGCGCGCATGGGCGAGCCGGTGATCCGCCGCAGCGTCGACGTCGCCATGCGCATGCTCGGCGAGCAGTTCGTCACCGGCGAGACGATCGACGAGGCGCTCGAGCGCGCGCGACCATTGGAAGCCCAGGGCTTCGCCTATTCCTACGACATGCTCGGCGAGGCGGCGATGACCGCGCGTGACGCCGCGCGCTACCGCGCCGACTACGAGGCCGCGATCCACGCGATCGGCAAGGCTTCGGCCGGGCGCGGGGTCTATGCGGGGCCGGGAATCTCGATCAAGCTCTCGGCGCTGCACCCGCGCTACACGCGCGCGCAGGCAGAGCGGGTCATGGCCGAGCTGCTGCCGCGCGTGCGCGATCTGGCGGTGCTGGCGCGATCGTACGACATCGGGCTCAACATCGACGCCGAGGAGGCTGACCGGCTCGAACTGTCGCTCGACATCCTTCAGTCGCTGGCCGAGGACCCGGCGCTCGCGGGTTGGCAGGGGCTGGGCTTCGTCGTCCAGGCCTATGGCAAGCGCTGCCCGGCGGTGATCGACTTCGTTATTGCGCTTGCGCGCGATACGGGCCGGCGGATCATGGTGCGGCTGGTCAAGGGCGCCTATTGGGACGCCGAGATCAAGCGCGCGCAGGTCGACGGGCTGAGCGGCTTTCCGGTCTATACGCGCAAGGTCCATACCGACCTGTCGTTCATCGCCTGCGCGCGCAAGCTGCTCGATGCCCGCGATGCCGTCTTCCCGCAGTTCGCCACCCACAACGCCCAGACCTTGGCGACGGTCTATGAGATGGCCGGGCCGGACTTCCGACCGGGGGACTGGGAGTTCCAGTGCCTCCACGGCATGGGCGAGCCGCTCTATTCCGAAGTCGTCGGGCCGGCGAAGCTGAACCGTCCCTGCCGGATCTATGCGCCGGTCGGCACGCACGAGACGCTACTGGCCTATCTCGTGCGGCGACTGCTTGAGAACGGGGCGAATTCCTCGTTCGTCAACCGGATCGGCGATGAGGATGTGCCGGTCGAGGCGCTGATTGCCGATCCAGCCGAGGAAGTGCGGGCGATGTCGCAGCCCGGAGCGCCACATCCGGGGATCCCCTTGCCGGCCGACATTCTCGGCGCGCGTTGCAATTCCGCGGGACTGGACCTTGCCGACGAAAGCGCGCTCGCTGCACTAGGCGATCAACTGGCGGCGAGTGCGGCTCAGGATTGGCGCGCGGCTCCGAGGTGCGGGGGCGGTCCGTTCCGGCTGGTGAGCAACCCCGCTGACCGTCGCGAGATTGTCGGAACGGTCTCCGAAGCGAGCGAGGCGGAAGCCGGCGAAGCCGTGCGTTGCGCCGCCGCAGCCGCGCCGGGCTGGGCGGCGACGCCGGTGGACGAACGCGCGGCGATGCTCGAACGTGCGGCCCATGCGATGCAGGCAGAAATGCCGACGCTGATGGGCCTCGCGATCCGCGAGGCGGGCAAGGCCGCGGCCAATGCCGTGTCCGAAGTGCGCGAGGCCATCGACTTCCTGCGCTACTACGCGGCCGAGGCGCGGCGGACGATCGGGGCAGGGCAGAAGCCGCTCGGCCCGGTGGTATGCATCAGTCCGTGGAATTTCCCACTGTCGATCTTCACCGGCCAGGTCGCGGCGGCGCTGGCGGCTGGCAATACGGTGCTCGCCAAGCCGGCCGAGGAGACGCCGCTCATCGCCGCGCAGGCGGTGTGCATCCTGCACGAGGCGGGTATTCCCGCCGAGGTGCTTCAACTCGTCACAGGCGCTGGCGAAATCGGCGCGGCGCTGGTCGGTGCGTCCGAGACGATGGGCGTGGTCTTCACCGGCTCGACCGAAGTCGCGCGGCTGATCCAGAAGCAGCTTGCCGTCAGGACCGCACCGGATGGCCGCCCGATCCCCCCTGATCGCCGAAACCGGCGGACAGAACGCGATGATAGTCGATTCCTCTGCGTTGACCGAACAGGTCGTCGCCGACGCCGTGGCCTCGGCTTTCGACAGCGCCGGCCAGCGCTGCTCGGCGCTGCGGCTGCTCTGTCTGCAGGAGGAGATCGCCGACCGCACGCTGGCGATGCTCAGGGGCGCGCTGGAGGAACTGCGTGTCGGCAACACTGAGGCGCTGCGGATCGACGTCGGCGCGGTCATTACCGAGGAGGCGAAGGCCAACATTGTCGGCCATATCGAGGCGATGCGCGCGGTGGGCCACAAGGTCCACCAACTCGCGCTCGGCACTGCCACGGCGCAGGGCAGCTTCGTCCCGCCGACGATCATCGAGATCGGCGCGGTGTCCGAGCTGAAGCGCGAGGTGTTCGGCCCCGTGCTTCACGTCGTCCGCTACCGCACGGACCGGCTGGACGCCCTGGTCGATGCGATCAACGCGACGGGCTACGGCCTGACTTTCGGCCTGCATACGCGGCTCGACCAGACGATCGAGCGGGTCACACGCCGGGTCAGGGTCGGCAACATCTATGTCAACCGCAACGTGATCGGCGCGATCGTCGGCGTGCAGCCGTTCGGTGGGCGCGGGCTGTCGGGCACCGGCCCGAAAGCCGGTGGACCGCTCTACCTGACGCAGCTGGTGAGCAACCCGCAACCCAGCGGACTGCAGGTCGGCAGCGAGGTCGAACTCAATGGCCCGGTCGGCGAGCGGAACGTCTATGCCTGCCACCCGCGAGGGCGCATTGCCTTGCTGGCGCGGACCGAGGCCGGGTTGCGGGCGCAGCTCGCGGCAGTGGAAGCCACCGGCAACCGAGCGGTGATCGCCACTGGTCATGCTCGGCGTGACTGGCTCGACGGTTCATCGACGGCCGATTGGTCCAAGGCAGCGCTTGCCGAGCCCGACCTCGCCGCTGTGCTGGTCGAGCATCCCGACGACGTTTCGGTCTGCGCGCAGGCCCTGGCCGCGCGCGAAGGGCCGATCGTGTCGCTGCAGCTCGCGGCTGACGGCGGCTATGTGCTCGGTTGGCTGCTCGAGGAAGTCGCGATTTCGACCAACACCGCGGCCGCGGGCGGCAATGCCAGCCTGATGACGATCGGCGAGGGATTGTAACGCCTTCTCTCGTGCTCGTCAGTCTGGTAGCAGGCTGAGAATCATAAAGGGAGGATGCGATGAGTCTCGAACAGGAACTGGCCGAACTGCGTGCCACGGTGACCTATCTCAAGGACCGGCAGGACATCCTCGACTGCATTCAACGCGAAAGCCGCGCGCGCGACCGGCAGGATGTCGAGCAGATCGCCGGCTGCTGGTGGGAGGACGGCGTCGACGAGCACGGCGCGGTGGTGACTTTCGCGCCGGACTATCCGGACAAGGCCAATCTTGGCCATTCGATGAATTTCAACCTGACCAGCCACAACATCACCAACCACATTTGCGACCTCGATGGCGATGTCGCCAATTGCGAATCCTACGTGATCGGCGGACTTTACTGGCTCGACGGCAAGAGCACGACGATCGCCATCGGCCGCTATCTCGACCGGCTGGAAAAGCGCAACGGCGAATGGCGGATCGTCGTGCGCCGCTGCACGATCGAGACGACCGCCGATTGCGACGGCACCTGGATCCACTCGAAGAACGTCAAGGGCTTCCTCAAGGGCCTGTGGAGCAAGGAAGACCCCTCCTACGAACGCCCATACGAATGGAAGCCCAAGGAGGAAGGCGTTCGCTGGTGACGACAATCTGATACAGACGGGGCGTTGCAACTGCGAATCGTTCGCGATATCGCGTTGCGCATCAGATCAGCCCTTTCTGTGCCAGGAGCAGTCCGCCCCATGCCTCATTCGCCTCTCGTGATTTCCGGCCGCATCGTTCTCACCGGCGCGGTGCTCGGTTCTGCCGGCGCGCTCGCCGTTCCTGCTCATGCGGACACACTGGACGTGGCGCTGACGCTGCCGCGGATGAGCGTCGCCGAATATCACAAGCCCTACGTGGCGATCTGGCTGGAGAAGGCGGGATCGCCGGCGCGTACGCTCTCGGTCTGGTATGACCAGGGCAAGCGCAACAACGGCGGCACCAAGTGGCTGCGCGACATTCGCACCTGGTGGCGCGAATCTGGCCGCGGGATGCAGTTCCCGGCCGACGGCGTCAGCGGCGCGACGCGTGCACCGGGGCCGCAGCGGATTGCACTACCGGTCGGCACCCTGGCGCCGGGCGCCTATACACTGGTGATCGAGGCCGCCCGCGAGGCCGGTGGTCGCGAGGCGGTGCGCGTGCCGTTCAACTGGACGGGCGGCCGCGTCAGCGGACGCGCGACCGGCCAGTTCGAGCTGGGTGCGGTCAACCTGACCGTGCAGCGGTGAGGGGCATCATGAACAAGCAGGCGATGAACAGATTTCGCCGGCAGGCGCTGCTGGCGATGGCCGCGGCGATGGTCTTCGCCGCGCCGGGCGCCGAGGCCGCGCCGCGCGCCTGGATGCTGCCTTCGGACACGATGTTCAGCGGCGGTGGCGACGACTGGATGACGGTCGACGCAGCGATCTCGACCGATCTCTACTTCTTCGATCACCCGGCCCAGCCTTGGGAGCCGGTGGCCTATGCCCCCGACGGCACGACCTTCGCGGTCGAGAACCGCGCCTCGGGCAAGCTGCGCTCGACCTTCGACGTGCACATGACCAAGCCGGGCACCTACAAGATCGCGGTCTTCACCAGCCAGATCATGGGCAGCTACCTGCTGGGAGGCGAGCGCAAGATGCTGCCGCGCGGCACCACCGAAGCGACGCTGGCGACCGCCGTGCCGCAGGGCGCGACCGAACTCTGGACCGCGCCGAACAACCTGCGGCTCGAGACTTTCGCCACGGCCGGCCAGCCGACCGAGGGCGTCTTCGCGCCGACTGGCAAGGGGCTGGAGATGGTGCCGGTAACGCACCCGAACGACCTCGCCGTGGGCGAGAAGGCGACCTTCCAGTTCCTGCTCGACGGCAAGCCCGCGGCGGGCCTGCCCGTGGTCGCGATCCCCGGCGGCATCCGCTACCGCGCCGGCCTCAAGGAGATCGATGCCGTCACCGATGCTCAGGGCAAGGTGACGATCACCTGGCCCGAGCCGGGCATGTACTGGGTCAGCGTCACCTCGGCGCCGCCGCGGCCGCCCGAGGGAGCCGGCCCGCCGCCGGCTGCCGGTGGTCCGGGTGGAGGAGAAGGCCCACGCGCCGTCACGCCGCCGCAGCGCCGCGATACCTATGCGATGACTCTGGAAGTTGTCGGCTGATTGCCGGCCAGGGCGGGCGGCTTAGCTGTCCGCCCAGCGCCGCAGCAGGTTGTGGTAGACGCCGGTGAGCTGGATCACCGCGGCGTCGTCTTGCCCGCGGTCCTGCGCGACCGTCTGGATCGCGGTGTCGAGCTCGAACAGGGTGCGGCGGGCTTCGGTGTCTCGGACCATCGACTGGATCCAGAAGAAGCTCGCCACGCGCCGACCATGCGTCACCGGCTCGACGCGGTGGAGGCTGGACGAGGGGTAGAGCAGCATGTGCCCGGCGGGCAGTTTGACCGTCTGGGCGCCGAACTGCGTCTCGATCGTCAGTTCGCCACCGTCATAGGCCTCGGGATTCTCTAGGAACAAAGTTGCCGACAGGTCGCTGCGCAGGCGGAACTCGCTGCCGCGCTGGATGCGCACGGCATTGTCGACATGGACGTCGAACGCCTCGCCGCCCTCGTAGCTGTTGAACAGCGGCGGGAAGATCTTGAGCGGCAGCGCCGCGGCGAAGAACAGCGGCGAGCGGCCGAGCGCTTCGAGCACCATGGCGCCAGCCTCTCGCGCGGCGTCGCTTTCCTCAGGCAGTTGCCGGTTGCGCTTGGCGAGTGCCGACTGGTGTCCCGAGGTGGCATTGCCGTCAATCCATTCTGCCGCGTCGATCACCGTGCGAAGGCGGGTGAGCGTGGCGGCGTCGAGTATGGCGGGAATTTCGAGCAGCATGGACGCGGCCTTAGCGCAAACCGTGCAGCGCGGCGATGCCCCGGTCGCGCAGGGCTGTGTCGGGCGCGGCGTGCAGCCAGGCTTCGGTCTTGGCGATGAAAGCGGGGGTCGCGCTCTCGCGGATGCGGCCGATCCAGCGCAGCGCGCCCTCGATGTCGCCGGCGTAGATCAGCATGCGGGCGTGGTTGAAGCAGCCGCGGAAATCGCCGCCTTCGGCTGCCAGGCGGTAATGCTCGGCGGCGGCGGCCAGGTCCTTCGCCACGACCAGTCCGTCCTCGTAGAAGCTGCCGACGAGGTTGATCGACTTGGCGTGGCCCATGCCCGCCGCCTTGCGCAGCAGCGCCAGCGCCCCGGGCTTGTCCTCTAGGAGGTGCGTGCCCTCGGCGAGCATCTTGGCGTAATTGTAGAGGCCCCAGTCGAGCCCGCGGTCGGCCGCGGCCTTGAACCACTGCGCGGCGCGGGCCTTGTCGACCGGCACGCCCCAACCGAGTTCGAAGCAGCGCCCGATCATGTTGACCGCCATGGCGTGGCCCTGTTCGGCCGCCTTGTGAAACCAGCCGATCGCGGCGGCCTGATCCTGCGGCAGTTCCCGCCCGTCGAGCAGCATCTGCCCGAGCGCCGCCTGGGCATCGGCATGGCCGGCTTCGGCCGTCAGCCGGATGGCGGCGACGCGATCGGGACTGCCCGGGGCGAGCAACGCGGAAAGCTGTTCCGCGCTCATTGCCCTCAGGGTCTCGATCTCAAGCGTCGCCATCCGGTTTCACTACGCGAAGTTCCCTGCGATCAGAAGCTGTAGAAGATGCTGCCGACTACCGAACGTCGTTCACCGGGGGTCGCCCAGCCACCGCCGATCACGCCAGTGGTGGCGTTCACGTTGTTGCGGATGCCCGTGTAGTAGCGCTTGTCGAACAGGTTCTGGACGTTGATCTGCGCAGTCAGTCCCTCGCGGACCTCATAGGACACCAGCAGACGCTGGGTGATGTAGCCGTCCGAATAGAACTGCTTGCGTTCCAGCAGTGTCCGCTGGTGCAGCGCGAACTTGCCCTGATAGGTCAGGCCATAGCCGAGTTCGAGCCCGAAGGGGAACTTGTACGAGGTGAAGAGGCTGCCCGAATGCTCGGGTGTCTGCTGCAGGCGGTCGCCAGCCTGCGGGTCTGGAAGCGCAGCGCTGTTGTTGCAGAGCGCTGTCCGGGCAGGCGTAACGGTACCGTCGGGCCGCGCGATGCAATCGTTCGACTGGCTTTGGCGCACCCGGCCGTTGAGGTACGTGTAGTTGCCGAAGACCAGCCACTGCGGCGTGATATAGCCGGTGAGGCCCAGTGCAACGCCGTCCACGCGCGACCTGCCGTCGAGCACCTGGAGCCCGGCGGGCTGGTTCGGATCGTTCGAAGGAACACGGAAATTCGTACGTTCGTTACGGAAGACTGCGGCCGTCAACTGGATGCCGTGGACATCCGCCTTGATGCCGACTTCGTAGCTCTTCGCCTTTTCGGGCGCGACATTGCAGAAGTTGACAAAGGTTGCGCCCGTGCCGCTAGTGCAGCCGAGCCGCACCGTCGACGAGGACGGGGTCTTTGAATTGGCGAAGGCGGCATAGATGCTGACGCTCTTGATCGGCTTGAACACCGCGCCGACGCGCCACGAGAACAGGTCTTCGCTCGACCTCTGCTGCAGCAACTCGTTAGCCGCTGGCCGCGGCGTGCCGGGCGGATAGACGGCCAGCGGCACCGGGCGGAAGGTCGCCTTGTTGCTTTCCCAGCGCGCACCGCCGTTGAGCTCGAACATGTCGTTGAGCACGAGGTTGTCGAACGCGTAGATTGCCTTGTTGAACGTTTCCGACTTGGACTGTGCCGTCACCGTGAGATTGACCGGGCCGGTATAAACCGTGTTCGGATTGGCCATGCTGATCTGCGGCAGCACCAGCGCCTGGCCAGCAGCATTGCGCACCAGCGAGGCGCTGGTGATCGAATAGTCCTCCCAGGTCAGCGCGCCGCCGACCACCAGGGTGTTATGGAAGCCGCCTTTGGCACCACTTTCGATGCGCAGGTCGGTCTGGTTGTAGAACAGCGTATTGAGCTGGTCGCGCACGAGACCGCGCGGGCCGTTCGGCTGAAAAAAGCCGGGTGCCACGGTGATCGTCGGCGACGTGCCGAAGCCGCCGTTTGCGAGCGCGACGTTTGCGATGGTCAGCGTGCAGGCAGCGCCGACACCGCTGGTCGGGCTGGTCGGCACTGGCTGGCGGCCCGTCGCGGTCAGGCAGAACGTGCCCTGCGGCGCGCTCGTCTGGCTGTACTGCGCCACGCGCTGATAGCGCGTCTGGTTGCGGATCGAGACGTGATCGCTGAAGCTGTGCTTGAACGTCGCGGTGACGCGATCGACGTCGGTCACCTGCTTGTCGAGGTTGACGATGCCGTAATAGTCGCTGTCGTCGATCTCGGCGAGCGGGCCGTTGTTGATCTCGTTCTTGAAGTAGGGAACGCCATAGATCGGCGTGTTGTTGTCGTGCTGGTGGAAGTAGGCCAGTGTCAGGTTGGTCGGGCTGTCGACGCCGATCGTGATCGCCGGTGCCACGCCCCAGCGCTTGTACTTCTCGACGTCGCGGCCGGGAACGTCGTTGCGGTGGACCATCGCGTTGAGGCGCACCGCGATGAGGTCGTTGACGCGGTAGTTGCTGTCGATGGTGCCGCGGTAATAGTTGTCGGTGCCGACCGCCGCGTTGAGGATCGTCAGATTATCCTTCTGCGGCGCCTTCGACACGAGATTGATCGTGCCGCCGACCGAGCCGGAACCCGAATAGACCGAGTTAGCGCCGTTGTAGACCTCGATCTGCTGCAGGTTGAACGGATCGCTGCGCGTGTACTGCGCGCTGTCGCGCACGCCGTCGATGGTCAGGTCGTTGCTGGCCGAATAGCCGCGCAGGTTGATGTTGTCGCCATAGCCGCCGCCGCCTTCGCCGGCGCCGAAGGTGATGCCCGGGATCGTCTGCAGCGCGTCGCGCAGCGTCAGCAGGTTCTGCTTGCGCAGCACCTGGTCGCTGATGACGGTGACGGTCTGCGGCGTGTCGAGCAGCGTCGTGATCGTCTTGGGCGATTCCAGCTCGAGCTCGGACTTCTGCGCGTTGACGATGATCGTGCGGCCGTCTTCGCCGACTGTGCTGGAGCCCGCGCTCGCGCTGGAACCCGTGTCGGCATCACCGGTGCCCGTGTCGGCTGCGAGAGCCGGAGCGGACGTAAGGAACCCTACGCAGGAGAGAGCGAGAAAGGCCGGTTGGGCCGACGAAAGCTTGCGCATGAGCATGTACCCCCACTGAATATGAGGGGGGCTGCTATTGCGAGTCTCTCGCAGTGTCAACCTTATTGCGAGCGATTATCATAATCATGTGGAACGGCGTGCAGCCTGGGTCATGCCGGACTGTCGAACGGCCTGGCGCCTCCGGCCGCGAGAGTGGGGGCTTTGGTGTAACTGTGCAGGAAATCCGCCATCCGCTGCGTAGCTTCGCCGCGGTCGATGATCTGGAGCCTTTCGAACAGCGGCCGTAGGTGCGGCGGGACATAGAGCGGGCCATTATCGACGTTTGCGAGTGCCCCTTGGGCCAGATCGTCGGACAGCTGGTACCGGTCCGGATCGTCGTTGATCCCCAGTCGGTCCATCGCGGGCGTCGCGGTTGCCCCGGCGGAGACGTAGACCACGTCGACACCCTTGCCCTTGAGCTCCCACCACAGCCCCTCGCAGAAGGTCAGGGCGAAGGACTTGCAGCTGCCATAAGTGACGTGGCTCGGCGCCCCGGCATAGGCCGACATCGCCCCGACCACCATGATCGCGCCGCGCCCGCGCGCTGCCATTCCCTGCCCGAAATGATGCGCGCACGAAACCTGGCCGATCGCGTTCAGCCGGATCAGCCGGAGGCAGTCCTCCAGCTTGCGATCGAGGAAGGCGTCGAAGCCGTTGTCGGCGCCCGCATTGTAGACGAGCAGCCCGACCTCGAGCGGATCGGTCACGCTGCGTATCCGGTCGAGCATGTCGGCCGCGGTCAGGTCGAGAGCGAGCGTGCACACCTCTACCCCGCTTTGCTCGCGGATGCGTTCGGCTATCTCTTCCAGCGGCTCTGCCCGGCGCGCCAGCAGTACGAGGTTGATCCCGGCGCGCGCGATCTCCTCGGCGAAAGCGCCGCCGATGCCTTCCGAGCCACCCGCGATCAACGCCCAGGGGCCGTATCTGTCCTTCGAAATCATCGTACTCTCCTGTTTAGCGGCGCTTGCCCGAGACCGGCCAGGTGCCGAACGGGGATGAATTCACCGTGCCGCGGAAGCTGTCGCCTTCGAGTGTTACGTCGAACCGAAGCGTGACGGGGTAGGGCAGATAGACCTGGCCCGACCAGGTCGCGCGGTTGCCATGCACCGTGCCGGCAATGGCGACCGGGCCATCGGGGGCGATCTGCTGGCCAGTGATGCTGTCGCCCGCAATCCGATAGGTCGCGGTCGCCGCTTCCGTGCCGTCCGGCGTGCCGACTGTGAGGTTCCAGGCCCCGTCGAAGGACTTGCCCTTCGCAGCTTCGCTCGCTGTCGATGGGCCGAGCTGACGGCCGCGCACGCGCAGGTATTGGCGGATCGCTTCGATCTGGTCGTCGGCCAGCTCGGGATAGGCCGGCATGCCGTTCGGCACGAGTGCACCCTTTAGCACGGCGCGAATTGCTTGTCCGTCGGCTGGGACGGGCGAAGTGCGTAGGTCCGGCGCGGATCCGCCGCCGATCGCGTTGATGCCGTGGCAGACGATGCAGCCGATGCCGGCGAAGGCCGCAGCCCCTTTCGCTTCGAGCGCAGGGTTGGAGCGGAACCCTGGGTCGACTGGTGCCTGCAGCGGTAGCGGTGCGCTCGCCGGCAGCTTGTCCTTGCCGTTGAGCACGAAAGTCAGCACGCGGCGCGGCATGCGGTAGTCGGTGCGATAGCCGGCATCCCCCGCGGAAAAGACGCCGCCGCCCGATGCGCCGCTGCCGGTCAGCACGGTCACATATTGCTTGCCGGCCACGCGGAAGGTGATCGGCGGGGCCACCACCGGCGTGCCGGTCTGGTAGGACCACAGTTCCTTGCCGCTCCGCGCGTCGTAGGCGACCAGCTTGCCGTCGATCCGGCCCTGGAAGACGAGATCACCCGCCGTTGCCATCGTGCCGCCAGGCCAGTCGCCGGGCAGGGCTACGGTCCACCTGGCTTTCTGGGCGACCGGATCCCAGGCCTTCAGAAAGCTGCGATGCCCGCCCGGCAGCGCCGGATTGGGCACGAGCTTGACGCCCATGCCGCCGGCCTTGCGTTCGCTATCGATATCGACGCCATCGTCGCCGATGAAGGCGCCGCCTTCGATGACCGGCAGGTAAACCAGGCCGGTCCGCGGGCTATAGGATTGCGGCAGCCAGCTATGCGCGCCGCGGATCGCCGGCCACAGCTCGAACATGCCCGGCTTGCCGCCGTAGCGAATGCCCGGGTTTTCGATCGGACGGCCGGTCTTGATGTCGATGCCGCGCGCCCAGGTCACGCGCGCGAAGGGCTTGGCCGAAAGCAGTTCGCCGGTCTTGCGGTCGAGCACATAGAAGAAGCCGTTCTTCGGCGCCTGCATCAGCACCTTGCGTGGCTTGCCTCCGATATTCAGCGTCGCGAGGGTCATGTCCTGGGTCGCCGTGCAGTCCCACTGTTCGCCGGGGCAGACCTGATAGTGCCAGACGTATTTGCCGGTGTCCGCGTCCACCGCGACGATCGAGGCGAGGAACAGGTTGTCGCCGCCGCCGGGACTGCGCAGCCGCTGGTTATAGGGGTAGCCGTTGCCGACGCCGATATAGATCAGCTTGAGCTCGGGATCATAGCTGAACGCGCCCCAGACGGTCCCGCCGCCGCCGTTTTTCCACCACTCGCCATTCCAGGTCCGGGCAGCGATCCGCGTGGTCTCGTCATGATCGACTGCCGGGTTGCCCGGCACGGTGTAGAAGCGCCAGAGCCGCTTGCCCGTGACCGTGTCATAGGCGGTGGCATAGCCGCGGATCGCGCTGATGTCGGCGCCGCCGTGGCCGATGACCAGCTTGCCGTCGAACACCCGCGGCGCGCCGTTGATATAGCGCAGTTCCTTGGGATCGAAGTCGCGCTGCATCCAGATCTGCTTGCCGCTATTGGCGTCGAGCGCGATGATCCTGCCTTCGGTCGTGGCGAGGAAGATCCGGCCTTTCCAGTAGGCGATGCCTTTGGTGCCCCAGCCCATCCGCAGGTTCAGGCCCGCGACCTCGCGCGTGTGCGAATCGTATTCCCAGAGCAGCTTGCCGGTCGCCGCTTCGAAGGCGCGGATGAAGGAATGGCCGGTGGTGACGAAAAGCTTGCCGTCGACTTCGAGCGGCTCGGTCAGCGTGTTCTCGGACGGCAGGTCGTAGTGCCAGGCCAGGCCGAGCCGGGCGACGCTGCCCGTGTCGATCGTGTCGAGCGGGCTGTAGTGCTGCTCGCCCTCGGTACGCCCCCAGGACGGCCAGTTGTCGGGATCGCCGGTCGCCGTAGGATCGGCCGGAGCGGTGCGGCCGCAGGCGGTAATCGATGCCGCGAGGGCCAGGCCGAAGAGCAGGCGTAGAAGACGCTTCGCCTTGTCCATCGCTGTCGCCCCCCCGCATTTGGCCGCTTATTTCTGTGCGGCTTGGCGTTCGCCCGCGACGATCTCGGCTTCGGTCAACGGCACGAAATTCTGGAGGCCCTCGCTGCCCCAGCCTTGCTCGATCGGCACGTTGAAATAGGTTCGGCAGATCATCTCACTGATCCGCCAGCCGTCGGCCGTGCGACGGTACTTTTCCGAGAAGCGCGCGGTTGCCATGATGCTCTTGCCGTCATGGGCATAGCGCGCGTCGAGATAGGCCACGCCGGTTGCCGCGTCGCCGTCAACCTCGACCATGTGGTTGCTGATGAACTGTTTGATGAAGGTCAGCCGCCGCGACAGGCTCGGAATGGCGCGGCTGAATTCCGCCCGGCCTTTCGCCACGACGACGCCCTCGTACTCGACATAGGCGTCGTCGGTGTAGAGCGCGGCCGTCTCTTCCGAGCGACCTTCGTTGATGACGTAGTGATACTGCATCCGCAGCCGGCGGATTTCCTCGATGTCCTCAAGGCGCCCCAGCCGCGCCTCGAGATCGGCTATGTCGATCGCCATCATCGCTCTCCCGGTGGCGTTGTTTCTTTGAGGTCGGGATATCCGCTGTCGCGGCGCGGCGCCATGTGCCTGCGGTACACGCGGCTTGACCGACGCGGCCTTATGGGACCGCAGTGCGTGAGGTGAGTCGCCGATGTTCCAGATGTGGCTAGCGTCGTTAGCTGGGCAAACCGGTTATGGTGCCCGGGGACGGAATCGAACCGCCGACACCATGATTTTCAGTCATGTGCTCTACCAACTGAGCTACCCGGGCATCGCTGCTGCGGCAGTCCTGAAGGGACCGGCGAGCGATTGGAAGCGCGCCTATGACGAAGCAGGGCGAGCTTGGCAAGCGGGAATCATGCCTTTTTCGTGTCAGGCTTCGGGATCGCGGTCGGGATCGGCTGGCGGGCCGGGCAGGGCGTAGCCGTCCTCGAGCCATTGCAGCAGGTCGCGGTCACGGCAGCGGGCCGAGCAGAAGGGCGCGTGCTCCTCTACGCGGGGCTTGCGGCAGATCGGGCATTTCTTCAGGGCGGTCATCATAGGTCCACTAGCTGGGCATGGCCGCCCGTCGGCGCAAGCGCCGGATCGCTCTGCCAGCGCAATTGCCGGCCCGTGCGGCGGGTGAGTTCATCCTGCCATTTGGGCTTGATCTCGGCGATCACCGTAGGGTGCGCGGCCAGCAGCAAGGCGCCGGCGCCGTCGAGCCGCTCGGCGCGGCGTAGCAGGTGGCGGGCGGCCGCGCCGGCGGGATCGCGGGCCAGGCGGTGGAGCAGCGATGGGCGTTCGAACCGGGCGACGAGCTGGACGAAGCCGAAGCCGTTCATCGCCGTGCGTTCGTGCGGCCAGCCGGCGAGCGCGGCAGCAAGGGCTTCGTCGGCGGCACGGCGGTCGGCCTTGTCGCTCAAGGTCGGGAAATCGATGCCGATCGAGCCGGCTAGGTCGAAGCGGCGGATGGTCGCGGCGATAGCGGGGATCGCGGCCTGGGCGAGGGCGGCCAGGGGCAAAGACCCGTCGATGTCGATCAGCGTCATCGCGGGCGTGGCGCTGATCGTCAGGTTGCCGCCGTTGAACGCGATTTCGCCCGTCAGGGCTTCGGCGAAGAGGTCGTCCCAGTCTTCGTCGAAACGCCGTACCACGCGTACCCTCTGTTCTTCTGTGCGCAGCCGCTCGGCGAGCGTCGGTGCAGGGCGGGGCTTGTCGTTCGTCGGCCGCGCTTGGGCATGCTTGAGCCTGCCGGTCTCGGCGATAGCCGCGCGGGTGATCAAGGCGCGGAGCGGTGCGCCTTCGCTGGCGTCCTTGGGGAGCTGATCGACCAGCGCTTCCTCGCCCGAGGCGAATCGCAGCGTGCCGCGCTTCGCGCCTGTCGCGCGCGAGATCAGGACCCCGTCCTCGACCTGTCCCGCCGTCAGTTTGCCCGGCCAGTCGAGCCGCGCCGCCAGAATTGCGCCGCCCGCGGAAAGGATCGCACGATGTTCGCCAATCCCTTCCTCGATCAGCCACTCAGGCCCAGCGATCTTAGGCAATGGAGAATCCCGCCGCCTTGAGCAGCGCCCGCGTCTCGTAGAGCGGCAGGCCGACGACGCCCGAATGGCTGCCCTGGATCCAGGCGATCAGGCCCTCGGCCGCGCCCTGGATGGCATAGCCGCCGGCTTTGCCGTGCCATTCGCCGCCGGCGATGTAGGCGTCGATCTCGGCACGCGAGAGCGGTTTGAAACGGACGATGGTTTCCGACAGCCGCTCGCGCAGGGTGCCGTCGGGGCTTTTCAGTGCGACGGCGGAGAGCACGCGGTGGCGGCGACCCGACATCAGTTCCAGGCAGCGGCGCGCGGTGGCTTCGTCCTCGGCCTTGGGCAGGATGCGGCGGCCCAGTGCGACGACGGTATCGCCGGCGAGGACATGCGCACCTTCGCTCGGCACGGCTTCCGCCTTCTCGCGTGCCATGCGGCTCGCGTAGATGCGGGGGACTTCGGCCTTGCGCGGGGTTTCGTCGATATCGGCGGCGGCGATGCCGGCAGGCTCGATCCCCAGGCGGGCGATGAGCTCGCGGCGTCGCGGACTGGCGGAAGCGAGGATGAGCATTAGCGCGCTCATGCCCGCAACTCCTTTTCAGTGTTCAATAGGGGCCGGAACCGGGGCCGCCGCGGCCGGGCATGAAGCGGTAGGTGATGCGGCCCTTGGTCAGGTCGTAAGGGGTCAGCTCGACCAGGACCTCGTCGCCGACCAGCACGCGGATGCGGTTCTTGCGCATCTTGCCGGCGGTGTGCCCCAGCACTTCGTGATCGTTTTCCAGCCTTACTCGGAACATGGCATTGGGCAGAAGCTCCACCACCGTACCCCGCATTTCCAGGAGTTCTTCTTTCGCCATGGGCCAGGGGCTTCCACTTCCTGTCGCTCAGATTTCGGCGCGCCATAACTCTGGCAAGGAGAAAAGGGAAGCCTCCCGGGCAGTTTAAGCCTCGCCAAAGTAAAGGGAGCTGTAACGGCAACGTGACAATTTGATACCCGGCAACGGATTGAGTTGCTGCGGCGCATCGACCATCAGTCGCCGCAGGGAAGGGAACCTGAGCGCGCAGCTTTGCGGGAGAATTGTCGTTGCGTTCGTTGTTTCTGTTTCCCCTGGTCGCCGCGGCGACTCCTGCCTTGGCGCAGGAGGCTGCGCCTGCGTCCGAGGCAGCCTCTCCGGCCAAGGATGAGCGGACCGACGCGGCGCCGATCGACGCGGGCACCGGCACGGCGGTCACGGCCGACGGCAAGGAGATCCTCGTCGTCGCCACGCGCATCAAGGGCCAAGTCGAAGCGCCGCAGGCGCCGATCCTGGTGCTCGACGAAGCCGACATCGCTTCCTACGGCGCGGACTCTCTCACCGACCTGCTCGACCAGTTGAGCCCGCAGACCGGCAGCGGCCGTGGGCGCGGCTCGGGCGGTCCCGTTATACTGCTCAACGGCCGGCGCATTTCGAACTTTCGCGAGATGCGCGACCTGCCGCCCGAGGCCATCCGGCGGATGGAAATCCTGCCCGAGGAAGTCGCGTTGCGCTTCGGCTATCCGCCGAACCAGCGCGTGGTGAACTTCATCCTCAAGGACAATTTCACCAGCAAGACCGTGTCCGCCGAATACGACCCGTCGACCCACGGCGGCACAGCCGACAGCGAGCTCGAGGCCGGCATGGTGAACATCAACGGCCCGCGCCGGCTGAACATCACCGGCAAGATCAACGACACGACGATGCTCACCGAGGCCGAGCGCGGCGTGAAGCAGACGTCCGATAACATCCCGACGGTCGCCGGCGATCCCGATCCGGCGCGCTACCGTTCGCTGATCGACGCGAGCCGCGCCTATGCGCTCAACGGCACCTGGTCGACCGCCTTCGGTGGAGGGCCCACGGCGCCGGCGCTGACGGTGAACGGCGCGGTGACGCGAACCGACACGCATTCGCTCAACGGGCTCGACACGGTCGAGCTGACCGGACCTGCCGGCACCGCAGTGCGCAGTCTACCCGATCCGCTGGCCCGCATCAGCCATGCCACGCTGTTCGAGGGCGGCCTGGTGCTGAACAAGCTGGCCGGCGGCTGGCAGCTCACCGCGACGGCCGACGGCAGCTACAGCAATACCGAGACCACGACCGACCAGCCACGGAGCAGCGCCGCGCTGGCCCCGCTGTTGAGCGCGGCCGCTGCCGGTACGCTGGCGATCGACGGACCGCTGCCCACAGTAACGCCCGGCGTGACTGACCGCGCGCGGACGCAGGACTACAGCCTGACCTCGCTGTTCACCGCTTCGGGCAGCCCCTTCTCACTGCCCGCGGGCGAGGCCTCGATGACGCTGAAGGGCGGCTTCGCCTATACCCGGTCTGACAACAGCGATACGCGGACCTTCGGCAATACCAATCTCGACCGCGGCGATGCCTCGGTCGGGATCAACCTGGCGCTGCCGATCACCAGCCGCAAGAAGGGCGTGCTGGGCGGGATCGGTGATATTTCGCTCAATTTCAGCGGAGGGCTGAATCATCTATCGGACTTCGGTACGCTTACCGACTGGAGCGCCGGGCTGAACTGGATGCCGACCAGCAAGCTCGATTTCTCGGCGAGCTATATCGTCAACCAGGCCGCGCCGACGCTGAACCAGCTGGGCAATCCAACCCAGCTTTCGTCGAACGTCGTGGTCTATGATTTCACCACCGGCCAGACCGCACTGGTGACCATCATCAACGGCGGCAATCGCGACCTGAAGCGCGAGACCCAGCGCGATCTCAAGTTCTCGGCCAACTGGCAGCTGCCGTTTCTCAAGAATTCGAACCTGATCGTCGACTATTTCCGCAACCGGTCGAGCGATGTCACCGAGGATTTCCCGCTGCTCACGCCCGAGATCGAGGCGGCGTTCCCGGGCCGTGTCGTGCGCGATGCGAGCGGGCAACTCGTGGCGATCGATCGCCGGCCGGTGACTTTCAGCGAGGTCAAGAGCTCGCGGCTGCGCTGGGGCTTCAACCTGTCGGGCACGATCGGCAAGCCGCAGCCCGGCGGGCGGCAAGGCTTCATGGGCATGGCGGGTGGTGGCGAGCGCGGTCCGCGCGGCGACGGTGCAGGCCGTGGCGCCGGCATGGGCGGCGGACCGGGGGCGGGTCGCGGTCCCGGCGGTGGAGGTGGCGGCGGTCGCTTCGGTGGCGGCGGAGGCGGCGGTCCAGGTGGTCCCGGCGGCAACGGCCAGGGACGCTGGAACATCTCGCTGTTCCACACGGTGCAGTTCACCAACACCGTTCTCGTCGCACCCGGCGGGCCGGCGCTCGACCTGCTGGGCGGCGATGCGCTGGTCGCGGGCGGCGTGCCTCGGCAGGGCTTCGAGCTCGAGGGCGGCGGCTTCTACAAGGGCTTCGGCCTGCGGCTCAATGGCACCTGGTCGGCGCCGGTCACCGTCCAGGCCACCGGCGCGCCGGGCAGCAGCGACCTGCGTTTCGGCAGCGTGACCAAGCTGAACCTGCGCGCCTTCGTCAATTTCGACCAGCAGAAGAAGCTGGTTCAGGACGTGCCCTTCCTCAAGGGCGCGCGGCTGATGCTCAAGGTCGACAACCTGCTGGATTCGCGCCAGCACGTCACCGACGACACAGGCGCGGTGCCGCTGAGCTACCAGGTAGACTACCGCGACCCGCGCGGCCGGGTGATCGGGCTCGATTTCCGCAAGATGTTCTAGGCACCCGGCTTTCGCCGGCGCGCCAAAATGCCTATCTGGCCGGGATGGCCCGTACTCCCGCCGGAACACCCAATAACCCTAGAGGCGCCGAACGCTTCAACGAAGACCGCGCGTCCTATACGCTGAAGGGCTCGGACCAGCCCGACATCGAGGCGGGCGTTGCCGTGCTGCGCGATACGGTGAAGACCTTGCCTTCGCGCCCCGGCGTCTACCGCATGCAGGATGCGCGCGGCGACGTGCTCTATGTCGGCAAGGCGCGTGTGCTGCGCAACCGTGTGGCGAACTATACCCAGGTCGACCGACTGCCGCTGCGGCTCAAGCGCATGGTCAGCCAGACGCGCTCGATGACGATCGTCACGACCAATTCGGAAGCCGAGGCGCTGCTGCTCGAGGCGCAGCTGATCAAGCGCTTCCGGCCGCCCTACAACGTGCTGCTGCGCGACGACAAAAGCTTCCCCTTCATCCTGCTGCGCGCCGATCATGCCTTCCCGCGGATCACCAAGCACCGCGGCGCTCGCAAGGCCAAGGGGGACTACTACGGGCCTTTCGCCAGCGCCGGATCGGTCAATACGACGATCAACGCGCTGCAGAAGCTGTTCCTGCTGCGCAGCTGCACCGACAGCTTCTTCAGCCGGCGCGACCGGCCCTGCCTTCTTTACCAGATCAAGCGCTGCTCGGCACCCTGCGTCGGGCGGATCGACGAGGCCGGCTATGCGGAGCTGGTGAGCGAGGCCAAGGACTTCCTCGCCGGCAAGTCGGCCGCCGTGCAGAAGAAAATCGAGGCGCAGATGGCGAAAGCGGCGGAGGCGCTCGATTTCGAAAGCGCGGCCATGCTGCGTGACCGGCTGCGCGCCGCAACTTTCATCCAGGGCAGCCAGGCGATCAACGCCGAGGGACTGCAGAACGCCGACATCTTCGCCATGGCCTGCAAGGGCGGGCAGGTGGCGGTCCAGGCCTTCTTCATCCGCGGCGGCCAGAACTGGGGCCACCGCGCCTTCTTCCCGACCCATACAGAGGGACTCAGCGAGGAAGAGGTGATGACCGCGTTCCTCGCCCAGTTCTACGAGGAAGTGCCGCCCGCGCGCTGCATCCTGGTCGACCGCGCGCTGCCCGAGGCAGACTTGCTCGCCGAAGCCTTCCGCGAAGGGGCGGGCGGTAAGGTGGAGGTCTCGGTCCCGCAGCGCGGCGATCGCCGCCGCCTTATCCAGCAGGCTGCGCGCAACGCGGCCGAGGCGCTCGACCGACGCATGGCCGAAAGCGGCAGCAAGGCCAAGATCATGCGCGAGGTTGCCGAGTTCTTCGAACTGCCCGAAGTGCCGCAGCGTATCGAGGTCTACGACAACAGCCACATCCAGGGCACCAATGCGCTGGGGGCGATGGTCGTCGCCGGGCCCGAGGGCTTCCTCAACAACCAGTACCGCAAGTTCAACATCAAGACCGCGCAGACCAACGACGACTTCGGCATGATGCGCGAGGTCATGGCGCGCCGCTTCGGCCGGGCCATGACCGAGGACCCCGACCGCGAGAGCGGCACCTGGCCCGACCTCGTGCTGATCGACGGCGGCAAGGGGCAGATGAGCGCGGTCAGGGGCGTGGTCGAGGAACTCGGCATCGAGGACCTGCCGCTGATCGGCATCGCCAAGGGCCCCGACCACGGGCGCGAGGGCAGGGAGGTGTTCCACTTCCCTGACGGCCGCGAGAAGACGTTGCCGGTCAATTCGCCCGTGCTGTTCTATCTCCAGCGCCTGCGCGACGAGGCGCACCGCTTCGCCATCGGCGCACACCGCGCCAAGCGCAGCCGCGCGATCACGGCGTCACCGCTCGACGAGATCCCCGGCATTGGCCCGGCGCGCAAACGCGCGCTGCTGCTGCATTTCGGCACGGCAGGCAAGGTACGCGCGGCCAGTCTGGAAGACCTGCAACGCGCACCGGGCGTCAGCGCCGCTGTGGCGCAGACCGTCTATGACTTCTACCATCCCAGCGGCTGACATTTCGTTGGCCTTCGATCGGGAGCTGTGCCTATCCTTTGCGCGCCGGCGACGACTGTCATCAAACCGCCGGATCCCATGTCCAGTTTGCGCACGAACGGAGGTCTTCATGACTAAGGTGGTTCTCGGTCTATTCGCAGGCGTGCTCGCATCCTCGCTTTCGCCGCTGACGGCCCATGCCGCGCCTGCGGGAGCGGTCAAGAATGTCGTCCTGGTCCACGGCGCCTTCGCCGACGGATCGGGCTGGAAGGCGGTTTACGACATCCTGCAACGCGACGGCTACAATGTCAGCATCGTCCAGCCGCCCGAGACGAGCCTTGAGGAAGACATCGCCGCGACCACCCGCATCCTCGATCAGCAGGATGGCCCGACGATCCTCGTGGGACACAGCTATGGCGGGATGATCATCTCGGGCGCGGGCAACCATGCGCGCGTCAAGGCGCTGGTCTATGTCGCGGCGTTCCAGCCCGAAGTGGGCGAGAGCCTGGGCTCGCTCCAGGCTTCCAAGCCGCCGGCCGCCAATTCGATCGTTCCCTCGGCAGATGGCTTCCTGTTCCTCGATCGGGCGAAATTTCACGCCGATTTCGCCGCCGATCTTCCCGCGTCGGTCGCAGACCTGATGGCGCGGTCGCAAGTGCCGCTGTCGGCGAAGGCAGCCGGCACACCGGCGACCGCGCCCGCCTGGAAGACCAAGCCGAACTACGCGATCGTCGCCACCGAGGACCGGGCGATCAATCCCGATCTCGAGCGGTCGATGTACCAACGGTCCAAATCGACGACGATCGAGCTGAAGAGCAGCCACGTCGCCTATATGTCGCAGCCCAAGGCAGTTGCGGACCTCATCGAGAAGGCGGCAACCGAAGCGAAATGACGTGCCGTAGCAGCCTCTCCGCCTGGAGGGGCTGCTACAATCAGTCGAAATAGCCCTCGTCGAGATTGGCCTTGAAGTCGGCCACCCAGTCGTAGCCGATGCCGCCGATCGAGCGCAGACCCTTCTCGGTGCGGACGTTCACGATCGTCACCAGATAGGTCACAGTGAACATGCCCGCTCCGTCGGGATCGGGTTCCATGAATTCCATCTCGAAGCCGAAGTCGCCAGGCGTCCGGCCGCTGGCGGTCAGTATCGCGTTGGCCTTGACGAGTTCGTCTTCGTACATCTGGTGCGACATGATGCTTCTCCTTGGACGTTAGAGCAGGCTCTAAGGCTCTCTTCCCGGTTGCGTGAAGATACGATCGCGACCGGCCTGGACGTTGCCGGTTTCGATCTGCTTCTTCAGTCTTTCCTTGTCACGGGCGCGGTACATGTCCTCGGCGCGGCCGATGTCCTCGGGGCTGACTTCCAGTTCCTCAAGCGCCAGCCTGGCCATCTTCACCGCCGATTCCATCACTTCGCGCACTACCGCAGCTATGGGCGTGCCGCTCAACCGGATCATCGACCGGCGATCGTAGCCGCGGACATAGATCGCCGCCTTGGGGAAGGCGTCATGCACCGCCTCGATCAGCTCAGCGCTGATCTGGTCGCCGTCGAGGCAGAACAGGATCAGCTCGGCCTCGTCGGCGCCCGCCTGGCGAAGCATCTCGATCCGCGTGCCGTCGCCGAAATAGACCTTGGCGCCGAAGCCGCTGGCGACGTCGATCATCTCGACGTCGGTGTCGATCAAGGTCACCGGGATGTTGCTGGCGATCAGCATCTGCGCAACGGTCTGGCCGAAGCGGCCATAGCCGATGATCAGCGCGTTGGCCCCGTCGGCCTTGGGTGCCTCGCGCTCCTCGCGTTCGACGGGGGCTTCGCGGAAGCGTTTCGTCGCCGCCATGAGGAACGGCGTGGTCGCCATCGAGAGCGTGACGATCGCGCCGAACAGGCTCGCTGCATCGGGCGCGACGAGCTGGGCATTGGCGGCCTGGGCGAACAGCACGAAGCCGAATTCGCCGCCCTGGCTCAGCAGCACGCCGAGCGCGAGCGCCGCACGCCATGACATGCGGAACATCATGCCGATGGCGAAGATCACCGCGGCTTTCACCGCGATCAGCGTCAGCGCCATGCCGATGACGAAGAACGGCCGCTCGGCGATGGCTTCGAGGTTCAACATCATGCCGACGGTCAGGAAGAACAGGCCGAGCAGGATCGTGCGGAACGGCTCGACATCGGCTTCGAGTTCATGCCGATAAGGCGAGTCCGCCAGCATGACGCCCGCGACAAAGGCGCCCAGCGCGGTCGACAGGCCCAGCCATTCCATCAGCGCGGCCGAGGCGATGACGGTAAACAGCGCGGCGAAGACGAACATCTCGCGTTCGCCCATGTTGCCGATGAAGCGGAATAACGGGCGGATCAGGAAGCGGCCCGCGGCGACCAGTCCCACGACCGCGGCGAAAGTGTAGACCGTCAGCAGCCAGCCCGGCGGTCCGCCGGCATCGGCCGGATTGCGGCTCATCGCGGCGATGATCGTGATCAGCGGGATTATCGACAGGTCCTGGAACAGCAGGATGGCGAAAGCGCGCTCGCCGAAGGGCGTGCGCAGCCGTCCCGAGGAGCGCAGCAACGGCAGCACCTGCGCGGTCGAGGACAGCGCCAGCGGCAGGCCCAGTGCCAGCGCGGCCGCGGGCGAGAAGCCCACCAGGCTGATGATCCCGGCGACGGCGAGGCCGCAGAGCGTCACCTGGAGCAGGCCGAGCCCGAGGATGTCGCGCTTCATCTTCCACAGCCGCGACGGGTTGAGCTCGAGCCCGACGACGAAAAGCAGCAGCGTGATGCCGAGATCGGCGACGCCCTGCATCGCTTCGGGCTCGCCGACCATATTCAGCACTTGCGGCCCGACCAGCATGCCGGCGACGAGGAAACCCAGCGTCGCACCCAGGCCCAAGCGCCGGAACAGCAGCACGAAGACCAGCGCGAAGCCGAGCAGCAGGAATCCGTCGCGCAGCAGCGAGGTCCCGGTAGCGGCGGCGTCGTGCATCAGGCGGGGAAGGGGAGAAATGCGGGCATCCCCGCTACCTGCGCAATCAGGCCGCAAGTCTCAAGCGCTTTCGCCGCCCAAAAAATTTCGCGGCCGTGTCACACCGTCGATCTGCTATCTCGTCTTGTCGGCGAAACCCCGGAAAGGAACCGACGATGACTGCCAAGATGAACCCCTACGCCGCAGCGCCCGAACTGATGACGCGCTGGACCGAGCTCGGTACCCTGGTCGGCGACAGTATCGAGCACAGCCTGGCCGAGCTGGTGAAGATGCGCTCGTCGATCCTCAACGGCTGTGCCAACTGCATCAACATGCACAGCGCCGAGGCCCGCGCCCACGGCGAGAGCGAGCAGCGGCTTTATCTGGTCGCCGCCTGGCAGGATGCGCCCGTCTTCACGGCGCGCGAACGCGCCGCGCTGGGCTGGACCGATGCCTTGACGAAGCTGTCGCAAGGGCACACCCATGACGAGGCCTACAAGGCGCTAGCAGAACATTTCACCGAGGAGGAACGGGTGAACCTGACGCTGCTGATCAACATCATCAACGGCTGGAACCGTGTCGCCGTCGGCTTCGGCCTGTGGATCGAGACGCCGCACACGAAGAAGATCGCAGCCTGATGGTTGCGGACAGCCCGGGCGCCGCGGAAATGGAAGCCGCCGCGGCGGAGTTCGACCCGCTGCGCCCGCGGCTGGCGCGCGTCGCCTACCGCATGCTCGGCTCGGTCGCCGATGCCGAGGACGTGGTGCAGGAGGCCTTCATCCGCTGGCTCGGTGCCGACCGCGCCACGGTGCGCGAGCCCGAGGCCTTCCTGCGCCGCACCGTGACGCGGCTTTGCCTGGATCAGCTCAAGTCCGCACGGCACCGGCGCGAAACTTATATCGGTCCTTGGCTGCCCGATCCGATCGTCGAAGAGGAAGACGTCGAGGATGTCACACTCCCGCTGATGCTGGCGCTCGAACGGCTTTCCCCGCTCGAGCGGGCAGCTTTCCTGCTGCACGATGTCTTCGGGCTGGACTTCGAGGAGGTCGCGAAGACGATCGACCGTGACCCAGCCGCCTGCCGCCAGCTTGCCAGTCGTGCGCGCGGGCATGTCCGCGACGGGCGCCCGCGCTTCCAGATCGAGAGGAAGCACGGACTGGAAATCGCCGAAGCCTTCTTCGCCGCCTCGCGCAGCGGCGACATGGTCGCGCTGGGTGTCCTGTTGGCTGACGACGTTTCCAGCCATTCGGATGGCGGCGGCAAGCGCGCCGCGGCGGTGCGGCTCGTCTTGGGCAAGCGTCAGCTCATGCGCCTGCACAAGGGGCTGGGCGTGATTTACCGCAAATACACCTCGCGCCTGGTCCGCACTGGCTTCGTCAACGGCCTCCCCGGCTTCGTCACGCGCGAAGCCGATGGCGAGCTTCAGACTACCGCGTTCGAAATCGAGGACGGCAAGATCACGGCGATCTACGTCATGCGCAATCCGGACAAGCTCAAGCACCTGCACTAGCCGACCCGGCGGATCATGCCTTCCTGCACGACGCTGGCGACCAGCCGCCCGTCGCGCCGATAGATCTTGCCGCCGATATGACCGCGTGCGCGACCCGCCCAGCTGCTGTGCGTTTCGTAGAGCAGCCAATCGTCCATGCGGAAATCGTCGTGGAACCAGATCGCATTGTCGAGGCTGGCGCCCTGATAGTCGCCGCGATGCCAGCTGAGCCCATGCGGCCGCGAAGCCGTCGGCAGCAACGGCGCGTCGCTGGCGTGAACCAGCAGAGCGCGGTGGACGCGCGGGTCGTCGGGCAGCGGCGCCGCGGCACGCAGCCAGACGTGCATGTGCGGCGGCCCCTGCGCCGGTTCGGCGAGGTCGGTGTCCTCGACCGAGCGCTGCTCGATCGCATGGGCGGCGAACATCGCGGACATGCTTTTCCCAGTAAGGCCGTCATTTCCGGACCGCGTATCGAAGCGGGGCTTCAGCGCCTCTGGGGGCGTGACCTGCGGCATCTCGTCCTGATGCTCGACACTCTGCTCGAGCCGGTGGAACGAGGCGTTCATGCTGAGTAGGAGACGGTCGCCCTGGCGCGCGACGACGCGGCGGTTGGCGAAGCTGCCGCCATCGAGGTCGCGTTCGACCTCGTAGCGGATCGGCTGGCGGAAATCGCCCATGCGAAGGAAATAGGCGTGCAGCGAATGCGGCAGGCGGCCTTCGCGCACGGTTGCCTCGGCCGCCGCCAGCGCCTGTGCGACGACCTGGCCGCCATAGACGCGGCCCGCGCCGTTCTCGCCCCCTTCGGGCGTGCGACCGCCTTCGAAGGCGTCACCACCCAGCGGCTCTACCCGGAGCAGGGCGGCCAGATCGTTTACCAGGCTTTGCGCGGTGGTTTCGGTCATGCGCCCCGCTTAGGCAGCGCGGGGCTCGCCCGTCAATTCGACATGCGGAATTTTCGCAGAGCCCGCCAGCCGTAGGCCTTGGCGAGGTTGCGCGAGGGCCAGCGGCCGGGGCTGCGCGGCCGCAGGCCCATGCGGCGGAGCATGCCGTTGAAAGCGCGCGCGTCGGCCTCGGCGAAACTCCATTCGGAGCGCCAGGTGATCGACAGCGAGATCGAAGGCTCTGGGCCGTTGCGCACGAAATGCGGCGCCATGACGGGCACGAACAGCGCCTCGCCGGGGCCGAGCGCGAACTCGCGCCCACCCGTGGCCAGCTCGTCGCGCCAAGCCAGCTCGCGCGCCCCGCCGGTGTGGTAGGTCTCGTGAACCTCGTCGGGTGCGTAGGCCGGATCGCCGGCAGGGAACTGGGTCATCACCTTGGACCCGCGAATCTGCAGCAGGATGTTGTGCTCGGGATCGAAATGATAGGGCGTCACGCCGCCGGGCGAGGTGACGAAGATGAAACCTTGGGTGGTCATCATCCGCCCGGTGCGAGCCTCGATCACGGGTCGCAGCTCGGCCAGCAGGCTTTCCAGCAGCGTCGCATAACCGGGGTCCTGCTCGATGTTCTTGAGCACTGCCCAGCTACCGCTCGAGCCGATATTGCGGATCGTCTCGCCGATCGGCAGGCCGGTGGGTTCAGGCTTGCCCGTCACGCCCAACGGCTGATCTGCGGCGTTGTACTCGATCGAGTTGGCCGGCAGCGCTTCGGCCAGGCTCGCCAGCGCATCCAGCTCAAGCAGCGGATGAGCATGGAGGCTGTGGGCAAGCTTGTGGGGAACCTCGGGATAGTGCCCGGCAAAAGCTGTGCAGGTTTCGGGAGGAAAGGCGCTCATTCGGAAATTCCCGTGGGCCGGCGGCCGAGTTCTGCGCGGGCGAGCAGGCCGAAGGCTGCGCGGCGCAGGCGCCCGCCGATGGCGATCGAGAGCCGCCCGATGGCGCGGCGCTCGCGCCAGATGTGGTCGATCATCGGGTGGTCGGCCGCTGCGCAGCTGTCGCTCCAGGCGATGTCGTCGCGCCCTAGGATCGCGAGGTTCTCGCGCTGCAGCAGGACGCCGGGCGAATAGCGCGCATAGCGCTCGTCGAAGGCGGTCTTGAACGAAAAGGCGCCGGGCGGGGTGAGGAAGGTTACCAACATGGCGATGGGGGCGCCGTCGAGCGACAAGGTCAGCCGTTCGAGCCGGCCGCGCCGGGCGCCGCCGTGGAGGCTTTCGCGGAACAGGTGCGCGGTCGCCGGCTGCGCGGCCAGCGCAGAGCCCGCGAGGCCTTTCCAGCCTGCCAGCTCAAGCGCGAGGAAGGCTTCTATCCAGCCATCGAGCCCATCGGCATCGGTGAGGCGCTCGATCCGGACCTCGCCGAGTTCGGATAGCCGCGCGAATTGCCGGCGCAGTTCCTTGCGCTTCTTGCCCGAGAGCGCAGCCTCGAAATAGGCTTCGGGTGCCTCCTCGCTGGCGAGCAGCGCGCGCTCCTCGCGGTGGACCAGCGCGGCGCGGCGGCCTTGCTCGTCCAGGACGTCGCTCAGCGCTTGATGCAGCGGGCCGGTGAGCGACAGGTCGCGCAAGTGCAGGAACAGACCGGCGCCCGCGTGACCATCGGCCCAGGCGAGCAGGGCGCGCCAGAATGGTCGTTCGAGCCCTGCCGCGACGAGCGGCGTGCCGAGGAAACAGTTGGCGTGGAGCCAGCTCGCGAGATGGGGGATCGGCCGCCCGTAATAGCTTCGCGGCCGAACCACCGGCATCAGCCCCGCGAGCTCGTCGCCGGCTTCGAACCGCAGCAGCCCGATGTCTCCGCCCGGATCGAAGGCGGCTAGCGCGGGCAGCAAGTACCAGCTCTCGAAGAAGGGATTGGGCTCGGCGGCGCAGAGCGCGAGCGCATCCCAAGCCGCGGTCGCGTCGCTCATGCTGCGCCAGGGCACCGCGTCGAACGCGAAGGCGGGCAGGCGCGGGGCGGCTGCAGGCCGTCCTGCAGGCTTGGGAATGGTCCCGGCCGTGCTTGCCACCGCTTGTCGAACCCCGTGCGACGGCGGTCTCCAGCGCCGCCATGGCCCGATTAGCAGGCTAAGCCCAAGGAATTGCTAACGTGCCCAAGTCAGACAACATCCAAACCGGACAAACGAAAACCCCGCCCGGATCGCTCCGGGCGGGGTTTCTATTGCTTACCGTTCGAACGGATCGATCAAGCGTACTTGAGCGAGACCGTCTGGCGGCGGCGCATGGCGGCGCCGGCGAAGCCGATGCCCACGATCATGAGCGCCCAGGTGGCGGGCTCAGGAACGCCGGTACGGAAGTTGGCGACTTCGAAGGCGTCGATCGGCGAGGTCACGTCGAACTTGGCCGTCTTGAGGTATTCACCGGCGCTCGTCTGGAACTGGACGTACTGCGAGAACGCCTGGTTGCCGTTGGTAACCGCGAAGTTCAGACCCGCGACGTCGAAGCTGTACGTACCGACGTTCGTGGTCAGCGTCAGCTTGTTGTAGAGGTCCGGCGAACCCCAGAGGAAGCTGAGATAGGTCAGCGGCTGGTTGAAGGTGATCACTGCGGGCGTGCCCGGAGGAGTGCCCGACGAGGGACCCGAAGCCAGGAACTGGTTGTTGTAGACGCCGCCGGCCGGGATGTCGGCGAACGGCTGGTCGGCCGTGTAGATCGTGCCGCCCGTGCGCGAGCCGAGCGAGTCGATGGTGACGAAAGCCGAGCCGTTGTTACCCAGGGTACCGATGACGACGGCGTGAGCGGCTGGGGCCGCAAGCATGGAAAGCGCGATGGCGGCGCTCGATACAGTAGCGATTCTCATACAGCACCTCGTAAAAATAGCATCTTGCATATGGTCTAAGGTGACCGACGGCCCCCAATCGCACCGAACGTCGAATCGGATGAACGGTAACGTGAGAGCATCACTAACAAAAGTTTAAGCGGGCGCCTATCGGGTCCGCGGTCCCAGTTCGGGACGGGTGTCCAGTCGGGATTTCCCGCTTCCGGCACTATCCCCCGGTTTCCGGGGTTTTTCACCCCATGCCGAGGCAAGGAAATGCCCCATCCGTAAAAATACGGACGGGGCATATACTTGGCTCAGGGAGTGCCTTTCGGCCCTCAAATGACAGCGACGGGTTCTGGCGTTAGCCGGCGCCGTGGCTGGCCCCAACCGTCGGCGTTAGCCGGCGCCGTGGCTGGCCAACGCCGCGAGCAGCAGCAGCGCGACGATATTGGTGATCTTGATCATCGGGTTGACCGCCGGACCGGCCGTATCCTTGTAGGGATCGCCGACCGTGTCGCCGGTTACCGCGGCCTTGTGGGCTTCGCTGCCCTTGCCGCCGTGGTGGCCGTCCTCGATGTACTTCTTGGCATTGTCCCAGGCGCCGCCGCCCGAGGTCATCGAGAGTGCGACGAACAGGCCGCCGACGATCACGCCCATAAGCAAGGCGCCCAGCGCGGCGAAGGCGTCAGCTTGGCCCGCAACCGCGTTGATGACGAAGTAGACGACGATTGGCGCCAGCACCGGCAGCAGCGACGGCACGATCATTTCCTTGATCGCCGCCTTGGTGACGAGGTCCACCGTGCGGGCATAGTCGGGCTTGGAAGTACCCGCCATGATGCCCGGATTCTCGCGGAACTGGTCGCGCACGTCCTTGACGACGTCACCCGCGGCGCGGCCGACGGCGGTCATGCCCATCGAGCCGAACAGGTAGGGCAGCAGCGCGCCGAGTAGCAGGCCGACGATGACATAGGGGTTCTCGAGGCTGAAGCTGACGTCCAGCGCGGGGAAGAACTCCTTGAGGTCGGTCGTATAGGCGGCGAACAGCACCAGCGCGGCAAGGCCGGCCGATCCGATCGCATAGCCCTTGGTGACGGCCTTGGTCGTGTTGCCCACGGCGTCGAGGGCATCGGTCTTCTCGCGCACCGAGTCGTCGAGGCCCGCCATTTCGGCGATGCCGCCGGCGTTGTCGGTGACCGGGCCGTAAGCATCGAGCGCGACGACCATGCCGGCCAGCGCCAGCATCGCGGTGGCGGCATAGGCGATGCCCATGAGACCGGCGAGCTTGAAGGCGATGATGATGCCGGTGACGATCACCAGCGTCGGCAGGGCAGTGGCTTCCATCGAGATGGCCAGGCCCTGGATGACGTTGGTGCCGTGGCCGGTTTCCGACGACTTGGCGATCGAGCGCACCGGGCGGAAGTTGGTGCCCGTATAGTACTCAGTGATCCAGATGATCAGGCCGGTGATGACGAGGCCGAGCAGCGCGCAGTAGAACAGCGAGCGGCCGGTGAACCCGTCCTCCCCGATCGGCGTTTCCATGCTGCCGATCGCGTAGGAGATCGCCCACCAGATCGCCGGGACCGAGAGGACCGCGGTGACCAGGAAGCCCTTGTACATGGCGCCCATGATGTTCTTGCCGCCGCCCAGGCGGACGAAATAGGTGCCGATGATCGAGGTGACGATGCAGACGCCGCCGATCAGCAGCGGCAGCGCCATCAGCTTGGGCAGCAGATCGCCGACGCCGTTGAGCAGCAGCGCGGTCAGCACCATGGTGGCGCCAACGGTGACGACATAGGTCTCGAAGAGGTCGGCGGCCATGCCGGCGCAGTCGCCGACGTTGTCACCGACGTTGTCGGCGATCACGGCCGGGTTGCGTGGGTCGTCCTCGGGAATGCCCGCCTCGACCTTGCCGACGAGGTCGGCGCCGACGTCGGCGGCCTTGGTGAAGATGCCGCCTCCGAGACGCGCGAAGATCGAGATCAGCGAGGCGCCGAAGGCCAGCGCGGTCAGCGCCTGGACCACGGTGCGGTCCTCGCCGCCGACGGTGTAGCCGCCGGGACCGGTCAGGTACCAGTAGAACACCGCGATCGCGAGCAGCGCGAGGCCGGCCACGAGCATGCCGGTGATGGCGCCGGCGCGGAAGGCCAAGGTCAGGCCCTCTTGCAGGCCCTTCTGCGCGGCGGCCGCGGTGCGGACGTTCGAGCGGACCGAAATGTTCATGCCGATGAAGCCGGCGACGCCCGAGAGGATCGCGCCGATGGCGAAGCCCGCGGCCGAGATTGGCCCGAGTGCCCAGGCGACGATCGCGACGACGACCACGCCGACGATGCCGATCGTGGTGTACTGACGCTTCAGGTAGGCTTGTGCGCCTTCCTGAATGGCCGCGGCGATTTCCTGCATTTTCTCATTGCCGGCTGGGCTACCCAGCACCTGACGACTGGTGACGAAGCCGTAAACTACGGCGAGCAGCCCCAATATAATCGCGATCGTGACGAGATCCACGCACGCCCCCTTTATCCTGTTTCCCAACGATTGCGCCCTTCTTTGGGGTCGCAAGTGGTGAGGGGCTAATGGCTGCGCGCGGCGGGCGCAAGGTCAATCTTCCGAGGCAGAGGCTAGTGCTGGTAGCCCAGCCCGTCGCTTTCCTTGAGCGCCTGGCCGTCAAGCAGCAGCGGGGCCTCGATGGCAGGCAATGCTTCGCCGATCCGATAGGCGTCGATCGGTAGTATCAGGCCCGGCGGAGCGGTGAACAGAAGCTGATAGTCGTCGCCCCATCGCAACGCTTCGGCGCGCCGGCCGGGCGGGACCGCGATCGGCACCGAAGCGCCATCGATCGCGAGGGTCACGCCGCTGGCTCGCGCCAGCCGCGCGGCGTCGAGCAGCAAACCGTCCGAAACATCCATCATCGCCCCGACATGAGGGGCCAGCGCCTGTCCCTCGGCGAGCAAGGCCTGTGGGCGGCGATAGGCCAAACTGTCGCCCTGGCCCGAACGCATGGCTTCGAGCCCGAGCATCGCCCCGCCGACCGGGCCGGTGATGTAGAGGCTATCGCCCACTTGCGCACCGCCGCGCGAGGGGACGGGCCGATGGGTGGCACGGCCGATCGCCGTCAATCCCAGCGCTTGCGCGCCGGGAGCCGCCACGGTATCGCCGCCAAGCAGCGGAGCGCCGTAGTGCGCCAGAGCTTCCTCCAGCCCGGCCAGAAAGCGATCGTCGTCGCGCCCCAGCATATAGCCGAGCAGGACACCGACGGGCTCCGCGCCCTTTGCGGCGAGATCCGACATGTTCGTCGCGACAAGTTTCCAGGCAATGTCGGCCGCGTCCTGATCGGGCAGGTAGTGAATGCCCTCGACCATCATGTCGTGGGTCAGCACGACGGTCTCGCCGCCGAATTCCACCACCGCGCAATCATCGTCGAGCCGCCGCGCCCCCGGATGCCCGGCGATCCGCCGCAAGGCTTCGACGAAGGCGAGTTCGGAGGTCATTTCACGAGGTCAGCGCACCGCCTTGGCAACCGCGTCGAGCACGCCGTTGACGAACTTGGTCTCGCGCGCGTCGAAGAAGGCGTGGGCGACGTCGACATATTCGCTGATCGCGGTGCCGGTCGAAACGTCGGCGCGGGCGAGCAGTTCGTAGGTGCCGGCGCGCAGGATCTGGAGCATGGTCTTGTCGAGCCGCTCGAGCTTCCAGCCCTCGGCGAGCTTGCTCTCAATCAGCGCGTCGATCTCCTCGCGGCGAGCGACCGCGCCTTTGACCAGGTCGTCGAAGAAGGCCACTTCGGCTTCGGCATATTGCGTATCGTCGACCTCGTCGTCGATCTCGCCGCCGAGGCGGTGGCGGTGGAATTCGTCGAGCAGGCCGGCGAGGTGCGTGCCTTCCATGTCGTGCTGGTAGAGCGCCTGGACCGCGGCGAGGCGGGCGGCGGCGCGGGATTTGGAGCGGCTCATAGTCCCAACCTCGTTTCGATCGATCGGGCATGCGCGGGCAAGCCCTCGGCTTCGGCCAGCGCTACGGCGGCGGGGCCGATCGCCCGCAATGCCGCTTCGTCGAGCTGGATGAAGCTGGTGCGTTTCATGAAATCCAGCACCGACAGGCCCGAGGCGAAGCGCGCCCGGCGGCCCGTGGGGAGGACGTGGTTCGGCCCGGCAACATAGTCGCCGACGGCCTCGGGCGTCAGCCGGCCGAGGAAGACCGAGCCGGCGTGGCGGATCGCGCGCAGCATCGGTTCGGGATCGTCGACCGCGATCTGGACGTGCTCGGCCGCCAGCGCATTGGCGAGGGCAGGGGCCTCGTCGAGGCTCGCGACCTCGATGATCACGCCGTAAGTGTTCCAGCTCTCGCTGGCCACTCTGGCGGTCTGCAGCATGGCCAGCTCGACACCGACGCGATCGGCCACGGTATCGGCGAACAGCGGATCGTCGGTGATCAGGATCGATTGCGCGACTGGATCGTGCTCGGCCTGGCTGAGCAGGTCGGCGGCGATCCAGTCAGGGTCATTCTTCGCATCGGCGATCACAAGGATTTCACTCGGCCCCGCTACCATGTCGATGCCGACGACGCCGTAGAGCTGGCGCTTGGCCTCGGCGACCCAGGCATTGCCGGGGCCGGTGATGACGTCGACCGGCTTGATGCGCTGCGTGCCATATGCCAGCGCGCCGACCGCCTGGGCGCCGCCCACGCGCCAGATCTCGTCGACGCCGGCGATGTGCGCCGCCGCCAGTACCAGCGGGTTGATCACCCCCTTGGGCGTCGGGTGCACGACGGTCAGTCGCTCGACGCCCGCGACCTTGGCCGGGATGGCGTTCATCAGCAGCGAGGACGGATAGGATGCGCGGCCGCCGGGAATGTAGAGCCCCGCGGCATCGACCGGCCGCCAGATCGCGCCGAGCCGGACGCCGGCATCGTCGGTATAGTCGCGGTTTTCGGGCAGCTGCGCCTCGTGATAGACGCGGATGCGCTGCGCGGCGAGTTCGAGCGCGGCGCGCAGGTCGGGCAGCAGGTTGTCGTAAGCCTCGCGACATTCGGCGGGCTCGATCCGCCAGTTGGCTGCGTCGGCCAGCGAGTGACCGTCGAAGCGCTGGGTCAGTTCGGCCAGCGCCGCATCGCCGCGGTTGCGCACGTCCTCGAGGATCAGCGAAACGTCACGCGCGACATCGTCCTCGCTCTCGCGGCGGTCGCGCACGAGGCGCTGGAAGGCCTTGGCGAAGCCTTCGTCGGCGCTGTTCAGCCGAAGCATCAGGCGGCCTTCTGTTCGGCGACCAGCGCGCGGAAGCGCTCGACCAGTTCGCCGACACGCTCGTCGGTCTTGAGCGCGGCACGATTGACGATCAGCCGGGCCGAGATCTGCAAGATCACGCTGGTCTCGGCGAGGCCGTTGTCCTTGAGCGTCTTGCCAGTCGAGACGAGGTCGACGATCCGGCTGGCGAGGCCGAGGCCCGGCGCCAGCTCCATCGCGCCGTTCAGCTTCACGACTTCGGCCTGGATGCCCAGGCCCTCGAAGTGGCGACGCGTTAGGTTCGGATACTTGCTCGCGACGCGCAGGTGGCTGGCGGCAGTATTGCTCGGTTCCTGGCCGGCGGGCTCCGCCACCGACAGGCGGCAATGGCCAACGTCGAGGTCGACCGGCGCATAGAGGTCCGAATAGGCGAATTCCTCGACCACGTCCGAGCCGACGATGCCGACCTGCGCGGCGCCGTGGGCGACAAAAGTGGCGACGTCGAAAGCGCGCACGCGGATAATCCGCATGTCGCTGTTCTCGCAGGCGAAGGAAAGCGCGCGAGACTTCTTGTCGTGGAACTCGGCTTCGGGCACGACACCGGCACGCGCCATTAGTGGCAGCGCCTCGTCGAGGATGCGGCCCTTGGGCACGGCGAAAGTGAGCGGCTTCTGCATAAGGCCGCGCATGTAGGCGGCGGCAGGCGAAAGGGCAACATGAAGGACGATCATTCCGCGCGTTCGGCCACGGGCCACGCAGACAACCGCTCGGTCGCGCAGGCCTATGCGAACCAGGTCGACTACTGCCGCAGCAACGATGCGACGATCACCGCGCGGATCGTGGCCGCGGTCGCCGGCCTGCTCGACGATCCCGAGCCCGGCGCCTTCGTTGCGCGGATCCGTGACTGGCCGGGAAGACCGCTGGGCGATGCGGTGCCGCTGCGTTCCGCCGGCGGGCTCCACGCGCTGCAACTGTCGGGCCGGGCGCCCGAACTCGCGCCGATCTATGCCGGCGAGCCGGCCGACGACCACGCCATCATCGCCAGGGCCGTGCGCGAGCACGAGGCGTTCCTGATGCCTTGGCTCGACGGTCCCCCGCAGACCAATGAGGCAGGGCGGTCGTGGGGCTTCGTCGCGGCGATGCTGTGGCTGGCGGGTGAAGGCCTGCCGCCGCGCTTCGAATGCTTGGAGATCGGATCGAGCGCCGGGATCAACCTGATGCTCGATCGCTATGCCTACGATCTGGGCGGGGTGAAGGTCGGGCCGGCCGAGCCGGCGATGCGGTTCGTGCCCGAATGGCGCGGCAAGTCGCCGCCCGATAGCGCGATCACGATCGCATCGCTCAAGGGCTGCGACGTCGCACCGATCGACCTGACCGTTCCCGAGCAGGCGATGCGCCTCAAAGCCTATACCTGGCCCGAGCACACCGTGCGGTTTGAACGCCTCGAAGCCGCGATCGCAGCGGCCAAGGCGAAGAAGCCCGATCTCGTGCACATGAATGCGGCCGATTTCGTCGAGCAGCAGCTCGCCCTGCCGCAGGCCGAAGGGACGACACGCATGCTGATGCATTCGATCGTCTGGCAATATGTGCCCGAGGATCAGCAGGCGCAGATCGTCGCGGCCATGGCGGCCTGGGGTGCGAAGGCGACGCAAGGCCGCGCGCTGGCCTGGGTCGAGCTGGAAGCCGATCGCACGCTGCTGGGCCACGGGTTGCGCGTGCGCTACTGGCCGGGCGGCGAAGAGCCGCGGCTCATCGCCGCGGCTCACGCTCACGGCGCATGGGCCGAGTGGTTCGACGCCGCATAACCGGCGAAGCGCTCGACGATCCAGTCGATGAACAGCCGCACTCGCGGCGAGAGCTGACGGCTGCGCGGATAGAGCACTGAAACCGGAGCCGAGGGAGGGGGGAAGTCGGCCAGCACCCGGACAAGCCGTCCCTCGGCAAGATCGCGTTCGATATGGAAAGTGGGCAACTGAGCGATACCGACGCCGACCAGCACCGCATCGCGGTAGCTTTCGGTCCCCGTGACCGAGAGCCGCATCGGTACCTCCATCCGCGTCGTGCCGGTGGGCGAGGCGAATTCGAACGGCGTGACGGCACCCGTGGTGAGCGAGCGCAGCCCGACGGTGAAATGGCCGGCCAGGTCCCGCGGCGCCTGGGGCACGCCGAAGCGCTCCAGATAGGCCGGCGTCGCGCAGGTCACACGCTCGAGCTTGGTGACCGTCCGCGCGACGAGATCGCTGTCGGGCAGCGCGCCGTAGCGCAGCACGCAGTCGACACCCTCGCGCACGACATCGACCCAGCGGTCGCTCTCGCTCATCGCCACTTCGATCTGCGGATGCGCGTCGAGGAATCGCGGAAGGGCGGGCAGCAGGAAGTGGCGGGCGATCGAGCCCTGGACTTCCACCCGCAGCATGCCGCGCGGCACGGCGCCCCGGAACGCGCCCTCGGCGTCCTCGACATCATCGAGAATGGCCAGACAGCGCCGGTAATATGCCTCGCCGTCGAGGGTGGGGCGGACCGTCCGCGTCGTGCGCTGGAGCAGCCGCACGCCGAGCCGCTCCTCGAGCTGGCGGATGACCTGCGTAGCGGTGGAGCGAGGCAGGTCGAGGTCGTGCGCCGCCTGGGTGAAGCTGCGACGGTCGACGACCCGGGTGAACAGCCGCATGGCATCAAGCCGGTCCATCACGTCCTCATTGTTCGATAAATCAGAACAGTATTGCCGATTATAGAGCGATTATCTGTATAACGATAGGTGTCATGTTCCTTTCGTCGCCGGGGTTGGCGGCTTCGAATGGAGACAGACCATGCAGGACAATACGAACAAGGTGGCGATCGTCACGGGTGGCTCGCGGGGCATCGGCGCAGCGATCGCCGAGCGGCTGGCGGCGGACGGGTTCACCGTCGTCGTCAACTATGCGGGTCGTGCGGCCGATGCCGAGGCGCTGGTCGCGCAGATCGAGGCGAGCGGCGGCAAGGCCATCGCCGCGCAAGCGGACGTCAGCGATGCGGCCTCGGTCGCGCGGATGTTCGACGCGGCCCAGGCGGCCTTCGGCGGCATCGACGTGCTGGTCAACAACGCCGGCGTCATGATGCTGGCCAGCCTGGCCGAAAGCGACGACGCGCTGTTCGACAGCCAGATCGCGATCAATCTCAAGGGCGTGTTCAACACGCTGCGCGAGGGCGCCAAGCGGCTGCGCGAAGGCGGGCGGATCATCAACCTGTCGTCGAGCGTGGTCGGTCTCCGTCCCGCGACCTACGGCGTCTATGCCGCCACCAAGGCTGGGGTCGAGGCGATGACCCATGTGCTGACCAAGGAACTGCGCGGCCGCAACATCACGGTCAACGCCATCGCGCCCGGGCCGACGGCCACTGCGCTGTTCCTCGACGGCAAGCCGCAGGCCGTGATCGACACGCTCGCCAAGGCGGCCCCGCTCGAACGGCTCGGCCAGCCCGAAGACATCGCCGCCGCAGTCGCCTTCCTCGCCGGGCCCGACGGCGGCTGGATCAACGGCCAGGTCCTGCGCGCCAACGGCGGCATCATCTGACCTCCGCTCAATTCCACGAAATCAGGAGATAGTATCATGACCAAGAAGATCATCCTCATCACCGGTGCGTCGAGCGGCTTCGGCCGACTGACCGCCGAGGCACTCGCCTGCGCTGGTCACACCGTCTACGCCTCGATGCGGGATGTCGCCGGCCGCAATGCCGCCAACGCTGCCGCGATGGCCGCGATCGAAGGCCTCGACCTGCGTCCGATCGAGCTCGACGTTCAGTCGGAAGCCTCCGCCGAAGCCGCGGTCACCAAAATCGTCGCCGAGAGCGGCCGGATCGACGTGCTCGTCCACAACGCCGGGCACATGATGTTCGGCCCAGCCGAGAGCTTCACCCCCGAACAGTTCGCCCAGCAGTACGACGTCAATGTGCTCGGCACGCAGCGGGTCAACCGCGCGGCGCTGCCGGTCATGCGCGCGGCGAAGCAGGGCTTGCTGGTCTGGGTGTCGAGCAGCAGCTCGGCCGGCGGCACGCCGCCCTATCTGTCGCCCTATTTCGCGGCCAAGGCGGCGATGGATGCGCTGGCGGTGCAATATGCCCGCGAGCTGTCGCGCTGGGGCATCGAGACGACGATCGTCGTGCCGGGCGCCTTCACCAAGGGCACCAATCACTTCGCCCACTCGGGCAGCCCTGCCGACGCCGCGCGGCTCGCAGAATACGAGGCCGGACCCTACCAGGGCTTCGGCGCGCAGATCCAGGAAGCCTTCGCCGCGATCGTGCCCGACGATGCCGACGTTTCGGGTGTGGCGGAGCGGATCGTCGAAGTCGTCGACATGCCCTTCGGCCAGCGCCCGTTCCGGGTCCACTACGATCCCAGCGAGGACGGCGCCGATGTTGGTTTCGCGGTGCTCGACCGGGTGCGGGCGGAAATGCTGCACCGGGTCGGCATGAGTGACCTGCTCAAGCCCGCCATATTGGCGTGAGGGAAACGAGGAGGGAGGCTCCGCTGATCCGGATGCCTCCCTTGCCGTGTCAGCGGGCGCGCCGCTTTTCCAGCGAAGCGATCCGCCATTCGGTATAGCGCCGCAGCATCCGGCCCAGCCACCAGCCGCGCCGCTCCATCCGTTCGATCCAGCCGCCGTGATAGCTGACCCATTCCCACAGGGCGACAAACCCGAAGATCACGGTCGAGCCCATGTAGAAGTGCAGCGTTGCCGGATGGGCCAGCCAGCCCCAGAGCACCAGCGCCGCGACCAGCCAGAGCCCGGCCATATGCGAGGGCGGAAACCAGTCCTTGCCGCTGCTGATGCGCTTGAAGGTCATCACCCCGATCAGGAACAGCGCCATGCCGCCCGCGGTCACCAGCAGGAAGTCGCCGTGTACGGGCTCGAGCGGATGGGCGAGCGTCAGTTCGTCGGCGACGGCGATCAGGATGATCCCGGCGACGATCGGGATATGCCAGTAGGTGAAGGCATCGCGGCCGATGATGCCCGGGTGCTCGTGATGCTCGATGTGTTCTGCCCCGCGCTTGGCGCCGACGTCGAAATAGACCCACCACATGGCGAAGGAGCCGAGGAAGGCGGTGAGGAAGGCGGCGATCGTCACCGGTTGTGCGACAAGCTGGCCGAAAGTCGCGCCGGTGATCAGCACGCCTTCGCCGAGCGCGATGATGATGAACAGCGCGCAGCGCTCGGCCATATGGCCGCCGGCGATCGCCCAATCGTCGGCGCTCGAACGGCCGAGGATGGGAACAGCGTAGAATACCAGCGCGCTCACGGTTTCGATCGTCAGCGCGGCGGTCCACCAGGCCATCCGTTGCACCGGGTCATCGGCCGCGCCGCCGATCAGCCAGAGTGGAGCGGAGGCAGTGAACCAGATGGTCACGCGGACCAGTCCCCAGTTGTCGTCGCGCTGCCACTCGCCGCAGACCCACGAGACATAGAGCGAGCGGCCGACCTGCAGCAGAACATAGGCGACCGCGAAGGCCATGCCCGCGCTTTCGAAGGCCTTGGGGATCGCGCTCGACATGACGAGGCTGGCGATCATCCCTGCGCCCAGTACCAGCCGGTTGGCGCCGTGGTCGGGATCGACCCAGTTGGTCGCCCAGGTCGTGTAGATCCACGCCCACCACACTGCCATGAACAGGATCAAGGTTTGCGCCGCGCCGATCCAGTCGCGATGCTCGAGCAGGTTGTGCGACAGCTGCGTGATCGCGAAGACATAGACGAGGTCGAAGAACAGCTCGAAATAGCCAACGCGGGCATGGCCTTCGCCCTGCGCGCGCAGCAGCGTCGGATGATGCGGATGGTCGTTCACGGGTAGGAGACGATCTTCGGCTTGCCCTCGGGCAGCGGGATGAACTCCTGGTCGTCGCCGGGCACTTTGGGGAAGCGGCCTTCGCGCCAGTCGAGCGCGGCCTGCTGGAGCCGGTCGGTCGAGGAGCTGACGAAGTTCCACCAGATGTGCCGCGGCGTGTTGAAGGCCTCGCCGCCCAGCAGCATTACACGGCCGCCGGCGCTGGAGCGGAGCGTCAACACCGCGCCGGGGGCCAGAACGGTCAGCTCGTAGAGGGCCAGCGGCATGCCATCGACCTCGGCTTCGCCGCCGACCAGCATCACCGCCCGCTCGTCGGCCTGGCTGTCGATCGGCAGCACCCCGCCGGCGCCCAGCACGATCTCGGCGTAGATCGTCTCGGCATATTGCGTGGTGGGCGCGGTCTGGCCCCAGAGCGTACCCATGATCACGCGGGCGATGGCATGTCCGTCTTCGATCAGCGGCAGGCCGGTGCGGCTCTCGAATGCGGGGGAGATCTCCTCGCGCCCGTCGGGCAGGGCGAGCCAGGTCTGCATGCCGTAGAGGCGCGGGCCGGCCGGGCGCTCCTCGGCCGGGCTGCGCTCGGAATGGACGATGCCGCTGCCCGCGGTCATCAGGTTGACCTGGCCGGGACGGATCGTCGCGAAAGTGCCGAGGCTGTCGCGGTGGTCGATCGCGCCCTCGAACAGCCAAGTCACCGTCGCCAGGTTGATATGCGGATGCGGCCGCACGTCCATCGCCTGGCCCGGAGGCAGATGCGCCGGACCGAACTGGTCGACGAAGATGAAAGGGCCGACCATCTTGCGCGCCGGCGCAGGGATCGCCCGGCGGACAGTAAATGCGCCGAGATCGTGCGTGACCGGCGTGATGGTCTGGATGACGGGGTTTGTCATGGTCCGTCTAGCTCCGGATAGTGGCGGAAGATTCCTTGCTCGTTGAACGCCAGTCGGCGCTCGCTGGCAAGATAGTCCGTGAGCTGCGGCATCTCCGCGACACGTTCCGCGAGGGCTGCGACCTTTGGGTAGTCCTTGGCCAATGCCTTCATTCGCTCGGGAAAGGCGTAACGCAGCCCTTCGACGAGCTGGAACAGCGACGTGTCGGCATAGGTCCAGGCGTCGCCCACCAGCCAGCCGCTGTTGCCGGCCGAGCGTTCGAAGTAGTCGAGAAAGGCGGGAATCCGTTCCTCGCGGAACCCTTTAGCCGCCTGCTTGGCGACGTCCTTCTGGTCCTCGTAGTAAAGGCTCGCGCCGATCGGATGGTGGACGTTGTGTGCTTCGGTGACGACGTCGGCAATGGTGAGCTGAAGCTGGTGGACCCAGAGCCTGCCGGAAAGGCTCTGCGGTGCGAGGGCATGTTTCTCGCCCAGATAGAGCAGGATGTTCGCGGTCTGCGCCACCGTCACGCCGTGGCCTTCGAGCAGCGGCACGGCGAAAGCGGGCTGCTTCATGCCCTCCAGATGCCGGCTCAGCGCATTGTTGCCTTCTTCGCGGGCACGGTCACGGTAAGGGATATCGGCGGCTTCCATCGCGAGGCGGACGAACTCCCCGCGGCCGGGAATGCCGGTCCAGTACCAGAAGTCGTAGGGTTTCACGCAGATTGCTCCTTCAAGCCGAATCGAGCGCCCTTTCGATCAGATCGAGGATTTCCAGCGGGTAGATCGTCTCGGGCCAGTCGCCGATCTCAACGCGCGTGAACCAGCGATGCTCCTGCATCGCCTGCTGTTCGAGCTCGGTGTGGCCGCTGGTGTCGATCGCTGCGGCGTCGGTGCGATGGACGAAGAAATGTTCGACCGCGCGGACGGGCTCGCCGGCATAGACGTAGTTCGCCTCGCGCGTGATGCCGAGGGCAAGCGGCTGGGCGTCGATCCCGGTCTCTTCGCGCAGCTCGCGCCGGGCGGCCTCGGGATAGTCTTCGCCGGGATCGCACTCGCCGCCGGCCATGATCCAGAACGGATCGAATCCCTCGGCCAGGTAGCGAAACAGCAGCAGGCGGTCGTCAGGGCCGAGCAGCAGGATGCGCGCGGTGCGCCTCGTGCGTCGAGGCGCTTCGTTCACTCGCCGGGCGCTTTCGCCTTGATCGCGAGCGCGTGGACGCGCTGTCCCGGAATGTCGCCGAGCGCGCGGTTGACCATGCGTTGGCGTTCGAGGCGCGACACGCCCGCGAACGCCGCGCTTTCGATCGCCACGGTGAAATGCGATTCGCCGCTGCCGTCGTGGCCGGCGTGGCCGTGGTGACTGGCGCTGTCGTTGATAATGTCCAGGCTCGTCGGCGCGAAGGCCGCGATGAGGAGCTGGCTGATTTCCTGGGCAAGTGGTCCGTTCATATCTTGGCTTCTAGCCGATCTATTGCCATCTGGCACCAGTGCGACACGACCGATTCCATGGACGCCACCAGACCCAGCGGTCCTGCGATGCGCCGGACTGCGACGAGGTGGGCGAATTCCGCGCGCCAGGCGAACGCGCGCCCGGCTTCGACGGACCGGGCGACTATCGCTGGTTCTGCCTCGACCACGTCCGTGCCTTCAATTCGGGCTACGACTTCTTCGCGGGCATGACTGCCGACGAGATCCTCGAAGCCCAATCGCCGCTCCACGGCTGGGAGCGCGAGACGCGTGCCTTCCGGCCCAACGGCAACATCGATTCCGCGCCGCGCTGGGCCGATTTCGCCGATCCGCTCGAAGCGATCAGCGGCCGGGCGAGGGCGCACGTCAGGGCGCGGCAACCCGCACAGCGCCAGGACGGCATCGTCGTATCGCCGGAACAGAGGCGCGCGCTCGACGTGCTCGGCCTGCCGCTCGATTCCGACCGCAAGGCGCTGCGCAGCCGCTATTCGGAGCTCGTCCGCAAATTCCACCCCGACCGCAACGGCGGCGACCGCGGCTACGAGACGCGGTTGCAGGAAGTAGTCGAAGCCTATCAGCTGCTGCGCAAGGCTGCGGCTTTCGCCTAGACATGATCATCTCAGATTGCCGAATCTCGTCACCCCGGACTTGATCCGGGGGCCCGCTTTAGCCGCGAGGCCGACAGGCAGCGGGATCCGGGATCAAGCCCGGGATGACGACAAGTGGTTCGGTTGAAGCTGGTTGCGCTCTAACCCTTCTTGCGGGGAAAACCCTTGAGCATCGCCGTCATCGCTTCGGCCGCCTCGCGCCGCGGGGCGCCGCTGAAATAGGCGAAGTCCTCCGCCAGGTGCTTGGGCACGAGGACCGGTCCTTCGGGCAACGCTTCCAGCGCCTCGCGCGCGACTTCGGCCGGATCGGCGACGAACTGGTCGGGCGAATCCTCGATGCCCAGGCTCTGCCGCTTGGGCGTGTCGACCGCGCCGACGACGACGTAGAGCACGTCGATCCCCTTGCTCTTGACCTCGGACCACAGGCCCTCGGCGAAGATCTGCGCGAAAGCCTTGCCCGCACCGTAGAGCGCCGTCGAGGCGCCGCCGGCATTGCCCGCCATCGAGCCGATCAGCACGATGCCGCCGCGACCGCGCTCCAGCATCGGTCGCCCGAAATGGTGCGAGAGCGTCGCGTGGCTCCAGTTGTTGAGCCGCATCGTCTTCTCGATATCGGCGAGTTCGCTGCGCAGGAAGCGGCCGGCGCCGAACACGGCGCCGACGTTGCAGACGAGCAGACCCACTTCGAGGTCCGCGGTTCCGCTCCGGATCGCCTCGATCGCGCCTTCCTCGGACAGGTCGAGCGGCAAGGTGCGCACCTCGACGGCGAAGTCGCTGCGTACCGCGTCGGCCAGCGCCGAGAGCTTGGCCTCGCTGCGCGAGACGAGAACGAGATTGATCCCCGCTCCGGCAAGCAGCCGGGCGAAGCCTTCGCCGATACCGTCCGAACCGCCGGTGATGACCGCCCAGGGGCCATATTTTTCGAGCGCGCTCATTGACCGGCTCCCTGAGGGGCGAACCCCTGCGCCGGATACTTGAGCCTCGCGACGCGCTCCTTGATGCGCCAGCCTGCGGAAGTCCGGATCACACAGTCGTCGTTGACGCCGCCGATCATCTGGCCGGTGGCGGGATCGGGCACCATCCACTTCATCTTCACACGGACGTGGCCATCCTGCTCGTAGACGTAGCAATTGGTCATGTGGTGCGCGGCGGGGTGGGGCGGCTTGCCGAGCGCGAAGAAGGCCTGGATCGCCTCGATTCCTTCGCACAGCGGCCCGTTGCCGCCCGCATCGCGCCCGTCGAACCGCGCGTCCTCGGTGAAGACGAGCGGCAGCAGGCTCTGGTCCTCATGGTCCACGGCGTGGTGGCAGAAGGCTTCCAGCTGGTAGATGTCGACGATGTCTGCTGTTTCCATTCGGGCGTTCCTCTCGCCCTAAGTGAACAGCCGCCCACTTGATTCGTCAACGGCTGATCCTCGCAGCACCGAATGAGAGTTCGCACCGGCGAACCGAATGCGGCGTCAATCCGCTTCGCAAAGCGCCTTGAGCTGGTCGGCGCAGACGCCCCAGCCTTCGACGAAGCCCATTTCCTCGTGCTGCTTGCGGGTTTCCTCGCTCCAGTGGCGAGCGCGGGCGGTGTAGCGGGTGCCGTCGCTTTCAGGTTCGATTTCCCAGATGCCGATCATGAAGGGGCCGCTGGGCTCGAAGTCCGCGGTCACCGCGTCGGTGGTGACGAAGCGCTTGCCTTCCTCGTAGGCCAGGTAGATGCCGTTCTGCGGGCTCTGCTCGCCGTCGGGGCCGTAAAAGGTCATGTTGCAGACGCCCATCGGACGGCGGTCCTGCTCGTCGATTTCGGCTCGCCATGGCTTCGGGCACCACCATTCCTCAGTGCGGTTGACCATGATGTCCCAGACCTTGGCGGGTTCGGCCGCGATGAAGCGGGTGACGGACAGTTCGTTGGCCGTATCAGTGCCGTTGGGGCTCATAGATCCTCCTCCGATCCGTAGGGTTTGGTGATCATTTCCAGGAAGTGGCCGTCGGGGTCCTCGAAATAGACCCCGCGGCCGCCCCAGTGGCGGTTGATCTGGTTGACCCCCCTGACGCGCCGGGTCGGCCCAGTAGGTCAGGCCCTTCTCGGCGATCTTCGCCATGCCCGCATCGAATTCGGCATCGCTGACGAGGAACGCATAATGCTGCATCGCGATCGGGCCTTCCTTTTCCATGAAGTCCATCGAGATCCCATTCTCCAGTGGGACTACCAGGAAATTCGCGAAAGGCACGGCAGCCGGCAGGCCCAGCATCTCGGCCAGAAAGGCCGAAGAGCGCTTTTTGTCGCTGCACCAGACGATCGTGTGGTTGAGCTGGGCCGGCATGGGCTTCTCCTAGTCGCGATCGGGCGCGCCGAGCGGGAAGAACGGGCGGAACGGGCGGGCATCCTCGACGCAGCGCGCGATCGGCTCAAGGCTCAGCAGGTGGGCGCGCCAGTGCTTGAGCCGCGGGAATTCGTCGCCGATCTGGTGGACCCAGTCGGCATAGAACAGCGATGGCGCGGCCGAGCATTCGATCAGCGTGATGTGGTCGATCGGCGGATAGTATTCGAGCCAGCCCTCGAGCCAGGCATAGGTCCGCGTCAGCTGCGCACGGACGTCGGCCAGGGCGGCGGGATCGGGCTTGCCCTGGGTGCGGATCGCCTCGTTCACCGCGATCTGCATGATGTTCATGACGTAGTTGTCGAACACCCGGTCGAGCATCCGCACGCCCAGCGCGGCGCTGGCGTCCTCGGGCAGAAGCCCTTCGCCGCGATGCCGCTGCGAGAGGTATTCGATGATCGCGGTGGATTCGAACAGGACGTTGTCGCCGTCCTTGAGCACGGGGAACTTGCCCAGCGGCCCGGCTGCGGCGACGAATTCGCCGTTCTCCGGATGATCGGCGTCGACCACGCGGAAGTCGAAGGGGATCTCGTAGGCGTAGAGCGCGATCAGCGCCTTCCATGTGTACGAGGAGAAGGGGTGGCCGTAGAGTGCAAGCATCCGATAAATCCCTGTGTTTCTAGTAGTTCACTTTTGGGGAAGACGCCCCGCGCCCTACGGACGTCGTGTCCAGCGCGCGCCATAGCGGTTCCATGAGGCTGAGCGCACGGTGATTCTGCGCCGGGCGTGGGGCGTGGTCTCAGCCCCTCCTGGCGGCTTCGATCGTGGCGACGTCGATCTTCTTCATGCCCATCATCGCCTCGAACACCCGCTTGGAGGCTGCCGGGTCGGGGTCCATCATGCCTTCGGTGAGCTGGCGCGGGGTAATCTGCCACGAGAGGCCCCACTTGTCCTTGCACCAGCCGCACTGGCTTTCCTCGCCGCCGTTGCCGACGATCGCGTTCCACAGGCGATCGGTCTCTGCCTGGTCGTCGGTCGCGATCTGGAACGAGAAGGCCTCGCTCTGCTTGAACACGGGGCCGCCGTTGAGTCCGATGCAGGGGATGCCCATGACCGTGAAGTCCACGGTCAGGACATTGCCTTCCTTGCCGTCGGGATAGTCGCCCGGCGCGCGGTGGACGCCGGTGACCTTGGTGTCGGGGAAAGTGGCCGCATAGAAGTTCGCGGCCTCTTCGGCGCCGCCTTCGTACCACAGGCAGACGAGGTTCTTGGGGCCGATTTGTTTGGAGCCACTCATTTCTTCATCTCCCCGATCAGCGCGTTGTCGACCGCCTTGGCGGCCTTGTAGCGCGGCCGGGCCTGGATCCGCTCGGCATAGGCGACGAAGGCCTCGCGCGGCGGCAGGATGCCGAAGTTGAGCCCCCAATCCACCGAGCTGCCGACATAGACGTCGGCCATGGTGAAACGGTCGCCGCAGATGAAACGTGTCTGCGACAGGTGCGCTTCCAGCGTGTCCATCGTCCGGTCGAAATTGCCCCAGCCAGCCATCGGCTCCTGCTCTGGCGAAGGCTCGTACTTCAGCGCGCGGCTGGTGATCGCCTGCTCGACGGGGCCCGCGGCGAAGAAGGTCCAGCGCAGGTAGTCGGCGGTCTCGGCCTCGTTGGGCAGCAGCCCGGCCTCGGGGTGCATTTCGGCGAGGTAGAGGCAGATTGCCGCCGCCTCGGTGACGACCTCGTCGCCGTCATCGAGGTGGTGGACGATCGTCGGCACCTTGCCCATCGGATTGGCCTCGAGGAAGGCGGCCGGCTTGTCCTTCCAGTCGACCAGGACCTGCTCGTAGTCGGCATCGACTTCGTGCAGAGCCCAGCGGGCGATCTGGCCGCGCGACATCGGGTTCGTGAAGAACGTGTAGTCGGCCATGCCTAGCTGCCTTTCTTGCCGCAGAGCGAGACCATCGCCCCTTGCGCGTCCATGCCGTTGATCACCCAGTCGTCGCCGGGCACTTCCATCGGCCCGTTGAACACCTGGCCGCCGAGCTCCTGGAGCTTGGCCACCGCGGCGTCGATCTCCGGCACGCGGATGTAGTAGTTCCATAGGCCGACGGGCACGGCTTCGGGCTTCTGCATCATCGCGCCTACGCGATTCCCGCCGACGTCGATGAAGCAGTAGTCGCCCATCGGCCCCATCGGCAGCGATTCGTTGAATTCGAAGTTGAAGTGCTTGCCGTAGAAGGCCTTGGCCGCTGCGAGATCGGGCGTGTAGAGTTCGTTCCACGAAACGCGCTGCGGTGCATCGCGGTCCCAGACGTCGCTGGACATGTCCTCTTTGCCCGCGGGCGGCTTGGGGGTCATGACGTAGATCGGCACGCCCTGCGGATCGGCGATCATGGCGATGCGGCCGACCTCGATGTCCATTCCCGGCATCAAGGCCTTGCCGCCGTCGGCGACCACCGCGGCCACGGTCGCGTCGACATCGGTGACGTAGAGATAGCCCAGCCAGCAGGGCCGCGCGCCGCCCTTGACCATGTCATCGTTGAGCTTGAGCACGCCGCCAGCCATGCCGCCGTCGCTGCGCTCGATCATCCGGTAGTCCATGCCGCCCGCGGCCGAGGCCGGATCGGAATGCGCGGAAATCTTCCACCCGACGATCGGCTCGTAGAACTTCGCCGCGGCATCGGGATCGCTGGTCATCAGTTCGTACCAGATGAAGCTGCCGACAGGATTGGTCATGATCAGGCTCCTACGCGTTCGCGGTTCATTTCGACGACGGGGCGGAAGCCGCCATAGACCATGCGCTTGCCGTCGAACGGCGGCTGCTGGCCTTCGAAGGTTTGCTCGAAGTCTTTCATCCGCTGGTCCTGCATCATCTTGTCGTGGGCGCCGTCGCAGACCTCGCGCGATTCCCATTCGATGAACGAGAAGACCACGATCTCGCCGTCCTCGGCCTTTACCGAGCGGAAGAAGTCGGTCTGCTTGCCGTGGGACACGTCGTCCTGCCAGGCTTCTATCACGCGCCTGGCGCCGTAGTCCTTCATGATCTCCCACATGCCGATCGCGGCCTTGCGGTAGGCTTCCTTGTTGCCTTCAGGAACGGGCACGATGAAGCCCTGGACATAAGGGTTGGCGATCGCCTCGCCTTCCTCGACCAGCGCCTCGAAGCCGCCGTAGATCATCCGCATGCCGTCGAAGGGCATCGGGTTCTTGGCCTGATCGAAACGCTCGTCGTTCTTCACCAGCTCATCCATCTTGGCGTTCATCGCCTCGCGTGCGGTCTTGCTCGGCCATTCGAGCCAGCTGAACACGACGGATCCGTCTTCCTTGGCGTCGACCGCGCCGAAGAAGTCGGTCGTATGGCCCTTGGCGACGTCTTCCTGCCAGCATTCGAGGATGCGGGTCGAGCCCTGCTCGAGGAACACCGGGTCGCCATAGTTGGCGTGGGCGATGAACTTGTCCTTGTTCGCGGTCGGTACGGCGATCACGAAACCTTCAATGTAGGTCATCGGGAAGCTCCTTCGTCTTCGCTTGGATAAGGTTTGAAAGGGCAGAAAGCTTAGGCCGGTTCCCCGAGTTTGACCGGCTCGCCGAGCCCGGCGATCTGATCGGCCAATGCTTGGTGAAAAGCCGGCCGGGCCTCGCCTCGCGCCTGATAGGCGGCAAGCCTGGGAAAGCCCGCGACGATCGGCGTGCTGCGCAGGTTGCGCAGCACGGTTACCATCATGATGTCGGCGACCGAGAAGCGGCCCGCCAGCCATTCCTCGTCGCCCAGCGCCTCGGTAACGCGGGCAAGGCGTCCCTCGATGAAGGCGACCGTGCTGGGCCGCGCTTCCCTGGTCCAGGCTTCGCCGGCTTGAAAGATGTCGAGCCGCGCGAGCTGCATGATCATCGGCTCGACGCTATTGAGTGCGGCGAAGACCCAGGCCGTGGCGTCGGCCCTGGCCTGGGGATCGCGCGGCAGCAGCCGTTCGTCCTGCTCGCCGAGGTAGAGCAGGATCGCGCCGGTTTCGAACAGGCGGACCTTGCCGTCGTCGAAGGCCGGAACCTGGCCGAACGGTTGCCACCGGCGGTAGTCGTCGGGACGGGGGACCATGCCTTCGTAGAGCTCGGTCCGGTAGGCGCGGCCGATCTCCTCGAGCGCCCAGCGGACACGCAGGTCGCGGACGAGGCCGTGCGTGAACGCGGGTGTGTTCTTCAGCGCCGAGACGACGGTATCTGCCTTGGGATCGAGCGGCATGATCGTTCTCCCTGGTCGAAAATCAGCTTGAGGTCAGCTCTGCGGCTGGCCGCACATCGCGTCCTGGGCCGCCGCGCGCAGCTCTTCCTCGCCCATCGGGCGGTCGCTCAGCGGGTGCGCGATCGACCACATGTGGCCCCAGGGGTCCTTCACCTGGCCATAGCGGTCGCCCCAGAACATGTCGGCGGCGGGCATCGCCACGGTCGCGCCGGCCTTCTCGGCGCGGGCGATGGCTTCGTCGGCATTGGCGACCGAGAGGTGCAAGGTCACCGGCGTGCCGCCGAGCGAATTGGGGCCGAGCATGCCGAACTGCTTGTTCTCGTCGACCATCATGATCACCGCGCCGTTGATGATGATCGAGGCATGCATCAGGCGGCCGTCCTGGCCGGGCATGCGCATCATCTCCTCGGCGCCGAAAGCGGCCTTATAGAACTCGATCGCATCGGCGGCACCGTCACAGACGATGTGCGGGGCGAGGGCGGGCATGACGATGTCGGCGTGGTCGGGCATGGTTCTTCTCCTTGGGGCATTCGGTTGAAGATAGCTCAGGCAGATGCCTCGGCTTCGGATACATGAGCGTCGCCGCCAGCGACGGCCGGGTCCATCCACATCGGTTCCCAGACGTGGCCGTCGGGATCGGCGAAGCTGCGCTGGAGCATGAAGCCGTGATCTTCGGGCGGGTTGATGTCGGCGGTGCCGCCATGCGTGCCGGCAATCTCGATCAGGCGGTTCACTTCGTCCTTCGACTCGCAGCTGACCGCGAGCGAGACTTCGCTGCTGCCGGCCGGGCAGATCGGACGCGTGGTGAAGGTCTGCCACTTGGCATGGGTCAGCAACATCACGTGGATCGCTTCGGACAGGACCATGCAGGCGGCGGTCTCGTCGGTGAAGCGCGGTTCATTGGTGAAGCCGATCGCCTCGTAGAAGGCCATCGCCTTCGGCAGGTCGGCCACGGGCAGGTTCACGAAAATCATGCGGGTCATCTCGTCTCTCCTCCTCAAGCGCTGGGGCCTCAAGTCCTGGGGCCGTGCGAATCGCTCTTGCATTGTGATGCCGAGTCGAGTTACAAAAAGCAACCATGGAGTTACAAAAAGAAACTAAACCTACTCAGCGTCACGGCAAATGGTATGATGACGCCTGCGGGACCGCCTTCGCGCTCGAACTTGTTGGGGAACGCTGGTCGCTGCTGATTGTACGCGAGCTTATGTTCGGAGGACGACGTTTTTCGGACTTGCGGGCCGGGTTGCCCGGAATCAGCGCCAAGGTGCTGACCGAACGGCTCGAAGGGATGGAGCGCGCCAAGATCGTCCAGCGCCGCCAGCTGCCGCCGCCGATCTCGGCGCAGGTCTATGAGCTGACGGCATGGGGCTACAAGTCGGAGGACGCGATCAAGGAACTCGGCCGCTGGGCCGCAACCTCGCCCGATCACGACCCGACCTTGCCGCTCTCGCCGGCCTCGCTGATGCTGAGCTTCCGCACGATGTTCGATGGGTCGCGGGCAGGGGGGCTCGACATCGCCGGGGCCATCCGGCTTGGTCACGACCGCTTCTTCGTCGAAGTGAAGGACGGCAAGCTGCGCGCCGAGCGCGGTGAGATCGAAGCGCCCGATTTCGTCTTCGAGGCGCCGGCCGCCTCGCCCATCGCGGCGGCGGTCTATGGCAAGGTTTCGTTCGAGGAACTGGCTGTCGCAGGGCTGATCTTCACCGGCAACCGCGACGCGGCGCTAGCCTATATCGACTGCTTCCACCTGCCAGAGAAGATCTATTGACGCTTAACCCGCGGCGCGTCCTCGATCGCGGCGATCTGCTGCCAGCTGGATGTCTCGCGGACCTTGCCGTACCAGGCCCCAAGCCGCGGATAGCTTTCCGCGTCGGGCTCCCAGTTGACGTAGCGCAGGCTGCGCAGCACCGAGGCGACCGCCAGGTCCGCGAGCGTGATCGTCTCGCCGACCAGCCAGCCGCGCGCCGGCACGACGCCTTCGAGGTAGGCGAACAGGCGCGGAAGCTCGGCCTCACCCTCGCGAGCTTCGGCTTCGTTGCCTTCCACTTTCATGAATTTCGGCCCGACGAAGCGGTTGAACAGGATCTTCTGCATCGAGCGGGCGAGGATCGTGTCGGCGAATTCGTCGAACCACACCGTGCGCCCGCGGGCCTCGGCTTCGGCGGGAATGACGGGGTGCGCCGAATGCTTGGCTTCCAGATAGGCGATGATCGCGCTAGAATCGCAGAGGCCGTAGTCCCCGTCCTTGATCGCCGGGATCTTGCCGAAGGGGCTGGCAGCGACGAATTCGGGCATCGCATTGCCGGGGTTTGCCAGGACGAGTTCGAACGGCACCTCCTTCTGCGCCGCCACGAGGCACACCTTGCGGACGAAAGGAGAGATCAAGCCACCGAAAACCTGCACGAAATGCCTCCGAACAACTGCAATTACCGGCAAAGCTTATTGCAGCACCGCGCAGGCGCGTATAGGCGTTCGCCGCGATGACTGACACTTCTACCAACACCACCCGTCTTGCCGCGCCCGACCGCGAGGTCAGCGTGCGCGATCTTTTCGGCATCGACATCGACATGAAGGTGCCCGCCTTTTCCGAGGCAGACGAGCGCGTGCCCGACCTCGACGACAGCTACGTTTTCGATCCGGACACGACGCTGGCGATCCTCGCGGGCTTCGCTTTCAACCGTCGCGTGATGGTCCAGGGCTATCACGGCACGGGCAAGTCGACGCACATCGAGCAAGTGGCGGCACGGCTGAACTGGCCCTGCATCCGCATCAACCTCGACGCGCATATCAGTCGTATCGACCTGATCGGCCGCGACGCCATCGTGCTGCGCGACGGCCTGCAGGTCACCGAGTTCCGCGAGGGCCTGCTGCCCTGGGCGCTGCAGACACCCACGGCCCTGGTCTTCGACGAATACGACGCCGGCCGCCCCGACGTGATGTTCGTGATCCAGCGCGTGCTCGAGACCGAGGGCAAGCTGACCCTGCTCGACCAGAACCGCGTGATCCGCCCGAACCCGTATTTCCGCTTGTTCGCCACGGCCAACACCGTCGGCCTCGGCGACACTTCGGGGCTCTATCACGGCACCCAGGCGATCAACCAGGGCCAGATGGACCGCTGGAACATCGTCGTCGGGCTGAACTACCTGCCGCAGGCGGTGGAGACGCAGATCGTCTCGGCCAAGGCGACGGGCATTCCGGAAAAGCAGATCGCCGACATGGTCAAGGTCGCCGACCTGACCCGCCAGGGCTTCATCAACGGCGACGTCTCGACCGTGATGAGCCCGCGCACGGTCATCACCTGGGCGCAGAACACCGCGATCTTCAAGGATCCGGGCTTCGCCTTCCGCCTCTCGTTCCTCAACAAGTGCGACGAGACCGAGCGGATGCTGGTGGCCGAATACTACCAGCGCGTGTTCGGCACCGACCTGCCCGAAAGCGTCGTGGCGAAGGCCTGATAGAAAATTCCTTCCCGAGGACAAGCTCGGGGAGGAATTTGCGTCACTCGTTCACGGCCTTCCTCGACTTGCCCTTGTCGAACACCAGTTCGCTCGCCGGCCGGGCGCGGCTGTAGAGGAAGCCCTGCGCCTGGGTGCAGCCGTCGCGGCGCAGTGCGTCGAGCTGTTCGCTGACTTCGACACCCTCTGCCGTGGTCGTCATCTTGAGCTCGTTGGCGAGGCTGATGACCGAACGCACGATCGCCTGGCAATCCTCGCGCTCGGCGAGTTCCGAGACGAAGCAGCGGTCGATCTTGATCTTGTCGAAGGGGAAGCTGCGCAGGTAGTTCAGCGAGGAATAGCCCGTGCCGAAATCGTCGAGCGCGATCTTCACGCTGAGGCCGCGCAGCTTGTGCAGCGTTGCCAGGATGTCCTCCGATTCTTGCATGAGCAGGTTCTCGGTGACTTCCAGTTCGAGCCGGCCGGCGGGGACGCCGCTGGCGGCGAGCGCGCTGACCACCACCGACAGCAGGTTGCCGTCCTTGACCTGCGCCGGCGACATGTTGACCGCCACAGTCAGATCCTCGGGCCAGGTCGCGGCTTCGGCAAGCGCGGTGCGGATCACCCATTCGCCGATCTCGACGATGACGCCGGTCTCCTCGGCGATCGGGATGAAGGCATCCGGCGAGACGAGCCCGCGCGTCGCGTGGTTCCAGCGCAGCAGCGCCTCGTAGCCGGCGGTGACGCCGGTGTTGATGTCGAGCAGCGGCTGGTAGTGCAGCTCCAGTTCGCCGCGCACGATCGCGGCGCGCAGATCGAGCTCGAGCGTGCGGCGCTCCTGCATCTGGATCTGCATGGCGGCGTCGAACACCGAGATGCCGCGGCGGCCGCGCGACTTGGCGTCGTACATGGCGAGATCGGCGGCGCGTAGCAGTTCGTCGCCCGTGTCCGCATCGTCGGGCGCGAATGCGGCGCCGATAGAGGCACCGATCGGCATGATCTGCCCGTCGATCTCGATCGAGGTGCCGATCGCGGTGAGCACGCGCTCGGCGACGGCGAGGCCGGCTTCGGGCGCGTCCAGATCGCTCATCAGGATGACGAATTCGTCGCCGCCCAGCCGCGCGATCATGTCGCGCGGGCGCACGGCGTCCTCGAGCCTGCGCGCAACCTCGACGAGCACGCGGTCACCCGCGGCGTGGCCATGGCCGTCGTTGATCGCCTTGAAGTGGTCGAGGTCGACATAGAGCAGGCCAATGACGCCGGTCCCCGCATTGCGGTGGAAAGCGCGCGTCAGGGTGGCGTTGAACAGCGTGCGGTTGGGCAGCTGGGTCAGCACGTCGTAGTGCGCCATGAAGGCGACCTTGGCCTCGGCGCGCTTGGCCGCGCTGATATCGGCGATGAAGCCGCGCCAGCCGATCGTCTCGCCGTCGCGCACGACCGGGCGTCCGTTCATCGACCACCAATGCTCGACGCCGTCGACCCGGATCGGCACGACGACGTTGCGAAAGGCGCGGCCTTCTTCGAGCAGTTCGCGCAGGTCGGCGGCCTCGGCTGCCTCGGACAGCAGCTCGATCAGCGACAGACCCTGGAGCGCCTCGCGCGTCAGCCCGCAGGCATCGCAGAAGCGCTGCGACGGGTTGTAGATCTGGAAGCTGCGGTTGATCTCGTAGAGCCAGTCGCTGCCTTCGTCGTCGTACTGGTTGAGCAGCAGCTGGATTGTCTCGTTCGACTGGCTGAGCCGCCGTGTGCGGATGCGCCGCGTCGCGAACATGTAATAGAGGTTGTAGAGTGACCAGTGCATGAAGCAGGCCAGCACCCAGACCATCACGGTGACAGGGGCGGCATCCCAGCCTTCGCGCGCGGCCAGGCCGACGGCGATCGCGACCGCGCCGGTGGCGCTGGCGCCGAGGCCGAGATGGGGCAGCGACATGGCCGAAAGCCCGTCGATCATCATCATGGCCACGCCCAGCGCGACCAGCCCGTGCAGGCTTTCGACCGGAGCGACCAGCATCGCGGCGAGCAGGGCGCCGAACCACCACACCACGCGCAGCCGGATCACGCTCAAGCGGTTCTTGAGCGCCAGCTTCTCGTCGAAGCCCGGCGCCGACTCCTTCTGAAGCACCGAACCTTGCATTGCCATGACGGCGCACCAGCCGATGACGGTGATGATCGTGAAGATCGGATTGGTCTTGGGCCCCACCAGCAGGAGCAACAGTGCGAGGCGCACCGTTTCGAGCAGAGAAAGCGGAAAGGCGCGCAGATAGTCGGCGCGGCAGCGGGCGAACCAGTTCTCCTCGTGCGGCTCGACGTGATGCTGCGTCAGCGACAGCAGGCTCAGCGGCGTTTGCGCGATCAGTTCGTGCCCTGGCCGGGAAAGGTTGGCCATCCAGTTTGCCCCCCTGTTCCAGCGCGCTCACCGACGGCTGGTACTTGTCATGCGACCGAAGTCGCTGCGGGCGGATAGACAAAACTCCCTATTATCTGGTTAAAACGCGTGTCCGCCGAGTAACCTGGCGTTCACCCGGCCGTGTATCGGGCCTCGGTGAAGTAGAGTCCGTCGGCCGGTGCATTGAGCCCCAGCGCATGCCGGTCGCGCGCGGCGAGGGCCTCGGCGATGCGGCTTTCGGTCCAGCGCCCGAGCCCGACGAGGACCAGGCAGCCGACCATCGAGCGGACCTGATGATGCAGGTAGCTGCGCGCGGCGGTCTCGACGAGGATGCATTCGCCTTCGCGCCGTACATCGAGCCGGTCGAGCGTCTTCAACGGGCTCGCCGACTGGCAATTGACCGAGCGGAACGTGGTGAAATCGTGCAGGCCGACGAGCGCCTGCGCGGCGCGGTGCATGGCCTCGGCATCGAGCGGGCCGCCGACCTGCCAGGCCTTGCCGCGATCGAGCGTCAGCGGCGCGCGGCGGTTGACGATGCGGTAGAGGTAGGAGCGGCCGATGCAGGAAAACCGCGCGTGCCAGTCGCCGGGCACCACCACGCAGCCGATCACTGCGATCGGGGCCGGGCGGAGCAGGGCATTGAGCGCTTCCTGCAGGCGGAACGGGGCGAAGTCCTTCTCAATGTCGACATGCGCACGCATGGCCAGCGCGTGCACCCCGGCATCGGTGCGGCCGGCGGCGTGCATGACGACGGTCTCGCCGGTGACCGCGAGCACGGCCTCCTCGACCGCCTGCTGCACCGAGGGCCCGTGCGATTGCCGCTGCAGGCCCATGAAGGGACCGCCATCGAATTCGAGGGTGAGCGCGAAGCGCGTCACTTCAGGTAGGAACCCGTGGGAATCGTCTTGCCGCGCAGCAGTTCGGTGGTGTCCATGGCCGGCTTGCCGGCGCGCTGGATCCGCGTGGGCCGGATCGCGCCGCGGCCGCAGGCGATGGTCAGCTTGTCGTCGAGCACGTTGCCCGGCCAGCCACCGCCTTCCACCAGGTCGGCCATGATGACCTTGAAGCGCTCGCCCTCGAATTCGAAGAACGCGCCCGGCATGGGAAAGAAGGCGCGCACCTGGCGCTCTACCTGCTCGGCGGGGGGCACTGAAATCGAGGCGGGATTCGGCCTTGTCGATCTTGCTGGCATAGGTCACGCCGTCCTCGGGCTGCGGCACCTCGGGATATTCGGACAGGTCGCTCAGCACTTCGAGCATCAGGCTGCCGCCCATTGCGGCCAGTTCCTCGGTCAGATCGCCCGCGCTCTTGCGGTCGATCGGCGTGCGGCCGGTCAGCAGAACCGGTCCGGTGTCGAGCCCGGCTTCCATGCGCATGATGCAGACGCCGGTCTCGGCGTCGCCCGCCAGCACCGCGCGCTGGATCGGCGCCGCGCCGCGCCAGCGGGGGAGCAGCGAGGCGTGGATGTTGAGGCAGCCGTGCTTCGGCGCATCGAGGATCTCACGCGGCAGGATCAGGCCATAGGCCGCGACCACGGCGATGTCGGCCTTCAGCGCGGCGAACTCGGCCTTCTCCTCGGCGCCTTTCAGCGAGACCGGATGGCGCACGAGGATGCCGCGCGCCTCGGCCTCGCGCTGGACGGGCGAGGGCTGGAGCTGCTTGCCTCGGCCCGCGGGGCGCGGCGGCTGGCTGTATACCGCGGCGATGTCATGCCCGGCCTCGGCCAGAGCGACCAATGCCGGGACGGCGAAATCGGGCGTTCCCATGAAGATGACGCGCACTGTCTTGATCCCGTTCGCCCTGAGCCTGTCGAAGGGTCGTCCTTACTCTTGCAGCGGCAAAAAGGAAGAACGGGCCTTCGACAAGCTCAGGCTAAGCGGCTAGAGGATAGGGTAGATGGCATCGCAAGAGATCGAGACGCTCACCACCGCCCTGTCGCGCCTGCCGGGGCTCGGCCCCCGCTCGGCGCGGCGCGCCGTGCTCTGGCTGATCAAGCGGCGCGAGACCGCGCTGGTCCAACTGCTCGGCGCACTCGAAGCCGTGCGCGAGGGGCTCGTCGAGTGCCACACTTGCGGCAATGTCGATACCACCGACCCCTGCGGCATCTGCGCCGACCCGCGCCGCGACCAGCGCTCGCTCTGCGTGGTTGAGGACATCGCCGACCTCTGGGCGCTCGACCGCGCGCGGCTGTTCACCGGCCGTTATCACGTCCTCGGCGGACGCCTCTCGGCGCTCGACGGCGTGCGGCCCGAGGACCTGACGATCGGCAGCCTGATCGAACGGGTCACCGCAGGCGGGATCGACGAGGTCGTCCTGGCGATGAACGCCACGCTCGAAGGCCAGACCACCGCGCATTACATCGCCGAGCGGCTGGAAGGTTTGCCCGTGCGCATCACCCAGCTCGCCCACGGCCTGCCGGTGGGCGGCGAGCTCGACTATCTCGACGAGGGCACGCTTGCCCAGGCGCTCAGGGCGCGGCGGCCCGTAGGCTAGTCGGGCTTGGCGCGGTCCTCCAGGATCGTCTCGGTATGCACTGAGCACTTCCAATCGCCATCCTGCTTCACCCAGGTCGAGGTGTCGGCGCAGCGCAGGTCCATCTTCTCGCCCTTCATGTCGCCGGTCTGGTGGACCTTGTAGGCCACCACCGCGACGTCGTCGGTCGGGAAGACCACTTCGAGATCGTCGAACTCGAACGCCTTGAGCGTCCACTGGCCCTCGCGGGTCATCTTGCCGTAGGTCTCGGGATCGATGCGCATCGTGCCCTGCGGGCCGGCGATCAGGCATTCGGCGGCGATCATTTCCATCGCGGTTTCGAGGTCCTTGTCGACCATCGATTGCCAGAAGCGGGTTTCGAGCTTGCGGATGGTGTCGGTGCGGGCGGTCATGCGGCCTCTCCTCGGTTGAGCCCCCGGGTCTGAAGGGCAACGTCCGGCGTCGATGAGGGGTTCCCCCCGATCCGGTTGACGATTTCCGGCCCCGCACTTATCTGGCCCTCATGGCCATCCGCGAAATTCTCGAGATTCCCGACCCGCGCCTCAAGCAGGTCTCCGCGCCCGTCGAAGCGTTCGACGACGAACTCAAGGCGCTCGTCGCCGACATGTTCGAGACGATGTACGACGCCCCTGGCATCGGCCTCGCCGCGATCCAGGTCGGCGTGCCACTGCGCGTGCTGGTGATCGATCTCCAGCCCGACGACCCGGATGCCGAGCCCGAAGTCTGCACCGCCCATGGCGGCCACGAGCACACGCACCAGCCGACCAAGAAGGAACCGCGGGTCTTCATCAATCCCGAGATCCTCGATCCCTCGGAAGAGCTGACCGTCTACAACGAAGGCTGCCTCTCGGTCCCCGAGATCTACGCCGACGTCGAACGCCCGAGCACGATCCGCGCGCGCTGGCAGGACGTCGACGGCAAGGTCCACGAAGAGGCGATGGACGGCCTGATGGCGACCTGCCTACAGCACGAGATGGACCACCTCGAAGGCATCCTGTTCATCGACCACCTCTCGCGCCTCAAGCGCCAGATGGCGGTCAAGAAGCTGGAAAAGCTGCGCAAGGCGGCTTGATTTCGGCACCGATACCCGGCCCGTCACCCCTGCGAAGGCAGGGGCCCAGATAAGCTGGCGCGCCAGGGCCGCCGTTTCCGATCGTGGATAAGTCGGCTGGACCCCTGCCTTCGCAGGGGCGACGGTTGTTTTGCAGAGGCAGTGGCGTTAGGTTCCCATTTCGTTCCAAATGGGATCTTGCCGTGGAAGCCACTCTTTTCGCCATCGTCGCACTCGTCATCGGACTGGGCCTTGGCTGGTTCCTCGGGGGCCGGCCGGTCGCCGAATGGCGCCAGCGCTTTCTCGCCCGCGACGGTGAGGCGCGTGAGATCGACGAGAAGTTCCGTCGCGCGATCACCGAACTAGCCGGCGCCACCGAACGCGCGACCCGCGCCGATGCCTTGGCCGGTGAACTGGCCGAGGCGAGCGCCCGCAATGCCGCGTTGCAGGGGCAACTCGCTACCGCCTCCACGCGCGCTGACAGTGCCGAGCGCCTCGCCGCCGAACTGCCGGAACTGCGTTCCTCGCGTGAGGCTTTGCGTGCGGAACTCGCCACACTCAAAGCCAACGCCTCGAACTTCGACGAGAAGCAGCGACTGCTGATGGAAGCGCAGGAAGCGCTCAAGAAGGAGTTCGAAGCCGCGGGCACCAAAGTGCTCGAAGGCGCGCAGAAGGCCTTTCTCGAACGCGCGCAGGAGCGGTTCACCGTTTCCGAGGAAAAGAGCGCGGAGCGGCTCAAGGCCTTGCTCGCGCCGGTCGGCGACCGGCTCAAGAGCTACGAGGAACAGGTAACCGCGCTCGAAGCCAAGCGCGTCGATTCCTTCGGCCAGCTTACCGGCCTGATCGAGGGCATGCGCGTCGGCCAGGAGCAGGTCCGCGCCGAGGCCGCGCGGCTTGGCAATTCGCTGCGCAACGCGCCCAAGGCGCGCGGGCGCTGGGGCGAGCAGCAGCTCAAGAACGTACTCGAACAGTGCGGTCTTTCCGAGCACACCGATTTCGTCACCGAGCATTCGATCGACACCGACGATGGCCGGCTGCGGCCAGATGCCATCGTCAGGATCCCCGGCCAGAAGGTGCTGGTGATCGACGCCAAGGTCTCGCTCAATGCCTACCAAGAGGCCTTCGAGGCGCAGGACGATCTGGTCCGCGATACGGCCATGGCACAGCACGTCGCCTCGATGCGCAACCACGTCCAGACGCTCGGCGCCAAGTCCTACCAGAGCCAGTTCGAGGACGCGCCCGACTATGTCGTGATGTTCGTTCCCGGCGAGCATTTCGTCGCCGCCGCGCTCGAAAAGGACCCCGAGCTCTGGGACTTCGCCTTCCGCAACCGCGTGCTGCTGGCGACGCCGACCAACCTCGTCGCGATCGCGCGCACCGTCGCGCAGGTCTGGCGGCAGGACGGCTTGGCGCGCGAGGCGCGCGAGATCGGGCGGATGGGCGGCGAGCTCTACGACCGCCTTGCGGTCGCCGCCGAGCACATGAAGCGCGTCGGCTCCGGGCTCAGTAGCGCGGTCGACAACTACAACAAGTTCGTCGGCAGCTTCGAGCGCAACGTGCTGTCCTCCGGCCGCAAGCTGCGCGACAAGCACATCGAGATCGGCAAGCGCGAGATCGAGGAAGTGCCGCTGATCGAAAGCGCGCCGCGTTACGCGGAGTCAGCGGCTGACGGCACTCTGGAACCGGCGGTACCGCTGCTGGTTGATACCGAAGGCGAATAGCACCGGGGGAACATATCATGCGGTATCTGGGCGGTTGGGTGATTCTGGCGCTGCTGGCCGGATGCCATTCGAAGTCGGAGTCGCCCCAGGCGCCGCCAAGTAGCGACGCTGCCCTTACATCTGAAGCCGCCTCTCCTGTCCCAACCGTAACCGCCTCCGATCCCGATCCGACCAAGGCGGCCTCGCTCTGGCTCGACCGGCAGACTGAGCCGCGCCAGAAGGGCAAATATGCCCCGCGCGACGCCTGCCGCGAGCTGCCCGGCGCGCGGGCGTTCCGCGAGAAACTCGCCGCCGCGGTCGAGGCCCGCGACGCCGATGCCGTAGCGGCGATGGCCAGCCCCGACATCCGCCTCGGCTTTGCCGGCGAGGACGGGCGCAAGCGCTTCCTCGCCGCGCTGAAAGCGCCCGACGGCAAAGCGATGAACGAACTCGCGCAATTGCTACCGCTCGGCTGCGCGGCATCGGAGGGCGGCGGGCTGACGATCCCCTGGTATTTCGCGCAGGACTATGGCGACGTCGATTCCTATTCGGCGATGATCGTCATGGGCGCCGACGTACCGCTTCGTGCCGCGGCCGATACCGGATCGGCTGCCAAGCAGCAGCTGTCGTGGGATATCGTGACGCTCGACAAGGGCCTGCTGCCCGGCAAGCCATTGCAGCAGGTCAAGGTCGTAGGCAGCGGGGCGAAGGGCTACGTCGCCACCGACAAGCTGCGCTCGATGCTCGACTACCGCCTGCTTGCCAACCGTACGGGCGATAGCTGGGAGATCACGGCGTTCGTTGCTGGCGACTGAAGCGCGCTACTTGCGCACCAGTTCAGCCGAGTGCGCGGTGTTCTTCAGCGTCATCCGGTCGGCGCTGAGCTCGAGGTCCGGACTGTTGCCGAGCAGTTCGCTGACCGCGCGTTCCTGGTCCATCTTGCCCTCGCAGAACATCTTGGTTGCCATCAGCGGCCCGGCGACCAGCTTGCCGCCTTCGCTGCGCCAGGTGCCGCCCATGCGGTTGCAGCCGGCATTGGCCGAGAGCCGCTCGCCCTGGAACGACAGTGTCGCTTCGCCGACCGGCGGGGCGCCGTCAATCGCGGTGAATTTCCATTCGGAGTCGCCCAGCGAAGGCGTGGACGTACCGGCTTCGGTCGTCGTGCAACCGGCGAGAAGGGCAAGAGAGGCGAGGGGGAGTAAGACCTGACGCATGGGCCGGCTCCTTTGTCCACGCGCCCGATAGCGCGATGCGAGCGGTTTTACGGTTTCCACCGCAGGTGCGCCAGCGCCTCGTAGGCGAGCACCGCACCCGCAACCGCGGCATTGAGACTGTCGGCGCGGCCGAGCATGGGCATCGTCACGCGCAGATCGCAGGCGTCCTCGTACTCGGCGGGCAGCCCGCGCGATTCGTTGCCCACCATGAGGAAGCAGGGACTCGCATAAGGCGCGGTGCGGTAGTCGGTGGAATCGCGGAGCGAGGCGGCGACGAGTTGGCCGTCCCCGGCGCGCAGCCAGCCGATGAAGTCCTCCCAGCGAGCCTGGGCAATGCTCTGGGTGAATACCGCCCCCATCGAAGCGCGCACCGCTTCGACCGAGAAGGGATCGGCGCAGTCGTCGATCAGGATCAGCCCGCCCGCGCCCACAGCATCGCCGGTGCGCAGCATCGTGCCGAGATTGCCCGGATCGCGCAGCGCCTGGGCGACCAGCCAGATCGGTGCCTTGCTGCGGTCGAGGTTCTCCAGGCCCGTGTCGAATTCGGCGAAGACACCGGCGACGGCCTGCGGGTTGTCCTTGCCGGTGACCTTGGTGAGGATTTCCTCGTCCATCTCCAGCACTTCGCCGCCTGCGGCGGTGACGTCGGCGATCAGCGCATCGAGCAGCGGGTGGGCTTCGCGCTTCGTCGCCATGGCCAGCATTTCGGGCAGCCTGCCGCTCTCACGCGCGTCGGTCAGCAATCGCAGCCCCTCGGCGAGGAAGCGCTTCTCCTGCTTGCGGTGCTTCTTCTCGCGCAGCGATCGGAGGAATTTTACCGTCGGGTTGGAAAAGCCGGTGATGGTGCGGTGCATGGGGTGGGCCTAGGCGCGAGGTGGCCCTGGATCAATCCTCGCCGAAGCCGTCCTTGACCAGCCCGGCGAGCTTGAGCAGCGCCGCTTCGGCGCCTTCGCCCGAGACGGCGATGTCGATCGCGTCGCCCTTGGCGGCGCCGAGCATCATAAGGCCGAGGATAGACCCACCTGCGGCTTCGGTGCCGTCTTTGCTGACGCGCACGTCGAGGCCGTCGGGCAACAGCGAGACCATGTTGACGAACTTGGCGCTCGCCCGGGCGTGCAGGCCGCGCTGGTTGATGATCTGGATAGTTTCCTTGACCGCGATCATGCGTGCTCCCTCATGCATGCTGCTCCCAGGTGCCAGTCGCCTGTTATGCGTGCTGGCCCAGATATTCCGACGCCATGGTGATGTAGTTGCGCCCCGCATCGCGTGCGGCGATCGCGGCGTCGCGCACCGACATGCATTCGCGCGCCTTGGCCAGGCGGATCAGCATCGGCAGGTTGATGCCCGCGATCACTTCGACGCGGCCGGCCTGCATCAGCGAGATGGCGAGGTTCGACGGGGTCCCGCCGAACAGGTCGGTCAGGATGATGGCGCCTTCGCCGCTGTCGACCTGCTTGATCGCCGCGGCAATCTCGCGCCGGCGGCGTTCCATGTCGTCGTTGGGGCCGATGCAGACGGTTGCCACGGCCTCCTGACGGCCGACGACATGTTGCATCGCATTCACAAACTCCTCGGCAAGATTGCCGTGGGTGACGAGAATCATCCCGATCATGCTGAATTAGCGCTCCGAAGCCCCTGCGAAACCGCCTGGAATGCGTTGTATTTTCTCACGATGCCGTCGCCCCTTCGAGAAGGTCGGCCGCCCGTGAACCCAGGTTGCGGTGCAGCAATGTGGGGGAAAAACCCGCGTCGCGCAAGGCCGTGGCGATTTGCTCGGCAACGAAGACCGAACGGTGCCGCCCGCCGGTGCAGCCGAAGGCGATATGGACATAGGCCTTGCCCTGCGCCTCGTAGCGCGGAAGCAGGAACAGGATGAGGTCGCGGATGCGCGTGTAAGCCTCGGGGAAGGCGGGATCCTGGCGGATATGCTCGCCTACCGCCGCGTCCTGTCCGGTCAGCGGCCGCAGCTTGTCGTCCCAGTGCGGATTGTCGAGGAAGCGCATGTCGAACACCAGGTCGGCGACCGGCGGCATGCCGCGCGAGAAGCCGAAGCTCGAGACCGTCAGCGTCAAGGCGCGGGTGGCGCGGGGCTGGAAACGCTCGCGAATCACCTGCTGCAGCTCGTTGACCGCATAGGGCGTGGTGTCGATCACGCTGTCGGCCCAGCGCCGCAGCGGTTCGAGGAGCTCGCGCTCGGCCGCGATGCCCGATGCCACCGGCATGTCGGCGGCGAGCGGATGGCGGCGGCGTGTCTCGTTGTAGCGCCGTTCGAGCTCGCGCCCCGAGCAGTCGAGGAACAGTGTCGTAACCTCGAGGTCGTGGCGCTTGGTGAGTTTTTTCACCCGCTCGATGATGTCGTGCGGATTGAACCCGCGCGTGCGCGTGTCGAAACCGATCGCGAGCGGTGGACGCTGATCGGAGATGGCAGGCGTAGTGGTGTCGATCAGCCGTTCGAGCAAGCGGATCGGAAAGTTGTCGAGCGCCTCCCAGCCGAGGTCTTCGAGCACGCGCAGCACGGTCGTCTTGCCCGCGCCGAGGAGACCGGTGACCAGCAGGAGGCGCTGACGCGGTTGGCCCCGAAGGGCGTCGCTATTGCCGCTATCGTCGGACTCGCTGGTCATCGATTGGTAATCTGTGCTCGTCACCGCAGAAAGGGAAGGGGAAAGGCGGGACTGTACCGCGCTGAGACTTAACCGCAGGTGAGCCTGCGACCTCAGACAAGTCCGTAGCGCTCCAGCGCAAGCTCGGCCTTGAGATGCTGAACCTGGCTATCGGGCGTCAGGCGCAGCAGCGGTAGTTCGATACCGGCCCGTGTGGTGCTTTCGGGGCTTTCGATAAAACGGGGCGCGTCGGGGTCGAGGACGAGTACCAGCGCGACCGGTGCCTCGTCGCAAACCGGGAAGGTCAGCAGGCCGAGCCCTCGCACTTCGAGCAGGCCGCGCGTGTTGGGATGGGGCAGCGCGACCAGGCGCTCGCCGCGCGGTTCGAGCAGCACGCCGTCGTCGCCAACCAGCACGGCGCCGCGGTCGATCAGCGCCAGCGCCAGGCTCGACTTGCCGCAGCCCGGAGCGCCTTCGATCAGCATCGCGCGCGCACCGATCACAACGCAGGTCGCCTGGTGCGCGTCCATCTAGACAGTCTCCCAGGCGGGCAGATCGATCATCAGGCGTGCGCCGGGCTGGCCATCGCTGCGGTTCTCGGCCGAGAGCGTGCCGTAATGCGCCTCGACGATGGTCCGCGCAATGGCGAGGCCGAGGCCGCTGTGACTACCGAAGTCCTCGCCGGCCGGGCGCAGCGAGTGGAACCGCTCGAACACCTTCTCGCGCGCGTCTTCGGCGATGCCGGGGCCGTGGTCGGAGACGGCGATGCCGACGTGCTCGTCGTCGCAGAGGATGTCGACCTCGATCGTGCCGGGATCGGGCGAGAACGACACGGCGTTGTCGAACAGGTTCTCGAGCACGCGTTCGAGCCGCGCGGCGTCGCCGGGGACGTAGCAGGTGCCTGCGCCGCGGTGCGTCACCTCGATCCGGGTCGCGCCGTTGACCCCGCGGCTGTCGCGGGCCGAGACCAGCGCCAGGACCAGCTTCACCATGTCGACCGGCTCGAAGGTCGTGCGGCTGAGCTCGGCATCGATGCGGCTGGCGTCAGCGATCTCGGTGACCAGGCGGTCGATCCGCTTGACGTCGTGGCTGGCAATGTCGAGCAGTTGGCGGCGCAGGTCGGGGTCGGTGACGCGCTCGGTCGATTCGAGCGCGCTGCGCAGGCTCGCCAGCGGATTCTTGATCTCGTGCGCGACGTCGGCGGCGAAGCTTTCCACTGCATCGATGCGCTGGCGCAGCGCCGCGCTCATGTCGGAGATGGCGCGCGCGAGCATGCCGATCTCGTCGCGGCGCTCGGGCAGGCGCGGCACCACCACCTCGCGGTCGCGGCCCAGCCGGACGCGGATCGCCGCGCGCACCAGCAGCCGCAGCGGCTGGATGATCGTGCGCGCGAGGAACAGCGACAGCAGGATCGACACGATCAGCGCGGTGCCGACGACGATCGCCAGAGTCTGGCGCGCGTCGCGGATGTTCTGGGTGATGTCGGTGGCGTTGCGCATGGTCAACAGCACGTCGCCCTTCTCGCCCACGGGCGCGGCGGCGGTGATGACCGGAGTGCGGTCGGGCGCGCGCCACTGGCGCATCACCGTGACCTTGCCGGCGCGCGCTTCGCCGACTTCGCTCCAGGCGCTGCCGTCGCCCTCCTCGGATTCCCGGTAGTCGGGGATCGGCGGCGCCCCGACCAGGATGTCGACACCGCGGTCGATGGCCCGCGCGGTCTCCATGTACCAGGGTTGCTTGCCCGGATCGGCGAAAGTGAAGGCGGGGCCGACCAGCGCAAAGCTGTCGGCCACGAGCACGTTCTTGCGGTCATAGAGCCGCAGCCGCAGCTTCTGCTCGGCGCCGATCCGCATGAGCAACGCCTTGCGCTTGGTCCGGTTGAGCCCGCCCAGCGCCTCGGCGGTGATCTGCACTTCGGCCCGCGCAAGGCCGAAGCGTTCGGCGATCAGCCGGTTGCGGTAGGAATCGAGGTAGAACAGGCTGCCCGCGAGCAGGACCAGCGCGATGACGTTGACCGCGAGGATTCGGGTCGTCAGCGAGACCCGGCGCGACCAGAACAGCCGTTCGGCCGAGGCCTCGCTGTCAGGCATCTGTGTGCCCGACCGTCTTCAACGGGCCGTCAGCCATCGGTAAAGGAGTAACCGGCGCCGTAGAGCGTATCGATCGCGCCAAACTCCGAATCGACCCCGCGGAACTTGCGCCGCAGCCGCTTGATGTGGCTGTCGATCGTGCGGTCGTCGACGAAGATGTCGTCGCTGTAAGCCGCGTCCATCAGCTGGTTGCGGCTCTTGACCACGCCCGGGCGCATGGCGAGCGATTCGAGGATGAGGAATTCGGTGACGGTCAGCGACACCGGCTTGCCGTCCCAGGTCACGCTGTGGCGCGCGGGATCGATCGTCAGGCGGCCGCGATGGATCGGTTCGGGCAGGCCTTCGGGGGCCGGCTCGTCGGGCGCGGCGCGGACCAGCTCGGTGCGGCGCAGGATCGCGCGGATGCGCGCGACCAGCAGCCGCTGGCTGAACGGCTTGGTGATATAGTCGTCGGCGCCCATGGCGAGGCCCAGCGCCTCGTCGGGCTCCTCGTCCTTCGAGGTCAGGAAGATCACCGGCAGCGAACTGCGCTCGCGCAGCCGCTGCAGCAGCTCGAGCCCGTCCAGCCGCGGCATCTTGATGTCGAAGATGGCGAGGTCGGGCGGATTCTCCAGCAGCGCCTTCAGCGCGGTCTCGCCATCGGCATAGACCCGCGTGGCGAATCCCTCCGACTGCAGGAAGATCGAAACGGTGGTGAGGATGTTGCGGTCGTCGTCCACCAGCGCGATGCATTGCTGCGCACCATGGGGCGCAGCATTGGGATCGGCAGTGCCGGTTGCGGCTGGCGGATCGGAATCGGGCGGCTCGGCCGTGGTCACTTTCGCGCGGATCCTCAGAATGCCCGGGGAAATGTGGGCAAAGCGGGAGTTAGCCCTTCGCGCCGCGGCTGACAACTTGGCGCAAATTGCGCCTTGCAGACAGCAAGGTTATTCTATCTGTCGCGAATGCCGGCTAATTTGACGGGAAGAGGCGCGTCGACTATGCGCGCTGCGATTCTTGCAACCCATTCGCGACACGCCGGTTTGACGTCCGGCGACCGGGATCGCACTTACGGGAGACGACGTTGACCACGCCTTCGCTTAGCTACGCACTCGATCGCCAGGGCATTACCACCAAGGCGAATATCTTCGCCAATCTCGGTACTGCCCCGCTGGTCGAACACGCCGTTCGTAACGGCGAAGGTAGCCTTGCCGCCGACGGTCCGCTGGTCGTCGCCACGGGCAAGCACACCGGCCGCTCGGCCAAGGACAAGTTCATCGTCCGCGACGCCGAGACAGAGAACGCCGTGTGGTGGGGCAAGACCAACGTCCCGATGACGCCCGAGCACTTCGCCAACCTCAAGGAAGACTTCCTCAAGGCGCTGGGCGACAAGGACCAGCTCTACGTCGCCGACCTGTTCGGCGGCTCGCAGCCGGAAAACCGCGTCAACGTGCGCGTGATCAACGAATTCGCCTGGCACAACCTGTTCATCCGCACGCTGCTGGTACGTCCGACCGAGGCCGACCTCGCTGGCTTCGTCCCCGAATACACGATCATCGACCTGCCCAGCTTCCGCGCCGATCCTGCGCGCCACGGCAGCCGCACTGAGACCGTGATCGCGGTCAACTTCACCGAGAAACTGATTCTCATCGGCGGCACGTCCTATGCCGGGGAGATGAAGAAGAGCGTCTTCGGTATTCTGAATTATCTGCTGCCCGTGAAGGGCGTCATGCCGATGCACTGCTCGGCCAACATCGGCCCCGATGGCGACACCGCGGTGTTCTTCGGCCTGTCGGGCACCGGCAAGACCACGCTTTCGGCCGATGCCAGCCGCACGCTGATCGGTGACGACGAGCACGGCTGGTCGGACACCGCCGTGTTCAACTTCGAGGGCGGCTGCTACGCCAAGATGATCCGCCTCTCGGCCGAAGCCGAGCCCGAGATCTTCGCGACGACCAAGCGTTTCGGCACGGTGCTGGAGAACGTGGTGATGGATCCGGTCACTCGCCAGCTCGACTTCGATGACGCCTCGCTCGCCGAGAACAGCCGCGGCTCCTACCCGATCGACTTCATCCCGAACACCTCGGAGAAGAACCTCGGTCCGGTACCGCAGAACATCATCTTCCTGACGGCCGACGCTTACGGCGTGCTGCCGCCGATCGCGCGTCTGACGCCCGACCAGGCGATGTACCACTTCCTCTCGGGCTACACCGCCCGCGTTGCCGGTACCGAGATCGGCGTGACCGAGCCCGAGGCGACCTTCTCGACCTGCTTCGGCGCGCCCTTCATGCCGCGCCACCCCTCGATCTACGGCAACCTGCTCAAGGAGCGGATCGCCAAGGGCGGGGTCAAGTGCTGGCTGGTCAACACCGGCTGGTCAGGCGGCAAGGCGACGATGCCGGGCATCAAGCGCATGCCGATCAAGGCCACCCGCGCGCTGCTCAACGCCGCGCTCGACGGCAGCCTGAACAATGCCGAGTTCCGCGAAGACCCGAATTTCGGCTTCGAGGTTCCCGTGGCCGTCCCGGGCGTCGACAGCAAGCTGCTCGACCCGCGTGGCGCCTGGGCCGATCCGGCCGAGTACGACAAGACCGCGCAGGACCTCGTCCGCAAGTTCATCGAGAACTTTGCCGAGTTCGAAGCCCATGTCGACGAGGGCGTCCGCAAGGCGGCTCCCGTCGCGGCCTGATTGATCCGGAAAACTCCGGGTCGTTCCAGTCCCGGAGTTTTCCAGTGACCGACCACACGATCCGACTGTTCGCCGATGCCGCCGAGATCCGGCGCGTCGGCGAAGCTATGCTGGCCTGCGCCTTGCCCAAGCAAGGCTGGACGCACGAGGCACATCTCTCGACCTGCCTCTGGCTGATCATCGAACGCCCCGACGTGTTTCCTGAACGCGATTTGCCCGGCCTGATCCGCCGCTTCAACGAGAGCGTGGGCGGACAGAACACCGACACGGCGGGCTATCACGAGACGATCACGCAACTCTACATTCGCGGCGTGCGCGCCTTCCTGGCGATGTGCGAGGGCGATGACCTTCTCGCGCTGGTGAACGGCCTGCTCAAGAGCCCGATGGCGCCCCGTGACTGGCCGCTACGCTTCTACTCGCGCGAACGGCTGTTCTCTGTCGAAGCGCGGCGCGGCTGGATCGAACCGGAAATCGCCGCCAGCCTGCTCTAGCGCCCTGGCTTCCGCGGCGGGCGGCCACAAGGCGCTTGCGCTCACTGCCGGAGAGCGCATCATCGCGCTTCCCCAATGGAGTCGTGCCCATGAGCATTTTGGACAGCATCTTCAGCCAGTTCGGCCAGAACGTCGACGTCGGCAACATGGCCGAGAAGCTCGGTCTCGATAAGTCGGTCGCCGAGAAGGCGATCGCTGCGCTCGGCCAGTCGCACCAGGAAGCCGGCGATACGATCGAAGGCGCCGCGGCCAAGACCGGCCTCGATACCGGCATTCTCAGCCAGATCGTCGAGCATATCGGCGGCGAGGGCTCGCTTGGCGAATTCGCGAATATCCTCAAGGACAATCCGCAGGCCTCAGGTCTGCTCGGCATGCTCGACCGCGACGGCGACGGCAATCCGCTCAACGACATCACCGGCATGGCCAAGGGGCTGTTCGGCAAGAGCTGAGCGCCGCGCGTTCGCAGACGTATCGACCGGCGATGGGCTGGGCACTCGTCCGCAGGCGGGTTCCGCCCCTTCTGGTCGACCGTTAAATTTTTATGTGGTGTCCACTATCCAACGGGACGCCTGTTCAGTTAGACATTCGGAAAGGTCGCAAGAATAATCAGTGCCTGGCAAGGAGGGCACCCAATGGATTGGCTGACCACGCTGCGTCGCAGCGGGGGTATCAATGCGCTATCGCGCCAGATTGGCGCCAGCCCGGCCGAAGTGGCGGCGGGGGCCGAAGCGCTTTTGCCGGCCTTGCTGGGTGGCCTGCGCCGTGTCGCCGATCGTTCGGGCCGCGGCGACGAGGGGGTTCGGGCGCTTGTCGATGAATTGACCACCCTAGGCGGCGGCCAGTTGGCCGCCGATGTCATGGGACCCGGGCCGCTCGAGACCGATCCCGGTAATGCAATCCTCGATCTCGCCATAGGCCCCGACGTCGCGCGCCGCGCTGTGCTGATAGAGGCGGAACGCAACGCGGGGCTCGACCAGGCGCTGGGCGAGCGCGTGCTGCCGGGGCTGGCGATGCTGGTCGGCGGCTATATCACCGCGCGCGCTGGCGGTAGCGGCGCGGAAGGCAGCGGCGGGCTCGACGGCTTGGGCATGCTGCTCAATACCCTGACCCCTGACGAGAACGACGCCGACGCGGACCGTATCTGATGGCGTCGCTGGCTCTGTCGTTGCTGGTGTTGACCACGCTCGCGCTGATTGTGGGCGCCTTCTGGCTGTGGCGCAGGGGCGGTTCGCGGAAGCAGGTCACGCTGATGCTGGTGCTGGCCGTTGTCATGGCGGTCAACGTCGCGATCTGGACGCTGCCGGGCCAGAGCGGGCAGTCGCTGGTGAGTGCGGCCAAGGAGTAGGCCAGCGCCCCGCGATGCGCGGGAGCGCCGAACCTCAGATCACTTGATCGGGCAATCCGGCGAGAGGCGCATGTCGAGATAGTTGTCGACCGAGCGCATCATCTCGTCGAGCTCGTTCTCGAAGAAGTGGTTGGCGCGCGGGATCTCGTCGTGGTGGATCGTGATGTGCTTTTGCGTGCGCAGCTTGTCGACGAGCTTCTGCACGGCGTTCGGCGTCACCACCGTGTCGGATACGCCCTGGACGATGATGCCCGAAGCGGGGCAGGGCGCCAGGAAGCTGAAGTCGTACATGTTCGCCGGCGGCGCGACCGAGATGAAGCCCCGGATTTCGGGGCGGCGCATCAGCAGCTGCATGCCGATCAGCGCGCCGAACGAGTAGCCGGCGATCCAGGTGGTCGAGGCCTCGGGGTGGATCGACTGCACCCAGTCGAGCGCGGCCGCGGCGTCGGACAGTTCACCGATGCCGTTGTCGAAGCTGCCCTGGCTGCGGCCGACGCCGCGGAAGTTGAAGCGGAGTGTGGCGAAGCCGCGGTTGACGAAGGTCTTGTACATCGCCTGGGTGATGCGGTCGTTCATCGTCCCGCCCGCCTGCGGATGCGGGTGGAGGATCATGGCGACGGGCGCCCGCGGGCGCGGCCCCGGCTGGAAACGGCCTTCGAGGCGGCCTTCGGGTCCGGGGAAGATGACTGCTGGCATGGGCGACTGGCTCTGCTTGAGCCCATCCGCGGCGCCCGCGTCTTGCGAGGCCGCCGGGCCGGATAGGGCTGGGATTGGAAAGAGAGCGCTATATAGAAAGGGTTGCAGCGAAAGCAATGATTACGAAAATGCCGGCAGAACGCATCTATCTCGACCACGCCGCGACCACGCCGCTGCTCCCCACGGCGCGCGAGGCGATGCTCGCCGGATTCGCCGAATGGGCTAATCCCTCGAGCCCGCACGCCGAGGGCCGGCGGGCGCGGGCGGCGCTCGAGGATGCGCGGGCGCGGATCGCCAAGGCCTTGGGCTGGACGGGCGAAGTGATCTTCACTTCGGGTGCCAGCGAGGCGCTGGCACTGGCCATCAGCCGCTGCCGTCTGCCGCTCGCCTCGGTTTCCTCGGTCGAGCATGAAGCGGTCCTGCGCCATGCCGAAAGCGCGGTGCGGCTAGCGGTCGATTCCGGCGGGCTGGTCGATCCGTCCACGGCGGCGCTCGGCGGGCTGGTCACGGTGCAGCAGGTGAACAACGAGACCGGCGTGATCCAGCCCCTCGACGAGATCGCGGCGGTGGTCCGCGCGGCGGGTGGATTGTTGCTTGCCGATTGCGCGCAGGGCGTAAGCAAGATCGCTCTGCCCGATGCCGACCTGATCGCGCTTTCCGCGCACAAGTTCGGCGGACCGATCGGGGTGGGCGCGCTGCTCGTCCGTGACTGGGCCATGCTGCGCCCGACCGGCGGACAGGAGCGCGGCTACCGCGCCGGCACCGAAAACCTGCCTGGAGTGCTGGCAATGGCCGCCGCGCTTGGGGAAAGCAGCGATTGGCTCGCCACTGCGGCGCGACTGCGGCAGCAATTGGAGCTGTCGATTCTGGCCGCCGGCGGTGAGGTGGTGGCCGGGGAGTCGCCGCGAGTCCCGACGATCGGCGCCTATCGCATGCCCGGCAAGTCCGCCGCCGCTCAACTCATCCGCTTCGACGGCATGGGCATTGCCGTTTCGGCCGGGAGCGCGTGTTCGTCGGGCTCGCTGCGCACCAGCCATGTGCTTGGGGCGATGGCTTTGGATGATAAGGTTACCTCTGAAGTCATTCGTGTAAGCATCGGCAAGGAAACGACAGGGGAAGAGATCGAGCGCTTCGCAGCGGCTTGGTCCGAAGTCGCCGGCAAGGCGAGCGCAGCAGGATGATCTACCTCGATTACCAGGCCACCACGCCGCTCGCTCCCGAGGCACGCGAGGCCATGTTGCCTTGGTTGTCGGGACCCGAGGCAATGGGCTTCGCGAACCCGCACAGCCCGCACCGTCCCGGCCGCACTGCCGCCGCGGCGATCGATCTCGCGCGCGAACAGGTTGCAACGCTGCTGCCGACTGGCGGGCAGGTGGTCTTCACCGGCAGCGCAACAGAGGCATTGAACCTCGCTATCCTTGGTAGAAGACCATCACAGATCGCTGTTTCTACGATAGAACATGCGGCCGTTCTCGACGCTGCAGCCGCCAGTGGCGCGGGGGTTCGGATGATCGAGGTGGGAAGCGATGGCCTTGTCCCAAAGGATACGACCATTCCCGCCGGCACCGATCTCGTCGCGGTAATGCAGGTCAACAACGAGATAGGCACGATCCAGCCCGTCGCAGAACTCGCCCGCGCAGCGCACGATGCCGGCGCGCTGTTCCTCTGTGACGCGGTCCAGGGTGCGGGCAAGCTCGCGCCGTCCGAGGGGGCCGACCTGATCGCGCTGTCGGCGCACAAGCTCTGTGGCCCCAAGGGCATCGGCGCACTGTGGATCCGCGACGGGGTCGAACTGGCGCCGCTAATTCACGGTGGCGGGCAGGAAGGCGGGCTGCGCTCGGGCACTTTGAGTCCAGCGCTCTGCGCCGGCTTCGGCGCGGCCGCGGTACTTGCCAAGGCGCGAATGGAAGAGGACGCCGCGCATGTCGCCGAACTGTGGAAGTCGGCGCGCAGAATCTTCGCCGGGTGGCAACTGAACGGCAACGAGGCGTCGCGTTGGTTGGGCAATCTCAACCTGCGTCTGGACGGCCTCGACGTCGCCCGGCTGATGTCGGACCTGCGTGACCTGGCCTTTTCGGCGGGCTCGGCCTGCGCCAGCGGCTCGGGGCGGCCGAGTCACGTCCTGCGCGCGATCGGGCTCACCGACAGGCAAGCGAAAAGCTCTATTCGTATCGGATTCGGACGTTATACCCGGCCCGGGGATTTGGAGGATGCCTGCGCACGGATCGTCGCCGCAGCGGCGGCGCAGGGAGTTTGACGTGGTCCGAGTAACGTTCATCAGTGCCGATGGCGCGCGCCTTGAAGTCGACGCGGCAGAAGGCACGCGGCTGCTCGAGGTCGGCCAGGGCGCGGGCATGCCGCTCGAAGGCACCTGCGAAGGGCAGATGGCCTGCTCGACCTGCCACGTCGTCGTCGCGCCTGACTGGTTCGCCAAGCTGAAGCCCGCCTCGGCCGACGAGGAGGACATGCTCGACCTCGCCGCCGGCGTCACCCGCACCAGCCGGCTGTCCTGCCAGATCGCTCTCACGCCGGCGCTCGACGGGATCGAGGTCCATATCCCCGGCGAATCGCGCGATATGCAGCTGCGCTAGGCGAACAGCGGCGGAAAACCCCGCCTTGGCTGTTCCGCCCGCTCGCCCGCATTGCTAGGGCCGTTGCTTCATGGTCAGCACAACCGAACCCGATCCTTTCGACGCGATCGTCGATGCGCCTTTCGACAGCGCGCTTAGCGAGCGCTACCTCGTCTATGCGCTGTCGACGATCACCGCGCGTTCGCTGCCCGATCTGCGCGACGGGCTGAAGCCGGTCCACCGCCGCCTGCTCTGGGCGATGCGCGGTCTCAAGCTCGATCCGACCAGCGCCTACAAGAAGTCGGCGCGCGTTGTCGGCGACGTCATCGGCAAATACCACCCGCACGGCGATGCCTCGGTCTACGATGCGATGGTCCGCCTCGCGCAGGACTTCTCACTGCGCTACCCGCTGGTCGAAGGGCAGGGGAACTTCGGCAATATCGACGGCGATAACGCCGCCGCCTACCGCTACACCGAAGCGCGGCTGACGCGCACGGCGATCCAGCTCATGGCCGGGCTCGACGAGGGCACGGTCGAATTCCACCCGACCTACAACGGCGAGGAGGAAGAGCCCGAGATATTCCCCGGCCTGTTCCCCAACCTGCTCGCCAACGGCTCGACCGGCATCGCCGTGGGCATGGCGACCTCGGTGCCCAGCCACAACGTCGCCGAGATCATCGACGCGACCCTGCTGCTGATCGACAATCCAAACACCGAACATGCCGAACTCATGCAGGTGTTCCACGGCCCCGATTTCGCCACGGGCGGGGTCATCGTCGACAGCCCGGCGATGATCTCGCACGCCTACGAGACCGGCAAGGGCGCTTTCCGTGTGCGCGCGCGGTTTCACGCAGCCGAGGCGGAAAAGGCCGAGGACCGCGAAGCCGGGATCGAGCGGCTCGGCAACGGCATGTGGCAGTTGGTGGTCTCCGAGATCCCCTACATGGTCCAGAAGGGCAAGCTGATCGAGCAGATCGCCAGCCTGATAGCCGACAAGAAGCTGCCGATTCTCGAGGACATCCGCGACGAGAGCGACGAATCGATCCGCCTCGTCCTGGTTCCGAAGAACCGCAACGTAGATCCTGATCTGCTTAAGGAATCTCTCTACCGGCTTTCCGAGCTTGAGTCGCGGTTCAGCCTCAATCTCAACGTGCTCGACGCGCACCGGACGCCGGGCGTGCTCGGGCTCAAGGACCTGCTCAAGGAGTGGGTCATCAGCCAGATCGACATCCTGCTGCGGCGCAGCCAGCACCGGCTGGACAAGATCGCGGCGCGGCTCGAACTGGTCGAAGGCTATATCATCGCCTTCCTCAACCTCGACCGCGTCATCGAGATCATCCGCACCGAGGACGAGCCCAAGGTGTTGATGATGGCCGAGTTCGCCCTGACCGACCGCCAGGCCGAAGCGATCCTCAACATGCGGCTGCGCAGCTTGCGCAAGCTCGAGGAAATGGAGCTCCGCAAGGAGCACGCCGACCTGCTCAAGGAGCAGGGGGGAACTGCAGGAGCTGCTCGACAGCCCGGCCAAGCAGCGCACGCGATTGAAGCGTGATCTCAAATCGTTGCGCAAGGAATATGCCGAGGATACTCAACTCGGTCGCCGCCGCACGACGATCGCCGAGGCGGCGCCGACGCGCGAGTTCAACATGGACGCGATGATCGAGAAGGAGCCGGTGACGGTGATCCTCTCGGCCAAGGCCTGGATCCGCGGTGCCAAGGGCCACGTCCCGCTGGATGGCGACTTCAAGTTCAAGGAAGGCGACGGCCCGGCCTACGCGTTCCATTGCCAGACCACCGACAAGCTGCTGATCGCGATCGACAACGGCCGGTTCTACACGCTCGGGGCCGACAAGCTGCCTGGAGCGCGCGGATTCGGCGAGCCGATCCGGACGATGATCGACATCGACGCCGATGCGCAGATCGTCGCCTGCATCGTCTACAAGCCCAAGGGCCAGCTGCTGCTCGCCTCGAACACCGGCCGCGGCTTTGCAGCCGAGGCTGACGAACTGCTGGCTGAGACGCGCAAGGGCCGCGGCGTGATGAACACCAAGCCCGGCGTCAAGCTGGTGCTGGTGCGCGAGATCGCGCCCGAGCACGATCACGTCGCCGTGGTCGGCGACAACCGCAAGCTGCTGATCTTCAACCTCGAGGAACTGCCGCTGCTGGCCAAGGGGCAGGGCGTGACCTTGCAGCGCTACCGCGACGGCGGCCTGTCCGACGCGACGACGCTGAAGCTGGAGGATGGCCTCAGCTGGAAGATGGGCGGCGATACCGGCCGCGTGCGCACCGAACCCGACATGCGCATGTGGAAGGTCGCGCGCGGCGCCTCGGGTCGCCTGCCGCCACAGGGTTTCCCAAGGGATAACAAGTTCTAATCGCCGTAACTTGATCCATCGCCCCTGCAAAGGCAGGGGGCCCAGATGAGCTAGCCACTTGGCGCAACGCAGTGTGTCACGCACCGTCATCTGGACCCCTGCCTGCGCAGGGGGAGACGGTCAGGAAGGATCTGTGTTGTTCTGCGGGTGGTTCGGCACCAGCACGAGCGTCCGCCCTTCTACCCGCCAGCTTGCCAACCGCGAGAGCAGGTTCATGCCGATGACGTTGGTCTCGCCGAGACCCGGCGCGATCACCGCGTCGAGATCGCGCGCGACGACGTTGCCGAAGCGCAGTTCGTCGATCCGCGCGAGCTCAGCGGTAACTGTGCCGTTGGCGGTGCGCATCAGGACTGACTGGCGCAGTTCCTGTTGCTCCACCTGCGCCGCCTCGGCGGTGCCTTCCGATAGTGCGGTGATCGTCGCGCCGGTATCGACGAGGAAGCGGCGTTTCTGGCCGTTGACGCTGGCCTGGAGCCAGAAATGGCCGTCGTTGCTCATCTCGATCCGCGTCTCGCCGCCGGTGACGCGCTGTTCGGGCAGGCCGATCTGCGGCAGCGCGAGGTCGTGCCCGCTGGTCAGGCGGGCGACCTGGACGATCGTCAGCAGCAGCGCCGCGACCAGCGAGAGGTTGCCGAGGCCCTGGATCAGCCGGCCGAGGCGGGGCGTCACGCGCTTGATCATGCCGCCGAGCGTGACGGCGAAGATCGCGCCGCATGCGAGCGCCAGCAACGGCTGCTGGGCAAGGAATTCGAGGGTATCGCGGAGGCTCATCGGCCCAGCCTAGCGGCGTCCAGCTTGCTGGCCGCTGAGCGGGTCACTGGTGCAGCGCCTCGTCGAGCAGCTCCTGCACGCGCTCGGGGCCGGGGAAACCCTCGTGGACCCAGTGCGCCTCGATCATCAGCAGGATCCGTGCGACCTCGGGCCCGGCGGTGACCCCGCGCGCGACGATGGCGCCCCCCTTGAGCGGAAAGACCGGGATTTCCCAGCCGACCAGCGGCGCGATCTCGCCGCCTTCGAGCAGCAGCCAGTCCACCGCTTCCTGATAGCCGAGGTGGTAGGCGAGGGCATGGGCGTCCTTGGGGCCGCTGACGCGCTCGGCGGCCTGGACCAGCCGCTTCTTCTGCGCGCCCGATAGGCGGAAGCGCGCGGCGACCTCTGCGGCAAAGGACGGTTCGGGCGGCAGCAGCGCGGCGAGGTGCCGGATCGGATCGGGCGCGGCGCCCTGGCGCTGTTCCTCGGCGGCCAGCCGGGCGAGCGCTTCGATATCGGCCTTGGGCAGGATGACGTCGAGCACGCCGAGTTCCTTCATCCGCGCAATGGTCGGGGCGGGGTCGGGCAGGCTCAGCAGGTTGAGGAATTCCATGCCGATCCGCTCGCGCGATAAGCCCTTGAGCGTCGCGGCCAATTCGGCGCAGGCGCTTTCGGACTCGGCATTGGCGGGCTCCGAGCCGAACCGCGCCTGGAAGCGGAAATAGCGCAGGATGCGCAGATGGTCCTCGCGGATGCGCTGGCGCGCGTCGCCGATGAAGCGCACGCGCCGCGCCGCGAGGTCGGCGAGGCCGCCGAAATAGTCGAAGATCTCGCCCGTAGCCGGATCGGCATAGAGCGCGTTGATCGTGAAATCGCGCCGGGCTGCGTCCTCGCGCCAATCCTCGGCGAAGGCCACCGTGGCGCGGCGGCCGTCGGTGCTGACGTCATGACGCAAGGTCGTGATCTCGACCGGGCCGCCGTGGAGCACCGCGGTGACCGTGCCGTGATCGATCCCGGTGGGCACGGCGCGGATGCCAGCGGCATTCAGCTTCTCCATGACCACTTCAGGCAGCAAGGTCGTCGCAAGGTCGATATCCTTGACCGCAAGCCCCAGCAGCGTGTCGCGCACTGCGCCGCCGACATAGCGCGCATTGCCGGTGCCCAGCGCCGCGATCAGCTCGGCAAGCTCGGCGCGCTGCGTCCATTCGGCTTCGGGCAGGCGCTCAGCCATGCCAGCGCAGCCGGCGCGAGAGGTTGACGATGATTGCCGCGGTGATCCCCCAGGTCTGGTGCCCCTGCCAGTTGATCTCGTAATAGGCGCGCATCGCACCTTCCCATTCGACCCACTGCTGCTTGTGGTTGGCCGGATCGAGCAGGAAGCTCGCCGGCGCCTCGAACCACTGCGCGACTTCGGTGGGATTGGGATTGATCTCGATGTCTGCGGGCACGACGCCGATCACCGGCGTGATCTCGAAGCCCGAATGGGTGTGGTAGACGTCGCCCGAGCCGATCACGCGCACGTTGCGCTGATGGATGCCGAGTTCTTCCCAGGTCTCGCGCAGCGCGGCCTCGATCGGCGTTTCGCCGGGATCGATAGAGCCACCGGGAAAAGCGATCTGGCCCGGATGCGAGCGCATGGTGGAAGGGCGGTGGAGCAGGAGGATGCCCGGCCCCTCGGCGCGCTCGGTGAAGGCTATAAGCACCGCGGCGCTGCGAAACTCGGTTATGCCCTCGAGCCGCTGGTCGGTGAACAGCGCGGGCGGTTCGCTGTCCTGGCCTTCGCGATAGAGTTGCGAAACCCGGTCGAACACCGTGCTCATGCGGGCACCAGTGAGAATGTCATGTCCTGGCTCGTAACGGAAAGATCGCCTCTTTCAAGCGCAATATCAACCAGTTGGGTATAGGTACTGCGATTGAGTCGAGCTTCGGCGCCCTGTCGCACGCCGAGGTAGATTGCCGGCACGTCAGGATCGCCCGCCACCCGGATAGGGTGTTCGGCGCCGGCGATGACGAGGTCGTCGGTGTTGAGTCGGAATGCCAGCGCGTCGCCATCCTGCTTGACGTCGATCGCGATGAAGGCGGCGTCCTCGACTTCGATCGAGAGCTTTTCCTGCGGCGTCACCAGCCAGTGCTGCCCGGCCTCGTCACGCAGCAGCAGCGAGGCGAAAGCGCGGACCATCGCCGGGCGGGTGATCTCGCCGCCGTCGTGATACCAGCGCCCGTCGGCGGCGATACGCATCAGGCTGTCGCCGCTGCGCTCGGGGCTCCACTGGTCGACCGGGGGTAGCTTGCGCGCCGCGACCAGCTCGGCGATTTCGGCGAGCGACAGGCCGGCAAGCTGGGGGGGCGGCTCGTAGGGCATCGGCATGCCCTGCCAGATCGGGTCAGCTACGCCAAGGCCCGAGCATGCCTTGCTTGGGGAGGACCGCAGGGTTGTCGCAGCGGACCAGCAGGCGACGCTGTTCGAAGGGGCCGGGAAGGTCCCAGCCGGTGCTGTGTTCGTTGGTGAAGCCCCAGAAGCGGCCGTAATATTCGGGATCGCCGATCATCACCTGCGGCAGCGGTGCCTCGGGGCTCAGCGCGCCGAGGCTCGCCACCATCAGCGCCTTGCCGAAGCCGCGGCCCTGGTGCTCGGGCAGGACGGCGACTGGGCCTACCATGACCAGCGGATGGCGGCGGCCACTCGGATCGGTCAGGGCCACGGGCCAGCACTGGATCGTGCCCGCCAGCAGGTCGTTCTCGTCGAGAGCGGCGAAGCTCAGCCCGGGTAGCCAGTCAGTCCCCTCGCGCACCTTGTATGCGGTGCGCTTGTGGCGTTCGGGCTCGAAGGCGCGGTCGAGCAACTGCTCGATCAGCGCGGAGTCGACCTCGGGAAGGGGAATGATATTGGCCATGGGCGCCGCGCCGATAGGGTCGCGCGCCCGGCTTGTCGACCGAATTTACGCTGTCGTCATGCTACTTTCGGACGGGCGCCAGACGCAGCAGGTGTCCGGCGCCGTTTTCCTTGCCGTCTTCGAGCAGCCAGATCGAGCCGTCCTCGCGCTCGACGATCTCGCGGATGCGGTGCGTCATCTGGTAGCGCGCGACTTCGCGGGCCTTGTCGCCATCTATGGAGACGCGGACGATGGCGGCGGGCTGCATCGCCGCGATGATCGCCTGGCCGCGCCATGCCGGGAACTGGTTGCCGCGATAGAAGATGAAATCGCCCGGTGCGATCACGGGGTTCCAGCTAATTGCGGGCTGGGCGAGGTCGGGCTGCGTCGAATTGCGCGGGATCGGCGTGCCGTCGTAATTGTCGCCGTCCGACACCAGCGGCCAGCCGTAATTGTGCCCGGGCTCGACGAGATTGAGCTTGTCGCCGCCCTTGGGGCCGTGCTCCAGGTCCCATAGCCGCCCGCTGGCGTCGAACTTGAGGCCGAGCACGTTGCGGTGGCCGTAGGTCCAGATCTGCGCAGTGACGGGGCCAGCTTTCGTGTCGCCCGAGAACGGATTGCCCGGCGCCGGCTTGCCGTCGAGCGTGAGACGCAGGATCTTGCCGAGATTGGTGTCGAGCGCCTGGGCGGGGGCGAACTTCTGCCGTTCGCCCGAGGACAGGAACAGGTACTTGCCGTCGGGCGAGAAGGCGATGCGGTGCGAATAGTGGCCGGCGCCGGTCACCTTGGGCTCCTGACGCCAGATCACCTGCAGCCCTTCGAGCTTCGGCGCGCCGTCGAGCACCAGTTTCGCGCGGCCGAGCGCCGCGCCGCGGGTGTCGCCTTGTCCAGCCTCGGCCCAGGTCAGATAGACCAAGCCGCTGGTCGCGAAGTCCGGCGCCAAGGCGACGTCGCCGAGCCCGCCCTGGCCCTGATAGGCGACGGGGGGCACGCCATCGACCTCGCGCACCTCGCCGCCTTCCTGCCACAGCTTGAGCCGGCCCTTGCGCTCGGTGATCAGCGCCAGCGGCGTGCCCGGGAGGAAGGCCATGGCCCAGGGCTCTTCGAACTCGGCGATGCTGGCCACGGTGAAGTCGCCGTTGGCTCGCGCAGCGGCCGGCTTATCCCCCGAAGCCGCCGCACCGCAGCTTGCGAGCGCCAGCATGACGGGGGATATCGCGGTGACCACCGATGAGAGTCGCATGCCCGCAATAACGCATAGAATCCGCGTTGGTACCACTGGTCTGGTGATCGGCGTCGACGAGGCCGGGCGCGGGCCGCTGGCCGGGCCGGTCGTTGCCGGCGCCGTGCTGCTGTGCAAGCCGCGGCCGAGCGGGCTCGACGATTCCAAGAAGCTCAGCCGTGAGCGGCGGGCCGAGCTGGAGAGCGTGATCAAGCGGCGCTGCCGCTGGGCCGTGGGCGTGGTCGAGGTCGACGAGATCGACCGGCTCAACATCTTCGGTGCGACCATGGCGGCGATGACCCTGGCGGTCGAGGCGCTGTGTCGCGAGTTGGGGAGGACCCCGCCGAGGTGCTGATCGACGGAAACCTGACGCCGGCCGGTCGCAATTCCGGCTGGCGCTGGCGAGCGCGGCCGATCGTCGGCGGCGACGCCATCGAGCCGTGCATTTCCGCCGCCTCGATCATCGCCAAGGAACACCGCGACCGGCTGATGCGCGATCTCGCGGGGCAGCATCCGCACTATGGCTGGGACCGCAATGCCGGCTATGGCACGCCCGAGCACCTGGCCGCGTTGCGCCTCCACGGCCCGACCCCGCACCACCGCCGCAGCTTCGCGCCGGTCGCGCAGTTGGAGATGTCGCTGTGAGCGGGTTCACCGCCGCTGACGTTCCCGACCAGTCGGGCAAGACCTTCATCGTCACCGGCGCGAATACCGGCATCGGCTTCGAAGCCGCGAAAGTGCTGGCGGAGAAGGGCGCGCGGGTGCTGCTCGGCTGCCGTGACGAGGGCAAGGCGCTGGCCGCGATGTCGGCAATCCGCGAGACGGCGCCGAACGCCAACCTCGCCTTCCTGCCGCTCGACCAGGCAGACCTCGCTTCGGTGCGCCGCGCCGCCGAGCTGGCTGCACAGGAGCCGCGCCTCGACGTGCTGCTCAACAACGCCGGCGTCATGTTCCCGCCGCTGACCCGGACGAAACAAGGCTTCGAGCTGCAGTTCGGGGTCAACCACCTCGGCACTTTCGCGCTGACGTCGCTCCTGCTTCCCAAGCTCGCTGAGACCGCTGGATCGCGCGTGGTCGTCACCGCCAGCCTCGCGCACAACCGCGGCAACATCCAGTGGGACGATCTCGACGCGGAAAGGGGCTACAACCGCACGCAGCGCTATTCGGACAGCAAGCTCGCCAATATGCTCCATTTCGCCGAGCTCGACCGGCGGTTGCGCGCGGCGGGATCGCCGGTGACTGCGATCGGCTGCCATCCCGGCGTCGCCGCGACCGAGTTGATGCGCCATGCCGGCCCGTTCCGCGTGTTCACGCCGCTGTTCGGCATGCTGCTCAACACTGCCGCCCAGGGCGCCTGGCCGGCGCTCGAGGCGGCCACCGCGGCCGATGCCGAGCCGGGCGGCTACTACGGTCCGCAAAGCATGGGCGAGATGCGCGGCGCTTCGGGCAAGGCCAGGCGGACCAAGGCCGCGAGCGATCCCGAACTCGCGCGCCGGCTCTGGGACGTGTCGGTGGCCAAGACGGGCATCGATCCGGGGCTGCCTCCCGCCTGAACGGCTGGTCGCTCGTCGAAAACGGTCTGCCGGAAAATATTTTTTTCGCCGCCGAGTCCGTCCCGCCACACCCACTAGATATCGAGTCCCCGTTGCCGGTCGGGACTCAACATGCTGTGCCGGGCTTGCTCCGTTCTCCCCTTCGTTGACGTGGTGTTAACCATGGTAACCTAGGATTCCCGAGGAGTCGCAGCTTGACGCGGACTCCGCGAGGACTCACCCTAGGATGCAATTACGGGGGTTTTGGCGAGCATCATGGTGCAAGTGGCGGTAAAGGAACGGGTGCGCGCGCGCGCCGCGGACAGGGCTGCGAGCGAGCAGATTCTGCCGCTGGGGCAGATCCTTTCGGGCGACTGCATCGAGGCGATGCGCAGCTTGCCGTCGGCTTCGGTCGACATGGTCTTCGCTGATCCGCCCTACAATCTCCAACTCGGCGGCGATCTCAATCGCCCCGACGGCAGCCATGTCGACGCGGTCACCAACGACTGGGACAAGTTCGACAGCTTCGCTACTTACGACCGCTTCACCCGCGAATGGCTGGCCGAGGCGCGCCGCGTGCTCAAGCCGAACGGCTCGCTCTGGGTGATCGGCTCGTACCACAACATCTTCCGCGTCGGTGCGATCCTGCAGGACCTGGGCTTCTGGATCCTCAACGACATCGTCTGGCGCAAGGCCAACCCGATGCCCAATTTCAAGGGTACGCGCTTCACGAATGCCCACGAGACATTGATCTGGGCGGGCATGGGCGAGAAGGCGAAGTACACCTTCAATTATCGCACTATGAAGACCTTGAATGACGAACTTCAGATGCGTTCTGACTGGGTCCTGCCGATCTGCAGCGGCCCCGAAAGGCTCAAGCGGGATGGGGCCAAGGCGCACCCGACGCAGAAGCCCGAAGCGTTGCTCTACCGCGTGATGCTGGCGACCACCAACAAGGGCGACGTTGTGCTCGACCCGTTCTTCGGGACCGGGACGACCGGCGCCGTTGCCAAGCGCCTCGGCCGCCACTGGATCGGCTGCGAGCGCGAGGAGGGCTACCGCGAGGTCGCCATGGAACGTATCGAACTGGCGCTGCCGCTCGACGAGAGCGCGCTGACCACGATGCAGAGCGCCAAGGCCGCACCCAAGGTCGCCTTCGGCACTTTGATCGAGACCGGCTGGATCGCGCCGGGCGCGGTTCTGACCGATAAGAAGGGCAGAATGCAGGCCTCGGTACGCACCGATGGTTCGCTTGCCTGTGCGACCGGGGAGACGGGCTCGATTCACGGCCTCGGCGCCAAGCTCCAGGGTGCGCCGTCGTGCAACGGCTGGACGTTCTGGCATATCGAGCACGAGGGCCAGGTGAAGCCGATTGACGCCGTGCGGCAGCTCTACCTGCTCGCGACCGAACCCTGAGATGACATTCTACCTCCGCCCGATTGCCCTCGCCGAAAGCCCGCAGAGCGAGGAAGGCGAGGCGGTGCGACTGGCCGGCGGCATGGCCTATGCCAGCCGCTTCGCGCTGATAGAGCGGCGGGAGGGTAGGATTGTCTCGCGCGAACGGTTTTCAGTTCGCGAAATCAGAAATTTGCCTGAGGAAGCTCAGGTGCAGTGGGAAGCCTTGAAGCAGACCCCCGCTCCGCTCCAATGCGGCGCGCGGACGATCCGGCTCGATCAGCCGCAAGTCGTGGGCATCCTCAATGTCACGCCCGACAGCTTCTCCGACGGCGGCCAGTTCCTCGACGATCCCCAAGTCGCCAATGCGCATTCGGCGGCGATGCTCGAAGCGGGTGCGGCGATGATCGACGTTGGCGGGGAATCGACGCGGCCCGGCGCGGCGGCGGTCTGGGAAGGCGACGAGATCAAGCGCGTGATCCCTGCGGTCGAGCGGCTCGCCGCCATGGGCGCCGCGATCAGCATCGACACCCGCCGCGCGGCGGTGATGGAAGCTGCGCTTGCTGCGGGTGCGCAGGTCATCAACGACGTCTCGGCGCTGCGCCACGATCCGCGCAGCCTGGAAACGGCCGCCCGCTCGGGTGCGCCCGTCGTGCTGATGCACGCGCCGGGCGAGGGTGAGGATCTGCATTCGGGCGGCGCCTATCAGGATGTCGTGCTCGACGTGTTCGACTGGCTCGCCGCGCGCCGGAATGCCGCCATCGCCGCGGGCGTGGGGCGCGAGAAGATCGTGCTCGATCCGGGCATCGGCTTCGGCAAGTCGATCGCCGACAATCTCGCGCTGCTCAACGCCCTGCCGCTGTTCCATGCGCTCGGCCAGCCCTTGATGGTCGGGGTCAGCCGCAAGCGGATGATCGGCGCGTTGTCGAACGAGGCGCCGGCACACGAGCGGCTCGGCGGCTCGCTGACCTTGGCGCTCAAGGCGCTCGATGCCGGCGTGCAACTGCTGCGCGTCCACGATGTCGCCGAGACAGTCCAGGCCGTGCGCGTCTGGCGCGGTCTTCGTGATGCGGCATTGACCGACTTTGCGCAGTTGCCCCCTCTCTAGAGCCAGGGCAGCCTAGATGCTGTAGCCGCCGTCACTGACCAGCACCTGGCCGGTGATGTTGGCGCATTCGTCGGACAACAGGAAACCGATCTGGCCGGCGATTTCGGTGGCGCTGGTGAAGGCGTGGTCGCCGCCGACCTGGTTGCCCAGCGTCCGCAGCGCGGCTTCGCGGCCGAGATCCGCTTCGAGCGCGCGGAAATGGTCGGTCTTGGTCCAGATCGGCGTATCGACCCGACCGGGCGCGACAGCGTTGATCCGAATGCCGTCGGCCAGGTGCTCGGCCGCGGCGATCTTCGCCAGATGACCGACTCCCGCCTTGCTCACTCCGTAGGCACCAGTGTGGGCGACCGCTTTCTCACCGACGACAGAGCTGGTCAGGACCACGCTCTTGCCGCCCGAGCGCTTCATCGCCCGAAGCGCAGCGCGCAGGCCGAGGAAAGCGCCGTCGAGATTGATCGACATGATCCGCCGCCATTCGGCGAAGTCGAACTCGGCTAGCGGCGCGCCATTGGCTACGCCGGCATTGATCAGCGCATGATCGAGCCGCGTGATGCCGGCTTCGATATCGTCCCATAGCGCGGGATCGCCGACATCGCCGACGTGCCGCCGTACCTGGCAGGTCAGTTCCAGCGCCTCCAGCCCGGCCGCGTCGATATCGACCAGCACCAGCTCGGCGATGCCGCGCACGTCGAGCCAGCGCGCCACTTCGGCGCCGATTCCCGAGGCGGCGCCGGTGATCAGCGCAGTGCGACCGGCGAAGTCCGCCCTGTGATCGCTCATGTCAGTGGCTCGCCCCGTCGACCTGCTGGATGGTCAGCGCGTCGAGGTCGATGTCGGGCACGCAGCGCAGGTTGATCCCGCGCATCTTCACGCCGCCGTTCTCGCCCTCGGCGAAAGGCTGGGCACCGCAGGTCTTGCAGAAGCGGTGCGCGATCGCGTGCTTGTTGAAGGTATAGGTGACGAGGCTGTCCTCGCCGCTGTCGAGCCTGAACTGCTCGGCCGGCACGAAGCTCAGCAGGAAGCCCTTGCGCCGGCAGTGCGAGCAATTGCACGACATCGCGCCGGCCGGCGGATCGCCTTCGACGGTGAAGGTCACCGCGCCGCAGTGACAGCTTCCACTATATGCCATGATGTTCTCCTCAGGTCGTCTCGACGCGCAGCCGGGTAATACGGGTCGTCTTGAGCAGCCACGTGTCGCCCACTTTCTCGTAGGTGTCGTGGTAGTGGCCATAACCTACCAGACGCTCGAACGGCGCGCCCGGGGGCATGAAGAACCTGTCGCTGAAGACCCAGATGCCGGTAGCGGTGGTGTCGCCGGTGATCTCGATCTCGCTCTGGTGGCCCTGATGGACCGTGACCAGCCGCGGACCGTCGCCGGGATCGAGGTTGTCGGTCTGCCAGGCGTCGCGGCCGCTCATGACCACGTTCATCTGCGGCATGTGGTCGGTGCCGGTCACCGGATCGGTGCAGCAGCCCATGTAGTCGAGCACGCAGTCCTCGGCGAGGATCGAGCGCACCAGCTTGCCGTCTCCCGAATCGACCCCGCGCCAGTACTTGGCCTTGAGCTGCTTGATTTCCTCGATCGCGGCGAGCCGCTTGCTTTCCTTCATCCGACCTCTCCATCACCTCGCGGCGAGGTTAGGACCGGTCAGGCGGCGTTGTCGATGCCGAGTTCGGAAAGCTTGCGGTAGAGCGTCGAGCGGCCGATGCCGAGGCGCCGGGCGACTTCGGTCATGCGTCCGCGGTAGAGCCCGATGGCAAGGCGGATGACGTCGGCCTCGATCTCTTCGAGCGGGCGCAGGTTGCCGTCGGGGGTGTAGAGCGTCACGCCCGAGCTTTCGGGTGGCGCCGGAGCGGCGTTGAGGTTCTGGCCCGAACCGAGCATGTTCGAAAGCTGCGGGAAATCCTCGGCGGTCAGTGCGTCGCCGTCGCAGAACACGGCGGCGCGGAACAGCACGGCCTGGAGCTGGCGGACGTTGCCCGGCCAGTCGTAGGCGGCGAGCAGCGAAAGCGCGCCATCGGTGATGCCGAGCTGGCGCAGGCCCGGCTGTTCGCCGATGCGTGCGAGGAAGTGGCGGCAGAGCGCAGCCATGTCGCCCGGCCGTTCGCGCATCGGCGGCAGCGAGACGGTAGTGGCCGAAAGTGCCTGGAGCAGCTCGGGCAGGAAGTGACCGCCCGCGACCATGTCCTTGAGCGGCAGATTGCTGGCCGCGATCAGGCGGACGTCGACCTTGAAGCTGTAAGGCGCGCCGATCGGGCGGACGTCGCCGCGGGTCAGCGATTCGACGAGCCGTTCCTGCATCTGCAGCGGCAGGCGGTCGATCTCGTCGATCGCCAGGGTGCCGCCGTCGCATTGCTGGAGTGCGCCGATCTGCCGCTCGAAGGCACCGGCGAAGGCGCCTTTCTCATGGCCGAACAGCAGCGATTCGATCGAATTGGCCGGGATGTTGCCGACATTGACGATTCGCAGCGGGATGCGCGAACGCGGGCTCGCCGCATGAACCGCGCGCATCAGCATTTCCTTGCCGGTGCCGCTTTCGCCCTCGATCAGCACGGGCGCGTGGCCACGCGCCGCCTTGGCCGCCACGGCGAGCGCCGCGCGGAAGGTGGATGCAGCGCCGATCATCGCCTCGAAATCGGGGTTCGAGGGCATCTTCTCGGTCAGCGGGGCGAGCTCGTCGCGCGGTGCTTCACGCCGGGTCGCGCTGCGCAGCGCTTCCATCAGGCGTTCGGGCGCGACGGGCTTGATCAGGTAATCGGTGGCGCCGGCGCGCATCGCTTCGACCGCCAGCAGCGGCGAGGCGCTGGTCGTCAGCATGAGGATCGGCATGGCCGGGCGGCGGGCTTTGAGCTCGGCGATCAGCCCGCAGGCGTCGTCGCCGGGCACCCACTGGTCGAGGATGATCGCGGCGAGCTGCATGCCCTGGCGCGTGCCGAGCGTGGCGATCGCGGTTTCCGAATCGCGGGCAATGATCGTGCGCCAGCCCTCGCGCGCGGCGAGCGCAGAGATCAACCGGCACTGGGCCGGCTCATCGTCTATCAGCATGAGCACACGCTGCTCGAACTCTGGCATGATCCTGGCGCAATCCATTCCCAAGGTTTCGCCGGGGATAGCGCGATCGGGTAAAGACTGAATTAAGGCTAAATGGATGGGGAAGCGCTTGAGCGAATTCGAACTGGGCGATAGAGGCCTAGTTGAAACACCAATTCCCAATTCAAGGATGGATCGCATGGCATCGGGCAATGACATGAAGGCGGCGAATGAAACCTACGCTGGCTTCATCAACATGATCAAATATGGCGCGATCGCCGTCGCCATTATCGCGGTCTTCGTAGTCGGTCTGATCGCCTCGCACAGATGAGCTTGCGTCTCGCCGTCCTCGAGGAACGGGCGAACGGAGAGACACGCATAGGCGCGATGCCGGTGACGGTTCGCCAACTCATAACGCTGGGCGTCGCCGCGACGTGTGGCTCAAGCTTGGTTTCAGGCGAAAGGCCGGGGTGAGCGGCGATGCGCCCGATCCTCCCCGGCACGGGGAGGGGGACCGCGCGAAGCGCGGTGGAGGGGGCTTTCCTCCCGCACAACGCCGGGTGGTTTATCGCGCCCGCCAGCTCCGCAAGACACCAAGCCTTGCCGAAGTCGCGCTCTGGCGAATGCTGCGCTTGCGCCCCAACGGCCATATATTCCGCCGGCAGCATCCCATCGGGCCTTACGTCGTCGACTTCTGTTGCCTGAAGTTGCGGTTGGCGGTGGAGGTCGACGGTGACGTGCACGATATGGGCGAAAGACCGGCCTACGATCTGCGTCGCGCACAGTTCATCGAGCAAATCGGCTATCGGGTGACCCGGGTCTCGGCGCGGCGCGTTCTGGTTGATGCCGCGGACGCTGCTCAGGCGATCGTCGCATTGGCGGAGAGCCCCCTCCACCGTCCTGCGGACGGTTCCCCTCCCCGTGCCGGGGAGGATTAGGAGCAATATGGACTTCATCTCGGTCTTCTCGATCTTCGTCCTCGCCTGTTTCGTCGGCTACTACGTCGTCTGGTCGGTCACACCGGCGCTGCACACGCCGCTGATGAGCGTGACCAATGCGATCTCCTCGGTGATCATCGTCGGTGCGCTGATCGCCGGGGCTTCGACCAGCGGGATCGGCTCGAGTTGGCTGGGCCTCGCCGCGATCGTCCTGGCGAGCATCAACATCTTCGGCGGTTTCGCCGTCACCGCCCGGATGCTGGCGATGTTCAAGCGGAAGGATCGCTAGACGGATGGAGCGTGCCGCACTGCCCGACTGGGCGCTGATTGCCTACCTTGTCGCGGGCGTGCTGTTCATCCTTGCCCTGCGCGGGCTGTCGCGACCGACATCGGCGCGGACGGGCAATCGGCTCGGCATGGCGGGGATGGCTATTGCGGTAATCACGACTCTCGTTACGCATCCGCCGGGCGGTAGCCTGCAAATCCACGACGGTTTTTCGACGTGGTCGATCGATTTTGTCCAGTTAGCCAAAGTCATCGGCGCCATCGCTATCGGCGCCGCGATCGGCCTCACCATCGCCCGCAAGATCCAGATGACCGCGATGCCGCAGCTCGTTGCGGCCTTCCACAGCCTCGTCGGCCTTGCAGCGGTTCTCGTCGGCTGGGCGGCCTATATCGATCCCGCGGTTTTCGGCATCCTCGACGCGCCCGGCGTGATCGACCCGCTGAGCCGCGTCGAGATGGGCCTCGGCGTCGCCATCGGCGCGATCACCTTCTCGGGTTCGATCATCGCTTTCGCCAAATTGAACGGCAACATGAGCGGCGCGCCGATCCTGCTGCCTGCGCGCCACGCGATCAACGGCCTGATCCTGCTGGCGATCTTCTTCTTCATCTTCGGCTTCTGGCATTCACAATCGCCGATCGACTTCTGGCTGATCACCGGGCTGGCCTTCCTCATCGGCTTCCTGCTGATCATCCCGATCGGCGGCGCGGACATGCCGGTGGTCGTCTCGATGCTCAATTCCTATTCGGGCTGGGCCGCGGCGGCGATGGGCTTCACCTTGCACAACACGGCGATGATCATCACCGGCGCGCTGGTCGGCTCTTCGGGCGCGATCCTCAGCTACATCATGTGCAAGGCGATGAACCGCAGCTTCGTCTCGGTGATCGCCGGCGGCTTCGGCACCGAGAACGGCAGCGGCGCCAATGGCACGAAGATCGAGCGCCCGTGGAAGCGCGGCTCGGCCGAGGATGCGGCCTTCCTGCTCTCCGAGGCCGAGCAGGTCATCATCATCCCCGGCTACGGCATGGCCGTTGCCCAGGCGCAGCACGTGCTGCGCGAGATGGCCGATCTGCTCAAGGCCAAGGGCGTCCGCGTCAAATATGCGATCCATCCGGTCGCCGGGCGCATGCCGGGCCACATGAACGTGCTGCTGGCAGAGGCCAACGTCCCCTACGACGAGGTATTCGAGCTCGAGGATATCCAGGGCGAGTTCGCCCAGACCGACGTTGCCTTCATCATCGGCGCCAACGACGTGGTCAATCCGGCCGCGAAGACCGATCGTTCATCGCCCATCTATGGCATGCCTGTATTCGATGTGGAGAAGGCCAAGACGGTCATGTTCATCAAGCGCTCGATGTCGGGCGTCGGCTATGCCGGAGTGGACAACGAGGTGTTCTATATGGACCAGACGATGATGCTGCTCGCAGACGCCAAGAAGATGGTCGAGGACATCGTCAAGGCGCTTCAGCACTGATGCGCCGCGCTCTCGCCCTGGTCGCGCTGTTCCTCGCCCCGGCGCTTGTTCTTGGCGGCCTGCGCCGAGAAGATCGCCGAGCACCGCGTCCAGGCGGCGCTGGTCAATGCCGGTCTGTCCGAAAGCAACGCCGATTGCATGGCCAGGCGCATGGTCGACCGGTTGACGATCAGCCAGCTCCGCAAGCTCGAGGCGCTGCAGGGCGAGAAGCGCTCGGTCGCCGACTATGTAATCGCGGTTGAGCGCGTCGGCGACAAGGACGTCATTGGCGTGACGGCGAGTTCTGCCGCCTTGTGCGCAACCGGGTTCGGCCGCTAGCTGGACGGACACCGCCGGGCTGGGTTAGGGCCGGGGAAACTGCCTTTTTTCCCGAAAGGATCGGACCCTTGCGCAAAATCGGCCTCATCGGCGGCATGAGCTGGTACTCGACCCGTACCTATTACGAGCACATCAACCGCGGCGTGCAGGCCAAGGCCGGCAAGCAGGCCAGCGCGCCGCTGCTGATCGAAAGTCTCGACTTCACCGATCTGGTACGGCTGTCGACCGACGACGACTGGAAGCGCGCCGGCGGTGTGCTCGCCGATTCGGCCAAGCGGCTCGAAGCGGCGGGGGCGACCGCGCTGCTGATCGGCACCAATGCGATGCACAAGGTCTATGATGCGGTAGCCGGCGCGGTCTCGGTGCCCGTGCTGCACATCGCCGAAGCCGTCGGCCAGCGCATGGCGGCGAGCGCGGTCAAGAAGGCCGCGCTGCTCGGCGCGCGCAACGTCATGGTCGAGACTTTCTACCGCCAGAAGCTGATCGCGCACGATATCGAGCTGCTGCCGCCCGAGATGGCCTTCGTCGATACGCTCGACCGGATCATCTACGACGAGCTGATCATCGGCAAAGCCACGCGCCAGTCCGAGCGCGAGCTGAAGACGATCATCACCAATCTCGAACAGGACGGCGCCCAGGCGATCGTGCTCGGCTGCACCGAGCTCGAGATGGTGGTCGACGTCGATGCCAATGTCCTGCCGATCTACGACTGCACGCGCATCCATTCCGATGCCGCGGTGGACTGGATCATGGGCGGCTGATCCCATGACCCGCGCGCCTTTCGCTTCCGATCCAGGCCAGTCGCGCGGACGTCAGTTCCCGCTCGATGCCGCTTTGGCGCGGGGGCCGCGGAGCGACTATCAGCGCGACCGTGACCGGATCATCCATTCGATCGCCTTCCGCCGGCTGCGCTACAAGACCCAGGTGTTCATCGCGCCCGATGGCGACCACTACCGCGTGCGGCTCACCCACAGCCTCGAAGTCGCGCAGATCGCCCGCGTCATCGCGCGCACGCTGGGGCTCGATGAGGACCTGACCGAGGCCCTGGCCCTGGCGCACGACATCGGCCATCCGCCGTTCGGTCATGCTGGCGAGGACGCGCTGCACGCGGCGCTCCATGCTCACGGCGGCTTTGACCACAACGCGCACTGCCTGCGCACCTTGATGAAGCTCGAATCGCCCTATTGCGAGCACGACGGGCTCAACCTGACCTGGGAAATGCTCGAGGGCCTGGCCAAGCACAACGGGCCGGTGGGGGAGGTAAACTGGGCGCTGGCCGAGATCGATGCGGCCTATCCGCTGGAGCTGACCACGTGGCCGTCGCTGGAGGCCCAGGTCGCGGCGATCTCCGACGACATCGCCTATGACAACCACGATATCGACGATGGGCTCTATGCGGGCTTCCTCGATCTCGACGAGCTCTTGGCGCATCCGTTCGTGGCGACCCACTGGGGCGAGGTCGAGAAGCGCTATCCCGGCGCCCCGCGCGAACGCCAGCTGCGCGAGCTGATCCGCGGACAGATCGGTATGATGGTCAACGACGTCATCGCCGAGACGCGCCGCCGCACCCAGGGCATGACCAGCGTCGCCGACGTCCGCGCAGCTGAGCACGCCAGCGCCGCTTTCTCACCCGAACTTGCCGAGGCCGAGCGCGGCTTCAAGCGTTTCATGTATGAGAAACTCTATTACCACCCCGAGCAGCTCGCCACGGCCGAGCGCGCCCGCGCGGTCACCGCTGAGCTTTTTGCAGCCTACTCGCAGGAACCGGCGCACATGGACGAGAGCTGGTTCGCCCGCCTGCCCGAGCACGAGCCTGCGCGCAGCCGCCATATCGCCGATTTCATCGCCGGCATGACCGACCGTTTCGCCATCTCGCGCCACGCGCAGATCTACGGCCGCACTCCCGAGGGTCTGCGCAACGTATGAAGCCTGTGCGGATCTGCCTCGTCGGGGCCACCGGCCTCGTCGGCTCGCGCCTGATCCATGCGGTGGTCGGTCGAGCCGATCTGCGTATTGTCGGCGTCGCTCGCCGCGAAATGCCGCTGCCGCCTGGCGCGCAAATGGAGATGCTGGTCGCCGAGCCTTGGGGCTGGGCCGATGCGATTGCCGCGTCGAATGCCAATGTTCTCGTCTGCGCGCTCGGCACGACGATTCGCGCGCAAGGCGGCGACCAGGCGGCATTTCGCGCGATCGACCACGACCTTGTCCTCGACTGTGCGCGAGCCGCGAAGACGGCGGGCATCGGACATATGGTCCTAGTCTCCTCCGTTGGTGCCGACCGGGCGAGCCGCAACTTCTACCTACGCGTCAAAGGCGAGACCGAGGACGCCCTAGCCAAGCTGCACTTTACCCGGCTCGATATCCTGCGTCCGGCGCTGTTGCGCGGACCCCGGGCCGAGCGGCGGCCGGCCGAACGGCTGGCGATGATCCTGAACCCGCTGATCGATCCCTTTCTGCGCGGCGGGCTCCGGCGGTTCCACTCGATCAAGGCCGACACCATGGTGCAGGCGGTCATTGCCCTGGCCAAGGAAAAGGCGGGCGGTCGTTTCGTTCACGAGTACGACGCGATGCGCTATGCGATCCGGCGGGCTCGGGGATAATTCGCTGGCGCGGCAAGAACCCGCGGTTGACTCGCTGGAGCGGTCCCGCGAAAGGTCTGGTCAGTCGCTGACCGCGCGGGAGAGTTCCTGCGATTCGTCGTTTTGATGGGTCGCAGGGCGCCGAAGGAGCAACCGCCCCGGAATCTCTCAGGCCAAAGGACCGCGTAGGGTCGATAGCGATGCTCTGGAAAGTGCTCCGTCACCGTTGCGGAGCCGCCGAAGGGGTAACCTCGTTCAAGTCCAAGTTTCTTGGCGCGAACGGGGGAAAGCTCTCAGGCTTCCGTGACAGAGGGGGCACCTGACCGGTGTGCCAAACTGTGCGGAGTTGTGCCTGTGACTGACGTAATCGACAGCGATGAAGCTGAAGCCCCGCCGGAAATCCTGGTGCTGCCTTTGGACGCCTGGCACCGCGAGCGCGGCGCGCGGATGGTCGAGTTCGCCGGCTACTGGATGCCCGTCCAGTATGAAGGCATCATTGCAGAGCATCTGTGGACCCGCGAGAATGCGGGCCTGTTCGATGTCAGCCACATGGGCCAGCTCGGCGTGGCCGGAGACGGCGCGGCCGCGGCGCTCGAAGCGCTGCTTCCCGGCGACATCTCGGCGCTGAAGCCCGGGCGCATGCGCTATTCGCTGCTGATGGCCGAGGATGGCGGTATTCTCGATGACCTGATGGTGCTCAACACCGGGAAGGACTTCTCGGTCGTCGTCAACGGCGCGACCAAGTGGGACGACATCGGCCATCTGCGCGAGCATCTGCCCGACGAGATCGTGCTTACCTACTTCGACGAGCAGGCGCTGCTGGCGCTGCAGGGGCCCAAGGCGGCCGACGCCCTCGCGCGGCTCGGCATTTCGCCGCTGCATGAGGGCGGCACGCCGCTGGCAGAGCTCAAGTTCATGCAGGCTGACATCTACGACTGGCAGGGCAAGCGCCTCGGCATAAGCCGTTCGGGTTATACCGGTGAGGACGGCTTCGAGATTTCGGTGAGCGCGACGGACGTTGTCGAACTGGCCAATGCCCTGGCCGCGCAACCCGAGGTCAAGCCGATCGGCCTCGGCGCGCGCGATTCGCTGCGTCTCGAGGCCGGGCTGCCGCTCTATGGGCACGATCTCAACGAGCAGACCGATCCCATCAGCGCCGATCTGTCCTTCGCTATCAGCAAGCGCCGCCGTGCCGATGGCGGCTTCCTCGGCGCCGACCGCGTGCTGGCGCTGCTTGCCGATGGATCTTCGGCCAAGCGCGTCGGCCTCGCGCTCGAAGGCCGTCAGGCGGCGCGTGAGGGTGCCCCGGTCATGCAGGGCGACAGGCAGGTCGGCCAGGTGACCTCAGGTGGCTTCTCGCCCAGCCTGCAGCGTCCGATCGCCATGGCCTATGTCGACGCCGCGCTGGCCGCGCCCGGCACCAGGCTCGAACTCGACGTTCGCGGCAAGTGCCTTGCCGCCACGGTTGTGTCCATGCCTTTCGTCCCCCATCGCTACCATCGCTAAGGAGCCCCCGATGAGCCGCTATTTCTCCGAAGAGCACGAGTGGATCGAAGTCGACGGTGACGTCGGCACGGTCGGCATTACCGACTATGCCCAGGGCCAGCTCGGCGACATCACCTTCGTCGAACTACCCGGCGTGGGCCAGGCCGTAGCCAAGGGCGATTCCGTCTCGGTGGTCGACTCGGTCAAGGCCGCCTCGGACGTCTATTCGCCGGTCAGCGGCGAGGTGACCGACGTCAACGCCGCGCTCGGCGACGCGCCCGAACTGGTCAATAGCGACGCCGAGACCGGCGGCTGGCTGTTCCGCGTCAAGCTATCCGATGCGGGCGAGCTTGGCAGCCTGATGGATGCTGCCGCTTACGAGAAGTACGTCGAAGGGCTCTGATCTCATGCGCTACCTGCCGCTTACCCCCGCCGATCGGGCCGAGATGCTCGGCGTCATCGGTGCCGCCACGGTCGATGACCTGTTCAGCGACGTGCCCGCCGAGGTGCGGCTGTCGGGACCGATCGCCGGCCTGCCGAACCACGCCAGCGAGATGGCGGTCGAGCGGCACATGAGCGCACTCGCGGCGAAGAACATCAGCGCGGGCTCGGCTCCGTTCTTCCTGGGGGCAGGGGCCTATCGGCACCATATCCCGGCCTCGGTCGATCACCTGATCCAGCGCGGCGAGTTCCTCACCGCCTACACGCCCTATCAGCCCGAGATCGCGCAGGGTACCTTGCAGGTGCTGTTCGAGTTCCAGACCCAGGTCGCGCGGCTGTTCGGCGTCGATGTCGCCAATGCCTCGATGTACGACGGCTCGACCGCCTGCTGGGAAGCGATCGCCATGGCGGCGCGGGTGACCAAGCGGGGCAAGGCCGTGCTCTCGGGCGGGCTGCACCCGCACTACGTCGCCTGTGTCGAGACGATGGCGCGCTTCACCGGCGATGCGATCGATGCGCGCGCGCCGAAGCTCGACGCTGCGCCCGACGATGCCGAAGTGATTGCCGCGATCGACAAGGACACTGCCTGTGCGGTGGTCCAGTACCCCGATATCCTCGGCCGGATTCCCGATCTCGCCGCTATTTCGGCGGCAGCGCAGGCGGCGGGCGCGTTGTTGGTGGTCGTGGTGACCGAGCCCGTGGCGCTCGGCCTGCTCGAAGCGCCGGGCCATCTCGGCGCCGACATCGTCGTGGGCGAGGGGCAGTCGCTCGGCGTCGGCCTCCAGTTCGGCGGGCCCTACCTCGGCCTGTTCGGCTGCCGCGAGAAATACGTCCGGCAAATGCCCGGGCGGCTCTGCGGCGAGACCGTCGATGCCGATGGCCGGCGCGGGTTCGTGCTGACGCTGTCGACCCGCGAGCAGCATATCCGCCGCGAGAAGGCGACGAGCAATATCTGCACGAACTCAGGCCTTTGTGCACTAGCCTTCTCGATCCACATGAGCCTTCTCGGCGGTGAGGGACTGGCGCGGCTGGCCGCGGTCAACCACGGCCGGGCGCAGGTGGTGGCGGCGCGCCTCGCCAAGGTGCCGGGCGTGAGCGTGCTCAACGACGCGTACTTCAACGAGTTCACGGTCGTCCTGCCCGGCGATGCCCGCGAGGTCGTGCGCGCGCTGGCCGACCGGCAAGTGCTCGGCGGGGTTTCGCTCGGCCGGCTCTACCCGGGCGTGGATGCGCTGCATTCCGGCCTACTGGTCACCGCGACCGAGACCACGACCGACGAAGACATCGAGGCGCTCGCCGCCGCGCTGAGCGAAGTGCTTGAAGGAGTACCGGCATGAACGCGCCCAACGCTTCCGGCTGGAAGCCGGCCCTTGGTTCCGGCGGCGCGGCTGATGCAGTGCCGACCACTTCGAGCGGCGACAAGGGGCTGATGCTCGAGGAGCCGCTGATCTTCGAACTCGGCACCGGCGCCAATTATGGCGTCGACCTCGACGAGCCCGAAGCGCCGCCGCTGGCCTCGTTGTCGCGCTTCCTGCGCAAGGAGGCTCCGCCGCTGCCCGGCTTGACCGAGCCCGAAGCCGTGCGCCACTACACGCGCCTCAGCCGGCAGAACTATGCGATCGACCTCGGGCCGTTCCCGCTCGGCTCGTGTACGATGAAGCATAACCCGCGGCTCAACGAGAAGATGGCGCGGCTACCCGGCTTCGTCGATGTCCACCCGATGCAGCCGCAGCAGACCGTGCGCGGCGCTTTCGAAGTGATGCACCAGCTCGCGCATTGGCTGATCGAGCTGACCGGCATGGCCAGCGTCGCGCTTTCGCCCAAGGCCGGCGCCCACGGCGAGCTTTGCGGCCTGCTCTGCATCCGCGCCGCGCACGATGCCAAGGGCGATGCGCGCTCGGTCATTCTCGTGCCTGAGAGCGCCCACGGGACCAATCCCGCGACCGCGGCCTTTGCCGGCTACAAGGTAGAAGCGATTCCCGGCACCGCCGACGGCCGCGTCGATCTTGCCGCCTTCAAGGCGCGGCTCGGGCCCGACGTTGCCGGCGTGATGATCACCAACCCCAACACTTGCGGTCTGTTCGAGCGCGAGATGAAGGCGATCTCCGACGCTGTCCACGCCGCGGGCGGCTACGTCTATTGCGACGGCGCCAACTTCAACGCGATCGTCGGCAAGGTGCGCCCGGGCGACCTCGGCATCGACGCGATGCACATCAACCTGCATAAGACCTTCTCGACCCCGCACGGCGGCGGCGGGCCAGGTTCGGGGCCGGTCGTGCTGTCCGAGGCTCTGGCACCCTTCGCACCCCTGCCTTTCGTCACGAAGGATGCAGACGGGACGGCACGCCTGGTCGAGGAGGAAGATGCCCCAGCCGACAGCCCGCAGGCCTTCGGCCGCATGGTCGCCTTCCACGGCCAGATGGGCATGTTCACGCGCGCGCTGACCTATATTCTCAGCCACGGCGCCGACGGCCTGCGCCAGGTCGCCGAGGACGCGGTGCTCAATGCGAACTACGTGCTGCGCAGCCTCGACGGGCTGCTCGACGCGCCGTTCGGTGCCAGCGGCCCCTGCATGCACGAGGCGCTGTTCAGTGATTCCAACCTGCCCGAAGGTTTCTCGACGCTCGACATCGCCAAGGGACTGATCGACGAGGGCTTCCACCCGATGACGGTCTATTTCCCGCTCGTCGTCCACGGTGCGATGCTGGTCGAGCCGACCGAGACCGAAAGCAAGCAGGGGCTGGACCGGCTGATCGCCAGCCTGCGTTCGGTTGCGGAACGCGCGCTTGCAGGGGATGAGAGCCTGAAGTCAGCGCCGCACTTCGCGCCCCGCCGCCGTCTCGACGAGACGCAGGCCGCGCGCAAGCCGGTGCTGACCTGGAAAGGACACGTCCAGCCGCCCGCCGCGCCCAGCCTGAGCGAGATCGGCGGCAGCTGAAGCCTTTAGTGGTTGATCGCGTTATCGCCGGCCTGGCCGACCGATTCGATGTCGCGGCCGGCGCCCTTGACCGTGTTGCAGGCCGAGGCGGTGAGGGCGATGCTGCCCACGGCGATGGCGAAGATCAGCTTCTTGAGCATGGCTTTTATCCTTGTCGCAATGCGGGCGCCGTCTGGCGCCTGCTCGACCGGATAAACCCGGATCAGGCGGACATGTTCCGCGCCTGCTCGGCTTCGAGCGCATCCTGACGGCCCAGCCGGTGCTCGCGCCAGGCGATAACCATGCCGGCGGCGACGATCAGCGGCGCACCGAACCAGGTCGCGGCGGTCGGCAGTTTCTCCCAGATCAGCCAGCCGTAGATCGTCGCCCAGATGAGCTGCGTATAGTCCATCACGATCACGCTCGCGACGGCGCCGAAGCGCAGCGATGCCGCCATCAGCAGCTGCGCGAAAGTGCCGACGACGCCGATCGCGATCAGTTCGAGCCATTGCTGCGGGCTATGCGCCGTCATGAAGAACGGCAGCGCGAGCGCGGCCATCGGCGTGCCGAAGGCCGCGAAATAGAACACGGTGGTGATGGGCTCCTCGGTGCGGCCGAGATCGCGGATCTGGTAGTTGATCACGACGAGGAACAGCGCGCAGAGCAGCCCCAGCGTCATCCCGAGGGTCGAGACGGTTTCGCCGCCGGGCTGGGCGACGATCAACACCCCGGCGAAGCCCAATAGTACCGCGAGCCAGCGATAGGGGCCGATATGCTCGCGCAGGACGAGCGCCCCTAGCACCACGGCGAACAGCGGCGTGGTGAAGCCCAGCACGGTCGATTCGGCCAGCGGCAGCAGGATCGTCGCGCCGAAATTGAACGCCATGTTGGTCATGCCCATCACCGCACGCCGACCGTGGATGGGTAGCCGCTTGGTCTTGAGCCGATGGAGCCCGCCGGTGAAGGCGAGATAGCCCAGCAGGATCGGCAGCGTCACCGCCTGCCGCCAGAACATGATCTCGGGCAACTTCACCCCGCTTTCGCCGACATGCTTGACCAGCATGTAGAGCGTGGCGAAGAGCAGGGCCGAAGCGATGCGCAGGCCGAGCGCGTACATTGGGCGTTGGGGGAGGTCCACGGCGCGGGCTTTAACTCGGCCTGCCGCTGAGGCAAGGGCGGGACATGGAAGATACGCCTTTTGACTTATTATTGTTCGGCGGCGCAGCAGTCTTGCTCGCCGCGATCGCCTGGGTCGCCGACCGCCGCCGCATGCGGAGGCGCGATCCCGATGCCGTGGGCTTCGTGCCCTGGACGACCGTATCCTTCTGGGCTGCCTTCGTGGCGGTGCTGCTGCTGGCGGTGGGCGCGAAGGCGTGGTTCGGCGAGTAAGGGGGAGGGCAGCTCTGTCGGGTGTCCGGAAAGTCCGCTCTTGGATAAGCTGGGCTAGAAAGCAGACCGTGCCAGAGCTACACGGCGCTTCATGACAACTGCGCTCAATCGATGGTGGCTTTGGCTGGCGAGCAACATGATCGGAATAGGGATTTTTCTCTATCTCGGTGCTCAAACCTGGATGGAACCAGAGTTGGCGGACATACCCGGTGCTAGCGGCGGAGAATTCGTTGTTTGGGGAATAACAGCGCTCCCAATCTTCCTCCTCTTCTTCGTGGCACATTTCGCCTTCGGCTTTGGCGCACATCGGCAACGAAAGAGCGACGGAATCTGGCACGGATACCTGTTCCTAGGTTCGACACTTTTTTGCTGGATTGCTGCATTTCTTTTCGACAACGCCCATCACGGGATTTGAACTTCAAAATGACAGCTTCAGGGCGAATGAACTAAGCGGCTGAACGACCGCTTAGTCGGCGTTTGGCGCTGTCAGATCTCGAGGGCCACGGTGATCCTGCCTCGCGTTTCGGTACCCCCCGTTCCATAAGCACCTGCGTAGCTAGCGCCGAGACGTAAATTATCTACTGGCTTCCAGAGGATGCCGAGGGCCGGTCTGACAGCATTTCTTGAAAAGGTTGTGCCGGTAACCGTGAAGTCCGCTCCGCCTTGGGCAAACGCTAGCAGCGCGTCCGAGCGATAGTCAGTATAGGCATGCCGCCATGCCAGGCCAGCGTCGACGTACACCGTGGCGCCTACCGGCTTCAGCAGCCGCGCCCCAAGATCGGAGAATATCGCAGTGGTCGAATGCGCGCTCCCAGCAAGCGCAGCATCCCCGCCCATCTCGAGAAATCGGTCGGTATGAGCACGCAGTGATGTCGCACGAGCAAAGGGTTCGATCACACCATTCAGCCAAGGCAGAGCGTAGCCAACTTCGCCAAATCCATGTAGCATGTTTCCGTGATAAATGGCCCGATCTTGGTCAGTGAAGCCGTCAAATGCGATCGACCGCCGGGTTTCTATTTGATTGAAGGCGCAGCCGATCACGCCTTTTATCCTGAGTCTGCCGATATCGGCGCCACCATAGGCCAGCAAGTGCGCGCTTCCGACCCGGGCATCGCTCGCTTGGCCCTGCAGATCGAGAGTGGTGCGCGTGTAGCCGCCAGCGATTCCGATATGGGCATTCCTGCTTAGCGTCATCTCCACGCCTGCAATCACGCCGAACGTGTCATGGCTGGCATCTGCTGCGCCTGCCGCGCCATCGTATCTGGCTTGGCCGCCTAGAAATTGCGTCCACAAAACGGAGCGACGCTCCGTCAGATCGTCGAGGTGGCTCCCCGCGGCATCCTGGGCACTCAACGCGTCTTGCGTCATTGCTGTCCGCAGCGATGCATGCACTTCGCCGGCAAGCTGGCCCAAATTCGCGCGGACGGAATCGCGGGAAGGGTCGAGCGTCAAGGCCGCATATGCGTCGTTTTCCGTGCTCAGAACCGCCAATGATCCAGCGACGCCGATCTGATTGGATGTTGAACCGATCCCGGCCAACGACGCTGCAGTCCGGGCAATCACGCCATCAATCTCATTGCCGTCGCGGGTCAATCTGACCTCAGTATTCGCCTGAGGGTCCTGCGCGATTGCATAATTGCCGGTGATCCCTCCGTCCGCCGAAAGCAGCGCAAAACGGGTGCCGATGGCCCGGGATCGCACATCGGGTGAGAGTTCGACCAGGGCGCCATTCTCAAGCGTGGCTTTTCCGCCGATCAAAAGCGCGGCGCCGTTTTGCCCGATCATGTAGACCGAACCCGCCTCCTGGTAGAAATCTCCCGCGATCCGAAACGTGCCACCCCGGCCAACACCCGGAGCGATCGTTCCACCTCTCTCCACCCGAACTTCCCCGGCCGCACCCGTGCCGCCCAAGGTTGCGCCATTGCCGACGGTGACTGCCGAAGGCAGGGAGCCGTTCACCAGCACAGTGCCCGCATTTATTCGGGTACCGCCGGAAAACGATTGATCGCCTATGGTCAGCTTGCCCGCGCCTGACTTGATCAGTTGGCCTGTGCCGGTCAGGATTGCCAAAAAGTTCCCGTCGACCTGCTGATCAACTATCAGAGTTCCGTTGTCATCGATCAAGCCGACCAGGACGTCCGCGGATCCCGTCAATGCGGCGTTGCTTTCAATGGTAGTGCCATTCGCGAAAACCGAAGCTGCCATTAGCGTCCAGTCGCCGGAAGCAACCTCTAAATGCTCGAAATTTACCGCACCGGCAAAGGAGCCAGCGCCATTACCCGCAAGCGTAACTTGATCGATATCGTCACCGCCATCCACCGTTCCGATAAATATGGAACCCGGCAAAAGGGTGAGCTGATCGTTCCCACCTTGCAGCGCGAGTGCGATGTTGGGACTGGAGATCGTTCCCGAGTTGGTGACTGTATCCCCCTCGGCACCGCCCAGCACGCCGACTACTGCGCCGGTCACCGTACCGGTGTTGGTGAGCGTACTAGCGCCGCCCCAAAGTACGCCAACGGAGCCGCCCGTAATGGTGCCATCGTTAATCACCTTACCCTTCGAAATGGGAACTGCGCCGCCGACGCTGTATATTGTGGCACCTTGGTGATTGATGACCGTTCCGCCGTTGCCGCCAATGGTTACGCCATCACTACCGGCCGGTTCTCCCGCCGACGTCACACCCGCCGAGCCCAAGGCTTCGATCACGCCATAATTTTCGACGGTGCCGCCATTATCGATATCCACACCGTCACCATCACCATTACCCGAGCCATCGTAGGCTCCGGTGATCCGACCATAGTTGATAACGGTTGCTGTACCGTCTGAGCCGACTCCTGACCCATTGCGGCCGATGATGGTGCCGTAGTTGACGACGGTAACGTCCTCGCTAGTGGTGACGCCGTGCCGCGCACCAGATATCACGCCGTCGACGAGATTGGTGACCGTCCCGGAATGGGCTTGGAAATCGACGCCATCCGATGAATCGTTCGCCACCTTGCCGGCATAGATAGTGCCGGCATTGTTGACGTCCGCGCCCTCGCCCGGGCGGACTGCATCCGCATCGGTCGATTGGATAATCCCACCCGCCAAATTGTCGATCTGGATCTGACCACTCGCGGTACTGGCGACTGCATCGAAGTCGATCGCTTGGCCGTCTATCGTCGAGAGGATAGTCCCAGCGTTCGTCAAACGAACTGTGCCGTCGGTAATGTCCGTATTGATTCGAATGGCATCGTCCTCGGACCTGATAATGCCTGGGCCGTTATTCAGAAGCGTGACCGTACGAGGTGCAGTCGCGCTGCCGCCGGCATTAATGGCGCGGCCTTCCGTATCGGTCGATTCGATTGTGCCGTCGTTGGTTATCCTAAGGTCGGTGGACGACCCATTCCATTTGATTGCCGTATCGGTAACCGAAAGTGTCCCCCCCTGTTCGACAGCCAGCGTATCCATACCGCCGACAGATTTTTGGGTGGTATCCGTCGTGCCAGTTGCAATTACGATGTCTGCTGCAATGGCTGGAGACGCACAAAGCATTGCAGCGGACGCAAGCAGCGCCGCCTTTCGATAACAATTGTTCATTTAACCCTGAAAAACCTATATTATTATGCTAAGCACGGGGACGCCGGTCCTGCCCCTTGCATTTCGCGTCTGGCTTCCAGGTCGACCGCGCGCAAGTTCCAAAAAGTGAAATTGCATCCAATTTGGCGCGGTCATATGGGATCGGCGAACGCTCAGGCTGCGTTCGCCTCCCGTCCTGACAACCTCTAGCTCAGGTCTCTCGGTAGGGTATGTCGCGTTGTTAGGATCGCTTTCGGTGGTCTCGCTTCGCGACGGTCGGCCTGTACAAATGGTTGTCGATAGCGGCAGCTGGCTCCTAAAATTCGATGTCGCAGTCGTTGTTGTTGCCAGCGGTCGAGCCTCAAATTGGGCGACAAGGCGTTTTCACCTCCATGAACGAGCGGCAGCTTTCAATCCCATACTTCCACGAACCGAATGACTGATACGTCGGCGGGGCGAGCTATTCCCCGCACGGGAAATCAATTGAGAAAGATTGACGCTCACTTCCAATCCGAGCCGCGAACACGACTGTGCCGGCACACCCAATGTCTCGAACCCAGAGTGGTACGACGGCATTGCCATCCTTACTTGTGAGAATGCTTTTGAAAGTGCGCTGCGCGAGGATCTTGCTAGCCTTGTCCGTGGCCGAAAGAAAGAGCGGCTGAGCCAAGTTCTGCTCACCTGAAGTGCGGACGTGGATAGTGAAGAGCGCATCGTTCGCTATCTCCTCTGCCTCTCCCTCTCCGATGATCGTATTCCAAAGGGTGATTGATCTGGGCGGAGCGATGTCCTCTGAAAGACGTCCACTCTCCTCATACCAGAGCCGCACCTGCGGTCCCTGCAGATGCGCGGGAACGGGTTCCGCATGCAAGCCGGTCGTCCCAAAACCGATCAACAGCGCGATCCTGTTCATCCGCCGCATTTTGCTAGCCATCTCCACCCCATGATCAGCTGTTCGACGAGATTAGCTCGAATTGCAGGAGCTGAACATACGGCCGCTATTGGGGACGATCGAAGAGAGGCGCTACGTCCGCTTTGTCGGCGGGATCGGCCATTCCCTTGACGGAACTATGCCGCCTGCAACGCACGCGAAATGTCATCGCGTGCAGTGTGGATAAAGAGAGGCTCAATCTTATTTGCTGGAGCTGTCGTCCTGTGTGGACTTGCGGAAAGGCGCCCCGAAAAGCTGGCTTTGATCTTAATGATGGGGGCCTGCTTTGCTTCGATAGTCCTCGGCGGCTGGCTGTTCGCAAACCATCGCCAGCACTAGCTCGCCATGGTTGACCGGAATCATCGATGAGCTTGGAGCAACTCGCGGAAAAGATCGCCGAAAGCCTGGCTCGCCATCCATCGCGAGGCCTGGTCGATGGCGCCAGGGGCATGACCGACGGCACGTCGACCTCGCCGGCGTCGCGCACGACGTGTTGCTGGCTTCGATTACCGAACTGAAGCCTGCCAGGAAATCCTGGAGCGGCTGGTTCCTGACGAAGGCCGACGCGCGACGAAGATGTCCCAGGAACGAGCGGGAACTCGAAAAACTGGCCGAACGGCTGAAGGACGCGAGCAACGATGCCGAGGCTGCAATCATGCGCCTGAAATCTCGTGAAATCGGCTGATAGCCCACTGCGCGCCACTCATACTGCGGCTGCCGTGAGGAAACATTTTCCTACTTCGCGGCGCTCTGACAGGCTTTACGAGCCGCGGTGCGTCCGCTGCTCTTTGAAGCGTCCGATATTTTTACCCTTTGAACGGACACCCTGTCCGCCGCGGACCAACATATTGGCCAGTAACGATATTACCCATCCCGAGCCGGGTTACAGGGTGTAACTTGTGTAACCCTGCCGGAAGCGGATGGGCAGCGTCGCCGGCCTTAGAGGCAGGCTTCGAGGAAGGCCTGGTCGAAGCCGAACTGGCGCGCCTTTTCCAGCGTGTAGGGGCGCAGGCCCGAGCTGCGAAACTCGCCGATGATCTTGCCGTCGTCGGTCTCGTCTAGGTACTCGAACTTGAACAGCTCCTGGGTGACGATGACGTCGCCTTCCATGCCGATCACCTCGGTGACGTTGGTCGTGCGACGCGAACCGTCGCGCAGGCGCTTGACCTGGACGATGAGGTCCACCGATTCGGCGATCTGGCGGCTGATGGCTTCCTTCGGGATCTTGATGTCGCCCATCAGGATCATGTTTTCCATACGGCCCAGGCACTCGCGCGGGCTGTTGGCGTGAAGCGTGCACATCGAGCCGTCGTGGCCGGTGTTCATGGCGGCGAGCAGGTCGAAGCATTCGGCGCCGCGGATTTCGCCGAGGATAATGCGGTCCGGGCGCATACGCAGCGCGTTCTTGACGAGGTCGCCGATGGTGATCGCGCCCTGGCCTTCGAGGTTCGGCGGGCGGGTTTCGAGCGGTAGCCAGTGCGGCTGCTGCAGGCGGAGTTCGGCGGCGTCTTCGATCGTCAGCACGCGCTCGCCGGGGTCGATCATCTTCGACATGGCGTTGAGCATCGTCGTCTTGCCCGAGCCGGTACCGCCCGAGATGACGATGTTGAAGCGGCAGGCGCCGGCGATCTTCAGCGCGGTGGCCATCTTGTCGCTCATCGAGCCGAAGCCCGCGAGCATGTCGATCGTGATCGGCTTCTCGGAGAACTTACGAATCGAGATCGCGGTGCCGCGCAGCGACAGCGGCGGCACGATCACGTTGACGCGGCTGCCGTCCTTGAGGCGGGCGTCGGCCAGCGGCGTGGTCTGGTCGACGCGGCGGCCGACCTGGTTGACGATGCGCTGGGCGATCTGGAACAGGTGCTGCTCGTCGCGGAAGCGGATCGGCGCGAGCTGCAGGCGGCCCTTCTTTTCGATGTAGGTCTGCTCGGGGCCGTTGACCATGATGTCCGACACGTCGGGATCGTTGAGCAGCTCTTCGAGCGGGCCGAAGCCGAGCAGCTCGTCGATCAGCACCTTCTCGAGCGCGAACTGCTCGCGGCGGTTGAAGGTGACCTTGAGCTCGGCCAGCACTTCCATGATGATCGGCCGGAATTCCTCCGACAGCTCTTCCTTGGTCAGCGTGGCGGCGGCTTCGGGATCGACGCGTTCGAGCAGGCGCGGCAGCACCTGTTCCTTGATCTTGTGGATCGAGGCCTCGAAGCCAGAATGGTCGTAGGTGTTGGCTTCCTGCGCCGCATTGGCGCGGTCGCTGAGGCGGGTCATCGCATCGACGTTGCGGTCGTTCGAGCGCGGGGCGGGCTCCTCGGCCGGGAGCGGCGGGAACTGCTCGCCGCCGGCAGGTGCGCCGGGGTTGGAGGCGGGCCGTGCCTCGACGCCGCTCTTCATCGGCCTCGCGACACCGAAAGCCGGGCGAGCGCCCGGTCCCATGCCGCCTGCACCATTGCGTCGCCCGAATGCGCTCATAGCTTCAATCCCATCAGCGGCGGCCCGTCCATGGTAGGGCTCCCGCAAGCGTTCTTGATTGAATGATAAGGTTTAAAATTTGATAAGTTCCTAATGCGCGAGCGGACATTTGGGCCGGGTAGAGTGGAAGGGGCTGCGGACGGTACCTGCTGGCTCTGCACGCGCCCCTTGGGACGGCGCGTGGAGTGGCATCATCCGGTGCCGAAAAGCCGCGGCGGGCGCGCGGTGGTACCGCTCCATCCGATCTGCCACCGTGCGATTCACGCCAATTTCAGCAACCTTGAGCTGGCGCGGAGCGGGCCGGAGGCAGAGGCGCTGCGGCGACATCCAGCCATCGCGAAATTCCTCGCCTGGATAGCCGACAAGCCTGCCGATTTCCATGCGCGGACGGCAGCCCGGCGATCGTGACGCAACGAAAAAGGGGCGCAGCGGCATTAACCGATGCGCCCCTTCGGGTATCGTTGATCGGATCGATCAGCTCTCGACGTGCTCCGCAAGCACGGTCAGGCCGCTGGCGCTGACTTCGGCGAAGCCGCCGACGATCTTGATCTCTTCCGGAGCGGCGCCGTCGGTCTTGTAGACCTTCAGGGCGCCGTCGCGGATCGTCGACATGAAGGGCGCGTGGCCCTCCAGCACGCCGAACTCGCCCTCGGAGCCGGGGACGACGACCATGTGGACGTCGTCCGAGCGGACGAGTTTGGCAGGCGTGACGAGTTCGAAGTGGAGAGCCATGATGCCTTACGCCTCTTCGGCCAGCTTCTTGGCCTTCTCGATCGCCTCGTCGATGCCACCGACCATGTAGAAGGCGTTCTCGGGCAGGTGGTCGTACTCGCCGTCGACGACCGCCTTGAACGAGCGGACGGTGTCTTCGACCTGGACAAACTTGCCCGGGATGCCGGTGAACACTTCGGCGACGTGGAACGGCTGCGACAGGAACTTCTGGAGCTTGCGCGCGCGGCTGACGGTCAGCTTATCCTCTTCGGAAAGCTCGTCCATGCCCAGGATCGCGATGATGTCCTGCAGCGACTTGTACTTCTGCAGCGTCTCCTGGACGCGGCGCGAGGTGTCGTAGTGCTCCTGGCCGACGACGGCCGGGGTCAGAACGCGCGACGTCGAGTCAAGCGGGTCGACCGCCGGGTAGATGCCCAGTTCGGAGATGGCGCGGTTCAGCGTGGTCGTCGCGTCCAAGTGGGCGAACGAGGCGGCCGGCGCCGGGTCGGTAAGATCGTCCGCGGGAACGTAGATCGCCTGGACCGAGGTGATCGACCCCTTGTTGGTCGAGGTGATGCGCTCCTGCAGCTGGCCCATGTCGGTGGCCAGAGTCGGCTGATAGCCCACCGCCGAAGGAATACGGCCGAGCAGAGCCGACACTTCCGAACCCGCCTGGGTGAAGCGGAAGATGTTGTCGACGAAGAACAGCACGTCCTGGCCTTCCTCGTCGCGGAAGTATTCGGCCATGGTCAGGCCCGACAGGGCGACGCGGGCACGGGCGCCCGGGGGGCTCGTTCATCTGGCCGAAAACGAGCGCGACCTTGGAACCTTCCGAGGTGGCGTTGCCCTCGGCATCCTTGGCGATGACGCCGGCGTCGAGGAATTCGTGGTAGAGATCGTTACCCTCGCGGGTGCGCTCGCCGACGCCGGCGAACACCGAGACGCCGCCGTGGCCCTTGGCGATGTTGTTGATCAGTTCCTGGATGAGCACGGTCTTGCCGACGCCGGCACCGCCGAACAGGCCGATCTTACCACCGCGCGCATAAGGCGCGATCAGGTCGATGACCTTGATGCCGGTGACGAGAATGGCGGCTTCGGTCGACTGGTCGACGAATTCCGGGGCCTTGGCGTGGATCGGGGCGAACATGTCCGAGTTGACCGGGCCACGCTCGTCGATCGGCTCGCCGATGACGTTGAGAATGCGGCCGAGCGTCTTGGGGCCGACCGGCACGGTGATCTGCGCGCCGGTGGACTTCACCGGCTGGCCGCGGGTCAGGCCGTCGGTCGCGTCCATGGCGATCGTGCGGACCGTGTTCTCGCCGAGGTGCTGGGCGACTTCGAGAACCAGGCGGTTGCCGTTGTTATCGGTCTCGAGCGCGGTGAGGATCGAGGGAAGTTCGCCTTCGAAGGTCACGTCGACGACGGCGCCGATGACCTGGCTGATCTTGCCTGCGGTGGTTTGGTTCAGGACGGGGGCGGTTGCCATTTTCGTTTCCTTGCCTGCTATGTCTTAGAGCGCTTCCGCGCCCGCGATGATCTCGATGAGCTCGGTGGTGATCGCGGCCTGGCGGCTGCGGTTGTACTGGATGGTCAGCGCGTTGATCAGTTCGCCCGCGTTGCGCGTGGCGTTGTCCATCGCGGTCATCGACGCGCCCTGTTCGGACGCGTTGTTCTCGAGCAGCGCGCCGAACAGCTGCGTGCGCAGGTAGCGCGGCAGCAGCGCGGCGAGGATTTCCTCCTCGTCGGGCTCGTACTCGACGACGGCGCCCGTATCGGCCGACGCGGCCTTGGGCGCGGGGACCGGAATAATCTGCTGCTGCGTCGGTTCCTGCGTCAGCGCGTTCCTGAACTTCGAGAAGAACAGGTGCGCGACGTCGAACTTGCCGTTTTCATAGAGCGTGACCAGTTCGTCGGCGATGCGCTCGGCCTCGTTGTAGCCGGGCTCGCGCACGTCGGTCGTGTCGAACATCTGCAGCACGCTCTTCGGATAGGTCCGGCGGATGACCGCGCGGCCCTTCTTGCCGACGAGGTAGAACAGTACGGTCTTGCCCTTGGCTTCGAGCTCGCGCGCCGCGGCCAGGGCAGCCTTGACGATGTTCGAGTTGAAGGCGCCGGCGAGGCCCTTGTCCGAGTTGGCGACGACAAGCAGGTGGACCTGGTCGCTGCCGGTGCCGGCCAGCAGCTTGGGCGAGTTCTCGCTCACCGTGATCTTGCTGGCGAGGCTGGCCATGACTTCTGCGAGACGCGCGGCGTAAGGGCGTGCCGCTTCCGCGGCCGCCTGGGCCTTGCGCAGCTTCGCCGCGGCGACCATCTGCTTGGCCTTGGTGATCTTCTGGGTCGACTTGACCGAGTTGATCCGCCCTTTGAGTTCCTTCAGCGAGGCCATGACGGCTCCCTAATTCGTCGTCCCAGCTTTCACCGGCCGGCTTCCACCAGGACGACGCGTTATTCCTTACGCGAACTGCTTGCCGAACGTGTCGAGCGCGGCCTTGAGCTTGGCCTTGGGCTCGTCGCCCAGCGCCTTGCTGTCGCGGATCGCGGTCAGGATGTCGGCGTGCTCCGAACGGATCCAGCTCAGCATCTCGGCTTCATATTCGGTGACCCGGTTGGTCTCGACGCTGTCGAGGTAGCCCTGGGTGCCGGCGAAGATCGACACGGTCTGCTCCTCGAACGGCAGCGGGCTGAACTGAGCCTGCTTGAGCAGTTCGGTCAGGCGCGCGCCGCGGTTCAGCAGCTTCTGGGTCGAAGCGTCGAGGTCCGAACCGAACTGCGCGAAGGCCGCCATTTCGCGGTACTGCGCGAGCTCGAGCTTGATCGAGCCCGAAACCGACTTCATCGCCTTGGTCTGGGCGGCCGAGCCGACGCGCGACACCGAGAGGCCGACGTTGATGGCCGGACGGATGCCCTGGTAGAACAGGCCGGTCTCGAGGAAGATCTGGCCGTCGGTGATCGAGATCACGTTGGTCGGAATGTAGGCCGACACGTCGCCCGCCTGGGTTTCGATGATCGGCAGCGCGGTCAGCGAGCCGCCGCCATTGGCGTCCGACATCTTGGCCGCACGCTCGAGCAGGCGAGAGTGGAGATAGAACACGTCGCCCGGATAGGCTTCGCGGCCCGGCGGGCGGCGCAGCAGCAGCGACATCTGGCGATAGGCGACGGCCTGCTTGGAAAGGTCGTCATAGACGATGACGGCGTGCATGCCGTTGTCGCGGAAGTATTCGCCCATGGTCACGCCGGTGTAGGGCGCGAGGTACTGCAGCGGCGCGGGCTCCGAAGCGGTGGCGGCGACGACGATGGAATATTCCATTGCGCCGTTCTCTTCGAGCTGGCGGACGATCTGCGCGACGGTCGAGCGCTTCTGGCCGACGGCGACGTAGATGCAGTAGAGCTTCGCCTTCTCGTCGGTGCCCTTGTGGGCGTCCTTCTGGTTGATGAAGGTGTCGATCGCGACGGCGGTCTTGCCGGTCTGGCGGTCACCGATGATCAGCTCGCGCTGGCCGCGGCCGACGGGGACGAGAGCGTCGATGGCCTTGAGGCCGGTCTGAACGGGCTCTGACACCGACTGGCGCGGGATGATGCCCGGGGCTTTCACTTCCACGCGCTGGCGCGATTCGGCGACGATCGGGCCCTTGCCGTCGATCGGGTTGCCGAGGCCGTCCACGACGCGGCCGAGCAGGCCCTTGCCGACGGGAACGTCGACGATGGTGCCCGTACGCTTGACTTGGTCGCCTTCCTTGATCTCGCTGTCCGAGCCGAAGATGACGACGCCGACGTTGTCGGCTTCGAGGTTCAGGGCCATGCCCTTCACGCCATTGGCGAACTCGACCATTTCACCGGCCTGAACCTTGTCGAGGCCGTGGATGCGGGCGATACCGTCACCGACGGACAGCACCGAACCGACTTCCGAGACCTGGGCCTCGGTGCCGAAGTTGGCGATCTGGTCCTTGATGACCTTCGAAATTTCTGCGGCGCGGATATCCATGTTCAGCCTTTCATCGCGTTCGCGAGGGAATTGAGACGGGTGCGGATCGAGCTATCGATCTGACGGCTCCCGATACGGACGACGAGGCCGCCGAGGATCTCGGGATCGACGGAGGCCTTGATCTTCACTTCCTTGCCTTCGCGCGCCTTCAGTTTGGCGGCGAGCTGGGCAATCTGCTTGTCGTCCAGCGGGTGGGCGCTGGTCACTTCGGCATTCACCTCGCCGCGCTGGGCGGCGGCGATGGCGGCGAAGGAACGGACGATGTCGGGGAGGGCAGCCAAGCGGCGGTTGGCCGCGAGCACGCCGATGAAATTCTTGGTCAAGGGCGAGAGGCCGAGCACGCCGCCGACGGCGTCCATCGCCTTGGCGGTATCGTCGCGGCTGACCTTGGGATTGCGAATCAGTGCGGCCAGGTCGTCGCTGCCCTTGAGCGCTTCGCCCAGCTTTTCGAGGTCGGTCTCGACCGCGGTAACAAAGCCCTGCTCACTGGCCAGATCGAACAGCGCAGAGGCGTAGCGCCCTTGCAAACTGGCCGTAATGCCGCCGGAATTCTCCACGCGCGTCGGTTCCCTCTTACCGGATGGGGCAGGCACACAAAGCCGCGCGAATACGCACGGCGGCCCGCAGTCGGGGCGCGCATAGCGACGATTGTGACGGGATGCAAGGCGGGGGAAGCTGTTCTGAACGTCGCTCCGGGATTGCCCCCGGATCCCTTACTCCGTGGGTTGGGGCGACGCGGAGGCCTTGCTGCAATTGTACACAAGCCGCTCGTTCGGCGAGTCGGGCAGCATGGCTTTCAGGCCCAGCAGGCCGGCGCTCATCGCACGCGCCGCATCGGGTCCGCCGCCGCATTGAGGGGCGGGCAGCTTGGCTTGCTCGGCGCGAATCCTGGCCATCGTCTCGAAGTCGAGCAGGTAGCGCTGCGCCTGGTAGGTTCCGGTCGCCGGATCGAAGTTGGAAACGGTGACCGTCTCGTCGTCCTTGGGTACGTTGAAGCGGAACCAGCCGTCGGGGCCGCTGGCGAACTGGCTGTTGCCGTTGGCGCAGCCGTTCTCCTGCCAGGACAGCGGGACATCCGCTGTCTGCGACACGGTGACGCGGCTGCGCTGGAGATCGAGCACGCAGACGAGATTGCCGGAAAGCGGTCCTGCGGACACCGCGCTCTTGCCGCCCTTGCTGGCCTGATCGAGCAGTTCGTCCGCGCGCGTGCCGATCTCGGCCAGCGAGGGACGCATCACCCAGGCGGTCACCGCGCCGCCGAGCAGCAGGACGGTGAAGACCGAGGCGATGATCGTGTCGCGCTTACGCTTCTTGGTGAGCAGGAACACGCCAGCACCGCCCGTGGCCAGGGCCAGCAACAGGGCGAGGCCCGACAGCGCCATGCCGTTCTCGCGCTTGCCGATGATCTCGAGCTGCGCCTCACTGCGGGCCTTGTCGGCAGCGACCGCGGCGACGCGCTGGGTTTCGAAGGCACGCTCCTTCTCGCCCGTGGCGCGCGCGGCCTCGTCGCGATTGAAGTCGGCCAGGCTGCGACAAGGTGCACCTGTGGTCTGCGGCTTGACCTGGGCTTTTAGCAGGAAGCGCGAAACCTCGCGCATCGAGGCGGCGAAGTAGAATTCGGAATCGGCGTCCTGCGACACCGTGCCGAACGAGTTGATGCCGATCACCCGCCCGCAGGCGTCGAGCAGCGGACCGCCGCTGTTGCCGGCGCCGATCGGGGCGGTGTGCAGAAGCGTGTCGTACTGTTTCGACGATCGCCCGGCCGAGATGTTGCCGCGCGTCTTCACCGGCGCGGACGGGCTCACCATGTCGCTGATCGAGTAGCCCTGGGCGATGTCGACATTGCCCGGATAGCCGACGGCATAGACGTCCTCGCCGTCGGCCACGGGGCCGTTGTAGAGTGTCGCGACGGGAAGCGAGCCAGCGTCGACAAGTTCGATCAGTGCCAGATCGTTGCCTTGCGAGACCGCGACGACGCGGGCGAACCAGCCGCCTTTGCCTTCGGAGGGGACGACGCCGATCCGCATCGTCTCGTCGCCCTCCGCCGGTGCGATGACGTGGGCGTTTGTCAGGATGCGGTTCGGACCGACCGCGACACCCGATCCGTGGCCGACCAGCGAGAGCTGCTCGCCATCGCGCGAGATCAGCACGATCCGCACTACGCTGCGCGCTGCGGCGGCGATGTCGGCGGGCTCCGCCTCCAGCCGCGCCGGTACGACGATCGCGAAGACTCCGCCCAGCATGGCAAGGATGGCGAGAAAGCGGGCGAATCGGCTCATGCGCGGCTGTTTGCCCGCCTTGCCGTCCGCCCGCAATGAAAGGCCGCTGCATGTCCTGTGGCTTTGAACGCAAACCGCGGGAAGCAGGCCGCGCAATCGTGCGGCATCCCTTGCCTCCAGAAGGAGGCGTGCCATGTATCACGACGTGACCATCAAGACTCCCACCGACGACGAAGCCCGCTGGCGCATCGCGCTGGCCAAGGACCGCCGCTTCGACGGGACTTTCATTACCGGCGTCCATTCGACGGGCATCTATTGCCGACCGTCCTGCCCGGCACGTCCGCCGAAGCGCGAGAACGTCGTCTTCTATGCAACCGCGGCCGATGCCGAGGCGGCTGGCCTGCGCGCCTGCCTGCGCTGCCGGCCCGACGACGTCTCGCGCGACGAGGCGGCGGTCGTCCAGGCGATCAAGATGCTACGCGATGCAGAGGAGACGGTGCCGCTCGAAACGCTGGCCGCCGCCGCCGGCTATTCGCCCGCGCATTTCCAGCGCCTGTTCAAGCGTGCGGTCGGGCTCTCGCCCGCTGCCTTCGCGCGCGCCTTGCGGATGGAGCGGGCCGAGGATGCCCTGAGCGCCGGCGGGCGGGTGACCGACGCGGTCTACGACGCGGGCTTCGGCGCGCCGTCGCGTTTCTACGAGGCGAGCGAAGGCCGGCTCGGCATGACGCCCTCGGCCTGGCGCGATGGCGGGCGCGGGGTCTCGATCCACTGGACCGTGGTCGCAACCAGCCTCGGGCCGATGCTCGTCGCAGCGACTGAGAAGGGCATCTGCCGCCTGTCGTTCGGCGAGAACGGCACGGACCTGGCTGCCCGCTTCCCCAGGGCCGAACTGATCGAGGGTGGAGAGGACTTCGCCGCGCTGTTTGCGGAAGTCGTTGCCGCTGTCGAGAAGCCGGGCGACTCGCGCCATATCCCGCTCGACGTCCAGGGCACGGCATTCCAGGAGGCGGTCTGGCGGGAACTGCGCCGCATCCCGCCCGGCAAGACACGCTCCTATGCCGAGATCGCTGCCGCCGTGGGCAAGCCGGGTGCGGTTCGCGCCGCCGGATCGGCCAATGGCGCCAACAATGTCGCCGTACTGATCCCCTGCCACCGTGTAATTCGGTCGGACGGAACCCTGGGTGGCTATGCCTATGGTATGACTATTAAACAGGAATTGCTCGAACGGGAACGAATGCCGTCGCGCTGAACGGAACAGGGGCGCGATTGACGATTGTTAATGTCGATGGTGTATAGGCTGGTCTGCTTGGGGATATCAGGTGAGCCAGCGCGTGGCCGATACTTTCATCCGATACGAAGTGGACGGCAGGGAAATCGAAATCGCCATCGAGCGGCTCTCTATCTGTGGGCTGGGCCGTTCGGCTTCGAACAAAGTGGTTCTCGCCGATGCCATGGCCTCGCGCGAGCATGCGATGCTGCGGCGCAATGCCACCGGGCACTGCATTCTCAATGACTTGGGCAGCACCAATGGAACCCGGCTCAACGGCCGGCCGGTGACTACGCCGACCGAGCTCAAGTCGGGCGACGTCATCCATATCGGTGCGCACCTCATCGAATTCGTCCAGAACAGCGAACCCACCGCCATTTCCGAGCCGCCGGGGGGCAATACGCAGTTCCTGCTCAAGCAGCAGCTCGTCAGCGTGATCGTCGCCGACATGCGCAACTACACGCGGATGTCCGCCGAGATGGGCCCCGAGCGCACCGGCGAGATGATGAGCGAGATATTCCGCGAGATCGGCGACCGGCTGCAGCAGACCAATTGCTGGTCGACCAAGTTCATCGGCGACGCGGTGATGGGCCTGTGGATCCACAACGGCAACTCGATGGCCCGCGCCGACATCGTCCAGGCCTTCAACATCGTCAGCGAATACCAGGAAGTGTTCCGCGTCGCCGAGCGCAAGTTCAGTCCGCCGCAGGCCTTGCGGTTCGGTTGCGGCTACAGCGCCGGCATGGCCTCGATCGGCAACCTCGGCGCAGCTGGGGCCGCCGATTTCACCGCGATGGGCGAGGCGGTGAATACGGCGTTCCACCTCGAGACAGCGACCAAGCAGATCGGCTGCGACGTGGTCATCTCGCAGGCCGTGTTCGAAGCACTGTCCGACGTCGATTTCGCACCGGCCGGGCTTATCGAAGTCGAAGTGAAAGGACATGCGCGGCCCTTGACCGCGCTGCCGCTGCGTTTTGACCAGATCGGCGGTTTCCTGGGCACACTGCTCGCAGCGGCGTGACGCGGCCGCCGCCGCGGTATAGCCTCGGGCAAAAGCTGCGAAGGAATAGGTCATGACCGTAGAACTGCCCGCCGGCGCGCCGGCCTCGATCGGCGAAGCTTTCGCCCATATCAACGCCGTCGACGCGCCCAGCATCGACCAGCTCAAGGTCATGGTCCTGCTCGAGGCGGCAGGGCAGGAGCTCTACCGCAACATGGCTGCGGGAACCGACCACGAAGGCGTGATCGCCATCCTCGAGCATAACGGCCGCGAGGAACTGGCCCACGGCCACCGAGTTGCCAAGGCGATCCGCGCGATCAGCGGCGAGGAATACCTGCCGCCCGCCGCTGCGGACAATCCCTACCTCGCCGGCCCGATCCCGACCGCGCCCGTCACCGCCGAGGCCCTGCGCGGTCTGGCCAAGGGCGAGTTCGCGGGCGAGGGGCTGTACGAGAAGTGGGCCGCGAACATCGGCAACGAGGAAGCTGCCAAGCTCTTCCGCCAGAACGGCAAGGAAGAGGTTGAGCACGGCGACAGGCTGATCGAGGCGGCGGCACTGCTCGAGGGCTAGGCGTTCGATCCAACCTCTTTGGCAGTCGGTACTTGTCCCGATAGCGGGGCGGGGCCGGCAGCCTAGGCTATCGCCTCGTTCCTGGTCTGCCGGGGAGTGCGCCTTGGCCTATTTCGCTCACTTGAGCGCCGAATATATCGCGCTCGGCGCGAATATGCTGGCGATCCTCGCGATCGCGGTCGGCTGCGTCCAAGGTGCCATCGGCCTGTCCTATCTGCTGCTGTCAGGCGGTCCGGAAGACAGGCTGCGCCAGGCCTGGCTCGCGTTCGGCCGATGGCTGGTGGCGGGGCTGACATTCCAGCTGGCGGCGGACATCGTCGAAACCACCCTGGCGCCCGATTGGGACGACATCGGCAAACTCGGCGCGATTGCCGCCATACGCACGGCGCTCAACTATTTTCTCGATCGGGACATGGAGGTCCTGCGTGAGCGCGGCCGTCAGACGAAGCTGTAGGGATCGATATCCACGTTCACCCGCACGCCCTGTGGGAAGTCGAACTGGCCGAGCCACTCGCCGATGATCCGCTGTACTTCGGCCGAGCGCCGCGCGTTGATCAGCAGGCGGTAGCGGTAGCGGCCGCGCAGCAGGGCCATCGGTGCGGGCGCGGGGCCGAGGATCAGCACGTCGGGCAGGTCCGGGCGTCTTCCGCCGATCGCTCGCGCGGCATCGCGGGCTTCGGCTTCGTCCTCCGAGGAAACGATGATCGCTGCCCATCGGCCGAAAGGCGGGGCGCCGGCGTCGCGGCGGGCTTCGGTCTCGGCGGCGTAGAAGGCGTCGCGGTCGCCGGCAGCCAGTGCCGCAATTACGCTGCTTTCGGGGTGGCGCGTCTGGATCAGGACTTCGCCGGGCTTCTCGCCGCGGCCAGCACGGCCCGCGACCTGCGCCACCTGCTGGTAGGTCCGCTCGGCCGCGCGTAGGTCGCCGCCTTCGAGGCCGAGGTCGGCATCGACCACGCCGACCAGAGTGAGTTCGGGAAAGTGGTAGCCCTTGGTCACGAGCTGCGTGCCGACGATGACGTCGATCAGCTTGCCTTCCGCCGCGGCAACGAATTCGCCGACCTTCTCGGGGCTGTTGAGCGTGTCCGAAGTGACTACTGCCACCCGCGCCTCGGGCATCAGCTCGGCGACCTCGTCGGCGATGCGCTCGACGCCGGGGCCGCAAGCGACGAGGCAGTCGGGCGTGCTGCATTCGGGGCAGGCCTCGGGAACGGGCACTTCGTGGCCGCAGTGGTGGCAGGCGAGCCGGCGCGACAGGCGGTGCTCGACCAGCCAGGCGGTGCAGTTGGGGCACTGGAAACGGTAGCCGCAGTGGCGGCAGAGGGTCAGCGGCGCATAGCCGCGGCGGTTGAGGAACAGCAGCGACTGCTCCCCTTTCTCCAGCCGGTCCTTCAGCTCCTCGACGAGCCGCGGGGCGAGCCAGCGGCCGCGTTCGGGCTGCTCGGTGCGCAAGTCGACCAGCGAGATCGTCGGTAGCTTGGCGCCACCGAAACGGTCGGGCAGGGCGATACGCGTGTAGACGCCGGTATCGGCGAGATGCATCGATTCGAGCGCGGGCGTAGCGCTGGCCAGGATCACCGGGATGCTTTCGAACCGGGCGCGAATGACGGCGACATCGCGGGCATTGTAGCGCACGCCGTCGTCCTGCTTGAACGAGGTTTCATGCGCTTCATCAACGACTATGAGGCCAAGTTTGCGATAGGGCATGAACAGGGCCGAGCGCGCCCCGACCACGACCTGCGCCTCTCCCGAGACGATCGCCCGCCAGGCCCGCCGCCGTTCGCTGGCTTTGAGCGAGCTATGCCAGAGCACCGGCGCGACGCCGAAACGCGCCTCGAAACGCCGCAGGAAGTTTTCGGTCAGCGCGATTTCGGGAAGCAGTGTCAAAACCTGTCGCCCTTGCTGCAATGCTGCCGCAACGGCTTCGAAATAGACTTCGGTCTTGCCCGAGCCGGTCACTCCGTCGAGCAGAAAGGGCGCAAAGCCGCCGGCCTCTACCGCGGCGACGAATATGTCAGCGGCCTCCTGCTGTCCTTCGCTGAGTTCGGGCACGGCGAAGTCGGGCCGGGCACGCGGGTACGGGCGATCGATATCCACGGTAACGGGTTCGAGCAGCCCGGCCCCGACCATGCCGCGCAGCACGCCTTCGGAGACGCCGGCGATTGCGGCGAGTTCGCGGATCGTCGCCTGCTCGCCATGGAGCGCATCCATTGCAGCGGCGCGCTGGGGCGTGAGCCGGGCAGGTTCCTCTCCGGTCAGGCGATATTCGGTGGTCGTCCCGCCGCCGCGCAGCGCAGCGCTGCTGCCCAGCGCCATTCGCGCCACAGCGGCGAGCGGCGCAACGTAGTAGTCCGCGGCCCATTCGATCAGCCGGCGCAGCGGCGCGGGGAGCGGCGGCACGGGCAGCACTTCGAGCAAGGGGCGCAGCTTGCTGTCGGGCACCTCCGTCGCCGGCAGGCGTTCCGCTTCCCAGACAATTCCCACGATCTGCCGTGGCCCCAGCGGCGCGACCACTACCGAGCCGGGCTCTATCGCCATTCCCTCGGGAACGCGGTAATCGAGCGCACCGAGCGCGGCGTTGAATACGAGGAGTCGAGCGCGATTCATCCTGTCGCCTATAGCTATTCATCGCGGATATAGGCATCGCCCTGCAGGCAAGCCGTCAGAATCAAGAGGAAAGCCGAATGACTGCAACCGGATACCCCGCCATCGACCGCCGTGAATTCCTGGTCGGAGCGCTGACCGTCGGCGTCATGGCGGCCCTGCCGGGCGTGGCGCTGGCCCAGGCTGCGGGCGATCCCGCGAGCGAGGCCGTGCGGCGGTTGATGGTGCTCTCGACCCAGTCCGCCCTGACGCGCCTGAGCCAGACGAACGGGTTCATCAACAGCGTCGTGGCGCGCTTCGGCCTGCCCGTGCTGTTCACCAAGGGCGCGGCGGCGGGCACGGGCGTGCTGGCGCAATCGGCCTTCCGCATGCAGCTTATCCAGCGGCTCAACCAGTTCGCCGAAGCCGGCGCGCGCGGTGCGGTGCCGGCCATGGCCGAAGCCGCGCGCAAGCTGCCGATCACCGATGCCGCCGCCATCCTGCGCGGCCGGCCGACCGCGGCGACCAGCGCCTTACGGCTTGAGATGGGCTCGGGCCTGGTCAATGCGCTGCGCACACCGCTCGAGCAGGCGCTGACCGCGGCGCAGGACCCCACCGTGGCCCAGGCGATCGCGGCACTGCCGGGCGTCACCCTGAGCGACGTCGCCCATGCCATTGCGCTCTCGGCCGACAACGGCATCTGGTACGAGATCGGCGCGGACGAGGCGGATATCCGCGCCAATCCGGCTACGGCCAACGATCCGGCGCTGTCGGCCGCTCTGGCCGCCGCGCGCCCGGCGATTCAGCCGCCGGTGCCGCAACCCTAGCGGCAGACGGGCGGGCGGCCTATAGCGGGCGCGGAATCGCCCGCAGGAGCCATCATGAAGTTTTTCGTCGACACCGCCGACACCGCTGAAATCGCCGATCTTGCCGAGACCGGCCTGCTGGACGGCGTCACCACCAATCCCTCGCTGATCGCCAAGGCGGGCCGGGATTTCAAGGAGGTGACCAAGGAAATCTGCGCGCTGACCCACGGCCCGGTGAGCGCCGAAGTGGTCGCGCTCGATCACGCCGGGATGATGCGCGAGGCCGAGATTTTGCGCCGCATCGCCGACAACGTCTGCATCAAGGTGCCGCTGACCATCGACGGGCTCAAGACCTGCAAGAAGCTCACCGGCGACGGCACCATGGTCAACGTCACGCTGTGCTTCTCGGCCAATCAGGCGCTGCTCGCGGCCAAGGCCGGCGCGACTTTCGTCTCGCCCTTCGTCGGCCGGCACGACGACAACGGCTTCGACGGCATGGACCTGATCCGTGACATCCGCCTGATCTACGACAACTATGCGTTCTCCACCGAGATCCTCGTCGCCTCAGTCCGCCACCCGATCCACGTGCTCGAAAGCGCGCGTATCGGCGCAGACGTCGCGACGATGCCGCCCGCGGTGATCAAGAACCTGTTCAAGCATGTCCTGACCGAGAAGGGCATCGAGGGCTTCCTCGCCGACTGGGCGAAGACGGGTCAGTCGATCTGATCTTGCGGTCGTCCCGGCCTTGACCCGGGACCGCTGGCCGCTTGATCCGACCTGGAGGCCAGCGATCCCCGCTTGCGCGGGGATGACGGGTTGGCCATTGAGCACCGGTTATGTCCGACGAATCCCCAGCAGACCGCTTCAAGTCCGTCCTAGCCGGTGCCAGCCGCGCGCTGGCGCATGACGCCGAGGTCGAGGTCAACTGGACGGCCGATGCGCCGAGCCAGTCGGGCCATACCTTCCGTGTGCCGATGCCCGGACGCAGCCTGCCGCGCGGCGCGGCGATGGAAGCGCGCGGTTTTGCCGACAGCTTCGCGCTCAAGCTGCGCCATCACAGCGACACGCTGCATAGCCGCCACGCGCCGATAGAGCCCGTCGCGCGCGCCTGTTACGATGCGATCGAGCAGGTGCGCTACGAGGCGCTGGGGGCGAACGACTATGCCGGCATCCGCGACAATCTCGACGCGACGATGGCAGTGCGCATGGGCACCGATCCGATCACCCGCGCCACGAACGTCGAGGACGTGCCTGTCCAGTCGGCGCTGGCGCTGCTGCTACGCGAGGCGCTGACCGGCCAGCCGGTCCCGGCTCCGGCCAAAGCAGGCGTCGAGATGCTGCGCGGCTGGATCGAGGAACGCGCCGGCGACGACTTCGCCGCGCTCGCCAATTCGATCGACGACCAGAAGGCGTTCCAGGCGTTGTCGCTCGACATGCTCCAGCATCTCGAACTCGTCCGCGTCGAGCCGCAGGACCAGCAGCCCGACGACGGCGACGACCAGGACGGCGACGAGGAAACCGAGGACGACGAGCAGGGCGACAGCGCGGGCGAGGACCAGCAACCCAGCGAAATGGCGGCCGAGACCACTGAGGGCGAGGACGACGGCGACGACCAGAGCGAATCCGAAGCCTCGGACGATACCGACGAAGCCGACGGCGGCGACGAGGGCGAGGAGGGCATGCTGCCCGTTCGCCCGAACCGCCCCTGGACCGACTTGCCGTCCGCCTTCGACTACAAGGTGTTCACCGAGGCCTTCGACGAGGTGGTCGGGGCCGCCGATCTCTGCGACGAGGAAGAGCTGACCCGGCTGCGCGCCTATCTCGACGCGCAGCTCAAGGGCCTGCAGGGCATCGTCACCAAGCTCGCCAACCGGCTCCAGCGCCGGCTGATGGCACAGCAGAACCGTTCGTGGGATTTCGACCAGGAGGAAGGCCTGCTCGACGCGGCGCGGCTCGCTCGCGTGGTCGTCTCGCCCGGCCAGTCGTTGTCCTACAAGATCGAGCGCGACATCGAGTTCAAGGACACGATCGTCACCCTGCTGATCGACAATTCGGGCTCGATGCGCGGGCGGCCGATCTCGATCGCCGCGATCAGTGCCGACGTGCTCACGCGCACGCTCGAGCGTTGCGGGGTCAAGACCGAGATCCTCGGCTTCACCACGCGCGCCTGGAAGGGCGGGCAGAGCCGCGAGGCCTGGCTCGGCGCGGGCAAGCCGCAGCATCCGGGCCGCCTCAACGACCTGCGCCACATCGTCTACAAGAAGGCCGACGAGCCCTGGCGCCGCGCGCGCCGCAACCTCGGGCTGATGATGCGCGAGGGGCTGCTCAAGGAGAACATCGACGGCGAGGCGCTGCTCTGGGCGCACACGCGCCTGCTGGCGCGGCCCGAGGATCGCCGCATCCTGATGGTCATCTCAGACGGCGCGCCGGTCGACGATTCGACGCTGAGCGTGAACAGCGCCGGCTACCTGGAAGCGCACCTGCGCAAGGTGATCGACTGGATTGAGCGCCAGTCGCCAGTCCAGCTTGTCGCCATCGGCATCGGCCACGACGTCACCCGCTACTACAAGCGCGCGGTGACGATCATGGACGTCGAACAGCTCGGCGGGACGATGATCGAGCAGCTCGCGGGCCTGTTTGAGGACAACTGATGAAGCTATCCGAAGCCGTTGCCTCGCGCCGTTCGGTCCGTTCCTTTCTCGATAAGCCGGTAGACCTCGCGGTGCTGCGCCGCGTGCTCGAGAAGGCGCAGATGAGTCCGTCGGGTTGCAACTTCCAGCCGTGGGAAGCGACGGTGCTCACGGGTGAGCCGCTGCGAGCATTGCAGGCAAAGATGATCGCCGCGGGAGCTCAGGATCCCAAGGAATACGACGTCATCCCGCATGGCATTCCGCAGGCGTACATGGACCGGCTCGGCGTCATCACCGCGCGCCGCCTCGACAAGGAGGGCATTGCCCGCGAGGACGCGGCCAAGCGCGCTGCATCGAACGCGCGCAACTGGAACGGGTTCGGCGCGCCGGTGCTGCTGCTCTGCTATCTGCCGCGTGTCATGGGCCCGCCGCAGTGGTCCGACGTGGGGATGTGGCTGCAGACCGTGATGCTTCTGCTCCGCGAGGAAGGCCTCGATAGCTGCGCCCAGGAATCGCTGGCTGCGCACGGCCGGTTGATCAAGCAGCACATCGGCGTCAGCGATGAGAGCCACGTGTTCTTCTGTGGCATGGCAATCGGCTACCGCGACGATGAGGCCCCGATCAATCACTACGAGCGCAGCCGCGTGGCGCTGGATGAAGCCGTTCGGTTTCACGGTTTCGACTAGGCGATGAAGGTTTCCGAAGCTGCCGCCAGCCGCCGCTCGATCCGCGCTTTCCTCGATACCTCCGTCGACCGAGCCGTGCTCGAACGCGTGCTGGAGACCGCGCAGCGCGCACCTTCAGGGGGCAACGTCCAGCCGTGGAATGCCGTGGTGCTGACCGGCGAACCGCTTGCGCGGCTCCAGGCGGCAATCGGCGAGGCGCTGGCATTGGGCAAGGCCGGGCGCTCGATGGAATACGACATCTATCCCAAGGGCCTCGACGGTGCCTACGAGGAGCGCCGCGTCGGGGTGGGCGAGGTGATGATGTACGAGGCGCTTGGCATCGCGCGCGAGGACAAGGCTGGCCGGCTTGGCCAGTTCGCAGAGAACTTCCGCGCTTTCGGGGCGCCGGTGCTGATGCTCGTGCATACGCCGCGCTACATGGGACCACCGCAGTGGTCGGACATCGGCATGTGGCTGCAGACGGTCATGCTGCTGCTGCGCGGGGAGGGGCTCGACTCCTGCCCGCAGGAAAGCTGGGCGATGTATGGTCGGCAGGTGCGCGAGGCGATCTCCGTGCCTGAGGATTATGTCTTCTTCTGCGGCCTGGCCATCGGCCGCCGCGATCCGGCGGCGCCGGTCAACCTGTTCGACGTTCCGCGCGCGCCATTGTCCGAGGTTGTCCGGTTCGAGGGGTTCTGATGGACCACGGACTGCTCTGGGTGCCGCTGACCCTGGTCGCAGCGGCCTTGCAGGTGGTGCGCAACGGCGCGCAGGCCAATCTCACCGGCAAGATCGGCACGCTCGGGGCTACGCAGGTACGCTTCGTCTTCGGCCTGCCTTTCGCGCTGCTGTTCCTGGTCGGCGTGCTGGCGGTGGCTGATGCGCCGCTGCCGCATTTCACCGCTGCCGCGGTCGGTTGGACCGTGCTCGGCGCGGTCACGCAGATCGGCGGCACGGCGATGATGCTGTTCGTCATGCATCGCCGCGCCTTCGGGGTCGCCTACACCTATATCAAGACCGAGCCCGTGATCGTCGCGCTGCTCGGCGTGGTGCTGCTCGGCGATCATCTGCCGGCGCTCGCCTGGGCGGCGACAGGTCTCGTCACCGCGGGTGTGATCTTCGCTTCGGTCAAGCCCGGCGAATACGACAAGCTGGTCAGCGAGGGCGGGATGATCATGGCGGGCATCGTCTCGGGTGCGCTGACGGGGCTGTGCTCGATCGCCTTTCGCGGCGCGATGGAGGCGTTGCCCGCCGAGGGAAATGGGGGCACTTTCGTGGTCCGCGCGCTGACGGTGCTCGCGTCCTCGCTGGTGGTTCAGACCGCACTGCTCGGCACCTACCTCGCGGTATGGGAGCGGGAGGCCTTCATCGGCTCGCTGCGCGAGTGGCGCAATTCGCTCGGTGCCGGCGCGGCCGGCGCGGCGTCTTCGGCCTTCTGGTTCACGGCGTTTTCGCTGACCCCCGCCTCCAACGTGCGGACGATGTCGCTGATCGAACTGCCGATTGTCGCGCTAACCTCGGGTCGCCTCACGGGGCGCAAGATGGCGGGGCACGAGATCGCCGGCCTCGCCGTGGTGATGGGCGGCGTCGCGCTGCTGCTTTACGCCCACGCGGCTTGACCTTAAGGCGCGGGGCCATGACCGAAGCCGCGCCGCTCAAGCTGTTCAACAGCCTCACCCGCCAGCTGGAGCTCTTCCAGCCCGTCCATCCCGGCGAGGCGCGCGTCTATTCCTGCGGACCGACGGTCTACAACTACCCGCATATCGGCAACATGCGCGCCTACGTCTTCGCCGACGTGCTCGGGCGGACGCTGAGCTTCAAGGGCTACAAGCTCACCCACGTCATCAACATCACCGACGTCGGCCACCTGACCGACGACGCCGACGAGGGCGAGGACAAGATGGAGAAGATGGCGAAGGAACGCGCCCAATCCATCTGGGACATCGCCCAGCACTATACGGAGGCCTATTGGGCCGATGTGAAGGCGCTCAACATCCGCCAGCCGGCCGAGTGGTCGATCGCTACCAAGTACGTGCCGGCGATGCTCGATTTCGCCAAGAGCATCGCGGACAAGCACTGCTACGAGCTCGACAGCGGACTCTATTTCGACGTCTCGACCGTTGCCGACTACGGCCGGCTGGCGCGCGCGCATACCGAGGAAGGTGAGGGCCGCATCGAGGCGGTCGAGGGCAAGCGCAATGCCGCCGACTTCGCGATCTGGCGCAAGACGCCCGAGGGTGAGAAGCGCCAGATGGAATGGGATTCTGCCCTGGGGCCGCGGCGCGCCGGGCTGGCATCTCGAATGTTCGGTGATGTCGGGGCAACTGCTCGGCTTCCCCTTCGACATCCACACCGGAGGCATAGACCACCGCGAAATCCACCACCCGAACGAGATCGCGCAGAACCAGGCTTTCTGCTGCACCAATGGCCTGGATGTCGCGCGAAACTCCGGTGCCAACATCTGGATGCACAACAACTTCCTGGTCGAGCGATCGGGCAAGATGTCGAAGTCCAGCGGCGAGTTCCTGCGGCTGCAACTGCTGATCGACAAGGGCTACCACCCGCTCGCCTACCGCATGATGTGCCTCCAGGCGCACTACCGCAGCGAGCTGGAGTTCTCGTGGGAGGGCCTCGGCGCGGCGCTGACGCGGCTGAAGCGGATGCTGATCGCAGTGGCCCAGCTCAGGGAGCGCGGCGCCATCGCGGGTCAGGCGGGGCCGAGGTTCGCGCCTTTCCTGGAACGCTTCGATGCGGCGGTCTCGGACGACCTCAACACCGCGGTTGCTTTGACCGTGTTCGACGAAGCCTTGGCTCTCAAGAAGGTCGATCCGGGCGAGAAGCTGGCGGCGCTCGCCGCCATGGACGCGGTGCTGGGCCTCGGCTTGCTCGATCTCGCTCGTGCCGACCTGCGCATGCGGCCCAAGGCCGCGACGATCGCCGAAGCCGAAATCGAGGCCACGCTCGCGCGCCGCAAGGAAGCCCGCGCCGCCAAGGACTTCGCCGCCTCCGACGCCCTGCGTGACGAGCTCGCCGCACAGGGCGTGGAGGTCATGGATGGCGATCCGATCGGCTGGGAGTGGACGATCGGCGGTTGACGCCGGGCGGCCGCGTCCCCCACCATCCGGGGAGAGGAGGCCGCCATGTCCGTGACGATCCTGACGCCGCTATTGCTGGCCGGCGCCGCATTGCCGGCGGCCGACGGCGCGGCGATTCAAGCGCGGGTCAAGGCGATGTTCCAGCCTTATAGCCTGCCGTCGACTTCCAAGTCGGCTTGGGAATATCCCATCTTCTCGACCGAAACCGCGGCGCTGATCGCGCATTGGCAGCGCGTCCTGCCCAAGGATGAGCCCGATGCGCTCGACGACGGCGACTGGTTCTGCCTGTGCCAGGATTTCGACCAGAAGAAGTTCCGCGCCGTGCCCGCGGCGGCGCAAGGTGTGGCCCCCGGCGTCGCCGAGGTTCGCGTAAGCGTCGATCTCGGTTTCGGCGAAACCCGCAACGAACGCCTGGTCTTCAAGCGCGAAGCCAACGGCTGGCGCCTCGACGACCTGTTCGCCGATTCCGATTTCCCCCCGCGGGCTCAAGCAGAAGCTGCGCGAGACCATTGCCGAAGACGAGGCCCTGAAACACCCATGACCAAGACCGTTGCCCTACTGAACGCCATGGCCCGCCCTTTGCTCGAATCGCGCCTGCCCGACTGGGTCGAGCCGCGCTGGTTTGCCGGCGCCGAGGAACTGCTCGCACTCGCGCCCGAAGCGGAGATCGGCTGGTACGATGCCTGGGAGTTCAATGCCGTCAGAGAGGCGCTGCGGGCCTCTACCCGGCTCAAGTGGATCAACACCGTCGGGGCCGGGGTGGAGGTCTTCCCGATGGACCTCCTGCGCGAGCGTAGCATCACCTTGACCAACGGGGCCGGGCTCAACTCGATCACGATCGCCGAATATGCCGTGATGGGCATGCTGACGATCGCCAAGAACTACCGCGCTGTAGTGCGCGCGCAGGACCGGCACGAATGGCTGCACGACGCGCCCGGCAAGGGCGAGATCTACGACAGCAAGGTGCTGATCCTCGGCGCGGGCGGGATCGGCGGGCGCATCCAGAACCTGCTGGGCTCGTTCGGCGTCGAAGTGACGATGATGCGCCGCACGCCGGGGCCCGGCATCCTCGGTCCGGACGAATGGCGCGGCCGGCTCGGCGATTTCGACTGGGTGATCGTCGCCGTGGCATCGACTTCAGAAACTACGGGGCTGATCGGCTCGGCCGAGTTCGCCGCGATGAAGCCCGGTGCGGCGATCATGAACTTCTCGCGCGGCTTCGTCATCGACACCGAGGCGCTACTCGGCACCTTGCGCGAAGGCCGGCTGGGCGCCGCCTTTCTCGACGTGACCGATCCCGAACCGTTGCCGGCGGACCATCCGCTATGGGACTTCGACAACGTCCACATCTCGATGCACCTGTCGGGCCGCTCGCAGACCAAGCTGGTCCAGCGCGGGGCCGAGCGGTTCCTCGACAACCTCGAGCGCTATCGCAAGGGCGAGCCGCTGGAGCACGCAGTCGATCTCGGTCTTGGCTATTGAATTGAATGCCTACGAGTTGATGACTTGGCAGGCTTCTCCTGATAGCTCTTGGGCAAATCAGGTGGGGGTTTCATGATATGGCCGACGGTGCTGGCAAGAAGGCTTCGGATCTCTTTATCGAGTGCCTCGAGGAAGAGGGCTGCGAATATATCTTCGGCGTGCCGGGTGAGGAGAACCTCGATTTCCTCGACTCGCTGTCGCGCTCGAAGAAGATCAAGTTGATCCTTACCCGTCACGAGCAGGGCGCCGGCTTCATGGCCGCGACCTATGGCCGCCACACCGGCAAGACCGGTGTCTGCATCGCCACCTTGGGGCCGGGCGCGACGAACTTCGTCACCGCCGCCGCCTATGCCACGCTCGGCGGTATGCCCATGCTGATGATCACCGGCCAGAAGCCGATCAAGAAATCGAAGCAGGGCCGCTTCCAGATCCTCGACGTCGTCTCGATGATGGCGCCGATCACGAAGTTCACCCACCAGATGGCCTCGTCGGACAATATCCCGAGCCGCCTGCGCGAAGCCTATCGCCTGGCCGAGGAAGAGAAGCCGGGCGCCACCCATATCGAGCTGCCCGAGGACATCGCAGACGAGCATACCGAGGCCGTGCCGCTGAAGCGCAGCACCGTGCGCCGGCCGACCGCCGACGTGAAGTCGATCCGTCAGGCGGTCGATGCGATCCAGAGCGCCAAGTCGCCGGTCCTCGTGATCGGCGCGGGCGCCAACCGCACGATGACCTCCAAGATGCTGCTCGAGTTCATCGAGAAGACCGGCATCCCCTTCATCACCACCCAACTGGGCAAGGGCGTGATCGACGAGCGGCACCCGAAGTTCCTCGGCTGCGCGGCGCTGTCGGCGGGCGACTTCTGCCACCGCGCGATCGAATCGTCGGACTGCATCGTCAACATCGGCCACGACGTGATCGAGAAGCCGCCGTTCTTCATGCGCAACGAAGGGCTGGAAGGGCCAGGGCCGACGGTGATCCACATGTCGACCAAGACGGCCGAAGTCGATCCCGTCTATTTCCCGCATATCGAGGTGATCGGCGACATCGCCAACGCCGTCTGGCAGATGAAGGAAGTCATCGAGCCTTCCTCGGCCTGGAAGGTCGACCACATGCTCGCCTACCGCAAGGCCGAGATCGAGCACACGGCCAAGCTGGCGAGCGACGAGCGCTTCCCGATCTTCCCGCCGCATCTGGTCCAGCAGGTCCGCGATGCCATGCCCGACAACGGCATCATCTGCCTCGACAACGGCGTCTACAAGATCTGGTTCGCGCGCGGCTATACCGCCTGCAAGCCCAACACCGTGCTGCTCGACAATGCGCTGGCGACGATGGGGGCGGGGCTACCCTCGGCCATGGCCTCGGCGATGGTCTATCCCGACCGCAAGGTCATGGCGATCTGCGGCGACGGCGGCTTCATGATGAACAGCCAGGAAATGGAGACCGCGGTCCGCCTGAAGCTCAACATCACGGTGCTGATCCTCAACGACAACTCCTACGGCATGATCCGCTGGAAGCAGGCAAACATGGGCTTCGAGGACTGGGGGCTAACCTACGGCAACCCGGATTTCGTGAAGTACGCCGAAAGCTACGGTGCCAACGGCTACCGCGTGGAAAGCGCTGCGCATTTGCGCGAACTGATCGCGCATTGCCGCGACACGCCGGGCGTTCACCTGATCGATTGCCCGGTCGACTATTCGGAGAACGACCAGATCCTGAACAAGGACATCAAGGCGCTGTCGAAGGCGCTTTGATGGAAGTAACCTTCTCCCGCCTGGCGGGAGAAGGTTAGCTGTCCTCCAGCAGCAGCAATTCGATCTCCACTGTGAGCTTCGGCTGCGGGAGCATTGTCTGCTCGACCGACACCACCGCCGCGTCCGCGACCAATTGCCGCGGGATCGTGAACTCGTGCTCGGGCAGGGCGTTCATAAAGGCATCGCCGGCCGCCACCGCGTCCTCGCCGGTGAAGGCCAGGACGATCGTGTGGCGGGTGCCCGCGAAGGTGACGCTGGCCCAGGGGCGTTCTACGTGGCGCTGCAGTTCGGCCTTGCCGCCGGCGAGATCGGTCACGGCCGAGAGCAGGACGCGCCACGGGCGGCGCAGGCCGGGGATGTTGCTACGCATGGTTTGTCTCCCGATAGGTCGCGATGAACCGGACGATGCGTGCCTCGGTCTGCGGACGGGGCGTGCGGCCGTTGCGAAGATCCTCGACGAAGCGCGGATCGTGGGCGGCGAGGCGGCCAAACTTGGTCCACGGCATCCCGGTTTCGCGCAGGAACTTCTCGATCTGGCGCAGCAGCATGACATCTCCCCATGGCCAAAGCGGCGAATCAATGTTCCTATAATGTTCCAATTGAAATCCTACTTGTCTAGGAAAAATCCTACGTATAGGATTGTCATATGGCCGCATCCGATCCGCGCGAGCGTCTGCTCGAATTGTCCGCCGAACGGGGCGTGAGTCTCGCGCAGCTTTCGGCGCTGATCGGCCGGAATTCGGCCTATTTGCAGCAGTTCGTGCGCAAGGGTAGCCCGCGCAAGCTCGAGGAAGGGGACCGGGCGACGCTGGCGCGCTTCTTCGGCGTGAGCGAGGGGGAGCTTGGCGCATCGGAGGAAAAATCCTCCAATATGGACTGGATTGATGTTCCACGCCTCGCGCTCGGCGCTTCGGCCGGACCGGGTGCGCTGGCGCAAGATGAGCAGCCGATCGGCGCTTTCCGCTTCGGCCGTGCCTGGCTGCGCCGGCAGGGCCTCGACCCGCGAGGGTTGTCGGCGATCTCGGTCGACGGCGATTCGATGGAACCGGTGCTGCGCGACGGCGACGAGATCCTCGTCGACAGCGCTCCGCGCCCCTTGCGCGACGGCATCCACGTCGTGCGCGTCGACGGGGCGCTGTTGGTCAAGCGGCTGGAAACCGGGCGGCCGGGGCTGATCGTGCTCAAGAGCGATAATCCGGCCTATGATCCGATCGAACTCACGCCTCGCGATGTCGATGTGGTCGGCCGTGTCGTCTGGAAGGGCGGGCGGCTATAGTAAGGATTGATAGTAGGATTGATTCTGGGCCGATCCGCCGCCATCTCCGGCGCATGACCGAAACTGCCCCAGAATCCGGCCCGCCGATGCGCGTCGCCATTGTTCCCGTCACCGCTTTCGAGCAGAACTGCTCGCTGGTCTGGTGCACCAAGACCATGCGCGGTGCTTTCGTCGACCCGGGCGGGGATCTCGACAAGCTCAAGCTGGCGCTCGAGAAGACCGGGGTCACGCTCGAGAAGATCCTCGTCACCCACGGCCATATGGACCACTGCGGCCAGGCCGGTGTCCTGGCGAAGGAGATGGGCGTGCCGATCGAGGGGCCGCACCAGGGCGACCGCTTCTGGATCGAGGGGCTCGACGATTCGTCGATGCGCTTCGGCCTGCCCGGCGAGAGCTTCGAGCCCGACCGCTGGCTCAATGGGGGCGATCAGGTGACCGTGGGCGAACTGACCTTCGACGTCGTCCATTGCCCGGGACACACGCCGGGCCATGTCGTGTTCCACCATGCACCGTCGCAGGTGGCGATGGTGGGCGACGTGCTGTTTGCCGGCTCGATCGGCCGCACCGATTTCCCGCAGGGCAACCACCAGGACCTGCTCGATTCGATCACCCAGCGCCTCTGGCCGCTGGGCGACGAGGTGACTTTCGTGCCCGGCCATGGGCCGACGAGCACCTTCGGTCAGGAGCGGCGGACCAATCCTTTCGTGGCGGACGCGCGCTTTGGTTGATTCCTGGGGCTAGAGGTGCCCGAGCGCGATCAGCACTGCCACGATCGCCAGGCCTAGCTGAGTGAGCATGGTGATCGCCGTGCCCGCGCCGCGCAGTGCCTGCATCGAACCGCCGTCCATGCCCAGCGCATGGCAGACGCGGCCGAGCATGTAGATGGCTCCAACGATCGCCAGCCAGGCCGCGCCTTTGCCCGAAAGATCGATCGCGGCGATCAGGATCAGCGTCAGCGGCGTGTTCTCGATGAAGTTGGCATGGGCCCGCATCCGGCGCACGAGCGCCTCGTCGCCACCATCACCCACCGATACCTTGACCGCATGGCGTACACGTCCCACGCGCATCGAAATCCAGATGTTGATAACTGCGGCCGCGGCGGCCAGGCACAAAGTTGTCGGAAGCAGCACTCGGTATTCCTCCCCGTTTTCAGTCTCCCGCGCTGGCTAGCGCCACAGTGCTTGCAACGCACGCGGAAATCGCTATAGGCGCGCCTTCGCTGTCGCCGGACCCGGTTGCGGCACAAAGGTCTGCATACGCAGGCTTGTGTGCCGGTTAGCCATGGCCTAGGGCGGCCTTCAGAAAACGTAATAATTTGCAGGAACAGGTGCCGAAATGGCTGTCCCTAAGAGAAAAACCAGCCCGTCCCGCCGGGGCATGCGCCGCAGCCATGATGCGCTGAAGGTTGAAGCGTTCCACGAATGTGGCAACTGCGGCGAGCTCAAGCGCCCGCACAACCTGTGCAACGCCTGCGGTCACTACAACGGTCGCGAGATTATCGCGGTCGGGCTCTAAGCCCGTCAGTCAGGGACACGCTTGATGAGTCTTCCGCGTATCGCTGTCGACGCGATGGGCGGGGACGAGGGCGTGCGGGTAATGGTCGAGGGCGCCGCTCTGGCGCGCCGTCGTCATGACCGTTTCAAGTTCCTGCTGGTCGGTGACGAGACGCGAATCAAGGCCGCGCTCGAGAATCATCCGAACCTGCGCGGCGCGTCGGAGATCCTCCATTCGACCGACGTGATCAGCGGCGAGGACAAGCCGAGCCAGGCTCTGCGCCGCGCCAAGACCACGTCGATGGGCATGGCGATCAACGCGGTGAAGGCGGGCGACGCCGGCGCCGCGGTCAGCGCGGGCAACACAGGCGCGCTCATGGCCATCGCCAAGCTGGCACTGCGCACGATGCCCGGCATCGACCGTCCTGCGCTCGCCGCCCTGCTGCCGACGCTCGGCGACAACGACGTCGTCATGCTCGACCTCGGCGCCAATACCGAGTGCGACGCGCGCAACCTCATCCAGTTCGCCATCATGGGCGCCGCCTATTCGCGCGTCGTCACGGGGCTGGAGGCGCCGCGCGTGCGGCTGCTCAACATCGGTACCGAAGAAATGAAGGGTACCGAAGAGCTGCGTGAGGCCTCGGATCGCCTCAGGGCTGCGGCCAGGGATCTTTCCATTTCGTTCGACGGCTTCATCGAGGCGGACAAGGTCTGCCGCGGTGAGGTCGACGTCGTCGTCTCGGACGGCTTCTCGGGCAATATCGCGCTCAAGGCGATCGAGGGCACGGCCCGCTTCGTCGCCGACCTGCTGCGCCGCAGCTTCTCGAGCTCGCTGCGCTCGAAATTCGGCTTCCTGGTGTCGCGCCCTGCGACCGAGCTGCTGAAGCACCACCTCGACCCCAACAACCACAACGGCGCCGTGTTCCTCGGGCTCAACGGTATCGTCGTAAAGAGCCACGGCAGCGCCAATGCCGTGGGGGTTGCCAATGCCGTCCACGTGACGGCCCGCCTTCTGGAAGAAAATGTGACCGAACGGATTACTGCCGACCTTGCCCGCGTGGGCGAAGACAGCCTGAAGCGGCGCCGTAGCGCCCAGACGGGGGCTGCCGCTACGGGGGACGCCGCCTGATGCGTCGTTCGGTCGTTCTGGGTACGGGTTCCGCACTGCCGCGCCGCAAGCTTGGCAACGAAGAACTGGCGCGCATGGTCGATACCAGCGACGAATGGATCGTCGAGCGCACGGGCATCCGCAACCGTCACGTTGCGGCGCCCGATGAAACCACATCCAGCCTCGCCACCGAATCGGCGAAGCGTGCGCTCGAAGCCGCCGGGATCGACGCCAAGTCGATCGATCTGATCGTGCTGGCCACGGCGACGCCCGACCAGACCTTCCCGGCGACGGCGACGATCGTGCAGAACGAGCTGGGCTGCAACGGCGGCATCGCCTTCGACGTCGCCGCGGTTTGCTCGGGCTTCCTCTACGCGCTCGGCGTGGCCGATTCGATGCTCGTCTCGGGCGCGGCCAACCGGGCGCTGGTGATCGGCTCGGAAACCTTCAGCCGCATCCTCGACTGGGAGGACCGGACGACCTGCGTGCTGTTCGGCGATGGCGCCGGCGCGATCGTCCTCGAAGCGCGGACAGAACCTTTGGACGAGGCGTCGAACCAGCCGCGCGGCGTGCTTGCTACCAAGCTCCACGCCGATGGTCAGCACAACCAGTTGCTCTATGTCGACGGCGGGCCGTCGACCACGGGCACGGTCGGCAAGCTGCGCATGAAGGGCCGCGAGGTCTTCCGCCACGCCGTGACCAATCTCACGTCGGTTTTGCTCGAAGTTGTCGAGGCTGCCGGCATCTCGACCGAAGAGATCGACTGGTTGGTACCGCACCAGGCCAATGCTCGCATCCTCGATGCTACGGCCAGGAAGCTCGGCTTCTCGCCCGACAAGGTGGTGATGACCGTGGACCAGCACGCCAACACCTCGGCCGCATCGGTGCCGCTGGCGCTCGACGCGGCGATCCGTGATGGTCGCATCAAGCAGGGCGACCTCGTCATGCTCGAGGCGATGGGCGGCGGCTTTACCTGGGGCGCCAGCCTGATCCGGATCTAGGCGGGATCCCAACCTTGGCCGGTATCCTTGGCCCGTATCCGCCCCTCGGGCGGGTTTGCTGAACCAGAGCGGTTACCCGCCATTTCGGTAGATTCCCGCAAACTCTTCCAGTGCATTGCTTTTTATCGGAATCCCGATTACTCCACTGCGCGGGGGTCGCGTTAATGGGGATAGGGGCTTTATGCGCTCCACGGAAACGCTTACGCGTGCCGCGATTGCGGAGGCGATTAATCGAAAGCTAGGGCTTTCGCGGGCGGAATCGCTCGCGATGGTGGAATCGATATTGACGCATATGTGCGATGCATTGGGCAAGGGCGAGAACGTCAAGATCTCGGGCTTCGGCACCTTTCTGCTGCGCGACAAGGCCGAAAGGATCGGCCGAAATCCGAAGACCGGCGTCGAAGTGCCTATCACCCCCCGAAGGGTGCTGACCTTCCGCGCCAGTCAGATGCTCAAGGACAGGATTGGCGGAAAATGACGGAACAGGCCACTTTCCCGGGGTTTTCCGATGGCAAGGCGCCCGATGCCTTGCGTACGATCGGGGAAGTGGCCGCCGCTCTGAATATCCGCCAGCACGTGCTGCGCTATTGGGAAGAACAGTTTCCGATGCTCAAGCCGATCAAGCGCAGCGGCGGTCGGCGCTATTATCGGCCGGAGGACGTGCTCCTGGTCGCGACGATCGATCGGCTGGTCCATCAGCAGGGCTACACGCTGCGCGGGGCACGGCAGGCGATCGAAGGCGGCGAGGTAAAGCCGGCCGCCGAATCGCGAACCGCACCGGCGAGCCCATCCGTCGCTGCGAACCTGATTTCGCAGTTGCAGGCGATCCGATTTGCCCTTGCAGAGGCTCTTGCAGGCGCTTGAGGCCTTCAAATAATTACGTAGTTAGTTTTTTGCTGGCCGGGTTCAGCTAACCGGTTCGGGACCCAGCTCCGCGTCGAGATCGCGCGGGCGGGTGAGCAGAACGAGCCGCGCGCTCGCTTCTTCGAGATCGGCCCAGCTGGCGATGTCGATTTCCAGCTTGGCGAAAGCGGCAGTCGGGAATTTCTCCTCGACGATGTCACGCAGCGGGCTGCTGCCGTCGTCGGGGACGAGATCGAAGATCAGGTCCTCGAGCCCCGGATTGTGCCCGACCATCAGGATCGTCGTCGGATCGCCGTCCTGCTCGCGCAGCAGATCGATCAGCGTGGCCGAGCTGGCGAGATAGATGCGCCGGTCCCAGCGCACTTGCGGATTGATCCGCGCAGCCTGCGAGCCGAGCTCGATCGTCTGCGCCACGCGCACCGCGGGTGAGGCGACGATCCGCTCCCAGTAGATCGGCTGGCCGGCGATATGCTTGCCCATGATCGCCGCGCCCTTGAGCCCGCGGGCGTTGAGCGGCCGGTCGAAATCGCGCGCGCTGCGGTCGTTCCAATCGGACTTGGCGTGACGCCAGATACCCAGGGTTTTCATGAGCGCGGTTTCATGCGGGTTTGGTCAGAGGAGCGTCGGTGTTCACGGCGTCCTCTGAAACACCGCCTGCCACCCGTTGTAAAGCTTCGTCTAGCGTCAGGCGGCGCACGGGGGTTCCTGCCGGAAAGGCGCTGAGCAGGCGCGATGGGAAAGCCGAGGACAGCACGACGAAATGGCCGCGGTCCTCGCGGCTGCGGATCAGTCGGCCGAAAGCCTGCGCCAGGCGTGCGCGAATGATGCGATCGTCGTGGGCTGAGCCGCCGCCAGCGAGGCGCCGCGCGCGGTGCAGGATCGAGGGCTTGGGCCAGGGCACCTGCTCCATCACCACCAGCCGCAGCGAATGGCCGGGAACGTCGACGCCGTCGCGCAGCGCGTCGGTGCCGAGCAGCGAGGCGCGCGGATCGTCGCGGAAGATATCGACCAGCGTACCCGTGTCGATCGGATCGACGTGCTGCGCGAACAGCGGCAGCCCTGCGCGGGCGAGGCGGTCGGCGATCCGGCCATAGACCGCGCGCAGCCGGCGGATCGCGGTGAACAGCCCGAGCACGCCGCCGCCCGCGGCCTCGATCAGCCGGCCATAGGCGGCGGCGAGTGCGGGGATGTCGCCCTTGGGCACGTCGGTGACGATCAGGACTTCGGCCTGGGCGGCATAGTCGAACGGGCTGTCGAAGGCCGAGAGGCGCGGGGCCACGCCGATATGCGCCGCGCCGCTGCGCGCGACCGCGGTGTCCCAGTCGGCCGAGTCCTTGAGCGTCGCCGAAGTCAGCATGACGCCGTGCGACGGCTCGAGCACGACGCGGGCGAAGGGCTTCATCGGATCGAGCCAGCGGCGGTGGAGGCCGATGTCGAACTCGCGTGCGTCCGAGCGCTCGACGGCCAGCCAGTCGACGAATTCGGGATCGGCCGCGCCGCCGAGCCGTTCGAGCAGTGCTTCCCAGGCGGAGAGCAGGTCGATCCGCCAGGCCAGCGAATGGCGCGCACCTTCGATCCGCATGCGGCCGGGGCCGTCGAGCCAGTCGGGCGGTTCCTCGAGCAGCGATTCAAGCCGGAGACCAAGCCGCATCAAGGGCTGGCGCAGTTCCGCGAGCGCCGATCCGGCGGCCTGCGCGCGCTCGATGAAGGCACCGTCGAGCTGCGCCGCTTCGGTCTCCAGGCCATAGCCCGCTTCCTGTCCCCCGCTTTCGTCGCGGGCATAGACCAGTGCGCGCACCGCGGCGAACAGCTCCTCGAGCGGACCCGAAGGCGCGCCTTCGCCGAGCCGTTGCAGCCAGCCGTCGCCGGGCAGCGCCTCGGCCGCATAGGCGGCGGCGGCGATCGCCTTGGCACCTTGCTCGTCGTAGCTCGAAATATCGGCAAGCCGTGCCGACAGTCCGCGGCGGCGGCCTTTGGAGCCGCGCTCCGGACCCAGCACCCAGCGCCTCAGCTCGATCGTTTCGGCCCCGGTAAGTGCGGCGGCGAAGGTCGAATCGGCCGCCTCGAAAACGTGGTGCCCTTCGTCGAAGATCAGCCGCGTCGGCCGTGCGGCATGATCGCGGCCGCGCGCGGCGTTGACCATGACCAGCGCGTGGTTGGCGATGACGAGGTCGGCCTGGGCCGAAGCCCGCGCGGCGCGCTCGATGAAGCACTTCCGGAAATGCGGGCAGCCGGCATAGACGCATTCCCCGCGCCGGTCGGTCAGCGAGGTGATGCCGCGCTGGCGGAACAGCGTGCCCAGCCAGCCGGGCAGGTCGCCGCCGATCATGTCGCCGTCTTGGGTATAGGCGGCCCAGCGCGCGACGAGCTGCGCCAGGATTGCCGCCCTGCCGTTGAAGCCGCCTTGCAGTGCGTCTTCCAGGTTCAGCAGGCAGAGGTAGTTCTCGCGTCCCTTGCGCACGACCACGGGCTGGCTGCCGTCGGCGCGCTTGCCCGGCCAGGCGCGGCGGCTTTCGCGGCGGAGCTGACGTTGCAGCGCCTTGGTGAAAGTCGAGACCCAGACCGTGCCGCCCGATTCCTGCGACCAGACCGAAGCGGGCGCGAGATAGCCCAAGGTCTTGCCGATGCCGGTGCCGGCCTGGGTCAACAGCACATGCGGCGCGGCTTCGCGCCGGCGCGGGGCGAAGGTCTGCGCAGTCTCGGCGGCATAAGCGCGCTGGCCCGGGCGCTGCTCGGCTTCGTCGCCGGTGAGCGCCGCGAGACGGGCCAGCACGGTGTCCTCGTCGAGCGTCACCTGCGCCGGTTGTGGCCGCTCGGGCGCTTCGTCCCATTCGGGCAGCTTGGAGAACAGCCAGCGCTCGGCACGCTCGGGCTGGGCGATCCGCGACGTTAGCTGCGCTGCCCAGGGCCAGCGCATGCGGATCAGCGATTGCAGCGCGCTCCAGGCACCTTCGCGCTCGGCCCAGTCGGGGCTCTCGCAGGTGTCGAGCAGCGCAGCGGCAGCAGACTGGAGCAGCGCGGGAACCTGGTCGTCGCCTTCAGGCTCGGCCAGGCCGAGCGCATTGGCGAGGCCCTTTGGCGTCGGTACGACGAAGCGCGCCGGGTGAATGAAGGCGTAGAGCTCGAGCAGGTCGAGCCCCGACAGGTCCGGATAGCCGAGCCGCGTCGCCACCAGCGGCGCGTTGAGCATCAGCAGCGGCGTGTCGGCCGCCGCCATGATCGCCTCGCCCTTGCCGATGCCGCGCGTGACCCCGATCGCGTCGCGCAGCCAGCAGCCGCCATGGCTGGCATGGATCGCGGGAAGGGGGGAGGGCGGCCATGCCGGTTATCTAGAACGAAACTGGAACTCGGGGAAAGGGCGATCAGCCTTTGGTGGCCAGGTTTTCCAGTATCAGGCGCTCGAGCCGGGCGACGCCGGGGACGCCGAGAACCTCGAAGCGTTCGGTAGTGCGGTCGCCTTCGCTGTCGACTGTGCTGTGCGTCTGGATGCGCAGGTCGCCGAAGCCCTGGCTGTCCTCGCGCCGGTCGATCGGGCCGATCTGGTGGAGCAGGACGCTCGCGACCGTAATCTCCCGCGCCTCGACGACCCGTAGCAGGCGCCGTTCGGTCAGGGCATAGGCGGTCTTGCCGGCGCGGCGCAGCGCGTGGATCGGCGCCCACAGCATCCATAGCCCCACCGCAATGAACGGCAGGCCGAACAGCGGGAAAACGATGCCGAAGCTCCACTGGAGCCAGTCGGGCGTCTTCAGCGCGGTCACCCAGGGCAGGAAGGCAAAGGCCTCCCACATCAGCGCGAAGGCGGTCCAGGGCAGCGCGAAAAGCCAGATGCCGAAGCCGCGTGTCAGCTTGTTGGGCCGCGGTTGGCCGCGCCACAGCAGGTGCTCGCCGGCGATCAGTTCGCGTCGGAGGGACTGCTCTAGCGTGGGGGGAAGCGCGGAGCTGAGTTGCTGGTCAGGCATCATCCGCGCGCTATTGTAAACGCGAGAGGTTACCGAACCATCACAGGTCAGACGCGCTCGATCTCCCGGGGCACGGGTTGTGCGGTTGCCTCGGGCGGCTTGACCATTTCGATCGTGGTCGGCTGCGCGCCGGCGATCTGGATCTCGGCATCGTCCAGCCGGCGCTTGATCTGGCGAATGATCCGGTCGGTAAACTCGTCCTTCTGCCGCGCGGCCGCCCACCACTGGACAAGGAAATCGACTGCGCTTGGTTTGAACTCCTGCGCGAAGACCGCGACGGGATGGTTCATGTCGATATCGGGGACGCCTTCCACGGCCTTGCGGATCGTCTCCGCGGCAAGGTCGAGATCGTGGTCACTGACCACGCTGACGACGATCTGGAACCGGCGTTGCGGCTTGTCGGTGGTGATCTTAACGGGGTTCTTGAACAGCACCGAATTGGGCACGATCGTCAGTTCATTCGACGGCGCGCGGATGTGGCTTTCGCGCAGGGTTATGCGCTCGACCTTGCCGGTGATGGACTGGCACTCGATCGTGTCGCCGATGCGCATACGGTCACGCACCATGATCAGCACGCCGGCGAGAAAGTTCTCGAATATGTCCTGAAACGCGAAGCCGATGGCCAAAGCGCCGATGCCGAGGCCGGCGAACAGGCTTCCCGGGGTGAGGCCGGGCATCGAGATCGTCGCGGCGATCAGCAGGCCGAAAACCCAGATCGACATGCGGACCAGCGTTTCGACCAGCTGCTTGAGGTTCTCGCGCATCTGCGTGTGCTTGGTCAGGCGATCGGCGATGCGCACAGCGGATTTCGCCAGCAGCCAGGTGACGATGAGGACGAGCAGCGAAATGATCAGGTTCGGCACGTTCTGGACGAAGCCTTTGACCATCGACTGAATCTGGGCGTTGAGCGTATTGATATAGTTCACGCGCAAGAATTCCTTGGTTTTTCGCCATAAGTAACCGGCAGGGCCCGCTTTGGGTTCCGTGAGCGGCCTCGGCTGGGCCCTTCGCCCTTGCCAGCCCGTCGCTTTGGCGCGAAAGGCGCGGGACCATGACTGAAGCCGATCTTACGACAGCCGCCCAGACCTCCAAGGCATGGCCCTTCGAGGAAGCCCGCAAGCTGATGAAGCGCTTTCCGCAGGGGAAAGCCGGCCAAGATGGTCAAATTCGGCCAATGCTGTTCGAGACCGGCTATGGCCCCTCGGGCCTGCCGCATATCGGCACGTTCCAGGAAGTCCTGCGTACCACGCTCGTGCGCCGCGCCTACGAGGTTCTCACCGGCGGCGCGCCGACGCGGCTGGTGGCGTTCAGCGACGATATGGACGGGCTGCGCAAGGTGCCCGACAACGTGCCCAACCAGGGGCTGCTCGCAGCCCACATCGGCCGGCCGCTGAGCCGCATCCCCGATCCGTTCGGCAAGTATGAGAGCTTCGCCCACCACAACAACGCGATGCTGCGCGAATTCCTCGACCGCTTCGGCTTCGATTACGAGTTCGTCGCTGCTTCGGATCGCTACAATTCGGGCGAGTTCGACGGCGCGCTGAAGAACGTGCTGAAGAACTATGACGCGATCATGGGCGTTATGCTGCCGACGCTCCGCGAGGAGCGGCGCAAGACCTATTCGCCGGTACTGCCGATCTCGCCGGTGACCGGTGAGGTGTTGCAGGTGCCCGTCGAGGTCGTCGATGCCGAGGCTGGCATCGTCCGCTTCGTCGACCACGGCGAGACGATCGAGCACTCGATCCTCGGCGGCCAGGCCAAGCTGCAGTGGAAGGTCGACTGGGCGATGCGCTGGGTCGACCTCGGCGTCGACTACGAGATGTACGGCAAGGATCTGACCGACAGCGGTACGCAGTCGGGCAAGATCGCCCAGATCCTCGGTGGCAAGCGCCCCGAAGGGCTGATCTACGAGCTCTTCCTCGACGAGAACGGCGAGAAAATCTCCAAGTCCAAGGGCAACGGCCTGACGATCGACCAGTGGCTGACCTATGGCAGCGAGGAGAGCCTGGGCTTTTACCTGTTCCGCGAACCCAAGAGCGCCAAGCAGCTCCACATCGGCGTGATCCCGCGCGCGGTCGACGAATACTGGCAGTTCCGCGAGAAGCTCGCCGATCAGCCGGTCGAGCAGAAGCTCGGCAATCCGGTCTGGCACCTGCTGCGCACCAATGGCGACAAGGGCGGCGCGGGCGATAGGCTACCGGTGACTTATGGCCTGCTGCTGAACCTCGTCGGCGTACTCGGCGCCAATGCCACGCGCGAGCAGGTCTGGTCCTACTTGGCCAACTATGTCGCCGAGGCGACGCCCGAGGCGCATCCCGAGATCGACGTGCTGGTGACCTGCGCGCTCGCCTACAATCGCGACTTCATCGCGCCGACGCTCCAGCGCCGGAAGCCTGAGGAGAACGAGGCAGCCGCGCTCGCCGCGCTCGACGAGGAACTGGCGGGAACCTCCGATGAAGCCACGGCCGAGGAACTGCAGAACATCGTCTACGAGATCGGCAAGGACCCTCACTATGGCTTCGAGCAGCTGCGCGACTGGTTCAAGGCGCTCTACGAGACATTGCTGGGTTCTGCCCAGGGCCCGCGCATGGGGAGTTTCATCGCGCTCTACGGCGTGGCAAACACCCGCAAGCTGATCGCGGAGGCGTTGGATGCACAACCCGGGAAGAACGCCTGAACAACTGGCCGAGGATCTCCTCGGCCGCCGGTTCGCAGAGCTGGACCCCGAAGAGCAGAACGTCCTACGCCGGATATCGACAGGGACGCTGATCGATCTCGACGCGGACGAGGAAGCGGCACTCCACGCGACCTTCAGCGAGCGGCTGGCCGACAAGGTCGCGGCAGTCGGTGGTTCCTGGGGCTTCATCATTGCCTTCGGCGTGGTGCTGCTGAGTTGGGTCCTGATCAACAGCCGCATCCTCGAAGACCTCGGCATCCATCCCTTCGATGCCTATCCCTACATCTTCCTCAACCTGATGCTGTCGATGCTCGCCGCGATCCAGGCGCCGGTGATCATGATGAGCCAGAACCGCCAGTCGGCCAAGGACCGCATCGCCGCGCGCCACGACTACGAGGTCAACCTGCGCACCCAGCTCGAGATCATTCGCCTGCAGCGCCGGTTCGACCGGCTGCTGAAGCGCTTGGATGACAAGAGTGGCGATGGCCTTGCTTAGGGGCCGCTGATTGCAAAGGTGATTGGGCCGAAGAATACGCCGGGCTGGCCGGGAATTTGCTCGATACGATCGATGGTCAGCAGCGCGGCCTTGATTGCATCTGCCTGATTTTCGGCCGCACCTGTCGCGGCCAGGATGTCGACGGTACGCAGCGTCTGGTCGCCTCCGATGCGGACCCTGACCGTTACCGACCAGGCCTTCTTTCGCAGCCGCCTGTCGAGGTCCGAATCGCTGCGGATGGCGGCTGCCGCCTGCTTGCCGACCTGCGCCTGCCAGGCGCGCGCGAACTGGTCAGCGTGGGCGGCGCGTGCACCTCCGCTGAAGCTCATACCAGGCCCAGACGCGCTATTAGGTGGCGGGGGAAGCGGCGGCAATTTGTCCCGGTTAGCGAAGGTAACCAGCCGCGAACGGGCATCCAGGTCCATTCCGTCCTGCCGCAAGAAGGCAAACATGGCGGAGGGTTCGGGAGCGGTGCCGCGGGCGGCAGCAACTCGAAGATCGACGCTGAACATAATGGAATCGCCAATCTCCGGGTCGAGCGCATCGAACCGTATGGGCAGCAGTGCCACCATCAGCGCGTTTTCGATTTTCTGTCCCGCGAGATCACAGCGGCTTGGCGTCACATAGCTGATGCTGGCGAAAGGAAGATGCTTGCGGTCAAGCGTCACGATGACGGGGCACGAGAACGCCAGCTTGCTGAATTCCGGCAGGCGGGAGAGTCTGGCGAGCAGTCGGTACTCCACCTTGCAACCCGCAGTGTGCACCTTGTTCTGCAGTCGGAATGCATCCTGCACCAGAAAGAGCGGTGCGTCGCACTTTTGAAAACCCGCCTGCAGTTCAGTCGGCATCGGTTCAGGCTGCGGCGCGGTGACGGGGGGACCATCATTGGCCAGAGCCAACGACCCGCCAAGCGCGACATGACCGATCAGCGCGACAGAGATATTTCGCCGGAATAGATATCGCCTCACCATCGCTTTACCCGCCGTCTCTTGCCCCAAGTGCGGCGTCTATGCGACATGTCGGTTTCACATCCATTGCAGTTGCGCTGCTACCGGCCTGCCTCGATCCACCGGTCGATCTTTGCTTCCAGAACCGGCAGCGGCAGCGCGCCCGAGCCCAGCACCTGCTGATGGAACTGGCGGATGTCGAACTTCGGCCCCAGCGCGCTTTCGGCCTTGGCGCGCAGGCGCTGGATGGTCATCGCGCCGATCTTGTAGCTGAGCGCTTGGCCGGGCATCGCGATGTAGCGTTCGACTTCGGCCGTGGCGTCGCTGCGGCCCATGCCCGAATTGGCCAGCATATAGTCGATCGACTGGTCTCGGGTCCAACCTTCGGCATGGATGCCCGTATCGACCACCAGCCGCATCGCGCGCAGCATCTCGTCGTCGAGCGTGCCCCAGTGCTGGCGCGGGTCCTTGTAGAAGCCCATCGCGTAGCCCAGCGTCTCGGCATACAGCGCCCAGCCTTCGACGAAGGCGTTGTTGCCCTCGAAGCGCTGGAACGAGGGCAGGCTGGTGTCTTCCTGCGCGAGGCTGATCTGGAAGTGATGCCCGGGGATGCCTTCGTGCAGGTAGAGCGTGGTCATCCCGGTCAGGAACCGGCTGGGGAGGTCGTAGGTGTTGAAATAGAAGATGCCCGGCCGCGATCCGTCAGAAGCGCCCTGATTATAGCTGGCGCCGGCCTCGTACTTCGCGCGGAAAGCGGGGTAGGGCTGGATCAGCAGCGGCGTCCTAGGCACCTTGAGGAAGAAGCGCGGGATCTGCGCGTCGACCTGTTTGGCCACGGCGGCGAAACCGTCGGCCAGTTCCTGTGCGGTCTTGGGGTGGAACTGCGGATCGGTGCGGATGTAGTCGAAGAAGGCGCGCAGGTTGCCGCTGAATGCCATCTCGCGGCGCACGCCGTCCATCTCGCGCTGAATGCGCGCGACTTCGGAGAGACCGAGCGCGTGGACCTTCTCGGGATCGAGCTCGAGCGTGGTCTCGCGCTTGATCAGCTCGACGTAAAGTTCGGTGCCCTGCTTCATCGCCGAGATGCCGACCTGGTCGCGTGCGGCGGGAAGATATTCGTCGGCCAGGAAGCGTCGCAGGCGGCCATAGGCCGGATAGATCGTCTCGCGGATCACCGCGGCATAGGCCTCTCGCAGCTGGGCGCGCCGTGGTTCGGGCATGCTGGCGGGAAACTTGAGCACCGGGGAATAGAACGGCGATTGCTCGGGCGCCTGCGCGGTCATCGCGTCGAGCTGCGCGATCATATTGCGCGTGGTGACCTTGGTCTCGACCACGCCGCTGGCCATGCCCTGGCGAAAGCGCGCGATCGCATTGTCGAGCACTTTGCCAAAAGCGCCGTCGAGGACCAGTGCGTCGCGGTAGTCGGCCTCGCTGTCGAAGCGGATCGCGCCTTCGCTCGACATCAGCGAGGAGAACTCGACGTGCAGTCCGCCGAAATGGTTGAACGGCCGCACCGCTGTCAGCGAGCGCAGCGCGGGCTGCAGCCATTCTGCCTGCTCTTCCTTCGACCGGGCGAAGACGTCGTAGGAAATCTGGCTGCCGGGGCTCAGTTTGGCGCGATCGATCTCGCCGAGCGCGCGCAGGCTCTCCTCGGCAGAGGCGAGCAAACGGTCGTCGAGCGTATCGGTATAGAGCTGTGCCAGCATGGCAGGGTCGGGCCGGGCGCCGCGGTAGAGCGCGTCGAGCGGGTCGAGCGCATCCTCGCGGCGGGCATCGTCGGCGAACAGGCGCGCGAGACGGGCATCTTCGCTGGGCTGCTCGTCGGGACTCGCTTCGAGAGAGCGGGCGGCGGCGGGCGGGGGCAAGGGCAGGCTCTCGGCGCGGGCCGGTTGCGGGGGGACAAGCCAGGATGAGCAGCGCTGCGGACAAAGGGAAAGTAGCGGGCTTCAGCCCCATGGACGCGTCCTGAACCATTTGGTGATGACATATTTGACGCCGCTGACCACGGGGAGCGCGGCATGGCGAACGTCGGGATTGGGGCTACCGTCGAGCAGCATGTTGTTCCAGACCAGCAGGGCGCCGGCCTGAGGCTGCATGCTCAAACCGATTTGCGGGAAGAAGGTTGCGCCACCGTCGGCCATGTCGCTCAGATAGGCCATCGCCGTCCAGCTGCGCTGGCCGCCGTGCTTGATCTCGTCGGGCCAATAGGCGGCCTTGGTGTCGAACCAGTCGTAGTGTGCGTGGAATTCCTGCCCCACTTCATAGCGCTGGCCTTGTACGGTCTCGCCCCAGCACGGGTCGATGCCGAGGAGGTCGCAGATGCGGCGTTCGATCATGCGGACGAAGCTGTCGTTCGGATCGACATCGCCCGAAAAGCTAGTCCGGGTCTTGTCCGCGCCGCCGGCGTAGGTCCGGGAGGGCTCTGCCACCCGGTCGATCATCGCCATAAGGTGCGTGCATTCCTGTGTGCTTAGGAATTCGCCCACCGTGAACACGTCAGCCCGGTCGACGGGAACGCGGTAAACTGCGGGATCGGTTTCCAGCCGCTTGCTGACCGCGGCGCCGAGACGGGCCAGTGCGGCTTTCTCCGAGGCCGGGCTGGCACTCATGCTGTCGGACGGGAAGGGCGGGTCATCGTCTGGCATGCCCTATCGCAAGGTGGGCGAAGGGCAAGGCAAAAGCGGCTCAAAACCAAGAACCCCCGCACCTTTCGGGCGGGGGCTCGGTTACCGGACACTCTCCGGCAAGGCTTTACCAGAAGAAGCTGTAGATCACGTCCACGACTTCGCCGGTATAGGTATCGACCAGCAGCGCGTCATCGTAATAGCGCACCCAGCGATAGGGTCCGTAGGCCGGCGGCAGGCGGTACTGCCACGGATCGTCGATCCAGTAGCGGCTGCCGAAGAACAGCGCGTCGAGATAGAACCCCGAACTCAGCCGTCGATAGGAATAGCTGCCATAGGGCGCGTAGTAGGTGCCGAGACGATAGACATTGCGGTTGGCATTGCGGTAGCCGCGCCAATCGTAGCGGTTGTCGCGGCGCCAGTCGCGGTTCCAGTTGCCTGCGTAGTTCCGCCGATCGCCGCGCCACGCGTTGTCGTTGCTGCCGCGCCAGGCGTTGTTGTTGCCCCGCCAAGCATTTCCATCCCCACGCCAGGTGTTGCCGCTCCAGCGGTTGACGTTGCTATTGTCCCGGCGGTTGTTGTTGTCATCGTTGCGCCAGCGCGCCACGTCATCGCGGCCACGGGTGCCGTCGCCGCTGCGGCCCTGCCACTGGTCCTGGCCTCGGCCACGCCACGCCGGCTGGCCATTGCCAGACCAGTTGCGGCGCTCGGTCTGGACCTGGGCCTGCGGGGCAGGCGCGTTCTGGACCGTGTTGTTGCGTCCGCGCCAGCTGTTGCCGTCGCCATTGCCGCGCGACCAGTTCCGCTGCGGCTGCGCCTGGACTTGCGCTTGAGGCGCAGGTGCCGGCGCCGGTGTCGACTGTTCGCCGCGAAAGCTGCGGCCACCGCCGTCTCTGCCGCGCCAGGCGGCGCCACCGCCATCATTGCCGCTGCCATTGTTGCTCTGCGCTGCCGCTTCGCCACCGCCGCGGTTCCAGCGGCCTTGACCGCGATCCTGCGCTTGCGCGCCAGTGGGCAGGGCCAGCATGGCCAGCCCTGCGACAAGGGCGGTCATGCCGCCCGATTTCAAGAGTTTACGCCCGGCCATCGCCGCTCTCCATTCCACCCAAGCTGCGAAACCGTCGCAGCAATTGTTACAGAATGGTTACCCGATCTGCGCTGTCGAAAGCGTGAACCGGGTAGATGGTCTTTTGTTCAGGTTAAATGGCGGTTTTCTGAACTTCAGCGCGTCAGCTTCTTGTAGGCGAGCCGTGTCGGACGGTCGGCCGCGTCGCCCAGACGGCGGCGCTTGTCCTCTTCGTAGGCTTCGAAGTTGCCTTCGAACCATTCGACGTGGCTGTTGCCCTCGAAGGCGAGGATGTGCGTTGCCAGGCGATCGAGGAAGAAGCGGTCGTGGCTGATGACCACGGCGCAGCCGGCGAAGTTCTCGATGGCTTCTTCGAGCGCGGCCAAGGTCTCGACGTCGAGGTCGTTGGTCGGTTCGTCGAGCAGCAGGACATTGCCGCCCTTCTTGAGCATCTTGGCGATGTTGACGCGGTTGCGCTCACCGCCCGACAGCTTGCCGACGTTCTTCTGCTGGTCCTGGCCCTTGAAGTTGAACGCGCCCACGTAGGCACGCGTCGACTGGTCGTGGCCGTTGATCTTCATGTAGTCGAGCCCGTCGGAGATTTCCTCCCAGACGTTCTTCGAACCGTCGAGGTGATCGCGGCTCTGGTCGACATAGCCGAGGCGCACAGTCGAGCCGATGTCGATCTCACCCTCGTCGGGCGTTTCCTGGCCGGTGATCATCTTGAACAGCGTCGACTTGCCGGCGCCGTTAGGGCCGATCACGCCGACGATGCCGCCCGGCGGCAGCAGGAAGCTCAGGTTCTCGAACAGAAGCTTGTCGCCATAGGCCTTGGTCAGGTTCTTGGCCTCGATCACCTTGCCGCCCAGGCGCTCGGGCACCTGGATGACGATCTGGGCCTTGCCGGGGCTGCGGTTGTTCTGCTGCTCGACCAGCTGCTCGAACTTGGCGATACGCGCCTTGGACTTGGTCTGGCGCGCCTTGGCGCCCTGCCGGATCCATTCGAGCTCGCTCTTGATCGCGGTCTGACGGCTGGATTCCTCGCGCTCTTCCTGTTCGAGGCGCTTGGACTTCTTCTCGAGGTAGGTCGAGTAGTTGCCTTCGTAAGGGAAGTATTTCCCGCGATCGAGTTCGAGAATCCAGCCCACCACGTTGTCGAGGAAGTAGCGGTCGTGGGTGATCATCAGCACCGCACCGGCATATTCCTTGAGGTGCGCTTCGAGCCATTCCACCGACTCCGCGTCAAGGTGGTTGGTCGGTTCGTCGAGCAGCAGGATGTCGGGCTTCTGCAGCAGCAGGCGGGTCAGCGCGATGCGGCGCTTCTCACCGCCCGACAGGTTGCCGACGGGCCAGTCGCCGGGCGGGCAGCGCAGCGCTTCCATCGCCAGTTCGAGCTGGTTGTCGAGCGTCCAGCCGTCGACCGCGTCGATCTTTTCCTGGAGCGTGCCCATCTCTTCCATCAGGGCGTCGAAATCGGCGTCCTCCGGCGGATCGGCCATGATCATCGAGATCTCGTTGAAGCGGTCGACCAGGTCGGCCGTCTCGCGCGCGCCGTCCTTGACGTTTTCCAGCACAGTCTTGCTGTTGTCGAGCTGGGGCTCCTGCTCGAGATAGCCGACCGAGATGTTCTCGCCGGGCCAGGCCTCGCCGGTGAAATCGGTGTCGATCCCGGCCATGATCTTGATCAGGGTCGACTTGCCGACGCCGTTCGGGCCGACGATGCCGATCTTCGAGCCCTGGTAGAACTGCAGGCTGATATTGTTCAGTACCGGCTTCGGGGCGCCGGGGAAGGTCTTGGTCATGCCCTTCATGACGAAGGCGTATTGCGCGGCCATCGGGTTCCTCTGGGGATATGCGGTGTGGGAAAGTTGCGCAGGCCTCTACAGGCCCACGCCGGGCGCCGCAAGCGGGCGCACGTCGTGGAGGCTAGATGGTAAGGCAAACCGCCGATTGCAATCGGGCGGAGCGGTTGTAGCCTGTGCGCGAACGGCTTGGGCAAACGGCTTAGGACTGGGCTATGGCAGAGGATGAGATCCGCTTCGACGGCAGGGCGATCCTGGTCACCGGCGGCGGTCGCGGTCTGGGGCGAGCGACGGCCTTGCTACTCGCGGGCCGGGGTGCACAGGTTGTGGTTGCCGACAACGGCGCGGCGATGGACGGAGAACAGTCCAGCACCGGCCCGGCGGAGGCTGTGGTTGCGGAAATAGCGGCCGCGGGCGGCATCTCCGTCGCCTGTACCGCCGATCTCGCGAGCGAAGCTGGCGCCGTGGCGGCAGTTCAAGCCAGCGTCGATGCCTTCGGCCGGATCGACGGGATCGTCCATTTCGCCAGCCCGTGCCCCGACCTCAAGGCAGCCGACCGGCTATCGAGCCACGATCTCGAACTGGTGATGCGGGTCAATCCCTTCGCCGCGCTGTGGATGGCGCGCGCCGCCTGGCCGCACATGGCGCGCCAGCACTATGGCCGCATCGTCCTGATGCCGTCGGGCGCGATCTACGGCGCGATGGGCAATACGGACTATGCCGCGGCGAAAGGCGCCTATGTCGCCATCACCCGCTGCCTCGCGCTCGAAGGACCCAAGGACAACGTCCGGGTCAACGCCATATCGCCTTCGGCGCGGACGCGGATGACCGAGCGGTTCCACCCCTCGGCCTATGCCGAATGGTTCTACCGCACGATGCAGCCCGAAAAGGTCGCGGTAACCGCGGCCTGGCTGCTGAGCGAGGGCTGCAGCGTCAACGGCGAGATCTTCGCCGTCGGCGGGGGGCGGATCGCGCGGATGATGATCGCCGAAAACGAGGGCGTGATCGGTGCGGGCGCTTCGATCGAGGAAGTGCACGCGATGATGCCCCGGGTCATGGCCGACGAGCGCTTCTTCCATGCCAAGGACCTCGGCGAACGCTCGGCCAAGGTCGCATCGCTGTTCGGCTTCGATGGCAGGCTGTCCTCGGCGACGGGCTTCGCGGTCAGGCCGATCGCGGAGAGCGACTCTTGATCATCCCCGACATCCCGCAGACCGCGGCTGGCGTCGCGCTCCACTACGACGAGCTCGATGCCGCCTATCGCCGCATCTGGGGCGAGCATGTCCACCATGGCTACTGGCGCACCGGCCGCGAGACGCCCGACGAAGCCACCGATGCGCTGGTGCGACTGGTCGAAGAGCGGCTGGCGCTGTCACCGGGGCAGGCGGTCTGCGACATCGGCTGCGGTTATGCGGCGACAGCCGCCGATCTCGCGGCGCGCCGTGGCGTGGCCGTGACCGGCCTGACGCTGTCCGCCGCCCAGGCGCAGGTCGCCCAGGCTCGCGGGACGCCGGGGGTTACCGTGCTGGTCCGCGACTGGCTCGACAACGGCCTGACCGACGCCGCATTCGATCGCGCCTATTCGGTCGAGAGCTCCGAGCACATGGTCGACAAGCTGCGTTTCTTCGCCGAGGCCTACCGCGTGCTGCGACCGGGGGGGCGACTGGTGGTCTGCGCCTGGCTCGAAGGCGAGGATCCGACCGACTGGGAAGTGCGGCACCTGCTGAAGCCCATCTGCAGCGAAGGCCGACTTCCGTCGATGGGCAGCCGCGCGGACTACGAAGCGCTGGGCGCGGCGACGGGTTTCCGGCTCGCGGGCTATGAGGACATCAGCCGCAACGTCCGCAAGACCTGGAGTATCTGCCTGCGCCGCCTGCTGGGCCGGATGGTGACCGACCCGGAATTGCGTCGCCTCGCGATGAGTTCGGCCACGCGAAGCCGTGATTTTATCCTCAGCCTGCCGCGGCTGATTTGGGCGCTGCGCAGCGGCGCGATGCGCTATGGCGTGTTCGTCTGGGAAAAGCGCTAGCCGGCGCGTGTCCAGCGTTTCGACTGGCAGATGAACAACACGCAGCCGGTCACTTTCAGCGAACCGTCGGGATTGAGCTCCAGGGTCGCGCGGTAGCTGTTGCCCGACTTTGGATCATAGGCGCGGCCTCCCGACCATATCGCCCCGTTGCGGGTGAAGCCGGTCAGGGTCGGAAGGCCCAGGATTGGGCGCTGGCGCAGTTTCGCATCGGGGTTCTTGATGTCGGTGGTCGGGACGCCGGGCGTGCGATCGAGGACCTGCGCTATCCAGCCGCAAACATCGCCGCCGCATGCTCCGATGCGAACGAGCCCCTTGCCGTCGTCGGTGCGCCAAAGGCCTTCCACGCTCGGCGGAGCATTGCCCAGAAGAAACAGCAGTGGTGCGGGAAGGAGAAGGCGTTTCATGGTGGGCGTGACCTAACAGGGTAATATGGCGGATCAACCGATCCGCGTGAGCAGGGCAGCCGGGCGGACAAGGCCGGGTGCGAGCCGCAGCAGGGCCATCAGCGGGCCGCGGCTGGCGGGATGCTCCGCGCCGTGCCGCAGGGCCTCGGCAAGGGCCAGCGGGCGCCGGGTCTGCGCACGGAAGGAGGTCTGCCAGTTCGCTGCGGCACCGGGACCGTTTGCCAGCAGAGCTTCGGCTGCGCCTATCCCGCCGGCGAGCGCTAGCGCGATGCCGTCGCCGGCCAGGCTGGCGATGACCGCGCCCTGGTCGCCGACGCGGAACACGCCGCGGGTGGTCGAGCGGGCGCGCCAACCATAGGGTACACCGGCGATCGCGCTGAGCGCTCGGGGTATATCCGCACCGATCCGCTCGTCGAGCATCGGAAGTTCGCTAGCGAGGTCCGCCAACAGGACGGCGGGCGCGCCGGCTTCTGCGAGGCGCTCCTGTGAAACCGACAGGCAGAGGTTGGCCGAGCCGTCTTCCTGCAGCAGCAGCCCGGCATAACCGCCGTCGAAAAGGTGCAGTTCGATCACGTCGGTCAGCGCCGAAGCGCGCGTCGGCGACGGTGGCAGGACCGCACGCAGCCCCACCGACAGCGTGGCGCGGCGCAGCGCCAGCGGCCGGGCCAGACCGCGCAATTCGTGCTTGCCCGTGGCGAGGATCAGCGCGTCGCAAGCGATCTGGCTGCCATCCTGGATGCGGACGGTGCGCCGCTCGGGATCGGCGCTGCGCACGGCGACACCGCGCTCGATCTGCGCGCCGCTTGCCGATGCAAGGTCCAGCAGCGCCGCGTCGAGGCACCGCCGCGAGAGTCCGGCGGCAGCATGGGGCAGGGCGGCTTCGACCTGCTGCCTGCCCGCAACCAGCCGCAGTCGGGTGATCGGCCTTGCCCCCAGCGCTGCCGCATCGATGCCAAGCCGACTTAGCGAGGCCAGAGCATCCCAGCCGAGAAACCCGCCGCAGACCATGTCGTGCGCGCCCGTGGTCCGCTCGATCAGCCGCGTTGCCATTCCGCCGCGCGCCAGCGTGATCGCGGCGGCGGTGCCGGCAGGGCCGCCGCCGACGATGACCGCGTTCATGTCGGTCGGAAGTGGAAGCCCTCGGCGGCGAGACCGGGGCCGAAGGCGAGCGCGATGCCGTCTCCCTGAGGCGATCCCGCGAGCAGGTCGGCGAGGATGAACATCAGCGTCGCGGACGACATGTTGCCGTACCGCGCCAGCACGCCGCGCGAGGGCGCCAGCGTGTCCGGGCGAAGATTGAGGCCATGCTCGACTGCGTCGAGGATCGAACGACCGCCGGCATGGACCGCCCAATGGGCGATGTCGCCCGGTGTCCGTGTGCCCAGCACCACCTTCCGCACCGCATCGTCCCGCAGCGCCGCCTGGATGCGGCCCGGAACCTCGCCCGAGAGATGCATGCGAAAGCCGGTGTCGCCGACGGTCCAGCGAATCAGCTCGGCCGATTGTTCGAGCTGGACTGCGAAAGGGTGCTCCATCAGCAGCCCGTCTCCACCTGCCGTGACCAGCGCGGCGGCGGCGCCGTCGCCGAATTGCAGCATCATCAGCAGCGGTTCGATCTCGTGGTCGTCGTGCAGGTGCAGGCTGGATAGTTCCACGGTCACCACCAGCACGCGTGCCGCGGGCTCGGAGCGGACGATGTGGCGCGCGGTGCGCAGCGCGGCGACCGCGGCATAGCAGCCCATGAAGCCGACCAGCGTCCGCTCGACCCCCGTGATGCCGAGCGTGTCAGCGATGATCTGGTCGATACCGGGCGCGACGAAACCGGTGCAGCTGGCGACGACGAGATGGGTGATGCCTTCGATCGACGTGTGAGTAGCCAGCGCCGCAACTGCCTCCAGCGCCAGCGCAGGCGCATGGACGGCATACAGCGCCATCCGTTCGGAGGTCGGCGGCATGCCATCCGCGTAGAAGCCGCCGCGGTCTACCGGAGAACCACCGTCGACCGTCGGCGGCAGCACCGACCAGCGGTGCGCGATGCCCGAGCGTTCGGCCATGCGCCGGAACAGCGCGCGCTCGCGCTCGCCCGGAACCTGACCTTCTGCCCAGGCGATGAAGGCGTCATGGACATCGTGGCGAGGGACGGCGCAGCCGATCGCATTGATGCAGGCGGGCCGATCGGCCATGCGGTTCCCTTCGGTTGGCAGCGGCTTGCGCCGCGTCATTCAGAGCAAGTCAATCTCTTGCCTGCCAGCTTGTTCCTGAATGTCGGCTTGTGGTTCAATCGGGTTTTCTATCGAGATGCGGTTCTCTCTCAAGCAAGGCCCCATGTCACGCTTGCTCATCGTTGCCGCTTCGGCCCTGGTGTCGTCCAGCGCTTTGGCGCAGGAGCCGGACTTCGCCCGCGCACCGCGAGTCACGGTTACGCTGTCGAGTTTCAACTTCGCGCCGGCGGCGATCCATCTGCGTGCCGGCCAGCCCGTAGTGCTGCATCTGGTCAACGAAGCGCGCGGCGGTCACAACTTCTCGGCCCCCGAATTCTTCGCCGCTGCGACGGTCAGTGAGCAGGACAAAGGGCTGATCTATATGGGCGCGATCGAGCTGCGCGGCGGCCAGAGCAAGGACATCGCCCTGGTTCCGCGTCGCGGCGCCTACAAGCTGCGCTGCACCCATACGATGCACACGATGTTCGGCATGAAGGGCGATATCGTCGTCGACTGATCACTTCCGGGTGAAGCGGGCGATGCGTTCCGGCGAATCGGGTGCCGATCCAGGATAGTTCTCGTGTTCGTGCGCCAGGGCATCGGCGAGCGACATCCCCTCGGTCTCGCGCAGCATGCGCTTGGCGGCGAAGTTGGTGTGCCGGGAATTGGCGAGGATCTCGGCTGAGAGGCTGGCGATCACGGCATCGAGCCCGCCGGCTTCGACCAGCATGTCGACCAGGCCGATATCGCGCGCCTCGTTGGCCTGGAGCGCGCGCGCAGTCATCATCATGTGCTTGGCCGCGGGCGTACCGATGCGGCGCGAGAGTCGTTGGCCCATGCCCCAGGCGCCGACCAAGCCGAACTTGCCATGGGTATCCGCGAACTTGGCGGTGGCATCGGCGACGATGAAATCGCAGGCGAGCGCTAGTTCGAGCCCGCCGGTGAAGCAGACGCCGTGGACTGCGGCGATCACCGGCTGCGGCAGACGGCTGAGCCGGTCGATCACGCCGGGCTTGAAGCGCGGGTCGATCGGTGTTGCACCGATCTTGCCGAGGTCGGCGCCGGCGGAGAACCCACGGCCACTGCCGCGCAGGACGACGCAGCCGATGGTCTCCGTCGCCTGCTCGAGCGCGGCGCAATGCGCGTCGAGCGCTTCGAAGGCGGCGGTGTCGAGCGCGTTGAGCTTGTCCGGCCGGTTCAGCGTTAGCGTGCAGAGGCCGTCAGCATCCTCTCGCGTGATCCGGGCCTCGCTCACGCGCTCTGCTCCAGCGCGGCCCGGGCCTGGGCGGCCATGTCTGGCACAGCGCAGGCGGCGACATACTCGCGCTGCAGCCTCGCGACCAGATCTGCCACGGTCGGCAGGTCGTCAATCAGGCCGATGCCCTGGCCGCCGCTCCAGATATCGCGCCACGGCGTCTTCCCCGCGGGCAGGTGGTCGGTGTTGTGGCGCGGCGGGATGAAGCTGACATTGTCCGGATCGAGCCCGACCTCGCGCATCGAGGCCTTGAGCCACGATGCCGGCATGCCGTTGACCGCGGCGGTGTAGAGCACGTCGGTCACCCCGCCTTCGACGAGCATCGCCTTGTAGGCATCGGGTGCCGACGATTCCTGCGTTGCGATGATCCGCGTGCCGACATAGGCGAGGTCGGCACCGAGCACTTCGGCGGCGCGGATGACGGCCCCGGTCGAGACCGCGCCGGCCATGACGATCATCCCGTCGTAGAACGCGCGCACCGCGGGGACGAAAGCAAGGTGACTGATCGTCCCGGCATGGCCGCCGCCACCCGCGCCGATGCAGACGATGCCGTCCGCCCCGGCTGCCGCGGCCTTCTCGGCAAAGCGGATGGTCGTCGCGTCGTGGAAATGGAGCAGGCCGTATTCCTGCACCAGCGGCGCGTTGAGCGTCGGATCGCCCACCGAAGTGACGATGATCCGCACGCCGTAGCGGCGGCAAGCATCGAGGTGGCGGCGGAATTCCTCCTGGCTGAAATTGGGCGAGATGTTCATCGCCAGCGGGCCGATGACCTTGCCGGGATTGGCATCGGCGAACTGGTCCAGTGCTTCGCGCACGGTCTTGAGCTGGGCTTCCATCTCCTCGAAGTCGCGCGTGTGATTGCGCGTCAGCGAGCCGATGATGCCCGCTTGGCAGCAGGCGATGGCAAGGGCGGGACCGCTAACCAGGAACATCGGTGCGGCGAAGGCCGGCAAGGTCAGATTTCCGCGCAATTCCTCGATCAGCGCCATTCGCCCATTCCTTCTCCGTGACGGTAATGGCGTAGAGCCAGCGTGGGCTGATCACAATATAGGTGCCAAGCATCGTCCCGGCGGTCACCGGACGCGAGCGTGTCATTGCCAATCCGCGTCGCGCGATTTAGCGCATCGGGCGGGAGGATACCGACTCGATGTGGCATAATTTGACTTCGGACCAGGAACTGCTGCGCGACACGACCGCGCGCTTTCTCGGCGATCAGGTTCCGCTGAGCCTCATGCGCAAGGACTTGCGCAACGATCCCGCGGGTTTCGATCCCGCCTATTGGCAAAGCGGCGCCGAACTCGGCTGGACCATGCTGCTCGTCGGCGAGGATGACGGCGGCGGCAGCGTCAGCGGCCGCGGCGCGGTCGATCTCGCGCTGATCGCCTACGAATTCGGCAAGCATGCCGCACCGGGGCCGCTCGTCGACTGTAACGTGGTTGCCGCGGCCCTGAGCGGGCAGGGGGGCGAGCTTCAGCAGGCCGTGCTCGGCGAGGTCATCTCGGGCGCGAGCATAGCCACGAGCGCCATGGGCGCCGCGCCCTGGCAGCGGCCTGGCGAAGCCACCGTCACGATCCGCCGCGACGGCGACGACGTCGTGATCGACGGTTCGGTCCGGCCGGTCGAATCGGCAAAGCAGGCTGGCTACTTGCTCGTCACCGGCATGAGTGAGGGCGGGATGACCCAGGTCCTCGTCCCAACCGGTGCACCGGGGATCGAGATCAAGGCCTTGAAGGGCATGGACGTCACCCGGCGTTTCGGTTCGGTCACGTTCAACGGCGTGCGGGCGCCTGCTTCTGCGCTGCTCGGCGAATATGGCCGTGCGGGCGAGCAGGTCTCGCGCCAGATCCAGAACGCCGCGGTGATCCTCTCGGCCGAATCGGTCGGGGCGATGGACGCGGCTTTCGACATGACGCTCGACTGGGCTTTCGGCCGCTACACCTTCGGCCGCGCGCTCGCATCTTACCAGGCGCTCAAGCACCGCTTCGCCGATATGAAGTCCTGGCTCGAGGCAAGCCATGCGATCAGCGACGCTGCGGCCGAAGCTGTTGCCGACCAGACCGACCTCGCTGCCGAGACGGCGAGTGCGGCCAAGTCCTACATCGGCGTCCAGGGGCCTGAACTGGCGCAGGAAGGCGTCCAACTCCACGGCGGTATCGGCGTGACCTATGAGCACGACCTGCACTTCTTCCTGCGGCGGGTGACACTGAACAGCCTGCTCTACGGCACCCCGGCCGAGCACCGCCGGCTCATCGCCCAGATTCGGATGGCACAGGAGAACGCGGCATGAGCGACATCGAAGAAAGCGTCGAGGACTTCCGCTTGCGTGCGCGTGCCTGGATCAAGGCGAACCTCGGTCCGGTCCAGCCCTGGGATCTCGACCAGAACTGCGAGAACGACGAGGAAGAGCTCGTTGCCGTGGCACGCGACCGTGCCCTGCAGCGCAAGCTTTATGACGGCGGCTTCGCCGGCATCTGCTTCCCCAAGGAATACGGCGGCCAGGGCCTGACCCCGGCGCACAACCGTGCCTTCAACGAAGAACTGGCCGGGCACGAATATCCGTCGCGCTTCTCGGTGCCGACCTTCTCGCCCTGCGCCGCGGTGCTGCTCGAATATGGTACGCCCGAGCAGAAGGCCGCGCACATCCCCGCGATCCTCAAGGGTGACGAAGTCTGGGTGCAGATGCTCTCGGAGCCCGGCGGCGGTTCGGACGTTGCCGGCGCAACGACTGCTGCCACGCGCGACGGCGATAGCTGGATTCTCAACGGGTCGAAGGTCTGGACCTCGCGCGCCTGGTGGGCCGACTGGGGCCTTTGCCTCGCGCGGACCAACTGGAACGTGCCCAAGCACCAGGGGCTGACCGTGTTCCTGCTGCCGCTGCACCAGCCGGGCATCGAGATCCACCGCATCGAACGCCTGAACGGCGAATCCGAGGCCTGCCAGGAATTCTTCACCGACGTCCGCATTCCCGACAGCGACCGCATGGGCGAGATCGACGCGGGCTGGACCGTCGGCCAGCGCTGGATGTATCACGAGCGCTTCGGCCACAACTCGCCCTATGTGACGACGCCCGAAGGCGTCAGCGGCGGCGGCAAGACCCGCTCGAAGACTCCGACCAACGTCGCGATCGCGAAAAAGGCGGGCAAGCTCGATGACCCGGCTGCGCAGGAACTGATCGGTGAGGCGCGCGCGCTTTCGCTCGTCAGCCACGAGCTTTCGCGCCGCATCGCCACGGCCGCGGCATCGGGCAAGGGCAATGTCGATCAGTCCTCGATCGACCGCCTGTTCCGCGGCGTTGCCGGCGTCCGCCAGGCGACGATCGCCTTCGAACTCGCCGGTTCCGGCGCGGCCGCCTGGACAGAGGAGGAAGAGGAAGACACCGGCGCGCAGGGCATGAACTTCCTGATGCGCCAAGTCGGCTGCATCGGCGGCGGCACCACCGAGATCTCGCGCAACGTCGTCAGCGAACGCGTGCTCGGCATGCCGCGCGAAGCGTCGGGGGACAAGGGCGTGCCGTTCAGGGACGTACCGCGCGGGCCTTCGCGAGGGTAGGGCGAGGGCGGCGCGCCAAGTGGGACTTTCCGGGTTTGGCGCGCCGCCTCCGCTAGAGATGCCAAACCCCCGAGACCAGCAGGACCGCGCTTAGCGCGCCGCCGACCCAGCGCAGCCAATGCGGCGCGTGCTCCGCGAACAGTGCGATCGCAAGCCCGGCCATACCGAGCAGGGCGAGAACGACGTACAGGATTGCCATCATCCGCTCCCAGTCCTGGCAGCTTTCAGCGACTCCGTTGGCTTTCGGCAGTCGTCTGAGTGTAGCGCGCCCGGAGCAAGTCGTGGCGGGTCAAAATGCCCACGACACGTGCCGTATCGGGATCGACGACCGGGATACGGCCGATGCCCGTCTCTATCATCTGGTCGGCAATTTCGCCGATCGGCGATGTCGCCCAGCCGAATGGCTGCGAGGCATCGGACAGCACCTCGGCCAGCGAGGCACCCGCCGGACTGCCGTCGATCTGCCACTGCAGCGCATCTGACCGAGAAGCCACACCCTGCAGCCGGCCGTCGCTGTCGATGACCGGATAGGAGCGGTGCGCTCCTGGCCGGGCGAAGTGGGCCACGGCGTCCGCCACCGGCATCGATCCTGGTAGGCAGGTCGGGTCCGGAGTCATCACGTCTCTGGCTTGGAGGAACTCGAGCGGATCGACCGTATATTCCTGCAGGATATGCCGTCCGCGGCGGGCGATCTTCTCGGTCAGGATCGAACGGCGCATCACCAGCACGCTGACGGCATAGGCGCCGACCGAAGCGGCCAGCGTCGCGGGCAGGGCATCGAAATGGCCGGTCAGTTCCACGGCGAACACTGCAGCTGTCATCTGTGCCCGCATGGCACCGCTGATGATGCCAGCCATGCCGATCATCGCCCAGAAACCGGGATCTCCGGGCAGGAATTGTCCGACCAGCAGGCCGAGCGCTCCGCCGAGAATGAGTAGGGGGCGAGGACGCCGCCCGAGGTGCCCGATCCCAGCGCCACCAGCCAGACCACAGCCTTGACGAACAGCAACGTAAGCAGGGCACGCAGCGCCATCGAACCCTGCAGCAGGGCCTCGATCGACTGGTATCCGGCGCCGAGCACGTGAGCGTCTACGAGCCCGCCAATGCCGACGACCGCGCCGCCGAGGGCCGGCCACCACATCCAATGGATCGGCAAGCGATGAAACAGATCCTCAACGCGGTAGAGCAGCCAGGACAGCAGCGCCGCCTCGCCGCCGACGAAAATGCCTACTCCTATCGCCGCGCCAATCGCTAGCGCGCCCGCCGGAGTCGCTGCGGAAAAGGCGAACAGCGGTCCCGAGCCGACCAGCAGCGGACGCCAGGCCAGCGAGACGAGGACGGCGATGACGACGGGCACGAAGCTGCGCGGCTTCCATTCGAACAGCAGCACTTCGACCGCGAGCAGTACGGCGGCCACCGGCGAGCCGAAGATCGCCGTCATGCCCGCCGCCGCACCCGACACGAGCAGTGATTTCCGCTCGGCCGCGCTCAGGTGAAAGCACTGGGCGAACAGCGAGCCGATCGCGCCGCCCGTCATGATGATCGGCCCTTCGGCACCGAAAGGCCCGCCGCTGCCGATCGATATGGCGGAGGACAGCGGTTTCAGCACCGCGACTTTGGGCGACAGCCGGCTCTCGCCATAGAGGATCGCCTCGATCGCCTCGGGAATGCCGTGACCGCGAATCTTCTCCGATCCGAAGCGCGCCATGAGCCCGATGATGAGGCTGCCGACGATCGGGACGATCACCACGCCGAGGCCGAGCCTATTGTCGGCGATCTGGCTGGGTGCAGCCGAGAGGTGCCCGAACCAGAAGATGTTGGTCGCCACCGCGATCAGCTTGAGCAGGATCCACGCGCCGAAGGCGCCGCCCGTTCCGACCGGCAGCGCAGCGGCGACCAGCCACAGCATACGCCGATCTGCGCTGTGATCGGCGAGTTTTCGGGACTTGGAGATTGCCGCGGACGCGTTCATGCAAAGGGCCTGTCGTTGATTGACGGCCGCATTTATGTCGTATTGCGATATTTATCAATGACCGCTCGGGAGGCCCATGACGAAAGATGCCCTGAACGATGCCGACTACCGCGTGCTGGCGGAATTTCGCGGCACGCTGCGCAGGTTCCTGGCCTTCAGCGAGGCACGCGCGTCCGAGGTCGGCCTGACACCGCAGCAGCACCAGGCGCTGCTGGCGATAAAGGCCGCGCAACCGAACAAAGCGACGATCGGCAACATCGCCGAATGGCTGATGCTGAAGCCCCACAGCGCCAGCGGGCTCGTCGACCGTCTCGAAGGACTTGGCCTGCTGGAGCGGCAGGTGTCCCCAAGTGACCGCCGACAGGCGCAGGTGGTCCCTACGGACAAGGCGGACAGCCTTCTGGCCCAGCTCAGCGTCACCCACCGCGAAGAGATTCGCCGGCTGCGCCCCATGCTTTCCGATCTGCTCGCCCGCATCGGGGAATAGCGCGGCGCGGGCGAATTTGCCTTGCTATTTGTATCGTATTACGATATAACTAGCCTAGTGGTTCGGGAGAAAGCCACAGGGGGACGGACGGGTCAAGCGACCCGGAGAGGTGCCGAAATGACGCTGCTGTTGATCATCGGCAAGTCCGCGGCTTTGATAGTCGGCGCGCTGCTGATCGCGGCGCTGTTCTGCTGGCTTTGCTGGAGCACGTTCAAGCTCGTCCGTCATCCCGAAATAGGTGTTCCACTTTGCCTCGCGGGGTTGTTTCTCGCCTGGGGAAATACGTTCACCAGTAGTGCCTTTCTCTGCATCGTTGCGGTCGACGCGGCGTTGGGCGCCGCCATGCTTTGGCCTCTGGGCCTCGCTTGGCGTCGCCGTCTCATTGACCGCCGCGAGCGAGCCGGTGCCGAGGGCGTCCCAGGCGGCCTGCCGTAGTCGGAAGCTGAACCGTGGGAAGCGGGTTCGGTGCGGCCCCTCAACTTCAGGTCCTCAGCTGCGGGAGGACCTTTCCGGCGAGGCACTCGATCCGGCGCTCACCTGCCGAGACCGGTTCGCCGGGCAACTGTGCCCAGAAATGAATGTCGACGATCTGAGGGTATTTTCCGATCAGTGCGGACAGCTTGGCGATGGCCTCGTCGGGCGTCCAAACTTCGTACAATCCCTGATCGAGCGCGGTGGCGGCATCGGGGAACAGGGGTACCTGATCGGGCGGGCCGAACGCACCCCACCGAATATATTCATTCGCCTGGTAGAGAGCGTGGGGCCCTGCGCGTTCGGCCTCCAGTTTCGGGTCGTCGGAAATCAGCGCCCAGCAACCGAGGGCGATGCGGCCTTGGCCCGGATCCTTGCCCTGCCGTTCGAGCGCCTCGACATAGGTGTCGAGGCCGATTCCGCCAGTCGACAGGAAACCATCGCCGATACGCGCCGCGCGGTCGATCGCTGGTTCGGCCATTCCGCCGATCAGCAACGCGGGCGGGCTTTCCGGCACCGGGGTGATCGGCAGGTTGCCGAGAGAATGGAGTTTGCCCGAATAGTTCACATTCTCGCCGCGCCATCCGCGCCGGATGATCTCCACGGAGTCTTCGATCAGGCTGGGGCGATGCTTCAATTCGCGCCCGAAGGCCTCGAACTCGCCCTGTTTGTAACCGATGCCGACACCAAGATCGAAGCGTCCGCCGGTCAGCAGGGACACTGTCGCGGCGTCCTCTGCGATACGCACCGGATCGTGCAGGGGCAAGACGATGAGGTTCGTGCCGATGCGCATGCGCGTCGTGCGGGCTCCGATAGCGCCGCTGATAACGAGTGGTGAGGGGGTGTAACCGTCCTCGCAGAAATGGTGTTCGGTGAGCCAGACGGAATCGAATCCCAGCGCCTCGGCGCGCACGATCTGGTCGAGATAGTCGGCGTACATCCGGCCGAACGGCTGGCGCCACTGGGGCGGGTTGCGGAAATCGTACCACAGCCCGAAGTTCACGCTCATCGCACTCACTCCAGTCTGGCGAGAAAGCCGAGCAATTCGGCGCAGTAGCGGTCATATTCCTCGAACATGGGGCCGTGGCCGCAATCTTCGAAACGGACCAGGCGGGGGCGCTTGGCAATTTGCGCGGCGAATTCGCCGATGCCCGGCGGTGTGAAAACGTCGTCGCTGCCGACAATCGACAGCAGCGGCACGTCGAGCGCGGCCAGAATGTCGCGCTGGTCGATCGTGGCGAGTTCGCCAAGGGTGCGGTCGGCGCCGGGCGCGGCCTCCATGAACACCGACCACATCCAATCGAGCACTGCCTCGCCGACGGGCCGGGCGCAGACGGCACGGGAGATGCCGTGGAAGAAGCTGGCGCGATCCGGCCGGATCGCGGCGACCGTGGCCCGTACGTCGTCGGCGGTGCCGCCGTGGGGGAAACCTTCCGCCTGGGTATAGCGCGGGCTCGCGCCGCAGGTGAGGATCAGCCCCGCACACCGCCCGCCGATCCGGTGCGCGACTTCGGTCGCGACGGCGCCGCCAAGAGACCAGCCGTTCACCGCCACTTTCTCGAGCCCCAGCCCATCGCAGATCGCGACGGCATCACCTGCGACGGCGCCGATCGAGAAATCGTCGAAATCCTTGTCCGACTGGCTGCATCCACGGTGATCGAAGGCGACAACCGAATGCCCGGCTTCCTGAAGGGCCGAAAGCGTCGAATCCCATACCCGCGTGCTCATCGCCCAGGCGTGGATCAGCAGGACGGGCAGCTTCTCCCCGGCATGATGCTCGTAGTAGACTCGGCCCCGGCCCGTATCGAGATAGGCCATGCTGTTCCTCTCCTCTCGCCGTTGCGCCTATTGCGGCGCTTCGAGCTTGATCCCGACGAGCGGGCTGAAATGGTGCATCTTCACGTGCCGCCGCGCAATCTTCCAGACGCCGTCGCGACGTTCGAAGGTGTCCGTGTAGGTTGCGGCGACGGTTTGCGCCTGGCCATCGCTGGTCGTACCGATGCAATCGACGTCGCAAACGCCGCCGGCATGGTCATCGCTCGAAAAGTCTATGCGGAGGTTGGTGGTGCAGTGGGTCGACTGAAACCAGGCGGGCCAGAGGATGTCCTTCACGGCCTCGTTGATCCCGGCGTGGCCGTGGAAGGTTCCGAAGGGCGGCCCGATCTCCCAGACGCAATCCTCCCACCAGATGGCAAGGAAGCGGTCGAAATCTCGCTTGTCGAAGCCATGGCAATAGTCGCTGACGAGATCGAGCATGGCGAACCGGCTTTCCAGCCGGTCGATGCGTTGGAGGAGGGCGTCGGTCACGCTGCGTCCCTTCCGTCGAGATAGGGTGAGAACTTGCGCAGCGCCGCTTCGCGCGCTGTCGGCACGTGGTAGCTGGGAAATATCCCCGTTGCAGGTTTGACGTGGCGCAGCAGATCGCGCGCGACCGACACCTTGTGAACCTCGGTCGGCCCATCGACGATGCCCATTTCGGGGACGTATTGCCACATGTCCATCAGCGGCGTTTCGTTCGACATGCCGAGCGAACCGTGCAGGTGGAGCGCGCGATAGACGACATCCTTGAGCACGCCCGGCATTGCCGCCTTCACGGCCGAAATCTCACGTCGCACGGGATGGGTGTAGCCCTTGTCCCGGTCGAGCAGCCACGCGGCGTAGAGCACATGAAGGCGGAACTGCAGGATCTGCGTGTAGCTGTCGGCGATCTTCTCTTGCACCATCTGCTTGTCGGCAAGCCGCTCTCCTTTGGTGCGACGGCTCACGGCGCGTTCGCACATCATGTCGAGCGCCTTGTTCAACATGCCCACCGTGCGCATCGCGTGGTGTATGCGGCCGCCACCCAGCCGTGACTGGGCGACCTTGAAACCTTCGCCGACGGGTCCGAGCGTATTTGCCACGGGCACCCGGCATCCCGTGAAACGGATATAGCCGTGGACACCGGATCCGATCTCGTCCCTCGGGCCGACCGCGGTGTTGCGCACTATTTCCATTCCCGGCGTGGGATTGGGCACGATGATCATGCTCGATCCCTCGTGCACAGGGACGTCGGGATCGGTGATCGTCATCACGATCAGAAATTCGGCAACGCAGGCATGGCTTGCGAACCATTTTTCGCCGTCGATCACCCATTCGTCGCCGTCGCGCCGCGCGCGGCAGGTGAATTCGCCGGGATCGGAGCCCGCCTGCGGCTCGGTCATCGAGTAACAGGAGACAATATCGCCATCCAGCAAAGGCTGGAGATAGCGGGCCTTCTGATCCTCGCTGCCGAAGCGGGCGAGGATTTCTGCATTGCCCGTGTCGGGGGCCTGGGTGCCGAACACGACCGGCGCAAACCGGCTGCGGCCGAGGATCTCGTTCATGAGCCCGAGCTTTACTTGCCCGAAGCCTTTGCCGCCAAGCTCGGGACCCAAGTGGCAGGCCCACAGCCCGCGGTCCTTGACCACTTGCTGCAGCGGCTTGATGATGGGCCGCGCCGGTCCTTTCGGGTCGAAAGGATCGGCCGGTCCGCGGAACACGAGATCGAGCGGCTCGACCTCCTCGCGCACGAAGTCGCGCATCCAGTCGAGCGACTGCTGGAATTCAGGGTCGGTCGAAAAATCCCAGCTCATGCCCCTGCGCCTCCGGTGCGTGCGATCAGCATGCTGCGTACCACCCGCCATCGATCCAAAGCTCGGCGCCGGAGACGTATTTCGCTTCGTCCGAGGCGAGGTAGAGCGAGCCGTAGGCGATATCCATCGGGTCGCCGACTTCGCCCATCGGGATCGCGGCCTTGATCGCGGCATCCTGTTCAGGCGTGATGTCGCCCAGGATCGGCGTGCAGATCTGCCCGGGGAAGATCGTGTTCACGCGGATGCCGCGCTTCGCGAATTCGAGAGCCGTGCCCTTGCTCATCACGCGAACCGCCGCCTTCGACGCATGATAGCCGATCGCATCGGCGCTGCCGATCAAACCATATAGCGAGGAGATGTTGACGATCGCCGCATTGCCCGATTTGAGCAGCTCTGGCGCCGCAGCCTTCATGCCCAGGAATACGCCGGTCTGGTTGACCGCGATCATTTGCGCCCAGCCTTGCTCGGTCTCGTTTTCGACGCCGCCAGGGTGAAATATGCCGGCGTTGTTGACGAGCGTTGTGAGCTTTCCGAATTCGGAAGCTGCAAAAGCGACTGCCGCGTGCCAGCTCGCCGGATCGGTCACGTCGAGCCGGACGAACCGGGCGTCGCCGCCTTTGGCCGCAATCGTCGCGACCGTTTCGGCACCAAGCGATTCCTGTAAGTCGCCGATTACGACTTTCGCGCCTTCCCTGGCGTACAGGGTGGCTTGCGCAGCGCCCAGGCCGCTGGCGCCGCCAGAAATCAGCGCCACCTTGCCATTCAATCGACCACTCATTCACGCTCTCCCGATATCGACGCAGCTGAAAGGCCGGGCAGCTTGGTTGCGCCGCTTCAGTGCCTATGGGTCGAGATAATCACACTTGCTTGTCGTAAGCAAGTATGATTATCTGCCTTTGCCGGTGCGACGGAATCGTCGTGCGTGCGGCAAGCAAAATGACCGGCAAGGGGCCGGCGATGCTTGAATGGAGGGGAGATTTCGATGCTCGCAGGCATGATCCGGAATCGGTTTGTCCTGTCACTCTCGGTTGCCAGTTCGGCTGTCGCCTGGACGGTTCCCACCTATGGACAGTCTGCCGCGTCGCCGGTCGCCGAAAGGAACGAGGGCGGCCTTGAAGATATCGTCGTCACCGCCCGCAAGCGTGTAGAACGCATGCAGGATGTTCCCGCTTCGATCAGTGCTCTTTCGGCCGGCGACTTGGCCAAGCGCTTCGATTCCGACGTCCGCGACTTCGCCGATTCATCGCCGAACGTCGTCATCGATGATACCCAACAGGGGCCGGGGGGCGTCGCCGCCGTCTACATCCGTGGCATCGGCGTTGCCGACGTGGAGAAGTCGGTCGACCCGGCGGTCGGCGTCGTGTTCGACGACGTCTACATCGGGCAAAGCTCGGGCAGCCTGCTCAAAGCCATAGACATCGACCGCGTCGAGGTGCTGCGCGGACCGCAAGGCACGCTGTTCGGCCGCAACGCGACAGGTGGCGTCATCAACATTGCCCGCTCACGGCCGACCTACGACCTGACGGGCAAGGCGCGCGTCACCTATGGCAAGTTCGATACCTGGAAAGCCGAGGCCGTCGCCAGCACGGGCCTGACCGACAATCTGGCGGTCAAGGTCAGTGGAGCCTATGAAAAGTCGGACGGCTATTTCTACAACCGCTTCTACAACCAGCCGGGCCAGCGTTCGGAATTCTACGCGGTCTCCGGCGCGCTGCTGTTCGAGCCGACCACCGATCTTCACATCCAGGTCAGCTACGATCACCAGAAGACCAAGCAGGATCCGCCACAGCTCCTCGCGGTCAACCGCCCGACCGACCTTTTCTGCGCGGCATATCAGCAGTGCTCGCCCAGCCCGGGCGTGCCGACATCCGGCGACCGCTATGTCAGCGTGAGCAACGGTCGGCTGGACAAGAACGCGACGTTCAAGCTCGACATGGCAATCGCCAAGGCGACCTACGATCTCGGCTCCGATTTTCAGATCGACTACATCCTGGGATGGTTGAAGACGAACGAAGCGATCAATCAGGATTTCGATGCCGGACCGCAGACCTTGTACCACACCGATCGTCCCGCCCGCTGGCGTCAGACGACCAACGAGCTACGCCTGACCAAGGGCGGGAACGGCCCGCTGACTTTCGTGCTGGGCGCTTACCTGTGGGATTCGCGCTATACGATCAACCTGAAGAACTACATCGGCTTCGCTGGTGCGCCGTTGCTCACCAGTGCGCAGGACGTGACGCAGACCAACAAGTCCTGGGCGTTCTACGGGGAAGCCGACTACAAGCTGGTCGACGGCCTGACTCTGACCGTCGGTGCACGCTATACGCATGACAAGAAGACCAGCCTGGTCAACGACAAGCCGATTTTTATCTACGGAACGCTGGTGGAGGCAAACCCTGTCGCGGTGATCCAGCCCAGCCTTGCGGGCGGGCAGATCGTCATGACGACGCCGGTGAAGGCAAGCTGGTCGAAGTTCACGCCCAGGATTTCGCTTCGCTACGAACTGAACAATGACGCCATGGTCTATGCCCTGTGGTCACGCGGCTATCGCGGCGGTGGCTTCAACGGCCGGCCATCGACGATCGGCGCCGCGACGATCCCCTACAATCCGGAAACGCTCGATAACTACGAGGTCGGTTTCAAGACCGAGTTCGCCGGCGGGCGCGTACGTCTGAACGGCTCGGCATTCCTGATGAAGTACAAGGACATGCAGCAGGATCTCGACGTGCCGGCGCCCGGAACGTCCACGGGGCGCGAAAACCGGACGATCAACGCGTCGTCAGCCGATTTCAAGGGCGTCGAGTTCGATCTGACGGCTCAGGTCACCCGGAACCTGAAGGTGAACGGCAATCTAGGGTACCTCGACGCCAAGTATAAGAAATTCTTCGGCGACATCTTCAGCACCGGCACGCCGGTGGACGCGACCTTCCTCAAGATCCGCCGTGCGCCGAAATGGACGTGGAGCTTCGGCGCGACATATGAAACCGAAATCGGGGACAATGCCTCGGCTTGGATTACCGGGGATGTCCATTACATCGGTCCGCACGAGATCACGTTCCTCAACAATCCGAACCTTCGCAACGGCGGCCAGTATCTGGTCGATGCTTCGGCCAACGTGCGGTTCAACAAGACGACGGTAAGCGTGTTCGGCCAGAACCTGGCCAACGAGAAGGGCTGGACGATCGGCTACGACGTGCAGGGTGTCTGGAGCTACGCCGCACCGCGGCCGCGCCGGACCTATGGCGTTGCGGTCACGCAGACTTTCTAGGAGCATCTCGTGGATCGGCCGGCCTTCCCGCCACTGCCCCGCCGCTGGGTGGTGACCGGCGCCTCGCGCGGTATCGGTCGAGCAATCGCCGAACGCGCGCTGGCGGCGGGGGACCGGGTTTGCCTCGTCGCGCGAAGCGACTCGATTGCGGCGGAAGCCTTGGCGCTTGGCGACCGGGCTATGGGCATCGCGGCGGATGTCAGCGACCCGTCGCAGGTGCAGAACTGCTGCGCGCGGGTGGCAGCGGAATGGGGCGGCATCGACGTGCTGGTCAACAGCGCCGGGCTGCATCGGGGTGGCCGGGTCGAAAGCTTCGCGATCGAGGATTGGGACGCGACGCTCGCTACCAACCTCTCCGGCCCGCTCCATGTCGTGCGCTCTGCGCTGCCGCACATGGGGAAAGGCGGCTCAATCGTGAACGTGGGCGCAGTAGTCGGCTTTCGCGGCTTTTCCGGTGATAGCTGTTATGGCGCATCGAAGGCCGGGCTTGCTGGCTTGACCAATGTGCTCGCAGCCGAACTCGCCCGCCGCGGCATCCGGGTCAATCTCGTGGTGCCGGGCTTCGTGATGACCGAAATGACCAGTGGCATCAGTAAGAAGGCGCGCGAAGCGATCGTGGCGAAAGTGCCGCTCGGACGGATGGGCGAAGCGGAAGAAATCGCCGAGGCCTGCTTCTGGGTCGCGGGATCGACATACATGACCGGCTCGACGGTATTCACCGACGGGGGCCTGATGTGCGGGTTGTGACCTCCGATGCCGACACCAGGCTCGCGGACTGGCTCTGCGCCAATGCCGGCCTGCACGATGTCGGGATCGGCGGCCAGCTCGCTGGAGGCAATGCCAACGTCACGCGCCTGGTGACCGCCCGAGAGGGGCGCTTCGTGTTGCGCCATCCGCCCACGGAAACCGTTTCGGACAAGGCTGCGGCGGGGATCTCGCGCGAATTCGCGGCGATCTCGGCGCTTGCCGATCACGCCCCGGCGCCGCGTCCGGTCGCCTATTGCGATGACCCGCAGGTGATCGGCCAGCCGTTCGCCCTGTCCGAATTCGTCGATGGCGTGACCATCACCGATGCCTTTCCCGATGCCTATGGTGCCGATGCGACTGCCGAGATAGGCCGTTCGCTGATGGAAACGCTCGGCACGATCCACCGGGTCGACACCGCACCGTTGCACGCGCAAGGCTTCGGCAAGCCTGCAGGCTTCGCGCGGCGGCAGATCGAGCGCTGGCTGAAAGTGCGCGCGGACAATGCCGTGCGCGACCTGCCGCTGCTGACGGAGGTCGGCGAATGGCTGCTCGCCACGCTTCCTGCGGAAGGCAGCCCCGCCATCATCCATTGCGACTTCCATCTCGATAATTGCCTTGCCGGGCGGGAGCGGCCCGAAGTACGCGCTGTGATCGACTGGGAAATGGCGACGCTCGGCGATCCTCTGGTCGACCTTGGCCTCTGCCTGTTCTTCTGGAAACGCGATCCGGCAGCGCCGCTGGGCTTCGCCTTCGTGCAGGCGATCTCCAACCACTCCGAAGCGCCCGGAAGGGCCGAAATGGCGGAGATCTGGTCACTCGCGAGCGGGCGCGATCATGCGGCGCTCGCCTGGCATATCGTCTTTTCCGCGTGGCGACTGGCCGCGATCGTCGAAGGCGCCTGGGTGCTCTGTGCCCAGGGCAAGGTTTCGAGCGACTATGCCCGCGGGCTCGAATACGATGTCCCGAACCTGCTGCGCGAGGCCGCGACGCTGGTCGAGGAAGCCGCACGATGATCGATGCGACGATGATGGACTTCCCGCTGACGACGCAGATGATCTTCCTGCGTGGTGCGCGGTTGTTCGCTGACAGCACCGTCTCCACCTTCGACGGCCAGGGCCTGCGGGCGATGACCTTCGCCGACATCGCCGACCGGTCGCGGAGACTGGCGAGCGCCCTGCACGAGCTTGGCATTGCGCCCGGAGACCGCGTCGGCACGCTGTGCTGGAACAGTCATGCGCATCTCGAAGCCTATCTCGCGGTGCCGGCGGCGGGTTTCGTGCTGCACACCCTGAACCTGAGGCTTTATCCCGACCAGATTGGCTGGATTGCCAATCACGCCGACGATCGGGTGATTATCGTCGACAGCAGCCTCGTCGAACTTCTCGCCGCGTTTGCAGGCGATTTGCCGGGTCTGCGGCACGTCATCGTTACCGATGGCGACGGGGGCGGGGCATTCGACGGCATGAATGTCGTGCCCCATGCCCTGGCCGACTTGCTGGCGGCCGCCGATCCGATGATGGACTGGCCGGAACTCGACGAACGGTCGGCCGCGGCGATGTGCTACACCTCGGGAACCACTGGCAATCCCAAGGGCGTGACCTACAGTCACCGATCGATCTTCCTCCACAGCCTGGCGTCAATGGGAAGCGACGCATTCGGGATCTGCAATGCCGACCGCGTACTGATGATGCCGCCGATGTTTCACGCCAGCGCCTGGGGCCTGCCCTATTCGTGCTGGCTCGCGGGGGCGGACATGGTGATGCCATCGCGCTTCCTCCAGCCCGATCCGATTGCCGAGATGATCGCCCAGGCTCGCCCGACGCTGACGATGACGGTCCCTACGATCCTCAACGACCTGCTGACGCGAAATTTGCGACAGCCGATGGATATGTCGAGCTTCCGCACAATCATCTCGGGCGGTTCGGCCGTGTCGCGCCACCTGATCGAGCGCGTGCGTGAGGTGTGGGGTATCGATGTGTTGCAGGGCTGGGGTATGACCGAAACGAGCCCTATGTGCGTCCTATCCAGCCCGCCTCGTGGAACTGCGCCGGAGGATGAGGCTGCCTGGCGCGCAAAGAGCGGTCGGCCCGTCGCCGGCATGGAAGTGCGCATCGTCGACGACGGCGGCACCCCGGTTGCGGAGGACGGTGAGGCGATTGGCCAGTTGCAGGTCCGAGGGCCTTGGGTGACCGCCGGCTACCACGACACGCCGCACGCGATCACGGCCGACGGCTGGTTCGAAACCGGAGATGTCGGCAGCATCGATCCGTTCGGTTATGTCCAGGTCACCGATCGCATCAAAGACCTGATCAAGTCCGGCGGCGAATGGATATCTTCGGTCGACCTCGAGAACGGGATCGCTGCACTGTCTGGAGTGGTCGAGGTGGCGGTGGTGGCGGTGTCCGACCCGCGCTGGGAGGAGCGCCCACTGGCTATCGTTGCTTGGGACGGTGCCGACGATCCCGATTTCGCGGCGCTGCGGGCCGTGCTGCGCGGCCGCATGGCGAAGTTCATGGTGCCCGAATATTGGGCGATCCTTCCAGCGCTCCCCAAGACGAGCGTGGGCAAGATCGACAAGAAGCGCTTGCGGGAGCAAGTCGCGGCAGGACATATAGCCATCGTTCACGAACCGATGTTCGCCGCAGAAGAATGCTGACATGAAACAGAATATTGCCGTCCAGAGCAGTCCGGCTTCCAAGCGCATGACGCAGGCCGAACGGACCGCGCTGTCCGACGCGCGAATGCTCGAAGCGGCGAAGGAACTGATTGCCGAACACGGTACACACAACACCACACTGCGCGAAGTCGGGGAGAGGGCGGGTTACAGTCGCGGGCTGGCCAGCAATCGCTTCGGCTCCAAGGAAGGCCTGTTCAGCCAACTGGTGCGCGACTTCAATCGTCGTTGGGCCGAGGAACTGCGGCACGCCGTCGGTAGCAGCACCGGGCTGCCTGCGTTCAGCGCGGCGCTCGATGCGGTCGAGTATTTCCTGCTCAACCGCTCGCACGAGATGAAGGCGCTCTACATTCTCTGGTTCGAATCGATGTCGAGCCACGATGAGGTGCGTCAGCGTCTTGCGCGCAATCACACCGCATACCGCCGCGATGCCGAACGCTGGGTGCGCGAAGGTATCAGCGAGGGGACGATCCGGGGCACGATCGATCCCCAGTGCTTTGCAGTGGAGTTCGCCTCTTTGATCTTCGGGCTGATCTATCAGTGGCTGGTCGATCCCGAACGCATCGACGTGCATGCGGTGTTCCAGCATTACCGCCGAAATGCGCTCGATACCCTGTCGGTAAAATAAGCAAAATCAAGCAATTGCGGTGACGGTAAATATATTTGCTAGACGTAAGCAAATAAGTTAAAACTCGCTCAGCGAGTCTTGGGCGGCGTCTTCGAAGCAGGATGGGCCAGGCAACTGAGGAGAGCGAAATGGACGTCGGCCTGTCGACGGCATGGGGTGATCGATGCGACCGGCCAATCGGCAGGGGCGCCTTGGCCTATGCAACCACGCGCGCCCGCCGCGGTTTCGCATGACTGGTGAGGATCGCGTCGAAGGCGGTTTGATGCGTCCTCCGCTCGAAGGTGTGCGCGTAATCGAACTGGCCGGGATCGGCCCTGCGCCATTCTGTGGAATGATGCTCGCCGACCATGGTGCGGAGGTGATCCGGATCGATCGGCCCGGGGGCAGCGACCCGCTGGGGCAGGACCAGGGGCGCGACGTCCTCCTGCGTTCGCGACGATCGATCACGCTCGACCTCAAGCAACCGGAAAGCGTCGAAATCGTCGCGAAGCTCGTCGAAACCGCCGACGGCCTGATTGAAGGCTTCCGGCCCGGTGTCGCCGAACGGCTGGGCCTGGGGCCGGACATGCTGATGATGCGTAATCCAGGCCTGGTCTACGCGCGGATGACCGGCTGGGGCCAGCACGGGCCGCTTTCGGACAAGGCCGGGCATGATCTGAACTATATCTCGCTCAGCGGTTGCCTCGCGGCGATCGGTCCCGAAGGACAGCCGCCGGCGCCGCCGCTGAACCTGATCGGCGACTATGGCGGCGGCGGCATGATGCTGGCTTTCGGGTTCGTCACGGCTCTGCTCGCGGCGCGGCAAAGCGGCCGAGGCCGGATCATTGACTGCAGCATGGCCGACGGCGCCACGGTGATGATGGCGGGGATGTGGTCGCTGAAGCACAACGGCATGTGGGATAGGCCGCGAGGGCAAAACCTGCTCGACGGCGGCGCGCCGTTCTACGCCTGCTATGCCTGTGCTGACGGAACCTTCATCGCGATCGGTGCCATCGAAGCCAAGTTCTTTTCCCGCCTGATCGAGGCGCTCGAACTCGCCGATGACCCGGCGTTTGCCGATCAGTACGACCCGTCAAAGTGGCTCGTGATGAAGGCCCGTCTGGCCGGGATCTTCGCTTCTGCCTCGCGAGAGGCCTGGACCGCCAGGTTGCAGGACCGCGACTGCTGTTACAGCGAAGTTCTGACGATGGACGAGGCAATCGCTCACGATCACAACAAGGCGCGGGGCAGCTACGCCGATGACAGTGGCTACATCCAGCCTTCTCCCGCGCCACGCTTCGCAGACACAGAGTCGGTCAGGCCGATCATGTGGCGACGCGATTCCGACCGCGAGGCGATCCTGCGAGAGATCGGAATCGATACCGAGATCAAACCGCGCTGACGGCGTCCGGCCTGGTTTGGCTCGGATTGAAGATACGGACTGAAAAGCGACGGTCCCAACGAAGGCACCGTCCGGGTTGTTTTGGGAGCACGACAGATGACCACTACGAACGCTTCGACCGATGAGGCCCTTTCGTTGCAGAAGGGAGCAGCGGCAGAGGTAGACTTCGACGTAATCGGCATCGGCGCCGGTTTCGCGGGTCTCGCCCTGATCCACTACGTGCGCGAACTGGGGCTTTCGGTTCGCATCTTCGACAGGGCCTCGGACATCGGCGGAACCTGGACGTGGAACCGCTATCCCGGTGCTGCCACGGACAGCGAGAGCTACTACTACTGCCTCGCCTTCTCGAAGGAGCTGCTGCAGGAATGGTCCTGGACAAAGCGCTATCCGGGCTGGGAGGAGACGCACCGCTATTTCCACTTCATCGCCGACAAGTGCCAGATGCGGCCGCATATCCAGCTCGATACAGAGATCGTCGAAGCGCGGTACCTCGACGGCCAGGGGCGCTGGCAGATCACCACGCGCAGTGGTGAGACCTATACCTGCAAATACTTCGTCAGCGGCATGGGCATGATTTCGGAGCCGATGATCCCGAAGATCGAAGGCATGGATAGCTTCCGCGGCCCGCTATTCCACTCGTCCCGCTGGCCGCAGGAAGGGCTCGACTATGCGGGCAAGCGGATCGGCATCATCGGCGCTGGCGCGACCACGGTACAGATGTTGCCCGTCGTTGCGGAGACCGCCGGCAGCGTGACGGTGTTCCAGCGCACGCCGAACTACGTCCTGCCGGCCATGCAGAAGCCGATGACCCCGGAATGGGAAAAGGAGATCAAGGCCGACTACGACGCGGTCATAGCGAAATGTCGCAACCACGTGTTCGGCATGGCCTTCGACAGTCCGGTCGGTCGCAACGCCGTCGATACGCCTCACGAGGAACGCCAGCGGATCTTCGAGGAAAACTGGACCGGCAGCTTCCGCTGGGTCTTCGAAACCTTCGACGACCTGCTGACCAGCCCCGAGGCTAACCGGATGGCGTCGGAATTCATCGTCGCGAAGATGAAGGAACGCGTGGACGATCCCGAGATCGCGAAGCTGCTCTCGCCCAGTTTCGACGACTATCCCTTGTTCGCCAAGCGCCCCCCGCTCGACCACGGCTACTTCGAAGCGTTCAACCGCGACAATGTGCGTCTCGTCGACATCAAGGACCGCGAGCCACTGGTCGAAATCACGGAAACCGGTATCCGCACGACCCGCGAACACTATGAGTTCGACATCATCGTCCTGGCGACAGGGTTCAAGGCCTATACTGGCGCGCTCGAAGCCTTTCCGATCCGCGGCAGCAGCGGCAAGACTCTGGCCGAAACATGGAAAACGGTGTCCGAGAGCATCATGGGTGTCTGCGTGGCCAATTTCCCCAACATGTTCATCGTCACCGGGCCGCAGGCGCCATTTGCCAACCTGCCGACCTCGATCGAGCAGAATGTGATCTGGATCAGCCGCTGCATCGCGAAAATGGAACGCGAAGGCTTCGACGTCTTCAAGCCGAGGCTCGAGGCGCAGCGGGAGTGGACGGCGCACACTGCTGATATCCACGGACAGACGCTGATGGCCGAGGGCGGCAAGGTCCATTCCTGGATGATGGGCGCCAACCGGCAGGACAAGCCGCCGCGCGTGCTGATCTATTTCGGCGGTGCCAACAATTACTACGACAGGCTCGATCAATCCGCCGACCAAGGGTTCCCCGAACTGGAATTTGAGAAGCTCTCGGGTTGAGACGCGCCCACCGAGGACGCTGCTGAACTGCATAAGGACCTGCACTCATGCGCAACAAAACCGCTGGGCTCTAATCCCTGCTGGTGGAAAGCAGGAGGTCACGTGCATTTCAGGTCGCTTGACTATGCCTCGCTGCGTGATCCTCATGAGCTCGCTTTCGTGAGCTACGGGATCGACCTTGGCCGGCTTGTCGCTGGCCTTGCGCGCCGCGCCGCCACAGGCGGCGAACGCGAGAACGAGCGAGGCGCACAGAATTCTCACGGTCGGTCGCATGACTACCCTTCGGACGTTCGTCCGTCGGATAGCCGGCGAAACCTTCGCAGCGGATCGCGGAATTTATACAAGATGCGAAGGTCGCCTAAGCGAACTCGCTCTCAGGGCCTCCCTTCGTTGGCGAACTATTGGCGAGCGAACTGCGGCTACAGCGTTCGGTGTCGTCATCGAAACGGACGGCGTCGAAATGAGCTCGGCCCCGCCGCGATCGAGACGGTGCTACCGGAGCGAACATGAACTGCCTAATTGATGCCATACATAGCCATGGCGCCAGATCCGCTCACAGGATGGCGGTGGACACGGTAGTCGATTTGCCCGTCGACTATCATTTGTTCTCGGAGCTGGTCCGAACTTTTGCGGGAGAACTTGCATCGCAATTCAGCCGGAGTCGCCCGGTTGCGGTGCAAATCGGAAATGGCCTTGCCCGGTCGATCCTCGACCTCGCTCTCGTCAAGGCAGAGGTCTCCCAATTGATCATGCCGACCACATTGAGCGCCAGCGATACGGCCGCCGCCGTTGCCTGGAACGGAGCGCACGCAGCCTATCTGAATTCGCCGATCAAGATTCAGCTCCGCAATTCGCTGCCGATCGCCCCGTTGCAAGGGCATCTGCGGCTCCTGTGTGTCCCGAGCAGGGGGGGCAAGTTCAAGCAGGTCAGTCTATCCGTGGACCTGCTTGTCGAAATCGCGGCTACGCTGGTGCACTCCTGCCCGCGGCAGGATTTCGACCGCCATCTCGCTTTGTTGCCAGCTTGGTCCGTCGTGGAAACGGCTGCGGGTTTCTATGCGACGATTATCGCCGGCGGTACCTACGTCGTTCCTCCGCCCCATCGCATAGGTCTCGAAAATCCCCAGCGTCCGGATTTCGTGCGTCTGGCACGGGCACTGGGCGAGCTTCGGATCACCTCGCTCGTGATCGATCGCGGGCAACTTGCGGGACTGGTTTCGGTGATCGAGGCATGTGGCAGCCGGTTGCCGCTGCTCAAGCGTGTGATGGTAGATGGGAGGGGCCTTCCCAGTGCCCTCGTCGAGCGCTGCCGCGCTGCCGGCTTGCAGGTCACCACGCTCGCGCAATCCGCCTCGTTCGCTGCGCCCGTGATCGGTCTCTCCATGGCACAGGGCTAGTGTCGTTCGGAGTCGGCTCAGGCTACGCTGGCGGGCGAACGCATTGCATTGGCATAGACCTCGAACAGGCGTGCGAAATGGGTGTCCATGCTTCCTACTGTCGCGGCCGATGCAGTCGCACGGCGTCTCTGAAGCTTCGGGTCCGAACCCATGAAGCGGCCGATCGCTTCTGCCAGGCTCGATGACGAGCAGGCCTGGTAGATTTCGCCCTGGCCGCGAACGAACTGGTCGCTGGCGCCGCCTTCGTCCGGGACGATGAGAGGTAGTCCGCTGGCTTTTGCTTCGGCGGCGACCATGCAGAATGTTTCGGCCTCGCAGCCGTGAACCAGCGCGTCGGCGCTTGCGAGCACGGTGGCGAGCTCGCCCCGGTCGGTGATGGGCGCGTGCAGCTGGACATGGGGATTGTTGGCTGCGGCCCGGATGACCCGCGCCCGTTCGCGTCCGTTGCCAAACAGTACCAGTCCCAGCGGATGGCTATAGCCCGCGGCCGCTACGGCCTCGATCACCATCGGCCAACGCTTTTCCGGAGCAAGCCGGCCCAGGCCGATCAGCAACGTCGCATCGCTGTCCAGACCGCATCGAGCGAGCAGTCGGGCTCTCAGCCGCTCGTCGCGCAGTGCCGGCGTGAAAATGCCCGGCGTTACGCCCATGGGAAGCGTCTGAACCTTGCGCATTCCGCCTGCCGCCAGCCGGCCGGTCAGGCTTGCGCCGGCGCTGACGACGATGTCGAACTGCTGGTCGAGACGGCGCAAGTGGCGCCAGAAGAATTCGAACCCGCGGTCGATGTTCCCGCGCGATGCGATACCGCCGAACCAGCGATAGGCATAGGCTGACAGAGGATCCGCATGCATGACCAGCGAGCGAAGCGCGCGGCCGCGCCAGCGAGCGACCATGGCCGGGCTGCCCCAGGGAGAGGACACCTCGACGACATCGGGGTCGAGCCGGTCGAGCAGCGCGTGCAGCGCCGGTTCGTCATTGAAATAGCGGTAGCGGCGATCGACGGGCAGCGTCGGTCCGGGTATCGTCATGATCCGGCCTGCGGCGGAATGGCGTATCGTCGTTTCACCCTGGCCCGGCGCGACGATGATCACTTCCTCGCAGCCTGGCCGTGCAGCCTCCAGTTTGCGTTCGACATAAGTTTTTTACACCGCCGCCCGCGGGGGTGTAAAAGGCGCAGATATCTACGATACGCAAGCGGTCATTTCCCGATCGGTCCGAAGGAAAAGAGTCCCCGGCGGTAGTTCATGACGACCCGCGCCGGGGTCGGCGAAGGACCGACGCGAATGCTTGCCGCTGCGGCTTTCGGTTTCGACCAGCCCAGCTTCGGATTGCCTCCGAAGCCGATGCCGTCGATCGACAGGCTGAAGCGGCGATTGCCGTCGCGGTCGTGCAACACGGCAAGCGCGTAGGTTCCGGGGGAGGGCGCGCGAATGCAAAGCTCGACGGGGCCAGCGGTCGGAACCGGCGCTTCGACCCGTCGGAACGTCTTTCCCGCTGCTACCAGCAGATTGTCGTCCTGCAGGAAGTCGGTGTCGTTCGCCGGATAGAGTTCCAGCCTGATCCGGCCACGCCGATCCTTCAGCCCGTCGATTTCCACGAGCAGGGCGGGGCCCTGCTCGCCGCGCCGGCAGCGCCCTTCGGCAGTACCCAGCTCGGGAGTCGAGGGCAGGTAGGCACCGAGCAGCAGGGGAGCCATGACGGCGATCATGCCCCACGGTCTGCGCGCAGCAGCTCGGCGGCGCCGACATAGGCTCCGACAAGAAGATGCGCGCCCACGATCAGGGAAGAGAACAGGGCGATGGCGGATGCGATCTGCACGTCCGATCCGACGAGGAATGAAGCCAGCCCGGCAAAGACGACGTCCTTGTTTGGCAGGAAGGGCAGGCGCGAGAGAAGCTGGCGCAGCGTACCGAGCAGCAGCCACCAGGTCAGCGCCACGGAGGGAAGCAGCAGGTGCCAGGCGGTGGCTGCGAGCATCATCATGGTGACGATCCTCGCCGAGTGGACAAGCGTTACGAAGATCAGGTCGCGCCTAGGCAGGGTGAACAGCCGCTTGCGCAGCAGCAGCATCGCCGCGGACAGGACCAGCACGAAGACCGTCGAGCCGATGAAGGCAGTGCTGTTGATTCCGAGATGGAGCGCGCCGAACAGCGGCGCCGCAACCGCTACCATCAACAGGGTGAACAGATTGCCGGTCAGCGCGCTTAGGATCGTGACGTCCTTGATCGCGCCGAAGGGGGCCGTGGTGATCTGGGCATGGCGGCGTGCCCAGGCGTAGAAATAGACTTCGCCCAGGTATCCCAGCAGGATTTCGTTGCTGACAAGCTTGCGCAGGAGCGCGGTGAAGCCGCCGACCGGAAGCGACCAGAGCCGCCGGAATATGACCCATTCCGAAAACGGGCCGGCGAAATAGTAGGCGGCGAAGACGATCCAGAATGGCGGGCTGAAAGGCAGCAGCTCCAGCAGGTGCCGGAAGTCGAGCTGGCGAAGCTGATAGATGACGGCGAGGAGGATCAGCACCGAGACGGCGGGGCCGATCCACCGTATCCGGCTTCCGCCGATCTCTACGAGCGGCTTGGGGTCGATCATCCGAGGAATGCCCGCGCCCCGCTCGGGGTGGTCGAAAACCGGCGGCGCAGGACTGTCGATCATGGCGTGAAGGGTCATGCGCAATGTTCTCTTACGGGCGTGCCTGGGGTCGCGGCTGGTCTGAACTCTGCGCTACCGGCAGGGCGTGGCAGAAGCCGGCGCATTTCCTGCAGATAGGCTTCGCCCGCGTGGTCGATCGTGAAACGGCGCGCTTGAGCGAGGCTGAGCGCATCGTCCGGTTGCGCCGGCGATGCATTCGCGATCGCGTCGGCGAAGGCACGCTCGTCGCCGACAGCGACGAGTTCTCCGAGTACGCCATGGAGGAGGAGGCCGGCCATGCTGCGGCAGCAATCGGTCGCGACGATCGGCACGCGCGCGGCCAAGGCCTCGAGGACCGCCGCGGGCACGCCCTCGTAGTCGGAGGAAAGCAGGCAGACGTCGAATTCCGGCAAGAGCGCCGAAGGGTCTGCCACGTAGCCGCGGAATTCGACGCGTCGGTCGAGATCGAGATCTGCTGCGAGCTTCGCCAGTCGCGCGCGCTCCGGTCCATCGCCGATGATCGTGAGCGTATCGTTTTCCGCCGCCCCGCGGTGGAAGGCCCGGAGCATCAGCGCGAAGTTCTTCTGGGGAACGAGGCGTCCTACCGAGACGAAGCGGCGACCGGCTTCTGAGGGCCTCGGCAGGCGCGGCTCGGTTCTGAGCCGTTCGATCAGATGCAGCGACAGGGCCGGATCGGGAATTGTCGCGACGCGTTCAGCCGGCAGCCGCAAGGCCTCGCAGATTTCCGCTTCCATCGCCTCTTCCAGTCCGACCGCGAGATCGAGGTAGCGGCCCTGCATCCGCAACCAGAAGCGATAGGCTCCGCGCTGCCACCACGTCATGTCGCGGCGGTCGAAACCGTTGCTGACTTTAGCCAGCATCGGCGGGCAATCGCGCCCGAGCAGCAGCTTGAGCGCGACCGCGACGACCGTGTAGCTGTTTCCGGGACAGAACAGGATGTCGGGACGCAGCCGCCGCACGGCGCGGGGCAAAGTCAAGATCATCCAGAGCGTTTCCCAACTCGCAGTCCGCAAGGGCGGCGAAGGCGGCGTGAAGAAATCGAGGCCGGCGCCGACGTCGCGGTGCATGTCGCCTTCCACCCGACCGACGAACAAGGGGGCATCGACGCCGATTTCGCGCCAGCGCCGGACGAGGCGCAGCGCAATGCGTTCGACGCCGCCCAGTTCGAAACTATGCACGAAGGTCAGCACGCGCATGCGGTCTGCCTGTTCGCCAGGAGATCGCCGTATCGGGCGATGCGGTGCGACCTGCTGAGCTGCGCGACCGTACGATCGATGCTCGCCAGGATCGCCGGAACGGCAGCGTCGCCTGGATGAACGCCGATGCGCGCAACCTCCATGCGCTGCAGCAGCGGCGGCAGCAGGCGTGCCGCGACGAGCGAAGATGCGATGCGGCCGCGGCTACGGCTCGCCCAGGTCAGCACGGGGCTTTCGGCGAGGACCTCGCCGGTGGTCGGTGCCCAGACTTTCCAGTGATCCTCCGCCATCTTGAAGTCGCATTCGGCGAGGGCATCGAGCGCCCCGCGGCCATAGAGCCACGCCGGGGCGACGAAGCCGGCAACGCTGCGGCCCGTGATGTCTTCCAGCAAAGCCTTGCCGCTAAGCATGAGTGCCTGGGCGCTGGCACGGTCGAGGCCCAGGAATTCACCTTCGCCCGCGGTCATGTGCCGCGCCTTGAACTGCGCTGCTCGGCTGCGATGCTGGATCGAATCCCGATGAAACCAGCCGTGAACAAAGATCTCGGTTCCGCGATCGGCCCAGCCGCGCAACCGCGCGGCGAAGGGCGTCTTCGCCCGGATCGGCGCTTCGCCCCAGTGATCGGGCACGACCAGAAGCGCCGCTTTGTCGGCCTGGCCATGCCTGCCGAGACGATCGAGCAGAAGGTCGACGGCGCTTTCCGACCGCGGGCCGACGTCGTGGACCGCGAGCAGAAGCAATTTCCGCGGCGAACGCGCCGGCGTTCCGTTCCACGCTGGTCTTTGGCTGCGAAAACTCAATCGGGCCTCCCGAACCACCGAATGACGGCAAGGCTGGGCGGCACCTCAGTTCCGGTGCACAAATTTTCTTCGAGATAATCTTCGGCGACTGAGGTCCAGCGCCGCAGCTACCAGGATCTCGCTATCGACAGCGTCAAGGTCCGCGGGCGTAACGGCGTGTACTGCTGCGAGTTCATGATCGAGAACTGGTTGCCGAAGGCAAAGGTGTCGCCCTGGATGTCGAACAGGTTGTCCAGCCTGACGCTCAGCCGCAAGCGATCGCGCGCGATGGTCGCGCTAGCCGAAACTGGCAGGTAATTTCCCATCTGGCGGTCGAGATCCGGATCGAAGGTCAATCGGGCCTTGCCGACGTAGTTGGCCTGCATCCCGATGTCCGCCTTCCATGGCCCGACACCGAAGCCATATCGAACGGCGAGGCGTGCCGTCAGGTCGGGGACCACCGGCAGGCGGCGATCGTCGATCGCGATCTTGTTCTCGGTGCTAAGGAGCAGAGCGTCGGTGTAGGTTGCGCCGAAAGTCACCTGCAGGCCCTTCGCAGGCTTCCATTCGAGGCTGCCCTCGATGCCGAGAATGCGTCCGTGTCCCGCATTGCGCGTCGAGATCAGCCCGTTGGCCAGCAGATAGTCGGACTGGATGTGATACCAATCGGTGTAGAAGAGGCTCGCGTTCGCGGTGAAACGGTCTGCGGCCGCGTACCGCAGGCCGAGATCGATGGTGGAGAGGTGATCTGCCTCGAAGCGTCTTGCGCCCGGCTGGTCCGCGGGTGCGAGGCCGCCGGGACGAAGCGCGCGGGCGTAGCGCAAGTAGACGAGCGTCTGCCGATTGGGCGTCCAGGCAAGTGAAAGGCTTGGAGAGAGGATCGTCTTGGTGACCCGGTCCGAGGATAGGCCGTGTTGCTCCGAGGTTTCGTCTTCGGCAATCGAACGAAACAACCGGGCGCCCGCCGTCGCGCTCAGCCGATCGAACAGCGGAATGGTGCCTTCGCCGAAGACGGAAAATTCGGTGGTGTAGCGATCCAGCGCCTCGACCGTCAGGCGGTCCGTAGCGGTTTCGATCGTGCCGATCGTATGGCTGTGCGCGTGCAGGTAGGAGACGCCGATGAGCCATAGCGAGGAAGCGGCGGGTGTCAGGCGCAATTCGTGATTGATGATCGTATACTTGCTGTCGCTATCGAAGCGCGAGGCGCCCGAAAGGCCGAAGTCCGCGGAGGAGTCCGTGGAGTCGAGCGTGTAGCTGACTTCGTGGTTCACATAGCTCGACGTCGCGAGCAGCTTGAGGGCGCCGACCGGACCTTGCAGGGTTGCTGAGAGCGACTTGAAATCGTTGTCCGTCGGCTCGGGAATTCGAACATTGGTCCGGGCCGTCTCTTCGGGAGCCATGACGTACTGGCTGTCCTTCGAATTGATGTCCTGCAGCGCGCCGGCCACATCGAGCGTCCATTCGGGTGCCGGTTGCCAGCGCAGGGCGAGCCGAAGGCCGTCGGTTGCCGTGCCGTTGGCGTTGCGGTTGCGGCCGATGTTGTCGATCCAGCCACCCGCGCGCACCGAATAGGCGACACCGCGCAGCCCGAGCCTGTCGGTCACCACCGGCAGATTGAAGGTAACTTCGCCGCCCCAGCCCAGATCGCCGTGGTCGACGGCCTCGCCGATCGCCCGGATTTCGCCGGCGGGAGCGGACAGGTCGGGTTTGCGCGTGACCATGTGATATATGCCGCCGAGCGCACCCGATCCGTAAAGCGGACCCTGCGGCCCCTTGAGCACTTCTATCCGCTCCATGTCGACCAGACGCAGATCGGGGTCGGGAGCATCGAAAGTGATGCGCGCTTCGTCGAGCTGGACGGCGACTGTCGACTGGCTGGGGCCGTTGAAAGCGCTATCGGCGACACCGCGGATGAACTGGCGATTGCGTCCGGGGCCAAGATTGGTGAGCGTCAGGCCGTCGACCTCGTAGGTTACCTCGCGGCTGCCCATCGCGAGCCCGTCGCTCGTGCCCTGCGTCAATGGCACAACCGAAATGGACATGGGGACATCGTTGAGGCGTTGTTGCCGCTTGTGCCCGGTGACGATGATGTCCTGGGCAGGCGGCTGGACGGCTGTGGCCGTCCGTGCAGGCGGCGGAGGCGAGGAAGGGTGGGAGGATGCTCGCCGGGAGACCGGCTCGCGTTCGATGCGGAAGGCGCTCCAACCAGCTCGCCGCGCTTGCCATCCGCTGCCGGCGAGAAGCTTGCCGACCGCCTGCGAAATGCTCATCGAGCCGCGTAGCGCGGGCACTCGGAACGACGGGAGGTCACCAGGCCAGCCGATCGAGATGCCGCTCGTCTGGGAAATTTTCTCGAGCGATGCTCTGACCGGCCCGGCCGGTATGTCGAAGCGATACTCGGTTTCGCGCGCATAGGCTGCCGATGGCGAAACCAGTGCTTCAGCGAGCGGGAGAAGCGCCCAGGCGAGCGCGATTGCCCTCCTCCTGGTAGGTGAGGCCCGTAAGATCTGCCAGACTGGAAAGAAGCTTGGAACCATCGCCAATCGCGAGAACCCCGGAAAAGGATTGAGAGCCAATAGCGGGATCGACGGCAATGGTCTTGCCCGTGTAGCGGGAAATATCGGCGGCAACGACCGCCAGGGGCGTGTCGCTATAGACCAGTCTTCCTTTGCGCCAACTGCCCACGTCTGTCGAAGCGACCGAGCTCAGCTGCATAGTCCCGCCTGTCCGCGAGGCGATCAGCTGTTGCCCTGCCGTTACACTGGCGGCCTCGCCGCCGTTCGGCATGACGGTCAGACGACCGTCGGCAACGCCGACTTTCACAGTCTCGGTGGAGACGTTGACTGCGAAAGTCGTACCGATGTCGCCCACTACATATTCGCCGGCCTTGATCGAGAGCTTGCGCGCAGGGTCATGCGCCACGGTGAAAATCGCCTCGCCCCGTGACAGTTCGAGGTCCTTGGCGCTTCCATCGGCCAGGATCAGGCGGCTGGCCGGCGCGAGGTCGACGTTGATTCCGCCCGCCAGCGCGATCTGACGCGTTTCGCCGGGCTTGGTAGCGTAGACGGTATCGCTCGAACGCAGCCAGATCGCCGGGACGGCTAGCGCAAGCGCCACGGCCGCAGCGGCGGCGCCGTAGAACCATCGCCTGGGCCAGCCGCGCGTGCCGGCTTCCGCCGGTTCTTCGATCGGCGCCGGCTTTTCCAGGTTGCCGACGCGTTCGTTGACAATCCGATGGGTGAGGACCACCGCGTCGAAGGCCTCGCGATGAAGCGGGTCGGCTTCCAGCCAGGTCGTATAGCCATCCCAATCGGCGTCGGCGAGCTCGAGCGCGCCGTGCCAGGCCTCGGCTTCGTCGAGCAGGTGCTCGTCTATTGCAGGCCTTGCCGTCATGCCCCGGAATGTCCCTGAAGTGTCGTGGCCGCGCAAGAGACGTCAAGCATGCCCGGCCACCTCAGTCCAGCAAGGCGCGGCGAAAATATTTCATCGCGACGGCCATGTGTTTTTCTACACCGCTTTTCGAAATACCGAGGCGCATTGCCACCTCGGCATGGCTGAGGCCTTCCTGCTTGTGCAGTTCGAACACGCGGCGTGCTCCTTCCGGGAGGGTCTCGACTGCCGCGGCCAGCAGGCCGGTTTCTTCCTTTTCCAGGAGCGCTTCCTCGGCATTCCGGCCGGGATCCAACGTCTCGCCCGATGCCGCCGTGGCGGCATGTTCCTCCAGCCAGAGCCGCTCCCGCTTCATTCTGCGCTGCCGCTCGCGCAACCGGTCCACAACCAGGTTTTGCGCCACCCGGAAAAGATAGGCGCGGGCGTTGGCCACCGGCGCATCAGCGGATCGGTGCAGCCGAAACCAGACCTCCTGGAGAATGTCCTCGGCCTCGCCGGGATCTCCGGTACGCGCGGTCAGGAAGCGAAGTAACTCGCCGCGATGCAAGCGGTAGACCGATTCAAGGCCGCGTGAACTTTCTGCTGGCACGGCGTGTTCCTAGCGCGCTCCGTCGCTGTTCGACAGCCCGATTATCGCGACTATTCCAGAACCCCCACCGTGCACACACGAGTCTACCCTGCCTGCAACGCAGACCACACCGCCGCGAGGATGATGCTGAGCCAGAAGACTACGACGACTTACCACAACCGGACGCGAGGCCGTCCACGCAGCCTAGAAGGACTGTTCGACGCCAACGAATATCGCTCTCCGCGGCCCCCATTGCGGGAGCCCCACTTTGCTTTCGTCGCTGATTTCGTATCGTCGGTCCAAGAGATTGATCGCATCGAGGCGCAGGTCGAGCGGGTGGTGCCGCAAGCCGTCGAGGCGACAGGTGAGGGCCAGGTTCACCTGCACGTAGCCCGGCAAGGATGAGGGCTGCAGGCTGCTGGCGCGTAGAGCGCGGGGCTCGCCGCTGCCGTAGAGCATCTCCGCGCTCAGGCTGAGCGCACCGAGCGAATAGGTGGCTCCGGTCGAACCGGATAGGCGCTGGGTGCCTTCCGGGCGGCCCCAATTGTTCTGTATGAGGGCCAGAGCTGCGGGCGGGAAATAGGCTTGTCCGGAAACCAGGCCCGTCGCTCTGGCTTGGGTGAGGGTGGCATTGGCCCAGGCTGACAGGTGGCCGTTGGCATAGGTCATGCTGACCACGGCGCCGCGGATGCGCGCCTTGCGGTAGTTGAACGGTTTCGCGAGCAGCGGCGAGCCGTCCTGGGTTTCGCTCAGGAAGTTGTCGGCATCGCGCCAGAAGGCATCGAGGCCGATCGTGAACTCGCCGATCTTCCGCTGCAGCCCGGCGTCGTAATAATTGTCCCGCTCGAGTCGGAGAGGAGCGCCGGATTCGCCCGCTCGTCCGCCGCTCGCCGCGGCTAGAGCCTGGGCGTGTGAGCCGGCAAACAGGTTCGGTGCGACGAGGTAACGCGCATAGCCGGCGTGCAGCGTGAAGCCCTGCGGGCCGGACCAGACGAGGCTCGCACGCGGCCCGAAGGCGTTTCCGTCGACGAAGCCGGCGATGCGGTCGAAGCGCAGGCCGTAGTTGAGCGTCAGGCGGTCGGTTGGCTTCCATTCGTCCTGAACGAAGAGGCTGGCGTCATCGCGGTGAACGCGGTCGACGCTCGCGAAGGATACCACGGTCGGCGCAACGCTCGACAGGGCGATACCATCAAGCCGGCTGTGCAGGCGGTTGTAGCTGGCGATGCCGCCCGCGCGCAGGGTATGTTGCGCACCGAGCTTGAACGCTCCTTCAGCCTGGACACCCAAGGCTGCGCCATCTTCCGTCGTCTCTCCGCCGAGCCCGGTCTGGAAGACCCCTGTGCTGGCTCCCGAACGCAATGTGTTGTGCGACAAGCGTCCATAGACCGAGACCTGCATCGTGCTCGCCCCTTCCGACCGCAGATAGCTCAGCGCACCGTAGAAATCGCGCTGGTACAGCCGTCCTGCGTCTATTGGATTGGCGGAAGATACCTGAGCCGGGTCGCTGAGATCGACTTTCGGATTTTCCGGAATCTCGAAGCGTTCGTCGGAAAGGCCGGCAACCAGCGAGACGCGCGACGCGTCGTCGATCACATGATCGAGAAAAGTCAGCCCCTCGAACTGGTCGGTGCGGTCGTGGTCGGGCTTGTGCGCGCCATTTGGCGAAGCCATGCCGACCGCATCGTGCAGATAGCTGCCCGTTGCGAAATAGCTCGTCGATCCCGACGCGCCGGCGATCTCGACGGCGGGTTCGATCTGGCCGGCCCCGCCGCCGTAAAGCTCCAGTTGGCTGCCTTCGCCGTAGAGCCCGTTCTTGGTGGTGATGTTGACGACGCCGCCGACCTGCAGGCCGTATTGTGCAGGCAAGGCGCCGGTGATCAGCTGGATCTTGTCGGCCATGCGCGGGCTCAATTGTTCGCCCAGGTCGTCGATCCCGTCGGGCAGGATCACGTTGTTGATGCGATACTGGATTCCACCTTGCGAGCCGCGCAGGCCGATCTGGCCTTTGCCGGTCTGCGCTACGCCGGGCATCTGGAGCATGACCTGGGCAAGGCTGGCGGTTTCGCCTGCCGGTCGGCGTTCGATGGCTTCGTTAGAGAGCGAGAAAGTCGAAGCGCCCAGATCGGGTTCGATGTCGGCGCGCGCGGCGTCCAGGCGCCGCGCGGTGATGACTATCTCCGCGGGAGCGCTGCTCGGCCGGACATCGTCATCATCGTCGTCATCGTCACGATCCTGCGCTCGCGCGAGCGGCGCCTGGGCTGCAAGAAGGCAGCCCGCCAGCACCGCGGCCACGCGGAATCCGCGGTAGGTCTTCGCCCTGTTCAATCCCCGGTGCCTCTGGTGTGCCTGTGCAGGCTCGCGGAACGGACCGTCCTGCTAGGGACGATCCGCCTCGCAAAACACTTAACGATTTCCAATGTTTGGCCCGCGGCGAGCGTCCGCTTCAGCGGCTTCTCAAAGTAGCCCCGCCTGCTTGAGTTCGCGGCTGGCCGCTTCGAAGAGGCGCTGGAAGCGCGGCTTGGCCATCAGGCGTTCGGCGACGATCAGGCCTAGTGCTTCGCCAGCGGTAACATCGCTGCGGAAGTGCTGTTCGCAGACGATGCGGCTCTGGCCGTAGACCGCGGCGCGGGCCATGATCTCCGGCGCCTTTGCCGGCACTAGGCGCGCCAGTACCGCGCCCATCGAATAGGCCATGGTCGTGTGGCCGCTCGGGTAGCTCGACAGGGGCTCGTCGTCGCGGCTGCAGGTCTTGAGGGTGTCCTCGACGATCCACGGCCGCGGCCGGCGGAACTCGGCCTTGCCGCGATTGGCGGCATCCTTTTCGGTCTCGCGGACGGCTTCGAACATCTCGCGCGTGGCCGGCAGCTTGGCGAGATCGAACGACGGTCCCAGCACCTCGGCGAAGATAGAGGCGTTCTTGGTCTCGCTGTCGTGCTTGGCAGCGGCGACGTCCGTTTCGCTGCGCGCGGTTTCGATCGTGTGCAATTCGGCCAGTTCGGCCTGGGCCTGGGCGCTGCCCGCCGCCGGAGGGGCCGGCAGCAGTTTTGCCGGATCGAGATCGGCGGCGGTGAGCAGGCTCACGTCGTCAGTGTCATGGTCCTCCTTCGCCGCGACCGGCACGGCGAGGAGGAGCGCGATGCTCGTTACGGCGAGCGCGAGTTCGGGCCGGCGCATCAGAACGTGAACGTGATGTCGCCGCTGACCGCGCGGCCGGGCTGGTAATAGTACTGGTCGAAATTGGTGTTCAGCGGCAGGCCGATCTGGTTCAGCGCCGTCTTGCCGGTGGACGTGATGGTGACCACGTTCTGCGAATTGAACAGGTCGGTCACTTCCACGCCGACGCGGAACGGTCCGATCTCATAGCTCGCCGCCAGGATCGCCGTATTGTAGGCCTTGATCCGATAGGCGAAATAGAGCGCGCGGTTCTGCGCGGTCGTCGCTGCGCTGTCGGTGGGCCCGGGCACGGTCGGACTGTTGGCATATTGCGGCCCGGTCAGCTTGTCGATCAGCGAGAAGCGGATCGGTCCGTGCTTGACGATCACGCCGCCGGCCGCCGTGTACTTGGGCGCCTGGCCCACCTGGAGCCGCGTGGTCTTTTCGATCGCGCGGTTGAGCGAACCGTTGGCGAAGATGCCGAGGTCCTGCGTCACCGCATAGGTCACCTGGCCTTCGATACCCTGGTAGAGCGCACCGCCGATGTTGGTCCAGACCGTGCCGAACACGGGATCGTTGGTGCTGGCGAACTTATTCTTGAAATCGATCGAATAGACGTCGGCGTCGACCGACAGATGATCGCCATGGAACACGAAACCGGCCTGGTAGTTGGTCGACCGCTCCGGCACCACGTTGGAGAAGCTGGGGTTCGCGACATAGAGTGAGGTCAGCGACGGGATCAGGAAGCCACGCGCATATTCGCCGTAGAACGAGAGCTGCGGCGAGACCTGCCAGTTGGCCTGGAGGAACGGCAGGTTGGCGTCATAGGTGTTCGTCAGGTTCTGCGCATAGCGCGTGGTCTGGTTCCAGCGCGCGAAGATCTTGCGGTTGTAGTCGACGTGCTTGAAGCCCGGCGTGATAGACAGCCCGGGGACCGGCTTGATTTCCAGCTCGACGAATTCGGCCGCGTTGTTGCCCTGGCTGTTCTGATCGAACTTGATGTACTGCGGCGTCTTCTCGCCCGGATTGGTCGCGATGGCCGGCGGCGGCGGCGCGGTCACGGCCTTTTCGACATAGTTGAAGCCGCCGGTCGTAAGGTCGACGTCGGTCTGCTGGCGATAGGTCCGGCTCCATTCGATCTGGGCGCCGACGGTCAGCGTCGCGATCGGCGCAAGCTGGACCTTCAGCTTGGCGATGTCGCCATAGACGCGGTACTTGTTGGTCTTGGTGTAGCCGGGCACGTCACCGGCGACTTTCGTCTTGCCATCCGCCAGCGTGGTCGAAAGCGTGCTCTTATCCCAGACGGTGACGTCGTTGGCCGAAAGCGTCTCGTTGTCGTAATAGTAGGTATAGGCGCGGTTTTCCAAGGTGCTGCCCGGGGCGATCTGCGCCTCGAGCTTGACGATCTCGAAATCGGTCGTCTTGGTCGTGTGGTTGTAGCCGAAATACTGCTCGGTCGTCGGATCGTCGTTCAGGCTGAAATGTTTACCGTAGAGCGACTGCTGATAGAGCGTCGAGCCGTCCTTGTCGGGCTGGTTGAACTTGTTGTGGTTGTAGGTGCCCAACAGCGTGAGCGTCACGTCGGGCGAGACCGGCACCACTGCCTTGGCGAAAAGATTGTAGTTCTTGTAAGGCGAATGGCTCGAACGGCCGTTGGTATCGACGTACTGGCCGGTCACCACCAGCTTGGTGCCGCCCAGCGCGTCGATCGCGCCGGTATTGAGCAGCCCGCGCAGCAGCCAGGTGTCGAAGCTGCCGTAGCTCGCCTTGAGCTGGCCGCCGAAATCGTCGCGCGCAGCGCGGCTGAACAGATTGATGTTGCCGCCGAAGCTGGCCTGGCCGAGCTGGCTGGCGTTGCCCGGGCCGCGATCGACCACGATCGTCTCGATCGTGTTTGACGGAAAGAAGGTCGTCGAGTGGTGCGTCGGGTCGTTGGTGTCGCCGAACGGAACACCGTCATAGGTGATGTTGTATTCACCGTCCTGGAAACCGCGGATCTGCGCCTTGGATTCGCCGAGGCCGATGCCGTTGTTGCCGCCGAAGTTCGACACGCTGGGCGTGATCAGCGCGATCTGGTCGAAGTCGGCCGTGGCGGGCAGCGAATCCTCGATCAGCGAACGGCTGACGATCGATTGCGGCTGGCGCGCTTCGAGCGAGGAAGTGGCCGGCGCGATCTCGTTGGCGCGCGTCGCAGTGACGACGATGTCCGAGCCTTCGGCAATACCCGTTGCAGGCGCGGTGCCGCTTTCGGCATCGGCGGCGGCGTCGGCATGAGCCGTCGTGCTCAGCATGCCCAGGACGAGCGCCATTGCGCTCACACCCGCGCTGCGCGCGAGCGAGCCAAAACCCTTTTCCATCAGTATGAACTCCGACGCCCCCCAGCGGCGTGTAGGTGCGCTAGGAAGCGTATGTGACGGTTCGGTTACATCGGCCAATTGTTGGAAATGTTTAATCTAACCCCAATCTGGCGTTTGGCTTTACGAGGCTAAGAGCGGAAATGCTTGCGTGCGTCTGACCATGATCGGCCGGGCCGCCGCCGCCGCCGAACAGGAGTGTGTTCCGATGCGCGTTCTGCTGATCGAAGACGATGAGGAGATCGCCGGCTACATCGAGCAGGGCCTGGTCGAGATGCGCCATGCCGTGAATCGTGCCGCCAATGGCCGTGACGGGCTTCGTCTCGGTCTGACGGAAGAGTTCGACGTGATCGTGCTGGACCGCATGCTTCCCGGGATCGAAGGGATCGACGTGGTTCGCCGGCTCCGCGCGGCGGAGATCGATACGCCGATCCTGGTGCTCACGGCGAAAGGCGGGGTAGCCGACCGTGTCGATGGCCTCAACGCCGGGGCGGACGACTACCTCGTCAAGCCCTTCGCATTCAGCGAACTTCTGGCCCGCCTGACAGCCGTGATGCGTAGGCGTCCGGCGAACGAGCCCGTTATGCGGTTGGACGTCGGTGACGTTGCGATGGACCTCATCCGGCGCGAGGTCACGCGCGCCGGCAAGCAACTCCCGCTACAGCCGCGAGAGTTCGCCATGATGGAACTGCTTATGCGAAACGGCGGCAACGTCGTGACCCGCGCCATGTTCCTCGAACACGTATGGGGCTGCGACTTCGACCCGCAGACCAACATCGTCGACAGCAATCTCAGCCGCCTGCGTTCGAAGTTGCGCGAAGGCTTCGCAGACGACCCGATCGAGACTGTACGCGGTGAAGGCTATCGAATGCGTGCCAATGCATAACCTCTGGCGGAGCGCAGCATACCGCATCGCCTTCGGTTACGCTGCCGCCTTCGCATTTGCGATTCTACTGCTGGGCACGGCCATCTTCTTCGTCGCCGATGCCGAGTTCCGCCAGCAACGCGACGGGGTGTTGTCTGAGGAGATGGAAGACCTTGCGAACGAAGGCCTGGGCCGGCGATTGATCCATGAGCTAGAGGAGCGCGGCCGACTGCGCACGAGGCAGGATTTCGCCTATGCGCTGTTCGATCGCGCCGGGCGCAGGATCGGCGGCAGCCTCGATATCCCCCGGCCGCCTATCGGCTACAGCCTCGTCCAATTCCGTGATCTGGCGGGAGAGTGGGAGGAAGGTCGCGCAAAGGCCATGGCGCTCAGCGATGGCAGCCGGCTGGTCGTCGCGCTCGATCTGGAAGCGGTCGACGCAATCGACCGAACGATCCTGGCGGTCTTTGCAGTGACCTTCATTGCGATTCTTGTCATTGGCGTGGGTGCGGCGCTGATGCTGGGGCGCTATCTGCGCACGCGGCTCGGCAGCATAAGCCGGACCGCGCGCGCGATCGTGGCGGGCGAAGGCGAGCGGCGCATTGCGGTCGGCAAGCACGGCGACGAATTCGATGAGGTTTCGCTCGCCCTCAACGCCATGCTCGACCGGATCGACGGCCTGATGGAGAACCTGCGGCAGGTATCGAGCGACGTCGCGCACGATCTGCGCAAGCCGCTATTGCGCCTGCGCAACCAGCTCGATCTCGTCGGCAATGTCGAAGGCGCCGAGCAACGCGCGATCGAACTGCTCGATGAGATTCTCAGGCTGTTCACCGCCATTTTGCGCATCGCCGAAGTCGAGGGCGGCGGACTGGAGAACTACATGGTTCGGGTCGACCTCAGCACCGATGTCGACAATATCACCAGCGGCTATGCATCGGCTTTCGCCGACAGCGGCCATTTCTTCGACTGGACGATCGCGCCCGATATCGCAGTGTGGGGCGACCGTGGAATTCTCGTCCAGAGCGTGGCCAATCTGCTCGACAACGCCCGGATCCATACACCGCGCGGTACCTCCGTCCGTCTGGAACTCATGGGAGAGGATGGCACTGCCTGCCTGACCATCAGTGACAACGGCCCGGGCGTCTCACCTTCCGAACGCCCGCAATTGCTGCGCCGCTTCTTTCGCGCCGAGGCTAGCCGGACGACGCCTGGAAACGGACTAGGCCTAACTCTCGTCGCAGCTGCAGCCTCTGCTCACGGTGGCACGATTGCCGTCGAGGATACAGGTCCCGGCCTGCGCATTGCTGTCACGCTGCCGCGGCTCGTCCCATGAGCGCCGCTCGCGCTTCGATGATGCGAAGGTGCCGGACCGGGCGACGACGAGATCGCAGACATCTTGGTTGGACCAACAAGAATATGGCCACGATCTGGGGCAAATATGTCGACGACGCAAAGGTGGTCGCCGCCATCACCGAGCCTATCATGAAGCCGTCGGTGTAAGACGACCTGTAAAATGTGTTCGGTTAGATCTTGTAAGTAATTCAATTTATTGGTCGGCCGAGTGAGACACATATCGAACTTTTTCAGGCTTCCAACACTTGAAACTCAGCAATTGGTCGCGCGCTATCGCGCCGCATTCAAGGAAGCGGCTTGATGGTATCTCTCGAGGCGAGGCGGCATGGGTATCCTATTCGAGCGGGTCAACGTAGGCCCGCCTTTCCATTGGGCATCATTCAGAAGCGATGGCACTCAAGAAGAAATGGCAGAAAAGCTTCTCCATCTTTCCTCGGCCTCAAGTACCTTACTGCAAATGTCTCAATAAGGTAATTCGTGGCTCGTAAGCAGGCGGGTTCAATCACAAGTGTGAATGTGGCGCCGCCTGAATTTCGGTTCGTTTCAACTCATTGAGGTCTGTAGTTTCTGACATCCTCAGGCTGAGCGCAATAGCCAAGGTACTGGCCTTCCCATTGAGGGCAATGCGCTTCCTCTTGCGGAAGTAACTTTCCGAATTTGAGATTTAGAGGTTCTGAGTTGGCGGTTCTCTGCCAGCTGGGTGAAGCCAGCGGCATGTCGCGCTCACGACGGTCTGACGAGCGACCCAGGCAGTTCGCTCGTCAACTCACCGTCCATAACGATCGGTCGACCGTTGACGATGGTTGCCTTCACGCCCTTGCCGATGGCCTTGTAGCGGCCGACGCCGCCGGGAAGGTCGTGCACGAATTCTTTGCGCAGCGGCCCGATGCTGGCCTCGTCGAAGATCATGATGTCGGCATACCCGCCCACACGCAATGTTCCGCGGTCATGGAAGCCGAGGATGGCTGCCGGAACCTGGGTAAGTTGGCGAATTCCTTCCTCAAGCGTCCACACTTTCCGCTCGCGCACCCAGGTTGCGAGAAAATAGGAACTCCAGTCCGCCTGATCGTCCTTGGCAAGGTGGGCGCCACCGTCTGATGTGCCGACTATTATCCGCGGGTCCACCTGAGATTTACGGACGGCATCGGACCACTCGGTGCTGTCCATCCGCCAACGAAGCTTTGTCGCAAAGTCGTCGGCCAGGGCGAGGTCGAGCGCGAAATCGCCAGGCGCAACGCCTTGTGCATTGGCCATCTCTGCAATGCTGCGCCCTTGATGCTGCTCGAAGGGAAGCGATGATGAGGCTTCAACAAACACTACCTGCCATTGAGGCGCGGGCAGGGTGGTTCCCTTGTCTGGGGCGCGGTTCTGATTCTCCACCGCAAAGCGCATCTCTTCACGGGCCGCCGGATCTCTCAGCAGCGCGCGGCGCTGCTCGATCGGCATACGGGTCATTGCCTGCCAGGTCGGCACAGCTTGCCAGTGATGATTGGTCTCATCAAAGGCCACCTGTCGGTCGAAGGGACGCGCTATCAGCATGGAGTAGAACGGCGCGCCTTGCGCCTGAGCGCGGTCGAGAACCTTCACCGCATCGTCCCAGCCGCTCCCAGGTACGTCAGTCTTGCTGCGCGCGCCGAGCCCTTGGATCACGACCGGGAGGCCTGAGCGCTGACCGATCTCGATGATCAGATCATAGTCCTCGTCGTTTAGGCCGCGCGTTGTTCCGGCGGGCAAAAAGCAGATGGAGCCCGACCCGGAGCGTCCTGCCGCCTCTGCCAGTGCGACCACTTCGTCGCGGTCGGCGAAGCGCGAGGGCACAGGCCTGCCGTGAATGTCGTTCTGGGTAGGTGACAATGAGGTCGAAAATCCGGCAGCACCGGCCTCCATTGCTTCCGCGACGATTGCGCACATATCGGCGATCTCGTTGGCAGAAGCTGCACGTTCAATTGCGGCCTCGCCCATGACCCAACGACGTACATTCGAGTGGCCAACATAGCAGGCAAAATTAATGCCCAGCCTGTTTTCCAGCGACGCGAGAAATTCAGGGAAAGTCTCGAAGCTTTCCCAAGCCACGCCGGAAAGCGCGATAGGGTTCATGTCCTCGACCTTGGCGAACACGCCTTGGATAAATTCGCGATCCTCAGCCTTCGTGGGTGCGGCGGAAAAACCACAATTGCCGGCAAGAACAGTTGTCACCCCATGGAAGCAGGACATGGTGGCATAAGGGTCGAACGTGATTTGCGGATCGTAGTGCGTGTGCGCGTCGACGATGCCGGGCGCGACTATCATACCTGTAGCGTCGATCTCCTCGACCGCTCCCATATGATCCAGCCGGCCGATCCGGACCACGCGACCATTTTTCACTGCCAAGTCGACCCGGCGACGGGGAAGTCCGGTGCCGTCGATTACCATGCCACCGCGCACGATCAGGTCGTAGTCCATTCGCGATCTCCCGAGGTTGTTTGCGTCAAATGAGGAGCGCTCTTTTGGCGACATTGACACCGAAGGTATGGACAGCCGGCCGAGCGAGCAAGCGCTCGCCCGCTGCACTGGTCAAATCCATATATACAAATGTCGATTTGAATTGCGCTCCGATCATTCAAATAGCTCGCGCCTTGTCCGATCTTGCGTCATCAAGCTGAGAGCGGCGCTGCTCGTGTGATCGGCAGCGACCGGACTGTCGTACATCGGCAGGGAGAGCTGTTATGACTATTGTGAACTGCGACCTGATCGACGCTGACGCCCATGTGAATCCGGCGCCGACGTTCTGGGATGATTATCTGCCTCAAAAGTTTGCCGGGCGAGGGCCCAAGTGGGAACCGGCAGGTCCTGGTGATACTCACGACTGGATGGTGTTCGAGGGGGTCCGCAAGCCGCTAAACCTTCAGTCGGCGACTTCTGGGCAAGGTAAAACGTTTCGTACGACAGGAACCAAGGACTTGCTGCGCGCAGGAAATTGGGAACCCGCCGCTCGCTTGGCTGATATGGACCGCGACGGCGTCCAGACAGCGGTACTCTACGGCGGTGGGCCACTCGGCACGGCAGACAACGAACTCTACCTTGCCAGCTTCGATGCCTATAACCGCTGGCTTGCCGACTTTTGTGCCTACTCCCCCGCGCGCCTTGCCGGCGCGGCATATTTGCCGATGCAGGACGTCGCTCAGTCGACTGCCATGGTTCAGGATGCGGCCAAGCGCGGCCTCAAGGCCGTCAACATTCCCGCATTTCCGCAGAGCGGAGCAATTACGACGGGCGGCTTCGGCGCGCAGGTCCTGGCTTTGACCGGTGATCCTGACGGGCAGCTTCAATACGATGATGCCGCATTCGATCCGTTCTGGGGGGGCCTGTGTCGACAACAACATGGCCGTCACCATCCATCTCGGCGCCCGTATTGCCCGGCCAGGCCAATTCAAATTTCTGCCGAATATGGTGATGAGCAAACTCTGTATGGCAGAGCCTATTGCCATCATGATCTTCGGCGGCGTGTTCGACCGCTTTCCGGATTTGCGATACGGTACAATTGAAAGTGGGTCAGGCTGGGCAGCTTTTGCCGCCGAGTACATGGATGGTATCTACGAGAGTCAGCGCCACTGGTTGAAACTCGAGCTGGCGATGCCGCCCAGCGAATATTTCGATCGTAACGTCTACACGTCTTTTATCCGTGACCGTGAAGGCATTCGCAATCGCTCGCTTCCTGGCGGACGAAACATGATGTGGTCGACCGACTACCCTCATTCCGAAACCACCTGGCCAGATTCTCGCAAGGTACTGGACTGGCAGTTCGAAGGTTTGCGCGAAGACGAGGTACGTCCGATCGTCCACGATAACGCTTTGCGATTCTACGGCCTGAATTGAGGTGCAACGGAATGAGACCGGACAACGAGCAAGACACCGTGGCCGAAACGGAAGTGGCCACAGGCTACACGTTCACTCGCGCAAACCAGGGCGTGCCTCACCATCCGCGAAGCCAGCGCGCTGCGGAGGATCCCGATTTCCAGCCGCACCCGGCCGTTGTACGAGGTCTCAAGCTGTTCGGCGAGAGTGGGAGCGGGGGCGCTGCGGCTCAGACTTTGCTTAGCCAGCCCAACCTCCACGTATCGTACGTGTGGTTCAAGAGCGGCTTTCCGCTACCGCTGCACAGTCACGACACCGACTGCTATTACCTGATCGTTGCAGGTTCGATGAAGGTCGGCACCGAGTTTCTCGGCAAGGGAGACGGCGTCCTGATTCCGGCCGGCGCCCCCTATACGGTAAACCCGGGCGAGGACGGCGTAGAGTTTCTCGAGATGCGGACATCGCCAGATTACGACACGCATTACCGCAGCAAATCTGATGTCTATTGGGACCGAATTGCTGAAATGCAGCGCGCTGGCGGCGAAAGATGGGCGACGGAAAAGCAACCATACGGTCTAATTCCGCTGTGAAATTGCCTAATATTTCGCGTTGTAGTTCCATGTTCAAATCAATGTGGACTACAGAAGTAGATGGTCAGCCTATGTGCTATCCATTGAAGATCAGAAACAGGTAAGTTGGGGCAAGGCTATGGGTCGTTTCTCGAAGCGGTTGGCCGCTGGCCTTCTCGCGGGGTTGATGCTTGTATCAAGTCCAGTCGCAGCGGAAGAACGTCCTCCCTATCTCGATCCCGCTCAGGCCCTCGAAACGCGCCTTGACGATCTTTTTGCCCGGCTAACCTTGCCGGAAAAGATCTCGCTTCTCAGCACCACGGCAGCACCCATCGAACGCCTCAAGATCCCTGCTTTCAATGGCTTCAATCAGAGTTTGCATGGGGTTGTCTGGACGCGGCCGACCACAACTTTTCCCGTCCCAATTGCCATGGCCGCCACCTGGAATCCGGCGCTGGTCCACGAGGCTTCATCGATCATCGCGGATGAGGCTCGCGCGATAAACAACCTCTGGCCCACGATCGCTGGGGAGGATCGCCCGAGCCTGTTGGGTATGCGGGTGACAGTGACAGCCAAAGGCGAGACTTACGGCCACAACGGACTGCTTTATCGCTCGCCGGTAATCAATCTCGCGCGCGATCCACGCTGGGGCCGGATATGGGAAGGTTTTGGCGAAGACCCATGGCTCATGTCGCGGATGACAGTAGCCTATGTAAAGGGAATGCAGGGCGATGACCCGCGCTATCTCAAGATCGGCGGGACACTAAAGCATTTCCCGCTGAACGACGAAGAGCGCGATCGTTCGTCAATCAGCGTTTCGGTGAGCGACCGGGTGCTGCACGAATATTACCTAAGGCCTTTCAAAGCAGGTGTGGTCGAGGCCGGCGTCGCCTCGGTGATGTCATCGTACAATGCCATCAACGGAGTACCGGGCGCGGCCAACAGCGCGATGATGATTGATCTGCTGCGAAAGGACTGGGGGTTTACCGGCATAGCCGTGCCCGATTCTGGTGCAGTCGAGAATCTTGTGCGCCGCTTTGGTGCCTATCCCGACATGGTTCACGCCGCGGCAGACGCCATCCGCCAAGGGACCGATCTCGATACGGGCTCCTTCGCGTTTTATGCCGACGAAGCTCTCAAGCAGGGTTTGCTGTCAGAACGTGAGGTCAATCAGGCCTTGCGACGGATTATGCGAGTGCGATTCCGGCTGGGGGAGTTCGATCCGCCGGCCATGGTCCCCTACAAAAGCATCTCCCCCAGCATCATAGACTCTCCCGCTCATCGACAGGTGGCGCTGCGGGTAGCACGCGAGGCAATCGTTCTATTGAGGAACGAGAGTGATCTGCTGCCGCTCGATCGCGGGAGGATTAACACTATCGCGGTGATTGGGCCGATGGCCGCGCAAATCACGCGCGGCGCACAATATACCGGCATATCGTCCGATTTCCCGTCCAATCTCGACGGCATAAGGCGGAAACTGGGCAGTAGCGCTCAAGTCATTTATGCACGCGGAAGCGGCGTTATGGAAACTGACAACGCGGAAGCTAGTCTCAGGGAAGCCGAAGCAGCCGCGCGGAAGGCCGATGTTGCAATCGTCTTTGCCGGAACGAACGACAAGATTGAGCGGGAAACGCTTGATCGCACTGGGCTGACACTGCCGCCGGTACAAGGTGAGCTGATCCGCCGGGTGCGCGCCGCCAATCCGCGCACGGTGCTTGTGCTTCAGAACGGCGGACCGATCTCGCTGGCAGCGACACAGATCGAATATCTGACAGGCTACACATTCCCGGGCGAGAAATCGGCGGAGGCGCCAGCAATTCTCGACATGTTCTGGGCCGGTGAGGAAGGTGCCAACGCCGTCGCGGATGTGTTGTTTGGCGACTATAATCCCGCAGGCCGCATGCCCTATACGGTTTATCGCTCGGATACTTTTCTTCGGCCGATGAACGACCGCGATATCACCAAGGGAACCACTTACCTGTATTATGAGGGTACGCCTGAATATGCCTTTGGCCATGGCCTCAGCTATTCCCGTTTTGCCTATGACAAATTGGCGGTCATGCCCAACCGATTGCCGCAAGGCCAATTGGTCGTGCACGCCCAAGTCCAGAACGTCGGCAAGCGAGCCGGCGACGAAGTTGTCCAGGTCTACGTCCGTGCACTGTCGTCAGCGTCGGTGAAGCTACCAAAACGCCAACTCGTCGGCTTTCAGCGCGTGCCTCTTACGCCAGGAGAGAAGCGTCGGCTCAGCTTCACCGTCGACCCGAAGGATTTGGCTTTCTGGGATGGTCAGGCAAAAGCGTGGGTGCTCGAGCCGGGACGCTACGAAGTGATGGTGGGCAGTTCGTCTTCGGACACACGCCTGAGGTCTGAATTCAAGATCGTAATGCGCGGACAGTGGAGTGACGGCAGCGATAGCCCCGCACCAACGTCGCGACAGGACAGCGGCAATTTGAGTTCGTCGATCGGCGAGTAGCGCGCCCGCCTGAGTTGCTCATCGTGCTGCAGTCGTTCGCCTGAACCGTGCACGGAAGTATTGGAAAGCGGCCAACTAATGCGGCGGCGGTATAACTGTGTTCGGTAACTTAGCCGTAGCGCAGGCCATCCCGCGCGGGGCTTTGTCAGACGTTGAAATAGAACGTCGGCAGTTGGTTTTGCTTGCGGTTTCAATTGTCGGTCGGGGGGCTATCGGTAGCCCGACCAAATAAGCCCCCCAACCGAATATCGACCTGCAGTCCTGGTACTTAGAACTTCACCGTCAGGTCGACACCGTAGGTGCGGGCCTGTTGGAAGCTGGCAGAGCGCTCGACGCCGGCCCCGACGCCGCCAGGGAACTGGATGTGCTTGTCATCGGTGATGTTGCGGCCCCACAGCGCCAAGGTGGTATTGATCCCACCCATCTGGATGTCCGAAAGCGCGATGCGGCCGTTCAGGATCAGAGTCGACGGAACCGTTTCGAGAGCGGCCCAGCCCGGCTGCGGAAGCGGCGCATCGAGGTTGGCATCGATGCGCATCGACGACTTGATCTGGGCGTCCAGACGGATGCTCAGACGGGTGTCGGCGTTGAACAGCGGCTCGGATTCCCACTGAGCCCAAAGATTGCTGGTGATCTTGGGCGTCAGGGTGTTCCTGTAATTCTTCGACTGCGCGATCTCGCAGGCGCCAAGCGTCGGCAAATTGAGCGCGAATTCCGTGCCGCACAGTCCGGCAATCGAGAGGACTTCGCCGTTTAGCGGGCCGAGGAACTTAAAGTTGGTGTAACCCAGGTTGGCGCCCAGCGTCAGACCGCGGGTAGGCGCCGCGGTGAGTTCCAGCTCGACACCGCGGGCCCGGGCCGGGGGACGCGAGCTGACGACGAGGGTCGGGAAGAGAGCCAGATCGGGCCGAATTAGTGCGTACGCCGCGCCGCCGTTGGCGAATTGCAGGTTGTCATAGGTGACCGAAAATACGGCCAGGTTGGCGCGCAGCTTGCCGTCAAACACGGTCGTCTTGGCTCCCGCTTCCCAAGACTTGGCGATTTCAGGCTTCCACGGCAGGTTGCCGATCTGACCACCCGACACGTATGAGCGCGAATATTTGGCATAGAGCAGCGTATCGTTGTTCGGCTTGTAGTTGACGCCAAATGTATAGGACCACTGGTTGTTGTTGTAGACGAAGCTCGACACCTGGCTGGGAGTGTAAGTCATGACGCCGTTGACGCGGTCGCCCGGCGTCGCCGGATTCCACAGGCCACCGATGTAGGATGTGCCGGTCTTGTGGTCATGGGTATAGCGCACGCCACCGACCAGATCGACAACTGGCAGGACATGCACTTCAACCTGGCCATAGGCGGCGATCGAAGTCGCCCGCGGCAGGAACCGCGCTTCGTTCGGCGATTGTGCGCCAGTTGTGCCGTTAGCCTGCGGCAGAAGGCCGGTGCTGTTCGGAATTTGGATGTACATCGACTTGGACGACCACATCGTGGACGGACCGCCCTCTTGCTCGTTCGAGTGGAAGTAGATCCCGCCCGCCGTCGCGTTCACAAGCTCGGTCGTATAATTGAGCTGCAGCTCGCCGCTGTACTGCTCGTTGCGGTAAATGCGCTGCGTGCCACCTTCGTGGAGACGGTTACCGACCGCAGCGGCGTATGCCGCCTTGGTTGCCGTGGATATGAGCCCGGATGTATCGGCCTGAATTGCCGCATTGGCGGCGGGCGTAATTACCATGCCGCTCATGCCCTGAAGGGCGCTCGCACCGTAAAGAAACGACTTACGGTAAGAGAGGATTGCCTTGGCGGAAAAGTTGTCCGTCGCGCGCCAATTGGCGGTCAGGTTGTGGCCGGAGTACCGCTGCTTGCCGGGTACGGTCCAGCCATTGGTGGCAAAACCGGTACGCAGGCCGCTGGTGGCAAAAACGGGAACCACGCCTGCCTGGATGGTCTGACCGACAAAAGCACCGGTCGTGGCAACGCCGGCAACCTGGTTGTTCATGACCAGACTGAGGAGGCGACCGTTGCCGGAGTTAGGATTGAGAGCCACAGCCACGTTGGCCTCGGGCGTATAGTCGTTGCTGGCCCAATCGTACTTGTAGACCATGTTGAAGCTGTCGCTGGGTTCGAACTTCAGCGCTGCAAAAACGGACTCGGCATTGTTGTCGCCAAGCGTCTTGGGCGAAGTCTGCTTGCCCAGGCCGTCCGGCCCGGTCTTGTCCCAGACGAGGCCGGCAGCCGTGTTGACGGTGTCGCCGCGGCGCTCGTTGTGCTGGAATGTCACGTAGGCGCTGAAGGGGCCGACCTGCGGCGATTCGAGCGTCGCGCGCAGCCGGCGCTGGTGGTAGTTGCCGATTGTGCCCGACAATGTGCCGCCGAACTTGCCCGTAGGGTCGCGGGTGATGATGCTGACGGCGCCCGCCGTCGCATTGCGGCCGAACAACGTGCCCTGCGGTCCGCGGAGGACTTCGATGCGGGCGATGTCGGCGATGTCGAAGATCGAACCGCGCGCCGAGCTGATGTAGACGCCGTCGAGGTTGATCGAGACCTCCTTGTCCGAACCGGGCACGACGCCATAGCTGTTCACGCCGCGAACGGAGAACGAAGCGATCTGGGTGCCGCCCGCCGCCGGACGAACCGTTACGTTCGGGGCAATGCCGTTGAGGTCGGCCACGCTGACGATGCGGTTGGTCTCCAGCGAAGCCTCGCTAATCGCGGTAACCGCGACTGGCACGTCCTGCAGGCTTTGCTCGCGCTTCTGCGCGGTGACAATGATTTCTTCGAGGCCGCTATCGCTCTCGGGTGCGGTCTCGGCAAGGGCCCAGGTCGGAACCCCGAGATTGACGAGCGCCGAACCGATCAGAAGCGCAGAGCGCACGCGCGCGATATTGAATGAAGCCCTATCCATAGATCCTCCCCAAATTCTTGACTAACGTGTGTTAGCTTATAATTTGCAATGCGAAAGCGTATATTCATTAATTCCGTGAGGGTTATGGGGACGAATTGCCGCGGTCCAGGCCGGGTAGGGTCGGGCCAAGAGAGGGAGCGCGGCGGTCCGCGAGCTGATTGTTCAGTGTTTAGCGGCGTTTAATTCGCGCTGTGGGCGGCGCGCCTGCAGGTGTCAGGCGCAGGTCTACGCTCTGTAGCGACGCTGCATTATAAAGCGCTCGCCATGTCCTTGAGCGCTAGGCGCAAGAGCTCCTTCATCGCGGCGTCGGCGCGCTCGGGATCTCCTGCAGCAATGGCGTCGTTCACCGCTTCATGCTCGGGGAGCGGATCCCGCGGCTGCTTGCTGGCTCGTTGTTTGTAATGGGTTGTCCACCGCACCGCGGCGCCTACCGAACTTGCGAGCGTGGCAAGGGCCAGATTGCCGGCTGCCTCCAGGATTACCGCGTGAAAGCGCTGGTCTGCGGCTTGCCCCTCTGGGGTGTCCAGGCCGTGCTCTCGCATTCCCTCGATCGCAACCTGCATACGCTCGCACTGTTCCTCGGTGCGGCGCACGGCTGCCCATCGCGCTGCTGCGGGCTCGAGCAGATTGCGCAGTTCGAACAGATCCCGGATGAAAACCTCATCGGGGGTGCCTGTGAACATCCAGGCGAGCACGTCGGGGTCGAGCAGGTTCCAGCGCTCGCGGGGTGTGACCTGCGTTCCGGCCTTGGGCCGGCTTTCGAGCAGGCCCTTGGCCGTGAGAATCTGAACCGCCTCCCGATAGGCCGTGCGCGATACCTTCAGCGTCTCGGCTTGTTGACTCGCCCGGGGTATAGTGTCGCCTGGCAGGTATTCCCCCGAAAGGATGGCAACGCCGAGCTGACGGGCCACCGACTGGTGGATTCGCAGTGATCGAGGTCCGCTTTTGGGTGGCATGCCTATCGAGGTCCAGTTCAGTCGTAGAATGCCTCAGTAGGGCGAGCGCGACCGCAAAGGAAGGCGTCCGCCACAAGCTGCAACGGAGCAAGGTCGACGTGGCTTTCGCCGCGTCGGACCAAGTCGGCGAACCGGCTGTAAAGCCGCGGGTACTCAGCCTCAACGTCGACGCTCTGAGCCGCTCCGTCGATTGCAAGGGTATTGCCGCCGTTGGCAAGCACCAGGCTCCCTTTGTCGGTTTCCACGCTGATATCCCAGCTTTGCGGACCGGTCTGGCGAAAATCGAACTCGGCGGCGATCGGCGTGTTTGCGCCGGTTGCCAGCGTCAGCCTGGCGGCGATCGGCGCGGCGCAATTGACCGGCACATCGAGTTCCGCGGATAGCACCCTGACCGGCTCCGGTAGAACTTCGGTCAGGATGGATAGCGCGTTGATCCCCGGATCGAAGACGCCGAATCCTCCGGGTTCCCAGATCCACGTCTGACCTGGATGCCAGACGCGCACGTCCTCCTTCCAGGCAATCGAGGCAGAGTGGATCTCTGCGCCCAGAAGCCAAGCCTTGGCTTGAGCAACTGCCGCCGCCTCGCGCGAATGCCATGAAGCGAAGAGCGACACACCCTGACGTTCGGCCAGGGCGATGAGCGCCTGAACCTCGGAGAGCGTTGCGCCAGGAGGCTTTTCGAGAAAGACGTGCTTGCCCGCGATCAAGGCTGCATGAGCTGCATCGAAGCGAGGCTGTGGAGGCATGCAAAGGATGACCGCGTCGATCCCCGGCTCGGCGTCCAGCATGGATCCGATGTCAGGATAGCTGCTAACACCTTCGGCGTGGGAATGGCGGCTCGCCACCGCAACCAGTTCGAGGCCCACCGTGCCCTCGATAGCAGGCAAGTGTTGGTCACGTGCGATCTTGCCGAAGCCGACGAGCCCCAGCTGCAACACTGCGTTCACAGCGCCTTCACCGAAATGACGCCCTCGTCAGTGCTTGCCTCGAGGATATTGCGCAAGGGCAGTTGAAATGCATCGGCCTCGATCTCGAATGTATCGCCCGGCTGCGCAGCAATACCGTCGCTGAACGACAGGGTTGCTGTGCCGAAGAAGTGGACATGCAAGTCGCCAGGACGCCGGAAGGGCGTATACTTGAAATGGTGATGTTCAAGATTGGCGATCGAGTGCGACATGTTGCTTTCACCCGACAGGAACGGCTTTTCCCAAACAACCGCGTTGCCGCGAAGAATGCGGCTCACGCCGGTTATGCGCCCGGGCAATTCGCCGAGCAGTAGCTCGGGGCCGATCCCCGCCTGGCGCAGTTTGGAATGGGCCAGCAATAGGTAATTCTGCCGCTCGGTCACGTGGTCGGAAAACTCGTTGCCGAGGACAAAGCCGAGGCGAAGAGGGGCCCCGTTCGCGCCGATCAAATAGACGCCGGCGATTTCAGGTTCTTCGCCGCCGTCGCCGGCGAAACAAGGAAGGCCGAGCGCTTGGCCAGAGGGCACGAGGATGTCGCCGTCGCCTTTGTAAAACCATTCGGGCTGAACGCCCGCCGCGCCCGTGGGCGGCTTGCCGCCCTCGAGTCCGGTGAGGAACATGCGCATCGAATCGGTAAGTTGGTCGCCGGCGGCCGCGGCTTTGTGCATTTTGTCGCGGCCTTCAGCCGAGCCGAGATGCGTGAGGCCGGTGCCGCTGACCAGCAGGTGCGCGGGATCGGGATGGTCGATCGGCGCGAGGAGCGTAACCTGCGCGAGGTGGATCTCCTCGGCTTGTCGGGTTTCGGCCAGCACCGCCATCTGAGCGCCCGAAGACAGGGCGTCGGCGGCGAGTGCGAGCGTCGAAGGCGTGTCATCAAGGCGCCAGGCCTTGCCCTCGCTATCAAGCGCGGCGACGCCGCGCATGCCGTCCTGAACGAATTGGATGAGCGAGCGCATCATGCCGCCCACTCGCCGTCAATCCGGCGCGGCAGGTGCCAGGGATTGGCTGCTTGCAGGGCTGGAGGCAGCAAGGCGTCAGGCATGTCCTGATAGCAGACGGCACGCAGGAACCGCATCATGGCGCCAGTGCCGACGGAGGTGGTGCGGCCGTCGGAAGTGGCAGGATAGGGACCCCCCGTGCACCATGGCATGGGTGACTTCTACGCCTGTTGGCCAGCCATTGGTGAGCACTCTGCCGGCTTTGGCTTCAAGCATGGGCACCAGAAGCGTTGCATCGGCGACATCACCAGGATCGAGCTGGATCGTCGCGGTGAGCTGACCTTCGAGAGCGGCTATGACCTGGGTCAATTCGATCTTGTCGCGGCAGCGAACGATTACCGCGGCAGCACCGAACACTTCCTCGGCCAAAGTCTTGTCTTTCAGGAATTCGTCCGCGCTGCTCTCGAACAGCGCGCCTGTGCAGCGGGTGGGAGCGTTGGCAGCAGGCCCCTTGGCAATGCGCCTTGCCCGTCCTTCCAGTGCGGCAATTCCAGCGACAAAATTGGCGTGGATGCCGGGCGTAAGCATGACCGGCGCATCTATCTTGCCCAGTGCTTCGGCAGCTGCGGTAGCAAATCTATCCAGACCCGGACCGTCGATCGCCAAGACGAGGCCAGGGTTTGTACAAAACTGTCCTGCGCCCAGCGTCAGCGAGGCGACGAAGGCAGCGCCCAACCCCTCGGCGCGGGCCGCCAAGGCCTGCGGCATCAAAACGACGGGATTGATGCTGCTCATTTCGGCGAACACGGGGATCGGTGCTGGTCGGCGCGCCGCTATCTCCACCAGAGCAAGTCCGCCGCCGCGCGAGCCCGTAAAGCCAACCGCCTTGATCCGGGGGTCCGCGACAAGTGCTGCGCCGAGGGAATTGGACCGGCCTGGAAGAAACGAGAAAATGCCTTCGTGCAAACCGCAACGGGTAACCGCATCGCGGACCGCCCGTGCGACCAGCTCGCCTGTGCCGGGATGGGCAGGGTGACCTTTGACCACAACAGGGCATCCCGCCGCAAAGGCCGAAGCGGTGTCGCCGCCGGCCACGGAAAAGGCGAGCGGGAAGTTGGATGCTCCGAAGACCGCAACCGGGCCGAGGGGTACGTTCATGCGGCGAAGATCAGCGCGCGGCGGGACCCGCTCGGGCAGGGCAGGATCGATCGTCGCGTCCAACCATAGGCCCGCCCGGACTTCGGCTGCGAAGAGACGCAATTGGCCGGCGGTTCTGCCGCGCTCGTTTTCGAGGCGGCCGCGGGGAAGGCCTGTCTCGGCCAGCGCGACGACAATCAGCTCATCGCCGATCTCGAGGATGGCATCGGCCACCGCCTCGATGAAGTCTGCCCGCGCGCTCGGGGCCAGGGCAGCGAATTCCGGAGCCGCCTGAGCCGCAAGGACGCAGGCCGCTGCCACGTCCTCGGTCTCCGCCTCGCAGAAGAGCTGAGCCATGGCCTCCCCGCTGGCGGGATTGATCGCCGGAAAAACCGAGGCGCGGCGAACGTCGCGCGCGCCGATGAGAATAGAGCCGTCTATCATCATTGGATTCCTGTCGAATGAACTTCAAATGGATTTGGGCAGGACTGAGCCCGCTCTAGTGATTGTCGCGCGGCAGCCCGCGTGTTTGGGCTACGCGCTGGAAAGCTTCAGTTCCTTCCAGGATCGCACCGGTTTCGAGCTCGCCTACCAGCGAGCGCTGGATCGCCTGCCAGGGTGTCTGCGAGGTCGGATAGGCGTAACCGCCTGCGGCATCGAGCTCAGCGCGCCGCGCCGCGAGCTCGTCGGCGCCGATCAGCACGTCGACGGTGCCGCGCCTGAGATCAATTCGCACGCGGTCGCCCGTTTCGAGCAATGCGAGCCCGCCGCCGGTCGCGGCCTCGGGCGAGGCGTTGAGGATCGATGGGCTGCCGCTGGTACCCGATTGCCGCCCGTCGCCGAGGCAAGGCAGATTGCGGACGCCTTCACGCAGCAGATAAGCCGGGGCGCGCATGTTCACCACTTCCGCGGCGCCCGGATAGCCGACCGGCCCGGCGCCGCGCATGACGAGCAAAGTACTGGAATCGATGGCGAGCACCGGATCGTCGATCCGCGCGTGATAGTCCTCGGGACCATCGAACACGACGACCGGGCCTTCGAAGGCCTCGGGATCGGCGGGGTTGGCGAGGTAGCGCGCGCGGAACTCGGGGGAGATCACGCTCGCTTTCATGATCGCGCTGTCGAAGAGGTTGCCAGACAGGACGATGAAGCCCGCATCCTCCATCAGCGGCTGACCGAACGGCCGGATGACCTTTTCGTCCTCGATCGTTGCATCGCGGCAGTTGTCGCCGATGCCAAGGCCGGTGACGGTCATCGCGTCTTCGCGGATCACCCCTGCGCCCATCAGCTGATTGACGACCGCCGGCACGCCGCCCGCGTGGTAATAGTCCTCGCCGAGATATTCGCCCGCGGGCTGCAGGTTTACCAGCAGCGGCACCTTGTGACCGTGGTCCTGCCAATCACGAATATCGAGTTCGACCCCCATATGACGGGCGATCGCGGCGAGGTGGATCGGAGCATTGGTCGATCCGCCGATCGCAGTGTTCACCGCGATGGCGTTGAGGAAAGCATCGCGGGTCATGATGTCCGAGGGCTTCAAGTCCTCGTGCACCATGTCGACGATGCGTTTTCCGGTGTGATAGGCGTTCTCCTGCCGGTCGCGGTAAGGTGCCGGAATCGCCGCCGAGCCAGGCAGTGACATGCCCAGGGCCTCGGCCAAGCTGTTCATCGTCGTGGCTGTGCCCATGGTGTTGCAGTAGCCGGTCGACGGCGCCGAACTCGAGACGAGCTTGATGAAACCGGTGTCGTCGATCTCACCTCGGCTCAGCATCTCGCGCGCTTTCCACACGATCGTGCCGCTTCCAGTGCGCTCTCCCTTGTGCCAGCCGTTGAGCATCGGCCCTACAGAAAGCGCGATAGCTGGAAGATTTACCGTTGCCGCCGCCATGAGTGCGGCCGGCGTGGTCTTGTCGCAGCCGATCGTCAGCACCACCCCGTCAAGCGGGTAGCCGTACAGCACTTCGACCAGGCCAAGATAGGCCAGGTTGCGGTCGAGTCCGGCGGTAGGACGCTTGCCGGTCTCCTGGATCGGATGGACGGGGAACTCGATGGCGATCCCGCCGGCCTCGCGAATGCCTTCGCGCACGCGCTCTGCCAGCACGAGGTGGTGTCGATTGCAGGGCGACAGATCGCTGCCGGTCTGGGCTATGCCGATGATCGGCCGCCCCGACCGCAGTTCTTCGAGGCTCAGCCCGAAGTTCAAGTACCGCTCCAGGTACAGTGCGGTCATGTCGATGTTGGCAGGATTGTCGAACCAGGCTGTGGATCGAAGCCGGCGTGGCGGAGTTGACGTCATCTGCTGCGATATATACTCATACTAAATCACTATCAACCGGTGAGGGGAAAATCGATGGCAGGTCCGGCACCAAGCTCGGGAACGCACCGTGCGGATCCCTCGGGCGCCAGCGCGCCTTACGGAAAATCCCTCGCGCTTCTCGCCACCCTGTTCTTCATGTGGGGCTTCATCACCGTCATCAACAATACGCTGCTGCCCCATCTGCGCAGCGTGTTCGAGTTAAACTACACGCAGACCACGCTGATCGAATCCGTGTGGTTCATCGCATACGCAGTCGCTTCGATGCCCTCGGCGTTCCTGATCGAACGGGTCGGATACAAGAAAGCGATCATCATCGGCCTGGTGGTGATGGCCCTGGGCGCGCTCGGCATGGTTCCGGCAGCTCGCATCCCCTCCTACGAAGTCACGCTTGTCGCACTATTCGTGATCGCATGCGGAATCGCGCTCTTGCAGGTGGCCGCCAATCCATATGTTGCGGTGATCGGTCCGCCCGAGACTGCCGAATCTCGGCTCACACTGGTTCAGGCATTCAATTCGATGGGGACCTTCTTTGCTCCCTATTTCGGAGGCTATCTGATTCTCAGCCGGACGGTGTCCGGCACGACGATGGAGGGCACTGCGGTCAGCTTGGAGCAGCGCGTGGGGGACGCACAGGCAACCCAATTGCCCTACATTCTCGTTGCGATCGTTCTGGCGATCATCGCTTTTGTAATTTCGCGCGCCAAGCTGCCGACTTTGGGTGAGGATACCCGCCGTGCGAACGCTGAAGAGCGCAAGCATCTCTCGCTGTGGAAGCATCGCAATCTGGTGTTCGGCGTCCCGGCAATCTTCATCTATCTGATCGCCGAGATCGGTGTCGCGAACCTCTTCATCAACTTCGTTTCGCAGCCGACAATCGGTAACATGACGCACGCCGCCGCGGCGAACTACCTGATACTGCTTTGGGGTGGAATGATGGTGGGCCGCTTCGTTGGTGCGGTCATCATGCGCCGCATCGCGGCCGAGAAGGTCCTTACTGCATTTGCACTCTTTGCAATGGCCGCGATGATCGGGGCGGCGCTGCTCCACGGGCCGGCCGCCATGTGGGCGTTGATCCTGGTCGGACTTGGCCATTCGATCATGTTCCCTACAATCTTTGCGCTCGGTATCCGGGGGCTGGGCCCGTTGACCGAAGAAGGCTCTGGCCTGCTCATTACCGCGATTGCCGGCGGTGCTCTTGTGGTGGTGCAGGGATGGCTCGCCGACACGTACGGGTTGCAGAACAGCTTCTGGTTGACCGTTGCCTGCGAGGTCTATGTCCTTTTCTATGCGGTGTGGGGCTCGAAGCCGACGCAGGCATTGCCGCCGGTATCGGCCCCGTTTCCGGCTGAATGATGAAGTTTCGTCCCGAGCCTGTCTGGCAGTTGAACGCGGAGCTGGGCGAGGGGCCAGTCTGGCTGCCTGAAGAAGCTGCACTTCGATTTGTCGACATCAAGCAGGGATGCCTACACCGCTTCGATCCTGTGACCGGTGGCCGCGAGACGACAGTAGTGGGAGGCAGGCCCAGCTTCATCGTCCCCGCGAGCGACGGCGGTTTGCTGGTAGGGTCGGGAAACTGTGTCTACCGCCTCGAGGACGGCAGGTTGGGACCAATCGTCGCCGCCATCACGCAGCCGGAACACAACCGCACCAATGACGCCACAGTCGATCGCCACGGCCGTCTCTGGTTCGGCACGATGGACGATAGGGAAATCGAGGCGACGGGATGCATTTGGTGCCTGGCTGAAGGCGAGCTCCACCAGGCGGGCGGCGAAGCCGTGGTGACCAACGGGCCGGCGACCAGCGGGGATGGACGGTTCCTGTATCACGTCGATTCCGGCCAGCAGGCGATCTGGCGGTTCGTGCTCGGCGATGGCCACGCGCTCGAAGGCGGAGAGATCATCGTGCGCTTCGGCGAGGGCGAGGGCTTCCCTGACGGCGTAGTCGTCGACAGTGAGGATTGTCTGTGGGTGGCGCTGTGGGATGGATGGGGCTTGCGGCGCTATACCTCCGACGGCGCATTGCTTCTCGACATTCCGTTTCCCTGTGCAAGAGTGACGAAGGTTGCCTTTGGTGGTGCCGATTTGCGCACCGCATTTGTCACGACTGCCCGCACTGGCTTGAGCGCTGGTGCGCTTGCGGAACAACCGCTTGCCGGCAGCCTTTTTGCGTTCGATGCGCCGGTAGCGGGAAGATTGTTGGAACCGGTACGCCTTTCGTCCGACATCTCATAGAACGGGTACCGAGGGGACTCGGTTGACAGACTATCCCGGACCTTCCGCTTAGCTTTCTAGTGAGACCGATCGATAGGATTTCAGGTGGCTAAGGCGCCGCGCATCATAGGATCGGAAACGTTCCGCGGAGGAAAGCGCCCCGTGAGAAAAAAGAGATAAGCGCCGACCAGAGTCACGCCGGCGCTTAGCGACAGGAACGCCGCATAGCTGTCAGCCAGACTGAGCGAGTAGCTCAGCATCACGGATCCAAACGCGGAGCCCAGGGTAAGCGAAACCGTCATGAAGCTCATGATCAGACTGTAGTTCCGCAGCTCAAATTTTCGCGAGATCAGATAGGCGCCGATATCTCCTTCTGCCCCTTGGGCCAGTGCCATGAGCAGGATTGAGCCGCTCAAAAGCCAAATCGAGTCGAAGGGCGAGGCCAAAGCAGCGAGACCAATCGCGGGCGCGCCGAGCGCCATGATGGCCACTTTGTGCACAGGGACACGGTCGAGCGCGGCACCGCATATGAAGCGCCCGATCACGACGCCGATCGCATAGAGCGACACGATCCAGGTTGCGCTTTGCCCCGTGGCCCCGTTTTCCGCGAGCACCAACTTGAGCTGGGAGGCGACCAGCAGCTGTGGAATGTTGACCAACAGCATGCCTCCGATTGCCAGAAGGAAAAGCGGAGAGGCGAAGAGCTTGCCGATCTCGCTCTTGGAGAGGCGGGGCGACTGGCCGTCACCTGGGGCTGCAGAGGCCGGTTCTCCGCCCCCCATCATGGCCATCGTGAAACAGCCCCCCAGAACGGTGACGACTGCGATGGCTCTAAAGCCGTTTCGCCAGCCGTAGACGTCAATGATTTGGGCCAGGAACGGTATCGCCAGCGCGGCAACCAACGGCGCGCCCGACATGACGATGGAGAGGGCTATGCCTCGGGCGCGGTCGAAGCGCTCGACGATGACCCGCGCGAAGACCATCGTTGTCGTCAGCGTGCCTAACAGCGACTTGACCACGATGATCGCCAGAAAGACCGCAAAACTGCCATTCATGAAGCTGAGTGCGAGATAACCCAGGGGAAGGGCAATGAAGCCAACGGCAGCGGCCTTGCGCGGGCCGACTCTGTCAGTGAAGCGTCCTGCGAGGGGAATCAGGAACATTGTTAGAAATGGCGTCGCGCCCACCAGCGCATATTTCGCGCGCGACCACCCGAACTCAGCAATCATGGCCGGCGCAAACAGGCTCATGACGTAATGGTTGAGGGCGAGGCCAAGGGCCATGCCAACGCTGGCCGCCGCTAGCTGCCGCCAGTTGTCCACGAATTCTGCGCGGTAGCCCAATGCATCCTCTCCCGTGTGATCCGCCTGTCATTTGCGATGCAGTGTCGCGAGTGGCGCGCATCGAGACGGCGGCCGGCACTATTGCATCTCGCCGGATGTATTGCAAATATAGCGCGCCATGCGGTGTTGTGAATTTCTGCCAACGCTTGGCACATTGCCAAAGCGCTTGGGAAGCAAGGGGTGAGGACTCTTCGAGCAGGCGCTGCTGGGTGGCAATTCGCAGGGGCCGATCACTACTCTGGGGTCACGCAACCGCACACGGCCCGCGGACCACTAAGTTTGTCGAACTTGAGAAAGTGAAATGACCATGGGGAGTTGCAATTTGTTGCGGCACGGGTATCAGGAAGTCCGACGCAGTAATGCACGGCATGTAGCGCATTATTCTCTTGGGCTCCGTATGACACTTGGCGAGGAGGCGAACTATGTATCTCGCGCCTGAAGGGCAGGAAATCGAGATCGCGGACGCTGCCGCCGGTTTCCTCGGCGAAACCATGGCGATCGAAAGGCTCCATGGGGCAGATGCAGCAGACATGAACGCTGTTTTGCGTAATCTGCTTGGGGACATGGGCTGGTTTGCGCTGGCCGTTCCCGAGGCTGACGGCGGCAGCGGATTGTCCGCCGTGGAGCATGCGCTGTTTTTCCGAGAGGTTGGACGCCAGTGCGGGCCCGTTGATATCCTGGCTCAGTGCCTCGCATCTAATGTCGCTTCGACCCAGGAGCTTAGAACCGCCCTGATGTCGGGACAGGCAGGGGTCGCATTGCTCGTCGTCGACGCTGAAGGCTACCGCGCGATCGGGTCCCCTGCCTCCGAATGGGGATTGCTGGTCTCGAACGATGAAGCCCGGCTCTATTTAATCGGCGATTTGCCAAGGACCGCCAGACCTTCGCTCGACCCTGCGAACTCGCTGGGCACGATCTCGAGTCTTCCCGATCCGGCAGCGAGCATGGCGGGCGAGCGGATCTGGCGTTTGGGGCAGCTTGGAGCGGCGGCCATGCTCGTGGGCATCGCGGAAGCCGCGCTCGACCTGATCGTCGAATATGCCAAAGTACGCGAAACGTTCGGACGCAAGATTGGCGCCTATCAGGCGGTGCGACATCCCTGCGCCGACATGGCGGTGCGGGTCGAGGCTGCGCGCTCGCAGCTCTGGTATGCGGCGACCGCATTCAAGGAGGGGCGGATTGATGCCAGTGTCCACCTGGACGCGGCAAAGCACATCGCGAACCAAACGGCGCTCGCCAATTCCGATACCAATATCCAGCTGCACGGCGGCATTGGAGTTACGGAAGAACACAACGCCCATTTGCTGCTGAAGCATACCATGCTGCTGGCGCGGATCTTCGGTTCCAAGCGCGCACTGCTGGGCAGTCTTCTCCACGCCCATTTGGACGACTGAGATGGATCTCTATTACTCCGACGCGGATCGCGAATTCCGGTCTCGCGCCCGCACATGGCTCAAGGCGAATGTTCCTGACTGGCCGCGCCCGGCGCACGGGTCCGAAGCGGCGGCGTTCGACCGCGAGTGGCAGCGCAAGATGTATGATCACGGCTGGGCCGGGGTCGCGTGGCCAAGCGAATACGGCGGTCTTGGTCTCTCAGGCTTGCAGCAGGTCATCTGGTACGAGGAACTCGCGCGCGCCAATGCGCCGCATTACATCAACACGACCTATATTGCCTTGATGCACGCAGGCCCGACGGTGGCCGCGAGGGGCACAGAGGAGCAAAAGAAGTTCCATTTGCCCCGCATCCTTCGCGGCGACTCGCTCTGGTGCCAGGGCTTTTCCGAACCCAATGCCGGTTCGGATCTGGCCTCGCTCAAGACGCGAGGCGTCGTCGAAGGCGATCACATCGTCGTCAACGGCGCGAAGATGTGGACTACCGATGCGCAGCATGCGGACTACCAGGAACTGCTCATTCGCACCGACCCGGACTCGCTGCGCCATAAGGGGCTCACCTGGATCATTTGCGACATGCGCACGCCGGGGATCGACATCAAGCCTATCCGCACCATGCTGCATGACGAGCACGTCAACATGGTGTTCTATGATGACGTCCGGATCCCGGTCAGCAATGTCGTGGGCGAGATCGGCGGCGGCTGGTCGACCGCTCTGGCAACACTGTCGTTCGAGCGGGGCCTCGGCTTCATTGGTGATCAGCTTGAGCTCTATGAACGAGTAGGCAGGGCGATCGACCTTGCAGGGAAGGTACGCCTCGAGGACGGCCGGCGTGCGATCGAGGATGATGGCATCGCGCAGCGGCTTGCTTCGATCAAGGCCGATACGATTGCGATCAGGTCGATGACATTGGCTGACATCGCCGAGACCGACAGGGCCGGCGTGCCGGGTCCAAAAGGATCCATGATGAAGCTGATGGTGACAACGACGCACAAGGCGCTCAGCGAAGTTGTCGGCGAGATGCTGGGCTGGAGCTTCCTCGAATTCGACGGCGATCGAACCGCCTATCCCTGGGTCTATGATTACCTTTGGAGCTGGGTTTTCAGCATTTCGGGGGGGAACGAGCGAGATTCAGCGCGAGATCACCGCCGATCGCTTGCTCCAGCTGCCCAAGGCGCGGTGATCTACCGCACCGCTCAAGGATTGCGGACCAATGCCGCGGCAATTCCCCGGCGCGGTGATGGAAGCGCAGGGATATTTCGGATCGAAAACGGCGAAACAGATTTCGAGAGCACGAGATGAAATGGACCAGGAAAACCGATCCCAGTGGCTTCGAGCTTCGCTGGTCCGCCGAGCTGGCGGAACGCTATCTCGAAGAAGGGCACTGGAAGGACAGCACTCTGGTCGATGCGGCCCGCAGCGCGCTGGCCAGCGATCCTGACCACCTGTTGCTCATCGAGGGGGAGCGGCGGCTGACACGCCGAGAAGCCTGGGATCAGGCTCTTCGCCTCGCCGAATTCTTTCTGTCACGTGACCTCAGGCCGGGTGATGTCATCTCGTTTCAGCTTCCCAACTGGGTCGAGACAGCGATCATTGCCTTGGCCGCACGAATGACGGGCCTCGTCATTAATCCGATCCCGCCGATCTACCGAGAGTCGGAACTAGCCTACATCCTCGCCGATTGCCGCTCGCAGCTGATCTTCATCCCAGGCACATTTCGCAAGCACGACTATCGGAAAATGCTAGACGGCCTGCGCGCCGCATTGCCCGATCTGCGTGACGTGGTGGGCGTCCGAGACGAGGGCGACCTCGCTTGGCAGGACATAATGGCGATGGCGCCAGCGAGTGATGCGTCGCTCCCCGAAGTCGATCCCGCTTCGGTCATGATGGCCATGTACACCTCCGGAACGACGGGGAAGCCGAAGGGCGTTCTCCACACCCATTACAGCTACGATCATCGGGCGCGGGCTATGGGAGAGGCCTGGAAAATCGGGCCCGAAGACGTGGTGTTCATGCCCTCGCCAGTCACTCATATCACCGGCGCGCTGTGGGCCTTTGACATGACCTGGATTCACGGGTCGGCCAGCGTGTTGATGGATGTCTGGACCGCAGAGGAGGGCATTCGTTGCATCGAGGAGAACCGCTGCACGGTGAACGGCGGCGCCACGCCCTTCCTGCAGCAGATGCTGGAGACCACACGAGATCGGCCTGAAGCGGTTGGGTCTTTGCGGCTATTCTTCTGCGGCGGCACGACGGTCTCGCCCGATCTCATTCGCGAAGCCAACGAGACTTTCCCGAATTGCCTGTTCTTCCGTTGCTACGGCTCGACCGAGATGGTGACGGCAACGCTAGGCATCCGGGATCGGTCCCAGGCCCGGCTCGGCGCTGAGACGGATGGCGAGATTGTCTATCCAGCTGAGCTCAGGATCGTCGATCCCGCGGGCGACAGAGAACTTCCCGATGGCGAGGAAGGCGAAATCATCGCGAGGGGGCCAGGCCTGTTTTTTGGCTATTCCCACCCCGCGGACAACGATGGCAATTTCGACGACGACGGTTTCTTCCGCATGGGTGACCTTGGCCGCATCGTGGAAGATCGCTTTGTCGTCATCACCGGACGCAAGAAGGACATCATCATCCGCTCGGGCGAAAATATCAGCCCCAAGGAGGTGGAGGATATCCTCTACACCCATCCTTCGGTCGCGGATGTAGCGATAGTTGCCATGCCAAGCCCAGCCACCGGAGAGAAGGGGTGTGCCTTCATAATTCCGCGGCCTGGGGCTTCTATCGACATGAACGAGATACGGCGCTTCCTGGATGCGGCCGGTCTCGCTCGGCAGAAATTTCCCGAACATCTCGTCCTCGAAGATGATTTGCCTCGCGTGCCGTCGGGCAAGATCAAGAAGGATGTCCTGCGGATCCGGGCCCGTGAGATAGCCGAGGCCGGCGAATAAAAACCGAAGCAGGCCGGAAGAGCCAGAACGAGAAAAGTGTCAGTATAAAAAATGGGAGAGGAAGTATGAAATTCAGCAAGACTATCGTCTTTGCAGCGGCCCTCGTCCTGTCGGCTCAGCCCGTGGCAGCCAAGAATGTGCCCGTCCAGGCGGCTGGCGCCACCGTTCTGTCACTCCCTCAAGTTTCTGGGCCCATCCTGGTCACTGCGCAGTCGAGGCCGTTCTTGGGAGCGCCGGCGGCGATCCTGGAGGCTGCAGGCTACGTGGAGGAAGAGTATTTCCTTTCCGGAAGCGCGAACACCTATGATTGGACCGGCTCGGGTCACGGCGTGAAGATTGTCGCCGGGCCGGGCAAATACGTCACCCGCATCCTGGTAATGCGACCGCGCGAGTCGGCCGGATTCGGCGGCAATGTCGAGGTGACCGTCCTGAACGCCAGTCTCAATCTCGACTTTGGCGGACCGACCGACTTTGCTCGCATGGTTAGACAGGGCGATGTCTGGATCGGCATTACGACGAAGGCCGTGACCGCGAATGCTTTGAAAAAGTTCGACCCTGTCCGCTACGCACCGCTCGACTGGAGCAATCCTGCGCCGGCTGAGCGACGTTGCGCGCAACCGACGATGATCCCGACTTACATGGCCGGGAGCAAAGAAGAAATGGAAGCGGCCCTCAGGTCAGGGGTCAAGAATAGCTGGCCCGAAAGCGAGGACGGTCTCGTCTGGGACATGCTCGGTCAGCTAGGTCTGCTGCTCAAGAGCGAGCACCGCAGCGTAATCCTTCCCGGCTTCAGCAAGCCATGGGTGTTCATGTCCGGAATCTCGCAGTCCGCCATCTATATCAGGACATGGATCGCGGGATTCCATGACCGCTACCGAACTCCCGATGGCAAGCCCGTATATGATGGCTACCTGGCGATCGTGGGACCCGCCATGATCCGGATCAACCAATGTGCCGCCGACGTCCCGCTGGACGATCCGCTGCAGAAGATCGTGCCGCCAAATGTCCCCTTCATATCCATCTCCTCCGAAGGCGAGATGTGGCAGGCCCGATATACCCACCAACCCGATCGCTTTACTCGCGGAGGCGGCATGGTGACTTATGAAGTTGCCGGCGCTTCCCACCGAGCTGCCGATGTCCCCGGACTTGCGCCGGACATGATTTCATTTCCCCCGCCAGCAGACCTGATGAAGGCTGGCTTCCAGATGCCGGCGCCTGGCGCGCAGAGAGCAAGCGCCGCGGGATCGGTGCCGAACGATTTTGTCTGGCAGCCTCTTGTTCGCGGAGCCTTCCACAATCTTGAGCAGTGGGCCCGCGCCGGGATCAGGCCGCCCCAGGCACCGGGTATTGAGCTCGACGCAAATCGTGAGATCAGGCGAGACGAACACGGCAATGCGATGGGCGGGCTAAGGATGCCGTACATTGAAGCCCCAGTTGCCTCGCATACCGGATATCTAACCGCAGGCGGAATGGGCGGTGTCACAGGCGCGAAGACCCCCTTCGCATTGGCGGAGCTGAGCCGTCTCTATCCGGACCACAACGCCTACGTGGCAAAGTTCTCGGCAGCGACGGACAGGCTTCTCGCGGGGCGGTGGATCTCGGCGGAGGATGCTGGTGCGATGACCGCCGCCGCAAACTCATCGCCAATCCCGGCCAAACCATAGCGATCCGGCGCGAAGGCGGATTGGCTATGCTGCAACGCCGTGGCCATGACACTAGGAAGAGGTTGCACGCGGTCACTTGGCGGCAGAAGTGTGTGATGGCACCGGGTGGTCAAGTCACTGTCCGCGGCAGTTGTGATCGCTTCAGCGCGTCGGGCGGCACCCGCCACGCTTCACTTTCCCTTGTAGTAGCTCTCGCGCGTGTTGCTCCAAACGATTTGGGCAATGCCGACGATAGCCAGGAGCAGGCCCCACAAGGCCCATTGTTTGTCGTTCGCCATGAAGCTGTCGAGAAAGGCGATGTTGAACCCTTGCAGGATCCAAATGCCGCCCATCAGCACCATCGCAAAACCGAGCAAGCTGCTGATGCCGCGCATGATGCCGTTGAAGACCTCGCTCATTGCTTCTTCTCCCGTATGGTTTGTTACGCTTTAGCCGGTATGAACGTCAGAGCGACGCCGTTCATGCAATAGCGCAGGCCCGTCGGTTTGGGGCCATCATCAAATACGTGACCCAAATGTCCGCCGCAGTCCGCGCAAAGCACCTCAGTCCGCACTTCAGTCATTGAACGATCTTCGTGCTCGATCACGGACTGCGCGATTGCGGCCCAGAAGCTGGGCCATCCGGTATGACTATCGAATTTGGTACCGGAGCGGAACAACGGTTTTGCGCATCCTGCGCATTTGAAAACGCCTTGGCGGTGCTCGGTCAGCAAGGCGCTCGAGAAGGGCTTTTCAGTCGCCGCCTCGCGCAGCACGCTGTAGCTTGCCGGAGTCAGCGTCGCCCGCCACTGCGCATCGGTATGGCTTACCGGGAACGTGCCGTCAGCCCGCTTTGGGCCTGAGCTTGTCGCCGGTGACTTGGCCGTAAGAGCGTATCGACCGGCAACAACGATTGCCACGGCTGCTACGCTGCCCATTCCGATCATTTCGCGCCGTGTCATTTCAGGGTTCCTCGATTTCCACGATCCCGAAGTGCGGGTCAGGAGGCCGGCACTGTAACAAATACCGGTCCAGGGATCCGGCTATATGCCACTTGGAGCTTCCTTGCGTCGCAATGCGGTCATGGCATCGGCTGTGTCAAGAAAATGCATCTATGCAGGTGCAATCCATTAGTGTTACAGCCTGTCACACAAAGAGGCGTCAGGCCTTTGGTTCATGTTGGCGCTTCGCGCCGGGAATGGGAGTTCGGCCATGGAAATTCGCTTGCTGATCAAGGGCGGTACGGTTGTCGACGGGTCGGGTGCCCCTGCTTACGCGGCAGATGTACGGGTGGCTGATGGGCGAATCGTCGAGATCGGCGCGAACCTTCAGGCGGGCCGCGGCGAGCGCGTCGTCGATGCCGGAGGGTGCTATGTCACGCCCGGTCTGATCGAGACTCACAATCACTGGGACGGCGGCGTCTGGTGGAATCCCAACCTCGAGCCGCTTCCCGGATATGGCGCTACCACCTCGATCAACGGCAATTGCGGCTTTTCGCTCGCTCCTGCACCGCAGACCGAGGAAGACCGGCAGAACGTCATCGATATCTTCAACTACTTCGAGGATATTCCCGAAGAGCCCATGCGAGCGATAGTCCCTTGGGACTGGAAAAAATGGAGCGAGTATAAGGCCTCGATGCAGGCTAAAGTGAAAGTGCCGCTGCATTTTGCAGCCTTTTGTGGCCACATCCCGCTTCGCCTCTGCGTCATGGGGCAGGACGCTTGGACCCGCGCCGCGACAGCTCCCGAAATCGAGGAGATGTGCGAACTGCTCGACGATGCTCTGGCAGCTGGCGCGATGGGCCTGTCCTCCAACTACCTCGACTATGACAAGTACGAGCGTCCGCTACCCTCGCAGCAGGCTGACGACGCGGAGTTTACCGCACTGCTTGGTGTGCTCGCCCGTTATCCAGGTGCGACCTTCCAAGTCATCCTAGACTACTTCATGCGCAAGACAGCCAATGCATCGCTCGAACGCTTCGGTCGGCTGGCGAAATCTGCCGGGATCCGCATGCAATGGGCCGGCATGCCGACGCTCGAATATATGGCCGATCAGTTGCCACGCGCGGAAGAGCTGCACAATCAGTTCAAGGCTGAAGGTCTTGACATCTTCACCTCTTTCAACGTGGTTTCGCCGACTTCGGTGATCAATTTCGGGCGCACGCTCGTGTTCGGGCAGAACGGGAACCCGGTGTGGCAGGAATTGGTGAACACGCCTGGCTGGGAGGGGAAGGCCGCCATGCTTGCAGATCCTTCATGGCGCGAGCGGGCTCGAACTTCCTGGGATAACCAGTTCGCCCATTCCTACCTGCACGTCCCCAGCGCAAATCTGCTGCGCGAGAGTGAATCGGGCTATGGGCCGACCGGCGTGACGCTGGCCGATTACATGGAACAGAGCGGTATCGAACATCCCTCTGATGCTTTGGCGGAATGGGTCCTCACCAATGGCCAGGAATCGACCGTTCTCAAGAAGAGCTGGGAAGAAGACGAGGCGGTGCTCGAAAAGCTCCTGGTCGATACGCACTCGCTGGCCAATGTTAGTGACGCCGGCGCCCACGGGAAGCTGTTCTGCGGCGCAGGCTATAATGTGTTCCTCCTCACCGATTATGTGCGCGACCGCAAAGTCATCTCGCTCGAGCAGGGCGTGCACATGCTGACCTGGCGTCTCGCAAGCTTCTTCGGCCTGCACGATCGTGGACTTATCGAGGTCGGCAAGGTGGCGGACATCACTGTGTTCAACCTCGACGAGATCGAGATGCGCCCTGAAAAGAAAATTTGGGACGTGTGGGACGGAACTGGCGGGCGGACCTATCGCTATACCCGCGATCCGGCGCCGATGCGGCTGACGCTGGTCGCCGGGGTGCCGACATTCGACCATGGCGAATTCACCGGACGTTATCCGGGTGAGTTCATCGGGCCCGAAATGCCAAACGCCCATTCGCTGTCTGTCGCGGCGGAATAGGCCTTGCCTGCAGCGCAAGCACAGTCGCGACCGCTGCCCGGCGATTTCCAACGCCGGCGCAAGGAGGACAACCGCCAGCAATTGCTGGCGGCAGCCACGGTCGCATTCTGCGCGGAAGGCTATTTCGCGGTTTCCATCGATGAAATCGCTTCGGCGGCCGGGGTCAGCAGGATGACGTTCTATCGGCACTTCAGAAGCAAGGCGGCGCTTGCTGCCGAATTGTTCAAGCTAAATTCCCAAGCTGCCATGCCGCGCTTCGTGGCCGTCGGACACCGTGATTTCCGGGATCATATCGTAGTTCAGGATTGGATCATGGAGCTCTTCGCCGCCGACCGTGCCAGCGGGCCGATCTTGCGTGTGTTCATGCAGGCCAATGCCGATGAGCCGGGATTCGCGGAGCAGGCCCACGGTTTTATCGGCAGCCTCATAAGTGAACTGGGCCGCATCATCCCTGCGTTCGCGCTCGACTCTGCCGCACCATTGCACCGGAAACGCTGGATCGAAGCCTGGCTGCTGCTTTATGAAATTCTAGACCAGGGCAATCATGCCGCTCGCGGCGCCAGCGTGGCTGCCGATCCTTTGATCGCTGAAGTGGTGGCTCATCGTTTTGTGGCTTTTGTAAATGGTGACGCGAGGATCGGCGCGGAGGCTGCGTTGCTCTCAATGTAAGCCATGAAGCTAGAATCAAGCAGTTTGGCTTGAGCTTTCCTGGATTGTACGCGGGGGCTGGGCCTGTCAGCTGATACCCAAGCTTGATGTAGCTCAGGTTACGCCAATGGCACCTGGCATTGCGGCGGCATTTGCTGCGCACGCCCAGTTCGCCCAAATCGGTGATTTTGCAGCGGCTGCTGATGCAGCAAGGCCACACTTGCGCCGGAATCTCGCCGTAAAAACTCACACTATATAATTTATCGATTAACACTCGTGAGTCTATCGGCTAATGAAATTGCCGTGATGCATATGCAATCGCTGACGCGGATTCGTTCGCGGGAAATCGAAGTGTCTTGACCTCGGGGTTTAAGCCCAAGGCGGGGTTAGTATTTGGGCCATTGAGCCCGGGGAGGGGAGTTACCTATGTCGAGCATGATCCTGCGTTCGCTCTGTGCGACCACCGCTATTACGCTTGCACTGCCTGCGATGGCTTCCGCACAGGATGTGGCCACAAGCGGTGCTGCTGCGAGCGATAGCGGCGAAATCATCGTCACAGCGCGCCGCGAGGCGGAAAGCCTGCAGGACGTTCCCGTCAGCGTGCAGGTCGTCACGGGCGATGCGCTCCAGAAGCAGGCGATCACATCGGTCGAAGAGATTTCCAAGCTCGCGCCGGGCCTGACGCTGGTTAACGCTGGCTCCAATACCGGAGTGACCTTGCGCGGCGTGACCTGGCAGCCGGGTTCGGGCACGCCGGCGACGCCGATCTACTTCAACGAAGTGCCGTTCGATCCAGCTCAGACGATTGTTTCGCTGTTCGACGTCGGCCAGATCGAAGTGCTACGCGGACCGCAAGGAACGTCACGCGGCGCGCCTTCCATTTCTGGCGCCGTGACGATCACCACCCGTAAACCCGATCTCGAGCAATTCGGAGGTTATATCCAGGGCCTCTACGGCTCGGCCGACCACTGGGACGTTCAGGGAGCGGTCAATATTCCGATCATCAAGGATATGCTGGCGGTCCGCTTCGCCACCAACATCGAGGAAAGCGACGCCAACCGCATCTACAGTGTGAACAGTTCGGTCCAGCCGAAGTTCAAGGACCGCACTTATCGCGCCACAGTGCTGTTCAAGCCGACCGATACTCTGACGCTCCAGGCGATGTATCAGCGCCGCAGGACTCTGACCCGTGCCTATACCCAGGTCGCAGGGACCGGCAGCCCGGGATTTGCGGGTGTGCCCGGTGCATCGCCGGCGATACCGGCTCACTTCAACGGCCCGGCGCTGACGCTGGCCGACCGCGCCTCGGTTCAGGATCTTCCGAGCGTTGCCGATCAGCACATCGATCTACTCACGGTCAATGCCAGCTGGGAAGTCTTCGGGCATACGCTGAGCTATAACTACGGCCGCCAGTTCAATCGTAGCCCGATTCAGTTCAACGCCGCAGACCCGCTGAATATCCTCCCGGGATTCGAGGCCTCCTCCCAGTTCGGCAACGTGAGCCTACCCAAATTCACGACGCACGAGGTTCGCTTGTCCTCGCTTCCCGATGCCGACCGCCCGTTCGAATATGACATCGGCTGGTTTTCGAAGCATTCTGGCGGCGAGGGTCTCTACTTCCTGAACCAGACCTATCTCGCCGGGGCATTCGGCAGCCCCGCGACTGCGGGCCCTGGCGCATCTACCACGCCAAACCAGCGCTATGTGCTGAACAGCAATACGAATATTCGGATTGGCCAGGTCTTCGACAGCTTCTACGGGAACGTGAGGGCTCATATCGACGAACGTACCGAGTTCACGGCCGGCCTGTCCATAGTCAGGGACCGGGTGCCGGTGGATCTCAATGTCCAGACATTTGCCGCCTTCAACGCCTTTGCAAATCCGCTACTGCCGTCACGCGCCTTCTGTCCGTTTGCCGCCCCGGGCGCGATCGCCAGCCCTGTCTACACGACAGGCGTCGTTTGCGAAGTCGGCATTCCCGACGGCTTCCGGAATTCAACGCAGCATAACAACGACAAGTATACTGCTGCACTCTATAACTTTTCCCTGTCGCACAAATTCGGCGAGGACCTGCTGATATATGCGACGACAGGTAGTTCCTTCCGCACCGGCCTTCCCGCGATCAACAACCCTGGCCTTCCCGCGAACCTCACCACGCCGCTTCCGGAAACTGCAAAATCCTATGAACTGGGAGCAAAATTCAATTTCGGCCGCCGGCTACGGATCAATGGTGCGATCTTCCAACTCGATTACAAGAACCAGCTGACCACGTTTGAAGGCGTCAACTATTACAACACGGTCAGCGCGGCCACCGCGCAGACCAGCCTTGCATTCTACCGCAATATCAACGCCCGAGTGCGCGGATTCGAACTGGAAATCGCGGGTCAGCCGATCGACAATCTGTCCCTGAGCGCCAACTTGAGCTACTCGCAGATCAAGTCGCAAGGGGGCCAGGTCCCCTGTAATAATCCGGCCCGCCCGATCAACGCGGCAAATCCAATCAACTTCTGCGCGTCACCGAAAGGCCAGGTACTCAACACCCAGGCGCCGTTCCAGGCTTCGGTCAATGGCGGCTACGAAATACCTTTCAGTGAGAACATCGCCGGCTACTTCCGATTTAACGTCAACTATCAAGGCAACAATCCGAATTTCGGGAACTTCCGAACGGGAACAACTTTCAAGAGTACCCCGAGTTACGCGATCGTCGATCTGTTTGCCGGTCTAACCGGCAATGAAAGCGGCTGGGATTTGGGGGTCTATGCCAAGAACGTGTTCGACAAGCAGGTCGAGCTTGGCCGGGTGGCAACGATCAACTCGGTCTACACGACCTTTGCCGCCCCCGCGGGCTACGACGTCGTTCGGGCCTCGCGTCCCCGCGAGATCGGCGTGACGCTGCGCTACGCCTTGGGTTCGCGCTAAAAAGGCCCGGACTCCGAGCAGGCCGCTGGCGGAATTTCTCCCTCTGCCAGCGGCCATCGCACAGGATATTCCTTGCGAAGGGCCTGCGGCCGGACACGGATGCCAGAGCGAACGAAGGTTTTTGCGGAATTGAAAAACCAGGAAGTCATCAATGCGCCGCGTGATAAAACGGATGCTGTGGTCGTTGCTGGTGTTGATCGGCGCGGTCGTGATTTCGGCGGCGATCGCCTTCGGGCCCATGACTTACGCTGCATTGGTCGGCTACAAGCATTACGAAACGGTTCCTTCGACACTCCCGGAAGACCTTGGCGGCAAGGCCATTTTGATCTTCTCGAAGACCAACGGATTTCGAGATGACGGGCAGATCAAGGCTGCAAATGCGGCTCTGGCCGATATCGCAAGGCGGCGGGGATGGTCCTCCTACACCACCGAGAACGCGGCGGTCTTTAATCCGGCCCAACTTAGGCGCTTCCGGACTGTGGTATGGAACAGTGTCAGCGGTGACGTTCTGACGACCGAGCAACGCGCAGCATTCAAATCCTGGCTCGAGCAGGGCGGTGGCTTCGTTGGGCTGCATGGCGCCGGCGGTGACCCCAGTTATGCCTGGAAATGGTACGTCGATGACCTAGTCGGCACGCAGTTCATCGGGCATACGCTCAACCCGCATATTCAGCAGGCGAGACTGCTGATCGAGGATCCGCACCACCCTGCCACAAAGGATCTTGGGCCCAGCTGGACGCGCTCGGACGAATGGTACTCGTTCAGGTCCAGCCCGCGCAGCAAGGGCTATCACATCCTCGTGACCATCGATGAGGCGAGCTATCGGCCGGTCGAGGGTTTCATTCCTTTTCTGAAGCCCAAGGACATCAGCATGGGCAAGGACCATCCGCTCGTATGGTCTCACTGCGTAGGCCGAGGGCGGGCGATCTATTCCGCCCTTGGCCATACCGCCGAGTCCTATGCCGAACCGAAACACCAGCAGCTGATCGGCGGAGCGATTTCCTGGGCAGCCGGGTTCGAAGGGCCAGCTTGCGTTAGCAGAACCGAGCAGCCGCAAGAGAATCGACCGGTCAACGGCGCGCCCGATCCACGTCGGGCAGGAGCGCACCCGTGACCTATTCGCCTATCCAAACGTCGCCGACGTCGGCGAATGTCAGGACTTTGTTAGAATGATCTTAGGGAAAAAATTCTTGCACAGGCGTCATGTCCTCAAGTCAGCGACAGCCGGTGGAATAGCCCTGGCGCTTTCGAGCGGTGAGCAAGTTCTGGCAAAAACGCCTTCATTGAACAGGGCGGGGTGGCCCGCGAGAGATCTGCCCTTTGATGGCGACTGGCGCTTCCACCTTGGCGACGTGGCGCTTGGCGAAAGTTCAGCTCTCGACGACTCAGGATGGCGAATTCTTTCCCTCCCGCACGACTGGAGCATTGAAGACCGACCCGGCGCGCCACAAGCGACCGACCCTTGGGTGCCTCCCGTCGCACTGTGGAATCCAGGCCCTCATCCCAAGGATGCAAAGCCTGTTTCCCCCCGCGCTTCCAATCGTCATGGCGTCCGTTCCGCCAGTGAACGCAGAGGGCCCGCCGCACAAAGTCGGACCATTCGATGCAGATCTGACGGCGTTCGGATGGGGCACAGGCTGGACCGTTGGAGGCGTCGGTTGGTACCGTAAACACTTCGCGATCACGGATCTAACTGCGGGGGAACAGGTCGAAATCCGCTTCGACGGCGCCTTCATGATCACGGAGGTGTGGCTGAATGGTGTCCCATTGGGCCGAAACATCAATGGCTATCTTGGTTTCGTTTTCGATCTTACTCCCCATCTTCGAGCCGATAGTCTCAATATTTTGGCGGTGCGCGTGTCCAACGTGGGAGAGACCGCTCGTTGGTATTCTGGCTCCGGTATCTATCGCCATGTCTGGTTGAATCGGACCGGGGAGGTCCGTGTTCCGGTTTCCGGCACCGCGATCACCACTCAAGCTGCGGATACGGCTCATGCCAAGGTTGGCGTTGCCGTCGAAGTGGAAAACCGGGGCGGCAAAGTGCGAACCGTGCAATGCCGAATTGCCATTCGCGATGGCCAGGGGCGGGAGGTAGCGACTGGTAGCCAGAACTTAGCAATACCGGCGGGCCGGATGCGCAGGATTGATGTCGCGCTCGATATTCAGCGACCAGCACTTTGGTCACCGGATCAGCCAAACCTGCATTTCGCGGAAATCGTCCTGGCATGCGACGGAAAGATCTCGGACCGGGTAAGCGAACGCTTTGGGATCCGATCGATATCTGTTTCGCCGAAAACCGGGTTTCAAGTGAATGGTAAAACCTATCAGCTGCGTGGAGCGTGCCTGCATCACGATAATGGCATTCTCGGCGCGGTGGCTATCGACCGGGCGGAACGTCGCAAGGTAGAGCTGGTCAAGGCTCATGGCTTCAATGCGATCCGGTGTTCTCACAATCCCCAGTCGCCGTACTTCCTCGACGTCTGCGACGAATTGGGAATGATTGTCGTCGACGAGGCCTTCGACGTCTGGGAACAGCCTAAATTGCTCAAAGATGCCTATAACGTCTACTTCAAGGAAAATTGGCGCAAGGATTTGACCGCCATGGTGCGGCGCGATCGCAATCATGCGAGCGTCGCGTTCTGGAGCATCGGGAACGAGATATCGGAAGCTATTTCCCCCCGCGGTGTCGAGATTGCCACCCAGATGCGCGCTGCAATTCGAGAGCATGACACGTCACGCTTCATCACCCAGGCTCTGACCGCGTCCTATTCGGGTGCAAAGGGTGAAGCAGCACGCGCGCAGCTCGACGTCACAAGCTACAACTACTCGTTCAACGCCGTCGAAAAAGATCACGCGGCATATCCCAACCTCACCTTTACAACGACGGAGACCCACTCCGCCGACGCCTACGATATCCGGCAACATATGGACCGCAATCCAGCTTATATGGGCGAGTTTCTGTGGACAGGTATCGACTATATCGGGGAGGTTGGATGTGGTTCGTCACGCCTTCGTTCAAACACTGCGCAGCCCGATGGCGAGAAAAAGATTATCTTCGGCATGGATGTAAGCATGCTGAATTTCTACGTCTGGGATTTTCCCGCATACCAGTCCGGCACTGGCGAGATCGACTTGATCGGGCAAAAGAAGCCGCCAAGTTACTACCGCGACGTCGTGTGGGGACGCAGCCAGCTGGAAGTCTTTGTCCAACGCCCTGTCCCGCCCGGATTCCATGAAGATCAGACAGCGTGGGGCTGGCCGGACGTGTTGGAGAGCTGGTCATGGCCCGAGCCAAATTCCCAGCCGATGACCGTGCATGTCTATTCAAGCGGCGACGAAGTTGCGTTGCTTCTCAATGGTAAGGAAGTTGGCCGAAAGCAGATGTCCGCCACCGACAAGCAAAAGGCTGAATTCAAAGTTGAGTATAAGGCAGGCGCCCTGACGGCTCTAGCTTACGGAAGCGGCAAGGAGCTGGCCCGCAAATCGCTTGAGACTGTTGGCCCGCCTGCAAAGCTCAGGCTTAGGACGGAGCGTCCGAGCATCGTGGGCAGCGCCGGGGATCTTGCGTATGTCTTCGCCGAAGTATGTGACGAGCAAGGTCGTTTGGTGCCCGATGCGGCGGTACCCCTGACTTTCGCCCTCGAAGGCGGTGCAAGACTTCTGGCTGCAGGATCAGCCAATCCATACGGCATCGAGAGTTTCCAGGATTATCGCACGCGAAGCTTCCATGGCCGCGCTCTCGCTGTCCTGCAACCGACTACCCAACGCGGCGAAGCTGCCATTCGCGTGTTCAGCCCCGGTCTTGGGCCGGGTAATCTGACAATCTTGCTGACCAATTGAGAAAAGGTGTGAATACCATGACTGTTAAATTGACGGGTCGTACAACGATGCTGGCCGGCATTGCGACAATTCTTTCGCTCGCTAGTCATTCGGCGTCCCAAGCTCAAACTGTCCCTCAGCAGGGTACTATGACCGTTGAGGCCGACAAACCCGGCGCAATCATCAATCGAGATGTTTTCGGCCAGTTTGCCGAGCATCTGGGTCAAGGTATCTACGGAGGTATCTGGGTCGGCAAGGATTCGAAAATCCCCAATGTCCGCGGTATCCGCAGCGACGTCGTCGCGGCACTCAGGGCGATCCACGTTCCGGTTGTTCGTTGGCCGGGCGGATGCTTCGCCGACAAGTATCATTGGCGGGATGGTATCGGCCCTGCAAACAAGCGCCGGCCCGGTCTGAACTCCACCTGGGGCGGGTCGATCGAGCCCAATACGTTCGGCACGCACGAATTCATGGATTTTATCGAGCAGATTGGCGCTCAGCCGTATATCTCGGTGAATGTCGGAACGGGTTCCACAGGCGAAGCATCCGACTGGCTCGAATATATGACGACAGACCAACCGAGCGCATTGGGCAAAGAGCGCGTTGCGAACGGCCAACAAAAGCCCTGGACGATGAAATATATTGGCATCGGTAACGAAATGTGGGGCTGTGGCGGTGCGATGTCCGGTGAAAACTATGTCGAGCACATGAAGCAATATGTTATACATGTGGATAGTCAGAATCCCGCGCAGAAAGACACAGAGTTCGGAAAGCGCAATCCGGCCGGTGCAATGCGCATAGCGGTCGGCGACAGCAGTGCTGGCGACGGCTACACCGAAACCATCATGAAGGCATGGGCTGCCCGGTCCCCCCTGGTTTTGGAACATCGAGGGTATCTCGATGCACCATTACACCTGGGGTGAGGCCATGTTGCGGGCTCTTCCCTATGGCTTTGGCGAGAAGGAATATGCCGGTCTTCTCAAAGAGACCTACGAAATGGAAAAGCTGATCTCCGAGAGATCGGCGATCATGGACAAATATGATCCGAAAAAGCAGGTTGCGCTCGTTGTCGACGAATGGGGCGTGTGGTTGAAGCCTGAGCCTGGTCTGCACCCCATGTTCCTCAAACAGCAGACGTCGCTGCGAGACGCCATCGCAGCCTCTATCAACATCAATATATTCGCCCGTCACGCGGACCGCGTGCGCATGACGAACATCGCGCAAATGGTGAACGTTCTTCAGGGCATGATCCTGACCGAGAACGAGAAGATGGTCCTCACGCCAACCTATCATGTGTTCAAGATGTACGTCCCGTTCCAAGATTCGACGTTCATTCCGGTCAGTTATGCCGGCGGTGAATACAAATTCGATAAGTTTGCCATGCCCAAGGTGGACGCCATCGCGGCGCGAGGAAAGGACGGCAAGGTGTGGGTCGCGCTCACCAACCTGGATCCGAACAATCCTGCGGACTACACGGTGAATGTGCAGGGCGTGTCGGCAAGTTCGGCGATCGGAGAAGTGCTGACTGCGCCGAAGATGGACAGCATCAACACCTATCAGGTGCCCGCGACGGTTGCACCAAGGCCATTCAGCGCGCAGGCGGCGGGCGGCAAATTGACGCTGACGCTTCCACCCAAGTCCGTGACCGTAGTTCGCCTTGAACCCTGACGGCAAGAAGGGGCGATCCATGATAAAAGCACGGTCGATAGGCCTTGGGATAGCGGCAATTGTGGCGGTATCGGCAAGTATTGCCGATGCCGCCACTGCGGAACGGCTGACCGCTGGAACCCTGCGTGATGGTACGCCGGTCGAAGCTGTCGTCCTACGCGGTGACAAAGGCGTTTCTGCCCGGATCCTCACCTATGGAGCCACCTTGCAATCTCTCGTGGCCCCCGGCCGCGACGGGTTGACTGCCGATGTCGTTCTCGGCTTCGACGATGTTCGGAGCTACGAAGAAAAGCAGACCTTTCTGGGTGCTACGATCGGCCGCTACGCAAACCGTATCGCCAAAGGGCGCTTCACCCTCGGCGGCCAGTCGTATCAATTGCCTCTGAACAACGGAGCTAACACTCTGCATGGAGGTGGTCAGGGCTTCGACCGGTCTGTCTGGTCGATCAGCTCCGTGAAAAGCGGCGCGCAGGCATCCGTCACCATGACGCTGCTGAGCCCCGACGGGGCCTCGGGCTATCCCGGCGAGGTCACGGCAAGCGTGACCTATTCGCTCGACGACGCAGGATCACTGACGATAAGTTTCACTGCAGCGACTACGAAGCCCACCATTCTCAACCTGACGAACCATGCATTGTTCAACATGGCAGGAGAAGGTTCGGCCGAGGGGGCGATGATGAATCGTCTGACCATGCCGGCGAGTGGTTACACTCCGGTCGATGACACGTTGATCCCGACCGGCGAAATCCGTCCTGTGGCCGGAACGGTATTCGACTTCACGAAGGCACGCGTGCTTGCGGACGGACTGCGCGATGGTCACGATGCGCAGATCCGTATCGGTCGCGGCTATGACCACAATTTCGCAATCGATCGGGGACTGACGATTGCGCCGAAAATGATGGCGCGGCTGGAGGATCCTTCTTCCGGGCGGGTCATGGAAGTTCTGTCAACGGAGCCGGGCCTGCAACTCTATACCGGCAATTTCCTCGACGGAACGCTACTGGGCAAACATGGCCATGTGTACCGCATGGGTGACGGCATCGCACTCGAGCCCCAAAAGTTTCCAGATGCGCCAAATCAGCCGCATTTCGTTTCCGCACGTGTCGATCCTGGCAAACCTTACCGGCATGTCATGGTCCTTCGCCTATCGGTGGCAAAGTGATCTAAGGAGCTCAGTGCGACACGCAGGTGAATGAGGACCTGCTTGTCTTTCCGCCCGGATCAAACAGCGCGGCGGATGGGAAAGTGCCGGGGGGTAGTGGGTGGAAGCCGAGGCTGCGCCAGGCACGTCTTCACCCCAGACCGACGGTGTTCCGGCGAAAGCGCGGCGAAGGGTGTCGGGCTTCAGACGTGGGCTCGGGCTTTGCGGATGTCATTCGATCAAGATACCGATGGCCTGCAGGCACAGCGAACGTCGCACTCCTTTGTGCCGCTTTGGTGCCTCTTCTGACAGCTTTCCAAATAGGCGGCGCGGCTGCGCGCGGATTCGGCACGGCTTGCTGTAGATCGGCAAACGGGGCAAGCCTGCGGATTGGCGGCCGATCGAACAATTCAGCGAGACTGGAAGTGGACTTGAAGAGTGAGCCTGAGCGGCGGCAACGAAATGCTCGCGGGGAGGGACCCAGGCTAAAGGGGGAGCTGGTTGAGGCGGCGATGCGTATCCTCGATCTGCAGCCGGGCGTGCAGTTGAGCCTGAGAATGGTCGCCAAGGAAGCCGGTGTGGCTGCGCCCTCTGTGTACAGGCATTTCCCCGATGCCAGGACCATGATGACCGAAATCGTCCGCGAATGCTGGTCCCAGATGGGTGACCGTCTGGCAAGCGCGGTAACGGGTGCGCGGCTCTCGCCATTGAAGGCCCTTAAGGTGAAGATGAGCGCCTATGTCCAATATGCGATGGAACGGCCTTCGCGCTACCAGCTTCTCTTTGCGCTCTCCTCCGGCGTCGAACATGACCTCGATGGACCGCTGAGGCCTGCCTATCGCCCCGTTCTGGAAACGATCGAGGCAATTGCTGCAAAAGGAGGTAAGTTGCCGGCGGGAGATGTCGTTTCGACAGCGCTTCTCACGATTTCCCTCGCCCACGGACGAATCGCGCTGGCCCATCTCGCGCCGCTGAGGCCTGGCAATCACGCCGCAGGGGTCGAAGCGTTCGTCCTGGAGACGCTAGAACTTCTTTTCGGTCCCTGAGTCCTCTATCCGACGCTATTTCCGGCCGATATCACTTAGCGATGAAGCTGGGTCTATGGACTTCGCGCCGAGGAAGCCACCGTCCACCGGCAGAACTACGCCGTTGATGTAGGATGCAGCGTCGCTGTTGAGAAACAGCAATGGCCAAGCCTGCTCCACCGCGATGGAGCGGCGTCCGATCGGCTGGGCCATCACATCGATCGACGCGCTCGGCGTCACTTTTTCGATCTCGTCGAGCATCGGCGTCTGGACGGCGCCAGGGCTTGTGCAGTTCATTCGGATGCCCCGGCGGATCAAGGAGCCAGACGTTTTCAGAGTCCAGGCGATGACGGCTTCCTTGGAGAAGCTGTAAGCGTGGGGTGCTTGTGCGGCATGGGCGCCGTACCACGAGACAGCCTCCTCGAAAGAGGCTGTGGCGGTCAATTCGCCGAGTATCGGCAGGTGTTGCATCCAGCCCGCGCCGCCGTTCGATGCAACGCTGACAATCGCGGAACCTTCGCCCATTGCCACTGACAATCGCTCGGTAAGATACCTCGTGCCTATGAAATTGACCGCCATCACATCGGCAGGCGCCCATCCCGGCGCGACGCCAGCACAATTGAACAGAGCGTCGATCGGGCCAGGTATAGCCTCACTCGCGCTTTCGATTGAATGGGGATCTTTGAGATCGAGCGGAGTGTAGGATGCCAGCGTGAGATCGACCGGTTTGATATCAAGACCGTGCACTTCCGCGCCGGCACCGAGAAGCAAGCTCGCCGTCGCGTGGCCGATGCCCGAATGGCATCCAGTCACTACGACGCGCTTGCCCCTGTATCCCGATAGAATGTCCATGGTGAGCCTTCTGATCGGAAATGCTAATCGCCGCTAATTGTTGCTCCTAGAAACCAATGTCTGTGATCGGCCCTTCGAAACCAGCGTTGACGATCTGCGCTCCTCTGGCGAGGCGGTTCGATTCAAGTCCGGCGATGTAGCCATCGATGAGGCGCTGGTAATTGCTGATCATGCCTTCGTGCTGCTTGGACAGGCGCATGAACTTGAATTCGCCGGCGTGGAGACCCTCCTGCTGAAGTGGCAGATTGGAATAATCCTGCTGCGGGATCTCGGGAAATTCTGAGGAATCGTAGGGCAGGACGATCGGCGCCTTGGGGGTGTCGTAAGCCTCGCCCTCGGGACGCAGAACCAGCGACCAGATCTCGAACAGACAGGTTTCGGGCGTGAGCGGCCTGATCCGGTAGGACGACATCGCGCCCATCATGGGCAAGAGGAAGTAGTGTGGGAACATGAATTCGACGGCGTGGAATTCGACCTCCTGCGCGACTTTGGCAATGTCGAAAATAGGCACGCCTCTCGCGCGCGCATCCACCGTGATTTCCTCATGGGCACGGGCATAGAATGCCATCGTTGCAGCCAATGGATCTTCCGGCACATCCATGTCGCGGAGTTTCTCAAGCACGGCCACCTCGGTACCATGAACCATACCGCCCATGCCGGAGCTAAGTCGGGCAAGAAAATCGACGTGCATGTTGACGGTATCGCGCGCGCTAAGTCCGCGGTTCAAAACCAGGCCATCGGAATCGATACCATAGGAGTTGCCAAGCGCTGAAAGCTGATGAAGCTGCGGATGCGTCTTCATCGTGTGGTAGCCTTCCTGGAAAGCCTCCATGGCAAGTTTCCAATTTGTCGGCAGTTCCGTCGCGTACCACCAGTCCATCTTGAGTTGGTCGACATGGCGCGCGTTCAGTCGCTCTGCCACCGGGCCCAGGCTTTCAAGCAGAGACGGGGCATCGTCGTCGAAGTTGATGAAGGCACAACCGCCCCAAAACTCGACACGGCAAGGCTGCAGACTGATTTCGGCCTGGTCGAGCAACTCCTCGCTGAAAATCTGTTTGCCAAAGACGAATGTGTTCTTTCCTTCGAGGTTGTAGCGCCAGCCGTGGAACGGGCAGACGAAACCTTGCTTGGCGCAATTGCCCGCGCCCGTCGCAAGCTTGACGCCGCGATGCCGGCAGGCGTTGTGCAAGGCCTTCACGCCATTCTTGGTCCGCACCACCAGGACGGATTTGCCCAGATTGGTATATTCGACGTAGTCGCCGATCTCAGGAATTTCCTCGAGCCTGCACGCCATTTGCCAGACGTGCGGCCAGAGCTTTTCCTTCTCGAGTTCGAAGAAGTGGGGGTCGTAGTAACGCTCGGCCGGAATCAATTCCGGATTCGTGACGCGAAAGGGAACGGCGTCGAGAAGCTCTTCGGTGCTCTGGCTCATGTCTTCCTCTACCCAAATGGAAAGTCGCAGAAATCCTGGTCCGAACCGGCCGCGGCCCCCTCTTCGAGGTGCTGCGAATCAGCGGCCTTGCCGCCGAAGCCGAAACGGCTAACGTATGTTAGCTTAAGGTATTTCAGATTCGATGCAAGGGGCGGTGCGCGCCGTTGGCCGACCACTCGGGCGCGTCGGTCGGACGCTCACTTGCTTTGGAATGCGATGGGAGCGGACATGGAAATAAGGGCGCCAATCGAGAAACGGCGGCGCAACGTACGCGGAGAGGGCGCGCGCCTGAAAGACGAATTGGTCGAGGCGGCGATGCGTACGCTCGATCAGCGGCCGGGCGTGCAGCTGAGTTTGCGGATGGTCGCGAAGGAAGCCGGCGTCGCAGCGCCGTCGGTCTATATGCATTTCCCCGACGTCGGAGCGATGTTTGCCGAGATCGTTCGCGAGTGCTGGCGCCAGATGGGCGCCGAGTTGTCGAAGGCTGCGGTCGCGAAACGTTACCGCACGCCGCTCGCAAGGCTCAAAGCCATCATGAGCGCCTATGTCCGCTATGCCATGGATAGGCCATCTCGCTATCGGCTGCTTTTCGCCCTGTCCTCCGAAGCGGATCATGATCTCGGTGGTCCGCTGCGACCGGCCTACCGGGCCGTCATCGACTCGATCCAGGTGATTTCCGACGGTGGCGGAAAATTGCCCGCTCGCGAGGTAGCACCGACCGCGCTTCTCGCCTTGTCGCTTGCCCATGGCCGTATAGCGCTTGCGCACCTGGCCCCCGCTCGAGAGGGAAATTCGGCGGCTGGGGTCGAGGCCTTCGTACTGGAAACTCTGGACCTCCTCTTCCAGGCTTAATCCCCTGAAGTCCCATTGCCTGATTATGCGCTTGCGCTGTTGCATTCGTCTGGCTAACACGCGTTAGCTTAACAGGCGCGCGACCATTTCGGCACGGCCGACTCGTTCGTGAGCGACGTATTGGGAGATGGAGATATGAGCGGTGCCGGACGACTTGCGGGCAAGGTTGCCATCATCACAGGCGCCAGCACGGGATGCGGCCCGGTGATGGCCAAGCTCTTCGTCGAGCAAGGAGCGAAAGTACTCTTGGCTGCGCGGCGCGAGGAACTCGTGCAGGATGCGGCCAAGGAGATCGGCAAGGACGCCATCGCTATCCGAGCGGACGTGACGAGCGAAGCGGACGTGGCGGCCATGGTCGATCGTGCAATGGACGCCTTCGGGCAGGTCGATATCATGCTGAACAACGCAGCCGCTCCCGGGCAGGACAAATGGGTCTGGGAGCAGACCGTCGAGAACTTCAACGCGACCCTCGCTATCGACCTGACCGCGTCTATGCTCTGTGCTCGCGAGGTACTTAACCGATCGATGCTCGAGCGTAAGACCGGCTCGATCATCAATTTCTCGTCGACGGCCGGCTGGACCGGAATGGTGCGCAAGACGCACTACACCGCAGCGAAGGCTGCCTTGCGGGCGATGACCAAGACCATCGCGCTCGAAGTCGGGCCGAAGGGCATTCGTTGCAACTGCCTCGTGCCCGGAAGCATCGAGACGGAGCTTTGGGTGAACTACGGCCACCGCATGGCCAAGGAACAGGGAATTACCTACGAGGAGTGGAAGGAGAAGGCACTCGCGACCGTGCCCCTCCGCGCGATTTCTCAGCCCATCGACATTGCCAACCTGGCCCTGTTCCTCGCAAGCGACGAGAGCCGCACCATTACCGGGCAGTCAATCAATTGCGACGCCGGCGGATACATGGTCGGTTGAGGGAGACTGGATAATGACATCGGCAAAACTCACGGTTGAAGATCGTCTCCTCGCGCTTGAGGATCGCCAGGCGATCTATCAACTCGTCTGCGGCTACGGATACTCGGTCGATGGCTGCAATGCTGCATCGGTGGGCAATTGCTACGTCGAGGACGGTGTCTATGCCGTCGGCGACATGCCAAGCTGGGTAGGACGAGACGCTATCGCGGCCATTACACGCGATGCAGGTCACCTGAAGCTCGTAGGCGCCGGCTGCGCCCATATGTCGTCGCTTCCTTTCGTGGTCATTGACGGAGACCGTGCGGTGGCGACTTGCCACACGATGGTGCCAATGCACGGCGAGAATGGCTTCTTCATCGGCCGCCTCAGCGCGTCGCGATTGGAACTGGCCCGTCAGACCGACGGCGGGTGGAAGATCGTCCACCGCCAGAACTACATGTTGAATGGCAGCGGCGAAGGTCCAGCACTGCTGGCCCGGCTCCACGAAACGGCGAAGACATCATGAAATTTACCGTTCACATCCCGGTGGGCGAGATCGCGCCGGGTGAGTTTCAGACTTTCGCAGCCATCCAGGAAATGGCCGGCGCGCTCGAGGGAGCGGGCGTAGATGCCTGCTACGTGACCGATCATCCGGCTCCGTCAGCCGAATGGCTCCATGCCAACGGGCACGACGCTCTCGATCCCTTTACCGCTTTTGCATTCGTTGCTGCGGCATCGTCCAAGCTGATGCTGCACACCAACATCCTGGTCATGGCCTATCGCAATCCGTTCCTTACGGCCAAAGCGGCGGCGACGCTGCAGGTGCTCTCGGGCGGCCGCCTGATCCTCGGTGCTGCTGCCGGCTATCAAAAAGTCGAGTTCGAAGCGCTGGGCGTCGATTTCCATAAGCGCGGAGCGATTTTCGATGAAGCGCTTGACGTCGTTCGCGCTGCTTGGGCTGGCGGGGCCGTTGTGAAGCAGGGCATGAACTTCAACGCCTCCGGCAATGAGCCGCGCCCGGCGCTAAGCAACCCACCGCCGATCTGGATCGGGGGCGGCAGTCCCAAGGCAGTCGAGCGCGCGGCGCGGCGAGGGGACGGCTGGTGCCCGTTCTTCGCAGCGCCGACGATGACTGCCGCCAACCAGGAATCGGGTATCCACTCGGTTGAACAATTGGCCGAGAACATCGCGCGTTTGCATGAAATGCGCTCGAGCTTCGGCAAGACCGGCCCGTTCGACGTGGCGATCGGCGCGCGCAAGCGGCTGAAATTCGGCGACCGGGATAGCGCCGAACAATACTGCGAGTCCGTGGCCGAACTAGCCAAGGCCGGTGTAACCTGGACAATGGTCGATCCGCCTCATTCGAGCCGGCAAGCCTACGTCGAGAACGTCCAGTGGTTTGGCGAGGAAGTCATCGCGAGGCTGCGCGGCTGACATGGCGGTCATTTCCGATATCGAGAAGCTAATGGCTCTCGAAGAAATTGGCCTGCTCAAGGCGCGGCGCGACTTTGCCGCCGACACCAAGGACTGGGCACTCTACGAATCGCTGCACGCCGTGGACCACGTCTCTGAAAACGGTGATTACGGCCGCTGGACGACGGCCGCCGAGATGATCGCGAACGTGCGGAAGAGCATGGAAAACCTCACCACCATGCATCACTCCCACACGCCAGAGATCGAATTCGAATCTGCGACGAGGGCACGCGGGATCTGGGCCATGACGGGCCTCTCGATCTGGCGGCAGGGCGAGGAGGACCACTGGTTCCGCGCCTTTGGCCACTACTTCGAAACCTACGAGAAGCGGGACGGGCGCTGGGTCTTCACCAGCCGACTGCTGAAATATTACCACACGATGCGGTCGCCGGGGGCAGATTTCCCGCCGAAGCTGGATAATTGAACTATAACAAGGAGCGGATGAAATGGCAGACATGACCGATATCGAGCAACTTGTAGCTCGTGAAGAGATCAAGTTACTGAAGTCACGCCGCGATCGCGCCTGTGACACAAAGGACTGGGATCTCTATTTTTCGCTCCATGCACCCGATCATGTCTCGCACAACGACGGCTTTCCTCGTTGGAACAGTGCCCAGGAGATGATCGATAACGTGAAGGCGCTGCTCGACAAGGGCAGGATCACCGTTCATCATTCTCATACCCCCGACATCACCTTTGAATCGCCGACGAAGGCGAAAGGCATCTGGGGAATGGAAGACCTGATCTTCGATTCCGAGACCGAGGAACTCCTGATCCACGGCTTCGGCTTCTACCACGAGACCTACGAGAAGCGCGACGGCAAGTGGCTATTCACCAGCCGGCAACTGAAGCGCACGCACGTTCGGCAAAAGCCAGAGCAGAAGCAGTAGGCGGCCGATGAGCAACTTCGACGAGACCTTCGACTTTGTCGTGGTTGGCAGCGGTGGCGGTTCGATGTGTGCGGCGCTCGCGCTGCGCGCGGCAGGCAAGTCGGTCGTCGTTCTTGAGAAAACGCCTCTCCTGGGCGGCACGACCGCGCGCTCGGGCGGCGTGATGTGGATCCCCAACAACCGCTTTATGAAGCGCGACGGAGTGAAGGACAGCTTCGAGCAAGCCAAGACCTACCTCGATGCGGTCGTCGGCGATCACAATGACACCCCCGGCGCGACAGCGGAGCGCCGGGAGACGTACCTGGCCCAAGCTCCAGAAATGGTCGACTTCCTCGTCGATCAGGGGATCAAGCTCAACCGCGTGTCCTATTGGCCGGACTATTACGATGACCGGCCCGGCGGATCGGAACAGGGGCGCACGGTTGTTGCCGATCTGTTCAACATCAATGAACTCGGTGAATGGAAGGCCAAGCTTCGGCCCAATTTTTTGTCGATGATGAGCACTCTCGAAGAGATGCTCAAACTGCGCTTCATCAAGCAATCTTGGGAATCGAAGCGTATCGCAGTGCGCATGGTTCTTCGAACCATCGGCGCAAAGCTTACCGGTAAACACTATGTCACGGCCGGAGCCGCGCTGCAGGGCCGAATGCTGCAGGCCTCGATCAAGGCAGGCGTCGACCTGCGCACAGATGCTCCGGTCCACGAGCTGATCCTCGAAAACGGTGCGACACGAGGCGTGTTGACGCTGAAAGACGGCAGAACCCATCGGATCGGCGCGCGTCTTGGCGTCCTCGTCAACGCTGGCGGCTTCGCGCGCAACCAGTCGATGCGCGACCAGTATCAGCCCGGCACCCAGTCGAACTGGAGCCTTACGGCCGAAGGCGATACCGGTGAGATGATCCTCGAAATGATGCGGCACGGTGCCGCGATTGCCCAGATGGAGGAGATGGTGGGGAACCAGATCGCCATTCCGCCGGGCATGGAAAACGAGGCGATAAAGCCAGTCGTTCAAGGCGTGACAGCGGCGCCCCACTGCATTCTCGTCGATCAGTCGGGCGCTCGCTACATGAATGAAGCAGGCTCCTACATGGCCTACTGCAAGGGCATGCTGGAGCGCCACCGGATCGTCCCTGCCGTCCCGAGCTGGGCGATCATGGATGAGCAATTCATGCGCAGCTACATGCTGGCGGGCACGATGCCGGGATCGAAAAAGCCTGCGACCTGGTTCGAGGAGGGTTTCTTGAGAAAGGCCGACACGATCGAGGATCTCGCTGCGACGATTGGGGTGGATCCAACAGCACTGCGCGAAACGGTCGATCGGTTCAACGGGTTCGTCGCCAAGAACAGCGATGACGACTTTCAAAGAGGCAACCGCGCCTACGACCGGTGGCTTGGCGACAGCTACCACGGGGAAAACTCTTCACTGGGATCGATCAGCCAAGGGCCTTTCTATGCCATGGAAGTCCTGCCGGGCGATGTCGGCACTTACGGCGGTGTGGTCACGGACAACCATGCTCGCGTGCTGCGCGAGGATGGCTCCGTGATCCCAGGGCTATATGCCACAGGAATTTCTACGGCGTCCGTCATGGGGCGGGTTTATCCCGGGGCCGGCGCCAGCGTGGGTCCGTCCTTTGTCTGGGGCTATGTTGCCGCCAAGCATGCCGCGAGCATCGGCGCTTGAGAGACGCAAACAGTTTTCGGGATTTCGTCCGATGAAACAGATCGCGCAGTATCAGGGCAAGCTGTTGAACCACCTGGAGGCCCTGTACCGCCCCGGAGAGCGCGATCTCGCGATCGAGCTGGCAGAGGCGCTTGGCTGCGCGATCAGTGACACCGGCTTCAAGGGCGATGGCGTCGATACCTTCCTTGCGGTCCACCCCAACCCTGACGACAGAAATGGGCAGAACAACGTCTTCTACATGTCGCAGGTCAGGCCGGAGCAACTGGCGCTCGAAGATCGCCTGCGGCGCCTGTCCGCCGATTCTGATTTTGCCGCCGACCTGGACGCCTATCGTGAGGCGGCCAGGACAAAGCCCTTTGGGGTTCCCCATTTTTCGCTGCGTTATCCGTCCGGGCAGGCGGTCGAAGAAGTGGCCGAGCGGATAAATGGAGGACTCAAGCAAAAGCTTCAGGAGCGCCTCCATCTTCGCATCTTTCGCCCTGGTGATGGGGATGCGGCAGTCGGCAATCTGATCCAGGGCTTCCTCTACCAGGATGTGATCGTGTCGGGCTCGTTCTTGATGGGCCAATTGATCGAGCTGCAGACGCAGCCCTGAGTGCTGCCGTAATCGTGCGGCCGCCGCGCAATCGCTAAAAGCAATTTGGGCCGCAGCCATCCGGCGGACTCAGAAACGTTCTCACCGCCTTCGCTGGATCTAAAAAAAACGGGCCGGCCAGTTGCCCGGCTGGCCCATTGAGGTGGAGAGAAGCCAATATATTGGCCTCATTGTCATAGGCTCGGAAAGGCTCGGGCGCAAGATAGAAATGAATCAATCGTATTGCATTGAAGCTTGTTTGACTGGGCTGCCCGCATCACCTGCCCATCCATCGAGCCGGCTGGGTCATCGCATCCGGTAGCGGACCGGCAGATATTTTACCCCGCCCACGAAGCTGCCTTCGACGATGCGCGGTGTGCCCGCGAGTTCAATATGCTCAATTCGGGCAAGCAGTTCGCGGAAGAACGAGATAAGCTCAAAGCGGGCGAGATACTGGCCCAGGCAGACATGCGGGCCGGTGCCGAACGCGAGGTGGCGATTTGGACGCCGATCGACACGGAATTTGAAAGGATCCTCGTAGACCGTCTCGTCGAAGCTTGCGGAGGGATAGCTAAGGAGCAGGTGATCTCCGGCTTTCACCTGTTTTCCGGCGATCTCGCTGTCTTCGACGGCGGTCCGGCAAAAGTGCTTGACCGGTGTCGTCCACCGCAAGATCTCCTCGACGGCCAGGGGGAGAAGCGCCGGATCGGCGCGCAGCTTTGCCATCTGCTCGGGATTCTCGAGGAGGCCGAGCAGCCCGCCCGTCAGGCTGTAGCTCGTCGTGTCGTGCCCCGCGGTAGCGATAATGTTGAAATAACCGAAGACGTCCCGGTCGGAGAGATGCTCGCCATTGACGCGCGCATTGGCAATGACGCTGGAAAGGTCGCCGTTGGGTTGGCTGCGCCGATCGGCGATAATATTCTGGAAATAGGCGTACATTTCCATCATCGCTGACCGCGCGTTGCCGCCTTCCTTCTGAAATTCCGGATCCTGGCTCGAGAGAGTCTGTTGCGTGAGCCGCATCATCATTGGTTCGTCTTGCTGCGGCACGCCCAGCATCGACATGATCACACGCAGGGGGGAAGGGCATGGCAATTTGCGCGAAGTCGCATTCGCCAGCACCATTGTCCATGCGAGCGATGAACTCGCCGGCCAGCGCCTCGATGTCCCGAAGGATCGCTTCAAGACCTTTAGGCGTGAAGTAGCTTTGGGTGATCTCGCGATAGGCCAGATGTTCTGCGCCATCCATCAAGATGAGGTTGCGCATGAAATCCTTGGTCTCCTTCCCGCCCGACGCCTTCTTCGTCATCGCTTCGTACGACAGCGGCAGCAACGCCTGACGCGGTTCGTTGATGAAGCGCTTCGCATTTCGCTCGATCGCCATGATGTCGGCATGCCGGGTGACCAGCCAGAATGGCGCGTAGTCATCGGCCTGGATGTAGGGCAGCGGATCGGTCTGCCGAAGCTTTGAAAGCAATCCATGTAGCGCCGAGTTGTCGGTAAACGTGCGGGGATCGGCAATCGCTTCTGCCGGCAGGTCGGAATCGAACATTTGTATCTCCGGTGCAAATGAGTCGGACAGGCAAGGCAACGGGCCAGCGGCCAAAAGTGGTGAAATCCTGAGCTTCTGCGGCAAAGCTTGCTCCTCGCAGCTTGCTCGGCAATAAGGCGCACAGAAAGAAATGCAACAGGTGCCTTGCAATGCGAATCGATCCTTCCATCTCTGCAGTCGTGACCGGCGGAGCATCCGGTCTTGGCTTGGCCAGCGTCCACGCCCTTCGGGCGGCCGGCGTTAAAGTTGCCATCTTCGACCTCAACCCTGAGGCCGGAGAACGGGCCGCAGCAGACACGGGCGCCGTTTTTTGCCAGGCCGATGTCCTTTCCGACTCCAGCCTTGATGCGGCTTTTGTCCGGGCGCGAGAGGCCAATGGTCAGGAACGAATTCTGATCGCTTGTGCCGGCGGTGGAAACGCGGTGACCACGATCCGCAGGGATCGCGAGACCGGCAACATTAGCATATTCCCGACCGCCGAATTTGCGCGGGTCGTGAGCCTGAACGCAGTCGGCACTTTCGCGACGATCACGCGCTTTGCGGCAGGCGCTGCCACGCTCGAACCCATCGATGGAGAGCGCGGCGCGATCGTCTGCACTGCGTCGGTCGCCGCCCAGGACGGGCAGATGGGACAGGCGGCCTATGCCGCCGGCAAAGCCGCGATCGCCGGCATGACTTTGCCTATCGCGCGCGACCTCGGGCGCTTTGGAATTCGCATCAACACGATCCTGCCGGGCATCTTCAGCACGCCGCTGATGAACCGTGCGCCCCAGGAAATGAAGGACCGCCTGAGCGCGATGACAGCCTTTCCAAATCGCTTCGGTGACCCAGAGGAATATGCCTCGATGGCGCTCGAACTGTGCCGCAACACCTACATGAATGCCCAGTCGATCCGCCTCGATGCCGGCGTTCGCTTCGGCATCAAGTAGGCGACCCCCGCGAAAATGGGAGTGATAGAATGAAAGCTGCTGTCCTGCGCGAGATTGCGCAGCGCATGGAGATCGAGGACATCTCGATCGCCAAACCTCAAGGGCGCGAAGTACTGGTGCGCCTCGAGGCCGTGGGTGTTTGCCATTCTGATCTCCACATCCTGACTGGCGACCTTCAGCACCCGCTGCCGGCGGTGCTTGGCCACGAAGCGGCTGGCGTTGTCGAGATGGTGGGCCCGGAAGTGAGGGCAGTGCGTCCCGGCGACCATGTTGTGGTGTGCCTCACGTTTCACTGTGGTCACTGCGAGCAGTGTCATGGCGGTAATACACACCGCTGTAACACCGCCGAGGCTGCCCGCGCCGCGGATGAACCCCCGCGCCTCTACCAGGGCAAGGAGCAATTCGCGGCCTTCATGAACATGGGAGCCTTCGCCGAGCAAATCCTGGTCCATGAAAGTGGCTGCGTTGCCATTCGCCGCGACATGCCCTTCGACCGCGCCTGTCTGATTGGTTGCGGGGTCACCACTGGCTTCGGTGCGGTGACCCGCAGTGCGGCAGTGAAATCCGGAGAAACCGTGGTGGTGATCGGCTGCGGCGGCGTCGGCCTGGCCGCGATAAACGCCGCAGCGGTTGTCGGGGCAGGGCGGATCATCGCCATCGATCAGGTTGCGTCGAAACTGGACCTCGCACGCACTTTCGGTGCGACAGATGCGATCGATGGAACGCAGGGAAGCGTCGTCGAGCAGGTCATGGCCCTGACGCAAGGGCGCGGCGTCGATCATGTGATCGAGGCAATCGGCCTCAAGCAGACCATCGAGCAAGGCTTCGCCATGCTCGCAAAGGGCGGACTCGAGACGATCGTCGGCGCGGCACGCTTCGATACGATGCTCGAATTGCCCGCCCTTGCGTTTCTTCGCGAAAAGCGGGTGCAGGGCTCCATGATGGGCGGGGTGCGACCTGCGATCGATATTCCCAGCTACGTCGATCTCTACATGACGGGCCGGCTTCACCTCGATCAAATGGTATCGCGGCGCCGGCCGCTCGCCGAAATCAATGAGGCCTTTGCCGATATGCGCACGGGTGAGCTTGCCCGCTCCGTAATCATGTTCAACGCCTGACGGTGCCTCGCGAAACGACCTCGGTCGGAAAGCGACCCGGGCACGGGAGAATGTGGATGATCGAACCGGCCCAGCTGGGCGCCGCAGCCGGCGATTTTCGCAGCGGCAACTGCTTCAACAAGGGAATCCCGGCGTGATGGAGCATCGCCTCGCACACTACCTGACCGCGCAAATGCCCGGCGTTGATGATGTCGAAGTATACGACCTCGCGAGGATCTACGGAGGAAGCAGCCAGGAGACCTTTCGGTTTCGCGCACGCTGGACTCAGGACGGGCAGAACATCGAACGTTCCCTGATCCTGCGCCGAGATGCCGCCGCCGGTCTGGTGGTGGCCGAACGCGATCTCGAATATACGGTATACAAGGCGCTCGCGGGTCAGGGGATTCCCATCCCGGCGGTCTATTTCCTGGAACTGGACTCCCAATGGCTGGAGCGTCCCTTCTTCATAATGGACCTTTGCCCAGGCAAACCTGGAAATCCCTACGGTGCCGGCGATCCCTATGATGGTCACGGCGAAGAGGTCGGCCGGCATTTCTGGACGATCATGGGCCGGCTGGCCGCAATCGACCATCGTGCCGTCGGCCTTGACCGCTTGCGCAACGGGAATGAAAGCAAAGGTTTTTGGTCGCTCGAGCTCGATCGCTGGGAGGCAATCCTCGATGAGGGCGAGGGGGGTGATCGAACCCATCGTCCGCGGAGCGTTACGCTGGCTGCGGCGCAACCCGCCGCCCGAGCCAGCGAAGCCGGCCATTGTCCATGGTGATTACCGGTCGGGCAATTTCCTGTTTACGCAGGATGGGCGAATTAGCGCGATACTCGACTGGGAGATGTGCCACATCGGGGATCCCATGGAGGACATAGCCTGGGCTATCGATCCGTTTTGGCCGATTACGCGCCATTATCCGTTGGAGCAGGGACTGGGCCTTTGGGAACAGGCCAGTGGCTGTTCGCTGGACCGCTCGGTGCTTGGGTGGTGGCGGCTGTTTTCGGCCGTAAAGGCCTGCGCCATCTGGACGACGGCCGAGGCGAGCGTTGCCTCAGGCGCGAGCTACGAGATGACCGTTGCCCTGTCGGGTATCAGGGCTGGCCATTTTCACCGTAAGCAAATGCTGGCGCTCTTGCGCGAGCTGGGAGCAATCGCATGAAGCTGACGCTCGAAGCCTCGCTTCATCGGATCGGTCAGATGTTTCGCGAGCGGGTCTCGCCTGAGCTGCAAAGCGATTTTGCCGCCCAATCGGCGCGGCTGGCCGGCGGACTGCTCAACATCTGCGCGAATTGGGTCGATGATGCCGCCGAGCTGCGACACAACGAGAATGCCGCGATCCGCGATCTTCTCGGCGAGGCCGTGGCTTTGGTAGACCGTCCCATGGCAACGCGGTTGGCCGCTTGCGCTGCCGCCGCGAACCCTGGTCTGAAAATCAGTGTCCTTGATGCCGAGAACCATCGGCTGCGTGCTCTGCTCGTCGAAGTCCATGCCGCTATCGAGATGAGGGCAAATCCCGAGGCGCAGGCTTTCAATCAACGCATCTGGCAGGTGCTGGAAGAGATCGAACAGAAGCGCGCGCCGCGCGAATAGGCCACTAGCTGGCAGGCCAGTACCGGTCCTTCAGCTCCTTTTTGTAAAGCTTGCCTGTTTCCGCGCGAGGCAGCTCCTTCTCGAAGTCGATGCTTCGCGGACATTTGACGTCTGCCAGTCGCTCGCGGCACCACCCGATCAGTTCCTGGGCAAGGGTGTCGCTGGCAGCTGCCCAGTGCGCAGGCTGAATCACGGCCTTCACCTCTTCGCCAAAGTCGGGATGTGGCACGCCGAAGACTGCCGCATCCGCAACCGCGGGATGGCTTAGCAGCAGGTTTTCCACCTCCTGCGGGTAGATATTGACCCCGCCAGAGATAATCATGAAATCCTTGCGATCCGAAAGAAAGAGATAGCCGTCGTCGTCGACGCTTCCGACATCGCCCATTGTGGTCCAATCGGGGTTCAGCGCATTTTGCGTCGCCTTGGTCTTGGCTGGGTCGTTGTGGTAGCGAAACGGCTTGCCGCCACCGAAGTAGATTGTCCCGGTTTCGCCGACCGGAAGCTCGTTGCCGTCGTCGTCACAGATATGGATCTCGCCAATGACTGCGCGGCCGACCGACCCTGGCTTACGCAGCCATTCCTCGCTGCTGATCGTGACATGGCCATTGCCCTCCGAGCCGGCGTAAAATTCGTCGATGATCGGGCCAAGCCAGTCGATCATCGCGTGCTTCACGGGAATGGGGCAGGGGGCGGCGGCGTGGATGACCCTCTTGAGTGGCGAGAGATCGTACCGGTTCCTTACGTCCTGCGGCAGTCTCAGAAGACGGATGAACATCGTCGGGACGACCATCACCGCGGTGATCCCGTATTGCTCGATGGCGGAGAGGAATTTTTCTGGCTCGAACTTCGGCATGACCACAGTGGTGCCGCCCAGGGCCTGGATGCCGGCGGTAAAGCCCAGCGGAGCGCTGTGGTACAGTGGAGCGGGCGAGAGATAGACGGTGTCCGCACCGACCCCATAAAGCCGTCCGAACAGTTGAGCGCCAGGATTTGGCTGGATCGGTGTTCCCGAACCCGGCGCGAACCGGATTCCCTTCGGCCGGCCCGTCGTTCCCGATGAATAGGCCATCCTTCCGCCGATCTGCTCGTCATCGATCGGAGACGACGCCTGCACGCTGCAAAGCACCAGCCAATCCAGATGGCCAGCCACCGCGCCGATTGTGACGATATGGACCAGTCCAGGCATGGCTTCGCGATGGGCTGCGACTTCGCGGACGGTACCAGCGAGCGCATCGGAGACCACGAGCGCCTTGGCTTCACTGTCGTTGACGATGTACGAGATCTCGTCGGTCTTGAGCCGGGCAGAGAGGGGCACCAGGATAAGGCCCGCACGCTGCGCCGCCCAATAGATATCGAATATCTCGGCCCGGTTGTCTGACGCCAGCGCTAACGTATCGCCACTGCAAAGACCCAGCGCGCGCAGGGCTCGGGCACCGCGATTGGCGCGTTCCTCAAGCTCGCGATAGGTCACGGTCTGGGCCGTGTCCGCCATGATGACGGCGGCCTTCTCGGGAAAGTTCTGGGCGTGAATTCTGGGGTGCATTGGACCTGGAGGCCTTTGCGATCGCGGGGTGGAGGGCTGTCCCGAAAGGACCTGCCTGCCTTATAGATGTCGAGCGAACTATCGCAATGCATCACGCGCAATTCTAAAATATATTGTCGCGACCTCCGCAAATGGACCATTCGGGCGATTGCTGCCCAGACAGGGGATGGCCTGGCGAATAGCGGTGTTTGCGCGCACCGAATGCATCGCATGAATTGCATTGTTTTTCGCGCGCGCATCGTCCATGCCTGCTTGCGGGCTGAGGTGGACTTTCCGCCAGAGCCCGGGAGAGGGGCGCAGGCAGCGGAGCCGTGTGATGAGTGATTTTCTGCACCAAGCGATCACCACTGGCGATCTCGTCGCCCACGCATTGTCGCGCGATCTCGATCGCTTGGTGCTTATTGGCGTCGATGGTGAGCGCGTCACAGCGGGCGGGATGCGCGACTCCATCAGCCGCTTCCAGCAACTTTTCGAGAACCTCGATCCGGCGCCGAAACGCGCGGCGGTGCTCGCCCGCAACCGGGTGGAGGTGCTCTATGCCACCAACGGGCTCGGCTTTGCCGGTATCGTCCTGACGACGCTTCATCCCATGGGCTCGGTCGAAGACTATCTCTATGTCATCGAGGATGCCGGCATCGATACGCTGGTCTACGATGCGGAACTCTATGAGCCTATCGCGGCGGCGCTCAAACAGCGGGCGCCCCGGCTCAGGCACTTCCTGGCCATGGGCGAGGGCAGTGTCGGGCGCGACATCGTCGAGGCTAGCCAGACCTACGAGCCCCAGCCCCTGGCCGCGAAGCCCGCGGATCCGGCGGCTCTCTTCCGCATTGCCTATTCGGGCGGGACCACGGGCAAGCCAAAAGGCATCATGTGCTCCCACCAGTCTGCGATGACCTCGGCGATGATCCAATTACTGGAATGGGAGTGGCCGGCCGAAATTCGGCATCTTATCTGCGCGCCGCTCAGTCATTCGGGCGCCGCTGTCCTGACCACGGTCCTCTCGAAGGGCGGCTTCATGGTGGTCATGCCGGGCTTCGACCCGGTGTCCACGATGCAGGCGATCGAGGAACATCGCATTACTTCCGTTCTCCTGGTGCCGACCATGGTTATCGCGATCATGGACCACCCCAGGTTCGGCGAATTCGATCTGTCGAGCCTTGAAGTCGTTTTCTATGGCGCTGCCGCCTTTCCGGCGGCTCGGCTCAGGCACGCGATCGAGAGGTTCGGTCCGGTCTTCTTCCAGTTTTACGGTCAGGCTGAGGCCCCGATGTCGGTGACGGTGATGCGCCGCAGTGAGCACGACGTGACTAAACCTGATCGGCTGGCAAGTTGCGGACGCCCAACCTCGCTCGTGCATGTTGCGCTCATGGACGACAGCATGAACGAGGTCGCTGACGGAACACCGGGCGAAATCTGCGTTCGCGGTCCCTTGTTGATGTCCGGCTATCTGGGCAAGCCGGAGGAGACCGCTGCGGCTTTCGAAGGCGGCTGGTTGCACACAGGGGATGTCGCGGTCCGGAGCGCGGACGGCTTTCTGCGCATCGTCGACCGCAAGAAAGACATGATCGTCACTGGCGGCTTCAACGTCTACGCCCGCGAGGTCGAGGACGTACTGGTCGACCAGGTCGGCGTGCGCCAGGCTGCCGTTATCGGGGTGCCAGATCCCAAATGGGGCGAGGCCGTGAAGGCCGTGGTGGTGCTCGAGCCGGGCGCCACTGTCACCGCCGAAGCTTTGATTGCTGCCGTACGCGAGCGAAAAGGTGCTGTGCAGGCACCCAAAAGCGTCGACTTCGTCGACGCGCTTCCCGTCACGCCCGTCGGCAAGCCCGACAAGAAAGCGTTGCGCCAAAAATATGCGCCCGCCTGACCGGACTGGAGCCCATGCCGAACCAATCGTCCCTGTAATTTGCCACACCGAGAAGAGGATCGCATGGGAACACTGACGGCGCGGCAGGAATGGGCGACGATGTGGCCACTACCGCTCGCCTCGATGGTGGGCATCTCGAGCGGAGCCATGTTCGCTTTCTCGAGCGGCGTCTTCATGGAGGAGATGACGAGCGCCTTCGGCTGGAGCAGAGCTCAGTTCTCCTCGACCTTCGTGATGATGATGGGGCTTGGATTGTTTCTTGGCCCTGCGGCGGGCTGGCTGATCGATCGCATCGGGCCTCGCCGGGTCGCCCTCATCGCCATCTTGCCATTCATCGTGACCTTTTCCATGCTCGGACTTGCCAGCGGACCGCTCTGGCAGTGGTCCGCACTGTGCGTGTTCTTCGCGTTTTTTCAGATTGCCCTTGGCCAGACGACCTGGGTCGCCGCAGTCATCAGCAGGTTCGAGGCGTCCCGCGGGATGGCTCTGGCGGTAACTCTGGCCGGGCTGGGCCTGGGCAGCTTTGTCTGGCCCCAACTCGCGGCGCTCTTTATCGGGAAACTTGGGTGGCGCCTGGCCTTTCCGGCAATGGCCTGGACCTGGGCCGTAGTCGCCATTCCCCTGACGCTTGCCTTCTTCTTCGGCGCCAGCGATCGCGCTGTGAATGCGCGGCCGAAGCGAACGAAAAGGCCCTACGGTCCTGCCCTCCGATCACGTAGTTTCATCGGGCTGGTGCTTGCCGCTGGACTGTTCGCCAGCGCCTATTTTGGCCTTTCCGTGCATCTGGCACCTCTGCTCAAGAGTGGCGGTATGACGCTTGGAACCGCCGCAGGTATCGTCGGACTTATCGGTGTCTTCTCGGTAATCGGACGGCTGGCGACAGGCTTCCTGCTCGACCATCTGCCGACGCGCCTCGTGGGGATCGTCGCATTCCTCCTGCCGGCCCTGTCGGCATTCTTCCTGATGGTGTTTCCCGGTTCGATGCCGGCCGCGATCGCGGCGGTCGCTGCGCTCGGGCTCGCCTCGGGCGCGGAACTCGACATCATCACATTCATCGCCGCGCGCCGCTTCGGGCGCGATGTATTCGGCTCGATCTATGCGCTGTTCATGGCCATCGTCTCGGTGTGCGCGAGCATCGGGCCGGTCATTGCAGGGAGCCTGTTCGACGCTACGGGGTCCTACCACGGATATCTCGTCTACATCGTCGTAGCGGTCGTGGCAGCTGCAGCCTTGATCGCCTGGATTCCGATCAGCTCCGAAGAGGAGGCGCCGGCGCCTCTCCCCGCAGCGGCATAGCCAGGCGGCAGTGCGGTCGGGAGGCTGGTGCGGCGTCCTGCGCCGAACGTGGCCCGTTACCAATGCGCATAATTGTTTCTTGGCCGATCCCACGCGGGACGCGCCGCCCCCAGGAAGGCGATGACATGCAGTTTGAAAACGTGACCGAAGGACCAGTCCTGTTCGAACGCCTGTCGGCCCATGTAGGCCTGGTCACGCTCAATCGGCCCGAGAAGCGCAATGCGGTCAATCCCGAGATGGCCTCCGCGCTCGAGCGGATTGTCGAGGGCACGGAGAATGACCTCGACATCTGGGTCATGATCCTGACTTCGATCGACGATCGGGTGTTCTGCGCTGGCGCGGACCTCGGTGCGGTCGCTGCCGGGAAAGCGGAAGGGCTCGAAACTTCGCGCAGCGGCTTCGCTGGCTTCGTCTACTCCACGCGCACAAAGCCCTGGATTGCGGCGGTCGAAGGGATCGCAGTGGCAGGCGGCATGGAACTTGCGCTTGCCTGCGACATGCTCATTGCCTCGGAGAATGCGCGATTTGGCCTTCCCGAGGTCAAGCGGGGTCTGATGGCCGCGGCCGGCGGCATCCACCGCATCGTCGCGACGGTGCCGCGCAACATCGCGAGCGAACTGCTTGCAACCGGCGAGCCCATGGATGGGGCAGCCGCCTTTCGCTGGGGCCTGGCAAATCGGCTGACTTCGCCTGGCCAAGCTCGGGCGGAAGCCACCAAGCTCGCCGAAGCAATAGCCGAGAATTCGCCGCTCGCCGTCCAGCGCACCCTATCCGCCGGTCGAGAGAGCCTGGGACAGACCGATGGCGCAGGGCGCGCCCTGGTGGCGCGGCACCTCAGCGCGCTGCGTCAGACCGAGGATTTTCGCGAAGGTCCTCGGGCGTTCGTCGAGAAGCGGGCGCCAATTTGGAAGGGTCGATAACGCGTTATTCGCGCCAGACGACCAGCGCCTCGATGGTATCGCCGTGCACCCACAGCGGGTTGATTTCGAGCGCAGCGAGACGCGGGCCGAGTGCGAGCGCGGCGTCCCCGACAGATACGATGACTTCGGTCAGCCGGTCGAGATCGGCGGGGAGGGTACCGCGATAGCCCTCGAGCAGCGCGGCACCGCGCAGAGAGCTCAGCATTTCGCAGGCATCCGTCTTGTCGACAGGCAACAGGCGGACAGCGGTGTCCTTGAGGATTTCAACCCAGACCCCGCCCAGACCGACTACTATGGCCAAACCCCAGTCGGGATCGCGGGCGACGCCGACGAAGAGTTCGATACCGCCCTGGCGCATGGGGGAGGCGATAATTCCCTCGATGCGCGCACCTGGCAGGACGCGAGAGACAGTGCGGCGGATCTCGTCATGCACCTGGCCGGCGTCACAAGGGGCGACGTCGAGCCGCACCCCGCCAATCTCGGACTTGTGTGCGATATCTGGCGAGGCAATCTTCAAAACAACCGAGCTATCAAATGTGTCTGCGGCGCGGAGGGCCTCCTCGGCGTTCTGCACCACGATTCCCGGGATGGCGGGAACGCCTCTGCTGGCGAGGAAATCAAGCGCCGCTCGCTCCCCGGCGAGCCTCGGTGGAATATCCAGAACTTGGACATCCTGCCTAGGGACGTTCCCCTTGCCAAGCCGCCGCGACCAAGATGCCAGGTGGCCCAGCGCACGCGTGCCGAAATCCATGCCGAAGATGATGTCGCGCAGGCCGCTAGCCTCAGCGACCTCGCGCGCTTCGCGGCCCATGGGCTGGATCACCTGACTAAGAAGCATCGGGCGCTTGCCTGCATTGCTGTAGGCCTGGGCAATGACCGGCCAATGCGTCTGACAGGTCGGCATCTCTGCCTCGGTTCCGGGCATGGCGATGAGTGTCACGACCAGTCCGATTCCGGGATCGTCGAACAAGATGGGCAGGATCTTGGTCCATAGGGAGGGGGCCTGGAGCACCACCCCGGTCATATCCAGCGGATTGAGAGTTGAGGCGAAGGAAGGCAGCGCAGCGGCGAGTTTCGTGCAGGTCTGCGGAGCGAATGCCGGAATCGGCACACCGTGCTGTTCGGCAAGATCGGCGAACATCCCGCAACCCCCGCCCGAAACCGAGGCGAGCGCAATGCCTTGACGCTCAAGAGGTCCGGCCGCTTCGATCAGCGCTGCCGTCACCATCATTTCCTCAATCGAGCGAACCCGAATTATTCCCCATTTCAGGCAGGCGGCGTCGAACACGCGATCGTCACCGACCATGGCGCCGGTGTGCGCTTTTGCGACGTCGGCGGAAATGCTGCTCGACCCCACCTTGAGGACTATAATGGGCTTGGCGCTGGCCAAGGCGCGCCGCGCTGCCGCGGCGAGGCAATCGGTTGCGCTGACAGCCTCAATATAAGCTGTGATGACGCGGGTGGCCGGATCATCCACCAAGTAGTCGATGACGTCGGCGGGCGTGACCATCGCTTCGTTGCCCGTGGCGCAGATGAAGCTGAGGCCGATCCCCTGCTGGTGCGCGAACTTGCCGATCTCGTTGGCAACGGCTCCTGACTGGGAGACCACCCCGATCGCCCCTTCGAGAACGGGAATGCGCGTCCCGATCGCCGTCGCGACCGCGCCGCCGACGATGTTCGCAAAACCAAGGGAATTGGGGCCAAACAAGGTCACTCCGCGTCGCTCTGCGATTTCGACCAGCTCGTCCTGGAGCTTTTGACCTTCTGCTCCTGCTTCCGCGAAACCCGAACTCAGGACGACCGCGCTGGGAATCCCGGCATCGGCCACTTCCTCCAGCACTCCAGCCACGGCTTGCGCGGGTACGAAAATGATAGCCGTACCGGGTGTTTCGGGGATCTCGCAGCAGGACCGGTAGCCTGGAAGTCCGTGCGCTGGCTTGCCCTCCCGGTTTACCGCGTAGACCCGCCCCTGATGACCGAAGTCACGGAAACGGCGCATGATCATGTGGCTCCACGCGGAGCGTTCGGAAGCTCCGACGAGCGCCACATCCATCGATGAGAACAGTTGGCGCAGGGCCTGCGTCTGAGAGGGTGACTTGCTCATGGAGCACTCCAGACAAGCACCTCGCCTAGTCGGCGATTGTTTCCAGGGTTGCCAATGGGCTCGGTGATGCCGTCGGTGAGGTAAGTCAGCGACCGAATGTCTTCTCTGTCCACGCGGGCGATCACTCGCTCGCCCCCAAGTCCATGCGATAGCACGATGCCCTGGCGCGCCCTTCCATCCCGGTCGTAAAGAACGGTGTATGTCTCGACCACGAGATCGCCTTCGACCATATCGCTGAGCAAAGGGATCGGCCCACGCCGAGCGTCTGCGAACGCCTGCGCATCGTAGTCCTGGGGAAGGGGACTATCGGTCAGCAGATCGCGTGACAGCACTATACAGTGGTTGTGCTCGCAAAAGCCGCCGTTGCCGAAGAGAAGGCCCGTCCGGCCATCCACACGCAGTTTTCGTACCATCGCGGCGATGGCATGGGTCATGTAGTTCGCGACAGGGCCGCCGCCGAAGGTAAGGCCGCCATGGACTGTTGCGGGTCGGTCCGCCGGCCATCCCAGCACACGTCGCGCCATCTTCGGGACGCAGGGAAAGCACGAGTAGAGCTCGGCGTGGTCAATATCGGAGGTTGTCAGGCCATTGCGTAACAGGACCTGCTCGATGGCGACCCGCATGCCCGTTGGGACGGTCCAATCGGATCGAGCCATCGCTTCATGCGCTTCATGTGCCGCCGCGCCCGCGCCGATGCGGACCAGCATGTCCTCTGGCAAGCCTGCCTTCCTTGCCGCAGCCAGGCTCGTGACGATCACTGCTGCGCCCTGGTTGACCGACGCGTTGGCGACCATCAGCTTCGTGTAGGGGAACGCGATCGGGCGGTTGTCCGCACTAGGCTCGACAATCTCGGCGGGCGACTTGCGGCTGCGCAGCCAGGCCCCCTGGCTGTTTTCAGCGACCTGGGACATGAGCGACCAAAGCAGGCCAGTTTCCGCTTGGCTCTCGGCGAGCGACAGCCCTTCGGCCGCGCGCATCGCGTTCTCGTAAAAGGGATAGACTTCGACCGGCTGAAACAAACTGTAGCGACGCCGCAGGTCTGACGCGTTCTTCTGCGCATTGGGGAAAAGGGGTTTTCCGGCGCGCAGAGCGGTCCGCATGGCCTCGGCACCGACGATGGCGCAGGCCGCCACTTCGCCTCGACTGATCGCGTTGGCAGCATCGTTCAAAAGGCGCACAGGCGTGTCTCCCGAAGCTACGTCTGCTTGCTGGACGGCCGACAAATCCAGACCGGTCGCAGTGGAGAGCGACAGGGGTATGTCGATCTCACTGAAAGAGAGTTGCGGGACGACAAGGATCCGCTCGCAGCGTGCCAACCAGCCTTCGCCGGCATCGTGGTCTGCCGCCGCCAAGGCCGCGAGCATGAGCTGCAGCGAGTCGAGTGCTTCCTCGCCGCCGCCGGACCGATCGTTGATCTCGCCCACCCCCACGATAACCGGGACACGGCTGGGATCCTGCGACATATCGTCTCCTCTCGTCTCGGGCGAGCCCCCGGGCTCTATGCCCGGCTCGGAGCGGACCTTGGTCCTGGCGATCGCCTGTTAATTGACCCTCTGGGGCACAGGACGCGAACCTTCATTCCGTGAGGCGCCTAGCGCCATGAAAAGCCTCCATCGACGGGAAGTTCGGTGCCTGTCGTAAAACCGGAATCCTCAGTGCTGAAAAATAAGGCCGCACGGGCAACGTCTTCGGTTTCCCCTAGGCGTTTGAGCGCTACCCGTTCTGTTGCACGCGCTGTGTGTTCCGGATTCTCCCAGAGGAAACGGGTCATCTCGGTCTTGATCACGCCCGGGCAGATGCTGTTGGCGCGGATGTTGGGGCCCAGATCCATAGCCAGGCATTTGGTGAACATCGCAGCGCCGGCTTTGCTCGCCGAGTAGCCAGTGGTCCCGGGCATGGGCATGAGCGCGCTGACCGATGCGATCGTCACGATTGTCGCCTGGTCTGCCTGCCGCAGAAACGGCAACGCCGCCTTTGTTACATTGAAGGGGCCGTTCAAGTTGACCCCAATCATGCGGTCCCAGCTGTCCGGGTCGAGATCGCCGAACGGCGTGATGTCGAGGATACCGGCAGCATTGATGACGCCGTCGAGACCGGCCAGTTCCATCCCCGCGGCCTCTACAACCTGGTTGACCATTTGCCGGTCGGCCACGTCGCAGCCGTAGGCGCGTGCCGACAGAGACGCAGCGACTGCTTTGACGCCTTCCTCGTTCCTGTCCAGCAGCGCCAAGGCGGCGCCTTCTTGCGAAAACAAGACGGCGATTGCGCGACCCATCCCGCTGGCTGCCCCGGTGATCACGATGCGCCGCCCATCGAGTTTCCCGGTCATTTGAGCGCCCCGCCATTGGGTTGATCTTGCCCGGAGCCAATTTCGGCAGCAGGCTCGACGTTGAAGCCCCGATATTCATCGTTTGCGATTTCGGCGCACCGCGCGGCGTAATTGTCGAAACCACCCGCATAGGCCAAGAACTTGCGCGGTTTGCCAGGCACATTGTCGCCCATGTACCAGGACCGGGCTCGCGGATAGAGCGTCTTGGCGCCGACCGCCTGCACTTCTTCCGACCATGCCGCTTCGGATTGCCGGTCTGGCTCGATAGTTGCCAGTCCGCGGCCGAGCAGGTGGGCAATGCACTGCGCAATCCAGTCGACGTGATGCTCGATTGTCACCAGCATGTTCACCAGGACCGAAGGGCTTCCCGGCCCATTGACAGTGAAAAGATTAGGGAACCCCGCCATCATCAAGCCGAGATGATTGGTGGGACCATCGTGCCAATGCTCGCGCAGCGTTAGGCCGCCGCGTCCGACAATGTTCATAGCAAGCAGCGAGCCCGTCATGGCGTCGAAACCAGTGGCGAAGACGATCAGATCAGCCGGATACTCCCGGGCGCCAACTTGCACGCCGCCGGGAGTTATGCGCTCGATCGGCGTGCTGCTGATGTCCACGAGCTCGACATTGTCGCGGTTGAAGGTCGCAAAATAGTCGGTGTCGAGACACAGGCGTTTGGCGGCGAAAGGGTAGTCGCGCGGGGTGAGCAAAGCCGCTGTCTTGGGATCGCTGACGATTTTGCTGATTTTGGAGGCGACGAAATTGGCGGCAATTTCGTTCGCCGGCAGCTCGGCAAGAATGTCGCGGTACAGCACCTGCATGCCGGGGCCGCCGAAAGACCATGCGTGCTCGAAGGCGTTGGCCCGCTCATCCTCGGGAACTTCATGAATGGAAAGCCCAGTGGCAAGGCGCGACTGCGTACCACCCTTGGTCAGCTTATTGCGCGCCGTATGCGCCGTGTAGTCGGCGCGCACCCGTGCCTCATAGTCAGGATCGATCGGAGCATTGCGGGCGGGCAGCGTGTAGTTTGGCGTGCGCTGGAACACCGTAAGATGTCCCGCTGTCTGCGCAATCAACGGTATCGACTGGATACCCGACGAACCGGTGCCGATCACGGCGACGCGCTTGCCGGCAAACTGCACGTCTTCGGCTGGCCAAAGCGATGTTTGGACCCATTGCCCGGCGAAATCCTCCAGGCCCTCGAATTCGGGCGCTTTGGGTTCGGACAGACAACCACTGGCAGCAATGACGAAACGCGCCGAGACCCGGTGACCGCGATTGGTCTCGACGGTCCAGCGCTGCGCGCGCTCGTCGTATCGGGCCGAGACCACTCTGGCATCGAAGGCAATGTCGCGGCGCAGGTCGAACCGCTGGGCGACATGTTCGATGTAGCTGAGGATTTCGGGCTGGGTTGCATAGCGCTCGCTCCAGCGCCACTCGTCGAGAAGGTCAGGGGAAAAGGAATAGCAATAATCGAGGCTTTCGACATCACAGCGAGCGCCAGGGTATCGGTTCCAGTACCAGACCCCACCGACATCGGGGCCCGCCTCGAATCCTGTCAGGGACAAGCCCAGGCTACGAAGGCGGTAATGGGCGTAAAGTCCGCTGAATCCCGCCCCGATGATAACAACATCTGTTTCGATTTCTCGCGCCACCCGTGCCATCTTACAGCGCCGCGCGAGGCGCACTTTCGAAGATCATGGTCTTTGCCTCGAGATAGGGGTGCAGCCCCTCGATCCCGCCCTCTCGGCCAAGACCCGATTGCTTGAAACCGCCGAATGCGATGCCGAAATCTGTCTTGAATCCATTGTGACCCACTGTGCCGGCACGGAGCTGGCGGCCGACAGCATAGGCGCGTTCGGGATCGTTGGTGAAAACGGTGCTGTTCAAACCGTAGATCGTGTCGTTGGCGATCTCGATCGCCTGTTCCTCGCTCATGGCGGGAATCACGCTCAAAACAGGACCGAAAATCTCCTCGCGCGCGATGGTCGAATTATTGTCGACGTTGCCGAACACGGTCGGTTCGATGAAATATCCGCGATTGAGATGTGATGGACGTCCGCCGCCGGTCGCGAGCCGGGCGCCCTCCAATTTCGCCTGCGCGATGAGGCTCTCGATCCGATCGCGTTGACGTTCCATTGCCAGTGGCCCCATCTGGCTCTCCGGATCGAACGGATCACCAACCTTCAGACTTCCAAACGCGCTGGAGAGCGCATCGAGGAATTCATCGTGGCGCTTCGCGCTGACGATTATGCGGGTCAAAGACGAGCAGACCTGTCCGGTCATGAGCGGGGCATAGCGCGCTATCGAGGTTGCCGCCTTGCCGACATCATAGTCGTCAAGGATCAACGCCGGCGATTTTCCGCCAAGTTCGAGCGTGACACGGGCGATCCGCGAGCCGCAGATCGCCGCGATCTTGCGGCCTGCAGCTGTCGATCCGGTGAAGCTCACTTTGTCGACGCCAGGATTGCGGACCAGAAGCTCCGACACATCGCGGTCAGCCGTGAGCACGTTGACAACACCGGCGGGCAGACTGACCTCTTCGCAGATCTCTGCCATGAAATAGGGCGAGGCCGGCGCTTCGGGCGACGCTTTGATGATGACGGTGCAACCGGCGATGAGCGCGGCCGCAACCTTATAGGCCATCAGCGAATGGGGCGCATTCCAGGGAATGATTGCCGCGACCACGCCCACCGGTTCGCGCACCAGCAGGGCGGGCTGTCCCATCGTCGAAGTATGCTTCTCCTCCCATGCGAAACTCTCGCCCAGGCCCGCGTAGTAGCGAAAAACCTCCGCCACACCCTTGGCGGCGTGGAGCGAGAGCGAGCGCAGCACGCCCGATTCGAGGGCCCAGGTATCTGCCAGCGCTTCACTGCGCGCCTCCCATGCATCGGCAAGCCGGTTCAGCCAGACGCCTCGTTCCACCGGACTCATCCGCGGCCACGGACCAGCATCGAAGGCTTGGCGCGCTGCGGCAACGGCGTCATCGATGTCCTGAGCCTGTGCTTCGGCTACCGCGAGAAATACCTCCTCGGTAGCGCTGTCGACTACGTCGAACGTCGTTTGTGCGGAAGGCTCAACCCAGATGCCCCCGATGAACAAGGCTCGTGGATTGCGGACATGGCCACGCCGGGTTGCTGCAGTCGCCATCAATACTCTCCTGCTCGTGTCCGTCGGACGATTGGGGCGCGGGGAGCTTCGCAAGGATGTGTCGCGACGCTCGATCTGCGTGCCAGTTTCCGCTCTTCAAATGCGGCCCTAAGATGAATCGGAACCGTGATGCAATAAAGTAATTGCATCGTTGCATTTTATTGATGTGCGGCATAGGCAGCAAGGGATTTTGCGCCGTGTCCGGCGGTTTTGAGAGGATTGCCGTGCCTGATTATTGGCGCCTTGCACTGATGTTCGATGCGCGCGGCGGGGATATTCCGGCGCTAGAAGAGGGGCTCAAGCGCGTCGGCGACCCCATCCGCGCGGCTGCGCAGGCAATGCCGCTTCGCATAGGGGTGGCCGATCTCCATCCCGATCTCGTCACGGGTGGGCGACGCGTGGATGGTGCTGTCGAAGCAACATTTGCAGAGACCCAGTTGACGGAGGTGCCCGCATTCGTTGCCGGCCTGCGGCCACTGCTCGAAAAACTGGCGGAGCCGTCCTCTCTTGAGATCATGATCGGGCCGATGTTCTCCATGGTGCCGGTGCGACAAGGGGGCACTGTTCTGTCGCTGGCGTTCCGGCGTTTCCCTGGCACGACCTCTCAGAAATTTCGTGAGTGGTGGTTCAACCAACACTCGAAGATCGCGATCCCCGTCCTTGGAGAAGGCTTGTTGGCCTACGACCAAGTTCATGTCGACCAAACCGCAAGCGATGAAGCGGCCGCGGCGTTTGGCGTTTCTCCAGTGGAATACGATGCATACGACAATCTCACCTGGGCAGATCGTTTCGCTTTCCTTCACAGCTGCAGCGACGCCGAGGGGATGGCAACGATTGCCCGTGACGAAGTCGGGCGTATCGACGATCCCAGCCGGCGGGCCGCCTTAATGTACGAAGTGTTCTGATCACCGGGCAAATCGCTGCGCGAACGGATAAGGAAAATCGATGAACGAACTCTCCGGGCGCGCGGTACTCATCACCGGAGCCTCCTCGGGCTTTGGCGCGCACTTCGCCCGGCTCGCGTCGCGCGCAGGCGCGCGGGTGGCTCTCGCGGCGCGTCGCAAAGAGCGCGTAAAAGAGCTGGCGGAGGAACTGCGCGCGGTGGGGGGCGAAGCAGTCGCGATCGCGATGGACGTTACCGACGAGGCCTCGGTCCGCGCAGGCTATGATGCGGCAGAGGCCGCGCTCGGTACCATCGACACGATAATCGCCAATGCCGGAGTATCGTCGCCTGGCCGCTCGATCGAAATTGGCGCTGAGGCCCTGGCCGGCATCCTCGATACCAATGTCCTCGGCGCCTTCCTGACAGCGCGCGAAGGTGCCAAGCGCCTCATCGCCTCCGGTAGCCGAGAAACTGGTAAGGGGCGCATCCTCTTCATTGGCTCGTTCGGTGCCGAAGCGCCGATCAAAGGCGAGGTCATGTATTGCGCGAGCAAGGCGGCGGTGGCGAGCCTCGGGCGCAACCTCGCGGGCGAATGGCTGCGTAGCGGGATCAACGTCAACGTCATCCAGCCCGGTTTCATCCTGACCGAGATGGCGGGCGAATGGTTCGCCAGCGAGGGCGGCAAGGCGCAGATCGCCAGCTTCCCGCGCAAGCGCCTGCAACCGATCGAATCTCTCGACGCGATGGTGCTCCACCTCTGCTCCGACGCCTCGTCCGCGATGACGGGCTCGGTCATCACTATCGACGATGGACAATCCTTGTGAGAACTTTGGCCCTATGACGCAGCGTGCCATGGAAATTGCCGACAAGGTCGAGGCTTTCGTCCGTGAAGTTGTCGTGCCCTACGAGCAGGATCCGCGCCGCGACCATCACGGGGCGCCGACCGACGCGCTGGTCTTCGAGATGAAGGAGAAGGCCCGCGCCGCCGGCGTGCTCAGCCCGCATATCCTGGCGGGCGGCGGCCACCTGAGCCAGCGCGAGACCGCGATCGTGTTGATCCGCTCGGGCCTGTCCCCGCTGGGGCCGCTCGCCTGCAACACCAACGCTCCCGACGAAGGCAACATGTACCTGCTCGGCAAGGTCGGCAGTCCCGCGATCCAGGAGAAGTTCCTGAAGCCTTTGGTCGAAGGCCGCGCCCGTTCGGCCTTCCTGATGACTGAGCCGGCCGACTGGCAGGGCGCAGGGTCCGACCCGTCGATGATGAAGACCACGTGCCGCCGCGACGGCAACTACTGGCTAGTCGAGGGGCGCAAAACCTTCATCACCGGCTTCCTCGGCGCCAAGGTCGGCATCGTCATGGCGAAAGCCGAGGAGGGCGCCTGCATGTTCCTGGTCGATCTACCCGATCCGGCAATCCGCATCGAAAGCATCCCGAACACGATCGACAACTCGATGCCCGGCGGCCACGCCACGCTGACGATTGACGGCCTGCGCGTGCCCGCCGACCAGATGCTGGGCGAGGCCGGCGAAGGATTCAAATATGCCCAGGTGCGCCTCTCCCCTGCGCGCCTGTCGCACTGCATGCGCTGGCTCGGTTGCTGCATCCGCGCGCAGGAGATCGCCACCGACTATGCCTGCCGCCGCGAGGCCTTCGGCAAGCCGCTGATCGACCACGAAGGGGTCGGCTTCATGCTCGCAGAGAACCTGATCGAATTGAAGCAATGCGAGCTGATGATCGACTGGTGCGCGGGCGTTCTAGACACGGGCTCGCTCGGCACGGCGGAAAGCTCGATGGCCAAGGTTGCGGTCAGCGAGGCCTTGCAGCGCATCGCCGATCGCTGCGTCCAGGTCATGGGCGGGCTCGGCGTCACCGACAAGACGATCGTCGAGCAGGTCTACCGCGAGATCCGCGCGTTTCGCATCTACGATGGCCCGACCGAGGTCCACAAATGGAGCCTCGCCAAGAAGATCAAGCGCGACTGGAAGCAGGGCCAAGGACACTTGGCGCAATGAGCGATCTGACCGCTGCCAATTCGGGCACCGATCCGGTCCGCGAGGGCTACGGCTTCGACGAGGCCGCGCTGGCGACGTGGATGGCAGTCAATGTCGAGGGTTACCAGGGCCCGCTGGAAGTCCGCCAATTCAAGGGCGGTCAATCGAACCCGACCTACCAGCTGATCACGCCCGCGCGGAAATACGTCCTGCGTCGCAAGCCGCCCGGCGAGCTCCTGCCCGGCGCTCACGCCGTCGACCGCGAAGCGCTCGTGCTTTCAAAGCTCGGTGCTGCGGGCTTTCCGGTCGCTAAGGTATATGGCCTGTGCGCCGATGATGCGGTCATTGGCACATGGTTCTTCGTCATGGAAATGGTCGAAGGCCGCATCTTCTGGAACGCGGCATTTCCCGAGGTCGCCTGCGAGGAACGGCGGCGCTACTTCGATGCGATGAATGAGACCATAGCGCTGCTCCACAGCTACGATCCGCAAGGCATAGGCCTCGGCGACTACGGCAAACCGGGCAACTACTTCGCCCGTCAGATCGCCCGTTGGTCGCGACAATATCTGGCAGACGAGCTTGCCGGACGTAACGACGACATGGATGCGCTGATCGGATGGCTGCCGGGCAACATCCCAGGCGGCGATGAAAGCCGCGTCGTCCACGGCGATTTTCGCTGCGACAACATGATCTTCCATCCCACCGAGCCTCGCGTTCTGGCTGTCCTCGACTGGGAGCTCTCTACGCTGGGCCATCCCCTTGCTGATTTTGCCTATCACGCGATGATGTATCGGATGCCCCCCCGACATAGTGGCGGGGCTAGGGGGAATGGATCCCGCCGCCCTTGGACTGCCAAACGAGGCCGAATTTGTCGACGCCTACTGCCGGCGCACCGGCCGGCGCCATATCGAGAACTGGAACTTCTACCTGGCGTTCAACTTCTTTCGCCTCGCGGCGATCTTCCACGGGATCAAAGGCCGCGTCCTGCGAGGCACGGCCTCCTCGGCTCACGCCAGTGACCGCGCGGCTGCCTTTCCCCGGCTCGCTGCCCTGGCGCGAGAGGCGATGGAGCGGTGCCGAGTAGGATAACAACCTGACCGAGGCATGGGCGGGACCATCGCGCCATCGAGAGTTTCAGCAACCTCCAAACAGAGCGCTCCTGCAACAGCGGCCGCCGCGCGTAATGGGCTCGCTATCGCAGGGCGTAAAGGCCCAGCAGCGGGAAGAGAACCAGACCAAGGCCGACAAGGCTGACGAGAAAGACGACTGTTCTGATCTTCGGAATGCCGCGCGCGTAAAGCGGTAGGTAGATCACCCGGGCAGCCAGCCACACCCAGCCGCCAATTTCGGTGAGTTGGCTTGTCCGGCCGGCAACGACGACGCCGATCAATGCTACTATCGCGATGGGAAAGGTCTCGAGAAAGTTCGCCTGAGCGCGCACCAAACGCCCGGGCAGCGGTTCCATGGGCGGTAGGGTCTCATCGCGCGCGCCCATGTTCCAGCCCGAGCCATATTGGCGTGTCTTCACGATTGCCGCCGCGAAAACGTGTACGAGCAGCAACAATGCACCGAGTGCCAGAATCTGAATTTCGGTGTGCATCGGCTGTTCCTTACTTGAGCGAACGATTGGGCGGCGGCGAGGTCCCGCCCTTGCTGCATATAATTTGAAACTGGGTACTCCTCAGCGCCGCAGCGGCTGATTCTCTAGTCCGTCTTCTTCGGGGCGCTCGCCATGGCCGGCAAGTTCGAGGTGTCCATGCCGTAACCGAACAGGCGGAAGTTCTGCTGGTGGCAGAGGTGGTGCAGCGAGAAGGCCTGGTCGATCGCGTTCATCTGACCCTGGATGTCGAGCGTCTTGTTGACCGCTTCCTTGGCCAGCTTGAGCGCGAAAGCCGGCTTGGCGGCGATTTTCTGCGCCATGGCGAGGGTAAAGCTTTCCAGTTCATCGAGCGGGACGACGTGGTTGACCATGCCGAGCCTATGCGCTTCCTCCGCGTCCCAGGCATCGGCGGTGAACAGGAACTCCTTGGCCTTGCGCGCGCCCAGTTCCCAAGGATGCGCCAGCCATTCGACGCCCGAGACGCCGAAGTTCACCACCGGATCGGAGAACAGCGCATTGTCGGCCGCGATGATGATGTCGCAGACCCAGGCATAGATGAGTGCACCCGCGATGCACTTGCCTTGTACCGCGCAAATCGTCGGCTTCGAATTGTTGCGGATGCGCCGAGCGCTCTCGAGATAGCCTTCCTTCTCCGCCGCATACCAGCCATGCGCGCCAGGCTCCTTGAAACCGCTCCAGGTCGAGACGCCGGGGCTCGAGTCCTGCATGGCCTGCTGATACTCTTCGACCGTGTCAGCGATGTCGTGCCCGGCCGAGAAGTTACGGCCGTCTGCGGCAAGGATGATCACCTTGACGCTGTCGTCGCGCAGGGCGCGGTCGAAGGCTTCGTTGATCTGGAAGATCAGCGCGGGATTGAGCGAATTGTGCTTGTCCGCGCGAGCGAGGACGACGCGCGCGACCCCGGGTGCGGGGTCTTCGTAGCGGACCAACTTTTCAGAGCTGGCTGGAGCTGCGGTCATGGTCTTGGTCCTTGCATTATGCGGCCCGCAACAGTTCTTTGGGGCCACTTTGGAATGGCTAGCCCTCGCGCAGGACTGTCTGGATAAAATTCCGAATTTCCCGGTCGATCTCGGCGCCTTCCGGTCCGCCCGGAAAACCGGTGTGAGGGCCAGCTTCGGTGACGTGTAGCGTTGCCGGAATGTCGGCCGCCCTCAAAGCGCGGTGCATCCTGACCGTATTCGACAAATAGAGGTCGCGCGTTCCCGTCGTCAGGATCGTCGGCGGGAAGCCTTTGGTGAAGTCGCCGAACAGCGGCGAAAGATAGGGATCCGCCAGGTTATGACCGTTTGCGTAGAGCAAATTCACCGGCATCAGCCGGCGCAGGCCAGGATCGATGCCATCGTTGGTGTTGAAACTGTCACCGGACTCGGTGAGGTCGATCTCGGGCGTGCCCAGAATGAGGCCGGCGGGCAGGGGAAGGCCCTCGTCTCGTGCGCGCAACATCAGCGCGGCCGCAAGATTCCCGCCCGCAGACCCGCCGCTGACGATGATTTCCTCCGGTGCCCGTTCGCGTAGCAACGTCCGATAGGCTGCCATGCAATCGTCTAGCGCTGCCGGGTACGGATGATCCGGAGGCATCCGATAATCGACGGACCAGACCCGCCGCTGCAATCGCATCGCCGAATTCGTGCCCATGATGCGGCAGAGCTCACCGCCACAAAGGATGAGCGCCCCGCCATGGATATCGAGCACGATTCCTCGGCTGCCGGGCGACACCATAGGGGGGATGATGTCGAAGATGCGCGCGCCATTGGCGTCCCGTTCTTCCACCTTTGCCTGAACCTGGGTACTGATCCCCTGCAACATGGGAAGGACGGCCTCGTCTCTCGCTGCGACATAGGCGCGCCATCCGTCCGCGTCGCCGAGTGCAGGATAGGGCGCGGCAGCGCGCTGCGGCTTCAAATAGGCGCGAGCATGGTCGCTTAGAAATGAAGGCGCGGGAATTTCTCGCGCCGGAAGTCTAAGCGTTGCATCTGCGACGCCATTTTGACCGCCGAGCCCCTCTTCCGAGGCGATGAGGTGGCCGGCCGCTTGGATCATTCCAGCCTTTGTCAGCGCGTCGTTCGCAGGCATGGCATCCGATCCCGAAGCAGCGCGGATTGAATCGATGATCGAAGCAGGATCCTCACCCTCGAGTTCGTAGATCGTCATCAAGGTCCACTGGGGCGCCTCGTCCAACTCATAGACGCGCTGGAAATCCATGCGAAACAACCGGCCGCTGACGACGCCGGGCATACGGCAAACGTCGGCCAGGTGGCGTTCGCGATACCAGGCGACGAACTCCTCTTCCCGCCCGGGAACGGCACGCGAAAGAATGGTATACTGGAAACGGGCCATGCGTTCGTTTGTCCCTTTGGACTTTGGGGTCAGGCGATCACACCGGCTGCCTTCAAGGTTTCAATCCGGTCCCATTCGAGGCCAAGTTCCATCAGGAACGTCTCCGTGTGTTCCGAAGCCTGGGGCGCGCGGGTCGATGCTACCGCTTCGTGATTGAACTGGACGGGGTTGCGCACCAGCTTGATCGGAGCGCCTCCGTCGCAGGCTTCCACTTCAAAGATCATGTCGTTCGCGAGTGCCTGCTCGTCCGTAGCAAGGTCGAGGAAGCTCTGCACCGGCGCCCATTGGCCCGAGTAGGTGCGAAGATGGTTGCGCCAGTAGTCGAACGTCTGGCCCGCGAATGCGGCGGCAATCAAATCGCTGGCTTCCTTCCAGTTCGTCATCAAATTCTCGGCACTGTCGAAGCGGGGATCTTCCGCCAGCGCCGGCATGCCCATGTGCGCGAAGAGGTCCCTCGCGTAGGGACCAGGGGTCAGCGTGCACAGATTGATCGTTCCGCCATCCGAAGTGCGGAAATTGCCCAGGAACGGGTTGCCGGCGCCTGAGCCGGACATGGGCATGGACGCACGCGAAACGCTGCCGGCTTCGATCGCCTGATCGATCGCTGAACCGCATGCCCACCAGCCGGTGCTGAGCAATGACACGTCGATTTCGGTAGCCTCGCCCGTCCTTTCGCGGTGAAACAATGCGGCGGAAATACCTCCCGCAATGTTCATGCCGCCCATGGAATCGCCGAATGCGCCAATTGGCTGCATGAAGGCTCCGCCGAGCTCCTCTGGAGTCATCGCATAGGCGACGCCGCTTCGCGTCCAGAACGCCGTGTTATCGAACCCTCCGGCCTCGCGCTCTGGCCCTTTGTCGCCAAAAGCCGAGCCGCGGGCATAGATGATGTTGGGGTTGGCCGCGCGAATATGCTCAAGATCGATCTTCAACTTCCGGCGCGCAGAAGGAAGGTAATTGGTCAGGAAGACATCGGCGGTTCTGGCGATCTCGTAGATCAGCTCCTGACCCTGCTCGGTTGAGATGTCGACTCCGACGCTGCGCTTGCCGCGATTGGGATGTTCGATCATGCCGTTTCGCATCGGATTGATCTTCTTGCCGAACGAATTGATGAAGCCGCGCTGGGTGTCGCCGCGGATCGGATGCTCGATCTTGATGACGTCCGCGCCCCAATCAGCGAGCACTGCGCCTGCGGCGGGTACGAAGGTGAACTGCGCCACCTCGAGGACCCGGATACCCTTCATGACCTGCGTCATCGCGAAAATCTCCTAAACGGGGGCTGGATGCCGAAACCTCTCCGCGTGCAATTTCTGCTCGGCTCGCGGTCATTGGCCAAAGGCCCGATATTAATGCACATAGCGGCGAGCATTAGCGGTGGCTAGCCTCTCTTTGCAATTTGTGAAGTCACACAAAATCGCCAATCCCCTTGTCCGTTTAGTTGCAAATCCGGAGAAAGCCGGCACACGCTCTGGCCTGCGGGGCGAGTGGTCGACGCTTCTACGTTCAAATCACAGCATCCGGTTCCGGATCGGGGTAAGGCCCGAGCAACAGAAACAGAGTTGCCGAGACCAGGCAGATCGGATCGAGGTCCAAAGAGCAAGCGTGTACGAGCCGGTCGCATCGAAGCTCGCGTTCAGCAGGATAGGCCCGTTGCCACCGGCAAGGCCGATAAACCCGCCGATCGTCCCGAAGAGCAAACCGAAGTTCGCGATCTTGAAGTATCGCGAAGTCAGGTAAGCCATCAGGTCCAATTCCGCGCCGAGCGACAGTCCCAGAATCAGTACGGCGAGAGAGGCGGCCAATGGCGATCCGGGATAACGGATCAGAATCAGGATGCCGACGATTGGCAATGTTACGCAAAAGGCAGCAAGGAAGCGTCCGCTCATTCGGTCAAGAAGCATCCCGATCGTCAGTCGCCCCGCAATGGATGACAGGCCCAGGAGCGAAGCAATGCCGGCAGCCTCGGCGCGGGATAGGCCATTGGAAGATAGAACCGGAACGAGGCTGACAGCGAGCGTGACGACGACGCCAGCAACACAGACTCCCGCCACCAGCAATTGAGGAAAGCGGCGCGTCAGCATGCCGCTTTGCCGAAGTGTGGCACGAGACGGCGCAGCCGGTTCGTGACTCGCCGATTGCGACCGACGCTGGCGGTCTTTTGCGCTCGTGAAGAAGAACCAGATCGGGGGGCAGCGCCGCCAAGACCCAGAACCCCGCCAGACCGGCCCAGGCCAACCGCCAGCCATAGGTTTCGATGAGGAAATACGTCAGGGGCGGGATGATGATTGCCGCAACGCTTGAACCGCAAAGCGTGACGGCAAGCGCCAATCCGCGGCCGGTAACGAACAGACTGGTCACGGCCGCAGTCCACACCGAAGGCTGGATCAGGACAATTCCAAAGGCGACCGGTAGCCACAGCGCGCGCCACATCCACAGGCTCGGCCCGGTCAAGCCGAGCATTGCCGTCGCTGCGCAGATGGAAATGACTGCGGCAATCCCGAGCCGGCGAGGCCCGAACCTGTCGACAAGCAGTCCGGTGAACGGAGCACATATTACCCCGGCAATCGATGCAATTGCCTGACCGGACATGGCCTGTGCCCGCGTCCAGCCGAACTCGTTCTGAAGCGGCTCGATGAACAGGCTGCTGGAATAGGAAATGATGGTCGACGCGGCGACACCAGCGAAGGCTGCCAGGACGACTGTCCAGTTGCCTCGCCATTCTGCGCGCGGCGAAACTTTTCGTCCCTGGCTAACCTGGTAATCCGCCGACAAGCTGTTTCTCCGCTTCAAAATGCATCGTTTGCATTGCATAAGGGCATCGGCGAAGAATGTCTCGTGCGACTGTCGGCTTGGAGACATCAATTGGCAGAGTTGGATGGCCCGTCGAGCCGATGCGCTCTGGAAGCGCGGGCAACAGTGCGGTGTTCTGGGAGTGTGCAATGTCTGAGCATTTGAGAAGTTCGGGGGGCATTGCGGAGACGATGCAGCGCCCGAATATACGCGACCCGCTGGCGGAGCGGATGCTTGGTCCGGGAGGTTCTCATTCGCTCGTGACGGTCGAGGTGGCCGGGCACCCGCAGCAGGTGTTCGAGGGTGCGGCGCGCAACCTCGCCGGACTTTATCGGCAGGGGATGGCATTCGGCGAGCGGCTGATGGTCGTTCAGGACGATTTGCGCTGGACCTATGCCGAAGTCTTTGCCCAGGCCGCAGCTTTGGCGGACGCCCTGCGGAACCGATTTGGCGTAGCGCCCGGCGACCGCGTCGCTGTTGTCATGGGCAATCGTGCCGAATGGATTGTGAGCGTCTTGGCGATCACCGCCGTGGGCGGCGTGGCCGCATTGGTGAATAGTCGAGGCGTGGGCGAGGAAATGGTCCGGGCAGTTGCGACAGCCGACTGCAAACTCGCGATCCTCGACGCAGAGCGGGACCGCATCCTTACCGGTGAACTGCCCGATCCCGTCTGGCCGCGTATCGTGGTCGGCGCAGACGCGGGGTCGTTGCGTTCCGGAAAGGATGCAGACTTTGGTCTCCTGAGCGCTCCGCGCCAGGAACTTGCATTCGAGCCAGACGAACGCGCCCCCCGAGGATGGCGGGATCATCCTGTTCACCTCGGGAACCACCGGCTTTCCTAAAGGCGCCCTCCTGAGCCATGGGGCCCTCGCTCACTCCGTGTCGATCGCCTGTTTCATGGGGCTTGTGCAAGACGCACGCTACGAGGAAGAGACCGGCGTAGTCCTTCCGGCTGAACGCCGATCCATGGCAACGCCGGCGGTGATCCTGGGTCCGATGTTCCATCTGTCAGGGATCATGCCGATCTTTCGGGCGATTAGTCTTGGAACGACAATCCACATCATGAGCAAGTGGAATGTCGATATCGCTTTCGACACCATCGAGAACGTGGGGATGAGCCGGCTCTCGTTCGTTCCCGCCATGCTTTGGGACATGCTGCGATCTCCCCGTGCGACGCCCGAGATGCTGGGCAAGGTCGCCTATATGGCAAACGGGGCAGCCGCGCTGAATCCGACCCTGCTAGAAGAGATTCGCGCGCGCATGCCCAATTGCCTGCTGTCCAATACCTACGGTCAGACCGAGACGACTGCCTGGACATGTTCGATCAGTGGCCGGGCTTATCTGGACAATCCGGCATCGTGCGGATGGGCGGCACCGACAATACATGCCAGCGTGCGCCGAGACGACGGCAGCGAAGCCGCCATAGGCGAGGCGGGAGAGTTGTGGGTCAGCAGCGCCGGGCTGATGAGCGAATATGTCGGTGATGCCAAGTCCACCTCCGAGACCTTGCAGGATGGCTGGCTCGCATCAGGCGATGTCGCGACCGTCGACGCCCAGGGCATATTCACGATTGTCGATCGCAAGAAGAACATGATCATCTCCGGGGGCGAGAACATTTACTGCGCCGAGGTCGAGCGAGTCCTCGCAGACCATCCGGCCGTCCGCGACTGCATTGCCTATGGCGAGAGCGATGTTCGGCTCGGCGAGCGATTGGTCGCGACCGTGGTGGTCTCCCCACAAGCCACCGTGACCGAAGACGACATCAAGGCGCACTGCCGCGAACATCTCGCGATCTACAAGGTGCCAAGGTCCGTTCTCCTGAGCGCGGATCCCTTACCGCGCACGGCCTCAGGCAAAGTCGATCGCGGTAAATTCCTCAAGATGAGACAAGGCGGGCGAGCGGCATGAGTTACAATTTCATTCGCTACGAGGTCGCCGACCATGTGGCGCTGCTGACCCTTGCGCGGCCGGACAAGCTCAATGCGATAAGTGGCGCGATGATTTCGGAACTGCGCGACGCGCTCGAGCGTGCAGATACCGATGACGATGTCCGGGTGCTGATTGTCACGGGCGAAGGCCGGGCATTCTGCGCGGGAGCAGACATGTCCCGGGGAGCCGAGACCTTCAAGGGACCCGGATCGGACTCGCTATTCGCGGCGGATGGATCTGCGGACTACGGGTCAGAGGCCGCACGAGAGGTGGGCGGTGTCTTTTCGCTCCGGCTTTATGCCATGACCAAGCCCGTTATCGCCGCGATCAATGGGGCCGCGGTGGGCATGGGGGCGACGATGATCTTGCCCATGGATATTCGAATTGCCAGCGAGGAGGCGCGCTTTGGTTTCGTTTTTGCCCGGCGCGGCATGGTCCCCGAAGTGGGTTCGTCATGGTTCCTGCCGCGCGTCGTCGGCATAGCCAAGTCGCTGGAATGGTGCCTGACGGGGCGGCTCGTGCCTGCGGCGGAAGCGTTACGCGAAGGTCTGGTGAGCGCCGTCGTACCGCTCGCGGATTTATTGCCAGAAGCGCGCCGCATCGCGCAGGAAATTGCCCACAATACTGCTCCGGTCGCGGTCGCATTGACGCGGCAAATGCTCTGGCGGGGCCTCGGCATGAACCACCCGATGGATGCGCACCGGGTCGAGAGCCGCGGCACCCTGTCGCGTGGGCGTAGCAAAGACGCCGCCGAAGGGGTTGCTGCTTTTCTCGAAAAACGAGCGCCCGCGTTTTCCGACCGTGTCTCGGCCGACATGCCGGACTACTATCCGTGGTGGGAAGACCCAGCCTATTCCTGACAGGAGGTACGCTTTGCGAGCAGCCGGCCGGATTTGCCCGCAGCAAACGTGTTAGATCAGGGCCTTCGCGAGGCTTCGCCAGGCGGGTCGCAGAGCGCCGATGTCGGCAACGCCGGGACGAGGGCCGACGACCTGAAGGCAGACATGATCGGCACCTGCGGCAAAATGGGCGTTGATCCGTTCGGCAATCCGGTTCTCGTCGCCCCAGGCGAATAGGGCGTCGACAAGCCGGTCACTCGTGGTGGCGATATCTTCCTCGGAAAAGCCCAGACGCCGCCAACTGTTCGCGTAATTTTCGAGCTGCCCATAGCCTTTGACAAAAGGGCGCGCGATGTCTCGGGCACGCTGCGGATCGCTTTCCAGCACGACGCCCTGTTCGGGCGCCAGGAATGGACCTGTTCCCAGCACGGCGCGGGCTGTGGCAGTGTGTTCCGGGGTTACGAGGTAAGGATGCGCGCCTGCAGTTCTGTCCCGCGCCAGTTCGAGCATTTTGGGTCCCAGGGCGGCAAGACAGATGTCCTCGGATGGAAAACCTTCGCCCGACAGGTTCTCCAGATATTCGGTCATGGCGCTTAGAGGTTTGCGATAGGCGTCACCGATCGTTGCGCCGTGGCTGACGCCTAGGCCCAAAAGGAAACGCGAGCGATGGTGCTCGGGCAGATCACGCCACCAAGCTGCGACTTCGCGGGCGTCATGCATCCAGATATTCAAAATGCCCGTGGCAATGGTTGCGTTACTCGTCGCGGATAGCAGGCGACTGGTATCGCTGAGCAGGCCTCCCCCCATGGCGCCCGGAATCCACAGCGTTCCGTAGCCAAGCTCATCAAGTTCAGCTGCCGCGTCCACGACCTCGCTCGGATCACCGTCGCGCAGTTCCATGGACCATATGCCGATAAGTCCGAGCCGAGCGGCTGCGACCTGGTTTGTCATGATTTTCCGATGCTCAATAGGAAGTAGGGTGCAGGTATTCGAGGTCGGGCTCAGCAGTTTTGACAGGTGAAGCCTTGGGTCGGGCTATCCGCCGCCCTCGCTAGCAAAGGTGAAAGCTGGGCCGGTTGGTTCGGAGGTCATCCGTTCAATCACCTTGGCGCGATGCTCCATCGCCGTTCCCCAGGCGGTTTTTAAAGCGAGGATGCGCTTGAGAAAGAAGTGGACGTCGACTTCCCAGGTCATGCCCATGGCGCCGTGGACCTGCACCGCGGTGCGTGCGGCCAGATCGGCGGCATCGGCCGCGGCGAGCTTAGCGTGGGCGGCGCGGGCCTTGGCGGCGAGGTTGCCGAGCGGCAGTTCGGCCGCGGCGGCCTGAACGACAGGTCGGGCGAACTCGATCTTAACCTGCGCGTTAGCGATGAGGTGCTTCACCGCCTGGTAGGAGCCGATCGGCTTGCCGAATTGCTGCCGGTCCTTTGCATAAACCACGGCCAAGTCGACGCAGCGCTGGGCGAGTCCGAGCATCTGAGCGCCAGCCAGGACCGAACCGCGCTGCGCTGCGTCGTCCCGACCCTTGCCAACGAGGGTAGCGGCCGAAGGCTGCCACTTCGCTTCGAACAAGCGGCGCAGGGGATCGAAGCTTTCCAGGCGTGTAAGCGTGACAGCGCTTGGCTCAACGAGATGAAGGTCGTCGCCGTGAACGAGCAGGAGAGCCTCGGCACTGTCCGCATCCGTTATAAAGGGATTGGCGGGATGGCCGATGGCGACGATGGCGCCAGCCATTACGCGCTCCAGCCAGCCTTTGTCGTCATCGAGGTCCGCGAGAAGCGGTGCCACGATCCCTGCTTGGTCGATCAGCGGTTCGGGGAGGGCGACGTAGCCGGCGGCCTCCGCGATACTGATGAGGTCGATCAAGCCGAGGCCAAGGCCGCCCTTGTCCTCGGGCACGCAGATGCCGAGCAGGCCCATGTCGACTATGGTCTGCCAGCGATGCTTGTCCCGCACCTCGCCGCTCGCCAGCAGTCGGCGAAGATCGGCGGGCGTGCAGCTTTCGGCCAGCATCTCGCGCGCGGCTTCGGTGATCGCGACCTGGTCTTCGGTGAAGGCGAAATGCATTTCGCTCAGCCTTTCGGCAGTCCGAGCATGCGCTCGGCGATGATGTTGCGTTGGATCTCGTTCGAACCGGCATAGATCGGTCCGGCGAGCGCGAAGATGTAGTAGTCGAGCCAGCGTTCGGGATCGCCTTCGGTCAGTTCCGCGCGCGGTCCCAGAATGTCGAGCGCGGTCTGCGACAGCGACATGTCGAGTTCGGACCAGAAGATCTTGTTGGTCGAGCTTTCAGGCCCGATCGTCCCGCCTGCGGCCAAGCGTGAGCACATCGCGTAAATCGCCAGCGCATAGGCATCGGCGTCCATCCAGCTTTGCGCAACGCGTTCCGCCATCGAGGCTGGCAACTCGCTCTTGTGGCGGTCGTAAAGGCCGATCAGCCGCTTGGCCGCCTGCTGGTAGCGCGCCGGCGAGCGCAGCAGCAGCCCGCGCTCGAAGCCGGCGGTCGCCATGCAGACCTTCCAGCCTGCGCCTTCGCCGCCGAGCCGGTCGGCTACCGGGACGCGCACGTTGTCGAGGAAAATCTCGGCGAAGACCTTCTCGCCGTCCATCCGCTCGATTGGGCGGCGAGTGACCCCGGGCGCGTCGAGCGGGAACAGGATCAGGCTCATGCCCTTGTGCCGCTCGCTGCCCGGCTCACGGAACAGGCCGAAGGCCCAGTCGGCATAGACGGCCCGGGTCGACCAGATCTTCTGGCCATTGAGCACATAGTGATCGCCATCACGCGTACAGGTCGATCGCACTCCGGCAAGATCGCTGCCTGCGCCTGGCTCGGACCAGGCCTGCGCCCAAATATCGTCGCCAGCCGCCATGCGGGGCAGGAAGCGGGCCTTCTGCTCCTCGGTTCCGTATTCCATCATGGTCGGGCCAAGCAGGAAGATGCCATTCTGGTTTACCCGCACGGGCGCTTCGGCGCGGTAATATTCCTCCTCGAAGATCAGCCAGCGGATCAGATCGAGCCCGCGGCCGCCCAGTTCCTCGGGCCAAGTGACCATGCCCCAGCGGCCATCGCTCAGCTTACGCTCCCAGTCGCGGTGCGCCTCGAAGCCTTCGCGCGTCAGGTCGAACGAGGGCAGGCGTTCCTTCGGGACGTTCGCTTCCATCCACGCCCGCACTTCCAGGCGGAACGCGCGCTGTTCGGCGGTATATTCGAGGTTCACTCCCCAGCCGCCTTCTTGTTCGCCGCCGCCGCAGCCTTGCCGCTCACACCGCCGATCGAACTGCCGGTGACAAGATCGTTCTGGGCATGGGCGAAATGATGCATGTGGAACACTGCATCCATCGCCGCGCGCTTGCCGCGCAGTTCCTCGACGTGGTTGACCGCCTGCTTGGTCAGCCAGTTGCCGAGACGCCCCTGGCCGGCAAGCTTGGCCGCCCAGGCCTCGGTCGCGGCGCGCAGTTCCTCGCGCGGGACCACCTTGTTGACCATGCCGAAATCGCAGGCCCGCTGGGCTTTCATGCGCTCGCCCAGCAGCAGGAACTCCTTCGCGACGCGTGGCGGCAGTTCGTAGGCGTGGGCGAAGTATTCGACGCCGGGGATGCCCATCAACGGGTTCACCGGGTCCTGGAAGAACGCGTCCTCGCTCGCGACGATCAGGTCGCAGACCCAGGCCAGCATCAGGCCGCCGGCGATGCACGCACCTTGCACCATCGCAATGGTCGGCTTGGGAATGTCGCGCCAGCGGCGGCACATGCCGAGGTACTGCTCCTGCTCGCGCGTGTAGAGCAGTTCGGCCGCCGGCTTGTTGACGTGGCCCGGGATCAGGTGGCGGTTGTCGAAATCCTTATGCAGGTCGCGTCCCGGCGTGCCGATGTCGTGGCCTGCCGAGAAATGCTTGCCGTTGCCGGCGAGGACGATGCAGCGCACAGCGTCGTCGTTCGTGGCCCTGCGGAAAGCATCGTCGAGCGCATAGGTCATCTGCCCGTTCTGGGCGTTGTTGAACTGCGGCCGGTTCATCGTGATCAAGGCCACGCCGTCCGCGGCCTCATAGAGCACGGGTTCCTCGGTCTCGTAGACGATGTCGACCTTCTGCGGGGTCACCAAGTCGTCGCTCATGCCAGTTCCTCCTCTTCCGCTGCGGCATTCAGCAACACCAGCGCATCGACCGCAACGGCGCCTTTTCCTTGCGGAAGGACCAGCAGCGGATTGATCTCCACTTCGCGCAGGCGCTCACCGCCCGCGAGAACGGCCTGGCCCAGCGCGGCAATAGCCCGGGATGCCGCTGCGACATCGGCCTTGGGGGCCCCGCGGTAGCCGTCGAGCAACTTGAAGCCCTTCAGGCTTCGCAGCATCGCCGCTGCCTCGCTCGCATCCACCGGCAGCAGTGAATGGCAGGCGTCCTGCATCAGCTCGGTCCAGACGCCGCCGAGGCCGACCGTGAGCATCCAGCCGAAAACCGGATCACGGGTGACGCCGGCGAGGATCTCGACCCCGCCCTGGAGCATGGGTTCGAGCGTCACGCCCTCGATATGGACACCGGACATGGACTGGGCCTTGGCCATCATCTGCCGGAAAGCTTGGGCCACCGCATCGGCGTCGCTCAGGCCAAGACGGATGAGCCCATGCTCGGTCTTGTGCGCGACGTCGGGGCTGACCAGCTTGGCCACCAGGGGATAGCCGATCTTGTCAGCGGCGGCGCGGGCCTCTTCGACACCTTGGACCAGCGCGTCATGTACGACGGGCACGCCGAACGCGGCGAGCGCTTCTTTGCCTTCGGTTTCGGATAATGCGTTGCGACCCGCGGGGAAGGCGGGCCAGCTGGCGGTCGGCGCGAAATTGGCGGTCACCTTTCCTGTCGCGCTCTTCCATTTGCCATAGGCCGCGACGGCGCAGGCGGCCTGGTCGAAATCTTCGAAGTAGCCGATGCCGTGTTCTGCAAGCCGGGTCTGATCGGCCAATGCGAAGGTGTCGATGACGATGATCGCCTTGCTGCTCGCGGCCGCAGCGGCCTCGACCTGGTCGAGGGCGCCCGTCAGGAACGCGCCCGGGGTATAGAGCAGCAGCACGTCGATATCATCGGGGCTGAGCGCCAGGCGAATGCATTCGCTGAGGAAGTCGTTCGAGTTGACCATGTTGCCGGTCATGTCGATCGGGTTCGAGACCATCGAATGGCCGGGGATCTGCGCGGTGAGAGCCGCCTGTACATCTGCAGGTAACGTCGGCACTTCTGCCCCGCCCAGCGTCAGCGCGTCTGCGAGAATTGCTCCCGCGGCCCCCGAGATCGACAGGATCGCGCAATTGCTGCCCGCGATTTTGTCTCCCAGGGTGTGCAGGTAGGCGAGGTCTGCGAGCTCCGATAACTTGCCGGCGCGTGCCACGCCGGCACGCGAGAAGGCAGCATCGTAGGCGGCGCTGTCTCCGGCGAGCGCGGCTGTGTGCGAGCGGGTTGCTTCCGCGCCTTTCTCGCTCGTTCCCACCTTGTAGACTGCGAGCAACTTTCCTGCGGCCCGGAACTTGGCTGCGGCTGCGAGAAACTTGGGCCCGTCGCGGAGCTCTTCGATGTAGCAAAGCGCCGACGTCGTGTTGGGATCGTCCGCCAGCCATTCGAGGTAGTCGCTGAGCTCGACACTGGCCTCGTTGCCCGTGTTGATCACCTGGCTGAAAGTTACGCCTGCGCGCCGGGCAATGCGGAACACCGTCGCGCACATGTTGCCACTCTGGGTAACAAGCGCGGTGTTGCCTGCCGGTTCGCCCGGCTGGAACGACTGGCCGAAAGTGGTGAAAATAGAGTCCGAGAAATTGGCGTTGCCCATGCAGTTAGGGCCAGCAACCTTCATGCCCGTACGCCCGGCGAATGCGACCAGTTCCGCCTGTTTGGCGGCACCTTCGGCCTCGCCTGTCTCGGCATAGCCCGAGGCAAAAACGATGGCGGCAGGAATACCGAGCGCGTGGCAGCGCTCGAGATAGGGGAGGGTGGCCTCGGCCGAGAGCGCGACCACGACGAGATCGACCACTTCGGGCACGTCCTCGATGTCCTTGTACGCGGTCAGGCCCTGAACTGTCTCATTCTTGGGGTTAACCGGATAGAGACGCTCGAAGCCGGCGCGCTTCAGCAGGTCCACCGGCACGCCGCCGATGCGCTTGGCATTGTCCGACGCGCCAACGACCGCGATCGAGCGCGGGCTGAGCAGGGAATCGAGGCTCATGCCGGCACCTTCTCCGTCTTGATGTGGTATTCCTCGGGGTCGAAGTTCGCGGTCATGTTGCGGTAGCGCGAGAGCCGCCAGGGATTGTTGGTCACGACGCGGCCCGCCTTGTTGCGATACCAGTTGGTGACGCCGGGATGCGACCAGACGAGCTGCTCATGCTCGGCATCGAACTCGGCCTGGTAGGCGTCGAATGGTTCGCGCCGAACATCGAGGCTCGTCGCCTCGCGCTCGATCAGTTCACGCAGGGCCAGCATCGTGTAGCGAACCTGGCACTCTGAATTGAACACCGCGCTGCCGCCGTGGCCTCCGTTGGTGCCGGGACCGTAGAGGATGAACAGGTTGGGGAAGTCAGGGACGGTGATCCCAAGATGGGCGCGCGGATCGTCGTCGCCCCATTTGTCGCGCAGCGATCCGTCGGTACCTACGATCTCCATCGGGAAGAGCGGCGTCTGGGCCTTGAACCCCGTCGCCAGAATGATGACGTCGGCCGGATGCTCGATGCCGTCCTTGTCGATCGCACCGGTCGAGGTGACCTTCTGCACGGTCCCCGTAACGAGCTCGACATTGTCGCGGGTCAGCGTGGAGAACCACTTGCTGTCACGCAGCATGCGCTTGCCATAAGGCGGGAAGCTCGGCGTGACCTTGGCGAGCAGTTCCTCGTCGCCGTTCAGTTCGGCGCGCATTTCGGAGATCAGCTGTTCGCGGATGTCCTTGTTGAAGGCGTTGAGCGATGTCTCGGGCTCGGGCCAGTTCGGGTCCCGGCGCAGGTGCGGCAGCATGCCGTCCGAAGTCGCGTAAAGCAGCTGGAAGCGCCACCACTTCGTGTAGAACGGGACGTGCTCGAGCCCCCATTTGAGGCCTTCACTTACTTCGGCGAAGAGCAGCGGGTTCTTGCGGGCCCAATGCGGTGAGCGCTGGAAGATGGTCAGGTGGCCAACCTTGGGGGCGATCTGGGGGCCGAGCTGCATGCCGCTCGCGCCCGTGCCGATCTGGACGACGCGCTTTCCCGTCAGGTCGACGGAGTGGTCCCAGCGGGCCGAGTGGAACTTGGGTCCCTTGAAGTCCTCGAGGCCCGGGATCGGCGGAATCGACGGCCGGTTGAGTAGGCCCGTGCCGCTGACCAGCACGTTGACTTTCATCTCGTAGACACTGCCGTCCTTGCGGCGGATCGTGACGACCCAGATCTGGCCAGCTTCGTCCCAGACCGCGCGCACGACTTCCTGCTCGAAGCGCATGTGATCGGCGATGTCCGCTTCCCGGTAGACGGTGCGGATGTAGCTGATGATCTCCGGGCCTTGCGCGAAATAGTGGTCCCAGTCGGATGAGGTGCGAAAGGAATAGGAATAGAAGTGGTTGGGGGTGTCGACCGCGACGCCCGGATAGGTGTTCTCGTACCAGGTGCCGCCGACATCGTCGTTCTTCTCGATGACAGTGAACGGGATGCCCGCTTCCTTGAGCTTGATCGCCATCGCCAGCCCCGAATAGCCCGAACCGATTACCAGCACGTGGTACCGCTCCAGCACCTCTTCCGGGACCGATTTACGCCACTGGACTGACTTGGCGTCGGTCTTCGCGAAGTTGAGCTCTTCGACGACCATCGGCAGGTATTCAGACGGGACATGCTGGCCCACAGCGGTGTCGCACATGCGCTGCAGCCGGTCGGCGTCTGGCGCCGGCGGCAACGGGCGATCATTCTCCGCGTAGTCCTTGAACGTCGCAATCGCCTTTTCGCGCAGTTCGGCTTGAAGCGCTTGGGGGATGTCGACCTCGAAGCTCCAGGCGCCCTTGATGTGCGGGCGAAACTTCTCGAGCAGCGACTCGTCGCCGGAAAGATGGGTGTAGACCAGCAGCAGCGGTACCGGATCGAGCGCAGCGAGATGCGCGTCCAGAAGCTGCGGCTCGCTGGCGACGAGATCTTTCAGGGATTGCGGGTCGGGATTGCTTGTCATTTCGATCCAGCTCTCGGTTTAGCGCAGCGCTCGCATCGAGTTCGCCCGCCAATTGAATTGCCCGATCCGCGTCGGGCCAATGTGTCTGGCAGCGACGCTCACCGGGCACGCATCGCTGCACTAACCGCTGATGGAGATATTGCAATAGGTCGTATTCATTCTTTACTCCAATCGTGGCTGGGCTATGGAGGGGCGGCCCTTTTAAAGTGCGCTCCCTGGCGGGCGATGCGTCGCGGTCAGCGCGGAAAAATGGTCTGACCGCAGGAGATATGATTTGACGACAGACAGCTTGGTGATGCCGAAACCTGCGACCGGCGTGATCCGCATCGGCGCCGATGGGCGCCCATGGATCGAAGGGTTTCGCTGCGGTGACTGCGGCGCGGCCTTCACCGAGCAGACTATGGCCTGTCGTCGCTGCGCCAGTCGCAATGCGCCGGAGGCATTTCGCGCGGTGGACACCGGCAAGCTTTACAGCTGGTCGGTGGTCCATCGCAGCTATCCGGGCGTTGCCGTGCCGTTCGTTTCGGCGATCGTCGATCTCGAGGATGGACTGACGCTCAAGGGCACCCTGCGCGGCGTCGATGCGGATGCCGTGCGGCAGGGAATGCCGGTCGCGCTGGTGTTCGACGACGCCGGCGGCGCGCGTGACAAAGACGGCGTGCCTTACGTCGGCTTCCACTTCATACCGCGAGGAGATGCTTGATGAGCGACGTCTATATCGTCGGCGCCGACATGATCGCCTTCGGGCGCTATCCCGACCGGACCTACTACCAGCTCGGCGCCGAGGCTTCGCTGAAGGCGCTCGACGACGCCGGGCTGTCGATCAAGGACATCGGTGCGGTCTATGCCTCGTCATGCTTCAATGCGCAGTCGATGCTTGGGCAAAAAGTGCTCAAGGAGATAGGCCAGACCGGCGTGCCCTGCATCAACGTCTCGAATGCCTGCGCCTCGGGCGCGACCGCGGTGCGCGAGGCGTTTATCGGCATCAAGAGCGGGATCTATGACGCCGTGCTCGTGGTCGGTTCGGAAAAGAACCCGCGCGGCATGCTGGGCGGTGCGCCGCACGACGGCCCGCCGCCCGAAGGCCTGTTCGGTTCGGAATCGATGCCCGCGGTCTTCGCCGAGGCGGGCATGGTCCACGCCGCCGCCTATGGCACGACGATCGAGCAGTTCGCGAAAGTGGCGGTCAAGAACCACCAGCACGCGACGATGAATCCCAAGGCGGCCTATCGCAAGGAGACGCCGCTCGACGAAGTGCTCGCGAGCGAGATGATCGCCTGGCCGCTGACCAAGCTGATGTGCTCGGCCAACGTCGACGGGGCTGCGGCGCTCGTCCTCGTGTCTGAGAAAAAGGCGCGAGAGCTCGGCATGAGCCGCGCGGTGCGCATCCGCGCCTCGATGCTGACTTCGGATCCCTACGAGCCGCGCAACCCGGTGATGTTCGACGCCAATTCGGTGACGCGTCTCGCCGCAGCCAAGGCCTACGAGATGGCGGGGCTGGGACCGCAGGACCTCGATGTCGTCGAACTCCACGACTGTTTCGCCACGGCGGAAATCCTGCACTACGAGAATCTCGGCCTCTGCGGCGAGGGTGAAGCGGGCCGACTGATCGACAGCGGCGACACCGCGCTCGGGGGACGAATTCCAGTCAACGTCTCGGGTGGGCTGCTCTCCAAGGGTCACCCGATCGGTGCGACCGGCGTCGCCAACATTGTCGAGATCGTCGAGCATCTGCGCGGCGAAGCGGGAGCGCGCCAAGTGTCGGGCGCAAAGATTGGCCTGTCTCACGTCCTCGGCTTCGGTGCCGCTGCCGGCGTTCATATACTCGAGAAAGCATAGGTTCGCGGCATGAGTGGAACTTCTGAAGGCTGGATCGACCTTTCCGGCAAGCTTGCATTGGTGACGGGCGCCGCGGCCGGCATAGGCCGTGCCTCAGCCAGAGCAATTGCTGCAGCCGGCGCCATGACCGTCGTGCTAGACCGCGACGAGAGCGGTGCTGCCGCGACCGTGGATGCGATCGAAGCCTCTGGAGGCAAAGCGATTGCACGCACGCTCGACGTGACCGACGAGGCCGCCTGGCGGGGGCTTGGCAGCTGGCTGGAAGCAGGGTGGGGCAAGGTAGATGTCCTGGTCAACAGCGCCGGCATCGCCCGATTCGACCGCGTCGACGAGAGCATCGCCAAAACATACCGCGAAGTTTTCGCGGTAAATGTCGATGGTACCCTGTTTGGCATGACCATGGCCCTGCGTTTCATGCGCGCGGCGGGCAAAGGCGCGATCGTCAACATTTCCTCGACCGCTTCGCTCAAGGGCAACCCGGCGATGGCTTCCTATGGCGCGAGCAAGGCCGCTGTTTCGCACTTCACGCGAAGCGCCGCGCTCGAATGCAACCGGGCGGGCAGCGACATCCGCGTCAATGCCGTCCTGCCGGGCTTTACCGAAACCGCGATGGCCCAGGCGGTCTACGATCAGTTCGACGAGAAGCTGGGCGGGCGCGACAAGACTCTGGCCGTATTCGCCAGCGGCCGGCCCGCGCAGCCCGAGGAAATCGCCGACCTCGTACTTTTCCTCGCATCCGACCGCGCCAGCTTCATATCCGGCTCCACCATCTCGATCGATCGCGCCCAGGGCGCTTGATTTAGACACTAATTTGCAAAAGGACCCTTTGTGACTGATCCCTTGCTGCAGCCCTTCAGGACGCGTGGCCTGACCTTCAAGAACCGTATGGTTCACGCACCGACGACGATGAATATGTCGGACGACCGCGGCTATGTGACCCGCCAGGCCGTCGGCGCCTATGAGGCGCTGGCGGCGGGGGGCTATGGCGCGGTCTGCGTCGGCGCGACCTGTGTTCGCTGGGACGGGCTGATCAACGAGCGCATGCTCGGATTTTACGACGACACCTACATCATCAGCCAGCGCGAGCTGGTCGAAGTGATCCACCACAACAATGCCCTGGCGGGCATCCAGCTGTTCTACGGCGGGCTGATCCCCGGCGTCGGCGCGACCTTCCCGCTCGAGCCGGGCAAAGGCTGGATCCCCGGCACGGTATCCTGGGGGCCGACCGGTAAATTCCCGATTGGCAACAAGGAACCAGGCGTCGTTCCGACCGAGGTCTATCGCGATCTCGTCGAGGACTATGCCCAGGCGGCGCGGCGCTCGAAAGAAGCAGGCTACGACTACGTCTCGTTCCACTTCTGCCATGGCTCGCTGCCGCACGTGACCTTGTCGCTCCTCGAAAATACCGGCCGCAACGACGAATATTCCGATCGCTTTCTGTTTTGCGAGCAGATCCTTCAGCGCACGCAGGAGCTCTGCGGCAAGGACTTCCCGATCATCCCGCGCCTCGTCTGCGACGAGAACTTCGTCGGCGGCTATGATCTCGACTACTTCATCGAGCACTACGCGCCGCGGCTCCATGCGCTGGGCATCGACGCGCTCGACTGCACGTTCGGGTCGATGTTGCCGGCCAAGAGCCGCGATCCCGAGATCAATTCGGGCGAGATCATCGGCGGCGGGTTCTACGTCCCCAACCTGGTGACGTTGCCCTATATCAAGCGGATGCGCGAAGGTTTGGAGGCGAAGGGCATCTCGATGCCGCTGATGGGCTCGTGCAACGTCAATACGCCTGAACAGATGCGCGCAATGATAGGGGACGGCGCGGCGGACTTCTTCGCCTCGTGCCGCCAGTCGCTCGACGATCCCGATTTCCCGCGCAAGATCGCCGAAGGCCGCGAAGACGAGATCCGCAAGTCGACGCGCACCGGCGCCTCGCTGCTTCAGGGCAACATCTTCGGCAAAGGCGTCGCCGGTTCGGCACAGAACCCCAACTTCGGACGCGACCGCGAGTACCGCCTGGTTCCGACGGGCCGCCCCAAGCGCGTTCTGATCGCCGGCGGCGGTTCGGGCGGCATGGAATATGGCCTGACCGCGCACGAGATCGGCCACAAGGTCACGCTGTTCGAGAGGGCTGATGAGCTCGGCGGGGTGATGAACTGGGCAGGCAATTACAAGACGCTGCGCAACATGGAGCAGATCGCCTACCAGCCCGACTGGCACCGGACGATGATCGCCAAGCGCGGCGTCGAGGTGCGCCTCGGCGAAGAACTGACGATCGACCGGATCAAGGCAGAGAGGCCCGATGTCGTCGTGATCGCAACAGGGGCGAGGCCGGCGCTGCCCGCGATACCGGGCCTCGCCGCTGCTCTCGAAAGCGGCTTCGCCCGGACGATCGACCGCGTGTTGGCCGAAGGGAGCGAGGGGCTGGGTGAAGGCCTGATCCTGGTCTGGGGCGCGGCAGAAGGCGTCGAGCTGGCGCTCGATCTCGCCCGCGGCGGCCGCAAGGTCCGGCTGCTCGATCCGCGCGCTATCTTCGCGCCGGCCGCCTATATCGGTTCGCGCGCGCGCTATGTGATGCTGTGGGCAGCGCAGGCGGAACTGGTGCCGGAGACATCGGTCGAACTGCTCGAAGTCGGCGGGGGCAAGGTTGTACTCCGCCACGGGGATAGCCGTGAGGAGATCGTCTCTTGCGCGCACATCGTGGTAGCGCCGGGCCGCGTGGCGCATGACCCGCTTTCGGCGGGTCTGCACGGAACCGGAATCGAGGTTCACGTCGTCGGTGATGCCCGCAGCCCTCGCTCCTATGGCAATGCTATCCACGAGGCAGCCTACCTGGCGCGGCGGATTTGATGTCCAGAAATGCAATGCCTCTGGTGAAAAACTAGGCGAATGGGGTTGTGTCGACATAAAAAATTGACCATTTGGGCCCCATTGCGTTGCATTCTTTTGTGAGAAAACACGCTTTTCTGCCGTTCATGAGGTGAGATTTTGGAAAAGGTTGCTCCAGTTTCGAAAAAGGCCAGCGGCCGCGTCGCGGCGCTGCCGCTGCGCGCCAAGGCGCCGCCCAAGCGTAAGCGGAACCGCGCCGGGCGCCCGACGCTTGACGAGCTCGAGCGGCGCAAGCTCAAGGTCATGGAAGTTGCGACCGAGATGTTCATCAGGCGCGGCTTTGCGGCGACCACCCTGCTCGACATCGCCAAGAAGGCCGGTGTGGCGACCCGCACGCTCTACCAGCACTTCGGTGACAAGGAGGCGATATTCCGCGAAGTGATCTTCGCTCGCGACACCGCCAAGATCGATCCGCCGGTGCTCGCGGAGGTTGAGGATCTCGACTCCGCGCTGCGCAAGGCGGCACATTATTCCTACCAGGTCGCTCTGCGCTCGCGGTCAATCGAACTGATGCGCCTGATGATCGCGGAAAGCGCCCGCTTTCCCGACTTGATGACCAAGATCGCGACAACGATCTTCACGCGCTTCACCAGCAATGTGGCAGCGCTTTTCCGCGAACTTGCCGAGAGGAAGCTCATTCCCGACGGCGATCACGACCAGTCGGCCGAACTGTTCGTCGATCTCCTTCTCGGAAATCACACGGTCATGATTTACTTCGGCTGGGCCAGCGCAGCGCCCACCGAAGCGGACATCGAGGTGAAGATCGACCTGTTCATCAACGGTCGCTTCGGCGCTTCACGTCCGAAGGCCAGTTCGAAATCAACTAAACCGGTGGCCAAGCGGAAATCGTGAGGACTATTCCCCAACGCTTCGCAGAGCCCGGGGGCACCGGCAAGTAGGGAGGTCGGCCGCGGTAACGAACTGCCATCGGTTTCTCGGAACGGATGCAGGTGGCGGCCGGCTCGCTTTCAGTGCCGACGTTAGAGAGGAAGGCGATACGTGCCACGTCCCCGCGATATTCCTGTAATCGATACCCTCATCGGCTTTCGTGACACCCATCAGATGGGCGTTGCCAGTACGAAAGGCGACTGGCAGCGGCATCCCGCCGAGTACATGTTCAAGGAGATTCCCGAGGAGATTGGGAGCGGGGATGATCGCTTATCCTCGATCGATGAAACGATCGCGCAAATGGATGCTCATAACATCCGTGTCGGCGTGATTCACATGTCGGACGACCGTGCGATCGAGGCGATGCGCCGGCACCCTGATCGCTTCGCTGCCATCCGGCCGGTCGACCCCAATAAGGGGATGGATGCCGTCAGGCTGATCCAGCACGAGTTCGACCAGGGCCATATCAACGGGGTGTCATTCTTCCCCTCGGGCCAGAACCCGCCGGTGCCGATCAACGACAAGCGGGCTTACCCGATCTATGCCAAGTGCATCGAGCTGGGCCTGCCGATCTTCATAAATGTCGGCGTGCCCGGCCCACGTATTCCGATGATGCCCCAATGGGTCGGCCATCTTGACGAGGTGGCCTACGACCTGCCCGAGCTCAAAGTCGTTATGCGCCACGGCGCGGAGCCCGACGAGGCGCTGGCGGTCAAGCTGCTGCTGAAGTGGCCCAACCTCTACTACTCGACCTCTGCTTTCGCGCCGAAATACTGGCCGGAGGAGATCATCAAGTTTGCCAATTCACGCGGCGCCGGCAAGGTGATCTACGGCGGCTATTTTCCGATGGGGCTCGAGCTCAAGCGCATTTTTGCGGAAATGGATCAGATCCCGTTCAAGGATGAGGTCTGGCCGAAGTTCCTCTACGACAATGCCGCCGCCGTCATGGGCCTACCGTCGCGGGTCTAGCCGTCACGGCTCGCTGCCATTGGGCAAACGAGGCCGGGCGCAACCATAAAGATAGAGGGCGCACGGCGGCGTTCGATCATCAGTCTGGTGGTCAAAGTTGCGCGAACCGGCCTGCGTGCACCTCCTCCACAATGTCTCGAGCCTGGCGATCGAGAGCACTCCCGCGGTATTCGAGCGCAGCCCCAAAGCCATCCAATTTTCGGCACCGAGGAGTGCACTTAGTATTGCAACGAGCGTCGAGTATTGTAAAGCTGGCTGACCGCCGGGAGAGCTGCCGTGAATTTCGACTACACCGATGAGCAAAAGGCGCTGAAAGACGAGGCGCGGCGGTTTCTTACGGCAGTTTCGCCGCTCACGGTCGTGCGTGCAGCGCTGGAGAATCCCGCCGCCGGGTATGATGAAGCTTTGTGGCAGCGCATCGGTGAGCAGGGCTGGTGCGGTGCCGCCATCCCTGAGGAATTCGGCGGCATCGGCATGGGCTATGTCGAACTCTGCGCCCTGGCCGAGGAGCTGGGCCGGGCACTGGCGCCGGTACCTTTCGCATCGACCGTCTATCAATTTGCCGAAGCCATTCTGCTGGCGGGTTCGACCGAACAGAAGGCTGGGCTTTTGCCACAAGTTGCCGCGGGTTCGCTGATCGGCACGCTTGCCGTGTCGGAAGGGCCTGGCGTGCCGACGATGGACCGCATCGCGGCGCGCTTTACCGATGGCAAGCTTAGCGGAACCAAGCTGCCCGTGGCCGACGGCCTCGCCGCTGATCGCGCTGTCGTTCTGGCCAATTCCGACCAGGGTCCCAGGCTCTATCTCGTAGATCTGAACGGCGATGGGGTTGTGCGCAGCCTGGTCTCGACGATCGATCCCACGCGGGGCGAAGCCAGGATCACCTTCTCGGCTGTGGTGGCTGAGCCGCTTGGCGCGGCGGGAGAGGGCCGTGCTTTGCTCTCCCGCATCCAGGACCGTGCCGCGATCCTCGTCGCCTTCGAGCAACTCGGCGGGGCAGACCGGGCGCTTGAAATGGCGCGCGACTATGCGCTCGAACGCTATGCCTTCGGCCGGCCGATCGGCTCCTACCAGGCGATCAAGCACAAGCTGGCCGACGTCTTCATCCGCAACGAAGTCGCGCGCGCCAATGCCTATTATGGCGCCTGGGCGCTCTCGACCGACGCGCCCGAACTGCCGCTGGCCGCCGCCGCCGCGCGGGTGGCGGGATCGAACGCTTATCTCCTGGCCTCGCGCGAGAACATTCAGACGCACGGCGGGATCGGCTTTACCTGGGAGGCCGACTGCCATTTCTTCTACCGCCGCGCACGGCACCTCGGACTGATCCTGGGAGCGCCGCGCGACTGGAAGCGCCGGCTCGCGGATCGGTTGGAGCAACGCGTCGCGCTCGAAGGACAACAGCCATGAACTTCGACGAAAGCCCTGAAGAGGCCGGCTACCGCGCCAAAGTCCGCGCCTGGATCGCCGACAACGCGCCCGACATGAGCGGGCTCACCCCGACCGAGCGGCGCCAGTGGCACGACAAGCACAAGGACGTCGCGCGCGTCTGGCAGGCGACCAAGGCCGCGGCGGGATACGCCTGCATTTCCTGGTCCCCGGAGTGGGGCGGAGCCGGTGGCACCGCGATCGAGGAGGCGATCTTCGGCCAGGAGGAACTGCGCGCCGGGCTCCAGTTCAACTACTTCCGCACCGGGCTCGACATGCTGCTGCCCGCGCTGATGGAGCACAACAAGGACGAGGCCTCACTCGCCCGCGTGCCCCCGGCGGTGCGCGGCGAGGAGATCTGGTGCCAGCTGTTCTCCGAACCGGCGAGCGGTTCCGATTCCGCCGGCGTGCGCTGCGCTGCCGTTCGGGATGGAGATGGCTGGGTGATCAACGGCCAGAAAGTCTGGAACAGCGGCGCGCAGATCGCCGACTATGGCATGCTCGTCGCCCGCACCAATCCGGACCTACCCAAGCACAAGGGCCTGACCGTCTTCTGGCTCGACATGAAGACCCCCGGCGTCGAGGTCCGGCCGATCCGCATGATGTCGGGCGACAACGAACTGAACGAAGTGTTCCTCACCGACGTGCGCCTGCCCGACAGCCAGCGCGTCGGTGAAGAGGGCGGTGGGTGGAAGGTCATCATCACCACCTTGATGAACGAGCGTGCCTCGCTCGGTTCGGGCACCGGGCTCAACTGGCGCGACATTATGGCACTTGCTGCCGAAACGCCTTCGTTCGACGGGCCCGCGCTCGAGGATCCCGCATTCCGCGAATGGCTGGCCGACCTCTACGTCGATGCCGAGGCGATCCGCCTGATGAGCTTTCGCACGCTGACCTCGCTGTCCAAGGGTGCGACGCCCGGTCCCGAAGGCTCGGCGGGCAAGCTGCTCTGGTCGAACCTCGCCCAGAACCTGACCGACAAGGCGCTCGACCTGCTCGATCACGCTGGCCTGATGGACGATCCCGACGAGGCGGCGATGAACGGCGCGTTCCAGCACCGTTTCCTCTGGGCGCCGGGTCTGCGCCTCGGCGGCGGCACCGACGAGATCATGAAGAACATCATTGCCGAACGCGTGCTCGGGCTGCCGGGTGACATCCGCGTCGACAAGAACGTGCCCTTCCGGGAGATCCCGAGAGGCCGCTAACCTGCACTACTTTGACCTGCCCGGCATCGCGGGATATAATGAAATTCATCTGGTGCATTGCGTGAGTCGATGGATCGGGATTCTTTCGGAGTATGTGATGGACGCTGCCACCTCTCCTCTCGATCGCGGCTTTGCCAAACTGCCGATCCCTTCGGCTGGTTCGCCGTCGCCACGTCTGGCGACGTCGCACCGGGCGAGGTGAAGACCCTGCGCTACTTCGCCACCGAGTTCGTGATGTGGCGCGGGGTCGACGGAAGTGTCCATGCCGTCGATCCGTTTTGCCCGCACCTGGGTGCACACCTCGGCGTTGCCAGCGAGGTGGTCGGCAACGATCTGCGCTGCGCATTCCACCATTGGAGCTTCGACGGGCAGGGCGCCGTCACCGACATCCCCTACTCTGATGTCATTCCGCCTCAGGCCAAACGCGGCTGCTTGCCCACTTGGCCGACGACGGAATCTGACGGCGTGATCTATGTCTGGTACCATCCCAAGAAGGTGGCGCCCAAATGGGAAGTCGCGAAACTGCCCGATTGCCCGGATGGCGAGTGGGTGCTGCACGACACCTATGACTGGGTGATCAACATCCATGTCCAGGAAATCACCGAGAACGGTCAGGACCACGCTCATTTCGGCGCGGTCCACGGCGTGCCTTTTGCGCCCAAGGGCGAGTTCAAACTCGAAGGCTGGACACGTCGCAACACGGTGGTCGCTGAGATGAACACGCCCCGTGGGCCCATGACCGGTAAGATCGACACGACCGCGGTTGGCCCGGGTCAGTCGATGGTCGAGTATATCGACGTCTGCCATGTCGTTCAGGCTCAGCAGGTAACGCCGATCGACGCCGAGCATACCCACCTGCGTTGGCAGATGTTCGTGCCCCCGGGCATAAGCGAGGGCAAGCAGCGCGTGACCCAGGCGCGTATTCGCGACCTCGTCAAGCAGGTGAACCAAGACATTCCGATATGGAACGCCAAACGCTTCCAGGAACGGCCGATGCTGGTGAAAGGCGATGGGCCGCTGCTCGCCTATCGCCGGCAATATGCGCGCTTCTACCAGTTCGATGATGTTGATCCCGAGATCGCGGCCGCCTGAACGAACCCGCGGGGACCTACTGAAATAAGATCGTGTCCTGGCGAGCGAGCGGTGGCGCTACCCAGTTTCTCGGGTGAGGGCCGCTGATCCTGCCAGGTTGTCTCAAGGCCTGCAGGGCCGGAAACTCGGAATTCAGGCTAGTCCCTTCGCAGCCATGCGGACGAGACCGCGCAAGGGAGGATGCCTGCATCGCGGTCGCGCACCTGGAGACCGGTCCGGTTCGGCCGGCATTGCGCTTCACGAAGCGGCGGCGGGGACGCGATAACAAGGGAGCGTGAATTGACAGCCATCGATCGACACCAGGCGCCCGAGGAAACGCCTCGGCAGCTACCACTGCTGGACAGCGCCAATCGCGCCTTCTGGCAAAGCGGCGCCGACGGCCATCTTCGAATTTGCCGCTGCGCAGATTGCCGGGCGTACACGCATCCGCCGCAGCCGCGTTGCAGCTTCTGCCGCAGCGCCAAGGTTCAGCCTGAACCGGTTTCAGGCAGAGGGAGGGTCAAGACGTTCACCGTGAATGTGCAAGCCTGGACGCCAGTGCTTAGCGAGCCTTTCGTCTTTGCAGCGGTCGAGCTGGAAGAGCAATTCGAGCTCTACGTCCTCACCAATATCGTCAACTGTCCGGTAGAGGCCGTCACCATCGATATGCCTGTCGAAGTGCTGTTCGAGGAGCGTGAGGACGTCTTCCTGCCCTTGTTCCAGCCGCGTGAGGTCGGTCGATGAGCGTGCCATCCTATCCAGAAAAACAGGTGTGCATCACCGGCGTTGGACAATCCAAGGTAGGGCGCCCCTCGGACAAGAGCGCTCTCATCCTGACGATCGAGGCATGCGAGCAGGCCATCGCGGACGCTGGCCTGACAGCGGCCGATATCGATGGCTTTACGACCTATCCTGGACCTGTGCAGGGAGCAGGGGGCTTCTCACCAGTTGGTGCCACCGAGACCATGTTCGCAATGGGATTGGCTCCCACCTGGATCGGAGCCTCTACCGAAGGGCATGCGCACATGGGTGCGATCATCAGCGCGATCCAGGCTATCGCGTCAGGCCTGTGCCGGCATGTCCTGGTATTCCGAACCGTGAACCAGGCAACGGCGCGCCTGGCCGCTCATGATTCCGCACTCCTGGGAAAAGGAAGTCTGCGGGTCGAGGGAGGACAGTCCTGGAACGTACCGTTCAATGCCATTTCACCTGCGCACCTTTGGGCGCTATATGCCCAGGCCTATTTCCAGAAGTATGGCGCCCGGGCTGAGCAACTTGGAGCCATCGCCGTAAACAGCCGAGCGATGGCCGCAGGCAATCCAAATGCGATCTACCGCAAGCCACTGACAATTGATGAATATATGGCGTCACGCGTGATCACCACGCCGCTGCGCCTTTTCGATTGCGATACCCATATCGATGGATCCACAGCGATCGTGTTCTCACGGCGGGATGTGGCCGGGGACCTGCGGCAACCACCCATCCACATCGAAGCAATGGGAATGTCCATTGGGGCTCTAGGTCTGGGACACATCAGCGGGGATTTTACCGAACTTCCCGCCAGGCGAGCAGGAGACATGCTTTGGTCGCGGACGGACTTGAAGCCAAAGGACGTCGATGTTGCCCAGATCTATGACGGATTTTCGATCCTGACGCTTCTCTGGCTTGAGGCGCTTGGACTGTGCAAGCCTGGTGAAGCTGCTTCCTTCGTCGAAGGGGGAAGTCGTATCGGTTTGGGCGGAGAATTGCCGCTGAATACGAGCGGCGGCCAGCTGTCTGCGGGGCGTTTCCATGGCTATGGCCACACTCACGAAGCCTGCATTCAACTGTGGGGACGCGGCGGAGACCGTCAGGTAGCGGGAGCGAGAACATGTGCGGTCTCGAACGGCGGATTTGGCTACGGTGCGCTGCTGCTTCGGCGAGATTGAGAAGCGGCCGTTGAGGGCTTGAGGCAGCATTTCGTCCAGCCCGGAGCAAGTTTGGTGTGTTCGGTGTAAATTGAAATGCACCTTGCTCGAATCATTAATTTCGTTCAGTGGACCTGCGGAATTTTGGCCGATTCCCCGGCTAGGGACGCTTTCCGCGATACTTTGCAGCGAAGGACGAATTGCATGAAGATCATCGTGCCCGTGAAGCGGGTGATCGATTACAACGTGAAGCCGCGGGTCAAGTCCGACGGCACCGGCGTCGACCTCGCCAACGTCAAGATGAGCATGAACCCCTTCGACGAAATCGCCGTCGAGGAAGCCATCCGCCTGCGTGAAAAGGGCGTCGCGACCGAGATCATCGCGGTTTCCGTCGGGCCGCAGAAGGCCCAGGAAACGCTGCGCACCGCGCTCGCCATGGGCGCCGACCGCGCCATCCTCGTCCAGACCGACGACGAAGTCGAGCCGCTGGCCGTTGCCAAGATCCTCAAGGCGATCGCCGAGGAAGAGCAGCCTGGCCTCGTCATTCTCGGCAAGCAGGCGATCGATGACGACAGCAACCAGACCGGCCAGATGCTCGCCGCGCTGCTCGGCCGCCCGCAGGGCACTTTCGCCAGCGAAGTTACCGTCGAAGGCGATTCGGTCATCGTGAAGCGCGAAGTCGATGGCGGCCTCGAGACGGTGAAGCTCACGCTTCCCGCCATCGTCACCACCGACCTGCGCCTCAACGAGCCGCGCTATGCTTCGCTGCCCAACATCATGAAGGCGAAGTCCAAGCCGCTGGCGAACAGGACCCCCGCCGACTACGGCGTCGACACCGCACCGCGCCTCAAGACGCTCAAGGTCGGCGAGCCGCCCGTCCGCAGCGCCGGCATCAAGGTTGCCGACGTCGACGCGCTGGTCGCCAAACTCAAGGAAATGGGAGTCGCCGCATGAGCGTCCTCGTCTACGCAGAGCATGACAACGCGTCGCTGAAGGACGCCACGCTCGCCGTCGTCACCGCTGGCACCCAGCTCGGCGAAGTCCACGTCCTCGTCGCGGGCAGCGGCGCTGCCGCGGTCGCCGACCAGGCCGCCAAGGTCGCCGGCGTCGCCACGGTGCTGCTGGCCGACGACGCGGCCTATGCCAACCAGCTGGCCGAGAACGTCGCACCGCTCGTCGCCGGCCTGATGGCGGGCTACGACGCCTTCCTCGCGCCCGCCACGGCGCACGGCAAGAACATCGCCCCGCGCGTCGCCGCTTCGCTCGATGTGATGCAGATCAGCGACATCCTCTCGGTCGAGAGCGCCGACACCTTCACGCGTCCGATCTATGCGGGCAACGCCATCGCCACGGTTCAGTCGGTCGATGCCAAGAAGGTCATCACCGTGCGCGGCACGGCCTTCGCCAAGGCTGACGCGAGCGGCGGTTCGGCCAGCGTCGAGAGCGTTTCGGGAGCGGGCGATGCCGGCATCTCGAGCTTCGCCGGCGCCGAGATCGCCAAGCTGGAACGCCCCGAGCTGACCAGCGCCAAGATCATCGTCTCGGGCGGCCGCGCTCTCAAGGACGGCCCGACTTTCGAACAGGTCATCTTCCCGCTCGCCGACAAGCTCGGCGCCGCCGTCGGTGCATCGCGCGCCGCGGTCGACGCGGGCTACGTGCCCAACGACTACCAGGTCGGCCAGACGGGCAAGATCGTCGCCCCCGAAGTCTACATCGCCATCGGCATCTCGGGCGCGATCCAGCACCTCGCGGGCATGAAGGATTCGAAGACCATCATCGCCATCAACAAGGACGAGGACGCGCCGATCTTCCAGGTCGCCGACATCGGCCTCGTCGCCGACCTGTTCGGCGCCGTCCCCGAACTCACCGGAAAGATCTAAGATGAATATTCACGAGTATCAGGCCAAGGAACTGCTTGCGAAATTCGGCGTTGCGGTACCCGCGGGCTATCCCGCTCTGACCGTCGACGAGGCCGTTGCCGCTGCCGGCAAGTTGCCCGGGCCGCTCTATGTCGTGAAGGCGCAGATCCACGCCGGCGGCCGCGGCAAGGGCAAGTTCAAGGAACTGGGGCCCGACGCCAAGGGCGGTGTTCGCCTGTCGAAGACCCTCGACGAGGTCCGCACCAACGCCACCGACATGCTCGGCAAGACGCTGGTGACGATCCAGACGGGCGAGGCCGGCAAGCAGGTGGGCCGCCTCTACATCACCGACGGCGCCGACATCGCCAAGGAATACTACCTGTCGATGCTGGTCGACCGCGCGACGGGCCGCATCGCCATGATCGTCTCGACCGAAGGCGGCATGGACATCGAGGAGGTCGCGCACTCGACCCCCGAGAAGATCACCACGATCACGATCGACCCGGCCGAAGGCTTCCAGCCGCACCACGGCCGTGCCGTCGCTTTCGCGCTGAAGCTCAAGGGCGATCTCAACAAGCAGGCGCAGAAGGTCGCCTCGCAGCTTTATGACGCGTTCATTGCTACCGACATGGAAATGCTCGAGATCAATCCGCTGATCGAGACCGCCCCCGATTCTTCTGGCGCCGCCAAGATCCAGGTGCTCGACGCCAAGGTCAGCTTCGATGGCAACGCGCTGTTCCGCCACGCTGAGATCGCCGCGCTACGCGACGAAACCGAGGAAGACCCGGCCGAAGTCGAAGCCTCCAAGTACGACCTCGCCTACATCAAGCTCGATGGCGACATCGGCTGCATGGTCAACGGCGCCGGCCTCGCCATGGCGACGATGGACATCATCAAGCTCAACGGCATGTTCCCGGCCAACTTCCTCGACGTCGGCGGCGGCGCCACGACCGAGAAGGTGACGGCGGCGTTCAAGATCATTCTCGCCGACCCCGCGGTGAAGGGCATCCTCGTCAACATCTTCGGCGGCATCATGAAGTGCGACACGATCGCCGAAGGCATCGTCACCGCCGCCAAGGAAGTGAACCTGTCGGTGCCGCTGGTCGTTCGCCTCGAGGGCACCAATGTCGATCAGGGCAAGGCGATCCTGGCCAACTCGGGTCTGGCCATCGTTCCGGCCGACGATCTGGGCGACGCCGCCAAGAAGATCGTCGCCGAAGTGAAGAAGGCCGCCTGAAAATGTCCATTCTCGTCGACAAGAACACCAAGGTCATCACCCAGGGCATGACCGGCTCAACCGGCAGCTTCCACACCGAAGCCGCACTGGCCTATGGCACGCAGATGGTCGCGGGCGTGACCCCCGGCAAGGGCGGCCAGACGCACCTCAACCTGCCGCAGTATGACACCGTCGCCGAGGCCAAGGCCGCGACCGGCGCCACCGCGAGTTGCATCTACGTGCCGCCCGCCGGCGCCGCCGATGCGATCCTCGAGGCAATCGACGCCCAGATCGAGCTGATCGTCGCCATTACCGAGGGCATTCCCGTGCTCGACATGGTCCGCGTCAAGCGCGCGCTCTCGGGCTCGAAGTCGCGCCTGATCGGCCCGAACTGCCCCGGCGTCCTGACCCCCGGCGAGTGCAAGATCGGCATCATGCCCGGCTCCATCTTCTCGAAGGGCTCGGTCGGTGTCGTTTCGCGTTCGGGCACGCTGACCTATGAAGCCGTGTTCCAGACGACCAACGAAGGCTTGGGCCAAACCACCGCGGTCGGCATCGGCGGCGACCCGGTCAACGGCACCAACTTCATCGACGTGCTCGAGCTGTTCCTGGCCGACGACGCCACCAAGTCGATCATCATGATCGGCGAGATCGGCGGTTCGGCCGAGGAAGAAGCCGCGCAGTTCATCAAGGACGAAGCCAAGAAGGGCCGCCGCAAGCCGATGGTCGGCTTCATCGCCGGCCGCACGGCGCCTCCGGGCCGCCGCATGGGCCATGCCGGCGCGATCGTCTCGGGCGGCCAGGGCGGCGCCGAGGACAAGATCGCGGCGATGGAAGCCGCGGGCATCCGTGTTTCGCCGTCGCCGTCCGAACTCGGCACCACGCTCGCCGGGCTGCTCCGCGAGCTCTGATGGCGGGAAATCTGGCGGCGGGTGGGCTGTGTGCCGTCGCGCCTCACAATCGATCGGGAGTGACGTGATGCAACAAGGAAATCTTGGAATCGAGCCTGAAGTCCTCAAGGCGATCTACGGCCAGATGGCGCGCATCCGTGCGGTCGACAAGGCCGTCCAGGCCGGGCTTTCGTCGGGCAAGTTCATGTTCACCTACTGGCCGATGACCGGCCAGGAGTGCATTCCGGCGACGATCTCGCAGCTCACCACGAGCCGCGACTACATGATCACCACCTATCGCGGCATCCATGACCAGGTCGCCAAGGGCGTCGACCTGTACGGCATGTTCGCCGAAGCGCTCGGCCGCGAAGACGGCGTCAACAAGGGCAAGGGCGGTTCCCCGCACATCTCCGATCCTTCGTCGGGGTCGATGGTCACCACCGCGATCGTCGGCGCCGGTGCGCCGATCGCCAACGGCCTCGCCATCGCGGCCAAGGAGCGCGGCGAGGACCGCGTGACGATCGTCAACTTCGGCGACGGCGCGACCTCGATCGGTGCCGTGCACGAAGCGATGAACCTTGCCGGCGCCTGGAAGCTGCCGGTGATCTTCATGTGCCAGAACAACACCTGGGGCGAATACACGCGCATCCCGACCTATACCGCCAGCCCGAACTTCTTCGGCCGCGCCGAAGCGCTGGGCTTCAAGGGCGTCCAGCTCGACGGCAACGATCCCGCCGCCTTCTACAAGGGCATGAAGGAAGTCATCGACTACGTTCGTGAGGGCAAGGGCCCGGTCTTCGTCGAAGCCATGACCTATCGCCTCGGGCCGCACGCGGGCGTGGGTGACAACTACAACGCCACCAAGGACGAGCTCGCCGCGGGCAAGGAGCGCGCGCCCTACGAGAAGACCCGCGCGCTGCTGCTCGAGGCCGGCATTTCCAGTGAGGACGAGCTCACTGCGCTCGAGGCCGCTGCCAAGGCCGAAGTCGACGACGCGATCGCCCGTGCGCTGGAAAGCAAGGTCACGCCCGCGACCGAGACCTTGGTCGACGTCTTCGCCGATGTTGATTCGGTCCCGAAGCGCAGCCACTATCCGGTCCGCGAAGCCGAGGGCGAGTTTTCGGGTCCGACCGAGACGATGACCATGGCTCAGGCGATCCAGAGCGCCCAAAAGGCCGCAATGACGCAGAACCCGGAAGTCTTCCTTCTCGGTGAAGATGTCGGCGATCCTCACGGCGGCGCATTCGGCACCAACAAGGGCCTTGAGGAGGAATTTGGCGACCGCCGCGTCCGGGCGACCCCCATTGCCGAGCAGGCAATCATCGGCGCCGCAGTCGGCTCCTCGATCGCCGGCATGAACCCGATTGCCGAGATCATGTTTTCCGACTTCATGGGCGTCTGCCTCGACCAGATCGCCAATCACGCGGCCAAGCAGCGCTATATGTCGGGTTCGGCTACTCATGCCCCGATGACGATCCGCATGCAGCTTGGCGGCGGCATGGGCGGGTTCGGTGCCCAGCATTCGCAAAGCCTGGAGGCATGGCTCACACATACCCCTGGCATCAAAGTGGCCTTCCCGAGCAACCCGGTCGACGCGAAGGGCCTGTTGCTTTCGGCGATCAACGATCCCGATCCCGTCGTGATTCTGGAATCGATCATGCTTCTCTTCACCCAGAAGGATCAGGTTCCGATCGGCGACTATCGCATTCCCCTGGGCGTCGCGAAGGTGAAGCGCGAGGGTACCGACGTCACGTTGATCACCTACGGGTGGCAGGTTGGACAGTGCCTCGCTGCGGCGGAGGAACTGGCCAAGGAAGGCATCAACGCCGAAGTGATCGACCTGCGTTCGCTGGTGCCGATCGACTACCACCGCATCCTGCAGTCGGTGAAGAAGACCGGCCGCGCGGTCGTTGTCCATGCCGCGGTCGAGTTCTGCGGCATGGGCGCAGAGATCTGCTCGACGATCAACGAGGAGCTTTGGGACAAGCTCAAGGGCCCGGCTGTCCGACTTGGCGCCGAATATGCGCCCATCGCCTATTCGAAGATTATCGAGACCAACCAGGTTCCCCATGCGGCCTCCATTGCCGCCCGCGTCCGAGCTGTCGTCAAATAGGCGAGGGCGCCTCTGGCCTGCCGGAACGGGGCGCGGGCGAATAGTTCGCTGCGATCGCAAAAGCCTTTCGTAGCTAGCGGCAGGCGGGTTGAGCCGAACTCGCCGGCGATCTTGGGTGGGCGGCGTCACGCCTGTCCCTGCCGGATAGGTCTGTCGGGAAGGAGCCGCGCCGCGCGTGACTTGTCAGGTCCCTTTCAGCTCACCCAAGAAAGATGAAGGTGTTCCATACCGATCACCGAGCCGGCACGCGAAAGCGGCGCGGGAGCATCTGGATCCAGCCGAACGATGGGCATGCGCCGTGACCATTCCTCGAGCAGAAGGCGCATCTCCATGCGCGCCAGATGCTGACCCACGCATTTGTGAGGACCATTGCCCATGCTGTTGTGATGAACAGCGCCGCGTTTGAAATCCACCTCGTAGGGCTTTTCGTAGAGGCGGTCGTCGATGCTCGACAGGCTGTTCATGACCATGATCATGTCGCCGGCCTTCATGGATGCCCCCTTGCGCTCGACGTCCTGTCGCAGCAGCCGGCCCGTGTTCGATAGCCCATGGCGCCGTAGCAGTTCCTCGACGGCTGCCGGGATGATGGCGGGATCAGCTTTGAGCTGCGCTTGCAGTTCCGGGCGCTCGGCCAAGCGAAGCATGGAGAAACCCATCATCGCCGCGACCGTGTCGAGCCCCCCGAGGAACACGAGCTGCGCCATGCCAAGCAGTTCGCCGCGATGCTTGTACCGGGCATTGTCGCGCCACTGCGAGATGCCTGTAAAGACGTCCGTCCCTGGATGTTCGAGCCGTTCGTCGAGCAACTCGCCGAGATATTCGACCAAGGCCCTGTTCGCCTCGATGCGTTCCTCGGACGATGCCCTGACCGCGAAGCTACGTCCCCAGCGCAGGAAATCCTCGCGTCGGGCGTAAGGCAGATCGACGAAATCCCAGAATATCTTCAAGGGGGCGATCGTCGAAAACTCGGAAACGAACTCGCATCGGTCCTTTTGTTTCAAGTCCTCGATGAGCGAAACCACGACATTGCGCGCCTTGGCTTCGTAGTTCTCCTCGATGCGGCGTTTGGCGAAGTAGGGATTGAGGACAGCTCGATATCGCGTGTGGTCCGGCGGATTCTCGGTGATCGGCGGCATCGAGGGAAAGCTGCCCTTGGGAACATTCTTTTCTGCGTTGGAGAAAAGATCGTGCCTTTCCTGGATCCACTGAATGTCTTCGCCGCGGGTCGCTATCCAGTGTCCCCCATGGTGCGGCGTCCAACTGATATCAGGCCCTTCGTGGAGCCGTCCGAGCGCCGTGAACACGTCGCTGTCCTCGATACCGGCCGGGCGCAGATAATCGAAATCCACTACCAGAGCCGGGTCCACGTGCGGCGGAATGTCGGGCAACGGCGGGCCGCGTTCGGTCATGGCATCTTCTCCCTGGGACGGACTTCGATGACCCCTGCTTTTTGAAGCCGGGTGCCGAGCAGCATTCAGCGATAGTCGCGGCAAAATTCGCGCAAGTCGTCCAGAAACAGGCCCGGCTGTTCGAAGGCCGCAAAGTGGCCGCCTTTCGGTTGCTTGGTCCAGCGCACGATATTGTACATTTGCTCCGCCCATGCGCGGGGAATGGGACGAATTTCCGCCGGGAAGCGGGCGTGGGCGGTCGGCACGTCGATGCGCGGCCAACCCCCGGCCGGGGCACGGCCCGGGCCGATGGATTCGTAGTAGAGCCGCATCGCCGAATTGATCGTTCCCGTCACCCAGTAGAGCATGATATTTTCAAGCAGGTGGTCTTTGGAAAAGGACCGCTCGATGTCGCCGCCGCAATCGCTCCACGTCTTGAATTTCTCGACGATCCACGCCGCCAGGCCCGCGGGCGAATCCGTCAGGCCGTAGGCGAGCGATTGCGGCTTGGTGCCCTGGATCGCCTGGTATCCGCTCTCGTGCAGGTCATAGTTGCGCTTCCATTCCTGCTCGGCGATTTCCCCGTCGCTCAAGCCGGCCATCGGATTGGCGGGATCCGCCGGGCGACCGAGGATGAAATTGAGATGCAGCGCGATAACGCGCTCTGGATGGTCGATGGCCATCGCACCTGAGATTGCCGAGCCAAAATCGCCGCCTTGGACGACGTATCGGTCATATCCGAGCATTTCCATGATCTGCGTGTTCACCGCAGCTGCCTTCCCGATGTTGAATCCCTTGTTTCGCGTTGGACCTGAAAAACCGAATCCTGGGATCGACGGAGCGACGACATGAAAGGCATCGCGCCGGTCCCCGCCGTGGCTTGCTGGATCGGAAAGAGGCCCGAGGATATCGAGAAACTCGGCAATCGAACCGGGATAACCGTGAGTGATGATGAGGGGCAGGGCGTGGGGTTCGGGCGAGCGGATGTGATAGAAGTGGACGTTCTCGTCATTGATCTGAGTGGTGAACTGGGGAAAGCGGTTAAACCGCGCCTCGGCAGCGCGCCAATCGAACTCGTCGCGCCAGTAGGTGCACAGTTCGTCGAGATAGGTGAGTTCGGTACCGTAGTCCCAGCCGGCTCCCTCCAGCTGATCCGGCAGCCGCGTCCGTTGCAAGCGGGCTTTGAGGTCGGCGATGACCTCGTCGGATATGTGGCACTGGAATGGGGTGAGAAGTGAGGTCATCGTTATATCCCAATGTCACGTCGCCCCTCGGTTCGGCCCGAGAGCGACGCCCGATCTTTCGGCCCGACCAGAACGAGGACGCCGGCTTGTTTCGATTTGCATTACGACTATTGCATAAGTGGCGGGCACGCGAAACGCCGAAATGGCGCCGGGAAGCGGGCGCCGGACAGCAGCGAGGAATTGGCATGTCGGAAGACCGGTTGAACAGGATTGCAGACGAGCTGGCCATTCGCCAGGTTCTCGACGAGTACTGCCTTCGTCTTGCAATAAGCAGGTTCGAAGAATGGCTCGATCTCTTTACCGAAGACACGGTCTACGACGTGTTTCGCCAAAGTCTGCGCGGCCGTAAAGAGGTCGCCGCGATGCTGTCGCAGGCGCCGCATGGCGTGCATCTTCCTGGTGCCGCGCGGATCGATCTTCAGGGAGACCGGGCCGAAACCGTCCAGAGCTATCTGTTCATGCCGACCAACGACGATCGCTGGAACGCCGGCTGGTATCTCAGGACCTTGGTGCGAGCCGGAGGCGATTGGAAGATTGCCCACACCAAGGTGAAGATCGCCAGGACTGGCGATCTGGCGTCCGACGAGAAAGCACGAGGACTGGCGTTTCCGGTGTCGCTGGGATGAAGCAATCTGTCCTTTTGGGGATCGATTACGTCGCGATAACCGTTGCCGATGTCGAAGTTACCTGGGCCTTTTACGAGCGCCTTTTTGGAACCGAGATCATCAACGAATATGCTCCCGGCGGAAGGCCCGCGGTGCGGGTCTTCCTGCTGGGCGGCGGTGCAAGGCTCAGCGTTCATCAGGCGGGAAACGGCGTCGACCTGGTCGCGGCCTTGCCGACGCCGGGATCGGCGGACATCTGCTTTCGCTGGGGCGGCTCGATCAATGAGGCCCAGACCCATCTCGCGGGTCATGGCGTCGCCATTGTCGACGGACCGTCCCCGCGCCGAACTCTCGACGGCTTGCCTGCACATTCGGTCTATTTCCGCGACCCGGACGGCAATCTGATCGAGCTCATGGCCGCAAACTAAAGGCGATAGGGGCGCGGAAGCGGAAGCATGCGAACTTGTCCGCTCCGATGGGCGCATGCTCCCGGCAACCGTCTCCGCGAAATGCAGGAGCGGCCTCACCCGAAGCATCCGCCGGGTCAGGCCGCTCAAGATCAGATCTTGAAGAGCTTGGCGGCGGTGCCGCCGACGATCCTACGCACGTCCTCTTCGGCGACGCCGACGGTATCGCGGGCTATGACCGACAGCGAGTTGGGAAAGGTGGTTTCCGAATGCGGGAAATCGGAAGACCACATGACATTCCTGCCGCCGGGCAGATTGCAGTTGAGGAAGCCCATCCGGTCATTGATGAATGAGCCATAGATGTTGTGATCCATGTAATAGCTCGGTGGGTTTGCAAGCTTGCTTTCGGTCCAGAAGCGCTGCTTCTCCCATGTCCGGTCCATGTATTCGGCCATCCATGGTATCCAGCCCACGCCGCTCTCGATGATCGCCCAGCGCATTTTGGGGAAGCGCCCAAACAGGTTGCCATAGATCGCCATGGCAACGGGTTCCGCCATCGCCACCTTCGTCATGACGAGATCCGCCAGGAAATTGTCCTTGTCGCCGAAACGCGCCATGCGGCCGCCAAGGTGAAAGGTAACCGTGACGTCGAGGTTCTGGATTTCCGCCCAAAGCGGTTCGAATTCCGGATGCCAATAGGCCTTGCTGCTGCTCGGATCGCCTGAGAGCGCGGCGCCCTGGGCCATCTGGATCGTACCGACTTTGGCGCTGGTGCTCACCCCGTCCGCGGCTTGCGGAAAAGCTGGAATGTTCACCGTGCGATGACCAAGCGCTACGGCCTCGCGCAGCAGGCCAATGGTTTCATCGAGGGAAACGGAAGTGAAGGAGTTCGCGGTCAGGCCGATGGGCTCTCCGGTCTCGCTCAGCGTGGTGATGATGGTCACGCCCGTGGCAAAGCAGCCGAGCGCATCGCGCAGCACTCGCGGCTCCGATCCGCCGATATATTCCAGCGGCCGCAGAGGCGTATGACGTTCCAGGAAATCGAGCAGGACCGCGTCGAACAGGTCTTCCCGCTCCGCCGCGAGGAAATGACCCGCGCCTTCGATTTCCGCGAGTTCCGCGCCCGGGATGAGCGCCTGCAAGCGCTGCAGGTCCTGGTTCGAAATCGTCGCGTTGAGCGCGCCGCGCATCAGCACGACGGCGGCGGCGATACGCGAGGCTGCTTCGCTGAGCCTGTCCTGCTGCACAAAGAGGTCGGAGCCCTCCAGCGCCTTGGGATCGCCACGCCACGCGAGGCGTCCATCGCCGCGTTGGTCAAAAGATGCCAGCAGGCGCTTCACGCCCGGTGCCGGCTCGCCAGGGTGCGCAGCCGACACGGCATCGGCAATCTGTTCGGGCAGCTGCGCGCCCATGGTTCGTTCGAGCAGCGCGGCGTGAAGCCGTTCGAGAACGCCTTCCTCGAACCAGATGTTGATATCGACGAGCGCCAGTCCCGATACGAGGTGGGGAGCGCTTTCGCCTACCGCGGCCAGCGCGATGATCGCGCCAAGCCCGGCTCCCACCACGACGGCGCGGCTTGGCAGGCTGGCGAGGATTGCGCGCAGGTCCTGAATGTAGGCGTCCAGATCGTAGCGGCCGTCGGCGGCATGACCGCTCTCGCCATGACCGCGAAGGTCGACGCAGATGGCATGGCGACCTGCCTGGGCAAGGGCCTGGGCCGATCCATGCCAGAACTCTTTCTTGTCTGGCCTCCCGAGTGGAGAAGCAGGACGCAGGGCGCTTCCTGCGATCCGAACGCATCCCCCGCCAGCGCAAGGCCGCCGAACCCTTCGAATATCAGCTTTTCCATCGCAGCGCTTTCATCTCTCACCCGGCCGCTACCGTTTAGCAATTTTATGCATCAGGTGCATTGAAATAAATAGATCGCCGGGCCTTTGCCGGATGATGACGGACGGACCTGTGTCGTGGAGGAGCAGCATCGAACGCCAGGGCTCACGGGAGACGAGTGATCTGGTCCCCCCCCCTTTCCAACGAATTGGCCTAAAGTTGCAGATAGATGGGTCGCGGGCCAGATGCCGATGCGCCGGCGCGCCGCTTCACCTGGGCGGTGTCCTATTTGAGCCGTGGCGGGCACCCCGTCCGGGGGAGCCGGGGGAGCCGGGGGGGGGCTGCCGAGCAGGCGATGGCTTTCTGTCGCCGCGCAAAGAACGATATTGCCGCGTTGCATTTCAATAGGTGGCTGACTACTGTCACGCCCTTCTGAGAGGAATGGTCTGATGGCAAAGAGCGAAGCCGCGGTGTCCGGGGGTTTTACGATCTTTCGCGGCGCGGATGCACCCGGACTCGTCGAAGCCGGCTGCATGGAAATGGCGCCGATGAGCGACGTCCAGCGCGCCGGAATGCGCAAGCTCGTCGAGGCAGGCTACCTAGAGGGGGACGACGTGCGCATCCTCGTCGACCTGCCGGGTTTCAGCCTGGCCCATGCGTGGCTCAAGAACGGCTATCCGCTGACCCTTCACAGTCACGACTCGGATTGTCTCTACTATGTGATCTCGGGCAACCTCAGGATCGGCACGGAAGAACTCGGCCCGCGCGACAGTTTCTTCGTGCCCAAGGATGTGCCCTATACCTACCGTCCAGGGTCCAACGGCGTCGAGGTTCTCGAGTTTCGTCACGCCGGCACGTTTGGCTTCCTCAATCTCTCGAAGGGGGAAGCGTTCTACGCCAAGGCAGCAGAGACCGTTGCTGCGAACCTGGCGGACTGGAAGGTCGCAAAACGTCCGTCGCTGAACGTCTGAGCCGCCCGTATGGCAACGACATTCCAGACCGCCCCGAGCCCGACCACGAGCCTCGAGCAGGGTCTGGCGGATCTCGCCAGTCACGGAGGCTGCGTGATCGCCGAAGCGCTTGATCCCGCGCTCCTTTCGGAAATCCGGACGGCTGTCTACCGCGCGGCGCAGAACGACCAGAAATACAAGTGGGGGGACACCTACCAGTACGGCAACGACGACGGGATCAACCAGCGCATCTGGAACCTGCCGAGCCGCGACCCGGTCTTCTGCCATCTCGCCGAGCTTCCGCTCGTCCTGGAGATCGTCAAGGCGGCGCTCGGGTGGCCAGCGCTGCTCTCCAGCATGGCAGCAAACATCACCGGTCCGGGCGGATCGAGCATGGTAATCCATGCCGACCAGGGCGTGCTCCCCGAACCCTGGGGCTGGGATCGACCGATGGTTCTCAACATCGGCTTCTGCATCGACGACTTCACGGTGACGAACGGCGCGACCCGAGTTGCGTTCGGTAGCCACCGGCACAACCGCCAGCCGAAAGCCGGCGATCCCATGGATTTGGTGTCGGTGGAAGTTCCAGCCGGTTCGGCCGTCGTGCTCGATGGGCGGACCTGGCATACGAGCGGCGAAAATCGGGGCACCAGCCGCCGCGCCGGGATCTTCAGCGTCTACACGCTGCCGACGTTCATGCCGCAGGAGAACTGGTTCCTTTCGCTGAACCCGGCCGTGCGCCAGTTCGGGTCAGAAACCCTGCAGACTCTGCTGGGCTTCCGGCCTCAGGTCATGGGCAGGGTCAACGGAAGGGAAACACTCTGAACATGAGCGATATCAACCCGCTCGACCGGGTGTTCGAGCATCTCGCTGCCGGCGAGATTGCCGCCGCGCTGGAGTGGCTCGCACCAGACGCCCAGATCTGGCATAATTTCGATCGCATAGCGCATGACCGCGAGGGCTCCGAGCGTGAATGGAAGGCGTTCGTCGCCAACTTTCCGGAACGGACTTTCACCGACGTGCGTAGCCAGGCAACTACCAATGGCTTCGTTCGCCAGCACGTAATGACCGTGCGTACTGCCGGCGGAAAGCAATTGTCCTGGGAAGTCTGCGTCGTCGTCGTCATGGACGGCGGCCAAATCCGGCGCCTCGATGAGTACATCGACCGCGCCGCCAGTTTCAGCCTGGAATCTGAGCGGTAATGCTATCCTTTGCAGGCAGGGTCGCTGCCGTGACGGGCGCAGGCGCCGGTCTTGGCCGGGCCTATGCGCTCGAGCTGGCGCGCCGCGGCGCCTGCGTGGTGGTCAACGATATTGGCGGCGATGCGGCGGACGAGGTCGCCGCCCAAATCACCTCGTCAGGAGGCTATGCTGTCGCCAACTCCGACAGCGTGGCTACGCGGGCGGGCGGCAGAGCCATTGTCGATCGGGCGATCGCAGAATTCGGCAAGATCGATATCCTCATCAGCAATGCGGGAATCCTGCGCCAGGCGCGCTTCGATGAGATGAGCGAGAACGACATCGACGATGTCATCGATGTGCATCTCAAAGGCGCCTTCCATGCAGGTCAGCCCGCCTTCGCCGCGATGAAGCAGCAAGGCTACGGCCGCCTGCTGTTTACCGCCTCGTCGTCGGGCCTGTTCGGTCATCCCTGGCAAGCTAGCTACGCAGCCGCCAAGGCCGGCATCGTCGGGCTGGCCAATGCGGTCGCTCTCGAAGGCAAGGATCACGGCGTGCTGTGCAATGTCATCGCCCCCAACGCGCGCACCCGCATGGCGGACGGAGTGGACTTTGCCTGGAGAAACGAAGTGAAGGAGGTCGGCGCGGCGCTTGGCAAGCTGATCGCCTTGCCGGCGGGCGGGGGCGAGCGGCTCGATCCCGACTGGACCGTGCCGCTCGCGATGTATCTCGTCAGCGAGGACTGCGCGGCGACGCACGGCACATATTCGGCCTGCAGCGGGCGCTACGCTCGCGTCGCGATCGCCGTGGCAGACGGGTGGCTCGCGCCAGTGCTCCCGAGCGCGGAGCACATCGCCGATCACTGGCCGCAGATCTGCGATGCGGATGCGGTTATAGAACCCATGAGCGTCTACGATGAAGCCCTCGCCGTGCGTGAAATGCTGGCGAGATTGGCATGAGCGACAAGCTCGAACCGCTCAACCAAGCCCGCGGCATCGATCCCGCCGCATTACGCGCAAGATACCGCGCCGAGCGCGACAGGCGTCTGCGCCCGGAAGGGTTGGGGCAGTTCGTCCGGATCGACCGCGCCCATCATCATCGTTACGAGCGGGACCCGGCCGATGATACAGGTCCCGCAAGGGCTCCGCTGAGCGACGAGGTCGATATCGCGATCATCGGCGCGGGCTTCGGTGGTCTTCTGCTTGGCGCCGCACTGCGCAAGGCGGGCCTGGAGGGTTTGCGCTTCATCGACCGCGCCGGCGATTTTGGCGGCGTATGGTACTGGAACCGATACCCGGGTGCGGCTTGCGACACCGAAGCGCCGATCTACCTGCCGCTCCTCGAGGAGCTGGGCGTGCTGCCTCCTCGCAAGTACGCCACAGGGCCTGAGATTTTCGCGCATTGCCAGTTGATCGCAGATCGGTTCGACCTTCACCGCGACGCCTGTTTCCACACCGACGTGACGGACATCGCCTGGGACGAGACCGCCGGTTTCTGGACTATCCGCACCGATCGCGGCGACGCGATGCGGGCCCGTTTCGTCGTCGTTTCGGCCGGCGTCATGGATCGGCCGAAGCTGGCCGACTTGCCGGGTCTGGGCGACTTTGGCGGCCATTCCTTCCACACCAGCCGCTGGGACTATGCCTACACGGGCGGCTCTCCCGAGGGAGGGCTCGCGGGTCTTACCGACAAGGTCGTCGGGATCATCGGGACGGGGGCGACGGCGGTCCAATGCATTCCGCATCTCGGCGCAGCGGCAAAGCATCTCTATGTGTTCCAGCGCACGCCTTCCTCGATCGACAGGCGCGACGACCGCGCGCTCGATCCTGGGGAATTCGAGGGCCTGGAAGCGGGCTGGCAGCAAAAGCGGATGGAGAACTTCACGGCCCTGGTGGGCGGCGCCCTTCTCGAGGAGGATCTGGTGGGAGATGGCTGGACCTCGATCCCGCGCAACATGCGAAGTCTCCTCGTCCAGGCTCGTGATCTCGGCCTGGAGATCGCCAATCCCTATGAAGTCGCGCCGCTCGCCGATCTCTTGAAGATGGAAGAGATCCGCCAGAGGGTCGAGAAGGTCGTCGGCGACCCTGCGACGGCGGAAGCGCTCAAACCCTGGTACGACCGCTTTTGCAAGCGGCCCTGTTTCCACGACGGCTACCTGCCGACCTTCAACCGCCCCAACGTGACGCTGGTCGACACGCGGGGAGAGGGGGTCGAGCGGATCACCGCGCGTGGGCCAGTCGCGAACGGCCGCGAATTTCCGGTCGACTGCCTGATCTACAGCACGGGCTACGATGCGAGCAGTCCCTTCGCCAAGCGTATCAGTTTCGCCATCGCGGGGCGGGGCGGGCTGACCTTGAAGGACAAGTGGGCCAATGGCGCGCAGACTTTCCATGGCTACGCGACGCACGGGTTTCCCAACCTCTTCATCATGTCGCACGTGCAGACGGGCCTCTCGCTCAACTTCCCGCACATGATCGGCGAGCAGGCGCGCCATATCGCCCACATCCTGGCGCAAGCGCGGGAGCGGGGCGCGGCTAGGATCGAGGCATCGAGGGCGGCCGAGGAAGCCTGGGTCGCCGAGATCGACCGGGCAGCCGTCCCGGTTGTCGAGGCTTTGCGCGAATGCACGCCGAGCTACTTCAATCACGAAGGCGATGTCAGCCGCCTCAATGCCCGCAACAGCGCCTATGGCGGCGGCCCTCTCGCTTTTTACGAGATCATCGCAGCCTGGCGCGCGGCGGGAGGCCTTGCCGGGCTCGAGTTGACGCAATGAGCTCCGAGCGATCTCACCTGCTGGTCGCGGGGGCGAGCGGCGTCATCGGCAGTGCCGCAACCGAGCATTTCGCGCAGATGTCAGGGTGGCGGGTGACCGCACTGTCGCGGCGGCGCCCGGTCGTGGACCCTGGCTGCGATTTCGATCATGCGGCCGTCGATCTAGGCGATGCGGCGGCCTGCGCCACCCTCGTGGATAGGCTGCCGCCGGTCACCCATCTCATCTACGCGGCGGTTTCCGAAGCCCCGGACCTCGCACCGGGGTGGCGCGATCCCGAGCGTATGGCCCAGAACGATGCGATGTTCGCGAACCTGCTGACTCCGCTACTGGGCAGGGGAAGCCTTGAGCACGTCTCTCTGCTGCAAGGCGCCAAGGCATACGGCGCGCATGTCCATCCCGTCACCGTGCCGCTGCGCGAGGAAAGCCCGCGCGATCCCCATGCCAATTTCTACTGGCTGCACGAGGACCGGCTTCGCGCGGCAGCTGCGAGGGACGGGTTCGGCTTCACGATTTTCAGGCCGCAGATCCTGCTGGGCTGGGCACCGGGAGCGGCGATGAACCCCGTGGCTGCGATCGGCGCCTATGCAGCGCTCTGCCGCGAACTTGGCCTTCCATTTGTTTTGCCGGCGAGCGGCAATGCGCTTTGGGAAATGGTCGATGCCGGCTTGCTTGCCCAAGCGATGGCCTGGGCGGCGCGGACGCCCGCTGCCGCCGGCGAGATCTTCAATATCACCAATGGCGATACTTTCGTCTTGCGCCACGCCTGGCCGGACCTCGCGCGCCGATGCGGGCTGGGCGAGGAGGGGCCAGCGCCTAGCGCCTTTCGCGCGTTTTTCGCAGCGCATGAGAGCCAGGCGGCCTGGCAAGCGATCGCCAGACGGCATGACCTTGCCGAGCATTCGCTGGCGGCCTTGCTGGGCCAGTCCGACGTCTATCTCGATCTGCTGGGCAGCCGGCAGATCGCTGAAAAGGCGAGCCCAGTGCTGCTGAGCACGATCAAGCTGCGCCAGGCCGGCTTTGACAGATGCCGCGACAGCTTGGAATCGCTCCTGCTGCAGCTGGAGCGCATGATCGCGCTTCGCCTCCTGCCGCCCATCTTCGCCTAGCCCAACCGGCCGGGCTCGTGCGGCCGGAGCGACCTCAGATCGTCCATTCCCTCGCCCGGGCGACTTCGGCCGCCGCGCCGCGGCGCAAGAAGCCCGCGTCGCTCCCCAGAATGAGAAAGTGGACGCCGCGAGCGCGCAGCGCTTCGGCGTTCTGTGGCCCCAGGCTCGCCGCGCCACAGATGACGCCGTGCCTGATGCAGGCCTCGGCGATATCGGCGATCGCATCCAGGACCTCGTCGGGTGTCGTCATGGCGGGACCGAACCCCATCGAGATCGAAAGGTCCAAGGGTCCGATGAAAAGGCCGTCGACACCGGGTGTCGCGGCGATGGCATCGAGGTTGCCGAGCGCGCTGCGCGTCTCGATCATGACGAGGCAGAGCGGCTCGCCTCGGGGTGCTTCCCCCCGCAGCGGCATAGCCGCGCACCTGGCCATAGGAGCGGATCCCCGCGGGCGGATAGCGAACCGCCTGCGCCGCCTGCGCGGCTTCCTCTGCCGTCGATACCATTGGAACGACGACGCCTGCGGCACCGAGGTCCAATGCCCTCATGATGAGCGCGGCGTCGTTCCATGTGACGCGCACGAGCGCAGGCGTTCCGCCAAGCGCCGCCGCCTGCAGCAAGGGCAGCATGTTGGCTTCGTTCACGCCGCCATGCTGGCCATCGAGGATCAGCCAGTCGAAGCCCGCACGCGCCATCAACTCGGCAGACAGGCTGTCGCCGATCGTGATCCAGCTGCCGTAGCTCTCGCGGCCTTGCGCCGCTGCCCGTGTCTCATCGTTCATATGTCGAGGTCCGCTTTTTGGCCGGTCGCCATCGCTAAATGATAAAATGCACTTTGCGAATAACATTTTCATTGCCTTGATCTGCCTGCCGGATCAGACCGGCGCCGATGAGCGAAAGTTTTGGGAAAAACCTGGCCGCGATCGTCGGTGAAGCCTTCGTCGAGGAGGGCGAGGGCATCGACGAGCGCTATCGCACGGCGATCGGCGTCAAGCGTCGGGCGACGCCCGGATGGCTGGCGAGGCCTGCCGATACCGGGGAGGTCGCCGCCGTCGTGCGGCTTTGCGGCGCTGCTGTCGTTCCGATCACGGTGGTCGGCGGCCAGACCGGCACCTGCGGGGGCGCGCTTCCCTCGGACGGGGGCCTCGCGCTTTCGCTCGAGCGCATGAACCGCATTGTCGAGATCGACAGGCTGTCGATGACGATGACGCTCGAGGCCGGCTGTATCCTTCAGCGCGCGCAGGAAGCCGCCGAGCAGCAAGGCGCCTTATTGCCCCTCGATCTTGGTGCGCGCGGTTCAGCCGTCATCGGCGGCGTCATCGGCACCAACGCTGGCGGTAATCGCGTGCTTCGCTGGGGCATGATGCGCGACATGGTGCTCGGCCTCGAGGCCGTGCTGGCCGATGGAACCGTTGTCTCTTCGCTCGGCAAAATGATCAAGGACAACGCGGGCTATGCCTGGAAGCACCTGCTGATCGGTAGCGAGGGAACTCTGGGGATCGTCACCCGCGCCGTGCTGAGGCTGCGCCCGCTGCCAACGACGCGCCAGACGGCGCTGGTCGCCGCGTCGTCCTTCGAGAATGCCATAGCTGTGCTCCGCCAGCTCGAGATCGCGCTGTCGGGTCAGCTTTCCTCGTTCGAGATCATGTGGGAGGACTTCTACCGCATCCATACCGAAGCGCAGTTGCCCCAGCGCCCGCGCCCGATGCCGCTCGGCCATCCGGTCTACGCCCTTATCGAGGCGATGGGCGGCAACCAGGAGGCCGATCGGGATCACTTCGAGGCGGCCCTGTCGTCGCTCGTCGCCGAAGGGCTCATCGCCGATGCCGTCGTCGCGCAATCGGCGCGCGAGTGCGATGCCTTGTGGGCCGTGCGCGAAGACCTCGGACCAGGCTATGCGCCGCTGCGGCCTTTCGCCGCCTACGATGTCTCGATGGGAATCGCCGACATGCCCGCATTCGTCGATGACGCGCGCGCCGGTGTCCTGGCGTGCTATCCCGAGGCGAAAGTTCTCTTCTATGGTCATGCCGGCGACGGCAATCTGCACGTGCTCGTCAGCACCGGGTCGATGGACGATGTCACAGCGCAGGCTCTGAACGACGCGATCTACGGCGCGGTGCGCGGGGTTGGCGGATCGATCGCTGCCGAACACGGCATCGGCACGACCAGGGCCGCCTACCTTGGCTGGACGCGCTCGCCGAGCGAGCTCGCACTGATGCGGACGATCAGGCTCGCGCTCGATCCCAAGGGCATTCTCAATCCTGGCAAGCTGTTCGAGCCGGCCGAACTGAACGAGCCATTCCGCAGCACGGGCCAGGAGCGCGAAAGATGAACACAGCAGGCAAGGTCGTTCGCATAGGAGGCGGGACGGCCTTCTTTGACGATAGCTTCTACGGCCATCCGGCGCTCATCGCCGCGGGCGTCGACTACGTGGTCTATGACTATCTCGCCGAACTGACGATGGCGTCGCTCGCAAGCAACAGCGCCGCCAATCCCGGTGGGTTCAGCCCGAACTTCCTGCGCGATATCGAGGCCTACCTTCCGGGCATTCTCCAGTCGGGTGCGAAGATCGTTACCAACTGGGGCGGCCTCAATCCGCAAGGCGCCGCCTGCGCCCTCCAGGCCATGCTGGACCGCCTTGCTCTTTCCGCGCGGATCGGCGTTGTCGAAGGGGACGACCTGCGCCCCCGGCTCGGCCAATTGCGATCGAGAGGGATCCGCGACATGTTCAGCGGAGCGCCGCTTCCCGAACATCAGATCTCCAGCGCCAACGCCTATTTCGGAGGCTTCCCCATCGCAGCCGCTCTCGCGGCCGGTGCGGACATCGTGCTGACCGGCCGGGTCGTCGACAGCGCGCTGTCGCTCGGACCGTTGATCCACGAGTTCGGCTGGACACCTGCCGACTACGATCGTCTCGCGGCCGGCACCCTTGTCGGCCACCTGATGGAATGCAGCACGCAGGTGACCGGCGGCACCTTTACGGACTGGGAGGACATTCCCGATCCATCCGATATCGGCAATCCCATAGCCGAATGCCGCGCCGACGGGACTTTCGTCGTGACCAAGCCGGAAGGCACCGGCGGTCTCGTTTCGATCGGGACGGTTGCCGAGCAGATGGTCTACGAGGTCAGCGACCCGCAGGCCTATTTCGTGCCGGACGCGGTCTGCGACTTCAGCGGCGTCTCGCTGTGCCAGGACGGGCCCGATCGCGTGCTCGTGGAAGGTGTCAGGGGCTATCCGCCCACCGACACTTACAAGGTCTGCGCAACCTATGCGGATGGCTGGCGCGCGCAGGTCTATCAACCGATCGTCGGCATGGGGGCTGCGGCAAAGGCGCGGCGCCAGGCCGAGCTCCTGTTCGCCCGTTCCAATCGCATATTGCGCGATCGCAACGCGCCGCCCCTGCGAGCAGCGCATGTGGAAGTGATCGGCGCGGAAACGAGCTATGGACCCCGTTCGCGTGCGCAGGACGCCCGCGAGGTCGTAGCGATGATGTCGGTCGATCACGACGATCTTGCCGGCGTCGAAGTGTTCCTCAAGGAACAGGTCTGCGCGATCTCGGCCATGGCGCCAGGCACAGCCATAGGCCTCGCCGGTAACCTCGGCCGGGGCGCGAGGCCGTTGATGCACATCTTCAGCTTCCTGCTGCCCAAGGTGGAGTTCACGCCCCGCGTCACGGTCGGCGGCCGAGAGCTTTTTCCTGGGGCGCAGGCGGACCAGACATTCGCGGCGGCCATGATCGCACGGCCAGGCGAACCTCCAGTCCCCTCCGACCGGGAAGCGGAAGCGACTGTCCCATTGGTGAAGCTCGCCTGGGCGCGCAGCGGCGACAAGGGCAATCTTTTCAACGCCGGCGTCATCGCGCGCAATCCGGCGTACTATCCCTACATCTGTGCAGCGCTGAGCGCTGAGGCAGTCGCCGAGTGGTTTGCGCACCTCGTCGATGATCCCAAACATGCCAGGGTCGACCGCTACCTGATGCCGGGCCCGCGCGCGCTCAACTTCGTCGTGCACGATTCTCTTGGCGGAGGCGGAAGCCTCTGCGCGCGCATCGATCCCCTGGCCAAAGCAATGGCGCAGATTCTGCTGGAGTTTCCGGTGTCCGTGTCCTCCCAGATGAAGGCAAGCCTTGGATGAAGCTGACGCAGGATAGGGACACTCAGCTCCGCTCCTCGGCCTGGGCTGGCCGGGCGGGAAGTCGCGGGCCGGGCAAAGCGGAACCCCCGCGCCAGCTCGGCGCCTCGGGGGCGGGGGAAATGTATCGTGGTCGATCCGGGCGGCCGGGCGGCGCGGTCGCGCTGACGCTGACGAGGAGTGCTAATCCATGAGCCTCATAGGAACCAGTTCGATCCGGGGACCCAATTCGGTCGTAAAGGTGAAGCACCCCAGCGAAAGGCGGAGCATGTCGCGTTCGGCGACGCGCGCGCTCGACGTGCTGGAGTATTTCGGCGCCGAGCGCCGGCCGCTCAGGGCCATCGAGATCAGCAAAGTGCTGGGCATGAATCCCTCGACGGCCAACCAGCTTCTCAAGACGATGGTGGATTCCGGCCATCTCGTCTTCGACGCACAGTGCAAGACCTATCTGCCATCGCCCAGGCTCACCGAATTCAGCGGCTGGATCGCACAGACCTATGGGGCGGGCGGTCTGCTTCGCAAGCTCATCGGCGCAATCCAGCAGCAGACGGGCCTCGTCGTCACGGTAACCACGCCCAACGACCTCTTCATGCAGATCATCGATTCCGCCATCCCCGAAGGCAAGACGGCCTCCCGGGGCCTGCGCGTCTCATTGCTGGGTTCGGCGATCGGCAGCGCCTATCTCTCGATGCTGGATGACGCTGGCGTTTCCCGCCTTGCCAACCGGGCGCGCGTTCCCGACACCCAGCTGAAGGCCCTGCTCGAAGGGGTGGCCCGGATCCGTGAGGACGGATTTGCCGATGGGCCGAGCACCGACGGGGAGGTCTGGTCGATCGCCATGCCATTGCCCATGTCCGGACTGCGGGTTCCCACGGTCCTGGGCATCGCGGGATCGCCCGAGGAGATTCGGCCTCGATGCGGCGAACTGGTCGCGATCATGCAAGAATCCGTGACGAGGCTGCTGGGCGGCCCGGTCTGCGAGGAACCTCCCGGCGGCGCACACGCAGGCCCCTGATCGCGCCGTCAGGGCCGTGCTCCGGCTACGCTTCTTGCGCGTGATCTTCAAAGCGGAGTAAGCGGTCTCGCGCTGAAGTCCCCGAACGCCGTCGCCCCGCCGTCGACCGCCAGGGTCTGCCCCGTCACATAGGGCGAAAGGTCGGAGAGGAAGAAGGCGGCCGCTTTCGCGATGTCCTCGACGCTGCCGCGGCGCTGCATCGGTACGAGCGCCATGATCTCGCGCTCGCGCGCGGCGTCTCCTGCTGGAATGCGCGGGGTGACGATGCCGCCCGGCGCCACGCAGTTGACCCTTATGCCGTGCTCGGACCATTCCGACGCCATCGATTTGACGAGATTGATGAGGCCGGCCTTCGCGGCGCCGTAAGCCGCGTGGTTACGAGCAGAGCGAATGCCATCGACCGATGCGACGGCGACCATGGTCCCAGGCGCACCGCGTTTGATGAGGCCTCGCGCTACCTCGCGGGCCGCGATGAAGAAGTATCGCAGGTTACGCTCGTGGTCGCGGTCCCAAACCTCGGCGGTCATGTCCACGATCGGGCTCCACCCTGCCATGCCTACCACGGACACCATGCCGTCAAGCGGACCTTGCTCGCGCTCGACAAGAGCAATGGCGGCAACGAGGGACTGCTCGTCCGTCACGTCCGCGGCCACAGGGAAGGCTGCCTTCGCCCCTTCGCCGAGACTGGCCGCCACCCGCTCGGCCCGTTCCAGTTCGAGATCGAGTATGGCTACCTTGGCACCGAGTTCATAGAGGAGGCGCGCCGCGGCCTCGCCCATTCCCTGGCCGCCACCGATGACCAGGACGTGCTTATCGGCCAGGCCGAAGAGTGCATTGCTCATGACGTTCTCTCAGTCGGGGAAGTGATCGAGCTTCACGTCTTCCGCCCAAAGGGCTTCGGTGTCGGTCCGGTGCTCGGCCTTGCGGATTTGCTCCTCCAGGCCTTGCGCGAGGCGGACCGCGCCGCGCCGCTTCAGCTCCGGAATGACCTTGGTGCCCAGCAGCTCGATCGAGCGCATGACCGCTTCGTGCGGCAGGTAGCCGAAGTTCAGGTAGCAAAGCAGCTGGTCGACCCCGGCCTCCTCGTAGCGCATCAGCTTTTCGAGAACCTCGTCGGGCGTTCCGACGATGACCATGTCTTCGCGGTCGAACTCGGTGATGTCGAATTCACCGCGTGCTCGCGATTCCAGCAGCGGAAAGGCGGCTGCCTGCTGCTCGGGAGTGAGATGCGCCAGTTCCCACTTGAGGTGGAATTCGGCGATCCCCTTGTACCACCACCACATCGACTCCCAGACGCGGTCCGTATCGAAATTGTCGCGCGTGTCGGTGCAGTGGACGAGTGTGTAGACGCCGACCTTGTTCGTCTGAACCGCCGTCAAGGGCACGGCAGTCTTCTGGGCATCGCGATAGGCGTCGATCACCTCCTTGAGCTTGTCGAGCGGCTGCATGATCGAGAAGCACAGGAGACCCAGGCCGTTCTCCCCGGCCATAGCCGCGCTGCCTGCGGTCGCCGCGGCCATCCAGGCGGGCGGATGTGGATACTGGTAGGGTTTGGGCGTGACCATCCGCTTGGGGAAGTCGAGATACTCCGAGTGCTCCTCGTAATATTCCTCCCGCCACATGCCGACGACCGTGCGGGCGGCGGCCTTCATCTTCTCCTTGCTCGCGGGTATGTCGACGCCGAACGCGATCTGCTCCATTGGCGTCGAGCGGCCCATGCCCCAGATAGCGCGGCCACGAGACAGCAGGTCGACGGTCGCGACCTTCTCGGCGACGCGCGCGGGATGGGTGAACTCGTGCGGCATAAGAGCGACGCCGAAGCCCAGCTTGATTCGCTCGGTAATCTGCGAAAGCGCGCCCAGCACGACTTCGTTGCTCGGCATGTGGCTGCGGTTCTCGCGGAAGTGGTGCTCGACCAGCCAGACTGCCTCGAAGCCCAATTTGTCGGCAAGCACGATCTGCTCGATGTTCTCGCGGTAGACCCGGCGTTCTTCAGTTCGCTGGCCCCACGGATGCTCGCCGGCCCAAGGCTGCGGTACGTCGAATTCGTAGAGTAAACCAAGTTCCATGGTGAATTCCTGATCTTACAAGTTGCTGAAGCTGGTCTAGTGTTCTCTGGCTCCCCGGAGCAATCAAAAGTGGCGATCGACGCTCAAATCCATGATTACGCATGTTGATCTGCGTATATACGGATTTGGTCTGAGGCGCTTACTGGGCAAAGCGCGCCATCATCTCCTGAAAAGTCTCGGCTTTTGAACCGCGAAGCGATCCAAATTTGCAAGCCCATGGATCCTGCTTGCTGGCCAAGTGAAACGTTTCTGCGACACTGTTTTGCCGCAGCAGGCTGCAAGCCGCAGATTGGTCGCAGCCTGCCGGGATGCAGCTATCCAGCATGCAAGGCTTGCCTGTGGGGCTTACATGTGAGGCTGGCATGCTAGGCTGGCATGTGAGGCCGATCCCGTCTTGATTGGCGAGGGCGGCAAGAGAGCGGCAGGAAAGGCAAAATGTTGGAAGAGTTTCGGCTGGACGGCCGGGTTGCAGTGGTAACGGGATCCGCAAGGGGCCTGGGGTTCGAGATCGCGCGAGGAATGGCAGCGGCAGGCGCCCGCGTTTACATAAACGGCACGAGCGACGAACGGCTGGAGGCTGCTGCCAGGCGCCTCCAAGGGCTCGGTGTCGAAGTCGCGGTCGCTTGCTTTGACGTAACCGACGAAACTCTCGCGGCGCGGTCGCTGGACAAGATCGCTTGCGAGACCGGCAGGCTCGATATCCTCGTCAACAATGTCGGCGTGCGCATGCGCGAGCCGTTGGAGCATATCGGGAGCGCAGAACTGCGCCGCATGCTCGATGTAGACCTGGTCTCCGCCTTCACGCTGGCAAAGCTCGCCGCGCCCGTCATGGGCAAGGGCGGCTACGGCAGGATCATCAACGTCAGTTCGATCGCGGCGCTGCGCGGCCGGGTAGGAGACGCAGCCTATATCATCGTCAAAGGTGCGATGAATGCCATGACGCGAAGCCTTGCCGCCGAGTTCGGTCCGCTCGGGATTACCTGCAACGCGCTCATGCCGGGAGGTTTCCTCACCGAGACGAACGAGAACCTGAAGACGCCAGAGATGGAGCGGATGTTCAAGACGAGGATGCCGCTCGGGCGCGCGGGAAATCCCCCCTGAGATCGCGGGACCCGCCGTTTTTCTGGCTTCCCCGGCGGCAAGTTATGTGACGGGCGTTTGTCTCCCGGTCGACGGTGGTGCCCTGGCGACCGGCTAGAGCCTCGGCCTCAGGGTTGCCCTTCCATAACGCTATTGCTTCGTTGCATTTCAATAAAGCGCCGCTTAGGCAACGTGTGGGTGTATCGGCGTGGTTTGGCGATCACACCATCGGGATCGAGTTCCTCGATCCCGATGTGCAGGCCTATGCATTCACTTTAGTCTGAGCCAAGCAGGAACCGGCGATGAAACCCCATTCCTATTACCAGGCCATTCTCGACGCCAACGAGGCGGCCGGACGCCCCTACTTCCACCAGCTTTCGGCGAACGACGCGCGCGAGCTCCTCCGGGCAGGCATCGCGGCCGCCCCGCCGCCGACCGACCTGCCAGACTTGCGCGCGGTAGAGGACCGGAGCATCGAGGGGCCGCATGGCCCGATCGCCCTGCGTATCTATCATCCCGCGGTCGAGCCGCTGGGAACCTGCGTGTTCTTTCATGGCGGCGGCTGGGTCATCGGTGACCTCGACCAGACCGATGCCACTTGCCGTCGTCTCGCCGGCCTGTCGGCCAGCACAATCGTCAGCGTGGATTACCGACTGGCGCCCGAGTGTTGCTATCCGCAACCGCTCGACGATTGCTGGGCTGCGCTCAACTGGGCGGCGGAAGCCTTTCCCGGCCCCCTGCTGGTGGCCGGCGAAAGTGCAGGCGGCAACCTGGCCGCTGCCTGCACCATCCGCGCGCGCGATGCCGCCGGTCCGGCCCTGGCCGGCCAGTTCCTCGCTTATCCCGTCACCGATCATGATTTTGAAACTCCGTCCTACCGCCAGGTGGGAGGCCGTAACTGGCTCTTGTCGGCAGCAGACATGCATTGGTTCTGGGATCATTATTGCCCCCCTGGGACGGACCGCAACTTGCCGGAAATCTCGCCCTTGCACCTAGAAACGATGGCCGGCTTGCCGCCGGCGATGATCGTCCTCGCTGAGTTCGACCCGCTTCGCGATGAAGGAATGGCCTATGCCCGCCGTCTGGCGGAAGGCGGTGTCACCGTCTCGGTCCGCTGCGACGCGTCCATGCTGCACGGCTATCTCGCGGCCGCAGCCTTGGTCCCGGCGGCCGGAGAAGCACTGCGCGATGCGGCAAGGTGGATGAAGGCGCGCCTCAGGGAAGCCGGCTGATCAGCGGTCTTGCCTGGAGGGCCATGGACTCCGGCGCCGAAGATGACCTCGGCCCCGGCGTGAAGGCCGCGCTTCAACCCAAATTGGCTCAACGGTGGAAGGCGTCGCGCGTCCATTCGAGGGGAGATGCCTGGCTCTGAGGGCGCGTTGGGGGCGAGGGGGCTTCGCCGTTCTTGCGGAGAAGGGCGGACCTCAGCGGCTGCGAACCTCGGCTCAGGACAGCGTCGCGCGGGCTCCCGACTGAATAATTAGGCCGTCGACCCGGTCGAGGAGCAGGATTTCGCTCTGCGGCGCGATGCCGCTCAGACCGGGCACGGCGTCGGTCAGAGCTAACGGTTTGATCAAACCAGCGTCACGCCCGGATATTCACCGATGATGATGCTTCCATGTCGCCGTAGCCGCTGTTCGCACCCTCGCGGATGCGGATCGGGCGGTCGCGGATCTGCCAGCGGTAGTTCTCCGCGGTCTTGTCGCGGCTGTTGACGTCGTCGACGCATTCGCCGTCGAGAAAGTCCTCGCCTTTGAAACTGCCATGGATCTGGTCCTTCCAGGGTCCGTACATGCCCGGCAGCAGCCGGAAGCCCATCTCGGGGTTCAGCGCCTCGATCTCGAATACGCGCTCGACCACCGACTTGCCCTTGCCGGCGACGATCGCTGTGACCCGGCCCGACATCGCCCCCCTGTCGCCCTTGCGATAGGCGATCTCGGGATAGAGGTGTAGGATCGGGATCTGCGTACCATCGCTCTCGTTGATATAGCCGCTGAAGAATTCGGGCGGGCCTTCACCCCCGAAGTCGCGGAAGTAATAGGCCAGGTCGTATGACGACCCGTCAGGCCGCTCGATCCGCGAGACCAGCCAATTGAAGTGATAGGCCGGGCCCGCCTTGCTGCCGCCCGTCGCACCAATGTTGCCGGGGACGAGGTCGGTCGGGTCCTTGCCGACATGCTCGCGAATGCCCCAGCTGTGGTCGCGGAAGCCGAACCATTCGTCGGGATCGACCGCGTGGCGGGTGCCGTCGATCTCGATCCAGCCTGAGACCGTGCCGGCCTGGTGGTAGCGGATGACGTCGGACGCAGCGCGGCCGGCGGCATAGACGGCATCGCGCTTCTCGAAGAAGGCGGGCATCGTCGCGGTGAAAGTCAGTTTGAAGGCGAGCGGCTGCGCGGCGTTGGCGGCCAGGGTGATGCGGATGGCTTTGAACGGCTCGATCACCTCGTAGGAGAGCGGACCGACGCTCAGGTCCTCGATCTGCGGCCGCAGCACCCGGCTCGCGCGCACGGTGCGCTGCTGCGTGCCGATCTGCACGCCGGCGAAGCCATCGAGCACGTTGCGGTTGGTGTACTTGCCCAGCCCGAAGCTTGCCTGCAGCCCGCCGTCCTTGCGGGCGAGGGCGAACCAGACCTTCTCGGTCCAGGCGCGATCGGCCGAGCCGACCGTGGCGTGGGTGTTGACGATCTGGTGGTTGAGCAACTCGTCCGCATCGGTCAGCGGGGCGATGGTCGGGATCATGGACATCCTCTCAGAACCCGCCGCCGTCGAGCATGGCCCGCATGACGCCGAGGTAGTAATCGAGATTCTTCGCGAAATAGGCGAGCTTGGGGTCCTGGCTGCGGCCGGTGACCCACATGTTGGTACCCTCGGCGATGATCGCGGTAATCTTCGCGATCTGCGCGATCTCGTGCCAGAACACCCCTTCGGCCGAGCGCCCGGACATTTCCTCCCACCAGGCGATCACCTGATCGCGCCCCGGCATGCCCGGCTGCTGCTGCGGCGTCGTCGATCCGTGGTACGAGCCCTCGAAGCCATAGAGCATGTAACCGAGGTCGGCGAGCGGCTCGCCGTTGAGCGCCATCTCCCAGTCGAGCACGGCGCTGACTTCGCCATCCCGCCACATCAGGTTGGACAGCTTGGTGTCGCCGTGGACCACCGCCGGCGGCCCGCTGCGCGGGGCGGGGACGGCCAGCAGGCGATCGTACTGCTCGACAAGCTGCGCGCAGTTCGCGGCCCGGGCGAAGGCCTGCCACATGCGCGCGTCGTCCTCGGGCGAGACGACCTTGCCCAGCACCTCCAGCGGCGCCAGTTTCGCCAGACCCGCGAAGGCCGAAACCCAGCGCCGGCATATCCCGCGGCGGAAATCGTCGCTGCCCGCGGTGAACCAGGGTTGCAGATCGATGTCGTGGATCGACTCGCCCGGCACGCACGCCATGACGAAGAACGGCGTGCCGAGCACCGAAGCATCCTCGCAGGACAGCACGATATCGGGCACGGGCGGAGCGCCCGCGGCCGAGCCGAGCTCGCTGTAGATCGCCGCCTGGGCGATCACGCCGTGACCGTCGAGCATGGCGCCGGCCGAGGGTGGCAGCCGCAGGATCAGGTCAGCGCCTTCGATCAGATAGGTCTCGTTGGAGAAGCCCGTGGTCAGCGGCCGGATACCGGTGATCGCCTTGCCGCCCGGCAGCAGGTCCCGCAGAGTCGCGGCGGTACGGTCGAGATCGGCGATCATTGCACTCCCACGTCGGTTACACGGCGGCGATATCGCAATCAATGAATTGCACTTCCCCCGATTCATTTCTACGCTTGCCACAAATGTACGTGGGGAGAAACCGGTAATGCTAGATTGGCTGAGCGACGACCAGCGCGCGCTGCGCGACATGGCGGCAGTGTTCGCGCGCAAGGAAGTCGAGCCTGTCGCGAACCAGATCGACGCCGAGGAGCGGACGCCGGACGAACTGGTCCGCAAGGCCGCGGAACTCGGCCTCTACGGACTCTATACGTCTGAGGAATATGGCGGGTCGGGCGCGGATCTGGTCTCGGTCTGCCTGGTCAGCGAGGAAATCGCCAAGGCCAGCCCCTCCTTCGCCGGCATGCTCACGGTGCAGATCGTGCTGTGCCCGCGGACGGTCGAGATCCTAGGCACCGAGGAACAGAAGCGCCGCATCCTGCCGATAGCAGCCTCTGGTGAGAGGCTGATGGCCTATTCACAGAGCGAGCCTGGCGGCGCAGCCAATATCGCTGCGCACCTGACCAAGGTCATACCCGACGAGTCTAACGATCTTGGGGGATATCGCATCGACGGCTCGAAGCTGTTCTGCACCCAGGGTTCGGCCAGGACCTACCTCGTCATGTGCAAGACCAAGGACCGCGAGGGCAGCGAAGGCTACGGCTGCGTCATCGTCGAGGCCGAGGACGAGGGCTTCAAGGTCGCGCCCTACGAGCACAAGCTGGGCTGGCGCGGGACGAACACCGGGCCGATCGCCTTCGACAACGTCTATCTCGAAGCGGACGACATCCTCGGCGACATCCTGACCGGTGGCTTCTCGCACCGCGCGGCCAATACCGCCAACCTGCTAGCGCACTGTGCGGTTTCGGTGGGTTGCGCTCAGGGCCTGTTCGATAAGACGCTCGAGCAGGTGAAGCAGCGCCGACTCTATGGCCGCGAGATGTCCGAATTGCAGCCGGTGTCGTTCTGGCTTGCAGAAGCCCACGGCAAGATCGCTGCGGCGCGCGCGCTGCTTTACGATACGGTCCGCGCCTTCGAGGCTGGGACGATGCAGCCGGCGATGTCGAACGTCTGCAAGACTTTCGTATGCGAGACCGCCTTCGACGTCTGCGTCAAGCTGCTCCAGCTCTGGGGTGGCAGCGGCATCATGGATTCGACCGGGGTCAACCGCTACATGCGCGACGCCCGTGCGCAATGCGTTGCCGAGGGCGCGAGCGAGATGCACTATGCCATCATCGCCAACCAGTTGCTCCACGGGCAGCCCACACTGGTGCCGAGCAATATCGTCAAGAAGGGCTGAAATCCCAGCCCAACGAGACGAGGTGCGTTCGAGGCCAGGCGGACGGGCTTTCAGGCTGTCAAAGCGCCCGCGCCCATACACGAGGAAGGGCAGATGACACGATGATCAAGATGATCTTGCTGCTCAGTCGCAAGCCCGGAATGAGTCTCGAGGACTTCCAGGACTACTATGAGAACCGCCATGTTCCCTTGGCCTCGTCATTCGAAGGGCCACTAATCCGTTACAGGCGCAACTACATTGTGGATCGGTCGGTTGGCTTGGCCGACTGCGATTGCATCACGGAGGTCTGGTATGACCTAGACGGAAATTGGCGCGATCACCGTGACAACATCGTTTCGCCCGAAATGGCAGAGATCATCGCGAAGGACGAAGCACAGTTTCTGGACCGCGCCGCGACCCGCATCGTCATCGTCGAGGAGCGCGAAAGCGCTCCGGACACGCTACCTGGCAATCGCGAGCGGACGGTGGCACCTGACCGGTGACGCAGTAGCGGCCAGCCGCGCGAGCCTTACTTCGCCTTAACACCATTCGTTTATCGCCGCCTCCGATCTGCAGCGCTCATCGCAGCTGCAGAGGTTCCCCCGGGGAGTGTGATGTGCACGGAAAACAGGCGTTCCGTCGCGCGACGGTAATCGGGCCGCTCGGCGAATTGTTGACGATGGATCTGCTGCCGGCACTCACAATCTCGCGCTGGACTGCTCGCCGCAAGGCTGAAGTGGTGGCGGCTGCAAATGGAGGCCTGCTCACCATCGAGGAAGTTTGCGAACGCTACGCACTGACGCTCGAGGAATTTTCGTCCTGGCAGCGTGCTGTCGATCGTTCGGGCTTGTTGGGCCTGCGCACCACACACGTTCAGCGCTACCGCGGTATGTACCAGCGCCAGCAGCGCTACTGACTGAAATCCTGTCGCCGAACCCCTTGCGCCTTAGTTCTTGCCGTCCAGCACCCCGGGATCCAACGGCCGCAAATCCGCAATCACGAAGTTCTCGATGCGGCCGTTTTTGGCCCATGGCTCGGCCCGGGTACCATTGAGTTGAAGCGAGCCGAGCGACTGGCGCTCGTACCGGCACTCGGCTCGGTCGGCGTGCCGATCGTAGCCTTCCGGTATCGACAAGATGCGCCAAGCGTCTCCGGCATCGCGCCGAATGAGGTCTCCTGGCTGCAATCGGGGGCGCCCATTTCCTTTTCTCCGGCAGGTTCGCTGATGGCGCCATTGACGGTGATGCATCGGACTCGCGGTAATGTAGAGGTCCAGGCTTTCGCATATTTCGCAACTGCAGCATCGCATTTCGCACTTGCAACAATGTCAGTAACCGCCGACAAGGGACGTGCCTTTCAGGCATCCTCTCCCAAAACTTTCAAAGGCCCGGACGACAACGTCCGGGCCTTCTTTTCAGAGTGGGAGAAATAGCGCTCTGCTGGCTGTTTTCGGCACTATCGCAACCGAGTCCCACACTTCCCGCTGGCCTGGTCAGCCTAGATTTTCCCGGCCTTGAGAAACTCCACCGCATGGTGCGCTGCCCGCGCGGATAGCGCCATATAAGTCAGGGACGGGTTCTGGGTCGCGCTGGAGGCCATGGCAGAACCGTCGGTGATGAAAAGGTTCGGCACGTCGTGGGCCTGGTTGTATTTGTTCAGCACCGATGTCCTGGGATCGGTGCCCATATGTGCGGTGCCCATTTCGTGTATCGTCACGCCAGGACTGCCCGGACCCTGACCCTTGGCGATAATATGTGCGCCCGCAGCCGTGAGCATTGCCTCTGCGTCGGCTTGCGCGGCAGCAACGACCTTACGATCGTTGTCTCCGGGCGCGCACTCGATATGCGGAATGGCCATGCCCCACTGATCCTTGCGGGTGGGATGCAAGGTCACCCGGTTGTCGCGATTGGGCAACATTTCCGCACCGCCGCCAGCGAAAAGCATCCAGGGGCCAGGCCCACGCATCCGTTGCTTAGCTGCCGCACCGACGCCTATCGGCGCCATGGAAGCGAACTTCCAGTTGGACCGGAACGCCATGGCGACCATGCCGAAGCTGCGAAGGTAATCTTCCTGAGTGTCGACATTGCGATACCTGGGAATGATGTTCGCCTGCGGCCGGCGGCCACGATAATAGCGGTCCTCGAAGCCTGGATAGACACCCATGGCGAAAGCTCCGCCGAGATGATCCATCAGGTTGCGCCCGACCATATCCGAGCTGTTAGCAAGGCCATTGGGGAAAGCGGCGCTCTTTGAACCTAACAGGATTTGCGCGGTCGGAATGGTCGAAGCATTGAGGAAGACCATTCTGGCATCGTAGGTTTTGCCCTGCTTCGTCTTGCCATCGATCACTCGGACACCCGTCACGCGGTTGGATTTGGGGTCATGGATGACGCTGTCGACGATGGCGTCCGTGACGACAGTCAAATTCCCCGTCTTCTGCGCTGCGGGAAGCGTCGCGCTAAGGCTGGAGAAATAGGCGCCGTAGCTGCAGCCGTTATGGCACTGCGAGCGGTACTGGCAGGGGCTTCTGCCCAGATCGGTGTGCTGTTCGCGCGCCTCCGAGAGGTTCGCTACACGCGGCGGAATTACCGTGCGCCCGGGGAATCGGGCCTCGATCTTTTTCTTGAAGTCCGCTTCGACGTCGTTGAGCCCCATGGGCTTGAGGAAATCGCCATCGGGAAGCTGCGCCAACCCTTCGGTCGATCCCGACACGCCCGCGAAGGCCTCGACATGGTCGTACCACGGCTTGAGATCTGCGTACCGAATCGGCCAGTCAGAGCCATGACCGTCCTTCTTGTTCGCGCTAAAATCGAGGTCGCTTAGACGCAAAGACATACGGCCCCACATCAGAGAGCGGCCGCCCAAATGGAATCCCCTGATCCAAGTGAAGGGCTTCCCTTCGGCCGTGGAATAAGGGTGCTCGCGGTCGTTGACCCAAAACGTTTTATTCGCGCTGCTGAACGGATAGACCGTACTCTGGATCGCATAGTCGCGGGCGGCCTCGTCTTCAGGAACGCGGCCTTCGTTCTCCTGCTCCCACGGCATGAGACCGTCTTTGTAGTCGGTAATGTGCTCGATGTTAGGGCCGCGTTCCAGCAGCAGGACCTTCAGGCCTTTTTCAGTGAGTTCCTTGGCGACCCAGCCACCGCTGATGCCGGAGCCGACGACGATTGCATCGAACATTTCAATGGTCCTTCAAACGCTGACATCGATGGCGTAGGCGCGGGTATCCGCGGTCACGGGAATGGACGGCTCCCAAGCGCCCGGGACATGTTCGTAGCGAAGTTCCTGCGTCGCTCCCGGTTCCGAAATGTAATAGAGCGAGAGAATGAGCGTCTTGAACCGATTGTACGCCGGGTCCCTCATCTTCGCCCGGTCGTAGGCGCTGACGATCTCGAGTTGCTGGGGTGCCGACAGGGCTGCAATTCCTTTGGAATCGACCGGCCGGGCGGCGACTTCGATCTCGTCGAGCACGCGCTGGAAGTCTGACTGGGTTTGCGGTGACGCCCAGGCCCGCATGAGTGCATCGAAACGGGCTGGCACCAGAGCGTCGCGCGCACCCGGCGTATCTGTGCGCGGCATGATAGTTTCGGCAACCGCGTCGAGCACGGCAAAGCGGGCCGTCCCCAGGAACGGAGCCTTGCCAGCGGCAGAAGCCAGGAGCTTTTCCCATCCAGGAAATGCGAGGCCTGCGCTGCCGATGGAGAGAACGGCGCCGCGGATGAAGCTGCGCCGACTGGAGGCCGCATGCCAGGCTGCGGAAGTGCTTGTCGCAACCCCCCTCAATGCGAGCCGCGGCGGCGCCGGCCGTCAGATCAGCGAGCTCATCCTTTTCCATTCACATCTCTCCTGGACGGCGCCAAAGTGCGTTGACAGTATTGCTTTAGGTTCATTGCATTTTATTTTTGGTAGCGTTAACGAGGGCCGAATGATCACGCAAGTCCGTTTGCGGCGTTTGACAGCAGTCGCCAAATTTCAGGTGCATGCGCGAACGGGGTTGGCGATGCTGCGCACAGGTCGGTCGTCTGCATTTATGGCGCAGCGCCTTTCAGCTGTGTGCGCCCATTTCGTGCTCTTGATAAAGGCCCGGCCATGAAACTTTTCAAACGTATCCTGCGCTGGGCGGCGATTTTGCTCTTTCTGATCGTGCTTGGGCTGGTGATCTGGATCGGTCCCATAACCTACCGCGCGATTCACGGCGTGAATGTCTATGAGACGGTCCCGCCGAGGTTACCCGACGACCTCAGGTCGCCCGCGATTCTGATCTTCTCGAAGACCAACGGCTTTCGCCACGAAGGCGCGATCGAAGGGGCAAACACGATGTTCCGCGAGGTCGCGCGCGAGCGGGGTTGGGGTATCTACGAGACCGAGAACGGTGCCGTATTCAATCCCCAGCAGCTGGCGCGTTTCCGGGTCGTCGTCTTCAGCAACGCCAGCGGCAACATGCTGACGCCGCTGCAGTGGCAAGCGTTCAAGACCTATCTCATAAGTGGCGGCGGCTTCGTGGGAATCCATGCCGCGGGCGACGGCTCGCAGCGTTTGCCCTGGTACGTCGACCAAGTGATTGGCGCGCAATTCGCCAATCATATCGGCTGGCCCGGTATCGCGGCGGCGACTGTTCGGATTGAGAATGCCGCGGATCCGGTAACTAGCGGATTGCCGGGCGAGTGGAAGCGAGCGGACGAATGGTACTCGTTCCACAAGTCGGTCCGGGACAAAGGGTACCAAGTCCTCGCGACGGTAGATGAAACGACTTACAAGCCCCGCGATATACTTATGAGGGATATTGCCATGGGCAAGGACCACCCTGTGGTCTGGAGCCACTGCGTCGGCCGCGGCCGGGTGCTCTATACCGCCATGGGGCATGAGGCCGCCGCGTTCGCGGAACCGCACTACCGTGCCTTGCTGACCAATGCCGTGGCCTGGGCTGCGAGCGAGGCCCCGTGCGTGGAAGGGAAATGACCGCATTAGCCTGGCAGGCGGAGCCCCTCCAGCCGGACTGTGCAATCGGCGAATTGCGCGTGGACCTCACGGAACAAATGAAGTCGTGCTTTGCATTGCCGTTTTCGGCCATGTGGCACTACGTCTGAACTGTGAAATATCATTCTGACGTCGATGTTGTGACGAACGTAGCGCCCGGGCCAACGGCCCGGGCATTGCGTTCGCTAGTCGACAGGCTCAGAACTTGATCGTGAGATCAGCGCCATATGAGCGAGCCGGAATATAGTTGGCGCCTCCCGCGAATTTTAGATCGAGCGCGAAGGAAGCATATTTCCGGTCAGTCAGGTTCCGTCCCCATAACGCCAGCTCAGTATTCACTCCGCCCAGGTTCATCTCCTTGACCGCAACGCGACCATTGAAGACCCAGTAAGCTGGAACATAGGCGTAGTTGCGCAAGAAGGTTGAATACTCAGGCAGCGCCGAGTTCTGTGAGAGCGACATCCGCGACTGGTAGATCGCGTCGCCGCGGAAAGATAGATATGCCTCGCCTGCGCCAAAAGGTTTGGTGTCGAATTGGCTGTACAGGCTGCCGGTCCAGTCCGGTCGCAGAGACGGCAGATAGGCGCCGCCGTTTGCAGAAAGCAGGAAGGCGGGCACATCGGAGAACTTTGTGTTGGTGTAGCCCAAGCTGCCACCTAGTGTCAGTCCTCTGACGGGTGCAGCAGTGAGATCAAGTTCGAAACCCTTTGCCTTGATTGTGCCGGCATCGACCACCAGAGTGCCGAGCGATCCCGCCAGAGCCGGATCGCCGGTGAGCGTGGTGATCTGCGAGGTGAAGTTGGTCGCCGACTGGGCCGACTGCACGTGCTTGTAGGTCACCTGGTAGACGGCGAGATTGGCGCGAAGCCGTCTGTCGAGCACTTCGGCCTTGATACCGGCCTCGAAGGAGGTTGCGGTTTCCGGCTCGAAGGTGATTACCGAAACCGTGCCGCCGGACACGAATGCGGTAGAGAACTTGCCGTAGAGCAGCAAGTCGTCCGTCGGCTTGTAATTCACGCCGACCAGATAGTTGGGCTTGGTCTTGTGGTACGAGAACGCGGTATGCTTCAACGCCGGTGGGGTGCCGTAGTCGAAGGTTCCGGACTTCTTGTCATCCGTCACACGGCCGCCGAGTACCAGATCGAGCTGCGGTGTTACGTGGAACTCAAGCTGCGCATAGGCTGCCAAGGAGGTAGCCTTGTTGGAGCCGCGCCCGGCGCTTCGTTGCGGAATTACCCCACCCGGAAAGGGCGAGAATTGGGGCGTATTCTGGAAAAGATGCTCGGCGCTATAGTCTTGCGAGTGGAAATACATTGCCCCCACGGTCGCGGTGAGGAAGTCGGACGTATAGTTGAACTGAAGCTCGTCGCTCCACTGCTTGCTCCGGCTCTGGGCTGCTGTTGCCAGCGCGACGAACGGCAGTCCGACGAGGCCGGAGGCAACCGCCTGGACGATAGCTCCCTGGTTGACGGCCGGAAGGGTTGCGAAACCCGGGACGGTGGAGGCCGCGACGATCGGCGCATAGGCGAGAGCCGCCTGCGGCGTCAGCGGCAGCGCACTGAAGCCGTCGAGTGCTGAAGCGCTGAAGATCTCGGACTTGCGGTACGCCGCAATGTTCTTGACCGAAAAGCTGTCGCTGACCTGATAGGTGCTGGTAAGGCTGTGGCCCTCGACACGCAAACGCTTGGGGATTGCCCATCCATTGTTGACAATGTCGGGGCGCTTGCCGTCGGCGGCAAAATAGACCGGGAACGGCTGTGTAGTCGTAAGGGCCCTGAGGACCGCGCCTACGCCCGGAAATGCCGGATCGATGCCCGCGGCTCCGGTTCCTTCAGGCGTGCCATCGTCCTGGGTGCGGTCATATTTATAGACCGTGGTGAAATCACCGCTCTCGAATTTGAGGGCGCCGAAAAAGGTATCGGAATCGCGTGTTCCAAGCCACTCGGGCGAGCGGTTCACCTTGGCGATCGGCGCATAGGCCGAGGCGGTGCGGTTCCAGATCATCCCGGCGTTGGCGTTGCGGATGTCACCCCGGCGATAGTTGTGTATGTAGCTTAGATAGGCGCTGAAAGGGCCGACCTGAGGAAGGTCCACGCCGATCCCGAAGCGAAACTCGTCCTGGTTGCCGTAAGTGGCCGTCGCTTTGACGCCCACTTCGCCGCTGGGGTCACGGGTAGTGACGCTGACCGCGCCTGCGGTGGCGTTGCGGCCAAACAGAGTACCCTGGGGACCGCGAAGGACTTCAATGCGCTGCACGTCCGGAAGGTCGAAGATCGAACCGCGCGGCGACGAAATATAGACCCCGTCGAGATAGACGGAGACTTCCTTATCCGACCCCGGCACCACGCCATAGCTTACGGCACCGCGCATCGAAAACGATGGAATTGCAGAACCACCGGCCGCTGGGCGGACTGTAAAGCCCGGAGCCAGGCCGGACAGATCGCCGACATTGGTGACGCGATTGGCCTGAAGCGTATCCGCAGACAGCGCGGTCACGGCGATGGGCACGTCCTGCACGCTCTGCTCGCGTTTCTGGGCAGTGACGACGATATCCTCGAGACCCGTCGATTCATTGGCGCCCTGGGCATAAGCCGTTCCTGCCATCAAGGCGCTCGCCGCGCATGCTGAACTCATCAACAGCGCGGTTTCACGAATCTGCAGCCTGTTCATCGGTATTCTCCCCTCACATTTCCCGCAGCGATGCTGCAGCTCGTTCAATGGCCTGTGGCGCATTAGCCCAAAGCCCGAGTAAATCAAATGCACCATGTGAAATGCAATGTCGGGGCGCAATTTCGCCGCAGCCTGTGGCTTTGTCGCCACAAGATGAAGCGGAACCCTGGCGATCGGATCGGCGCCGCAGGAGTGTGGCGGGCTGCGATACGGCGATACGATCATCCGTCGTCGCCGGTCTGTGTTGCGACTGTAGCGTGTTCCCAGTCAGTTCCGCAACGATGGCAGGCGAATCACAGGATACGAGCGGGCGCTACATCGAAATGCCGTCGGAAGTACGCTAATCGAGAACTTTATCCGGCAGTGGCGATACTCGCCATCTGGCAACCTGAAGCTCTGAAGGGCACCTTTTGGTGATGGCAGGGATGGGTTCGCGCTCACTTGACTGCAATGCGCCAGTGACAACCTGTTTATCGCAATCCCTGTTCCCATCAGGAAATCCGCTTGATGCCAAAATGTTGCTCTCAAGTGTGAGAACGGGCGCGGAACGTCCGCGCGCTGGGGCGCGACTTTCCCGGCGCCAAGCCGCGAGTTGCACAGTGGTCACGGCATAAATTAATGCGTTCAATGCATTGCAAAAGTTGCGAGCGGCGGTATGGCGTCCGCGATAGACATTTATGGTAACGGGGAGCCGAGTATGAAGAAGAACCTGATTGTGCAATCAGCGTTGGCGTCACTTCTGTTGGCGCCGAACGCCCGGGCTCAGGCGATCGACGAACATGGAGCCTCGACCACGGGTGATATCGTCGTTACTGCGCAGCGACGTTCCGAGCGCCTGCAAGATGTCCCAATGGCGATCACCGCGCTGTCTTCCGACATGCTCGAAAAATCGGGTGTCACCAACACTACTGACCTCGCGCGCGTTACGCCCGGCGTCACTATGTCGTTCTACGGTGGCTTCCTACAACCGGCGATCCGCGGCATCACATCGACTGGCGCGAACATTGGCGAGAACTCCAACGTTGCCACCTATATCGACGGCATCTACCAGCCGCAGCAGATTGCAACGCTTATCGATCTTCCCGACGTGGAGCAGATCGAAGTGCTTAAAGGCCCGCAAGGCGCACTCTATGGGCAGAACGCAACTGGCGGCGCCATTCTCATTAGCAGTAAGTCGCCGAGCTTCACGCCGACCGGCAAGTTCAGCGCCAGTTATGGCAATTACAACGATGTCCAGCTTCGGGGCTTCGTCAGCGGCCCATTGGCAAGCGGTGTAGCACTCAGCCTCGCCGGCGCTTACCAGGAACGCGATGGCTTCCGCCGCCATGTCCTGACGAACCAGCGTGACTACGGGCTTAAATCCACCGTGGTCCGCGGCAAGCTGCTGCTTGAACCTTCCGACAGTGCCCGCATAATTCTATCCGGCTTCTATTCTGATCGTAAGGACTCCGCCAACTACGCGGGCTTCGCGATAAATGGCAACTCGATTGCCTTCGCGCCGAACCTCGCAGGCCTCAGTCCCTTCTTCGCAGGCATTCCGGTTCCTGCCTCTCCGCGGACCGTGCGTGTGGACCAGTTTTCCTCAGAGCCTGGCGTGTTCACCAAGATCCGCAGCTATGGCGGCAGCCTGCGCGGAGAGTTTGACATCGCGGGCGGCACTTTGACTAGCTCGTCCGGCTATTTCAAAAATAAGATCAATTATCTTGCCGACGTCGACGCCGCCTCACCGCGAATTCTTGAGGCGCGTGCCGAGCCACTTAAGGGCGAATACTTCGTGCATGACACGAGTTTCGCTTCGGGTGGTACCGGGCCGGTCAGTTTCCTGGCGGGTATATTCTATCTCAAAGGACAAGAGACGTTTGTTGGCAACATATCTGAGATTTTTTCTGCCGAACCTTCCCCCAGCTGCTAAGATTAGCCTCAATCTCAGCAATACTTACAGCCAGGTGAAGAAAGAGATTTACGCTCTCTATGCTGAAGTCACGGTAAAAGCATCAGATGCCATTACCGTAACCGCCGGAGGGCGTTATACCGATGAAAAGCAGCGTAGCTTCTCGGGCCCGTCTGGTGGACCTATTGTCGAGTATCCCGGCGGTGCCGTCCACTTCCGCAAGTTCACGCCGCGCGTGACTGCGCGCTATGCCGTAACCGACGATGTCAACGTCTACGCAAGCTGGGGTAGAGGATTCAAAAGCGGCGTCCTCAACGCCACGGCGCCGGCGGCGCAGCAACTGGTCAAGCCCGAGACGATCGATGCGTGGGAAGCGGGCATCAAAGGCAAAATCTTCGACAGTCTGCGAGTGAACCTTTCCGCGTTCTATTACGACTACAAGAATTTGCAGGCAGTCAGCTATTGCCCAACCTGCGCCGCGGGCGGAACCTACCTCACCCAAAACGCGGCTTCAGCGCAGGTCAAGGGCGCCGATTTCGACTTCACGCTCGATGTCACGCCCGAATTCAGCCTGACCGGGGGCGCGGCCATCTTGGACGCGAAATATCGAAGGTTCCCGAATGCGCAAATCTATGTGCCGAATGTTACCAACACGGGCAATCTCTCAGTCACACAGGACCTGAGCGGCGGACGCCTGCTGCGCGCGCCTAAGTTCAGCGGAAACTTTGGCGCGAATTATGCGGTCGAGACGAGCGACGGCAGATTCACGGCCTTCGCTTCGCTCTATTACAATAGCGGGTTTGGTATGGAACTCAGCAACCGCATTCGTCAGGGGGAAATATGCGACGATAGACGCCGAGGTATCTTTTGCGCCATCGAGTCTCGGCGGCGCTCGTTTTGTCGTCTGGGGCAAGAACCTCACAGACAAGGCGGTCTACTCGCAGGTGCTGGCTTCCAATCTCTCTGACCTCGCCAGTTACGCCCCGCCTCGCACTTACGGCGTCCGCGCCGAATATGCGTTTTGAGAAATGCTATGAGGCGGCCGCAGGCCGCCTCATTTTAGTGGATCAGCCAGCCAGCCACACAAACCTTGGGAACGTTAATCTTATCGCTATCGTCGGCGATTGCTTCACAAGTAGGTCCCACCGTTGCTCCGTCACTTGGCAGACGTGACATCAAAGCGCGAGTTGGCCCTGCCGTCGTTCCTTTCGCCCGCGCTTGCCTATTTCCTCGACAACAAAGGTTCTCGCCGGCGGCGTCGTCAGCAGGTCTAATTCGCGGACCGTCTCATCGAGCCACTGCATGACCTGGCGGCGATGGATGATCGCGCCGTGGCGCTCCTGGTAATCGACGACATCGGAATTGGCATAGACCGTGATGATCCGGAACGAGATCGGCCAGTCGCCTGCCGCCGGCTCCCAGATCCCCGCAAGATAGAAGAAATTTCCGCTGTCGAGCGAGACCCGGTAGCGCTTGCCGCTCACTCGCATGTGAAATTCGGATGCCGGCATCAGGCAGCGGTTGATGGGGAAGCTCTTTCCCTCCGAGCGCACGAACCGATAGGTCAGGCCATCGGCGAACTGGGGATTGGAACCCCAGGTCGCCTCGATCATCTCCACTTCCGTGAGATCGTCGGGATTGCGCCGGATGATAGCGCGCTGCTCACCCAGCGGAGCGTCGGAGTCGAACGGGGTTGGTCGCGAGTCCATGATGAGAACATAATGGGAACTTGATTACATGACAAGGTTCGTGAGAGGCTAGCGCGATGTGTAACGACTACCGCCTGCTCGTCGACATCGCCTCGATCGCCGAGGACTTCGATGACCTGCAGATCAAGATCAAGCTGCCCGAAGGCAAGCCCAACGTGGCTGCGCGCGAAGACATCATGATCACCGATGTCGCGCCGATCGTGAAGGGCATTGCTGGAGAGCGCGGCGCAGGAGAGCTGGTCAACCGAAGGTGGAGCTGGCCGGGCCCAAGGGGGAAGCCCGTTTTCAATTTTCGCTCCGACGGGCGCGAGTTCGCATCGCATCGCTGCCTCATCGTCTGCGACGGTTTCTACGAGACCACAGATCCGGTGATCCCGAAGCAGAAGCGCCTCGACAAGTGGCTCTTCACGCTGAAAGACCACGACTGGTTCTGCATGGCCGGTGTCTGGCGCGAGCACGAAGGGGTCGGCGAGGCCTTTTCCCTGCTCACCATGGACGCCGGACCCGACATCGCACCCTATCACGACCGCCAGATCATTCCGCTCACGCGCGACCTCTGGGCCGACTGGCTCGATCCTTCGGTGCCAGCGGGCGAGGTCTTGCGGCATCTACCTGCAGGGAGCCTGATCCCCACACAGGTCTGGCCACCACCGGGAAATGCCCCCCAGCAGATCAGCCTCGATGTCTGACCCCGAGTAGCGCGCTTGACGAATCTCTCGACTCAATGGAACATAATGGGAACAAACGAGTCGATGACATATGACACCCCTTCGATCCGAGCTACCGCGGACAGGATCCGCCGACGTAGCTGCGCTGCGCGCCCAGATCAGCACCTCGCACCTCGCGCGGGGGCCGGCGCTCTCCTTCGGACTTTCCGAACTCGATAGCCGCCTGGACGGAGGCGGTCTCGATGGCGCAGCCCTGCACGAAGTGGCGGCTGCGACGGCGACACTGACCGACGATGCGGCCGCAACCCTTTTCATCGCCGGTATCGCCGCGCGCTTTGCCGGAAAACACCACCTCACCGTGCTTTGGGCCCTGACCAAGTTCGATCTCTATGCACCGGCTCTCGAGCAGGTGGGGCTGGGGCCAGGCAAGCTTCTCTACGCGCAGGCCCGCAAGGACAGCGAGGTGCTGGCGGTCGCCGAAGATGCGTTGCGCGATGGGTCGCTGGCCTGTGTGGTCGCCGAGGTCAAAGGTGCCGACCGGACAGCCACGCGGCGCCTTCAGCTTGCAGCCTCGGACAGCGGTACGCCGATATTGCTCTACCGGCGCCACCGCTCGAAGGAGAAGTGCCCGCTCGGGCAACCATCGGCCGCAATGACCCGCTGGCGGATCGGCTGTCTTCCTTCGGCAAGGCTTACCTTGCCCGGTGTCGGCCGAGGCCATTGGTCGGTCGAGCTTGTCCGCCAGCGCAATGGCAATCCTTTCTCCCTCGAGCTGGAAGCATGCGATGACACGGGTCGCCTCGCTCTACCTGCCGCAACTGGCCATCGAGCGCCTGTTCAGGCCGGAACGGCCAGCTTCGCCGCCTGAGCCGCAATTGCCCCGGCCCGGCAGCGCGCAGCCTGCCGTCATCTTACCTGCGATCGACGATGACCCAGGTGCCTGCTCGGTACCGCGCGGCGGTGGTTGGCGCCCGGGCGCGCGCTGGGCACGGGGCGATGCTTCACGAAGCTCGGCAACCCAGGCCAGGATCGACGCGCTGCCGGCCCACCAGCGCCCCACCATGCGCGAGATGGGACGGCGCAGCGAAGGCGCCGACCATCCCTTCAAGGCGATGCGGGCCGACGACGGCGCGCCGGGCAGAGGAGGTCATGCGCGCGTGCCCGTCCAGGCGGGATGGGCGCGCCCGAAGATATTGATCGAGCGTTCCGGCCAGCGGGACACGGTCGTCGCGGCTTGCGGGCAAGCGCTCATGCTGGGGCTGCGGCCGGGGATGGCTGCGGCACACGCGCGGGCACTCGTCGCCGACCTGGTCGTGCGCGACGCAGAGCCCGAAGCGGACCACGCATTCCTCGACCGGCTGGCGCTTCATGCCGTCCATCACTGGACGCCGATCGCAAGCATCTCGGGTGCCGACGGCCTCTGGCTCGATCTCTCAGGCGCCGCGCATTTGTTCGGCGGTGAGGCGCGCTTCTGCCAGCGGCTGCTTCGCTTTCTGCAGCGTCTTGGCTTCACCGCCTCGATGGCCATCGCGGGCTCGCCAGGCGCGGCCCACGCCCTGGCGCGCTATTCTGGGGCGCCGATTACGGTTCTACCCGCGAGAACGGAGACTGCGGCGATTGCCGATCTGCCGATCGCGGCGCTGCGCCTGGCACCTGGAGCTCTGACCTCGGCGGCGCGGTTCGGCTTCGAGCGCGTCGGCGATCTTTACCCGGTACCGCGCGGGCCGCTTGCGCGGCGGCTGGGTCTGGCCGCCGTCGAACGTCTCGATCAGGCGCGCGGAATCGTGGCCGAGCCGATCGTACCTGTGGTTCCCTTCGACACCCCGACTTCCCAGCGGCGCCTGCTCGAGCCGATCGTGACCGCTGAAGCGATCCTCCAGGTAATCCGGGATCTCGTCCTTGACCTCGTGGCTCAGCTCCAGGCGCGAGGGTTAGGCGCCCGCGCGCTGACGCTTACCTGCCGGCGGGTCGACAGCGACGAGCAGCGCATCGGTTTCGGCACGGCCAAGGCGACGCGCGAGGCAGCCCATCTCGCGCGCATGCTGGCAATGCGTATCGAGCGCATCGAGCCGGGCCTCGGGATCGAGGAGATGCAGCTCGTCGCCCCAAGGGTGGAGGCGCTTGAGCCAGTCGCGCTGGGGGCGCATTTTGGTGAACATCGCGGGGCGGCCGATGTCGCCGCGCTCGCCGACCAGATCGCCGGCCGCATCGGTGAGGACGCACTGTTCCGCGTGAGCGCGGTCGAGAGCGACGTTCCCGAGCGCGCCGTCGAGCGGGTCGATGTGATGGCGAAGCCGACCGGTTGGCCGTGCTGGAAACGGCCAGCCCGGCTGCTGCGCCGGCCCGAGCTTCTCTCGGGCGTGATCGCGCTACTGCCCGATCATCCGCCGCGGCGCTTCGCCTGGCGGGGCAAGCCCTACCAGGTCGTCGCCGGCGATGGCCCCGAGCGCGTCCACGGCGAGTGGTGGCGCAGTGCCCGCGAGATGTGGGCGGTGCGTGACTATTTTCGCGTCGAGGCGGAAGGGGGCGAGCGCTTCTGGCTGTTCCGCCGCGGCGACGGTGTCGATGCGCCGACCGGCGATCTCACCTGGTACATGCACGGGGTGTTCGGCTGATGGCGACCCCCAGAGCGACCTACGTCGAGCTTCAGGTGACGAGCCATTTCTCGTTCCTGCGCGGCGCTTCCTCGCCCGAAGAGCTGTTCGCGGCGGCCAAACTGCTCGGCCATGAGACGCTGGGTCTTGTCGACTGGGGTAGCGTCGCAGGCGTAGTGCGCGGCTGGGACGGTCAGAAGGCCACCGGCGTTCGCATGATTGCCGGTGCGCGAGTGGACCTCGTCGATGGCCGCGCTCTGCTGCTCTATCCGATGACCCGCGCCGCCTGGTCGCGCCTGACGCGGCTTTTGTCCCTCGGCAAGGCGCGCGGCGGCAAAGGACGCTGCATCCTCGAATGGAGCGATGTGGCGGCCCATGCCGATGGACTGATCGCCATTCTTTTGCCCGATATGCCGGGCGCCGCTATCGAGGCGCATATGCGTGACCTCGCCGATCTGTTCGGGCCGCGCGGCCACCTTGCGCTGTCGCTGCGCCGCCGGCCTGAAGATTTTGCGAGGCTCTACGATCTTGACGCGCTCGCGCGCAAGGTGGGCATTCGCAGCGTTGCGACCGGAGACGTGCTCTACCATGCCGCCGAGCGCCGGCCGCTGCAGGACGTCGTGACCGCGATCCGCGAGAAGGTGACGATCGATGCGCTCGGCTTCCGGCGCGAGCGCTTCCTGGACCGCAATCTGAAGTCGCCTGAGGAGATGGAGCGCCGATTTGCCGCCTTTCCCGATGCGATTGCCGCGAGCGCCGACATCGCGCAGGCGTGTCGCTTCGATCTCGGGGAGATCCAGTACCAGTACCCCTACGAGCAGGTGATCGCCGGCCGCACGGCCCAGGAAGCCCCTCGCGGCGCTGACAGAGGAAGCGGCATCGCGGATGTTTGGCGGAGCCATGCCTGCGGTCTACCGCAAGCAGATCGACCATGAGCTCAGGCTCATCGACCAGCTCGGCTACGCGCCCTATTTTCTGACGGTCAATGCCATCGTCGCAGAAAGCCGGCGCCGGGGGATCCTGTGCCAGGGGCGGGGCTCGGCCGCGAACTCATGCGTCTGCTTCATGCTCGGGATCACCTCGATCGATCCGATCAAGCACGAGCTGCTCTTCGAGCGCTTCGTCTCGGGCGAGCGCAAGGAGCCGCCCGATATCGACGTCGATTTCGAGCATGAGCGGCGCGAGGAAATCATCCAGTGGATCTACGAGACCTATGGCCGCGACCGCTCGGCGCTGACCGCGGTCGTCACGCGCTACCGGACGCGCGGCGCCGTCGCCGAAGTCGGCAAGGCCTTGGGCCTGCCGCGCGATTTGACGAAAATGCTGACCGGGCTCGTCTGGGGCTGGTCGGTCGACGGTATTCCCGACGAGCAGATTGAAGCGCTCAATCTGAATGCCGAGGATCACCGCCTGCGCCTGACGCTCGATCTTGCCCAGCAGCTCATCGACACGCCGCGGCACCTCTCGCAGCATCCGGGCGGCTTCGTCCTCACCGAGGCGCGGCTCGACGATCTTGTGCCGATCGAGCCCGCACGCATGGCCGACCGCCAGATCATCGAATGGGATAAGGACGACATCGATGCCTTGAAGTTCATGAAGGTCGACGTGCTCGGGCTTGGCATGCTCGGCTGCATGAACCGTGCTTTCAATCTGCTCGAACAGGAGAAGGGGATCCGGATCACGATGGCGGACCTGCAGGACGACGACCCTGCCGTCTATGCCATGATCCAGAAGGCCGACACGCTCGGCGTCTTCCAGATCGAAAGCCGCGCGCAGATGTCGATGCTGCCGCGCATGAAGCCGAAAGAATTCTACGATCTCGTCATCGAGGTCGCGATCGTCCGACCCGGCCCGATCCAGGGCGACATGGTCCATCCCTATCTCCGGCGGCGCGAGGGCAAGGAAAAGCCCGAGTATCCGCGGCCCGAGCTGCGCGCCGTGCTCGAAAAGACGCTGGGCGTGCCCCTCTTCCAGGAACAGGCGATGAAGGTCGCGATCGTCGGCGCTGGGTTCACGCCTGTAGAAGCCGACCAGCTTCGCCGCGCGATGGCGACCTTCAAGCTTACCGGAGGCGTCAGTCACTTCTACGACAAGCTCGTGGGCGGCATGGTCGAGCGCGGCTACCCCAAGGACTTCGCGGAGCGTACCTTCAAGCAGATCGAGGGGTTCGGTTCCTACGGCTTTCCCGAGAGCCACGCGGCTTCATTCGCCAAGATCGCCTACGCCAGCTGCTGGATGAAGCACCACCATCCCGACGTCTTCTGCGCGGCGCTGCTCAACGCTCAGCCCATGGGATTCTATGCGCCCGCGCAGATCGTGCGCGATGCGCGCGCCCACGGCGTCGAAGTGCGGCCCGTATCGATCAACCATAGCCGCTGGGACTGCACCTTGGAGCCGAGCGGCAATCGCATGGCCGTGCGCCTGGGTTTTCGGCAGGTGAGGGGGCTCGCCAATCTCCACGGCGCGGCCATCGTCTCGGCGCGGGGCGAGGCTTCCTTCGAAAGCGTCGAGGAAGTCTGGCGCCGCGCCGGCGTGCCGCGCGCGGCGATCGAGCGCCTGGCCGAAGCCGATGCTTTCCATGTGCTTGCACACGATCGGCGCCAGGGACTCTGGAAGGTCAAGGGGCTGGGCGAAGCCCCGCTGCCGCTGTTCGCCGCGGCCGACGAGCGCGAGGCGAAGTTCAGTCCGGAAGGCGCCGAGCCATCGGTGGCGCTGCGGCCGCTCACTGCGGGGCGTGAGGTCGTCGAGGACTACCGCTCGCTGCAACTATCGCTGCGCGGTCACCCGGTCGCGTTCCTGCGCGACGAACTCGATTCCATGCGCATCGTTCGCTGCGCCGATCTTGCGAATGTGCGTGACGGCCGCAACGTCGAGGTTGCCGGTGTCATCCTCGTGCGTCAGCGACCAGGTTCGGCAAAAGGCGTGCTGTTCGTCACAATCGAAGACGAGACGGGCGTTGCGCAAGGAATACTTTGGCCAAACAAGTTCGAGATCTATCGCCGCCAGGTGATGTCGGCATCGATGATCGCGATCCGGGGGCGGCTACAGAAGGAAGGCGAGGTGATCCATATCATCGCCGACCGCATAATGGATCACGACGAGATGCTGCGCTCCGTCGCGCGCATGGACTTTGCGATTCAGCCAGGCCGAGGCGACGGCGCTCGCAATGGCGGCGGCCCGGACCCGCGCGATCCGGCCTGGCCGCCGCGCGGCCGAACGCTTTCCTCGCCTCCGTTTGGGACGGCAGCCGAAGCCGAGGAAATCGTGCGTATTCGCAGCCATGACTTCCACTGAAGCCCACGCGCGCGTGGCGGGAACGATCGAGCGCGCGCTCAATGTGCTGCGCGAGGCAGCTGCCGCGAGGGAACTGGTGCAGACGCGCGGTGTTGCGCTCGCGCTATGGGTGCTGCGCGGCCGATGCCCGGACGATTGGCTCGTCGCCTTCTGGGAAGCGGCCGGTTCCGATCATGAAATCGGCCGTAGCCAAGGCCTGCACGCCGCCTACAACGGCATCGTTCGCCAGGTTCGATCACAAGCCGCCGCGCGGAACGCAGGCAACCAGGACGGCTCGGAGCCTAAATGACCTCAGACGACGCTGCCTTGTTGGAGCCCGGTTGGCGCGAGCAATGGTGCGAGGTTGGCGATGCCAGGCTTCACGTGGTCGAAGCCGGCCGCGTCGGCGATCCCATGCTCGTGCTGCTGCACGGATTTCCGGAATTCTGGTGGGCATGGCGTCACCAGATCACGCCGCTCGCTGCGGCCGGCTTCCATGTCGTTGTGCCCGATCTGCGCGGCTACAATCTGAGCTGCGCACCGCAGGAGCCCTCGGCCTATGGGCTCGAGGTCCTGGCGCAAGACATCGTCCGTCTTGCCGCCGCGCTGGGCTCGCAAAGCTTCCATCTCGCCGGGCACGACTGGGGTGCGGTGATCGGCTGGTGCGTAGCGGCCCGCCATCCCGAACGTGTCAGGAAAGCCGTGCTGATCAGCGGACCGCATCCCGAGGCCTGGATCGAGCAGATTTTCAGAAGCCCGGTGCAGCTCCTGCGCAGCTGGTACATCGGCTTCTCACATGACGAGGACGTCGGTCAAGGTTTAACTTGGTGACAGCATTGGTCGTCTCCTTGGCGATCGGATCCAGGCTTTGCCCGTTGCATGACGCGGATCGACGGATCGACCCATATCCAGCTCACATGCGGTCGCCGTCCGGAACGGCTGCACCATTATCCCGCTTGCGGCGGGCACGGGCTCAGGAGGGCGAGACCAGTCTTTCAGGCGGCTTTTGAAGCCAACAGCCGTTTCGGTTCGCCTCCTGGATCCACGAAGCTGATCGGGCTCCGGGGATGGGTGGAAGGTGCCGGGTCAAGCTGCCTTCATAATGGCTCCTTCGATGACCACGCCAGCGGTCGCATACTTCCACAGGGCGATCAGGAGCTTGCGAGCAAGCGCGACGATTGCCGGCTTTTTGTGCCGACCACCGTTGTGTTGCACGCGCTCCTGGAACCAGCGCGCCAGTGCAGAGTCCGGCTGATAGCGGACCCAGAGCCATGACAGCTCCACCATGGTCGTTCGAAGCCTGGCGTTGCCAGCCTTGGAGACGCCCTGCTCGTGTCTGATCGAACCGCTTTGCCAGGGCGTGGGTGCCAGTCCAGCATAGGCTGCCAGCTGACGCCGATTATCAAAATGGCGAAACAGCCCCTCAGAATAAAGGATTGTCGCGAACTCGGGTCCGATACCTTTAAGGTTGAGGAGCATCGCCGCGGGCGTATTGTCCGCCTGTGCAGCGATGAGCAAAGCGCGTTCGTCCTCGACGGCTTTGATCTGTTCGATGATCAGCTCGAGACGATCGAGTTCTCGATCAATCTGCGACCTGACATGAGCCGCGAGAACGCGTCCATCGCCTGTTCTGAGGTCTGAGAGGCGACCTCTGCGATCCCGACGGAGCGGCTCATATCCGGTGATGCCTTGGGTGAAGAGCAAACCTTTGATCCGGTTGATATGCTGGGTGCGCTCGATGATCAGCACCTGGCGCTCGCGGCAGATGCGACGCCGATCTTCCTCCTCGACGCTGGGTGGCCTGACCATCGCGCAGACGCGTGGTTCGCCTCGCTTGTAGGCGAGCAAGGCACGGACCAACGCTTCGCCATCGATCTTGTCCGTCTTCGCGCGTCGGCGTCGGCGGGATGTCGCGATCGACGCCGGGTCAACGACATGGCTCTCGATACCTTCGCTTTCCAGGACCCGGTGGATCCAGAAACCATCGAGACCGGCCTCCTGGATGACAATGAAGCCGAACTCCTGTCCGGTTCGCGCCTGCGCCTTCGCACGAAGCTGGGCGAAGCGCTCCAATAACCCGGCAACATCGCCGGCGCGCACAACGTGCTTCGACATCCGCTCGCCGGCGCCCGGCGACAAAGACGTGATCAGCCACGTTGATTTAGACAGTTCCATCGAAACGAAGATCGCGCCAAGATCTATACGGATAGCGGCGGGCGCATGGGGTCGATCTGCTGCAAGCATGGTTGCCTCCACGGAGTTAGGGGTCAGCAACCGAACTCTGCCAGAGTGTCAGCCGCTATCCACCCTCGCCATGGGATCTTTCAGCTTCCGTGGCTTCCCGAGAAAGTCCTGGGCGCATTTCAATTCGCGAGGCTGAAAGCGGCGCTGCGCCGCAGTGCGCTCAAGGGCACGTTCTCGTCGCGGACGCTCGGGCCCTATGTCGAAGCCTGGGCTCGGCCAGGGGCTCTGTCGTGTATGCTCGCCTACTACCGCGCGCTTCGCCGGCCGTGGGAGCGCGCGACTGCACAGCCGATCCGGCCGTCCGTGCAGATCATCTGGGGCGACAAGGACCGCTTTCTTGGGCGGGCTCTGATGGAGGCGAGCCTGGCAAGATGCGGCCAGGGATCGCTCGCGGTCATCGCTAACGGCACTCACTGGCTCCATCTCGAGCATCCAGAGCGCATCACCGCTGAAATAGTCAGCTTCTGCAGCCTCTAGAGCGGGACGCGGGCCGGCACATGGGCCGACTTTCCTTCGGACCCCAGGGTATCCGCGTCTGGCTCGTAATTTTGCGCAGGCTCCCACCCGAACACGCTGCGCCCGCCATAGCTCTGCGAATAGGCCATTTCCTCGGCAATGAGGTCGGGAAGCGAAGGTCCCGTGGCGGAAGCCTCGAGCCGCCGGGCCTGTTCGTCGAGCCGCTTCAGGGCCGCGAGCTCCTCGCCCTGGCCAAGCTTAGCTTTCACCACCGCAGACTTCATGACGGCAATCGTGTGGTCGTAGACCCTTGTCGGCACAGGGTAGGGGTGCCGGTCCTTGCCGCCATGCGCCAGTGAGAAGCGCGCCGGATCGCTAAAGCGGCACGGTGTGCCGTGAACGACTTCGGCAACCATTGCCAGGGCCCGGACCGTGCGAGCGCCGACACCGGGTACGAGCAGGAGCTCGGCGAAATCCTCGGGGCCTCGGTCGGCCGCGGCCGCCAGCGCGCCGTGCAGGCGGCGCATCACTACGTTCTCGGGGCGGACGTCGTGGTGATCTGGCATCACGAGATGGGGAAGCATAGCCTGGTCGGGCGCTCGCCTGGGATCGAGACGGTCGAGCTCGCGCACAATGCCGCCAGGTCCGATATCGGCGAGTAGTTGGAGTTGGCGGTCGCGCGAAGACGCGGCACGGCGGTCGGCCAGATTGACGATCTCGCCCTGGTTCCTGCCGTCGATCGCGGCATGGGGCGCATCGATGAAGTTCTCGAGGCCTTCACTCGACCAGTGATAGCGCCGCGCCTGCCTGCGCTCGCCGTTCATGCCCTGCTGGACAACGACCCAGCGGCCGTCGTCGGCGACGATGAAACCGTGCAGATAGAGATCGAAACCATCCTGGACGGCTGCGCTGTCGACTTTGGCGACGAGCCGGCTCGCTTGCGCGAGGCCCGTTCCATCGATGCCGGTGCGGTCCGCGACAGCCATGAGCTCCGCAGGCGTCTTGCGGCTGTGCCTTCCGCGCCCGCCGCAAACGTGAAGACCAAGCTCTCCGGATAGTGGTGCGAGACCGCGCTTGAGCGCCCCGATGACGCTCGTCGTAATGCCAGAGGAATGCCAGTCCATGCCCATGACAGCGCCGAAGGACTGGAACCAGAACGGGTGGGAAAGGCGGCGCAGGAACTCGTCCCGCCCGTATTCCAGGACGATGGCCTCTGTAATGACCGCGCCAAGCTTGGTCATGCGCTGTCCGAGCCAAGCCGGCACGCGGCCGCCATGGAGCGGAAGGTCGGCGCTGCCTGCCCGGCGTCCCATCAGGCGGCAGCGCCTTGTTTGGGTGCTTGTCCGAACAGGGGAAGGGCGGGCTCTATGATCGCCGCAGCCTTTTCGAAGTTGGACACTGTGACGCCGACGAGCCGAACACCCTTCTGGGCAGGGAGGACCTGCCGAATGAGCGCGAGGCTTGCACCGCGAAGATCGGCATGGGTGCTCACGACCTGGGGGAGCGACTTGCTGCGCGTGATGATCTGGAAGTCGGCGAACTTGACCTTGACCGTGACCGTCCGCCCGAAAGCCTGGGCCTTCTCGCACCAGGCCCAAACCTCGTCGGCCTGACCCAGCACGCCGCTCTCGATTTCCGGGCTTGCCGTCAGGTCGCGCTCGAAAGTCGTCTCCGAGCCAGATGACTTGCGATCCCGGTCGGGATTGACGCGCCGGTCGTCGATACCGCGTGCGATCTCGTAATACCAGGCGGCCGAGCTGCCGAAATGCTGCTGGAGAAAGTCCATCGATTTTGCGCGAAGATCAGCTCCCGTCTCGATGCCAAGGCGTTGCATTTTGGCCGCAGTGACGGGACCGACACCATGGAAGCGCGAGACCGGGAGGCCCTGGGTCCACGCCTCGCCCATGTCGGGTGTCACGGCGAACTGGCCGTTGGGCTTGCGCTGGTCCGAGGCGAGCTTTGCCAGGAACTTGTTGTACGAGATGCCGGCCGAAGCCGTGAGACCGGTCTCCTCCAAAATCCGCGCTCGGATTTCCCTCGCCGTGAGCCACGCCGTCGGAAGATCGCGCCGGTTGTCGGTGACGTCGAGGTAAGCTTCGTCGAGTGAGAGCGGCTGGATGAGATCGGTATAGTCGGCAAAGATGCCGTGGATCTGGCGCGACACCGCTTTGTAGACCTCGAAGCGCGGCGGAACGAAAATGAGCTCGGGGCAGCGCTTCATCGCTGTCACCGACGGCAGGGCCGATCGCACGCCAAACCTGCGAGCCTCGTAGCTTGCAGCGGCAACCACCCCGCGCGCGGCACCGTACCCCACAGCCACTGGGCGTCCGCGGAGCTTAGGATCATCGCGCTGCTCCACCGACGCGAAGAACGCGTCCATGTCCACGTGGATGATCTTGCGGGGCGCCGAATCCACCATGGACATGGTGCTAGCGGATTTTGAACAAAATGGGAACGAAGATTAGCCCTTGAGATACCGCTCTACCGCTTTCGCACCGTTGCCGACGGCCTTCACCGCATCCGCAAGTTTGTCGCGGCTCACGCCGAACTTCCCGGTCCAGTAGTCGACCTCGTAATCTTCGCTGAGGGAAATGCGGGAAGCGTCCTGCGGAGCGCGAAGCGTCTTGTTGTCCGACACAGTCTTTTCTCCTTGGCAGATGCATGGCCAAACGCACCTTCCTGGGTCGGGTTTCGTGCAGGAGCGCGCAAGCTCGCACGCCAGAGCCAAACCGAGTCCAATTCGCGCTGGAACGAGTCCTGCCGCAAACTCTTCTGCCCGTATGGCGAATGCCTCGTTTCATCACCGCAGGTCATGAAGATAGCGACCTACAACGTGAACGGCGTGAATGGGCGCCTCCCGGTGCTGCTGCGCTGGCTCGAGGAGGAGCAGCCCGAGGTCGTGTGCCTGCAGGAGCTCAAGGCCCCCGACGACAAGTTTCCGCAAGGAGCGATCCGGGCCCTTGGCTACGACGTTATCTGGCACGGTCAGAAGAGCTGGAACGGAGTCGCGATCCTGAGCCGCATCGGCCAGATTCACGAAACCCGGCGGGGGCTTCCAGGCGACGCTGCCGACACCCACAGCCGCTATATCGAGGCCGCCGTCGGCGGCATTATCATCGGCGGCCTTTATCTTCCCAATGGCAATCCGCGTCCCGGGCCAAAGTTCGACTACAAGCTGCGCTGGTTCGAACGTCTGATCGATCACGCTGCAGGCCTGATCGAGACCGGCCTTCCGGTCATGCTCGCTGGCGACTTCAATGTCATGCCGACCGATCTAGACGTCTACAAACCCGAACGCTGGCAGGACGACGCGCTCTTCGCGCCCGAGGTTAAAGCCGCCTATTTTCGCCTGCTGGACCAGGGGTGGACCGATGCGCTGCGCGAGCTGCATCCAGGGGAGGCGATCTACACGTTCTGGGACTATTTCCGGAACGCCTATGCCCGGAATGCAGGCCTCAGGATCGATCACCTTTTGCTGAGCCCCACGCTTGCAGGCCGTTTGGTCGCGGCAGAAGTCGACGCCCATGTTCGCGGATGGGAAAAGACGAGCGACCATGCTCCGGTATGGATCGAGCTTGCCGAAAAACCGCGGGCGCGCCGCCAGTCCAAGGTCGCAAAGCGGTCGGGATGAGCCGAGTTCGGCGCCATCTGCCGTTTGAAGTCCCACGCGCCGTTAGGCGGCGGCGACAAATTCGTCTTGAGGGCTGATACCGCGCTTTACGTGCGCTCAATTGCTGGCATTATAGAGGGCGCCTGTCAGACTTTAAGTCTTTAGAGCTATGCCGGTTTTGCAGCGCCGGACGAAACAGTCGAAGTCTCAGGCGCGTGCTCTATTGCACACAGGTCGGACTGGTGAGGGCTGGCACAATGTTCATTCGTACTGCGCGACTGTTCCTCAGACCATGTTGGCCGGAAGATCGGCAGGAAATGCTTACCCTCATCAATGAGGCGCCCCTTGCGGCCAATGCGAGCGGCCTTCCGTGGCCCCTGACCGCAGAAGACGCCCAGCGATTCATCGAGCGGCCGAGCGACAAGCGCCTGCCGCACTTCTTCATAACCTTGCCCAGGATCAACGGCGGCGAACTGATCGGCGGGATCGGACTTGGACCCGATGGCGACGAGGTCGGGCTAGGGTACTGGATCATCAAGGCGCATCACGGCCATGGCTATGCGACCGAGGCGATCAGCGCCGTGCTGAGCATGGCCCGCACCTTGGGTCATACCCGGATCATCGCCAGCCACATTCCCGGCGATGGATCTTCGGCCCACGTTCTCGAGAAGGTAGGCTTCAAGCCGACGAGCGAGCTGCGTTCACGTCTGGCTACGGCCGGCGCCGGAATGCCGAGTTCGCAAACCTTCCTCGTGGACCTCAGCGCTTCCATCGAACTGGAAGACAATGCTCCGCTCGCACGGCAGACCAAGCAGCTCTGACGTCGCCGGTCGGATCGGTATCGGCCTCGCAGGTGAATCCTGCTTCCTTGATCTATGCCCCAAACACGTCCGAGTGGGTCTCAAATCAGTGGCTGCGGGATGATCGGGCATTAGGGATCTGCGATCCGCGCTCAAATCAATCTTCGTGCGAGTGCGCAAGAATACGGAATGCCGGTCGATAACGGCTCACATTTCAGGTAAGAAACCGGCAACGCAACAGGCAATTGCTGCGGCCTGCCGCAATCGGCCATCCTCAGAATCCCCAGCTATCGGTCGCATAAAAGCCATCAATATAAACGACTTGGAAGAATTATCTGATATCAGATCTTCTTCGAGACCATGAGCGTTTTATCGCTCTCGCGGTTGCGGGCCATGCCTTCGATGACCAGCGCGCTGCATATTAAAGGTTTCATGTTGCAATGCAGCATTTTGTTGACTGCGCCGCCGCTCGATGTTTTGTGCAGTGCAGCATACATCGGCGAATCAGCCGGCTTAGGAGATCGAGATGACCGAACGCAGTGAAATGAATTTCAATTCGGCCAAATCATTGGATGAAGTCGCTCCCGCGAGCGATGCGCTGGTCCAGGAGGGCGTTGCGGCCGCCGGTTCGCCGGAGCCCGTCAGCGAGAAAGTTGCGGGCAAGGACGTCTCGCCCGTTCCTGGCGCGACTGCTGAAAAAGCGCCTTCGGGCGCGTCGACCGATGTGTCCACTGCAAAGGCACAGGCAGTAGCGCGGAAGAGCGCGGCTGCCGCGTCCGTGAAGCTGCCCAGGCAAAAGGCCGGGACCGCCAAATCTCCTGCGCCTCGCACGGCTCAGAAGAAGGTTAAATCAGGGGTAGCGGAGGTTCCCGCCAAAACTGCGAAGCCGAGCCCGCTTTCCCGGACGAAGACGCTGGCAAAGAGCCGCGCTACAAAGGCCAAGCCAGCAGCTGCCACCGCTCCGGCCCATCGCCTCGGCGACATTATCGATCCGCCGGCGCAGCCGGCTGCCAAGAAGAAAGTAACGACAAAGGTCGAGAAGGCAGTCGAAGGTACTTTTGAAAAGACCGTCGGCTCGCTGGGACAGGTCGCGGCGCTCACGAAAGGCAATGCCGCGGCGATCGCCCAATCGGGCAAGATCCTCGGCGGCGGCCTTGCCGAACTCGCGACGGGCTGCGTAGCCGATGGGCGCGCGGCGTTCGGAATATTGAAAGCCGATGCCAAGGAGCTTTCGGCGCTGCGCTCACCCGCTGGACTTTTGGCGTTCAACACGCAGATCCTGACGCGAAATGTCCGCGAGCTTCTGAAGTTCTCGTCGAAGAACCGCGAGGCGATCGTGAAGGTGGCTAAGGATTCGGCGGCGCCAGTGGCCGCGCGTTTCACGCAGGTCGCTGCCACTTTGCGTCCGGCGAAGTAACGCGTCTCTCTCGCATCGGTGAGGCTGGCGGGCACCTGCCAGCTTCACCGATGTCGATCCTGGTAAGCTCCCGTTCCAGGCGGGAACGAGCGGTCTCTACCCGATCGCCGAGCGACCTGGCAGTCAAACAGCGTTACCGAAGATGGAGAGGGAAGGGGCCCGCTGCATCGATCCATAGCCATTCAGCGGGGCAGCCTTTGAGCTCGATCGAATCGTGTCCGCCTTTGACGAGCCGCGAGCTGCAGATTCTGGAGCTGATCGCACTTGGGAGTTCAGCGAAAGAAGTGGCGCAAAGGTTCAAGATCGCGCCGCGCACCGTCGAAAGCCATCTCGACACGATGCGGTTGAAGCTACGGGCGCGCAACCGCACGCACATGGTGGCTATTGCCATTGGTTTGGCCCTGCTGCCGCGTTCAAACTTCTTGCTGGCGGCCTCCCCATCAATCGAAGAATAGGTGTCGCCGCCCGGCAAGCGCATCTTGGCTGAGGCACTCGCTTTCGCTGAGGGGGGCGAGCATGAAAGGAATGCACGAAGCCTATTCCATTTAGCGCGCTCCCGGGGCTATGCAGTGAAGCGGCGACCTTCGGTCGGCGGCCGAAGGGAGAGCGCAGATGGCAAGGTTCGAAGGCAAGGTCGCGATCGTGACGGGCGGCTCGCGCGGTATCGGTGCCGCCATGGTCGCCCGGCTGGTGTCAGAGGGCGCTAAAGTGATGGTCGCGGATGTGAACGCGCCTGACCAGACTGGAGAGCATATCGCCTTCCTGACGACCGACGTGACCAATTCGGCCGATGTCGCAGCGGTCGTCTCCGCGGCCCGCGAGAAATGGGGGCGGCTCGACATTCTGATCAATAATGCGGGCATCGGGTCGCTCGGCGAAACTCCGGACTTGGAAGAAGAGGTCTGGGAAAGGGTGTTTGCGATCAATACGCGAGCCATCTTCCTGACCTGCAAGGCCGCAATTCCGGTAATGCGCGACGGCGGCGGCGGGGCGATCATCAATGTCGCCTCGATTTCCGGACTGCTCGGCGACTTCGCCATGGGGGCCTACAATGCTTCGAAAGGAGCTGTCATCAACTACACCCGCTCGTTGGCGCTCGATTGCGCGCGCGACGGGATCCGGGTGAATGCGCTGTGCCCCGGTCTCATCGAAACCGAAATGGCGGCGCCCGCAGTCGCCGACCCGATCGATCGTGCTTTCTGGCTCGACCGCGTGCCTCTGGGACGATCGGGACGGCCTGAGGAAATGGCGGCAGTGGCAGCCTTTCTTGCGTCGGATGACGCGTCCTACGTGACCGGCGCGATCCTGGCTGCCGATGGCGGGGTGACGGCACACACGGGGCAGCCGAATGCGCCGGAACGGATCAGGCAGCGCAAGCTCCGCGGCTAGGCGCGGCGCCAAGGCCTTCCAGCCCGGCGGATCAAGACCGCGCCCGAGGCTTGAGACGCTTTCATCAGCCAAATCAATCACGGGCGTTTGCCTGTTGGCGGCGGGCATCGCCGGGAGGTCTGCACCGGGCAGGTGCGCCATCACTCGAGGCGATGAAGCGCCGGCGAATTCTTTCGTCGAACCTGTCTGTGCGTACGGGTCAAGCCAGCGATGAATGGCGATTTATGGAATGCACGTGAGCGATTGCAATAATGTGAAGGTTGTAATAGACCGCTCCGAGAGGCTGCTGCACGCGCGGGGAATGGTGGCGATTGCCGCGTTGGCGTCTTCGATCACGTCTTTTGGTCTTCGGGCCGGGGGGCATTCGCGAGCAAATGAGGGTTTGCAAGGCGGCGTTTGAAGTGGCCGGGAAGCGACCGGCAACCGCTTGAAGCACATAAATAAATGGGAGGGTAATATGACATATCAAATTAGCAATCGAACCCGCGGCTGGGCCCTGCTCGCCGGAACGGGGCTTGCCTTGTGCTTCGCGGCCAATCCTGCTTTTGCGCAGGCTTCGGCGGACGCCAGCGTGGATAGCAACACGATCATCGTTACCGCGCAGCGCCGCTCCGAAGCGCTCGAGGATGTGCCTATGTCCGTGGCAGTCATCCCGCAGGAAACGCTGAGCAGTGTCGGCGTTAATTCTGTCCGCGACCTTGCGAATGTCACGACGGGTTTTCAGGTCAACAACAGCGGTTCTTATCCGCAGCCCGCGATCCGCGGCGTCACTACGACGAACGCCGGCGCGTACGAGAACAACGTCGCGCTGTTCGTGGACGGTCTCTATCAGACCACGCCTCAGATCCTCAACATGGATCTGCCAAACGTCCAGAGCATCCAGATCCTCAAGGGGCCGCAGGGCACGCTCTACGGACGCAACGCGACCGGCGGTGCGATCCTCATCGATACGATCGACCCGGGCCGCGATTGGGCAGGCAATATCGAGGCAGGCTACGGCCGCTTCGACGACAAGCGTGCGCGAGGCTATGTCGCCGGTCCGCTGAGCGATCGTATTGGCGTCAGCCTGGCGGGCACGTTCCGCAAGACCGACGGCTACTACAAGAAGGCCAGCCGCACGACACCGGGCCAGTTCGACGGGCGCACGCTGGGACTGGAGCAGGAATCGGTTCGTGCCAAGGTCAAGGCCGAGCTCACTGACAGCTTCACCGCGACCGCCGGCTACAACTTCACGCGCGCCAATGATCCTCGCGGCGTATTTTTCACGCCGATCGAGAACGTGGCCAACAGCTACACCGTGCCCGGTCGCAATACGCGGCCGAGAGGCCTCGGCGAGGTCGCGGGCGATGCCATCGTCCTCGATTTCAAGCAGCACGAGGGCTACCTAAACCTCAGTCTCGATACCGGTATCGGAACGCTGCGTTCGATCACCGGTTACACAGCCGGCAACAACGAGACCATTTACGATTCCAACGGTAACTATGTCCCCGATCTCTACATCGATTCTGTCGTGCGGGATCGGACCTGGCAGGAATCCGTCGACTACAACATCAACGCGATAAAGAACGTCGACCTCATCGTTGGCGGAAACTACTACAACATCAAAACGGACTATCAGCCCGGGCGTGACAACGTGGTCTATCTCGGACCGGCGAGCTACGCGCCGTTCACTTACCCCGATCCCGCGACGACGATTGTCCCGTTGTCCGACTACCGCAAGTCATCGCACTCGGGATTCTTCCGCACGAAGAAGGCCTGGGCGGTCTTTGCCGACGTCACCTTTCACGCGACCGACAAGCTCAGCATCAACTTGGGCGGACGTTACAGCAGTGAGACGCAGGACGTGTCGGCGGTTAAAGACAATTACTGCACCACCACCGGCGGCTGTCTCGTGGGAGGCGCGATCGTTCCCATAGGCGGCATCACCTCGACGCCCTATACCATCGCTACCACTGCGCGCAGTTCGACCTACAACAAGTTCACGCCGCGCGCCTCGATCCGCTACGAGATCGCTCCGCACACAAATATCTATGCCAGCTACTCGCAAGGCTTCCGCGGCGGAGAGTGGAACTCGACCTTGCCCAACGACAATCCCGCTCTCTGGCGCGATGCCAAGCAGGAAACGATCAATGCCTATGAAATCGGCCTGAAATCCGGAGGCGGCCGTTTCCACTACGACCTGTCCGGATTCTATTACGACTACAAGAACCTCCAGGTAAGCTCGGTGACCTTCATCGGCGCCCTGACCGTCGTGACATTGCAGAACGCGCCAAAGGCGAAGATCTACGGCGCGGAAGCCAATTTCGACTACGATATAACTGATAATTTCAAGATCAGAATGGGCGGGACCTGGCTGCACGCGCGCTATGGCGACGGTTTCATTTATACCGGGACCGGAGTTAATCCCAACCAGGTTGGCTTCAACACCAACAGCAATCCCCTCAAGACCTTCATTAATGTCGCAAGCGTGGCGCAGGACCTGTCGGGCCTCCAGATGCCGCGGGCTCCCGACTTCTCGGGATTCGTCGGTTTCGACTTCAACATACCCAACAAGGATGGCGGTCTGCGCTTTGCCGCAAACCTCAAATATACGACCAGCTATGTCGTGACGGACCCTTCGGTCTGGGGCGGCGATCCGAACTACGTCGCCAAGCACACGGCTAATCCCAGCTATACGCCGGATAATACGGCGCTCCTCGCCGGTACGCCCTATGTCAGCTTTGCAAGCAAGGAGCGCGCGCGTCAGGCCGCCTATGCCCTGGTCAATGCTTCGGTCACGTGGACGGATCCGACAAATCATTACTACGTCCGCGCCTGGGGCAACAATCTGACCAACATCACGGTCAAGACGCACTACCGTCCGAGCGCCAGCACCTACATTCCGGTTGGTGAGCCGGTAACCTACGGGGGCACCGTCGGCTTCAAATTCTGATCGGTCTGAATAAGCCTGACTGAACAAGCCAGGGAATTGCCGATGCGCGTGAGGGCGCCGAAGTTCGATGCTTCGGCTGCCACACGCGCATTGGGCTCCGGCCACCGGGAGGTTTCGAGCTCTGTTGCTGGGGCCGGCATGACTGGAAGATAGAAGCAGGTCATGCCCATCACCCCCGGGAAATATTGGGATGACGGCCATGCCGTTGCGATCGCTTTAGAGTGTGGGTAGCCTCCCAGACCATGTCTCCCAGGCCGATCCTCGACATGCAGATGACCGAGAACCGGCATTTGTGGGCCTGCGCGCTCGAGGTCGAACGTCAGCACGGCGAGGACGCATCCTCGTTCGCATTGCAGCGCGCGAACGAGCTCGAAGCGCTAGGAGCCTTCGAAGGGGCGCGGGCCTGGAGAGCGATACATCTGCGCATTGGCGTCCTCGGCGCCGGGGGCGACTGCGCCTGGCAGTGAGCCCAAGTGTTTCGACATCGCGCGGTGCTGGCATCCTGGAAGTGGGCAATCAACTCCGGCCGCTTGCACATCATCACGAGAATCCTGGACCGCTCTTGGGGGTGCCACCGGAAGGTGCGGGATCTTCGGCATCGGGTATGGATGCCTGACGACCGGATGTGAGGAGGCTCTGCATCGCGTGCCGCAGTCCACCCATCAAAGGGTTCCGTCTATGCCGGCGAAGAATGCGCGTAGGCAATTGCATTAGGCTTCGGTGAGTGCCATGTCGCATGTTCATTCAGTCGCGGAATTGTGAGGGATCTTTGCATGACAGTCCGCTCACCCCGGGAGTTGATCGAAATCTACTGGGAACGGGTTTACAACAACGGCGAGGTTGAACTCGTCCGCGAGGTCTGTGCCGACCCGATCGTGCGACATGACCCGGGCGCCGTGACGAGGCTCGGCCATGACGAACAGATCGAGAGGGTGAAACGCTCGGTAGCGCTCAAGCCCCATTTTACCCACCGGGTCGTTCACGCTGATGATCGCTTCGTGACCTCGGTGTGGAATATGGTCAGCGGCGATGGCCGCGACATCAGGCTTTGCGGCATTGAGGTTTTCGAGGCGGAAGACGGCCGGCTCACTCGCTGCTGGAATTCCTCCTACGAAAAGGGTTTCTGGGGCGAGGATGGAGACGAATTCGATCCTGCTGCTCTGGGGGGAACCAGTGCTGGTTACAGGACCCGAGGGCATCACAGCCAACTGGCTCGAGAAGGCATTGGCAGCGGGGGGCGTCGTCACGCCTCAACGGATCGCCATGGAGCCGGAGATAACGGCCATCGGCCACGGCACGACGAGCGCTACGCTGCGCGTGCGAATGTCCTACAACGTTGGTCACATAACGGCGCCGCGATCCACGATTTGCAAGATCGGGCGACCCGCGAACGGCATGCTGAGCGCCACCAGCCCGTTCGAGCGCGAGCGGAATGCCTTCGGCCTGTTCGGTAAATCGCCCCCGTTCCGCATTCCTCGGCTCTACTTCGGCGCTGGCGACGAAACGGGTCTGTGCAACCTTCTGCTTGAAGACCTCTCCGGCATGGCCCGGGCAGGAGATCAGATCGCCGGATGTTCGATCCCCGAGGCGGCCGCGGTCGTTGGTGAGCTTGCGCGCTTCCACCGCGCCTATCTGGCGTCGACCGATGTCTTTGGCCTCGACTGGTTGACGCGGCCAGAACGGTTGCTACCGGCCTGCGCGAAGGGCGCGTCGGTGCTGCGCGACTGGCTGGGAAATCGCCTGTCGCCGGAGGCCCTCGATGTCGTGGACCGCTTCGCCGGCCTGGCGGGACAGTGGCTGGCTCGGCCTCCTGCGCGCCGGACGCTCATCCACGGCGACGCGCGCGTGGACAACATTCTGTTCGAGGAGCGGCCTGAAGGTTTGGGCGCCTGTCTCATAGACTGGCAGAGCCTGGGAGCGGGAGATCCACAATACGACGTAGCCTACTTCCTGAGCGGAAGCCTGAGCCCGGAGGATCGTCGCAGCTGCGAGCGTGACCTCATAGCCGAGCACTGCCGCTTGGTCGCCGAAACCGATCCCACCTACACGCTCGAGGCCGCGCTGGAGAGCTATCGGCGCAACATCGTCTCCGGGCTGTGGATGACGATGATCGCCGCGGCCTACGTCGAGCGGACCGAGCACAATGCGGAGCTCCTCTGCACGCTCGTAGCCCGTAACACGGCTGCCGTGTCGGACTGGCACGGCCTCGCAGCGATCGGATGAAGGATATCGCTCGGCATGGAGCCGGGTGGGGCATCCGCGAAACGCCAAGTCAGGCGTTTGAGGCAGGATCGCATTGGGAGTTTGAAATGCGAAACGCAATTAAACGCAGGCGTTCCTTGGCTACCCTCGCGGGCGTCATGCGCGGTGCAGGCGTGATGGCCTTGGCGCTGGCTGCTGTTCCAGCCTCAGCACAGCAGGTCGCCGCGCCTGCGATGTTCGAACGGATCGCGCCGCCGCCGTCGCCTGCGCCAGAATTGCTCCTTTACCCCAGCCAAGCGCCGGCGCCGGCGCCGGATTCTCAGAACGAAGTCTGGGATCGCATGCTTGGAAGCCATCCCGTTGTCCGCAATGTCACCAGGCCCACTATCACGCCCTTCTTGCCCGCACCCGAGAAGGCGACCGGCGCGGCAGTCCTCATTCTTCCCGGCGGCGGTTTCACCATGCTGTCGATGGACGCCGAAGGCTGGGCGATTGCGCGCTGGCTTGCCGAGCGCGGCGTGGCGGCCTTCGTACTCAAATATCGCACCGCGCAAACCCCAGCGGACGAGAAAGCCCTGATGGGCAGCCTGGCCACCTCGATGGCGGCCCTGATGACCGACCCGGAAAAGACGATGGTGCCGCTTGCGCCGCCTGCGGTCGCCGACGCGGTCCAGGCCCTGAAAATGCTACGGGCAGGTGCTTCAACATGGAAGATCGACCCTGCACGCGTCGGCATGATCGGCTTTTCGGCAGGGGCTATGGCGACGCGCGACGTCGTTCTGACCGCTGACCCGGCAGTACGGCCTGCATTCTTCGCTTCCATCTACGGGCCAATGCGGGAGGTTTCGGTTCCCGCAGGAGCGCCGCCGATGTTCATTGCGCTAGCGCTCGACGACCCTCTATTCGGAAACCAGGGATTTGGGCTGGTCAGCGCCTGGCACAAGGCCGCAAGGCCGGCGGAACTCCATGCTTACGAGCAGGGCGGGCACGGATTCCGGCGCCGGCAAGCCGGGCACGACGAGCACAATGTTGCTGCCGCAATTCTATGAATGGCTGGCAGCGCGCGGGTTGCTGCGCAAACCCTGACCGCGAGCTCGAGGCTAAAGCCTCGGGTCCAGTTGACTGGGCGAACGACGATCTGTGCCGCGTTATCATAGCCGACCCCGTTCGTTCGATGGCTAGCAGGATCGACATACCTGGCCGCGGGCATCGCTGGTCTGCCGAGGTCTGATTCTCATGCGAGCAACCGGTCCTTGGATCGCGGTTCGGCGATGCCGGCTACCCGCCGCGCGCGGACGGCCTTCGCGAGATCGTCTAGCAGCGCGGCGGTCGTCTCCCAATCGATACACCCGTCGGTGATGCTCTGGCCGTAAGTCAAAGCGCGGCCTGGCGTGAGGTCCTGGCGTCCCGCGACCAAGTTGCTTTCGATCATGGCGCCCATGATGCGATGATCGCCGCGCTCGAGACGCGCGCAGATGTCGGCAACGACGCCTGGCTGGTTTTCCGGACGCTTGGCGCTGTTGGCATGGCTGACGTCGATCATCACTTTTTGCCTGAGGCCGCGTTTGCCTAGCGCTGCGCAGGCCGCCGCCACGCCCGCGGCGTCATAGTTCGGCACGCTTCCGCCGCGCAGAACGACATGGCAATCATCGTTGCCGCTCGTGCTGGCGATGCTCGCGCGGCCCGCTTTGGTGACCGCCAAAAAATGGTGCGGCTGCGATGCCGCGACAATGGCATCGATGGCGATCTGAATATCGCCGGCCGTGCCGTTCTTGAAGCCGATCGGGCAGGACAGGCCCGAGGCCATCTCGCGGTGGATCTGACTTTCCGTCGTGCGTGCTCCGATCGCGCCCCAGCTGACAAGGTCGGCAATGTACTGGGGCGTTATCACGTCGAGGAATTCGCAGGCCGCCGGCAGGTCCATCTCGTTGATCGCGAGAAGCAGGCCGCGCGCCTGGCGCAGGCCCTCGTTGATCCGGAAACTGCCATCGAGGCCGGGATCGTTGATCAGGCCCTTCCACCCAACGGTCGTGCGCGGTTTCTCGAAATAGACCCGCATCTGGATTTCGAGGTCCTCGCGCAGCCGATGCCTTTGCCCCGCGAGCAAGCGAGCATATTCAAGCGCTGCCTTGGGGTCATGGACCGAACAGGGGCCGACCACGACGAGCAGGCGATCGTCCTTGTCCTCGAGCATGTCGTGGACGGCTCGCCGGCCCGAAGCGACAGTCGCCGCGATGGGCGGGGTGCGAGCGATCTCGGCCATGACCTCGGCGGGCGAGCTCAATTCCTGGATTGCGCGGATACGGACGTCGTCTGTGGACCGTGACATGGATTTTCCCGTCTTGGGAGTGGGCAGACCGGCGACAAAAAAAGCCGCCAGGGCTGGCGGCTCGTTGGTATCGTTTTTGCCTAATGATCAGGCCAAGCCGAAACCTCCGTCCGCCGTGGGCGTCGGATAGCTAAAGTACCAAAAAAACTGGACCGGCTGGTTCGTCATCGCTCCGCCGAGCTAGACGGATGGCGCATCGTTGGCAAGCCGGCGCTGCTATTCGAGATCGTCCCGGCAAATACGGTGGGAGCGTCTTTCTCGATCGGCGACCAGATCAGTGGCAGCTGGGGTATCATTGCGGCCGCACCGACCTGAACCTTGAGTTCTGCACTTTCGGGAATTTCGAAGTCTGGGATGCGGCTCAACCATTCTTCGAGGAAAATCCGGATCTCCGCCCGAGCGAGCATGGCGCCGAGGCAAAAGTGCGGTCCCGCACCGAAGGTGGTATGGGCAATGCGTGGCCGATGGAAATCGACGGCGAGCCAGTCTTGTCCGTCTTGCGGGAAATTACCGAGCGGTGTGGATACGACGACGAGGTCGCCGCGCTTGAGTAAGACGCCGTCTAGCACAACGTCTCGCTCTACTTCGCGGGTAAGGTTGACCATCGCCATCCGACGCAGGAATTCCTCGATTGCCGAACTGATGAGGGCAGGCTCCTCGCGCAGCTGCCGCCGGTGAGCCGGGCTCGTAGCGAGGAAACGGACGATGAAGCCCAGCATACCCGCCACGGTATCGAGCCCGGCGAGGAGCAGCACGCTCATGAGTCCTTGCAACGCCGCGTCGTCGAGCAGCTCGCCATCAATCTGTGCTAGCGCAAGCTGGCTCACCAGGTCCTCGCCGGGGCTGGCCCTGCGCTCACGGACCTTGGCCATGGTATAGTCCGCCAGTTCCTCGAAACCGCGCATACGCGTCTCGGGCACGTCGGGCCTGATGATCCGGTCGACGACAGCCATGATGTGGTCCCGGTCACCCGCCGGCAGATCGAGCATCCCCATGAAGATCGCGATCGGCATTTGCTGCGCGAAATCGCAGATGAATTCGCAGCGGCCCAGCGGTGCAATCGTTTCGATCAGGTCGACCGACAGGATCCGCGCCCGATCCTCGAGTTGTTGCACTTTCTTGGGTGTCATCGCGGGGCCGATCAGGCGGCGATATTTGTGGTGCTCAGGTGGGTCGAGCATCAACGGGATGATCGGCGGAACCGGGTTGGCTGATTTGGGCACACGCATGGCGCGGCTCGAGAAATTCGCGGCGTCCTCAAGGATCTGTCGGACCTGGCTGCTGCCCGTGGCTACCCAGTGCCCGCCATTTCGCTGCGTCCAGAACAGCGCCGGCACGCCCGAATCGCGCAGCCGGACCATCGCCGCAGCAAAGTCGCCGTCGGGCGCATCGACCGAGAACGTGTCGTAGTCGACGACCAGCTCGGGCGGCACGTGGTCGGGCAGTATCTTGCGTGACGGATAGAGCATGCGGCCTCGATTTCGGTGCCCGACTTGCCAAAGCGGGGAGGGCGTAGCAACGAATTTGCGGCTGCATGATTATATCGGGCTGGCGACCACAATGGGGCAGGGGGGGCGAGATGCCTTGAATACCTGGTGGGTATAACTGCAAAGGCGGGGCTGAATACCGATTTATGAGCTCGTCCCACCCGCCCAATTCGATAGGCGACTGCAGAAAAATCCCGACGAACCTCCTGCCGCTCACCTATACGACGATTGAAAGTCCGCTCCCCGGTGCCCGATCCAATCACGTTCGACATCCCGCACAAGGTCGGCAAAGCCGCGGCGCGTGAGAAGCTTGGGAACGGCGTCGGTCAGATTGCCGGGATTATACCAGGCGGTTCGCTGAAAGAGCATTACTGGGATGGGGATACGCTATTTTTTGTGATCGAGGCGGTTGGGCAGCGCGTTGGAACGAAGATCGAGGTGATCGATACGAGGGTTCACGCCGAAATCGAGCTGCCGCCCACGATCGCTCTTTTCGCCGGCACGATCATCGATAAGCTCAAGTTGATGGGCACAAAGCTGCTGACATAACCTGGTCACGGGAAGCCTGCCGTTGATGATGCTGCACGTCAGCAGTTCTTTGCGCCAGTGCAACCAGGGTCGCGCAGATCAATTAGCCTGCCTGCCGTAGTTGGATCATTGCTGGGCTCGTCGCCGACATGGCGAAAGCTGCAATGTCACGGTTTGAAGTCACGGGGTAGAAGGTATCGCCTAGGGAGCCAGTACCAGCCATTCATGCCGTCCGGTGAAACCCTCGAAGCGGCGGTCCGCTTCACCGCCGGGCGAATTCGCTGATGACGTTGGACTGCCGATGCGAAAGCCCGGGTGCTAAGAGATACCGATGACCGCCCGTCCGGGCGGCGGGTCATTATTTTCAGGGGCTTTCGACGTGACACCAGTTCCCAAACGCCGCACCGGCGCCGAAAGTTCGAGGACCCGCGCAGAATTGATCCAGGCGGCGGTCCATATCCTGCGGGATGAAGGGGCCAGCGCGGTCACGGCCCGGCGCCTGGCCGACAAGGTCGGGCTACAGCGCCACATCGTCCACTATTACTTCGGCACCATGGAACAGGTCTTCGTGGCAGTGATGCGTGAAGAAGGTGCGCGTTCGGAGCAGGTTTTGCGAGAGGCCGCCAAGACCGGCGACGCGCTCGTTCTGCTCTGGGACAACATCAGGCAATCCGCTGCTGTCATTCTGGAGTTGATGAGGCTGGCGATCCGCCATCCCTCTATCGCCGGCGAGTACAAGATCTATACCGAGAGGTTCCGTCACGCCATGGCAGGTATCCTCGAAATCTATGCGAGGTCGCATGGCATAGTCCTGCCAACCTCTCCCGGCGCTACGGCCGTGCTCCTGCAGGCCCTGGCCTCCTTGATCGCGATCGAGGCAAGCCTCGGCCTGGCAACCGGGCACGACGACGCCGAAGCGGCCCTGCTTGGATGGCTGAAGCAACATCAGGCGGGAGGCGCGTCCTCACAGTCGGGGTTGCCGTAAGGCCGGGTATGACCCGTTCCCTACTCACTGAATGCCCCGATACCGCATAATGCACATCACAAGGTGCAATGCTTGCATCGGTTGGTGGCTCCATGCTATCACCATGTGAGCATGCAGCGGCGCGCATTCGGGAGAGCGTGATGGGACAAGCGAGAATCCGGATCGAGAAGGCGCAGTGCGTCGGGAATGCCCGGTGCCATGCGGTCGCAGAGGTTCTCTTCCCCCTCGACGAAGACGGATACGTCGCGACAGAGGGCTTCGACGTGGCCCCGGGCGATGAAGCGCTCGCGCGCCGGGGCGCACGATCCTGTCCCGAACGTATCATCACTTTCCTGGAGGAGACCGCCTGATGCTGATCGGTACCGTGTGGATCAACCGCCAGCCAGGTTCGTCGGGCATGTCGCTTCCGGCAAGATTCAGCGTGTCGTGAAAGACCGCTATGACTACATCGTGGTAGGGGCGGGGTCAGCGGGGTGCCCGCTTGCCGAGAGGCTCTCCGCGGACCCATCGCGATCGGTGCTGCTGGTCGAAAGCGGACCTGCGGACAAAAGCCTGTTCGTGCACATGCCCCGCGGGCTGGGCCTGCTGCTCAACCCGGGCAGCAAATACATCTGGGATTACCAGGTCGAGACGGGCGGTAACTATCCGGCCGAGCGCTGGTATCGAGGACGAACGCTCGGCGGGTCCAGTTCGGTGAACGGTATGATCTACATGCGGGGGGCCCCGCTCGACTACGATGGCTGGGCTTCGTCGGGATGCGACGGCTGGGGCTGGGAAGATGTCCTTCCCGTCTTCCGGACGCTCGAAGACCACGATCTTGGTCCGGGAGCCGACCGGGGGGCGGGCGGACCGCAGCGGATTACCACCCATCCAGCCGGTGATCCCCTTTGTGAAGCAATTCTCGATGCGGCCGGGGAGATGGGAATCGCGCGAGTTGCAGACGTCAACGGCACCGAAGCGGTTCGCAGCGGCGGCATGGGGTATCAACCTTCGACCAGGTGGCAGAACCAGCGCTTCAGCGCCGCGCGCGCGTTCCTCGACGGTGCTCGCGGGCGGCCAAACCTCCACATCGCGACGAACACGGACGTGTTGCGCGTGGAATTCGAAGGCCAGCGCGCCACCGGGGTCCGCATCCGTGACGAGAAGGGTGAGCGAAGCGTCGGCGCCGATGGCGAAGTGATCATTTCCGCCGGCGCCATTCAAACCCCGCTCCTGCTCCAGAAGTCCGGCATCGGGCCGGGAGCGCTGGGGCTGTCGCTCGGGATACCGGTAGTCGTGGATGCGCCGGAAGTCGGCCGCAATCTGCGGGAGCATCGCCATGCCGACCTCCGGTTGCAGGTGCGCAGCCACAGCCAGAATCGCGATCTCGGCGGATGGCGAGCGGGCCTCTCGATGCTTCGCTACTTGGCCGGGCGCAAGGGGCCGATGACGCATTCGGCGCACGAAATCGGTGGGTTCGCCAAGTCCGATCCTAAATTGCCGCATGCCGATCTGCAGTTCGGCCTCATGACCGTATCGGCCAGCAGTTCGGGGAAGAGCGGCGACATCGCGCTCGATCCGTTCCCCGGGATCACGTTCGTGACTTATTTCACGCGTCCGGAAAGCCAGGGCGAAGTGCGGCTGGTATCGCCAGCCGACGGCGCCGCGCCCTACATCAACGTCAATCACCTTTCGGCCGAAATTGATCGCCAGCGCTTCGTCGCGGCATTCCGCTGGAACCGGCGACTGGCAGCGCAGCCTGCCCTCAGCGACTGGGTGGTGGAAGAATGCGCGCCGACCAGCGCGTTTCAGAGCGACGAGGATATCCTGGTGAACGCGATGAGCCTGAGTGGATCGTGTTTCCACTCGGCCGGCACGGCGCGCATGGGCTCGGACGAGCGCGCAGTCGTCGACCCGCAGCTGCGCGTTCGCGGCGTGACCGGGCTCCGCGTGGCCGATACCTCGATCATGCCGACCCTTGTTTCGGGCAACACCAACGGGCCGGCGATGATGATCGGTCTGCGAGCCGCGCAATTCATCCTGGCCGGCGGCCAGAACTCTACCGCCCACTAGCATTTCGATAAGGAACAAGACCCATGTCCGACCTCAGCCCCGCGGTTGCAAAGCCCGATCATATTCCGGCTTCCGCGACCTATGATTTCGACATGTTCCTCGACCCCGGCCTCCTCAGCGATCCTCACGAGCGCATCCGCGAACTCGTCGAAGTGGCACCGCCGGTTTTCTGGACGCCGCGCAACGGAGGCCATTGGGTGGTCACGGGCTTCAAGGAAAATTACGAAGCCTCGCGCGATACCGAGGTCTTTTCGAGCGAGATACAGCCGCGCGCGATGATCGAAATGATCCGGCCGATGCTGCCGGCCGATTTCGGCCATATTCCGCTGCCCACGCCGATCAATCTGGATCCGCCTTCCCACACGATCTACCGGGCACCGCTCCAGTCCGCATTCTCGCCCAAGGCCATGATGGCGCGCAAGGAGGAGGTCCGCGATCTCGCAAATTCGCTCATCGACCGGGTGATCGAGCAGGGGCACTGCGACTTCATCCCCGACATTGCCGAACCCCTGCCGGTCCAGGTCTTTCTCAAGATGATGGGTCTGCCGCTCGAGCGAATGGCGGAATTTCGCCAGCTGGTGCATGAATTCATGGCGCCGGGCGAGCCGATCGATCGCTGTTTCGCATGCGCAAGGTCGCGGATTCGATGCGTTCCGACATCGAGGCCCGTCGGACCGAACCCAAGGACGATCTGATCAGCCTGCTTTGGCAGTCCGAGATCGACGGGAAGGCGATGACAATGGAGCTTATGGAGGACTTCGCCGTCCTGCTCTTCATCGCGGGCCTCGATACCGTGATCAACGGCATGGGCTACGGCATTCGCCACATAGCTTCGAACCCCGACTTCCAGGATGAACTGCGGGCGAACCCAAAGCGCATCGTCGAGGCGGCCGAGGAACTGCTGCGCCGCTACACGTTCACCGTGCCGACACGCCGGATCACGCGCGATGTCGATTTCGCCGGTGTGAGCATGAAGGCGGACGAGCGCCTCATGCTCTTCCTTCCGGGCGCGGATCTCGACAAGCGGGAGTTCGAGAACCCCGAAGTCTTCGCGCTCGACCGCGAAAACAACGTCCACATCGCATTTGGCGTGGGCCCGCACCGCTGCCTCGGTTCGCACCTCGCGCGGATCGAGCTTCAGGTGATCTACGAACAGATGCTGGCGCGGCTTCCCGCGTTCCGGATCGATGCCGACAAGCCGACCACGTTCCACGCCGGCAATATCATTGCCATCGACTCGCTCCCGCTGCGCTGGGACTGAACGTCGCGCCGATTGCCGCCCAAACAAAGGCCGTTGGCCACAAGCATTGGAGAATGCGATGCGTATGGAAGACCTCGTCATCGTCAGCGTTGATGACCACATCACCGAACCCGGCGACATGTTCGATCGGCATCTCGCCGGAGAAGCGCTGGATACGGCGCCAAAGCTACGGACAAAGACCGACGGCACCAACTTCTGGGAATACCAGGGCAAGAAGATCCCGTCCGTGGGTCTCAACGCGGTGGTCGGCCGTCCGCGCGATGAATACGGGATGGAGCCGACCTCGTTCGACCAGCTTCGTCGCGGATGCTTCGATGTCCACGCGCGCATCGAGGACATGAATGTCAACGGGATCGCCGCCTCTCTCAATTTTGCCAGTTTCCCGATGATCGACGGCGGCCTCTTCATCGACGCTCCCGACAAGGTGCGGGCGCTCATCCACCTCCAGGCTTATAACGACTGGCACGTTGACGAATGGTGCGGCGCCTATCCGGGCCGGTTCATTCCGTGTGGATTGCTTCCGGTCTGGGATATGGATGCGACTGTGACCGAGCTCCGGCGGCTGTCGGACAAGGGCTGCCACGCGGTGTCCTTGAACGACAACCCGACCGTGCGCGGCTTGCCCAGCATCCACAATGACTATTGGCGTCCGCTTTATGCAGCGGCGGCCGAGCTGGGAACGACGCTGTGTCTGCACATCGGAGGGGGCAATCCCGCACCGCACGCCTCGATGGAAACACCGATCGAAGCATGGATCACGACGATGCCGATGTCCGTCTCCATTGGCGCGGCCGACTGGCTCAATCTCAAGGCTCTTGCAGACCTTCCGGCGCTTCGCATCGCCCTTTCGGAAAGCGGTATCGGCTGGATCCCGTATCTCACGGAGCGAGCCGACTTCTCCCACGAGCAGCACAAGGCGTGGACCAACTCAAACACCATCTTCGGCGACCGCAAGCCGAGCGAAGTATTTCGCCAGCACTTCCTGAGCTGCTTCATCGACGATGCCTACGGCCTGAACAATATCGATGCGATCGGCGAGGACAACATTGCCTACGAATGCGACTATCCGCATTCCGACACACTCTGGCCGCATGTCCCGGAGCGGCTGTGGGAGACCACCCAGCATCTCACGGACGCGCAGATTGACAAGATCACGCACGCAAACGCCATGCGGGATTTCAAGTTCGACCTGTTCCAGCACCATGCCCGCGAGGACCTGACCGTGGCGGCCTTGCGCCGCAAGGCCGCTGAGCAAGGCGTCGATACGTCGGTGCGATCCAGTGCTGGAGCACGACCGATGGACGCGGGCGCCGACGCGCGCGCCGTCACCTCGGGTGACATAGTGCAGATGTTCATGAAGCACGCGGAAACGGCCTGACGGGACGGCGCCGGCATTCATCCGGTTGCTGGCCACCCGGGCGAGGCGTGAAAAGGCTCCGCCAGGATCGAGGCAGAGCAAGGGCGGATGGGATGAAGGTCTGATGGGTCCTGGTCGGTTGTTGAAAGGAGGCGCGGCACTGCTGGCGGGCGCCGCGGTCGTCACGGGAGCGGCCTACATCTATGATGTGCGCCGCGCTCCGGTTGCCAACTTTCACTACGTGGCTTTGGGAAGCTCCTTTGCGGCCGGCCTGGGCTTGGGACCGCGCGCGCCAGGAAGTCCAATCATCTCCCAGCGCAGCAGCAACGGCTATCCGCAGCAACTGGCAAGGTTGCTCAATGTCCCGTCCTTTACCGACATGTCGTCCTCCGGCGCCACGGTCATGCATGTCTGGCTGGGCGGTCAGATGCTGCTGCCACCCCAAATCGACGCCCTGGGACCCGGCACCCGTCTCGTGACGCTAACTGCGGGGGGCAATGACGTCGGCTACGTCGGCGACATCACGATAATGGCGTTCAAGCGCCGAGGAGGGGGTGACGGGTTCGCTCGCCTCTATGTTCTGGGCCGGAGCGAGGTCGGTTGACGACCGCGGTTTCCCCAAGTTCGAGGCGAATTTGCAAGCGCTCTTGAAGGAGATCGTGCGTAGGTCGCCGCAAGCCCGAATAATCGTAGTTACGTATCCGGTCATCATTCCTGCCGAAGGAAATTGCGGTCCCCTCGGGCTTACCGATGAGCAGGCCGTCTTGATGCGCGCGGTCGGGGAGAAACTGACTGACGTTACGCGTGCCGCGGCCAAGAAGGCAGATGCGACCCTGGTGGACATGGCTCGACTTTCGGCTGCGCACAGCGCTTGCAGCGCGGCTCCATGGGTCAACGGGTTTCGCCCCGAATCCGGTGCGGACTTTCATCCAACCCTTGAAGGAGCGCGTGCCACTGCTCGAGAAATAGCGAACGCACTCCGAGAGTCCCGGCTTTGAAAACCGATCTGCACAGGGCCCTACACATCGCTGGCAGCCATGAATCGTGCGACCCCCAAGACCGCTTCTGTCCGCAATAAACCACCGGTGAATGCTCACCAGCCACTATTCTCGACAATCACGGAGGATCAACATGCCCGCAACGCCGCGCCGTAAGGTGCTCATAACCGGGGCATCCGGTGGCATGGGGAGGGCTTGCGCCCGTCTCTTCGGTACTACCGCCGATCTTGTTCTGACGGACGTGATGGCTGCGAGCCTGGAGGCGTTTTCTGACGAGCTTCGGACCGACGGTTATAGCGCGGCCGCCCATGCAGGGGACCTGTCGGATGCGACCCTCCTGGACGAGCTTGTTGGCGAGTTACGCGGCGAGCAACCGTTTGTCCTGGTGCACACGGCTGGATTGTCGCCATCGCTCGCGGACTGGCGATCGATCATGCAGGTGAACCTGGTCGCTACGGAACTGCTGCTTCAGGCGGTCGAACCGGTGTTGATGCCAGGCAGCGTCGCGATTCTGATCGCATCCTCGGCGGGTCACATGATGCCGGCGGTCCCGCAGGTGGACGCCGTGCTCGCTGATCCGTTGCAGCCAGGCTTCCTCGATGCGATCGCGGCGGTCATAGCCGGCATGGGCGGCGAGGCTTCCCCGGGCGGCATGGGTGGCTTGAGCTACACCTTGAGCAAGCGGGCCGTGCACACCCTGACACAGCGCCGGGCCATCGAGTGGGGGCCGCGAGGCGTAAGGGTGGTCAGCATTTCGCCAGGCATGATCCTGACCCCCATGGGCCGGTCGGAGATTGCACAGACCGCGGGGGCAGCACAGGTTCTCGAGGCGGCTCCCGTGGGTCGAGGCGGCACCGCCATGGATATTGCCCTGGCTGCCCAGTTTCTCGCGAGCGACTCGGCTTCCTTCATCTCCGGCATCGATTTGCTCGTTGACGGCGGCGCCACGTCGGCAATCAAGGCAGCGATGGCATCGAGTGGGCCGCAATAGGGCGTCTTGCCGATCTGCCATGGATTCTAGCGACCGGGAAATTGGCGGGTCACTTTATTTTCCCGGTTGCTCTGATCCCTACCCGCGGTGGTCAGCCGGATCCGACAAGGGATGCCACGAAGGCGGCCGCGCGGGTGAGCGCCAAGTCGTGCCCCTCGGCCAGAATTCGCGGGCCGATGATCTCCAAATCTTACCAACCAGAATAGCCTGCGGCCGCTATCGCCGGGATTCGCCGATCCAGGCCACTGTTTCCGTCACCCGGAACGGCGCGGCATGGCAAGCCGCGATCACCGAAGACATAGTCGCTTACCTGGACGAGGGCGGTGCGGGGTGCCGCGGCGATGATCGCAGCCTCTATGTCGGCATCGAACCAGCAAGCAAAGGTATCGATTATAACGGAAATGCCGGCCGCCTGGGCAATCCGAAGGGTGTCGCTCAAGCGATGCGCGGTAAGCGATGTTCTCAGAGCACGGCCGTCCAGGGCATGAGCTCGGATAGGTGGTTAGCCGGGTGACCCTTAGCTAGAGCGACGAGGGTTCGGGTCAGCCAGTCGTGCGGATTGATGCCGGACAGCTTGCAGTTCTCGATGAGCGTGGCGATCACCGCCCAGTTGTCGCCGCCTTCGTCTGAACCGGCGAAGAGGGCGTTCTTGCGATTGAGGGCAAGAGGCCTGATCGACCGCTCGACGGTGTTCGTGTCGAGATCGACGCGGCCGTCGTCGAGGAAGCGAGAGAGCCCGTCCCAGCGGCTTAGTGCATAGCGGATCGCATCGGCCAGTTTGCTCTTGGCGCTCACCTGCCGGAGCCGCGCTAACAGATAGAGCTTCAGGTCATCCACCACCACACGGCTATGTTCAGCACGCATGGCGCGGCGCTGCTCGGCCGACGTGCCCCGTACTTCATCCTCGACGGCATAGAGCATGGCGAGGCGACGCAGAATCTCGGTCGCGACTGGCGACTTATCCGCGAGCTCAAAGAATTTACGCCGGACGTGCGACCAACAGAAAGCGAGGCTGACCTGCTGGCGACGCTTGGCAAGCGCCGTATACCCGCCATAGCCATCCACCTGCAGGATGCCTGCGAAGTCTCCGAGATGGGCGTCGGGCCGTTCGGCCTTGCGGTCGGGGGCGTAGACGTAGGCGACCATCGGCGGATCGCTGCCACCCCATGGTCGATCATCGCGGGCGTAGGCCCAGATCTGGCCGGTCTTGGTGCGCCCACGTCCGGGTTCTAGCACCGGCGCCGTCGTCTCGTCGGCAAAGAGGCGCTGCGATCTACGTAGCTCCTCGAGCGTGCGATCACGCAGCGGCCTCAGGTACCAGGCTGCTCGGCCGACCCAGTCCGTCAAGGTGGAACGGTCGAGCTTAATGTCTTGGCGGGCGTAGATCTGCGCCTGCCGGTACAGGGGAACATGGTCGGCGTACTTCGACACCAGAACCTGGGCTATCAGCGCCTCGGTCGGAATGCCGCCCTCGACTATCCGGGCCGGAGCCGGCGCCTGGACGACCGCCCCTTCGCAAGAACGGCAGCCGTAGCGTGGACGACGCGTCACAAGGACGCGGAATGTGGTTGGCACGACGTCGAGGCGTTCGGAGACGTCCTCGCCGATCGCATGCAGCGCGCCGCCGCAGCAGGGGCAGGCCTTGTCCTCTACATCGACCACCTGCTCGATCCGCTCGAGGTGGGCAGGAAGCGAGCCGCGGTTGGTCTTGCGCGGCTCATGGCTTTGAGCGAGCTGCGAGATCGCATCGCGGACCGCGCGTGCTTGACCTAGCGCCGTCTCGACATCCTCCAGGCCAAGCTGGAGCTGGTCAGGATCGAGCTGCTCGGAACGGGGGCCGAACCGGTGGCGCATGAAGGCGTCGATAATCACCTTTAGCCGCTCGATCTCGGCATCGGCCTCACCTTTGGCGAGGGTCAGCTCAGCGACCTGGGCCTCCTTGCGACCTGCACCTCGGCAAGCATCCAGGACTGCTCGAGGACCAACGCGCGTAGCGTGGCAACGTCCTCGGGTAGGTCCGCTTCGGTGAGCATGGAGGCAGTGAATCAGTAGGCGAAAGCCCCGTCAACCGGCAATCTGCGGCGCCTGCGGCCGGCGCCCACCATGTACGCGGCGCCAGTCCAAACCTTCTAGCAAAGCGCCGAGTTGGGCCGCCGTCACACGCATCACGCCGTCCTGTATCCCAGGCCAACGAAAGCCGCCCTGCTCGAGCTTCTTCGCCATCAGGCACAGACCAGTGCCGTCCCACCAGATCAGCTTGGTCCGGTCGCCCCGCTTCGCCCGGAAGACGTAGATGACCCCGGAAAAGGGATCGCCGCCGTACTCGGCACCGACGAGTGCAGCCAGAGCATCCGGCCCTTTGCGATTATGTGGTGCTCCACATAATCGCAACTATGCGGCGACCATGATTATGCGGAGTTCAGTGCGCTGGCGGGCGAAATTCTGGCCTGAGGCGGCAGTCAACTCCGCCTAACTATGTCCTATCCGGTCGCTGCCAGCATTGCGATCAACTTATCCGGCGGTCGGAACTTGCCGGGTTTGATGCCGAGCGGTGCCAAGGCGTCGAGCATCTCGAGTTTTTCGGTCGGGTCCGCACGCAGGTAGATCTCTGTGGTTTGGAGAGTGGCATGGCCGAGCCACAGCGCAACCTTGCGAATGTCACGCGTTGCCTGAAGCATGTGCATGGCGCAGCTGTGCCGCAGCACGTGGGGTGATATCGACTTCGTCGCCAGCGTGGGCGCGACGCTGGCTGCGACCGCGGCGTGCTTTTCAAGAATGTACTCGAAACCAGAGCGCGTCATCATCCGGCCGGCGTTGTTCAGGAAAAGCGCTGTGTCGCCATCCTTGGGTCTGACCGCGATCCAGGCGCGGATCGCGGCAGCGGTCTCCTGCCAGAGCGGTAGCACGCGCTCGCGTCGTCCTTTGCCGATGATATGGATGCTGGCCGGCGACCGCCCGTCGAACTGGTCGAGCGCGAGACCGACGAGTTCCGAAACGCGAAGGCCGCCGGCGAAAGCCAGATGCAGCATGGCTCGATCGCGGATGCCGGATAATGTCCGCCGATCCGGTGCGTCGAGCAGGGCTTGCACCTCGGCACGCGAAAGCGAAGCCACGAGCGCCTCGCCTATCTTCTTCATCGGAATGGCGTGCACCCGAAGGGCCTGATCCAGCACCGCGGGTACGCGGTGCTCCAGATAGCGGAAGAAGGACTTCATGGCAGCCAGTCTTGCGTTGCGCGAACGGGCTTTGTTGCCCCGCGCCTCCTCGACGTGTTCTAGGAAGGCAAGGATCATCGGCACGTCGAGATCCTCGATCTGTAGCAGGCAGGGGCGCTTGCCCAATCGTTGCGCGGCGAACGTGACCAACAGCTGGAAGCTGTAGGCATAGGCATCGCAAGGTATGAACGCTTGCGCGTCGTTCGCGGGGAAGATGTTCTCGAAGGAACGCGGCGAGGTGCGGGGCGAGCTGGGTCATGCCGGCACTCCCCGACGCAAGGCCTAGCCGGCCGCCGCCATGTGGGCCATTAGTTCCGGCGTTGCCTGGAGATACCAGTACGTATCGGTCACATGAGCGTGGCCCAGATAGGTGCTGAGGGCGGTGATATGCCGGGCCACCGCCTCGGCATCGTGCGCACAACGTTCGAGAGATCGGACGGCAAACGTGTGGCGCAGATCGTGGATCCGCGGTCCTCGCGCGCCCGCATCGGCGCGCAAGCCGATCGAGCGAACGATCTGCAGGAAAACTGATATTACTGTCGGATAGGCGAGTGGCGTCCCTTGATGCGAAATGAAAAGTGCATCGCTCTGACTTGCTTCCTTCAGGCGAGTCTTGATGTATCCGTCCAAGGCGCGTCGGGTCGTCGGGTGGAGCGGCAGCAACCGGCTCTTCTTGAACTTGGTCTGGGCAATGATCAGCCCATCGTCGGTCACGTCCGGCAGCCGGACACTGAGCGCTTCGGAAATGCGCATGCCGGTTGCCGCGATCAGCGCGAACATCGTGGCGTAGGTGAGCGGCCGGATCGAACCATCGGGACCAAGGCGATGCGCGGCATTGATCAGCCGGCGGATATCCGCGGGATCGTAGATATAGGGCGTGCGGCGTCGGTGACTGGCGCGGCCGAAAAGGTCCGCCGAGGGTACCTCATGGCGCGGATCTTCGGCGTTCATAGCGATCGCGAAGCGGCGCGCTGTCAGAAGGCGGTTACGTCGTTGTTCGGGCGATGGCGCCTGCAGTGCCCACTCGCGCACGGTCTCCGTCGTTACGACACACTCACCGCGCCGCTCGGCGAAGGTGAAGTTGCGCAACAGGATGCCGGGTGTCCGGAACTTGAATCCCAGCGCGCGGTGCAGCGCTGCATGATCGGCGAGGAGTTGACTCAGCATGCCGGTTCTCCCGGCCAGGGCTGGGCAATCTGCTCCAGCATCGCAATGTCGACCTTGGCGTAATGCGCGGTCATATCGAGCGAACGATGACGCAACACCGTACCGACAGCCTCGAGCGTGGCGCCCGAGCGCAGCATCGAGGTCGCCGCAGAGTGGCGCAGCAGGCTGGCTCCAGTCGATGGAGCATCGGAAATGCCCGCACGCTTCAGCGCCAGCGCTACGATCGTGGAAACATGGCTGGACTGCGCGAATGATCGGTAGGGCGCGACCATCATGAGAAAGACAGCATCCTGACCAACGCGCGGTCGTTCCTGCTCGATGTAGGCGAGAAGCGCATCACCGACATCCTGCGGCAACGGTAGCCGAACCTGGCGGCGCGCTTTGCCGCTCAAGCGAAGCATACCAGACGTCCAGTCGCTATCGCTCAGTCTGAGCCCCGCGACATCCCCGGCCCGCAGTCCCAGGCGTGCCAGCAGGAGCAGGATCGCACGGTCCCGCAGGCGCCCTCTGGTGAGTTTATCGCAGGATGTAATGACCTGTTCGACATCTGCGGCGGCAAGATACCGCGGCAACGACGAAAGGCGCCATTGCAAGACGGGCGGGATGGCGTGGTCGAGGTTGGGCCGACACAGGCCGACGCCCGCGAGGAAGCGAAGGTAGCTGCGCAAGGCGCTCGTTATGGTCCTCAGGTCGGCCGCCCGGTTTGCTCGCGCCACTCGCGGACAACATTACGGATCCGGGCGGCATCATAGTCGCGCGTCGCCGTACCCAGCGCCGGCAACAGTCTATGCAGGTGGTAAAGATGACGGGCGATGGTCCGTTCCGACAGGCCCCGGTGAACGCGCAACCAGCTTCGATAGTCCTCAAGCGGGGGAAACGGTGATGCCTTCTCCAAGGGCGGTCGCACAACACCGACCTGTCGCAGGAAACCAACGAACCGCCTGGCGCGACGCCAATAGTCGCCTGATACGCTCTGCCATCGCCGCCCACCGGGGCATCGGCACCGATGTTCCGCAAAGCGGCGAACGACTTCGTCGTCGATCGCATCGACTGAGATGCCTGCGCTACAGAGCCACGTCGCGAAATGACGCGCCGAGGCCGCGTAACCTTCAATAGTCAGGGAGGCATATCTCTGAGCGGCGAGATCGGCTGCGAAGTGATCGATCCATGACGACAAAGGTCCCGGATCGAGAAACCAGTGATTATGATTATCGGCGTCCATCTTTGCTCTCCTCACGATGTTGAGCCATCGCGAGGGAGCATAGTTATGCGGGGTGCGAGCAGACGCCCTGTCAATCAACTATATGTAAATACGCCTTAATCTATCAATCAGCGTTCTAGGGCTCCGCATAATTATGGTCGCCGCATAGTTGCGAAAATCCACTGGCCGCGTTGCGATCATGACGCGCGCGCCAACACGAGGTCCGATCATCGCGTACCCTTGAGCGCTTCGATCACCGCGGCGATCAGCCCTTTATCGGTACCGCGGGCGATCCTCCCCGCCACACCATCTATCTCCAGCTCCACCGCGCTCGGAGACGATCGGCGCCGACGCCGCGGACGCTTGACAACGGGAAGCACCTCGCTCGGCGGCGACGGTTCTATCACTGCGGGAACGAAGAGAGATGCGGGCGCCGGGGCAACCGGAAGCGCGAAACCTTGGGCTTCCATCTGCTTGCGCAGTTCACGGCGCCAGGTGAAAAGCTGCGAGGGGATCATGCCGTGCCGCCGAGCAACGGCGCTGACGGACTCTTGGCCGGAATAGCTTTCCGCGACGATCGAGACCTTGACCTCGGGTAGCCAGTCCCGACGCTTCCCCGCGCCGGTGAAGACCTCGAACCGCTGAACCCCGCTAGTGCCAGCATCGTCACATGACATCGTCATAGCACTAACGACCTCCGCCTGATCAAAGGCGGTGAAACTCGGCCATGCGGCTCACACCCGCAAGGTGGGGCTCAGCCTTCGCTTACGACAAATGAAGCCCACCGCGTCACATCAGACCCGCACCATCAAACCCCGGGACCGAACATCAGGCGTCCTGATTGAGGGGGGGCATCAATTATCGGCGCATTTGAAATCTATATGCCTAGATATGGTGAATTATGCCTGGAAGCATACCGTTCTTCACGCGCTCCTCATAGCCGTGCTGTTTTTCGCACCTATTGATGATCGTTGTTTCGGCTGTAATAGCGAAAACCAGCGCTCTCGCACGAGCTCAATCTCATCAATAAAATGGGATCATTTCCCCCAACGAAAGGTAGGCGACTAGAGCAGTTGGAACGAGTGCAAAATTTGCTGCGAGTGACAATCTCTCAGTATGAACTGGCGGATTGCGATCTGGCACGACGCGATTAACGAAATCGGCGATTATTTCCGAGGACGCGGACTGCACCCAGGCTATATAAATATCGCGATAGTCATCAATATAATCTTCGATTTCGATGAAGTCATATCCGCGAAGCGGGTCAGGCCCAGACTCCGATCGCAAAGCGAACATCGCGCCGTAGCCAGTCGAAAGCAAGAGCGCGCTTTCGGCACTATTACATGCCGTAGCAACGATGTTTGGTTCGAACCCGGACTTTCGGCAAATCTGCAAAAGTCTCTCGAACTCCCGTGGCGCTACCTCTCGATCAGGAAATATCCATCGCGTCTCGCGAAAATATTCGAGCCGCGCACTTTGCAAACCCAATTTCCAAATAGCGGGCACGACAACCATGGGAGCTTCGCGAGCCAAGTAGGCGAAATCGAGGTCAGGTGATCGCTCGGACGCCGAGCAATGGCAAATGCCGATGTCTATCTCAGCCGAAAGCAAAGCCCGCTCCTGAAGCAGACCATTTATCGGCTTGAGCTCAAGTTCAACGTCAGGCCAATGGCTACGAAAATCCTGTAGGCCGCCAGCAAAGAACAGCGGATCGACGGACGGGCATGCCGCGATTCGCAACTTCGCACGCGGCCCCCGACCAATCCGCCTTGCCTTTTCCGTCGCAACGGCAATCTGATCGACAGCCAGTCTGACATCGCCCAGAAATGCTTCACCGGCCGGTGTAAGGCTCAGGCTTCTAGTAGTCCGATGTAGCAGTGGCGTGCCGACGATTTCCTCAAGCCGTTTGATCGTTCGACTGACAACGGGCTGCGTTGAATTAAGCGCTGCCGCGGCGCGCGTGAAGCTGCGGGTTTCGGCGACCGCTATGAAGTGCCTTAGCAGGTAGAATTCCAGCACCATATGCTCCAATATCGTGGCGCGCAGCCGGGCGTTTTGGCGGCTATATATGTAATCCTGCTATGCCTCTAGTGCTAACTAGCATTGGACTTGGCATGAAACGAAGCCAAAGATGGCCTCGGAATTGGACCTTAGAGAGGTCCGGAAATCCCAATAATGCAATGCATCCTGAGCAAAAGGTTGGACATGGGGTTGAGGCGTTTCGGAAGGTCTAGCCTGCTGCTTTGTGCGGCCGCGGCAATTGCTTCGATTGCATCGACGATGCAGGGAGGAGCTGCGTCTGCCGATGTGCCATCGGCTCAAAATTCCGATGAAATTGTGTCCATCCGCAGACTGACCGAGGAACAGTACCGCCGGTCGATTAGCGACATTTTCGGCGCTGATATCAAGATATCCGGTCGCCTTCAGCCTGACGCCCGCCGCGACGGGCTTATCGCGATCGGTACGACGCGGACATCGATCAACACGTCGGGTCTGGCGATGTACGACGCTGCCGCTCAAGAAATCGCGGCGCAGATCATCGATCCATCGCATCGCGGCGCCTTGATTGCCTGTGAACCGGCCGACACGAAATCTGCCGACGACAATTGTGCGCGTAGGTTCTTGATCCGCGCTGGACGCTTTCTCTATCGTCGTCCGCTGCAACCTTCAGAGGCTGACAAGTTCGTCAAGCTTGCACGAATGGGCGCGGAGTCGAGGAAGGACTTTTTCGAAGGTATCTCGACCTCGCTCGTCGCCATGCTCGATTCCGCGCCGTTCCTGTTTCGCACAGAACGAGCCGTGCGAAGCAACGGCGAGCTCATACTCGACAGCTATTCAATCGCTTCCCGGCTCAGCTTCATGTTGTGGAACGCGGCCCCGGATGATCAGCTGCTCGACGCGGCGGAGCGCGGCGAGCTGGCGACCGACGCCGGTCTGGCCAAGCAGGTCGATCGGCTGCTGGCCTCGCCGCGGCTTGAGGCTGGAACCCGGGCGTTCTTTTCCGACATGCTGGCTCTGTCCGATCTCGATTCCCTGCAAAAGGATCCGCAGATCTACCCGCGGTTCAATTCGCGAATCGCGCTCGACGCGCGTGAGCAGACCTTGCGTACTATCGTCGACGTGCTCGTCCGCCGAAATGAGGATTATGGCACGCTGTTCACCACGCGCCGCACGTTTCTTTCGCGGTCGCTCGGCGTGCTTTACGGCCTGCCGGTCACCTCCCGGGCGGGTTGGGAGGCCCATGAATTCGCCGCTGACGATCCACGTGTCGGCATTCTCGCCCAGCCTGCCTTCCTGATGGGGCATTCCCATCCGGGCCGCAGCTCGCCGACGCTACGCGGCAAGGCAGTTCGTGAGCTACTGCTTTGCCAGCAAGTGCCGGCACCGCCCGCAAACGTCGATTTCGCGATCGTGCAAAACGTCAAGGATCCGCGCTTTGCGACGGCACGCCAGCGGCTTTCCGCACACAATAGCGAAGCGATGTGCGCCGGCTGCCATAAGCTGATGGACCCGCTGGGCTTGGCGATGGAGAATTTCGATGGTGGCGCGGGTATGCGGACCGCCGAGAATGGTGTCCCCATCGATGCGTCCGGCGAACTTGGCGTGCATAAGTTCTCGAGCATGGAAGGTCTTGGCAAGGCGATGGCCAGCGACCCTTCGACCGGACAGTGCCTGGTCAGCCGTGCCTACAGCTACGCGCTTGGTCGATCGCCGGATGACGAGCCGCTCATCAAGGCTGTCGGTGAAACGCAGGGCGCTCTTCCGAGCGACCTTAAGCTTCGGGCGGTCTTCCGAGCCGTCGCGCTCAGCAGCGAGTTTCGCAAAATGCTTGCCGCGGGCGGCGCGGCAATGGCGCGCGCAGATCAGGTCCGTAAGACAACGGAGTCTTCCAATGGTTCATGACATTACCCGCAGGCGCTTTTTCCGCTCTGCGCTCAATGGTGCCGCCGTCACGCTCGCGCTGCCCTTGCTGGACATGGCGCTGAACGACAGCGGCACCGCATTCGCAGCCACGGGTACGCCGATTCCTGTCCGCTTCGGCACCTGGCATTGGGGCTGCGGCATGAACCCGGAACGGTGGACCCCAGAGGCTACCGGTGCCAATTGGTCCATCACGCCGGAATTGCAGCCGCTTGCGGCGTTTCAGAAGGATATGTCGGTGGCGACCGGTTATGCCGCGCTGCTCGATGGCCGTGCAAATGAGCCACACATCTCGGCGGTTTGGGCCCTGCGCACGGGGCATGCGCCGCGGACCAAGGAAGATATCCAGGATCCCTCGTTCGATGCGCTGATCGCCAAGGCGATCGGTGGCGGCGTGCGGTTCCGGACGCTCGACATGGCGGCGGCCGGCGGCAAGACCGATACCTACAGCACGACGGGCGCGGGGTCGTTCGCGACGCCAGAGCTATCGCCGCTGGCGCTGTATACGCGCGTTTTCGGCCCGGGCTTCGTCGATCCCAATTCCGCCACGTTCACCCCCGATCCGAAGGTCATGCTGCGCCGGAGTGTGCTGTCGTCGTTCCAGGACGAGCGAACGGCGCTCATGAGCCAGACCTCGATCGCGGATCGCGCCAAGCTCGACGAATACTTCACGTCGGTTCGCGAACTTGAACAGCAGCTGTCGCTCGAACTCGAGAAGCCCGCTCCGGCAGAATTTTGCGAAGTGCCGAAAGGTGCGCCGAAGTTGACCGAATCGAGCACCGAGATCGGCCAGGTTATCGCCAATCACAAGCTGTTCACCGACGTTCTCGTGATGGCTCTGAAGTGCCATCAGACCAAGGTTTTCAACATGGTCTTCTCGCCGTCCAATTCGACGCTGCGCAAGGCCGGATCTGCAGATACCCATCACGTTCTGACGCACCAGGAGCCGGTCGACGAAAAGACCGGATACCAGGTCGATGCGACCTGGTTCTCGGGCCAGAGCGTCGAGGCGCTGGCCTATTTCGTGTCGCGCATGAAGGACGCGAAGGAAGGCGCCGGCTCGTTGCTCGACAACATGCTTATCTATGCCCACTCCGACACGTCCTATGCCAAGGAGCACGCGCTCGATGAGCTTCCCGTGCTCTTCATCGGCCGCGCCGGAGGCCGGCTGCGACCTGGTGTCCACGTCCGGCAGCCGGGCGCTGCGGTGACCAAAACGGGTCTTACCGCAATGCACGCGATGGGCGTCCGAGCGGGATCGTTCGGCTCTCAGTCGCTCGACGTGTCGAGCCCCATATCAGAACTGCTGATTTAGCCGTGCTCGCGTTCGTTTTCGCGGCTGCCACAGCGGTCATAGTCGGCGACGGTCCCCTGCCGCCCGAGGTGAAGTCCGAAGTTCACGGCGATGTGAGCTTCCCGGTCGGGACCCGCGGCGCGCGGCTCTATGTTTACGATGGCGATACGAATGGAAACGATTGCGTCGGCGAGTGCCTGACCATGTGGTATCCGTTTCTCGCGGTGTCCGCCGATCCGGGCATTGGCGACTGGAAGCCGGTGACGCGCCCCTCGCGGCCTACCCAATGGGCCTATAAGGGCCGACCGGTCTATCTTTCCGTGCGCAGCCTGAATCCCAGCGCAGCCGACCCGGAGAAGGTGCGCGGCTGGCATCAGCTGGAGTACGACGTGCGGGCACCGGCGCTGGTCACGCCGCCGGCGGCGAAGATCAACCAGCGCGACAGGGCCTTCTTCCTTGCCGACTATCGCGGGCACACGCTTTACACGTTCTCTCGCGATGGCAGGCAACCAGCCTGCCTCGCCGAGTGCCTCGAGATATGGCAACCGCTGCCGGCGCCCGAACTCGTACGACCGGTCGGTGATTGGCAGCCTGTGAATCGTCCTGACGGGATCCGTCAGTGGGCGTTCCGAAAGAAGCTCGTCTACACCTACAGCGACGATCTCGTCCCGGGCGACGTTCGCGGCGCCGATGCCGGCGGAGTCTGGAAGGCGGTGCAGATTCCTGCCGATCGACGATCGACGCGCAAAGTCGCGGACCGCGGTGATGCCAAGCAAGTGAAAGGAGCCACCCCATGACGAGGACGCTTGCCGAGAAGGTCTCGCGAGTGCGCGTTTCGCTGAATCACACCGTCTCCCGGTACGCCCGGGTCGGCGGCTTGGTCGCTGCCATGGGTACCTCGTTCGCGGTCGGCGTCATGGCGTTCGGTGGCGGTGCGCCGGCGACCGCCGATTCCGCCGGCGTTCGGGTCGCAGCGGCAGCGCTGCAGCCAGAACTCGTCGCGGCGGGCACGCCGCCGGGCCGGCAGATGGGCTTCGTCGCGACCTATTTCTATTACGCCATGTACCAGGGTCCCGAGGCCTGTCCGCAAGGCATGCAGAAGATCGTGACTTCCGCGGAGTTCCTCAAGCAGTTCCCGCAAGAGGAGCGTGACCGCCTGCTGAAGCGCGAGAACATGCGTGAGCTGGCCCGGCTGATGAACGAGAAAGGCAAGCCCGGCATCAACGTATGCCGCGAACCCTGGAAGGGCGACGATCCGAACATGATCTCGCTCTCGGGCGATCGCAACGACGGGCTCAACCTCGATGGGTCGACCTCCGAAGCGCCCGACGACGGCTATTCGTGCGGCCACAAGCAGTATATCGGCGAGAACAACGAACCCGGCATCGACAATCAGTACGGGCGCCTGATGGCGTGCACCAGCGGTACGCGCGAGAAGGGCACTCTCACGCCCTATTTCACACAGGTCATGCGTGACGGCATGTGGTCGATGCTGATCCAGATCAGCAATGTCGACGATCGTCGCAACGATCCGGATGTCACCGTCGATCTGTTCGCGGGCGAAGACACGATGGTCAAGGACCCGACCGGAAACGTGCTGGCCAACGCAAGCCTAGCGCCCAAGACCGACCCCCGGCTCCACGCGCAGCTCAAGGGGCGGATCGTTAACGGCGTGCTGGAAACCACGCCGATCTCGCGGATGCTGATTCCCGACATCATGCTGACCAGTTCGTTCCCACCGATGCAGCTCGATCGGCCGCGTCTGAAGCTGAACTTGCTCGCGAACGGCAATGCGAAGGGTTATCTCGGCGGGTACAAGCCCATCGAACCAACACTGCGCAGCGGCGGCGGCGACGCGATCGGCGAGCCGTACACGGGCATTCCATGCAACGGCATGTGGTGGAACATGCAGAAATTCGCCGACGGCGGGCGCGATGCCAAGACCGGCAAGTGCACGACGATCTCCACGGCTTTTCGCATCGAGGCGATCCCGGCTTTCATCGTGAGGCCGGACAAGGCGCCGGTCCAGACGTTCGCGAAATCGAGGTAATCGGCAGATAATGAACGACGAAGGGAGCGAGTTGCAGCCAGAGGCTCGCGAAGATGGCCGCAGTAAGGCATGCTCGGCGCGGCGTGGCTTGCTCGGAGGTATGGCCGCCGCCGCGATCGGAGCGGTGCTCGCACCGGTCGCGGCACCAGCGCAGGCGCAGGCTCTGCCTTGCCCCACCGGAAATCCCCGCGATCAGGGACTGCGGCGCTCAATCGGCTACCATGCGACATCGTCGGACCCCAAGCGCAGGTGCGAGCTCTGCGGCTTTTTCACGCCGACGTCGGATACTTGCGGGAAATGCGTTCTGCTCAGCGGCGGGGCGGTGACGCCGGCCAGCGTCTGCGATTCATTTTCACCCAAGAGCTAATCGGTGAAAGTTTGCCGAGTTGAATTTAACGCCAGGGATATCGAGTTGATGAGGGCCAAAGTTTTCGTTGCACTTGCACTGACTGTCATGACGGCATCCGCTGCTTACGCGCAGGCACGGACGAATGCGGAGATTATTGCCGCGCGCAAATCACAGTTCATGGAGATCGGCGCGGCGTTCAAGCAGATCAACGATCAGTTGCGGCAGGACGTGCCAATCAAGATCGTTGTCACGCGAGCTTCGACAAAGGTCGTTAATAATCTCAGTCAGGTCGGCGCCAACTTTCCTGTCGGAAGCGCGCGGGCGACGGGCGTGAAGACGAATGCTCTGCCGATAATCTGGTCCGAACGAGCGCGCTTCGATCAGCTGCTGGGTGCTGCGGTCCAAAGTTCCCGGCAGCTGCAGGCTCTGCTCCAAAGCGGTGATTTCGTAGGAGCACGAAATCAGGTTCGTGTCGTGGGCCGATCGTGCGCTGCTTGTCATGACCGATATCGGGTAAAGGAGTGATCGCAGATAATCCGAAGTATCTAAGTTGAGAGAAAGTCAAACTACAATTTTCGGATATAAGGAAAATCTTTCGACGTGTAGTTTGTAATAATCAAAAACGGGGGCGGGATATGAAGAATGCTGCACTTATTTACGCGTCGGCGAGTGTTCTCGGGTTGATGGCATCACCGGCAGCGGCGCAAGTCTGCATCCAAAGATGCTGCTGGGGCGGAGCGATCTGGTCACGAAGGCCTGTCCAGCGTCGCCAGCGGCGACATCATTGTGACGGCGCGCCGCAAGGACGAATCGCTTGAGGATGTTCCGCAGACAATCAACGTCGTAACGGGGAGTCAGCTCGGCCGTCCGCGCTCTTTCTGCGCAAGGTGCAACGGCCTCAGCAAACCGATCAACTGCGTCTGGCCAGATCATGTCGCCGCGCCCGCCGGTCGTCATGATGACCGTCTCCGCGCCGATTTCGGCGGCGATCTCGAGCGTTCGTTCCAGGCGAGCCCTGGCCGCCGTCGCCTCATCGGGAAGCGCAAACGCGAAGGAACGATGCGTCAGCGTCGCAACCGACAGACTCGCGTCGCGCAGCAACTGGGCTGCGGTAGCTGACCCGATCTGAACTATCTGCTCCAGATCAGGGCTAATGCCACGTGCACCGAGCCGAGCAACTGCATCCACGTGACTTCCCAGCTCCGCCGGCGGGAAACACAAGGTATTGATCGATACGGACGGGTGCATGGGACGGATCCTTTCCAAGCCTGGCAGCGGGTGGTTCGCTTTTTAATGACCATTCGTTCCGGCCCGGCCACATGACGGCTTTTCTCGCGGCATTCGGATTGGAAGGGGCAAGGGCGCGCCGCTTCGCCGAGGGAACGGTGCGTCCAATGCTTGAAACGCTCGAGGCGCGGTCCGCGCTACTTCGGAAGATCGGGCGGCAATTCGACGACCTTGTCGGCCGGGAGCTCGGACACCTCTCCGAACTGCTCGGCATCGAGATGGACATTCGCGACCGCGACTATTTCGAGCCGGAGGGCGGGGGCTGGATCGTCAGCTAACGGCTCTCGTGTGCCGGGTCGGTGCTGCGGCGCGGACTGGCACAGGCCTAGCGAGGCGACAGCAGAAAAGAAGGCCCCGGCGCAAGTGCGCCGAGGCCATTTCGGGGAAAAGCGGGGGTAGTGGACCAGCTCGCCGATCCTGCGAGCATCGCCGCTCCGGCTGGCATATCGCCGGCTGCACCGGAGCGCCAGCCGGCTACGGTCACGGATCCCATGGCGCCATGGGGCGCCGGCGCGACGCGTCGTAGCTCCGACCGATGTCGTGACGAGGCTCCCTTGCGCCGATCCGTCAGAACGCCCCTGCCTAGCGAGCCTATTTCGCCGGTCTCAGCAGCCCGCGCGCGTCCAACCAAGCGTTGAATTCCGGCATCATCATCATCGTCGTCGTACCTGGCTTGCCTAAGCCGAAGCCGTGATCGCCCTTTTCATACGCGTGCAGCTCGACTGGGCGCTTGGCCGCGCGCCAGCTCTCGACGATCCCGAAGCCCTGTTTGCCGAACAGGCTGTCGTCCATCGCGATTGCGACAAACATTGGCGGCGCATCTGCCGGCACCGCCGCGGCCGCCGCCATCGGCCCGTAGATGTAGCCGAAAAAGTTTGGGCGCGCCGCGACTGGCGAGGCCGTGGCCGCCTCCAACGTCGCGACCGCGCCCGCCGAAAAGCCGATCAGCCCGACCCGTGCCGGATCGATTTGCCACTTCGCCGCACCTTCGCGGACCAGCTTGATCGCCTGCAACGTGTCGGCTGTAGCGAGCGGCTCGTTCAGCGGCAGCGTGGCGTTCGGATCCGACATCGCCTTCATGAAATCGGCGATCATCTTCTGCGTGAAGGTGGCCTCGTCGCCCGGCGTCTCGTTCGGCCGATATTTCAGGACAAACGCGGCGATGCCGTGATCCGCCAGCCAGCGCGCGATCGGCCAGCCTTCACCGTCCATCGAAAGGAACTTGAACCCGCCGCCCGGTACGATCACGACGGCGGCGCCGCTGGCCTTGCCCGCTGCGGGCAGCACGGGAGTGATCGTCGGGCGACCGACATTGCGCACGACTCGGTTGCCCGACATCATGTCCCAGACTTCGGGTTCCGTGCGCGTTTCGGAGCCCGGCGCTTGGCCGGCATAGAGCGGGATCGCCGCCGCATCGACAGGGGCTGGAATGCGCTTGAACTCCGGCATCTGCGCCGCGGCCGGCACGGCCTGCGCGAGGAGCGCCGCGAACAGGCCGGTCGCGCGAGTCAATTTCAGCAACTTGGTCGTCATCGAGCAATTCCTTCGAAGCGGGTGGGATACTGCCGGCGTCACAGCACGCGCAGCTTCGTCGATTTGAGCGTAGCGGAACTGGCACCGGCCGAGATCGTGAACAGGCCAGGCTCGACCGTCCACTTCATGTCGATATCCCAGAACGCGAGCATGTCTGGCGTGATGGTAAAGCGAACGACGCGCTTCTCGCCGGGCTTCAACGTCACTCGCTCGAACCCCTTCAGTTCCATGACGGGGCGGGGTACCGAGCTTACTTCGTCGCGGATATAGAGCTGCACGACCTCGTCGCCCACGTGGTTGCCGCTATTCGTGACTTCGACCTCGACCGTCGTACCATCGCCGCTGCGGACTTCGGCGCTGCCGACGCGCGGTGGCGACATGTCGAAGGTCGTATAGCTCAACCCGTGTCCGAACGGATAGAGCGGGGCTGGATCGCCTTCGATGTAGGGGCGCGCACGCGCCGACGGGTGGCGATTGTAGAAGACCGGAAGATCGCCGACGGCGCGCGGGATCGACACTGTGAGCTTGCCGCCGGGCGACACCTTGCCGAACAGGATATCGGCAAAGGCGTTTCCGCCCTCCTGCCCGAGATACCAGCCTTCGAGCAGCGCGTTAGCCTTTTCCGCAAGCCGCGTGACCGCCAGCGGCCGCCCGTTGAGCAGCAAGGCGACGACCGGCTTGCCGAGTGCAAGCATCGCCTCGACCAGTTCGTCCTGATCGCCGTACAGGCCGAGCGTATCGCGGTCGCCCGGCCGAATGTTCAGGACGGCTTCGCGCGTGATCGTGGCGTTGTCGCCGAGCACCAACAGGACGATGTCGGACCGTTGCGCCAGCTCGACCGCTCTGCGAATGCGTTCCGCATTGTCTGCATGCGAAGTGCGAATGACCGCGGGTCCGGCGAGCGCAGCGAAAGGCCCGAGCACGCTGGGTCCCGTTTCCGCGTCGGTCAGACGAACGCCCTCGGCATATTCGATCGACAGCGCGGTGCCAGCGGCCATCAGCCCATCGAGAATGCCGACCGCGTTTGCGTTGATGCCCGAATAGCCCCCGAACATCGGCTCGACCGCATTCGGCCCAATCACCGCGAGTCTCGTCTTCTTGCGGGGATCGAGCGGCAGGACGCCATCGTTCCTGAGCAGGACGATGCCCTTCTGCGCCGCGGTACGCGCGAGCGCGATGTCCGCCGCCATGTTGGTGCCTCGCGTCGCCAGCCTGACGTCGGCATAGGGATTCTCGAAGAGCCCAGCCTCGAATTTGAGCGTCAGGATGCGCGCGACCGCGGCATCGAGCAACGTCGCCGACACACGCCCCGCGCGGATCAGTGCAGGGAGCCTGGCAAAGGCCTCGCCGTCCGGCAGCTCCGCATCCACGCCGGCCTTCAGCGCGAGGATCGCCGCTTCGCCGGTGTCGGTGGCGACGTGATGATCGGTGACGAGGTTCGTGACGCCGCCATAGTCGCTGAGATAGGCCCCTGTGAACCCGAGCCGCTCGCGTCCTGTCACAGTCAGCAGCTCGTGGCTCGCATGTGCGGGGACGCCGTTCACTTCGTTGTAGGACGGCATGATCGCCGCCGGATTGGTCGCCTTGATGACCTCTGCGAACGGCACGAGGTAGTTCTCGCGCAGATTGCGCTCGCTGGTGTCAGCAGGCGCGATGTTGACTCCGTTCTCGGGCGATCCGTGGACGAAATGCTTGAGCGTCACGAAGACGCGGTCGCGCGCCAGCGGTCGAGTCCGCCCCTGCAACCCGCGCACTGCGGCGATGCCCATCTGCGCGGTGAGGTGCGGGTCTTCGGAAAACGTTTCGCCCGCTCGCCCCCAGCGCGGTTCGCGCATCAGATCGATCACGGGGGCGAGGACGATTGTTGCGCCGCCCAGCCGTGCCTCGCGCCCGGCGACAGTAAAGACGCGCTCGACCAACGCCGGATCCCAGGTGCTGCCCAGCGCCGGCGGGCTCGGGAAGATCGTCGCGCCATCGGCGACATAACCGTGCGCAGCCTCGTCATGGAACAGCGCGGGAATGCCGAGCCTGGTCTTCTCGAGCAGGAAGCGCTGCACCCCGTTGACGAAATCGACCGCCTCCTTGCGTGTCGCCCAGATCGTCCGCGGCATCCGCGCGCTGCCGATCGTATCGTGCGGCATCCCGATCTGGCCAATGCCGTCGGCGATCGCCGCTGCCGCCTTTTCGGGCGAGAAGACGTCGCCGTCGAGTAGCCGGCTCTTCGACATCCACATCGAGCGGACCTGCGCGACCTTCTCTTCAAGCGTCATGCGGGCGAGCAAGTCGCGGACGCGGTCCTCCATCGGCACGCGCGTGTTACGATAAGCCATGTCCGCTGCTGCCGCCGCGCGGCTCGCGATCAGCGCAGCGCAGGATCCCAGCAGCGTCCTGCGCGTCAGCGATAATGTCCGAGCCATCGTGATCCCCCTCGCCCTTGCATACCCTGCGCCAGCGCGGGCTTTCTTCCGGGTAACTTACTGAGCACTTAGGAGGTTGGCAAGGCCTCAGGACGGACCTAGAACGCTGGTGACCATGCCACCGTGCCCTACCATTGATCGCTCGCCGGGATGACCGACGCCTTGACCCTGCAGCGTAAACGCTTCACCGCGCGGCCGCGAATGATCCTGGACGAGGCAATCCGGATTATCGGCCAGCGCGGCTATTACGGTTTCACAATCAAGGAGCTGGCAGACAATTGCGGCCTGACCGTCGCCGGGGTGCTGCACCATTTCGGCTCAAAGGTCGCGCTGCTTGTGGCGCTGTTGAAAGACCGCGACGAACGCGATTCCCGCCTGGCGTTTGCCGGGATGGCGATCCCGGCGGACGCTGCGGCCGATCAGCTCTCGCTCACCGATGTCAGGACGATCCTGCACAATATCGTCGCGCACAATAGCGGCCAGCCTGAACTGGTGCGCCTCTATTCGATGTTGCGGACGGAAGCGGTCTATCCGCAACATCCTGCGTTCGACTACTTTCAGAAACGTACAGCGATGGCGCTCGAGACGTTTACGGCGATGCTGCAGGATAAGGTTGATGCACCGCGATCCGTCGCGATCCACCTGCTTGGCCTGATGGGGGGCCTGGAAGATATCTGGTTGCGCGATCAGCAGGGCATCGATCTGGTTGCGGAATGGGATCGCGCCGCCGACAGGATTTTCGGTGAGAACCGATCTGACCAGGCGTTGGGCGGCGTATGACCCGAGCACGCCCAAAGCCGTGAAGAAACGGAAATTCGTGACCACCTCCTGCCAGCGCGCGGTCGATCGCTCCGGAATTTCCCGCGTCCACACTATCGGGATTTCTACGAGCGCCAACACAAGTACTGATCTGCTAATTCAGGGTGGTGTTAGCGCGGTGTGGCACAGCGGCAGATCTGGCCCGTGCCGGAGCCAGGCTGCGCCCTGGCGACCAGGTGGCGTGCTCGACACCTGGCGAAGCCATCAGCGCGGCGAGAGCCATGCTGTAATCCGCATCCCAGTGGTTCCGCTCAAGGAAGATGGCGGTGGCTGTTCGCCCGTGTCCGTGAGCGCCAGGCTCGCGATCGGAATCTCGGTACCGAGGTTCAGCCGCAGGCCTTCGACGAAACACCGCAACCCCGTTCGCCTCGGATGCGGCGGAGGGCACCCTTCGTCCGATCATTCGATACAAGCGCGACGGTTCAGGCAAGAAGGAAGTGGTCAATGCGCACTGGGGTTCCAACCCGCGGTTCAGCGACGGCGTCGAGTTCCGCTTCGTTCGATCGGAGGGCAAGACCTTTCCCGCGCATCGCTGCCTGATCCCCGCTTCGGAATTCCGAATGAAGGTTGGCAAGAAGGACTACCGGGTCACGCTCGACGACGGCAATTTCTTCTATCTCGCGGGGTTTTGGGAGCCGGCGATGAACGGCTGGCCGCTGGCGTTCCGGGTGATCACCATCGCCGCCAATGCCGAGGTGTCGCACTATCAGGACCGGCACGGCGCGATCGTGTTGCGCCGCCAGGTCATGGACTGGCTCGACGGCACCGTGCCCGAAGGCGAACTGCTGGCGACGCCGCCGGCGCACATGTTTGTGATCGAGGAGATCGGCGGCAGATCCCGAAAGCGGAAGCCGGTGCAGAGGCAACTCGCGCTCTGACGGGAATGACCCTCGCAAACCCTGTCACCTGACTGCGGCGCCTCGCGCGGACCGGCGTCCGCGCGACCGCGCTCTATGGCTGCGCCACCGAGCCCGGCGGAGCCGGTCTCGGCCTAACGGTCGCGATCGCTGGCGCGGGCCGGCCGGGCCGGCCTGTTGGAGCGGGGCAGGGACGCACACTGCCGGGCCGCTGCGCGGGCCGCGGCAGGGTGCGGGGCCTGATATGGGCCCCGTGGGCACTCGCGCGTCGCAGCCGGGCGGCACGCCCGCTTTCGCCCTGTCGGCGATCGCCGCCAGTGCGAAACCGACCTTGCGCCGCCTGTCCGGCTGCGCCGCGCGGGGTCCCGTTTTTTCGGCCGCCGCTCAGGCGGCGGCGATGCCTGTCGTCGAGGCAATCGCCGACGTGTGGGGGAAGGCGAACGTCTACGAACGCCGACTTGTACGAACCCGCTGGCGCGGGAGTGGTGCCTGGGTCTGATGTTGCGATGACCGCGGGAGGTTCGCGCTTCAGTTGAGCGAAGCCCAAGGCGGGCGGACGCTCCTGACTCCTTCAACAAGGAGTCGACCGATGATCAACACAAGTTCTGACATTCCCGCCACGTCGCTGCGCGAGCGCTTCGTCGAAGACATGAACGTGCGCCGGCTATCGCTGGCAACGCAGCACAACTATCTCCGCGACGTTACACGGTTCGCGAACTGGCTGGGCCGTCCGCCCGATCGGGCGACCGACGAGGATTTGCGGCGATACCAGATCGAGCAGAGCGAGACAGGCCTCGGGGCGCCGGCCATGAATATGGCGGTCTCAGCCTTACGGTTCTTCTACACTCGCACGCTGGGTCGGCCGGACCTGACCCGCAAGCTCCACCGGGTGAAGCACCCACGCTCGCTGCCCACGGTGCTCAGCCGCGACGAGGTCATGCGGATGCTCGATGCCACGACGAGCATCAAGCACCAGGCGATCCTCTCGGTCGCCTACGGAGCCGGCCTTCGCGCGTCGGAGGTGACCAGGCTCAAGGTCCGCGATATCGATAGTGAGCGCATGCTGCTCCGGGTTCAGTGCGGCAAGGGCGGTCGGCACCGCAACGCCATGCTGGCGCACGACCTGCTGGTACTTTTGCGCGAGTGGTGGAAGATCGGTCGGCAGCAGGGTGTGATGTATCCCGACGGTTGGCTGTTCCCCGGGCAGCATTACCTGAAGCCGATCTGCTACCGGCAGGTCCATCGTATCGCTGCCGAAGCGGCCCATGCGGCGGGCATCACCAAGCGGGTCGGACCACATACGCTGCGCCATAGCTTCGCGACCCATCTGCTCGAAGACGGCGTGGACATCCGCATCATCCAGGTCCTGCTCGGCCACGCCCAGCTGACGACCACGTCACTCTACACGAGGGTGGCGACCCGGACGGTGAAGAACGTGATCAGTCCGCTCGATCGGCTGAGCATGTTCCCAGGCTCGCAGGCGGCGCCCGACGGCTGAGGCGGCTTGCGCACCTCGCTCGAGGTCGCCGACATCTTCCGCGCTGCTGGTCCCGGCTACCGGGCCGCCCATGCCGGGCATCTGGGCCTCATGCAGCTCAAGGTGATGACGGCGATCGAGAAATGCCGCACCGCTGCGCTGGGCGGTCACGTCGAAGCCTGCGAGGACTGCGGGCACTGGCGGATCGCCTACAACAGCTGCCGCAACCGGCACTGCCCCAAGTGCCAGGGCGCGGCGGCGCGAACCTGGCTGGTCGAGCGTGAGGCCGACCTGCTCCCGGTCGGCTACTTCCACGTTGTCTTCACGCTGCCCGCCGAGATCGCCGACATCGCCTGGCAGAACAAGGCGGTGGTCTACGATCTGCTGTTCCGGGCGGCGTCGGAGACGATGCTGACCATCGCCGCCGACCCCAAGCACCTCGGCGCGCGCATCGGCATCACCGCGGTGCTCCATACCTGGGGCTCGGCGATGACGCACCATCCGCACGTGCACATGATCGTTCCGGGCGGCGGTATCGCGCCGGATGGCGCACGCTGGATATCGTCGCGACCGGCGTTCCTCCTGCCGGTGCGCGTGCTCGGCGCGCTGTTCCGCAGGATCTTCGTCACCCGTCTGATCCAGCTGCACGACGCCCGCCGGCTCGCGTTCTTCGGCGAGAGGGCGCGCCTGACCGACCGGCGAGCCTTCCTTCGCCACCTCTCCCCGGTCCGGAAGAAGCGCTGGGTGGTCTACGCCAAGCCGCCGTTCGCCGGGCCTCAGGCCGTGCTCGCCTATCTATCCCGCTATACCCACCGCGTGGCGATCTCGAACCGCCGCCTGATCGCGTTCGACGAGCGCGGCGTCACGTTCGGCTACAAGGACTATCGCCGCGAGGGACCAGAGCGCCAGCGCGTCATGACGCTTCCCGCCGACGAGTTTATCCGGCGGTTCCTGCTCCACGTCCTGCCGCGCGGCTTCCACCGCATCCGGCACTACGGCCTGCTCGCCGGCTCTACCCGCAAGGCCAGCATCGCTCGTGCCCGCGAGCTTCTCTGCGTTCCCGCGAGCACGGAAGAGCCCAGCCCGGACGAGCCGCCCGATCAGCGCCCGCCATGCCCATGCTGCGGCGGACACATGATCATCATCGAGGCCTTCCAGCGCTGGCAGCAGCCCAGAGCGCCACCGACGATAGCATTGCCCATCCGGGAGACCACGCCATGACCCGGCATGGCCTGCACGCAATCCATCCCTGCCAAAGCCGCATCGCAGGGGAGCATGCGGCTCGTCCGATGCGCCACTCTCTTCCAGAAAGGGCCATCAAAAGGTGGGTCGGCCCATTGATCGCGCCTTTGCGGCCGGGCCGTGATCGGCCTTCTGGTGGCTGGACAATACGGCCAGGCTCGCGGCCATCCGCTTGCGAGCTGCACCGGAATCCTAAATCCCCATAGCCCAGCGCCTGCGGCTCCGCGGGTCGTACACGTCAGGGTTTAGTACGCCTGACGGCGCCCGAAACCCTTCGACATTGCGGACATTCGCGTCCCTTCGGGTGACCTCCAAATCTGTCGTTCGCTAATTTGAAGGCGCTTGCTTGGAGTGCCAAGGTCAAATGGCTTTGCTAGGGGCTATCGTCAGTGGTTGTTGGAAAGGGTCAGTCGATGATTACCGTTTGGGGTGGACAGACCTCGCGATCGATCCGGGTCGTCTGGGTGCTGGAGGAGATGGGCCTTCCCTACTGTGTGCGGCAGGTCGACATGCTGGCCGCCGAGCAAGACCCCGAATTTCTGGCGGTCAACTCCGCCGACTACATCCCGGCGATTCAGGACGGCGACGTCACCATGGTGGAGTCGATCGCAATCATGGAGTACCTCATGGCACGCTACGGGCCGACGCCGCTGGCGCCGGCGCCGCACGATCCGAACTTTGCCGCGTACCAGCAGTTTCTGCACCTCGGTGAAGCCGGCCTCGCAACTCTAATGATGCCCGTCGTCGTCAGCCGCTTCATCGCGCCCGAGACCGAGAGGGAGAACTGGGGCGCGACCTGGTGCCTGCGGTCGTTCCAAAAAAGGCTGAAGCTGGTCAGCGGGCGGCTCGCCAGTTCGCCCTACCTAGCGGGCGAGGCTTTCACTGCCGCTGACATATCGGTCACCTACGCCTTGAACCTGGGTCAAAGGAACTGCGGCATCACTCTGGGCGACGCCGAACAAGCCTACATCGCCCGCACGACAGGCCGCGACGCCTATAGGCGCGCCACGGAACGTTCGCACGAAGGGGTGAGCACCTAACCTCTGGGTGCTCCGCTAATTGGGGCGTGAGACGAGAGACGCCGACATTGCTGACATTTGGAAACCTATTTGCGGCTCGTCGAAAGCAGCCGCTCATTAAGCTCGCCGAGCGGATACACGAACACCGTGCAAGTTACATGCTGCCGGGTGGCATATGTCGAGGTGAGGCGATCGCGATCGTGCCGGCCCGGAAGGGCGCTCGACGTTCCTCAGCTCAAGTCCGCCGGATTCACGCCAGTTTGTGATCGTGAGTCGATTGCAACCGAAGCCCTGCAATTTGCAGCACTGCCGACGGCCGGCACGAAAAATTCGAATGCGCAATCGGAAGGATTGAACCGCACGCGCGTTCTAATCGGACGAAGATCGCCGAAGGAGTGTGATCCATGCCTGATGAGACCTTGCGACCCAAAAAGCTGACGCCGGCCCCTGAACACGAAAAACCGGAAACAGAGCCGGTCAATCCCAACAAACCGCCCCAGCCCAAGCGTCAGGATGACGGACAACAGGCTGCCTGAGCGATCTTCGTTCCCTGGGAGAAGCTGCAGTGACAGGACAGATCCCCGAACATTGGTTTGATGAAGTCAGGCTTTGGGCGAAGGGGTGGCCAAGGGTCGCCGCGGCCTATGCATTCGGGCCCTGGGCCACTGGCGCGCAGGGCGCGGACCCCTTGGGCATAGAGATCGTTCTCACGGACGATGCCGCTGAAAGCCAGCTTGTTTTTGCAACGGCAAATCTGAAGGAGATGCGCTCAAGCCTTTCGCGGCGCCTTCCGGTCGCTGTGGATTTGCAAGTTGCTCTTCCGGGCGATGCGATAGCCTGGCCGTCAATCGAGCAGCACGGTTTGCTGATCTATCAATGCGCGCTCTAGGCTCGCAGCGATGCTGGCCCGTTAGATCTCAGACTAGCGAGGGCTCGCGGTTTGTCGCGTTTTTGAGGAACGATCCCTGATTCTGCCCGTTATCCGGCGACTCTCCTGAGACTGGGACCCGAGGATACCATGCTGATCAAGGCCGGATTTGACATAGAGTTTGAGACGACAACGCGCGTACCGTTGACGGCGCTTCTCAGTATCCACCCGTCCCGCAATCGCGATCTTCTGACGCCGCATCGCATATCGGTGAGCCCTGACATCGCGATCTATGACTATCTTGACGCGTTTGGAAATCTCGCCACCCGCTTGACCTTGCCCGAGGGCGGCGCCCGGCTGCGGTGCGAATTTCTGATCGAGGATAGCGGCCGGCCCGACCTTGCAGCGCCCGACGTACCGGTCACTCCGATCGAAGAGTTGCCCGAGACCGCCCTCCCATTTCTTCTGGCGAGCCGGTACTGCGAGACGGAGAAATTGATACCCACGGCCTGGCAGATGTTTGGCGGCATTCGCTCGGCGCGCGGCCGGGTGGAAGCCATCGTCGACTGGGTCCATCGCCGCATCCAATTTGGCTATCATCATGCGCGGTGCACGCGCACGGCCTGGGAAGGCTATAACGAGCAGGTCGGTGTCTGCCGCGACTTCGCGCACCTCGCCGTCACCCTGTGCCGGGCGGTAAATATTCCCGCGCGCTATTGCACAGGCTATCTCGGGGACATCGGCGTGCCACCGGTCGATGCGCCGATGGATTTCTCGGCCTGGTTCGAAGTGTTCGTTGACGGCGGCTGGTACACCTATGACGCGCGCCACAATGAGCCTCGGATCGGCCGCATCGTCATGGCCCGCGGACGCGATGCTACCGACGTTGCGATAACGACAGCGTTTGGACCGGCGGTACTCAAGAAGTTCGAAGTCACCACCGACGAGGTGGCGAGTGAGCCGGACGCAGTGCGGCAGGCTGCCTGAAGGTCGGCGCATGTGGACGGTTGCGATGATGATGGGCGGCGCTCTGGTCGGATGGCTGGCGCGTCACGCCTTTGAGGGTGAGAGTAGCGGCTGGAAGTAGTGATGAAGAGGCGCAATCGTTGCGCCGCCGCGAAGGCCATGATGCCGCACCAGGTCTGCGGCCCTCTCGCCGAAACCATAACAGGGGTGGCATATCCGGGATGGCGACGATCGCGTGCAAGGCGTACCGACGGTAATCGCCGCTTGAGCAAGGGTCAGCTGATGAATGAGACCGCCAACCCCTTGCTTGCAGCCTGGGACGGTCCGCTTGGATCGCCACCATTCGATGCAATCCTGCCGGAGGATTTTATCTCCGCCTGCAAGCAGGCGATTGCTTCCCATGATGAAGAGCTGGCTGCGATCGTAACGTGCACAGCGCCAGCCAATTTCGACGATGTCATCGCAGCGCTCGAGCGATCGGGCGCGACCCTGGCGCGCATCCGTCGGCTTTTCTGGACACTCGCCTCTGCCCAGGCCACCCCAGCGATCCGTGCGATCGAAGGTGAAATGTCCGCGCTGCTTAGCAGTCATGGCACGGCGATCAGCCACGACGCGGCGCTATTTTCGCGCATTGCAGCTGTCTATGCAGACCGCGGTTCGGCGGGCCTGACTGCCGAGCAAAAGCGACTGGTAGAAAACACCTATGCGAGTTTTGTTCGCGGCGGTGCGGCCTTGGCCGAAGGTGCAAAAGCGCGCTTCGCTGACATCGACGCACGCCTCGCGGAGCTGTCCGTCATGTTCGGACAGAATGTGCTGGCAGCAACCAACGCTTGGACACTCTCGCTTGGGGAGGAGGACCTTGCCGGTCTTCCCCAATCTTTGCGTGATGCGGCCGCTGCCCGGGCCCTGGCCGCGGGCGAGGCCGGGCAATATTATTTTACGCTCGATCGCACCGACTACGAAGGTTTCCTGGCATTTTCGGCGCGCCGCGATCTGCGTGAACGGTTGTGGCGGGCGTTCACGAGCCGCTGCGATGGCGGTGGATACGACAATTGGCCGGGCATTGCGGAAACGCTGGCTCTGCGACATGAGCGCGCCCAACTGCTCGGCTACCCCGACTATGCTGCCTATCAACTCGATGACAGCATGGCGAAGACGCCGGACGCGGCGCTGGCGCTTCTCATGCAGCTCTGGGAACCCGCCAAGGTGCGGGCGGCAGAGGAAGCAGCCGAACTCCAGCGCTTTATCGAAGCTGATGAGGAGACGTTCGCGCTCGCTCCCTGGGACTGGCGCTTCTACGCCGAACGTGTTCGCCGCGACCGGTTTGCCCTCGATGGTGCCGCGATCCAGCAGCACCTTCGGCTCGATCGCGTGAGGTCCGCTGCCTTCGAGGTTGCGGGCCGGCTCTACGGCCTGCACTTTGCGCGCCGCGAGGACATCGCGACCTATCACCCCGATGCCTGGGTCTGGGAGGTGTTGCGCGAAGACGGTTCGACTGTTGGCCTACTGCTGACCGACTATCTCGCGCGGCCAGAGAAGCATGGTGGCGCTTGGATGGGCAGTCTTCGCGTCCAGGAAAAGCTCGATGGCCCCATCTTGCCGATCGCCTATCTGGTCGCGAACTTCGCCTCGGCGCCGCCCCCCGATACCGCGGCCACGCGGCTGTCGCTCGACGAAGCGAGGACCCTGTTTCATGAGTTCGGTCATGCCCTCCACGGCTTGCTGTCGGACGTTACCTATCCGAGCCTTTCCGGGACTGCAGTCGCCAGGGATTTTGTCGAGTTCCCCAGCAAGTTCATGGAAAACTGGATCATCAGCCGCGAAGTGCTGGGCAGCTTGGGCGTTGCGCCCCAATTGATCGATGCGATACGCCGCGCCGAAACCTACGGCCAGGGTTTCGCCACATTGGAGCTGGTGTCCTGCGCGTTGATCGACCTCGCGCTCCATTCAGATTCGGCGCGTGGTGCTGATCCCGAGCAATTTGTGGAAGCAGAACTGGAGAGGCTGAGCATGCCGGGAGTGATCGGGCTGAGGCATCGCCTCCCGTATTTCACCCACGTGTTCGATGGCGGCTACGCGAGCGCCTACTACAGCTATCTGTGGTCGGAGGTCCTCGATGCCGATGCCTTCGCCGCATTCGTCGAGGCGGGCGACCTATTCGATCCGGCGACCGCGTCGCGGTTCAAAGCGGAGGTTCTGGCCCAGGGCGACAAGCGGGATCCGATGGAGTCGTTCGTGGCGTTCCGGGGTCGCAGGCCAGACGGTGGGCCGCTGATGCAGGCGCGCGGGCTTGCAAATGTATGATCTATCGTCCTCGGGACTATAAAGAGACTTGCTTCGCTTGAGGGCGGTCTAGTCAACGCCTTTCAGCATCGGCGGAAAATGGTCAGAACCTTTCAGCGTGCATTGACGCCGACTTACCCGCCGTTCAGGGCTTCTTACGGCCCTCCCGAAACCGGCCGTTCGTCAACAGTCGGGCGCTGCTCATTTCCAGCTAGCGAAAAACGATCTGGCATCGTGCCCACGATCGAAGCGGCCTTACGTTCTCATCGCAAGTTCTCGCTTCTAGGCTGAACCCGAATGGCATTGGAGAGGGACATGTCGACAATCGGACTTGTAGATAATGAACTGCGCCGATTTCTGACCGATTTCCCGATACCGGAAATGGATGCGGAGCATCTCGCGGCGGTTCGGGCAGCTCCCTCAATCCCGTATCCAGAATCTCCTGACATCCAGGCGATCGGTGTGGCCGAGCATTACATCAAGTGCGATGACGGAAGCCCGGATGTTCGCGTCTTAATCTATCGTACGACCGCCAAGGACGTTGCCAGCCCAGCCATCCTGCACATGCACGGCGGCGGTATGGTCCTTGGCGCTCCAGAGATGTCGGATGCCACCAATCGCATTCACGCGGCCGCACTCGGGGCGATCATTGTCTCGGTAGATTATCGGCTGCCACCAGAGCATCCTTTTCCGGCGCCGCTGGAGGATTGCTACGCTGCCTTGAAATGGCTTCACGGCAACGCCTCGAACCTTGGAGTGGACCGCGCTCGAATTGCCGTGAAGGGAGAGAGCGCCGGCGGCGGACTCGCCGCCGGCCTTGCCCTACTTGCACGGGATCGCGGCGAAGTGCCCGTGACGTTCCAATGCCTGACCTATCCGATGATAGACGACCGCCCCGCGTGCGAGCCTCATCCTCACACCGGGGAATTTGTCTGGACCAGCCGGAGCAACCGGTTCGGGTGGTCATGCTATTTGGGTCAAGAGCCCGGAGGTGAGGGTGTGTCGCCCTATGCAGCGCCGGCGCGTGCGGTGGACCTGTCTGGCCTGCCGCCGGCCCTCATCATTGCAGCCTCGCTCGACCTCTTCCTGGAAGAGAATCTTGAATATGCGCGGCGCCTTCTCCGCGCCGGCGTCCCCGTCGAAGTGATCGTATATCCCGGCGCATATCACGGATTCCCCATGGCCGGAGCAACTGCTCTGAACCGCCGGTACGAGCGGGATATCAGGGAAGCACTCGTGAATGCGCTTTCAAAAAAGCACGCGCAGAAGGATTGAGGTTGGCTGACGCGAGGGGGCGAGAGTCAGGCCCCGCCGACAAACGGCCCTTCGAAACCTCAAATCAACTCCTTGATACCTGCCGTATATTCAAATGACAATTTCTGCACGCGCAGCGGTCAATCCGCCAAGCGAACCAGAATCTCGCCGGTTGCAAGATTAACGAAGGTTTCCTCGGACGCGCGCCTAACGTCCTGTCCATCAAGCAGAAAATAGAAGGTCGACGGCATTCGCTTGGGCGGCCCGCTCGATGGTTCGCTGCTCCTGCCATCGCTCATCTCGACTATGATATGAACGCCTCCTCTTTCGTCGCGCACGCGAAAACGCGCCTTTTCAATCCAAACCATGAAATCCCATTTACGCAGCTACAACGCTCATAGACGGCCTGGGGCGCGAGAGTCCTCACGTTGAACGCGATGAGTTGAGCTTGAAATCTACCGGGACGCTGCCTCAATCCGGGACGGCAGTGCGCCGGGCGACTAATTCGTACTTGAATTCTTTACGAATTGAGGGCCATTTGTCGGAACAAATCGTTATCGGTCATATAGTTGCAATGTGGGCCGGCGAGGCGGGGCGCCAAGCTACCGCACTATTCTAGGGGGAGCCTACATGAGTGTGATTCAGCACATTCCCACGCTGACCAACCGCGAATTGCAACTCCTGATGCTCGTTGCGCTTGGCTATTCCGCCAAGGAAGTAGCCAAGCGGTGCGGCATCGCCTTTCGCACCGTCGAGACACATCTCGGCACTATGCGACTTAAGCTGCGGGCACGAAACCGCACGCATATGGTTGCCATCGCAATCGAGCTTGGACTGATTTCTAGTACTCAGATTCGTCAAGGCTCGCAGCAGGCAAATCAAGGGGCAATCGGCTGATGGCGCCGACTTTGCTGCCGTTCGAGGCGGATTTTCTCTTACCCGTAAGCTGTCGTATATTCAGGCCGCGCCCGACCTATCGAAGCGGATCGTTTGAGCTGACGGGGAAGTGCTTGGCCAGTTCCATCTGAGCGATGAAGTCCTTCATCATTTCGACGACTTCGTCTGGTGGACCGAGGCGCACGGGAGCATCGACGCCATACCAGCTTGCCCATGCTTGTCCCCCATCGAGACTGAAAACGATCCCGCTCATGCGCTCCCGCGCACCGGCCTGACGGAGCGATCTAGCCGCAGTTAGCCTGAAGAACTGAACGACCAGGATCACGAACGCGGAGTAGGTGAGGAAAACGAGCAAGGGTTCGATTTCCGACCATTGGACGTGGAAATGGTAAGGGACGCCCATCAGGACCGTATTGCAGCCGACCGCGCTGGCGACTGCCACCGCGATCGCATATCTCCATCCACAGAGGATCGTTGTCGCCAACACGAACGGACAGAAGATTGTGCATGTCTGATCGTTAATGTCAGGGGCCAGGGTGAGGCTGAAGGCCACTGGAACCGCAATAGCCACAAGGCTGGCGGCGATCGCCCATGTGCCGCGAAGCGGGGGTGTGAAAAGCCAGCTTTTTGAAATCCGGGTTCCACTTATGAAGCTACCGTGCATCACCCGACTCCCAAAATTCTGATCTCGCAGAATAGCATGAGTAGTCTCCGCCCACACCGAATGGTGCGATCTCGCTGCATTCGGTGTATCGAGAGAGATGGGCGCGGGAACCGCCGATTAGCCGCCGTTCAATTGCCATTTTGAGGTCCCTGTTAGTGGGCATTCGTTCAGCCAAAATCCTCGCGTTGTCCCACCGCGATTTCGAAAATCCCGTGGCCTAACATTGAGAGCCCGCGGCACCTCCTCCTGTTCCTCCAAATTTCGTTTCGCGTGATGAATTCGCCATGCGCCCACAAATCTGATTCGAGGGGCTAAAGATCCGGATGGACGAGAGATAACATACTACGGTTCACGGGAGTCGCTACCGCAGCAGATGCCACATCCAGAACATGGTCGATAAGGGCTTCGTCCGATGAAGGCTGGTCGAAAGGTGTGAGGCGGTTGAAAACGCTGGTTAGAACCATGATCGCGATTAGGCGCTCGCGCTCAAGTATTATTGGAAGCGGGATGCCGGTTATCTCGCTCAAGCGAGATACTATCCAGCCGGCGGTGCTTTGCAGCCTGACAAATACTTCTCCCAAGCGTTCAACATCGCCGGACACGAGTAAGGCTAGGGTAAATCGTGCGTGAGTACGGTCGCCGGCTTCATCCCGGTGATTAAGGAGGGGGCGATAGAGCACCGTTGTGAGCGCTCGCACATCAAATCGCTGATCTTCCGACAAGCTTGATAGAAGACTGTATTGTTGCGCTTCCAGCTCCGGAAGGCGCTTGTCTAAGATTGCTCGCACCAAGCCGTTGGCATCGCCGAAGTGGTACGGGATGACGTTTTTATTCCCACTGCGGGCGGCAATCCGGATCTGAGTCAGGGAGACGGCACCAAAACCAAGCTGACCGTAGAGCCGTTCGGCGACGTCCAGCAGGCGGCAGATCGTAGATTCGTCGGTTTTGCGAGCCATCCAGACACCTGAGGGAATGCTCCTTCCATCAGGAACCTGCCCTGCCTTGTCAACCGCCGGCCGGATAATCCGAAATCCATTTTAAGGAGCTTGACTTTAAATTTCGCCGTTGGCATCATAATGCATCGGATGAATTGCATTTCAATCAGTCCGGCCCAACCCTGTCACCAGCAAGGGCGTGGGCAATAAAAAGGGGAGGAAGCGCATGTCGCAAATCGTGGCGACCCGGACGGGTCTCCTGTTGTCCGCCGCCGCTATCGGCTTGATGCCCACCTGTGCACTGGCGCAGGCCGCCACCGGGGAATCTACCGGTCTCGAGGAGATCGTCGTGACGGCGCAAAAGCGCGAGCAGAGATTGCAGGACGTACCGATTGCAGTCACTGCGCTCTCAGCGGACACCCTTCAGGCCAATCGCGTGACAAACGTCGGAGATCTGTCGGGCTTGGCGCCTGGTCTGACAGTGCGCCCCGCCGCGGGCGGTTCCGCGATTCCATCGTTCACGATGCGTGGTGCGGTCAGCTATGGCGTCGTTCCTGGATCTGACAAGGAGGTCTCGGTCTATCTAGACGGGGTGTATATCTCGTCGCCGCGCGGTTCTATTTTTGACCTCCCCGATGTGCAGCGCATCGAGGTCCTGCGCGGCCCACAAGGGACGCTGTTTGGTCGCAACGCGACGGCAGGTGCGGTGAGTGTCACGACACGGGATCCCACCGGCGAAGTGGGCGTAAAAGCCACCGCAACATATGGGAACCAGGACGAATTTCGTTTCGGTGTGGGTGTGGACCTGCCGCAAGTCGGCCCATTTAGTGCTTATTTGAGCTACATGCACAACTACCGTCGGGGCGACATTCGCAATGCCAATGCAGGCATGGTCTGGAATCGCACAGCCTCGGCCTATGCACCGATTGCGACAGTGGAACGCTCACCCGAGTGGCTAGGGACGCGGGACACCGACACATTCTTTGGGGCGCTCAAGTTCGAAAGCGGTGATTTCAACACGGTCTACAAGTACGATCGGACGCGAGACGATGGAACGCCCGAAGGCACCGGCTCTGCGGGCATCAATCCGACCTTTCCTGGCGTGGGCGCCGTTCTTAACGCCATCACGACAACCCAGCCTTTCCCGGTCTATTTCGCCGCAGATGGCAAGCGCCCAGACGTAGTCAACAACGGTTGGGCGATCCCCAAGCGGCTACGGGTGGAGGGTCACAGCTTGACCAGTACGCTGCAGATCAGTGACAGCCTGTCGGCGAAGAATGTCGCTGCCTACCGCAAGTCAGAAATATTCAGCGCCTCGGCGCTCGATGGCTTCAGTGCGCTGCCGCTGACGTCGCAGGCCGCACTTGCCTACGCACCAATCGTGGCAGCTTCCACGGTACCGGGTTTCGCGACACTTCCGTCTGCAAACCAGGGCGCAATCATCCGGTCGGTGGCTTCCGGTCTGGTCGGCCTGCCTTTCGTCGCGCTGGCGACGGCGGCTCAAAGCCGCAGTAAGCAGTGGAGCGACGAGCTTCAGCTCAACTACACGTCGGACTTCCTCACCGCGACGGTCGGCGCGATCTATTTCCATTCGAAGGACTACAGTGCCGAGCATCTTTTCCAGAATACTCCGCAGTTCACGCCGTTTCCCGGCGGCGTAATCCCGCAGAGAAGTGCGGGGCGCGGTTACAATGAAGCGACCTCACTGGCCGCCTATGCGCAGCTCGAATTCCACCTGACACCGCAGCTCGATGTGGTGCTCGGGGGACGTGTGACGGACGATAAGAAGTCTGGCACCTTTGACTACGGCAACCCGCCAGCTTTGAAGCACACCGCGTTTTCCTACCACAAGACTAAGCCCAACTATCTGCTCGGCGTGAACTACAAGCCAATCGACGACGTGTTGCTATACGGCAAGTTTTCTACCGCTTTCGTGTCGGGCGGCACGGTGTCGGTGATCGCATTCGAGCCGGAAACGGCAACATCATTCGAGGCCGGCATCAAAGCCGAAATGCTCGACAAAAAGCTTCGAACCAACCTCGCGGTCTACCAAGTGACCTACAAGCATGTTCAGTCGGCGCAGTCGGCGACGAATTTCACCTCGCAGATCACAGCGCTCACCGGCGATCCAGCCCTCGCGGCATCGCTGGGCACCCTTGTCGTGGATGCAGGTACCATCAAGGCGAAGGGCTTCGAACTTGACGTCACGGCCGCGCCCGTAAGAGGTCTGACGATAGGCGGCAGTCTTGGCTTCACGGACACCGAGTTCTCCGATGTTCCAGCGCTCTTGCTATCTGCAAATGGCGGGGCCTACGTCTCCTCGCTGAGACCGGAATGGACAGGCAGTGCATACGGACAGTTCGATACCCGGCCTATTGGGGCGGGCGAGGCCTATCTGTCGTTTCGTGGTGACGCGCTTTACCAATCCCGCATGTCTCTGTCTCAAAACCCGGCTCAGCCAGAATATTCGACGTTCCTGCGCAATTACGCTTCCGTGCCGGCCTATTGGATTTTCAACGGCCGCATTGCGCTCAAGGAACTGGACCTCGGCGGCGTAAATACCGAATTGGCGATTTGGGGCCGCAATCTGACCGATCGCAAATATGCGAGCTTCGCACTCGATCTAAAGTTCGCCGGCGGTGCCAACTACATTCCGGCTCGTTCGTACGGTGCCGACCTCACCATCAAGTTCTAGTTCCTCAGACTTCAGCAGCTTGCCCGCATCGTTTTCGGGCAAGCTGCAAACATGGATATGATCGCGCAATGCCTCTTCAGCCGAAGCTCAAAGCGCTTTTCGATGCGCAAAGAAGTTCGCCGCCAATGCCAACAGGCCTGGGACCTGCCCAGCTGCGCTCGCAGATGCATGCGATGATGGAACAGAGCTTTTTCGCGTTCGCTACTCCCCATGAGGCCGTCGCAATTGAGCGGGATATCATCATTCCTGGACCTGGGGGTGAGATCGCGCTGCGTCTCTATCGCGCAGTAGCTTCCGAGAGCGAGACGCCTTGCCACGTCTACTATCATGGCGGCGGCTTCTTTCTCGGCACGCTGGATCACAGCGACACGGCATGTCGCGCTCTTGCCTCTGATCTCGGTTGCACCGTCATCTCGGTCGATTACCGGCTAGCACCTGAACACCGTTTTCCTGCGGCTGTCGAAGACGCTTATGCGGCATTGTGCTGGAGCTCCGACCACGCAGCAGAGCTCCGCATCAACGCATCTTGCATCTCGGTCGGGGGAGGTAGCGCGGGCGGGAATCTCGCGGCCGTCGTCTGCCAGATGGCCCGTGACCGGAACGGTCCCGCGATAGTCGCGCAGGTGCTGGAGATCCCGGTGACCGACTTTACCAGTGACCGGGTCCTCGATTTCCCTGACGAAGACATAGTGATCGAAAGCGCGAAGAAGTATGCGCCAATCTATCTGCGGGGCGATGCGGACGCTCGAAATCCCTTGGCATCCCCCCTTGCTCGCCGGAAGGCTAAACGATCTGCCTCCCGCATTGGTGATGTGCGCGGAGTATGATCAGCTTCAGCCCGAAGGCGAAGCCTATGCGCAGCTGCTCTCGGGCGCCGGCGTCCCAACGACCTATCAGTGCTGGGCGGGTCAATTCCATGGTTCCCAGGGCTTCGACAAGCTCATTCCTGACGAGGCCGCCAAATATCGGATGAAGATCGTGGACTTTCTGAAAACGGTTTACTCCTCCCGGGGCAAATAGACCGCTTTATTTCGTGGGCCATATTGGGCTGGCCAATGATCGCGGATGCCCCTTCCTGCCTCTTCGAGTTTCAGATTCAACCTAGAGAGAGATGAAATTGTCTGCCCCCCAGCCGACTGTGAGCCTTGATGATGGCTTCGCGGACCTAGCCGACTATGGCGCCTGCGTTATTTCAGATGCGCTTGAGCCCTCACTCCTCGCGGAAATCCGGACCGCTGTGTATCGCGCGTCGGAGAATGACCGGCAGTACGGTTGGGGCGATACCTACCAATACGGCAACGACGACGGCATCAACCAGCGTATTTGGAACCTACCGAGCCGGGACCCGGTGTTCTGCCATCTCGCCGAACTCCCGATGGTCCTGGAGATCGTAAAACGTGGGTTGGGTTGGCCGGCATTGCTGTCCAGCATGGCCGCTAACATAACCGGTCCCGGCGGGGCGAGCATGGTGGTGCATGCCGATCAGGGTGTGATCCCCGAGCCCTGGGGATGGGATCGACCAATGGTGATCAACATCGGTTTCTGCGTCGACGACTTCACGGCCGAAAACGGCGCGACGCGCGTGGCGTTTGGAAGTCATTTGCACAACTGCAATCCCGATCGGTCTGCACCTATCGAATTGTCTTGCGTGGAGGTGCCCGCTGGCAGCGCGCTGGTTCTGGATGGCAGGACTTGGCACACGAGCGGAGAAAACCGCTCTGCCTCGCGCCGTGCCGGCATTTTCAGTGTCTATACCCTGCCGATATTCATGCCGCAGGAGAACTGGTTCCTTTCACTCAACCCCGCCGTTCGGCAATTCGGCTCGGAGACGCTGCAGACGCTTCTGGGCTTTCGGCCGCAGGTCATGGGACGGGTCAACGGAATGCAGCGCCTCTGATCAAGCAAGACAGGCCCCTTGGCAAAACTTGACCTGCAGTCTGATAACCGGTCAGCGGCAGTCTTTTGGCGGCTCCTGAGAAACTGGCCTTTCCCGCCGACATGTACGAACCCGCTGGCGCGGGAGTGGTGCCTGGGTCTGATGTTGCGATGACCGCGGGAGGTTCGCGCTTCAGTTGAGCGAAGCCCAAGGCGGGCGGACGCTCCTGACTCCTTCAACAAGGAGTCGACCGATGATCAACACAAGTTCTGACATTCCCGCCACGTCGCTGCGCGAGCGCTTCGTCGAAGACATGAACGTGCGCCGGCTATCGCTGGCAACGCAGCACAACTATCTCCGCGACGTTACACGGTTCGCGAACTGGCTGGGCCGTCCGCCCGATCGGGCGACCGACGAGGATTTGCGGCGATACCAGATCGAGCAGAGCGAGACAGGCCTCGGGGCGCCGGCCATGAATATGGCGGTCTCAGCCTTACGGTTCTTCTACACTCGCACGCTGGGTCGGCCGGACCTGACCCGCAAGCTCCACCGGGTGAAGCACCCACGCTCGCTGCCCACGGTGCTCAGCCGCGACGAGGTCATGCGGATGCTCGATGCCACGACGAGCATCAAGCACCAGGCGATCCTCTCGGTCGCCTACGGAGCCGGCCTTCGCGCGTCGGAGGTGACCAGGCTCAAGGTCCGCGATATCGATAGTGAGCGCATGCTGCTCCGGGTTCAGTGCGGCAAGGGCGGTCGGCACCGCAACGCCATGCTGGCGCACGACCTGCTGGTACTTTTGCGCGAGTGGTGGAAGATCGGTCGGCAGCAGGGTGTGATGTATCCCGACGGTTGGCTGTTCCCCGGGCAGCATTACCTGAAGCCGATCTGCTACCGGCAGGTCCATCGTATCGCTGCCGAAGCGGCCCATGCGGCGGGCATCACCAAGCGGGTCGGACCACATACGCTGCGCCATAGCTTCGCGACCCATCTGCTCGAAGACGGCGTGGACATCCGCATCATCCAGGTCCTGCTCGGCCACGCCCAGCTGACGACCACGTCACTCTACACGAGGGTGGCGACCCGGACGGTGAAGAACGTGATCAGTCCGCTCGATCGGCTGAGCATGTTCCCAGGCTCGCAGGCGGCGCCCGACGGCTGAGGCGGCTTGCGCACCTCGCTCGAGGTCGCCGACATCTTCCGCGCTGCTGGTCCCGGCTACCGGGCCGCCCATGCCGGGCATCTGGGCCTCATGCAGCTCAAGGTGATGACGGCGATCGAGAAATGCCGCACCGCTGCGCTGGGCGGTCACGTCGAAGCCTGCGAGGACTGCGGGCACTGGCGGATCGCCTACAACAGCTGCCGCAACCGGCACTGCCCCAAGTGCCAGGGCGCGGCGGCGCGAACCTGGCTGGTCGAGCGTGAGGCCGACCTGCTCCCGGTCGGCTACTTCCACGTTGTCTTCACGCTGCCCGCCGAGATCGCCGACATCGCCTGGCAGAACAAGGCGGTGGTCTACGATCTGCTGTTCCGGGCGGCGTCGGAGACGATGCTGACCATCGCCGCCGACCCCAAGCACCTCGGCGCGCGCATCGGCATCACCGCGGTGCTCCATACCTGGGGCTCGGCGATGACGCACCATCCGCACGTGCACATGATCGTTCCGGGCGGCGGTATCGCGCCGGATGGCGCACGCTGGATATCGTCGCGACCGGCGTTCCTCCTGCCGGTGCGCGTGCTCGGCGCGCTGTTCCGCAGGATCTTCGTCACCCGTCTGATCCAGCTGCACGACGCCCGCCGGCTCGCGTTCTTCGGCGAGAGGGCGCGCCTGACCGACCGGCGAGCCTTCCTTCGCCACCTCTCCCCGGTCCGGAAGAAGCGCTGGGTGGTCTACGCCAAGCCGCCGTTCGCCGGGCCTCAGGCCGTGCTCGCCTATCTATCCCGCTATACCCACCGCGTGGCGATCTCGAACCGCCGCCTGATCGCGTTCGACGAGCGCGGCGTCACGTTCGGCTACAAGGACTATCGCCGCGAGGGACCAGAGCGCCAGCGCGTCATGACGCTTCCCGCCGACGAGTTTATCCGGCGGTTCCTGCTCCACGTCCTGCCGCGCGGCTTCCACCGCATCCGGCACTACGGCCTGCTCGCCGGCTCTACCCGCAAGGCCAGCATCGCTCGTGCCCGCGAGCTTCTCTGCGTTCCCGCGAGCACGGAAGAGCCCAGCCCGGACGAGCCGCCCGATCAGCGCCCGCCATGCCCATGCTGCGGCGGACACATGATCATCATCGAGGCCTTCCAGCGCTGGCAGCAGCCCAGAGCGCCACCGACGATAGCATTGCCCATCCGGGAGACCACGCCATGACCCGGCATGGCCTGCACGCAATCCATCCCTGCCAAAGCCGCATCGCAGGGGAGCATGCGGCTCGTCCGATGCGCCACTCTCTTCCAGAAAGGGCCATCAAAAGGTGGGTCGGCCCATTGATCGCGCCTTTGCGGCCGGGCCGTGATCGGCCTTCTGGTGGCTGGACAATACGGCCAGGCTCGCGGCCATCCGCTTGCGAGCTGCACCGGAATCCTAAATCCCCATAGCCCAGCGCCTGCGGCTCCGCGGGTCGTACACGTCAGGGTTTAGTACGCCTGACGGCGCCCGAAACCCTTCGACATTGCTGCCGTTCGGATTCTCATTTGGTTTCCCTGAAACCGGCCATACATTCACGTCCCAAGGCGCGCGCGATCGAGGGGCAACGGCTGAAGAAGACTTCGAGTTGGAATCGTTGCTCCAGGTAGTTGCTTGGCTTGTTGTTTCCCCCCACCGCGCGCCAGCTGAAACAGCTCGGAGTCGAAGTGACGGCGCACGGTTCTCCCAACTTTGATCACAGCGTCGATCCGCTGGGGTTACGCTTGGAGTGAGTTCGTTGCCGAGCACTTGCTCTAGGTTTGCATTCCGGCTCCGATAACGGCGCTTCCGTGGAACATAAATAGAACAAACATAATGACGGTGTCCTGCTCTCGGCTTACGTTCGGTCTCCGATTCGCTGAGGAGACATGGAATGGACCGCCCGCCGCAGGCCAAATCGCTCACCGTCGCTGTAGAGATCGGAGGTGAGCCGCAGGTACAGTTCGATTTTGCATCAGGTATCGAGCCGGTGCCGCTTCCGGAAGAATTGCCGCTGGTCATGGGGCAGTTCGAGGACCTTGCCCCGGCGCCTGAACCTGAACCTCGCCAGCCATTCGCGGAGTGGTTGCTCGGGCAAAGGGATCGCAAGGGATGGATAGGTGATCTCGCCAAGGCAGCGAAGGCCGACAGGGATTTTCCCAGGCGCGGCGGACCGGAGGAGGTCCGCAAACGGCTTCAGCAGATGGGCGCAGACGGCGATGTGTTCGAGGCGCTCGACGATGCGGAGCTGGACTGGGCTAGCTTCTGATGTGGACCGAGGGGGTAAACTGCTCACCAGCGGCCGGCGGAGCCGTGGAGGCGATCGACCATCCAAGGTTGCCAGTTGGTCGCTTGGTGATCTGTCATCAAGGCATTCGCAAGCAAGCCAAGGGTGAGTTCAAAGGGCTCCGGCGATGAGGCCTGCGTCCGGTTCGACTTTGCCCGAGAGCCCCGGGACTTCGTCGAGCTGGCGCACCTGCGCAAAGCGGCCTCGTTCCTCGCGGTAGCGCACGATTTCGAAGCCGTGTCCCTTCAGGCACGGAACAGCGTCGAGTTCCGCGGCCGTGGCCCGGTTGATATCGACCCGCTTGAGTTCCCATTTTCGCCTCTACAAAATGCCGCGGCCCACCCGGGAAGAACGCTGCTTGCTTGCGCCGGTTGCCATGGCTTGCGGTATCTTCGAGCATCTGCGGGAGTTCCTTCGAATGCCGTCCGCCGCCTATGCTGGCGGCGGCCAATGGGCTGTGTAAAAAGAAGGTGGGCTTGCCGGCGCTTCTTGGGCGCCTGAAATGTTTGCCGGCGCACACCTAAGCGGAGCAGCAAGTGACGTTCACGGTCGCGGATCGATGGTTCGAGCTCGCCAGGCTGGCGGACGGCGTTACCCACATCTGGGAGCCGCATGTCCCGGCTCTGCTCCGCTGTAACATCTGGCACGTCCGAGGCCGCCACCGGGACCTTATGGTAGACACGGGCCTTGGCGTTGCCAACCTGCGCGAGTTCGCGCGCGAGATCCTCGATAAGCCGGTTACGGCCGTCGCCACGCACACCCACATCGACCATATTGGCGGTCACTACGAATTCGACCACTGCATCGTGCACAGCTGCGAGGCGGAAGGGCTGCGCACCTGCTGCGGTGACTTCACGCTCGCAGGGGAGGATTTCGATCCCTTCGAAATGGCCAGCCTGCGGTTTCCGGAGGTGCTCGGCTATGCCATCGAGGGCCCGATCATCGACGCCCTGCCATCGGCGCAATTCGATCTTCGAGCCTTCCGCCTTCGGCCAGCGGCCAACGTGGAAGCCGTCGAAGACGGCGACGTGGTCGATATCGGAGATCGCCGTTTCGAGGTCCTCCATCTTCCTGGCCATTCTCCGGGGTCAATCGGCCTGTTCGAAGCGGAGACCGGCATGCTGTTTTCTGGAGACGCGCTCTATGATGGTCCGCTCATCGACACGCTCCACCATTCGAGCATCCCGGCCTATGTCCGCTCGCCCGAGCGCCTGCTCGAGCTTCCTGTGCGGATCGTTCATGCAGGACACGATCCGAGCTTCGGGCGAGAACGTCACGTCACGCTGATCAAAGAGGCGCTGCAGCGCTGGCGGTAACATGGGTCTCGCTCATGATCACCCGGCTCGGGTGATGAAGATCCGGGCCCCGTCTTCGAGGGCAAATCCTCTTCGAGGGCATATCGGTTGAGGGTTGTCCCTGCGCTGGCGCTGTTTCAATGCGCCGGACAGGGTATGTTCCATGGGATGATCGCGATGCCACCAATTCCGGCAGACATGTCCGCTGCCGAGGCCGATACAGACAGCGGTCCCGATTTCGTCGTTGTCGACGTAGAGACAGCCTGTTCGCGCGTCAGCAGCATCTGCCAGATCGGCATCGTCGGCTTCCGCAACGGAGCCGAGGTTTTCGCCTACGAGACGCTGGTCGACCCTTGCGACGAATTCTCGCCGTTCAACACGGGTATTCACGGCATAAGCTGCGATCACGTGGCCGGTCAGCCGACCTACGCACAAATCCATGGAATCGTGAACGGGCATCTGTCCGGCCGGATCACCGTCGCCCATTCACTCTTCGACAAGGGCGCCCTCGCTGCTGCCTGCCACGTCCACGACCAGCCTCATATCGAGACGACCTGGCTCGACAGTGTTCGCGTCGCCAAACGCGCGTGGCCCGAGCTTTCAAGCCACCGGCTCAATGCGCTGAGCCGTTACCTTGGGCTGCGCCACAAGCACCACGACGCGTTGAGCGACGCCCGGGCCGCCGGGATGGTGATTGTCAAAGCCATCGACCATACAGGCATCGATCTCGCAGCCTGGCTGACGCCGGTTAACCCCAAGGGTGGACGCGCCCCGAAGCCGGCTCCGGACGGACCGCTCAAAGGCGAGCGCATCGCGATCCTTGGCGCGGCGCGCGATCGAGCCCTGGGCCATTGGTTGGCGGCGATGGGCGCCCGGGTGGTCGCTTCCGTCGGGACGACTTCAACCATGCTTGTCGTCAGTTCAGATCAGCCGTTCGGGCGTTACTTTCACGCAAGTCCTGCCCATCGGCGGGCCGAAGAGCTTCGAGATGCTGGACAGGCGATCGAGATCGTTGCGGAGAGCGAGCTCAGGGAGCGGATCGCGCGCATCGTCGTCTCGGTCGAATAGGCCGGCGCCCGGCGCCCGGCGGCTGAGCCGCGCGGGCTCGCCTGAATTTCCTGCGCAGAGCAGGCGCAATTCTCACATCAAATCGCCGAAGGATAGGGGCCACGCTTCGCAGAGGGCGTGGTTGGCTTCCTTTTCAATCAAGCGCAATTGCGGAACAACGGACCTGCTGCTCCGTTTGCATGCCACAGGGCGTGCATGGGAGACGACGATGCGTTCAATCCTGCTTTGGGCCATAGGCGTGCCGCTTCCACTTATCCTCCTCTTGGCCTTCTGCACGCATCACTTCTGATCGCGCGGGTCTCTTCCATTTGGATGGAGTGTAATCATCATGGCTACGCATTCTTATCGGCCGTTAGACACAGTCCTCTATCCTGCCGGGGCTGAGATGGATCAGAACACCTCTGCGGTGGCCTGGTCCGCAGTATGGGCAGGGGCCATCGTTGCCTCCGGCATCAGTCTCATCCTCCTTTCGCTCGGATCGGGTTTCGGGCTCATCGCAGTGTCACTCTGGCCCGGCATGGGCCCTAAACCAGAAACCTTCACGATCGCCGCGGGGATATGGCTCGTTGTCACGCAGTGGATAGCCTCGCTGTTCGGCGGCTATGTCGCCGGCCGAACCAGGACCCGGTGGAACAGCCTGCACACCGACGAAGTCTTCTTTCGCGATACCGTCCACGGCCTCCTCACCTGGTCTCTCGCAACGACAGCGGTCGCCGGCATCGCCCTCATCAGCAGCTCGCTTGCGGCCAGCGCGGCTGTGCCAGTGGAAGCTGCGATCAGCCGGGAAGCGGCCGAGGGCGCCCGCGAGGTCGCCTCGAAGTTCGCGATCTTCACAGGCATTTCGCTCATCGTCGGCGCGTTCATCGCCTGCGTCGCCGCTGCATTCGGCGGTCACCTTCGCGACGACCACCCCTGAGGGCTTATCGGGGCGGACCTATACCGGAGGCGAAAGTGTTCGTCTCCGGTCTCTCCGAGAAGACAAGGGTCGGGCGGCTCGCTTTGCGAAGCAAACGCGATGCTGCGGGGTTTAGCGGATGGACGTCAGTGCACTGTAAGGCCGCGGAACAATGACCCAGGGTAAGCCGATATCCGAGGACTATGCGCGAGGGCAACGAGACGGACTGCGGCTTGCGCTGACGGCCCTGGCTGCCGAGGAAGCAAAGTGGGCGGCGCTCCTGGGAGAGAGCAGGTCCTGGCGCACCAATGCCACCCGCGAAGTACGCCATAAGACGCTGCAGATCGCGCAGAAGAGGCTCGAGACCGTCCTCAACCGGCTTTCACCCAGGTCCGCTGGCGCGATGGATGCGGAGCTTGCTTCTGCACTCGAGAAAGTGGGGCTCTAGCGTGCGTTTACAGGGTGCCGATGTCCATGTCTGAAAGGCGCGCCGCCAAGTTCGGGACGACTGAGCTTGCTGCTGCCCGCGCGGAGCTCGCCCAGGCGCTTGTGGCGACGGGCCAGGAGGATCGCCCGGCATTCCGCCGCGTCTATCAGCTGACCTCGGCGAAACTATTCGGGATCTGCATCCGTATCTGCGGCGACAGGCAGAGCGCAGAGGATGTCTTGCAGGACGTTTATATCACCATCTGGAAGCGCGCGAGCGGCTTCGAACCAGGACGGGCAAGCCCGATCAGCTGGCTCGCCGCGATCGCGCGCAATCGTGCAATCGATTGGCAGCGCGCGGCCGGCGCTCGTCCCTCGGCGCCCGTCGAGGAGGCTCTGGATGTTCCCGACGCCGCTCCATCGGCGATCGATGCGATGCTGCTTGGCCAAGCCGATCGCCGGCTTCATCTTTGCCTCGACGCACTCGAGGAAAGGCAGCGCGATGCTATTCGCACGGCGTTCTTCGAGGGCGTCACATACGCAGATCTTGCCGAGCGAATGGCGACGCCGCTGGGCACGATCAAGAGCTGGGTCAGGCGAGGGCTGCTACAGCTAAAGGATTGCCTCGGTGCCGACTGAGCACGATCAGGACATGACCGCTGCCGAACTGGCGCTCGGCCTGCTCGAGGGCGAAGAGCGCGCTGCGGCGATCCGGCGGCAGCTCGCCGACCCTGGCTTTGCCCGGGAGGTGGAGGATTGGCGTGCCCAATTCGAGACGATGTCGTCTGAAGTATTGTCGGTGGAACCGCCGGCACGAGTGCTGGACAAAATTGAAACGGCTCTATGGCCTCGGCGACGAGGCAAATGGGTGTGGCCGGCGGTGACGGCGGCCCTGGCCGCGTCGTTGGTGGCGGCGGTACTGCTCCGACCCGAGGCCCCGGTCGTGCCAGCCGGCTCGGGCGCGGCACTCGTCGCCACGCTCGATCGGGGCGGGAAGGGATCGCCGATAGCAGCCATCTATGATCGCGGCCGGGGAGAGATCCGCATTGCGAGCGCCGGGCTTGCGGTGCCGGGGCGCAGCGCAGAGCTATGGATGATCGGGCATGACGGCGTACCCCATTCGCTGGGCCTTCTGGCGACTGGGGACCGGGCGATCGTAGCGGTCGCAGCAGCTGACAGGCGCGCAATGGTTCCCGGTACTAAGCTTGCCATTTCCAGCGAGCCCCAAGGCGGATCGCCTGTCGGCAAGCCCACGGGGCCAATTCAGGCGATCGGCACCTTTATTTCCGTCTGACGCATCCCTGAGCCGAGGCGCTCCGTAGCTCCTGCGTGGCGCCTCTTTGGCAGGCCGCGAAGCAGGAGAATTACGATGCCTACCATTCGCCAGACAGTTCTCGCCGGCGCTCTCGCTCTGACCTCGATCAGTGGAGCTGCGCAGGCCGCCAACCCGATGGTCGGCGGCGCCGCCATGTATCCCGCAAAGAACATCGTCGAAAACGCGGTCAATTCGAAGGATCACACCACCCTGGTTGCCGCGGTCCAGGCTGCCGGTCTCGCTGGCACGCTGTCGAGCCCGGGACCCTTCACGGTCTTCGCGCCCACCAACGCGGCCTTCGCCAAGCTGCCGGCGGGAACAGTCGATACCCTCGTGAAGCCCGAGAACAAGGCCACGCTGTCAGGCATCCTCACCTATCATGTGGTGCCAGGCCGGATCACGGCCCAGATGATCGCCGCCAACGCGCGGGCCCACCATGGCACCGCGACATACAAGACTGTGCAGGGCGAAAACCTCATGTTCACGCGGTCCGGTAGCGGCTGGGCGATCATGGACGGAAAGGGCGACCGCGGCATGATCACGATTGCCAACGTCATGCAGTCGAACGGGGTCATTCACGTCATCGACACGGTGATGATGCCCTGATGCGAAGCCACCGGCGGGCGCGGGTATCCCGCGCTCGCCGGTCGGCCCGTGCTAGAAAAGCCAGCCTACTTGCCTTTGGGGCGCGGTCACTGACAGGCCGCGCTCGAAACCATCGAAAGGCGCGAGGCGTTTGTGATCGCCGGCATGCAGCCGCACTGGAGCAAAATGATGGGTGATCCTCGCGAGTACGAAGGCGGCTATTCGGACGACGAAGAGATACTGCCCGAGGAAGACGAAGACGGTCTTGAAGAGCTGGATGAGGACGGCGAACCGCTGTCCGACGAGGAGCGACCGCTGAACGATGGCGACGAAGCCGTCGAAGAGGAAGACGCTGACTGAAGGATCGAAGAGGAGGGCGGTTCGGACCCGCCCTCCGATCGAAATATCATTTTCTTCGCCCCGTCGAAGCTACCCTAAAAATCGGTCCTGGTTCGCCATGACTGAGGATCCAAGTAGTCGCCAAGCGGCAGCTCAATATCCCGTCATGCTCTCAGGCGGTACGTCGTGGTTGAGATCGCGGTACTCATTGCGAGCCTGCGGAACGGGCTTTTCTCCCGATTTTGGCGGCTGCGTGTCGGGACCTTCAAGCCAAACTGCGGCAATGAACGCGTCTGCGTCCTGGACGAAGCCGACTCTTGAGACCGAGAAGTCTTTATCTTTGCGCTCATCCGTGAAGCGAAGGGCGTGGCCGACTTGCGGGAGCACCGGGAAATTGTGATCGCTGGCGCTGAACACGGGCCCTTCGTTGGGCTCACGACTTTGGGGCACGAACAGGCGAACGATCATCTAGGTCACTCCCGGCATCGACGCCTCAGCTGTCATGCGACCACCTATCTTGCGTACTTCATCAAGGTTGGGTCTGGGCCGTGGCAGCTCAGCGGATTCCACCTGCTACAGTAGTCAGCGGTCAACGCTGCCGTCGCGATCAATGCCGCTCCGGTAAGGCCGACTGCTGCACTCCCGTACATAAATTTGCGTCTCACTTTTAGGGCCCCCTGGTGCCGAACGCTGTGATGCCGCCCGTCATCCCAATAAGGGGAGCTAGTTACGAACCGTTCCAAAGCGATTTCAAAATCTTTCGACTGTTGCTCCGATGCATCATGTCTTCTTTTCCCAGCCTTACGGCAATTCGTCTCTGATTGTTCGCGCCCCAGGAGCCGACTTCTATTCATGACGCGGGAGACCGATCGCTTCTGGCTGTCTGCGGTCCTGCGCCGAACCGGGATCTCATCGCCGAGGATCACGTTGCAGCGAGTGATCGAAAATCGCTCGCTCGCTGTTCCGCCTTTCGCCAGCGCCGAGGAAAATGAAATCAAGATCGGAGGCGGCCGGCCATATATCACGGCGAGCAGAAATATTTCCCGCCCGAATCCGGATGTGAGACCGAACTTTCGAAAATAGCTGGGATGCTTTTGCTCTTCTCGCTCGTTCTTACCCCGCACGGCAATCTGCCGCTGAAGAATATGGGAGAAGATCATGAAGACGATTATCCTCGCAAGCGCGGCTACACTGGCCCTCGCGCTTCCCGCATCGGCGCAAATTCTGGGCGGAGCTGGCGGCGTCGTCGGCGGCGCGGGAAGCAGTGTTGGCGGCACCCTGGGAACGGACATTGGCCGAACCACAGGTTCGGTAGGCACTTCGACCGATGCCGCGACGCGTGGCAGCGCTTCGGTCGATCGCCGCCGCGGATCCGCGAGCGCCAGCGGATCGACGACGGGCAGCAACTCGACAGCTGTCGATAGCACGATTGCGAATACGACAGGGCACAGCACCAGCTCGGTGAACCAGACGGTCGGGGGAGGCGCCAATGCCCAGCTCGTCGGCACTGACGCCGTCCGGGATGGCGTCGGCAATGTCCGCCAGACGACGACTGCCACCGCTCAGACCGCGACCGGCCATGCTTCGATGCTCGCGGCTCGCGGTAGCGCTGCTGCCTCCAGGGCCGGCCATTTCGCGGTCTCTCGCGGTATGATGGTGCGCGACCGCGCCGGACAGACCGTCGGCAGCGTCAAGTCCGTTGCAACCGATCGCGCCGGGGCCGTGCGAACGCTGGTGGTGAATACAGCGCGCGGTCCTGTGACCTTGCCTGCGGCAAACTTCGAAGGTTCGGGCAATGTCCTGGTGAGCGCGATGCAGACCAGTGAGATCGCCGCTTCGAAGAAGCGCCGCTGACCGAGAGGCGGGACCGGGAGTGACCTTTCGCTTCCGGTCCCGCCAGCCAGGTGACGGAAGTTCCACCTGCGCGCGGGTTAGCAAACAAACCCCCGCCGCCGCGGGTCTAAAAGTCGAGCGACGGCGCTTCGTGCGCGGAGGGCTTGGGTAATTGGCAACAGCGCAATCAGTCGAGACGAGCTGTCTGTCCTCTTGAAATCAAATCGACATCGTCGGAGCCGAGCCAGTTGATGTCGCCGATTTGTGCCCACGGCGGTTCGGGCATTTCCTGTCCAGCCTGGAGGTAGCCCGGCGCGGCACGAACGCAGCGCACTTCGACACGGATGGGAAATTGATCCGCGAGCCCGCTGACGGAAATTACTTCGTGGGCGTCCGGCCCTTCCCAGGAGACGATGTCGCCCACCCGAATATCTGCGGTATCATTCATCGGCCGGGAATCCTGAGTTGAGTGAAATCTGGCGATCTCGACACCGACGCTTGGTTGCCCGTCAGTCCAGGCGTCCTCACGCCAGAAGCCCCGAGACGGCGCGATAGCCGGAGACGGCTGTACAACAGGCGAAGAAAAGCATCGAAGCCCAAAACCATCCCGGACTGCGCATCCGGGTCATCGAGCTTCCGGCGGTTCCTCGCCGCAAACCCTGGATGAGACAGACAGCACTGACCGCGGTGCCGGCCGCCCATGTCAATATGACTCGATCGTCAATCATCCCGGGTTCGTGGACGCGTGCGTCATGTGTCGGCCTGCGATCGCAGGCGCGCCTCCGAGAGTATACGCGCTTGCCGCAGATCCCCGGCCGCCTCCGAACGCGAGATGCCCGCTATCACAGCCTTCTCGACAAAGGGCGAGGTCATGGTGCGTAGCAATGCAGAATAGTTGATCCCGAACGCAATCTCGCTGCCGATGAGCGGTACGCGGCCATCCGTCTCGATCACAAGATGATCGCTGCTCGCTCCCAGTATCGTCACGCCGGCGGGACACTCGAGGCCGGCTGGGTCGCAGTCCTGCCGGCCCACGGCGACGATGACCTGAGAAATCTCCCCGCGATCGGCGATGGGCACAGCTTCGCCAAAAGCATTCTGCGCGATCACGCCCCAGGGCTTGCTCGGCTTGACCTTCGCCTCGATGACCTCGGCGACGAGCCTGAAGGCATCGAGATAGAGGCCTTCGATAGGTTTGCGGGTGAGCGTTTCCCGGCCCAACAGGATTGCCTCGCCAAGCCGCAGATCGTTGATGCGGCCGTGATCTTCCTGCCCAAAGACCCAGTCGATATTTGCCGAATTGCCGCCTGACACGATCTCGAGCGTAAGGCCGAGTGCCTGTTCGACAGATCGGGCGAGAAACGACAGCGTGCCCATGTTGACGGCATCGGGAGCGGTACCGCTCAAGCAGGCCAGATTGGTGCCGATACCCTTGAGGACGATATTGGGCATCGCCGCGACCTCGCGGGCAGTGGCGAGCAATGCTTCAGGCATGATGCCTTCGCGCAAATCGCCAAGCTCGACCATCAACACCACACCGTGCGTGCGGTGGGTCAGTCTCGCAGCATCAGAAAGCGCTCTTACGACCGCCAGTTCGGTGTTGAAGCTGATGTCGGCGCTGCGCACCACGCGTTCGACCTGGCTGAGCATAGGCGATCGCAGCAGCGTCATCCGCGGACCTTCGCCAAGCGCGGCGCGCATCCGCTCGATGTTCTCGATACGCGAATCGCCGATGCCGCTTACCCCGGCATCGAGCAGTGCCGAGGCGATCACCGGACAGCCGAGCGCTGCCTTGGTGACGCCCGTGACGGCAATGCCCCGCTCCTTCAGCCTTTCGACCAGAGCGCGGGCGTTGGCGGAAATCTTCGCGAGATCGATCTCAAGCCGCGGCGCGCTCACGCGGCGGCGGCAATGCACTCGCGCGCGATTTGGGGGAAGGCGGCCAGCACCATGGCGACGAGCTCGTCAGGCGAGCGCGCCAGCGCATCGGTGACCGGGATACCAAGTTCCTTTTCGTAGCGATTGATCGCGATCTCGATTTTGGCCGGGCTCATGTTTTCGTGGTTGATCGTCAGGCCAATCACCCGGGTCTCGGCAAAATTCTCGATGAGCGAGATTTCCCTGGCGGGCTCCGGCATCGCCATCATTGGGAAGTCGCAGCGATGCTGGCGCGCCGGGGCATGCTGGAGGATGACCCCGTCGGGAACGCTGCCACGCAGGATGAACGACGAGGTCGAAAAGGCGGGGTGGCTAAGAGCGCCCTGGCCTTCGACGATGATGATGTCGGGATCTTCGTTTTCATAGGCATCGAGGATTGTCGCTTCGAGTTCGCCAGCGCAGAACTGCGAAGGAACAGCATCGAGCGCGAGCCCGTAGCGTGCGCCTTGAATGAGGCCCGTCTGGCCGGTGCCGATCATGACCGCCTTGATGCCGCGCTCGTTGAGTGCGCGGGCAAGGATGGTGGCGGTGGTTCGCTTGCCTATCGCGCAATCGGTCCCGAGCACCGCAATCCGCGGGCAGGCGATGTCGTTGATGCGGCCCGTGAACAGCCGCAGGTGCTTCTTGTCGCGGGGTTTGCGGATATCGACAATGGTGACGCCGCCGGCGGCGGCGGCGGCGACGAACTCGGGATCTTCGCTCAGAAACTCGTGGAGGCCATTCACGATGTTCATGCCCAGCGCCATCGCCTCGAGAACGATGCCGCGTTCTTCGGGCGACAACATCCCGGTGATCGGTGCAGCGCCGTAGATGAAGGCACTCGGAATTCCCGAAGCCTTCGCTACCGCGTCGGCGAGGTCACGACAGATCGGGATGCCATTGGGCACAGAATCAAGGATCATGCCGGTATCCGCGCCGACCTTCCGGCTGTCGATCACCGACAGGATGCTGTACTTTTCCGAATGCCTGACGAGGCCGTTTGCGGTCTTGCCGTCGATCTCGCCGAAATTGCCCTCGCAATAGACGATCGCGGTGGGGGTATCGGGAAGAGAGTTGGTGACGGAGCGAACGAGATTAGCGGGGGTGAGCGAAGTCGCAACGAAGGGCGCCGTGCTGACGAGCATATATGTACCTTGAACCGCTCATGCCGGGCTGTCGCAGCGTCCAGGCAGGCGATCGATTTCCTGTCTCAGGAAAACCAATCAAATGGATATCTGATTGTAAAGAGACACCGCCAGACAGGATTGCGACAAACGTGCCGCAAAGGCGTGCCAAGCATGTAGGCGCTATCCCACGAAAAGGGAAGGCCCAGGTCAAGAGTTCCGGCCCCAGGCCGAATTCTTGGCCTCGTGCACTGAACATCCTATTAAGCCTGGTTCTTCATCTCGAGATAGGCGGCCGCGCGCGCCTCAGGGGCGATAGAAAGGAGATATTGGCTCGCATCCTTGAAACTCAGGAACGGCTTCCCATCGGCGAAGATGGGGGCCATTCTGCCGTTGTAAATCCTTCGAAGAAGGCGTCGTTGCTGCCTCGTCAGCGATTTCTTGTCTTCTTCCGCCACGACTAATTCCCGAAAGACATTGGATGGCAGCACGAAAACATACCGCCTCGCTGGCTTTCTATCGACAGTCTCACGTCTCTCTCGTCACTGCGAGGTAATATCTTGCCGACATCCTGGCCGTTCCCGGATCAATGCAGACTTCCAAAGGCGGTCCACCGTTCAATTTACCCACCGCTATCTGCGGCCAAGCTATCCAAACCTGCCAATGCGCCTATCAAAGGTCTGAGGCCCGCATTTGTGGGATACTCGTGGGAGGCATAATGAATCAACGTCGCAGGCTGACATTACAAGAGCGGGAAGAGGCTGGTGCCGAGACGCGCGCGCAAAACCCCGGTAAGCGAGTGTTTGTTCAGGAATGGACCAATGCCGATGGCAAACCGATCGTTTTGACAATTCTGGCGATCTAGTCGCTCCACCATCGGCGGAGAAACTTCGCGGATTGGATGCACTAGTCTGGCTGACGTGGCTGTCGCGCCGCTGGTTTCGCCGCGCGAAAGCGGTCATCTATTCACCAAGGCAATGGGCGGCGCTTTGTCGCCGTGGAGCGCGCGCTTTTTCAGTGCTAGCTACCGTAGACGACCGAGCGGAGCCGAGCCTGGGCAGCCTGAACCGCTTGCTGATTGGTCTGCAGGGTTTGCAACTTCTCGTTGATTGCGGATCGCACTGCAGGATCGCTGGTCTCTATCATCGGTCCTGAAATCCGCACGCTGGCCTGGTGCTGGTCAATGTAGGTCCCGAGATCGATCGCCTGATCCAATACCTTGTTCATCACCGGAGCAATGCTTTTGAAGGCGGCGGCTGGCTGCGTAACGAGCCGGTCATAGGTTTTATCGTAGACAGGTTTTAGATCGGCTGGCTGTTCGAGCTTTGCGTGCGCCGCATCGGCCCTAGCGACGTGCTCGCCTAGCGCGCTTTCCATCGCATTGATCCCGGCCTTCGCTTCCTTCAACTGTGCCAAGCGCGTCGAAAGATCGCCGATCGATGTGATTGAGCCAGCTTGCATGGCTGCAGTCAGTTTGGGCGACACGCTCTGGTCCATCGCTTTATTGAAGTCTGTAATGACCGCATATTGTTCCGCGTAATGTCCGAAACTCGCCCGCTCATCGTCGGTGAGTTGGGGAACGTGGACGCCTGGCTTGTCCAGGACCCGGGCCTGAAGAAATTTGGAGAATTCCGCGCCCTGTTGCGCATCGTTGGCCCCGCAGCCGGCCAGGCATAGCGTTAGCGCTACTGCCCATGTCAGCGCGAAGCCCGCTCGCCGTGTTCCCATGATCATCCGCCCCTTCGCGCAACCTGCTGCGGGGAAGACTGAACCAGGTCCAGGCGCGCCACAACACATTTAGTGCACCGTCAAGCCGGTGCCGACAAACTCACGATCACTGCGGAAAATGACCATCCGCGGCGTCCATTATATCCAAAATGGATGTAATGCGGGGCGCGAAACGTGTGGCATGAGGCTGCCCGGCATAGGGTGCGCGATGAAAGAGGCGCGCTGCTGACCGTGGTCGAGATGGACGAGAATGATAGCGCGAATCCGGCCGCCAAACGGCAGCGCCGGGCCTGCTTCTACTTTCTGCTCGATGGCCAGGACGTCAGGCGCGCGCCGGACGATACTTTCGTCAACCTCGCTACGGGAGAAATCCTCAGGCGAGCAGAGGAGTGATACTCGTGGACCGCGGTCCTGCGGGCGCGCTGCAAGTACCTGCGGGGCGCAATTTACCGCTATGCTGGACCTGATCGATCCCCTTGAAATCGCCAGTTAACGCGCGCCGAAATAAATCGCACGGCGCGCGGCGGGTTTCGCATCGCCGTGCGTTCGGGTGACAGCCAGACTATGGAAGCTCGCCAGCTCTTTGCCCCGCCCGAGGAGGCCAAGGACGATACGCTGATGCAGCGCGTCGCCCAGCGAGATGGGGCGGCGTTCAAAGTTCTGGTTGGACGCCATGCCGCGCGGCCGCACCGCATTGCCTGGCGCATGCTGGGCGATGGCGCAGAGGCCGAAGACGTGACTCAGGAAGCCTTGATGAGACTATGGAAGGTCGCGCCGGACTGGCGGGCGCAAGGCGCGCCGGTCTCGGCGTGGCTGGCACGGGTTGCCACGAACATTTGCCTCGATCGGCTGCGCAGGAAGGCCCGGATCAGCGACGAGGCCGTACCCGAGCGCGCCGACGAAGCACCGCTGGCCGACGAGGCGCTTCTGATCGACGAGAAGCGGCAAGCGGTCATTGGCGCTCTGGGCCTTCTGCCGGAACGGCAACGGGCGGCCGTCGTGCTCACCTACTACGAGGAGATGTCGAACGCCTCCGCAGCCGAGATGCTGGGCATGAATGTCAGGGCATTCGAATCCCTGCTGGCGCGCGCGCGAAGGGCACTCCAGTCTCTGCTGGTGGAGAACGGCAATGGCTGAGCCGATCGATCCCCGTCTCGCCGACAAGCTCGATGCTTTCGTGGTTCCCGCCCTGCCGGACGATTTTGCCGATCGCATGGTGGCGAGGGCTTTGGCACAGCCGATTTCCGAGGGCGGGGCTCCCCGTAGTCCGAAGCCGGGCGCAAGGCGACCGCGCCGGCGCTCGTGGGCAAAGGCCGTGACGATTGGTACGGGGCTGCTGGCGGCTGGCATGATTTCGGTGTCGGCGGCGGCCATGGGCTACCTGGGTGAGCCGATTCGCCAGGCCGTACATCATGCGATCCACAGGGTGCCTGCCGTGGATCACGTGCTTCACCGCATATTGCCCCATCGTCACGATCGGCACGCGGGCCCCGAGATCAGGCGCTCGCAGGCGGTGGCAGGAGCGAAGCACGAGCGGGAAGATGGCGCGCGAACTGCCGAGATGGTGCCTCCTTTTGCCGTGCCGGGCCCGTTTCCGCGCAGGGGGCTCATGCGGGCCTTTCCATTGGAAAATGCTCCTCTCCTGCGCATGAGAATACCCGTTGGACCGGGGCCGTTCTACAGAGGGCAGGGGCCTGCCTTGGCGCACGGTGTTCGTGATGCTTCGCCTTATGGACCACGCGTACTGCGACGGGAGGCCATTCTCGAACACCGCCATTCGGTGCGCTATCCTCCGCCTGCCGCGGAGCTTGGCAACCCTGCCAGGAATGCGGACACGGCTTCGCCTGGCGCCGAGGCAAACCAGGAGACCGCAAATCGCGGACCGTTTGCCCAAGAACGCGCGGAGCGGCGCCAAGAAAGGCAGCAATGGCTGTTCCAGCATCCGCAGGAACGGCAACAATGGCTGGCACAGCATCCCGGCTGGAATCGCTGGTGGATCCAACATGGCGCGAAGGCCCCTCGCGCAGAAATGAGCGGCGAGCGCGCGCGCCAGCATCAGCCCGTCGCCGATGAGAAGCCGGTCATAGGGGCGCGGCTGGGACGCCAGGATCAAAAGGCCGACATTGCAGCCCGCGGACACGGGGCGAGGATTGGCGTCAGAGGGGAACATCAGGCTCACCGCCAGTGGCACGGGCCGATCGTCCGTCGTCGTAGGCGCGGTTGAACGGAAGAGAAAGGCGTGCCGCCTGGGAGCGGCACGCCTTGAGGGGCTGGCCTAAAGCAAGCGGAGAGACGGCGTCAGTGGCCGATAGCCCTGCTGTTGGCGTTGAGCTCCTGGTTCAGCGATCTTACCTGGCTGCGGTCAAGGTGCCCATGATTGCCGTCGGCAGCTGCATCGGCGCGTTCCTGTAGACGGATGGAATGGTCCTCGGCGCGCAGCGCATGAGCCTGGGCGCCGGTAATATCGCCCTCCCTGCGCTCCTGCGTGATGCGCCGCTCCTGATGCACGAGGCGGTGGTTGATTTCTGTGCGGGCCGGGTGATGGCGCTGCCAGCGGGTCGCGGCCGATGCGAGTCCCGGCAAGGTGAGCGCCGAGGCGGCGAGCAGACAGGTGAGGAACTTGAGCCGGTTGGTCATGGTATTTCTCCATATGGCCCCGCCGATCTTCAATGCGGGAGCGCGGCTTGAACGCTGCTCTGCCTCTGACTCGTCGCGGCGTCTGGAGTTAAATTTGAGGTCCTTGTCCCGGCGTACCTGGAGGAACGGGCGATATCGGCCCGAAATCCAATTGCCATCGAGCTGAGCGGGGCGCATCCCCTTGGCGGGGAAGACAGGGCGAGCAAGGGGATGACTACCCATGAAAAAGCTCGCTATCGCACTATCCGTCATCGTCATGATGGCGGTTCCGGCCGCGGCCAACGCTGCCGCTTGCCGTGATTCCAAGGGACACTTCATCAAGTGTGCCGGGGCGTCCGCGGCTGCGCCGGCTCCGGCGGCTACTCACGCGGTCGCCGCAGCGCATCCGGCCGCTCATGCCACGCCGGCAGCTCATGCTGCTGCGGCGCCGGCGGCGCGCAAGGCGCCGTGCCGCGACGCCAAGGGCCGCTTCAAGAAGTGCTAGTCGATTGGACCGGCGAGCGACCGCAATGGATTGCTCGCCGGTCCAGTTCTTTGGCCTCGAGCGAGGCAGCCTGGTTTTCTCCAGGTATCGCCGGAATGGCAATTGGCGGGATATGCCAGTTTGCCCCTCATTAAATCCATCTTAACCAAGATCGTTAATATTCTGGGGCGCTGCAGATGACCTGCATTTAGCCGGGGGGCTAGTAGCGGATGATGGCAGAAGGCCCCGACCGTCTCTTCGAAATCTATTTGGCGCTTGACGATGCCTATTTGCATGACGCGGCGCCTTCGCTCCGAACCTATACCCTCTTAGCGGACTTCATCGATCACACGCGGCTGAACAACCCGGCGAGCGAGTTCCTGCCTCTTGCTGGGCGCATCCTGGTGACTCTCCATCGCCTGCAACGGGCGCTCGGAAATGAGGTTGCCGGGGTAATCATGGACGGTTCGAGGCACAGACTGAAAAAGCTTTGTGATGAATGGCTCAGGGCTTGCCCGCTCCATGTCGCGAACTCGGACTTGGAAACGCTCAGAATGGTGACGGCGACGTGAAGTCTTGGCGACCGGATCATGTGGTCGGTCGCAGTTCGAGAGCCGATGGTTTGAGCTGATCCGCACTCACCTTGTCGCAGTGCGGGACTAGCCGCCGCGATTCCGTCTGGTCTCGATCAAGCACGCGCGGGTGGGAAGCTGCCGGCGCATTGAAATGGCAGACGCGGCGAGGCGCGATCAATTTCAGCCTGTTGCGCATAACTGCAGTCCATCGATGTGCGCGCCATTGACCACTCAACCGCAAGAGGTCACTCGCGCGTGGAGGGGTATTTCATCATGTCTGACACTTCGAAACAGCGCCTTTTCGCTCTTGTCATGTGGGCATCCGTAGCCTGCGGGATGATCTTTGCAGGCTGGGCGGCTCGGGGCTGATCCACCGCGGCTCCTATTCTTGATACTGGTCAGGAAATGGCATCTGATTGAAAGCAGTCAAAGCCTGGATGATTGATCGCCGCACAGCACTATTGACCCTGCTGATAGGCACCCTCGCTCCCCCGGGCTTCGCTGGTGCCTCAAGCTTTCGAGGGGGCGTCGTGAGCCTTACCTACGACGATGGGCTGGACAGCCAGCTCGACATCGCCTGGCCGGCGCTCGATAGCCGCGGCCTCCATGGTACCTTCTACGTCACCCTCGAGAACATAGCGGAGCGAGCCGCCGATTGGCAGGAACTCGCTGCCAAAGGACACGAGCTTGCCAATCACACCGCCAGCCATCCCTGCGACCTCCGCGGCACTGGATGGCGAACCTACGGGCGCACGCAGCTTGCTCCCGTGAACCGCGCGCTTGGTCGCTGGGATGGAACGACAAGCCGTAGAGATTTTGCCTATCCATGCGATGTCACCGACCTGGGGCCGGGTTCGCCGAACCAGCAAATGCGGCGGTTTGAGGCCGTTCTACGTGCGAATGATATTGCCTCCGCGCGGACGAGCGAGGGCCCGCCAAATTCGCTGACCTGGGCACGGAGGCATCCGTTTAGGCTGAAAGCCTTGGCTGCCGGTTTTGACGCGACAAGGCTGTCCGAGCTGACCGGCTATCTGCGTAGCGCCCAGTTGCAGGATCGCTGGGCGATCCTGGTTTTTCACGATCTTGTTCGCGCCCGCCCGAGCGAAGGACAATTCCTGGCCGAAACCCACGATGCATTGCTCGACGCGATTTTGAAAATGAGCATCCGCTGCCACCGCGTATGTGACGTCATGAAGGAAATGGGGGCGTAGGCGAACTCGCGGGACCAGCTAGGGTACGAGCTCCCAATCAGGCAGCAGTAGGCTATCGTCCTGCACAAGGTCCCCGGACTGCGTAAGATATAGCCACGCGCCGGTGCCTTCTCCGTGCAGGCGTGTCTCGATCGTGATGCCTGGAGTCCGAAAGGCGGGATCGTGGAACACCCTTTCATCCTCCTCGGCCACCGTCGCGAGATCGAACCACTTGCGCTGCGTGTGTCCGCCGTCAGCACCTATGGCCCAGATTTGAGGTTGTGATTTAAGGAGGATTTGGGTCTCGTCGTAGTGACGAAGGAACGAAGATGAGACCCAAATCCTCGAACACCAAGAAGCCTGCGGAGCAGGTGGTGAAGGACATCCGACGCGCAACCCGGCGGCACTTTTCGGCGGAAGACAAGATCCGGATCGTGCTGGATGGTCTACGCGGCGAGGACAGCATCGCCGAGCTGTGCCGCAAGGAAGGCATTGCCCAGAGCTTGTATTACACCTGGTCGAAGGAGTTCATGGAAGCGGGCAAGCGCCGCCTGGCCGGTGACACCGCCCGTGCCGCCACCAGCGATGAGGTGAAGGATCTACGCCGGGAAGCCAGCGCCCTGAAGGAATGCGTTGCCGACCTCACCCTGGAAAACCGCCTGCTCAAAAAAAGCATGATCGCGGATGGGGGCGACGACGCATGAGGTATCCCGGATCCGAGAAGCTCGAGATCATCAGGATTGTCGAGCAGTCCCACCTGTCGGCGCGCAAGACCCTGGAGCAACTGGGCATCCCGCGACGGACCTTCTGCCGCTGGTATGACCGCTACCTCGAGGGCGGTCCCGAAGCGCTGGAAGATAGGCCCTCGGCACCGAGCCGGGTGTGGAACCGCATCCCCAGCGAGATCCACGACAAGATTATCGAACTGGCGCTGGATCAGTCCGAGTTGTCGCCCCGCGAACTGGCCGTGCGGTTCACCGACGAGCAGCGCTACTTCGTGTCGGAAGCCACGGTTTACCGGCTGCTCAAAGCCCATGACCTGATCACCAGCCCGGCCTACGTGGTGATCAAGGCGGCCGATCGCTTCCACACCCAGACCACCCGCCCGAACGAGATGTGGCAGACCGACTTCACCTACTTCAAGATCATCGGGTGGGGCTGGATGTATCTGTCGACCGTGCTCGACGATTACTCGCGCTACATCATCGCCTGGAAGCTGTGCTCCACGATGCGGGCCGAGGACGTCACCGACACGCTGGACCTGGCGCTGGCAACCTCTGGCTGCGACCAGGTGAACGTCCATCACAAGCCGCGCCTGCTGTCGGACAATGGACCCTGTTACCTCGCCAGCGAACTGGCCGAATACATCGAAGCCCAGCGCATGAGCCATGTGCGCGGCGCGCCCTTCCATCCCCAGACACAGGGCAAGATCGAACGCTGGCACCAGACCATGAAGAACCGCATCCTGCTGGAAAATTACTTCCTGCCCGGCGACCTTGAATGCCAGATCGAGGCCTTCGTCGAGCACTACAATCACCGGCGCTACCACGAGAGCCTGGACAACGTGACGCCCGCCGATGCCTACTTCGGCAGGGCCGCAGCCGTCATCAAACAGCGCGAAAGGATCAAACGGCAGACCATCGAACATCGGCGCTTGCAGCACCGCAAGCTCGCCGCATAACATCAACCCCCAGACGAGGCCCACACTCCGCTAATTTACGCCGCGAGATGCGCCAAATGTTCTGACGACGGACAGCGGATGGCGCGCGCGGGACGGCCATCGGCAGCGTCCGCAAATACGCCCGGCGCATCGGCGAAAACGCCGTTGAATATGCGGCGGTAGAACGCGACGAGATCCTCGGGCGGAAGACGTCGGATGCCGAGCTTGTCGAGCTGCTCTTCGACCTGGCGGCGCAGGTCCTCGCCGAGGCGCCCACGCGTCTTGATCGAGAGCAGGAGCCGGAAATTGCGCAGGGGAATCCCGTGCATGGCATCCAGGCCCGCGGTCCCGGCGCGCAGGTATTCGGCGGTCCGGCGGGCCGAGGCCTGGATCAGCGGATCGGGCCGGCGCTTGAGATCGAGGAAGGCATCGAGCGCGTCGTTGATCAGCGGATCGGCGAAGGAATGGAGCTGCAGCACCGTGCCTTCGGGAAAATGAATGTTGAGAAGCCCGAGCAGCGCCTGGTGGACGTGAGCGAAGAGATAGGCGGAGGGCACGAGCTCCCAGGCCTGTCCCCACCCGTCGTCGATCGTGATAAAGGCCTGCGCCTCCTCGTCCCAGGCTACGAGTGGCAGGAAATCCGAATAGGCGTCGCGCGCGACAGAGCGCCGCAGCGCTGCGATTGTCAGGCCGCCCTGGTCGCCGCGGGAGCTTCCCGAGGCACTCATGGCAGTTTCTCCTCAGCGGCCGCCGGCGTCGGAGCAGGTTCCCCTGTATCTGCGGCATCGTCGGCGCTCCGTGTCCGTTCCTGCTGCAGGACTGGGATCCGTGGGGCCTCGGCCGGAGGGTTCACGAGGTAGTCGCCGACGACCCACTGCGGCCGATCAAGGATCGAATAGACGTAGCGCGGCATATAGAGCCGGTCCGGGCGGCCGCGGTCGGCGTAGGGCAGGATCAGGGTGCGCACCGTGCGGCCCTGCCGCAGCATCGGGGTCTCGGGGGCGTCGATCAGGCCCTGGAGCTCGCGGTAGACGCTGTCGCGGTAGCCGGCGTAGGGTGCGCCAGCGCGTTTGGCGCGCCTATCTTTGCTGGCCGGATTGCCGCCGATGAGCGCCTTGTCGCGCGTCACGGCCGGGTTCGAGCGCGACGGCGCACCGGCGACCGCATCGTCGTGGGCCTGGGCCGGGTCGACGCACTGGCCATGGTCGCTGTTCTTGCACGAGAAGGTCTCGCTGTAGGGCGACATGACCTTGCCGAGCGAGGCGCAGCCCCCAAGAAGTCCCAGGGCTGGCAGAGCGAACGCGGGCAGGGCAAATAGCTGTTGGAATGTGGTCTGCTTCTTCACGCGGAAATCTCCTGTCCTTGGGAGTTGCGGATCAGAATTTGCTCCCGGCGGTCGGCTTGATCTCGAGGGCGACGCCCTCCTGGATCACCACGACGACCTCCTTGGCCGCGCCGACTTCGACAATCGGGCCGGCCTGTCGGGCGAGGTCGAGGTAGAAATCGGTGAGCTTGTCGGAAGAGCGCGAGAAGCCGCCGGCGATCCCGGTCTTGGCGGCATCGCCGGGACCCAGCGTGCGCACCGAGCCGAGCGCCGAGGTCGAGACGTCGCCGAAGGTGTTTTCGACCGACTGGCCGATGCCGGAGATGGTGCCGGCGATGAATGCACGGGCGAGGGTCGCGCCGGCGCGGGTGACCACGCGGCCCGACAGACCCTTCTTGCCGTCGGTATCGACGAAGAAGCCCTTGATCGGTTGGTCGACCACCGAGCGCTCGTCGAAGTCGATGCAGGAGAGTGAGACGAGCTGGACCTCGACTCGCTCCTTGGCGAGGCTTCCCGTCGCGTTGCCGATGACGAAGCAGCCGGCGAGGTTCGCCTTGACGTCATTGGGCAGCACGGCGGGGGCCTGGACGCGGGCGATGAGCGGCTCGGGGTTCGACGTCGCATCCCGGCTCGCCAGCGCATCGACGCCGGTCAGGAGCCGGGCCTTCATGAAACCAGGCGGCAAATAGATCGTCCGATTCTTTTTTGGCAGCCGCGCCCGCTCCTTCGCCATTTGCCGGCACGAGCGTCGCCGCGGCAGCACCGATGGCGCCGACCGTTTTTTCGACGGGCGGGGCGGGAGGCGCAGGCGGTGCGCTCGTCACGGGCGGCGGCGGGATAGAACCAGCCGAAGCGCCGATTTCGGCGTCGCTGGGCGGCGGAGGCAGCGACGGTGCGCTGCCTGGGAGCGCCGAGGGCAGAGCGCCCTCAGTGTCTCTGGCATCGCCAACTGATCCAGCGTGCGTGCCGGGCCCGATCTTGCCTTCCTCGATCGCGGTGATGCGCTCGCCGAGCAGGTCCTGGCCATCGAGAACCTTCTTGAGATCGCCGCGCAGCTTGGTCTCGAGGCTGTCCCCGCGCAGGCCTGCGCCCATGTCGAGCTTCGAGGCCGTCGGCACCTGCAGCGCTGGGGCGTCGTTCGCCGTCGAGGCGGCGTAGAGGCCCCAGCCGACCAGGGCGACGATGGCGGCGATCCCTGCCTGCCGCGCACGCAGCTTTTGAAGCGAGGTTAGAGCCGCCCACCGCGCCTTGAGATCGAATGGACCGCTGGCAGGCGACTCGCCCTCCGGGCTGTCTAGCCATGGCGGGCGGGTAACTGACTTGCGCGTGCCCGAATTGTGGGTGCCGGGGCCGGCGTCGCTGAGATCCGCGGCTTCGTGCATGGCGTCGTCGCTGCTTGGGGCGCCGTGCCGGGTTTCATGGGGGCCGCTCACTGCGTGTCTCCCTGGCGCACGACGATCAGGCGGGCAGCTTCGCCTGCCTTGAGCGCCAGGCGGTCGAGGCTGACCGCATAGATGCGGGTGCCGAAGGTCCGGTCGAGGAAGCGGCGTTCGTCGAGCTCGGTGTCGGCATTGGCGTCGATCCTGTATTCGGACGCTGAAAGCCCGGAGCCTTCGATCTCGACGCGCCGCCGCTCGCGGATGAGAAGACCGCCCAGTCCGGCCAGCGCGATCAGCTGCCGTGCGGGCGCGACGTCGGCGAAGCTTGCCGGGATCCGCTCCTGCAGCATCGATAGTGTGATCGAGACAGCGCGTTCCTCGGGGGGCGAGCGGGTCTAGAAGATCCTCGTTTGCCTTCGCGCGCTGACCCGCACCGGGGGTCAAGGTGACGGTCTGGGCGGGAATGTCCGAGGGCTCAGCGTAGAGCGGATAGATCGCGCCGCCACAGGAGACGAAGAATTCCGATGGCGCGGTGACGTAGCTCCTCGTCACCATGCCGGCGTCGTCGGTCTCCTTGACCAGGAACTTGATCCAGGCGTCGGAGCCGGCCTTTTCGACGGCGATGGCTTTCTCGGCCGAGAACTTCACGTCCTCGATATCGCCCCCGACGCACACCAAGTGATTGATGTCGCGGTTGGAGAGGCGGATGTTGCTGACCTGGTCGGGCAGGGCGGTGACCGCTTGCGCCTTTGCGAGCGTCGCCATGAAGAGCGAGGACGAGACGGCGAGGGCGCAAAGCGCCGCTGCAAGCGCCCCCCTATTGGACGTCGGCATCGAATTTCTCCTCGGAAAGGCGGACAAGCCAGAAGCGGCCGTTGTCGACGAGGTAGGCAATGCGAAGATTGCCGCGGAACTTGCGGATGACCCCGCCGATGACGCGCACCTTCTCGACCGGCACGAGGATCTCGCTGGCCGTCCAGGTGATTGGCTGATCCGAGCGGATGTAAGTCGCGATCGAGAGTGTCGGGTTCTCCGAGAGCTCGTCGATCAGCGCGTTGAAGGTATCGCGCATTCCATTGTAGGCCGATGGGTGCGCGATGCTCAGCAGTTCCTGGAACTGCCGGTCCGCCGAATAGGCCGAGTAAGTCCCCGACAGTGCGACGATGTTGCGCGTGATTGCGCGCAGGTAAGTCGGCGAGGGTGTATTGCCCGTCACGTATAGGTCGCCGCCGGCCCCGAAGGGTACGATCACCGTGCGCCTGTTTTGGTCGCTCGAGTATTGGGCGGCGGCGAGCACGACCGTGATCCCGAGCAGTCCGACAATGGCGAACTTGAGGAGCCGGTTTTCCTCGAAGAGGTTCGAGCTCCCTTGCAGGTAGCGGTGGATGCCGAAGCTCGGCGGCTTGCCGAGCAGCGGATCGGCTTCCGGGCCGGTGTGGCGGTTGAAGAACGACATGGGCCTCCTCACTCGAAGAAGCGGGTCTGGGTCGGACCCGGATAATTGCGGAAGCTGAGCAGGCCCCAGCGCCAGGCGAGGTGCGGCAGGAACCCGCGCGGCTTCGAGCGTTTCCAGGGCAGGAAAAGGAGAAGGGCGGCGATGAGCATCCAGCCGATGAGTCCGCCGACGATCGCGGCAACGAACACGCTCGACATGACCAGCACGAACTCGTCCGATCCGAACCACAGGATCTGAACCGGCCGGTGGAGGTACTGAGGCAGACGCTCGTCCAATGCCCTTCTCCTTCTGCTTCAAGACCTCACCGAAGGGGGGAGGTCAGATCCAGCAGCCGACAACCGCGAACCGATTGGCGCCAGCTGGCAGGTGAGGCGGGCACGGGCTCCATGCGCTGAGCCCGCGCTTCGCCAGTCGATCAGATCAGCATTCCGAAGGTCTGGAGGATCGAGTCCGCCTTGATCAGGCAGACCGCCGCCACGATCGTCGGAATGCCGATCATGATGTTCGAGAACAGCCGGCTGACGCCGAACAGGAATGCGGCTACGCCGCCGACGAAGCCCAACGGCCCCTTGACGCCCTGGTTCACGACGATGTCGTAGATGTCGTAGCCAAGGTCGCCGGCCGCAGGCGCGGTGAAGGCATTGGCTGCGCCCATCGTCACCATGAGAGCGGCCAGAGCCATCAGCGAATAGTCGGCGCCTCGAAACGTGGCTCGCCTGAGTGCTTTGATCATAGGGGTACTCCGGAAATCGGAGCCGTCCGTTGGCGATGCCTGCCGCTCAGGCACGAAGGCCTGTCGGACGATGGCCGTGTCGGACGGCTCCAGTGAGCCGCGGCCATCGGGCATGGCGTGCCGCCGGCCGGCTGCAGGCCCGGCGAGGCCAACGGGCTCGCCGCTGCATGGCGGAGGGAGGGGGAGGGCGCGGTCAGCGCGGAGCACTGGTGAGCGCCTTTGCAGCGGCTTTGGGACCTGCGGCGCCGAGGAACGCCTCGAGCTCGCCCTGGCGAAAACCCGAGATGACCTGGCCGCCGGCGATGAGCGTCGGTGTCCCGCCGATCTGGGTTTCCGCGACGACTTTGGTGTGAGCCTCCAGGCTGGCGCGGCCTTCGGGGCAGGTGAGGAGCTTCTCGGGCGCCGCGCCTTCGTAGACCGCCTTGAAGGCAGCCTCCCTGTCGCTCGAACAGAGAATATGCTCGGCCTTGGCCGCGGCCCGGGCGTGAATGCCGGTTACGAACAGAATGAGCCGCCGGACCGGCTTGCCCTCGGCCGCCTTCGCCGACCAGAAGCGGTCTAGCGCGCGGCAATAGGGACATTCGGGATCGGTGAACTCGATCACCGTCGGCGCGTCCGCGGGCCCGATGGCGAGCGCCTTGCTCGTATCGACCTTCGCGACCTTGCGGCGAGCCGCTTGCTCTTCGGCGAGCGCGGTGAGGTTGATGCCGCCCCGGTCGTAGACCGCCGCGAAAATCAGGTGTTCGCTTTCCGGCGCGTAGTAGAGCAGGCGGCCGCCGGCCATAGCCTGGTAGATCGGGCCTTTGACCGGGGAGGCGGCAAAGTGCTCGAACTTGAGGTTCGCGAAGCTCTGTTGCAGCTGGCGCTGGGCGTCTTCGCCCGCTGCGCTCAGGGTATCCGATCGGAGGCGGCTGCCGGCGTCGCTATTTGGCTCTGAGCCTGGGCGGACAACGCGGCTGCGGCCAGAATTGCCGGGAGCCAATATCTAGCGTGTTTCATGAATGCCTCCCGTGGTGGCCCTGGGGTTTGCGCGCGCGGCCCGGCTGCGGACGGCTTGCGTCCGCACGATGAGGGCCGCGTCGATCCGGATCGTCCTGCCCAGCCGAAACGCCGCGGGCGGTAGCGGCGGCGCTTCGCCAGCGCTGCGAATGACGAAGCTGCCGGCGGCCTCGGTCACGATCTGACCTTTGGCTTGGCCAGTTGCCGCGCCTTCTTGCGCCGAGGCGGCGACTGGCGGCATAAGAAGGGCCATCGAGACGACAGGGCCCATGGATCTGCGGATGCCGCTAGGCATGGCACGGTTCTCCATTGCGGCGCGCGGGCGCCGGTCGATGAGGATCGGTTCAGGCGGGGGAGCTTTGGTCGTTCGGGTAAGCTCGCCGTCACCGCATTCTGGTGTGAACCAGGGCATGACGGCGCGAACCCCAGCCCCGCAAGACGCAGGGCAACCGGGTGCCGAACGAGGGTAACGGGCTTCCAGCTAGTGGAAGCGGCGTTCCTCGAAGCGGCACTCTATTTCCGTTTTTGCGAGGCGGTTTCGCGCCGCCTTGAGCGCCCGCAGCGATCAGCTTCGCGAATCGGGCGCTTTGCAGACACTCAGGATCGGAGACCCAAATGGCGACGCGACCGTCACGGGCTTACAAGCTGAAGCTTTCTCGGGCCGGGATCATCCTCTTCATCGAGTGCCATGGCCGGCTGTGCCGCCTGGCCGCCGATCTGTTGCCCTACGGGATGACGCTTCGGACCGCGGTCACAATGCTCGAAGCCGTATCGCTCGATGAACTCGCCGCGGAGCTCGCTTCACGTGAGCTCGCTGGTTTCGCCGGCGGCGAGATACGTTTCGTCGGCACCTCCCCCAGCCTTGCCGTTTTCACGGCTCAGCTCGCGGCGCAGGTGGCCGAACTCGATGTTGTCCCCGCGCAGCCGCAGACCTGGCGCATCTTTCTGGCCGGGCTTTCCTTGATGCGTGAAGCTGGTGACACCCAATTGCTTCGGGCCTACAACAAGCTGCGCCAGGACGATCAAGAAGGCCGCCCGGAGCACGTCGCATCTTGATCCTATGCGCGCTCGGGAAAAATACTCTCGCACGCGAGACTAATTGTATTTGACGGTCGATGTCTTTTGCATCAACTTTCACGCGTCGGGTAAATGCTTTCTGGGAGCTTTGAGCCATCGTCAGGGGGACCTGCATGTTGCCTCAAATACTGCCGAGTAGTGATGGCGCTTCCGTAATTTCACTTATCAAGCAAAACTCTGGGAAGCGCATTGAGACGCGCCGCCGGAGGGACCGGATATCTCAAGCAATGCTTGCCGCTGCCGTCGGCCGATCCTCGCGCTGGCTGCGCGAGATCGAGGCGGGCATCGCGAGTTCGGCCCTCGAGGACCACATCCGCTGCGCCCACGCGCTCGGCATGTCGACCGCGCATATCTTCGTGCCTCTCCTGTTCGTGGAGCACAATATGCCCGTACCGCGAGAGCTTCTGATGCTGGACGACCTGTGGGACGCCGAGCGCGCCTGCCTCAGCATTCTTTACGAACACCAGTCCGCCGCGCAGTCTCGTCAAGCGCTGCGGGCGATCCCGCTTATGGATCCGAAGGACTGACGGTCGCCAAGCTATGGCCGCCGATCCCGTAACTTCGGAACGGATTTACGCATCCCTCAAGCGCGAGGTGATGAGCGGCGTCTTCGCGCCCAGCGAAGTACTCGTCGAGAGGCGAATTGCCGCCGATTTCGGTGTCAGCATCACGCCCGTGCGCGCGGCCGCGCATCGCCTGGTCGGCGAGCGTATGCTCGGGCTCAATGCCGGCGGCGGCTTTAGGATACCCGAGGTGACCGAAGGTTCGCTTCGCGAGCTCTATTTCTGGCACGGGCAGCTTGTGCGTAACGCGGTCAGCACGGGCGACCAGATCCCTCTCGACCGCAGGCCTTTGATCATGGGCCCAACCGTGTTCACCGACACGGCGGCGATGACACGCGGCCTCTTCGAGCGGATTGCGATCCGTTCCGCCAATGGCGAAATCCTGGCCGCGATTCGCTCGGCAGGCGAGCGCCTCCACGGCGCGCGACTCCGCGAAAGCTGGGTGATGCCTGGTATCGAGGATGAGCTGGCCGAAGTTCAGGCTCTGACCGAGCAAGGTTCAGGTCAGGACCTCCTGCGCGCGCTTTGGGCCTATCATCGCCGGCGGCTGCGGAGAATTTCGGAGCTGGTGGCGGCGCTCCACCTGCCGCTCGGGCGCGCCCCAAGTCTTTGACTTCCCTTGGTTCACGCAGGTGCCTCGTACGCGGCCGATCAGGATGCAGGCTGTTTGCCGCCACGTTAGTCGCCGCGGTGAGACCTTATCTGCTGAGAGATGAAATTGCGTCGGACTTACACTTGGCGCGGCTGAATGGTTCGGCCGAAAGATGGAGGTACTCATGGACCGCGAACACGAACTGACCGATCTCGACGTCGTCGAGCTGGGCGTCGCCAGCGAAGAGACCAAGGGTCTCGAGCAGGGCCAGGGCGAAGGCATCGCCAAGCGCGTCATCGGCATCAGCAACGACTGATCGGTAGGGGGCAGGCGCGGGCGTGCCCGCGCTTGCCTCACGCGCCATGTCCCAGCCCGACCCCGTCCTTGGTGCGCCGCACTACACCGCATCCCCGACACTTTCCTTTTGTATTCTGGGCGAGACCGTCATCGTCCTCGACATAGAGACGGACCGTTATTTTGCGCTTGGCCCGCGACGCGGCGAGCAGATCCTCGCGAACCTGGCCGGCAAGGAAGAGAACCCGCGCCCGCATGTCCCCGGGACCGCGCTCACCGGCGATCGCTTCGCGGGGGCCGTCTATGTCGACCGGCACCAGTTCGAGCTGCCGACACGCGACTATTCCAGCAGCTCGAAACACGGGGCGCTGGTCCTTGCGAAAGAGAGGTGGCGAGCTACCTGTCTCTATCTCGCCGCCCTGGTCATCGTGAAGTTCGGCGGCTTCGCGCGGTCTTTGCGCTGGGCCACCCTCCGAGCAAAATCAGGCAGTGCTGTTCGCCGGGCGCAGGCAGAAGCGGTCATCGATGCCCACCGCTGGGCCAGATCGCTCCTTCCCTTCAATGGCACATGCCTGCCGGCATCCCTTGCCCTGGTCCGCGGGCTCGCAGGCGTGGGCGCACCCTATGTCCTCGTCGTCGGCGTGAAGCTGGGACCATTCGCGGCGCATTGCTGGGTCGAAGACGGCGGAGCCGTTCTCAACGACGATCTCGAAACCGTCCGCCAGTTCACGCCGATCCGCTTCGTTCGAGACGCCGCGCCGTGAGCGGCTTCGCATTGCTCGCATCGACCGGGCCCTCGGAAGAAGATGCCGGCGGCCTCGATCGGGCGCTCGCTCGCGCCCGCGGTCTGGGCATGGTGGAAATCGCCCGCAATGCTGTCTGCGTTCTCCTGGTGGAGCCCGGATGCAGCTACGCGCGCAGAGCCTGCGGTGAGGGCGAAGCCTTCTTCTTCGGCGATGCCTTCGAGCGAAAGGATGCTGTCCCGACGAGACTATCCGGCATCGCCTCGCTGCTCGGCGGTCTTTGGGGAGACTTTTGTTCCATAGCGCTTCGCACCTGGCCCGAGCCGCAGGTCGAAATAGCGCCGGCGCTTTTCGGTACGGCCCGCGTCTTCGTGTTTGAGCCTGCTTCGAACGAGCGACTGTACGCCTCGTCGCTCGATATCGGACTGGCGCTTGCTGAGGAGAAACCCGCGATCGACGTCGAGGAACTCGGCGCCTTTCTGACGAGGTCGACTTTTCCGCGCAGGCGCTCCTGTCTTTCGGGGATCGCACAAATCCTGCCGGGGACCTTCGACACCTGCTCGCTGCAAGGACAGCGGACCACGACCTGGTGGAATCCCTGGTCGTTCACGCCTCAGCGCAGCGGGCAAGTAGCACGCGGCGAGCCCGAGGCGCTGCGGCGCGTCATCATGGACTGTGTCGCCCAGACCGCTCGCGGGTCGCATCCGTTGCTCGAACTCTCCGGCGGTTTCGACTCCTCGGTCCTCGCGCATTGCCTCGCGGAGGCTGGCACCGATTTCGAGGCCGTGACCCTGGTGAGTTCGGCGGCGGACGGTGACGAGCGCCTCTACGCCCGGATCGCGGCAGAGGCCGCGGGCGCCTGCCTCGCCGAAATAGCGATGCGCGTCGAAGACATCGATGTTGCCCGCCCGCCGGCGGTCCGGACGGTTCAACCGGGGCCCCATATCCTCGCGCAGCACATGGACAGCCTTGTCGAGGCGGTGGCCGCCGATCTCGGCTGCGACAGCTTCATCAGCGGTGGAGGCGGCGACAACGTCTTCTTCGCGACGTTCTCCGTGGTGCCGATCGTCGATCTATGGCGATGCCGGCGATCGCCCGCTGCTGCCTGGCGTGCGGTTCGGGACGTTGCTGCGATAACCGGCGCCGGGCAGATCGAGGTCGCCAGCCGCGCAATCTACCGTTCGTGGTGGCGGGACCGGGCACCGCGATGGGAACCCGAAATCGACTTCCTCGCCCGGGCGCTCCGCAATGTGCAAGATATCGAGCATCCCTGGCTCGCCGATGTAGACATGACCCGGCCGGGCACGGCGCGTCACGTGAGGTCGCTGATCGGAATTCTGCCGTGCCTCGAGGGCTATGCGCGGGGACGGCAGGGGCGCCTCAAGTTTCCGCTCCTGTCCGGGCCTATCGTGGAGCACTGCCTGGGCATGCCGACCTGGGAATGGATTGGCGGTGGACGCGACCGAGCCTATTCACGCCGGGCGTTCGGAGGCTTTATGCCCTCGGCCCTTCTTGCGCGCCGGCAGAAGGGCGCGCTCGACGGCATGTTCGCCCAGCTGTTCAGCGCCTATCGCACCGCGATCAGAGATCATCTCCTCGGCGGCTATCTTGCCGCACAAGGTCTCGTCGATGCGCAGGCGATCGAGCACTATTTCGCCGCGCAGGTCATTCTCACCGACAAGCAGTACTACCGGCTCATCGAATTGGCCGGCTATGAAACATGGTGCCGCGCCTGGGCCTAGAAGCTCCTTGATGGAAGGCGAGGTCGGGCAGACCCACCTCTAAGTCCGTATATTTCGCTGCATGTGTTCGGATTTCTGAGGATTACTTGGGCGGCGGCAGTAGACCGCTCAAGAACGGTCCCACTAAGCCGTTCGCTCCCGCAAGAGGAGGATGACCGATGAACAATGCAGATCTCGCCGAGGCGCTCGCCGCCTCGAATGGCCTCACTAAGACGGATGCGCGCAAGTACGTCGACGGCGTGTTCACCGCCATCGCAGATGCCGCTGCCAAGGGTGAGGAAGTTTCCCTCAATGGCTTCGGCAAATTCAAAGTCAAAGAATCTGCCGCCCGCGAAGGCCGCAGCCCTGCCACAGGCGCGACGATCCAGATCGCCGCTTCGAAGAAGCTTTCGTTCGCGCCGGCCAAGGCAGTCAAGGACAAGCTCAACGGCTAATATAAACTAACGCGGGTGTCGCGTTTGTACAATGTTGGCGGGCGCCACCTGTTACCTTGGTTGCGCGACCCGAAGGGCTTAGTTTCGAAAGATTCGAAGACCTTGACTTTAAGCGCCTGTCCGCAACTCGGCGGACGGGCGCTTTCTTTTGGGTCCGCGCCGCCAGCGCCGCGCGGACCCTCAAGAATTACTCGGCAACCTTCGTGGCCGCAGGCTTTTTCGCCCGGCCTGCGGGCTTTGCCGCGGACTTGGCGGGCGCCTTGGGTGCAACCTTTGTGCCCGGCTTGCGGCCCAGGCCAATCGACTTGGCCAGCGTGCGGCGCATGTTCGCATAGTTCTCGGCGACCATTGGATAGTCACCCTTGAGGTTGTAGCGCTGGCGATATTCGGCCGGGGTCAGGCCATGCCCGGAAAGGTGGCGCTTCAAGGTCTTGTACGGCTTGCCGTCGATCAAAGAGAGGATGTGATCCTTCGACGCGAGCGAGCGGCGGACTGACACGGCCGGCGAATATTCGCCTGCCGGCTCGGCTTCCTCGGCCGGCTGTTTTGGCGCGGCCAGTTTCGTTACTGCATCGTGCATGGTTTGGAGGAACGAGGGTACTTCGTCCGCGGGTGCTCTCGTGTTCGGATTGGAAAGCCAGGCAATAGTGAGCTCGGTCGCGAGCTCGAGAATACCAGAGTCGGAAGGTGCGTCGGCCACGTCGGTTTGCTCCATTTTGGATGTTTCGTGTCTAATGACAATCGCAAGACCGTCAATGCAATCGACGCGTTAAGGCGGTCTGAATGACGGCACGAAATTTGCCGCGACGACGCGGTTCATTTGTTTGTCGGAACACGAAATCCTGCATCGGTCTTGGCGTTCGGCAGCAGCCAGCGCTTGAACCAGGCTAGATTGCGCTCATAGACCGCAAGCTTGTGTCGGGGTTGAAACTTCACGTGGGGCTCGTCAGGAAAGATGTAGACTTCGGTGGATTTCTGCGCCTCGGAGAGCTTTGCGATCAGCTCGAGATTGTAGCGATATTCCTGCTCGGGCAATTGCATGAGAACGGCCGCCTTGATGCGGTCCGTATTGAGCGCCGGCGATACTTCCTTCCACCGGTCCGGAGTCTCGGCGGGAGCGCCAAGACCCCACCATTCGCGAAGTTTTGCATGGGCATCGCGCCCCGGTGCGCCGTTGAACCAATAATAGGCTGGTTCGAACAGGACCGATGAAAGCGATATGGCCTTGAGCAGGTCCGAATGCATCGCGGTCCAGGCCGTTACCTCGCCGCCGAAGCTCAGACCGCCCATGCCGATCCGAGTCCGGTCGATTTCGCCGCGGCGCGCAAGCTGGTTGGCTATGCTCGTGATCCCTTCGAGGGCGAGCTTGTAGTCGGCGACGGCATCGGGCTTTCTGCCGAGGTCTTCCTGGGTCACTGCGTTGATACACAGCACGGCTATCCCGGCATCGGACAGGGCAGCGAGTGGCCATTCGTCGCCGGTCCCGCCGCGAAGATAGCCTCGGCACTGGTAGTAGGTGATGAAAAGGGGCGGAGGAGAAGTGACCGGCTGCGTCGGGGCCATGAATTGGCCGGTGAACCTCTGTCCGCCAGGTGTCTGCCATTCGATCGCTTTGGCCCTAATGCCCGGCAAGGTGGCATTGGGCGCGGCGACTGTGCGGCGTGATTTGGTCTTGAGATCGATCGCATCGATGCGCGGCGGCTTGTCCGGATCGGCTACGACGCATGCGACGAGAGTTGGCGCGATCGCGCAGGTCGAAGCGACGCTGCGCGAACTGCCGATCAGGCCAGGTCCTTGCGCGAGAAGGCTCGACCTGTTTTGCCGGACGTCCCAGCGGAAGAGCGACTGCGCCTTGAACGCGTCGGTGACAGTGACGAGCAGAGTCTGACTGTCCGCGAGCCAGGCAGCGCCGCGCGGGCGACCTTTGCGGCAAAGTTCGGGCGGGCAGGGACGGCTAGAACCCTCGGTGGACAACGTGACCGACAGGCCTGCCTTCGGCCCCGTCAATGTCAGCTCTGCGATGAGGCTCGCATCGCGGTTCGCTATGCGCTGCTTTTCTCCATAGGCTGCCGGTGCACCAGCGGCCCAGGCTGCGATTTCTGCGGGGAGCGCATCGCGGACCTCGGCTGAGCCGGCAGGGACAACGCGGTAGCGGGGCGGACTCTCCCCGAGCAGTCCCCGCCGGTCGAACCAGCTACCGGACAGGCGCTGCGTCGCGCGGCGCCCGTTGATCATTGCCCCCCCGGAAGATGGCCTGCCCCGGTTCGATCGTCCGGTCGAAGCGGATGCCATCGTCATACTCTCGCTCTTCCGTGTCGGCGACCGCTGCGCGGGTCGCACCGACGCGGTAGATGACCGTGCCGTCATCCCGCAGCTGGAAGGCAAGGACGTTCGCGTCGTCGTGGGTTACCTGCTCGGCTGCGCTGCCGTCTCTTGCGGCTCGCCAGACTTGCACCTCGCCGCCGAAGAGAGCGCGGTAGTAGATCCAGCGCGCGTCCTTCGACCAAAGCGGCGCCTCAGACGAGAAGAACTCCCCGTCGAAAATCGCTTCGCCGCCGTCTGCTACGCGCGCGGGGGTGCGACCCGAAAGGCGCGCGACGTGCCAGCTGGTGAGAACCCGGTTCACTTCGATCGAGGGATGCTCTTCGCGATAGGCGAGCCACTCGCCATCGGGAGAGATCGCGAGCCCCGATATGTCGGTTAGCTCGGTGATCTCCCTCACAGTAGGCCCAGCGAGTGCCGGGGCGGAGCCGAAAGCAAGGGCTGCGGCGATCGCGGCCCCGGCCTTACCGTGTTTCACCATCTTTTGGTGACCTGCAGCGAGATGACGCGGCCCAGCGGATCGGCGTTCTCAGGATCGTAGCCGATCGCCGTGTCGCCGTTGTAGTATTCGACATAGGGCGGATCGCGGTCGAACAGGTTGGTCGCGCCGAGCGAGATGGACAGGCCGCCCAAGGGGCCGCGCTTCTCCGTAAATTCATAGCTGAGCTGGAGATCGACCGTGGTCCAAGACGAGATCTTGGGCTCGCTCGCCAGCAACGTGTTGCGGTAGCCGCCGCTGTAGTTGACGAAGGCCGCGGCCCCGAAACCGCCGCGGTTCCAGCTCAGGCGCCCGCGCAGACGCAGGTCAAGAGGATTCCCCACCGAATTGACCACGTTCTGCGCGGCTGCAGAGGACGTGATCGCCTGGTCGATATGGAAGATATAGCTGCCGTCGACACCCGCCTGGGCTGAGCCGCTTCCCAGCTTGAAATCATAGCGCAGGTCGAAATCGAGCCCCGACTGCTTGACCGAGGACAGGTTCTGGCGCTGCGCATTGATGATTGCAGTGATGTCGGTCTCGGCGAGGCCGAAAGGGTTGGAGAATTCGGGTCGTCCGAACAGGTCGGCGATCTGCGCCGCCGTGGGCTGCTCATTGATGATGGGCGCATAGATGCTGCGCTTCTCGAGGAAGTTGAACGCGTCGGCGGTGACGTCGGTGATGCGGTCCTTGTAGCTTACGCTGTACCAGGTCAGGGTCAGGGCAAGGCCAGGAAGCGCCTTGGGCTCGAGATCGACGCTCGCCGTCCAGGTCGTTGCTCTCTCCGGCCCCATGTTGGGATCGTTGCCCAGAACGAGCAGGACATTGGAGAAGCCGGCCGCCCTGCTGCTGTCGGGCAATTGATAGGCGAGGTAGCCGTTATAGAGCGGACCTTGCGCTATCTCCGATGGTAGCGGCGCGCGGAAGCTCTTGCCGAAGGTCCCGCGAAGGCGAACACCTTCGAGCGGCTCCCAGGTGAGTCCGACGCGCGGGTTCGTAGTGGTCCCGAAGTCGCTGTAGCGCTCGATGCGCCCTGCCACCGACAGCGCAAGCCTGTGCAGGCCGGCTCGCTCGTTCTCCTCCGAGAAGATCGGGATGTAGAGTTCGCCGTAGCCGGCAAGGACGTTGCGACCGCCGGGAAAGTCGGTTCGCACCGAATTCACCGGGGTGAGCGATGCCGTATCGAGCGTCTCGGTCGAGGTCATCTTTTCCTCGCGGTACTCGGTGCCGAAGGCGAGCTTCACATCGCCGCCGGGCAGCGAGAACAGCGGACCGTCGGCCTTCGCCGTCGCAGACCAGTATTCATTGCGAGTCCGGTAAGCGTAGGAGCCCCGAACACTGTCGATCGTCGCCGGGTTCGTGTGCGATCCGTCGCCGAAGGGATTGAAGGCCGTCGCCCTGTTGGTATCGGCGAGCGCCAGGGCGAGACGAGCGCTGTTGCGGACATTGAGCGTCGTCTGGCTATCGCGCTCGGTCCCATAGACCCCGGAGAGGTCGGCCCGCCATCGGCCAAGCTCGAGGCGGGCGCCGGCCGTGCCGGTGAACGCCTTGACGGTTCCCACGCGCACCGGTTGTCCGAAGTCGTCGACGAAGCTGTAGCGCACGCTGATCGGCCGGCCCGTGCCAATGGGATCGACATAGAACGGGTTCGTCGTGGGCACCGTGATCGCCGTCTGCGAGTCCGCCTGGCTGTAGAGCCGGCGGAACTTACGGCTTGCGTAGAGCGCATTGCCGAACAGCGTGATGCTTGGGCTGACCTCCTGCTCGAGCGAGGCGTATGCGGAATGGCGCTGCTGCTTGGGCAGCAGATCGGCGCCCTCGCGGCTGTCGCGCCGGTTGGACTGCCCGGCGATCAGCGCCGATGGCGTGAGCGCGGTGCCGTCCTGCCCCGCAGGAATGGCGAAAAGCCGTCCTCCCGCCACGATCGTGCCCGGATTGGCATAGCCCGACCGGTAGTCGCCGCCGCCGAAAGGCCGCAGGTCCTCGCTCGCGAAGGCCCGTTTGCTCGTCAGCATGTTGCCGCGGCGATAATATTCGTAGGCGACGACGAAATGGCCGGTTGCCCAACCGCGCCCGAAGATCTGGCTCGCCTGCACTTCGCTGAAATCGCCGTCGGCAGTCCCGTAGCGCGCCCGGGTCTCCGCGCCTTCGAACTTGTTCCTGAGCGCGATGTTGACGACGCCGGCGACCGCGTCCGAGCCGTAAATCGCCGACGCGCCATCGGCGAGGACCTCGATGCTCTCGATCGCCGTCGTCGGAATCAACGAGATGTCGGTGAAGGAGCCATAGGCCCCGGCAGGCTGCCGATGGCTATTCACGAGCACCAGAGTCGAGCTCACTCCGAGCCCGCGCAGATTGACGCTCGCGCCGCCCCAGGTTCCGTTCGTGGCGCCGTTGAAATTGCTGATGCCGAAGGTCGTCTCGCTGACGCCGCCGCCGTAGTTCTGCGGCAATTTCTGGAGGACCTGCTGGACCGTCACATAGCCCGACTTGTCGAGATCGGCGCGGGTAATCTCTTTCGCGGTCGATCCCACGGGCGGGACCCCATGGATCTGCGACCCAGTGACCACGATCTCGTCATGCTCGGCCGAGGTGTCTACTTCGGCCGGCGAAACTCGCCCCCGGATAAGGATCAATCCTCTGCGGTCGAGGGCAACGAGGCCGGTCCCGCGCAAGAGGAGGTCGACAGCTTCCTTGAGCGTGTAGCTGCCATCGAGCCGCGGGCTGCGCTTTCCCGCGACGGCGTCGGCGGGAAAGATGATCTGGCCGCCCGATGCCTGGCCGAGCGCGCGGAGCGCAGCCCCGAGGTCCTGCTCTTCGAGATGAAATTCACGCCGCTGTTCCGGCGCCGCCGTTGCGGTTGATGCCGCCGCGATCGCGAGGCACGCCGCGCCGGCAAATAGTCCCTCAACTCCTACCTTTTTCATTGTCGCCCCCACCTTGTCTCATGCGCCGCAAATGGCGCGGGTGGGGCGTCAACGACGCGCGATCCTGGATTATGAGGGGGGCCTTGCAATTTTTTTGGGGCTCGGGCGGGCACTCACGCATCAGCGTGATCTCGCGTCCGTCCGCTAGCTCGGCAAGGCCGAGCACATCGGCAATATTGGCGGCCAGCGCCGCACTGTCGTCGATCCGGAACGCCCCGGAAATCCGCGTCTCCCCGATGTCGGCGGTCGCGGCGCGGAGAGGAATTGTCGCGTAGCGATTGGCGTCCTGGATCACGTCCGCAACCCGCACGCCGTCGAAATCCCTGAGCCCAGACGGCCAGTTGGCGTCGCTGGGTCTGCCCGAGCTGGACAAGGCGGGCGCCGCCGTTCCGCCGAAAGCAAGGGCCTGCCCGGGATCGAGCCGTCTCACCTGTCCGCCAAGGGCGGCACGGCCCGTCACGTCGACCAGCACGACACCCTTGAGGAGCCGGACATCCACCCGCCCTCCTGAGCCCAGGTTCACATCGAATACGGTGCCGACGGCTCTTACGGTTCCCCCGCCTGCGGTGACGAGGAATGGCCGCTTTTCATGCGCTACAAAGAAGCGCGCTCTTCCCTTGATCAAGGTGAGATCTCGGCTGCCGCCGCGAAGCGAGACGAGCAGCACACTATCGGTATCGAGCGTGGCGACCGATCCATCTGCAAGGCGGAACTGCCTGATCTCGCCGATCTGCGTCTCGAGCCGCTGTTCTGGAGCGCCCATCGCCGCAACCTGGGTAGCGGGCGCGAAAGCCTGGGTCTGCCGCATGACGGCCCAGACCATGGCTGCGGCAACGGCCGCGATCAGCAGCAGTGCCGAGGCCCAGGCCATCCGGGCGGCCTTGCCGTCGCCGGCCGGCGAAGCGGGCTGGCTTACCTGTTCATCCAGGCCCGTGCCTTTGAGCGCTTTTCCGAGGCTGAAGGTCTCGGCTATCCGGTTATAGGCCTCGCGGTGGATCGCATGGGCGTCGAGCCAGGCCTCGAATTCGCCGCGCCGCGCCTCCGCATCGGGGCCGCGCATGACGGCGAACCAGTCGGCCGCTTCGTCGCGCAGGCCACCGCGCGAGGCAGGCAGGTCCCAAGCCTCGGTCATCCCCGTTCCAGAGCGGCGTCGATATGCGCGAGCGCGCGCGCGACATGGTATTGCACCGTCGGTATCGAGATTTCGAGCTTCATGCCGATCTCGCGATAGGTCAGTTCCTCGACCCGGTGAAGGAGGAACACTTGCCGCGTCTTCTCGGGGAGTTGCGCCAGCGCCTGGCGGTAGAGGCGTAGCACATCCGCAGCCTCGATCGCATGGGCCTGATCGGCATCGACCGCAGGCTCGGTGCGCTCACCGATGGGAAGGTGAAAGGGAGCGAGCCTCGCCTCGAGGCGCTTCGACCGGTCGTAGAGCAGGTTGCGCGCGATGCGCTGCAGATAGGCTCCGGGGCGGGGCAGCGTATTTCGGGCCATGAAGCCGGCGAGCCTTGCGAAGGCTTCCTGAACGAGATCGGCGGCATCGTCGCTTTGCCGCAGGCGCGCGCGAAAGTATCGGGCAAGCCCGGGCGCTTCGGTCCTGTAGACTTCCTCGAGCATTGCCGCATTGTCGGCGGATCGAGGCTGTGCCCCGTCCGTCTCTGTGCGCGTCTCGGCGGGTGCTGCCGCTGCATCTTCCCGATCATGGAACCGGGGTTCGGCACTGAAAGGAGGCATGGCGCCGTGTGGCCCGTGGGCCGGCGTAGACGCGCTCCGGCGCGCGCCGGAGCGTCATTCGACTGGGATGTCGCCATGATCCGCGCCGTGGCGAGGTCCGGCCGACCGACCACCATGGTCGGACGTGTTGATGCCCGGCAGGATGATCCTACGGGCCCGTCACCGGATGTCCTGGGTCCGCATGCGAATCATACCGCGCTGCGCCAATGCTGCAAGAGTCCATCGCCAAGGGGTGACGCAAGGAGGCGGGGTCCCTCTTACAGGTTGCCCAGTTTCCACCGATCAAACAGCGGCGACAGTTCGCCCGGCAACGCAGCTTCGAATGCGTCATTGACCGGATAGAGCGGCATTGCCTGTTTGACCGCGTCGAGGAGCATGATTCCCTGCTTGCGGTCTTTTGGCCGTTTTAGCGCATTTCGCTTGGTCTGCTCGGCCATCCATAACTTCTGCAATGCAAACCATCTGGGATCGGGAGCCACGATGCGTGCAGGCTGGCCGTCACGGCATACGACGACGTGGTCGACCGAACGGCCATTGAGCAGCCACTCCTGTTCCGGAAGCGGAATCGGCATCGGACGATCCGTGCGGAAGATCGTGCCGATGCGGGAGGGCGCCGCGAGGATTTCGACCTCGTAGGCCTGGGCATTTCGTGCCTGGAAGCTGCGCTCGGTATTGATCGTGAAAGTTGAATCGACCGCCTTCAGCATCTCCCAGATAGGTTGGCTGCCTTCGTCGAGCTCGGTGCCTGTCCAGGCAAGGTCGCAATCCTGGGTTTCGTCGGGCAATTCGCGGATCAGTCCCGCGGCCTCGATATGATAGGCCGGCATCGTGTTGGTGCCGACCACGATCAGCTTGGTGCCGAGCAAGCCGCGGCGATCGGCTTCGCGCACGATTGCGCCGGCCGAGTTCGCCATGAGTGGGAGCCTCAGCGAACGGTAAAGCCGGCAGGTTTCATCGAGGCGCTCCTTGCTGGCATCGCGGCGCTCTTTCCACTGCGTTTTTTCGGTCTTGTAGGCTTCGAGGGTTGCCGCCCGCTCCCCCGACCAGGGGCCAAGGCTTCGGGCATTGTTGGCCCGGTCCTTGACCTCGTAGAGATAGCTATGGCCATTCACTTCCTTGCGAACGAGGTTGTAGGGCATCGCCGCGAGCGCGCGTTCGGCCTCCATCCACACCTCGTACTGCTGCTGGAGATTGATCAGGATCCGCGTCTGCTCTTCCGAGAAAGGCTGAACGAATGTGGCCATGGTATTATCCTGCGTTTGATGACTATGTCATATATGCAGGATAATGCTTTCATCAAGGCGAATCGATTTGCCGGGTTGTGACCGTTGTGCTGCCCAATATCCTGCAATCATGTATAATTTAGAAAATGCAGGATAATGAGCGATCCTGACCTACGAGACGGGCTGGGGCAGGGGCTGGTCAGGCCGCCGGATCCTCGATCTCCCGCGACGTCCAGCGCGAAAATCCCCCCCTATCATGGCGGCCAGAACGCTTTGCCGATCGAAGCGTTATTTCGACCTGGCCGCGAACTCGCGGGTTACCTCTTCGACAGCGTCCATGAAATGGTCGAGCACAGCCTGCATGTCCTGCGTCAGTACGACGTTCTGCCGCCGGTTGTCGCTGGTATCGGGCCTACGCGATACGGCGCCGAGCGCCTCGAGCCGGGCGGCCTGGCGGTGTGCCGTGGCAGGAGGTCCGGGGGTCGCCAGGCACGACTGGTAGACTTGCCGGTCGTCGAGCTGGGCTTCGTAGAGGTCGAGCAGGATCTCCTGGTAGGCGCCAGGTGACAGCGCCTTGCAGGCATCCGCCGAGAGCCTTGTCCCGAAGAGTGAGACCTGGAGCCGGTGGACGCGCAGCAGCCAGCGGCAGATGGCGAGCCGGCGCGGCCGAAGGGTTTCGGGGCTGGCCGGCATCAGGACCGGCCCCCGGCTATCGGCGCGGCAGCGGGCGCCGTCCCATCGCGTGTGCTCATGCCTCGCTGAGGCGTCCCTCGCGCCAGGCTCTGATCAGGTCTTCCTGATCGGGACGTAGACTGTCTACCGCCCCTTCATGCATCGCCGGCCGAAGCAATGCCGAGGGACAGCGGCCTTCATAGGTCCCAAGATTGGGCCGGTGCGCGCGGTAGCCGGCGAGCGCCGCGAGTTCGGGCGAGAACCCTTTCGCGACCTCGGGCGGATAGGCGAGCCAAGGCAGCTCATAGGGTTTGAGCCAGCCGAGGCTGTAGCTGATGATCATGCCGCGCCGCGAGACACTCGTCCTGTTTGCGCCGCCGGCATGGAGCGTCGAGCCGAGAAAGACGAGCGCGTCGCCGGGATACATTTCGGCAGCAATGGCCTCGTCCGCGCCGATCAGCATCTCCTCCTGGCGCCGGTGACTTCCCGGCCAGACCAGCGTCGCGCCATTGTCTGCGGTGTAGGGCGTGAATGGCCACATCACGTTGATCAGATATTCGGCGCCGGGCGTGTGGATCGGCCACATGTCCTGGTCGCGGTGCGGCGCCTGGGCCTCGCTGCCCGGCTCGATCTCGATGGCCTGCGTCAGGTTGAGTTGCACGCGGTCGCAGTACGGGCCCAGGATCTGGTCGACGAGCTCCATGATGACTGGCTTCAGCACGAAGTCCGCGGTCAGCGGCGAGCGGGCGAGCAGACCATGAAACCGCCTCGTGCGACTTCCGTAGAATAAGCCCTGCGACCGCGGCGTCGAGGCAAAGGAGCCATCGAGGTCCCGCGCAAGCGCGTTCACCTGGCTGATACGCATGAGCTCGCGCTCGATGCAGTATCCGTTGGTCATAAGTTCGGCCGCGAGAAGCTCGGAATGGCTGAAAGTCGAAGCATCCATCTGGAGGCCCTTCATCTGGAGATCGTTCATCCCGCGAGGCCTCAGCAATGGGCGAGCCTGGCATCGTCCAGGAGGACGAAGCGCGATGGGACCCAAGTGCCGGCCTCTGCCAGAAGCCCCCGGGTGTCGGTGGTAATGTCGATGCGCAGCGCGCCCGTGTTGGTCCGGTCGAGCTTGCGCGGCAGGCCGAGCGGCGTGCAGTTCCATCCCATCGAGAGGATCTGCGACAGCCAGCCGGAATCGGCGATGCAGGTGTAGCTGCGGATACGGCTATGCCGCGCGTATTCGACGACTGCGGTGATCAGCGCGTTGCGAACCTGGCGCCGCTCGGTGGCGGAAAGGTCCGGCGATGGGCATGCGCGCGTCAGCTCCCAGATGTCCGGGCCTGTCGGGACCTCGCCGTCGCAGAGCTCGGGAAAGACATCGCCCAGGATATGCGGCTCGCTGGTCGGGATCAGCCGGATCGACCCGCGATGCGTGCCTCGCTCATTGGTGGCGATACAATAGACCGTGCGCGGCCCGTCGAACTGATCGACCTCGAACTCGCCGCCCACGACCGGCACGTTCCAGCCGCGCAGGTCGACGAAGACCCGTTTGCGGTCGCGGAACATCGCGTCGAACAATGGGTCGCTGCCTGGCGCCCTTGCGCCTTCGATGATCTGGATCACGGATGCACTCTCCTGGTGAAGTCAGGAGGTGCATCCGTGAAATCATGGCCTTAGGCGTATCCGCTACCTAGGGGATTGCCTCACCAGCGAAACCAGTTCGGTCCCAGTACGTCCGGGAACGTGAGGTTGCCGTCGTAAAGCGCGCGCAGGATCAGGTAAGGGCGCTGCGCGTTGCCGTAGGCCCGGCGCACGGCCTCGACATGATCGTGCGCGGTGCCCCGCGATATCCGCATGACCTCGGCGATCTCCGGGTCGGTCTTGCCGCGCGCGAGGAGGATCAGGCTCTCGCGCTGCCGCCCGGTGATGTGCGGCGCTTCCTCCGGCTCCTTCCCGTCGGCGAGCCGCATCAGATCCCGCGCGCACTCGAAAGCGAAAGTCGAGATCATCTGTGCAACCGGGAATGTGAATGGATGGAGGCCCTCGAAGCTGCGGCTCGCGAAAGTGCAGGTCCCGTTGTATTCGCCGGGTTGATGCACAGGAACCGTGAAGCCTTCGACCAGGCCATAGGCTCTGCCGCGATCGAGAATCTCACGGTGCGGATCGGTCATCTTGAGTACTGTCGGAATCTCGTCCCATAGAAACGGTCGGACGATCCGTGCGCTGGCCGCGTGGACCGGGTCGTCGAAGAAGAAGCGCTTCTCGATCGCCTGGTCGACCCAGTCCTGCGCATAGTTCGTCAGCCGGACCGCACCCTCGGGTGGCCGTGTCAGATCGACGTGGTGGCCAAGCGCAAATTGTTCGAAACCCAGCCGCTGCGTCAGTTCGATCAAGATGGCTTCGAGGTCGGCCAACTTTCCCGCGCCGCGCATGTCGGCGATGAATGTATTGAGATCAAAAGTATTGAGCATGTGAGCACCCCCATTTCGCTGCTGAACACGTTTTCCTCCCCGGGGGACGATCCGTTGCTCAACCTGCGAACTTGCTCACACGCAATCAGCCAGAGGGCAGTCTCGCCTCGGCTGCCTCTTTCAAGCTGACTGCGAGCAGGGCTGTTGTCCCCTGCAAATTCATCTGTCTTGCGAGATTGGCGACCCCTGTCATGAAAGTATCACAGATTGCCTGGCCGTCTCGCTGATTAGCTTCCACTTTGGAGGCTTGAATAGACCTGCAGTGACATGGCTCCGGACATGCGGCTTTCTTGGCCTTACAGGACGCAGGATCATCGCCCTAGCGTCGCTATCCTTTGCTGAAAACGGAGAATGCCGGTCGAGGTCGCAACCGCCATGGGAAACAATTCCGGTTCGCCGGGGGTCACCTCGCGCGGGAAACATTGACCGCCGCCGGGGTTGAGTCGTCATGACAAGTAAAAAGGCGTTGCCATGACCAAGGCCCAAACACTCCTCCAAGCCGGTAAGCAGCTCGCTGCGGTTGCCGCTGGCCGCGCCTTCAAGGGCGAGCCGCTCAAGCCCGATGCCGAGAACATTCTGCATGATCCCGGCGCGCAGAAGCTGGACAGGAAGGACACGCCAGAGCCGCGCCCCGCCGAAAAGGAGGGGCGGCAGGATCCTGGCAATCCCAATGCAGTGGATCATGACGATCAGGCTCCCGGCCAGGAAAGGGCTAAAGGATCGCCGCCATGAGCATGATCGCGATGATGGCCAGCGGTGCCCTGCTGGGCTGGTTTGTCCGCGACTGGGCAGACCAGCGCGACTTTGGCGATTTGTGGTAGCCAAGGCTTTTTCGGGGCCCGGGATATTTCGGCCGCTCCGGCCGTTTGTGTGGTGAGCGCCGCTTCTCCCCCCGCACGCGGCGCCTCCAGAAGAAACGGCACGTCACCCTTCATCCCCGCTTCGGCGGGGATGTTCTTATCGGCGTATCACGGCATAGGCCCGCGCGAGGCCGATCATCGTCGGGAGCCCGGCAAGGTGGCGCCAGGCCTTCTCCGCCGCGAGGAACTTGGCGCACCGATCGGCCTGTTCCAGATAGAATAGCCTTTGGCTCCATCTCTTCCGAACGCGCTGGAACATCCCAGGATTGCACGCGCCGCAGGCCAGATTGCCGAATGACCAATTTACCCCTTCCGGGAGGCGGAAGGGGTGAGGCTCGGCGCCTCGCGCTGGCGCGCGACCAGGCTCTACTGCGCTAGGCTCGCGTGCCGCTCGCCAAGCTCCGCCGGACCGCTGACGCGTTCCGGCCTTCGGTGACGATCCTATGGCGCGGGGCCGGAGCATTCGCTCCGGCACAGGGACGCGCCGGCGTCGAGGCGCCGGCGCGGCGTATTCGTGGCCGTTCCCCGGCAAGCGGCGGGTGAGCGGCGCTCCCTTCTGGCCGCGCGCCGGCATCCCGCAAGCCGGCTGATCGCCGGCTCCTCCACTGACGTTCCGGTCCTCGCGGATGCGGGCCGCCTCCGTGCGCGCGGCCGGCAGGTCGCAGTCGCCGCCCACCCTCCGCTTTCCGGGGGGAGCCATGGGGCTTTGGAGCGGCGTCAGGAGGAACCGATGCGTGCGTCCCGAAACGTTCAGTCCAGCCGCCAACCTCGCGATGGGGAAGGCCCGAGCGGGGATGAACCCCGCGCCAATCTCTACGACGAAGTGACCAGCCGCATCCTTGCGCAATTGAAGGAAGGTCGCCTGCCGTGGGTCCAGCCTTGGGGGCTGAGCGGCGCCACCTGTGCCGCGCTCCCGCGCAACGCCTGCTCGCTTCGGCCCTATTCGGGGATCAATATCCTGATCCTGTGGGCCGCTGTCGTCGATGGCGGCTATCCAACGCAGGACTGGCTGACCTTCCGCCAAGCCCGCGACGTCGGCGGCTGCGTCCGCAAGGGCGAGAAGGGGACTTGCGTAGTCTATGCCGACCGCTTCACCCCCGAGGCGGAAAAGGCTCGCGCGGCCCAGACCGGTGGCGACCCCAAGTCGGTGCCCTTCCTCAAGCGCTTCACCCTGTTCAATGCGGCGCAGTGTGATGACCTGCCCGACCGTGTGGGCATCCAGCCCGCACCGTTGCCCGAGTGCGAGATCGTGCCCGTCGCCGAGGAAGTCATCGCCGCCTCGGGCATCGACTTCCGCATTGGGGGAGACAAGGCCTTCTACGCACCCGCTGCCGACTTCGTGCAGGTGCCGCCCCAGCCGTTGTTCCATGCGCCGATCAACTTCTACCGCACAGCGCTCCACGAGCTGACCCACGCGACGGGCCATGCCACGCGGCTTGGCAGGGACCTTTCCAATCCTTTCGGTTCGGAAGGCTATGCCCGCGAAGAACTCGTCGCCGAAATGGGGAGCGCCTTCATCTGTGCCGCGCTCGGGATCGTGCCGACGGTCAGGCATGCCGACTACATCGGCGCTTGGTTCGAAGTCCTGAGCGAGGACAATCGCGCGATCTTCCGTGCGGCGAGCCAAGCCAGCAAGGCCGCCGACTGGCTGCTCGCCCGCCATGAAGGCCGTGCGCCGCGCGAAGCTTTCCAGTCCGGGGAGATGGCGGCATGAACCTTCTGACGCCTCAGATCGCAGCCACGCTCCGCACCAACCATGATGCCCACAGGGACGCGCAGGACGAGGGGAGGGCCGAGCCCGACCCCGTTCCTGTGCTCAAGCTGTTCAACCCGGTGGGCGCGGCGACATGGATCGCGACCGAGCTTGCCGAGGACGGCGACACGTTGTTCGGCCTTGCCGACCTTGGCTTTGGCTGTCCTGAACTGGGCTATTTCTCCTTGCGCGAAATCGCCGAAGTCCGGCTCCCCTTCGGCCTTTCCATCGAACGCGACTTCCATTTCGCGAGCGACAAGCCGCTGTCGGCATGGGCCGACATGGCGAGGGCCAAGGGCGCGATCTTCCTCGCCGAATTCGAATTCCGCCGTGACGCGGCGTCCAAGCTTCCGCGCCCCAACCGGCGCGGATGACGCGGGCGGCCGTTTGCCGCTCAACCGAAAGCCGGTCCGTCAAAAGGGATCAAACAAAAGGCGGACCGGCACCCCAGTAGGAGTGTTACCCATGAGACTCGAATTCATCGATCAGGCCAAGCTGTTTATCGACAAGACCAATATGCGTTACGGCAAGCGCGCGCCGGACGTGTCTGACATCATCGCTACGGTGCGCAAGCGCGGCGTCATCCAGCCGCTGATCGTCAAGCCAGCGAACGAGCTCGGCCTGTCGGGTATCGTTGCCGGCGCCCGGCGCTGGACCGCGCACTGCCTCGCCGCCGCAGAAGGGTTCGACCATGGGCCGCTCGCCTGCGCAATCCTTGAGGACGGCGACGATGCCGACGCCATCGAGGCCTCGTTGATCGAAAACATAGCGCGGCTCGACCCCGACGAAGTGAACCAGTGGGAAACCTTCACCCGCCTCGTCAAGGAAGGCCGCGACCCCGGCGACATCGCCCAGACCTTCGGCCTGCCCGACCTTGCGGTGAAGCGCATCCTCGCGCTCGGTAACCTGATGCCGCGCGTGCGCAGCCTCTTTCAGGCTGGCAAGATCGACCGCGCGACCGTTCGCCATCTGACTCTCGCCAGCAAAAGCCAGCAGCGCGCATGGCTGGCCCTGCTCGACGACGAAAAAGCCTATTGTCCCACGGGTCACAACTTGAAGGCATGGCTTTTCGGCGGCCAGTCGATCCCGGTAAAACATGCCCTTTTCGGTTGCGAAGGGGTTCCAGGCATCGTCACCGACCTGTTCGGCGAGGAGGCCTATTTCTCCGATGCCGATGCCTTCTGGGTGCTCCAGCACACAGAAATCGAGGCGAAGCGCGTGGCCTTCCTTGAAGCGGGCTGGCCCGATGTGGTCATCGTGCCGGCAGGCGAGCACTTCCAGATTTGGGAGTATGAGAAGGCGGCCAAGCGCAAGGGTGGGCGCGTCTACATCGATGTGCGCGGCAATGGCGAGGTCATCGTCCACGAAGGCTATGTGACGCGCAAGGAAGCCCGCCGCATCGAGAAGGGAGAAACAATCGAGCCGGACGCCAAGGCAACCCGCCCCGAAGTCACCAGCACGCTAGGCACCTATATCGACCTCCATCGCCACGCCGCAGCACGCGCCGAAATGATCAACCATCCGGGCCTCGCCTTGCGCTTGATGGTCGCCCATGCCGTGGTCGGTTCGCCGCTCTGGACCGTTCGCCCTGAGCCGCAGTCCGCCAAGACCGATGCCGTGCGCGAGAGTATCGAGCTTGCAGCGGGCGAGACGCTCTTTGATCACGCCCGGCTCAAGGTGCTGCGCCTGCTTGGACGATCCAAAGACGAGCCGATGGTCGCGGGTGGCAACAGCGATCCCCGTGAACTGGCGCGAACCTTCCTGCGCCTGGTCGCGCTTTGCGACGAAGACGTCATGGCGGTGATTGCCGTCGTCATGGGCGAAACGCTGATGGCGGGCAGCGCTGCAGTCGATGCCGTGGGCAGCGAGATGGCACTGGACATGACCCGATACTGGCTAGCCGACGATGCCTTCTTCGATCTGCTGCGCGATCGCGAGGTGCTGGCAGGGATGGTCGGCGAGGTCGCTGGCACTCTCGTCGCCGAGGCCAATGTCAAGGAGAAGGGCAAGACGCTCAAGGCCATCGTCAGAGCGCACCTCCATGGGGAAGGCGGGCGCGCCAAGGTCGAGGGCTGGGTGCCGCGCTGGATGGCTTTCCCGCCAAGGCCCTATACGAATCGCGGCGGCGTCGGAAGCGTGGCGGCCCATGCCTTGGTCGAAGCGGCGCGCGGACTTGAGGGCGATCCAGCTCCCGAAACGCCGGGTGCGGCGCTTGCCCCTGCCGAGCCCGAAGACGAGGGCGAAGCCGTTCCGATTGCGGCCTGAATGCGGGAACGGGCGGCTTGTCGCCGCCCGTTCTTGGCCTGTCCGCGCTGCGCCGTCTGGGCCAAGCCTCGGGCGGCGCTCGCTTTGTGACGGCGCTATTTCAACTTGCGAATGACCGCGCGGTGTTCTCCGCAAAGGCCGCAGGTTCCCCGCTCGCGCGAAAAGTCGCGGGTCGCGGCAAGCTCGCCAACCGCAGGGCGGACGTCCTCGGGCCGCGCCATGTCGATCCGCTCCGCGAGGCAGTCGTCGCAGACGGGCGCGGGCGCCAGTCGCTCAATCCATCGTCTTACGGTTTCGAGAATCGCTGTCATCCTTGCCCCATGCCTCGGGCCTATAGGCGCGCGTCCGTACGCATCCAAGCAGTTGACGCGACCAGGCCTGGCTAGCTTCGGCGAGCCGTTCCGGACCCCCTATCCGCGTCCGCCTGACTCGCCGCAATCTCACGGGCTGCAAGGAGCAGGATAAGGGGATCTGCCCTGGTCCGTCCAGCATCCGGCGCTGCGCGACCCGCCTCAAGGACGACAGGGCCCCACCGTTTTTCGGGGGCGTTCGGCTCGCGTCTTGCACCCGCAACCTCGGCGCTTCGCCCCCGAAAAACCGTGACCCCCATCGCCGCTGGCGCGGCCGCTTCGCGGTCCTTGACCCGGGCCGCGCAGCGCCGGGCGCGCCTCCCGCCAACGCGGCGATCAGGAGGTCAACATGTCCATCGAACAGCAGATCGAAGAACTTCACCGGGAACTTGCAGGCTGCGACGATCCAGCTGAGCGGGTCCAGATCGCGGCAGAGCTGGCACAGGCGAGAGCGTCGCGCGAGTGAGCGACGGGGCGCTTGGGCGAGGCTCGAACGGCATCGACCAAGCGCCTCCGCAGCGCTAAGCTATGGCGCGCCCGGCAGAGACGGGAGGGCTTTCACTGCGGACACGGACGCAATCCCGCCAGCGCGAATTGCGTTGGCCACGAGTTCCCGGAACTCTCGTTCCGAGAGCGTCTCGACGGCAAGTTCCGAGGCTATAGCTGCATAACCGGCGCGCAGCGAACGGCGCACGGTTTCGGCTTCGTCGGTAAGTCTGCGTTGGTCGGCCTCGATCTTCGCCAGCCGTTCGCGGTCGGTCATCCTGGGCATGTGAACTCCTCGAAAAAGGAGGTCTGCCCGCCACCCGCCAATATCGCCGAACGGGAGCGGGCCCGCAAGGGTGATTACAAGAGCAGTGAGGCTGGAAAAGTGTTCCGCCCCTTCCGGTTCGTGAACACGCAGCGCACAGAGGCGCTGCGAAGGAGGGACGCACGCCGAAGGCGTTTGTAATGCACCGTACGCACGGGTGCTGCGCGGCCGGAAGGCCGCCATTCCAGTGACTTGCCGCGTCACAGATTGACCGACGCATTGTCACTAGGTGTCTGACGCGTCTGACCACTCGTTTCGTCTTCGGACCTAAGTGATTGGATTACCTCGTCACAAAGCGTCCGACGCTGTCAGCCGATGTAAATTACTGGAAAAGCGGCATGAATTGGCTATATTGAGATCGCTTCAAGACTTCTGCCGTCGGGGCTCCATGCAAGGAGCCTCCCGTGCCCAGGCTTACGATACGTCTCGACGACGAGCTTTATGATCGTCTGATCGACCGTTCCCGTTCAACCGGAACGACCCCTTCCGCCTATTTGCGGGATATCCTCGTACGCTTCGAGGGTTCCGATCCGCTCGGCTATCACGCCCGTTTTGACGAGCTCCAGGGGACCACGCTCCAGACCCTCGCGATGCTCGCTACCTGGATGGCGGTAGATGCGCCCAAAGCCCTCGAAAAGGGGATGGCCGATGCACGGGCCATGCTGCTCGAACGGGGCCTCCTCGGAGAAGGGGGCGAGCGATGAGCATCTTCCGCAACGATACGCTCGGCTCTTGGACCAGGGGCGGGCAAGCGATCGTCCACAACGTGCGCATGACCACGCAGGTCTTCTTCCAGACGGTAAGCGCCGGGCTCATTCTCTGGGTCATCGGCATCGTGTGGTATGCGCTTGAGAAGTCCTCGGACTACGAGCGCTTCGTGCTAGCGAAGCTCGCCGAGGCGGCGATAAAAGCCAAGGCCGCGCCCGGCACCAACGATCCCGTCCTTTTCAAAACTCCCGGCGGCCAGGAGTACTGGACCTCGGCTGATTGGCTGCTCGCCTCGGGCATCGCCAAGAAGACGCTCCATACGTTCGAGGCGGCCCTGCTGCAGGGGGCTCTGATCTCGGGCATCTTCGCTCTCGCGGCGCTCATCTATGCCTGGTTCTACTTCACCAGGACGGGCCGCGGTCTCGGCTCGAACGAATACCTGCGCGGCGCCAGGTTTGGCACAATTCGGCAGGTGAAGCGGGCGCTCTCGCGGTATCAGAAGGGGAGCTTCTCGATCGGCGGCGTGCCCGTTCCGAGTGCCTTCGAGACCGAGCATGTGCTTCTCGTTGGCGCACCTGGGACGGGGAAGACGAACCTCATCGTCAAGATGCTTGCCGGCATCCGGGAATCCGGCAAACGGGCGATCGTCTATGACGCGGCCGGGACCTTCGTGGAGAAGTTCTACCGGCCTGAGATCGACACGATCCTCAATCCCCTCGACCAGCGCACCGCTACCTGGTCGCCCTGGGTCGATGTCCCGCGCGAGTACCATTACGATCAGATCGCGGAGTCGACGATCCCGGACAAGTCAGGCGATCCCTTCTGGGCCAAGGCTGCCCGCGGAACCCTTGTTGCGGTCCTGCGCAAGCTCGCCCAGCAGAAGCACACCTTCGTCTCGCTCCTGCTAGATCGCCTCCTGCGTTCCAAGCTGAAGGACCTCGCCGCCTTTGCAGCCGGCACCGACGCGGCCGCCTTCATTAGTACGGAGGGCGAGCGCACTTCGGCTGGCATCCAGGCCGAGCTTGCCTCGGTGATGCGCAGCTTCTCCTACCTCGACGACACCGAGGATGGTTTTTCAATCCGCGAATGGGTCGAGAAGGGAAGAGAGGACAGCTGGCTCTTCATCACCGTGAAGGCCGATCAACTCCCATCGCTGCGTCCCCTCATCACCGTGTGGATCGACATCGCCATCTCCGCGATCATGAGCCTCGCGCCGGATCAGGACCGCCGGCTCTACTGCGTGATCGACGAGCTCCCGACGCTCCAAAAGCTGCCGTCGCTCTCAGACTTCCTCGCCCGCGCCAGGAAGTACGGCGGCTGTGGAATCCTCGGGTTCCAGAGCTATCCGCAGCTCGAGGCGACTTACGGCATTCAGGATGCCGCCGCGATCACCGGGTACTGCTCGACCTGGGTGGCGCTCCGAGCCAACGACTCACCCACCGCGAAGCATGTCAGCGAGAACCTGGGACAGGTAGAGCAGGTCGAGGCCAACGAGGGCATGTCTTACGGCGTCAACGACATGCGCGACGGCGTGAACCTCAGCCGGCTGCAGGTAACCCGACCTCTCGTAATGCACACTGAGGTCACGAACTTGCCCAACCTGACCGGCTTCCTGCGCTTCGGCCGCAACCTGCCGGTTGTCCGATTTGAGGATCGTTACAACACTCTCCCGACCATCTCCGCAGCCTTCGCCGAGCGCACCGATCCGCCCTTTCGCCACGCCATGGCGGGCGAGCTGGTCCGGATCGCGCACGCTGAAGCGAAGCTTCGGGATCGGCTTGAGCAGGAGCCCGCCCCGGAACGCCCGGCCCAGCCAGCGCCGTCCCCAAGAGTCGCCCGCCGTGTCCCTAAATCCACGTCAGACCAAGCGGATCTGTTCGCGGAGCCAGCGCCGGACGATCTCCAGACTGAGGCGATTCTCGATGCGGCCGAGGGTGAACTGCCAATCGATACCCGGCGCGCATGGGAGCATCTATCAGCCCGCCAAAGCCGAATTACCTCGAGCCTAGTGCAGCATGGCCGCGCTGACGGTGGCCGCGAAACGGCGAAGCCAGCGTGATCCATCCTCGGCGCCTCAAGGGCACGGCCGCGAACATTGCCCGCTACTATTCTGTGGGCGACTACTACTCTAAGGGCGCCGACGAGCACTCTGAGTGGGGTGGGGCGATCGCGAGCGACTTGGGGCTCGAGGGCAAGGTCGATCCCGCCATGCTCAAGGAGCTGCTGGCTGGCCGGGTGGCGGGTCAGCAACTCGGTCGGCACCAGGCGAACGGTGAGATCGAGCACCATCCCGGATGGGACTTCGCGGTCAATGCGCCCAAGAGCGTCTCGATCATGGCGCTGGTCGCCGGCGACGAGCGGATCATCGCGGCGCACGAGCGCGCGGTAGGGACCGCACTCGGCTACTTGGAGGAACACGCCACCCTCCGACGTCGGATCGACGGCGAGATCGTTCATGAGACCACCGGGCGTTTGATTTTTGCGCGTTTCACTGAACATGCGAGCCGCGAACTCGACCCGCATCTCCACACCCATGCAGTAGTCATGAACATGACGAACCACGAGCCAGGTGAGCAGATGGCGAGCCTGGAGACGAGGGCGATGTATGCCGAGCAGATGACCGCAGGCCAGGTCTATCGGAACGAGCTGGCCTATCACCTGCGCTCGCTTGGATATTCGGTCGGCCACGACCCGCGCTCGGGCCTCTTCGAAATACGCGCGGTGCCTGCGGAGCTCATCGCCGCGTTTTCCCATCGCGCCGAGGAGATTGATGCGCACGCAATCGAACACGGCCTGACCGGCCAGGCTGCGCGCCGAAAGTCGTTCTACGAGACCCGCCCACCCAAGGCGAAGCTGGGACTCGATGCGCTCCGCGAGCAATGGACGCAGCGAGCTGGTCGACACGCGGATGGCTTGGAACGAATGGTCGAAGAGGCCGAGCTAGCCGCATCTCCGGACTTCCAGACAGAACGGAATGCGGCTGGCCGTGCTACGCTCTTCGGCGTTCGTCAGGCCGAGACAGGCGAAGCGATCAACAACCTCGGAAAGATGATCAGGCTGGGTCTCGCCAGCCATGTCGGCGATGTTCGCCTCGGCGACATTCGTCCGATGCTCAGTGAACACGAGGAACGGGGCAAGCTGCTCGCGACTCGGTTCGAGAGCGGCGACCAGGTTCACACGCGCGGTCGCACGTCGAGAAAGACGGCGCGGCTTGAGCAGTCCCTCGCCATGCACCTCGCACTCGCCCTTGATGACGGCCGCCCACTCGCATCTGCGGACCGGCTCGGTCCGGTGCTCGAGACCGCGGGCCTAACGCCCGCTCAGGAGAAGGCGCTCGTCGATGCGGCCCTTTCTCGAGATAGAGTGACGGCAATTCATGGCGTTGCAGGTTCGGGGAAGTCGACGCTGATCCGCGCGCTGAATGTCGCGGCCGGGAAAGGGGCGACATTGGTTGCAGTCGCGCCCACTTCGTCGGCAGCGGCGAATCTTGGTTACACCGCAAGGATCGAATCCCGCACCGTTGCCAGTCTCATCGCCAGCGGCGGCCACGGTGTTACAGCCTCTCACGTCATCGTGCTCGACGAAGCGGGCCAGCTCGGGAGCAGGCAGGCTCTGCGGTTACTTCAGATCAGCCGCGATACCGGTGCGCGCCTCCTGCTCCTGGGAGACAACAAGCAGACGGGCGCGATCGAGCAGGGAAAGCCATTCTGGCTCTTGCAGCGAATGGGAATGCCCACGGCTGAGCTTACCGAGTCGGTTCGCCAGCAGACTAAGGCGATGCAGGCGAGCGTCGCTGCTGCGCGGTCTGGCGACTATGCCGCTTCGTTGGCAAGCCTCGACAAGGTGGCAAGCGGCGAGGGTGCCGACATGCTCGCCAAGATGCTGGTCTCCGAGTGGACGCGGTTGAAGCCCGAGACTCGGACGGGCACGAACATCCTCGTCCTCGACAATGCCACTCGATTGGTCGTGAACGGCCAAATTCGCGAAGTCCTACGACGGGAAGGCGTGATCGCTGCCGAAGACACGCGCCTCGGCGTGCTTACACCCACCGGAATGTCGGCCGAGGAGAAGCATCATGCGAGGTTCTACTCTCGCGGTCAGGTGGTGACGTTCGGCCGTGACCTTGCCGGGCTCGGCGTGGCGAGGGGCGCTGAGTACCGCGTGCTCGGGTTTGGACGGAACGGCAGCAGCCGCCAGATCGTCCAACTGGTCGACGAGCATGGTCGGATCATAGGATGGGATCCCCGGCTCGGCAGCGCGCGTCAGGTCAATGTCTTCAACCGTGAGGAGCGAAGCCTCGCCGCCGGCGACCGGATTCAGTGGCGGCTGGTCAGCAAGGATCTTGCGCTCAAGAATGCCGAGCGTGGGACGGTAGAGAGCCTATCAGGGGCGGTCGCGACCATTCGATGGGATCGCGGCGATCGCCGCCAGAACATCGATCTTGGCGAGCACAAGACCTGGGACCACGGTTACAGCGAGACGATTTTCTCCTCGCAGTCGAAGACATACGACCGCGCCTATGTGCTCGCGCCGGTGAACTCGGGCCTCGTCAACGGGCAGAACTACTACACGGCCATCACGCGCGCGCGCTTTGGCGTGAAGCTGTGGACCGAAGACGAGAAGCGGCTTGCCGAGAAGTTATCGGCGAGATCGGGCGAAAAGACATCCGCTCTTGAGGGACTCGGGAGGCTCGGAAGGGACCGCGCTGATGCACTTTCGGACCGCCATTCTGCGGAGATCGAAGCCCGCCGCGCCGAGCAAATCCAGCTTCGCGAAGATCGGCGCATCTACGATCTCGATCGTTCGCGTGGTCGTCCGGGCCAACGCGGTGCTGCGTCTCGCGTTGCTGCAAATGCGCGGGACTTCGCCGAGGTCGTGGGCTCCTTTTTAGATTCTGCTGGTCCGAGAAAGCCGCGGCGTCGTCGCGCACGAAGAGAGACGCGCCACGGAGCCTGCCCCCGAACTGCCAGATACCCGAGGTCCCAGCCGCTAGCGGAGATCGCATGATGGATCGCCTTCGAACTGCTCTTCTCGTAACCGCTCTCGTCTCCATCGCCGCTTTGGCGGTTTCCGACCGCGCGTGGGGACGAGTGCGCTCTGATCCCGCCGAGGAACGTCAGATCGCCAGCTGCATACGTTTGGCCTCGGGCGGAAAACCGTGGTTGGAAAAGACGCTTTGGGGACTTCGCGACCAGGAGGGCGGGTGGGTCGGCGCCGCGGTCGCCAACACGAACGGCACTCACGATCTTGGCCCCCTCCAGGTCAATAGCTGGTGGGTGCCTCGCATTGCGCAGCTCGTAAGGCGGCCGCCCGATCACGTGCGGCACTGGCTCCGCAACGATCCTTGCTTCAACGCCGAAGTCGCGCGTTGGATTTTCCTCTCCGGCTTGGCCGCTACAGGAAACTATTGGCGAGCGGTTGGCGTGTACCATAGCCCGACCGATTGGCGGCAACGAGACTACGCCAAGAGCGTTGCCGCCCGCCTGCGCGGCCGTTTCGGCAACCTTGTGTTCTCGCCCGGTGCCTCTCCTGCAATCATGTCCACCAGAGGTGAGTGATGCGGAGGAAGAGCAAAAAGTCGGCCCTGATCAATCAAGAGGTTGACGCTGGAAGTGAGATCGAGCGCCAGTGCATTGAAGCGGATCTCCCCGCAGTCGCTCCGGTCAGATGTAATATGCAGTTCGCGCCTGGAGAACTGGAATTGGACGAGGCCGCAATCGAAGCTTCGGGACAAACCGATTCCAGGCAGCGCCGATTTTCGGCCGAACTAGTCCGAGATGCCCAGACCTACCTTGAGAAGCGTTTAAATCGAAAGATCCCGGACGACGAAGTTGTTAAAATACTGACGCGGCTTCTCGAATTTGGAAAGTTATTGCGTAATTGGCGTTCCTAGTGCGTCATGAATTGCTATAAAATTATGATATAATCTTGATCATATGCGATCCGACGTGTTGCACTGCTTTAATTTTGGCGAATCCTGAGTGGATAGGGCCATCCAGGATACATATCGAACTTTTCCGGAGACCTTCACTATTTCAAGGAAGGGGGGTATTGCTTTGCGAAAGGAGTGAGTGATGGCGAGACCAAGGACCGGAGGGTTGGCAAATCAAGAAGCGAAGCGCGAGGCACGCACTCGCGCGGTCCTTTACGCGCGCGTTTCCACCGCCGAGCAGGAGCGCGAAGGCTTCTCGATACCTGCACAGCAAAAACTTCTGAAGGAATATGCCGCGGCGAACGGCATCACGATCGTCTCCGAACATCTCGATGTGGAAACAGCCAAGCGAGCGGGACGCACGGGCTTCACTGCCATGCTTCGCTACCTCAAATCCCATCCAAACGTGCGGACAATCCTCGTCGAGAAGACCGACAGGCTCTACCGAAACCTCAAGGATTGGGTGACGCTCGACGCTCTCGACCTTGAGATCCACTTTGCCAAAGAGGGCGTGGTCCTCTCGCGGGATTCGCGTTCCTCCGAGAAGTTCATGCATGGCATCAAGGTTTTGATGGCGAAGAACTACATCGACAACCTGTCTGAAGAGGCCCGCAAAGGCATGCTCGAAAAGGCCGAGCAAGGGATCTGGCCGTCGCGTGCGCCGCTTGGCTACACCAACGTCATCGGTCCGGCGGGCAAAAAGGTCATCGCGATCGATACCGAGGTCGGCCCTCTCATAACCCAGCTTTTTGAATGGTTCGAAAGCGGACGATACTCTCTCAAGCAGGTTGCCCAGAAGGCGAGGTGCGCTGGCCTGCGATATCGGAAGAGTGGCCGCCCTCTGGTGGTCAGCACCGTTCACAAGATCCTGCGTAACCGGCTCTACACAGGGTCGTTCGAGTGGATTGGCAAGACCTACGCTGGATCGCATACGCCGCTTACGACGTATGCGACCTGGTCGAATGTTCAGGACATACTGGATGGCCGAAGCATTTCGAACGTCCACGGCAACCGCCACCAGTTCGCGTTCACGGGGCTTGTCACTTGCGGCCATTGCGGATGCGCGATCACGGCCGAGATCAAGAAGCAGAGATACATCTACTACCATTGCTCGCGCTTTAAGGCTCGATGCCCGGAGCCCTACATCCGCGAGGAGGTCTTGGCTGAGAAATTTGCCGGCGCCCTTCGCAGGCTACACATCGATGATGAGGTCTTCGCGCTGATACGCAGGGCCCTCAAGGTCCGCCGCCACCGAAAGACAAGACCGAGATGACCAGGTGAGGCGTCTCCGGGCAGAGGCGGATCGGCTGCAGGGACGTCTGGACACTCTCTACGTCGACAAAATGGACGGAAAGATCACTGCCGAGTTCCATGATCGGCTTTCGGCGCAGTGGCGCGAAGAGCGCCATCGGTGCATCCATGATCTGGAGCTAATGGCTAGCGCGGAGGATGACCTGATCGATGACGGAATTGCGCTGCTGGAGGTCGCGCGCACGGCGCACGAGGGTTTCACGAAGCAGCCGATAGCCGTCCAACAACGGGCTTTGAATCTCATTCTATCGAACGCCACATTCGCCGGTGGCGAGCTGACCGTTCAATTCCGAGAACCTTTTGATTCTTTGAGCCAAATGAGTGGGCCGCCCGAAGGCGGTGGTACCCCATTTCAGCTATCGAACTCTAATGAAAGAGAATTGGTCGGGGAGACAGGATTCGAACCTGCGACCCTCTGCTCCCAAAGCAGATGCGCTACCAGGCTGCGCTACTCCCCGACACCGTGCGGTCGGCCGACCAGTTCCTTCGCGGCAATGGTGGGCCCGGCAGGATTCGAACCCGCGACCTAGCCGTTATGAGCGGCCAGCTCTAACCGCTGAGCTACAGGCCCCATTTGCCGCGCCCGCCACCGCTGTGCGTGGTGCCGGACCTCGGGCGCGTTAGCTTGCCGTCATGCTCTAGGCAAGGGCGGGTTCGGCGAGTGCGGACTGGGCGAGGCCCAGCGACGCGGCCAGGTCGCGTACGCTGGTCCCCGCCACACCGCGGCGGGCGAGGTGGGCGAAGATCTCGCGCCACCAGTCATAGAATACATCGAGATCGGCGGGCGTGCGGACATAAGGAGTATGCCCCGGCGCCAGCGACGGGCTGTGGAACGAGAAAGTCAGCAGCGGCAGATTTTCGGCCAGCGCGGCGTCGATGCCGCGCTTGGCTTCGGCGGGGGTTATGCCCTCCGGGGTCAGCGGGATGCGTTCGAGCAGCCGCGCATGGGCCATCGCGCCGCGCAGCCGCGGTCCGCGCCAGAGTTGCGGATAAATTTGCGCGCCCCAGCGGCGCAGAAGGCCGCCGTATACCGTGGTCACCGGCAGTTCGAGCAGACGCTTGTCCTCGCCCAGCCAATAGGGTCGGCGCGGGTGGTCTCGGTAGTTGGGGCCGCCCGTGGAACTGTAGTCGAACAACGCGCGGACCGAAGTGTCGATCGCTATGCCCGTTTCGCGCAGGATCGCGGCGGTGTTCGGACCTGCGCCATAACGCCCGGCGCGGTATATCTGCGGAGCCACGCCAAGGTTGGCCCGAATCGCGTCGCGCAGGTCGCGGAATTTCTCACGCTCCACTGCTTCGGGAAGATTGCCGGGGAAACTGTTGAATTCGCTGAGGTCCTCATCGAACGGAGGGTTGACCCAGGGGTGTAGGTGGACGCCGATCTCGGCCTTGCCTGCAGCCAGCGCCGGGCCGAGCACTTCGGCGGTCGCGGGCGCCGTGGCGATGGGATAGTCGATCAGAAAGAGCGGAACGACACCGAAGCTCTCGCAGAACTGCACGAAGCGGGCGAAGCTGGGGATCGTCGCCAGGCCGTGGCCTTCGCGGCGCAGCGGCGCAGCCCAGTCGAACTCCTCCTCGGTGTCGATCGTCACGAGGAAGCGCGGCGGAGTGCCGGCGGGGAAACGGACGAATTCGGGCGCCGCGGGCCGGTCTATGATGCTGACGCTGCGGGCCAAGGGCCGAACTCTCCCAAGCGGTTGTCCCCCCGGGATGGGGATTCGGTCAGCATTATAACTTGAAAAGGTTACCGAAGGCCCGTTTCGGCGGAATCTGCGACTAACGGAGGCAGATCGGCCAGGTCCGTGCCAGGCAAAGTCAGGCGCAGGTTCTTCTGCCGACGCTCAAGCGCGCCGCCCGCGGCCTTGGCTTCGGCGGCGGCGAGCCGGAGCGCGAAGCCGGTGCCGAACATGCCCGCGGCGAGCGCCGGGGGCTGGGCAATCGCCCCGGTATCGAACAGCGCGTCGCCGTCGGTGAAGGCGAGCGAGGCGGGCAGGCGCAGGACGATCCGTACGTAGCCATGATCCTGGGGCGCGCGATCTTCAGTGTCGCCTTCCCCCGCATCGCGTAGCCGCGCGCGCAGGCGCAGCGTCTCGCCGGGCGACGTCGCCCCGGCCAATGTGGCCAGCAGCCGCCAGACGAGGCGTTCGGCCTCCGCCTGGTCGAGCGCGACGGGCAGCGCCGGTTCGTCACATTCGAGCTCGAGCGCGCTGCGGCGCGGAGCGTTGAAGCTCTGGAGCTGGGCGATCGTGCCGGCGAGTATCGGCAGCAGATCGCATTCGCCGGGATCGAGCGCCATGGCGCCGCTGTCGAGCTTCACCAGCCGCTCGAGCTCCTCGAAGCCCGCGAGCATGCGCGCGGAATCGCTGGCGATCGTCGCGGCGAGCGCGCGGTATTCGTGCGGCGTGGGGCCGAACAACTGCTGCTGGATCACTTCGGCGAAGCCCTGGATCGCGTTCACCGGCGTGCGCAGTTCGTGCAGGACCTGGCGCATGCGGTCGGCCTGGCTGTCGCGCTCTACGGGCAGGCCGCCGGCGACGGGCCGCCGCAGCCGGCCGATGTAGCCGACGAAGCGGCCGCCCGGCTGGTCGAAGCGCGGAGCGGCGTCGATCCGCCATTCGCCCGCCACCGCAGGCGCGCCGACGACGGTCAGCGCGGCACGGCCGATCGGCTGGCGGTGGCGGAAGGCGGCGAGCAATTCGGACGAACTCTGCACCGGGCTATCGGCGTCGCGTGCCGCCAGCCGCAGACCGATCGCGGCGGGCGCGATGCCCGGCTCGGCCCAGACGATGCGGCCCTCGGCATCGGTAGCGAAATCGAAGGCCGAGACCGTGCGGGCCGGGCCGAGATGCATGCTCAGCGCTTGCTGCGCATCCTCGCCCGCGGCGTCGAGCCCAGCGAGCTCGCGTGTCTTGCGGAAGGCTTCGATGCGCCGGACGATCGCGCCGATCTCGTCGATCTGCGGTGGCGCTTCCTCGTACTCCGTTACGGCCGGCGTTTCCGGCAGGGCTTCAGCGGGTGTTTCGGCAAGCTCGAACACTTCGCCCAGTTCGAAGGCATCGGCCGGGGGTAGCCCGCGATCGGCCACGCCGAGCCGGGCAAGCAGCGCCTCGACGCTGCGGGGCAGCCCGCGGCGATGGCGTACGACGCCGCGTGCACTCACCGGCAGCGCCGGGATCAGGTCCAGCCATTGCTCCTCGCCGAGCTCGGCCCGTGCCATCGCAGCGCTTGCGACCGAGGGCTCGGCCAGAGCGAGCTGGGCCACGAGCCGCAGGCTGCGCAGGCGCAGCACCGGTTCTTCCAGAATGGCCGCGCGTTCGCTGGCGGGGATCGCCGCGGCGAGTTCGCCAAGCCGCAGATAGGCAGCATCGACCATTTCGCTCTGCGCATCGCTCGGCAGTGTGCCGAGCAGGTCGAGCAGCTGGCGGAACTGCGCGCGCGCGATCGTCTCGCTGCCGGCGGGATTGCGCAGCACTGTAGCGAGGCGATCGTCGAAATGCATTTGGGCTCCGCGGCTCCGCGACGTGAGCGAATGTTCACGTGGGGCATTACTCCCTAACAGTTAGTTGCCGCTGCGTCAGGCCGTGCGGGAGGTGCGTTGCAAAGCGGGACAATTGCGATAGAAGATAATAATATTATCGGGCGAGGGTACTTCCCGTCGTGGAAGTTGCCGAACGACAGGGGCGGCCCGGCAGGGGTCGAAAGGGCGGACGCATGGCAAATCTCGACCAGATCGACAGGCGGTTGCTGGCGGAGCTCCAGGATGAAGGACGCGTGACCAATGTCGAACTGGCTCAGCGCGTCGGCCTGACCGCGCCGCCTTGCCTGCGCCGGGTTCGCGCGCTCGAGGAAGATGGCGTGATCAAGGGCTATCACGCCGAGCTCGATGCTTCGAAGCTCGGCTATGCGATCACCGTCTTCGCGCTTGTCAGCCTGAAGAGCCAGGCCGAGGAATCGCTCCGCCAGTTCGAAGAGCACATGCGCGACCTGCCCGAAGTGCGCGAGTGCCACATGCTCAACGGCGAGATCGACTTCATCATCAAGATCGTCAGCCGCGACCTGCAGAGCTTCCAGGAGTTCCTGACCTCGAAGCTGACGCCGGCGCCTAACGTGGCGAGCGTGAAGACCTCTCTGACGATTCGCACCGCGAAGCAGCTTCCCGGCGTGCCGCTGGAATAGGTAGCAGGATTAGGAAGTTAGCCCCGCGGCTGCTTCCAGCGCGAGGACATAGCCCTTCGCGCCGAACCCGGCGATCGAGCCTTTCGCGGCCATGCCGACATAGCTCTTGTGCCTGAATTCCTCGCGCGCGTGCGGGTTGGAAATGTGCACCTCGATCACCGGCGTCTTGATCGAGCGGATCGCGTCGTAGAGCGCGAGGCTGGTGTGGGTGAGGGCGCCCGCGTTGAGCAGCACCGCGACGGCGCCTTCGGCCTGGGCCTCGTGCAGCCAGTCAAGCAGATGGCCCTCGTGGTTCGACTGGCGCATCTCGATCGTCAGGCCGAGCTGCTGGGCGCGGTCATCGAGCAGGGCGGCGATATCGTCGAGCGTGTCGTTGCCGTAGATCTCGGGCTCGCGCAGGCCGAGCAGGTTCAGGTTGGGCCCGTTGAGGACATATACGAGTCTGTCAGCCATGATCCTGAGCCCCGATGCTTAGGTGCGGAACGATTGGCTGAGCGATTAGGCGGCGCGGCGCAAACTGACAAGGATTCTGACAGGAGGGGTCAGCCTTGTCAGCCCTGGCCAGGGACGACGACTTCGTCGGCGGCCTGGTTGTTGCCGTTGTCATGGCTGGACCCGTCGTCGCCGTCGCGATTGTCGTCGCCGTTGTCATCGTCGTTGTTGGAGATGTCCGACACTACCTGCGGTTGGGGCGCCATTGCCGGGCGAAGCGCGGCGGCCGTCGCGGCGGCCTTCTCGGCGGCATGCTGCGCTTCGATCGCCTTGTTGGCGGCGGCTTCGGCGGCCGCCAGCTTTTCGGACATCGCTTGGTCCTGACTGCTGCTGGCGCAGGCGGCCAGCGCCAGAAATGGCAGCAGCATGGCGAGAGTGCCGGCCTTGGCGCGCCACGATTTCCCAGCCGAACGGCTCATCCGATACCTCCGAAAGCGGCGATCTTCCCGCATGAGGCACTGCTATAGCCGCAAAGCACTTACCGTTTCTTAACTGCGCCGCGTGGGCCGCCGTCCACCGCGGCTACTTGTCTGAACCGGCGATCTTGCCCCACTGGCGCATCGCCGAGTAGCCGAGGTAGCCCGTGCCGAAGAGCGCGTAGAGCGGCTCGGGCAGGCCGCGGAGATAGGCTGTCATCCCTGCAGCGATGTCGCCGGCGATGCGCGGGCTGAAGGCGCCGATCACGCCCATCGGCACGGCCCAGAGGATCAGCGCATACATGACATAGAGGAAGCTCGGCCGCGCGCGGCTGGTCCAGGGATCAGACGAGCTCGCCTCGGCTATGATCGCCGAAAGCCGGGTCTGGAGCAGCTCCATCTCCTGTGAGCCTTGCAACCTGATCAGTTCGAGCTTGGCACGATCGCGCGCGTCCTTGTCGGGGATGATTTTGTCGAGGATCCCGGTGATCGGGCCGAGAAGCGATCGAGCAGCGGCATGGCAAGGGCTCCGAGCAAACGAGGAGCAATTCAGATAACCAGAATGGTTCGTGTAGGAAAATGAAAGTTGGGCGTGATATTGCCAAATGGCCATGTAGACGCTATATGATGCCATATGGAGAATTGCCATGCCGGCTCTGCAGCTCGTTGACACCACGCCCCAGGCCTTCCGCGCCGATCCCGTATCCCAGGACGAGGCGGCGGCCATGTTTCGCGCGGCGATCAACCTTTTCGCCAAATGGGGCGTCACCGACGAGCAAGCGGCAACGCTGCTCGACATGCCGGTCCGATCCTATCGCCGCTGGAAGGCGGAAGGGGCGGGGCGGTTCTCGCGCGATGCGGCCGCGCGCCTCTCTAATCTCATGGGCATTCACAAGGCGCTGCGGATCATTTTCGCCGAGGCGGAACGCGGCTATGCCTGGATCCGCGCGAGCAATGCCGCTTTCGCCGGCGCTAGCGCGCTCGATGTCATGCTGGGCGGCGAACTGACCGACATCATGCGCGTGCGCCGCTATCTCGACGCCGAGCGCGGTGGCTGGTGAGCGCGGAGGCGATTCCGGTCACGCGGATCAAATGGCGGCGCGCGGTCAGGATCATCCGTAGCACTTTCCCGCCGATCGACCTGTTCGAGGACATCGCCGACCCGGCCGACTGGGCGCTGCTGATCTCGGCCGAGCAGAAGACCAATCCGCGGATCATGGTGACGATCGGCAATCTCGATCTCGTTCCGGTCGAGCGGCGGGTCGGTGGGGTGGGTGCGTCCTACCTGATGGCGCCTTTTACCCACGTCAGCACCGACCGGCCCAGCCGCTTCACCGACGGCTCCTACGGCGTGCTCTATGCGGGCCGGGCTTTCGAGACGGCGCTATTCGAGACGATCCATCACCACGCGCGCTTCATGGCGCGTACGGCCGAGCGCCCGGGCTGGACCTCACAGTTTCGCGAGATCGTGCTGTCAGTGTCGGCCAATCTCCACGATCTGCGAGGCCGCAGCGATCCGGCGCTCGATCCAGCCAGCTACGAAGCGTCGCAGCAGCTCGGCCGGAGCCTGCGGGCGGCCGCCTCGGAAGGCGTTGTCTATCCCAGCGTCCGGCATCCGGGCGGAGAATGCGTCGGGCTGTTCCATCCCGATTCCGCTTCCGATCCGGTCCAGGGCCGCCATCTCGACTATCATTGGGACGGCGCGCGGGTGGACATCGTCCGCGATGCGGGATCGGGAGCCGTATTTCGGGTGATTGATGCATCGGTTTGAACGGAAAGTCATGGCCCTGCCGGGCGGCGCTCTCTAGCGTCCGCCAGACAATTTTCGATCACAGTGGAAGAGGTGTCATGAAGTTCGCACGCGTAAATCATCAAGGTCAGTCGACCTGGGCCATCGTCGAGGGGGACACCGTCTATGCGCTGGAGGGTGATCGCTTCGCCGCCGATCCGCGCAAGGGCGCGGCGCTGGGCTCCGCTTCGGAGTTCGAAATGCTGTTCCCGCTCGATCCGACCAACCAGATCGTCGCGCTGTTCGGCGGCTGGGCGATCGGCGACCGCGACGGTCCGGGCATCTTCATCAAGCCCTACAGCTCGCTGATCAGCACCGGCGGCTCGATGGAATATCCCGAAGTCGCGACCACGGTCTACATGGAGCCCGAACTGGCGATCGTTATCGGCAAGACCTGCAGCAAGGTTTCGGCGAAGGACGCCAAGGACTACATCCTCGGCTATACCTGCGTGAACGACACGACCGTGTTCGAATCCAAGATTGAAACGACCTTCCCACATATCTGGGGCAAGATGTTCGACGGCTTCGGCACCGTGGGTCCGGTGATCGCGACGGACATCGATCCGAAGGACGCCACGATCCGCGGCGCGGTCAACGGCAAGGAATATCTCACGATCAATTCCAGCCTGCTGGCCTGGGACGTCTACGAGATCATCGAATGGGTCAGCAAGGTCGTCACGCTCAATCCCGGCGACCTGATCTCGACCGGCGCGCCTCCGGGGTTCAACGATGTGGCTATCCAGCCGGGCGACGTCATGACCGTGACGATCGACGGCATCGGTTCGATCGACAGCACGATCCGCAAGTAAGGCCGATCGGCGCCGCGGCCGTTGTTATGACGGCAGCGGCGCCAGGCTTGCGCGTAGCGGACTGGCTCTGCCGACACCCGATCGCAGCAGGATGATGATCAGCAGGAAGGCCGAGACGCACGACATTGCGATCAGGCTCATCTGCGGACCGTAGGAGCGCGACAGCGGCTCCATGATGAGCAGGGCCAGGCCGGCCGAAGTGAAATGCGCGGCCTTGACGATGCCCACGGCATGGGCCTGGCGAGGGCCGTCGATCTTCTCGCCGAGCGCGGTCATCAGGTTGGGGACGAACCAGCCCACGCCCAGCCCATAGAACAGCATGCCGCCGATCACGCCGACCACGCTGGAAGACAGGCCGGCGATGAGCATGCCGATCGCGGCGATGGCGAAACTCGTCGCGAAGGCGCCGTGGCGCGTCAGGTAGCGGCGCGCGCGACCATACTGCGAGGCGATGACGGCGCCTGCGATCGAATCCGCGGTGAGAACGAGCGCGATCGTCGAAGGATTGCCCAGGCCCTTCTCGCGTAGCAGGAAGGGCGCGTAGATCGCCGGCAGGAAGACGATGCTGCCGATCAGGATCGCCAGCGGCAGATAGTGGAACGGGAAGACCGCCCAGAACGCCTTGCGGTCGGCCTGGTCTTCGGATCGCCGCGCGGCGGTCTTCGGCGTGGCCGGGCGTTGCTGCTCGTGGATCGTCAGGACCGCAGGCAGGATCAGCAGGCCCAGCGCATGGAGCGCGAAAGGCAGCCGCCAGCCATGATCGCCGATCAAGCCGGCGATCGGCTGGACCAGGATCGTGCAGACCATCGCTATCGAGATATGCAGGCCCATCCAGTGCGCGCGCGTAGGGCCCTGCAGCCGCGTGTTGATCAGCGTCAGCGCCGTGATCTGAATGAGCGCGGCGGCAAGGCCGAGCAACATCCGCGATGCGACGAGCACACGCAGGTCGGAAAGATAGAGTCCGGCGGTCCCGGCCAGCACATAGACGAGCGTGGACGAGAACAGGATCGTGCGCACCGCGACGCGGCCGATCAGGAACCCCGCGAGCAGCGATCCGATCATCATCGCGAGGCCGACCGCACCGATGAGCTGCTTGACCAGCAGGCTCTCTGCCGGAGTGCGGGCCAGCGCCGTATCGATCGCCGGCAGGACCGAACTGATGCTCACCATCGCCAGCGAGGCCAGCGCGCCCCCGAGCAGCATCACCAGTTTGCTGCCGAGGTCCAGTGAAGCGCTGCCACCATCGGTAGCCGCCTGCTCGCCCGTGTTCATCTCATTCCCCTTAGCCAGCCTTCTACGGAGGGGGCTGTTTCCCTCGGCCAAACGATCACCAGCCGGCAAGAGCCGACCTCGCGCGAAAAAGGGGTGGGATCGCTCCCACCCCCTCGATTTACGGTACGTCCTGCTCAGATCGGCAGGTTGTAGAGCTCTGCGGCGTTGCGCTCGAGCACGCGCTTGCGCGTCTCGTAGTCGTAGGCGCCCAGCGTCTCGACCAGCTTGTCCTGCACGCCCGGATAGAGCGAGGTCGGATGCGGATAGTCGGTCTCGAACATCACGCGGTCGAAGCCGATCTCTTCGAGCATGTGCTTGGGCGCATAGTCCTCGAACCAGTAGCTGACCCAGAAGTGCTGCTTGAAGTATTCCTTCGGCCGCATCTTCAGGCCGCGGTTCTGCGCGGTGCGGAACTCGTCGAGCTGGTGCTCCATCGCTTCCAGCCAGAACGGCACCCAGCCCATGCCGCTCTCGATCAGGCCGATCTTCAGCTTGGGATAGGCGTCGAGGATGCCCGAGACCATGAAGTTCGACATGGTGGCCGCGCAGCCGACGTGGTGCAGCAGGGCGTGGATCGGCAGCTTCTGGTCGAAGCCCAGGTTGTCCCAGATCGCCGAGTTGGCATCAAGCGAGGCGTTGAGGTGGAAGTTGAGCGGGATGCCCGTGTCGTTGCAGGTCTGGAACACTTCTGCCCAGAAGGGCGAGATCTTGCCATCGGGGCCGACATAGCCGCTGGAGCTGTCGACGCGCTCGGGACGGTCGGGCAGGGTGATGCCTTTCAGGCCCATGTCGGCGATGCGGCGCATCTCCTTGTTCATGATGTCCTTGTCCCAGTAGGGCAGGGTCCCCATGCAGTTGATGCGGCCCTCGGACGCGTCCATGCGATCCTTGCAGGCGTCGTTGTAGATTTCGGTAATCGCGATCGCGAGCGGCTCGTCATTGAGGCCGAGCAGCGAGCCGACCTGGGTCACGCCGCCGTTCTGGAAGCAGATCTGGCCCCAGACGCCCATCGCGTCCATCGCCTCGAGCCGCGGCTTGACCTCGTAGGAGCCGGGATCGATCTGATCGTAGTTCTGGAAGGCCAGGCGGCCGAGCAGCTTGTTCTTGTCCTTGGCGATGACGTTGCCGCCGATCGAGCCAAAATGCTTGTCGCCGACGAACCACTGGTCGGCGCCGTCGATGCGCTCCACGCGCGGCATCTTGTCCTTCATGCCGGCGGGCGCATTGGCGGTCCACAGGTCCGCGGGCTCGGTGAAATGGGTGTCGCAGTCGACGATCTTGATGCCTTCGAACAGCGGATCGACGCCGCGGCTGTTGGCGACGAAATCGACCTCGCGGATGTGGCCGCCCGGTGCCCAGCCTTCGGCGAGCCAGTACCACTTGGCATCGTCGAGGCCGGCCTTCATCACGGTGCTCTTGGGGTTGTCTTCAGCCATGTCTTTTCTCCTCTCGCTGGCGGTCAGATGACCGCCTTGTCCTTGAATTGCCCGATCTCGTCCCACGACAGGCCCAGGTCCAACAGGACGGCCTCGGTGTGCTCGCCGTGTTCGGGCGCGCGGGTGGGCACGACGCTCTTGCCGCCGAACTGCGCGGGCGAGGTGACGATCGTCAGCTTCGATCCGTTGGCCATGTCGACGTCGGCCAGATAGCCCATCGCCTCGACCTGAGGATCGTCGTGCAGCTCCAGCGGCGACTGGAATGGCGACCAGACGCCCTTCGCCTGCTTCAGGACTTGGCACCACTCGGCATAGTCGCGGCCGGCGAAGATCGCATCGAGCTCCTCGACGCAGGCGCGGGCGTTTGCCTTGCGCGCCTCCATGTCGATGTAGCGCGGGTCGTCGATCATGTCGGGCCGGCCGACGACCGTGCAGAAGTCGGCCCAGTACTTGTCGGCATCGAGCATTACGAGGCCGATGAAGCGGAGGTCGCGCGTGCGATAGGTGCCGGTCAGCGGGTTCCAGGTGGCCTTGCGGTCGTAGGCGTGCTTGTGGATGCCGTTGTTGAGCTTGGCGTGAACGATGTCGGGCTGGAGCTGCCACATGCCGACGCCCATCAGCGAGACGTCGATCTCCGAAGGCTCGCCGGTGGCGGCCCGCTGGTACATGGCCGCGGCGATCGCGCCGGCGACGGTCAGTCCGCCGACCACGTCGCCGAAGGCCGGGCGCTGCATCGTCGGGAACTCGGCGCCTTCGGGCGTAAACATCTCGGCGAAGCCGACGCGCGACCAATAGGCCGCACCGTCATAGCCGCCGCGCTCGGCATCGGGGCCGCGCGGGCCGTAACCGGTGCCGCTGGCGTAGATGATCTTGGGATTGTGCACGCGCAGGTCGGCGCAGGTGATGCCCAGCTTGCGCAGCGCCTGCGGCCGGAAATTGGTGAGGAACACGTCACACTGCTCGGCGAGCCGATAGAGCAGGCCGACGCCTTCGGGCGTCTTGAGGTCGATCGTGACCGACTGCTTGCCGCGGTTGGTGAACTGGAAGCTGGGATCGACGCCGTCGTAGCTCTTGTGCAGCCCGGCCGTGACCAGCCCGCGATAGGGATCGCCGGTTTCGGGATGCTCGATCTTGATGACCTCGGCGCCCCATTCGGTCAGGATGCCGCCGCCGATCGGCACGAAGACGTGCGATGCGACTTCGAGGATGCGAACACCCTGCAACGGGCCGGTCATGGGCAACGGCCCGGTCATGCGGGTTCTCCGCAAATGGTGCGATGGAGCGATCGTTCGCTGGCGATTGTGAAGGTGCTGTATGACATGCGCGGTCTCTCGACGCACTGCACGGGGCTTGTCGATATCCGTGCGTCCAATCCGCTTGTCCGATGATCTGCGCGTCTCTTTCGGGTGGGGCCGGCCTCGCCGTGGATCGGGTCCGCAATCGAGCCACTGTCGTCCAGTGCCAGGCTATCCTCGATCTGCATGCGACGTCTCTGTTGCAAGCGGGCGTGATTCCACTATCCGCCTGGCATCGGTTCGTGACAAGCCGGCCGGAACAAGCATCATATTCGCGATGGATCATCGCCGTTACGCTTGCGGTCATTGCCCCATGCGGCGGCGCAGCCGCATTCGTAAGGCATCTATAAGGGACGAGGAACTGCCATGGCCTATCGCTACATCCTGACCGAAAGTTTCGACGAAGGCGCGATCGTGCGCATCACGCTCAATCGGCCCGAAGCGCGCAATGCGCAGAACCGCGGCATGCTGGAGGAATTGAACGACGCCTTCCTGGCGGCCGAGCGCGACGATACGGTCAGGGTCGTCATCCTTGCCGCGGCGGGAGAGATATTCTCTTCAGGCCACGATCTCGGCTCGAGCGTCCAGCGCGCCGAATTCGCGCCCGGGCCCGGCCAGCTCGAGAGCGCGCGGACCAATGGGGGATCGCGCGCGCATGCCGAGAAGCTCAACCTGCAGGAATGGCACTACTTCTTCCAGAACACGCTGCGCTGGCGCAATCTGCGCAAGATCACGGTGGCGCAGGTCCACGGGCAGGTCATCTCGGCCGGCCTGATGCTGATGTGGGCCTGCGATCTGATCGTCGCGGCTGAAGGCACGCTGTTTTCCGATGTCGTCGGCACCCGGCTCGGCATGTGCGGTATGGAATATTTCGCGCACCCCTGGGAATTCGGCCCCCGCAAGACCAAGGAACTGATGCTGACCTCCGATGCGATCGACGCCGAAGAGGCCTATCGGCTCGACATGGTCTCGAAGATCTATCCGGCCGATCAGCTGGCAGAGAAGACCCTGGGCTTCGCGCGGCGGATCGCCTCGCTGCCGACGATGGCGGCACTGATGATCAAGGAATCGGTCAATCAGTCGGTCGACAGCATGGGCTTCCACAACGCGCTGAACGCCAGCTTCACCTTGCACCAACTCAACCACGCCCACTGGGCCGAGAAGCACGCCGGCACGCCGTTCGAGGGCATTCCCTGCGCCGTGCCGGAAGACGGCGCAGTCGACTGGCGCAACGCGCCGCCGACGCGGATTGCGCGCAAGGACGACTGAGCAGAATTTTCCGACGTGCGATTCGCCGAAGAGCGGGCCAGAGCGCGCCGATGGCCTCGAACGGGCCGCTTCAGGGGGGGAATGCCGGATGATCATGTTCAAAAGCCGTCTCCGGCGATTTTGCGCCGCGGTTGCGGCCGCGGTATTCCTGACGACCGAGGCCGGTGCTGATCTTCCCGATGACCTCATCTGCGGCTTCGTCAACGTGGAAGACATGGTGGCCTTGCCCGGAACTCGCTGGATCATCGGATCGGGTCTCGGCGACAACTTTTTCCAGAAAGGCGGACTCCACCTATTCAACCGGGATACGGCTAGCGGCCGCAAGGTCCTGCTGGACCTGAACTCGGCGCAGGAGGCACAGGCGCCTTTCGACCGCTGTCCTGGCCCGGCCGACGCCGAGAAGTTCTCGGCCCACGGCCTTGCGCTCAAGGCGAATGCCGACGGCACCCGGGATCTCTTCGTCGTCAACCACGGCGGCCGGGAATCGATCGAAGTGTTCCGCGTCACTGCCGCGCCGCGGCAGGCGCCGCATCTCGCGTGGATCGGCTGCGTCCTGTCGCCCGATACGGCGATGGCCAATGCGGTCACCGTGCGAAAGGACGGCAGTCTGGTCATGTCGGCGAGCTTCGCCGGCGAGACGAAGCTCACGCCGATTGCCGAAGTCGCCGAAAAAGGCGTGAGGATGGATCCCAAGCAGGCGGCCGAGGCGGCGAAGGCGATGATCTACGGCGCGCTGTTCACCTGGAGCCGCGATGCCGGCTGGAAAAAGGTCCCCGGCAGCGAGCTCATGGGCAACAACGGCATAGAAATGGCGCGCGACGACCGCTGGGCCTTCGTCAATTCGCACCCGGGAGCGAGCGTGACGCTGATGCCGCTCGAGCCGAGCCTCGGCAAGGCGCGCGCGATCAAGCTCGATTTCCTGCCGGACAACATCCGCTACGGCTTCGACGGCAAGCTCGTCGCCACCGGCCATGTCGCGACGCCCCAGCAGGTCGGCGCCTGCGTGCAGGCCAACGATCCGCACTGCGCGATCAGCTACCGCGCCGCCGAGATCGATCCGCAGACGCTCGCGGTACGGCGGCTGTTCGATGGAACCGGAACCCGCGATTTCGGCCTCGCGACGATCGGCCTCAAGACCCCGGAAGCGCTCTGGCTGGGTGCGGCGCGGGGAACCTGCGTGGCAAAGGTGTCCGCGGCCCGGATTTCCCGGCCCTGAGGGTTTGCATCGATGGAGAGGACTTGGCCCTGCCAGGGATGGCGGGGCGATCTGAATATATTGGTCGGGACGAGAGGATTCGAACCTCCGACCCCCACACCCCCAGTGTGATGCGCTACCAGGCTGCGCTACGTCCCGACCGAGGGGCGCCCTATAGGCACGGGCTGCGGCGATGGCAAGCGGGCTGCGAAGGTCTTTTGACGAGACGGGTTTTGGCGCGTGTTGTCCCGTGCCTCGTCCGTGTCGCCGCGTTGCCACACTCGCGCTTTGCTGCTAACCGCCCGCCATTCCGGCCCAGAGGTGCGGATTGACGGCTTGTTGGTGTTCCGACGGTCGCATTCGCATCGGCCGCAAAGAAAGCAGATTTTCCCGCAATGACCAGTTCCATCCTCGATATCCTTCAAGCTGCCGCTCCTGCCGCTGGCGAGCCGCCGGCCTGGGTGACGTTCATGCCCTTCGTCGGCATGGCGGTGATCTTCTGGTTCTTCATCCTGCGCCCGCAGATGCGCCAGCAGAAGGATCAGCGCGAGAAGATCAATTCGATCAAGCGCGGCGACCAGGTGCTGACCGGCGGCGGGTTCCTCGGCAAGGTGATCAAGGTCGACGACCAGTATGCGGAGATCGAGCTGGCGCCGAACGTCAAGGTCAAGGCGCTGAAATCGACCATTTCCGATATCGTCCCGCCGACCGGCTCGGCGCCGGCCAACGATTGATCGAAACACGGATCGTTCGGGAGAGCGCTTAGAATATGCTCGATTTTCCCCGTTGGAAGCGGGTCACCTATTGGCTGGTGACGCTGATCGCCGTGCTGGCGGCAGTGCCTTCCCTCTCTTCGCTTGCCGGTGTGCAGCTTCCTTCGGGCGTGCCGCATCCGATGGTCAACCTCGGTCTCGACCTTGCCGGCGGCAGCCGCCTGCTGCTCGAGGCCGACGCCAGCCAGGTGCGCCGCCAGCGGCTCGAATCCATGGAGGAGAGCGTTCGCGGGCGTCTCGGCAACAACGAGCCGCGCATCCGCATCGGCGACATCTCCAGTCGTGACGGCAATCTTTCCTTCGTGCTGGACAATCCCGCGCAGGTCGATGCCGCGCGCGAGCAGATCCTGCCGCTGACCACCGGCGCGGGCCTGACCGGCCAGCGCGACTGGGACATCAAGGTGGTGGACGGCAACCGCTTCATCCTGACGCCGACCGATGCCGGCATCAACCAGGCGGTCGACCACGCGATGGAAACAGCGATCGAAGTCGTGCGCAAGCGCATCGACGCGCTCGGCACGCGCGAGCCCGACATCCGCCGGCTCGGTTCCAACCGTATCGACGTGCAGGTGCCGGGCCTCAAGGATCCCGAGCAGCTGATCAAGCTGCTGGGCCAGACCGCCAAGCTGGAATTCAAGCTGGTCGACGAGACCGCGCCACCCAGCGACGTTGCCCAGGGTATCGTCCCTCCCGGCAGCGAGATCGTGCCTTGCGTCGATGCCAAGGCCTGCCGCGGCCAGGGCGCAATCGCGGTCAAGCGGCTTGGCGGCATCAAGGGCGATCAGCTGACCAATGCGGTCCAGACCAACGACCAGCGCACCAACGAGGCGGTCGTCTCGATCACTTTCGACCAGCAGGGCGGTGCCAAGTTCGCCAAGCTGACGACCGAGAACGTCAACAAGCCTTTCGCCATCATCCTCGACGGCAAAGTGCTGTCGGCCCCGAATATCAACGAGCCGATCCTGGGCGGCAGCGCTCAGATCTCGGGCAGCTTCACGGTCGATTCGGCCAACCAGCTGGCCATCGCGCTGCGCTCGGGCGCGCTGCCGGTGGACCTCAAGGTGGTCGAGCAGCGTACGGTCGGACCCGATCTCGGCGCCGATTCGATCAAGAAGGGCGCGCTCGCGATGCTCATCGGCACCACGGCGCTGATGACGTTCATCCTGATCACATACGGCCGTTTCGGCGCCTATGCGTGTGCGGCGCTGATCGTGAACCTGCTGATGATCCTGGGTATCATGGCCATTGCCAATACGACGCTGACCTTGCCGGGCATCGCCGGCTTCGTTCTGACCATCGGCGCAGCGGTCGACGCCAACGTGCTGATCAACGAGCGTATCCGTGAGGAACGGCACCGCGGACGTCGTGTCGTCCAGGCGGTGGAGATGGGCTACAAGGAAGCGAGCCGGGCGATCTTCGATGCCAACATCACCAACGTGATCGCTGCGGTGCTGATGTTCGCGTTCGGCACCGGCCCGATCCGCGGCTTCGCGGTGGTGCTGATGATCGGCATCGCCACGTCGGTGTTCACCGCCGTAAACATGACCCGCATGTGGGTCGCGATGTGGCTGCGCAAGGCGCGGCCCAGTGACATCGTGTTGTGAGGCAAGGCCGATGAAACTGCTCAAGCTCGTCCCCGACAACACCAACATCCACTTCCTCAAGTGGCGCGTGCCGTTCTACACGGTGAGCCTGCTGCTGATGGCGGCGTCGCTGGCGCTGGTCTTCACCAAGGGGCTGAACCTGGGCGTCGACTTCGTCGGCGGCCAGATGATCCGCTTCACTTTCGAGCACAGCGCCACCGCGCCCATCGCGCCGTTGCGCGACGAGATCAGCGCGCTCGGCTATGGCGAGCCGACGATCCAGGAATTCGGCAAGCCGAACCAGGTCTCGGTCCGCATGCGCCTGCCCGAAGGCTCGGAGAAGGACCCGTCAATCGCTGAGCAGATGTCGGCTAAGATCGTCGCGACAGTCAGGGCCAAGCATCCCGACGCGCGGCTCGACGGCAACGACACGGTCTCCGGCAAGGTGTCGGGCGAACTGTTCAGCAGCGGCATGCTGGCTCTGGGGCTCGCGATGGGGGCGATCTCGATCTACATCTGGATCCGCTTCGAATGGCAGTTCGGTATCGGCGCGCTGCTCTCGCTGATCCACGACGTGACGCTGACTCTCGGCTTTTTCGCGCTGACCCAACTCGAATTCGATCTCAACATCGTCGCGGCGCTGCTGACCTTGATCGGTTATTCGCTCAACGACACGATCGTGGTCTATGATCGTATCCGCGAGAATCTGAAGAAATACCGGCGCATGCCAATGCCCGAGCTGCTCGATCTCTCGGTCAACGAGACGCTGGCGCGTACCATCGTCACGTCGCTGTCGATGCTGATCACGCTGATCGCGCTGCTGCTGTTCGGGCCCGAGGTCATCTTCGGCTTTACGGCGGCGATCACGCTTGGCATCTTCGTCGGCACCTACAGCTCGATCTACATGGCCGCCCCCATCCTGATCTGGCTGAAAGTCAACGCTACCAGCTTCGTGCCGCAAGAAAGCGACATCGACCGGCAGGAGCGACTGGCCCGCGAAAGAGGCTGACGCCGGCATAGTTCGGCGCAGCCGGGAGATCGACTATGCCGAACCGAACTGGGCCGAAAGTGTCCGTCGTCACGCGCGAGAAGGCGCACGAGGTCAGCCAGCCCGCGGGTTACGCCGGGTTGGCCGAAGCGCTCGCCTACTACGATGACGAGAGGAGCCCGCTCCACCTTCACCTGCACCGCATCGCGCCGGGCGAGGTCTTGCAGATCGGGCCGATGCCGACCGATTGCGTCGCCTATGTCTGGCACGGCGCGGTCGAGACCGGCGGCTGGGCAATGGCCAAGGGATCGAGCCTGATCGTCGAGCACGGTGAGACACTCGAAGTGATCGGCGGCAGCGAGCCCACCGAACTGCTGACCTTTCATGCGGCGCACCAGCCGGAAGACGGCCGCGCGGGCGGGCATGTCCATTTGCTGCCGACTGAGCGCGTGCCGCGCCTGGCCGACCTGGGCAGCGGTTCGTCCGTGGGCGGCGGCATGCACGCCGATTCTGGGCTGCCCCACCTGCGAGGTCTGGCTCCACGAAAACCATTTCCCCGGCCGCGCCACGCCGATGACGCCCGAGGAAGAGAAGCGCGGCGTCCATTCGCATTCGGAGGACGAGATCATCTTCGTCATCGATGGCGAGATCAGACTGGGCAACAAGCTCTATGGGCCGGGCACCGCGGTCGCGATCGCGGCGGACACGCTTTACAGCTTCACTACCGGGCCGAAGGGCCTCAGCTTCATCAACTTCCGCGCCGGGGCACCCGGCGACATCCAGTTCGCCAACGGCCCGGCGATCAGCGAGACCGGCTACTGGAAGGACAAGCAGCTGACGCCGGAGTACGTCTCGCCGCGCTAGCGCCTGGCCAGGTTGCGCCAGAAGGCGATCAGTTCCGCGGCGTTGGCTTCCCAGCTGAAGCGCTCGGCATTGGCCGCCACCGCTTCCTGGCTGGGCGGATCGGCAAGGATCTCGCGAACGGCCGAGGCGATCGCCGATGCATCGCGCGCGGCGATGCGGCCGGCCGAGGGCGCGGCGACTACCTCGCGCGCACCGCCGATGTCGGGGATGACCAACGGGGCGCCGCAGGCCAGGGCTTCGACCCAGACGTTGGCCAGACCCTCCCGTTCCGAAGGCAGCACCACCGCATCGGCGGCGGAGAAGAGCTGCGGCAAAAGTTCGTGGCCGACCTGACCGAGAAACTGGACGCGATCGGCTACGCCGTGCGCCCCGGCGACCTGGCGGAGTGCCGTCTCATCCTCGCCGGCGCCGGCGAGCGCGAGATGGGCATCGGGCAATTGCGCGAGCGCCTCGATGGCAAGCCGCTGACCCTTGATCGCGATCAGTGATCCCGGCGTGACGATCAGCGGCCCTTCCGCCCAGATGTCGAGTTCCGGTATCGCCGAAACCAGCGCCCGCGCCGCCTTGCGTTCCATCGGGTGGAAGCGTTCGCGGTCGAGCCCGGTGTAGTGCACCGCGATCTTCGCTTCGGGCATGCCGAGTGCGATCATGTCGCCGCGCAGCGCGTAGCTAACGGCCAGCAGGCCGGCGGCTTGCTCTGCCGCGCGTAGCATCTGCTCGACCGCGCGGGGGCGCTGCCCCCAGAAATGGATGTCCGAGCCGCGCGCCTTGATCATCAGCGGCAGGCCGAGTTCGTCGGCGATGATTGCCGCGGCGGGCCCGTCGGGAAAGAAGAACTGCGCGTCGACCACGTCGAACGGTTTGGCCGCGTGAAGCCTCTTCGCCAGTGGCAGCAGCGCCTTGGCGATCCGCCCGGGATTGCTGTCGCCGCCCACCTTTGGGATCAGGGTAAAGCGCGGATGGAGCGCGGGTATGCCGGCAGTGTCGCTCCGCTCGGGCATCTCGCCCAGCTTACGATAGCGCTCGCTGCGCGACAGCGGCCAGGGTGGCAGGCCGATCGGGCTGACCATCGTCAGATCGACATCGTCCGTCGCCGTCACCGTGCGCATCTGGTTCGCCACGAACTTGCCGAAGCTCGGGCGCTGCGGATTGGGAAACAGCGTGCTGATCGAAAGAATGCGCAGCATGGGAATCAGAGTTTTCGCACCAGCATTTCCGCAACCGCCAGCCAGAGCGGGTTGTCGATGATGACCTGGCGCTGCCCAGCGCCGGGCGGCAGCAGCGCGACGCGCTTTCCGTCACGGTCGATCATCCGGCCGAAAGCGAAGCGCCCGCCTGTGCGCGGGGCCAGCACGTCACGGTTGAGCAGACGGGCGAAGTCTTCCGGTTCATGCTGGCGCAGCCAGAGCTGGTCGCCAGCGCGGTATTCGCCGGCGCTGGCCTCGACCGCCATGGCGACCAGCGGCCCCCCATTGCCATCTCCTCCGCTGAGGTCGATCGGCAGAATGGCGTCGCGCGGGCTCGCCAGCGCTTCGGCGCCGCCCTCGGTAATTCGTGCGATCAGCCGCGGCTGGTCGGTCCCCTCGCTGCGCAGGAGCAGTTCGGGCTCGACGCCGAGCCCGGCGGCGATGCGGTTCATCCAGCCGAGCGACAGATTGCGCGTGCCGGTTTCAAGCCGGCCGATGGTCTGGGCCGTGGTCGCCGGGGTGCAGCGCGCCGCCACGTCGGCCAGGGTCAGACCCTTCTGTTTGCGGATATCGCGAATGCGATTGATCATGGAACGACCCGAATAACCAAATCGGTTTTCTCCTTTCCTACAGCTAGACGAATTTGGCAAGCCATTCGCGGCAACGAGTGGAGATGGCCGATGCAGCGAATCCTGGAAGAACGCGAATTGACCCAAGAAGGTCCCACGCTGCGGCCAGCACGGCGCGGCGGGCGGGGCGTGACGGTCAACCTGGCGGAATCGCCGCTGACCTGGCTGCACTCCCGCGGACACCTTTCCGACGTCCAGTTCGATGCCGGTGAACGGCTTCGTGCCGACTGGGAACGCGCCGCGCTCGCGCCGAGCGTGACGATGCGATGGGATGCCGTGCGGGTGAAAGGAGCGGGCGAAGCGGGGCTCAACCCGACCGAGCGTCAGATCGCCGCGAAAGCGCGCTTCGACGGCGCGGTGGCTGCGGCCGGACCTGGGCTGGCAGACGTACTCTGGCGCGTGGTCTGCGCCGGTGAGGCGCTCCCCGATGCCGAACGTTCGCTCGCCTGGCCGGCGCGCAGCGGCAAGCTGGTGCTCAAGTTGGCGCTCGATCGGGTGGCGGGGTTCTATCGGATAGGGTGATCCTTACCCCTCGACCAACTCCGCCAGCTCCAGCCATCGCTCCTCGGCTGCCTCTTTCTCGGCCTTGGCCTTGGCCACCGTCTCGGTCAACGCGGCGAACTTCGCTGGATCACGTGTGTAGAGCGCGGGATCGTGCAGCGTATCCTCGTCGCGGGCGATCTGGGCTTCGAGCTCCTCGATCCGCTTCGGCAGCAGGTCGTAGTCGCGCTGATCCTTGTACGAGAGCTTGCCCTTGCGCGGCGCTGGCGGGGGAGGGGTAGCCACGGTATCGGTCGCGGCCTTGGCCGCTTTCGCTGCCGTCGGCTTCTTGCGCTGGGCTTCCCAGTCGGCATAGCCGCCCGCGACCACATCCACCTTGCCCGAGCCGTCGAGGCCGAGTGTCACTGTCACCGTGCGGTCGAGGAAGTCGCGGTCGTGGCTGACGATCAGAACGGTGCCGTCGTAGTCCGAGATCACTTCCTGCAGCAGGTCGAGCGTTTCGAGATCGAGGTCGTTGGTCGGCTCGTCGAGCACCAGCAGGTTCGATTTGCGCGCAAACTCGCGCGCCAGCAGCAGCCGGGAGCGCTCGCCGCCCGATAGCGTGCCGACGCGCGCCTCGACGAGGCCGGGGTCGAACAGGAAGTCCTTGAGGTAGCCCTGGATGTGCTTGCGCACGCCGCGCACGTCGATCCAGTCGCCACCCTCGGCGAGGACGTCGCGCACGCGCTTTTCCGGCGCCATCAGGCTGCGCTGCTGGTCGATGACCACGCCGTCGAGCGTCTTGGCGAGCGTCACCGTGCCCTCGTCGGGTGCCAATTCGCCGGTCAGGAGCTTCAAGAGCGTCGTCTTGCCCGAACCGTTGGCACCGACGAGGCCGATGCGATCGCCGCGGGTGATGCGCAGCGAGAAGTCCTTGATGATCGTGCGATCTCCGAACCGCTTTGTCACCTTGTCCGCGACGATCACGGCCTTGGTTTTCGAGCCGTCGGAGGCGATCTCCATCTTGGCGACGCCGGTGGGCGTCAGCATGGCGGCGCGCTGCGCACGCATTTCCCAGAGCTTGGCGAGGCGGCCCTGGTTGCGCTTGCGCCGCGCGGTGACGCCGCGTTCGAGCCAGTGCGCCTCGATCTTGAGCTTGGCGTCGAGCCGGTCGGCATTGCGTGCCTCTTCGGCGAAGACCTGCTCTTCCCAAGCCTCGTAGCCGCCGAAGCCGACTTCCTTGCGCCGCATCGAACCGCGATCGAGCCAGAGTGTCGCGCGGGTCAGGCGGGTGAGGAAGGTACGGTCGTGGCTGATCACGACGAAAGCGCCGTTGTATCGGGTAAGCCAGTCCTCGAGCCAGTCGATCGCGGCGAGATCGAGGTGGTTGGTCGGCTCATCGAGCAGCAGCAGGTCGGGTTCCGAAGCGAGCGCGCGGCACAGCGCCGCGCGTCGCCGCTCACCGCCGCTGGCGTTCTCGGCCGGGCGCGAGAGATCGATGCCGAGCTGGCCGGCGATGGCCTCCACCTCGTGCCGCGGCGGCGCGTCGGGGCCGGACAGTGCGAAATCCAGCAGTGTGTCGAAGCCGGTGAAGAACGGATCCTGCTCAAGCGTGACGATCCGGGTGCCGGGCTGAACAGAGCGCTTGCCCTTGTCGCCCTCGACCTGGCCTGAGAGGAGCTTGAGCAGGGTCGTCTTGCCCGCGCCGTTGCGCCCGATCAGCGCAAGCCGGTCGCGCGGGCCGACGTGGATGTCGAGGTCCTTGAACAGCCAGCCGGAGCCCTGGATAAGGCCGAGGCCTTCCCAGCTTAGAATTGGTGCTATCGCCATAGGCCGCGCACTTGGCGCTTGCCGGTCACATTGACAAGCGGAGAACGGCGCATTCACGCCTTGTTCAATGCTTCGACCTTAGGCACATCGGTGTCATGAGCCGTTTCGCAATCGCTTTTCTTCTTGCTCTTGCTGTGCCGTCCGCCGTCCCCGCGCTTGCCGATCCCGGCACGGTGCAGGGGCAGGTGCGCAAGGACATGCGTTTGGGTAATGTCCGTCCGCTGCGCGAGATCGAGCAGCGCGTGCTGCCGACGATGCCGGGCATGGAATATCTCGGGCCCGAATACGATCCCGCGGCGATGGTCTATCGGCTCAAATTCATCCGCCAGGGCCGCGTGGTCTTCGTCGATGTCGACGCCCGTTCGGGCACGATCATCAGCCAGTCGCGTTAGGCCGTTTGCTTGACGCTTTTCCGCTTTCGCCGCATGGCTTGTGCGATTTTTTAGGGGACACCAGCGATGCGCATCCTGATTGTTGAGGATGAGCCCACTCTGGGCAAGCAGCTCAAGTCGACGCTCGAGCAGACCGGCTATGCGGTCGATCTGTCGGTCGACGGCGAGGACGGGCACTTCATGGGCTCGACCGAGGAATACGACGCCGTGATCCTCGACCTGGGCCTGCCAGAGATCGACGGGCTCACCGTGCTCGGCATGTGGCGCAAGGAGGGGCGCAAGTTCCCGGTGCTGGTGCTGACCGCGCGCGATAGCTGGTCCGACAAGGTCGCCGGGCTCGATGCCGGCGCCGACGATTATCTCGCCAAGCCGTTCCAGACCGAGGAGCTTATCGCTCGCTTGCGTGCGCTGATCCGGCGCGCTTCGGGCAATACTTCGTCCGAGCTGATCGCCGGCGACGTGCGGCTCGATACGCGCTCGGGTCGCGTTACGCTCAACGGCGAGCCGGTCAAGCTGACGGCGCAGGAATACAAGCTGCTGTCCTATCTGCTCCATCACAAAGGCAAGGTCGTCAGCCGCACCGAGCTGATCGAACACATCTACGACCAGGATTTCGACCGCGATTCGAACACGATCGAGGTTTTCGTTACCCGCATCCGCAAGAAGCTGGGTGCCGACGTAATTACCACGATCCGCGGCCTCGGCTACAGCCTCGACGACCCGGCCGAAGCCGGCCGCGGGTGAACCCGGCATGGCGGAGGACAATGCCCCGCCGCTGATCGAAGCGGAAACGCCGGAAGCAGCCGCGTCCGAGCCGGTCTCCGAGGCTGGCAAGGCGAACAAGACGCCCAAGCCGCATACCGGCTCGCTGGCGACGCGCATGATGCTGATCGCTGCGGTGTGGATCGCCTTCCTGCTGCTCGTGGGCGGCGTCGCGCTCGACCGAGCGATGACCTCGCTGATCACGCGCAATTTCGACGACCAGCTCGACTACATGCTGACCGGCATGGTCGCCTCGACCGAGATCGGCCCCGACGGCGAGGTGTTCTTCAACCGCGCGCTAGGCGACCAGCGGTTCCTCGAGCCCAACAGCGGGCTCTACTGGCAGATTCGCGGCAAGGGCCACGACGACTTCGCCTCGCGCTCGCTGTGGGATCGCAGCCTGCAGGTGCAGCTCAATCACTTCGACGCCAAGCCGCATGTCTACGACAGCACCCAGTTCGCCGGCGAGAAGCTGCGCGTCATGGAGCGCTCGATCATTCTGCCGGGCAGCAAGACGCAGTGGTGGTTCACCGTCGCTGCCAGCCGCGGCGAGCTCGACGCGCAGATCCGGCGAGTGCGCGCTATTCTGAGCTACAGCTTCGTTATCCTGGGCTTGGGCCTGCTGGGCATGGCGGGATTGCAGACCTGGTACGGACTCAATCCGCTGCGCCGCGTGCGCCGCGCCATCCAGAAAATGCGCACCACCGGCGCGAACCGCGTTACCGAGCCGCTGCCTCTAGAGGTGCAGCCGCTGGTCGAGGAGCTTAACGCGCTGCTCGGCCATGTTGAGCGGCAGGCGGAAGAAGCGCGGACCCACGCCGGAAATCTCGCCCATGCGTTGAAGACGCCGCTGACCGTGGTGATGAACGCCGCAACCGCGCGGGCGCCGGACTTGTCGGACACGGTGATCCGCGAGGCGGCGGTGATGCGCCGCCAGGTCGATCACCACCTGGCCCGTGCACGTGCCGTCGGCCGCCGCGCGGTCGGCCATTCGCGCGCAAATGTATGGACCAGCGCCGAAGCCGTGCTGCGCGCGGTGACGCGGCTCTATGAGAACACGCGCTTCGACCTCGACGGCAGCCGCACGGCGAATGTCGCGATCGAACGGCAGGACCTCGACGAGATTCTTGGCAACCTGATCGAGAATGCCGCCAAGTACGGCGGCGGCAGCGTCTTCGTCACGGTCTGCGAGGCGACTACGCCAGATACCTGCGAAATCTGGGTCGAGGACGACGGGATGGGCATTCCCGAGGAGGAGCGCATCCGCATCTTCGATCGCGGCGCGCGGCTCGATACGGGCAAGCCCGGCACCGGCCTGGGCCTCGCCATCGTCCGTGACGTCGCCGAGATCTACGGCGGCTCGGTCGAACTCGGCGAGAGCGAGGACCTGGGCGGGCTGCTGGTAAAACTGAAACTGCCGCGGACGGCTTAGCGTCCACGGCAGTTTGTATTCCGGATTGTCAGGCCTGGATCACCAGGCCCGAGAAATCAGGCAGCAACCATGTTGAACCGGACGGTCGCCTTCTGGCGGCGGCGCATCGCAACGCCGGCGAAGCCGATGCCCATGATCATCATCATCCAGGTGCCGGGTTCAGGAACCGCGTTGGTCACGTTGATGCTGTCGATCTTGAAGTAATCATAGGTGGGCTTCGGCGTGCAGCCCCGGTCGTACTTGCCGCAGGTGGTCATGTCGAGAATGGTCGACGCGCCGATGGTCCAGATGTTGTATTCGCTGGTTCCGTTAGCGATCGTGCGGTTGCCGATCGAGTCGCCACCCGGGACCTGAACCGAATTCGGGAGCAGGTTGTTGAAGTTGGTCTGCGACATGTTGACGAGGCTGGGGAACGCACCGTTGACCTGGCCATAGCGGACGGTCGCATCGGTATCGACGTCTTCCCAGCCGATATGGTAGCCGGTGATGTCGACCGGGGTGCTGAACTGGAACACCAGGAAGTCGACCCAGCCATCATTGTCGATGGAATGCTGCGGGCTACCGACGTCGTTGTTGCCGTTGCTGTTGGTGATGCCGAGGCCGCCATCGTATTTCACGACCTGGGCCGCTGTCACCTTCGGCGACGCACCGGTGGTCATGCTCCAGGCCGTGACCTTGAGGCTGACATTCTGCCCGCCGATGACTGTGTTGTAGGTGATCGAGTTGCCGTAGCTGCTGCCGCTGACCGTGCCACCCAGCAGGTCGATATTGGCCGCGTAAGCCGGCGATGACACGAACGCCGCAAAGGTCAGCGCGGCGGCCGCGCCGAGAAGCTTTTTCGTCATCAGGTTATGTCCCTTGTTTTATCAATGCCCCGCCGGAAATCGACCTCGGCGCGGGCGGTACGATCCCGTGCGGCCGGTCCAAATCAGCTGTTCACAATGTGCCAACAATGATTGGGATTAGCTAATGATTCTATTGCGGCAAAAGTGTCCCAGATGTGTCGATCTGGGACGGCGATTCTGCGGGATCGCGCGGTTTGTCGGGCTCAGGCCTTAGCCTGGGCTTGCTCGTGGTGGCGGATGACTTCCTGGATGATGAAGCGCAGGAACTTCTCCGAGAACTCGGGATCGAGCTGCGCGTCGACCGCCAGCGCACGCAGCCGCGCGATCTGGCGTTCCTCGCGGCCCGGGTCGGACGCGGGCAGGCTCCTCTCGGCCTTGTAGGCTCCCACCGCCTGGGTGATACGGAAGCGCTCGGCCAGAATGTGGATCAGCGCCGCATCGATATTGTCGATGCTCGCGCGGTAGCCGGCGAGGACGGGGTCAGGAGTCGCAGAGGTCTCGGTCATCGCCGCACCCGCTAGCATGACCAGCCAATCGACTCTAGACTTGCCTTCGCGCCTTCGCACCTGCAATGCGCGAGGCATGTCGGCAGAAATCGTCCCGTTGCGCGCGCGCGCGTCCGAACCGTCGCTGGCGCCGATGCTGGCGCTCACCGCTCCGGGCATGAACAGCGTCAACGCGGTTATCCTCGATCGGATGCAGAGCCAGATCCCCCCTGATCCCCGCGCTTGCCGGGCATCTGATCTCGGGCGGCGGCAAGCGCATGCGGCCGATGCTGACGATCGCCGGGGCGGAACTTTGCGGCTATCACGGCACGCGCCACCACAAGCTCGCAGCCGCGGTAGAATTCATCCACACGGCGACCTTGCTCCACGACGACGTCGTCGACGGGTCGGACCTGCGCCGCGGCAAGGCGACGGCCAACATCGTCTTCGGCAACCCGGCGACGGTGCTGGTGGGCGACTTCCTGTTCAGCCGAGCTTTCGAGCTGATGGTCGAGGACGGTTCGCTGCGCGTGCTCAAGATCCTCAGCCATGCCTCCGCGGTGATCGCCGAGGGCGAGGTCGACCAGCTTACCGCGCAGCGCCACATCGAGACCAGCGAGGAGCGCTATCTCTCGATCATCGGCGCCAAGACCGCCGCGCTTTTCGCCGCCGCCACACGGATCGCTGCCGTCGTCGCCGAGAAGAGCGAGGCCGAAGAGCGCGCGCTCGAGGACTACGGCCGCAATCTCGGCATCGCCTTCCAGCTTGTCGACGATGCGATCGACTATGATTCCGAGGCTTCGGAAAGCGGCAAGGGTAAGGGTGACGACTTCCGCGACGGCAAGATGACCCTGCCGGTAATCCTCGCCTATGCGCGCGGCAATGCCGAGGAGCGGCGCTTCTGGCAGGACGCGATCGCCGGCTTCCGCGTCGAGGACGAGGACCTGGCCCACGCGGTAGAACTGATCAATCGCCACGACACTGTCAGCGCGACGCGCGAGCGCGCGCGCCACTTCGCCCAGCGCGCGATCGATGCCATCGCCGGCTTCCCCGCGGGCGAAGCGCGCGCTGCGATGGCCGAAGCAGCGGAGTTCGCGGTTTCGCGGCGCTACTGAACGCTGACGTCAGCGCTCGTCTTCGCTCTCATCCTCGTCGTCTTCGCCGCCGCCATTCTCCTCGTCCTCGTCGAGTTGGTCTTCGATGGCGTCGATGATCTGGTCCAGCGCATCGTCGTCGACCATGAATTCGGTCGTCTCGCCGTCCTGGTCCTCGATTGTCAGCAGATAGTCTTCACCGGTGCGCGTGATGCTGAATTGTGCAAGAGCCTTCGGCATGATCGTGGTTCCATTCCCTGGCCGGTCCGATGAACCAGCCCAAGCACGCGTTTGATGGCAGGGCTATGACCGATCTGCCGATCCATGCGGTGATGCCGGACCTGCTGGCGGCCTTGCACGCCGGGCCATCGGCCGTGCTGATCGCGCCGCCCGGTGCGGGCAAAACGACCGCGGTGGCGCCGGCGCTGCTTGGGGAGCCGTGGTGCGAGGGTACGGTGATCCTGCTGAGCCCGCGCCGCGTGGCCGCGCGCGCTGCTGCGGAGCGGATGGCGGAGGTGCTCGGCGAACAGGCCGGCGGGACCGTGGGCTATCTGACCCGGCTCGACAGCAAGCGATCTTCTGCCACGCGCGTGTTGGTGATGACCGAAGCTATTTTCGTCTCGACGATCCTCGGCGATCCCGAGCTTTCCGGGGTCAACGGGGTGCTGTTCGACGAGGCGCACGAGCGCCATCTCGACAGCGACCTTGGTCTCGCGCTGGCGATAGAAAGCCAGCAGGTGCTGCGGCCTGATCTGCGTGTGCTGGTCATGTCGGCGACGATCGACGGGAGCCGCTTCGCGGGCTTGTTGTCCGATGCGCCTGTGATCGAGAGCGAGGGCAAGGCCTGGCCGCTCGCCATCCGCTGGCTGGGGGCACGGCCCGAACTGCGCATCGACGACGCGATGGCTTCGGCGATCCTGACTGCCTGGCGTGAGGAGCAGGGCGATATTCTCGCTTTCCTGCCGGGCGTCGGCGAGATCGAACGGACGCGCGAGCGGCTGGCCGAAAGGCTGCCTTCCGCACTCGTGATGCCGCTTCATGGCCAGGTCGAGCCTGCGGCGCAGCGCATAGCGATCAAGCGCGACGGCGAGGGGCGCCGTCGTATCGTGCTCGCCACCGCCATCGCCGAAACTTCGCTGACGCTCGATGGCGTTTCGGTCGTGGTCGATGCCGGCCTGTCGCGGCGCGCCGAGTTCGACAAGGCGGCGGGAGTCACCCGGCTCGTCACCCACCGCGCCAGCCAGGCCGCCGCCGCCCAGCGCGCCGGCCGCGCGGCGCGGCAGGGGCCGGGCGTGGCCTATCGGCTCTGGGAAGAGGCGGCCCATGCAGGACGGCCCGCATTCGATCCGCCCGAGATGCTGACTTCGGATCTCGCGCCGCTGCTGCTGGCGCTGGCACAGTGGGGCGCGGGCGATCCGGCGGCGCTGCCATGGCTCGATCCGCCGCCTGCCGCTGCCGCCGGCGCGGCCAGGGCCAAGCTGCTGTCGCTCGGTGCGCTCGATCCAGAAGGGCGGATCACCGATCACGGCCGAGCCATGGCGGCACTGCCCATGGAGCCGTCGCTTGCGCATATGCTGCTGTTCGCGGCGGACCTTGGCGCGGCCCAAGAGGCGGCGCGGCTGGCGCTACTGCTACAGGAGCGCGGGCTCGGCGGGCGTGGCGAGGATCTGGCGCTGCGGCTTGACCGTTGGAACGGTGATAGATCGGGAAGGGCCGAGGCGTCACGCAAGCTCGCTGCCGGTTGGGCGAAGCGCGTTCGCGGTTCAGGTAGCGGCGACGTTCCCCTCGGCATTCTCCTCGCCGAAGGATTTCCCGAAAACCTGGCCAAGCGCCGCGACGCGAAGGGCGAGGACTGGCTGACCGCCGGGGGGCAGGGGGCTGCGGCTCGATCCCGCCTCATCGCTGGCGCGTGCCGAATGGCTGGCAGTGGGCCAGGCGCAGGGCGAGGCCAAGGGTGCGCGGATCACCGGAGCGGTTGCGTTGACCGAGGCCGAGGTGCTGCGCTGGCTGGCGCATCGCATCGAGAAGCGCTCGACCCTGCGCTGGCTGGCCGAAGAGAAGCGCGTCGAAGCGTTACTCGAACAGCGCCTCGGCGCAATCACCATCAGCCGCGGTCCCGATCCTGCACCGGACAAAGCCGCGATCGTCGCCTTTCTGGTCGAACGCGTGCGCGAACAGGGACTTGGTCTCGTGCCGTTGTCACACGCCAGCCTCGCGCTGCTGAAGCGCGGGCGATACGCGGGCATCGAGGCGCTGTCGGAGGTGTCCTTGCTCGCTGACCTTGAGGACTGGCTGGGGCCGTTGCTCGGCCGCCGGCTCGATGCGGTGGATAGCGGCGCATTGAACGAGGCGTTGCGCAATCGGCTGACCTACGACGACCGCCAACGGCTGGAGAAGCTGGCCCCTGCCCAGTTCACCAGCCCGGCGGGCACCAGCCACGCGATCGATTACGAGGACGAGGGCGGTCCCTCGGTCGAGCTGCGCGTCCAGGCGCTGTTCGGGCTCGACCTGCACCCCGGCTTCGGCCAGCCATCGCAGCCCTTGCTGCTCAAGCTGACCTCGCCCGGCGGCAAGCCAATCCAGGTGACACGTGACCTGCCCGGTTTCTGGCGCGGCTCCTGGCGCGACGTGCAGCGCGACATGAAGGGCCGCTATCCCAAGCACCGCTGGCCCGACGAGCCCTGGACCGAAGATCCCAGCCTCAAGACGCGCAATGCGTTCGAGGCTTCACGCCGCTCTTGATGCGCCCTCTTGATTCTGGGAGCGATTCGCGGGAAAGCGCGGCTATGACCGCACGCATCTATCAGCGCCCGAAGAACGCCATGCAGTCCGGCAAGGCGCTCACCGACCAGTGGATCCTCGAATTCGCTCCGGCCGAGGCCAAGCGGCCCGATCCGCTGATGGGTTGGGCCGGTAGCGGCGACATGCAGCAGCAGGTCGTGCTGAAGTTCGCCGAACAGGCCGACGCCCAGGCCTATGCGGACCGCTATGGCATCGAAGCTCGCGTCACTCCGACGCCGCCGAAGCACCTGAAGATCCAGGCCTACGCCGACAATTTCCGGTAAAACGGGCGGCCCCGTCCGGGACCGCCCTTCTTACTGCCGCAAGCGCAGCCGGCCCTGAGTATAGGCCGCGCGGCAATCGGTGGCATCGTGCTTGATGTCCGAATCGATCAGCGTCGTGCTGGTCATTCCAGGGCCGCTGAAGCGTTTGTCGTCGCATTCGCCGTCCTTCGAGAACCGGCTGGCATCGTCACCCCAGATGATGTGGTTGACCCCGCTGTCGGCATAGCCCGTATCCTGGGGCTCCTCGGCTCGGCGGCCGCCCTGATAGGTAAGCCGGCCCTGGTTGTAGGCCGAGCGGCAGTCGGTCGCGTCGTGGCGGATGTCGCTGTCGATCAGCGTCGTGTCGGTCATGCCCGGTCCCGAGAAGCGCATGTCGTCGCACTCGCCGTCCTTCGAGAACTTGCTGGCGTCGTCCCCGAAGTCGATGTTCTGGGCATAGGCCGCCTGCGGCGTGCTCGCGACAAGAATCGAAACGATACCAATGATCTGGCTCACGGTTTTGCGCATGAGTATTCCCCCCGTTTGAGGCTCATTTTTTGTCCCAAAGAGCCGCTCGGTGCAACAAACGATGGTCTGCGCGCTTGCGAATTGGCGAAAGCCCCGCCATATGCGCGGCCGGGAGTCGGGCGGGCGCTTGCGTCCGCCAACCTGGTCAGGTCCGGAAGGAAGCAGCCACAACGGGTTGCGGCGGGTCGCTCGGCTCCTTTTTACATTTCGCCGATTGTTTCATTTTCCCCATTGGGGCCCTAGTTTGTGCCGATGGGCGATTCCCCCGACATGTTTGGCAACGAAGCGCCCGAGGGCGATCCCGAGGACGAGGCGCCGCCGAGCGCTGCCGAACTCGAGGAAGCGGGCCAGTCCGCGTTGTTTGGCGAGCCGGCTCCGCCGGCGCCCGCACCCGTAGAGCAGCCCAAACCTACAGAGCAGGCCAAGTCTGCAGCCCCTCCGGCCGCGCCCGCGGCGCAGCCTTACCGCGTCCTCGCACGCAAGTACCGACCGCAGACCTTCGCCGAGCTCATCGGCCAGGAACCCATGGTCCAGACCCTGGCCAACGCGATCCGGCGCGAGCGGCTGGCCCACGCCTTCCTGATGACCGGCGTGCGCGGGGTGGGCAAGACCTCGACCGCGCGGCTGATCGCCAAGGCGCTCAACTGCATCGGCCCCGACGGGCAGGGTGGCCCGACGATCGATCCCTGCGGGGTCTGCGAGCCTTGCGTCGCCATTGCCGAGGGCCGCCACATCGACGTGATCGAGATGGACGCCGCCAGCCACACCGGCGTCGACGACGTGCGCGAGATCATCGAGGCTGTGCGCTATGCCGCGGTCTCGGCGCGCTACAAGATCTACATCATCGACGAAGTCCACATGCTGTCGCGCAACGCGTTCAACGCCTTGCTCAAGACGCTCGAGGAGCCGCCGGCGCATGTGAAGTTCCTTTTCGCGACGACCGAGGCGGACAAGCTGCCCGTCACCGTGCTTTCGCGCTGCCAGCGCTTCGACCTGCGCCGGATCCCCACGCCGATGCTCGCCGAGCATTTCGCGGGGATCTGCGTTAAGGAAGAGGTCCTGGCCGATGCCGAGGCGCTGGCGATGATCGCGGCGGCGGCCGAGGGCTCGGTGCGTGACGGCCTGTCGATCCTCGACCAGGCGATCGCCCATGCCGATCTCGACGCCGACGGCAAGGTCGGCGCCGAACAGGTGCGCGACATGCTCGGGCTTGCCGACAAGAGCGTCCAGCGCCGGCTGTTCGCTGCGCTGCTGGGCGGGGACGGGGCCGGGCTGCTCGGCCTCGTCGCGACGCAGTTCTCGCTCGGGGTCGAGCCGCTGGCGCTGCTGCGCGGGGTCATGGACCTGACTCACCGCGTCACCGTCGCGCAGATCGGCGGAAGTCTTGCCGATGCTGCCTCGGCAGAAGAGCGCGAGGCGGTCGAGGGCTGGGCGAAGAGCCTGACCGCCGGCCAGCTCCACCGCCTCTGGCAATTGCTGCTCAAGGGTTTCGAGGAAGTCCGCACCGCGCCCGATCCGCTGATCGCGGCACAGATGGCGCTGCTGCGCGTGATGCACGCTGCCGATATGCCCGATCCTGGCCAGCTCGTGCGCAAGCTCGAAGACCTGGCCTCGCGGCCGGTCATCGCGGCGCCGGCGGACGGCTCGCCGGGAGTTCCCGCGCCCGCCGCGGTCGCGCTGCCGTGGGAGGCGCTGGTCGAGGAGATAAAGGAGATCGAGGTCGGCCTCGCCACACGGATGGAAATGCAGGTCCGGGTAGTCGAACTCGGCATGGACAAGCTGCGCTGGTCCCAGCCGCCGGCCTTCTCGGAAGATTTCTCGCGTGAGATGCGGGTCGCGCTCGACAAGGTCACAGGGCGGAGCTGGACCGTCGAGCGCTGCGGCGAAACGGGCCAGCCGACCCTGATCGAGAAGCGCGACGCCGCCAAAGCCGCAAGCGAGGAGGCTGTGCGCCGTTCCCCGCTGATGGAAGCGGTCTTCGCCGCCTTCCCGAACGCGCAGGAAATCAGCGAAAACGAGGAGGCCGGCCAGTTCCGCGGCGGCCGCCAATGGAGTCAAAGACGTTGAAGGATTTGGGACGATGAAATCGATGGAAGAGATGATCAAGGCCGCCCAGGCTGCTGCCGAGACCATCCAGAAGCAGATGACCGAAACCCAGGGCAAGCTCGATAGCCTGGAAGTCGAAGGCCTCTCGGGCGGCGGCCTCGTCAAGATCCGCTGCTCGGCCAAGGGCCGTGTCATCGGCGTCGCCATCGACGACAGCCTGATGGCGCTCTCGGAGAAGCCGATCCTCGAAGACCTGATCGCCGCCGCCTACAACGACGCGCGCGTCAAGGCGGACAGCGTGGCGAACGAGGAAATGGCCAAGGCCCAGCAGGGCATGGGCCTGCCCCCGGGGTTCAAGCTGCCGTTCTGACGTTGGTGCCGGGGCTCGACGATTGGCACCGACAGTCAACGAGTAGCCCCGCCGCCTCGGTTATGCTCCCGCAAGGCAGCAGGATCGCAACAGACGATCCCGAGGCGAGGAGTAGGGCCATGGGTGATCTCATCATCAAGGGCGGCACCGTCGTTGACGGCACCGGTGCGCCTGGGCGCCTGGCGGACATACGCGTCGCGGGCGGCACGATTGCCGAGGTCGGCGTTGACTTGCCGGTCCGGGGCGAGCGGGTCATCCGCGCCGACGGTGCGGTCGTCGCACCGGGCTTCATCGATTCCCACACGCATTTCGACGCGACGGTGTTCTGGGATCCCTGGTGCGATCCTATGCCGCAGCACGGCGTGACGACGGTCGTCGCGGGAAACTGCTCACTGGGGTTCGCGCCGATGCGCCCGGCCGATCGCAAAGCGCAGATCGACGTTTTCAGTTTCATCGAAGACCTGCCGGCCGACATGCTCGAAGAGGCCATTCCCTGGAACTGGGAGACTTTCGGCGACTTTGCGGAAGCCCTCTCGCATAAGCCTCTCGCGCTCAATTTGCTGACCTTCGTCGGCCATGCGCAGATCCGCAGTTACGTGATGGGCGCGGACGCGTGGATTCGAGTCGCCACGGCCGAAGAGATCGCGGCGATGGCGGACATTCTCAGCGACGCGCTCACTTGCGGCGCGTTGGGCATGTCCTTCTCGCTCTACGACCGGGACCGGCAGGGGCGGCTGGTGCCATCCTGCTTCGCCGACGACGCCGAAATGGACGCGCTGGTCGCCAAGCTGGGGGAGCACGATGCCGTCCTGCAATTCGTCCCCGGCGATACCACCGACGTCATCATCGGCCAGCTGGAATGGTTCGGCGGGTTTCTCGCCCGGCACAATGTCGTGGGTTTCTACAACATCCTCGTCCATCTCGACAGCGACCCGGAGCGGTCGCGCCGACTTCGCGCCTGCCTGGAAGCGCTGCATCGGAAGGGCGCGCAGATCTTTGGCATGGCCTCGCCGCGTCCGTTCGAGCTTTCCCTCGGCTTCGAGGGGAGCATGTGCCTCCTGGCCGTCCCGGCCTGGAACGAACTGGTTCAGGCACAGCTGCCGGACAAGCGGCGGATGGTCGACGACTCCGCCTGGCGCGACAGGGCGCGAGCTGACGTGGACAGTCACGTCTCGGTGATGTTCCCCTTCGACAAGCCCGATCTGCTGCCGATCAATTCGGTGGCGGATGCCGCCCTGCAGCCCTGGATTGGCCGCACGCTGGGCGATCTGATCGCCGAACGTGGCGGCCACCCGTCGGACGTGCTTGCGGACTGGCTGCTGGAAAACGACTTCGCCGCGACTTTCACTTTCGCGATTGCCAATACCGACCTCGCCGAAGTGGCCGGCATCCTCAAGAGCCCTGTCGCGTTCATCAGCGGCAGCGATGCCGGCGCTCACCTGCAGATGTTCTGCGCGGCCGGTGACACGACGCTGCTGCTTACGCGGTTCGTCCGAGATCGCGGCGACCTGACCTTGGAGGAGGCGGTCCACGCCTTGACCGGCCGGCAGGCCGAACTGCTGCGGCTGCCAGGTCGCGGCACACTGGCGCCCGGCCAGGCAGCCGACATCACGATCTTCGCGCTCGACGAACTGCGCTACGGTCCGCAACGATTGGTCGACGACCTTCCCGGTGGGCGTCAGCGGCTGACGCGCGATCCCGGCGGCTACCGCTACACGATCGTGACTGGTGAAGTCGTCCAGGAGGCCGGGGCCTTGACCGACGCTTTGCCCGCGGGATGGCGTTCGCGAGCGGAATAGCCGGCTCTTTGCTCTATAGGACCGCCCGCTTGCCTCGCCGCTCCCATCCACAACCGCGCGGCAATCCGCCATTGCACCCCGGCAGGGCTGACCCCATATCTCGCAGGAACCGCCGGGACTCTCCGGCTGGGGCGCCCGCCGGGCCTATGGCGGGGCGCCATGGTGGGTGGATATGACCGTGAATTTGCTTCCTCTGCTTCCCCTGCGCGACATTGTCGTCTTCCCTGGCATGGTCGTGCCGCTTTTCGTCGGCCGCGAGAAATCGGTTTCCGCGCTCGAAGCGGCGATGACCGGTGACAAGGACATCTTTCTGCTCGCGCAGCTCGATCCCGGTTGTGACGACCCGGACCGCGACGATCTCTACGACACGGGCGTCGTCGCCACGGTTCTGCAACTGCTGAAGCTGCCCGACGGTACCGTCCGCGTACTGGTCGAAGGCCAGCAGCGCGCGCAGCTCCAGTCGCTGCGCACCGAGCAAGGCGCCAACGGCGAGATGCTGGTCGCGCAGGTCGAATTGGTCGAGCCCGCCGAGGCCGAAAGTGCCGAGATTTCGGCGATGATGCGCTCGGTGGTCGATCAGTTCGGCGAATATGCCAAGCTCAACAAGAAGCTCTCGCAGGATGCCGGCGACCAGCTCGGCGACATTGAGGACGCGGCCAAGCTCGCCGACACCGTCGCCGCGCAGCTTTCGGCCAAGGTGTCCGACAAGCAGGCGCTGCTCAGCGAGATCGACGCGCTCAAGCGGCTGGAGATGGTCTTCAGCTTCATGGAAGGCGAGCTCGGCGTGCTGCAGGTCGAGCGCAAGATCCGTGGCCGCGTCAAGCGGCAGATGGAGAAGACGCAGCGCGAGTACTACCTCAACGAACAGCTCAAGGCGATCCAGAACGAGCTGGGCGGCGGCGATGGCGAGGAAGCCAACGAGATCGCCGAGCTGGCCGAGAAGATCGAGAAGCTCAAGCTCTCGAAGGAAGCCCGCGCCAAGGCGACGGCCGAGCTCAAGAAGCTCAAGTCGATGCAGCCGATGAGCGCCGAGGCGACCGTCATCCGCAACTACCTCGACGTACTTCTCGGCCTGCCCTGGGGCAAGAAGAGCAAGGTGAAGAAGGACATCGCGGGCGCCCAGGCGATCCTCGATGACGACCACTATGCGCTCGAGAAGGTCAAGGACCGCATCGTCGAGTACCTTGCGGTGCAGGCGCGGACCAACAAGCTGAAGGGACCGATCCTCTGCCTCGTCGGCCCTCCGGGCGTCGGCAAGACCAGCCTCGGCAAGTCGATCGCCAAGGCGACCGGCCGCCAGTTCGTGCGCCAGTCGCTGGGCGGCGTGCGCGACGAGGCCGAGATCCGCGGCCACCGTCGGACCTACATCGGCTCGCTGCCGGGCAAGATCGTGACGAACCTGCGCAAGTCGGGCACGTCGAACCCGCTGTTCCTGCTCGACGAGATCGACAAGCTCGGCCAGGATTTCCGCGGCGATCCCGCCTCGGCGCTGCTCGAAGTGCTCGATCCTGAGCAGAACGCTAAGTTCCAGGACCACTACCTGGAGCTCGACATCGACCTCAGCGACGTGATGTTCGTCTGCACGGCGAACAGCCTGAACCTGCCGCAGCCGCTGCTCGACCGCATGGAGATCATCCGGCTCGAAGGCTATACCGAGGACGAGAAGGTCGAGATCGCCGAGCGCCACCTGATCGCCAAACAGCAGGAAGCCCACGGCCTCAAGAAGGGTGAGTTCACGTTGACCCACGAGGGCCTGCGCGACCTGATCCGCTACTACACGCGCGAGGCTGGCGTCCGCACGCTGGAGCGCGAGATCGCGCGGCTGGCGCGCAAGTCGCTGCGCCAGATCCTCGAAGGCAAGACCAAGGAAGTGGTGATCACGCCCGAGAACCTCGGTGACTTCGCCGGGGTGCGGAAATACCGTCATGGCATGTCCGAGGACGAAGCGCAGGTCGGCGCGGTTACGGGCCTTGCCTGGACCGAGGTCGGCGGCGAACTGCTGACGATCGAAAGCGTCACCGTGCCCGGCAAGGGTGCGGTGCGGACCACCGGCAAGCTGGGCGAGGTGATGACCGAGTCCATCCAGGCGGCCTTCAGCTTCGTCAAGGCGCGCAGCCCGGCCTACGGCATCAAGCCTTCGATCTTCCAGCGCAAGGACATCCATATCCACTTGCCCGAAGGTGCGGTGCCCAAGGACGGTCCGAGCGCTGGTGTCGGCATGGTCACCTCGATCGTCTCGACACTGACGGGCATCCCGGTTCGTGCCGATGTGGCGATGACCGGCGAGGTCACCCTGCGCGGGCGCGTGCTGCCGATCGGCGGGCTCAAGGAGAAGCTGCTTGCGGCTCTGCGCGGCGGCATCAAGACGGTGCTGATCCCGGAGGAGAACCGCAAGGACCTCGCCGAGATCCCGGCCAACGTGAAGGATGGTCTCGAGATCATCCCGGTCAGCCACGTCGACGAGGTGCTCGCAACGGCGCTCATGCAGCCGCTTGAGGCCATCGAGTGGACCGAGGCTGACGAACTAGCCAGCCAGTCCGCCGCGCCTCCCGCGGCCGCTGCGGCTGCCTCTCCCACGGCGCACTGATTTCAGGCGCGATCATGCTGCACTGCGGCGACTCGGAAGCCATTCCGGGTCGCCGCTTGCGTCTGCGCGTCTGCAGCAGGGTTAAAATCGCTCGATTCTGTCGAAAAGGCCCTGAAATAGGGGTTATTGGCGCCAATTGTGCGCCATTTCGCTTTGACAGTTTCCCGAAAACTCGCTCAATTCCGGCCCCATTCGAGAGGCGATTCAAGTTTCCGTTCCACTGAAAGGTAGGGGGTTCCCATAATGAACAAAAACGATCTGATCGGCGCAGTAGCGGATACGAGCGGCCTCACACGCAGCGATGCCACCAAGGCGGTCGAAGGCGTGTTCGAAGCCATCAGCGGCGCGCTCAAGAAGGGTGACGAAGTCCGCCTCGTCGGTTTCGGAACGTTCTCGGTCGCCAAGCGCAAGGCCTCCACAGGCCGCAACCCGCGCACCGGCGAGCCTATGAAGATCAAGGCTTCCTCGCAGCCCAAGTTCAAGGCCGGTAAGGGCCTGAAGGACGCGGTCAACTAAGCCTTCCCGCGCGGCAGCGCCTCTCGGCCGCGCCAAGACCACTCGCTTCAATATCGATGCCGCGCCCGATCGTTCAGGCGCGGCATTTGTTTTTTGGGTTCTGAGCCGCTCAGGGCGCGATACGGATCAGCGCGGTGGGTGCGGCAGGCGTGCGCAGGTTTATCGCCCAGGACAGCCTCTGTCCGGCCGTATCGGCCTGCGGCCCTTCGTCGGTGTTGTTTGCCAGCACCGTGCCGTCGGTCGTGATGGTGAAATGCCCGTCGACCTGCGGGAAGGGCGGGGTGCCCTCCTTGGCCGTGATGCCCTGCATCATGCCCTTGAACGGCTCGCCGGTGGACGCAGGCGAGAAGCCCGGGGCATCCACGCGGATGGTGCCGTCGTTGCGCCGCGTGACCTGGACGAAGGCATTGGCCATCGGGAAGCGTTCGATCGTAGGGAAGGCGAAATCGTGGTCGAACCGGCCGGCTATGGCGAAGTCCACGTCGAACAGCCCGTCACCCTTGTAGGTCACGCTTTTCCAGCCGGCCTGGCGGCGTAGCCGTGCGGCGATCTCTTCCGCGGCCTGCGGATTGCTCGGATCGATGCCGCCGAGGATCGCCTTCATCGATTCCGCGTCCCGCCGGCGCTTGTCGGTGGCGCGGGTGCGTTCCTCCTGCCATTCCTGCTTCTGCGTGGCGATCTCCTCGCGGGTGCACGGGCGTTCCTCGATGCCGTCGTCCTTGTGGCAGGCGCTCGGCTCGAAGGTCTTCTTCGCGTCCGCGTCCATGTCGTTCATCATCTTGCTCAGCGCCAGCATGTGGATCTCGCCGGTGTAGCTGAAGGCGAAGCGCCCATCCTTACGGATGTCGAGCGTCGAGGTGAACTTGCCGGGCGCCCAGAGGCAGGCGGCGAGCAGCAGGCTGAGCAGCGCGAGCACGACGTCCCCCGCGCGCCGAGTGGACATGGGCAGCATCGAAGAATCCCCCGTTGTGGTATCTCGTTATCGCGTGGCTACCGCGTAGAGCGCAACCGCGGCGGCATTCGACACGTTGAGGCTTTCCATCGCCTCGCTGATCGGCAGGCGCGCCAGCGCGTCGCAGTGGCCGGCGATGTTGTGCCGCATGCCTTCGCCCTCGGCGCCGAGCACCAGCGCGACCGGCCCCGTGGGCAGGGCCTCGGCCAGCGTAGCTTCGGCCTCGCCGGCCAGGCCGATTCTGCCAGTAGCCCGCCTCGGCGATCTCCTCGAGCGCGCGGGCCAAGTTTACGACGCGCACCCAGGGAAGCACTTCGAGTGCACCCGAGGCCGATTTGGCCAGTGTACCCGATTCGGCCGGAGCATGCCGGTCCTGCGTGACGATCGCGCAGGCATCGAAAGCAGCGGCCGAGCGCATGATCGCGCCGACATTGTGCGGATCGGTCACCTGGTCGAGAATCAGCAGCGGCCGCGCCGGATCGCCTTCGAGCACATCGGCGAGGAACAGGTCGGGCAGCGGCGAGCATTCGAGCACCAGCCCCTGATGCGGGGCGTCCCGCGCCACCAGACGCGCCAGATCAGCGCCCTGGGCATATTCCACGGGAAAATTGGCCGGCAGTTCGCCATCGAGCGATTCGATGCCCTCGCGCGTCGCCCAGAGCTTGTGGTGCGACCTTTCGGGGTTCTTCAGCGCTGCTTCGACCGCATGGCGCCCCCAGAGCCGCACTGCGCCCGTGCTGGCGCGCCCGCTGCCGCGGCCGCCCTTCATACGTCCGGCGCGGCCGCGCAGTGCGCGCCGCGGGCGCTCCTCGGACCGATCACCACCGCGAGAGCTCATTTCAATTCCTCATATACCTTGCGAAGCACCGCGCTCTGCCAGTCCCCCCATTGACAGGCAAGGCTCGCTTCGCCATGAGCGCGCCTCTCGGCCGGAAGGCTCCCTCGGGGGCACTCTAGAATGCGGGTTCGCCCGCAACCGGCAGCCGGTGTGGACAGGTGGCCGAGTGGTTAATGGCAGCAGACTGTAAATCTGCCCGCGAGAGCGTACGCTGGTTCGAATCCAGCCCTGTCCACCACCCGGCTTCTTCTTCGGAAAGTCGCCATTTCTCGGCTGGAAAGGCCGCGTTTCTGCGGCACGGATGGTTTCTTCTCGCTTCGTGGCGTTTCGCGCGTGTTTTTGCGGTTCTCAGGCGGCGAAATTGGCTCGACCGCACGTCGGGACCCGGACTCGGCCGATTGGCAGTCCGGCGGCAGAACGATGCCCGGCGGATATGAAACGGCGCGTCAGCCGTCCGTTGCGTTGGCTGCGGCGCCTTCGGGGTCGGCGATTGCATCGCTTGCACTGCCAACCGCAGAAGCCTGCGCAGTAGCGAGATGAAAGGCCGCGCCTGCAATTGCGGCGCCGATGATTGCCAGAATGAGAGCATACTCGGCCGCCACGGCGCCGGCTCGATCAAGGAAAAAGCGTCTTAGCATAGTACCCCCATCGATGTATTGTAGCGGTCGCGAGGGCATTGCGCCACGGCGAGGCATTCGCCGTGCCGACATGACACACCTGATTGGCGGTTGGTTGCGGCAGCAGGCGGGGATTCGGGCGAGAATTTTCGCGGGTGCCCGCCACCGAGTTGGGCTAAAGTGCGCTGCAGGCAGACATGACTTTACTGCCCGGGGACCCAGGGTCCTCGGGCAGTAAAATCCTCAATTCGACTTGTTCGCCACGCCCGAAGGCGCCAGCGCAGCTTAGTTGCTGTCGCTGTTGTCGAAAGCGCCGGCAGCGGCGGCAACGCCGAGACCAGCCGCCACGGCAGCGGCGATGCCGACGCCGAGGCCAGCACCGGCAAGCTTGCCAGCCTTGCGCGACTTGGTGGTCGCGCGAACGTCCTTCGCAGCGCCGACGCTAGTGCTGGCTGCCATCTGCGACGACAGGCTCAGAGCCTCAACGCCCGCGAAAGCCGGCGTAGCGACGAATGACGAGACCGCGGCCAATGCTATCAATGTCTTAGGGAAACCCATGACCCGCTCTCCTTCGTTGGTTGATGGGGTACGCGCTCATATAGACGCGCGAAACGCCCGGTCGTTCCGCATGCGACGAGTTGCATTGTAGCAGCGACGAACCGTTTCGCGGACTGCAATACCGAATCGATATGGGACAACCTGAAGTTTCTTGCGACGATATGAGAGCTGCAGCCACCGGTTGGATTGCCCCGCGGCGTCAGCCGCCCGCTTGGTATCGCCGATATGTTTAAGGAGAGATGAATCGCGGAGTTTCCGCAAGTTACGCCGCCACAAAAACCCCCGCATTGCGGGGGTAGGTAGGGAGCGCTCTTGCCTCGGTTGTCGTTCAACTCGCCGCGCCGGCAGGGGGTGGGGTGGCGCGGCAATTGTGAAACGCTTCATCGACGGAAAGTATCCGCTGACCGCAGAAGAAACAAAGAAACCCCCGCCATAGCGGGGGAGGTGGAGGGTCGGTCAGGCCATCGGGGGGTTTTGCTCCGCGCAGACGGGAGTCGCGTGGGCGAATCTTTAAAACGCGCGAAAGGCGATTTCGTGCCGCATCTTCGACAAGAATCTGGAGGTTATGACGTCATGCCCAGCGCAATTCGCGTCCCGGTTTTCGGCGCGCGATCATCGATTGGCGGCCTTCTGCCGGGCAAGTCGCCAGCCGCGCTTGGCAATCGGGCGGGCAATACCTAATACCCCGAAATGGCAGGTGAGCTTCTAGACAATCAGGGACGTGGCGAAGCAGGCTGGCATTGGCCCGCGATCCACCCCGAAGCCCGCAAATTTGCGGCAATCGCGGCAGTACTCTGCCTTATCTTCGCATTTATGGCGTGGGAGACGATCGCCTGGCCGATGGGCCTGCTGGTGATCTGCATCTGCGCCTTCTTTCGCGATCCGCAACGGGTGACGCCGCAAGGCGATCGCTTCATTGTCGCGCCGGCGGACGGGCTGGTGACGCTGATCCAGAAGGTGCCGCCGCCGCGCGAACTGGCGATCGACGACGGCAGTGGCGGTGCGAGGCTCGGCGAGGAGCCGGTGACGCGCATTTCGATCTTCATGAGCGTGTTCGACGTCCACATCAATCGCGCGCCGATCGGCGGGACCGTGCGCCGCGTCATCTATATCCCGGGACGTTTCCTCAACGCCGACCTCGACAAGGCGAGCGAAGAGAACGAACGCCAGCACATTCTCATAGAGCGGGGCGATGGAGCGGCGATCGGCTTCACCCAGATCGCCGGACTGGTGGCGCGGCGCATCGTGCCCTTCGTCAAGCCGGGCGACATGCTCGCCTGCGGCCAGCGCGTCGGGTTGATCCGGTTCGGCAGCCGGGTCGACGTCTATCTGCCAGAAGGCACCGAATCGCGCGTGGTTCTGGGCCAGAAGATCATCGCCGGTGAGACGATCCTTGCCGAACTCGGCCAGCAGGGGCTGGTCGAGGGGATCATGCAATGACCGAGCCCGGCCTGCGGTCCGACGCAGGAAACAAGCCGCGGGTGCTGCGCGGTGGGCTGACGCTGCGGGCCATGGTGCCCAATGCGATTACCGCGGCGGCGCTCTGCGTCGGCCTCACCGGGATCCGCTTCGCCATTGCCGGCGATTTCGAGCGTTCCGTCCAAGCGGTGATTCTCGCCGGGATGCTCGACGGCATCGACGGGCGCGCGGCGCGATTGCTCAAGGCGCAGTCGCGCTTCGGCGCAGAGCTCGACAGCCTGGCCGATTCGATCTCCTTCGGCGTCGCGCCGGCGCTGATCATCTATCTGTGGACGTTGCAGTCGCTTCCCAGCATCGGCTGGTTCGCGGCGCTGGCCTTCGCCATCTGCTGCGTCTTGCGGCTGGCCCGGTTCAACGCGCGCTTCGATCTTGACGACGGGCCGCACAAGGCAGCGGGTTTCCTGACCGGCGTGCCTGCGCCGGTCGGCGCCGGTCTGGCCTTCCTGCCAATGTATCTGTGGATCGCCAGCGATCACTGGGAAGTCTTCGCCTCTCCGATCCTGGTCGGGGTGTGGCTGGCGCTGATCGCCTTCCTGATGATCTCGAGCCTGCCGACATTGAGCTGGGGAAAACTGCGGCCGCGGCGGAACATTCGGCTGGAGGTTATCGCCCTGACCGGCCTGGTCTTCGCCGCTCTGCTGACCGAGCCCTGGCTGACGCTGGTTGTGATCTGCGTCGCCTATCTGCTGCTGATTCCGGTCGGCTTGTTCAGCTATGCGCGCGTCAAGCGGCTGCGAGGGCGGGTTGCTTCGCAGGACGTCCCGCCGGACGCTTGAAGTCCGGGCGCAGCACGGTGGCCTGCTGCCGAACGGTGACTTCGTTGATCCGAACGCGGACCTTGCGCCATTCGCTGCAGGCATCGAGTTCACCGCGCAGCGCGAGGGCCTTGCGCCCATAGCGCTGCCAGGTCGCCGCCATCGCGGCAGCGGCGAGAAAGCCAATGGAAAGAAACAGCGTGCTGAGAAGGATTGCAGTCATCTGGATAATCCTTGCCGAAACTCCGTATCCCTGGGGATTCAGAGTGGATAACGTGTGGACAACTGCTGGGTTGGCAGTATGTTCCGGATGACGGTTGTATGTTCTCTTTTTGTTCTGTCCGTCAAGCGGAATTTGCGCTGATCTGAATCCCTCGTGCGGTGAACCGTGGCGACGCGATCTTAAACCGAGCGATTTTCGGTGCTTAAGCGAATCCGGCAAGGCTCTCCTTGGCCCGCAGGAGGCGGGCGATCGGCTTGGGCTGATGCGCCGAGCGCCGCTCGGCAGCAGCCGGTTCTGCGTCGGTCCGAACGGCATCGTGCATCGTCAAGCGAAGCTCTTCGGCCGCAAGTGGCTGCCTCAGCGCGCCGCGCAGTTCGGCAACAAGGGAAACCGATTGCCGGAGGCTGACGGTGATAGCGGCAAGGGCCAAGAGGCCGAGGGCGGCGAAGGCCATGCCCAGTAACAGAGACATTGTTGGCTCCTGTTGCGCCCCCCGCAAGCTGCCCCGTGCTGTGCTCCGTTCTGTGGAAAACCTGTTTATAAGGTGTGCGACTGAGGGGCGCGTAGCACGGTGGAATCGCGGGATGAACCGCTCCAGGCGCGAAAACGGCCCTATCCGCGCCAAAACAGGGTGATCCGGGCCTGGCCTGCGCCAAATTGGTACTGGATTTCGCCACCGAACCAGACTAAGGGCGCCGCTTCCGCAGGTCGCGCGTCCATTCCGGGCGTTCGGCGCGGCGGAAAATCCACATGGGAAGCACTCATACCGGTGCCGCAGCGGGCCTATTCCGCACGGTTCCAGCTTCCCAGAGGTCAAACCGGAAGGAATTATCCTATGGCGGCCCCTACCGTCACGATGCAGCAATTGATTGAGGCCGGCGCGCACTTCGGCCACCAGACCCACCGCTGGAACCCGCGGATGAAGCCGTACATCTTCGGCGCCCGCAACGGTGTTCACATCCTCGACCTGTCGCAGACCGTGCCGCTGTTCGCACGTGCGCTCGACTTCATCTCGTCGACCGTCGCCGCCGGCGGCAAGGTGCTGTTCGTCGGCACCAAGCGCCAGGCGCAGCAGCCGATCGCCGAGGCGGCCCGCGCTGCCGGCCAGCACTTCGTCAACCACCGCTGGCTGGGCGGCATGCTCACCAACTGGAAGACGATCTCGGGCTCGATCAAACGCTTCAAGGCGCTCGAAGAGCAGCTTTCGGGCGACACTGCTGGCCTGACCAAGAAGGAAGTGCTTCAGCTGACGCGCGAGCGCGACAAGCTCGAGCTCTCGCTCGGCGGTATCCGCGACATGGGCGGCATTCCCGACGTCATGTTCGTGATCGATGCCAACAAGGAAGAGCTGGCGATCAAGGAAGCCAACGTCCTGGGTATCCCGGTCGTCGCGATCCTCGATTCGAACGTCTCGCCCGACGGCATCGCTTTCCCGATCCCGGCGAACGACGACGCCAGCCGCGCGATCCGTCTCTATTGCGACGCCGTCAGCCAGGCGGCCAAGAAGGGCGGCCGCGACGCGGTGGTTTCTTCGGGCGCCGATTTCGGTGCGATGGAACAGCCGCTCGAGGAAGAGGCGCTGGTCGTCGAGCCCTCGGCCGAGGAATCCGCCGAAGCCTGATCGGCTTCTGCTGTCATGAAGATGTCGTGTCCCGGGCCGATGGGCCCGGGCGCGAAGCCAATAGTACAAGAGGATATGCGCAATGGCCTATACCGCCACTGACGTGAAGAACCTGCGCGAGCGCACGGGCGCCGGCATGATGGACTGCAAGAAGGCCCTCGATGAAAGCAGCGGCGACTTCGAAGCCGCGGTCGACAGCCTGCGCGCCAAGGGCCTGGCCGCTGCCGCCAAGAAGTCCAGCCGCACCGCCGCCGAGGGCCTGGTCGGCGTCGCCGTTGCCGGCACCAAGGGCGTCGCGGTCGAGGTGAACTCGGAAACCGACTTCGTCGCCAAGAACGACCAGTTCCAGGATTTCGTCCGCAAGACCACCGAAGTCGCGCTGGGCGGCAGCTCGGATGACGTCGAGGCGCTCAAGGCTGCGGCCTATCCGGGCGGCGGCACCGTTGCCGACACGCTGACCAACAATGTCGCGACGATCGGCGAGAACCAGCAGATCCGCCGCATCAAGCATGTTGCCGTGTCGAGCGGCCTCGTCGTGCCCTACATGCACAACGCCGCCGCGCCGAACCTCGGCAAGATCGGCGTGCTCGTCGCGCTCGAGAGCGAAGCCGGCGCCGACGTGCTCGAGCCGCTGGGCAAGCAGATCGCCATGCACATCGCCGCTGCTTTCCCGCAGGCGCTGAACGCCGAGGGCCTCGACCCCGAGGTGATCGAGCGCGAGCGCAAGATCGCGGCCGAGAAGGCGGCGGAAAGCGGCAAGCCGGCGGACGTCCAGGCCAAGATGGTCGATGGCGCGATCGCCAAGTACGCCAAGGACAACGCACTGCTCAGCCAGCTGTTCGTGATCGACAACAAGACGCCGATCGCGCAGGTCGTTGAGCAGGCGGGCAAGGCCGCGGGCACCAAGATCGTGCTCAAGGACTATGTCCGCTTCCAGCTTGGCGAAGGCATCGAGAAGAAGGAAACCGACTTCGCGGCCGAAGTGGCCGCCGCAGCCGGCCTGAACTGATTTTCGAACACGGCGTCCCCGCGTGAGCGGGGGTACTCGGGATCGCCTGAGTTACCCCCGCTTGCGCGGGGACGCGCTTGTCTAGTGCGGGCCTCCGGTTATAAGGGCCGCCTTCCCGCAAACGCCTCCTTGTAACGGACGCCAAAGCCCCATGAGCTCGCCCAGCTACAAACGCATCCTGCTCAAGCTTTCGGGCGAAGTGCTGATGGGCAACCAGCAGTTCGGCATCGATTCCGAATTCGTCGCCGAGCTGGCCAAGGAAGTGAAGGCGGCCAAGGACAACGGGCTCGAAATCTGCCTGGTCATCGGTGGCGGCAACATCTTTCGCGGCATGGCCGGCGCCGCCAAGGGCATGGACCGCGCTCAGGCCGACTACATGGGCATGCTGGCGACGGTGATGAACGCGCTGGCCATGCAGAACGCGCTCGAGCAACTCGGCGTGCAGACGCGCGTCCAGTCGGCGATCCAGATGGACGCGGTCTGCGAGCCGGTGATCCGCCGCCGCGCCGAACGGCATCTCGAGAAGGGCCGTGTGGTGATCTTCGCCGCGGGCGTCGGTGCACCCTATTTCACCACCGACAGCGGCGCTGCGTTGCGCGCCGCCGAGATGAAGTGCGACGCGCTGCTCAAAGGCACCAGCGTAGACGGGGTCTATGACAGCGATCCCAAGAAGAATTCTGCGGCAAAGCGTTACGATACAGTCGATTATGACACTGTCCTGGCTGACAACCTGAAGGTTATGGACGCTTCCGCCGTGGCGCTGTGCCGTGACAACAATATACCGATCGTGGTGTTCTCGATCCGCGAGAAGGGCAATCTGGCCCGCGTGCTCGCCGGAGAGGGCGTGCAGACGATCGTCAGAAAGGGAGCCTGAACCATGGCCAAGTACGACAAGGCGGATCTCGAACGCCGCATGAAGGGTGCCGTCGAAGCGCTGCGGCACGATCTTGGCGGCCTGCGTACGGGCCGCGCCAATACGACGCTGCTCGATCCGATCATGGTCACCGTCTATGGTGCGAACATGCCGCTCAATCAGGTGGCAACCGTGTCCGCTCCCGAGCCGCGGCTGCTGTCGGTGCAGGTCTGGGACAAGATGAACATCGGTCCGGTCGAAAAGGCGATCCGTTCGGCCGGCCTCGGGCTCAATCCGATCAACGACGGCAACAATATCCGCCTGCCGATCCCCGACCTGACCGAGGAGCGCCGCAAGGAACTGGCCAAGCTGGCGCACCAATATGCCGAGAAGGCGCGTATCGCCGTGCGCAATGTCCGCCGTGATGGCATGGACGCGCTCAAGGCCGACGAGAACAAGAAGGAGATCTCGGAGGACGAGCGCAAGCGCGGTGAGGCCGAGGTCCAGAAGCTGACCGACGAGCAGATCAAGGCGCTCGATGAAGTTGCGGCGCAGAAGGAAAAGGAAATCCTGACGCAGTGAGGTTGCAGCGCGCTATCGGGATCGGGAAGAGAAATGGCTAAGGCGCGCCATGTCGCGATCATCATGGACGGCAACGGGCGCTGGGCGAAGAAGCGCCACTTGCCGCGCGTCGTCGGCCACCAGCGCGGCGTCGAGGCCGTGCGCAAACTCGTCCGCGCCGTGCGGGCGATGGGCCTGGAAGCGCTGACGCTTTACGCCTTCTCGACTGAGAACTGGCGCCGGCCCGAGGACGAGATCTCGGCGCTGATGGGGCTGCTCAAGCGCTTTATCCTCAGCGATCTCGATGAATTTGCCGCAGATAATGTCCGGCTGAAGATCATTGGTGATTACAAGGCCTTGCCGGCTGATGTTGTCGATTTGATCGAAGGTGCCATCGCACGCACGGCGCAGAACACCGGATCGATCCTGGCGGTCGCGCTCAACTACGGCTCGCAGGACGAGATAGCCCGTGCGGCGCGCGCGGCGGCCGCCAAGGGCGCGATCACGCCCGAGACTATCGCGGCCGAGCTCGACACTGCGGACCTGCCGCCGCTCGATTTGCTGATCCGTACGTCGGGCGAAATCCGCCTGTCGAACTTCCTGCTGTGGCAGGCGGCCTATGCCGAGATGTGGTTCACCGACGTCCTCTGGCCGGATTTTACGCCGGCGCATCTGGAGGAGGCGCTCGCTGCCTTCGCCGATCGGGAACGGCGCTATGGTGGACGCTAACCAACCCGCCGAGCCCGTCGGACAGGCCAATCGGCCGCCGCAGGGCTATCCAGAGGTCAGAATTGCCAAGCCTGCGCCCGGCGGCGCAGCGAAGGCCAAGAAGTCCGATCTCGGCACGCGGGTCGCGTCGGCCGTTGTCATGCTGGCGGCCGCCGGGCTCGCCTTCTGGCTGGGCGGCTGGTGGTGGACGGGCTTCGTCGTCGTCGTCGGTCTGGGCATTCTGCTCGAATGGGCCAACCTGGTCTTCGGCTTCGTCCGGACGCCTTTCCGGCGCGGGCTCTGGCTGGCGGCGGGGCTTGTCTATGTCGGCGTCGCGGCTTCGATGTTGGCCCAGCTTCGGCACGAGCAGGGCGAGGGCTTCATGCTGCTGCCGATGGTCCTGCTCGGTGTCATTGCAACCGATGTCGGCGCTTATTTCGCCGGCCGTACTATCGGTGGGCCGAAGATCGCGCCGAAGATCAGCCCGTCCAAGACCTGGGCAGGGCTAGGCGGGGGGCATTGCCCTCGCCGCGTTGGCGGAGATCGTGTTGACGACTTTGGTGGAGCGCGGTTTCGACATTCGCACCGCGCTGGGCGTCGCGGTGTTCGGCGCCCTGACCGCGATCATCGCGCAAGTCGGCGATTTCTTCGAAAGCTGGATGAAGCGCCGCGCCGGAGTGAAGGATTCGAGCGATCTCATTCCGGGGCACGGCGGGCTGTTCGATCGGCTCGATGGGCTGTTGGCCGTGATGTTTGCCTTGGGGGGTGCTGGCACTTCCCGTTACACTGGCCAACGCAGCATGACCGTACGCAGAATCACTATCCTCGGCGCGACCGGGTCGATCGGCGCCTCGACGCTGGACCTTGTCCGGCGCGCGCCCGAGCAGTGGCGTGTGGTCGCGCTCACCGCCAATGGCAACGTTTCCGAGCTGGTCCGGCTGGCGCGCGAATTCTCTGCCGAAGTGGCGGTGACTGCCGACGAGGCCTGCCTGCCAGAGTTGCGCGAGGCGCTGGCCGGAAGTGGTATCGCGGCTGCGGGCGGCGCGGCCGCGCTGGTCGAGGCTGCGGCACGCCCGGCCGACCTCACCATCGCCGCGATCGTCGGCTGCGCCGGTCTCGCCCCGACCATGGCCGCGATCGAGCAGGGCGGCACGGTCGGTCTCGCCAACAAGGAAGCCCTGGTCTCGGCCGGTGACGTCATGACTTCGGCCGTCGCCCGATATGGCGCGACGCTGCTGCCCGTCGACTCCGAGCACAACGCGATCTTCCAGTGCCTCGCCGGCAACGATCCCGCGCATGTCCGCTCGATCACGCTGACCGCCAGCGGCGGCCCGTTCCGCGACTGGTCGATCGAGCAACTCGCCGCGGCCACCCCGGCGCAGGCGGTCAAGCATCCCAACTGGGACATGGGCGCGAAGATCAGCGTCGATTCCGCGACGATGTTCAACAAGGGCCTCGAACTGATCGAGGCGCATCACCTGTTCCCGGTAGGCCTCGACCGGCTGCGCATCATCGTCCACCCGCAATCGACTGTCCATTCGATGGTCGAGTACCGCGACGGCTCGACTCTGGCGCAGCTCGGGCCTTCGGACATGCGCGTGCCGATCGCCTCGGTGCTGGCCTGGCCGGCGCGGATGGATACGCCCTGCACGCCGTTGGACCTTGCGGCTATCGGCGAACTGACCTTCCGCGCGCCCGACGAAACCCGCTTCCCGGCGACGCGGCTGGCGCGTCAGGCTGCCGAAGCGGGGGGCGCTGTGCCGGCGGTGCTCAATGCGGCGAACGAAATCGCGGTCGCTGCGTTCCTCGGTGGTCAGATTGCGTTCACCCGCATCGCCGCACATGTCGAAGATGTTCTTTCGTGCTATGCGCCGCCTGCGCCGACCTGTCTCGCCGACGTCATCGCCGTTGATGCCGAGGCGCGCCGACGCGCCCGTTCGTTGATGGAGCTTGCCTGACTTGACCGCATCTCCCTCGCTGCTCCTGACCCTGCTCGCCTTCGTCCTGGTTCTGGGGCCGCTGGTGGTGATCCATGAACTCGGCCACTATCTGGTCGGCCGGCTGTTCGGGGTGAAAGCAGATGCTTTCTCGGTCGGTTTCGGCAAGGAGCTCGCCGGTTGGACCGATCGCCGGGGTACGCGGTGGAAGCTCTCCGCCTTGCCGCTCGGCGGCTATGTCCAGTTCGCCGGCGACATGAACGCCACCTCGATGCCCGATGCCCATGCCGCCGATGGGCTGACGCCCGAGGAGCGAGCACAGCTCTTCCAGTCGAAGCCGCTATGGCAGCGCGCGCTCGTTGTGGCGGCGGGGCCGGTGACGAACCTGGTCTTTGCGGTGGCGATCTTCGCGGCGTTCAACTTCGCTTACGGCAAGGTCGTCGCGCTTCCCGAGATCGCCTATTTCAGCGCGGATTCATCAGCGAAAGCGGCCGGCATGCAGGTCGGCGACCGCATCGTTACGATCAACGGCAACAGGATCGACAGTTTCACCCAGATTCCCGAATACGTCATTCCCTTCCCCGGCAAGACGGTGAATCTGGAAGTGCTGCGGGGGGGCGTCCAGCGCGACGTGTCGGTTCGCATCGCCGAGGTGGTGGAGCGCGACAAGTTCGGCAACGAGGCGAGGATCGGCCGCATCGGCATCGCTCCGGGGCGCGGAAAGATCGTGCCCGTCGGCCCCGGTGAGGCCGTCACGCTCGCGGTCGATCAGACCGCGGGGATCATCCGCATGACGATCACCGGCATCGGCCAGATTTTCGCGGGCGAACGCTCGGTCAAGGAGCTCGGCGGGCCGATCAAGATCGCCAAATATTCGGGCGAGCAGATGAGTCTCGGCTGGCAGCAGTTCGTCAGCTTCATCGCGCTGATCTCGATTAACTTGGCATTCATCAACCTCCTGCCAATTCCCGCCCTCGACGGCGGGCACCTGGCTTTCTACGCAGCGGAAGCGGTTCGCCGGAAGCCGCTCGGTCTTCGCAGTCAGGAATGGGCGTTCCGTACGGGCATGGCACTGGTGCTGGCCCTGATGCTGTTCGTCACGATCAACGATCTGGTCACATTGCCGGTATTCGGTGGCTGACCGGTGGAGAACTTGCAACTGACACGGGTTCCGACCGACTGACTGCTTGATTGGCTGACTTCCATCGGGCAGAGGGCTGCGACTGTCCGCGTAAGCGGCTGGCGCGGCTCACGGGGAGGGACTGCCTTTTGCCGCAATGTTTCTGGACTTTTGCCAGGCTGTAACGGGAACGCCGTGCCAATGATAGGAATGACGATGGTTCGCAGCCTTGACTATCGCCGCGCGTCCGGTTTGGCGGCGGCGCTTCTGGGGACCACGATCCTGGCCGGGCAGCCGGTTTATGCCCAGGCGGCCGTCCAAGGTTCCGCGGCTCCGGCAGCACCTGCTCCCGCAGCCGCGGCGCCGGCAGCCCCGGCGGTCGAAGTCCCCGCGGTCATGCCGATCAAGACGCTGACCGTGGTCGGCGCCCAGCGGCTCGAAGCCGACACGATCCTGTCCTACATCAAGCTGCGCGTCGGCCAGGCCTATACCCAGACCGCGGCCGACCAGGCGCTCAAGGACCTCTTCGCCACCGAGCTCTTCGCCGATGCTCAGGTGCGCAACGACAACGGCAACGTCGTCATCCAGGTCAAGGAAAACCCGGTCGTCAACCGCATCATCCTTGAAGGCAACAAGCGCATCAAGGACGAGAAGATCCTGCCGGAGATCAAGGTCGCGCCGCGCCAGATCTTCACGCGCTCCAAGGTCCGCGCCGACGTCGCCCGCATCATCGAGCTCTACAAGCGGCAGGGCCGCTTTGCCGCCACGGTCGAGCCCAAGATGGTGATGCTCGAGCAGAACCGCGTCGACATCGTCTTCGAGGTTACCGAGGGTCCCAAGTCCAAGGTTCGCCAGATCAACATCATCGGCAACGAGAAGTTCTCCGACGGTGAACTGCGCGGCGAGATGGTGACGAAGCAGACCAGCTTCACCCGCCTGTTCAGTTCGGGCACCAGCTACGATCCCGATCGCATGGCCTTCGACCAGCAGAAGCTGCGCCAGTTCTACCTGACCAAAGGCTATGCCGATTTCCGCGTCGTCTCGGGCGTGGCCGAGCTGACGCCGGACAAGAAGGACTTCATCATCACTTACGTGGTGGAGGAAGGCCAGCGCTACAAGTTCGGCGACGTCAAGGTCGACAGCCAGCTGCGCGACTTCGACGGCGAGCAGCTTGCCAAGCAGCTGCCGATGCACAAGGGCGACTGGTACAACGCCAAGATGGTGGAAGACACCATCGAGAAGCTGAACGAAACGGCCGGTGCCTTCGGCTATGCCTTCGCCGACGTTCGGCCCGACTACAATCGCAGCAAAGACGACCTCACGATGGGGGTCAACTTCGTCATTTCCGAGGCGCCGCGCGTCTATGTCGAGCGGATCGACGTCAACGGCAACACGCTGACCCAGGACAAGGTCGTCCGCCGCGAGTTCCGCATCGCCGAGGGCGACGCCTTCAACTCGCTGCAGGTCAAGCGTTCGACCAACCGCATCAAGTCGCTGGGCTACTTCCAGGAGAAGTTCGAAGTCGAGCAGAAGCCCGGCTCCGCGCAGGACCGCATCGTTCTCGAAGCCAACGTCGAGGAGAAGCCGACCGGCGAACTGCAGCTTTCGGCCGGTTTCTCGTCGATCGAGAGCTTCATCTTCCAGGCCTCGGTCCAGCAGCGCAACTTCCGCGGTCGCGGCCAGACAGTGGGCATCTCGGGCTCCTACTCGAAATACACGAAGAGCATCGAGACGAGCTTCACCGAGCCGTACCTGTTCGACAAGAACGTATCGGCCTCGGTCAGCATCTATCGCCGCGACTACAACAGCTTCAATTACTACAACGACGATCGCAACACGACCTACCAGCAGGCGACGACCGGTTTCCAGCTGCGCGCGGGCGTGCCGCTGACCGAGTTCCTGACCGCGGTCGGCAGCTACACGCTCAATTACGACGACGTGTCGCTCGACAAGAACCAGTTCTACACTGACCGCCTGACGCCAGGCCTGCAGGAGTGCGACCCCTTGCTCGCCGGCCGCTACCTCTGCGAAGCGATCGGCAAGCGGACCAGCTCGATCCTCGGCCTGTCGTTGATCTACGACACGCTCGACAACCGCGTGCACCCGTCGCGCGGCTGGCTTGCCTCGCTCGGCGGCGAATTCGCCGGCCTTGGCGGATCGGTGAAATATGGCCGTATCCGCGCGAACGCAGCGCGCTACTTCCCGCTGGGCAAGGGCTTCATCTTCTCGCTGTCGGGCGAAGGCGGCCTGATCAAGTCGTTCGACAACAGCGGCGATCCGGCCAAGGGTATCGACGACGTCCGCCTGACCGACCGTTTCTATCTCGGCGAGCCGCAGATGCGCGGCTTCGACATCCGCGGCGTCGGTCCGCGCGTCATCCGCAAGTTCTACACCGACGTCAACGGCGATGGGGTGATTGGACCTAACGAGGTCTCGCAGGATCGCAATCAGTGGACTGACGATTCGCTCGGCGGCAAGTACTACTACATGGGCCGCGCCGAGTTGGAGATTCCACTGGGATCGGGTGCGAAGGAACTTGGTCTGCGCCCGTCGATCTTCGCCGATGTCGGCGCCGTTTGGGGCGTCCGCAGGCCTCAACCGACGGTTCCGGGCGGCGATACCGGCCCAGGCGGTCTTTTCATCCAGTCGAAGGACACCAACGGCGTTCCGCTGTACAACGTGACCTGCTTAGGGGTGACGACCCAGGTTGCGGCCAATTCGCAGCCGGAAAGCGCTGCGAACTGCACGACCAGCGGCGATGGCGTCGCGAAAGCCGGGACGAGCTATGCGTTCCAAGAGTTCTTCTACGGTGATACCTGGAAGCCGCGCCTCGCCATCGGTATCGGCGTCAACTGGAACTCGCCTTTCGGGCCCTTCCGCATCGATTTCTCCAAGGTCCTGCTGAAGCAGCAGGGCGACGACACCAAGTCATTCACTTTCAACGTGGGAACTCAGTTCTGATGAAAACGCTTCTCAAATCGTTCGCCCTGGCCGGTCTGATGCTGACTGCTGCACAGCCCGCTCTCGTTCAGGCCCAAGCCGTCGGTCCGCTGGTTCCGGGCCTGGCCGTCGCCGATCTCGACGGCGCGGTTGCCAATTCCAACGCCTACAAGACCGCGCAGCAGCAGCGCCCGGTGACCTATAAGGCGCAGATCGATCAGGCTGAAGCGCGCCGCAGCGCGATCACCGCGCAGCTCCAGCCGCTGGTCACCAAGTTCAACGCCGATCGCCAGGCGGCTTCGCCCAACCAGGCCGCGCTGCAGCAGCAAGCCGGGCAGATCCAGCAGATCCAACAGGCGGGTGAGCAGGAACTGCGCCAGATCCTGCAGCCGGTGGGCCTTTCCGAGGCCTATGTGACCGAGCAGATTTCCGACAAGCTCGACGCTGCGGTGAAGGCTGCGATGGCGAAGAAGAAGGTCTCGCTGCTGCTTTCGCCCCAGGCGGTGCTGGCGATGAACAACAGCGCCTACAACTTGAACCAGGACATCGTGGCCGAGCTCAACACGGCGCTGCCTTCGGCGCAGCTCGTCCCGCCCGCGGGCTGGCTGCCGCGCGAAGTGCGGGAGCAGCAGGCGCAGCAGGCGGCCCAGCAGGGCCAGCGGCCCGCAGCGACGGCCCCCGCTCAGCCGGCCCCTTCGGGCCGCTGAGGGTAGCCCGCGACGATGACCGAGACCACGGATAGCGGTGCGCCGGCGACGGCGGCTGTCGTTTACGACATCCGCAAGATTCTGAACGCGCTGCCGCACCGCTATCCGCTGCTGCTCGTCGACAAGGTGCTTTCGCTCGAGATCGGCGAGGAAATTCGCGCGCTCAAGGCGGTCACTTTCAACGAGCAGTTCTTCCAGGGCCATTTCCCCGGTCGGCCGATCATGCCCGGCGTGCTCCAGATCGAGGCGCTGGCCCAGGCGGCGGCGATCCTGGCGATCGAATCGCTGGAACTCGCCGGCTCGAGCAAGCTGGTCTATTTCATGGCGATCGAAGAGGCGAAGTTCCGCGCTCCGGTCGAGCCGGGCTGCCTGCTCGAACTCAACGTCGGCTTCGTCCAGAAGCGGGCGCGGGTCTGCAAGTTCTGGGGCAAGGCCACGGTCGAGGGCAAGGTGACCTGCGAGGTGAATTTCACCGCAATGATCGCCGATCCGCCAGAGGGTTGATTTCGAACTCACCCCGTAGCGACTAGGCCGCGCAGCGCGCGACCAAGTCTCGCTCCTCTCCCGCATGCAGGAGGGGGTGGGGGTGGGCCAGTCTGAGCGGTTGCGTTTTGCGGCGTAGCTCGCTATGCGCGCCGCTTCATTCAGGCCGGTCGGAACCGGCCGCAGCGAAAGTGAATGCGATGAAAGCCGATATCCATCCCGACTATCACATGATCAAGGTCCAGATGACCGACGGTACCGTCTTCGAGACGCGCTCCACTTGGGGCAAGGAAGGCGATACGCTGGTGCTCGAGATCGATCCGACCTCGCACCCGGCCTGGACCGGCGGCAAGGCGCAGCTTCAGGATGGCGGCCGCGTCGCGCAGTTCAAGAAGCGCTTCGGTGGGCTCACGCTCAAGAAGGACTGATCCGGTCCATCGCCGAGAAGTTCAAAGGGCGGTCCCGCGGGGCCGCCCTTTTTCGTTGCACCATTCGCGATGTGCGAAAACTCACACCGGTTTTGTGCTCAACCTCACCGCCGCTATTGCCCGATAGGCTATGTTGCTCAAGTCACGCGGATGGTCCCATCGGCCTGACAGGGGCAAAGGAAGCAGCGTTGCGGCGAAACGCGCGTTGCTGGGGCCGAGCGGTCCGCGGTCTCCCGATCGTACCGCGTATCGTTCGGCCCCGTTTGCCCCCAAGTCCTCACCAGCCCCAGGGCCGCTCGCGGTACCAGCGCGTGATCACGTATTTCGTGCCGGCGCGAACTTTCATGCCGTGGTGCAGGCTGGCGGAATTGACCGTGCCGTCGGGCTTGCGGTTGTTCCAGGCGAGCAGCTTGCCGCGCTCGGGCTGGACCATCTTGTCGATCCACTTGAACCGCGTCGCGCCGCCCGCCTCGACATCGTTCAGATAGAGCATGAAGGTCCAGGTGCGCTGGCCGGCGACTGAGCAATAGGTGTCGAAGTCGGCGCCGCCAGGCTCGAAATAGTCGGTATGCGGCTTGAATTCCTGGCCCACTTCATAGCGCTGGCCCTGCAGCGGCTCGCCATAGGCTGGGTCTATCCCGGAAACGGCGGCCAGCCTCGCATTCAGCCCCATGACCACGGCGTCTTCGGCATCGAGATCGCAGGTCTCGCTGGTCCGGAAATAGTCGTCGCCGTTGGCGTCGGCGATGGTCGAGGGCCGGCGGCGCGCATCGATCCGGTCGACCAGCGCGGCGCAGTCTTCCGCGGAGAGAAAATCGCGCATGATGAAGAGTTCGAGCCGGGGGAGGGCACGCGCTGCATGCGCGGAAAGGTCAGCAGATGCTGCGCGGACGATTCGCCGGGGCCGGTCATGGGGCAGAGCTATAGGCGGGGGGCGTGCCGAAGAAAATCGCGTCCGGCGATGCGGCGCGCAGTTTTTGCTTCCCAATTTCGGCCGCCTGTGCAAAGGCGCGCTCCCGCCCCGATGGCTCGGTTTCGAGCTTGGGACGGGCATTGGCCGCGCCTCGGTGCGCGCTTGTGGCGATCGTAGCTCAGTTGGTTAGAGCGCCGGTTTGTGGTACCGGAGGTCGTGGGTTCGAACCCCATCGGTCGCCCCAGTCTTTCCCCCAGAACTACGGGCTCATTGCCGGGGGAGGACTCGCGTCTTGCCCCTTGCCGGCTGACCTGCACGCTGCCAAAAGCGCCGCGATCATGCATGGCTTCGCCAATCCTGCCCGTTTCCTCCGCATTGCGCGCTGGCTGATGCCGCTGCTGCTGATACCCGGCATCGTCCTGGCCGGCGCAGCGCTCGTCTGGGGCTTGTTCTTCGCGCCGGCCGAAGGCCTGCAGGGCGAGACCGTGCGCATCATGTACATCCACGTCCCCGCCGCCTGGCTCGGCATGGGCGGCTGGACCGCGGTCGCTGTGGCGAGCCTGGTCGAGCTGGTCTGGCGCCATCCGCTGGCCGGCATCGCCGCGCGCGCTTCGGCGGTTCCGGGTGCGGTCTTCACCGCGCTCTGCCTGGCGACGGGTTCGCTCTGGGGCCGGCCCGCCTGGGGAACCTGGTGGGTCTGGGACGGGCGGCTGACCTCGATGCTGGTGCTGCTCTTCCTCTATTTCGGCTATATCGCCCTGGCTTCGGCCGCGAGCGGCGAGGGCCAGAACGCCCGCGTCGCCGCGGTTTTCGGCCTCGTCGGTGCGGTCAACATCCCGATCATCCACTATTCGGTGCTCTGGTGGAACAGCCTGCACCAGCCGCCGAGCATCACCCTCGGCAAGTCGGCGATGGCCGCCGATTTCCTCGTGCCGCTGCTGATCGCGACGATAGGGTTCTCGCTGATCTTCGGCGGTGTCGTGCTCGCGCGGATGCGCGCGATCCTCGCCGATATCCAGGCCGAGGCGCGTCTGCGTCGCAAGGCCTCTGCCGGGGCCTTCGCCTGATGCGCGAGGCACTCGATCCCTGGACCTTCGTCTATGCCGCCTATGCCATCGGCGTCGGCGGAACCGCGCTGATGGTGGCGTGGAGCCTCGCGTCGATGCGCCGGGCCGAGCGCCGCCGCGAACGGAGCCGCGAGCAGTGAGTGTGCAGACTGCCCCAGCGATGAAGGCCAAGCACCAGCGGCTCGTGCTGATCGTCATCGCGCTCGCTGCGCTGATCGCTGCAGTGCTGCTGGCGATCTGGGGCCTGCGCAGCCAGGCATCCTATTTCTACGTGCCGAGCGAAATCCTCGCCAGCCGGCCTGATCCAGACCGCGGCGTGCGGCTGGGCGGCATGGTCGAGAGAGGCTCGATCAAGACGGAGCCCGATGGCGTGACCATCGCTTTCGTCGTCCAGGACGGCAAGGCGCGCGTGCCCGTGCGGTTCCGCGGCATCGTGCCTTCGCTTTTCGTCGAAGGCTCGGGCGTCGTCGCCGAGGGCAAGCTGGCGAGGGACGGTACATTCATCGCCGACAATCTGCTCGCCAAGCACGACGAGCGCTATGTGCCGCGCGAGATGAAGGAAATGACCGAGGCCCAGGCCAGGCAAGTGGTGGCCGAAACCAAATGATCGCAGAATTCGGCCTGGCGGCGCTCTGGCTCGCCGCTGCCCTGGCGGGGCTGCAATTGCTCGCGGGTTCGCTCGGGCTGACGAGGAATGGCGAGGCACTGGCACCGGTGGTTCGGCCCGTGGCGATCGTCCAGGGCCTGCTCTGCGCCACGGCCTTCGCCGCGCTGATCCTGCTGTTCTGCCGCACCGATCTCTCGGTCAAGCTGGTGGCGATGAACTCGCATTCGGCCAAGCCGTTCATCTACAAGTTCGCCGGAACCTGGGGCAACCACGAGGGTTCGATGCTGCTCTGGGTGACCGTGATGGGGCTCGCCGGCGGCTTCGTCGCGCTGGTCGAGCGGCGGCTGCCCGAGCGGACGATGCTGGCGACGCTCGCCGGGCAGGCCTTCGTCAGCCTCGGCTTCTACGCTTTCCTGCTGTTCTCCTCGAACCCGTTCGAACGGCTGAGCCCGGTCCCCGCGGAAGGGCAGGGGCTCAATCCGCTGCTCCAGGACCTCGGCCTCGCGTTCCATCCGCCGACGCTCTACCTCGGCTACGTCGGGCTTTCGGTCGCGTTCAGCTTCGCGATCGGGGCGCTCATCACGCGTGAAGTCGGCCCGGCCTTCGCCCGCGCCATGCGGCCCTGGGTGTTGGGCGCCTGGATTTTCCTGACGCTGGGCATCACCGCGGGATCCTACTGGGCCTATTACGAACTCGGCTGGGGCGGCTGGTGGTTTTGGGATCCGGTCGAGAACGCCTCGTTGATGCCCTGGCTCGCCGCGACGGCGCTGCTGCATTCGGTCGGCGTGCTGGCCGCGCGTAACGCTCTGCGCGCCTGGACGATCATGCTGGGCGTCGTCGCTTTCTCGATGTCGATGATCGGCACATTCCTCGTGCGTTCGGGCATCCTCACCAGCGTCCATGCCTTCGCGGTCGATCCCGAGCGCGGCACTTTCATTCTCGCGCTGCTGGCGATCAACATCGGCGGCGCGCTGACCCTGTTCGCCCTGCGCGCCGGCAGCGTGACCGAGGGCGAACGCTTCGCCCCGGTCAGCCGCGAGGGCGCGCTTGTGTTCAACAACGTCATGCTGTCGGCGGTGCTGGGCATCGTGCTGTTCGGCACGCTCTATCCGCTGGTGGCCGAGGCCATGGGCGCCAAGGTTTCGGTCGGGCCGCCCTACTTCAATCCGATGAGCGCGCTGTTCGTCGTGCCCATGCTTATCGTCATGGCCATCGGTCCGCTGCTGCGCTGGCGGCGCGACGCGTTCTCGCGCGTGGGCATGGGCTTGGTCGTGCCGCTAGCGGTTGCCGTGCTCGTGGCGATCGGCCTTGCCGTCTGGGCCAACGCCAAGCTGCTGCCCTTCATCGGCCTGACTTTCGCCTGCGGCCTGTTCGTCGCCAGCCTGCTGCCGCTGCGCGGCCGCAACCTGCGCCGCACGCCGCTGCCGGTCTGGGGCATGGTCATCGCGCATCTTGGCATCGCCGTCGCGCTGTTCGGCATGGCCAGCGAGAGCGCCTTCTCCGTCGAGAAGCTCGTCGCCGCGCGGGTCGGCGAGACCACCGCGGTTGGCCCCTGGAAAGTGAAGCTCGAAAAGGTAGAGCCCGTCGCCGGCCCGAACTGGACCGCGCTCGAAGCCGAACTGCATGCATCCTATGCCGACGGCACGCCGACTATCGCCCACCCGCAGGCGCGGTTCTTCTGGACGCCCCCGCAGCAGACCAGCGAATCCGCGTTGCTGACGCGTTGGAACGGCCAACTCTATGCCGTGCTCGGCGAGGAAGCCGATGATGGTCGCTGGCAGCTCCGTCTCTGGTGGAAGCCTTTCGTCACGATGATCTGGCTGGGCGGAATCATGATCGGCCTGGGCGGCGTGCTCGCCCTGATCGGCCGCGTTGCGAGTGACCTCAAGCGCTACGTCGCCCGCGGCAAGATCGCCTATCGCCGATCGAGGCAGGGCCGATGAGCGAAACGACCGAATCCGTCGCAAAACCGGCACCGCGCTGGGCGATCTGGCTGCCGCTCGGCCTGTTCCTGGGCTTCGTCGTGCTCGTCATGATCGGCCTGCTGCGCCCCGCCAGCCACGATGTCGTCAGCGCGATGGTTGGCAAGCCGCTTCCCGAATTCAACCTGCCGCCCGCAATAGCAGAGCGGCCGGGCCTGGCGCACAAGGACCTGGCGACCGGAAAGCCCCGTCTGCTCAACTTGTTCGCGAGCTGGTGCATCCCCTGCGGGGTCGAAGCGCCGCAGCTTGCCGAGTTGAAGCGTCGCGGCGTCGAGATCGACGGCATAGCCATCAGCGACCGCCGCGATGACCTGCAGGCCTTCCTCGCGCGCAACGGCAATCCTTTCGCCCGCATCGGTGCCGATGATGTTCGCTCGGTGCAGATCGCGATCGGCTCCTCGGGCGTGCCCGAAACCTTTGTCATCGATGGCAAGGGCGTGATCCGTTATCAGCATATCGGCGAGATCAGGGCTGATCAGCTGCTCATGATTCTTGAAAAGCTGAAGGAGGCGGAACAGTGAAACGCCTCGTTTGCTTGTTGCTGCTGTTGATCGCGACGCCGTTGGCGATGCCGGCTGCGGCGCAAGAGAACATGCCGCCGGCGCCTTATGCCTATCGCCAGCTCGACGATCCGGCGCAGGAGGCCAAGGCCCAGGCGCTGATGGAAACGCTGCGTTGCCTGCAGTGCCAGAGCCAGTCGATCGCTGATTCGGACGCGCCCATCGCCGGCGACATGCGCAGCCAGGTGCGCCAGCGGATCGCCGCGGGCGAGGATCCCGAAGAGATCCGCGCCTGGCTGGTCGAGCGCTATGGCGACTATGTCAGCTATGCGCCGCGCGTCACGACACTGACCTGGCCGCTGTTCGTTCTCCCCATTGTCCTGCTGGCGCTGGCCGCGCTGCTGCTGCGCCGGCGTTTCCTGCGCGGAGGGTATAGCCGATGAGCTGGGTCTGGGCATTGCTGCTGGCGGCGCTGGCTCTCGGTCTCGTGCTGGCGCTCTTGCGCTGGGAGAAGAAACCGGCTGTCGGCTGGGAAGCCATCGCCGCAGCATTGCTGCTCGGCATCGCCGGCTATGGCCTGCAGGGCAGCCCCGGAATGGTGGGTGCCCCGAAGGCGCCGGTGGAGAAGATTTCAGGCGATCCGCAAGCGCTGGTCGCTGCGCGCAAGTCGCTCGACGGCAAGCCGGTCGCGCCAGGCAACAACTGGGTGGTCGTCGCCGATGCGCTTGCACGGCACGGCCAATATGCCGATGCTGCCGGGGTGCTGCGCGGTGCAGTGGATAAAGATCCCAAGGATGCCGATGCCTGGCTGGCCCTGGCCAATGCGCTTGTCGGCCATGCCGAGGGGCAGCTTTCGCCCGCAGCGCTTTATGCCTATCGCAGCGCTGCGATCGCCGCGCCGAACCATCCGGGGCCGCCCTTCTTCCTAGGCCTAGCCATGGCGCAGTCGGGCCGTTTTGCCGAAGCGCGGGGTCTCTGGGCCGACCTGCTGGCGAAGTCGCCGCCCGATGCACCGTGGCGCGCGGACCTTCAGGACCGCTTGACCAGGCTGGATGCGCTGATTGCCCGCCAGCAGCAGGCCCAGGGCATGCCGCCAATCCCAGGCGGGCCCCAAGCCGGGACAGGCCCGTGAGCACGATTGCCGGGCCTCTCGCATGCTGCTAAGCGCCGCCACCTTGCTGCGCTGCGGCGAGCTGAGTCCATGTCGCGACGGGGCGCATATATGAGCGAAGCCATGGCGGACGACGCTGGCGCCACTGCCCAGGCGGAGCCCGCGGTAGCGCAGCCGGCGCACGGTCCGCACGATCACGGCCACCACGGCGGCGCGCTGAAGCTCGCTGTCGGTGCGATCGGCGTGGTCTTCGGCGATATCGGTACCAGCCCGCTCTACGCGATGCGCGATACCTTCGCCGGGCATCACCGCCTGCCGCTCGATGCTCTGCACATCTACGGCATCGTCAGCCTGATGTTCTGGTCGATGATGGTCATCGTGACGCTGAAGTACGTCACCGTGATCATGCGCGCCGACAACAAGGGCGAGGGCGGCAGCCTGGCGCTGCTGGCGCTGATCAACAAGAACGTTACCGCCAAGAAGTGGTCGGGCGGGATCGTCCTGCTGGGAATCTTCGCGACCTCGCTGTTCTACGGCGATTCGATGATCACGCCTGCGGTCTCGGTGCTTTCGGCGATCGAAGGCCTTGCGGTCTACGAGCCGCAGCTCGGGCGCGCGGTCGTGCCGCTGGTCGTCGGTATCCTCATCTTCCTGTTCATGATCCAGAGCCGCGGCACGGCCAAGGTCGCCAGCTTCTTCGGCCCGATCATGCTGCTCTATTTCGCCGTGATCTCGGTGCTTGGCATACTCAGCATCGCGGCGTTGCCCGAGGTGATCTTCGCGCTGAGCCCGCATCATGCGGTGTCCATGTTTGCCCATGATCCATTCCGCGGTTTCCTGGCGATGGGCTCGGCCGTGCTCGCGGTGACCGGTGCCGAGGCGCTTTATGCCGACATGGGTCACTTCGGCCGCAAGCCAATCCGCATCTCGTGGCTGGCCTTTGTGCTGCCTGCTCTGGTGTTCAACTATCTCGGCCAGGCCTCGTTGCTGCTGCGCCATCCCGATGCTTTGGCAAGCCCGTTCTATCTGCTTGCGCCCGAATGGTTCCAGTGGCCGATGCTGATAATCGCCTCGATGGCGGCGATCATCGCCTCGCAGGCGGTGATCACGGGCGCCTTCTCGGTGACGCAGCAGGCGATCCAGCTCGGCTTCATCCCGCGCATGACGATCCGCCACACCAGCCTTCAGGCCGGGCAGATCTACATTCCGGTGATCAACTTCGGGCTGATGATCGCGGTGATCCTGCTGGTCCTGGTGTTCCAGCGCTCGTCGAACCTGACCGCGGCCTATGGCATCGCGGTGACCGGTGCCATGGCGATCGACAACTTCCTGCTCGCGGTCGTGCTGTTCCACCTGTGGAAGTGGAAGCCCTGGATGGCGCTGCCGCTGCTCGTGCTGTTCTTCGCGCTCGATGCGGCCTATCTCGGCGCCAACCTCACCAAGATACCCGACGGCGGCTGGGTGCCGCTGATGATGGGCGTGGGCATCTTCACCCTGCTGACGACCTGGTCGAAGGGCCGCCAACTGATGCGCGCGAATATGGCCGAGGGGACGATCCCGATCGAGGTCTTCGCCAAGAGCGCCCATTCGAGCGCGGCACGCGTGCCGGGAACGGCGGTGTTCATGGCCTCGACCAACATCGGCGTACCCTCGGCGCTGCTGCACAACATCAAGCACAACAAGGTGCTGCATGAGCGCGTCGTGATCCTGACCGTGGCGATCCAGGATGTGCCCTATGTCGATGAGGCGGAGCGCTTCTCGGTCAAGGACATGGGCAACGGCTTCTATCGCCTGACCATGCGCTATGGCTTCCTCGAGGAGACCGACGTGCCCGAGGCGCTCAAGCGCGTCGATATGTGCGGCGAACCGTTCCAGATGATGAAAACCAGCTTCTTCCTCTCGCGCCAGACGCTGCTGCCCTCGGCCAAGCCCGGCATGGCGCTGTGGCGCGAGAAGCTGTTCGCCTGGATGTTGCGCAACGCCGCGAGCGCGATGGAATTCTTCCGCCTGCCGACCAACCGCGTGGTCGAACTGGGAAGCCAGATCGAGATCTAGGGTGCCGGAGCCGGCGCTGCTGCGGGGATCGGCACGCGGCGTACGGTGAGCACGCGCACCGGCTTTTCGATCATCTGCCCCTTCATCACGCCCACGCCCATCGTTGTCGACAGCGGCACGTCGTAGATCTTGCGCACGACGTCCATGCCATCGACAACATAGCCGAAGGCGGCGTACCCGGCCTTGCCTTCGTCGGTGGCGGCATTGGGATCGGCGTCGAAGCCCGAAAGGTCGGACAGCAGGATCGAGAAGTCCCCGGCCGCAGTGCCCGGGGCATTACGCGCCATCGAGATAGCGCCGGCCTTGTGCAGGATACCCGTTACGCTGGTCGGCTCGTGCGCGATCGGCGGCAGGGCGCGCTTCGGATCGCCGCGGGTGCCGGCCTGGATCAGCCCATTGGGCTGCTGCCCCCAGGCGAGCCGCATCACGCGGTAGAACACGATCCCGTCGAACCGGCGTTGATCGACATAGCGGACGAAATTGCGCGTGGTGATCGGCGCATGCTTGGCATCGAGATCGAGCGTGATCGGACCCAGTTCGGTGGTCATCACTACGCGCACCGTATCGGGCAGCGGTGCGGATTTCGGAGCGGGCGCGGCGGCCGTCAGCATCAGCAGTAGCGGCGCGAAGAAGGGAGCGAATCGTGTTGTCATGCCGCGATCATGCGCCAAAACGAAAGGCGCGGCACCCTTGCGGATGCCGCGCCCTCTTTGCCCCGAAGTGACTTGCCGCGATCAGCCCAGGTTGGCGCTGACCATGCAGTAGAACATCGGCAGCGACAGCAGCAGGTTGGTGCGGCTGGCGATGAGCGCGCGCGGCGTCGCCTTGGCCTTCTCCTCGTCGGTCGCCTCGATGATGCCGAGGATCTTCTTCTGCGCCGGCCAGATGATCAGCCAGACGTTGAGGAACATGACGATCGCGATCCACATGCCCAGGCCGATCAGATTGACGTTGCCTTCGCCCGTAAAGGTCAGTGCCTGATGGCCGTAGCCGTCGACGAAAGCGATGGTGAGGCCGGTCAGCACGGTGAACAGTGCCGCCCAACGGAAAAAGAAGAACACGTTCGGGGCGATGTAGCCGGTGACGCCTTTCTTCAATTCGGCGGGGACCTTGGGCATGGTCGGCACCTGGACGAAGTTCAGGTAGTAGAGCAGGCCGATCCACAGCACGCCGAAGAACAGGTGCAGCCAGCGGAAGACCGAGTTGACGTCGACCGGAGCAGACGGCGCGAAGGCCATCATCACAGCGATCGCGAGCACGAGCCCGATTGCGAGCACCAGGTGCAGATTTCCGAATAGTTTGGCCATTGTTTCCCCCTTAGGATTCCGAAGGCTCTTGTTGCGCAGCAAAACTGCAAGCTTGTTGGCCGCGCGGGTCGACCCGAAACGGCGGCAGCCGGTTTATTGCGTCAACGCAAGAGAATGTCACACGTTTTCGTGTGTTTTTGCACTTATTCGTGCGGCGGGTGGGTAATCACTTCGTCTTTCGACTCCTCGCCGAGGCCGTGACGCAAGACCATGGGAATCTGCGAGAAGGTAAAGAGGAACGACAGCGTGGTGAAGCCCCACAGCTTGGCTTGCAGCCAGCCGTCGAAGCTCAGCACCTGGCGCAGCACTTCATTGAGGCCGGCGAGGACCAGGAAGAAGATCGCCCAATTGCGCGAAAGCTTGAGCCAGCCGGCCTCGTCCAGGCCCTCGAACGCGGACTGCAGCAAATAGCGCAGCATTGGCTTGCCGCGGGCGAGGCCGACGAACAGCACGGTGGCGAACAGCAGGTAGATCGCGGTCGGCTTCACCTGGACCCAGAAGGGATCGCCGAGCAGTACGGTCAGAGTACCGAAGCCGAGGATCAGCACGGTCGAAAGCCAGAGCATCGGCGAGATATGCCCGAGCCGCCAGCGCGAGACGATCAGCGCGACCACGGTCGCGCCCATGAAGGCGATCGTGCCCTTGGTCACGGCGAGGGCGACGCCGATACCCTGGTCGCCTGTCGGCGGCGCGTAGTGGCGATAGGCGAGGAAGAAGACCAGCAGCGGGCCGAAATCGACCACGAGGTTGATCCACGAACTCTTGGGCTTTTCCTTCGTTGCTTCGGCCATCTCAGGCAACTCCCGCAATGACGCGCGCGACGAGGTCGGGGTCGAAGGGGCGCAGGTCGTCGATCTTCTCGCCGACGCCGATGGCGTGGATCGGCAGGCCGTACTGCTCGGCTGCGGCGACCAGCACGCCGCCGCGCGCGGTGCCGTCCAGCTTGGTCATGATGAGCCCGGTCACGCCTGCCACTTCCTTGAAAGTCTCGATCTGCTGCAAGGCATTCTGTCCGTTCGTCGCGTCAAGCACCAGCACGACGTCGTGCGGGGCTTCGGGGTTGAGGCGGCCAAGCACGCGGCGAATCTTGGCGAGCTCGTCCATCAGTTCGCGCTTGTTCTGCAACCTTCCGGCCGTATCCACGATTAACGCGTCGATGCCCTGCTCGGTTGCGGCCTTGACCCCGTCATAGACGATAGAGGCCGGATCGCCGCCTTCGGGGCCGCGGATCACGGGGACGCCGATACGTTCTGCCCAGACCGCGAGCTGGCCGATCGCCGCGGCACGGAAGGTGTCGCCGGCGGCGAGCATCACGCCGTAATCCTGCTCCTGGAACAGGTGCGCCAGCTTGGCGATCGTCGTGGTCTTGCCCGAGCCGTTGACGCCGATCACGAGCACCACCTGCGGGCGCGGAAAGGCGACGACTTCCAGCGGCTTGGCCACGGGGCGCAGGATTGCGGCGATTTCGTCGGCGACGGCTTCCTTTATCGCCTGGTCGTCGAGCCCGCGCTCGAAGCGCTCGCCCGACAGGCGTTCGCGGATGCGGGCGGCGGCACGGGGGCCGAGGTCGGAGAGGATCAGCGCATCCTCGATCTCGTCGAGCTGCTCGTCGTCCAGCTTGGATTTCGTAACGATTCCAGCGAGATTTTCGGAAAGTCGTTCCGAGGTCTTGCGAAAGCCGCCGAACAGCCGGTCGCTCCAGGTTTCCGCGCTCATGCGAGCATTCCTTCGATCACCGCACGCGGCGTTATTGTCAGCCAATGCGACACCTGCGCGTCGTCCGGTAGCCGCACGCGCGCAAAATTCTCGGCATGGCCGGTGCCGTCGCGTTCGGCCAGCACCTTCAAAGGCGTGCCGACAAGCGAGGCCAGCCAGCGCGAACGCTGCGCCGCCACGGCCGCTCGCAGCTCTGCCGCACGTGCCTTGATTACGGCCGGCGCGACCTGCGGCATGCGCGCCGCCGGCGTGCCGGGACGCAGCGAATAGGGGAAGACGTGGCCGTGCACCACGTCGAGCTCCTTGATGATCGACAGGTTGGCTGCGTGCATCGCCGCGTCCTCGGTCGGGAAGCCGGCGATCAGGTCGGCGCCGATGGCGATATCGGGGCGGCGGGCGCGCAGGTTTTCGACCAGGCGGATCGCATCGGCGCGTGCGTGGCGGCGCTTCATGCGCTTGAGGATCATGTCGTCGCCCGATTGCAGCGAGAGGTGGACATGCGGCATCACCCGCGGCTCGCCCGCGAGCAATTCGAACAATTGCGTATCGATCTCGATCCCGTCGAGCGAGGACAGCCGCAGCCGTTCGAGCGTCGGGAAGGCATCGAGGGTTGCCCTGACCAGCGAGCCGAGCCGCGGGCCATCGGGCAGGTCACCGCCCCAGGAAGTGAGATCGACGCCGGTGAGTACAACCTCGCGCGCGCCGGATTCGAGATGCAGGGCGACATCGGCGATTACCTGCTGAACCGAGCGCGAGCGGCTCGGACCGCGGCCCTGCGGGATCACGCAAAAGGTACAGGCATGATCGCAGCCGTTCTGTACGTCGACGAATGCGCGGGTATGCCCCTGATGCGGCGCGACCGGCGAGGGCGGCACGTTCCACACGCGCGGATCGAGCTTGGCCGCATTGGCCACCAGTCCGTCGACCTCGGGCATCGCTGAGAGTGCCTCGCGCTCGACCTCGGCGGCGCAGCCGGTGACGAGCAGCCGCGCGTCGGGACGGGCCTTGCGGGCGCGGCGGATCGCCTGGCGGGTCTGGCGCACCGCCTCGGCGGTGACCGCGCAGCTATTGATTACGGTCAGGTTGTCGCTGGCGGCGAGCAGGCCGCGCAGGCTTTCGCTTTCGGAGAGGTTCAGACGGCAGCCCAGCGAAACGACTTCGAGCGTCACACCGATACTCCGTAATCGGCAGGATCGAAGGTTCCCCGGAAGCTCTCCGCAGCAGCCCCGGTCATGACGATCTCGCCGTCGTCGCGCCAGTCGATCCGCAGCGGGCCGCCGGGCAGGGTGACCGTGATCGAGCGGTCGGTCAGGCCGCGGCGCATCGCGGCGATTGCGGTGGCGCAGGCGCCGGTGCCGCAGGCGCGGGTCAGGCCGGCGCCGCGTTCCCAGACCCGCAGGCGGATCGCATCGCGCGCGGTCACCGTGGCGGCGTTGACGTTGACCCGCTCGGGAAACAGCGGATCGCGTTCGATCAGCGCGCCGAGCCGGGCGAGGTCGACCGCGTCGGTGTCGGGCACGAAGAAGATCACATGCGGATTGCCGACATTGACCGCTACCGGGTTCTCCAAGTCCTCCCAGCCGACGGGCATCGTCAGCGTATCCATCGGATAGGCAAGGGGGATGCGGTCCCAGTCGAAGCGCGGCTGGCCCATTTCGACCGAGATGCCGTCCTCGGCGGGCGAGGCTGTGATCAGCCCGCCGGCGGTCTCGATCCGCGCCGCGGCGCCGTGGAGCAGGCCGATCGCGCGTGTCGCATTGCCACAGGCCTCGACCTCGCTGCCGTCCGAATTGAAGATACGCATGCGGAAGTCGGCTGCCGTAGACGGCTCCAGCAGGACGAGCTGGTCGCAGCCGATGCCCGTGTGGCGATCGGCCAGCGCTGCGGCGAGCGTGCTGTCGATTCCCGGCACGCTCTCGACGCGCCCGTCGAGCACAACGAAGTCGTTGCCGAGGCCGTGCATCTTGACGAAGGGGACACGCATGATGGCCGCGCTCTAGAGACTATCGGGGCAAAGGGAAAGCGCTGTGGTACGCCTCGGCCTTCCTGAAATGCATGCTCCGTGGGGTATCCACGGCGGATGCAACGTCGATTGATGTCTACAGGATTTCTGGTCAACAGGTTGCAACGACAAGATTCGGTCGACGGGGAGTGGGCATGATTTTGCGCCGGGCACTACTGCTGGGCTTGCTGATGGCAACGGCTCAACCATCACCTGTCGCTGCCGCGGAGCGCCCGGATGATCAGAAGACAGCCCTCACGGCGCTCGCCGCGGCCGCTCAGAACAACGATTGCAAGGCCGCCGCTCCGATCGTTGCGCAGCAGGCGGGCTCGGCCAGGTTTGCCGACCTGCCGGATCCGGTGCGGCGGGATGTCTATCGGATCGGGACGTTCTGTGCCTTCGCCGCGCGGGAACTCGATCTGGCGCTCCGCTATGCCGAAGTGGGAACGCGGATTTCGGGCGCCGACAACGAGTTCTGGAAACTGCGTTTCCAACTCACCTGGCAAGCCAAACGAACAGCCGATGCGGTGACCGTAGTAGAGGAAATGGCGCGAAATTCGCCTGACGCGCTGATGGCGATTTCGATCGGTACATGGTCCAGGACCTATCTTTCGCTCAAGGCACAGGGCGACATGGCCTTGACGCGGCGATTGCTCGCCGTCCTCACCAATCCGGCTTACGTCTTGGGCGAGGCCCGGATCGGATCGTCGATCGACGGGTTCCGCCAAGGCTATGCCGGCATTCTGACCGACGCGGGCGACAAGGATGGCGCGGCCGCGATGCTGGCTCTGATCGACAGCCCCGGCGCGCTCATGGGCATTAGCGTCGACACCCGGCTGAAAGCGCTGCTGCCTGCCAGTTACGATGCGCGCTCATCTGTCGAAAGGCACATGGCGCGAATGAGAGAAATCGCGGCGGCGCACGCCAACGTGATGCGCCCGCAAATCAACGTTGTGACCGACCTGCTGTGGCTGGGAAAAGGCGAGGAAGCACTTCGCACGCTTGAAGTGATCGATCCGCTCAAGGCGGGGGCGCCGGCCTACGCGGACAAGGACGAACTGTTGCCTTGGTGGTGGGACAGCAAGGCGCGCGCCTATGCCCAGCTGGGACGCTACCCGGAAGCGATCGAAGCCTATTCGCAGGGCAAGGCCCTGAACGAGTATGGCCAGCCGAACATCAGCCAGACGATCAACATGGCGGGCCTGCAACTCGTGTTCGGACATCCGGCGGATGCGATCGAAACGCTCGCGCCTATCGCGGCCGGCAGCATCAAGGGCAGCCTGGTGGGCATGATGCAGTTCCGCGACAATCGTGGTTGCGCCAGCTACCGGTTGGGCAGGCTTGCGGATGCCAAGGCCGATCTCGCTTATTTGCGCGATCATTTTGCCGAGGGGCCGGAGTTGGTGACAGATCTTGAGCTCTGCATGGGCGATGTTGATGCCGCGGCGGCGTCGGTGATCAAGCGGCTCGAAACGCCTAACCAACGTGTTCAGGCTTTGCTGGACCTCAGCGACTATGCACCACCGCCCGCGACCTATCCGGCCGATCCTTCGGCTGAAGCGCTCGCGGCGCTCAAGCGCCGCGCCGATGTGAGAGCTGCCGCCGATCGCGCAGGCGGCACGCGCAGTTTCAACGTCCTGGTTTCGGGGAGATAACAAGCGAATAGCCAGGCGCGGCCGGGACCGCGCCTGGCTTCGAATTTCCTAGAACTTCCCGCTGATCAACACCTCGGCAATCTGCACGGCGTTGAGCGCCGCGCCCTTGCGCAGGTTGTCGTTGGCGACGAACAGCGTCAGGCCGTTGTCGGCCGACATGTCGCGGCGGACGCGGCCGATGAAGACCGGGTCCTTGCCCGCGGCTTCGAGCGGGTTGGGTACCTCGGTAACGACCACGCCCGGTGCCTGGCCGAGCAGCTCCAGCGCCTTTTCGGGCGAAAGCGGGCGCTCGAACTCGACGTTCAGCGCAATCGAATGGCCGGTGAAGACCGGCACGCGCACGCAGGTCGCGGCGACGCGCAGGCCCGGGATCTCCAGGATCTTTCGGCTCTCGTCGCGCAGCTTCAGCTCTTCCTCGGTATAGCCGTCCTCGCCCAGCACGTAGTTGAGCGGCACGACGTTGTAGGCGATCGGCACCGACCACTTGCGCGGCGTGCCGAGATCGACCGAGCCGCCGTCCTGCGCGAGGTCTGCGCAAGCCTCGGCACCGGCCTGGACCTGTTCGCGCAGGATTTCGACACCCTCGACGCCGCCGCCGGAGACCGCCTGATAGGTGCTCGCCACCAGCCGCGTCAGGCCTGCCGCATCGTGCAGCGGCTTGAGCGCGGGCATGGCCGCCATGGTCGTGCAATTGGGGTTCGCGACGATGCCCTTGGGCATCTGGCGCAGCGCGTGCGGGTTCACCTCGGCGACTACGAGCGGCACTTCGGGATGCGCGCGCCAGGCCGAGCTGTTGTCGATCACTACGGCGCCGGCCGCGGCGACCTTCTCGGCGAGCGCCTTGGAAGTCGAGCCGCCAGCCGAGAAGAAGACGACGTCGAGGCCCGCGTAGTCGGCCGCGGTGGCATCCTCGACCACGACGTCGGCCCCGCCGAAAGGGATCGTCTTGCCCGCCGACCGCGCCGAGGCGAATAGCCGCAGCTGCGCCACCGGGAAATTCCGCTCGGCCAGCAGTGCAAGCATCATCGTGCCGACGAGGCCCGTCGCGCCGACCACGCCGACTGTGTAGCGGCCGGTGGTGTTATCGAGGTAGTTCATGAAAATGCGTCTCCTTCTGTGCGGAGGCGCGGGATGCTTTGGCTTGCTTTGCAAGAGGCCCCGCGCTTCGGCGGGGCTTTGTCCAGGTGCCTAAGGTTGAACCGTCGGCACGACCGGACCGCCCCGCAGGTGCGGGTCGGCTTCGGGCTAATGGTTTTAATCATCACCATGGACATGGCGCGCCCGATAGCGTCGGTCCGCGTCGTTGTAAACGCGTGATTTGCCGTCATGCCGGGGCGATCAGGATTCGCCCGCCGCCTTGGAGATGGGCAGGTCCGAGGAGTAGCGGGCGATCGCGGTCTTCTTGTCGTCCTGCTCGTTCAGCAGGTCAAGGCTGGCCAGGCGTTCGCGGGTGACGCTGGCGGGCTGCGGCTGACCGTAGAGGAAGCCCTGGCCCTTGATGTCGCCGTATTGCATCAGGCGCGCGAGGATTTCCTTGGTCTCGATGCCCTCGGCGGTGACCGGCAGGCCGAGGTCCTTGCCGAGCCGCGTGACCGCGTCGACGATCGCGGCGCTGTCGCTGTTGTCGGTCAGGTTGGTCACGAACATGCGGTCGATCTTGATCCGGTCGAACGGCAGGCTGCGCAGCTGCGCCAGCGAGCTGTAACCGGTGCCGAAATCGTCGAGGCTGATGCGGATGCCCTGGTTCTTCAGGCTGGTTACGAGCGTGCGCACTTCGGCGATATTCTCGTGCAAGCAGCTTTCGGTGATCTCGATCTCGAGCCGGTTCGGCGGGAAATTGGCTTCGAGCAGCAGTTTCAGCAGCTTTTGGGCGAACCAGGGATCGCGCATCTGCAGCGGCGAGATGTTGACCGACAGGGTCAGCCGCGAATCCCAGGCCTTCGCATCTTCGAGCGCTTGGGCGATGACGCTTTCGGACAGTTCGGCGATCGCGCCGATCTCCTCGGCGATCGGGATGAAGATCTCCGGGCTGACTATGCCCAGCGTCGGCGAATTCCAGCGGGCAAGCATCTCGAAACCGGTGAGTTCACCCGTGGCGAGGTCGATCTGCTGCTCGTAGAACGGAACGAATTCACCCAGGCGCACGCCGCGGCGGATGCCCTGTTCGATCTCGCGGCGGAAGCGCAGGTCGTTCTGCATCGGCGCGTCGAACCAGAAGTAGCGATTCCGGCCGCGGCGCTTGGCGTGGTACATGGCGATGTCGGCCATGTGCAGCAGCGTCTGGGCGTCGGCCACTGCTTCACCGTCTCCGCGCGGGAAATCGCTGCGGGTGAGGCCGAGCGAAGCGGTGATCTCGATCGCATTGCCGATCACTTCCGAACGCTGCGCCACGGCTTCGATCAGCGCACAGGCGAGATCGTCTATCGTTTCGGGCCGCTTGGGATCGAAAGGGACGATACAGGCGAACTCGTCGCCGCCGAGCCGTGCCAGGACCGCGCGGGGCGGCATCAGCGCGGCGGCGCGCTGGGCGCATTCGCGGAGCACCTGGTCGCCCGTACTGTGGCCGTTGAAGTCGTTGATCTGCTTGAAGTTGTCGAGATCGATCATGATCAGCGCGACGACTTCGCCGCGCTCGGCGCTGGTGGCCATGAGATTGGCCGTCGCCTCGCCGACGCTGCGACGGTTGAGGCAGCCGGTCAGCGCATCGGTCTCGGCCAGGAGCTTGGCTTGGGTCTCGGCATGGCGCCGCTCGCGCACTTCCTCGCTGAGTTGGCGATAGCGGCGCCAGCCGAAGATGATCAGCGCGACGTTGAGCAGCAGGGCATTGGTCAGCGCCTTGTCGGGGCCGAGCCCGAGGCCCGCGAGCGAACGGATGACCTGCGGGATGACGGCGCCGCCGGTGCCGACGAACATGATGATGGCGGCCGTGGCGATGCCGAGCGCGATGATGTCGCGTTCGGCCGCACCGAACCAACGGGCGCGGCTACGCTTGGCCGCTCGTTTCGTTTCGCCTGGACTGAGGTTGTCGTCAGCCAATCCCACGTGCCTTTTCCGCCGTAATCGGGTCGGTTTAGGGCAATTGGTCTGAAATTTCGGTTAAACGGACTGAAAACTGGTGTGGTTTACGGCTTTTTACTTCTTGAGACCGATCTCGCGTAGGCGTTCCTGCAAGTAATCGTCGGCGGTGATAGAGACAGGATAGCGGTCGGGATTGTCCGCGCTGACGCATTGCGGCAGCGTCTCGAAGCGGAAGTCGCTGCGCAGGTGGAGGAAGAAGGGCATCGAATAGCGGCTGTGCGTGGCCCGCTCACCGGCAGGGTTGCGCACGCGGTGCGTAGTAGAGGGCAGGGCGTGGTTGGTCAGCCGCTGCAGCATGTCGCCGATATTGACCACCAGCGCGCCTTCGGGCGGCGATACGGACAGCCACCCGCCCTGCTTGCCCAGCAATTCGAGCCCGGCTTCCTCGGCGCCGAGCAACAGGGTGATGAGGTTGATGTCCTCGTGCGCGCCGGCGCGGATCGCGCCGCTCTCGCTGGCGGGGACAGGCGGATAGTGCAGCAGGCGCAGCACCGAATTGCCGTCCTCGATCGCCGGCTCGAACCAGTCGGCGGCGAGGCCGAGGTGGACCGCGATGCGCGAGAGGATCAGCGCGCCGACCCGGTCGAACTCGGCAAAGAGTGCCTCGAAGGTTTCGCGGAAATCCGCCGGACGGGTAGGCCAGACGTTGGCGGGCATCGAGGCGGCGAGGGCATGACCCGCGGGGAGGTCGCGGCCGACGTGCCAGAATTCCTTGAGATCGTGCAACTTCGCGCCCTTGGCGATCTCGGTTCCGAACGGCGTGTATCCGCGCGCGCCGGCCTGCCCCTCGATAAAGTAGCTGCGCTTCTCCGCCTCGGGCAGCGCGAAGAACTCGGCCGTCAGCCGCCATGCCTCGGCGATCAGCGCGGCGTCGATGCCGTGATCCTTGACCAGCGCGAAGCCGAAGGCGCGGAAGCTGGCGCCGATGTCGTCCGAGAACCGTGCCGGCGTATCGGCGAGGCTCAAGACGGGGAGAGTATCGAGGTCCATGTGGCAGAGTCCGGAATTGGGCGTTATGGCCGCTCCCTACTGACAAACGGACGGGAAAGCATGACGAAAAGCGCACAGGAGAAAGAAGCGGGGAAAGCGGAGCCGCGCTACTGGCTGATGAAGTCGGAGCCCGACGCCTATAGTTGGGACGATCTCGTCGCCGAGGGCGAGGGGACCTGGGACGGCGTGCGCAACCACCGTGCGGCGAACAACCTGCGCGCGATGAAGAAGGGCGACAAGGCGTTCTTCTATCACTCGAACGAGGGGCTGGAGATCGTCGGCATCGTCACGATCAGCAAGCCGGGGCTCAAGGATCCGACCGATCCCGATGGCAAGTGGGCGGCGGTCAAGGTCAAGCCGGTCCAGAAGCTCAAGCGGCCGGTGACGCTTAAGGAGATCAAGGCCGATCCCGCGCTCGCCGACATGGAACTCGTGCGCCAGTCGCGGCTGTCGGTAGCCGAGGTGCGGCCGAGCGAGTGGGACTATATCCTGGATATGGCAAAGCGTTGAGCCGAGGAACCAATCCTTGGGCCTAACGTTCCTTCAATCACAGGGCGAGATCTGATCTCTTCGTGATTACAAGGAGTTATTTGTTATGGGTGAGCTCAAGGACAAGGCCAAGGGCCTCGCGAACGAAGCCGCTGGCAACATCAAGCAAGCCGTCGGCAAGGCTCGGAACGACCCTGCGCAGAAGGCCGAAGGCGTCGCGCAGGAGCGCAAGGGCGAGGCTCAGCAGGCGGTCGGCAAGGTGAAGGGTGCTCTCGGCGACAGCATCTGATCCGAATCATCCGGAATTAGGAAGGGCCGTCCCTCGGGGCGGCCCTTTTGCGTTGTGTTCCAATTCGGGATGTCCGCAAGAACCGTGGTTAACCGGCTGGTACGATGGTGAAGATTTTCTTAACGTAGCTGCATGAGAGCGAAAGGTCGCCACATGCATATCAGTCGCAGAATACCCATCAAACGACGCGCCCTCGTCTTGGGCGACGAATCCGCCCGGCATCCGTTTCTCGCGAGCCTGCCGCCGCATGTCCGCCAAGTGGAGCGCGATCTTGATGTCCGCAGCCGCACGAACGGCATCGGCTGGCGCGATTTCCTGACGACCTATACGGCGACGCTTGCCTGCGTCGCGGTGTTCATCGCCTAGGCTGTCGCCGCCGCCAGTTCTGCCTTGTAGAGAATCCAGCCGAGCCAGGCCGATCCCAGGCACATGGCTGCAACCAGCAGCAACTGATCGGCGATCGATACGCCCAGCGCGCTCAGCCCGACGGCGAGCACCGAACCCACCACCATCGCACCCGAATTGACGATGTTGTTCGCTGCGATCGTCCGCGCGGTCTGCGACTTGTCGACCGAGGTGGTCAGGAAAGCGTAGAGCGGCACCACGAACATGCCGCCGGCGATGGCGATGCCGAGCAATGTCAGCAGCAGGGGCACCGCCAGGGGCTGCGCTATGAAACCGGCGACGTCGAGCAGCCCGTCGAGCGGTTCCTGGCCCCAGAGCCGGCAGACGAAGTGGAACGCCACGACAAAGGCGCCCATGACCACGACCGAAGCGGGCGAAAAGCGTGCCGAAACCGTGCCCTTGAGCAGCGCGTTGATCGCCATCGAGCCGATCGCGATGCCGACCGAGAAGATCACCAGGAACAAGCTGGCGACTTCCTTGCTGGCATGGAGCACGTTCTTGGCCAGCGGCGGGAACTGGATGAACAGCACCGCGCCGATCGTCCAGAAGAAGCTGATCGCGATGATCGCGAAGAACACGCGGCGCTCGTGCATCGTGTTGCGGATCAGCGTGCCCGAGGCGCGGAAGACGTGGAAATCGAGCGGCTGGGCGGCGGTCAGCGGTGGGGCTGGCGGCACCTGGCGGCCGGTAAAATAGCCGAGGATCGCCGTCAGCACGACGATCAGTGCGGCCCATTCGACATTGATCCAGCCGGCCAAGATCGTCCCGGCGAGGACCGCCATATAGGTCCCCGCCTCGACCAGTCCGGTGCCGGCGAGTACTTCGTCGGCATGCAGGTGCTGCGGCAGGATGGCGTACTTGATCGGCCCGAAGAAGGTCGAATGGATACCCATGGCGAACAACGCGGCCAGCATCAGAGGGATCGCTGCGGTGGTCACCGCGATCCCCTGCCAGGCGAGCACAAGGCCGGCACCGCCGACCAGCATGATCAGGATCTCGCAGAACTTGACGATGCGGATGATCCGCGCCTTGTCACGCATGTCGGCGAGCTGGCCCGACAATGCCGAAAGCACGAAAAACGGGATGATGAACAGCCCCGAAGCGATGGCGCTGAACTTTGCTTCCTGGGCTTCCGAATTGTAGACGCTGTAAACGACGTACAGCACCATGGCGTTTTTGAAGAGGTTATCGTTGAAGGCGCCAAGGAGCTGGGTGATGAACAGCGGCAGGAAGCGGCGCGTCCCGATGAGGTGCGTCGTAGTTGTCATAGCCTCGTTTTCGGCAATCTCTCTTAGCGCGCGACCCTAGCGGTTGCTTGGCGGTCGACAAGCCCTTTACCGGCTCTTTTGTGCAGAACTGTTACCGGCTATCTCTGACCGCGCATGCTGACTCTCCCCAACATTCTCACGCTGTCGCGGATTTTTACCGTGCCGATCCTCGTGGCGCTGCTCTGGTGGCCCAAATGGGAGCTGGGCTACGGCATCGCCTTCGCGGTCTACTGCCTGATGGGCATCACCGATTATTTCGATGGCTATCTCGCGCGGGCCCAGGGCACGGTTTCCAAGCTGGGCGTGTTCCTCGATCCGATCGCGGACAAGATCATGATCGCCGCAGTGATTCTGGTGCTGACCGCGCAGGGTGTGCTGACCGGACCCTATGTCGGCGACATGCATGTGATCGCCGGATTGATCATCCTGATCCGCGAGATCGCGGTTTCGGGCCTGCGCGAGTTTCTCGGCGGGCTGCAGGTCTCGATCCCGGTAAGCCGGCTGGCGAAGTGGAAGACGACCTTCCAGCTCATTTCGCTGGGCGCCCTGATCCTCGGTTGCGCGCTGCCGCGCTGGAACGTCGACCTCGGCGGCTTTGTGGTGAACCTGCCGCATACGGTCGGCCTCACCACTCTGTGGGGCGCCGCGGCGCTGACGCTGGTGACGGGCTGGGACTACCTGCGCGTCGGCCTCAAGCACATGGATTGATAACGGCGGTCCGGGGTCGTTCGGTTATCCGCAGATTAGGTCCGGCGAGGACCCCATTCATCGCCCCCACGACGTAATGAACCACATGGATCGCTTTGTTGCGATCCGTGACCGACCTATAGTGTTCACAAATAAGAACTGAGGGGCTTCCCCAGACCACAGCGATACCGCTGCCGGCAGCCGAAACGAGCGCCGGAGCGGGAGCGGTGCATCTGCGGAGGATGGCCAGACCCAATCGGGCTGGTCTTTGTGGGAGGATATAATGAACGCCTACAGCTTATCCCGTAAATCTTTGCTCGCCTCCACGGCCATTGCGGTGGCCGCCTGGGTTCCCGCCGTAGCCCATGCCCAACAGGCCGAGGGTTCGGTTGGGCTCGAAGAAATCGTCGTCACCGCGCAGAAGCGCGAACAGTCCCTGCAGGACGTGCCGATCGCGGTCACCGCGGTGACGCAGGAAAACCTGCAGGCCAACCGCATCTTCACGGTCAACGACCTGTCGGCCGTCGCGCCGGGCGTCACGGTGAAGCCTTCGGCAGGCGGTATCTCTACGCCGTCCTTCACCATTCGCGGACAGACCAGTTTCGGCGTGGTCGCCGGTTCGGACAAGCAGGTCTCGATCTATATCGACGGCGTCTACATCGGTTCGCCGCGCGGCTCGATCTTCCAGCTTCCCGACATCCAGCGGCTCGAAGTGCTGCGCGGACCGCAGGGCACGCTGTTCGGCCGCAACGCCACGGCGGGCGGGGTGAGCATCACCACCCGCGACCCCACCGGCGACGCCCACGTGAAGCTCGAAGGCTCCTACGGCAACTATGACGCCTATCGCCTGCGCGCGACGGTCGAGACGCCGCAGTTCGGCCCGTTCAGCGCCTATTTCAGCTATGTGCGCGACTATCGCCGCGGCGAAATCCGCAACGCCGCCGCCGGGACTGTGTGGGATCGTTCGCTGTCCCCGGGATACGGCAAGACCACCTCGCCGAAATACCTCGGCACGGTCGATCCGAACTCCTACTTCGCCGCGGTGAAGTTCGAGCCGAGCGACAGCTTCAAGATGGTCTACAAGTACGACCGCAACGACGACAGCGGTACGCCCGAGGGCACCGGCTTCATCGGCTGGGACAAGGCGGCGGGGGGCGGCCTGCTCGGCAACGTGCTCACTGCAATGTACACCAGCCAGCCGACCTACATCGCGCCGGATGGCAAGCGGCCGGAAGTCGTGACGAACTCCTGGGTCACGGCGCGCGATCAGCGCGTCCAGGGCCACAGCCTGACCGCCACCTGGCAGGCGAGCGACAGCATCTCGGTCAAGAACATCCTCGCCTATCGCAAGGCGCACGTCTTCGCGCCTTCGTCGATCGACGGCGTCGGCATGCTGACTTTCACGCCGCAGATGGTCACCCCGTTCGCCACGCTTTCGGCGGTGGGCCAGCTTGGAGCCGCCTTCTTCTCGCTGCCGCCGGTGCAGCAAGGGGCGATTATCGGGCAGTTCGCGGCCGGTCTGGCGCCGCTTGTCGGATCGCGGGTCGCCATCGTCAATTCGCAGGCGCAATCGCAGGGCGATCAGTGGAGTGACGAGCTTCAGGTCAACTACACCTCCGAGAGATTGCAGGCGACCGCGGGCGCGCTGTGGTTCCATTCGAACGATGAGGCCGGCGGCCCTGTCGGCGAACAGAACACGCTGGTGTTCGGCACCTTCATCCCGGCATCGGGCCTTATCCCGCTCGGCAACGAAGGCCGCTATTTCAACAAGGCCACTTCGCTCGCGGCCTATGCCCAGCTCGAATTCAAGATCACGCCCGAACTCGAGATCGTGGGCGGTGCGCGCATCACCCACGACGAGAAGACCAGCCAGTTCCGCTGGGACGTCCGCAATCCTCAGACAGGGGTCATCTCGCCGCGGCCGCTGATCGTTCCGCCCAAATATACCAAGACCAAGCCCAATTTCCTGATCGGCCTCAACTGGAAGCCGAACCAGGATACCCTGATCTATGGCAAGTATTCGACCAGCTTCGTGTCGGGCGGCTCTACGGCGGGCATCGTCTATGAGCCGGAGACGGCCAGCTCGTTCGAAGTCGGCGTCAAGGCGGACTTGCTGGATCACCGCCTGCGTACCAACCTTGCGTTGTTCCACGTCGACTACAACCACTTCCAGTCGCCGCAGTCGACGACGGCAGTGAACTCGGTGGCGACCGTCCTGCCCATCCTGACGAGTCTCTATGGCGCGACCACGGCTAACGAACTGGTCGGCAGTCTCAGCACCTTTGTCGTCGACCAGGGCAAGATCAGAGCCAAGGGCTTCGAATTGGAAGTGACCGCGGCACCGACGCGCGGGCTAACGCTCGGCGGCAGCCTCAGCTATACCGATGTCTCCTATCCCTTCGTCAATCCGGGGGTTCTGGCCGGCTACGGCGGTGTCCTGCGGGTGACGGCGCGGCCGAAATGGACGGCCAGCGCCTTCTTCTCCTACGAAACCCAGCCGCTGTTCGGCGACACTACCCTGAACCTCCGCAGCGACGTGCTCTATCGCTCGAAGATTCTGTTCAGCGGCAACCCCGCGCTCGACGTCTATGCCGACAAGAGCAATGCCTCGGTTGCCGAGGTCGATGGCTTTGCGCTGGTCAATGGCCGTATCGCGCTGCGGCATCTCAAGTTCGGCCCGGGCGAGGGTGAACTTGCGGTGTTCGGCAAGAACCTGACCAACCGCAAGGACGCGACCTTCGCGCTGTTCACGCCGTTGGCGACCTCGGCGAACTATGTCGCGCCGCGGACCTATGGCGTCGAGCTCAGTTTGGATTTCTGAATCAGCGGATAAATCGGGTCGCACCGAGGGACGCCCGGGCCGGAAGGTCCGGGCGTTTTCCTATCCGGTCCGAAGTTCCTCGGCGAGCAGCCTGAACTCGTCGGCGCGGGGGCTGTTCTTGCGCCAGACCAGCGCGATCTCGCGGTTGGCGTTGGGCGCCTTCAAGGGCCGCGCGACGACGTTAGTGCCGTTGAGGATGCCGGCGTCGAGCGCCATCTCGGGCAGCATGGTCAGGCCGAGACCGTTGTCGACCATCTGCACCAGCGTGTGCAGCGAGGTGCCGATCATCGTCGCGCTGGCGCGCAGCTCGGGGCGGTTGCAGGCGGCGAGGGCATGATCCTTGAGGCAGTGGCCGTCCTCGAGCAGCATCAGCCGGTTCTCGTCGATCAGCGAGGGCGGGATCTCGTCGGGCGGGTTGCGCGGATCGTCGAGCGGGAAGGCGACGAAGAAGGCGTCGAGCTCGATCGTCTCCTTCTCCACCTCGCCCGTGGGATAAGGCAGGGCGAGCAGCACGCAGTCGGCGCGGCCGTGGTGGAGCGATTCGATCGCCGCCGCGCTCGGCTCCTCGCGCAGGAACAGTTTCAGGCTCGGCCGCTCGCGGCGGAGGCGCGGTAGCATGCGCGGGAGCAGGAATGGCGCGATCGTCGGGATCACGCTCATCCGCACTTCGCCCGACAGCGGCTGACCGCTCGACTGAACGAGATCGGACAGCTCCTCGGCCTCGCGCAGGATGCGGTGGGCCTTGGCGACGACGGCATTGCCCAAGGGCGTGAAGCGCACCGCGCGCTTGGTCCGTTCGACCAGTACCACACCCAGCAGCGCCTCGAGATCGCGCAGGCCCGCCGACAGCGTCGACTGCGAGACGAAGGCGGCATCGGCGGCGCGGCCGAAGTGGCCGTGCTCGTGGAGCGCGACCAGGTATTGCAGTTGCTTGAGAGTGGGGTGGTAGACGGTCACTCGGCGGCTTCGCTACCGGGCGCCTCGTTCGTGCCTACTGGCGTGTCTACTGGCGCGTCCACCGGCACATCCTCGATCACGTCGTCGACATGGGTCATCTTGAGCTTCCCGTCGACCACGGCGAAGGCCATCTTGCCTTCGACGAGGTCGAGCGCGTCGTGCCCGAACACGTCGTAGCGCCAGCCTTCGAGGATCGGCAGGTTCTTGCGCACGCCGGCCGCCAGCAACTCTAGGTCGTCGCTGCGCGCCAGCAGCCGCGCGGCGACGTCGATCTCGCGGCTGCGGATCTTGAGCAGCAGCTTGAGCAGGTCGGCGACCAGCGCGCCTTCCTTGCCCAGCGGCGCGCCGCGCGGCGTGCGTGCGGGCATTTCCGCGTCGGTCAGCGGCTGGGTATCGGCCAGCGTCTGCATCAGCCGGCGGCCGATCTCGTTGTCCTTCCAGCCCGCCGACAGGCCGCGGACCTTGGCGAGGTCTGCCTGGACCTTTGGGGGGTGGCTGGCGATGTCGGCCAGCGTCTCGTCGCGGGCGATGCGGCCGCGCGGGATGTTCTTGTCCTGCGCCTCGACCTCGCGCCAGGCGGCGATGGCTTTCAGCCTGCCGAGCACGGTCGCATTGCGGCTGGGCGCCTTGATCCGCTCCCAGGCCTCGGCGGGATCGTTGCGGTAGTTCTCGGGATCGGCGAGCTTCTCCATCTCCTGGTCGAGCCATTCGCCGCGCCCGGTCTTGCGCAGGCGGGCGAGGATCTTCGAGAAGATCTTCGACAGGTGGGTGACGTCGCCGATGGCATATTCGATCTGCCGCTCGGTCAGCGGCCGGCGCGACCAGTCGGTGAAGCGCGCGCCCTTGTCGACGGTGATGCCGAGCCAGGACTCGACCATGTTCGAATAGCCGATCTGCTCCGACTGGCTGATCGCCATCATCGCGATCTGCGTGTCGAAGATCGGGTGCGGGGTGCGGCCGGTGAAGTTGTAGACGATCTCCACGTCCTGGCCGCCCGCGTGGAAGACCTTGAGCACGTCCTCGTTGTCGGTCAGCAGGTCCCACAGCGGCTTGAGATCGAGCCCCGGCGCCAGCGGATCGATCGCTGCGGCTTCCTGGGTATCGGCCACCTGCACCAGGCACAGTTCAGGCCAATAGGTGTTCTCGCGCATGAATTCGGTGTCGACCGTAATGAAGTCGGCCTTGGAGAGGCGCTGGCACAGATCGGCGAGCGCTTCGGTAGTGGTAATAAGCGGATGTATTTTCATGGTGCTTTTTTCTAAATGGGTCCGTGCGGACCCGCGGCTTGACAAAATCGCGGCCATCGCCTGTTAGCCGCGCGCTCCCCCTGCCTGAATGAAGGCCGAATGGAAAGAGTTTCGATGCATCCCTATCGCACACACACCTGCGGCGCGCTTAACGCGGAACACGTTGGCCAGACCGTCCGGCTTTCGGGCTGGGTGCACCGCAAGCGCGATCATGGCGGCGTCCTGTTCGTCGATCTGCGCGATCACTACGGCATGACTCAGATCGTCGCCGACAGCGACAGCCCGGCACTGCCCGTGCTCGAATCGCTGCGCGCCGAAAGCGTCGTGACGATCGACGGCCTGGTGAAGGCGCGGGGCGAGGGCACGGTCAACGCCAATCTCGCGACCGGCGCGATCGAGGTCTTCGCCAAGGGCGTGACCGTGCAGTCGCGCGCCGAAGAGCTGCCGATGCCGGTGGCGGGCGACCAGGAATACCCTGAGGAAATCCGCCTCAAGTACCGCTATCTTGACCTGCGCCGCGACAAGGTGCACGCCAACATGATGCTGCGGAGCAAGGTGATCGCCAGCCTGCGCAACCGCATGGTCGCCCAGGGCTTCACCGAGTTCCAGACGCCGATCCTGACCGCCAGCTCGCCCGAAGGCGCGCGCGACTACCTCGTCCCCAGCCGCGTGCATCCGGGCCGGTTCTATGCGCTGCCGCAGGCGCCGCAGATGTTCAAGCAGCTGCTGATGGTCGCCGGCTTCGATCGCTATTTCCAGATCGCGCCCTGCTTCCGCGACGAGGACGCGCGCGCCGACCGATCGCCGGGCGAGTTCTACCAGCTCGACTTCGAGATGAGCTACGTTACCCAGGACGACGTGTTCAACGCGATCGAGCCGGTGCTGGCCGGCGTGTTCGAGGAATTCTCGAACGGCCGCGCCGTGACTTCCGCAGGCACCTTCCCGCGGATTCCCTATGCCGAATCGATGCTCAAGTACGGCAACGACAAGCCCGACCTGCGCAACCCGATCATTGTTCACGACGTCACCGAGCATTTCACGACCTCGGGCTTCGGCCTGTTCGAGAAGATCGTCGGTTCGGGCGGCAGGGTCCGCGCGATCCCGGCGCCGGGCACGGCCGAAAAGAGCCGCAAGTTCTTCGACGACATGAACGAATGGGCGCGCTCGGAAGGCCACGCCGGCCTCGGCTATGTCACCCGCAAGGGCGGCGAGTTCGGCGGGCCGATCGCCAAGAACCACGGCGAAGAGGGCATGAAGGCGCTCTACGACGCGATGGGCCTCGGCCCCGACGACGGTTGCTTCTTCGCCGCGGGCAAGGAAGCGCAGGCAGCGAAGCTTGCCGGCCTGGCGCGCACGCGCACGGGCGAACAGCTCGGCCTGATCGCCGAGGGCGAGTTCCGCTTCTGCTGGATCGTCGATTTCCCGATGTTCGAGTACGACGAGGACGCCAAGAAGGTCGATTTCAGCCACAACCCGTTCTCGATGCCCCAGGGCGAGCTCGAGGCGCTGGAAACGATGGACCCGCTCGATATCAAGGCCTGGCAGTACGACATCGTCTGCAACGGCGTGGAGCTGTCCTCGGGCGCGATCCGGAACCACCGTCCGGACATCATGTACAAGGCCTTCGAGATCGCCGGCTATTCGCAGGAAGACGTCGATACGAACTTCGCGGGCATGATCAATGCATTCAAGTACGGCGCGCCGCCGCACGGCGGCTCGGCGCCGGGTGTCGACCGCATCGTCATGCTGCTGGCCGACGAGCCGAACATTCGCGAGGTCATCGTCTTCCCGATGACGCAGAAGGCCGAGGACCTGATGATGGGCGCGCCGGGCAATGTGAACCTCAAGCAGCTGCGCGAGCTCCACATCCGTCTGGTGGAACCGCAGGCGAAAGCCTGAGCACTGGGGCATGTCGCGCCGGATTCGGCGACGGCATGCCTTTCCGAAGAGGTTGAGTGAATAAGGGGTTTATCGCCCCCACTTGCCAGCACGCCGCCCGGGCATTAGGGCGGCACACGAATTATTCTTCCTCCGCACAAGAAGGGGCAAATGCATGAGCGACACCGCCGATCGGGTTAAGAAGATCGTCGTAGAACATCTGGGCGTGGAAGCGGACAAGGTGACCGAAGACGCCAGCTTCATCGACGACCTGGGCGCCGACAGCCTCGACATCGTCGAGCTGGTGATGGCTTTCGAGGAAGAGTTCGGCGTCGAGATTCCGGACGATGCTGCTGAGAAGATCAGCACCGTCTCCGACGCGATCAAGTTCATCAACGACAACAAGGGCTGATAGCCCACATTCCCGGCTGCCCTGGGCCTGCCTTTAGGCCTGAGCCTGTCACAGGGTTGTCATTCGGGAGCCAGGGATGGAACATTCGACAGGCTCGGCCTCTCAAGAGGTTGAGCCTGTTGTATTTTCGGAGAATTGCATGCGTCGTGTCGTTGTCACCGGAATGGGTCTCGTCACCCCCCTGGGTGCTGATGTTGAGACTGCCTGGAGCAATCTGATCGCCGGCAAGTCCGGCGCCAGCCGGATCACTCGGTTCGATGCGTCCGACCAGAAGTGCCACATCGCGATGGAGGTGAAGCCCAAGGATCACCCCTGGGGCTTCGATGCAGACAAGCGCGTCGACCACAAGGTTCAGCGTCAGGTCGATCCGTTCATCGTCTATGGCATCGATGCTGCCGGCCAGGCGATCGAGGACGCTGGCCTCACCGACATGACCGAGGAGCAGCGCTATCGCGCCGGCTGCTCGATCGGTTCGGGCATCGGCGGCCTGCCGGGAATCGAGAGCGAATCGCTCGTCCTGGCCAACAAGGGACCGACGCGCGTTTCGCCGCATTTCGTCCACGGCCGTCTGATCAATCTGATTTCGGGTCAGGTCTCGATCAAGTACGGGCTGATGGGGCCGAACCACGCGGTCGTCACCGCCTGCTCGACCGGCGCGCACTCGATCGGCGACGCCGCGCGCATGATCAAGGACGGCGATGCCGATGTCATGCTCGCGGGCGGCGCCGAAAGCACGATCTGCCCGATCGGCATCGCCGGCTTCGCCCAGGCACGCGCGCTGTCCACCGCGTTCAACGACCAGCCGGAGAAGGCCAGCCGTCCTTACGACAAGGACCGCGATGGTTTCGTCATGGGTGAGGGCGCCGGTGTGGTCTGCCTCGAGGAATACGAGCACGCCAAGGCGCGCGGCGCCAAGATCTATGCCGAAATCATCGGCTATGGTCTGTCGGGCGACGCCTATCACGTCACGGCGCCGCATCCCGAGGGTTCGGGTGCGTTCCGTTCGATGGAGATGGCGCTGCGCAAGGCCGGGCTGACCCCGGCCGACATCGACTACATCAACGCTCACGGCACCTCGACCCCGCTCGGCGACGAGCTGGAGCTCGGTGCGGTGCGCCGCCTGTTCGGCGACGCCATCGGCAATGTCTCGATGAGCTCGACCAAGTCGGCGATCGGTCACTTGCTCGGCGGCGCCGGCGCGGTGGAGGCGATCTTCTGCATCCTCGCGATGCGCGACCAGATCGTGCCGCCGACGCTGAACCTCGATAACCCGAGCGACAGCTGCGTCGGCGTCGACCTCGTGCCGCACGTGGCCAAGAAGCGCACCGTGCGCGCCGTGCTCAACAACAGCTTCGGCTTCGGCGGGACCAACGCCAGCCTGGTGATGCGCCGGGTCGACTGATGCGGCGACGCGGCTGCCTTGTGGCCGCGCTGCTTGCGTTGGCCTTGCTGATCGCCGGCTGGACGTTCTTCGCTGGCTGGTATGGCTCTGGTCCGCTGCAAAAGGACACGGCCTTCGTCGTCCCGGACGGGGCCGGGATGACCGTGGTGGCCGAGAAGCTGCAGCGCGAAGGGGCGATCTCATCGGCCAAGGCGTTCCGCCTGCGGGCGCGCTTCCTGGCCCGCGGCGCCTCGATCAAGGCTGGCGAGTTCCTGTTGCCCAGGGGCGCCAGTCCTTCGAAGATCCTGTCGATCCTCACGAGCGACGAGATCGTTCGCCGCTTCGTCACCGTGCCTGAGGGCATGCCCTCGATCATGGTCTATGAGCGGCTGATGGCGCAGCCCCAGCTCACCGGGCAGATCGAAGTGCCGGCCGAAGGTTCGGTCCTGCCCGACAGCTACGATTACGCCCGCGGCGAGAGCCGCAAGGCGGTGCTGGCGCGGATGCAGGCAGCGATGCAGGCGCGGCTCAAGGATCTCTGGGCCAAGCGCAAGCCGGGCCTGGTCGTGAAGTCGCCGCAGGAAGCACTGACCCTCGCGTCGATCGTCGAGAAGGAAACCGGCAAGCCGTCCGAACGACGCGAGGTGGCCGGACTCTACTCGAACCGGCTCAAGACCGGCATGCTGCTCCAGGCCGATCCGACGATCATCTATCCCATCACCAAGGGCAAGCCGCTCGGCCGGCGGATCAAGCAGTCGGAGATCGCCGCGGTCAACAGCTACAACACCTATACTATGGTGGGGCTGCCCAAGGGGCCGATCACCAATCCGGGCAGCGATTCTATCGCGGCCGTGCTCGATCCCGCCGCTACCAATGCGCTCTACATGGTGGCGGACGGCACCGGCGGCCATGCCTTTGCCGACACGCTCCAGCAGCACAATGCCAATGTCGCGAAGTGGTTCGCGATCCGCCGGGCGAGGGGAGAGCTTTGATCGCTTCAGGCGATCGAACTTTCCAGTTCAAGCACTTTTACCGATGAAACAGCTTTCCCTATCTCCGCGTTCGCCAAGGCAAGGAGATAGCCCGTGATAAATCGACCGATTCCCGACGTTACCCTGAAAACCCGCGTCCGCGACGACAGCCTCGGCGGGCCCAATCCCTTCCGCTGGGAAGATTTCCGCATCCGCGATCATTTCGCCGGCAAGAAGGTCGTCGTCTTTTCGCTGCCGGGCGCTTTTACCCCGACCTGCTCGAACGAGCAGTGCCCGAACTACGACAGGCTCTACGACGCATTCAAGCAGTTCGGCGTCGACGAGGTCTACTGCGTATCGGTCAACGATGCCTTCGTCATGTATCAGTGGGGCAAGAACCTCAATCTGAAGAACGTCAAGCTGCTGCCCGACGGCAATGGCGAGTTCACCCGCCGCATGGGCATGCTCATCGACAAGAGCCACCTGGGCTTCGGCCTGCGCTCTTGGCGCTATGCCATGGTCGTCGACGACAACCTCGTCACCGACTGGTATGAGGAGCCGGGCATCAACGATACCGGCGCGGACCAGGACCCCTACGGCGAAACCGCGCCCGAGAAGTTGCTCGACGAACTGAAAGCCCAGGATCTGACGGCCCAGGAACTGTCGGGCGGGCAGAAGGAGCCTGCTTGACCGACAGCAGTACCCCGGCCCCGGAACGTTCCCCTCCGGGCCGGGGTGCGCCTCTGCTGGTCACGGCCGAACTGCCCGCCGACGTGTTCGCCTGGGCGGATGGTTTGCGCCGCGCGCACTATCCGTCCGAGCGCAACAGGCTTGGAGCGCATGTCACCCTGCTTCACGGGCTGCCGCCCTCGGCGGAAGGCGAAGTGCGGCGACTGCTGGCTCGGCTGGCGGGACGACCTGCGCCCGACGCGCGGATCGTCGGGCTGATGGACCTGGGGCGGGGCACCGCGCTCGAAGTCGAAAGCGCAGCGATGCTCGATCTCCACAGCGAACTGGCCGAGGATCTGCGCGGCCTGATCCAGCAGAGGGATACGCATCCCCCCGCGGTTGCACATCACGGTCCAGAACAAGGTCCCGCCAGCTGCTGCGGGAGCGCTCCAGGCCGAGCTGGCCCTGATCCTGCGGCCGCGCGCCTTCCGCTTTCGCGGCCTCGCGCTGTCGCTTTGGCGTGACGAACTCTGGCAAATGGCACAGCTTTACCCGTTTCGCGGGTAGGTGTGATTTTCCATGATTGCGGTGGTTGACCGCGCGCGCCGCCGGCCCTAAGAGCGCCGCCTGCACGGGCGTTGGGCTACCAGCACCTGCTGTGTGGCGGAGTAGCTCAGCTGGTTAGAGCAGCGGAATCATAATCCGCGTGTCGGGGGTTCGAGTCCCTCCTCCGCTACCACGGCCTAAATGGCCGTTTTCTCGCGTTTCCGGCGCTCAAATCATTGATAGAGCGCTACCACATTTCGGACTGGCGTATGGCAGAAATGTTCGGGAAACCGGACATAAACGAAACCGCGATTAATACGCTCGAATGCAAGCTGGTTACGAACCCTCATCACCCTTTCTCGTGCAAGTATTGAACGGGGAGGTGCCGTTGGTTGGAAGCGAATTTGCGGCAGAAAACCTGCGACGCGTGATCAGCTTCGTTGCTGACGAGGACAATGCCAACCGAGACTGGGCGGCGCTCATTATCGGCGATCTTGACCTTGATACGCCGGCCATCAGAGCGGCCTTGATCGCTGGCGCCGAAGATCCAGTGGAGCGGGTTCGCGCAGAGGCGATCCGTGGGCTGGCTCATAAAGACAGAGGCCTTGCGCTTCCGTTCGTTCAGCGCGCGCTTACGCGTTCACGCGTCATGGCCAATATATTTGAGGCCGCAGCGATTGTAGCGCACCCCTCTCTGGTCGAGCCATTGAAGAGGTTTGCGTTGCGTTCTGAGAATGATGGGGTCGATGCTTTGTTGGCAGAAGCTATTGCAGCCTGCGAAGGTGATCAGTGAACGTCCGCAACGGTGGCGGGTTCTGACGGGCAGTCATTTCGAAAATGGGGCGCTAAATCCGGATTCGCGCTAAGGTATGATGAAAGCCAAGACGCTCCTCCGCTACCAACTTTCCCTCTTCACCCTCAGTGTTAACCCTGTCGACCAAGATGCTTGGTCGTAATCATCCTATTGCGTATGATGCGACCGTGGACAGAGGGGCTGCGATGCGGGCAGATCGATCTCGTTGGTTGGGCGCGGCCGCTTTCCTGGTGCTTTCGCTGAGCGGGTGCGAGGACGGCAGCACGCCGCCGCTTACCGCGGTCTCGCCTACGCCGAGCCCGTCACCATCGCCAAGTCCTACGCCTACGCCCACGCCGACGCCCGTTCCCGCGACGCGGATCGGGCAGGCGGATATCGGCCAGAGCTTCGGCGGGCCGATGGCCTGTGCCGGAGGGACGTTCGCGCGCACGGCGCAGTCCGACGGCACCACGCAGATGAGCGGGATCGCATCGCTGACCGCACCGAGGATCGATAACCGGCTGCAGGTTGGCTATCCGGCCGAGAACACCTACAAGCTCGACACGAACGGGATGGGCGGACCCACATTCGACCCCGTCGACAAGAAGGCCGGGCCGACTTTCGTCTACGACTATTTCCGCGACGGTGCCGACGAGTTCGAGATCTATCGGAACAAGCTCGACAACAAGCTCTTCTTCGTCACGATCGGGCGCTACAGCGACAACAGCCAGCTTTGCTTCTACGCGGCCGGCGGCCCGCCGGCCTTCGTTCATCCCGGCAATCGTTTCCAGGCGCCGCTTCCCTTCCTGGGATTTGGCGACGGCATCTTCTATTCGAACGGAACGGCACTGCGCCTGCTCGAGAGCGCTGCGAAGGCCGACGTCAACTACATCTCCAGCACCGTCGCGATCACCCTGACCTTGCGCGGGCGCGCCCCCGTATTCGGTGAAGTTGCAAACTCGACCACCGAGGAGACGGTGACGACCAGGGCCCAGATCAGTCCGAACGGAAGCATCACCGGCAATCTCACCGGGGGGCAGTGGTCTGACGGGCACTATCGTCGGTCAACTCTACGACGCGAGTCCGAGCGGCATGACGGTAGCCTTTCAGCTAACCAGGGCGAATGGCGACATCTACTACGGCGCGGCGGGCCTGGATGCGCAGCTCTGACGCGCCGGTTGGCGCTTTGCGAGGTCGCTGATCCCGTTCGGAAATTAGTCAGTTTTTCACGACCGGAAAATTACGTAGGTAGCCCCCGTGCTCCCATCTTGGCGCGGCAACAGCTAGCCCCGTTGCGAAGGGGTTGGGCATGCCATCTTACCGATTCTCTGAAAATGCCGTCAGCGCCGGGCATATTGCCGATGTTGGGTTCGATCAGGGCGATGTGATCTATCACCAGGGCGATTCGGCGCAGTGCTGGTTCGAAGTCGTGCGCGGCATGGTTCTCACCGCGCATGTTTCGTTCGATGGCCGGCGGCAGATCACCGGTTTCTTCGTACCCGGAGAGATCTTCGGAGCGGAACACGGCCGGCACAAGGCTTCGGCCGAAGTCGTCACGTCCACGGCCCGGGTGCGGCGCGTTCGCTGGGGTGCCGAGAATGTCGGCGAAGGTGTTTTCGAACGGGCGCTGATCAGCGCCGAGCGTTCGATCCTGCTGCTGGGCCATCGCACCGCGGCGGAGCGCGTCGCGGCTTTCCTGCGTGACCTCTACGCCCGCACGGGCATCGGTGGCTTGGTGCACCTTCCCATGCACCGCAGCGATATCGCGGACTATCTGGGCCTGACTCCGGAAACCGTGAGCCGCGCACTCACTGCCTTGGTCAAGCGCGGGTTCATCGCCCACGCGGGCCTGCACGATTTCCGCATCTTCGATCGCGTCGGACTGGAAGTCGTTGCCGATGGCGACGCCGACCGGGTTGGCCACGACGATGTGCTTGTCAGGGAGAACGTCCATGGGACGGCAAGGGACCGCATTGCTATCTAGGGCCCTGCTCGGCAGCGCCGTCTCTTTGGTCTTTGCGCTGCCCGGCGGGCAAGCGCTGGCCCAGGATGCGGCGGTCGTCACTGCGACGGTCTCGATGGAGCAGCGCGTCGACGTGCTCGAGCGTCGGGTGCGCGAGCAACAGGACGAAATCGCCACGCTGAAGCAGATGCTCGCCCGGAGTGCCGAGGCCAGTGACACCATGCTCGCGATGATCCAGGGGCGCGGCCTGGGCGGACCGATCCCGATGGCCCCGTTGGTTCCAGGAAGTGACAGGAGCGACAGGTTCGACCTGGCGCAGCAGTCTGCGCAGGCTCCGCTGACGGGAGCCGCGCCGGTTCCCGGCCAGCCGGTCGGCGAGGCGCCGGCCGAGGAAGAGACCAACAAGGTTCAGGCGCGCGTCGCCGCCGTGCCCGAGGGCCAGGGCGTGCTGACAAAGGCGGGCACCCTGGTGATCGAGCCTTCGCTTGAATACGCCCTGTCGTCGACCAATCGCCTCGTGTTCCGCGGCATCGAACTCGTTCCCGGCATCCAGATCGGCGTGATCGAGGCCAGCAATGCCGATCGTCTGACGCTCGTCGGGGCCTACTCGGCTCGCTATGGACTGACCAACAACCTGCAGGCTGAAGTGCGCGTCCCGTATCTTTACCGCAGCGACCGGATCGATGTGGTCCAGCAGCGCGATGAGGGTATCGTCCGGACGCTCTCCTTCAAGGAGAAGGATATCGGCGATATCGAGTTCGGCCTGCGCTATCAGATCAACCGGCCGCGCACGGCGCAGCATCCCATCTTCACCGCGGGTGTCACCGTCAAGAGCGACACCGGCAAGGGGCCGTTCGATATCGGTTATGACGAGTTCGGGATCGCCACGGGCCTCACCACGGGTTCGGGCTTCTGGGCGGTCTCGCCGACGCTCAACTTCCTGCTGCCATCGGATCCTGTCGTGATCTACGGCGGCGTCGGCTATCTCTGGCACATGGGCCGCGACATCAACAAGGACGTCGGCGGGACCTTTGTCGGCCACGTCAATCCGGGCGACGCGATTTCCGCCAACCTCGGCTTTGGCTTTGCGCTTAACCCGCGCTTCTCGTTCTCGCTCGGCTACCGCCACAGCTACCTCTTCCCGACCACCTCGGAGATCGGCGGAACGACCCAGAAGTCCTCGCGGCTGCAGGTCGGCTCACTGTCGCTCGGCATGGCCTATCGCCTGACGGAGCAGACCTCGATCAACTTCGGTGTCGATGTCGGTGTTACCGAGGACGCACCGGACGTCTCGCTCTCGCTGCGGGTGCCCTTCAGCGTCGATCTGGCCGGCCACTAAAGCCTGAGCCTGTCCCCAAGCTGCTGCGCCGGACGCGGTTGGCGTCGTGCCCGGACCCGGATCACAAGACAAGCCTGCTCACCCTGAGCTTGTCGAAGGGCGCTGACACAGCAACGCGAATAGTGCTTCGACAAGCGCAGCACGAGCGTGTTGGCTAAAATGGATCCTGGCCGGACGAAACGCATCACGAAGTCTGTCGGGAAAGGCTCGCCTGGCTTGCCGCGCGCCGCTCGGTCGTCAGCGGACGATACCGATCGTTGCATTGCCGATCGCCGATCCCAGGGAACTGCCCAGCGTGTTGCTCTGGTTGGTGGCCTGGAACGCGGCGTAGCCGCTGAGATCGATGGTTGCATTGACCATCGTCTGAATGCTGGTGTTGTTCGCCGTGTTGATGATGACGTTCTGGATGCCCGACGTCGCGTTCTGGATCAGCGCGGTCTGGCCGTCGTTGGCGAGGAAGACCGTGGAGCCGCCGACGTTCAGCGAGATGTTGCCGGTCTTGAGCAGGCCGGACTGCAACTGCTGGGCGGTGGGCTGGGACAGCATGCTGGAAACGAATTGCGAAGTTTCCACGCCCGAGTCCGACCAGGTGATGGCCGTGGTAAGCGCGAGTTCGCCATTGACCAGCGTTTGGACCTGAGCGCCGAGCTTGATGTCGAGGCCGTCGAGGACGAAGCCGCCGCGCTGGTCGCCGAGTTCGCCCGCATCGACGGTTTCGGCGGCGGCGAACATAGCCTCGTCGCCGGCACCGCCCACGGCGGCTTCCGATCGGGCGAACTGCGGCCCTTCGCTGGCGATCAATGCGCTGCTGTCGGCAGTGGGGAACAGCTCTGCATCGCTATCGAAGTTGTCGATCCCCGGCACGGCCGCTTGGGCGGGCTCGGACGCGACCAGGCATCCGAGAGCGATCGCGAGGCAACGGGCCAATTGATGCCACATGGCGTTCACCTATTTCGGCCGCAGATCGACGATGATTTGCGGGCTGAACTGGTAGGTCGGCGGTAGGAATGAGGTCAGGTGCTGAGCGCTTTCGGCGGGATAGGCGTCCTCGGGCCGCGCCTTCGACCAGGGACCCCACTCGCTGGCGAGGTTGAAGGTGGGACGCCGCTTGTCCGGTGCTTCGATGATTGCCAGCAGGATGCCGTTCCAGTGCTGGGCGAATTCGTCGATTGGGTAGGTCTTCAGGCCGAGCATCGGATCACCGACCAGCACGCTGGAGTTCGTGATCCCCTTGATGACGACGAAGTGCTTGTACCCGTTGAGGTTCATCAGGGCGATGCCCGGGCGCCGCACTTTCTTGAGGTCTTCGATGTCGAAGCGGAAGCCTTCGGCGCGCAGCCCGACGCTGATCAGGTAATTGCGCATGTCGAGCATGGAGAAGCCGGCCTTGCGGATTGCTTCCTGGTCGCCGTGGTCCCACATCGACGAGAAGGTCATCGTCTCGCTGGTGGGTTTGGCATAGTGATAGGTCAGCAGCGTTGCCACCGCGGCCGAGCCGCAGCTGAAGTCGTAACGCTGCCGAACCACGGTGCGGAAGGGTATCTCCCACCAGCTCATCACATTGACCGAGAAATAGGCATTGGGGCCGCCACCGATCTGTACCTCGGCGGAGGAAGCCGGCTGTGATGTCATCGCGGTAAGCGCACAAGCCGCCAGGCCGAGAACGCAGCGAGGCACGCTGCGCCTCGCGGTCGTGAAAAGCCTGGAAGGGGCAAGCCGCGGCATCAGCTTCCTCACGGATGGACGTTGATGGTTATATTCATACCCGACTGCAGGTTCACCTGCGAGCCCGTATTGATCATGATGTTGCCCAGGCCGTTGAAGTTGGACAGGGCATTGTCCGATACGTTGACTGCACCGGCGATGTTGTTGCCGCCTATGGTGTTGCCGGCGTTCAGTGCCGCAAGGGTCTGGTTTGCAAGGACGAGGCTCTGGCCGCCGCGAAGCTCGCCTAGGTCCTCTTCGCCCATGGTCGGCCGCTGTTCGTCGACGGGGGCCATGGCGAGGAGGGGGACTTCGTTCTCGACCGCACCGGCAACCGCCGGCGTAGCGTCGAACGCCTCGATGCCGGGTGCCGAAGCCAGGGGGGGCCGCTGCTGCGCATTCGATGGGCAGAAGCAGAAGCATGGCGAAGGCAGCCGGACCGAACCGGGAGGTCTGCAACATGGTGCTTACTCCGAATAAACCATCTTCGGGATAAACCGAAGATCAAGGACCGGGCCGGTTGCGAACAACCGGCCCGGCAAGGTTGGCTACGTCGTTAGGGCTGCGGCGCGGCCGCGGCGGCGCCGCTGACGCTACCGAAGGTCACGTTGCCCTGAGCCGAGATGTTCGTCGCGGCCTGCGCGTTCGAGTTGACGCCCGTGTTCCAGGCGGCGTTCAGGATACCGGCATAAGCGGCGAACGAGCTGCCACCGATGTTGTTGCTGCCGGTGGTCAGGCCCGACGGACCCGCATCGACGACTTCCTTGACGCCGATGTTGACGACAACGCCCTTCAGATCCTGAGCTGCCACGACGTTGGTCGTGACGGAGCTGTCGGTGTTGTTCGAGTCCTTCGTGTTGAACGAGTTTTCGTTCTTCGAATGGGTCGAGTTGTCGGTGTTGAACGAGTCTTCGTTCTTCGAGTGCGTCGAGTTGTCGGTGTTGAACGAATCGTCGTTCTTCGTCGACGTGTTGTACGAGTCGTCGTTCTTGGTTGTGGTGTCGGTGTTGTTCGCGTCCTTGGTGACGGTGTTGAACGACGCGAGGTTCTTCGTGTCGGTGTCGGTGTTGGTCTTCGTCGTGGTCGAGCTGTCCGAGTTGTACGAATCGTCGGTGCTCGTCTTGGTGTGAGTCGAGCTGTCCGCGTTGTACGAGTCTTCCGTGCTCGTCTTCGTCGTGGTGTCGGTGTCGTTGTTGGTCTTGGTGTTGGTCAGCGTGTTGAACGACGCGAGGTTCTTCGTGTCGGTGTCGGTGTTGGTCTTGGTGCTCGTGTTGTTCGAGTCGTCGTTCTTCGTCGAGACCGAGCTGTCAGGATTGTTGGAATCCTTGGTCACGTTCGTGGTCGAGCTGTCGCTGTACGACTTCGTCGTGGTGTCGGTGTCGGTGCTGGTCTTCGTCGTGGTGTCGCCACCGTTGTACGAATGGTCGGCGAGCGCGCCCGAGGTCGAGATGTTCGAACCGTCGTCGGCATTCTGGCCACTGGCGTTCGAAAGCTGGTTGCCGTTGGCGTCGACGTCGACTTCGGCATAGGCCGCACCGCTGCTGATCGCCAGGCTAAGGGCGATGGCGGACGCCGTGAGGAAGTGCTTCTTGGTCATGTTTCACTCCTGATGTGGAACGATCTGCATTTGCCCCCCGAGAAAGAAGAACGCGGGATGCCGATCGCGATTCGTCCGCCATCGCGGACAATCACAGGCTATGGAAACGCCGGATTCGCCGATTGATATTTGTCATGCGGTTTCGGGGCCGATGTTCCGCGTCCCAAAACAGGACGCATCAGGCGATGCCGTCACGCGGCGGCCATCAACAAATAAACCGCGATTTTCAGTAGGCTAACTGAGGCTATTGCGAGTGTGTCGCACCTGATAAAGTCGGATTAGGACAAACCCTAATCGCTTGTGAAAGAACACTATGGTAAATTGCTATACGTAGTTTTTCACGTCGCGTTCTTTTCATGCTTGCAACTCGGGCGTTCCTGCAATAGGATGCTAACTTATTATAATAATTCGTTTATGGGGCCTTAACAGCCTGGCTTGCTAGATAAAACGACGGCAAGCACGGGATCGCGAGTGCTGGATTATGTGTCGCCCTAGATGACTGCGTTCTGCAGAAAGGGGGCTATATGCCTAGGGAAAGTGACAGCGGGCTGGAACTCACGGCCCGTGAATTGCAGATCCTGGAACTGGTGGCGCTGGGCTACTCCGCCAAGGAGGTGGCCCAGGAAATCGAAATCGCGCCGCGCACGGTCGAGTGTCATATCGACACCATGCGGCTGAAGATGCGTGCCCGAAACCGTACCCATATGGTGGCTATTGCCATATCATCGAACATCCTGACCGGAGGCAGGCTGCTCGATGATATGGAACCAGTCGCTACGGAGCAAGTGTGGCATCCAGTGGTCCAGGGAGAGTACCCGCCAAGTAAAGTGGGCGAATCCCTGAATAAAATTCGCAAGCCCACCCGTGATTTCCGCAACGGTTTTAACAGGTCTTCGGCTCTTTTCGAATCCTGACAGTCGCTGCGACTAACGGGGTGGGGCGTTCTCCATGCCGGATGAACCGTTTCATATTGGGACACTCGACATACCCTAGAACAGGAAGAGCGCCCCCGCCAGCGCGAGGCAGAACGAGACAAGGGTCGCCGTGAGGACAGGCATCGACGTCCGCCACCCCTGATCGAGCAGCAGTTGCATCGGCGATCCGATTCCCGTCGCCACGACTGCCAGCAGCAGCATGCCGCTGGCGACATGCGACGCGGTTGCGGTGACGATGACAGGCTGCGGCCAGTAGGAGCACAGCGCCGCCAGGGCGAAGAAACCGCCGACGAACCAGGGCACCGTGATCCGTCCGCCCTTTTCCCCCTCTTCCCGCGCCAGAAACAACGAGATCGCTGCCAGGGTCGGCGCGAGCAGGGCGACACGCGTCAGCTTGACGATCGTCGCCATCTCGCCGGCTTCGGGCGAGAAGCTGTAGCCGGCGCCGAGCGCCTGGGCGACGTCGTGGATCGACGCGCCCATGAGAAAGCCGGCCTGGCGGTCGCTGAGCGCCAGTACATGGGCCAGTTGTGGATAGGTCGACATCGCGAAGGCGCTGGCCCCGGCAACGCAGACGAGAACCAGCGTCAGTTGCGCATGGCTGACTCGCCGTTCGCCGAGCAGGGCCGACAAGGCGAGCGCCGCCGAGGCACCGCAGATCGCGACCGCGCCGCCGGCGAGTAGGCCGAGCCAAGGCTCGAGCTTGAGCGCGCGCGCGACGACCAGTCCGGTCAGCGTGACCAGCGCGATGATCGCCGCCACGGCACCGAGGCCGGAGATCCCGAGGCCGGCGATCTGCGACAGCGTGATCTGGGTTCCCAGCAGCACGATTCCCCAGCGCAACAGCGTCTTGGAGGCGAAATTGAGTCCCGGATGGAGCTGCGGCACGACATTGACGAAGTTCAGGGCGAGGCCCAGCAGCAGGCCCATCAGCATCAGAGGTGCGCCATAGTGCTCGGACAGGTAGCTGGCTGCCAGGGCGGCGACGCCGGCGACCAGCAGCCCCGGAAAATGCGCGCGGAGCCGGCCTGGTGGCGCAGGCGCTTCGTAGTCGAGCAGGTCGCCGTAGAGATCGGCTGCGATGGGGTGCGTTTTTGCCATGGTGCGAAGAAGGTCTTTCAGTGGCCGGCGGGCTGCGTCCCGCGTACCCCCATGCCGTCGAGCGGCAGACGCGGCAGCAGCAGTTGGATCGCGCCGACGGCCATGAGGTAGGAAAAGCCGGCGAAGACGAAGAGCGGCAGGTAACCGAGCCCTGCGGCGAGCACGAGCCCGGCGACCTTGGCGATGACCATGCCGCCCACGTTGCCGGCGAAAGCGCCGAAGCTGGTCACGCGGCCGACCTTGGCGGGTGGCGAGACATCGGCGATCAGCGCGAACAGGCTTGACGAAAAAGCCTGGTGGGCGCCCATGACCAAGCCGATCAGCGCAACGGCGAGCCAGTAATCGTGGACGTAGTCGGCGAAGGGCAGGGGCACGGCGCAAAGTGCAGCTACGAGCAGCGAACCCTTGCGCACTCGCTCGATGCTGACGCCGCGGGCGAGCAGGCGCGTGGCCGTGGTGCCCGCGATCAGCGCGCCCAGCGCGCTGCAGCTATAGGCAAAGGCCAGGGGCGGCCCCAGCGCGATGCCTTCGAGGCCGAAGCTGCGATGGAAAAAGTCGGGCATCCAGAACAGCATCAGCCACCAGGTGGCGTCTGAGAGGAACTTGGCCGCCGCGATCGCCCAGGTGCGGCGTTCGGTCAGGACCGATCCGGGCGCGGAGATCAGGGCGGGCTTGGCGTCGGCGTCGAAACCGCCGCTGAAATCGATGCCGCGCACGGTGACCAGCCAAAGGAGCGTCCAGACGAGCCCGAGCGCGCCGCCGAGCAGAAAGGCCGCGCGCCATCCCCATTCGGCCGCGAGCAGCGGGATGATCAGTGGCGTGACGATCGCGCCCAGGCTGCCGACCATGTTGAGCAGGCCATAGCCCGTCGAGCGGCGCTCGGGTGGGAAGATCGCGGCGATCGTCTTGATCGCGGCCGGCGTGCCCATCGCCTCGGTTGCGCCCAGCGCGATGCGGCAGAAGACGAACTGGAAGAAACTGACCGCGGCGGCATGGGCCATCGCCGCCACGCTCCACAAGGTGACCCCCAGCGGGTTGGCCCATTTCACCCCGACCCGATCGACGATCCAGCCGGTGAACAGGAAGGCCACCGCCGCCGATCCCTGGAACCAGGCCGCCAGCGTGCCATAATCGTTGTCGCTCCAGTTCAGGTCGGTCTCGATCATCGGCTTGAGCACTGCGATGATCTGGCGATCGACCAGGTTCAGGATCGTGGCGCTGAGCGCGAGGACGAAAAGGGCGTTGCGGCGGGCTGGAGAGATGACCACCGACTCAGCCGAAGGTCATTTGCTGGCCGTCCTGCAGCAGCAGGATGGCGTTGCGGCGCAATTGCTTGGTGCCGGGATTGAGCATGGCCTCTGGGGTATATTGCGCGAGATAGACGCGGCGGGGCCGGGTCGATCGGTTGGCCCCGGTGGCATGCAGCGTCAGGCTGGAGAAGGCGACGACGTCGCCCGCCTTGGCTTCGACGACGATGCCTTCGGACGAGGCCGGCGCGCCGACCAGGTCGTTGGTCCCGGCCTGGCGATCGTGCGGCACGATGCCGCCGCGGTGGCTGCCCGGGATCAGACGGACCGTGCCGTTCTCCTCGTTCGAATCGTCGAGCGGGCACCAGCAGGTGAGATAGGGTGCGTGTTCGGGCGGGCCGCCGTTGCCGACGACATAGCCCGAATCCTGGTGCCAGGCGAAAGGCAGGCCGCCTTCGGGGCCTTTCACGACATATTGGTCGAAGAAGAAATAGGCCGTGCTCCCCAGCGTGGCGCGGCAGACGTCGGCCATCGCCCGGCCGAATAGCACGCTGCGCAGTGCAGGAACGACGCGCTGGCATTCGTTGGCGAAATAGCGCTTGCCGCGGTGACTGATGTCGATCGTATCGACCCCTGCGGCGTCCATCCGCGCATCCTCGCGCGCGACGAAGGCGTCGCATTCGGCGCGGAGCAGCGCCAGCGCCTCGCCCGCCAGCGCGCCGGGGAACACGGCATAGCCCTGCTGCGCGAACTGGCGGGATTGCTGGGAATATTCCATGTCTGGCCTCAATAGTTGAGCCGCAGCTGGACCCCGAAATAGCGATCGACGTCGCGCGGCAGCAGGTAGCGGTAGGCGTTGCCGGGGCCACCAGATGTGATCAGCGTGGCATAGCTCTCGTCGGTCAGGTTGCGGCCGAAGAAGTTCACCCGCCAGACGCCTTTCGGGTCGACGAAAGCGATGTTGGCATCGACGATGTAGTAGCCGTCGATGGTTATTGCGCGCCGGGTCGCCGCGTTGGCCGGGGTATCGGCGGCTTGCAGGGACGAAACCTGGTCGCTGGTCAGCGAGACCTGGCTGCCGATCTCGATATCGGCGAAGCCGCCGGTCTCGATCTTCCAGGTGGCGCCGATATTGCCCTTCCACTCGGGCGCCAGCGGCAGTCGCTCGCCTGCACGGGTGCTGCCCGTCGTGCCTGCCGGGACGTTGAACTTGTCGATATGCGCGTCCGTATAGGACAGCCCGGCATTGACCGTGAAATTGCGGACAGGTCTGATCACCGTCTCGATCTCGACGCCGCGCGTGGAGACCTTGCCGGCATTGGTCAGCTGCGTGACGGTTGAGCCGTTGAGCACGACGAAGCTGTTGGCCTGGAAGTTGTCGTACTTGGCGTAGAACAGCGCGGTGTTGAGCGTGAAGCTGCCGTCGTGGGTCTTGAACTTGGCGCCGGCTTCGTAGGCGTCGGCGGTTTCGGCCGCGATCGGCGCGAGCTGGCCGTCGTTCTGGTTGAAGAAGACGTTGAACGCGGGGCCTTTGTAGCCTTGGCTGTAGGTCGCATAGGCCATGAGGTTGTCGAGCACGTCGTACTGCGCGCCGGCCTTGAACGAGAAATCGTCGTTGCTGGTCTTCAGGTTGTAGTTCGCGCCCGGATTGGCGAGGCCGGGACCGCCGCCGTTGCTGGCCGGGGTGCGGCGGTTGAACGCACTGACATTGTCGTGCGTATAGCGTGCCCCGGCGATCAGGCGGAAGGCGTCGGTGAGGTTGTAGGTCAGATTGCCGTAAGCGGCGTAGTTCTCGATCGTCGAGCCGAAAGTGCCGACCGCGCTTGGGAAGCGCAGTGTCGAGGAGCCGGCGGCGCAGGGGAACAGGCCCGGCGCGACCGCAGGCAGCGTCGTGGCCGAGCAGACGATGTCGTCGCGCTCGAACGTGCGCTGCTGCTTGGCGTTGTAATAGAACGCGCCGAAGACGTACTCGAGCTTCTGGCCGCCGGGCGAAGACAGGCGCAGTTCCTGGGTGAAGGTCTTCGACGGCTGCGGGCCATAGTCGTCGAGCTGGTTGCCGCCCGTGACTGCGCCGACATTGGCATAGACGGTGTCGATGAAGTCGCCGTCGCGGATGCCGAAGTTGCGGTATTTGCGATAGGCAGTGATCGAGGTCAGCGTGCCCGCGCCGCCGACGTCGAGATCGGCCTGGAGCGACAGGCCCCAGCTGGTTTCCTTGGTGCGGGTCAGCGTGTTCTGGCGGATCTGGCGGGTCTCGTCGCCCGCGAGTGTGACCCCGGCCAGCGATGCCGCAAGGCCATTGCCGGGCACCGTGCCGATCACTTCGGCGCAGCACTCGCTGTTGTTCTTGCGGTAGTCGCCGATCAGGGTGAGCGTCAGTGCGTCGCTGGGCTTGGCCTCGACCAGCCCGCGGATGCCCCAACGCTCATAGCCGTTGACCTGCTTGTTCAGCGTGATGTTGCGGACGTTGCCGTCCCAGCGGCCGTAGTTGCCGGTGATGCGGGCCGCGATGCCTTCGCCCATTGGCACGTCGATCGCGCCGCGGATCTTGTACTCGTCGTCGGTCGTCGCGGTGCCTTCGATGTAACCGCCGAACTCGTTGCCGGGGCGTTTGGTCACCACGTTGATCACGCCGGCCGAAGCGTTCTTGCCGAAAAGCGTGCCTTGCGGCCCACGCAGGACTTCGATCCGTTCGATGTCATAGAGATCGCCGAAGGCTTCGCCCGAGCGGGCATAGGTCACGCCGTCGACGACGAAGCCGACGCTGGGCTCAGCGGCGATCGAGAAGTTGATCGTGCCGACGCCGCGCAGGAACACCGACGAATCGATCGTCGTCGCGCTGTCCTTGAAGTTCAGGCTGGGCACGAGCTGCTGGAGCGAGGTCAGATTGACCACGCCGCGCGCATCGAGCTGCGCGGCGCTGACGACGCTGACCGCCGCGGGCACCTTCTGCAGGTTCTCCTCGCGCTTCTGCGCGGTGACGATGATCTCGCCATAGCCGCCGGTATCGGCGTCCGCCGCCGGCGTATCCTGGGCAAAGGCTGGATCAACCGCCAGCGCGGCCAAGGTCAACGCCGTCGTTGCCGTCAAAACGCGTTTCATAGTGTCCTCCCTCCGTTGCATGTTCCGCTTTAGCGGTATTGCGGTGCCAAATCTTGGCTTTGTCCGACTTAGAAACCCAGTTCGCTCATTTCGACGACGCGCTTCTCGCGCGCGCTGATCTCTGCCGCGACGCCGATGGCGACCGCCATCAGTCCATCGCGCGCGGTTACTTCCGCCGGCAGGCCCTCGCGGATCGCGCGGTTGAAGTTCTGATGCTCGTAGAAGGTCGAACCGTGATGGCTGCCGGCCTTCAGCGCGGTCTCGTCGACTTCCACATGGCTGCGCTCGACCCGCTTGGGATTGCCGAAGCCGGTGCGCGGGCTGAACACGAGTTCGCCCGAGGGAATCAGCACGTCGAGCCGGGCCTGATCGCCGGTGGCGGTAATCTCCTCCTGGTTCTCGGCGCCGTCGGCGAACATCGAGAGATCGAGCATGGCGCGCACGCCATTGGCGAAATCGACCGTGGTGAAGCTGTTGTCGATGATGTCGGGCCGCTTGCCGTCATAGCGCTCGTCGAGGTGGTTCACGTCCATCGCACCCGAGCAATAGACGCGGACGGCTTCCGACCGGACGATCAGCCGCATCAGGTCGAAGAAGTGACAGCACTTCTCGACCATGGTGCCGCCGGTGTTGGCGGCGAAGCGGTTCCAGTCGTTCACCTTGACGAGGAACGGGAAGCGGTGCTCGCGGATCGACAGCATCCGCAGGTTGCCGATACGGCCGCTGTGGACCTGGCGGATGAATTCCGCCGCGGGCGGCATGTAGCGGTATTCCATCGCGGTCCAGAACAGGCCGGGCGAGGCCTCGGCGCGTTCGGCAATCCAGCGCGCGTCGTCGATCGTCGTGGCGATCGGCTTTTCGCAGAGGATGTTGAGGCCCGCATCGAACAACGGTTCGAGCACGGTGCGATGGGTGTAGTTGGGGCTCGCGACGATCACCGCGTCGACCAGGCCCGAGGCAGCGAGCGCCGCCGAATCGGCGAAAGTCGCTACATCGGTGGCGGCGTCGCCCAGCGCGTCCCTAGCCCAGCCGAGCGAGGTTGCGACAGGATCGGCGAGGGCGGTGACGACCGCGCCAGGGGTGATCTTCAGGTTGTTGATGTGCTCGACGCCCATCATGCCGGAACCAACCAGCCCGTATCTGATCTCTCTCGCCACTAGCCCTGCTCGCCGTTATGACAACGATGTCTGAAATATGCTTGTCGCAAAAACCGGATGCGAACGCAAGAGGACTCGCGATTTCGCCGGCAATAGGCTCGGGGCGTGGCCTGCGCGCCACATTTGGTTCCAATCGCTTTCCGTGTTAGCCGGAAGCCCATGCGCGTGACGATCAAGGACGTTTCCCGGGTAGCGGGGGTTTCGATAAAGACGGTATCGCGCGTCCTCAACAAGGAGCGCTATGTCCGCGATGATACGCGAAAAAAGGTCGAGGAAGCGATGGCTGCGCTGCGGTTCAGCCCCAGCCTCGCGGCACGGACCCTAGCCGGGCATCGTTCGTTCCAGATCGCACTGATCTACGACAATCACAGCCCCCATTACATCCACCAGATCCAGGACGGCGTCTGGGCGCGATGCCGCCAGGAGGGTGTCAGGATGCTGGCCCAGCCGGTGGATGTCGCCTCGGAATCGCTGGCCGACGAGATCGGCGGGCTGATCGACGAAACCCATGTCGACGGCGTGATTCTGTCTTCCCCGGTGACCGACGCACCGCTTGCCCTGGCCGAACTTGAGCGCCGAAACGTCCGTTTCGTAAGGATTTCCCCGGGTACGAACCACGCAATCACTTCGTCGGTCTATATGGACGACGTTCAGGCCGCCGACGACATGACGACCTATCTGATCGGTCTCGGCCACCTGCGAATCGGCTTCGTGCTCGGCCATTCGAGCCATATGGCGAGTGACCAGCGTCACTTCGGCTACCGCAAGGCGCTCGACCGTGCCGGCATCACTTACGAGCCCGCGCTGGTCCTGCCGGGCGAGTTCGATTTCGCTTCGGGCATGGCGGCGGCGGAGGCGTTCCTGGCCATGCCGACGCCCCCCACGGCGATCTTCGCGAGCAACGACGATATGGCTGCCGGCGTGCTGGCGCACGCCCATGGTATCGGGCTCGACGTGCCGCGTGATCTCTCGGTTGCGGGCTTCGACGACACGGCCTTGGCCAGCCTGGTCTGGCCGCCTTTGACGACGATCCGCCAGCCGGTTCGCGAGATGGCGGTAGCGGCTGCGGCGCTGCTTTTCTCCGAAGGCGAAGCGGCGGTTCACCAGCGTCTGGAGCACGAGCTGGTCGTGCGCAAATCGACCGCGGAGGTGCGAAAGGCTTGACGGCTGCCCGAATTGGGCGCCAAATAAGACAACGCTATCATAAGGCCGGGAGCCAGCGATGTCCGAAGCCCGACACTTGCCATTGCCGCCGCAGACGCGGCGTCTCGGGCCCTATGGCCTGGAGATCAGTCCCCTGGCCTGGGGGATGTGGCGCTTCAAGGGAAGCGACGTTTCCGCTGCCCGTGCGCTGGTGGAAGCCGCGCTGGATACCGGTATCACCCTTCTCGACACGGCCGACATCTATGGCCCCGACAACGGCGAGCCGTTCGGAGCGGCCGAGCTTCTGCTGGGTCGCGTTCTGGCCGAAGCGCCGGCGTTGCGCGGGCGCATGGTGCTCGCCAGCAAGGGCGGCATCGTCATCGGAACGCCCTACGACTCGAGCAGCGCCTATGTCGCCGAGGCGATCGAGGCCTCGTTGGCGCGGATGGGCGTCGATCACATCGATCTCTGGCAGATCCACCGCCCCGATATCCTGACGCACCCGCAGGAACTGGCTCGTACGCTCGAGGACGCCGTGAAAAGTGGCAAGGTCGGCGCGGTCGGCGTGTCCAATTTCACCCCGGCGCAGACCGCGGCCCTGGCCCGTTACCTGACCGTGCCGCTGGCGAGCATCCAGCCCGAGTTCTCCGCGCTCCAGCTCGAGCCGATCGAAAACGGCCTGCTCGACACGGCGATGACGCTCGGCGCCGCCGTGCTTGCCTGGTCGCCGCTCGGGCAGGGGCGGATCGCGCAGCCCAGCAGCCATCGCGAGCACGGCGTGGCGCAGGCGCTCGATGCCGTGGCCGAGGCCCAGGGCGTCAGCCGCACGGCCGCCGCCTATAGCTGGCTGATGGCCCACCCTGCGGGCGCCATTCCCATCGTCGGTTCGCAGCAGGTGGCGCGCATCGCCGAGGCCGCCGACGCGCTCAAGGTCCGCTGGACGCGGGCCGACTGGTACAAGGTCCTGATTGCATCGAGGGAGGAACCGTTGCCATGACAAACCCTTGCGAAATCAGCTGGTTCTCGGCGCTTTGTGACGACGATTACGAATTTCTCGGCCAGCCCGATCCGATGCTGGCCTCGAGCTGGGAGCATTGCCGCAATATCGTGCTGGCCGCCGAGAAGGGCGGGTTCGACAATATCCTGCTCCCTTCGGGCTATGCCTTGGGTCTGGACACGACCGCTTTCGCCGCCGCCATCGCAACGCTGACCAGCCGCATCCGCCTGCTGATGGCGGTACGCGTCGGCGAGACTTGGCCGCCGCAGCTGGCGCGCCAGATCGCCACGCTCGATCACATTCTCGGCGGCCGGCTGACGGTTAACATCATATCTTCGGACTTGCCCGGAGAGACGATGGCGAGCGCGCCGCGCTATGGCCGGACGGTCGAGGCGATGAAAATCCTCAAGACACTGCTCAATGGCGAACACCTGTCGCATCAGGGCGAGCACTGGCAGCTGGACCTCGACCCGCCGCGGATGAAGACCCTATCGCGCAAGTGTCCGCCGCTCTATTTCGGCGGGCTCAGCGAGGACGCGCGCGAGGCGGCGGCCGAGGGCTGCGACGTCTACCTGATGTGGCCCGACACCATGCCCGCAGTGAAGGCGATCATCGCCGATATGACCGAGCGTGCGGCCAGGCGCGGGCGCAAGCTCAAGTTCGGCTACCGCACCCACGTCATCGTCCGCGAGACCGAGGCCGAGGCGCGCGACTATGCCACACGTCTGCTGTCGAAGCTCGATGCGGCGCAGGGCGCGGCGATCCGCGCCAAGTCGCTCGATGCGACCAGCGCCGGCGTCGCCCGCCAGGCCGAACTGCGCGAGAACGCCGGGAACGACGGCTATGTCGAGGATAACCTTTGGACCGGTATCGGTAGGGCCCGCTCGGGCTGCGGCGCGGCCATCGTCGGCGATCCCGACCAGGTCCTGGCCAAGCTCGAGGCCTATCGCGAGGCGGGGATCGAGGCCTTCATCCTGTCGGGCTACCCGCATCTGCGCGAGTGCGACATGTTCAGCCGCTATGTGCTGCCGCGGATCGACCACGGGCGGCTGAACGTCTGACCGCGCGATGGACCAAGACTTATTCGTGGGACTTTGCCGAAGTGATGATACTCTCACCAAAAGAGAAAACGGTGAGGAGGCCCCAGCGACCATGTCGATGCTTCTGAGTATCCCTCCGCTCGACGAGGAGGGCGCCTCACCGCTCTATGTCCAGCTGCAGCGCGCGCTGCGCGATCTGATGGTGCGCGAGAAGCTTCAGGCTTCCGACTTCCTTCCGCCGGAGCGCGATATCGCCAAGGTTCTGGGCGTCTCGCGCATCACCGTGCGCAAGGCTCTCGACGGGCTCGAGCAGGAAGGCCTGATCGAGCGTCGTCGCGGCTCGGGCACCGTCGTCACCGAGCGGCTCCAGCACGACTTTTCCATGCTTAGCTCGTTCACCGCCGACGTGATGGCGCGCGGCGGCGCCCCGCGCAGCCACTGGCTCGACCGCTCGTGCAGCGACGCGACCGCGGACGATACCTTCTCGCTGGGCTTTCTGCCTGGCATGCCGCTGTTCCGGCTGAACCGCATCCGCTATGCCGACGAAGTACCGATGGTGGTCGAGCATACGGTGGTTCCGGCCGAATGCCTGGCCGCGGTCGATGCGGTCGAGGATTCGCTCTATGAAGCGATGAAGGCCAACGGCGTCCGCCCGGCGCGGGCCTGGCAGCGCCTGCAGGCGATCATTTTCGATGAGGCGTTCTCGGCGATGCTCGAGGTAGAGATCGGCTCGCCGGGGCTTCTCGTCGAGCGGCGGACTTTCGATGCCGGTGGCCGGCTGATCGAAGTGACCAAGTCCTATTGCCGCGGCGATACCTACGCTTTCGTCTCCGAGCTTACCATTCCGGCCTGAGTCATGACCCAAGGCGCAACTCACATCCTGGCGATCGACCAGGGCACGACATCGAGCCGCGCGATCGTGTTCGACGCCGCGGCACGCCCGGTCGCGGTCGCCCAGCGCGAATTCGCGCAGCACTATCCCGAGCGCGGCTGGGTCGAGCACGATCCCGAGGACATCTGGCGCGATACGCTGGCGGTGATGCATGAGGCGCTCGAAGGCGCGGGCCTCGGCGCCGCGGATATCGCCGCGATCGGCATCACCAACCAGCGCGAGACCGTGGTGGTCTGGGACCGAGCCACGGGCGAGGCGATCCACCGCGCGATCGTCTGGCAGGACCGCCGCACTGCCGACGTCTGCGAACGCCTGCGTGCCGACGGTGCGGAACCCCTGGTCCGCGCCAGGACAGGCCTGCTGATCGACCCCTATTTCTCGGGCACCAAACTCGCCTGGATCCTCGACAATGTCCCCGACGCCCGTGCACGTGCCGAAAAGGGCGAGCTGGCTTTCGGCACGGTCGACAGCTTCCTGCTCTGGCGGCTGACCGGCGGCGCGGTCCATGCAACCGACCCGACCAATGCCGGCCGCACGATGCTGTTCGATATCCACGCCCAGCGCTGGGACGAGGACCTGCTCGCACTGCTGCGCGTCCCCGCCGCGCTACTGCCCGAGGTCAAGGACAACAGCGGCCTGTTCGGCCATACCGCCGAGGGCCTGTTCGCCGCCGCAATCCCGATTGCCGGCATGGCGGGGGACCAGCAGGCGGCGCTGTTCGGCCAGGGCTGCTTCGCGCCGGGCATGGCCAAGGCGACCTACGGCACGGGCTGCTTCATGCTGCTCAACACGGGCGAGGCGGTGACCTCGCACAACCGCCTGCTGACGACGCCGGCCTATCGGCTCAACGGCAAGACCGCCTATGCGCTTGAAGGTTCGATCTTCGTCGCGGGCGCAGCGATCAAGTGGCTGCGCGACGGCATTGGCGTGATCACCCACGCCTCGCAGACCAACGACATGGCAACGGCCGTCTCGGGCAATCACGGCGTCTACATGGTGCCGGGCTTCGTCGGGCTCGGCGCGCCGCACTGGGATCCCGAGGCGCGGGGGCTGATCTGCGGGCTGACGCTCGATTCCACCGCGGCGCATCTGGCGCGGGCGGCGCTGGAATCGGTCGCCTATCAGACCAACGACCTCGTGGAAGCAATGGTCGCCGACGGCGCGGGTGCGCTCGCCGCGCTCCGCGTCGACGGCGGCATGGCGGCGAATGACTGGCTATGCCAATTCCTCGCCGACGTGACCGGCGCCCCGGTGGATCGGCCCGAGGTCGTCGAGACCACGGCACTCGGCGCTGCGCTGCTCGCCGGACTGGCCGTGGGCTTGTGGCGCGATCTCGACGAGCTGTCTTCGCTCTGGGCCCGCGACCGCCGCTTCAGCCCCGCGATGAGCGACGAAGCCCGCGCGCCGCTGCTCGCCGGCTGGCGCGATGCCCTGCGCAGGACGCTGCTACCGAACCATGACTGACACCGTCGACCTGCTGATCATCGGCGGCGGTGTGAACGGCACCGCCATCGCCCGCGCTGCGGCGCCGGCCGGCCAGCGCGTGCTGCTGGTCGAGCAGGGGGATCTCGCCCAGGCGACGTCCTCGGCCTCGACCAAGTTGATGCACGGCGGGCTGCGCTATCTTGAGCACTACGAGTTCAAGCTCGTGCACGAATCGCTGAAGGAGCGCGGGATCATGCTGCGGATGGCGCCGCATATCGTCCGTCCGCTCGAATTCCGCCTGCCGCACGCGCCGTCGATGCGGCCTTGGCCAATCGTGCGCATCGGGCTCTGGCTCTATGACCTACTCGCCATCGGTGGCGGGCTGCCGCGATCGCGGTCGATCCGGATCGACGATCCCGGGTTGAAGCCGGGCAGCGGGCGGGGATTCTCCTATTGGGACGGACAGGTAGACGACGCCCGGTTGGTGGTGCTGAACGCACTCGATGCCCAGGCCAACGGCGCCGAGATCGCGACGCGGACGCGGTTCTTCTCGGCCCGGGCGGAGAAGGGTATCTGGACGGCGGAGCTCCAGCACGGGCGATCGGTCCGCGCCGGGACCATCGTCAATGCCGCGGGGCCCTGGGTCGACCGGGTGCTGCGGCAGGAAGTCGATCTCACCCCGCGCGGCAATGTGCGGCTGGTGCGGGGCAGCCACATCGTCGTGCCCCGGTGCCTCGAAGGCGATCACGCCTGGCTGCTCCAGCAGCCCGACGGCCGCATCGTCTTCGCCATCCCCTGGTTCGAAGACTTCACCCTGATCGGCACGACCGACTTCACCGTGGAACGGCCCGAGGAGGATACGATCTGCGATGCGGAGACCGATTACATCCTCGCCGCGGCCAATCTCTATCTGACCAAGCCGCTGGCACGGGTGGACATCGTCCATTCCTTCGCCGGAATCCGCCCGTTGTTCGACGACGGCACCAGCTCTGCCAGCAAGGTGACGCGCGACTACCGGCTGGAGCTCGATACGGCCCGCGCGCCGATCCTCAGCGTGTTCGGCGGCAAGATCACCACGGCGCGGCATCTGGCGGAAGAGGTGCTCGGGAAGCTGGGCATCGCGCGCGGGTTGACTGAAGCGCGGCCTCTTCCCGGAGGCGATCTGGCGGATTTCACTACGTTCCTCGCGCAGGTCCACCGCGATTGGCCGTTCCTCGATGCCTTCACCGCAAAGCGCATGGCGCAGGCCTACGGGACGCGGATCGGCCAGGTGTTGGGCGATGCGAAAGCGCCCGAGGATCTGGGTCAGGATTTCGGGCTGGGGCTTACGGTGCGTGAAGTCGATTACTTGGTCGCCAATGAATGGGCGGTCACCGCCGAAGACGTGCTCTGGCGTCGCACCAAGCTCGGCCTCCGGTTCACCGCCGAGCAAGCCGCCGGATTGCATGCCTATCTGGGGGAAGGCGAGGACGGTGCCCTAGCGCATCGCGCTCACTGAGCCTATTTGCGTCTCTGCTATGTGCGAAAGGTGACACTGCTTGAACGAAATGGTGAGACCGACGGATTTCAAGGCCACGAGCGAATGCGCCAAGTGCGCAGAGCCGGTGGCCGGAGATGCGTCGGCCTGCGATTTCTGCGGCTATCCGGTGCGGCCGCGCAAGCCGGTCTCCCAGCGCCTCGGTGAAGTGGCGAGCCTTGCGGCCGCGCTTGCCCTCATAATCGCGGTGTGCCGCGTCCTCGGCCACTTGCTCAACGTCTAGCACGATACTCAAGGGGCGGGGCAGTTGCCCTTGCTGGCATCGCATCCGGGAACCCAGAGGTCGTCATTGCCCGATCCGGTGACCGGCTCGTCGATCAACGGTTCGTAATTAAACCGTCCGATATCCAGCAGTTCGACGCCCGGCGTCACCAGTGACTGGCGCTCGACTGCGAGATCCGAAGGCTTGTCCGAATTTTCCTCGACCGGGCTCTGCACGCGGTCGCGCGTCAGCGTGAGCTCGGGCGTCAGCGGCGGGCGGCACTCGTCGGCCTTGGTGAAGTCGCAGCCGTTGATCGTCGAGCCCGCCGCGCTGCCGCTGGACGTCGGCGCGGGCTGGCCGTTGATCGAGACCAGTGGAATCACGTCGAGTCCCAAGGCGCCGAGGCCCGCGGAAGTGGTCGCCTGACCGTTGATCACGATCACCGGCGTCGTGCGGCCGACGGGCGTGCTCACGGCAAAGCCGCCCGAGCCGACCGTGAAGCCGCGCCGCAGCGGGAAGAACGTGCTGATGCCTGTATTCTGGATGTAGAGGCTGTTGGAGACGGAAAACCGCATCGAATCGGCGGACAGGACGCCGTCGGCTCTGAGATTGCCGTCATTGCTGCCCAGCACCGTGTCGATCGCGGCCGGATCGGTGAGGCCAGCCAGCGCGGTCTGCGCGGCGCTCGATGCAGCGACGATCGTGTTGGCCGAGAAATCGATTCGGCCGCCCAGCGCATTGTTCGCGCCGCGCAGATCGACCGCACCCGCCTGGGTGTCGAGCGCGATCAGTTCGCCGGCGCTGATGCCGAAGGTGTTGGCATTGGTCAGCCCGGTGAACTTCACCGCGCCGTTGATCAGCGCGCGGCCGGGGGTCAGGATGGTCAGCGCGCCCTGCGCACCGAGCTGTGCGCCGGTGACCGTCATGTCGCCGATCGTCACGTCGGGCACCGCGGCCGAACTCTGTGCGGTCTGCGGCGCGACCAGCGTGATGTTCGCGCCATAGATCTGGCCCATCTCGGCGCCGCTGAGGCTGTAGCCGGCGGCATTGCCAGCGCCACCGTAATAGGTCCGGCGCGCGGCGTTGTTGTTGGTCAGCTGGACCAGCGATGTCGTGCCCGCAGTGCCGATCCTGCCATTTGCGCCGATCACCACGTCGCTGGAACTGACGCGCACAGTAGGGGCGGAGACTTGGCCGTTCGCCGTGAAAGTGCCCGGTGTTGTGACCGACAGCTGGCCGCCCGCCTGGGCGCTTCCGAGTGTAACCGACGTGCCGCCGAGCGCGATGGCACCGCTCACAGTCGCGTTCTGCAGGCTCAATGCCCCGCCCGGCGCGGCGTTGAAGTTGCCAGCGGTCACATTGACCGTGCCGAAGCTCATCGACCCGGGCGCGGTGACGGTGACAGCAGATCCCTGGAGCAGGTTCGTCGCGATGAGGTCCGTCGGGGTCGTGAGTGTAATCGCGCCGCCCGCGGTGAGGTTGCTGGTCGTGACCGACCCCGTGGTGGCAGTGGCGTTGATGTTTCCACTCACCTTGATCTCAGCGAGCGAGATCGTCGGAGCGCTGGCGGTGAGGAAGCCGGATAGGCCGTTCGGATAGGCCTGGAGCCCGCCGAGGGTCAGCACGCCGCTGGGTGTCGCGACATCGAGCCCCGTGGTAAAGGCGCTGCCGATTGTCAGGTTGCCCGTCGCTCGGACCAGGGCGGGTGTAGGTCCTCGCAGGATCAGGTTGTCGACCGCGAGACTGCCGTTGACGTTGAGCTGTGCGGGCTGGATGACTGTACCGGCGGGATTGACCATGTCCAACAGCCCCGCGACGTCGAGCGTCCCGACGGTCAGGTTGCCGGCCACGCCCAATGCCAGATCGCTGCGCGAGCGGATCGTGAGATCGGACCCGGATATGTCGCGTTCGGCGATCACCGAAGCGGTCTGGCCTTCGAGCAGCGAAGTACCGTTGCCGAGGATGTCGCGTCCGGCGTGTATGTCGAGCTGCCCGCTCGCGTTGACATTGCCGCTGATCGTGATGTCGGCCGGCTGGAAAGGCGGGACGAGTTCGACGGGATCGTTGCCGGCGGTGATGTAGATCAGTCCGCTGCCGGAAAGGGTGCTGGTGGTCGTGGCGTTCTTCAGCGCGACGCCAGTCCGTGCATGGACCTCCAGGCTGTCCACCGCCGTCAGGCTGTCGAGCGTTGCGGATCCGGTCCGCGCGGTCACGACCAGGCTGCCGCTGGCCGAAAGGAGCGTGCCAGGCCCGGCGCTGACGTTCTGGCCGGCATCGACGGTCACGTTGTTTCCGGTCAGCGTCGCAAACTGCGGCGTGCCCTGGCCGGTATGGGTGATCGCGATGTTGCCATCCGAGAAGACACTGACGAAGTCGCCGGCGCTGATTGGCGCATTGCCCGTAACGGAGATCGTGACATCGCCCGTGCTGTCGACATTGAAGCCATTGGTGATCGCGGTCACGCCGCCCGTGCTTTCGATCAGGGCGGTGGTGCCAGCCGGTGCAGTTTGTCCGACGGACTGGGCCGAAACGCTGGCGTAGCTCGCATGCCCATTCGCACCGCTCGAGAGGTCGGAGAACCGGACGAACCCGGCAACCGCCTTGACGCCCTGTACGCCGCTGACATTCCCGCCGTTGCCGTTGGCCTGGAGCACCAGGCTGCCGACCGTGCGGCTGCCAACGGCGGCTCCCGCAGTGCCCTGGTTGACGAAACGCGCGGTTCCGCCGGTGCCGGTACCGTCGTCGGGCGAGATTCCCCCGCTGCTGTCGCCGGCCTGGCCGTTGGCCGTGATAAGAAGGTCGCCGAGCGAATAGGCGCCCGCATCGGTTGCGATCAGCGAGGCGAGCCCGCCGGTACCGGATCCGGCGGGCAGGCCATCCGCGCCGTTTCCGCCAATGCCATCGGCGTGCAGCGCGATCGTGCTCGTAGTGAAGCTCGCACCGCCGATATCGATCGTGGCGCCGCCGCCGGTCCCCGGCGCTCCGGCGGCTGAAGGCACGCCGAAACTTCCGCCGCTGCCCGCCGCGCCGCCCTGGCCGTTCGCGCTGAGCGACAGGCTGGGCACCGAGAACGAGCCCGCGGTCGCGGTGATCGTCGCAGAGCCGCCGATGCCCTGGCCGGGATTGCCGGCGAAGCTGTTGAAGCCTGCATCGATCGCAGTGCCGCCGGTGCCGTTGGCCGTTACGTCGAGCGAGGTGAGCGTGACCGCACCGCCGTCGATCAGCAGATTGAACGTGCCGCCCTGGCCGGTTCCGCCAGTGAAGAGGCTGGTCGAAGTTGGCGCGTCCTGGGCATTGCCGCCGCGCCCGCTAAGGTCGGCGGTGATCGTCGTGCCCGATAGGCTGCCGCCCGAAGCTGTGATCGAGACGGTGCCGCCCTGGCCGAGCGCTCCGTCGGCGGTGGCGAGCCCGGAGTAGTCGGCCGTGCCGGTGACGTCGATGCTGAGATCGCCGAAGTCGATGCCTGACTGGGCTCCGCCTGCCCTCGACACCATAGTGAACGAGCCGCCGGTTCCCGAAATGCCAGCGCCAGCGACCTGGCCCGCCCGGCCGCTGGCGGTGACCGTGACTTGCGCCGTGCCGGCGGAAATGACGCCGCCGTCGGCAATCAACGAGACCGCGCCGCCCCTGCCGTTGCCGCCCGAGGTACCCCCGGCGCCGATGCCGACGGCCGAGGCTAGGATACCGTCGCTGGTGAAAGTCACCGAGCCTTCGCTGCCCGGAACGTCGAAGGCGCTGATCGTGACCACGCCCCCCGTGACGTCGCCTTGGGCGCCGGCCGAATCCAGCCCGATCGCGTCGGCATTGAGCGTTCCGCCCGAGGTGTTCAGCGAACCGCCGCCGGCGGTCACCAGTACCGAGCCGGCCTTGGTGATGCCCGCGCCAGTGGGCGAGCCGGGACCGACGAAAGTCCAGCTGGCATTGGCCGAGCCGCTGAGCGGGCCGGTGATGTCGAGCAGGCCGCCCGTATCGGCACGGACATCGACCGTGCCGGCTTGGGCAGTGTTCGACGTCACGTCGGCAGCCCTGCCGAGGGCGCCGGCGCTTATCGTGACGCTGCCCGTATGGACTTCGGTCCCGGCGCCTGCCGATACCAGCTGGGCCACCGCGGCCGAGCTATCGACGTCGCCGTTGAAAGTGCCGTCGATCCCCGCGCCGCCGACGGCATCGGCGGAAATGGTGAGGTCGCCGGGCGCGTTGACGATGCCGCCATTGGCGACCAGCCGCGCGGTGCCGCCCGCGCCCGCACCACCGTTGCCGGCCCGGCCGTCGGCGCCGATGCCGTCGGCCCGGAGGGTGGTGTTGCGCGGCGAGGGCGCGGGTGTCGGCGTAGGGGTAGGGTTGGCGCCCAGCGACAGCGTGCCGCTGTTTATGAGAATCTCCGCGGTTCCGCCGAAGCCAGCGCCGCCATTCCCGTCGCCCGTGGGTTGCTGTCCGGTCCCCACGGCGGTCACGAGAGTGTTCCCCGTGACCGTCATCTGCGGGCCGACCGCGCCTGCCTCGAGCGTTATTCTCGCGATGCCGCCCGTGGCGGCGGTCGGCGGCGGGGCGGTGTTGTCGGCGTTCAGCGTGAGATCGCCGGCGACGTCCAGCCTGGCCGCATTGGTGCCGGCGCCCGGCTCGATATTGGTCGTGCCCAGCGTGATCGTCGCCGAGATCGGCGCCTTCATGAACAGGTCGCCCGAGGCGGTGATCGTCTCGTCGAGGTCGGCGGTCAGGCCTACCGTGGTGCCGGCGGTCAGCGAGGCATCGCCGAGGAAGTTGATCGCCGTGCCGCGCGACGGGTTGCCGATGATCGAGCCTGTGGTCTGCGCGGTGAGATCGGCATTGAAGTTGGTCGTGCCGAACTGGAAGTTCACCGGGGTCGTCGTATCGGGATCGGGCTCGAAACCTGTGCCGCTGGCGCCCTTGTAGTCGTAGCCGCCCGAGAGAATGACCGAACGGTCGGCCGCCGAGGCATTGACCGAAGTCGCGCCCAGATTGCCGCCGAGCAGCACGGTCAGCGCCGTGTTGGCGGTGCTGTCCGGCGTCGCCATGATGACGACCTGCTGCGGCCCGGCGAGCGTCGCGCCGGTCGGGCCGGCGCCGGTCGAGCCGGTATGGGTGATGGCATTGGCCACCGTGGTGCCGACCTGGACGTCGATGTCGAACAGGCCGTTCTGGATCAGTACGCTGACGCTTTCGGCCGCGATCAGGCCGACCGATCCGTCGAGCTCGATCGTGCCGCCCTGGACGATCTGCGGCGCGACGATCAGCGTATAGGCGTTGGCGCCGGTGTTCGAGATCAGCGAGCCAGGCAGCAGGGTGATGTTGGCCTGGCTGCCCGCTGCGGCAGTCATCTGGATCTCACCGTTCGGGCCGAAAGTGATGCCGCCGGCGCTGGAACCCGCCGTGTAGGGAATGTCGTTGGCGGTGAGGATCAGGCCGTTGGTCGAGAACTTCGAGCCGGTGCCGGCGACGAAGCCGGTCGGGCTGTAGAACCAGACGTTGCCGCCCGGCGAAGTCGTGCCCGAGATATCAAGATTGCTGCGGACTTCGCCGTTGAGCCCGATCTGCCGCGTGGTTGCTGGGAGCACGCGGTTCAGGACGATGAAGTTGGGATCGCTCTGCGAGTAGAAATAGGCGAGGCCGCCCGCCGGCAGAAAATTGATCGGTGTTGCCCCCGCAGCCGTATCGGTCGGCGTCCAGTTGATCACGGCATTGGGGCTGAAGACCTGGACATTGGTGCGCGGCGCGGAGGTCGTGCCGCCGGTGTTGTCGATGTTCGCGATGCCGCTGTCGACGACGCCTGTGCCCTGGATCGCGGCAACCTGTGCGCTGGCTGCGCCGCCCTGGCCGAGCGCCGCGAGAGCGAGGCCCATGGCGCAGCTCGACAGCAGGCGCCGGGGCGTGCGGAGTTGGAGGGCGGCGTGCTGCATCATCGTGTCCAGGGGATGAGGTTGACGGTCAGCGAAACGAGCAGGCGGACGTCACCCTGAACACGGGTCAGGCCCCTTTGGCTGACGGGATCGGTAAAATAGGAGATCGCCTTGAGCGGCGCGGCCGCATAGGCGTCGAGCCGGGCGCGGTTGCCCCAGCGCGCGCGCAGGCCACCGCCCGCCGAATAGAGCGACTGCGGATCGCTGGGATAGAGCGAACGCCGGTCCTGGTTCCACACGCGTGCGCCGTCGAAGAAGGCAAAGGGCTGGAGCGCCACGGCGGTTATCTTGTGCGGCACCAGGCTGCCCAGGCGGACTTCGGCCTGGATGCCCAGGCCGCTGTCGCCGGTCAGCGCGCCGGGATCGTAGCCGCGGCCGACCGTGTAGTTGCCGGTCGAGAATTCCTCGAAGGCGAGCAGCGGATGCGGGGCATATTGCGCACGTGCGGTCAGGCTGAAGGCGAGTTTTGGCGTCGGCCGATATTCGCCATAGGCCGCGGCGCGGGCGACGAAGGCCGTGGGATCGCCTTCGGCGCGCGAGAGCAGCAGGAGCGGGCAGGCAGCATAGACCGGCGCCGGGGCGGCGGGGCAGGGCGCGCTCGCGCCGAGCACGGAAATGCCCTGCCTGAGCTCAAGCGATCCGCCCACCCGCCAATGCGGCTCGGCCGCGGAATAGCCGCGGATCGAACTCATCGAGGCGAGGTCGATCCGGTCGTAGTCGAGCCGTGCAAAAAGCACGCGGATCTTGTCCTCGCTGATCGGGATGGTGCCGAATTTTACCTGCTGGTCGGACAGGTCGATGCCGCCGTTCAGGACCATGTTTTCGGACAGGCTGCGCTGCAGAGGATAGCTCGCGCGCAGGGTGGCGATCAGCGTGTTGATGCGGAAGGGATCGCCCGCGCCGACTTCGGGGCGGGTCCAGGCATAAGTGAAATCGCCGCCCAGCGTCAGGCCTTCGCTGCCCAGGCGGAAGCTGTGCGACGCCTGGAGGACGTGCTGCTCTTTCCACTCGAAAGTGTTGAAGTAGGCGATCGTCGTCGTGTCGGCGAGGCCGGTGAGGCCGTTGAGCCGTGCGCGGATCAGCCCGCCGAAGCGACCGACTTCGGACGTGCCGAGGTTCTGCACGGCGGCTTCGATCTCGATCGGGGTGTAGCGCACAGAGACTTCGCCGATGACTTCGCCTGGCGTCCCGGCGGAGCGCAGCGTCATGCGCGCATCGTAGCCGGGGATGTCCTGTACGAGCAGCAGGTAGCGCTCGGCGTCGTAGGTGTTGAACACCTCCTGCTGCTGGATCTTGGCGAGTTGGCGGGCGATCACGCCCTCGGCGCGGCCGGCATTGCCGCGCACCTGGATGCGCACGAGCCGGGCCATCATCACGTCGAAGCGGACCGTTCCGTTCTCCGCGATCTTCTGCGGCGGCACCTGGACCGCGGCGAGGTAGCCCTTGCGGCGCAGGATCGTCGCCGCGCGGTCGCGGATTTCGCAGACGGTGGCGACGGGTACCGAATGGCCGGCAAACTCGGCCCAGGCCGGGCGAAGCTCGTCGGCCGAGACGACCTTGAGCCCGTCGAACTGCGCCTCGGCCATCGTGATCGTGACCGCGGAGAAGCGCTGGTCGGCCAGCGGGCAGGGCGCGCGCTCGATATTGCTTTCGTCCGTCACGCGCGGTGCCGTGTCGCGCGGCTGCTTCGGCGCGACCGGCTGAAGCTCCTCGCGAGTCGGCGGCGAGGGCGGCTGCTGCGCCGCGGCGGCCAGCGGCATGCCGCCGGCCAGCGCAACCGTCAGAAGAAGCGCTTTGCGCGACACAGTCATGAATAGCCCCCCCGACGGCCCTACTGGTTACGCGACATCGCGCCGAGCAGGAGCTGCTTCTGGATATTGCAGCCCTTGGCGTCGAGCGCCGCGTAAATGCTCGCGGGATCGCTCGCCGGCGTGGCCATCATGGTGAAGCGCACGCGCACTGGCTGGGCGAGGCCGCCGTCGCTCAGCACATAGCTGGCGCCCTCGGCAACAGGCAGCGCGGAAGGCCAGGAGGTGACGCTCTGGCCGACGATGAAGGGAACGCTGGCGGTCGGGCCGGACTCGGCCTTGATGGTCAAGGTCGCGGCTTTCTGCATGTCGGGACGCCAGATCTGAACCGACGCCGCATCGGTCACGCAGACCGTGCCTTCGGCCGTGGCGTTGACGTACCACAGGTTCGAGGGCTTGGGCGGCTCGCCCGTGCCGCGGATCGCCCCGGTGCGGGCGCGGCGGCGGTTCTGCGTGGCGACGAGCGCGGCGAAGCTGGGGTTGGTCGTGGTCGCAGCGGCTTCGGCGGCGGTGGTCACCGGTCCGCGCAGCGTCCGCGTGCCGCGGCTGTCGAGCACGGTCAGCGTGTCGCCGGCCGCCAGCACGATGCGCGTTCCTGCGGCCAGCGACTTGCCCGCGGGATAAGATCGCGCGGAAGGGCCCGAGGCGCTGATCACGATGGTCTGCGCGATCGCCGCGCCGCCGAAGCCGAGCGCGCAGGCAAGCGCGACTGCGCCATAGCCGAGCCTAGTCGAGAACATAGGAACCTCCAGATTTCAAAGACTGCATTCGGTGTACCAGATTTCGCAGCGCCGCATCGTCGGGGCTGCCTTCCGCGAGGGTTTCCAGCTCGGCCAAGGCATTGCCGTCGCCTTTCGCTACCCGATCGAGCACGGCCTGGATGTGGCTTAACGCACTGTTAGTCATGCCCGGCGCCGGTTCGAAGATGTCGACCGGGGTAGAACGGCCGCGCAGGGTGATGCGGCCCATCGGCCGCCACCAGTCGAGCCCCGAGCGCGAGACCGCTTCGGCACTGGCGATGACGCTGGTCTCCAGCTTCTTGTTCGCCGCTTCGAGCCGCGCCGCGGTGTTCATGCTGTCGCCCAGCGCTGTATACTGGATGCGGTCGTCGCCGCCGAAATTGCCGACGATCGCCTCGCCGAAATGGAGCCCGACGCGCGTGCGGCCGATCGGCGGAATGCCGGGGCGGTGGGTCTTGCGGAATTTCTCGCCCGCCTGCCACATGGCATGGGCGGCCTGCGCCGCCCGCGTCCCGTCGTCGGGCCGCGAGATCGGCGCGCCCCAGAAGGCGACCACGGCGTCGCCAACGAACTTGTCGATCGTCCCGCCATGCTCGAGCACGACGTCGCTGAGCAGATCGAGGTAGCGGTTGAGCAGCATCGCCGTGTCCTGAGCGTCGATCGCATGGGTCAGCGCGGTGAAGCCCTCGAGATCGGTGAAGACGACGAAGATCTCGCGCCGCTCGCCCTTGAGCGCGAGCTGGTCGGGGTCCTGGATGATCTGGTTGGCGATGTCGCGCGGAAGGTATTTGCCCAGCGCCGACTGTGCGAACTTGCGCTCCTCCGAGCCGACCTCGCGCGCCGCCGAGCCGACCGCGATGAAGCCCATGATCCAGCCGAGCACAGAGCCGACCACGGGCAGGTCCTGCGTGTCGATCATGTGTTCCTGGAGCTTGAACGGCGCGTAAGCGACGATCACGGCCTGGGCGATGAGGATCACACCAGTACGCCACCAGCTGCCCGAAACCAGGCTTGAAACCCCGCCGAGAAGCACGGCGCAGAATGCCCCCAGCCAGAGAATGCCGTCCGGAATTCGTGTGAACGGCGCATTGTCCAGAAGCTGCGAGAGCAGCGTGGCATGGACTTCGAGCCCGATCATCGTCGTAAAGTCTTGCGCCGCGTCTTCGTTGGCCGGCAGCAGGCGTAGCGGCGTCTCGAACTTGTCGAAGTCGGTGACGTCGCCGCCGATCAGGACGTAGCGCCCGCGAATCTGATCGGCCAGCTGCGGGATCGTCACGCCGGTGGCGAACACGTCGATCGGCAGTTTGTTGTAGACGCCGTACTCATTGTACTTCGGCTGCCGGAAACGGATGCTGCCGGTGTAGTTGTCGAAAGCCGGATGGCCGGGCGCGAGCGCCCTGGCCATCAGCGGCGGCAAACCGGGCAAAACGTTGGGCCAGGAGCGTACGACGTTGTCCCGGTCTACTTCCAGCCGAATGCTCGTCGGCTTCACCTTGTCGGTGGCGATCGCTTTCTGGAAGCCGTCGAGGAATTGCTGCTGCCGTTGGCCGATTTCGTTCTTGTTGGTGCCGAACGAGGCGTAGGCGAGATAGGTAGGAGTCTGCATCGCGCGCAGTGCGGCGATCAGCTCGGGGTCCTCATCCTGCTCCTGGTCGACCAGGATATCGATGCCGATTCCCTTGGCCCCCATCGTATCGAGACTGCGCAGCGCCCGGGCCAGTGTGGCGCGGTCGAGCGGCGATCGCTTCTTGGTATTGATCAGCGTTTCGTCGTTGAACACGACCATCACGATACGTTTGTCAGGTTCTACTTTCGGCGCGGCCCAGACCTGACGCAGATCGTAGGCGGCACGCTCCGCCAGCGGTATGGCCGGCAGGGTCCAGGCGAACCGCGCGACGATGACGGCTGCAATCAACAGCAGCACCGTTCCCGCGGCACGGACCGGGCCGATCGCCGGAACAGCAACCGTGTCGATTTGAACTCTGCCATCGCCGGTGCTCAGCGCTGCACGAGAAGCTGCTGCGCGCCGTCGCCGATAATGGCGAAGTCGGACCAGTAATAGGGGTGCGAGGTCGCCGGGTCGTCCATCAGCGACCGCGCTGCGTCGCGCATCGCGATTCCCAGCGGCTTGCCGGCGCCTTGCTCGAACAGGCCCGAAATCAGCCGCTCGGTCGCCTGGAAATCGTCGGGTGCGGGCCAATGGCTGGCGACCACGGTGCGGCTGCCGGCACCGACGAAAGCGCGGACCAGGCCATCGAGCGCCGAGCCGCCGCCGGTGGTCACGCCGGCTTCGAGCGTTGCCGAGCGGCTGGCCTCGCCGGCGGTGTCGCAGGCCGAGAGGATCACGACGTCGGCGTTGAGCTTGAGGTCGTAGATCTCCTTGAAGCTCAGCAGGCCATCCGAATCGCCGCCGCCGAACGAAGTCAGTAGCGCCGGGCGGGCCGGGCATTCGGGGCGCGGGGCGGTGACGAAGCCGTGCGTCGCGAAGTGCAGGATGCGGTAATCGGCAAGGTCGGTGCGCTGGCGCACGGCCGTGTCGGTGAAGGCGGCTCCGGTGACGACCTGGGTGCTGTTGGAGCCGATCAGCGATGCCGCCTGCCGGAGCTCGGTCGCCGCGACGGGCTTGTTCCATTCGCTGAGCGGCCAGTTGCAGTCGGTCGCGCCGCTGGCATCCATGCCGCGCGTGCCGCTGGCGTAGGTCATGCCGCGCGTTACCGGGGCGTTGTCGCCGAAGCCGATGTACTGGCGCGTCGCGGTCGAAGGTGGGGCGCTGCGGGTATCGCGGAAGGCGCGCGCGGAGACCGAAGTGCTAACCGCGTGGTTGCGGCCGAGCCACTCGATGCCGCGGAAGTCGAATTCGTCGGCCTTGGGATCGGCGGTGCGTGCGAGATAGGCGTCGACCCCTGCCTGATCGGCGATCAGCAGGTTGGGCGGCAGTTGCAGCATAGCGCCGTCAGGCTCGAAGATCAGGTGCTGCACCGGCGCCAGCCGCGCCGCCACGGGACCGAACAGGTTGTCGTAGAGCTCGCGCGCCAGCTTGACGTCGAACGGATAGGTGACGTTCTGGCCGTTCTCGACCAGCGAGATCGTCTCGCGCAGGCCACGGACCTTCGCCGCAAGATCGGCCGCCGAGAGCGGCGTTTTCCAGGCCGTCGCGCCCTGAGCGTCGACATAGATCGCATAGACCCCGCTGCCGGCGATCGCCATCTTGTAATAGGCCTCGCCCGGGCGAAGCGCGGCCTTGAGATCGTCCAGTGTCATCGCCTGGGTCGAAATCGCGCGATACTGCGGAAATTCGGATAGGCGGGCGAAAGTCAGCGACTGCTGCTCGACCAGCGTCTTGAGGTCGGCATCGCGCGCGGCGATCAGGTCGCGGATCGTGCTGTCGCGGTTCTCGATGGCATTGAGCCGGCCGATCTCGATCCGCGTGCGCTCGATGTCGCGCGACAGGCTGATCGCCTGGCGGAACAGAGCCGCCGGCTCGCCCCCGCCATCGCGCAGTTCGCGTGCGAGCACGGCCTGGGTATCGGCAACACCGGGACGCACCAGCGTCTGGCTGGCGAGGAACATGTCGGCGGCCAGTTCGGGCCGGACCGGGATCTGCACCGCGAGCAGGTCGAAATAGGGCGCTAGCTGGTTCGACAGGCCGGTCGTGCTGGCGCGGTTCGCCGCTGTGTTGGCGACGACTTCGCGGTAGAGCGTCATCGCCTCGTCGTTCTTGCCCCGACGGACCAGGAAGGCGGCGAGCCGCGCGCGACCGCCGTTCATCGCCGTGGTTTCGGGATAGGAGGTTCGCAGCAGTTCGAGCGCGCCGCGTAGCAGCCCTTCGGCGGCGGCATAGCCGCCTTGGTCCTCATGGGTCAGCGCGGTTTCGGCCATGATCTGCGCGCGCAGGCGGGTGATCGAGGTGACACGGCCCTCGCGGATCGAGGTGGCGTCGGCGAGCGCCTTGACCAGCATGACTCGCGCCTTGGCCGGCTTGCCCTGGAGCCGCAGGATCGTGGCGCGCAGCTGCAGCGCCTGGGCATTGAGGATCGCGGCGCGTTCCTCGGGCGAGAGCGTCGCCGATTGGGTGCCGCCCATCCGCTGGGCCGCGGGCAGGCTCGAATTGATCTCGGCCGACAGCGACGGGGTGATCTCCACGCCTGCGCCGGCGCCCAGTTCGGCCATCGCGACCACCGGCCGCGCCAGGACGGCCGAAGCCTCGTCCAGCTTGCTCTGGTTCAGCAGGTGCATCGCCTCGAAATTGCGAGCCAGGCGGACTTGCACCGGATCGAGCGTGGGCACGCGGGTGGCCTCGGCAAACAGCGCGTCGGCTTCGGCGAACTCGCCGAGGTTGGACTTCTGCAGCGCCTGGTTGACCATGTATTCGTGCAGGCGCTGATCGCGGCCTGCAGCGCTGCCCTGCGCGCCGTCCTCGGCATTCAGCCGGTTCTGCAGCGTATCGAAGAATTCGGCGGCTTCGGCATAGTTGCCGGCGTTGTTGCGGCGATAGCCCTCGGCGAGCGTTTGCGCGGGGTCGAGTGCGCCGGCCTGGACGCGGGCGAAGGCGACGGGATCGGCCAGACCGGTCGTGGCGACGCGGACTTCGCCATCGACGATGCGGTCGGCGGCGATGGTGCGCAGGCCCAGTTCGAGCGCGCTGTCGTAGCCGGCGAGGCCCTGCGCCGCATAGGTCACCTTGCCGATGCGGATTCGGTAGATCTTGTAGCCGACATTGCTCTCGTCGAGCCGGCAGAGCGTGACCGCCACGCGGCCCAGATCGATGATCTCGGTGCTCGCCTCTCCGGCTTCGCAGGTGATGCCGGCGCCGCGCGAAGCTGCGAGGCGAGCCGGCGCGGTGGCATCGTCGCGCAAGGCATAGACTTGGCCGACCGGGCGCGCCGCGTCGCGGCAGACGATCGCCCAGGAGCGGTCGAATATGCCCGAAATGGCAGGGTCGCTGCCCTGGCTCTGCATCTGGCAGAGCGCGCCGCGCGCGTTTCCGAGCCGGAAGCTGTCCTGCAGCGAAGGGCGGGCGCTCTGCGCGCTCGCCGAAACCGATGCCATGAGCGTGATGCCGGCGGCCAGGACTGCAACGACGCGCATCATCCCTCCCCGAGGATCACGCGGGCCAAGGATCGGCCCGAACCGCAGGGCCCAAGTAACCGATCGGATTGCGAGCGTCTAAGTCAATCTCGGTTTACCAACGAGATATTGATCCGAAGTCGGCGGCTTAGGCAGCCGCGCCGCAATAGGCCGCGAAGAAGTCGACGATCGCCATTTCCAGCGTCTCGTGGAACTGGACGCCGGCGCTCGATTCGTGGCGCCAACGGACGGTCGCCTGGAGCGGGCCGATCGGGCCGAGGTTCACTGCGACGATGTCACCCACGCTCACGTCCGGCTCGACGTGATTGAGCCGGCACCCATTCGATGAGATCGCCGAGAACACGATATGGCACGGAGCGCCGTCGCCTGCCTGATACGAGCCGGGGACTTCGACGAACAGACGGCTCTCGGTTCTGCGATTCACCAATGACCTCCGCGATGGCTTATCCGGAAGGCGATAGGTGGTTATGCTTAAGACGGGCTGTCTGGTTAGGGTTAGCGACAGGTTAACGCATTAAAAAACCTAGGACTGAGGCGTTGCTCCCGGCGCTTGTGCTACATCTTGCACCCAGCCGCCCGCGGTAGCGACATAGAGCCGGGCGACGTTGAGGTACTGGCGTGAGCGGGCCTGGACCAGCGCGAGTTCGGCACGCTGGTACAGGCGGTTGGCCTCGAGCACCTGCAGGACGCCGCTGTTGCCGACCTGGAAGCTGCGCCGCGAGAGGCCGAGCGAGCGCTGCGCGATCTGCGCCGATTCCTGCCGTGTTGCGAGCGCCCGTCCATCGGTGTCGAGCGCCGAGAGCAGGTTTGAGACCTGGCCGAAAGCTTCGGTCACGGTCTGCTTGTAGGTTTCTGCCGCTGCCCGGGCGTCGGCTTCGGCGCCGCGCTGCTGCGCCTTCAGTGTACCGCCATGGAAGATCGGCGCGGTGAGGCCCGCGAAGATGTCGAACCCGCGATACTGGCTGCTGAACATGCTGCCGGGCACCGACGTCGACTGCGAGAGGTTCGCGCCCAGGGTGATGTCGGGATAGAGCTGCGCAGTCGCTACGCCCACCGCTGCAGTGGCGGCGTGGAGCCGGGCTTCGGCTTCGAGGATGTCTGGCCGCTTGTGAACCAGGGCTGAGGGCAGGGCGACGGGCACCTGGCCGGGCAGGGTGAAACTGGCCATCGTGAAGCTGGTCGTTTCGAGTTCGCCGGGCGAGATTCCCAGCAGCACGGCCAACATGCCGCGCGCTTCGACGAGTTGCTGTTCTACCGCGGGCAGCCCGCCGCGGTCCTCGGCGAGCTGGCCCTCGGCGCTCAGCACTTCGACCAGCGTGCCGACGCCGCCTTCCTGACGCTTGCGCGTGAGGGTCACGTTGCGCTGGTCCTCGTCGAGCAGCGTATGCTGGGTGGTGATGAGATCGTTGAGTGCCGCGATCATCATGACCTGCTCGACGACACGTCCGGCAATGACGAGATGCGCCGCCTCGGTCTGTCGCTGGACCGCCTCCGCCTCGGCCACGGTCTGCTCGACGGCGCGGCGGTTGCGGCCGAACAGATCGAGGTCGTAGGTCACGCCGCCGCCGATCGTGTAGAGATCGAACTTGGGGTTCTTGATGCTCTGCCCGTCGCTGCTGGCAAAGGCGTCGAAGCCGAATGCCGCGAGATTGAGCTGCTGATATTCGGCGCGGGCATTGGCGTCGACCTGGGGCAGCGTGCGCCCGCGCGCCGCGTTGATCCGTTCGCGCGCGCGTTCGAGCGTTGCCTTGCTCGCCGCCAGGCTGTGGTTGTTGGCGATGGCGCGGTCGACCAGCGCATCGAGGTCGCGCGAACCGAAGGCCGTCCACCAGCCGCGATCGGGTCCTTCGCCGAGCGCCGCGCGGCCGGAGCCGTCGCCGGCATAGTTGGCCTGCGGAGGCGGCGCGGCCGGGGCGGTGAAGTTCGGTCCCACGGTGCAGGCGCCCAATGCCATAAGGGGCAGGACGAGGGCTGCGAGGGGGGAGGGTATTGCGCATCGGTTTACTCCATCACCGGCAAGGGTTCGCGGCTGGCGCGGGGGCCGGGGGTTCTCAGCAGGAGGACGAGAGGCATCATCGCCAGGCTGACGAAGAAGACCAGGTAGTAGATATCGACATTGCCGACCATGGCCGACTGGCGCAGGATTTCGCCGTTGATTTGCGCCAGCGATGTGGCCGATCCGGCGTCGAAATCGGGCATGCCGTACTGCACGATGGGATTGTCGGGCCGGACCCCTTCCACCAGATGCGCGCGCGAGGCGGCGGTGAAATGGATCAGTTCGCGATTGAGCAGCGATATGCCGATGGCATTGCCGATGTTGCCGGTCAGCGAGAACAGCGCGGCGCCTTCATTGCGCAGCCGGTCGGACAGTGTCGCGAAGACCATGACCGACAGCGGCAGGAATACGAAGCCACCGCCGATGCCTTGGACGAAGCCGACCCAGAGCATCGTGTCCTGATCGACGTAGAGGTCCATGCGCGCGTAGAGCAGCATCGAAACCGCCGAGAACAGCAATCCGATGCCCAGGATCAGCCGCGTATCGATCTTGCCGACGACGCGGGCGAGGAGCATCGTGGCCGCGACGGTGCCCAGCGCTCGCGGCATGCCGACCATGCCTGTGCGGAAGGCCGAATAGCCAAGCAAGCTCTGGGTCATCACCACGACGAGGGGCACGGTCGCGAAGACGACCACGCCGAGCAGTGCACGCACTAGGCTGCCGACCGCGAAATTGCGGTCCTTGAACAACTCGGGCCGAAGGAATGTGTCCTTCGCAGTCATCATGTGGACTGCGGTCAAATAGGTCGCCATGCCCATGATCACGGCATAAAGCTGAATCTCGGCGGATTCGAACCAGTCGAGCTGCTCGCCGCGGTCGAGCATCAGCTGTAGCGCGGCAAGTGCGACCGAGACGGTGACGAAGCCGAACATGTCGAAACGGACGCGTCTTTCGTTCTTCGATTCGGGCAGGAAAGCCAGCATCAGCAGGAACGAAGCTATGCCGAGCGGGATGTTGATGAAGAACACCCAGCGCCAAGACAGCGCATCGGTCAGATAGCCGCCTACGGACGGTCCGAGGATCGGTCCCGCCATCGAGCCCAGCGAGAATACGGCCATGGCCCGGGCCAGCCGTTCGGGCGGGTTGATGTCGAGCAGGATCGCCTGGCTGAGTGGGATCAGCGCCGCGCCGCTCGCGCCCTGCAAAGCGCGGGCGATGACGATGGTCGACAGATCGTTGGCCGCGCCGCAGAGGGCGGAGGCGAGGGTGAAGCCGATAACCGATATCGTCATGACCAGCTTGCGGCCATAGCGCCCAGCAAGCCAACCGCTGAGCGGCGTCGCGATGGCGCCGGCGATCAGGTAGGACGTGAGCACCCAGACGATCTGGTCCGACGATGCCGAGAGCGCCGATTGCATATGTGGCAAGGCGACATTGGCAATGGTGATGTCGACCGCCACCATCGTCGATGCGAGCATCGACGGCAGCGTGATCATGAAGCGTCGGAACGGATCGGGGTAGGTCTGGCTCACGGCCCGGGCAGGATCAAGGCCGGGCGGCGGCTGGCGCCTTGTTGGCAGCGGGCGAGGTCGGCGGCGTATCGGCGCCGAACAGGTGGCGCTCGTGGCCGGTATCGACCTCGACGACCACGCTGAGTCCCGTGTGCAGCGGCAGGTCGGTGGGCGCCTCGTCGATGGCGATCTCCACCGGCAGGCGTTGGACGACCTTCACCCAGTTGCCGGTGGCGTTCTCGGCCGGCAGGATCGAGAAGCTGTTGCCGGTGCCCGGGCTGAAGCTGGCGACGTGGGCCTTCAGCTTGCGATCAGGGAAGGCGTCGATCTTAACCGTCGCCGGCTGGCCGACGCGCATGTAGCGCAGCTGGTTTTCCTTGAAGTTCGCCTGGACCCAGAAGCGCGTACCGGTGAGCATGAACACGGTGCGCCCGGCGGTCACATAGTTGCCCACCTGAAGCTGATGGACGCGCGTGACGATGCCGTCCTGCGGCGCGCGCACGACCGCGTCGCGCAGCGAGATACGGGCCGTCTCGAGCTGCGAGGCAGCCCGGCGCACGGCCGGCTGGGCATCGGCGGGGCCGCTGACATTGCCCGACAGGCCGGCGCGCAGGCTTTCGGCCTTGGCTTCGGCTGCGGCGATGGTGTCGCGCGCGGTGCGGGCTTCGGTTGCTGCCTGGTCGGCCTGGGCCTTCGAGGAGATGCCTTCCTTGAGCAGCGAGGCCTGCCGAGCGGCTTCGTTCTGCGCATAGCTGGCGCGCGCCCTGGCCGCGCTGACCTGCGATAGCGCCTCCTGATAGTCGGCCTGCTTCGAGCCGATGTCGGTACGCGCATCGGCAAGTTGCGCTTCGGCCGCGGCAACCGCGGTCTGGAAGCTGTCGGAATCGATGCGGAACAGGACGTCGCCCTTGTGGACGAGCTGGTTCTCGGTGACTTCGATCGCCGTGACCTTGCCGCTGACGCTGGCGCTGACTGCGACCAGCCCGGTCTGCAGCGAGGCGTTCTCGGTCGATTCGTAGCGGCCGCCGGTCAGGTAGAAATAGAGCGCACCGATCAGCACCACGACGGGCGCGGCGAGCATCAGAATGCGTCGCAGGCCCCTGCGCTGCCGCGGCACGTCGGTCTGACTGTCATGGTCAGCGGCTATCGTACTCTCGGCGTTCATGCGATTTCCCGTTTCCTCATCCCCGCCGCCGATACTAAGCATAGCTAGTATCGGCAATAGGAAGAAAAATGAATATCTCGCAAGACAGGGTGCTCCCGCTCGAAGGGGTGCACAATTTCCGGGATTACGGGGGCTATGCGGTCGCCGGCGGCGGGCGATTGCGCCGCGGCCTGCTCTGGCGTTCGGGCCAGCACCACGGAGCGACCGACTCGGACCTCGCGCAGATTGCTTCGCTCGATCTGGTGACTGTGTACGATCTGCGCTCGTCGAAGGAGCGCAATGCCGAGCCTTGCCGCCGGCCAAATGGCTTTGCTGCTGAGATCTATTTCGGCGAGGATCCAGCGCCGCGGGCCGGTGGCGTGTCAGCAGCACATGCCGCGCCGCATGTCGCCGCCGCGCCAGTAACGCGCCAGCGCGACGCGGCATCCACGCGCGAGGGACTGCGCCGCAACTACGGTGCGATCGCCTTCCGCCCCGAACTCGTCGTCGCGATGCGCCGGATGCTGGCCGATCTGGCCGAGGTCGAAGGACCGAGCCTGGTCAACTGCATGGCCGGCAAGGACCGCACGGGCATCGCCGTCGCCGCGGTGCATCTAGCGGCCGGCGTTCACCGCGACGACATCGTGGCGGACTATCTGCTGACCAATACGGCGGGTAACGTCGAGGCGCGGATCGCTGCGGGCATGGCGACGATCACTGCGGTGACCGGCCAGCTCGACTCCGAGGTTCTGCGTATTCTCATGGGGGTCGAGCCCGAATATCTCGAATCGGCCTTCGCCATGATGGCCGAGAAGCACGGTTCGACCGACGGCTATCTGCGTGATGTGCTGGGTGTCGACGATGTCATGAAGGCCCGGCTGCGTGCCGCGCTGGTGGAGGATTGATCGTGGTGAATGACGAAGTGGTTGGCGAACGCATCCTGACGCTGGAAGGCGTCAACAATTTCCGCGACTACGGCGACTATGCGGTCGCTGGCGGCGGGCGCGTGAAACGCGGTGTGCTCTGGCGCTCGGGCCAGCATGTCATGGCGAGCGACGGCGACCTCGATCTGATCGCCGCGCTCGGCTTGACGACGGTGACCGACCTGCGCGGCGACAGTGAGCGCCAGCTCAATCCCTGCCGGCGTCATGCGAGCTTTTCCGCACAAGTGTTTACCTGCGAAGGTGAAACGGCGGCGCTGGCTTCGCATGTCGATGCCGGTGCGGGTGTTGTGACGGAGGCCGACGCGCGCGGCGCCATGAGCCGACTCTACACCGAAATGCCCTATCGCCCGAATCTGGTGACGGTCTATCGCCGCCATTTCGCGGCACTGGCCGAGGGTGACGGGGTCAACTTGATCCACTGCTTCGCAGGCAAGGACCGCACCGGCGTTGCCGTCGCCTTGACCCATCATGTCCTGGGCGTGCATCCCGACGATGCCATGGCCGACTATCTGCTGACCAACCAGGCGATGGCCGGGCGTGATTTCCAGGGCAGGGCCAGTGGCGACGCTTCGCGTTACGCGCAGATGGACGAGGCGGCTTCACGCGCTTTGCGCGGCGTGAGCCCCGAATTCCTCGAGGCCGCTTTCACGGCGATGCACGCCAGCCACGGTTCGCTCGATGCCTATCTTGCCGATGTGCTCGGCGTCGATGCGGCTTTGCAGGAGCGTATTCGGCGCGCGTTGGTCGCCAAGTAGCGGCTAGAGGAATGCCTTCACGTCGGCGACGAAGCGGTCGAACTGGTCGTGATGCAGCCAGTGGCCGGCCTTCTCGTAGACCTTCAGGCTGGCTGTGGGGAAGTACTGCATTCGCCCGTCCTTCTCGGGATTCGAGGCGAAGCTGTCGGTCCCGTAGAACATCAGGACTGGGCAGGTGATCGCCTCCCACAGCTTGATGACGTCCGCATAGGGGATGTCGGTCGCGCTCCAGACGTTGAGGTAGTTGTCGAACTTCCAACTCCAGGTGCCGTCCTCGTTGCGGCTGGCGCCGTGGATCGTCAGGTGACGGGCTTGCTCGTCGGTCAGGAAGCCGTTCTCTTCCTTCATGCGTGCATAGGCGGCCGCGAGCGTCGGATAGCGGCGCGGCAGGCGGCCGGCCGCCCTGCGCTTGTCGTCGATCCACTTGCGCTCGCGGTTAGCCGTGCCTTCGGCGTCATGCTGGGCGCGGATCTCGGGCGAGGGGCCCAGGCCTTCGATATTGACGAGCTTGCGCACCTTTTCGGGATAGAGCCCGGTGAAACGCGTGGCGATGTTGCCGCCCAGCGAATGCGAAATGATCGTCACCTGCTCGTAGCCCAGCGTGTGGATCAGCTGGGCGAAGTCATAGACGAAGGCGTCCATGGCGTAATGCCCCTCGGGCGACCAGGCGCTGTCGCCGTGGCCGCGCAGGTCGGGGGCGATGACGTGCCAGTCCCGCGCCAGCTCCTCGGCCACCCAGTCCCACGAGCGGCAGTGATCGCGGCCGCCGTGCTGGAGGATCAGCGGGGGCGCATCGGAATTGCCCCAGTCGACGTAGTGGAGCCGCAGCCGCTGCGAGATGAAGCTGTTCGATGTGGGTCCGAATTCGCGCATGCCCCGCATTGCTTCCGCGAAGCAGCTACGTCAATCGGGTGCGTAGTCGAGCTTCGGGTACCAGTCGGTGCCGCGGCCCTCGGGCGTCAGGTCCAGAACGTTCCACAAAGCCTGTATTTCCACGGCGCCTCTGGAGTCCTCGCCAGGATCGGCCATCTGGAGGTTGGTCTCGCCCATCCAGTGCAGCCGGATCTTGTCGCCCTCACGTTGGAGCACCAGCAGCGCCGGATATTCCCAGCCCTTGTCCGGATCCAGCCCGCCGATCTTGAGCGCCCAGTAATCCCCCTTGCTCTGGAAGAAACGCAGGTTGTGCCAGCTGCGCTCCTGCGCGAAAGCGATCTGCCGTTCGACCTTCGACCGCCCGGTGATCGCCAGGGCAACCCGCTGCGCGATGTCGCGTCCGTTGCCGTTGAGCGAGCCGATCGTCGCGGTGCACATGGGGCAGGGGCGCTCGCGGTCAGGGCCGAACATCCAGTGGTATATCACCAACGTGTCGTGGCCGCCGAACATCTCGGCAAGGCCGACTTCGGCACCGTTGGGATCGATGAAGCGATAGTCTTCCTCGATCTCCGGACCCTGCGGCAGTTCGCGAAGCTGCGCCGCCAGCCGGCCGAGATGGCGCCGCGTTTCAATCTCCTCTGCCAGCAGGGCTTCGCGGGCGCGGGCATATTCGGCGCTCTCGTTCGCGAAACGCGGCGCGCGATGGGCGGCGAGTTCGGCGGCCGGGGCAAGGTTGCTGTGCATAATCGCGTCTCCCAAACTTGCGGATTGAACGCCATTCTGGGCGATAGGGTCCCCAGGATACAGACACTATTTGCGATGAAAGGATTGCTGCGTCGGACCGGCTTGGCAAAAGCCACCCGCCCATCCTATTTCGCAGGTCGGAGGAATTCATGACCGTTCACACCACCCGCATGCTCATCATCGGCTCCGGACCCGCCGGTCTGACGGCGGCGATCTATGGCGCTCGCGCCGGGATGCAGCCGATCGTCGTGCAGGGCCTTCAGCCCGGCGGGCAGCTGACCATCACCACCGACGTCGAGAATTATCCGGGCTTCCGTGACGTCATCCAGGGTCCCTGGCTGATGCAGGAGATGCAGGCCCAGGCTGAGCATGTCGGCACGCGGATGCTATGGGACACGATCACCTCGGTCGACCTCTCCAGCCATCCGTTCCGCGCCTTCGGCGACAGCGGCGACGTCTACGAGGGAGATACAGTGGTGATCGCCACTGGGGCCCAGGCCAAGTGGCTCGGCGTGCCGGGCGAGCAGGAACTGGGCGGCAAGGGCGTTTCGGCCTGCGCGACCTGCGACGGGTTCTTCTACCGTGGCAAGAAGGTCGTGGTGATCGGTGGCGGCAATACCGCGGTCGAGGAGGCGCTGTACCTGACCAACCATAGCCAGGACGTCACCCTGATCCACCGCCGCAACACGTTGCGCGCCGAGAAGATCCTGCAGGACCGGCTCGAGGCCAACCCGCATGTTTCAACGCTCTGGCACAAGAAGGTCGAGCGCTTCCTGCATGACGAGGCGACAGGTGCGTTGCGTGCACTGCTGCTGACCGACATGATTACCGGGGAGCAGAGCGAATTCGATGCTCAGGGCGCCTTCGTCGCGATCGGTCATGCCCCGGCGACCGAGCTGTTCAAGGGCCAGCTCCAGCTCGATGACAGCGGCTACATCGTCGTCGAGCCGGGCACGCCCAAGACTGCGATCCCGGGCGTCTTCGCCTGCGGTGACGTCATGGACCACACCTACCGCCAGGCGGTGACCGCCGCCGGCACGGGCTGCATGGCCGCGCTCGATGCCGAGCGCTTCCTTGCCGAGCGCGAGTTCGAAGCGGTCAAGTTGGCCGCTGCGGCGGGCTAGGCGCGCAGCATTTCGATCAGGTGATCGGCGAGCCAGTCGCGCGCCGAGGTTTCGACATAACTGTGCGTCGCCTCGCGGCAGCGGCGGATGCGCGTGTCGGCCTTGTCCCAGGCGGCGATGAAGGCCTGCGCCGTGCGGTCGCGTTCGGCGACGAGGAAGCGGATCGGGCCGGCGAAACCGGCAATACCGGCGGCCATGTCCTGCGCCAAGGTGCTCGGCGGTGGCGGTTTGCGCAGCGCGTCGCGCAGACTCGCGATCAGCTTGCCCGGCGAGACCTTGCCCGTCAGCAACCGCAGTAGGGCCGCAGGATCGCTGACCCGGCGCTTGTAGTGATCACGGATCGCCTCGGGCGGGGGCGGGGCATCGTCGCTCTCGATCGTCCAGGGGTTGGACAGAGCCAGAGCGTCGAGCTCCGCTCCCTTAGCGAGCATCAGCGCGCTCGCGCCGTCGCAATTGCCGAAGCCTACTACGCGCGTCAGGCCCGGTTGCTCGGCGCGAAATGCGGCCAGGGCCGCGGCGATGTCGGGCGCGTTGCTACGAAAACCCCCGTTGACGCCCTCGCTGTCACCAACGCCGCGCCGGTCGAAGCGGAACACCGGATGGCCTGCTTCCGCAATCCGCGCGGCGAGCAGCGCTTGTCCCGCCCAGGCGCCCGAGCGCAATTCGTTGCCGCCGCTGACCAGCAACAGGCCTGTGGAGCCATCGGCGCTGTCGAGCGTGCCGACCAGCGTCGCACCTTCGCAGGCGAAGCTGACATGTCGCCGGCTCATACCTTGATCCCGATCGCGAGCGCGGCCGCCAGCGCATCGGCTTGCTGCCGGTCCTCGTCGGGCTCGGCGCGCAGCCAGAGTCCGCCGCCGCCGATTGTGTCCTGGGCGATCTCGGAGGCGCCGACCGGAGGTGTCAGTGCCTGGAATTCGCGCAGGAACGCCGCACCAAGCCGGAAGCCAGAGAGTTCGAGCCCTTCGGCGAGGCCGGTTTCCATCAGCCCTTCCTGACTCTCGCTGATGCCCGCTTCCCGCGCCGTCAGGATGCGCGAGCGGATCAGCTGACGCAGGATGGAGGCGGCCTTGGCGGGGGTATAGTGCCAGGTTGGCAGGTCTTCGGGGGTCAACAGGGCGCCACCGCGGACACCCATTACATGCGTTGCGCCGAAATGCGCGGCGGCTGACCTCATGGCCTCACGCCAACGCGCCGGCGTCTGGGTTTCGAGCGGCTCGAGGCTTTCGTTGCAGCCCGGAAGGTCGGGGAAAAAGCTGTCGATCCCGGCGCCATCGAGCCGGCGCATCACCTCTACGGTGAAGCGCCGCATGCGGTTGGCCTCGTCGAACAGCGCGGGCACGATCAGCAGCCGCTTGTCGCGGCCCTGGTCGAAGGTAAGGGCATATTCCTCGGCGCTGCCGCCGTCAGGCAAAGGGCAGGGCCAGAGAACGGGCGTCACGCCGTGGCGCGCTTGGCCTCGGCGAAAGCGAGCAGCGAGCCGTAGCTTTCCAGCAATTCGCCGTCGATCTCGTCGTCCTCGATCACGATATCGAGGCGGTCTTCCATTTCGGTCAGCAGGCCGGCGACGGCCATGGAATCGAGTTCGGGAAGATGGCCGAACAGACCGGTGTCTGCGTCAAAGCCCTCGGCCTGGCCTGCCTTGAGGCCCAGGACGTCGGTGAGGATACGGCGCAGAAGCTGGTCGGTATCGGTCATGGGCCTCTCTCGGCCCAGATCCGGGCACAGGATGGGTGAAAGTGCCGGGCCTCTAACCATGGTTACCGCCAGCCGCAAGGCGCTTGAGCGCGCGCTTGGCGAGAAAAGGCCAGTTCCCGGGCGCTTCGGGGCGCAGCATCTCGAGTCGGTAGCGCGGGCGGACCTCTTCCATCCAGTCGCGCTTGTAGCCGTCGTTGCCCGTGCCGAAGTCGACGAGCGTGACCTTGTCTTCATCGATGACCTGGCGGAACAGCGCGGCACTAAGCACCGTGCCGGGCGAAAGCGGCTTGGCTTCCTCGCGGTGCGCCAGTTTGTGGATGAAGGCCGTGCCGCGTTCGACGGTCCACATCTGCGCGGCCACCGCGCGGCCTTCGGCATGGGCTACGCCGAGACGCAGCCGTCCTGCTTCGCCTTCCGCCCGGGCGAAAGCGCGCAGGAAGTCGGGAGAGCCTTCGGATGGTTTCCAGCTTTCGGCGTAGATATCCTCATAGTCTGCCCATACTTCGTCATCGAAATGATTGAGAATGCGTGTTTCGACCTTGCTGGTCTTGCGCTTCAGCGTGGTGCGCAGGGGGCCGGGGCGGCCTGCCAAGTATTCGTCGTAGCTGCGGCCCGCGAGGTGGAGAACGTGGTTCGTGTCGCAAGCTTCGCGCAGCGCGACCCAACCGGCCTTGCGGAACGCGGCTTCGGTGAGGTCGGCGCTGCCGTCTTCCTGCGGTAAGCCCGACAGTGTCACGCGGGGCGCCCGCCGGGCGAGATCGCGGGCAAGGGCAGTCAGAAGCCCGGCGACATCGGAACCGGGCGATGAAACCGGCCGCAGGCGGAAGCTATACCAGTTGGCGAGCCCCGAGAGCTGACCGCCGGCGCGCTGCAAGGGCAGCACGGCGGCGGCATCGCCGTCGCGTGCCACGGCGAGCAGCGGCTCTAGCCCGCAATGATCGGCGAGCCCTTGCCACCATGCGAGGCGGTCGAAAGGGGCATGCTGCATCTCTGGGGAAAGCAGGGCCGCGAGCGTCGCGTCCGATTGCACTTCCTTAAGATCGGCGTGATATTCGATGGCGATCACCCGCCTTTTCCCCCACACTTGGAGTGTTCAGCAGCCTTGCGCGCGGAACCCGAAACCACGACCCGGTCGCTCGACCACCTCGCGCTTCGGGGAGCCGACGAGGCCCCCGCGCTCGTGCTGCGCGGAGAGACGCTTAGCTACAAGGCCTTAAGATCGCGTGTCTCCCTCCTGGCGGGCTGGCTGAGCCAGCGCGTGCCAGAGAAGGGCGCACGGGTCGCGACCTGGGCGGCCAAGGGTGAACTGACCTGCCTGATGCCGCTCGCCGCAGCGCGGGCGGGCCTCGTCCACGTGCCGATCAATCCGCTGCTCAAGCATGCGCAGGTCGCGCATATTCTCGGCGACAGCGGTTCGCTGATGATCATCGGTACGCCGGCTCGGCTTTCCAGCCTGGAACAAGGAGATGTGCCCGATAGCTGTGAAGTAGTCTTGGAAGCCGATGCGCTTTCCGAAGCCGGATCGCTGGGCTGTGAACTGACGCGGTCGGAAGCGCACCCCGGCGATCTCGCCGCGATCCTCTACACCAGCGGTTCGACCGGGCGGCCCAAGGGGGTGATGCTCAGCCATGCGAACATGTGGCTCGGCGCGGAAAGCGTCGCCAGCTATCTGGAACTGACACATGACGACCGCACGCTTGCGGTTCTGCCTTTGTCGTTCGACTATGGCCAGAACCAGCTGCTTTCGAGCTGGTACGCCGGCGCGAGCCTAGTTCCGCTCGACTACCTTACGCCACGCGACGTCATCAAGGCGGTCGAACGCCATGGCATAACTACGCTCGCAGCGGTGCCGCCGCTTTGGGTCCAGCTTTCCGAACTAGACTGGCCCGACGAAACGCGCGCGATGCTCCGCCGGCTGACCAACAGTGGGGGCGCGCTGACGCCCGATCTCGTGCGCCGGCTGCGCGCGCTGTTCCCGCAGGCGCGGCTATTTGCGATGTACGGTTTGACCGAGGCTTTCCGTTCGACCTTCCTCGATCCCGTGCTGGTCGACACGCATCCAACTTCGATGGGTAAAGCCATCCCTCACGCCGAAATCCTCGTTATCAATGATTTGGGAGAGGTTTCTGCGGACGAAGAAGAAGGCGAGCTGGTCCATTGCGGACCGCTGGTCGCGCAGGGTTACTGGCAGGATGCCGGGCGCACCGCCGAGCGTTACAAGCCAGCGCCAGCCGCCTCGCGCTACGGCGGCATGGCCGTCTGGTCGGGCGATCGGGTGCGGCGTGACGCCGAGGGCCTGCTCTATTTCGTCGGGCGCCGCGACGCGATGATCAAGAGCGCGGGCAATCGCATCAGCCCGCAGGAGATCGAGGAAGCGGCGCTCGCGACTGGGCTGGTGGCCGAAGCCGTGGCGCTCGGCTTGCCTGACGAAAGGCTTGGCCAGACTGTCCATCTGGTGGTTCGCGCGCTTCCCGGAAGCTCGGACGCGGAAACAGAACTGCCGCGCAAGCTCATGCAGGAGCTACCGAACTTCATGCAGCCCAAGCAGATCCATTGGCGCGATGCCATGCCCATCGGACCTAACGGCAAGATCGATCGGACGGGTCTTCAGGCGGAACTCGCGGTACAGTAACGCCAAGTCCTGAAATGGGACGGCGGCATCGGACTGTCCCGTTCCGACGCGAATAGCTGCCAAGCCTAACGCTATATTTACCCTTTTTCCCGATAGCTGCGTCTGAAATCGCCTGATTTGTGCGTGGGATAGCTCGATCCTGCGCGCGGTCCGGTGCTGTTGAGGATGTACCGATGTCCCGCGACCGCTTTGTCCGGCTCCTTGCCGGGAGCGCCATTGCCAGCCTTCTGCTGACGGGCTGCGCCAGCACGTCGAAGCCCGAGTTGCCGTCCGCTTCCTTCGTGGCGATGCAGGAGGGCCCGGGCGAGGAATATGTCATCGGCCCGCTCGACGAGCTGACCGTGTTCATTTGGCGCAACCCCGAGCTCGGCGCCAATGTCCAGGTGCGCCCGGACGGCCGCATCACCACGCCGCTGATCACCGACATGCCGGCCGTGGGCAAGACGCCCTCGATGCTGGCCGAGGATATCAAGCTCCAGCTGTCGCAGTACATTCAGGATCCGCTGGTCTCGGTGATCGTCAACAAGTTCGCCGGCACCTTCAGCCAGCAGGTCCGCATCGTCGGCGCGACCGAGAAGCCGGCCTCGCTGCCCTATCGCGCCAACATGACGCTGCTCGATGCGATGATCGCCGTCGGCGGCCTGTCCGAATTCGCTTCGGGCAACCGCGCCAAGCTCGTCCGCTTCGACAAGACTAGCGGCCAGCAGAAGGAATTCGCGGTCAAGCTCGGCGACCTTCTCAAGAAGGGCGATACCCGCGCCAACGTGATGCTGATGCCGGGCGATGTGATCATCATCCCCGAGAGCATGTTCTGAGGGCGGGAGGCGGATCGCTGCGATGAACGGGCTCTACGACGAAATCCTCTCCGCGCTGCACGGCGTCTGGAACCGGCGCTGGCTGGCCTTGGGCGTGGCCTGGGTCGTGTGCCTGCTCGGCTGGCTGGTCGTGGCGATGGTGCCCAACACCTACGAATCGAAGGCCCGCATCTTCATCCAGCTCGATGACGCCTTGGCCGAGCAGATCGGCATCGGCGTGGCCGACCGCAAGCGCGACATCGAACGCATCCGCCAGACGCTGACCAGCGCGGTCAACCTCGAGAAGGTGGTCCGCTCGACCCGGCTCGGCGATTCGGTGAATTCTCCGAAGGAAATGGAAGCCGCGGTGCTCAAGCTCGGCAAGAGCATCAAGATGGTGAGCACCGAAGAGAACATCTTTGAGATCACCGCGGAAGCCCACGAAAGCTCGCTCTCCGAGGCGCAGAACGCCAAGCTGGCCCAGGAAATCGCGCAGAAGATGATCGACCTCTTCCGCGAGGAGAACCTCTCGGGCGGTCGCGGCGAGGTCACCGAGACTCTGACTTTCGTCAACGGCCAGCTCGCCCAGCGCGAGAAGGAACTCGAAGCGGCCGAACAGCGCCGCCAGGTGTTCGAGGCGAAGAACCCCGACATGGTCGCGGGCGGTGTCGGCGGCGTCCAGCGGCTCGAGGCCGCGCGCACCGAGCTGCGCGGGATCGACGCCGATCTCGCCGGGGCACAGAGCGCGCTCGCTGCGATCAACGGCCAGCTTGCCGGCACGCCGGCGACGCTGCCGGGCGCGCCCGGTACGGGCGGCCCGAAGAACGCACTGGCCCTGGCCCAGACCGACCTTGCCAATATGCGCGCGCGCGGCCTGACCGACAATCATCCCGACGTCATAAACGTCAAGAACCAGATCGCGGCGCTGCGCACGGCGGCGCAGGGCGACAACGGCAATCTCGGCGGGGTACCCAATCCCGCCTACAGCTCGCTCCAGTCGATCAAGGCCGACCGCGAGGCCAGCGTACAGTCGCTCCAGGCGCGCCGCACGATGACGCAGACCGAAGTGGCCAATCTGACCTCGCGCCAGATCAACGATCCCGAGGTTGCCGCCGAGGCGCAGCGGATCGGCCGCGACTATGACGTGCTTCGTGCACAGTACGACAAGCTTCTGCAGGACCGCGAGGAACTGCGCCTGCGCGGCGAAGTGAAGACCGAACGCGAGGCGGTGAAGTTCGAAGTGGTCGATCCGCCGACGACGCCGCGCGCACCCATCGCGCCGAACCGCCCGGTACTGCTGCTCGGCGTGCTCATCGTCGGCCTCGGCGCCGGTGTCGGCGCGGCCTTCGCGCTCGGCCAGCTGCGCGGCTCGTTCTCGACCACGACTAAGCTCGAGAAGGCGATCGGTCTGCCGGTGCTGGGCGCGATCTCTCGCACACTGACCGAAGCGGCCCAGGCGGCGCGTCAGCGTCAGCTGAAGCTGTTTTTCGCAGGCGCGGGTGCGCTCGGCGGGGTCTTCGTCCTGCTGATGGCGGTCGAGTTCATCCAGCGCAGCATGGTGGCCTGAGGGGAGTGGCATGACCGACCAGACCAAGATCCCCCTGCCGCAGGACGGCGAACAGCCGGTCGAAGTTCCGGGCGCCTCGCTGATCGAGCGCGCCGTCGAAAGCTTCGGCTGGGGCAAGCTTTCGCCACCGCCGCTGGATATCAAGCCGATCGTGCGTCCCGAACCTGTGCGGTATCAGTCGGAACCCGCGCCTGAAATCGTAGAGCCTGAACCAGATTTTATGCCGGCCGCAATCGAGCCCGATCCCGTCGTTGTCGAGCTCGAGCCCGAAGTCATCGAGCCGGAGCCCGTTGCCATTGCGCCGGAACCGGTCGCAGAAATCGTTCCCGCTCCGGCCGCTGAGCCGTCGCCGATCGCTGCCGGCGGTCCGCACCGGGTCGATCGCGAGCATCTGCGGCGCCAGGGCTTCATCGTGCCCGAAGGCAATGTCACTGCGACGCTCGAGGAGTTCCGCATCGTCAAGCGGCAGCTGCTGCTCAACGCCGCCGAGCTCAAGCGCCAGGGCGGTGACGCGAAGGCCCAACGCGTGCTGATCTGCTCGCCGCATCCGGGCGAGGGAAAGACCTACTGCGCGGTCAATCTCGCGCTGTCGATCGCGGCCGAGAAGGAAAGCGAAGTCCTGCTGGTCGATGCCGATTTCGCCAAGCCCTCGGTGCTGAGCGCGCTCGGCCTGCCGGGCGGTCGCGGGCTGATGGACGCGCTGGCCGATCCTTCGCTCGACGTCACCGAACTCGTCCTCGCTACCGACGTGCCGGGCCTCAAGGTCCTGCCTGCCGGCGATGCCACCACATCGGACAGTGAATACCTGAGCTCTTCGCGTACAGCGACCGTGCTCGACCGCCTGACCCAGGGCGCGCCGAACCGCATCGTGATCTTCGATTCGCCCCCCGCGCTGGCAGCATCGCCGGCTGCGGAACTTGCTCAGTATGTCGGCCAGGCGCTCGTCATCTGCCGCGCCGACCGCACCGGTCAGCAGTCGCTCGAGGATGCGATCTCGCTGCTGTCAGGCTGTCCCAACATCCAGCTGCTGCTGAACGCGGCCAACTTCAGCCCGAGTGGCCGCCGCTTCGGCGCCTACTACGGCTACGGAGCATGACCATGACGTCGCGCCTTCCCTGGAAACTGGCCGTGCTGGCCTCGGTCGGAGCCTGTGCGCTGCCGCTGGTCGCGGCGGCGCAGTCGATCCCCTATGGCAACGTCGGAAGCGGCAGTAGTGGCAGCAGCAGCGCCGGTTCGAGCGACGACGCCGACGCGCCGACCGCGTCCGGCAAGGACGGCGCCGGCACACGTCACGGCCACGGCGGGAAAGGTTCAGGCAGCTATGGCGTCAAGGTGACGCCCTATATCGAGGCGGCGCAGATCATCTCGGCGCGCCTTTCCCCTGGCGACGATACCTTGACCTACTCCGTTCTTGCCGCGGGCGTCGATGCCTCGGTCGCGGGCCGGAACAACGGCGCCAGCGTCTCGCTGCGCTACGAGCACCGCTTCGGCTGGGGCAGGGCCGAGGATGGCGACATCTACAGCGGCATCGCCAACGGCTATGCGACCGTCGTGCCCGGCGTGACCGTGCATGCCGGCGGCCTCGCCGCCCGCTCCAGTGTCGAGCCGGACGGTTCCGCAGTGCTATCGCCATTCAGCCAGGGCGACAGCGTCACGCAGATCTACTCGGTCTATGCCGGGCCTTCGGTCAGCACCCATGCAGGTGATGTCGCGATCAACGCCAATTACCGTATCGGCTACACCAAGGTGGAATCGCCCGATGCGCTGACGGTGGTGCCCGGCCAGTCGCCGGTCGACGTGTTCGACGACAGCGTGGTCCAGCTCGCCGACGTGCATGCCGGTGTCAGTGCCGGGCAGATCCTGCCCGTCGGGCTCGGCGCCGGTGCCAAGTACTACCGCGAGGACATCTCCAATCTGGACCAGCGCGCCGAGGACTTCTCGGCCCGCGCCGACGTGACCGTGCCGGTGACCAACACCTTCGCCGTCGTCGGGGGCGTCGGATACGAGAAGGTCCAGGTCTCGGGCCGTGACGCCGTGCGCGACGCTGCCGGCGTTCCGGTGGTCGGCGCCGACGGCCGCTATGTCACCGACAAGTCGGCCCCGCGCATCCTGGCCTATGACGTCAGCGGCCTCATCTGGGACGCCGGGGTAATCTGGCGGCCGAGCCGCCGCACCGCGCTCGAGGCCCACATCGGCCGCCGCTATGGCTCGACCACCTATTACGGCAGCTTGGCCTACGCCCCGTCGCCACGCAGTTCGTTCAACGTCTCGGTCTATGACAACGTCTCGGGCTTCGGCGGCCAGCTCAACCGGTCGTTGATCGGTCTGCCGACCGACTTCGAGGCTGTGCGCAATCCGCTGTCTGGCGGCGTTACCGGCTGCGTCAGCTCGCTTGAGGGCGGCAGCTGTCTGTCCGGTTCACTGGGGAATGTCCGCTCCTCCGTCTTCCGCGCGCGCGGCGTGATGGCCACCTACAACATGAACTTCGGCCGCATGCAGGCAGGTATCGGTGCGGGCTATGACCGGCGCAAGTTCATTGGTGCGCCGGGAACCGTGCTGGCCGCGTCGAGCGGCGTTATCGACGAGAACTATTGGCTTGCCGGCTTTGTCAGCCAGCGGCTCGACGCCAGCTCGGGCATTCGCGCCGACGTTTTCGCCAATTGGCTCCAGAGCGGATCGAGCTTCGCTGGCGACGAGACCGCGATCGGCGCAACCGCATCTTACTATCGCGACCTGACGCGTCATCTGACGGCGAGTGCCGCAGTGGGCATCAACGGGATCGATCGCGAGGCACCGCTGACCGACGAATGGATCGCTTCGGCGCTGTTCGGCATCCGTTACAGTTTCTGAGCCTGCGGGAAGGAACCAGGCAATGTACGACGAATTCTATGGGCTCACCGGAAGGCCTTTCCAGCTTACGCCCGATCCGGCGTTCTATTTCGAAAGCCTGACGCACCGGAAGGCGCTGTCCTACCTGTCCTATGGTCTCGCCCAGAGCGAGGGCTTCGTCGTCATCACCGGCGAGGTCGGCGCGGGCAAGTCGACGCTGGTCGCCTACCTGATGGCGACGATCGATCCGGTGCGGCTCACCGCGGCGCAGATCGTTACTTCGAAGCTCGACAGCGAGGAACTGATCCATGTCGTCGCCCAGTCCTTCGGCCTGCGCGTGCAGGGGCACGACAAGGCCGCGGCGCTCGGCGCGATCGAGGGTTTCTTGCACGACGAGGCTCGGGCCGGTCGCCGCTGCCTGCTGATCGTCGACGAATCGCAGAACCTGTCGATCGGGGCGCTCGAAGAGCTGCGCATGCTGTCGAACTTCCAGCTTGGCTCGCACCCGCTGCTGCAGACCTTGCTGCTCGGCCAGCCCGAGTTCCGCGGCACGCTGCTAGAACATCCCGAGCTCGAACAGCTGCGCCAGCGCGTGATCGCGACGCATCACCTCGAGGCCATGGAGGCCAACGAGGTCCAGGCCTATATCGAACACCGCATGAAGCGCGTCGGCTGGGAGGGCAATCCGAGCTTCGACCAGCGCGTTTTCGCCGAGATCTATACCGCGACCGGCGGCGTGCCGCGGCGGATCAACCAGATCGTCAACCGGCTGCTGATGCTCGGCGCGGTCGACCGGCGCAGCCGGATCGACGGGGCCATGCTGCAGCAGGTTCTCGCCGAGCTTGGCCAGGACGGTGCGCCCGCGCGCGTGTCGGTGCCCGCTCCGGCTCCCGTCGCCGCTACGGCTGCGGCTGTGCCGGGCGTTGCTGGCGCCGAGCTCGAAAAAGCCCTGGCGCAGCGCGACGCGCAGATTGCCGAGCTGCAGCACGCGATCATCGAACTCGCCAACAATGCCGAGCCGAGCAATCGCGGCGAGATCGCCATTTTGCAGGACCGCGTCTCGACGCTCGAAGGCCAGCTCCTCGAGCAGGAGAGCGCCGTCCGCCACACGCTGACCATGCTGATCGAGTGGATCGAGACGGAGAATGGCGCTCGCGCCGCCGCCTGATCCTTTTCGGGAGAACCGAGCCGTGAATCCCGTGCGTCCCATCAACGGCCTTTCGGTCGACGTCGAGGACTGGTTCCAGGTCGGCGCCTTCGAGCGGGTGATCGACCGCGGCAGCTGGGATACGCTGTCGATGCGGGTCGAGCGCAATTGCGAGATGATCCTCGATATGTTCGCCGAAGCCGAGGTGCTGGCGACTTTCTTCACGCTCGGCTGGGTGGCGAAGCGCTATCCTGCGCTGATGCGTCGGATCGCCGATGCCGGGCACGAGATGGCCAGCCACGGCTGGGACCACGCCCGTGTCTTCCAGATGGACCGCGACAGCTTCAGGATCGACCTGGAGATGAGCCGCAAGACGATCGAGGATACCTCGGGCGCCAAGGTCAGCGGCTATCGCGCGCCGAGCTTCTCTATCGACCAGCGCACGCCCTGGGCTTTCGCCGAACTGGCAGAGCAGGGCTTTACCTACAGTTCGAGCGTCGCGCCGATCGCGCATGACCATTATGGCTGGCGCGAGGCGCCGCGCTTCGCCTTCAGGCCGCTGGCCGGAGCCGACCTGATCGAGATTCCCGTGACCACCGCCGAGTTCGCCGGGCGGCGGCTCGCGGCGGGCGGGGGCGGTTTCTTCCGCGTGCTTCCCTATGCTTTCTCGCGCTGGGCCATCCGCCAGGTGAACCGCCGCGACGAGCGGCCGGCGGTGTTCTATTTCCATCCCTGGGAGATCGATCCCGGCCAGCCGCGCGTGCCCAACGCGTCGATGAAGTCGAAGCTGCGCCATTACACCAATCTTACAGCTATGGATGGCAAGCTGCGGCAATTGATCGGAGATTTCTCCTGGGGGCGAATGGACGCCCTGGCCGAGCGCGAGGCGGCGAAAGCCGTGCCGCTAGCCGCATGAACGCGCCCTTCACCCCGCCGCGCGAGCGCGTTCGCATCGTCGATCTGGCCGACGCCAACGAGGCGGTGCGGATCGATGCCTTTGTCGCTGCGCATGTCGAGGGCACGCCGTTTCATACGAGCGCTTGGCTCCAGTCCGTCGCCGCCGGAACAGGTAACGCCGCGTTGGCGCTGGTCGCCGAGCGGCATGGCGAGATTGCTGCCTATCTGCCGCTCAGCGAAATTCATTCGCCGATCTTCGGCCGTTTGCTCGCTTCGAGCGGCTTTGCCGTCGACGGTGGCCTACTGGTCGCCGAGGGCGTCGATGGCACAGCGATATTCGCTTTCGCCGAGCAACTGGCCGAGCGCCGTTCCTGCCCGGCGATCGAACTGCGCGGCGGCGTGCTGCCGCAGAAGCGCGCCGGCTGGACGCTCAAGACCGAATCGCACTGCGGTTTCGTGACGCCGCTCGCAGCCGACGACGAGGCGCAGCTGCTCGCCATCCCGCGCAAGCAGCGCGCCGAAGTGCGCAAGGGCTTGGCGAACGAGTTCGAGATCGAGATCGGCACCGCGCTACGCGACCGCGATGCCCACTATGCCGTCTATGCCGAAAGCGTGCGTAACCTCGGCACGCCGGTGTTCCCGCGCGCGCTGTTCGATGCTGTGCTCGATCGCTTCGGCGCCGATGCCGATATCCTCACCGTCCGTCACGAAGGCGACGCTGTGGCGAGCGTGCTGTCACTCTACCATCGCGGCGCGGTCATGCCCTATTGGGGAGGCGGCACCTATGCGGCGCGCGGGCTGCGCGCCAACGACCGCATGTATTTCGAGCTGATGCTCCACGCCCGCCGGTGCGGTTGCAGCCATTTCGACTTCGGCCGCTCCAAGACGAACAGCGGCGCCTACCATTTCAAGCGTAACTGGGGCTTCGAGCCCGAACCGCTGACATATGCCGCTTGGACCGCGCCCGGCGCCGCGCCGCGCAATGCCGATCCGACCAGTGCCAAGCACTCACTGCAGATCGCCATATGGCAGCGCTTGCCGCTGGCACTCGCCAACCGGCTCGGGCCGCTGATCGCCCGGGGCCTAGGATAATGGGCGAAATCCTGTTCATTGCGCATCGCCTGCCGTTCCCCCCCCGATCGCGGCGACAAAATCCGCTCGCACCATATCCTGAAGGCCCTGACGAAGCTGGCGCCGGTCCATGTCGCGACTTTCGCCGACGACGAGGCCGATTTCGCGGAGGAAGCCAGCCTGTCGGCGCTCGCGGCGTCCTATCGCCTGCGTCGCCGCTCGAAGCCGCTGGCGCTGGCCGCAGTTCAAGCCCTTGCTGCGCATCAGCCGGTCAGTCTCACCGCTTTTCATGACCGGGCACTGGCTACCTATGTCGCCGATGTCTTGGCTACCCGGCCGATCTCGGCGATCTACGTGTTCTCGGGACAGATGGGGCAATATGTCCCCAAGACCTTCACGGGCCGGCTGGTCCTTGACCTCGTCGATGTCGATTCGGCGAAATTCGAGGCCTATGCCCGCAAGCGTTCCAGCCCGATGGGTTGGGTCGAAATGCGCGAGGCGAAGCTGCTGGCCGCCGAGGAAGCGCGGCTGGCGGCGCGTGCGGCGGTGACCTTGCTGGTATCGCCCGCAGAGGCTTCGCTGTTCCGCTCGCGGCTTCCCACGGGACATTACGCCTACGTTCGCGCGCTGGGCAACGGCATCGACTGCATCGCCTACGATCCGGCAATGGTCGCGCCGGAGCCGCGCATGCTGGCCTGCTCGGGGCCGCGGCTGATCTTCACCGGGCAGATGGACTATGCCCCCAATGTTGATGCCGTGCGCCGCGTGATCGACCGCATCCTGCCCGCGATCCGTGCGGTACGGCCCGACGCGACCTTCCATGTCGTCGGCCGCAATCCGCCTGCCGAACTTCGCGCGTGGCACGGTGAGAACGGCTGCCATATCTGGGGCCGGGTCGACGACATCCGTCCCTGGCTTGCCGCGGCGACTCATGCGCTGATCCCGTTGGAGATCGCGCGCGGGGTCCAGAACAAGGTGCTCGAAGCCATGGCTATGGCGCTTCCCGTCGTGGTCAGCGGGGAGGCTGCCACCGGCATCTCCGCCTGCGATGGTGAGCATTTCGTGGTTGCCGAAAATGACGAGGCTCTGGCGCAGGCAATCCTCGCGCTGCTCGACGAGCCGGTGCGTGCCCGCGCGCTGGGGCTGGCCGCGCGCAGCTTCGTGCTCGACCACGCCAGTTGGGACGCCGCGCTGGAGCCGTTGGCCGCGATCATGGTGGGTCCACGGGGAGCGGAGCGCGATGCCGCTTGATTTAGCCGCGCGGCTACGCGCGGGCCCCGGACTCTTCGCCAGCCTGTCGGCGCCTTGGCGTCAGCCGCTCGCCTTGCTTGCCTTGGCGTGGGTGGCCAATTTCATCCTGCTTCTGCCCGACTGGATGGCCATGGCCGACCAGTGGTGGAATATCTCGACCTACAACCACATCTTGCTGGTTCCCGTGATCGTCGCCTGGCTGGTGCACGAACGCCTGCCGCAGCTCGCGCGGTTGACACCGCAGGGCTGGTGGCCCGGACTGGTCCTGGCGCTGGGAGCCGGGTTTATGTGGGTGCTCGGCGAGTTCGCCGGGCTCTCCGTCGCGCGCCAAGCCGGAGCTCTTGCGCTGCTGGCCGCTTCGGTGCTCGCACTGCTTGGCCCGCGTGTCGGCACGGCGCTAGCATTTCCCTTGGCTTACATGGCATTCCTCGTCCCGTTCGGTGACGAACTCGTGCCGTCGCTGCAGATGATCACCGCGGGTATCACCATCGCGCTCGTCCATCTGAGCGGCATTTCCGCGGTCATCGACGGGGTGTTCATCCACACGCCGGCAGGGCTCTTCGAAGTGGCCGAAGCCTGTTCGGGGGTGAAGTTCCTCATCGCGATGGCAGCGTTCGGCGTGCTGGCCGCGGGTGTCTGCTTTACCAGCTGGGGGCGGCGCGGCGCTTTCCTCGCGGTCTGCCTCGTCGTGCCGGTGCTGGCCAACGGCGTGCGTGCCTGGGCGACGGTCTTCGCCGCGCAGTTCGTGGGTGCCGACAAGGCCTCGGGCTTCGACCACCTCGTCTATGGCTGGATATTCTTCGCGGTAGTCATCGCGTTGGTCCTTGTACTGTCGTGGCGTTTCTTCGACCGGCCGCTCGATCAACCGCCGTTGGACATCGCGCGGATCGAGGCATCGCCGCTTCTCGCCCGTCTGGAAACGATGCGCATCGGCTTTGCAACGGCGCTGCTCAGCCTCGTCGTCATACTGCTTGCTGGTCAGGCCTGGGCACGCGCCGCCGATGCCTCGTCGGCACCGCTGCCGCGCGAGATCATGTTGCCGCCCGTGCCGGGATGGCACCGCGTTCCCTACGCGCCGCGGGTCAGCTGGGCGCCGCTCGCCCAGGGCGCCGATCATCGCCTGCTCGGCCGTTATGCCGACGCCCAAGGGCGCGAGGTCGACGTTTTCATCGCGGTCTATGGCTCGCAGGGTGATGGCCGGGAGGCCGGGGGCTTCGGGCAGGGCGCCTTGCCACCCGGCGGCACTTGGGCCTGGCAGTCGCCTGGCCCCGCGGTTGACGACGCTAAGACCGATCGGCTGCTCGCCGAAGGCAGCGTCGAGCGGCTGGCCTATAGCTGGTACCGAATCGGCGATCTCACCACGGGCAGCAATGCCCGGCTCAAGCTGGCGGCGATGGCCGATCGGCTGCTGCTGCGTCCGCGCCCGACGACGATGCTGATCCTCTCGGCCGAGGATCATGAGGGCAAGCCTGCCCAGCCTGCGATGGACGCCTTCCTGCGCGCGATCGGTCCCACTGACCGGTGGATGGACCGCACCGCCGGCGTCCGCTAGGTCCGGCGCCTATGTGCGGGATTGCGGGGATATTTCATCTATCGACGCCCAAGCCGGTCGATCCGGCGCGGGTCGAGCGCATGTGCGACGCGATCGCGCACCGCGGTCCCGACGGCAAGGGCGTCTGGACCGCGCCCGGCGTCGGCCTCGGCCACCGTCGGCTGTCGATCATCGACCTCGCCGGCTCGCCGCAGCCGATGGCCTCGACCGACGGCCGCGCGATGCTCGTGTTCAACGGCGAGATCTACAACTACCGCGAGCTGCGCGAGGAACTGCGCAAGGGCGGCGCGATGTTCCACACCGACGGCGACAGCGAGGTGATCCTCGCCGCCTGGCAGCGCTGGGGTGTCGATTGCCTGTCCAGGCTCCACGGCATGTTCGCTTTTGCGATCTATGATCTCGGCCAGCGCACGCTGTTCCTCGCACGAGACCGGCTGGGCGTGAAGCCGCTGTTCCTGGCGCCGTTGGCCGACGGCAGCGTGATCTTCGGCTCGGAACTGAAAGCGCTGACTGCGCACCCGCTGTTGCGGCGCGAGGCCGATCCGTTGGCGGTGGAAGACTATCTGACCTGGGGATACGTCCCGGACAGCCGGTCGATCCTCAAGGGGGTTCAGAAGCTGCCGGGGGGCCACTATCTGCTACTGCGCCACGACGCACCGATGCCGCAGTCGGTGCAGTGGTGGGACGTTTCCTTCGCCGAGCGCCGCAAGGGCAGCACCGCCGATCTCGAGGCCGAACTGCTGCACCTGCTGCGCCAGGCGGTAACCTCGCGGATGGCTGCCGACGTGCCGCTGGGGGCTTTCCTGTCCGGCGGGGTCGACAGCTCGAGCGTCGTCGCGCTGATGGCCGAATCGAGCGCCAGCCCGGTCAAGACCTGTTCGATCGGCTTCGACGTCGCGGCGCTAGACGAGACGGGCTACGCTCGCCAGATCGCTGACCGCTACCATACCGATCATCGCAGCCGCACCGTTTCGCAGAACGATTTCACCGCGATCGACGATCTGGCGGCGATGTTCGATGAGCCTTTCGCCGATGCCTCGGCGCTGCCAACCTGGCGGGTCTGCCAGTTGGCGCGCGAGAACGTCACCGTTGCACTGTCGGGCGACGGGGCCGACGAAGCGCTGGCCGGCTATCGGCGCCATGTCTTCCAGCGGAATGAGGATCGCTTGCGCGGGCTGCTGCCGTTGGGGCTGCGGCGGCCGGTCTTCGGTGCGCTCGGGGCGGCCTACCCCAAGGCCGACTGGGCGCCGCGCGCGCTGCGGGCCAAGTCGACCTTCCTGTCGCTCGCGGCGAGCAGCGAGGAGGGCTACGCTCGCTCGCTGTCGGTGACCCCGCCCGAACTGCGCGACCGCATCTATTCGCCCGATTTCCAGCGCTTGCGGGGGGACTATCGCGGGGAGCAGCCGCTTGAGGAACTCATGCGCCGAGCGCCGGCGCGTTCGGGGTTGGACCGCGCGCAATATGCCGACCTCAAGTTCTGGCTGCCCGGCGATATTCTGACCAAGGTCGATCGTGCGAGCATGGCGGTGAGCCTGGAGGCGCGCGAGCCGCTGCTTGACCATCGCCTGATCGAATTCGCTGCCAGCCTGCCCGAGCCGCTGCGCACGCAAGCTGGGCAGGGCAAGTGGCTGATGAAGCGGACGATGCGCCGCTATCTGCCCGACGACATCCTCTACCGCCCCAAGCAGGGCTTCGTCACGCCTATCGCGGAGTGGTTTCGTGGCCCGCTGGCGGCTGAAGCGAGGGCAATCGGCGAGGGCGCCGCGCTGGCCCGAACAGGCTGGTTCGAAAGCGGGGCCGTCGCCGAGATCGCCGCGGCGCATATCGCCGGCCGCGTCGATAATTCGCGCCTGCTGTGGCAGTTGCTCATGCTCGACAGATCGCTCGGGCGGCTTGGCGTCGCTGGCTGACTTTTTTGGTGGATAGGCTTTCCTGCGCGGTGCGAACGAGACGGGAACAGCATCGTCAGGACGCGTTGCGGGTTGGACTTGCCCAGGATTCCCTTAGGCGACTCGAAGTCCACAGATTGTGCCTAGTTCGAATCCAGTCATACAGGATACAGATTTTTATCAGGAAATCCGCCACTTGGCGCGCGCGCTGGCCAACTACCCATAGCCAGCAACGCTTTGTGACATAAATAACACTAGCAAGTAAAAAAATGAGTCGCGCGTGGGAGCTTTGCGGATAGTACCGTACCGAAAGGGGGCGTTCATGGTTAAAATCTCTTTGCCAAGGGACTCCCTGCTCGCGTAGATTCTGAAGTGTGCCGCGAAACATAAATGCGCTGGGCAGGTCGGGTTCGTTAGCGGGGTAGTTATGGATCGGCTTGGTGGCGATCTTGATAGGCGGGCTGAGAACAGGGGGCTGGAGGAAGTGCCGGCGATCCCCCTGCGCGACGGTGTCGAGCACCTGCTCGAAGAGTCCAATCAGCGGCTTGCAGTGCCCGAACGGCTTCTGAATCTCGACGAGCTCGACGTTCTTTACGACGAACGCAACCAGTCGCTTTGGAGCTTCATGCGCCCTAAGGACCGGCCCAGTTTTACGCCGACTTTGCTGGCGGACTTCGAACAGTGGCAGGGACTTATCAAGCAGAGCTTCGGCCCCGACCGGGTACCGCTGCGCTATCTGGTTCTCGGCAGCCGTGCGCCCGGCGTGTTCTGCTTCGGCGGCGATCTCGCCCTGTTTCATGGCCTGATCCGCGAACGGAACCGTGAAGGACTGGCAGCTTACGGCTATCGCTGCGTCGAAATTCTCAACCGCAACATGCACGCGCTCGATCTGCCACTGCTGACGATCGGCCTGGTCCAGGGGCAGGCGCTGGGCGGTGGTTTCGAAGCCTTGCTTTCGTTCGACTTCATCATTGCCGAGCGCGGGTCTACTTTCGGCCTGCCCGAGGTCACGTTCGGCCTGTTCCCCGGCATGGGCGCCCATGCGATCCTTTCGCGGAAGCTCGGCGCTGCGATGGCCGATCGCATCATCCTGTCGAACGAGACCTATACGGCCGAGGACATGTACGATCTCGGCATCGTCCACCAGATTGCGCCCGCGGGCGAAGGTGTGGCTGCTGTGCGTGAATTCATGGCCAAGTCGGATCGCCGCCACGCGGGACTGGTCAACGCGCGTCGGGCCATGCGCGCCGCGACGCCGATCGCGATGTCGGAATATTACGAGATCGTCGATCTTTGGGCCGACGCCGCGCTGCAACTGCGCGAGCAGGATCTCAAGCTGATGCAGCGGCTTGCCGGTGCCCAGGCGCGGCAGGCGCAACTCGCAAAGGCCAGCTAGCTGTCTGCTTGCGTGTAGCGGCGTTCGCCCGTCGCGGGATTGTACCAAACTTCGACCAGATCGCCGCTCTCGTCGTCGACGAAACGCTCTCCGGTGCGCTGCCAATTGCCAGAAGGAGGAGCTGTGTCGCGCGGCCGGCCATAGCGCGGCTCCAGCGCGATGCCGGCTGCGATCAGCGCTCCGAGGATCAGCAAGCCGATCCCGCCGCCGGCGTCGACGATGCATAGCGCCCCGCCGCCGGCGAGCAGCGCAAGGCCGATCGCATAACCGACGATCCGTGCGTTGCGCGTCATTCGGGCTGGAGCCGCACCGCGGTTCCGTAGGCAACCACCTCGTTCATCGCCTGGCCGATCGAGCCGGAATCGAAGCGCATCATGACCACCGCGTCGGCGCCCATCGCGCGGGCGTTGGCGACGAGCCGGTCGATCGCATGCCGGCGCGTATCTTCGACCAGGGCGGTGTATTCCTTGATTTCTCCGCCAAAGATGGTGCGCAGACCCGCGACGATGTTGCCCGTGAGGCCCCGGCTGCGAACGACGACGCCGAAGACCTGGCCGAGGCTCTCGACCGTGCGATGGCCGGCGACGTTCTCGGTAGTGGCAACGATCATGCGCGTCCTCCTGCTGTTTCGGCGTCAGTCCTCGCCGTGGCCGAGCGCCAGGTAGTCGGCGCTCTGCATTTCGTTGAGACGGCTTACCGTGCGCTCGAATTCGAAGCGGCCGCTGGCGTTGCCGCCGGTCCCCGCATCATAGAGATCTTCCGACGCGGCATCGGCTGCGACCAGCAGCTTGACCTTGTGCTCGTAGAGCGTGTCGATCAGCGTCACGAAGCGTGCAGCCTCGTTGCGCGTGTCGGGTCCCATCCGGGGAATGCCGACCAGGATCACCGTGTGATAGGCGCGGGCGATGGCGAGATAGTCGGCGGCACCGCGTGCCTCGCCGCAAAGCCGCTTGAAGCTGAACACGGCAACGCCCTTGAGGCTCTTGGGAACGTGCAGCATGCGCCCGCCGACATCGATGTCGGCCGAGGGCACATGCTCGCTGTCTTCGGGCGAATAGTCGGTCAGCCGGAAGAAGGCCTCGCGCACCTGTGCCGTTGCTTCTTCGCCCAGCGGCATGTGCCAGGTCGCCATGCCGCCCAGGCGCTGCAGCCGGTAATCGACCGGGCCGTTGAGCGTCAGCACGTCGAGCTCCTGCTCGATCAGCGCGATGAAGGGCAGGAAATGCTCGCGGTTGAGGCCGTCCTTGTAGAGCTCCGAAGGTGCGCGGTTCGAGGTGGTCACCAGGGTGACGCCGTGTTCGTGGACGAGCTGGGTGAACAGCCGGCTCATGATCATGGCATCGGCCGAATTGTTGACCACCATCTCATCGAAGGCGAGGCAGCGGAGGTCTTTCGCGATCGCGGCGGCGGCCGGGGGAATCGGATCGCCCTGTTCCTTCTTGCGCTCCTCGCGCAGCCGCGCGTGGACTTCGAGCATGAAGGCGTGGAAGTGGACGCGGCGCTTCTCGTCGATCTTCAGGCTGTCGTGGAACAGGTCCATCAGCATCGACTTGCCGCGCCCGACGCCGCCCCACATGTAGACGCCGCGCGGGCTTTCGCGCTTCTTGCCAAGCAGCTTGCCGAGCAGTCCGCCGGTTGGCGCGCGCTCGAGTTCGCGCTGCAGCTTCTCGAGCCGTTCGGCTGCGGCTTCCTGTTCGGCGTCGGGGCGCAGTTCGCCCGAGGCGATCAGCGCTTCGTAGCGGGCGAGAAGGCCGGTCATGCGGCTTTGGACGGCTTGCGGATCGTCGCGGTGAACGAGGCGACTATGTCGCCATCCTGGACCACGAGTCCGCGCAGGAAGGCCATGCGGTGCGTCTCGCGCAGCAGTTCGACGACCGAATCGAGCGGCCGCGTGGCGTCACCCGCGCCGATGAACTGCGTCGTCAGGTCGACAGTGACCGAGCGGCCGGCGTCGACGCCGCGCAGGACATACATCGCGGAGAACAGCGAAACGTCGATCAGGCTGAGCGTGATCGCGCCGTGGACACGTCCGGCCGAATTGGTGTGGAGCGGGTCGCGCGGGATCATCCGCATGCGGCAAGTGCTGTCGCCCTCCGCGCGGACGATCTGCTTGCCTAGCACGGCCTCGTTGAAGCGTGCCGCATCGGCAATGCGCCAGCGCGACCAGCCCGGATTGTCCGGATCGGGCTCGTGGACGAAATTCGTCAGCGGCGCGTTGGCCACGGCAGGTCCTCAGACGTGCCGTTCGGCCTGCATCTTTTTGATCTCGGCGATCGCGCGCGCCGGCGACAGGCCCTTCGGGCAGACGTTGGCGCAGTTCATGATCGTGTGGCAGCGATAGAGGCGGAAGGGATCTTCCAGCTCGTCGAGCCGCTCGCCGGTCATCTCGTCGCGGCTGTCGGCCAGCCAGCGATAGGCCTGGAGCAGGATCGCCGGGCCGAGGAACTTGTCGCTGTTCCACCAGTAGCTCGGGCACGAGGTCGAGCAGCAGGCGCAGAGGATGCACTCATAGAGGCCGTCGAGCTTCTCGCGCTGCTCGGGGCTCTGCAAGCGTTCCTTGCCCGACGGGGTCGTCGAGACGGTCTGCAGCCAGGGGCGGATCGAGGCGTATTGGGCGTAGAAGTGGGTGAAGTCGGGGACGAGGTCCTTGATCACTTCCATGTGTGGCAGCGGGGTGATGCGGACATCGCCCTTGAGGTCCTCGATCGCGGTGGTGCAGGCGAGGCCATTGCGGCCGTTCATGTTCATCGAGCACGAGCCGCAGATGCCCTCGCGGCACGAGCGGCGGAAGGTGAGCGTCGGGTCCTGCTCGCTCTTCATCTTGATCAGCGCGTCGAGCACCATCGGACCGCAGTTGTCGAGATCGATCTCGAAAGTGTCGTAGCGCGGGTTCTCGCCGCTGTCGGGATCGTAGCGGTAGACGGTGAACTTCTTGACCCGGCTGGCGCCCTCGGCGCGGTGGACCTTGCCCTTCTTGGTGATCACGGAGTTCTTGGGAAGGGTGAAGGTCGCCATGGAAATGCCCCGTTTCTAGCGGCTGCGTCGTGCCTGAGTTTGGGCCTCTCTAGCGATTCAGGGCCGCAGGGCAAGGGTACACGTGCGAGAGGCAGTGGAGCGACGGCGGTGCTGGTTGGGAGCGGCGCGCCGGGTTTTTGGAACTTCTTCAAGGCTGCACATATCGCGCATGGGAAATCGTTGGCTGCGAAGGCGCTGTGGAAGCGATTCTCTTGGGAGAATCAAAGGTTTGTCACAATGTGAAAGAGCATCGCGATCTTCACTGTTTCTGTCCTTGTAGGAAAGCCGAAATTCAGGCTCGGTCCCAGGCCAGTGGCAGCCGGTCGAGTCCGAAGACGTTGCTCGCGTGGAAATCGTAGCCCGCACCCTCGGGCAAGCGGATGTTGACGAAGCGGGCGAGCATGACTTCGAGGACGATCCGTATCTCGCGCTTGGCGAGCCGCAGCCCGATACAGGTGTGCGGGCCGGTGCCAAAGGCGATGTGGCGGACGGGGCGGTCGATGTCGACCTTGTGCGGATCGTCGTAAACCGCCGGATCGCGCCCCGCGAGCGGCAGCGAGAGCTGCACCGCGTCGCCGGCGCGCATCTGGACGCCGTGGAATACATGGTCGACCTTGACCCAGCGCACCGACGAGGCGGCGGAATAGGCGCGCAGCAGTTCCTCGACCGCCTGGGGAATGTCCTGGGGGTGGTCGCGCAACCGCTGCTGCAGCGCCGGGTCCTGCGCCAGATGCCAGAACATCCAGCCGATCGTGCTGTGCACGGTGTCGAGCCCGCCTATGTAGAGAATGAAGCAGATCCCGAGGATCTCGTCATCGGTCAGCGGGCGCTGGTCGGCGTACCGCGCCTGGGTGACGCCGCGCATCAGTTCTGTCGTCGGCGCCAGGCGCTGCTCGGCGATGAATTCGCGCAGGTAGGCGATCACGGCCTCCATCGCCGCCACCGCGGCCTCGGGCGAGGGCGGCCGGATCATCCCGCGTTCCCAGGCGAGAAAATCCGCCAGCCGTTCGCGCGGCATGCCCATCAGGTCGAGGAAGATGTAGGATGGAAACTTCTCGGTAAACTCGCTGGTGAACTCGCAGGCATCGGCATCGGCGAAGCCGGCGACGAGTTGCTCGCAAGCCGAGCGCACCGAGACGTCGAGCGCATCGATCGCCGCCGGGGTAAAATAAGGCTCGATGATCTTGCGATAGAGCTGCTGGCGCGGCGGATCGTATTCGAGCGGCGTCATCCGCACGTCGAGGCCGATCGGCGAGAGGAAGCTGCCCGCCGTCTCGCTGGAGAAATGCTCGGTATCGGCGAAGACCTCGCGGATATGGGCCTGGCGCGTCAGAATCCAGCCGGGGCGATCGCGCCCGGTGCTGCGCGCGAAGAAGATCTCCGGTCCGTCGTGGAGCGTGCAGACCTGGCGGAACGGATCGGGGCCTTGCGCCGCGAAGACCTCGTAGTCGTGATCCCAATAGAGCTCGGGCGGTACGTGCCCAGGCCGTTCGGACGCGATCGTCGCCATCGCCAGACTCCTCTTCCGCGGCGAAGCCTCGCACCGCGCGATTCGCGAGACAAGTTCAGTTTTGCGACAATGGCGTCGGAAGATCAGTTCGGGGGCGGTGCAAAGGCCTCGGCAGTGCCGAGCATGACGAAAAGGTTCTCTTCCATGTGCCGAATCTTCCAGCCGCCGTCGGTCCGCACGGTCTCGAAGTCGAAGCGCCCTAGCGATTCCTCGAAGAGGTGCGCGCGCTCGCGGTTGCCGACGTGGTGGGCGCGCAGATAGCAGGAGGCCTTGGCGCTGGTGCCGTCCGCCGCAGGCTCAACGACGTGGTTCGACAGCATGTGATGCGTGGCCGAAAGACCGTCCCAGATCGCCTGTAGCGTCGCGACCAGCGCATCGCGCCCGTCGACCGCGGTATTGTCGGCATCGGGAACGCCGCCTTCGAGGATCACGCGCGCACGAAAGGCCGCATCAACGGTGAACAGCGAGGCGAGCAGGCCCCAGTCGCGCACGTCGAGCGCGTGGGCGTAGCGGTTCATCAGATCGATGTGGTCCTGCTGCGTCTCGAAGCGCGCGAGCATTGCGGCGATGTCGCTCATCATCTTCTCCTGAAGAGAAGCGCGCCTTCTACTTGGCCGCTTCCGATGCTGCGGTGTGGGGGTGTTTGGCCCAGGGATTGGCCTTCGCGGCCGCGCTGGCGGATGCGGTTACCGGTGGTTTGTCCTTGGCAGCTGCGGCTTGCGAAGGCGCCGCAACCGAATCCTTGTTCCAGGGATTGGATTTTGCCGCCGTGCTGGCGCTCGCGGCGACGGTTGGGGCGGTGGTCGGCGCGGGCTCCGCATCGCTGCTCCAGGGATTGGGCGTCGAGGTCGCGCCAGCTTCTGCCGCTGCTTTTGCTGCATCCGGTGTGCTCGTCTTGCTGCCGCAGCCACCGAGCGACAGCGCAAGAGCAGAGCTTATGACAAATAGGATAGACCGTTTGATCATCGACATCTTCCCCGAGCCTGTGTGCGCTATCCACTCTGCTATTCGATCTTCGCTGTCCACCCGATAGCGGGCAAATCCGGCGCGAAAAAACCGCCCCGGAGGACGCCGGCGAAGGCGGTCCGGGGCGGGTCGGATTTTCGGCAGCGCGAAGCGCGGAGTTATTCGCCCTCGACGCCATCCTCGTTCGCCATCCAGTGGACGAAGCGGTGCAGTGGGTACATCGCGTCGTGCGGGTTGCCGATCGCGCTGGGACCGGCCTCGCCGAGGCGGACGACGCGCTGGGCGCCACCGCTGGCGAGGTGGTCGCGCAAGCGCGGGCATGCGGTTGAACGGATAGACGCCGACGGTCTGCGTCGCGACGTTGACGTACTTCATCGCTTCCATGAGGTCGGGCAACGCAAACCACATTCGAAGTCTTGCGCAGCGGATGGAAGTCCACCGGCTCCTCCGAGCGGATGGCGACTCCGCGGCCGTCGGACTTGCCGAAGACGCCGTAGTCGTCGTCCATCATGCGCAGCATGTCGATCTGCTCCTTGAGCTCCATGTCGAGCGGACGCGGCGCGCCTTCGGCCATGCGGTCGATGCGCAGGCGCTCGGCCAGCACTTCGGCATAGCGGTCTCCGTCTTCGGGCGAGGCCTCTAGGAACGTGAAGCGGCTGCAGACGCAGGCCTCCTGGTTCAGGATCGAGACGTCGCGGGCGTTGAGCTCTGCGGCCTCGGCCAGCGCTTCGTCCGACGCGAAGGCTTCGCGGCCGACCATCGAGATCGAGGTCTTGGGATCGAAGGAGACGAGCTGGAAGCCCGGTCCGATGTACTTCATGACGTTGTTGATCGCATCGCCGCCGCCCCAGGCGACGAGCTTGTCGAAATACTGCGGGCGGTAGAGGATGCGCTCGACCGCGTCGTCGCCACCGCGCCAGTAGATCGCCGACATCGACTGGACGACCGGGTGGTTCGGGTCGATCTCGGCCATGGTGCGCAGGAAGGCGGTGGTCGAGAACGGATCGGCCGAGGCCATCTTGAACAGGCTGACCGACTTGACCAGCGCCGACTGCGCGATCGAGCGAACGCCCATGCCGGGCGAGTTGCCGGGCAGCACGTGGATCAGGCGCGGGGCATAGGCACGGATGAAGCTGCGGCGCCCTTGGTGATCGGTGTGTGGCACCCATTCGTCGAGCGCTTTGGGGTTGGGGAAGTTCTGCGCGACGACTTCGTTTAGCACCTGCTTGTCGAGATAGTCGGTGGCGTGGAGCATCTGGTGCTCGATCACCTTGCGCGGGGCGAGGCTGACCTTGGCCATGCGGTCGATGCAGGCCTGGACGTGCTCGTTGTTCGGATCGCACATGCGCTGACCGGACTCGACGAGGAAGTCGATGATTTCGGCGAGCGGCGTGTTGAGCAGCGGCGGCAGCTCGGTGCGCGGATGGACCAGCGAGTTGAGGTCGAGCTTCGGGGTGACGAAGCTGACGCCGAGGTCGCGCGAACGATGCGTCTGGTCGGTGCCCTCGACCACCTGGCCGCGGATGAAGAAGGGGGCGGAGTCGGCGGCTGCGGTCTCGCTCGACGGCGGGTTGCTCAGGTCGGTCAGCGTATTCATGGCATTGCTCTCCAGTCTGGTTGCTGCGACTCGCCTTAATGGCGCCCAATGCGTTTCATTAATCCCGGATCGCCTGCCGAGGCAAGCGCTATTTCGCTGCGGCCGCCTGCTGGGCCGGCTTTTCTATGTCTTCGGGTAGGAGCAGGTGCTCGGCCTGCAGTGCGGAGGCGGCGGCGGCGAGGCGCTGTTCCCGAGCGCCGGGAGTGGCATAGCGCTCCGCCAGCGAGCGGCGGGTGTCTCCTGCGCGCGAGGCCGCATCCTTGGCGAAAGGAATGTAGGACCCGAAGACCAGGCAAAGATCCCCTTCGCCATATCCCGCCTTGCGCAGGCTCCAGCCGAGATAGGTGCCCGTCGGTGCGGCCACGGGCGGGAGATGGATGCCTGCCATGTCGTTCCCGTCGGCGTCGATCTGGGGCACGAAGACCGGCCAGTCCGACTTGCCGGCAGGCGCGATCGGGGCATTCAGCACGCGTGGCCAGACGAGGCCGAGGGCCGGTGCCTGCGGCGGGCGGAGCGCGTCGACCGCGACCAGCTCACTCTTCTCGAGCCTGGGCCAGCGGCTTGCAGGCGGTTCGCGGCGGCCGGTCGTCCATTCGACCATGTCGAACAGCAGCGCTCGCTCGACCTGATAGTAGTTCATCGGATTGGCCGGATAGCGGCAGCTGGGCATGGTCATCGTCGGTGCGTGCGCTCCGCCGGCGATCATGTAGGCGCGGACGTTCGGCGGAAACGCGACATCGCCTCGCGTCCCGCCGGTGCCGACCAGCGAGGCGCCGGCCTGCCAGAACTCGGCGCTGGTATCGATGTGGAACAGCTTCGGGCAGGTGCCATCGGCGCTGCAGCGCGCGAGGATGCCGTCGCGCTTGCCGGTGACCGGGTCGGTCAGCGTCGCGTAGGTATAGGGGAAGGTGAAGCCGGGAACGTCGTGGTCCTCGTGCTGCCGCGAGAAGCGGCCCGGTTCGGCGAAGCGGAAATTGGTGAAGGTCTGCCGGCCGCCGGCAACGAACGGGATCACCCCGTCGAACACGCGGCGCCCGGACAGGTCGCGGTTGAAGCCCTGCCAGAGGAAATCTCGCAGGTAGCGCGCCGACTGCGAGGCGCCGGCGGCTATCGCGGTTGAGTAGGCGCCGCCTTCGGGATTGACGCAGAGGCCCTTGGCATCGCGTTCGCAGGGTGCCGTAGCGATATCGGCGAGCGGGTTGCCCTGGGCGGTGGTGCCGTGGCGCAGGAAGCCGATCAGGTCGCGCACTGCGGAGAAGCCGAGCCCCATCACCACCGGGTCCTTGGCGACATATTCCAAGCGATAGATCGCGCCTGCGTCCATGCCGGCGGGACGCGTCAAGGTGACGTGGCGGTCGTTCTCGAAGTGCCACTGGTCCGGCGGGATCGTCTGTACCGGGCTGCCAGTCAGCGCACGCACCGTCAGCTTTGCGGCGGCCTGGTCGAGCGAGGCGGCGGCATAGGGCAGGGTGATGCGGTTGCTCGACAGGTCGTCGAAGATCGCTTCGGTCGAGGTCGGGCCAGTTACCGGCTTGTCGCCGTCGTGCGCGATCGGGAAGCGCGCGCCGAGCAATGGCCGGCCGAGCATGTCCTTGCCGGCGATGTCGCCCTGCCAGCCGCTCCACACCAGTGTGTAGCCTTGCTTGAGAAGCAGGCCGTCGCCGGGATCTATCGGATCGGCGGATGACCCGGGCGAGCCGCCGGTGAACATCGACAGCAGCTTCATGCCGCGGTTGACCACGTCGTAAAGCAGCACGCGCCGTGCCTTGGCGCCGTCCTGCGGCCGCAGGATCACGACGTCGACGTCGTAGTCGACCATGCCGTCGGCGGCGCGCGGAGCCAGCGCCAGGTCGACGATGCCGCGGTTGGCTGGCGCATTCGGGTCGATCCGCAGATGGGCGATGCCCGTGATGCGCTCGTAGGGGCCGTAGTCGCCGAAGGTCCGACCCTCGAAAGCGGTGATGCGCGAACTCACTTCAATGCGGACAGCGCCCTTGGCCTCTTCGGCATGGGCCAGATGCGGCACGGCCAACGCCGCCGCCGCGAGCAGGAATCGCGAAGCTCCGAACATGGTCTCTCCCTTGTTTTGCCGCATGCTCGCAGACCCGCCGCGAATTGCAATTCCGGCTTGCGGGCTTTCGGTGCCGGTGAGACAAGCGCTTGGTCGGAAGGACAGGAGAGAGAAATGGCGCACAAGGACATTTTCGCCGAGGACATCCAGTGGGGGCAGGGCACCGGGCCGGGCATCCAGTACGCGCGCTTCCTGCTCGACGAGGCGAACGCCGCGACCTCGCCGATGGTCATTCTCTCGAAGTTCGAGCCGGGCGAAATCGTCGATCCGCACACTCACGGCTGCAACTACTTCGAATATATCATCGAAGGCTCGCAGATGGTGGGCAAGGTGAACTTCAAGGCAGGCGACGTGCGCTGGGCCTCGGCCGGCACCGGCTATGGGCCGATCACGGTGGGGGCCGAGGGCTGCACCGTGCTGATCGTCTTCCAGGAAGCGGCGAAGTCGAACACGATCCCGCTCGGCAAGGCGAAGGCCAAGCTCGAAGTGGCGGGCTGAGCCCTACTTCGGCAAGGGCGGAAAGATGCTGTCGGGCGAGCGCCAGTCGAGCGCGATCTTGCGGTGTGCGAAAAGCCAGTCATCGCCTTTTCGGACCAGTGTGTCGGCATAGAACCCCGCATGGTCCGGGCCGATGTCGGTGAAGACAACGAAATAGGTGCGCGCGGCGGCGCTGTCGGGGCCGGTCAGGTCGATCCGGCAGGTCGTCAGGTTGTGGCGGATGAAAGTCGCGAGGCTCAGCGACGGGTCCTTGCCGGGCACGGGGCTCCAGCTCGCGGTGCGCGCGCGGATCTCGGCGATGCCGTCGCTGCGGAATCCGGGGACCGGGCCGAAGCCGGCGAACTCGAGCACGGCATCGTCGGCGAAGAGCCTGGCGAAGGCCGCGCCGTCGCGCGTGTCGCCGGCGGCGTTGTAGCCGTGGATCGTCTTGCGGATGCCCTCGCGTGCGAGCATTTCGTCCAGGGTCATCGGCTCTCTCCCTTTGCCTGAAAATATCGCTGCAGCGGGTTACCGCAGGCCGCGAATGTGGCAACACCCGCGCAGAGTTCAGGAGAGGCAATGATGTCCGAGGGCAGTTTCTATAGCAATCGCGTCGCGGTGATCACCGGCGGCGGCCGCGGTTTCGGCAAGGCCTTTGGTACGGCCCTGGCTGCGGCGGGCGCGCATGCCGTGCTGGTCGACATCGACGGCGCCGTTGCCGAAGCGGCCGCGGCCGAAATCCGCGCCAAGGGCGGCCAGGCGACCGGCCTCGGCGGCGACGTCACCGACGAGGCCCGGATGGGTGAAATCATGAAGCAGGCCGCGGCGATCGGTGGCGGCATCGACATCCTGATCAACAATGCCGGCCTGCACAGCGACGAATATGGCCAGCCGATCTTCAAGATGGGCCTCGCCAAGGTGCGGCGCCTGTTCGACGTCAACGTGATGGGCGTGGTCACCTGCACGATCGCCGCCGCCGCGCACATGCGCGGCCGTGCCGGCGCGAGCATCGTCAACATCGCATCTTCGGCCGGGCACATGGGCGGATCGGCCTATGGCGACACCAAGCTCGCCGTCTCGGGCCTGACGATCACTTTTGCGCGCGAGCTTGGGCCCGACGGCGTCCGCGTCAACGCGATCTCGCCGGGGCTGATGCTGACCGAGACGATCGCCGCCGAGCTGCCGCCCGAGACCAAGGCGCGGGTCAAGGCGATGCAGATGATCGGCGACGACGGCAAGGAAGAGCACATCGTCGACGCCATGATGTTCCTGACCTCGCCGCAGGCGAAGTTCATCACCGGCGAGGTACTGCGCGTCACCGGCGGCATGGCGGCGGGGGTTTGATCACGATGACCACGCCTTTCGTCCGACCAGACGTCCGCGCTTTCCTCGATCAGCTGGCGGCCAGCCCGCGGCCGGTGTTCAACGACCAACTGATGGCGGTGATCCGCCAGATGCCTTCCGACGCCATGGCCGGGATGGACCTGCCTGTGGGCGAGATGGGCGAGATCCGCGACGTTGTAATGCCCGGCCCCGACGGCGAGATAAAGCTTCGGCTCTACGATCCGCGCGCCAGCCGTGAGGCGGGGCCGGTCGTGGTGTTCTTCCACGGCGGCGGCTTCGTCGTCGGTTCGATCGATACCCATGCCGGCATCGCCGCGGAGATCGCGCGTTCGCTCGACCTGCCCGTGGTCTCGGTCGAGTACCGCCTCGCGCCCGAGCACAAGTGGCCCGCCGCGCCCGACGATGCCGAAGCTGCTGCGCGCTGGATCGCCAAGAACGGCGCGGCTTTCGGGCGGTCCTTTACCCATCTCGTCCTCGCCGGCGACAGTGCGGGCGGCAACCTGACTCTGGTCACCACCCTCGCCCTACGCGATGCACCCGCCGCGCTGCCGCTGCTCGCGCAGATCCCGATCTACCCGATGGCCGATGCCAGCCGCGAGCACGCTTCGATGACGACTTTCGCCGACGGTTACGGCCTGGAATCGGAGAACATGGCCTATTACCGGCAGGCGTTTCATGCCGACCATGCCCACCCGCGTTATTCGCCGCTGGTAGCCGACCTCGCCGGCCTTCCGCCGACCTTGCTGGTCACCGCGGCGCTCGATCCGCTGCGCGACGGCGGCCGGGCTTTCGCGGCGGCGGCGGTGCTGTCGGGCGTGCCGGTTATCTATCGCGAGTACCAGGGCACGATCCACGGCTTCTGCAGCTACCGCAAGCTGATCGCTTCGGCGCAGGCCGATACGCTGGCCTTCCTCGCGCTGGCCAAGGCTATGATTGCCGAGGCGCTCGCGGCCTAGAGCGGCGTCAATTTCCAGGAGGCAATGTCGATGTTTGTAGCCACTTTGCTGATCATGGCCGCGGCCGGCGCGGTGCCGGAAGCCGAGATCCTCACGCAGTTGCGTGCGGGCAAGATGCTCTGCGCCAATCCCGATCCCGAAGCCAAGACCTGTTCTTCGATCGACAGATATGCCGCGAGCGGCGGCAACCGCTTCGTCAATACGGGAGAGGTCCTGCTCTCGGCCGACCAGGGGCTCACCATGGAGGTGACCTCGATGGTCCGCCTGGAAAACGGCGCCCTATGCGGTGCGCTGGACCTCGCTGATCTGCGCAAGGCGCGGCTCCGGGCGAACGGCGTACAGCTGCCGGCCGAGCAGCGTGCCGCGATGATCGGCCAGATGGCCGAGCAGATGGCGCCGCTGGCCGGGCGGAAGGTTTGCGAGACTTTGCGGATCGAGGACGGGCAACTGGTCAAGCAGGGGCAGATGGAAGGCGTCGACGTCGCCCTGCCGAGCAAGCCGGTGATCTGGATCACGCCGGGCTCCGGCTACAAGGTCGCGGCCAGCTAATCCGGCAGATGCGCCTCTGGCAGCGATGCGGTTTGACTGCGGTGAGCCCCAGGGCGTTTGCCGTTCTGCTTGCCTCGCCTTTGGGCTAAACCGGCCCAATGGGAGAAACCGTCAAGACCTTCTGCCGCAATTGCAGCGCGCTTTGTTCGATGGAGATCGATGTCGAGGACGGCCGGATGGTGCGCGCGCGGCCCGACGGCACGGCTTCGCCCTATGGCGCCTATCTGTGTCCCAAGGGCATGGCCGCAGTCGACTTCCACAACGGTGCCGAGAACCGGCTGCTGCACAGCCTGAAGAAACAGCCCGACGGCACCTTTTCGACAATCGATGCCGAGGCCGCGCTCGACGAGATCGGTGCCAAGCTTAAAGCGCTCTACGAGGAGCACGGGCCGCGCTCGATCGCGGTCTATCATGGTACCGGCGCCTATCGCAGCGTGCTGGGCAACCTGTTCGAGCGGGCCTGGGTGGCGGCGCTCGATACGCCGAACTTCTTCTCGTCGATGACGATCGACCAGTCGGCTAAATGGGTGACCATGGCGCGCATGGGCGTGATGGCCAGCGGGCGGCACAATTTCCGCGATGCCGACTGTGCGCTGCTTGCCGGCGGCAACCCGGTGGTGACGCACCAGGGCGCGCCCTTCGCGGTTGCCGAGACCGGTGCGCCGGGCAAAGCCTTCGAGGCGGCCAGGGCGCGCGGCTGCAAGATCATCATCGTCGACCCGCGCCGGACCGAGACCGCGCGCTACGCCGACCTGTTCATCCAGCCGGTGCCCGGCCACGACGCCGAGCTGTTCGCCGCGATCGCCCACGTTATGCTGCGCGAAGGCTGGTACAAGGCGGAATTCGTCGAGAAGTTCTGTATCCAGCTCGATGAGCTGCGCGCGGCGCTGGCGCCGTTCACGCCCGAGATGGCGTCGGCGCGCGCCGACGTGCCTGTCGAGCAGATCAAACTCGCCGCCAAGTGGCTGGGCGAGGCCAAGCGGCCGCTCGCGGGCAGCGGCACGGGGCCGTCGATGTCGACCCATTCGAACACGGCCGACCACATGATCGAAGTGGTGAATGTCCTCGCCGGCGGATACCGGCGGGCAGGGGACCGCATCCGCAATCCCGGCGTGCTCAAGGTCAAGGATACCTACGAGCTCGCGGTCTCGCCGACGCGCAGCTTCGAGCACGAGCCGAAATGCGTCAGTGTCGACACCGGCCTGCTGGTCGGCGAGTTTCCCACGGCGCTGATCCCGCGCGAGATCGCCGCGGATTCGCCCGATCGCATCCGCGCGCTGGTCTGCTTCGGCGGCGATCCGCTGATGGCGGTTGGCGATCCGGCTTTCGCCAGGGCCGGTTTCGACAAGCTGGAACTGCTGGTCTCGCTCGATTGCCGAATGAACGCGACGGCGGAGATGGCCGACTACGTCATCGCCACGACGCAGCCGTTCGAGCGGCACGAGATCAGCGTGCCGGGCGACGGCTCCTATCCCGAGCCTTTCGTCCAGTATACCCGCCCCGTGGTGGGCAGGCCCGGCGCGGTGATCGACGACTGGGAGTTCTTCTGGAGCGTCTCGGCGCGCATGGGCGTGCCGCTGACTTTCAAATACTGGAACTATGGTCTGCGCTTCCAGGACATTCCCGACGGCCTGCCGCTCAGCCTGACCGACAAGCCCGATCCCGAGGACCTGTGCCGCTTCCTCGCCAAGGACAGCGTCGTGCCTTTCGACGAGATCAAGGCCAATCCCTCGGGCGTGCGACCGGCCGTCGAGCCGCGCTTCGTCAAACCCGGCCCGCCCGACGCGCCGGGCCGGCTTGAGTTGTGTCCGCCCGATGTCGCGGCCGAACTCGCGGCCCTGGCCGGCGAGGCGCCCGAGCAGGGCTTCGGCTACCGGCTGACCTGCCGCCGCGTGCTCCACGCGCTCAACGGTGCCTTCCGCGAGTCAAAGGAAGCGCGGCGGCGCTTCCCGGTGAACTATGCGCACATGAGCCCGGAGGACATGGCCGCCGACGGCATCGCCGAAGGCGACACGATCGAGATCGCATCCGAATTCGGCGCGATACGTACGCTGGCCAAAAGTGAGGCGCGGCTGCGGCGCGGGGTGATCTCGATGACGCACATGTTCGGGCCGCTGCACGGTAGCGGCGATCCGGTGGCTGATGGCGGCGCCAATGTCGGCCAGTTGACTTCGCTCACCGAGCGGGTCGAGCCAATCAACTTCATGCCGCGCTATTCGGCGGTGCCGGTGAACGTCCGGTTGGTCGAGCCGGCATAGGGTCTGTACTCGATACCAGCGCCTTCGAGGTTTGAAGCAAAATGGCTCAGTGCCAGGAAGGAAGCCGCAGGGATATGTCGATATCTCAAGGCTTCCTGACGCAGCAATGGGCCATTTTGCTTCCATTCCGGCGCCTTGAAGGCGCTGGTATCGAGTACAGACCCTAAGGCTGGCCGTATTGCGCGGCCAGTTCGAGCAGGTCGTCCTGCCTTTCGGCCCCGGTCGAGTTCATCACGCCGGCTATCATCGTGTAACAGCCGACGGTGAACATGAAGTCGAGCAATTGCTGCTCGGTCCATTCGGCGCTGAGCAGTGTCCAGTTCTCGTCGCTGATCTTATGGTCCCGCACCAGCTCTTCGGCGGCGCGGATCACCGTGGCTTCCAGCGGCGTGAAATAGGGATCGTCCGCGCCGCGCTGGACGGGGGCATAGAACTCGTCGGTCAGGCCGCAGCTCTTGCTCGTGTTGAGATGGCTCGACCACATGTAGGTCGCCTTGGTGATCCAGGCGACACGCATGATCGCGATCTGGCGCAGCTTCACCGGCAGCGTGTTGTTCGGGCCGAGCAGGTGGATGTTGAGCGGCGAGAAGGCGTTGGCCAGTACCGGATGGTGCGCGAAAGTGCGCAGCACGGGGTTCTTGTCGGCATCCTTGAAGATGCCGCCGACCCACTGGCCGAAGAAGGCGCGAGTATCGTCGGTGAACTGGTCCTCACGGATCTGCGGCATGCGGGCGGGGGGGATCGGCCAGGGGACTGGGATTCGGCAAGGCATCTCTCCTGATTTTCCTTGTCCTTGTCTTGGCTCCTTCGCTGCGTCAACATCGGCAAGAGGGAGAGAAGGCATGGGTTTCGGCAACTGGTGGGACCAGACCGTGGTGCCGCGCATCATCAAGCTGGGCTGCGCGACCGAGGACATCATGGCGCTGCGCCGCGACGTGGTGCCGCAGGCGCAGGGCGCGGTTTTCGAGCTCGGCTGCGGCGGCGGGATCAACCAGCGGCTTTACGACGCGGGCCGGGTGGTCAGCTTTGCCGGGCTGGATCCCTCGGGCAAGGGGCTCGACTATGCGCGCGAGGCCGCGGCGAAGAAGGGCTGGCAAGCGGACATACGCCAGGGTTTCGGCGAGGCGATACCCTTCGAGGACGAGAGCTTCGACACCGTGGTCTGCACCTTCACGCTGTGCTCGGTGGCCGACCAGGCGCAGACGCTGGCCGAACTGCGCCGCGTGCTGCGGCCGGGCGGGACTTTCCTCTACGCCGAGCACGGGCGCTCGCCGGACGTGAAGATCGCGCGGCGGCAGGAACGGGTCGATCCGTTGTGGAAGCGCGTCTTCGGCGGTTGTCACCTCTCGCGCCCGGTGACTTCGGCGATCGAAGCGGCCGGCTTTACCGCCGCGCCGGTCGGCCAGCGCTACATGAAGGACAAGCCGAGCATGGCCGGTTGGCTCGAATGGGGCGTGGCGGTGAAGGCCTGACCGCGCAAAGAAAAAGCCCGCCACCGTGAGGTGACGGGCCTTTTCGTGATTTGCAGTTCGATCAGTTGCCGAAGGTGCGCTGCCACCAACCGCGGCGCGGCGTGCCGTCGGCGTTTTCGCCGTCGCCGTTGGCGGGCTGGGCTTCGGCTTGCGCTGCCACCGGTGCCTCGGCAACCGCGACGTCGCCTCCGGCGACGGGTTCGGCGGCCTCTGTCACGACGGCTTCAGCCTCGACATCGGCCTTCTTGCGGCGCGTGCGCTTCGGCTTGGCTGCGGGTTCCGCTTCCGCGACCTCGGCGACGGGCGCTTCGACCGGAGCTTCGGCAACGGCCTCAGCCTCGACGTCGGCCTTCTTGCGGCGGGCGCGCTTGGGCTTGGCGGCGGGTTCTTCCGCAGCGACCTCGGCGACCACTTCGGCCGGAGCCTCGGCCACGGCCTCTGCTTCGACGTCGGCCTTCTTGCGGCGCGAGCGCTTGGGCTTGGCCGGCGCTTCCTCGGCGGCTTCCGCGGGCTCGGCTTCTGCCAGGGCCTCGACCGGAGCTTCGGCATCGCCATCCGCGGTCTCGCCGTGGGCTTCGCCTTCGCCGGCCTCGTCCTGGCCACCCTCGGCCCTGTTGCGACCACCACGCCGGCGACGGCCGCGACGGCGGCGCTTGCGCTGGCCTTCGCTTTCCTCGCTGGCATCGTCGCCGCGGGGCTCGTCGCCCTGGGCTTCGGTCTCTTCGCCTTCGTCACCGTCCTCGTAGCCTTCAGAACCTTCCGAGGCTTCGGCGCCTTCGCCGGCCGGCGCATCGCCCTGCTGGTCGCGGCGGCCGCCACGGCGGCGCTTGCGGCGCTTGCGACGGCCTTCGCCGTCACCTTCGCCACTGCCGCTGCTGCGCGGCGCGCGCGACTCTTCTGCTTCCTCTTCTTCCTCGAGTTCCTCGTCCTCTTCGGGCAGGTCCTCGTCGTCCTCGTAGAGTTCGACGATCGGCTCGAAGCGCGGCACGAATTCGGGGCGCGGGCCAGACGAGGCGACGCGCATCTTGGCGCCTTCGTTCTCGCCCTCGGGTATCACTTCGACGCGCACGCCATAGCGGGCTTCGATCTCGGCGAGGTCGGAGCGCTTGGCATTGAGCAGATAGACCGCCGCCTCGGTGCTGGCGAAGAGCGTGATCACGCTGCCGCGGCCCTTGGCCGCTTCGTCCTCGATCAGGCGCAGCGCGGACAGGCCGGCCGAGCTGGCCGTGCGGACCAGGCCCGTGCCGTCGCAGTGCGGGCACATGCGCGTGGTCGCTTCGAGCACGCCGGTGCGCAGGCGCTGGCGGCTCATCTCCATCAGGCCGAAGCTGGAGATGCGGCCGATCTGCAAGCGGGCGCGATCGTTCTTGAGCGCGTCCTTCATCGCCTTCTCGACCTTACGGACGTTCGATCCGTATTCCATGTCGATGAAGTCGATGACGACGAGGCCGGCCATGTCGCGCAGGCGCAGCTGGCGGGCGATCTCGCGCGCGGCTTCGATATTGGTGCTGACCGCGGTCGCCTCGATGCCGTGCTCCTTGGTCGAGCGGCCCGAGTTGATGTCGATCGAGACCAGCGCCTCGGTCGGGTTGATGACGATGTAGCCGCCCGACTTCAGCTGCACGACCGGATCGTACATCGCGGTCAACTGGTCCTCGGCGCCATAGCGCTGGAACAGCGGCACCGGATCGACATAGGCCTTCACCCGGCGCGCGTGGCTGGGCATCAGCAGCTTCATGAATTCTCGCGCGGCGCGGTAGCCGTACTCGCCCTCGACGACGACTTCCTCGACGTCGCGGTTGTAGATGTCGCGGATCGCGCGCTTGATCAGGTCGCTGTCCGAATGGATCAGCGCCGGCGCCGACGACTTCATCGTGTTCTCGCGGATCTCGTCCCACAGGCGGGCGAGATAGTCGAAGTCACGCTTGATCTCGGGCTTGGTGCGCGCGAGGCCGGCGGTGCGGACGATGCAGCCCATCGACTTGGGCAGCGCCATCTCGGAAATGATCGCCTTGAGGCGCTTGCGGTCCGCGGCCGAGTTGATCTTGCGGCTGATGCCGCCGCCGTGGCTCGAATTCGGCATGAGCACGCAGTAGCGGCCGGCGAGCGACAGGTAGGTGGTGAGGGCAGCGCCCTTGTTGCCGCGCTCTTCCTTGACGACCTGGACCAGCAGCACCTGGCGGCGCTGGATGACGTCCTGGATCTTGTAGCGGCGGCGCAGCGCCATGCGCTTGGCGCGCAGATCGTCGGCTTCCTTCGAACGGTTGCCGCGGCCACCCTGGCGGCGGCGCCCGCGACGCTGGCGATCGTCGCCACCTTCGCTGCCTTCGCCTTCTTCAGCGGTGTCCGCGGATTCCTCGCGCTCTTCTTCCGAATATTCGAAGCCGTTCTCGACATGGCCGCCTTCGATCGTGGCGATCTGGTCCTTTTCGGACGTGTCGATCTCGGTGACGTTCTCTTCGCCGGCGAAGTCGTCATGCAGGCCGTCGCCGTTCTCGTCGGCGAAGTCCTCGTCGCCTTCGTCGGCGGCGCGTAGCGCGGCTTCTTCTTCGGCGTGCGCGGCTTCTTCAGCCAGCAGCGCCTCGCGATCCTCCTTGGGGATCTGGTAATAGTCGGGATGGATTTCGCTGAACGCCAGGAAACCGTGACGATTGCCGCCGAAATCGACGAAAGCCGCCTGCAGCGAGGGTTCGACCCTGGTTACCTTGGCGAGATAGATATTACCCTTGATCTGCTTGCGATCGGCAGATTCAAAGTCGAATTCCTCAATACGGTTGCCCTTGAGGACCGCCACCCGGGTTTCTTCCTGGTGGCGCGCATCGATTAGCATGCGCGTTGTCATTATAAATTCTCCAGTCGCGCCGCGGCTCGGACCCCGAAAAATCGGGGGCCGGCAAGGCGGCGCGGATATGCAATGGTTCGCCGCCGGGCCCGAACATATCGGGGTCCGTCCTGCGGCGATCGGGGTTGTGCGTGAAACCCGCGCGCAAGGGCGTGCGGGCAGCTTGCTTCGTGTCTGCGAGTGGGAGGCTGCGCGGCGAAATCGTTCGCGCAAAACCGGCCGTCCAAGCCTTCCGCGCCTGCAAAGGCAGCGGCTGGCAGAACGGCAAGTGGTTACTCATGGGCTCGCATCAACCTGTTCGATCCGGATGGGAAATTCCGGATATCGGCCATGGGTTAAAGCTTTCCGATCCTGCCCGATTGCGACCATTCAGCCTTGTTTCGGTGCATGAGGATCGGAATGTCTCGCCCGGCTTCGTTCATCTAGCAGCCAATACTTTGAACGGCAAGGCTTCCCGGCGCGCGGCAAGCGGCGCCGGACCAGGTGATTGCGGGGAGAGCTTATCCCTCGACCATTGCGGTTCGATGTAGGTAGCCTTACGGGAAAGGCAATGCCGCGTCCGATCCAGCTTGCCTTGCTCCTCGCTGCGCCGCTGGCGCTGATCGGTGCAATGGTTGCGGCGGACCGCCTGCTTGCTGTGCCTAGCCGCGGCTATGATTATGTCGAGCGGATCGTGCTGCCGCCGGCCGCGCATGAAGTCGGTCTGCCCGAAATCAAGGGGCCGCTCGATGCCAGCCGGCCGCTGGTGGTGATCGATGCCGGCCACGGCGGCTACGATCCCGGCGCGGGAACCGAGCCGCTGATCGAGAAGAACCTGACACTGGGGCTCGCCAAGGCCCTGCGCGACGAACTGCTCGAGCGCGGCGGCATCCGGGTCGCGCTAACCCGCGACGACGACCGCTTCCTGCTGCTGCCCGAGCGCTCGGGCATCGCGCGGCGGCTGAATGCCGACCTGTTCATTTCGATCCATGCCGACAGCGTCGAGAGCAATGACCAAGCTCGCGGGGCCAGCGTCTATACCCTGTCCGAGCGGGGGACGAGCGAGACGGCGGCGCGGCTCGCGGCGCAGGAAAACCGTGCCGATACGATCAACGGCGTACAGCTCGCCGGAACCAGCGATGCGGTGAGCGCGATCCTCGTCGACCTGTCGCAGCGCGAGACACAGGCCAAGTCGCAGCAGTTTGCGCGCCTGATCCTGCGGGAGATTTCGGGCCAGATGAAGCTGCACGACCGCGAGGTGCAGTCGGCCGCTTTCGTCGTGCTCAAAACGCCCGACATGCCTTCGGTACTGTTCGAAAGCGGCTACGTGAGCAATCCCGACGATGCGGCGATGCTCGCCTCGGCCGAAGGTCGCGCCACTTTCGCCAAGCTGACCGCCCAGGCGATCCGTGCTTATTTCGCGCGCCAGTCGAACCAGTAAGGCGAGAGCAGGGGAGTAGAGAGAGTGAACCGCTTCCCCTCGCGCCGGACACAGGATAAAGGCGGCGGCAATGTCTGACTCCGCGTCGCCCGAGAGCGAGAACCTGAACTACCGCATCCGCCGCGAAGCGAGCGGCGCCTGGTCGCGATTGCGCGGTCTCTGGCGCGAAAGGCGCTGGTTCCGTGCACTGGGCTATGCCTTCGTGGCCTTCGTGCTGCTGATCGTCGGTGTGTGGTTCTTCGTTGCGCGCGATCTGCCTTCGGCCGACAAGCTGCTCGACTACCAGCCGCCGCTGCCCACCATTGTCCGCGGTATCGACGGCCAGATCGTCTATTCCTATGCCCGCGAGCGCCGCGTCCAGCTGCGCTTCGTCGATTTTCCCAAACAGCTCACCGACGCCTTCCTCTCGGCCGAGGACAAGACGTTCTGGACTCATGGCGGGGTAGACTATCCGGGCCTCGCCGGCGCCGTGGTCGACTATGTCTCGAAGATGGGCTCCGGCCAGCGCGCCAAGGGCGGCTCGACGATCACCCAGCAGGTCGCCAAGAATATCCTGATCGGCAACGAATATTCGATCGGCCGCAAGCTCAAGGAAATGATCCTCGCGCGGCGTATCGAGAGTACGCTGACCAAGCAGCAGATCCTCGAACTCTATCTCAACGAGATTCCGCTCGGTCGGCAGAGCTTCGGCGTCCAGGCCGCGGCGCGGGCCTATTTCGGCAAGGACGTCGGCGACCTGACGCTCAACCAGGCCGCCTTCCTCGCGATCCTGCCCAAGGCGCCTGAGACCTACGGCCGCGCCAAGAACGTCGATGCCGCGATTAATCGGCGCAATTACGTGCTCGACCAGATGGAGAAGAACGGCTGGGCCAGTGCCGATGCCGTTGCCCAAGCCAAGGCCGAGCCGTTGGGTCTGATCCCGCGCCGCGTCGAGACCTACGATTCCTCGCTCGGCTACTTCGTCGAGGAAGTTCGCCGCCAGCTCATCCAGAAATATGGCGAGAAGGCCGAGCAGGGGCCGAACAGCGTCTATGCCGGCGGCCTCTGGGTGCGCACTTCGGTCGATCCGGAACTGCAGAAGGCGGCGCAGGATTCGCTGCGAGCCGGGCTGCTGCGCTACCACGGCGGCATGGGCTTCCGCGGCCCGATCGACCATATCAACGTCGATCCCGACAAGTGGCAGACCCAGCTGATCACGCTCAACAAGAGCATCACCTATCAGGACTGGCGCGTCGGCGTGGTGATCGAGCGGAGCGGCTCGAGCGCACGCATCGGCTTCCCCGACGGCAAGAGCGGTCCGCTGGTCTCGCTGCCCGACAGCCTGCGCGCCGGCGACGTGATCGCCGCGGCGCCCGTCGGCGGCGATACCTATGCGGTGAAGATCATTCCCGAGGTCTCGGGCGGCATGCTTGTCGAGAGCCCGACGAACGGCCGGATCCTGGCGATGCAGGGCGGTTTCGATTCCGGTCTCGCCTCGTTCAACCGCGCGACCCAGGCGCTGCGCCAGCCGGGTTCGACGATCAAGCCGTTCGTCTACGCCACGGCGCTCGACGTGGGCATGACCCCGGCGACGATGGTGCTCGACGGCACCTTCTGCGTCTATCAGGGCACGGCCGGTCAGAAATGCTTCCGCAACTTCGGCGGCGAAGGTGGCAGCGGCAACCACACGATGCGCTGGGGCCTCGAGCAGTCGCGCAACCTGATGACCGTGCGCCTCGCCAACGACAGCGGCATGGAGAACGTCACCAAGACCTTCGCCCGCGTCGGCATCGGCAAGTACCAGAACTATCTGTCGTTCGCGCTGGGCGCGGGCGAGACCACCGTGATGCAGATGGTCAATGCCTATTCGGCGCTGGCCAACAACGGCGTCCAGTATCCGTCCTCGGTCATCGACTATGTCCAGGACCGCAACGGCAAGGTGATCTTCCGCGCCGACAACCGCCGCTGCGACCGCTGCAACATGACGCAGTGGGATGGCAAGCCGATGCCCCGCTTCGAACCGCGCGGCAAGCAGGTGCTCGATCCGCGCACGGCCTATCAGGTCGTGCACATGCTTGAGGGCGTGATTACCCGTGGTACCGCCGTCGTGCTGCGCGATCTCAACATGCCGTTGTTCGGCAAGACCGGTACGACCAGCGGGCCGACCAACGTCTGGTTCGTCGGCGGGTCGCAGAAGTATGTCGCGGGGGTCTATCTCGGCTACGATCAGCCGCGCTCGCTCGGCGGCTATGCCCAGGGTGGCCGCGTCGCGGCGCCGATATTCAAGCAATTCGTCCAGACGACGCGTCCGCGCTGGAGCGACCTGCCTTTCGTCGCGCCCGAAGGCATCCGCATGGTCCGCATCGACCGCGTCACCGGCAAGCGCGTGTTCGGCGCCGAGCCGGGTACCGATCCCAAAGCCGGTGTCATCTGGGAAGCCTTCAAGCCCGACACCGAGCCTACGCGGACCACGCGCGCCGATGATCTCGCCAAGCAGCGTGACGCGCTCTTCGCGGCAATCGCGCGCGGCAAGCAGGCGCGCCAGCAGCACGAGGCAGGCGCATCGGGAAGCGCCGAAACACGCGATTTCGCGGAGGAGCAGGGCGGCGTCTACTGATGTCGCTCAGGCATTGACACCAAGGTTCCAACTGTTCATCTGTCGAGCACGCCTTCGGACAGTGCGTTGCGTCGCGCTGTCGAGCCGCTATCGTGGCTGCAAACGGGAGGAACGGAATTGGGACCGAGGCATAGCTTCTGGGGGGTACTTGGGCCGGCAGAGGCGGCCAGATTCGGCGCCGGCACGCGGGCATCGCGGGGCGGGATCAACCCCAGCGCGGGTGCTGCCGAGAGCGAATCCCAGGCCAAGGTCAGGGAGTTGATCGTCATTCTGGGCGAGGCGAACCGCATCGCCGGGCGCTGCACGCAGATTTTCTCGCGGGTCCGCGAGGATTGCGGGCTGACCGGGATCGAAACGCTGACGCTGATCGCCATCGCCCATGCTCCCACGCCGCCGACGGTTCCGCAGATCGGCCGCTCGCTCGGCCACCCGCGCCAGGTGATCCAGCGCGCGGTGCGCGTGCTCGAGGATGAGGGGCTGGTGCAGCCGCTGCCCAATCCCGGCCACAAGCGCGCGGCGCTGCTGGCTGCGACCGCGAAAGGCCGCGCGCTCGGCCAGACGGTCGATGCCCAGGCGGCCGAAGTGATCGCCGGCATAGCCGAGGGGCTCGACCTCGATCTCGGCATGCTCGGCGCAATGAGCGAAGGCCTGCTCGCGTTGCGCGACCGGATCGACGAGCACATCTCCGACAAGAACGACTGACGGCGAGGTTCATGCCCGGTTTCCACCCCTCGATTCATGCGCGGACCAAGCCCGACCAACCGGCCATGGTCATCGCCGATACCGGCGAAGTGCTGACCTACCGCGAACTCGACGAGGGCTCGAACCGCTTCGCTCACCTGCTCCGCTCGCTGGGGCTTAGTGCGGGCGATCGGATAGGCGTGATGCTGCGCAATTCGCTGACTTTCCCGATCGTCTACTGGGGCGCGACACGCTGCGGCGTGTTCATCACGCTGCTCTCGACCCACCTGAAGCCGGCCGAGGCGTCCTATATCCTCGGCGATTCCGGTTCGCGCGTAGTCGTGCTGTCGGCTTCGCTGGGTGAGACGCCGCGTGCGCTGGCAGCCGATGCGAGTGAGCTGATTCCGGGCGTAGAGAAGATCTACTACGCCGGCGACGAGGCCATTGCCGGCGCGGAGCCGCTTCTGGCTGCGCTGGCGCCGATGCCGACAACGCCGGTGGCGGACGAGATCTCCGGCTTCCACATGATCTATTCGAGTGGGACGACAGGCCGACCCAAGGGCATCGTCCTGCCGTTCAAGCCGGGGCCGATCGACGAGTTCAACGTGCTCGAAGGCGGCGGCGCGATCGAAGAAGGCGTGCCGCCGCCCGTCGTGTTCAACGCGGGGCCGCTCTACCACGGCATGCCGCTGTCCTGCATGATCGTGCCGCAGCGGCTCGGCGGCACCGCGGTCAACCTGTCGAAGTTCGATGCCGAGGCCGTGCTCAAGGCGATCGAGACCTGGAAGGTCACCGAGGCGCAGTTCGTGCCCACCATGTTCGTCCGGTTGCTGGCGCTGCCCGAGGATGTCCGGCGCAAGTACGACCTGTCCTCGCTCAAGAAAGTGATCCATGCCGCGGCGCCGTGCCCGGTTGAGATCAAGCGGCGGATGATCGAATGGCTGGGGCCGATCATCTACGAATACTATTCGAGCACCGAGGGCGTCGGCGTCACCGGCATCACCTCGGAGGAATGGCTGCGGAAGCCGGGCTCGGTGGGCAAGTCGGGCCTCGGTCCGATCCACATCTGCGACGAGGATGGCCGCGAACTGGCCCCCAACGAGCCGGGCCTGATCTATTTCGAGGTGCCCGAAGGCCGCGCGGTCAACTACCTCAACGATGGCGAGAAGACCAAGCGCGCCTCGCATCCCGAGCATGCCAACTGGTTCAGCGTCGGCGACATCGGCCGGCTCGATGAGGACGGCTATCTTTTCCTCACCGACCGCAAGGACTTCATGATCATATCGGGCGGGGTGAACATCTATCCGCAGGCGATCGAGGACTGCCTTATTGTCCATCCCAAGGTGCTCGACGCGGCGGTGATTGGCGTCGCCGACCCGGAATTTGGCGAGGCCGTGAAGGCGATCATCCAACCCAAGGTCTGGGCCGACGCAGGCCCGGCGCTCGAAGCCGAGTTGCGCGACTGGGTGTCCACGCGCATCTCCAGGCTGACCCAGCCCAGGACCTATGAATTCGTCGAAGAATTGCCACGTATCCCATCGGGAAAGCTGGCCAAGCATGAGCTGCGCAAGCTATACGGGAGCCCGGTCGCGATCGTATAACAAGGCATCGCATGCATAAACTGGTCTATTCGGTTGCCGTCAGCATGGACGGCTTCATCGCATCGCCCGACGGATCGTTCGATTGGCTCTCGCCCTTTCCGCCCGACACGGACTTCACCCAGACCTTCCTGTCGGGCATCGGCGGCGTGCTGATGGGACGCGCCTGCCTCGATCTCGAAATCGGCATGCAGGGCGAGGTCTATCCGGGCAAGCGCGTGGCGGTCATGACGCACAGGCCTGTCGAGCCACAGCCGGAGAATGTCGTGTGCTTTGCTGGCGATCTCTCCGCCGCTCTGGCCTGGTTGCGCGAGGGCGAAGGCGATGTCTGGCTCTACGGCGGCGGCGCGGTAGCGGGGCAGGCTCTGGCCGCCGACGTCATCGATGAGATCCATCTCGCGGTGGTGCCGGTCACGCTGGGGCAGGGCGTCGCGCTGTTCGGCAACGGCACTTTCGCGATCAGGGATTGGGAACTCTACGGCAGCAAGCCATCGGCTTCGGGCTATGTCATGCACGCCTATCGCAGGAAGTACGACACCATTTGACATGATCATGTCAAACTGACACGATCGCTGCATGCATGGTAAATTCGATTCCCGTCATCCCCTGGTGGGCCTTTCCGATGAGCTGATCCGCCTCGGCGGGCGCATGAAGGCGACTTTTGCCGGCGCCCGCCGCGAGGAGGGCCTCGGCGATTCCGAGATGTCGGTGCTCAACGCCGTGGTCGAGGCGGATCGGCCGCCGACGGTGCCGCAGATCGGCCGCTCGTTCGGCCAGCCGCGCCAGCTCGTCCAGCGCGCGGCCAATTCGCTGATGGCGGCGGGGCTGATCGAAGCCGAAGCCAATCCCGATCACAAGCGGGCCGTCCTGCTGCGTCCCACTGAACGTGGCACCGCGCTCAAGCGCGAGATCGACGAGCGCGCCGATGCGATCGCCGCGGAGATCGGCGCGGGTGTCGACGTCGATCTTATCCGCGAGGCGACGGCCGCGCTCAACACCATTCGCAAGCAATTGGAAGCGCGTCTGCGCGCGGGAGAGAAGCCATGACGAGCATGACCTACGACATCGATGAGCTGGCGCCGAAAGGCCCGCTCACCGACTGGCTCGACGCATATGTGCCGGAACTCGGCAAAGGTCCGCTCGAGACCAGCATCCTCAGCGGCGGTACTTCGAACGTCGTGCTGACGCTGAGCCGCGGCGAGAAGCCGATGGTCATGCGCCGCCCGCCGGCTGTACCGCCGCCGGGCGCCGAGAAGGGCGTTCTGCGCGAGGCACGCATCCTGACCGCGCTGAACCAGACCGAGGTGCCGCATCCGGTCTGCTATGCTGCCTGTGAGGACACCTCGGTCGCCGGCGCGCCGTTCTACGTCATGGAAAAGGTCGACGGCTGGGCGCCGAACCTGCGCGACGAGAAGATCTGGAACGAGCCGCCGTTCGATAAGATGCCCTTCGAATACGGCATCCCCTTCGCCATCGTCGACGGCCTGATCGCGCTCGCCAATGTCGACTACGAAGCGATCGGCCTCGGCGACTACGGCAAGCCGGGCAAGTTCCTCGAACGCCAGGTCGATCGCTGGGCCGGCCAGCTCGCAACTTACCCCGAACGCTACAAGGGCTACGAGAAGCGTGCCCTCGAAGGCTATGCCGAGACCGAGGCCTGGCTGCGTCAGTCCAAGCTGCCCGAGGAAGTGCGCGGCATCATCCACGGCGACGTCGGTACCCCCAACATGATGTTCCAATGGGGCCCGCCGGCGCGGCTTGCGGCGATGATCGACTGGGAGCTCTCGACGATCGGCGATCCGATGATCGATATGGGCTGGTTCACCGGCGGCATGCGCGACGAGGACTTCCCCGAGAAAGAATTCGCCACCGCGCTGAACAACCCGGCGCACTTCCCAACCAAGCAGGAACTCGCGCGCTACTACTGCGCCGGTACGGGCCGCGACATCCGCGATTTCGAGTGGTTCTCGCTGCTCGCCAAGTTCAAGTCGGGCTGCCTGCTCGAATACAAGGTTGCCCAGGCCGAGGCCGGCATCCTGCCCAAGGAAACCGGGCGCTTTTTCGCCCGCATCGTCGACAACTGCTTCAAAGAAACCAGAAACCAGATCGAGAGGATGTCATGATCGATTTCAGCGTAGAGCCCGAATTCCAGGCCAAGCTCGACTGGATGGAGAAATTCGTCCGCGAGGAATGCGAGACGATGGACCTGCTGTGGCCCGAGATGGCCGCCAACTTCGAGACCCACCGCACCGATGCGCGCCGGCACCTCAAGCCGCTGCAGGACCAGGTCAAGGCTCAGGGCCTCTGGGCCTGCCACCTCGGTCCGCATCTCGGCGGGCCCGGCTATGGCCAGGTCAAGCTTGCGCTGATGAACGAGATCATCGGGCGCTCCAACTGGGCGCCGACCGTGTTCGGCACGGCCGCGCCCGATACGGGTAACGCAGAGATCCTCGCGCTGTTCGGCACCGAGGAGCAGAAGGCCAAGTACCTCCAGCCGCTGATGGACGGCGACATCGTCTCGTGCTTCTCGATGACCGAGCCGCAGGGCGGCGCCGATCCGGGCGAGTTCACCTGTGCAGCCACCTTGGACGGCGACGAGTGGGTGATCGAGGGCTACAAGTGGTTCTCGTCGAACGCCAAGCTGGCGACCTTCCTGCTGGTCATGGTCGTCACCGATCCCGACAAGCCGCTGACCGAGCGCATGTCGATGTTCATCGTGCCCGCCGACACGCCTGGCATCGACATCCTGCGCAACGTGGCGATCGCCGGTGACGTCGATCCCGACAACGGCCACCACGCGCACATCCACTACAATCAGGTCCGCGTGCCGCTCGACCACATGCTTGGCGAGCGCGGCGGCGGCTTCAAGGTGGCGCAGGCGCGGCTCGGCGGCGGGCGCATCCATCATGCCATGCGCACGGTCGGCAAGTGCCAGCGCGCCTTCGACATGATGCTCGAACGCGCGGTTTCGCGCCGGACGCGCGGGCGCATGCTCGGCGATCACCAGATGGTGCAGTCGAAGCTCGCCGATTCGATCGTCCAGCTCGAAAGCTTCCGCCTGCTGACGCTCAAGACCGCCTGGATCATCGACGAGGTCGAGGCCGGGCGCATGCCGCACGGCGCCGCGCGCAATCACATCGGCATGTGCAAGATCGCCATGCCGCAGCTCTACAAGGATGTGGTGGGGCGGGCGCTGGAGATCCACGGTTCGCTGGGCATCTCGCTCGATCTGCCGCTGGCCAACATGTACGCTGGGCACTGGTCGCTGGCTTTCGCCGACGGCCCGACCGACGCGCACAAGTCGCAGCTCGCGCGCGCCTACATGAAGAAGGCCAAGCCGGCCGAAGGCCTGTTCCCCAGCGAGCACATTCCCACCCGCAAGGCCGCGGCCAAGCAGCGCTATCCCAATGCGCGGGATGACGGGAAGTGACGATGGACCCGCTCTTCGATTTCACCGGCAAGGTGGCGCTCGTCACCGGCGGTTCGCGCGGGCTCGGCTACCAGATGGTCAAGGCCTTCGCCGAGCGCGGGGCCGACGTCATCATCGCCAGCCGCAAGCTCGACAATTGCGAGGCGGTCGCCGAGGAAATGCGAGCGCTCGGCCGCCGGGCGCTTGCGGTCTCGGCCCATGTCGGCAAATGGCCCGACTGCGACCGGCTGATCGAGGAAGCCTACGCCGCGTTCGGGCGTGTGGATATCCTTGTGAACAACGCGGGGATGAGCCCTCGGATGCCAAGCCACGAGGTTTCCGAGCAGCTGTTCGATTCCGTCGTGAACCTCAACTTCAAGGGCCCGTTTCGCCTTGCCAGCCAGGTCGCCAAGCGGATGAAGGATGCCGGCGGCGGCTGCATCATCAACGTGACCTCCTCGGGTTCGATGATGCCGCTGCCTGAGACTGTGCCTTACGGCTCGTCGAAGGCGGCGCTCAACGCGATGTCGAAGAGCCTGGCCTGGGAATATGCGCCTGAAGTGCGGATCAACACGCTGTCTCCCGGTGCCTTTCGCACCGACATCGTCGAGGCCTGGCCGGACAAGGGCAGGGGGCCGATCGGCATCCCGCGCGGCCACGCGGCCGAGCCCGAGGAGATCGTCACCGCGGCGCTGTTCCTGGCGAGCCCGGCCTCGGTCAACGTCACCGGATCGCTGGTCCGCTGTGATGGAGGACAACATTGATGCCCCGCGCGATCATCGCCGATCTCTTCGGTCCGCCCGAAGCCTATGTCATCCGCGAACACACCGCGCCCGATCCGGGACCGGGCCAGATCCGCGTCGCGGTCAAGGCGATCGGCATCTCCTACGTCGACGTGCTGACGGCCGCCGGCAATTACCAGGTGACGCCGCCGCTGCCGTTCATCCCGGGCAGCGAATGCGCCGGGATCGTCGAGGCGGTGGGTGAGGGCGTCACCCATGTCGCGGTCGGCGACCGCGTCATGGGCAGCAGCTTCGGCGGCATTTTTGCGGAAGTCGGCACGTTCCGCGCCTCAAGCTTCAACAAGGTGCCCGATGCGCTCTCGCTCGAAGAAGCAGCGGTATTCCCGCCGAGCTACACGACGGGCTACCACGCGCTGGTCCAGCGCGGCCGGCTAGAGCCGGGCGAGACGCTGCTCGTGCTCGGCGCCGCGGGCGCGACGGGCATCGCCGCGATCCAGATCGGCAAGAGCCTTGGCGCTCGGGTCATCGCCTCGGCATCGAGCGAGGACAAGCGCCAGCTCTGCCTCAAGGCGGGTGCCGATGCCGTGGTCAATACGCGCAGCGAGGACTGGCGGGGCGAGGTCAAGGCGGCGGGCGAGGGCAAGCCGATCGACGTCGTGTTCGATCCGGTGGGTGGCGACATGACCGATCCGGCCTTTCGGACGCTCGGCTACGACGGCCGCTATCTGGTGATCGGCTTCACCGGCGGCATTAGCTCGCTCAAGACGAACCTGCCGCTGGTCAAGACCGCCAGCCTGATCGGCGTCCAGCTCCGTACTTTCGGTGAGGCTGAGCCTGCCAAGATCGCAGCGAACATGGTCAAGGTCCTCGAACTCGCCGGTCAGGGCAAGCTCAGGCCGGTGATCGGCAAGGTCTATGCCTTCGACGACTACCGCGAGGCGATGAATGCGGCGTTCAAAGGCGAGGTTGCGGGCAGGGTGGTCATGAAGGTTTAGCCTTTGGCCGGACATGTCTGACATTCGCCGTTTTTGTTAACCAGGACCGCGACGGCAACAGGGCTGTCATGACCGCTTCCTATGCCACCTGCCGGGATGACAGGTGGAAAGGACGAATCATGTTCAAGCCTGTTAGAAACGGTGTCGCTGCCCTGTCCCTCGGCATCGCCGCCATCGTCGGGATGACCGCCCCCGCGCGGGCCGCGACGGTCTATGAGAGCGCCACGCACACCGATCAGGATACGGGCGACTACTCGCTCTATGACCAGCGCTATTTCGGTGCCGGGTTCACGCTCGACCAGGCGACCACGATCACCGCGATCGGGGGCGAGTTCGACAACATCGCCGGCAACATCTTCGGCGCCATCGTGGCGCTGCCTTCTGTTGGCGGGCTGCCCTCGTTCTCGCCGACCCAACTCGCTGCCAACTCGCTTGCCCATGTCGTGTTCACCGGCTCGGGCAGCGCGACCGACCAGACCGCGCCGCTTTCGCTGACTCTCGCCGCCGGCAACTATGCGGTGATCTTCGGTGGGGACAGCCAGTTCACCGGTGCGGACGGCACCGCGGGCATGACCGTCGACAACGACCTCATCGGTTCGCCGAACATCTTCCAGTATTTCGGCTTGGTCTACGGCGACACCTGGACCCATGACAGCGTCTATGATGGCTTGCGCTTCTTCGTCGAAGGCACCTCGGCGGTGCCCGAGGCCAGCACCTGGGCGATGATGATCCTGGGTATCGGCATGATCGGCTGTGCAATGCGTCGCCGCACTGCGCGGGTCGAAGCGTTCATCCGCGCGTGACCGCGAGGCTGTAGGAGAGGGCTGCCGAGTTCCCGTCGGCGGCCCGTTCCTTTCGCCCCGCTTGCTCGCGTTTCAGCCCGGCACTAGGGTGCGATAACGCACAGCATAGAGGGCAGGAAATGCCGTTTTACGATTATCGTTGCCGGAATTGCGATCATCAGTTCGAAGCGATGCAGAAGATCAACGATGTCGCGCTCACGACCTGTCCTTCCTGCGATCAGGACAGACTCGAGAAACTGGTCTCAGCGCCGGCTATTCAGTCCTCGGGCGGAGGCGGTGGCCACGTTCACGGTCCCGGCTGCAGCCACTAGCGCGGTCTTTCAGCACGCCGCGCGGTATTGCTGCGGCGTCAGGCCGGTCCAGCGCTTGAAGGCGCGACCGAAGCTGGTCTGCTCGCCGTAGCCGAGGCGATCGGCGATCTCGTCGAGCGAGAGCTGCCGCTGCGCCAGGTGCGATTTCGCCAGGCCCGCGCGCTGGCGTTCGACCAGTTCGGAAAAGCGCGCGTTCTCGGCAGCGAGCTTGGCCTGCAGTGTGCGGACCGAAGTGCCGATCTTGTCGGCGCAGCGCTCGATCGTGCAATTGCCCGAGGCTAGCGAGCCGCGGATGTAGCTTTCCACCCGGTCGATGATCGACTGGCTGTGCGCGGCCTTCACCGTCTCGAGATAGCCGCCGAGCAGCCGGAACAGCAGCCGGTTGGCGCTGGGCACGGCCTGGTCGAGCGAATGCGCCGGAAAGGCGATCGAATTGTGCGAACTGCGCGAGGTGACCTTGCAGCCGAGCAGGCGTTCGAGCTCGGGCATGTCGGTCGTCCGAGTCTCGGCCGAAAGGCTGACCCAGCTCGGCTTGAAGCTGGGCCCGGCGATCGATTGCAGCAGCTTCACGTTGAGCATCGCCGCCTGGTAGTTCGCCTGGTCGTTGACGCCCATGTCGGCGTTGACCAGCCAGGCGAGCTCGGCGGTCTCGCGCCCTTCGATCAGCACGACCTCGCAATCGGGCGCGTGGACCACGGGCAGGTAGTCGATCAGACAACGGATGCCGGCGCGGATCGTCGGTGCCGAGCGGCACAGTGCGGTGACGCAGCCGAACACCTCGGGATCCTGCACGGTCGCCATATGCAGGCCGAACAGCGGATCGTCGAACAGGGTGCTGCAGTATTCGAGCGTGTCCGCCATTTGCTGCGGCGTGATCAGGCTTTCCGGATCGGTCAGCACGCGCGCTTCCATGCCGTGCCGCTCGACGATGCCGCGCGCATCGCGGCCGAATTGGCGGGCGAGGTCGGCGAGGCCGGCGAAGTTCGCCGCCCGCACCTGGCCGCCGCCTGGGGCGATGTCGAGCGGGCCGTCGAGGCTGAAAAAGGTGTCCTGACCCATCGGTCTCTCGTCTCTCCTGCCGGCGTGATCTGCCGGTCGTCGTCCCTCAGTTTATCATCCGAAGGCGCAAACGGCCAGCTTGTGCAGCGTGCAATATCGAGACTGCTGCGCCAATTGCCAATACCGTCCGACTTGCCTGTGGCAGCAGCAAAGGCAGCGAATAAGAACGGGAGAGTGAGCATGGTCACGATCGCAGACCTCAAGAAGGAAGCCGAGCAGCACGTCCTCTACGAGAAGGACAAGGCGACCAAGATTGCCACGATCACGCTCAACCGGGTGAACAAGCACAATACGGCCAATGCCGGCATGCGCGCCCGCTTCGCCGACCTCGTTTACAAGGCCAATGTCGATGACGACGTCAAAGTGCTCGTCATCCGCGGCAACGGCGACAACCTGGGCAGCGGCGGCGACCTCAACGAGCATGGCGACCGCTACCTGAACCCGGGGCCCGGCGAGAATTTCCTCGTCGATGTCGAGATCGACGATCCCGACGTGGTCTATCCGCCAGCGGGTTCCTATCGCTATCTGCACACGCTGACCGACTATTTCGCCAAGGCCCGCTCGGGCAACCGGGCGCTGCAGGAGTTCAAGAAGATCTCGATCGTCGAGGCCAAGGGCTATGTCTATGGCTGGCACTTCTACCTGTGCGCCGACGCCGACATCATCGTCTCCTCGGACGACGCATTGTTCGGCCACCCCTCGTTCCGCTACGCCGGTTGGGGGCCGCGCATGTGGCAGTGGCTGGAAACCGTCGGCGTCCGCGCATTCAGCGAGATGCTGTTCACCGGGCGGCCGTTCACCGCCCAGGAAATGCATACGGCCAACCGCTTCGTGAACAGCGTGGTCCCGCGCGACCAGCTGGAAGCGGAGACCGCCAAGTATGCGCACGCCTGCTCGATCACGCGCCCGAACGATGTCGTCGTGGCGCAGAAGACCTTCATCGAGGCCTACAAGCAGTACCGCGGGGAGTATTTCGGCAGCCTGATGACTGGCTGGCTCGAAGGCATGCTGCCTTTGATGAAGGACGATGCCACCGGCGGCATCGACCTGAACGCCGATGACACCTTCCAGCAGGGCATCGGCGCCGTGGTGAAGGACAACGACCTCAACTATCCGCCCGACTGGCGTCTCAGCAAGAAGGGCCGCAAGGGCTGACGGACGCAGCGGCATGTCGTCCTGGGTCAAGACCGGGGCGGCGTGCCGATTGCACCAATTGTCGAAGGCGCTGCATGGGCTGCTTGGTTCGGTTGGCGGATTGCCCTATGAAACGCGCATAAGAAAGGCGGGTGTGTGCCCGCTCCACTTGGGAGATTTCCATGGCGGAGACGCTGTTCTCCTTCGATCGTCGCAACTACCGCGACTGTCAGAGCCAGTTTCGCGGCGACCGCGAGCAGGAATATTACCGCGGCGACTTCTGGATCGAAGATGCCTCGACGATCGAAGTGCGTTCCGAACGCAAGGCGGTCGGGCCGATCTCGATCATCAAGCAGCGCTCGGCGACCAACCTGTTCTTCCGTCGCACGCGCCAGCACATCCGCGAGGACGCGACCGACCTGTCGATCCTGTGGTTCGTCAAGCACGGCAGCCTGGCCTTTTCGAACCAGTGCGGCAACAAGGTCGCGCAGCCCGGCGATTTCGCGATCACCCGCTCGATGTCGCCGTTCTTCATCGAATGCCAGGTCGATCAGGAATCGGTCCACGAGCTGCTGCATGTGACCGTGCCGACACATATCCTGCGCGCGCATATCCCGCAGGACTTCTCGACCGGGCTGTTCCTGCACCTGAACCGCCCCGAGCTCGCCATCGCCGAGAACATCCTGACCGACGTGTTCGAGGACGACGGCACGCTAGCCGAGGAATCGATGCGGCTGCTGGTGGAAACCGCGCTGACCCTGATCGGCAATGCCGTGCGCGCCAGCGAGGAAGCCGCGCCCGCGCGCCAGACGATCGCCGACCGGCGTCTGCAGGACGTGCTGCGCTTCATCGAGGTCCACCTGTCGGACCCGCAGCTGTCGACCGCGATGGTCGCCAAGGGCTGCGGCATCAGCCCGCGCTATCTGTCGTTCCTGCTGCGGCTCAAGGGCACCTCGTTCTCCGAGCTGGTCTGGGAGCAGCGGCTGGAGAAGGCGAAGTCCTGGCTATCCGCTTCTGACCCGCGCGACATCTCGATCAGCGAGATCGCCTATGGCGTGGGCTTCAAGAGCCCGGCCCATTTCAGCCGCATGTTCAAGCGCGTGTTCAAGGTGAACCCGCGCGAATTCCGCGGCGAATGCACCGAGCATTCGGACTTGCAGCAGCACGACGCCTTCACCCATTTCACCGTGGGCATGCTGCAGTAATTTTGCGCAGCATTCCGGCGCGGTCTAACCCCGCGCCGGATCGAAGAACGGCTTGTCGCCCACCACCGTCACCCGCTCCATCGCGCGCATCGCCGGCCAGTAATCCGCGACCGCGTAATGCTGGCAGGCGCGGTTGTCCCAGAAGGCGAAGCTGTTCGGCCGCCAGCGGAAGCGCACCTGGTATTCGGGCTTCGAGGCCTGGTCGTAGAGGTGATTCAGCAGCCAGTCGCTCTCCTTGGCGCTCAGACCCTCGATATGGGTGGTGAAAGAGCAGTTGACGTAGAGTGCGCGCTGGCCGGTGTCGGGATGGGTGCGCACCACCGGGTGGCGCTGCAGCGGGAATTGCTCCCAGAAACTTTCCTTGGACTTGCCCTGAAGTGTGGCGAAGACGCTGCCGTCGTGCACCGCGGTCAGCGTGCAGACCCATTCCTTCATCGCCGGTGACAGCCCTTCATAGGCGGCGACCATGTCGGCGAACATCGTGTCGCCGCCGACATCGGGAATGATCCGCCCGCGCAGGATCGAGCCGAGCGAGGGCCGCTCGCGCCAGGTTACGTCGGAGTGCCACATGTCGGCGCCGGTCTTGCGGTGCAGCTGGGTCTTCAGGTGGAAGATCTCGCGGTGCGGCTGATCGGCAGGCGTGACCGGGTGGATTTCCAGCTCGCCGAAGCGGAGGGCGAAGGCGATGTGCTGTTCCTCGCTGATGTCCTGGTCGCGGAAGAAGATCACCTTGTAGGTGAGCAGCGCCTGGTAGATTTCGGCAATGTCCTCGTCTGAAAGCGGACCGCCGATGTCGATGCCTTCGATCTGCGCGCCGATCTGCGGCGTGATCGGTGCTATGCCGAAACGGTTCGAGGCGCGGGGCGCGGCGATCGTGGCCATAAACATCTCTCCAGCGGTTTTGTCCGGAGGATGACGCAAGGATGCCCTATCAGCAAGCGGCGCGCTTGCATCGCACCGGACTATTGCCGATGGTAGTGCGCGCTATCTGAGGAGGATGCCGATGCCCAAAGTAAAGCTTGTCGCCCTGACCACGCCGCTTCCCGGCAAGGAAGCCGAGTTCCATGACTGGTACCAGAACACCCACCTGAAAGAGGTCACTTCGGTCCCGGGGTTTCAGGGCGCGCAGCGCTTCCAGCTCGTCGCCAAGCTGATGGGCAACGATCCCAACACCTATCTGGCGATCTATGATGCCGAGGTCGATGATCCGGCTACACTGCTGGCCGGCATGGGCGAGCTGGCCCAGTCGGGCAAGATGACCCCGCCGATCTATCAGGACATGGCCACGACCTACACCGCGTTCTTCACCGAATGCGGCGACTACGTGAAGGCCGGCGGCTGATCGAACCTTTCCCTCTCCCGCTTGCGGGAGAGGAGCGAGACTTGGGGGCTTGCCGCCTAGTCGCAGCGGTGAGGGTGGGCGGCCTAGCGCTTCACCACCCTCACCAAGCTCCGCTAGCTCCTGACGGAGCAAGCTGTGCTATCCTTCTCCCGCCAGCGGGAGAAGGTTTTACCCCTGACCGAACTTGGGCGCGCGCTTCTCGCGCAGCGCGGCGATGCCTTCGAGGTGGTCGGCGCTCCGCACGCTGACCGATCCGTAGGCGATGCCGGCTTCCATGACGGCGGCCGCCACCCGCTTGAGTTCCATGTTGGTGAGAACCTTGGTCGCGCGGATCGCGCCCATCGCGCCATTGAGCAGGCGCTGGCAGAACGCATCGACCGTGGCGTCGAGCTCTTCCTTGGGCACGCAGCGATTGATCAGGCCGATCTCGGCGGCTCTCTGCGCGGTCAGCAGGTCGCCGGTGAAGAGGAATTCCTTCGCGCGGGTGAGCCCGATGCGCTGCGCCCAGATCACCGCGCCACCGTCGCCCGCGACCAGGCCGAGGCCGACATGCGGATCGCCGATCTTCGCGCCCTCGGCGCCGATGACGATGTCGCACATCAGCGCGATCGTCGCGCCGAGGCCCACGGCGTGGCCGTTCAGCCGGCAGATCACCGGCTTGTCGATGTCGAGCAGCGTGTTGATGATCCGCTTGGCCATCCGCGCCTCGTGATCGAACAGCACGGGGTTCGCCGCATTGCGGGCGATATGGTCGAGGTCGCCGCCCGCCGAAAAGGCGCGGCCCGCGCCGGTGATGACGAGCACGTCCGAGCCGGTGTCGCCCTGGGCGAACCACAGCGCTTCGGGCAGTTCGTCGTGCAGGTCGAGGTTGATCGCGTTCATCGCGTCGGGACGGTTGAACGTCAGGCGCAGCAGGCGGCCCTCGCGGGCGAATTCGATCGTCTTGAATGTCGGCAACGCCGGGGCGGTATCGGCCATGTCTAGGGTCTCCCTTTGCCGCTCTCATACCGTCTCGGCGATTGCCCGCCAGCGATTTTCTTGAACCTGCCCGGCTCGCCGTCTTGCCAAGCCTGACCTATCCTGCTGAACAGGCGCGCAGCACAGATTGGACGCCAGGGGCTGGCGACGGAGAGGACGAAAATGGCGGATTTCGACGAGACTTTCGATTGGGTGGTCGTTGGCTCGGGTGCCGGCTCGATGAGCTCGGGCCTGCTGATGCGCCAGGCCGGCAAGTCGGTCGTGATCCTCGAGAAGACCAAGTTCGTCGGCGGCACGACCTGCAAGTCGGGCGGCGTGATGTGGGTGCCGAACAACCCCTTCATGGACCCAGGCGAGGACAGCACCGAGAAGGGCATCACCTATCTCGACGCCGTCGTCGGCGACGATTCCGATGCGCCGGGCACGAGCCACGAGAAGCGGCTGGCCTATGTCACCGAAGCGCCCAAGATGGTCGAGTTCCTGCTCAAGCAAGGCGTCAAGCTCGAGCGCGGCTCGCACTTCTGGCCCGATTATTACGACGAGTATCCGGGCGGCTGTAAGTCGAGCCGTACGGTGACGGCGCTGCCGTTCGACAAGAAGGAACTCGGCGCCTGGTCGTCCAAGCTGCGCCAGGGTTTCCTCGAAGTGCCGGTCAAGCTCGATGACGGCATGAAGCTGGCCTATGCCAAGTACGAATGGAAGTACAAATGGCTGCTGGCGAAGATCGCCGTGAAGGTCGTGGCGGGCAAGCTCACCGGCAAGCATTGGGTTACCGCGGGCGCGGCGCTGCAGGGTCGCATGCTGCAGCAGGCACTGGCCAAGGGCATCGACATCCGCGTCGACACCGGGGTCAAGGAACTGATCGTCCAGGGCGGCCCAGATGGTTCTAAGCGGGTCACCGGCGTGGTCGTCGAGAAGGACGGCCGGCCCTGGCAGATCGGCGCCAACCTCGGCGTGCTCGTCAATGCGGGCGGCTTCGCGCACAATCAGGAGATGCGCGACCGGTACATGCCCGGCACGCGCTCCGAATGGTCGATGACGCCCGAAGGCGACACCGGCGACATGCACAAGGAACTCGAGCGGATCGGCGGCGTCCTCGCGCAGATGGACGAGATGGTCGGCTTCCAGATGACCCGCGCGCCGGGCTGGGAAAAGGACTACGTCGCGCCGGGCGCGCAGTCGATCACCGCCAAGCCGCATGCCATTCTCGTCGACCAGACGGGCGTGCGCTACCTCAACGAGGGCGGCTCCTACGAGGAATATTGCGAGCGAATGGTCAAGCGCAACCTGATCGCGCCGGCCACGCCGAGCTGGGCGATCCTCGACCAGCAGTACATGGACCGCTATGCCCTGGCCAACGGCGGCGCGGGCAAGAAGATTCCGGAGAACTGGAAGAGCACCGGCTATCTCAAGCAGGCCGACACGATCGAGGATCTGGCGCGGCTGATCGGGGTCGATCCCGACACGCTGAGCGCCACGGTCGATCGCTGGAACACATTCGTCGACAAGGACAACGACGACGACTTCCACCGCGGCGACCGCCGCTACGACCAGTTCCTCGGCGATCACATGCGCGAGGACAAGAAGCGCACGCTCGGCCGGATCGACAAGGCGCCGTTCTATGCGGTCGATGTCGTGCCGGGCGACGTCAGCACCTACGGCGGCGTCATCACCGACACGAACTCGCGCGTACTAAAGGGCGATGGTACGGTGATCGAAGGCCTCTATGCCACCGGCGTGACCACCGCCTCGCCGATGGGCCGCGTCTATCCGGGCGCGGGTGCCAGCGTCGGTCCGTCGATGTGCTTCGGCTGGATCGCCGCCAAGCACGCGGCCGGCCTCGGCAACACGCCGCTTTGAGCGCCGGCTCGATGGACGAGGCCACGTTCGAGGCCGAAGGCTGGACGCGGCTGCCGACGATCGCCTTTTCGGAAAACCTCGGCGCGGCCTGGGTGAAGGGCCCGTCGGGACAGCGCACCGTCGCGATCATGGCGCAGGAAAGGATCGTCAACGACTACGGCGTTGTCGTTCACGGCGGCGCGCTGATGACCTTCGCCGACATCGCGCTCGGCTGCGGGGCCTCCGATGCGCTGGAAGGCAAGCCGCTCGTGACCGCGCAGCTTGCCTATCAGTTCGCGGGCGGCGTCCAGATGGGCCAGCTGATCACCTGCGAGCCCGAGATCGTGCGCAAGACCTCGTCGCTCGTCTTCATGCGCGGACTCATCAAGGCCGACGGCAGCGTCGTCGGCTCCGTCGACGGCATCTTCAAGGCGCTGACGCCTAGAGAAGGTTGATCGCCACCTTGCCGAAGAAGCTGCCCGCCTGCAGTGCGCGGTAGGCATCCTGGATGCGGTCGAGGTCATAGACCACGTCGACTACCGGCTTGATCCGGTGCTCGACGATAAAGGCCAGCATCGCATCGTGCTGATCGCGGTTGCCGACGCCGATCGGCTTCATGTCGACCGCGATGTCCTGCCGCATCCAGCTGAACTGCGAGCCGAGCATGCCGATCGCCGAGAGCTGCGCGCCTTCGGCCATGAGCGAGCAGTTGTCGTCGAACTGCGTCGCGCCGACGGTGTCGATGACGTTGGCGATCTTGTTGCCGCCGATCGCTTTGCGGATGGATTCGGCCCAGTTCGGGTTCGCCCGGTAGTTGACCGTAACGTCGGCACCCAATGACTTCGCCCGCGCCAGCTTGGCGTCCGAAGATGAGGTGATGGCGACGTTCACCCCCATCGCCTTGGCGAATTGCAGCGCCGCGATCGAAACGCCGCCGGTGCCATGCGCGAGGATCCACTCACCGGGCTGGGTCGGGCGGAAGGCGGTGAGCGCCGACCAAGAGGTCAGCGCGGCGCAGGCCAGGGTGGCGGCTTCGAGATCGCCGAGCTCGTCGGGATTGTGGACCAGGCTCTCGGCCGGATAGACCGCATACTCCTGCGCGACACCGTCGATCGAGCCGCCGAGCATCGTCGGCGTGGATTGCGTGCCGCTGAGCCAGCCGATCGCGAAAAGCGGGGTGACGCGATCGCCCGGCTTGACCCGCGTAACGCCCTCGCCGACGCTTTCGACCACGCCGGCAGCGCAGGACAGTGGCACCAGTTCGGGCTCCTTGGCGATGCCGGGTATCAGCCCATCGGACATGATGATGTCGCGGAAGTTGAGCGTGGCCGCGTGCAGCCGCACCAGCGCTTCGCCGGGGCCGGGCTGCGGCACCGCGGCCTCGCGGATGGCGATCGTGCCGATACCCTTGCCGCTCTGCAACACTGCCTGTTTCATCACCGTCTCTCCCGAATCTGTTTGGCGCTGACTAGCCACGAACCGGTGCGGGTTGCACGGGGAAAGTGCAGTTTGCCTGCCGCGGTGCAGAGGCGTGACTGGCGCGTTCGCCGCGTTTCCATGGAGGAAGGCGGCTGATAGTTCTCATGCGCTCGCTTTCGGGGAGGAAATCACGCGTGCAGGATCCGTCGCTTTCGCTCGTCCACGGCATTCCGCTCGCCGAAGAGCCTGGGCAGGGCGCGCAGACCATCGGCGGCTATCTGCGCGAGGTCGTGGCGCGCTATGGCCCGCGCGAGGCGCTGGTCATGGGCAAGGGCGAGCATCGCCTGTCGTGGTCCTACGACGATCTGCTCGCCCGCTCGATCGAGGTCGCGGGGGCGCTGATCGCCAGTGGCGTCGGCCGCGACAGCCGGGTTGGCATCCTCATGACCAACCGTCCCGAATTCCTCGCCGCTTTGTTCGGCACGGCACTGGCCGGCGGCGTGCCGGTGGCGCTCAGCACTTTCTCGACGCCATCCGAGATGGACTATCTGCTTAGAGCCTCGCAGATCTCGCTGCTGCTGCTCGAGCAGCACGTGCTCAAGAAGGATTTCCACGCGATGATTGCCGGGCTCGAGCCCGCGATCGCGGAGGGTGCGCCCGGCACGCTGGCTTCTGCGAAGTATCCCTTCCTGCGCCACATCGTCTCGCTGGGTGGGGTCATGGGCAGCGGCGAACCGCTCGAATCCACGATTGGGGGCGCGGTCGAGAACTGGGGTGCTTTCCTCGCCCGCGGCAAACCCATTCCCGAGGCGCTGGTCCTGGCCCGCGCCGATACGGTCATGCCGAACGACATCGGCGGCATTTTCTTCTCCTCCGGCACGACCAGCCTGCCCAAAGGCATCGTCCATGCTCAGCGCGCCTTCACCGTCCAGTGGTGGCGCTGGCCGCGCAATTTCGGGATGATGGAGCCCGTACGCGCCTGGACGGGCAACGGCTTCTTCTGGTCGGGCAACGTCTCGATGGTGCTCGGCTCGGCCCTCACCACGGGCGGTGCGGTGGTGCTCCAGCGCTATTTCGAGGCCGAGGAAGCGATCGACCTGATCGAGCGCGAGCGCCTGGCCTTCATCAACGGCCGTCCGCACCAGTGGGCGCGGCTCCAGGCGGCGGCGAATTGGGCCGAGGCCGACCTTTCCAGCCTCAAGTACATCCCGCGTGGCGAGCTGATCTGGGAGCACCCGACGGTCGATACGAACTGGCGCGTGCCGCAGGCCTTCGGCTGTACCGAGACGATGACGATCTGCACGGGTTTTACCGTCGAGACCCCGCCCGAGTTCTATCTAGACAGCTGCGGCGGGCCTTTCGCCGGCAATATCCTCAAGATCGTCGATCCCCTGACCGGTGCGATCCTGCCGCGCGGTGCCAAGGGCGAGATGTGCATCAAGGGCCCGACCCTGATGATGGGCTACCTCGGCAAGACGCCCGAGGAATGCTTCGACGCCCAAGGCTTCTTCTGCACGGGCGATGGCGGCTATGTCGACGCGGAAGGGCGGTTCTTCTGGCAGGGCCGGCTGACCGACATGATCAAGACCGGCGGCGCCAACGTCTCGCCGCTGGAAGTCGACGACGTCGTCTGTCGCTTCCACGGGGTCAAGCGGACGCAGACCGTCGGCGTGCCCGATGACCTGCTCGGCGAAATGGTTGTAACCTGCATCGTGCCGGTCGATGGCGTGACCTTGGACGAGGCCGAGATCGTCGCTTTCGTGAAGGCCGAGATCGCCAGCTTCAAGGTGCCGCGCCGCGTGCTGTTCTTCACCGATGAGGACTACGCGGTGACCGGGAACGAAAAGGTCAAGTCGAGCGTGGTGCGCGAACTCGCCGCCAAGGCGCTCGGCGTGGCTCCACCGGCGAGCGACTAGGCCGCCGCGACGATCTGCTCGAAGGCCTGCTCGATATTGCGGGTGAAGAGCTCGGTATCGAACAATGGCGTCGTCGTGCGGTTCGCCGCCAGCCGGGCTCTGATCTCCGCCAGTCGAGCCGGGTCCGTCGCGAGGTCATAGGCCAGCGCCTCGTAGGCTTCGGCGCTCTCGGTCACGAGCTCGGGGAGGCCGACCGCGTGCAGCAGACTTCCTGCGACGCGCGAGGGGAAGCTCGCGCCGAGCTTGGTGATCAGCGGCAGGCCGACCCACAGCGCGTCGCTGGCCGTGGTGTGTGCGTTGTAGTTGAACGTATCGAGGAACAGGTCGGCGCAGCGCTGGCGCGCGAGGTGCTCCTCCATCGGCGCGCGTCCGGCGAAGGTCAGGCGTGATCCGTCGACCCCACGGGCTTCGGCTTCGCGGCGCAGATTGTCGGCCGCCCAGGCATTGTCGGCGAGCAGCCACAGCACGCTGCCTTCGACCCGCGACAGGAGCCGCATCCAGATGTCGAACTCGCTCGGCGTGACCTTGTAATTGTTGTTCAGGCAGCAGAAGACGAACGCATCGTCGGGAAGGTTGAGCTCGGTGCGCGTGAATACCTTCGTCGATACCGCGCGTTCGCTGTCGTTCACCTGGTAGCAGTCCGGCAAATAGAGGATATTCTCGGCGTAGAACGCCTGGTGATCTTCCGGAACGACGATGCGGTCTGCAATCAGATAGTCGATGCAGTCCATGCCCACCGTGCCCGGATAGCCGAGATAGGAAACCTGGATCGGGGCCGCGCGCTGCGCAAAGATGCCGAGCCTGCCATATTGGGTATAGCCCTTGAGATCGACGGCGATGTCGATGCCGATGGCTCGTGCAAGCTGCGCCGCGGCGGCGTCGCCGAGGCTCCGCAGATCATGGAAACCGTCGACCGCACCCATCGCGCGCGCGCGCATCTCGTCCTGTACCTCCGGGCCATCGGAGAATGCGTGGATTTCGAACCGCGCCCGGTCGTGCCGCTCGAGCATGCCGATCATCAGCCACATCGTCGCGTGGTTGTGAAAATCGCCCGAAAAATAGCCGATCTTGATCTTCTCGCCTGGCGCGCGCGGCATCGCGGGAAAGGGAGGTTGCTGCGTAAAACGCTTCGCCCAGGTGCGGGCATTGGCAAGTTGCAACTCGGCGTCGTCGGAAATCGCGACGAACTGGAAGGGGGAAACGGCTTTGCCTTCGGCCATACGGTGGCACACTTCGGCACCGGGACCGTCGCCCTTGAGTGACCAGTCACCCATCTGTGCGCGCAGAGACATCGCCTGACACAGCGCCTGTGCATCGGTCGGGTCTAGCGCATAGGCCTGTTCGAAGCTGGCGACCGCTTCGGGAAGGCGCGTCAGGTCCTTCAGGACCCCGCCGCGACCGCGATGTGCCAGGCCATTGCCCGGCGCCAGCGCGATCACGGTGTCGTAGCAGGCAAGTGCTTCGTCGCGCCGAACGAGGACGCGCAACACGTTGCCGCGGTTGATATGGGCGGGCACGAAGCGAGGGTCGATTTCCAGCGCCCGGTCGTAGTCGGCCAGCGCTTCATCGAAGCGGTGGATGTCCTGGAAGACGTTCCCGCGGTTGCTGTAGGCCTGGAGCAGGTTCGGGCTGTAGTGTAGCGCGGCGCCGATCGCGTCGAGGGCCTCGTCAAAGCGCATCACCAGCCGCAGCACGATCCCGCGATTGAGATGGGCCTCGAAATAGTCGGGCTTCAGCGCGATGGCGGCGGCGAAGCTTTCCAGCGCCTCGTCGTAGCGCTTCAGGGTCTTCAGGGCATTGCCGCGGTTGTTGAAGGCCTCGAAATAGTCGGGCGCCATGGCGATGGCCATGTCGTGCAGCATGACCGCGGCATCGAGCTTGCCGGCACCGGCGGCGACGACGCCTGAGATATTGTGGGTTACCTCGCAGGCCGGGTAGCGCCGGATCAGATCGGCAACGCGATCGAGGGCCTCGTCCATCCGCGACTGGCTGTAGAGTGCGACGAGGGCGTCGAGTTCGGCCTGCGGCGCAGCCTGCACGGGCGGCGAAAGCAGGTCCTGGAAGTTGGTCATCGTGCCGTCTCGTCCCTTCGGGACGCGATTTCGGCCCCCAGCAGAACGGTAAATCGACGTAGTTAATTATTGATTGCCGCCACCATACGGATGGGCTTGGTTGGGATTCAATTGGGGAGATATCCGATGGAAGGCAGGCTGAAGGGCAAAATCATCGTCGTTGCGGGCGGCGGGGGTATAGGCGGCGGGTTGGCACGACGCTATGCCGCCGAAGGCGCCGCGGTGGTTCTGGGCGACATCGATCGCGCGCTGGCCGAGGCGCAGGTCGGCGAGATCGTCGCCGCCGGCGGAACCGCGGTGGCGACGGCGCTCGACGGCGGCGACGAAGCCTCGATCAAAACGGCGGTGGCCCTGGCAGTCAGCCGCTTCGGCGGGCTCGATGGCTTTCACGCGAACTATGCCAGCTTCAAGGACGGCGAGAGCGGCGAGGACATTCTGGGGTTGCCGATGGAGGCCTTCGACGAAGTCATGCGCATCAACGCCCGAGGCTTCGTGCTCTGCACGCGTGCGGCGATCCCGGAGATGCTGAAGCGCGGCGGCGGTTCGCTGGTCTATACCACCTCGGGTGCGGCTTTCATGGGCGAGACCGTGCGGCTCGCCTATGCGATGAGCAAGCTTTCGGTTCACGCCCTGGTGCGCCATGTGGCCAACCGTTTCAGCCCGCAAGGCATCCGCGCCAATGCGATCGCGCCGGGCGTTGTCACGCATGCGCGCTTCGAGGCGGTGATGGACCCCGATGTCGTCGCCGGCATGGCGGCGCGCATTCCCGTCGGCCGGCTCGGCAAGCCCGAGGACATCGCCGCGATGGGGGCGCTGCTGATGTCCGACGAGGGCAGCTTCGTCACAGGCCAGGTGATCAGCGTCGACGGCGGCAATTCGATGCGCCAGTGAGGCCTCAGGCCTTGGTCCAGACGATCATCGACATCGGATAGGTCACCATCACCGCGCCGTCCTGTATCTGCGCGCGGAAGCCCAGGCGGTCCTCGCCGCTTGCCGCGTCCTCGCGCATCATCGCCAGAAGCTGATCGCGCGTGCAGGTCTCGGGAAAGGACGTTTCCAGCACGGCGGCATAGGGCATGGGGCCGGTGAAACTGGTCACGCTCCGCGCTTGCCCGAGGCCCACTTCGCGCCCCATCGCTTCGAACTCGGCAATCGCGTGGGCGTGGCCGTGCGACGGATCGCGCAGGCGCTCCATCCGGTCGTAGGCCGCGGTCTTGTCGGGCTCGGGCGTGACGTCGAGCACGACCACACGGCCGCCGGGCCGGCAGACCCGTCGCATCTCGGCCAGGACATCACCGGGGTGCTCGAAGTGGTGGAAGGCTGCGCTCGAGCCGACGACGCTGAATGCATCGTCGGGGAAGGGCAGACCAAGCGCGTCGCCCAGCACCCATTTCACATTCCCGACGTCGAGCCTTGCCTGTGCGGCGCGCGCCTGGTCGAGCATGGCCGGGGTGATGTCGTAGCCCGTCGCCCGTGCAATGTGAGGGGCAAGGTCGAGCGCCAGCGAGCCGGGGCCGCAGGCGACGTCGAGCAGTTCGTCGTCGGGCTTCAGGTCGATGAAGGCGCGCAGGGCGGCGCGGCGATCGCCGGCGATCATGCCCTGGGTCAGCCTGGCATAGCCTTCCGCCTGCTGTGTGTGCTGGTCGACGATCTTTGCGTTGTGGGGCGTCTGCCGGGCCATCGCTTCTCTCCGCTGTGGTCAGGACGATATAGCCGATTCCCGCTTGGCCAACGCGCGTCGATCGGCCAGACTTGACGCTTGAGCGGCCAAGGATTTCCGGCGATGAACATCGGGCTCGTCCCCATGCGCGACCAGGCGGTGCCGGTGCTCGGCGGTGCGCATGACAGCGACGGCTGGGATGTCGATACGCCCTGGCATTTCCACGACATGCACCAGTTGCTCCACGCGACCGCCGGCTCGGTCGACGTCGAGGGGGCCGAGGGGCGCTATCGCATCCCGCACCAGTTCGCCGCCTGGATACCTGCCGGCACCGTACATCGCACGCGCATCCAGAAAGTTGCCTCCGGCTCGGTGTTCCTCTCGGCAGAGCTAGTGCCCCCGCCCGTGGCCGGGGCTCGCCTGCGGGTGATCCGGGCGCCGGCGCTGCTGCGCGAGATGATGGCCCATGCCCGGCGCTGGCCGCTGGGCAGCGGCGAGGATGCCGCGCGTCGCGCTTATTTCGCCTGCATGGCGAGCCTCTGTCCCGACTGGCTCGCCGACGAGGTCGAGCTCGTCCTGCCCACCGGCGAGGACCCGCGCGTCGAGCGCGCGATGGCGGTGACCCGGGATGCCTTGGCGACGATCACTTTGGCCGAGGTCTGCCGCGAATCCGGCCTGTCCGAGCGCTCGCTGCGCCGGCGGTTCCTCGCCGAAGCCGGGATGAGCTGGGAAGCCTACCGTCGCCGCCTGCGCATCCACGCGGCGATCGCAATGCTCGACGGCACGGACCGCACGGTTGGCGCCATCGCTGCCGAAGTGGGCTATGAAAACCAGGCCGCCTTCGCCAAAACCTTCCGCGAGGCCGTCGGCATGGCGCCGACCGACTATCGCAACACCAAGCGGCGGCCCGCTGCCTGAGTTGGCCGCCTGAACCGCCCGTCTGAAAGGACCTGCCATGCAGTTCGATCTTGCCATGACCGATGCCCTGCTCTCGACGACGCGGGCGGTGCGCAAGCGGCTCGATCTCGACCGGCCGGTGCCGCGCGAAGTCATCGCCGAATGCCTCGAACTCGCGGTCCAGGCGCCGACGGCGAGCAACAGCCAGACCTGGCGCTGGCTCGTGGTCGATGATCCCGACAAGCGGGCGGCGCTGGCCGACATCTACCGCAAGGGTGCGCTGCCCTATCTTAACGCGGGGCTTGCCACAGCCACGGATCAGGCGGCGCGGGTGCGCGATTCGGCGATGTGGCTGGCCGAAAACCTCGAAAAGGTGCCCGCCATGCTCATTCCCTGCGTCGAAGGCCGTCCGCCCGAAGGCGCGCCGATGCTGATGCTCGGGAGCATGTACGGTTCGATCTATCCGGCGGTCTGGAGCTTCCAGCTCGCGCTCCGTGCCCGCGGGCTGGGCTCGGCGCTGACGACGCTGCACCTGCTGCACGAGAAGGAGGCGGCCAAGCTGCTCGGCATTCCCGACACCGTCCTACAGGTCGGCCTGCTGCCGATCGGCTATACCAAGGGCACCGATTTCAAGCCCGCGCAGCGGCCGCCGGTCAGCCGCATCACGCATTGGAACGGGTGGTAAGACCTAGGCCGCGTACTGCTCCAGCGCCTGCCGTCCGGCGAGTTCGCGCCAGGTGTCGAGACTGCCGCCGAGCTGAAGGTTGAGCATCGCCCGCTTCATGAACAGGTTGATCGGGTGCTCCTCGGTCAGGCCGATGCCGCCGTGGAGCTGGATCGCCTCCTCGGCGACGATGCGATAGACATCGCTCGCACGGGCTTTCAGCGCACCGAAATCGACGGAACTTGCATTCTCGTCCGCCGCGCGCTTCCACAGCAGCGCCTCGGCCGCGGAGACCTGGACCTTGAGATCGGCACAGCGGTGCTTGAGCGACTGGAACATGGCGAGCGGCCGGTCGAACTGCTTGCGTGTCTTGAGGTACTCGACCGTCATGTCGAGCGCGGCCGTGGCACCGCCCAGGCTATCGGCGGCCAGCGCGAGCTGCAGGTTGCTCTCGAGATGGGCCACGAGCGTCTGAACCTTCGCGCCGCGCGCGACGACCAGCTCCGGGGCGACCGTGTGATTGGTCAGCGTCACGTCGAACAGCCGGCGGCTCTCGTCCCAGAGGCGGCGCTCGGCTAGCGCCACGCCTTCGCCATCCAACGGCACGAGCACGGCTAGGTCCCCGGTGACGACCAGCGTGTGGCTCGCCAGATCGGCGTCGAGCGTGCAGGGGAGAGTGCCGCTCAGCCGGATCGATCCGGAATCGGTCAGCTCCAAGTCTGCCGGCAGCAGGTTTACGGTGACGAGTTCACCCGCAGTCAGCCGCTCGATCCAGCCGGCCTGATCAGGAAGATCATCGGCTGCAGCCAAAGCCTGCACGGTGAGCAGCGCGGTGAGCAGCGGCGCGGTCGACAGCACCTTGCCCAGCTCGAAATGAATCGCCGCCGCGGCATCGCGGCCGAGGCCGAGACCGCCGGCGTCCTCGGGCAGCGGCAGCAGCAGCCATCCCATTTCGGCGATCAGGTCCCAGCTGGCCTTGCGGTCGGGCCGCAGCTGGTCGGCGGGGAACGCCTTCTGCGCGGCGTCGTGGAGTTCGGCGCGTTCGATCATGTCAGAGCACCCAGTTCTTCGGTTCGCGCGGCATTTCGAGCATGCGCTCGGACAGGATGTTGCGCTGCACTTCCTCGCTGCCGCCGGCGATGGTCCAGGCGTAGCTATTCATGAAATCGGCCATCCAGTTGCCGGTGGTGAGGTCGCCATAGACGATCGGTGCGCGGTACTGTTCGTCGATCCCACCGAGGCGGGTGCCGAGCAGCGAATATTCGCGCAGCACGCGGCTGTAGGTGTTCTTGACCACCGAGGCGTCGCCGACGCGCTCGATCCCGTCGATGCGGTTCTGCAGGAACTGGTCGGCGATGGCGCAGGCCTCGTCGCAGCGCGTGACGAGCTGGCCGTAGTCGCGCAGCACGCCGCGATCTTCCTCGAGTCCGTTCTTGCGGATCAGCTCCGCGATGCGGGCGAGGGCGCCGCGCATCTTGTAGGTCAGCTCCATCAGGGTCAAACCGCGCTCGGACGAGAGCGTCGCCTGGCTGACGGCCCAGCCGGCGTTCTCCGCGCCGACGCGGTCGGTCACGGGGATCTCGACCTCGTCGAGGAACATCTCGCAGAATTCCTCGTCGCCCTGGATCTGCTCGATCGGACGGACGGTGACGCCCTTGGCTTTCATGTCCATCAGCAGGAAGGTGATGCCGGCCTGCTTTACGCCCTCGCTGCTGGTGCGCACGAGCAGCAGGCACTTGTCGGCATATTGCGCCATCGTCGACCAGACCTTCTGGCCGTTGACGACATAGACCTCGCGGCCATCGCGCGTCTGCCGCTCAGCCTTGCACTTGAGCGAGGCGAGGTCCGAGCCGGCGTTGGGCTCGGAGAAGCCCTGGCACCAGGTTTCGCCCTGCAGGATGGCGGGCAGGTAGCGGGCCTTCTGCTCCTCGGTGCCGCATTCGAGGAAAGTCGAGGCGGCGTGATAGGTCGAGACGAAGGATAGCAGCAGCCGCGGCGTGTCGGCGCGGGCCATCTCCTCGTAGATCACCTTCTGCTCGGCGAGGCTGCGGCCGCTGCCGAGCGCGAGGCCGGCTGGCCAGTGCGGCGCGGCGTAGCCGCCCTCGACCAAGGTCCGGAACCAGGTGCGCTGGGCATCGGCGAACTCGGCGTGGTTCATCGCCTTATAGTCTTCGCGCCAGGTCTTGGGGGCGTTCGCGTCGAGCCAGGCGCGGACTTCGCCGCGCAGCGCTTCCAGGTGGGTATCCTCGCTCATTCCGGCCTCATGCAATGCAGTTTTCGTCGCGTCAAACAGCGACTTCGATCGTGTCGCCCGTGACGCGCACCGGGTAGGTCTTGATCGCCATCGTCGCGGGCGGGTTCATCGGCTCGCCGGTCTCCAGGTCGAAGCGCGCGCCGTGGACTGGGCAGGAAATCCAGCCGTTCTTCATCTTGCCGCAGTCGAGCTTCTCGTGCGCATGGCTGCACAGGTTCTGCACGGCGAAGATCGTGTCGCGCGTGTTGCACAGGACGATCTCGGTGCCGTCCGCATCGGCCACGATCTTGGTCCCGGCCGGCAGGTCGGCCAGCTTGGCCACCGCGACGAAGGTCTTTTCGCTCATTGCCCTAAATCTCTCTTTCACGTCCGAATAGCGGCGCGCCTTGAAAGGGTCTCGGCCGCGGTTCAATCCGCCCTTGCCGCCAAACGCGCGCGGAAGCAATTGGCTCTACCCTGCCGGTCATTTCTCGGGCACACCTTCCGCCGATATTGGCAGACCTTTGGCGAGAGCCTGGATGCCGAGCGCCGGGGGAGTGAACGAGTGCAGGAAACCGAGACTTTTGATGTCGTCGTCGTAGGGTCGGGCGCTGCCGGGGCCATGGCGGCGCTGCGCGCGGCCGACCAGGGCCTCAAGGTCCTAATCATCGAGAAAGCGCAGAAGTTCGGGGGCACTTCGGCGACCTCGGGCGGCGTCATGTGGATCCCGAACCATCAGCTCGACGGTGACAAGGGCGATAGCCGCGCGCAGACGCTCGAATACCTCGACAGCGTGATCACCAAGCCGGTCAACCGCCAGCGGCTCGAAGCCTTCGTCGACCAGGCGCCGCAGATGCTGAAGTACCTTACCGGCACGGGCGTAACGATCCTGGCCGCCGCCTGGCCCGACTACGAGCCGCTGAAGCCCGGCGCGCGTTCGGACCGTTCGGTGATCGCGCCGACGTTCGACGGGCGCGAGCTAGGTGACAACCGCTATGCGCTGATGCGCGAGCAGTACAATCGCTTCAAGCTGTTCGGCCGCTACGCGATGGATCTGACCGAGACCTTCTCGCTGATGATGCAGAACAAGGGCTGGCGCGGCGTCGCCGCCAAGGTGATCACGCGCTACTGGATGGACCGCTCGACCCGCGCCGTCTCGCACCGCGACAAGCGCTTCACCCAGGGCGCGGCGCTGATGGGCGCGGTCTACAAGCAGGTCTTCGCCCGCGGCGTCGAACTGCGCATGGAGACCAAGCTCGAGCAGGTCCTGGTCGACGATGCCGGCAAGGTCTCGGGCGTCGAGGTCAGCAACTATGGCCGCAAGTACACGGTCAACGCGCGCCACGGCGTCGTGCTTGCCGCGGGCGGCTTCGAGTGGAACCAGGAACTGCGCGATCGTTTCTTCCCGTTCCCCAGCCTGACCCGCCATTCGTCCTCGCCCGAGGACGGCAACCGCGGCGAGGCGCTGATCGCTGCCGAGAAGATCGGCGCTTCGACCGAGCACACCGAGGAACCCTGGTTCATCCCGACCATGGTCCTGCCGATGAAGGGCGCGTCGAACTTCCACGAGATTCACCAGGCGGCTTTCGACGTCGGCCGGCCGTGGAGCGTCTGCGTCAACCGCAACGGCGTGCGCTTCGTCGACGAAGCCTGCGGCTACGACCAGTTCGGCCAGGGCATGATCCGCGATCACGCCAAGACCGGCGCCAACCTGCCGTGCTGGCACGTGTTCGACGCCAAGTTCCGCAAGAAGTTCAGCTCGGGCGGCCTGATGCCCACCGTGCACACGCCCGAGAAGAAGGTGCCCGAGGACTGGTGGGACCACTACATCTTCCGCGCCAACACGATCGAGGAACTAGCGAAGAAGATCAAGGTGCCGGTCGAGGCGCTCAAGGACACTGTGGCCAAGAACAACGAATATTCGAAGACCGGCGTCGATCCCGAGTTCGGCAAGGGCATGAACATCTACGACCAGTTCTTCGGCGACCCGACGGTGACGCCGAACCCGAACCTCGGCCCGATCGACACCGCGCCCTACTACGCCGTGCCGATCAATGCCGGCGATCTCGGCACCAAGGGCGGGCTGCGCTGCGACGATCGTTCGCGGGTGCTCGACGGCCAGGGTAATCCGATCGCCGGGCTCTATGCCGCGGGCAACCAGGCAGGCACGCCGTTCGGCGACGTCTATCCGGGCGCCGGCGCGACGATCGGCCCGGCCATGACCTTCGCCTACATCGCCGCGAACGACATCGCCGAGCGATCCGGCAACCAGCGCGCTTAAGGAGTTCAAGACAATGCAAGGCAAAGTAGCGATCGTCACGGGCGGCGGCGGCGGCATCGGCGCGGGCATCGTCCGTGCGCTGGGCGCCAAGGGCGTCAAGGTCGTCGCGACCGGCCGCAACGAGGCCAAGCTCGCGCGCTTCGGCGAGGAACTGGGTTCGAGCATCACCTATTCGTCGATCGCGGTCGACGCCACGGCCGAGGACGCGCCCAAGGCGATCGTCGCCCATGCGCTCGACACCTTCGGCCGGCTCGACATCCTGGTGAACAATGCCGGCTCGTTCAATTTCGGTTCGGTCCATGCCACGACCGACGAGATGCTCGACGAGGTGCTCGGCATCTCGCTGCGCGCGCCGTTCCGGCTGACGCGCGAGGCGCTGCCGCATCTCGGGCAGGGCGCTTCGATCCTGTTCGTTGGCTCGACCTGGGGCATCTACGGCACGCCGGGCGGCGGCGCCTACAGCGCAGTCAAGGCAGCGCAGATCGGCCTGATGCAGACTCTGGCAGCCGAATATGGCCCGCAGGGCATCCGCAGCAACTATATCGCGCCCACCGTCGTGCGGACCGAGATGACCGAGGCCTACTGGGACCTCGATTTCTTCCGCCGCACCAACCACGAGCTGACTCCCTACAACCGCGAATGCACGGTCGAGGACGTCGGCAACATGGCCGCCTTCCTGGCCTCGGACGAGGCGGGCTTCGTCAACGGCCAGACCATCGCGGTCGACGGCGGCGTTTCGACGACGCGCTATCTCGCGCCAGAGGCGATTGCGCGCTGAAAGTAAGCGCCTGACACTGTTGTAAATATGCTGCACCTCGCAACGGAAGCGTTGTGCGGTGCAGCATTGTCATTGATCTCTCACACGGGATGCCTAGGCGGGCCGCCGAGACGGTGGCGCGCCGGCAGAGGCTGGCGGGCGAGCGCAGACCGTCTCCGATAAAATCGGAGATAATTTCCCATGAAATCCAGCAAGCAAGCACTGCTTCTGACCGCCCTGTTCCTTGGCACGGTCGCTTATCCGACCCTCGCAGCCGCGCAGACCGCCGAAGCGGCCGCCAGCGACAGCGAGAACGGCCTGGGCGACATCGTCGTCACGGCCGAGCGCCGCTCGGAGAACCTGACCAACGTCCCCGTTTCGGTCGGCGTTCTCAGCGGCGACGATACGCGCGCCTTCACCAGCGGCGGCGACGACACGCTGCTCTCGCTTTCGGGCAAGGTCCCCAGCCTCTATATCGAGTCGACCACCGGTCGCATCTTCCCGCGCTTCTACATCCGCGGCCTCGGCAACGTGGACTTCTACCTCGGCGCCTCGCAGCCGGTCTCGATCATCCAGGACGACGTCGTGCTCGAGCATGTCGTGCTGAAGTCCAACCCGGTCTATGACGTGGCCCAAGTCGAAGTGCTGCGCGGTCCGCAGGGCTCCCTGTTCGGCCGCAACACGACCGCAGGCATCGTCAAGTTCGACACGAACCGTCCGACCATGGACTTCCAGGGCCGCGCCTCGCTCAGCGTCGGCACCTACGACACGGTCAACTTCGACGCCGGCGTCGGTGGCCCGCTCATCGCGGACAAGCTGGCGGTGCGCGTCTCGGTGCTCGCGCAGCACCGCCAGGACTATGTCGACAACACCTTCCGCGGCGTCAGCGCCGACGGCACGGTGACGCCGGCCAAGAACGTGATGGGCGGCTTCGACGACCTGAACGCCCGCCTGCAGCTGCTTTACACGCCGACCAGCAACCTTTCGGTGCTGCTCTCGGGCCACGTCCGCGACTATAACGGCACCTCGACGCTGTTCCTGCGCGGCGCGCTGACCAAGGGTTCGAACCAGTCGAACGCGCCCCGCGACAGCGTTGCCTTCGACGAGGCGAACAACAACCCGCAGGCCTACAAGACGCAGGGCGCCTCGGGCCACATCACCTGGGATCTGGGTGGCGTAGAGGTCACCTCGATTACTGCTTACGAGCATACCTCGGGCTACAGCCGCGGTGACACTGACGGCGGCGCGGCGGCCAACTTCCCGGTGGGCGGCGTGCCCAACGGTTTCGGCGAATCGCAGGGCCAGATCCGCGATCTCGACCAGTGGACGCAGGAAGTGCGCCTCGCCAGCAACAACGACGGCCCGCTGAAGTGGCAGGTCGGCGGCTTCTACTTCGACAGCCGCGACATCACCGACTTCTATCAGCGCGCCTATTTCCTCACGACGGCGGCGCGTAACCCGAACAACTGGGTCCGCCTTCACAACGTCAACACCTCGTGGGCCGGGTTCGGCCAGGCGAGCTATACCTTCAACGATCGCCTGACGGTCACCGGCGGCGTCCGCTACACGAAGGACACCAAGACCACCGACCTGCTCAAGACGGCCGACACCGCCGCCGGCGTCGTCACCTATCCGGGCCGCCGCCACGTGCGCCTGTCCGACGACAAGGTGAGCTGGGACGTCAGCGCGCTCTACAAGGTGAGCGACGACGCCAGCGTCTATGCCCGCGTCGCCCGCGGCTTCCGCGGTCCGACCATCCAGGGCCGTTCGGCGGTGTTCAACTCCGACTTCACCACGGCGAATTCGGAAACGATCACTTCCTACGAAGCCGGCTTCAAGAGCCAGTGGCTCGACAACCGCCTGCGCTTCAATGCCAGCGCGTTCTACTGGCGGGTGAACGACATCCAGCTCAACGGCAACGACACCAACGGCAACGGCGTGCTGTTCAATGCCAACCGCGCCGACGCCTATGGCGCCGAGGCCGAGCTGGAATTCCGTCCGGTGCCCGAGCTCGTGCTCTCGCTCGGTGGCAGCGTGCTGCACACCGAGATCAAGGACAGCAAGGCCGAGGCGCAGGTCTGTGCGCTCAACGGCGCGATCGTCTGCACGGTGCTCGACCCGGTCCGCACCCAGGCGACGCCGTTCGGTCCGGTGTTCCTGGCCAACATCAACGGCAACCCGCTGCCCAACGCGCCGAAGTACAACCTGAACTTCACCGCGCGCTACGACATCCCGGTCACCGACAGCGGCAAGTTCTTCATCGCGACGGACTGGAACGTGCAGGGCTATACCAACTTCGTGCTCTACGAGACGAAGGAGTTCACTTCGAAGGGCAACTTCGAGGGCGGCCTCAAGGTCGGCTACAGCGGCGGCAACGGCACCTGGGAGCTCGCCGCTTTCGCGCGCAACATCACCAACGAGAAGAACCTCAAGGGCGTGATCGAGAACTACATGGCCGCGGTCTACAACGACCCGCGGATCATCGGTGTCTCGTTCAGCGGCAAGATCCGCTAAGCTTCACGTCCCAGGCGTAGTGTTCAGGCTCCGGCTCGCGAAAGCGAGTCCGGAGCCTGTTCGTTCAGCCATTCCGATCGAGCGACAAGCCGAAAGTGCCGTCGATCCAGGTGTCCTTGTCGGATACGATGGCGTGCACCGGCAGTTGCGGCGTCGTCACGCCGACACCGTCGATCTTCTTGATCGCCGTGCCGATCGCGAGGAACTCGACGAGGCTGGATCCCAGTTCGGCGATGTAGGTCTTCACGCCGACCACATCCTGCGCGCCGAGGGCATCGGCCTCGCTCTTCAGCCGGCCGATGGCGACTTCGCGCGCATCGTGGATCAGAGTGGTGAGATCGCTGATCTCGCCCTTGGTGAAGGCCTTGAACGCGGCCTTGAGGCCCCCGGCCATGCCCAGCGAATATATCGAAGCCGAGATCAGCAACTTCACCGGGGCATAGCCGAGGCTCGACATCGCCCACAACTCCTCCCCGGTCAGGTCGCTGGTGACGGGGTTGTTGAGGTACTGGTCGGGCAGCGCGGGGTTGCGCGCAGCAGTGCCGGTCATCAGCATCTCGTGCGCGCCGTGCCAGAAGCGGACGTTGGTGCGGATGCCGACCACGGCATTGGCACCGCAGCCCCTAGCCTGGGCGACGATCCGATCGAGCGCCTTGTGGCGGGTTGCATTGAAGATATCGCTGTATTCGGTGATCTCGCCGCGCACGAGCGTCTTGAGCGAACCCATGATCCCGCCGCCGATGCCGGTGCTATAGGCGATGTTGCCGAAGACGTGGTGCAGCGGCGCATAGCCTGCGTCGATATTGCAGTAGAGTTCCTGGCCGCTGCCGGCGCTGGTGAAGAAGGCGCGCGAAGGGGCCCGTTCGGCACTTATTGGCCCGTCGTTCATCAGGCAGGAGCCGACGAAGAGGAATTCGGTGTTGCCGACGAAGTCCATCAGTTCGCCGGTGACCCCGGTCACGCCGGCGGCGCCTTCGCGCTGGGCTTCGGCGACCATTCGCTCGAAGGCCTTGATCCGGCCGCTCTCGATCGCTTCGGTGACCGGTTCGATCTCGCCGCCGGCCATGTTCTTGAAGCCGGAGACCATGCCGCCGAGGAAGCCCATGGATTGGACGCTGTTGCCCACGACGATCTCGCCGGGCGAATAGTGCTTGAGCGCCATGCAATAGATTTCGTTGCCGGAAAGACCGGTGACCATCGCCATAGTGATTGCTCCCGTTCGCCCTGCGTCGCGGAGAAGATGCCTTTGCCCTTTCGAGCGCAAGCCGAAATCGCTTGCCTCTAGTTGGCGGGGCCCCTTGTTAGCGATGCATTGTGTCGTCTAACGGGATGGAGAACCTGAAAGAGCGATAGCCATGAATTTCGAATGGACCGACGAGCAGCAGGCGTTCCGCCAGAAGCTCGCCGATTTCCTCGCAGCGGAGCTGCCCGAGGATTGGGAAGAATTCTCCAAGCACGGCCCGGCCTCGCCGGCGCTGACGGAATTTGCCCGGGGCTTCTGCCGCAAGCTCGCCGAGAACGGGATGCTGTTCCCGCACTGGCCGAAGGAGATCGGCGGCGAAGGGCTGGGCCCCTGGGAGCAGCAGATCCTCGCCGAGGTCATGTGGGAATGGGGCGAGCCGCGCGGCGGCCAGTACATGAACGTCAACTGGATCGGCCCGACGATGCTCAAATACGGCACCGAGCCCCAGAAGGCGAAATACCTGCCGCAGATCTCGGCCGGCGAGATGCTCTGGTGCCAGGGCTTCTCCGAACCGAACTCGGGCTCCGACCTAGCTTCGCTGCGCACCCGCGCCGAGCTTAAAGGAGACCACTACAAGGTCAACGGCCAGAAGATCTGGACCTCCTACGCGGGCCTCGCCGACACCTGCTTCCTGCTGACGCGCACCAGCGACGACCGCAAGAAAGGCATCACCATCCTGCTCGTGCCGATGGACACGCCGGGCATCACCGTGCGCCAGATCCCCAGCCTGATCGGCGAGGGCGACATCCACGAGGTGTTCTTCGACGACGTCATCGTCCCCGTCGGCCAGCGCTTCGGCGAGGAAGGCCAGGCCTGGGAGATCATCGGCTATTCGCTGACCAACGAACGCCTGGGCATTCCGCGCTACCACTTGGCGCGTGCGGCACTCGACCGGGCGGTGGGCATGCTAAAGCAGGCGGGCGATTTCTCGAACGACATCGTCAAGGCCGAGGCGGCGCGCTGTGCGGCGCTCTGCGAGGCGGCGCGGACGGCGATCTACGCGATCGTCCAGAAGCGCGTCGATGGCGGCACGGTCGGACCCGAGAGCTCCTCGGCCCGCTTCGCCACTGTCCAGGCCGAGCGCGCGGTTTGCGAATTCATCGTCGAATATGTGCCCGAGGCGCTGGCCGGCGCTTCGGCCTTCCTGCAGATGCACCACCAGCGCGGCATCGTCGCTGGCATCGCTTCGGGCGCGGCCGAGATCCAGCTCAACATCATCGCCTCCGACGTACTCCAATTGCCGCGGGAGCCCCGCTGATGCAGCTGTCCCTTTCCGAAGACCAGACCCAGATCCTCGATTTCATCGACAGCCTGACGCGGCCCTATGCCGGTGTGCCGATGCACGACACGTCGTTCGCGCTGACCAGCGATGCGCTGGAGAGCGAACTGGTCGAAGGCGGCTTCCTCGATGTCATGGCGATGGAGGAGCTCGGGCCTGTCACCGCGGCGTTGGTGATCGAGAAGCTCGCGCGGCTGCCGTTCGCAGTGGAAGCCGGTGCATCTGCCCTGATCCGCCCGCTGCTCGATCCCGCACTGCCGCGGCCGCTGTGCCTCATCGAGGAAGGCAACCTGCGCAAGCCCGTGCGCTTCCTCAAGCCTGGCGCGACGGTGATCGTCGTCGGCGAGGACGGCGTGCGCAGCTTCACAGCAAACGCCGAGCACGTCCGCGATGCCGGAGACGAAGTGCTCTACGCCTACCCGGTCGCCTTCCTGACCGGCATTCCCGCCGAGACGCGCGCGCATGACATCGCGCCCGACGCCCTGCGTACGCAGTGGCGTGCGGCGCTGGCGGCCGAGGCGGCGGGGCTGCTCGCCGCGGCGTTGGCGAGCGTCACCACCTATGTCTCAGAGCGCAAGCAGTTCGGCCGTCCGATCGCCACCTTTCAGGCGTTGCGCCACCGCTTGGCCGAGATCCAGGTTGCTACCAACGGCGTCTACTGGCTGGCTCTGCGTGCTGCGGGCACCGGTGACGCCGGCGATGCCGCGCTCGCTGCCCTGCACGCGCAGGAAGCGGCCAAGCGGGTCGGCTACGACTTCCACCAGTTCCTCGGCGCCATGGGCATGACGCTCGAGCATCCGCTCCACCTGTGGACCTATCGGCTCAAGCTGCTCACGGCGGAACTGGGCGGCAGAGGTGCGCAGGCGGTTGCTGCTGCAGACGCGATCTGGGGCGACTGAACGGGATCAGGGCTTCTCGAGGAGAGTGCCCAGTTCCTCGTCGTCCTCGACGTTGATCATGCCGCCGATCTTCGCGCCGCCGCCGACGGCCAGCGTCTCGCCGGTGACGTAGGACGCCGCGTCGCTGGCGAAGAAGACGATGGCCTGCGCCATTTCGCGCATCGTGCCGTAGCGGCCGAGCGAGAAGGCTTGCTTCGCGACTGTGGCGGCGTCGAAGCCGCGCGTGTCCCAGCCTGACACCGCCGCCTCGGTGGCGGTCATGCCGGGGGCGACGCAGTTGACCCGGATGCCGCGCGGGCCCCATTCGGCCGACATGACCTTGGTCAGCATCTGCAGCCCCGCCTTGGCCGCCGAATAGGCGGCGACGCCCTGGGTGCCGTTGACTCCCGCCATCGACGAGATGTTGACGATATTGCCGCCGGTCTTCCTCAGATGCGGGAAGGCCGCCTGCGAGCAGTAGGTCGCCGCGCTGAGGTTCAGCTGGATGTCGCGGTCCCACTTGGCGAGGTCCATCTTGTGGAGCCCGACATGGCCGTGCGCACCGCCGGCATTGTTGATCAGGATGTCGAGGCGGCCGAATTCCGCGACCACGGCATCGACCATCGCCTGGCACTGATCGGGCTTACGCACGTCGGTGGCGACGATGAACACGCGCCGCCCGGTCGCCTCGCGGATCGTCGCTGCCATCTTTTCGAGCTTCTCGGCCCGGCGCCCGGCGAGCGCGACGTCTGCGCCGCGTTCGGCCAGGAGTTGCGCCGTCGCGCCGCCGATGCCGGTGCCGCCGCCGGTGACGATCGCGACGCGGCCGGTAAGGTCGAAGCCTTCGAGCATTACCAGCGCCTCCTGCGCTGGCAGGCCCGCACGCGCCGCTTCAACTGCTCAGCGCGTTCCTCGGGGGTGACGATCGGCGTATCGGCCGGCAGATGGTCGCGGATTTCGGACACCTTGACGCGCTTCATCGTCGGCGTCGGGCTGCTGTCGCAGTCGTACCAGCGACCATAGATCGTGCCCTGGTAGAAACCGGCCGCGTCGAGCCAGTTCGGCACGCCGGGGTCCTCCTGCGCGATCACCGCGTAGAACCGCCCATCCGAAGCGACATGGGCGAAGTGCCCGTTGGTGCTCGACAGGCGATAGACGTACTCGGTGGCGTTGAAATAGGGATCGTTGAGCTGCCAGTTCCAGTACCGGCGCTGCGCGGGCAAGTCGGTCTCGACGATCAGCGCTTCGCCCGGCTCGAAATCGTAGACGGCGGGCAGGTAGACCTGGCGGGTGAACGATCCGCCGTAGATCGCCGGCTCGAACACGTTCACCCCGACGTTGTTCTTCACCGAATTCTGCATCGCGTAGAACAGCTTGGTGGCACGCGCCGGCATGCGGGCCATATGATCGATGCGTTCGAGGATTTCTTCGGGGCTCAGCCGCTTCTTGAGCGGAACCGTATCGAGGCATTCGATCGACATGCTCGGATCGACCTCGTTCTCCCAGTCGTAGCTGCGATAGCGCGTCATCAGCACGCGCGCGCCTTCGGCGATCTTCAGCCAGTTGCCTTCGTAGCCGGCGGGCCGTTCCTTGCTCAGCAGCAGTTCGAAATCGCCGTTGGCATCGGTCTTGAGATCGCCGCTGTCGATGTCGTTGTAATAGGTGCCGACATGGTCGTTTTCCCAGGGCATGCCCGAGGAACTGAGCGCGGTGGTGAACGTGATCATGAACACCGTGCCGCGGTTGCCGATGATCTTGTAGCTGTAGTCGCTGCTGATCGGCGCGTAATAGTAGATGTCGTCGGGGTTCGGCTGCAGCGTGTAGACCGGGTTCCATAGCGGCGCCCAGTCCGGATGCTCGGCATCGGCGTGGAAGAACGCGAAATAGCCGTAGGAGAACTGCATCATGATCTGGCGATAGACGTCAGCGCGGTATTCCGGGTCGTCCGGACGCCAGGTGTTGGCGATCTCGTTGACAGCTTCCTCTAGTGGCTGGAGGTATTGGAACAGCGGGCCGATCTCTGTCGTCATGGAAACATCCTCTCGGCGATGTGAGTCTCGCTTGCCTAGATGGTAAGCACTATCTAAGCCGGGTGTAAATGGAGGATTGCTTGATGAGCGGAGAAGACATGATCGACCTGGGCGGCCAGGTGGCGCTGGTGACCGGCGCAGGCCAGAACGCAGGGCGGGCGATCGCGCTCGAACTGTCGCGGCACAATTGCGCCGGCGTTGCCGTGAACGATTTCGTTGCCGAGCGCGCCGAAGCCGTCGCCGCCGAGATCCGCGTGAGCGGCGTTCCCGCGATCGCCGTTCCGTTCGATGTCTGCGACCTCGAAGCCGTGCGCGCCGCGGTGGCCAAGGCGACCGCCGACCTCGGCCCCGTCACTGTCCTGGTCAACAATGCCGGCATGGCCGGCCCCGGCGGCTCGCTGCGCCCGACGCTCAATTTTTGGGAAGAGGATCCCGAGAACTGGCCGCGCTACCTGGGCACCAACCTCTACGGCGTGCTCAACTGCTGCCACGCGATCATCCCGGCGATGGTCGAGGCGAAGAAGGGCCGCATCGTCACGATCGTTTCAGACTCGGGCCGCACCGGCGAGCCGCGGCTTGCGGTCTATGCCGCGGCCAAGGCCGGCGCCAACGGCTTCGTCCGCTCGATCGCCAAGGAAGTCGGCCGCTACGGCGTGACCTGCAACGCGGTGTCACTGTCCTCGCTGATGCCCGACATGCCCGAGGAGAAGCTGGCGGAGGTCCTGGCCAGCGACCACGCCAAGAAGCAGCTCTCGAACTACATCGTCCGCCGCTATGGCCGTTCGCAGGACGTCGCGACGCTGGTGACCTACCTGTGCTCGGATGCGGCATCGTGGATCACGGGTCAGACCTATCCGCTCAACGGCGGCTACGTGACCGCCTGATGGGGCTAGGTTGAGACGAATAGGCATTCGCGAGATGCATTCCGGCATTGACGAATTCGGCTGAAGCACGATGTTCGGGACTCAAAATACGAGGAGTCCCGATGCCGTCGCCAGCCTATCATGCCCCGGATACCATCGAGCAGGCGGTGGCGCTGCTGGCGGGTGACGCCGGCGCGCGGCCGCTTTCGGGCGGCACGGACCTGATCGTCCAGATGCGCTCGGGCCGCACCGCGCCCAGTTCGCTCGTCGATCTCAAGCGGATCGCCGGGATGAAGGGCATTCGCGCCTCGCCAGACGGCGGCTTCGCCATCGGCGCGGCGACGCCGTGCACCGCGCTCAAGGACGACAAGGCGCTCTCCGCCGCCTGGCCGGGCGTGGTCGAGGCGGCGAATCTGATCGGCTCGGTCCAGGTGCGCAACCGCGCGACCATGGCCGGCAACCTGTGCAACGCTTCGCCCGCGGCGGATAGCGTGCCCGCGCTCGTCGCGGCCGGCGCGACCTGCCTCGTCGCCGGACCGAGCGGGACGCGCGAGGTGCCCGTCGAGGAAATTCCCGCCGCGCCCGGACGCACCTCGCTGCAGCCCGGCGAATTCGTCGCCGAGATCCGCCTGCCCGCGCAGAAGGGAAGCGACGCCTACCTGCGCTCGATCCCGCGCACCGAAATGGACATCGCCGTCGTCGGCGCCGGCGTCAGCCTCGTGGTCGACGCGAACGGCACCTGCACGGCAGCCAGGGTGTCGATTGGTGCCGTCGCCCCGACCGTGCTGCTGGTCGAGGACGCTGGCGCTGCGCTGGTCGGCAGCAAGTTCGACGACGCCGCGCTCGATCGCATGGCCGAGGCCGTGCGCGCCGCCTGCAAGCCGATCGCCGACAAACGCGGCACCGTCGAATATCGTACCGCGATGGCCGGGGTCCTGGCCAAGCGCGTCGTCAAGATAGCCCTCGAACGGGCTGGAGTTAGTGCATGAGCAAGCTTCTCGTTTCCACGACGGTCAACGGTGATCCGCAGCAGTTCCTCTGCGATCCCGACACCACGCTGCTCGACGCGCTGCGCGAGGAGATGGGGCTGACGGGCAGCAAGGAAGGCTGCGGTTCGGGCGACTGCGGCGCTTGCACGGTGGTACTCGACGGCGAGATGGTCTGCTCGTGCCTGGTGCTCGCGCCCGAGGCCGAAGGGCGCCAGATCGCGACGATCGAAGGTGTCGCCGAAGGCAGCCAGCTCCATCCGGTGCAGCGCAAGTTCCTCGAACACGGCGCGCTGCAATGCGGCTTCTGCACGCCGGGTTTCATCATGGCCTCGAAGGCGCTGCTCGACCGCAACCCGAACCCCAGCGAGAGCGAGGTCCGCTATTGGCTCGCCGGCAACCTCTGCCGCTGCACCGGCTACGACAAGATCGTCCGCGCGGTGATGGATGCCGCGGCCGAACTCCGCCAGGACAGGAGGACCGCGGCATGAACGCGCCCAAGCAGAATTTCCGCCTCGTCGGCACGCGCCCTGTGCGCCCCGACGGCATCGACAAGGTCACCGGCAAGGCGATCTACGGGCCCGACTATGTCGCGGCCGGCATGCTCCAGGGCGCGGTGCTGCGCAGCCCGCACCCGCATGCGAAGATCCGCGGGATCGATACGAAGAGGGCCGAGGCGCTGCCCGGCGTGAAGGCCGTCGTCACCGGCGCCGACTTCCCGCAGGCCGGCGACAAGATGGTCAGCGGCGGCGAGGGCGGGGCTGCGAACCTGCGCTATGTCACGCAGAAGTGCATGGCGATTGGCAAGGTGTTCTACGAAGGTCAGGCCGTCGCCGCGGTCGCCGCGACCAGCCGCGCCATCGCCGACGAGGCGCTGAAGCTCATCGAGGTCGACTACGAAGTGCTGCCGCATGTCATCAGTATCGAAGACGCCTTCCGCGACGACGCTCCGCCGCTGCACGACGATGTCTTCACCCAGGGTCTCGCCGAGAAGCCCGAAAAGCCATCGAACCGCTCGATGCGTTTCGCGATCGAGCGTGGCGATGCGGCCAGTGCCATTGCCGGCGCGGCCGCGATTTTCTCGGGGCACTTCACGCTGCAGCCGGTGCACCAGGGCTATATCGAGCCGCACGCCTGCGTCGCCTCGTGGAACGCCGACGGGCAGGGGCAGGTCTGGTGCTCGAGCCAGGGGCACTTCGCCATCCGTTCGATGACCGCGGGCGTGCTGGGCATCGGCGTCGCCGACATCCGCGTCCAGCCGCTCGAGATCGGTGGCGGCTTCGGCGGCAAGACGACGATCTACCTCGAGCCCGTCGCGATGCTGCTGTCGAAGAAGTCCGGCCGACCCGTGCGTCTCGCCATGCGGCGCGACGACGTGTTCCGCTCGACCGGTCCGGCCCCGGGGGCCGAGATCGACATCACGCTGGCCGCGGCGGCGGACGGCACGCTGGTCGGCGCCGAGATCGAGCTCAAGTACCACGGCGGCGCCTTTCCGGGCGCGAACGAGGTCTATTCGGGCGTCGGCACGGGGCTTGGCCATTACAAGGTGCCCAACGCCTCGATCGTCGGATGGAACGTGCTCAGCAACATCCCGACGATGCATGCCTACCGCGCGCCCGGTGCGCCGCAGATCAACTTCGCAGTTGAAAGCGCGATGGACGAACTCGCCCATAAGCTAGGCATCGATCCGATCGACCTGCGACTCAAGAACATCGTCCGCCCCGGCGACATCGGCGGTTCGGGCGTGCCGCTCGGCGCGATCGGCTATGCCGAGAGCCTCGAAGCGGCCAAGGCTCATCCGCATTACAGCGCGCTCCTGGGGCCGAACCAGGGCCGCGGTGTCGCCTGCGGCGCCTGGGGCAACTACGGCGGAGCTTCGACCGCGGCGGTCAGCCTGGGCGAGGACGGCTCGGTCCTCGTCACCGAAGGCAGCCCCGACATCGGCGGCAGCCGCGCCTCGATGGCGATCATGACCGCCGAGACGCTTGGCATCCCCTATGAGAAGGTGCGCGTGACGATCGCCGATACTTCGTCGATCGGCTTCTCGATGGTCACCGGCGGCAGCCGCGTGACTTTCGCTACCGGCAAGGCCGTGGTCCAGGCGACGCAATCGGTCATCGCCATTCTCAAGGACCGAGCGGCCAAGCTGCTGGGCGTCCCCGCCGAGGAAGTCGAGTGGGTCGACGGTGCTGCGGTTCACGGCGACCAGTCGCTGACGCTCGCCCAACTTGCCGCCAAGGCGGGCACTTCGGGCGGGCCGATCTCGGCCGAGGCGATGGTCGATCCGCATGACTGGCTGCCGGGCTTCGGCGTCCACATCTGCGACACCGAGGTCGATAACGAGACCGGCCAGGTCATGCTCAAGCGCTACACCGTCGTCCAGGATGTCGGCCGCGCGATCCATGCCGACTATGTCGAAGGCCAGATGCAGGGCGGGGCGGTGCAGGGCATCGGCTGGGCGCTCAACGAAGCCTATGTCTACACCGGCGCCGGCAAGCTCGATAACGCAGGCTTCCTCGACTACCGCATGCCCGTCGCCTCGGACATGCCGATGATCGACACGGTCATGGTCGAAGTGCCCAACCCGGCGCACCCCTACGGCGTCAAGGGCGTGGGCGAAGTGCCGATCGTGCCGCCGCTCGCCGCGGTGGGCAACTCGGTCAGCGCGGCGACAGGGCTGCGCATGACCGAGCTGCCGATCACGCCCGACCGGGTCTACGGCCTGCTGCGCGCCGCGGAATAGTGCGTATCGTCGTGATGCCGCCGTTCGACCGCGAGTTCTTCGGCGGCCGCGACAGGCTGGAACTGGACGCACCGACGCTGTTCGCGCTGGTCGGCAAGCTCGACGCCGAGGCGCCGGGCTTCGCCGAGATCGCGGAATTGCGCGCGGCTTTCGCGATTGACGGAGTGTTCACGCCCGACTGGACGCGCCCGACCGCCGAGGCGGCCGAAGTCATCCTTCTGCCGCGGGTCAGCGGCGGCTGATTGCCCTCGGTGCATCGCCGGTCTAAGATAGTGCTCACTGCTATAACGAGGGTGAGGACATGACTCTGACCTGGCGCAAGCTCGAACCCTTCGGCGTCGAGATCGAGCGGGATCTAACGCAGCCGCTGTCGCCGGCCGAGGCCGAGGAACTGCGCGTGCTGTTCAACCAGCATGGGCTGCTGCTCTCACGCGGCCAGATGCTGACGATGGACCGCCAGCAGGAGCTCTGTGCGCTGCTCGGCCCGATCCTGCTGCGCGCGGGCGAGAACGGCTACATGACCAACGAGGGCGGCGGACCCTCGGCGTCCGAGCTCAACTGGCATTCGGACGCGGCCTACACCGAGCACCCGTTCGACGCGCTGTCGCTCCACGCGCTCGACGTGGTCGACGGCGCGTCATCCACCCGCTTCGCCAGCGCCGAATTGAGCCTGCCCGATAGCCTGCAAACGGCTCTGTCGGGCCGCGAGCAGGAGATGATCGCACCGCATTATGCCGTGCTCGCCGAAGTGACTTGCGATCAGCGCGATCCGCCGGCGCAGAAGCGCGGGCAGATGCCGGCGTTCTATGTGAATCCGCACAACGGCCGTACCTGCGTTTGGGTCAACGCGATGCAGACCGCACGGCTGCTCGACATGGAATGGGAAGACAGCCGCGACCTGCTGCACGAGGTCTATGACGCGCTCTATGCCCCCGCGAACGTCTATGAGCACCGTTGGCACAACGGCGACCTGATCATCTGGGACAACATTGCACTGCAGCACATGCGCGGCAATATCGAGGGCGTCGGCAAGCGGCTGCTGCAGCGCGTGATCGTCGGCACCGAGGGTGTCGCGCCGCATGTTCAGGCGGCCTGAACAATGACGCGAACCACGCGTGGCTCATGCCTCTGCGGCACTGCGACTTTCCGGGTCATCGGCGACTTCGAGGCTTTCTACCTCTGCCACTGCGGGCGTTGTCGGAAAGATACCGGCTCGGCCCATGGGGCTAATCTGTTCTCGTCTTCAGCGACGATCGAGTGGCTGTCGGGCGAGGATTGCGTCAGAACCTATCACCTGCCCGAGACGCGCCACAGCAAGAGCTTCTGCGGGGAATGCGGTTCGGCGCTGCCGCGAGTGGAGGGCGGGTCGCTCGTTGTCCCGGCGGGCAGCCTCGACGATCGAATTGCGATTCGGCCCGACGCGCATATCTTCGTCGCCAGCCGCGCCGAGTGGGATGACAAGCTGGAGGACGTTCCAAAGCGGAACGCATTCTCCGAGTAACGGGTCAGGCGCTAGAGCACGCGATCAACTTTGACTAACCAAAGTTCGTCATCCCGGGCTTGACCCGGGGTCCCGCTCGTTTCGTGCGGATGCAAGGTCGAAAAGAAAGCGGGATCCCGGGTCAAGTCCAGGATGACGATGTCAGGTCAAAGTGATTAGTCGGTCGCCACCTCGACCGTCCGCCCATCGAGCCACTGCCGCAGCACCAGATAGCGCCCGTGCAGCGCGCCGCGGTCCTGGATGCCGAAGCCGAGCAGGGTGCCTTCTTCGCCTTCGGCGGCGGGCAGCCACTTCACCTGCTCGAGCCCCACCTTCACGCCCTCGCGGCTGAAGTCCTTCGCCCGCGCCAGGCCTTCGGCGACGAGCCGGCCGACGTCGTAGCCCTTGGCGGCCCAGAGCGCCTGTTCGGGCGGCAGCTTCATCTGCTCGCGCAGGGCGTTCAGGGTCCGGTTCGTGTCCGAATGCATGTCGACATAGAACCAGCCGTCGCAGTCGCGCGCGAAACTGCCATGATAGCCGCGCAGTCCTGCCGTGTTCATGATCCGCGGTCCCTGCCAGCCGCTCGCCGCCAGCGGCCGCCCCACGGCAGGCGCGGACAGCCCGAGGCCGAGATAGACAAAGCCCTGCGGCTGCGCTGACAGCACGCGCGCGACGTCTGCCGAAGCGTCCTCTGCCAGCGGCGAGATCGCGGCCGTGGCGACGATTTCCAGTCCGATGATCCGTGCCTCGTCCTCAAGGTACTGAAGGTGGCGCGTGCCGATCGGCGACTGGTCGAACACCACGCCGATCCGGTCCGCGCCCAGTGCCTTCATGTGCCGCGCCATCACCAGCGATTCGTCCTCGTGCGAGCCGACCTGGTGGTGGAACATCCACTCGCCGCGCGCGCGTTCGGCACCGGCCCAGTTGATCGTCGGAATGCGCTCGCGCTCGACCCAGGGCGTCGCGACCAGCGCATTGTCGCCGATCGCCGGGCCGACGATCAGGGCCACGTCCTGCCGCGCCAGTTCGAGAAAAGCCCGCTCGACCGCGGCTTCGGTGCCCGAAGGCAGGCCGAGACCGTAGGCGTGGACGAATTCGACTTCGGCATCGAGTCGGCCCGCCGCCTGCACCGCTGTAATCTCGCGCATCAGCCAATCGGTGATATCTCCCGGCGCATCATCGGGCCCGTTGCCCATGTCGTTGAGCACGCCGACTTTAACCTTGCTCGCCATCTCATCCCTCCCGCGATGTGCCCGCGCTTGCCGCCGTGGCCCTGCCTAGCCTAGCATTTCATCGAGCGCAGGGAAGCTGCCGATGGGAGAGACGATGAGCAGGATCGGGGATCTGCAGGACAAGGCGCGCGCCGCCACCGGCCTCGACAATTTCGGTGATCCGGGATTCCGCGAGGGGCTGGAGCGGCTCGTCGACTCCGGCGACCGCGAAGCTCGGCTCAACGATGCCGGCCGCGCGATGTTCGACGGCCAGATCGTCATGATGCTGATGAAGCGGCTCGAGATCGAGGACTGGTACGCGCGCCATCCCGAGATCGACGAGCAGGAGATCGTCGCGCCGCTGATGGTGCTGGGCCTGCCGCGCACCGGCTCGACCGCGCTACACTGCATATTGGGCGAGGATCCGGCGGTGCGCGTGATGCGCAATTGGGAATGCATGAACCCGTGCCCGCCGCCCGAGGCCGCGACCTATGAGACCGATCCGCGCATCGCCCTCATGGAAGCACAGATGAAGCTGCGCGACACGATGACGCCGCGGATGAAGCAGATGCTGCCCAGCACCTCGACCTCGCCGACCGAAGACCAGCTCACCATGGGCTACAACTTCGTCTCGCAGGTATTCCAGGCGAGCTTCCGCATCCCGTCATACGCGCAGTGGCTACACCACGACGCCGATCTCGAACCGACCTTTCGCTATGTGAAGCGCGTGCTGAAGCTGCTGCAATGGCGCTGCCCGCCGGGTCGCTGGCGGCTGAAGAACCCGACCTACTCGATGTTCATCACCGCGCTCGACAAGGTCTTTCCCGATGCGCGCTACTGCATGACGCACCGCGACGTGGCCAACGTCATCCCCTCGGTGGCGGATCTCTATTACGAGATGCACAAGCCGAACACCGACACACCCGACAAGCCCTGGCTCGGTGAGATCAATGTCGAGTTCGGCATGCTCGGCATGACACGGATGATCGCCTTCCGCGACGCGGGCAACGATCATCGCTTCTTCGACATCCATTTCGCGCCGTTCCAGAAGGACCCGTTCCCGACCCTGGCGAAACTCTACGATTTCCTCGGCGAGGAATTCACGCCCGAAGCCGAAGCCCGCATGCGCGCCTGGCGCGAGAACCAGCCCCGCGACAAGCATGGCCGCCACGAGTACAACGGCGCCGATTTCGGCCTCCATACGGCCGATCTGCGCGAGCAGTTCCGTTTCTATACCGAACGCTTCGACGTGCCGCTCGGCAAGGATTGATGGCTTTCGGTTTCCATACCGATGCCGCGGAGGTCGTGCGCGGTATCGACCTTTCGGGCCGGCAGGTCGTGCTGACCGGGGCATCGTCGGGCATCGGCGTCGAGACGGTTCGCGCGCTCGCCATGGCGGGCGCCGATCTGGTGCTCGGTGTGCGCGATGTGGCCAAGGGTGAGGCGGCGCTGAGTGGAATCGGGGTCAAAGGCGGCATGCGGGTGCTGCAACTTGAGCTGTCGGACCTCGCTTCGGTGGAGGAATTCGCCATGCAGATTTCAGGTCCGCTCGACATTCTGATTGCCAATGCCGGCGTTTCGAAGACACCCGGAAAGCACCTGCCCAACGGTCTCGATATCCGCTTCGCGACCAATCACCTCGGTCACTTTCATCTCGCCCACCTCCTGAAACCGCAGATGGCGCAGCGCGGCGCGCGGATCGTCGTGGTCAGCTCGGCGGCGCATAAGGGCATGCCGATCCACCTCGACGACCTGCAATGGACCGCGCGTGAGCATTTCGACGGCGCAGCCTATGCCGAATCGAAAAGCGCCAACATCCTGTTCACGCAGGAAGCGACGCGGCGCTGGGGCGCAGAAGGAATCTTTGCCAACGCCGTGCTGCCCGGCTCGTCGCTGACCGGCCTGCAACGCTTTCACGGAGAGGCGCTGAAGCGCCAGATCGGCTTCATCCACGCGGACGGCTCGCTCGATCCGATGATGAAGACCGCGAGCCAAGCCGCTGCCACTTCGGTCTGGGCGGCGGTGTCGCCGGAACTGGACGGGCGCGGCGGGCTGGTGCTTGAAGACTGCGGCCTGGCGTTGCCGGTCGGGTCCGACACCCATCCCTGGGCTGGCTATGACGCCAGCATTGCCGATCCGGAGACGGAGCGGCTGCTCTGGGAGCATTCGCTGGAACTGGTGAAGACTCTAGCGCGTCGCGGGCTTTAGCGGCTGATCAGTGCCAGCTGGGATTGGTCGCCAGCAAGAGCCCGAAGAAGGCGACGAACAGAACAGGTGGAATTGCCAGCAGGCCGAGCAAAAGCGATGCGAGCCGCCCTTTGCTCTTTCCCTGCAGAAGCCAGGCGCCCACCAACACCCCTATCGGCAGACCCAGGACCGGTATCCAGATCGCAACGTATTCGGGCGAGGCGCTGTACTGCAGGCCGTCCAGAAAGAAATAGGCCAGCACGAGCACGACCAGCGCGTCGAATGCGAAGAGGCATCGGTACAACCACATGGCGGCACGCTAGGGCAAACGCGCCGCCATACAACGCTTATCGCCTAGGCGCGCTGCCCGCGCTGGAAGAAGCGCTGCTTGAGTTCGAGATAGCTTGGGTCCACTTCGCTCGTGCCCAGCAGGCCGTCGCCGTCGAACGGCCGTTCGATATGCATGTCGTAAGTCACCACGCGCTTCGAGAACCGCCATTTGCCATCGGCGCAGCGGCGGTAGTTGTCGATGTAGCGGACCGTCATGAAGTCCTCGATCATCTTGCCGGGGTTCTTCTGGTCGGGGATGTAGTGGATCGCCAGGCAATAGACCTCGCCGTTGCCCTTGTCGCCCTCGACGCTGACCATGTGGTTGCAGACGTGGTGGCCCGAGTAATTCATGTAGGGCAGGGCGCCGGCGATGAAGTCGCAGTACTTGTCGGCCGGGCCATCGAAGCTGGTGCCGTGGGTGTCGGTGGCATCCTCGGTATAGAGGTCGCGCAGCAGTTCGACGTCCTTGCGGTCGATCGCGCGCGAATAGCAGAGCACGAGGTCGCGGATCGCGTCCTTGTCGATCAGATTCTGCAGTGCCTTTTCGTCGATGGCCACGGTATTTCCTCTCAGTTGTCCCAAAGCAGATGGATCTCGCGCGGACCCGTCACCGGACCGCAGCGGTAACGCACGGGCCGGTCAGGATCGAGCCGGAACGCGGGCAGCCGCGCGAGCATTTCCTCGTAGAGCGTCTGCAGCTCGATCCGCGCGAGGTGCGATCCCACGCAGCGGTGCGGTCCGCCACCAAAGGTTAGGTGGACCTTGTTCTCGCGGCCGAGATCGAAGCGGCCGGGATCGGCAAATTCGGCGGGATCGAGGTTGGCCATCGGATAGGACAGGCTGACCCGCTCGCCACGCTTGAGTTGGGCGCCCTCGCATTCGAAGTCCCGCGCCGCGCGGCGGATCACCGCGACGAAGCCGTAGCGGCGCAGCAGTTCCTCGTTGGCCTCGACGATCAGCCTGGGGTTGGCGCGGAGTTGCGCCTGCAATTCCGGATGCATCGCCAGGTGGCGCACGCCGTGGCCCATGCCGTTCATCACCGTATCGAGCCCGGCGATGAACAGGAGCACGCAATAGTTCTGCATGTCCTCCAGCGTCAGCGGCCGGCCATCGACTGTAGATTGCCAGAGCACGCTGATCAGGTCGTCGCGCGGGTTCTCGCGGCGTTCGACCAGCGTGTCGTGCATGATATCGGCCATGCGGCGCAGCTTGCGCTGCGAATTGTCGAGCGTGCCGAAGTCGTCCGACAGATGCTCCTCCACCAGCTTGCGGAAATCGTCCTGGCGTTCGAGCGGCAGCCCGAAGATTTCGAGGAAAACCTGCGTCGGGATGCGCTCGCCGATCGCCGAGACGAACTCGCAGTGGCCCTGTTGCTTGACGCCTTCGACGAGCTCGATCGCCAGTTCGCGGATATGCGCCTGCAGCTTCATCATCGCCTTGGGCGAGAACACCGGCTGCAGCGGCAGGCGGAAGCGCGTGTGGTCGGGCGGGTCGAGCAGGATCGGCACGGGCTGCACGATCACCGTGCCCGCCGGCAGATTCGCGAGCAGGGCTTCGGCTTCCTCGCGCGGGATGTGCTCGCTCGAGAAGTTCTCCCAGTCGCGTGCCGCCTTCATGATCGCCGGATAGGATTTGACGACCCAGTGGCCGCCATTGTGCGGGGTCCAGAACACCGGCGGCGCCTCGCGCGCGATTTCGAGCAGACGGGCAGGGGCGTCGCGCTCCATTGCCGGCTCGTGGTACATGTCGAAGTCGTAGACCAGCGCATCGGGCACGTGGGCGGGCTGCGGTACGAGGGCACTCATCGTCGCTGCTTCGGACATGCTTTCTCTCCCCGGCCGTCGTTGCGGCCTTATTGCTGCGCTACATAAGCGATCCGCCGTCGACCGGCCAGACCTGCCCGGTGACGAAGCTCGCCCGGTTCGAGGCAAGCAGCGCGACCACTGCCGCCAGTTCCTCGGGTGTGGCGAAGGGCTTGCCAACGAAAGTGCGGCGCTGGCGGATCGCGCGGTCTTCCTCGCTGACGCTGTCGAGCCCCTTGGAGAAGATGCCGTGTTCTGGGTTGAACCGGCTGCCCTTGCTGAAGGCCTCCCGGGTGGTTGCGAAAGTCGCGTAGGGCGCAATCGCGTTGACCCGAATGCCGTGCTGGCCGACTTCCTTGGCGAGCACGACGGTGAAGCTGTGCACCGCGCCCTTGGCCGCCGAATAGACCGGCAGCATGTAGTCGCCGACGAGCCCCGCGGTCGAGCCGACGTTGACGATCGCGCCGCGCTTGCGCTCGATCATGCCGGGCAACACGGCATGGGTCATCCGCAGCACCGTGCCGAAGTTGAGGTCGATATCGCCGGCCCATTTGTCGGGATCGGAATCGACGAAGAAGCCCTGGTCGACGTTGCCGCCGACGTTGTTGATCAGCACTTCGACCGGCCCGAGCTCTTCTGCGGCGGCGAGGATCTTTGCCGGCGAGGCCTTGTCGAGCAGGTCGGCGGCGACGAACACCGCATCGCTCGCGCCCGCCTGCTTGGCGGCATCGACCACGCGCGCGCCGGCCTCCGCATCGCGGCCGACGATGACGACCTTGGCGCCCTCGGCGGCCAGTTCCAGCGCGATACCGCGGCCGATGTTCGCCGTCGCCGCAGTGACGATCGCGACCTTGCCTTTGAAACCCAGATCCAACGCTACTCTCCCGTCTCGACCTGATAGGCCTCTACCGCTTCCTCGCAGACCTTCACGAGGTGCCGGCAGAGGATCTCCTTCTCCTGGAAATGCAGGTGCTCCAGCGCGCCGCTGGATACGCCGCGCTGGCCGGCCTGGACCACGGCGACGTCTTCCGAATGGATGTCGCGGATCTGCGCGAGCGCGAACTCACGGGCATAGCGGACACTCGCCGTCTCGTCCTCGCCGATCCAGTAGAGCCGGATGACGCCGCGCGACTTCTCGGCGCCGAGCGGGAACACCGTGTGCAGGAAATGGCTGCCCGGGCTACCGAACAGGAACAGATTTGGGAACAGTGCGAAATACTCGCGGCTGTTAGGATCGTTGAGGATGCCGTCGGCGGCGAGGCGAGGGGCGCCGCGCATATAGGCTTCGAGCATCGTCGGCTGCACCTTGGCGTTCGGATCGGTCCAGATCGTCTGGGTACGGTGCCGCCCGTTGAGCGTGAAGTGGCTGGGGTAGCCGAAGGGATTGTCCGGCCCGCAGCCCGCGCCCGCTGAGCGCGAATGGATGAAGCGCAGGTGGTAGTTTTCCTGGAAGTTGTCGTAGTCCAGCTTCCAGTTGGCATCGATCTCGTAGACGTATTCGTGGAACGTCGTCGCGCGGGCGACGGGGAGCTGTTCCAGCGTCTCGGCCATAGATCCGAGGAATTCGCGCAGGCCTTGCTGCGGCTCGAAAGCGACGAAGATCAGCCCGCCGCAGACGTCGACTTTCACCTGCTTCAGCGCGCAGGCTTTCTTGTCGGTATAGAACCGGTCGAAGTCGGGGGCCGAAAGCAGCGCGCCGTCGGTGCCGAAGGTCCACATGTGATAGCGGCAGGAGAACTTGGTGGCCTTGCCGCTCTCTTCCTCGGTAAGCTGTGTGCCGCGGTGGGTGCAGACGTTGTGCAGCGCGTGGATCGTGCCGTCCTTGCCGCGCGTGATCAGCAGCGAGGCGCCCGCGAACTCGATCTCGCGGCGGATGAAGCTGCCCGGCTCGGGCAGTTCGCAGACATGGCCGACGTTGAGCCACGAGCGCATGAAGATCGCCTTGCGCTCCAGTTCGTACCATTCGGGATCGTAGTAGTAGCGTGCCGGAATCGGCTCGGTGCCCAATACCGTCGGATCGTCACGCGTCTCGATCGCGCCGAAATAGACGTTCATCGTCCTCTCCTCGTTCGGCCCCTATTGGGCTGAAACGGCCGGGCGAGGTCAAGTTATTTTTTCGACGCCTCTGTCGAAAAAGTTGGCGTCAGGGGTTCGCCGGCCGATCGGTTGAAGGGAATGTGTTGGTGCGGTTGGCGATGACGCAGCGCAAGTTTCCGTCGCTGCCGTCGGCATTCTGCTTGCGCAGGAAGCCCTGGGTCAGCCGGTGATAGCGCTCGCCCATGCGCGGGCCGCTGGTCATGACGATCTGGTCTCCAGTCAGCAGATAGGTGCCGCGCACGCCGTCGTTCGAGCGGTAGCTTGAGCCGAAAACGATCGCGAAGTCCTTGTCCGGCACATGCTCGCCGCGCGGGCCGAGTGCGTCGCCCGGAAGTTCGCAGGTGTAACGGCCAATCTGGAGCGTATCGATCTCGCCGCCGGGAACGGCCATGGCAGGGGCTGCGAGCAGGACGAGAGGGAGGGCAAGGAGGGCGCGCTTCATGGCCACAGCGCTACCACTGCCAGCCCGTGATTGCCATATGGAAGCGCCCGCGCTAAGGGGCCGCCTTTCCCGAAATTCGCTCTTTCCCATCAGAGGCACTCCCATGAAGATCAGCGGCGTCGACATTCGCCCCGGCAATATCCTGGAATACGAAAAGGGCATCTGGAAGGTTGCCAAGACGCAGCATACCCAGCCGGGCAAGGGCGGCGCCTTCATGCAGGTCGAGATGAAGAACCTGATCGACGGCCGCAAGACCAACGTCCGCTTCCGCAGCGCCGACACGGTCGAGCGCGTGCGCCTCGACACCAAGGACTTCCAGTACCTCTACGCCGACGGCGACCAGCTGGTGTTCATGGACAAGGACACCTTCGACCAGATCCAGCTCCCCGCCGACCTGCTCGGTGGCGCCGAGGCCTTCCTCCAGGACGGCATGGAAGTGCTGCTGGAAATGTGGGAGGAGCGCCCGATCTCGGTCCAGCTGCCCGACCAGGTCGAAGCGACCATCGTCGAGGCCGACGCCGTGGTGAAGGGCCAGACCGCTTCGTCCAGCTACAAGCCGGCGATGCTCGACAACGGCGTGCGCGTGATGGTGCCGCCGCATATCGGCAGCGGCACGCGGATCATCGTCGACGTCTACGAGCGGACTTACGTTAGCAAGGTGGGCTGACCTGCCATGACTGCAATTTCCGGCCTCATTCGCGTCATGGAAAAAGCCGCCCGCAAGGCCGGCCAGCGCCTGCGCCGCGATTTCGGCGAGATCGAGCACCTGCAGGTCTCGCGCAAGGGGCCGGCCGACTTCGTCTCGAAGGCGGACCAGGCCTCCGAGCGCACCCTGTGGGAAGAGCTGCGCGCGGCGCGGCCCGACTGGGGCTTCGAGCTCGAGGAAGGCGGCACGATCGAAGGCGATCCGACCAAGCCGCGCTGGGTGATCGATCCGCTCGACGGCACCTCGAACTTCCTCCACGGCATCCCGCATTTCGCGATCTCGATCGCGGCGCAGGAGCCGAAGCTCGATGGCTCGGGCTGGGGCGACGTCATCGCCGGTCTCGTCTATCAGCCGATCACGGACGAAAGCTTCTGGGCCGAGAAGACCCGCGGTGCCTGGCTGCAGGACAAGCGCCTGCGCGTCTCCGCGCGCCGCCATCTCGACGAGAGCCTGATCGCGACGGGCATTCCCTTCACCGGCCGTGGCAATATCGAGGAGTGGACCAAGATCTACCTCTCGCTCGCACCGCAGATCGCGGGCATCCGCCGCTTCGGCGCAGCCTCGCTCGACCTCGCCTGGGTCGCGGCCGGCCGCTACGAGGGATTCTGGGAAAGCGGCCTGTCGCCTTGGGATACTGCGGCCGGCTGTCTGCTGGTGCGCGAGGCGGGCGGTTTCGTGTCGGACTACAAGGGCCGCTCGCAGCCGATTTGCGACGCCGAAGTGCTCGCCGGCAACGATGCCCTGCATTCGCGATTGCACAAGATTCTCGCGGGCGCGCTCAAGGCCGGTTGATACCGGCCGAAGGCGCGGCTATCGGCATGGTCCGCGTGCCCCTGTGGCGGAATGGTAGACGCGAACGACTCAAAATCGTTTGTCGCAAGGCGTGCCCGTTCGAGTCGGGCCAGGGGCACCAGCGGTCGATTGCCGCAACTGTCGGGTTGAGCGGTTTTGCGAATTATTCGCAACTGTTTGATCGGTTCTTCCGATTACCAACCTAGGAATTTCGCGATGGCCTTTTGGCCCTGCAGGGCCATCCTCCCGCCACCAATACCCGCCAACTGGAGTATGGATGATGGGACTCAAGGGATCACAGACCGAGGAAAACCTCAAAGCCGCGTTCGCCGGTGAGAGCCAGGCCAATCGCCGCTATCTCTATTTCGCGCAGAAGGCCGACATCGAAGGCCACAACGACGTCGCCGCCGTGTTCCGCTCGACCGCCGAGGGCGAGACGGGCCACGCCCACGGCCATCTCGAGTATCTCGAGGAGGTCGGCGATCCGGCCACCGGTGAGCCGATCGGCGGTACCGAGCTGAACCTCAAGGCCTCGATCGCCGGCGAGACGCACGAGTACACCGACATGTACCCGGGCATGGCCAAGACCGCGCGTGACGAAGGTTTCGACGAGATCGCCGACTGGTTCGAGACGCTCGCCAAGGCCGAGAAGAGCCACGCCGGCAAGTTCCAGAAGACGCTGGACACGCTCGGCGCCTGATCGGGCGCCCGATCGAAACCAACTCCGCTCATCCTGAGCCCGTCGAAGGATGCTTGCGCGGCAATGCCGCGTGGGCCCTTCGATAGGCTGAGGGCGAGCGGGCGTGGTGTTCTGCGGATAGTTGAGGAGCCGGCATGGAAGGCAGTCTCGGAGCGCCCACCCGCCATACCATCCCCTGGCAGGACGAGGCTTGGTACGACGAGACTGCGCTCGAAGCCGAGCTGCGCCGGGTCTACGATATCTGCCACGGCTGCCGCCGCTGCTTCAATCTCTGCGACAGCTTCCCGATCCTGTTCGATGCCGTCGATGAGAGCCCGAATGAGGAAGTCGCCGATCTGAGCCAGGGCCAGCTCAAGGCCGTGGTCGACGCCTGCACGCTCTGCGACATGTGCTTCATGACGAAGTGCCCCTACGTGCCGCCGCACGCCTTCGATCTCGATTTTCCGCACCTGATGCTGCGCCACCGCGCGGTCGAGCATCGCAAGGGCAAGACCTCGCTCGCCGATAGCCAACTCGCGGAGATGACGCGCAACGGCAAGCTCGGCACGACTTTCTCAGGGCTCGCCAACTGGGCGACCAAGGAGAGCAACGGCTTCACCCGCGGTCTGATGGAGGACGTGCTCGGCATCGATGCGCGCGCGCACGTCCCGCCGTTCATGGACGTGCCGCTGACCAACCAGGCGCCGGCGCTGATCCCCGCGCCCAATCCCGACGGGCCCGCCTTCGGTCGCAAGGTGGCGATCTATGCGGGCTGCCACGACAATTTCAACGACGGCACCCCTGGCGAGGCGGCTATGAAAGTCTTCGCCCACAACGGCCTGCAGGTGCGCATCGAATATCCGGACTGCTGTGGCATGCCCAAGTTCGAGAACGGTGACCTTGGCCACGTCGCCAGCGCGGCGCAGCGGATCTCCGCGCACTTCGCGCCGCTGATCGCCGATGGCTGGGACGTGGTGCCGCTGACCACCAGCTGCGCGCTGATGCTCAAGTTCGAATGGCCGCTGATCGAGCCCGATAGCGAGAGGGTCGCGCTGCTGTCGAAGCACACTTTCGACGTGTCCGAATATGTCGTGCGCCTGGCCAAGGAATACGGGCTCGCGCCGATCGAGGCGATGCCCAAGGCGATCGCAGTGCATTTCGCCTGCCACGCCCGCGCGCAGAACATGGGCCCCAAGGCGATGGAGATGCTGAAGCTGATCCCCGAGGCCAGGCCGGCGCTGACCGAGCGATGCTCGGGCCACGGAGGCAAGTGGGGCATCTTCAAGGAAAACTTCGACCGCGCGATCAAGGTCGGCAAGACCACCGGGCGCAACCTGCTCAAGACCGAGCCCGACATCGTCGTGTCCGAATGCCCGCTCGCCGGCCCGCACCTGCGCCAGGTGATGGAAGCCAACGGCAACGAGCCGCCGGCGCGCATCGGCCACCCGATCGAAGTGATGGCCCAAGCTTACGGATTATAGACATGCCCCGCGAACAGCGCACGATCACCGCCGCCGACATCCTGCCGGTCGAGCAATTCCAGGCCATCCGCGCCGAGAAGAAGGCCGAGGCGATCGCGCGCAAGAAGCTGACGCGCGTCAGCGTCGGCCCCCATGCCACGGTGCTGTTCGAGACCTGGGATTCGATGTGGCTGCAGATCCAGGAGATGCTGCGGATCGAAAAGGGCGGCGACGAGCAGCTGCCCGACGAACTCGCAGCCTATGACCCGATGGTGCCCAAGGGCAGCGAGCTCACCGCGACCGTCCTGTTCGAAGTGGGCGACCCGGTCCGCCGCGATGCCTTCCTCCGCTCGATCGGCGGCATCGAGAAGCATGTTGCGATCGAAGTCGCGGGCCACCGCATCCGCGCGCGCCCCGAAGGAGACATCGAACGCACCCGCGAACGCGACAACAAGGCGAGCGCGGTCCACTTCTTCCACTTCGATTTCACTCCCGAAGCCGTCGCCGCCTGGAAGAGCGGAGAGGGAAGCGCGATGGTGCTGATGGACCACCCGGCTTACGGCCACGCCGCGCTGGTGAGCGCGGAAACGCGGGAATTCCTGGCGCGCGAGTGTTTTTGAGGCCACCGCTACCAGCCGTGAGCCTGTAAAGCCTTCCGACAATATCGGCCTTGAGACAGCAAGAACGGCCTGAAATGCGCGGATAGGCCTCGCAAAAGCCCTGTCAGCTTTACCGACATTTTACGCCTTTGGCTTAGGCAGGTCGCACGGCCGCAAACTGGGCCCGGATGAACGCCGAAGGCCAAGAATGATCAGAGTGTTCAAGCACTATATCCCGCATGCGGTCCTGCTGCTCGGATTGTTCGACCTGCTGCTGCTGATCACCGCCGGCGAGCTGTCCTGGCGGCTGCGCGCCGAGCAGATCGCTATGGACCCCGGCCTTTTCGCCGACCGGATCTGGCCGCATGCCGGCTTCGCCGCGATGATGATCAGCGCGATGATCGCAGTCGGCGTCTATGGCGCTGACTCGCTTCGATCGATGCGCTTCGCTTGTGCGCGGCTGCTGGTGGCGGTGTCGCTGGGGATCATCGCGCTGTCGTTCATCGACTTCCTGCTGGCCGGGCACAATTTCTGGCGCTCGACCTTGGCCTACGGGATGGCGATGGCCATCGTCCTCTTGGTGCTCAACCGCATGGTCGTCGGCGGCATCCTCGGCACCGCGGCATTCCGCCGCCGCGTTCTGGTGCTCGGCGCGGGCAGCCGGGCTCAGCGGCTGCGGGAGCTCGGCGACAAGCCCGAGAGCGGCTTCGCCATCGTCGGCTACATCGCGATGAGCGACGGCGGCCATGTGGTCGAGGAAGCCATCGCTCGCTCGGCGATCCACAACCTCACGCGCTATGTCGAGAACCTCGGCGTGAGCGAGGTCGTTCTGGCGCTTGAGGAACGGCGCAACGCACTGCCGCTCAAGGACCTGCTGCGGATCAAGACCGCGGGCGTCCATGTCAACGATTTCTCGAGCTTCCTCGAACGCGAAACCGGTCGCGTCGATCTCGATACGGTCAACCCGTCGTGGCTGATCTTCTCCGACGGCTTCTCATCGGGCCGCGCCGTGTCGAGCGTCGCCAAGCGCATATTCGACGTCAGCGCCAGCGCGCTGCTGTTGCTGGCCGCGGCGCCGGTCATCGTGCTCTTCGCGATCCTGGTGAAGCTCGACAGCCGCGGACCTGCCTTCTACCGGCAGTCGCGCGTCGGGCTCTATGGCGGCGCGTTCGACGTGATCAAGCTGCGCTCGATGCGCACCGATGCCGAGTCCGCCGGCGCACAATGGGCATCGAAGGACGACCCGCGCGTCACCCGCATCGGCAAGTTCATCCGCAAGGTGCGCATCGACGAGCTGCCCCAGGCCTGGACCGTGCTCAAGGGCGAGATGAGCTTCGTCGGCCCGCGGCCCGAGCGGCCGGAATTCGTCGCGGATCTCGAGGAGCAGCTGCCCTATTATGCCGAGCGGCACATGGTGAAGCCCGGCATCACCGGCTGGGCGCAGGTCAATTACCCCTACGGCGCCTCGATCGACGATTCGCGGCAGAAGCTCGAATACGATCTCTACTACGCCAAGAACTATACGCCCTTCCTCGACCTCCTGATCATGCTCCAGACGCTGCGTGTCGTGCTCTGGCACGAGGGCGCGCGCTGATGGCGAATAGCCTCGGCTACTTTTGGGAAGCTGCCGGCTTCGGCGCTCATATCCTGGGCGCGATTGCCGCGGCGACGGCGGCAGCATGGCTGCTCGGCCGGCGCAAGGGCTTCGGCTCCGCCTGGCCGGCCGTGGTTCTGGGCCTCGGTCTGACGGCGGCCTGGTGCCTCGTCATCGCGGTGCTCGGAGACGACGGCCTGCCGGCCTCGATTGCCGAGGCCGCGCGCAATTTCGCCTGGCTGATCGTGATCTACCGCCTGTTCGCGACCGATGGCCGCCATGCCAGCCAGGCGCCGATCCGACCGATGCTGGCGGCGCTGGCTCTGGTCGAGGTGCTGCAGATCGCCGTCGACATCGTCGCGGTCAACGTCGCCGCCGGCAGCTCCACGGCGCAGATCGCCTTCGTCTCGATCGTCCTGCTGCGCCTGATGCTGACCGTGGGCGCGCTGATGCTCGTTCATAATCTTTATGCAGGCGCCTCGCACCAGTCGCGGCCCGTGCTGCTCTGGCCGGCGACGGGCCTGGCGGTGCTCTGGACCGTCGATCTCAACCTCTACACCATCGCCTACCTGACCAACGCCTGGCCGGACGAGGTCGCCGTGCTGCGCGGGATTTCGGCGCTGCTGCTGGCAGGACTGGTCGCGCTTGGCGCGGCTCAGAGCGGCACTACGGCCAAGTTCCGCCCGTCGCGCGCAGTGACCTTCCAGACCTTTTCGCTGCTGGTGATCGGCGGCTACCTGGCGGCGATGGTTGCGGTCGCGCGCTGGCTGTCCTTTGCCGGCGGTGACTATGCGAGGCTGACCGGGCTGGGCTTCGTCACGCTGGCGAGCGCTGCCGCCATCCTGTTCCTGCCCTCGCGCCGGCTGCGTCGCTGGCTGAAAGTGACGCTGTCGAAGCACCTGTTCCAGCACCGCTATGACTACCGCGAGGAGTGGCTGCGCTTTACCCGAACAATCGGCAACAACGGCTCGGACTCGCTGCCGCTGGGCGAGCGTGTCGTCCAGGCGATTGCCGACATCGCCGAGTGTCCGGCGGGCTTGCTGCTGGCACCCGACGATCACAACGAGCTCACCTTGGCCGCGCGCTGGCACTGGCCCGCGGCCGACGTTCCAGCGGTGGCGATGGGCCCGGCCGGCGTCGCCTTCTTCGAGCGCGAGAACTTCATCGTCCATATGGATGACCTGCGCGCCGGGCGCGACGAGCGCGGCGAGGCGCAGGCTGTGCCCGAATGGCTGCGCCGCGAAACGCGCGCCTGGGCGCTGGTGCCGCTGATCCACTACGAGCGCCTGGTCGGGCTCGTCGTGCTGGCCAGGCCGCAGACCGCGCGCCAGCTCGACTGGGAGGACTTCGATCTGCTGCGCGTCGTCGGCCAGCAGCTTGCCTCCTATCTCGCCGAGCATTCGGGCCAACTGGCCTTGGCCGAGGCGAGCAAGTTCGACGATTTCCATCGCCGCATCGCCTTCGTCATGCACGATATCAAGAACCTGGCGAGCCAGCTCAGCCTGCTCGCGCGCAATGCCGAGAAGCACGCCGACAAGCCGGCCTTCCGCGACGACATGCTGCTCACGCTGCGCAATTCGGCGGACAAGCTCAACGCCCTGCTCGCGCGCCTCTCGCGCTACGGCAACGGCGCGATCGAGAAGGTCGAGGACGTGTCCGCGGCGGAAGTCGCGGGCGTGGTGATGGAGCGCTTCCGCACGGGTCACCCGGTTGTACTCGGCGAATGCCTCGACGAGGCAGTTGTCGGCAACCGCGAGGCGCTCGAACAGGTGCTCGTCCACCTGATCCAGAACGCGATCGACGCCAGCGCGGCCAACCGCCCGGTGTTCCTCAACGTCACCGCCGATGGGGTGCACGCGCGCTTCGACGTGGTCGATTCGGGCAGCGGGATGTCGCCTGACTTCGTCCGCACCAAGCTGTTCAAGCCCTTCGTATCCTCGAAACCCGCCGGCTTCGGCATCGGCGCCTTCGAGGCGCGCGAGCTCGTCCTTGCGATGCGCGGGCGGCTCGAAGTCGAATCGCGGGAAGGACTGGGGTCGCGGTTCACCATTCGCTTACCGCTGGCCGCCACCAACGGCCTTTTCGAGAACAGGGCAGAGAAAGCAGCATGACCAGCGAACTTCCCAAGCTGCTTGTCGTCGAGGACGACGCCGGCCTGCAGGCCCAGCTCAAATGGGCCTACGAGGACTTCGAGGTCATCGTCGCGGGCGATCGCGCCTCGGCGCTGGCCGCGCTGCGTTCGGAGGAGCCGGCGGTGGTCACGCTTGATCTCGGCCTGCCGCCCGATCCCGACGGTGTGAGCGAGGGCTTTGCCGTGCTCGACGCGATCATGGCAATGAAGCCCGATACCAAGGTCATCGTCGCCACCGGCCACGGCGCGCGCGATTCTGCGCTGCAGGCGATCGCCAAGGGCGCCTACGACTTCTACCAGAAGCCGATCGACATTGAGGCGATCGGCCTGATCGTCCGCCGCGCATTCCAGCTGCACCGGATCGAGAACGAGAACCGCACGCTCGCCGCCAGGACGAGCAAGGACGAGCGCGTGCTCGGCACGATGATTACGGCTGCGCCCGAGATGGTCCGCGTTGCGCGCACGATCGAGCGCGTCGCCAATACCAACGTCTCGGTCATGCTGCTCGGCGCCAGCGGTACGGGCAAGGAGCTGCTCGCTCGCGGGCTGCACCAGGCGAGCGATCGCTCCGAGGGCGCTTTCGTCGCGATCAACTGCGCTGCGATCCCCGAGAACCTGCTCGAAAGCGAGCTGTTCGGCTACGAGAAGGGCGCCTTCACCGGCGCGATCAAGACCACCGAGGGCAAGATCGAGCTAGCCGCGGGCGGTACGCTGTTCCTCGACGAGGTCGGCGACATCCCGCTCCAGCTCCAGGTCAAGCTGCTGCGCTTCCTGCAGGAGCGGGTGATCGAGCGCATAGGCTCGCGCCGCTCGATCGCGGTCGACACCCGGATCGTCTGCGCGACGCACCAGGATCTCGAAACGATGATCGGCGAAGCCCGCTTTCGTGAGGACCTGTTCTACCGCCTGGCCGAGATCGTCGTGAAGATACCCAGCCTGGCCGAGCGGCCGGGCGACGCGACCCTGCTCGCCAAAGTGTTCCTCGCGCGGTTCTCTAAGGAGATGAATCCGCAGGTCCGCGGTTTTGCCGCCAATGCCCTGACCGCGATCGACGCCTGGCCCTGGCCGGGAAATGTCCGCGAGCTGGAGAACCGGGTGAAGCGCGCGGTGATCATGGCCGACGGCAAGCTGGTGACCGCCGCCGACCTCGACCTGGCCGAGCCCGATGCCGAAGTCGTCAGCGCGCTGAACCTCAAGACCGCGCGCGAGGCGACCGACCGCAAGGTCATCCGCCACGCGCTGGCGCGCACCGAGGGCAATATCTCCAGCACGGCCAAGATGCTCGGGATTAGCCGGCCGACGCTCTATGACCTGCTCAAGCAGTATGATCTCAGCGCCTAGACGCGGCCGTCCGTTCTGGCTGGCCGCAATCGCCCTGCTGGCGGGGGCGGCCTCGCCGGGAGAGGACTTCCTCGCCAAGGGCCGTGAGGCGCTGGCGAAGGGTGACGGCATATCGGCCGAGGTGGCGCTGCGCCGCGCGCTCGCCGCCGGGGTGCCGCGTGAGGCGGTCGCGGCCTATATGGGCGAGGCGCTGCTCGATCAGGAGGCGCCCGACAAGGCGCGCGAATGGCTGGAGCCGGGCGCTTTCACCCGGGACACCGCTGCGCTGGGCTTCCGCCATCTCGCACAGCTCGAACGGACTCAGGGTAACCTTGCCGCCGCGGGTGAGGCCTTCGATCAGGCCATGGCGATCACCCCGCGCGACGCGACGATGTGGGTAGAGATCGGCCGGCTGCGCTATGTCGGCGGCGAGCATGTGCTGGCGATCGAAGCGGCCGACTATGCGCTGACGCTCGATCCCGACAGTGTCCGCGCGCTCGAATTCAAAGGCCAGCTCGTCCGTGACAGCCAGGGGCTGACCGCCGGACTGCCGTGGTTCGAACGCGCTCTCCAGCGCCACCCGCGCGACATCGCCGTGCTGGGCGAATATGCCGCGACGCTCGGCGATCTGGGCCGGGCGAAGAAGATGCTCGAAGTGACGCGCCAGATGCTCGCGATCGAGCCCGGTAATCCGCGTGCCTATTTCCTCCAGGCGGTGATGGCGGCGCGTGCCGGCAACACCGAACTCGCACGCGGGCTTCTCGCGCGGACCAAGGACGAGTTCGACGAAACACCGGCCGGGCAACTGCTCGACGGCGTTCTGGAGATGGAGGCCGGGAACTACGTCCTCGCCGCCGAGGCGCTGCAGAAACTGGCGCGGGCGCAGCCCGGTAACGCACGAGCAGCACAGTTGTTGGCGCGGGCCTATGCGCTCGGCGGGGAGAACGGGCTGGTCGTTCACGACAACGCCGATGCGGCGGCAAGGCCCGAAGCTTCGCCTTTCATGCTGACGCTTGTGGCCCGTGCTTATGAATGCGACGGCCGGCGCGACCTCGCGGCGCCGCTGCTCGATCGGGCGGCGCAGGCGCAGCGGACGATGCTTTCGCCCATCGTTGCCGGATCGGAAGTCGGTGCCTTGCTTGCAGCCGGAAATGTCGAGGAAGCGCGAAGGGTGGCGGATAGTCATATCGCCACCAATCCGGGATCGGCGTTCAACCAGACGATTGCAGGCGATGTCCGGCTTGCCGCTGGCGACGGCGTTGGCGCGCTCGAACACTACCGCCTCGCGGCCTATGTGCGGCTTTCGCAGAGCACGCTGCTGCGGACGGTCGCGGCCTCGACCGAGGCGGGACAGGGCGTTGGCGCGACCGGTTTGGTCGAAGCCTTTCTCGCGGCGAATCCGAACGACCCCGTCGCGGCGCGCATGGCTGCGGGCGAGGCCGCAGCGACGGGCGACTGGCGTCGCGCTCGCCTGCTGCTGGAACATGTCCGCGATAACAGCGGCGCGAGCGACACTGAATTGCTGGCCGATCTCTCGCTCGCGCAATTGCGCAGCGGTAACCCCAAGGCGGCCGAAGCGACCGCGCGAGCCGCCTATGCGCTGCAGCGCGCTAGCCCGGTCGCCGCTCATGCCTGGGGGCTTAGCCTGGATGCGCTTGGCCGTCACATTCCCGCTCAGGCCTTGCTCGCCAAGAGCCGGGGAACCTTCGCCGAGCGCTGATTTCCCGGCTCGACAATGGTCGCTGCCTTGGGCATCCCGGCTCTAAATTACTGGGAGCAAGGTATGGCAGGCGCGCTCGACGGCGTGACGGTGATCGAGTTGGCCGGGATCGGTCCCGCGCCCTTTGCCGGCATGATGCTCGCCGACCACGGTGCCCGGGTGATCCGCGTCGAGCGGCCGGACAATGCCCGCTTCGGCGATTTCGGCGACAAGGACGTAGTCAACCGCAACCGCGAGATCGTCACACTCGATCTCAAGCAGCCCGGGGCCATCGAGCAGGTTCTGGCACTCGTGGAACAGGCCGATGCCTTCATCGAAGGCAACCGTCCGGGCGTGATCGAGCGGTTGGGGCTTGGACCCGATGTCCTGCTCGCGCGCAATCCCCGCCTCGTCATCGGCCGGATGACGGGTTGGGGCCAGGACGGACCCAAAGCGCACCGCGCGGGCCACGACATCAACTACGTCGCGCTGTCGGGAGCGCTTTCCACCTTTGGCCCGCGCGAGCAGCCGATGGCGCCGATGAACGTCGTCGGCGACTATGGCGGCGGCGGCATGCTGCTCGCCTTCGGCCTGCTTGCGGGCATTATTTCGGCGCGGTCGACGGGCAGGGGACAGGTGATCGACTGCGCGATGGTCGACGGCGCATCGGTGCTGTCGGCGATGACCTATACGATGTTCGGCAATGGCATGCTGGCCGAGCAGCGCGAGGCGAACGTGATCGACGGTGGCGCGCACTACTATCGCACCTACGAAACCGCTGACGGGGGATGGGTGTCGATAGGCTCGCTCGAGCCGCAGTTCTACGCGATGCTGCTGGAGAAGCTCGGCCTGACCGACGATCCCGCTTTCGCCTATGGCGTGGACCGCGGCGACTGGCCGGAACTGCGCGCGCGCCTCGCCGCGATCTTCAAGACGAAGACGCGCGACGAATGGTGCGCGCTGATGGAGGATACCGACATCTGCTTCGCGCCAGTGCTCAGCGTCGCCGAAGCGCCGCAGCACCCGCACAACGTCGCACGCGGCACTTTCGTCGAGGCCGGCGGCATCGTCCAGCCAGCACCGGCGCCGCGTTTCCTGGGCACCCCGGCGCCGCCCGTGCGCATGTCGAAGCGCTGAAGCTTACTTGGGCTGGTAGGTCTGTTCGATCCCCGGGAAGCTCCGTGCACGAACTTCCTCGGCATAGCGCGCCGCCGCGCCTGAGATCGTTTCGGCAATCGCCTCGTAGCGCTTCACGAAGCGCGGCACGCGTTCGAACATGCCGAGCATGTCCTCGGTGACGAGCACCTGGCCGTCGCACTGCGCCGATGCGCCGATGCCGATCGTCGGGCAGGCGACCGCCTTGGTGACATCGATCGCGATCGGCTCGACCACGCCTTCGATGACGATGGCAAAGGCGCCCGCCCGGTCGAGCGCCACGGCATCGCTGACGATCTTCTGCGCCTCGGCATCGCTGCGCCCGCGGGCGTTGTAGCCGCCCAGCACGTTGACCGCCTGCGGCGTCAGGCCGACGTGACCCATCACCGGGATGCCGCGTTTGGTAAGGAACTCCACCGTTTCGGCCATGGCCTCGCCGCCTTCGAGCTTCACGCCCGCGCAGCCGGTTTCCTTGAGCAGCCGCGAGGCGCTTTCGAAGGCCTGCTGCGGCGAGGCTTCGTAAGTGCCGAACGGCATGTCGACGAGCACCGCCGCATGATAGGAGCCGCGCACCACCGCCGCACCGTGCGCCGCCATCATGTCGAGCGTCACCGGCACGCTGGAGGGCAGGCCGTAGATCACCTGGCCCAGGCTGTCGCCGACGAGCAAAAGGTCGCAATGCGCGTCGAGCAGCTGTGCCTGGCGCGCGGTATAGGCGGTCAGCATGACGATGGGTTCGGCGGTGACGCCATCCGCCTTGCGCTTGCGGATCGCCGGGATCGTCAGGCGCTTCATCGGCGCCGGAGTGGGATTGGCGCGGCTGGTCGAGGTGTCGAGTTGGAAGGTCGTGGACATCGGCTGTTCTTAGACTGTCATACAAGGCTGGGGAAGGCGCTGCGCGGGGGGCTTGCGAATATGCGGCTTTCCCGTAGCTTTCCCGGTCATTCCGCTGATTGATGGGGTGATAACAATGTTCGGGCGCGTGAAACCATTGGACGCCATCCTGGCGACTGCGGAAAAGAAAGGCCTCCACCGCTCGCTGGGTCCTGTGCAACTGACTTTGCTGGGCGTCGGAGCGGTCATCGGTACCGGAATCTTCGTTCTGACCGCGGCTGCCGCACAAAAGGCAGGGCCTGGCATGATGTGGAGCTTCGTTATCGCAGGCTTCGTCTGCGCGGTTGCGGCGCTTTGCTATTCGGAGCTGGCCTCGATGGTGCCGGTCTCCGGCTCCGCCTATACCTACACCTATGCGGTCGTCGGCGAGTTGCTTGCCTGGATGGTTGGCTGGGCGCTGATCCTTGAATATGCCGTGGCAGCCTCGGCCGTTTCGGTGGGCTGGTCCGGCTATTTCATGGGCCTGGTGAAGAGCTGGACCGGATTCGAGTTACCGCTTGCCTTGCAGGCAGGGCCGGCCTGGTCGATGCACGGCGTCTTGCCGGTGCCAGACTTCGCGGTCGGGGTGATTAACGTGCCAGCCATTTGCGTTGCGTTGGCCGTGACCTGGCTGTTGATGATCGGCACCACCGAAAGCGCACGCGTTAACGCGGTCTTGGTGGCGATCAAGGTGGCAGCGCTGACCATGTTTATCATCCTCGCGTTGCCGGTGCTCAAGACCGAGCACTTCGTGCCTTTCGCGCCTAACGGCTGGGGTTCGTCGGGCATGGGCATCATCGGTGCCGCCTCGTCGATCTTCTTCGCCTACGTCGGCTTCGATGCTGTTTCGACCGCGGCCGAGGAAACAAAGAACCCGCAGCGCAACGTGCCGATCGGCCTTATTGGCAGTCTGGCAATCTGCACGGTATTCTATCTGCTGGTTGCAGCGGCCGCGATTGGTGCGATCGGCGCGCAGCCGACCGCGCTGGGCGTCGATGCCGGATCGGCCGAGTTCGCAGCCCAGTGCGCGGCGCTGGCGGCCAAGGGTTCGGAGCCGCTGGTCTGCTCGAAGGAGGCGCTGGCGCACGTGCTTCGCTCGATCAACTACACCTGGGCGGGCGACCTCGTAGGCTTGGCCGCCAATCTCGCGCTGCCATCTGTTATCCTCATGATGATGTTCGGTCAGACCCGCATCTTCTTCGTCATGGCGCGCGACGGGCTGCTGCCGGAAAAGCTCGCCACCGTACATCCCAAATGGAAGACCCCCCACATCGTCACGCTGATGACAGGGATTTTCGTCGCGATCGCTGCCGCCCTCCTGCCGGTCGGGCAACTGGCGGACATCTCCAATTCGGGAACGCTGTTCGCCTTCTTCATGGTGGCCGTCGCGGTGATGATCCTGCGTCTGCGTGATCCTCATCGTGCGCGCCCCTTCCGCACGCCTGTGATCTGGCTGGTCGGGCCGGTGGCAGCCATTGGCTGCATCATCCTGTTCTGGTTCCTCCCGTTCGACGCCAAGATGGTGCTGCCGATCTGGGGTGCCATAGGTCTCGTGTTCTATATGCTCTACGGTTACCGCAAGAGCCATGTCGGCCGGGGTCTCGTCGAGACGCATGAGACCGACACCGACATCCCCCCGCAGCCGGTTCCGCCGATCCCGGGCGCCTGACGAAGTCTGCATGGGAGCCGGCGCGACAGTTCCGGCTTCCCTTGCCTGCCACGGCAGGTCTAGCATGGCGTCATGGAATTCGAGATCCTTCCCGTTACGCGGTTCCAGCAGAACTGCTCGATCGTCTGGTGCGAGAAGACCCACCGCGCCGCTGTGATCGATCCGGGTGGTGATCTCAGCGAGATCCTGAACTTCATCGAACTCCTTGATCTCACGCCCGAAGTGGCACTCGTCACCCACGGCCATTTCGACCATTGCGGCGGCGCCGCGCAGTTCGCGGCACTCACCGGCGCGCGGATCGAAGGGCCGCATGTCGGTGATGCGCCCTTGGTCGCGCGTCTCGGCCAGCAGGGCGCCTATTTCGCCGAGATGGCGCGTGCGCGCCTCGAAGCCGGGGGCGCCGTGGCCGAGGAGGTCGTCGCCCGCCTGGAAAGCTACAGTGCCCAGTCGGGCGGGGCAGTGCGCAGCTACGAGCCGGTGCGCTGGCTGAAGCACGGCGACACAATCCGTTTCGGCGAGGAGGAACTCGAGGTTCTCCACTGTCCCGGGCACAGCAAAGGGCACGTCGCCTATTTCAGCCGGAATAGCCGCCAGGCCTTCGTCGGCGATATTCTGTTCCGCCATACGATCGGCGCCTGGGAACATCCCGACGGCGACCTGCCGACGCTGATCGACTCGATCCGCAATCGGCTGTTCCCGCTTGGCGACGACGTCGCATTCGTTCCCGGCCACGGCGAGACTTCGACAATGGGCCACGAGCGACAGGAAAACCCCTTCGTCAGCGATGCCGCTTTCGCGCGCTGGTGCGAGCGATTCCCGGGTAAAGCCGATCCGCCGCTGCCCAAGCCTCAGTACTTCTAGACCGAAGTATTTCTAGAGGCGATAACCCCCGTCGACCGACAGCGCCTGGCCGGTGATCCGTCCGCCTTCGGGCGAGACCAGCAGCAGCGCCATGGCGGCGATGTCCTCGGGCTCCATGATGCAGCCCAGCGCAGCCCGGTCCGTGGCATAGGCGCGCGCTTCGGCTTCGGTGATGCCCATGTGCCGCGCGGTGCTGGCGAAATCGACCATCGCGGTGTTGGTCCAGCCCGGGCAGATGCAGTTGGCGGTGATCCCCGAACTGCCGCAGTCCTGCGCCAGCTGCCTGGTCAGCCCGACGAGCCCGTGCTTGGCGGCGACATAGCCCGGCGGACCGCCTTCGTTGGCGCGCAGCGCCTCGGTCGAGCCGATCGTGATGATCCGGCCGTAGCGCTGCGCACGCATCGTCGGCATCGCCGCCTGGATCGTCCACCAGGCGGAAGTGAGGTTCAGCAGCAAGGTCGCCTCGAAGCCCTCGTCGCCGCCGTCGAGGCAGGTGTGCATGCCCGCCACGCCGCCGACGTTGGGCACGACGATGTCGATGCGGCCGAAGCGCTCAAGCGCGGCTTCGACCGGCTGCCGCGCCGCTGCTCGGTCTGTGGCATCGGCTTCCACCGCGAGCCCGTCCACGCCGAGGCCCTTGGCTTCGGCTACGGTCCAGTCGAGTTCGGCCTTGCTGCGCGAGGAGACGACGACCGCCGCGCCTTCGCCGGCCAAGGCGAGCGCGATCGCCCGGCCGATGCCGCGTCCACCGCCGGTCACCACGGCTACCTGTCCTTCAAGCTTGTCCATTCGTCCACTCTCATCCCATCGCTCGTGCGAATTGGCCCGAACTATGGATTTCCGCGCTCGCCGAACGCAAGTTTCGATTGTGCACAGCGCCGCAAGCATGCTTATGGCCCAGCAGAATCATCTCGGGAGAGCCGGAATCATGTCGCAGGGAAATCTTGGAATCGAGCCTGAAGTCCTCAAGGCGATCTATGGCCAGATGGCGCGCATCCGTGCCGTCGACAAGGCGATCCAGGCCGGCCTCTCGGCGGGCAAGTTTATGTTCACCTACTGGCCGATGACCGGTCAGGAGTGCATTCCCGCAACAATCTCGCAGCTCACCACCGAGCGCGACTACATGATCACCACCTATCGCGGCATTCATGACCAGGTCGCCAAGGGCGTTGACCTCTACGGCATGTTCGCCGAGGCGCTCGGCCGCGAGGACGGCGTCAACAAGGGCAAGGGCGGCAGCCCGCACATCTCGGACCCGGCCTCGGGCTCGATGGTCACCACTGCGATCGTCGGCGCCGGCGCGCCGATCGCCAACGGCCTGGCCATCTCGGCCAAGGAACGCGGCGAGGACCGTGTCACCATCGTCAACTTCGGTGACGGCGCCACCTCGATCGGCGCGATGCACGAAGCCATGAACCTGGCCGGCGCCTGGAAGCTCCCGGTCATCTTCATGTGCCAGAACAACACCTGGGGCGAATACACGCGCATCCCGACCTATACGTCGAGCCCGAACTTCTTCGGCCGTGCCGAAGCGCTGGGCTTCAAGGGCGTGCAGCTCGACGGCAACGATCCCGCCGCCTTCTACAAGGGCATGAAGGAAGTCATCGACTACGTTCGTGAGGGCAAGGGCCCGGTCTTCGTCGAAGCCATGACCTATCGCCTCGGGCCGCATGCCGGCGTCGGTGACAACTACAACGCGACCAAGGAAGAGCTCGCTGCCGGCAAGGAGCGCGCACCGATCGAGAAGACGCGCGCGCTGCTGATCGAAGCGGGCATCTCGACCGAGGGTGAACTCGCCGACCTCGAAGCCGCGGCCAAGGCCGAGGTCGAGGACGCGATCGCCCGCGCGCTGGAGAGCAAGCCGACCCCGCCGAGCGAGACGGTCGTCGACGTCTTTGCCGACGTCGACAGCGTTCCCCGGCGCGGCCATTATCCGGTCCGCGCAGCCGAGGGCGAGCTTTCGGGTGAAACCGAATCGATGATGATGGCCCAGGCCGTCCGCGACGCGCAGCACATCGCGATGACAAAGAACCCCGAGGTGTTCATCCTCGGCGAGGACGTCGGCGATCCCCAGGGCGGCGTGTTCGGCACCAACAAGGGTCTGCAGACCGAATTCGGCGACCGCCGCGTCCGTCCGACCCCGATCGCCGAGACGGCGATCATCGGCGCTGCGATCGGGGCGTCGATCGCCGGCATGCGCCCGATCGCCGAGATCATGTTCGTCGACTTCCTCGGCGTCTGCCTCGACCAGATCGCCAACCATGCGGCCAAGCAGCGCTACATGTCGGGTTCGGCGACCCACGCGCCGCTGACCATCCGCATGCAGCTCGGCGGCGGCATGGGCGGCTTTGGCGCCCAGCACTCGCAGAGCCTGGAAGCCTGGCTGACGCACACGCCTGGCATCAAGGTCGCCTATCCGTCGAACCCGGTGGACGCCAAGGGCATGCTGCTCTCGGCGATCGACGATCCCGATCCGGTGGTCATGCTGGAATCGATGATGCTGCTCTACACGTTCAAGGGCGACGTGCCGAAGGGCGAGTACAAGATCCCGCTCGGCGTCGCCAAGGTGCGCCGCCCGGGCAAGGACCTGACGCTGATCTCCTACGGTTACATGCTCAACCACTGCCTCACGGCGGCGGAGGAAGTGGCCAAGGACGGCATCGACGTGGAAGTGATCGACCTGCGCTCGCTAGTGCCGATCGACTACCACCGCATTCTCGACTCCGTGAAGAAGACCGGCCGCGCGCTGGTCGTCCACGCTGCAGTAGAGTTCTGCGGCCTCGGCGCCGAGGTCTGCTCGACGATCAACGAGGAACTGTGGGGCACGCTCAAGGCGCCCGCCACGCGCTATGGTGCCGATTATGCGCCGATGGCCTACTCGAACGCGATCGAGTTCAGCCAGGTTCCGACGCCGCCCTCCATTGCCGCGCGCATCCGCGCCGCGGTCAAATCCTGATCCCGTTCAACAGAAGGTGAACCGATGTCGACGACTTTGACCCTGCCCAAGCTCGAAATGTCGATGAGCGAGGGCACGCTTGCCGAGTGGAAGGTGGAAGACGGCGCCACCGTGAAGGAAGGGGACGTGATCTACGTCCTGGAGACCAACAAGACGGCGCGTGACATCGAGGCGCCCGCCTCGGGCACGCTCGTCCACAAGGCGCCGGCCGGTGAGACCTATGACGTGGGTACGGAGATCGGCGAGATTGTCTGATCCGAAAAGCGGCTGCCGAAGGCGGCTGTAAAAATGACTGAGGCCGGGTCAGCGAATGCTGGCCCGGCCTTCAGTGTTTCTCCAGATGCCTTCAGGTCAGTGGCGCCGCGCAGTCGCCATGGGGAACTCCGCTCGCGCCGGAACGAAATTGCCCACCGGAATTTCCCGGGGCAGCGGGCCGTGACCGCGCATCAGTTGCTCGAGCAGTCGCTCGCCCAGCGGCCAGTCGCCAAGAGCGCTGTCGGCGTTGATATGGCCGACTGCGCCGGCATCGGCGAAACGGCTGCCCCAGTCGCGCGCCAGCGAGATCGCGCTGCGCTGGCTGCAATAGGAATCGTCCTGGCTCGCCACGACGACGCTGGGGAAGGGCAACTCGGAGCGCGGGCAGGCGGAGAAGCGCGAAAGCCTCGGATCTAGGCCAGGACGGTCGACGTCGGGCGGGGCGACAAGCAGGGCGCCGATGACGTTGGTGTCGGGACCGGGCCGTTCGTATTCGGCCCACCAGGCTACGGTCATGCAGCCCAGGCTATGCGCGACGAGCACGACCGGCCGGTCGGCACGATGGATCGCGAGGTTGAGCTTGTTGACCCAGGTATTGCGGTGCGGGTCGTCCCACATGCCCAGCTCGACGCGGTGAACATTGGCGCGTTTGCGTTCCCAGTGGGTCTGCCAATGGTCCGGACCGCTATCGTTGAGTCCGGGAATGAGCAGGATCAGGGGCTCCTGATCGTCATGCTTTCGCGTGTTTTCAACATGGTAGGCCATGGTCGTAACTCCTGAGAGGACAGGCTGGCCGGTCGACTCGGAATACGTCCCGACAGGTCTCTACATAATTCAACCATTTTAATAGACAATAGAATTGCGTCGCAAGGACGGCCTGCTGCGCCGGAATGAATTTGGTTGCGATAGAGAGTGTCTGCCGTCGGGATCGGCGGTGAAATCGGAACGTGGCGGCAGCAGGCGCTTAACCAAGGAAAATTTTCGCGGGGCAGCAAAAAATGGAGCTCCGGATTCCATGGCATGGCGGGGTCTTAACCAAGCAGCTTCTTTCCGAAGTGCATGCCTGGCCGACAAGGAGATTGCCGTGCTGAACGATATTCTGTTCTTCGCGAGCGTAGTGACCTTTTCGGCGGCGGCGATCCTCGGGTACTGGCAGCTGCTTCGCGCCGAAGCCGAAGGGCTCGAGGAACCGGTTGCCGTTGGCACTGAACCCGAGCTTTTGCCGGAGCCGGTGCCCGCGACTGTCTAACGAGCCAGCGATTCGATGTCATCCGCGCCCTAACAGCGCCTTCCGGGCGCAGGCGGCGCTATTTCATCATCAGCATGATGCCCCAGCTCAGCCCCGTTCCGGCGATGAACAGCGGCCAGGACCAGGCCACGTAGTGGCCCTGAACCGCGAACTCGTGAATGTTGAGGAAGCCCCCAGTCGACTGGCCGGCCCAAATCGTGCCGGACACGACAAATGTCAGGATGGCCCCCAGCAGGATCGCCTTGAGCAGTGACATGACCATTCCCCCGTCAGAATGTAACTGGTGCTTTTACAGGCTTTTTCGATCCAGAAGATTAACCGGCGATCTTAGCCTGTGAAAGCCCCATCCGAAAAAGGTAACGGGGACTAAATGCTATGATTTTGTCGGGGATCCGTGCGACTGCGCGCGAATGATCCGATCGGCCAGGGCTCCGAAGCCTAGGCCGATCGCGGCCCAAAGCACGGCTTGAGTGCCCAGCGATGCGATCCGAAACGCCCAAAGGAGCGAGGCCGGGAAATCGGCGGGAACCTCGTCGATCACGGGGAGTGCCAGTTGGCTCAAGGCAATGCCGACGATGAAGGCCGCTGCTCCGCACAGCGATGCGTTGAAAGGATCCATGTACTCCCAGGCAACGCGTCTGATCTTCATCGCCAGCACGGCCATGGCAATCGAAAGTGCGATCAGGCCGAAATAGGCGGCAGTGCGCAGGCCTACCGTTTCATGCTGTCCGACCGCGGGCGGTGTCGGCGGATACTTGAGCGCGGGCACGATGACGATGAGCAGGAATGCTCCGGCCGCCAGCAGTAGCGCGAAGCTGCGCGGTCCGATCAGCGCCCAGCGGCCATAGCCGTAGGCGAAGACCAGCGCGAAGATGCCGCCGACCGCAGCGCCATAAAGTGCCATCGCCGTCAGCAATCCGGCCCCCTTCTGGGTATCGCGGCTGACCAGTTCAGGACCTTCGTCGGCATGATGCCCGGGATCATGGGCCGCGTGCATCGCTTCGAAGGCGATGGCTCGGTCCACATGCGGCTCGGCGAAAGTCCGTGCGAACAGGGTGGAGAGCAACGCCGCGAGCACGCCAACGAGCATGCCCCGCCACAGCAGGTCCTTGGTCATGTCAGGCCTTCCGCCGTTAGTGGCAGGGGAAGCCCAGCAGGTGGCGGCCGTCGTGCACGAATTCGTGGACGTACATGCCGTCGAATAGGGAGAAGGCGCCTTGCTCGGTGCTGACGAAATAGAGGAAGATCGTCGCGATCAGCAGGCCGAACACCGCCCAGGGCAGGATTTCCTCGACCGGAATCGTCGTCGTGCCGGCCACGGGCACGAAAGTGTCGTCGAAATAGGCGGCAGTCGCCATCGGTATCACTCCGCTCGGGCTAGCGCGGCCCGTCGTTGAACATGATCCGGGGAAAGGTCTGACTCTCGACTGCCGGAGGCATCGTCGATAACAGTGGCGCGACCGTGCCGGAATTGCACCGGCTTCTTTGCCCCGGTTCGCTTCCTCCCGAATAGGAGCGAACGAGCCGCGGCGTCAATCTCCCGCGGAGGTGTTTCCTGGCCACGCGCCTCAGACTGCTATGCTGCGGCGCGACCGCCGCGAGCCGGACGGCGGCATTTCCGCGCCGTGACGAGCCGCTCGACGAGGGAGGGCGACGCTTGGCCGCTGCGCGGGTTCTGGGCGGTCCTGTGCCGGCAATCGCCTTCGTCGCGCCCGACCCTGCAGCGCGCGAAACGGCCTCGTTGATGGGCGTCGCGGCTGAGGTCGAAACGATTCTCGCCGATAGCGACCACGGCGACTGGACGGGCCACAGCCTCATCGAACTGCAAGGCTCCGATCCGACCGGACTAGCGCTCTGGCTGGCCGAGCCTGCATCTGGCGCTCCTCGCGGCGAAACACTTGTGGCAGTCGCAGCGCGGGTCGGGCCGTGGCTCGACCGGATCGCCGAAACCGAGGCCACGGTGCTGGCAATCACCCATCCCGCGGTGATCCGCGCGGCAATCGCCCATGCGCTGGGATGCCCGCTCGAGACCACGCTCAACATCGATATCGCGCCGCTTTCCGAGACTTCGCTCTCGTTCAATCGCCGCTGGCGGTTGCAGGGCCTGACCGCCGGATAGCCAAACGGCTTGCGCAGATCGCCGCACCTGTCTAACCAGCCGCCGTCCATGCAGCGGTTCGACCGCGGTGGGCAATGATCGCGCCGGTGCCTCGCAAGAGGCTTAAAATGGGAACGCGGTGAGGGCGGCAGGCGCAATCCTGTCCTCCGAATCCGAGGCTGTCCCTGCAACTGTAAGCGGCGAGCGCGATGTACATGTGCGGCCGGGCAGACAGCCCCGAGCCGCCAGCCACTGGGCCGGACGCTAACTCCTGCGAGGCCTGGGAAGGCCGTGCATCAAGCTATGACCCGCGAGCCAGGAGACCTGCCGGCGTCTGGTCGCTCTTGCCTTGGTCCAGGGGATGGCCGCGGCACGGTGTACTCCGTCTGAGCGACGAACGAGCGGCAGGGGCCGCATCGGAGACGTGCGACGGTCGCCCAGGCGTCCGGCCGCTGCGCGTGCCGACCGTTCGCGAACGGCACGCCCCCGCCCGACGTCGACTGACGCCGATGGGGTAACTCCGAATGAAGAATACGTTTTCCAGCATTTCCCGCATTGCTTTGGCTTGCACTCTGGCCGGCATTGCACCCGCGATGGCCCATGCCGACGACGCGGCCGATACTGCGGATCGCGACGCGGACAGCATCCTCGTCGTCGGCCAGCGCACGGCCGCGCTCGATACCACGCAGTCCACCGGCAGCCGGCTGGGCCTCTCGGTGCTCGAGACGCCGGCCTCAATCGCCATCGTCGACGGCGAGACGCTGCGCGCGCGCGGCGATCTCAGCATCCAGGATGCGGTGACGCGCGCGCCGGGCATCGTCAGCGTTGCCAATCCGGGCAACGGTGGCACCGCGCTTTCCGCGCGCGGCTTTGCCGGGCAGGGTTCGGTGCTGCAACTGATCGACGGCGTCCGACTTTTCCCGGTGGCGGGCACGATCACTTTCCCGACCGACCCCTGGATGGCCGACCGGATCGAAGTGCTGAGCGGCCCGGCTTCGGTACTCTACGGCCAGGGCGCGCTCGGAGGCGCGATCAACGTCGTCACGCGGCAGCCCAACACCGATCGCCTCCGTGCCCAGGCCGAGGTCGGCTATGGCTCGCAGAACAGCTTCCGCGCGGGCGCTGGCCTGGGTGGTCCGCTGGGCGACCTGTTCTCGTTCCGCGTGGATGGCTCCTATCGCCGCGCGGACGGCTACGTCGAGCGCGGCAAGTCGGAAAGCTACGCGCTGTCCGGTGCACTCCGCTTTGCACCCAGCGGCAGCTTCTCGCTCACGCTGCGCGACGACTATGGCAACCAGCGCCCGATGGAATATTTCGGTACGCCGCTGATCAACGGCAAGCTCGACACCTCGATCCGCAAGCGCAATTACAACGTTGCCGACGCCGACCTGCATTACCGTGACAACCGCACTACGCTCACGGCCGATTGGTCGCCGAGCGACACACTGACCTTCACCAACACCGCCTACCGCCTGACGAGCCGGCGCCTGTTCAAGGATCTGGAGTCTTATTGCTGGATCGGCGCCGACGGCTTCTGTCCCAACGGCTACAATTCCGATCCGGGAACGCCAGGTCTGATCTACCGCACCGACAATCTCGGCATCGATCACGACCAGACCCAAATCGGGGATCAGGGAAGCATCAAGCTCGAGACGCCTATCGGTAACGGGGTCAGCAACACCCTGGTTGCCGGCTTCGACGTGAATCTGGTTAAGCTGACCTATTCGAACGACTTCGGATCGGACCTGCAGGAAGACGAGGTCAACCCCCGCAACTTCAACCCGGGCCTGTTCTTCGATACCCAGGGCATCGCACCGCGCTTCCGCACGCGCACCAACGAATATGCCTTCTTCGCCGAGGATCGGCTGAAGCTGAACGACCAGATTTCGCTTGTCGGCGGGCTCCGTTACGAACACGACCGTGTCCGCCGCTGGACTCTCAACTACACCGGCAGCACGATCAGCAGCGAAACGCAGGTGCTCGACAAGAAGCTGAGCAACACGACCTGGCGCGTCGGCGCGATCTATCAGCCGACTTCCAACATCTCGCTCTACGGCCAATATTCGACCGGCGTCGATCCGCTCGGCACGCTGACGACCTATTCGACCGGGCAGGTCGCGTTCAGCAACGCGACGGGCAACCAGATCGAATTTGGCGTCAAGGCCAGCTTCCTGGGTGGGCGCGGTTCGGCGACGCTGGCGGCCTACCGCATCGTCAAGAACAACCTCCTGGCACAGAAGACCCTGACGAGCCCGATCGAGCAGGTCGGACAGCGCTCGGCCAAGGGTATCGAAGCCTCGGTGGCGATCGATCTGCCCGAGGGCTTCGGGATCGAGGCGAACGGCACGGTGCTCGATGCAAAGTACGACGACTTCATCAGCGGCGGCTTCAACTACAATGGCAAGACACCCGCCGGCATCGCCGAAATCGCGGGCAACCTGTCGCTGCGCTGGGATCCGATCGAAAAGCTCCAGGCACGGGCCAGCCTGCGCTATGTCGGCAAGCGCTATTCGGACGATGCCAACTTGTTCAAGGTGCCCGGCTATGCCGTGGTCGATGCCTCGCTGTCCTATGCGCTGATCGAAAACGTCGCGATCGACGTCCGCGTCTACAACCTGTTCGACAAGGCCTACGCGGTCACGACCTACAACGACGAGCAGTGGATCCTGGGGAGGCCGCGTTCGTTCGACGTGGCGCTGCGTGCCCGCTTCTAAGGCTCATACCAGAACAGCGCCGGGCCGTATGGTCCGGCGCTGGCTCTACCTGATCCATCGCTGGATCGGGATCGGCAGCTGCTTGCTGTTCGCGATCTGGTTCGTGTCGGGCCTGGTCATGATCTACGTGCCCTATCCGTCGCTGACCCGGGCAGAGCGGCTCGCGCATCTACAGCCGATCGATTGGTCGGCGGTGACCGCGCCGGCGCCGCAGCAGGCCGGCCTCCGCTCGATAGTGCTGGAGATGCGCGACGGGCACCCGGTCTGGCGGATCACGCCGTGGGAGGGCAAGCCAAGCGCCATTTCGGCCGAGGTCGGGCGGGCCATCGCGCCAGTTGATGCGGCAATGGCGCGTCGGGTTGCGGAAGGCTTCGGCCGCGCACACGTGAGCGCTCTCAAACAGATCGAACGTGATCAGTGGACCGTAGCGGGCGGGTTCGACAAGCATCGCCCTCTATGGAAAGCCTCGCTGGGCGATCCGGTCGGAAGCGAGATCTATGTCTCGTCGAGCACGGGTGATGTCGTCCAGGAAACCAGCCATAGCGAACGCGTGTGGAACTGGTTGGGTTCGGTACCTCACTGGATCTATCCGACGGTGCTGCGCCAGAATGGCGAGGCCTGGCGGCAAGTGGTGCTCTGGGTCTCGGGGCCCTGCATCGCGGCCGGCGTGACCGGTCTGTGGATCGGCATCCTGCGCACCCGCCTGGGGCGCCGCCGCTTCAAGGGCGGCCGCGTGACGCCCTATCACGGCTGGATGCTCTGGCATCATGTCGCCGGGCTGGTCGGCGGCCTGGCCTTGATCGCCTGGATATTCAGCGGTTGGCTGTCGGTCGATCCGGGACGCCTGTTTCGCAGCGACGGCATTTCTGACGCGGCGCTGCGTGACTATGCCGGGGATGCCGTGCCACCGACTGTCGACGGACTGAAAGCGGCAGGGGCCGTGCGCGTCGAAGCCATCTCCGCTGTGGGGCAGCCGTTGCTGCTGGTTTCGCGGGCTTCAGGCAAGCAACGGGTTCTCAACGGACGGACGTTTCAACCTTTCCGCATGCCGCAGGGCCGAATCGAGCAAGTCGCCGCGCGGCTGGTTCCTCATGCTCCGATCCTCGGCATCGACCATCTGACTGCGCCCGACGCCTACTGGTACGAAGCCGGTTCCCTGCCGCGCCTTCCCGTCACGCGGATACGGTTCGGCGATCCTGCGGCGACCTGGGTCCATATCGCGCCCGATACCGGCGAAGTGCTGGGCACGATCGACGCGAAAGGCCGCACCTATCGCTGGCTGTTCGACCTGCTGCACAAGTGGGACCTCAATGCGCTGACGCAGCGGCGCCCGCTCTGGGACGTCGTGCTGTGGAGCCTGTCACTGCTTGGCCTCGTCACCTCGATAAGCGGCGTCTGGCTTGGCTGGAAACGCCTGCTCCGTGACGGAAAATCGCGACACACCGACAGAATTCGAACAGGAGTAAAGACATGAGCAAGGTTCCGACGACTGTGATCACCGGCTTCCTGGGGGCGGGCAAGACCACGCTGATCCGGCATCTGCTGCAGAACGCCAAGGGCCGGCGGCTGGCGCTGATCGTCAACGAGTTCGGCGATGTCGGGGTCGACGGTGAACTGCTGCGCGGCTGCAACGACGAAGCTTGTCCCGAGGACGACATCGTCGAGCTGGCCAACGGCTGCATCTGCTGCACGGTGGCCGACGATTTCCTGCCGACGATGATGAAGCTGCTCGACCGGCCCAATCCGCCCGAGCACATCATCATCGAGACCTCTGGCCTCGCGCTGCCCAAGCCGCTGGTCAAAGCGTTCCAGTGGCCCGACATCCGCACCCGCGCGACGGTCGACGGCGTGGTCGCGCTGATCGATGCCGATGCCGTCGCCGCGGGCCGCTTCGCCACCGACGAGGCGGCGCTGGCCCTGGCGCGCGCGGCCGATCCCTCGCTCGATCACGACAGCCCGCTGGAGGAACTCTACGAGGACCAGCTCGCCTGCGCCGATCTCGTCATTCTCAACAAGTCCGACCTCGTCGATGGCGAGACGCTGACGAAGATCGAGGCCGATATCGCCGGCGACACCCGCGGCGGGGTGAAGATTGTGCGGGCCGATCATGGCGCCGTCGATGCCGCCGTGCTGCTGGGCCTGTTCGCCGGCGCCGAGGACGATCTCGAAGCGCGCCCGTCGCATCACGACGCCGATCCCGATCACGATCACGACGATTTCGACAGCTTCGTGGTCAAGGGCGGCGCAGTCGGCAACGTGGCACCGCTGCTTGCCGCAATGTCGGCGCTGATCGCCGAGCATGACGTGCTGCGCATGAAGGGCATGGTCGCGGTGGCAGGTCGTCCGGCGCGGCTGGTGATCCAGGCGGTAGGCCCACGGATCCAGCACTACTACGACCGCGCCTGGGCGCCAGGCGAGGTGCAGCAATCGCAGCTCGTGGTGATAGGCCAGCAGGGGCTCGACCAGGCGGCGATCGGGACGGCGCTGGGCGCGGTGCTCGGTTGATGCATCTGCTGGCCGCCACACCCGGTACGGTTTCGAACGGCGACGAGGCGATCGACCTTGCCCAGTCGCCGGGCGACATCGTGTTCCTGACCGTGGCGGACAGCGAACTCGTCTGCTTCGCCAAGGCGGCGGCGACCTTGGGTGAGGGCGCGCCGTCGATCCGGCTGGTCAACCTGCTCCAGCTCAAGCATCCCTATTCGGTCGATCTCTACGTCGAGAAGGTGATCGCCCAGGCCCGCTTCGTCTGCGTCGTGCTGCTCGGCGGCAAGAGCTACTGGCCCTACGGCGTTGACGAGATCGCCCGCGTCTCGCGCGAGAAAGGCATCGCCTTTGCCGCGATTGCCGACGGCCGCGAGCCCGATCCCGCGCTCGATGCAGCCTCGACCGTCCCGCAGGATATCCGCGAACGCCTGCGCGATTATCTGCGGCAAGGCGGGATCGCCAATGCCGGTGCCTTCCTGCGCCACGCTGCGCGGCTGATCGGCCGGGACATCGGCGAGCCCGACGATCCGGTGCCGGTGGTCGATGCCGGGCTCTACCTGCCGGGCACCGAACGGCCAACGCTCGCCGATCTGCGCGGGCACTGGATAGAGGGGCGGCCGGTCGCGCTGGTCTGCTTCTATCGCGCGCTGATGGTGGCGGGCACGCTCGACGCCGTGGATGCGCTGGTCGCTGCGCTGGCCGAACGCGGGCTCAATGTCGCCGCCGTTTATGTCCGCGCGCTGCGCGAGCCTTTCGCCATCGACTGGCTGCGCGGGGTCATCGGCGAGATCCGGCCCGACGTCATCCTCAACGCGACCTCCTTCGCGGCCTCGTCGCCGGGCGAGGACCGGATCGGTTCCGTACTCGAAGACGCCGACTGCCCGATCCTTCAGACGGTCTTCGCCGGGATCGAACAGGACGCCTGGCAGGACAGCCCTCGCGGGCTCGGCCCGCGCGACCTGGCGATGAACGTCGCGCTGCCCGAAGTCGACGGAAGGCTGTTCACCCGCGCCGTCGCGTTCAAGGCCGCCGAGCGGTTCGATGCGCTGACCGAATGCGGCATCGTTGTGCCAAGGGTCGCGCCGGACCGTGTCGCTTTCGTCGCGGGTCTAGCGGCGAACTGGGCGCGTTTGCGCAAGGCTGCACCGGCCGAGCGCCGCGTCGCGCTGGTGCTCGCCAACTACCCCAACCGCGACGGCCGGGTCGGCAACGGCGTCGGCCTCGACACGCCCGCCAGCGCCGCCGCCATTCTCGCCGCGCTGCGCGACGAGGGCTATTTTGTCGGCGATGCACCGTGGGACGGCGCTGCGCTGATGCGGATAATGCTTGGCGGTGTGACCAATGCGCTCGATTCCGTGGCACGGCCCGGTGAGGTCGCTCTGTCGCTGGGCGATTACCGCGCAGCCTTCGCCGAGATGCCGCAGGAGGCCCGCAATGCCGTTCTGGCGCAATGGGGCGAGCCCGAGGCCGATCCGTTCGTCCGCGATGGCGCGTTCCAGCTCGCGGTCCATCGCTTCGGCAACGTCGCCGTCGCGGTGCAGCCGGCGCGGGGGTACAATGTCGATCCCAAGACGACGTATCACGATCCGGCGCTCGTGCCGCCGCATGCCTATCTGGCGTTCCACGTCTGGCTGAACCACCATTTCGCAGCCCATGCCGTCGTCCATGTCGGCAAGCACGGCAATCTCGAATGGCTGCCGGGCAAGGCGCTGGCGCTGTCGGAGACCTGCTTTCCCGAGATCTGCGCCGGCGCGGTGCCGCAGCTCTATCCCTTCATCGTCAACGATCCGGGCGAAGGGACCCAGGCCAAGCGGCGGATCGGCGCGGCGATCATCGATCACCTGACCCCGCCGCTGACCCGCGCCGAAAGCTATGGGCCGCTCAAGGCGCTGGAAGCGCTGGTCGACGAATACTACCTCGCCGCCGGCATGGACCCGCGGCGGATCAACCACCTCAAGGGCGAGATTCTGAACCTCGCGCGCAGCCAGGGCCTCGATGCCGATGCCGGTGCGGTGGGGGACGGCGACGATGCACTGGCGGCGCTCGACAACTACCTGTGCGAGCTCAAGGAAATGCAGATCCGCGATGGGCTGCATGTGTTCACCAGCTCGCCCGAAGGCCGGCTGCGAACCGACCTGCTCATCGCCTTGTCGCGCACGCCACGTGGGTATGAAACGCCGGGCCAGGCCTCGCTGCTGCGAGCGATAGCGGACGATCTCGCGCTGGGCTTCGATCCGCTCGATTGCCGGATGGGCGATGCGTGGACGGGACCGCGCCCGACTCTCCTCGATGCGGTGACGACCGATCCGTGGCGGTCGGTAGGCGACACGATCGAACGGCTTGAATTGCTTGCTACAAACCTCGTCTCCTCGCTCCCTCATCCCGGAGACGAAGTGGGGGAGAGGACGGCCGCCGTTCTTTCATCGATCGCCAATGACCTCGCCCCCCGCGTCGATGCCTGCGGGCGGGCCGAACGCACGGCCCTGCTGTGCGGCCTCGCCGGGCGCTTCATCGCCCCGGGTCCTTCCGGCGCCCCGACGCGCGGGCGGCCCGACGTCCTCCCGACGGGGCGCAACTTCTATTCGGTCGATACCCGCTCGGTGCCGACCGCGACCGCTTGGGAGCTCGGCCAACGCTCGGCGCAGTTGTTGGTCGACGACTACCTCCAGACCGAGGGCGAATATCCCAAGGCCATGGCGCTCTCCGCCTGGGGCACGGCCAACATGCGCACGGGCGGCGACGACATTGCCCAGGCCCTGGCGCTGATGGGCGTTCGCCCGCGCTGGGACTGGACGTCGGGCCGGGTGATCGGCTTCGAGGTGATGAAAGTCGTCGAGCTCGGCCGCCCGCGCGTCGACGTGACCTTCCGGGTGTCGGGCTTCTTCCGCGATGCCTTTCCCGAACAGATCGACCTGCTCGATTCCGCCGCGCGCGCGGTCATGGCACTGGAGGAACCTGAGGAAGACAATCCCGCCGCGGCCCGTCACCGCGCCGAAGCGGAACGACTGATCGCGGAAGGCAGCGATGCTAAATCCGCCGCTCTCCGTGCCGGCTACCGCGTGTTCGGGTCGAAACCGGGGGCCTATGGTGCAGGCCTCCAGGCGATGATCGATGAGAAGATCTGGCAGGACCGCGCCGATCTGGCGAACGTCTATCTCGACTGGGGCTCCTACGCTTACGGCTCGGGCGTCGAAGGAGACGCCGAGCGCGGTCTCTTCGCCGAGCGGCTGATCCAGTCCGATGCCGTCGTGCAGAACCAGGACAACCGCGAGCACGACCTGCTCGACAGCGACGACTACTACCAGTTCGAAGGCGGTATCGCTTCGGCGGTCGAGCATCTGTCGGGCAAGCGGCCGCGCGCCTATCACAACGATCATAGCCGCCCGGAACGTCCGGTGATCCGCACGCTGGAGGACGAGATCGGCCGCGTCGTCCGCGCCCGCGTAACCAATCCCAAATGGATCGCCGGCGTCATGCGCCACGGCTACAAGGGCGCCTTCGAGATCGCCGCCTCGGTCGACTATCTCTTCGCTTTCGCCGCGACGACCCACGCCGTGCGCGATCATCATTTCGACGCCGTCCACGCCGCCTTCATCGAGGACGAGAAAGTCCGCGCCTTCATGGCCGAGGTGAACCCGGCCGCGCTGCGCGAGACCGCTGCCCGCCTCGCCGAGGCGCTCGAGCGCGGCCTGTGGAAACCCAGATCGAACAGCGCGGGCGCTTTGCTCGCAGACCTAGCCGGAGAATGACCATGGCCGAACGCACCGACGAACAGCACGCCGAGAAGATGAAGAAGAAGCAGGCCGCGCACGACCGGATCATGGCGGGCAAGACGATCGAGAAGGGCCTGCTGATCGTCAACACGGGCAAGGGCAAGGGCAAGACCACGGCCGCACTCGGCATGGTCGTGCGCGCGATCGGCCACGGCAAGAAGGTCGGCGTGGTCCAGTTCGTCAAAGGCGCGATGACCACGGGCGAGAAGGTGGTATTCGATGCCTTCCCGAACCAGATCGAGTTCGAGCCGATGGGCGAAGGCTTCACCTGGAACACCCAGGACCGCGCGCGCGACATCGCCCTGGCGCGCATCGCCTGGGAAGAGGTCAAGCGGATGATCGCCGATCCGAGCTATCACATGGTCCTGGCCGACGAGCTCAACATCGTTCTGCGCTACGACTATCTGCCTCTCGACGAAGTGCTCGAAGTGCTCGCGGCCAAGCCCGAGATGACCCACGTCGTCGTCACAGGGCGCAATGCGCCGCAGGCACTGATCGACGCGGCCGATCTTGTCACCGAGATGACCCTGATCAAGCACCCGTTCCGCGAGCAGGGGGTCAAGGCGCAGCCTGGCATCGAGTTTTGACCCAGGAGCAGCCCGGCGCCCATCTGGAAGCACTGCTGCGCTGGCGCCGCGACGTTCGCCATTTTCGTACCGATCCGGTGCCCGAAACCGAAATGGAGCACTTGTTCGCTTGCGCCCAGCTCGCGCCGTCGGTCGGCAATGCGCAGCCCTGGCGCTTCCTGCGCGTCCGGACGCCGGCCTTGCGCACCGCTCTGGCCGATCATGTCGATGCGGCGGCGCAGCAGGCCGGCGCGCGTTACGGAACGGGCGAGCGCGGTGCGCTCTATGCCTCGCTCAAGCTTCATGGCCTGCGCGAGGCACCCGAGATCGTCGCAGTGTTCTCCGATGAAAGCCCCGACGAGGGGCACGCGCTGGGAATCGCGACGATGCCCGAGGCCCTGCGCTATTCGACCGTGCTCGCGATCCACACGATGTGGCTGACTGCGCAGAGCCGCGGCATCGGCCTGGGCTGGGTGTCGATCCTCGAACCCGGTTTCGTTGCCGAACTGCTCGGCGCGCCGGCGAACTGGCATTTCATCGCGCTGCTATGCGTGGGCTATCCGGTGGCGCAGCATGAGGTCCCCGAACTGGAGCGCCGGGGCTGGCAGGCGCGGCAGGACTGGCGCGTCCACGTCAGCGAGCGGTGATGCGCCCGCCCCGGTGCCGCTCTAGCTGCTGTGCGAGGCTGCGCGCCGCCTGGACGTAGGCGGGGCCGCCGCAGACGGTCCACGCCTGCGGAATGCTGAGCCGCGGAATTCCGTTCAGCGCCGGGTGGTGGAGCATTTCGGTGCCCTGGTCGCTGACGCGCTCGGTTGCGCTCTCGACGATGAGGTAGTCGGGCCGGGACGCCACCATCTCCTCGAGCGACATCTGCGACAGCGGCGACTTGTCGAGCTTGGCCGCCAGGTTGACGAAACCCAGGCGCGTCATCAGGTCGTCGACCAAGGTACCGGTGCCGGTCAGATAGCCGCGCCGCTGGTAATAGGCGGCGACCTTGCCGCGGCCGACCTTGGGGATGACGGCGAGGTCGCGCTGCATCTGCGCGATCATCGCCTCGCCGCGCTCGGGATGACCGACCGCAGCGGCAGTCGTGCGGATCGCGGCGAAGATGTCGTCCAGCGTATCGGCGCTCTTGAGGTCGATCATGCGATAGTGCTGGTCCTTCAGCACCGCGATCGCGGCGCTGCGCCTGGCGGGCATGCCGAGCACCAGATCCGGCCGGATCGCGAGGATTTCCTCGGCCGAGGTGCCGAGAATGCGCAGGCCGCCGGTCCTGGCCGCCACGGCGGACATCTCGGGCTTGTTGGCATTGCGCGTGAGCCCGGCGATCTGGTTGCGGTCGGCCAGCGCGAGCAGCAGCTGGTCGGCGCAGAGATTGAGCGAGACGATTCGCTGCGGTCGCGCGTTGGCCGGCTGTCGCTGCACCGTCCCGGACGAGGCCCAGCTCGCCGCGCCGGCCATCGCCAGGGCGGTCAGCGACGCCAGCAGTCCGGTGCGGCGGAGGAGGTGGGGAACGGCCATGGTCGCCTCCTTACCTTGCGCCTTCAGCGAAACAAGATGGCGGCCGGACGATCACCCGCCCCGCATTGACGCAGTTCAGCACGTCGACTAGGGGCGCGGCTGCGACAGGTTCCCCGGAGACGGGGATGAAAAGGGAACGGGGTTCAAGACCCCGGCTGCCCCTGCAACTGTAAGCGGCGAGCCATCGCGCCACATGCCATTGGGATCTCACGGTCCTGAGAAGGCGGCGCGAACCGGCATTGACCCGCGAGCCAGGAGACCTGCCCGTCGCGGTCGTCCTTCGCGCGGACAGGGTGTGCCGAGCGGACGGGGGTAAACCCGAGTGACGACATGTCTGGACCGCGTTTGTGCGGGAGATGTGTCGTGCCCGCCGGGTGCGGAATCTCCCAAGCGCGTGGTCCCTTGTCATGGGGTACCCATTGCGATGTTGAAGTCCGTTCTGTTTTCCACTTTCCTTCTCTCGACCGCTGCCTACTCGACGGCCCATGCCGAGGAAGCACCGCAAGAGGCGCCGGCGCCCGATGCCGCCGCTTCCACCAGCACGGTGGCTGACACCGATGCAGGCGGCATTCTGGTGACCGCGACGCGCTTTGCGACGCCGCTCGATCAGGTGCCGGCCTCGGTCACCGTGCTCGACAAGACGGCGATCGACCGCAGCCAGGACATCGGCGTGACCGAACTCCTGCTGCGCACCCCGGGGATCAGTGTGTCGCGCAACGGCGGCTATGGCACGGCGACCTCGCTGCGCATCCGCGGTGCCGAGTCCGACCAGACCGTGGTGGTGATCGACGGGGTCAAGCTCAACGATCCCTCGTCGACCGGCGGCGGCTACAACTTTGCCAACCTGCTGGTCGGTGATGCCTCGCGCATCGAGGTGCTGCGCGGGCCGCAGTCGATCCTCTGGGGCAGCCAGGCGATCGGCGGCGTGGTCAACGTGGTCACTGCCATGCCGACCAAGACGCTCGAAGGCAGCTTCGACCTCGAGGCCGGCTCGCGCGAGACGGTCAGCGCCCGTGCGGCGATCGGCGGCAAGACCGGGCCGCTCGCCTGGCGCATCGGCGGCCAGGCCTTCACCACCGACGGCATCTCGGCGATCTCGCCGGCCTTCGGCGGCAAGGAGGCCGACGGCAATACCAACCGCAACGTCAGCGGCCGGGCCGTGCTCGACTTGGCGCAAGGTATTTCTGTCGACCTGCGCGGTTACTACGCGAAGTCGCGGGTAGAGATCGACAGCACGACTGCGGATTCGCTCGACTACTCGCTCAACAAGGAATTCGTCGGCTACGCGGGCCTGAACTTCGACCTGCTCGACGGACGGTTCCGCAACCGCGTCGCCTATGCCTACACCGATACCGACCGCGACAGCTTCAATCCCACCCGCGCGCGGCCGCAGAGCTTCGATGCGGCCGGAAAGAACCGGCGGTTCGAATATCAGGGCAGCTTCGCCATCGCCGAAGGCTGGACGCTGCTTGCCGGCGCCGAGAACGAGCGCTCGCGCTTCCGCAGCGTCTCGCCGGCAGCCTCGCTGGCGACGCCGGTGCCGGCCCCGACGCGTGGGCAAGTGGAGATCACCAGCGTCTATGGCCAGATCGCGGCCGAGCCGATCGCGGGCCTGACGCTCAACGCCGGCCTGCGCTACGACGATCACGATCGTTATGGCGGCAAGACGCTGTTCGCCGCGGGCGGGGTCTGGCGACTGCCCACGGGCACTCTGCTGCGCGCCAGCTATGGCGAGGGCTTCAAGGCACCGACGCTCTACCAATTGTTCTCCGAATTCGGCAACGCGGCGCTCGATCCCGAACAGGCCAAGGGCTGGGAAGCAGGGGCAGAGCAACGCCTGTTCGACGGCAAGTTGGCCTTCGGCGCCTCCTATTTCGAGCGGAAGACCACGGGCCAGATCATCTTCAACAGCTGCACGGCGGCCTCGACTGTGCCGCTCTGCTTCGTCCCCGGCAGCACGACGACGCGGCGGACCGGTTACTACTCGAACGTCGCGCGCGCGGAGGCTCACGGGATCGAGGCGCAGGGGTCGCTTACGCTTGGCAGGCTCAACCTCGACGGCAATTATAGCTGGACTGTTTCCGACGATCGCTCGGCGGGCACTGCCACCTTCGGCAAGTGGCTGCCGCGGCGGCCGCGTAACGAGGCCAACGGTTCGATCAGCTATGACTGGGCATTCGGCCTCACCACCGGCGCGGCTGTGCGCTGGTCGGGCAAGAGCTATGACAATGCCGCCAATACGACGCTGCTCGCTGCCTATACGCTGGTCGACCTGCGCGCCGAGTACAAGCTGAGCGACGCGGTGCGCTTCTTCGCCCGCGCCGAGAACCTGTTCGACGAGAAGTACATGACCGCCTACCGCTACGGCACGCTCGGCCGCAGCATCTATGCCGGTATAAGAGGACGCTTCTGATGCTCAAGCGCGTGGACGATGGGCCAGCCGTGGTCGCCTGCAACACCTGCCGCTTCTCTGGGGATGCGCGTGAGGATGCGGGCGGCCAACGCGGGGGCACCTTGCTGGTCGCGGCACTGCGGGCGGTGAAGGCATCGGACACGCGCTATGACGGCGTTGCGGTGCAGGAGATGCCGTGCCTCTTCGCCTGCACCGACTTCTGCACGGTCCATCTGCGCGCGCCGGACAAGGTGGGCTATGTCATGGGCCGCTTCACGCCGGATGACGAGGCCGCGCGGGCCATCCTCGACTATGCGGTCCACTACGCCGCCAGCGAGCATGGCCGCGTTCCTTTCAAGCAATGGCCGCAGGGCGTGAAAGGCCATTTCATTACGCGCACGCCGCCGGCCGGCTTCGTGGTGGAGGAATGAGCGTGTTCCCGACCGCGGCGGCGCTCGACGCGGCTTTGAACGAACTGTCGCAGCCGGGGCAGTCGGCCATCGAAATGGCCCGCGCGCGGCAGGGACAGCTGACCAAGCCGCCCGGCTCGCTGGGCCGGCTGGAGGATATCGCGCTGTTCTTCGCGGGCTGGCAAAACCGCGAGCGCCCCCGGATCGACCGCGCGCGCGTAGTCGTCTTCGCCGGCAACCACGGCGTCGCGGCGAAGGGGGTCAGCGCCTATCCGGCCGATGTCACCGCGCAGATGGTGGCGAACTTCGAGGCCGGCGGGGCCGCGATTAATGCGCTGGCGCGGGCGGCCGGGCTCGAGCTCAAGATCGTGGCGCTCGATCTCGATCGGCCGACGGAAGACTTCACCGTCGCCCCGGCGATGACCGAAGCGGACTGCCTCGCTGCGCTGGAGGCAGGCGCGGCCAGCGTCGAGCCCGGCCTCGACCTGCTCGTCGTTGGCGAGATGGGGATCGGCAACACGACGGCGGCGGCGGCGCTTTGCGCGCGCAGCTTCGGCGGCGACGGCAGCGAGTGGGTGGGGCCTGGGACAGGTGTGGACAGCGCTGGCATCGCACGCAAGGTTGCGGTGGTCGACCAGGCGCTAGCCTTCCACCGCGATGGGCCGTTGACCGCCTTCGAGATGCTGCGTCGGGTTGGCGGGCGCGAGATCGCGGGTATCGTCGGCGCGGTGCTTCGCGCGCGGCAATTGCGTATTCCGGTCCTGCTCGACGGCTTCATCACTTGCGCGGCCGTGGCGCCGCTGGCGGCCCAGGCGCCGCGGATAACCGACCATTGCATCGCCGGTCACTGCTCGGCCGAGCCGGGTCACATCCGCCTGCTAGGGCATCTAGGCCTCGATCCGCTTCTCCAGCTCGGCATGCGGCTCGGCGAGGGCAGCGGCGCTGCAGTCGCAGCCAATGTGATCCGCTCGGCCCTGGCGGCCCATGCCGAGATGGCTACTTTCGCCGAAGCCGGCGTTGCGGGCGGCTGATGGCGCCGTTTACTCTCCATCTCCTGCGACATGGCGAGCCCGAACGCCCGGGCCGCCTGATGGGGCGTACCGATTGCCCCTCGAGCGCGGCGGGCATCCAGGACTGTATCGACCGGGCGATGGCACTTGAGGTGGAGGCAATCGTCTGCTCGAACCTCAGCCGCGCACAGGCCGCTGCCGAAGAAATCGGCCACCGCAAGGGCCTGGCGGTGACGATAGATCCGCTCTGGCGCGAGCTCGATTTCGGCGCCTGGGACGGCCTGGCGCCCGAAGAGATCGATCCGGCCGCATTGGCTCGGTTCCAGGCGAACCCCGACGCCAATCCGCCGCCAGACGGCGAGCCATGGTCGCAACTGGTCGCGCGCGTTGGCCGAGCGCTCGATCGCTTGTCGCCGCGGGATACACTGATCGTCACGCACGGCGGCGCCATGCGCGCGGCCTTGGCGCACCTGTGCGATCTGCGAGAACGAAACACCTGGGCCGTCGCCTTGCCCTATGCGGCGCTGCTGACCTTGGAGGTTTGGCTAAGCGATCCGCTGTCGGCGCAAATCACCGGGCTGCGGACGTGAGGGGTCTAGTCATCGCGATCCAGTTCCTGACGCGGCTGCCGACACCGCGAGTGACTGCCGATGACGCCGCTTTCGCTGCCTCGATGCGCTGGTTTCCGGCGGTGGGCCTGATCGTCGGTGCGATTATCGCGGCGGGGGGCTGGGGAGGGGGGCTGCTCGACCCATGGCTGGGTGCGCTCGCGGCTCTGGTGCTCTGGGTGGCCGTGACCGGCGCCCTGCATCTCGACGGTCTGGCAGACTTCGCTGACGCCAGTGGCGCAGCGCACAAGGACCGCGAGCGTCTGCTCGCCGTCCTCGCCGACCCGCATATCGGGAGCTTCGGCGTGGTCGCCATCGTCCTCCAGCTGGTCGCCAAGGCGGTGTTGCTCCATGCTGCGGTCGAGCGAAGCCTGTTTGTGGCGCTCCTGCTCATCCCTTTCACCGCTCGTATCGGAACGCTGGTCTGGACCAAGTGGCTACCCTCGTTGCATCAGGGTCTCGCCGCCCGCTTCGTCTCCGCCGTACGGCCGATCGATCTGGCGTTCTGGGCCACGGTCTTGCTGGTGGCTGCCTGGTTCGTTCCAGCTCTTCTTATAGCACTGCCGCTGTTCCTGTGGTGGGGCTGGCAGGTACGCCGGACGCTCGGCGGCATCTCGGGCGATGGCCATGGCGCCGGGATCGAATTGATCGAGACCGCGCTGCTGCTCGGCGCGGTGATCACGGCGCACCTGGCATGAGCGAATGGACCTATCACGGCGGCCGGCTGAGCGAAGCCAAGGCGCGCTTCGGCGAGAGCGGCGAGCCGTGGCTCGATCTTTCGACGGGCATCAACCCGCATGCCTGGCCGGGTGCATCGGCGATGTCTATCGACTGGCAAGCCTTGCCCGACGTCCAGGCGCTGGCCGATCTGGAATGCGCCGCCGCAGACTATTTCGGTGTCGATTCGGCTTACGTCTGCGCGGTGCCCGGCACCGAAATCGGCCTGCGCCTGCTCGGTGACATGCTGCCGGGCGCTGCGGCCCATGTCGTGCCGTCCTACCGCACCCATGCCGAGATGTTCGGGCAATCGCGGCCGGTGTCGATCAACGAGTTTGCGGGGTGTTCCGAGGCAACCTTGCTGCTCGCCAATCCTAACAACCCCGATGGACGGATCACACCGCGCGCCAACCTGCTGACGCCGCTTGATCGGCTTCAGGAGGGAGCGCGCTGGCTGGTGATCGACGAGGCATTCGCCGATGTCTTACCGGAAGCAAGCCTCGCGGACCACATCGACGACACCCGGCAACTGATCATCATGCGCTCGTTCGGCAAGTTCTTCGGGCTGGCCGGACTACGGCTCGGTTTCGTTCTCGGGCCGCGCAAGATCATCGGCCAGTTCCGCGAGAGGTTGGGCAGTTGGCCGGTCTCCTCGGCGGCGCTCGCGATCGGCCGGGCCGCCTATCGCGACAACGAATGGATCGGGGGCATGCGCTCGCGCCTGCGCGATGAAGCGGCCGCGCTCGATATCATGCTGAAGGGCCATGGCTTGATGCCGATCGGTGACTGCCCGCTGTTTCGTCTGATCGAGACGGACAATGGCGGTGCGCTGTTCGAACGCCTCGCGCGGCGCTCGATCCTGACACGTCCCTTTGCCGATAACCCTCGCTGGCTGAGGCTCGGCCTACCCGCCGACGAGCGAGGGCTTGTCCGTCTCGACCGGGCGCTTGCCCTTGGCTGAGCCGGTCGCACTGCTCGCCCTGGCGGTCGATGCGGTGCTGAGCTGGCCGCGATGGCTTTACCGGCTCGTCGGTCATCCTGTGGGCTTCTTCGCCCGCCTCATCACCCTTTGCGCGCGGTGGTGGAACGAGCCCTCCTCTCCGAAGATACGGCGCCAGGCAGGAGGCGTGGCGACAGTGCTGGTCCTGCTCCTCGTTGCCGGCGGGGGCGGTTGGGCGCTCCAGGCGGTTCTGCTGAACCATGCCGGTTTTTGGGCATGGCCGGCGATCGCGCTACTCGCCGCGCCCGGCCTGGCGCAGCGCAGCCTCTACGATCATGTCGTTCCGGTCGCCGCGGCACTCGAGGCGCAGGACCTGCCGGCGGCGCGCAGAGCCGTCTCGATGATCGTCGGCCGCGACACCGCCATGCTCGACGAAGCTGGCGTCTCGCGCGCCGCGATCGAAAGCCTCGCCGAAAGCTTCTGCGACGGCGTCGCGGCGCCGCTGTTCTGGCTGCTTATGGGCGGGCTTCCCGGCATCTGGCTCTACAAGGCTATCAATACCGCCGACAGTCTGATCGGCCACCGCGAGGCACCCTGGGGTGCGTTCGGCTGGGCCGCGGCGCGCAGCGACGACCTGCTCAATCTCGTGCCGGCGCGTATTGCCGGCTTGCTGATCTGCATCTGCGGCGGAGGAGGCTGGCGTACGCTCTGGCGCGACGCAGGCAAGCATGCCTCGCCGAATGCGGGTTGGCCCGAGGCGGCGATGGCCGGCGCGCTCGACCTGCGCCTGGCCGGCCCTATCGCCTATGACGGCATCATCTCGGAAAAGGCCTGGATCGGCGACGGTCGCGACACGGCTAGTGCAATCGATATCAGGCAAGCGCTGACGATCTACCGCCGCGCATGCCTCGGTCTTTGGATGATAGCTGCGGCGGTGGCGTGGGTCGGCTGACGCCGTTGGGAGGACGGATATGAAATCAAGCCTGTTGGTTCTTGGTGGCGCAAGGTCGGGAAAGAGCGCTTATGCCCAGGCGCGCGCAGAAGCCCTGCATGGCGGTCTGATCTATATCGCCACGGCCCAGGCCTTTGACGCGGAAATGGTCGATCGCATCGCAAGACACCGCGCCGACCGCGGTGCGCGCTGGGCGACGGTCGAGGAACCGCTCGACCTACCGGCCGCGATCGAGGCCAATTCGCGAACGAATAGCGTCGTCCTGGTCGACTGCCTAACCCTCTGGGCGTCAAATCTCTTGCTGGCGGAACACGACCTAGCCGCGGCCATGCAGGCGCTTACGAAGGCTGTAACGGGCCGTCAGGGGGCGGTGATCCTCGTCGCCAACGAGGTGGGCCTCGGGATCGTCCCTGACAATGCGCTTGCCCGCCAGTTTCGCGACTATGCCGGCAGTATCAATCAGGCGGTCGCGGCCGTAGCAGACGAAGTGGTGATGATGTTCGCCGGCCTGCCCATGACGATAAAACCGGCGCCAAGTCCGGTGCACCAGCGATGATCGGTGAAGATCGCTTTTCAAACTCTTGAAAAGCCTGGTGACCCCTACGGGAATCGAACCCGTGTTTCAGCCGTGAGAGGGCTGAAGCTCTGTCTACAGACGAAAACTGGCGGGTTTCAGGATGGCTGAAATCCGCCATTTCTTTGATAGTCAGTCTACCGGGGGCTATCGGGGAACATGGATGTGTATTAGGGAGAAGTTGGGGAAGTTAGAGAAGGAGCCCCAGCCATGGCCCGTACAGTCCGCGACGTTCGCCTAGATAGCCGCACCGTTCGGGAGCGTCTGGAAGCCCGCAAGAAGCCCTACTATCGGGTGATCGAGGCGGGGAAGCACATCGGCTACTACAAGGGGCTACGCACCGGCTCCTGGCTCGCTCGCACCTACGACGGGAAGAAGTATGCCGAGAAGAAGCTGGGCATGGCTGACGACACCCTTGACGCGAATGACATGGATGTCCTGTCATTCTCTCAGGCTCAGGCCGCCGCGCGCAAATGGTTCGATGAACTGGCGCGGGCCGAGCATGGCACACCGGCCGGACCTTACTCGGTTTCCAGTGCCTGCGATGACTATCTCAAGGACTACCAGCACCGTCGCGGAAAGGACGAGTACAATACCAACCTGCGGCTCAACCGGATCAAGGACGCCCTAGGCAAGGTCGAGGTACGCAAGCTAACGGCCACCCAGATCAAGACATGGCACCGCGAGATGGGCGAGGCCGGGCGCCTGACCCGCAGCCAGGCTAAGGATGAGGCCGGCGACCGCAAGCGCATTGCCTTCGACCCGAAAGACACCGAGGCCCAGCGCCGTCGCCTGGCGACCGCCAATCGTATGCTCACCGTCCTCAAGGCCGTGCTGAACCTCGCGTTCAAGAACCAAGAGGAACTGGGCATTTCGATCCCAGCCAAGACAGCGTGGCAGTCGGCCACCCCCACGCGGGCGGTCGATGCGCCGAAGGTGCGCCACTTGACTGATGCGGAGGCCGTGCGGCTTCTCAACGCCTGTCCGGCGGACTTCCGTGACATCGTGGCTGCGGCGCTGCTCACGGGCTGCCGCTACGGCGAGCTGTGCCGGCTGCGGGTTCAGGACTTCGACGGGGCCGCCGCCGCGATCCGGGTGGAGATCAGCAAGTCGGGGAAGGGGCGATCGGTGTCATTGACCGACGAGGGCGTGGCCCATTTCGCTCGGCTGGCAAAAGGGAAGGAGCGCGGCGCACTCCTGCTCGTCCAGGCAAGTGGCGAGGGCTGGGATACCTCCCACCAAATTCGCCGCACTCGCGACGCATGCGTGGCCGCGTCGATTAAGCCGGCGATCAGCTTCCACATCCTTCGGCATACCTACGGCTCGCGCCTGGCTATGCGCGGCGCCCCTATGGGCGTGATCGCTCAGCAACTCGGGCACGCTGACACACGGATGACCGAGCGGCACTATGCCCACCTCGCGCCGTCCTATGTCTCGGATGTCGTGCGCAGCCTGCTCGGCTCGATCGGGGTGCCGGTCCCCGCTAATAACGTCGTCTCCATCACTTGATCTCGTCCCCGCCGGTTCCTTCGCTATCGAGCAAGAGGGGGGGTGGGTCCATGACACACCCTCCCTCTCTCTAGCGGGAATGGGGATGGGGATAGGGAGTAAGGTACTGGAATACATGAATAAAAGTGGATGGACGAGTGGCGCATCCCCCGTCTCGACGGGGACGGTAAGTCATTGAAATCATTGGGTGCCGGCCCGGTCATCCCCATCCCCAAGGGCGGCGATTGCGGTCGCGGGGATGGCTCGACGCTTGATTTAGGGTAGCTGCTCGGTGGAGGGCAAAAACGGATCACCGGCCTCCCGGTAGCCAGTCAGTTGCGATATGCAATTTACTCTCAACCTCTCATTGCGGCGTCCGCGTACATATCGGCATTCGAGCCCCCATCGAGGCTCAGCGGTCGGAGGGGCCATTTCTTGGAGCGCGTTGAAATTCGCCTAGGCCCGCAGGCATCCGCCTCTTGGCGATGCAGCAGTTCAGCCCGGCAACTGGCCTGAACCGGGGTGGCCCTCGAGCGTTGTCGCGCTTCCTCCATCCAAGACATCTGTCACCTCGAAAGCAACAGGCCGCCCGTTCCGGCGGTAAAGATGGCCGCGAACGGTGACCTTTGATCGTTTGAAGTTCACCACCTTGCCCGGTGCAACCATTGCTGGAACGGCTCTACCGCCTTGCGGTTCATGCATCGCGATCCAGCTATCATTGATAAGCTGGAGTTTGCGAACGGTGGCCTTGGACTCGCGTCGATCTCCAGCTTGAATGATGGACTCGACGCCTTGCCGTAGTTCCATTTCCTCAGGAGTGAGTTCGTGATCGTCGGCGGAGCCGAGGCCGCCGTCTTCTGTCGCTAACAAATTACCATCTTCGTCCGCCAGCAACTCGCCATCTTCGGAAACGAGCACCTCTTCACTCTGGTGGAGGGATATTGCGTGGTCTGAGCCCCGACGTTCCTCCACCTAAGAGTAGAGCCGGTGGCCCGATTGATGCCCATGCTTGGGCGTGATGACAACCGGGTTGGGGGTTAACCCCCAACCCGGTTTGCCGACTGATTTGGCTGCCATCTCGGCCGGGGTCATGTTGTCTAGGCTCGAGTGGGGCCGGTGATGGTTGTAATCATGTCGCCAGGCGGCGAGCACCGATCGGGCCTGAGGCAGGCTGGTGAAGATCGTCTCGTTCAAACACTCGTCCCGAAGCCGGGCGTTGAAGCTTTCGATAAACCCGTTCTGCTGCGGCTTGCCCGGCGCGATGTAGTGCCACTCGACGTTGCGTTCCTTCGACCAGCGCAGGATCGCCATGCTGGTCAGTTCGGTGCCATTATCGCTGACGATCATCGCCGGACGTGCCCGCTCGACAATCGCCCAGTCGAGTTCGCGCGCCACGCGCATCCCGGAGATCGAGGTGTCGGCGATGAGCCGGACACACTCGCGGGTGAAGTCGTCGACCACCGCAAAGATACGGAACCGCCGGCCACAGGCGAACGCGTCCGACACGAAGTCGAGCGACCAGCGCTGGTTGCGACCTTGCGGGATCGTCATCGGTGCACGCGTGCCCAGCGCCCGCTTGCGGCCACCGCGGCGACGCACCTGCAGCCGTTCCTCGCGGTACAGCCGGCGGAACTTCTTGTGGTTGATCACGACGCCCTCGCGCCCCAGCAGCCAGTGCAGGCGGCGATAGCCGAACCGCCGACGCTCCGCCGCCAGGCCGCGCATCCGCTCCCGGATCGCACCGTCATCGCCTCGCCGGCTGCGATACCGCACCATCGTCCGGTCCACGCCCAGAACATCACACGCCCGCCGCTGGCTCACCTCAAACACCTGCTCGAGGTGAGCCACCGCTTCCCGCCTGACAGCGGGCGTCACCATTTTTTTGCGGTGATCTCCTTGAGCATCGCGTTGTCCAGCATCGCCTCCGCGAGCAGCTTCTTCAGCTTCGCGTTCTCGTCCTCAAGCTGCCGCAGGCGCTTCGCCTCCGACACCTCCAAGCCGCCAAACTTGGCCTTCCACTTGTAAAAGGTCGCGCTGCTCACCCCGTGACGCCGGCACACGTCCGCCGTCGGCGCCCCGGCCTCCTGCTCCTTCAAGATCGCAATGATCTGCTCTTCGCTGAACCTGCTCCGCTTCATTCCGTCCGACTCCTTCGATGGGCCGGACTCTACTCAAATCTGGAGGAAATCGCGGGGCTCAGACCAGTCAAAGAAGACCGCAAGATTATCCACCACGCCTTGGATAATCTCGAAAAAGCTTGGCAACCTCAGAATCATATTATGGGCGTCGAGGTTGGCGATGTTGCCGAGATAATGTTGCGATGCGCGACCTACCTTGATGCGGTGCGAGACTTGGAATTTGCGATAAGGACTGCAGTAATTAGAGACCCTCAGACTTGGAGCATTCTTACGCGTATTCAAAGAAGCCTTGATCAACTGAAGCCCGATTTGGAGTCACGCGGCGACCTCACAAAGTTCGATCCGGCGTTCGACTATGCTGCATTCGAGCGTCATATTCACAACCAAAATCAGTTGATGAAGCTCATGGTGAAAATCGCTCGCAGATTGCTACCGAACTGAAAAAGCGTCGCTTAATCAGTCGTACCGTTCGATCGGGCAATTGCAACTTCACCCTCTAGACACCGACTCCACAAAAGCCGAGAATCGCAGGACACGCTTGCCCGAGGGAGTCCCGCCCATGGCCGCCGATACGATCCGCAACAACCTTGGTGAATGGGCGAACCAGCCGATCGTCCAAGATCAGGTGATAGCCTATATGGAGCAGCTAGGCGCGCCGGCCCTGCTGCGCGAGATCTATCGGCCGCTCGGCTTGCCCCGGCAGACGGTCAATAGGGTATTGGGCCGCCTGCACGCCAAAGGCGTAGTTACTCGGTGGAAAATCCCGGTCGACAGCCACCGGCCTGATCCAAAGACGAGGACCGCAATGCTCGGCGCTGTGACACGCGAATGCTTTCTATACGAGTTTGCGGACGAGGCTAGCGAATGAGGCGCATTGTATTCGCCGGGCTAGCCGGCTGCTCAGCGATCACGGCGCTCGCGTGGTGGCTGGCCAATAGGCGTATCCAGCTTTGCCGAAACTCGGAAGGCTACGTCTGCGCACTTCGAGCGACAGAGGCCCGAGATAGCATTTTAGTCTGGGGCCTGGCGACGATGCTGCTCGCGGTCTTGGCGAGTGCTGTGGCTTTCCAATATGGCCGTTCCGCTGTCTCACCTGGATCTGTGAATCGCTTTGATCCGCCGCAGTTTGAGCGAGGGATTTCCGTGGCCTTTGACCGCGCCGTCAAAGCACGCATTACCGGAGGTCTGGGCAGCGGAGGAAACCTCATTCGCCGTCGGTGGCTGCTGATCTTTTCGGGCATAGTGCTCTTGGTTGCCGCCGGCTGGCCAATCGTTCGAGCTTGGCAGGAACCGGTTAATGCCCGTGAGGCGGCAGCGGCGGCTTCGGAGGCGGCCCAGTCGGCGACGGATGCTGCAGCGGCGGCGTCAGACGCGGCATATGATAACTATTCTGTCCGCCCTATCGCGGCAGATCCGTCGGTGAGCGGCACAGCGGCCCCCGAGGCCGAACCAACTATGGAACCGGCTGAATTGGAACCGCCTGCCGATGCTGAATAACTATGCCAAGGGCACCGCGGGCTGACGGGAGCGCGCAACGCTGCGTTCTCCGTTCCGAAGCGCACATTCCATTCAGGCGGCACCCTATTCGAAGCGACTCTCGTGATCGCGATCCCGCTCGTCCCAGCGCAGGATGCTCTCCTCGAGTGCCTGGCTTGTAGAACGCGCCCAGTTGCGTACGCGGACATCATCATGCGTCAGCATCACAGCCACAAGCGGCCGGCGACGTACGAAGCGGGCGGAGAAAGGACCCGATCCGCTCCCCGTGAAGAACCGCCTGCCGAAATTTACTAATGTCGGGACCGGGTCTGGGGCCGCGGCGATTAGCGCCAGCGCGAAAGAAGACCACTCGAGTAAGCCGGTCTCCTCCACCTTTCGCGAATATGGCACTAGCTCGGCAAGCATGGGGGCACGATCGGCCGGCGCGTCGAGAACCCATGCGAGCGCGACCGTTTCATCGAACACAATCTTGGCCTGGTCGATATCGTCGTCGTTGCGCACGTGACCACCGAAGAACCGGGCCGCCAGCCCACGACGCGCTTTATGTGCTACAATCTCATCGAGGACGACACGCGGAAACGACTTCATCAGCACGCCACAGAGCGTGTCGTACTCCCGGCTATAATAGCTCTCCGAGCCAGGTTCGCCGCGCAATGCCCGGCAGACCGCTGCAGCGGCCAGGGCGGCGCTTTCGCCGACCAACGAAACCCTTGCGATGGTCGCAATGCCGTGGTCCTCTTTCGTATTCTCTTCAACATAGGTCCTCTGATCGACGAGAAATTTGCGGCCGAGCGCTAGAAGAGCCGGGTCGATGCCGCGCTGGTCGCCGCGATCGCCGAAAATGCGCATGTGGAGAATCTGAAGCGCTGGGAGGACGCCGCCCTCAGCCTCATAGAGTTGGCCCAGAAATTCCGCCAGCGCAGGCCCGGGAATGGGTCTTGTGACGCCACCAGATTGGAGTTGCGAGAAGCTCCACCCTGGAACGGCTCCGTGCCTTAGCCCGCGGATGAATCGCGCCATCGCGATGGCGTCGAGGGGTACGGCAAGCTGCAGCGCGACAAGGTGCTCGGCGAGTAGTGGATCGGTGACCGCCGCGTCGAGCCATACCTCGACGGTAACTCGGTCCCGCCGCGCCGCACCGTCGATGATGCCAGTCAAGACGTCTGGATTCCGCCGATCGCTGTCCGCTGCAGCGAACGCCGCGCACGTCCTTTGCCATAGCTCAGCCGGTTCAGCGCTGGTCCGGGCAAGGCCGCGGGCGAATGCCAAAGCACTGTTCTGACTTTCCCCGGCGATTGCACGCGTCAAGTAGGGCAACGGGTCGGTGCCATTTCGAGCGAGGCATACACCCACGGCTTCCGATAGCTTCCCGACATTGCGCGTTGGGCGCGTCTCAGTCCGGTCGGGACGCCAGTGCCGCCAGGGCTCGCCGATCACGAAGGCATCGAAGCATTCGTCGAGTGTGCGGGGGGCGCAGCTCGTGCTCGAGCGCTCGCACTTCCGCCAGTATGTTGTCGCCGAGCCCGTGGCCGCTGAAGCTCAGGCCATCGACAACTGCGCGCCAGCCTGCGTCCCAATAACCGTGGCCGCGGGCAGCGCGGATCGCTTCAATAGACAGCTCTGGTAAGCCTGCGTCGAGGTGTTCGCGGAAATGGCTGGCGATAATGGCACGCGCTCGCTCCGCTTCCCGGCCGTTAGCGCGAGCGGCACGGCCAGCACGCTCATACGCGGCGCTGAACCAGCTACCATAACCGTCGCCATTGCGTGGCTGCCACTCAGTCAAATGCGCCTTCGCGCCGAACTCAAGATTTAGAGACGAACTGAAATGCCCTGCCTCAAGCATATAATCTAAGGCTTCTAAGCCGAGCGCCGAGACCTTACCGTCGGGATCGTCGAGAAGCCGGTCGATGAAGGCTAGCCGCGTCGCCTGGTCAGCGAGCGTGAATGAGAGGTGTGGCCAGAAGCGCTCGAGAAAATGCTTGGCTGCTTTGCGGTCGTCCCCGGCATCGCCATCGGCAAGCGCAAACGCCAACAGGACCTCCATTGCCCGCGCGAAGAGGACGGATTCGTGCGCGAGATGGACGAGAAGCTCGGGATAATAGCGTCGCCCCTCAGCGTGTGGATCGAGCAGCCGGTCACGATTAGGACCGGCAAGTGATCGTTCGAATGCCGCTAAAGCAGCCTCGGGCGCGCTTGGCGCCAAGTTGATAAAGCCGTGACGAAGCAACTCATCGAGCATGGCGGGCTCGCCGAATAAGCCGTCCTGACCGAGCAGGAGCTGGGCCAGCCGTACCGCTGCCGGCTCGTTGTGAAGCTGTCCGAGACGGCGTGCAAACGAAGCCAACAGGCGGGGCGGCGCAGCGAGGAAGTGACCGAGCAGCGTCGCGGGATCGCTGCGGCGGATGAATGGCGCCGCCAACATATTTGCGAACGGCGGCGGCATTACCGCGCGTTGCGGCCCACGTTGCTGGATCACGCCCCATTCGAGAAAGGTCGCAACATTGCGGAAGAATGTATCGACATTCACGCCAAGGATAGACGCCAGCGCGGTATGCTCGGCCAAATGATCGTCTCCCGCTTCGACATAGAAGGCGTAGACAAGTGCGGCGGCGTCGGCGCAGGCGCGCGCGCTGGGATCGCGTTCCTGGCGGCCGACTTGGAACAGCCGCTCGAGTAGTTCGCCGTCGTTGAGCGTGGACAAGTCTACTCCCTTTTCCACGCCCTCCGCGATCTTCAAGGCAATCCGGGCATTGCCGCCGGAGAACTCGGCCAGGTGGCGGCATTCGGCCTCGCTCAGGGAGGGGACGCGCTGTTTCAGAAGCGATATCAGCACCAGTTTGCTATTTTCTCCGAGCGCGACGAGAAGCCCCGCCGGGTTTTCGCCGCCCATGTCGTAATCGATCGTCAGTACGCTGATGCGGCTGCCGGGGCGGCATGCGATCTCGGCGAGCTGGCTATGGATAGCCACATTGGCATTGTCGACTACGAGGATGGCGTCGGCCCCGGCGAGCATAAGCTCCTCGGCTACGCGTGCGGCGCCTACCTCGAGGTTGCGCCCGGCGTCACCGTATATTGCCTTCGCCTTTGCTAGCGCGCCTTCGCCAAGGCGCTCGTCGAACAATGCTTCAGCAAGCCGTGTCTTGCCCATACCCGACAGGCCCACGAGTCGCACGACACCGCCGGTCTGTCGCAAGGCGGCACGAATGTTCGTAATCGCCGAACTCATGTCGACAAGATCATCGTCGAATGACGCGCGAGCATTGCCATCAACAATGTAGGGTTGGCTTACCGCACCTTTCGCTGACCAATCGCCGTAGGGACGCCATCCGCCCAACGCTCGGCCGTTCTGTCCAAGTAGCCAGATGGCGACGCCGAGATGAAGATTGGCCCAGCGCGCAATTCTGTCGGCGCCATAGAAGTCGAAACGGATTCGTTCGGCGTTGCGGACGTCCTTAGTCGCCGCCACCATTGCATTGAGGCGGTCATCCATTGCTGACTTCGACGGATCGTCGGTCGAGAATATGATGTAGGCGCCGCGCATTCGGGCAAGGTCAGCGAAGATCGGCCTTGGCGGGCCGCCTGGGCGCATTTCCTTGGCAAGTTTGGCGGGGGCCATGGCCTCTGCCTTGCATTGAAAAAATATGTGTCTTCGCGGCAGCCATGTTGCGGGCTTGGGTGCTCCGGTCCAGGCGATTGAGGCATCGACCCCACCGTCGCCCGCCGTTTGATTCCCGCCTACCGCGATCCCGTTGTGGGCAATGTTCCGCTGGTTCGCTTCAGCCAAGAGCAGGTTTTCCAGCAGCTTCCGCAGCTGAGTGTCATTGAGCCCTGAGACGACCTCTTTCGTAACTTCGAACGGTCCCACGTTGCCCCCCTGCGCGCACTTAAACTTGATCCGGCAAGAGCCTTAGATGTTATCGGATTATGGGCAAGGTGAGCTCGATTCAAAGCGATCCCCAATTTCGGCTTCACCACCCGTGCTCGGTGTCGATCGTTACGGGGTTTATGATTGGGTATGTTCGTGCAGGCTGTGTGGCGAGCGAAGAGAGTCACTGCCTGATCCTCTCCACACCGTCCATGCCGATAAAGCGCGTACCCTTGGGCAGCTTGGCAGCCGCCTCGGGGCTGACGCGCTGATTGTCGCCAGCGGGGGCGGGCTGTGGCTGCGACAGACGCTTGGCCCGCCCCCGGCGTGCGAACTCGTCGAAAGCGCCCATGGCAGCCTCGACGGGGTTGCCGCTCTGCTGGAACCGGCGGATGGCTTCTGACCGCATACGGTTCTTCGCGATCGGATCGAGGCCGCCCGTCAACGTCTTATCCTCGTTCAGCGTGCCTAGCCCCCGGCCAGCCAAGACGATATTCAATTGCTGATCGAGATCGGCGAGGTTCTTCCCGGCGACCTGCTTGGGAGCTGCACCCTTGCCCGCGGCGGGCTTGGCCGGTGCGGCATAGCTGGCGTCGTGCGCCAAGGCGAAGTGCCAGCCACCGAGGGGCTTCCCGTTCGGACCCTTGCGCCCGGTTTCGTCTCGAGCCTCGACGACGCGCACGCCGGGGTTGCCTTCCTCGATCAACGCGGCAGCGCGCTCGACCGTGAGGCCGGGCTGCACCGGGAGGTCGTAGCCCTGCACGCCGGGCGTGAGGCCGAGGTGGGTGGAGTTGGCAACGCCGCCGACTTCGCGGTTATGCTCGACCGAGCGCCATCCGCTGTTCATCGTCGCGTTGGGGAAGACCTTCTTGATGGCGTCGAAGCTGGGCGCGGCTCCACCGGCCTTGAAGTTCGCCGTGCCGGTGCGCCCGTCGGTCGCGTAGCGGCTCGCCGCCGCGCTCTGGTCGGAACCGTAGCGGCTCGCGCTCGCGCGGATGTTGGCGACGGGGATATCGGTCGCGTGGTTGCGATCGGCGACGCCCCAGGCCTGCTTCTGCTTGGCGGCCGCATCGGTCGCCGCAATCTCGTCCGCGCGCTCCGGCGTGATGGCGAAGTCCTTGGTGGGAGTATGGCCCTGCGCGACGAGGCCGCGGCGGGCAAGCTCGTCATCCCCGCCGAAGGCGCCATAGGAGCCCATCAGCTTGGTCGGGTCCGCGTCCTTGCCGTTCATCTGGCCGATGGTTGCGATCAGGTTCGCCAGCGACGACGTGGGATCTGGGCGTGCTTCGGGCTCCGGCATGGGCGCGTCGAAGTTCTCGAAGCCGGGGCTAGCGACGGTGGGCGGCGGGGGAGCCGGCGCGCGCGATGCGGCGAAGGCGCGGAACATCTCCGGCAGGCTCGCGCCCGCGGTGTTCTGCGTGTCCTGGCCGGTGGCCTGGCTGCCATAGAGCCGGCCGTGGGCTTCGGCCTCGCGTGTCTGGGCTTCGCGAAGCGCTGCCTCGGTCCGCGCCTTGGCCTGAGCCTGCGCCATGGCCGGGTCGCCGAAGATGGCGCGGGCAACGCTCGTGCTGATCGCTGCAGTCGGGTCTTGGTAATAGAAGTTGGGTTCGCGGGCCATGGAGCGGGCCTCCTGAGGTTGGAGTGGTGTCAGTTGTTGTTGGCGGTGTGGCACCATGCGGGTGCCAACTCGGGGAAGGGCAGAGGCCGCCCGTCGAGGGCGCCGGTTTCCAAAAGAACTTCCTGCAGCCGCCGTGCGACAGAGATGATCGCGTTGAGTGGCGGGTTGTAAGGGTCATAGATGCGGTGGATCGTCGCGGACGGCCGGTCGACCTCGACCGCCTGGCCACAGTGCAGGTCTTGTTGGCGCGGGCCGCTCCGCACCGCGCCAACAAGCTGCTTGCTGGTTATCCGATATAGATCGGGCCGCAGTGTCCGGGGGGCGCCGTGTCGAGCCCGCGTAGCCACGCGTTGAACAGGTTTTCGCCAGGCATCTGACGCACCGAATGAATAAGGTCGGCCATGTGGTTTGCTCCTTGGGTCCGAGGCGGCTGAGGGGTAGTGGAATTGAACACCCGCGCCGCCGAGGGGGTGCTCGTTGAAAGCTCTGTGAAGGGCCGCCGGTTGGGCGCTCAACACCTCGCCCCAAAACAGCGTGGTGAGTGCAGCCGAACAAGCCGGCGCGGGCTTATTCATCCGTCGCGCTGCCTTCGTCAGCGGCGGAAGGGGCGGGGAGGTGGAGGCCCGCGCGACCGCCGCCGATCAATTGGCCGGCTGTCACCAGATTATCGACCGCTGCGAGTATCGCCGCTCGCGAGATGCCGGTGAGTTCCTGCGGCCGGCTCTCGAACAACCCGGCTTTGCCCGATCGCAGTACGATGACGCCGCTCGAATTACAGCGCCGGACCGTGGCCAGAACCCTCATTTCGACTTCGGCCGCCGCATCGGGGCCGTCCAGATCGTCGGGGCCGCCTACCTCGGCATTGAGAGGCACAAGCGTGGAGGTTTCGTCGTCCACGCGGTATTCGTCGCCCTGAAACTTCGGAAGCCAGACATCGCGGTCGGCGAAGTTGTGCTTGCAGGGACCGATGACTACGATGCCGTCGCGGCGCTTCAACATGCAGATGACCATTCGCGCGGCGGCTTTGAAGTCGGAGGAGCCGCGCATGCGGTCGAAAACTTCGGCAAGCGTTCGAGGCGGTTGCTTGCCCTTCCTGATATGATGCACCAACACAACGGCGCAGTTCATGTCAGCCGCAAACTGGGTCAGTTTGTTGCAGAACGGCCGGGCGATGTGGGCCAGGTCTTCATTGTCATCCAAAAAGGAGACCAGGGGATCAAAGACGACAAGGTCTAGGTTGGGCAATTGCCGCAATTGCGCCAGATGATGATCCAGGTCGCGCAGCGGGTCGGGCGACGTGAGATAGCTGCATCTGTCCCATATCTTCGCGTGATCCCGAGCGCGCTGATTGATCCTGGCGGGGCCATCTTCTGCGGATATGAGTGCGCAAACGAGCCGTCCGGGGACTTCGGCACCAAGGACGGTGGTGGGCCGGCCGTTTGCGACCCCTGAAAATGCTGCGATCCATTCATGGACGAGGCTGGACTTGCCTATGCCGCTGTCGCCAACCAGAAAAGTCAGGAAGCCGCGTGGGATGCGTTTGTCGGCGATGAATTCTACATCGCGGTCGCCGTCGGCACGTTCCGATATATCACCGAAGTGGCGATATATTGCGGGGCATCTGCCACTGGCCGACCAGCGTTCTACCGCTCGAGCAATGACATCTTCGTTGAGCGCAACCCGGCAAAGCCATACGTCACGGCTCTCACCGGCGATCGGCAGTAACCCCTCGGTGCCCGGCCCGCCCCAGCTCGCGTAGGGGCCACCCTCCTCGCGCATCCACTCGAAGATCCGTGTCGCGTTCACCGGTTGCGTCTCGGCCTGCAGTACGATTGTCCTGCCGGGCAGCGCTGGCACCTGCAGGCGAACTTCGGGAAACTCACCCAGGCGCTCCGGCGACAGTCCTGCGGCGCCAGCTCGATGCACGAGATGGAAAAAGAGGTCGCCATCCCCGTCGTGCTGAATGAACCCTATCGAGGGGAAGTGTTCGGCCCACGGTGCAATCACGGTTTTGATTTCCGGGATCGCGGCGTTCAGTGCGGCGCAGACTGCATCATCGTTCAGAATGTCCCAGCCGCCGGAACCACATTCGCTGGTGATGTCGTCGCCTTCGGAGCCGTGACCTTCGATCGTGAAATGTAGCCGGGTCCGCCAGCCGTGAAAGTCGTCGTCTTGCGTTCGAAGGGCTGCATGATGTGCATCCTCCTGCGCTTTGCGCTGGCGTTCATCCTCAGCCTGCCGCGCTTCCCATGTAGCTTGGAGGCTAGCTTCCTCAGCTTGGTCGGCATCTCGCTGCGTCCGTGTAGCCTCGATTTCCGCAGCCTGCATTGCGTCGCGTTCAGATGGGGTCTGCCCATCCGCCGGGGCGGCGGTCATCCAGGAGGGCTGGACGAAATCGGCAGGCGAGGTTTCGTGCTCCGCCGGGGCGAAAATATCGCGGGAGGCGTCGCGGATGGCGAAGGGGCTATCTTCGCTCATGCGGCGTGCGCAGCCTTGAGGGGCAAAGCGGAAAGCCAGCGGGCTTGTTCAGTGCGTTCGATGAGGGTGCGGCGGCCAACTTTGCGGGCGACGAGCCGGCCGGCTGCAATCTGCTTGTATAGTTCGGCGCGGCAGATGCTCAGCCGAGTTGCTGCAACCTCGACTGTATCCGCCAGCGGTTCAATTGAAGTATCCATCGTCGCGTGCAGCCCTCTGTGTCCGTTGGTCTCCGATTAGTCGGCCGACAGATCGGAGTAAATCCTGCGGGAAGGGCACTATGTAACCAGCGTAGTGGTCGTAACTAATTCGCTATTGGAATTTAAGGCGCATTTATTTGTTGTGCCCGTTGTTGCGCCCGACACCAACATCTTACCCCATTTTGTAGGAACTGCTCTGATCCTCAAAAAAATTAGTGCGGGAGCCAGATAGTGAGATCGGCGCGGCCGGCCAGGTGGGGCCGGGGGGTGGGGTCGGCACGCGGCGCCAGCCCTAGGGGGGCCGGTCGCCCCGCTTGGCGCCCTGCGGACTAGGGCGCTATGTGGCCTACACAGGGCATGCACCCTTCGATGCGCCCTGGTTCCGGGGGATGCTAGGGGTGATAAGCGCTCGTTACGCCCCGCGGCCGGGCGTTATCGTGATGACAGGCGGCTCTCCGCCCGTCTCGGCCGGCGTTGAAGGAGCCTCCGCGCGCATCGAGCCGCTGCGCGATGCTGCACGGTCGGCGGGGCCGGGCTGCCGGGAAGGGCCTGAAAATAAAGTTTGCCCAACACGTATCGGACAACTGCGTGCGAAATGGTGTCGGTCTCATCGAAAACTCGACAGTCATCCGATGAATTCCGAAGTATCGGGTGCGGTCTGGCGAGCGCTCGGAGGCGTGGGGATTGCCCGATCCTGCAAATTGCCTGAGGTTTCTTCTCGCCCAATGCCGGGCGCGGGAGTTATGTGATGAAAAATACTATCAAGCGCGACAACACGGATTTCCGTAAGAGCGCCACCTCCCCTCTGGTGCGCTTAAACGATATGGCGCGAACGCTTTGGGAGGCGGTAAAGATCGAAGCGGATCGCCCTCTGCTACTTCCTCTAATCGGCGACCTCGCCGCAGACGTTCGCAACCTAGGCGCCTATCGAGCCGAAGCGACAGAGGATATGGTTGTCATGGCGGATGGCTCGGCCATCTCGCTCTGTCTCATGCCAGAAGTGCTGCGCTTTATAGCGGTAGAAGAAGGCATCCGGGGGAAATGCTGGATCCTCGCTGATGATGCTGTTCGTGCTGACGGCAGGGCGAGCGCGATTGCCGACATGATGGCTCTAGCGTCCGGCGAGACCACTTCCCTACTGCGGGATGCGGCGCGCGCTTGGCTTCGCCAGGAATGCGCCATTGCCGTTGTCGACTAGATTGGCATTGGCTTGGCCGGGCCTGCTTGGGGGCCAGAGGCGGGAGCCACATAATAGGGAGAATTTGAGGGAAGCTGCCGTCACCATCAAATCATGTCACCCTAAGTGACTGATTTTATTGGTGACCCCTACGGGAATCGAACCCGTGTTTCAGCCGTGAGAGGGCCGCGTCCTGACCGCTAGACGAAGGGGCCTTAGTGCCGACACCGACCTATCGCCTTGGCTCTATGTGAGCAAGAAGATGGTGACCCCTACGGGAATCGAACCCGTGTTTCAGCCGTGAAAGGGCCGCGTCCTAACCGCTAGACGAAGGGGCCGTGCCGGCTAGTGCCGACGGCAGGCCGCGCACTTAGGGAAGGGTTTCCCGGGGGGTCAAGCCCTCTATCGGGATAAATCAGTCGGCCCAGGCGGCGTCGTCGAGATGAAGCTCGGCCTGGGGCCGGCTGCCCCAGTCGTCGATCCGTGCGCGACCGGCGAGCCAGAGGCGGCGGCCCTGCGATCCGTGCAGTAGGGCCTGGCCCATCGCGCTCTCGGCGGCGCGGAAAGCTATGGCCTTGAAGCTGGCGCCGTCGTCGCCGCGTGCGATCAGGCGGACGTGGTCGGTTCCGACAAGGTCCGCCTTGACCAGCCGCACGGGCCCCACGGCAACGCGCGGGCCGGGCCAGCCCATGCCATAGGGGCCGGCGCTGTCGAGCGTTTCCACCAGCGCGGGGGTAAGCCCTCCTGGCGCTATGGCGAGATCAAGCAGCATGGCCTGCGCGGTCATCGCCGCAGAAACCGTGGCACCCAGCCTGGCGTCGAGCCATTCGGCCAGCGCATCGACCTTGTCGGGCGCGATGGTGAGACCCGCAGCCATGGCGTGTCCGCCGCCCGCGACGAGAAGATCAGCCTCGCGCGCCGCGATGATCGCCGCGCCGAGATCTACGCCGCTAATCGAGCGGCCCGATCCCTTGCCGTTGCCGGCCTCGTCGGCGTCGAGCGCGATGACCAGAACGGGCTTGCCGGTCTTTTCCTTGATCCGGCCGGCGACGATGCCGATCACGCCCGGATGCCAGCCGCGCCCGGCGAGCACGATGACCGCACGGTTGTGTTGCGCGGCGATCAGCGCCTCGGCCGCGGCCTGGACCTCGCCTTCGATCGCGCGGCGTTCTTCGTTCAGGCGCGAGAGCTGGGCGGCGATGTCGCTCGCTTCCTCGGGGTCGTTGCTGGTCAGAAGCCGCACGCCGAGCGTCGATTCGCCGACACGGCCGCCGGCGTTGATGCGGGGGCCGAGCGCGAAGCCGAGGTCGGTGCAGCTCGGCGGGCGGCTCAGCCGGCTCGCGTCGATCAGCGCCGCCATGCCGATGTTCTCGCGCTTGGCCATGACCTTGAGGCCCTGCGCCACGAGTGCGCGGTTGAGGCCATGCAGCGCGGCGACATCGGCGACGGTGCCGAGCGCGACCAGGTCGAGCAGTGAAAACAGGTCGGGCTCCGGCCGCTCGGCAAAGAAGCCCTGCTGGCGCAGCGCCCGAACGGTTGCGACGGCGACGAGGAAGGCGACGCCGACCGCGGCAAGATGCCCGTGTGCGGCGCCGGTCTCGCCTTCATCGAGCCGGTTGGGATTGACCAGTGCGGCGGCGACGGGAAGTTCGGCCGAACACTTGTGGTGATCGACGACGATCACGTCGGCACCCGCGGCATGGGCCATGGCCAGCGCCTCGTGTGCCATGGCGCCGCAGTCGACCGTGACGATCAGGCTGCTTCCCTCGCCCGATATGCGCACCAGCGCCTCGCCCGAGGGGCCGTAGCCTTCGAGCAGGCGGTCGGGGATGTAGTAGCGCGCGTCGTGGCCGAGCATGCGTAGCAGGCGGATGAACAAAGCCGCGCTGGTCGCGCCGTCGACGTCATAGTCGCCGTAGATCGTCACCGTCTCGCCGGTGAGCACGGCCTGGGCGATACGCTCTGCGGCGGCGTCCATGTCGCGGAAGTGCGAAGGGTCGGGCAGGAAGGCGCGCAGCGACGGCGCGCGCTGGCGCTCGACATCGTGGCTCGGCACGCCGCGGGCTAGGAGGAGCTGGGTGACGATATCGGCTTCGAGGCCGGCAACGCCTTCGACCAGGTCCATGTTGCCGCCGCGCCAGCGCCAGGCCTTGCCGCCGAGCGAGGATTCGATGCCGAAGAGGGATGCCGGTTGCGAAGCCATGCGCGGGGCTAACCTATCCGCTTCCGACCGGAAAGACTTGATACCCGTATTTATTGGGAATTCTTTTGTCGAATGAGGCGCTATGCAGGGCGCGAGCAGAGGGAGGAATTGGGCATGCGTTCGAAGATTGTCGCAGCTGTTGTTCTTGCTAGTGGCGGTGCTGTTATTGCCTTGCCGCTGATCGCGCAGACCGGGCCGGGCGCCCCCGTCGCGCGCTATGACATGCGCGCCGGTACCGTCTCCGGCATGGCCGGGATGGGCGGCGGCATGGGCGGCGCCATGAGCATGATGATGGGCGGCGGCCGCAGCAACAATGTCCAGCACGAGCTTTATCTGCGCCTCGGTTCGACCCAGGCGCCGCCCAAGGGCGCGGCCAAGGCTGACCATTTCCCCCCGCCGGCAGCCAAGCTCGGCAAGTCGGTCGCGCTCACCACGCCGCGCGAGGAGCGCGGCACGGAGGAACTGCCACAGCGTCCCAAAGGGCGCATGCTGATCTACTGGGGCTGCGGCGAGCACGCGCCCAAAGGACAGCCGGTGGTGATAGACTTCGCGCGGGTCGCCGCCGGTCAGATGCCGCCGGGGTTGTGGACTTCGACGATCATCCGCGACTGGGGCCCGAACCTGCAGAACAGCCGCACGTTCGGCCGCTGGCCGTCGGAGGACGGCAAGTACGTCAAGCCGGACACGATGCTGCCAGGCCCGCACCGCGTAGCCAGCAACTATGCGCCCGAGATGAATTTCACGCTGACCAAGGACTTCATGGCAGCGCTGCGGGTCAATACTTCTAGCCTCCCGAGCGGCGCCTCGATGGCGCGCTGGAGCGGCATTCCCGAGGCGACCGGCTATCTCGCCGGCCTGTTCGGCGGGAAGATGGGGCCGGGCGGCGAGATGGGCGACATGGTCATGTGGTCGAGCAGCGCCACGCGCCAATTCGGCGGGGGCCTGACCGACTGGCTCTCGCCGGGCCAAGCTGCAACGCTGGTGCGTGATCGCACGCTGCTGGCGCCGACGGCGACGAGCTGCACGATTCCCGCGGAAGTCATCCGCGACGCCGGCGACTTCCGCGTCGGCACGCTCACCGCTTTCGGGCCCGAGGAGGACTTCTCCTACCCGCCGCGGCCTGCCACCGGTCCTTGGAAGCTCGAATGGACCGCGCGCATCCGCCATCGCTCGACCACGAGCTGGATGTCGGCACCCGGCATGGGCGGCATGGGCATGGGCGGCGCCAGCGAAGGCGAGGACCGCGGCTCGGGCAATTCCGGCCGCCAGAACTGCCGTCCGCGCGGCGGCCTCGGCGGCATGCTGGGTGGTGCCCTGGGCGGCGGAGGCGGTTGCTGAGCCTTGTCGGCGCCAAGGCTCGCCATCGTCTGGCATAGCCGCACCGGCGCGGCCGAGGCGATGGCGCGCTCGGCCGCCGCCGGTGCGGGTGAAGATTGTCTGCTATTGGCCGCGGCCGAGGCGGCGCCCAAGGTCCTGCTGGACGCAGCAGGCTATCTGTTCGTCTGTCCCGAGAACCTCGGGAGCATGTCGGGCGTGATGAAGGAAATGTTCGATCGCTGCTACTATCCGCTGCTCGGACAGGTCGAAGGCCGGCCCTATGCCACGGCGATCGCCGCGGGTTCGGCCGGGCAGGGCGCCGAGGCGCAGATCGACCGCATCGTTACGGGATGGCGTCTGCGCCGCGTCGCCGAGCCGCTGATCGTCAATCTCTACGCCCAGACCCCGCAGGCGATTCTCGCGCCCAAGCAGGTGTCGGAGGAAGATCTCGATCGCTGTCGGGAACTCGGCGCCGCGCTTGCCGAGGGACTGCGCCTCGGTGTCTTCTAACGGGATGCATCCAAATCGCGCGCATCGACCGCGGCGGGACTCGACGCCTGCCGGGGAAAGGTGCCACAAGGTCGGTGGAACTGGGATTGCGCAGTGTCCCTGAGCAAGGTCGGGGGAGCGTTCTGGAAGCATTGCAGGTCATGTCCGGCGTCTCGCTGCTGTTCGCGGCCGGTTCGCGCCCTGGCGTCGACGATGTCGAGCGCCTGCTGGCGCCGCCGGGCGAGATGGGCAAAGTCGCGCGGATCAGCCATCGACCCGACGAGCAGGGCTGGATCGAACTGCTTGCCTCGGGATTGACTTTCGATCTGCGGGGGCTCGTCCCGGGCAACGGGGCTGCGGTCACACCGGCCAGCCACCTCTACGGCTTGCCACAGGACATCGGCAGATTCGACTTCGAGGCTATCTCGCTCGCTCCCGGCGCACATATTGCCGCAGGCGGCGCCTTGCTGCCCGTGGTTCGCGTCCTGATGCGCATGGCTGCCGTGCTGACGACCGAGCTGCCCGTCCGCGCTGTCTGCTGGAATCCTGCGCAGGCCTGGATGGAACCCAAGTATTTCAGCCGCGTCATGGCCCACTGGCTGGCCGGGGGGACCTTTCCCCTCGCTGGGGCTTACCGCGCTGCGCCGTCGTGACGATGGGGCGGTCGAGAGTTCAGGCCTGGCCTTCTTTACCGGTCAGGAACTCTGCGTCGCCGAGCATGAAGAGGCCGCGGGGGCCGAGACGATGAAGCTGGCGGCCCGCGTCATCGACAAGCTCGTCCTGCATGGACCGCTGGAGCGGTCTGAGACCTTTGCGGGGCTGGAAGGCGAGCGGCTGATCGCGGAGCCTTCGCCCGATGGGCGCTACGTCATGGTTACGAAAGCCGCGTGAGCCCAGCCCGGCCTGCTCCCCGGCGCAGGCTGCCCTTCGAAGCGATCAACCGTCCCGGTACTGCCGATTACGATCAGGGCTTGCAGCGCCATCATCTCCTGCCGCGCCAACTTCTGTCGCGGCGCTGTTTCGAACCGATGTTCGCGGCGCTGGGGCAGGGGCGGATCGGCTTCGACGATTTTCGCGCCAACGGCATGCTGTTGCCCGCCAGCGACGCGGCGGCACTGCGCATGGCCATGCCGCTGCATCGCGGACCGCATCATCGCTACAGCGGCATGGTGATCGAACGCGTCGGCCTTATCGAAACGGGCTGGGCCGAGCTGCGGCTACGCAAGGGGCTGGACGCGGCCAGCGAGCAGGCTTTGATGCAGCTCTGGCTCGTCCAGCGCGCACTACGCCGCCGGTTGCTCCAGGGCGGGGGCAAGCGCTTCGCCTTGAACCGTCGCGATCCGGTGGGGCAGGCGCTCGATTTCTCCGAGCTCGACGCCATGGCCGACCTGCTCTGGGCCGAAACCCGGGCCGTTCAGGCCGCGGAGAGCCGTGCGGAAAGTTCGGCCTTCGCGGCCTGATACTGGCTATCGAGCCGGTCGACGCGCACCGCGACGCTTTCCACGGCCTTCACCGCGCCGATGCCCTGGCCCGAGCCCCAGATGTCCTTCCAGGCCTTGGCCGCGGTCGTGCCGCCCGAGCCGAAGTCCATCTTGCTGGGATCGCTTTCGGGAAGGTGGTCGGGATCGAGCCCCGCGGCGGAGATCGAGGCGCGCAGGTAGTTGCCGTGGACCCCGGTGAAGAGGTTGCTGTAGACGATGTCGGAGGCATGGCCGGCGACTATAGCCTGCTTGTAGTCATCGGGCGCATTGGCCTCGGGCGTAGCGATCCAGGGGCTGCCGATATAGGCGAAGTCCGCGCCCATCGCCTGGGCCGCCAGGATCGAGCGGCCGTGGGCGATCGCGCCCGACAGCGCGATCGGGCCGTCGAACCACTCGCGGATTTCCTGCATGAGCGCGAAGGGCGACTCCGTCCCGGCATGGCCGCCCGCGCCGGCTGCCACTGCGATCAGCCCATCGGCGCCCTTTTCGATGGCCTTGCGCGCAAAGGCATCGTCGATCACGTCGTGCAGCACCAGACCGCCCCAGCCGTGGACCGCCTCGTTGACGTCCTCGCGCGCGCCGAGCGAGGTGATGATCAGCGGCACCTTCCATTTCGCGCAGGTCGCGAGATCTTCTTCGAGGCGGCTGTTGGTCTTGTGGACGATGAGGTTGACCGCGAAAGGTACCGCGCCTTCCACGCCGGCCAGCTCCGCGGTGATCCGCGCGAGCCATTCGTCGAGCTGGGCCGCCGGGCGGGCGTTGAGTGCGGGAAAGCTGCCGATGATCCCAGCCTTGCATTGGGCGATGACCAGTTCGGGGCTCGACACGATGAACATCGGCGAGGCGATCACGGGCAGGCGCAAGTGTCCGAAAGCGGCGGAAATGGGCATCAGGCAATCCGTTTAATCGAGCGATTAAATTCGCCTTACCCGCCGTATTCCGCCCTGTCGAGAGGTCAGGCCATGACCTTGGCAAAGGCAGCCTTGAACACCTTCATTTCCGCAGGCGTGCCCATCGTCACGCGGACCCAGTTGTCCATGTTCTTGCGCTTGCCGGAGATAAACACGCGGTCCTTCGCCAGCGCGTCCGCTACCTCGCCGCCGGGGCGACCGACGTAGATCATGGCGAAGCTGGTCTGCGAGGGGACGTAGCGCGTGCCCCGCGCATCGAGCCAGGCGAAGAGGTCGTTGCGCACTGCCGCGGTATAGGACTTGCGCTCGGCGAGCAGGCCCGGTGTCAGCAGGCTGGCTTCGGCGGCGACGATCGCCGGCATCGACGTGACGTTGATGCCGTAGTCCGCCAGCCGGTCGAGCAGGTCCTTGCGCCCCGCGACGAGGCCGACGCGCAGGCCGGCGAGGCCGTAGATCTTCGAGAAGGTTCGCAGCACCAGGATGTCCTGCCCCTTGGCCACGAGATCGAGGCAGCTCTCCGCGTCGCTGTAGTGGATGTAGGCCTCGTCGACGAGCACGACCGACCCCGCCGGCTTGTTGGCGAGCAGCCATTCGATGTCGGCGTGCGGGGTGACGAGGCCCGTCGGGTTGTTGGGGTTGCAGACGTAGTAGAGCCCCGCGTCGGGCGCCGCCGCCAGCAGCTTGCGGACGTCGAGCTGATAGTCGCCGGCGAGCGCGATTGTCACCGCGCGGGTCACCGGCTTGCCGTTCGCGCCCATGAAACCCGAATCGAAAGTGGGCTCGGCATAGGCGATGGGGCGTTCCTTGCTCGAAAAGGCCAGGCCCGCGGCGCAGAGCGGCGCGTAGGAGCCGGGATGGACGACGACGTTCTCGGGCGCGAGGCCGTTCTGGCGCGCGAAGAGGCTGGCGAGCCGATTGGCGAAAGCCATGCCGTAGCGGCCGCCGAGGCGCTCCAGCCCCGAAAGGGCGCGCAGGGCGGCGGGGCAGGGGCCCAGCGGGTTCTCGTTGGAGTTGATGTAGACGCCGTCGGTCAGGCTGCTGATCATCCCCGCGGGATCCTCGGGCACGGGAAGCGCGGCGCTGCGTTGTGCGAGTACCGGTGCTGCCTGGCTCAGCAGGGGTAGCGCCAAGGCCGCGCCGGTGCCGCGCATGATGGCGCGGCGCGAAAGCGCCAGGTCGGTCGGTTGCGCAATGTCCGCTGCCATCGGTCTGTCTCCATCCATCCTGCTAGGCCCTGAACTGACGGGAGTCGGTGGCGCTCGCCAATACCGCTCTTGGCGTATTGTAGGCGTTTCTGCCGGCTTTGCTGAACACCTGGTCAAGGATTAATCAACAAGGCTGTTGCCTTCCGCGCCGGCTTGTCCGAAGGCGAGAATCGCTGTGCCTCTCACGGAAAGGCGCGCTGTCGTATACATTCCTGGAGAGGAACACATGGCCACCCTCGATACCTCCGACATCGATCAGTACCTCGGCAAGCCGGTCGACAGCTCGAGCCTGCGCGAGCCGATCGCGACGAACGATATCCGCCGCTGGGTCCATGCGATGCACTACCCGAACCTGCTCCACTATGACCCGGACTTTGCTGCCGCGAGCCGGTGGGGCAAGATCATCGCGCCGCAGAGCATCTGCATCGCCACCGATGACGGCCACGGCGCTGCGCCAGCTTGCGTCGGCAACATTCCCGACTCCCACCTGTTGTTCGGCGGCGACGAGCACTGGTTTACCGGTGTGCGCGTCCAGGCCGGAGACATCATCGCCAACGAGCGCGTTCCCTTCGACTACGTGGTCAAGGAAACCAAGTTCGCCGGCCCGACCTGCTTCCAGCGCGGCGACAACAATTTCACCAACCAGAACGGCGAACTGATCCTCAAGCAGCGCTCCACCTCGATCCGCTACAACAAGGAAGCGGGCAGTGAGACGGTGAACACCGACGATTTCGAGGAAACGACCTGGACCGACGCGGAGGAGCAGGAACTCATCAAGCGTCGCTTCCAGTGGGTGCAGATGATGCACGACCTCGGCCACAAGGAGCGCTGGTGGGACGACGTGCAGGTCGGTGACGACCTGCCCGAGCGCGTCTTCGGTCCGCACTCGATCGCCAGCTTCACCACCGAGTGGCGCGCCTATATCGTCAACAACTGGGGCACAATGAACCTGCGCAAGCAGGATCTCGCCGGCGTCGGCTTTGACCCGGCGATGGGTGTACTCGAGAACGATCCCGACATGATGAAGATCGATCCGTTCCAGACCGATGGCGCCTACTACGGCCCGTCGCGCGGACACCTGTTTCCGGGCTGGGCACGTCGCATCGGCATGCCGCGCGGCTATGGCTATGGCGCCTCGATGGGCGCCTGGGGCATCGACTATCTCGCGGGTTGGGCGGGCGAGCACGGCATGGTCGTGCACTGCATCTCGAACTATCGCGGCCCGGCGCTGACCGGTGACGTGACGATCCAGACCGCCGAGGTCATCGACAAATCGGTGGACGAGGAAGGTCGCCACCTGATCCACGTCAAGCACAAGATGGCCAACCACAAGGGCACGATCATGGCGACCGGCTCGGCCGAGATCGCATTGCCCAAGAAGCCGGCATAAGAAGGGACACTCTATGGCCACCGAAGCGCAGACGCTCGATTGCTCGGATATCGACCAGTACCTCGGCAAGGTGATCGAAAGCTCGCCGATCCGGGAACCGCTGGGCAACAACGACATCCGCCGCTGGGCCCAGGCCATGCACTATGCGAACCTGCTCCACTTCGACCCTGCCTATGCGGCGGAGTCCAAGTGGGGTAGGCTGGTGGCGCCGCAGTCCTTCCCGATCGTGATGGACGACGGCCACGGCACGGCCCCGTCCTGCGTTGGAAAGATTCCGGAATCGCATCTGCTCTTCGCCGGCGATGAGTTCTGGCACTACGGTCCGCGCGTGTTCGGCGGCGACATCATCACCAACGAGCGCATTCCGTTCGACTATACGGTCAAGAACACCGGCTTCGGCCCGACCTGTTTCCAGCGCGGCGACAACTTCTACCGCAACCAGAACGGCGAACTGATCGCCAAGCAGCGCTCCACCGCCCTGCGCTATTCGGCAGCTGCAGGCGGCGCGACGGTCAACAAGGACGAGTTCGAGGAACCCGTCTGGACCGACGCGGAACTGGACGCGCTGGAAGAGCGCAAGTTCGCCTGGATCCAGACGCTGCACGACCTGGGCCACGGCGAGCGCTGGTGGGACGACGTGAATGTCGGCGACCAACTGCCCGAGCGCGTCTTCGGCCCGCACACGATTGCCAGCCTGACCACCGAGTGGCGCGCCTACCTGTTCACCACGTGGGGCACGCTGGATCGCCGCGAGATCAATCTCGAGGATTTCGGCTTCACCAAGGAAATGGCCGGTCACGAGAACGATCCGATCATGGAGCGGATCAATCCCGAGCTGACCGACGGTGCCTACTACGGCGCCTCACGCGGGCACCTGTTCCCCAAATATGCGCGCAAGATCGGCATGCCGCGAGCCTATGGCTACGGCGCGTCGATGGGCGCCTGGGTAACCGACTACCTCGCGGGCTGGGCCGGCGAGCATGGCTGGGTCGTGCATTCAACCGCCAACTATCGCGGACCGGCGCTTTCGGGCGACATCACCGTCCAGACTGCCGAGGTCGTCGACAAGATGATCGACGAGGAAGGCCGGCACCTGATCCAGGTCAAGCACCTGATGAAGAGCCAAAAGGGCACGACGATGTGCACCGGCGTGGCCGAGATCGCGCTGCCCAAGAAGGGCTGATGTCCGAACAGGGTGACACAAGTTACACCGTGTCACCCTGTCTCAATCTACGAAAACGGATGATGATCAACAGGTTGGGTGGCAGCGTGTCATGGTGACACCCTGCAAGGCGCTTTCGAAAATCCGACGCTGAGAAAGAACCAACTAGCTCTGGTGCATGGCGCCGAAGTAGGAAACGTCTTTCCCGCGGCAAACCGCTTTCGTTAGGCCGCGTTGGCCGCGCTGAGCACCGCACGCACGCCGGCCGTGGCGACGTCCTCGTCGACGCCGACCCCCCAGATCGTCCGGCCATCGGCAGCCACGCATTCGACATAGGCGGCGGCGCGCGCGTCGGAGCCCTTCGACATCGCGTGTTCCGAATAGTCACGGATTTCGAGCTTCACGCCGAAGGCATCTTCGATCGTCGCGACGACCGAGGAGAGCAGGCCGTTGCCGCGACCCGAGACCGACTGGACCTTGCCGTCGACGGCGATTTTGCCGGCGAAGACGCGGCTGCCGTCAGGCGCCTTGGTCTCCTCGTAATCCTGTAGCTCGAAACGGCCGGCACCCTGCTTGTAGACGCGCTGGAACACGTCCCAGATGTCGGCCGCGACCAGTTCGCGGCCGAGCTCGTCGGCCAGTTCCTGGACGTGTTTGGAGAAGTGCGCCTGCATCCGCTTGGGCAGCTTGAGGCCCTGGTCCTGTTCGAGCACCCAGGCGAAGCCGCCCTTGCCCGACTGCGAGTTGACCCGGATCACCGCCTCGTAGCTGCGGCCCAGGTCGGCCGGGTCGATAGGCAGGTAGGGCACGGCCCAGAGCTGGTCGTTACGCTGTTCCTGCGCCGAAAAGCCCTTCTTGATCGCGTCCTGATGGCTGCCCGAGAAGGCGGTGAAGACGAGTTCGCCACCATAGGGATGGCGCTCGGCCACCTTGAGCTGGTTGCAGTACTCGACCGTCTGGATGACCTCGTCGATGTCCGAGAAATCGAGTCCCGGATCAATGCCTTGCGTGTACATGTTGAGACCGACCGTCACCAGGCAGCAGTTGCCCGTGCGCTCGCCGTTGCCGAATAGGCAACCCTCGACGCGGTCCGCGCCGGCCATCAGGCCCAGTTCGGCCGCGGCGACGCCGGTGCCGCGGTCGTTGTGCGTGTGCAGGCTGATCACTGCGCTGTCCCGGTTCGGCAGGTTGCGGCAGAAATACTCGATCTGGTCGGCGTAAATGTTGGGTGTCGCCGCTTCGACCGTCGCCGGCAGGTTGAGGATGATTGGGTGCTCAGGCGTGGGCTTCAGCACGTCCATCACCGCTTCGCAGCATTCGAGGCTGAAATCGAGCTCGGCGGTGGAGAAGGTCTCGGGGCTGTATTCGAAATGCCAGTTGGTGGTCGGGAAGCGCGCGGCCTGGTCGCGAAGGACCTTGGCGCCGTTCACGGCGATCTGCCTGATGTCCTCGCGCTCCATGCCGAAGACGACCTGGCGCCACAGTGGCGAGACCGCGTTGTAGAGATGGACAATCGCTGCCTGCGCGCCTTCGAGGCTTTCGAATGAGGTCTTGATCAGGTCCTCGCGCGACTGGGTCAGCACCTGGACCAGCACGTCCTCGGGAATGCGCTCCGATCGGACCAGTCCCTGGATGAAATCGAACTCGGTGGCGCCGGCGGCGGGGAAGCCGACTTCGATCTCCTTAAGGCCAACTTTGACCAGCAGGTCGAAGAAGCGCGTCTTCTTCTCGGCGCCCATCGGATCGATGAGTGCCTGGTTGCCGTCGCGCAGGTCGGTGGAGAGCCAGCGCGGCGCCTGGGTGATCGTGCGCGTCGGCCACTGGCGGTCGGGCAGGTTGATGGGCTGGAACGGTCGGTACTTGACCGAGGGGTCTTTCAGCATGGTCATGACGGTATCTCGCTTGGAATTCTGCGGCCAGATGTCTGGGCTGGGTCTGGTTTCGGTCCCCTTGGGCGCCACCAGCGCCGCAGGTACGACGCTTCAGCTCACGCCCAAGGGCGGATAAGTCGCAGAGTAAGGCCAAGCCGGTTGGTCATGGCTTGAGCCTATGGCGACTGGTCCGGCGATTGTAAAGGGGGCTCGGGCCTAGTGCGCCTCGATCGGCATAGGCCCCGTATCCTTGGCACCGCCTCGCGGCGGCCGGATCAATAGCACCAGTGGGATCGACAGCACCGCGATGATCGTAAGCAGGCGGAAGTCGTCAACATAGGCGACCATCAGGGCCTGCCGCTGGATTTCCCCTGCCAGGGCCACAGCGCCGGCGGTGGTGTCCGGCGACAGGTAGGACGGCAGCACCTGGGCGTCGGCAATCTCGCGGCCGATATGCGCCGAGAGCGTCGACTGTACCGTCTGCGAATTGGTGACGGTCAGGGCCTGGAATACGGCGACGCTGATCGAGCCGCCGACGTTGCGCACGAAGCTCGTCGCCGCGGCGGCATCGGGGCGTAGATGCGGGGCGATCGTCATGAAGCCCAGCGTCGAGAGCGGGACGAACAGGATGCCTTGGCCGAAGCCCTGGATTATGGTGGCCCAGACGATCGAACTGCCGTCCATCGACAGGTCGAAGCGCGACATCTCCCAGAAGGCGAGGACGAAGAACGAAAGGCCGACGGCGATCAGCACGCGCCGGTCGACCAGCGTGTCCACCCGGCCCATGAACTGGAGGATGATCAGCATCAGGATCCCGCGCGGCGCGCTGAGCACGCCGGCGTGGACCGCGGAATAGCCGAGCACGCCCTGCATCATCAGCGGCAGCAGGGCGAAGCTGGTGAAAGTCAGCGTCGAGAAGAAGAAGCCGAACATGGCGCTGCTCTGGAAGTTCCGGTCCGCCAGTAGCGCCCGGGGGAACAAGGGCGCGCGGGCGGTGATCGAATGGACCAGGAAGATCCAGAATGCGCAAGCGGCGACCGAGGCCTCGATCCAGATCTCGCGTGAATCGAACCAGTCGAGCGTCGTGCCGCGATCGAGCATGAGTTGGAGTGCCGAGACGGCGATGCCGAGCGAAGCGAAGCCCAGCACGTCGAACGGTCGTGGCGCGGGCGGCGAGGCGGGCAGGAAGAAGTAGAGCAGGCCCATCGAGAGCAGGCCGGCGGGCAGGTTGATGTAGAAGCACCAGCGCCACGACAGCTCGTCGGTCAGCCATCCGCCGATCACCGGGCCGACCGCGGGCGCGACTACGGCGGCCATGGTGAATAGCGCGGTGGCGCGGCCCAACCGCTCGGGCGGGTTGATATTGATCAGCACCGATTGCGCCACAGGCATCAGCGGGGCGGCGACCACGCCCTGCAGGGCGCGGAACAGCACCAGTTCGGGCAGGTTCATCGCCATGCCGCACATCACCGAGGTCACCGTGAAGCCTAAGACGCAGAACAGCAGCATCGGTTTGAGACCGAAGCGTGCGGCCAGCCAGCCGCTGACCGGGATCGTCACCGCCTGGGCGATGAAATAGGAAGTGATCACCCAGGTGATCTGCTCGGGTGAGGCGGAGATCGAGCCCTGGATGTGCGGCAGCGCGATATTGGCGACGGTGGTGTCCATCGCGCTCATGAAAGCCGACAGGATGAGGCCGAGCGTAATCAGCGGACGGTTGAGGGCGGCGCTCACGCCGCGACCTTTAGCGGACGGTTCAGTCGCCGCAAGCGCGAGGTGAACGCGGCCCGTCGATCATTTTGAACACTTGCACAGCGCTGCGGCATGGGCAAATGTGGCCGAGGAAACGGGAGAGATTTCTTATGACGGACTTGAGCATGCGCGCCGACTGGTCGCGCCCCTATCGCGTCGTCCAGTGGGCGACGGGCAACGTCGGCTCGCGCGCGATGCAGCGCGTGATCGAGCATCCGGGCATGGAACTCGTCGGCGTCTGGGTGAGCAATCCCGACAAAGTGGGCCGCGACGCCGGCGAGCTCTGCGGTATCGCTCCGGTCGGCGTGAAGGCGACGAATTCGATCGACGACGTCATCGCGCTCAAGCCCGACTGCGTGCTCTACATGCCGCACGTCAACCGCGTCGACGAAGTCTGCCGCATCCTCGAAGCGGGCATCAACATCGTCTCGACGCGCATGGAATACCAGAACCCGGCGGGGCTCGATCCGGCCGACCGCGCGGCCATCGAAGCGGCTTGCCAGAAAGGTGGCACTTCGATCCATGCCACCGGTTCGAGCCCGGGTTTCATCAGCGAAGCCATGCCGATCGTCCTGACCTCGATCGCGCGCCGCGTCGACAAGCTGACGATCACCGAGTTCGCCGATACCTCGTCGCGCAATTCGCCCGAGATGCTGTTCGGCCCGATGATGGGCTTCGGCGAGGATCCGGGCCGGACCAACGAGGGCATGCTGCACCACATGAAGCACTCGTTCAGCCCCTCGCTGAACCTGATCGCCGAAGCCTGGGGCATGCCGTTCGACGATGTCCAGACGCGCCAGGCGCAGGGCATCGCGCGCAAGGACGTGGTCATTCCCGCGGGCACGGCCAAGGCGGGCACCGTCGCTGCGACCAAGACCGTGGTTTCGTGCCTGCACAAGGGCAAGCCGCTGATCGAGTTCCAGGCGATCTGGTACATCTCGTCCGACGTCGACACCACGGACGGTGAGCAGTGGAACTTCCGCAAGTCGGGCTGGCACGTGCTGGTCGAGGGCGACACGCCGCTCGACATCACGATCGGCTATCCGGTCTCGGACGAGGACTATCCGGGCTTTACCCCGAACCTCACCGCGCACCGCCCGGTCAACTGCGTGCCCTATGTCTGCGCAGCCAAGCCCGGTTTCGTCACGACGCTCGACCTGCCGCAGGTGGTCGCCAGACTCGCCTGACGTACCGCGTCAAGCCTCCCGTGGACTCGGGTCAAGCCCGGGACCACTTGGGGCTTGATCGGTAGCGACCGCGCTTCACAGTGGCGGCATGACCCAGATCCGCCCATTCATGCTCGCAGTCCCGCAGGACCAGATCGACGACCTTTACCGCCGGCTTGACGCCACCCGCTGGGCCGAGCGCGAGACGGTCGATAACTGGTCGCAGGGGACGCCGCTGGCTGTCCTGCAGGACCTCGCGGCCTATTGGCGCAATGGCTACGACTGGCGCGCCTGCGAGGCACGGCTCAACGCGCTAGGCCAGTTCGTCACGGAGATCGACGGGCTCGATATCCATTTCCTCCATGTCCGCTCGCCCGAGCCGGGTGCAATGCCGCTGCTGCTGACGCATGGCTGGCCGGGCTCGGTGATCGAGTTCATGCGCGTGATCGGGCCGCTCAGCAATCCGGTGGCGAATGGGGGCAGGGCCGAGGACGCCTTCCATCTCGTGATCCCGTCGCTGCCGGGCTACGGCTTCTCGGCGAAGCCCGCGACCACGGGTTGGGGCGTCGAGCGCATCGCTCGGGCCTGGGCCGAGCTGATGCGCCGGCTCGACTACACGCGATGGGTGGCGCAGGGCGGCGACTGGGGTGCTTTCGTCACCCATTGCATCGGCGGGCAGGCGCCAGAGGGCTGCGCGGGGATCCATCTCAACATGCCGATCTCCGGCCCGACCAGGGCCGCGCGCGAGAACCCCACTGCGGCGGATCGGCAGGCTTTCGATCGGATGCAGTTCTACAAGACCTGGGACACGGGCTATGCCATCCAGCAGGCCACGCGGCCGCAGAGCCTGGGCTATGGCCTGGTCGATTCTCCGATCGGATTGGCCGGATGGATCTATGAGAAGCTGCAGGCCTGGAGCGACAACCCCGGGGCCGCGACCGAGGTCCTGGGGCGCGATGCGGTGCTCGACAATATCATGCTCTACTGGCTCGGTGCGGCGGGGGCTTCGGCGGCGCGGCTCTATTGGGAGAGCTTCGGCAAGACCAGACTGCAGGACGTGACGCTGCCCGCCGGGTTCAGTGTCTTTCCCGAGGAGATCCTGCCGGCGCCGCGCAGCTGGGTCGAGCAGCGGATGAAGAACATCGCCTACTGGAACGAATTGCCGCGCGGCGGCCATTTCGCCGCCTGGGAGCAGCCCGAGCTGTTCGTCGGCGAACTGCGGGCCTGCTTCGCCCTGATGCGTTAGCCGCAGCGCAGGCGTTTGATCCGGCCGTCCTCGCCGACTTCGACGTTGAGTCGATCGGGGCGGAAATCCATCGTCACGGCATCGCCGGGATTGATCGTGCGGATGCGCTCGTGGCCGATCGTCTGCTTGATCTTCACCATCGTATCGGCTGCCGCGGCCTGGCCCATATAGCTGCCGAGCTTGCTGGCGCCGCATTCGTCGGCCGCGGGTTCGGGCTTGGCGCTCTCGGACGGCGGGGCGGGCTGTGCGGTCGGTGAGGGAACGGGTGTCACCGCGGGTGCGGGCACCTGGCTATCGGGCTGCGTACAGGCAGCAAGCATGAGCGCCGCGATGAGGCCGATAGACTTGTGAAAAACAGGCATCGGGCTCTCCTCCGGCATCCCGCTGTATTAAGGCGCAGGACGGCGCGATGGGCAAGCCCGGTTCGCCGTCCCGGGGCGGGCCCGGGACGGCATTCGGTATCGGTCAGTTCTTGGCCTTGTCGACCAGGGCGTTGGCCTTGATCCAGGGCATCATCGCGCGCAGCTTGGCACCGGTCTGTTCGATCGGGTGCGCGAGGGCAGCCTTGCGGGCGGCCTTGAGCTCGGGCTGGCCGGCGCGGTTGTCGAGGACGAAGTTCTTGACGAAGCGGCCCGACTGGATGTCGGCGAGGACGCGCTTCATTTCCTTCTTGGTCTCTTCGGTAATGATCCGCGGGCCCGTGGTGATGTCGCCGTATTCGGCGGTGTTCGAGATCGAGTAGCGCATGTTGGCGATGCCGCCTTCATACATCAGGTCGACGATCAGCTTGAGCTCGTGCAGGCACTCGAAATAGGCCATCTCGGGGGCATAGCCGGCTTCCACCAGCGTCTCGAAGCCGGCCTGGACCAGCGCCGTGGCACCGCCGCAGAGCACGGCCTGCTCGCCGAACAGGTCGGTCTCGCATTCCTCGCGGAAGTTGGTCTCGATGATGCCCGAGCGGCCGCCGCCGACGCCCGAGGCATAGGCGAGGCTGATGTCGTGGGCATTGCCGGTGGCGTCCTGCGCGATCGCGATCAGGCAGGGCACGCCGCCGCCGCGCTGGTATTCGCTGCGCACGGTGTGGCCCGGGCCCTTGGGCGCGATCATGATGACGTCGACGTCGGAGCGGGCTTCGATCAGGCCGAAGTGGATGTTGAGGCCGTGGGCGAAAGCCAGCGCTGCGCCGGGCTTCAGGTTGGCGTGGAGGTCGTCGGCGTAGATCGCGGCCTGGTGCTCGTCGGGCGCGAGGATCATCAGGATGTCGGCCCACTGGGCCGCTTCCTGGTTCGACAGCACCTTGAAGCCGGCGCCTTCGGCCTTCTTCGCCGTGGCCGAACCCGGACGCAGCGCCACGGCCACTTCCTTGACGCCCGAATCGCGCAGGTTCTGCGCATGGGCGTGGCCCTGGCTGCCGTAGCCGAGGATGGCGATCTTCTTGTTCGTGATCAGGTTGAGATCGGCGTCAGCGTCGTAATAAACTTTCATCGTACTTTCCCTTCGTCGCCCCCGCGCAGGCGGGGGTCTAGATAAGTGTGCGCTTAGGCGCACCGTTGGATGGGCCCCTGCCTTCGTAGGGGCGACGTGTGAAATCTGACGTCAGGCCGCTTCAGGCCCGCGGATCATCCCGACGACGCCGGTACGGCCGACTTCGACCAGGCCAAGCTCGCGCATCAGCGCGACGAAGCTGTCGATCTTGTCGGGCGGGCCGGTCAGCTCGAAAACGAAGCTCTGCGTCGAGGTGTCGACCACCTTGGCGCGGAAGATGTCGGCGACGCGCAGCGCCTCGACCCGGTTGTCGCCGGTGCCCGCCACCTTGATCAGCGCCAGCTCGCGCTCGACGTAAGGGCCGACCTCGGTCAGGTCGACGACCTTGTGCACGGGCACGAGCCGCTCGAGCTGCGCGTGGATCTGGTCGATCTGCGCGGGCGGGCCGTGGGTGACGATCGTGATCCGGCTGACCGAGTGGTTCTCGGTGATGTCGGCCACGGTCAGGCTGTCGATATTGTAGCCGCGCGCGGTGAACAGCCCGGCGATCTTCGCCAGGATGCCCGCCTCGTTATCGACGGTGATGGTGAGGACGTGGCGTTCGGACGCCTCCTGCTTGATCTTCATTGTTTCGGACTCGGCAGATCGATCGTCACGGAATGCGTGGGAACAGGCTGGAAAAGAACCACAAGGCAACTAGCCACCCCAAGTCCCGCCCAGAGGAATTGCTTCCTTCGAAAGTCTCTGACCGCTTGCGCGAGACAGAAAATGGCAACGCCAAATAGCAGCGCAACCCAAATCCAAGAGCCGCTCGACATCAGACCAGCGCCTTCGCTTCGTCGTCCATCGTGCCGGCAACCACGTCGCCGTCGAGGATCATGTCGGTGTGCGCCGCGCCGCTCGGGATCATCGGGAAGCACTTGGCCGGCTTGTCGACCAGGCAGTCGACGAGGACCGGGCCGTTGTGCTCGATCATCGCGCGGATGCCGTCGTCGAGCTGGCTCTCGTTCTCGATGCGGATGCCCTTCCACCCGTAAGCTTCGGCGAGCTTCACGAAGTCGGGCAGGCTGTCCGAATAAGACTGCGAGAAGCGGCTCTCGTAAGTCAGCTCCTGCCACTGGCGGACCATGCCCATCCACTCGTTGTTGAGGATGAACACCTTGACCGGCAGGCGGTACTGCGTGGCCGTGCCCAGTTCCTGGATGTTCATCTGGATCGAGGCGTCGCCCGCGATGTCGATGACGAGGTCGTTCGGATTGCCGAGCTGCGCGCCGATCGCGGCGGGCAGGCCGTAGCCCATCGTGCCGAGCCCGCCTGAGGTGAGCCAGCGGTTCGGATCGAAGAAGTGGAAGTGCTGCGCCGCCCACATCTGGTGCTGGCCGACTTCGGTCGCGATGATCGGGTTGCGGTCCTTGGTCAGCTCGTAGAGCCGTTGGATCGCGAACTGCGGCATGATCGCAGAGTCCGACTTGCGGTAGGCGAGGCTGTCCTTCGCCTTCCAGCCGTCGATCCGCTGCTTCCACGCGCTCAGGTCCTGGGGCTTGCGACCCGCCCATTCGGTGATGAGCTGCTGCAGGACGACGGCGCAGTCGCCGACGATCGGCAGGTCGACGGGCACGGTCTTGTTGATCGAGGACCGGTCGATGTCGATGTGGATCTTGGTCGAGTTCGGCGCGAAGGCATCGAGCCGGCCGGTAACGCGGTCATCGAAGCGCGCGCCGATGCAGACGATCAGGTCCGCCTGGTTCATCGCCCAGTTGGCCTCATAGGTGCCGTGCATGCCGAGCATGCCGAGCCAGTCCTTGTGGTCCGCAGGGAAAGCACCGAGGCCCATCAAGGTCGAAGTGACGGGTGCGCCGGTCAGCGTCTGCAGCTTGCGCAGCAGCGCCGTCGCCTCGGGGCCCGAGTTGATCACGCCGCCGCCGGTATAGAACACAGGCGCCTTGGCCTTGGCGATCAACTCGACCGCGCGGGCGATCTCCTCGCTGCCGCCTTCGGTGGTCGGGGCATAGCGATTGCGGCGCTGGACGGCGCCGTCGTGCCAGGCGGCCGAGGCGATCTGGACGTCCTTGGGGATGTCGATCAGCACCGGGCCGGGGCGGCCGGTGGTGGCGATCTGGAACGCCTCGTCGATAACGGCCGCGAGCTGCGAGGGATCGCGCACCAGATAGTTGTGCTTGGTGCAGTGGCGCGAGATGCCGACCGTGTCGGCTTCCTGGAAGCCGTCCGAACCGATGACCGAAGTCGGAACCTGGCCGGTGATGACGACCATCGGGATCGAATCCATGAAGGCGTCGGCGATGCCGGTGATCGCATTGGTTGCGCCCGGGCCCGAGGTGACGAGCACGACGCCGGGCTTGCCGGTCGAGCGGGCATAGCCTTCGGCGGCATGGGCGGCACCCGCTTCGGCGCGCACGAGGACGTGGCGGAGGCGCTCGTCGCCGAAAAGGGCGTCGTAGATCGGGAGCACGGCGCCGCCGGGATAGCCGAACACGAATTCGACCCCCTGCCTGACCAGGCTTTCGACCAAGATGCTTGCGCCGCTGCGCTCTTCGCTCACTGTACCAACCTTCCTGACAAGCTGCGCCCTTTAAAAAGAACCGACCCGGCGGGGCAATGCCGCGCCGGGTCGCCTCTTCATTTGGACGCAAGGCCGCTTCCGCGGACGTGGTGGGCGCCCTAAGAGACATGAAATGATGTGTCAACCTCTATATATGAAATAAAGTTTCAAATAGCGTTTCTTCGGAGAAAGGTTCTGTCTCATGTCGTGGCCAGTCGGCGGGCGGCTGATGGCGTAACCAGGTGAATTGGCGCTTGGCATAATTGCGCGTGGCCTGGGCGCCGCGCGTCTGAGCCTCCTCGAGCGCCCATTCCCCGCGCAGGTAGCCGGCGATCTCGGGGACGCCGATCGCGCGCATCACGGGCAGAGCCGGATCGAGATTGCGCGCAAGCAAGGCTTCGACTTCGGCGATCGCGCCGTGTTCGAGCATGCGGGCGAAGCGCAGGTCGCAGCGGGCATAGAGCGTCTGGCGGTCGGGCAACAGGATTGCCGGGTGCAGGGTCACCTTGCCGGCGATGCCGCCGACGGTTTCCGCCTGCCAGGCCTTGAGCCCGCGCCCGGTCGACCGGACGACTTCGAGCGCGCGCGAGATGCGGGCGCTGTCGGCCGGTGACAGAGCCTCGGCGCGTTCGGGATCTTCCTGGCGCAACGCGGCATAGGCTTCGGCGACGGGAAGCGCGCGGACGGCGGTCCGGACCTCGGGGTCGATCTCGGGTACGGGTGCGATGCCGTCCAGCAGCGTGCGAATATAGAGGCCGGTGCCGCCGACGAGGATCGGAACCGCATCTTCATTCTGCGCGGTCTCGACTTCCTGCCAAGCTGCGAGTGCCCAATCCGCCGCCGAACATGCCTGTGCACCATCCCAGGCGCCGAACAGGCGGTGCTCGACGCCCTGCATCTCTTCTGTCGAAGGCCGCGCGCTCAGCAGGGAGAGGTCGGAATAGACCTGGGCGCTGTCGGCGTTGATCACCACGCCACGCCGGCCCCGCACTGCCAGCGCGAGCGCCAGGCGCACGGCAAGATCGCTCTTGCCGCTCGCGGTCGGCCCTGCAATGAGCGCCAGCGGCGGCTTGTCGCCCCTGGCCGCTTCTGGCGGCTCCTTGTCATCGCAATTGAAGGACGTTTCGGTGCTCATCGCCCGGTTCATAGCAGAGACCAGCACACTTTCGGGAAATCTCGACGCCGCTCGCGCGGAACTGGCGGACAAAGGCTGGCCGGTCGCCATGGCCGAGCCGGTGAAAAGCGGCATGGACGCGATCGAACTGCTGCTGCCGCATGGCGATGCCGCCGGTGTCCGCGCCATCCTCGACCGGCATTTCGCGCCGTCGGACCTGCTCGTGGTCGACCATGAGCCGGTCGTGCCGCGGGTCTTCGTCTCGGACATGGATTCGACGATGATCTCGGCCGAATGCATCGACGAACTCGCCGACTTCGCCGGGATCAAGGACCGCATCGCCGAGATCACCGAGCGCGCCATGCAGGGTGAACTCGATTTCGTATCCGCACTGCGCGAGCGTGTGCGCCTGTTGGCCGATCTGGACGAGGGGGCGATCGCCGAATGCCTCGCCACCCGTATCGCACCCATGCCCGGCGCCAAGGTGCTGGTCGCGACGCTCAAGGCCAAGGGCTGCCGCACGGTGCTGGTGACCGGCGGATTCCACCAGTTCGCCGATCCCGTAGCCGAGCAGCTCGGCTTCGAGCGCGTCGTGGCGAACCGGCTCGACGTTGCCGATGGCAAATTGACCGGCGGGCTTGTCGGCCCGATCACCGACAGTTCGGTGAAGAAGGCGGTGCTGCTCGAGGAAATGAGCAAGCTGGGCGAGGGCGCGACGAGCCTCGCCACCGGCGACGGCGCAAACGACATCCCGATGCTAGAAGCCGCGACCTATGGCCTAGCCTACCGTGCCAAGCCCAAGGCCCGCGCCGCGGCGCATGGCTGGATCGACCGCGGCGACCTCACCGCGGTGCTCGAACTGCTGGGCATTCCGCGCGAGGAATGGGTATGGGAGTGAACCTGGGCCCTTTGGCCTAGGCTTCCATCCAGTCCTTGAAGAAGCGCTCGTTGGTTTCGCGCAGCTGCTTCACCGGCAGGTCGAAGCCGGGGCCTTTGACCGACGCGCCGCCGGTCTTGCCGAGCAGCGTCACCGAAATGCCTTTGGCCTCGATGAGGTCGGCGGCGCTGCCCGTCACCACGTAGCGCGCCTGGTCCTCGCCGAACGCGGTGGCGGCGTCGTGGATGTTCACGTCGCAGCCGATGCCACTGGCCATGGCCATCTCGGTCAGCGCCACTAGCAGGCCGCCGTCCGACACGTCATGCACCGCGGTAACGCGGCCGTCCGCGATCAGTTCGCGGACGAATTCGCCGTGGAGGCGTTCGGTTTCGAGATCGACCGGGGGTGGTGCCCCTTCCTCGCGGTCATGGAGTTCGCGCAGCCAGAGCGACTGGCCAAGGTGGCCGGCCGTGTCGCCGATCACGTAGATCGCCTCGCCCGGCAGCTTGAACTTGATCGTCGCCATCTTCTCGTGGTCGAGCATCAGGCCGACGCCGCCGATCGCGGGTGTCGGCAGGATCGCCGAGCCGCCGCCGGTCGCCTTGCTCTCGTTGTAGAGGCTGACGTTGCCCGAGACGATCGGGAAGTCGAGCGCGCGGCAGGCGTCGCCCATGCCTTCGAGCGCGCCGACGATCTGGCCCATGATCTCGGCGCGCTGCGGGTTGGCGAAGTTGAGGCAGTTGGTCACGGCGAGCGGCGTCGCGCCGACCGCGCAGATGTTGCGGAAGCATTCGGCGATCGCCTGCTTGCCGCCCTCGTAGGGGTCGGCGAAGCAATAGCGCGGGGTGCAGTCGGTGCTCATCGCCAGCGCCTTATCGGTGCCGTGGATGCGCACGACGGCCGCGTCGCCGCCGGACTTCTGAAGGGTGTCCCCGCCGACCTGGCTGTCGTACTGCTCCCAGATCCAGCGCCGCGAGGCGAGGTCGGGGCTGCCGATCAGCTTGAGCAGGTCTGCCCCGAGGTCGCCGCCGGTGGGAACGTCGGCGAGCGGCGCCGGCTTGGGTGTCGCCACATGCGGGCGGTCGTAGAGCGGCGCTTCGTCGGCCAGTGGGGCGAGCGGAATGTCGCAGACCACCTCGCCGTCGAATTCGAGTACCATGTGGCCCGTGTCGGTGACTTCGCCGATCACCGCGAAGTCGAGCTCCCACTTGCGGAAGATCGCTTCGGCCATCGGCTCCTTGCCGGGCTGGAGCACCATGAGCATGCGCTCCTGGCTTTCCGAGAGCATCATCTCGTAGGGCGTCATGCCCTCTTCGCGGCAGGGCACCATGTTCATGTTCAGGCGAATGCCCGCGCCGCCCTTGCTTGCCATCTCGACCGAGGACGAGGTCAGGCCGGCGGCGCCCATGTCCTGGATCGCCACGATGGCATCGGTGGCCATCAGCTCGAGGCAGGCCTCGATCAGCAGCTTCTCGGTGAACGGATCGCCGACCTGGACGGTGGGGCGCTTCTCGTCCGAGTTCTCGTCGAAATCGGCGCTGGCCATGGTCGCGCCGTGGATGCCGTCGCGGCCGGTCTTCGAGCCGACGTAGACGATCGGATTGCCCAGGCCCGTCGCCGCCGAATAGAAGATCTTGTCGGTGTCGGCCACGCCCACGGTCATGGCGTTGACCAGGATGTTGCCGTCATAGGCCTTGTAGAAATTGGTCTCGCCGCCGACCGTCGGCACGCCTACGCAGTTGCCGTAGCCGCCGATGCCCGAAACCACGCCCTGGACGAGGTGTTTCATCTTCGGATGGTCGGGCCGACCGAAGCGCAGCGCGTTCAGGTTGGCGACGGGGCGCGCACCCATGGTGAAGACGTCGCGCAGGATGCCGCCGACGCCGGTCGCCGCGCCCTGGTAGGGTTCGATGTAGCTCGGGTGGTTGTGGCTCTCCATCTTGAAGATCGCCGCCTGACCGTCGCCGATGTCGATCACGCCGGCGTTCTCGCCGGGGCCGCAGATCACCCAAGGGGCTTTCGTGGGCAGCTTCATCAGGTGGAGCTTACTCGATTTGTAGGAGCAGTGCTCCGACCACATCACCGAGAAGATGCCGAGCTCGACGTAATTCGGCTCGCGGCCCAGCGCATGAAGCACGCGGGCATATTCTTCCTCGGACAGCCCGTGGGCGGCGACGACATCTGCGGTGATTTCGGACATGAAGCGCCCTTAGCGAGGGCGAGCGCATCGGGCTAGACGTCAAGCGCGATTCCCGTGGGATTTGCCGCGTCTTTGCACCGTGCGGGGGAAGAGCCGCCAGACTGCTTGACCCTGACTGCCGAGACCGCCAAAGCTGGGCGTCCGATGACCGACACCGCCGACATTACCGCCATGAGCTTCGAGGACGCACTGCGCGCGCTCGAGGATGTCGTTCGCAAGCTTGAGAGCGGCGAAGTGCCGCTCGACGATTCGATCACGCTCTACGAACGCGGCGAGCAGCTGCGCAAGCATTGCCAGGCCCGGCTCGACGCGGCCCAGCTGCGGATCGAGCGGATCGTCGCCGGGCCCGACGGCCAGGCTACGGGTACGCAACCGTTCGACGACCCGGGCCGCTGATAGTGGCCGGGGCGATGGACAGCCTGCTTGCCGATGGCCTCGGCCGGATTGCGAGCGATATCGACACGGCGTTCGACCAACTGCTGCCGCTGCCCGAAGATCCGCGCAAACGCCTGGTCGAGGCCATGCGCTATGCTGCGATCGGCGGCGGCAAGCGGCTACGGCCGCTGCTGCTGACCGCGACGGCCGAGATGTACGGCGTCGACCGCGATGCGGCGCTGCGTGCCGGCGTCGCGATCGAGTCCATCCATGTCTATTCGCTGATCCATGACGATCTTCCCTGCATGGACGATGACGAACTGCGCCACGGCAAGCCGACCATCCACAAAGCTTACGACGAAGCGACCGCGGTGCTCGCTGGCGACGCGCTGCATGCCTTTGCCTTCGAGGTGCTGTCCGATGTGGCGACCAGCGGCGATCCGTTCACCCGTATCGAACTTGTCGCGACGCTCGCCGGGGCGAGCGGCTTCCAGGGTATGGCCGGCGGCCAGATGATGGACATCGTGGCCGAGACCAGCACTTTCGATCTCCAGACGATCACACGCCTGCAGCAACTCAAGACCGGTGCCCTGCTCGGCGCCTCGGTCGAAATGGGCGCGATCCTGGGCAAGGTGCCGCCCGAGGGGCGCACGCACCTGCGCGGCTATGCTCGCGACATCGGCCTCGCCTTCCAGATTGCCGACGACCTGATCGATCACGAGGGCGACGAGAAAGCCGCGGGGAAGGCACTGCGCAAGGATGCCGAGGCCGGCAAGGAGACCTTCGTCTCGCTGCTCGGGCCCGATCGTGCCAGGGCGCAGGCGCGCATGCTGGTTGATCAGGCAGTGGCACAACTGGCCAGCCACGGCGTAGAAGCCGACCTGCTGCGCGCGCTTGCTCGCTATATCGTCGAAAGGGACCATTGATGACTGCTGGACAGCGGATTGGCGTCTATCCGGGCACCTTCGATCCGATCACGCTCGGTCATGCCGACATCATTCGCCGCGGCGCCAAGCTGGTCGACCGGCTGATCATCGGCGTCACCACCAATATCTCGAAAAGCCCGATGTTCTCGCCCGAGGAACGGATGGACATGGTGCGGCGCGAAGTCACCGCCATGGGGATCGACAACGTCGACGTAGTCGGCTTCAACGCGCTGCTCATGCGCTTTGCCGAGAAGCAGGGCGCCAGCGTCATCGTCCGGGGCCTGCGCGCGGTCGCGGATTTCGAATACGAGTACCAGATGGCGGGCATGAACCAGCAGCTCAACGCCAATATCGAGACGATCTTCCTGATGGCCGACGTCAGCCTGCAGCCGATCGCCTCGAAGCTGGTCAAGGAGATCGCGCTGTTCGGCGGAGACATCGCGAACTTCGTCAGCCCGACCGTCCGCGACGACGTGATGGCGCGGATAGAGCAGACCGGCCGGCTCGGCGAATACTGATCCGGGCCAGCAATCCCCTGCGCGTCTGTTTCCGTTCATTGCCATGACAGTTCGGGAAGGCTATCGGAGCGCCCATCGAATGCCCGGGGGCCTCGCTGCCACCGGCCTGCTCCTGGGTGAGTGCTGCCGAATGAAATCCCGTCTGTCTGCTTCCCTGTTCCTCGGCCTGTCGCTGATCGCCGCGCCGGCACTGGCGAAGAAAGCGCCCGTCGTCGCGCCGCCGTCTCCTGCCAAGACCTATCAGACGGTGATCGATCAAAACCCGGCGCACGATCCGCAGGACGTGCTCGTACTCGACCTGTCGAACGGCGGCCGGGTCATGATCCGGTTGATGCCGTCCTGGGCGCCGAACCATGTCGAGCGGATCAAGACGCTGGTCGCGGAGCATTTCTACGACGGGATCATCTTCCACCGCGTGATCGACGGCTTCATGGCGCAGACCGGCGATCCGACCGGAACCGGCCAGGGCGGATCGAAGCTTCCGGACCTGAAGGCCGAGTTCAACCCGATGCCGCATGTCCGCGGCACGGTCTCGATGGCGCGCACCGACGCGCCCGACAGCGCCAACAGCCAGTTCTTCATCGTGTTCTATCCGCGCTTCGCGCTCGACAAGAAGTACACTGTCTTCGGCCGCGTGATCAGCGGCATGGACACCGTCGACCGCATCGAGCGCGGCGAGCCGCCGGCGAACCCGACCAAGATCGTCCACGCCTCGCTGGCGAGCGAAGGCGTGCCGCCGCCGGTCGCCACGGCACCGGTCGCTGCGCCGGCGATCACGGCGGACCAGCTGAGCAATTCGAAGTCGAATTGATTTCCAAGACGCGCTAGGCGCGCCGCATGCGCGTCGACCTCTTCGATTTCCAGCTTCCCCCGGAGCGGATAGCACTGCGTCCCGTGCGCCCGCGCGATGCGGCGCGGATGCTCGTGGTGGCAGCCAATGAGCCACTTCTCGACCGCCATGTGCGCGATCTGCCCGGCCTGCTGCGTCGCGGCGACGTGCTCGTGTTCAACGACACCCGCGTCATTCCCGCCCAGCTCGAAGGACGGCGCGGCGAAGCACGGATCGGCGCGACCTTGCATAAACGGATCGACCTGCGCCGCTGGCAGGCCTTCGTGCGCAACGCCAAGCGGCTGCATGAGGGCGACCGGATCGACTTCCCCGCCGATGTCATGGCGATCGCCGAGGAGCGCCACGCCGATGGCAGCTGGACGCTGGCCTTTGCCGGCGACGAGCCGGTCGAGGTCCTGCTCGAACGCGCGGGGCAGATGCCGCTGCCGCCCTATATCGCCGGCAAGCGTCCGACTGATGCCGCCGACCGCAGCGATTACCAGACCATGTTCGCGGCTCGCGACGGTGCGGTGGCGGCACCTACAGCAGCGCTGCACTTTACACCCGAGCTTCTGGCGACGTTGGATGAAGCGGGAGTCGGCCACGAGACGCTGACGCTGCACGTCGGCGCGGGAACCTTCCTGCCGGTCAAGGCCGAGGACACCGCCGACCACGCGATGCATGCCGAATGGGGCCGGATCGACCAGGCCACGGCCGATCGCCTCAATGCCGCGCGGGCTGCCGGCGGCCGGGTGATCGCGGTCGGCACCACAAGCCTGCGCCTGCTCGAAAGCGCGACGGGCGAGGACGGAATGATCCGTCCCTTCGACGGCGACACTGCGATCTTCATCACGCCGGGCTACCGGTTCCGCGCGATCGACGGCCTGATGACCAACTTCCACCTGCCGAAGTCAACATTGTTCATGCTGGTTAGTGCGCTGATGGGCATCGAACGGATGCAGTTGGCCTATGCCCACGCGATCGCTGAAGGCTATCGGTTCTACAGCTATGGCGATTCCAGCCTGCTTATGCCGGGATAGCCGGACCCTGACGCGTTCCGCGAAAGGGCCCGGCCGAATGCAATCTAGATCTTCGTGTCGAGGACGAGCCCCGAGGTGGCCGTGCTCGACGAAGTCGTCGAATTGGCCGATTTCGTATCGTAGGTGTCACTCCCGCCAAGCTGGCTGCGAAGCTGCTGCAGGAAGGCCAGGAGCATTTCCTGGGCAGCGTCTTCGGTGGTGGCCGTAGCGTCGGTCGACGAAGTCCCGTCCGAGGATACATCGGTCGAGGACGATGTCAGGTCGGCCGGCGGCGGACCGCCCGCGCGCCCGTGATGCCCGTGTGGGCCCTCGGCGAAAAGCTTCTTCAGCTCGCCCGCCTGGTCGTCGGTGAGCTTGCCGTCCTTTACCTGCTGATCGATCAGGCCATCGACGCGGTCCTTAATGCCGCCCGCCGGCTTGGTACCGCTCGTGCGGTCTGCCGAGAGGCTGCTGTCGATCGAATCGAGGGCGGAACTGAGAGCGGTCTGATCGGTCGCGCTGATCGAGCCCGACGATACCGCGGCAGAGATCCGGGCATCCATCGACGATCGCGGATTGCAGGAACTGTTTTGGGAAATAGAGGTCATTGCACGTACTCCGACATGCCAACCCCTGCCGAGCCGTCTAGGCGAACATGGTTAAAAAATTCTGACCTTGATTGTCCCGCAACGGCCCGCACGCCGGGGGTGAAGGAGGCGGACACAGTTTGTTGCCTTGAAGGTTTCAACAAGTAACCGCATCTGTGGGCAGATGGATGCGATTCTGGAACTCGAAGGTCTGACCAAGACCTATGCCGGCGGTGTCACCGCGCTTCAGCCCACAAATTTGACGATCAGGAAGGGCGAGATCTTCGCGCTGCTAGGTCCCAACGGCGCGGGCAAGACTACGCTGATCGGGCTCGTCTGCGGGCTCGTGCGGCCGAGCGGCGGCACAATGCGGGCCTTCGGGCTCGATATGAAAAAGGACTGGCGCAAGGCGCGCGCGCGGATCGGGCTCGTGCCGCAGGAGCTCTCGGTCGACATGTTCGAATATGTCCTGCAGGCGGTGACGCACAGCCGGGCGCTGTTCGGCCGCAGTCCCGATCCTGCCAAGATCGAGCGGTTGCTGAAGTCGCTTTCGCTGTGGGACAAGCGCGAGAAGCGCATTTCGGAACTGTCGGGCGGCATGAAGCGCCGAGTGCTGATCGCCAAGGCCTTGGCCCACGATCCCGACCTGCTGTTCCTCGACGAGCCCACCGCCGGCGTCGACGTGGAGCTGCGCCGAGACATGTGGCAGCTGATCGCGCAACTGCGCGATGAAGGCGTCACGATTATCCTGACGACCCATTACATCGAGGAAGCCCAGGAAATGGCCGACCGCGTCGGCGTGATCGACCGTGGTGTACTTCAGCTCGTCGAGGAAAAGCGCGAACTGATGGCCCGGCTCGGCCGTACCGAGGCGAAGATCGCGCTGGCGCAGCCGCTCGCTGCGATCCCGCCATCGCTCGAGAAATTCGGCCTGGCGATCGAGGACGAGGGCAGGGTGCTCTGCTATCACGGCGCGGGTGAGGGCGAGGTGGCCCCGCTGCTCAAGGCGCTGCTTGCCGAGGACATCGACTTCACCGGGATCGACGTCCACGAATCGAGCCTCGAGGACATTTTCGTCGATCTGATCGGCCGCAATCATCATCACCACGACCCGGCGGAGACGCAGCCATGAGCTTCAACCTGCGCGGCACCTGGGCGATCTATCGCTTCGAGCTGGCCCGGACCTGGCGGACGTTGTTTCAGTCGATCCTGACACCGGTGCTGACGACCTCGCTTTACTTCATCGTCTTCGGCGGGGCGATCGGCCAGAAGATCTCGACGATGGGCGGCGTGCCCTATGCCGCCTTCATCGTGCCGGGCCTGCTGATGCTGACGATCCTGGCCGAAAGCACGGCCAATGCCAGCTTCGGCATCTACCTGCCGCGGTTCACCGGGACGGTCTATGAACTGCTGTCGGCGCCGCTCGGCGTGGCCGAGACGCTGATCGGCTTCGTCGGCGCGGCGGTGACCAAGTCGGTGATCCTGGCGGTGATCATCCTCATCACCGCGCGGCTCTTCGTCGACTACCCGGTCGCGCATCCATTCTGGGCGGCGTTCTTCATCGTGCTGAGCGCCATGGCCTTCTCGCTGCTGGGCTTCATCCTCGGCTGCTGGGCAGACGGCTTCGAGAAGTTGCAGGTCGTGCCGATGCTGGTGCTGACGCCGATGACCTTCCTCGGCGGCACCTTCTATTCGGTCGCCATGCTGCCAGAGCCCTGGCGCACGGTGACGCTGTTCAACCCGGTGGTCTATCTGGTCAACGGGCTGCGCTGGACCTTCTTCGGCGAGGCCGACGTCAATTTCGGCGTGGCGACGGGCATAACCTTCGTGTTCCTGGCGCTCTGCATCGGCGTGATTGCACTGATTTTCAAAACGGGCTGGCGCCTGAGAACCTAAAGCGCGCACCTAGCACTTCGCCGAGGGCATCGCCGCTTCGATCATCGCGTCGTTCGCTGGAAGATGGCCGTCGAGGATCAGCATGGCGAGGCCGTGGGCGATGGCCCAGGACCGGACCATGATCGCCTGCGCCGCTTCCGGATCGCCGCCGCCCTTGGCCTGGGAGTTGGCGCGCAGGAGCATGGCGGCCGGATTATCCTGATTCAGCTCGGGGCCATCGCCCGCACCGGCATGGGTGAAGATCAGCCGGAACACCCCCGGATGGGCGATGGCGAAGCGAACGTAGGCGCGGCCCGTAGCGGCGAAACCCGCCTCGCCGCCGCCCGCGGCATCCGCGGCGGCGTACTGCTCCTCGGCCAGCATGGCGAGCCCGCTATCGGCGAGGGCTACCAGCAGCGCGCGCTTGTCTGGGAAGTGGCGGTAGACCGCCGTGGCCGAAACCCCGACCTCGCGCGCCAGCTGGCGTAGCGATATCTCGCCCGGATCGGTGGTTTCCAGCGCTTTCATACCCGCTTCGATCAGGGCACTGCGCAGGTCGCCATGGTGATAGGCCCGGCTCGCCTCATTCAATGTTGACACTGTTATCATTCCGCGTATGTTGACGCCATCAACATTGCATGGAGAGTCGCAAATGACAAGCGCAGTCGAAGACACGATCCGCAGCGTCGTCACCAAGGGCGTCGAGGCCATCGCGGGTATCAATCGCCGCCGGCAGGACGAGGACAAGCCGCACCGCTTCCTCACCGGCATCCATACGCCGATGCACGAGGAGCGGACGCTGACCGACCTCGCGGTCACCGGCACGATCCCGCCCGAGCTCTCGGGCCGCTACGTCCGCATTGGGCCCAACCCGTTCAAGCCCGATCCGCGCGGCTACCACTGGTTCGTCGGCGACGGCATGGTCCACGGTCTGCGCCTGCGGGATGGCAAGGCCGAGTGGTACCGCAACCGTTACATCCGCTCGCAGGAGCTCGAAGGCGAGGGCGGCCCCAAGGCGGCACCGGGTCCGCGCCGCAACAAGAACGACGGGGTCAACACCAACGTCATCCAGGTCGCCGGCAAGACGCTGGCGCTGGTCGAGGCGGGATCGTTCCCGGTCGAGCTGTCGGACGAGCTGGAATCGATCGCCTACAGCGATTTCGGGGGTGGTCTGAAAGGCCCGTTCACCGCGCACCCGCACGAGGATCCGCTGACTGGCGAACTCCATGCGATCACCTATGACGCGATGACGCCCGACACGGTTTGGCACGTCGTCATCGACAGGACGGGCAAGGTTTTGCGCGAACTGGCGATCCCGGTGAAGAACGGCCCTTCGATCCACGATCTGACGATCACGGCGAAGTATGTCCTGATCTTCGATCTGCCGGTGACCTTCTCGATGAGGGCGCTGATCGGCGGGGCGCAGTTTCCCTATCGCTGGAATCCCGAGCACGGCGCCCGCGTCGGCCTGCTGCCGCGGGATGGGGCGGCAGAGGACATCGTCTGGTGCGAAGTCGACCCCTGCTACGTCTTCCACGTCGCCAACAGCTTCGACCGGGAGGACGGTAAGGTCGTGGTGGACCTCGACGTCTACGACTCGATGTTCGACGGCGACGGTCAGGGACCTACCGGCAAGTCACGCGGTTTCGAGCGCTGGGTACTCGATCCGGCAACCGGTGGGATGGAACGCCTGACGATCGATCCGGCCCCGCAGGAGTTCCCGCGACCCGACGAGCGCTTTTTCGCGCAGGACTACCGCTATGCCTGGGCGATCGGCCTGCCGACACACAATCCGGTGTTCCTCGGCGAGCAGCCGCTCTACCGCCACGACCTCGTGACAGGCGAGCAGACCGCGCATCACTTCGGCCCCGGCAAGGTGCCCGGCGAATTCGTCTTCGTTCCGCGCGGCGCCGATGCACCCGAAGGTGATGGCTGGATGATGGGCTATGTCATCGACACCACCAACGAGACGACCGACTTGGTCATCCTCGAGGCTGCGGACATGGCGGCTGAGCCGGTGGCGCGGGTCCACATCCCGCACCGCGTGCCGCCGGGCTTCCACGGCAACTGGCTCGCCGATTGATTGCGACAGGCCCCTTCTCCGCGGAGGAGGGGCCTTCGTTTACTTGCGCTGGGCACCCACCGGTATGGCCTCGAGCGCTTTCATCTCGGACGACTGGAACAGTTCCGGGTTGGCGAGAAACCCGAGCAGCATGCCGGTTGCGTCCTCACCCCAAAACAACTCGCCGCGCAGCGCAACAGTCGGCACGCCGAAGACACCGCGGGCTTGCGCTGTTTCGGTGTTCTCGCGCAGACGTTGCTTGACCTCGGCAGTGCCGATCAGACCGGCCACGTCGCTGACGCGGAGCCCTCGGCCGATCTCTTCCAGAACCTCGATGGCGGCAACGTCGCGGCCGTCGCGGAACGCGGCATCGAAGACCGCATCGACTGCGTCCTCCCGGTTGTCGAGTGCCACGATCAGCCGCAGCGCGGCAATGGGATTGAACGGATGGGCTGGCGGAAAGCGGAATGGCACGCCCAGCTCGGTCGCGCGCCACTGGCAGGCGCGATAGGTGTGCAGCCGCTTCGGGGCGATCTCGGCCGGCCCTTTCTGACCCCAGTGCGTCAGAAGGGCGCCTAGCACGATCGGCACGGGCCGCAGGCGAAGGCGGCCATCCAGCCGCGCGCGGCTCTTCCATTGCAGGTAGGCGAACGGCGAGACGACGTCGAAGTACCAGTCGGCTTCTTCCATCGGTGTCAGGCCTTGTCCCACTCCACATGTAGCGCCTGGAGACCCGACAGCAGGTAGGTCGGCTCATAGGCATAGCGGCGCGCCTCGCGCGGCCCGTGGTGCGCTTCCGAAATTCGGATGTCCGATGTCCGCGCCAGGAACTGTTCGAGAGCTACCCGCACTTCCATCCGTGCCAGCGGCGCGCCGATGCAGGCGTGGGTGCCGCGGCTGAACGAGATGTTGTCGCGTACGCCGGGCCGGTTGAAATCGAACCTGTCGGGATCGGCGAAATGCCGCGGATCGAGATTGGCGCCCCCGATGTTGACCGTGACGACCGATCCCGCGGGGATCGCGACGCCGCCGACTTCAGTCGGCTCGACCGCAAGGCGCGACAGCGTCTTCACCGGGTAGGAGGTGCGCAGCACTTCCTCGATAAATTCGGGGATGCGTTCGGGATTGGCGCGGAGCTGCGCCTGGACTTCGGGATTGTCGCCCAGGACGCGGAACGAGAAGGCAACGAGCCGCGCCGAAGTGTCCTGCCCGGCGCCGAACAGGAAGCAGGCGAGGCGGGTCAGCCGCTCGATCGTCGGCTTGGAGCCGTCCTTGTAGAGCGACTGGACGAGGTCGGTCATCATGTCGTCGCGCGGGTTGGCCTGGCGGTCGAGCAGATAGCCTTTGAACCGGTCGTGCAGCCAGGACAGCGGATCGGCCTGGACCTTGTGCTCCTCGTCGCCGCCCATCTGCGTCGGCGGCAGGCCGATCAGGTTGATGAGGTCGGCGTGTTCCTCCTCGGGCACGCCGAGCAGGTCGGCGATGACCAGCGTTGAGAGGGCATGGGCAAAGTCTTCGGTGATCTCGCAGCCGCCCTGGTCGATGACCTTGTCGACGAGGCGGATTACGAGGCCGGCGACGAACTCCTCGTTGGCCTTGAGTCGCTTGTGAGTCAGCAATTGCGAGAGCAGCGCGCGGTTCTTCTGGTGCTCCTCGCCGTCCATCGTCGCGAGGTGTTCGGTCCAGGGCATGTTGGGGCGATTGGCGCGGACCTGTTCGCGCAGGTCGTCGCCTTCGGGGGTGAAAGGCAGCGGCGGGATCGGTCCCGTCACGGCGACGGCGGAGGAGAACGACGAGGCGCGTGTCGACAGCACTTCCATCGCCTCGTCGTAGCCGGTGACCATGAAGACGCCGTGGTGCGGTTCGCGCAGCACGGGGCACTTGCCGCGCATCGCCGCGACGTAGCCGGGGTTGTCGTTCGCCACGCCGGGGTCGGAGAAGAAATCCAGCTCTTCGGTGTCGTTCATGGTTCTTTCCGCTCCCGGCGATTCTGTTCTTCACCTTGGTAGCACGTCGGCGAGCCTTCTCAACGGCGCTGGCATGCTTCGCGTTAGGCTCTATAGGCAGCGGCAATGACCCGTTTCGCCTTCACCATCCACGCCACAGACGGCAAGGCCCGTACCGGCACGATCCAGATGAACCGCGGCGAGATCCGCACACCGGCTTTCATGCCGGTCGGCACGGCTGCGACTGTCAAGGCGATGAAGCCCGAAGCGGTGCGCGCGACGGGTGCCGACATCATCCTCGGCAACACCTATCACCTGATGCTGCGGCCGGGTGCCGAGCGCGTTGCGCGGCTCGGCGGGCTGCACAAGTTCATGAACTGGCCGCGCCCGATCCTGACCGACAGCGGCGGCTATCAGGTCATGAGCCTGTCTGACCTGCGCAAGATCACCGAGGAGGGCGTGACCTTTGCCAGCCACCTCGATGGCTCGCGGCACATGCTGAGCCCCGAGCGATCGATGGAGATCCAGCGGCTGCTGGGCTCGGACATCGTCATGGCCTTCGACGAGTGCCCGCGCGCCGACCAGGACCGCGATGTCATCGCCAGGTCGATGGCCATGTCGATGCGCTGGGCCAAACGCAGCCGCGATGCTTTCGATGCCGGTGGCGAGCACGCCGAGGCTTCGGCGCTGTTCGGTATCCAGCAGGGGGCGCTGGACGAGGGATTGCGCAAGGAAAGCGCCGATGCCCTGCGCGACATCGGCTTCGATGGCTACGCGATCGGCGGGCTTGCCGTGGGCGAGGGGCAGGAGGCCATGTTCGCCACGCTCGACTTCGCACCTGCCCAGCTTCCAGCAGACCGGCCGCGCTACCTGATGGGCGTAGGCAAGCCCGACGATCTCGTCGGCGCGGTGATGCGCGGAGTCGACATGTTCGACTGCGTGCTGCCAAGCCGCTCGGGCCGCAACGGCCAGGCCTTCACCTGGAACGGGCCGCTCAACCTGAGGAACGCCAAGCATGCCGAGGACACGGCGCCGCTCGACGAGCGCTGCATCTGCCCGACCTGTGGCACCTATTCACGCGCCTATCTGCATCACCTGATCAAGGCAGGGGAAATTCTCGGCCCGATGCTGATGACCGAGCACAACCTGAGCTTCTACCAACAGCTGATGCAGGCCATGCGTGACGCCATTGCGGAAAGCCGGTTCGCGGCCTTTGCCACGGACTTCCGGCGCGACTACTTTGCCCGCTGAAGGGACCAAGACGATGACTTTTGCCACGCCCGCGCTTAAGACTGCCGCTCTACTGCTGGCTGCCATCCCGGTAGCGGCCGCCACAGCGCAGCCGGTGCCCGCTGCCCGTCCAGCCCGACCTGCCGCCCCCAAGCCCGCTGCGCCGAGGCCTGCCGCTCCCAAACCTGCGGCCAAGCCGGCGCCGAAGCCGGTAGCGGTTCCCGCGCCTGTCGTGCCCGCCGGCCCGCCAGCCTGGACGGTGTCCTCGGACGAGGCGCGCGGCGTGGTCCAGATCGTCGCCGATGCCAAAGGCGCGACGGCGCACTTCTCCGGAGGCTGCAGCAAGTTTTCGTCCACGCCGGGCATGGTCGGTGCGCTCTCGAACTATCACGGTGACGGTCTGCGGACCGACGGCGAGATCGAGCACGTGGCCTTCTACGCGCGCGGGGCGGACTGGCAGGACGCTTTCTCGGTGCGGCTGCGCTATTCGGCGGGCACCCATTCGTGGCAGTTCGACCGGCCGCTGCCGCCAGTGTTCCTTAACTCTTTCTCGCGCGGCGCGACCTTGGCCGTGGTCAACAGCCGCAACCAGGAGATCTTTGCTTTTGACCTGACGGGCTCTACTCCCGCGGTGCGCGCGATGCGCACCGTCTGCGGCATTCCGACCCCGGCCCAATAAAGGGCGTCAGGCCAAAAGGTCAGGCCGGCTCCACTTCAAGCTTGGTGCCGCGATAGGCGAAGAATTTGCCCGTACGGCTTTCCATGAAGCCGGCGCCGATCTGCGCCGCAAAGCGCTGGGCGGTGGAGAGATCGGGATACCATTTCCCGCGGCGATGGGGGGTGATGAAGCGATAGCGGAACATACGCCCGTAGAATGCGAATTCGCGCGCCGAGTTCCCAGCGGAATGCTGTTTTTGGGACGAAAATTACGACGAAGCGCGCCTCTGGGGACGCGGCAAAAAAATGTCACGGTGCGGCAAGAAAGCCGCAACGAAAAAAGGCGGCCAAAGCGGCCGCCTTCCTTCATTCGCTCCGGATAAATCCGATCAGCGCGAGTAGAACTCGACGACCAGGTTCGGTTCCATACGGACCGGATAGGGCACTTCGTCGAGCGTCGGGACGCGGACGAAGGTGATCTTGTCGGTGCCGTCCGAAGCGACATAGTCGGGCACTTCGCGCTCGGGCAGGGTCAGGGCTTCGGCGATCAGCGCCATTTCCTTGGCCTTGTTGCCCAGGCTGACGATGTCGCCCGGACGCACGCGGCGCGAGGCGATGTTGCACTTCACGCCGTTGACGCGGATGTGGCCGTGCGAAACGATCTGGCGGGCCGAGAAGATCGTCGGCGCGAACTTGGCACGGTACACGACCATGTCCAGGCGCTGCTCGAGCAGGCCGATCAGGTTCTGGCCGGTATCGCCCTTCATGCGGGCGGCTTCCTGGTAGGTCGCCTTGAACTGCTTCTCGGTGACGTCGCCGTAGTAGCCCTTGAGCTTCTGCTTGGCGCGGAGCTGGATGCCGTAGTCCGAGATCTTGCTCTTGCGGCGCTGGCCGTGCTGGCCCGGGCCGTAGCTGCGGCGGTTGACCGAGCTCTTGGGACGGCCCCAGATGTTCTCGCCCATGCGGCGATCGAGCTTGTACTTCGACGAATTGCGCTTCGACATGCGCCTTCACTCCAATTTGCTGCGGCAGGCAGGGTGCCCGCGCTACTAGTCCGGAACCGCACCACCCCGCCAGTTACGGGATGCGGCCGCTGCTTCACCGGAGTGCAGGGCCAATTGCGAAGGGGCGCCCATGACGGCTGAATCGGTGGAAGTCAAGCTCGACAGCCATCGGACCGGCTTGTAGGGGCGCAGCCATGCCCGAACAGCCGCTTGCCCCTGAAGATTGCCAGACCATGCTCGATGTCCGCGCTGGGGTCGATGCGCTCGACGCCGAACTGATCAATCTGCTGGCGCGCCGCTTCGGCTATATGCGCGCCGCCGCCCGGATCAAGCCGAACCGCGATGCGGTTCGCGACGAGCCGCGCAAGGCCGAGGTCATCGGCAATGCCGTTGCGCTGGCTCAAGCTGAAGGCTTGCCGACCGAACTGATCGGCCGCCTCTGGGAGCAACTCGTGGAAGGCTGCATCGCCTATGAGCTGGGCGAGTGGGACAGTGCGCGCGGCGCCTAACGCCGCCGGCTACCCGACGGCCGTTCGAGCGAGCTGAGAACCCCGCGCAAAGTACGCAGTTCCAGATGATTCCAGCCTGGCTTGGTCAGCACGCTTCTCAGCGTGCGCCGTGTCGCCCCGGCGCGGCTCGCCGGGAAGAAATATTCGCGGTCTTCGAGCAGCGCCTCGAAATGGCCGATCAAGCCTTCCAGCTCCTCCTGCGGGGCAGGGGGCAACAGTTCCTCCGTCGGTGGCTGTACCAGGCCAACACCCTTCGACCACTCGTAGGCGCAGAGGATCACCGCCTGGGCGAGGTTCAGCGAGCCGAATTCGGGGTTGATCGGCACGGTGACGATCGCCCGCGCGAGCGCCACGTCCTCAGTCTCCAATCCTGACCGCTCGGGCCCGAACACGATCGCAGAGCGGCCGGTTTCGCGGTGCACTGCCTGGGCGGCCTCTTCGGGGGTGAGCACCGGCTTCGTGACGCCGCGCTTGCGCACGGTAGTCGCATAGACGTGGGCGCAGTCGGCGACTGCATCGGCCAAAGTCTCGAAGACCTCGGCGCGTTCGAGAACGATGTCGGCGCCCGCCGCGGCGGGGCCGGCGCTGGGATTGGGCCAGCCGTCGCGCGGGGCGACGAGGCGCATTTCGGTGAGCCCGAAATTGAGCATCGCCCGCGCCGCCTTGCCGATGTTCTCGCCGAGCTGCGGGCGAACAAGAACGATGACAGGCTTGTTGTCAGTCGCCGTCGACATCGCGTCCGCTCATTTCCTGGACCGAAGAGGCGAATTCCTCGAAGTCGCGCGCCTCGCTGAAATCTCGGTAGACGCTGGCGAAGCGGATATAAGCGACGCTGTCCAGGTGGCGCAGGCCGTCCATGACCATCTCGCCGATGGCCTTCGAGGGGACCTCGCTTTCGCCCAGCGTCTCGATCTGGCGCTGAATGCCCGAGACGAGCTGGTCGAGCCTTTCCTGCGCGATGCCGCGCTTGCGGCAGGCGAGGGTGACCGACTGCTCGATCTTGCCGCGCGCGAACGGCTCGCGGCTGTCGTCGCTCTTCACCACGGTGATCTCGCGCAATTGCACGCGCTCGAACGTGGTGAAGCGCGCGCCGCAGCTTTCGCACTGGCGGCGGCGACGGATCGCGGCGTTGTCCTCGGTCGGCCGCGAGTCCTTTACCTGGCTGTTCTCATGCGCGCAGAACGGGCAACGCAAGCGTCAGAGCCCCTGGTAGATCGGAAACTTGGCGCAAAGCTCCTCGACGCGCGCCGCGACCGAAGCCTCGACCTGGGCATCGCCTTCATCGCCGTTCTTGCGCAGGCCTTCGACGACCTCGGCGATCAGCTTGCCGATCAGGGTGAACTCTTCGACGCCGAAGCCGCGCGTAGTGCCGGCCGGGGTCCCGAGGCGGATGCCCGAGGTGACGAAGGGCTTCTCCGGGTCGTTGGGGATGCCGTTCTTGTTGCAGGTGATCGAGGCGCGATCGAGCGCCTTCTCGGCGTGCTTGCCCTTGGCGTTGTAGGGGCGCAGGTCGACCAGCATCAGGTGGTTGTCGGTGCCGCCCGAGACGATATCGAGGCCTTGTGCCTGCAGGCTGGCGGCGAGCGCCTTGGCGTTCTCGGCCACGGCCTTGGCATAGGCCTTGAACTCGGGCTGGAGCGCTTCGGCGAAGGCCACGGCCTTGGCGGCGATGATGTGCATCAGCGGGCCGCCCTGGAGGCCGGGGAAGATCGCCGAGTTGATCTTCTTGGCGATAGCCTCGTCGTTCGACAGGATGATGCCCGAGCGCGGACCGCGCAGCGACTTGTGCGTTGTCGTCGTCGTGACGTGGGCGTGCGGCACGGGCGAGGGGTGCACGCCGCCCGCGACCAGTCCCGAGAAGTGCGACATGTCGGCGAGCAGATAGGCGCCCACTTCGTCGGCGATCTCGCGGAAGCGCTTGAAGTCCCAGGTGCGCGAATAGGCGGTGGCGCCGCAGATGATCAGCTTGGGCTTGTTCTCACGCGCGATGCGCGCGACTTCGTCCATGTCGATCAGGTGATCGTCGGGGCGCACCGTATAGGGCACCGGGTTGAACCACTTGCCGCTCATGTTGACCGGCGAGCCGTGGGTCAGGTGACCGCCGGCGTTGAGATCGAGCCCCATGAAGGTGTCGCCCGGATTGAGCAGCGCCAGAAACACGGCCTGGTTCATCTGGCTGCCCGAGTTCGGCTGCACGTTGGCAAACTGCGAACCGAACAGCTGCTTGGCGCGCTCGATCGCGATCGTCTCGATCTCGTCGACATATTCGCAGCCACCGTAGTAGCGCTTGCCCGGATAGCCTTCGGCGTACTTGTTGGTGAGGATCGAGCCCGCGGCGTCGAGCACGGCCTTCGAGCAGATGTTCTCGGAAGCGATAAGCTCGATCTTGTCACGCTGGCGGCCGAGTTCCTTGCCGATCCAGCCCGATATCTCGGGGTCGGCTTCGGCGAGGCTGCTGGTGAAGAAGCCCTTGGAACGGACGGCGGTCATCTCTGAGGTGGTCATGCGGTCTGCCTGATGTTCGGGTTGGAGAGCTTGTCGACGCGGCCGGTGTGGCGGCCGCCGCCGAAATCGGTGGTGAGGAAGGCGTCGAGACAGGCCTTGGCCATGTCGATGCCGGTGAGCCGCGCACCCATGGCGATGGCGTTGGCATCGTTGTGCTCGCGCGCCAGCGCGGCGGACAGCGGCTCGGAGACGAGCGCGCAGCGCAGCGCCGGGTTGCGGTTGACCGCGATCGAGATGCCGATGCCCGAACCGCAGAGCGCGACACCGCGGTCGGCCGTGCCGTCGGCGACGACTTCGGCCAGCTTGTAGCCATAGTCGGGGTAATCGACGCGATTGGCGGTCTGCGGGCCGAGGTCGGCGACCTCGTGGCCGAGTTCGATCAGGTACTCGCGCAGTTCGGCCTTGAGGTCGACGGCGGCGTGGTCGGAAGCGATGGCGATGCGCATGGGGCTATCCGCTGAATAAGGGGGAATCGGTGAGAGCGCCCCTTAAGCCCGCGGGTGCCGGAAGGCCAGCCCCGGCCATGGTCACGACGGTGATTCGGAATGCAGGCACGGCACGTCTCGTTGGTCAGGAGAGTGCCCAGACGAGCGGCATACCAGGATCGCGCTCCACGGCGGTGCTCCGCCTGCCTCGTCAGTTACGCGATGCGCCGCACATAGAGTTTCAGGCCGAATTTGTAAAGCCAGCCCCTTTCAAAATCAGCCCCGCGTCACCGGCAGCGGGCGCAGGTAGGACGGGTCACTGCGGTCGCGCGAAGAGCGGACGAGCGTGCCTGGCAGATAGGTCGCACCGGCATGGACGTCGACCGTCAGCGCCTCGATCGTGCCGGTCGGCAGGCTGACCCGGCTGACGATGCCCCAGCGGCCGTCGCGCTTCTCCAGACGGTCGACGAAGCGGCCGTAGCCGATGCGGGCCTTGCCGCCGGGCAGGACCGACAGGCACTCGACGTAGGTTTCGGTGTGGGCGACATCACCGTCGAGGTCGCAATAGTGGTTCGCCAGCGTATGCTGCGTCGCCAGTTCGCCCTGACGGTGAAAGCCGATGACGTTGGGCACGAACTGCTCGCACGGCGCGATCATCGGGCCGTGATCCTCGATCGCGCCGGAATGATAGGCCGACAGGGCCAGTTCCTCGTCGAGCCGGTCCATCCCGCGCGCGCAGCGCTGCAGGCAGTCCCATATCTGCTGACGGTCGATCAGTTCGCGGATTTCGTCGTTCATGGCATGCTCCCGCGGGCAGGCTAGCGTTGCGCGGTGCTGCGGGCAATCGGCCACAAATGGAGAGCCCCGTCACATTTCTGCGGCGGGGCTCCGTTCAGATACCTTCGGATCGAAGGCATCTTACTCGCGATTTCCATTCTTCGACCACTAATAGAACGTCGTTGAGGGCCAAGGGTTCCCGTTCGCGACCGACAAATATGGTACTACGGGCTCAAGCCATGCGGCACTTTGCCCTTTTCTCGCCAGCGGCAACCCGCGCCGCCGTTTGACGTTTGCACGTGGCAACCTGGAAATCGGCCATCGCGGGGGCAAGTTCCGTCATGAGCGAAGCCTGCTCCTGCAGGATCGCCGAATCATAGGGAACTTCATACACGCGCGAGAGGAATGCTCTTCCTTCTGTGGTCTTGGCGAAGGCTGTCGCTGCCTGCAACTCTGCCGGCGTGAACTTGCGCGCATAGGCCAGCGTGGTGGCTTCTTCGATTTTATCCAAGTGGCGAAGAACGATCGGTTCGATTTTGAGCAGCATGCTTTCGAGATCGGCCTTTATGCCCTCACTCAGACCCTCGTCCGCGATGCGCTCGAAGCTGGCCATCCGACGGATCTGATCGTTGAAATCGCCCTGTGCGTCCTGCCTGGGAGTGATGGTCCTGACGAGCGTGCGCGCGAGTTCCATGTTCACGGGATCGACGGGTGCTTCAGGAGCCGTTGTAACGCACCCGCAGTTGTCTTGCCGAGAAGCCGCGGAAACCTGAATAGGGACAACCGACGAGGCAAGAGCCAAAGCAAAAAGAACCGATCTCATGAAAAATCCCCCGTTCATGGAAGCGCGCCATGCACTTCTGCGAACGGGGGATGCTGTATGGCCTATTTAACGCTGTCCAAGAGACTTGGTTAGCAGCGATTTATTGGTCCAAAACCGATCTTACTGGTCGAGGAACGACCGCATCTTGCGCGACCGGCTCGGGTGCTTGAGCTTGCGCAGCGCCTTGGCTTCGATCTGGCGGATACGCTCGCGGGTGACCGAGAACTGCTGGCCGACTTCCTCGAGCGTGTGATCGGTGTTCATGCCGATGCCGAAGCGCATGCGCAGCACGCGTTCCTCGCGCGGGGTCAGGCTGGCAAGGACGCGGGTGACCGTTTCCTTGAGGTTCGCCTGGATAGCCGCGTCGACCGGGATGATCGCGTTCTTGTCCTCGATAAAATCGCCGAGGTGCGAATCCTCCTCGTCGCCGATCGGCGTTTCGAGGGAGATCGGCTCCTTGGCGATCTTCATCACCTTGCGAACCTTCTCGAGCGGCATCGACAGGCGCTCGGCCATTTCCTCGGGCGTGGGCTCGCGGCCCTGCTCGTGGAGGAACTGGCGGCTCGTGCGGACCAGCTTGTTGATCGTCTCGATCATATGGACCGGGATACGGATCGTGCGCGCCTGATCGGCGATCGAGCGGGTGATCGCCTGACGGATCCACCAGGTCGCATAGGTGCTGAACTTGTAGCCGCGGCGGTACTCGAACTTGTCGACCGCCTTCATGAGGCCGATGTTGCCTTCCTGGATGAGGTCGAGGAACTGCAGGCCGCGGTTCGTGTACTTCTTGGCGATGGAAATCACGAGGCGCAGGTTGGCCTCGACCATTTCCTTCTTGGCGATGCGCGCCTCGCGTTCGCCCTTCTGCACCATGTTGACGATGCGGCGGAACTCGGGAAGCGACATGCCCGTGGCCGAGGCGATGTCCGACACTTCGGCGCGGATGCGCTCGACCGCGTCGGCCTCGTTCTCAGCGAAAGCAGCCCACTTCTTGTCGCGCTTCGACATGTCCTGCAGCCAGTGATCGTCGAGCTCGCGGCCGACGTAGCAGTCGAGGAAGTCCTTGCGCGGCACCTTGTGGCGCTCAGCCAGGCGCAGCATCTGGCCGCCGAGCGCGGTCAGGCGGCGGTTGAAGGCATAGAGGTTGTCGACCAGGAACTCGATCTTGGTCGCGTGGAACTGCACGCTCTCGACCTGCGCAGTGAGGTCTTCGCGCAGCTGCTGGTACTGCTTTTCCTTGGCCGCAGGGAAATCGTTGCCGATGCCCATCGCGTCGAGGCGCTCGCCCTGGATCTTCTCGAACTTGCGGAACAGGTCGGTGATGTTGGCAAACTTCTCGAGCGCTTCGGGCTTGAGCTGAGCTTCCATCTGCGCGAGGCTGAGGGTGTTGTCCTCTTCCTCTTCTTCGACAGGGCGGCGGGCGCGGCGTTCGATGCCGTCCTCGTCCTCGTCGGGGTCCGCGACTTCCTCTTCCTCGGGCTCTTCCTCTTCCTTGTAGGAAGGGCCGGCCGTGGCTTCGCTGATCTCGCCGTCGACCTCTTCGCCGTCCTCGGTGAGGTTCTCGGGCTTCGGTTCCTTCGAGAGCATGGCGTCGAGATCGAGGATCTCGCGCAGCTGCATCTCGCCGTTGTTCAGTGCTTCGGACCACATGATGATCGCGTGGAAGGTGATCGGGCTCTCGCAGAGGCCCAGGATCATTGTGTCGCGGCCGCTCTCGATGCGCTTGGCGATGGCGATCTCGCCCTCACGGCTGAGCAGCTCGACCGCGCCCATCTCGCGCAGGTACATGCGCACCGGATCGTCGGTGCGCTCGATCGTTTCCTTCTTCTTCTCGAGCGCGGGGCGCTCGGAGATACCGTCGGAATCTTCGACCTCGTCGACTTCCTTCTCTTCGGGATCGACGGCATCCTCGTCGCTCTCGACGATGTTGACGCCCATCTCGTTGAGCGCAGAAGTGATGTCCTCGATCTGGTCGGAAGACATGTCCTGCGGCAGGGCTTCGTTCAGTTCGTCATAGGTAATGATGCCGCGCCGCTTGGCGCGGGCGATCAGTTTCTTGATCGAGGCATCATTGAGATCGATCAGCGGCGAATCGCCTTCGCCCTTGTCGCCCTGCATGTCTTCGTTCTGATCGTCGTCCATTATTCCGCCATGGTGTTGGTGGCATCGTCCGAAGACAATGCGGCGCGCGCGCTGGCCATTTGCCCGAGACGCGCATTAAATTCCAGTTTTCTCTTCAGCAAACGCTGCTGCTCCGCATAGGCCTCATCGGTAAACTCACGGTTTAACCGTTCGGTCGCATCGGCCAGCGCAGTTTCGAGCGCTGGGCGTTCGACCAGCAATTCGATCGCCTGGGCCAGTTCGGCGCACGCCTGAGGCGCTGCCATATCCGGGCTCAGGAAACCGAAACGCATGCCGCTATAGTCCGATGGGGAGGGCAGTGTCTGTCCTTGCCGGGCCAATATGGTGGCAAGGGCATCGCTTTCAAGCGCTTGGCCGTGATCGCAGGCATCGAGCAGCAAGTCGAAGCGTGCTTCGATATCCGTGCAGCGTGCCAGGGCATCGGCATGGCGTGCGATCTCGGCGGGGTAGCGAATCAGGCCGGTGAGGATTGCCGCCGACAAGGCATCGCGCGCACCGCCATTGGCGACGCGGAGCAGGCGGGCGGAGTGGTTGTTGGCCGGATTGGCAGGGAAAGCCCGGCGCTTGTCCTTCCAGTTGCCGCTGCCTCTCGAACTCCCGCCCGGCTGCCAGTTCGACTGCGGACGCTGCTCGCGGGCCGGATAGGCGAAAGCGGCGAAACGATCGAGCAGTTCGCGGCGATAGAGCGATTTGATGTCAGGATCGGCGATGGTCTCGACATGGGCGAGCAGGCGCGCCTTGAGCCCGGCCTTGTCCTCGGGCGTGTTCAGCGGCAGCGCATCGCGCTCGTGGTCCCAGAGCGTGTCGATCAGGCTGCGCGCGCCCTGCAGCACTTCTTCCATCGCGCGCGGGCCGTCGCGCTTGATCAGGTCGTCGGGGTCGAGCCCAGAAGGGAGCCGGACGATCCGCAGGCTGTGCGCCGGGCGGAGCAGGGGCAGGGCGCGAGCAATGGCGCGCATAGCCGCGCGCTGACCGGCGGCGTCGCCGTCGAAGCAGAGGATCGGCGTTTCGACGAGGCGCCAGACCATCTCGATCTGCCGCTCGGTCAATGCCGTTCCCAGCGGCGCGACGCTCTCGCCGAAGCCCGCCGCGGCGAGAGCGATCACATCCATGTAACCCTCGACCACGATCAGCCGCCCGGTCTGGCGCGATGCCGGGCCGGCGCGGTGCAGGTTGTAGAGCGTGCGACCTTTGTCGAAGAGTGGGGTATCGGGCGAATTCAGATATTTGGGAGCGTCAGTTTTGCTCTTGTCGAGGATGCGCCCACCGAAGGCGATGACGCGGCCGCGCGCATCCTCGATCGGCAGCATCAGTCGACCGCGGAACCGGTCGTAGGGTTCCTTGTCGTCGACGGTGATCCGGAGGCCTGCCTCGATCAGCTTGTCCTCGGGAAACTGGCCGAGTGCGCCCTTGAGCGCCTGGCGTCCCTCAGGGGCGAAGCCGAAGCCGAACCGCTGCACCGTATGCGCATCGAAGCCGCGCGTGGCGAGATAGGCGCGCGCCTTCTCGCCCTCGGGTGCGGCGAGGCAGTCCATGAACCACTTCTGCGCCGCGGCGGTGACATCATGCAGCGAGTCGCGCTGCACCGCGGCTTCGGCCGCGCGCGGATCGGGGGCGGGGACATCCAGCCCTGCCTCGGCGGCGAGTTCCTTCACCGCATCCATGAAGCCGAGCCCGCGCTGATCGGTCATCCAGCGGATCGCGTCGCCGTGCACGCCGCAGCCGAAGCAGTGGTAGAAGCCCTTCTCATCGTTGACGTAGAAGCTCGGGCTCTTCTCGTTGTGGAACGGGCAGCAGGCCTTGAACTCGCGCCCGGCCTTGGTCAGCCGAGTCGTGCGCTGAATCACGCTGGAAAGCGTGATTCGCGACCTCAGTTCATCCAACCATTGAGGGCTAAGGCTCATTGGACAGGATTATAGCGGATTGCGCCCTAGCTCCATATGCGAGGTTGCGCAATCCGCCGATAAAACGGTCCGTCCGATGCCGGTGCTCAGATCGTGGAGTAGCGCACCGACACGGTTTTGCGCGAGCGGCGCAGCGCGGCGCCGGTCAGGCCGATGCCGGCGATCATCATCGCCCAGGTCGCGGGTTCCGGCACGTTGTTGGTGATCGTCAGCGTGAAATTGCCGCGCGTGCTGAGGCCGTCCATCTGATAGACGCCCGGCGCGAAGCTGGGCGCGCCTTCGGTGCCCGAATAGATCTGCGCGCTCGCGGCGTCGAACAGCCAGGTGAACGGATCGCCGTTGTCCGAGATCAGCAGGCCGCCACCGACGCTGCCGATGAAGAAGGTGAGATCGGCGAAGCCATTGCTCGAGTCCGCGAACCCGGCGACGTGGGTGATCGCGAAGTTGTATCCGTCGGTGATGTACAGCGGATCGGGGATCGGATTGGAATCGATCCGGAAGATCGCGTTGTAGTCGCCGGTGATGACGAAGTTGAGCTCCGTCGCCTGTGCGGGCGCGGCGAAAGCGAGAGCAGCGGCGGCAGCGCCGAGAGTGGTGAGCAGCTTCATGGAATCCCCAATCCAGAATGATTGAGGCAGCGTTAACTACTGCACGTTGCGGTTCTGTGTCGGTCCCCGCTGCCGCCGTGATTCCTCAGGCCAGCGCGGCCTTCACCAGCCCGCTCGCCTTGCTCATGTCAAGCTGGCTGCCGTGGCGCGCCTTGAGCTCGGCCATCACCTTACCCATGTCCTTGATGCCCGAAGCGCCGAGTTCGGCCTTGATCGCCTCGATCGCTGCGGCGGTGTCGGCTTCGCTGAGCTGCTGGGGCAGGAAGTCCTCGATCACCACCAGTTCGGCGGCTTCGGCATCGGCGAGTTCCTGGCGGCCGCCCTGTTCGTAGAGCGCGATCGATTCGCGGCGCTGCTTGACCATCTTCTGCAGCACTTCGACCACCAGTGTGTCGTCGTCGGGCAGGCTCGCGGCGGTCCGCAGCTCGATGTCGCGGTCCTTGAGCTTGGCGAGGATGAGGCGGACAGTGGCGAGGCGGGGCTTGTCGCCGGCTTTCATGGCGGTGACCTGCGCGGCCTTGATCGAATCGCGGAGCATTTTCCTGGTAATCCTGTATCAGAAGCGAGTGTTCGCCGCAGGGGAGCGGCGGAATTGGCGTATCTAGTCCCCCGTTTCATTTTTTCCTAGGTTGACGCACTGCACCATGGGGTCTAGCGGCCGGGCCTTAGCACCTATCGCTGGAAAACCTCTCAACGGAGCGCCCCATAATGGCCGACGCCGCCCTTTCGCACGCGCCACAACCCAAAGGCGCAACCGGCGTTCTGGTCCTAGCGGATGGTCATGTTGCCTGGGGCCGCGGTTTCGGCGCGGTCGGCCAGTCGGTGGGCGAAGTCTGCTTCAACACCTCGATGACCGGCTATCAGGAGATCATGACCGATCCGTCCTATGCGGCGCAGATCGTCACTTTCACCTTTCCGCATATCGGCAATGTCGGGGTCAACGACGAGGACCTTGAATCGCAGGTCGACGGCGCCGTCGGCTGCGTTGTGCGCGAGGACCTGACCGCGCCGTCGAGCTTCCGCTCGCGCGGTGAGTTCGGCGACTGGCTCAAGACCAAGAACAAGATCGGCCTGTCGGGCATCGATACCCGCGCGCTGACCCGCCGCATCCGCCTGTCGGGCGCGCCCAATGCGGTCATCGCGCATGATCCCTATGGCCAGTTCGACATCCCGGCGCTGATCAAGCGCGCGCAGGACTGGCCGGGCCTCGAAGGCATGGACCTCGCCCGCGTCGTCTCGCGCACGGCGAACGAGGGCTGGGAAGGCGGCGTCTGGACGCTGGGCAAGGGTTTTGCCCGCAGCCCGCGCGATACGCGCCCGCATGTCGTCGCGATCGACTACGGCGCCAAGGACAACATCTTCCGAAACCTGGTGAAGGCCGGCGCGCGCGTCACCGTGGTGCCAGCGCAGACCTCGCTCGAAGCGATCCTCGCGCTCGAACCTGCCGGCGTGTTCCTGTCGAACGGCCCGGGTGATCCGGCCGCGACCGGCGCCTATGCCGTGCCGGTGATCCAGGCGCTGCTCGAACGTAACGTGCCGATCTTCGGCATCTGCCTCGGCCACCAGATGCTCGGCATCGCCGCGGGCGCGACCACGACCAAGATGCACCAGGGCCACCGCGGCGCGAACCATCCGGTCAAGCGCCTGTTCGACGACGTGGTCGAGATCACCTCGATGAACCACGGCTTCGCGGTCGACAACACGAACCTGCCCGACACCGTGATCGAGACCCACGTCTCGCTGTTCGACGGCTCGAACTGCGGCCTCGCGGTCAAGGACAAGCAGGCTTTCGGCGTACAGTACCACCCCGAGGCCAGCCCCGGCCCGCAGGACAGCTTCTACCTGTTCCAGACTTTCGTGGAGATGTTGAAGTGAGCCTCACCGAACTCGAACAGCACGTCTATGCCTACTACGTCGCGACCGATGCCGCGCAGTTCAGCGCCGCGCCGCGGTTCTATCCGCATGGCGAGCTGACGCTGATCTTCGCCGACAAGGTCCAGGTGGCGACGCGCAAGTTCGGCCGTCCGGTCCATTCGAAGGCGAAGGCCGCGGCCGTGGCCCTGGTCGACCGGCTGATCGAAGTCGGTGCCTATTCGACCAAGCAGAACGAGTTCGGCGGCTCGATGCACCAGTTCCAGGAGCCTGCCTACAAGGCCTTTCTCAAGGCCGAGCGCGAGAGTGATCCGATCCTCGTCCAGGCAGAAGCCGAGGGTCCCGAGTTCTGGGAAGCGGCATTCGCGCGGTTGTCGGCTTGAGATGATCCGCAGCCTCGCTTCCCTTCCGGTCATCCTGGCAGCCAGTGCGAGCGCGGCTTGCGCTGCGCCTGCGGACTTCGTCTGCAATGGGCAGGACGCACGCGCCGTGCTCGCCGCGATGAAGCGGAGCGGGGCGGACCTCGGCCAGAGGCGTGAGGCGAACTTCTATTTCTACGGGGAGGAGGGCCGCATGCCGGCGCTCGAAACCCGGCTCCGACAGCTCGGCTTCGCCACGCGGTCGACCAATACCGATCCGGGGCGCATCGCCACGATCGAGGCGGTCACCGACGAGGCCTGGCTCGGCACGATCATCCCCAAGGTCTGCGCGGCCGCGCAGGACCTCGGCATTCAATACGACGGCTGGGAAGCATCGCTTCCCGAGGCCCAGAGGAAGCACTAATGCCCAAGCGCACCGACATCTCCTCGATCCTCGTCATCGGCGCGGGTCCCATCGTCATCGGCCAGGCCTGCGAGTTCGACTATTCGGGCACCCAGGCGATCAAGGCACTGCGCGAGGAGGGCTATCGCGTTGTCCTCGTGAACTCGAACCCCGCGACGATCATGACCGATCCGGACATGGCCGACGCAACCTATGTCGAGCCGATCACGCCCGAGATCGTCACGCGGATTATCGAGAAGGAGCGCCCCGACGCCGTCCTGCCGACGATGGGCGGCCAGACTGCGCTGAACACCGCGCTGGCGCTGTTCAACGACGGCACCTTGGAGAAGTACGGCGTCAAGATGATCGGCGCCGATGCCGACGCAATCGACAAGGCCGAGGACCGCCAGCGCTTCCGCGAGGCGATGGACAAGATCGGGCTGGAATCGGCGCGTTCGGGCGTTGCCCACAATGTCGAAGAGGCCTTCGCCGTGCTTGAGCGCACGGGCCTGCCTTCGATCATCCGTCCCAGCTTCACGCTCGGCGGCACCGGCGGCGGCGTCGCCTACAACAAGGCCGAGTTCGAAAAGATCGTCCGTTCGGGCCTCGATGCCTCGCCGACCACCGAGGTGCTGATCGAGGAAAGCCTGCTGGGCTGGAAGGAATACGAGATGGAAGTCGTGCGCGATCGCCACGACAACTGCATCATCATCTGCTCGATCGAGAACGTTGATCCCATGGGCGTCCACACCGGCGACTCGATCACGGTCGCCCCGGCGCTGACGCTGACCGACAAGGAATACCAGATCATGCGCAATGCATCGATCGCGGTCCTGCGGGAAATTGGCGTTGAAACAGGTGGTTCGAACGTACAGTTCGCAGTTAATCCGAAGGATGGCCGCCTGATCGTCATCGAGATGAACCCGCGCGTGTCGCGCTCGTCGGCGCTGGCCTCGAAGGCCACGGGCTTCCCGATTGCGCGCGTCGCGGCCAAGCTGGCGGTCGGCTATACGCTCGACGAAATCACCAACGAGATCACCGGCGCCACCCCGGCGAGTTTCGAGCCGACGATCGACTACGTCGTCACCAAGATCCCGCGCTTCGCCTTCGAGAAGTTCAAGGGCGCCGAGCCACTGCTCAGCACCGCCATGAAGTCCGTCGGCGAAGTCATGGCGATCGGGCGGAATTTCAAGGAATCGATGCAGAAGGCGCTGCGCGGTCTCGAGACCGGGCTCGACGGCTTCAACCGCGTGATCGAGCTCGAAGGCGCGAGCCGCGACCAGATTACCGCGGCGCTCGCCCGGCAAACGCCGGACCGGCTGCTGATCGTCGGCCAGGCCTTCCGCGAGGGCTTCACGGTGGACGAGATCAACGCGGTCACGGCCTACGACCCCTGGTTCCTGCGTCACATCGAAGAGATCATCGCCGAGGAAGCGCAGGTCCTGGAGCACGGGCTTCCGCTCGATGCGGCCGAACTGCGCCGGCTCAAGGCGATGGGCTTCTCGGACAGGCGCCTGGCCAATCTGGCCGTCCGCTCGGTTGGTGTCGCCGGCGGTCTCGGCGAGACGCGTGCGCGTAAGCACGGCCTGCTGCACGATGCATTGAAGGCCATGGCCGGCGCGACGAGCGAAGACGAAGTCCGCGAGCTGCGTCAGAAGCTCGGCGTCCATCCCGTGTTCAAGCGCATCGATAGCTGCGCCGCCGAGTTCGAGGCGGTCACGCCCTACATGTATTCGACCTACGAAGCACCGATGTTCGGCGAGCCGGAGAACGAGGCCGCGCCCAGCGATCGGCGCAAGATCGTCATCCTCGGCGGCGGCCCCAACCGCATCGGCCAGGGCATCGAGTTCGACTATTGCTGCGTCCATGCCTGCTTCGCGCTGGCCGAGGCCGGCTACGAGACGATCATGATCAACTGCAACCCCGAAACCGTGAGCACCGACTACGACACCTCGGACCGGCTCTATTTCGAGCCGCTGACCGCCGAGGACGTGCTCGAGATCCTGCGCGTCGAGCAGCAGAACGGCGAACTCGTCGGTGTCATCGTCCAGTTCGGCGGGCAGACCCCGCTCAAGCTGGCCCAGGCGCTCGAAGACGCCGGCATTCCGATCCTCGGCACTTCGCCCGACGCTATCGACCTCGCCGAAGACCGCGAGCGCTTCGCAGCGCTGGTCGAGAAGCTGGGCCTGCGTCAGCCTGAGAACGGTATCGCCCGTAGCCGCGACGAGGCCGTGGCCGTCGCCTTGCGCATCGGTTTCCCGGTGCTGATGCGCCCCAGCTATGTGCTCGGCGGCCGGGCGATGGAGATCGTCGACAGCGTGGCGCAGCTCGACGACTACATCACCACCGCGGTCCAGGTCTCGGGCGACAGCCCGGTGCTAATCGATCAGTACCTGCGCGATGCGATCGAATGCGACGTCGACGCGCTCTGCGACGGCCAGCAGGTCGTCGTTGCCGGCGTCATGCAGCACATCGAGGAAGCGGGCATCCATTCGGGCGACAGCGCCTGCACGCTGCCGCCCTACAGCCTGTCGGCCGAGATCATTGCTGAGATGGAACGCCAGGCCGAGAAGCTGGCCTTCGCGCTGGGCGTCAAGGGTCTGATGAACATCCAGTTCGCGGTGAAGGACGGCCCAGAGGGACAACAAGTCTACCTGATCGAGGTCAACCCGCGCGCCTCGCGCACCGTGCCTTTCGTCGCCAAGGCGATCGGCCAGCCGGTCGCCAAGATCGCCGCGCGCGTCATGGCGGGCGAGAAGCTGGCGACCTTCCCGCCGTTCAAGCGCGATCTGCCCTATATGGCGGTCAAGGAAGCCGTGTTCCCCTTCGCGCGCTTCCCTGGCGTCGATCCCGTGCTGTCGCCCGAGATGAAGTCGACCGGCGAGGTCATGGGCATCGACCTCGATTTCGCCACGGCTTTCGCCAAGTCACAGCTCGGCGCGGGAACCATCCTGCCGCAGGGCGGCACGGTCTTCGTTTCGGTCAAGGACACCGACAAGCCGGTGATCCTGCCCGCCGTGCAGAGGCTCATCGAGCTCGGCTTCACGATCGTCGCCACAGGCGGCACGCAGCGTTATCTCGCCGATGCCGGCCTGCCGGTGGAGCGCGTGAACAAGGTTGCCGAAGGCCGACCGCACATCGTCGACCGGATCATCGACGGCGAAGTGACGCTGATCTTCAACACGACCGAGGGCTGGCAGAGCCTCAAGGACTCGCAATCGATCCGCGGTTCGGCGCTGCACGGCAAGGTGCCGTACTTCACCACGGCGGCGGCATCGGTTGCCGCTGCCGAAGCTATCGCAGCTCTGCGCGGCAGCCAGCTTGAAGTGCGTTCGTTGCAAGCCTATTATAACTGAATCGATAGCTCCCCCCGGAAATGTCAACGGACGGCCCGTTACCTTGTGGAACGGGGGAGTGGCTTAGTCGCTGATCAGGGAGCGACCAGGAGGTAGATTGAATATGGCGAGTGTCGAGAAGCTGCCGATGCTGGCGGAAGGCTATGAAAAGCTGATCGCCGAGCTGAAAGCGCTGCGTGAGGAGCGGCCCGTGATCGTCGACGCGATCGAGGAAGCACGCGCCCACGGCGACCTTTCCGAAAACGCGGAGTACCACGCGGCCAAGGAGCGCCAGGGCCAGGTCGAGGCGATGATCGGCGATCTCGAGGATAAGGTCAGCCGCGCCAACATCATCGACCCGGCCAGCCTTTCGGGCGACCGCATCATCTTCGGGGCGACGGTGACGCTGCTCGACGATGACGACAAGCCGGTGCGCTACCAGATCGTCGGGCCCTATGAGGCTGATGCGAAAATCGGGCGGATCAGCTACAATTCGCCGCTGGGCAAGGCGATGATCGGCCGCAAGGTCGAGGACGAGATCGAGGTTACCGTGCCCTCGGGCGACCGCTTCTACGTCGTCGAGAAGATCGAGTTCATCTGATCGCTTGTGTCCCCGCGCAGGCGGGGACCTCGGGCATTCATTGCTGGCTTTGGGCCGCCTGAGACCCCCGCCTGCGCGGGGGCTCAGCGCTTCAGGCCTCCGGCAATTCCGGCTGCAGCAGCCGGTGCAGATGGACGATCACATAACGCATCTCGGCATCGTCGACCGTGCCCTGGGCCTTGGCGCGCCAAGCCTCCTCGGCAGCGGCGTAGTCCGGAAAGATGCCCACGAGGTCCATCTTCTCCAGGTTGACGAAATCGAGGCCCTGCGGATCGCTGACGCGGCCGCCCATCACGAGGTGGAGTTTCTGCATTCTGTGGGTCAGTCCTGGGGAGGAAACGGACCTTCCCTGTACTATTGTGCAGGTGCGAAGAGCAAGGGGTCAGCCGCGCAATTTTCCTGCGAGCTCGACCGCCTTGCGCAGCAGCCGCTGTGCCGCCTCGCTGGCATTGTCGACGGCTTCCTCGGCCGGCCCGCGCAGATTGCCGGCCTTTTCCACCAGGACTTCGCCCTGGCGGCGCAGCCCGGTGCCCGCATCTTCGGCACGTTCCATGGCCTGACGGCCGAGCGCCATGCTCGCGGTGCCTGCCACTTCGGCCAGAGTCAGTGCATGGCGCGCCAGCTTGCGTCCCGAGCCGCGCGACAGCAGAGCCCCCGCGACGAGTCCGAGAGCGATGCCGCCGGCGACGACCAGGCCCGGATGCTCGCGGGCGAAATCGGTGACGGCTTTCCCGGCTTCTTCGACCTTGCGCTCGGGCAGCTTCACGACATTGGTCTCAGTCATCGTCATTCCTTTCGTCGTCATCTTCTTCGTCGTCATCATCGCCGCGCTCCCAGAGGCGGGTAGCAAGGCCGACGATTGGGCCACGCAAGAACCAAAGCGCGATTGCCGTTAGGGTTCCGGCGATGATGCCCTTGTTCTCGTTCGCTATCTCGGCCGCGTCGGCAACCACTTCGCCCGCGCGGTCGGCGATCCGGCCGCCGATACCCCGCGCCGCGAGGTCTTCGCGCACTTGGGCGAGCTGCAGCTGCAACGCGTCATGTGCTGCATTCCGCGTGGCCTTGGCTCGTTCGAGCGCCTCGCCCATTAGTCGGCACTCCCGTTGGACAGCGCCCGGACCATGCTCTTCCATTGCCGCGTCGCAACCAGTGCGCAGACCAATGCCACGATCACCAAGCCGCTGAAGACCGCCAGCGTCGCTCCCAAGGCGCCGAGCAACGGTGTGAGAGCAATGACCAGACCTACGGTCAGCGCCACCAGAGAGAAGAATAGTAGCACCAGTGCCAGACCGCCCAGCAGGGCGATCCACTTTAGTCGGCCCGCGGCATAGAGCCCGCGCGCCTTCTGCAGCTCGACTTCGGCCTGGGCGAACGCCAGCCCGCGATCGACCAGCCCGCGCAGATCGTCCTCGAGATGGCGGTGCCGTGCCGCCTCGCCGGCCACGACGGCCGGCTGATCTTCATCCTCGTCCATAAACAAACGCCCCGCTGCGTAGGCGTCAGTCGCTCGATCCCCGCAGCAGGCGTGCGATCAGGAAGCCGCCCACTGCAGCCATGCCGATCGCGAGGCCTGGGCTCTGGCGAACGAATTCCTTGGCATCGTCGGCGAGGTCGTCGAGACTCTTCTCGTCGAGGCGCGCCGAGACGTCCTGCAGGGACTGCGCAGCCGAACGGGCATAGTCGCCGTATTTCGCGCCGACCTTGTCGTCGATCAGGCCGGCATTTTCGGATACGAGCTTGCCGAGCCCGGAGATTGCCTCGCTCGCGCGCGCCTTGCCTTCGTTGGCATAGCCGGTGGCCTTTTCCTTGGCCTGGGCGGTCCATTCGCCACTCTGCGACGTCACTTTCTCACGATAGAGATCGGCGCGCTCCTGCGCTTCCTTGCCCAGAGCCTGGGCGCCGGCCTTGGCCTCTTCGATCGCCTTGGCGAAGCGCTCCTTGGCCGGCTTCTCGCTCGTGGTTCCCGGAGTTGCGAGAGTCTCGTCCATGTCTTCTATCCTCCTTGGGCACCAGCGCCGTTAGCGCGATTCTGAACCTTGTGCCCTCAATGTAACACAAGTCGCACGACAAAGCTGCAACGCGGCTTGCCTGCCAAAGTTCCCCTGCTAAGGACGCCGAAAGTCTTCGCAGCTGCACCATTCAGGAGAAACCAGCATGACCGCCATCATCGACATACACGGCCGCGAAATCCTGGACAGTCGGGGAAATCCCACTGTGGAAGTCGACGTTCTGCTCGATGACGGCAGCTTCGGCCGCGCCGCCGTGCCCTCGGGCGCCTCGACCGGTGCGCATGAAGCGGTAGAGCTGCGCGATGGCGACAAGTCGCGCTTTCTCGGCAAGGGCGTACTGAAGGCGGTGGACGCCGTGAACGGCGAGATTCGCGACACGCTGCTCGGCCTCGACGGCGAGGACCAGCGCGACATCGACCTGACCATGATCGCGCTCGACGGCAGCGAGAACAAGAGCCGCCTGGGCGCGAACGCCATCCTCGGTACCAGCCTGGCGATCGCCAAGGCTGCGGCCGCGGCGCGCGGCCTGCCGCTCTATGCCTATGTCGGCGGCGTTTCGGCGCATGTCCTGCCGGTGCCGATGATGAACATCATCAACGGCGGCGAGCATGCCGACAACCCGATCGACTTCCAGGAATTCATGGTCATGCCCGTCGGCGCGCCGACGCTGGCCGAGGCCGTGCGCTGGGGCGCCGAAATCTTCCACACGCTGAAGAAGGGCCTGCACGAGAAGGGCCTGGCGACTGCCGTGGGCGACGAGGGCGGCTTTGCTCCGAACATCGCCAGCACCCGCGCCGCGCTGGACTTCATCGCCGCCTCGATCGAGAAGGCCGGCTTCAAGCTGGGCAGCGATATCAAGCTGGCGCTCGACTGCGCCGCGACCGAGTTCTTCAAGAACGGCAAGTACGAGATCAGCGGTGAAGGTCTCTCGCTCTCGCCGGTGCAGATGGCGGACTATCTGGCCGACCTGACCACTGCCTATCCGATCATCTCGATAGAGGACGGCATGGGCGAGGACGATTTCGAGGGCTGGAAGGCGCTGACCGACAAGATCGGGAACAAGGTCCAGCTCGTCGGCGACGACCTCTTCGTGACCAACCCGAAGCGCCTGACCATGGGGATCGGCAAGGGCCTGGCCAACTCGCTGCTGGTGAAGGTCAACCAGATCGGCACGCTGACCGAGACGCTCGAAGCCGTCTCGATCGCGCAGCGCAATGGCTACACCGCGGTCATGTCGCACCGTTCGGGCGAGACCGAGGATTCGACCATCGCCGACCTCGCCGTCGCCACCAACTGCGGCCAGATCAAGACCGGCTCGCTCGCGCGGTCGGACCGGCTTGCCAAGTACAACCAGCTCATCCGTATCGAGGAAGAGCTGGGTGACGCCGCCGAATATGCCGGCGAGGCCGCCTTCGGCCGGCTTGCCGGGTAATCCTGCGCAGCCATTGCCCGGGCGAAAAATTTCGCCTCTATTGGCCCCAGGCTAATGGGGAAAAGGGCAGTGGCGACGTCATCTAGCGGGGAAGCACGGCGCGTTGGCTGGCGCGAGCGCTTCCTCGATAAGGTCGAACGGCTCGGCAATGCCTTGCCTGATCCCGTGGCTTTGTTCGCTGGGATCGTCGTTCTGCTGATGGCGGTGTCGGCGCTGGGCGCAGCGCAGGGCTGGTCGGCGACCAATCCGGTCACCGGCGAGATCCTGGTGGCCAAGAGCCTGCTGTCCGAAGCCTCGATCCGCCAGTTCTTCACCGAGATGCCCAAGACCTATACCGGCTTCCCGCCGCTCGGTCTGGTGCTCGTGCTGATGCTCGGTGCCGGCGTGGCCGAGCAATCGGGGCTGATCACCGCACTGCTGCGCCGACTGACGGCGCGGATACCGCCCCGCTGCTGGCGCCCGTGATAATCCTGCTGGGCATGCTGACGACCCATGCGGTCGACGCCGGCTATCTCGTCTATGTCCCGCTTGCCGGACTGGTCTTTGCCCAGGCGGGGCGCAATCCCGTGCTCGGCATCGTTCTGGGCTTCGTCGGCTGCGCGACCGGACTCGCGGGCAATCTGGTGCCTGGCCAGTACGACGTGCTGATCCTGAGCATCACCCAGACCGGCGCGCATCTGCTCGTGCCGAAGTGGGAGATGAATCCGCTGGGCAACTGGTGGTTCATCGTGGCGATCGCCACGACCTTCATCGGCCTGGGTTGGCTCATCACCGCGCGCATCATCGAGCCCCGCCTGGGGCCGTGGCAAGGAAGCGGCGAAAGCGCATCGACCGATCAACCGGTGCTGGGGCCTGTCGAAAAGCGGGGGTTGAGGGCGGCAGGGCTGGCGGCGCTGGTTTTCGTCGGTGTGGTCGGGCTGCTGATGCTCAATCCCGCCTATTCGCCGCTCTACGACCGCGCGGCGCCGCCGGGGCAGCAGATCGTGCCGTTCTATCGCGCCCTCGCCGGCTTGCTCCTGGTCTTCTTCCTCGTCACGGGCTGGGCCTATGGCAAGGCCGCGGGAACGATCGCCGGCCACCGCGACCTCGTCGCCATGATGGCCAAGGGGCTCGAAGGCGTGCTCCCCTATCTGGTGCTGGTGTTCTTCGCCGCGCACTTCGTCGCGATGTTCGGGTGGTCGAACCTCGGCTCGATCACGGCGATCCGGGGCGCAGCGCAGCTGCGCGCGCTCGACGCACCGCCGGCGCTGCTGCTGCCGCTGCTGACAACGGCATCGGCCTGGCTCGATTTCCTGATAGCGTCGGGCTCGGCCAAGTGGACCGCAATGGCTCCGGTCGTCGTGCCGATGTTGATGCTGCTCGACGTGTCGCCCGAGATGACGACGGCGGCCTACAGGGTCGGTGACACCGTCACCAACCTGATCTCGCCGCTCAATCCCTATTTCGTGCTGACGCTGATCTTCTGCCAGCGCTGGGTGCCGTCGATGCGGCTTGGTACGCTGCTGTCGGCAACGCTGCCCTACAGCGTAGCATTCTACCTCGCCGGGTCGGCGCTGACCGCGGCCTGGGTGGCGTTGGACTTGCCGCTCGGACCCGGCGCCAAGGTGACCTACAGCATGCCGGGCAGTTTGCCGGGCCGGCCTTAGACCGCGGGCGAAAATTCCCGAGTCAGCCGCTCGACCTGCGCGGCATCGAGCTCGAGCCGGGCAGAACCGATCAGGTCCGCGAGTTGCTCCTTCCGGCTCGCGCTGGCGACGGGCGCGGCGACGGCGGGCTGGGTGCGCAGCCAGGCGAGCGCGACCTGTGCGGGCGTGGCACCGGTCTCGGCCGCGATCTGGTCGAGCACCGGCAGCATCGCCCATCCGCCGTTCTCGGCGAATTCACGCGCGCCACCACCTCGCGACGTGCCCTCCAGGTCTTCGGGCTTGCGGAACTTGCCCGAAAGAAAGGCCGAAGCCAGGCCGTAATAGGGCAGCACCGCGATGCCGCGCGCGATGCAGAGGTCCTGTAACGCGCCTTCGAATTCGTGACGCCAGACCAGATTGAACTTGGGTTGCAGCACCGTGAAGGGCGTCATGCCCATGCGGTCGGCCAGCTTGGTGATCGCGCCGAGGCGCTCGGCCGTATAGTTGGACGCACCGAGCTCGCGCGCCTTGCCGGCCTTCACCAGATCGTCGTAGCCCGAGATCACCTCGTCCAGCGGCGTGGTCTTGTCGTCGCGGTGGGCATAGTAGATGTCGACATAATCAGTGCGCAGCCGTTCCAGCGAGCCTTCGATCGCCGCAGCCACCTTCTCGGGCTTCAGCGCATAGGGCGGCCCACCCATACCGGTCTTGGTGGCGATCAGCATGTCCTTGCGGACGCCGCGCAGTTCCATCCACTCGCCGATGATGGTCTCGGATTCGCCGCCTTTGTTGCCGGGTATCCACGACGAATAGCCCTCGGCGCTGTCGACCATCCGGCCGCCGGCCTCGTAGAAGGCGTCGAGGATCTCGAAGCTCTGATCCCGGTTCAGCGTCCAGCCGAAGACATTGCCGCCGAAGCAGAGCTTGATGCCGCCGATTGCCGGGTGTGCGTTACCGGGATGCGCTTCAGCCACCGAATTTTTCCTTCAATGCGAGCAGTGCCAGCGCCGCCTTGGCCGCTTCGCCGCCCTTGTCCTTCTGGCTCGGATCAGCGCGGACGATGGCCTGCGCTTCGTTCTCCACGGTAAGGATGCCGTTGCCGATGGCAATCCCGTCCATGGTCAGCGCCATGATGCCGCGCGCAGATCGCCGGCGACGATCTCGAAGTGATAGGTCTCGCCGCGGATGACCACTCCGATCGCGACGAAGCCCTCATAGTCGCCGGTCTGCTCGGCCAGCGCGATCGCACCCGGAATTTCCAGCGCGCCGGGCACGGTTATCACGTCCGCCTTGTGCCCTGCGGCCTTGATCGCCGCCTTGGCTCCGGCGATCAGCATGTCGTTGAGGTGATCGTAAAAGCGCGCTTCGACGATGAGAAACTTGCCCAAATTCAGTCTCCTGGAATGCCTTCACGGACTAATGTGCCGCCCTGGTAACGTATGTCTTCGCTGACGTCGCGTATTGCCCACTCCGGCGGCCGGAGCGCGCGAAGCCCAGCATCGTCGGGCCATTCGATCTCTAGCAAATGCAGCCCGTCAAGCGCCCCCGAAAAGCGATCGTAGCTGAATTCGCGGCCGTCTACCTGGATGTGATACCGGCGCTTGGTCAACGTCCTCGCAGGTAGGGCGGCGAATACGGCAAATTCGGCCTCATCGAGATAAGCGGTCACGATTGGCCGCGCCAGCGGATCGGCTGCCTCGTACTTCTTGGTCAGCTTCACGGCGGTGACCTCGCTGGCGCTGTGCGTTATCCGGCGCAGACGGCATCGCGTGCCATCGATGTAGCGGTCCTCAACCAGAACATGTTCGGCTGCCGCCAAGTCGGGCAGGCCGAGCGGATCGACCAGCCAGCGCCGCTCACGCTCGGCATGCGCATACTTCGGCGAGCGCGTTTCGTCCGCACCGGTGCGCAGCGTCATGGCCGTTAGACGACTGCCCGTTCGCCGACGATCGACAGGCCGTAGCCTTCGAGCGCGACCAGCGAATGGTGCGTGTTGGTCAGCAGGATCATGTCGTGCACGCCGAGCTCGGTGAGGATCTGGGCGCCCACGCCATAGTCGCGCAGCTCCTCGAGCGGCGGCGCCATCTCGCCGGCGCGGACGCTGGCCTTGATCTCCATCGAGCGCGACATCAGCCGCTGCATGGGCCGGTTGATGACGACGATCACGCCGGCGCCTTCTTCGCCGATGAGTTCCATCGAGCGGTGGAGCAGTTCGCCGCGGTCGCTTTCCTCGCCATAGATATCGGCGAAGATCGACAGCGTGTGCATTCGCACCAGGGTCGGCTTGTCGGCGGAGGGCCGGCCCTTGACCAGAGCCATCGTCTCGTCGCCGGTGGCCTTGTTGTAATAGGTCACGGCGCGCCAGTCGCCGCCCCAACGGCTCTTGAAAGCGAGTTCGGCCTTCTTGACGACGAGGTGGTCGTGCTTGCGGCGATAGGCGATCAGGTCGCGGATCGTGCCGATCTTGAGGTCGTGCATTCGCGCAAAGCCGACCAGGTCTTCGAGCCGCGCCATGGTGCCGTCGTCGCGCATGATCTCGCAGATCACGCCCGAGGGGTTGAGCCCGGCGAGGCGCGAGATGTCCACTGCGGCCTCGGTATGGCCCGCGCGGACCAGAACACCGCCGTCGCGCGCGCGCAGCGGGAAGACGTGGCCGGGCGTGACGATATCGTCGCGGCCCTTGCTGCCGTCGATCGCGACGCTGATCGTGCGGGCGCGGTCGCCTGCGGAAATGCCCGTGGTGACGCCCTCGCGCGCTTCGATCGAGATGGTGAAGGCGGTCTCGTGCCGCGTGCCGTTGTGGCGGCTCATCAGGTCGAGGCCGAGTTGCTCGACGCGTTCGCTGGTCAAGGTCAGGCAGATCAGGCCGCGGCCGTGGGTGGCCATGAAGTTGATCGCCGAAGGCGTTGCCATCTGCGCGGGGATGATGAGGTCGCCCTCGTTCTCGCGGTCCTCGTCGTCGACGAGGATGAACATCCGGCCGTTGCGCGCCTCGTCGATGATCTCCTCGATCGGAGCCAGCACCGGGCGGTCGTCATTGGCGAAGAGGAAGCGTTCGAGTTTGCCGAGCGTTTCGGTCGTGGGATTCCACCCGTCTTCGGTACAGTCGCGCAGCGTGTTGGCGTGGAGGCCTGCGGCGCGGGCGAGGCCAGCCTTGGACATGCCCCCGTCGACGACGAGCTGGCGGACACGATCGATCACATTGCCTGACATAAAGCGACTCGCTGATCACATTGAAATGTGATGATGAGGTGCGCCTTCACATTGCCGATGTCAATCGCCCTTGAACTCCGGCTTCCGCTTCGCCAGGAATGCCTCCACGGCTTCGGCGTGGTCAGCAGTCGTATGCGCCGCGGCCTGCATCGCGGCGGCCATTTCGAGCAGGCTGGCGAGGTCGCTGCGCCGACCCTCCCAGAGCAGCCGTTTGGTCATGCGCACGGCATGCGAAGGATTGGCGGCGATCCGACGGGCGAGGGCGCGTGCCGCATCCATCAGTTCGGCATCGGGCACCACCTTCGAGACAAGACCGCAGGCTAGCGCTTCTGCAGCGTCGATCATATCGCCGGTCAGCGCCATTTCTGCGGCCTTGGACCAACCGATGACGCGCGGCAGGAGCCAGGAGCCGCCGTCGCCGGCGATCAGGCCCAGCTTGACGAAGCTCTCGGCGAACTTCGCGCTCTCGCCGGCGATGCGCAGGTCGCACATGCAGGTGAGGTCGCAGCCGGCGCCGATCGCTGCCCCGTTGACCGCGGCGATCACCGGTACCTCCAGTGCCGCGAAAGCGAGCGGCAGGCGCTGTACGCCGCGCTTGTAGCCGATCCGCGTCTTGACCGGCGTGCCGGCGTTGACGCTACCACCAGGCTTCATCTCGTTGATGTTGCCGCCCGACGAGAAGCCCTTGCCGGCGCCGGTGAGGATGGCGACGCGCGCCGCCGGATCGGCTTCGAGCCGCTCGAGCGCGGCGAGCAAACCGTCGATCACCTCGCGGTCGGTGATGGGATTGCGCAGCTCGGGCCGGTTGAGCGTCAGCGTGACGATGCCCTCATCGTCGGCTTCGTAGAGGACCGCATCGGTCAAGTTCGTTCTCCCGTTGTCGCGGAGGCGATAAGGGCAATGTCGGTAGACGCCAAGCCTTGACGGCGGCATCGGTGGGCGAGCAGACTTCCATCACACCTGTCGAAAGGAAAGACCATGGGAGAGTTCAATCGCGCCGAGGGCGTGGCGATCGTGACCGGCGCGGCCGGCGGCATGGGATCGCATTGCGCACGATTGCTCGGCGAGGATGGCTGGCCCGAACTGCTACTCTGCGATCTCGACGAAGCGCGGCTCGGCCCCGTGGCCGAAGCGCTGCGTGCCAAGGGCGCCAAGGTTGAGTTGCTGGGCGGTGAGATCACCGATCCCGCCTTCACCGAGCGACTGCTGGCCAAGCTTGGTTCGCGGTCGATCGGCGCGGTCATCCACACGGCGGGCGTCTCGCCGGCCATCTTCGGCGACAAGGACAAGCTGCTCGAGATCAACCTCGACGCCACCCAGGCGATCGTCGACGCGGTTAAGCCGCGCATGGCCGAAGGCGGCGCGGTGGTGCTGTTTGCCTCGATGGCGAGCTATTTTCCGATCTCGCCCGAAGCCGACGCCGCTTTCGAAGCGCCGCTGCCGGCGGGCGGAACGGCGGAGCTGCGCCATCTCGTGCCGAACGAAGGCGCGGCCTATACGCTGTCGAAGCGTGCGGTGCGGGCGATCGCCAAGCGCGAGGCCAAGAGCTTCGGTGACCGCAAGGCGCGCATCGTCTCGATGTCGCCGGGCCTTATCGATACGGCGATGATGGCGGGGGAGAAGAACCCGCAGACCGAAGCCATGCTGGCCGGCGCTGCGCTGACGCGGCTCGGTCGGCCCGAAGAACTGGCGGCGGCGGCAGTCTACCTCGCTTCACCGCGGGCGGGCTTCGTCACCGGTTGCGATTTGCGCGTCGATGGCGGCGCGCTGTCTTCGTTGGGGATCTAAGGAAAAAGCCCTCCCGGATGGGGAGGGCTTTCGATCACATGCCCTGGACGATGAAGGCGCGGTAGTCCGCGGCCTTCAGCCGGTGCGGCAACGCCTTCTGATAGCCGGGGCTGTTGTACCAGGCCTGGGCTTCCTCGATGCTCGGGAATTCGAGCATGACGCCGCCGTCGGGAACCGTGCCCTCGACGGCGACCATCTCGCCATAGGCCACCAGCGGCTTCATCGCGTAGGGCCGATCGTCGTTCGGCTCGCGGTTCTTGCGCTGGTATTCGGCCATCTCATCCGCGTCGTGCACAGGCTCGTCGCGAATGAGGATCATGTAGGCGGGCACGGCGCTCAGCCCTGCTTCTGGGCGCCACCCATCATCTTGCTGATGTCGACCTGGCCGGTGGTGAGGCCGCCCATGAAGCCGCCATCGACCGGCAGCACGACGCCGTTGACGACGCCGGCGGCATCGGAGTTCAGCAGGACCAGCGGGCCGGCCTGCTCGGCGGCGGTGGTGTAGCGTCCGAGCGGCTCGGCGGCGGCGTCGACGATGTCCTTGCCCGAGGTCGCGTGGAAGGTCGCCATCATCGGCGTCTGCGTAGGCGAGGGCAGCGAGCAGTTGATGCGGATCCCCTTCTTGATCAGCTGCGCGCCCATGAACTGGGTCCAGACGATCACGGCTTCCTTCGAGAAGGCATAGCCCTCGGCGACCTGGTCCATATGCGCTTCGGCCCAGGCGACGGCGGCGTCGAAGCCCTGGACCTGGAGCAGTTCCATGTGCGTCGGAATGCGGCGGCTCCAGCCGAGGCCGCCGGTCGAGGCGATCGAGACGATGGCGCCGCCCTGGCCCATCAGCGGCAGGACGGTGTCGGTCAGGTGGCGGGTGCCGATGAAGTTGACCTTGAAGGTGTCCATCGGCGGGAAGGCGCCGCCGCCAGCGAGGCCGGCGCAGTTGAACAGGCCGTCGACCTTACCGCCGATCTTGGCGACACCGGCTTCGATCGAAGCGGCGTCGCGCAGGTCGATCTGGTTGAACGAGGCGAGGGGAAGCGTCGATTCCTTGAAGTCGAGCCCGTGCACTTCGGCGCCGAGATCGAGCAGGATCTTTGCGGTCGCCTCGCCCATGCCCGAGAAGCAGCCGCTGACGATGACGCGCTTGCCCTTGTAGCCCAGAATATCGCTCATGATGTCGTTCCTCTCGCCGGAATATCGCTCGGAAAACCAATGCGCGCGGTCATGACGCGAGAGCGCGCGGCCGGCAACCGGGGAAAGGCGTGATCGCAGGGGCGATGGTGAAAATCCTCCCCATCCGGCCGTCCGAATGGGGAAGATCGAAGTCGCTACAGCCTGACGTTGGCCGGCCGCGAATTGTCCTTCTGCCGGAGCCCGAGCTGCTCGCGCGCCTTGGCGCGAATGTAGGCGTGGATCTGGCGAATCTGTTCGTCGGTCAGCGTGTCGAACTTCGGCATGCCGTTCTGCATCAGCGCGCCGCTGCGCAGCAGCTGCTTGAAGCTTTCGAGATCGAGCGCGATGCCCGATTCGCGCAGGTCCGGCCCGGGCGTGCCGGTCGCCTGCATGCCGATGCCATGGCAGGCGGCGCAGGCCACCGAGGCCTGCTTGCCGGCCTGGACGTCGGCCTCGTTGAGCACGAGCTTGGGATCGTCGACCGCGTGGACCTTCATGTCGGGGCCGGGCGTGGGCGCGAGCTTGGCCGTGCCGCCGATCGCGAAAGTCAGCAGCCGGCGCGGCTGCTGGCCGTACTTCCAGCCGACGTTCATGAAGTCGCCATAGGCCGCCGTTGTGCCGCCGTAGCCGACCAGGACCGAGACATACTGCTTGCCATTGACGCTGTAGCTCATCGGTGCGGCGATGATGCCGAGGCCGGCGTTGAACTGCCAGACGTTCTTGCCACTCTTGGCGTCATAAGCGTTGAACGTGCCTTCGGCCGTGCCCTGGAACACTAGGCCGCCGGCTAGCGCCAGCGTGCCGCCGTTCCACAGGTTCTTGTTCTCGACGCGCCAGGCTTCCTTCTGCGTGACCGGATTCCAGGCGACGAGATAGCCGTGGCCGTCGCCGGGCTTCTGGACGATCGGCTCGAGCAGCAGGCCCATGACGTTGAACGCGTTCTCGCTGGCCTTGCCATTCTTGGCGAAGCGCGCGCCGATCTGCTGGATCGGGATATAGACCAGGCCGGTGCGCGGGCTGTAGCTCATCGCCTGCCAGTTGTGCCCGCCGATCGTACCCGGCCAGATCTCGGTCAGGCCCGTCTCGTAACGGATGTTCGGATACTCGTTGGGCCGACCCGTTTTCATGTCGATGTCTTTGGCCCAGTTGATCACCGTGGTCTTGCCGGGCTGGTTGATCAGCTTGCCGGTGTCGCGGTCGAGCACATAGAAGAAGCCGTTGGTCGGCGCGTGCATCAGCACCTTGCGCGGCTTGCCGTCGATATTGAGCGTCGCCATCTGGATGTTGGGCGTCGCCTTGTAGTCCCAGCTGTCGCGCTGGTTTTCCTGGTAGTGCCAGAGGTACTTGCCTGTCGTGGCGTCGAGCGCGACGATCGAGCTGGTGTAGAGGTTGTCGCCCTTGGGATCGCCGGGATCGCGGACCAGCGGGTCGTAGGCGCCGGCATTGCCCGCGCCGATGTAGACGCGGTTGGTTTCGGGATCGAAAGTCATCCCGTTCCAGGCGGTGCCGCCGCCGCCGCCGTGCTTGGTGAAATCGGCGCCCCAGGTCTTGGCCGCGGCTTCCATCGCCGCATCGCCCTTGTTCTGCTCGGCGGTGCCCGGCGTGGTGAAGAAGCGCCAGAGCTGCTTGCCGGTATTGGCGTCGAAGGCGGTGACGAAGCCGCGCGCGCCGAAGTCGGCGCCGCCGTTGCCGATGATCACCTTGCCGTTCATCACGCGCGGCGCGCCGGTGCTGATGTTGAGATTGCCCGGCGGGATCGAATCCGCTTCCCAGAGCTGCTTGCCCGTCGCGGCGTCTAGCCCAAACACGCGGCCGTCGAGCCCAGCGACGAAGACCTTTCCGTTCTCGTAAGCGACACCGCGGTTGGCGCCGAACGAGAAGTGCATCTTGTCGGGATTGTGCTTCCAGGTCTCGGGATCGAACTTCCACAGCAGCTTGCCGCTGGCCGCGTCGACCGCATAGACTGCGGCATAGGAACCCGAGAAATAGAGCTTGCCGTCGACCGCGAGCGGCGTGCCTTCGAGCGTGACCTCGCCGGGCAGATCGAGCGACCAGGCGAGACCGAGCTTGTCGACGTTGCCGGTGCTGATCTCGGTTAGCCGGCTGTAGCTCGATCCGTCGTTGGCACCGCCGACCGTCGGCCAGTTCTTGTCTGCGCCGACGCCGGCCTCGGGCTGGGCGGATTCACCGCCGCCCTTGGTGCAGGCCGCGGTCAGAATCGCCGCGCTGGCGGCGGCAGCAAGAATCGTGAATTTCAGGCGGCGCATCGGCCTCTCTCCCTAACGTTTTGCGTACTCTCTACCGGTTTTTGCGCCACTGTAAATCACATGGCTAAGGTTTTGGTCAGCAGAGCCGCAGAAGCATTTCCGCGGTCTTCTCGGGCTCTGTGATCATCAGGTCGTGTCCGGTGTCGATCTCCCAGACGTGGTCGCCGACGTGATAGCGATCGAGCGACTCGCCGACGCGCTTCTCCAGCGTTGCCGGGCAGTTGATCACTGTACGGGGCAGCGCGGCGACCGCCGCGGGATCGACCAGCCGCAGCTTGTCGGTGAAGGCACGCCACGGGTGCGGTTTCAGCCGGTCGCGCATCCAGGCCCAGTCGGCCGCGTCGGTGACGCCGTAGATCGCATAGGCGACGGGATCGTCGGGCCAGAGCACCAGTTCCATGCCGTCCACCACCTTCATCTCGTCGCGCATCATGGCGAGCGCGGGGGTGACGTCATGGAGGGACTCGCCGTCGTAGAGGATTGCCGCGTCGAGATAGACGAGCTGGCCGACGCGATCCCGCGCCCTGTCGGCCGTGCCGGTGATGACGATGCCGCCATAGGAGTGGCCGGCGAGGATCACGTCGTGCAGGTCTTCATGCTCGAGCAGGCTGACGACGTCGGCGATGTGCGTGTCGAGCCCGACCTCGGGTGTCAGCAGATGCGAGCGCTCGCCAAGGCCGGTCAGCGTGGGCGTATAGACCTCGTGCCCCTGCGCGCGCAGCAGCCGCGCTAGCCGCTGATAGCACCAGCCGCCGTGACCGGCGCCGTGGACCAGGACGTAAGTGGCCATGATGTCTCCTCCCGCAGTTCCCACGCAAGCTTGACCCGCAGGCCGGCTTGGCATTCAATCCGACGCATTGGCAATCAAAGCCATGGCCGACAGAGCCGGGAGAAAAGCCTGATGACGCCCAAGGACAACGAACGTCTCACGCGCGTGACCGGCGATGCGCCGATGGCCCGGATGCTGCGCGAAAACTACTGGATCCCCTTCGCCCGCAGCGAATCGCTCGCAGCCGCCGCGCCGCCGCAGCGCGTGCGCCTGCTCGGCCACGATCTAGTCGCCTGGCGCGCCGAGGACGGCACGCTCGGGCTGATGGACGAGCATTGCCCGCACCGCCGTGCCTCGATGGCATTGGCACGGGTCGAGGGCTGCAAGCTGCGCTGCATCTATCATGGCTGGCAGATGGATGAGGCGGGCCGCGTAACCGAAGTGCCCTCGGAAGGCGAGCGTTCGGCGCTGTTCGCTTCGCGGGTCAAAGTGGACCGGCGCTTGGTGCGCGAGGGTGGCGGACTGCTCTGGGCCTTCCTCGGACAGGACGAGCCGCCCGAACTGCCGCCGCTGCCGTTCATGGACGTATCCGCGGAAGGCCGCTGGTGGTCGCGCATGACGGTGAAGTGCAATTGGCTCCAGGGATTCGAGGGTGCGCTCGATTCAGTGCACCTGAACTGGTTGCACCAGGGCTGGGCGGAGCCGGGGAAGGAGAAATTCCTGCTCGACGCGCCGAGCTATGAAATCGGCGAGACGCCCTATGGCCTGCGCACCGCGGCGATCCGCAGCGCAGGGGAGCCCGGCAAGGTCCATTTCCGCGTCGCCGAATTCGTCGCGCCATTCTATGCCTTCTCGGCCAGTCGCCAGCCAGTGATCCCGACCGACTGCTCGTGCTTCATTTCGGTGCCGATCGACGACGAGACGCACATGCTGTTCTTCGGTTTCTGGGACGGAACCGGAAAGCTGTCCGACATCTCGCGGTTCTTCTCGGGCCTCGATCCGGACGACCTGCTGAAAGGCGACTACACGCGCGACAACAACTGGGGCCAGGACCGCGAGGCCATGGCCAAGGGGCACTTCAGCGGCTTCACCGCCAGCGTGCTGCACGAGGACCTGGGCGTTCAGGCGAGCATGGGGCCGATCGTCGATCGTAGCCTGGAAACACTGTGCGGTACTGACCTCGCGGTCGTGCGGATGCGCGCCTATCTGCTCGACATGTTGGCGCACCAAGACGCAGGCGACGGTGTCGATGGCGCGCTCGATGGCTACCGGACAAGCGGTTTCCTGCCGTTCAGCTATGTCGCGCCGGAGGGAGCAGACTGGCGCGACGGCGGCCAGCGCATGCTCGGTGCCGAAGTCTAGATGTAGGCCACGGCCACGATCAGCGGGACCCAGCACGCCGCCGCGGCGCCGCCAATGACCAGCGCCTTCTGCAGCGGAGTCAGGCCGCCGGGAACGACGGCGGCCAGCGGCACGGACTCGGCCGATGCCTGGCGCATTTCCACCGCATCCTGCAGGTAGGGCGAGCGCAGCCGCGAGGCGCTGACGGCGGCGGCCGCGATCGGGCTGGCGAATTCACAACCGAAGAAGCTGTCGCTGCACCAGACGATTTCGGCCTGGGTCGGTCCGGCTTCGGGCAGCTCGACTTCGATACGATCGCCGAACTCGAGCGCGAGCGCGGTCTCGAACAGAAGGCCTGTCATCGACAGGTTGTGGATCATCACCTGTTCGGCTTCGCCGCGCACCGAGACGCGGGCGCTCAGCCAGAGACTGTGGCGGCGCGACGAGCGTTCCTCGTCCGCCAGAAAGTCCGTCTTGAATGCTGCAGCCGATGCCATGGGTCTTGCCTCCACGGCCTAGCTGCAACAGGTTCGGTTAAGGCCTCGTAAGTTTTTGGGCTGGAAGCGGCAAAATTTTGCCCTTCCCGGTCGAAAATTGCCTCAAAGCTTGGGTTTGACCTCTTCCATCACCCATTGTGCGTGATCGAGATAGGCCTCGATCCCGCTCACCGGCGGGATCGGCACCGAGCTCATCGTGATGCCGAGTTCCTTGAAGCGTCCGAGCGCGTCGACGATCTGCTGCGCGCTCATTCCGCCGCTGACGCTGTCGTCGCCCGATGGCGCGTGGTTGGTAGTGAGCCGCCCGGTGCCGAGGCCATAGGATATTTCGAGGGGCCGGTCGGTCCAGTCGGGCTGCGACTTGATGAAGTCGATCCGGTCGGGAATCTCCTCGGGCGCGGTGCGGAACGAGACGATCCAACCGGAGCCGACGCGCGCGACGCGGCGCAGCGCGGGCTTGCTATCGCCGCCGATCCAGATCGGCAGGTGCGGTTTCTGCACGGGTTTGGGATTGAAGCCGATGTCCTCGAACTGGACATAGCGGCCTGCGAAAGTCGGTCGCTCCTGCGTCCACAGTGCGACGATGGCATCGAGGTATTCGTCGGCGATCGCGCCGCGCTGGTCCCAGGGGACGCCGAAATAGTCGAATTCCTTGCGGATCGAGCCGAGGCCGAAAGTCACTACCATCCGCCCGCCGCTGAACCAGTCGGCCGTCGCCAACGACTTGGCATGATAGAGCGGGTTCTGCAGCGGCAGGATCGTCACACAGGAATTGAGCAGGATCCGGCTCGTCGCCCCGGCAAGCGCGGCCTGCGCCGTGGTCGAATGCAGCCAGAAATGGCCCGTGTGCTGATCGTTGGGCGGGATCGCGATATGTTCGGGAATCGCGATCATGTCATAGCCGAGCGCTTCGGCGCGCTGCGCCATGCGGAGCTGGTCCGGACCGGTGACCGCGAGCTCCCAGGGCTGGAGCATCGCCTGGATTTCCATGAGGTGCGGCAGCGGGAAAGTCAGTTTCATCGATCGTCGAACTCGCGAATGATCGCAATTACCGTAGGGGGATGGACGTTGGTCCGTCCCCCTGCGGCTCGTCAGTTCCCCGCGAAGGGACGGAAGGTGAAGCGTAGTGCGATAGAACGGCCGGGACCGTCGGGGAAGCACAGCGCTTCCGCCCACCCGGCGGTGCCCTGTTGCGTGGCAAAGCCCGAGGCATCGCCGCCGAGCACGCCGCCGCCTGCGACGCTCGAGGCCGAGCAGTTTGAAGCCGTCAGCTTGTCGGAAAGGTTTTTGCCCAACAACGCGATTTCCCAGCGATCGTTCGCTGCCTTGAGCGTGATGCTCGCATCGAACTTGATGTAAGCGCCCTGAAAATTATCCTGGTTCGGCCGGTTGAGCGCAAGGTAGGAAGGATATTTCGATGAGTATTGGTTGTTGTTGCTGAATTGCAGCTTCATGCCCGAACCGACCGGCACCTCGTAATCGAAGCCGAAATTGGCCGCCCATTCGGGCGCGCGGATCATCTGTGCGCCATTGAGATTCTGCGTCAGGAAGCGGGTGGTGGGAACGCCGTTGAGCAGCGTCGCGACCGGCGTCGTATTGCAACCCTGGCTGATCGTCTGATTGGGATAGCAGCCCAGCGTGTCGAGCACTTTGTAATGTGCGCTGTTCCAATTGACCGATGCCGTCAGCGTCAGTCCTTCTACCGCCCGAGGCATGTACCGCACGTCGAAATCGACGCCATAGGTCTTTGCCTCGCCTGAATTGCGCGTGTTGATGACCGGAGAGCCGTTCACGAAGCCTTCGATCACGCCGACCTGGAGACCGTCATATATGTAGTCGTAGAAGGCCAGGTTGGCCAACAGGCTGCGATCGAGCAGTCGGGACTTGAGGCCGACCTCGAAGCCCCGGACCTTTTCGTCGCCGAAGTGCTTGTCCTGCCCGGCCGTCGCCGGCACCGCGACGCTGAAAGATCCCGACTTGTAACCCTTCTTGTAAGACGCAAAAATCGTCAGATCGTCGTTTGGCGTATAAGTGATCGTCGCTTCGGGCGACCAGGTCTTCGAATGATTATCCGTGACGGGCAGGGTCGGCGTGAGATCGCGAACTTCCGGCACGCCGGGCGTGTTCGTGACATTGGCGTGATAGTCGATGACGCTTAGATCGCGTCTCTCGTCTGCATAGCGAACACCACCGGCCAGTTCGAGCTGGTCGGTGATCTTGTAGCGGAGCTGACCGAAAGCCGAATAGGTCTTGATGTTGATCGTCGACTCTCGATCGTCGTTCAGCAGGTCGAAATAAGGCAATCCAAGACTGGCGCCGAAAATCTGCGGGCTCAGGAAACCGTACTTGGTGTTGCGGATGAAATGCACCCGATCCTTCAGCAGGCCGTCTTCGTAGAATGCGCCGAGGGTAAAGTTGAGCGGACCCGAGAAATCGCTGTTCAAGCGCAATTCCTCGGTGAATTCACGCCGGCGGAACCGGTTGGTCACGGCGAAGAAGGGCGCGGATGCGACCGAGAGAGTCGGGTTCACCAGGCTGCTCGACTTCAGGTCGTAGTAGGCCGTCGTCGATGTCAGCGACAGATCGGGCCTGACGTCGTAGTTGAGTTCGAGCGTGCCGAAGTTCTGCATGTTTTGCAGATAAGGCGTGCCACCGTTCGGCACACCGGGGAATGCTGCCGGATCGAGGTAGACCTGCGGAGCATGGCGATCGAACTTGCAGTTGTCGTTGCCGATCATCCGGATCGGGTCGATTGGCGTAAGGAAATTCGGCGCAGGCGGAATTCCAGGAACGAGGCCGCTTCCCAGGGTGAACGACTGGCCGGGCTCAAGGCAGTTCGAGAGCTGCTTCAGTTCCGCGTTTTCCTGGTGGTCATAGGAGTGATTGACCTTCAAGCGGGCGCTGAAATCATCGGTGGGCTTGAACAGGAATGTGCCGCGAAGAACGAAATTGCGTGGCTGCGGGTTGCGGCTGTGCGTCGGCGCCAGGCCGCCGGTGCCGGGGATCGGCACCGCGTCGTTGATGAAATAGCCGTCGCCTTCGGAATAGAGCGCGGCAAGACGAACCCCGAGCGTATCGGTGACTGGACCCGAAGCGATCAACTCGCCGCGATACTCGCGGGCTACGAATTCGTAGCTACCGCGCGCGATCAACTCGACCTGGTCGGTCGGATCGGCGGTGCGTAGCGAGATCACGCCGCCGGGGCTGCCCTTGCCGTAGAACAGCGCCTGGGGCCCCTTCAGCACTTCGACCTGGCCGACGTCGAACATGGCGGCGCCGAAGGCGAGCCCTTGGCCGAGCGAGAGGCCGTCGATATTGAGCGATACCGACTGGTCTACGCCCGGATCGAACGACGAGGTGCCGACGCCGCGGATCGTAACTTGTGGCCCGATCGACAGGAGGTTGCCGGCGATGACGAGGCCGGGGACGAGTTTGGGCAGTTCGGTGACGTTGGTTAGGCCGGTACTTTCGATCTTCTCGTTGGAGACGACCGAGACGACCACCGGAACTTTCAGGATCGATTCCTGGCGCTTGCGCGCCGTGACGATGATATCGCCATTGTCGACGTAAGCGCGGTTTTCTTGTGCCGGCGGTGGGTTGGAAGGCGCGGCCTCTTGTGCCAGAACAGGGGCACTCCAGGCGATCGACACAAGCGGCGTGGCGTAAAGCGCTTTGATTACCGCCGCGCGCCGACGCGAAGTATTGGCATGACTCATCGTCTCGCTGTGAAAGCGCCTCATGACATCCCCTCCGTTTGCGCGCTTGACGCGCTATTATCGTGAGTTGAAACCTGCCGAGTCCCCCGGCGAGCCCGAATGTCTACTTATACCACTCAGATGTCGATGTCACAGTTTGTAACATTACGGCCGATACGATCTATTTCCACACAATAGTGCGCGCGGGGGTCGGCGGAACGGTAAATGAAGCCGGCAGTGGCGGCATTCTCCCAATCGCTCGCGGTCATCGTTTCATTGGTGACCGTCAGCCAATCGCCTGAACGGGGAAACTGGCGGAACCAGTCAGTGCGCGCCGCGCGCCAGGCAGCGAGCCCCGCAACGAAATCCTCGAGCGCTAAATCTCGGCCGCTCCAGTCGACCCAGGATAGACTATTATCCTGGGCATAGGCGTTATTGTTGCCCTTCTGGCTGCGACCGAATTCGTCGCCGGCGGTGAGCATGATCGTGCCGGTCGAGGCGAACAGCGTGCCGAGCAGGGCGCGAAGGTCGGCGGCGCGGAGGGCATTCACAGCAGGATCGAGGCTCAGGCCTTCCTCGCCGTTGTTCCAGGAGAAGTTCTCACCGTGGCCGTCGCGGTTCTGCTCGCCGTTGGCCCAATTGTGCCGTTCCGCGTAGGAGACGGTATCGGCGAGAGTGAAGCCATCGTGCGCGGCGAGGAAGTTGACGCTGCGGCAGTTCTGTTCGCCGAAGACATCGGCCGAGCCGGCGATGCGCGTTGCCAGCACGCCGACGCCTTCATCGCCGCGCCAGAAGCGGCGGACGTCGTCGCGGTAGCGGTCGTTCCATTCTAGCCAGTTGTCGGGGAACCTGCCGAGCTGGTACCCGCCCGGACCGCAATCCCAGGGCTCGGCGATCATGACACGGTCGGCCAGTAGTGGGTCGGCGGCGATCTCGGCGAAGATCGGGGCATCGTCGGTGAAGCCGGGGCCTCGGGCGAGCACTGTGGCAAGATCGAAACGAAAGCCGTCGATGCCGCAGTGGCGGACGAAATGGCGCAAGGTTTCGACAGCTAATCGCCGCACCGCCGGATTGGCGAAGTCGAGCGTATTGCCGGTGCCCGTGTCGTTGATCAGCCTGCCATCGGATTCCCGGGCATAGGCGGCATCGTCCAGCCCGCGAAGAGACACGATCGGCCCATGCACGTCGCTTTCGCCGCTGTGGTTGAGCACCAGGTCGAGGATCACGCCGATGCCCTCTGCGTGGAGTGCGGCGACGGCGTTGCGCAGTTCAGCCACACCGCCGGGGCATAGGCCGGGATCGAGCGCCATCATCGCGACGGGATTGTAGCCCCAAACATTGGTCAGTCCGAGCGCACCGAGGTGTCGCTCGTCGATCCAGGCGACGATCGGCATGAGTTCGATTGCCGTAACGTGGAGCTTGTTGAAATGGGCGATGACTGCGGGGTGGGCGAGGGCGGCGATCGTGCCGCGCAGGTTCTCCGGTACGTCGGGATGAAGGATGGTGAAGGCGCGGACGTTGAGTTCGTAGATCACACCGCCCTGGGCAAACTGTGGCGGTGAAGACGGGATCGTCGGCAACCCTCCCGGGACGACCGACTTGGGCACCAGCGCCGCGGTATCCTCGCCGAAGGCCGAAAGGCGCGGGTCGAAGACGAAGCGGCGGTTTAGTTCGACGGTATAAGGGTCGACCAGCAGCTTGGCCGGATCGAACCACAGCCCCCGCTCGGGCGCCCATTCGCCGTCTGCGCGATAGCCGTAGTGCGCGCCGGTGAGGTCGCCCGGCACTTCGGTGACCCAATCGTCTCCCTGTCGCGCCATCGCGATGCGCTGCTCGGCGCCGGCGGCGAAGATGCAGAGCGACACTTCGCGCGCCAGCGGCGAGCGGACGGCGAAGCGCGTAATGCCGTCCTCGATGCTGGCGCCGAGCGGTGGGCTCACGTCACCACGTCGGGTGCGGTGCGCCCGGTGTGGCGGGCGATGCCGGCGATCGCATCGGCCGCCGTGATCAGTTCGGCGAGCATGTCCGAAACGGGTTCGTCGAGCTTGCCGTCGGCCGGCTCGTAGCGTTCGAGATAGACGCGCAGCGTTGCGCCTTCTGTGCCGGTGCCGGATAGCCGGAAAACGATGCGCGAGCCACCCTCGAACAGCACGCGGATACCCTGGTTGGCGCTGGTCGATTGGTCGACCGGGTCGGTATAGGCGAAGCTGTCGGCAGCCTCGATAGCAAGTGGGCCGAAGCTCTTGCCCGAAAGCGTGCTGAGGCTCGCGATCAGGTCGGCCATCAGCGCATTGGCCCTTTCGGCCTCGATCGCCTCGTAGTCATGCCGCGCGTAATAGTTGCGGCCGAAGCGCGCCCAGTGCTCGCGTGCGAGGTCGTCGACGCTGATGCGCCGCTCGGCCAGAATGTTCAGCCAGAGCAGCACGGCCCAGAGCCCGTCCTTCTCGCGGACGTGGTCAGAGCCTGTGCCGGCGCTTTCCTCGCCGCAGATCGTCGCCATGCCGGCGTCGAGCAGGTTGCCGAAGAACTTCCAGCCCGTCGGCGTTTCGAAGGCCGGCAGGCCCAGAGCTTCGGCAACGCGGTCGGCGGCAGCGCTGGTCGGCATCGAGCGGGCGATGCCCTTGAGTCCGGCGCGGTAGCCGGGGGCAAGATGCGCGTTCGCCGCCAGCATGGCGAGTGAGTCGCAGGGGCTGACGAAGCGGTTCTTGCCGATGATCAGGTTGCGGTCGCCGTCGCCGTCCGAAGCGGCGCCGAGCACGGGGGCTTCAGGGCTCATCATCAGGTCGTAGAGCACCCTCGCATGGACGAGGTTGGGATCGGGATGGTGGCCGCCGAAGTCCTCCAGGGGCGTGCCGTTGTGGACCGTGCCGGCGCGGAAGCCCAGGCGGCGCTCGAGGATCTCGTGCGCATAGGGGCCCGTCACCGCGTGCATCGCGTCGAAGCACATGGTCATACCGTCTTTCACCGCCCCCCGGATCGCGGGGAAATCGAACAGCGTTTCCATCAGGTCGGCATAGTCGGCGACGGGATCGATCACTTCGACGACCATGCCGGCGACGGTGACCACGCCGATCCGGTCGAGATCGATGTCGGCCCATTCGACGGTCAGCCAGCGGTCGATCGTCCGGGTCCGCGCATAGATCGCCTCGGTCACCGGCTCGGGCGCAGGGCCGCCGTTGGCGATGTTGTACTTGATGCCGAAGTCTTCGTCGGGTCCGCCCGGATTATGGCTGGCCGAGAGGATCAGCCCGCCCGAGGCCTGGTGCTTGCGGATGACGCAGCTCGCCGCCGGGGTCGAGAGGATGCCGCCCTGGCCGACCAGCACGCGGCCGTAGCCGTTTGCCGCGGCGATGCGGATCGCCTGCTGGATGACCTCACGATTGTGGAAACGACCATCACCGCCGATCACAAGGCTAGCGCCGCGCGATGGCTGGACCGCGTCGAACACCGACTGGATGAAGTTCTCGGCATAGCCTTCCTGCCGGAAGACGCGGACTTTCTTTCTCAGGCCGGACGTGCCGGGCTTCTGGCCTTCGAAGGGCTTTGACGGAACGGTCTTGATCATCGGTGCTCTTCCACAAGCTGGGCGTAGAGATCGGCATAGGCCTTGCCGCTGCGGCTCCACGAGAAATCGCATTGCATGCCGTTGCGTTGCAAGCGGCGCCATTGCTCGGGTTGATAGTACAGTGCGTTGGCCCGGCTGATCGCTGCGGTCAGCGAATGGATCGTGACACCGTCGAACTGGATGCCGGTGGCGACGCCTGCCTGAAGGGCGGCGACGTTCGCATCGATCACGGTATCGGCCAGGCCGCCGGTTCGCGCGACGACGGGCACACAGCCATAGGCCTGACCATAGAGTTGGGTGAGGCCGCAAGGCTCGAAGCGCGAGGGGATCAGGATCGCATCGCCGCCGCCCTGCATGCGGTGCGACAGCGCCTCGTCGTAGGCGGTTCGCACGGCGATGCGGCCCGGATGACGCACGGCAGCTGCGTGGAAGCCCGCTTCCAGCGCGGCCTCGCCCGAGCCGAGCAGCGCCAGGCGCCCGCCGATCCCGACGAGGTGGTCGAGCGCCCTCAGGAGGACGTCCATGCCCTTCTGCCAGGTGAGCCGGCCGATCACGATGAACAGCGGGCCGTCCCCTGGCTCGAGCCCGAATTCGGCTTCGAGCGCACGCTTGTTCTTGGTGCGGCGGTCCAATGTGCCTGGGCCGAAGCTGGCCGGGAGTTCACGGTCGCTCTCCGGATTCCACTGCGCGGTGTCGATGCCGTTGAGGATGCCGCGCATCCTGTCCTCACGGCTCACCACGATGCCTTCGAGGCCCATGCCGAATTCCGGAGCGCGGATCTCGCAGGCATAGGTCGGGCTGACCGTGGTGATGCAGCTTGCCGCTTCCATGCCGGCTTTCAGGAAGCCGACGCCGCCGTGATATTCGACGCCGTGCACCGACCAGGCCTCGCGCGGCAGGCCGAGACCGGCGAAGGTGTCGGCACGGCTCCAGCCCTGGAAGGCCATGTTGTGGATCGTCATGATCGAAGGCACGGTCCGGCCACCTTCGGGCGGGGCGAAGCGCATATAGGCGACCGCCATCGCCGCCTGCCAGTCGTGGGCGTGGAGCAGATCGAAGCGGCGAGCCTTGACGGCACCGCCCGCTAGATCGGCCGCAGCGCGGCCGAAAGCGGCGAAACGCCGCCAGTTGTCGGCCCAATCGGTCCCCGCCGGATCGGCATAGGGGCCACCCTCGCGCCCAAAATAGGCCGGCGCGTCAAGCACGACCAGCGGGTGCGCGCCTAGCTTGGCCGCGACGAGCCGCGCCGGCTCGCCGAGCAACGCCGGGTAGGTGTAGAGCGTCCGGCCCTTGCCGATCGCCTTCATCACCGCGGGATAACCCGGCAGCATTGTCGTCATGATGACATCGTGCGGCGCCAGCGCCGCGGGCAGGGCGCCGACGACATCTGCCAGCCCGCCGGTCTTGATCAGCGGCACGGCTTCGGAAGCGACGGAGAGGACGCGCAGGCTCATTTCAGCGCGTCTATCATCGCCTTGTTGATCAGGCAGACGCCGCTCTCGGTCCGGCGGAAGCGCTGGGCGTCGAGTTCGGGATCCTCGCCGACCACCAGTCCCTCGGGAATGCGTACGCTGCTGTCGATGATCACGCGGCTGAGGCGCGCGCCTCGGCCGATGTTGCAGTAGGGTAGGATCACACCCTCGTTGACCGAGGAGAACGAGCCCATCTTGACCCCGGTGAACAGCAGGCTGCGCCGTGCCGTCGCGCCCGAGACGATGCAGTCGTTCGAGATCAGCGAGGTGATCGCCATGCCGCGGCGGCCTTCCTCGTCGTGGACGAATTTGGCCGGGGCGGAAACGATGGCGTCGGACCAGATCGGCCAGTCGCGGTCGTACATGTTGAGCCGCGGGACCGTGTCGGTGAGATCGAGGTTGGCTTCGAAATAGGCGTCGAGCGTGCCGACGTCGCGCCAGTATTCCTCGATCTCCTCGGCCGCGCGGATGCACGAGGCGGTGAAGCGGTGCGCGACGGCTTTGCCGTGCTTGACGATGTAGGGGATGATGTCGCCGCCGAAATCGCGCGTCGAATTGGCGTCGTCGGCGTCGCGGCGCAGTTCCTCGAAGAGGAAATCGGTGTTGAACACGTAGATGCCCATCGAGGCGAGCGCCATGTCGGGATTCCCGGGAATGCCCGGCGGATCCTTGGGCTTTTCGACGAAGGAGATGATGTTGTCCTCTTCGTCGACCGCCATCACGCCGAAGCCCGAGGCTTCGCCGCGCGGCACTACCAAGACGCCGACGGTGACATCTGCACCCGAGTCGACATGCTGGCGCAGCATCAGCTCGTAATCCATCTTGTAGATGTGATCGCCCGCCAGGATGACCATGTACTTGGGATCGTGTGCCTCGATGATGTCGATATTCTGGTAGACCGCGTCGGCGGTGCCTTCGTACCAGTGCAACTCGTCGATGCGCTGCGAGGCGGGGAGGATGTCGAAGCTCTCATTGCGCTCGGGCCGCATGAAGTTCCAGGCGCGCTGCATGTGGCGGATCAGCGAGTGCGCCTTGTACTGCGTGGCGACGCCGATGCGGCGGATGCCCGAATTGATCGCGTTCGACAGCGCGAAGTCGATGATCCGCGTCTTGCCGCCGAAATAGACCGCGGGCTTGGCGCGGTTGTCGGTGAGCTCCTTGAGCCGGCTGCCGCGACCGCCAGCGAGCACGTAGGCCATGGCGTCGCGTGCCAGCGGTTGTCCAGACCTCTCCCTCATCGCGGGTACTCCGTTTTCTGCATTTAGCCTTCGTACTCCAACATGATCGTCGCCAGTGGCGGAAGCGTGACGTGAGCGCCGCCGTGTTCGGCCGTGACTTGGCCGAGATTGCCCTTGCCGCTGCCGCCATAGGCCGCGGCATCGCTGTTCAGCACTTCGCGCCAGGCGCCGTCGTGCGGCAGGGGCAGGCGGTAGCCGGTGCGCAGGGCAGGGGTCATGTTGCTGATAACCGCGACCGGATTCGCACCCGGTGCCTTGCGCAGCCAGGCGAAGACCGAGTTCTGCGCATCGTCGACCACCAGCCACTCGAAGCCCTCGCCCTCGCAATCACGCGCGTGGAGGGCGGGTTTCTCGCGGTAGGTACGATTGAGATCGCGCACGAGATTTCGCACGCCTTCGTGCGCGGGAGCGCCGCGCAGGTCCCAATCCAGCGCACGGTCCTCGTTCCATTCGCGGCGCTGGGCGAACTCCTGGCCCATGAACAACAGCTTCTTGCCGGGGTAGCCCCACATGAACGCGTAGTAGGCGCGCAGGTTGGCGAACTGCTGCCAGTCGTCGCCGCTCATCTTGTTCAGCAGTGAGCCCTTGCCATGGACGACCTCGTCGTGGCTCAGCGGCAGGACGAAGTTCTCGGCGAAGGCGTACATCAGCCCGAAGGTGATGTCGTCGTGGTGGTGCTGCCGGTGGATCGGGTCGCGCGCCATGTACTTCAGCGTGTCGTGCATGAAGCCCATGTTCCACTTGAAGCCGAAGCCGAGGCTGGTCTTCGGGCCCTCGTCATAGGCAGGCAGCGAGACGCCGGGCCAGGAGGTCGATTCCTCGGCCACCGTGATGACACCGGCATGGCTGCCGTACAGCGCCTTGTTGGTGGCGCGTAGGAAGTCGACCGCTTCCCAGTTCTCGCGACCGCCGTCCTTGTTGGGGATCCATTCGCCGGCTTTGCGCGAATAGTCGCGGTAGAGCATCGAGGCGACGGCATCGACGCGCAGTCCGTCGACATGATAGCGCTCGGCCCAGAACAGCGCGTTGTTGACGAGAAAGCTCGCCACCTCGCGGCGGCCGAAATTGTAGATCGCCGTGTTCCAGTCGGGATGGAAGCCGAGCCGCGGGTCGTCGTGCTCGTAGAGCGCGGTGCCATCGAAATGGGTGAGGCCATGCTCGTCGGTCGGGAAATGTGCAGGCACCCAGTCGATCAGCACGCTTATGCCGGCGCGGTGCGCGCCGTCGACGAAGCGGGCGAAGCCGGCGACGTCACCGAATCGCGCGGAAGGGGCATAAAGCCCCGTGGTCTGGTAGCCCCAGCTCGGGTCGTAGGGGTGTTCGGAGACGGGCAGGAATTCGATATGGGTGAAGCCGAGTTCGGCCACGTAGGGGATGAGTTGCTCGGCCAGCGCGTCCCAGCTCAGGAACCAGCCGTGCTGGTCGCGCTGCCACGAGCCGGGGTGGACCTCGTAGATCGAGATGGGCTGCCGGCGGGGGTCTACCGAGGCCCAATAGTCGCGGTGCTCCGCGTCGCCCCAATCGTCCTTGCCGGGCAGTGCGGTGACCGAGGCGGTCTTCGGGCGCAGCTCGGAAGCGAAGGCGAATGGATCGGCCTTGAGCGGCAGCACCGTGCCGTCGGCCGCGGTGATCCGGTACTTGTAGGCGCGGCCGAGGCCAATGTCGGGGACGAACACTTCCCAGACGCCGATGTCCTTGCGGAAGCGCATCGGATGGCGGCGGTGGTCCCAGTCGTTGAAGTCGCCGACCAGCGCGACGAGCCGGGCATTGGGCGCCCAGACGGCGAAATGCACGCCCTCGGCGCCCTCATGCGCGATCGGGTGGGCGCCGAGCTTGTCGAACAGGCGCAGGTGGGTGCCCTCGGCGATCAGGAAATCGTCGATCGGGCCGAGCACCGGGCCGAAGCTGTAGGCGTCGGTCAGCCACCACTCGTGCTCGCCCGCGACGCAGCGGTATTTCACCGGCTGCTGGCCGCCCTTGACCGGTCCCTCGAACAGCCCGCGCGGGTCGATCTGCTTGAGCTTGCCGAGCTTCCTGCCCGAGAGATCGAATGCCTCCACCGTCTCCGCACCGGGCAGGACGGCACGGGCGAAAGCGCCTTTCGGCCCTTCGTGCACTCCCAAAAGCGAGAACGGATCGGCGTGTGTGCCTTCCAGCAGGGATTCAATCGCGCTTGCCGGTGGCTTCACAAAACTCCCCAGATGTCTCGCGCATATTCACCGATGGTGCGGTCCGAAGAGAACCAGCCCACGTTGGCGATGTTCCGGATCGCGGAGGCGCGCCAGGCCTTCTGGTCTTCCCACTTGGCGTCGACCGCGCGCTGCGCCGCGGTGTAGCTGTCGAAGTCGGCAGAGAGCATGAACCAGTCGCTGTTGTAGATGCCATCCATCAGCCCGGCATAGCGCGTCGGATCGTCGGGCGAGAAAACGCCCGTCGCGATCGAGTGCAGCGCCTGGTTCAACTCCCGCGACTCCTCGATGATCTCGCGCGGGTTATAGCCGCTCGCGCGCTTCTCGGCGACTTCTTCCGCGGTCAGGCCGAAGATGAAGATGTTGTCGTCGCCGACGTGGTCCTTGATCTCGATATTGGCGCCGTCGAGCGTGCCGATGGTCAGCGCGCCGTTGAGCGCGAACTTCATGTTGCCGGTGCCCGAGGCCTCCATGCCCGCGGTCGAGATCTGCTCCGAAAGGTCGGCTGCGGGGATGATCCGCTCGGCCTTGGTCACATTGTAGTTCGGCACGAAGACGACCTTGAGCAGGCCGCCGACCGAGGGGTCCGAATTGATCCGCCGGGCGATGTCGTTGGCCAGTTTGATGATCAGCTTGGCGTTGTGATAGCTCGGCGCGGCCTTGCCGCCGAAGATCTTGACGCGCGGCACCCAGTCGAGCTCGGGATGGCTGCGGATCTGGTCGTAGAGCGCGACGGTCTCGACCAGGTTGAGCAGTTGCCGCTTGTATTCGTGGATGCGCTTGATCTGGACGTCGAACAGGGCGTCCGGGTTGAGCCGGATGCCCATCAGTTCCTTGATATAGGCCGCCAGCGCCACCTTGTTGGCACGCTTCACTTCGGCGATCCGTTCGCCCAGCGCGGCATCGTCGGCCAGGGCATTGAGGTCAGTCAGCTTCTCGGCGTCGTCGAGGAAGGCGTCGCCGATCGCGTCCTTGATCGTCGCGGTCAGGCCCGGGTTGCACTGCTGCAGCCAGCGGCGCGGGGTGACGCCATTGGTCTTGTTGTTGATCTTGTCGGGATAGAGCTTGTGCAGGTCGGCGAAGACGGTGACCTTCATCAGGTCGGTGTGCAGCGCCGCAACGCCGTTAACGCTGTGCGCGCCGGCGAAAGCGAGGTTGGCCATGCGCACGCGGCGCTCGCCGCCTTCGTCGATCAACGAGATGTTCGAGATCGCGGCATCGTCGAGCCCGGCCTTGCGTGCTTCGCGCAGCACGCGGCTGTTGATCGCATAGACGATCTGCATGTGTCGCGGCAGCAGCCGCTCGAACAGCGGCAGCGGCCAGGATTCGAGCGCCTCGGGCAGCAGGGTGTGGTTGGTATAGCCGACGGTCGCCTTGGTGATCTCCCAGGCCTCGCCGAATTCCAGCCCGTGGACGTCGACGAGAAGGCGCATGATCTCCGCCACGGCGACCGCAGGATGGGTGTCGTTGAGCTGGATCGCCGCCTTCTCGGGCAGGGTCCGCACGTCGCCCATATATTCGACGTGGCGGCGCAGGATGTCCTGGATCGAGGCCGAGGTGAAGAAATACTCCTGCCGCAGCCGCAGCTCCTGGCCCGAGGCGCTGGAATCGGCGGGATAGAGCACGCGCACCAGGGAATCGGCGCGCACTTCGTTTTCCAGCGCGCCAACGTGGTCGCCGGCGTTGAAGGCATCGAGCCGGATCGGATCGAGCGCGCTGGCGGTCCACAGCCGCAGCGTGTTCACCCGCTTGCCACGCCAGCCCACGACCGGCGTGTCCACCGCCGAAGCCTCGACATATTCGGACGGCTTCCAAACGACGGCGCCGTCAGGCCCTCGGCAATCACCTCGCCGCCAAAGCCGACGCGGTAGGCGCTCTCGCGCCGGTCGAATTCCCAAGGGTTGCCGTGGGCGAGCCAAGTCTCGGGCAGTTCGACCTGCCAGCCATCGTCGATGCGCTGGCGGAACATGCCGTTCACATAGCGGATGCCATAGCCGTAGGCCGGAATGTCCAGGCTGGCGAGGCTCTCCATGAAGCAGGCAGCGAGCCGGCCGAGGCCGCCATTGCCCAGCGCGGCATCGGGCTCCAGCTCCTCGAGCGCGGCGAGGTCAAGCCCGTGGCTGCGCAGCGCCTCTTCCATCTCGCGGGTCATGCCCATGTTCGACAGGGCATCGCGCATCAGACGGCCGATGAGGAATTCGAGGCTCAGGTAATAGACCCGCTTGCCGCTCTCGTCGTAGGTCTTGCGCGTCGATTCCATCCAGCGGTCGATCACGTGGTCGCGCAGGGTCAGCACCGATGCGGTGAACCAGTCGTGCATCTTGGCGGCACGCTCGTCCTTGCCGACGCGGTGGCGCAGCACGTCGACGAGGTGTTCGTCCATCTCGGTCGCGGGATCGGGCGATTTGACGGGATCGGCTCGGTTCACGGCAGGAACGCTCCCCTTCTGGGCGCCGGAGCAAGGATATGAGCACCCCTGCCGCCGGCAACGGCGACGACTCTTTCCTCCTCCGTGCCTCCGCTGCCATGGCTAAGGCAGAGCACCGCGGTTCGACAAGCTGATTGTGCATTGCGGCATAAGAATTCGCGTGCACAAGCGAACACATGCTATGCGGGGCACGCCATCAGCGAGCGGAGACGGCATGAGGGAAAAACGGGATTCGGCGGCCACTCCCTGGTGGCGGGGTGCCGCGATCTACCAGATCTATCCGCGCAGCTTCCAGGACACCAACGGCGATGGCATCGGCGATCTGCGCGGGATCACCGAACGGCTTCCCTATGTCGCCGACCTTGGCGTCGATGCGATCTGGATTTCGCCGTTCTACACCTCGCCGATGCGCGATTTCGGCTACGACGTGGCCGACTATTGCGACATCGATCCGATCTTCGGCACGTTGGCCGATTTCGATGCGCTGATCGGCAGAGCGCACGAGCTGGGCCTCAAGGTCATCGTCGACCAGGTTTATGCCCATACCTCCGACCTGCATCCCTGGTTCGCCGCGAGCCGGGCACAGCGCGAGGGGCCGCAGGCGGACTGGTACGTCTGGGCCGATCCCAAGCCCGACGGTACGCCGCCCAACAACTGGCAGTCGGTCTTCGGCGGTCCGGCCTGGACCTGGGACGCTCGCCGGCGCCAGTACTACATGCACACTTTCCTCAAGGAGCAGCCGCAGCTCAACGTGCATAACCCGGAGGTGCAGGACGCGCTGCTCGGCGTGGCGCGGTTCTGGCTCAAGCGCGGCGTCGACGGTTTTCGGCTCGATGCGCTCAACCATTCGATGCACGATCTCAAGCTGCGCAACAATCCGGCGGCGCCCGATACCGGCCGGATCAGGACGCGGCCGTTCGACTTTCAGATCAAGCGTTACAGCCAGTCGCATCCGGGCGTCATCGCCTTCATCGAGCGCATTCGCGCGGTCTGCGACGAATACGGCGCGATCCATACGGTCGCCGAAGTCGGCGGCGACAAGGCGATCGCCGAGATGCAGGCCTACACGCGGGGCGAGTATCGGCTGAACAGCGCCTATGGTTTCGACCTGCTCTATGCGCCCGAGCTTACGCCCGAAGTGATGGTCGATGCCCTGGCGCGCTGGTCGCGGGGCGGGGGCTGGCCAAGCTGGGCTTTCGAGAACCACGACGCGCCGCGCGCCGTATCGCGCTGGTGTGCGCCCTCCGATATGGCGCCCTTCGCGCGGATGAAGATGGCGCTGCTGGCGGCGCTCAGGGGCAACATCATCGTCTATCAGGGCGAGGAACTGGGGCTAGAGCAGGACGTGATTCCGTTCGAATTGCTGCAGGATCCAGAAGCCATCGCCAACTGGCCGTTGACCCTGTCGCGCGACGGCGTGCGCACGCCGATGCCCTGGCGCGACCAAGCGCAGGGCGGATTCACCACGGGGGTGCCCTGGCTGCCGTTCTCGTCAAGGAACCTCGCCCGCGCGGCCGAGCTTCAGCAAGACGACGAGACATCGCAACTCGCCGTCACGCGCCAGCTTCTCGCCTTGCGCAAGACTCACCCCGCTTTGCGCCTTGGCACGTTGGAAAAGAGTGCAGCGGACGGCGCCTTGCTTGCCTTCGATCGCGTGGCCAGGCGCTCCCGCATCCGCTGCCTGTTCAATCTCTCTCCGAAACCGATCGCATTGCCTGCGGACCTTGCCGGCAACCCGATCTTGTCGATCAACGGCGCCACGCTCACCCAGATGCCCGGCTACGGCGCGCTCTATGTTGCCGCTTGAACACAATATCGCGTGGGCGTGGGCAAAGAAAATGAACTCGGCTCGCAAAAGCGCGCCGCGCCTGCTAGGCCAGCGTTTCGGCCGGCGCGCCAATCGCTTGATTGGCGGTTCCTGCGGCCGCTGAGGGGTCAGTGAACTGATGGCGACAAGGCAAACGGCGCTGCGTACAGGGAAAAACGAAACGGCTGCGACGAAGCCGAAACCGGCCCGGCGCGGCGGGCGTGCCAAGGCCGAAGGCGCGCCGGCGGTGGATCGCCGCGAGTTAATCCTTGCCGCCGCGACGCGCCGCTTTGCCGAATTCGGGTTCGAGGCCACGACCGTGCGCCAGATCGCCGACGACGTGCACATTCTTTCGGGCAGCCTCTACCACCACTTCGCCACCAAGGAGGAAATCCTCGAGGAGATCGTCCGCGACGCGGTGGTGACCTCGCGCGACGACGCCCAGCGCATCGCTGCGATGCCGATGGATGCCGAACAGCGCTTCGTCGCCCTGCTGATGATGGAACTGCACCGGTTGACCTCGAACCAGGAGGTCTATGCCATCGTTTTCAACGAGCGGAAGTTCTTCCGCCGCAGCGACTATTTCCACTACATCGTCCAGGCCAAGAAGGCCTCCTACGATGCATGGAGTTCGGTCCTGTCCGACGGGGTGAGGGACGGTCTGTTCCATCCCGAACTCGACATCTACCTGACGATCTCGACCGTCATCCGCATGCTCAATGCCGGCGCCGACTGGTTCAAGAACGAAGACGGCTCCGCGATCGACGCGATTGCCCATTATTCGCTCGACAAGCTGCTCGATTTTTATCTCGGCTTCGTCCTGCGCGCGATCCGGGCGCCCGAGCGGGCAGGCCTGCAGATCCCGCGACCCGCCATCGACTTGTGACCGCGGAGCCGGTCCCGCCGAGCTATCGCGGGCCGGAGGCCTTGGACCGCATTGCGTTGATAGCGACGAGTTTCGAGCGGTTGCTCGGCCGTTCGCTGGTTGCGCCAGGCGATGATGTGGTTACCGCGCTGTGGAATGCGCCCGATGCGGTGGTGGCGCACGGCATCGAAGCCGATCCGATTTTCTTCTTCGGCAACCGGGCAGCCTTGGCTGCCTTCGAGACCGACGTGGTCAGCTTCACCGCGCTGCCCTCGCGGCTGTCGGCCGAAGCGCCGCAGCGCGAGGAGCGCCAGATGCTGCTCGACCGCGTATCCCAGGACGGCTTCATCGACGACTATGCCGGGCTGCGGATCTCGGCGACCGGTCGCCGCTTCCGGATCGAGCAGGCGATCGTCTGGAACCTGATCGATGCCGAGGGCATCAGGCAGGGACAAGCTGCGACTTTCACGGTGTAGTGCGATGCCGGTCGAACCCGATCCCCGAGTTCTCGCCGCGATTTTCGACGCCGTTTCGAGTCACACGGGAGCCCGCCCGATGGTCCTCGGAATCTGCGGGGCACAGGGCAGCGGCAAGTCCACACTCGCACGGGCGGTCGAGGAGGCCGCGTGCGCCAAGGGGATTCCCGCGGCCACGCTGTCGCTCGACGACCTTTACCTGACGCGGGCGGAGCGCGACGAGCTGGCGCGTTCGGTGCATCCGCTGCTGCGGACCAGAGGCGTCCCCGGAACCCACGACGTCGGGATCGGGCTGGCCGTATTAGACGCGCTCGGATGCGGCGAAGCGGTGCGATTGCCGCGCTTCGACAAGGCGAGCGACGATCGTTTCCCGCCAAGCCGCTGGTCTCGCGCGCCCGAGGGGAACCAACTGCTCATCATGGAAGGCTGGTGCCTCGGCGCCCGTCCACAGGATAGGGATGCTCTGCGTGAGCCGATCAATGTCCTCGAGGGTCAGGATGATCCCGAAGGCATATGGCGACGCTATGCCAACGACGCTCTGGCCGGTGTTTACCAGACGCTGTTCGCACGGATCGACGTATTGGTCCTGCTCGCTGCGCCCAGCTTCGACGTCGTATTCGACTGGCGGCTGCAACAGGAGCAGGAACTGCGCGAACGCGTTGGGCCCGATGCACCCGGACTGATGAGCGCTACCGGCGTCGCGCGCTTCGTCGAGCACTACGAGCGGCTGACCCGTCATATACTCGCCGAGATGCCGCCGCGCGCCGATATTCTCGTCAGTCTTGCGGAAGACCGGAGCCCGCTGGAGATCAGAGTTTCGGCTGCGTCGCGTTGATCAGCATCGCCCACATCGACCAGATGCCGACAACCGCGGTGCACTCCACAGCGCCCTTCTCGCCGTAGCGGGCAACGACGCGGGCGAAGAGGCCCTCGGGCACATCGCCGCTGACCACGGCCACGGCATATTCGATGACGAGGCGCTGCTCGTCGTCGAACAGCGGGCTGGTCTTCCAGAAGGGCAGGGCGGCGAGTTGTTCCATGCGCAGGCCGACCGCTTCCCAGGCGCGGTAGCGCGACTGCGCCGAATAGTCGGACTTGAAATGCAGATTCACCGTCTGGATCGCCAACTCGCGCAGATCGGCGCGCTGGCACCACCCGAGCTGGAGCGCGGCGAAACCGCTCAACTTGGACAGGTGCAAGGCCAGGCCGGGATTGAGCGCGGCTATAGCGACGCCTGAATGGGCACTGTCGATCTCCGGGTTCTCGACTCCGGGAAACATATGCGCGAACAGCGCAGCCAGATCCTCGCGAGTCTTGTCGTCGGGCATGCCCGGATAGTCGCTGGGCTTGTTAACGGCGGTGACGCGGGACATCGGTGCTCTCCTGGGATCTATGGAGTTGCAATCGCTTGCGCTCCGGGAGATGTCAAAGCACGATCCGCAGCGAGAAAGCTCCAACCGTGGGGCCGGCTGCGACCATGAGGGGAATGCGGCGGTGAGCAAGTTGGATTTCGTGGCAGCGGCCTTCGACCACGCCAACCTTGCCAGCGAGCTGGAATTCCTGGCCGTCGCCTTCGGCCTCGCCAACACCGGTCTGCTCATCCGCAAGAGCGTGCTCAATTTCCCCTTCGGGATCGCCATGGTCACTCTCTACGCGGCGATCTTCTTCGAGACGCGGCTCTACAGCGAGGCCCTGCTGCAGGTGTTCTTCTTCTGCGTGCAGGTGTTCGGCTGGTGGAAATGGCAACGCGCGATCGAGGAGGAAGGCGAAGTGATCGTCGAATGGTCGTCGCCCCGGGTGATGATCCGGTGCATTGCGTTGACGGCTATCCTGTCGCTGCTGCTGGGCTGGGTCATGGCGACCTTCACCAACGCCGCCGCGCCCTATCCCGATGCCACCGTGGCCGCCGCCAGCGTGGTCGCGCAGTTCCTGCTGTCGTACCGGCGGATCGAGAACTGGATCTACTGGATCGCGATCGATGTGCTGTCGATCATCCTCTACGTATGGCGCGGGCTGAACCTCACCGCCGGGCTGTACATCGTCCTGCTGATCATGTCGGTGATCGGCCTCGGCGCCTGGCTGAGCAGCCGGCGCGCAATCCGCGTATGAGCCGGGTCAAGGTCGTCACGCTCCACGGTATCGAAAGCACCGGCAAGTCTACTCTGGCCGAACAGCTCGCGCGCGAACTGGGCACGATCTGGGTGCCCGAATATGGCCGTGAATATTGCCTCGAACATGGGACCGACTGCACGCCGGAGGATCTCCAGGCGATCGCTGCTGGCCACCACGAGCGGATCGAGGCCGCGAAGCCTCTGAGCGGCTCCGTGCTGATCAGCGACACCGACTGGCTGATGACTCGCGCTTGGCATCGGATGATGATCGGCACCGAAATGGCCGGCCCGGCCTATCCGCTTGCCGACCTCTACCTGCTGCTCGCGCCCGACGTGCCCTGGATCGACGACGGCCTGCGGCTCCATGCCGAGATCGAGCAACGCCGCCACTTCGCCGAACTGTCGCGCGCGGAGCTGATGGCGGCAGGGGTGCGGTGGGTCGAGATCGCGGGCGATTGGGATGAGCGCCGCAGCGCCGCCCTCGCAGCCATCGCTGTCTTGTAAGGAGCCGGGAGATGATCGAACCGTTCCGCATCGATATCCCGCAGGATGTGCTCGACGATCTTAGCCAACGACTCGCCCGCACGCGCTGGACGGCGGACTTTGCCAACGACCAGTGGACCTACGGCGCCGAGGCCGCTTACATCCGCGAACTCGCCGAATACTGGCGCGACAGCTATGATTGGCGCGCGCGCGAGGCGATGATGAACGCCTTCCCGCAGTTCCGCGCCACGATCGACGATGTTCCGGTCCACTTCATCCATGTGCGCGGGAAGGGGCCGAACCCTACGCCGCTGATCCTCAACCATGGCTGGCCCTGGACCTTCTGGGACTTCCACAAGGTCATCGGCCCGCTCAGCGATCCCGCGGCGCATGGCGGCGATCCGGCCGATGCCTTCGACGTGATCGTGCCATCGCTGCCCGGCTATGGCTTCTCGACGCCCTTGACCAAGACCGGGGTCAACTTCTGGACCACGGCCGATCTATGGACCGAGCTGATGACGCGGCTAGGCTACGATCGCTTCGCCACCCAGGGCGGGGACTGGGGCGCCTTCATCTCGGCGCAGCTCGGGCACAAGCATGCCGACCGGGTGATCGGCGTCCATCTCCACACGCCGGCCGCGCTCGATTTCATGACCGCGATGCGCCCGCCCGATCCCGCCGACTTCGAGCCGGGCGAGGCCGAACTGCTCGCCAAGAGCGCGCATATGATGGCGGAGGAGGTCGGCTATTTCATGCTGCAGCGGTCGAAGCCACAGACGCCGGCGGTGGGCCTAAACGACTCCCCTGCCGGGCTACTGGCCTGGATCGTCGAGAAGCGCCGGAGCTGGGCCGATACGCATGGCGACGTCGAAAGCCGTTTCACCAAGGACGAGCTGATCGACACGGTCATGCTCTACTGGGTGACCGAAAGCTATCACACTTCGGCGCGCTACTACTACGAGGCGGCGCACAATCCCTGGCGGCCTTCGCACGATCGCATGCCGGTGGTGGAAGCGCCCGTCGGCATTCCGATCCTGCCGGCCGAGCTGACCGTGCCGACGCGCCGGTGGGCCGAGTGCTACTACAACCTCAAGCGCTGGACAGTGCTGCCCGAAGGCGGCCACTTCGCGCCGATGGAAGTGCCCGAGCTGCTAGTCGCCGATATCCGGGCCTTCTTCCGCGAGCTTCGCTAGTCAGACCGCGATGTAGTTGACGATCACCGATTTGGCGTCGGCCGGATCGATCATGCCGAGGCCGAGGCAGAAGACCTTGCCGTTCTCTCGCCAGACCAGGTCGACCGCGTCGCCCTGCTGGCGCAGCGACCAGTCGTGCGGCCCCCAGGTGCGGCCATTCACTTCGCGCGAGCTGAGTACGAACTGGCCGGAGAAACCGTTGCGCGTGTTGCCGACGGCGATGTCGGTGCCGGGCTGGTCGGGCGATGTCTTCGAGATGTAGGTTCCGCCGATCGTGCGCTGATCGCGGATCGTGTACTTGACCACGCCGTGGGGCTCGACCTCGCCGGACCACCAGCTGATCATCAGCGACCGGGGATCGTCGGGATCGGCCAGTCCATAGCCTTGCGCGACGCGGCGGCCGGCGCCGTGGAGTTCCAGCGCGAAGGCGTGTGCGCCGGCGCGGGCGACGTCGAGCTCGATCTCCGCGTCACCGCTGAGCGCAGCCAACCGGTAGCGTCCCGGAAATACGATGTCCTGACCCTCGCTGCGGAACCCGACACGCCGGACACCGCGCCCGGCACCTGGAAGAATGTCGATGAGATAGTAGAGATCGACGACGCTCGGCTGATCGGCACGGATCGTGCATTTGCCCACGGCCAAGCCGCGCCCCTCGATCCGGGGTTCTCTCTCCGTCATTTCTAATCTTTTCTATTTTTTCCGTGGCAGCGCGAAGGCCATGATTGCCGCTGCCTGCGGTCCGGGCAAGCCATAATGCCCGCCCGACGCGATAACGACATATTGGCGGCCATTGCTGGCCACGTAGGTCATCGGCGTTGCCGCTGCGACGGCCGGCAGCTTGGCGCTCCACAGCTCCTTGCCCGTGGCCGTGTCGTAAGCGCGCAGGCGCCGGTCCTGCGCGGCACCGATGAAGGTCAGCCCGCCGGCGGTCACCACCGAGCCGCCCATGTTGGGCACGCCCATGCGGATCGGCAGCAGGCTCGGGATGTTGAACGGACCGGCCTCGGCCGAAGTGCCGAAGCTCTTGCTCCACACCGGCTTGCGCGTCTTGAGGTCGAAGGCGTTGATCGTGCCATAGGGCGGGCGCTGGCAGGGCACACCGAGCGGCGACATGAAGGTGGTCTGGGCGAAAACGTAAGGCGTGCCAGCTTGCTCGAACACGGCCGTACCCTCCTTGCCGCCGAAATTCGTGCCAGCCTTGGCGCGCGGCACGAGCTTGCCGAAATTTGCAAAGCGTAGCGTGTTGACCACCATGAGCCCACGCTGCGGATCGATCGAGACAGAGCCCCAGTTGATGCCGCCGGCAGTGCCCGGATACATGATCGTGTCGCGCGTGGTGACCGGGGTGAACTGGCCCTTGTACTCGGCCTGGCGGAAGCGGAGGCGGCACCAGAGCTGGTCGAGCGGGGTAATACCCCACATATCGCGCTCGGTAAGGTCCGGGCCGGAGAGCGAGGGGAAGCCGGTGGTGTAGGGCTGCGTCGGCGCGGTGCGCTCGCCGGGGACGCCGCCTTGCGGAACGGGGCGTTCCTCGACCCGATCGATGGGCCGACCGGTGCGGCGGTCGAGCACGAAAATGTTGCCGGTCTTGGTTGGGACCAGGAGGGCAGGCAGGCCGCCCGGCAGGTCGGTGATGACCGGCTGCGCGGCAAGGTCGTAGTCCCACAGGTCGTGGTGCACGGTCTGGAACGACCAGCGCAACTTGCCGGTCGCGACGTCGATCGCGGCGATCGAGGTTGTGAAGGCGTCGAGCGCCTTGGGCCGCATGCCGCCGAAGTAGTCGGGCGGGCTGTTGCCCAGCGGCACGAAGATGAGGCCGAGTGCCGGATCGCCGCTCATCGGTCCCCAGGCGTTGGGCGTGGCGCGGGCGTAGGTATCGTCGGGTTTGGCGCCGTCGGGCATGTCCGCATTCCAGGCCCAGCGCAGTGCGCCGGTCTCGGCATCGTATCCGCGCACCACACCCGAGGGGGCATCGAGCGAGGCGAGGTCCGAGACGGTCTGCCCGACCACGATCACGCCGCCCACGATCGGCGGCGGTGAGGAGGGAACGGCCTCGACCTTGCGGCGCGATTGCGGCAGTTGGCCGGCCATGCCGGCGTGGAGATCGACCGCGCCGCCCTGGCCGAACGAAGGGCAGAGCTTGCCGGTATCGGCATCGACCGCGCGCAGATAGCCGTCGGGTGCCGCGAAGACGATGCGCCGCTGGCATTCGGCGAGCGGCTTCGGCGCTTCGTAGAGCGAGACGCCGCGGCATTTCGCGCCGAACACGCGGTCGGTCTCGGCCTTTTCCACGTCGGGCGCCGAATAGCGCCAGATCTGCTTGCCGCTCTGCTGATCGAGCGCGGCGACGACGCCGGACTTCAGGCAGAGGTAGAGCCGGCCATGCGCCGCAAGCGGCGTGACCTCGAAATTCGGATAGAGCGGGAAGGGCAGGTCCGCATCGAATCGCCAGGCGAGTTCGAGCTGCTTGACGTTGTCGGTGTTGATCTGCGTCGCCGGAACGTAGCGGCCGCCGCCCGGCGCATTGCCCCAGTTGCGCCATTCGGTCGGTGTGCTCGTGCCTGTGGCGTAGTCCTTGGCCCATTTCATGCCCTGGTATGGTTGCCGCAGCGCCAGCACGCCGGCGAGCGCGACGACGACGAAGCTTGCCAGGACCGGCAGGCCCAGCCACCACCGGCTCGGCGCACCCGCGAGCTTGCGGACCGGCAGGAGCAGAAGCAGCGTGCCGAGCACGGCGGGACCCAGCAGGCGCGGCGCCAGCGCCCAGCCATCGAGGCCGACTTCCCAGACGCTCCAGGCAAGCGTGCCCACCAGTAGCGCCGAATAGAGCTTGACCGCGATCCCCTTGCGCCGCGCAAGCGTCACCGCAGCGGAGAATACGAGCAAACCGGCCGCGAGATAGTAGAGGCTCCCGCCCTCCAGTACCAATGCCGCACCGCCGAACAGCAGGGTCAAGGCGACAGCCGCCAGAATGACGACGAAGGTCCAGATCGCAACTCGCTGCATCAGTTCGTTTCGCTTCGCAGGGGACGGAAGAAGGCGCGCAGTTCTTCGGTCAGCAAGCCAGGCTGTTCGGCGAAGGAGAAGTGCCCACCCTTGGGCAGCAGGCTCCAGCGCTGCAGGTTGGTGCCCTTGGCGGCGAGCGCGCGCGGGATCAGCATGACCTCCTTGGGGCCAATGGCATAGCCGCAGGGAACTTCGATCGCGGGCGTCCGGTCGTGCAGCGGCTTGAACGGTAGACCGCCGGCGTGGGCATGTTCCCAATAGGTCCGGAGCGAGGTCCCGATCGTCCCGGTCAGCCAATAGATCGAGGCCAGCGTGCAGAGGAAATCGCGGTCGTAGGCGGCCAGCATTTCGCCGCCGCAATCGCTCCACGCGCGCCGCCGCTCCCAGAGCCAGGCGGCGGTGCCCACTGGCGAATCCACCAGCGCATAGGCCAAGGTCTGCGGGTCGCTGCTCTGGACGGTGAAGTGGCTGACTACGGTAGGGCCGGATTCGGCCTGGCGTTCAAGCATCCACTGCTCGTCGGCGGCGAAATCGGCCGGGGCGACCTGCATCAGGTCCAGCCCCGGAAAGAACGGGATCGTTGCCAGCAGCCCGATCACGCGGTCGGGATGAGTATGCGCCATCAGGTTGGTGATCGCCGCGCCCCAGTCGCCGCCGCCTACCGCGAAGCGCTCATAACCGAGCACTTCGGTCATCAGCTTGGCGAAGAGGTCGACATGGCTGGGCACGTCGAGGCCCGTCTTCGTCAATGGCATTGAGAAGCCGTGGCCCGGAAGCGAGGGAATGATAAGATCGAAGCTGTCCGCGGGATCGCCGCCGTGCCCCACAGGATCGGTCAGCGGGCCGATCAGAGCGTGGAAGTCCATGAAGGTCCAGGGCCAGCCATGGACGAGTAACAGCGGCACGGGGTTGCTTCCCTTGCCGCGGATATGGACGAAGTGCAGCGGGACGCCGTCGATCGTGACCTTGTAGTTGGGTAGCGCGTTGATCCTGCGCTCGGTGGCGCGCCAGTCGTAGTCCTCGCGCCAGTAGCGGACCATGTCCTCGAGCCAGTGTCGCTCGACCCCATAGCGCCAGTCGTCGTTGCCGAGATCGTCAGCCCAGCGGGTGCGGGCCAGACGGGCCTTCAGGTCGGCCAGATCGGCTTCCGGAACAGCAACTGTGAATGGCTCGGGCTCACGGTCCGGCACGTCGTTCCTCCCCCTCGTTCGGGCCTGACCCTAAGCGCCGCCAGGACCCGTCGCAATCGGTGGATATGGAACGATCCGGCGAAGCGGTCTTGCGTAATTACGGATTTGCCTAGGGTCCGTCGATTGCGATTGCCTGCGGGGGGCTGGCGCCTAGTCTTACGCCAATTACAGATGGTGAGAGAGACTGCGATGGAATTGGGCCTGCTCTACGAATTCGATGTGCCGCAGCCTTGGGCAGGCGAGCATCCCTGGGGCCAGCGCTCGGCCGAGCGCCAGGTCTATCGCGACAACATCGAGCAGATCGTCCTCGCCGACAAGCTGGGCTTCGAGGCGGTCTGGCTGGTCGAGCACCACTTCCGCGAGAACCGCAGTCACATGCCATCCAACGAGGTCGTGCTTGGCGCGCTGTCGCAGATCACCGAGCGGATCAAGCTGGGCTTCGGCGTGTCGCTGATGCCGCACGAGTTCATCCATCCCGCGCGCGTTGCCGAGAAGGTCGCGACCGTCGATCTGCTGTCCCGCGGCCGGGCGATCTGGGGCATGGGCCGCTCGACCCCGATGGAGCAGATCGCTTTCGGCGTCGACATCCCGGCGAGCAAGGACAAGATGAAGGCTGCGGCGAAGACCGTCGTCGGCATGTGGGAACAGGAATATTACGAGGAGGACTCCGAGTACCTCAAGTTCCCCAAGCGCATGGTTACGCCCAAGCCCTACCAGTACCCACATCCGCCGGCCTGGATGGCCGCCTCCAGCCCCGGCAGCGCCGCGACGGCGGGCGAGAACGGGCTCGGCCTGCTGTGCTTCTCGATCATGCAACCGCTCGACACGCTCAAGCAGATCATCGACTCCTACCGCGCCGCACAGGCGAACGCGAAGCCGTTGACTAGCGTCCACACCAACCAGGTCGGCGTCTACACCCTGGTCCATTGCACGGAATCGCGAGACAGCTTCGGCACCAACCGCCTCTGGGACTCGATGTGGTGGTGGTACAAGGGCATCGCCGAGTTCCACCTGAAGTGGGAGATGGCGCACCTGACCCCCGAGCAGCAGGCCCAGGCTTTTCCGCTGCTCGAAAGCCGCGCCCGCGGCGAGTTCGACATCACCGAGTTCGATCGCGAGGACATGGTCGTCGTCGGTACGCCGGACGAATGCCTGAAGAAGCTGCTGCGCTACGAAGAAGCCGGTGTCGACCAGCTGCTCTGTTACCTCAACTTCGGCTACCTGCCGCACGAGGCGGTGATGAAGTCGATCGAGCTGCTGGGCACGCGCGTCATTCCCGAGCTCAGAAAGCGGGGTGCGCATCGGATTGCGGCAGGTCTGGAAGGCGAGATTGCCAAGGCGAGTCAGTCGCAGAAAATCGAGGAATTCGGCTGACTTACGTTCAGGTCTCGGCGGGCGACCAGCGCGCCGAGGCCTCGCGCATGATCCGATGGAATTCGTCGAGCCGTGGGCGCACCTCGGCGCTCGATCCTGCTATGCCGAGCACCGTCGGCACCTGCAGGCCGCGCATCGGCAGGGCCATGGCCATCGACCAATAGTCCGAACCGGCGGTCGCCCCATCGGCGAAACCGGCCTCGCGGATCTGCGCAAGATCTTCGAGGATCGCGGGCAAGTCCGCTTTGGGCACGCGCGCCCGGTCGGCGAGGCGCAGCACTTCGGCATCGTCGAGCGAGGCCAGATAGGCGCTGCCGATCGCCGATCCGAATACCGACACGCTGAGCCCGCGCTCGCCGCGCTCCCCATCGGGCACGGCGCAGTCGATGAGCTGCATGAACAGGTCGTTGGGCGTCGAGATCGTGACGACCATGCCGGTCGCCGAACGGACCTCCTCGATCAGGTCGATGAGTCGCCCGTTGGCACCGTAGCTCGCGATGATCCAGGCGCTGAACTCGGCGAGGCGCGGCGAGGGCAGGTAGGTCTTGGCCCTGGCATCGAACACCAGGTGTCCGGAATCGAGCATCGTCTTGAGCAACTGGTTCGTCGTCGAGGCATGGATGCCTAGCGCCTTCGATATTTCCACCGCGCGCAGCGGCCGCCGCGTCGTCCCGAACAGCTCGAGTACGTCGAGCGCCCGCGTCGCGGATCGCGACAGGCTGCGGCGGTCGCCCGGCCGCTTGACGCGGACCAGCGCCGAAGGGCTGCGCGGAGTGCGAGTGGCGATCAGCGTCATACGATTGTCGTTCTACGCAATGCGGTAGGATCGGCAAGCATCGGCAGGACGATGCACGTCCATCCGCGACCCGGATAATGAAATAGCCGTATTGCAATGATTCCCCGTTGGGATAGATCACGGCCCGTCAGAGGAGTTGCGTGGGATGTCGAACGAAGCGAAATTCCGGAAACTGGCGGACGAGATCGCGGTCCGCACGCTGCTCGACGAATACTGCCTGCGCCTGGAAGTAAACGACTTCGAGGAATGGCTCGACCTCTTCACCGACGACACGGTCTACGATGTCTATCGCAAGGTGCTCAAGGGCCGCGACGAAGTGCGTGACCTGCTGTCTAAGGCGCCGGACGGCCTGCATCTGCCCGGTGCGGCGCGCATCACGCTCGACGGCGACCGGGCGGAGACGATCCAGAACTACCTGTTCATCGCCTCCGAGGACGCGGCCTGGAACATGGGTTGGTACTACCGCACCCTGGTCCGGACCGCGGCCGGGTGGAAGATCGCTCATACCGAAGTGAAGATGCAGAGGATCGGCACGGGCAAGCCACCATTGCTCAAGACCGGATCATGAGGGGACGGACGCCATGAAAATCGATTCCAGCATTGCCGCGGTCGTCACCGGCGGCGCATCGGGCCTCGGCCTGGCCTCGGTGAAAGCGCTGCGCGAAGCCGGCGCCAAGGTCGCGATCGTCGATCTCAACCATGAGACCGGCGAGAAGGCTGCGGCCGAGACCGGCGCTGTCTTTTGCCAGGCCGACGTGCTGTCCGACGAAAGCCTTGATGCCGCTTTCGCCAAGGCGCGCGCGGTTAACGGCCAAGAGCGCATCCTGATTGCCTGCGCCGGCGGCGGCAACGCCAAGACCACGGTCAGCAAGGACCGCGAGACCGGCGCGATGAAGCTGTTCCCGACCGCCGAGTTCGCCCGCGTGGTCAATCTCAACGCGGTCGGCACTTTCGCCACGATCACGCGCTTCGCGGCGGGTGCGGCAACGCTGGATCTGGTCGGCGGCGAGCGCGGGGCGATCGTCTGCACGGCTTCGGTCGCGGCGCAGGACGGGCAGATGGGGCAGGCGGCCTATGCCGCGGGCAAGGCGGCGATCGCCGGCATGACCCTGCCGATCGCCCGCGACCTCTCGCGCTTCGGTATTCGCATCAACACGATCCTGCCGGGCATTTTCTCCACCCCGCTGATGAACCAGGCTGGGCAGGAGATGAAGGACCGGCTCTCGGCCATGACCGCCTATCCCAACCGCTTCGGCGAGCCGCACGAATATGCCAGCCTGGCGCTCGAGCTCTGCCGCAACACCTATATGAACGCGCAGGCGATCCGGCTCGACGCCGGCATCCGTTTCGCGGCGAAGTGAGGAAGCTATGCTCGAACTGATCCCGCTCTGCACTGCCGTCGTCGACGTCGCGCCGCCGCATGCCGTAGGCGGCGGACGCAGCGTCGGCGATATCCGCTCGGTCACGCTCGACGGTGAGCGGATGAAGGCGACGCTGGCCGGTGCCGCTGCGGCCGACTGGATGACGGTCAGCGGTGCGATCGGCACGATCGACGTGCGCATGACGCTGCGCACCGACGACGGCGCGCTGATCTACGTGACCTATGGCGGCCGGCTCAACCTCGCCGACCGTGCCAACGGGCTCCACGCCCTCGTCGCGCCGGTCTTCGAGACGGGGGACGAGCGCTATGCCTGGCTCAACGCGATCCAGGCCGTTGGGAAGGGCAGGCTGACCCCGGGCCCCGACGGCACGCGCATCGACTACGAATTCTACGAAGTCCGCTGAGAGGAGCCGACATGCCCGTTCCGGATCACATCCGCGATACGATCGTCGACATCAGGGCCTATTCCGACGGCCGCATCTACGACGCCTACAAGTGGCTGCGCGCCAACGATCCGCTGGGCCGGGTCGAGGCCGAGGGCTTCGATCCGTTCCGCGTGGTCACGCGCCATGCCGACATCCAGGAGATCAGCCGGCAGAACGAGCTGTTCACCAACGGGCCGCAGTCGATCCTATTCACCCAGGCGCATATCGAGCAGACCGTGCGTGAGAGCGGCGGCGTCACGGTCAAGTCGCTGATCCAGATGGATGCCGCCGAGCATCAGGCCTATCGCGGGCTGACCAATGCCTGGTTCCAGCCCGGCAACATCAAGCACCTCGAAGGCCGCATCCGCGAACTGGCGCGGGCGGCAGCAGACCGGATGGCAGCGTCCGGCGGGCGCTGCGATTTCGTGGGCGAGATCGCGCTGCACTATCCTCTGCTCGTGATCATGGAGATCCTCGGGTTGCCCGAAGCGGACGAGCCGCTGATGCTCAAGCTGACGCAAGGACTGTTCGCTGCAGCCGATCCCGATGAACTGGACGCTGATGGCAAGCCGCCGGTGCGCGAGACCGACAGGGCGGCATTGTTCGAGATGATGGTCTATTTCAACAAGCTGACCGAAGAGCGTCGTGCAAACCCGACGAGCGACCTCGCTTCGGCCATTGCCAACGGCACGATCGACGGCGCGCCGCTCGATCCACTGGCGATGATGGGCTACTATATCATCGTTGCCACTGCAGGCCATGACACGACTTCGTCCTCCACTGCGGGCGCGATGTGGGCCTTGGCCCAGGATCCGGAGCAATTCGCACAGCTCAAGGCCGACCCTTCGTTGATCGGCCCGATGATCGACGAGGCGATCCGCTGGACCACGCCGGTCAAACACTTCATGCGCAATGCTACGGCAGATTGTGAAGTCGGTGGACAGAAGATCGCCAAGGGCGACTGGCTGATGCTCTGCTATGGCTCGGCCAACCGCGACGAGGCCGTGTTCCCCGATCCCGAGCGCTTCCGCATCGATCGCAAGCCCAACCGTCACGTCGCCTTCGGCTATGGCGCGCATCTGTGCCTGGGCCAGTATCTCGCCCGGATGGAAATGCGCATCCTGTTCGAGGAACTGCTGCCGCGGTTGCAATCGGTCGAGCTCGACGGAGACGCCAGGATGAGCGCGGCGACTTTCGTCAACGGCCCGATCCGGCTGCCTATCCACTATGTGATGAACTGAAGCCCATGACCCAGGGCGAACTTGAGGCGTTCAATGCGATCTGGCTGCAGGCCTGGACCGACAAGGACATAGGCGGGATCGCGGCGATGTATGCCGAGGATTGCAGCTATGTCGACAGCGCCAACCCCGGCGGGCTGACCGGGCGTGGGGCTTTGGTCGCCTATCTCGAGAAGCTGTTCCCGCACTTGCTAGAGTGGCGCTACTCGCCAGATGAGCTATGGCTGGTCAAAGGCGGATTTTGTGCGCGCTGGTTCTGCAATATGGGCGGCAAGCGGCTGCGAGGCTTCGATTTCGTGCTCATGCGCGACGGGCTGATCACGCACAATGAGGTCTATACTATCGCGCTGTGAGCGGTCAGAACGCGCCGTAGGTCTTGACCAGCGTCCGCTTGAGCTGGCGCGTGGTGAATAGCCAGCGTCCGTCGCGCTTCTCGTAGGTCTCGTGGTAGAAGCCGAAGCCGTGGATCAGCATCTCGTCGCTCGCGGCATCGAAGATCATATCCTCCATCGCCCAGATGCCTTTGGCCTTGGTGTCGGACTCGAAGGTGATCTCGGGGGTGTGCGAGTGATGCACGGTCTTGCGGTGATCGCCCATGAGCTTGCTGACGTTGTCGATCATCTCCTGCGCGCTGCCCCAGCGGGGAAAGCCCTCGTTGTGCGAGACGTGATCGGGCGCGTGGAGCGAGAGGTAGAGGTCCCAGTCCTTGGTATCGGCAGCCCGGTCGCGGCGGGCCTTGAGCAGCTTGATCTCCTCGCGCGCCACCAGTTCTTCGAGATCGGTCACAGCATCTACCTCCAATTACCTCTGATCACGCGATATAATAGTCGCCCGATGCGCGCACGGTGACGTCGCTGATGGCCACGCCCCAAGGCTGGTTGATCGTATGGACGATGGCGTCGGCGATGTGGTCGGGGGTGAGAAAGCCGTAGGCGACGCTGTCCTGGTCGGTCAGTTCGCCCGCATTGCCCGCCTGCAGCTTGCCGAGATCCTCGTAGAACGCCGCCAGATTGTGCCCGATCAGGCCGGATCCCGCTGCGGGATTGACCACGGTGCCCATCAGCCCGGTCGCCATGACGCCGGTCGGCTTGATCACGGTCACCTTGATCTTGCCGCGGGCCTCCTGGCGCAAGGCGTGGGAGAAGTAGTCAACGGCGGCTTTGGTCGCGCCGTAGACGGCCGCCCCGGCCGAAGCGCGATTGCCGTAGATCGACGAGAGGTTGATGATGTGGCCGCGGCCCTGGGCCATCATCTGGTCGTGGACCGCGATGCAGCCGTTCATCACGCCCTTGAAATTGATGTCGATGCAGCGCTCCCAGGCGGGTAGCGCGCTGGCGTGGTCGGCGATGAAGGCGAGCGGCATGATGCCGGCATTGTTCACCATCACGTCGATCGCGCCGTAGGCAGCGACCGCGGCGGCGGCAGCGGAACGCATGTCCTCGATGGAAGTGACATCGGCGATAATCGCCTGGGCCTCACCCCCGCGGCGCGGATCGCAGCGGCGATTGCTTCGGCCGCCTCTGCATTGACGTCGATGCAGGTCAGTCTCGCGCCCTCGGCCGCCAGTTTTTCGGCAGTGAGCCGGCCGAAGCCGCTGCCTGCACCGGTGATGACGACCGACTTGCCCGCGATGTAGTGGGCCACGTCGCTATTCGGCCTTCTTCGGCGCGCTGGCGAACGCTGGCAGGTTCGACGTGTCCATGCCGTAGCCGAACAGGCGGAAGTTCTGCTGGTGCCCCAGGTGGTGAAGCGAGAAGGCCTGGTCGATCGCGTTCATCTGCCCCTGGATGTCGAGCGTCTTGTTGACCGCCTCCTTGGCCAGCTTGAGCGCGAAAGCGGGCTTGGACGCGATCTTCTGCGCCATGGCGAGCGTGAAGCCTTCGAGCTCGGCAAGCGGCACGACGTGGTTCACCATGCCGAGCCGGTGCGCCTCCTCGGCGTTCCAGCTGTCGGCGGTGAACAGGAATTCCTTGGCCTTGCGCGGGCCAAGCTCCCAAGGATGCCCCAGCCACTCGACCGCCGGCATGCCAAAGTTCACCACCGGATCGGAGAATACGGCATTGTCCGCCGCGACGATGATGTCGCAGACCCAGGCATAGATCAGCGCGCCGGCGATGCACTTGCCTTGCACCGCGCAGATCGTCGGCTTGGAAATGTTGCGGATGCGCCGCGCGCTCTCGAGGTAGCCTTCCTTCTCCGCCGCGTACCAACCATGCGCGCCGGGCTCGAGAAAGCCGCTCCAGGTCGAGACTCCAGGCGAGGAATCCTGCATAGCCTGCTGATATTCCTCGACCGTGTCGGCGATATCGTGCCCGGCCGAGAAATTGCGGCCGTCGGCGGCTAGCACGATCACTTTGACGCTGTCGTCGCGCAGCGCGCGGTCGAAGGCCTCGTTGATCGCGAAGATCAGCGCCGGATTGAGCGAATTGTGCTTGTCCGTGCGGGCGAGGACGACGCGCGCGACCCCGGGTGCGGGATCTTCGTAGCGGACGAGGGCGTCGGTCATTTTCTCTGCTTTCAGATCAGGCGTTGAGCGAGGGACGCTTGGCAGTCTTCCAGTCCTCGCGGTGCTGCACGGTCGCCTCCAGAGCCTTCTCCCAGAACCCTTCGCCTTTCGCCAGGTTGACGAAGTTGAAGGTGCTGGCCTGCCTGATTTCCAGAAGCTCGACGCCTTCCGGGCCAGGCTTGTAGGTATAGGGCACGCCCGAAGGGATGAAGAAGCTGTCGCGCGGGCCGAGTTCCTCGGTGCCCATGCGCAGGCTGCCGGCGATGATGTAGTAGAGGCAGTCCGCGTCGTGGCTGTGTAGGGGCAGGGCGTACCCCTCCTTGAACCAGACGTGGGTCAGGCTGAAACCGGGGAGCTGGCAGAGCACCTTGATCTCGTCGCCTTCGAGATAGCCCGCGGCCATCACCTTATCCATCCCGGCGCGCTGCACCGGGCTGAACGGCTCGACCGTCATGCATTTGGCTTCCATGAGCCCCGGCGCGTCCTTGGCGCGGAAGATCTGGAACTTGCCAAGATCCTGTGAGGTGTCCTGCTGCTCGTCGGCCATGTTCAGTATCCTTTGCCTTTGCCGATGTTGGCGACGTGGCTGACCATCAGCTCCTTGTAGTCGGGGCTGAGCATCAGCGAGCTGTTCGCCAGCCGCTCGACCGCCGCGGCCTGGTGTGCACCAAGGTCGGCCGCGAGTTCGATCGCCACCTTGGCCGTGCCGACCAGCTCGGCGTTCTGCTGAGCGAGGTGCCGGCAGAAGCCCATCACGTCGGATTCGAAGCTCTCGTCCGGATAGACCTTGTGGACCAGACCGGCGATCCGCGCTTCCTGTGCGTCGATCGGCATGTTCGCCATGATCATCAGACGCGCCCAGTGCGGCCCCACCAGGCGGACCAGGCGGCTGACGCCGTTTGTCGCCGGCAGGACGCCGAACTTGGCCTCGGGAAAGGCGTAGGAGGCGCTGGCCGCGGCCAGGCGGAAGTCGCAGGACAGGCTCATCTCCAGGCTGCCGCCGACGCAGCGCGCGTGGTGAGCGACGACGAAGGGCTTCTCGATGTGCTCCATCTCGTCCCAGACGCGGCGCATACGGTTAGCGCCGCGGCGGTGCTGGTCGCGGACCTGCGAGCCCTTGGTCGGGTATTCGCGCTGTCCGGCGTCGCCGCTCTGCTTGAGATCGGCGCCGGCCGAGAAATAGCGGCCCTTCGACTTGATCAGCATCACGCGCAGTTCGGGCGTGTCGCGGTAGCGTTCGACCGCCTCGTCGAGGATCTTCATCAGGTCGAAGCTCATGGCGTTGAGCTTGTCGGGGCGGTTGAACGTCGCGACGAGGATGTTCTCCTCGACCACTTCGACGAGCATGTGCGGTTCTTCGGTCATTTCAGGCTCCCATGAACGGTTGTGCGGCGACTATCGGGCGGCGAAGCCCGCGCGCGCAACCCCTAGAAACCGATGTCGAGGATCGGTGCGTTGTAGCCGCTGTTGACCACGGTCTGGCCCTTGCGCAGCGTCTCGGCATCGAGCCCGGCGAGATAACCGTCGACCAGTCGCTGGTAGTTGCTGATCATGCCTTCCTGCTCGTGCGAGAGGCGCATTTCCTTGAACTGGTGCAGGCCCACCTGCTGGCGCGGCAGGTTCGAATAGTCCTGCATCGGGATCTCGGGGAATTCCTTCGAATCGTAGGGCAGCATCGTCGGGCCCTTGGGCGTCTCGTAGGGCTCGTCGTCGGGACGCAGCACCAGCGACCATATCTCGAACAGACAGGTCTCCGCGGTCAGTGGGCGGATGCGGTAGGACGACATCGCCGCGAAGCTCGGCAGCAGGAAGTAGTGCGGGAACATGAATTCCACGTCGTGGAACGGCTTTTCCTGATTGACCTTGGCAATGTCGAACATCGGCGCGCCGCGGGCGAGGCCATCGGCGGTGATGTCCTGCTGCGCCTTCGCGATGAAGGCGCCGAGCGCGGCCATCGGGTCTTCGGGCACGTCCATGTCGCGCAGCTTTTCGATCACCGCGACTTCGGTTTCGTGGATCATGCCCGCCATGCCGGCCGAGAGGCGCACGTAGAAATCGGCCATGTTGTTGACCATCATCCGCGAGTCCATGTTCCGCGTGGGCACGTTCTCGTCGACGTCGACGCCGTAGGAATTCATCGGCATCAGGTCGTGCAGCTGCGGATGCGTGCGCATGACGTGATAGCCTTCCATGAAGGCTTCCATCGCCAGCTTCCAGTTCGTCGGCAGCACGGTGCCGTACCACCAGTCCATCTTGAGCCGATCGACATGCCGCGCATCGAGGATGTCGACGACCGGGCCGAGCGATTCGATCAGGCCGGGCGCATCGTCGTCGAAGTTGATGAAGGCGCAGCCGCCCCAGAATTCGACGCGCACGGGCGGCAGATCGATCTCGGCATGGTCGAGCAGAGCTTCGTCGAAAATCTGCTTGCCGAAGACGAACGTGTTCTTGCCCTCGGCATTCCAGCGCCAGCCGTGAAAGGGGCAGATGAAGCCCGTCTTGGCGCAGTTGCCGGGCTGGTCGACGAGCTGGACGCCGCGGTGGCGGCAGGCGTTGTGGAATGCCTTCACCCCGTTCTTGGTGCGAACGACGATGACCGATTTGTCGAGATTGCGGTATTCGACATAGTCGCCGATGTGCGGGATCTCCTCGAGCCGGCAGGCCATCTGCCAGACGTGCGGCCAGAGCTTCTCGTTCTCGAGCTTGAAGAATGCTTCGTCGTAATAGCGCTCGGCGGGGATCCGCTGCGGGTCGGTAACGCGGAACGGAACCTGCGCCAGAGCGGCTTGAACATCCTGAGTCATGTCTCTTCTCTCTCCTGCCGGCGTGGCCGCGAGTCGCCTCGCGCTGTCCGATCGTCGGGCCTGATGCTAATTAATGCATCGCGGCTTGTGAATTATTTTTGCCCCCATGTCGCGATAGCCGTGCCCGCGATATGCAGTCAGCACCAACGATCGAAGAAACCGGCCACTTCCGTGGCGAAGAGTTCGGGCTCCTCCCAGGCCGCGAAGTGGCCGCCCTTGGGCATTTCCTGCCAATGGACGATGTTGAAGCGCTTCTCGGCTGCCGATCGCGGCGGCGGCACGGTTTCGCGCGGGAAATGCGCGAAGCCCATCGGCACGGCGATCGGGCCGCCATCGGTAGGCCTTGCCGTGGTCATCGAGTTGTAGAGCCACATCGCCGCCTGGACGTTGTCGCTGATCAGATAGGTCATCACGCTGGTGATGAGCTGGTCCTTGGTGAAGGCGGTCTCGATGTCGCCGTCATTGTCCGACCAGGCGCGGTATTTTTCCAGCACCCAGGAAGCGAAGCCAATCGGCGTGTCGGCCAGAGCCAGGCCGATCGTCTGCGGGCGCGAGGTCATCTGCTTCGAATAGGCACCGACGTCGTTCATCCGCCTGCGCGCCGCCTTGAACCACTCGGCCTCCTCGGGCGACATCTCGCCGCTCGGCCGGTGCGCGAGGTAGTTGAGGTGGAAGGCGGCCACGGTGTCCGGGTGGTTCTGCGCTAGTGCTGTCGTCACAGAAGCGCCCCAGTCGCCGCCCTGCGCGCCGAAACGGGGATAGCCGAGCACTTCGACCATCAGGGTGCGCCAGATCCGCGCGACATCACCCGCGCCGATCGGCCGCGTCGGCCGGCCGGAAAAGCCGTAACCGGGCAGCGAAGGCACGACGACGTCATAGCCGCGCGCCGCGAGCAGCGGCATCGCCTCGAGGAATTCGAGCACCGAACCCGGCCAGCCATGGCTAAGGATCAGCGGATAGCCTTTCGCACCGTTGGTCGCCGGCAAGTGATAGAAATGGATCGCAATTCCTTCGATCTCGGCGACATATTGCGGCCAGGCATTGAAAGCGTCCTGCGCCGCGGCCCAATCGTAGCGATCGCGCCAGTAGTCGCGGAATTCCGCTAGATAGCGGGCATCGGTGCCATATTTCCAATCGGCATCGTCGTCGGGAGCATAGCCGATCACCGCATTAGCCACGCGATCCGCGATCCAGTCGAGGCGGGCTTTCGGTGCCTCCAGGCGAAACGGGCTTTTCACGGGGCGGTCTTCCGGTCAGAGTGTGTGCAGAGGCCGGATGCCTATCGGCCCGATCGATGAAATGCAAACGTCGTGTTGCATTATGTCGCCGGGGCGATGAGCGGAGAATAGAGCCCAAAAAGAACATAACAGGAGAGAGTGCATGGCAACCCAAGGCGGAGCCTCCGCGCGAAGTCCGCATGCCTGGCGGACGGTCTGGATCCTGGCGCTGGTCTGGACCATGGCGATGCTCGACCGGTTGATCCTGCTGCTTCTGATCCCCGGCATCAAGCAAACGATGGGGCTGACCGATACCGAGGTCTCGCTGCTCTATGGCCTAGCTTTCGCGATCTGCTTCTCGGTCATCGGCATTCCGCTCGGCCATCTCGCCGACCGCTGGAACCGGCGCAACCTGCTGCTGATCGGGCTGCTGGGCTGGAGCGTGTCCACGCTGGCCTGTGCCCTTTCCCAGAGCTTCTGGCCGTTCTTCCTGGCGCGTATGGCGCTCGGCGCGTTCCAGGCGGCGCTGGCCCCGGCGGCAATCTCGATGATCGCCGACCTGTTCCCGACCGCCGAACGCGGCAAGCCGACCGCCTTGCTGCTTGCCGCCTCGATGTTCGGCGGCGCGCTGGCGAATTTCCTTGGCGGCGGGCTGCTCGACTATTTTTCGCATCACCAGCCGGACCTACCCGTGCTGGGCAAGCTCGCGGCTTGGCAGCTGGCGTTGCTGGGCGCCGGGCTGGTCAGTCTGCTGGCCATTCCGCTGATGGCTACCGTCCGCGAGCCCGAACGCGAAAGCGCGCCCGCGCAGTTTGCCGGCGAGAGCTTCCGCATGGTCGATCATGTTCGGCGCAACGGCCCCACCTTCCTGCTGCTGTTCGCCGCCTTCATCGTCATCGCCATTGCCGGCAACGGCGTCGGCAACTGGTGGCCGGCGGTCTTCATGCGGCAAAGCGGCCTGACGCCGACCGAGACGGGGCTGGTCCTCGGCATCGTTTCGCTGGTCGGCGGCATAGGCGCCGCGGTGATCGGCGGCGCGCTGAGCGATTGGGCGGCGCGGCGCGATCCGCGGACCGGGCGACTGAAATTGACCGCGGTCGCGCTCGTCGGCCAGGTGGTCGTGCTGCTGTCGCTGTTCGATCCGCAATTCGTCCCGGGGATCGTCGCGGCGCTGCTGATTTCGGTGGTTCTGTCCGGCGTCGTCGGCGCTGCCTGCTATTCGCTGCTGCCCGATCTGGTGCCGCCGCAGGGCAGGGGGCTGCTCATCGCGATGTACCAGTTCGTCGGCAATCTGATCGGCTTCGGGCTCGGGCCAACGGCTGTTGCCCTGGTCACCAACCAGGTGCTGCGAACCGAGGCACGCGTCGCCGATGCGATGATGCTGTTCGGCTTGCCGGCCTATGCCTTCGCTGCGATATCCGTGGCGCTGGCTGTGCCCTTCGTGCGGCGTTTGCGCGAGCGTACGGGCTAGTCGCTGCCCCTAGTCGCTGGAGGCGATGACCCGGCCGGCGGCCTGGACCATCCCGGCCTTGGTCAGCGCATCGGTCATCGGCATATGGTCCGATCCCGAGGCGGCGCGGATCGAGTCGATCACGCTCTCGGGATCGCTGCCCTCGAGCTCATAAAGCGTCAGTAGCGTCCACTGCGGCGCTGCGTCGAGTTCGTAGACGCGCTGGAAGTCGAGGCTGACGAGCTTGCCGCCGACCACGCCGGGCATGCGTAGCACGTCCTGGAAATGCCGGTCGCGGTACCAGGAAACGAATTCCTCTTCGCGTCCCGGGACAGCGCGCGACAGGACGGCATAAGTGAAGCGGCTCATAGCGATTTCTCTCCCGAAGTGAGGCCAATGTAGCCGAGCAGCTTGCTTATGCAACGACTGGCGAGCATTATCTTCGACGTTGTATGGGAGAAGGCCGACTATGGCGCAGATCGAGGGGAAGCGCTGGAGCGAGCGGCCCGAGGGTTCCAACTGGGGCGATTTCGGGCCCGACGACCAGATCGGCCGGCTCAACCTGATCACCCCCGAACGCCGCCGCGCCGCTGCCGCCGAAGTGCGCGAGGGGATCGCCTTCTGCCTGTCGCTGCCGCTCGACTGCCCGCGCGTCCAGCTCAACCCGCGCCGATTTCCCCCGCAGATCGGTTTCTCGATGCGCGGCGAGGATCCGGCGATGAACTACCCCTACGACCGGGTCTTTCCCGGAATGAAGGAGACCGTCTGCGACGACAAGGTGACGCTGAGCCTGCAATATTCAACGCAGTGGGATGCGCTCTGCCACATGGGCTGCCTCTACGACTCACGCGGCACGGGCGAGGAAGTCACCTACTACAACGGCTTCCACGCCGAGGACGACGTCAAGGGCCCGGTGGACTACCTGCACGATCGCCAGGCCAAGGATGGTCCCTACGGTGCCCGGGCACTCGGCATCGAGCGCATCGCCGAGACCGGCCTGCAGGCGCGCGGGGTGATGATCGACCTGCAGGCTCATGTCGGGCTTGAAGCCGTGCCGGTGGGCTATGACCAACTGATGCGGATACTCGAAGCCGACAAGGTCGAGGTAGAGGCAGGCGATGTGCTCTGCTTCCGCACCGGTTTCGACCGGGCTCTGCTCGCCAACTATGCCGATCCCGAGGTGACGCTCGATCCGCACAAGTGCTCGGGGCTCGACGGTTTCGACGACAGGCTGCTCCAGTGGGTCGCCGACAGCGGCGCGGTGGCGCTGGTCTCGGACAACGAAGCGGTCGAGATCAGCCCGGATTTCCAGCGCCAGACGCCGCACGGCATCCGCGTGCCGCTGCACAATCTCTGCCTGTTCAAGCTGGGCATCCCGCTCGGCGAGTTCTTCCTGCTGAGCGACCTGGCCGATTGGCTGCGCGCCAACGGCCGATCGCGCTTCCTCTTCACCGCGCCGCCGCTGCGATTGCCCGGCGCGGTCGGGTCGCCGGTGACGGGGGTGGGAACCGTATGATCGACGTGGCCGAACTGCGCGAAACCATGGACCGGGACGGCGTCGTCTGCCTGCGGGGCTTCCTGTCGGCCGAGCAACTGGCCGACGCGACCGCCGCTTACGAATGGACGCGCGACCACCGCGGGCCGGGGTTCACCACGATGGGCGGGGACGAGCGCTCGTGGCAGGACCTGTCCAATCCCGCGAGCTACGCTGCCTATGCCGGGATGCTGTCCCGCTCGCCGATCCCGCCGCTGCTCCAGGCGCTCTGGGGCGGGCCGGTCTGGTACATGTACGAGCAGATCTTCCACAAGGAAGCCACGGACAATTTCACGCCCTGGCACCAGGATACGCCCTATATGCCCGTGGCGGGCCAGCATCATGCGGTGTTCTGGATCAGCCTCGATCCCGTCAGCCGCGAGGCCACGCTCGAATATTGCCGCGGCAGCCACCGCGGACCGGTGTTCAACGGCACGAGCTTCAAGCCGGGCGACCCAACCGATCCGTTCTACAAGACCGGTGACCTGCCGCGCCTCCCCGACATCGAGGCCGACCGCAGCCGCTGGGACATAACCGGTTGGGCGACCGAGCCGGGCGACGTCGTGCTGTTCCATCCGAGCGTGCTCCACGGGGGCGGCGCTCCCGGTCCGCAAGGGCGCCGCCGCACGCTGACGCTGCGCTTCTTCGGCGAGGATGCGATCTATTGCACGCGTCCGGGACGCACCGCGGCGCCCAATGTTGCAGGGTTGCACGATGGCCTCCGTCACGGCGATCCTTTCCGCCACCCGGTGTTTCCGCAGCTGGCTTGAGGGATTGCCCGCTTGCCTATTGCTGGCGGCACGATATGCATCGCGCGTAAAGCATTTTTCCGCGAGCGGGAGAGGACGACAAGTGTCGGGTGAATCGGTGAATATCCGTGATCCATTGGTCGAGAGGCTGCTCGGGCCGGGCAAGCCGTTCGAGCTCGAGAGCGAAACGATCGGCGGCCATGATCACGAGGTATTCAAGGGCGCGCCGCGCAATCTGGCCGGGCTTTATCGCAAGGGGATGGCCTTCGGCGACCGCATTATGGTCGTCCAGGGCGATACCAGCATTACCTATGCCGATGGCTTCGCCCGCGCAGCCGCGCTCGCGAAGGAACTGCACGCTCGATATGGCGTGACCAAGGGGACCACGGTTGCGGTGATCACCGCCAATCGCCCCGAATGGATCATCTCGACCCTGGCGATCACGACGCTGGGCGGCATCGCTGCGCTGGTCAATAGCCGCGGCGCGGCCGAGGAAATGCTGCGGGCGATCGAAAAGGTCGGCTGCACGCTCGCCATCCTAGATGCAGAGCGCGACGACGTGATCTCCGCGGCGACGCCCGATCCCGTCTGGCCACGCATCGTCATCGGCGAGCCAAAAGTGGCCTTGCGCCAAGGCGACGCCGATTTCGCCGAACTTTCGGCGCCGCAGCCTGGCGTCGATTTCGCACCGGTCGAGATGCAGCCAGCCGACGGGGCAATCATCCTGTTTACCTCGGGCACGACGGGCTTCCCCAAGGGGGCGCTACTGAGCCACGGCGCGCTGACCCACTCGGTTGCGGTCGCGACTTTCATGGGCACCCTTCAGGACGTCCGCTACGAGGAAGAAAGTGGCGAGACGCTGCCACCCGATCGCCGGGCGATGACCACCCCGGCGGTGATCCTCGGGCCGATGTTCCACCTCTCGGGCATCATGCCGATCCTGCGCGCGCTGAGCCTTGGCACGACAATCCACATCATGGGCAAGTGGAGCGCCGACGTTGCGTTCGACATGATCGAGCATGTCGGCATGACGCGGCTGTCTTTCGTGCCCGCCATGCTGTTCGACATGTTCCGCAGCCCCCGCGCCACGCCCGAGATGCTCGCCAACGTGCGCTACATGGTCAACGGCGCGGCGCCGCTCAATCTCGAACTGGTCGAACAGATCAAGGCGCGCATGCCGAACTGCCAGCTCGCCAACGGCTATGGCCAGACCGAGGCGACCGCCTGGACCTGCGGGATCAGCGGCAACATCTATCTCGAACACCCAGCAGCCTGCGGGTGGGCGGCGCCGACCACGAGGGTCGAATTGCGCCGCGACGACGGCAGCGTGGTCACGGGCACGGGCGAGCCGGGCGAGCTATGGGTCCGCAGCCCGATGCTGATGAACCAATATGTCGGCGATCCTGAAGCGACCGCCGAGACGCTCAAGGATGGCTGGCTCGCTTCGGGCGACATCGCCACGGTCGACGCCAATGGCATCTACACGATCGTCGACCGCAAGAAGAACATGGTCATCTCGGGGGGCGAGAATATCTATTGCGCCGAGGTCGAGCGCGTCGTCGGCGATCACCCGGCGGTGCGCGAGGTGATTGCCTATGGCCTGCCCGACGTGCGCCTGGGCGAACGGATGGCAGTGACCGCGGTGCTCGAACCCGGCGCCGAGGTGGTCGAAGACGAGATCAAAGCCTTCAGCAAGCAGCGCCTGGCGATCTACAAGGTTCCGCGCGACGTCTTCCTGGTCCGCGACGCGCTGCCGCGCACGGCATCGGGCAAGGTCGATCGCGGCAAGTTCCTGAAAGCGCTGCGCGAGCGCGCCGAAGCCTGACGATAAGAAAAAACGAGAGGATAGGGTGAATGAGCGATCTGCAATTCGATGAGACCTTCGATTTCGTTTCGGTGGGCAGCGGCGGCGGCTCGATGTGTTCGGCGCTACTGATGCGCTCGCTGGGCAAGAGCGTTGTCATCCTGGAGAAGATGCCGCGGATCGGAGGCACGACCTCACGCTCGGGCGGGGTCATGTGGATCCCCAACAACCGCTTCATGAAGGAAGAGGGAGTCGAGGACAGCTACGAGAAGTCGATGACCTACATGGAATCAACCGCGGGCCAGTCGCTCGATGCGCCCGGAACCAGCCCGGCCAAGCGCAGCGCTTATGTCACTGAGGGGCCGAAGATGGTCGACTTCCTCGTGAACAACGGGATCAAGCTGCGGCGCGTTCCCTGGTGGCCCGACTACTACGACGATCGCCCCGGCGGCTCCGTCCCTGGCCGCACGGTCGTCGCCGACATTTTCAACACCAACGAGCTCGGCGAATGGCGCGAGCGGCTCGAACCCAACTTCCTCGGCAATACGCCGGCCTTCCTCTTCGAAGGGTTCGAGATCGGCCTCGCCAAGCACTCGTGGATCGGCAAGCGCGACATGCTGAAAGTGGGCATGCGCATGGCCCTGGCCAAGCTGACCGGCAAGCGCTGGGTCACCGCTGGCGGCGCGCTGCAGGGGCGGATGTTGCAGGCCAGCCTGAACGCCGGCGTTGACCTGCGCGTCAACAGCAAGGTCAGCGGCTTCATCCAGGATGAGAACGGCGCGGTGAAGGGCGTCATCACCGAGAAGGACGGCAAGCCCTGGCGCGTCGGCGCGAACCTCGGCGTCTTGGTGAACGCCGGCGGCTTCAGCCACAATCAGGAGATGCGCGACAAGTACCAGCCCGGTACTTCGGCCAAGTGGACCGCGGCAACACCCGGCAGCACGGGCGAGATGATCCTCGAGATGAACAGGATCGGCGCCGCCATCGGCCAGATGGAGGAAATGGTCGGCAACCAGATGACGATCCCGCCGGGCAAAGAGAACCAGGGCAACGGCGTCTCGCTGGGCGAACTAGCGGGCGGCCAGACGCATTATGCCAAGCCGCACTCGATCGTCGTCGACCAGTCGGGCGTCCGCTACATGAACGAGGGCGGCTCCTACATGGAGTTCTGCCAGAACATGCTCAAGCGCGACAAGATCGTGCCGGCCGTGCACAGCTGGTGGATCGGCGATCAGAAGGGCCGCGACGATTATCACGGCGGTAATCCGCCCAAGGCCTGGCTGGAATCCGGCTTCTTCAAGCGCGCGGACACGATCGAAGGCCTCGCCGACCAGATCGGCGTCGATCCGAAAGTACTCCGCAATACGATCGACAAGTTCAATGCCGATGCCCGCGCGGGCGTGGACAGCGAGTTCGGCCGCGGCAACCGCGCCTACGACAACTTCCTGGGCAACTTCCACCGCAAGGACGGTTCGCACACCCTGGGGCCGATCGAGACGGGGCCGTTCTATGCGGCGCCGGTTGTGCCGGGTGACGTGGGCACCTATGGCGGCGTCGTCACGGACGAGAACGCACGCGTACTGCGCGAAGACGGCAGCTGGATTGAAGGGCTCTATGCGACAGGCATCAGTACGGCTTCGGTGATGGGCCGGATCTATCCGGGCGCGGGGTCGAGCGTGGGACCCAGCTTCGTGTTCGGATGGATCGCCGCCAAGCACGCGGCGAACGCCAGCAACATCGCCTGAGGCCGGATCAGCCGAACAGCGGCGGGAGCAGCCGCAGTTCGGCCATCTTGCGAAGCTGACCGACGAGCGATTCGAGGCTATCGCGGCAGGCGGCGAAACCGGCCTGCCGCAGCTTGATCGTGCTCAGCAGCGTTGGGCTCGCCTTGTCGGCGATGCGCGATGCCAGCAGCAGATCGAGATAGGTTGCCGATTGGCCTAGCAGGGCCGACAGCGAGGGTTCGATCAGCCCGTGCCGTCGGGCGATGGCCGACCAGGCCTGCTGGCTCTCGGGTGCCGAGAAGAGGCTGCTGAAGGTTTCGGGCGCGAGGCTTTCGCCAGGCAGGCCCAGCATGTCCGCCAGCACGGGCCAGGCGTGACGCAGCACGAAGACGTCGCCGTTGGTGAGGTTGAAGTTCTCGCCCGCTGCGGCGGGATCGGTCGCCGCCCAGGCCAGCGCCTGAGCCAGCAGGCCGGCGTCTGCCATTTCCCAGAGCGCTGCGCTTGTCCCTGGCAGCGCGAAAGGCTTGCCGAGATCTTTGCACAGCGCGGCATAGGCGCCGATCGCGGCAACCGGATTCATCGCTGCTCCGGGCGCCCAGCCCAGCACGACTTGCGGCCGGAAGATGGTGAAGCCGAAGCCATGCTGCGATGCCGTTTCGCGCAGCATATCCTCGTGCAGCCAGTAGAAATTGGCGTGGGGATCGCGCGGCGCGGCCTCGCGCAGCGGCACGGTAACGGGATGGACATGAGCGCCATAGGCCTTGGCGCCCTGCAGGATGCTCACGTGCTGCAAAGTGCCGGATCGAGCGACCGGCGCGAGGATATTGGCGAACATGGCGCCGTTGACGGCCATCAGCGCTTCGTCGCGCCAACCGGCCACGAGGCCGGGGGCTTCCGCCACCGCCGCATAGATCAGATGCGTTATCGGGGGCAGACGTTCGGTCAGCACAGTGCAGGCGGCGGGATCGCTAAGATCTGCGGCGACGTGGTCGAACCTCGTGCCTTGCGCGACGACTGGCGGGCGGCGCGACAGCGCGATGACGTCCCAACCCGACAGACCCGCGAAATGTTCGACCGCTGCGGTTCCGATGACACCGCTCGCCCCTGCGACGAGGACACGCCGAACGGGATCAGCCATGCTCGAACGAGGCGGCGAAAGTATGTTCCGGCCCGGTCGGCAGCGCGGTCATGCGGTCGATCACCTGCGCCATGTGCATCGCCGGCGTGCCCCAGGCGGTCTTGAGCGCCAGCGCGCGCTTGAGGAAGAAGTGGACGTCCACTTCCCAGGTCATGCCCATCGCGCCGTGGACTTGCACCGCGGTGCGGGCGGCAAGGTCGGCGGCCTCGGCCGCAGCGAGCTTGGCGTGGGCGACGCGGGCTTTTGCTGCAGGACTGCCCAGAGGCAGTTCGATAGCGGCGGCGTGGACGACGGGTCGGGCAAACTCGATCTTGACCTGCGCGTCGGCAAGGAGGTGCTTGACGGCCTGGTAGCAACCGATCGGCTTGCCGAACTGGTGGCGATCCTTGGCATAGGCCACCGCGATGTCGACGCAGCGCTGGCCGAGCCCGAGCATCTGCGCCGCGGCGAGCACGGCGCCGCGTTGTGCCGTCTGCCGCCAACCGCCATTCACGTGCGTGGCGGCAGAGGGCGCCCAGTCGGCGCAGAACAGGCGGCGGAAGGGATCGAAGCTGTCTACGCGCGTGAGCGTCACGGCATCGCGTTCGACCAGATGCAGATCGTCCCCACTGCTGAGCACGAAAGCAGCGGCGCCGTCAGCCTCGGAGACGAGGGGATTGGCCGGATGCCCGACCGCAACGATCTCTCCTGCTAGAACGCGAGCAAGCCAGCCCTTGTCGTCGAGACTCGCCAGCAGAGGAACTACAACGCCGGCCATTTCGATCAGCGGTTCGGGCAGGGCGACGTAGCCCGCGGCCTCGGCGATGCCAACGAAGTCGATCAGGCTCAGCCCCAATCCGCCTTTGTCTTCCGGCGCGCAAATGCCGAGCAGGCCCATGTCGATGATCGTCTGCCAGCGTGTCTTGTCGATAGCTTCGCCGTTTGCGAGCAGGCGGCGGAGGTCGGCAGGCGTGCAGCTTTCGATCAGCATCCCGCGCGCGGCTTCGGTGATCGCGGCTTGGTCTTCGGTGAAAGCGAAAAGCATCTCGCTCAACCCTTGGGCAGGCCGAGCATCCGCTCGGCGATGATATTGCGTTGGATCTCGTTGGAGCCGGCGTAGATTGGCCCAGCCAGCGCGAAGATGTAGTAGTCGAGCCAGCGTTCGGGATCGCCCTCGGCCAGTTCCGCGCGCGGCCCCAGGATGTCGAGCGCGGTTTGGGACAGCGCCATGTCCAGCTCGGACCAGAATATCTTGTTGGTAGAGCTCTCTGGTCCGATCGTGCCGCCCGCGGCGAGCCGAGAGCACATCGCGTAGATCGCCAGCGCATAGGCATCGGCGTCCATCCAGCTTTGCGCCACCCGCTCGGCCATCGAGGCCGGCAGCTCGTGCCTGTGCCGTTCATAGAGCCCGATCAGCCGCTTGGCCGCCTGCTGGTACCGCGCCGGCGAGCGCAGTAGCAACCCGCGCTCGAAGCCGGCGGTCGCCATGCAGACCTTCCAGCCTTCGCCTTCGCCGCCGAGCCGGTCGGCCACGGGCACGCGGACGTTGTCGAGGAATATCTCGGCGAAGACCTTCTCGCCGTCCATCCGCTCGATCGGGCGCCGGGTGACGCCGGGCGCGTCGAGCGGGAACAGGATCAGGCTCATGCCTTTGTGCCGCTCGCTGCCCGGCTCGCGGAACAGGCCGAAAGCCCAGTCAGCGAAGACCGCGCGGCTCGACCAGATCTTCTGGCCGTTGAGCACATATTCGTCGCCGTCCCGCGCGCAGGTCGAGCGCACGCCGGCAAGATCGCTGCCGGCGCCGGGCTCGGACCAGGCCTGGGCCCAGATGACGTCGCCGGCTGCCATCGACGGCAGGAAGCGCTGCTTCTGCTCCTCGGTGCCGAATTCCATCATCGTCGGGCCGAGCAGGAAAATGCCGTTCTGGTTGACCCGGGTCGGTGCTTCGGCGCGGTAGTATTCCTCTTCGAAGATCAGCCAGCGGATCAGGTCGAGCCCGCGTCCGCCGAGTTCCTCGGGCCATGTGACCATGCCCCAGCGGCCATCGCTCAGCTTACGTTCCCAGTCACGGTGCGCCTCGAAGCCCTCGCGGGTGAGGTCGAAGGAGGGCAAGCGTTCCTTGGGAACGTTTGTTTCCATCCACGCGCGCACCTCCAGGCGGAACGCACGCTGTTCGGGGGTATATTCGAGGTTCACTCGCCAGCGTTCTTCTTGTTCGCCGCGGCAGCCGACTTGCCGCTGACCCCGCCGATCGAGCTGCCGGTGACGAGATCGTTCTGCGCATGGGCGAAATGGTGCATGTGAAACACCGCGTCCATCGCTGCGCGCTTGCCGCGCAGTTCCTCGACGTGGTTGACCGCCTGCTTGGTCAGCCAGTTGCCGAGGCGGCCCTGGCCGGCGAGCTTGGTCGCCCAGGCCTCGGTCGCGGCGCGCAGTTCCTCGCGCGGGACGACCTTGTTGACCATGCCGAAGTCGTAGGCGCGCTGTGCCTTCATGCGTTCGCCGAGCAGAAGAAATTCCTTGGCCACGCGTGGCGGCAGCTCATAGGCGTGGGCGAAGTATTCGACACCGGGAATGCCCATCAGCGGGTTCACTGGATCCTGGAAGAAGGCGTCCTCGCTGGCGACGATCAGGTCGCAGACCCAGGCCAGCATCAGGCCGCCCGCGATGCAGGCGCCCTGGACCATCGCGATGGTCGGCTTGGGAATGTCGCGCCAGCGGCGGCACATGCCGAGGTACTGTTCCTGCTCGCGCGTATAGAGCAGTTCGGCCGCGGGCTTGTTGGTGTGGCCGGGCAGGATCTCGCGCTTGTCGAACTCGTGGTGCAGGTCGCGCCCCGGGGTGCCAATATCGTGCCCGGCCGAGAAGTGCTTGCCGTTGCCGGCGAGGACGATGCAGCGCACTGCGTCGTCGTTGGTTGCGCGGCGGAACGCATCGTCGAGCGCATAGGTCATCTGCCCGTTCTGGGCATTGTTGAACTGCGGCCGGTCCATCGTGATCCAGGCGACGCCGTCCGTTACTTCGTAGAGCACCGGCTCTTCGGTCTCGTAGACGATGTCGACCTTCTGCGGGGCCACCAGGTCGTCTTTCATGCCAGTTCCTCCAGGCGCGCCGGTTCGTTCAGGAGCACCAGCGCATCGACCGCTACGGCGCCCTGTCCTTCGGGCAGCACGAGCAGCGGGTTGATCTCCACTTCGCGCAAGCGATCACCGCCGGCAAGTACCGCCTCGCCGAGTGCGGCGATAGCCTTGGCTGCGGCGGCAACGTCCGCCTTGGGCGCGCCGCGATAGCCGTCGAGCAGCTTGAAGCCCTTGAGGCTGCGGAGCATCGTTTCCGCCTGCGCGGCTTCGACCGGCAGCAGGCTGTGGCAGGCGTCCTGCATCAGCTCGGTCCAGACCCCGCCAAGACCGACCGTGAGCATCCATCCAAACACCGGATCGCGCGTAACGCCGGCAAGAATCTCGACGCCGCCCTGGAGCATCGGTTCGAGCGTGACGCCTTCGATATGGACGCCGGGCATCGAGCGCCCCTTGGCCATCATCGCGTCAAAGGCATAGACCACGGCGTCTGCGTCGCTGAGACCGAGGCGGATCAGCCCGTGCTCGGTCTTGTGTGCCACGTCGGGGCTGACCAGCTTGGCGACGAGCGGATAGCCAATCTTCTCGGCGGCGGCGCGGGCTTCTTCCGCGCTCTGCACCAGTGCGTCATGCACCACCGGCACGCCGAAAGCCGCCAGCGCTTCCTTGCCTTCGGTCTCGGACAGGGCGCTGCGATCGGCCGGAAGGGCGGGCCAGCTCGCCAGGGCGGTCGGAGCCGCAGCGGTCTCGACGCTGCCCTTCTTCCAATGGCCATAGGCTGCGATGGCACGCGCGGCACGGTCGAAGTCGTCGAAATAGCCGACTCCGGCCGCTGCCAGTCGCGCGCGATCGGCCATGGCATAGGTGTCGATCACGACGATCGCCTTGGCGCTAGCCGCCGCAGCCTTCTCGATCTGGTCGATCGCATTGGTGAGGAAGGAACCCGGCGTGTAGAGCAGCAGGACGTCGATCTCGTCAGGTGTCAGCGCCAGGCGGATGCACTCGCTGAGGAAGTCGTTCGAATTGACAATGTTGCCGGTCATGTCGATCGGGTTCGAGACCATCGAATGGCCGGGTATCTGCGCGGCGAGCGCCGCCTGCACATCGGCAGGCAAAGTCGGAACGTCGGCCCCGCCGAGCGCAAGTGCATCGGACAGGATCGCCCCGGCCGCACCGGAGATCGACAGGATCGCACAGTTGCTGCCGCCGATCTTGCTTCCCAGCGAATGGAGATAGGCGAGGTCGGCGAGGACGGAGAGCTCGCTGGCGCGTGCAACGCCGGCGCGTGCAAAGGCCGCGTCGTAGGCCGCGCTGTCCCCCGCGAGCGCGGCCGTGTGCGAACGCGTCGCCTCGGCGCCCTTTTCGGAAGCGCCGACCTTGAAGACTGCCAGCAGCTTGCCCGCAGCTCTGAATTTTGCAGCGGCGGCAAGGAATTTCGGTCCGTCGCGCAGCTCTTCGATATAGCAGAGCGCCGCGCTGGTGTTCGGATCGTCGGCGAGATGATTGAGATAATCGGCGAGCTCGACGCTCGCTTCGTTGCCGGTGTTGATCACCTGGCTGAAGGCCACCCCTGCCCGCCGCGCGATGCGGAACAGGGTCGCGCACATGTTGCCGCTCTGCGTGACGAGCGCGATCTCGCCCGCCGGATCGTCGGGCTGGAAGGTGGGCCCGAACGTGGTGAACACGCCGTCGGTGAAGTTGACGTTGCCCATGGCGTTGGGCCCGGCGACTTTCATGCCCGTGCGCTTTGCGAAAGCGGTCAGCGCTTCCTGACGGGCAATGCCCTCGGGCTCGTTGGTCTCGGCATAGCCCGCAGCAAAGACCAGCGCGGCGGGGATGCCAAGCGCGTGGCAGCGTTCGAGATAGGGCAGGGTGGCCTCGGCCGAGAGCGCGACGACGACGAGATCGACCACTTCTGGTATGCTCTCGATGTCGGGATAAGCCTTGAGGCCTTGGACAAGCTCATTCTTCGGATTGACCGGATAGAGCCTTTCGAAGCCGGCGCGCTTCAGCAGGCTTACCGGCACACCACCGATCCGCTTCGGGTTGTCCGATGCACCGACGACCGCGATCGAGCGGGGCGAAAGGAGCGGGTTCAGACTCATGCTGCAGCCTCTCCGCCCTTGATCTCGTATTCCTCGGTATCGAACACCGCGGTCATGTTGCGATAGCGCGAGAGACGCCAGGGGTTGTTCGTCACCACGCGGCCCGACTTGTTCTTGTACCAATTGTTCACGCCGGGATGCGTCCAGACGAGCTTTTCGTGCTCGGCGTCGAACTCGGCCTGATAGGCCTCGAACGGTTCGCGGCGGACTTCGAGGCTGCTCGCCTCGCGTTCGATCAGTTCGCGCAAGGCCAGCATCGTGTAGCGGACCTGGCATTCGGAATTGAACACCGCGCTGCCTCCGTGTCCGCCGTTGGTGCCGGGGCCGTATAGGATGAACAGGTTGGGGAAGTGGGGGACGGTGATACCCAAGTGCGCGCGCGGGTCGTCGTCGCCCCATTTGCCGCGCAGAGATCCGTCGGTGCCGACGATCTCCATCGGAAACAGCGGCGCCTGCGCCTTGAAGCCGGTCGCGAGGATGATGACCTCGGCCGGATGCTCGATGCCATCCTTGTCGACCACGCCGGTCGCGGTGATCTTCTGGACCGGGCCGGTGACCAGCTCGACATTGTCGCGGGTCAGTGCGCTGAACCAGTTGCTGTCGCGCAGCATCCGCTTGCCATAAGGCGGGAAGCTTGGCGTGACCTTGGCGAGCAGTTCCTCATCGCCTTTCAGTTGTTCGCGCATGTGGGCGATCAACTGCTCGCGGATCGCCTTGTTGAAGGCGTTGAGCGAGGTCTCGGGTTCGGGCCAGTTCGGGTCCTTCTTGAGATGCGGCAGCATCCCGTCCGAGGTCGCGTAGAGCAGCTGGAAGCGCCACCACTTGGTATAGAACGGGACGTGTTCGAGCCCCCATTTGAGCCCCTCGCTGACCTCGGCATAGAGCAAAGGATTGTGCCGCGCCCAGTGGGGCGAGCGCTGGAAGATCGTCAGATGGCCGGCGACCTCCGCGACCTTGGGACCAAGCTGCATGCCGCTGGCACCGGTGCCGATCTGCACCACGGTCTTGCCCGTCAGATCGAGATTGTGATCCCAGCGAGACGAGTGAAACATGGCCCCCTTGAAGTCCTCGATTCCGGGGATCGGCGGGATCGAGGGGCGGTTGAGCAAGCCCGTGCCGCTGACAAGCGCATTGACCCTCATCTCGTAGACACTGCCTTCCTTGCGCCGGATCGTGACCGCCCAGACTTGGCCGGCCTCGTCCCAGACCGCGCGGACGACTTCCTGCTCGAACCGCATGTGATCGGCCACGCCGGACTCGCGATAGACGGTCCGGATGTACTCGATGATCTCCGGACCCTGCGCGAAATAGTGATCCCAGTCCGAGGACGTGCGGAACGAGTACGAATAGAAGTGGTTGGGCGTGTCGACCGCGACACCCGGATAGGAATTTTCGTACCAGGTGCCGCCGACGTCGTCGTTCTTCTCGATGACGGTGAAGGGGATGCCCGCTTCCTTGAGCTTGATCGCCATGGCGAGGCCCGAATAGCCTGCGCCGATCACGAGTACGTGATAGCGGTCCATGACCTCCGCTGGCACCGGCTTGCGCCACTGCACGGATTTGGCGTCTCCGGTGCCGAAGTTCAGTTCCTCCAGCACCATCGGCAGGTATTCGGGCGGCACGACCTGGCCGACCGCCACATCGCACATGCGCTGAAGCTGGTCGGCCTCTGGCGCGGGCGGCAGAGCGCGGTTCGTGGCGGCATAATCCTTGAACGTCGCGGTGACCTTGGCGCGCAGTTCGGCCTGCAGGTCTGCGGGAATGTCGACCTCGAAGCTCCAAGCGCCGTGGATGTGCGGACGGAACTTTTCGAGCAGCGACTCATCGCCCGACAGGTGCGTGTAGACCAGCAGCAGCGGCACCGGATCGAGCGCGGCGAGGTGCGCTTCGAGCACTTCGGGCGGACTCGCGATCAGTTCCTGGAAAGCGTGGGAATCGGGGTTGCTGGTCATCTCATTCCGGCTTTTCGTTGGACTGCCCTTCGAGGGTTGCACTAGCCGCTGAGGGAAATAATGCAATAGGTCGTATTCATTCTTTACTCGCATCGTGGCTGCGGTATGGAGGGGACGCTCTTTGCCGCGCTTTCCAGGGCGCGCAGGATCGATCGGGCGAATCGGCCGAAGGAGAGATGACTTGGCGACAGACAGCTTGACCTTGCCGAAGCCGGCGACCGGAGTGATCCGCATCGGCACGGACGGACGCGCTTCGATCGAGGGGTTTCGCTGCCGCGATTGCGGTGGCGTTTTCGCCGAGCAGACGATGTCCTGCCGCCGCTGCGCAAGCCGCAACGCGCCCGAGGCGTTCCGTGCGGCCGAGAGCGGCAAGCTCTACAGTTGGTCGGTGGTTCACCGCTCCTATCCCGGCATCGCGGTGCCCTTCGTTTCGGCAATCGTCGATCTCGATGACGGGTTGACGCTCAAAGGCACGCTGCGCGGCGTCGATGCGGCGGCGGTGCGGCAGGGAATGCCGGTCAGCCTTGTGTTCGACGACGCCGGCGGCGCGCGCGACAAGGAAGGCGCGCCATACGTCGGGTTCCATTTTACTCCCAAGGGAGATGCATGATGAGCGACGTCTACATCGTCGGCGCGGACATGATCGCTTTCGGCCGCTATCCTGATCGGACCTACTACCAGCTCGGTGCCGAGGCTTCGCTGAAGGCACTCGACGACTCTGGGCTGTCGATCAAGGACATCGGCGCGGTCTATGCCTCGTCGTGCTTCAACGCGCAGTCGATGCTCGGCCAGAAGGTGCTCAAGGAGATCGGCCAGACCGGCGTGCCCTGCATCAATGTCTCGAACGCCTGCGCCTCGGGCGCGACCGCCGTGCGCGAGGCGTTCATCGGTATCAAGAGCGGTATCTATGACGCCGTGCTCGTGGTCGGTTCGGAGAAGAACCCGCGCGGCATGCTCGGTGGCGCGCCGCACGACGGACCGCCACCCGAGGGCCTGTTCGGCTCGGAATCGATGCCTGCAGTCTTCGCGGAGGCCGGCATGGTCCACACGGCCGCCTACGGCACGACGATCGAGCAGTTCGCCCAGGTCGCGGTCAAGAACCACCACCACGCGACGATGAATCCCAAGGCGGCCTACCGGAAGGAGACGCCGCTCGACGAAGTGCTCGCCAGCGAGATGATCGCCTGGCCGCTGACCAAGCTGATGTGCTCGGCCAATGTCGACGGCGCCGCTGCGCTCGTCCTCGTATCGGAGAAGAAGGCTCGCGAGCTCGGCATGAGCCGCGCGGTGCGCATCCGCGCCTCGATGCTGACATCCGATCCCTACGAGCCGCGCAATCCGGTGATGTTCGACTGTAACTCGGTGACACGGCTTGCCGCGGCCAAGGCTTACGAGATGGCGGGCCTCGGCCCCAAGGACCTCGATATCGTCGAACTCCACGATTGCTTCGCGACGGCCGAAATCCTCCACTACGAAAATCTCGGCCTCTGCGGCGAAGGCGAGGCCGGCCGACTGATCGACAGCGGCGACACCGCGCTCGGCGGGCGCATCCCAGTCAACGTCTCGGGTGGATTGCTATCGAAAGGCCATCCGATCGGCGCGACCGGCGTCGCCAACATGGTCGAGATCGTCGAACACCTGCGCGGCGAGGCAGGCGCACGGCAGGTGACCGGCGCGCGGATCGGCCTGTCGCACGTGCTTGGCTTCGGCGCCGCCGCGGGTGTCCATATCCTCGAGAAGGCATGATTGGCACCAGTATGACCAAGGGGCCCTGGCTCGACCTGACGGGTCGGATCTCCGCCGTCACCGGCGCCGCCTCGGGCATCGGCCGCGCGGCGGCCTTGGCGCTTGCCGAAGTCGGAGCGACGGTGATCGTGCTCGACCGCGACGTCGTTGGTGCACATCGCGTCGCCGATGCCATAACCGCCGCTGGAGGCATTGCCGCCTTCGGCCAACTCGACGTGACGAGCGAGGAAGAATGGGTCGAGACCGGGCTGTGGATCGGCAAGACCTGGGGCAATCTCGACATCCTGGTGAACAGCGCCGGCATTGTATTCTCCGACCGTGTCGGTGACGAGGATATCGAACCCTATCGCAAGACCTTCGCGGTCAACGTCGACGGTACGTTGCTGGGCATGCGCATGGCGCTCGGCTTCATGCGCGCGGCAGGGAAGGGCGCAATCATCAACATCTCGTCGGCGGCATCGTTCACGGGCTCGTCGATCATGGCGTCTTACGGTGCCAGCAAGGCAACCGTCGCCCACCTAACGCGCTCCGCTGCCCTCGAAACGGCACGCTGCGGCCACGATATCCGGATCAACTCGATCCATCCCGGCCTGATCCAGACCGCAATGGCCGACGACTTCTACGGCATTTACGAACGCGTCGGCCCACCCGAGGCGGTCGAAGCCGTGATGACCACCGGCCGCGCCGGACGGCCGGAGGAAGTAGCCGACCTCATCGTCTTTCTCAGTTCCGATCGCGCCAGCTTCATCTCGGGCGCCAGCATAGCCATCGATCGCGCCAAGAGCGCCTGACCTATCCAAGAGGACCCTTCGTGATCACCGATCCACTTCTGCAACCCTTCAAGACACGCGGCCTGACTTTTCGCAACCGCATGATCCATGCGCCGACGACGATGAACATGTCGGACGACCGCGGCTATGTGACGCGCCAGGCGGTCGGCGCCTACGAAGCACTGGCAGCGGGCGGATATGGCGCGGTCTGCGTCGGAGCGACCTGCGTGCGGTGGGACGGCCTGATCAACGAGCGCATGCTCGGCTTCTACGACGACACCTACATCATCGGCCAGCGCGAGCTGGTCGAGGTGATCCACCACAACAATTCGCTCGCCGGCATTCAGCTGTTTTACGGCGGGTTGATCCCCGGCGTCGGCGCGACCTTCCCGCTCGAGCCCGGCAAGGGCTGGATTCCCGGCACCGTTGCCTGGGGGCCGACCGGCAAGTACCCGATCGGCAACCAGCAGCCCGGCGTCGTCCCGACCGAGGTCTATCGTGAACTCGTCGAGGACTATGCCCAGGCCGCCCGCCGTTCGAAGGAAGCAGGCTACGACTACGTCTCGTTCCACTTCTGCCACGGCTCGCTGCCGCACGTGACCCTGTCGCTGCTGGAGAACACCGGCCGCAACGACGAATATGCCGACCGCTTCCTGTTTTGCGAGCAGATCCTCCAGCGCACGCAGGAGCTTTGCGGCAAGGACTATCCGATCATCCCGCGCCTGGTCTGCGACGAGAACTTCGTCGGCGGCTACGACCTCGACTACTTCCTCGACGAGTACGCGCCGCGGCTGCACGCGCTGGGCATCGACGCGCTCGACTGCACCTTCGGCTCGATGCTGCCGGCCAAGAGCCGCGACCCCGAGATCAACTCGGGCGAGATCATCGGCGGCGGGTTCTATGTGCCGAACCTGGTGACACTGCCCTACATCCAGCGCACGCGCGAAGGCCTGATGGCGCGCGGCATCGACATGCCGTTGATGGGCTCGTGCAACGTCAACACGCCCGAGCAGATGCGCGCGATGGTAGGCGAAGGCGCGGCGGACTTCTTTGCCTCGTGCCGCCAGTCGCTCGACGACCCCGATTTCCCGCGCAAGATCGCCGAAGGCCGCGAGGACGAGATCCGCAGGTCGACGCGAACCGGCGCCTCGCTGCTCCAGGGCAACATCTTCGGCAAGGGCGTTGCGGGATCGGCGCAGAACCCGAACTTCGGTCGCGACCGCGAATATCGCCTGGTCCCGACCAACCGCCCCAAGCGCGTGTTGATCGCAGGCGGCGGCTCGGGCGGCATGGAATATGCACTGACCGCGCACGAGATCGGCCACAAGGTCACACTGTTCGAGAAGTCGGACAAGCTCGGCGGCGTGATGAACTGGGCCGGCAACTACAAGACGCTGCGCAACGTCGAGCAGATCGCCTACCAGCCCGAATGGCACCGGCGGATGATCGCCAAGCACGGCGTCGACGTCCGGTTCGGCGAGGAGCTGACGATCGAGCGGATCAGGGCCGAGAAGCCCGATGTCGTCGTCATAGCCACGGGCGCGCGGCCGGCGTTGCCCGAGGTGCCGGGCCTCGCAGCAGCGCTCGAAAGCGGCTTTGCCCGTACGATCGACCGAGTTCTCACAGAGGGAAGGGACACGCTGAACGAGGGGCCGGTCCTGGTCTGGGGCGCAGCGGAAGGCGTGGAACTGGCGCTCGATCTGGTCCGCGGCGGCCGCAGGGTCCGGCTGCTCGATCCGCGCCCCAAGTTTGCGCCCGCCACCTACATCGGCTCGCGCGCCCGCTATGTGATGCTCTGGGCGGCGCAGGCGGAACTGGTGCCGGAAACCTCGGTGGAACTCGTCGATGTCGCGCAAGGTGAGGTAAAGCTCCGTCACGGCGACGGGCGCCAGGAGAGCGTCGCTTGCGCGCATCTCGTCGTGGCTCCCGGCCGCGTCGCGCACGATCCGCTTTCGGTGGCACTGCAGGGCACGGGGATCGAGGTTCATGTCGTCGGCGATGCACGCGCGCCGCGCTCCTACGGCAATGCGATTCACGAGGCAGCCTATCTGGCGCGGAGGATTTGATGACGGATTGAATGCAATGCCTGTGGTGAAAACTTCGAGTGGAGGGTTGTGTCAGCCGAGAAAATTGACCATTTGGGCGCGTTCGCGTTGCATTCTTTTGCGCGAAACCACGGATTTCCGCCATTCTTGAGGTGAGATTTTGGAAAAAGTTGCCCCAGTTTCGAAGAAGGTCAGTGGCCGTGTTGCTCCCGCGCCCGCGCGCGTGAAGGCGCCGGCGAAGCGCAAGCGCAACCGTGCGGGGCGACCGACGGCGGACGAGCTCGAACGGCGCAAGCTCAAGGTCATGGAAGTCGCCACCGACATGTTCGTCGGGCGCGGCTATGCCGCAACCACCCTGCTCGACATCGCCAAGAAGGCCGGCGTAGCGACGCGCACGCTCTACCAGCACTTCGGCGACAAGGAGGCGATCTTTCGCGAAGTGATCTTCGCGCGCGACACCGCAAAGATCAGCCCGCCGGTGCTCGAAGAGGGGGAAGATCTCGTCGCGGCGCTCCGCAAGGCCGCGCACTATTCGTTCGAGGTCGCGCTACGCTCGCGCTCGATCGATCTGATGCGGCTGATGATCGCCGAGAGCGCTCGCTTTCCCGATCTGATGAGTTCGGTCGCAACTGCGATCTTCTCGCGCTTCACGCGCAACGTCGCGCAGCTGTTCCGCCAGCTCGCTGAGAGCGGCCTGATCCCCGAAGGCGATCACGACAAGTCGGCCGAGCTGTTCATCGACCTGTTGCTCGGCCAACGCACGGTCATGATCTATTTCGGGTGGGCTAACACTGCACCGACGGAAGAGGATGTCGAAGTCAAGATCGACCTCTTCATCAAGGGCCGTTTCAGCGGCGTGGATGGGAAGAAGGGCGGCAAAGCGAAAGCCGCCAAGCGGAAAGACTGATCCGGCGATGACCGCACTGGAACCGCGCATTGCCGACTATCTCGCGCACCGCATGCCCGAGGCAAGCGATGTGCAGGTCGACGATCTCGCGCGGATCCACGGCGGCAGCAGCCAGGAGACGTTTCGTTTCCGGGCGCGCTGGCGGCAGGCCGGCCGCATCGAGGAGCGCCGCCTGATCCTGCGCCGCGCGCCCGAAGCCGGGCTGGTGAATGCCGAGCGCGATCTCGAGTTCACCGTCTATTCGGCGCTGGCGGGCAGCGGCGTGCCCATTCCGGCGGCGCATTTCCTCGAGCTCGATCCGCAGTGGCTCGACCGGCCGTTCTTCATCATGGACCTGGTCGACGGCAAGCCCGGCCACTTCTTCCAGTCGACTGATCCTTACGAGGGGCAGAGCGAGGCCGTCGGCCGCAATTTCTGGCGCCATCTCGGCACCCTGGCGGCGCAGGATCATCGCGCGCTCGGCCTTGATGGCCTGCGCAACGGCGATGCGGAGGGCGATTGCTGGTCAGGCGAGCTCGATCATTGGGAAGCAGCGCTCGACGCCGGCGAGGAGGTGATCGAACCGGTGGTACGCGGCGCGCTCCGTTGGTTGCGCCGCAATCCGCCGCCGCCCGCCGCCAAGCCAGCGATCGTCCACGGCGACTACCGCTGCGGCAACTTCCTGTTCCTTCCCGACGGCCAGGTCAGCGCTGTGCTCGACTGGGAGATGTGCCATGTCGGCGACCCGCTCGAAGACATCGCCTGGGCGCTCAACCCGATGTGGACGATGGAGAAATACTTCCCGCTCGAAGAGGGCCTGGCGATCTGGGAAGAAGCCAGCGGGCTGACGATCGACCGTGCGGCGCTCGACTGGTGGCGGCTGTTCGCCCCGGTCAAGGCCTGCGGCATCTGGACCACGGCCGAGGCAAGCTTCCAGGAAGGCACGAACCGCGAGATGATCATCGCGCTGACCGCGGTCCGGGCCAACTCGTTCCACCGCCGCGAGATCCTCGATCGCATGGCACAGCGCGGAGTGATGGGATGAGGCTGACCCACGAAACCGTGCTCGAAGGCGTAGCTGTCGCGCTGCGCGACCAAGTTTCGCCGAACCTGACCGACGCTTTTGCCGCCGATGCCGCGCGCATGGCGCAATCGCTGATCACGATCGTCAGCCGCGCGAGCGACGATGCCGTCGCGATCCGGGTCGAGGAAAATGCCCGGATACGTGCGCTGCTCGGGCAGGGCGGAGCGCTCTTCGGCGACGCTTCGCTAGCTGCGGCTGCACAATCCGGCGATCCTGGCCTCAGGATCAGCGAACTGGACGCCGAGACGGGCCGACTGCGAACGCTGCTGGTCGGCCTCCAGGCCCGCGTTGAGCTTCGGGACGACCCCGAGGCGCGCGCTCTCGATCAGGCTATCTGGCAGGCGCTGCGCGATTTCGAAACCGCCCGAGCGCCCCGCGCCTAGGTGCGCGGCGGCAGCTTTAGTAGCTTGGCCGCGTTGTCGTAGAGGAACTTCGGCCAGACCTCGTCCTTTAACGGCACATGGTCCATCTCGGCGAAGATGCGCGTGAGCTCCAGGCCCATCGGGAAATAGCCCGCGTAGATCACCTTGTCGGACCCTCGCGAGTTGGCGAACTTGATGATCGCCTCGGGCCAGTACTTGGGGGCGAAGGCGCTGGTCGAATAGTAGAGATTCGGCCATTTCAGCAGCAGCTTGACCGCCAGCGCCTCGTCGGGTTCGGCGCCGTGGCGCATGATCACCTTGAGCTCGGGCAGGTCGTAGGCGACCTCATCGAGATGGCCGACCCATTGCGGCATCATCGGGATGCGCGGACCGGGCACGCCGACATTGATGAAGATCGGCAGGTCCAGCTCGATGCACTTGGCGTAGATCGGATAGGCCTTCTTGTCGTTGATCGGCACCGGCGGGTTCTGGCCCGAGGGGAAGAACGACACGCCGCGGATCAGCCCCGCGTCGAAATCGCTCTGGATCTTGCGGACGGCGTCCATGCCCTTGTTCGGATCGACCGTGCGGATCGCGGCAAAGCGATCGGGATAGCGGCGCATCGCCTCCACCGCGCGGTCGTCCGACATGTGAATCACGCCGACGCGGATGTTGTGCGCGTCCATCTGCGCAATGGTCTCGTCGATCGAGGACAGGCGATCGTCGCCTTCGCCGATCTCGTCGGGAATCACCTTGAACATGTATTCGGCCGGGTGTGTCTTCCACTCGGTCTTGATGCTGGCGACGTCCATCTGGTGGGTGTCACGAAAGCCGATCAGCGTGTCGATCACCGGGATATCGCGGGGGCGTGGCACGTTTCGGCTTCCTTCTGGCATCCTGTCTCGCAGGCGGTATTGCAACAGGCGTGGAGTATTGTAAAGCCGGGGTGGCGCCGGGAGGAATTGCCTTGAATTTCGACTATACCGATGAACAGAAGGCACTCAAAGACGAAGCGCGGCGGTTCCTCGCCGCGGTCTCGCCGCTGACGGTGGTGCGCGCCGCTTTGGACAATCCGGCTGAGGGTTACGACAAGGCGCTCTGGGCGCGCATCGGCGAGCAGGGCTGGTGCGGTGCGGCTATTCCCGAAGAGTTCGACGGCATCGGCATGGGTTACGTCGAGCTCTGCGCTCTCGCCGAGGAACTGGGCCGCTCGCTGGCGCCGGTGCCCTTCGCCTCGACGGTCTACCAGTTCGCGGAAGCCTTGCTGTTGGCGGGCTCGCCCGAACAGAAGGCCGAATTGCTACCGCAGGTCGCCGGAGGCTCGCTGATCGGTACCTTGGCGGTTTCCGAGGGACCGGGCGTGCTGGCACCGGACCGCATTGCGACGCGCTTTGCCGACAACAAGTTGACAGGGGTCAAGCTGCCGGTAACCGACGGCCTTGCTGCGGATCGCGCGATCGTTCTGGCACAGTCGGATCGCGGCCCGGGCCTCTATCTCGTCGACCTCACGAGCGAAGGCGTCGAGCGCAGCTTGGTATCGACAATCGACCCGACACGGGGCGAAGCGCAGATCACGTTCGCCAACGCGCCGGCTCAGCCACTCGGAACGCCGGGCGAAGGCCTCACGCTGCTTTCGCGCATCCAGGACCGCGCGGCGATCCTCGTCGCCTTCGAGCAGCTCGGCGGCGCCGATCGCGCGCTCGAGATGGCGCGCGACTATGCGCTTGAACGCTATGCCTTCGGCCGGCCGATCGGCTCCTACCAGGCGATCAAGCACAAGCTGGCCGATGTGTTCATCCGCAACGAGGTCGCGCGCGCCAATGCCTATTACGGCGCCTGGGCGCTCTCGACCGACGCGCCCGAACTGCCGCTGGCCGCCGCCGCCGCGCGGGTGGCGGGATCGAACGCTTATCTCCTGGCCTCGCGCGAGAACATTCAGACGCACGGCGGGATCGGCTTTACCTGGGAGGCCGACTGCCATTTCTTCTACCGCCGCGCACGGCACCTCGGACTGATCCTGGGAGCGCCGCGCGACTGGAAGCGCCGGCTCGCGGATCGGTTGGAGCAACGCGTCGCGCTCGAAGGACAACAGCCATGAACTTCGACGAAAGCCCCGAAGAGGCCGCCTACCGCGCCAAAGTCCGCGCCTGGATCGCCGAAAACGCGCCCGACATGAGCGGGCTCACCGCGACCGAACGGCGCCAGTGGCACGACAAGCACAAGGACGTCGCGCGCGTCTGGCAGGCGACCAAGGCCGCGGCGGGATACGCCTGCATTTCCTGGTCCCCGGAGTGGGGCGGGGCCGGTGGCACCGCGATCGAGGAGGCGATCTTCGGCCAAGAGGAACTGCGCGCCGGGCTCCAGTTCAACTACTTCCGCACCGGGCTCGACATGCTGCTGCCCGCGCTGATGGAGCACAACAAGGACGAGGCCTCACTCGCCCGCGTGCCCTCGGCAGTGCGCGGCGAGGAGATCTGGTGCCAGCTCTTCTCCGAGCCCGCGAGCGGCTCCGACTCCGCCGGCGTGCGGTGTGCGGCCGTCCGTGATGGCGATAGCTGGGTGATCAACGGCCAGAAGGTCTGGAACAGCGGCGCGCAGATCGCCGACTACGGCATGCTCGTCGCACGGACCAATCCCGACGTGCCCAAGCACAAGGGCCTCACGGTGTTCTGGCTCGACATGAAGACGCCCGGCGTCGAGGTCCGGCCGATCCGCATGATGTCGGGCGACAACGAGCTCAACGAGGTGTTCCTCACCGACGTGCGCCTGCCCGACAGCCAGCGCGTGGGCGAGGAAGGCGGCGGGTGGAAGGTGATCATCACCACCTTGATGAACGAGCGCGCCTCGCTGGGTTCGGGCACTGGGCTCAACTGGCGTGACATCATTGCGCTCGCTGCCGAAACGCCTTCGTTCGACGGCCCGGCGATCGAGGATCCCGCTTTCCGCGAATGGCTGGCCGATCTTTACGTCGATGCCGAGGCGATCCGGCTGCTGAGCTTCCGCACGCTGACCTCGCTGTCCAAGGGGGCGACGCCCGGCCCCGAAGGCTCGGCGGGCAAGCTGCTCTGGTCGAACCTCGCGCAGAACCTGACCGACAAGGCGCTCGACCTGCTCGATCACGCCGGCCTGATGGACGATCCCGACGAGGCGACGATGAACGGTGCCTTCCAGCATCGTTTCCTCTGGGCGCCCGGCCTGCGGCTGGGCGGCGGCACCGACGAGATCATGAAGAACATCATTGCCGAACGCGTGCTCGGCCTGCCGGGCGATATCCGCGTCGACAAGAACGTTCCGTTCCGGGAGATCCCGAACGGGCGATAGCCTTTGGGGCCGTCAGGTCCTATAATGAAATGTGCCCGATGCATTTGGAGTTTGCGATGGACGCTGCCACCTCTCCCCTCGACCGCGGCTATGCGAAATTGCCGATCCCCTTCGGTTGGTTCGCCGTCGCCATGTCGGGCGATATCGCGCCGGGCGAAGTGAAGACGCTGCGCTATTTCTCGACCGAGTTCGTCATGTGGCGAGGTGAGGACGGCGCGGTTCACGTCGTCGATCCCTATTGCCCGCACCTGGGTGCGCACCTGGGCGTCGGCGGCGAAGTGGTCGGCAACGATCTGCGCTGCCCGTTCCATCACTGGAGCTTCAACGGTCAGGGCGCCGCGACCGATATCCCCTATACCGACGTGATCCCACCGCAGGCCAAGCGCGCCGACTGCCTGCCGACCTGGCCCGTGACCGAGTCCGACGGTGTGATCTACGTCTGGTATCACCCCAAGAAGGCGGCGCCCAAGTGGGATGTCTCGCGGCTGCCCGAGTGCCCCGACGGCGACTGGATCCTCCACAGCACCTATGACTGGGTGATCAACATTCACATCCAGGAGATCACAGAGAACGGCCAGGACCACGCCCATTTCGGCGCGGTCCACGGCGTGCCTTTCGCGCCCAAGGGCGAGTTCAAGCTCGAAGGTTGGACGCGCCGCAACACGGTGGTCGCCGAGATGAACACGCCGCGCGGGCCGATGACCGGCAAGATCGACACCACCGCGGTCGGCCCGGGCCAGTCGATGGTCGAATATATCGACGTCTGCCACGTCGTGCAGGCGCAGCAGGTGACGGCGATCGATCCCGAGCACACCCATCTGCGCTGGCAGATGTTCACCCCGCCCGGGATCAGCGAAGGCAAGGCCCGCGTGACTCAGGCGCGCATCCGCGATCTCGTCAAGCAGGTGAACCAGGACATTCCGATCTGGAACGCCAAGCGCTTCATGGAGCAGCCGATGCTGGTGAAGGGTGACGGGCCGATGATCGCCTATCGCCGCCAGTATGCGAAGTTCTATGACTTCGACGCGCCCGAACCGGACACGATCGCTGCCTGACCGTTTCGATGGCTGAAACACATCCCAGCGAGCTGCGCGAGGGAACCCACCCACGCGGCAGGAACACCCGCTTCGTCATCATCGGCGCAGGCATTTCCGGCGTGTTGATAGGGATCAAGCTCCTCGAGCGCGGTTTCCGCAACTTCGTGATCCTGGAGAAGGCCGGCCAGATGGGCGGCACCTGGCGCGACAATGTCTATCCGGGTGTCGCCTGCGACGTCGCCGCGCACCTCTATTCCTATTCGTTCGCGCGCAATCCGACCTGGCTGTCGCGCTACGCCAAGGGCCCCGACATCTGGCGTTACTACCATGGCGTTGCCAGGCAGTTCGGCGTGCTGCCCTACATCCGTTACCATCAGGAGGTGATGTCGGCGGTTTACGATGATGGCGCCTGGCAGGTGACGACGCGCGACGGTGAGGTTTACCCTGCCGATGTCGTCATCACCGCAACGGGGCGCCTTCACCAGCCCGTCCTGCCGCAGATCGAGGGGTTGGGGACCTTCGCGGGCGCGTTGTTCCACACCGCGCGCTGGGACACCTCGATCGATCTTGCCGGCAAGCGCGTCGGCGTGATCGGTACGGGTTCGAGTTCGACGCAGATCGTCACCGCGCTGGCGGGCAAAGTGGAACGGCTCTCGATCTTCCAGCGCACCGCGCAGTGGGTGTTCCCGGTCAAGGACACGCCGAACTCGTTCTGGACTCGCATGGGCTTCTGGCTCTCGAAAAAGCGCTGGAAGCGGTACTATCTCCAGCTACGCAGCGAGACCGAGGCGCGCGGCAAGGCCGCGACCAGCTCGGAAGAAGGCCGCAAGGCACGCGATCAGGTCTGCTACGACGCGCTCGCCTCGATCCGCGATCCCGAACTGCGCGCCAAGCTGACGCCCGACTATGCGGTCGGCTGCAAGCGCCTGGTCTTCTCGGACGGCTTCTACGATGCGGTCCAGCACCCGAGCGTCGACGTGGTGATCGATCCGATCGAGCGTGTCGTGCCGGAAGGCGTGCTGACCAGGGACGGCAAGCTGCACGAACTCGATGTCCTGGCGCTCGCCACGGGTTTCGACGCCCATGCCTATATCCGGCCGATGCAGGTTACGGGCGAGGGCGGCGTGACGCTCGACGAAGTCTGGCACGATCTGCCACTGTCCTATCGCTCGATGGCTGTGCCGCACATGCCCAATTTCCTGATGATCAACGGACCTTACTCGCCGGGCGGCACATCCTCCGTGGTCGGTATCGCCGAGGCGCAGGTCGACTATATTCTCCAGCTGATCGATCGGATTGCGGGGGAGGGCGTGACGCTCACCCCGCGCGAGGAGCCGAGCCGGGCCTGGCTCCAGGCGATACGCGAGAAGGCGAAGGTTTCGGTCTGGGGCACCGGCGGCTGCCAGAGCTGGTACCTCGACAAGACCGGCACTCCGACGCTCGACACCAGCACGCTGTCGGAACTCCAGGCGCAGCTCGCCGTGCCGCAATGGGACCACTTCATCGAGCGGCCGAGATAGGCCGATGGCGCGCAGTCGGGCGAACGGGATCGAGATCGAGTACGAGTTGTCGGGGCCAGAGGGCGGCCCTGTACTCATGCTAATTCACGGCGTCGGCGCGCAGCTGATCCGCTGGCCTCCCGCCTTGATCGAACGGTTCGAGCGAGCCGGCTTTCGCACGCTGCGCTTCGATAACCGCGATGTCGGCCTGTCGAGCCATCTGAATCATCTCGGCATTCCCGACATTGCCGCCATCGTGGCTGCGCGGGCAGCCGGCGGCGAGCCGGAGCTTCCTTATAGCCTGTCCGATATGGCGGCCGACACGGCCGGCCTGCTAGATGCGCTCGGCATTGCCCAAGCGCATGTCCTCGGCGTCTCGCTCGGGGGAATGGTGGGGCAGGTCCTGGCCATCGAGCATCGCGCACGGGTGCGCTCGCTGAACCTGTTCATGACGCAGAGCGGCAATCCCGATCTGCCCCCATCCGATCCCGGGGCCCTGGCGATCCTGTCGAAGCGTGCGCCCGATCCGCAGGAGGATCGCGAGGCCTTTCTGAGCCATCAGGCCGCGCTCAACCGCGCGCTGGGCAGCCCGGATTATCCGGCACCGGAGAGCGAGCTACGCGCCTTCGCCGCGCTTGCCGCCGATCGTGCCTACAATCCCGCCGGCCCGGCGCGCCAGCTCGCCGCAGCCCGCGGCGCGCCCGATCGTCGGCCCCAGCTACGCGCCCTTTCGGTTCCGGCGCTCGTCGTCCACGGCCGCAACGATCCTTTGTTCCCGCCCGAATGCGGGACGGACCTCGCGCGCAGCATCCCGGGTTCCTGGCTGCTCGAGCCGGGCGGGATGGGGCACGACCTGCCGGCCGAACTCATCGATCTGTTCGTCGAGACAGTCCGCGCCAACTGCGCGCGCGCCTGATCTGATACCCGCATAGGAAAAGGGCCGGCCTTGGATATCCCGGGCCGGCCCTTTCCTGACGAACCAAGCGGACTTAGAATTCGACGGTGAAATCGGCGCCGAAGGTCCGTGCCGGCTGGTAGTTCGCATTGACTTCGGAACTGCCGAAAATCAGCACGGACAGTGGATTCTTGTTGTCGGTCAGGTTGCGCGCCCAGACGGCAACCTGGCCCTTCACTCCGCCGACATCGATGTCGCGCAAGGCAACGCGGCCATTCAATATCCAGGTGGCCGGCGTGTATGCATAGGGGGCGAGCGCCGGAAGCCGAGTGGCGATGTCGGTATACGGCGAGTTCCGGTATTTGCCGGTATAGACGGCGTCGAGGCGGAACAGCATCGTCGCATCGCCGAACAGCGGCGGGGTGACGTATTGCCCGTTAATGCCGCCAGTGTACTTGGGTAGCGAGCTGGGCGCCACGGGGAAGCCCTGCGCAAGGAAGGGGCTCGGGCTTTTCCACTTGGTGTCGGTATAGCTGAACGACCCGCCGAAGGTCAGGCCTTCGACCGGCACGACGACCGCCTCTGCCTCGATGCCTTTCGCATTGATCGTGCCGTTGTCGATCACGACCACGCCGTAGGGCGTGCACTGCGCCGCGACGCCGTTGACGCCACAGGCCGGGATCTTCACGTTCTGCCCGCTCTGCGCCGCCTGGCTGTGCTTGTAGGTCGCCTGCCACAGGGCAAGGTTGAGGCGCAGGCGCCGATTAAGCCATTCGGACTTGAGGCCGGCTTCCCACGACGCCACGGTCTCCGGTTCGAAGGACACTGCACCCGAAGAACCGCCCGACAGATAGGCCGTCGAGAACTTGCCATAGACGAGCACGTCCGGCTTGATCTTGTAGTTGGCGCCCACTGAGAAAGTCGGCTTGGTCTTCTTGAACGTGCGGATGGTCACCGACGATCCGGTGATCGAGTTCAGCGTGGGATCGTAGGTTCCGCCATTGGTGAACGAATTCCACTTGTCGTCGTGCGTCAGACGAGCGCCGGCCGTCAGGTCGAACTCGGGCGTGATGTGGACTTCGGCCTGTGCATAGCCTGCATAGGATTTGGTATCCTGGACCGTCTTTTGAATGTTGCCGCCCAGCGGAAGCACCGTGCCGATCGGCGCGAACAACAGGTTCGCCGGCGCGTTCGGAATGCCGGACGACAATTCATGCGATTGGAAGTAGATGCCGCCCACCGTCAGGGTCAGCAGCTCGGACTGGTAGTTGGCCTGAAGCTCGTTGCTGAACTGGTGGTACTTGCCATAGCTCTGGCCTTCGTAGCCCATGAAATAGCTACCGACCGGTTCCTGTCCACGCTGCGCGAAAGGTACGGCGGAATCGAATATCTGGGCATAGGAAGCGCCGCCGAGGAATGCCCGCGGCGCATTGTAGAAGTCTTTCGCCGCCTGCGTGTATTCCAGCCCGCTGAGGCCCATGATCGTCGAGAGGCCGACCGTCTCCGCCGTGCGATATGATGCGACGTTCTTGAACGACAGATGGTCGGTCGCTCGCCAATTCAGCGTCAGGTTGTGACCCGACGATTTTGCGAAGCCGGGCATGGTCCAGGCGTTGTTGACCGCTGACGGCCGCTGGTAGTCGGGGAAGAGCGGCACCGCGCCGAACCGTCCGCCGCCTGCCGGCTGCGCGGCGATGACCGCCGCGAACAGTCCGCCTACCAGGGTCGGATCGGCGGGATTGATTGCAATGGGCACGCGCGCTTCAGGCGTGTTGTTGGCATGCGAATAGTCGAACTTGTAGGTCAGCGAGAAATCGTCGTTGGGCGCCAGCTTTGCCGCCGCGAAGACGTTTTCTGCATTCTTGCTGCCCAGCCACTTGGGCGACTGCGACACGCCGAAGCCCGTCACCGATTTCTGGCGATCGAACGTGGTGCCCGCGCCGAGGTTGCGCGTGTCACCGCGCCGTTCGTCATGGACATAGGTGACGTAGGCGCTGAATATGCCCATCTGCGGCGTGTCGATAGTGGTCCGCGTGCGCAGCTGCGCATAGTTGCCGACCGTAACTTCCTGGCGGGCCCCGAATTCACCCTTCGGATCGCGGGTGACGATGCTCACCGCACCCGCCGTCGCGTTGCGTCCGAACAGCGTGCCTTGCGGGCCGCGCAACACCTCGATGCGTTCGAGATCGGGCAGGTCGAAGACCGCGCCACGCGCGCCGCCGATGTAGACGCCGTCGAGATAGCTCGAGATCTGGCGATCCTGCGCCGGCACCGAGGCCGAAGCGAAGACGCCGCGCATCGAGTACGACGGCGAACCGAGGCTGCCTGGGTTCTGGCGTGCGGTCAGGCCCGGCGCCAGGCCGTTGAGGTCCATCACGTTGACCACGCGGTTGACCTTCAGCGTTTCCGGATTGAGCGCGGTGACCGCGACCGGCACATCCTGAATGCTCTGCTCACGCTTCTGCGCGGTAACGACGATCTCTTCAATTCCGCCGCTGTTGTCGGCTGTCTGGGCATAGGCTTGAATCGGCAGGACGACGGCGGCGCCCAACACGGTGGAAAGCAGCAAGCGAGTGCGCGAACGAACTAGGCTATTCATGTGATACTCCCTGTTTTTAGTTCTTACATCGGGAGCCAGTTTCTTCGCCGCGGCAGAAGCTCTGCAGAAGCCAGCATCCTCATCCCTCGAATCGACGCAGAAGACCGTTCGCCGACACCATGTGCCGACGGGGTCAAGTGCGCCTGCGTGAATTGCAATTCGACTATGCCATTCCCGATTCGATTATACCAAGCGATTGCTCGATGCAATGCGTTCCCGGCGGTTCATTACAATATTTGTTTCACGGTCGTTGCATTTATATCACCCCGAGCGGTAGGGTCCGCGCCATTGATCGAAATGGAGAATTCAGTGAGCGGGAAACTGGACGGTCGTAAGATTCTCATCACCGGAGCCGCCAGCGGCATGGGGCGGGAGATCGCCCGGCTGTTCGCCGAGGAAGGTGCCGCACTCGCATTGCTCGACCGTAACGCTGGCGGTCTGGCAGAGGTCGCCGCCGCTCTGGGCGCAGCCGGTTATGGCTGCGATGTTGCCGATCGCGATCAGGTGAACCGGATCCTAGTCGAAGCGGCAGATAGGCTTGGTGGCATCGACGGCTTGGTCAATGCCGCTGGCATCCTCGACATCACGCATTTCGACGATCTCGATCCCAATAGCTGGGACCGCATGCTGGCGGTGAACCTGACCGGGCCGTTCAATGTCGCTAAGGCCGCGCTGCCGTTCCTGCGCCGCGCCGAGAAGGCGACGATCGTCAACATCGCCTCGGTCAGCGCGCTGATGCCGATGGCGGGAACCGCGGGCTATTCGGCGAGCAAGGCGGGTCTCGCCATGTTCACCAAGGCGATCGCTTTCGACCTCGGCCCGACTATCCGCGCCAATACGATCTGCCCCGGCGTGATCAAGACCGAAATGACGCGCTACCTCTGGGAGAACCCCGAGCACAGCCAGCGCGCCACCGATCGCGTCGCGCTCAAGCGGCTCGGCGAACCGGGCGACGTCGCGCGCGCGGCGCTGTTCTTCTCGACCGAGGATTCGGGCTTCACCACGGGCACCGAACTGCCAGTCGACGGTGGCTTTTCCTGGCGGTGACTTAGCCCGCCAGGGTCTCGGCGATCTCGCGGGCCTGGATGCGCAGCACGTCCTTCTTGACCTTGCCCGAAGGGACGCGCGGCAGTTCGTCCACCAGCACGACGTGTTCGGGGAATTTCTGCCGGGCAAGGCCGGCATCGTCGAGGAAGCGGCGGATCTCGGGCAGGTCGATCGTCTGGCCCTTCCGCGGGATGATGAAGGCACAACCCTTCTCGCCCGTGGCGGCGCTGGGCATGGCCACGATCGCCACGTCTGCCACGGCCGGGTGTCCCAGCAACAGGTCCTCGACTTCCTTCGGGCTGATGTTCTCGCCGGAGCGGATGATGATGTCCTTCTTGCGTCCGGTGATGACGATGTAATCGTCGTGCACGATTCGGCCGAGGTCGCCCATGCGGAAGAAGCCGTCGTCGAGGAACGCGCCTTCGTTGTCCTCGGGATGCAGGTAGCCCACGCAGAGACCGGGGCTGCGCGCCAGAATCTCGCCCTCCTCTCCATTGGGTAGCGGTTCGTCGGTCGTGGCATCGTGGATACGCATCTCGACCGGGAAGACGATCTCGCCGTCGGTCTCGGCGCCGAGCTGCGCCTGCGCCGCACTGCGAATGCCGAGCGTCGCGGTCAGGCATTCGGTCGAGCCGTAGCAGCGGAAGAACAGGCAGCCGGGGAAGGTGTCGCTGGCCTTGCGGATCAGGTCGGGCGAGACGGTGGTGCCGCCGCAGAAGAACAGACGCAGGGTGGCGAGGCTTTCCGGCCGCTCGCCGGCAACGTCGAGGAGCTGCTGCAGGAAAGGCGTGGCCCCGCCGCTTACCGTGCAGCCATTGCGTTCGATGCATTCGATGCCGTCGTTCGCTGCCCAGACGTCGATCAGTACGCTGGAGTTGCCGAACTCCCAGGGCATGTCGAAAGCCCAGAGTGCGCCGGTGATGTGAGTGACGGGCGAGGGCATGAACACCACGTCGTCGGGACCGATGCCCCAGGCCTCGCCCATGGCACGGGCGCGGTGGCCATAGCTGTAATGGGTGTGCAGCACGCCCTTGGGCTTGCCCGTCGTGCCCGATGTGTACATCACGATCATGATCGCCGCGGGATCGACCGCGGGCAGCGCAGCCTCATCGACTGGATCGCCCGACAGCGCATCTTCCCAGGTCAGCGCGCCGTCCTCGCGGACGACGACCACGTCCTTGAGCGCCGGCAGCGAAGGCCGCAGGGCTTCGACGGCGCCCCTGTGGTCGTATTTGCGGAAGGTGCCGGGCACGAAGATCATCTTCGCACTGCAGTCGGCGAGGATATAGGCGAGCTCGGATTCGCGGTAGATCGGCGGGATCGGGTTGATAATCAGCCCGCACATCCGCGCGGCGAGGGCGATCACCGCTGTCTCCACCCAGTTGGGAATCTGGAACGAGATGACGTCGCCCGGCTTCAGGTCGCGCTCGAGAAAGAAGCCGGCGAGACGCAGCGACTGGTCCCAGGCCTGGGCGCGGGTCATCCGGCGGTCGCCCTCGATCAGCAGGACATGGTCGGGCTCCTCGGCAACAGCACGCCGGGCGACGTCGACCAGCGTTTCATCCTGCCAGAAGCCGGCCTCAAGATAGTGCCGTGCAACCTCGCCGGACCAGCGCGTCTTGAGGCCGCCGGGATCGGTCTTCATCGTCCAGCTCATGATGCTTCTCGCTGATAGTCGGCAAGGGGGATGGAGCGCCCTTCCGCCGAAGCCGTTTCGATCGCGTCGAGCAGCCGCGTGAGACGCACTGCGACCTCGAAATCGGGCACGGTGCGCGTGCCGTTCAGGATATCGCCAGCGAAATCGGCATGAAGCTGGCCGACATTGATGGCGGCGCCTTCGAGGCCGACCAGCGACGAAACTGGCTGCGGCTCCGAGGCGGGCGATGTTACGACGGTCAGATCGCCGCACTGATAGCCGCCCGGATGATGCCCGCGGATTTCGAGCGTTCCCTCGGTGCCGCGTAGCTCGAAGCGCAGCGGGGTGTTCTCGCCCGCGGTGATCTCGACGCTCGATACGCAGCCGCCGACATGCCGGCCGTGGATCAGCATGTGATCGGCGCAGGTCCGTTCGACGATCTCGCCGGTGCCGGCAATCTCGACGCGACCGCGCAAGATCGAATTGCGCGCGCTCACTTCTTCGTAAGCGCCGACCACGGCCTCTACCATCGCCACCGTGTGCCCACCGGCGATCGTCGCCAGCGTCGCTCCGTTGCGACGATCCTGGAGGTAGGCGTAGTGCGGCGGCGCAATCGCGCCCCATCCCGCGGTCGAGGAGACCACGCGCAAGGTCAGCGGCCGTCCGATCGCGCCCTCGCGCACCAGTTTGGATGCGTGGCGCACGGCGACGGCGTTGCCACCCTGCAAGCCGATCGCGACGTGGGTGCCGGCCCGGCGCGCTGCGGCCGCCAGTTCCTCGGTCTCGGCGAGATCGACCGCCAGCGGCCACTCGCAATAGACATGCTTGCCCGCTTCCAGTGCCGCGAGAACGATGGCGCGATGCTCGGGCACCTTGACCGTGACCGCAACCACGTCGACCTCGGGGTCACGCGCCATTTCCAACGAATCCGCATAGGCCTTGGCCGCACCGAAGGCCTCCGCGGCACCGTCGGCGATCTCCTGCGTCCTGGCCGAGACGGCATGGATCGCCAGCCCCGGCAGCGCGCTCAGCGCCGGGAAGTGGGCATCGCGCGCCCAACCCCGCTCGGCATTGGCCCCGGCAAAGCCCATCCGGAGTGGAGCGTCGCTCATCAGCGCGATCTCGGCAGGCCGAGCACCCGGTCGGCAGTGATCTCGCGCTGGATCTCGTTGGTGCCGCCAGAGATCGAGAAGACCCAGGACCACAGGTAGTCGTAGGTCCAGGGATGCGCCGTCCGGTCGCCGTCGAACTCGAGGAAGGACCAGCCCAGGATCTCGCCGACGACCTCGCTCAGCGCCTTGTGCGTGCCCGTGACCATCAGCTTCATCATCGAGCCTTTGGGCCCGGGTATGCCCGTGCGGTCCGTCTCGGCGATGTCGGCAAGCGTCATCGCGCGGATGGCGATGCAGTCCGCCTTGATTGCCGCCAGGCGCTGGGCGATGCCGTCGTCCTCGATGGCGAGGCGACCGTCCTCGAGCCGGGTCTTGCTCGCTAGGTCGATCGCACGGTTGACCCGCTCGTAAAGCTCGAGCTGATCGCCGATGAAGCCAAGACCGCGCTCGAAGTTCAGCGTCGCGAGTGCAGTCGACCAGCCCTGGCCGATTTCGCCGACGACATTGGCGATGGGCACGCGCACCTCGTCATAGAACACGGCGCTGACGTGTTCGTCCTGCAGCATTGTCCGCACGGGCTTGATGTCGATGCCGGGGCTCTTCATGTCACAGATGACCCAGGTCAGCCCCTTGTGGCGCTCGGAGGTGGGGTCGGTGCGGATCAGCAGTTCCTGGTAGTCGGCATACTGCGCGTCGGTGGTCCACATCTTGGCGCCGGTGACGATGATGTGATCGCCATCGACCACGCCGCGGGTCCTGACCGCCGCCAGATCGGATCCGGCGTTGGGCTCAGAGAAGCCCTGGCACCAGAGCGCCTCGCCAGAGAGGATGCGGGGCAGGTGGAACGCCTTCTGCGCACCGGTACCGCGCGCGATCACGGTCGGGCCGGCGTGCATCATCGCGACATAGGTCGTGTTGATGTGGTGCGGGGCATGCGCGCGCGCCAGTTCCTCGTACCAGATAACCTGGCGCAGGCCCGACAAACCGAGCCCGCCGTATTCCTTCGGCCAGGCAACGCCGGCCCAGCCATGATCGTGAAGCTTGCGCTGCCAGTCGCGGTCGAACCGCGCGGCGGCGAAGCCCTCGGCCGGACGGCTGTGCTGCGGCACGTTGGCCTTGAGCCAGGCGCGCGCGCTGGCCCGGAATTCGCGGTCGGCTTCGGAGTACTGGAGGTCCATTTCAGTCCTCCAGACGCGCGTCGAGCAGTCTGCGTAGCAGCATGCGCTTGGACCCGAACAGGCGCGAGAGCAGCAGCGCATGCTTCAGCAGCAGGTGGGCGCCGTGCTCGTCGGTCACGCCGATGCCGCCGTGGAGCTGGATGTTCGCGTCGGTATTGGCGAGCGCGGCGGTGTTGGCCATGTGCTTGGCGACGTCGAGGTGGACGGCGGCGTCGCCGCGCGCTTCCTTGACCGCCGCCGCCGCATACCAGAGCTGCGAGCGGGCCGCCTCGACTCGCACGGCCATGTCGGCGCAGGGATGGCGCACGGCCTGCCACGATCCGATCTTGCGGCCGAAGGTCTCGCGGATCTTGGCATAGTCGACGATCAGGTCGAGTGCGGCTTCGGCAATGCCGACTAGCATGGCAGCCGCGCCGAGCTGACCGAGCTGCCATATTCCGCCGGCCTCACGCTGCTCAAACGGATGGGGGACATTCCCTACGATATGCAGCGAATTAGCCGGATCGAGCGCTGGCCGCGCCTCCGCATCGATCCCACCGAGCGAAAAGAGCCGAGCGCCTTCCGGCGTCACGGCGAGCCCGAGCTCGCTGTCCGCCGATCCGATGAGCCTATGTGCATCACCATCGGCGACGAGCAGGGCGACGCCGCGTCCTCCCGCAATGATCTGCGCGCGCAGGCTGTCATCGGTCGCAGTATTCGCTGCGAGGCATTGCGCCAGCACGTCGACTGGGCCGCACTGTCGGCCCACTTCGCGAAAGAACAGCGCATGCTCGACGGCCGAGAGACCGCTGCCGCCAAGTGCCTCGGGCACGGCGAGGGCGAACCAGCCCATCTCGCCAAACAGCTCGCGAAGCGGCGCATCCATGTTGGCGGAATCGGGCTTGTGAAGACGGTCGATCGGCATGGCATCGGCCACGAAAGCGGCCGCTGCACTGGCTATTTCGACCTCGTCTCCGTCAGGCGCGAGATACATGCCACGCCCCCTCTCGCCGCCAGCCCCGATGCATTATCATCGTAAGAATGATCCGCCACTCATGCATTAATTCCCGGCTCCTCCTACGCCCGCGCGGAATAATTGCAACAGACGAAGTTTATTTTCCTTTGCCGCATCGGCCCGGCGATGAAGCGGCAGAAGCGTCAGCCCGCGAAGGGCACCTCGGGAACGCCGCGTTCGCCCGGTTCGAATGCGTAGATCGGCCCATTGGGTGCGGTCGGAGTCATGACCGGCGGAATGGCGAGCTGCGTGCTGGTGACGAACAGCGTGCCGAGATCGGGTCCGCCGAACGCGGGCTTGGTCGGATTGGCGAAAGGCAGCGACACGATCCGGTCGAGCGTGCCGTCGGAGCGATAGCGCCGCAGCGCTCCCGCGGCGACATTGGCCAGCCAGTAGCCGCCCTCGGCATCGACCGTCGCACCGTCGGCAAAGCCCTCGCCAGGGCCTAGCGTGACGAACGGCCGGCGATTGGCGAGTGCGCCGGTAGCCGGATCGAGATCGAACTGTTCGACCAGCGTGGTCGGCGATGTCACGCCGTACATCTTCGTGCCGTCGGGGCTGAAGGCGAGACCGTTGGCGACCGTGACTTTGGTCGCGACGATGGTCAGCCGGTCGCCGTCGAGCCGGCAGTAGGCCGCGTCCGCCGCGGAACGATGGGCCGGATAGCGCGTGTCATAGCCGCCGATCCAGAATCGCCCCTGCCGGTCGCAGTGACATTCGTGCAGATTAACATGGGCAGGGAAGGGCGAGGGCGCGCGCAAGGCCAGGTCACCGCTTGCCGAGTCGAAGTCATAGACGCCGTCCGCCAGCGCCACGAGCAGGCCGCCGCTTGCCTTGGGCACGAAGCCGCCGATGCGTTTGGGCATCGGCCAGACCCGATGCGCGCCGCCCTCGGGGTGCCAGCGGTGCAGTTCGGCCGGATGCTCGCAATTGACCCACCACAAGGCCTGCTCGTCTGCCGACCAGATCGGGGTCTCGCCCAGATGGTTGCCGGCGTCGAAGGCGACCCGAACTTCGCTCATCATGCGGTCTCCAGCAGCTTGCCGATAAAGTCGCCCGCGCGGCGCAGGCCGGCATCTTCACCTTCGGCCTGCAGGCGGGGACCGATGATTTCCAGATCGAACCAGCCCGTGAAACCGGCGCGGGCGATGGCCGGGATCAGCCGGTCGAGCGGCGCGGCGCCGTCGCCCGGTACGGCCCGGCAGGGCAGGCCGCGATCGCCATAGACATAGTCGCTGACCTGGACGAGCGCAGTCAGCGGCGCCGCATCGGCGATCGCTGTGTCGATGTCAGCGTCGAACCAGCAGGCGAAGAGGTCGATCATCACACTGATCCCGGCCTTGCGTGCGAGTGTGGCAGCGTCGGTCAGCCGGTGCGCGATCGAGACGTCCGAATAGAGATGCGAGGTCGGCTCGATGCCGAGCCGGATACCGGCGGCGCGCGCGGCTTCGGCGCAGGGCGCCATGGCTTCGGCAAAGGCCTCCGCGGCCTGCGGCCAGGTCAGCGCACCGCGACCTCCGGTGGTCATGATGATCGACGCTGCGCCGAGCTTGCCGGCGATGGCGATGCTGCGCAGCAATCGTTCGCGAGCAGCTTCGGTGTCGGCCGGCGTGGCATAGCCGAAAGCGCGATGGGTCAGAGTTGCCACCGCCAACCCGGCGTCGCGGATTGCCCGCCCGCTTTCGCTCACGCCGAATGCCGTGATCTGATCGAGGTCTGGGCTGATCCCGCGCGCGCCGATCCGCGCCACACGCTCGGCCAGATCGCCGAGCGGCGCAGGCGGTAGGCACAGCGTGTTGATCGAGATCGACGGATGCATCGCGTCAGGCTGCCAGCGGTGTCGACTGGAAGGCGATCAGGCGCCAGTCTCCACCGGTCTTGCCCCAGACGGTGATGACGCGGTTGTTGAGCCGCTTGTCGACACCCTCGACGCGGACGTCGGTGGTCATCCGCCCCGTCAGCAGCGCGGTGGCCGGCGCCAGTGCGGTCACCTTCTCCTCGGACCAGGCGATGCCGACATAGTGGATGCGCCCCGCCGCCATCTTGGTGAGGAAGGCCGCCTTGTCGTCGACCGCGCCGGTGGCGTGGCTGAAGTGCAGGCGCGGGTCGAGCACGGCTTCGAGCGCGGCGCCGTCGTTCGCCAGCATCGCGTCGCAGCGGCGCCTCTCCGCGGCCAGAACTGCAGTCGTCGGATCGTCATTCACCGGCTCGGCTCCTCTGCCGCCATCGCATCGCTCATGGCGAATCGTCCTCGGCCGAGGTATCGGGATTATAAGATTGCATAAAGCCTATTCTATTTTACCTAGTAGCGAACTGTGGCAGTGACGGACCGGGCAATGAGCGATGGTGGAGAAGTGATCGACCGCTTGTTCGGCGCGCTGGCAAACGGCGAGGTGGATGCTGCCGTTGCCTGCTTCGCCGACGGAGCCAAGGTCTGGCATTGCTTCGATTGCATCGCCCACGACAAGCCGGCCATGCGCGAACAGTGGCTGGCGCTCGTCGACAACTTTCCTGAGCGCGACTTCGTCAACGCCCGGAGGCAGCCGATCCCGGGCGGTTTCGTCCAGCAGCACGTGATGACCGCCACCACGGCGACGGGCGCGCGCAAGGCGTGGCCGACCTGCATCGTCGTGCGCGTGGAGAACGGGCTGATCGTGCGGCTCGACGAGTACATTGACCGGGCAGGGGCTTTCGATCCCGGCCCGGACGGCCTGGCGACTACGCCGGGACTCTAACTGACGAAAGGGAAGCGATGGCAAGGTTCGACGGCAAGGTCGCGATCGTCACGGGTGGAGCGCGGGGGATCGGCGGGGCTATCGTCCAGCGGCTCGTATCCGAAGGCGCGAAGGTCATGATCGCCGATCTCAATCCATCGGCAGAGACCGGCGAAAACGTCGCCTTCGTCAAGACCGACGCGACCGTGACGGAGGATGTCCAGGCCGCGGTCAAGGCGACGCTCGATCGCTGGGGAAAGCTCGACATCCTCGTCAACAACGCCGGCATCGGCGCGCTGGTCGAGACCCCCGACATGGAGGAGGATGTCTGGGACCGCGTCTTCGCGATCAACACCCGCGCGATCTTCCTGTTCTGCAAGGCGGCGATCCCGGCGATCCGCGAGGCTGGCGGCGGCACCATCGTCAACATCGCCTCGATCTCCGGCCTCGGCGGCGACTTCGCGATGGGCGCCTACAACGCGTCGAAAGGCGCGGTGATCAATTACACGCGCTCGCTGGCGCTCGACCATGCGCGTGATGGCATCCGGGTGAATGCGCTCTGCCCCGGCCTGATTGCCACTGACCTCGCGGTAGGCGCCGTGACCGACCCGGTCGACGCCGCCTTCTGGTTCGAACGCATCCCGCTCGGCCGTGCCGGCCGGGCCGAGGAAATGGCCGCCGTCGCGGCTTTCCTGGCCTCCGACGATGCCTCCTACATGACCGGATCGATCGTCACCGCCGACGGCGGCATCACCGCGCATACCGGGCAGCCGAATGCCCCGGACCGTATCCGCCAGCGCAAGCTGCGAACCCAGTAAGGAGAAACCCATGCGGCGTTGGCTCAAGCGGCCCGAAGGCTCGAACTGGGGAGATTTCGGCGAGGACGACCAGATCGGCCGGATGAACCTGGTGACACCAGCGCGTCGCCTCGCTGCCGTCCAGAGCGTCACCGAGGGTCTCGCCTTCCAGCTCGGCCTGCCGCTCGACCATCCGAAGAAGCAGGTCTTCGCCGGCCGCCACCCGCCCGTGCTTGCGCCGACGATCAGCGCCGATGGCCGGACGATGTACGACTGGTCGCCGCTGGGGGGGCCTGATCGACGTGGTCAACGACGACCAGGTCCTGCTCGGCCTGCAATATTCGACGCAGTGGGACGGGCTCAGCCACTACGGCACCTGCTTCGATGCCGACGGCGACGGGGTTGCCGAGCGGCTGTTCTACAACGGCTACCGCATGGACAGGCATTTCGTCCTGCCGTCCGAAGGTCAGGCGCCCGCTGCCCTGGCGCTCGGGATCGAAAACCTCGCCGAAAGCTGCGTCCAGGGCAGGGGCGTACTCGTCGACCTGCGCATGTCGGGCGAAGGTCCGCTCGCGGCGGTCGGTTACGATGGGCTGATGCGCGCGATGGACACGCAGGGCGCCGAGGCGGGCGAAGGCGACTTCCTCTGCATCTACACCGGCTATGCCGACCTCCTGCTGCGCGACGGCGCCGCGGTTTCCGACGCCGAACTCGCCGCCTGCCCGGGCCTCGACGGCAAGGACCGCGCGCTGCTCGACTGGATCGACCGGTCGGGCATCGCCGCGATCTGCGCGGACAATTCGATGGTCGAGAAGGTCGACGGCCTGACCCGCTGCGCCGGCACGGCGATGATGCCGCTGCACGAATTCTGCCTGGTTCGTCTGGGCATCCATCTCGGCGAGTTCTGGTGGTTCGGCGGCCTGGCGCCGGCGCTGGCGGAGCGAGGCCGGGCCCACTTCCTGCTGACCGCGCCGCCGCTCAATCTGCCGGGCGCGGTGGGCTCGCCGGTCACGCCGATCGGCACGATCTGAGCTCCTCTCGGCTCAAAAAAGAAATGCCATTAATTTTTCGGATTGACGACTCACTCGCACCGGGAGCTAATGCAACAGGCGAGAGGAGATATAAAAATGACCATGGCGCTCGATTCGAACAAAACCAAGATCGCGCGGCGGGTGATCGAGGTGTTCGAGTTCTTCGCCTCGGAGCAGCGGCGCGCGACGGTGATGGACATCGTCCGGCGCTACGACCGCCCGCAGTCGAGCACGTCGGAACTGCTCGGCGCGCTGGTCGAGATGGGGCTGCTCTACAAGGATCCGCAGTCGCGGTCCTACGCACCGACGCCGCGGCTTGCGGCCTTCGGCATGGCCTCGCAGCCCGAGCCGATCGCCAGCGGCCGCCTCTTCGCCTATATGGACCGCCTGGCCCAGACCTCGCGCAGCGGCGTCGGCCTGTTCGGCATGGTCGGCACCCATGCCCAGGTGTTCCGCTGGGCGCACGGGGCGGACCTGCCGAACGGCAACCTCGAATGCGGCGCGAGCACGCTGCTGTCGGCTAGCCCCGCGGGCCTGCTGCTGCTGTCCTCGCTGGGCCTCGGTCCGGCCAGCAAGATGCTCTGGCGGCTCAATGCCGAAGCCGAGCCGGCCGACCGTTTCAACCTGACCGAGGCCAACGAGGCGGTCGCCCGGTATGGCCAGACCGGCGGTGCCACCGGCGTGTCGGGCTTCGCGCCGGGCACCATGATGACCGCGATGCTGCTGCCCGAAGGACTCGGCGAACGCAGGCTGGCGCTCGGCGTGGTCTATCCAACCAACTCGGCAGTCGATCCCGATGCGCTGCTGGCGACGCTCGAGCATGGCGTGCAAAGCTGTCTGGCGGAAGGCGGCGACGTTTCCGCGCCCTTCGTGCGCAGCATGATGGCGATCTGAATTTGAGCAACCGCGCATGACAGTCACCCCGCTGACCCCGGCGGTCAGCCACAACCAGGTCGGGCAGAAGCTCGGGCGCAAGGGACAGGAAACGCGCGAGCGGATCCTGACGGCGATGCTCGTGCTGCTCGGCGATCGCGAGGGCCCGCCCGTCACGCTCAGCGGCGTCGCCAAGGAAGCGCGGGTGCGCCCGCCCAACGTCTATCTCTACTTCCCCGACATGGGCGATCTGCTGCTGGCGGCCTTGCGGCGGGTCATGGAAACGGCGGAAGCGGCGTACCTCGGCCAGCTCCGCCATCGCTGGCCCGACGATGCGCTGCATGACTGCAGCTATGCTTTCCTCCAGGCCTATTACGCCTTCTGGGCGAAGCATGCGCGCCTGCTGCATATGCGCAATGCCATGTCCGAGGCCGGCGATCTGCGCGTCCTGCGCTATCGCAACGACGTGACGCTGCCGCTGATCCGCTTGCTGGCCGACCAGCTCGGGCAGGCCGAGGATGCCAACGACATCGCGATCGCCAGCGTGCTGATAACCGGGCTCGAACGCGTCGCGACCGTCGTGACCAATCCGCAGTTCGGCATCATCACCGGCGCATCTGCCGAAGCCGACCAGCGTGACCGCGTCCGCGGCCTGATCGAGGCGGAAGCGGAGGTCCTGTCGGTCGTGATCGCCCATCGCAGATCGCACGCGCGTGAGACACAGCAAGCAGACAGTTCGGCAATCGGCCGCGGCGCCGGCGCGCGCTGACAAGGAGCACACCGTGTACGTTGGCACCCATGCGGAGACGCATCCGGACAAGCTTGCCGTCATTCGGCCGGCCACCGGCGAAAGCCTGACATATCGCCAACTGAACGACCGCTCCAATCGGCTTGCCCAGCTGCTTCATGCGCAGGGCCTGCGGCGGGGCGATCACCTTGCGCTCTATCTCGAAAACCACCTCGCCTTCTTCGAGGTGATCTGGGCCTGTATGCGCTCGGGCCTCTACCTGACGCCGATCAACCGCTACCTGCCGGCTGCCGAAGCAGCCTATATCGTCGACGACTGCGACGCACGCGTGCTCATCGCTTCGGCGGCGATCGGCGAGTCCGTGGAACTCGGGCACCTGTCGTCGCGCTGCGAGATCAAGCTGTCGGTGGGCGGCGCGATCGAGGGCTTCGAGGACTACGACACGGCCATCGCGCGCTATCCGGCCGAGAGGCTGGCCGAGGAGCCGCTCGGCACTTTCATGCTCTATTCCTCGGGCACCACGGGCAAACCCAAGGGCATCAAGCGGCCGCTGCAGGATCTGCCCGCGGCGAACGGCAGCCCGGGATCGGCGGCTACGGTCGGCATGTTCGGGATCGACGGAGATGCCGTCTATCTCTCGCCGGCGCCGCTCTATCACTCGGCACCCTGCGGCTATGTGACCGGGGTGACCCAGCTCGGCGGCACGGTCGTGATGATGGACAAGTTCGAGGCCGAGACCGCGCTGTCGCTGATCGAGCGCTACAAGGTAACCCATTCGATGTGGGTGCCGACGATGTTCGTCCGCATGCTCAAGCTCGATCCAGAAACCCGCGCCCGCTACGATCTGTCTAGCCTGCGCTGCGCGATCCACGCCGCGGCCCCTTGCCCCGTCGAGGTCAAGCGGCAGATGATCGACTGGTGGGGACCGGTCATCGAGGAATTCTATTCCTCGACCGAGATGGCCGGCTTCGCCAGGGTCGGCAGCCCCGACTGGCTGGCCCATCCAGGCACGGTCGGGCGATCGTCGGGCAAGCCCTTCCACATCTGCGACGAGGACGGCAACGAGCTTCCGGTGGGCGAGGCCGGGACAATCTACGGCGAAGTCGACGTGGCGGTGCCGTTCACCTACCACAAGGACGAGGGCAAGACCGTCTCCGCCTCGCATCCCGGCCATCCCGAATGGCGCACCGTCGGCGATGTCGGCTATCTCGATGAAGACGGCTACCTCTACCTGACCGACCGCAAGGCCTTCATGATCATCTCGGGCGGGGTGAACATCTACCCGCAGCAGATCGAGGATGCCCTGGCGCTCCACCCGAAGATCGCCGACGTCGCCGTGATCGGCGTGCCCAACGAGGAACTGGGCGAGGAGGTCAAGGCCGTAGTCGAGCCCGCGCCGGGCGTCGTGCCCTCGGACGCGCTAGGTCAGGAGATCATGGATTTCGTGCGCGCGAAGCTGGGCAGGCAGCTGACACCGCGCTCGGTCGATTTCACCGACGAGTTGCCACGGCTGCCGACGGGCAAGCTCTACAAGAAGGCGGTGCGGGCGAAGTACTGGCCGGTTTAGCCGGCCAGCAGCGGCCAGAGCACCATGACGAGGCCGACCACGCTGACGAGGAAGGTCAGCGACCGCACCACGGGCACGCCCACCGCGTAGAGCGGCAGATAGACCACCCGCGCGCCAAGCCAGATCCAGCCACCGAGCGCGGTCGTGCCGCTGCTCCGCCCGGCCAAGACCACGCCGAGTAGCGCGACGATCGCGATGGGAAAAGTCTCCTGGTAGTTCGCCTGCGCGCGCACCAAGCGGCCGGTCAGCGGTTCCATCGGCGGCAGGCTCTCGTCGCGCGCGCCGGTATTCCATTTGGTGCCATATTGCTTCGTCTTGACCTGACCCGCAGCGAAGATGTGGACGAACAGGAGCACCGCGCCCCAGGCGAGAATCAGGATTTCGGTATGCATGTCGGCCCCCTTGTCTGTCGACGTACTGCTAGCGGCAATTTTCCATGGATTCACGCGCCATTCGGGCGATTCTGGGGAAGGCTTCGGCTCTGTTTGCGGCGTTAGCGCTGGCGGCGGTGCCGCGCAGGACGCGGCCCTTGATGCCGTGGAAGATGGCGGCGAAGCGGAACAGGTTGAAGGCGATGGCGAATTCGTACTCGGGAATGCCGGCGCGGCCGGTGCGCGCGCAGTAGGCGGCGACGTAATCGGCTTCGCTGGGGATGCCCAGGGCGGCGAGGTCGGCGCCTTTCAGGCCCGCGACGATATCGGGCGGCATGCGGTACATCATCGCGTGGTTGGCGAAGTCGGCGATCGGGTGGCCGAGCGTCGAGAGCTCCCAGTCGAGCACGGCGAGCACGCGCGGCTCGCTCGGATGGAAGATCATGTTGTCGCAGCGGAAGTCGCCGTGGACGACGGTGCTTTCCTCGGCGGGCGGGGTGACCGTCGGCAGCCACTCGACGAGCGCGTCCATGTCGTCGTTGCGCCCCGCGAGCTCGTCGGCGAGGTACTGGCGGCTCCAGCGCGAGATCTGGCGGGCGAAGTAGTTGCCCGGCTTGCCGTAGTCGCCGAGGCCGATCGCTTGCGGGTCGTAGCTATGGAGCTGGGCCAGCGTCGCGTTCATCGCATCGAGGTAGCGCGGGCGCTCCTTGCGGGCGACATCGGGAAAGGTCGCATCCCAGAAGATCCGGCCCTCGACCATTTCCATGACGTAGAACCAGGTGCCGATGACGCTGTCGTCGGTGCACAGGCCGTAGACATGCGCGACCGGAAAACCCGCCGCGCCGAGCTTGGAGAGCACCGTCGCCTCGCGGTCGACCGCGTGCGCGCCGGGCAAGAGCTCGCCGGGCGGCTTGCGGCGCAGGACATATTTGCGCGCGGGCGTGATCAGCTGGTAGGTCGGGTTCGATTGGCCGCCCTTGAACTGGCGCACTTCGAGCGGGCCGGCGAAGCCTTCGACATGCGCCGCCATCCACGCCGCCAGCGCCGCCTCGTCGAAGCCGTAGCCCTCGCGGACCGGATCGGTGCCGCTGTTAGCCGCTGCGAAGTCCTCGCTCATTGGGCCGCACTGTCCACTTGGGCCTGTTTCCAGTCGCGCTTGATCTTCTTGGCGAGGGACCATTTGTGGACTTCGGTCGGGCCGTCGTAGATGCGGAAGGCGCGGATCTCGCGGTAGACCTGCTCGACGATCGTCTTGTCGGTGACGCCGAGCCCGCCCATGACCTGGACGCAGCGGTCGGCGATGCGCTGCAGCGCCTCCGACACCGCGACCTTGGCCATCGAGCTTTCGGCCGTGCCCAAGGAGCCCGTATCGAGCACCGAGGCGCACCAGTCGATCATCAGCTCGCATTGCTTGAGCTCGATCAGGTTCTCGGCGAGCATGAAGCCGACGCCCTCGTGGTCGATCAGCGCCTTGCCGAAAGCCTCGCGGCGACAGGCATAGTCGGTGGCGATCTCCTGCGCGCGGATGCAGGCGCCGAGCCAGCGCATGCAGTGCGACAGGCGGGCGGGCGAGAGCCGCACCTGCGCGTATTGGAAGCCTTCGCCGGCCTCGCCCAGCATCTGGTCGGCGGGGACGCGCAAGGCCTCGATCGTCAGGGTGGCGTGGCCACCGGGCATCGAATTGTCGATCGTGTTGGGGATGGACTCGATGCGGATGGCGGGGTCGGGCAGGTCGACGAGGAACATGCAGGCGCCTTCCTCAGCCTTGGCCATGACGATGCCGACCCTGGCGCCAAGGCAGCCGGTGATGAAGGTCTTGCGCCCGTCGATCACCCAGTGGTTGCCGTCTCGCCGGCAGGTGGTCTTCATCATCGAGGGGTCCGAGCCCGCGCCGCCCCAGTCGTAGGGCTCGGTCATGAAGAAGGCCGACCGCGCGCGGCCCTCGACCAGCGGCGCGAGGAAGCGCTCCTGCAGCGCCGGCGAGCCGACCTTGCCGAGCAGGTACATGTTGCCCTCGTCGGGAGCATTGGTGTTGCAGGCGAGCGGGCCCAAGGGCGAGAGCCCCGAGCGGATCAGCACGGTCGCGGTCTCGCGCTGCGTCAGATGCCCGCCGCCTTCGAGGATGTGCGGAGACAGCACGCCGGCCGCGCGCGCCTTCTCCTTCAGCTCGAAGACCAGCTCGTCGGTCGGTGCGCCGTGATGATCGCGCCGCGGGTCCGCCTCGTAGGGAAATACCACCTCGCGGACGAAAGCTTCGACACGGGCGGCAATGGCAAGGGCGCGTTCGGTTGTCATAGGGAATGTCCGTCGTCGATGGTGATGACCGAGCCCGTCATCGCGGACGAGGCGTCGGAGCAGAGATAGAGGACCATGGGGTCCAGCGATTCGATCGGCTGCATCCGCTTGCGCGGGAAAGTGGCGATCTGCGCCTTGCCGGCCTCGCTGCCGAACCAGTCGTCGGCCAGCTCGGTCAGGATGAAGCCGGGCTGGAGCACGTTGACGTTGACGCCGCTGCGCACCCATTCGCCGGCCAGGTTGCGGCCCATGCGCGCGACCGCGGCCTTGCTGGCGCAGTACATGACCTCGCCCTTGACCGGGGTCTCGGCGCCCATCGAGCCGATCAGCAGGATACGCCCGCGCCCATTGTCGCGACTGCCCGCCGCCATCATCCGCTTGGCACCTTCGCGCGCGGTGAGGAAGACGCCGAGCACATTGGTGTTGAGCAGCGTCGCCATCGCCTCGGCCGGAACCTCGGTCGCGCGGCCGGGCGAGGAGACGCCGGCATTGGCGATCACCGTATCGACCGGGCCCAGCGCCGCCTCGGCAGCATCGAAGGCGGCAATGACGGAAGCCTCGTCGGTGACGTCCATGGCGACGGCGACCGCCTCGGTGCCGCCGGCGCGCAGTTCCTCGGCCAGCGCTTCGATCCGTTCCTTCCGGCGCGCCGCGAGGGCGACGCGCGCACCCGCCGCGGCGGTGATCCGCGCAAAGTGGGCGCCGAAGCCCGAGGACGCGCCGGTGATGAGGCAGGTTCTGCCCGAAAGTGTGCTCATGCTCGTTTCCTAACGCGATCTTCGCGGCGGCCCAGACGGAAATATCGGTCTTGCAGCGACAGTCACGCCGCTGCGCGCTGGATCACACCAGCGTTACCCCAGGGTACTCGCCGATGATGATGCTTTCCATGTCGCCATAGCCGCTGTTCGCGCCCTCGCGGATGCGGATCGGGCGGTCGCGGATCTGCCAGCGGTAGTTCTCGGCGGTCTTGTCCGGGCTGTTGACGTCGTCGACGCATTCGCCGTCGAGGAAATCCTCGCCCTTGAAGCTGCCGTGGATCTGGTCCTTCCAGGGGCCGTACATGCCCGGCAGCAGGCGGAAGCCCATCTCGGGGTTCAGCGCCTCGATCTCGAAGAGGCGCTCGACCACCGACTTGCCCTTGCCGGCGACGATCGCCGTGACGCGGCCCGACATCGCGCCCTTGTCGCCCTTGCGATAGGCGATCTCGGGGTAGAGGTGCAGGATCGGGATCTGCGTCCCGTCGCTCTCATTGATGTAGCCGCTGAAGAATTCGGGCGGGCCGTCTCCGCCGAAATCGCGGAAGTAATAGGCGAGATCGTAGCTCGTGCCGTCGGGCCGCTCGATCCGCGAGACCAGCCAGTTGAAATGGTAGGCCTGGCCCGCCTTGCTGCCGCCGGTCGCGCCGATGTTGCCGGGGACGAGGTCGGTGGGATCCTTGCCGACATGCTCGCGGATGCCCCAGCTATGGTCGCGGAAGCCGAACCATTCGTCGGGATCGACCGCGTGGCGGGTGCCGTCGATCTCGATCCAGCCCGAGACCGTGCCGGCCTGGTGGTAGCGGATGACGTCGGACGCAGCGCGGCCGGCGGCATAGAGGGCATCGCGCTTCTCGAAGAAGGCGGGCATCGTCGCGGTGAAAGTCAGCTCGAAGGCGATCGGCTGCACGGCGTTGGCGGCCAGGGTGATGCGGATGGCCTTGAACGGCTCGACCACTTCGTAGGCCAGCGGGCCGACGCTGAGGTCCTCGATCCGCGGCCGCAGCACCCGGCTCGCGCGCACGGTGCGCTGCTGCGTGCCGATCTGCACGCCGGCGAAGCCGTCGAGCACGTTGCGGTTGGTGTACTTGCCCAGCCCGAAGCTGGCCTGGAGTGCGCCGTCCTTGCGCGCGAGGGCGAACCAGACCTTCTCGGTCCAGGCGCGATCGGCCGAGCCGACCGTCGCGTGGGTATTGACGATCTGGTGGTTGAGCAATTCGTCCGCATCGGTCAGCGGAGCGATGGTCGGGATCATAGACATCCTCTCAGAACCCGCCGCCGTCGAGCATCGCTCGCATGACGCCGAGGTAGTAGTCGAGATTCTTCGCGAAATAGGCGAGCTTGGGATCCTGGCTGCGGCCCGTGACCCACATGTTGGTGCCCTCGGCGATGATCGCGGTGATCTTCGCGATCTGCGCGATCTCGTGCCAGAACACGCCTTCCGCCGAACGCCCCGAGACTTCCTCCCACCAGGCGATCACCTGGTCGCGCCCCGGCATGCCCGGCTGCTTCTGCGGCGTTGTCGGGCCGTGCCAGGCGCTCTCGAAGCCGTAGAGCATGTAGCCGAGATCGGCGAGCGGCTCGCCGTTCAGCGCCATCTCCCAGTCGAGCACGGCGCTGACCTCGCCGTCCTGCCACATCAGGTTGGACAGCTTGGTGTCGCCGTGGACCACCGCCGGCGGCCCGCTGAGCGGCGCGGGAACGGCGAGGAGGCGATCGAACTGCTCGACGAGCTGGACGCTGTTCGCAGCTCTGGCGAAGGCCTGCCACATACGCGCGTCGTCCTCGGGCGAGACGACCCGGCCCAACACATCGAGCGGCGCGAGCTTGGCGAGGCCGGCGAAAGCCGAAACCCAGCGCCGGCATATCCCCCGGCGAAAGTCGTCGCTGCCCTCGACGAACCAGGGCTGCAAGTCGATGTCGTGAATCGATTCGCCCGGCACGCGTGCCATGACGAAGAACGGCGTGCCGAGCACCGAAGCGTCCTCGCAGGACAGCACGATCTCGGGGACGGGCGGAGCGCCCAGGGGCGAGCCGAGCTCGCGGTAGATCGCCGCCTGCGCGATCACATCGTGGCCATCGAGCATCGCACCCGCCGAGGGTGGCAATCGCAGGATCAGGTCGATGCCTTCGATCAGGTAGGTCTCGTTGGAGAATCCCGTCGTCAAAGGGCGGATGCCTGTGACTGCCCTGCCGCCCGGCAACATCTCCCGCAATGTCGCGGCGGTACGGTCGAGATCGGCGATCATTGCGCTCCCAGCTCAGTTACACGGTGGCGATATCGCAATCCATGAATTGCACTTCCCCCGATTCATTTATACGCTTGCCACAAATGCCCGTGGGGAGAAACCGGTAATGCTCGATTGGCTCAACGACGACCAACGCGCGCTGCGCGACATGGCGGCAACCTTCGCGCGCAAGGAAGTCGAACCCGTGGCCAACCGGATCGACGCCGAGGAACGCACGCCCGACGAACTGGTCCACAAAGCGGCGGAACTCGGCCTCTATGGGCTCTACACCTCCGAGGAATATGGCGGGTCGGGCGCGGACCTGGTCTCGGTCTGCCTCGTCAGCGAGGAGATCGCCAAGGCCAGCCCGTCCTTCGCCGGCATGCTCACGGTGCAGATCGTGCTCTGCCCGCGCACGGTCGAGATTCTCGGCACCGAGGAACAGAAGCGCCGCATCCTGCCCAGGGCGGCCTCGGGAGAACGGCTGATGGCCTACTCACAAAGTGAGCCGGGCGGAGCGGCCAACATCGGCGCGCATCTTACCAAGGCCGTACCCGACGGGAATGGATATCGCATCGACGGGTCGAAGCTTTTCTGTACCCAGGGCTCGGCCAAGACCTATCTCGTCATGTGCAAGACGAGGGACCGCGATGGCAACGAAGGCTACGGCTGCGTCATCGTCGAGGCCGAGGACGAGGGCTTCAAGGTCGCCCCTTACGAGCACAAGCTGGGCTGGCGCGGGACCAACACCGGGCCGATCGCCTTCGACAACGTCTATCTCGAAGCCGACGACATTCTCGGCGATATCCTGACGGGCGGCTTCTCTCACCGCGCCGCCAACACCGCCAACCTGCTCGCGCACTGTGCGGTCTCGGTCGGTTGCGCGCAGGGCCTGTTCGACAAGACGCTTGATCAGGTGAAGCAGCGCCGGCTCTATGGTCGCGAGATGTCCGAATTGCAGCCAGTGTCGTTCTGGCTAGCCGAGGCCCACGGCAAGATCGCCGCGGCGCGTGCGCTGCTTTACGACACCGTCCGCGCCTTCGAGGCGGGCGCGATGGATCCGGCCATGTCGAACGTCTGCAAGACCTTCATCTGCGAGACCGCCTTCGACGTCTGCGTCAAGCTGCTCCAGCTCTGGGGCGGCAGCGGCATCATGGATTCGACCGGGGTCAACCGCTACATGCGCGACGCGCGTGCGCAATGCGTTGCCGAGGGCGCCAGCGAGATGCACTATGCCATCATCGCCAATCAGTTGCTTCACGGCCAGCCCACGCTGGTCCCGAGCAACATCGTCAAGAAGGCCTAGGCGCCCCGGACGTCGCAACGGAGAGAGCAGGATGGAGAAGCTGGTTTTCGTGTTTCGCCACAAGGACGGAATGTCTCGCGAGCAGTTCCACGATCACTACGTGCGAAATCACTCGCCGCTCGGCCTGCGCCTGCAGGAGAATCTCAGCGGCTACACGGTCAACCACCTCACCTCCGAGGCGGAGTTCGACACGGTGACCGAAATCTGGACGCCGGTGGCGCGAGACTTCGCTGGAGGCGGCGCGAAGGCCACGCCCGCGAGCCAGGAAATCGTCGCCGACCACGTCTCGTTCATGGGGCCGCAGGATACCTATATCGTCGACGAACAGGTCGTGCTCGACGGGCCGCTCGATCCGCCGCTGGGGCAGCCGGGAACCCGGCGCAAGGTGGTCAGCTTCCACCGTCAGGGTGAAAAGGTGCCCGCACCGGCGAGCGGCGCGGTTCGCGTGGTCGACAACGTCGTTCGCGTACCGCTGTACCTGCGCGATCAGCGCGTCGATGGCGGTTCCGCGACCGACGGCGTCGCCGTGATCCGCACCACCTGGTTCGACAGAAGCGAGCCCGCAGACGAAATGCCCGCGGGCTCGGTCGATGTTCGAGAATATCGCTACAGGGCCGCCGACGGCGGCTAGGCCAGCTGCGCTAGGCGGGCTGGGGGTGCGCCTGAAGCTCCGGCAGGCTCGCCAGCATCCTGCGATAATATCGCGCCAGCTCGAGATGGATCCGGCGCTTTTCCGGGATCCGCGCGGCGGCGGCGATCAGATAGCAGCGATCGATGCGACGGGTCAGGAAGGATCGGGTCCAGAAGCTGCGCATTCGGTCATCTCCACTTACGTCCCGGCTCTTCGGACCGGGTGAGCTAGCTTGCCGTGTTAAAAGCGCCTGCAAAGCAAGATGAGGCCAGTCGCGGAGACTACACGGTGGGCCGTTCATATGCCAGCAAGATTTCGCGGCGGTGCCGGGGTTCATCCTAATGTGCGAAACGGACCGAACTCGGCCGGCCATCTGTTCAATATTTCGGGTTTTTCCCGATGTTGGCGCGCCTGCATCGGCGGCTAGCTTGCGCTTGGACGAAAGTGCAAGCGAGGAATCAGCCGATGGGAACACACCCCGGGTCGGCCAGGCGCAGGCCCATCCTGCCGAGCGATCTTGGTCAGATTCGCACGGTGCTGGCAGCGGATCGCACGCTGATGGCATGGCTGCGAACCTCGTTGTCGATGCTCAGCTTCAGCTTCACGATCTACAAGTTCCTCGAAGCGGCGGCCGAAAGCGGCCAGATCGCCGCGTCGAGCAGCCCGCAGCGCGTCGGGATGTTCCTCGCCGGGATGGGCACGATAGCCATGGTGCTCGGCACGATCAGCTACTGGACGACGCTGAAGGACATCAATCGGATAGAACAATTCCGGCTTGGACGCCCGGTGCTGCTGATGTCCTTGATAATGTCGCTCGCCGGCCTGGCGCTCTTCGTGTCGATCACCGAGCGCCTGGTGTAGCGCGGCCGGAGATGTGACCGAGACCCGGCAAGTAGCCCGTTCGGGTCGATCTGGGAGCGCGGAACGCATCCCGTCCCGGAAGAGGAACAGTATATCCCGAGCTGCGGTTCCAACGGGCACCGTTTCAGCTTTCCGTTGTTGTCGCTGCGACGCGCCTTTGTCCGATTGGGATGACGGGCGCGCGATGGGGGCCTTCGGTCGCTTCAGACCTTGGTTCAATCTCGGGAGGTAATGTATGAAAATCACTGTCGTATCGAGCGCCGCAATCGCGCTTTCCTTGCTGGCGGCACCGGCCGCCCAGGCCACGGTCATTGCCGGCCTCGGCAACAACGGGTCGTCCTTCGTAACCATCGACTCGCTCGGTACGCGCTCGGGCGGCACGATCTATACCGCGGACCAGCCTTTCGCGGATATCCCGAAGGGCGGAGTCTTCAACAACCAGTTCCTAGCCGTTGGCAAGACCGCGGGGACCCCCTCGACCATCACGTTCGCCAATGCGCTGAACTATCTGAGCTTCCTATGGGGCTCGCCGGATACCTACAACTTGCTGACCCTCACCACCAACCTGGGCAACACCTTCGCTTATACGCCGCAGAGCCTCAACTTCGCAGTGACGGACGGCAACCAGGCATTCTCGCAGTACGTCCAGTTCCAGGCTTCGGGCGGCGAATTCATCACTTCGGCCAAGTTCGACGTGACCCCGGCGAATGACGCCTTCGAAGTCGCCAACTTCAGCACCGGACTTCCCGAGCCTGCCACCTGGACGCTCATGATCATGGGCATCGGCTTCGCCGGCGCGGCGATGCGTCTCCGCCAGACGGTTTCGCTCAAGTACGCAGGATCGACCCGTTCGAAAACCCGGCAATAGACGTTCCGGCGAACGGCAAATGCAAAAGGGGCGGTCGCAAGACCGTCCCTTTTGCGTGACGGAACCGGAAACAGGCTAAAGCGCTCCCGGTTCGCAAATGCGCCGATGAACCTTTGTGCCTGTTTTTAAAGGGAGAAGGTGGTGGACGCACTAGGGCTCGAACCTAGGACCCGCTGATTAAGAGTCAGCTGCTCTACCAACTGAGCTATGCGTCCACACTGCCGCTTCCGGCTCCCGAATCGTCGGGAGCGCTCCTAATAGCGATTGCGACGCTGAGGGGAAGGGGGCTTTGTTACATTTTTTTGCGGGCGCCTCACGCCAGTCCCGAAGGGCGCGAGCTCCAGCGGTCGATCGCCATCAGGGTGCCGACGCAGATCATGTTGGTCATCATCGAGGAGCCGCCGTGGCTCATGAACGGCAGCGGGATGCCGACCACTGGGGCGAGGCCCATGACCATCATCATGTTGATCATGGCGTAGAAGAAGATCGTCGCGCACATGCCCGCGGCGAGCAGCTGTGAGAAGCGGTCGGGCGCTTTGCGCGCGATGTTGATGCCCCAGCGCAGGACGATGGCGAAGATCGCCAGGACGAACAGCCCGCCGAGGAAGCCCCATTCCTCGGCCATCGTCGCGAAGACGAAGTCTGTGTGGGATTCGGGCAGGTATTCGAGATGGCTCTGCGAGCCGTTGCCGAAGCCCTTGCCGAAGATCCCGCCCGAACCGATCGCGATCTTTGACTGGGTGATGTGGTAGCCCGAACCCAGCGGATCGCTCTCGGGATCCATGAAGATGGTCACACGCTTGCGCTGGTAGTCGTGCAGGCCGAAGAAATAGGCCAGCGGCGCCACGATCATCAGTGCCCCCCCTCCGGCGACGAACCAGCGCAGCGGCAGTCCGGCGAGGAAGATGACGATGAACCCGCCGAAGCAGATCGCCAGCGCCGTGCCGAGGTCGGGCTGGATGATGACGAAAGCTGCCGGCACACCGATCAGCCCGGCGGCAGGAACCAGCCCGCGCCAGTTCGTCGTCACCGACGCGGGAAGATTGTCGTAGAACCGCGCCAGCACCAGCACGATAGCCGGTTTCATCAGTTCCGACGGCTGCAAGGTCATGAAACCGAGGTTGAGCCAGCGCTGGCTGCCGCCGCCGATCGCGCCGAGCATCTCGACGAGGACGAGGAGGACGAGCACGGCGAGGTAGATCGGATAGGCGAACTGCTTGAACCATTCGCGCCGGAACCGCGACATGGCCACGGCCATGCCGAGGAAGAAGATGAAGCGCAGCGAATGGGTCAGTGCCCAGGGCTGGAGATGTCCGCCCGCAGCCGAATAGAGCACGGTCGAGCCGAACAGCACGAGGGCGGTCAGCGGTAGGATGACCTGCCAGGGCTGGCGGGCGACGGTGGCGGGGACGATCGAACGGCTCATTGCGCGGCTGCCGGCGGAGCCACGGGAGCGGGCGAGGGCGTTGCCGTCGGAGAGGGGCTGGGGCTGACGGCCGGTGTCGGCTCCTTGGCGGGCGGCGCATCGGCTTCGCGAGGGACCGCCTGGCCCGACGTGGGCGCGCTGTCGTTGTCGTACTGGGCCGAATCGACCGCGTCGTCGCCCTCCACCTTGGGCGCCGTGGTGCCGTACTGAGCGGCATAGGCCTGGTACTTGGCCGCCATGCGCTCCATCGGCGTTCCGCCCCAGTCCTTTTCCATGGCCAGGAGCCTGTCCCAGGCTGTCTTCGGATCGAACAGGTAGGTCATCACGTCCTTGGCGATCGGCGCTGCGGCGCGGGCGCCAAAGGTGCCATGTTCGACCACCACCGACATCGCATAGCGTGGGACATCGGTCGGCGCATAGCAGATGAACAGCGAGTGGTCGCGCGACTTCCAGTCACCGACATGGCCGCGGCTGGTCAGCGCACGCACCTGCGCCGTCCCGGTCTTGCCGGCCATCATCACGCCGTTGATGTTGATCCGGCTCCCGCCGCCGGTGCCCGAGCCGTTGACCACGCGGAACATGCCCTCGCGCGTGACGGCAAGCTGCTCGGTCGTGAACGGCAGCGCCGGGCCCGGCGGCTTCTCGTGCCCGAACAGCAGCGACGGCTGCAGGTTCTTCCCCGAAGCGATACGCGCGGTCATCACTGCAAGCTGGAGCGGCGAAACCGACACGTAGCCCTGGCCGATCGAGGCGTTGAGCGAATCCGACGCGCTCCATTCCTGCTTGTAGCGGCGCATCTTCCAGGCGGCGTCGGGAATGGTGCCGTAACGCTGGGCTGTGCCGGGCAGGTCGAACTCCTGCCCGAGCCCGAGGAGCTTGGCGACCGGCGCGATCACGTCGTAACCGACGCGGTGCGACATTGACCAGAAATAGGTGTTGCAGCTGTGTTCGATCGCGGCGCGCATATCGACCGAGCCGTGCACCGCGTCGCAGCGGAAGAAGCGGCTGCCGAGGCGATAGCCGCCGGGGCAGTTGACGCGCTCGTCGGGTGAGATGCCGTGCATCTGCAACGCGAGAGTCGCCATCGGCTTCATCGTCGAACCGGGCGGATAGAGCCCGCGGAAGGCCTTGTTCAACAAGGGGATGTGGTCGTCCTCGTTGAGCATCTTCCATTCGATGCGGCCGATCCCGTCGACGAAGCTGTTGGGATCGAAGGCCGGCATCGAGGTGCAGACCAGGATACCGCCGGTTTCACAGTCGATGACGGTGACCGCGCCCGATTCGAGGCCGATGCGCCGCGCGGCATAGTCCTGGAGCGCACCGTCGATCGTGAGCTTGAGCGGCTTGCCGGGGATGTCCTCGCGCATGTCGAGATCGCGCACGATCTTGCCGCTGGCGGTGACCTCGACGCGGCGCGCGCCCGGGACCCCGCGCAGAAGCGGCTCGTAGTACTTCTCGAGCCCATCCTTGCCGACCTTGTAACCCGGCGTGACCAGCAGCGGGTTCCTGTCGCTCTCGTACTCCGCGGCCGAAGCCGCGCCGACATAGCCGATCAGATGGGCGACCGAGGGCCCGGTCGGGTAGAACCGCGAGAAGCCGCGCTGGGTGACGACGCCGGGCAGGTCGGGCAGGCGCACGCTGACCGCTGCATATTGGTCGGGATCGATGCCCGAGGCCACCTCGACCGGCTGGAAACCGCGCGACTTGTCGATCCGGTCCTTGAGGTCCTGAATGTCGACCGGGGTCAGGTTGAACAGCCGGCCAAGCATCCCCAGCGTCGCATCGGCATCGACGATGCGCTCGGGAATGATGTCGACGCGGAAGTCGGCCTTGTTCGACGCCATCGGCGAGCCGTGGCGGTCGAGTATCCATCCGCGCCGCGGCGGGATCAGCGACAGGTTGACGCGGTTGCTTTCGGATTCCAGCTCGTACTTGGCGTTCTGGAATACCGAGAGATAACCGAGCCGCGCGGCCAGCAGCAGGCCGATCCCGCCCTGGACCGCACCGAGCACAACCACGCGCCGCTCGAAGCTTTGCCTGAGCAGCGCCGGGCTGGTCGTGGGCGCCTTCCAGAAGGCCTTGAGCTTCATCAGCCGACGACCTTGAGCGGAATCAGTCGGAACCGATCAAGCGCCGCGACGATCCGCCCGACGAAGGGATAGATCAGCACCGCAAGGATGAACTGCGGCGCCAGCACCGCCACCGGGACCGAGCCCCCCGGTAGCATTGGCGGCGCCGAGCGACGCAACCACGTAGACACCGATCATCGCGGTCGCGAGCAGCCATTCGAGCGCGAAGCCGCGCCAGGGGAAGCGCAGTTCGATCGCCTCGATCACGATCATCGCGATCGACCAGAGCAGGATGGCAGAGCCCATCGGCTGGCCGCTGTAGAGATCGTCGAAGAAGCCCAGCGGCAGTCCCGCCCAGACCGGCAGCAAGCCGGGGCGCAGTTGCCGCCAGGCGAGCAGCGTGAGAAAGCCGAGCGGCGGCACATAGGGCGCCGAGGCCATGAACAGCCAGCCCGGCAGCAGCGAGCCCAGCATGACCGATACCCAGGGGACGCTGCGTGCCACGATCGGCAAGGGCGCCCGGTTGATCCTTGGCCGGGGGCCTTCCGAGACGGCTTTCAGCAGGCGCGAGGGCATTACCGCCGCCCGCCCGCCTGGCCGGAGGGCTTGCCGGTGGGTTTAGTAGTACTGGGTTTAGCCGTAGGTTTGGCGGTAGGCTGGGCGGCCGGTACGTCCGATTGCGGCGCCCATATCCGTTCGACCGCGACGAATTCGCTGCCGGCCGGGTCGCTCAGCACGCGCGCGATGGCACCGTCGCGCGTCAGGCTGGTGACCGCGCCCAGCGCGATGCCGGGGCGATAGAGGCCGCCCGAGCCCGAAGTGACGAAGACGTCGCCCACTTTGAGCGGGTTGATGCCGAGACTGATAAGCCTGATCTGGATCTGGCCGTCGCCCTTGCCTTGCGCGAAAGCGGGAAGACCGTCCTGAGGACGGCGCACGGGGACGATGCTCTCGGTATCGGTGACCAGCAGCACGCGCGAGGTGCCGCCGCCGACTTCGAGCACGCGCCCGACAAGGCCGAGCGGCGAGCGCACCGGCATGCCGACCACGACGCCGTGGTCCGCTCCTGCGGCAATGGTGGCAAAACGCCGCGTGCTGGCGCCGGTCGCTGCAACCAGAGTCGTCACTGCCACCGGCCTCTCGTCCTGCTGGGTGAGCCCGAGCATCGCCTTCAGCCGCCGATTTTCCTCCGTGGTGGCCTGGGCCTCAACGAGCCGCGTCTTGGCCTCGGCCAGTTCGCGCTCCAGCTTCGCGGTACGACTACCGGCCAAGGCGTAGCCCCGGACCACGTCAAACACGCTCTGGCTGGCGGCCCGGCTCTCAGCCGCGACCTTGCCTCCGGGTGCCGCGGCGTCGGCCGCCAGGCCGCGCAGGCTGGAGAAGGCGCTCGGATTGAAAATCGAAACGATCAGGATTCCGCCGCCAACAAGCGCGCCGACCACCCCGGCGATATAGCCGAAGAAGGTGCCGTACTGCGCCCTGCGGGAATATCCGGAGCGCCGGTTAGGCGGCGGCGCCATGGAGCGTCTTCTCCTCTGGCGGTTAGGCCGTCATCAACACGCCGCGATAGACGGGATCTTCCATGGCGCGGCCCGTACCCAGCGCGACGCACGACAGCGGATCTTCGGCGATCGAGACGGGCAGGCCGGTCTCTTCGCGCAGATATTCGTCGAGCCCCTTGATCAGCGCGCCGCCGCCCGTGAGGACGATGCCCTGGTCGACGATGTCGGCGGCGAGCTCGGGCGCGGTGTTCTCGAGCGCGATGCGCACGCCCTCGATGATCGCGCCGATCGGTTCGGACAGGGCCTCGGCAATATTCGCCTGGGTGATGGTGATTTCCTTGGGCACGCCGTTGACGAGGTCGCGACCCTTGATGTGGATCGTCTCGCCGACGCCGTCGGTCGGGACCATGGCGATGGCATAGTCCTTCTTGATCCGCTCGGCGGTCGATTCGCCGATCAGCAGGTTGTGGTGGCGGCGGACGTAGGAGACGATCGCCTCGTCCATCTTGTCGCCGCCGACGCGGACCGACGTGGTATAGGCGAGGCCGCGCAGCGACAGAACGGCGACTTCGGTCGTGCCGCCGCCGATGTCGACGACCATCGAGCCGACCGGCTCGGTCACGGGCATATCGGCGCCGATCGCCGCGGCCATCGGCTCGAGGATCAGGTAGACCTGGCTGGCGCCCGCGTTCGAAGCGGCGTCGCGGATCGCGCGGCGTTCGACCGAGGTCGAGCCCGAAGGCACGCAGATGACGATTTCCGGATAGCGGAACAGGCTCTTCTTGCCGCCGTGGACCTTGCGGATGAAGTACTTGATCATTTCTTCGGCGACTTCGATGTCGGCGATGACGCCGTCGCGCAGCGGCCGGATCGCTTCGATGTTGTCGGGCGTCTTGCCCATCATCATCTTGGCGTCGTCGCCCACGGCCTTGACCTTCTTGATGCCGTTGATCGTCTCGATCGCGACCACCGAAGGCTCGTCGAGCACGATACCTCGGTCTTGGACATAAACGAGCGTGTTGGCCGTTCCGAGGTCGATCGCCATGTTCTGCGAACCGAACTTGAAGAATCGCGACATCATCGAAGCCATCAAAAAATCCGTAGGCTTGCCGGGCACTTACCGCAGGAGCGAGGCGGCAGCGCTGACCGGCGGGGTGAGCGTGGAAGGCGGCTTCCTAAACCAGCTTTCGACGAAACGCCAAAATTTTGTGCCGAGATTTGGGGATAGCTTACGGGGTCCAGTCTCGAATTTCTGCCACTTCGTCGCTAAGCAGTGGAAGTGCCAGAAATACGCCGCCTGCCCGAAGAACTTGTCAACCGCATAGCCGCGGGCGAAGTGGTCGAGCGCCCCGCTTCCGCGCTCAAGGAACTCGTTGAAAATGCTATAGATGCGGGCTCTACGGCGATCACGGTACGGCTCGGAGACGGGGGACTCGGCCTCATCGAAGTGACCGACGATGGCTGCGGCATGAATCCACAGGAAATTGCGCTGGCGCTCGAACGTCACGCGACCTCGAAGCTGCCCGACGAACATATCGAACTGGTCGCGACGTTGGGCTTCCGCGGCGAGGCGCTCCCGTCGATCGCCAGCGTCGCGCGGCTGTCGATCGAAAGCCGGCCGCGCGGGCTGGAAGGCTGGAAGCGGGTCGTCGATCACGGCGTGGTCGCCGAAGACGGCCCCGCTGCGCTGCCGCCGGGTACACGCATCAGGGTCGAGGACCTGTTCGGCAAGGTGCCGGTCCGGCGCAAGTTCCTGCGCAGCGCTCGCGCCGAATATGCCGCCTGCCTCGACGTGGTCCGCCGGCTCGCGATGGCGCGGCCCGACGTCGGCTTCACGCTGGAACACGACGGCCGCCGCGTTTTGCAGGTTCAGCCCGACGAGGCGCTGGCCGCGCGTGTCTCCCGCCTCGTCGCGCGGGAGCTTGCCGAGGACGGCGTGATCATCGAAGCAGAACGCGGGTCCGCTCGGCTCACGGGGGTGGCGGGCCTACCAACCTTCAATCGCGGCGTCGCCGATCACCAGTATCTGTTCGTCAACGGCCGGCCGGTGCGCGACCGGCTCTTGATCGGCGCGGTGCGCGGCGCCTACGCCGACATGCTCGCGCGCGACCGCCACGCGGTGCTGGCGCTGTTCCTCGAACTCCCGCCCGAGGAGGTCGACGTCAACGTCCACCCGGCCAAGACCGAGGTGCGCTTCCGTGATCCGGCTTTCGTGCGCGGCTTTCTCGTCAGCGCGCTGCGCCATGCGCTCGACAGTTCGGGCCAGCGCAGCGCCCAGACCCCGGCCGCGGGCGCCATGGCCAATTGGCAGGTCGAGCCGGTTGTCTCGCCGCCCTTGGCGCTGCACACCGGCCGCAGCCTGTTCTCCAACTTCGAGCGCGAACCTTCGCGGGTAGGCGACGCCGGACAGGCCTGGCGCGGCTACGAGCAGAACCTGATGGCTCCGGCAGCCCGCGCCGAAGCCGCCGAAGCGATGCCCGAGGAAGCCGAAACCTATCCGCTCGGCGTCGCCCGCGGCCAGGTGGCCGGCACCTATATCGTCGCCGAGGCCGAAGACGGCCTGATCATCGTCGACCAGCATGCGGCGCACGAGCGGCTCGTGCTCGAACGCCTGCGCGCCGCAGGGACGGGCGACACCGTCGCCGCGGCCCAGGCGTTGCTGCTGCCGGAGGTGATCGATCTCGAAGAGCCGGCCTGTGACCGGCTCGAAGAGAAAGCGGACGAACTCGCCCAGTTCGGACTCGCGATCGAGCGCTTCGGCCCGGCGGCGATGCTAGTCCGCTCGGTCCCTGCGGCGCTGGCCAAGAGCGACGTCCAGGCGCTGGTCCGCGACATCGCCGACGATCTCGCGCAGAACGGTGACGCGCTGCTGCTCGGCGAGCGGCTCGACCACGTCCTCGCGACGATGGCCTGTCACGGCTCGGTCCGCGCCGGCCGTGCGCTGTCGGTCGCCGAGATGAACGCGCTTCTGCGCGAGATGGAGCGTACGCCGCGCTCGGGACAGTGCAACCACGGCCGCCCTACCTGGGTCAAGCTGGCGCACGGCGACATCGAGAAGCTGTTCGGACGCAAGTAGGCCGGCGGGAACAACGCCTGGGCGCAGGCATTGTCCACTCGTGAACAATAATAACACCCACAAGGGGCTGGCAGTCGCAATCGCGCTCCTGACAACCGCCTGCAACGGCCAGACACCCGAGGAAAAGGCCGCTGCCGACGCGCGCGCGGTCGCCCAGGTCGAGGCCATCCAGAAGATCAAGCCACCCGTCCAGCCCCTCGAACTCGGCGCGGTCAACCCGAACGTTCGGCGGCTATACAAGCTGGGGAGCAGCGACTGCGCCTTCGCGACAGATCCCAATCCCGGCGCTTTCCCGCTGTTGATCGTCGGCGGCCCCAAGGCCGTGCTGCTGATCGACGGAGAACCGGCAATCTTCGCCGCCGACAACGGCAGCCCCGAAGTCGCCGCGGGCGTTCACGCCAAATATGTCGGACGCAGCTACTCGGCGCAGTTCGCACGCCAGCCCGACCGCGTCACCATCCGCGACCGCTTCGAGCGCATCGTCTACCAGGCACCCGGCACGCTCAGTTGCCGAGGTTGATCCGCGCGAACAACGTATAGCCCCAAGGGTTGCGGCCATAGGCGGCATCGAGTGCGGCAGGCTTCGCATAGGTGGAGGCTGACGCACCCAGCGCCAGCTCGACCGGCCCGACCGGGATGCGCCGGGCGTAGCCGAGCTGGAACTTGCTCACGCGGAAGGTCCGATCGTGCAACGGATCGGCATGGTCGGGAAAGAGTTCGTCGTTGGCGACATTCTCGAAACGGCCGAACAACGTATTGTGCTGGTCGAGATTCCAGTTCGCCTCGGCCAGCCATGCGGACAATGATCCGCCCGGCACCCGGTCCTTGTTGCTGAAAGCCAGCATCGCGGAGAAGCCCTTGCTGTCGGCATAGTGCGCCGAGGCCGTGAAGCGGTGCTCGTCCTCGCCCGGATGCAGCGCCTCGGGCTGCTTGATCTGCGCATAGCTCGCCTGGATTGCCCAGGCGGGCGAGGGTGTCAGCGTCGCGCGCACCGACCAGCTGTCAAGCTTGGGCGTCTCGATGTTCCAGCGATGCTCGTCGGGCTCGGCGCCGCGGAAGGCGGAAGCTTCGAGCTGCCAAAGGTTGCTCGTGAGGCCCGCGGTCACCACGCCGTAGGTGATGTGGGTTGAATCGAACCAGTGGTGGGTGATCGGCGGCTCGGGATTGTAGCTCGCCGAACCGCGCATCATGAAGGCGCTCGGCCCCAGTGCCGGTTCGCCGACGGGACCGCCGTAGAGGAAAGCCCGCGTCGAACCGCCGAGATTGAAATCGACCCGCGCCGCGAGCTCCATGAACAGGTCGTGCGGATGCTGTCGATCAACCAGCGGCTGCCCTCCGGCGGTCTCGCCCGTGGCGAAGAGGTTGGGATAGCCGCGCGCATCCATTGCCGGCTCGAGGCTCATCATCGACTTGAGCTGGATGCGGCCCCATCCGGTGTCGCGTTCGCCGTTCACCATGAACATCGAGGTCGAGTAGAACTTGTCGTCGCCGCGCGGACCCGAGTGGTCGGTGTACTGCGTCGTGACGAAGCCGTGCGCCATCACCATCCAGTTTCCGGCCGGTATGTGCAGCCCGCCCATGCCCTCGTTCGCGGGCAGCAGCGAAGTGCCCGAGCCGGCGCTGGGTCCGGAAGGAGCGGGCTGGGCCATGTCCATCTCGCCCTCCGCGGCCATGCCCGGCATGGCGTCGTGTGCCGAATGGTCCATTTGAGAATGATCGTGATCTTGCGCCAGCGCGGGCAGGGGGGAGAAAAGAGCCGTCGCTACCAGTGCGAGCGGGGACAGCGCGGTCTTCATGCAATTCTCCATATGCGGGGACGGACGGCCCTGGAAGCGAGGATGGCGACCAGGCGCTTGCCGTCCAGCGGCGGAGAGCCCTATAGCTTCCGTACCATAGTACGGAGTCAAGTGATGGCGCTGACAATCTCGGAACTGGCGCGCAGCGCCGATGTCGGGGTGGAGACGATCCGCTTCTACCAGCGCAAGGGCCTGCTGTTCGATCCGCGGCCCTCGGCGGTGGCGAGCGGGTCTGGGCGACGCCACTACGGCGAGGACGAAGTGCGGCGCCTGCGGTTCATCCGCGGGGCGCAGCGCGCGGGTTTCACGCTGGAGGAGATCGGCGAATTGCTGGAACTCGATCGCAGCGACGATCGTCCGCGAGCGCGGGCCATGGCCCAGGCGCGGATAGCAGCGCTTGACGCCCGGATTGGCGAGCTTCAGGCGGCTCGAAGCGCGCTGCAGGGCCTCGCGCGGGAATGCGCTCGGTCCGAGCAGGGACCGTGCCCCATCATCGCAGCTTTCGAGCGCTGAAAATTTGATCCAGATTGGAGAGAAGCCGGAACCGAATTCGGGGCAGGGTGTTTAACTAGGGCCTGTCGAAGCCCCGACTCTCACCCGATCCCCACCCCCGCACGTGAGTCCGCGCTTCGGCAGGCAAATCCCCGAAATCCTTCAGACGTTGAACTTGAAGTGCAGGCAGTCGCCGTCCTGCACGACATATTCCTTGCCTTCCTGGCGCAGCTTGCCGGCATCCTTGGCGCCGCTCTCGCCATTCAGTGCGACATAGTCGTCATAGGCGATCGTCTCGGCGCGGATGAAGCCACGCTGCATGTCCGAATGGATCTCGCCCGCGGCCTCGGGGGCCTTGGCGCCCTTGTGCACGGTCCAGGCACGCGCTTCCTTGGGGCCGACGGTGAAGAAGGTGATCAGGTGGAGCAGGTCGTAGCCCGAGCGGATGATGCGGGCGAGGCCGGTCTCCGAAAGGCCCATCTCCTCGAGGAACACCATGCGCTCCTCGGGGTCCATGCCGACCAGCTCACTTTCGATTGCTGCCGAGACGATCACCGCATTGGCGCCCTCCGCCTTGGCCTTCTCGAACACCTTGGCCGAGAAGGCATTGCCTTCGGCCGCGGCTTCTTCCTCGACGTTGCAGACGTAGAGCACGGGCTTCGAGGTCAAAAGCTGCGCCTGCTTGAACACGCGCTCCTCTTCCTCGTCCTTGGGCTGGGTCAGCCGCGCCGGCTTGCCCTCGCGCAGCAGCTCGAGCGCCTGGCCGAGCACCGAAGCGACGATCTTCTGCTCCTTGTCGCCCTGCGCGGCCTTCTTCTGCGCGGCGGGGACCCGCTTCTCCAGGCTTTCGAGGTCCGAGAGCATCAGCTCGGTCTCGACCGTCTCGGCGTCGGAGATCGGATCGACCTTGTTGTCGACGTGCTGGATGTCATCGTTCTCGAAGCAGCGCAGCACATGAATGACCGCGTCGACCTCGCGGATGTTGCCGAGGAACTGGTTGCCCAGGCCTTCGCCCTTCGAGGCGCCGCGCACCAGGCCGGCGATGTCGACGAAGCCGAGCTGTGTCGGGATGATCTTGGCCGAGCCGGCGATCGCGGCCAGCTTGTCGAGCCGCGGGTCGGGCACGCCGACCTGGCCGACATTGGGCTCGATTGTGCAGAACGGATAGTTCGCCGCCTGCGCCGCCTGCGTCTCGGTCAGCGCGTTGAACAGCGTCGACTTGCCGACGTTAGGCAGGCCGACGATCCCGCAACGAAAACCCATGTGAAACTCCGAATAGATCCTGAGCGCGCGCCCATAGAGCGGTGCGCGGCAAAAGGCCAGTTCGGTGCGCCTGCTATCAGTCGAGCACTGCCTTGCCCCAGGGCGCGTAGGCGCTCTTCTCCAGCAGCCCGCGCTGCGTTTCGGCCGAAACGCGGTTGATCTCGAGCTGCGGCTTGTTACCGGGATGTACCGGGCGGCGGAGCGGACGGGTGCCGGCGGGCATGGCGGCGATTTCGGCGATTGCCTTGGGCACCTCGATCGGATCGGGCATGCCGGGAGGCAAAGTCACAGGCGCCGAGCCACCGCCCGGCATGCGACTCATCTGCGCGACGAGCTCGGGGTAACCGGCCTTGTGCTTTTCGTCGGCGCGGGCGGCGAGGGCGGAGGTGTAGCGCGCGCGGTTGCGCCCGATGCCCGTCGCAAAACCGCCGGGTTCGATGATCACCACTTCGATTCCGTGCGGCGCGAGCTCGTAGGCGATCTGTTCGCTCATCGCCTCGACCGCGAACTTGGTCGACGAATAGAGCCCGCCGGCCGGCATGATGATCCTGCCCTGCTGCGACGATACGTTGAAGATCAGCCCCGACTTGCGGCTGCGCATGCCCGGCAGCACCGCGCGCATCGTCCGCTGCAGCCCGAAGACGTTGGTGTCGAAAGTCAGCCTGGTGGCTTCGAGATCCTGCAGTTCGACCGGACCGGCGATGTTGATCCCGGCATTGTTGACCAGCACGTCGAGCGGGCCGCCGTTCAGCCGCTCGGCCTCGGCGACCGCAGCATTGACCTGTTCTTCCGACGTCACGTCGAGCGGCAAGACGCGGAGATCGAGCTTCTCGTCTCTGGCGACCTTGAGCAGCGCCTCGCCCTCGGGCCGCGGCAGGTTGCGCATGGTCGCGAAGACCCGTGCGCCTTTCCGGGCATAGAGCAGTGCGCCGACATTGCCGAAGCCCGACGAGGTGCCGGTGATCAGGAAGCTCTTGCCGGCGAGCGGCCTGGGCTCAGAAACTGCGGCGGCGGGAACGGCTGCGGCGGCGGCAAGCGCCCCGGTTCCGACAAGCAGATGGCGCCTGCTCAACTTGGGGCTAAGCTCCGGCATGGCGTCTCTCCTCTCGCGTGGTCTGCGGAGAATACGCCGATGGCAGCGACAGTCGAGGGGGCGTCAGTCCTGCAGCCGCAGGGCGATATCGTTCATGAACCGGGTGTCGTCGCCCTTGGCGAGCCATTCGGCCTCGGCCGAGATCGCACCCAGCATGTCGGCAAGGTCGTCCATTTCGGTTTTGGCATAGTTGCCGAGGACGTGGCCGGTGACGCGGTCCTTGTGGCCGGGATGGCCGATGCCGAGCCGCACGCGGCGAAAATCAGGGCCGAGATGCTGGTCGATCGAGCGCAGGCCGTTGTGCCCGGCAGTGCCGCCGCCCTGCTTCACCTTGACCTTGAACGGAGCGAGATCGAGCTCGTCGTGGAACACGGTCAGCGCATCGGTGCCGAGCTTGTAGAAGCGCAGCGCCTCGCCGACCGAACGGCCGCTTTCGTTCATGAATGTCGCGGGTTTGAGCAGGAGGATCTTCTGGCCGCCGATGCGGCCTTCCTGCAGCCAGCCCAGGAACTTCTTCTGGACCGGGCCGAAATCGTGGACTTCGGCGATGGTGTCGGTCGTCATGAAGCCGACGTTGTGCCGGTTCATCGCATATTGCGGACCGGGATTGCCGAGGCCGACCCAGAGCTGCATCGGATTTCCTCAGTGTCGCAGCGAAGTATCGTCGTCCCGGCTCGCACCGGGACGACGCACTGTCTTTACGCCTCGGCCGGCGTCTCGTTGTCGCCTTCGTCGCTCTTCAGCGCCGAGGGGGCAACGATCGTGGCGATCGTGAGATCCTGCTCATGGCTACCGTCGGCGGTGCCGGCGGGCAGAGTGATGTTGCCGATATGGATCGAATCGCCGATCTCGAGACCGGAAACGTCGATGCTGATCTCGTCGGGGATCTTGTCCGCGTCGCAGATCAAATCGAGGCTGTGGTGCACGATGTTGAGCACGGCGCCCTTCTTGAGGCCGGGCGACTTCTCTTCGTTGATGAACACCACGGGCACGTTGACGTGAACCTTGGAATCCTTCGACAGGCGCAGGAAGTCGACATGCAGCGGGCGGTCGGAGACCGGGTGGAACGCGACGTCCTTGGGCAGTGTCCGCAGCTTCTTGCCACCGACCTCGACCTCGACGATCGAGTTGAAGAAGTGACCGGTGCCGAGCTGGCGGCGCAGTTCCTTCTCTTCGACGTGGATGGTCAGCGGCTCTTCGTTGCCGCCATAGACGACGGCGGGGACACGGCCAGAACGACGCAGATCACGGGAGGCTCCCTTGCCAGCCCGTTCGCGCGTCTCTGCCGGCAGGTTAAGCGTATCGCTCATAATACTTGCCTTTCGAAAACACTGGATTGCACATCTTCTCCGTCACGCCTCCAGGGATGACCATGACGGGAAGCGGGCGCCGTTAGCGGCAATGGCCCGGAAAAGCAAGCCTAGTGCAGCGGCTGCGGGGGCTGCCGCAGGGCCTCCAGCACTTTGTCGGCCACCAGGTCGTGGCTCCACAGCATCGCGTGGCCGGCCTTAATGCGTACTTGCCGCGCCCCGGCCATCTCCGGTTCCGGGCAAAGCGTCTCGTCGTCGGCCGAGCCGTAGATGCAGGTAACCGGCAGGCCCTTGAGCAGCGGAACCGCCACGGCAGGATCGACTGCACTCGGCCCGCTGTAGAAAAAGCCGCTGGGATTGGCGTGGAAATAGATGTCCTTGCCCGCGCCGACGACGGCGACAGCAGATATCCGCGCGCGCAGATCGGGCGGCACGTGGCCAAGGCTGGCGACCACCATGTCGGAGCCGAAGGAACTGCCGACGACCGCAATTCGCTGCGCGCCAGCCTCGGCGAGCGCGCGGCGAAGCGCAAGGGTCATGACACGGTCGGCAAAACCGGCATCGCGCGCCCGGGCGAACAGCACGGGAGACCTGACCGTAAGCACGGGAATGCCATCCGCGCGCAGCCGCTCGATGACCGTGCTCCCCAGGCCGACCGCCGTGCCCATGTCGCCCGACCAGAACACCGCCACCAATCCATCCGACCGACCGCCCGTGGCCGGTTCGAAGACATAGGCCTCGCGACTGAAATAGCCGCCGACGGCGAAGACGGCGAGAAGCGTCACCGCGATGCCGGCTATCAGACCGGTGAGCGTTCGCTTCGTCCGCCGGAAACGCCCGCTCATTGGACGCGGGTCACCTTGAAGCCCTTCGCCGCCAGCATCGCCGGGAGCCCTTCGTCGCCCGCCATATGCGCCGTGCCGACCGCGACGAAGGGATGTTCTCCGCTGCTCAACATGGCACTCACCCGATCGGTCCAGGCGCGGTTGCGGGCGGTGTAGAGCGCCTCGTGCAGTTCCGGATCGGCGAGCAGGCCCTTGCGCGTCTCGCCCGCGATCAGTGCGATGTCGCCCTTGCGCCAGGCTTCGGCCAGGTCGCCGCTCTCGCTGTCGATGGCGCCCTCGTCGCGCAGCACCGCGGCTAGCAAGTCGCGCTGTTCCTTCTCGGGCAAGCGGTCGAAGATGCCGAGCTGGCTTACCGCGCCTTCGAGCTCGACCACGGGGCGCCCCTTCGCCGCGGCTTCCACGGCACGGTCGATGCCGTTGGCGGCGTCATCCGCGCTCTGCCCGGCGCGCGCGAGCGACAGCGCCGCGGCCCAGGTCTCGACGTCGGTGAAGCTGCTGTCGCTGGCGCCGACCTTGCGCATCGCTTCGGCGAGGCGCGGCCGCAGCGCCGGCTCGACCCGCGCCGACAGCGGCGGCAAGCCGGGGGTCTTGGACAGGGCCGCGAAGGTCTTGCTGAGCGCCGCCTGGTCCGACAGCTTGGCAACCTCGACGACGATCCGGTCGCTCTGGGCCAGGGCAGGGCCGACCTTGCCCGATTGCCATAGCGCAGGTCGTTTCAGCGAATGGATCGTGCCGAACAGGAAGCCCCATTCGCCGTGGGCGCCCTCGACGCGCCAGAGCGCCGGTTTCGCAGGCTGTGGCTCGGGTGCACAAGCCGCAAGCAGCAGGATCGCGAGTCCACCAACGACAGGCCTCATTGCCGTCTACTGCACCCGCTGGGTGGCAATCCCCTGGGCCGCGAGCTGTTCCTGCAGGCTTCCCTGCCCGGCGAGGTGCCCCGCGCCCACCGCGACGAAGACCGTGCCCGGCTTGGTCAGCCGCTGCTTGACCCACTCGGCCCAGTTCTTGTTGCGTTTGACCAGCAGCATCTCGAGCAGCCGCGGATCGTCTTCTTCCGTGTTCATCAGCTTGGCGAGGCCCTCGGCATCGCCCTTGCGCCAGGCGGCGACCATCTGGCCGAGCTGGTCAGTCATCGTCGGAAGCTGATCGACCACTTCGGCGAAATAGCTCTTCTGCGCATCGAGCGGCAGCGAATCGAACAGGCCGATCTGGTAGGCGGCGGTCTCCAGTGCGCCGTGCGGCCGGCCGAGCTGCTTGGCGCGGGCATCGAGCACCTGCTCCACGCCGTGCTGGGCGTCATAGCCCGTACGCAGCAGCGGCAGGGTGGACAGCGCGATGCCGGCATACCAGGGCTCGTAGCCGTCGAACGCCTGCAGCGGCAGCTTGAGGTCGGTCAGCTGCTTCTCGTAGGCACTCTTGACCGCAGGCGACAGCATGGCGCGCAGCGTCTGCCCCTGGGGCAGCGCCGCATGGGCGAGCACGAGCCGCTGCATTTCGAGCGGATCGACTTCGGTGATCTCGGTCACCAGCTCCTGCGAGCCGTCGAAAGCGTCGCGCACCGGGCCGTGGAACCAGTCGATCCCCGCGGGCAGCGCGTGGATCGTGCCGAACAGCCAGATCGTCGTGTCGCCTTTCGAGACCTTCCACAGCGCCGGCCTGGCCTCTTCGGTCGCGACCGGTGGCGTGGCCGGGACGAGCTGCGATTGCGGCTGTGGCGCGGTCTGCTGGGCCGAAGCCGTGACCGAAAGGCAAGAGACCAGGGCGAGGAGGAGGTAGCCGATCCGGCGGAGAAGACGCATCATTCGGCTCATATAGGGGGCGATTGGTCACCCGTCGATGAATGGCCCGGAAAAACCCGTCCCCTGTTGACCCTTCATGCCCCATCGGCCAAAGGCGCGAGCCATGTCTGCGAGCCCAAAACCGCTCAGCTTCCAGGAGATGATCCTGCGGCTCCACGCCTTCTGGAGCGCGCAGGGCTGCCTGATTCTCCAGCCCTACGACATGCGCATGGGCGCCGGCACCTTCCACCCGGCAACGACCCTGCGCGCGCTCGGCCCGGAGCCGTGGAAAGCCGCCTATGTCCAGCCCTCGCGCCGGCCGACCGACGGCCGCTATGGCGAGAACCCCAACCGGCTCCAGCACTACTACCAGTACCAGGTGATCCTGAAGCCGAACCCCGAGAACCTGCAGGAGCTCTACCTCGAGAGCCTCGCCGCGATCGGCGTCGATCCATTGGCGCACGACATCCGCTTCGTCGAGGACGACTGGGAAAGCCCGACGCTCGGCGCCTGGGGGCTGGGCTGGGAAGTCTGGTGCGACGGCATGGAAGTGACCCAGTTCACCTACTTCCAGCAGATCGGCGGCTTCGACTGCAAGCCCGTCGCCGGCGAGCTGACCTACGGCCTCGAACGCCTGGCGATGTACATCCAGCAGAAGGACTGGGTCTATGACTTGGCCTTCAACGACAGCGGCGTGACCTACGGCGACGTGTTCCTCGAAAATGAGAGAGAACAGTCGAAGTATAACTTCGAAGTCGCTGATACAGAACAGCTTTTCAAGGGCTTCCAGCACGCCGAGGCCGAGGCCCAGCGCTGCATCGAGGCCAAGGTTCCGCTCGCCGCCTATGATCAGGCGATCGAGGCCAGCCACCTGTTCAACCTGCTCCAGGCGCGCGGCGTGATTTCTGTCCAGGAACGCGCCAGCTACATCGGCCGCGTCCGCGACCTCGCCAAGGGCTCCTGCCAGGCCTGGATCGAGAAGAACGAGGCCAAGTGGGCCGAGAAGTTCCCGGGGTGGACGGTATGAGCGACTTCCTCCTCGAACTGCGCTCCGAAGAAATCCCCGCGCGCATGCAGGCCGGCGCCCGCGCTGCCCTCGAAAAACTGTTCCGCGAGCAGATGCAGGCCGCCGGCCTCTCGCTTGGCGAAATCACCGTCTGGTCGACCCCGCGCCGCCTGTCGCTGATCGCCAAGGGCCTGCCGATCGCCACCCAGGCGGTCAGCGAGGAACTCAAGGGCCCCAAGACCGGCGCACCGCCGCAGGCGCTCGAAGGCTTCCTGCGCAAGACAGGCCTGACCCAGGACCAGCTGACCGAGCGCGACGGCGTGTACTTCGCCGTCACCGAGAAGCCCGGCCGCGCCACCGCAGACGTGCTCGCCGAAGCGATCCCGGCGATCGTCCGTGCCTTCCCCTGGCCCAAGTCGCAGCGCTGGGGCGCCGCCTCGATCAGCACCGAAAGCCTGCGCTGGGTGCGCCCGCTGTCGGGCATCGTCGCGATCCTCGGCGAGGACCTCGTCGCCTGCGAAGTCGGCGGCGTGCTCTCGGCCTATGCCACCAAGGGCCACCGCTTCCACCACCCGGGCGAGATCACTATCGGCGGCGCGCACGACTACCAGGACAAGCTGCGCGCCTGCCACGTCCTCATCGACCACGCCGAACGCCAGGACCTGATCCGCGCCAAGGCCGCCGAAGCCGCTAGCGCCGCCGGCCTGGACCTGGTCGAGGACGAGGGGCTGGTCATCGAGAACGCCGGCCTCACCGAATGGCCGGTGCCGCTGCTCGGCCGCTTCGACGAGGCATTCCTTGAGGTTCCGCCCGAGGTCATCCAGCTAACAGCCCGCACGAACCAGAAATATTTTGTCTGCGAGCAGGCCGGCAAGCTCGCCAACGCCTTCGTCTGCACCGCCAACATCGAGGCGACCGACGGCGGCGCAGCGATCGTCGACGGCAACCGCAAGGTGCTCGCGGCACGCCTCAGCGATGCCCGCTTCTTCTGGGAGCAGGACCGCAAGAAGACGCTCGAACAGCACGCCGAAGGCCTCAAGCGGATCACCTTTCACGAGAAGCTGGGCACCGTTGCCGACAAGGTCGAGCGCGTCGCAAAGCTCGCGCGCTGGCTGGTCAAAGAGGGCATCGTCAAGGGCGCCGACGCGAACCAGGCCGAACAGGCCGCGCGCCTCGCCAAGGCCGACCTCGTCACCGAGATGGTCGGCGAGTTCCCCGAATTGCAAGGCCTGATGGGTGGCTACTATGCCCGGGCCGAGGGATTGCCGGATGCCGTCGCTGACGCGATCCGCGATCACTACAAGCCGGTTGGGCAGGGCGATGACGTGCCGACCGCACCACTGACGGTAGCGGTGAGTTTGGCAGACAAGCTGGATACCTTGGTTGGCTTCTTCCTTATTGATGAGCGGCCAACAGGTTCTCGCGATCCGTTTGCGTTGCGACGGGCTGCTCTTGGGATTCTGGAACTACTAACGAGAAATGGCATCCGCCTGTCGCTTATCGTCGGCATCCATGAGGCAGTGTGCCAGTTTACCAAACAGATCTGCTATGATGGTTACCCCGAAGCTGAGCTCGACAAGCACAAGCACGCGATCGGGCTAGTCTCCGAGAATCTTCCGAAATTCTTCGAAGACAGGCTGAAGGTTCAACAGCGTGAGTCCGGCGTTCGGCACGATTTGATCGATGCTGTATTTGCGCTGGGCGATGACCATATCCTCGTCCGCCTTCTCGCGCGCGTCCATGCGCTCCAGGCCTTCGTCGCGACCGCGGACGGCACCAACCTGCTCGCCGGCTACAAGCGCGCCGCCAATATCCTCAAGAAGGAGGACTGGCAGGGCATCGAGGGCGAGATTCCGGCGACGGGCGATGAAGACCCCGGTTCGGCAATCGAAGACAACAAGGACGTCATCGCCGCCAAGATGGCCGAGCGGCACGCGAAAGAGCTTTCCTACACGCCCGAACCGGCGGAAAAGGCGCTGATCGACGCGCTCGCTTCGGCCGGTCCGACGGCCGCCACCGCGGTTGCAGCCGAGGATTTCGCCGGAGCCATGGCCGCGCTGGCGACTTTGCGCGCGCCGATCGATGCGTTCTTTGATAGTGTCACGGTGAACGATGCCGATGCCGATAAACGACGCGCACGCCTCGATCTGCTCGCGCGGTTCCGCGATGCCGTGCACGGCGTGGCCGATTTCTCGAAGATCGAGGGATAATATTTACTACCATAACAGTGTCACCCGACAGTCCTCGATAAGTTTTTGGGCGAGATCATTGACTTAAGGGTCATCCCTCAGGGTGACAGGGTGTCACTTGTGTCACCCTGTCGGTCAGGAAAGCGTTGAGATGAGCAAGCAGGTCTACACTTTCGGCGGCGGCGCCAATGGCGCGTCCGATGATCCGCGCACCCGCGACAAGACGATCGTCGGCGGCAAGGGCGCGAACCTCGCGGAAATGGCCGGGATCGGCCTGCCCGTGCCCCCAGGCTTCACTATCACCACCGAGGAATGCGTACGCTACCTCGCCAGCGGCGCGGACTTCTCGCCCGAACTGCGCGCCGACGTCGCAACAGCGCTGACCCATATCGAGGGTTCGGTCGGCAAGAGCTTCGGCAATGCCGCCGATCCGCTGCTCGTCTCGGTCCGCTCGGGCGCGCGCGTGTCGATGCCCGGCATGATGGACACCGTGCTCAACCTCGGACTCAACGACGCCACGGTCCAGGGCCTCGCCGCCACTTCGGGCGACGACCGGTTCGCCTGGGATAGCTACCGCCGCTTCATCCAGATGTATTCGGACGTGGTGCTCGGCATCGAGCACCATCTGTTCGAGGATGCTCTGGAGATCGTCAAGGAAGACAATGGCTTCTTCACCGATGTGGAGATGGAGGCCGAACACTGGCAGGCGCTCGTCGGCGAGTACAAGGACATCGTCGCCGAGGCGCTCGGCCGCCCGTTCCCGCAGGACGTGCAGGAACAGCTCTGGGGCGCGATCCGCGCCGTGTTCGACAGCTGGGATTCGGACCGCGCCAAGGTATACCGCCGGCTCAACGACATTCCCGGCGACTGGGGCACAGCGGTCAACGTCCAGGCCATGGTCTTCGGCAACATGGGCGACACCTCGGCCACGGGCGTCGCCTTCACCCGCGACCCCGCCACCGGCGAACGCGCCTATTACGGCGAATGGCTGGTCAATGCCCAGGGCGAGGACGTCGTCGCCGGCATCCGCACGCCGCAGTACCTGACTCTGAAGGCGCGCGAGGCGGCCAATGCCAAGCCGTTGTCGATGGAAGAGGCGATGCCCGCGGCCTATACCGAGCTGGCGCGCGTCTTCGACCTGCTCGAGCTGCACTACAAGGACATGCAGGACATCGAGTTCACCGTCGAGCGGAACAAGCTCTGGATGCTCCAGACGCGTTCGGGCAAGCGCACGGCCAAGGCGGCGCTGCGCATGGCGGTCGAGATGGTCGGCGAGGGCCTGATCGACGAGGCGACCGCGGTGCGCCGGATCGACCCGATGGCGCTCGACCAGCTGCTCCACCCGACGCTTGATCCCAATGCGCCGCGCGACATTCTCGGCAAGGGGCTTCCCGCGAGCCCCGGCGCGGCTTCGGGCGCGATCGTGCTCGACGCCGATACCGCCGAGCACCGCGCGGAACTCGGCGAAGCTGTCATTCTGGTCCGCGTCGAGACCAGCCCCGAGGACATCCACGGCATGCATGCGGCCAAGGGCGTGCTCACCGCGCGCGGCGGCATGACTTCGCACGCGGCCGTGGTCGCGCGCGGCATGGGCCGTCCGTGCGTCTCGGGCGCCTCGGCGATCTCGATCGACATGCCGAGCCGGACGCTGCAGATCGGCAACCGCAAGCTCAAGGAGGGTGACATCATCACCCTCGACGGCGCGACCGGCGACATCATGGCCGGCGAGGTCAAGACGATCGAACCCGAGCTCGTCGGCGATTTCGGCACCTTGATGGTCTGGGCCGACCAGCACCGCCGCATGAAAGTCCGCGCCAATGCCGAAACGCCGGCCGACTGCCGCATGGCGCGCCAGTTTGGTGCGGAAGGGGTCGGCCTCTGCCGCACCGAGCACATGTTCTTCGAGGCCGGCCGGATCTCCGCCGTGCGCCAGATGATCCTCGCCGAGGACGAGGGCGGCCGCCGCGCCGCGCTCGAAAAGCTCCTGCCCGAGCAGCGCGCCGACTTCCGCGCGATCTTCGAGGTCATGGCAGGCTTGCCGGTCACCATCCGCTTGCTCGACCCGCCGCTCCACGAATTCCTGCCGCACGGCGACGCCGAGTTCGAGGAACTGGCCCAGACGATCGGTATCGGCGCCGAGACATTGAAGCGCCGCGCTGGCGAGTTGCACGAGTTCAACCCTATGCTCGGCCACCGCGGCTGCCGCCTCGGCATCACTTTCCCCGAGATTTACGAAATGCAGGCCCGCGCGATCTTCGAAGCGGCCTGCGACGTCGCGGAGGCGAGCGGCGAGGCGGTGGTGCCCGAGGTCATGATCCCGCTGGTCGCGACCAAGCGCGAGCTGGAAATCCTGCGCGGCCTGGTCGACCGGACTGCCGTCAAGGTGTTCGAGGAGAAGGGGCGCAAGCTCGAATACCTCGTCGGCACTATGATAGAGCTGCCGCGCGCCGCGCTGATGGCCGGCGAGATTGCCGAGGAGGCCAAGTTCTTCTCGTTTGGGACCAATGATTTGACCCAGACAACTCTGGGTGTTTCGAGAGATGATGCCGCGCGCTTCCTCGGCCCCTACGTCGAACAGGGCATCTACCCGCGCGATCCCTTCGTCAGCCTCGACGTCGACGGCGTCGGGCAGCTGGTCAAGATCGCCGCAGAGCGAGGGCGCGCAACCCGACCCGACATCAAGCTCGGCATCTGCGGCGAGCACGGCGGCGACCCGGCTTCGATCGCCTTCTGCGAAGCCCAGGGTTTGGATTACGTCAGCGCCTCGCCCTACCGCGTGCCGATCGCCAGACTGGCAGCGGCGCAGGCGGCTTTGGGCTAACGCTTCCGACCACTTAGGGTCAGGATCTCGAACTGTTCTGTAGTTCGTCCATCCTGGCTCGCGGCGACGAAAGCCTGTTCGGCACGGGCCAGCGCGGCCTTGCCGAGCGCCGGGCCGGAGCGGGCGAGGACATTGCTCAGTCCCTGAGCCCTCAGGTCGCCGACCAGACGGTCCAGCGAGCGAAAGCTGACGTCGAGCGGGCGATGATCGATCACCGGATCGGCAAACCCGGCCCGCTGAAGCAACTGTCCGCCGGCCCGGACGTCGACCTGCGGATGGACCCGCGGCGCCGGCCGGTCGCCATCCGCGGCCAGCATCGCGCCGCGCAGCACCGGCAGGCTGCCCGCGCCGAGGAAGCTGGCGATCATCAACCCGCCGGGCGCCAGGGCGCCCCGCAAGTGGATCAGCGCGCCGGGCAGGTCGTTGACCGTGTCGAGCGTGCCGAGGCTGACGATGAGATCGAACCCGCCGAAAGGATAGGGCCGCTCCTCGTCGAAGTGCTCGGCAGGCTCGGCCTGGATCGTGTCGGGACCGAAGCTCACGGCCAGCATTCCGGTCCAGTCGCCGATCACCAGCGCCCGTCTGGGCTCGACCCGGAGGAAGGACAGTCTGTCGAGCACGTCCTCGACCATGTCGGCCATGATATAGCGCGGGGCATCGGGCTGCCTCTGCAAGGCCAGCATCCGCCGGCGGACGGCGAGTCTGCGCTTCGGCGCGAAGATCTGGGGCGGAGCCTGCGATGCCATGGCTCCCCATGGCGCCGGCACGGCGACTTGGCTAGTATCCGCCGCCATGCCGCTCGCCGAAACCTTTGCCCCGGTGGTCGATCTGATCTTCCCGCCGCGCTGCCCGCTGTGCGGTGAGGGGCTGTCGGCACAGGTCGGGCTCTGCGCCACCTGCTGGAGCGAACTCGTCATTCCCGGCGAGCCTGCCTGTGCTCTGTGCCAGCGGCCGATGGGGGACAGCGTGGACACCGGCGCGGTCTGCGCGCCTTGCCTGACCGAAGCGCCGCGACACGACGGAATCGCCGCCGGCACGCTCTACAACGCCGCCTCGCGCCGGCTCGTGCTGGCGTTCAAGCACGGCCAGCGGATCGCGCTGGCACCGATGATGGCTCGGCTGATGGCGACCAAGCTTTCGTTCGTCGAGCCAGGCTGGCTGATCGTGCCCGTGCCGCTGCATCGCTGGCGGCTCTGGCGGCGCGGCTTTAACCAAGCGGCATTGCTCGGCCGCGAGATCGCCCGGGCTCGCGGTGCCACACTAGCGGTCGACATGCTCGAACGCCGCAAGCCGACGCCGACCCTCGGCGGGCTCGGACGTAAGGCACGCAGCCGGGCGCTCTCCGGCGCGATTGCCGTTGACCGCAAACGTGCGGGCCAGATCAAGGGGGCGAGAGTGGTGCTGGTGGACGACGTGCTCACCAGCGGCGCAACGAGCGAAGCCTGCGTTTCGGCGCTGAAGCGGGCGGGGGCCGAACGCGTGGTGGTCGCCTGTTTCGCCCGCGTCCTCGACGAAGCGCTCCCAACTGCATGAGCGCAAAAGAAAACGCCCGGAACCGAAGTCCCGGGCGCCCTCGTGACGAAACTAGTGGACGCTGCTTTCGCAGTTCGACTGCCACCCCCTATGGCCGTCTCGCCCGATCCCTCATGTTCGGCTCGCCCAGGCTTGCGCGGGCGTTAGCCTTATCCCCGAACCATGGCGCTTCTTGAGCCGCACCGTTTCTCGGTTCGCCGACCTTGCGGCCTGCATGCACTTGTTTCCCGGAAACGCAGCGAAATGAAAGGCCCTCGGTCTTGGTTGATGGATTTTGGTCTCCATCTGTGGTTATCGTGCAACAAATTTGCCCCACTAATGCATTTACCGAGGACCATTACCGCATGACGAGCGCCTCCGCTGCCGAAAGAGAACAGGGCAGCGCCTTCCTGCCGCGCTTCGACGGGCAGGGTCTGCTGACCGCGATCGCGGTCGATTCGGCCTCACGCGACATCCTGATGGTCGCCTTCATGGACGCCGAGGCCCTGGCCAAGACGCGCGAGACGGGCCTCGCCCATTTTCATTCACGCTCGCGCGGACGGCTCTGGCTCAAGGGAGAGACCTCGGGCCATTTTCTGCGCGTTCAGGAGATCCGCGTAGATTGCGACCAGGACGCGCTAGTCATGCTGGTGCACCCCGAGGGGCCGGCCTGCCACACCGGGGCCACGAGCTGCTTCTACCGCAGGCTCGAAGGGGATGGACTCGCCCCGATCGAGGGCTGAGTCGCGAAGGGAGAGAACGAATGCCGAGCTACAAGGCGCCGACGCGCGACGTGCGGTTCATCATCAACGAAGTGCTGAAACTCGAAAGCTATGGCAACCTGCCGGGCTTCGACGGTGCCACGCCCGACATCATCGACGCGGTGATAGAGGAAGCGGGCAAGTTCGCCGGCGAAGTGCTCGCTCCGCTCAATGCCAGCGGCGATGCACAGGGCTGCACGCGCCAGGCCGACGGCTCGGTGACCACGCCCGAAGGCTTCAAGGAGGCGCACCGCCAGTTCCGCGAGGCGGGCTGGGGCACACTGTCCGCACCGACCGAATTCGGCGGCCAGGGCATGCCGCACGTGCTGGGCTTCGCGATCGAGGAGTTCATGTCCGGGGCCAATCAGGCCTTCGCGATGTATCCGGGGCTGACCGACGGCGCGGTTTCCGCTTTGCTGGCCAAAGGATCGCCCGAGCTCCAGACGAAGTACGTGCCGAAGATGGTGGCCAACGAATGGCTCGGCACGATGAACCTGACCGAGCCCCAGTGCGGCACCGACCTTGGCCTCATTCGCACCAAGGCGGAGCCTCAGGCGGACGGTAGCTATGCCATAACCGGAACCAAGATCTTCATCTCCGCCGGCGAGCACGATCTCACCGACAACATCATCCATCTGGTGCTGGCGCGGCTTCCCGATGCGCCCGAGGGAACCAAGGGCATCTCGCTGTTCGTCGTGCCGAAGGTGCTGGTGGGCGAAGACGGCTCGCTGGGCGCGCGCAATGCAGTGTCCTGCGGCGCGATCGAGCACAAGATGGGCATCCACGCCAACGCGACCTGCGTAATGAACTACGACGGGGCGACGGGCTGGATCGTCGGTGAGGAGAGCAAGGGGCTGGCCGCGATGTTCATCATGATGAACGCCGCCAGGCTCGGCGTCGGGCTGCAGGGCCTCGCGCAGGCCGAGCATGCCTACCAGAACGGCGCGGCCTATGCGCTCGAACGCCGCCAGGGCCGGGCGCTGACCGGTCCGGCGCAGCCGCAGGAGAAGGCCGATCCGTTGGTCGTCCACCCCGACGTGCGGCGCATGCTGATGGATGCCAAGGCCTTTACCGAGGGGCTGCGCGCGTTGGGCCTCTGGATCGGCCTGCAGGTCGACTTGGCACATCGCGCGACTACCGACGAGGAACGCCAGGCGGCCGACGATCTCGTCGGGCTGCTGACGCCGGTGATCAAGGGCTATGGTACCGATCGGGGCTTTGCCACGACGGTCGACATGCAGCAGATCTGGGGCGGCCACGGCTATATCGTCGAGAACGGCATGGAGCAGTTCGTCCGCGATGCCCGCATCGCCATGATCTACGAAGGAGCCAACGGCGTGCAAGCGATGGACCTCGTCGGACGCAAGCTCGCCGCGGGCGGCGGTAGGGCGATCCAGGCCTTCTTCGCGCTGGTCGATGCCGAATGCGCTGCGGCCAAGGGCGACGAAAAGCTCGCCGACCTCGCCACGCGGCTCGAGAAGGCCAATGGCGAACTCAAGGCGGCGACCATGTGGTTCCTACAGAACGCCATGGCCAATCCGAACAACGCCGGGGCCGGAGCGACGCCCTACATGCACCTGACGGGCATCGTCGCGCTCGGGCTGATGTGGCTGCGCATGGCAAAGGTTGCCACCGAGGCGCTGGCAGGGGGGATCGACCGACAAGGCGTTCTACGAAGCGAAGCTCATAACCGCACGCTACTTTGGCGAGCGCTTCACGCCCGATGCCGGGGCGCTACGCCGCAAGATCGAGGCCGGTTCGGAAGCGATGATGGCGCTCGACGCGGAAATGTTCGTCACCGCCTGACGGCTGGCCGGTGCGCCTGCGCGGCGAACCGGGACCCTCGTGCATTCAGACCTTTGGCGCCCACGCATCGTCGCAAGGGTGTGGCCATGCCGTGGGGCGCTGCGAGAATGGGCGGGCAGGGGACAGCACAGAGGAACAGTTCGATGCCACTCTTCAAAGCGCTTTTCGCAGCCGCTCTGGCTCTGCCGTTCACACTTGGAATCGCGCAGGTGGCCGAAGCCGCCGGCGGTCCGGACAAGGCCTCGACGGCTCAGGTGGCAGCGCCTGCGGCGACGATCGACACCAATGCCGACGGCAAGGCCGATGCCTGGGACCGCGACGGCAACGGCAGCGCTGATGCCTGGGACACCAATGGCGACGGCAAGCCCGACAAGTACGACACCAACGGCGACGGCAAGCCCGACTCGGACAGCCCGGCGCCCCGCTAAGCATTCTTCGGCGCTGATCCCCTTCGCTTGGCGGGGATCAGCTGCCGAATGGCTCGAAACGGGCTAGAGATGGCTCCGTAAATAGAAGACGGCAAATCCGAACAGCGCCAAGCCGGCGAGAAACCCGGCAAGCTTGGCGTAGAAGGCGAGCGTCTCTCTGGCGCTCATGCGTTCAGGCTTCGGGCCATCCGCCATCAGGCGCGCCGCCAGGTTATGTGTGACATGCTGTTCTTCATCATTTTCTCCCGAAAACCTCGTCGAACAGCCCCAGCATCGCCGTCCAGCTCTGGCGATCGGCGCTGGCGTCATAGGCGATTTCCGGAAGCCCCCGCGCGTCGCTGCCAGGATCGGTGAAGCCGTGCTTGACGCCGCTGTAGCTGTGGAAGTGCCAGTTCGCCCCGGCTGCACCCATTTCGTCCCAGAAGCCGAGCACGTGGCCACGCGGGACCATCGGGTCGGCGTCGCCGTGACAGACGAGGATGCGCGCCTTGATCGCGCCGGGCTCGGCGGCCTTGCCGGTTTCGAGCAGGCCATGGAAGCTGGCCACCGCGCGTAAATCCTGCCCGTCGCGCGCGGCTTCAAGCGCGGCTCCCCCGCCCATGCAATAGCCGATCGCACCCATCGCCAAGCCGCTGGCTTGAGGAACCGCACGCAGTGCCACCACCGCAGCGGCAAGCCGTGCGCGATAATGGGCGGTATCGACGCGCAGGTCCTGGGCCAAGGCCGGCCAGTCGCCCTCGGCAACGCCGTAGAAATCAGCGATCATTGCGAGGTAACCGGCATCCGCCAGCATGCCCGCGCGACGTTCCATATGCGCGTTCACATTGGCGATCGTCGGGTAGATGACGATCGCCGCTCGTGGAGTTTCCGCTGGACGCGCCAGCAAGCCCGTCAGCGCGGTGCCGCCATGGACATAGTCGACGCGTTCGAGCGCCCTCATTCGGGCAGAAAGTCGGGCACCGACAGATAGCGTTCGCCGGTGTCGTAGTTGAACCCGAGCACGCGCGAGCCGGCGGGCAGTTCCTTCAGCTTCTGCTCGATTGCCTGCAAGGTCGCACCCGAGCTGATGCCGACAAGCAGGCCTTCCTCGCGCGCGGAGCGGCGGGCCATTTCCTTGGCGGCAGCGGGATCGACCTGGATCGCGCCGTCGATCGACTGGGTGTGCAGATTGGTCGGAATGAAGCCGGCACCGATGCCCTGGATCGGGTGCGGCGCGGGCTGGCCGCCCGAGATTACCGGCGAGAGCGTCGGTTCGACCGCATAGGCCTTGAGCCCCGGCCACTTTGCCTTGAGCGCCTCGGCGCAGCCGGTCAGGTGCCCGCCGGTGCCTACGCCGGTGATCAGCACATCGATCGGGCTGTCGGCGAAGTCGGTGAGAATTTCCTGAGCCGTGGTACGGACATGGATATCGATGTTCGCAGGATTGTCGAACTGCTGCGGCATCCAGGAGCCGGGCGTCTGCTCGATCAGTTCCTTGGCGCGCTCGATCGCGCCCTTCATCCCCTTCTCGCGCGGGGTCAGGTCGAAAGTCGCGCCATAGGCGAGCATCAGGCGGCGGCGCTCGACCGACATCGAGTCGGGCATGACGAGGATCAGCTTGTAGCCCTTTACCGCCGCAACCATGGCGAGGCCGATGCCGGTATTGCCCGAAGTCGGCTCGACGATGACGCCGCCGGGCTTGAGGCTGCCGTCGCGCTCGGCCGCCTCGACCATGGCGAGGCCGATGCGGTCCTTGATCGAAGCGCCGGGATTGGCGCGCTCGCACTTCACCCAGACCTCGTGGTTGGGGAACATGCGCGAGAGGCGAACGTGCGGCGTGTTGCCGATCGTGGCGAGGATGCTGTCTGCCTTCATGATACCGATTCCCTTTGACGATATTGAGGGGCGAAGGTTCTGGCCCGGATGAGTTCGGGGAACAGCCGGGCCCAGATGACTGTGATCACTATCGCACCGACCCCGCCGAAGACAACTGCTCCTGTCGCACCAAGCAGCGCAGCGGCTAGGCCCGACTGCATTTCGCCGAGCTCGTTCGAGGCGGAGACGGCGAGGCCCGAAATCGCGGAGACGCGGCCGCGCACATCATCGGGCGTGTTGAGCTGGACGAGGCTGCTGCGCACGAAGACCGAGACCATGTCGGCGGCGCCGAGCGCGGCGAGGAACAGCAACGACAGCGGGAACCAGCGCGACAGGCCGAAGGCCAGCGTCGCCGCGCCATAGGCAGCGACTGCCCAGAGCATCTTCGCCCCGACGTTGCGTTCCATAGGCTTCCACGACAGGACCAACGCGACCGCCGCGGCGCCGAGCGCGGGAGCCGCGCGCATCTGGCCGAGGCCCTCGGGCCCGACGTGGAGGATATCGCGGGCGAAGACGGGCAGCAGCGCGGTCGCTCCGCCAAGGAGCACGGCGAAGAGGTCGAGCGTCACGCAGCCCAGCAGGAAGCGCTCGTTCCAGACATAGGTGAAGCCGTTGACTATCTGGCGGACCGGATGGACGTCACGGTTGCCTGCGGGTGCGGGCACGGGACGGATCAGGGCCAAGCACAAGCAAGACAGGGCGAGCAATCCGGCCGAAAGCCAGTAAGTCAAAGCCCGGTCGACGCCGAACAGGAAGCCACCCAGCGCCGGCCCCGCGACCGATCCCGCCTGCCAGGCCATCGAGCCAAAGGCTATCGCCCGCGGCATCAGCGCGGCCGGAACGATATTGGGCGTGATCGCGCTAAGCGCTGGGCTCACGAAGACTCGCGCCGCTCCGTGCATCGCGGCCAGCGCGAAGAGCAGCGGCAGCGACAGGGCGCCGCGCTGGGTGCTGACAGCGAGTATCACCGCAATGACGATGTCGATGCTGATAGCCAGGCCGCCGACCAGGCGCCGATCGAAGCGGTCGGCGACCACGCCGGCGACGGGCGTCAGCAACATCAGCGGCAGGAACTGGGCGAGCCCCAGGAGGCCGAGCTGGAACGCAGCCTGCGGTATGCTCATCTGATAGTCGCTGCGCGCGACGTCGTAGAGCTGATAGCCGATTGCCACCACCATGGCGGTAGTGGCGATCACCGAGACGAACCGCGATACCCAGAATATGCGGAAGTCGCGGATGTGCAGGGGCGATGTCGGCTGAGTCACCCCGCCGGAATGGCAGGACGAACCGGGCTTGCCAAGCGGCGAGGAAGTTGCGGTGCTAGAAGGAAACCTTCGACCCGGACATCCTGTGCATCAGCGCGCCCGGCGCAGGCGCGGGTTGGGCTGCATCGCGTCGATCAGCTGGTTGAAATCATCGAGCCGGATGATCCGCTCGAACTGGAAACCCGCACGCTCGTCGGTCAGCCAGATCAGATGCGCCTCGATTCGACCGATGATCGGCAGGCGGATGACGATGCGCTCACCGCGCTGAAGCGGGATCGCACCCGCAGCCATGAAGCCATGCGCCGATATGTTGGAGATGTGCAGATGCACGTCGCCAAGCTGGCGATGTTCGGCGATTACCGGCTGGTCAACCGGATGTCGCATGGCACGGCGCATGTCGGTGACCGATAGCTGCGCTCCCATTGCGTTCAACCCCTCTGGCTTAAATGACCCTGGGGGCTGATTTGCACGACAATGACAAAAATTGGGTAAACCGGCAAAGGATTGCCGGCAGAAATTTGCCGGCCTTGCCGTTAGGCGGATCGCAACACCCCGTGCTTCTTCTTACCGGAAGACAGCCGAATCTCGCCGCAATCGCCTGAAATCCTGTAGGATTCATCGGTGATCGAGACGCCGTCGAGGCGTGCGCCGCCGCCGGCAACGAGCCGCTTGGCCTCGCCACGGCTCGTCGCAAATCCGATACCGACCAACGCATCTACGAGGGCAATGCCGTCCGTCGGAACGGCCAATTCGGGCAGGTCCGCGCCGATGCCGCCCGCGGCGAAAGTCGCCGCTGCGGTGGTTTCAGCAGCTTTCGCCGCCTCTTCACCACGGCACAGCTTGGTCACCTCGTTGGCGAGCACCACCTTGGCGGCGTTGATCTCGCTGCCCGAAAGCGCTTCGAGGCGGGCGACTTCATCGATCGGCAAGTCGGTGAACAGGCGCAGGAACTTGCCAACGTCGCGGTCGTCGCAGTTGCGCCAGTATTGCCAGAAGTCCCAGGCCGGCAGGGCATCCTCGTTGAGCCAGACCGCGCCCGCCGCGCTCTTCCCCATCTTGGCGCCGTCCGCCGTAGTGAGCAGCGGCGTGGTTAGGCCGAACAGCTCGGCCTGATCCATGCGCCGGCCGAGTTCGACCCCGTTGACGATATTGCCCCACTGGTCCGATCCGCCCATCTGCAGCCGCGCGCCGGCGGTCTGGGCGAGGTGGCGGAAATCGTAGCCCTGAAGGATCATGTAGTTGAATTCTAGGAAGGTCATCGGCTGCTCGCGCTCGAGCCGCAGCTTGACCGAATCGAACGTCAGCATTCGGTTGACGGTAAAATGGGTGCCGACCTGCTGGAGCAGCTCGATGTAGCCGAGCTTGCCGAGCCAGTCGTGGTTGTTGACCATCACCGCATCGGTCGGCCCGTCACCGAAGGTCAGCAGGCGCGAGAAGATCATCCGGATCGAGGCGATGTTGGCCTCGATCGTCTCATCGCTCAGCATCTTGCGGCTTTCGTCGCGCCCGGTGGGGTCGCCGATCCGCGTCGTCCCGCCGCCCATCAGCACGATCGGCTTGTGCCCGGTCTGCTGGAGACGACGGAGCATCATGATCTGCACGAGCGATCCGACGTGCAGCGACGGCGCGGTGGCGTCGAACCCAATATAGCCCGGGATAACCTGCTTGCTCGCCAGCGCATCGAGCCCGGCGGGATCGGTCTGCTGGTGGATGTAGCCACGCTCGTCGAGCAGGCGAAGCAGGGTGGACTGGAATTGCGTCATGTCGGCCTCATTTCGGGAAGCGCGCGCCTAGCACGGTGGAGCCCGGTTGGGAACGGCAGCGCATGGGGCAAAGAAAGCAGCCCTTCGACAAGCTCAGGGCAGGAGGGAAAGGGAGAGGTTCGTCCAATTCCGCTCATCCTGAGCTTGTCGAAGGACTGTTCTTTTCTTAGCCCGGAGCAATGACCTTCTGGGCCTACATGCTGCATTGTCGTGGAGGCTATTTCTACGTTGGCCACACCGACGATCTCGAACGCCAGATCGCCCAGCACAAAATGGGCGCGCTACCGGGCTTCACCACAGACCATTTGCCGGCGGAATATGTCGGGTCGCAGGAGTTTGTGACGCGCGAAGAAGCCAAAGCTGCGGAAAAACAGATCAAGGGATGGTCGCGCGCGAAGAAGATGGCTCTAACTCGGGGAGACTGGGGGCGAATCTCAGCCCTTGCCAAAAGTAAGGATGGCCCTTCGACAAGCTTAGGGCAGACGGAATAGGTTATGTTCGCACATCGCACAGTAACGCTCGTACCCCACCCCGATACTCCTGCCAGAGGTATCAATGGGGTCCAAGTCCGCTGGTATCAGACGCGCGACCGGCAGCTCGTGCTACGTTGGGTGATCAATGGCGTCGAGGCACTGGCGGTGCCGCCATTCGCCGGCAAAGGGCGCGGTGAGGACCTGTGGCAGACCACCTGCGGCGAGCTTTTCCTCAAGGATCGCGAAGGACCGGGCTACCGCGAGTTCAATTTCTCGCCGTCCGAGCGCTGGGCCGCCTACCGCTTCTCGGGTTACCGCGAAGGCATGGCCGAGGCAGACATTCCGGATCCCGAAGTCACTGCTGAGGGTGGCCAGTTCCTCTATGTGCTGACCGCGCTGCTGGATGCCTCGGTCCTCGACGGCAGCGACGTCGCGGGTCTTTCGGCGGTGATCGACGAGAAGGACGGGAGGCGCAGCTACTGGGCGCTCGCCCATCCGCCGGGCAAGCCGGACTTTCACCACGAGGCTTGCTTCGCCCTCCCGCTTCCGGCACGCGAGCCGGCATGAAATTCGGCATCGACCGCCTGCTGGCAGACCCGGAACTGCGCAAACCGCTCGCTGGCAAGCGCGTCGCGCTTGTCGCCCATCCGGCGTCGCTGACCGAGGATCTCGTCCACTCGCTCGACGCACTGGCGGCCTGCCCGGACATCCGCGTGACTTCGGCCTTTGGCCCGCAGCACGGGCTCAAGGGCGACAAGCAGGACAACATGGTTGAGACCGTCGACGAGATCGACCCGGTCTACGGCATTCCCGTGTTCAGCCTCTATGGCGAGGTGCGCCGCCCGACCGGGCAGATGATGTCGACCGCCGATGTGTTCCTGTTCGACCTGCAGGACCTCGGCTGCCGCATCTATACCTTCGTCACCACGCTGCTCTACCTGCTCGAAGCCGCAGCGGAACAGGGCAAGGCAGTCTGGGTACTCGACCGGCCCAATCCCGCGGGGCGGCCGATCGAGGGAACAACGCTGCTCCCGGGGCAGGAGAGCTTCGTCGGCGCCGGGCCCATGCCGATGCGTCACGGGCTGACGCTCGGCGAGATGGGCGCCTGGTTCGTCGATCACTTCAAGCTCGACGTCGACTACCACGTGATCGCCATGGAAGGCTGGCAGCCAGAATCTGGCCCCGGTTTCGGCTGGCCCGACAGTCGCCTCTGGATCAACCCGAGCCCCAACGCTGCAAATCTCAACATGGCGCGCGCTTATGCCGGCACGGTGATGCTTGAAGGCACCACGCTCAGCGAAGGCCGCGGCACCACGCGACCGTTGGAAGTTCTCTTCGGCGCGCCCGACGTCGATGCCAAGGCCGTGCTCGCCGAGATGCGGCGCTTCGCGCCCCAATGGCTCGCGGGCTGCGCGATCCGCGAATGCTGGTTCGAGCCGACGTTCCACAAGCATGCCAAGACGCTGTGCAACGGGCTGATGATCCATGCCGAGGGCCGCTTCTACGATCACCACGCCTTCCGGCCCTGGCGGATCCAGGCGCTGGCCTTCAAGGCCATCCGCACGCTCCAGCCCGACTATCCGATCTGGCGCGACTTCCCTTACGAATACGAGTTCGACCGGTTGGCGATCGACGTGATCAACGGCGGCCCAGCCTTGCGCGAATGGGTCGACGATCCCTCGGCCAAGCCCGGCGATTTCGATGCTCTGGCCGCGGCCGACGAGACGCACTGGGCCGGAGAAATAGAGCCTTTCCTGCTCTATCCCTAGCGCACAGTTCGCGAAGTATCAGCTCGAAGCCGCCTTGATCATCCGATCGAGCCGCATCTGGACCAGCGCGAGTTCGGTGCGCAAGACCAGCATCTGTTCGGTCAGCGCATCGGGATCGCGCCGTTCGAGCTTTGTCGACCCGCGCCACCATCCGCTGAAGATTCGCGCGAGCACACCTGAAGGCTGTTTGGTAAGCGCACGGCTGCTGGGCAGGGGCGCGGTTTCGGCGGCCTCGATCGGCACGGGGTCCACCGTCAGCGCGGGCTCAGCTACCGGCTCCGGTGCTTCGGCTGGCGCAACCTCGGCTCGGACCTTGGCCAGCGCTTCTGCCAACGAATCCACGGAGGTATCGATAGGCGTTTCGCCGATCCGCTCGATCATTTCGGCGATCGGTTCGATCGACGCAGCGGTCGGCTCTTCGTGCTGGGCGGCTCGGGAATCGGCCGCTTCCTCGACAGTCTCCGTGACTGTCTCGGGGATGGTCGGAACGCCGCGGCGGCGCGCAGCCTTGGCTTCGGCGCGTTTCGCGCGGCGGCGCATCTGTCGGGTCGCGTAGCATTCGACCTCGAGATCCGACTCAAGGGCGGGATCGATGACGAGCGGTTCTTCGGTGTTGGGAAGCCGCAGCGCCCGCTCGACCTCGGGTTCTCGACGCGGCGCAGTGGCTGGCGGCTTGGGCGGCGAAAGACAAATGACCGATGGGTTGGAAGTACGATGCGAGCGACGTTGCGTACGAGACTTCTTCATGGATGCCCCCATGTTGCTTCAAGCCTTCAAGCAAACCTCTGATGCAAAATCTCTTCTTGACCAATATTTACCACGAGCGACGATTCGCCCCCATCGTACCGACCAAATTTTTGCGACGAAATGGATTGATGGAGCGACGAAGTGTAGAACCGGGGGATAACTCGCGCAAAAAGGCCTTGTGCCATCTCGAAACTAAGTAGTTATGCGAGAGTGTACTCGAAACCTATTAGAACCGAAGTCATCGACAGGGCGCCGTCTAGAGTATCGTTGAGCAACTTTGTGTCGTCGCCTTGCCTTCTTGCACCGAGAGCATAGAGCAGCGGCAGATAGTGCTCGCCGCTGTTGATGGCCTTGGCGGCGGCATCGTCCTCGCTCGCGAAATGCAGCAACGCGGCGTCGTCGCCGGCGAGGATAGCTGCGTTGGTTCGGGCTCGGAAATCCACCGCCCAGCCGGGTTGGGTGCCGGTCGTCTTGAACCAGAGCGGGAGGTTGTGGATCACGTTGCCGCTGGCGACGATGAGCACACCTTCGTCGCGCAAGGGCGACAGCGCACGGCCGATCGCGAAATGGCCCTCGGTATCGAGCGAGCGGTTCAGGCTCATCGCCACCATCGGGATGTCCGCGGCCGGATACATCGGCTGGACCACGCCCCAGGTACCATGGTCGTAGCCCCAGGACTCATCCCCCGTCGCGCGATCCGTACCGAGCAGGTCGATCACCTGCTTGGCCAGCTCGGGCGAGCCGGGCGAGGGATAGCGGAGATCGTAGAGCTCCTGCGGGAACCCTCGGAAATCGTGGATCGTGCGAGGGTGCGCTTCCGAGGTGACGTGCGTCCGCCCTTGCGTCTCCCAATGCGCTGTAACCGCCAGGATCGCGCGCGGCCGTGGTAGAGCCTTGCCGAGCGCCTGCCACGTGCGGCGCTCAGGGCCATCGGTGATCGCGGTGATCGGCGCGCCGTGGCCGAGGAAGAGAACGGGCATTGTCTGGCTCATGGAACCCAGATGGCTATGCCCGTGCGTTAGACAAGTCGAGCATCAGTGCTTCTTGCGCGTCAGCTCGCGCATCGCATCGTCGAGGCCGTCCAAAGTCAGCGGATACATCGACCCGTTCATCAACTGGTGGATCAGCTTCGTCGACGAGGAATATTCCCACTGCCGCTCGGGCACCGGGTTCAGCCAGACCGTCGCCGGATAGATATGCGTCACGCGCTGCAGCCAGGTCGCGCCGCTTTCCTCGTTGAAATGCTCGACCGAGCCGCCGGGGTGGCTGATCTCGTAGGGGCTCATCGCCGCGTCGCCGACGAAGATGACCTTGTAGTCGTGGCCGTACTTGTGGAGCACGTCCCAGGTCGGCGTGCGCTCGGAATAGCGGCGACGGTTGTCCTTCCACAGACCTTCGTAAAGGCAGTTGTGGAAGTAGAAGAATTCGAGGTTCTTGAACTCGGCGCTGACGGCGCTGAACAGTTCCTCGACCAGCTTGATATGCGGGTCCATCGAGCCGCCGACGTCGAGGAACAGCAGGACCTTGACCGCATTGTGCCGCTCGGGCCGCATGTGGATGTCGAGCCAGCCCTGCTTGGCCGTCCCGGTGATCGTCGCGTCGAGGTCGAGCTCCTCGGCCAGGCCCTCACGGGCGAAGCGGCGCAGGCGGCGCAGCGCGACCTTGATGTTGCGCGTGCCGAGCTCGACCGTGTTGTCGAGGTTCTTGAATTCGCGCTTTTCCCAGACCTTGACCGCGCGGCCGTGCTTGCCTTCGCCGCCGATGCGCACGCCTTCGGGGTTGTATCCGGCGTGACCGAACGGCGACGTACCGTTGGTGCCGATCCACTTGTTGCCGCCCGAATGGCGCTTTTCCTGCTCCTCGATCCGCTTCTTCAGCGTCTCCATGATCTCGTCCCAGTCTCCCAGGGCCTTGATCTGCTCCATCTCCTCTTCGGAGAAGAAGCGCTCGGCGACCTGCTTGAGCCAGTCCTCGGGGATCTCGACCGGCTGCTGGCCGTAGTCGCTGAGAATGCCCTTGAAGACTCGGTTGAACACCTGGTCGAAACGGTCGAGCAGGCCTTCGTCCTTCACGAAAGTGGCGCGCGACAGATAGTAGAACGCCTCGGGCGTCTGCTCGATGACGTCCTTGTCGAGCGCTTCGAGCAAGGTCAGGTGCTCCTTGAAGGAGGCCTGGATGCCCGCTGCGCGGAGTTCGTCGATGAAGTTGAAGAACATGGACGCTTCCTAGCGCAAGCTTTCAGGGAATGGCCAGCCCACGCTGCACGGCCGGGCGGGCGAGGCCACGTTCGAGCCAGGCGGCTACAGCGGTGTAACGCGGGAAGTCGACGAGTTTGCCGGCCTCGTAGAAGCCGATGAGATTGCGGACCCACCCGAGGATCGAGACATCGGCTATCGAGAAGTCGTCACCGACGAACCATTCGCGCCCCGCGAGATGCTGCTCGATCACGTCCAGCAGCCGCTTGCTCTCGTCGACGTAGCGCTGGAGCGGGCGCTTGTCCTCCCATTCGCGCCCGGCGAACTTGTTGAAGAAGCCGACCTGGCCGAACATCGGACCGATATGCCCGACCTGGAAGAACACCCATTGCATTGCGTGCCAGCGCTCCGCGGGATCGGCGGGAAGCAGCTTGCCCGTTTTCTCGGCGAGATAATGCAGGATCGCACCGGATTCGAACAGGGCCAGCGGCTTGCCGTCCGGCCCGTCGGGGTCGAGGATCGCGGGGATTTTGCCGTTGGGATTGAGGCTGAGAAATTCCGGCGAGTGCTGGTCGTCTTGGCCGAAATCGATCCTGTGAACCTCGTAGGGCAGGGCGATCTCCTCGAGCATGATCGATACCTTCACCCCGTTCGGCGTCGGCAGCGAATAGAGCTGCAGACGATCAGGATGCTGCGCCGGCCAGCGTTCGGTGATCGGGAAGCCGCTGAGAAGGTCTGCCATGGGATCTGCTCTTGCTAGTGCTCAGCTGAGATTCTGCGGAGGGGGCGCCTGGCCCGGATGCTGTTCGAGAGCCGGGTCGATCACGGCCCATGCGGGCGCATCGTCGGTCCAGGCCGCCACCTGTGGCCTGATGTCGTGGGGCAAGTCGATGGCGCCGAGGCGGACCATGCGAAATTGAGGCCGGGCGGAACTCTGCCCCATGATCGGCGTCCCGCAGGCCGGGCAGAAGGACTGGACGATCGTATTGCCGCTCGCAGCCGTGTAGGAATTCGTCAGCAGAGTTCCAGCGAACGTCACCTCATCCGTGCGGAACATGACGTTGTGCGTAGGACCTCCACCGGCGACCTGCTGACACTGGCGACACCAGCACTGGCGCGCGGTGATCGGAGCGCCGGTGATGACAAGCGTCACGCTGCCGCAGGCGCAGCGGCCAGTATAGCTCATCGCCCCTGTTCCTTCTTGAGCGCGGCATCGAAGGCCGCCTCGGACTCCGCGACGATCCGCGGCAGCAGGGCAGGATCGACGAAGGCCTCGGCGTTGCCCCCATCGCGACGCTGCGCGCGGCCGATGACGTCGGCCTGCTCGGAATGGCCGGGTAGTACGACATCGGCGTGCATCCGCTTCACGCGGGCGAAAGTGCGGCGGTAGTCGGCGACGATGCCCGGATAGCCCTTGTTGCCGACCAGCTTGTTGCCCGCGACGGTCAGGCTGCAGAGGAACACCACGTCGAGCGGACGGCCGGTGTCCGTGACGCGCATCGTCCAGCTCGTGCAGCCGGGCGTGTGACCCGGCGTGAACACCGGCGTCATGCTGACGCCGCCGAGCGTCACCGGGCGGCCGTCGGCCAGCACCCGGTCCACTTTCAGCGCCGGAAAATGGATCACGCCGTAGTTGACCTGGCTGGGCGGCGTTCCCGTCTCGTAGGCGCCGCGATCGCCGGGGCTGGAGGCGAAAGCCGCGCCCGTGTCGCGCTTGAGCCCGGCGAGCGCCGCGACGTGGTCGTAGTGAGCGTGCGTCGCGATCATCAGCTTCACGTCGCGCAGCCGGAACCCCAGCGCCGCGATGTTCCGCTCGACCAGCGGCACGCTTTCCTCGAGCCCGCCATCGAGCAGGATCAGCCCGGCGCGGGTCTGAATCAGATAGGCCGCGATCCCCTCGGTGCCGACATAGTAGATCGGCCCGACGACATGGAACGGTCGCTGCGGCCGCGACCAGGGTGCGGGCGTGTCGGAAGGCGATGCGCCCACCGCGAGGAACGCCGCCAAGCCCAGCAGCAGGCCGTGCCGCATGATCTCAGTTACCCTGGCGCCGCGCCATGAAGGCAAGCCGTTCGAACAGCATGATGTCCTGCTCGTTCTTGAGCAGCGCGCCGTGGAGCGGGGGGATCGCCTTGGTCGGATCGCGGTTCTGCAGCACGTCGAGCGGCATGTCCTCGTTTAGCAGCAGCTTCAGCCAGTCGAGCAGTTCGCTGGTCGATGGCTTCTTCTTGAGGCCCGGAACCTCGCGGACTTCGTAGAACACGTCCATCGCCTTGGTGACGAGCGTCTTCTGGATGCCGGGGAAGTGGACGTCGATGATCGCCTGCATGACCTCGCGGTCGGGGAACTTGATATAGTGGAAGAAGCAGCGGCGCAGGAAGGCGTCGGGCAGCTCCTTCTCGTTGTTCGAAGTGATGACGACGATTGGGCGTTCCTTGGCGGCGATACGCTCGCCGGTCTCGTAGACGTCGAAGCTCATGCGATCGAGTTCCTGGAGCAGGTCGTTCGGGAACTCGATGTCGGCCTTGTCGATCTCGTCGATCAGCAGGACCGGCAGCTTCTCCGAAGTGAAGGCGTCCCACAGCTTGCCGCGCTTGATGTAGTTGCGGATGTCGTGGACGCGCTCGTCGCCGAGCTGGCCGTCCCGCAGGCGGGCCACCGCGTCGTATTCGTAGAGGCCCTGCTGCGCCTTGGTCGTCGACTTGACGTTCCATTCGATCAGCGGCGCGCCGACCGCGGCGGCGATCTCCTGCGCCAGCACGGTCTTGCCCGTGCCTGGCTCACCCTTGACCAGCAGCGGGCGGCGCAAGGTCACCGCGGCATTGACCGCGACCTTGAGGTCCTCGGTGGCGACATAGCTGCTGGTGCCTTCGAAACGCTGCATCTGGAATTCCCGTGTCGTTCTGCTTCGTAAGCTGGGTTAGGTTGTGCGATGCAGCGAGGTCAAGCGCCGTTATCGGCTTCCTCGCTGAAGCAGAACGACAGCGAGAGATCGCCGAACAGGCCGGGCGCGAAGACTGCCTGTTCGAGGCTCGTGAGCTCGCCCGGATACTGGTCGCTGCCGCCGAGCGCCGACTTGCGCATCATCGGCTTGTAGCCGAGCCGGGCGAGGTGATCGCAGGTCGTGTCCATATCGCGCACGCCCATGACGACCGAGAGCCAGTGCTCGCCCTTGGCCGCCAGCAGCTTGTTGAAGCCGTTTTCGGGATCGTCGCTCGCGGGCGAGAGCAGCTCGATCCCCGTATCGAGCGACATGGCGACACGCGCGCCCATCGCCGGACGGTCGAACGGGCCATAGAACTTCGTGTCGAAGACCTCGGCCATGCGCGCGATGACTTCCTCGAAATGCTCGCGGCGTACGACGCCGGCGACGTGGTCGACACGGTTGACGTTGCGGATCATGATTGCTCTCCCTGATTTGGCGGCAAGGTGCCGCGCTTGCCCAGCGATGCCAAGGGCCGCGATGGACATTGCCGGCGCGAGCCTGCAAAAGCCGCGGCGATGGGGGTCGATTTCATCCGACGAGCGGACTGGCTTGGTGAGGCGCGGGCGCGCGGCTACCTCTGGTGCGTAGCACTGCTCAATGTTGCGGCGCTGATCCTGCTCGTGGCGACATCGCGCGGCGGGATCGACCGCAACGGCTTCCTGCTCGGCACCGATTTCATCAGCTTCTGGACGACGGGGCACATGCTCCAAAGCGGCGGCAACGTATACGATACTTCGGCACATATCGCGGCACAGCGTGCATTCTTTCAACAAGGCGATGCCTACACGGCGTTCTTTTATCCGCCCTTATTCCTGCCCATATGTTATAATCTAGGCTATCTCGGCTACTTCCCCGCACTCGGAACCTGGCTCGTCGTCACTGGTGCTATGTTCGTGCAGGGAGTGCGATTCTGGGCACGAAAGCTTGACTTCACGCTACCGCTTTGGACCGCTGTGGCGGCGTTCCCGCCAGTTCTCATTACGCTCACGCATGGGCAGACTTCATTCCTGGCGGCCTCATTTCTTGGAGTGGGCCTGCTACGTCTATGCGATCGGCCATGGGCAGGCGGATTCTTGCTCGGGATTGCCGCCATCAAACCTCAGTTTGGTTTGTTAGTGCCAGTTGCGCTGCTGCTGACCGGCCAATGGCGTACGATCATAGCCGCAGCGATCACCGTCACCGTTTTTGGTTTGGCGGCAACGCTGATTTCCGGTCCCGCAGTGTGGGCGGATTGGTTTGCTGTGACCCGAGCAGCGCAAGCAGCAATGGCCGAAGGCGCTGTTCCCTTTGCCAAGATGCAGAGCCTGTTTGCTGCAACTCGGCTGCTTGGGGCTTCGACAGGAGTAGCCTATGCTATTCAAGGCGTGTTGACGACTGCCGTAGTGGCCACAGTTGCTTGGACAGCTTGGCGGCAAGGCTACAATGCCGGTGTTGCCGCACTGATCCTCGCCGGTGCACCGCTGGCGACGCCCTTCGTGCTCGACTACGATATGGTTCTACTAGCTTTTCCGCTGATCTGGTTGGCCGCCGAAGCACTGCGGCAGGGCTTTTACCCGTGGGAAAAGCTGGTCTTCGTCCTCACCTTCATCGCCGGCGCTTTCGCCCGGCCGCTGGCGATGTTCGTGGGCGTGCCCATCATGCCGGTGATCCTGATCGCCTTCTTCATCTTCGTGCTGCGCCGCGCGAACGAAGTCCCCGCGCCGGCCGAGTGGTGGCCGGCGCGGGGAGCGGCGTGTCTCCAAGCTACTGAGGCGACGCCGGATCGGCCGCACCGCCGGTCGCCTGGTTCAGCCGCTGCTTCATCGCCCGCAGGCAGAGCAGCAGCACGACCAGCGCGCCGAGCAGCAGCCAGGGCAGCAGCAGCCCCGCGGCCGTGAGGAGGAAGGCAAGCGTCGCGGTCAGGCTGCCGAGAGATGTCGCCGCCGCCTTGCCGAAGGAATTGTTGGAAGAGAATACGCCCTCGCTGCCGTAGGCGAAGCTCATCGGCGTGGTCGCGAGCGAGGCTTCCTTCTCCTGCCGGACCTGCTGCTCGCTGCCGAGCTGCCCACGCAATTCCGAAGCACGCTGCGCCAGTTCGGTCTTCTCTTCCTTGCTGAGGCCGGGGATCGCGATCCGCTTTTCGATGCGCCCCAGTTGCGCACGGAGAGCGGATGTCCTTCTTTGCGAGTCTTCGATCGCACCGCCGGCGTTGTCGCCGTCGACCGAGGCATTGTCGATCGAGCCATCGGCCTTCTCGACCGCAGCTATGGCATCGCCGCCGAAGCTATGGGCTATCTCGGGTGCGAGCATCAGATCGAGCCGGGCCGAGACCTCGTCCTTGCGCGGCTGGTCATAGCTCATGCCGACGACCTGGCAGCGCGTCGGGCCAAGCCGCTCGCAGGCCGCGGCGTGCTGCTGCTGGACGCTGGCGATCGCCTTGGCGGGGAGGGTGAAGGCATAGCGGTAGGAGAAGGCAACCCCCGGCGCGACCACCTGGCCGATGTCGGGCGCCTGGGCCGTGCCGGCACTGGCGGCATCGGCCGCCACGTCATGCCGGGTAGCAGCCGGTGCGGCCTCGCTGGCAGCATCGTCGGCTTCGGGATTTTCGGACTTCGAGCAACCGGCCACCAGCAAGGCGGCGGTCGAGGCGAGCAGAAGGTAGAAGGGGTGACGGGAACGCATGAGCGGCTCTCCCTAGGGAAGCGGCCGGGGATGGCCGCAAGCCACTATCTACCGATTCGATAGACTTTGATCAACGGCGAAGCGTTTTATACGTACGATAAGTTGTTAAACTAGCTTAGTATGTGGCAAAAATAAGGCAAAATTCTGCGAATTGCGACCGCGCGCGCAGTGGTGCAGCCACGTCGTTTTCGTGTCAGAACTGCCAATCGAAAAACGGTTCACGGAGAACACGATGCAGTCCGTTCTGATTGTCGCGATGCTGTGGATTTCGGCGCTGTCCTGCGCGCTGATGGCCGGGCTCTATTTCGCCTTCTCGACCTTCATCATGCGGGCGCTCGGCCGGATCGATCGCGGTTCGGCGATCGCGGCGATGAACGCGATCAACGTCGATATCCAGAAGTCGCTGTTCATGCCGGTGTTCCTGGGATCGACGCTGATCGCCGCCGTTCTGGTCATCGTCGCGCTGCTCGACCTTGCTGCGCCCTACGCCTTGCCCACTCTGATCGGCAGCGCGATCTATGTCGCGGGCATGTTCGTGGTAACGATGGCGTGCAACGTGCCGCTCAATAATGCGCTGGCCGCCGTCGAAGGGCAGGCTGGCGACACGAGCGCGCTATGGCCCCGCTATCTCACCGAATGGACCCGGTGGAACCACGTGCGTACGTTGGCCTCGCTCACGGGCTGCGCGCTCGACATCAGGGCGATATCACTGCTCTAGCGCGCCCAGGCGCAGCAGCCTTTGCGCGAGGTACCCGAAGCGGTCGGCGTCGACCGCCGATGCCGTATTGTTCCAGCTCAGCGTGATGACCATCCAGGAGCCCGATTTCCGGCGGAGCAGCCAGGTCAGGTTGATCACGCCGACTTCCGATCCGCCCTTGTAGCCGACATAGGCCAGTCGCTGGCGCACCTCGTTCGACACGGCCGGGACGATACCGAGGATTTGCAGTACCCTCGGGTCCGGGCGGCGGCGGAGCGAGTCGAGCACGCGCGCGATATCCTCGGGCGAGGCGAACCATTCGATGCTGTCGATCGCCGTCGGCTTGGCGCCGAGCGCGGCAATGTCCGCGCTGTCGAGGATCTTGCGGGCATCGAGCGCGGCGAGCCGCTGTTCCTGCGCGGCATCGCTCGCCTTGGCGTAGGCATCGCGCTCCGCGGGCGGCGAGAGCTTGAGCGCAAAGCTTTCGGCCGTGGTCATGAACGGCAGGATTCGCGAGGGCGCCGAATGGCCGGTCGCGCGCACCCGTTCGGCCAGGCGCTCGCGCCCGATGAGGCGGATCAGCGTGTCGGTCGCCGTATTGTCGCTGATCGAGATCATCAGCGTCGCCAGCGTCTCGATCGTGACCGGTGCCTGGGCCGGCCATTCCTGCGTCATCCCGCTCGGCAGGCTGCGCGGCCCCAGCGGCACGACCTCGTCCCAGCGGTGGCGGCCGGCGGCGATCTCCTCCGCCAGCGCATCGAGCACCCAGAGCTTGAACGCCGAGCCGATCGCGAACTGCTCGCCCGAGTGACTTTCTAGGATCGGCACGAAAGGGCCACGGTCCTCGAGCTTGATCACGGCAAAGCCGCTGCGGCCGGGGAGGGCGGCAAAGTCGGCCCGGATCTTCTCCAGGCTATCACCGAGCGGCGTGACCGAGGTGATGCGCAGGCCCGTGACACGGCCGGCTCCATCGGGCTCTATCGTCAAGGTCGCCGTGGCCAGCGCACGCTCGAACCGTAGGACGAAGCGCGCCGTCGTTGGTGTATCGACCTGGATATCCTGGACGCCAAGCAGCTTGCCGGCCTGGGCCTCGAGCTGCTGGACGATCCGCGCGATCTGCGCCGGCGGCACCGCGGCGAGGAACGAGGGGGCAAACAGGCTGTCAGGCGCTTGCCCAGCCTTCAGTGCCTCCACCACCTCGGCCGCGCGCTGGCTGGGCTTGTCGGGCGTAGCGGCTCCGGCCGGAGCCGAGACCAGAGCGAGCAGCGCAGCGAACAACAGGCGCTTCATGGCCCCTCCTGGCTCGGTCCGGCGTCAGGCGTCGATCAGCTCGGGATCGATCTCGCCCGCGCGGTTCTGGATGAACATGAAGCGGTGTTCGGGGTTGCGGCCCATCAGCCGCTCGACGAGGTCCTTCACCTGTGCGCGATCCTCGTACTCGGGTGGCAAGGTGATGCGGATCAGGCCGCGGCTGACCGGGCTCATCGTCGTCTCGCGCAATTGCTGCGGGTTCATTTCACCGAGGCCCTTGAAGCGCGAGACTTCGACCTTCTTGCCCTTGAACTGGCCGGCCTCGAGCTCGGCGCGGTGCGCGTCGTCGCGGGCATAGGCCGAGGTCGAGCCCACGGTCAGGCGGTAGAGCGGAGGCTGGGCCAGATAGAGGTGACCGCGCCGGACGACCTCGGGCATCTCCTGGAAGAAGAAGGTCATCAGCAAGGTCGCGATATGTGCGCCGTCGACGTCGGCGTCGGTCATGATGACGATGCGGTCGTAGCGCAGCAGGTCGGGATTGCAGTCCTTACGCATGCCGCAGCCGAGCGCTAGCGCGAGGTCGGCGATCTCGGTATTGGCGCGGATCTTGTCGGCGGTGGCGCTGGCGACGTTGAGAATCTTGCCGCGGATCGGCAGGATCGCCTGGGTCTTGCGATCACGCGCCTGCTTGGCGCTGCCACCGGCGCTGTCGCCTTCGACGATGAACAGCTCGGTCTCGCCGCTGCCTTCACCGGTGCAGTCTGTCAGCTTGCCCGGCAGGCGCAGCTTGCGTGCGCTGGTGGCGGTCTTGCGCTTGATCTCGCGCTCCGCCTTCCGGCGCAGCCGCTCGTCCATCTTCTCCATGACATGGCCGAGCAGCGCCTTGCCGCGCTCCATGTTGTCGGCCAGGAAATGGTCGAAGTGATCTCGCACCGCGTTCTCGACCATGCGTGCGGCTTCGGGCGAGGTCAGGCGGTCCTTGGTCTGGCTCTGGAACTGCGGGTCGCGGATGAAAACCGAGAGCATCACCTCGCTGCCGGTGACGATGTCCTCGGGCGCGATATCCTTGGCCTTCTTCTGACCGACGAGATCGCCGAAAGCGCGGATGCCCTTGGTCAGCGCCGCGCGCAGGCCCTGCTCGTGGGTGCCACCGTCGGGCGTCGGGATCGTGTTGCAGTACCAGCTATAGGCGCCGTCCGACCACAGTGGCCAGGCGATCGCCCATTCGACGCGGCCCTGTTCCTCACCCGGGAAGTCCTGGCTGCCAGCGAAGAACTTGGCCGTGACGCACTCGCGCTCGCCCACTTCCTCCGTCAAATGGTCGGCGAGACCGCCGGGGAATTGGAACACCGCCTCGGCCGGCACGTCCTCACTGGCCAACGAGGCGGCGCATTTCCAGCGGATTTCGACCCCGGCGAAGAGATAGGCCTTCGAGCGAGCCAGGCGGAACAGCCGCGCCGGCTTGAACTTCGCCTCATCGCCGAAGATCTCGGGATCGGGCGTGAAGGCGACGCTGGTGCCGCGGCGGTTGGGCGTGCTGCCCAACCTCTGCAGCGGACCGGTCGGATGCCCGCGCGAGAATTCCTGCGCGAACAGCTCCTTGTTACGCGCCACTTCGACGCGCGTGTTCGCCGACAGTGCGTTGACCACCGAAACGCCGACACCGTGCAGACCGCCCGATGTGGCATAGGCCTTGCCCGAAAACTTGCCGCCGGAGTGCAGCGTGGTGAGGATCACCTCGAGCGCGGACTTGCCCGGAAACTTGGGGTGTTCGTCCACCGGCATGCCGCGGCCATTGTCGGTGATGGTGAGGCGATTGCCCTCCTCCAGCGTCACCTCGATCCGGTTCGCGTGGCCGGCGACCGCCTCGTCCATGGCGTTGTCGAGCACTTCCGCGGCGAGGTGGTGCAGCGCGCGCTCGTCGATGCCGCCGATGTACATGCCCGGACGGCGGCGGACGGGCTCCAGCCCCTCCAGCACCTCGATAGCGGAACTATCATAAGCTTCGCCGCCGGCGCTGGGCAGCTTGTCGAACAGATCGTCGGGTGCAGCATCGGACATGGAGAACGCCTATAGAACGCCCGGGAATCGGGGCGCAAGCAGACGGGCGAGGTTATCGTCAGGCAGGTTCGGCGGATTTACTCGCCGAACCGCGCCGGAGCCGGGCTGACCGGCACCACGCCGCCGGCCTGGACTTCGCGCACTTCGAGCGCGCGATCGATCACGCCGTTGGGGCGGAAGCGGAAGGCGCCGTCCAGGCCGACGAAGCCGCCACTGTCGGTGAGGCGGGTAATCGGCAGCTGCGTTCCCGTCCGCCAGTCGCGGGCTATGCGCAGCGTGAGCAGCACGGCGTCATAGCCGAGGGTGGCGATGCGGTAGGGCTGGACGCCGAACCGTGCCTTGTAGCTGTCGGAGAACTTGCGGAACCGCGCGTCGGACACGGCCGAGAACCAGGCACCGCGAAGTGCCGGAGTTGTCGCTACCACGGCTTCGCCGCTCCACAGCTCGGTGCCGAGCAGGCGCGGTGTGGCTGAGCCCGCCGTCTTGAGCTGCGCCGCGGCCTGGCTGGCGAAGCGGCCGCCATCGGCGATGAACACCGCGTCGAAGCCCCCCTTGGCCTTGAGCCGCCGCGCTGCGCTGACCACCGAGGTGTTCGAGCGGTCGTAGGTCTCAGTCGCGGCAACGCTGCCGCCGGCTGCGCGGACCGAAGCGAAGATCGCCGTCGAAGCCCGCTCGCCATATTCGCCCGAGGGGACCAGCGCGCCGAAGCGGGTCATGCCGCGGCTCTTGGCATAGTAGACCGTGCGCTCGATCGAAGCGCTGGGCAGGTTGCCCATGATGAACACGTCGCGTCCTGCCGCGCTCTCGTCGTTGGAGAACGAGATCACCGGCACCCGCGCCGCACGCGCAGTGGCAGTCACCGCGGGAATGTCGTTGGAGATCAGCGGGCCGAGAATCAGCTTGTTGCCGTCGGCAATCGCCTGGGCAGTGACGCTCGCGACCCCCGCCGAGGTGTCATAGGTGGTTATCCGCAGGTTCTGCGCGTTGGTATCGAGCAGCGCCATCGTCGCGGCATTGGCGATCGACTGGCCGACGGCGCCGTTGGGTCCGGCGAGCGGCACCAGCAGCGCGACGCGGTGCCGCTGCGAATCGGTTGGCAGAGTGCTGGAATCCGGCCCCTTGGGCGGCGGAGCGGTTTCGACCGGGCCCTTGGGAATGACCTTGCAACCCGCCAGCAGGGCGACCGTCGCCAGGGTAAGGAACCTGCGCCGGTTCGTTCCGCTCATCAACATTGCTTGCCGCTCCCTGCTCGTATGTCCATGAGTGCCCGCATGGATCACCAGCTCTCGCCCGGTCTCTATATTGTCGCCACGCCCATTGGCAATCTCGGCGACATAACGCTCCGCGCCGTGGAGACGTTGCGAGGCGTCGCTGCGATAGCCTGCGAGGACACGCGGGTGACCGGCAAGCTGCTGAATCACCTCGGCATAAAAAAGCGGATGATCCGCTACGACGATCACGCCAGCGAATATGACCGGGACAAGCTGCTGGCCCTGCTGGCCGAGCAGCCGGTGGCGCTGGTGAGCGATGCGGGGACGCCGCTGATCTCCGATCCCGGCTACCGCCTCGTCAAGCTGGCGCGCGAGGCGGGGATCGTGGTGACCAGCCTGCCGGGACCGAGCGCGGCGGTCGTGGCGCTGACGCTGGCTGGCCTTCCGAGCGACCGGTTCTTGTTCGCGGGGTTCCTTCCCTCCAAGGACAAGGCGCGGCGCGACGTGTTGGCGGAGCTAGCCGCGGTGCCGGCGACGCTGGTGTTCTACGAGACCGCACCGCGGCTCGACGATTCCCTCGCGGCGATCGACGTCGTGCTGCCGGGCCGCGAGGTAGGCGTGGCGCGTGAGCTGACCAAAAAGTTCGAAGAATGCCGCACCGGATCGCCCGAGGAATTGCGAGCACACTACGCAGCCCATCCGCCAAAAGGCGAGATCGTGCTACTCGTCGGCCCGCCTGCCGAACCCACGGCGGATTCGTTCGACATCGACGCCATGCTGCGCGCCGAGTTGGAAACCGAGAAGCCCTCGCAAGCCGCAGGTAAGGTCGCTAAGCTCACCGGCCTCGACCGCAAGGTGCTTTACGCCCGGGCACTGGAGCTCAAGTGAACCGGGCTCGCGCCGAGAAACGAGGCCGGCGGGGCGAGACGCTCGCCGCCTGGTATCTGAGGCTCAAAGGCTGGCGCATCGTTGCGCAACGGGTGAAGACGCCGCGCGGTGAGGTCGATCTTGTCGCGAGACGAGGACGGATGATCGCCTTCGTCGAAGTAAAATGGCGCGCCACCGCCGCCGAACTCGACCTCGCCATCGACGAATATCGCCTGCGGCGGGTGGCCGCAGCGGCGGAGGCCATCGCCCACCGCTTCGTTCGCACGGGCGACGACCAGAGGATCGACGTGCTCCTCCTTGCGCCGGGCCGCTTCCCGCGCCACATCACCAACGCCTTCATGGGCTGACAGGAGCCGGAATACCGATGACGCTACGTATCGCGGTCCAGATGGACCCGCTGGAAACGATCAACATCGCCGGCGATTCGTCCTTCCACCTGATGCTCGCGGCCCAGGCGCGGGGCTATCCGCTGTGGCACTACGATGTGCGCACGCTGGCGCTCGACACCAATGGCGGCGAGGGCGAGCGGATCACCTGCTGGGCTGCGCCGGTCACGGTGCAGCGCGTTGCGGGCGACCACTTCCAGCGCGGCGAATACCAGCTGATCGACCTCGGCAAGGACATCGACGTCGTGCTGATGCGGCAGGACCCGCCGTTCGACCTCGGCTATATCACCGGCACGCACATCCTCGAACGTCTCGCCGGCCGCACGCTGGTGGTCAACGATCCGGTCTCGGTGCGCAATGCGCCCGAGAAGGTCATGGTGCTCGATTTCGCCCGGTTCATGCCACCGACGCTCGTCGCCCGGCGGATCGAGGACGTGAAGGCCTTCCACCTCAAGCATCCGGGCGACCTCGTGGTGAAGCCGCTCCACGGCAACGGCGGCAAGGCCGTGTTCCGCGTGCCCGCCGACGGCAGCAACCTCGGCGCGCTGACCGAACTGTTCGGTACGGTCTGGCCCGAGCCGTTCATGGTCCAGCCCTTCCTTCCCGAAGTCTCCGAAGGCGACAAGCGCATCGTCCTGGTCGACGGCGTCGTCGCCGGGGCGATCAATCGCAAGCCGGGGCAGGGCGAATTCCGCTCGAACCTCGCGGTCGGCGGCTATGCCGAAGCGACCACGCTGACGGAGCGCGAGCAGGAAATCTGCGCCGCGCTGGGACCGGTGCTCAAGGAGCGCGGGCTGCTGTTCGTCGGCATCGACGTGATCGGCGGCAAATGGCTGACCGAGATCAACGTGACCTCGCCGACGGGCATCGTCGCAATCGACCGGTTCAACAATTCGGACACCGGCGGGCTCATCTGGGACGCGATCGAGGCACGCCACGCCGCGATGCTGCAAGGCTGACGCGAACAGACCGGCCGGCCGGGCGTTTCCTGTTCCATGACCGAATGGATTCTGAGGCTCATCGAGCAAGGCGGCTACTGGGGCATCGCCTTTCTCATGTTCATCGAGAACGTGTTTCCGCCGATCCCCTCCGAAGTCATCATGGGCCTCGGCGGTATCGCCGTAGCGCGCGGGGCGATGGAGTTCTGGCCGCTGCTGCTGGTCGGCACGATCGGCTCTACCTTGGGCAACTATGTCTGGTTCCTCGCCGGCGACAAGCTCGGCTACGGACGCCTGAAGCCGATCGCCGATCGCTGGGGGCGCTGGCTGACGCTCGAATGGGAGGACATCGAGAAGGCGAGCCGGTTCTTCCGCAACCACGGGCAATGGATCGTCTTCGTCATGCGCTTCTCCCCGCTCTTGCGCACGATGATCTCGCTGCCCGCGGGCCTGGCGCACATGAAGCACTGGAAATTCCTGATCTTCACATTCGCCGGCGCGGCGGTGTGGAACGCGGCGCTGATCCACGGCGGCCGTTGGCTCTCGGGCTATTTCGCCGAGGCACAAGGCTGGCTCAACGCCATCATCTTCGCTTCGGTGGCGTTGGGGATTGTCGCCTATCTCTGGCGCGTGCTGACCTGGAAGCCGCGCGCCTAGATGTCACTGCTCCCGCGGATGCGCGTTGCGATAGACGTCGAGCAGGGTAGCGGCATCAACCTTGGTGTAGATCTGGGTCGAGCCGAGACTGGCATGACCGAGCAGTTCCTGCAGCGAGCGCAGGTCGGCACCTGCGCCGAGCAGGTGTGTCGCAAAACTGTGGCGTAAGGCGTGCGGTGTTGCGCTGGGCGGCAGGCCGAGCGAGATCCGGGCGCGAGCCATGGCCTTCTGGATCATACCCTGCGACAGCGCGCCGCCCCGCGCCCCGCGAAACAGCGGTTCGCCGCGCATCGGCGGCCAGGGGCACTTGGCGACATAATCGGCCACCCCTTCGCGCACGATCGGCAGCAGCGGCACGGCCCGCTGCTTGCCGCCCTTGCCGGTGACGACCATCACTTCGCTCAGCGGAAAATCGCCGCCTGTCAGCGATAGGGCCTCGGCGATGCGCAGTCCCGCGCCATAGAGCAAAAGCAGCACTGCCCGGTCGCGCGCGCCGATCCATTCGACGCTCGCGTCCTCCTCGACGGCCACGGCCAGGTTCACGGCATCGTCGGGCGTGACGGGGCGAGGGAGCCCCTTCTTGATCCGCGGTCCGCGCATTCGCGGCGGGGCGGTATCGGCCTCGCCGGCCTGGGCCCGGGCAAAAGAGATGAAGCCCTTGAGCGCCGAGAGCTCACGCGCGGCCGAGACATTGCCTATGCCGTCGGCCCGCCGCCGTGCGAGCTGGTTGCGCAAGGCGGCAGCATCGAGCCGGGCGAGGGTCCGCCAGTCGACCGCACCCACTTCTTCGAGCAGCCGGTCGGCCGTGGCGACATAGGCGCGCACCGTATGCGGCGAGCGGCGGCGGCCTTCGGCGAGGTGCGAGCGCCAGGCTTCGAGGATCTCGCGCCGGCTCACGCAGCGACCAGCGCCGCGGGGACAAGTTCGCCGAGCAGCCCATCGAGCACGGGCATGCCTTGCGGCGTAATGCCGATGCGGGTGCCGTCCTGCCAGGCGAAGCCCTGCTTGATGTAGAAGGCGAGCTTGGCAGGGTCGCAGAGTTCCTCGACACCAACGCCGAAACGGGAAGACTTGGCGGCGAGATCGACACCCTCGGCCAGCCTCAGCCCCATCAGCATCGCCTCGCTAGCCTGTTCGCGCGGGGGCAGGGCGCGCACTTCGGCGATGCCATCACCCTGCCGTTCGATCGCAGCGAGCCAGTTCTCCGGCTTGCGGTGCCGCACCGTCGCCACCCCACCGCGCCGCCCATGCGCGCCGGGACCGATGCCGCAATAGTCCTGGTAGCGCCAATAGGTTAGGTTGTGGCGGCTCTCCTCGCCCGGGCGGGCGTGGTTGCTCACCTCGTAGGCGGGAATGCCCGCCGCTGCGGTCATGTCGCGGGTCAGCTCGAAAAGGTCGGCCGCGGCATCGTCGTCGAGCGGGATGAAGGCTTTCTCGCGGACCATCGTAGCGAAGCGCGTGCCCGGCTCGATCGTCAGCTGGTAGAGCGACAGATGCCCCGTACCGAAAGACAAGGCCCGGCTGAGCTCCGCCTCCCAGGCCGCAGGGGTCTGCCCCGGCCGCGCATAAATCAGGTCGAAGCTCACCCGGTCGAAATGCCGCTGCGCGATCTCCAGCGCGGCCAGGCCTTCATCGGCATCGTGCAGCCGGCCAAGGAAGCGCAGCGTCTCGTCGTCGAGCGCCTGGATGCCGAGCGAAGCCCGATTGATACCTGCCTGGGCCAGCGCCGCGTAGTTCGCCGCCTCGACCGAGGAAGGATTGCCTTCGAGCGTGATCTCGATCCCCGGCGCGAAGCCCCAGAGCCGCTCGGCCTCAACCAGCAGCCGCTCGACCAGAGCCGGCGGCATCAGCGAAGGCGTGCCGCCGCCGAAGAAGATCGAGTGCAGGGGCTCACCGCCGGCCAATTCCGCCTCGCCCACCATGTCGGCCAGCAGCGCGCGCTCCCACTGGGCGTGATCCACCCGATCGCGGACATGGCTGTTGAAATCGCAGTAGGGGCACTTGGCCAGGCAGAATGGCCAATGAATGTAAACTGCAGAGGCCATTTCGTTAACACTCTTCGGTTAGCTCGTTTCCAACGGCGTTTATGACGCCAGGTCAAGTTCCGAGCATCATGCACCGCATCATTCGAGCTGCCACCTTTGCCGCCCTAACCCTGGTTTCGGCCGGGCTGTCAGCGGTCGGTGCTGCGGCCCAGACAGATGAATTCTGGCCGGCACGTCCCCTGATCGACAACCGCTCCCAGTTCAACCAGCGCCTGCTCGATCTGCACAACCGCGAGCGCGAACGGATTGGACAGCCCGCGCTCGTTTGGGATGCGGAACTGGCCCAGCACGCCAAGGCTTGGGCCAACACCCTCGCGGCACGCGGCGATTTCGAGCATTCGCCGGCCGAAATGCGCGTGAACGAGGGCGAGAACCTCTGGCGCGGCACGGCCGGGGCCTACACGCTCGAAGAGATGATGGGCCACTTCATCTCCGAACGGCACGATTTCCAGCCCGGCGTCTTTCCCGCGGTCGCGCGCAGCGGGAACTGGCACGAAATCGGCCACTATACGCAGGTGATCTGGCCGACGACACGCGCCGTCGGCTGCGCCGTGACCTCGCGGCGCGGGACCGACTACCTGGTCTGCCGTTTTTACCCCGCTGGCAACGTGCTGGGGCAGAGCGTCCCCTAAATCAGCCGCCGAACTGGGCTGCGACCAATTTCGCAAAGGCATCGGCACGGTGGCTGATGCGATGCTTCTCTTCAGGATCGAGCTCGGCGAAGGTTTCGCTCCCGCCCTGCGGCACGAAAACCGGATCGTAGCCGAAGCCCATCGTCCCGCGCGGGGGCCAAGTGTAGCTGCCGTCGGCGCGGCCCTGGTAGACCGCGCTGCTGCCATCGGGCCAGGCGATCGCAAGCACGCAGGCGAACCAGCAGGAACGATCGGTCTCCGGGCCCTTCTCGCAGAGCAGGCCTTCGACCTTGCCCATAGCCATGTACCAATCGCGGCCAGGCGCGCCCTCAAACCACTGCCTCTCGGCCCAATCGGCGGTGTAGACGCCGGGCGCATTGCCGAGCGCCGCCACGCAGAGCCCGGAATCGTCGGCCAGCGCCGGCAGGCCCGAACTCTCTGCCGCCGCCCGCGCCTTGATCAGTGCGTTCTCGACGAAGGTCTTGCCGGTCTCGGCCGGCTCGGGCAGCCCGAGCGATCCGGCCGAGATGCAGTTCACGCCATAAGGCGCGAGCAGCGCCCCGATCTCCTTGAGCTTGCCCGCGTTGTGCGTCGCGATGACCAGCGTTTCGGAGCCGAGGCGCGCTTCGCTCACCGGCCGACGGCCTTGGCCTGGGCCGCGAAGATCTTGTCGCAACCGATGCGGGCAAGGCGGAGCAGGCGCAGCAGCCCTTCCTCGTCATAGGTCGCGCCTTCGGCCGTGGCCTGGACCTCGGCGATATGGCCGCCCTCGATCAGCACGAAGTTGGCATCGGCGTCGGCCGAGCTGTCCTCGATATAGTCGAGATCGAGCACCGGCACGCCCTCGCAGATCCCGCAGGACACCGCCGCGACGCGGCGCGGCATCGGGTCTTCCTTGACGAGACCCGCGGTCATCAGCTTGTCGATGGCGATGCGCAGCGCCACCCAGGCGCCCGAGATCGCCGCGGTGCGCGTACCGCCGTCGGCCTGGATCACGTCGCAATCGAGCACGATCTGGCGCTCGCCGAGCTTCTTGAAGTCGACCACCGAACGCAGCGCGCGACCGATCAGCCGCTGAATTTCCTGCGTGCGGCCCGACTGCTTGCCCTTGGCCGCCTCGCGGCTGCCACGGGTATGCGTTGCGCGCGGCAGCATCGAGTACTCGGCGGTTACCCAGCCTTCGCCCTTGCCGCGCATGAACGGCGGCACCTTTTCCTCGACGCTGGCGGTGACCAGCACCTTGGTGTTGCCGAACGAGACCAGCACCGAACCTTCGGCGTGGATGGTGTAGTTGGTCTCGAAAGACAGGGCGCGCATTTCATCAGGCGCGCGGCCGGAGGGTCGCATTGGAATCCTTTCTATCGGCTAACGGGGTTTTCCGTTGGCCCTTTCGCTTGAGCTGGCCGCGCCCTATCCTCTAGCCATTGTGGTGGCAATGAAACTTGGTAGACTTGGCACACTTGGAGATCGGCCTGTGCGAAAGACGCTGCTGGCTTCGATGCTGGTCATTCTTCCAGTCGGCCTTCACGCCGCCGAACCGGAACGCGCCGGCACTCTGCCGGGGCCGGTCAGCTACGAGGTGCGAAGCTGGGGCCGGGTGATCCTGCACTGGCAGGTCAATCCCGATGGGACAGGCGAGATCTGGAAGCTGGCCGAACAGAAGGACAAGGGCCAGCTTCGCAAATTCAGGCTGCGTCTGGCAGGCCACGGCATGAACGCCTTCGTCACGAATATCGAAGGCGTTCGCGCCGCCAACGAAAAGGGCATCCGGTGCGACAAGGAAATCTTCGACCTTCCCTATGGCTCGGTGACCTGGGACTATCCGGACGCGAAACAGACCTATTCGTTCGACGCCGGCTGCCGATCGGAAGAGGCTGACGAGGCTGCGGAAATCCTGGGCGCGGCGAGCACGATCATCGAGACCATGGCCAAGGTCGACAGCGATCCCTATGTCGTGGAACCTGTATAACAAAATCATGCCCACGTTACCGATAACCGAACTGACCCACCGCGCTCGCGAGATCTTCCGCCTCGTGGTGGAGGGCTATATCGATTCCGGGCAGCCCGTCGGCTCGAAGACGCTGGCTGGGGCGGGCGGGGTGAACCTGTCGCCAGCTTCGATCCGATCGGTTCTGGCCGACCTCGAACAGCTCGGGCTGCTGGCAGCGCCGCATACCAGTGCCGGGCGGATGCCGACCGAGGTAGGCCTGCGCCTCTTCGTCGACGGCATGATGCAGGCCGCCGAGCCGACCGCCGACGAGCGCGCGGCGATCGAACGGCGGATGGCACAGCCTGGGCCGATCGAGCACGCACTGGCCGCGACCAGCGCGGTGCTGTCCGATCTCTCGGCCTGCGCTGGCGTCGTCATGGTGCCGCGCCGCGAGCCGCAGCTCCTGCAGATGAGCCTGGTCCCGCTCGCGCCCGACCGCGCGCTTGCAGTGCTGGTGGGCGAGGACGGTGGGATCGAGAATCGCATCCTGCCGCTGCCGGGCCCGCTGCCACCGGGCGCACTGGAGGAAGTGTCCAACTATATCACCGCCCGCCTTGCTGGCCGGACCCTGGCCGACGCGGCGCGGCTGATGCGCGCCGAGATCGCCTCGGGCCGATCGGCTCTCGACGCGGCTAGCCGCGATCTGGTCGAGCGCGGTATCGCCGTATGGAGCGAGGACGCGGCGCGGCGTCCCGTGCTGATCGTCCGCGGACAGGCCAACCTCCTCGATGAGGGCATGCTCAGCGACCTCGAACGCGTCCGCCTGCTGCTCGACGATCTCGAGAACAAGCAGTCGGTCGCCGAAATGCTCGACCTCGCGCGCGAGGCTGAATCGACGCGGATATTCATCGGTTCGGAGAACCGACTGTTCGCGCTTTCGGGCTCCTCGGTGATCGCCTCACCCTATCGCGACCGCGAGGGCAAGGTGGTCGGCGTGGTCGGGGTTATCGGGCCGACGCGGTTGAATTATGCGCGCGTTGTCCCCATGGTGGATTTCACCGCCCAGAGCCTGGGCAAGCTAATTGGATAGCGGAACCTACTTATAATGAGCGATGACAAGACGCAGCCGCAGAACGATGCGGCGGTGGCCGAAGAATTGAAGGGCGTGCCGGAAGAGCTGCTGGAGAAGGGCGGCGACGAGATCGCTGCGCTGCGCGACCAGCTCGAAGCCGCCAAGCAGGACGTGCTTTACGCCAAGGCCGAGACGCAGAACGTGCGTCGCCGGCTCGAGAAGGATATCGCCGACAGCCGCGCCTATGCCGCGACGGGCTTCGCGCGGGACATTCTGTCGGTCGCCGACAATCTTTCGCGTGCGCTCGAAGCGATTCCTGCCGACCTGCGCGAGGACGACAAGCTCAAGAGCCTTGTCGCCGGCATCGAGGCGACCTCGCGCGAGATCGACAAGGTTTTCGGCATGCACGGGATCAGTCGCATCGCCGCCAAGGGCATGCCGCTCGATCCCAACCAGCACCAGGCCATGCTCGAAGTGCCGTCGGATGCCGAACCGGGCACGATCGTGCAGGAGCTCCAAGCCGGCTACATGATCAAGGATCGACTGCTGCGTCCGGCCATGGTTGCGGTGGCGAAGAAGCCGGACTGAGCGCCCGACCTCAGCGGTTAAGTGCAGAACATCACGGAACTTGGAAGCAAATCAGCCGTTTGCGAAAGGTACCTTTCGTATTCGGAGACAGATCATGCGTTCTCTTATCCTTCCCGTGATGGCCGCTGGCGCCCTGGCTCTTGGTGGCTGTGCCTCGAACTACGCCGGCGAGGGCGCACTGGCCGGTGGTGCGCTGGGCGCAGGCGTAGGCGCGTTGGCGGGTGACGTCGGCGCCGGCGCCGCAATCGGCGCTGCGGCCGGTGCCGTTGCCGGTTCGACGAAATCGAAGGATGATCGCGGCTGCTATCGTCGTGATCGCAATGGCGACCGCTACTACGACCGCAATTGCTAAGGCATTCGCTTCCCTCGACCCGAATCTTTTGCGACAAGAATGTCGTAAAAGATTCGGAGAGTCGGATGGAACTAGCGAACAAGGTAGTCTTCGTGACGGGCGGTGGCGGCGGTATCGGTGCCGGCATCGCCGAAGCCTTCGTAGAGAATGGCGCCAAGGTCATCATCGCCGACATAGCGCTGGCCCGCGCCGAGGCCGAAGCGGCCAAATATGGTGAGAACGCCCTAGCCATTCCGATCGACGTGACATCGCTCGACAGCTGGGCTTCCGCTCGCAAAGCTGCTTTGGCCCGTTTCGGTCAGGTCGATGTGCTGTGCAACAACGCCGGCATCTCGATCGACTGGGAACTGCTCGCCGATATCGAGCCCGAAGTGTTCGACAGCGCGATGCAGATCAATGTCTACGGCGTCTACAACGGTGTCAGGACCTTTGCCCGCGACATGATCGCGAGAGGCTATGGTCATATCTGCAACACCTGTTCGGCCAACGGCCTTATCGCTCCAGGCATGATGGCCACCTATTCAGCCACGAAATTCGCCGTGAAAGGCATGACCGATGCCCTGCGCGCCGAGCTGGCGCCGCACGGCGTCACGGTCTCGGCGGTCTATCCCGGCCGAACGCGCAGCTTCATGTCGACGTCTTCGAGAGGACGCTACACCGCGGCCATCATGACCAAACCGATGAACTTCATGGAGCCTATCTGGGTCGGCCGCGCGATCGCTGCCGCGGTGGAAAACGGCAGGAAGCACGTGATCTCGCACCCCGATCTCAAGTTCGCGGTCCAAGCGGTATTCGATGAGGTTCTGGCAGACTTCGGCGAGCCCGCGCAGCCCGGATACAAACCTTACGATTGAGGCTTGAACGGCATGATCGCGCGATATGACGCGAGGGGCGCAGCTTCGGCAACGGCCCCGCCCTGTTCGAGCAAAAAGGCGTGACGAACGATCTCGGCCTGCTGCTCGATCCCATAACGATCCAGCGGCCGGCCCGGTTCGAGGACATAGTCATAACGGCAGAACGGATGCCGCATCAGCGGCAGATAGAACTTGCCGCGCTGCTGTGTCTGCCAGACATGCGTCATCTCGTGAACGAACAGCCCTTGTCGGCCGAGTTCGGCCATGCCGAAATCCTCGCAATAGGCGGGCGAGCCCGGCGGGAAATGGAGATGGCCCGTCGGCGCCATGGTGATCCGCGCCGGCTGTAACGGATGCCAGCGCCGCCGCTTGATCCGGACCCGATCGCAATCGATCGCATCGCCGAAGACCGAGCGAACCAGCGCCCGCTCGCCCGCGGTCAGCGGGCGTTCGCCACCGACCGGGCAGGCTGTCAGTTTTTGCTCCCTGGGTCCATGCCCGCCATGTCGCCGCTCATGGCATCGGTCACCGATTGAACCTTGAGTGGTGCCGAGACCTTGTCGCCGCCGGCGAAGGTCAGCGTCATCTCGACGGTTCCCCCGGGCTTCACCGTCTCGGCGATGTCGAAGACCATGACGTGCTTGCCGCCGCGGGCGAACTTCACCGTCTCGCCCGGCTTCACGCTTAGTTCCTTCAGCGGCGCCATCGAGCCGCCCGACGTCTCGTGCATCTCGGCCTTGCCGGCACCGTCGATCGAGATCGCGGCCACGGCGGAAACCGCCGGACCGCCATTGCTCAGATCGAAATAGGCGGCGCCCGGGTTGCCCTTGACCGCCGGCAGGACCAGCACGCCGCCGCTGACCGTGATCCCCGGCTTGGCGTCTGGCGCAGCCTCGTTTGGCGCAGCAGCGGTGGTCGCCGGCGCTTGCGGCGCTTTGTTCTGCTGGCAGGCTGCGAGCGATAGCGCGGCAAGGACGAGGGTGGCGCGGGGTTTGAAAGTGGCGAGATTCACGCGTTATTCCTTTGTTTCAGACATCCCGCAAACACTGGCGCCCGAAGCCTTCCGCTAATGCTCGAACGGTCTTGTGCCAAGAAAAACCGCTCCTATATCGCGCTGCGACGATAGTTCCGGTTGGGAACGTCATCGAGCCGCCGAGCTGCCTTGCCTTGATGGGAGGCACACCGCGCGGTGTCACAAACGACGCGAGGAAATGGGGAAATAATGGCTAAAGTTATCGGTATCGACCTCGGGACCACCAACAGCTGCGTCGCCGTGATGGACGGCGGCAAGCCCAAGGTCATCGAGAATGCCGAAGGCGCGCGTACGACGCCTTCGATCGTCGCCTTCACCAAGGATGGCGAACGCCTGATCGGTCAGCCGGCCAAGCGCCAGGCCGTGACCAACGGCGACAACACGATTTTTGCGGTGAAGCGCCTTATCGGCCGCCGCTTCGACGATCCGGTGACCAAGAAGGACACCGAGCTCGTCCCTTACACGATCGTCAAGGGCAAGAACGGCGACGCCTGGGTCCAGGCCGGCGGCGAAGACTATTCGCCCAGCCAGATCTCGGCCTTCATCCTCCAGAAGATGAAGGAAACTGCCGAGAGCTATCTCGGCGAGACCGTGACGCAGGCCGTCATCACCGTGCCGGCCTACTTCAACGACGCGCAGCGCCAGGCGACCAAGGACGCCGGCCAGATCGCCGGCCTCGAAGTGCTGCGCATCATCAACGAGCCGACCGCGGCGGCGCTGGCCTATGGCCTCGAGAAGAACGACGGCAAGACCATCGCGGTCTATGACCTCGGCGGCGGCACTTTCGACGTCTCGATCCTCGAGATCGGCGACGGCGTGTTCGAAGTGAAGTCGACCAACGGCGACACCTTCCTCGGCGGCGAGGACTTCGACTCCAAGCTGGTCGAATGGCTGGCGGACAAGTTCAAGGCCAAGGAGAACATGGACCTGAAGACCGACAAGCTCGCTCTTCAGCGCCTGAAGGAAGCCGCCGAGAAGGCCAAGATCGAGCTGTCGAGCACGGCCTCGACCGAGATCAACCTGCCCTTCATCACCGCGCGCATGGAAGGCGGCAGCACCACGCCGCTGCACCTCGTCGAAACGGTGACCCGTTCGGACCTCGAGAAGATGGTCGCCGACCTGATCGAGCGCACCAAGGAGCCGATGCGCAAGGCGCTGGTCGATGCCGGCCTCAAGGCCGCTGACATCGACGAGGTCGTCCTCGTCGGCGGCATGACGCGCATGCCCAAGGTCCGCGAAGTCGTGAAGGACTTCTTCGGCAAGGAACCGCACACGGGCGTCAACCCCGACGAAGTCGTCGCCATGGGCGCGGCGATCCAGGCGGGCGTGCTCCAGGGTGACGTCAAGGACGTGCTGCTGCTCGACGTGACCCCGCTGAGCCTCGGCATCGAGACGCTGGGCGGCGTGTTCACTCGCATGATCGACCGCAACACGACGATCCCGACCAAGAAGAGCCAGGTCTACTCGACCGCCGAGGACAACCAGCAGGCGGTGACCATACGCGTGTTCCAGGGCGAGCGCGAAATGGCCGCGGACAACAAGATCCTCGGCCAGTTCGACCTGCTCGGCATCCCGCCGGCGCGTCGCGGCGTGCCGCAGATCGAGGTGACCTTCGACATCGACGCCAACGGCATCGTCAACGTCAGCGCCAAGGACAAGGGCACGGGCAAGGAACAGCAGATCCGCATCCAGGCCTCGGGCGGCCTTTCGGACAGCGACATCGACCAGATGGTCCGTGACGCCGAGAAGTTCGCCGAAGAGGACAAGAAGCGGCGCGAAGCGGCCGAGGCGCGCAATAACGCCGACAGCCTGGTCCACGCGACCGAGCGCCAGCTCGAGGAGAACGGCGAAAAGATCGACGCCGGGCTCAAGGGCGAAGTCGAGGCCGCCATCGCCGCGACCAAGATGGCTATCGAAAGCGGCGATGCCGCGGAGATGACCGCCAAGGCCCAGGCCCTGACCGACGTCGCGATGAAGATGGGTCAGGCCATCTACGAGAAGGAGCAGGCCGCGGGTGCTTCCCCGGGCGCCGAGGCTCCGGCCGGTGACGATGACGTCGTCGACGCCGAGTTCTCGGAAGTGGACGAAAACAAGGGCTGAATTGACGGACGGAACCAGTTTCGTCATTTCCGCGAGAGGCGAAGCCCTTGGCGGGAATGACGATCTGGTGTTCGGGGGTTTGAATTGAATGGCTAGCGTCGAAGCCGATTTTTACGAGTTGCTGGAGGTCGAGCGTACGGCCGACGATTCGACGATCAAGTCGTCGTACCGCAAGCTCGCAATGAAATATCATCCGGACAAGAACCCGGGCTGCCAGGATTCGGAAGCGCGTTTCAAGGCGATCAGCCAGGCCTACGATTGCCTGAAGGATCCACAGAAGCGCGCCGCTTATGATCGCTTCGGCCACGAGGCGTTCCAGAATGGCGGCGGCGGAAATGCCGGCGCCCAGGGCTTCGGCGATTTCGGCGACATCTTCGAATCGATCTTCGGCAGCGCCTTCGGTGGCGGCGGTCGCCAGCAGGCGCGCCGCGGTGCCGACCTGCGCTATGACATGGAAATCAGCCTCGACGAGGCCTTCCACGGCAAGAAGGCCGAGATCGAGATCGAGGTCTCGCAGCTCTGCGAACCCTGCAACGGCCAGGGCGCCGAGCCGGGCACCGGCACGCGCCGCTGCAACATGTGCGGTGGCCACGGCAAGGTCCGCTCGCAGCAGGGCTTCTTCATGGTCGAGCGTACCTGCCCGACCTGCCACGGCCGCGGCGAAGTGATCGAGAAGCCTTGCCGCGCCTGCGGCGGGGAAGGGCGAGTCGACCAAGCCCAGACGCTCGAAGTCCAGGTGCCGCCGGGCGTCGATTCCGGCACCCGCATCCGCGTCTCCGGCAAGGGCGAGGCGGGACCGTTCGGTGCGCCTCCGGGCGACCTCTACATCTTCCTCCACGTCAAGCGGCACAAGATGTTCGAGCGCGAGGGGACGACCCTGATCACCCGTGTGCCGATCACCTTTACCACCGCCGCGCTCGGCGGCGACGTGGAGATCCCCGGCCTCGACGGCCAGTGCCACAAGATCGACATTCCGGCCGGCATCCAGTCGGGCAAGCAGCTGCGCAAGCGCGGCGCCGGCATGCCTGTGCTCCAGGGCCGCGGGCACGGCGACCTCGTCGTCGAGATCGCGGTCGAGACGCCGACCAAGCTCAGCGCCCGCCAGAAGGAACTGCTGCGCGAGTTGCAGGCGACCGAGACGGGCGACGAATGCCCCGGCTCCAAGGGGTTCTTCGAAAGGCTCAAGGAAGCCTGGAACGACCTGACCGACTAGCGCTGCATCAGGCCGCGGATTTGATATGGTCGATGAAGGCCCGGAGCTTGGGAAGCATCTGTCGCCTGCCCGGATGATACAGGAATACGCCCGGCGTCATGACGGCCTGGTCATTGAGCATGGATTCGAGCGTTCCTTCGGCGATCGGCGCACGGACTAGCGGCCCCGGCACCTGCGCCAGGCCCACGCCCCGGATCGCCGCGCCAAGCAGCGTCGGGTAGTCATGGGCGATCAGCGGCCCCGAGACCGCCACGTCGATCCGTTCATCGCCTTCCACGAAGGACCAGTGGGCGATCGCGCCGTTCGAACGGCGAATGCGCAAACAGGCGTGCCCGTTCAGATCCGCCACTTTTCCCGGGCGACCATGGCGTGCGACATAGTCCGGGCTGGCAACGACGACGAAGGGAAAGGGCGGCGTGAGCCGAACCGCCACCATGTCAGGTGCTATGAACTGGCCAAAGCGGATTCCGGCATCGAACCCGCCCGCCGCGAGATCGACCATCTCCTCGCTCGCGGCAATCTCCAGTTCTATCTCCGGATAGGCCTGGGTAAACGACCCGATCACGGGCTCAAGGATCAGCGGCACGACACCTCGCGGCACGGAAAGACGGAGCAATCCGGTGGGACGCTGACCAAGATCGCGAGCCAGTTCCCCGGCGGCAACGAGTTCGGCGAAAGCGGGCGCGGCGCGGTCGAAGAAACGCTGTCCGGCTTCGGTCAAACCGACGCTTCGCGTCGTGCGCGTGAAAAGCGCCGCGCCCAACCGTGCTTCGAGACTGCGGACCGTCTGGCTTACCGCGGAGGGTGTCACGCCTAGCTCATTGGCAGCACGCCGAAAGCTGCGGAGCCGGGCAACAACAAGGAAAGCCTCGACGCCTTCCAGCGCACCATGCCTTACTGTGTAGTTCTGCTTCACAGGCTATGCATATTATATCGGATAGTTGAGCGATAGCGCTCACCATAAGATGGCCTCCTGAATCGAACAGGAGGCTCGAATGCCGACCGGATTGATTTTCCTCACGCAAATGATGCTTGGCTATGTGGCATGGCTGCTCTGCTTTTGGAGCTACGGCCTACCCCGGCTCCGGTCTATGAGCCGGCTGCGTGCTCACCATGCCATCGCCAGCCTGCACAGCTTTCGATTCTTCGGTCTCGTTTTCCTCGTTCCTGGCGTCATGGGACCGGACCTCCCTGGCGGCTTCGCGCCGGCGGCCGCATACGGCGACCTCGCCACGGCCCTGCTGGCCATTCTGGTCATGGCCTCCGTACGGCTTCGTCCGGCTTTCTGGACCTTCGTCGTCGCCTTCAACCTCGTGGGAACGACCGATCTCCTACTCGACTACTGGAATGCCGTCCGGGGTGGACTTCCGGAGCACGCAGGAGCCTTGGGGGCCGCCTATCTGATACCGACCCTCTACGTGCCTTTGCTGATGATCACTCACGGTTTTGCCCTTTTTGAACTGGCGCGTTCGAGGTCGGCATCGGCTCGTAGTATCATCAACAGGATACCCGCCGGCTAAGGGTGACTGCGTGTAATACGCGCCCCTAACCGCCCGCCACCTCATCTCTGATCCCGCGCACCAGTCCCGGGTCGGCATTGCACCGTGCCTCTTCCTCGTCGAGGATCGCCAGGAAAGCCTCGCGCTTGAAGGCCTGCATTTCCTCGGCCGAAAGCGTCAGGTTGTCGGGCATGGCCGAGGCGACCAGGTCCACCATGCGTTCCGCGCCGTGGAGTCTGCCCCAGAGGTAGTCATTCTCGCGGTAGGCGCGGCTGAAGAAGGCTCCGAAGTTGTAGAACTCAACGCCGCGCAAGGTGGCGTGAGTGCCGCCGGCGCGGATCGAGCGGGCGTCATCGGGCGAGATGCGGTCGACCTTGACCGGATCGAACTCGGTCAGCCCTTCGCCGCGTAGCAGGGGCAGGGTCACGGTATCGTAGAACGGATAGCCGAGGTAGGCGAGCAGCATGCGCCGGCGCAGCGCGGTCGGCATGTCGGCCATGGCAGCAGCGAGCATGGCGTCGACCAGCAGGTCGGTCTCGGCGAGCCGGCGGCGTTCGGAAATGCCCGCCAGCACGGTGCCAGGGTCGGTGAACACCTTGTCGGCCAGCTTCGGGAAGTCCTCGCCCATGCAATCGGAGGACTCGCGGTCGAAATAGAGCGACAGCGCGTTGTAGACCGCCTCGCGCGCCTTCTCGCGTGCTTCCTCGGCCACTTCGCCGCCTTCACCCTCCCAGTCCTGGGTCAGCCGCCGCGCGAGCAGCCGCAGACGGCGGATGCGGAAAGGCAGGTCGTGCTCGGTGAAGAAGGCGATCGCCTCCTTGGTCGCACCGCCCTTGAAGTCCGAAATGCGGTCCAGTCCGTTGGCGGCGAGCCAGGCGGTGAGGTGCGCGGCGATCGGTTCGGGCGTGGACAGCGAAAGGCCCGGCGCTGCGTCGTGGATCATCTCGGCCAGCATGCCGACCACGCCGGCGAACTTGACCTGGGCATAGCCGTGGTAGGCGAAGCCCGCCTGCTCGGCCGCGGCCTGCTGCGCCTTGGCCCGCCAGGCGACGAGGCGCTTAACCGTAGGCCGGTCGAGGAACAGGGTGAAGCCGAACAGCTTCTCGACCGTCGCCTCCACTTCGGGCCGCAGCGCCGAGACGATCGTGCGCAGTTGTACGCGCTCGCTCGACTGGCTGGCGATTTCTTCCAGGTTGTCACGCACCGGCTGCTCGCGCGGGATCGAGGACAGCGAGCCGAAGATCACCGAGAACCAGCCCGGCGGATGCGGATCGTCGCGGGTCAGGCCGCCGATGCGGTCGGGCCGGGGGTCGATGTAGACGAAACGCCGGTCGACCTCGCGCTGTGCAGGTCGGTCGCGCAGCACGCCCATGGCATCTGCAAACGGCGCATTGACCAGCACCGAGCCGTCGATCAGCGAGACGCCCTCGGCCGCGCCACGGCGCGCATGCTCGGGCATGACGCGCTCGACGAAAGCGGCGCGGGTCGGCCAGGCCATAGAGCGCTCCGCGACGAGGGTGTCGATCTCGGAGAGCTGTAGCGCGGGGAAAGCGCCCGGGAAGCTGGCGGTCGCACGGGCGGCGAAGACGAGCTCGGGCACCGGCGCCAGCGCACCGCCGGATCGGAGCGGCGTCACCGCACGGAAGCCGATCGACAGGCGATGCTCGGACTCCTGGACAAGGGGCGGGCTGTGCAGCCGCAGCGATTCCATGTGGCCTTTGAAATCGGTTGCCGTGACAAAGAGGTCGAGCGGGTGGCCCGGCGGCAACAGCGGCGGCCCGGCTTCGGTCTCCGCCATGGCAGTCAGCGCTTCGGCGATCAGGCGGGCAAAGCCGAGCCCGCCGAACGGCGGCTCGAACCAGCGCGAGCGGATCAGGCGCGACAGCTTGCCGCGCACCTCGGCGCGCGTCTCGGGCGCGACGCTGGCGGTAACGACGTTGCCCGGCCGTCGCAGCATCCAGCTGACCAGCGGTTGCGCCCAGAACTTGGCGAAGCGTGACCAGGGCCGCGCATCGGGATCAAGCAGCACGTCGACGTCGGCACGCTCCAGCCAGAGCTGGGTCAACGGTTCGAGCGACTGACCCGAATGGATTGCCTGGGCGAGGAACACGCCGTTGAGCCCGCCTGCACTCGCGCCGGCGATCACGTCGTTCATGACGCGAAGCCGCAAACCCTTCTCGGTTTCGATCCGCTGGAGCAGTCGGCGATAGACATGCTCGACGCCGGCCAGCTTGCCGCTCCCCGCGGCGACCGCCTGGCTGGCCCGGGTGAGCTTCCACAGCTCCTTGGTGACTCCGTGCATATAGACCGCAAGACTGACCCCGCCGTAGCAGATCAGCGCAATGCGGAGTTCCTTCTGGCGCATGCTTGCCCCTGTTCTGTCGCGCAGGGATGGATGGGATCGTCCTCGCGATCAATCCCCCGCGGCAATCGCGGGCGCGATGAGCCCGCCCGTGCCTCTATCGCTAAAACGCATCCGGCCTAGTCTGGCTGCATCGAGATCGTGAACCCAATCGGCGGGAGAACGGACATGGTGCAGATCACTTCGCTGGCCCAGCTGCGCGAACTCATTCCCGATCCGGGCCCGAAAGCATCGGCCAAATTGCGCGATCGGCTCTGCGACCAGGGCATCGCCTTCATCGCGCGCAGCCCTTTCCTGGCCCTCGCCACCAACGGCGCCTGGGGCCTGGAGATCAGCCAGAAGGGGGATGAACCGGGATTCGTCGAAGTGCTGGACGAGCGGACGCTGCTGATCCCCGAGCGCAACGGCAATGGCATTGCGCTGGGGCTCGGCAACATGCTCGCCGATCCGCGCGTCGGGCTGATGTTCGTCAGGCCAGCGACCGACGAGATCCTGCGCATTTCCGGCCGGGCTACGCTGCTCGACGACACGACGATCTGCGCGCGGCTATCGGCCCGTGGCAAGCCGGCGGTGCTGGCGATCCGCATCGACATCGACCGGGCGGCCTTCCACTGCGTCCGCTCCGCACGTAGGGCCGGGCTCTGGCAGCCCGAAACCTGGGATGCTCCGGGGAAGATATCCTTCGGCAAGATCTACGCCGACGCACTGGCGATGCCAGATATCCGCGAAGCTTTCGACCAGATGGCGGAAGAACACGACCGCCACCTCTAGGTCTCATTCTGCGGCGGGTAAGGGATCGCGTTCGCCGCGCTGCTTCCACCGCGTCCTGATGCCGTGCAGCGCCGGCTGCTCGACCAGGTTGTGGATGAGCTGGGAGACTGTCAGCGTCGCGGCGATTGCGCAAAGCAAGGCCGCCCATGGGGCGAAGCCGGCTCGTTCCAGGGCGGCGATCAAGGCGTAGCCGAAATTCTGGTGGATCAGGTAGATCGTGTAGGACAGAGCCCCGAGCCACAGCAGCGGCGGGTTCGCCAGCCAGCCCAGCTTGCCGCCGACGAGAAGCGCGAAGATCGCGACGACGCTTGCATAGACCGCGGCGGATTCCGGCGACTCGACGAGGGCGACCGCAGCGAGCCCCGAGGCTAGCAGCGGAAGCTGCTCGCTCCACCGTCGCGCGCCAGTGCGAACGCGGTAGGCAGCCATGCCAATCGCGAAGAAGGGAATATAGCGCACGATGAGCACCATGCCGACGCGTGAGGGCAGGGCCGGGACCAGCCACCAGAGCACCGTCAACCCGATCCAACCGAGCAAGATCGCTTCGATCCGCCCGAGCAGGCGTGCGCGCCACAGGCTCCACATGCAGAAGTAGAAGGCCAATTCGACCGTCAGCGACCAGTAGACCCCATCGACCGAGGGCAGATAGAGGAAGCCCTGGAGCATCGACAGGTCGGTGAGAATGATCGGGCCAGGCTGGGCCAGCACCTCCGCGCCCAGCAGCACGACGCTGGCACTGGTGAACAGCACCGCCGCCCAATAGGCCGGCAACAGCCGGGCAAAGCGCGAGACGAGGAAATCGGCACTGCTCGCGGTCCGCTCGAGCGTCATCAGGATGACGAAACCCGATATCGCGAAGAACAGCTGGACGCCGTAATGCCCCCAGGACAGGCCATGGGCGATGTGCCGGGCAGCGGGCAGTACGGCCTCGCTATGCGCGGTATAGTGGAACAGCAGCACGAGCATCGCGGCAATGCCGCGCAATGCGTCGAGCTCGCCGAGCCTTCCCTGCTGCGAATGTGCCGCCATCACCCCCGCTTAGCGGCTCCGCGTAAAGGGTGGCTTAAAGCCCCTGGCTCTTGCGCCATTCAGCCGGAGCGTCCTTGATCGCCGGCAGGACCTTCTCGACGAACAGGTGCAGGCTCTTCCAGCCTAGATCCGGACGCAAGCCGCCGAGCAGCGGTTGCAGGCCGACCGAACGCGTGCGACCGATCGCGATCGCTTCGTCAGGCGTTACGACCTTGACGAGATCTGCGGCCCGGATCTTCTCGATGGTATCGAGCCCGTGGAGCGGCGAGGCTGACTGGCCGGGGCTCTCGCTCCACTTGGCATAGCTCTTCATGTAGTGAAGCAGATGGGGGCCGAGTTCCTGCCAGCCCCGCTCGGGATCCTCGGTGATGTAGAGCGAGGTCATCCCGCGGATATAGCGCCCCGGCTGCTTGCCCAGCCTCGCGCATTCGGCCTCGTAGTCGACCATGATCGCGTCGTTCATCGGCCACATCGGCAATCCGAAGCGCGCCGCCCGTCGGGCTGCGGCGGGTGTGCCGCCGCCGGCATAGACGATCTCGTGCGGAGGGCGCGAGGGCAGCGGGCGGACGAAGACCTCGCGATCCTTGTCCATGAAGCGCTGGCCCGAAAGCGCGCGCAGGATGATGTCGAAGCCTTCGTCCATAAGCCGCGCGCGATCTTTCAGGCTGACGCGGAAGGCGGCAAACTCGGTGGGCGAGTAGCCGGCGGCAAGCACAGTGTAGAACCGGCCGCCGCTGATCAGGTCGGCTACGGCGATCTGTTCGGCAACTTTCACCGGATCGTGGAACGGCAGGATCACCGCGCCAAGCACGATGGAAATGTGCTTGGTCCGCGCAGCCGCGGCCGTGCCGATCAGGAAGGGGACCGGGCAATAACCGTCCTCGGACTGGTGGTGTTCCTGGAAATCGACCTTGTCGATACCGTTCGCATCGGCATATTCGATCATCTTCAGCGCTTCTTCGTAAACCGTCAGCGGTGGCGCACCGAAATCGGGGACGCGCATGTCGAAGCCGATGTTGGTGTGAAACAGGTCGTTCTTGTGGAACATCTCTCCGCCTTCCGCTTATGCTGTTCTTGTGAACAGCATGGCGCGCCGACGGCGCAGTGCCAAGCATTCGTTTCGAGCCTTGCGTTCCCTTTACGTTCCCGATAAGCCGGCGCCCATGGCTAAACCCAAGCGCCGCTATATCTGCCAGGCCTGCGGCAGCGTCTCGTTCCGCTGGCAGGGACAATGTGCCGACTGCGGCGAGTGGAACACGCTGAGCGAGGACGCGCCCGAGACCGTGTTCTCGGCCAAGCACAATCTCTCTTCGGGCGGGCGGCCGATCGCCTTCGAACCGCTCGACGCGCCGGGCCAGGAGCTCAAGCGGCGTGCCACGGGCCTCGCCGAATTCGACCGCGCACTGGGCGGAGGTCTGGTGCCGGGATCGGCGATCCTGATGGGCGGTGATCCCGGGATCGGCAAGTCGACGCTGCTGATGCAGGCCGCGGCGAAGATCGCGCTGGCCGGAGGGCAGGTCGTCTATATCAGCGGCGAGGAAGCTGCCGGCCAGGTGCGGATGCGCGCGGAACGCATGGGGCTCGCCCAGGCACCGGTCCAGCTCGCCGCGGCGACTTCGGTGCGCGATATCCTGACGACGCTCGGGACGATGGCACCGCCGGCACTGCTGGTGATCGATTCGATCCAGACGATGCATTCGGACCAGATCGAAGGCGCCCCCGGCACCGTCAGCCAGGTACGCGGCTGCGCCTTCGAGTTGATCCGCTACGCCAAGGAGAACGGTACCGCGCTGGTCCTCGTCGGCCATGTCACCAAGGACGGCAGCATCGCCGGCCCGCGCGTGCTCGAGCACATGGTCGACGTCGTGATGAGCTTCGAGGGCGAGCGCAGCCATCAATACCGTATCCTGCGCTCGATCAAGAACCGCTTCGGCCCCGTCGACGAGATCGGCGTCTTCGCCATGGCCGGGCAAGGGCTGGAGGAAGTCGGCAATCCCTCGATGCTGTTCCTCTCGGGCCGCGAGAACCCGGTGCCCGGCAGCGCAGTGTTCCCGGCGATGGAAGGAACGCGGCCAGTGCTGGTCGAAATCCAGGCGCTGATCGTCCGCCTGCAGAGCGGGGCAACGCCGCGCCGTGCGGTGGTCGGCTGGGACAGTGGGCGGCTGGCCATGCTGCTCGCGGTTCTGGAAGCGCGGTGCGGGCTCAATTTCTCCTCGGCCGAAGTCTACCTCAACGTCGCTGGTGGCTATCGTCTGTCCGATCCGGGCGCCGATCTCGCGGTTGCCGCCGCGCTCGTCTCGGCGCTGGGCGACCGGCCCTTGCCCGACAGCGCCGTCTGGTTCGGTGAAATCTCGCTCGCCGGAGAGATCCGACCCGTCGCCCATTCAGGCATCCGACAGCGCGAGGCGGCCAAGCTGGGTTTCAACCGCGCCTTCGGCCCTCCCGGCGGCGCGCTGAACGGCGCTGAAACCCGCGAGACCGAGATGCGTTATGCCGAAATCGCCCTGCTCCCGAATGTCATTGACCGAATTTTGTCCGACGCATAGTTTCCACGCGGCATGACGGGTTTCGATATCGCTGTACTGCTGCTGGTCGGGATGGGCGCCGTCACCGGATTCTTGCGCGGCTTCGTGCAGGAAATGCTTGCGCTGGCAGCCTGGATCTTCGCACTGATTGCCATTCACACGCTGCACATGCCGCTGAGCGCGGCGTTGACGCCGACCGTCGGCACCGAATCCGGCTCCGCCGTGCTGTCCTTCGCATTGCTGCTGCTGGTGCCCTATGCCGTGGTCAAGCTGGTAGCCAACTGGCTGGGCTCGAAGAGTCGCAACTCGCTGCTCGGTCCGATTGACCGCGTGCTCGGTTTCGGCTTCGGGGGAGTGAAGGGCCTCATCATCGTCGTGCTGGCCTTCTCGGTGCTGGTGCTCGGCTATGACACGGTCTGGGGCCCGGGTGGCCGGCCCGACTGGATAACCCAGGCGCGAACCTACCGTTTCGTCAACGCCAGCAGCGAGGCGCTGGTCAAGATGATCGGCGAACGCCGCCGCGCCGCCGTCGAAGCCGCAGCCAAGGAAGACGCCGGGAAGACCTGATGGCGGGTGCGGCCACGCTCTACACACCGGACGTCCTGGCGCTGGCGACGGGCTTGGCCGAATTCGCCTGGGACCCGGCACTGCCGCTTCAGGGCGAAGCGCGCTCGAAAAGCTGTGGCAGCACGATTGCGCTGGGCCTCGGCCTCGACGCCGCAGGGCGGATCGACCGGATCGGGCTGCGCTCGCAAGCCTGCGCCATCGGCCAGGCCGCCGCCGCGATCTTTGCGCGGGCCGCGATCGGCCGCAGCGCCGACGATATCCGCGCCGCCGACGAAGCCATTGCCGTCTGGCTTGCGGGCGAGGGCGACTTGCCCGACTGGCCCGGGCTCGATGCAATCAGCGCCGCGCGCGACTATCCTGCCCGCCACGGTGCGATCCGCCTTGCCTGGCAGGCCGCCCGATCCTCCCTGCTTCCCACGGGCGACATGCCTCGCTAGAGGACGCCGAGAGGGTTAGACGGAGAACGCGATGTCGGGGGGGAACTGCAGCCACGCTGGAACCGGGCCGGGGTGCCGATGTGGAGCCCACCGCGTCCGACATTCGCCTGGTGATCGCCGCCTCGTCGGCGGGCACGATCTTCGAATGGTACGACTTCTTCATCTACGGCACGCTGGCCGGGTTCATCGGCAAGGCCTTCTTCCCCGGCGACAATCCGACGCTGCAGATCCTGCTCGTCTGGGCCGGCTTCGCGGTTGGCTTTGGATTCCGCCCGCTCGGCGCGATCCTGTTCGGATATCTGGGCGACCAACTCGGCCGCAAGTATACCTTCCTCGTCACCGTCACCCTGATGGGCATCGCTACGGCGGGCGTGGGATTCATCCCTTCGGCTGACTCGATCGGCCTCTGGGCGCCGGCCATCGTCATCCTGCTGCGCATCCTGCAGGGACTGGCGCTCGGCGGCGAATATGGCGGCGCGGCGATCTACGTTTCCGAGCATGCCGAGCCCAATCGACGCGGCTATTTCTCCAGCTACATCCAGGCGAGCGTTGTAGGCGGTTTCGTCCTCTCCGTTCTGGTCGTGCTGGTTTGCCAGGTGGCCATTCCCGACGCGGTCTTCGCCAGCTGGGGATGGCGGCTGCCTTTCATCCTCAGCATCGCGCTGCTGGTGGTCTCGCTGTGGATGCGGCTGAAGCTGTCCGAGAGCCCGGTGTTCATGGCGATGAAAGCGGCGGGGATGACCGCCAAGAACCCCTTCGTCGAGAGCTTCACCTATCCGGGCAACAAGAAGCGCATCTTCGTCGCGCTGTTCGGCGTGACCGGCGTGCTGACGACGATCTGGTACACCGCCTTCTTCTCGGCGCTGTCGTTCCTCAAGGGGCCGATGCGCATGGATACGATCACGACGGAAGTCATCATCGGTCTCGCCGCGATGGTCTCGATGGTGTTCTACATCTGGGTCGGCAAGTGGTCGGACACGGTCGGGCGCAAGCTGCCGATCATCATCGGGGCGGCGGCGACGCTGGTGCTGCTGTTCCCGCTGTTCTGGGGCCTTGGCGCGCTGGCAAACCCGGGTCTCAAGGCGAGCGCCGCGGCCGCGCCGGTCGTCGTGGCCGGCACAGCCTGCAGCACCGATCCCTTCGCCGACCTGTCGGGCCGCAAGCAAAGCGACTGCGGCAAGGTTCTCGAGACACTGACCGGCAGCGGTGTTCCCTATACGGTGCAGCAACAGTCGGAGCTGGCGGTCACGGTCGGCGGCAACCCGATCGCGATCGACCCGGCCTGGCTGGCCGACGGCAAGGCGCGCAAGGCCGGGCTCGAAGCTGCACTGACCGCGCATGGTTTCGACTTCTCGGTCCAGAAGCCCAGCCTCGCCGCGCAGTTCGGCATCGGCGCGCTGCTCGCTGCGCTCGGTCTACTGTCGGCGCTGACCTACGGCAGCGTCGCGGCTCTGCTGACCGAAATGTTCCCGCCGCAGATCCGCTACAGCTCGATGTCGATCCCCTATCACATCGGCGCGGGCTATCTCGGCGGCTTCCTGCCGCTGATCGCCAGCTATATCAACGCGCGCACGGGCGACGCCTATGCCGGCCTCTGGTACACTTGGGTGGTGGTCGCCTTCGGGCTACTCGTGGCAATCTGGGGCCTCAAGGGCGGAAAGCCTCGCGAGTTCAGTGACGACGCCTGAGCCACCACCGGCGGCGCTCCGCCTCGACATCGACCGCGACGCGCTGGCCGGCAACTGGCGGACGCTCGACGCCATGTCGGGCGGTGCCGTGGCGGGCGCCGCGGTCAAGGCCAACGGCTATGGCCTCGGCGTGCCCGCGGTCGTGCCGGTGCTGCGCGATGCTGGCTGCGGCAATTTCTTCGTCGCGCACTGGAGCGAGGTTGCCGCCGTGGCCGAACACGTGCCTACCGGCGCGATCTCGGTGCTGCATGGCCCGCTGACCACTGCCGATGCCGCCTATGCCAAGGCGATGGGTGTCAAGCCGGTGATCAATTCGCCGATCCAGGCGCGGCTCTGGCTCGAGGCAGGAGGCGGCGCCTGCGACCTGATGGTCGATACCGGCATCAACCGCCTGGGCCTGCCGATGGCTGAGGTCGGCGACGAGGCGATCGGGCAGCTCGAAGTCGACGTGCTGATGTCGCACCTCGCTTCCGCCGACGAGGACGTGCCGCTCAACGAACTGCAGTGGACCCGCTTCGAGGACGTGAAGCGCGCGGTACCGCACCGCCGATCCAGCTTGGCCAACAGCGCCGGGATCGCGCTCGGCAGCGCCTATCACAACGATCTGACGCGGCCCGGCCTGGCGCTCTACGGCGGTATCCAGCGGTGCGAGTTCTCCAGCACAATCCGGCAGGTAGCACGACCGATGGCCGCCATACTGCAGGTGCGGAATGTCCAGGCCGGCGACAGCCTCGGCTACAATGCGACCTTCACCGCCAGCGGCCCGATGCGCGTCGGCACGATCGCGCTGGGTTATGCCGACGGCTACCTGCGCTGCTGGTCGAGCAAAGGCGCAATGCTGTCGCAGGGACGCCGCCTGCCGGTGCTCGGCCGGGTGTCGATGGACATGACGATCATCGACCTTTCCACCGCGCCCGACCTCAAGGACGGCGACTGGGTCGAGGCTGAATATGCGCCGGTCGAAGCCGCAACAGCGAGCGGCCTTTCACAGTACGAGCTGTTCACCCTTCTAGGCCAGCGTTTCGGCCGCTGACTCTTCCCAAGTCAGGACTTTGCTGCGCAGCAAGATATGTTGCATTGCGGTTGCTGCAAATGCTAACATCGCGCAGAGACATAATGGGATCAGGCAATGGCTGAAGGCGCAGAGAAGTCCGGCGATACCGTCATCATCAAGAAATACGCCAATCGGCGGCTCTACAATACCCGGTCCTCCAGCTACATCACGCTCGATCACCTGGCCAAGATGACGCGCGAAAACGTCGACTACAAAGTGCTCGATGCCAAGTCCGGCGCCGACATCACTCACCAAATCCTGACCCAGATCATCATGGAAGAGGAAAGCTCGGGCGAGCAGATGCTGCCCGTCAGCTTCCTGCGCCAGCTGATTTCAATGTACGGCAATTCGATGCAGTCGCTGATCCCGCACTACCTCGAAGCCTCGATGGACAATTTCCGCAACAACCAGGTCAAGCTGCACAAGGCCTTCGAGGACAGCCTGGGCAACAATCCGCTGGCCCGCCTGGCCGAGCAGAACATGGCGATGTTCAAGGCCGCGGCCACGGCCTTCATGCCCGGCGCGACCAAGCCTGAAACCGCGGCCGCGCCGACCGCCGAGAGCCGTGACGAACTCGCCGCGCTGCGCGAACAGATGGCCGAGATGCAGAAGAAGCTGGATTCGCTCGGACGATAAAGCAGGGCGCTAAGCCTTCCGTCCGGCAGGCGATGGCGCTAACAGCGCCCTCATGAATCAGCCCGCCAAGATCAAGCACGCCCTATCCGTCACCCGCGAAGGTGATTTCGCCCAGTGGTACCAGGAGGTCATATCCGAAGCCGACATGGCCGAGGAGAGCGGCGTGCGCGGCTGCATGGTAATCAAGCCCTGGGGCTACGGCATCTGGGAACGCATCCAGAAGCTGATGGACGCCGAGATCAAGGCGGCGGGCGTCGAGAACTGCTATTTCCCGCTGTTCATCCCGCTGAGCTACTTCGCCAAGGAGGCCGAGCACGTCGACGGCTTCGCCAAGGAAATGGCGGTCGTCACGCACCACCGGCTGATCGGCGACGGCAAGGGCGGCCTCGTGCCCGACCCCGAGGCCAAGCTCGAAGAGCCGCTGATCGTCCGCCCGACTTCGGAGACGGTGATCGGCGCTGCCATGGCGCGCTGGGTCCAGTCGTGGCGCGACCTGCCGCTGCTGACCAACCAGTGGGCCAACGTCGTGCGCTGGGAAATGCGCACGCGGATGTTCCTGCGCACCAGCGAATTCCTCTGGCAGGAGGGCCATACCGCCCACGCCGACCGCGACGACGCGATGGAAGAGACTCTGCGCGCGCTCGAAATGTACCGCGCCTTCGCCGAAGGACCGCTCGCCATGCCGGTGATCGCCGGTGAAAAGCCCGAGAACGAGCGCTTCCCCGGCGCCGTCGCGACCTATTCGATCGAAGCGATGATGCAGGACGGCAAGGCGCTCCAGGCGGGTACCTCGCACTACCTCGGCACCGGCTTCGCGCAGTCGATGGGTATCCAGTACCAGAACAAGGAAGGCCAGCAGGCCCACTGCCACACCACGAGTTGGGGCGTCTCGACGCGCATGATCGGCGGACTGATCATGACCCACGGCGACGACGACGGCTTGCGCGTGCCGCCGCAGGTCGCGCCGCAGCAGGTCGTCATCCTGCCGATGCTGCGCGATACCGACGAGGACGAAGCGCTGCTCGCCTACTGCGAGGACCTACGCAAGGCGCTGGCGAAGCAGACCGCGCTCGGCGAACCGCTGCGCGTGCTGCTCGACAAGCGCCCCGGCAAGGCAACGCAGAAGCGCTGGGCCTGGGTCAAGAAGGGCGTGCCCATCATCCTCGAGATCGGCGGCCGCGATGCCGCCGGCGGCCAGGTCTCGGTACTGCGCCGCGACAAGCTGTGGCGCGACGACGCCAAGCCCAACTTCGTCGGCCAGGCCAAGGATGAATTCCTGGCCAATGCGGCCGGCGAACTCGCCAACATCCAGCAGGCACTCTACGCCGAGGCCAAGCTGCGCCGCGACGCCCAGATCGTCCGCGGCGTCGATCTATGGAAGCGCTCGCCAAGGTCTATGCCGACGACCAGCGCTTCCCCGGCTGGGTCGAGCTCGACTGGTCGAAGCCGACCGGCGACGAGCTCGAACAGGTCGTGACCAAGCTCAAGGCGCTGAAGCTGACCATCCGCAACACGCCAATGGATGGCGAGCCCGTTTCGGGCACCTGCATCTTTACCGGCAAGCCGGCCGTCCAGCGGATCTACGTCGCCCGGGCGTACTGAGTTCTGCTCCCCCGCCTGCGCGGGGGAGCAGTTGCTTTGCCCGCCGCAAAGCGCCACATGCGGTCGATGCCCGCCAAACCCCAGCTTCCCGCAGGTCTGCCCAGCCGCCAGCAGATCCTCGATTTCATCGCGCAGTCGGCCGAACCCGCCGGCAAGCGTGAGATCGCCCGCGCGTTCAAGCTTCATGGGCAGGAGAAGATCCAGCTCAAGGCGCTGCTCAAGGACATGGCCGACGAGGGCCTGATCGACGGCAAGCGCACCGCCTTCCACCGCATGGGCGGCGTGCCGCGCGTCACCGTGCTGCGCGTGGTCGACATCGAAGACGGCGAGGCGATCGCCATCCCCGACACCTGGCAACCCGACGACGCCACGGTGCCGCCGCGGCTGCGGCTGATCGAAAAGGGCAGGGGTTCGGCGCTGCGCAAGGGCGACCGCGTGCTCGCGCGGACCGAGGAAGTCGGCTCGGGCTGGCGCGCCCATCCAATGAAGAAGCTGCCGGCCATGGCCGACCAGCTGCTCGGCGTGGTCGAGTTCGACGGAGCGGGGAAGCCCTGGCTCGCACCGGTCGACAAGCGGCTGCGCAACAGCTCGCCGATCTCGGATCTAGGGGGAGCGGAGAAGGGACAGCTGGTGCTCGCCGAACCCGCGGGCAAGTCACCGCGCTCGGGCGTCCGGGTCACCGAAGTGCTCGGCGATCCGCTGGCGCCGCGGGCCTTCAGCCTGATCGCGATCCACAAGCACGGCATCCCCAACGTCTTCGTTGAGGAGGTGCTGAGCGAAGCCCAGGCGGCCGCCAAGCTGCCACTGTCCGAAACCAAGCGCGAGGACCTGCGACACCTGCCGATCGTCGCGATCGACCCCAGCGACGCACGCGATCATGACGATGCGATCTGGGCTGAACCGGACGGGGAGGGTGGCTTCCGCGCTCTCGTCGCCATCGCCGACGTCTCATTCTACGTCCGCCCTGGGGGCGCACTCGACCGTGAAGCACGCAAGCGCGGCAACTCGGTCTATTTCCCCGACCGTGTCGTGCCGATGCTGCCCGAAGTGCTCTCGGCCGACGTCTGCTCGCTGCGCGCGGGCGAGGACCGGGCGGCGATAGCCTGCCACCTGACGATCGACGCCAAGGGCAACGTCACTCAATGGCGCTTCACCCGCGCCATCGTCCGCATTGCGGAAGTCATTGCCTACGAGGATGCCCAGGCACGTATCGATGCGGGCGAAGCGAACGAGAGCCTCCAGAACCTCTGGGCCGCCTGGCGTGCGCTGGCCAAGGCCCGCGACCAGCGCGATCCGCTCGCACTGGAACTGCCCGAGCGCCGCGTCATGCTCGACGAGAAAGGCCGCATCGCCGAGATCCGGTTGCGCGAGAGCCTCGATGCGCACCGCGTCGTCGAGGATTTCATGATCGCCGCCAACGTCGCCGCGGCCAAGGCGCTCGAAAGCAAGGTGGCGCCGGTGGTCTATCGCCTGCACGAGCCGCCGAGCCGCGAGAAGCTGGTCGCTCTCAAGGATTACCTCTCGACCTTCGACAAGAAGCTGGCGCTCGGCCAGGTTATCACGCCGGGCCTGTTCAACCGCCTGCTCAAGGACATCGCCGACGAGGCCGAGAAGGCGTTGATCATGGAGGCCGTGCTGCGCAGTCAGACGCAGGCCTACTACGGCCCGCGCAACGTCGGCCACTTCGGCCTCGCGCTGGGCAGCTACGCCCATTTCACTTCGCCGATCCGCCGCTATGCCGACTTGCTGGTCCACCGCGCCTTGGTCGACTCCTTTGGCCTAGAGCAGCCGGCACCCAAGGGATCGCTACCGCCCGGCTCCGGTCTTTCCGAGCGCGACCGTGCCGATCTTGCCAAGGTCAGTGAGGCGATCAGCGATGCCGAGCGCCGCGCCATGTCGGCGGAGCGCGAGACGATCGACCGCTACGTCGCCGCCTGGCTCTCGGCCCGCGTCGGCGAGGTGTTCGAGACGCGGATCACCGGCGTGCAGAAGTTCGGCTTCTTTGCCACGATCATCGGGCTGGGCGGCGACGGGCTGGTGCCGGTCTCGACGCTCGGCGCCGAACGTTTCAACTTCGACGAGAAGAGCCACGTGCTCGAAGGCGAGCAGAGCGGAACGCGCTATGCGATCGGCGACCGGCTGCGGCTGAAGCTGGCCGAGGCCAACCCGCTGACCGGCGCTCTCAAGTTCGAGCCGGAGCACGGCGCCGGCGCGCGGATCGAGCAGCGCGGCAAGCCGATGCCGCTGAAGCGCAAGGGCGCGCATCTGGTGGGACAACGGGGCAGGCCGGGGAATATTCGCCACCAGGGCAGGGGCAAACGGAAGTAGCGCGGCGCTAGCTCACCCGCTCGATATCCTCGGCGCTCAACGCCCCCGGAATCACGAACAGCGGGCAATGCAGGTGCGACAGGTGCCCGGTGAAGTGCTGCACCAGCGGACCGGGGCCGCCGTCCTTGGCCGCGCCGAGCACCAGCGCCGAAACTTCCGGATGCTCGGCCAGATAGTCGCGCACGACTTTCTCGGCTTCGCCCTGGATCACCGAGATCACCGGCATGCGGCCGCTTTCGGACAGCAGGCTGCCCGCCGCCGAGGTCGCCAGCGCCTCGGCGCGTGAACGGGCTTCTTCCTCGATCGTAGCCTGGACGCCGGCGAAAGCATTGAACGGCTGCGGCGCGACGACGGCGAGCAGGTGGACCGTCCCGTCGGTCTTTGCCGCGCGTCGCGCTGCAAAGTGCAGCGCGGTCAGCGCTTCCTCGCTCTCGTCGATCACCACCAGATAGACGCGCATCGCCGTTCCCCCGTCGATGCGATATCTGTCACAATCGCGATCTACGCAAGGTTCTTGCCCCAAGGTTCTTGCTCAACCCGGCCAATTTGGCCAAGGACAGGGCAAGGACAAGCAGGCAACGCCGAGGACCCCCAGCATCATGCCCATCGAGATCAAGATGCCCGCGCTCTCGCCGACGATGGAAGTCGGCAAGCTCGCCAAGTGGCTGGTCAAGGAGGGCGACGAAGTCCGTTCGGGCGATATCCTGGCCGAGATCGAGACCGACAAGGCGACGATGGAATTCGAAGCGGTGGACGAAGGCAAGATCGCCTCGATCGCCGTGGCCGAAGGTACCGACGGCGTGAAGGTGGGCACGGTCATCGCCACGCTGACCGGCGAGGATGAAGGCGCCGCTCCGCCAGCACCGAAGGCGAAAGCCGAGACGCCGGCGCCTGCCGCCACTGCCGAAGCCAAGCCTGAGCCGGCACCCGCATCGACACCCGCTCCCGCTGCGCAAGCGGCACCTGCAGCATCCCCCATAGCACTCAAAGACCAGGAGGGACGTATCCTAGCATCGCCACTCGCCAAGCGCCTCGCCGCCGAAAAGGGCGTCGATCTTTCCGCCGTGACCGGCAGCGGTCCGCATGGCCGCATCGTCAAGGCCGACATCGAAGGCGCCAAGGCTGGCACCGCGAAGCCGGCCAACGACCAGGCAGAACCGGCTGCGGCCGCGCCTGCTCCCGCCCCGACGGCTAGTGCGGCCCCGGCAGCGACCGAAAAGCCCGCCTCGGTGGACATGGCCCCCGAAACGCGCAAGCTGCTCGACGACCGCATCCCGCATTCCGTCGAGAAGCTCTCGGGCATGCGCAAGACGATCGCCAAGCGCCTCACGGAATCGATGCAGCAGGCGCCGCACATCTATCTCACGGTCGACATCCGGCTCGACAAGCTGATGGCCCTGCGCGCCGAACTCAACGACGCGCTCAAGGCCCAGGGCGTCAAGCTGTCGGTCAACGACATGCTGATCAAGGCGCTGGGCAAGGCGCTGGTCGCGGTGCCCGAGTGCAACGTGACTTTCGCCGGCAACGAGCTGATCAAGTACAGCCGCGCCGACATCTCGGTCGCGGTCTCGATCCCGGGCGGCCTGATCACCCCGATCGTCCAGGACGCCGACGGCCGCAGCCTGTCCTCTATCGCCAATGCCACCAAGGATCTCGCCGAGCGCGCCAAGTCGGGCAAGCTGCTGCCGAGCGAGTACCAGGGCGGCACCGCCTCGATCTCGAACATGGGCATGATGGGGATCAAGCAGTTCACCGCGGTGATCAACCCGCCGCAGTCGACGATCCTCGCGATCGGCGCGGGCGAGCAGCGGCCCTATGTGATCGACGGTGCACTCGGCGTGGCGACGGTCATGTCAGCCACCGGCTCTTTCGACCACCGCGCGGTGGACGGCGCTGACGGTGCGCGACTGATGGCGGCGTTCAAGGACTTCGTCGAGAAGCCGCTGGGTATGCTGGCCTAAGTGGCTGGCGGCCCAACCAGCGAACCCGTCATCCGCGTCTCGGCCATGCCGGCAGACGCCAATGCCTACGGCGATATCTTCGGCGGCTGGCTGATGAGCCTTATGGATAGTGGCGCCGGGCTCATCGCCGCACGATATTCGCATGGGCGTGCGGTGACGGTGGCGATGGACGGCATGCAGTTTCACGCGCCGGTCAAAATCGGCGACGAAGTTTCGGTTTACGGTACGCTGGTCAAAGTCGGACGCACGTCCATGGCGATCAATGTCGAGGCCTGGCGGCGGCATCGTTTTGAAGAAACTGAGATCAAGGTGACGGAAGCGGTTTTCACTTTCGTCGCGGTGGATGAGGCGGGAGCGCCGCGTCCCATCAAGCAGGAGAACTAGGCAAGTGGCAGACGCATATGACGTGATCGTCCTCGGTTCGGGTCCCGGCGGCTATGTCGCCGCGATCCGCGCGGCGCAGCTGGGGCTCAAGACGGCGATCGTCGAGCGCGAACTGCTCGGCGGCATCTGCCTCAACTGGGGCTGTATCCCGACCAAGGCGCTGCTGCGCTCGGCCGAGGTGTTCCACAACATGAAGCACGCCAAGGACTATGGCCTGGTCGCGGAGAACATCAGCGCCGACCTCGACGCCATCGTCAAGCGCTCGCGCGGGGTCGCGGCCCAGCTCAACAAGGGTGTGACCGGGCTGATGAAGAAGAACAAGATCGACGTGCACATGGGCACGGGCAAGCTGACCGGTGCCGGCAAGCTCGCGGTCGAGGCTGATGGCAAGACGACCGAGCTCAACGCCAAGCATATCATCATCGCCACCGGCGCCCGCGCACGTGAGCTGCCCAAGCGCACGGGCAAGGCCGACGGCAAGCGCATCTGGACCTATCGCCATGCGATGACCCCGCCCGAGATGCCGACGAAGCTGCTCGTCATCGGCTCGGGCGCGATCGGCATCGAGTTCGCCAGCTTCTATAATGACATCGGCGCCGACGTGACCGTGATCGAGATGATGGACCGCGTCGTGCCCGTCGAGGACGCCGACGTCTCCACCTTCCTCGAAAAGGCGCTCAAGAAGCAGGGCATGAAGATCATGACCTCGGCCAAGCTCGAGGACATCGTCGCGAACGACAGCGGCGTCGCGGTCAAGATCAAGGCCAAGGACGGCACGATCATCGAGGACACCTTCAGCCACGTCATCGCTGCGGTGGGCATCGTTCCGAACATCGAGAACATCGGCCTCGAGGACATCGGCGTCGAACCCGACGATCGCTTCAACATCAAGACCGACGAATACGGCCGGACCAACGTCAAAGGCGTCTGGGCGATCGGCGACGTCACTGCCGGCCCCTGGCTGGCGCACAAGGCGAGCCACGAGGGCGTCGCCGCTGCCGAGGCAATCGCGCAGGAACTGGGCAACGCCGAAGTCCACCCGCACGCGCTCGACCGCCGCAACATCCCGGGCTGCACCTACTGCCATCCGCAGATCGCCAGCGTCGGCCTGACCGAGGCCAAGGCCAAGGAAGCCGGCTACGAGGTGAAGGTCGGCAACTTCCCCTTCATCGGCAACGGCAAGGCGATTGCGCTGGGCGAGGCCGAGGGTTTCATCAAGACCGTGTTCGATGCCAAGACCGGCGAACTGCTCGGCGCGCACATGATTGGCGCCGAAGTGACCGAGCTGATCCAGGGTTTCGTCGTCGGCAAGACGCTCGAAACCACCGAGGCCGAGCTCATCCAGACCGTGTTCCCGCACCCGACGCTGAGCGAGATGATGCACGAATCGACGCTCGCCGCTTTCGGCCGCGTCATCCATATGTGATGCGCTGGCGCCTCTCCCGGCGGGGGAGGCGCTTCCGGCTAGGCGCCCGTGGCCTGCCGAACGATGTGATCGAACACCGCGACGTGCAGCGGCTCGGCGAACTCGCAGCCAACGACGTTTTCGCGCTGCCAGCGGATATGCGCGGTGAGCATGGCGAGCCCGGGGATGCGGATCTTGAGCGGCACCTCGCGCCTCGCGCCCGGCAGCAGTGCAATTTGGAATCCGGCGGGCGACATGTCGGCCAGCCGCGCCATCCGCCAGGGGTTCATGCCCTGGCGCACTTCGCACACTAGCGCGATCTCGGCGCGTTCGCTGAAGCCGCGCGTGCAGCCGAGCTCGTTTGACTTGGGCTGGTGGGTCAAAGGCATCCTCCTGGAAGCCCCTGAATAGACGCGCGAAGTTTCAAAGCCGTTAGCGCGCAGGCTAACCGACGGTTTCTGATCAAATTTCCGCCGGACACGCTTCCAGCCGGCGCAGGCCTTCGGCGGAGAAAGTGCGGAAGGTGATCGAATAGCGCGTGCCCTGCATCGGCGGCAGGCTGTGTTGCCAGACATATCGCGCGTCGTCGGCCAGCACGTAGAGCGAGCGCGGCGACAGTTCGACCGGCCGCTCCTCGCCGCTCGCAGGCTCGCGGAAGACCATGGTCGTCGGCACGCCGAGCGAGATGCCGACCACGTGCTCCCAAACCGGCTTGTCGAGATGCGGCTGGATTACCGCTCCAGGCTCGTAGCGGTTGAGCAGGCACTCCGCGAAGTCGTCGCAGGAAAGGCCGGCGGCGGCAGCGGCTCGTTCCGCGATCGTGCGAAACCCCTCGGGGATCGGCTTGCAGGGAACGAAGCTGTCGTTCGCGTAGTCGTACTTCCAGCCATAGGAGGTGCTGCTACGCGTGTTGCCCTTGTCGTAAGGGGTGTAGGCGAGGCCGGACCCCTCGATCAGCGCTATGAGTTCCGTCTCCTCGGCGGGCGTCATTACGTCCTGCGCCAGCTTCAGTCCCGGTGGCATCGCGATCGGCGGCATCGTTCGCTCTCCATTCTTATGCCGAGAATGTGCGCCCGCGACCGATTCTGCGCAAGCGCACTTCAACCAATGGAATTTACGTTCGGGCGTACGAATTCACAGCGCCGCGACCAGCCCGACGGTGTCGTGATCGAGCATCGCCTGGCTGACGCGCGCAGCGTTGGCGGTATTCACTGTCTCCGGCTGATATTTCGATTCGGTCGTCATCCAGATGAAGTGGGCATAGACCAGGAACACGCCGTACTGGTGCATCGCCTCGTCGAAGCTCGGCGGGGTCGTGCCGTTCGCCGCGAGGCAGTCGAGATAGTGCTGGACCAGCGAGCCTTCCCAGCGCGGGCGTTCGGCGACGTCGACTGCCGCCGAGATATGGTAGGACACCTCGAGCATCGCCGGCCCCCGGCTAGCCAGGGTATCGAGGAAACCCGGCGTGCCATCGGTATCGATGTAGAGATTGCCGAGGTGGATGTCGCCGTGGAGCACGCAGTAGGGCAGGGTCTGGCCATAGGCTATCACCTTGGCCCAGGCATCGTGCATCCATTGCCGGTCCTGGAAGCGTTTCGATACGGCCACGCCCCGAGGCAGCCCGAGAAACCGCGCCCAGTTCTTCTCCGAAGCCTTGTCGTCGAAGAAGCCCTGCATGACTTCGAAAAAGTCGACCAGGTCTGCCCATTTGCCGCCAGGCTTGATTGCCGGGCTGTCCCAGGTCCTGGCATGGAACGTGGCAAGATCGCCGAGCCGGCGGGCGACCTGCTCGTGGCTTTGCGGCCGGGTCGCGTGGCACCACTCGACGCCCTTTGCTACGAGGTCCTCCATGATGATGATGCCCTGGCGGGCCTCGGGATCGAAATCGGCGAAGAAGGTCGCGGGGTGAGGCAGGGGCACTTCGGGATAGACGTCGCGATAGCCCCGCACTTCGCGCAAATGCATGTGATCGAGATTGCGCGCGTGCTCCTCGAAGCCGCCCTTGACGATGACCAGCTCGGGAATCCCGGCAGCCACTGCCGCCGCGTCCCGGTCGAGCCGCAGGCGGATCTTCGAGCAAGTAGTGAAAATAGTGTCCACCACTTCCAAAGCGTTAATGGTGACCCCCGGTGACCGCTGCCGCAGCGCCTGGGTCAGCCATTCGGCGGTCACGCCCTCGACCGTGACGGGCAGGGGAAAATAGCTCGGCGCGGACATGGCCTCTCCTTTGGTTTGCCTGTGATCCTATGGTCTTGAGCCCCCGCCGGCCAAGCCAATGATTGGAACATGTACCGCGCCCGTTCTCGTAGGGCAGGGGCTTACCGGACCCCGCGCGCCTCAGGGATTCAACGGATGCAACAAACCCTGAGACCGAGCGTTGTTTTGCGCATAATTGATCACAGGAGAGCAAAGATGTCAGGGCCAGGAAAGAAAATCGCATGTCTTGTCGCGCTCACGGTGCTGAGCGCGACGCCTGCTTTGGCGCAGCCGAGCTGGCAAGGCCAGTATCCGAACCAGAGCCAGTATCCCAACCAAGGCCGATATCCGAATCAGGGTTGGGATCAGCAAGCCTTCTGGAACGGCGCGCCGACCGACCTGCGCCAGCGCGTCGAATTCCTCCAGCAGCGTATCGACCGCGGCGCGCAGGACGGCTCGCTCAGCCGCAGCGAACAGCGCGATCTCAACCGGCGGCTCGCCCAGATCCGCAGCGACGCTCGCCGCGGCTATATGACGCCGGCACGGCGCGACAACCTGCAGGCGCGGATGGATGAACTCAGCCGACAGATTCGCTGGCAGCGCCGCGACGGCAACGACAGCAGCCGCTTTACCACGAACTATGACGCCTCGCGTTATTACCGCGACGATCCGCGCTACACCGAACGACGCCTGACCGATCAGGACGAGGTCTATCGCGGTTCGGACGGGCGCTATTACTGCAAGCGCAACGACGGTACGACCGGCCTGATCGTCGGCGCGATCGGCGGCGGCGTGCTCGGCAATGTCATCGACGGCGGCAGCAACCGCGTCGGCGGCACGCTGATCGGCGGCGCGCTCGGTGCGCTGCTGGGCCGATCGATCGACCGCAGCAGCAGCAACGACGATATCCGCTGCCGCTGACGAGGCCGCGGGCCTCACTGGCTTACGAATGAAGGCCGGCGCTCGCGCGCCGGCCTTTTCGCATGCTCCCCACTGAAATCGGCGGATTTCCCTGTTGACCAAGCGACCAGCATCACGTTCAATCCCGCTATCGAAGAGGGAGGGCGGAATGGTAGCGCGGCCACGATTTTCGGCCGAAAGCGAGTCCCCGAGCCCGATCTACCCATTGAGTGGACCGGCCGCGTGATCGTTGCGGATTCCCAATTCGGCCCGCTCCCGCTTTACCGGTCGAACCCGCATCACCGCTGCAACGGCATCGAAAACCCCGCTGTCGGGCATATCGGCAAACCGAACCTGCCGAAAACTTCTCGCTTGTCCTAACCAGGAGATATCCCGGGTGCTCCATGCGGGCCACACGTCATGATTGATAAGGCGGCAGCCATCCGGGTCGCATCGGCCCTTGGACTGGGGCTGACGATGTACCTCGCCGTGAATATCTGCCTGGCCTACCTGCGGATCGATCGCTCCATCGGATTCTGGCTCGCCAACGGCATAGCCCTGGCTGTGCTGCTCCGCACGCCTCGGGACCATTGGCCGCTCCTGATCTGCTGCGCCTTTCTCGGCAATCTGGCCGCAACGGTAGTCTTCCGCCCGGGCCACCTCGTCATCAACGTCCTCTTCAGCGTCAGCAACGTCGCACAATATCTCTTTCTCGCGGGAGTGCTGCGCGCCCGGTTCGGCCCCTATTTCGACCTTCTTCAGGGCCGCCAGCTGGGCTGGCTTTGCGCGCTCAGCCTGCCGGCGACTGCGCTGAAATGCATGGCGCTATGGCTGGGCTCGATCCTCGGGGCCGGCCCCGACCTGCTGCCGGACTCCATGCCGTTCTGGTTCATCTCGTGCACGCTCGGACTGTTCGTATTGTCGCTGCCGTTGCTGGCGATCACCAGCGCCCGGGCGGAGGCGTTGGTTCGTTTCGATGCGCTGGGCTTTGGCCTGCTCGGCATCGTCGCGGCACTCGGCGTGGCGATTTATGGTCCGCTCGCGTTCGACATCATTTATCTGGTCATGCCGCCGCTGATGATGCTCGCCTGGCGGTATGGCCTGTTCGGCGCGGGCATCGGTTCCCTGCTGAACAACGTCCTCGGCGCGCTCCTGTCGGTTTCGACCCCCGGCATTGCCACGAGGCTGATGAATGCAGGTTATCCCCCCGACGCCGTAGGCATCTATCTCGCGCTGTTCTTCGACGCTGCAATCCTGATCAGCCTGCCCGTCGCAGTCGCGCGTGCACAACAGAAGGCGACCGACACCGCACTCGCCGCAGCCCTTGCTTCGGCCGAACGGCGCGCAACCCAGCTGGCCGACAGCGAGGCCGCCATCCGCATGAACCAGGAGATACTGCGCCAGTCCGAACAGCGCTTCCGCGCCATCTTCGAACGCGCGCCGCTCGGCATCGCGCTCATGGATGCCGAAACGCAACGCTATGTCAGCCTCAACTCCAAGTTCCAGGAGATCATCGGCAGGACGGCCGAGGAACTGATGGAAAAGACCTGGATGGACATCACCCCGCCTGAGACTCTTGCCGATGAGCTCGCGCGAGCCGCGCCTTTCCTGAACGGCGATGCGCCCGAGTTCCAGGAGGAGAAGGCCTATCTCCGCGCCGACGGTCTACGCGTGTGGGTCAACATGGCGGTCACGCGCATCACCATGCCCGGGGCCGACGGCGAGCGCTTTCTGGTGATGATCGAGGACGTGACCGAACGCAAGGCGCTGCAGGACCAGCTCTACGTCGTCCAGCGGCTCGATGCCGTTGGCCAGCTGACGGGTGGAATCGCGCATGATTTCAATAATCTGCTGACGGTGATCATCGGCAGCAGCGAGGCCCTGGCGGAAGAACTGGACGACCCCGACGAACGGGAACTTGCCGACCTCATTCTCGACACCGCAGAGCGCGCCGGCGAACTGACCCGTCACCTGCTGGCTTTCGCCCGCCGGCAGCCGCTTTCGCCCCGCGCTTTCGACGTCAATCAACTGCTCGAGGGCAGTGAGGCGCTGATTCGCCGGACCTTGGGCGCCAACCTGAAGTTCTCGATAGAGAAGACGCCCGGTCTCAGGCTCGCTTTTGCCGATCGCAGCCAGACCGAGGCGGCGATCCTCAATCTCTGTCTCAATGCGCGAGACGCCATGCCAAATGGCGGCCACCTCAAGATCAGCACGGCCAATGCCACTTTCGACGATGATTTTGTGCGCAGCCATTCGGGCGCGCGATCGGGCGATTTCGTCGTGGTGCGGGTCAGCGACACCGGGACAGGCATTCCGGCCGATGTTGTTCGCCACATCTTCGAGCCGTTCTTCACGACCAAGGAAGCGGGCCGCGGCACCGGGCTCGGCCTCAGCATGGTCTATGGCTTCGTCAAGCAATCGCAAGGCTACATCGAGGTCGAGACCGAGGAAGGGAAGGGCGCGACCTTCTCGTTCTACCTGCCGGCCGGCCAGGTGCAGGATCTGGTCGCGGACCCGGCGGCCAAGAGTGCAGCGCAGCGCGGCACCGAAACCGTCCTGTTGGTCGAGGACGACGATCTCGTGCGCCAGCACGTCGGTATCCAGCTCAGGGGGCTCGGCTACGAAATCGTCGAGGCAGCGGACGGCCCGCGCGCGCTCGCCATTCTGGAGGAGCGCTGCGACATAGCGCTCCTGTTCACCGATGTAATGATGCCGGGCGGGATGAACGGCCGCCAGCTCGCCGAAAAGGCGACCGCAGCCTGGCCCAGGCTGCGCGTGCTGTTCTCGTCGGGCTATTCTAACGAGATGCTTATGGAGAACGGACGCCTGATCGATGGCGTGGCGCTGCTCGCGAAACCCTATTCGCGGCGCCAGCTTGCCGAGAAGGTCCGCGAGACGCTCGACCGGCCGGTATGATCCCGGATCAGATATGGTTGGCCAGTTCCCAGACCACGCAATTGTCCGAAATTGTCATGCCGATCCGCTTGTGGCACAATTGATCTCATGAATTCGGTCGTCACCGCCTACCCCGACGCGCTGCCCGAAGCGACCAGCACGAGCCTGAGCCTGCCCGAATCGCTGACTTTCGAGCAGTGGGAAGAGATCGGCGCGGAGCTGGCCAACCGGGCCCGCAAGCTGAACTGGTGGATCGGCGATTGGTGGGCGGCCGGGCATCATCGCTACGGCGAGCGAGCGCGGCTCGCAGCGAGGGGGCTTTTCGGCAAGGAATTCAAGACCCTGGCAAACATCGCCTCGGTCTGTCGTGCTTTCGAGCCTTCCCGCCGGCGGGAGCACCTGAGCTGGTCTCACCATGCCGAGGCCTCCGCGCTGTCACCGAACGCCGCCGACATGCTGCTCGACCTGGCCGAGCGCGACCGCCTGTCGAAAGCTCAGGTCCGTGCCGCCGTGACGACGATCCGCGGAGGCCCTTCGGCGCGCACCGTCTCGCCCGATGAGGCCGCTGTCGCCAGCCTCTTCCGCGCCTATAACCGCCTGCCGGGGCAGGTGCGCGTACTCGTCGCCCAGGCTTTCGCCGCTGTCGCAGCGACCGGCGCGGAGATCGATCCCGCGACGGGCAATCCCAAGGCGGAAGCGCCGGCCGACGAACTCCAACCGCTACCGGAGGCCGAGCAGGAGGCACCGCTCGACCTGATACCTACGATGGAAGCCGCCGCGGTCGACATCGAACCCGAGGACGCCTGGCACCTCGCAGCCCAAGATGAAATCGCGCCGGCCGAACCCGAGCCTGAAACGATGCTCGACCTGGCCGACTGGGACAGCATGGCGGTTGAAGCCGAGCCGGACGCCCCACTCGACCTGCCGCCCGAACGCGAAGCCACGCCAATCGTGACGGAAACTTCGGCCCTCGAGCCGGGACCGCAAGCTCCACAGGGCCTCGCTCCGGACATGGAAGCCATGCAGGCCGCGGCCGAGGACTACATCGAGTACGACCTCACATTGGACATGGCTGCGCTCCAGGCCGAGACCGGGACGGACATGCCCCTCGATCTGGCTTCGGAAATGGCTGTCGCTCCGCCCGAAGCCGAACCGGATACCGCGCTCGACCTCGATCTCGACATGGCCATGCCGGAGGAGGCTTCTTCGGACTCCGCCTTCGCTCTCGACGGCATCACGCGAACTGCCGGCGAGCCGGGTGACGCGCTCGATCTAGGCCCCGAAAGGGAAGAGGCCGAGGAGACCGACAAGGCCAAGAAGGCCGCCGTCCGGACCGAGCCCTGGCTACTCCCCTGAAAACCGGTCGTCTGCGCGTTTTCCACAAAGGGATTCCACCGGCCTCCCGTTAAATCCATGCCGATGCGGGAAATCGGCCAACTGTGAGAAACGGCCCCTGGACTTCTGGCCCCCGCTTCGGCGGGGGTTTTCTTGAACCAAGACTTTCTTTGGAAGATTGGCGGACAGGGTGGGATTCGAACCCACGGTGAGCTTGCACCCACGGCGGTTTTCAAGACCGCTGCCTTAAACCACTCGGCCACCTGTCCTTGTCTGTCGGCGCATAGCCGGAATGCCGTAAAGCGCAAGCGTGCGGGGTGTCGTTTGCCTTGCCTGAAGCCTGAGCTAGGCTGACCGCATAACCGGGAGGACAAGCTATGGCCGCAGAGCAGATCGCCGAGATCGTCAACCTGATCAATTTCTACCCGATCGCAGTCGATTCCCAGCAGTGGCACCTGTTCGACCGGATTTTCACCGACGATGTCGAGGCCGATTTCGGCGCTCCGGCGGTCTGGCAGGGGCTGGCGCCGCTCAAGCAGGCCTTCGCCGCGATCCACGAGCCTTTCGCCTCGACCCAGCACGCGACGCGCGGACACCATGTCGCGCTGGTGGGGGAGGATAGGGCGACCTGCCTCAGCTATATCCACGGCCGCTTCATCCGCGAGGTGCCCGAAGGCGGCAACATGTTCGAATCTATCGGCTGGTACGACGATGCCCTTGTCCGCACGCCTGCCGGCTGGCGGATCGCGCGCCGAATCTGCCGGACCCAGTGGTGCGGCGGCAATCCGCTGGTGCTGCAGACCACGCCCGACGTGCCCGTCGAGCATATTCTTCATTCGCTGCGAACCGATGCACGGGCGGGACGTATCGGCCATTTCCAGGCGCTCGCAGACGGCTGAGCGCCTGCGACCGGTTGCCGCAAACGGCGGTCCGTCAACAGCCCTAAGGTCCAGCCGGCATTCACAAGTTCCTGTCGCTGTGCAACATTCGTGCGTGATGAATCTCCGCCGCTTCTCCCGCCTCGCCGTTCCCTTCGCGCTGGCCGCGGCGCTGCTCGCGTCGCCCGCCATGGCGCAGACCAGCGAGGACGCCGGCTTTCAGGCCTATCTCCAGCTGCTCTCCGCCCGCGCCCGCGCCGAAGGGGTGAGCGAGGCGACGATTCAGCGAATGACCTATGGGCTGACGCTCAATCCGCGCGTCGTGCAGCTCGATCGGGCACAGCCGGGCGGGCCGCCTTCGTCGACGCCGTCGCCCTTCGCGCCCTATCGCCGCCAGCACGTCGATGCAGGCCGCATCGCCCAGGGCCGCGACATGATGCAACAGGTTGCGGGACTCCTGCCGCGGATCGAGGCGACCTATGGCGTGCCCGGCAAGATCCTGCTGTCGATCTGGGGGCACGAGACGCATTACGGCGGCTACACCGGTGACTTCGACCTCGCGCGCTCGCTGGCGACGCTGGCCTACGAAGGCCGCCGCCGCGACCTGTTCGCCGGCGAATTCATCGCCGTGCTCAAGATGGCCGACCGCGGCGTACCGCGCGAGCGGCTCAAGGGAAGCTGGGCAGGGGCCTTCGGCAATCCGCAGTTCCTCCCCAGCGTCTATCTGACCACCGCGGTCGATGGCGACGGCGATGGCGACCGCGACATCTGGTACAGCCGCGCCGATACGCTCGCTTCGATCGCCAACTATTTCCGCAAGGCGGGCTGGCGCACTGGCGATCCCTGGGGGGTGAGCGCCGCCGTGCCCGCCGGGTTCGACTGGTCGCAGGTCCGCAACCGCATGGTCTCGCCGACCTGCCCGGCGGTTTATGCCCGCCATTCGGCCTGGAAGACCGTATCCGAATGGCGGCGGTTGGGGGTGACGCCGCTCGCCGGCATCCGCGACGATACCCTGGCGGCGCTGTTCCAGCCCGACGGCGCCGGCACGCCGGCTTACCTATTAACCGGGAATTATAGGGTTATCCTGCAATACAACTGCTCGAACTACTACGCTTTGTCGGTGGGGTTGCTTGCAGATGAGATTGCCCGTTAACCATGCGCTTTCGCTCGTCCTGATCGCGGCTATCGCCGGCGGTGGAGTGGAAGCCTGGGCCAAGGACCGTCCTGCAGCCCCCGTTCCCGCCAATGGTCCCGCCGCGGACTATCCGGTCGTGGTCGGCCCCGCATTCCAGGTCGGCAGCACTACCTATACCCCTGAGGACCGGCTCAACTACGACGCCGTGGGTTATGCGGATATTAGCCAGGGCGGCGGCATGACGGTCTCCGCCGCGCACAAGACGCTGCCGCTGCCGAGCTATGCCGAGGTCACTGCGCTGACCAGCGGCAAGACCATCCTCGTGCGCGTCGAGCGCCGCGGGCCGATGAACGATCAGCTTATTGAGCTGTCGCCTGGCGCCGCCGCGCAGCTCGGCATTGCCGGTGAGACTAAGCCCGCGGTGCGCGTGCGCCGTGTCAATCCGCCCGAGCAGGAACGCGCGATGCTGCGTGCCGGCGGTCGTGCGCCCGAGCGTATGGAGACACCCAAGGGCCTGCTCGACGCGCTCAACCGCAAGCTCAGCAGCGGCACGGCGGTGCTTTCGCCCAAGCCGGTCGCGCTGCCAGGCGCGGCTCCGACGACGGCAGCGATCCCAAGCCCGGTCGCCAGTACTGCTGCTGCGCCGAAGCCCGTGCCAACCGCGAAGCCCGGGGCCGCCCCAGCCCAGACATCTGCGCCGCATCCGACCGTAACGCCGGGACCGAAGCCTACTCCAGCAGCGAAACCCGCCGCTGCACCCGCACCGCATTCGGTCGCCACCCCCGCGCCAAAACCGGCTCCCATGCCGAAGTCTGCCGCAGCGCCAGCCCCGCTAGCCACGCCGCGCCCCGCCGCAGCACCTGCGGCCCACGCGGCCGCGCAAGGTTCGCTGGTCGTCCAGGTCGCCGCCTTCTCGGTCCAGGCCAGCGCCAATTCGGTCGCGAGCAAGCTCGGCGGCCAAGCCAGTGCCGCCGGCCGGCTCTGGCGGGTCCGCCTCGGGCCCTTCGCGACCCGTGCAGAAGCCGAGGCCGCGCTGGCGAAGGCCAAGGGCGCAGGCTATAGCGACGCACGAATCCAGCGCGCCGACTGACTGAAATCGCCCCGCGCGGGAGGACATCCACCCGCGGCGGGAGCGTACCACTTGCGACCTATACCGGCAGTCCTCTCCCTCCTGGCGCTGATCGCCGGGCCAGTCACTGCCGGCACACCCGCACCGCCCGTCGAAATGGCCAATGTTCCGGTCGGCCTGCTGATCGACGTAAACTCGGGCAGGACGCTCTATGCGCGCGCGCCCGACCGGCGCTTTCTGCCCGCATCGACGACCAAGGTGATGACTGCCTATGTCGCCTTTGAAGAAATAGCCAAGGGCCGGCTAGCCATGACCCAACCGTTCACCGTCAAGGATGAGACCGCTCGCCTTTGGAACGGGCGCGGTACCAGCCTCTACCTGACCGGCGGCACGGTAATCGATGCCGATACGCTGCTGCACGGCATTGCCACGGTTTCGGCCAACGACGCTTCGGTGGTGCTGGCCGAAAGCTATGCGGCCGACGCCGCGCGCTGGTGTGCACTGATGAACACCCAGGCGCAGCAGCTCGGCATGACGAACAGCCATTTCGCCACGCCTAACGGCTGGCCCGATCAGGGCGCGACCTATGTGACCGCGCGCGACCTCGTCACGCTGGGCGAAGCGCTGGTCACCCGCCATCCACAGCTCTACCGCCGCTATTTCGGCCAGAAGCGCATGACCTGGAACGGCGTCACTCAAGAAAGCCACGATCCCACCGTCGGCGTGGTGCGCGGGGCCGACGGGATCAAGACCGGGCACACCAGCGAAGCGGGGTACAACTTCCTCGGCTCGGCCGAGCGAGACGGACGGCGGCTGATGATGGTCGTCGCCGGTGCGCACAGCGAGGCCGAGCGCGCCGCTGCCTCGCGCGCTTTGCTTGAGTGGGGTTTCGCCGAATGGCAGGCGCGGCCGCTGTTCGCCTCAAACAAAACCGTGGCGCAAGCCCGTGTCCAAGGTGGCGATGCACGGCAAGTCGCGCTTGTCGCCGATCGCGTCGTCGCTGCGGTACTGCCCAAGGGCGAGACCGGGCCGATCACGCTCAAGGTGACCTACGATGGTCCGCTGGTCGCGCCGATCGCCAAGGGCGCCAAGGTTGCCGAGCTCGAAATCCACGCGGGCGAGGGACCTCCAAGCCGCTTGCCGCTATTCGCCGGCGCGGCTGTCGGCAAGGCCGGCCCCATTGACCGGCTGATCAACGGTGTTGCAGGGTTGTTCTCATGATGCAGGGACGTTTCATCGCGCTCGAAGCAGGAGTTATCTCCCCCCGAGGGCAGTCTCATTTCTCCCGGTACCTCGACGGATCGGCCCTACTATCAGTCACGAGACTCCCTAGCGTCTCATTTGAGAAGGTTCAGTGATGTCGGTTAGACCTCGTGCGACTGGGTTCTTCGCATCGGTCGAGGGCGTCGACGGGTGCGGCAAGACCGGTGTCGTGCAATATCTTCGCGAGGAGCTCACGAAGTCCGGACTCGACTTGGTCACGACGCGGGAGCCCGGCGGCACAGCCCAAGGCGAAGCTCTGAGGGGGGCTGTTGCTTGCGGGTACCGATAATGCCTGGGACCCCGGTTCCGAACTTCTGCTGATGACAGCAGCGCGTGTCGAACACGTCCGGCGCGTTATCGGTCCAGCACTGTCGGATGGAAAGATCGTCGTGTCCGATCGCTTCATCGGATCGACAATAGCCTATCAGGGCGCAGGCCGGGGCATGTCAGAAGAATTCATTCGCAGTTTGCACGAACAGGTTGTCGGCCCGTTGTGGCCCGATCTCACCATCATCCTTGATCTCGACGTCGAGGTTGGATTGGAGCGCAGCCGTCGGCGACTTCAGTCGAGCAACACTGATGAGGGCCGGTTCGAAACCCTGGACCTCGATTTTCACCAGCGGATCAGAAGATCTTACCTAGATCAGGCCGCGCGCGATCCTGAGCGCCATGCGGTCATCGACGCCGCCGGGACGTCCGAGGAAACCAAGCTCAAGGTACTGGAGGCAATGCGTCTGCGCCTCATATAGCGTGGCTACCGCGGGTGTCGCCGATGGTCTGACAGACGCCCGCCCCATCATCGAACGTCATCGTGCCGGAGCTGAAAAGCGAGGCTTGCAGACCGCTTCGGCCGAGATGACGGTATTCCATGGTCGGATTACTTTCGTGCTTCGCCTTGTAGCAAGGCGTAGTTGGCGGCGGCAAACCCCCATGTGAACGCCGGGCGGCAGCGTCATCTGGCAGCGTCATCTGATTGCCGACCATTCTCCTCCATCGTCGTCATGGCGGCGCCGATACGGATCATTTCCCCGTTCATGTCGCCCGTATCCCCTGGCGCCGCCAAGCTCAGGTCGCTGCGGGTCTTGGGCGTCGAAACCGGACGTGGTCCCGGCCATCAGAACGGCTTCCATGATCCGCCGACATCGGCCTCCGGCTTTATCCCGAAGCTGTTGGTGACCATCGCCATCAGCGAGTAATTCGCTACCACGAATACGACATCGATCATCTGCTCGGTCGAATAGCGGTCAGTGAGTGCCTGCCAGGTCGCGTCGGACATCGCGTGATCGGCGACCAGTTCGTTCACCGCGCGGATCAGTGCCTGCTCGAACGGGGTGAGGATCGCACCGTCCTGCTGGGCGCTCTCCATTTCCGCGTCGGTCAGCCCCAGCGTGCGGCCGATGTGGATATGATGCGCAGCCTCATAGCGTTCGCCGCAGAGTTCGCTGGTCCGGATGATCAGGATCTCGCGATCCCGCCCGGGCAAGGTCGAACCGAAGACGAGCTGTTCAGCGAAAGGTATCCAGCTGCCGTAGAGCTTGGGATGGCGAACCAATGTGCGGACGAAGTTCAGCTCGCTCCGCTGGCTTCCGCGCCCGCCGCCGAGTTCGGCCTGCTCATCGGTGAACTCCGCGACGGGAAGCGGCGGGATGCGGGGAATATCCGACATCGCGATCAGACCGCGAATGCCGGCATGACCTTGCTGGCGAACAGCTCGGCATGTTCGGCCAGAAGCTTCAGCGGGAAGCCGGTCGGCGCCTGCATAACGAACGCCTCGATCGGTGCCGCTTCCTGACGCGACTTGATATAGGCGATTGCCTCGTCGGGGGTGAGCACCTTCATGACGCCGGCTTTCTTGAATTCGTCGAGGCTCATCTCGGTATAGACGCTCCACTCGGCGCCTTCCTGCCACTTCGCGTAAGTGTTGATCTGATAGTAGGCGTGCGGCGCCATGTCGTTGATGGTCTTTTCGGGATCTTCGCTGACCATCATCCACATGTCGGAATAGGACATCGAAATGATCCGGCCGTCTTTTTCCTGCTTGCCGGCGGCCTTCAGCGCTTCAACATACTGAGGCCAGAATTCTACCGGACCGATGAACCCATCGCCGAATTCGGCTGCACGCTTGAAGCCGGCCGGCGCCACGCCGCCCACGAACATCGGGATACCACCCTCCTGGCAGGGCAGCGGCGTACAGCGGGCACCCTTCAGCTGGAAGAACTCTCCAGCGTAGTCGAGCGTCTCGCCCTGCCACAGCCGCCTGACGATCTCGATGATCTCGTTCGACAGCTTGCCGCGCTTCTTCGCGGGCAGGCCATAGGCTTCCGCTTCGAAACCGAGATAGCCGATGCCCATGCCGAATTCGGCTCGGCCGTTCGAGAGGATGTCGAGGACTGCCATATCCTCGGCGAGCCGCACGGGATGATAGTGCGGCAAGAGACCAACGCCTTGCGAGATGCGGACCTTCTTGGTGCGCGTGGCGACGCCGGCGCCGAAAACGAGCGGAGATGGCAAGTAACCGTCGTCGATGCCGTGATGTTCGGCGAGCCAGACGCCGCCAAACCCCAGGTTCTCGATATGCTCGATGAACTCGAGCGTCTCGGCGTAGAAATCGGGCCAGGGCCTGAACCAGTCCGGCGCGTTGCGCATGTCGAAGCCGTAACCGAAGCGGATGGGGGAAGGCATCTCGGAATCTCCTTGTGGGATCAGGTCAATGGGCAGAGCGGCGGAAAAGGGCAGCGGGCTTGAGCGTGAGGCACAGCCAGACCGAGCGGCCGCGCTGCGCCGAACAAAGCGACTCGTCGTGCCCGGCAGGGCCGGTCACGGGCCCGCCGGTGACATCTCCACCGAAGAAGATGCCGTTGGTGGCATTGAACGTCACGCAGTTTTCCAAGGTGAGCTTGTTGCTGAGATTGTCGCCGATCAGGGCCAGTTCCCAGGCATCCCTCTCGTCTTTCAACGCTATGCTGGCGTTGCTGCGCACGAAGCCTTTCTGGAGGCTGTCACCGTTCAAGATCAGATTGGTGTAGAATTTCGAGGAATAGAGATTCGTTGAACTGAGCGTCAGCCGCATACCCTTGCCCACCGGTAGTTCGTAATCGAATCCGAAATTGGCGGACCAGTCGGGCGAGCGCACCAGCCGGCCGCCAGAAAGGTTCTGGCCCGTGAAAAGCCCGGTCGCGGGGTTGAAAACCTGGTTACAACCCTCGCCAATGGTCTGTCCGCCGAAACACGGGGCATTGGTGAACGTGCGGTATCGGGCGTGATTCCAGTTGGCCCCCGCTCGCAAGGTCAGCCCATCGATCGCGCGGGGGCGAAGCGCAGCATCGAAGTCCACACCATAGACGAGTGCCGAGGCCGCGTTCAGCGTGCGGATCGCCAGGACGCCAGCGCTGTTCTCAGCCGCGCCGACTTGCAGATTGCTATAGAGATAGCGGTAGCCCGCGAGGTCGAGCGTGAGCTGGCGGTCCATCAGGCGGGTCTTGATACCGCCTTCTAAGCCCTGGACCTTCTCGTCGCCGAACGAATTGTTCGCCCCGGGTGCGAAGATCAGCGTCACATCGTACGATCCCGACTTGTAGGCCAGCTTGTAGGAGGCAAACAGCGTCAGGTCGTCGTTGGGCTTGTACGTGATCGTCGCTTCCGGACTGAAATGGCTCGACGCCAGCTTGCCGACCGCGAGCGGCGTGATGACGGGTGCACTGGTGATCAAGTCGGTCTGGCGATCGCGACGCGTCTCGTGAGTCCAGCGCCCGCCACCCGCCAACTCGATTTGCGGGACGGGGCGCCAAAGCAACTGCCCGAAGGCCGAAATCGATTCGATGTCGAGGTGGTGGTTGCCCGCTTGGAGCACTGGCGGCAGCTGTAGTGCCGTATTGCCGAGCAAGTTTATATAATTGTCGAGATTACCGCTCTGGTAATAGCCGCCGAGGATGAAGTTGAGCGCGCTGCCCGGGAAACTCGACGCCAGCCGAAGTTCCTGCGTGAAATCGTCGCGATGGAAACGGCTATCGGGCGCCAGTGTCGTGGTCGTGGCGACCATGCCGTTCAGCAGCGTCGACTGGTCGACATCGTAATAGCCGGTGACCGACGTCAGCGCGAGTTGATCGATCACGTTCCAGTTCAGTTCGAGCGAACCGAAATGCTGGTTCAGTCGCTGAAAGGGCACGCCCCCGTTGCGCACGCCGATGAACGCTTTCGGGTCGAGGTCGGTGACGTGCGCATAGCGGTCGAGTTTGCAATCTTCACCGTTGCCGAGGAACGGGATGCCCGAAAGCGAGGCCGTGCCTTCCGGACAGCCCGTGAATTGATCGACGCCGCCGCCGTCGCCGTTGACCCTGTCGCGCGAGAAGTTGAGCTTGAGCCGCGCGCTGAATGTATCGGTCGGCTTCCACAGCGCAGTCCCGCGGATCAGGAGGTTTTTTGAGGACGAATAGTTCCGATATTTCGGATTGAGCCCGCCAAAGCCCGGCGTCGCGATACCGACATTGCGAAAGTAGCCGTCGGAATCGGCGTATGATCCGGCCAGTCGCAGGCCAAGCGTGTTCGATACAGGCCCGGACAGGATGAGGTCCTGTTTGATCTCGTGGGCTTGGAACTCGTATCCGGTGCGCGACACGATCTCCAACTCGTCGCCGGGATCGGCGGTGCGCAGCGCGATGACGCCGGCGGTGCTGGCCTTGCCATAAAACAGCGCCTGGGGGCCTTTGAGGATCTCTGCCTGGGCAAGGTCGAACATGCCCATCTTGTAGGCGAGACCCTGGCTCATCTGGATGCCGTCGATCGTCAGGGTCGCCGACTGGTCGATGGCCGAATTCTGCGTGCTGGTGCCGACACCGCGGATGGAGACCTGGACGCCGTAGGAACCGGTTCCCGTGGCGATCTGGAATCCCGTAACCTGATTGGCAATGTCGTAGAGGTCGCTGGTGCCGAAGCGTTCGAGCCGGTCCTGCGGCAGGGCGCTGACGATGACCGGGGCTTGCAGGATCGTCTCATCGCGCTTGCGCGCTGTGACGATGATATCCCCGTCCTGCGCCCAGGCCGGGGCAGAAAAGCCAGCAAGCGCGAGGGCACCGACCGATGCCTGCAGATAGATTGGAATTCTCATGGCTTTCTCCCCCGCTATGCCGATGGGGCCGCAGCTCCGCGGCTCTTCTGTCGATCGGCAGATGGCAAAGGTCGGCGTGAAAATCCCAGCAGCGCGCGCCCATTGCTCAACACTGCGCGCCCGTTGCGGCGGCGGATGCTGAGTTATCGGCGCAAGATGCCGAGAGGCGAAAGCCGGAAGATAGTAGCCGTCACGAAAGACCTAGGAGAGTTGCAATGATCGAGGCCCTGACAGGCAAGAGCCTGATCGACCTTGCCATCCAATCGCACCCCCACGCCTTCTATGGCTTGGTGCGCGACAATGACCCGGTGCATTTCGACGAGCAGCTTGGGATGTATCTCGTCTCGCGCTACGAGGATCTGCAGGTGGTGCTGCGCGATGCGATCACCTTTTCGCAGGAGCGCGGCTGGAACAAGCAGTTCGCACACGGCTTCTTCGACGAGTTCAAGGCCATTCTGGAGCGCGATGGCGGCGGCTATTTCCCCGACGTCATCCTTCAGGACCCGCCCAAGCACACCCGCATCCGCAAGCTGCTGGAGAAGGCTTTCACCGCGCACCGGATGAAGACGCTGGAGCCTAATGTCGGCAAGATCGTCGCCAATTTGCTGGACGCCCTGGCCGGCCGCGACCAGATCGACGGCATCAGCGATATAGCAACGCCGATGACGATCGGCTTCATGTGCGAGCAGCTCGGATTCGAACATGCCGACGCGGGCAAGATCAAGCAGTGGTCCGATGCCTATGTCGCCCAGGTCGGGCGTATGCAGGATCGCGAGCAGATGCTGGAGAACGCAGAACTGATCTGCGAGCTGCAGAACTACGTGATCGACCGTGTCCGCGAGCGACAGGCTCAGCCGCGAGAGGACATGGTGTCCGACCTTGTGACTGCGCGGCTGGACGACGATGACCAGCCGGCGCTGACTTTCGCCGAAATCGTTGCCCTGACGCGGGCACTGCTGGTTGGCGGCAACGACACGACCTCTACCGGTCTGTCCAACCTGCTGTACACCATTGCCACGCGGCCTGACCTCGCCGACGAACTTTACGAGAACATCGACAACGATCGTTTCGTCACGCGCTTCGTGGAGGAGAGCTTACGGATCGAGCCGCCGGTGCGGGGATTATCGCGCGTGACGACCAAGGAGGTCGAACTGGGCGGCAAGATCATCCCAGAGGACTCCCACCTTCTGATCCTCTTCGCTTCGGGGAATGACGATTCCGCGGTGTTCGACAACCCGCGCGACTTCGATCCCTCTCGCAAGAATCTGGCCCGGCACCTGTCCTTCGGCGCGGGCACGCATCTGTGCGTTGCTATGGCGCTGGCGCGGATGGAGGCCAAGATTGCGATCCGAGAGATCGTGAAGCGCTTCAAGAACATCGAATTGGCCGTTCCCGCCGAGGAACTTCTCTTCGTACCGACCATCGCCAATTTCTCGCGCATAAACCTGCCACTCAAGGTGGTACAGCGCTGATGCGTTATCCTGCGTTGTGGGCAGCTATCGTACTCGCCGTCTCCGCCTGTGCAGGGCCGGCGACGGACAGCGCCTCCGGCACCGCCGAAAACTGGTCGAATACCGGCGGCGGAGCCGACGAAAGCGGGTACAGTCGGCTTGAATCGATCGATACCAGTAATGTCGGCCGGCTGGGGCTGGCCTGGTCGCTTGATCTCGACGGCGAGCAGATTCTCGAAGCGACGCCCCTGGCCGTCGATGGCGTGCTCTACTTCACCGGCAGCTATTCCACAGTCTACGCAGTCGACGGCGTGACGGGCAAGCTTCTGTGGAAACACGATCCTGAGGTAATGAAGCATAATCCCCTGAAAGTGCGCTTCACCTTGCCGGTCAATCGGGGCGCGGCCTATGACGATGGGCGGGTGTTCGTCGGCACGATCGACGGCAGGCTGATCGCGCTCGATGCCAAGACCGGCAACGAGATATGGAGCGCGCAGACGGTCCCGATGGATTCGCCCCAGACCATTACCGGCGCGCCGCGCACGTTCCGCGGCAAGGTAATCATCGGCCATGCCGGAGGCGACTTTGGTTCGCGCGGCTATGTGACGGCCTATGACCAGAAGACCGGCAAGCAAGTCTGGCGCTTCTACACCGTCCCCGGCAGCCCCGAGCAGAACAAGGGCGACCCCGCGATGGAGGCTGCAGCCAAGACCTGGACCGGCGAATACTGGAAGACCGGCACCGGCGGCACCGTCTGGAACGGAATGACCTTCGATCCCGAGATGAACCGCATCTACATCGGCACTGGAAATTCCGGTCCCTACGATCCCGCGGTGCGCAGCCCCGGCGGCGGCGACAATCTTTACCTCGCCTCGATCGTCGCGCTCGATGCCGACACCGGCAAGTACATCTGGCACTATCAGGTGAACCCGCGCGAGGCGTGGGACTACAAGGCGACGATGAACATCATCGCTGCGACGCTGACGATCGATGGCAAGCCGACCAAGGTGCTGATGCAGGCGCCGACCAACGGCTTCTTCTATGTACTCAATCGCGAGACGGGGAAGCTGATCTCGGCTGAGAAGCTGGGCAAGGTTACTTGGGCCGATCACATCGACCTCAAGACAGGCCGCCCCGTCGAGGCGCCGAACATCCGCTACGAAACCGGACACACCGACATCTGGCCGAGCAACATGGGCGCCCACAACTGGCAGGCCATGTCGTTCAGTCCGAAGACCGGGCTCGTCTACATCCCGACGATGCAGCTCGGCGAATTCATCGACAAGGACAAATCCACAGGCGGTGCGGGCAAGGCCGCCTTCGCCATGCTCAGCTTCGGTCCGCTACGTAACGATCCGCGCGACGGCAAGGGCAAGCTCGTGGCCTGGGATCCGGTCGCGCAGAAGGCTCGCTGGCAAGTGCCGCAGGATTTGTTCTGGAATGGCGGCACCCTGTCGACTGCCGGAAATCTGGTCTTTCAGGGAACTGCGGACGGCTATTTCTCGGCCTACGACGCGGTGGACGGGAAACAGCTGTGGCGCTTCAACGCCGGCCTTGGGATCATCGCTGCGCCGATAAGCTATTCCGTCGGCGGCAAGCAATACGTCTCGGTCCTTGTCGGTTTTGGTGGCGCCTGGGGCGAAGTCGTTTACGCCGGATGGAAATATGGGGCGCAGCCGCGCCGCCTTCTGACATTCGCGCTCGATGGTAGAGCGATGCTGCCGCCGTCCGCCCCGCGCGACATGACGCTGCATCCCGTCGACGATCCCAAACTCAGCCTCGCGCCGGCGGATGTCTCAGCGGGGGCAGGGGTGTTCATGATGCGCTGCGCCGGTTGCCATGGGAAAAATCTGGTCGCCAGCGGCGCACCGGGCCCAGACCTGCGCGAATCGCAGCTCGCCCTTGACCCCAATGCCATCTGGCAAGTGGCGCACGACGGCGCGCTTGCACAACAGGGCATGCCGCCTTTCCCCGAACTCACACGCGAGCAGGTTCGCCAGATTCACGCCTACATCCGGGCGGGAGCTCGCGCAGCCCTGTCGGGGAAGTCAGCCCAGCCCGCGAAAGCAAGCGGACCAATGTAGTGGCTGGAAGCGTCAGTGCATTGCGCGTGAATTGATGCGAAATGCGCGGGGCGTCTGGCCGGTCCAGCGCCGGAACGCACGGCCGAAGCTGCCCTGATCCGAATAGCCGAGATTGAACGCGATATCGTCGATCGAAGCGCGCGATCCGGCCAGCGCGCGTTTCGCCAGCTTTTCCCGTCCCATCTCCAGCAGGATGGTGAACGAAGTATTCTCTCCCGCCAGCTGCTTCTGCAGAGTACGCGAACTCGTTCCAAGTGCGTCGGCGCAACGTTCGACCGTGCAGACTCCGGAGGCGAGGGTCGTCTCGATGAAGAAAGCGACATCGTTCGCCACCGCCCCCGACGGCGCTTCGCCCATTCGCTTCAAACAGCGCGTCATCATCGAATACATGAGCGAGTTGCGCGACGGGTTGGACTGATCGAGCAGGTCGCTGGCGAAAGCGATCGCGTTGAATTCGGAACGGCGTAGCAGGGCGCACCCCGCTAGCTCCGCGACTTCCTGCCGCAGCGCCGGATGCGGGTCGAAACACAGATTGACGTGAAGCGGTTTGAAGCCAGTGCCTCCCAGCATCTTCAGCGTCTTCAGTATGAGCAGCATTCCCTGGAAGTGTGCCTGCTCGCAGCCGCCGCCCAGCTGAGAGTTCCAGCGGAATTCCGCTACGTCGCGTCCCGCGACCAGCACCATCTCGCCTTCCGGCGAATTCACCACCGGCGAGAATTCCGTGAAACATTCGAGCGCCTGCCCGAAAGTCGGCGCTGTGCGGGCGACAAAGGCGATGCCACCGAAGGCGTCGGGCTGCTGGAGATCTCCGAGATGCAGGCCGAACAGCGGATCGTCGAAGCGAATGCTGCAATCGTCCAGCAGGTTCAGGGCAGCCGTGCAGTCGACGTGGTAGTCGTGAAACTCGAAAGCTTCGGGGTCGATATTGTGCCGCTCCAGGATATCGCGGGAACACCCGCCCTGGCGGCCCACCAGTTCCTTGAAACCGCGCCAATAGCCGGCCTGGATTTTGCCCCGCGCCGGCCGCAGCCCCAGTAGATCGTGATCGAGGATGAATTCGCCGTCCATGCGCCAGCCTCTCTTCCCGCCGTTACCTACGGAGCTTGTTTCGCGCCCAAGCCTCGGCCTGCTACTGCAACTATGCCAAGTCAAGAGATGACAGGTGCAAGCGCGTCTGTCTGGGAGGGCACCGTATTGATTGGTCGCTCTCGCCGAACAAGCCGCAATTCAATGCAACAATTTCTCTCCCAGAAAGCCGTCATCGGTTGGGTTGCGCCCTTACGGCCCATTCCGACGATTTTGGAGATTTATCGGATCTAAGCAGCATTCGGTTGAGCATCGGCAGGAAGCAGGCGACAAGGTTGCGTTTCCGGGCGCAACGGGAGAGGCGAGTGGACGAGATCGACTTTTTCATGGACCTCTCGCTGGTCGAGGATCCCTATCCCTATTTCGAGAATCTCCGCAGGCGCGGAACAGTCGTGCCGCTGCCCGCGCACAATGTCGTGGCGGTCGTCGGTTATGACGAAGCCCTTGCCGTCCATAACAACAATACCACTCTCTCGGCGGTCAATTCTGTCACCGGACCGCTACCGCCTATCCCCTTCGCACCCCATAGTGACGATATTGGCGACCTCATCGAGCAGCACCGGCCGCAAATGCCCTTCGGCGAGGAAGTGCTGACGCTCGATCCGCCGAGGCACGGACCCTTGCGATCGCTAATGATGCGGCTGTTCACGCCGCGCCGGCTCGAGGAAATGGAAGCCTCGATCACGGAACTTGCCGATCAGCTGATCGACGAATTTGCCGCGAGCGGGCACTGCGAGTTCGTCCGGCAGTTCGCCAGTCCCTTTGCGCTCCTGGCGATCGCCGATCTGCTCGGGGTGCCCGAAGAGGACCGCGACGCTTTCCGCAAGAACATGGAAGGGGCACCGGCGCAGATCGGTGCAGGTTCCGAAGCCAGCGTCGTCAATCCAATGGAGTTCCGAGTCGAAACGTTCCTGCGCTACGTCGACGAGCGGCGGCGCGATCCGCGCGGCGACATCATGGGGCAACTTGCCAACGCGACGTTCCCTGACGGTACGACGCCCACGGCGATGGACGTCGTACGCGTCGCGACGTTGTTGTTCGGCGCAGGGCAGGACACCACGGCGACGCTGCTCGGCGCATCGCTGCGGATCATCGCGGAGCAGCCTGAATTGCAGGCTCGCCTGCGCGCCGACCGCTCGCTCATCCCCGAATTCATCGAGGAGGTCCTGCGCCATAGCGGCCCGGTGAAATCGACCTTTCGCCTCGCGCGCAAACTGACCGAGATCGGTGGCGTGAACGTGGCGCCAGGCACAACCGTGATGATCACGACGGCGGCGGTAAATCGCGATCCGCGCAAGTTCGACGGGCCCGCCGAGTTTCGTCTCGGACGGCCGTCGCCCAAGGATCACCTCGCTTTCGGGCGCGGGCCACATACCTGCCCGGGCGCGGCCCTGGCCCGCCTCGAAACGCGTGTCAGTCTAGAGCGCATCCTCGACCGGCTCGGCACCATCGAACTCAACCCCGAACACCACGGTCCAGAAGGCGATCGCCGCTTCTCCTATATGCCGACTTACGTCTTTCGCGCGCTCCAGCAGCTTCACCTGCGCTTTAAGCCGCTCTGAGGGGATCGACCATGGTACTGGATGACGAAATTGCTCGCGCATTCTCGCTGGACGGACGGGTCGCGGTGGTCACTGGGGCCGCTTCGGGCCTAGGACGCGAGGCGGCGCGGCTGTTTGCGCGGGCTGGCGCACATGTGGTCCTCGCCGACCTCGATGCGGCGGGGCTTGAGGAAACCGCCACGCTGGTCCGTCAGGCGGGCCGGGACGTCTTCGTCCACCGTGTCGATGTGGCTGACCGCGACGCTGTAGAAGCGCTGGCGGATGCGGCGCCGCGTCAAGCCGGCAGCGTCGACATCTGGATCAACTCGGCGGGCATCACGCTGTGGGCAGGTGTCACCGAAGCCAGTCGCGAGGCGGCCGAGCGCGTAATCGCGATCAACATGATGGGAACCTATTGGGGCTGTGCCGCGGCCGGCCGCGCTATGCAGGCGCAGGGGCGCGGGGGCACGATCCTCAACGTGTCGTCCACCGCGGGCGACAGCCCGGTCCCGACGCTTTCGGTCTATGGCATGGCAAAGGCGGGAGTGAACCAGCTCACGCGGGTCTGCGCCAAGGAATTCGGCGCATTCGGCGTGCGGGTCAATGCGGTGGTGCCCGGCTGGATCGACACGCCGATCAATACAAGCATGTACCGTGACGAAGCCGGCCGGGTGGATGCCGAGAAGCGGGAAACCGTGCTGACGCAGATGCGCGCCATGTCGCCGCTAGGACTGACCGGCGAGCCCAGCGACATCGGCTTCGCGCTGCTTTACCTCGCGTCGGATGCGAGCAAGTACGTCACGGGACAACTGCTGCGCGTCAGCGGTGGTGTTTGATCGAGAAGAGATGCGGAACGGCTGACACGGCAATTGAGAGTTCCGCAGCGCATTCAGATTGCGTCTCGAGGTCAGCGTTTCTCGTCGACGAGCGCCTGGTAGACCAGCGAGCGCGATATCGCCCGCAGGTCGTCCGCGGGATAGGGCATGCCCATATGCAGAGCGGCCGAAAAGGCGAGTTGGGTCATGCCCAGCACGATCACGTCGTTCTGCGGATCGATCCAGAACCAGGTCCCATGCGCGCCCGTCCAGAAAACACTGCCTTTGCCGATTGTCCCGCCATTGAAGGAGGCGCGCGCCGGATCGAGCACGATGCCGAGATCGACGCCGTAGCCGACCCCTTCGACCTGCTGGGCAAACCTTAGCTTCACGCCCTCGGGCAGCATGTCGCTCATCATCAATCGTACGGACGAAGGCGCGAGGATGCGTTTGCCGTCGAGCTCGCCACCGTTTGCCAGCATGCGCAGCAGGCGCTCATAGTCCTTTGCTGTCGAGTATAGACCGCCCGCACCTGAGAAAAACGCCGGGTTGATAACGTCGGAGGCTGGCATCGATCCCTGGAAGGGCGTGGCCGCGAGCTTCATGGCCTTGTCGTAGCCATAGAGCGTGGCAAGTCGGTCGCGCTTCGAATCGGGGATATGGAAACCCGTGTCGACCATCCCGAGCGGAGCAAAGAGACGGTCCTGAAGAAAGCGGTCGAAAGTCATGCCAGAGATGCGTTCGACCACGAGACCCTGGATATCGTGCTGGATGCCATAGCGGAACTTCGCCCCAGGCTGCGATTCCAGCGGCAATTTGGCGAGCTTGCCAGCCATAGCGTTCAAGGTGCCTTCGTGCAGGCCGGCCTTGGCATAGGTCTCGTCGAGATCGGGAAACGAGGAGTTGAGGGGAAAGCCGCCAGGGAATCCCGCAGTGCTGGTTACGAGTTCGCGCATCGTCGGCGGATGGTCGGGGGCGACGAGACCCGCCGCGGTCTTGACCTTGAGATCGGCGAATTCGGGAACGAACTTTGATATGGGGTCGTCGAGCTGCCACTTGCCTTCCTCGAACAGGATCATCAGTGCGATCCCGGCGATGGGCTTGGTCATCGATGCAATGCGGAAAATCGTGTCGGCCGCGAGCGGCGTGTGCTTCTCGATGGACTGGAACCCGTAACGGCGATCGAAGACGATTTTGCCGTGACGCAGAACCAGAACGCTCACACCGGGATAGCGGCCTTGATCCACTTCGGCCTTCATCGCCGCGTCGAGCCGCTCCAAGCGCTCGGAAGAGAAGCCCAGCGCTTCGGGCTGAGGCCCGCTGGTTGCCTCTTTTGCGCCTGCAATTCCCGTCGACAATGCCATGATCAGTGCCCCCAATCCCACCTTCAATGCCAGACCCATGTCCACCTCCCGTTCGTTCTTATGCCGCATGAGGCTTCGTGCTATTCGGCTTGCGAATCTTTGAACTACTGTGGGTCATAGTTGGATGTCGGGAAGGCTGTCAACGAGCGAGGATCCGCGGGCCTTGCGGAGCCGTGTCGCCTTGAGCGAAGCTTTGTTGGCGCTGCTGGAACGTAAGCCCTTCGAAGCGATTTCGGCGCGTGATCTCACCGCGGAGGCCGGGATCGGTTATTCGACGTTCTTTCGTCAGTACGGCACGAAGGAAGCGCTGCTTGAAGCGATCGCCTCGCAGGAATTGCATGATCTTCTCTCGCTAACCCGGCCCGGAATGGCGGCCGAAGACAGCCTTGGGGCATGCATCGCCCTGTGCCGGCATGTCGATGAGAGTCGTCGTTTGTGGTCGATCCTTCTCGGGGGCGGCGCGGCTCCCGCCATTCGCCGCGAGTTCTTGAAGATTTCGCAGGAACTCGCTGATGTGCATCCTGCCCCGCAAGCCTGGCTGACCGCGGATCTCGGCGTGCGCACGGCGGTGAGCACGATCATCGAGATACTGAGCTGGTGGATCGAGCAGGATCAGCCGCAGCCTGCGGAATGGGTGGCAGAAGCCATCGAACGTCTGGCGCTGAGACCGATCAAGCCCGCGTAATCAATCTGCCGCCTTATCGGACGTAGCCAGGCCGCATGCCCTATGCGCCAAGGGAGCGTGCCGCCTCGACCGCCTTTCGCAGCCACCTGTCTTGCCAGCCGGGTTCGCTCGTGGCGGCGAAGTTGGGGATCTCAAGGCCAATAGGGATGTCGTTTGGCAAGGCGCGAATGAGGTCGGCAAGGGGCAGCTGTCCCTCGCCGGGAAGACACCGGGCGGTCATGGCCTCGGTCATGTATTCAGGTTGCGCGGCCGCCAAGGGGGCGTCGCATAGCTGGACATAACCAATCTTCGCGGGATCGACTGCAGACAGTTGCGCGATGGTGCCGCCGGAACGAAAGAAATGCATGGCGTCGATCATGACGCGAAAATCTCGCCGGCCAACATGCTCGACGACGGCGAGCGCGGACGCCAGGTCGCTGACAGAAAGGCCCGGAACGAATTCAAGATGGACGGCAAGGCCCCGGTCGCCGGCTATTTCGGCCAACACAGCAAACTCGTCGAACGCGCGGGATTCGTCCGGCTCCATCCCCGCCGTGCCGACGGCTAGAGCGCCCATTTCGGCCATCAGGTCCAGATCGCCAGCGAAATTTGTGACCGATGTTCCAGAGCGAACGAGGAAACCTTCGCCCTGCGAGATGCCGACGCCATGCTCCCGCAGCGCGGCGATGAAGGCCCCGCGCAGCCTGGCATCGTCCCGCAAAGACCACTCCGGATAACCGCAATCGATCATCGGCAGGCCCGTCAGGCCGATGGACAGGTTCCGGCAGCCGAGATCGCTGACGAGCGGCACGAATTCCAGCGGCGGCATGCCGAACGTGCTGAGCAGCTCGATGCCGAGACGATTGGCAGCTCCCTTCATTATACCAATCTCACAGCAGTCGTGGGTCAACGACTGAACGCACCGGCGCCTCCGGTCCGGACATCTTCGCCATGGCATCGGCCACGCCGGATATGCCGATCCGTTCGCCCAGCCAGCTGCGTACGTCGATGCGGCCATCAGCGATGGCGCGCATTGCGAGGTCCATGTCCTGCGGCTCCTCCCCACCGGCGAACTGGATGTTGAGGCGCTTGTTCTGGGCAGCGAAGACGAACATCGCCTCCTCCTCCATGCAGTAGCCGCCCATGACGATGCGTCCGTCGAACGGCGCCGCGGCAACGATCCGGCCGAGCATGCCCTTCTGGCCCACGTTCTCGTAGATGAGGTTGACGCGACGGGCGCCGAGATCGGGAAGCGGGCCGTAGGGATCGGTCTCGCGCGGATCGATGGCAATGTCGGCTCCCATGCGGATCGCCAGTTCGCGGCGGCCGGGATGGAAATCGGCGGCGACGATCGGTCCTGCGCCGAGCAGCTTCAATCCGGCGATCACGCCGAGCCCGATCGCGCCGCAACCCAGCACCAGCGGTACGTCGTCCGGCCGCGGATTCCCCCGCCGGGCATGCTCGAGACCGACCGCAAGCGGCTCGATCATCGCGGCGAGATCATCCTCGAGGCTGTCGGAGACTTCGAGCAACATGGTTTCGTCCAGCAGCATCAGTTCGCCAAAGCCACCCGGGCATTCGTGCGAAAAGCCGATGACCTTGTGCGAGCCTTCCGCGCGCATGATCGGCACGGACGTGACCCGGCGCCCGACCTTGACCCGGCGTTCGCTGCCCGGGCCGTAGTCCAGCACTTCCCCGACGTATTCGTGACCCGGCACGAACGGGCGATCGAAATTCAATTGGGCATAGGGCCCGCCAAACTGGCGCGACAGGTCGATCACGTTCTGCCCGGCATGGAGGAAATGCGCCTCCGAAGCACACATGCCGCAGCTATGAGTGCGAACCAGCGCCTGTCCCTTGCTGGGGACTGGGTCGTCGAACGTGCCGGTTTCGACTTTGCCGTTCTGAATATAGGCAGCTTTCATCGCGGAAGATCCTTGAGCTTGGGGATGGCAGTCTTGAGCAGTTCGAGGCTTTTCCAGCCCTCCTCGGGGGGAAAGCCGCCGACTAGCGGTTGAAATCCGAATGTTCCGCGGTCCTCGACCTTGTCGGCGTTGGCGATGAGGTCATCGACCGTCCACACCCCGAACATGCCCGAACGGCGGAGCGCATCGATGTTGTCGAGACCCTTGAACGGCGAATTGGAACCATCGCCTTCCGCCGCCGCCCACTTGGCATATTCCTGCACGACGTGGAGGGCGTGGGGCTCGAGGATCGACCAGGTCCGGTCGGGATCATCCGATAGCATGATGATCCCCGGAAGCTGGTGGCAGGGACGATTGTAGTTTCCCGGCTCCCGCCCCAGCTTGCGGCATTCCTCTTCGTAGATGGGGATGATGTCCGCGCGCATCGGCCCCAGGCCGACGCCGAACTTCGCGGCGCGTTTGGCAGATGCCGGAACCCCACCGCCGACGAAGACAATGTCCTCGGGCTTCTGCACGGGCAGCGGGCGGACGAACACCGGGCGCCCGTTTGCCTCGAAGCGTTCGCCGCGCAGCGCGCGCAGGATTATGTCGATGCCCTCATCGAGCAAGCGTCCGCGATCTTTCAGCGACGTGCCGAACATGGCGAATTCGAAAGGGACATAGCCCGCCCCGAAAATCACCTGGAGCCGTCCGTTCGACATCAGATCGACAAGTGCCATCTGTTCGGCGAGCTTTACCGGATCGTGCAGCGGCAGGATCACCGCGCCAAGGCCGATGGTGCAGCGTTTGGTGCGTGCCGCGACCCCGCCCGCCATGACAAAGGGCTGCGGCAGATAGCCGTCTTCGGAGCCGTGATGCTCCATGAGACCTATGCGATCGACGCCGATCTCGTCGGCAAAGGCCGCCATGTCGAGCGCTTCGGCATAGAGCTTCGCCGTGGGCGTTGCCCAGTCTGGCGAGCGCATATCGAACGATACGGTTGTGTTGATCGGGGTCATTTCAGACTTTCAGCACGCCGTAGCTGGGATCGGTTCGGTCGCGACGCGCCCGATCATGCTCCATCATCGGGGTCACTTCGCGTATCTCGTCCATTTCCATCACTGCGATGCGATGATCGATCGCCCAGCGTCCATTCCGGCGCGACCAGGTGTCGACGTATCGGCTGATCACCGTCATCTGCATCATCCGGCCTTCGCGCGGCATGCGCAGGGTGGCGGTAACATAGGCTTCGCTGCCGGCGCGGTCCCCGTCGAGTTCGATGATGATGTTCGACACCTGGTGCGAATGCTGCTGCAAACCCGCGTGTTGCCGGCATACATTGTCGACAAAGCCACGGCCAGTGCCCTGGAAATTGTGACCGTAGTCAGCCGTGCCATCCTCGTGCCAGATCGAATAGCCCAGTTCGTGATCGACGCGATCCATCGCCCGCAATAGCGGTAGATTTGATCGGTGATGTCCTGTCGATCGGACACTTCCTGCAAGTTTGCCATTCCTATTCCCTTCCGCAAATCGTCCGGTCCCCGATCCGAGCGCGACATTGGCACAAGGATCATGCAAATCACCCTATCTCGCCACTTCAATCTTCGGCATTTCAATATATCAAAATCAGATAGGCGAGCTTGACGGAGGCAAGGTTGGAAATCAGGAGGCTCAGTTACTTCGTTCGGATCGCGGAAGACGGATCGCTGACCAAGGCGGCGGGCATGGTACGCGTGGCCCAGTCGGCTCTGAGCCGGCAGATGCGCTTGCTCGAGGAAGAGCTCGGGGTCACCCTGTTCAGCCGTACCGCGCACGGGATGCGGCTGACAGACGAGGGCGAATACCTGCATTCGGCGGTTGCGGGCCCGTTGCGCGAGATGGAGCTTGCGCTCCAGAACATCCGTACTTTGCCGGCCCTGGTCGAGGCCAATTTCGCGGTAGGCATGCCGCCAAGCCTGGCCGACATTTTGGCGCGGCCCATGGCAGTCGGTCTCGCCCACGCCTTTCCCCATATGAAATTTCGCCTGATCGAAGGCCCGACCGGGGGGCTGATCGACTGGTTGAACAGGGGCATGGTCGATTTCGCCCTCTTGGAAGAAACGTCGCGTAACGATCAGATCCAGGAGAGAAAGGTAGTCTCGTTGCCCTTGGCGCTCGCTGGGCTGCGCAACGGGCAACTGGCCGATCGACAGGGCGTGTCGCTCAAAGACGCGATGAAGTTACCGCTAATCGTCCCTTCGCATCACATGGGAATCAGAGGGGCGGTGAATGATGTCGTCAGACGCGCGAATGCCAAGGTGAACATCTGCTTCGAAGCAGACGCTTCGCGATTGGCTAGGGATCTTGCGCGGGAAGGCATGGGCTACGCCGTGCTCCCGCAATGTTACTTTCGGCAAGAACTGACCGACGGCTCCCTCGGCTGTTGGCCGATCGTCGATCCTCCTGTGAGGATCGAAATCTTCCTCGCTGCGCGCAAGGGACATCAGACTTCGCGCCGGCAGGTCAGCGTCGTGGAAGAGGCCATAGCACGGATCGCACGAGAGGGTATTGGCGTGCGCGAGAGCCCATGACTTTGCCCCACCGGAGCTGCGATCCGTCGCTCTGCCGGAAAGTGCGATTGCGCTGTCAGCGGCGGTCTAGTTGATATAGGCGCAGCCCGCACTGGGAAAGGGAACGCTGATGGACGACCGCTCATTCAAGGCCGAATTCGGGCCCGTCGCGCTGGTGACCGGTGCCTCCTCCGGTATCGGTAAGGCGTTTGCCGAGACCTTGGCTAGCATGGGCATGGACCTCGTGCTTGTCGCTCGCCGGCGGCAGAGGCTGGAAGATCTTGCGGCGGGGTTGCGTGAAAAACACGGCGTCGATGTTTCGCTCTGCGAAACTGATCTGGCCGAGCGCGGCGCATCGGGAAAAATCCTCGACGCTACTGCTGCGCTCGATGTCGGCCTGGTGGTGAGCAATGCGGGCTTCGGCTTGAAAGGCGAGCACGCAGCAACCGATCCCGCTGCTATGAGCGATATGCTGATGGTCAACTGCCATGTGCCGATGCTGCTCGCACACGGGTTCATTCCGCGGCTTAGAGCGCGCGGCAAAGGGGGGGATCATCTTCACCAGTTCGGTCGAAGGGTTGATCGGCATGCCGTATTCTGCGGCCTATGGCGCCAGCAAGGCCATGGTGGTGAGCCTCGGTGAAGCTTTGTGGGGCGAGCTCACGCCCGAGGGCATCAAGGTTTTGACTTTGTGTCCCGGCCCGACGGAATCCGAAGCGGCCGAATTGCAAGGGATGGATATTTCCCAGGCGGAAGGCCTGATGTCCGCCGAGGACGTCGCACGTACGACTTTGGAGAACATCGACAACGGCCCGACCTTCTTGTCGCATTCTGGCTACAGGGTGACGATGGAGCATATGATGAAGATGCCGCGCCGCGACGTGCTCGCGGGATCCGCGCGTGCGATGAAGGTTCTGACCGCGCCAAAGACCTGAGGCCGTCGCAGCGTCAGACCGTGTTCCGAAACTGAGTGAATTGCTCCATGGTAGCGTCGAATGACCGCTGCGCCGCCTCGGCCAGTGGCAGTCTGCGATGCTCCTCGGAAGCAATTTCGACACCGTATGGACCGACATAGCCGGTCTCGCGTACGTGGCGCAGGAACGACGGGATGTCGAAATCACCTTCGCCGGGCAGACGTCGGCGATTGCTGGAATCGTCCATCAAGTCGCCGACCAACTCGGCAGTCGCATCATTGAGCTCGATAGCCTTGATCCATCGGCTGGGCACCTTGGCGAAATCGGCATAGGCGACCCCGCCACGCGTCATATGCCAGATATCGAGCAGCAATCCCCCATTGGCCATGTCCGCGCCCTCAACCACGGCGGTGGCGGTTTTCAGATCGCGGATATTTGTCGTTGGAAAGATCTCGATCGTCACCTGGGCGTCCGTACGGGCGGCGGTATCGGCGCAGATCGTGTGGAAACGCTCGGTCATGAAATCTATCGGCCACTCGCGTCCGCTGAAGTCGCCTAGCGCTTTGATGTTCCAGACATCGAGCTCGGCTGCCATCTCGAGCAACTTGAGTCTGTGGGCATCGGCCGCGACGCAGTCCTCTCCTTCCGCCAGCCAGCGCACTATGGCTTCGAGTTCCAGATAACGAATGCCGTTGTCCGCCAGAATGCTCCGAACACCGGCAACTCCATGGTGGTCGATCGCTGCCTCTAGGTCGACCGACACGAAACCCATGCCAACGTAACCGGCAGCGGAAGCGGCTTCAGCCCGCTCGCGAAGGTCGTGCGGACTTACCAGCGAACCACCCCAAGGACTGACATCGCCTGCCAAGGTGAAGAAGGCTGCTACCAGCTCGGGCCTGGGATACATTGGGCGGCTCTCCTTTGTCGAAGTCCGCAACCTGGAAGCTCAGCGCCAACTTAATAGACGTAACATCCGAAAATCGTGGTCGCTTCAAGCCTTTGCGCGAATCTCCAGCAATGCGTCTCGCAACGCTTCCAGTTTCGCAGGAGCCATGTCGCCAAAGAATCTTTGGTCGCACCCATCGATCGCCTCGGACAAGCTTGCATGCAGGCTCATGCCGCTGGCAGTCAATGTCAGCGCGTTCGTTCGCCCGTCTGCCGCCTCACGCACAAGATAGCCTCTCTTTACCAGTTCGGTGACGGTCGGCACCATATTGGTTCGTTTAACGCCAAGTACGCGGCTGACTTCACCTTGACTGCAGCCCGGATTCACCGCGACGAACATCAGAAAGGTCATCTCGGCGATCCGCAAGTCGAACGCCTCCACCGCAAGTGTGAGATGGGTCAGATAGGCAAGCGATGCCCGGCGCAGCTGATAGCCGATCTTGTCCGCCAGTGGGTCAATGAGAGTGTCGCACGGTTCTTCGGTGGTCATGCCGAAGAGCTTAACGAAAAAGATGTTGCAGGCAAATGGTAGGTGATATATCAATCATCTCCTCAGCGGGCGTCATCGCGCCGGGAGAAGGGACAGCTTCTAGCAATTGAGTCCTTGCAAAGGGACACATTCAACCGCGGCCCGGTGCGGGCCGCGAGGAGATGGTCTGCGTTCTTCGAGGGCGATCACGGCGGCAGTCCATAAATAGCTGAATAAGCAAGACAATGGGGAGAAGGACATGAGGCGAAGCACGCTCAAGAGCATTTTGTTCACATCGACTTTGGCGGGTTTTGGGACGATCTCGCCGGCATCAGCGCAAAGCAGCGATGCGCCCCCGACGGTCAACGATATCGTCGTGACGGCCCGTCGTTCGGAAGAGCGTTTGCAGGACGTCCCGATCTCGATCCAGGTTCTCAATCAGCAGGACCTCGCAAACCGCAACATCGTCAATGCTTCCGACCTGTCGACCACGACACCGGGACTCATTACCAACCAGCGCTTCGGTCCTGATGCGTCGTCTTTCGCCATACGAGGCTTCACCCAGGAACTGCGCACTTCGGCCTCTGTGGCGGTCTATTTCGCCGATGTCGTCGCGCCGCGCGGAGGAACGCTGACGACTTCGGGCGATGGAGCGGGACCCGGTGCGTTCTTCGATCTCGAAAACGTCCAGGTGCTGAAGGGGCCGCAGGGCACGCTGTTCGGCCGCAACACTACAGGGGGAGCGGTCCTGCTTGTGCCGAAGCGGCCCGACGCCGACTTGGGCGGCTATGTCCAGGGCTCGGTGGGCAATTTCGACATGTGGCGCGTGCAAGGCGTGCTCAACATCCCAATCAATGAGAACGTGCGATTCCGCGTGGGCGCAGATCATCAGAAGCGCGACGGCTATTTGCGGAACGTAACGGGGATCGGACACAGCCGTTTCGCGGATATGGACTATGTTTCGGTCAGGGCGAGCCTCGTGCTCGATCTCACGCCCGATCTCGAGAACTATACCGTCGCGACTTTCATGCGATCCGAGAACAGTGGCTCGCCCTCTTCGCTGTTTGCCTGCAACGCTGCCGCCGGACTCGGTGCTCTCGTCAATGGCCCACTCTGCGGAGCTGCCCTCGCGCAGCAAGGGGGCGACTATTATGCGGTCTCGAATATTGCGCCGCAGTCTGTCTCGGAATCGCGCCAGTGGCAGATCATCAATAGGACGACGTGGCAGGCGACGGACGCATTGACGATCAAGAACATCGCTTCGTTCGGCAACTTGCGAAACGAATTCTCAGGACAGGTGTTCGGAACCGGCTTCAACACGGCCAACATGCGGGCACCCGCGGTGGCAACACCGCCTCAGGCTCTTCCGTACAGTTTCACCTTCAACGGTTCGATACCCGGCCTGCCGTTGTTTAACGTGGACACATTTGTAGAAGAACTGCAGTTCCAAGGGCGGGCTGCAGGTGACCGCCTGACCTGGCAAGCTGGCATCTATTACGAAAAGAGCTCACCGCGTGGAACGTCGGCCGGCAACAGTGCGGGTAACATCGGCTGCGACTTCAGCACTCTGTATCAAGGCGATCCCGCAAATTTCCGTTGCCGCGATATCGCTTATGATGCGGTTCTGCCGATCCTCGTGGCGACACAAGGCCCCGCCGTCGGCGGGTTGATTGCCCGGCAAGCGTTTTCGGGCTCGGCGACTCAAGTTTTCGGCGACAATCGGTTCGAAGATGTCGCACTCTATGCGCAAGGCACGTACAAGCTGACGGACAAACTGAGCGCGACGCTCGGGTTTCGCTATACCTGGGACAAGGCATCGGGCCAGTCCCGGGCGCTCACCTACCGCTTCAGTCCCGATGCTTTGTCCGCGCCCCTCTCGACCTCCTGTTCCGACAGTACAGCAAGCCTCAGCAATGGCTGCCTGATCGCGGTGGAGCAGAAGAGCGATGCGCCAACATGGCTGATCGATCTCGATTACAAGCCCAATCAGGACATCCTGCTCTACGCGAAATACGCGCGCGGATATCGGCAGGGCGGCGTCAACATCGCCGGCGTGGCGGCACAGGGTTTGAACAAGTACGGCCAGGAGAAGGTCGATACCTACGAAGTCGGCGGCAAGACCCAGTTCCGAGGGGCCCTGCGCGGCACGTTCAACGTAGCGCTGTTCTATAACGATTTTGCCGACCAGCAGGTCCAAGCGGGGCTGCTCACTGTAAACGGCAATCCCACTACCGCAATCGTCAACGCCGGTGCTTCGACGATCTACGGTGCGGAAGTCGTCGCCGACCTAGAGCTGTTCCGCGGCTTCACCCTCTCCGGTTCCTATTCCTATCTCCATACCAAAGTGGACGAGTTCACGCCGATCAATCCGGCTCTGCTGGTGGGCGTGCTATCCCCACTGCAACCATCGCCGTCCTACACGACAGCAGCCGGCGAGCCCCTGTCGTTTTCGCCTGAGCATCAGTTTGCGTTGACCGGCACCTATCGGCTGCCGCTACCCGAGCGGGTCGGGCAGCTGTCGGTATCAGGCACTTATGCCTATACGGCCAAGTATCAGGCCGTGCTTTCCTCGGTTTCACCCTACGCGACGATCCCGGGCTACGGGATCGCCAACCTCAACGTAAACTGGAACCGGATCGGCGGCTCGCCGGTCGATGTAGCGTTCTTCGGGACTAACATGTTCAACAAGAAATATTATACGTTCATCGGCGGGCAGTACAATTCGACCGGCTTCGAATACCGGCAAGTTGGACAACCGCGCATGTATGGCCTGCGTTTGACTTTCAACTTCGGCGGTTAATTCCGGGGGGCGTCCGGGAGGGGCTGCAGAGAACCTCCCGGACGACAACCGAACCCAAAAGACCTGACACCAGGTGCCAAGACAAGGAACCAGGAATGCCTCAGTCAGAACGGACACTCCTCGTTCCACAGCAACAGATTCCCATTCCCGCATCTTTGAGCGCCGAAGCGCGCTCCTTTCTTGCGAAGGCGATCGCAAGATTGCAGGCCGGCAGCGGAGAGCCGGCATCGATTGTCGATGATGCGGAGCGCGCCCTGCAGTTCCTGCGCGTTGCCGCTACTCGCTTCCGCGGGGAAGTCAGCTCGATGCCTTTGTCCAGCGGCGCTGTCGTCCATCGCGTCGTGCCGGAAGGGCGCGTCGGTAGGCAGGCCAACGCGGTCTATATGGACATCCACGGTGGCGGCTTCGTCGCCGGGGGAGGCGAGATGTGCCGTATCCTCGCACAGCTTCGCGCAATGGACCATGGCGTTGAGGTCTGGTCGGTCGACTATCGGCTCGCACCCGCGGCCGTGTTCCCCGCCGCTCTCGACGACTGCTTCGAAGCCTACGCGGGCCTCATCGCCGAGAAAAAAACCGGCGATGTGGTTCTCGCAGGATCCTCTGCCGGCGGTAATCTGGCAGCGGCAACGGTCCTGCGCGCGCGAGACGAAGGTATGGCGATGCCGGCCGGGCTTTTGCTGCTGACGCCAGCCCTCGACCTTACATGGTCGGGCGACAGCCATTGCACAAATCGCCATCTGGACACCAATCTCACGGGCAGTTCCGCAGCTGGGCCCGGGCAGTATGTCTCCGGTGATCCAACCAACCCCTATTTGTCTCCGTTGTTTGGAGACTTCACGCGCGGGTGGCCACCAACCTTCCTGGCGAGCGGTACACGCGATCTGCTGCTGTCGGACGCCGTGCGGATGCATGTCGCGCTGCGGCGCTGCGGGGTGCCGGCCGATCTCTATATCCAAGAAGCCGGATCACACGGCGGCTTCCTGGGGACGGCGCCCGAAGACCATGCCCTCATGGCCGAATGCAGGACCTTCGTTGCCAGAATTCTCAAACTCGACTGACACTCGCCGAAAGACAGCCATGACGCAGCCCTTTATTCGTCCCGACGTGCGCCGCTTCCTCGACGCGATGGCGGTCAATCCCCAGCCAGAATTCAATGATCAACTGATGGCGATGATCCGCCAGATGCCAGCAGGGCAGATGGCCTCGGCCGACCTGCCGGTCGGGGCGTTGGAAACGGTGCGCGATCTCGCCATGCCGGGCCCCGCCGAACCGATTGCGCTGCGCCTGTTCGACGCCCGCCGAACGCGTGAGCCAGGACCGGTCCTCGTCTTCTTTCATGGCGGCGGTTTCGTCGTCGGCAGCATCGACACGCATGCCGGGTTGGCTGCCGAGATGGCGAGGCAACTCGACTTGCCCGTCATTTCCGTCGAATATCGCCTGGCGCCCGAACATCGCTGGCCGGCAGCCCCTGACGATGCTGAGGCGGCGGCACGCTGGATCGCCGAAAATGGCGCGTCCTTCGAGCGAGAATTCACGAGTCTGGTCCTTTGCGGCGACAGCGCAGGCGGCACGCTTGCTCTCGTCACATCGCTGGCCTTGCGCGACCGTCCGGCGGCACTGCCCGTCGTTCTGCAGGTCGCGCTATATCCGAAAGCCGATTCCAGTCGGGTCTATCCTTCGACTGCTGCATTCGCCGAGGGCTTTGGTCTGTCGCGCCCGAACATGGCCTACTATGATTCCGCCTATGCGGCGGATCCACAACACTGGCGTCATTCGCCCATTTTGGCCCATCAGGCCGGACTGCCTCCGACCCTGGTCATCACTGCGGCGCTCGATCCGCTTTGTGATGAAGGGCGTGCCTATGCTGCTAGGGCCATCGAGGCCGGGGTCCAGGTCAGTTTCAAGGAGATGACTGGCACAATTCATGGCTTCGCCACTTATCGCGGCGCCCTTCCTTCGGCATCGTCCGATCTTGAGGAAATACTGAAATTGGCTCGGGCTCTGATGCCTGGAGAGCAGGCGCGGCCTGACGCCACGCCCTCTGAAGACAATGAGGGCCAGTAAATGCAGGGGCCCGTTACTGGCGCGAAAATGATGACCTTCACCGTCGAAGTGGGTGACCCGGTCATCGTCGGAGAAGTCGGAGGCCAGGTTCGGCGCTATGTTCCGCTATTGGGCGGCAAGGTTGATGGTGATTACTCCGGCATCATCATACCAGGTGGAATGGACTGGCAGACTGTGATGCCGAACGGTTGCGTCGAAATTTCCGCGCGTTATGCGCTTGAACTCGAACAGGGCAGGGTAGAGGTACGGTCGAAGGGCTTGCGTGCCGGCGCGCCAGGAGTTCTCGCACGGATCGCGGCCGGCGAGATCGTACCCGGAAGCCAATATTATTTCCGCACGGCCATGCGCTTTTCCTCTGGCAGTCTGGAGCTGGCAGCCCTGAACCAGATACTCGCCATCGCCATAGGCGAACGCTTTCCGAACTACGTCACGCTTGGCATCTATCCGGTGCTGTGATGGAAATCGCTATTATAGGCGGCGGTATCGTCGGATTAACGGCGGCTTTGAGCCTTGCCGCTGCGGGCCTGCGCCCGACTGTCTACGAGGCCGTCGGAACCATGAAGCCGCTGGGCGTGGGTATCAATCTTCTACCGCATGCTGTGCGAGAGCTGACGGAACTGGGGCTACTTGAAGGCCTTCGTCAGATTGGTGTCGAGATCCAAGGCCTGGACTATCACATGGCCGATGGGCGTCTCGTATGGAGTGAAGCGCGCGGTCTGCCGGCGGGCTATCACTGGCCGCAAATCGCAATTCACCGCGGCCACTTCCAACTCTTCCTGCGGGATGCCGTACTACAGACGCTCGGGGCGGACGCGATCCGCACCGGTCACATGCTGGAAAGCTTCGAGGAGAAAAGCGGCGCTGTGCAGCTTCGCTTCAGCAACGGCACCATCATCCCAGTTGATGTCATGATAGGCGCTGACGGCATCCATTCTGCGGTTCGTCGTCAGCTTTATCCGGGGGAGGGGCGGCCCAAATGGAACGGGGTTTCGCTTTTTCGTTCGACGACGCGCCATCCGGCCGGCAGCATAAACCCGCGAATGCTGTGGGCGGGCCACAAGGACCAGAAGTTCATCTGCTATCCTATCGGACAAGACGGCGCAAACATCGTACTCAATTGGGTCTGCGACTTGCAGACTGGCAAGCCTGGGGACGAACCGTTCGAGGACTGGAACCGAACCGCTGATCGAAGCCACCTGATCGCCCGCTATGCAGGCTGGCAATGGCCCGGAATCGATATTCCCGACATTCTTGCTCGAAGCGGCGAGGTGTTCGAATTTCCAATGGTTGATCGCGATCCGCTTCCAAGATGGTCGTTTGGCCGCGTGACCTTGGCGGGCGACGCCGCCCATCCGATGTACCCGATCGGCTCCAACGGAGCGACCCAGGGCATAATCGACGCCCGCGCCCTTGCATGGCATCTCGCGACCGCAATCGATCCTTTGGATGCACTGACGAACTACGAAAATGCGCGGCGCGAGGCGACCAGAAAGATAGTTCTCGCAAATCGCAAGCAAGGACCGGACAAGGTGTTAGAGCTTGCCCGTCAACGAGCAAGTAATCCCGCGGATGATGTCGACGTCCTGGTGCCGATATCCGAGCGCGAGGAAATCGCGGCAGGTTACAAACGCCTAGCGGGATTCGATCCTGAATTGGTCAACGCACGGGCGAGTTGGTCATTGTGATTTCGTTGGGGCGACCATTTGGGTCGCCTTTGTAGGGGAATTTTAAGCCGCTCACGGAGGCGACTATCGTCGCATATGTTGCCGTGGAGATACTCGGGCGAACGCAGTTCGCCGCGGCTGGTGAACTTAACTTCGTCGCGGCCGGACCGCCGACCGCGATCGAGACCTTGCAACTGATATGAAGCGTGGTTGGTGCAAGAAGCGGGTCTTGGAGACCCTCCCAATTTGCGATGCCTCCCGTTCCTAAACCAGGGGTCGAAGCCGGAATGCTGCAATGACAGTTTCTATGGGGATCGAGCTTTCAACACCGCGACGTTGAACGCGTCTTCCAGCAATGAACGAATGCCGGGCTCATCCCAGTTTTTTTCATCCACCAGCATCTGGAGCGAGAGGCCTTGGATCATGGCGTGCAGCAGCTTGCATGCAATCTCCAGATTGTGCTTCCCGGATGCCTCCCCACGAAGCAGTTCGTGGACAATGGAGTAGCCCGTGCTTTCGCCCAGCCTTACCAGGTGCGCGATGTCTTGATCGCGTGAAGCCTGATCCCATAATGCGAGGAATGCCTTCCAGCGCCGCACATTGATCGGGCACCAAGGGACCATGGTCAGCAGTGCGCCGATGAGATCCGAGGGATTTTCACTCAAGGCTTCGCGAAACCGCCGCACACCTTCTTGCGAGAGAATGTGGAACGCCCAGACGAGAAGCTCCTGCTTGTCAGCGAAGTAGTGCGTGATCGCCGTGGTGCTGAAGCCTGCCTCGGCAGCAATGCGCCTGAATGTCGCCGCTTCCAGTCCGTCGCTCGCGATAATGTCGATCGTAATGGTCGCAATGTCCGCCCTGCGCTGTTCGTGATCGATCGCCATGGTTGTGCGATTTGCTCCGCAAGGGCTCAGAAAGCAACCCGCCGGCACGACGCTTGTTTTACAACGCCTGTTTTATGAATCCGCGTCATAGGAAGAGGCCCCGCCACATATAAAACGCCTGTATTTTTAAACCCTCCGCCTCCCTGTTACTCAAACCGCAACGGCCAAGCATATTCGCAAATAGGTCGTACAAGTGTGGGGACGGACGATGTCGGGCGCGCTGCTGCAGCATGGGCTATTCATCGCGCCCTATCATGACGTCGACGAGAGCCCGACCATCGCGCTTCGCCGCGACCTGGAGATCGTCGAGCATGTCGAGAAGCTGGGCTTTGCCGAAGCCTGGTTCGGTGAACACCATTCGACCGGTTGGGAAACGATCGACTCGCCCGAACTGATGATCGCGGCCGCGGCTGAGCGCACCTCACGCATTCGTCTGGGCACCGGCGTCGTCTCAATGCCCTATCACAACCCGCTGATGGTCGCGAACCGCATCCTCCAGCTCGATCATATGACGATGGGCCGGGTTATGTTCGGCATGGGTCCGGGCCTGCTGCCAACCGATGCCGAGATGATCGGTGTCGATATCAAGAGCTTGCGCGACAAGCTTACCGAGGTCGCGGAGATTATCGTGCCGTTGCTCAGCGGTGAGGAAGTGAGCCATGTGACGTCATGGTACACGCTCAACAAGGCGCGTACCCACCTCAGGCCTTATACCCTGCCGCATCCTGAGATCGTCGTCGCTTCGGCCGTCACGCCCTCGGGCGGGATGCTCGCCGGGCGCCACGGCTTCGGCATGCTTTGCGTCGCGGCGACCGAGACCGCGGGCTTCGACGTGCTCGACGAGAACTGGAAGGTCGCGCAGGAAGTCGCCGCCGAGCATGGCAAGCGCATGGACGCGGCGAGCCTGCGCCTCGTCGTACCGATGCACATCGCACCGACCCGCGAACAGGCGCGCGCCGAGGTTGCTCAAGGCCTGGCCAAATGGGTTCAATACTTCGACCGGGTCGCCCCCGCCGGCATGCGCGGGATGAGCGGGGCGGGGGACCCGGCCGAGCTGCTGGTAAATTCGGGCCGCGCGGTGATCGGCACGCCGGCCGATGCCATTACGATGATCGAACGGCTTCAGGCCAAGCAGGGCCAGTTCGGTGTGATCCTGTTCCAGTCGCACAACTGGGCCGAATGGGAGGAAACGAAGAAGAGCTACGAGCTCTACGCCCGCTTCGTCATGCCGCATTTCTCAGGCTCCAATCGCAACCGGCAGGACAGTTACGCCGCGCTCGAAAGCAATATCGACCGGCTCGAAGCCGAGCGCACCAAGGGCGCCGAGGCCGCCTTCAAGGCCTGGGAAGAGAAGACCGGCCGGAAAGCCGAGTAGGAGAGACGCAATGCAGAAAGGTGCCGATCTCGACCTTCCGTTTCTCGACATGGGGGAGGATTGGTTCGCAGCGAATCCCTATCCCGAGTTCGCTCGCGCCCGGGCAGCGCATCCGTGGCTGGCGCGCTGGCCGATCGGCTATGTCGTCACCGACTACAAGGCGATCCGCGACCTCTTCGCCATGGAAGGCAAGATGGGCCAGCTCTACGACGACATCGTCCGACTGATGGATGCCGAGGGCACGCCCTGGGGCCTCTTCCAGCAGCGTCACATGCTCTCGATGTCGGGACCGCGGCATAAGCACGTGCGCGACGTCCTCGCACCCTCGTTCACCCCGCGCGCCGCCAATCTCCACCGCGAGCTCATGCGCCGCACGGTCGAGGAACTGCTCGACGAGTGGATCCCGCTGGGCAAGTTCGACTTCGAGGAATTCGCCGGCATCTTCCCGGTCCGGGTAATGACGCGGTTGATCGGCGCCTCGCCCTCTGTGATCCCGCGGTTGCGCTCGGCGATGGAGGCGATCGGTCGCAGCGCCAACATGGACAAGCGTTGGCTACCGGCGATGCAGGAAGGCGTCGTCGTGATGGAGGAGTTCGTCGTCGAACTGATCGCCGAGCGCCGCGCCAGTTCTCGAAAGGGCACGGAACCGGACCTGCTCGACCTGCTGCTCGAAGTCCGCGACCGCGAAGAGCTGACCCAACGCGAATTCGAAGACCTGCTGATCTTCCTGTTCGTCGCCGGCTACGACACCTCCAAAAATATGCTCGGCCTGACCATGGCCGAACTGCTTCGCGAACCGGAGATGTACCGACGCTGCGGCGAGGACTACGACTATGCTCGCAAGGTCGTCGAGGAATCGTTCCGCTGCCATTCGACCATCTCGTCGCAGCGCGTGCTCAAGGAAGACGTCATCTACCGCGACACCTTGCTGGAGAAGGGCGCGATCGTCTGGTTCCCTCTCAGTGTGTCACTGCATGACCCGCGCTATGCCGACGACCCCGATCGCTTCGATCCTGAGCGCTCGCGGGGGCTGCCGCATATCGGCTTCGGCCTTGGGCCGCACATTTGTCTGGGCCAGTTCATCGCCCGGTTCCAGATTCACGAGGGCATTCACCAGATGGCCCGCCGCATCCCCAATCCACGCTCGCCCGGACCGACAGGCTGGCGAACCTTTCCCGGCGCCTGGGGAGTGGAAAGTCTACCGATCGAATTCGACGTGGTGATCTGAGACGTAAAATAATCGCGATAGGAGCAACGGTGATGACCCTTCCGAATATAGACCAATTTGGCGAAAAGCGGACCGACAGCCCCTACTGGAACGAGAGCTGCTGGTTCGCCTTTTCGGTGCCGGAACGGAAGATCCACGGGTTTTTCTATTACTTCTTCCGGCCGAATATGAACCTTCTGGTGGGCGGGCCGGCGATGTGGGACGATTCCGGGGCGAACAGCTATGACTGCCTTTTCTATGATTGGCAGCACATTCAGGCGATGCCGGAAGGTGCCGAAAAGTTCAATTTCCGCGCCGAGAACGGAATGGCAGTCGAACTGCTCGAACCCTGGAAGCAGTACCGGCTGCTTTACGATCGTCACGACTTCAAGCTTGATCTGGTCTGGACCGCAATATCGGAGCCGCACGACTTCGGCGGGCTCGAGGAAACGACGAGCGGCGCAACCGGCCACCGTATGCACCTCGAGCAGTGCGGACGAGTGACGGGAACGATCCGCTACAAGGGCGAAGAGTTCGCGGTCGATAGCTACTCGCTGCGCGACACCTCCTTCGGCGAGCGGCATTTCGGGCAGGTCATGCGGGGAAGCTATTTCTCGGGGATAGCCTCGCCCGACCTGGCCTTCCACACCCTGACGATCGGCGGAGACGGCGAACAGAAGGTCGCGGGCGGTTTCCTTATCAAGGATGGCGTCATGGCCTCGCTCGTGGGCGGCAGCCGCCGGGTAACCGAAGAAGGGAAATATACGCCCGCGGCCTTCGCCTTCGACATGGAGGATAAGCTGGGGCGCACGCTCTCGCTAACGGCCCGTTCGTCGAGCCACCTGATCTTTCCTGGTTATCCGGACGTCCCCACGGTCTGGTCGTATCTGGATTGGGAAACCGAGGGTCAGACAGGGCTGCTCGGCGATCTGCAGGAATTCTATCCCGCCGCAGACTTCCGTCTCCGTCTGCGCGGCCAGTGACGGGAGTATTGCAATGACGGGACAAGTCATCGTCGTGACCGGCACCTCTGGCGCCGGAAAGACCACCACCTGCCAGACATTTGCACGGCGCGCCGACGACTGCTGGATGATGCTCGGCCTCGATCTGCTGACGGGCACTATGGTACCGGGCAAATATTCGATGTTCGGCGCGAACGCGCGGGACTTCTTCTACGACCTACCCGCGGGAGAGCGCGGGCCCGGCAGCCCCGCCCAGATCGACTATGGGCCAAAGGGCTGGCAGGCATTGCATGCGATGCACGACATGATCGCCGCTGCCGCTAAGTCAGGGCAGGACATCATCGTGGACCATTGCACGTGGGTGGACCCGCCTATACTTCAGGATCTTATCTGGCGCCTGGAAGAAGTACCGGTTCTGTTCGTCGTTCTGAAGCCGGATCGCAAGGTGCTCGCGCAGAGAGTCACGGAGCGCAAGCTCGAACTGCCGGCCTCTATGATCGACGTTCTGGGACGAGACGGTGCCGCTGAAATCGGCCGCAGGCTCGAGGTTGTCGTTCCGTGGTTTTACGACGCGGCTTATGCGAACGATGTCAGCGATCTCGTGCTCGACACCACGAAACTCGATCCTGACACGGTGTGCGAGCGCATCGCGGCGCGTCTCGCCGAAGGGCCGGGCACCGCGTTCGACCAATTGCGCGCGCTTTATTCGAAACCGGATCTGCTTGCGCTGGCTGGATAGACGGGCGGGCGACAGGTCCCTCTGCGTGCGGCCGCCACGCGCACTACAATCCTGAAGGAATGAGTACATGCAAGAGCTTCGCTTCGATGGTCGAACTGCGATTGTCACCGGCGCCGGCGGGAATCCCAGCCTCGGTAGAACCCATGCTCTGCTATTGGCCTCCCGCGGCGCCAGCGTCGTTGTCAACGATATCGGGCTCGATCCGGAGGCTCGGCACTACCCCGGCGCTGCTTCCGCAGAGACTGTCGTGCAAGAGATTATCGCTGCAGGCGGGAAAGCGATCGCCTGCACGGACTCGGTAGCCTCGCTCGAAGGGGCCGAGGCGATCGTGCGGACTGCGCTCGACGCGTTTGGCGGCGTGGACATTCTCGTCAACAATGCCGGCATTACCATTGGAGCGCCGTTCGCCGATATCACCCCGCGAGACATCCAGCGGCATATCGACGTCAACCTCATGGGCACCATCTGGTGCAGCCGCGCAGCCTGGCCCCACATGGCAGCCGCAAAATACGGTCGGATCGTCAACATCACTTCAGCATCCATGACGGGATTTGCCGATCAGGCTGTCTATGCGGCGAGCAAAGGCGGTGTCTGGTCGCTGACGCGAGCTTTGGCAGCGGAAGGCGACCGGCTCGGGATCAAGGTCAACGCAGTCAGCCCGGGAGCCTATACGCGCATGGTGATCTCTTCGATGGAAGAGGACTCCCCGATTTTGGCGCAGTCCAAGTCCAGTCTGCCTCCCGAATTGTCGTCGCCTGCGGTCGGCTACCTGGCCCATGAGGCCTGCCCTGTCACCGGCGAATGCCTCGATGCGGTAGGGGGGCAGGTCCAGCGCTGCTTCATTTCTCGGACCGAGGGCTTCACCGACCGTGATCATGCAATCGAGACAATCGCCGATCGGTGGGACGAAGTGATGGACGAAACCCAGGCCACGACGGTAGGCCTTGCGCTCATGGACACCTCGCAATGGGGCTTGCGAGCATATAGACCGGGTAATCAAAAGATCTCATAGAAAGGAAGGCGAAGCCGTCGTTCCATCGGTCGACCGCGTTTTATATAGGCGGTCATCTACTCAGCCACCAATGCCAATTAGCTGCCGTTCCCCAGGCTGTCGAATGTAAACCGGACCGGGGCGAGCATTCCAATGCTGACCATTTTTCATCGTGAGGTCATCAAGCCCTATGCCAATCTCGCCAAATCGAGGTAGTCGAGAATCATGGTTCATTGCGCAACTCGACAACGCCGGCCGGTCGGTGCCGAGACGATCCGCAATCTGCTGCTCGGGCTCGATGGCGAAGGCTGGCACCCGCGCGCCGAGCCGCTGCGCTTTGCCCGCATTGACAGCGGGGTCAGTCGCGAGACAACGCATGCTGCGATCGTGACCGCGCCCACTCCGTTTCTCGCGGAAATCGGCGCATGACACCGGGCGACGAGATGATCGGCCACGAGAGCGCCTGGCGCGAGTGGCGCGCGGCGCTGGAATCCGCGCGGATGCACCACGGCTGGATACTCGCAGGGCCGAAGGGCATGGGGAAGGGCGCCTTCGCCCGCGCAGCCGCACGCGAACTCGTCGCAGAGGCGGGCGTGCACCAGCCCGACGGCGCGCATCCCGACATCATCGTGCTCGATCCGCTACCAGCGAACGACGACGAGGAAAAAAAGCGCGACGACGGCAAGCCCTATCAGACCAAGCGCAACATCACGGTCGACCAGATCCGCCGGATGCAATCACGGCTGATCACGCGCCCGACGCTCGGCAGTCGCCGCGCGGTGATCATCGATCCGGCCGACGATCTCGAGAAGGGCTCGGTCAACGCATTGCTCAAGAGCCTCGAGGAGCCGCCCGTCGGCACGTTCTTCCTGCTCGTCACGCACCGTCCCGGTCGGCTGCTCGCGACCGTGCGCTCGCGCTGCCGCATGCTCCGCTTCGCGCCGGTCGCAGCGAGAGAAATCGACACCATCCTGCAAAAACAATCGCCTAACGCCGATACGACCACCCGCGCGGCAGCGATTGCCGCGGCCGAAGGCTCGCCCGGCGCGGCCCTGGCTTTCGTCGACCGCGAACTCGGGCCGCTGCACGTGCTGATGCAGCGGATCATGCGCGAGGGCGATGCCGGCTTCGGCCTGCGCGGAGCCCTGGCCGACGAAATCGGCGCGCGGCCAGACCGTGAGCGCATCCTCGCCGCGCTCGATCTCGCCCGCGCGACGCTGGCCGAAGATCTCGCCGCGGCGCCGCGCGGGCGCCAGCTCAAGCTGATCCAGGCGCACGGCGCCATAACCCGGCTCGCGCGCGAGGCGCCGACCTACAATTTCGACGCCGGGCTGCTTATCATGGAGATTGGCGGGTTGCTGGCCTCGGCCGCGATGCCTAGAGAGGCCGCAACCTGAAATCGTGAAAGACTGCGCGCCACCATGGCCGAACCCTATTACCTGACCACCGCGATCTCCTATCCCAACGGCAAACCGCACATCGGCCATGCCTACGAGGCGATCGCGGCCGATGTCATGGCACGGTTCAAGCGCCTGCAGGGCTTCGACGTCCGCTTCCAGACAGGGACCGACGAGCACGGCCTAAAGATGGCGCAGAAAGCGCGCGAGCTGGGCACCACGCCGGCCGCGCTGGCAGACGAAATGTCACAGTATTTCATTGATATGTGTGACAAACTCAACGTATCCTATGACGTCTTCCTGCGCACCAGCGAACCGCGCCACCATCTTGCCAGCCAGGAACTCTGGCGCCGCATGGAGGCCGCCGGCGACCTCTATCTCGACCGCTACGAGGGCTGGTACTCGGTCCGCGACGAGGCCTATTACGACGAAAGCGAGCTGGTCGAAGGGGAAGGGGGAGACAAATTGTCACCCCAGGGCACCCCGGTGGAATGGACGGTCGAGGAGAGCTGGTTCTTCCGCCTGTCCAAATATGCCGAGCCGCTGCTGGCGCTCTACGAGAACCAGCCCGACTTCCTGCGCCCGGAGAGCCGCCGCAACGAAATCGCACGCTTCGTCGAAGGCGGCCTGCGCGACCTGTCGATGTCGCGCACGACCTTCGACTGGGGCGTGAAAGTGCCCGGCAGCGACGCTTCAGAAGGTCCGGGGCACGTCATGTACGTCTGGGTCGATGCGCTCACCAACTACTTGACCGGCCTCGGTTTTCCCGAGGAAACCCCTGAAATGGCCAAGTGGTGGCCGGCCGACCTGCACCTGATCGGCAAGGACATCATCCGTTTCCACACAGTCTACTGGCCCGCCTTCCTGATGAGCGCCGGTGTGCCGCTACCCAAACAGGTCTTCGGCCATGGGTTCCTGCTCAATCGCGGGCAGAAGGAATCGAAGTCGCTTGGCAACGTGACCGATCCGGTCGAACTCAGCGAGCGCTACGGCGTCGACACGCTGCGTTATTTCCTGCTGCGCGAGGTCGCTTTCGGCCAGGACGGTTCCTATTCGCCCGAAGCCATCGTCACCCGCGCCAATGCCGAACTGGCCAACAGCTTCGGCAATCTCGTCCAGCGCGTGCTGTCGTTCATCGCCAAGAACTGCAGCGGCGAAGTGACCGCGACGGAACCGATCGCGGAAGCCGACGCCGCGCTGCGCACCAAGGTTGCTGCCGCCAGCCGCGACGAACTTCCTGCCGCGTTCGACCGGCTGGCCTTTTCGGTCGGCATCGAGGCCTGGATGCAGGCCGTCTTCGCCTGCAACCAGTATGTCGATGAGCAGGCGCCCTGGGCGCTGCGCAAGACCGATCCCGCGCGCATGGAGCGCGTGCTCGCGACGCTTTGCGGTTGCATCCACGATCTCGCCATCGCGATTTCGCCCGTCGTTCCGGTCGCCGCGTCCAAGATGCTCGATGCGCTCTGCGTAGCCACGGGCCAGCGCTCCTATGCCGCCATCGGCAGCGATCCGGCGACGATCCGCGTCGAGAACCCGACGCCGGCTTTCCCGCGCCTCGAACTTCCCGCCGAGGTCGCCTGAATGCTGATCGATTCGCATTGCCACCTCGAATACAAGGGCCTGGTCGAGGATCAGCAGGGCGTCATTGCACGTGCCCACGAGGCGGGAATCGGCGGTTTTCTCAATATCTCGACGCGCCGGCGCGAATGGGACCAGGTCATCGGCACTGCGGCGCGCGAGGACAACGTCTGGGCCAGCGTCGGCATCCATCCGCATGAGGCCGATGCCCATGCCGATCTCGGCGCGGCGGCGCTGATCGAGGCGGCCGAGCATCCCAAGGTCGTCGCCATCGGCGAGACCGGGCTCGACTACTATTACGACCATTCCGACCGCGCGACGCAGCAGGCGCTGTTCCGTACCCATATCGGTGTAGCCCGCGTGACCGGGCTGCCGCTGATCGTCCACACGCGCGACGCCGAGGACGATACGGCCCGGATCATCGCCGAGGAAATGGAGCAGGGCGCTTTCCCGGCGCTGATCCACTGCTTCACCGCATCGGCCGACTTCGCGCGACAGATGCTCGACCTTGGCCTTACCATCTCGCTATCGGGTATCGTGACCTTCAAGAACGCCAGGGATCTCCAGGCGGTCGCCGCAGAACTTCCCGCCGGCAGGATGTTGTTGGAGACCGACGCGCCGTTTCTCGCGCCAATTCCGCACCGCGGGCAGACCTGCGAGCCGGCCTTTACCGCCGACACCTGCCGTTTCGTCGCCCAGCTTCGCGGGCAAACGCCGGAAGCGCTGGCCGAAGCCACGACGCGCAACTTCTTCGACCTGTTTGCCAAGACGCAAGCGACGCGAGCGGCCGCGTGAAGCTGATCATGCTCGGCAGCGGCACGTCGACAGGCGTTCCGCGCGTCGGTGATGTCGCCGGCGGCGACTGGGGCGAATGCGATCCCGCCGATCCGCGGAACCGCCGCACGCGCGTTTCGATCATCGTCGAAAGCGACGAAGGCAAGCGGCTGCTGGTCGACACATCGCCCGATCTGCGGGCGCAACTGCTTGCAAGCCGGATCGACCGGATCGACGCGGTGTTCTGGACGCACGACCACGCCGACCACGTCCACGGCATCGATGACCTCCGGCCGATGCGCTATGGCCGCGCCGGTCCGCTGCCGGGCTATGCCTCGACCGAAACCGCGCGGCGGCTGCGCCAGCGGTTCTCATACGTTTTCGCCGGCGAGTTCGGCTATCCGACGATCGTCGAACTCGAAACGCTCGACAAGCTACGGCTCTGTGCCGGATTTGCCGTGGCATCGTGCCAGATGCCGCACGGTCCGGCGCAGTCGACCGGCTACCGTTTCGAATGCGACGGCGCGTCGATCGGCTACGCCACGGATTTCAGCGCGGTTACGTCCGAGATGGTCGCGCTGTTCGACCGCTGCGACATCCTGGTGATCGACTGCCTGCGCCGTGAGCCGCATCCGACGCACGCGCATCTCGGCATGGCGCTGGAGCTGGCCGAGGCCGCGCGTGTCCGCCGCGCGGTGCTGACGCATCTCGACAAGTCGCTGGACTACACGCAGCTCAGCCGCGAAATTCCTGCTCATATCGAAGTCGGCTATGACGGAATGGAGCTCGCCGCATGAACGGCAACATGATCGTTGCGCTCGTGACGATCATGGCGTCGCTGTTCCTGGCGGTGCGTGCATTGCGGCACCGACAGCTCGATTTCGGCAAGACCGCGCTGATGGCAGGGATCTGGGTGGTGATTATCGCCGCGCTGGCTTTCGTCCTCCAGCGTTTCGCGGCATGAAGCCCCTCGCAGGGGGCCTTTCGGCTCCGATCCAATTTAACATAATATATATTATCATTCCAAAATGACCGGCCAGCAAGAACCTCCTCTCGACCGCCTCCTCGCGATCATGGCGCGGCTGCGCGACCCCGTTTCGGGTTGCGAGTGGGACCGCGCGCAATCCTTCGCGACGATTGCGCCCTATACGATCGAGGAAGCCTACGAAGTCGCCGACGCGATCGAGCGTGAGGATCTCCACGCGCTGCGCGACGAGCTCGGCGATCTGCTGCTCCAGGTCGTGTTTCACGCCCGCATGGCCGAAGAAGCTGGTCACTTCGCCTTCCAGGATGTCGCCGCGGCGATCTCCGCGAAGCTCGAAGCACGCCATCCGCACATCTTCGGCGACTTGGCCGACGACGGCCTAGGTCAAACGCACCGCTGGGAAGCCCTGAAGGCCGCTGAGCGGGAGGCCAAGGGCGCGACCAGCGCGCTCGACGGCGTGGCCGTGGCGCTGCCGGCGCTGATGCGCGCCGAGAAGCTGCAGAAGCGCGCCGCGCGTGTCGGGTTCGACTGGCCCGATCCCACCGGTCCAGCCGGCAAGGTCCGCGAGGAAATGGACGAGCTTGCCGAGGCAGACGAAAGTTCCCGCCCAGAGGAAGCCGGCGACCTGCTGTTCGCCGCGGTCAACCTCGTCCGCGCCTATGGCATTGCCCCGGAGGACGCTCTGCGCTCTGCGAATGCCAAGTTCGAAACGCGCTTCCGCGCCATGGAAGCCCTGGCAGCCGCTCAGAGCGTCGACTTCGCCTCGCTGGACCTCGACAGCCAGGAAGCGCTTTGGCGCGCTGTAAAGGCCCTCGAAAGGCAAAATGGGGCATAGCCCCGCACGCCTTCCTAAGAAGAAATCCCCTCAGAGCTCCTCTAAGCGCAAAATCGAGATTTACAGGCACCGATAGCCAAAAGGCCGCTCAACGCACCGTATGAGCCTTACAGACGAGAATAGCGGCCCATCTCGCGAGGAGACAGCCTGACCTGGATGCGCAGCAACGGACCCTGCTCCCCTTCCCCACCATCCTCCTCGACCAGAACCTCGCCGTGCGCTTGAAGCCAGGCGAGCTTCTGCCCTTCTCCGGCGGGAAGCAGGAAGCTGTAGACCTGGGCGTCGGCGGTCAGAAGCCGGCTCACGGTCTCGAGCAGCTCGTCGCATCCCTGACCGGTGACCGCCGAGACCGGTACGATGACCTCGTCGGCGTGATGCGCGATGATGTCGAGGAGCTCGTTAGTCCGGTCGGCGGGAAGCAGATCCCATTTGTTCCAGATCTCGACGATCGGCATGCGCGGTGCCTCGTCCTCTTCCCGCTCATCGGCGACTTCGTCGACGATGCCGAGCTCGGCAAGTACGTTCAGGACCTGACGCTTCTGCGCTTCGCTGTCCGGATTGGCGATGTCGCGGACGTGGAGCACGACGTCGGCGCCGGTCACTTCCTCGAGCGTCGCGCGGAAGGCGGCGACGAGCTGGGTCGGCAGGTCGGAAATGAAGCCGACAGTGTCCGACAGGATCGCCTTGTCGAGCCCCGGAAGACGGATCGCGCGCATCGTCGGGTCGAGCGTGGCGAAGAGCAGGTCCTCGGCCATCACTTCCGCCCCGGTCAGGCGATTGAAAAGCGTTGATTTTCCGGCATTGGTATAGCCGACGAGCGCAACCACGGGCCAGGGTGCCTTTTCCCGCCGGTCGCGGTGCAGTCCGCGCGTGCGGCGCACCTGATCGAGTTCCCGCCGGAGCCGCGCCATGCGGTCGCGGATCAGTCGGCGGTCAGCTTCGATCTGGGTTTCGCCCGGGCCGCCGAGGAAGCCGAAGCCACCGCGCTGGCGTTCGAGGTGGGTCCAGCTGCGCACGAGGCGGCCGGCCTGGTAGTCGAGATGGGCCAGTTCGACCTGCAGCCGGCCTTCGGCCGTAGCCGCGCGCTCGCCGAAGATTTCGAGGATCAGGCCGGTGCGGTCGATCACCTTGCGCTTGAGCTTTTCCTCGAGATTGCGTTGCTGGATCGCTGAAAGCGAACCGTCGACGATGACCAGCTCGGCCTCGGACTGGTTGCAGGCGATCTCGATGTTGCGGACCTGGCCCTCGCCGAACAGCGTGGCCGCCCTCGCCTCGCGGATCGGAATGATGAACGCATCCACCACCTCGATCCCGATCGCCAGGGCAAGCCCCTTCCCTTCCTCCAGACGAGCCTCGGCATCCTGGCCGGAGCCGCTCTTGCCGCGTAGCTGGGGGCAGACGACGACGGCCCGCGCTCCGCGCGTGACCTCGCCTTTCAGGTCCTCTCGTTCTATCTCTTTATCCTTGGCGGTCAGCCGACGTCTTCTTCGTCGGTCTCACCGGTCAGATCCACCGGTGTCACCGGCTGAATCGTCGACACCGCATGCTTGTAGGCGAGCTGGACGTAACCCTCGCGCTCGAGCAGCATGCAGAACAGGTCATAGGCGGCGATGCGGCCCTGGAGCATGACGCCGTTGACCAGGAACATGGTCACCTGGACCCCGGCATTGCGGATGCTCGAGAGGAACACGTCCTGCAGCAGGCGCTGCTTCTTGCCGTTTTCCGAGCCCGCGCCGAACTGGCGCGCGTCGATCGGCGTCGAAGGCATGATCGTCGAGATCGCGTGCTTGTAAACGAGCTGCGACTGGCCATCGCGGCGCAGCAGGATCGAGAAATTGTCGAACCAGGTAACGATGCCCTGGAGCTTGACGCCCTTGACCAGGAACATGGTGACCGGAGTCTTGTTCTTGCGCAACAGGTTCAGGAACTGGTCCTGGAGGTTCTGCCCGCCCTTGCCGCTGGGAGCGGTGGTGCCGGCGGGAACGGGCGCCGTCTCGGCCGCGGCAGGCGGCGTCGGCTTGGGGCGCGCGGAAAGCGTACGTCCTGTCATCACTTTCTCCATTTTCTTGGCGGCCGCTTATGCAGTCCGCAATCTGGCCCGGCTTACGCCGGACCGTTCGTTAGTCAGTGAATTCCTATCCTTTTGCTGCGCCTGCGTAAACGCGAAAGATTGCGGAGGGACTACACTTCGATTTCGTCGTCCTCAAGCACGCCTTCCCGCCGCTCCGCCATGCCCAGGAGCTTGAGTTTGCGGTGCAGCGCAGACCGCTCCATGCCGATGAAGGCGGCTGTCTTGGAGATGTTTCCCGAGAACCGCCGAATCTGGACCTTGAGATATTCCCGCTCGAAAGTCTCGCGTGCTTCGCGCAGCGGCACCCCCATCATCGCCGACATCAGCGAATCGCTCTGCAGCCGGCCGCTGAGGATTTCGGGCGGGAGCATGTTGGCCTCGATCCGCTCGAGCCTGTCGCGCGGTGTCAATATCACTGTCCGCTCGACAACGTTGCGCAGTTGCCGGACGTTTCCGGGCCATTCGTAGGCCTGGAGCGCGGTCATCGCCTCGGGAGAAACGGTCGGCGGGGGTACGCCCTGCTCGTTGGCGTAGCGGGCGAAGAACTGGTTCACCAGGCCCGGGACATCTTCCCGCCGCTCGGACAAGGCCGGGACAGTGACCGGGACAACGTTGAGCCTGTAGAACAGATCCTCGCGGAAGCGCCGCTCGGCGATCTCGCGCTCTAGATTGCGCGAAGTCGACGAGACGACGCGGACATCGACGCGGATCTGGCGGTGCCCGCCGACCCGGACGAAGGCCTGCTCGGTCAGCACGCGCAGGATGCGCGCCTGGGTAGAGAGCGGCATGTCGGCCACCTCGTCGAGGTAGAGCGTGCCGCCATCGGCCATTTCGAGCAGCCCGGGGCGCACCAGGCTGCCGTCGACCTCCTCGCCGAACAGCTCCTGCTCGAAGCGCTCGGGCGTGATCCGCGCCGAATTGACGCTGACGAAGGCATGGCTGGCGCGCGGGCTCCAGCTGTGCAGCAGCCGCGCGGCGACTTCCTTGCCGACCCCCGCCGGACCGGTGATGAGCAGGCGACTGCCGGTGTTGGCGACGCGTTTCAGCGTCGCGCGCACCTGATTGATCGCCGTGCTGCTACCGGTGAACTCCTCGATCTGGCTGAAGTCCTGCCGCAGCCGGGCGTTTTCCCGCCGGAGACGCTCGGTCTCGGTCGCCTTGCCGACGAGGTGGAGCAGGCGTTCGGCCTCGAACGGTTTTTCGATGAAATCCACGGCGCCGCGGGCGATCGCAGCGACAGCGGTATCGATGTTGCCATGGCCCGAGAAGATGATCACCGGCAGGTCGGGCTCGCGCGCCTTCAGCGCGTCGAGCACTTCCAGCCCGTCCATCGCGCTGCCGTGCAGCCAGACGTCGAGCAGGACCAGCGACGGGCGGCGCTGATCGACGGCATCCAGCGCCGACTGGCTGTCACCCGCAGTCCGGCAATCGTAGCCTTCATCGCTGAGTACGCCGGCCACGAGCTCGCGAATGTCGCGTTCGTCGTCGACGATCAGGATATCGAGCGCCATGTGTCCTCCAATTCACTCATAGATTTCATTCCGCTGCCTCCGACCCGCGTCCGAGCGCGAGCGGATCGCAGGCGAAGCTCATGCTGACGCTGCTTCCGCCCCCCTCGGCCGGGCCGAAGTTCATTTCGCCGCCATGTTCCTCGACGATCTTGTTGACGATGGCGAGGCCCAGGCCGGTGCCCTTCTCGCGCGTGGTCACATAGGGTTCGATGATCCGCTCGCCGTCCTGGGGCAGGCCAATGCCGTTGTCCACTATGGACACGACGACATTGTCCTTGTCGCCACGTGCCATGGTAACCGCTATCAAGCCCCGATAATCGGCACTTTCGTTCTTGGCTCGCGCCTCGATCGCCTCGACCGCGTTCTTGAGCACGTTGGTCATGGCCTGGCCGAACTGGTGGCGGTCGCAGGCGATCGTGGTGATGCCCTCCCCGGCCGAAAAGCGGAAATCGATGTCGGGCCGCGAAACTTCCTGGAGGAACAAGGACTGTCGTGCGAGCGCGACGGGATCCTCGGTGCGGAACACGGGCTTGGGCAGCCGCGCGAATGAGGAAAACTCGTCGACCATCTTCCTGAGGTCGCCAACCTGGCGGATAATCGTGGCGGTCAGTTCCTCGAACAGCGGCCGGTCGGTCTCGATCTGCTTGGCATAGCGTCGGTTGAGCCGCTCGGTGGCGAGCTGGATCGGGGTCAGCGGGTTGCGGATCTCGTGGGCGATGCGCCGCGCGACGTCGGACCAAGCGGCCTGGCGCTGGTCGAGCAGCTGGCGGGTGATGTCCTCGAAGGTGATCACCGGCCCGCGCGTGTCGCGGCTGACCTTGATCGCCAGCGTCAGCAGTTCGCCGCCCTTCGCGTACTGGATGATGCCGCTCGACAGGTCCGAAGCCACCAGGCCGGCAAGCTGCTGCGACACGTCCTCGAGCGGCACTCCGACGGCGGTGGGTCCGTTGCGGTCGAGCAGCAGCCTCTGCGCGGTGCTGTTCATCAGCAGGACGTTGCCCTCGTCGTCGAGCGCAATGATGCCCGCGCTGACCGATCCCAGAACCGCTTCGATGAACCCGCTACGCTCCTGCAACTGTTCGTTGGCCGAGACCAGCGCCTGGGTCTGCCCCTCGATCTGCGCGCTCATGCGGTTGAACGCACGGTTGAGCAGGCCGATCTCGTCGGCGCCGGTGCGGCCTTCGACGCGCAGCGCATAGTTCCCGCTGCCGACCCGCCGCGCGGCGTCGACGAGCTCGTAGAGCGGCTTCACCTGACGGTCGGCGAAACGCAGCGCGATCCACACCGACAGGCCGACCAGCGCCAGCGAGAAGACGAACAGCGCGACGTTGAAGCGCAACTGCAGCACCCGCGCCCGGCTGGTCAGCACTTCGTAGGCCTTGACGATGTTCTGCGCGCGCTGCCCCTGGCTGAAGGCGAGCAGGTCCGAGCTGCGCGCGGTGTAAAGGTAAATGCCCGTGCGCCGGTCGATCGGTGTCACCGCCTCGATCTTGTTGGCATTGGCATTGATCACCATCGCCTCGCCGCCGTCGATGCGGCTCAGCACTTCCGGGCGAATCCTGGGCTTCTGGTTGTTGCCCTCGGGGTCGACGATCGCGGCAGTACGCAGCTCGCCGTCGGCACCCTTCTGGATGATCGCCGATTCGTTCAGCTTCCGATTGACCACCTGATAGGCATAGAACTCCCGGAAAGTGCCGCTGGTTATCGATTCCGCGCTGAGGAAGGCGCGCATGTCCTCGGCCATCGCGACCGATTCGTAGCCGACGTCGCGCTGCGTCTGCTCGTAGTAGCCGCGTGCGAGCTTGTTCGCGTTCTCCAACAGCCCGCGCGAATTGTCGGAAAACCAGAATTCGACGCCCGACTGGAAAAGCCACGACGCGAAGATCACCACCAGCAGCGTCGGAATCGCCGAAATCAGCGAGAAAATGAACACGAGCCGGACATGCATGCGCCCCGTGCCGCCGATCGTCTCGGCCGCGCGGCGCAGCGCCATGCGGCGGCCGAGCAGCACGAGTAGCGTCATCGCGGGCACGAGCGTGCCGATCAGCAGCAGTGCGGTCAGGTCCGAGGGGAGAAGCTGCCCTTTGGCGGCCTGCGATTCGAGCGCGATCCAGGTAGTCGCGGTCATGATCAGGAAGGCGATGACCGCGACGAGCTCGACGACGGCAAAGAAGTTCGCCCGGCGGGCAGCTACCTGCGCCCGCCGCCACCAGCGCGGCCAAGGCCGATTGCGCGAAGAGGTTTCGGCGGTCATCGTTGCAGCCTTACAACACTGCTGTTGCCGATCGGCAAGGGTTTTTGCCGCTCAATTCACCGCAGCGCGCCCGCGATGCTGCATTTACCCACGTCGAGTGAATTCCTCGGGGTCGATCGCCAGTTCGCCGAGCCGCTTGCGCAAGGTGTTGCGGTTGATGCCGAGCTGCTGCGCCGCGCGGAGCTGATTGCCGCCGGTGTCCCGTAGGACTTCGACGAAAAGCGGGCGCTCGAAGGCCGCCAGCGCGGCATCGTAGACCGTTCCTGACACCGGGCGCACCTCCGACAACCAGCGGGTGACAGCGGTTTCCAGGTTGCCGCCTTCGCTTGGCTCGGTCTGCGGCGGACGCGCCTGAGCCAGCAGCGGCACCAGGGCGGCGGCATCGACGTTGTCCTCGCGGGCCAGCAGCGCCATGCGGTAGATGAAGTTCTTGAGCTCGCGGACATTGCCTCGCCACGACTGGCGGCTGAGCAGGTCGGCCGCGTCGGCCGTGAGCTGGCGGCGCGGCAGCCCTTCCCCGGCCGCGGACTTGAGGAAATGGCGCGCCAGAGCGGGAATGTCGTCGGCGCGCTCGCGCAGCGAGGGCAGGCTGATCGGCACGACGTTGAGCCGGTAATAGAGATCCTCGCGGAACTGGCCGGCCGCGATCAGCGGCTCGAGGTCCTTGTTGGTCGCGGCGACGATGCGCGCGTCGAAGCGTACTTCCTCACGCCCGCCGACCCGGCGGATCGAGCCCGATTGCAGCGCGCGCAGCAGCCGGGTCTGCGCCTGCATCGGCATGTCGCCGATCTCGTCGAGGAACAGCGTCCCGCCAGCGGCCTGCTCGAACTTGCCGAGATGCCGCGCGACGGCACCGGTGAAAGCGCCCTTCTCATGACCGAACAGCTCGCTCTCGATCAGTTCGGCGGGAATGGCTGCGGTGTTGACCGCGACGAAAGGTCCATCGCGCCGACCGCCCAGCTGGTGGATCGCCTCTGCGACCAGTTCCTTGCCGGTGCCGGATTCGCCGAGGATCAGCACGGTCAGGTCGTTGCGCAACACACGCGTGATCATGCGGTAGACCGTCTGCATCGCCGGACTGCGGCCGACCAGCGGCAGTCCCTCGCCGATCGCCGTGTCCTCGACCCCGTCCGGCGAGGCCGCGGCAGCCCCAACCGCCTGGCGTACGGTGCGGGCCAGTTCGTCGATGTCGAAGGGCTTGGGGAAATATTCGAAAGCACCGGTATCGCTGGCGCGCACTGCGGTATCGAGCGTATTCTGCGCCGAGAGGATGATGATCGGCATTGCCGGAAAGCGCTCGTGGACCACACCCAGCGTCTCGATCCCGTCACCGTCGGGGAGCTTGACGTCGGTCACCAGCGCGGAAAAGCGCTGGCTCGACAGCTGCCGGTCACGCTCGGCGATGTTGTCGCAATGGGTAACGCCGAAGCCCTCGGCCTCCAGCGCGGCGGTGATGACGATGGCGATCGAGCCGTCGTCCTCGACGAGCAGGACGTTCATCGACCGCTTCCCCCACGGCTGCGCGAGCGCGTTTCGCCGGCCATCGGCAGGTGGAGGCGGAAATGCGTCCAGCCATTGGCGTCGTCGCGCTCGTGACTGATCCGACCGTTCATGTCGCGCACCAGCTTGCGCACCAGCGCGAGGCCGAGCCCTTGCCCGGTCTTCTTGCTGGTCACGAAAGGCTCGAAAATATGCTCACGCATGGCCGGATCGACGCCCGGTCCGTTGTCGCTGACGCGAAGCTCGATCGGCAGTCGCACTGGCTTGCCCGCCTTGCCCGAATGGAGCTGCAGGCCGCTGGCGAAACGCGTCCGGACGACGACTCTCGGCTTCGATGCCTTGGCGCAAGCCTCGCGAGCGTTGGCGATAAGGTTGATCAGGACCTGAACCAGCCCGTCGGGCGAACCCAGCACCGGCGGCAGCGAGGGATCGAATTCCTCCTCGACCCGCGGCCGCGTGCCGGCGGCATCGATCACGGCCATGGCGCGGCGCGCCGCTTCATGGAGATTGCAGGGCTCGACCGGGGCCGTGGTTTGCCGGCTCAGCGTCTGCATCTGGTCGATCAGCTTGGCGATGCGATCGACTTCCTCGGCGATCAGCCCGGTCAGCGCGCGGTCCTTCTCGCTGACCTTGCGGCCGAGCAATTGCGCCGCACCGCGGATGCCCGCCAGCGGGTTCTTGATCTCGTGCGCCAGGATCTCGGGAGCGCGCAGGACCGTATTGTCGCCGCCCGCTGCGCCTTCGCCGAGCGCCTCGGCATTGGTATCGTGCAGGGTCAACATCTGCCAGCCCGGCTCGTCGACGATAGGCGTGACGGTGACGTCGAGCTGGCGCGTGCCCTGCCCCGGAACGACTACGCTGATCTCGCGCGCCGAGACGGGCGTCTCGGCATCGCCGATGCGCTCGGCGAGATGCGGTTCGGAGAAGGACAACATATCGGTCAGCTTGCGGCCGGCGAGACGGCGCAGGCTCTGGCCGAAGAACTGCTCGGCAGCGGGATTGGCCGCGGCGATCTGCAGGCCGGGCGCGAGCATGACGATGGCGAGCGGCAGGCTGGCGAGCTGGCGCTGCGCATCGGGCGCTCCGGCGACCAGCGCTTCGGCGGGGCTCATACCATACGCCTCATGCCGCCTGGCGCTGGAGGAAGGGATCGTAGAACGCGCCGAGCATGCGCAGCACTTCGGCAGAATCGTCGACGAAATTGACCTTGTTGCGGAATTCGGCCGAGCTCGGCAGGCCCTTGGTGTACCAGCCCAGGTGCTTGCGGGCCATGCGGACGCCGGTCAGGTCCCCGTAGTGAGCGAGCATGCCTTCGTAGTGCTCGACGATCAGCTTGTACTGCTGGTCGATCGTCGGATCGGCAACCGCTGTCCCGTGCTGCAGCCAGTGCATGACTTGGCCGAGCAGCCAGGGCCGGCCGTAAGCGCCGCGGCCGATCATCAGGCCGTCGGCGCCCGACTGGTCGAGCGCCTTGGCGGCATCCTCGACCCCGCAGATGTCGCCGTTGACGATGACCGGCAGCGCGACCGCGTCCTTGACCTTGCGGACGAAGGCCCAGTCGGCCTCACCCTTGTACATCTGGTTGCGCGTGCGGCCGTGGACCGTGATCAGCTTGGCGCCGAGATCCTCGGCGATGTGCGCGAGTTCGGGGGCGTTGAGGCTGTCGGTGCACCAACCCATGCGCATCTTGACCGTCACCGGCACCGATACGGCCTCGACCGTCGCCTTGATCAGGCTGGCGGCGAGCGGCAGGTCGCGCATCAGCGCCGAGCCGGCATCGCCGCTCGTCACCTTGCGCACCGGGCAGCCCATGTTGATGTCGATGATCGCGGCGCCCTTCTGCTCGGAGAGCTTGGCCGCTTCGGCCATCTCTTGCGGGGTGCAGCCGACGAGTTGCATCGAGACAGGTTCCTCGATGGCGTCCCAGGCCGCCTTCTGGATCGACTGGCGTGTCTCGCGGATCGCCGCGGGCGAGGCGATCATCTCGGTGACATTTAGCCCCGAGCCGAAGCGGCGCACCATCTTGCGGAACGGCATATCGGTGACACCCGTCATCGGCGCCAGGATCACCGGGCAGTCGATGCGGACCGGACCGACCGAAATCGGCTTCAATTCGGGAGGCGTGGGAAGCAAAGCGGTATACCTGCCTAAAAAACAGGCAGCGCATAGTGGATTGCCCTCGTCTCGGCAAGCGGTTACCGGCGCGGCAATGTCCGCCGGCGACGCGCCCTTATATAAATATAAAGAAGCCCCCCCCGCACGGCCGCGATCGTGGTGGCGGCGGGCCAGGGACTGCGCGCCGGACAGCCGCTTCCCAAGCAGTTCGCGCGCTGGCGCGGCAAGCCTGTGGTGCGGCATTCGGTAGAGGAGCTGGCGGGCGCCGGGGTCGCGCCGATCGTGGTGGTCATTCCCGAAGGCGGCGAAGACTTGGCCCGGACTGCGCTGGCCGGGATCGACGTCCGTCTGATAACCGGCGGAAAATCGCGGCAGGAATCGGTGCGCAACGGGCTGGAAGCGCTGGAACTGGACGGCCCCGACCTGGTCCTGATTCATGATGCCGCCCGCCCCGGATTGTCCCCTGCGGTCATCGCGCGTCTTCAGGCGACCTTGGCCACGCAAAGCGGCGCAATTCCGGTATTGTCCGTAGTGGACAGCCTGACTCATGCCTCGGGGGACATGATGGGACAGCCTGCGGACAGGGCTCAATTTCGCCGCGTCCAGACCCCCCAGGCTTTCCGCTTCCCCGCGATCCTCGCAGCGCATCGCGCCTGGACGGGCGAAGCCCACGCCGGCGATGACGCACAGGTGGCCCAGGCCGCCGGGATCGCCGTTGCCCTGGTCGAAGGAGACGAAGCCCTGCACAAGCTGACATTCGCCGAGGACTTCGCAGCCAATGCGGCACCTTTGGTCCGCATCGGCACCGGCTATGACGTCCACCGCCTCGCCAAAGGAGAAGATCTTTGGCTCTGCGGGATAAAGATCGACCATGATCAAGGACTTGAAGGCCATAGTGACGCCGATGTCGCAATTCACGCGCTGGTCGATGCGCTGCTCGGCGCGATCGGCGCGGGCGACATCGGGCAGCACTTTCCCCCGAGCGATCCGCAGTGGCGCGGCGCCTCGTCCGACCGCTTCCTGACGCATGCCGCGAACCTCATTGCCGAGGCAGGCTATGCCATCGGCAACGTCGACCTGACGATCATCTGCGAAGCGCCAAAGATCGGCCCGCACCGCGAGGCGATGCGGGCGCGGCTCGCCGAACTGCTCGGCGTTGACATCGACGCGGTAAGCGTGAAGGCCACGACGACGGAAAAGCTGGGCTTTACCGGCCGCGGCGAGGGAATCGCCGCCCAGGCCGCGGCCACCTTGATCCGGAACTGAAGGAGCCTCCCGTGCGCCGTTTCACCCCCCCCTCAATTAAATGGGCCGCCGCTACATTGCTTGCCGCCGTGCCGACCGTCGCCGCGGCCGCCGAGCCGCCGTGCCTCGCCCCCGCGGAGTTCACCTCGCTGGCCGAATATGCCATGCCCAGCATCATCAACGGCACGGCGCAGCGCTGCAGCACGACGCTGGCTCCGAACGCCTTCCTGCGCAGCCAGGGCCCGCAGCTGGTCCAGCGCTATGCCCAGGCCAAGCCCGCCGCCTGGCCGGGCGCCAAGGCGGCCTTCCTCAAGCTGAGCACGACGACCAACGCCGATGCCAACAAGCTGATCAGCTCGATGCCCGACGCCTCGCTGCAGCAGATGCTGGATTCGCTGATGGAAGGTCTCGTCGGCCAGCACGTGCCGCTCGAGCGCTGCGCCACGATCGACCGCGTGGTCGGCCTGCTCGCGCCGCTGCCCGCGCAGAACACCGCCGAACTGATCGCGCTCGCCGTCGGCCTCGGTGCCAAGAGCGGCCGCGCCAAGATCGGCGCCATCAGCATCTGCGCAGCCTGAAACAGGGAATCCGGGAATGAAGCGACCCTTGTTCAGGCTCGCCGGCGCGCTGGCCATCTGCGCCAGCACCACGGCCCAGGCGCTTCCGCCGGAAAAATGCCTGACACCCCCTGAAATGCACGGCCTGATCGCCTATTTCCTACCCAACGTGCTGACCGAAGTATCCAAGAACTGCGCCGGCTCGCTCCCGCCCGCGAGCTACCTGCGCACCAGTTTCCCGCGGCTGGCCGACGAGCTGACCGCGGGCAAGACCGCTGCCTGGCCGGTGGCGCGCAGTGCCTTCTTCAAGATGAGCGATGCCAAGGATTTGAAGGAGATGGCAGGTCTGAGCGACAAGGCGCTTCGGCCGCTGGTCGACGACATGATGGCGCAGAAGATCAGGATTCCGGTCTCGCCCTCGACCTGCGGCGAAGTGAACGACATTTCCGAAGCGCTCGCGCCGCTCTCCGCGGACCAGACGGTTCACCTGTTCGCCACGATTCTCAGCGCCGTGGCGCGCAACGACAACAAAATGCGCGCCTGCCCGCGCGAGGCCAAGCCATGACCGACAGCCTTCTGCCCGACGATATCGTCACCCTCGCCCAGCGCGTGATCGACGAGAACAAGGCCGCCGGCCGCCGCGTCACGGTGGCCGAGAGCTGCACCGGCGGGCTCGTCGCCGCCGCGCTCACCGAGATCGCCGGCTCATCGGCCGTGCTTGACCGCGGCTTCGTCACCTATTCAAACGAGTCTAAGCGCGAGATGCTAGGCGTCGCGGCCGACATCATCGACACCCTCGGCGCGGTCTCAGTAGCTACCGCCTGGGCAATGGCGCAGGGCGCGCTCCAGCACAGCGATGCCGATGTCGCAGTGGCGATAAGCGGGATCGCCGGCCCCGAAGGCGGCAGCGAGATGAAACCGGTGGGCACCGTGGTCTTCGCCCGCGCGGTCCGCGGCAGCGAGGAAGTCAACGCCGAGGAACGCCGGCTCGACGCGTCGAGCCGTGCCGCCGTGCGCCATCAGGCGGCGCTGGTCGCGCTCGAATTGCTGCTGCCGTAAAGCTCGGCTGCGCGCGTCTCGAAGGCGGCGACCATCTTGTGGAAGGCGCGGTCGAAGTACTGGCCGGCCAGCTTCTCGAACAGGGCGTTGCGGAAGGCGAAGTCGACGGTGAAGTCGATCTCGCATTCCTGCGGACCCAGGGCATGGAACAGCCAGCGGTTGTCGAGGTCGCGCAGCGGTCCGTCGACATAGTGGACGCGGATTTCCTCCGGTCGGCGCTTCTCGACGCGCGAGGTGAACTTCTCGCGGATCGCGCTGAAGCCGACGAGCATGTCAGCGATCAGTTCGTCTTCGGTGTTCGAACGCACGCGGGTCGCCTTCACCCAGGGCAGGAACTCGCCGTAGCGCGCGACGTCGGCGACGAGATCGAACATCTGCTCCGCGCTGTAGGGGAGCCGCCGGACTTCGTGGATACCGGGCATCAGGCAGTACGGGCTTTGGCCAATTGGGCTTCGCGCGCCTCGCGCATCTGCCGGAAATCGTCGCCGGCGTGATAGCTGGAGCGCGTCAACGGACTCGCCGCTACCTGCAGGAAGCCCTTCGAGCGCGCGATCGCACCATAGGCTGAGAAGGCTTGCGGCGTAACGAATTCCATGACCTTGGCGTGGCGCTGGGTCGGCTGAAGGTACTGGCCCATCGTCAGGAAATCGATGTCGGCGCAGCGCATGTCGTCCATCACCTGATGGACTTCGAGCCGCTCCTCGCCGAGCCCGAGCATGACGCCGGACTTGGTGAAGATCGACGGATCGTGGCGCTTGACCTGCTCGAGCAGGCGCAGAGAGGCGTAATAACGCGCGCCGGGCCGGATCGTCGGATAGAGCCGCGGCACGGTTTCGAGGTTGTGGTTGTAGACGTCGGGCCGCGCAGTGACGATCGCTTCGACCGCGGCCTGCATCTTGCCGCGGAAATCGGGCGTGAGAATCTCGATCGTCGTCGCCGGAGTCGCGGCGCGCAGCGCATCGATGACCTTGACGAACTGGCCGGCGCCGCCGTCGGGCAGGTCGTCACGGTCGACCGAGGTGATTACTATGTGCTCGAGCCCGAGCTTGGCGGCAGCCTCGGCCACATGCGCGGGCTCATGCGCGTCGACCTTGCGCGGCATGCCGGTCTTGACGTTGCAGAACGCGCAGGCGCGGGTGCAGACGTCGCCCAGGATCATCACCGTCGCGTGCTTCTTGGTCCAGCACTCGCCGATGTTCGGGCAGGCCGCCTCTTCGCAGACCGTATTGAGATTGAGGCTGCGCATCAACTCGCGCGTCTCGCCATAGGCTTTGGAAGTCGGCGCCTTGACGCGGATCCAGTCGGGCTTGCGCCGACGTTCAGGCGTCGGCTCTGAAGGGACGGAAGAAAGATCGTTCATCGCGCTCAGATAGGCGGATGCACGCGGCCTTGCCAGTGCCAAAGTTCATCTCCATGAGGCGGCCCATGAGCACCGACATCTCTCCCGAATTCGCCCAGCTCGTCGAAGGCTACCGCCGTTTCCGCGAGGGGGGGCTGGATGGAAAACCGCGAGCGCTGGGAAGCCGCGCGCGTCGGCCAGGAACCCCAGGTGATGATCATCGCCTGCGCCGACAGCCGGGTCGATCCCTCGCAGATCTTCGACATGGCGCCCGGCGAAGCCTTCATCGTCCGCAACATCGCCGCGCTGGTCCCTCCTTTCGAGACCACGCCCGGCCTCCACGGCGTTTCGGCCGCGCTGGAGTTCGCCGTCCAGGTGCTGGAAGTGAAGGAGATCGTGGTCATGGGCCACGGCATGTGCGGCGGCTGCAAGGCGGCGCTGACGCAGGACCTGCACGGCGCCCCTCCGGGCGAAGGCGGCTTCATCGCCAACTGGATCGGCCTGCTCGACGAAGTCCGAGAGCCGATCGCCGCCGAGCTCGGCACCAGCGGCCGCACCGCCGAACGGGCGATGGAAGAGGCCGGCGTCAAGGTCAGCCTCACCAATCTGCGGACTTTTCCCTGCATCCGCCGCAAGGAGCGCGAGGGCAAGCTGCGTCTGCGCGGCGCCTTCTTCGCGATTTCGGAGGGCGTGCTGCACGTGCTCGATGAAGCATCGGGCGCTTTCGGACCCGTCATCTAGGCAAAAGAAAGGGCGGCAGTTTCCCGCCGCCCTTTCCATCATGCGATAGAGTGAAAGCTTACTGTGCGGCCGCAACCGGCGCCGCGCCGCCACCCTTCTGCGCGGCATAGGCCGACCACAGCTGGGCGATCGCCTTGCGCGGCCCCTGCACCTTGGCGAAGTTTGCCTCGGCCTCGGCAGCCTTGCCCTGGTCGGCCTGGGCAATGCCGATACGCGTCAGCATGCGCTCGTTGTCGGCACCCGGCTTGGACAGCGCAAGCGTATAGAGCGCCTCGGCCTTGGCGGCATCGCCATAGCTGAGGAAGGCATCGCCCGCACCCGCAACCGTCGCAGCCGAAGCATTGGCCGCACGCGCATCGCGCTCGAGACCCGGCAGCGAGGCGCGGTCGGCCGTAAGGCGGCCGGCGACGATGCCCTTGGCTTCGGTGACGAACGGATCGGCGGCGCGCAGCTTGCCCGCCGCAAGGCCGGAGTCGAGCACCTTCTGGGCTTCGCCGGGCAGACGGCGCGGATCGACCGCCTGAATATATTCGATGTAGTCGCGCTCGTTGTCGTAGGAGTTGGTCCGGCCCATCAGCCGCATTAGGTCGAGCGCTTCCTGCGACTGGTAGCCCGACAAGGCACGCACGACGTTGATCGATGCGTTCCAGGCCTTCTGCGAAGGATAGTTCTGCACGAGCAGGACGGCCAGATCGATCGCCTGTGCCGTTTGCTTGCCATCATAGCTCGCCTGCAGGGCGGTGCGGATCGAAGTCTCGCTCGGCTTGGTGCCTGCCGCCTTGGCCGCCGCAATGTCCCTCTGCGCATTGGCCAGCGCGGCAGCGGGGTTGTTGCTGCGGCGATAGGAATCGTTCAGCACCGCGTCGAGCTGCGGATCGGTGTAGCCACCGTCCTTGGCCTGCTGCACGTACTTTGCTGCGCTGACATAGTCATGCGCCTGATAGGCCGAGACGCCCGCGAACCAGGCGACCTTGCCCTGCATGTCGGGCGCGAGCACGCCGCTCTCGAGCATCATTACCAGGCCCTTGTACTGCAGCGCCTGATCGTTGATCAGCCCCGCATAGGTCTGAGTCATCTCACCCAGCTTGAGCTTGTCGCCGGGCGTGCTTGCCACCGCAGTCGCCGCATCGAGCTTTGCCTTGAAGCCGCCGCCAAGTGCGGCATCGACCTGCGCCACGGCCGCTGCTTTGGCCGCGGGATCCGTCGCCGCCCGCACCTGCTGGCTGGCAGTCTGCACCGCAGCATTCGTGCGCGCGCCGGTGATGGTCTTGTCGAGCTCTGCCGCAACCTTCGTGAAGGCCGGGGAGAATTCGATCTTCGGCCCGGCAGGCTGTTCGTTCTTCTTGGCGGCGAAAGCCGGCTGCGCGACGAAGGCGCCGGTAGCGACGCCCAGCGACAGGGCAAGCCCGAGGGCGGAGCGCGAGAAGGTGTTGCCGCGTTTCAGGCTGCTGGTGGGCGTCATGCGTCGTCTCTCCTAAATCCGGGGTCGCGGCCCTGGCGCCCGCCCCAAAATGAAACTTCCACTTTTGCTACTGGCGTCGAAACGGACGCTTTGCAACCAATCTGCCGCTAGGGAAGCACCGCTGAACGGCGATTTAATGCCATTAGTCGCATCGGTTCAGATTCGGTGCGGCAAATGTGGAAAACCGCCGCCGCATCCGACCCGCCGCCTCGCTCCCGCTGGCTTTCCCCGCACCCTTGGCCTAGGGCCACTTTGTAACCTTTCCCGGCAACAGAATAAGATAATCCGGCCTTGAGCGACGATTCCGAAAATCTAGATCCGCCTCACCCGCTGGGCGAGTTCCAGCGCGTCGACATCGTCGACGAAATGAAGACGAGCTATCTCGATTACGCGATGAGCGTGATCGTCAGTCGTGCGCTGCCCGACGTGCGCGACGGCCTGAAGCCGGTTCATCGCCGCATCCTGTTCGCCGCCCAGGAAGGCGGCATGGTCGCCGGCCGCCCCTACCGCAAGTCGGCCAAGATCGTCGGCGACGTGATGGGCAACTATCACCCGCACGGCGACAGCGCGATCTACGACGCCCTCGCCCGCATGACCCAGGACTGGTCGATGCGCGTGCCGCTGATTGACGGCCAGGGCAACTTCGGCTCGATGGATCCCGATCCGCCGGCTTCGATGCGTTATACGGAAGCGCGCCTCGCCCGCGTCGCGAACTTCCTGCTCGACGATCTCGACAAGGATACGGTCGATTTCGCCGACAACTACGACGGCTCGCGCAAGGAACCGACGGTCCTCCCTGCGCGGTTCCCCAATCTGCTGGTCAACGGCGCCGGCGGTATTGCCGTCGGCATGGCGACCAACATTCCGCCGCACAACCTGGGCGAAGTGATCGACGGCTGCCTCGCGATGATCGAGAACCCGGCAATCACCACCGAGGAACTGTTCGAGATCATCCCGGGGCCGGACTTCCCGACCGCGCCGATCATCCTCGGCACCCACGGCGCGCGTTCGGCCTACACCACCGGGCGCGGCTCGATCCTCCAGCGCTGCCGCCACGAGATCGAGGAAGGCCGGGGCGACCGCCGCTCGATCGTGCTGACCTCGATGCCCTATCAGGTCGGCAAGTCGGGCCTCGTCGAAAAGATCGCCGAAGCCGCCAAGGACAAGCGGATCGAGGGTGTTTCCGACATCCGCGACGAATCGAGCCGCCTCGGCGTGCGCGTGGTCATCGAACTGAAGCGCGACGCCACGGCCGAAGTCGTGCTCAACCAGCTCTGGCGGCACACGCCGGCGCAGAGCTCGTTCCCGGCGAACATGCTGGCGATCCGCGGCGGCCGCCCCGAGACGCTGGCGCTGCGCGACATCATCCTGTCGTTCATCGCCTTCCGCGAGGAGGTGATCACCCGCCGCACCAAGTTCGAGCTCAACAAGGCGCGCGACCGTGCGCACATCTTGCTCGGCCTCGTCGTTGCGGTGACGAACCTGGATCAAGTGGTCGCGATCATCCGCGGCGCATCCAACCCCGCCGCCGCCCGTGCCGCGCTGATGGCGCGCGAATGGCCGATCGGCGAGATCGCCCCCTATATTCGCCTGGTGGAAGCGATCGAAGAGGGCGAGGAAGACCTCTCAGGCTCGACCTACCAGCTTTCCGAGATCCAGGTGAAGGCGATCCTCGACCTGCGGCTCCACCGCCTCACCGCGCTCGGCCGCGACGAGATCGGCGGCGAGCTCGAGGAACTGTCCGTCTCGATCCGCGGCTATCTTGCCATCCTTGCCGACCGCGTCCGCCTCTATGACGTGATGCGCGAGGAACTCGTCGCGGTGCGCGAGGCTTACGCCACGCCGCGCGTCTCGCAGATCATGCCCGCCATGGACGGGATCGACGACGAGGACCTGATCGAGCGCGAGGACATGGTCGTCACCGTGACCATGGACGGCTATATCAAGCGCACGGCGCTCTCGACCTTCCGCGCGCAGAACCGCGGCGGCAAGGGCCGCGCCGGCATGGCGACCAAGGACGAGGACGTCGTCGCGACGATGTTCGTCACCTCGACCCACACGCCGGTGCTGTTCTTCTCGACCGCGGGCAAGGTCTATCGCCTCAAGGTCTGGCGTCTGCCCGAAGGCGGGCCGGCGACGCGCGGACGGCCGATCGTCAACCTGCTGCCGGCGCTCGACAAGGACGAGACCATCGCCACGGTGCTGCCGCTGCCCGAGGACGAGGCGGAATGGGGCAAGCTCCACGTCGTCTTCGCCACTGCCAAGGGCAGCGTGCGACGCAACAGCATGGACTCGTTCGCCAACATTCCCTCGAACGGCAAGTTCGCGATGCGCTTCGAGGAAGGCTCGGACGACCGGCTGATTGGCGTCGCGCTGCTCGAGCCCGACGACGACGTGCTGCTCGCCACCCGGCAGGGCAAGGCGATCCGCTTCGCCGGCGACGACGTCCGCGAGTTCCAGAGCCGCACCTCTACCGGCGTTCGCGGCATGGCGCTCAAGGGTGACGACGAGGTCATCTCGCTGTCGATCCTGCACCGCGTCGGCACCAGCTCCGAAGAGCGTGAGGAATACGTCCGCTTCGCTCCATGGAAGGGCGAAAAGGAAGGCGAACCCTCGATCCCTGCCGAGCGCATGACCGAACTCGCCGCCCGCGAGCAGTTCATCCTCACCGTCTGCGCCAACGGCTATGGCAAGATGTCCTCGGCCTACGAGTACCGCCGCACCGGCCGCGGCGGCCAGGGCATCACCAATATCGACAATATCGGCCGTAACGGTCCGGTGGTGGCGAGCTTCCCGGCAAGCCAGGCGGACCAGCTCATGCTGGTGACCGACCAGGCCAAGCTGATCCGCCTCGGCCTGGACTCCTTGCGCGTCATTGGCCGCGGCTCGGCCGGCGTGCGGCTGTTCAACGTCGCCGACGAGGAACATGTGGTCAGCGCCGTGCGTCTTGCCGATACGGGTGAAGAGGAAGGCGTCGAAGAAGATGCCGCCCAAGCGCCCGAAGTTGGCGGAGACGAAGGCGATGGCGCCACCAATGAATGACCGCCCGGCGGTCGCCTACAAGGTGCTGACGGCAGAGCAGATGGAAGCGCTGGAAGCCGACGGCACCTTCGCGGGAGCCCCCGTGGATTTAGCGGACGGCTACATCCATCTCTCGACAGCCGAGCAGCTCGATGAGACTGTCACCAAGCATTTCGCCGGTCAGGATCACCTCCACGTCGCGGCTGTCGACCTGCCTGTGCTGGGCGATGCGGTCAAATGGGAGCCGTCGCGCGGCGGAGCGCTGTTTCCGCATATCTATGCGCCGCTGCCGCTCTCGGCAGTGCTCGCCTACGGTCCGGTCGAACGCGATCATGACGGTAAGGTGAAACTTCCGGTCGCGGGCTGAGCGCTTCGGCGCTAAGGGCTCGGCCCATGCAATACGACGTTCATATCATCGGCGGCGGCCTCGCCGGCAGCGAAGCGGCTTGGCAGCTCGCGCGCCGGGGGCTTCGCGTGCGGCTTTCGGAAATGCGCGGAACCGGCGAGCGGTCGCCCGCGCATCAGACCGATGCGCTGGCGGAACTCGTCTGCTCCAATTCCTTCCGGTCGGACGATGACGAGAAGAACGCCGTCGGCCTCTTGCACCACGAAATGCGCCAGTGCGGATCGCTGGTCATGGCCGCAGCGGCCAAGGCGCAGGTTCCCGCCGGATCGGCGTTGGCGGTCGATCGCGACGTGTTCTCCGCCGAAGTCGAAGCCGCGCTCGCCGCGCAGCCCACGCTCGAGATCGTTCGCGAGCGGATCGATCGGCTGCCCGATGCGGGACTGACGATCATCGCTACGGGGCCGCTGACCGCCGAGGCGCTCGCCGGATCGATCGGCACAGCCACCGGGGCCGACAGCCTGGCTTTCTTCGACGCCATCGCTCCGATCGTCTATCGCGATTCCATCGACATGGACGTCTGCTGGATGGCCTCGCGCTGGGACAAGGGCGAGACCAAGGACTACATCAACTGCCCGATGACCAAGGAGCAGTACCTGGCCTTCCACGCCGGCCTCATCGCCGGCGAGAAGACCGAGTTCAAGGAGTGGGAAGCCAACACCCCCTACTTCCAGGCTTGCATGCCGATCGAGGTCATGGCCGAGCGCGGGGTTGAGACCTTGCGCTTCGGGCCGATGAAGCCGGTGGGCCTCGACGATCCGCGCACCGCCTCCGAGCAGTTCCCCAATGGGCGCTGGCCCTATGCCGTGGTCCAGCTACGCCAGGACAACAAGCTCGGCACGATCTGGAACATGGTCGGCTTCCAGACCAAGCTCAAGCACGCCGAGCAGGTGCGATTGTTCCGCACGATACCGGGACTGGAGAATGCGGAGTTCGCCCGGCTGGGCGGGCTGCACCGCAACACCTTCCTCAACTCGCCGGTGCTGCTCGACCGCCAACTCCGGCTCAAGACCGCGCCGCATGTCCGCTTCGCCGGTCAGATCACCGGCTGCGAGGGCTATGTCGAAAGCGCCGCGGTCGGATTGATGACAGGGCTGATGACCGCTGCCGAGATCGCCGGGCACGACTGGCAGGCGCCGCCGCGCACCACGGCCATGGGCGCGCTGCTGGCCCACATCACCGGCGATGCCGAAGCCGAGTCCTATCAGCCGATGAACGTCAACTTCGGGCTGTTCCCGCCACCCCCGCCCGAAGTGAAGAAGAAGCAGCGCAAGGAAGCCTACACCGCGCGCGCCAAGGTAGATCTAGACCTCTGGCTCCCCAGCCTCGTCGGCTAGGTCCTCGGCCGGCTGCGCGGGACGGCCGGCCTTTCGCACCGGCGCGCAGCGGCATTGCGGCTGCACCGCGCGCTTGGGTTTCGTAGTGGCGAACTCGGCGCGGTCGAGCTTGAGATCGCGATTAACATCCGCCGCCTTGAAGCGGTCCGAAGTGCGTACCGCCCATTCCTCGAAGCTCAGCAGATTGTTGTGATCGGTATCGAGCGCGCGGAAGAAGGCGGCGCGTGGGGCCAGCATCTCGTTGCGGGTGACTATAGCATCGCGATTTCGGTCGAGCCGGTCGAAGCGGCGTTGCTCGCGGGTGACTTCGTTGGCCTCGGGTGGGGCGGCGCCTTGCAGGCCCTTGCCGTCGGCTATGGGCAGTTCGTCGGTGGGCATGCCCGTAGCAAAAGCGACCTCGGGCGGCGGCGGCGCGCCGCGTTCGGTCGCCGCGCGGCCCTGCCACCAGAAGACGCCGGCGGCAACGAGCAGCAATGCAGCCAAAGCGCCGAGCAACATCCGGTTCATGGCAAGGCCCCCTTCCGAATTATACTAGCAGCGCGCTATCGCCCCAACAATCCGAGCCGCATCGCAGTCATGAGACTGACCGCCGAATGGCCCTTCTGCTTCCTCTGGGCCAGACCGTGGAGAACGGTCAACGGCCTAAGCGACCTGGCGACCCGGGCAGTCCGCCCTTCCGCCGCCAGCAATCGCGCAGCCGCCTCACGCTCCTCCGGGTTGGCGACATTGGTCGCGAGATCGGCCAGCGCCCATTGCCGGCCAAGCTGCAGCGCAGGTTCGCACGGCGCGCCGACCACTTCGGCCAGCGCCGCGAAAGCCTCGCCCCGGCCACCGGCGAACTCGGACAGGTCGGCGTCGGGGAGCGGCGCGGCGCCGGTCAGCATTTCCCAGCCATTGACCAGTTCGACCAGCGCCGTGTGCTTGCCCCGCCACGATTGCAATGCCGCCAGCAAAGGCTCACCCCGCGGCCAGGCGGCGGCATCGACCATCAGCTGCTCGCGCCACCAGGCAAGCCGCAACTGCGCGAGCGAAGGTTCGTGCGAATTGCGGACGATCCCGGCAAGCCGCTGGTCGAGCGCGAGCAAGGCCAAGGTCGGCTCACGCGCCGCCTTCGGCGCATAGGCCAGAGCGAGGCGGTGCAGCGGGGGCAACGCCTCCAGCAGACTATCGGCTACGCTCATGGGTTCAGCGGTAGCAGACCTGCTTCACCGCCGCGACGATCTTGGGCACGTCGATCAGCGCTGCCTTCTCAAGGTTCGCGGCATAGGGCAGCGGCACGTCCTCGTTGCAGACGCGCAGGACCGGGGCGTCGAGATCATCGAAGCCCTTCTCCATGCAGACCGCGATGATCTCCGAGGCGATCGAACAGACCGGGAAGCCCTCCTCGGCCACGACCACGCGGTTGGTCTTGGCGAGGCTGGTCAGAACCGCATCGGTATCGAGCGGTCGCAGGGTGCGCAAGTCGATGACCTCGGCATCGATCCCCTCGCCCGCGAGCTGCTCGGCCGCTTCGAGCGCGAGGCCGACGCCGATCGAATAGGTGACGATGGTCACGTCCTTGCCCTCGCGCGCCACGCGCGCCTTGCCGATCGGCAGGACGTGGTCGTCAAGCTCGGGCAGTTCGAAGCTGCGGCCATAGACCAGCTCGTTCTCGAGGAAAACCACCGGATCCTCCGAACGGATCGCCGCCTTGAGCAAGCCCTTGGCGTCCGACGCGTCGTAGGGAGCGATGACGATCAGGCCCGGGACGCTGGCGTACCACGGGCCGTAGTTCTGGCTGTGCTGCGCGCCAACCCGGGCCGCGGCGCCGTTGGGGCCGCGGAACACGATCGGGCAGCGCATCTGGCCGCCCGACATGTAATTGGTCTTGGCCGCCGAGTTGATGACGTGGTCGATCGCCTGCATGGCGAAATTGAAGGTCATGAACTCGACGATCGGGCGAAGCCCGCCCATCGCTGCGCCGGTTCCGATGCCGGCGAAGCCGTATTCGGTAATCGGGGTGTCGATCACGCGTTCGGGCCCGAATTCCTCGAGCAGGCCCTGGGTCACCTTGTAGGCGCCTTGATACTGCGCGACCTCCTCGCCCATGACGAAGACGCGGCTGTCCTTGCGCATCTCCTCGGCCATGGCGTCCCGCAGTGCTTCGCGGACGGTGACCGTTTTCATGTTGGTGCCGGAGGGGAGAGCCGGATCCTTCGCTGGCTTTGCGTCGCTGGCGAGTTGGGCTGCACCGCTGTCGGCCTTCTTTGGAGTTTCGGCAACGGGTTCCTCGGCTTTCGCTTCCGTGGCTGCAGTCTCCACTTTGACGGCCGGGGCCGGAGCGGGAGAAGCTTCCTCCCCTTCCCCGTCGATCAGAGCGATCACTGTGCCGACTTTCACCGCATCGGTGCCTTCGGCCACCATGATCTTGCCGATCTTGCCTTCGTCGACGGCTTCGAATTCCATCGTCGCCTTGTCGGTCTCGATCTCGGCGAGGATGTCGCCCGATTTGACCTCGTCGCCTTCCTTGACCAGCCACTTGGCGAGCTTGCCCTCTTCCATCGTCGGCGAGAGCGCGGGCATCTTCAGTTCGATCGCCATCAGTAGCGCTCCACCAGCACGTCGGTGTAGAGTTCGGAAGCCTCAGGCTCGGGCGAGTTCTCGGCGAAGTCGGCGCTTTCGGACACCGCGGCGCGGATACGCTTGTCGATGTCCTTGAGCTTGTCCTCGGACACGCCGCGCACCAGCAGTTCCTTCTTGGCGCCCTCGATCGGGTCGGACTTGTCGCGCACTTCCTGCACTTCCTCGCGCGTGCGGTACTTGGCCGGATCGGACATCGAGTGGCCGCGGTAGCGGTAGGTGTTGAGCTCCATTAGCACCGGCCCATTGCCTTGGCGGACATAGTCGAGCGCGATCTCGGCCGCGGCGCGCACTTCGAGCACGTCCATGCCGTTGACATCCATGCCGGGGATGCGGAAGGCCGTGCCGCGGCGATAGAATTCGGTCTCGGCCGAACCGCGCTTGACCGCGGTACCCATGGCATAGCCATTGTTCTCGATGACGAAGATGATCGGCAGCTTCCACAGCGAGGCCATGTTGAAGCTCTCGTAGACCTGGCCCTGGTTCGCCGCGCCGTCGCCGAAATAGGCAAGGCAGACGCCGCCGTCCTGGCGATACTTGTGCGCGAAGGCCAGGCCCGTGCCGAGCGACACCTGGGCGCCGACGATGCCGTGCCCGCCGTAGAAGCGGTGCTCGACGCTGAACATGTGCATCGAGCCGCCCTTGCCCTTCGAGATTCCCGAATGGCGCCCCGTCAGCTCAGCCATGATCACCTTGGGATCGATGCCGTAAGCGAGCATGTGGCCATGGTCGCGGTAGCCGGTGATGACGCTGTCCTTGTCGTTGTCGAGCGCCGACTGCAGCCCGACCGCGACGGCCTCCTGGCCAATGTAAAGGTGGCAGAAGCCGCCGATCAGGCCGAGGCCGTAAAGCTGGCCGGCGCGCTCCTCGAAGCGGCGGATCAGCAGCATCTGCTCGTAGAGGTGGAGCAGCTCCTCGTCGCTGGCCTGGTAATGCTTCTGGTTACCGTGGGCTTCCTGAAGGCTGCGCAGCGCGAAATTGTCATCGCCCGCCTCAGGAAAACCGGGCTCGGCCTTCGGCTTGGCGGCCGCCCGGCTTCGTGTTGCGGTGGTCTTAGCGCCCGTAGTCTTAGCTGCGGTACGCTTCACGGCAACGGTGCCGCTTTTGGCGGGTTTGGCCAAGTTCCTGTCCCCTGTGGCGGATTCGCAAGTCGATATAGGGGCAAGCTAGCCGCAGCGATAGCGCCGCGTCGAGATCAAAGCTGGCCGAAAACCCCGCAAAAACCGAAGGTCAGTGAAGCAGCATGACCATTTCGTCGGGATGGGCGACGTTGAGGTTGCTGCGCAGCAGCTCGCCGGCGAGATCGGGGTCCATATGGCGCGGGTCGAGCAGTGCGACGCGGTTGCGCAACTCGTCCCGCTCCTTTGTCAGTTGCACCACTTGGGCGCGCCGTTCGACGAGCAGACGCTGGTTCTCCGACCAGGCGAGCAAACCGCTCGGCCCCACGAGTGAAACCCCGGCCAGGACCAGCAGACTCATCAGCGCAAATCCCTGAACCAGGCTTTCCCGTGCAAGTTTCGGTTCGGTGCGCGTCTTCTTGATCATGGCTAATAGAATCACAGTTGATTCGCCGGTTCAAGCGTTTTTCGACAATCGACTCAATAGCTTCCCATCGGCCCGTCGCGTTTGCCGAGAGATAGCTGAGGATAAGACTCCAACGCGCCGTTTCGGCATCACAGCAGGGCGATCGCCGCATGCATATTTCGCATTCGCAGCATCGTATTTCGCACTTGCAGCATTGTCAGTTGGAGCAGATAAGGGACGGGCCTTTCAGGCATCCTCTCCCAAAACTTCCAAGGCCCGGCCGGCAACGTCCGGGTCTTTTTTGTCCGCCAAACCCGCAGGAATCCAATGTTCCGCGGCGGTTTTTCTGGTAATTTCGAGGGAGTCGACTCCAAGGCCGGCGACGGCGGAAGTCGATCAGGGCCGGGCAAGCAAGGAGAGGATGCCGGAGCCTGCCTGGCCCGCTTGAGTGCGTTTCGCCGATGCCCTGCCTTATGGGGCTTCCGCATGACAACTCGAATAGTCGCCGGCGCTGGCCTGCCAGCTTTCAAGCGCGGCCATCTCAGGCGGCAAGGTGACGAAGAATGGCGCGGCGAAGGCCGACCAAGCCGCCATATGCTTGGGCGAGACCGAAGTCAGGATCGGCAGCCCCGCCTCCATCGCCGCAACGAAGGCCGAAATCAGCCCGGAGCGGTTCTCCGCCTCAAGCTTGCCGAACTTGCTCAGGACGACGAGGTCGCAGCCGCGGGCGATGTCGTTGCAGACCTGCTCGCTCGCCTGGACCACGCCCGAACTATCGAGCGAACAGGATTCCGAGCCTGGTCCCAGTTCCTGGAACAGTGCGAAGCTGCCGCCGCTGCCGATGCTGCGAAGCTGGCCGGCACCGCAGGCAGCGCCCTCGCCCGCCGCGCCTTCGATCAGCCCGGCGATCCGCAGACGCGGCGCATGGCGATCGACGAAGACCGCCAGCAAACGCTGGATCTCGGCGCTGCTCGCCCCCTGGACGATCGCGATCGGTTTGGACTGCCGTTCCATTGAAAACCTCGTATTCTATATAGCGCAAAACCGCCCACCGAAATTCCCACAGCCCCAAATCTCGATAAGGAGCCAGCCATGAAGATCAGCGCGCGCAACCAAATTTCCGGCACGATCACCGCGATCACCCCGGGTGCGGTCAACGGCCAGATCAAGGTCGACATCGGCGGCGGCAACGTCATCACTTCGAGCATCACCGAGGAAGCCGTGGCCGATCTCGGCCTCGTCGTCGGCGACCGGGTGACCGTGCTGATCAAGGCGAGCGACGTGCTGATCGGCAAATAACGCCATCACAGCCTCCGTCCGCAGGCCGTCGCAGGCAACGACAGCGACTTACGGCTGACGAACTCGCTATCGGTCAGCTCTTCGAGGAACGCGACCAGTTCGGCGCTCTCGTCGGTGGTCAGCGTCAACCGATGCCGCCCGATCGCACCGGCCAGCGTCCGCTCGCTGCCGTCGTGCCAATAGGGCGCGCCGAGCGCGACATTGCGCAGCGACGGTGTGCGAAACCTGCCGAGATCGGCCTTCTGGCCGGTCTTTTCGCTGAGTCCAGGATCGAAGGCCGGAGGATCGGCGCGATCGATCCGATGATAGTCCTGATCGGTGAAGTTGGCTCCGGCATGACATCCGGCGCAGGAACGCGCAAAGACTGCCTGCCCCGCCGTCGCCTGGACCGACATCGCGCCGTGATCATAGGGACTGCCGAACGACACGAGCGTGCGCTCGAAGCTGGCTATGGCCTTGGCCGTGCTGCCGAAATCGATGCGCCCGCCGAACTCGGGGAAAGCCCTGGCGAACATCGTCCGATAACAGGGGTCGCGCGACAGCCGCGCGGCGATCTCGGCCTCGCGGCCGGCCATGCCCATCTCGACCGGATGGATGCCGAGCACCGGCACGCCGACCTGCCCCTCGAGCGAGGTCAGCCCCGGATCGGCGAAAGTCAGCCGGCTGAACCAGGCGACATTCGCCAGCCCCGGTACGTTGCGCCGGCCGGGCTCACCGGTCACGCCCGGGTGGCTGGCATTGCCGTCGGCGAATGCGCGATGCTGCTCGTGACAGGTCGCGCAAGACATCGTGCCGTCGGCGGAGAGGTCGGCATCGTAGAACAGCCGCCGGCCGAGCTCGACCTTGGCGGTGGACATGGCGTTGTCCGCGGGCACTGCCGGCGCGGCTACTCCCGCTGGGACGTTCCACTTCCATCGCGGCGCCCCCGCCGCGGCCGCGGTCACGCCGATCGCGGCAAGCAGCGCTGCAGTCCGGAATAGCCGCACGGGTCAGGGCAGGCGCGCGACGAGCACCGTGATCTGCGCATCGCCGTTGGCACCGAGCTGGAGCGTGTAGCGCCCCGGGGTAAGCGCGAAGTCGACCATCTTGCGCACGCCGGTACAGTCGGGGCCGTGCCCGTGCGCCACAGAAGTAGCGGCCTTGCCCTGCTTGACGAGGTCGATCCAGGCGCCCGAGCTCAGCGCCACGCGGTAAGTGCCGGCCTGGGCGATTTCGACGCCGACGAGCCCGCCGTAGCTGACCGATCCGCCGGGCTTCTCGGGCCGCAGCGGGTACTTGACCTCGGGCGTCGACAGCAGCGTCACCCGCGCCGCCTGCGCCACCGGCAGGTTCGCCGCGCGAAGACCGGCGGCATCGCCCGCGGCATTGAGCGCGGAAGGGCTCGACCACGGCGCGAGTTCGCCAGTCGGCGCAACCGGTGCGGTACAGGTAGCGGCCGGCGCCATGGCCGGCTCCTCCGCGAAAGCCGCGGAACCGAGCAGGAACGGCAACAGCAAAGCCACAGTCGGGGAGAGAAATGCGCGCACGATGATCAACCCTTGCATACCTATATACCGGCAAATATAGGCTCGCCCCCGCAACGACAACAGAATTTCCAGGGGCCAATTCTCATGCGCCATATCACATGCCTTGCCGCGACGCTCGCACTTGTCCTGGCCGCGCCCGCCTATGCCCAGAGCGACGAAGCGCAGCCTGCCGAGGACACCGGCGCCAGCACCGACGGCACTTTCACGCTCGGCCAGATCGTCGTCACCGCGCGACCGCCCGAGGGGCTGCAGATCGGCGGCGAGACGCTAAAGGCCGATGCGATCTACACCTTCAACCGCAACACGCTCGACGATGCGGCGAACCTCATCCCCGGCGTCACCGCGGGCAACAGCGGCGGATCGCGCAACGAGCGGCTGCTGTTCGTGCGCGGCTTCGACCGGTTCCAGGTGCCGCTGTCGATCGACGGCATCCGCATCTACCTGCCCGCCGACAACCGGCTCGACTTCGGCCGCTTCCTGACGCCCGACATCGCCGAGTTGCAGGTCGCCAAGGGCTATGCCTCGGTGCTCGACGGGCCGGGCGCGATGGGCGGCGCGGTGAACCTCGTCACGCGCAAGCCGACCAAGGAAATCGAAGCCGAAGTCCGCGGCACGCTCAATCTCGGCCGCGATGCCGAGTACACGGGCTACAACGTCTTCGCCCTGCTCGGCACCAAGCACGACCAGTGGTACGCCCAGGCCTCCTACGCGCGCAACTTCCAGGATCACTGGGACCTGCCGGGCAGCTTCAAGCCGACGGTCAACGAGAACGGCGGCGAGCGCGATTTCAGCCGTACCGAGGACTGGCGAGTCAACGTCAAGGCCGGCTTCACGCCCAATGCCACCGACGAATATGCGATCAGCTATACCAAGCAGGAAGGCTCGAAGAACGCGCCGCTGCACATCACCGACACCAGCAACGCTTCGCTGCACAACTGGTCCTGGCCCTATTGGAACATCGAGGGGGTCTATTTCCTCTCGACCACGGCGCTCAGCGACACGGCCACGGTCAAGACGCGCGCCTACTGGAACAAGTACAAGAACCTGCTGAGCTCGTGGGACAACCGGCTGCAGAACAGCCAAGCGCTGCCCCGCGCGTTCAACAGCCCTTACGACGATACCGCCTATGGCGGTTCGGCCGAACTGGCGGTGAAGCTGGCCGAGCGCGACACGCTGAGCGTCGCCTTCCACTATCGCCACGACGAGCACACCGAGAGCCAGACGAGCCGCCCCGGCTTCACCACGCCCACTTTCGAGCCGGTCCAGACCAGCGAAGAACGCACCTGGAGCGCCGCGATCGAGAACCGCTTCGCCTTCACCCCGGCCCTGAGCATGACCGTGGGTGCGAGCTACGACTGGCGCGACACCGACCGCGCCGAGGAATTCGGCGTGCCGCTCGGCCAGACCGGCGCAAACCGCCTGTTCAGCTTCCCGCTGCGCAATGCCAGCGGCTGGAACGCACAGGGACGGCTCGAATGGGTACAGGGCGCCACCGCACTGCACGCCAGCGTCTCGTCACGCATCCGCTTCCCCACGCTGTTCGAGCGGTTCTCCAGCCAGTTCGGCACGGCCCTGCCCAACCCGAACCTGAAGCCCGAACGGGCGACGAACTTCGAAGTCGGCGGCAGCCATTCGTTCGGGCCGATCCGGCTCGAAGGTGCGCTGTTCTACAGCCACCTCACCGATGCGCTGGTCTCGGTCATCAGGACCGATGCGCCGCTGCTGATCCCGGGCGTGACCACGCCGCTCAACCAACGTCAGAACATCGGCAGCGCCGACTATTACGGCGGCGAGATATCGCTTTCGGTTCAGCTTACCCAGGCGTTCCAGGCTGGGGTCAACTACAGCTATATCCACCGCACCTTCGATGTCGGAACCCCCGCCATCGGCACGATCCGGAACTTCAAGCTGACCGACGTCCCCAGCCACAAGGGCTTCGCCTATCTCTCATGGCAGCCGCTCGGCGGATTGAAGGTGACGCCGAACCTCGAATTCGCCTCGGGCCGCACCACCGTCACGCCGGTCACGGCCAATGCCAACAACCCGTTCTATTACCAGACGGGCGGCTACGTCACCGCCGGCCTGCGCGCCGATTACGACATCAACGACTACCTGACGATCGGCGTCGGCGGCCGCAACCTGTTCGACAAGTACTACGTCCTGACCGACGGCTTCCCCGAGCAGGGCCGCAGCTTCTTCGCGAGCGTCCGCGCCAAGTACTGACGCAAAAATGCCGGCGCATCGGGGGCAACCGATGCGCCGGCACGGCAGGCGTCAGGCCGGGGGGTTCAGGAGACCTGCAGCTTGCCGTTCATGCGGATCGGCCGCGCGATGTTGAAGTAGTTGGGCGACGTCTTCATCACCGCGGCGTGGATCTCGTCGAACTGCTCCGGCGTGCCGTCGCCGGCGATCCGCACGGTGTAGTCGATCTGCTCGTAGCCGGGAGGCACGCCGTCATCGAGGCCGAGGAAGCCGCGCAGGTCGAGCTGGCCGGTGGTGTCGATCTCGAGCCTGCTCAACGTGATCCCGCGCAGCGAAGCGCCGGCGACATAGCCCACGGTCATGCAGGCGTTGACCGCCGCCATCAGCAATTCCTGCGGATTGGGCGCCTGGTTGGTGCCGAGCAGTTCGTGCGGCTCGTCCGCCTCGATCTCGAATTCGCGGGCGACCTGCTCGCCGGCAATCTCGTAGCCCTTCACCGTGGTCTTGCTGCCGGTCTGGCCGGTCCAGCGCGTCGCCACGGAGAACCGGACGAGCGCCTTCGAGGCATCCTGCTGGATCTCGCCGACGACGCCGTTCAGCGCCTCGAGATCGAGGCCGTTCACTACGTTGCGGGTCATCACGTCGGTCATTTCACGTCTCCTTTTCTCAGTTCATCGTTCAACAAAATGCAGGGGCAACTGCGTCCACTTTCGCCTTCGCATTGGGCGAGATACAGTCGAGGCTCGCGGCGAAGTTCGGGTGCGTCATGCCGCAGCCGAGGTAGGTCCAGCGCAGCGCCTGATGCTGGCCTTCGAGGAAAGCGCTCTGGGTCTCGGTGTCGAGCGTGCGACCGATGGCCCGCTCGAACGATGCCAGGTTGAGCTCGACCTGCGCCTTGAAGCCGGCGTCGAAGAAGCCGCCGATCTCGAGGTAGCCGTCGACCGCGGCATCGACCTCGGCGGTCGTCAAGTCCGCCGCCAGCGCTTCGACCATCAGCGTATCGAGCTTGGCGTGCTGCGCTTCCTCGATCCAGTGATGCTTGAGCAGGCTGGCGAAAAGCGGGTCGATCCCGGCATCGTCGCGGACGCTGCCCAGGTAGTGCCCCTGCGTCATCCACTCGAGGTGGAGCACGAGCAGCGCCACGCTGAGCGGATGATGCCGCAGCACTTCGGCACGGATCGCCTCGGCCGGGCCGATCACCGCACAGGGCGTGCCGAAGCCGGCTTCGAAGGTCTGCTGGAAGCGCCTGAACAGCTGGATATGCTTGGCTTCCTCCGAGGCGAACTGCAGCAGCGCGCGGCTGCGCTCGTCCCCGGCGAGATCGTCGCGGACGTGATCGAGCACGAAGGGGAGGATGAACTCTTCAACCAGCCCGAAGATCGCGAGGTACTCGTGCCCGCGGATATGATTGAGCGTCAGCCGCTCGCTCGGGCTGAGCCCGGGCAGGCCCGCAATGCGGACAAGTGCCTCAGGCATAAAAGATTTCGTGAAGTCGAGCTGGGCTCCTTCCGGGAGCACATCCTCGATCTGCCAGTTGGCACGGGTACCGGCCGACAGCACGGCCGGATAACTGAAGTCATGATACATCTCAGATCCTCCTCTTCTGCTTGCCGCTGGACAGTTCCCTCGCTAGAATTTGGTTTCGGTCTGCGAAGTGCGGCCCGGCGTTGACTTAATCAGACAAGTCGCGGCCGGCTGTTGCCCGCGGAACTACCTGTCGCCGTCGGCGGCGGATATGATCGAACTGACGGAAGACTTGATCGAGCGAACGGCTTTTTGCCCAAGGGGATTGGGCCAGGGGATAATTGGGTGGACACGCTTTCAGACCTGCTATCGTCGATGCGCCTGGCCGGCGGGGTGTTCCTCGACGGCGAGATGGCGGGGCCGTGGTCGATCATCTCGCAGGTGACGCCCGAGGAAGCCGCGCGTTATTTCCTGTCGGCACCGCCGACATCGCACATCATCGCCTATCACTATGTCCGCGAGGGCTGGCTCGAGTGTCAGGTGCAGGGCGACGATGAGACCGTAATGGTTCGCGCCGGCCAGATCGTCCTCCTGCCACGCAACCTGCCGCACCTGCTCCATGGCCCCGAGCGGTCCGAGCCGGTGGACGGCAGCCAGGTGGTGGACTCGCTCGACGAGGATGGCCTCTACCGCGTCAGGCTCGAAGGGACCGGCGAGAAAACCAGCGTCTATTGCGGGTTCCTGGCGAGCACGACGCCCGAGAACATGCTGCTCCACAACCTGCCGGCAATCATGGTCGTCGGCCTGGATGACGCCAAGGAAAGCGACTGGATCCGGCGCTCAATCGACTTCGCCGTCCACGGCCTCAGCAAGGATTCGCCCGAGACGGTCGGCAAGCTGGCCGAGGGCCTCTTTGCCGAGGCAGTGCGGCGCTACATCGATGCCTTGCCGCCCGAGCAGGCCGGCTGGCTCGCCGGGCTCAAGGACCCCGCGGTCGGCCGCACGATCGCGCTGATCCACAAGTCCTATGCCGAGGCGCTGACGCTCGAAGGGCTGGCGCGCGAAGCCGGCGTCTCGAAGACCGTGCTCGGCGATCGCTTCCGCGCACTGCTCGGCGAATCGCCGATGCAGTATTGCGCCAAGTGGCGGATGAACATCGCCGCCGACATGCTGCGACAGGAGCGCCAGCATGCGGCCAATGTCGCCTACTCGGTGGGGTTCAACTCCGAAGCCGCGTTCAACCGGGCCTTCAAGCGCGAATTCGGCCTGCCGCCCGCTGCCTGGCAGAAGCTGCAAACCGCCGCCTAAGGCCCTCTCCCGATGGCGACGGCAAGGTTTGCGTAGGACATCGCGCGCTATGCTGCCGCATCGGCAGCCGGCGAGCGAGGTGTGTTTTGCAGATCATGCGCGGAGCCGCTCTGCCGCTGCTGCTGATCGTCGCTGCCTGCGGTCGCGGCCCGAGCCGCGCCGAACTGCAGGATCGCGTGACCGAACTGGAAGACGAGAACGACACGCTCAAGCAACAACTCGGCGAGGCGCAGGATCAACTGGCGGAAAAACGGGCGAAGGCGCAGCGCCGAACACCTGCGGCCAGGCCGGTAAAAGGCAACGTTGCCATCGTGCCCTTGCCCGCCGTCCAACCGCCTGCGCGGGTCGCTCAACTGGATCGGAAGGAACCGCGCAGCGCCGAGCCCGCAGCAAAGCCGCGCAAGGTGACCCGCGAGGCAGAAAACGCAGCGACCCAGGCTCTCGTTGCCGCAGCCGATGCCCGAAAGGCCTTGGCGCAGCGCTGATCAAAGAAATGGTGCGCCCGACAGGATTCGAACCTGTGGCCCCCAGATTAGGAATCTGGTGCTCTATCCTGCTGAGCTACGGGCGCCCCGCGCCGGGTGTTAGACAAGCGGCGGGCGCAAGGCAATCGTCGAGCTTGCCGCTAGTTGGCCTCGCCCGGGGGCGCTACCGGGAACAGGAGTGGCGAGACCTCGATGCCTTCCTCGTGAAGCTCCTTGGCTTCCTCGAGCGTGGCCTGGCCGTGAATCGCCTCGGCATCGCGCTCGCCGTAATGCATAGCGCGCGACTGCTCGGCGAAGCTTTCGCCAACCCAGCGCGACTGCTTGAGCGCCTCGGCCTGGATCGTCGCCAGGGCACGCATCATCTCGGCCGCTTCGGGCGGCATCGGGCCTTTGGCCATGGGCGCGGTGGCAGGCGGCGCCGGCGAGGCGGCTACGGGTCCGCTCGGCAACTGGTTGCCTTTGCGCGCGAGGTTGGGCGCCATCGGCGCTTTGATCACGTCGGCCGAACCGCATTCTGGGCAAGCGACGTAGCCCCGCGCCTGCTGCGAGGCGAAGTCTTCGGAAGAACCGAACCAGCCCTCGAAACGATGGCCACCCGTGCGGCATTCGAGATCGAAAACAATCATGCTCTACTCAAGTGGCTATAGTCTGGCGGTTGGCAAGGCTCGGCAACTGTGCACGCACTTCGGCAATACGCGCCGGATCGATCTCGGCGAAGCCCAGCCTCGCGCGCTCTCCCCCGAGATCGAGCAGGACCTCGCCCCAGGGATCGATCGCCAGGCTGTGGCCATAGGTAGCGCGCCCGTCCTCGTGCTTGCCGACCTGGGCTGCCGAGACGACATAGGCGCTCGCTTCGATCGCGCGGGCGCGCTGGAGCAGGTGCCAGTGTGCCTGGCCGGTGGGCACGGTGAAAGCCGCAGGGATCGCGATCAGATCGCAGCGCGCGCGGCCCAGCGCCTCGAACAGCGCGGGAAAGCGGATGTCGTAGCAGATCGACAGGCCGAGCCGGCCGGCGGGGGTCTCGACCGTCACGACGCTGTCGCCAGCGGCATAGGCGTTGGACTCGCGCCAGGATTCACCCGTGGCGAGATCGACGTCGAACATGTGGATCTTGTCGTAGCGCGCGGCGATGCCGCCCGAGCCGTCGATCACAAAGCCGCGGTTGGCCCAGCGCCCGTCCTCGCGCGCAACGGCCAGCGAACCCAGCGCCGCCCAGACGCCGGTCCGCACCGAAGCCTCGCGCACCGCAGCTAGCACGCGGTCCTCGCCCTCCGGAACGACGCTGAGCGCCGCACGCTTGCGGTCGCGGTCGATCAGGCCCGACATCTCGGGGGTGAAGACCATCGTCGCCCCCTCGCCCGCCGCCGCTTCGAGCGCGGCGACGATCGTGCGGGCATTGGCCTCCGGGTCGATACCCGAAGTCATCTGGAGGACAGCGACTTTCGTCAAAGTCCCAGCACCGGGTCCAGCTTGCCCTGCCGGTCGAGCGCCGCAATGTCGTCGTAGCCGCCATAGGCGACGTCATCGATCAGCACTTGCGGCACGGTATAGGCATCGGGGACGCGGGCGCGCATCTCGTCGCGCTTCGGGCCGCCCATGGTGATGTCGTATTCGGTGTAGGCTACGCCCTTGCCGTCGAAGAGCGACTTGGCGCGGACGCAGTAGGGACAGCCCCATTTCGTATAGATTTCAATCTTCGGTACGGACATCGGCTCGTCTTTGGACCTCTTGAAAGAGCGGCGGGCTACCATATCTGGGCAGGCGTGTCATGCGCCGCAAGGGCATGGGACGAGCCGAAGCGCCGCTCGCGGGCTTCACCTTTTGGAAAATTGCTCAACAGAGGATTTATGCCATGAATCGTTTGGATTTTGCCCCCTACCGCCGTTCGATGGTCGGCTTCGACCGCCTGTTCGACCTGCTCGAGAAGCAGGCCCAGGGCGCCGAGGACAAGTACCCACCCTTCAATATCGAACGCCGCGGTGACGATGCCTATCGCATCACGCTCGCGGTCGCCGGCTTCAAGCCGAACGAGATCGACATCACCGCGCAGCAGAACCTGCTGACCGTCCAGGGCCGCAAGGCCGAGGACACGCAGAGCGGTCAATTCCTCCACGTCGGCATCGCCCAGCGCGCCTTCGAGCGCCGCTTCGAACTGGCCGACTATGTCCGCGTCGATGGCGCGAACCTCGAGGATGGGCTGCTGGTGATCGACCTCGTGCGCGAAGTGCCCGAAGCGATGAAGCCTAAGAAGATCGCGATCGGCGGTCAGCCCGCGCTATCGGTTGTCGAAAGCGACGCTAGCGACAAGGCCGCGTAATAATATGAAGCGAATGTAGGATTGGGGGCGGACCCGGGATTGGTCCGCCCCCGCGACGCTTGCGCGCCGCCCTGACCCCAAGGTGATCGTCCGGGTCGCTGATGACGATCACCCGAAGGCAAGCCTCGGATAACGAACTTACAGAACAAGCCGCCGCAGGGATCTTGCATCCCCGCGTGCGGCTGATTGCGACCGTTTTGTCCTTGGCAGCTAGGTTAGCAAAAAAATCTAACAATCCGTTAGTTCAAAAGTGAACTTTCAACCGATGCGGAGCGATATCCACATCAAACCATTGTCAGACCTATATAATACCTATTTCAGACCAATCGAGCTTGACGCAGGGCCGCCTCGATGAACCCCGCGAACAGCGGATGCGGGTCGAACGGCTTGCTCTTGAGCTCGGGATGGAACTGAACCCCCACGAACCAGGGATGGTCCGGCCGCTCGACGATTTCGGGCAGCAAACCGTCGGGCGACATGCCCGAGAACACCAGCCCGCCCTGCTCCAGCGGCTCGCGGTAGGCGGAGTTGACCTCATAGCGGTGGCGGTGGCGTTCGGAAATCGTGGTCGTGCCATAGATCGCCGCGACGTGACTGTTGCCCGCCAGTTGCGCCTCATAGGCGCCGAGCCGCATGGTACCGCCCAGATCGCCGCCCGACGCGCGCGTTTGCAAGCCTTCAGGGCTCATCCATTCGGTAATGATGCCGACCACCGGCTCGCTGGTCTCGCCGAACTCGGTCGACGAGGCGTCCTTGATGCCGGCCGTGTTCCGTGCACCCTCGATGCAGGCCATCTGCATGCCGAGGCAGATGCCGAAAAACGGCACGTTGCGTTCGCGGGCGAAGCGGACCGAGGCGATCTTGCCCTCGGTGCCGCGCTCGCCGAAGCCGCCCGGAACGAGGATGCCGTGCATCGGCTCGAGGCTCGCGGCGATCTCGGCGTCGTCCTTCTCGAACAGCTCTGCGTCGATCCAGCGGATGTTGACCTTGACCCGGTTGGCCATGCCGCCGTGGACCAGCGCCTCGTTGAGCGACTTGTAGGCATCGGGCAGGCCGACGTACTTGCCGACCACGCCGATCGTCACCTCGCCCTCGGGGTTCTGATGGCGGTCGACGATGTCGTCCCAGCGCTCCAGCACCGGCGCGGGCGATTCCAGCCCGAAATGACGCAGGACTTCGGCGTCGAGGCCCTCGGCATGGTACTGCAGCGGCACCGCGTAGATGCTCGCAGCGTCGAGCGCGGGGATCACGGCTTCCTTGCGCACGTTGCAGAACAGCGCGATCTTGGCGCGCTCGCTGTCGGGCAGCGGCTTCTCGCAGCGGCACAGCAGAAGGTCGGGTTGCACGCCGAGCCCGGCAAGTTCGCGGACCGAGTGCTGGGTCGGCTTGGTCTTCAGCTCACCGGCGGCAGCGATGTAGGGAACCAACGTCACATGGACTGCGCAAGTCTGCTCGCGCCCGAGTTCGTTGCGCAGCTGGCGCAGCGCTTCGACGAAAGGCAGGCCTTCGATGTCGCCGACAGTGCCGCCGATCTCGCAGAGGATGAAATCGAGGTCCTCGCTGTCAGCCAGCGCAAAGGCCTTGATCGCGTCGGTGACGTGCGGGACGACCTGCACGGTCGCGCCGAGATAGTCGCCGCGGCGCTCGCGCGTGATGATGTCGCGGTAGATCCGGCCCGAGGTGATGTTGTCCGACTGGCGCGCCGAGACGCCGGTGAAGCGCTCGTAGTGGCCGAGGTCGAGATCGGTCTCGGCACCGTCGTCGGTGACGTAGACTTCGCCGTGCTGATAGGGGCTCATCGTCCCCGGATCGACGTTCAGGTAGGGATCGAACTTGCGGATGCGGACACGAAAGCCACGGGCTTGGAGCAGCGCCGCGAGGCTGGCCGCCATGAGGCCTTTGCCCAGCGAGGAAACCACGCCGCCGGTGATGAAAATGTACCGCGCCATGGGAGTTGTGCCTTAGTGCGTAGAGGGGGGATAGAGCAAGCAGAGAGCGGCCGGCAAGCTGCGGCAATCCACAGCTAGCCAGCCGCGACCCGCCTGAACGGGCCGGCGTTAGGACGACGGCAGCGAAATGTTACTTCTTGGCGGTGCCTGCCAGCGGGTCGTTGGCCGGAGCCGGCTGGGGTGCAGCCGGAGCCGGGGTACCCTGTGCCGGAGCGCCCGGCTGGGCGGCTCCGGCAAGCGGATCGACCGGCGCTGCCGGCGCGACCGGAGCGCTGCGATCAAGCGTGGTGTCGATCTTCCGGCTCTCCGTACCGCTTGCCGCCAGGGCAGCGAGAACGATGCTAAGCAGGACGAAGATCGTCGCCAGGACTGCGGTAGAACGCGTCAGGAAATCCGCGGCGCCGCGCGCAGACATGAAGCTCGCCGAGCTGCTGCCGACACCGAGACCGCCGCCTTCGGAGCGCTGCATCAGGATGACGCCGACCAGCGCCGCACCGACGAGGGCCTGGACGACCGTGAGGAAAATGAAGATCGACATGCTACCTGACTACAATAAAAGGGCTGGCGCGCATCTAGGACTTGATGCCCCTCAAAGCAAGTCGGGCCGATCCCGCGGCCTTTCAGCCGTGCTCGGCCAAAGCCGCCGCCGCGCCGATGATCGCAGTGAAGCTCTCGGCTGTCAGGCTAGCGCCGCCTACCAAGGCACCGCCGACCTCATCCGCCGCGAGCAGCTCCGCCGCGTTGCCGGCGTTGACCGAACCGCCGTAGAGAACGCGGACCGCCGCGCCGGCTTCGCCGTAGGTCGCGACGAGCTTGGCGCGAATCGCCCGGTGCATCGCGCCGACGTCGTCGACCGAAGGCACGCGACCGGTGCCGATCGCCCAGACCGGCTCATAGGCGACGGAAAGCTTGGCCGCAGCGTCGCCTGCCTGCGGCAGCGAGCCGGCGAGCTGGTCGGTGACGACCTTCTCGGCATGGCCCGAATCGCGCTCCGCCTCGGTCTCGCCGACGCAGAGGATGACGCCGAGCCCGGCGGCCTGCGCAGCTTCGGCCTTGGCGCGGACCAGTGCGTCGGTCTCGTGCGCCATCGCCCGGCGCTCGCTGTGGCCGACGATGCAGAAATCGGCGCCGGTATCGACCAGCAGCGGGGCCGAAACGTCACCGGTATAGGCGCCGCTCGGCTTGACGTGGCAGTCCTGGCCGCCGACGCCGATGTCGTTCACCGCCTCGCGCATCGCGCCGATCAGCGTGAACGGCGGCGCCAGCGCCACCTCGACCCCGGGAAAGCGGCTCGCGGCACGATCGATCGCGCGGGCCTCGGCGAGCATCGCCCGGGTCCCGTTCATTTTCCAGTTGCCGACGATATAAGGCAGTACAGCCATCAAAAGCCCTCAATTGCAGGCCGAATCCCCTGACCGGCCGCTTGTCTTGGCGCGCTGCTATTCCAGCGACCTCGCCATTGTCAAAACCCTTAGCCCCTATCCTGTGAACCCCAAGCCCCAATCTGCCCCCACCCTATAACCCGCGCGACCATTGCGGGAAAACGGATTGCCTCCTAAAGGCTGCCAACCCCGCCCGAGACGACGCGTCCGGGCGCACTTCACAAGCGGTCTACTCCATGCTGCAGCTCTTCCGGAAATTCCTCTCTTCCAAGTTCGGTGCGCTCTTCGCGATACTGTTCCTGGGAGTCATCGCTTTCGGTTTCGCGGCCGGCGATATCGCCGGGCTCAACATGACCGGCATCGGCGGCGGCGACCGGGTGGCCAAAGTCGGCGGCCAGGCGATCAAGGGAACTGAACTCAGTCAGGCGGCAAGCAACGCGCTGGAGAATTTGAAGCAGAAGAACCCGCGTGCAACGATGAAGGACATGTTGGCGGCGGGAGGGCTGGAAAAAGTCCTCGATTCCATGGTCGACCGCCTCGCGGTCTCGGTGTTCGGCCAGGACCACGGCATCGTCGCCAGCGACCGGCTGATCGACAGCGAGATCACCAAGATCGTCGCCTTCCGCGGGCTGGACGGCAAGTTCAGCGAAGCGGCCTACCGCCAAGCGCTTGCCCAGCGCGGCCTTACAGATGCGCTGGTACGCACCGATCTCGGCCAGGGGCTGGTCGCGCGCCAGATCCTGGAACCCGCCAGCTACGGCTCGACGGTTCCGCGCGAGCTGGCGGTCCATTATGCCGCGCTGCTGCGCGAGAAGCGTAGCGGCGCCATCGCGCTGCTCCCCGCATCGCTATTCGCACCCAAGACGCCGCCGACGGACCAGGAACTCTCGGCCTACTACGCCGCGCACCGCAACCAGTTCGTCCGGCCCGAACGCCGCACGATCCGCTATGCGACCTTCGGCGACGAGGCGCTCAAGAACCTCGCCGCGCCCAGCGATGCCGAGATCGCCGCAGCCTACAACAGCAACAAGGCGCAGTATGCAGCCAGCGAAACCCGCCGGCTGACCCAGCTCGTCGTTCCCACCGAAGCCGCCGCCCGCGCGGTTGCCGCCGAAGTGACCAAGGGCAAGAGCCTGGAAGCGGCCGCCTCGGAAAAGGGCCTCTCGGCGACCAAGCTGCCCGCTACCGACAAGGCCGGCCTCTCCGCCAGCGCCAGCCCGGCCGTCGCAGACGCCGCTTTCGCCGCCGCCCAGGGCGCGCTCACGGCGCCGGCGCGCAGCCCGATCGGCTGGCACCTGATCCACGTCGACGGCATCGACAAGCGTCCCGAACGCACGCTCGACCAGGTCCGCGGCGAGATCGTCACGCAGTTGACCGCGGCCAAACGCCGCAGCGCGCTCGGCGATCTCACGGCGCGACTGGAGGACGAGTTCGACAAGGGCGGCAACCTCGCCGACGCCGCCAAGGAACTGGGCATCACGATCGAAACGACGCCCGCGATCACCTCGAACGGCAAGGGTTACGAGCACCCCGACGCGCCGCTGCCGCCGGTGATTGGCCGGATCACTTCGGCCTCCTTCGCGATGGAGAAGGAAGGCGAACCGCAGGTCGCCGAGTTCGAGCCGAACAAGACCTTCGTGATCTTCGACGTCGGCGAGATCGCGGTCTCCGCCCCCGCCCCGCTGGCCGAGATCAAGCAGGACGTGCAGGCCGTCTATCTGAACGACAAGGGCGCGCAGGCGGCCAAGGCTGCGGCCGACAAGCTGCTCGCCGAAACGCGCAAGGGCGTCCCGCTCGCCCAGGCCGTGGCCTCGCTGAAGCTCGCGATCCCGCCGGTACAGCCGGTCGACATGAACCGCGAGCAGCTCGCCGCCAGCGGACAGCGCCCGGCGCCGCCGCTGCTGCTGCTGTTCTCGATGGCCAAGGGCACGACCAAGATCCTGCCCGCACCAGGCAATCGCGGCTGGTTCGTGGTCTCGCTCAAGGACATCGTCACGCCGCCGGTGGCCGCCAACGATCCCTTCATCGCCGATGCCGAGCGCGAGCTCGGCCAGCTCGCCGGCAACGAATATGCCGACGGCCTGCGCCGTGCGATCCGCGCCGAAGTGAAGGTCGAGCGCAACGACAAGGCGATCAAGGCCGTCCGCGACAAGCTCGCGGGCAATTGAACCCAGCCATGTCGACGGGCCTGCTCGAAAACTGGGAAGCCGCGAACGGCGCGCTCGCCGAAGGGCACCCCGCGCTCGTCTGGCGCCGGCTGATCGCCGATACCGAGACCCCGGTCGGTGCCGCGGTCAAGTTGATCGAGCCGGGCCGCGGCGACTTCCTGCTGGAATCGGTCGAAGGCGGCGAAGTCCGCGGCCGCTACAGCCTGCTCGGGCTCGATCCCGACCTCGTGTTCCGCGCGGTGGGCCACGGCTGCGAGATCAATCGGCAGTGGCGCGCCGACCGCGAGGCCTTCGCCCCGCTCGCCGGGGACAGCCTGGACGAGCTGCGGGCGCTGGTCGAAAGCTGCCACATGGACGTGCCGGCGGCACTGCCGCCCGCGCTCGCCTGCCTGGTCGGCTATTTCGGCTACGAGACGATCGGCCTGGTCGAGAAGCTGCCGCGCGCGCCGCAGAGCAGCCTCGAGCTGCCCGACATGTTGTTCGTCCGTCCGACGCTGATCCTGGTGTTCGACCGTCTGAGCGAGGCGCTGTTCTGCGTCGCGCCGGTCTGGCCGTCCGACCTGGCGCCCGAGCGCGCGCTGGAGGGGGCGCAGGAGCGGATCGACGCCGCGCTGCACCGCCTCGCCAGCGCCGCCCCCGCGGTGATCGCCGACGCGACGCTGCCCGAGCCCGTGCTCACGCCGATGATGCCGGCCGAGAACTACGCCCGGATGGTGCTGCGTGCGAAGGAATACATCGAGGCCGGCGACATCTTCCAGGTCGTGCTCGCCCAGCGCTTCACCACGCCGTTCACCTTGCCGCCGCTCGCGCTCTACCGCGCGCTGCGCCGGATCAACCCCTCGCCCTTCCTCTATTTCCTCGACCTGCCCGGCTTCGCGGCGGTCGGTTCCAGCCCCGAGATCCTGGTGCGTGTGCGCGACGGCGACGTCACGATCCGCCCGATCGCCGGCACACGCCCGCGCGGCAAGACGCCCGAAGAAGACCAGGAGAACGAAGTCAGCCTGCTCGCCGATCCCAAGGAGCGTGCCGAGCACCTGATGCTGCTCGACCTTGGCCGCAACGACGTCGGCCGCGTCGCCACGGCGGGCTCGGTCCGCGTGACCGAGAGCTACACGATCGAACGCTACAGCCGCGTCATGCACATCGTCTCGAACGTCGAGGGGCGGCTCGATGCGGCCAAGCACGATGCGATCGACGCGGTCTTCGCGGGCTTCCCTGCAGGCACGGTCAGCGGCGCGCCCAAGGTCCACGCCTGCGAGATCATTGCCGAGCTCGAGCCCGAGACGCGCGGTGCCTATGCCGGCGGCGTCGGCTATTTCTCGCCCGACGGTTCGGTCGACAGTTGCATCGTCCTGCGCACCGGCATCGTCAAGGACGGCACGCTCCACGTCCAGGCCGGCGCTGGCATCGTCGCGGATTCGGTCCCCGAGTACGAACAGCGCGAATGCGAGAACAAGGCCGCTGCGCTGTTCGACGCAGCCAAGGAAGCGGTACGAGTGGCGAGCGAGGCCGGTTTCGGGCAGTAGTAGTCGGGGAAACATTGCAAGGGGAACGCAATGGCATCGCTCGAACATGCTCTGAGATCGTTTCCGCTCTGGGCCATCGGCAGCGTCTTCTTCCTCCTGCTGCTCGGCGCATCGCTGCTGGGCGGCCTGTTGCGTCACCGGCTCGACGCCCAGGCTAGCGAGACCCAGTCCGACGGCTACCTACTTTCGGCCAACCTCGCGCTCCTCGGCCTGCTCATCGCCTTCACCTTCTCGCTGGCGGTCAGTCGCTATGACAGCCGCCGCGTCGCCGTCATCCAGGAGGCCAACGCGATCGGCACGGCGTGGCTGCGCGCGGGGTTGATCGAAGGAACCGAAGGCCAGGCGCTGCGCGATGCGATCCGCAGCTACACCGATGTGCGCCTGCGCCTGCCCGAAGCCGACGACCGCCGGCAGGTGGAACGCGAGACCGCATCGGCGCAGGCCCTGATCTGGCAGCGGCTGCGCACCGCCCTGCCGCAAGCACAGCCGCCGGTCGCCGTGACGACTATCACGGCCATGACCGAGATGTTCGATGCCGCCGCCACCCGCAAGGCGGAGCGACAGGCCCGCATTCCCGGACGCGTGCTCGATGTGCTCAGCCTCTATGCGATCATGTCCGCGGGCATTGTCGGCTATGTACTGGGCCGCAAAGGCGATCGCCGCCATCTGGTCGTGTCGTCGATCCTGTTCCTGCTGCTCACGCTGGCGATGACGCTGATCCTCGACCTCGACCGGCCCTATTCGGGTTCGATAAAGGTCCCGGTGCAACCCCTCATCGACACGCGCGCCGGGTTCGACTGAGCGAAGCTATCCCGCGGCCGAGGCTTCTACTTTCGCCCAGCGCTTCTTCAGCTTTTCGATCGCCTTGACCCGCGTCTCGCGCGAGGCTTCGGTCTCGGCCGGCGCGATGATCGCCACCACGCGGCCATGCGAGGTGATTTCCACGCGCTCGCCGCGTTCGACGGCGCGCAGGAGTTTGGAAAAGGAACGGTTCGCTTCTGTCGCGGTAACGGTCCTGGTCTTCATCGCGCCCCCGGTCTTCGGCCGCAGCAGTCTATCGTATCGGCCGATTGTTGCCATTCTCGTATTTCTGCGGGGTGGGTTACGGCTCTCGAAGAGTAGCGCTAGAGTCGGATCATGACGGAGGGCAGCGGCAATTCGGGCAATACACGCTTCACGGTAACGCTCGGCGAGAGCGATCTGGTGGAGGCATTCCGCCTCAATGCCAGACGCGCCGCGATCCGGCCGCTGGTCCTGGCCGCCGTTCTCGTCACGGCACTGCTTGTCCTACTCCTGGCGATTTCGCCGTTGGCGCGCCAATCGCTGACTTCGCGCCCGCTGACTCTGATGCTCGAAGGCGCGCTGGCTCTCGCCGCGCTTCTGCTGCTGCTCGCCGTGCTCGTCCGGCCGCTGATCTTCCGCAAGCTGGCGCAGCGCTCGCTCGCCCAGCGCGCCGACCTCGCCGGTCCGGTCGAGTGGGAATTCGGCGCCGAGGGCATCCGCCATACGACCATCCATTCGGACTCGCGCTATCCCTGGGCGGCGCTGCGCGGGTGGCGCGAGAACGAAGCCGTGCTACTGCTCTACATCGCCGACAACCTGTTCTACATCGTGCCCAAGGCGCAGGTCGGGACGGACGTGGTCGACGGCCTGCACCGCGCCATCGCCGAGGCTTCCCTTCGCGAGCGCTGATCCCATCTTACGGGGAGCCTTCCCTTTTTATCCCGTTCCGCTAGGGCCCGCGCATGATCCTCGTCATCGACAACTACGATAGCTTCACTTGGAACCTCGTCCATTACCTGATGGAACTGGGCGCCGAGGTCGACGTCGTGCGCAACGATGCCCTGTCAGCGGGTCAGGCGATCTCGACCGGGGCGCAGGGCTTTCTGATCTCGCCGGGGCCCTGCACGCCCAACGAGGCCGGGATCAGCCTCGATCTCGTCGCAGCCGCCGCCGATGCCGGGAAGCCGCTGCTCGGTGTCTGCCTCGGCCACCAGTCGATCGGCCAGCATTTCGGCGGCCAAGTCGTGCGCGGCGGGCTGATGCACGGGAAGACCTCGCCCGTGACGCATGACGGCAGCGGCGTCTTTGCCGGCCTGCCCTCGCCTTTCACGGCAACGCGCTATCACTCGCTGATCGTCGAAGACATCCCGGCGGACCTGGTGGTCAACGCCCGCTCGGACGACGGCCATGTCATGGGCTTCCGTCACGCGAGCCTGCCGATCCACGGCGTCCAATTCCATCCTGAGTCCATCGCCACCGAGCATGGCCACGCCCTGCTCGCGAACTTCCTCGCGCTCTGCGGGATAAACACGCGCCTGCCGGCATGACCGCGCTGCCCGACGTCGCCACGCCGCTCGCCGAGGACGAAGCGGAAGCAGCTTTCGCGGCGATGCTCGACGGCCAGGTCGCCGACGAGGAGATCGCCCGCTTCCTCGTCGCACTGTCCGACCGCGGCGAGACCGCCAGCGAGATCGCCGGAGCCGCGCGGGCGATGCGCGCGCGGATGATCCCGATTGCGGCGCCGGCGAATTCCATCGACGTCTGCGGCACGGGCGGCGACGGGCATCATACGCTCAACGTCTCGACCGCCGTGGCGCTGGTCGTCGCGGCCTGCGGTGTGCCCGTGGCCAAGCACGGCAACCGCGCCGCCTCGTCCAAAGCCGGCGCAGCAGACACGCTCGAAGCGCTGGGCCTGAACCTCGACCGCGCAGCCGAGACCGCCGAGGCGACGCTTGGCGATTTCGGCATCTGCTTCCTCTTCGCCGGCAAGCACCATCCGGCGATGGGCCGGATCATGCCGATCCGCAAAAGCCTGGGCCGGCGCACGATCTTCAACCTGATGGGACCGCTGGCCAACCCTGCCGGCGCCGCCCGCCAGCTCGTCGGCATCGCCCGCCCCGCCTATGTGCCGATCTATGCCGAGGCGCTCGCCCGGCTCGGCACCGAGCGCAGCTTCGTCGTCTCGGGCGACGAGGGGTTGGACGAATTGAGCCTCGCCGGCGGAAACGAAGTGGCCGTGGTCGGCCCCGAAGGCTTCACTATGCAGCGCGTGGCCGCGACCGACGCGGGCCTCGCTTCGGCTCCGATCGAGGCGATCCGCGGCGGCGATCCCCAGCACAACGCCGAAGCCCTGCGCCGCCTGCTACTGGGCGAGCCCGGCGCCTATCGCGACGCCGTGCTGCTCAATGCCGCTGGCGCGCTGATCGTGGCGGGCGAAGTCTCCGACTGGCGCTCGGGCGTCGAGGAAGCCGCCGAAGCGCTCGACAAGGGGCTTGCAAAGTCGCTGCTGGACTGCTGGATCGCCTCGCTGAAATGACAGACAAACTCACCGAGATCTGCGACACAAAGCGCGTCGAAGTCGCCGCCCGCAAGCAGGCCACAAGCTTGGCCGAGCTCGACGCGCGCGCCGCGGCCCAGACTGCGCCGCGCGGTTTCCGGGCGGCGCTGGCCGCCAAGGCCGCGGCCGGCTTCGGCTTGATCGCAGAAATCAAGAAAGCTTCTCCATCCAAGGGATTGATCCGAAAGGATTTCCAACCGGCCGATCATGCCCGCGCCTACCAGGCTGGCGGCGCAGCTTGCCTCTCGGTCCTGACCGATGCACCTTATTTCCAGGGGCATGAGGACTATCTGATCGCCGCGCGTGCCGCCTGCGATCTGCCCGTGCTGCGCAAGGACTTCATGGTCGATCCCTGGCAGGTCGCCGAGGCCCGCGCGATCGGTGCCGACGCGATCCTGATCATCGTCGCCGCGCTCGACGACGTGCAGATGCACGAGATCGAAGCGGCAGCGCTCGAACGCGGCATGGACGTACTCGTCGAAGTTCACAATCAAGATGAAGTTATGCGTGCAGCGAGTTTGAAATCACGCCTGATCGGTGTGAACAATCGCGATCTCAAGCGCTTCGTCACCGACATCAGCGTGACCGAACGACTCGCTCCGCTGATGCCCGAAGGCACCCTGCTGGTCAGCGAAAGCGGGATCAACGCACACGCGGATCTCACCCGACTTTCAGGCTGCGGGGTGCGGTCGTTCCTGGTCGGCGAAAGCCTTATGCGGCAGGCCGACGTCACTGCCGCAACGAAGGCCCTTCTCGCCGGCTAGTGCGCTGCGCCGCTCGGCAGCAGCACCGGATAGAGCGATGCGACCAGCAGCAGCGCTGCAGCGATGTTGAACGCACGGTAGGCCTGCGGACGGTGCAGCAGGCGGCGCAATTGCACCCCGGCGGCCGCCCAGACGGTGACGGATGGGATATTGACCAGGCCGAACACCACGGCGACGACCGCGACCGCGAGCCAGCGGTCGTCCTTAGGCAAGTAAACCGCGGCCGCGGTCAGCGCCATGGTCCAGGCCTTCGGGTTCACCCACTGGAAAGCCGCTGCTTGCAGGAACGTGAAAGGCCGCGAACCGCTGGCATCGTCATCAATGCGCGGCGCCGCCGACGTTGCGATCTTGTAAGCTAGGTAGAGCAGATAGACCGTGCTCGCGACCTTGAGCGCAAGCATCGAGCCAGGCACGAGCGCGAACACCCCGCCGAGCCCTGCGCCGACCAGGAAGATCATCAGCATGAAGCCGATGCCGACGCCCAGCATATGCGGCACGGTCCGCGCGAGACCGAAATTGGTCCCCGACGCCATCAGCATCAGGTTGTTCGGCCCCGGCGTGATCGAAGACACGAAAGCGAAGGCGGCCAGGGCCAGAAGGGTCTCGGCGGAAAGCATGACGCAATACTACGCGATGACAGGCGCAATGTACGCGCGTAATGGAGCATTCATCGCCGCCAAGACACAAGGTTTCACCACAATGGATGCTATCGACGGAAAAATATTGCGCGAGCTTTCGCGCGATGGCCGCGTGAGCAACGTCGATCTGGCCGAGCGAGTCGGCCTGTCGCCCTCGGCCTGCTCGCGGCGCGTCCAGGAACTCGAGCGTAACGGGACGATCCGCGGCTATCGCGCAGTCCTCGATCCCATTGCGACGGGCGGCGGCCTTACGGTCTATGTCACCGTCGGCCTCTCGCGCCACACGATGGACCAGCAACGCTCCTTCGAGCAGGCCATCGCCGCCTCGCCCGACGTGCGCGAGTGCCACAACGTCACCGGCTCGATCGAATATATCCTGCGCGTCGAAGTCGCCGACCTCGCCAGCTACAAGCATTTCCACACCGAAGTGCTCGGTGCCCTGCCCCAGGTCAGCACGATCACCTCCTACATGGTGCTGGAATCGCCCAAGGACGAGCGCGCATGACCCACCTTGCCGACGATCAGGTCGAAGCCTTCATCACGGATGGTTTCGTGCGGATCGACAACACCTTTCCGGCCGAACTGGCGGCGGAAGCGCGGACGATTCTCTGGCGCGACATGGAACTCGACCCCGCGGATTCCGCCGGCTGGACCCGCCCCGTCGTCCGGCTCGGCCACTATGCGCAAGCTCCGTTCCGTGTGGCAGCGAACACGCCGCCGCTGCATGCCGCGTTCGACCGGCTGGTCGGTCCCGGCGGCTGGCAACCGCCGGCCGCATTGGGCACTTTCGTGGTCCGCTTTCCGTCACCCGAGCCGCCCGGCGACGACGGCTGGCATGTCGACGCTAGCTTCGGCGCGGACAATCCCGATTTCATGGAATGGCGCCTCAACGTCGCGAGCCGCGGCCGTGCCCTGCTGATGCTGTTCCTCTTCTCGGACATCGACGAGCTCGACGCACCGACCCGCCTGCGCGTGGGCTCGCATATCGACATCGCGCGGCGCCTCGCCCCTGCCGGCGACGAAGGGCTGTCGCTGCGCGATCTGGCCGAGGACGATTTCGCCGGATCGGCCAAACGGCCCGAAGCGCTGGCGACGGGAAAGGCGGGGACGGTTTATCTCTGTCACCCCTTCCTCGTCCATGCCGGTCAGCCGAATCGCAACGGACAGCCGCGTTTCCTCGCGCAGCCGCCGCTGCTTCCTACCTTGCCTATGGCGCTCGAACGCCAGGACGGAAGCCACGTTCCGGTCGAGACCGCGATCCGCCGGGCGATCGGCCGCGACTGACCGATGCGCTTTTGTTCTTGCGCGGCGCCCGGGTCCTTGCTTCGCTGGATGGACGATGACCGATAACAAGAACCAACTCACCCATCTCGACAACCAGGGCAACGCGCGCATGGTCGACGTCGGCGGCAAGGCTGCGACGCAGCGCGTGGCTATCGCCTCGGGCCGCATCCGCATGTCGCCGCAGGCACTGGCCGCCATCCGCGACGGGGAAGTGCCCAAAGGCGACGTGCTCGCCGCGGCGCGGATCGCCGGAATCATGGCGGCCAAGAAGACCGGCGAACTGATCCCGCTCTGCCACCCGCTGGCACTCGACGCGGTGACGGTCGATTTCGCTTTCGAGGAAGGCGCCGTCCGCGCCACGGCTACGACCTCGTTGACCGCCAAGACCGGTGTCGAAATGGAAGCTATGACAGCAACTTCCATCGCACTCCTGACAATCTACGACATGGCCAAGGCGGTCGACAAGGGCATGGTGATCGAAGACGTGCGGCTGATCGAGAAACGCGGCGGCAAGTCCGGCGACTGGAAGGCGGAACTGTGAAGGAACCACCGCTGCCGCTCGAGGAAGCCCAGGCGCGCCTGCTCGCTCTGGCAACCCCGCTGCCGATCGAGCACGTCGACGTCGAGGGTGCGCTAGGACGCTATCTCGCCCAGCCCGTCGGAGCGCGCCGCACCCAGCCCGCCGCCGATCTCTCGGCCATGGACGGCTATGCCATGGCCGGGGGCGACCTCGCCGGGCCGTGGCACGTGATCGGCGAGAGCGCGGCGGGCCACCCCTACGCCGGCGAAGTCCGCCCCGGAACAGCAGCACGCATCTCGACCGGCGCCGTGATGCCCGCCGGCGCGAGCGTGGTGATCCTCCAGGAAGACCTCGCGCGTGAGGGCGATCGCTTGACACTGACCGGCGAGGCGCCGCAGCCTGAGGACAAGCATATCCGCCGCTGCGGTCTCGATTTCGCGCTCGGCGGAGAAGTCCTCGCCGCCGGCACGCGGATCGGCCCGGCCCAGGCTGCGCTCGCAATTTCCGCCGGGCACAGCCACCTCGCCGTGCGCCGTGCACCGCGCGTCGCCGTGCTCGACAGCGGCGACGAACTGGCACTCGATTTCGAATCCTGCGCCGCACACCAGGTTCCCGCGAGCAACGGCATGATGCTCGCCGCCATGGCGCGCGCGCTGTGCTGCGAGGTCGAGCGGATCGGTCCGGTGCCGGACCAGATGGACTCCCTCGCCGCCGCACTCGAACGAGCATCGGAAGCCGACGTCATCGTCACCAGCGGCGGCGCTTCGGTGGGCGATCACGATCTCGTTCGCCCGGCGCTTTTAGCCTGGGGCGCAGAGCTCGACTTCTGGCGCGTGGCGATCAAGCCGGGCAAACCCATTCTCGTAGCAACACGTGGCAAGCAATTGATAATAGGACTTCCCGGCAATCCGGTGTCGAGCCACGTCACTGCCTTCCTGTTCCTGCTGCCACTGCTGCGCGCGCTGCTCGGCGCCGCCGATCCGCTGCCCCGCCGCATTCGCACGACACTGGCCAGCCCGCTACGCGCCGGTGGTTCGCGCCGCGAATTCCTCCGCGCCAACTGGGACGGGACCAGCGTCACCGCGCAGGCGATCCAGGACAGCGGCGCGATCGCGCCGCTCGCCGCCAGCAACGTGCTGATCGACCGCCTGGCCAAGGCCCCCGCGGCCGACCCTGGCGACCCGGTAACCGCCTACCTGCTCGAAAATGGCGGAATCGCCTGAGGGATGGCTTGACGGGACTCGAATCGTTGCTTAATTGTTCCGCATTCGTTCACTGAACTTCTCACATGGGGGAGAGTGCGCCGATGCTGACTCGCAAGCAGCACGAGTTAATCCGTTTCATCCAGACCCGGCTCGAGGAGAGCGGCGTCTCGCCCTCGTTCGAGGAGATGAAGGAAGCGCTGGACCTCAAGTCGAAGTCGGGCGTGCACCGGCTGATCTCGGCACTCGAGGAGCGCGGTTTCATCCGCCGCCTGCCTAACCGTGCCCGGGCGCTCGAAGTACTCAAGCAGCCCGAGGATATCAGCGCGGGCAAGACCGCCGTTCGGGCCGCGGCCAACAGCAATACGGCGCTGACCGCGCTCAAGCCCGCACTGGCGGCACCGCGCGAACCGGCGAACGACGTCATCGAGCTCCCGCTGCACGGCCGCATCGCCGCGGGCGTGCCGATCGAGGCGCTCGAAGGCCAGGCAACCCTGCCCGTCCCCGCGGCGTTGCTCGGTCCCGGAGAGCATTACGCGCTCGAAGTCTCGGGTGATTCGATGATCGAGGCCGGCATTCTCGACGGCGACTTCGCGCTGATCCGCCGCACCAACACCGCCCGTGACGGCGAGATCGTTGTCGCGCTGGTCCGCGGCGAGGAAGCGACGCTCAAGTACCTGCGCCACGAAAAGGGCATGGTCTGGCTCGATCCGGCTAATTCCGCCTACGAGCCGCAGATCTACCGCGACAGCGAAGTCGAGGTCCAGGGCAAGCTCGCGGGGCTGCTGCGCCGCTATCACTGAAGCGCGTGTCACCTCGTCGTCCCTGCGAAGGCAGGGGGCCAGATGAGCTAGCAGCTTTGCGCCGAGGGCAGCGTCTAGGAGGGCAACCGAGTTAGGCCCCTGCCTTCGCAGGAGCGACGGGCTCTTTGGGCTTCATGTCTCCGACTGCCGCACTGTTTGAAGACGGGGCTTTCACCGGCGGGGCCGACGAAGGAATTGTCGGACGCGGCCGCGGTTTCGCTACCTGCCACCAGCCATGCTCGCCCTGCGTCTCGGCCACCGTCGTCACGCCCGGCCGCGTCAGATCGATCGCCAAGCCGCCCGTGCGCGTCAACATCCGCCGGTCGGCCTTGAGTATCGCCGGACGGCAGGAGTTCGGTAGCCACCGGTCCGAGATCACGATATCGACGCGGTCGCAGGCGGCGGCGAGCTCGCGTTCGGCCACGGGATCGTGGCCGCGCCCGATCAGGAATTGCCAGTCGCGGCCACCGCGGCTCAGCGTCACGACGCAGAAATCACGGTTGCACAGCGCGCCCGGCCAGTCGGCCAGCAGGCGCAGTTCGCCGTCCATGCCCGCAAGCTCGGTCAGGTTGTCGCGGACGAACTCGCTCTTCTGCTCACGCAGGACCAGCAGGTCGCCGTTCGCTTCGACGATCCCGACATGCCGCCCGTCGCCCGAGACGAGCACGTCGGGCGCGCGGATTGCCGCCAGCGAGGCGGTCGCGATCAGCACCGGCACCAGCCCCCAGAGCCGTGCCCTGCCGCGCCAGAGCGCCAGCCAGAGCCCGCCGGCGACGAACAACGCGATGCTGACTCGCCCCATCGCCGGCAGTGTCGTCACCGCACCGGGCTGATCGGCGACCCAGTGCGCCAGAGCAAGCATCAGATCGAGCGACTTGCCCGTCAGCCACCAGGCCGGCGCGCCGGCACCGACGAGATCGAGCGCCAGCGCGAGCGCGATCAGCGGCATGGTCACCACCGTCGTAAGCGGGATCGCCACGACATTGGCCAGCGCGCCGTAGATCCCCGCACGGTGAAAGTGGAACAGGCCGATCGGCATGATCGCCAGCTCGATGACCACGCCGGTCACCAGCAGCATCGCCAACTGGCGCATCAGGTGGATGGTCCATCCCTCCTCGCGCGGCGCCAGGAAGGCCCGCACCGGCGCAGCGCCGTGCAGCGCGACGATCGCGATTACCGCGGCGAAGCTCATCTGGAAGCTTGGGCCGACCACGGCCTCGGGCCAGAACAGCAGGACGAAGAACGCCGCGACCGCGACCATCCGCATCGATAGCGGCTCGCGCCCCAGCGCCAGCGCCGCCAGTACGAGCACCGCGCCGATGCACGAGCGCACGGTCGGCACCTCGGCCCCGGTCAGCAGCGTATAGAACACGCCGGCCCCGGCACCCGCGCCGGCCGCCACCAGCGGCAACCGCACGCGCAGCGCCAACCACGGCCACAGCGCCAGCAGGCGCAGCGCCACCAGATAGGCCGCGCCGACCACCGCGCTGACGTGCAGCCCGCTGATCGACAGCAGATGGCTCAGGCCCGCATCGCGCATCGCCTCGTCGTCTTCCTTGGCGATCGCGCCGCGGTCGCCGCTGGCGAAAGCCGTGGCGATCGCACCGGCCGAACCACCGAGCCGCTGCCGGACGTGCCCGGAAAGGCGCGCCTGGGTTCGCTCGAGCCAGCCGCCGCCCTCGCCCGGTCTGGTCACCTTCACCGGCCCCAATGCACTGCCCGTCGCGGCGATCCCGGCGAACCAGGCGGTCCGCGCGAAGTCGTAGGCGCCCGGCAGCATCGGCGGCGCGGGCGGCATCAGCCGCGCCTTCAAGCTGACGCTCGCGCCCTCGCTGAGTTCGGGCCTATCGTTCTCGATCGGCACGGTCACCCGCACGCGGATCGCTCGGCCGCTGCCGGGCTCGCGCATCGCCAGCAGCAGCCGCACGCGACCCTCCGCCGGCCGGGGCTCGCGATCCAGCACCACCCCCGCGATCTCGGCCACCAGCGGCCGCTCGATCGGACGCGCGCCGGCCAGCTCGGACTTGGCCCAGACGACGATGCACCCCGCGCCGACGAGCAGGGCCAGGCTCGCCAGCGACTGACGCAGATGGGGAAAAAGACCGTTGCCGCGCAGCCCCGCCAAGCTCGCCAACGCCACCGCGCAGCACAGGGCGAGCAGCGCCAGCCACTCCCAGCGATTGGCTAATGCGAACCAGGCCGCGATGCCTCCAGCAAAGGCCACGGCCAGCCACGGTCCTCGCTCGAAGCCGGCCATACTAAGAAATTGCTCAGCACGCTGCAGCATGCTGGACAAGCCGCTTCGGCTGCGCCAAGGGCGATGTTGCAGTGCAGCGCCCCGCACGAGACCATCGGCGGCGGCAGAGGCTGTCTGGTCGGGCGCAGCGGCGCTTTCGAGCATGAACGAGAGTTAGGGCAGGAAGGGTCGATGATGGCAAGCGATAGCGACAGCGGCGCAGGAGCGGCCAAGGGCCGCCCCGGTGCTTCTCGCGTCGTCACGCGCTTCGCCCCCTCGCCCACCGGCTATCTCCACATCGGCGGCGCGCGGACCGCGCTGTTCAACTGGCTGTTCGCCCGCCACCACGGCGGCAAGTATCTGCTGCGTATCGAGGATACCGACCGCGCCCGCTCGACCGAGCCGGCCATCGAGGCGATCTTCGACGGCCTGCGCTGGCTCGGCATCGACGGCGACGAGCCCGCCACTTTCCAGTTCGCCCGGTCGGAGCGCCATGCAGAAGTAGCCCAGGCGCTGCTCGACGGCGGCAATGCCTACAAATGCTACCTGACGCCCGAGGAACTGACCGCTCGCCGCGAGAAGGCCCAGGCCGAGCGCCGCCCCTTCCGCATCGATAGCGAATGGCGCGATTGCGATCCCGCCACCGCCCCGGCCGGTGCGCCTTTCGTCGTGCGCATCAAGGCCCCGCGCGAGGGCGAGACGGTGATCGAGGACCTCGTCCAGGGCAAGGTCACGGTCAGCAATGCCGAGATCGACGATTTCGTCCTGCTGCGCTCCGACGGCACGCCGACCTATATGCTCGCAGTGGTGGTTGACGACCACGACATGGGCGTGACCCACGTCATCCGCGGCGACGACCATCTCAACAACGCCTTCCGCCAGTTGGCGATCATCCACGGGATGGGCTGGGACGTGCCGATTTACGCGCACGTGCCGCTGATCCACGGGTCGGACGGCGCGAAGCTGTCGAAGCGCCACGGCGCGCTCGGCGTCGATGCCTATCGCGATGACATGGGCATCCTGCCCGAAGCGCTATTCAACTATCTGCTGCGGCTCGGCTGGGGCCATGGTGACGACGAGTTCATCGCGCGTGAACAGGCGGTCGAGTGGTTCGACATCGTCCATGTCGGCAAGAGCCCCTCGCGCTTCGACACGGCCAAGCTGCTCAACCTCAACGGCCACTATATCCGCGAGGCCGACGACGCGCGCCTGGCCGCGCTTGCCGCCGAGCGCATGGACGGCCAAGTGGCGTCGGACCTCGATCGCGACCTGCTGACCCGTGCCATGCCGTTCCTCAAGGTGCGCGCCAAGGACCTGCTGGAACTGGCCGCCAGCGCCGCCTTCCTCTTCGCTCAGCGGCCGCTGTCGCTCGACGCCAAGGCCGAAGCCCTGCTCACGCCCGACGCGCGGACCCTGCTCGGCCGCATCCGGGACAGGCTGGCAGGCGAAAACGGCTGGACAAGCGAAGGGCTGGAAGCCAGTCTCAAGTCAATGGCTGAGGAGATCGGGTTGGGCCTTGGCAAGCTCGCCCAGCCGCTACGAGCGGCTCTGACGGGACAGACGACGTCACCGGGTATTTTCGATGTTCTGACATTGCTCGGGCGGGAAGAAAGTCTGGCGCGGATCGGCGCCCAGGCAGACACCCCCGAAGCAGGACAAATCTGAGGAGTAGAGAGTGGGCAATCAAGCTAAACTGACCGCGGGCGGCAAGGACTTCGACTATCCGGTTCTCAGCGGGAGCATCGGACCGGACGTCATCGACATCCGCAAGCTCTATGGCCAGACGGGCATGTTCACCTATGACCCCGGCTTCACCTCGACCGCGAGCTGCGAAAGCGCGCTGACCTATATCGACGGCGACGAGGGCGTGCTGCTCCACCGCGGCTACCCGATCGGCCAGCTGGCCGAAAATTCGTCGTTCATGGAAGTCAGCTACCTGCTGCTGAACGGCGAACTGCCGAGCAAGACCGAGCTCGACGAGTTCGACCGCACGATCACCCGCCACACGATGCTGCACGAGCAGCTGATGAGCTTCTACAAGGGCTTCCGCCGTGACGCGCACCCGATGGCGATAATGTGCGGCGTCGTCGGCGCACTCTCGGCCTTCTACCACGATTCGACCGACATCGCCGATCCGGTGCACCGCCGCATCAGCTCGCACCGCCTGATCGCCAAGATGCCGACGATCGCCGCGGCCGCCTACAAGTATTCGGTCGGCCAGCCCTTCCTCTATCCCGACAACTCGCTGTCCTACACGGGCAACTTCCTGCGCATGACCTTCGGCGTGCCGGCGGAAGAATACGAGGTGGTGCCGGCAGTCGAGAAGGCGATGGACCGCATCTTCATCCTGCACGCCGATCATGAGCAGAACGCCTCGACCTCGACCGTGCGCCTCGCCGGTTCGTCGGGCGCCAATCCCTTTGCCTGCATCGCCGCCGGCATCGCCTGCCTTTGGGGCCCGGCACACGGCGGCGCCAACGAGGCGGCGCTCGAGATGCTCAAGGAAATCGGCCGCCCCGAGCGCATTCCCGAGTATATCGAGCGCGCCAAGGACAAGAACGATCCGTTCCGCCTGATGGGCTTCGGCCACCGCGTCTACAAGAACTACGATCCGCGCGCGACGGTCATGCAGAAGACCGTCCGTGAGGTGTTCGATGCGCTCAAGGTCAACGATCCGCTGTTCGAGACCGCGCTGCGTCTCGAGGAGATCGCGCTCAGCGATCCCTACTTCATCGAGAAGAAGCTGTTCCCGAACGTCGATTTCTATTCGGGCATCATCCTCTCGGCGATCGGCTTCCCGACGACGATGTTCACCGCGCTCTTCGCGCTTGCCCGCACGGTCGGCTGGGTGGCGCAGTGGAACGAAATGATCTCCGATCCCGGCCAGAAGATCGGCCGCCCGCGCCAGCTCTACACCGGCCCGGCGCAGCGCGACTATCTGCCGGTCGACAAGCGCTAATCCGAGTGCGCATCCTGCGCGGCCTGGTCGGGCTCCTCGGCATCCTCGCGATGCTGATGGGCCTGCTCTGGGTCGGGCAGGGCCTCGGACTGATTATGTGGCCGGCCGAAAGCTTCATGCTGGCCGACCGGCAATGGGCGATCAACGGCGCGGTACTGGCAGTCGTGGGTCTAGTGCTGATCTGGCTCAGCCGGCGGCGGTAACGCGCCCTCGTCCGTTTCCGCGGAACCGAAATCGGCGGGCACTTCCAGAATGAACCGCGCGCCCTGCCCCGGCGCCGCCTCGACGGTCAGGTCGCCGCCCATCGCGCGTGCCAGGCGCCGCGAGATATAGAGCCCCAGCCCCGAACCGCCGTCGCCGCTGCGGCCGAGCCGTTCGAACTTCTCGAAGACGCGCGCCTGATCGGCCTCTGACAGGCCCGGTCCCTGGTCCGCGACGATCACCCGGGCACGGCCGGATTCTTCACCGTCGCCGGCCTCGAGCCGGATCCACACCTGCGAATCCTCGGGCGAATAGCGGATCGCATTGGTCACGAGGTTGATCAGCACCTGCAACACGCGCCGAAACTCGGCGATCGCCGGCAGGCTCTCGCCTGCACGCGGCGGATCGAGGGTAATGCCCTTTTCCCGCGCGCGGACGCCGAGGATGCCCGCAGCCTGGCGCGCGACGTCGGCGAGATCGATGCGGTCGGGCGCGGTCGAGAAATCGTCGGCCTCGACCACTTCCATGTCGCTGAGGTCCTCGACCAAGGCCAGCAGGTGCTGCCCGGCCGCGGCGATGTCGGCGGCGTAGTTGGCATAGTCCTCTGCCAGCGGTCCGGCGAGGCGCGAGCGGATCGTCTCGGCATTGGCGATGATCCGCGCGAGCGGCTGGCGCAGCACCGGCGCGATCTCGCGGCCGACCAGGCGGTCGCGCGCCGGCACGGGTTTGCTTCGCGGCACTTCGAGTACCGATGTGGGCAGGTCGCGCGAGACGAGGCACAGCTCGAAGCCCGCCGGCTCCTCGCCGAGCCCTTGCTGCGGGAACAGGCTGGCGCGCCAGGAGCGCGTCGAGCCCGGCACCGCGACTTCGCCGCCGTCGAGCAGGCGCCAGTGCATCGGCTGCTGGTGGTTGCCGGGAATGGCCACGAAATCGGTCCAGGGCCGGCCGAAGCCCGCTTCCATCGCCGCAGCCAGTGCCGCGAGGTCGGGCCCTTCGGCCTCCACCGTCAGCACGCGCTGCCCGGCATCGAGCCGGGCGGTCAGTTCGGCGAAATGACGGTCGATCTCGCCGCGGCGCTCCTCGGCCTCCGCGGCGTCTTCGGCGGCGAGCGGGGCCGATTGCCAGTTGCGCAGCAGGATCTCGCAGCCGGCATCCTCGCCGGCGATCGGCTCGACCTCAACCCAGGCGGTGATCGCGCTCGAGCCGTCTTGCGCCTGGATCGTCCGCGCCAGTTTCAGGCCATAACGCCGCGCCTTGCGCACGACTTCGAGCAGCGCCGGCACCGCGATCGTCCCCGGCAGCTCGCCGCCGCAGCGCAGTTGCAGCGCCGCGATCGCCTTGTCGGCGGAGACGAGGCAATCGGCGCCATCGCTGATCGCGCGGATCGTTCCGGGGCTGGCCATCGGCACGTTCATTGCCCCGCCAAGGCCAGAAGCGCCGCGGCGCGATCGGGCGTCAGCCGGTCCAGCCCTTCGGGCAGCGCGGCATCGGGATCGAGCGCCAGCAACTGCTCCTCGATCGCGGAAGGTTTGAGGCCGGCAGCGCAAAGCGCCAGCGCAAGCCGCGTCCGCTGGGTTTCGCTGGTGGCGAGCGTCGCCAGGTCGCGATCGTGCCCCGAAGCGATGCCGAGGGCGGTCAGGAAGATCGCCGCGCCGGCGTGGTGGATCGACAGCGCTGCCACCGCGCCCGCCCCCATACCCGTGACGAGGCGCGAGATCAGCCCGAGCCGGCTGCGGCTCTCGCCATAGTCGGCGCGGATCGCCGTCTCCGCGGCGGCAGCGCGCGCATCGGCCTCCACCTCGGCGCCGGCAATGCCGCGCATGGCGACCAGCGCGCCGTGGAGCAGGTCACCGGGCAGTTCGGTCAGCGGCAGCCGCATGCGGCGCTGCGCCTGGCCGAAGCGAGCCTGTGCGGCGAGGAACTTCATCGCCAGCGCCGCGGTCGTCTGATCCGAAGAGGCGATCAACGCCTGGAGCAGCGGTGACAGCACCGGATCGAGCGCGAGCCCCGTCTGCAGCCGCTCGGTCAGCTGCCATTCGAGTACCAGCGCGTGGAGGTGGGTCAAGAAGGCCGGATTGGCCATCAGCGCACCGACCAGCGCGCCGTGGTCAGCCTCCCCGCCGCCCATGTGATCGACCAGCTGCCGCGCGACATCGGCAATCATGCCGCGCACCCGCGCCAGGATCGCATCGGCGAACAGGCCGCTGTCGTCGCTGGTCAGCAGATGACGCAGCACCGGCGAAACCGTGCCGATCACGGCATCGCCGCGCTCGAGCGCGTCGCGCAGGCGTGATTCAACCGAATCCGTCGATCGAGGATTGGCTGCTGCATCGGTCATGACACCGCCATAGCCCAGCATGGTTAAACCCGCGTTAGCTGCGACTTGCCGGCCGAAAGCAGCAATGCTGCCAGCGCGAGCAGCATGGTGAGCACCTGAACCGCAGGCACCAGCACGCCGAACACTGCCGCCAGCGCCAGCAGCAGGGCCAGCAGCGCGCGATCCTCGAGCCACGCGATCCACCCGCGCAGCAGCACGCGCGGCAGAAAACGGGTCAGGACGAGCAGCATGAACGGCGGAAAGACGCGCGACAGCACCGTTTCCCATTCGGGTAGCGGCGTGCTCCAGGCAATCAGTGCGATGAGCTCGATGTCGAGCAGCCAGCCCAGCACCTGCTCGCTCGAAAGCCCGCTCTTGCGCAAGTTGAGCGAATCGTGCTCGACACGCTCCAGCAGCCCCGAAGCGCGGCGCAGCGTCCAGGCGGCGGCGCAGAGCAGCAGCGCCATCGAGGCATAGCCGAGCCAACCCGCAGCCAAAGCCAGCAGCATCACCGCCAGCGCCCCCAGCGCCACCAGGCCGCCGCCGCTGCCGGCGTGAAGCAGCGACGGGCCCAGCGCCAGGATGCCGAGCCGCGACAGCAGTATCCCGGGCGTCGGCATCTCGCCCTCGCCCATGTGCAGGCGGATCCAGGCACCCTCGATGGCGTGCGCCTCGACCTCGTCGCGCACGAGCTTCCAGCGGGCACCCTCGCGCGCCGCGGCGGGCACCGTCTGCATGGCGATGCCCGATTGCAGCGCGATCCGGGTCAGTGCCGAAGGGATGTCGCAATCGGGCGGCAAGTCGGCGAGACCATCGACAAGGCGGCCGGGAATGCGGATCGCGCCCGCGGCAGCGTGATTGAGATCGATCCGCTCGAAACCCGCGGCAAGCCCGCTCTCGATCGGCTGGACGAGCACCGAATGCCCCGCCTCGAGCAGGCCGACCGCTTCCTGCGGCGCGGCCAGCAAGCCTTCGGTGAAAACAACCAGTTCGTCATTGGCCGTGACGAGCCCGGCCAGCGCGCGCGGCCCCGGAATCACGTGCAGCCGCACCCCGGCGCGCTCGGCCTCGTGCTGCAGGGCGATGATCGGCTGGGTGACATCGCGCGCGACACAGATCACGCGCTGGCATTCTAGCGCCAGCGCGATCCCCAGCTGATGCCGCGCCAATGTCGCCCCGCCGACGCGCAGGAATGCACGCGGCGCCGGCTGGCCGGTCCCCGCGGGTTCCATCATGACAAGCAAGGCAACGCGCAGCTGGCTTCTCCCGGCAGGCCGTAGCTTCTAGGGAAAGCGGCGGCGAGTGCCAAGCTTGGCTAGCTAATTGGCCGAAAACTCGTCGAGAAAGGTCTGAATCCGGCGGACCGCGACCGGATCGCCCGGGGCGGCCTCGATCGCTTCGTTGGCCAAAAGTATCAGGGGCTCGGCATTGAAGCTCGAAGCGAGGCCCTTGAGCCGCATCGCCGCGACCTGCCAGTTGCCGTCGCAACGCGCACGGCGGAGCAGGTCTACCTGGCGCGACAGGCTTTCGATGAAGGCCACGCGCAGCTCAGCGAACAGCGCCGGATCGTCTCCGGCGGCCGCGGAAATCGTCGCATCGAGGGCACCTGCTTCGTAAGCCATCCACAGGGGGGCTATCGGAATTAGGTTAAAGCAGGGTTTCTCCCGTGCATAAGCGTGGTATTTAAGCGGGATGTCCGGGGGAAATCGCATCATCGCCTTCGACGCCGCAAACGCCAGCGCTGCGGACGACGAAATCCTGCTCACCGAAGAGAGCCACGAGGTTGCCGCCTCCGCGCCCGAGTGGGATGCCGTGGAGGTTGAGGAACCTGCCTCCCCGTCGCCGGGCGGCTGGCTGCTGCCGGCGCTGGGCGTCGCCCTGCTGATCGCCTGGAGCGGCTTCTACGTCTGGGCAATGCAGGGCCGGCTGACCGCTGCGACGACGCCTGGGCAATGGATCGAGCTGATCCGCGACTGGACCGTTCCGGTGGTGCTGCTCGCCGTGATCTGGCTGATCGCAATGCGCAACAGCCGGCGCGAGGGAGTGCGCTTCGGCCAAGTCGCGCGCCTCCTGTCCGATGAATCGGCACTGCTCGAAACGCGGCTGTCGACGGTCAACCGCGAGCTCAGCCTCGCGCGCGAGTTCATCGCCGCGCAGTCGCGCGATCTCGAGACCCTGGGCCGCCTCGCCGCCGACAAGCTCTCGACCGAAGCCGATCGCCTGCAGGGACTGATCCGCGACAATCATGCCCGCGTCGAGACCATCGGCACGGTGAGCGCCGCTGCGCTCGACAACATGGAGAAGCTGCGCGGCCAGCTGCCGGTCATCGCCAGCTCGGCCAAGGACGTCACCAATAATATCGGCAACGCCGGCCGCACCGCCCATGCGCAGTTGCAGGACATGATCATCGGCTTCCGCAAGCTGAATGAATTCGGCCAGGCCAGCGAGCGCCAGGTGCAGATCCTGCGCAACCTGGTCGACGAGACGATCGGCGAGTTCACGAACCAGGCCGAGCAGTTCGCCAACCTTTCCGCCGAGCGCTTCGCCGAATTCCGCGAACGCGGCGCCGAGTTCCGCAACCAGCTCGAACACCACGAGGTCGAGGCGCTCGCCGCGGTCCGCACCCGCGCCTCGGCGATGGCGGAGGAGCTCGAACAGACGCGCACCCGGCTCGATGCCGACGAGGCGGAAAGCCTGACCTCGATGCGCGCGCGCCTCTCGGCCCTGCGCGAGGAAGGCACCTCGATCTCGCGGGCCCTGCGCGACGGCGAGACCCGCGCGCTCGAAGGCTGGCAGGCCGGCGTCACGCGGATGAAGGAAGAACTGCAAAGCGCGCTCGTCGCGCTGCAGGAGGCCGAAGCCGAAGCCATCGAGGCCAGCCAGGCGCGGATCGGCTCGATCGGCAACGACATCGCCCGGTACGAGCGCGAAGCCCTGGAACAGGCCGCCCGCTTCACCCGGGAAATCGCTCAGCGCCACGCCGAAACCGCCGCGGCCGAGGAAGCCGCCGCGGCCCGGATGCGCGATCACTTCGCCTCGCTCGACGAGGCTGCGATCACGCGCCGCGAACGCCACGGCGAGATCGACCAGGCTTCCGCCCAGGAGATGCGCGAGCGTCTGACGGCGATCGACGCGGAAATGACCGAGCGTCGCACGCGCCACGCCGCGCAGGGTGCGGAGATCGCCGCCCAGGCGGAGGCCATCGCCGCACAGCTTGCCGAGTTCGAGACGCGCGCCACCGCGATTGCTGCACATGGCAGCGCCGCTCAGGCCTCGCTCGCCGCCAGCCTGGACACGCTGACCGAACGCCTTGCCGCGAGCCGCCTCGCCCTGGCCGGCACCGAAGGCGAGATCGCCGGGCTCACCGACAGTTCGGTCCGCCTGCTCGAGCTGATCCAGGCCAGCCACAAGCAGAGCAGCGAACAGCTACCGCAGGCGCTGCTTAGGACCGATGACCAGCTTTCGGCGATCGAGGCGCGGATGATCGCACTGCGCGAGGCAGCGCAGGAAACCGATGCACGCGGCGCCCATTTGGCCGATACCATCGAAACCGCGAACGGCACGTTGCAGCGCAGCTACGGCGAGCTTTCGGCGCTCCAGGCCGAGCTCGAAAAGGCCGGCGCGCTCCACGGCGACACGCTGACCGGTCTGCGCGGCCAGCTCGACGCCATCGCCGGCCAGACCAGCCAATTGACCGAGACGACGCGTGCGCAGCTTACGGCCGCGCTCGAAGAGCTGACCCGCTCGACCCAGTTCGCCATCGAGACTTTCGGCGAGAACGGCAGCAACACCGTCAACGCCCTCGCCCAGCAGCTCGGCAGCCAGAGCGCCGCGGCGCTCGACCAGGCGATGCGCGCCAGCGCTGCCCAGACCGCCGGCCAGCTGGAACAGGCGGTCACCCAGGCCGCCTCGATCAGCCGCGAGGCTGCGATGCAGCTGCGCGACCAGCTCGGCAAGGTCAACGAACTAGCCGGCAACCTCGAAAGCCGCGTGGCCCACGCCCGCCAGCGCGCCGAGGAGCAGGTCGACAATGACTTCACCCGCCGCGTCGCGCTGATCACCGAATCCTTGAATTCGAACGCCATCGATATTGCCAAGGCGCTGTCGACCGACGTCGCCGACACCGCCTGGACTTCATACCTGCGCGGCGACCGCGGCATCTTCACACGCCGCGCGGTAAGCCTGGTCGACAATGCCGAGGCCAAGGCAATCGTGCAGATCTACGAGCGCGACCGCGATTTCCATGAGCACGTCAGCCGCTACATCCACGATTTCGAAGCGATGCTGCGCCAGGTTCTCTCGGCTCGCGACGGCCAGGCGATGAGCGTTACGCTGCTGTCCTCGGACATGGGCAAACTCTACGTCGCACTCGCCCAGGCAATCCAGCGCCTGCGGAGCTAGCGGCGCGCGGCAATCCTTCGACAAGCTCAGGATGAGCGGGTCTCGGTCCTAGAACAACATCCGCTCATGCGGAGCTTGTCGGAGCACAAGCGCAAAGCTCACCCGCGCCCGCCATCCAGATTGCGCGGAGTGAAGAAGTCGAGATCCTGCGGCAGAATCCACTCGTTGACGTAGTTCAGGTAGAACGCGCCGAACAGCACCACCGCCAGCACCGTCGCGCGGATGCAAATCCGCCGCGCGCTGAAATTGGCCGGCGCGCTGTCTGCCTGGCCGGGAACCTTCTCGATCCCCGCCTCCTCGTGCGTCCGCACCCCGAACGGCATGACCAGGAAAGCGCTGAGCACCCAGAACAGCGTAAAGATGGCGATGATCGAAGTGATTTTCACGGTTGAGCCTGTCTTTAGTCTTCCAGCAGCAGCACTTGGACCTGGGGCTTCTTGCCCGACCAGCGCTGCGCGGCGCGGCGGGCCGCGAGGCGCGCCGCTTCGGTCCGCTCGGCCTTATCGCGCGCGGCCGCGCCCTTGAGCTTGGAAAGCGCCTTGGCGACATCGACGCAGGCCTCTTCGACGAACTGGTCGTAGTCCTCGTCGAGCGGCAGGCCGAGGCCGGCAATAGCGATGCGACCGTCCGGCCCCACCGCAACGGTCACCATGCCGTTGTGCGCGAGCCGGCGGCGCATGACCATGGCGTCGCCATCGGCCGCGGCTATGATGTCACCGTCGAGCACCAGGCGTCCGGCACGCACCTCGCCGAACTTGCCCGGCTTGCCGGGAGCGAGGCGGACGAGGTCGCCGTTCTTCTGGTCAATCGCCTTGGGAATGCCGCAGGTCCGACCCAGCCTTGCCTGCTCGCGCATGTGGCGGATCTCGCCGTGGACGGGAACGAGTATCTCAGGTCGCAGCCAACCATAGAGCGCCATGAGCTCGGGCCGCCCGGGGTGGCCGGAGACGTGGATCGGGCTCTGGCGGTCGGTGACGATCGTGATGTCGCGATCGGCGAGCCGGTTCTGGATGCGGCCGATGGCGATCTCGTTGCCCGGAATCTGGCGGCTGGAGAACAGCACGACGTCGCCGGCTTCCAGGGATATCTGATGATTGCCCTCGGCGATGCGCGACATCGCCGCGCGCGGCTCGCCCTGCCCGCCCGTGGCGACGATCAGCACTTCACCGCGCGGCAGGTCCATCGCCCGGCCGAAATCGACCGTGTCGGGCAAGTGCTCGAGATAGCCGCTGGCCTGGCTCGCCATGATCATGCGATCGAGCGAGCGCCCGGCCACGCAGAGCTTGCGCCCCGTAGCCCGCGCGACTTCGCCCAGCGTCTGCAGCCGCGCGACGTTGGAAGCGAAAGTCGTCACCACGACGCGCTTGCCGCGGTGCTTGCCGACCTCCTCGAGCAGCCCACGATAGACCTCGCCTTCGGAACCCGAGGCTTCGGGATTGAATACGTTGGTCGAATCGCAGACCAGCGCGAGGACCCCCTCGTCACCGATCGCGCAGAGTTCTTCCGAGGTCGTCGGCACGCCGATCTGCGGCTCGTCGTCGAGCTTCCAATCGCCGGTGTGGAAGATCCGGCCATAGGGCGTGTCGATCAGCAGCGCATTGCCCTCGGCGATCGAGTGCGCCAGCGGCAGGTATTGGATGGTGAAGTGCGACAGGTCGAACGGCTCGAGATGGTCGATGACGCGCAAGTCCACCTTGCCGAGCAGTCCCGCCTCTTCGAGCTTTGCCGCGACGAGCTTGGCGGTGAACGGCGTCGCATAGAACGGCACGCCCAGCTCTTCGGCGAAATAGGGCACCGCGCCGATGTGATCCTCATGCGCGTGAGTCAGAACGATACCGACGAGGTCGTCGCGGCGCTGTTCGATGAATTCGAGATCGGCGAAGACCAGATCCACGCCCGGATATTCCGCCCCGCTGAACGTCATGCCGAGATCGACCATCAGCCACTTGCCGTCGCAGCCGTAGAGATTGACGTTCATGCCGATCTCCCCCGAGCCGCCGAGGGCACAGAAGATCAGCTCATTTCCGGGTTTCATTACTTGGAATTCCCATAGGACCTTAGGGCGCGTTCGCGCGTCCGGCCAGCAGTGCGAGGCCATCGAGCGTCAGGTCGGGATCGACCGCGTCGAATATGTCCGTAGCCTCATCGAACAGAACGGCAAGCCCGCCCGTGGCAATGACCTTGGCCGGGCGGCCGATCTGCTCGCGCATGCGGGCGATCAGGCCCTCCATCAGCGAAACATAGCCCCAGAACACGCCGATCAGCATCTGGTCCTCGGTATTGCGGCCGATGACGCTCTTGCTCTCGGGCGCGCGCATGGCGATGCGCGGCAGCATGGCTGTATTGCCGACCAGCGCGTCAAGCGACAGATTGACACCCGGCGCGATGATGCCGCCCTTGTAGGCGCCGTTGAAGTCGATCACGTCGAAGGTGGTGGCCGTGCCGAAATCGACGACGATGAGATCGCCCGGATACTTGTCATGGGCAGCAATGGCATTGACCGCACGGTCGGCACCCAGCGAGCTGGGCTGCTCGACGTCGATGTCGATGGCATAGTTCGCCGCGCCCTGCCCCGCGATCAGCGGCTCGAGGAAGAAGTAGTTGCGCGCCAGAATCTCGATGTTGTGCAGCGCGCGCGGGACGACAGTGGCGACGATGATCTGGGTGATTTCCTCGCGCTTGACCCCGCGGATCTCGAGCAACTGCATCAGCCAGACGGCATATTCGTCGCCTGTGCGGCGCGCGTCCGTGGCGATTCGCCAGCGCGCCTTGATCTTGCGGTCGCCATCGGCCTTGAGGTCGAACAGCGCGAAGACGACGTTGGTATTGCCGGCGTCGATGGCGAGAAGCATGGCGGGGCTCCTTACGAGTCCGAGATGAGGCGGACGTCGCCCGCATGGATGACACGGGTCTCGCCGCTCGCCAAGCGAAGCAGCAACGTGCCGTCCTCGCTGATTCCGGCGAAAGTGCCAGTCAGCGGAATCTCGCCGGGCTCGCCGACGCTGAGCGGCGTGCCGAGCGGATGGGCGGCGGCAAGCCAGCGCTGGACGATCGGCGCGAAGCCGAAGCTGCGCCAGCGGTCGAGTTCGATGTCGAACTGGCGAGCAAGATCGGCGGCGAAGGCGTCGCGGTCCGGCGCGTTCAGGGCAACGGTCTCTCGGTCAGGCAATTCGGGCGCTGAAGCGAGATTGACGCCGACGCCGATGATCACGCTATCCGCCATTCGCTCCAACAGGATGCCGGCAAGCTTGGCGGTTCCGATCATCAGGTCGTTGGGCCACTTGAGCCTAACCTGCTCGCCTATGGGAAGCCGCGTTTCGACGGCTTCGCGCACCGCGAGCCCAACGACCAAAGCTAGCGACGACAGGTCGGGATCGCCGAAGCGCTGGTGGACCACGGTCGAGCCCATGAAATTGCCCGCGCCGTCGAACCAGTCGCGGCCCTGCCTGCCCTTCCCCGCGGTCTGGCGGTCGGCAACCAGCCAGTGACCTTCGGGCACGAAGTCGCCACCACGCAGCCGCGCGGCGAGATCGGCGCTGGTCGATCCGGTTTCGGCCAGGTACTCGATCACACCGCGTGGAACAGGGCTGTCGCGGCCGTATCGGCCAGGCCGCCGAGCCATTTCGTCAGCAGGTAGCCGAGCGGCGAGATGAACAGCGCCATCACGCCGAGGATCGCCTGGTGCGCCCAGTCGCTACGGCCCACGGCTATGCCCGTCGGCTCGTCGAAGTACATCACCTTGACGATCTTGAGGTAGTAGAACGCGCCGATCACCGAGGCGGCGATACCGATCGCGGCCAACGGCACGAGGCCCGCCTGGACCGCCGCCTGGAAGACGACGAACTTGCCCCAGAAACCGAACAGCGGCGGGATGCCGGCAAGGCTGAACATGACCATCGCCAGGCAGGCCGCGAGCACCTTGCGGTCGCGCGCGAGGCCGGCAATGTCGGAGATCGCCTCGACCTGATTGCCCTCGGCATCCTTGAGCATCAGCACCGAGACGAAGCCACCGAGCGTCATCGCCACGTAGATCACGAGGTAGACCAGCATCGCCGAAGCACCCTGCGGCGTCGCGCAGGCGAGGCCGATCAGGATGAAGCCGACGTTGTTGATCGACGAATAGGCCATCAGCCGCTTGATGTTCTTCTGGCCGATGGCGCCGAGCGCGCCGACGACGATCGAGGCGAGCGCCGCGAAGATCACGATTTGGCGCCAGGCATCGGCCTGGGTGCCGAACGCCTCAAGCGCGACGCGCATGGTCAGCGCCAGCGCAGCGACCTTGGGCGCCGTGGCGAAGAACATGGTGACCGGAGTCGGTGAGCCTTCGTAGACGTCGGGCGTCCACATGTGGAACGGAACCGCGGCGATCTTGAAGGCCAGACCGGCGAGCACGAAGACGATGCCGAACAGCGCGCCCATCGTCACGCCGCCGTCGAGCGCGGCGCTGATGCCGGCAAACTGCGTCGTCCCGGTGAAGCCGTAGGTCAGGCTCATGCCGAACAGCAGGATGCCGCTGGCGAGCGCGCCGAGCACGAAGTACTTGAGGCCCGCTTCGGCCGAGCGCTCGTCCACCCGCAGGAAGGCAGCGAGGACGTAGGAGGCCAGCGAGGTCATCTCTAGGCCGATGTAGAGCGTGATCAGATCGGTCGCAGAGGTCATCATGCCGCCGCCGAGCGCAGCGAAGAGGATGAGCAGCGGATATTCGGCGCGCATCGCTCGGAAGCGCTCGAAGAAGGCCGGGGCGATCATCAGCGAGGCCGCGGCCGCGCCGTAGATCAGGATCTTGGCGAAGCTGGCGAAGGCGTCGGCGCGGAACTGGCCCATGAACGCCACGGTATCCGGCCCCATGGCCCCGCCGCAGAGCGCAGGCGCGACGAGCACGGCAGCGCCGACCAGCGCAGCGACCGACAGGATCGAGATCAGCCTACTGGCCTTATCCCCGCCCCAGGCGGCGACGAGCAGCAGGATCAAGCCGGCAACACTCAGAAGTTCTTCAGGCGCGATCAGGCGCAGCGAGGTGGACCAGTCCATCAGTGCGCCCCCTCATGCGCGGATTCTTCGGTTTTTGGTTTCGCCTTGGCAATCGCGATCTTGGCGTCGCCTTCGGGTTTAGCCCGGGCGATGCGCGCGTCGAGCGCGGCGATATCCTGGCGCATCGGCGCGAGGAAGCTTTCGGGATAGACGCCCATCCACAGCACGGCGGCGGCGATCGGCACCATCATGATCCACTCGCGCAGGTCAAGGTCGGGCATGGCCGCGGCATCGGCGTGCTTCTGCTCGCCGAAGATCACCCGGCGGTAGAGGTAGAGCATGTAGGCCGCGCCCAGGATGATGCCGGTGGTGCAGACGAAGGTCACCCAGCTCGACACCTGGTAGATGCCGGCAAGGCTCAGGAACTCACCAACGAAGCCGGAAGTGCCCGGCAGGCCGACCGAGGCCATGGTGAACAGCATGAAGAACAGCGAGTACTTCGGCATATTGATCGCGAGGCCGCCATAGCGGTCGATCTCGCGCGTGTGCAGCCGGTCGTAGATCACGCCGACGCTGAGGAACAGCGCGCCCGAAACCAGGCCGTGGCTCAGCATGACGATCATCGAGCCTTCGAGGCCCTGCACATTGAAGGCAAACAGGCCGACCGTGACGATCGCCATGTGTGCGACCGACGAATAGGCGATCAGCTTCTTCATGTCGTGCTGCACCAGCGCGATCAGCGAGGTATAAACCACGGCGATCATCGAGAAGGCGAAGATCAGCCAGGCGAACTGGGCGGACGCCTCCGGGAACATCGGCAGCGAGAAGCGAATGAAGCCGTAGCCGCCCATCTTCAGCAGCACGCCGGCCAGGATCACCGAGCCCGCGGTCGGCGCCTGGACGTGCGCGTCGGGCAGCCAGGTGTGGACCGGCCACATCGGCATCTTCACCGCGAAGCTGGCGAAGAAGGCCAGCCACAACCAGGTCTGCGCCTGCGGCGGGAAGTCGTAGGCCATCAGGGTCGGGATGTCGGTCGTCCCCGCCTCGTTCACCATCCACAGCATGGCGATCAGCATCAGCACGGAGCCGAGCAGCGTGTAGAGGAAGAACTTGTAACTGGCGTAGATGCGGTCCGCGCCGCCCCAGATGCCGATGATCAGGTACATCGGGATCAGGCCGGCTTCGAACATGATGTAGAACAGGAAGATGTCCTGCGCGGTGAACACGCCGATCATCAGCGTTTCCATCAGCAGGAAAGCCGCCATATATTCGCCGACGCGCTTCTCGATCGAAGTCCAGCTTGCGCCGATGCAGATCGGCATGAGGAAGACCGAGAGCATGATCAGCATCAGCGCGATGCCGTCGATACCCAGCGCCCAGTTGAAGCCGGCGAAAAGCTCGACCTTCTCGGTGAACTGCCACTGCGCGCCGCCGATGTCGTAGTTCGCCCAGAGCAGCACGCCGAGGACGAAATCGATCAGGGTGGCAACCAGCGCGATCGTGCGCGCGGCCTTGGCCTCGGCGAACAGGCAGGCGATCGCGCCGACGAGCGGCACGAGCAGCATCAGGGAGAGGATGGGAAAACCGTTCATTGCCTTAACCCACCATCGCCCAGGAAATAGCCCCGACCAGGCCCAGGAGCATCACCAGCGCATAGCTGTTGAGATAACCCGACTGCACTCTCTGCGCGTATGTCGATCCGCGCGCGACCAGCCAGGCGGCACCGTTCGGGCCGAAGCGGTCGACGATGCCGATGTCGCCCTGCTTCCAGAACAGGCGGCCGAGCCAGAACGCCGGGCGCACGAAGAGGAAGTTGTAGAGCTCGTCGAAGTACCACTTGTTGTAGACGAAGCGGTGCAGCACGCCGAACTGGCCGACGAAAGTCGCCGGGAAGCTCGGGTTCTTGAGATAGGCGTACCAGGCCAGGGCGAAGCCGATCGCCATGACGGTGAAGGGAGCCCATTTCACCTCCCAAGGCACGCCGTGCATCGCATGGATCAGGTGTTCGCTGAACGCCAGGCTGCCCTTCCAGAACTCGCCCGTGCCTTCGCTGATGAACGCGCCGTGGAACACGAAGCCGGCGAAGATCGCGCCGAGCGACAGCACGCCGAGCGGGATCAGCATCGACAGCGGGCTCTCGTGCGGGTGATAGCCCGCCGTGCCGGTCACCGCATGGCCGTGGCCATGACCGTGGTGCGCGTCATGATGATCGGGCTCGTCCTGGTGCTCGTGCTCGCCGTGGACCGCGTGCTGGATATGCTCCGAGCCGGCCCAGCGCGCTTCGCCGAAGAAGGTCAGGAAGACCAGGCGCCACGAGTAGAAGCTCGTCATCAGCGCCGCGAGGATGCCGCACCAGAAGGCGAAAGTCCCCAGTTCCTTGCCGCTGGCGAAGGCCGCTTCGAGGATCGAGTCCTTCGAATAGAAGCCGGCGAAGCCGAACACGTCGGCGATGCCGACACCGGTGATCGCCAGGGTGCCGAAGGTCATCGTCCAGAAGGTGAACGGGATCTCTTTCCGCAGCGCGCCGTAGTAGCGCATGTCCTGCTCGTGGTGCATCGCATGGATGACCGAGCCCGCGCCGAGGAACAGCAGCGCCTTGAAGAAGGCGTGGGTAAACAGGTGGAACATCGCCGCGCCATAGGCGCCCGAGCCCGCGGCGAAGAACATGTAGCCGAGCTGCGAGCAGGTCGAATAGGCGATAACGCGCTTGATGTCCCACTGCGTCGTTCCGACCGTGGCGGCGAAGAAGCAGGTGGCGGCGCCGATGAAGGTGACGACGCCGAGCGCGGTCGGGCTGGTCTCGAACATCGGCGAGAGGCGGCAGACCATGAAGACGCCGGCGGTGACCATGGTCGCCGCGTGGATCAGCGCCGAGACCGGGGTCGGGCCTTCCATCGCGTCGGGCAGCCAGGTGTGCAGGCCGAGCTGCGCCGACTTGCCCATCGCACCGATGAACAGAAGGATGCAGAGCACGGTCATCGTGTCGAAGCGGTGGCCGAGGAAGCCGATCGTCGTGCCGGCCATGCCGGGCGCGGCTTCGAGGATCGCCGGGATCGACACAGTGCCGAAGACCAGGAAAGTGCCGAAGATGCCGAGCATGAAGCCGAGGTCGCCGACGCGGTTGACGACGAAGGCCTTGATTGCCGCGGCACCCGCGCTCGGCTTCTTGAACCAGAAACCGATCAGCAGGTACGAGGCCAGGCCGACGCCTTCCCATCCGAAGAACATCTGGACGAGATTGTCGGCGGTCACCAGCATGAGCATGGCGAAAGTGAACAGCGAGAGATAGGCGAAGAACCGCGGCTGGTCCGGGTCCTCGTCCATGTAGCCCCAGCTATAGAGGTGGACGAGCGCCGAGACCGTGGTGATCACCACGAGCATGACCGCGGTCAGCGTGTCGACGCGCAGCGCCCAGTCGAATGTCAAGGTGCCCGACTGCACCCAGTGCAGCACCGGGGTGACGCTGGCTTCGGCGTTGCCGCTCAGGAACGGCAGGAAGATCAGCCAGGACAGCAGGCAGGAGATGAACAGCGCGCCCGTCGTCAGCGACTTGACGACGGTATTGCCCAGCGCGCGGTTGCCCAGGCCGCCGACGATGGCAGCCAGCAGCGGCAGGAAAACGATGAAGAGGATCGATTGCACCGGTTTACCCCTTCATCCGGTTGACGTCGTCGACCGCGATTGTGCCGCGGCCGCGGAAGTAGATGACCAGGATCGCCAGGCCGATCGCCGCCTCGCCTGCCGCCACGGTCAGCACGAACATCGCGAAGATCTGGCCGGTGAGGTCGTGGAGAAAGGCGCTAAAAGCGACAAGGTTGATGTTCACCGCGAGCAGGATCAGCTCGATCGCCATCAGGATGACGATGACGTTCTTGCGGTTGAGGAAGATGCCGAGCACGCCGAGCACGAAGAGGATCGAGCTGACGACGACGTAGTGTTCGATGCCGATCACAGCGAGACTCCCTTGCCCACTTCAGGCCGGACATTGACCGTCGATTCTTCGGGACGGCGGGCGATCTGTCGCGCGATGTTCTGGCCGCGCGTGTCGCTGCGCTGGCGGTGGGTCAGCACGATCGCACCGATCATGGCGACGAGCAGGATGATGCCCGCGGCCTCGAACAGGAACAGGTAGCGGCTGTAGAGCAGCCCGCCGATCGCGGCGATGTTGCTGACGCCCGGCGCCGTGCCGGCCGAGCCGTCCGGAATCCCGAGGTGCAGCGCGCCGGCGCGGTAGGCGCCGATGCCGAGCACGATCTCGCAGAGCAGGACCACGGCAACTAGCATGCCCAGCGGGAAGTTCTTGACGAAGCCCGCGCGCAGCTCGGCGAAGTCGATGTCGAGCATCATGACGACGAAGAGGAACAGCACCGCGACCGCGCCGACGTAGACGATGACCAGCAGCATGGCGATGAACTCGGCGCCGACGAGGACCATCAGGCCCGCGGCGTTGAAGAACGCCAGGATCAGCCACAGCACCGAGTGGACCGGATTGCGCGCCAGAATCGTGATCGCGCCCGAGGCGACGACCATGATGGCGAATAGGTAGAAGGCGATTATGTGGATCATGATTTAAGCCCCGCCGGCGCCCTAACGATACGGCGCATCGGCTTCAAGGTTTGCGGCGATGGCCCGCTCCCACTTGTCCCCGTTCGCCAGCAGCTTGGCCTTGTCGTAGAGCAGTTCCTCGCGCGTTTCCGTCGCATATTCGAAGTTCGGCCCCTCGACCACGGCATCGACCGGGCAGGCTTCCTGGCAGAAGCCGCAGTAGATGCACTTGGTCATGTCGATGTCGTAGCGCGTCGTGCGGCGGCTGCCGTCGGCGCGCGGCTCGGCCTCGATGGTGATCGCCTGGGCCGGGCAGATCGCCTCGCAGAGCTTGCAGGCGATGCAGCGTTCCTCGCCGTTGGGATAACGGCGCAGCGCATGCTCGCCGCGGAAGCGCGGGCTCAGCGGGTTCTTCTCGAACGGGTAGTTGATCGTCGCCTTGGGCTTGAAGAAATACTTCAAGGTCAGCCAGTGCGCCTTGACGAACTCCCAGAGGGTGAACGCCTTGATGTATTGAGCGACGCTCATCAGCCGTACCTCGTGAACATAAGCCATCCGCTCACCAGCACGACGAAGCCGAGCGAGACGGGCAGGAACACCTTCCAGCCCAGGCGCATCAGCTGGTCGTAGCGGTAGCGCGGGACCGTCGCCTTCACCCAGGAGAAGATGAAGAAGAAGAACAGGATCTTAGCGAGCAGCCAGATCCAGCCCGGGATCCAGTAGAGGATCGGCAGGTCGAGCGGCGGCAGGTAGCCGCCGAAGAACAGCACGGCGTTGAGCGCGCACATCAGCAGCACGTTGGCATATTCGCCGAGCCAGTAGAGCGCGAAGGCCATCGACGAATATTCGGTCTGGTAACCGGCGACGAGCTCGCTTTCCGCCTCGGTGAGGTCGAACGGCGCGCGTGCGGTTTCGGCCATGCCCGAGATCAGGAACATCACCCACATCGGGAACAGCAGCGGATTGAACGCGAAGCCGTTGAGCGGCCAGATCGGCGCAGAGCGCTGCGCCTCGACGATCGTGTGCAGGTTGAAGCTGCCCGCCCAGAGCACGACGCAGATCAGGATGAAGCCGATCGAGACTTCATAGGAGATCATCTGCGCCGAAGCGCGCATCGCCGAGAAGAACGGATACTTCGAGTTCGACGCCCAGCCCGCGATGACCACGCCGTAAACGCCGAGCGACGAGATCGCGAGGACGTAGAGCAGGCCAACGTTGATGTCGGCGAGAATCGCGCCCGAGTTGAACGGGATCACCGCCCAGGCCATCAACGCGACGGTGAAAGTGATGATCGGCGCGATCAGGAACAGCGCCTTGTTCGAGGCGCTCGGGACGATCGTTTCCTGCAGGAAGACCTTCAGGCCGTCGGCAAAGCTCTGCAGCAGGCCGAAGGGGCCGACCACGTTGGGGCCGCGGCGCAGCGCCATGGCCGCCCAGATCTTGCGATCGGCATAGATGATCATCGCCACGCCGAGCATCAGCGGCAGCGCGATCAGCAGGATGCCGCAGATCGTCGAGACGAACCACGCCCATTCGTAGTTCATGCCGAGCCATTGGAAGAAGCTGGTCATTCCGCCGCCTCCGCGAAGTCTTCGCCGTGGAGCAGTTCGCCCGAGCAGCGCTGCATCGTCGGGCTCGAACGGGCGATCGGGTTGGTCAGGTAGAAGTCCTTGATCGGATAGCCGATCACGCCCTTCGCGGTGCCCTTGGCCTTTACGGGCAGCGAACCGTAGCTCGCCAGGCCCTCGACTCCCAGCGCCGGCACTTCGGCGATCATCGCCGCCTGCAGCGCGTCGAAGTCGTCGAAGCCGACCGAGACGCCCAGCGCATCGGCCAGGGCGCGCAGGATCGTCCAGTCCTCGCGCGCGTCGCCGGGGGCGAAGACCGCCTTCTCGGCGAACTGCACGCGGCCTTCGGTGTTGACGTAGGTTCCCGGCTTCTCGGTGTAGGCTGCGGCCGGCAGGATGACATCCGCCAGATGCGCGCCCTTGTCGCCGTGATGGCCGATATAGACGACGATCGAGTCCGAGAACTGGGAGAAGTCCATCTCGTCGGCGCCGAGCGCGAAGACCAACTTGGGCTTGGCCGCGACGATGTCGGCGATGCCGCCCTTCTGCGCGTAGCCGAGCATCAGCCCGCCCATCCGCGCCGCCGCCATGTGGAGCACGTTGAAGCCATTCCAACCATCCTTGACGAGGTTGAACTGGCCCACGAGGCCGAGACCCGCTCCCAGCGCACCCTTGGCCAGCGCCGCGCCGCCGAGGATCACTGCGGGCCGCTCGGCCTTGCTCAGCGCATCGGCGACGTGATCGGGCAGCGAACCCAGCACCGAGACGTCCTCACCAAGGAATTCGCCGCCGAAAGTGGTTTCCCACTCGGGGCCGATGAGGAACACCTTGGCGCCGCGCTTCACCGCCTTGCGGATACGCACGTTCACCAGCGGCGCTTCCCAGCGCACGTTGCTGCCGACGATCAGGATCGCGTCGGCGGTCTCGATGCCCGAGAACGTCGAGTTGAAGTTCACCGCGGCGAGGCTGGACACGTCGTAGTCCATACCCGTCTGACGGCCTTCGAGCAGCGTCGAACCCAGCGCGCCGACCAGCTTCTTGGCCGCGAACATGGTCTCGCAGTCGAGCAGGTCGCCGGCCACGGCCGCGACGCTGGCGCCCGGCTTGACCTTGCCGATGGCGGCGAAGGCCTCGTCCCAGGTCGCGGCGACGAGCTTGCCGTTCTTGCGGATCCAGGGCTTGTCGAGCCGGCGGCGGGTCAGGCCGTCGACCTGGTAGCGGCCCTTGTCCGACAGCCACTCCTCGTTGACGTCGTCGTTGATCCGCGGCAGCGCGCGCAGCACTTCGCGGCCGCGACTGTCGAGGCGGATGTTCGCGCCGCACGCGTCGGACACGTCGATCGACAGCGTCTTCTTGAGCTCCCAGGGTCGCGCCTCGAAAGCATAGGGCCGGCTGGTCAGCGCGCCGACCGGGCAGAGGTCGATCACGTTGGCCGACATCTCGTGCTTGGCAGCCTTTTCGAGATAGGTCGTGATCTGCATGTTCTCGCCGCGATGGAGCGCGCCGATCTCGTCGACGCCGGCGACTTCCTCGGAGAAACGCACGCAGCGGGTGCAGTGGATGCAGCGCGTCATCGTCGTCTTGATGAGCGGCCCCATGTACTTCTCGGTGACCGCGCGCTTGTTCTCGTCATAGCGCGACTTGCCGCGGCCATAGGCGACCGACTGGTCCTGCAGGTCGCATTCGCCGCCCTGGTCGCAGATCGGGCAGTCGAGCGGGTGGTTGATCAGGAGAAACTCCATCACCCCTTCCCGCGCCTTCTTGACCATCTCGCTGTCGGTGCGGATCACCTGATTGTCGGCCGCGGGCAGCGCGCAGGACGCCTGCGGCTTCGGCGGCCCGGGGGCGACCTCGACCAGGCACATGCGGCAGTTGCCGGCGATCGACAGCCGCTCGTGATAACAGAAGCGGGGGATTTCCTTGCCGGCCAGCTCGCAGGCCTGCAGGACGGTGGCGCCTGCCGGGACTTCGAGTTCCACGCCGTCTACGGTTACCTTAGGCATTTGCCGCGCCCCTCAAATTTCTCACTTCTGCTCCTGCCGGAGCCCCCGCCAAGCGATAGAAACCCAATGCCAACGACCCACGAGCGACCTCACGGCTTATCCGCATCTGCCCTTCAACAAGGCATTGGCCAAGCATTGCTGAGAGGCGAGAAAATACAGCTCGTTCTTCAGCAGTGTTCACCTTTGTGAGAAGCAGTTCGTGAACACCATCAGGATTGCGGCGCGCCGCACACTCACCGAACCGCGACATCAGCGATACGTTCATGGCCAGCGAATAGGCAACCTGCGCTTGTTTTGCTTTCATACCAGTGCCCGCGGCGACGTCTGGCGGCAACGGCCCAGGAACTGAATGAGTGAGTTGGGGTCTCGCAGTGAAATCGAAATGACTGATCTTAGGGTAGTCCGCGCGCACCAAGGCATCTGCAAGACTATATCTGAAGAGATCACTTTCAAAACGCATGCCTGCTGGCTGATCAGGACCTATCGCATCATCAGATCGCAATTCTTCTATGCAGGTCGGGTCCATCAGACGGCGTGCTTCGGCAATCTTTTTTATATCAAATAACGTCAGATCTTGCAAAATGAAGCCGCGCGCCAGCGCCGCATTGGTCCTTACAACGCACTCTCCAAACTGCGCAGCAGACTGGCGTAGATTGGTCGAGTCGACCGTGGGCGGAGCCGCCATCGACGGGCATGACAGTGCCCAGACAATTGCAGCGAAAACAAAACGCGACGTTCTCACTCCGCCGCCTCCCGCACGTTCTCGGCGATCCGGCGTTCCAGCTCGGGGCGGAAATGCTTGATCAGGCCCTGGATCGGCCAGGCGGCGGCGTCGCCCAGCGCGCAGATGGTGTGGCCTTCGACCTGCTTGGTGACCTGCTGGAGCATGTCGATTTCCTCGACCTGCGCGTCGCCGGTGCGCAAGCGCTCCATCACGCGCCACATCCAGCCCGTGCCCTCGCGGCAGGGCGTGCACTGGCCGCAGGACTCGTGCTTGTAGAAGTAGGACAGGCGGGCAATGGCGCGGACGATGTCGGTCGACTTGTCCATGACGATGACCGCCGCGGTGCCCAGGCCCGAGCCGAGCGCCTTGCAGCCGTCGAAGTCCATCAGCATGTCGGGGCACTGCTCGCCCGGCACCAGCGGCACCGAGGAACCGCCCGGGATCACCGCGAGCAGGTTGTCCCACCCGCCGCGGATGCCGCCGCAGTGCTTCTCGATCAGCTCGCGGAAGGGGATGCCCATCTCTTCCTCGACGACGCAGGGCTTGTCGACGTGGCCGCTGATCTGGAAGAGCTTGGTGCCCTTGTTGTTGTCGCGCCCGAAGCTGGAGAACCAGGCGGCGCCGCGGCGCAGGATCGTCGGCGCGACGGCGATGCTCTCGACGTTGTTGACCGTGGTCGGGCAGCCATAGAGGCCTGCGCCAGCCGGGAACGGTGGCTTGAGGCGCGGCTGGCCCTTCTTGCCTTCGAGGCTCTCGATCATCGCGGTCTCTTCGCCGCAGATGTAGGCGCCCGCGCCGCGGTGGACGAAGACGTCGAAGTCATAGCCCGAACCGCAGGCGTTCTTGCCCAGCAGGCCGGCAGCATAGGCCTCGTCGCGCGCGGCGAAGAGCGTCTCGGCCTCGCGGATATATTCTCCGCGGATGTAGATGTAGGCCGCGCGCGCGCCCATGGCGAAGCCGGCGACCAGCGCGCCTTCGAGCAGCTTGTGCGGATCGTGGCGGATGATCTCGCGGTCCTTGCACGAGCCCGGCTCGGACTCGTCGGCGTTGATCACGAGGAAGCCGGGGCGCTCGGGCTTGTATTCCTTGGGCATGAAGGACCACTTCATGCCGGTCGGGAAGCCGGCGCCGCCGCGGCCGCGCAGGCCGGAGTCCTTGATGACCTGGACGATGCCGTCGCGGCCCAGTTCGAGCAGCTTCTTGGTGTTGTCCCAGTCGCCGCGCTTCTGCGCCGACGGCAGGTTCCACGGCTGGTAGCCGTAGAGATTGGTGAAGATGCGGTCCTTATCGGCGAGCATCGAAAATCCCCAGCTGACGGACGAAGCCGTAACCCCAGACGCTCCAGATCGCGACGAAGACCGCGGCCGAACCAGCGCGCACCCAGTCACCGCGGCCCAGATCGACGACCAGCGACCAGGCGGCGAACAGGTCGCAGGCGACCATGACGATCACGAGCATGACCATCGACATCTTCTGCCCGGCGTCGCGGTCGGCCCAGCGAATGCGTTCGGAAGCCATCACCATTCACCCCGGTAATCGTGGTTCTCGGAAACCATGTCCTTGAGCGTGGTCGGCCCGCCGACGGGCTCGACCGTGTGGCGGCCCGGCTCCTGCGTGCCGGCCTTCGGCTCGCGGCCGGCGGCCAGTTCGTCGAGCACGAAGTTCAGCCGCTCGGGCGTCAGGTCTTCGTAATTGTCGTCGTTGATCTGGACCATCGGCGCCGAAGAGCAGTTGCCCATGCATTCCACTTCGGTCAGCGTCCACAGGCCGTCGTCGCTGACGTGGCCTTTGGACATGCCGCGGGCCTTGCAGGCGCTCATCAGGTCGTCCGAGCCGCGCAGCATGCAGGGCGTGGTCCCGCACACCTGCACATGGAAGCGGCCGACCGGCGCGAGGTTGTACATGAAGTAGAAGGTCGCGACCTCGAGTACGCGGATCACCGGCATGTCGAGTTCGCGCGCGACATATTCCATCACCGGCAGCGGCAGCCAGCCCTGGGTATTGGTCTCGGCGCCAACCTGGCGCTGCGCGAGATCGAGCAGCGGCATCACTGCCGAGCGCTGGCGCCCCGCGGGATAGCGCGCGACGATCTCGGGCACCTTGCCGGCGTTTTCCGCGTTCCACGCGAAGCCGCCCCAGCGCGCGCGCAGTTCGGGAGTGTCAGCCTCGATGTAGCGATCAGCCACGGGTGCGCCTCCGCTTCAGCCACATGTCCTGGCTGAACAGGAACAGCTCGAACCCGCCGATCGCCGCGACCAGCAAGGGCAGCAACGGGGAAGAAACGATCCCGAGGAACGGCGCGGCGAAGAAGCCCGCGACGAGAAGCAGGCCCGTAACCGCGGCCCAGACGCGCATCAGATCGAAAGTGGAAAGCTGCTTCAACGGACGAACTCCACGCGAGAGCACTTGTCGCCCTCGAAAGAATAGATTGCGATGACTTCGAAAGGCTCGACCAGTGCCGAACCATCGGTTGCGGGGCCGCGCGTGACATGCTCGCGCATCAGCACGTAGTTGCCGATCGCCTGTGCCTCGACGATCTCGGCATGGTTCTGCGGCCAGCGGGAGAAAGCGGCGGCGAGGCCGGAACGCGTGCCTTCCTTGCCTTCGCGCACCACGTCGCCACGATAGTTCGCCTCGCAGGCATCGTCGGTCATGTATGAGACGTAGGTGTCCACGTCCTGCGCGTTGTAAGCCGCGATCATCGCCTTGGCGGTCGCCAGATTGCTCACCGATCGCACTCCCCGAACACCACGTCGATCGCGCCGATGATGGCGGTGACGTCGGGGAGCATGTGGCCCTTGCACATGAAGTCCATCGCCTGGAGGTGGCTGAACGCCGTCGGGCGGATCTTGCAGCGGTAGGGCTTGTTGCTGCCGTCGGCGACCAGATAAACGCCGAATTCGCCCTTGGGGCTTTCGGTCGCGACATAGACCTCGCCGGCGGGGACGTGGAAGCCCTCGGTATAGAGTTTGAAGTGGTGGATCAGCGCTTCCATCGACTGCTTCATCTCGCCGCGCTTGGGCGGGACGACCTTGCGGTCGCTGGAAGCCACCGGGCCGTTCGGCATCTCGGCCAGGCACTGCTTCATGATCTTGGCCGACTGCCGCACTTCCTCGACGCGGACCATGAACCGGTCGTAGCAGTCGCCACGCGTGCCGACCGGGATCTCGAAGTCCATGCGGTCATAGACGTCGTAGGGCTGGCTCTTGCGCAGGTCCCAGGCAATGCCCGAGCCGCGGATCATCGGGCCCGAGAAGCCCCACTTGATCGCATCTTCCTTGGAGACAATCGCGATATCGACGTTGCGCTGTTTGAAGATGCGGTTGTCGACGACGAGGCTCATCGCGTCCTCGAATAGCTCGGGCAGGCGCGTGTCGAGCCAGTCGGCGATGTCGGTCAGCAGCCGCAGCGGCACGTCCTGATGGACGCCGCCCGGGCGGAACCAGGCCGCATGCATGCGCGCGCCCGAGGCGCGCTCGAAGAAGTTGAGGCAGTCCTCGCGGATCTCGAACAGCCAGAGGTTCGGCGTCATCGCGCCGACGTCCATGACGTGGCTGCCCAGGTTGAGCATGTGGTTGCAGATACGCGTCAGCTCGGCGAACAGCACGCGCAGGTATTGCGCGCGCAGCGGCACCTCGATGTTCAGCAGCTTCTCGATCGCGAGCACGTAGGAGTGCTCCATGCCCAGCGGCGAGCAATAGTCGAGCCGGTCGAAATAGGGCAGCGCCTGCAGGTAGGTCTTGTGCTCGATCAGCTTCTCGGTGCCGCGGTGGAGCAAGCCGATATGCGGATCGACCCGCTCGATGATCTCGCCGTCGAGCTCCAGCACCAGACGCAGCACGCCGTGCGCTGCCGGATGCTGCGGGCCGAAGTTGATCGTGTAGTTGGAGATGACCTCGTCGCCGGTGGTCGGCGAGTTTTCGAGCTGAACGCTCATGCGTCATCTCCTGCGGGCTTGGCCTTGGGTTTGGTAGCCCGCTTGGCCGGAGCCTTCTTCGGCTCGGTCTCGGTCTGCTCGCCCTTCTTGGCGCGCGGCTTGCGGGCCGGACGGTCCTCGGTCGGATCGGGAGCGCCGGGTTCGGCCTGCTTGGTCGTCTTCGGCACGGCCCCCTTGGCCTTGGCGACCTTGACCTCGGCCTGCTTGTTGGTCTCGGCGCCGGCGCCGGTATCGGCGGGCTTGTCCGTCGTCTTAGGCGTCTCCACGGGCGGCGGCGCAGGAGCGACCGGCGGGGGAGCGGGCGAAGGCGGTGCTGGCGGCGACGCGGCAGGCGCCTTCTCGTCGCCCGGCAGCACGTAGTCCGCGCCTTCCCAGGGGCTCATGAAGTCGAACGAGCGCAGGTCCTGAGCGAGTTGCACGGGCTCGTAGACGACGCGCTTGTCCTCTTCGGAATAGCGCAGCTCGACATAGCCGGTGAGCGGGAAGTCCTTGCGGAACGGATGGCCCTCGAAACCGTAGTCGGTGAGGATACGGCGCAGGTCCTGGTTGCCCGCGAAGATCACGCCGTAAAGGTCGAAAACCTCTCGCTCGAGCCAGCCGGCAACCGGCCACAGCGTCGTGACCGTGGGAACCGGCGTATTCTCGGCCGCGTTGACCTTGACTAGCAGGCGATGGTTCTTCGTCAGGCTGAGCAGCATGTAGACGACTTCGAACCGCTCAGGCCGACTCGGATAGTCGACCCCCGCGATTTCCATCAGCTGCTGATATTCGTGGCTGTCGCGCAGCAGACGCAGCGCGTCCTCGAGCCGGTCGCGGACGACCGTGATGACGATCTCGCCGTATTCTTCCCGAGCAGCGACGACCATCGGGCCGAGCGCGGCGGTCAGCGTGTCGAGCACACCTTCGTTGGACGCGATCTTCGGTGCGGAATGGAGTACCGTCACTGTTCTGCCCTCACCGCTCGACCGTGCCGACGCGGCGGATCTTCCGCTGCAGCTGCATCACGCCGTAGAGCAGAGCCTCAGCGGTCGGCGGGCAGCCGGGGACATAGATATCCACGGGCACGATCCGATCGCAGCCGCGCACGACGCTGTAGCTGTAGTGGTAATAGCCGCCGCCGTTGGCGCAGGAGCCCATCGAGATGACGTACTTGGGGTCCGACATCTGATCGTAGACCTTGCGCAGCGCCGGAGCCATCTTGTTGCACAGCGTGCCGGCGACGATCATCACGTCCGACTGGCGCGGAGAGGCGCGCGGCGCGGCGCCGAACCGCTCCATGTCGTAGCGCGGCATGTTGACGTGGATCATTTCGACCGCGCAGCAGGCGAGGCCGAAAGTCATCCACCACAGCGAGCCGGTGCGAGCCCACTGGAACAGTTCCTCGGTGGTCGTGATCAGGAAGCCCTTGTCGGACACTTCCTGATTGAGGCCGTTGAAGAACGAATGGTCGGGCGGCGTGACTGCGCCGCCGGTAGCGGAAAGCGGATTGCCGCTGGTGTCCACAAGCGTGCTCATTCCCAGTCCAGAGCTCCCTTCTTCCACGCGTAGGCGAGGCCGATCGCCAGTTCGCCGAGGAAGACCATCATGGTGATCCAGCCGGGCCAGCCCGTCACGTTGAGCGAGACGGCCCAGGGGAACAGGAACGCCGCTTCGAGGTCGAAGATGATGAACAGGATCGCGACCAGATAGAACCGCACATCGAACTGGCTGCGCGGATCCTCGAAGGCGGGGAAGCCGCATTCGTACTCGCTGAGCTTCTCGGCGTTCGGATTGTGCGCCCCGGTCAGCCGGGCCACGCCCATCGGCAGGAAGACGAAGGCCGACGACAGTCCCAGTGCGATGACCAGGAAGATCAGGATCGGCAGATATTGAGACAGATCGACCACGATTTCCCTCGGCTGACTCGCGTTTCGACGCGATTTGGCGTGCGCCCTAAACCCCCGTTCAGGAAGGCGCAAGGGTGCGGTTGAAAGCTGCTGACACCTTATTACATTGCAAAAAGCAACCCAATTCCTCCAAATCGCTTTTCGCCGCTGGAATGATTATGGGCATGCCCCGGATTGCCAATGCCGCAATGCAACATTATGCGCCACGCACATTCCTGTCCAACGCCCATTCTATAAGGCCCAAAGAAAGGCATCGCCGCCATGGCCCAGATTTCCGCTAACGACCCGATCGTCGTCCTGTCCTATGCCCGCACGCCCATGGGCGGCCTCTCGGGCGTCTTCGCCGACGTTTCGGCGACCGATCTCGGGGCCACCGCGGTCAAGGCCGCGATCGAGCGCGCCGGCGTGGACGGCGGCGACGTCGAGCGCATCTACATGGGCTGCGTTCTGCCCGCCGGCCTGGGCCAGTCCCCTGCCCGCCAGGTCGCGCTCAAGGCCGGCCTGCCGCTCTCGGTCGAAGCGAGCACAGTCAACAAGGTCTGCGGCTCGGGCATGCAGACGGTGATCATGGGCGCCGAGGCGCTGGCCAGCGGCACGATCGACCTGCTCGTCGCGGGCGGCATGGAATCGATGACCAATGCGCCCTACCTGACCAAGAAGCACCGCGGCGGCGCGCGCGCCGGCCACGACACGCTCTATGACCACATGTTCCTCGACGGCCTGGAAGACGCCTATGACGGCGGCTCGATGGGTTCCTTCGCGCAGTGCGTCGCCGACGAGTACCAGCTGACCCGCGAGGCGCAGGACGCCTATTCGATCGAATCGCTGCGCCGCGCGCAGGAAGCCATCTCGACCGGCGCCTTCGCCAGCGAGATCGTCCCCGTCACGGTCAAGACCCGCGCGGGCGACGTTGTCGTCGATACCGACGAGCAGCCCGGCAAGGGCAAGCCCGAAAAGATCCCGACCTTGAAGCCCGCTTTCGCCAAGGACGGCACGATCACCGCCGCGACTTCGAGCTCGATCTCGGACGGCGCCGCCGCCATGGTCCTGACGCGCGAGAGCGTGGCCAAGGCCAAGGGCCTGACGCCGGTGGCCAGGGTCGTCGCCGTCGCCGCCCACGCGCACGAGCCGCAGCGCTTCCCGACCACCCCGATCAAGGCGATCCCCAAGGTTCTGGAGCAGGCCGGCTGGCAGCTTGCGGACGTCGACCTGTTCGAGATCAACGAGGCCTTCGCCTGCGTCGCCATGTTCGCGATGCACGACCTCGGCATCCCGCATGACAAGATCAACGTTCACGGCGGCGCGACCGCGCTCGGTCACCCGATCGGCGCCTCGGGCACGCGCATCATCACCACGCTGATCGGCGCGCTCAAGCATAAGGGCCTCAAGCGCGGCGTCGCTTCGCTCTGCATCGGCGGCGGCGAAGCCACGGCCGTGGCGGTTGAGCTGGTCTGATTTGATTGAGTCGTCCCGACGAAAGTCGGGGCGACTTGACGCTTAGGGGTTGCCCACGCCCCACAGCCGGTTCTGCGGCACGAAGCCCGCATGGCCGTCGCCGATGTCGAGCTTGCACCAACCGCCGTCGCAATCGCCAAGCCGGCCACTGACTCCCGGCTCCAGCCGCCACAGCAGCTTGGCGCCGCCATCGCCCTTGTCGCGCATGTCGACGAGCCCCTGCCCTTTGACGATCGCGCCGCGATCGCGCTTGAGGAAGCGCGCCAGCATCCAGCCGCGCGCGCCGTCGGGGTCCTGGACGAGGCGCCAGCCTTCCATCCGCCGCAGCACTTTCATCGGCAGGCCAGTGCGGCGATAGACCCAAGCTATACGATAGGTTTCGGCCGGCCCCACCCGCAGGTTCACTTCGTTGGCGCGGAGCGCGGCCCAATAGGGCACCTCCTCGTCGTCGGCGGCGAAAGCGGGGGCGGCTGCGGCAAGCAGCGCCAGAGCGGCAAGGGACCGAAAGATTAGCGACATGGATTTTGCATAGACCCGGCATATGCAAAGCTTCAAGGCCGCGCGACCGCCCGCTTGACCTTATCGTCGGCTAGGGCAAACTGCAGGAACACCATGACCGTCGTCACCGAAACCCCGCTCGCCGGCCGCGTCGCCGGCAAACCCCGCGTGATCGTCACGCGTCGCCTGCTGCCCGAGACCGAGGCGCGGATGAGCGAGCTGTTCGACGTGGCGCTCAATGCCGACGACTTGCCGATGACCCGCGAGGCGCTCGTCGCGGCGATGCAGGGCTGCGACGTGCTGGTGCCCACGGTCACCGACCGGATCGATGGCGCGATGATCGCCGAGGCCGGCACGCGCATGGGCCTGATCGCCAATTTCGGCGCGGGCGTCGATCATATCGATCTCGCCGCGGCGCGGGCGCGCCAGATCGTCGTCACCAATACGCCGAGCGTCTTCACTGACGACACCGCAGATATGGCCATGGCGATGATCATCAGCGTGCCGCGGCGCCTGCCCGAAGGCTCGCGGATGCTGCTTGACGGCAAGTGGAGCGGCTGGGGCCCGTCGAACTTCCTCGGGTCGAGCCTCGGCGGCAAGCGGCTGGCCATCGTCGGCATGGGCCGCATCGGCCAGGCCGTGGCGCACCGCGCGCGCGGCTTCGGGCTCGAGGTCGTCTATCACAACCGCCACCGCCTGCCCCCGGCGATCGAGAACATGCTCGGCGCCCGCTACGAGCCCGATCTCGACAAGCTGATCGCCGAGGCTGACATCCTCACGCTGCATTGCCCGGCCAGTGCCGGCACGCATCACATCCTCGATGCGACGCGGATCGCCTCGATGAAGCCCAGCGCCTGCGTGATCAACACCGCCCGCGGCGACATCGTCGACGAGGAGGCGCTGATCGCCGCGCTCGAAAGCGGCCGCCTCGCCGGCGCCGGGCTCGACGTCTATGCGCGCGAGCCCGCGGTCGACCCGCGGCTGCTCGCCCTGCCCAACGTCGTCCTAATCCCGCATCTCGGCAGCGCGACCAGCGAAGGCCGCGGCGCCGCGGGCTTGCGGTTGATCGCCAACGTGCGCTTCTGGATCGACGGCCACCGCCCGCCCGACCAGGTGCTCGAAGGCTGGGCCTGAATTTCCGCCTGTTGAAAGAGCGGCATCGCTCGCCTTGTTTCTCCACACAATATTGCTCTAAACGCCCCCGTGGAGGACCGCGCGCCTGCGCGGAGGCAGGAGGGGTACGAGAATGCGGAAAACCTGCGGGCTGGCGCTCGCCGCAGTAGCGGCGGCGATACCGACTCTGGCGCTGGCGCAGGATGCCACCGTCGAGGGACCCGACAGCGGCGACACCGCCTGGATCCTGACCTCCTCCGCGCTCGTGCTGCTGATGACGCTGCCGGGTCTCGGCCTGTTCTACGGCGGCCTCGTCCGCCAGAAAAACTTTCTATCGGTACTGGTCCAGTGCGGCGCGATCGCGGCGATCGCCTCGCTGCTGTGGATCGTCGTCGGCTACACCCTGGCTTTCGGCGACGTCACCAGCGGCTGGCTCGGCTCGGGCAATGCCTGGATGCTGATCAATCTCGGTGACGTCCGCAGCGGCACGACGATCCCCGAAAGCACCTTCGTGCTGTTCCAGATGTGCTTCGCCGCGATCACCCCGGCGCTGATGGCCGGCGCTTGGGTCGACCGCGCGCGCTTCGGCTGGGTGATCGGCTTCTGCGCGCTGTGGAGCCTCGTTGTCTATGCCCCTGTCGCGCACTGGATCTGGGGCGGCGGCTGGCTTTCTGCTGGCTTCGGTACGCTCGATTTCGCCGGCGGCATCGTCGTCCATACCACCGCCGGGGTCTCGGCGCTGGTCGCTGCGCTGCTACTCGGCCGCCGCCAGGGCTTTCCCAAGACCCTGATGCTGCCGCACAGCCCGGCCCTGACCATGGCCGGCGCTGGCATGCTCTGGGTCGGCTGGTTCGGCTTCAACGGCGGCTCGGCGCTCGCCGCAGGCGACGGCGCCGCCAGCGCGATCATCGCCACCCACGCGGGTGCCTGCACCGCCGCGCTGGCCTGGATCGCGATCGAGCGTGTCAGCGTCGGCAAGCCGACCACGGTGGGCTTCGCCACCGGCGCCGTTGCCGGCCTCGCCACGGTCACACCGGCGGCTGGCTACATCTCGCCCGGCGCGGCGATCGTCTTCGGCATCCTTGCTACGGTGTTCTGCTATCCGATGATCCAGGTCATCAAGCAGAAGCTCAAGATCGACGATTCGCTCGACGTCTTCGCGGTCCACGGCATCGGCGGCATCACCGGCTCGATCCTGCTCGCCATCTTCATCTCGCCGAGCCTCGGCGGCGTCGGCTATGCCGAGGGCATGGGCATGGGTAGCCAGCTGGGCGCGCAGCTGCTCGGCGTGGGCGTGGTCGCGCTGTGGTCCGCAGTGGCCAGCGCCATCCTTGCGGTGATGGTCTCGATCGTCCTGCCGATGCGCGTCGACGAGGATGCCGAGTTCGAGGGCCTCGACATCACCAGCCACGGCGAACGTGCCTGGGAACTGGACTGACCTGACTTAGCGTTCCAGACTACCGGCTTGCCCCCGCGCTCGCGTCCATGCGACGCGGGAGCAAACCGGACGAGGACGCGAAATGGCGCTGACCAGCGAAGTGGCCGACCACTTCAATCCGCACAAGGACGACGATCTCTACTGGAGCGAAAGCTCCTGGTTCTCCTGGGCGATCCCGGAGCGGCGGATCAACGGCTTCTTCTACAACCACTTCCGGCCGAACATGAACTGCATGCTCGCCGGCCCAGCGATGTGGGACGATCGCAACGCGCACGCCTGGGACCTGCGCTTCTTCGACTGGCAGGCGATGCGCCCGCTGCCTAAGGGACGGTTCGGGGTCGATTACGACAAGTACGATTTCATGACCGACTTCTCGTTCGGCATCAGGATGCTCGAACCGCTGAAGCGCTACCAGCTGCTATACGATGCCAACGGCTTCAAGCTCGATCTCATGTTCGAGGCCGTGGCCGAGCCGCACGAGATCGGCAGCCGCGAGGACCACGGCTTCGACAGCGCGTACAAGCTTCACTTCGAACAGCCCGGCCGAATCAAGGGCACGGTCGAATTGGAGGGTGAGACCTACACGGTCGACACCTTCTCGATCCGCGATGGCTCGCACGGGCGGCGCAACCTCGAGAAATGCACGCCCGGCGGCTACCTCTGGTCGACCGCCGACGCGAAGACCGGCTTCCACATGATGGCGGTCGACGCCAACCAGAACCGCGATACCGTCGCGGTCGGCGGCTACATCCTGCGCGACGGGGTGATCTCCTCGCTAGCCGATGGCACGCGCCGGGTGCTCGAGCGTGACGGGCCGAGGGTGACGGCAGTGGAGGTCATGGCGAAGGACAAGCTCGGCCGCGAACTCCGCGCGATAGGTCGCTCGGTCTGCCACGCCGAGGTCATCCTGTTCCCCGATCGCGGCATGTGGTGGCAGCAGTACGCCTGGGACTACGACGGCCACGTCGGCGCTATCGGCGAGGACCAGGAATACTACGGCCTCCAGGACTACCGCCTCTGGCACCGCGCGGGGCCAGAGGCCTGGGCCAGCCGGTGACGAAACTCGTCATCGTCACCGGCACCACCGGAAGCGGAAAGACGACCACCTGCAAGCACTTCGTCGCGCTGGCTGACGACCTCTGGCTACACTTCGGCGTCGACACGATGCTGGGCGTGCTGGTACCGCGCAAGTTCGTCGACGGCGGCACCCATAGCGGCGCCAGCCTGCACATGGCGCCCGACGACCCGGCCGATCCCGAAGGCCCGGCGCACATGAGCTTCGGCACGCATGGCGCCGCGCTGATCGACACCTATCACCGCATGATCCGCACCGCGGTCGAGAACGGCCAGCGGGTGATCCTCGACCACGTCGCGACCATGGACCCGCCGATCCTGCCAAACCTGGTCGAGCGGCTGAAGGACCTGCCATCGCTGTTCGTCGCGCTGAAGCCGCCGCAGGACATCCTCGGCACGCGGATCGAAGGGCGCCTCGCCGATGTCGAGAAAGTGCTCGGGCCCGAACAGGCCGCTCGCAACAACGCCGGCACCCGGCGCGCCTCGCAATTCGTCGCGCGCGAGATTTTCCTCCACGATTGCTTCGACATGGTGCTCGATACCGGGGCGCTGTCACCCGAACAGGTGGCACGGGCTATTCTGGACAGGGTCAAGAACGGGCCGCCCGGCGAAGCACTCGCGCAGTTGGCCGAGCGTCTTCGTTCGGTAGGGTGACATGAGCTACACAGTACCACGGGGGCCTGAGTCGAGGGTGAGCGCTATGCTCGCAAGAAGGAGCCATGATGGCACATGCCAGCAACATAGTTCACTGCGAGGGACCGGACAGTCCGCACGCTTTCGACATGGTCGCCTTGCAGCCGCGCAACGGCGCGCTCGATGCTCTTTGCCCGAAGTGCCGGGGCCACGGCTGCTGGAATGCCGAGATAGACCTCGTGAGCTTTCGCTGCCGCCGCGCGATCTGCGATCGCTGCAATGGCGCGGGCTGGGTCGAGACGGGCAATGATCCGGTGGCGCTTCCCGACATCGAGATCGGCCCCGACGGCAAACCGGGATGGACCGTTCGCTACGTTCCCAAGGAGGACGCGCCAGAGATCGGTCCGGGCGGCATCTTGCCGTGAAAAGCCCTTGAGGCGCCGTGAGGAAAGATCCCTTGGCCCTGACACTGGCGCATCCGCGAACTGCCCGTTGGCGCCTCTTGCGAGGCATCGAGACAATCGACATGAATGCGGTCAAATGTTCGAATGGTTTTCGATCTGATGACCGCGCATGATCCTCGGCGCGCCCTGCGACAAGATCGGGTTTCGCGCCGTTCGAGAGAGCGAGCTCGCGTGAAACCTGCCGGGTTGCTCCTGACAAGCTTGGTCGCCTTGCAGCCGGTGCTGCTGGGCGGATGCGTCGCGGCGGTGGCGCCTGTGCTGGCGGGCACTCTCGTCATCAAGACCCGGATAGACGGCAAGCCCGATGGAAAGCCCAAGGGCGAGCACCGCAAGTCCACGCTGGCCAAGTCCGGCAAACCGCCCCCGTTGGTCGCCGAGCCGCTGGCCCGGCGGATCGCTCCAATCGCCGGAACGGATACGCAGATGCCCGCCGGCACTTCGCTGCAGCTTACCGGCCTTACAGCCCTGCCCAGGCCCGACGAAGCGCCTGGCGCCATCGGCGGGTCTTTCGCGGCTTTCGGGCATTTCGCCCTGACCGCCGCGCAGCCGAAGCCCGGCCAGCCGGTCCGATCTGCTCTGATAGACCCGGCGACGCTGACATCTCGGCCCGCACGAGCCAATTGCGGCAATCAGCCGCCCGCCGTGTTGATCGACCTCGACCCCGACAAGGCGGTCTTCGACCTCGACGATCCGCCTGCCGCGGCGCCGGGGCTGGCAGAACAGCTCGCAAGGCTGCGCGCTGCCGGGATCACCATCCTGTGGCAGGCAAGTCTGCCGACCGACAAGTCCGAGCGGCTCTACATAATTCTCGCGGCCGTCGGTCTCGATCCTGACCGCACCGACCGTCTGCTGCTCATCCGCAAACCCGATGAGCGAAAGCAGGACCGCCGTCAGGACGCCGCAAGAGACTGGTGCATCCTGGCCGTAGCCGGCGACAGCAAGGGCGATTTCGAGGAAGCCTTCGACTATCTGCGCGATCCCAACGGAATCTTGGCCAGTGCCATGTCTGCCAACCTCGGCGACGGCTGGTTCCTCACCCCGCAACCTATTCGCTGAATTGCTCGGCGCGAGATCCGTTTCTTACCCACCCCGGAGCAACTGCACGCCCCAATCGCGCTCGAACAAATAGAGCAACAACCGCGCCGCTTCTCCCCTTTCTCCGGTCAGCCCGCCGTCGCGCTCGATGAGTAACCGAGCGTCGTCGTGCGCCAGCGGCAGCAATCGCTGGATCTGTTCGAGCGTGGCAATGCGGAAAGGCGTGTCGCCCGACTGGCGCGTGCCGAGCAGTTCGCCGCCGCCGCGAAGGCGCAGGTCTTCCTCGGCGAGGCGGAAGCCGTCCTGGGTCTCGCGCATCAGTGCCAGCCGGTCGCGCGCGGTCTCGGACAGGGCTTCGCCGCGCAGCAGCAGGCAGACCGATTTCTCAGAGCCGCGGCCCACACGCCCGCGCAACTGGTGCAGCTGGGCGAGGCCGAAACGCTCGGCCTGTTCAATCACCATCAGCGTCGAATTGGGCACGTCGACGCCGACCTCGATCACCGTCGTCGCCACCAGCAGCTTGGCCCCGCCGCTGGCGAAACGCTCCATCGCCGCGTCCTTGGCATCTGGCTTGAGCTGGCCGTGGACCAGCACGACATCCTCGCCGAAGCGTTCCTTCAGTTCCGCATAGCGCGCTTCGGCGGCGGCGAGGTCGTCGTTCTCGCTCTCGCGGACCATCGGGCAGACCCAGTAGGCCTGTCCTCCGGCCGCCATGTGCCGCGACAGCGCGCCGACGACATCGCCCAGCCGCTCGCCCGCGACCACGCGCGTGTCGATCGCCTGGCGGCCCGGTGGCATCTCGTCGAGCCGCGAGACGTCCATCTCGCCGTACTGCGCCAGAGTCAGCGTGCGCGGGATCGGGGTGGCGGTCATCGCCAGGCAATGCGGCGTCCGCCTGCCCTTCTGCGTCAGCATCAGGCGCTGGCCGACACCGAAGCGGTGCTGCTCGTCGATCACCACCATGGCAAGATTCTTGTAGGCCACGGTGTCCTGGAAGATCGCATGGGTGCCGACCACGATGTCGATGCTGCCGTCGACCAGCCCCATCAAGATCGATTCACGCGCTCTGCCCTTGTCGCGCCCGGTCAGCAGCGCGATCGTGACGCCGGTGCCCGAGAGCATCCGGCTCAGCGTTTCGTGATGCTGGCGCGCGAGGATTTCGGTGGGCGCGAGCAGGGCCGCCTGCGCGCCCGCCTCGACCGCGATCAACATCGATTCGAGCGCGACCACGGTCTTGCCCGAGCCCACGTCGCCCTGGAGCAGCCGCAACATCGGCGAGGCCTGCGCGAGATCGCCCTCGATCTCGGCGATGGACCGCCGCTGCGCGCCGGTGAGGCCGAAGGGCAGCGAAAGCTTGGCGCGCAACCGCCCGTCGCCCTGCAGCGGTGTGCCCTTCTGCGCACGGTTGGCGTTCTTGACCAACATCAGCGCGAGGCTGTTCGCCAGCAATTCGTCGTAGGCCAACCGCTCGCGCGCCTCGTGGTGCTCGTCCTTGTGCGCGAGCAGCAGCGCCTCGCGCCAGGTCGGCCACTTCTGCTTGGCGAGCAGGCCGGGCTCGATCCATTCAGGCAGGTCGGTGAGCGCCGCCAGTCCCTGCTGGACGAGCGCGGCGACACGCCCCTGGGTCAGGCCTTCGGACAAGGGATAGACCGGCTCGCACAACTGCCCGAGCCCGACGCTCTCTTCGGAGACGTGATCGGGGTGCACGATCTGCTGCATCTGGCCGTACTGATCGAGCCGCCCGGCGATCCAGCGCGTCTCGCCCAGCGGCAACTGCTTCTTGGCCCAGCCGCCGTTACGGCCGAAATAGGTCAGCGACACCACGTTGCCGATCGCGTCCGCCGCCAGCACGCGGAACGGCCCACGCCCGGCGGAGCTGCGGTAATCATTGGGCGTCAGCGCAACGATGATGTTCTCGCCGACGCTCACCTCGTCGAGATCGCCACTGCGCGGCGCTGCACGAAGCGATCGGGCAGGTGATAGGCCAGGTCCTTGACCCGCGTCAGACCGAGCTTCTCCAGCGGCTTGGCCAATTGCGGGCCGACGCCCTTGAGGCCCGAGGTTTCGGCGAAAAGGGGATTCAGGCGATCGGGACGCATGGAGCGGCTATAGCTTGCCCTGCCCAACAATCCAGCCGTCGCCCCTGCGAAGGCAGGGGTCCAGCCAACCTCTCCTCTTGAAACGGAAGATGCGACGATGCAACGTCGGTTGGGCCCCGGCCTCCGCAGGGGTGACGGTCTTGTGTGGGTAGCGAAGTTCCCCTACCCGCCAGCCATGACTTCAGACCGCCTGAACCGCATCAAGTTCCGCGCCTGGCACCGCGGCACGCGCGAGGCCGACTACATGATCGGCTGCTTCTTCGACCGCTTCCACGCCGGTTGGTCCGAGACGGAGATCGTCTGGTTCGAGGAATTGATCGAAGAGGAAGACCACGACATTCTCGCCTGGGCCCTTGGCACTGCGGAAGTTCCCGAGCGTTACGCCGGCGAACTCATGTCGCTGATACAAAAGCTGGATTACGTCGAAATTCCCCGCTGACCTCGTTCGATGCCCGATCTCAACCGCATCCTTTCCGCCAAGACGCCGCTGACGCTGTCGGCCATCGCCCGCGGCGCGCAGCCGCTGGTCCTGGCCGACCTTGCGCGCGCCGCGAAGGGCCGTGCCGTCTTCGTCGCGCCCGACGATGCGGCGATGCGCGCCATCGCCGATGCCGCGGCCTATTTCGCGCCTGAACTCGACGTCGTCGAGTTTCCCGCCTGGGACTGCCTGCCCTATGACCGCGCCAGCCCGGCGCTGTCGGTCAGCGCCAAGCGCCTCTCCGCGCTGCACCGGTTGCAAGCCAAGGCTGGTGGCCCGCAGCTGTTCGTCACCACGATCAACGCCCTGCTCCAGCGCGTGCTGACCCCGTTCCGCATCCGCGAATCGGTGCGACTGCTCAAGCCGGGCATGGAGATCGGCCGCGAGAGCCTGATCGCGCTGCTCCAGCGCCAGGGCTATTCGCGCACCGACACCGTCGCCGACGCCGGCGAGTTCGCCGTGCGCGGATCGATCTTCGACATCTTCCCCTCGGGCCTCGAACAGGGCCTGCGGCTCGACTTCTTCGGGGACGAGCTGGAAACGCTGCGGCTGTTCGATCCCAACACCCAGCGCTCGACCGGGACGGTGCCGGAACACCTGCTGCTCCCTGCCAGCGAGGCCCTGCTCGACGAGACCAGCGTCAAGCGGTTCCGGACGCAGTACCGCGAGCTGTTCGGAGCAAACGCGACCTCGGACCCGCTCTACCAGGCCGTCAGCGACGGGCGCCGGCTCGCGGGCATGGAACACTGGCTGCCGCTGTTCGAAGACCGCATGGTCACGCTGTTCGACCACCTGTCGACTGACGACCTCATCGTCATCGACAGCTCGGCTCAGGGCGCCGAGGACGAGCGGCTGACCGACATCGCCGACTATTTCGCCGCAAGGACGGACACGTCAGGCAAGGCGCCGGGCTCCTACCGCCCGCTGAAACCCGAAGCGCTCTACCTGACGCGCGAGGAAATCGACGCGCAGCTCTCCGGCTGGCCGGTCCACCGCGCCGACATCTTCGCCCAGCCCGAAAGCGCCAAGGCGGTCGACTTCGGCTTCACCAGCGGCCGCGACTTCGCCCCTGAACGCGCCAGAAGTTCGGGGGGTTCGGGCGACAACGTCTACGAGGCCGCTGCAAAGCACCTGCAAGCGGTCAGCAAGTCGGGCAAGAAGGCGCTGATCGCCGCCTATTCGCTAGGCAGCCGCGCACGCTTGGCGGCGATCCTCAGCGAAGCCGGGAAAGTCGAACCGGCGCTGGCGGATAGCTGGCAGGAAGCGCTCGGCCTCGCCGCCAAGGGCCGCCCGGTCGCGCTGGTCCTGCCGCTCGAAACCGGCTTCGCCAATGCCGAGATCGACCTCGTCACCGAGCAGGACATCCTCGGCGACCGGCTCGTCCGCCGCAAGAAGCGCAAGAAGGACGCCGACGCCTTCCTCGCCGAGCTCTCGGCGCTCACCCCGGGCGATCTCGTCGTCCATATGGACCACGGCATCGGCCGCTACGAAGGCCTCCAGTCGATCCCCGTGGGCAAAAGCCCGCACGACTGCGTGATGCTGACCTATGCCGGCGGCGACAAGCTCTACATCCCGGTCGAGAACATCGACGTCCTCTCGCGCTATGGCAGCGAGAGCGAGGGCGTCGCGCTCGACAAGCTCGGCGGCGAGGCCTGGCAGCGGCGCAAGGCGCGGCTCAAGGAGCGCATCCGCGAGATCGCGCACGAACTGCTGCTGACCGCGGCCAAGCGGGCGCTGCGCCAGGCGCCGGTGCTGCTGCCTGACCAGGCGACCTACGACCAGTTCGTCGACCGCTTCCCCTGGGAAGAGACCGACGACCAGGAGCACGCTATCGAGGACGTGCTCAAGGACTTGGCCGAAGGCAAGCCGATGGACCGCCTGGTCTGCGGCGACGTCGGTTTCGGTAAGACCGAAGTCGCGATGCGCGCGGCTTTCGTAGCGGCCATGGCTGGCCAGCAGGTCGTGGTCGTCGCGCCGACCACCCTGCTCGCCCGCCAGCACTACAAGGGCTTCTCCGAGCGCTTCGCCGGCTTCCCGCTCAATATCGGGCGCCTCTCGCGGCTCGTGCCCGAGAAGGAGGCCAAGGAAACCCGCGCCAAGGCCGCCGACGGGACGATGGACGTGGTCGTCGGGACCCACGCGATCCTGGCCAAGTCGGTCAGCTTCAAACGGCTCGGCCTCGTCATCGTCGACGAGGAGCAGCGCTTCGGTGTCAACCACAAGGAACGCCTCAAGCAGCTGCGCACCGACGTCCACGTTCTGACGCTCACCGCCACGCCAATCCCGCGCACCCTGCAGATGGCGATGTCGGGTCTGCGCGAACTCTCGACCATCCAGACCCCGCCGGTCGACCGTCTCGCCGTGCGCACCTACGTCATGGAATGGGACGAGATGGTCATGCGCGAGGCGCTGCTGCGCGAGCATCACCGCGGCGGCCAGAGCTTCATCGTCGTCCCGCGCATCGCCGACATGGCCGAGATCGAGGACTGGCTGCACAAGGCCGTGCCCGAGGTAAAATACATCTCGGCCCACGGCCAGATGGGCGCCGGCGAGGTCGAGGAGCGGATGAGCGCCTTCTACGAAGGCAAGTACGACGTGCTGCTGTCGACCTCGATCGTCGAAAGCGGGATCGACATCCCCAGTGCCAACACGATCATCATCCACCGCGCCGACCGTTTCGGCCTGGCTCAGCTCTATCAGCTCCGAGGCCGCGTCGGCCGCGCCAAGCTGCGCGCCTATGCCTATCTGACCACGCCGGCCGACAAGGCACTGTCCGAGGTCGCCGAGAAGCGCCTCAAGGTGCTCGGCGACCTCGACAGCCTCGGCGCCGGCTTCCAGCTCGCCAGCCACGACCTCGACATCCGCGGCGCGGGCAATCTGCTGGGCGACGAGCAGTCGGGGCATATCCGCGAGGTCGGCTTCGAACTTTACCAGTCGATGCTCGAGGACGCGATCCTCGCGGCCAAGGCCGGCGAGATGGGGCTGGAGCGCGAACGGTCGGCGCTGTCCCCGCAGATCACCGTCGACGCGCCGATCATGATCCCCGAGGACTACGTGCCCGACCTCGCCGTGCGCATGGCGCTCTACCGCCGGCTCAACGACACGGAGAACCAGCAGGAAATCGAATCGCTCTCGGCCGAAATGATCGACCGTTTCGGCCCGCTGCCTTCGCCGACCGAGAACCTGATCAAGCTGATCGAGATCAAGCGCCAGGCGATCGAAGCCAACATCGCCAAGATCGACGTCGGCGCAAAAGGCGCGCTGGTCAGCTTCCACAACGACCAGTTCCCCGACCCGATGGGCCTCATCGCCTATGCCGAGCGCCTCCAGGGCACGATCAAGCTACGGCCCGACAGCAAGCTGGTGGTGACACGTGTCTGGGGCGATCCCAAGGCGCGGCTCAACGGGCTGGTGCAGCTGACCAAGGGGCTGAGCGCGATCGCGAAGAAGGCAGCGGCCTAGGCCTCTGCCAGCGCCAAGAACTCCCCCGTCCCCATCGGCTTCGCCCGCAAGAAGCCCTGGTAGAAGGCGCATCCTTCCTCGGTGATGCGCAGGCGCTGGGCTTCGGTCTCGATGCCCTCGGCGATCACCTGGAGGTCCAGCGCGCCGGCCATGGCGACGATCGCGCGCAGAACGGCGAGGTCGCGCGGGTTCTGTTCGGCGATGCCGTCGACCATCGAGCGGTCGAGCTTGAGGTAGTCCAGCGGCAGCAGCTTCAGGTAGCGGAAGTTGCAGAAGCCCGCGCCGAAATCGTCGAGTGCGACGCGCATGCCTTCAGCGGCGAGCTGGCCCAGCGTCCTGGCCGCGGCGTGGACGTCGCTGAGCAGGACCTGTTCGGTGACTTCGAGCGTCAGCCGGTCAGGCGGAAACCCGCTTTCACGCACGATCGACATGAGCTTTTCAGCATAGCTGGGCGCCGCAAGGTCCGCGGGCGTGACGTTGAGCGAGAGCCGCAGCTCGGCCGGCCAGGCAGCCGCCGCGGCCAGCGCGCGGCGGGCGATATGGCGTGACAGCGGCGCGACATGGTCGGTGCGGTCGGCCACCCCGAACAGCGCGGCAGCGCCGATGCGGCCGAGCGAGGGATGGCGCCAGCGGGCCAGCGCCTCGGCTCCGGTCAGACGGTCGTCGGTGCAGGAAAATTGCGGCTGGAACAGGATCTCGATCTCGTCGCGGTCGATCGCGACGAGCAGGTCGGCCTCGAGCTGTGCCGCGGTGCGTCCCGGCGGCGCGGCGGCGCCGTCGACCCAGGCGATGCGCCCGCTCTGGAGCCGCCGGCTGCCCAGCGTATGGCTCAGCCGGTCGAGGATCGATTCCGGCGCTTTCCCCGGCCACGCCGCGCAGCAGTGCCAGCCGCGGCGAGAGGCGTAGCAAACCGACCGAGGCGGGAATCGACTGGGCGACGACATCAGCAAGGTGCTCGGCGAAAAGCTGCCAGCGCTCGCGGCTGCAGGCTTCGTTGGCGGCGAGCAGGAAATTGCCGCCACCGCCGCGTGCCGCGACCCAGGGGCCGTCGAGTTCGTGCTCGGCGAAACGGCAGATCCGGGCCGCGACTTCGGCCAGCGCGGCATCGCCGGTGCTTTCGCCATAGGCGAGGTTGACCGCATCGACGCGGCGCAGCCCCAGCAGCAGCGCATGGACGCAGGTTGGCTCGCCCTCTTCCGCAGCCTCTGCCAGCCAGTCCTCGAGCCGGCCGCGCACGGTTTCGATCGCCGGCAGGCCGGTTACCGCGTCGCGCGGGGCTTCAAGGTCTGGAATGCGCGACTCCGTCATTGGATCTTCATATACGCGGAAGGCCTTGCCAAAGCGTTCGATTTGCCACAGCCCTCGCGCCCGAGAAGATGTGGAGAAAACGGCGCGTGAGCAATGACCTCAAGCTGGCCCTGGTGGTTTCGGACAGCATCAAGGCGCAGGAAGGCGCCGGCCCGCTGCGCGATGCACATGACTGGGTCCCGGCCGGCGAAGCCGAGGCGCTGGTCGTGCTCGGCGGCGACGGCTTCATGCTGCATGTGCTTCACGAGATGCTCGACAAGAACTGGATCCGTCCCTGCTACGGCATCAACCTCGGCACGGTCGGCTTCCTGATGAACAAGAACAGCCACAAGCGCACGATCGCCGAACGGATCGGCCGCGCGCGCAAGATCGGAGTGCGCCCGCTGGAGATGCGCGCGGTCACCCAGGACGACGACGAATTTAGCTTCTACGCGATCAACGAGGTCTCGCTGCTGCGCGAGACGCGCCAGACAGCAAAGCTTGAGGTCAAGATCAACGGCAAGGTCCGCATGGCAGAGCTCGCGGGCGACGGCGTGCTGGTCTCGACCCCTGCAGGATCGACGGCCTACAACCTCTCCGCCAACGGGCCGATCCTGCCGCTGGGCTGCAACATGCTGGCGCTGACCCCGATCAGCCCGTTCCGCCCGCGCCGCTGGAAAGGGGCGATCCTGCCCGACAGCGCCGAAGTGGAATTCCGCGTGCGCGAGCCGGGCAAGCGGCCGGTCTCGGTCGTCGCCGACCAGAAGGAGATTCGCGACGTCCGCGATGTGCGCATCTCGACCGCGCGCGACAAGGAACTGACCCTGCTGTTCGATCCCGGCGCCAGCCTCGAGGAACGAATTTTCGCCGAACAGTTCCAGGCTTAGACACTTGGCCGCAATCGGGCGAAATTTGTCTCCGCCACATCTTGCCAAACCATCCGACGCTGTTATAGGCGCACACCTGCCCGAGAGGGCTGCTCCCTGATAGCTCAGCGGTAGAGTAGGTGACTGTTAATCACTTGGTCGTAGGTTCGAATCCTACTCAGGGAGCCAATTCTCTCTCGCGTGAGATTGAGAATACTAGATATTCTGATTGTCCCCTCGGAAGCAGCCCCCACACCGGGACACCATTTGGATCGGTCGCGCTTCATCCCAAATGGCACGATAGGCGTCTACCTTTAGTCCGGCAGCCTCAGGCCTCCTCAAGCAGCGAGTAAAGGCGTCCAGTCTGTTCGAATACAGTCTGGGTAGGCATCCCCTTCTCATCAATTCCATGCGGGAACGGCGGCTCTGCGGCTGGCACCTTGACTGCTCACATAGCGCCGCAGAAACCCATTCGATGCTCCCTCGCCACTTGGCGAGTGCGTGCCGGAGATCGACCAAAGAAAACCCCCGCCGAAGCGAGGGCCTAAGTCCAAGGGTCCTACTATGCTCTTGGCAAGCGTTCCCGCGCCCGCGCGCAATCCGTAGCCTTCCGTGGGGCAAGAGCTAATTGTGTATTCTCAACGTGCGAAAAGAAACCCCCGCCGAAGCGGGGGCAGCCGCGTGAGATCACGAATGTCGGGCGCTTCCGCGAAAAAGCCGACGACGTTCCAGGTGGCGCCGGGGCTATCCGGGTCGCTCATGAACCCGTTTGACTGCCGTCGGCGGCGGAAAAATCTCTAATCGTAGCAAGACAGCGCGTTGGCGAACGCCGGGAGCTTCGCGCATGCAAAGCCGCGAAGAGGCGCCAGGTTAGCCAGATGGAGAATCCCGTAACCAAGGGAAAGGCCCAATCCCAGGCCCAGGCAAATGCTCTTGAACGCACCGCGTTTTCTGCGGCCGTAAGGGCGATCCTCCCAATTCGATGATGCCATTCGTGCGACCTTGTTATGCGAAACACGTAAGTGGTGTCGGACCCGTTGACGGGCATATGGCATGCCATCGCCCTGCGCCGCTTACGAATTGGCAATTCTCAATGTCAGGTTCGGTTTACCCGAAATGGGACCGCCAAGAACCTGGCTACCGGGAGTGGAGCCGGCTACCGGAACGTGGTACTTTGCGGGTCCCGGAACGCCGCCGCAGGACGCGCGCGTTCCCAATGAGGAGGCTGCCATGGGCCTGCCCGAACAAACCGAAATCCGCCGCGAACTCGATGGCCTGACCGCCGTGTTTCGCACCCGCGCCGATGCCGATCTGGCGATCGAACATCTAACGCAGGAATACAGGATCGACCCGGCGTTCATCTATGTCGAGCCGGTCGACGCCGAGAACAGCGCCGGTGTGATCGCCAGCGGCGGCGACCATGCGGCTGGCGCGCCGAGCCACAGCGAGCGGCCCGATGCACCGCTTCACGGCTCGATCCAACTGACGGTGCCGGTCAGGCATGCGGCGTTGCCGGCGCTGATCAAGGCACTCGAAGACGTTGGCGCGACCGACATCGAACTGTTCTGAAGGCCAGTCCAAACGCGGTGGCCCGGGCACGGTTTCTGCCCTCACCGGTGCCACTGATGCACACGTTCCGTTGATGGACACCTAATTCTGGGCATATTCGTTCGAAAATGGGTTCAAATGAACGACCTTGAGCATTAACGTACTGCGATGCTCAACCGCTTCCTTCAAGATGATCGCGGCGTCATGGCGGCGGAATTTGCACTGCTGCTGGTGCTGGCCTGCGGGTGCATGGCGATTTTGTCGTTCACTATCGGTGACCGGGTTTCGAGAGCGATCGCCCAAGCCACGCAGGTCATTTCGGACGAAGTCACCATGATCAAACGCGGCGGATAAACGTCGTCCGACAGCCGGCAGAGCACGAAAAAGGCCGGCTCTCCCCTGAGAGAACCGGCCTTCTGCGTTCGAGCTGGCGTGCTTAGTGCGCGGCGGCTTCGGAAGCGGTTGCCGCAGCGGCGGGAGCCTCGGAAGCGGCGGCTTCGGACGCGGGAGCCGATTCGACCGGCGCGGGCGCTACTGCATCGATCGACGCTGCGGTCTGGTCGGCCGGATCGGGCGTCGCCGCGGCATTGGCATTGGTCGATCCGCCGCCGCAAGCGCTGAGGCTCAGACCCATCGCCGCCATCGCGACGAGCGCCGCGCCCTTGATCATATTCTTCATCGAAACTCCTTCCAAGACGATCGCGCCCGGCCAGCGCGAATCCTTGGGGAAGAATCCGCACGGCGCAGGCGCGCAAGGTGGGCGATAACCAAGGCCAAAGGGGCTGTAAACCGACCAAGCGTACGCTTTATCGCGCATGGACACCGGCTCGGGTGCGCAGCCCTCCCGCCCGCGTGGCAAAAAACACATTCTGCCCGTGCGTCCCGCCACCGAAGGGAATGTTAACCATCGCCATAAGGGCTTCATCAAGCCGCCGCGCCGGCGGAACGCGTGATCGGAGACCAGGCATGAACATCATCGGCAAGCTTTTCGGCGTCAGCGGGCAGGCCGCCTTCACCGGCAACCCGGTCTCCGAAACTGCCCTCCCCGGCTACAGCGCTTGGTACTCGCAGCAGATGGCCCGATCCTTCGCCAAGAAGCGGACCATACCGGTGCTGCGCTGCGACCTGCTGCTCGCGGCCTGATCGTTTACCCGGCGCCCTTTTACCCAGCTATGCCGTGGCAGTGCTTGTATTTCTTGCCCGAGCCGCAGGGGCAGACCGCATTGCGGCTGAGGTTCTGCCCGGCATAGGGATCGCCGCCAGCCTCGGCCAGGGCCACCCCCGCCTCGGCGAGACCGAAGGCGCTCGTCGGCGAGGCGCCAAACACCGGCGACGCCGACACTTCGCCGCTCGGCGGCGGCATGGTGAAGGGATCGATATGCCCGGTCAGGAAATCAGGTAGCTCGGGCAGGCCGATCTCGGGTGCCGGCGAGAACTGGAGGTCGCTCGTGGTCAGGATGCGCGTCACGTCCTCGCGGATGGACTCCAGCATCTTCTCGAACAGCCCGAAGGCTTCCTGCTTGTACTCGTTGATCGGCGTCTTCTGCGCATAGGCGCGCAGGAACACGACCTGGCGCAGCGCATCGAGCGTAGCGAGGTGCTCCTTCCAGTAGTGATCGAGCCGGTCGAGCAGCACGCTCTTCTCGACCTGCCGCCAGACGGTCTCGTCGTTGGCCGCGATCTTGGCTTCCATCTTCTCGGTGGCGAGCGTGGCGATGCGCTCCTCGATCACTTCGGGATCGAGGCCGTCCTCGTCCATCCAGGCATCGATCGGCAGGTCGAGCGCCAGCACGTCGCCGACCCGCTCCTTGAGCTGTTCCGTGTTCCAGTGCTCGGGGTAGGAGCCTGCCGGGCAGGCATCGGCGACGATCGCGTTGATCGTGTCGTTGCGCATGTCGACCACGACGTCGTCGACGGTCTCGGCATCCATGATGTCGGCGCGCTGCTCGTAGATGACCTTGCGCTGGTCGTTCATCACGTCGTCGTATTCGACGACCTGCTTACGGATGTCGTAGTTGCGCGCCTCGACCTTCTTCTGCGCGGTCTCGATCGCCTTCGACAGCCACTTCGAGCCGATCGCCTCGCCATCGGCGAGGTTGCTGTTCATCATGCGCGCGAACAGCGTGTCCGGCCCGAAGATGCGCAGCAGGTCGTCCTCGAGGCTGAGGTAGAACTTCGACATGCCGGGATCGCCCTGGCGGCCCGAACGGCCGCGCAGCTGGTTGTCGATGCGGCGGCTTTCGTGACGTTCGGTACCGATCACGCAGAGCCCGCCGGCGGCGAGCACGAGCTGGCGCTGCTCGGCCACTTCGGCCTTGATCTTGGCCACCGCGGCGTCACGCTCGGGACCTTCCGGCATGTCCTTGAGCTCGTCCTCGGTGCGAAACTCGACATTGCCGCCCAGCTGGATGTCGGTGCCGCGGCCGGCCATGTTGGTGGCGATCGTCACCGCGCCGACGCGGCCCGCCTGAGCGACGATGTGCGCCTCCATCTCGTGGAAGCGGGCGTTGAGCACGTTGTGAGGCACGTTCTCCTGGCGGAGGAACTCGGAGAGCAGTTCCGACTTCTCGATCGACACGGTGCCGACGAGCAGCGGCTGCCCTGCCTCACTGCGCTCCTTGATTAGCTTGGCGATGGCCTGGAACTTGTCGTTGGTGTTCTTGTAGAACTCGTCGTCCTCGTCAATGCGCTGCACCGGCACGTTGGTCGGGATGGTGACGACGTTCATCTTGTAGATGTCGAAGAATTCCGGCGCCTCGGTCGCCGCGGTGCCGGTCATACCGCCCAGCTTGGGGTACATGCGGAAGTAGTTCTGGAAGGTGATCGAGGCCATCGTCTGGTTCTCGGGCTCGATCCGGACGCCTTCCTTGGCCTCGACCGCCTGGTGCAGGCCGTTCGACCAGCGGCGGCCGTCCATCATGCGGCCGGTGAACTCGTCGATGATGACGACCTTGTCGTCCTTGACGATGTAGTCGATGTCGCGCTTGAACATGACGATGGCCTTGAGGGCCTGGTCGAGGTGGTGGACCACCTGCGTGTTCTCGATGTCGTAGAGGTTCGAACCTTCGAGCATGCCCGCGTCCTCGAACATGCGCTCGACCTTCTCGACGCCGTCCTCGGTCAGGGTGATGTTCTTGGTCTTTTCGTCGGCATCGTAGTCCTCGGGCACGAGCCGCTTCACCACGGCGTCGACCTGCATGTAGAGCTCGGACTTGTCGTCGGTGGGGCCCGAGATGATCAGCGGCGTGCGCGCCTCGTCGATCAGGATCGAATCGACCTCGTCGATCAGCGCATAATTGAAGGGGCGGTGGACCATCTGGCCGCGCTCGTGCTTCATGTTGTCGCGCAGGTAGTCGAAGCCGAGCTCGTTGTTGGTCGCATAGGTGATGTCGCAGGCATAAGCCTCGCGGCGCTGGTCCTCGGAGAGGTTGGGCACGATCACGCCCACGGTCAGGCCGAGGTAGCGGTATATCTGGCCCATCCAGTCGGCGTCGCGGCGGGCGAGGTAGTCGTTGACCGTGACGACGTGGACGCCCTTGCCCTCGAGCGCGTTCAGATAGACCGCGAGCGTCGCCACCAAGGTCTTGCCCTCGCCCGTGCGCATCTCGGAAATCTCGCCGCGGTGCTGGACGATGCCACCGATCATCTGCACGTCGAAGTGCCGCATGCCGAGCACGCGCTTGCCCGCCTCGCGCACCGTGGCGAAGGCCTCGGGCAGGATATCGTCGAGCGTCGAACCCGCGGCCAGCGCGGCCTGGAACTTGGCCGTCTGGCCGATCAGCTCTTCTTCGCTCAGCGCTTCGAGCGCGGGCTCATAGGCGGCGATCTCTCTGACGATCTTGTCGAGCGACTTGACGTAGCGGTCATTGGACGAGCCGAAAACGGCCTTGGCGAGTGCCCCGAACATAGCGAATTCCTGACGTGGAGATGGTTTGTATGACGTAACGGGCGCCGCCTTCAGGCAGCACCAGGCGGGGATCAAAAGACGGCCGGCGCGCTATTCGCGCGCGCGGTCGATCCCGGGCAGAACCGTCCAGGCCCGCCATTCGGTCGGCGTCAGCGCGATCGGCAGGCAGCCTGCGATCCGGACCGTCTGCTGCATGATCGGCGCCGCGCAATCCTGCGCCCGGGCAACCGCGACACGGGCCTGAGCGGCTTGCGCCTGCACCGTCCCGACCTGCGCAGTACCGACCCCGCGCATGCCGGTTTCGGCATGTGCCGTCTGCGCGGCGAAACCGAGCAGCGCAAGCAGGGCAAGAAGAATGCGGGTCATCGTGCGCAAGCAGTTAGGGGAATTTGCGGCTAAAGTCCAGTAGCGTCGTAACCGCGACCGGATCTCGGACATCTTACGCTCACGGCGCAGGCTCGATATGCCCCGCGGCCGTGACTTGCCCGGACGCGCGCCGCGGACGTCATCACATGGCAGGTTCCAAGGTTATGCTGTCGTGGATACGGACCCGGCGTCGTATTGGCTGGCCCTGCGCATCGAGGAAGGGCTTCGTTTTCTGCCCCGCAGGACAAGCCAAAAGCGTGCGGGAGAACGATGCGTTATTACCTCCATCACGCCTCTCCACCGTACACCGACCAATGCTGCCATCAGGCTCGACCACATAGCTTATCACGGTGTCGCCCTCTACCGGTGGTTTGACCGTAATCGAGGAAGGAACCTCTCCTGCGGGAAGCCTCCAGCGGACTCGATTGGAGTAGTAACCCTCGGCAGGCTTGCCTTCGCCGTCAATCGCAGGATCAAACCATGCGCGCAGGGACACGAGTTCGCAGGTCCTGCGATCGAACGCTTCCGATCCGCTGCTCTCGCTGATCTGGCAGTCCATGACTTGCCCGTCGGGGGCGACCTTGACCGCGAATGCCGTGGTCCCCTCGGCACGCTGCGCGACGGCATCCGTGGGATAGTCGTTGGTCGTGACCCAACGGCCGGGACTGCCGATCGGCTGGGCGCCACGCGGCGGGGCGGCCGCCGCAGGAGTGAGTCCCGTGACCGCAACAACGATCAGAAGCGAGCGTGTAAAGGGCATGCGCCTTGCTGCCTCGAACTCGGCACTAGGTAAAGCCGGCGACTTCCGAAACCGCCACCAGATTGGCGCCATGTCGCTTGCGCAGACGATTGCCCAATTCCCCGATTGCGCATAATCGCCGAGCCATGTCCGACGCAATTTCCCCGCTCGCCACGCCCTTCCCCGCACTGCCTGCCATTGCCGGCGTGACGCCGCGCATCGCCCGCGCCGGTTACAAGGACTGGGGCCGCTGCGACCTGACCTATGTCGAACTGGACGAAGGCACGGCTGTCGCGGGCGTGTTCACCAGGAATGTCTGCTGCTCGTCCGAGGTCGAACTGGGGCGCGAGCAGGCCGTGCTCGGGCGCGCACGGGCACTGGTGGTCAATGCCGGCAATTCCAACGCCTTCACCGGCTATCGTGGGCGCGAGGCTGTCGAGCAAGTCATGGGGCAGGTTGCCGGGCACTTGGGCTGCGAACCCAGCGAGGTGTTCGTTTCCTCGACCGGGGTGATCGGCGTGCCGCTGCCCAAGGACAAGGCGCGCGCGGGCGTGGAGGCTGCGCTGACTGCCGAGCCCTGCTCGTGGGAAGACGCCGCCAAGACGATCGGTACGACCGATACCTTCGCCAAGGGCGCGACCGCTTCGGCGATCGTCGGCGGCCAGCGGGTCGAATTCGCCGCGATCATCAAGGGCAGCGGCATGATCGCGCCCGACATGGCGACGATGCTCGGCTACGTGTTCACCGACGCCGCGGTCGAACCCGCCTTCCTCCGGGAGTGCCTTTCGGCCGCGAACCTCAGGACCTTCAGTTGCATCACCGTCGATAGCGACACGTCGACCAGCGATACCGTGCTGGCCTTCGCCACGGGCAAGGCAGGCAATGCCCCCCTCGCCTCGTTCGACGACCCCGGCGCCGATGCCTTCGCCGCGGCGCTGGAGGACGTCTGCCGCCAGCTCTCACATCTCGTGGTCAAGGATGGCGAAGGCGCGCAGAAGTTCATCCAGATCACCGTATCGGGCGCAGTCAGCGACGAGAGCGCGCGGCGGGTCGGCTTGGCCATAGCCAACTCACCGCTGGTCAAGACCGCGATCGCCGGCGAGGACGCCAACTGGGGCCGCGTCGTCATGGCCGTTGGCAAGGCCGGCGAGCCGGCCGATCGCGACAAGCTGTCGATCGGTTTCGGCGGCACCTGGGCGGCGAAGGACGGGCAACCGCTGGCCGACTACGACGAGGCTCCGGTCGCCGCGCATCTCAAGGGCCGCGAGGTGACGATCGAGGTCGATCTCGGGCTCGGCGAAGGCCGCGCGACGGTGTGGACCTGCGACCTGACGCACGGCTACATCTCGATCAACGCCGACTATCGTAGCTGAGGAGGCGCTCGTGACTCAGGCCCTGACCCAGGCCGTCGCCGCGGTGATGCGCGATGCAGCCGCCCGTGCGATCATGCCGCATTACCAGACGCTGACCGCCAGCCAGATCAAGGACAAGGCGGCCGACGACCTCGTCACGGTGGCCGATACCGAGAGCGAGGCGATCCTTTCGGAAGGCCTCGCCAGGCTGCTGCCTGAAGCGACGATCGTCGGCGAGGAAGCGGTAGCCGCTGATCCCAGCCTTATGGGCAAGCTCGGCGACGCCCTGTGCTGGATCGTCGATCCGATCGACGGCACCAACAACTACGCCGCGGGCAAACCGCCCTTCGGCATTCTGATCGCGCTGGCCGAGGCGGGCGAGACTGTCGCCGGGTGGATCTACGATCCGCTGAAGGACAGGCTCTGCCACGCGCACCGTGGCCAGGGCGCCTTTATCGGTGATGAGAGAGTAACGGCGCGCATCACGGGCGCCGAGCCGCCGATCGCGGCGATCTCGCTGGTTTTCGCCGACCCCGAGAAGCGCATCGCGCTCAAGACGCAGATCGCGCCGCATTACAGCCTGGTCGACATCCCGCGCTGCGCAGCCGAGCAGTATCCGCGGCTCGTGCTGGGTGAGAACGACGTCTCGATCTTCGAGCGGACCTTGGCCTGGGATCACGCGACGGGCGTGCTGTTCGTCAACGAGGCTGGCGGCAAGGCGGCACGCCCCGATGGTACGCCCTATCGCGTCGACGAGGATCGCAAGGGCCTGCTCGGCGCGGCAAGCCCGGCCCTGTGGGACCAGCTCGCCGCGCGCATGAGCGCGATTTAGAGGACGCTTTCCAGCCAGCCCTTGAGCTGGCTCTTCGGCGCGGCACCGAGCTTCTGGGCGACGGGCTTGCCGTCCTTGAACAGCACCATCAGCGGGATCGACTGGACGCCGATCTGGCCAGGAATGGTCTGGTTCTCCATGATGTCCATCTTGGCGATGGTCACCTTGCCTTCGAGTTCCTCGGCGATCTCTTCGAGCGCCGGGGCGATCATCTTGCACGGGCCGCACCAGTCGGCCCAGAAATCGACCAGCACCGGCGTGCTCGATTCGAGCACATCGGCGGAAAAGCTGGCGTCGGTCACGGCTTTGGTCGGCATGAGGGTAAACTCCTGGATAAACTATTGGTCTGCAATCTAGGGGCGCGCGCCGCGATCGCAACGGCAGCGGCGAAAAGCTTTACTCCGCTGCCAGCAAGGCCTGCTTGTGCTGCGCCAGAACCTCCGCCGGAAGCGCGATCAGTCGCGGCGCAGCGGTGTAGAGCAATGCCGCCTCGACACTGCGTCCCGGATAGGCCGCTTCGAGCGCCGCGACATAAGCGGCCATCTGCCGCAGGCTGGCCACGGGCACTTCGGCAAGGCTTGCCGGCGGCCGCCGCGCGGTCTTGAAATCGACAAGCCGGATGCGACCAGGCTCGATCAGCAGGCGGTCTATCGTACCCGATACCACCTGCCCGCCGACCAGCGCGGCGATCGGCACTTCGGCCAGGCCTGCGGATGCGAACAGGCCGCGCCATTCGTCGTTCGACAGAACCCCGAGCACCGAAGCGAGCAGGTCATCCTGCTGCGCCGGATCGAGTTCGGCCGCGTTGCGCGCCAGCCAGCGACTCCCCGCTGCAGCGCGATCATCGGGCGCGACTTCGGGCAATCGTTCGAGCAGCTTGTGGATCAGCACGCCGCGCCGCGCGGCTTCGCTGCCCGCGCCCGGCGGGTAGGGCGGATCGGACGAGACGTCCTCGCCCAGCGACGACGGCGCGAGCGGGCGCGACGGGCGCGGTTCGGCCGGCGGCGGCGCGGCGAGCCAGCGCGGCAGCGGTTCGGGCAAAGGCAATTGCGCGGACACCGGCTTGGCCTCGCCCGCCAGCGGCGCCAGCGCGCCCCATTCGAGCCGCGCCGACCAGACCCCATCCTCGATCCAGTCGTCGGCGCCGAACAACAGGCGGAGCTGCGCGTACCAGCTCGTCTCGGCCGGCTCCTTCTCACGCGCCGACAGCGCCCCGCCGATGAACAACGCCTCCTCCGCACGCGTCATAGCGACATAGAGCAGCCGCCAGTGTTCCTGCGCCTCGGCCTCCTCGACCGCGGCGTGATGCTCGGCGATGCGCCCGACGCGTTCCTCCTTGCGCAGGCTGGGCAGCGGGATCTTGCGCTCGACCTCATGCACATCGGGCAGATCGAGCCGCAGTCCCCGCGGATTGGCGGGATTTCCCGTCGCATCGGCGAGGATGACGATCGGCGCCTGCAGGCCCTTCGAGCCGTGGACGGTCATCACCCGCACCAGATCGCCGCCTCCGCCCGCCTCGCGCTTCAGTTCGCCCTCGCCAGCGTCGAACCAGGCAAGGAAGCCGACGAGGCTAGGCGTCGAGCTGGCGGCATAGGCCGAGGCGGCGTTGAGCAATTCGTCGATCGGATCGTTGGCCTCGCGCCCGAGCCGCGCGACGAGCTTCTGCCGCCCCTGCCACGGCCCGACGAGCAGCCAGTGCAGCAGCGCTTGCGGCGGCCGGAAATCGGCCAGCGCGAGCAATTCGTTCAACTTGTCCACCACCGGATGCCCGCTAGCGCGCAGATGCACCCACAAGCGCGCCCCTTTGAGACGATACCCGTGTTCGAGCAGGTCATCCTGGCTCCACCCGATCAGCGGCGAGACCAGCAGCGAGGCGAGATTGAGATCGTCGAGCGGCTGTGCGGCGAAGCGCAGCGCGGCGACGAGATCGCGCACCGCCAGCGGCGCGCCGAGCCGCAGCCGGTCGACACCGGCCACCGGCACCCCCGCCGCGTGCAGCCGCGCAACGATCAGCCCGGCCAGCTCGCGCCGGCGCCGCACCAGGACCATGACATCACCCGGCGTCGCCCGCCGCTCGCCGCCTTTGACCAGCGGAAAGCCGTGATCCATCCAGTGCCGGACCTGCTGCGCGATACGCTCCGCGAGCTGGCGGTCGGGGCGCGAAAGCCAGCCCTCCTCGCCCTCTTCGGTTTCCTCGTAATCGTCGAAGGCATCGCCCTGCTGCCCGATCGGCCGCCACAGCGCGACATAGCCGGGGCGCTTCTCGCCGACATGCCGCTCGGGCGCCTCGGCTAGGCCGAAGCTTCCATGCCCGATCGCCGCGATTGCCTCGTCCACGAAATCGAGCACCGGCTGCGCGGTACGGAACGAACGGTCGAGCCCAAGTTCGAGCAGCTCCTTGGCCGCGCTTCGGCCGGGCAGCGCATCGGCATTCCGGGCCGCGCCGAACATCGAATCGCGCACGCGCCGCCGCGCGGCCTCGAAATTCTCCGGGCTCGTCCCCTGGAAGCGGAAGATCGCCTGCTTGTAGTCGCCGACGACAAACAGCGTGCGCAGCTTGCCGTCATGCTGACCCAGCCCCGCGAAGAAATCGCCCGTCAGCGCATCAATGATCCGCCACTGTGCGCTGTTCGTATCCTGCGCCTCGTCGACGAGGATATGGTCGAACCGGCGATCGAGCTTGTAGCGGATCCAGTCGGAAAGCCCCGAGGTGCTGAGCAGCGCCGCGGCCTGGCGGATCTGATCGTCGAAATCGATCAGTCCCTCGCGCTGCTTGGCTTCGTCCCAGGCCAACGCAAAGGCGCGGCCGAGCCGCAGCGCGGGAACAAGGCGTTCCGCCAATGCCAGCAGGCTCGCCAAGGCCCGTGCCTTGGCAATACATTCACCGACGTCCGCGGCGTAGGACGCATAGTCGGGATCGAATTTTTCCAGCGAGGTGGTCGAACGCAGCGTGCCCTTCTGGGTGAAGAACACGCCGTACAGCCCGTCGAGCCCGCGCGCTCTGACTTCAGGTGCGCAGTCGAGCCAGTCGGCGATGACCGAAGCGGCATCTTGCCCGGTCTTGGCTTTCCACTCTCTGTTGGCGTCGAGACAACGGCGGAGCGCTCTCAAGTCGAACAGCGCATCGCCGCAAAGTTCCGCAACATGCGAGGCGTCGGCATCGGCCCGCAGGCCCAGCAGTTGGTTGATCCGCGGCCGCATCGGCTCCTGCCAGGAGCCCGGTCCGAACCAGGCCTCGCGCGCCTCGGCGCAGCGCAGCAGATAGACCTCGACGTCATCCGGTCCCATGCGCAGGCTGAGGTCGACCAATGCCGTCAGCAATTGCGGATCGCCGAGCGGTTCTCTCTCCGCTTCTGTCAGCAGTTCGGCGAGGACCTGCCGCGCCAGCAGGATGCGGTCGCGGTCCTCCATCGGCCGGGTGCCGGGAATCAGCCCGGCCTCGTGCGGAAAGGCGCCGAGCAGCCACTGTGCGAAGGCGTGGATCGTATCGATGCGCAGCCCGCCGCCCGGGCAATCGAGCACCGCGGCGAAAAGCGTGCGGGCGCGGGCGAGAGTGTCGGGGCCCGAAGGCGCGCCGATCGCTTCGAGCCGCTGGAACAGCGCGGGCTCGGGCAGACGCACCCACTCCGCCAGCGTACCGTTGATCCGTGCGGCCATCTCGGTCGCGCCGGCCTTGGTGAACGTCAGGCAGAGGATCTGCGACGGCTCGACATGCGGCTGGAGCAGCAGCCGCAGCACGCGCGAGGACAGCACTTGCGTCTTGCCCGTGCCCGCCGAGGCCGAAAGCCAGACGGTTTCGTCGGGCTCGACCGCATGCATCTGGTTGCCGTGCAGCGGATGGACTTTGGCAGGACCGGTCATGCCGCGTCCCCCTCCCCGCCGAGCTGCGCCAGCCACTCGTCGAGCCGCATGAGCTGGTCGTAGTCGTTGTAGCCGCCGATGTCGGGGTTGAGCCGCGCGGTAAAGGGCTCGTTGCCGAGGATCCAGCGGTCGATCGCGTCGACGAGATAGCCGGCAGTGGTCGAGATGAACTCCTCACGTGGCAGGCCGGTCTTGCGGCGGCCTTCGAGGATCGGCTCGTCGCGGAAGCCGAAACGGATTTCGTCGCGCTGCCTGAGATCGCGCGACAGCGACCAATATTCGAACCGCTCGGTCTTGCCCGAAACGCCCTCGAATCCCCCGGCTTCCGCGATCATGCCGATCAGGCCGAGCTGGAGCGCGAAGCCTTCCTGGACCATGGCGCCCGAAGGCGGCCGGCCGGTCTTGTAGTCGACCACGGCGAGATTGCCGTCGGCCAGCCTGTCGATGCGATCGGCGCGGCCGTGGATGCGGATGCCTTTGACCAGCATGTCGCCCTTGCGCTCGCTGGCGATGACATCACGCCCCTCGCCGCGCAGTTCGGCGATTTCCTCGCCGATCCAGGCAAGCGCCGCCACCAGCCGCGGCCGCCATAGCGTGCGCATCAGTGGGTGCGCGCTCATCTTGTCGAGTTCCTCGTCGGCGATCGTCAGGAGGTCGCCGCCCTCATCGTGCCAGCGTTCGAGGATCGCGTGGACCGCCGTGCCCTTCCAGGCTGCCGAGGGCTCGGCGTCGAGCGGATCGAGCGAGGACAGCCGCAGGACCGAGCTGGCGTAGAACTGGTAGGGATCGCCGCGCAGCCGGTCGAGTCCGGTGACGGCGATCTCGACCTTGCGCTGCTCGGCGCTGGGCATCGGCTGGGGGCGCGGATAGCGCGGCGCCGGCGGCGCATCGTCGATCTGGCGCGCGAGGCGCACCGCCTCGACTTCCTGATGTCCTTTCTCAAGATCACCTAGCATTGCCTTGACTCGAAGGATGAAGCGCGAAGGGATCACCGGGGCGCCCTCATCGCGCTGGGCATGGCTCAGCACCACCTCGGGCGCGCCGAGCGCGGCGGCGAGATCGTGCGCGGAGAGGCCAATGCGGAAGTCGGCGCCAGGCACGCCAAGCGCGCGCAGCACGGCCGGCGGCAGCAGCGCATCGGGCGATGGCGAGGCGGGCCAGACACCCTCGGTCAGGCCGCCGCAGATGACGAGGTCGGCGCGGCTCATCCGCGCTTCGATCAGGCCATAGACCGCGACGCGCGGGTGCCCGCCCCAGGGTGGACGCACGGCGGTGCGGTCCATCGCGTCGCGCAGGGCGGCGTGGAGCTCGCGCGGATCGAGCAGGGTGCCCGCGGCCCGCGCCGCCTCGCGCAGTTCCTCGACGAAAGCCGACAGCGCGCGGCCGTCGGGCCGGGCCCAGAGCTGGGTGCCGCAGAGGGCCTCGGCGACGCCGACCAGTGTTTCGAGCTGCAAAGCCAGCGGCAGCTCGCCAACGAGGGTGAACAGCGGTCCCAGAGTGGTTTCGACACCCGCCCACCAGTCGCGCAGGTTCGCCTGTTCGGCGATGGCGCGCAGCGGCTCCAGCCCGGAGGCGGGGCGCGGACCGCGCAGCCGGAGATCGAGCTTGCGCGCATTTTCGAGCCACGCCGGACGATCCGCCTCGGCCGCAACCAGCGGATGGGTCAGCACCGCCAGCAGCGGCACCGGCGCCGCGTCCTCGGCGAGCAGTTCGGCGAGCAGCAGTAGCAGGCGCCCGGCGGCAGTCTGCGGCAGCGGCTGGCCGGCGGTATCGTCGGCCTCGATTCCCCAGCGCTGAAGCTGCGCGACGACCCGCCCCGCCAAGCCGCGATCGGGCGTGATCAGCGCGATGCGCTTCTCGGGCACTTCCAGTGCCTCGCGGATCAGGATGGCGATGGCTTGCGCTTCCTCGCCTGGATGCGCGCTTTCCATCAAGCGCACGCCCGACAGCCGGCGTTGATCGGCAGGCAGGTCCACCCAGCGCGCCGAGGCAGCTGGCGGCAGGAACAGGTTCGAGATCGCCCGGCTTCGTGCCGGTTCGGCCGCGGACATACCCGCGCGGTGCCACGGCTGCACTTCGTTTCGCGCCACGCCCATGCGATTGAGCAGCAGTTTCAGGTGGTACTGCAGGTGGGTTGCGGCGTCATTGCGGCCGAACTGGCTACCGTCAACATCTGCCGCCTTTCCGGCGTTGCCGAGCGCGTCCCAGACCTCGGATCGAGCGAAAGGTCGAGATCGGGCAGGATCACCGCGCCGCGCGGCAGCTCGGAAACCACACGCAGCAGCCTGGCCAGCGCCGGCGACGCCGAAGTCACGCCTGCCGCAACTATTGGATTCGGCGGTGAATTCTCCAGCCAGCGCGCCGCGGCATAGTCGAAAAGTGTGTTTCGCCGAGTCGCCGCATCGACCTCGCCGCGCTCCGCCAGCTCGGCCAGCCAGTACTGCTGGACCATCAGGAAGGTCCGCGTCGAGTCCTGCCAGTGCCCGGCAAGATCGCCGACGATGCCGACCACCTCCTCCGACATCAGATCGATCGGCGCGATGCCCTCGACCAGCAGCCGGTCCATCGTCCGACCGAGGTCGAAAGCCCGGCGCAGCAAGGCCGCGCCCTTCCCCGCCTTCTCGCCCTCGACCAGCGTCAGGAAATGCGCCAGCCGCAGCCAGCGCCGCGTCGGATCGGCAGCGGGCGCGATCTCGGCGCCGGCACCGAGCGGATCTAGCAAAGCACCCAGCGTCTCGTCGAGATCGAGATCGCCGACTACCGCCATGCGCGGCAAGAGCATCCCTGCACCGGACAAGCGAATGAACGCCTCGGTCACCGTCCGCACCGCGCGGCGGCTCGGCAGCAGCAAGGTCAGCCGCGCCAGTCCGAGGTCGCCGTCGGCGTAGCGCGGGATCAGCCCGGCGACCAGCGCATCGGCGAAACCGCGGTGCGCGGCGATCGAGTAGATGTTCGGTCCCGGCCTGTCAGGCACGGGTCAGCAGGGCCTCGGTCGGGGCAATAGCCGCAGGGTCGCCCACTTCGCAACACAGCCCGGTATGCGAGAGCCCGAACAGCCGGCCCTCCGCGATCGCCCGCTCCCAGAGCACGTTCGTCGAAAACGGCCCTTCGGGCGCATCGCGCAGCAGGCGCTTCGAGACGATCTGGATGCCGGTGTAGATGAATGGCGCGATCCGGCCAGTCCGCCGCCGGGTGATGCGGCCCAGCGGATCGAGATGGAAATCGCCCTTGCCCTGGTAGTTGAACGCCCGGGCATGCGGCACGACCAGCAGCAGCGCGTCCATCTGATCGGGATTCCAGCGGTTCGACAGCTCGCGGAACACGTTCTGCGGGCCGTCGAGCCAGATATTGTCGCTGTTCAGGCAGAAGAACGGATCGGGCAGCAGCGGTGCGGCTTTGACCATGCCGCCGCCGGTTTCGAGCAGCAGGTCGCGCTCGTCCGAAATGGTAGTCGCCGGCCCTTTCTTGCGCGCGGCGAGGTGCGCCTCGAGCGCGTCGCCGAGATAGTGGACGTTGACCACCGCGTTGGCGACGCCGGCACTGGCCAGGCCATCGAGGCTGTAGTCGATCAGTGCCTTACCATTGACCCGGACCAGCGGCTTGGGCTGGCTCGCGGTCAAAGGGCGCATGCGTTTGCCGAGGCCTGCTGCCATGACCATCGCGGTATCGCTGGCGAGGTCCTTCACAGCGCGTAGCTCCCACCGCCGGCTTGGCGAAGTTCGGCCGGAATATTGGCGTCGAACCAGGCCGCGACCGGCGCCAGCGCAGGATGCCTGAGGTCGCGCTCCATCAGCGCCCAGACGCGCGGGATCATGTCGAGATAGCGCGGCTTGCCGTCGCGCTTCCACAGACGGACGAAGATGCCCACGATCTTCGCGTTCCGCTGCGCGCCGAGCCGGGCATAGTCGGCGAAGAAGTCCTCCGCCGGTTCGCCGCTCTTCTGCAGGTAATGGTCGAACATCTCGGCCTCGAGCTCGGGCGAGACGTCGCGCCGTGCATCCTGGAGCAGCGAGACGAGATCATAGGCGCGGTGCCCGATCAGCGCGTCCTGGAAATCGAGCAGCCCCTGCTGGTCGAGTTTGCCGAGCAGCATGATGTTCTCGGCGTGGTAGTCGCGCAGCACCGTGACGCCGGGGCACTGGCGCGGCAGCAGCGGCTTCAGTACCTCGTCCCAGGCCGCGACATAACCCGGGCCATCGACCCGAAGGTTCTGCGCCGGACAATACCAGTCGGTCAGCAGTTGCACCTCGCGCAGATACTCGGTCATCGAATATTCGGCGAACGGCCCCGGCGGCAGGCGGTGGAGATCGACCAGCACCTCGACCGCGGTGCGATAGACTTCGCGCTCATCGGCGGGCGAGTCGTCGAGGTAGTCGCGCATCCGGTCCAGACCGAAATCCTCGAGCAGCACCAGGCCGCGCGGCGCATCCTCAGCCAGTATCCGCGGCGCGCGCATGCCGTTGGCATCCAGCCACTTGGCGGCGCGCAGGAAGGGCTCGGGATTCTCGTTGGGCGGCGGCGCGTCCATCAGCATCGCGCAGCTTTCGCCGCGGCGGATGCGGAAGTAGCGGCGGAACGAGGCGTCGCCGGCCAGCGGCTCGATCGCGCAGCCGTTCCAGCCGGCTTGTTCCAGGAAGGTGTCGATGCCATCGGGCAAGCTTACGGACATGGCAGCCGCCCTAGCCAATCCGCCCCTGCTTCCACAATCGCAATCCTCCCATCATCCTCAACTTCCAGCGCAATCGCGAGGCAGGCGGACTCTTGGGCGAAACCGCCGGCATGCTCGGGCCATTCGGCGAGCAGGGCGGCACCCTGGCGGTAGTCGTCGAGGCCGATCTCCTCGGCCTCGGCCGGGTGTTTCAGGCGGTAGAAATCGGCATGGACCAGCGGCAACCGCACCGCGGGCGGATCGTAGATCTCGATAATGGCGAAGCTGGGCGAAGGTATCTCGCCTTCGTGCCCCAAAGCCGCGATGATCGCGCGCGCCAAGGTCGTCTTGCCGGCTCCGAGCCCGCCCGAGAGCGCGACAACATCGCCGGGCTTCAGCACGGCGGCAATGGCCTCGCCCAGCCGCGTCATCGCCGCGAGATCGGGCAAGTCCAGCCTCACGGCAGCTCGACGATCACCGCGGTGCCCTGCCCGGGCTCGGACAGCAGCTCCAGCGTACCGCCGTGTGCCTCGATCAGCTTGTTGGCGAGCGGCAGGCCAAGGCCCTGGCGGCGCTCGACCGCCTTGCCGTCGGCGCTGACCTTGAGGCCTTCGAGCGCGCGGGCGACCGAAGCCGCGTCCATGCCGGGCCCGTTGTCCGAAATGACGATCCGCGCGAGGTCGCCGCCTTTTACCTTGCGCCGCGACAGCTCGACGAGGATGCGCCCTCCGTTGGGCGTCGCCGCGACAGCATTGTCGAGCAGGTGCCCGATAGCGCGGCCGAGCCGGCGCGGATCGGCGGAAATCCGGCCCGAGCTCTTGTCGCCGCGCAGGTCGAGCGTCAGCCCCTCGCGCTGGATGCGGACCTCGCGCTCCTCGACCAGCTTGGTGATGAAGGGCATGAGCTCCATCTCCTCGCGGATCAGCGGCAGCATGCCCGCTTCGCTCTGCGCCAGATCGAGCACGCTTTCGATCTCTTCACCCAACCGCTCGACCGAAGTGAGGATAGCGGTGACGTATTCCAGCCCGGTCGGCGAAAGATCACCGCCGAGGCCCGCCTGCAGCAGCTCGGCAAAGCCACCGATCGAAGTCAGCGGCGTGCGGAATTCATAGCTCATGTTGGCGAGGAAACGCGTCTTCACCGCGTCGGCCTCGACCAGCGCGGCGTTGCGCTCGCGCAGGGCCTCCTCGGCCTTCTGCGAGTCGGTGATGTCGAGCACGGTCAGCAGGCCGTTGCCGTCGGGCAGCGGCACGCCGGCGAACTCCAGCGTGCGGCCGTCGGCCAGGTTCACGCGCCCGCCGGTCTGCTTGCGGTCGAGCGTCGCGGCGCGGACGACATTGCTGACGCCCTTGGCCTGCGGCGGGCGCATCAGCCGCGCGGCGATGCGTTTGAGCAGTTCCTCGATATGCGGATGGGTGTCGAGGAAATCGCTGTCGAGGCCCCAGTCTGCAGCAAAGCGCCGGTTCCACAGCTGCATCCGCCCGTCGGGCGCGAAGACCGCGATCGATCGAACAGGCTGTCGAACGTCGCGGTCCGGGTACGCAGCAAGGTGTCACGCACGGCCGAGAGGCGCAGCTGTTCGGTGCGGTCCTCGGCAATGAGCACCAACCCGCCGTCGGGCATCGGCTGGGCAACGATGCGGACATGAGTACCATCGGCCAGCGGCCAGGCTTCTTCCTGGGCTTCGCTGGCGGAGAACCACTCGGCCTTCTCGCGCCGCCAGACCTGGAAATCGCGCGTCTCAGGCACGCGGCCGGCGTCGCGCGCCATGTCGAGCACGCGCTCGAACGGCGGCGGGTTCAGCACCGCAGCCGGGGTCACCGCGAACAGGCGCTGGAACGGCTGGTTGGCGAAAGTGAGCTGGCGCTTGGCGTCGAACTGGGCGACGCCGGCGGACAGCTGATCGAGCATCGAGCGCTGCGCGTCGCGGAAGGCTTTGAACTCGCGGCCCAGCTCTTCCATGTCCTCGACGTCGACCGCATAGCCGGCAATGCCCTCGTCGCTGAGCGGCAGGTCGCTGACGCGCAGCGCGCGGCGCTGGCCGGCGATCGTGACGTGGACCATGCGCTCGATCGGCAGCTTCTGCTGCGCCGCCTGGAGCGCAATCTGCGAGGCGGTGAGCCCGTCGACGCGCTCGACCAGTTCGGTCCCGGCATCGACCACGCTTTCGGCGTTCTTCCCAGCGACGGCCGCGACATAGGCCGAGTTGACTAGGCGGAGGCGCCCATCGGGGCCGCGGAACCACATCGGCATCGGCGCCGCTTCGATCAGCGAGACCAGCGCGGTGAAGTCACCCCGCGCGCGCGCTGCTTCGGCGCGCAGCTTGACCAGTTCGCTCTCGCTGTCGCTGAAGTCGAACACCCAGACCAGCGCGGCGCCGCCGGGCGAGACATGCGGATCGGCAAGATGCCCGCGCAGTGCGAGGCTGCGCCGCGAGCCGCGCGGCGTCGCCACCATGCGGAAGGGAGCGGCGGTCTTCTGCGTGCGGCGGACCTCGGCGGTCAGCTCGGCGAGTTGCTCGGCAGTGAGGCCCTTATCGCCTGAATCGAGCTCGGTGAGGAACTGGGGGACGCTTTCGAGGCCAAGCCAGTTGGCCAGGCGCTGCGGCGCTTCGATCCGCCCGTCGGCACGCACGAGCAGCGGCAGCGCCGGCGATCTGTCGATCATTCGGGAGAGGCGCCGGCTGGCGCGCTGGCCGGTCTCGGCGCGTTGCTGGCGTACCCGCGCCATCACGATCGCCCAGCCCGCCGCAAGCGTCCAGGCTGCCAGCAGCATTCCGATGAGGACAAGCGCGGTCTGGCTGAGGATCATCGCGCCTTGGGTATGAGCGGGCGGGATGGATTACAAGTGCAGCGCCCTGCAAGGCGCGGGGATAGCGCCGTCCCGAGCCGAGCCCGGGACGGCGTTCCGATCAGTAGCGGTAGTGATCCGGCTTGAACGGACCTTCGGCCGAAACGCCGATATAGTCCGCCTGCTTCTTGGTCAGCGTGGTGAGCTTGACGCCCAGCTTCTCGAGATGCAGCGCCGCGACCTTCTCGTCGAGGTGCTTGGGCAGGACATAGACCTGGTTCTTGTAGTTCTCGCCCTTGGTCCAGAGCTCGATCTGGGCCAGCGTCTGGTTGGTGAACGAGGCCGACATCACGAACGACGGGTGGCCCGTCGCGCAGCCCAGGTTCACCAGGCGGCCCTTGGCGAGAATGATGATCTGCTTGCCGTCGGGGAACTTCACCAGGTCGGTGCCCGGCTTCACTTCGCTCCAGGCATAGTTCGACAGGGCCGCGATCTGGATCTCGCTATCGAAATGGCCAATGTTGCAGACGATCGACATCGGCTTCATCGCCGCCATGTGATCGGCAGTGATGACATCGGCATTGCCGGTCGCTGTTACGAAGATGTCGGCGCGGGTCACCGCCTCGTCCATCGTCACGACCTCGAAGCCTTCCATCGCCGCCTGCAGCGCGCAGATCGGATCGACTTCGGTGACCATCACGCGAGCGCCGCCGTTACGCAGCGACTGCGCGCTGCCCTTGCCGACATCGCCGAAGCCGGCGACGCAAGCGACCTTCCCGGCGAGCATCACGTCGGTGGCGCGGCGGATCGCATCGACCAGCGATTCCTTGCAGCCATAGAGGTTGTCGAACTTCGACTTGGTGACCGAGTCGTTGACGTTGATCGCGGGGAACGGCAGTTCGCCCTTCTTGGCGATCTCGTAGAGGCGGTGGACGCCCGTGGTGGTCTCTTCCGAAACGCCCTTCAGGTTCTTGACCGTCTCGGTCAGGTAGCCCGGATACTTGGCGACGAAGGCCTTCAGCGCGCGCTGGAACTCGATTTCCTCTTCGTTCTCGGGCTCGCCCAGCGTGTGGCCGGCTTCGAGCTTGGCGCCCCACAACGCGAACATCGTCGCGTCGCCGCCGTCGTCGAGGATGATGTTGGCGGTGGTGCCGTCCGTGTCGGCACCCCAGTTGAAGATGTCGCCGACATAGTCCCAATATTCGGCCAGGCTCTCACCCTTGATCGCGAAGACCGGCACGCCCGAAGCGGCGATCGCGGCGGCGGCGTGGTCCTGGGTCGAGAAGATGTTGCAGGTGGCCCAGCGCACGTCGGCCCCAAGCGCGGTCAGCGTCTCGATCAGGACGGCGGTCTGGATCGTCATGTGCAGCGAGCCGGTGATGCGCGCGCCCTTGAGCGGCTGCGACGGGCCAAATTCACTGCGCAGCGCCATCAGGCCGGGCATCTCGGTCTCGGCGATGTTGATCTCCGCCCGGCCGAAATCGGCGAGGCCGATGTCGGCGATGACGTAGTCGTTGCGGGCTTCGGCGAGGGTTGCCACGGTAATTTCACTCCTGCTGGACGCTCGCACGGTCCTTGCCGAATACAAGGACAGGCGACGCTAGAATGCTGCGCCCTTAACTCAAAGCGGCGCTACGTGGCAAATATAAAGATTCCTTTATATGCCTTCCAGGGACTTCTCGCAGGCATCGCGCAACGAAGAAGGGCGGCCCGGTCAGGGGCCGCCCTTGCTCTCCCCGGTAGTCGGCCGGGAAGCGGGCGAAGCGCGGATAACCCCCTTATCCGCGCTTCCTGTTCAGTCTCAGCGACGCGTCGCCAGGGCGAACTGCTGCGGGCTGTAGCTCGACAGCAGCTGGTCGGCCGCTTCCTCAAGCGTCGCGCGGCCGCGCACCGTGGAAAGGTTCTGCGCCACGGTCTTCAGCTGGGCGCAGCTCAGCCAGGGATGGCCCTGGCCATAGGTGTTGGCCATCGTCGTGCTCAGCCGGTCGAGCGCGCGCTGGGCACCGGCAGCGCCATAGCGGCGGGCCATGTCGGCCTTCAGCTCGTCGTTGGCCTGGTTCAACTCGCGCAGCTGGCTCGAGGAGAACCGGCCGTAGTCGGCGGTGAAGTTGTCGGCCGTCGTGCGGCAGCGCAGGCCCGTCACCATCAGCATGATGTCGAGGCGGCGCAGCTTCTCGGCCCCCATCACCGAGCCAGCGGCATGCGCCGGGTTCGATAGGGCGAGGCCGGCGGCCAGCGCCGCGATTGCCACCAGCGATACGCACAGCAGCCCCCGTTCGGCAGCGGGCGCTGCCGTCTTGATCCGTTCCATGATGTAGTCTCCCCGCGGAAGTAGTCCCGCAGGATGGACTGTGCCTCGCCTCGCTTAGGGATCTTTCAATATCCGCGGTAAAGCCGATTTAACCATGATCTCGCCGCTACCTTGATGCAGATTTAACCGTCACCGACCGTTGCCGTGAGGGCGCGCGCCTCTATATCTGCCGCGACACGAGTCACCCCTCAGGAAAAGGATGCGTTCCATGACGATAGCCGTTGGCGACAAGCTGCCCGACGTAAAGGTTTCGAAGGCCGGCGAGAGCGGCCCCGAGCCCGTCCAGACCAGCGACTATTTCAAGGGCAAGCGCGTCGCGCTGTTCTCGGTGCCGGGTGCCTTCACCCCGACCTGCTCGGCCAAGCACCTGCCGGGCTATGTCGCCAAGGCCGCCGAGCTCAAGGCCAAGGGCATCGACGAGATCGTCTGCACCGCGGTCAACGACGGCTTCGTCATGGGCGCCTGGAACCGCGCCGACGGCTCGCCCGACGTGACCATGCTGGCCGACGGCAACGGCGACTTCGCCAATGCCCTGGGCCTGCCGCTCGACCTGACCGGCGGCGGGCTCGGCAAGCGCGGCCAGCGCTTCTCGATGGTCGTCAACGACGGCACGGTCGAGCAGCTCAACGTCGAAGCCGCCGGCGAGTTCAAGGTGAGCTCGGCCGAGCACATGCTCGAGCAACTCTGAGCCTTTTTCCAGGCTAACGGCGGCCGCGGCGCTTCAGGGCGCCGCGGCCGCTTTGCGTTTGAAGACCACGGCAGTGCTGTCGGCCGAGAGCTGCTGCCAGCCCACATCCTGGCGCAACGCGGCGATCAGCCGAGCATTCCAAGCCGGACTCAGCACGAAGCCGGCCGGGTGATAGAGGCGATCGACCTCGGCCAGCCCCATTTCGCCCGAGCAGATCCGGCGATAGCGATCCCACTCCTGCGGCGTGTAGCGATAGTAGCGCCCGTCATAGGCTACCCGCCATTCCGGATAGCCCCTGTCGATCGCCGGCCCGCCCCAGGGGAAATGGGCGAAGATCGTGCCGCGCACGCGCGCCGTATGCAGCTTGTCGATCGCCGCGAGCGGGATCGTCTCATCGAAATGCGTCGGGCGCAGCAACGGCGTCAGGACCGCGGCGGTGATCAGGGCAGCAGGTGCTAGCCAGGCGGGAGTCCGGCGTTCGGCCGGCGGCGGCGGCACGGCGCGAGCGATCAGCGGGATCAGCGCGATCGCCCAGAACAGCACGAAGCGATAGGTGACAATCGTCAGCGCGAAGAATGCAATCACCGTGAGAAGCTCGGCACCGTCGATCCGTCGTGGATTACGCAGCAGCAGCCAGCTCGACACGACCGCGATCAGCAGCACCGGCACGGCCACGAAGCGGTTGATTTCATGCCACAGCGGCAGCCATTCGCTGACCCCCATGGCCGCGCTGACGCGGGCGTTCTCGGCCGAGAGCTGGAGGATCGACCAGCCGTCGGGCGTGGCGAACATCATCGCCCCGGCGACCAGAACGAGCAGGCTCGTCTCCCACGGCCGCGGCGCCCCAGAACGCAGGCTGCGCCACCAGCCGACCGCCGCGTGGGCCGCCAGCGCTACCGCCGCGACGCTGACCGAAGGGTGGAGATTCTGCCAGATCAGCAGCAGCGGCACGGCCAGCACCGTCGTCTGCCACGGTTTCATTTCGAGCCGCAACAGCGCCAGCAGCGCGCCGAAGCACAGCGCGGCGAAGGTCTGCGGCCGGATGCTCGCCAGCGGCAGCGCGGCGAAGAAGGCCACGCCGAGCGCCAGCAGCACGCCCCCCGCCGAGCCGCTGCGCCGCCGGCCGGCCGCGGCGACGAGCAGGAAGCCGCCAAGCCAGCACAGCGCGTCGAACACCCGCAGGCCGGTCCAGCCGAACGCCTGGCGCACCGCCGCCATGACCGCCTGCCCCATCCAGGCGATTGCCGGCAGCCTTTCGCCAAGATGTGTGGCAGCGAACGGCTCTTGCCGCGGCACCGCCCCCGCGAGGGTCAGTTCGCCGAGCTTGAGCTGCCAGAAGATGTCGACGTCCCAGATCGACCGCGCCAGCAGCACGGCGAGCATCGCCGCCGGCGCCAGCGCGAGCAGCCAGGCCGCCACGCTGCGCGGCTTGATCGTCGATGCGTCGTTCAACCTGCCCCGCCCCCGTCAGGCATCAGTATCCCATCAGGCTCAGCACTTCCTTGCGGCTCGACTGGTCTTCGAGGAAATGGCCCATCAGCCGACTGGTGATCATGGCGACGCCCGGCGTGCGCACGCCGCGGCCGGTCATGCAGCCATGCTGCGCCTCGATCACCACGGCGACGCCCTGCGGCTTGAGGTGGTCCCAGATGCATTGCGCGACCTCGGCAGTCAGGCGTTCCTGGATCTGCAGCCGCCGCGCATAGCCGTGCAGCACGCGCGCCAGCTTCGAGATGCCGACCACATGCTTGCGCGGCAGATAGGCGATCGAGGCCTTGCCGATGATCGGCGCCATGTGGTGTTCGCAGTGCGACTGGAACGGGATGTCCTTGAGCAGCACGATCTCCTCGTAGCCGCCGACCTCGTGGAACACCTTGGCGAGATGAACGCCCGGATCCTCTTCGTAGCCCTGGCAATATTCCTTCCACGCACGGGCTACGCGCGCCGGCGTGTCGATCAGGCCCTCGCGCGACGGATCGTCGCCGGCCCAGCGGATCAGCGTGCGGATCGCGTCCTGCACTTCGTCGGGCACGGGCAGCTTGCTCAGCGGGCCGTCGTCGCCATCGTGGTGCTCGTGGTCGTGCTTGCTCATCTGTCCTCTCTTCCTGAACTCTCAACCTAACGAGGGCGCCGCAGGATCCCGCCGCGCCTGAACAGTCCGCGCTTGCCGCCAATCGGCTCGAACATCTCTTCGGGCCGCTCTGGATCGAGCACTGCGTTGTCGGCAATCGCCTTTTCAGCTTCCGTCAGCGGACGCAAGGTGAAGGGCTCCAGCCTTTTTGCCCCGGAGTCCGGGCCCGCGGTGACGGATTCAATCGCCGAGGCCATCGAACCGAGCCGCTCTATGGCCTCGGCCAGCCGTTCGACCGCAACGCCGCAGTGCTCGGCCAGAAGCGAATGGCGCAAGGCAGTGATCGCCGGGGTGATGTGGCCATTGCCCGGCCGCGCTGCGTCGATGAACACGTCGCATTCGGTATCGAGCCCCATCGAGCGGTTGTTCATGTTGGCCGAACCGACGCGGACGATCTCGTCGTCGACGATCATCAGCTTTGCGTGGACGTAGATCTGCATGCCGCCCGAAGTCAGCGGCACATAGACGCGGAAGCGCTGTGCGTGGTCCTTCTCGGCGACCGCGTGAAGCAGGCGAACGCGCGCCGCATCCATCGCCGCCTGTTCGAGCCAGCCGTGCGCGGTAACCGGATTGATCAACACGATCTCGGGCGGATCGGGCTCGGCGACGCGCTGGGCTATGGCCTCCGCGATGCGGCGCGAGGCGAAGTACTGGCTCTCGGCATAGATGAACCGCTTTGCCCGGCGGATCTGCTCGACGAACAGTTCCTCGATCTCGCGGATCTCCTCGCAGCCGTTGTAGGCAGCGCGGGTGCGCGCGATGCCCACTTCGACATCGGTGAATTCGGCGACGAGATCGTCGGGCCAGGCGCTCTCCGTCTGCGATTCGCAGGGTGCCATCTCCCCACCCCCGGCAACACGCCAGCGCTCACGCCCGAGATCACCGAGCACGCCGGCAACCTCGCCCTCGAGCATCATGGTGATGTCGTGCCACGGGCCATAGAGTCGCTTGTTCGGCCGGCGGCGGCGCGGGTCCTCGTGCAGGTGCTCGCGCGTGTCCCAGCGATCCGAAGTAATGTCGATACCGCCGCAGACCGCGAAGCGATCGTCGATCACCGCGATCTTCTGGTGGTGGCTGCAGCCGATCGGATGCGCGGAATCGAGTTTCAGGTCGATCGAGCGGTTGAAGAAGAAGCGCACGACGTCGACGATCATCGTGCCGCGCGCGAGGAACTTCAGCGCGCCGAAGTTCCATTCGAGCAATTTGATCTGCAACTCCGGGGCGCGCTTGACCAGCCAGACCATGAAGGCGCCGAGCCTCGCCGGAAAGACCCCGCGCCGCGGCAGGTTCCACCAGCGCCGCCCCTCACCGAGCCGGATGCGCGAATCGAAATCCCAGCTGATCAGGAATATCCGCTGCCGTGCCTTCAGCATCGCATCCTGCATCAGGTCGAAATAGGCGGCGGCGTCGATCACGACATGGGCCCGGCTGGCTCTGGCATAACGCCAGACCGACGGGCTTGCCGGCTCGTGTTCTTGCTGCGCCCCGTCCATCCTAGATCCCATTACCGACAGGCGCAGTTACCCGTCCTTCACAGTCAAGATGGGGCGGACGGGTGCACTTGTCATCAGTCAGTTGGCGAGGAATGCTGCAGTCAAACGCGGCCCGCGCCGCCGGGAGAGATACGATGACTACACCAACCAGCCAGATCCTGAACGAACTCGCCGACCGCGAGGCGATCAAGGAATGCCTGTACCGTTACTCGCGCGGGATGGACCGGCTCGATGCAGACATGCTGCGTACCGCCTACTGGCCCGATTGCGTCGACGATCATGTCGGCTTCGTCGGCGACGTCGAGGGATTGATCGAATGGTCGTTTCCGATCGTCGGCTCGATGGATCAGGCCCAGCACATCATCGGCAACATCCTGATCGCGATCCACGGCAACAGCGCCGACGTGGAGAGCTATTTCTACGGCATCCAGCGGCTCAACCTGCCCGACGGCACCAAGTCCGACGTGGTCGCCTCGGGCCGCTACGTCGACACGCTCGAAAAGCGCGGCGACGAATGGCGCATCCTCAAACGCCTGGTCGTCACCGACTGGTTCCGCCAGTATCCGGACTCGTCCGACTGGTCTAATGGCTTCATGGGCCTGATGATCGAGCCGGGCGGCCGCTATCCCGACGACGAGAGCTACAAGCGGCTCAAGCTGGCCTGAGGCCCCTCTGGTCCCTAAGGTTGCCCCGAACCCGTCACTCGTCTAGTTCGCGTTCCGTACCAGTGGGGCGATGACGGGGAACTTGCGGATGGCATCGAACAGGAGAATGGGCCCGCAGGATTCCGCGACGTCCAATGCCCTGCTCGACGCGACCGAGGCCGTGCTACGCAACGAGGGCTATGGCGCCGCCACCTCGCGCCGCATCGCCGCCGAAGCCGGGGTCAAGCAGCAACTCGTCTACTATTACTTCCGAACGATGGACGAACTGCTGCTCGCGACCTTCCAGCGCCGCACCGCGCGCGCGTTGGAACGTCTTGCCGAAGATGTTGCGAGCGAGCGACCGATCCAGTCGCTGTGGGAAACTCTGACCAGCATGGTCGAAGGCAAGCTGGTCTTCGAATTCGTCGCTCTGGCCAACCACCACGAAGGCATCCGCGCCGAAGTCGCGCGCTATGTCGCGGAATCGCGCCGGCTCGAGGCTGAGGCGATCGGGCGGCAGTTCCGCGAACAGGGCATCGATGCAGGACCCGTCACGCCAAAGGCTGCCGCTTTCGTGATGTACGCGGTGACGCTGGTGCTGCGCCGCGAGGCCGCGACGGGGATCACCGAAGGGCACGACGAAGTACTTGCGCTGATGGACTGGGCACTCAACCGGGCGAAGTAACCGCCCGGCGGCTTGGCGCTAGAGTGGCCTCGCGTTAGCGCTCATACTTGCGCCTGAACACGCAATCGAACTCGATCACGGAAGCGCGGTCATGGCTGAACGTGTTCGTCGGCACGTTCTGCGCCAGCACGAAGCCGAGGCTGTCCATGTGGTCGAGTGCCTCGCGGAAGGACCAGACGTCGTCGTAGAGATGGCCGATGGGCAATTCGAGCTGCACGCCTTCGCAGCGGGCCAGCGTTTCCGCGGCACCGTCGAGAACCTGCCGCTCGAATCCCTGGGTGTCGATCTTGAGGAAGCCGCGGGCGAACGGCTTGCCGCGAAGAATGTCGTCGAGCCGCTCTACCTTAATGGTTTCGGTTCGTACGACGCGGGATTGCGGGTCGAAGTTCGGGGCGAGGTCGGTCAAGGGCAGGAGCGAATTGAACCGCTCGTCCACGGAAATGTTGATCTCGGCTTCTCCGGGTTCGCTGCCGGCGGCAAGGCGGATCGCATCCCACATCGCCTCGCCGCTGATGCGCTTCTCGAGCTTGCCATAGGGTTCGCTGGCGGGCTCCAGGCTGATGATTGCCGCGCGATAGCCCCAACGGCGCAGATGGTCGCCATAGTCTCCCACGTTGGCCCCTACGTCGATGACGAGGTCGATGTTCCGGCTGTCGAGGAACTGATTGAGGTTCGGGGTTCTTACGAAGTCCCATCCACGTCGGCGCACGAGATTGCGCAAAGATCGCTTGAGCAGTTGCATTGCCAACTTCCCTGAAAGACGGCAGGAATCGTGGTGCGCAGGCATCGACTGTCAAGACGAATTTGTCGGTAGGGAAAGTCCCACGATCAGGAAGGTTCTGCCGCTGCAGGCGCGATTGACCCGCTTCGGCCGGCCTGCTAATAAAGTGATCAGCAAATAAGCCGGCGGGAGAGAACGATGACCGAAGCGGTGCTCGACAAAAGCGGACTTTCGCCCGAAAATCCGGGGCGCTGGCTCGACGGCGGCTACGAGCGACTCCTGGCGATGAGCTGGCGGGACTGCCTCGACGTCCAGCTCAGGATCATCCGGTGCCGCTTCGAGGAACTGGTCCCGCAAGTCGCCGCGCTCGACAAGCTCGCAAAGCGCGAGGGGATCACCAAGATCGACAGCTTCGAGGACGCGCTGCCGCTGTTCTTCGACCACCGCGTCTACAAGTCCTACCCGCTCAGCCTGATCGAGACGCGCGACTTCCCCAAGCTGACCGGCTGGCTCAACCGCCTGACGACGCACGATCTGACCACGATGGACCTCTCGGGCCTGACGATGATCGACGACTGGATCTCGCGGCTCGACGACTTCGGCATGTTCATCGGCCATTCCACAGGCACGACCGGCAAGCTCAGTTTCATCCCGCGCTCGAAGACAGAACTCCACGCCTTCCGCAACTGCCACAACGAGGCAAGCCGCGCGTCGAGCGGCGTCGATCCGACGAAGGAGTTCATCGAGACCTTCTTCCCCAGCTATCGCTACGGCCACCAGATGGCGCTTAAGATGGTCTCCACTTTCAACATCCCCGCGGCCGGCGGCGAGGCACACTACCACACGCTCTATCAGGGCCGGCTCTCAGCCGACTTCATGTCGCTAGCCGGCCGGATGCAGAGCGCCGAGGATCGCGGCGAATTGCAGAAGCTCGGGCTCGATCCCGCGCTGCTCAAGGCGCGCGAAGAGATGATCGCCCAGGCCAGGCGCCGCGACCAGGACGTGGCGGCCTTCTTCGATACGCTTTTCGAGGAGTTCCGCGGCCAGCGCGTCAAGATCGGCGGCACTTTCGGCGATCTGATCACCACCGCGCGCAACGGCATCGCCAAGGGCATCAAGCCCGAATTCGCAGCCGGAAGCTTCATCGCTACCGGCGGCGGCATGAAGGGCCTCAAGGACCCGCCGCCCGACTGGGAGAACTTCGTCAAGGACTTCTTCGGGATCGAGACGGTCTCGATGGTCTACGGCATGTCCGAGGGCTGCGGTTTCGCCCCGCGCTGCCGTAACGGCCAGTTCCACACGATGCCGCACACCGTGCCCTTCCTGTTCGACCGCGACATGAAACTGCTGCCGCGCGAAGGCCAGCAGACCGGGCGCTATGCCTTCTTCGACCTGCAGGCCGAGACCTACTGGGGCGGCTTCATCTCGGGCGACCAGGTGACGATCGACTGGGACGAGCAATGCGGCTGCGGCTGGAAGGGTCCGACCGTCGGCCCCGTGATCACCCGCTTCGCCGAGATGGAAGGCGGCGACGACAAGATTTCCTGCGCCGGCACGGCCCAGGCCTACAACGATTTCATGGACTTCGTTTCCCAAGGATAGCCGATCATGACCGACACCTATCGCATCCCGATCATCGCCCGCGGCCGGATCATCGAGCCCGGCGAGGACGCGGTCGAGTACAAGGGCCGCGGCGGCGCGACCTTTCTGACGCCCGATCCGCACAAGCACATCCACGATCTGGTGCTCGGCAACCCGGTGCTGCTCGGCGACCTGCAGCAGACGCCGATCCGCGACATCATCGATTTCCTCGCCGAAGCCGGCAAGCGGCTCAGATTCGAGGACAATCCCTACCTGCAAGAGAGCTTCGCCCTAGCCCTGCGCGCGGGCGGGCTCGCCGAGCCGATCCTGCGCGGTGTCTATGACGACCTGCCGCTCATGTTCGATCCGGTATCGATGTTCGCGCAGATCGACGGCACGATCGGGGCCGACTACCTCGACGGCTGGGTGCCCTCCCCCGCCGGCCCGCACTGCCGCGTCCGTGCGGTCGGCACGCGCCAGCTCCACATCACCGCGGGCAACGTGCCCGTCGTGGCTGCGCTGACGATCGTGCGCGGCGCGCTGACCAAGTCCGACGTGCTGATCAAATCGCCCTCGAACGACCCGCTGACCGCCAATGCGATCATGCGCACCATGCTCGAACTCGATGCCAGCCACCCGGTCTGCAAGCACGTCGCGGTCGCCTACTGGAAGGGCGGCGACGAATACATGGACTCGCAGATCGTCCGCACCACGCGCATCGACAAGATCACCGCCTGGGGCGGCATGTCCTCGGTCAAGCACATCCAGAAGTTCCTGACGCCGGGCATCGACCTGACCGCGCTGAACCCCAAGTTCTCGGTCTCGGTGATCGGCAAGGAAGCGCTGGAAAGCGACGCGGCGATGGACGAGGCGGCGCGCGGCATCGCGACGATCTCGGGCTTCTACAACCAGACCGCCTGCGTCAATTCGCGGCTGGTTTATGTCGAATGCAAAACTGACGACGCGTCTCTCGACCGCTTGGCCGAGCTCGGCCGCAAGGTCGTCGCTGAATACCAGAACCTGCCGCCGATCCTCTCGACGCCCGCTGACAAGCCCAACAAGGACCTCGAGGCAGAGATGGAAGCCGTCGCGCTCGAGGACGATTTCTACACGGTCGAGGGCGACACCGTGAACGGCGGCGTGGTGATCTCGCGCTTCCCCGACCGTGTCGATTTCTACGATCAGCTCAACAACCGCGTGGTCAACATCGTCCCCGTTGCCGACCTGCTCGACGTCGTCAAATGGTGCGACGACACGACGCAGACCGTCGGCGTCTATCCCGAGAGCCTGCGCGACCGGCTGCTCGATCCCTTCGCGCTCGCAGGGGTGCAGCGTCTGGTCTCGCTCAAGGGCCACAATGCGATGGACATCTACAAGTCGATCCACACGATGCCGCCGGGCATGCCGCACGACGGCATCGAACCGCTGCGCCGCAACGTGCGCTGGGTGATCGACCACCGCCCGATCGAGGAAACGGCGCTGAGCATCGCGGCGGAGTAGGTCAGGCGCCTTCGGGCTCGAACTCGCCGAGCGACCAGTCTTCGCGCGCCGCGGCCATCCAGATACGCAGGGCCGCGGCGTAGCCGAGCAGGCCGGTGGCGAGCGCGGCGCCGTTGCTCCATAAAGCCGGGCCGCTCACAAGGCTGCGCACGGCGAATGCGCCGGCCATGGCCAGCAGAGCGGCGGACATCGGCCCCGCGCTGTGGTGGAAGGGCACGGCAACGCCGAAACTGCGCTGCAGGGTCAGTCGGCGCAGGACGATGCCGGCAAAGACCCCGATCATCACCGAGAGCGCCGCGCCTGTCACGCCGAACTGCGGCATCAGCAGGCAGCCTGCGACCACATTGCAGCCGATGTTGGCCCCCGTGATCCGCACCGCCGCCAATGGCCGGTTGTAGAGGATGATGAGGTCGCTGACGCTGAACGCGCCCTGGAACATCTCAGCGGCAGTCAGCAGGACCATGGCCCAGTAGCCGGTGACGAAGCCCGGTCCGAACGAGGCGAGCAGAGGCTCGCCGATCAGCACCAGCGCGACGAGGACCGGCAATTGCACCGCCAGTATCAGCCGCGATGCGGCGGCCGTGGCGAGGCCCGTGTGCCCTGGCCCCCGCGTCGCGATGGTTCGCGCGATGATCGGATTGAGTAGGCCGTCGAAGCTCTGGCGCACCTGGCGTACCGGCGTGCGGATCTGCCGCGCCATGCCGTAGATGCCCGCGCCGACCTCGCCGAGGAAGAAGCCCACGAGGTACATGTCGACGCGGCCGAACAGGCCCTGGAGCCCCTCGTTGAGCGTCGCGCTCGCGCTGTCTCGGACGAGCGCCATCAGCCGTGCCGGTTCGATGCGGTAGGCGCTGAGTTGCAGTCCGAAATAGGCGCGCCGCAGTCCCCAGAAGGCATAGCCGAGCGCGACGAGCGTACCCGCCCAATAGCTGACCAGCAGCCCGGTCTCGTTCCAGCCCAGCCAATAGGCAGCGATCGCCGCGGCGACACCGACGTAAGGTTCGACAATGCTGCGCGCCGTTACTTCGTAGCGCATCACGTGCTTCCAGCGCGTCCCCGCCAAGGTCACGTCGAGCAGCGCCTGGCCGGCGATCATCGGCGCGAGGATCGTCAGGCCGGTGGCGACATTGGCCGACAGCAGACTCTCGGGCAGCAGCGCGACGAAGGCGATGATCGCCGCCGCTAGCGCCATGCAGGCACCGAACACCGTGAGTACCGAATCGAGCACGACATGGATCGGCTGGCGATCCCCCGCCGCATCGAGATACTTGAACAGCAGCCGCTTGGCGCCAAGCCCGCCGACGCAAACGGCCAATTCTATCGCCGCAACCGCCAGGCTGTAAGCGCCGAACAGCGCCACGCCGAACAGCCGCGCCGCGATGTAGAGGAACAAGATGCGCGCGCCGAAGCGGATCGCGAAGCCCAAGGCGGTCGTCACTGCGCCCTGCTTGATCGTTCGACCCAGAGGTGCGCCGTCTGCCATTGCGGCGTCCTTAGGGCCGGCCCCGATGCTGGGCAAGGGTCAGTGATAGCCCATGTCTGCGGTCACCTTTCCGCGGAACACCCAATAGGACCAGGCCGTGTAGAGCAGGATCACCGGCAGCAGCACGAGCGTGCCGACCAGCAGGAACAGCTGCGTATCGGGCGATGCCGCGGCCTGCCACAGCGTGTAGTGCCCGGGCACGATCATCGGGAACAGGCTGATGGCGATGCCCAGATAGGACATGAGGAACAGCGCGACCCCGCCGGCGAACGGCGCGGCGTCGTGCCGGCCCTGGAAGGCGCGCCAGGTGAACAGCGCGATCAGGCCGCTGACGATCGGCACGGGCGAGAGCAGCGCGATGTTGGGCCAATCGAACCAGCGCCGCGCGATCTCGGCATTCATCAACGGCGTCCAGAGGCTCACCGCGCCGATTCCGGCGAGCACGCCGAGCAGCGCCAGCCGGCCCTGACGGCGCGCGCCGGCCTGCACTTCGCCCTCGGTCTTCAGCACCAGCCAGCCGGCTCCCAGCAGGGCATAGCCGAACACCAACGACAGCCCCGTGAGCAGCGAGAACGGCGTAAAGCAGTCGAAACTGCCGCCGACGAAGTGCCGGCCGTCGACCTCGAAGCCCTGGATGAAAGCGCCGAGCACCACCCCTTGGGCAAACGTCGCGACGATCGAGCCCCAGTGGAAGCCGTAGTCCCAGAACCCACGGCGCTCGGCATCGCGATAGCGGAACTCGAAGGCCACGCCGCGGAACACGAGCGCGATCAGCATGAGCAGGATGGGGAAATAGACGGCCGGGATGATGATCGCGAAAGCCAGCGGGAAGGCCGTCAGTAGCCCGATCGAGCCCATGACCAGCCAGGTCTCGTTGCCGTCCCAGATCGGCGCGATCGAGTCCATGATGACGTTGCGCGAGGGCGTGTCGGGCGCGAGGCCGAAGAGGATCCCGACGCCGAGGTCGAACCCGTCGAGCAGGACATAGAGGAATACGGCGAGCCCGAGGATCACCGTCCAGATCGCGACGAGGTCGAAGGCGGCGAGGCTCATGGCACGTGCTCTCCCGGCAGCGTCGCTATCGGCGACTTCGGGCGCCCCGCCTCGATCGGATCCTCCTCCTGGGCCGCTGCGATGCCGCGCTTGGCGATGCGCGCCATCAGTGCGAGACCGGCGGGGAACATGATCAGATAGGCGACCATGTAAGCGGCCAGCGAGATCGCGACATCGACCCCGGTCAGCGATGGCGACACTGAATCGGCGGTGCGCAGCAGACCATAGACGGTCCAGGGCTGGCGGCCGACCTCGGTAGTCGTCCAGCCGGCCAGGACGGCGGCGAAGCCGATCGGCGCGGCCCATTGGCACGCGCGCAGGAATAGCGGGTTCGTATAAAGCCGTCCGCCGCGTCGCAGCAGCGTGCCGGTGGCGACGATCGCCAGCATGATAACGCCCAGCCCCACCATGATGCGAAACGCGAAGAACGGGATCACCACGGGCGGCCGGTCGTGCGGCGGCACGTCGGTAAGGCCCGGCACCTCGCCGTTCACGTCATGCGTGAGGATCAGGCTGCCGAGCAGCGGCACTTCGACCGCGAAGTGGTTCTTCTCTGCCTGCTGGTCGGGGATCGCGAAAAGCGTCAGCGGCGCGCGGTGTTCGCGGTGCCAGTTCGCTTCGATCGCCGCGAGCTTGGTCGGCTGATGCGCGAGTGTGTTGAGCCCATGCGCGTCGCCCAGAAAGATCTGCAAAGGCACGAGCCCCATCAGCAGCCAGAGCGTCAGCGACACCATCCGCTTCGCCGCATCGCCGCCGGTGCCCTTGCGCAACATCCAGGCCCCCACCCCGAGCACGACGAAGCCCGTAGTGATGTAGAACCCGGTCACCGTATGCGCGAGGCGGTAAGGAAACGACGGGTTGAAGATCACCGCACTCCAGTCGCGCGGCTCGAAGCGGCCATCGACCAGCGCATAGCCTGCCGGCGTCTGCATCCAGCTGTTCACCGCGATGATCCAGAACGAGGAGAACAGCGTGCCCAACGCGACCATCATCGCGGCGAAGAAATGCACGCTCGGGGGGACCCGGCTGCGGCCGAACAGCAGCACACCGAGGAAGGCCGATTCGAGGAAGAAGGCGGTCAGTCCCTCATAGGCCATCAGCGGCGAGATGACGTCGGCGGTAGCGTCGGAAAAGCGGCTCCAGTTGGTGCCGAACTGGAAAGGCATGGCGATGCCCGAGACCACGCCCATGCCAAAGGATACCGCAAAGATCTTGGTCCAGAACGCCGACAGCCGTGCATAGACGTCGTTGCCGGTCGCGAGGCGCAGTCCTTCGAGGCAGGCAATGAAGCTGGCGAGACCGACGGTGAAAGCCGGCATCAGGATATGCCAGGCGATCAGCCAAACGAATTGCAGGCGGGAGAGCAGTACCGCATCCAGCATGGACAGGCGCCATAGCACCAAATGACGCAGAGGTCCGCGTGCAATGTGCAGAATGGCACATGCGTTTGGCGCATGCGATTGGCCGGGCGACTAGGCGCCGTCCTGGGCTCCGGCCTCACGCGCCGCCGCACGGCGCACCAATTGCTGCAGCCGCCAGGCGACCAGACCGGTCGCGATCACACCGACGAAAAGCAGCGCGCCTTGCACATAGCCAACCTGCGCCGTTCCCACCTGCCAGCCCATCCGGCCGAGCGCGCCTATCGCGACGAAGCAGGCGAGCGCGGGCAGCGATGCCAGCGTTCCCAGATTGAACGCGACAAAGTCGATGCGCGTCAGTCCCAGGCAATAGGAGGTCAGCGCAAACGGCATGGCCGGTGACAGCCGGATCAGGCAGACGAAGTACCAGCCGTCGGCGCTGACACTTCGGTCGAGGTCTTCGAAGCGCGGATGCTTGGCGATCCAGCGCTCGATCCGCGGCGCGAGGGCCGAACGGCTGAGCAGGAAGGCCAGCGATCCGCCGACCATGAGGCCAACGCAGGACAACAGGAAGCCGGCGATGAGGCCATAGGCCGCGCCCGCTGCGATCGCGATGAACGAGGCCGGCACGAACCCTACGGCCGCAACCACGATCTGGAGCACGAGAAACAGGAACCAGTTCCCACTCGCCGCTTCCACCAGCGCGTGGATCTGCCTCATCCACCCGGCAATGAAAGGCAAGCGCGCGCCCAGGGTCGACAGCGCAGCGACCAGCATGAGCGCGACGACAGCTAGAGCGGCGGCAACCCGCTTCATGCCTCGACGCTGATCTCGCCGGCGGGGGTCAGCAGCCGGGACTTGTCATCCTCGAAGATCGCCGCCTTGCCGAGCCCCATCCTGGCGATCCGGAATTTCAAAGCGGTGCCGAGCACGCCGATGCCGTAAGTGATCGAGCGGCTCAGGTTGATGCTCGAAGCCTCGGCGAAGTATTTGGTCGGGCAGGATATCTCGCCGACGCGGAAGCCGAACCAGACGGCCTGGGTGATCATCTCGTTGTCGAACACGAAATCGTCCGAGCAGCTGTGCAACGGCAGCCGCTCGAGCGTCTCGCGGCTCCAGGCGCGGTAGCCCGTGTGATATTCCGACAGCTTCTGGCCGATGAGCAGGTTCTGCACCAAGGTGAGAAAGCGGTTCGCGACGTACTTGTACTTCGGCATGCCGCCTTTCAGCGCGCCCGTGCCGAGAATCCGCGAGGCGAAAACCACGTCGTAGTGGCCGGAGGCGATCATGCCCGCCATCGCCGCGATGAGCTTGGGCGTATACTGGTAGTCGGGATGGAGCATGACGACGATGTCCGCGCCGCGCGCCAACGCGCTAGTGTAGCAGGTCTTCTGATTGCCGCCGTAGCCCCGGTTCTTGTCGTGGACCAAGGTGTGGATGCCCAGCGACCTGGCGACCGCGATGGTATCGTCGCGGCTCGCGTCGTCGGTCAGGATCACGTCGTCGACGATGTCGAACGGAATCTCGCGATAGGTCTGTTCCAGCGTCTTCGCGGCGTTATACGCGGGGAGTACGACCGTGACTTTCAAACCCTGGATCACTCGAACTCTTCCTCAAGAATTGAAACAGGTTAATACGCGATATAGAAATCTCATTTAGATGCGGCGCCAGGAGGGCTTCCCGGGAATGCCAAGCGATCAATCGCCCAATAGCCGTATTTCATTAACCGAAAACGAAGGCGAGAAAGATCAGCCTCTTGGCAGGCGGCTGATCCCGTTTCTTACAGTGGTGATCGCTTTCGCCGTCATGGCGGTTCTTTACCTGTACGGCCCATCGGAGGTCTATCGGCGAATCCTGAGGCTGTGGGGGATCAGACCCTATCCTTTCGTCTTCCTCGATACGGACACGGTGCTGTCCGCCGTACGCTGCCTGCGCAAGGGCGTGGACGTATTCGTGACGAACCCCTGCGACCCCGAAGGGCGCGTGTTCGACTATTCGCCGTTGTGGCTGGTGCTGGCCAAACTGCCGGCCTGGATGACCGGGCTCGTGCCCACCGGGCTGATCGTCGATACCGCGTTCTTCCTGTCGCTGCTGTTGTTGCCCGTGGGCAGGACATGGCGCGAGAGCGGGCTGATCGCCCTTGCCGCCATTTCGACGGCATCCGCCTTCGCGGTCGAGCGGGCAAACAACGACCTCGTCCTCTTCGCACTGTGCGCCGTGGCGGCGGCATTGGTATCGCGCTCGAAAGGGCTGCGCCTCTTCGGCTACGGGGCAGCGCTGCTGGCTGGCCTGCTCAAGTACTATCCGCTGACCACGCTGGCGATCGCGTCGCGCGAAAAGCCGGGTCGTTTCGCGCTGGTGGTGTGCCTCGTCCTCGCCGGGATCGGCTTGTTCCTGCTGACGATGGGGCACGACCTCACCCGCGCGCTCAAGCTCATTCCGACGGGCATCTGGTTCGGCGACATGTTCGGATCGTCGACAGTCGCCGGCGGACTCGCGGAACTGCTGGGCTGGTCCTCCTCCATGCAAAGCTTCGTCCACGTCGCGATGAGCCTTGCCGCGCTGGTTTGGGCCCTCTGGCTGGCGACGCGGGCCGAATTCATCGCGGCAATCACCCGGCTCGACGAAACGCAGCGGAATTTCCTGCTGGTGGGCGCGCTACTGGTGGTCAGCTGCTACTTCGCCGCGCAGAACATCGGCTACCGCTCGGTGCACCTCATCATGATCATGCCGTCGCTTCTCGCCCTTGCGAGCCGTCCGCAAGGATCGCTCCTGCTACGCTGGTCGCCGGTCCTCGCGCTTGTCGTGCTGTGGACCGAGGGGTGGCGGTACTGGGTGCAGAAGCTCGACAAGATCGTCGATGCCTCCGAAGCGATCCAGGTCGCCACCTGGGCTGTCCGCGAGGCGGTCTGGTGGACGCTCATCCCGGTCCTGATTGCCTGCGTGACCGTGCTGCTGGTGCATTCGGAAATGGGCCGGATCGTTTTCCGCCAGAACGGAAATCGCAGCACCGCACCGAAACTGGCCAGCGGAATATGAGGCCTGCGCAGGCCCCCAAGGTGTTCGCAGCGCTCTAATTCAGAGCCGCAAAACCCACGGCGTCGCGCTGAGCGCGAGAAGAATACTGAGCCATGGAGAAAATGGCGCGCCCGGAACGATTCGAACGTCCGACCCTCAGATTCGTAGTCTGATGCTCTATCCAGCTGAGCTACGGGCGCGTTGGAAGCGCGCTCTTAGGAGGGACTTTCCGGCTTGGCAAGCGGCTAAATGACATTCTTCAGCGCTGCCGCGAGCGGATAGTCGAGCGGCGGCATTTCCAGGCCCGCCAGTTCGCCCGCGGCGTACCAGCGGATCTCCTCGCCATCGCGGCATTCGGCTTCGCCCTGCCACGAGCGGCAGGTGTAAAGCAGGATTACACAAGCCCTCCGCGGCGGCGGAGGCGAATCGGTGTCGCTGGCGAAAGTGAGCGGAACCAGCGCGGCTGGGTCGAGCCCGATGGCCAGTTCCTCCTCGATCTCGCGCAGAGCCGCCGCCTGCGGCGTTTCTCCGGGCTCGATCTTGCCGCCGGGGAACTCCCAGAGGCCGCCATGCTCACTGCCTAGCCGCCGACGCTGGAGCAAGACACGCCCTTCCCCGTCGACCAGCGCAACGGCGACGACGAAAACGGGTGTCGAAAAATTTTGCAAGGTAAGGTTTCCTCTAAAGAATTTCTTAAGCCTGATCCGCGAAAAACAGCTCCATCGCCGAAAGTCAGGGGACGACGGGGCCATGATATCATTTCTAGCATCATTGTACCGGGATACCCGCGGCGCCACGGCGATCGAATACGGGTTGATCTGCGCCATGATCGTTTTGGGAATGCTCGCCGGGCTGCAAGGCCTCGGCAACGGCAATTCCAGCGGCTGGGGCACCATGTCGAGCAAAGCTACGACCGCCATGGCGGGCGCCGCGAGTTAAATGTTTGTCAAGAAATCCTCAGTACCAAAGGCTTGTCCGAATTTATCGTCACCGGACGGGGTAATCGAAGACTGCAAACCAGGAGACTGACCATGAAGTTCATCAAGAAGCTGATCCGCAACGACAAGGGCGCCACCGCCATCGAATACGGCCTGATCGCCGCCCTCATCGCGGTTGCCGCGATCAGCGCGATGCAGGGCCTGGGCACGCAGCTCGGCAAGACCTTCACCTCGACCTCGTCGTCGATGGCTGCCTAATAAGCTGACAGCTTAAACCAACAGGGAGGGCGGCAGGTAATCCTGCCGCCCTTTTTGTTTGTCCGCAGCACACTGCGGCACGAACCACGCGCCTCTTTATAACCTATTTATTTCAAACGGTTATGACGAATCCAGGGAAACTGCCAGGGACGCGTCATGAAGATCATCAAGAACCTGTTTCGAAACCAGACCGCCGCCACCGCCATCGAGTACGGCCTGATCGCCGCCCTCATCGCGGTTGCCGCGATCAGCGCGATGAAGGGCCTGGGCACGCAGCTTGGCAAGACCTTCACCTCGACCTCGTCGAGCATGGCCAGCTGACGCTTCGCCTCAATAGCACCAACGACATGAGGGCTGTGGCGCAAGCTGCGGCCCTTTTTCTTGTCGATCGCCCGCTGTCCTATGGCCTGCGCGCCTGATCCAGGCTGGGAAGCGCGACAGCGCCCGCCAAGAAAGCGGCGGTTTCGTAATTCGATTGCGACGGCAAAAGCGACCGCAGTCGCCAACCCGGAGGGCTTAGCTCCGAAAGATCAGAAGATGCCCGGCAGCAGCCGCCAGCGAACCTGACCCATATATTCGCTATAGACCGGGTCCTGTGACAGCAGGCGTTCCTCGGCCAGGATGCGGCGAATCTGTGCGGTCCAGCCGATCAGGTAGATCGCCAGGTTGTGCCAGCTGAACATCAGCACCAGCGCACCGATGTGAACGAACAGATAGCCCGCATACATCGGGTGCCGCATGTAGCGGTAGGGTCCGTTCACCTTGACCCCGCGGTTGGCCGGCGCAATGCCGAAGCTGCGGCGCAGGACGAGCTTGGCCGCGCACTGCCAGACGTTGCCGACGAGCAGCAGGAAAAGCCCCAGATTGGCCAGCGACGGGAAGCTGTCGTCCGCCGGGACGAGCATAAGCGGCGCAAGCGTCGCGGTGCAGGCCAGCAACCAGTCGCCGAGATCGACCGAGATCGCGGTCGTCGGCCGCCGCAGCAGCGTGAAGATCAGCACGGCGAATTCGGACAGCATCACCGCCATGGCATAGGGATTGGTCGATCCCAGCATCCGCCACGCGAAAGGACACCAGAGCGCGACGATAGCGAGTTGCTCGATGCGGTCGAGCACCTGCGGCTTGAGCAGCCAGGTGCGCAGACCCGATCCGGTTGCCGCTGTGTTCACCCTGCCGTCCTCCGAATATCGATATTTCGGTTTAGGCAAACAGGGTTAACAACCCCCTACTCGGGCCTGGTTCGCGCCAGCGGATGGCGAGCGTTGACCAGGGCGACCAGCCGCGCACTGTCGACATGGGTATAGATCTGCGTCGTGCTGATGTCGGCATGGCCAAGCAAGGTCTGCAGGATGCGCAGATCGGCCCCGCCTTCGAGCAGATGGGTGGCGAAAGCGTGCCGCAGGACGTGGGGCGAGACCTTCTCCGGATCGAGCCCGGCGCGCCCCGCCAACTCGCGTAACAGCTGGAACAGGCGAACCCGTGTGAGATGCCCCTGCCCTGCACGCGAGGGGGAACAGGTGTCGTCCTCCCGACGCCCTCAGTGCCAGCCAGCGCGACAGCGCTGTCCGCGCACGACCGCTGACCGGAACCATGCGCTGCTGCCCGCCTTTGCCGACGACGGTGAGAAACGGCGCATCGCGCGGCACCGAGGCAAGCGGCAGGCCGACCAGTTCGCTGGCGCGCAATCCCGACCCATAGAGCAGTTCGAGAAGCACGAGCAACCGCACCGCCTCGGGCCGATCGCCCGAAGCCTCCTCCTCGGCCCGCTGGAACAGCGCATCGACTTCGCCGTGCGACAGCAGTCGCGGCAGCGGACGGCGCGTCGTCGGGCGCGGCAGCGATGGCGAGGGATCGTCCTGGCGCAGCCCCTCGTCGATCAGAAAACCATAGAACTGCCGCAGCGCCGAGCAGCGGCGCGCCAGACTGGAAGGCGCGAGATCGGCCCAGGCCTTGCCGAGCCCCGCCAGCGCCAGCCCTTCGGCCACCGTCAGATCGCCGATCTCTTCCTGCGCGGCTTCGAGGTCGCGGCGATAGGCGAGAAGCGTGTTACGAGCGGCACCGCGCTCGGCGGCGAGCATGGCGAGGAAGGAATCTATCTCGCCCGGAATCGACTCATCCCCGCGCGACGGCTTCGGCCGCGATCATCCGCGCCTCGGCATCGAGGCCGACGCGGTTCAGCGCCGAGACGATGTGATAGAGATAGAGCGGCGTCATCTTCGCCCAGCTATCGCCCTGCATGCCAAGCCCGGCCAGCAGCGCCACGACCGTGGGATTATTCACTTCCGCGGCGCGATCGATCGACCGGGTCCAGCGCGTCTGGCGCGAAAGATCGATCTCCATGGTGCTCGCCAGGCCGTTCGCCGTCGAAGGCGTGACCCGGCCGAGACCGGCGAGAGCAGCAAGCAGGAACGCCGACTTGCGCGTCTTCTCGCTCTGGTCGGCGTCGCGGAAGTTCTCGACCGCGCCCGAGGAAACCGGCTGCGAGCGGCTCGGTTCGGCGAGGACCAACAGCGCCCAAGCCTTGCTGCCCACCTCGGCCTGCGCGGCCCAGCGCAGCGCATTGGCATCGAGCCCGGCAGCAAGCATCGAGGCGATCAGATCGTCGGCATTCGTCGCAAGCTTGGGATCGACCGGTAGCCGTGCCGCGGCATAGGCAGTGAGAACCTGGCGCGAATACCGCTGCTCGGCATCCGCCGTGGCGCTCCACAGCGATTCCATGGCGCCCAGCCGAGCGGCGGGATCGGCTGCGACATAGGCATCGCGCAGCTGCGAGGCGCGGTCGGCCCAATCGCCGGTAATATCGTCGGCGGCGTAGATCTGGCCGTAGAGGTCGACCATGGCCTCGCTCGACAGCACGCCCGCCGCGCCCGCGCGGTCGGCCGCCGCGGCACGGAGCGGCAGGCCCAGCATCGGCGCAGTCGCCGCGAGATAGTCGTAGCGCACGCCGGCGCTGCGCATCAGGCTTTCGGGCGGGGTCAAGCCGACCGCGATGGCCAGGCCGTAGCGCCAGGGCGTCATATCCTGAACGTCGTCCCATTGGATCGTCACCGCGCGGCGCGCCTTGCCAGCGGCGCCTGCATATTTCTGTGCAAGCAGGACGTCGACCTTGGGCAGCTTGCCCTGGTTCAGCGTCCGGTCGAGCTGGGTAAGGCCGGACTGGCCGTCGCCCTGGAACGCCGTGCAGATCGCCTTGGCCATGTCCCACTGCGGATCGCTGATCGCCTCGCCCTGGATCGCCACGGCCGGGCAGACGCCGGTGAAATCAGCCGTCGCGATATACGAGTCGAACGCCGCACGCGTGAGATCGGGCGTGTAGTTGCCGGTATCGATGTCCTGCACCAGCGCACGGGCCGCCTCGCCCTCACCCATGCGGACAAGCAGCGCGGCGCGCAGCGCGGTGAAATCGGCAGGATTCATCGTCGCCGGCGCATCGAGCCGCGAGGCGAGCGCCCGGCGCAGCAGGATATGCCCCCAGCGTGAGACCATCATGCCGCGGTTGCCCTGGAGCGCCGCGCGGATCAGCGAGGCATTCTGCGCGACGAGCGAAGTCGGCGACAGCCCGCCTTCGTTCTGGTCGAGCACCCCGACCCGCTCCATCGAGCGGCGCGCGGCGGGCGGGATGTCAAACTTCGGCTTGAGGTTGAGCGCTTCCTCGAGCTCCTCGGGCGACATTTTCGACAATTCGTCGAGCGAAGGCAGCTTGCTGGCCGCGGCCATGGCATCGGCCGAAGGAGCGGAGGGCACCACCACGCTGGGCAGCGGCTGGACGACCGCCCCTGAAGCGCTTGAGGTACTGGCGCCGCTGCTATTGCCGGTCGAGGAACTATTGCCTTGCGCCGCGGGGCGCGGTGCCTGCGCAGGCTCGGCACGGGGAGCGGCCTTCGGCGCAGGCTCATCGAAGCCCGGCGGCAGCAGCGATTCGGGCGCCTTCTGGGCCAGCGCCCAGCCGGAGGTCAGCGCCAGCGCGGTGCCGACGAGAAGATGCAGCGGCTTCACTTGGTCAGCTCCGGAACGGGGACGGGCTCAGAAATCGGGCGCAGCGGCTCGCGGCCGCCGTCGATCCCGGCATAGGCGAGAACCAGAAGCACGATCACGGCGATGCCTGCCAGTACCAAGCCCTTGCGCATCGACACCGTCACTCGTTCACCTTCCCGCCAGCCTTGCGCTGCGGACTAGCCCAACTATAGGCGGGGCTGCAATGGACGTTGACGATACCCAGCTCTCCGCGGGCGAGATAGAGGCCCTGGTGCGGCGCATCGACCGGCCGATCGTGCTGGTCGGCATGATGGGCGTGGGCAAGTCGAGCGTGGGCAAGCGCCTCGCCGCGCTGCTCCACTGGCCTTTCGTCGATGCCGACGACGAGATCGAAGAGGCCGCGCAGATGACCATCCCCGAGATCTTCGCGGCGCACGGCGAGCCCTATTTCCGCGACGGCGAGCGACGGGTGATCGCCCGGCTGATCCAGGAAGGGGCCAAAGACGGGGTGGGCCACCGCGTGATCGCCACGGGCGGCGGCGCTTTCGTCAACGCGGAAACCCGCGGCCTGATCCTCGAGCGCGCTATCGCAGTCTGGCTGGACAGCGACATCGACACGCTGGTCGAGCGCACCTCGCGCAAGGAAAACCGCCCGCTGCTACAGCAGGGCGATCCGCGCGAGATCCTCTCACGGCTGCGCGACGAGCGGGCGCCCCACTATGGGCAGGCGCCGATTCACATAGTGAGCGGGAACGGCCCGCACAGCCGCACCGTTACCAGAGTGCTACAAGGGATCGGACAATGGCTGTAATCCCCGTCGACATCGCCGGCCGTCCTTATGAAGTCCGCGTCGGCGCCGGGCTGCTCGCCGAACTGGTGCCGCATTGCCGCGGACGGCTGCGCAAGCCGGACGTCGCGATCGTCACCGACGAGAACGTCTATCGGCACTGGGGCGCGGTCGTCCAAACCGCATTGCACGATGCCGGTCATACCCCGCACTGGCGCATTCTGCCGGCCGGCGAAGGCACGAAGAGCTGGGACGAGCTTTCCCGCATGGTCGACTGGCTGCTCGACCTCGGCATCGAGCGCGGCGATCACATCCTCGCGCTCGGCGGCGGGGTGATCGGCGACCTTACCGGCTTCGCGGCTTCGATCGTCAAGCGCGGCTGCAATTTCATCCAGCTGCCGACGAGCCTGCTGGCCCAGGTCGACAGCTCGGTCGGCGGCAAGACCGCGATCAACACGCCCGCAGGCAAGAACCTGGTCGGCGCGTTCCACCAGCCGTCGCTGGTGCTGGCCGACCTTGCCGTGCTCGATACGCTGTCCGAACGCGAGCTCCGCGCGGGCTATGCTGAAGTGGTGAAATACGGACTGATCGGCGATCTCGACTTCTTCCATTGGTGCGACGAGCACGGCGCGGCGATGCTCGCCGGCGATGCGAGCTTGCGCGAATATGCCGTGGCCTACAGCGTGGCGGCCAAGGCGAAGATCGTCGCCGAGGACGAGTATGAGACCACCGGCAAGCGCGCGCTGCTCAACCTCGGCCACACCTTCGGCCATGCGCTCGAGGCTGAGACACACTATTCCGACTTCCTGCTCCACGGCGAGGCAGTGGCGATCGGCATGGCGCTGGCCGCGCGCTATTCGGCGCGGCGCGGGCTGATGCCGCGGGCCAGTGCGGAGCACGTCGCCGGCCATTTCGCCGCCGTCGGCATGAAGAGCGAGCTTTCCGCCTTGCGGCTCGACTGCGACGGCCGCGACCTCGTCGCGCACATGCTCCACGACAAGAAGATGGACGCGGGCACCCTGCCCTTCCTGCTGATGCGCGGGATCGGCGAGACCTTCCTCGCCAAGGACGTCGAACTCGACGACGTCGCCGCTTTCCTGGAGGAAGAGCTGAGGCGTTAGCATGGAGCTGGCCCGGTTCGACGCCGACACGTTCCTGCGCGACTACTGGCAGAAGCATCCGCTGCTGATCCGCAACCCGTGGGCAGCCTGGACCAATCCGCTCGAGCCTGACGAACTGGCGGGCCTTGCCTGCGAAGACGGTAACGAGGCGCGGCTGGTCCGCCGCACTCCCAAGCAGTGGAAAGCCGAGCACGGGCCTTTCGACGAATCACGCTTCGGCAAGCTCGGCAAGCACCCCTGGACATTGCTGGTCCAGGCGGTCGACCACCACGTTCCCGAAGTCGCCGCGCTGATCGCGCCGTTCCGCTTCGTGCCCAACTGGCGGATCGACGACGTGATGGTCAGTTACGCCAGCGATGGCGGCGGCGTCGGGCCGCATTTCGACCAGTACGATGTGTTCCTGATCCAGGGCCTTGGACAGCGCCGGTGGCAGATTGGCAGCACGTGCGACGCCGCAACCGAGCTGCTGGCGCACGATGACTTGCGGCTGTTGGCCGAGTTCACGCCGACCGAGGAATGGGTGCTCGAACCCGGCGACATCCTCTACGTCCCACCCGGCGTTGCGCACAACGGCGTCGCAGTCGGCGACGACTGCATGACCTATTCGATAGGCTTCCGCGCCCCGTCGCGCAGCGAGCTGATCGCGCACTGGTGCGACCATGTGCTGGCCGGACTGGATGAGGACGACCGCTACGGCGACCTGGACCTCACCGCTCAGGCGAACCCGGGCGAGATCGGACCGCAAGCGCTCGACCGGCTTCAAGCGATGATCGCGGAAAAGCTGGGCGACCAGCAAGCCTTCGCGCGATGGTTCGGTACGTACACCTCGGCGCGCAAATATCCCGATGTCGACTGGACGCCCGAAGAACCGATCACCGTCGAGGAACTGCGGGAGCAACTGGCCAGGGACGGCACACTATGCCGCAATCCCGCCAGCCGTTTTTCCTTCGTCCGGTCGGGGCTCCTGTTCGTCGACGGGGAAAGCTTCGACTATGGCCCCGACATAACGGCCTTGGCCGAAAGCATTTGCGCGCAGGACCGCCTGACGGTCACCCCCGACCTGCTGCAATCGGACGCGGCAATGGAATTGCTCGCGACGCTGTTCAACCAGGGAAGCGTGGCCTTCGACCAGCCGGACTGAGCGTCTCGACCGCGACCTCGCGCCATTCCCCCGGCGCGATCCCGTCGAGACCCCAGTCGCCGATCCGCCAGCGCACCAGCCGCAAGGTCGGATGGCCGACCGCCGCGGTCATCCGGCGGACCTGGCGGTTGCGGCCCTCGCGGATCGTCAGCTTGAGCCAACAGTCGGGCACGCTCTTGCGGAAGCGCACCGGCGGGTCGCGTGGCCAGAGCGCGGGGTCGTCAATGCGTTCGGCCTCGGCCGGGAGCGTCAGTCCGTCCTTCAGGCGGACGCCCTTACACAGCGCCGCCAGGCTGTCCTCGCCGGCATCGCCTTCCACCTGTACGAGATAGGTCTTGGCCGTCTTGTACTTGGGATCGGCGATCCGCGCCTGCAGCCGGCCGTCGTCGGTCAGCAGCAAGAGCCCCTCGCTGTCGAGATCGAGCCGCCCCGCCGGATAGACGCCCGGCACGTCGATGAAGTCCGACAGCGTCTGCCGCGCCGAGCCCGCATTGCCTCTGTCGGTGAACTGGCAGAGCACGTTGAAAGGCTTGTTGAACAGGATCAGCCGCGACATGGTCCCTCATCGCCCATCAGCCGAAGATCGCAAGCCCGAACATGCCCTCCCGCGTAAAGGTCTTCTTCGACGGCGGCTGCCGGCCCAATCCCGGCCCGATCGAGGTCGCGGTGCTCGCGGCCGGGCAGACGCACCTGTTCCGCGACCTCGGCCAGGGCACCAATGGCGACGCCGAATGGCTGGCGCTGATCCATGCCTTGCGCATCGCCCGGACACTCGGCACCGACTTCGTCTTGCTCGGCGATGCAGTCGCGGTGATCGGACCGGCCAACGGCACCGTGAAATGCCGCGGCTCGGCGGCAAACCACCTCGAATCCTTCCGCGAACTCGCCGGCGGCAGCCCGCCGCTAATCCGCTACGTCAAACGCGCGCAGAACCTCGCCGGGATCGCCCTGGCCGGCCTCCACCCGCGCTAGAGCATCACCTGCCCGCCATCGGCGTTGAGCGTCTGGCCGGTCAGATAGCGCCCATCCTCGCTCGCGAGGAACACCGCGATCGGGGCGATGTCGCCGGCGGGATCGCCGAAACGGCGCAGCGCGATCGCGTCCATGTACTGCTGCCCGCGCTCAGGGTTCTCGGCGAAGAACTTGGCGGCGCCCGGGCTCATCGCCGCGGGATTGATCACGTTGACGCGGATGCCGAACTGGCCCCACTCGCGAGCCGCCGAGCGCGACAGGGCGCGGATGCCTTCCTTGCCCGCGCCGTAGATGCCGTCGCCCGGCTCGCCGTAGATCCCCTGGCGCGTGCCGAAGTTGATCACCGACCCGCCGCGCTCCTTGAGATGCGGAAAGGCCGCCTGCATGTGGTAAAGCGTGCCGAGCAGACCGGAGCCGAGCGTCAGTTCGATCGCCTCGTCGGTGATGTTCTCGACCAGCGCCTGCCTGGTCGCCTGGGCATTGTTGACCAGAATGTCGAGCCGACCGAAATATTCGATCGCCGCGGCTATGGTGCGGTTGGCGTCTTCACGCTTGGCGACGTCCGCCTCTACCGCCACGACTTTCGCCCCGCCGGCTTCGAGCTGCCGCGCGTTCTCGTCGAGCACGTCGCCGCGCCGTGCCGAGATTACCAGCCCCGCGCCCTCGCGGGCGAAGACTTCAGCGATGGCAAGACCGATACCCTGGCTGCAACCCGTGACTACTGCCACTTTTCCGTCCAACCGGCCCATATGGCGTCTCCCAAAAACGATGCGTCCCAGCGCATCCCGTTCAATTCGAGGCACGTCAATCGCATGGTTCGCGGCGGGCTGCCAACGGGCAAAACGCCGGCTCCCGTATCGAAGCTCGGGCCAGTCGTGGCTTGTTCACGATGAAGCGCGCCAAGATGAACGCAGGCTAAGCCGCGCAGCCACGGCCTATTCAGCGCCAACGCGTTAACCAAAGCGTTAAATTAGGCACAAAACCAATTATCGAGAGTTAACGAAGCCATGAAGACGATCCTCAGCAAAGCCCTCGCCGGCTCCTGCATCGCCGGGCTCGTGATACTTGCCGGATGCAGCCAGTCGCCGCGCAGCGAGCAAAGCTATTCCGCCCTCAGCGAGGCGCAACTGCCGCCTTTGCCGTCCTCCATGCCGCTCGAGCCCGGCCCGGCCACGCCGCTGATCGCCGCGCCCGATGTCGGCGCGCTACCGCGGGCACCGCGACCGGCGCTGGGCCACCTGGCGAACGATTACGACGACTACGCGTACCTCGACCGCGCCGCCTACTACGACGATGCGTACTTCGACGCCCCGCCCGACTACGCCTTCGACTACGATGACGTCAGCCCCTGGGGTTGGGAGGGGTATGACGGCTCGACCGTCTATCTCGAGCCCGTCGACGACGGCTACCGTTATTACTACTACGAGCCGGGCTACGACACGCCCTATCTCGTGCGCGATAACTACTACAGCTACGCCTACGACGGCCCCTCGCTCGTCGTTATCTACGACAACTACGGCCGCCCGCTGCCACGCGACCGCTACGGCGAGCGGTGGGACTATGCCGGCCGTTACTTCGTGCGCGGCCGCGAGCTTCGCGCTGCGGCGCGCGACGACCGGCGCGGCGTGATCGGCGCCAACTGGGCGGCGCAGCGTAGGCAGATCGAGCGGTCGAACGCTATCTGGGAATCGCGGCGCAGGAACAATCCAGCCTGGTCGAACTATCACGACCGCACCCGCGACCAGCAGGGTTCGCATTGGCGCCAGGAGCGCGCGGCCCGCACCGTGATGGCGCGCCAGTTCGATGACTTCCAGCGCCGCGGCTTCCGCCAGGAGCCCTCCTTGGCGCGCAGTGATCGGCGTGGTCGGTCGCAGTTCGCCGAGGCATCGCAGCAGCGGAACCTGGATCGCCGGGAAATGCACGGCGGGCAACGATTCCAGCAGGACCGGCAGTCCGATCCGCACCGGTTCCAGCAGCAGGAGGACAGTCGACGCTCGGCATTCTTCGCCGCCAGACAGGCTGACGAACATGGTCGAGGCGGCCGGCAGATGGCCAGCCCGCGCGATCAGCGCGAGCAACAGAGCTTTGCTCAGCGGCAGCAGCGCGGCCAGCGCGGTCAAGAGATGCTCGCCCAGCGCGAACAGCAGCGCACCGAACGCGGACAGCAGATGTTGGCGAAGCGCGACCAGCAACGCGCACAACGTCAGCAGCAGATGGGTGCCCAGCGCCAGCAACAGTTGGTCGTCCAGCGTGACCAGCAACGTGCAGAACGTCAGCGGCAGATGGGAGCCGAACGCGAGCAACAACGCTCCCAGCGGCAGCAGCAGATGGTCGCTCAACGCGAGCAGCAGCGTGCCGGACGCCAGCAGCAGGTGGGCGCTCAGCGAGAACAGCAACGTGCCCAACGCCAGCAGGAGATGAGCGCGCAACGCGAACAGCAACGCGCTCAGCGCCAACAGCAGATGAGTGCCCAACGCGAGCAGCAACACGCGCAGCGGCAGCAGCAGGCAATGGCCCAGCGTGAACAGCAGCACGCCCAGCGTCAGCAGGCGGCGGCGCCGCAGCAAGCACGCAACGATCGCGGAGGCGGCGGTGGCGGCGGCGGCGGCAAGCACGGGCGCGATTGAGCTTGCCGTCCGACGGCAAATTGCTAACAGACATGTAAGCAATTAAACTCGGGAGACCGCATTGACCGTTGCCGAAGCTACGCCTGACATAGAACTTCCTCAGGCCGCCCCGGACCACGACCGCGCCTTTCTCGGCCATCCCAAAGGCCTCGGCTACCTTGCCTTCGTCGAGGGATGCGAGCGTTTCTCGTACTATTCGATGCAGACGCTGCTCACGCTCTACATGGTCAACTACCTGCTGTTGCCCGAGCATTCCGGCAGCGTGCTCGGCCTCGGCTGGCTGCAGCAGAACTGGTACGGCGGCAAGACGGGTCAGCCGCTCGCTTCGGACATCTTCGGCAACTACACGGCGCTCGTCTATCTGACGCCGATCCTGGGCGGCATTCTGGCCGACAAATGGCTGGGGCGGCGCGGCGCTTTGGTCGCCGGCGGCCTCATCATGTCGCTCGGCCATTTCCTGATGGCGATCCAGCCGGCCTTCCTGCTGGCCCTGCTCTGCCTGATCGTCGGCGTCGGCCTGTTCAAGGGCAATATCGCGACGCAGGTGGGCGAGCTTTATGGGCCCGACGACCTGCGCCGCGCGATGGCCTTCCAGATCTTCTACATCGCCATCCAGGTGAGCGTGATCGTCGCACCGCTGATCTCCGGGACGCTCGGCGAGAATGTCGGCTGGCACTATGGCTTCGGCTGCGCGGGCGTAGTCATGGTGCTGGGCCTGCTGCTCTATCTGAAGGCCAGACCCCACCTGCCGATCGACAAGCGCGACCGCCCGGCAACGGCGCGGATCGAGGAGCCTAGCTTCGAGAAAGGCGATGGCGCGCGCATCGCCGCACTCCTCGTGCTGGTGCCGGCGCTGGCGGTGTCGCTCCTGCCCAACCAGGAGATCTTCAACGCCTATCTCGTCTGGGCCGATCAGCATTTCGATCTTACTTTCCTCGGCATGAAAGTGCCGACGAGCTGGATGATCACGCTCGATTCGGCGATGAGCTTCGTCACGCTCGTCGGCATCACCTGGTTCTGGAAGTGGTATGGTGACAGCGGCCGGCCGGAGCCGGACGAGCTTGGCAAGCTGGTCATCGGCAGCGTTTTCACCGTCGTGGGCGCGCTATGCCTCTACATGGCGGCGCTGACGGCGGGGTCGGGCAAGGTCGGCCTGCTTTGGCCGGTGCTGTTCCACTTCTTCAACAGCATGGGCTTCGGCCACGTTCTCCCGGTTAGCCTCGCGCTGGTGACCAAGATCGCACCGCGCAAGCTCGCGGCGACCTCGGTGGGCATCTACTACCTGTCCTTCTTCCTCGCCAACTACGTCGTGGGCAAGGTCGGCGGCTGGTATTCGACGATGCCGATAGAACAGTTCTGGCTGGTCCACGTCGGCGCCGCGGTCGTCGGGCTGGTGGCCTTCGTGCTATTCAAGCTGTTCCTGTCGCATCGCTTTTCGGATGAGGCTAGGGCTTGAGATCGACCACGGCGAAGTCCGCCAGCAGCGCCTCGATGAGCAGGCTGCGATGGCATTCGCTGGCTTCGCGCTCATAACAGAGCAGCGCCACGCGTTTCTCGCCCGCAAGGTCGCGCAGTTCGGCCATGGCGGCCAGAGCCTCGGGCAATTCGAGCTGGCCGGCATAGACCCTGGCAAGTTCGGGATGGTCCCCGCGCCGCGCGGCTGCCCGCCCCTCGGCCGGCGTGCCCAGCGGCTTGATGTGCCGATAATCGATCCCCGCCTCGCGCGCCGCCGCCGCCAGGGCCGACTTGGAGAAGCCCGGACGGCGCGACAACGGCAGGTAGCGGATGTCGGCAAGCACCTCGGTCCCCGCCTCGCGCAGGGCGGTAATCACGCGCTCGATGGTTGCCTGCTCGTAACCGATGGTCCAGATGGTCGAGGTCATACTTTCCAAATGGGGCGTGTGCTTAGCCAGACAAGGCAACACTCGCAGTTCCGGATTTGCCACTTGCGTCCCGCTCGTCGGACAGCAACAAAGCGCGTCGTTATCTAGGGGGGGAACGTCCATGAAATTTCGCGCCGCGGCCCTGCTTGCTGCCTGTCTCTGGCAGTCACCCGCTTTCGCGGCGGCAAGTCTGGCTCCGCCGCCGAGCGCAGTCGACGACGCGCAGATCGACAAGCTGATCGATCCCTTTTTCACCGCGATACGCAGCGGCCAGACGAGAAAGGCGGTCACCGACTACATGGCGACGAATGCCATGATGCGGGCAAAAACGACGGAACTCGAATATGTCGTGGTCCAGACGGATGGCGTTTTCGCCGCCTACGGCCGCCTCGGCGATTGCCAGCTCAACGAGAAGACCGCGACCGGCTCATGGGCGGAGACCCGGCTCTACATCTGCCAGCACGAGAAGTATCTCACGCGCTGGATATTCACCGTCATCAAGCTGGGCGGAACATGGCAGGCCGCGACGTTCCGCTACGATGACAAGATCACTCTGGACAGTTCGCAGTAACGGTCACCCAAACAGCGCCACCGACTGCATGCCCGCCAGGATCGGCGCGCCCTCGGCGTTCCAGATCGCCATGCGCTGGCTCGAGCAGCCCTGCTCCGCATAGTCGCCGGTCGAGCGCAGCAGCCACCAGCCGTCTTCGGTCTTGGGCGCCGGGGTCAGCAGGTTGACCTGCCACTGCATCGTCGAGACAGGCGTCGCCGGCGTGAGCAGCGACATCACGCCGGGCGGCAGGGCATCGGCACAGAGGATGAGCTCGACCATCGGGTCGATCCCCGCACGATCGCGCGCCCGCACCCACCAGCACATCTCCGGCCGCTTGTCCTCGCCCCTGGGCAGGGCGAAGCGCACGTCGAAATGGTTGTAGAGGAAGGCCGGACCGCGCTCGTTGACGAAGCTGCGGGCATCGGCCAGCGCGATCCGATCGGTCGGCGCCGGGCGGTCGTTGATATGCAGCGCGCTGTCGACCGGGCCCATGAAGACGAAGCTGGCAGTGAATGCCACCTCGCCCTCCCGCACAATCTCCGCCGCCATCCAAACGGCATTGCGGCCACGCCGTACGAGCCGTGCTCGGACCTCGACCTCACCGAAGACGGGCGCGATCATGGAGACCTGCGCCGAACGCAGCGGTGGCAGTTCGCCGCCCACCTTCATCGCCGCCGCCAGAGTCAGCGCGGTCGAGAAGCCGCCGTAGGCCGTGCGGCCCTGGTGCCAGGTTTCGGGGACGCTCACGGCGATCCCGTCGGCGAGCACCGTCGCTTGCGCCAGTAATTCTGCAAAAGTCTTGGTCATGGCGCGCCCTTGCCATGGCCGGCGGGCGCGCGGCAAGGGCGAGGCCTTACGGACGGAGCACTAGGTTGATCGCGGCGACGTGATCCATCTGATCGCGCCCATTCGCGCCGTTCACATACTGGTTCAGATAGCCCAGTTCGACGGTCGACTTACCCGAGAAAGGCAGCTCGACACCGGCGAAGCCACGCACCCGGTCGAGCCCGCTCCTCGCGCCCCAGTCGGTGTCGTCGAGCGCGACGAAGACTTCGACCGATCCGATCAGCTTTATCTTGCCGTCGGCTCGTACCGGCACGGCCGCACGAATCGATCCGCGCAGCCGCCAGCCAACCTCATCGCCGGTCGAGAACCAGCGCTGCTCGAGCCGCGTGCGCGAGGTCAGCGCGACGCCGCCGGGATTGCCGAGTGCCCAGCTGATCTGCTGGAACGAGCGGTTTTCCACCGTGTCGGTCCGGCCCGCGACCGGTGTACGTGCGTTGGCGTAGCCCTGGTAAATCGTCACCCGATCGCTGATCTTCACCCCGACCGCGCCGCGGATCACCATCTGCGACAGGCCTTTGGCCCGATCACCAAAGCGCGGCTGCAATTCGGCGAGGTAGACGACCTTGCCCGCGACCGGCCCCTGCGCGACGATTTGCAGCCAGACCTGCTCGTCCTGGCTCGTTTCCGCATGCGACGGCGAGCCGAAGGCGAGCGCGGCAAAGGCAGCCGACAGGGCAACGATTCGATGCGAAGGCGAAATCATGCCGCCGCTTAACGGCGGGACCGGCGCAATGTCGTGTTACAAAGGATTGCTGGAACCGCGGATGTACCGGCCGGGCGGTCCACTCATCGCCCGGCCGGAACCCCGTTATTCGAGTTCGAGGATGATCGCATCCACAGCCAGGCTCTCGCCGGCCTTGGCATTGACCTTCTTCACCGTCGCCGACTTCTCGGCGCGCAGGATGTTCTCCATCTTCATCGCCTCGACCACCGCGAGCGGCTGGCCGGCCTCGACCTTGTCACCCTCGGCGACGTCGAGCCGCACGAGCAGGCCGGGCATCGGGCAGATGAGGAACTTGGAGAGATCGGGCGGCACCTTCTCGATCATGTGCTTGGTCAGATGGGCCAGGCGCGCCGGCAGGACCTCGACCTTATGGATCGCGCCGCGCGTGGTCACCTTGAGGCCGGTGCGCGTCGGCTCGATGCGGATGCCGATCGGCTCGCCGTCGATCTCCGCCTGGATCAGCTTGTCGCCGGGGGTATATTCCATCGCGAGGTCGACTTCGGTGCCGTCGACCGAGATCGTCTCGTCATCGAGCGTCACCGCAAAGCTGCGGTCGCCGATCTTGACGCTCCACTCGTTCGGCGGCGGCAGGTGGTGCGCCAACTGGCCGTCGACGTTGCGCGCGCGGTCGGCGCGAGCCGTGGCGACGAAGCCGGCGACCGCGGCGATCTTTGCCTTGGTCTCGTCAGACGTCGCGGCGCCGTGAAAGCCTTCGGGATATTCCTCGGCGATGAAGCCCGTGGTCAGTTCGCCCGAGCGGAAGCGCGGATGCTGCATGATCGCCGAGACGAAATCGATGTTGTGGCCAAGGCCTTCGATCTCGAAAGAGTCGAGCGCGGCGATCTGCAAGTCGGCCGCCTCGTCGCGCGTCTCGCCCCAGGTGATCAGCTTGGCGATCATCGGATCATAGAACATCGAGACTTCGCCGCCTTCGTAGACGCCGTCGTCGACGCGGATGCCGTCGATGCCGCGGCGGCCGTTGGCCTGGCCGTCATCGGTCCAGCCTTCGACGGGCGGACGATAGCGCGACAGGCGACCGGTCGAGGGCAGGAAGCCGCGATAGGGATCTTCGGCATAGACGCGGTTCTCGATCGCCCAGCCGTCGATCTTCACGTCGTCCTGGCCGAAAGCCAGCTTCTCGCCGTAAGCGACGCGGATCATCTGCTCGACGAGGTCGACCCCGGTGATGCATTCGGTGACCGGATGCTCGACCTGGAGACGCGTGTTCATCTCGAGGAAGTAGAAGCTCTCGCCCGTCGGGTCGGCGCCCGACACGATGAGCTCGACCGTGCCGGCGCTGTAATAGCCCACGGCCTTCGACAGCGCGACGCACTGCTCGCCCATGGCCTTGCGCATCTTCGGCGTGACGAAGGGCGACGGCGCCTCTTCGACGACCTTCTGGTGGCGGCGCTGGATCGAGCATTCGCGCTCGTTGAGGTAGAGCACGTTGCCGTGCTTGTCGCCGAGGATCTGGATCTCGATGTGGCGCGGGTTGAGGATGAACTTCTCGATGAAGACGCGGTCGTCGCCGAACGAGTTCAGGCCCTCGCGCTTGGTCGCCTCGAAGCCCTCGCGGACGTCCTTCTCGTTGTAGGCCAGGCGCATGCCCTTGCCGCCGCCGCCGGCCGAGGCCTTCATCATCACCGGATAGCCGATCTCGTCCGAGATGCGCACCGCGTGCTCGGTATCCTCGATCTCGCCGACGAAGCCGGGGACGACATTGACGCCGGCAGCCTTGGCGAGCTTCTTGGATTCGATCTTGTCGCCCATCGCGGCGATGGCGTTCACCGGGGGGCCGATGAATTCGATGCCTTCGGCCTTAAGCTGCTCGGCGAACGAGGTGCGCTCGGACAGGAAGCCATAGCCGGGATGGACCGCCTCGGCGCCGGTCTGCTTGCAGGCGGCGATGATCTTGTCGGCGATCAGGTAGGACTGCGCGGCGGGTGACGGGCCGATGTGGACGGCCTCGTCAGCCATCTGCACGAAAGGCGCGCGGGCATCGGCGTCCGAATAGACCGCAACCGTCTGGATGCCCATGCGGCGCGCCGTCTTGATGACGCGGCAGGCGATCTCGCCGCGGTTGGCGATGAGGATTTTCTTGAACATCAGTTTTCGACTTCCACCAAGGCTTTGAGTTGTCGGGTTCGTTCTTGTGTCAGCGTGATCCGGCAGGTGCTGTTGAGCGTCGGCGCAAGCGAGCCGCCGCGCGCCTCGAAGCTGGCGCTCAGGCACTGCTGATCGCGGTAAGTCAGCCAGGCGCGCTGGCCGGCGAGCAGGGTATCGAAGTAGCCGGGGTCCTTGTCATAGGTCCGGTCGAGATCGCGGTCGGCCTGCTTCATCGCCGCGGCGGTGAGCTTCCATTGCGCGGCCATCTCGGCATCGGCGCGTTCGTAGGCGCGGTAGAAGCACTGGTTCATCGGCTGCTGCGGCAGGTCGCCGCAGTTTTCGTCGGCGGCAGCAGCGGCCGCGAGGAGGAGCAGCGCGCCGATCATGCCGGCTTCCTCGCCAGATAGACGCCGAAGGCCATGACCGCGATGCCGAGTATGCGCTTGGGCGTGATCGCCGACTGCACTGCGCCCCAGAGGCCGAAATGGTCGATCCCTGCGGCCGCCACGAGCTGGCCCAGCAGCACGAAGAACACCGCGTTGCCCACGCCGATCTTCGGCGCCGCCCAGGTGATCGCGACGATGTAGAAGACGACGAAGATCGCGCCCATGTAGAACTGCGGCTTGATCCCTTGAAACTTCTCGGCCGCCGGGAAACCGCCCGCCGCCAGCATGACGCCGAGCGACAGCACAAGGCCGACGGCATAGAGGATGAACGTCGCCGCTGCTGGGCTGGCGATCTGCCGGCCCAGCCCCGCGTTCAGCGTGGCCATCAGCGGAATGCCGATGCCCGCGACGAACATCAGCGTCGCAATCCCCAGGAAGCTGGCGTGGCCCTGCTGCAAGTTATTCGGCCGCCTGCAGTGCATCGCCGACCGGCGGCATGTTGTGGCCGAGCAGGCGCAGCACGTCGGCGGCGCATTCGACCACGTTCGAGCCCGGACCATAGATTCCCTGAACGCCGGCATTGCGCAGGTAATCGTAGTCCTGCGGCGGAATGACGCCGCCAGCGATGACCTTGATGTCGTTGCGGCCCTTGTCGCGCAGCAACTGGATCAGCTCGGGGATCAGCGTCTTGTGCCCCGCCGCGAGGCTCGAGGCGCCGACCACGTCGACGCCGCTGTCGAGCGCCAGCACCACGGTTTCCTCGGGCGTCTGGAACAGCGGGCCCGAGACGATGTCGAAGCCCATGTCGCCGAAGGCCGAGGCGATGACATTGGCGCCGCGATCATGACCGTCCTGGCCCATCTTGGCGACGAGCAGCTTGGGCTTGCGGCCCAGGCGGCGCGTCACGGCCTCGACGCCGTCGAGCACCTGCTGCCAGCGGCTGTCGCCCTCGTAAGGCGCCGAATAGACGCCCTTCACCGGGGTCGGCTGCGTGCCGTAGCGGTTGAAGCTGACTTCCATCGCCGAGGAGATCTCACCGAGCGTCGCACGGGCGCGCGCGGCTTCGACCGCGAGCGCGAGCAGGTTGTTCTCGATCGAGCTCTCGCCGGCCGCGCCGTCGCTGAGCGCTTTCAGCGCCGCTTGGCACTTGGCCTCATCGCGGTCCGCCTTCATCTTGTTGATGCGGGCGATCTGGCCCTCGCGGACCTTGGCGTTGTCGACTTCGAGCGTCTCGAGGAAATCCTCGGTAGCGAGGCGGTACTTGTTGACGCCGACGATTACGTCGTCGCCGCGATCGACCCGCGCCTGGCGGGCGGCGGCGGCGGTCTCGATCATCGCCTTGGGCCAGCCGGCGGCGACGGCCTTGGCCATGCCACCTTCGGCCTGGACGCGCTCGATGATTTCCCAGGCCTGGTCGACCAGCTGCTGGGTCAGGCTCTCGATGTAGTAGGACCCACCCAGCGGATCGACGACATTGCACATGCCGGTCTCTTCCTGGATGATGATCTGGGTGTTGCGGGCAATGCGCGCCGAGAAGTCGGTCGGCAGCGCGATCGCCTCGTCGAGCGCGTTTGTGTGCAGCGACTGGGTGCCGCCGAGCATCGAGGCCATCGCCTCGATCGTCGTGCGGATGACGTTGTTGTAGGGGTCCTGCTCCTGCAGCGACACGCCCGAGGTCTGGCAGTGGGTGCGCAGCATCTTCGAACGCTCGTCCTTGGCGCCGAGCTCGGTCATCACCCGGTGCCACAGCACGCGCGCGGCGCGCAGCTTGGCGACTTCCATGAAGAAGTTCATGCCGATGGCGAAGAAGAACGACAGGCGGCCGGCGAACTTGTCGATGTCGAGGCCCGAGGCGACGCCGTACTTCACATATTCGGCGCCGTCGGCGATGGTGAAGGCCAGCTCCTGGACCTGCGTCGCGCCGGCTTCCTGCATGTGATAGCCGGAGATCGAGATCGAGTTGAACTTCGGCATCTCGCGGCTGGTGTAGCCGAAGATGTCCGAGATGATCCGCATGCTCGGCTCGGGCGGGTAGATGTAGGTGTTGCGGACCATGAACTCCTTGAGGATGTCGTTCTGGATGGTCCCGTCGAGCAGCTTGCGGTCGACGCCCTGCTCCTCGCCGGCGACGATGAAGAAGGCGAGGATCGGAATGACCGCGCCGTTCATCGTCATCGAGACCGACATCTGATCGAGCGGAATGCCGTCGAACAGGATCTTCATGTCCTCGACGCTGTCGATCGCCACGCCGGCCTTGCCGACGTCGCCGACGACGCGCGGATGGTCGCTGTCATAGCCGCGGTGGGTGGCGAGATCGAAGGCGACCGAAAGGCCCTTCTGACCGGCAGCGAGGTTGCGGCGGTAGAAGGCGTTTGACTCTTCAGCGGTCGAGAAGCCCGCGTACTGGCGGATCGTCCAAGGACGGCCAGCGTACATCGAGGCACGCACGCCGCGGGTGAAAGGGGCGAAACCGGGCAGGCCCGGATCGACCGTCACGTCCTCGGCCGTATAGAGCGGCTTGACATCGATGCCCTCGGGCGTGTGCCAGGTCAGGTCCTTGCCCTTGACCTCTTTCGCCTTCGCGGCTTCCCAGGTCTCGATCGTGGGTCCGTTACCTGAAGAATTGTCGCTCATAGTACTACCCTCGTAACTCAGTGCGCGCCTTTCGGCGTCTCCATGATCTCGGTCAGCTGCCCGCCCATGTCCTTGGGGTGGACGAAGAAGATCAGCGTGCCGTGGGCGCCGATGCGGGGCTCACCCAGCACGCGCTTGCCGAGCTTCTCGAACCAGGCCTTGGCTTCGAGAATGTCGGGCACTTCGTAGCAAATGTGGTGCTGGCCCCCGAGCGGGTTCTTCTCGAGCCATTTGCCGACCGCGCTGTCCGCCGCGGTCGGCTGGAGCAGCTCGATCTGCGTGCCCGCCGTGCCGTCCTCGCCAGGCGTGTTGACGAAGCAGACGCGAACCTGCTGGCTTTCGAGCACGAAAGGCTCGGTGATATCGGTCGCGCCCATGATGTCGCGGTAGAACGCGATCGAAGCGTCGAGGTCCGGCGTGGCCACGCCGATGTGGTTGAGGCGGCCGAGTTTCATTGTAGCGGTTCCACTGTCACGGGAAAGTTAACGGAATTGGCGATGTAGCAGAGCTCATGCGCCTCATGGTGCAGCTCGCCGACGAGCGCCGGATCGGCCTCGCCCACGAATTCGATCTGCGGGTGCAGGACCACCGAAAGCATCGCGGTCTTGCCGTCCGCGCGTCGGCCGGTCTCACCCTCGGCCTTGTCGACATAGGACGCAATGTCGAGCGCTTTGCGCGAAGCGAGGTGCAGGAACGACATCATGTGACAGCTCGCCAGAGCCGCCACCAGCGCTTCCTCGGGATCGACCGCGGCCGGGTCCGACAGCGGCACCGGGACCACCAGCGGCGAGGACGATGCGGGCACCGTCACGCCGCCATCGAAATGCCAGCGATGCGCCCGGCTGAAACGGCGCGCAGACAGGGGTTCGCCCTGCCCCCCGCGCCATTCGACCGTCGCTTCGTGGCGATGGTTCATCAGACGTTCTCGATCACCATGGCGATGCCCTGGCCGCCGCCGATGCACATCGTGATCAGGCCGTACTTGCCGCCGATCCGCTTGAGCTCGTAGATCGCCTTGACCGTCATGATGCAGCCCGTGGCGCCGACCGGGTGGCCCAGGCTGACGCCCGAACCGTTGGGGTTCACCTTCTCGGGATCGAAGCCGAGCACCTTGGCGACGGCCGCGGCCTGCGCGGCGAAAGCCTCGTTGCTCTCGATCACGTCGATTTGGTCGAGCGTCAGGCCGGCGCGCTTGAGCGCGATCGGCACGGCCTTGATCGGACCCTCGCCCATGTAGGCGGGCTCGACGCCGGCATGGCCCCAGGCGACGATGCGCGCGAGCGGCTTGAGGCCCTTCTCGTCGACCGCCTTGCCCGTGGCCAGAACCACGGCGGCAGCGCCGTCGTTGATGCCCGAGGCATTGGCCGCCGTGACCGAACCGTCCTTTTTGAACGCCGGCTTCATCGCGCTGAGCGTTTCCAGGTTCGTATCGCCCTTCACGTGCTCGTCGGTATCGAACACGACGACGCCCTTGCGCGTCTTGATCTCGATCGGGAGGATCTGCTCCTTGAAACGGCCCTCGGCCTGGGCGCGCGCGGCGCGCTGGTGGCTGGTGACCGCGAGCGCATCCATGTCCTCACGGCTGATGCAGTGACGCTCGGCCACGTTCTCGGCGGTGATGCCCATATGGAAGCCGCCAATCGGGTCCGACAGGCCGACGGTCAGCGCGTCCTCGAGCGTGACGTTGCCCATCTTCTGGCCGAAGCGCATCGAATGGTCGTGGAACGGCGTGTTCGTCATCGATTCCGCGCCGCCGGCGACGGTGATCGCCGCCTCCCCGAGCTTCATCATCTGCGCCGCCGAAACGATCGCCTGGACGCCCGAACCGCAGAGACGGTTCAGGGTGAAGGCCGGGACCGCATCGGGAATGCCGGCGTTCAGGCCGATGACGCGCGCGAGAAAGGCGTCGCGCGCGCTGGTGTTGCCGACCTGGCCGAAGACGACGTGCTCGACGTCCGACGGGGCTACGCCGGCGCGGCTCAGCGCTTCGGTCGCGACCAGACCGCCGAGTTCCGCGGGCTTGAAGCCCTTCAGCGAACCGCCGAAGTCGCCAACCGCGGTGCGGACGCCGCTGACAATGTAGATGTCTTCCATGCGAAAATCCTCAGATTTAACCGTTCAGTCTCAGATGGGGAGCCAGCCCCGAAATTCAGCGCCACCAGCCGTTCAGCGAAGCGAGCCCCGGATAGAGGATCGCAAAGAACCCGACGACGTGCAGGACCTGCAGGAACCGCCAAGAATAGGGGCCGGTCGTGCGGTCATGAACCGTGTCTTCCTCTTCATCGTAGATCCAGCCGCGTCGCCAGATCTTCAGGCAGTAGACCGCCCAGACGATGCTTCCGCCGATCAACAGGTAACCCCAGATGCGATCGGCGTCGGTGACCATCGTCAGAGCGGGATGTTGTCGTGCTTCTTCCAGGGGTTCTCGAGCTGCTTGTTGCGCAGCTTGCGAAGCCCGAGGGCGATGCGGCGGCGGGTCGAATGCGGGTAGATCACCTCGTCGACGAAACCCTTGGCCGCGGCGACGAAGGGGTTGGCGAAGCGGTCTTCGTATTCCTTGGTCTTGGCGGCGATGCCCTCGGCGTCCTGGCCGCGGAAGATGATCTCGACCGCGCCCTTGGCACCCATCACCGCGATCTCGGCGGTCGGCCAGGCGTAGTTGAGGTCGCCGCGCAGGTGCTTGGAGGCCATCACGTCATAAGCGCCGCCATAGGCCTTGCGGGTGATCACAGTGATCTTCGGCACGGTCGCCTCGGCATAGGCGAAGAGCAGCTTGGCGCCGTGCTTGATGATGCCGTTGTGCTCCTGGCTGGTGCCGGGAAGGAAGCCGGGAACATCGACGAACGTGATGATCGGCACGTTGAACGCATCGCAGAAGCGGACGAAGCGCGCCGACTTCTTCGAGCTGTTGATATCGAGCACGCCAGCCAGGACCATCGGCTGGTTAGCAACGATGCCGACGGTGCGGCCCTCGACGCGGCCGAAGCCGCAGATGATGTTCCCCGCATAGGCCGGCTGAACCTCGAAGAAATCGCCCTCGTCGAGCGTCTTCCGGATCACTTCGTGCATGTCGTAGGGCTGGTTGGCCGAGGCCGGGATGATCGTGTCGAGGCTGTCCTCGCGGCGGTCCCAGGGATCGGCCGAGGGACGCTCGGGCACGTCTTCCTTATTCGACAGAGGCAGGAAGTCGAAGAAATCGCGCGTCGCCAGCAGCGTCTCGATGTCGTTCTCGAAAGCAAGGTCGGCGACCGAGGTCTTGGTCGTATGCGTGATCGCACCGCCCAGTTCCTCCTGCGTGACGATCTCGTTGGTCACGGTCTTGACCACGTCGGGACCGGTGACGAACATGAACGAGCTGTCCTTCACCATGAAGATGAAGTCGGTGATCGCGGGCGAATAGACCGCACCGCCGGCGCAGGGGCCCATGATCAGGCTGATCTGCGGCACCACGCCTGACGCGTTGACGTTGCGCTGGAAGATCTCGGCATAGCCGGCGAGCGCTGCGACGCCCTCCTGGATGCGCGCGCCGCCGGAATCGTTGAGGCCGATCACCGGTGCGCCGACTTTCATCGCCGCGTCCATGATCTTGCAGATCTTCATCGCGTGCCGCTCGGACACGGCGCCGCCGAAGACGGTGAAGTCTTGGCTGAACACGAAGACCAGGCGGCCGTTGATCGTACCCGAGCCGGTAACCACGCCGTCGCCGGGGATCTTCTCGCTCTGGTCCATGCCGAAGTCGACGCAGTTGTGCTCGACGTAGCCGTCGACTTCCTCAAAGCTGCCTTCGTCGAGCAGGATGTCGAGCCGTTCGCGTGCCGTCAGCTTGCCCTTGGCGTGCTGGGCGTCGATGCGGCGCTGGCCGCCTCCGAGCTTGGCCGCCGCGCGGCGCCTTTCCATCTCGGCGATATTGGCTGACATGCGTGCAGAGTTCCTTGTACCGGGCACCTATTCGCCTCGCGCCTAAGCCCGCGAGCGCTGCAGTGCAATAGCATTTAATCGCTCGATTAACAGATGTGACAGGTCCCGTTCGGTTATGCGCGGATCATGATCACCCGTGCCAGCGCCGGCGAGATCGAGTAGATCAGCCGCAGCACCTTGACCAAACCGATGTTGGCTTCGGCCGCGTTCTGCTCCATCGCGCGCACGATCTGCCGGGCGCATTCCTCGGCGGAAATCAGGCCTTTCGAGCGCCCGGCATTCATCTGCGTCGCGACCAGCGGCGGCAGCGCCTCGAGCACCTGCACCCGCGTGCCCTTGAGCTGCCGCCGCAGCGCCTGGCCGTAGCTGCGCAGCCCCGCCTTGGTCGCGCAATAGACCGGCCCGCCGCCATAGGGCGCGATCGCGAGGCCCGAGGTGACATTGACCACCATCGCCTCGGGCCGTGCCATCAGCACGGGCAACAGCCGCGTGATCAGGTGGATCGGTGCGTTGAGATTGAGGAATATGCCGGGATCGAGCAGCGTCTCGTCGGGCGTGCCGTGCCGGAAGTCGTGGCTCACCCCCGCCCCGGCGTTGTTGACCAGTATGTCGATCGGCCGGTCGCCCAGCCCCGCGATCACCGCCTCGATCCCCGCGGGTGCGGACAGATCGGCCTCGATCACCTCGAACCCGTCGGCGCGCGTGGCGGCGATCCGCTCCGCCGTGCGCCCCGTGGTGATGATCTCCGCCCCCACATCCCGCAGCGCCCGGATCAGCGCGGCGCCGATGCCGTCCGTTCCACCCGTCACGAGCACCCGCTTGCCCGAAAGATGCATGGCAATCGTCTCCGTTTCCGCTATGGGCGCGGCCGTGCGAGGCAGTCGGGACGTGGGGCCCAGTCCTCAAGTCCCGAGGTTCGATGCGCGATACACCGTTCATTACACCGCCGCTATCTATCGTCCTGGATCTCGTCCGGGCGCTGGCAGCGTTGGCGGTGCTGATCGGCCACGCCAAACAGCTCGGACATTACAGCGGTCCCTATCCTTTCGGTCTCGCGTTCCAGCACAATGCCGTGGTGGTGTTCTTCGTGCTTTCGGGCCTGGTCATCGCCGCTTCGGTCGATCGCGCCAGGGCGGCCGGACGCGAACAGACGCTGCCGGGCTATGCCCTGGCCCGCGCTGCCCGCATCTTGCCGGTGGCGCTGCCCGCGCTGGCGATTTCGCTGGCAGTCATGCTCATCGACGCGGCCATAACCCCGACCCCTATCTTCGGCGAGGATGCCACCGGCGTCCCGGCAAGCGAATGGCTGTTCGCACTGACTTTCCTCAGCGAAAGTTACCAGACCGGCTTCGCGCCCAACCCGCCCTACTGGTCGCTCTGCTACGAGATGTGGTTCTACGCCCTGTTCGCCGTCGCGACTTTCATGACCGGCTGGAAGCGACTGGCCTGGCTGGCCGTCCTGGCGCTGGTCGCCGGGCCCAACGTGCTGCTGATGCTGCCCATCTGGCTGGTCGGCGTCGCCCTAGCCCGGCTGCCGATCGCGCGCCGGGTGCCCTTCTGGCTGGGCCTGGCCTTCGTCGCTGTCGCACTGGCAAGCCTCTTCGTGATGCCGCAGTTCTCGCGCCCGGTGTACCGGGCTATCCACCAGGTCGTGCCCTGGCGGATGGGCTTCTCGATCTTCGCACCGACCGACTTCGCGCTGGCCCTGACCATGGCGCTCGGCTTCGCCGGCCTGCGGTCGCTGACATTGGGCGGCGGCCACTGGATCGAGCGCGCGGAAAAGCCGATCCGCTATGCCGCGAACATGTCGTTCTCGCTCTACCTGCTGCACTGGCCGCTGCTGAAGCTGCTGCGCGTGCTGCGCGCGCCGGAGAACGGGGCGCTGGGCTTCTTGGTGGTGCTGGGCATAGTGGTGGCCGCCAGCGCGGCTTTCGCCACGCTCACCGAGCATCACAAGGGCCGGATCCGCACGCTGCTCGACCGTGCGTTCGGCGGCAGGCGCGACGTGCCCGCCACCGCCTAGTCAGGCCGCAACGGCATGGCCGGCGCAAACCCGTGCGATCGGACACTGCCAGAAACACCAAACCCGCTCAGCCTGCACTCGTCGAAAGCCTTAGCGCCTAGATTCCGCAATTCACGTCGCCCCTGCGAAGGCAGGGGTCCAGCTGACGCTACCTCATCGCGCCTTCCGTTTCTCGAGGAGAGCTTATCTAGACCCCTGCCTCCGCAGGGGCGACGGTGGAGATGAGCCGTGGCTGCGATCCACACCGAAGCCAGCGTCGCGCCGGAACCTTCGATAAGCGCAGGCTGAGCGGGTTTGGGGATGACTGCAATCCAGCTAGATCATTGCCTGCGCAACGTTCGCTATTTCGGCAACCGCCGCACCCTTGAACAGATTATTTGCTTTCATCGGAACCGCTCGATTCTTCTCCCAAGCGAGGCCTAACGAAGGCTACTCACCCGCGGCATGACGTTTGTCCTCGGTATGCGTCGCGAAATCGCCCGCATCATGACGCTCGTGCAGTTGCCCCGCCGGGTCGCCATTGACCCGGTTGACCATCTGTCCGCGACGCACCGCCGGCCTTTCGGCGATCGCCGCCGCCCAACGTTGCACGTTCCGATATTCATGAACGGACAAGAACGTCGCGGACGCCCCATAGAGCTTGCCCAATGCCAAGCCGCCATACCAGGGCCAGGTGGCGATGTCGGCAATGCTGTACTCGGATCCGGCAAGGAATTCGGTTTCGGCAAGCCGGCGATCGAGCACGTCGAGCTGCCGCTTGACCTCCATCGCATAGCGATTGATCGCATATTCGATCTTCTCCGGCGCATAGGCGTAGAAGTGGCCGAACCCGCCGCCGAGAAAGGGTGCGCTCGCCATCTGCCAGAACAGCCACGACATGGTCTCTGCGCGGGCGGCCGGCTCGACCGGCAGGAACGCCCCGAACTTTTCCGCGAGATGGGTCAGGATCGCGCCGGATTCAAAAACGCGGATCGGAACGCTGCCCGACCGATCCAGCAAGGCGGGAATCTTGGAATTCGGATTGATCTCGACGAAACCGCTGCCGAACTGGTCACCGTCGTTGATCCGGATCAGCCAGGCGTCATATTCAGCGTCCGAATGGCCGGCCGCGAGAAGCTCCTCGAGCAGGATGGTCACCTTCTGGCCGTTGGGCGTCGCCAGCGAATAGAGCTGGAACGGATGCCGACCGACGGGCAGTTCCCGATCATGCGTGGCGCCCGCGATCGGCCGGTTGATATTAGCGAACTGGCCGCCGTTTTCCTTGTCCCAGACCCAGATTGCGGGCGGCGTATATTCCTGATCCGGCACGAGTCTCTCCTTGTATGCAGGTGAAGCTTCGGCACGCGACATAGAGATTTATCGTCCCGCGCGGAATGGATACTCGATCCTCGACGGCAGGTGCCTCGGCATCGCCGAACCGCTTTTATGGCAGTTGACTTCTAAACTCTACCAAATAAGTTGAACTAACTCCCTGCGGCCTCGATCAGCTGGCCGCCTGCGTCCGGGACAGCTGATCGCGGCGCCGTGCAGTCGACTGCTCCCGCCGCCATCCACGATGCCGAGGCGGCCGCGCCAGGTATTCTCGACAGCCCCATTGATGAGCGTGCAGCGCTCCAAGGACACGTCATGTCACTCAAGCTTTTCGACACCGTCCCCGATTTCACCCAGCATTCGACCGAAGGACCGCTGAACTTCTACGAATGGGCCGGCGATAGTTGGGTGGTGCTGTTCTCGCATCCCAAGGACTTCACGCCGGTCTGCACCACCGAGCTCGGCACAGTCGCCAAGCTCAAGCCGAAATTCGACCGTCGCGGCGTCAAGGTGATCGGCCTGTCGGTCGATCCGGTCGAAAGCCATGTGCACTGGGCAAGCGACATCGAGGAGACGCAGGGTGCGGCACTCAATTTCCCGCTGATCGCCGATCATGACCGCTCGGTGTCGCAGGCGCTCGACCTGATCCACCCGAATGCCTCGGACACGACGACGGTGCGCACGGTGCTGGTTATCGACCCGCAGAAGAAGCTGCGCCTGACCCTGACCTACCCCGCTTCGACCGGGCGCAACTTCCAGGAGATCCTGCGCACGATCGACAGCCTGCAGCTGACCGATGCTCACAAGGTCGCGACCCCGGCGGACTGGCGGCAGGGCGACGACGTCATCATCGTCCCCTCGCTCGACGATGCGGCCGCACGCGCGCTGTTCCCGAACGGCTGGACCACGCACAAGCCCTACCTGCGTACCGTCGCCCAGCCACATGACAGCCGGTTAGAGGCACGCTGAACCAAAGGAGGCGAGGATGACCCTGCACAGCCCGGTGACCGTCGCGGCGATCAAGGCACCGATCAACTTCCTGAAGCCGATGGAAGGCACACCGGTCGCCTATCAGTGCGAGCCGCCGCCCGGCGTGCCGGCACGGACCGGCGAATATGTCCCGCACCTCGTCTCGATCCGCAATGCGCGGCCGATCGCGGACAGTCTCTCGCTCGATCACGAGGGCTTCGAGCTCCTGCGCACGGCGACTTCGTTCCACGACTTCTACGACGAAGAGGCGGTCCGCCGCGACTACTATCCCGAAGTCGAGCGCGTGCTGGCCGCCGCGACGGGCGCGGCGAAAGTGATCGCCTTCGATCACAACGTCCGCAACGCCGCGCGTACGGGCGAACCGGGGATCCGCGAGCCGGTGAGCCGCGCCCACAACGACTTTACCTTGCGCTCGGGTCACGATCGCGCGGCGCTGGAGCTTGCGGCGCGAGGCGTTCCGGTCGACCCGCTGCTGTTCGGCCACTTCGCCATCGTCAACCTGTGGCGACCGATCGGGCGCGCCGTGGAGAAATGGCCGCTCGCGCTGTGCGACGCGAGTACGGTCCATCCCGACAGCCTGGTGCCGGCGGAGCTGGTCTACCGCAACCGCATCGGCCAGACCTATTCGCTCGCCTTCGACCGCGGCCAGCGCTGGTACTATTTCCCGCGCGTCACGCCCGACGAGGCGATCCTGATCAAGGGCTACGATTCCCGCGAGAAAGGCGTCGCCCGCTTCACCCCGCACGCCGCCTTCCACGATGCCGCGGCATGGCGCGGCGCACACGAGCGCGAGAGCATCGAGACCCGCGCGCTCGTCTACTATCCCGACTGAGGAATCCGTCATGACCCTACAATCCCTCGGCGGAGACCGCGCGGTGCGCGAACGCCCCGTCCTGCGCGACCTGACCGCCCTGTCGCCGAAGCCGTTGCACGGCGACCGCGCGGCTAGGCCGATGCGCGTGCTGGTTTCCTCGACGCCCGAGGGCACGCGTGCATCGTAGGGCCTTGTTGCAGGCAGCTGCAGTCGTTCCGTTCGCGCTAGCGCCGCACCTCGCCTGGGCCGCGGCGGACAGTTCGCCGCGCGTGGCCGGGTTCGAGACCTTCCGCCTGCGCGTCAACAAGCGCGGCAACTGGATCGTCGTGCGGCTGGGCACGGACAAGGGGCTGACCGGACTCGGTGATGCCAGCCATGGCGGGCACGATGAGGAGTCGCTGGCGGCGCTGACGCGCTTCGCCGCGCTGTTGGGCGGCCGCAGCGTGTTCGACGTCGAATGGTTTCGCCAGGCCGCCATCGCCGAGGCCGGCCCGCAGGCGAGCGCTTCGGCGCATGTCGCGATCAGCGCGCTCGAGCAATGCCTCTGGGACCTGATCGGCAAGACGCTGAAGGTTCCGACCTACAAGCTGTTCGGCGGCAAGCTGCGCGATGCGGTGCGGCTCTATGCCAATATCAACCGTTCGACCGAACCGCGCACGCCCGAGGGCTTCGCCGCCATGGCGCGCGCGGCCGTCGCGGCGGGGTTCAGCGCGATCAAGCTCGCGCCGTTCGACGCCATTCCGCAAGGACCGGTCGACCCGGCGGAGCGCGCGCGGCTCACCGACGAGGGCGTGGCCTGCGCCGCTGCGGTGCGCGCCGCGATCGGTCCGAAAAATGACCTGCTGATCGACGCGCACAGCCGCTTCAATCTGGAGGACGGCCTCGCTCTCGCCCGCCGGCTCGAACCGCTGAACCTGTTCTGGCTCGAGGAAGTGACGCCAGCCGACCCGGTTTCCGATCTCGCCGCGATCAACCGCGCGGCCAGGATGCCCACGGCAGGCGGCGAGTCGATCTACGGGGTCGCAGGCTTCTATCCCTACGTCCGCGGCGGCGCGGTCGACATCGTCATGCCCGACATCAAGCTTTGCGGCGGCATGGTCGAGCTCAAGAAGATCGCCGGCCTCGCCGAGGGTGCGGGTCTCGCGGTCTCGCCGCACGGGCCGGCCAGCCCGATCGGCAACATCGCCGCGGCGCATGTCATGGCCGGGGTGCCGAATTTCGACATCCTGGAGTTCTCGTTCGGCGAAGTGCCCTGGCGCGCCGATCTCCTGATCCCGCGCGAGCGGATCGAGCCCGGCGGCCTGCTCCCGCTCAGCGAACGGCCGGGATTCGGCTTCGAACTCAATGAGAAGGTCGCCGCACAGCAGGCTGTCTGAACGCCCTCACCCTTCCACTCGGCCCGCCGATCAAAAGCCACGCTTTAGTGTGACAAAGCCGGATTTGCGTTGCCAATTTATATCTACCAATTAGATTGAGTTTCACGCAGCGCGCTCCGGCTGGTCAGGCCGGACGCGTATTTCCATGCGCCCTGACCCGCGGCTTTTGACTGGAAGCAGCTTGCCCCGCGTCACCAAAGGCTAAAGCGCGCGATACTAAGGCGACCGCGCCAGGTGTCGTGTTCCTCCTCGACGAAGCAGGGAACAAGACATGCGTACCAGACGACTCTGACATAGGCGCCGGACCACCGGGCCGATCCATCCAAAACTGAGCTGAACGGCGGTTCGACATGCGCGCTCTCGCGGCGCGCAGCGATGCCGTCCGGCCATCGAAAATCAACGAATTCTGGCCGTGCGCCGGAAGGCTGCCGTGTGCCCGCTCGATGAGCGGGGCCCGGCACCTGTCCGCTGCCGGCGCGGGGAGTGCACGAAATGTCTATCAAGTTTCAGGGCGCGCGCCATCTGCTGGCTGCTGGTATCAGCCTTTGGGCCCTTGCAGCGACGCCGGCCTGGGCCGCAGACGGCGCAGACGCCAGCGCCTCGGTCGCAGCCGGCGACAGCGCGGCAGCCGACGTTGCCGAACCGAACGACGGCGAAATCCTCGTCACAGCGCGGCGGCGCCAGGAAAGGGCCCAGGAAGTGCCGATCGCGCTCAGCGTGGTCAGCGGTGCCACGATAGAGCGGACCGGCGCGATCAACCTCGTCCAGATCGCCGACCTCACGCCAAGCCTCGTCATCCGCAACAACAATGCGCGCAACACCTTCGTCAACATCCGCGGGCTCGGCTCGAATTCGGACCAGAACGACGGTCTCGAGATCGGCGTCGGCTTTTATGTCGACGACGTTTACTACGGCCGCATCGGCGCCTCGCAGTTCGACCTGATTGACCTCGACCGGGTGGAAGTGCTGCGCGGACCGCAGGGCACGCTGTTCGGCAAGAACACCACGGCCGGCGCCATCAACATCACGACCAAGGCGCCCTCGTTCGATTTCGAGGCCACCGGCGAAGCGACGCTGGGCGAGCGTAATTACCACCAGGTCCGCGCCTCGGTTTCCGGTCCGCTCGTCGCCGACAAGGTCGCCGCGCGGCTGACCGTTTCGGACACCCATCAGGACGGGTTCGTCACCAATCTGTTCAACGGCCGCACCGTCAACGGCAGCGATACCCTGTCGCTGCGCGGGCAGCTTCTGGCCAAGCCGACCGACACCGTCACGATCCGTATCATCGGCGACTATTCCAAGCAGAGCGGCTATTCGCGTATCGCCAGTATCCTGGGCGTGTTCACGAAATTCGCCAACGGCGCGACCGTCACCAACAACTTCTACGATCGCGCGGCGCGGGCCGGATATGTCCTGCCTTACAACCCCAATGATCCCTTCGCCTATCAGGTCGATGCCGACGCCAAGTTCCAGGCGAACATGGAAGGCTATGGCGTCTCGGGCAAGATCGACTGGGATGTCGGCGGTGCCACGCTGACCTCGGTCACGGCCTATCGCTGGTGGGACTGGTATCCACTCAACGACCAGGACAACACCCGCCTGCCGATCAACCTCAAGGGCGGGACGTCGAACAAGCAGCGCCAGTTCAGCCAGGAACTGCGGCTTGCGTCCACCGGCGATCGCAAGATCGACTACGTGGTCGGCGCCTACTATTTCTATCAGGTCGTCCACGGCCTCGGCCAGTATCAGCTGGGGCCGTCGTATGCGGTCTGGAACAACCCCACCGCCAATCGCACACTCGCCAACTACGCCTATACCAACTTCCAGTCGGATTCGATCATCGAGCCGATCACCAAGAGCTATGCCGCGTTCGGCCAGTTGACCTGGCACGCTACCGACGCGCTGAGCGTGACCGGGGGCCTGCGCTATACGCATGAGGACAAGACCGGCCTTTTCGACGAGCGGACCGTCGCCGGCAACGATCTGTCGGTGCTCAGCCCGGCGGACCGGGCCACCGCCCAGGCGCTGCGCGATGCCGTCTATCCGGTCGTGCGCTACACCACGGGCCTCAACGACGATGCGCTGACCGGCCAGATCAACGCCTCGTACAAGGTGACCAAGGACGTGCTGTTCTACGCGAGCTATTCGCGCGGCAGCAAGTCGGGCGGGCTCAGCCTGGGCGTGCTGCCCAACGGGGCCGACGGCAAGCCGATCTCGCCGGTCGTGCGCCCCGAAAAGGTGGATGCCTGGGAAGTGGGCCTCAAGAGCCAGTTCTGGGATCGCCGGGTCACGCTCAACCTCGCCGCCTATTGGACCAAGGTCAGGGACTACCAGGCCGCGATCACGCAGCAGATCGGCACCACAACAAGCTCGATCCGCTACATCTCCAACATCCCCGGCGTGCGCTCGCGCGGTGTGGAAGCGGACCTCGTCGTGGCGCCCACCCAGTACGTCCGGTTCACTGCGTCGGCAGCCTATAACGATGCGGTCTACACCAACTACAAGAACGCGCAGGTCGCGCCGGAAAACAGCAACGTCAGCAAGACCCAGGACCTGACCGGCGTCCAGCTCGCCAATGCACCCAAGTTCATCTACAATTTCAGCCTCGACCTGAGCCAGCCCCTCGGCAGCGATGGTGAGGTCTATACCCGCATCGACTACAATCACCGCTCGTCCAACGACACCAGCGGGCTCAATTCGATCTATACGCGGATCGCGCCTTACGGGGTCGCCAACGCCCGCATCGGCTTCCGCGTCGCCGATTCGGGGCTCGATTTCTCGGTCTGGGTGCGCAACCTCTTCGACAAGCAGTACCTGCTCGCCGAAAGCGCGGCCAACACGGGCCTCATCACCGGCAATCTCGGCGACCCCCGCCAGTTCGGCGCCACCGCGCGCGTCAAGTTCTGAGGGGGAGCGAGACATGCCCGATAGACGCCAGATCCTGCGGGGCGCCTCGGCGCTCGGCCTAGGCAGCGCCTTCCTCGGCGGGGTCGCCTGGTCGAAGGAGAATGCCGCGGTGCGCACCATTCTCCCCTCGGTCACCAGCGACACCGTCGCGGTCAAGGTGCTGCTCGACAAGCCCGCCGCGGCGGCGCCAGTGCTCACGCTGGACCGCCGGCCGGTGACGGCGCAGCGGATAGACACCGACGGCTATGCCTGGGGCTTCGTCCAGGGCGGCCTCGCCGCCGGCACGCGCTATACGCTCGAGCTCAAGGACGAGCACGGCGCCGCGCTGCGCGAGCCCTGGCCGTTGCGCACCTTCCCCGCGCCGGATGCCGCGCCCGAGCACGCGCGCATCCTGTTCTTCACTTGCGCGGGCGGCGACGAAGCCGCGGAATACCTGCCGCTCGCCGTCCGCCGCGCGCTGCTCGACCGGGCGCTAAGCTTCCAGCCCGACCTGGCCGTCGCCAACGGCGACCACGTCTACTGGGACCAGTGGACCGGGCTCAAATATGTCGGCAGCGACGCCAAGCACGCCAAGAACCGCGAGCTCTACGAGCGGATCGCCTGGATCGCCGAAGACCAGGCCTTCGATCCCGACGCCAACCGCCGCTCGATCAATACCGTGGTCGGCCGCCAGATCGCCGGGCTCTACGAGGATCGCTTCGCTTCGGTGCCGCTGTTCTTCATCACCGACGACCACGACTATTTCGAGAACGACAATGCCGGCACCTGGGGCTACGCCTTCCCGCCGCGCGACTTCGTGCTGAACCTCCAGCGCCGGGTCGCGGCCATGGCCTATCCCTTCGCGCTCGGCCGGCCCAACCTGCCGGCCTGGCCAGCCGAGACGCTGGAGACGGCGCGCTATGGCAAGCTGATAGAGCTGGCGCTGTTCGACTGCCGCCGCGGCTGGTCGGTCGACGGCAACGGTGTACTGTTCCCAGAGGTCGAAGCGCTGCTGATCGAGCAGCTGCGCAAGTCCACGGCACAGCAATTGGTCCACGTTCCATCCAATCCGTTCGGCTGGTCGAAAGGCGCGCTGGGCGAATGGTACGCCGATGGCCCGCCGGGCTTTACCCCCGCAGGGCGATGACAAGGGCTACTGGCAGCCCGGCTGGTTCGCCCAGCACCAGCGCCTGGCCGCTGCGCTGACCGCGCAGAAGCAGCGCGCAGCGATCACCATTTCGGGCGATTTCCATGCCAGCGGTGCCACCCGGATCACCCGCAGCGATCAGCTCGACCTGTCGGCCAATCCGATCAATGCGATCCTAGCCGGCCCGATCAGCACGGTCGGCAGCGGCTTTCCCAGCGAGGCACGGGGCGCCTTTCCGTTCACCCCGGCCAAGCTCAAGGCGACCGAGATTAACAAGCTCGAGGAGCGCAACGGCTTCACTCTGTTCGACGTCTATCCCGAGCGGATCGAGGTCCGCCAGTTCCGCTGGCGCCCGCCCGAGCCGGTGGCCGCGATCGCTTCATTGAAACCCTACAGCACATTCACCATCCAGCGGCCGGCCTGACCGGCAGCGAAAGGAACAGCACGATGTTCAGCAGGCGACACATACTCGGCGGCGCCACGGCGCTCGGCCTCGGCAGCAGCTTCATGGGCGGCATCGCCTGGTCGAAGGAGAACGCGGCGGTTCGCGCAGTCATTCCCGCGGCCAGCGCCGATACGCTCGCGGTCAAGGTGCTGCTCGAGACGCCCCCTCCGCGGCGCCGACGCTGACGATCGACGGGCGTGCGGTACGTGCGGAAAAGCTCGATACCGACGGCTATGCCTGGGGCTTCGTCCAGCGCGGCCTCAAGGGCGGCACCTCGCACGAGTTGACCTTGAAGGACGAGCACGGCGCGCCGCTGCGCGAGCCTTGGCAGCTCAAGACGCTGCCCGGCGCCGATCAATCGCCCGAGCGCTTCCGCGTGCTGTTCTTCACCTGCGCCGGCGGCGACGAGGCCGCGGACGCGCTGCCGATGGCTTTCCGGCGGGCGCTGCTCGACCGGGCGCTGACTTTCGCGCCGGACCTTGCCGTGGCCAATGGCGATCACATCTACTGGGATCTCAACACGGCGCTCAAGTGGCGCGGCGACGCGGCCAGCCAGGCCCAGACGGCCGAGCGCTATCACAAGATCGCCTGGATCGACCAGGACACCGCGTTCGATTCCGAGACCAACCGCCACTCGCTCAATACGATCATCAGCCGGCAAGTCGCTGCGCTCTACGAGGACCGCTTCGCCTCGGTGCCGCTGGTCTTCGTCACCGACGACCACGACTATTTCGAGAACGACAACGGCGGCACCTGGGGCTACTCGTTCCCGCCGCGGCCCTTCGTTCTCGGCCTGCAGCGTCGCACGGCGGCGATGGTCTATCCCTATGCGCTCGGCCGCCCGCGGCTGAAAGGCGGGGCGCTGACCTCGGAGACGGTCGAGACGGTGAAGATCGGCAAGCTCGCCGAGATCGCCCTGTTCGACTGCAGGCGCGGCTGGGACACCAAAACCGGCTACGGCGTGCTCTTCCCCGAGGTCGAGCAGTTCCTGATCGAACGCCTGCGCACCTCGACCGCCAGCCATTATATCCACGCGCCCTCCAACCCCTTCGGCTGGACCGCGGGCAAGATCGGCGAATGGTACGGGGACAAGCCGCCGCCAGGTACAAAGGGCAGCGACAAGGAGTTCTGGCCGTCGGGCTGGTTCGACCAGCACCAGCGGCTGATCAAGGCGCTGAGCGCGCAGAAGGGTCGTCCCGCGATCACCATCTCGGGCGACATGCACGCCAGCGGTGCCAAGCGCCTGACCGCGAGCGGCGATCTCGACCTTTCGGCCAATCCCGTCGAGGCGATCCTCAGCGGGCCGATCGGCACGGGCTCGCGCGGCTGGCCGAGCCAGGGCCGCGGCATGTTCCCGCGCATTCCCGAAAAGCTGACCGGCACCGACGTTGCCGCGACCGAAGAGCGCAACGGCTTCACCTTGTTCGACGTGACGCCCGATCATATCGAGGTCCGCCAGTTCCGCTGGCGCCCGCCCGAGCCGGTCGAGGCAATCGCCTCGCTGCAGCCGTTCGCGACATTCACGATAAACCGGCGGGCATGACCGCGGGCCGCAAGCGGCGCGGAACAAGCGCGGCGCTTGCGGCTTTCCCTGCAACGGTGCGATAGGTTCTGCCATGGCAACTGCATGCACGGCCCTTGGCGAAGACAATGAACCCGAGCAGCCCGGCGCGCTGCCGGCGATCGTGGCGAGCCTGCGCGCCGCGCGCGAGAACTGGCGCCAATCGCAGGCGCGGCATGCCGAATACGGCGAGCACGGTTTTCCCTCGCGCCACGCGATCGCTCATATCGTCGACTCGCTGAGCGCCGTGCTGTTTCCGATCCGCCTGGGGCCGGCGGAACTGACGCAGGACAACGAGGACGCCTTCGTTCTCGCCTCGCTCGAAAACGCGCTGCCGCTGCTGACCGCACAGGTGCGCATGGAATTGGCCTATGCACGCGCCGACCTGACGGAAGACGACCGCGAAATCACCGCGCGGGTCATCATCAGCCGGCTCGCGGCACACCTGCCCCAACTCCGACGCATCCTCGATACCGATCTCGAAGCCGCCTATTCGGGCGATCCCGCCGCGCGCAGCGTCGACGAGGTACTGCTGTGCTACCCCTGCGTGACGGCAGTGATCCACCACCGCATCGCCCACGAGCTCTATCTGCTCGGCGCGCCGCTGGTCGCGCGGATCATCGCCGAGATCGCCCACTCGCGCACGGGGATCGACATCCATCCCGGCGCCAGCATCGGCGAGAGCTTCTTCATCGATCACGGCACCGGCGTGGTGATCGGCCAGACCGCGATCATCGGCGACCGCGTGCGCATCTACCAGGCGGTGACCCTGGGCGCGCGCAGTTTCCGCACCGACGAGGCGGGCAATCTGGTCAAGGACGACCCGCGCCATCCGATCGTCGAGGACGACGTGACCATCTATTCGGGCGCGACGATCCTCGGACGGATCACGGTCGGCAAGGGCTCGGTGATCGGCGGCAACGTCTGGCTGACGCGTTCGGTGCCGCCAGGCAGCCGCGTGCGCCAGCATCAGCCGAGCATCGACATCGAAGTCGACGATCCCTTCGACTAGGCAGGACCGTCTGGTTCCGTGCGCGGTTGGGATGCTGGCGGTTTGCGACAGGGAAGCTAAGCACCGACCGCCGGATTGCCCCTACCGCATCAAAACGAGCTCTTCCGCCATCGAGGGATGCAGCGCAACGGTCGCGTCGAAGTCCGCCTTGGTCAGCCCCGCGCGCACCGCGATCGCCGCGGCTTGCAGGATCTCGGGCGCTTCAGGCCCGATCATGTGGATGCCCAGAATCTTGTCGGTATTGGCATCGACGACCAGCTTGTAGAGCCCGCGCTCATGGCGCTCGGCGAAGACGTTCTTCATCGGGCGGAAATCCGACGAGAAGACCTTGATGTTGCCATATTTGTTGCGCGCCTGGCCCTCGGTCAGCCCGACCGCGGCGAGCGGCGGCTGCGAGAAGACCGCGCTCGGCACGCAGTCATAGACGGTGTTGCGCTTGTTGCCGCCGAACACGGTATCGGCGAAGGCATGGCCCTCGCGGATCGCCACGGGGGTCAGCTGGATGCGGTCGGTCACGTCGCCCACGGCGTAGATGCTGTCGCAGGCGGTCTTGCTGTAGTCGTCGACCGGAATCTCGCCCTTGGGGCCGAGTTCGATGCCGGCATTCTCCAGCCCCAGCCCCGCGGTCTTCGGCGAACGGCCGGTAGCGATCAGCACGACGTCGGCCTTGAGCGGCTCGAGCTTGCCCGGCGTCGCCAAGAAGCTGCCGTCTGCCTGCTTCTCGACCTTGGTCAGCGGGCAGTGGAACTTGTATTCTATGCCGCGCGCCATGGTGATCTGCAGCAGCCGGTCGCGCAGCGACTGGTCGTAGCTGCGCAGGATCGCCTCGCTGCGGTTGACCACGGTGACATGCGAGCCGAGCGCGTTGAAGATGCCGGCGAACTCCATCGCGATATAGCCCGCGCCCTGGATCACCACGCGCTTGGGCAGTTCGGGCAGGTGGAACACCTCGTTCGAGGTTATGCAATGCTCGGAGCCTTCGAACTCGGGCATCACCGGCCAGGCGCCGGTGGCGACGAGGATGTACTTGGCGCTGATCTCGCGGCCATTGGCCAGCCGGACGGCATGCGGGCCCATGATCGTTGCGCGTTCGAGGAAATGGTCGACGTTGTTGCTGTCGAGCGTCTGGGTATAGGCGCCCTCGATCCGGGCGACATCGCGCAGCACGGTGTCGCGCAGCACGTTCCAGTCGAACTTCATGCCCTCGACCGTCCAGCCGTAATTGGCCGCGTCCTGCAGTTCCTCGGCGAAGTGCGAGCCGTAGACGAGCAGCTTCTTGGGCACGCAGCCGCGGATGACGCAGGTGCCGCCGATCCGGTGCTCCTCAGCCACGGCCACTTTCGCGCCGTGCGAGGCCGCGACCCGGCTCGCGCGTACGCCGCCCGAACCCGCGCCAATGACGAAAAGGTCGTAGTCGTACTCAGCCATGAAATGCTCCTGTTGCGCGAGCGCATATGGGCGGCGCGAAGCCGTGTTGCCAGAGGCTTTTGTGGATTGCCGTGATCGAAGCGGCCGATCGAAACGCGTTCGCACAAAACATGACAGTCAATTAACTTGACCAAATTGCGGGGCGCCGCGATCCTTCCCCCCGCACAACGTGGAGAAAGACCATGACCGACCAGACCGAACTTTCCGAAATCGTGCTGCCCGCACTGCTGCGCCACGCTCGCGCCACCTATGGCCGTGCCATGCGCGATGCGCTGGAGGCAGCAGGCTACGACGATATTCCCGGCAACGGGCTCTACGTCATCGGGGGCCTCGCCATGGGCGCCGGCGGCGTGCCGATCCGGCAACTCGTTCGCGAGCTGGGCATCACCAAGCAGGGCGCGGGGCAGCTCGTCGATACGCTGGTGGCGCGCGGCTATCTCGCGCGCACCCCCGACGACGGCGATCGCCGCCAACTCATCGTGACGCTGACCGACCGCGGACGGGGCGCTGCCGAAGTCCAGGCGGCGGCGCGCGCGGAGGTCGATGCCGCGCTGCTGGAGCGCGTCGGCAAAGCGGACGTGGCCGGTACGCGCCGCGCCTTGGCCGCCCTTGTCGCGATTGGTGCGGAGCGGCGCAACGGAAGCTGAATCCGGCTGCCGTCATCCCCGGGCATTTCGTCGCCGGCATCTTGTCTACAAAACCGGTTGAGTTATGGGTAAAGCCGTTTCCCACGGCGAAGCAGCGCGCCGTGACGGATGCGGTCGAGGCTCCGGTCTGCGCATGGGCCGGAGCTTCGATCGCCTACACCGTCAGGATATGCCGGCCGCAGCCAGCAGTGCCTCGGTCGAAGCGTCGAATTTCTCCCCCGCCCTTCTCAATCTGCTTGGCGATCTCCTTGCCGAGCTCGACGCCGAACTGGTCGAAGGGATTGATGCCCATCAGCACCGCGTTGCAGAAGGTGCGATGCTCGTGGAACGCGATCAGCGCGCCGAGCGAGGCCGGGTTCAGCTCGTCGAGCAGGATCGTCGCCGAGGGCCGGTCGCCCGGATAGGAGCGCGCGCCGTCGTCGTTGTGCCGCCCGGCCATCAACGCCGCGCCCTGGGCGAAGCAGTTCGACAGCAGGATGCGGTGGTGCGCGGGATCGAGCGCGTCGCCCGGCTGGATCGCCGCGATGAAATCCATCGGAACGAGGTTGGTGCCCTGGTGGAGCAACTGGAACACCGCGTGCTGCGCATCGGTGCCCACCCCGCCCCAGGTGATCGGCGCAGTCGGCCCGTCGACCGGCTTGCCCTCGGTCGTCACCGACTTGCCGTTCGATTCCATCTCGAGCTGCTGCAGGTAATCGGGCAACAGCCGCAGCCGCTCGTCGTAGGCGAAGACCGCGCGCGTCTGGCAGCCGCGGACGTGGGTGTAGTATTGGTCTGCGAAGGCTGCGCGAAGCGGCAGGTTGGCGTCCCATTCGCTGTCGCGGAAATGCGCGTCCATCGCCGCGGCGCCATCGAGGAATTCGGCGAAATCGGGCCATCCCAGCGCTAGCGCGATCGGAAAACCGATCGACGACCACAGCGAATAGCGCCCGCCGACACTTTCCGAAAACGGCAGGATTCGCGTCTCGTCGACCCCCCACTCGACCGCCTTGTCCGGCGACGCGGTCAGCGCGACGACGCGGCCGTAGGGATCGTCGACGCCATTCTCGCGCAGCCAGGCGAGCGCGCTGGTCGCATTGATCAGCGTCTCGGTCGTGGTGAAGGTCTTGGATGCCACGGCGATCAAGGTCGTCGCGGGATCGCAAACAGCGTAGGCCGCTTCGAGCGCGCAACCGTCGATGTTGGAGACGACATGCACGTCCACCATCGCCCCGTCGCGCGCCAAGGCGTCGACCGCAAGGGCCGGCCCCAAGGCCGAGCCACCGATGCCGATGTGGATCAGGTGCTTTATCTCACCGAGCGCACCCTGGTGGATCGCCTCGGTCAGCATGTGCATCCGCGCATGGAATGTGGCGGCGAGCTCGACGCTCTCCTCGGCGCCGATACCGCGTTCGGCGGTATGTTCGGCAGCGCGGCCCTCGGTGGGATTGACCACCTCCCCTTCGAGCATCGCCTCGCGCTTCGCCGCCAAGCCCGCCGCATCGGCCATTTTCGCGAAGATGGCGAGCTTGGCTTCGTCGAGATGGGTCTTCGACCAGTCGAACAGGATGGCGCCGCCGGGCAGGTCCAGTTTCTTCGCGAGCCGGTCGACCCGACCAGGATCGGCGGCGAACAGGTCGGCCAGCCGCGGGCTCGGCAGTTTCTTCAGTTCATCCCACGCCGCCCGGACCGACTCGTTCATTGCTTGGCTCCTTCGCTGAGCTGTGGACCTTAGGCCTGCTGCAATTGCGAAGACAATGCGAAGTCGCCATCTAGACGCGACAGGGCGACAAGCATGCCGTATGGCGCGGCGATCAACATGGATTCTGCAATGACCGATACCGCTCCCGCAGCCCAGGCAACAGACGACAACACGCCCACCACAGAGCCCGCCAAGCCGGCGAAGAAAGAAGAGAACTTCTTCGTATTCCTGACCAAGCTGGTGCTGCTCGTCGTCGTCTTCCGCAGTTTCATCTTCGCGCCGTTCAACATCCCGAGCGAGTCGATGCTGCCGCGGCTGGAGAACGGCGACTATCTGCTCGCAGCGAAGTGGCCGTTCGGCTTCTCCAGCTTCTCGCTGCCGTTCAGCGCGCCGCTGATCCCGGGCCGTATCCTCGCCAGCCAGCCCTCGCGCGGCGACGTCGTCATCTTCAAGGCGCCGCCGACCAACGAAGACGACTATATCAAGCGCGTGATCGGCCTGCCGGGCGACCAGATCCAGATGGTCGACGGTCAGCTCCACATCAACGGCAAGCCCGTGCCCAAGGTCCGCGTCGCCAATTTCGAAGTCGCGGTCTCGCCCAACACACACTGCTACGCGCCGATCTTCGCGGTCGAGAACCGCTACGAAGTGACCAAGCCCGATGGCACGCGCGTCTGCTCCTATCCGCAGTTCCGCGAGACGCTGCCCAACGGCAAGAGCTACAACGTGCTCGACCTCGAACGCACCGCACAGGACAATACCCCGGTCTACGTCGTGCCCGAGGATTCGCTGTTCCTGATGGGAGACAACCGCGACAATTCGCTCGACAGCCGCTTCCCCGCCTATCCCAAGCAGGGCATCGGCCTCGTCCCGCAGGCCAACCTCGTCGGCCGCGCGACGATCGTCATGTTCTCGACCGACGGATCGGCCGAGTGGATCAAGCCGTGGACCTGGTTCACCGCCGCCCGCTGGAACCGGATCGGCGGCACTTTCTAAATACGCCGGTACGCCGGTAACTCCGCAGCGTCCCGACCTTCCTCCGCCCGGAATCCGGACTAACCCCGATAGACCACTCGGGGTCCGTATGATGTCCTTCGGGCATGCAGATTCCGGCCCGCACCCTCTCCGCCCTGGCGATCGCCGTCGCCAGTCCGCTGGCTCCCGCGCATGCGCAGGCACTGCATGACCGGTTCTGGCTGGAAGCCTCGCTTTACCGCCCCCACATCGATTCCTCGGTCTCGGTGACGTCCAAGGCGAACCCCGCCATCGGCACCGAAATCGATATGGAGGAGGATCTCGGCCTCGACGCGCGCCAGGAACTGCCTGCCTTCCTCGCCGGCGCCCGGATCAGCCGGAAATTCGCAGTCGTAGCGGAGTATTTCTCGATCGGCCGCAATGGCGACAGGACGACCGCGCGTCCGATCACCTTCGACGGTATCCAATATCCGGCCAATGTGGCGATTGCTTCCAGCTTCGATACCGACATCTATCGGCTCACGCTCAACTACTCGATCGTCCGCAAGGACACGGTCGAGGCCGGTATCGCGCTGGGCCTGCACGCCACCAAGTTCAAGGTTGCCCTCGAAGGGGCCGGCGGCATCGGCAGCCAGGCGGTGCAGACCAACCGCGGCGGCGAAGACTTCCTGGCCCCGCTTCCCACGATCGGCCTTTTCGCAAATTACGAGATCATCCCGCGCCTCACGATCGGCGGCCGGGTGGACTACCTGTCGCTCAAGGTTTCGGACTACGACGGGCGCCTCATCAACGCGCAAGCCAAGCTCAGCTACCGGATCCTCGACAACGTCGGCATCGGCGCCGGTTTCCGCTACGTCGATTACCGCGTCGACGTGGATAAGGACCGCTACACGGGCCGCTTCCAATACAAGTTCAGCGGGCCGGCGATCATCCTGGAAGCGGGATTCTAGGACCGGAACCTAGCTGGACGGCGGATTGCCTATTGCCTCGCGCCCGCGCCCACCCCAAAGCGGCCCGATGTTGACAGAGGACACCCGCGCCTTTCTCGCCCGCCTCGCCGGGCGGGAACCCCAGGACGAATCGCTCTGGCTCGAAGCGCTGACCCATGGCAGCACCGGTCAGCCGCGCAATTACGAACGGCTGGAATTCCTCGGCGACCGCGTGCTCGGCCTCGCCGTGGCCGAATGGCTGCACGAGCTCGGCACCGGGGACGAGGGCAAGCTGTCGCAGCGGCTCAACGCGCTGGTCAGCCGCACGACCTGCGCCGCGGTCGCCAGGGCGATCGACCTCGGCCCGCACATGCTGCTCGGCAAGCAAGCGCGCGAAGACGGCGGACAGGACAGCGACAACATCCTCGGCGACGTTATGGAGGCGCTGCTCGGCGCCAGTTTCGTCGAGCAGGGGTTCGATGCGACGCGCGACATCGTTCGTCGGCTGTGGTCGGATGCGGTCACCGGCCAGACCGGCAAGAGCAAGCATCCCAAGTCGGCATTGCAGGAATGGGCCGCGGGCAATCGCCGCAAGATGCCCGAATACAGTCTGGTCGAGCGCTCAGGCCCAGACCACGCCGCGCGCTTCACCGTCGCGGTTTCCATCAACGGCGTCGGCCAGGCGGAAGCCACCGGCAGCAGCAAGCAGGAGGCGGAAACGCTGGCGGCTGAAGAATTCCTCAGGAGGTTCGGGTGACGGATAAATGCGGTCTCGTGGCCGTCCTCGGCGCGCCCAATGCGGGCAAGTCGACGCTGGTCAATTCGCTGGTCGGCCAGAAGGTTGCGATCGTCTCGGCCAAGGCCCAGACCACGCGCGCACGGCTGATGGGCATCGCCCTGGCCGAGTCTGGGGACGAGCGCACCCAGATCATCCTCGCCGACACGCCGGGCATCTTCGCGCCCAAGCGCCGGCTCGACCGGGCCATGGTCGCCGCCGCCTGGGACGGCGCGCAGGAGGCCGATGCGATCGTGCTGGTGGTCGACGCGCGCAAGAAGCGGCGTGATTATCTCGAGCCCATCCTGGAATCGCTCAAGGGCCGCAGCGAGCGCAAGATACTGGTGCTCAACAAGGTCGACGAGACCGCCAAGGAACCGCTGCTTGTGGCGGCGCAGGAACTGGTGGGTGCCGATAATCTTGAGGGAGGGCAATTCGACGAGGTGTTCTTCGTCTCGGCGCTGACCGGCGACGGCGTGCCGGAGCTCAAGGCTCGGCTGGCCGAGCTGATGCCCGAAGGCCCCTGGCACTATCCCGAGGACCAGGTGTCCGACGCCAGCGAACGCCTGCTCGCCGCCGAGATCACCCGCGAGCAGCTCTACCGCCAGCTCCACGACGAGCTGCCCTACGACAGCGCCGTGCGGCACGAGAGCTACACCCAGCGCAAGGACGGCTCGGTCGAGATCCACCAGCAGATCGTCATCGCGCGCGACAGCCAGAAGGGCATCGTCCTCGGCAAGGGCGGCGCCAAGCTCAAGTCGATCGGCGAGGCCGCGCGCAAGGAACTGGCCGAGTTGCTCGGCGTGAAGGTCCACCTGTTCCTCCACGTCAAGGTCGAGGAAGACTGGGCCGACAGCCGCGACCTGTTCGAGGAAATCGGGCTGGAGTGGGTGAAGTGAAGCTATGATCCCGCGCGAGCTTCTCGGCACTGCGCAAGTGCCCGGCGGCGCTGAGTTGCGCCTGTTCCGCCACGACCGCGACTTCATGATCGTGCTCGGTGGCAACGAGCTGATGAGCACGCGCATGAACGGCTCGGAAACTGCGCTCGCCGAGCAGACCTGCGCCCGCCTCGAAGGCCTCGAACGCCCGCGCCTGCTGATCGGCGGCTATGGCATGGGATTCACCCTGCGCGCGGCACTGGCGGCGCTCGGTGCCGACGCGGAGATCGTCGTCATGGAACTGGTGCCGCAAGTCATCGAGTGGGCACGCGGGCCGATGCATGAACTCGCCGCCGGTTGCCTCGACGATCCGCGCGTTGAACTCAGCCTCGGCGACGTCGCCGACGAGATCCGCGATAGCCCCGGCGGCTACGACGCGATCCTGCTCGATGTCGACAACGGTCCCGAAGGTTTGACAGCGGAGGCCAATCACCAGCTCTACACCAAGCAGGGTCTGCGGCTGGCGAAAGCCGCGCTGCGGCCTGGCGGCGTGCTGGCCATATGGTCCGCCTTCCGCGATGCCGCCTTCAGGGCGCGGCTCGAGAGGGCCGGTTTCGCGGTGGACGAAGTGATCGTCCGTGCCCGCACCAACGGCAAAGGCCCCAAGCACGTGATCTGGTTCGCGCAGGCCAGCTAGAGCCGGCCGCGAGGAACCCGAATGGCGGAGGAAAAACGCGTGGATTCTCCCGATCTTGCAATCCGCAAGCGCCGCGCCACGTTCAACCGCGCCTTGGCCGATGCCGACCTGACCGCGATCGGTCCGCTGCTGGCGCCGAACGCGGTCTTGGTGGCTGGAACCGACAGCGCCGTTATATCGGGCCGCAAGCAGCAGCTCCTCGCCTGGAAGCATGAATTCGCCGCACCGGATCGGACGATCTACACGCGCCTGCCCGACAGGATCGAGGCTTCACCCATCGTGCCGATCGCGTTCGAGCATGGCCACTGGCAGGGCGTCAGCCTGAGCGGCCAGCCGCTGGCATCGGGCAGCTATACGGCGAAATGGCGCAGGATCGGCACGGACTGGCTGATCGAGGCGGAGCTTTATTTGACGCTGGCCTGAGGCTCAGTGGTCGGCGCCGTGGGCGCTTTCTTCGCCGCCTTCGGCTTCGTGCTCCGCTCCCTCGGCAGGCTGATCGACAGCCTCGGCCTCGTGCTCCGCGCCCTCTTCCGGTACCGCTTCCACCACGGGAGCCGGCGGCGCGCCGGCATTGCAGGTCGGCACCTCGCTATAGCCTTCCGGGCTGTAGTTGTAGGACAGATAGGATCCGTTGAGATACTTCTCGGTCATGCAGACCGTCGCGTTCTCGTGCTGGAGATCGTAGACCAACTTGAAGCTCTTGTCCGAGCAGGTCGCGAAGTTGCACGAATTGATCGTCAGGCGGTTCTCGCCGATCACGACGAGATCGGCCGCCTTGCTGAGCCGCGAGAGCTTGACCAATTCGTCGTAGAGCTGCTCGCCGTTGTCGAGCTGCAGGATGGCATCCTTGATCGCCGGATTGCGCAGCATGTCGCGGCCGCCCTCGCCCAGCGCCCGGACCTTGTCGCGATAACGGGTCAGATCCATCTTCGAATAGTCGACTGGGACCAGTGGGACGGCCGGAGCCTGGCCCTCGTGCCCGGCGGCGGCGTGGCCGCCCGCAGGCGTCTTATGCGAGGCCGTGAGGATATAGGTGGTCTGGACGATCGTCGTCAGCCCCAGAAGCACCGCGGTGCCGACCAGCCCCACATGGGCCTTGCGCGAGATCTGGCGCGTTCCCTTGAGCGAAGGTACGAGGCCGCCCAGCTTGCCCAGCTTCGCGCCGATGCCGGGCTTCTTCGGGGCTTCGGCGATCGCCTCTTCGACCGGCGCTGCCACCGGTGGCGGAGCCTGGCTCGCCATCTCGTCGAGCATCGCGCTGAGATCGTCGGTCTCGTCCTTGGGCGGAGCGGCACGCTTGGGCGATGATTTCGCCTTGGTCGGTTCGGCGGCGGGAGACACCGTCGGCGCCACTTCGCCAAGAATGTCATCGAGGCTCGCTTCGGCTTTTGCCGGACCGGCGATATCGCTTAGGATGTCGTCGAAGTCGTCCACGGGCTGGGCCTTGGCCGGACCCGCGATCTCGCCGAGGATGTCGTTGAAATCGTCGGCAGGCTCGGTTTTCGCCGGGCCGGCGATCTCGCCGAGAATGTCATCGAGATCGTCGACCGGCTCTGCCTTCGCCGGCCCCGCGATCTCTCCCAGGATGTCGTCGAAGTCATCAGGCGCTTCGGCCTTGGCGGGCTCCTCGATGTCGCCGAGCATGTCTTCGAGCGCGTCGGCAGGCGCAGCTTTCGCCGGCTCGGTTATCTCGCCAAGCAGGTCGTCGAGATCGTCGACGGGTGCCACCTTGGGCGGCTCCGAAATCTCTCCGAGAAGATCGTCTAAGTCGTCGATCGGCTCGGGCTTCGGCGGCGCCAGGATTTCGCCGAGGAGATCGTCGAACTCCTCGTCGAGGCCGTCGAGAACGGGCACCACAGTCGGCCCGGGGGTGGGCGCCGCTTCGAGCCGGTCCACGGCGCCATCCTTCGCAGCCTTGCGAGAGGAGGGCACTTTGATGGGCTTCATCTCGGACAAGGCGGGCGCTCTTCGTTCGCGGGGATGCGAGGTTTGACGGGAAAGTCGATCGCGCTCTCCCTGCGCCAACTATAGTAAATATTGCGTGTCGATTTTCGCCCAACGACCGCCCACGTAGAACTACGCGGAAGACTTTAGGCCTTCGTCCAGCCGCCCGCGAAGCCCTCGAAAGGACCGGTGCGGGCGGCTGCGAGGTGTTATTCGGCCGCCTTTTTCGCCGGCGCCTTCTTCGCAGCGGGCTTCTTCGCTGCGGCTTTCTTGGCAGGTGCCTTCTTGGCCGGAGCCTTCTTACGCCCGCCCTTTTTCGCAGGCCCCTTGGCCGCCTTCTCGTCGATCAGCGTCATCGCCTCATCGGCGGTCAACGCCTCGGGCTGCTTGTCGCGCGGCAGGGTGGCATTGGTCGTGCCATCGGTGACGTAAGGCCCGTAGCGGCCGGCCATGAGCTTGACCTCGCCGCCCGAAGTCGGGTGCGGACCGAAGGTCTTGAGCGGCTCGGCCGCGGCGCGCGCGCCGCGCCCGCCGCCGTTCGCGGCATCGGCCAGCTTGGCCACCGCGGCGTTCATGCCCGTCTCGAAGACTTCGACCGTGGCGCGCAGCTTGGCGTACTTGCCATCATGCGCGAGATAGGGGCCATAGCGGCCGATGGACGCGGTGATCGGCTTGCCGCTTTCCGGATGAACGCCAACCTCGCGCGGCAGGTCGAGCAGCTTCACCGCCCAGTCGAGCGTCAGCTCGCCGCCGGGCAGGTCCTTGGGGATCGACGAGCGCTTGGCCTCCTTGCCCTCGCCCGCCTGGATATAGGGACCGAAGCGGCCGGCCTTGCGGGTGATCTCCTCGCCGGTCTCGGGATGCTTGCCGAGCACGCCGTCACCTTCGGCATCCTCGCCGTTGCCGCCCGGCTGGGCAAACTTGCGGGTGAACTTGCACTCGGGATAGTTCGAGCAGGCGATGAAAGCGCCGTAGCGGCCGCCGCGCAGCGACAGGCGGCCTTCCTGGCACTTGGGGCAGAGCCGCGGGTCGGAACCGTCGTCACGCGGCGGGAACAGGTAGTCGGACAGGAACTCGTCGAGCGCCTCGGTGACCTCGCTTGGCTTGCGCTCCATGACCTCGTCGGACTTAGGCTTGAAGTCCTTCCAGAACTTGGCGAGCAGATCCTTCCACTCGGCACGGCCACCCGAAACCTCGTCGAGCTCGTCCTCCATGCCGGCGGTGAATTCGTACGCCACATAACGCGGGAAGAAGCGTTCGAGAAATGCCGTCAGAAGTCGGCCCGATTCCTCTGCGAAGAAACGATTCTTCTCGGTCCGCACATAGGCCCGGTCCTTGAGCACCTGTAGCGTCGAGGCATAGGTCGAAGGCCGGCCGATGCCCAGCTCCTCGAGCCGCTTGACGAGGCTCGCTTCCGAATAACGCGGCGGCGGCTGGGTGAAATGCTGCGCAGCATCGACACCCTTTTTCGCCGGCATGTCGCCCTTGTTCATCGCCGGCAGCAGGCCGCTGTCGTCGTCCTCGCCCTCGGGCTTCTGGTCGCGACCTTCCTCATAGACCGCAAGGAAGCCCGGGAACTTTACGACCTGGCCGGTGGCGCGCAGCTCGTGCTGGCCGGTGACGTCGCGCAGGGTGACGGTGGTGCGCTCCAGGTTGGCCGAGGCCATCTGGCTCGCGAGAGCCCGCTTCCACACCAGTTCGTAGAGCCGCGCTTCGTCGCCGCTACCGTAGCGGTCCTTGGTGAAGTCGGTCGGCCGAATCGCCTCGTGGGCTTCCTGGGCGTTCTTGGCCTTGGTCTCGTAGTGCCGCGGCTTCTCCGGAACGTAGTGGCCGGAATAGCGATCGGTGATCGCCGCCCGCGCCGCCGAGATCGCCGAGGGGTCCATCTGCACGCCATCGGTACGCATGTAGGTGATCGCGCCCGCCTCGTAGAGCGTCTGCGCCACGCGCATCGTGTGGCTGGCCGAGAAGCCGAGCTTGCGCGCAGCTTCCTGCTGCAGAGTCGAGGTGGTGAACGGCGGCTGCGGATTGCGCTTCTGCGGGCGGGTGTCGACTTCCTCGACGCGGAAGGCGCCGCCTTCGACCGCCGCCTTGGCCCGCATGGCGATGCCCTGGTCGCCGAGGCTCAGCCGCTCGAGCTTCTCGCCCTCGAACTTGACCAGGCGCGCGGCGAACTCGGTGCCGCCCTGCTCCATCTGGGCGACGACCGACCAGTATTCTTGCGGCTTGAACGCCTCGATCTCGCGGTCGCGCTCGACGATCAGGCGAAGCGCCACCGACTGCACGCGGCCCGCACTCTTGGCGCCGGGCAGCTTGCGCCAGAGCACCGGCGAGAGGGTGAAGCCGAACAGATAGTCGAGCGCACGGCGGGCGAGGTAGGCATCGATCAGATCCTGATCGAGCTCGCGCGGCTGGGTCATCGCCTTGGTCACCGTGTCCTTGGTGATGGCGTTGAAAGTTACGCGCTGGACGTCCTTGGGCAGGGCCTTCTTCTTGGCCAGCAGCTCGCGGACATGCCAGGAAATGGCTTCGCCCTCGCGATCAGGGTCGGTCGCGAGAATCAGGCGGTCGGCGGTCTTCGCCAGATCGGTGATCGCCTTCACCTGCTTCGCCTTGTCGCCGTAGAGTTCCCAATCCATGGCGAACTCTTCGTCGGGGCGCACCGAACCGTCCTTGGCCGGCAGGTCGCGGACATGGCCGTAGGATGCCAGGACCTTGTAATCCTTGCCGAGGTACTTCTCGATTGTCTTCGCCTTGGCGGGTGATTCAACGATGACTAACTGCATTTCGGCTCTACTTGCCCCCACTCACACGTGTACGCATACGTACACGCGTAAAGTGGTAATCCTTTCCGGTCTGCGTCAAGCGGCGCGTTGCGATCGGCAGTGGGCGAACAGGAGGGCGGAAATGCGGCATGTTCTGGCGATCTGTGCGGTTCTGGCGCTGGCATCGGCCTGTCCGGCCATTGCGGCGGAAGCCGAACGGCTCGTATCGCCGCCGCTGTCGAACTTCGTGCCCGGCTATTCGGCTGCAAACGACGCGCAATCGATTCGCGAGGAAGTGCCGCGCGGCGAAACGGTCGAGCGCTGGACCCGGATGGTGACGACGCAGCGCTTCACCGGCCTCGCCGCCCGCTCGACTCCGGCCGCCTACGCCCAGACGATCGCCGAACAAACGCCACGGGCCTGCCCCGGCGCGAAGGTGTCGCCCGTTGCCAGTCTGACGGTCTCGAGCCGCGCGGCCGCCCGCCTCCAGGTCGATTGCCCACGCAGTGAAGGCGGGGTGCCCGAGAGCTTTCTGCTGCTCGCGATCGCCGGGCAAAGCGACATGCACGTCCGCCAGGTGGCCTTCCGCGGCGCGAAGTCAGCAGCGGATCTCGCCTGGGCGGAGCGCTATCTCGGCGCGACGGTACTCTGCCGGCCGCGCGACATGCAGGTGAGCTGCCGCTGAGGGCTAGGCGAAGACTTCGCTGAACCTGCCGCTGTATGGGACGACGAGGCGATAGACCGCCACGCCCAGTACCCATCCTGCGACTGTCATCGAAGCGGCCAGCAGATTGACATAGAACGTCCCCGCGAGGCTCAAGCTCTCGTCGGTGAGGCCGGTAAAAGGAACAGAACGGCAAAGCCGCCCCCGATCAAGGCACAGCCGAGAAGCATCACGAGCATGAGCGGTATCCGCGACGCCGCAGTGGCACGCCAGCTCGCGGCAAGCGCCTCGGTGCCGCTCTTGTCCTCGATCACGATGAAAGGCGTCGTGACAGACCAGGCCGCCAGCAGGAACAGTCCCGGCACGATCAGCAGGATGAAACCTACCAGAGTGGCCAGGCCACCGAGCAGTCCGGCGATGAACATCGCACCATAACGATGCTTGCGCGGTTCGCTGGGAACCCGATCGGCCAACATCCGCTCGACGATCTGGTACTGAACGAAGATCGTCACGACCAGGTTGATCGCATTCGATGCGTTGCTGCTCAGCATGTCGAGCAGGCTGAAGCCCGCCACGATCGCGAGCATAGTCACCGCAAGCAGAGGAAAATTCGCTCTGCCGACTTCGACCATCTCATTTATTATTTCGCCGAAGCCAACCTTGACCGTTTCCATTGTCGCCCCCTTCAGCCATTCACGCTTACCCGCCCACCGGCATGCCGCATCAGCCTGCCTGCGATTTCCAGCTCGAGCAACGCGAGTTGCACGGAGGCCGCGCTTGTCCCGCTCTGGCGGATCAACTCGTCGACTGCGACAGGCGCGGTGGTGAGCAGGCTGGCGATGTCTGCGGGCTCATCGCCCAGATCGTCGTTCGCCGTATAGGCCGGGGGCGCTTCGCGAAAAGTCGAGCGCGGTATGCCGTCGAAGCCGGACAGGAGCTCGATCACGTCCTCCGGGCTCTGCACCAGCACGCCGCCGTCGCGGATCAGCTGGTTGCAGCCGTGCGAGCGACTGTCGAGCGGCGAGCCGGGGATGGCCATGACCTCTCGGCCGAACTCGGCGGCGAGACGCGCGGTGATCAGCGAGCCCGACTTGGGCGCCGCCTCGACCACCAGCGTGCCGGCAGCAAGTCCGGCTATGATGCGGTTGCGCGAGGGGAAATGCCGCGCCAGCGGCTCGGTGCCGGGTGGCTGCTCGGCGATCAGCAGACCCTGCTCGGCGATCTGTTCCTGCAGGTCGGCGTGCTCGGGCGGATAGGCAATGTCGATACCGCTAGCGATGACGCCGATCGTGCCTCCGTTCAGAGCGCCCCGATGCGCGGCGCCGTCGATCCCGCGGGCAAGGCCGGAGGCGACGATGAAGCCCGCATCGGCCAGCGCTGCGGCGAAATCGCGCGACAGCTTGACCGCCCCCGCAGAGGCATTGCGCGCACCGACGACCGCGACGCAGGGCCGCGCCGCCAGCGCCGCATCGCCGCGAACGGTCAGGATCGGCGGGGCGCTGTCGATCTGCGCCAGCAGCGGCGGATAGTCGGGGAAATCGTGGAACAGGTAGCGCCCGCCCGCCCGCTTTATCGCGGCAATCTCGTCGGCGATGCGGCTCTCGGGCGCGGCGCGATAGGGTGCTCCGCCACGCGCAGCGAGGTCCGGCAAGGCCTCCAGCGCCGTCCGGGCATTGCCGAAGCGGCGCAGCAGCTGGCGGTAGGAAATGGGGCCGATATTGGGAGAGCGCAGCAGGCGGATGCGCGCGAAGGCTTCGGCCTGCTCAAGGCTCACGGCTTCTTGCCGCCGCCTATCTTGGGCTCGGTACCGGCGCGAAGCCGGGCGATGTTCGCACGGTGGAGCCAGATCACCAGGACTGCGAGCGCCACCAGCACGGGCACGAAATCGACATGGCCGGTCGCCAGGGCAGCGATCGGCGCGACGACGGCCGCGCTCATCCCGCCGAGCGACGAGGTGCGGGTCAGAGCCAGCATGCCAAGCCAGGTCACCGCATAGGCCAGCCCGATCGGCCAGGCGAGACCCAGCGAAACGCCCATCAACGTCGCCACGCCTTTGCCGCCCTTGAACTTGAGCCACACAGGGAAACAATGGCCAACCACCGCGCCAAGCGCGGCGAAAGCCGCCGCCTCGGGCCAGAAGCGCCAGGCCAGCAGCACCGCCGCCGCACCCTTGCCCAGGTCGAGCAGCAGCGTCGCCGCAGCGAGGCCCTTGCGGCCGGTGCGCAGCACGTTGGTCGCGCCGATGTTGCCCGAACCGATCGCGCGCAGATCGCCCGCGCCGGTCAGGCGTGTCAGGATCAGCCCGAAGGGGATCGAACCAAGGGCATAGCCGGCGACAAGGGCGTAAATCCACTCCACGCGCCGTCCATAAACGGCTGTCCCGAACTTGTCGAAGCCCCGCCCTTCTTTTTTGCGCCGCTATGGATATGAAGGGCGCTTCATGACGGAACCATCGGCGCCCATCCTGCTGTTTGACTCCGGCGTCGGCGGCCTGTCGGTGCTCGCCGAGCTGCGCAAGGTCCTTCCCCAGGCGCCGGTGATCTACGCCGCCGACAACGCCGGCCTGCCCTATGGCAGCAAGACCGAGGCGCAGATCGCCGCGCGGGTCGCCGGGCTGCTCGGGCGGATGACCGAGCGTTATCGCCCTCGCCTCGCCTGCATCGCCTGCAACACCGCCTCGACCATCGCGCTCGGCATGGTCCGCGAAGTGCTGGAGCTGCCGATCGTCGGCACGGTCCCGGCGATCAAACCCGCTGCCGCACTCACCCGCAGCGGCACGATCGGCCTGCTCGGCACCGAGGCGACGATCCGCCAGGGCTATGTCGACCGGCTCGAGGCCGAATTTGCGGTCGGCAAGCGGCTGCTGCGCTACGGGGCGCCCGAACTGGTAGCGGCGGCCGAGGCGCGGCTGCGCGGCGAGCCGGTCGATCCCGCTGTTTTTTCGCGCGCCGCTGCCGGACTGCGCGACCAGCCGGACGGTCAAGCGATCGATACGATCGTGCTTGCCTGCACCCATTTCCCTCTGGTCGAGGCCGAACTCGGCGAGGCCTTCGGACCCGAGGTGCGCTTCATCCACGGCGCCGAAGGCATCGCGCGACGCATCGTCCATCTGACCGAGGGCCAGCCCTTCGCGCGAACCGAGCCCGACTTCGCACTGTTCACCCGCGATGGCGCGGATGTCGCCGCCCTCGCGCCGACACTCGCGCGTTTCGGATTGGAACGCATAGAAATTCTGTGAGGCACTCTAGATCAAAGTCTGTCGCCGACCGCGCAAAGTCGCTGGCAAACCGCCTTGCCTTCGGCTAAGGCGCTCACCAAATGCCTGGGCCGAGTGGTGACAACAGGCAGACTTCTTATCGCAGGACGGGCACACTTTCCGTGAATTACGACAAGATTTTCGACGAAGCGATCGATCGGCTGCATGCCGAGGGGCGTTACCGGGTATTCATCGACATCCTGCGCAACAAGGGCGCGTTTCCGAACGCGCGCTGCTTCGCCGGTCATAACGGCCCGAAGCCGATCACGGTCTGGTGTTCGAACGACTATCTCGCCATGGGCCAGCACCCCAAGGTCATCGCAGCGATGGAAGAGGCGCTGCACAACGTCGGCGCCGGCTCGGGCGGCACGCGCAACATCGGCGGCAACACGCATTACCACGTCGAGCTGGAGCACGAGCTTGCCGACCTCCACGGCAAGGACGGCGCGCTGCTGTTCACCTCGGGCTATGTCTCGAACGACGCGACGCTCTCGACGCTTGCCAAGATCCTGCCCGGCTGCGTGATCTTCTCGGACGAGCTCAACCACGCCAGCATGATCGCCGGCATCCGCAATTCGGGCTGCGAGAAGCAGGTCTGGCGGCACAACGATCTCGCGCACCTCGAGGAACTGCTCGAAGCCGCAGACCCCGAAGTGCCCAAGCTGATCGCCTTCGAAAGCGTTTATTCGATGGACGGCGACGTCGCCCCCATCCACGCGATCTGCGACCTGGCCGACAAGTACAACGCGCTGACCTACATCGACGAAGTCCACGCCGTGGGCATGTACGGCCCGCGCGGCGGCGGCATCACCGACCGTGACGAGGCCGCACACCGCATCACCATCATCGAGGGCACGCTGGGCAAGGCCTTCGGCGTGATGGGCGGCTACATCGCGGCCGACAGCCGGATCATCGACGTGATCCGTTCCTACGCGCCGGGCTTCATCTTCACCACCAGCCTGTCGCCGGTGCTGGTCGCGGGCGTGCTCGCCTCGGTCAAGCACCTCAAGGCCTCGAGCGCCGAGCGCGAGGGCCAGCAGGCCGCCGCCGCCATGCTCAAGCACCTGTTCGCCGAGGCCGGGCTGCCGGTCATGCCCTCGACCACGCATATCGTGCCGCTGATGGTCGGCGATCCGGTCAAGGCCAAGAAGATCAGCGACATCCTGCTCGCCGAATACGGCGTTTACGTCCAGCCGATCAACTTCCCAACCGTGCCGCGCGGTACCGAGCGCCTGCGCTTCACCCCCGGTCCCTCGCACAGCGAGGAGATGATGCGCGAACTCACGTCTGCGCTCGTCGAGATCTGGGAACGGCTCGAGATGAAGCAGGCCGAGGCGGCCTGATCGTCGCCCCGGCCAATCGGTCAGGCGTGATGCAAGTGCTGCGACACGCTTCCGACATGGCGATGATCGGTCCCGCAGCAGCCCCCGAGAACACGCAAGCCCGGTAACAGCTCGGCCAGTTCGGCGTGCTGCCTGCCGAATTCCTCCGGATCGCCGTCGTCGAGCACTTCCGCTTCGTCCAGTTCCGCGTGGCTCAGACGCGAGGCATTGGCTCTCAGCCCGCCGATCCGCGCCGTCCAGTCCCCGCCTTCTGCCAGCGTGTCACGGAAGTGATCCGGGTGAGCGCAGTTCACCATGTAGTAGGCCGGCGCGCCGTTCGTCGCCGCATCGACGGCATGGATCGCGTCGCCCAACAGATCGCCGCTCGGCAGCCTGCCGTCGGTCTCGACGGTGAACGAAATGACTACGGGCAAGCCGACCTCCCGGGCACCGCGGACCACGCCGATCGCTTCGCCGACGTTGGTCATCGTTATCGCAGAGATCATGTCCGCACCGGCTTCGGCAAGCGCGCGAATCTGTGGGATGTGCATGGCGAAAGCACTGTCGGCATCAGGCACTTCCTCGGGAGCATAGCCATCGCCCGCAGGACCGACCACGCCGTTGATCAGGATCGCCGGCACCCGCGCCTGCCAGGCGTCGCGAATATCTACGGCGAAGCGCACGGCCTCGGCGCTGAGGCGCAGCAGCTCATCCGCCGTCACGTCCAGCTTCGGCGCCCATTCGGTGCAGCCGCGCCATGTGACCGTATCGAGCACGAAGCCGGTCCCTGCGCTTTCGGCCATAGCCAGGAAACCGTCGAAGTAGGTGCGCAGGGCCTGCCGCGCCGGATCTTTGTCCATCAGCATGATCGCGGCGAACAGCGGCGCCTCGAAGCCTTGCTGGAAGAACAGCCAGGTCTCCAGGCCGCCGTCGGTCAGGAACGGCCGATCGGCCGCCTGCAACTGCTCAATCTGTGCCATCCCATATCCTTCTCGATCGCCCATCGATGGATGCAAGTTAGCAGCCGGGTCCGAAAACGAATATGATCGACTTGACGGATGACTTGATCGTTCGAACGGTTATCGCCTGCCCGGCCTCTGGCGCGGGCGGTGGCGGCGTGATACTGTTTTCCCATTGGGTGGCGAACGCTAGGCGTCCGACCTAGGCCGGCAAAACCGCCGGAAAGCAATAAAATGTGATCGCTGAACTGGTCCAAATTCTCTGAGGGAGAATGCGATGGCCTTGCCGATTCGTATCCTGTTGCAGACGACGATTCCCCCCGATCTCTGACGACTGGCACATCGGCCGGTTTTCGATGCTGCGGGACTATCTGGCAGGACTGGACGACGAGGACGGCACACCGCTCTGCGCCGTAACCGCCCGCGATCGCACGGCGCCCGGCGCGCCAGATCCGGTCCTCTCGACGATCGACCAATCGGACTTCGACCAGGTCTGGCTGTTCGCGGTCGATACCGGCGACGGGCTGGACCCGGAAGATTGCGCGGCGCTCAGCCGCTTTCGCCGGAACGGCGGCAGCCTGCTGGTGACTCGCGACCACATGGACCTCGGCATTTCGGTGTGCAATCTCGGCGGCGTCGGCGAAGCGCACTTCTTTCATAGCAAGCACGAAGAGGCCGACGAGACGCGCCGAGTAGTCGACGATCGCGAGACCGCCTACATCCTCTGGCCGAACTACCATTCGGGCGCGAACGGCGATTTCCAGGAGATCACCGTCGTCGGCCCGCCGCACCCTCTGCTCCGCGATGCCTCGGCAAGCGGCGGCCTGCTGCGCTATCTCGCATCACATCCGCACGAAGGCGCGGTCGATGCCCCGGCGGACGATCCTTCGGCCCGAGTGATCGCGACGGGCACCAGCAAGGTGACCGGGCGGAACTTCAACATCGCCGTCGCTTTCGAGCCGTCCGAGGACGGCGGCCCGGCGCTCGCGCAATCGACCTTCCACCATTTCGCCGACTACAACTGGGATCCCGCCGCGGGCTGCCCCAGCTTCGTCAGCGAAGCGCCGGGCGATGGCCTGGCCCGTTCGCCCGAGGCGCAACGCTCCATCCGGCATTACGTCCGGAACATCGCACTCTGGCTCGCCGGCCGATCGCCTGAAAAGGATTTGTTAGGCCGGCCCGTTGACGAACAAGTGAGGGCATAGATCGCGGATACCGGCCTCGATCTGTCCCGAAACGTGTGGCGCCGGTCCCTTTGGCCGGTATTTTGGCAGGGAGTGGACCCACCATGAGCTTCATCACCACCAAGGACGGCACCGAGATATTCTACAAGGACTGGGGTCCGAAATCCGCGCAGCCGATCGTGTTCCACCACGGCTGGCCGCTCAGCGCGGACGACTGGGACAACCAGATGCTGTTCTTCCTCGCCCAGGGCTTCCGCGTGATCGCGCATGACCGACGCGGCCACGGCCGGTCGAGCCAGACCAGCGAAGGCAACGAGATGGACACCTATGCTGCCGATGTCGCCGAGATGGTCGAGGCGCTCGACCTGCTCGGCGCGATCCATATCGGCCATTCGACCGGGGGCGGCGAAGTCGCGCACTATGTCGCCCGTGCCGAGCCTGAGCGGGTCGCCAAGGCTGTCCTGCTCGAGGCCGTACCACCGGTCATGGTCAAGAAGGAGTCGAACCCGGGCGGAACGCCGATCGAAGCGTTCGACGGCTACCGCGCCGCGCTGGCCGCCAACCGCGCCCAGCTCTACATCGATATCCCGGCCGGACCGTTCTACGGCTTCAATCGTCCCGGCGCAAAAGTGTCCGAAGGGCTGATCCGTAACTGGTGGCGGCAGGGCATGATGGGCAGCACCAAGGCCCACTACGAATGCATCAAGGCCTTCTCAGAGACCGACTTCACCGAGGATCTGAAGAAGATCGAAGTGCCGGTGCTGGTGATCCATAGCGAGGACGATCAGATCGTGCCCTATGCGGATGCGGGACCGCTATCGGCCAAGCTGCTGCGGAACGGTACGCTCAGGACCTACAAGAACCTGCCGCACGGCGTGGCTCAGACTCATCCCGACATCGTGAACGCCGATCTGCTCGCCTTTATCCGCGACGAGGAACTGCCGGCAAACCCGGAAGCGGCCTCGGCCATGCCCGCGATGGGGTAGGACCAGGTGCGGGCCTGGTCACTTGACCGGGCCCGCACGCGCTTCGATGCTGTCGACCAGAAGGAGCGCCAATCCATGAAACTCTACTACTCACCGGGCGCCTGTAGCCTTTCGGTCCGTATCTCGCTCCACGAAGCCCGCATCGCCGCCGAATTCGAGCGGGTCGACCTCAAGGCCAAGATCACCGAGCGCGGCACCGACTACCTGGCGATCAATCCCAAGGGCTACGTGCCCATGCTCGTGCTCGATGACGGCGCCGTGGTGACCGAGAACGTCGCGGTGCTCGATCTCATCGCCGACCGCGTGCCCGTACTCCGCCCCGCCGGGCCGCTCGGACGCACGCGGCTGATCGAGATGCTGTCCTACCTCTCGTGCGAGCTCCATATCGCCTTCAAGCCGTTCTTCCACGGCGCGGACGAAGCGGGCAAGGCCGCTGCCACCGAAGCGGTGATGACGCGGCTGGGTTTCCTCGAGAACCAGATGCCCGGTGCCTATCTGCTGGCCTCCAACTTCACCGTGGCCGACGCCTATCTGTTCGCCATGCTGCGTTGGGCCAAGGGGTTCGAGCTGCCGCTCTCGACGGGCCTGCTCGACTTCTTCGACCGGATTCTGGCGCGCGACGCCGTTCGCCAGGCGCTGACCGAGGAAGGGCTGGCCTAGCGATGGACAAGCCGCGCATCTTTCTCGGTTCCTCGACCAAGCAGGCGGCGCTGCTCGATGCCCTGACCGAGGGTCTGGCCGACATCGCGCGGGTCGAACCGTGGATGACCTCGTTCAATCCCGGCACCAGCACGCTGGAGCGCCTGCTGGAACTCACCCGCGAGGTCGATTTCGCCGCCTTCGTCTTCGCACAGGACGACTGGACCAGCGCGACTGCTCCCGCGACACCCGACCCGAATGCGGGCCTGGCCTCGCCGCGCGACAACGTCGTCTTCGAAGCGGGCCTGTTCGGCGGCGCGCTCGGCATGCGGCGGACTTTCATCCTGCACGCCCGCGGTTCGAAGCTGCCGACCGACCTGCTCGGCCTGACCTCGATCCGCTATGACGAAGAGAGCGCCGCTGACGAGATCTCCGCCATCACCCAGAAGCTGCGGCAGGCGATCGAGAGCGAGAGCCATCTCGCGCGGATCGAAGGCGCGTGGTGGCAGTTCTCGCTGACCGAGCGCAGCGAACGGGAACCGTCGGCGCTGGGCATGATCAAGATCGCGCGCTGCCGCGATGGTTCGCTCGAGATGACCGGCCGTTCCTGGCGTGAGGACGGCAGGCTACTGGCGCGCTACCACAGCGAAGCGGCGCGTGCGAAGCGCGACCCGTCAGGCATCTTCTACTACTGGCAGGGTGAACGCCCGCTCGATCCCGATGCGCCGCAGCTCCACGGCACGGGCGAGGTCACTCTCGAGTCCGCCGATCGCGCGTCAGGCTACTTCACCACGCTGTGGGACTCGAAGCCCGAACTCAACGCCCGCACCTCGGGCGTCTATCTGCGCGCCGATCCGGGGGACATGGAGGTGCTCGACGGCAACGACGACCGCCAGCGCGCCAAGCTGATCGCACAGCGACTCAAGCACTGGAAGGGGATCAGGGCCGGCTAGACCGCCCTGCTCCCCTCCTGCCCGGTCAGGCCGGCTGCAGGCCGGTAGGCAGGTTCAACGGCGTGGTCTCGCGCTTCACTTCGCCGATCTTCTTTCCGCCTTCGAAGCGGCCGAGGCCGTAATCGCCCCGGATCGTCGTGCGGTGCATGCGGCGCTCGTACTTCGGATCGCAGCCTTCGACCGAATGCAGCATGCGGTGGTTGTCCCAGATCAGCATGTCGGTGGGGTTCCACGAATGCCAGTAGGGATTCACATTGCGCACGAGGTCGTGCATCACTTCGTCGAACAGGGCATCGCCCTCGGCATTCTCGTGTCCCTCGATGCCCACGGCCGAGAAGCCGCAGAAGTGGACGACCTTCTCGCCGCTCGGCCGCTGCCAGATCATCGGATGGATCGCGCGCGGGAAGATCGCGCTTTCGGCGACGTTGCCGGCCATTCCCTCCGTGTCGCCGAAGGTCTCGAAGTAGCGGCCATACTTGATCTGCGTCAGCCGCACGTCGAGCGTGTAGATTGCCTTCAACTGCTCGATCTTGGCGAGCAGCGCCGGGTTCATCGCCTTGTAGAGCTCGATCCCGCAAGTGAAGCCCGTGCGCCCGTCGACCGGCGCCGCGATGATCGAACGCAGCACGCCCGCATAGTTGAGCTCGTCGTTGTAGGTGTGGTCGAAGTGCCAGGGGATGAAGCTCTCGACCCGCTTGCCGTTCACTTCGATCAGGCCGTGGTCGTGCCCGATATCGCCGCGCGGCGGGCGGTGCATGTCGATCACGCCCTCGGCGAGATCGGGGTCGGCGCGCGGGGTGCTCTTGGTCGGATGGTCCTTGAGCGGGCCGAAGACCTTGCTGAGCTCGACCTGCATCGTCGAACTGGGCTCCATGCCCTCGAACACGATCAGGCCGCGGTCGCGGAACAGCTGCTGCAGGTCGGCACGCAGCGCTTCGTCGTGGATGTTGTCCCAGGTGACGCCGCTTACGCGCGAACCCCAGCTGTACTGGTCGCCCAGATTACGGATTTCGATGGCCATGGCTGTCGGCTTCCCTCTCGAATGCTGTTTATGCGTTGCATAAGATCACAAGAGCGCCGCGCCGCAAAGAGCCCAATCACCCCGCCATGACGATAACCTTGCCGGTGGCCTTGCGGTCCATCATGTGGCGGATCGCCTTGCCGCCCTCGGCCATCGGGAAGCGTTCGCTGATCAGCGGCTTGAGCTTGCCCTCGGCATGCATGGCATAGAGTTCGGCCATGTTGGCATGGTGCCCGGCGGGATCGCGCGCGACGAAATCGCCCCAGAACACGCCGACGATCGACGCGCCCTTGACCAGCGCCAGGTTGAACGGGACCGCCGGGATCTGCCCGCCGGCAAAGCCGATGACGAGATAGCGTCCTTCCCAGCCGATCGTGCGGAAAGCCGGATCGGCAAGCTTGTCGCCCACCGGATCGTAGATCACGTCGACACCCTTGCCGCCGGTCAGCGCCTTGACCCGCGCCTTGAGGTCTTCCTCGGCGTAGTTGACCAGTTCGTCGGCGCCGTGCGCCTTGGCGATCGCCAGCTTCTCGGCGGTCGAGGCGCCGGCGATGACGCGCGCGCCCATGGCCTTGGCGATCTCTATGGCGGAAAGCCCCGTGCCGCCGCTGGCGCCGAGCACCAGCACGGTCTCGCCGGCTTTGAGCGCGCCACGCTGTTTGAGTGCATAGTGCGAAGTGCCGTAGACCAGGGTGAAGGCGCTGGCGACGTCGAGGTCCATCGTCTGGGGCACCAGCGTGGTTCGCGCTTCCTGGGCAATGGCATAGTCGGCGAAACCGCCCCAATGAGTCAGCGCCGCGACACGGTCTCCGACCTTGAGGCGGGTGACGCCGGGTCCCACCTTCTCGACCACACCCGCCAGTTCTCCGCCCGGGGCGAAAGGCAGCGGCGCCTTGATCTGGTACTTGTCCTCGATGATCAGCGTATCAGGGAAGTTCAGTCCGGCGGAGTGGACGCGGATCAGCACTTCGCCCTCGCCCGGCTGCGGCACCGCGAGCTCGCGCAGCACCAGGCCTTCGGGCGGGCCGAAGCTCTCGCACAGCAGCGCCTGCATCGTTTCGGTCATCGTATTCCTCTCAGATCACATCGCGGACATGCCGCCGTCGAGCTTGAGCTCGGAGCCGGTCATCATCGCACTTTCGTCCGACGCCAGATAGACCACGGCCGCGGCGACGTCGGCCACTTCGCCGATCCGGCCGATCGGCACCTGGCGGGCAAGCTTGGCCATCTTGGCCTCATCCTCGTGGCTGCCGACGATGCCATCGAGCAGCGGCGTGCGCACGAAGGTTGGGTGGACCGAATTGCAGCGGACGTTCCAGCCCTGCTTGGCGCAATGGAGCGCCACCGACTTGGTCAGCATCCAAAGCGCCGCCTTGGACGCATTGTAGGCCGCCAGGTTCGCGCCCGCGACCAGTGCCGAGATCGACGACATGTTGACGATCGACGCGGGCTGGCTCTCGCGCAGCAACGGCAGCGCATATTTGGATCCGATGAAGGCACTGTCGGCATTGACCGCCATCGCCTGGCGCCATGCCGCGAGATCGAGGTCCTCGACCGAGCCCATCGTGACGATGCCGGCATTGTTCACCAGCACCGATAGGCCGCCGAGCCTGTCCGCCGCGAAGGCCAGCGCAGCCTGCCAATCGTCCTCGCTGGTGACGTCATGACGTATGGCACAGGCAGTATCGGCGCCGAGTTCGGCATCGATGCCCGCTGCCGTTGCCAGGGCGCCCGCCTCGTTCCGGTCGGTCGCCACCACGCGCGCGCCCTCGCGGGCCAGGGCGAGCGCGATCCCCGCGCCGAGCCCCTGGGCGGCGCCCGTGATCAATGCGGTCTTTCCGGCCAGTCGCTGTGTCATGCCTCACCCATTCCCGATCACCGCCGCGCGGCGCAAGCCCCGCGGCATGACCGATGCGGCAAGCGCGATTGGCTGACTAACGCGGCCTTTGGCAAACCCTCAGCCACGCCTCATGGTTTTCGCCGATACCGTCGCGCCTAGGTCTGCTAGAAGGGTACGGCCGAAACACAAAGGGACAAGCCTCATGAAGTGCCTTGCACCGATCTTTCCGCTCGCCGTGCTATTCGCCGCCTCGAACGCAACCGCGCAGCTTCCCAGCATTCCGGGCATGGGAGGTATCGGCGGATTGCCGGACATTTCGTCGATCGGCGTCGGAAACGCGACCGGGGTTCTGGGCTACTGCCTGAAGAACAAGTTCCTGAAGGGAAATGAAGCCAGTTCGGTGCTCAACACGCTGAGCGGAAAACCCAATGTCCGAACGTCGCCCGGCTATGCCGATGGGCAGTCGGGCAATCTCAAGCTCGGCAACGGATCGAACTTTTCGCTGTCGGGCATCCAGGGTCAGGCAAAGACGCAGGCCTGCAACATGGTGCTGAAGCAGGCCAAGACGTTTCTGTAAGGAAAGCAGCTTCCTCGGCCGGGCATAACAGCTTCCGGCGGAAAAGGGCCCGGCGAGGTTCCCCTCCGCCGGGCCCGGCTGTTTCTAACGCAGACTGACCACGTTGTCCGAAACGCGCGGATCGGCGCGTCCGGTGTAGAGGCTCGACATCGGTTCGTCGGTGACTTCGATCGCGGCACCCTGGCCGAAGCCGTTGAAGCCGGTGCGCATCGCGCTGCCATAGGCCCCGAGCATGCCGATCTCGATGTAGTCGCCCGCCTGGATGTCCGCCGGAAGCGGGAACGGACCTTCCATATAGTCGCCGTCGTCGCAGGTCGGACCGTAGAACGAGAAACCCTCCGCGGTCTCGGTCTGGTACTCGGCCAGCGAGCGGACGGGGAACTTCCAGCCCAGGTGCGCCGCATCGAACAGCGCGCCATAGGCGCCGTCGTTGATGTAGAGTTCCTTGCCGCGGCGCTTCTCGACCTTGACGATCAGCGAGTTGTACTCGGCGCAGAGCGCACGACCCGGTTCGCACCAGAGCTCCGACGAATAGGAGACCGGCAGCGATTCCGCTGTGCGGTGAATCACGGCGAAGTAGTCCTCGAGCGGCGGCGGTTCCATGCCCGGATAGACCGAGGGGAAGCCCCCGCCGACATCGACGATGTCGACCGTGACCGAAGCGTCGATGATCGCCGCGCGGACGCGCTCGAGCGCCTGGACATAGGCAAACGGCGTCATCGCCTGGCTGCCGACGTGGAAGCAGATGCCCAGCCAATCGGCGACCTGGCGAGTCGCCTGAAGCAGCGGCGCCGCATCGGCGAGATCGATGCCGAACTTCGAGGCGAGGCTGAGTTCCGAATATTCGGAAGAGACGCGCAGGCGCACGCAGAGCCGCAGGTCGGTCACCGGCTCGCCGCTCTCGTCGGCGGTGGCGGCGACGATCTTGGCCAGTTCGTCATGCGAATCGAGGCTGAAGGTGCGCACGCCGTGGACCTTGTAGGCCTCGGCAATCGCGTTCGCCGGCTTGACCGGGTGCATGAAGCACAGTTCTGCCTCGGGCAGCGTGGCACGGACCAGGCGCACCTCGGCGATCGAGGCGACGTCGTAGTGCGTCACGCCGGCATCCCAGAGGACGCGCAGCAGGTCGGGCGAAGGGTTCGCTTTCACCGCATAGAGCGACTTGCCCGGAAACTTCTCGACGAAGAAACGAGCAGCGCGCGCCGCGGCGTGCGGGCGGTTGAGAATTACCGGTTCGTCAGGCGCAATGGTGCGCGCTACAGCCGATGCGTCTTGGTGAATGTGCAACTCAAGGGACCCCCAAACGGATATTGGACAAAAAGCTGCCTTGCGGTTTGGAAGTCCATGGAGCAGCGGGGGGTCGATATAGGCGCGTGATCCTGAACTGCAAGTGAAAATCGGACCCCACTTTTCACAAAAGTGTAACACGCCGGGATCGTTTGATTTTTATCAGTCAAACTGCTGACATATATGACAATTCATGACGAAAACGGGCTCTGAATCCACAGGATTTCCACAGCCGCGACTCGCCAAAATGGAGCTGTTTCTCAGCTCAGACGATCGCGGAAATCCTCGTAGTCGAAGGCCCTTACCTGGTCGAGCGCATCGCTCTCGCTGTCCCACAGCCAGATCGACGGAAGCGGCACGCCGTTGAAGGTCGTCGTCTTGACCATCGAGTAATGCGCCTGGTCGAGAAAGGCGAAACGCCGACCCGGTTCGAGCGGAAACGGCAGCGCGTAATCGCCGATGACGTCCCCCGCAAGGCACGAGGGACCACCCAGGCGCACGACGCCATTGGCCGAGTCGTCGAGTTCGGGGTCGAACGGCAGTTCGCCGAGCATCGCCGGGCGATAGGGCGCCTCGATCACGTCGGGCATATGGCAGGTCGCCGATACGTCGGTGATCGCCAGGTCCATCCCGTTCCAGTGCGAATCGAGCACCGTGCCGACGAGGATGCCCGCGTCGAGCGCCACGGCCTCGCCCGGTTCCATATAGATCTCGGCGCCGGTGTCCTCTGCCATGTCGCGGAGGAAGCCGACGAGTTCCTCGCGCTGGTAATCGGCGCGGGTGATGTGGTGCCCGCCGCCGAGGTTCAGCCACTTGAACGCGCCGAAATGCGGCTCGAGGTGATCGAACAGCTTGTCCCAGGTGCGCTGGAGCGGCTCGAAGTCCTGCTCGCAGAGCGTGTGCAGGTGGATGCCGTCGACCATGGCGACATGGTCCTCGGTCAGCTGGTCGACCGGAAAGCCAAGCCGCGAGTGCGGCGCGCAAGGATCGTAACGTGGAACCTCACCTTCGGCATGCAACGGATTGATCCGAAGTCCGATATCGAAGTGATCACCGCGCGCCTTCGCCGCCTCGATGATCGGCCAGAAGCGCTCGATCTGGCCAGGCGAATTGAAGATCAGGTGATCCGAAAGCCGGCAGATCTCGGGCAGGTCCTCGGGCTTGTAGGCCGCGCAATAGGTCGCGATCTCGCCGTCGTAGAACTCGCCCGCGAGCCGCGCTTCCCAGAGCCCCGAGGTGCAGACCCCGTCGAGATACTCGCCGATCAGCGGCGCGACGTTCCACATCGAGAAGGCCTTGAGCGCCGAGAGCATCTTGATCCCGGCCGCATCGCGAACCTCCGCGAGAATGCGCAGGTTGTGCCGCAGCCGCGCCGCGTCGACGACGAACGAGGGACTGTCGACCCGGTCGAGGTCGAAATGGGCGAAAGCGCCCGGATCGCCGGCTCTGGTTTCCATGAGACTTTAACCTACCCTAACCGTCGCCCCTGCGAAGGCAGGGGTCTAGATAAGCTCACCTCATCGGCTCGACGACGGCGTCTATGCGCCAAGCCATATAGACCCCTGCCTTCGCAGGGGCGACGATGAGGCGAGTTACGCTTTAGAACGCCAGCGGCCCTGCCAGTTCCTTCACCTGCCAGGGCAGCCCGTGCTTGTTGAGCATGTCCATATAGGGATCGGGATCGAACTGCTCCATGTTGAACACGCCCTCACCCGACCATGCGCCGGTCAGCATCATCGCCGCGCCGATCATCGCGGGCACGCCGGTGGTATAGCTGACCGCCTGGTTGCCGGTCTCGTGATAGGCATCCTCGTGGTCGCAGATATTGTAGATATAGAAGGTCTTCTCGCCCGAACCGTCGAGCGATTCTCCGGTTGCGATGTCGCCGATGTTGGTCTTGCCATGGGTCGTCGGGCCGAGCGAGGCGGGCTCGGGCAGCACGGCCTTGAGGAACTGCAGCGGGATGATCTCGACGCCGTTGTAGAGCACCGGGTCGATCCGCGTCATGCCGACGTTCTGCAGCACAGTCAGGTGCTGAATATAGGCATCGCCGAACGTCATCCAGAAGCGCGCGCGCTCCATCTCGGGGATGAACTTCGCAAGGCTTTCCAGTTCCTCGTGGTACATCAGGTACATGTTCTTCGGACCGACGGCCTCGAAGTCGAAGTTCTCGCGGATCGTCATTGCGGGGGTCTCGACCCACTGACCCTTCGCCCAGTGCCGCGCCGGCGCGGTCACTTCGCGGATGTTGATCTCGGGATTGAAATTGGTGGCGAAGGCCTGCCCGTGATCGCCGCCGTTGCAATCGAGGATGTCGAGCGTACGGATCGTCTTCAGCTTGTGCTTTTTCAACCACATGGCGAAGACACTTGTCACGCCGGGATCGAAGCCCGAGCCGAGCAGCGCCATGAGCCCAGCCTGTTTGAAGCGGTCCTGATAGGCCCACTGCCAGTGGTATTCGAACTTGGCGACATCCTTCGGCTCGTAATTTGCCGTGTCCATGTAGTTCACGCCCGCGGCGAGGCATGCGTCCATGATCGTCAGGTCCTGGTAGGGCAGCGCCAGGTTGACCACGAGCTTGGGGGCGATCTGCTGGATCAGCGCGGTCAGCGCCGGCACGTCCTCGGCGTCGATCGCGTAGGTGCTGACTGTCCGGCCGGTGCGCTGCTTGACCGATTCGGCGATCGCATCACATTTCGACTTGGTCCGGCTGGCGAGATGGACATCGGAAAAAATGTCCGGGTTCATCGCCATCTTGTGGACCGCGACCGAGCCGACGCCACCCGCGCCGATCACCAGAACCTTGCTCACAGCGCATCTCCTTCGTCTCCGCCGAGGTCGTGGCGGAAAGCCGCATATAGGCTGCCTGCGCGACATCTCAACAGGTTGCTAGCGGTGGTAGCCTCCCGCCACAGAGCCGTCACGCAACGGTCATCCAGAGCGGCCAATGGGAAGCAACTGCCCTGGCGAATCGAGGTGCCCAGCGACCATGCCCAAGCCCGCATCCAAGCTCGTTACCGATGCCGTCGTCCGCCAGGACGCCAGTGCCGGCGGCAAACTGCTCGACAAGGCCTTTGCCTTTGCTTTCAAGGGTTTGGTCTACGCGCAGATCTGGGAAGACCCGGTGGTGGATATGGCCGCGCTGGCGATCCAGCCCGACAGCCGGATCGTCACGATCGCCAGCGGCAGCTGCAACGCACTGTCCTACCTGACCGCCAACCCGGCGGCGATCACCGCGGTCGACCTCAATCCCGCGCACCTGGCGCTCGGCAAGCTCAAGATCGCCGCCGTGCGCCACCTGCCCGACTATGCGCACCTCCACCGCTTCTTCGCCGAAGCCGATGACGCGGCCAACGTCGCGGTCTATCGCTCGCATCTTGCCCCCCACCTCGACGAGCGCACGCAGCGCTACTGGGAAGGCCGCGACCTCGTCGGCCGGCGGCGGATCAAGGGGTTCTCCAGCGGCATCTACAAGCGCGGCCTTCTCGGTAATTTCATCGGCTTGGCGCACTTTCTTGCCAAGCTCTACAAGATCGATCCGCGCGAAATCCTTGAGGCTGAGACGCTTGAGGACCAGCGCCGCGTCTTCGAGGAAAAGTTCTCGCCGATCTTCGATCGCCGCTTCGTCCGCTGGCTAACCGACCGGCCGGCCTCGTTGTTCGGGCTCGGCATCCCGCCCGCGCAATATGCCGCGCTCGCCGGCGATGCGCGCATGGCCGATGTCTTGCGCAGCCGGCTCGAGAAGCTGGCTTGCGACTTCCCGGTCAACGACAACTATTTCGCCTGGCAGGCCTTCGGCCGCTCCTACGGCCGCGAGCCTGAGCATCCGCTGCCGCCTTACCTCAAGGAAGAGAACTACGCCGTCCTGCGCGACCGGATCGATCGGCTCGACATTCGCCAGGTGAACTTCATCGACCACATCGCCGCCCAGCCCGACGCCAGCCTCGACCGCTATGTCCTGCTCGACGCCCAGGACTGGATGGACGATGCAATCCTTACGCGGCTCTGGACCGAGATCACTCGCACCGCCCGCCCCGGTTCGCGCGTGCTGTTCCGCACGGCTGCCGAGCCGTCGCTGCTCCCCGGCCGGGTGCCCGAGGAGATCCTGTCGCGCTGGCACTATGCCGAGGCGGAATCGCGACTGTTCACCGAGGCCGACCGCTCGTCGATCTACGGCGGCGTCCACCTCTACGTGCTACGCTGATGGCCGGAGCGGCCCCCGCTCGCGATCACGCCGCGCTGATGGATTCGGTCTATCGCGGCCAGCGGCACATCTATGACCTGACCCGCAAGTACTACCTGTTCGGACGCGACCGACTGATCGCCGGGCTCGATGCCAGACCGGGCAGCGCGGTACTGGAGATCGGCTGCGGCACCGGGCGCAATCTTGCGCTCGTCGGTCGACGGTGGCCAGGCGCGGCGCTGCATGGGCTGGACCTGTCGAGCGAGATGCTCAAAAGCGCCCGCGCGACGCTGGGCGGCAAGGGTGCGCTGGCGCTGGGCGACGCCACAGCCTTCTCGTCCCAGACGCTGTTCGGCCGCGCCGGGTTTGACCGGGTTATCCTGTCCTACGCCACCTCGATGATCCCCGACTGGCACAGCGCGCTCGAACAGGCCGTGGCGGTGCTAGCGCCGGGCGGATCGCTGCATGTCGTCGATTTCGGCGACCTTGCCGGGCTGCCCCAGCCCTTTCGCGCGCTGCTGCGCAAGTGGCTGGCCTGGTTCCACGTCACACCGCGGCTCGATCTTGCCGATGCCGCCGCCGGCCTCGCCGCACGGCACGGGCTGTCCTGCAAGGCCGAACGCGGGATGCTCGGCTACTACCGGCTGATCACGATCACGCGGCCGCGAGATTGACTTAGCGGCCGCTGCCGAACAGTCTCGTCCCCGAGGATCGAGGAGACGAGGACATGATCGGCGCAGCTATCCTGCAGCCCGTGGTCGCGCTGGCGGCGTGGACGATGGTGATGTGGTTCTGGCTCTACGGCACGCGCATCCCGGCACTGAGCGCGGCCAAAGTCGATCCCGACGACCTGGTCCACGATACGACCAAGGGCCTCGACCAGATCCTGCCACCACAGGTTCAGTGGAAAGCGCATAACTACAATCACCTGCATGAAGCACCTACGGTCTTCTATGCGGTGTCGATCGTGCTCGCGATCATCGGCAAGGGCGATGGCCTCGCCGCGCAGCTAGCCTGGATCTATGTGGCACTGCGGGTGCTCCACTCGATAATCCAGGTGACGGTGAACAAGGTCAAGCTGCGCTTCCTGATCTTCGCGCTGTCGAGCTTCGTGCTGATGGCGCTCGTCGCTCTGGCGATCATGAACCTGTTCTAACGGACGAAAAAGCTAGCTAGTTCGACGTGGGTCGACCAGCGAAACTGGCCGACCGGGCGTAGCTCGGCCAGACGATAGCCCGCCCCGATGAGCATTGCAGCATCGCGCGCCCAGCTCGATGGGTTGCAGCTGATATATACGATCTTCGGCACGGTGCTTTCGGCCAGCCGTTCGACCTGCTCGCGCGCGCCAGCCCGCGGCGGATCAAGCAGGACGCCGTCGAAACGGTTCAATTCGTCGGCCTGGAGCGGGTTGCGGAAGAGGTCGCGATGGAGCGGGTGAATCGGCAGCTGCAGCCGCGCCGCGGCGGCCTTGCAGGCGAGGTGCGTATCGCGCGCGGCCTCGACCGCGAGGACCTTTGCCCCCTCCCCGATCCGCGGGCCTGCCAATGCGAAGGCAAAGGTGCCGAGCCCGGCGAACAGATCCGCGATCGCGCCCGATCCCGCAAGCCACTCGCGCGCGGCGGCGACCAGCGCCTGCTCCCCGTCGAGTGTCGCCTGGAGGAAGCCGCCGGACGGAAAAGCCACGCTCACACCGGCGAGCGACACAGTGACCGGCTCGGGCTCCCACAATGTCTCGGGGCCATAGCCCTGGTCGAGCGTGAAGCGGGCGAGGCCGTGATCCTGGGCGAAGTCGAGGATGGCCTGATTGGCTTCGAGGCCTTCGACGGTCAGGCCCTTGAGTCCCAGGTCGACACCCTGCTCTGTCATGGCCAATTCGACATCCGCGGCCAGGCGCGGCATCGCGTTCCTGCCGCCGGGCTTGCGGTTGCGACCCTTGCTCTGACCTCCGGTCTGCCCGAGCTTGATCAATAGCTTGCGCAAGGGATTTAGGATCGAAACGAGCTCCGGCAGCATGACCGGGCATTCGGCCAGTTCGACCAACCGATGCGACTTCGCCTCGCGGAAACCGATGACGATCCGCCCGCCCGAACTCTCGGCACGCAACGAGGCGCGGCGGCGCGTGCCGGGCGGCGAGAGGTGCGGTGGGGTCACCAGTTCGGCGCCCAGGCCTTGCGAGGACGAGGCGTTCGCCACCCTGCCCTCGACGAAGTTGGTCAGCGAGGCCTCATCGAGCTGTTGGAGCTGACAGCCCCCACACTGGCCGAAATGGCGGCAGGCCGGATCGATGTGATGCGGGCCGCGCTGCAGCGTGCCGTCGGCGAGCAGCAGGTCGCCGGGCGCCGCGCCCCAGGCGAAGCGACCCGAGGCGGTGATGCCGTCGCCCTTGGCGGCGATACGGATGATTTCCTCGCTCTCGCTCACAGGCAGGCCTCGAGTGCGGCGGGTATGTGCTCGGCAAGGCTGCCGGCGGTGAAAGCCGGCCCGGCCAGTCGCGCCGCCTCGCCGTGCAGCCAGACGCCCTGCCAGGCGGCGGCGAAAGGCTCGGCTCCCGTCGCGAGCCGGCTGGCGATGGCGCCAGCGAGCACGTCGCCCGTGCCCGCCACCGACAGCCACGACGAGGCACGCGGTGCGCAAGCGATCCGTCCGTCGGGCGCGGCGATGACCGTGTCGGGGCCCTTGGCAACGATCACCATGCCGCTGGCCCGCGCCAGCGCCAACGCGCGAACGGGCTTCGATCCCTTACCTTCGCTCGCAAATATCTTTTCCAACTGCTTGAATTCGCCTTCATGAGGTGTCGCGATCGCCTGCGGTGTTCGCTTGTCGACCAGCAACAAGGCGTCGGCATCGAGCACCACCGGTCCGCGCCGGTGGAGCGCTTTGGACAGACGGTCACGGGCCGTACTATCACGGCCCAGCCCCGGCCCGACCAACAAGGCAGCGATGCGCTCGTCGGAAATGGCCTCGGCCAGCGGCGCGTCGTCGATCACGAGGTCCGCGGGCGCGGCCATCTGGTCGGCGAGCAGCTTCACATAGCCCGCACCCGCACCCTGCGCCGCCTTGCAGGCGAGCAGCGCCGCACCGGGCATCGCCCCACCGACCACGGCGAGCAGGCCACGCCGGTACTTGTGCGCATCCGCAGCCGGCGCCGGTAGGTGCAACCGGCGGAGCGCCACAGCCGCGCCTGCCACGGGGGCCACGCCGATGTCGACAAGGCGCAGGTCTCCGAGTGTGGCGCAAGCGGGCATCAGGAAGTGCGCGAACTTCCAGGCGCCGAGCGCGATCGTCAGGTCGAAGCCCGGCAGATCGGGGTTCAACAGCGCGCCGCTGTCCGACTCGACGCCGCTCGGCAGATCGACGGCAATGGCGTGGCGATGGCTGGCGACCAGTCGCTGGAGCAGTGCCAGATGGACCTCGCTCAGGGGCCGGGTCAGGCCGCTGCCGAACAGGCAATCGATCAGGACATCGCCGTGCACTTCGGCATCGGCCGCCAGAATCTCGCCGCTGTAGAGCGCGCGGGCATTCCTGGCTGCATCGGTCTTCGGCTCGGCCGCAGCTATGACCGCCACCTTGCCGCCGCGCTCGCGGATAGCCTCGGCGATGACGTAGCCGTCGCCGCCGTTGTTGCCGGGGCCGCAGAGCACGGTGACGCGGTGATGCGCGGCGACCCGCCACACGTAGTCCGCCGCGCCGCGACCCGCGACCTGCATCAGCGCATCGACGCTGGTCCCTGCCTCTATCAGCGCGTCCTCGGCCGCGCGCATCTGCGCGACGGTGAAGATCTGGTCAGCTTGCCGGAGCATGAGTGGATGTCGCCGCAGTTTCGGGGGCGGCGGGGAAGCGATATCGCTCGCCCGCAACGCGCACTTCGAGGTCAGCGCCGACACGCTCGGCCTTGACCTCGTCGGCGCCGTCGGCCGTGGCGATCCGCGCGCCGTTGTCGATCAGCACGAAGCGGCGGAAGCCGCCATCGGGGTGGTGGACGATCCAGGTCTCGCCGTCCGGGCCTTTCGTCACCTCGCGCGTGCAATCGGGCGCGAAGTCCTTGGCACCGCCTAGCGCACAGGACACGCGGTCATCGCCCTGCGCTGCGGTCTCCTTGGCCGCGGTTCCCGAAGCCTGCTCGCCGCGCGAGCAGGCGGCGAGCACCGACAGCAGGACGAGCGCCGCGCTGCGCCGCATCAGCCCCTCTTGAGCTGGCTGACGTCGCGCACGGCGCCGCGCGCGGCGCTCGTCGTCATCGCCGCATACGCCTGGAGCGCCACCGAAACCTTGCGCGGGCGTGGATGGACGGGCTGCCAAGCCGCGTTGCCGCGCGCGTCCATCTCGGCCCGACGCTTCATCAGCTCCGTGTCGGAGATAGCGAGGTGGACGGTGCGGTTCGGGATATCGATCTCTATCGTGTCGCCGTTCTCGACGAGGCCGATCGCGCCGCCCTCGGCCGCCTCGGGCGAGGCATGGCCGATCGACAGGCCCGAGGTGCCGCCCGAGAAGCGGCCGTCGGTGATCAGCGCGCAGGCCGCGCCGAGGCCCTTCGACTTGAGGTAGCTGGTCGGGTAGAGCATTTCCTGCATGCCCGGCCCGCCCTTGGGGCCTTCGTAGCGGATGACGACGACGTCGCCCGCGACCACCTGGCCGCCGAGAATGCCCGCAACGGCCGCGTCTTGGCTTTCATAGACCCGCGCCGGGCCGGTGAACTTCCAAATCTTCTCATCTACGCCGGCGGTCTTCACGATACAGCCGTCGAGCGCGATATTGCCGGAGAGGACGGCGAGGCCTCCTTCCTTGGAAAAAGCGTGCTCTGCCGAGCGGATAACGCCGTTTTCTCTGTCGGTGTCGAGATCGTCCCAGCGACGCGACTGGCTGAAGGCGACCTGGGTGGGCACGCCGCCCGGCGCCGCCTTGAAGAACTCCTGGACCGAGGCGTCGTTGGTCCGGCTGATGTCCCAACGATTGAGCGCATCGCCCATCGTCTTGCTGTGCACGGTCGGCAGGTCGGCGTGGATCAGGCCGGCGCTGTCTAGCTGGCCGAGGATCGCCATGATCCCGCCGGCGCGGTGGACATCCTCCATGTGGACGTCGCTCTTGGCCGGCGCGACCTTGGACAGGCACGGCACCCGGCGCGACAGACGGTCGATGTCGGTCATGGTGAAATCCACCCCCGCCTCGTGCGCAGCGGCGAGCAGGTGGAGCACGGTGTTGGTCGATCCGCCCATAGCGATATCGAGGCTCATCGCGTTCTCGAAGGCCTCGAACGTGGCGATATTGCGCGGCAGCGCGCTCTCGTCGTCCTGCTCGTAGTAGCGGTGGCAGAGATCGACCACGAGGCGGCCCGCTTCGAGGAACAGGCGCTCGCGGTCCGAATGGGTCGCCAGGGTCGAGCCGTTGCCCGGCAGCGAGAGACCCAGCGCCTCGGTCAGGCAGTTCATCGAGTTCGCCGTGAACATGCCCGAGCAGGAGCCGCAGGTCGGGCAGGCCGAGCGCTCGATCGTCGCGACTTCCTCGTCGGTGTACTTCTCGTCGGCAGCGGCGACCATCGCGTCGACGAGGTCGAGCGCGACTTCCTTGCCCTTGAGCACGACCTTGCCGGCCTCCATCGGACCACCCGAGACGAAGACCACGGGGATGTTGATCCGTAGCGCCGCCATCAGCATGCCCGGCGTGATCTTGTCGCAGTTGGAGATGCAGACCATCGCGTCGGCGCAGTGGGCATTGACCATATATTCGACGGAATCGGCGATCAGGTCGCGGCTCGGCAGCGAATAGAGCATGCCGTCGTGGCCCATGGCGATGCCGTCATCGACCGCGATCGTGTTGAATTCCTTGGCGACGCCGCCCGCCGCCTCGATCTCGCGCGCGACGAGCTGGCCGAGGTCCTTGAGGTGGACGTGGCCCGGCACGAACTGGGTGAAACTGTTCACCACGGCGATGATCGGCTTGCCGAAGTCGCTGTCCTTCATGCCGGTGGCGCGCCAGAGCCCGCGCGCGCCCGCCATGTTGCGGCCGTGGGTGGTGGTGCGGGAACGATAGGCAGGCATGGGATTGCTCCGGTGGATCGCGGTTTGTGACAGCGCCCTACTGTAGGTGGGGTGTCAATCGAAGAAGAAAATGGCTGGAACGCCACATTGGCGCCTTATCGCCTTCCTCCGTCGCCCCTCCGAAGGCAGGGGCCCAGCTTACGGTTCTTCCACGCGCCTTCCGTTTCAGGACGAGAGCTTGGTTGGGCCCCTGCCTTCGCAGGGGTGACGGGGATTTATTCGCCGATGGCGATGGCAACCTGGTTGCATATCCGTCCCAGACGTTCGGCCCATTCGGCCTGTCCGGCACTATCGCCGATCTCGTCCTGACGAATCTCGATGCCGAGATAGGGCCGCCCTTCGGCCTCGGCGTGGCGGTTCATCGTCGCATTGAGCAGCTTGCCCGAATAAGGCTGCTGGTCGCCGACGACGAGGCCTTCGGCTTCGAGCAACGGAAGCGCGACGCGCGCGGCGCGGTCATCCTCGTTGTAGAGCACGCCGACCTGCCAGGGCCGCTGCTGCGCGGGATCGCTGGCGAGCTGCGGCGTGAAGCTGTGCAGTGAGAGGATCAACGAGACCGGCATGGCATCGAGCTGATCCGCCAATCCGGCATGGTAGGGGCGGAAGAAGCGGTCGAGCCGGGCTTCGTGCCCCTCGTGATCGAGCTCGTTGCCGGGAATCGCATGGCCGTCGCTGGCGATGGGGATGATCGCCGGGGCGCCCTCGTCGCGATTGCAGTCGCAGACCAGGCGGCTGACGTTGCAGAGGAAAGCGGCGAAGCCGGGGCGCTCGGCCAGCCGCTCGGCCACTTCGCGCACGCCGATATCGACCGCAATGTGCTGGCTCAGCAGTGCCGGATCGATGCCGAGGTCGATGTCCTCGGGCACGCGGTTCGAGGCGTGGTCGGCAACGACGAGGATCCCACCGAAGCGCGGGGAGCCGACGAGACGGAAGGCTTCATCGCTCACCGCAAGCGTCCTTGCATCTGCCACCAGCCAGGCTGCGCGGAAGCGAGGCGTTCAGAGGCTTCGGACATGACGTCATGACTGCCGTAAAGCGCGAAGCAGGTCGCGCCCGAGCCCGACATGCGCGCGAGTAGCGGATCGGTTGCCTGAAGCGCCGTGAGGACTTCAGCGACCGGCGGGCACAACGCGATCGCGGGCGCTTCGAGGTCGTTGCGGCCCGCGAGCGCGATCGTGCGCGCGCTGCCGGTCGGCATGACGCCACGGTCGAGGCCGTCCCAGGCCTTGAACACCGGACCGGTCGCCAGCGGCACACGCGGGTTGACCAGCAGCACCGGTGTTCCCGCCAGATCGTTGTAGACCGGCGCCAGGTCTGTGCCCGTGCCGGTGCCAATGCAGGTCTCGCTCTTCACGCAGGCGGGAACATCGGCACCGAGCGCGGTCGCAATCTCGTGCCAGTTATCGGGCAATTTACCCCAGCGCTCGACCATGCGGAAAATCGCACCAGCATCGGCCGAACCGCCGCCAAGCCCCGCCGCGACCGGCAGCCGTTTTTCGAGCTGCATCGACCAGCCGGGCACGTGCTTGAGCTTCGACAGCGCCTTGGCGACGATGTTGCCGAACGGATCGTCGAGCGCGCCGGCGAATTCGCCCTTCACATGCAGCACGTCGCGCGATGCGGGCGAGGCGACCAGCCTGTCGCCGTCATCGACGAAGGCGAACAGCGTTTCCAGCTCGTGATAGCCATCCTCGCGCCGCTTGCGGACATGCAGCGCAAGGTTGATCTTGGCGTAGGCGGTTTCTTGCATTGCGCAGGCTAAACCCCGCCTCCAAAGGCCAGCAAGAAGGGAAGCAGGGCCAGCAGGGCTGTGCCGGACAAAACGCCCAGCAACGCAAACCATCTCTGAAATGCGTTTGTAGCCCACGCGCATCCCGTAACGACCAAAACGACGATCAGCGGGAAGACGATATAGAAGTCGATTTGCCCCGCATTGGGAAAAATGCCCGGGCCCTGCCCATATATCTGATAGGTTCCGTCGCGGCCGGTTAGAAACAATCCGCCCCAAAGCGCACACGCCACGAGGGCGGATATGTTTGCAGACCGTTTCACCGATCACATATTCGGGTAGTTCGGTCCGCCGCCGCCTTCGGGCGCGACCCATTCGATGTTCTGGGTCGGGTCCTTGATGTCGCAGGTCTTGCAGTGGACGCAGTTCTGCGCGTTGATCTGGAGCCGCGGCGTGCCCTCTTCGATACCGAGGAATTCGTAGACCCCCGCAGGGCAATAGCGCGCCTCGGGGCCGGCATAGATCGGCAGGTTCACCGCGGTCGGGATCGCCGGATCCTTGAGCTTGAGGTGACACGGCTGGTCTTCCTCGTGGTTGGTGCTCGAGAGGAACACCGACGAGAGCCGGTCGAAGCTGATGACGTTGTCGGGCTTCGGATACTTGATCGGCTGATAGAGGTCCGCGCGCTCGATCTGCGAAGCGTCGGTGTGGTGCTTCATCGCAATCGGCAGGCCGATCTTGAGCGTGCGCATCCACATGTCGACCCCCGCCAGGGCCGTGCCGAGCAGATCCCCGCCGAACTTGGCGATCAGCGGCTCGGCGTTCTGGACGAGCTTGAGTTCCTTGGCGATCCAGCTGTCGCGGACCGCGGCGTCGTATTCGCCCAGTTCGTCGAGCTCACGGCCAGCGCCCGCAGCGGCAGCGATCGCCTCGGCGGCGAGCATGCCGCTCTTCATCGCGGTATGGCTGCCCTTGATCCGCGGCACGTTGACGAAGCCGGCCGAGCAGCCCGCCAGGACGCCGCCCGGGAAGGCCAGGCGCGGCACCGACTGCCAGCCGCCCTCGTTGATCGCGCGCGCGCCGTAAGCGACGCGGCGGCCGCCTTCCAGGATCTCGCGGATCGCTGGATGCTGCTTCCAGCGCTGGAATTCCTCGAACGGATAGACCCAGGGGTTCTTGTAATCGAGCGCCGCGACGAAGCCGATCGCGACCTGGTTGTTGGCCTGATGGTACAGGAAACCGCCGCCCCAGCTGTCGCTTTCCGACAGCGGCCAGCCCTGGGTGTGGATGACACGGCCCGGCACGTGCTTGGCCGGATCGATGTCCCACAGCTCCTTCATGCCGAGGCCGTAGATCTGCGGCTGGCAATCGCGCTCGAGATCGTACTGCGCCTTCAAGCGCTTGGTCAGATGGCCGCGCGCGCCTTCGCAGAAGACGGTGTACTTGGCGGTCAGCTCCATGCCCGGCTGGTAGTCGGGCTTGTGCTCGCCGTCGTGGCCGACGCCCATGTCGCCGGTGGCGACGCCGCGGACGGCGCCCTTGTCGTCATAGAGGACTTCGGCGGCGGCGAAGCCGGGGAAGATCTCGACGCCCAGTTCCTCGGCCTTGCCGGCAAGCCAGCGGCAGAGGTTGCCCAGCGAACCGGTGTAGTTGCCGTCGTTGGTCATGAAGGGCGGCTGGATGATGTGCGGGATCGGCGCCTTGGCGCCCTTGGTCATGAACCAGTGCCAGTTGTCGGTCACCGGGGTCTCGGCCATCGGGCAGCCGTCATCGCGCCAGGTCGGCAGCAGCTCGTCGAGCGCCTTGGGATCGACCACCGCGCCCGACAGGATGTGCGCACCGATCTCCGAGCCCTTCTCCAGGATGCAGACCGCGAGGTCGGCGTTGAGCTGCTTCAGCCGGATCGCCGTGGCCAGGCCAGCGGGCCCTCCGCCGACGATCACGACGTCATAGGGCATCGATTCCCGTTCGCTCATAAGTCCTGTCCTGTTCTCCCGGCCAAGCGGCCGTCCCCGTTCATTTGTACGATAAATGTAATGTGCGCCTTGATCAGTGCAAACGGGCAGGTCAAGACCCGCAAGATGGAAGATCGCGCCAAACCCGGGATTAGCGAGGAGATCGCTGCCGCATTAGACTGGTGGCGCGATGCCGGCGTCGACTGCGATTTCGGCGAGGTGCCAACAGACTGGCTTGCCGCGCCCGTTACCGAGAAGAAGCCCTCGCTCGTGCGCGCCATGGCGCCGCCTCCGCCGCCGCCCGAGCCCGAAAAGCCGACCGTGCGCAGCAGCGACTGGCCACAGGACCTTGCCAGCTTCACCGAGTGGTGGCTGGCCGACCCGCGGCTCGACGACGGGCGCACGACCGGTCGCGTGCCGCCGCGGGGCAGCCATGGCGCCGATCTGATGGTCATCGTGCCAGATCCCGAGCGTGACGACACCGAATCCCTGCTGTCCGGACCGCAGGGCAAGCTGCTCGATGCGATGCTCACGGCAATGCAGATCGCGCCCGGTCAGATCTATCTCGCCAGCGTCCTGCCGCGTCACATGCCGATGGCCGACTGGCCGGCGCTGACCGAGAAGGGGTTCGGCGCTTTGCTCTGCCATCATGTAAAACTGGCGGCGCCTAAGCGACTGGTTGCGCTGGGAAGCAACATCCTGCCGCTGCTTGGCAACGACCCAGCGCATAATCCTGCCGTTTTAAGAACTTTTAACCATGAAGGCGTGACGCTTCCGCTATTGGCGGGCAAGAGCCTTGCTGCCTTGCTCGAACGACCGCGGTGGAAGGCAGGGCTATGGCAAGCGTGGCTCGACTGGAATCCGGACTAGCCGGAACTCCGTCGAGACGAAATTAGGTGGGGTTTAGACCAGAGTGACATTCGCCGCTAAAGCACGGTTTCTTGCCTTGGGCATGGCTGCTGCCAGCGCCGTAGCGCTCGGAACCGCACCGGCCCATGCCAACAGCGCCGCGGTCGACTATTTCCGCACGCGCGCCGATCGCACCTCTGTCCCCTCGCTGCTCAGCCAGGACGAGCGCCAGTATTACCGCGATCTCTTTGCCGCGATCGAGCGCAAGGACTGGACCCGCGTCCAGGCGCTGTTCGCGCAGAAGAGCGACGGCCCGCTCCACCAGCAGGCGCTCGCCGAATATTACCTCGCCTCGGGCAGCCCGCGGATCGAGGTCGACCAGCTCAACGCCTGGCTCGCCAAGGACACCAGCCTGCCCGAGGCCGAGCAGATCGCCCGCCTCGCCGCGACGCGCGGCGCGCAGGTCCGTCCCTCGCTCCCCAGCGCGCAGCCGCTGATCAGCCTGCCCGGCATGACCAAGCGCATCCGTCCGCGCAGCACCGACGACGGCACGATGCCCGGCATGATCGCCTCGGGCATTCTCGACAAGATCAAGAACGACGATCCGCTGGGCGCGCGCACGCTGCTCGACGGCATCGATTCGACGCTTTCCGATTCCCGCCCGCGCCGAATGGCGGCAGCGCGTCGCCTGGTCCTTCTATATCGAGAACCAGGACGCCGACGCCTATGGCCTGGCCCAGCTCGCCACGCAGGGCAGCGGCCCGTGGGTCGGCGAAGCCTGGTGGACCGCGGGCCTCGCCGCCTGGCGCCTCGGCGACTGCCAGGGTGCGGTCGAAGCGTTCAAGAACACCGCCGCCCGCGCTGACAACGCCGAGCTGCAGTCGGCCGCCTATTACTGGCAGAGCCGCGCGCTGGTTCGCTGCCGCAAGCCCGAGGAAGCTGCGGCGCCGCTGCGCATGGCCGCGGGCCGCGACGAGACGCTCTACGGCATGCTCGCCGCCGAACAGCTCGGCATGAAGCTGCCCGAGCAGCATGGCGAGGCCGATTTCACCCCCGCCGACTGGCAGCGCCTGCGTGACACCAGCAACATCCGCGTCGCCGTGGGCCTAGCCGAAATCGGCGAGGACAGCCTTGCCGACGAAGTGCTGCGCCACCAGGCGCGCATCGGCACGGCCGACCAGTATCAGCCGCTCACCCGCCTCGCGCGCGGGCTCGGCCTGCCCTCGACCCAGCTGTGGATGGCCTACAACGCGCCCTATGGCGGCAAGCCCGAGCCGGCAACGCGCTTCCCGACGCCCAAGTGGACCCCGGTCGGCGGCTGGAAAGTCGATCCGGCGCTGGTCTATGCCCATGCGCTGCAGGAATCGGTATTCCGCGCCGCGGTGGTCAGCCCCGCCGGTGCGCGCGGGCTGATGCAGATCATGCCCGCCGCCGCGAAGGACCATGCCGCCGATCTCGGCTACACGGGCAACGCCAGCGATCTCAACAAGCCCGAAGTGAACCTCGCCTTCGGCCAGCAGCACCTCAACATGCTGCGCGACCAGCCGGGCACCCAGGGCCTGCTACCCAAGGTCATGGCCGCCTACAACGCGGGCATCCTGCCGATCAGCCGCTGGAACACCGAGATCAAGGACCAGGGCGACCCGCTGTTATGGATCGAAAGCGTGCCCTACTGGGAAACGCGCGGCTACGTGAACATCGTCATGCGCAACTACTGGATGTACGAGCGCCAGGCCGGCGGCCCTTCGGAAAGCCGCGTCGCGCTGGCCCAGGGCATGTGGCCCACCTTCCCCGGTCTTGCCGGATCGAAGGCCGTGCGGATGACTGCCAACGGGGTGATCCTGCGTGGCCGTTGATCAGAGCCGCACCTTCACCCCGATCAACATCGCCGTCCTGACCATCTCCGACACCCGCACGCTAGCGGACGATACGTCCGGCGCACTGCTGGCCGAGCGTGTCACCAGGGCAGGTCACAATCTTATCGAACGCGCGATCGAAAAGGACGTCGTCGCGGCGCTCGTCCGCCGGCTCAATAACTGGATCGACGACACGCGTATCGACTGTGTCATCACCACCGGCGGCACCGGCCTGACCGGCCGCGACGTGACGCCCGAAGCGCTCGACCAGGTCAAGGAAAAGGACATTCCCGGTTTCGGCGAGCTGTTCCGCTGGCTCAGCTTCAAGACGATCGGCACCTCGACCGTGCAATCGCGCGCCATGGCCGTGCTCTCGCGTGGAACCTACATCTTCGCCCTGCCCGGCTCGAACGGCGCGGTGAAGGATGGCTGGGACCAGATCCTCGCCGAGCAGCTCGACAGCCGCAACCGGCCCTGCAATTTCGTCGAGCTGATGCCCCGCCTGCGCGAGGTTTAATCGGGCACACCGGCAATCCTCGGATTGCGGAACCCCATCGTCACCCAGGTGGTCAGCAATTTGATCGCGAACTTCGCCGGCCGACCGCGAAAGCGCGGCAATCCGTCGTCGGGAAATACCGTGCCCTCGGCCACGTCGCTCGTCATCACCCGGACGGACGGCTCGGGCGCGGCCGGAACCCGGCCGCGATAGATCGAAACCCAGAATCCCTTGGTGAAATCCCCGAACATCGGGGTACCGCAACATGAAGCGACCATCCGGCGCGACGGCGATTCTGGCGTAAGCCGATGCCCCGCCAGCCGCTCGCTTCCGCGCAGGCAACGCACGCGATCCTTTCGCCACAGGACCACTGCCGTCCCGCCCGCGGTATCGACGATGGGCGCCACCGGGGATTGGGCATCGAAGGCCTGCCCGGCCGTGCGGCAGCTCGTGCAGTGGCAGATCGTCGTCATCATCGAAGGACCGGCGGCCTCGAGACATACCGTGCCGCACGCGCATTCGATCGCTGCCATCGCTGCCCGCTCCTGGGATGTTTCGCGAGGGCTGATCTACCGGACCTGGGTGCAGCTTTCCAGCCGATTGCGCAGGTACCACTGCCGTCAGCCGCGCCCTGGATGCACGGCTGACGGATCGGGATCAGCGGTTGACCATCGAGGCAAAGGCAGCGGGATAGCGCTCGCCCTGAACCGATATGCCGGCCAGCGCCTCGTCGATGCGGGCAAGATCCTGCGCGCTCAGTTCGATCGTCGCGGCACCGAGGTTCTCCTCGAGCCGGCCCAGCTTGGTCGTGCCCGGAATCGGGACGATCCAGGGCTTCTGTGCCAGGACCCAGGCGATCGCAATCTGCGCCCGCGTCGCGCCCTTGTCCGCGGCGAGGTCGCCGAGACGTTCGACCAGCACCGCGTTGGCATCGCGGTTCTCGGCCGAGAAACGCGGCACGATATTGCGGAAGTCCGACTTGTCGAACTGCGTGCTGGCGTCGATCGCACCGGTGAGGAAGCCCTTGCCGAGCGGACTGAACGGCACGAAGCCGATGCCGAGTTCGGCGCAGGCCGGCAGGATTTCGCGCTCCGGCTCGCGCCACCAGAGCGAATATTCGCTCTGCAGCGCGGCGACCGGCTGCACCGCATGGGCACGGCGCAGGCTGTCGACACCGGCCTCGGACATGCCGAAGTGCTTGACCTTGCCCTCGGCGATGAGATCGCGGACCGTTCCGGCGACATCCTCGATCGGTACTTCGGGATCGACGCGGTGCTGGTAAAACAGGTCGATCCGGTCGGTGCCGAGCCGGCGCAAGCTCGCCTCGGCCACGTTGCGGATGTTCTCAGGCCGGCTGTCGAGGCCATCCAGATTGCGCCCGCCCTTGAAGCCGAACTTGGTCGCGATGACGACCTCGTCGCGGACCGAGGCCAGGGCTTCGCCGACCAGTTCCTCGTTGGTGCCCGGGCCATAGGCTTCGGCCGTATCGAAGAAGGTGACGCCCTGCTCGTGGGCCGCGCGAATGAGGCGAATGCCGTCGGCATTGGCGACAGGCTGGCCGAGGCCGAAGCTCAGCCCCATGCAGCCGAGGCCGATCGCCGAGACTTCGAGACCGCTCGATCCCAGAATGCGTTTTTCCATTTTCCATGCTCCTGAAAGTCGTGCCGAGCCCTGGCGGAGGAGGCCGGCTGATCAGGAGATAGAGCGTCCCGCCCCGGAATTCAGCGCGATGACACGAATGGGCAAGAAATTGAGACTGACGGATAGGTTCAGCAGGAAACAAAGCATTTTCCTACTTGTCCCAGCTTTGCCATCCTTCGCGACGCGCGGTTGCTGTTTTCGCTCTTTGACACGTCGAGAAAAAACTACCCCCTCAAGAGCATCACCCTGTCCAAGGTATGCAAGGCATTGATTGTGCTAGAATTAATATCAATTCCGGTGGGTGACACCGTGTAACTTGTGTAACCTGCTGAGTCGCCCTGAAAGCAGAACGACCGGTGACGGCTATGTCCCCGCCCCTAGCCGATCCAACCAGGCGCGCGCCTGCTTCGGCTCACCCGGGGCCGTGGCCGAAACCGGCCCGCGCGACGCCTCGAATTCCGCGTGCAGCGCAAAGGGCTCCAGTCCCAGCGTCTCGCGCATCTCGTCGATTTCCTGGCCGCGGTCGCAGAGGTCGGTGACCGTGGCCTTCCAGGCGGCGCGCGCCGTCTTGTCGGGGTTGTGATCGAACAGGCCCCACGACCCGGCCGCCGCCTTGCGCAGCGCCGCGATCAGCACTTCCTGGTATTCGGCTTCGAGTTCGCCGCGGCGGGTATCAAGACGTTCGAGGCGGTCGGCTCTGGCCACTGGCTCAGTCGCCTAGCAGCGCCTGGACCTTCTTGAGCAGTTCCCCGATGCGCTCGGCGGCTTCGGTGAAGGTCTTAACTTCCTCGCGCCGCGTGTTGCCGCGGGCTTCCTTGGCGGCCTCGATATAGCCTTCCATATCGGCTTCGAGCGCATCGACGAGGATTTCGACCTCGTCCTCGGTCAGGTTCAGCTTGAGATTCGCCATGGGTGCTTCCTGTCTGGGTCGGCTTGGCGCGATAGATAAGGCGGGCGTCGGGCACAACCCCGGGAATTGCCCGGCCTTGCAATTTTGTTCTTAATATGTTCCCATTCGACAATGAGTCCCGGTCCCGTCATCCACGGCCGCGGCGCCCAATCGGGCGCGGTGCCCACCCGCTTCGGCCTGGCTACGCGCGAGGCGGACGGCGACTGGCTCGACGCGCGCGAGGATATCGACGGTCCCGGTCCCAAGCTGCGCACCACGGTCACCGAGGAACACTCCAAGACGATCGTCACCTTCAACAAGTCACCGGACATCATGTTCGACCGCTCGATCAACGCCTATCGCGGCTGCGAGCACGGCTGCATCTACTGCTTCGCCCGGCCGACCCACGCCTATCACGACCTTTCGCCCGGGATCGATTTCGAGACCAAGCTCTTCGCCAAGCCCGATGCTGCCAGGCTGCTGCGCGAGACCTTGGCCAAGCGCGGCTACAAGCCCGCACCGATCGCGATGGGCACCAATACCGATCCCTACCAGCCGATCGAGGCGACCTATCGGATCACGCGTGAAATCCTCGAAATCTGCCTGGAAGTGCGCCATCCGGTGACGATTACCACCAAGTCGGCGCGGGTCACGCGCGACATCGACCTGCTGGCCGAAATGGCCCGGCACAGGCTGATCGCGGTCGGCGTCTCGGTGACCAGCCTCGACCCGAAGCTGTCGGGCCTGCTCGAACCGCGTGCCTCGGCGCCGGTCAAGCGGCTCGAGGCTCTGGGCCAACTGGCCGCGGCGGGTGTCCCCGCCCATGTCTCGATCGCACCGGTGATCCCTTCGATCACCGACGAATTCATGGAAGCGATCCTCTCCGAGGCGGCAGGTCGCGGGGTACGCTCGGCCAGCTGGATCATGCTGCGCCTGCCGCACGAGGTGGCGCCGCTGTTCCGCGAATGGCTGGGCGTCCACTATCCGGATCGCGCCGCGAAGGTCATGCACATCGTCCAGTCGATCCGAGACGGGCGCGACAACGATCCCGATTTCTTCTCGCGGATGAAGCCCACCGGCGTCTGGGCAGACCTGTTCCGCACGCGCTTCCGCCTCGCCTGCAAGCGGCTGGATATCAACAGGTCGAAGCTCGAACTCGATATCAGCCAGTTTCGTCGGCCCTCGCCACATGGGCAGCTGGACCTGCTCTGACTGGTAGAGACCCTAGATCAATTGCTGATGCCGCCATTAACCAAACGGCATCGTTCGCGGCTTAGGTGGATAGATCATGCGTTTGGCGACGATCACCAACTGGGCCTATGGCGCGACCGTCGCGCTGACTCTCGTTTCTGGCACGACGATGCTGCTGGCATCGGGCGCGCAAAGCGACGAACGGGAGGCGGTCGCCCAACGCTATCGCCTCGATCAGGCGACCGAGAACCTCGACAAGGATGTCGAGCGGCTGACCGATCATGCACGGCAATACCTGAACACCGGCGATGAAACCTACGCTATCCTCTACAAGCGCGACGCCGCTTCACTGCGGTCGATCGAGGAGCGCGTCGGCCATATCCGCGATGCCGGCGCCAAGCCGCAGGAGATTGCGCTGCTCAAGGATGCCCTGCACTGGGCGGATTCGCTGCGCGACGAGCAGGAAGCGGCGATCGCGGCGCACCAGAACGGCGACGAAGCCAAGGCCCGCCAGATCCTGTTCGGCGGCGAGTACGAGCGCGAACTCGACCGCGCCGGCTCGATGGTCGAGCGCTTCCAGGATCAGCTCGACAGGCGCACCGATGCCGAGATAGCCGAAGCCACCCGGCTGGCGCAGCTCTGGCGGACGACCTCCGAGATCGTGCTCGGCATCACCGGCCTGCTGTTCCTCTGCGTGCTCTACTTCATCTTCAAGCGCCGCGTGCTGCGGCCGGTGGTCCGGCTCAGCGACGTGGTCAATCGCCTCGCCGCGCAGGATTTCGCAGTCGAACCGCCGGCCTATGGCGAGATCGACGAGATCGGCGACATGGCCCAGGCGATCCGCGTGTTCCGCGAGAACGGCCTGGAGCGCCAGCGGCTCGAAGAAGAACGCAACGCCGACCGCGAGGTCCGCGACCTGCTCTCGCGCATGACCCAGCGCATGCAGGGCTGCGACACCCTTGGCGACCTGCGCGAAGTGGTGCAGCGCTTCGTCCCCGAAATCGCGCCCGAACTGGCGGGCAGGCTCTATCTCGTCGACCAGACGCGCAATGCGGTGGTCGAGAGCTGCAGCTGGCTCGAGCCCCGGCATTCGACGCCGGAATTCTCGACGCTGTCGTGCTGGGCCCTGCGCCGCGGCCTTCCCCATCGCCCTTCGGGCGAAAATGTCGACGTCCCCTGCGATCATCTGGATCACGTCGCAGGCGCCATTCCCGACACGCTCTGCCTGCCGCTGACCGCGCACCGCAAGACGCTGGGCCTGCTCTATTTCGAACCAAGCCCCGGAACCGGACGCGCGACGCCCGAGGTCTATCTCAACATGCTGGCGGAGAACGTCAGCCTGGCCCTGGCCAACCTGCGCCTGCGCGACACGCTGCGCGACATGGCCATGGCCGACCCGCTCACCGGGCTCGCCAACCGGCGGCAGCTCGACAGCATGATCGGGGCGCAGCTTGCCGAGGCACAGCGGCTGGGCCTGCCGATCTCCTGCCTGATGATCGACATCGATCACTTCAAGCGCTTCAATGACGCCTTCGGCCACGAGGCCGGCGACGCCGTGCTGCGCGAGGTCGGAGCGGCGCTGAAGCACGCCACCCGCGAGCAAGGCCATGCCTTCCGCTATGGCGGCGAGGAGTTCCTGATCGTCATGCCCGGCATCGGCGCCGAGCAAGCCGCCGCGCGCGCCGAGGATATCCGCCTGCAGATCGGCGCCCTGGTGGTCCCGCATCATACCGGCGAACTGGGTCCGGTCACGGCGTCGATCGGCCTCGCCACCGCGCCCGATCATTGCCCCTTCGACCGCCTGATGCAGACGGCCGATGCGGCGGTCTACCGTGCCAAGGCGCTGGGTCGCGACCGCGTCGTCACGGCCACCATACGCCAGGATCGCACCGTAGCCTGACGCGGCTCAGATCGCGTCCGGGTCGATCCTGATCGGCTTGTGATCCGGCGCGGGCGGTGCTGGAACGGGTGCCGAGGGGGCAGGCTCGGGCGAAGGCGCAGCGGAAGCACAACCCTCGCCCGTATCGTCGCGCCGCACCTGGGGGTCCTTGCCACGGCCGCGCGACGTCCACTCGGTCCGCTGCGCACAGACCTTGCCGTCGGTGCCGGTGGTGATCAGCGTATATTCGTAAGTACTGCCCTCGGGCGCACCGCCAGAAACGACGAGTTGCGGCAGGGTAGCCTGCGGCGGCGGCGGGTTGGGCCGCGCCTGAATGATCCGCCGAGCGCGCGGAATGCCGCCATCGACACCGTCCACCTTGTCCGGGACTTCATCGGCCTGGGCATGCCGCTTCTGGACGACCGGCATCGAGACGGTCACCTGCGGCGGGACATCGCCGACATAGCGGATTTCCGCCTGCGAGCCGTCGGGCAGCGCCACGGTCGTGGTGTGCCATTCGGGGCCAGCCGGGGCCGCGAAAGCTGAACCTGCGCCAAAAAGCCCCGCGGCGCCCGCCAGCAGAACTGCAAAATGCTTGGGCATGAGCCTTCTTCCCATCACGCGATCGACCAATGCTACTCCCGATGCCCGAACTCCATAAGACGGTTGCGGGCTGCTGTGCAACTTTGGGACACGCTCAGGAGGGTGGCGCCTCGAGGTCGAAGGCAAGCGCAGCTTCGGCCCGAAGCCTCGCTCCAGCGGTGGGCTCGGGCGGCTGGGGCGGCATCACCGGCAATGCCAGGCCGCGGCGGTCGAGCTCATAGGCGATCCGTTCCAGCAATGCCGCCTTGGTCGCCTCGTCAGGCTGCAACGGCCCGCCGACGAGCAGCGGGTGAATCGGCAGCGCCCTTTCGGCACGGAACAGCGCCGTGCCATCACCGGCCTGCGCTTCGCCGATGAAAGTCTCCAGACCCTGGAAGCTGACCGTGGCCTTGCCCTGCGACCAGGGCAGCCAGCGCGGCAGGGCGAGGCGGAAGCCGGATTCGTCCAGTACAATCGCCCGAGCACGGATCGGCAGCGGATAGCCCTCGCCGTCCAGCAGAGTCAGATGTGCTGCAGCACCCCGCGCGAGCGCCCCCTTGGCAAGCTCGCGCCAGTCGGGCAGCGGCCACGAGGCCTTGCTCCCCGCCCCTCTCGGCGCCGGATCGGACTGCGGCCAAACGCTGCCTGCCGGCGCGCGCCATTCATGGGGCGGGCCATCCATGCCGGCCGGACTGTCCCACCAACGGATCACCGCCGGGGCCACGCATGTGATGATCCGGGTGAAGTACCAGATCGCACGCCGGGTAATCGTCTCGTAGTCGATGAACTCGGGGCCGATCGAGCGCGTCAGGATCTGCTCGGCGAGATAGCGTTCGAGATTGGCCTGGAGATCGCGGTCCTTCACCCCGGCCATGCCCGAGAGCGACACCACGGGCTCGTCCGCCCTACCCTCGAACAGCATGCCGACCTTGGGGTCGCGCCGTGCGCGGTCGGCCTTGACCGGATAGGCGAGGCCCGTGGCGCTATCGATCGTCGCGAGATCGGCGCTTTCGAATGGCACGAGCGGCGTGTTGAGCGGCACATCGGCGGCAGTCACCGTAGCGAATTCGGCGACGTAGCGCGTGCGGATCAGCCGGACGACTTCGGCCGGGACCTCATCGAACCAGCTCATGCGGCATCGAATGCAATGGGAAGCTGCTTGAGCCCCCAGGCGCCGAGGAACGGTCTCCATTCGACCTCGCCGGCGAGCCGCGGATTGCGCAAGCGCTTGGCGATCAGGTGCAGCCCTTCCTGTAACTGATTGCGCGCGATGAACTGGCCGATGCAGATATGCGGACCGCGCCCGAAGGCGACATTGCGGCCGGCATTCTCGCGGTCGGGATCGAAAGCGCTCGGCGCGGCAAAGACCGCAGGATCGCGATTGGCCAGCGGCGGGGCAAGGACGATCGTGTCGCCCTTGCGGAACTGAAAGTTGCCATAGGTGAAGTCCTGCGCGGCCTCGCGGTAGGGCGTCGCGATGGCCGAATGGCGCAGCGATTCCTCGGTGACCTTGCGGCAGAACGCCGCGTCCTCGGCGCAACGCTGGTAAAGCTCCGGACGATCGAGCAGCAGCTTCATCGTCATCGAAAGCTGGTTCTTCGAGGTGTCGTAGCCTGCGACGGCGACGGTCAGCACCATGAAGCGCGCCTCGACCTCGTCTAAATCGCCCTGTTTCTTCGCGGCTATGATCGCGTCGAGCAGCGAGTCCTCATCGTAGGCACCACTCGCCTCACGCTCGCTGACGAGCGTGTCGGCGAATTCCCAGAGCACATCCCAGCCGGCCATGAACAGCGGCTTCGCCGCGGGATCGAGCGTCAGGGAAGTGAGCTGGTTCTCCAGCGCGGTGCGCATGCGCGGGATCGGCTCAGCCGAGACGCCGAGCAGGCCGCACATCACCGTCACCGGGAAATAGGAGGCGAACTCGGCGAAGTCGAACTCTCCGCGCGGCGCCCATTCGTCGAGCAGTTCGGTGATCACCCGCTGCATCATCTCGCGTTCCTGGTTGGCGCGGCGCGGGGTGAAGGCGTGGGCCACGGCTGCGCGCAGGCGGGTGTGCGTGGGGCCATGCTGCGAGATGACGATCTCTTCCATGAACCGCGCCCACATCGTCCCGCGGACGCCGTAATAGTCGATGATCGGACCGAAGCCGCAGATCATGTTCTTGTCGTCGGCGAGCATGTCGGCGCAGGCCTGGTAGCCATGAACGACATAACCTTGCGAGAAGCGCGCCAGCCATGGATGTTCCGCCCGGGCGGCGGCGAGGAATGGGTTGGGGTCGACCGAAAACGCGGGCGTCTCGACTGGCAGCACAGGCAGCGATGTATCGATCGCGAGTTCCACGGCGCTCTCCTCACCCTGATTTCGTCAGGATGATAGCACCCGGAATGCGGAAGTCATCCCTCCAGGCGGTAGTCGCGAAACTGCTCGCGCAGGTCCTTCTTGCTGATCTTGCCAGTGCCGGTGTGCGGGATCGCGTCGACGAATTCGATCGCGTCCGGAAGCCACCATTTGGCGACCTTGCCCGCGAGCAACGCGCGCAGCTCATCGCCGGTGACCTCCATGCCGGGCCGCTTCACCACGACGAGAATCGGCCGCTCGTCCCATTTCGAGTGATAGATCCCGATCGCCGCAGCCTCGGCCACCGCTGGATGTGCGACGGCGCAGTTTTCCAATTCGACCGAGCTGATCCACTCGCCGCCGGACTTGATCACGTCCTTGGTCCGGTCGGTGAGTTGCAAGGTGCCATCGGGATGGATCGTGGCGACGTCGCCGGTGTCAAACCACTGGTCGGGATCAGGCGCGGCATCGTATTCCGCCTTGAAGTAGCGCTTGATCGTCCAGGGTCCCCGCACTTGCAGCGAGCCCGAACTTACGCCGTCGCGCGGCAGGACCTTGGTGGGATCGTCGAGATCGACGGTGCGCAGTTCGATGCCGAACAGCGCCTTGCCCTGCTTCGCCTTGATCGAGACCTGCTCCTCGAAGGGCAGATCATCGAAATCGGCGGGCTCGAAGGCGATCGTGGCGATCGGCGAAGTCTCGGTCATGCCCCAGGCGTGGGCAATGCGGATGCCGTCCTTCATCAGCCGCTCGATGATCGCACGCGGCATGGCGGAACCACCCGTGAGCGCCTTGGTCAGCGGCGGGAGCGGCTGGCCGGTCGCCTCGCAGTACTGGATCACCGCGAGCCAGACCGTCGGAACGCCGGCCAGGTAATTGACACCTTCATCATAGATCAGCCGACACAGGTTCGCTGCATCGTTATTCGCGCAATAGACGAGCTTGGCGCCAACCGCGGCCGCGGCCCAGGGAAAGCCCCAATTATTGGCATGGAACATCGGTACTACGGGAAGCACCGTGCAGCGCGCATCGAGATCGAGGCACTGCGGCATCAAGGCGGCATAGGTGTGCAGCATGTTCGAGCGATGCTCGAACAGCACGCCCTTGGGATTGCCGGTGGTGCCGCTGGTGTAGCAGAGCATGACCGGATCGCGTTCGGTGCCGCCGGCCCATTCGGCATTTCCATCTTCGGCGCCGATCCAGTCCTCGAAATGCGGGGCATGCTCCGGAGAGTCGAAGCAGATGTAGTGCTCGATCGTCTTCCAGCGGTCACGCATGCGGTCGACGATCGGCTGGAACGACGCGTCGTAAATGAGGATGCGATCTTCGGCGTGGTTGGCGATGTATTCGAGCTGGTCGTCGAACAGCCGCGGGTTGATCGTGTGGAGCACACCTCCGGCCCCCGTCACACCGTACCAGGCGACGAGATGGCGGCCGTGGTTCATCGCCAGCGTGGCGACCCGATCACCCGGCTTGATGCCGAGGCGCTGGAGCGCCTGTACCATCTTCAGGGCATCGACGCGAACATTGGCCCAGGTCGTGCGGCTCTGGCTGCCGTCGGCCCATTGGGTGACGATCTCGCGTGTGCCATGCTCGCGCGCGGCGTGATCGAGCAGGAGCGAAACGCGCAGTTCCCAGTCCTGCATGGCACCCAGAATGCTCATCCCGCGCCGATCCCCTGGCTTGCAAAGGGTAACACCTTAGCAAATCCGGAGATTCCCGCCAGTCCCGGGCGCGCGAGCCGCTAGGCGAATTTGCCGACGACGATCGGCAGTTCGTCGGTCTGCAGGATGCCCGGCGGCGCATCGACGACATAGGGCACGGCGTTGACCACCGGATTCGCCGTCAGGGCCGGCGAGACCTTCGGATAGTCCTCGGCCGAAACGGGGATCGTGAACATAACGTCGAGCGGCAGGTCGCCTTCGACGCGGTAGTGCAGGCCGGTGTCGCGCAGGTCCCAGGCGGGCTCGATGTCGCGGGTCAGATACCAGATCGAATAGCGCCGCGTTACGACCTTACCGCCGCGCACGCCTTCGATCGCCATGCGCATCGCGGCAATCGCACCCTTCTGCACGGTGCCCGCAGGGATCGTGAACGTTTCGCGTGCGACAGCGAATTCGCGCCGCGTCCGGACCTCGTCGACGGGTAGCCCCAATGCCGCGGCAACCATGCTGATCGTCGGCGGGCTGCTGACATTGGTGCCGCCGGCGCCGGGATCGACCGTCGCGGGGTCGCGGCCGAAGGGCAGCACGTTGAACAGCATGTCCGGCGAATTGCGCGATGCCATGTCGGCATAATCGGTCAACGTAATGCACTCGTAGCGCCGCTGCATCGCCGACAGCACCAGCGGCATGACCTCGGTGAACCAGCCGGGCGTGGACCCGCTGCAATAGATCGAGGCCTTGCCCTTCTCGCAGGCGGCCTCGAAACGCTGGCGCAGTTCATCCGGCATGCTCGAACGGTTGTTGAACTCGAAGCGCGCAGTGGCGACGTTGATGCCCAAAGCAAGCAGACGTTCCAGCACGTCCATTTCGGACCGGTCGGCCATGTAGACGACGCAATCGGGCTTCGCAGCGATGATCGTCTCGATGTCCTGTGTCGCTATCACGCCCGTCGGCGGCAGTCCGCAAAGCTCGCCCGCATCCCGGCCCACCTTCTCGTCCGAATAGACGCGGCAGCCGACCAGGTCGAAGCGAGGGTGTTCGATGATCGACCGCAGCGCATAGAGCCCGACGTTGCCCGTGCCCCATTGCGCGACGCGGTAGCGCTTGCGATCCATTCGCTCTCTCCCGTTCAGCCGGCCAAGCGCCTGCGTTCTCGCCCATGATCATGAGCAAGCCGGGCCACCGAAGCAATCGCGATCAGGACCTGCGGAGCTAGGCGACCAACCGCAGTTGCCCGCCACCGCGCTGAGGGGTGAGCGAGACGTTGGCGATGCCCTCGATTTCGGCCAGACGATCGACCAGTTCGCCGTCGAGCACGAAATCCTTGCCGAGCCGCAGGAGCTTCACCTGATCGCCGCCGAGATGCAGGTTGGCCTGCACCTCGCCGCGGTCGGGAACGCCCTCCACCAGCATCATCGCCAGTTCCTGCACGGCATCGATGCTGTCGATGTCGAGCCTCAGCACCATCCGCGTGGCGTCCTTCACCTCGGACAGCGGCCGGGCGCCGCGCACGGTAACGCGCGGCGGTTCCTCGGGGCTCGGGCTGTCGAGTTCGACGGTCAGCAGGATGCAGGTGCCCTCGCGCGCCCATTTCACGAAGTTGTCGACGAGCGTTTCCTCGAAGCAGGCGGCGGAGAACTGCCCGGTCGAATCGGAGAAATCGGCGCGAACGAAGTCGTTGCCCTTGCGCGTCTTGCCCTTGTTCACGCTCTCCACCATCGCCGCCATGACCGCCTGCTGGCGACCGCCGGCGACGCCGCCCGACATCAGGCTGGCATGGGTGCGCGCGCCGTTGGCCGAAGCGATGGCGCGGTACTGCGAGACCGGGTGCGCGGCGAAGTAGAAGCCGAAGTTCTCGCGCTCCTTGGCCATCTGATCGGTGCGGCTCCAGGCCTCGGTATCGACCAGCCGCAGCGCCTGCTCGTGATCGCTTCCGCCCAGCAGGCTGTGCTGGTCGCTCATCCGCTCCCGGGCCGAGCGGTCGGCTTCGGCGAGCAGCGTGTCAGCGTTGGCCATGACCTTGGCGCGGTTGGGTTCGAGGCTGTCGAAGGCGCCGGCACCGGCCAGACCTTCGAGCTGGCGGCGGTTCATCGAGCCGGGCGGCGCACGGCGGAACAGGTCGTCGAGGCTGACGAACTTGCCGTTCTTCTCTCGCTCCTCGACGATCTGCTCCATCGCCTTCTCGCCGACGTTGCGGATGCCCGCGAGCGCATAGCGCACGGCATAGCTTTGCTCGGTCTGCTCGACGGTGAATTCGGCCTCGGAGCGATTCATGTCGGGGCCTTCGATGGCGAGGCCGGCGCGGCGCATGTCGTCGACGAAGACCGCGAGCTTTTCCGACTGATGCATGTCGAAGCACATCGAAGCGGCGTAGAATTCGTGCGGGTAATGCGTCTTCAACCAGGCCGTGTGATAGGCAAGCAGCGCATAGGCCGCGGCGTGCGACTTGTTGAAGCCGTAGCCGGCGAACTTGTCGATCAAGTCGAACAGCTCGTTGGCCTTCTTCGCCTCGATGTCCGAGTTGACCTTACAGCCGTCGACGAAGCGCTGGCGCTGCGCGTCCATCTCGGCCTGGACCTTCTTGCCCATGGCACGGCGCAGCAGGTCGGCGTCGCCTAGCGAGTAGCCGGCGAGCACCTGCGCCGCCTGCATGACCTGTTCCTGGTAGACGAAGATACCGTAGGTCTCGGACAGGATGCCTTCGAGCTTTTCGTGCGGGTATTCGATCGCCTCCGCACCATTCTTGCGCCGGCCGAACAGCGGGATGTTGTCCATCGGGCCCGGACGATAAAGCGAGACGAGCGCGATGATGTCGCCGAAATTGGTCGGCTTCACCGCCGCCAGCGTGCGGCGCATGCCTTCGGATTCGAGCTGGAACACGCCTACCGTGTCTCCGCGCTGCAAGAGTTCGTAGACCATGGCGTCGTCCCAGGGGGAGCAACGAAAGGTCGATCTCGATCGAGCGCCGCGCCAACAGGTCGACCGCCTTGCGCAGCACCGACAGCGTCTTGAGCCCGAGGAAATCGAACTTCACCAGCCCCGAATCCTCGACATATTTCATGTCGAACTGGGTGACCGGCATGTCCGAGCGCGGATCGCGGTAAAGCGGCACGAGCTGCGCTAAAGGCCGGTCGCCGATGACGACGCCTGCGGCATGGGTCGAGGAGTTACGCGGCAGGCCCTCGAGCTGGACCGCGAGGTCGATCAGGCGTCTGACTTCCTCGTCGGTATCATACTCGCGCTTGAAATCGGCCGCGCCGTTGAGCGCGCGCGGCAGCGTCCAGGGATCGGTCGGATGGTTGGGCACCATCTTGCAGAGCCGATCGACCTGGCCGTAGCTCATCTGCAGGATGCGGCCACAGTCGCGCAGCACCGCGCGTGCCTTCATCTTGCCGAAGGTGATGATCTGGGCGACGTGGTCGTTCCCGTACTTGCGCTGGACGTAGCGGATCACCTCGCCGCGCCGGGTTTCGCAGAAGTCGATGTCGAAGTCGGGCATCGACACGCGTTCCGGGTTGAGAAAGCGCTCGAACAGCAGGCCCAGCTTCAGCGGGTCGAGGTCGGTGATCGTCAGCGCCCAGGCGACGACCGAGCCCGCGCCCGATCCGCGGCCCGGGCCCACCGGAATGCCGTTATCCTTGGCCCACTTGATGAAGTCGGCAACGATCAGGAAGTAGCCGCCAAAGCCCATGCGATTGATGATCGAGATCTCGAACTCGACGCGATTCTTGTAGGCTTGGATCTCTTCCCAAAGGCCTTCGGCTTCGAGCGTCGGGAAGCTACGTCCTTCGAACTCGTCGGGCGGGCAGGTCAGCGCCTCGTGCAGCTCGGCCCAGACGTTCTGCGGATAATAGACCTGGAGCCGCGCGACGAGGCCTGTGCGCGAATCCGCGGCCATGACTCGTGCCTCGCCTTCCTGGTCGCCGGCAAGGCTGGGCAGGATCGGCTTGCGTTTGGGCGGCGCGACCGCGCAGCGCTGCGCGACGACCAGGGTGTTGGCTATGGCCTCGGGCAGGTCGGCGAAGGCTTCGGCCATCATGTCGGACGGCTTCACCCAGGATTCCCCGCTCGACCGCGCCCGGTCGGCGGCGTCAATATGCGTCGAATTGGCGATGCACAGCGCCGCGTCATGCGCGGCGTGGAAGCCGGGCTCGGCAAACTGCGCGGGATTAGTCGCGACCAGCGGCAGATCGCGCGCATAGGCGAGTTCGATCAGCTTCTCTTCCGAGGCGTCTTCGACGGGATCGCCGCGGCGCGCGACCTCGATATAGAGCCGGTCGCCGAACAGCGCCTGCAACCGGTCGCAATAGGTTTCGGCAGCATCGGGCTTGTTGTCGGCATAGAGCCGCGCAAGCGCGCCTTCGCCCGCACCGGTCAGTGCGATCAGCCCATCGCTGTAGCCTTCCAGGTCGGACAGCAGGACATGCGGGTCCAGCTCCGCCGGCCGATCGAGATGCGAGCCGCTGACCAGATGGCAGAGGTTGTTCCAGCCGGTCTCGTTCTGTGCGTAGAGCGCCAGCCAGTCGATCGTGCCGCCCTGCTCGCGCGCCACCGCCAGGAAAGTGCCGACGATCGGCTGGACGCCGACATCCTTGCAAGCCCCGGCGAAAGCCGTCGATGCATAGAGCCCGTTGCGGTCCGCGAGGCCGATCGCCGGGAAGCCGCGCTCCTTGGCCAGCTTGGCGATGGCCTTGGGGTCGATCGCACCGTCGAGCATCGTGTAGCTGGAAAAGACCCGCAGGGGCACGAAAGGAGCATAGGCCATGATGCTAGATTAGGGACGAGCCCCGTCCCGTATCAAGACTTGCACGAAAAGGGATTGGGGAAAGCCTGCCGCTCCACTTGCAATATTGGACAAATATGCTCCTATTCCGCACCCTGCGGACCAAGAGGAGGCTGCGCCATGGTCGATCTATCCGGTGCCGACCTGTCCGGTATCGACCGCCCGCCGTCGCTGGTCGACCGCGCCAAGGCCATGATTCTGACTCCCAAGGATGAATGGGCCAAGATCGCGCTCGAAACGACGCCGCAGGGCGATATCCTGAAAAGCTATGTCCTGCCGCTCGCCGCGATCGGGCCGGTGGCCTCGCTGATCGGTGGACAGGTATTCGGTTACGGGGCCTTCGGGTTTTCCTATCGGCCACCACTCATCGGCGCGCTGATTTCCGCGGCACTTGCTTATGGGCTCTCGATTCTCGGCGTGTTCATCCTGTCGCTGATCGTCGATGCCCTTGCGCCCAAGTTCGACGGACAGGGCAACAAGCTCGCAGCCTTCAAGCTGGTTGCCTACAGCTATACCGCAGCTTGGCTCGCGGGTATTTTCGGGCTGATCCCTTCCCTGGCCTTCTTCGGGTTGCTCGGCATTTACAGCTTTTACGTGCTGTACACGGGCGTGACGCCGTTGATGAAAGTGCCTGAGAGCAAAGCCGGCGGCTATCTTGCGGTCACGATCATCAGCGCGATCGTGGTCTACGCAATCGTGGGCGTGGTCGTCGGCAGGACGACTGCGGCATTCATCGGCAACCCCCTGACGGCCAGCAACGATCAGGTTTCGGGCAAGCTCACCGTTCCCGGCGGTGGCTCGGTCGATCTCGGCAAGCTCCAGCAGGCAACCAAGCAGATGGAAGCAGCGGCCAACGGCAAGTCGCCGCCCGTCGCGCCCGATCGGATGAAGGCGCTCCTCCCGGAAACAATCGGCTCCTATCAGCGCACCGCGACCGAAGGCGTCGGCGCCGGCGCTATGGGGAGCACGGCGCAGGGCACCTACACCTCTGGCGACAAGAGCTTCACGCTGCGGATTGCCGACATGTCGGCGCTCGGCGCTCTGTCAGGGCTCGGCGCGGCGATGGGCGTCGAGCAGAGCAAGGAAGACGCCAACAGCTATGAGCGCACGACGACCGTGAATGGCCAAATCCAGACCGAAGCCTGGAACAAGACCACGAATTCGGGCAAGTTCGGGACGACGGTGAACAACCGTTTCATGATCGAAGCCGAAGGCTCGGCTGGCAGCATCGACGAACTCAAGCAGGCCGTGGGTTCAATTGATCACGACGATCTGGTCGATCTCGTCGGTTAGGTCGGATCCCGGCTATCGGGGCGTGCCGGCGTCTTTCGCCAGCGTGCGCCCTGCCCAGATGCCGAATCCGACGCCGACCAGCGCAAACATGGCCGTCAGCGCCAGCGCCGCATAGGTAAGCGGCTGACTATGCAGATAGGCGGCCGCCGAATTGAAAATCGCGACCAAAGCGGCGCCGATCCACAGGATCACCGAGCGCTGCCAGACCGTCTTGATGCCTTGCGTCATCTCCCGCGACTCCCCCTTTTGTTATGGAGTCGACGGTAGCACGGCTTTCACGCAGGTCACTACAGCAGCGCTTCGATATCCCGCTCCAGTTGCTCGGGCTTCACCGTGGGCGGATAGCGGCGGACGACCTTCCCGTCGCGGCCGACGAGGAACTTGGTAAAGTTCCACTTGATCCCTCGCGTGCCGAAGACACCCCGTGCTTCGCCCTTGAGCCAGTCGTAAAGTGGATCCGCAGCAGGGCCGTTGACATCGATCTTGCCCATCAACGGGAAGCTTATGGCGTAGTTGAGGCTGCAGAAGGTCTCGATTTCCTCGGCACTGCCTGGCTCCTGATGACCGAACTGGTTGCAGGGAAAGCCGATCACGTCGAGCCCGTGATCGCGGTACTTGCGCCAGAGCGCTTCGAGCCCGGCATATTGCGGGGTGAAGCCGCACTTGCTCGCCGTATTGACGATCAGCACCACCTTCCCCGCCTTGTCGGCCAAGCTCAGCCGCTTGCCACTGGGCAAGGCTGCATCGAAATCTGTGATCGTCCGCGGGTCAGCCATCAGTGCGGGAAATCCGATCGGCGCGAGAGCGCGAGGATTTCGCCAATGCTGAGGCGATGGTCCCCCGCCTTCTCGATCGCGTAACCGGGCTGCTCGTCTTCGGGCAGGTTGGCGACATAGTGGACCAGTTCGGCAAGCGTCCCGTGGCGCAGCGTCTTGAGCTCGGAAAGCAGGCCGCCGCCATCGTTGCTCCGGTGCAGCGAGGCCGGATCATCCCAGCGTGGCCCGGAGTTCGAATTCGGCTCGGCCTTAATTGTGCTGGGATTGCTCATAGACGGCTCCTCTCAAAAGCGCCCTGTCCCTTCGATGTGGGCGCTTTTTCGCACGTTTCAACGCCCGCGGCGAGTCGCGCTATTCGAGCTTGCCGTCGTGCAGCCGCACCACGCGGTCCATGGCCAGCGCGAGCCGCTCGTTGTGCGTGGCGACCAGGGCCGCGCTGCCCTCTCCGCGCACCAGCTTGAGGAATTCACCGAAGACGCGGTCCGCGGTCGCCTCGTCAAGATTGCCGGTGGGCTCGTCGGCGAGAACGAGCTGCGGCTTGTTGGCGAGCGCCCGCGCCACTGCGACGCGCTGCTGCTCGCCCCCCGACAGCTGGCTCGGGCGATGATCGAGCCGCTGGCCGAGGCCGAGCGCGACGAGCAGTTCGGAAGCCCGGGCCTGCGCTTCGCCGTGCGTCTTGTCGGCGACCAGCTGGGGCAGGATCACGTTCTCGATCGCGGTGAAGTCGGGCAGCAAGTGGTGGAACTGATAGACGAAGCCGAGATGATCGCGCCGCAGCGTCGTGCGGTCATCGCCGTTCAGCGCGCTGGCATCGGTGCCGGCGATCTCGATCCGTCCCTCGAACCCACCCTCGAGCAGCCCGATCGCCTGGAGCATGGTCGACTTGCCCGAGCCCGACGGGCCTAGCAGCGCGACGATCTCCCCCGGCTGGACGGCAAGGTCGATGCCGCGCAGCACGTCGATGCGCACCCCACCCTGCTCGAAGCTACGCTTGAGCTGTGTGATCCTTACGACAGGCTCACTCATAGCGCAGCACCTGGACCGGATCGGTGCTCGCAGCCCGCAGCGCCGGATAGAGCGTCGCCGCGAAGCTGAAGACCAAGGCCATCACGCTGATCACCGCGATCTCGACCGGATCGCTGCGGCTCGGCAGTTCGGTGAGGAAGCGGATCGAGGGATCCCAGAGGTTCTGCCCCGTCGCGAGCTGGACGAGGTTCACGATCGGCTGGCGGAAATAGAGGAAGATGAAGCCCAGAAGCAGCCCCGTCACCGTGCCGAGCGCGCCGATGATGAAGCCCGTGGTGACGAATATCTTGAGCAACGAGCGCCGCGTCGCGCCCATCGTCCGCAGGATCGCGATGTCGCGCGTCTTGGCGCGTACCAGCATGATCAGCGAGGAGAGGATGTTGAACACCGCCACCAGCACGATGATCGACAGCACGACGAACATGGCGACGCGTTCGACCGCCAGCGCCTCGAACAGCGAGGCGTTGATCGTCTTCCAGTCCGTCACCACCGCCTGGCCCTGCAGCCGATCGGCCAGGGGTTTCAGCAGCGTCGAGACGTTGTCAGGATCGTTGGTCGTGATCTCGATCATGCCGATCGAATCGCCGGTCAACAGCAGGGTCTGTGCGTCCTGCATCGGCATGACGACGAAGGCCTTGTCGTAGTCATAGACGCCGATCTCGAAGATCGCCGCGACCTGATAGGCGACCTGGCGCGGCACCGTACCAAAGGGGGTCGAGCGGCCGGCCGGATTGATGATGGTGATCGTGTCACCCACCTGTGCGCCGAGGTTCTCGGCGAGCCGCGCACCGATCGCCACGTTGCTCGTGCCGGGGCGCAGGTCGATCAAGCGGCCGGAGGTCACCTGGGGCTGGATGCGGCGGATATCCTCAGGCGTGTTGCCGCGCACCAGGATCGCCTCGACACGGCCGTTGAAGGTTACCAGCAGCGGCTGCTCGATCAGCGGCGAGGCGCGCGTAACCCCGGGTGTCCTGCGCACATCGGCGAGAACGCTCTGCCAGTTGTCGAGCCGCCCGCCATAAGCCTGGATGATCGCATGGCCGTTGAGCCCGACGATCTTGTCGAACAGTTCGGCGCGGAAACCGTTCATCACGCTCATGACGATGACCAGCGCGGCGACGCCCAGGGCCACCGCGACCAGGCTGATGCCGGCGACGAGCGCAATGAATGCCTCGCCGCGCCCGGGCAGCATATAGCGCTTGGCGATCATCCATTCGAAAGGGGAGAGGATCAAGCTGAGTGCCTGTCGGATAAGCTCATGTTGGCGGCGGTCTAAGGGCTGGCGATGAGGCTGGCAAGCACGGCACGTAGAAGCCGCAGGCATAGCTTACCCCGGTGGTAACCGCGAAACTTCGCACGTGCTGAACCACACCCGTTCCGACGCCGTTAGAGCGCCGGCCCTAGTACGGTCGCAGCAGAAGGACATCGGAAACCGCCATGAAGATTTCGAGCACGACCACCACGCGCTTCGTCACCTCGCAGGAGCCCCCGCGCAAGCGCGAGCTGAGCCCGCAGAAGCCGCTGGCGGACGTACAGCCAGCTCAGTCGAAGCCCATGGCCGTGGCGGAACCGCGCAAGTTCGTCTCGCCCCAGCCTGCGCAAGCCCAGGTCACCCACTCGGTGCTGAAAGCGCGCGCCGCTGCCAACAACGACCGACCAACGATCGTTTCGTCGCCCCAGCAGGCGCACGTGGCCTACACCGCTGCTGCTCACATCAACCTCCCGTCATAGGCATCAAACCTCACTCGGCTCCGACAGGGCAAAAATCGTGAGGTCAACGGCCCCGCGCACCGACCTCTAGCGGCGCGCGGCGACCTTCGTCGGGGACGATGGTCCGACCCGGCCCTCACCTCCCCTTGCTTTCGCGGGGAACAAGGCCCAAATGCGCGAGCTACGGGCCCGCTTGCCGGACGATTCTATTCTATGAACCTGACACATCCCTTCCTCGACGCCGATGGCGACAAGCTGCGCGAGGAATGTGGCATTTTTGGCGTCATCGGCGCCAAGGATGCCGCCCCCATGACCGCACTCGGCCTGCATGCCTTGCAGCACCGCGGCCAGGAAGCCGTCGGCATGACCAGCTTCGACGGTAACGAGTTCTACTCGCGCCGCGGCATTGGCCATGTCGCGCAGGTGTTCTCCTCGGCGGAAGCGCTGGGCGAGTTGCCGGGCGCGATGGCTTCGGGCCACGTCCGCTATTCGACCACCGGCGGCTCCGGCCTGCGCAACGTCCAGCCGCTGTTCGCCGACCTCGCATCGGGCGGTTTCTCGATCGCGCACAACGGCAACATCTCGAACGCGATGACGCTGAAGCGCGACCTCGTCCAGAAGGGCGCTATCTTCCAGTCGACCTCGGATACCGAGGTGATCATCCACCTCGTCGCGACCAGCCGCTATCCGACGCTGCTTGACCGCTTCGTCGACGCCCTGCGCATGGTCGAAGGCGCCTATTCGCTGATCTGCATGACAAAGGAAGGCATGATCGCCTGCCGCGATCCGCTGGGCATCCGCCCGCTGGTCATGGGCCGCATCGGCGATGCGATCGTCTTCGCCAGCGAGACCGTGGCCCTCGACGTCGTCGGCGCCGATTTCGTCCGCCAGATCGAGCCCGGCGAGCTGGTCCAGGTCGATCACAAGGGCATCATCTCCAGCCACCGGCCGTTCGGCAATTTCTCGGCGCGGCCCTGCATCTTCGAGCACGTTTATTTCAGCCGGCCCGATTCGGTGCTCGATGGCCAGTCAGTCTACAACGTGCGCAAGCAGATCGGCGTCGAACTGGCCAAGGAATCGCTGGCCGACGCGGATATCGTCATCCCCGTGCCCGACAGCGGCGTGCCCGCGGCAATCGGCTATGCCCAGCAATCGGGCATTCCCTTCGAGCTCGGCATCATCCGCTCGCACTATGTCGGACGCACTTTCATCCAGCCTTCGGACGGCGCGCGTCACGCCGACGTCAAGCGCAAGCACAACGCCAACCGCGCGCTGGTCGAAGGCAAGCGCATCGTCCTGATCGACGATTCGATCGTGCGCGGCACCACTTCGATGAAGATCGTCCAGATGATGCGCGATGCCGGCGCGGCCGAAGTGCACATGCGCGTCGCCAGCCCGCCGACCGAGCACAGCTGCTTCTACGGCGTCGACACGCCCGAGCGCTCGAAGCTGCTCGCTGCACGGATGGACATCCAGGCGATGGCCGATTTCATCCACGCCGACAGCCTGGCCTTCGTCTCGATCGACGGGCTCTACCGCGCCGTAGGCGAAGCCGGGCGCAAGGCCGGCGCGCCGCAATATTGCGACGCCTGCTTCACCGGTGACTATCCGACGCGGCTGACCGACCTTGGCGAGCGTGAAACGCCCGACCTGCTGACGCTGCCCGTCAACCGCGTCGCGTGACGAATAAGCCTATGATCGAAGGTCCGTTTTCCGGCCAGCTGGCGCTCGTCACCGGCGCGAGCCGCGGCATCGGTGCCGCCACAGCGGAAGCACTCGCCAAAGCCGGTGCTCATGTCATCCTGACCGCGCGCACCACCAAAGGGCTCGAGGAAGTCGAGGAACGGATCTTCGCCGCCGGCGGAGCCGCGACGATCGCGCCGGTCGACCTCGCCGAGCCCGACGGCATCGCCCGTCTCGCCACGGCGATCTCGCAACGCTGGCGGGCGCTCGACATGCTGGTGATCAACGCGGCCGTGCTGCCCGAACTGACTTCGGTGCAGGACATCAGCCAGAATGCTTTCAACAAGGCCCTGACTGTCAACGTGCTGGCGACCCAGTCGCTGATCGCTAATTTCGATCCGATGCTCCGGAGGAGCTCCGATCCGCGAGTAATCGGCCTGTCGAGCTCGGTGGGCTCCAAACCGCGCGCCTATTGGGGTGCCTACGGCGCGAGCAAAGCGGCTTTCGAAGTGCTGCTCGATTGCTATGCGCAGGAGACAATGAACGTCTCCAAGCTGCGCGTCGCCATCGTCAATCCCGGTGCCACGCGGACGGCGATGCGTGCCCGTGCCTATCCGGGCGAGGACCCCGCGTCGCTGAAAACGCCCGAAGTGGTCGCGGACCGGCTGGTTTCGCTTCTTGGTCAACCGTTTAGCAGCGGACACCGCGAATCCGTTAACTAGCGCCCCGAACCTTTCCGTAACCAAATTCCGCGATGCTCCGGCGCGTCGGCTGTCGGGAGGCCGATCGGAATACGGAGCACGGGATGTCCAGCAGTTTCACTTCGCAGGATCGCTACAGCACGGCCGCGCAAGAGGATCGCTCGGCGCCGCGGACACGCATCTCGATTCCGGCTTCGCTGCGGCCCTCTGGCGGGCGCAGCTTCCAGACCGTCGTGCAGGACCTGTCGCTCTCGGGCTTCTCGGCCATGGCAATCAACCGCCTCAACCCGGGCACGCTGTGCTGGCTGACCTTACCCAACATGGAATCGATGGAAGCCGAAGTGATCTGGTGGAACAACAGCCTCGTCGGCTGCGCCTTCCATCAGCTGCTCAACCCGATCATCCACGACAACATTCTCGCGCAATGGCGCTCGGGAAACGGCATCTTCCGCTCGATCATGTGAGTTCGAGCTAGACCGGCTTGACCAGGGTGACCTGGGCGACATCGATCGCCCCGCCGCGGAAGCCGCCTTCGCAGTACATCAAATAGAAGCGCCAGAGGCGCACGAACCGGCCGTCGAAACCGGCAGGCAGACGCCCCTCCTCGACCGCACGGTCGAAATTGGCGCGCCAGATGCGCAGCGTCTCGGCATAGTCGAGCGCGAAGCCCGCGCGATCCTGCCACTGCAGCCCGCGGTCGGCAGCAAGCCGGCGGAATTCGCTCTCGCGGATCAGCATGCCGCCGGGGAAGACATAAGTCTGGATGAAGTCGGCGCTACGCGCATAGCCGTCGAATATCTCCTCGCGCATGGCGATGTACTGGACCGCGGCGCGGCCTCCGGGCTTGAGGTTACGGGCGATCGCATCAAAGAAATCGGCCCAGTATTCGCGGCCGACCGCTTCGACCATCTCGACGCTGGCGATGGCGTCGTACTGGCCGGCGACGTCGCGGTAATCCTGCTTGCGGAACTCGATGTCCGTACCTGCCGCATGGCTGCGCGCCCATTCGAGCTGCTCGTCGGACAGGCTGATCCCGGTGACTGCGACGCCTTTCCCCGCGAAATGCCGCGCCAGCGCACCCCACCCGCAGCCGATCTCCAACAGCGTCTGCGCACCTTCGAGCCGCGCCGCGATGCTGGCGATCTTGCGCTGCTGAGCCGCCTCCAGATCGTCGACCGCGCCCTCGAACCGCGCGCTCGAATAGGACATCGTCGGATCGAGCCAAGCGGCATAGAAATCGTTGCCGAGATCGTAGTGCGCGTGGATGTTGCGCAACGAGCCGGCGCGTGTGTTTCGATGCAGCTTGTGCACCAGCCGCGCCGCCAACCGCCACGGCCCGTGCGCTCGGGCAGCGTTGCCAAGCGTCACCGCATTGTCAGTGAACAGCGCAAACAGCGCGACCGGATCGGGACTGTCCCACTCGCCCGCTTCCCAGGCCTGATACCAGCCGACCGAGCCACCCGTGGCGAGCCGCAATAACGCACGCCACGATCGCAGATCGACGACAGCATGAAAGCCTGGCTCGCGACCGCCGAGCTTGCGCGTCGAGCCGTCAGGCAAGGTCGCTTCGATCGATCCTCGGGCCAATCCCGCGTCGATACGGTCGATGATCCTGTGAATGCCGCCGGACCAGATGCGCGCCAGCCACTGGGGGCCTATGCCGATCGTCCGGCCGCCCCCAACCAGCTCTGTTCCCCTGACCGACGCTTCTGCGTTCATGTGATCAATATGATCATTATTGGCTTGCCGTGCAATCGCTTGTCATGGATTGAGCTCGACGGCGAAACGGCCGCCGGTAAGGCCCAGGAAGCGCTGATCGCGAAGGACGATCGTATCGCCCTTCAATTCGGCCACGGGCATGCGCGACCAGAACAGGAAGGCCTTTGCACCTGGATTTCCGCTGACGCGCTGAGCGATACGCAGATCGTTCATGCCGATCGGCCGATAAACGCTGCGCACTCCCTCTCCACCGAACAGCGAGACTTCGAAGCTGCCGTAAACATCTTCCGTTCGCCACAACAGTTCCCGGCGCCAGAACATGAGCGGGACGGGATTAGCGATCACAACTGGCGGATGACGTTGGTCAAATCCAGGATACCGCGCGAGGTGTGCGCTGATGCCAAGGTTCATCAGCAGGTAGGCCGCGATGCCAATGAAGGCGGTCCATGCCGGTGTTCGCCAATCCGCTCGCCCAGCCCTGTCCCTCCGCCTTGACCACCACACGCCCGCACTAAGCATGGCCAGCAGCCAGGGGTCGACGATGAACAGCGCATCACCGTAGAACCAGCGGTGCGAGAACGGCTCTAGCAGGCGGATGCCGTAGCTGTTCATCCAGTCGAACAACGGATGGCTCAGGCAGGCGATATAGGCCAGCACGAGCAGCCAGCCCGGGCGCAGTGGTGCGCGATCCGAAGGACGCGTGCCTCGCCGCGTCTGCCATCGGTCGAATGCGATCATCGCGCCGGTCAACGCCAGAGGCAGCAGCAACATGGCGAGCGGCCCATGCGTCACCCCGCGCCGCATCGCCAGCGAGACCATGCCGAGCACAGTGCAGCCGGCATCGATATCGGGAACGTTCGCGGCGATGATCAGCGTCGGCATCGCCAGGCCGCTGCGGCGCTTGAGGCCCATCTGGCCGAGCAGCGCACCGACGAGGCTATGCGTCAGGTTATCCATATGCGCTTGGTGCAAGGCGCGCCCGGCAAAGGCAAGCCGACCATCCCCACCTTCCCCCGATCAAGACTTCGTGTAATGCTCGTCGGTCTCAGACGTTGTGAGCCCATGACCGACAGCACCGATCATCGCCCAGCCGAAACCGTGGTCCTGCTAGCGCGCGGCTGGCGCATCGATCCTCGCCACGCCCTGATCGCTGCGCTGCTGTGTCTGACAGGCTTTGCCGTGGTAGCGGGCCTGGTAGTGACCGGGCGCAGCGAGGCGTTCGATACCGCTGGTCTGAAACTGTGGCGCGAGGGGGTTGGACTGGCCGTGCCGCATGGGCCTGCCTGGCTGGAGGAAGCCGTGCGTGACTATACGGCGCTCGGCGGCACCTTGCTGCGCAACCTCTTCGCGCTGGGTGCGATCGTATCGCTGCTGTTCCTGAAACTGCGTCGCGAGGCCGTGTTGCTTGCCGCGACGGTGATCAGCGGGTGGATTTTCGAAGCCGTGCTGAAAGGCCTGTTCGACCGCCCGCGACCGACGATCGTGCCGCATCTGATGGATGCCGGAGGCTCCAGCTTTCCCAGCGGGCACAGCTTCAATGGGGCAGTCGTCTATATCGCGATGGCATTGGCTTTCGCCGCGATCAGCCGGCGGCGAGCTGTACGCTGGACCGTGATTGGCGTGGCGCTGAGCCTGACGCTACTGGTTTCGCTGAGTCGGGTCTGGCTGGGCGTACACTACCCGAGCGACGCCATAGCCGGATGGCTGGGCGGTGCCGGCTGGGCCTTCCTGGCCTCGGCGGTGCTCTATGCACCCGCCAAGGCCGTGGCCGACCAGAGCCGCACCTAGCTCAGAGCTCCGGCCCGTCCTCGCTGACCTTCCAGGTCTGGCCCTTGGCGAGCAGCTTGGCGAGATCGTTCGACTTGCCTGCGTTGACCTTGGCGTCCTGGCCGAGCAGCTCTTCCTCGAATGTGGGCCGCGGGTCGTCGTAGAGCACGCCGAGCGCCATCGGGAACGGGCCGAACGGCATCTCGACCAGCATGTGGGCGATCGCGCGGTTGGTGACGTCGTGGACGATCACGCCGGCCTTCTGCCAATCGCCGTCGACAACGTCGACGACTTCGAGATGGAGGTGATCGATGTTGAGCGCGATGCCCTTCACGCCGCCGGTCTTCTCGTTGCCGAACAGCATCGGTTCGCCGTTCTTCAGCCAGAGCTGGCTGCCTTCGGCACCCTTGGGCGCGGCGAAGTCCTCGAAGCGGTCCTTGTTGTAGACGATGCAGTTCTGGAAGATCTCGACGAAGGCCGCGCCCTTGTGGGCGTGGGCCGCCTTGAGCACGCCCGACAGTTCCTTCGACACGTCGAAGCCGCGCGCGACGAAGCGCGCGCCCGAACCGAGCGCGAAAGCCGCGGGCTGTGCCGGGCGGTCGACCGAACCGACGGGCGACGACGGGGATGGCGTGCCGAGGCGGCTGGTCGGCGAGTACTGGCCCTTGGTCAGGCCGTAGATCTCGTTGTTGAACAGCAGGATCTGGCAGTTCAGGTTACGGCGCAGCAGGTGCATCGTGTGGTTGCCGCCGATCGACAGGCCGTCGCCGTCGCCCGTCACCAGCCAGATGTCGAGCTCGGGATTGGCGAGCTTGATGCCCGTGGCGAAAGCCGGGGCGCGGCCGTGGATCGTGTGGAAGCCGTAGCTTTCGACGTAGTAGGGGAAGCGGCTCGAGCAGCCAATGCCCGATACGAACACGGTCTTGGCCGGATCGGCGCCGATCTCGGGCAAGGTTCGCTGCACGGCCTTGAGGATCGCGTAGTCTCCGCAGCCCGGGCACCAACGGACTTCCTGATCGGACTCCCAATCCTTGAGAGTCGTCTGGATGGGGGTCATGTCGTTCATGGATTCACCGCTTTGATGCTGGGGAGCTGGACGTCGTCGGCATCGACTTCGCCGCCCTCGTTGCCCGGTACGCCGTCGAAATAGGCGCCAATCGCTTCCTGGAGTTCGGCGATCGTGAACGGCTGGCCGCTCGTCTTGGTCAGCGGGCGCGCATCGACCAGGAACTGGTCGCGCAGCACCGTCTTGAACTGGCCGGTGTTCATCTCGGGGACGAGCACGTTGTCGAAGCCCTTGAGCAGCTTGCCCAGGTTCTGCGGCAGCGGCCAGATGTGGCGGACGTGGATGTGGCTGACGTCGAGACCCTTGGCGCGCATGCGGCGTACGGCCTGGTGGATCGGCCCGAAGGTCGAGCCCCAGCCGACCACCGCGAGCCGGCCCGAGGTATTGCCGAGGCAGACCTCCTGGTCGGGGATCGAGGCCGCGACGCCGTCGATCTTGGCCTTGCGGGCATCGGTCTGCGTCTGGTGGGCGAGCGGCGAATAGTCGATATTGCCGGTGTCGATCGCCTTCTCGATGCCGCCGATGCGGTGCATCAGGCCCGGGGTGCCGGCCTTGATCCAGGGACGCACGCCGCGATCGTCGCGCTTGAAAGGCAGGACTTCGCCGTTGTCGCCGTTCTTCTCTTCGAGGAAAGTCACCGGGAATTCGGCGAAGGTTGCCGGGTCGGGCACCTTCCACGGTTCGGCGGCATTGGCGATGTAGCCGTCGGTCAGCAGGATGACCGGAGTCATGTACTGCACGGCGATGCGGCAGGCCTCGATCGCGACTTCGAAGGCATCGGCCGGCGAGCGGGCGGCGATCACCGGGATCGGCGCGTCGCCGTTGCGGCCGTAGACCGCCTGGTAAAGGTCCGACTGCTCGGTCTTGGTCGGCAGGCCGGTCGACGGGCCGCCGCGCTGCGAGTTGACGATGACCAGCGGCAGCTCGGTCATGATGGCGAGGCCCATGGCCTCACCCTTGAGCGCGATACCCGGGCCCGAGGACGAGGTGACACCAAGCTGGCCGGCATAGGAGGCGCCGATCGCCGCGCAGATCGCCGCGATCTCGTCTTCCGCCTGGAAGGTGGTGACGCCGAATTCCTTCATCTTCACGAGGTTGTGAAGGATCGCCGAGGCGGGCGTGATCGGATAGCCGCCGAAGAACATCGGTAGCTTGGCGAGCTGCGCGCCGGCGACGAGGCCATAGCTGACCGCCTCGGCACCATTGACCGTGCGATAGAGGCCCGGCGGCGAAGGTGCCGGCTCGAGATGCAGCTTCTTGAGCGGACCGGCGAGCTCGGCCGTTTCGCCGTAGGCATGGCCGGCGTTGAGCGCGGCGATGTTGGCATCGGCGAGGATCTTCTTGTCGCCTTTGAACTTGGCGTTGAGCCCGTCGATGATCGGCTGGCGGTCACGGTCGAACATCCACAGGGCCAGGCCCAGCGTCCACATGTTCTTGCAGCGCAGCGCGTCCTTGTTGCCGAGGCCGAAGGGCTTCACGGCTTCCACGGTCAGCGCGCTGATGTCGAAGGCGAGCACGTCCCACTTGGCCAGGCTGCCGTCCTCGATCGGGCTGACGTCGTACTTCGCCTTCTCGAGGTTGCGCTTGGTGAACTCGCCGGTGTCGGCGATGATCAGGCCACCGGGCTTGAGTGCCGTGACGTTGGTCTTGAGCGCCGCTGGGTTCATCGCAACGAGCACGTCGGGCTGGTCGCCCGCGGTCGAGATCTCGGTCGAGCCGAAATTGATCTGGAAGGCGGAAACACCGAACAGCGTGCCCAGCGGCGCGCGGATCTCCGCCGGGAAATCCGGGAAGGTCGCGAGGTCGTTGCCGGCTAAGGCGGTGGAGAGGGTAAACTGACCGCCGGTCAGCTGCATGCCATCGCCGGAGTCGCCGGCGAAACGCACCACAACTGCTTCGGGGACGTCATTCGCGAGCGGCTTTGCCGGCTCGTCACTCTCGGCCAAAATCGTTGCCATCATTATCCTCTATGGCGGCGGTCTGTTCCTGCCGTTCCGCCCCTAGGCTCCCACCGGGGAAGCACAATTCAGAAAAACTGTCAGGCGACAAAGTGCTAGTCTCCTGCATTGAGTCCGCAAAACGCCTCTGACACCGGCTAGTCAAGCTTCAATGCCCATCATATGAGGGGTACAGTCCGTTTGTGCCCGGAATGATGACCCATGGCTGAACTTCGATTCTTAGTCCCTGCCAATGAAGGATTGCTGACGCGATGAGCGACGCATCTGCGCTGCCCTATCGTCCCTGCGTCGGCATCATGCTGGTCAACGGCGACGGGCTCGTCTTCGTCGGCAAGCGGATCGACAACAAGGAAGGCGACGCCTGGCAGATGCCGCAGGGCGGCGTCGACGAGGGCGAGGACCTCAAGCGCGCGGCGCTGCGCGAACTCGCCGAGGAGACCGGCGTCGGCGAAGAATTGGTGACGGTGATCGCCCAGACCCGCGAAGAACTGCTCTATGATCTGCCGAACAAACTCGTCGGCAAGCTATGGGGCGGCAAGTACCGCGGCCAGCGGCAATTCTGGTTCCTCATCCGCTTCGGCGGCGGCGACTCGGACATCAAACTCGACGCGCACAACCCGCCCGAGTTCAACGAGTGGAAATGGGTCGCGCCCGATACGCTGCCCGACATGATCGTGCCCTTCAAGAAGCGCGTCTATCGTGCTGTTCTGGAAGAGTTTCATGACCTGATCTAGTGGCGTAGGGAACTTCAGGAAGCTCGCACGAGTACACTATGGCAACTTTGTGTGAAGTTTCGCTGCAGGGCGCGGTTTTCAGCGGAATTCCGCGATTTCCGACGATGTCAAAGAACCCCGCGACAGTGCGGAAGTTCATGGATGTAGGAAAGCGCTGAATCCTCTCCCGTCCGCGGGAGAAGGTCGAAGGTCAATTCTCGCTGACGACCGGTTCCGGCTTCACGGCTTCGGCCGAGACCACGCGCGGCGGCGGGCCCTTGGCGATGGCGGCGGTGAGTTCGCGAGTCGCTTCGCAGTTGCTGCCGCAGAGGCCCTGGAGCCGCGCCAGGTTGCGGCGGGCCTTCTCGATCGCGCCCTTCTCGGCCAGGGCAGCGCCCTCGCCCGAAATCGCCAGCAGGTTGCTCGGCTCGGTCTTCAGCGCCTCGCGGTAGTAATGCAGCGCCTTGCCCTGCATGCCCTGGCGGCGGGTCGCCTCGGCCAGGTCGAGCAGAATGGGAATCGAGCCCGGCTGGACGGTCAGCGCCGCCTCGTAGGCATCGACCGCAGCATCGACGCGGCCGGCGCCGAGTTCGGCCTTGCCTTGCGCCATCAGAGCGGAAGCGCGGGGATCGAGCGGCTTGGCCGGCGCAGAAAAACTGACGCTGGCGGTGACTGCAACAAGCAGGGAAAGGGCGAGTGCAGCAGGCGTATAGCGCATCAACAGGTCCTTGGCCGAAGCAGCGGTCTTGGGCATTTCCGCATTTGCTAACATAGCCGGGTCAGAAGCGCGACGAAAAATCCGTCGGTTCCGTCCCGGAACGGGGTGAGCCGCAGGCCCGCGCCGCGCGGCGTGCCCGCCGGCAACATCGGCGCTGCCGCCGACCAGTCCGAATGGCGCTCAAGGAAGCCCGCGACCTGATCGACGCCCTCGGCATCGAGCAGCGAACAGGTGACATAGACGAGCCGGCCGCCGGGCCGCACCAAAGTGGCGGCGAGATCGAGCAGCCGGGCCTGCAGCGCGACATAGCGCGCAAGCTGCGCCTCGGTCAGCCGCCAGCGCGCCTCCGGGTTGCGCCGCCAGGTGCCCGTGCCCGAGCAGGGCGCGTCAACGAGTACGGCATCGGTCCTTGCCGTCCGATCGGCTAAGGCATCGGCCTCGCGGCCCGGATCGAGCAGCACGGTCTCGATGGTCGACGCCCCTGCCCGCTCCGCCCGCGGCGCTAGCCGAGAAAGGCGGGCGCGATCGGTGTCGCTGGCGAGCAAGGTGCCGCGGTTGTCCATCGCCGCGGCCAGAGCCAGGGTCTTGCCGCCGGCCCCGGCGCAGAGGTCGATCACGGTTTCCCCAGGCCGCGCATCGAGCGCCAGGCAGGTGAGCTGCGATCCCGTGTCCTGCACTTCGATCCAGCCGTCCTGATAGGCGGGCCACTGCTCGACTGGGGTGCCGAAGGGCAGTCGCAGGCCTTGCGGCGCGGCGGTCGGTTTTCCGGTCACCGGCAGCTCGATCGCGTCGCGATCGGCTTTCAGCGTGTTGACCCGAATATCGAGCGGTGCGCGGCCGAGCAGCGCGGTCGCCTCGTCGCCCGCAATGCCGCTGGCTGCCAGGGCGGCCTCGAGCCAGGCGGGAGCGATCCCTGTCGCGGCGACCGGCTCATCGGCCGCGATCGATGCCGGCGCGTGGCGCGAACCGTCGAACAAAGCCGCCAGAGTCGGATCACCCTGCGCCAGCCGCAGCATCGCCGCGCGGCCGTTGATGGGAACGTCCCCGCAGACGCGGATCGCCGAATAGGCAAGCTCGCGCACCGCGCGGCGGTCACCGCTGCCGGCGAAGCGCCGCGGGCGGAACCAGTCCGAGATGATGCGATCTGCCGGCGCGCCGTTGCTCTGTGCCGCTTCGATGACGAGATCGAGCACTTCGATCGCCGCCTGGACGCGGGCGGCGGGCGTCATTGCCGTTTACCGCGACGGATAGTTGGGCGCCTCGCGCGTGATCGCGACGTCGTGGACGTGGCTCTCGCGCAGGCCGGCATTGGTGATGCGGATGAACTGCGCCTTGGTGCGCAAGTCGTCGATCGATTCCGAACCGGTATAGCCCATGGCCGCGCGGATGCCGCCGACGAGCTGGTGGATCACGTCCTTGGCCGGGCCCTTGTAGGGCACCTGTCCCTCGATGCCCTCGGGCACAAGCTTCATCTGGTCCTTGATGTCACCCTGGAAATAGCGGTCGGCAGAGCCGCGGCCCATCGCCCCGACCGAGCCCATGCCGCGGTACGACTTGTAGGCGCGGCCCTGGTAGATGAAGCTTTCACCCGGGGCTTCCTCGGTGCCGGCGAGCATCGAGCCGATCATGATCGACGAGGCCCCGGCGGCGATCGCTTTGGCGGCATCGCCCGAAGTGCGCAGGCCGCCGTCGCCGATCACCGGCACGCCCGATTTCTCGGCTTCGGCCGCGGCTTCCATGATCGCGGTGAGCTGCGGCACGCCGACGCCCGCGACGATACGCGTGGTGCAGATCGAGCCCGGGCCGATGCCGACCTTGACCGCGTCGGCACCCGCATCGATCAGCGCGCGCGTCGCTTCGGCCGTGGCGACGTTGCCGGCGATGACCTGGGCCGAATTCGACAGCTTCTTCACCCGCTCGACCGCGCGCGCCACGTCCTTGTTGTGGCCGTGCGCGGTGTCGATGATGACGACGTCGCATTCGGCTGCGAGCAGCGCCTCGGTGCGGCCGAAGCCCTTGTCGCCCACGGTCGTCGCCGCGGCGACGCGCAGACGGCCGGCGGCGTCCTTGGTGGCACTGGGGAAGTTGACCGCCTTTTCGATGTCCTTGACCGTGATCAGGCCGATGCAGTGGAAGGCATCGTCGACCACCAGCAGTTTCTCGATCCGGCGCTGGTGCAGCAGGCGGCGCGCCTCTTCCTGGCCGACGCCGAGATTGACCGTTGCCAGGTTCTCATGCGTCATCAGCTCGCGCACCGGCTGGGCCGGATTGGCGGCGAAACGCACGTCGCGGTTGGTGAGGATGCCGACGAGCTTGCCGCTGGCCTCGACCACCGGAATGCCGCTGATCCGGTTGGCCAGCATCAAGGCCTGCGCTTCGCCCAGCGTGGCGTCGGGCGTGATCGTGATCGGATTGACCACCATGCCGCTCTCGAAGCGCTTGACCGCGCGCACCGCGGCGCACTGCTCCTCGATCGTGAGATTGCGGTGAAGCACGCCGATGCCGCCGAGCTGGGCCATGACGATCGCCATGTCGGCTTCGGTGACGGTGTCCATCGCCGAGGAGATTACCGGGATATTGAGCCCGATCTCCCGCGTCAGCCGCGTTCGCGTGTCGGCGTTGCTCGGCAGGAAGTCGGACTCGGCCGGACGCAGCAGGACGTCGTCGAAAGTTAGGCCGAGGGGGATTTCCATGATGCCACTGCGCCTTTCGGGAACGATTCGTGGCGGCCCATGTAATCAAGCAGGTCCGTTACCGCTAGACCTTGTTTCCCGGTGGCCGGCAGCAAAACCGGCGCGGAAGCATGAAGCCTCCGCGCCGGACGATTTAAAGGGATCGATTTCGTGTCAGATCAGACGGGCTTGGCGCCCGGCGCCGAGCAGCTGGCGAAGCGGCCGCCGATCTTGCAGCGCTTGGGCGCGGCCTTGGCCGTGGTCACGGTCGCGGGATGCGCCGCTGGCGTGGCATGGGCGACGGGATGCGCTGCGGCCGCGGGCTTGGCGGCGGCCGGCTTGGCCGCGGCGGGCTTCGCCGGCGCGGCGGCGGCATGGCCACAGGAGGTGAAACGGCCCTTGGCGTCACGGCACTGCGCCGCCTGAGCGGCCATAGGCGCCGCGGCGAGCGCGAAGAGGGTCAGCGAGAGGAGTATCTTTTTCATCTGGCATCCTTCCGTGGGTGGGATTCCCCGAAAGCCGCAATAGAAGGATGCACGTGAAGGCGCGGTGGCCTGTCTATTACAATTGTGTCACACAGTGATCCCGGCCTCAGCGCCCGGGATTGGTCCGCTTGGGCACACGACGCGAATCGGCGAACCAACGGCCCAGCGCGACGTGGAAGGCCACGTCCTCGGCCGCACCGCCCAGTTCGATCTTCTGGTTCAGATCGTCATGCGGCCGGTGGTAATTGCCCTCGAAGAAGTGTTCGAGCTTCGACAGGTCACCATAGGCGCTGGTGACCATGACCGCGGGAATGTCGTGCTGCTGCAGCGCCCAGCCGTCCTGGCGGCGCAGATAGGCATTGGCTGCGTCGCCATCGACGATCTTGCGCTTCTGCTGGCGCGCGACGGCTGCGATCTGCGTATCGAGCGGGGTCAGCCCCTTGCCGACGATGCCGAGCGGCGTGCCCGCGGGTGCGATGGCGACGCTGTCGATGTTGAAGGCAGCGACGATCTGGCCGAGCGGGAGCGGCGGGTTCTCGGCAAAGGCATGGGCGCCCAGCAGGCCGAGCTCCTCGGCCGTGGTCGCCAGGAAATAGATGTCGCGGTCCATCTGCCGCTCGCGCGACAGCCGGCGCGCGATCTCGGTCAGGACGGCAACGCCGCTGGCATTGTCGATCGCGCCGTTGCAGATCAGGTCCTCGGCCGGCGGCTCGGCGCAGCGGCCGAAGCCGTCCCAATGCGCCAGAAACAGCACCGCGCCCTGGTCTGGCCGGCGGCCGGGCAGCTTGCCGATCAGGTTGTGCGTGCGGATCGTCGTCTCGTTGGTCGCCGCTTCGAGCGTGGCCGTAAGTTCGAGGACTTGCGGCGCGAAGTCGGGCTTGGCCGCGGCCTGCTCGAGCGCGGCTAAGCTCTGCCCCCGCCCTGGAACAGCGCCATGGCACCTTCGCGGGTGATGAAGCCCTCGAGATCGCCGCCAACGGCGTCGTCGGCCAGGGCATAGCCCGAGCGGCGGCGGCGGGCGGCTACGCTTTCGAGCGAACGGTCGCCATCGAGTACAGTAAGCACCGCCGAGGCGCCGGCGTCGAGCAGCGCGTTCTGCCGCTCGCTGGTGTCGATCCCGGCGTCGAGCAGCAGCGCCACGCGCCCGGCCAACTCGCTGCGCGCAGGCAAGGTCGCCTGCCCCGGACCGAACTGGCCCTTGCCGACGAACAGCACGGGCGCGTCCTTGACCAGGCTCCGGCGGCCTGAAGTCAGCATCAGCACGGCATCGCGCGGAACATATTGCCGGCGACCCTTGCGTGCGAATGTCGCAGCGGACGAGGACGGCTCGCGCGCGATCAGCGTGACCGGCGCGAACCATTCGTGGCCCGGCGTATTGGTGCCCGAGACGAGACCAATGTCGACCCATTCGCGCGCGAGATAGCGCAAGGTCTTGGCTTCGCCGTCGGTACCGGGCTCGCGTCCTTCGAAATCGTCGCTCGCCAGGACGCGGATATGCTCCATCAGCTCGGATTCAGTGACGGTGTCACGCCGGGGCGCGGCAAAGCCCGCCGCAGGCAGGAGCAATCCCGCCGCGACTAGGCCGCCGATTATCGCAAGTCTGCCCCTTCTCATCGTGCCGCACTACAACATGCGATCCTGTCAGCAAAGTTAATGGCGGCGGAATCAACGCATTATTCTGCGGTCCAGCCGCCATCCATGTTCATGTTGGCCCCGGTGATATTGTCGCCCGCCGCACTGCACAGGAACACGGCCATGGCGCCGACGTCCTCGGGCTGAACGAACCGCTTGGTCGGCTGGCGGACGAGGAGGACGTCGTTGATGACTTCCTCGCGGGTCATACCACGGGCCTTCATCGTATCGGGAATCTGGTTTTCGACCAGCGGCGTCCAGACATAGCCGGGGCTGATGCAGTTGGCGGTGACGCCGTCCGTCGCCAGTTCGAGCGCCAGCGTTTTGGTCAGTCCGGCGAGCCCGTGCTTGGCCGAGACATAGGCCGACTTGAACGGCGAGGCGGTGACCGAATGGGCGCTGGCGACGTTGACGATCCGCCCCCAGCCCGCCAGCTTCATATGCGGCACGGCAAGGCGGCTGGTGTGGAAGGCCGCGGTCAGGTTGAGCGCGATGATCATGTCCCACTTGTCGACCGGGAAGTCCTCGATCGGCGCGACGTGCTGCATGCCGGCGTTGTTGACCAGCACGTCGACCGGCCCTGCCCCGGCCATCAGCGCCTCGCAGCCTTCGCGCTGCGACAGATCCCCGGGCACGTGGCGCGCCGACAACTCCTTGCAGAGCGCGGCGATCGTTTCGGGCTCGCCGAAGCCCGAGAGCACGACTTCGGCGCCTTCGGCATGGAGCGCGCGGGCGACGGCGAGGCCGATCCCCGAAGTCGACCCGGTCACCAGGGCACGCTTGCCTTCAAGGAACATGCTCGACTCCATTGGGTTGTAAGCTAAACTTTGGACGCGATTGTATTTCGCACTTGCGGCATGGCCTGCGCAAGTGCGGCACGGGGAGGATGCCGATGCGGCTCGACGATTTCGATCCCAATTCCGTCGATGTCGAGGATCAGCGCGGCGGGATGCTGCCGATCGGCCTGAGCGGCGGCCGGATCGGCTGCGGTACGATCGTCATAGCGCTGATCGCCGCGCTCGTGTTTGGCGTCGATCCCACGCAGATGCTCGGCGGCCTCCAGGAGGCGCAGCAACAACAACAGCAAGCCGGACCCGCGCAGCGCCAGGGTGGCAGCACCGCGCAGGAGATCTGCACGGTCAACGAACTCAGCAAGGAAAGCTGCAACGCGCTGTCCTCGCTCAACAAGACCTGGGAGCCGCTGTTCGCGCAGGCCAACATTCAGTTCCGCCGGCCCAAGCTGGTGTTTTACTCGCAGGCCGGCCGTTCGGGCTGCGGCGCGGCGCAGAGCGCGATGGGGCCGTTCTACTGTCCGACCGACCAGGGCATCTATCTCGACACCGACTTCTACCGGCAGATGGAGCAGGACCTCGGCGCCAACGGCCAGTTCGCCCGCGACTATGTGATCGCGCACGAATATGGCCACCACATCCAGAACCTGCTCGGCCTGTCGGACCAGATCCATAGCCTGCAGCAGCAGAACCCCAGCAAAGCCAACCAGCTTTCGGTCCGGCTCGAGCTGCAGGCCGATTGCTATGCGGGCGTCTGGGCGGCGAAGAACAAGGACCGGATGGAGCCCGGCGATATGGAAAGCGGGCTCAACGCCGCGCACCAGATCGGCGACGACACCCTGATGAAGAACGCCGGCCAGCGTCCGATGGAAGACGCATTCACCCATGGTTCAAGCGCCCAGCGCACGGAATGGCTGCGCAAAGGGTTGCAGTCGGGGAACGAGGACGCGTGCGACACGTTTGCCGATCTGAAGCGATAATTCGAGCCGCAGCGACGGCCGAGCGTTCCGTTGGAGGGTTAACATGCGCAAGGTGACACTTTCGGCTCTTTCCGCATTCGCCATGCTGGCGTCGCCGGCGCTCGCGGCTGAACCCGGCAAGGCCGACAAAGCCGACGAGCCGACGAAACCGATGAACGAACGGGAACCCAACGCGACCGACGTTGCGGCCACACCCGCAACCGATCTCAATCTCAAGAAGGAAGAGATTCCGCCGCTGCTCGTCGCCGCGCAGGAACGGCCCTATTCGCTCCGGGGCGTGAGCACCTGCTCGCAAATCGGCGCGGCCGTGGTCGAGCTCAACGGCGTGCTGGGCGAGGACATCGACGTACCGCAGAGCGAAAGCCGGAAGATGTCGGCTGGCCGCGTCGCGCAGTCGGTGGTCGGCTCGTTCATTCCGTTCCGCGGCGTGATCCGCGAAGTATCGGGCGCCAATGCGCACGACCGCGCGGTGCAAGCCGCCATTCTCGCAGGCGTGGCCCGGCGCTCGTTCCTCAAGGGCATCGGCCAGGGCAAGGGCTGCCGCTACCCCGCCCGTTCGGCCACGCTCGAAGTATTCAACGCCCGGATGGCGGCGCTGAACGAGGGCAAGGAACCGCCGAAAGCGAAAGCCGACGATGCCGAACCCGCGCCGCGTTCCGCCCAGCGCGAATCCCGCGGCGAGGCGCGCGCGGTCCGCTACGTTTCGCGGCCGGTAGTCCAAAGCGCCGACTGACTGCCTATTTGGCGAGGATTGTTGCCGGCGGGGCTTTGCGCTAGCCCCCGCGCATGCGCCTGACCGACTGCCACAACATCGACGATTTTCGTCTGCTCGCGAAACAGCGCCTGCCCTGGCCGGTATTCGACTATATCGACGGAGCCGCCGACGACGAACTGACCAAGACGCGCAACACCGCGGCCTATGCCGATTGCGACCTAGTCCCCGACGTGCTGGCGGGGGTCGCGGACATCGATACCTCGGTGACGATCCTCGGCCGCAAGAGCGCCTTGCCGCTTATCCTGTCGCCCACGGCGCTGCAGCGCGTGTTCCACTGGCAGGGCGAGCGCGCCGTGGCGAAAGCCGCCGAGAAGTTCGGCCTGTGGTTCGGCATCTCCAGCCTCGCCACTGTCAGCATCGAGGAGATCGGCGCGCTGGTCTCGACCCCGAAGATGTTCCAGTTCTACTACCACAAGGACCGCGGGCTGAACCGCTCGATGATCGAGCGCTGCCAGGCCGCGAAGTTCGACGCGGTGGCGCTGACAGTCGATACCATCGTCTCGGGCAAGCGCGAGCGCTGCGCGCGTAGCGGCTTCACCTCGCCGCCGAAGTTCACGCCCTCCTCGGCGTTGTCCTATGCGATCAAGCCGCGCTGGGCGCTCGACTACGTGTTTCGCGAGAAGTTCGCGCTGCCCAATCTCGATACCCATGTGCAGGAAGGCACGGGCGAGGCAGTGTCGATCGCCGGTTACTTCAATACGATGCTCGACCCCTCGATGGACTGGAAGATGGCCGAGCAGTTGCGCGAGGACTGGGGCGGCAAGTTCGCGCTCAAGGGCGTGATGAGCGTTGCCGACGCCAAGCGCGCGGTGGAGATGGGCGCCGATGCGATCATGATCTCGAACCACGGTGGCCGTCAACTCGACGGCAGCCGCGCCCCTTCGACCAGGTGCGCGAGATCGTCGACGCGGTCGGCGGTGACATCGAAGTGATCTGCGACGGCGGCGTGCGCCGGGGCACGCATGTGCTGAAGGCGCTGGCGGCGGGCGCCGATTGCGCCTCGGGCGGGCGGCTCTACCTTTATGCGCTGGCCGCGGCCGGCCAGGCGGGCGTCGAACGCGCGATCGGCCTGCTCAAGGATGAGATCGAGCGCGGCATGAAGCTGATGGGCGTGACCAGCGTCGATCAGCTGAACCGCGACCGGCTGCGCTGGCGCTAACCCGTAATTCCGATCACCCTGAGCTTGTCGAAGGGCTGTACTTCCTAGTCGGTCGCGGCAAGAACAGAGCGATCCTTCGACAAGCTCAGGACGAACGGGAGAGAGGTCAGTGACTTACAAGCTGGTCTATCTCGCTCGCCGCGCCGCCAAGGTGACGCGCGAGGAATGGCCGCGCGCCTGGAAGGGCCATGCGGTATTCGCCAGCCAGTTCCCCGCGCTCGAAGCCAAGATCGACTGGCTGCGCTACTGCAACCGGGCCGAATTAGACCAACCAGGGCTGAGCCAGGCGCACGACGGAGTCGCGGTGGCGGCGGGGCCGACCCTCGAAGGCCTGATGGCCTCCGGCATGTCGGACGAGGATCGGGCCCGGATCGAAGCCGACGAACTGCGCGTCTTCGACATGCCGACGCAGAACTTTACCTACTACTGCGAAGAAGACGTGCTCCACGACGGCCCGCTCGGCGAAGCCGCGGTCTGGCGCTTCTTCAAGCGCCGGCCCGGCACCTCGCGCGCCGAGTTCACCGCGAGCTGGGACGAGCACCGTCCGATCCCGCCGAGCGCGACCCGCTATGTCCGCAATCACCCGATCCACGATCCGCTACCGCTGTTTCCGTTCGACGGGATCGGCGAATGCTGGTTCGCCAGCCTGGAGGAAGCCGTGGCCTCGACCGGGGTCGCTCGGATCCCGCCGTTCTGCGATCCCGATGGCTGCGTGACGCTGATCACGACGGTGAGCCACTTGTGGCCGAAATCCCACGTCGTCGCCCCCGCGAAGGCGGGGACCTAGATAAGCTCACCTCGACAACGCGAAGGCAGCGTTAGGGCGAGCCCTTATCTAGACCCCTGCCTAGGCAGGAGTGACGGCTGGTTTATGGCGCCGGCTGCACCTCCACCTCACGCCGGCCGACATTGTTCCAGTCGACCTTGCGCGTCGCGTACATCACCCCGGCGAGCGCCGCGAAGAGCAGCACCGAGCCGATCAGCAGCGACCAGGCCTCGAGGTTCAGCAGCACGAATAGCAGCGCATAGAGCCCGACGAGCAGCGCCCCGATGAAGCGCGCGCGCTTCCAGCTCTTGAGAACCGCCGCGCTGTAGGCGGTCAGCAGCCCGATGATCGCCGCCGAAGCCAGCAGGTAGGCGCCCGTGAAGCCGATCACTTCAGCGAAAGCCAGCAGCATGACGAAGAACAGCACGAGCCCCGCGCCGGTCAGCAGGTACTCCGCCGCCGCCACCCGCGCGCCGGCGACGATGTCGAAAAGCAGGAAGGCCAGGAAGGTGAAGCCGATGAACAGGAAGCCGTACTTCACCGCGCGGTCGACCTTGGAATAGAGATTCACCGGCTCGATCAAGCCGACGGTGACGGCGAGCGCCTGGCCCGAATTAGCTTCGGCACCGGGGCCGGAAACGACGCTGAAGACACGCGATTGGCCGCTACCGTCATCAATCGCAGGCGCTCCCTGATCATCGGTGGAAACCGGCGCCTGGCCGAGCGCGAGCTTGTCGACTGTATAGCTAGCCTTGAATCCCTTGTCGGAAATGCTCGGCTTCTCGGGCAGGAAGGCGCCGCCGAAGCTCGGGCTTGGCCATGCGGAGGAAACGTCCCACTTGGTCTGGCCGCCGCGGGGCACCAGGCTCAGCGAGCGGCTGCCGCGCAGGCCAAAGGCGTAGTCGACCGCCAGGGTGCCCTCGCCCTTCCACGGCACGAAGGCAAAGAAGCCCTGCCCGCCCGTCGCCGCCGGTCCTTTGCCGGGCTGGACGGCCAGCGGCTGGCCGTTGGCGGTCAGCGTGCCGCCCGTCGTTAGCCCGCGCGCGTCGGAAGCGCCCATGCGCAGTTCGGCACGGTCCCACATCAGCGTCTCGGCCGTGACGCCGAAGCGCGGCAGGTCCGCCGGCAGCGCGAAGCTGGCCTTGCCGGTGACCTGGGCTTCATAGAGCACCGAGCGGTAGATCGACTTGCGCCGCTCTTCGGGCTTGACGCTCGTGGTCACCCTGTTCGCGGTGGGCGAGATGTAGAGCTGTTTCTCGACCTCGACCGTGCGCGTCGTGGTCTTACCGTCGGAACCGGTCTCGTTCTGCGTCTCGGTCGTGCGGAAAGGCACGACGATCACCGGGCCTGCCAGAACCTGCGGCCCACCCCAGCCGGCGTTGATCGCAGTCTGGGCGGTCTCGGACTGGCTCTGCCGGTCCCAGACCAGTGCGTAGACCATCATCAGCGGGATCACGAGTGCCAGCCCGATGAGGCTGGCGAACAGCAGCTTGATCCCCGGCGAGCGTTCTTTGCGGACAGGTTCGGTCATGAAATCCCCCTTGATGAAAACGATTCGTCGTACGTGTAAAACGGTTCATCGGCATCGGCGATCGCGGCTTGCTCCGGCCTGAACGGATCAGCGCCGCGGAATGTCGGCCGGGAGCATCATGGTCGCCGGATCGTCGGGCGCGAACCAGGCTTCGGTGAAAGTGGTGGGTGCGTCGGGCTCGCCGATGAGGCGGGCAAACTTCTGACCTTCGTAGGGCGCCGCGGCAAGCATTCGCGCGGCCAGGGCATCGCCGATCGTGTAGAGTTGTGACACTTTGCCTTCGAGCGCACGGGCGATCCCGTCGACCGGCTCGCGCGCGGTGGAGAGGATCACCGCGTCGGCAGGCTCGCGGAATTCTTCTTCGGTGTGGACGTCGTAGAGCAGCACCGCGCCCTGCTCGATCCGGCGCAGCCAGGTGCTAGGGCGCAAGCGCACGCCGGCGCGCTTCATCCGCTGGACGATGTAGCGCTCTTCCCAGTTGTCGGTATTGCGCCCCGAGACCGGCGAATAGGTGGCGGTGACGAACTGCACATCGGCTCCGCCACTGGCCAGGATCTCCGCGATGCCGGTACCCGTGTGATAGCCCTCGGCGTCGAGAATCACGACCTTGCCCGCAGGCCGGGCACCGCCGATCAGCACGTCCTCGGGGCGGTAGACCAACGACAGATCATGCCCTGGAATGTCGGCATCGAGCGTGATGCTGCGCCCGCCCGGGCTGTAACGCGCGCCGGTGGCAACGATCACCGCGTCGGGCGCTTCGGCGAGGACCATGTCGGCGCTCGCCTCGACGCCGAGCCGGACTTCCACGCCGAGCCGCGCCAGCTCGCGCTCCCACCAGTCGACCGCGGCGGCATAGTGCTCGCGGCCGGGCAGGCCGGCCCAGAGCGCCAGTGCCCCGCCCAGCCGCTCGCGGCTCTCGATCAGCGTGACCCGGTGGTCCCTGCGCGCGGCGACGCGCGCCGCTTCCATCCCGCCAGGCCCGCCACCGACCACCACGACCCTGCGGGTGTGCGTTGCCGGCACGAAGCTGTCCTCCCCCCAGAGCCGGTCGCGGTAGCTCGCGGGGTTGATCGAGCACCCCTGCGCGCCGTCGCCGCCCGCAGCCGTGCACCAATTGCAGGCAATGCAGGTGCGGCTCAGATGCTCGAGCCCGTCGCGCGCGTTCTGGACGAAGCGCGGCTCGGCGATCAGTTGGCGGGCCGAGCCGACCATGTCGCAGACGCCGCTCACGATCGCCGCTTCGGCATCGCCCATGTCGGTGATGTTGCCGAGCACGCTGAGCACAGGCACCTTGCCCGCCGCGCCGCGAACCTGCTCGACGAAGCGACGGTAGTACTGCTTGCGCTCGAACCCCGTCGGCATGCCGTGGTGGAACTGCTGCGGTTCGAGCCCGACGTCGAGGTCGATGTAGTCGAGCAGGCCTCGTTCGCAGAGCGCCTTGACCACGGCAAAGGCGGTGTCGGTGCCGTAACCGCCCTCGATCTGCTCGTCGCAGTTGAAGCGCATGCCTACGGCGAAATCCTTGCCACCACCGTCGCGCGCCGCCTGTAGCGCCTCGACGACGAAGCGCATGCGGTTTTCCAAGGAGCCGCCGTATTCGTCGGTCCGGGCATTGAAGTAGGGCGAGAGGAACTGCTCGATCAGCGCGGCGTGGCTGGCGTGGAGCATGATCCCGTCGAAGCCGGCCTCGGCCATGTGCCTGGCAGTCTGGCGGATCGCGGCGAGCATCTCACGGATTTCGCCAAGGCTCATCGCCCGCGTCGAAACCCCGCGTCCGCCGTAGGCGAACTGCCGCACCGACGGCCCGAAGGCGGGGCCCGGCGGGCTCAGCGCCTGCCAGGGGCCCGGCCCAGTCCAGTGGTAAAGTGTCTCGCCGAAGATCTTGCCGCCCGCCGCATGGATCGCATCGGCCATGATGCGGAAGGCGGCAATGTTCTCGGGCGGATGCGGCGACGGCTGGCGCGTGCGACCCCGCTCGTGGATCGCCAGTGCAACGACGACGAGCCCGCAGCCCCCACCGCGTACCCGCTCGGCGCTATAGGCGACCAGATCGTCGAGCGGCTTGCTCCCGGCGCTGAGCGCCGAGCCGTGCGGCGCGAAGAAGTAACGCCTCGGCACTTCCACCGGCCCCAGACGGAGCGGCGAGAAGACATTGGGGTACTTGGGATGCATGGCCGTACCGATCCTCCGCCGATGTTATGCTTTGCGTTTACCTCAGGCGGCCGAGCACCATCCGTCAATAGTACGCACCTGTCATATTCCGTTCCGATCCATACCGCAGCGGATCGTTTCCTCATGGCAATCCCGGCGCGCGTCGCTAAGCAAGAACAGCTGCCATCGCGGGGGGCGATGGATCGACGGGGGGACAACATGGAATTCAGCGCGCGCGGTGTTCTTCGCGACATGATCGGTTTGCTTCGGTTGAGGCTGCCACTTCATCTGGCCTATGCCCTCGTCGCGGCTCTGTTCTCTGTCGCCTCGGCCCAGTTCACCAATGGCTATCTTCTCTCTCAGATAGCAGCGGGTTCCTTGCAGCCGGGATCGATGGCGCTCTCGCCGGTCTACTGGCTCAGCCTGCTGGTAAATGCCTTCATTACGGGATGGAGCGTCACCGGCATCACCGGATCGCTGCTGCAAGCGGAAGCGGACTCTCTTTCGGTGGCCGACATGGCAGCGATCTCGGCCAGAAACATCGGCAGATACCTCTTGCTCTACCTGATCTGGTATCTGGCCCTGATCGTGGGATTGATGTTCTTCCTCATCCCCGGCCTCTTCGTTCTGACCGTCTTCGCGGCGGCCATTCCAGCCATGCTCGACCAGAATCTCGGCCCGTGGGAAGCCTTGCAGGAGAGCCGGAGGCTCACCAAGGGCAAGCGCCTTCGGGTCTTCCTGACACTGCTGGCGTTGGGTCTTGCCATGCTCATCCCGATCTTCGCTGCATTCGTCGGCATCGGCACCGATCCGGCTGCGATGCTCAAGAACCTCCAGTCGAAACCGCCGAGCTGGCTGGCACTTTCCGTTGTCGCCGGCACTCTGATGACATTGATCCTGTCCGCCTACTTCGTGGCGCTCTATCGTCGCCTCGGCGGAGGTCGCGGCGTCACTTCGGAACTGCGCGACGCCTTTGCCTGACGAGAGATCATAGCGGCAGCCGACCGGACGCCAAGCGCGCTCAAGCCAGGGCGTCGGCCGGCTTGTTCCACTCTTCGAGCAGCGATCCCAGGCCGTAGTCGCCCTGGATCGTCGTGCGCAGCGGGTTGCGGTCGTAGCGCGGATCGTGGCCGCCGGCCGAATGCAGGAAGCGCCAGTTGTCCCAGATCACCATGTCGGTGCTTTTCCAGTCGTGCCAGTAGGGCCGGATCACCGCGTACATCTGGTTGATCAGTTCGGTCAGCAGCGCATCGCCCGCGGGCCCTTCCTGCCCTGCCACGCCGTCGGCCTGCCAGGGCGAGACGTGGAGCACCTTGTCACCGTTCGCCCGGGTCCAGACCGCCGGATGGACCGAGCGCGGGATCGGGATCGACGCCTCGAGAAGGCCCTGCGAGGTCTCCTCGAGCTGGATCAGCTTCCAGCTCTTGGGCAGGCCGAAGCGCTGGTGGTGGAACATGTTGTGCTGGTAGTAGATGACCGAGATCGGCTCGGCCCTGGCCTGCCATTCGGGCGGCAGCGCCTTGTAGAGCTCGACGCCATCCGCAAAGCCGGTCATGCCATCGCGCGGCGCGTTGACTTCCATGCGCAACAGCCCGGCGCGGTTGAGCTTTGGCACATAGCAGGCATCGAAATGCCAGCCGACATAGCCGGCGATCTGGCGGCCATCGATCTCGACGATGTTGGGCCGCTTGGTGCCGAGACTGATCAGGCCCGGATGCCGCTTGTTTTCGATGGCGAAGTCCTTGATCGCGTAGTCCTGGCTCGGCCCGAAGACGCCGCTCAGCGCGATCTGCATTTCCTCAGTCGGCTCCATGTCCTCGAACACGATGACGCCGCGGTCCTCGAAGGCGTCGCGTAACTGCTGGCGGATGGCTTCATCGGTGACGTTGGCCGAGGTGACACCGCTGATCCGCGCACCGAACGGATAGTCTTCTCCCAGCGGCCGGATATCGAGTTCCGCCATGCCTGCTCTCCCCGCGACCGTTGTCCCAATACGCTGTTCGGTCCGGCCGCCAAGCGAATGATCCGCCCAAAAGTCGCGAAAGGCAATCGTCCGTTTTGGATCAGTCTCCACGGCAGAAATGGCAGTTTTGCGTCGGTTGGCTTTTGAACCGAGCCTAGTGGTGTTATCCGGAACGGGCGGTCGCGGCAGATGATTTGGCCGGTTGGGGGTGAGATATGGTGGAGTGGCTCCAAGAGTTGTTCCTGACGCGCGGTCTACCGCCTCACGGATATTGCCTGCTCTGGCAACCTTCGCTGATCTGGACCCATGTCGTCTCCGACGCCGTGATCGCGGCAGCCTATTTCTCGATCCCGCTGGTGCTGGCGACCTTGCTGGCACGGCGGCGCGACATCGAATTCGGCTGGGTCGTGGTGCTGTTCGCCGTGTTCATCCTCGCCTGCGGCACGACCCATATCATGTCGATCCTGGTGCTCTGGGTTCCCGCCTACGGGATCGAGGCGCTGATCAAGATCATCACCGCGGTGGCCTCGCTGGTGACGGCGGTCGCGCTCTGGCCACTGCTGCCCAAGTTCGCCGCGATCCCCTCACCGCGCCAGTTGCAAGTGGCCAATGCCGAGCTGAGACGCGAAGCCGACGAGCGCGCGAAGACCGAGGAAATGCTGCGCCATTCGCAGAAGATGGAAGCGATCGGCCAGCTGACCGGCGGCATTGCGCACGACTTCAACAATCTGCTCACCGTGGTGATGGGCAACCTCGACCGCGCCTTGCGCCATGCCGGCGGGAACGAAGCGATCGAGCGCAGCCTGAAGAACGCTCTCTCGGCAACCGATCGGGCGGCGCTGCTCACCGATCAGCTGCTGACTTTCGCGCGCAAGCAGAAGCTCAACGTCAGCACGCAGGACATCAACGAGGTGGTCAGCGACGTCTGCTCGATGATCGAGCATACCAGCGGCGGCAACATCAGCCTGGTCTCCGAGCTCGACGCGCGCCCGCTGCCCGTCAGCGTCGACTACAACCAGCTGCAGAGCGCCCTGCTGAACCTGGCGATCAACGCGCGCGACGCGATGCCCCGCGGCGGACAGCTCGAGATCGGCACCCGCCGCCGCGACGGCCAAGTCTCTATCTGGGTGGCCGACACGGGCGCCGGCATGGATGCCGAAACGCTGAACAAGGCGACCGAACCGTTCTTCACCACCAAGCCGCTGGGCGAAGGGACGGGCCTCGGCCTCAGTCAGGTCTACGGTTTCGTCACCCAGGCGGGCGGCACGATGAACATCGTGTCCGAACCGGGCAAGGGCACGATCGTGACCTTGTCGTTTCCTTGCGCAGAGGGCGAGAAACAATGATCCGGATCCTGCTTGTCGAAGACGAAATGCTGCTGCGCGAACTGATGTTCGAGGAACTGAGCGAATCCGGCTACGCCGTGACCCCGATCGCCACGGCCGACGAAGCCCTGCGCCTCATAGAGAAGGACAAGGCCTTCGACCTGCTGTTGACCGACATCCGGATGCCCGGAGAGACCGACGGCTGGGGCCTGGGCCGGCGCGCGCGGCAGGTCATTCCCGCGATCCGGGTGATCTATGCGTCCGGCTATTCCGACCAGGGCAGCGACCTCTACGCGCACGAACGGTCGATCAAGAAGCCGTTCCGCCATGAACAGATCCTGGGGCTGATCGCGGACTTGGGGGTTGGGCGATAAGGCGAGATCGAGCGCTGTTTGAGTGATCGTCCGGAATGTTCGGCGGCGATCCCACACCTCGCTCTTCCGTGTGGCTGGCGCTTCCTTGTCGCTGAGGGCCACGAAGATGTGTGGTTCGACCAGAGCCTGCTTGAAGTATGACGGCAGCTCGGACAACGTTGGAGCCCGCGCCGAAAGTCCAAGATGTCGGCGGCAGTTGCCTCGGCCGCTTGCGGTCACGCATATTGCTGAACGTTAACATCGGCTCCATCGTTGGGAGATTGCTCAGGCCCCATCCTTCTCAACGATCTGCCGATAGTTTTTGGCTCGAATGGCGGCGGAGGGGCGAATTGACGGAGGCAGGCGTGCACCATCCGTTGCGGGCAATCCACACTCATGCTCTCGACTTCTGGATGGCGCGGTCCATGGTCGTAGTCATCGTAGCGCTTCAGCTAATGCTTGGCAGCCCGGTAACGGTCGGCCCCATCTGGCTTGCTCCGGCAATCGAGGTCGCGCTTCTCGTGCCGCTTTCAGTCGCCACCGCCTGGGCGCAGGACCTCGCCGTTAAAGCCTGCGCAGAGCATCACTGGCATTTGATCGCGAAACGCCGGCGCGCCGTCCGCGGGCTGGCCGTGATCCTGACCGGCGTGATCACAGTGATCAATTCGCTTTCGCTGATGAAGGTGGTCCACGCGCTATTGGTCGGACACGTAGGAGCCAATGGCGAAGAGTTGCTGCTCGACGCGCTGAAAATCTGGGTGATCAACATTGCAGCATTCGCGCTCTGGTACTGGACGCTCGATCGCGGCGGCCCCGCAGCAAGAGGACTGACCCGTCGCTGCAAACCGGATTTTCTGTTTGCGCAGGCAACGGTCGGAGATCCGGGCGAGGACTGGTCCCCCGGATTCATCGACTATCTCTTTCTGGCATTCACCAATGCTACCGCCTTCTCGCCAACTGACACTCTGCCGCTATCCAGACGCGCCAAGCTCCTGATGATGGCGCAGTCCGGGATTTCTCTTTTGACGATAGCGCTCGTCGCCGCGCGGGCAGTGAATATTCTGGCCTGAGCAGAACCAAACGATAAACAGAGGCCCGGTTTCGAAGGCAAATGGGAGCGCGAACGTCCGGCTTAGCCGGCGCCAGCAGAAATACAAAAAGGCCGGAGCATCGCCCCGGCCTTCCCGTTTTCCGTCCTAAAGCCCCGCTTCAGTACACCCGCTTCTTCGGCTTGATGTACGAAACGTCGTCGGTCAGCGTGTATTCGTGGACCGGGCGGTAGTCGAGCTTGACGCCGCCGCCCTTGCCGCCCCAGCCGTCGAACCAGGCGACGGTGTGCTTCATCCAGTTGGCGTCGTCGCGCTCAGGGAAGTCCTCGTGCGCATGGGCGCCGCGGCTTTCCTTGCGGTTCTGGGCGCCGTGGAGCGTGACCGAGGCCTGGCTGATCAGGTTGTCGAGTTCCATCGTCTCAACGAGGTCCGAGTTCCAGATCAGGCCCTTGTCGGACACGTGCAGGTCCTGCATCCGCTCGTAGGTCTTGGCGAGCTGCTTCTTGCCTTCGACCATCAGTTCGTCGGTGCGGAACACGGCGGCATGCGCGGTCATGTTGCGCTGCATCTCGAGCCGCACCTGCGCCGTGGGCGAGCCGCCCTTGGCGTTGCGGAAGTGGTCGAGACGGGTCAGCGCGAGATCGGCCGAATCCTTGGGCAGCTCGTCATGCGCGGTGCCCGGCTTGATCGTGTCGCGCAGGCGGTGGCCGGTGGCGCGGCCGAAGACGACGAGGTCGATCAGCGAGTTCGAGCCGAGGCGGTTGGCGCCGTGCACCGAGACGCAGGCAGCCTCGCCCACGGCGAACAGGCCGGGGACGACCGTTTCCGGGTTGCCGTCGGCGCCGATGGTCATGACTTCGCCGTGGTAGTTCGTCGGAATGCCGCCCATGTTGTAGTGGACGGTAGGAACCACGGGAAGCGGCTGCCTTGTGAGGTCGACCCCCGCAAAAATCTTGCCGCTCTCGGTGATGCCCGGCAGGCGCTCGCCCAGCACCTTGGGATCGATGTGATCGAGGTGCAGGTAGATGTAGTCCTTGTTCGGGCCGACGCCGCGGCCCTCCCGAATTTCCATCGCCATCGAACGGCTGACGACGTCGCGCGAGGCGAGATCCTTCGCGCTCGGCGCATAGCGCTCCATGAAGCGCTCGCCTTCGGAGTTGGTCAGGTAGCCGCCCTCGCCGCGCGCGCCCTCGGTGATGAGCACGCCGGCGCCGTAGATGCCGGTCGGGTGGAACTGGACAAATTCCATGTCCTGCAGCGGCAGGCCCGCGCGCAGCACCATGCCACCACCGTCGCCGGTGCAGGTGTGCGCCGAAGTCGCGGTGAAGTAGCAGCGGCCGTAGCCGCCGGTCGCCAGGACCACGGCCTTCGCCTTGAAGCGGTGGATCGTGCCGTCATCCATGCACAGCGCGATCACGCCGACGCAGACGCCGTCCTTCATGATCAGGTCGATCGCGAAGTATTCGATGAAGAAGTCTGCGTCGTACTTCAGGCTCTGCTGATAGAGCGCGTGGAGCATGGCGTGGCCGGTACGGTCGGCCGCGGCGCAGGTGCGCTGGACCGGCGGACCTTCGCCCATGTTCTGCATGTGGCCGCCGAACGGGCGCTGGTAGATCGTGCCGTTCTCGTTGCGGCTGAAAGGCACGCCCGCGTGCTCGAGCTCGTAGACGGCCGCAGGTGCCTCGCGGACCATGTATTCGATCGCGTCCTGGTCGCCGAGCCAGTCGGAGCCCTTGACCGTGTCGAACATGTGCCAGGTCCAGTGGTCGGGGCTGTTGTTCTGCAGCGAGGCGGCGATGCCGCCCTGCGCCGCGACGGTGTGGCTGCGCGTCGGGAACACCTTGGTGATGCAGGCGGTCTTGAGACCGGCCTCGGCGCTGCCCATCGTGGCGCGCAGGCCCGAGCCGCCAGCGCCGACGACGACGGTGTCATAGGTGTGGTCGATGATCTTGTAAGCGGGCTGACCCGAGGCGTTGGAAGCCATGATTAAGCGCCTCCCAGCGCCAGACGAATGACACAGAACAGGCCGAAGGCGGCGCCGCCAAAGGCGAGGAGGTTCAACAGCGCAATCAGCGCGAATTTGTTGCCGTCATCGTGGACGTAGTCCTCCATCGCGACCTGCATGCCGAGCCGGGCGTGCCAGAAGGTGGAGATGATCAGCAGCGCCATCGCCGTCGCCGGTAGCGGCCTGACCAGCCATTCGCGCACGGTCTGGTAGTCGAAGTGGTGCATCATCAGCAGTGAGACGACGAACCACAGCACCAGCACGAGATTGCCGATCGCGGTGAAGCGCTGCACCAGCCAGTGGTGCGAGCCCGATTTTGCCGAGCCGAGGCCGCGCACGCGGCCGATCGAGGTTCCGTTACCCATTTGCCTGGTTCCTCTCAGCGCAGCAGCAGGGCCGCCCAGAAGGCGGCGGTGAGAACGATGCCGATAATCGGCGTGAGGACCGACCACAGCGCGTTGCTGTTCAGCTCGAAATTCGCGCCCACGTCGAGGAAGAAGTGGCGAATGCCCGAGGCCATGTGGTTGAAGAAGGCCCAGGAAATGCCGACCAGCACGACCATGCCGTACCACGACGAAGCGTGGCCCTGGAACGCGGCGTAGGAGTCTGGACCGCCCACCAGAGCGCCGAGCCACCAGAGCAGCACGCCGAGTCCGACGACCGCCAGGCCGTTGCCCGAAACGCGGTGCAGGATCGACACCGCCATTGCCGGTCCCCAACGCCAGATCTGCAGATGCGGCGAAAGCGGACGGTTCCTACCCGAAGGGCTGGCTTGAGCCATTTTCTCGAATCCCCGTTGTTTGACAGCCGTTACGCGCTGCCGTTCCCGCTCCCCTTAGCCAAATCGTCGGGTGGTGCAAGCCAGTCGGCCAGCTTGTCTTGGCCTTGGCCCCGGCGCTGCCTATGGAGGCGCGATGAGCCGTTCCTGGAAAATCACCGCCTTCGCCGCCCGCCCCGTCGTCGAGGCCGCGCTCGTCGCGCACGAGGATGTCATCGCCTGGGATCCCGAAATGGTGCTATCAGGCAGCGAGATTGCCGAGGATAAGCCCGAGGACTGGCGGCTCGAAGTCTGGCTGCCACGCAAGCCCGACAGGGTCGACAAGGCAGCCGTCGCCGCACTGTTCGCCGATGGCGCGCCGGCGCTGACGATCGAGGAACTGCCCGAAACCGACTGGGTGACGCAAAGCCAGCAGGGGCTCGAACCGATCCGCGCGGGGCGCTTTCATGTCCATACGCCCGAGCATGCGCCGCTCGCCGTGGCGGGGGTGCGCGACTTCGTCATTCCCGCCAGCCGCGCCTTCGGCACCGGCCAGCACGCAACGACCGCCGGCTGCCTTGCCATGCTGACACATATGAAGCGCCAGGGCGTCGTCGTGCGCAATCTGGCCGACATCGGCACGGGCACCGGCTTGCTCGCTTTCGCCGCGCTCGATCTCTGGCCGCAGGCGCTGGCGACGGCGAGCGACATCGACGATGTCTGCGTCGGCGTGGTCGAGGAGAATGCGGGGCTGAACGCGGTACCGATGGGCGCCGGCTCCGGCGAACTGGTCATGGCCGTGGCCGACGGGATGGCTCACCCTGTGCTGCAGGTACGCGGGCCCTATGACCTGCTGATCGCCAATATCCTCGCCGGTCCGCTGATCGAACTCGCGCCCCACTTCGCCGATGCACTGGTCCCCGGCGGGCAGCTTCTGCTCGCCGGCCTGCTCGAAACGCAGGAGCAAATGGTGCGCGCAGCCTGCCGCCGCGCCGGCTTGCGGCTGGCCGCAAGGCTGGTCAACGGCGACTGGTCGATCCTCTGGCTGCGCAAGCGTACAGGCGTGCGGGCACGGTCGAGCCGCCCCGGTCAGTTGCCCGATTGGGCAAAGCACTGGTGATCTGATCCACGCAATACCGTAAACATCGGCAAGATGAATCGGCAGGGCAATCGGTCTTGCCTGTAACGGCCAAAGTCCCGAAGCCGCATTGCCGAGGCAGGTCCAGCCGGTAGTTGCTCGCTCTACAAAAGCAATTTTGAAGGGGGGAGCATATGAAACTTCATAACCGGTTCGTTTATCTTGCCGGCGCCTCGGCGCTGATCTTCGCCGTTCCGGCGCAAGCGCAGGACAATGCCGCCAAGGATTCCGACCAGGCCGAGGCCCGGCAGGGTTCGGCCCAATCGCTGATCGAGGACATCGTCGTCCGCGCGCGCAAGAAGAGCGCGGCCGAACGCGCGCAGGACGTGCCGATCGCGCTGACCGCGGTCAGCGGCGCGCAGATCGAAGCGATGTTCGCGCAGGACCTCACCGACGTCGGCATGACCATTCCCAACGTCAGGCTCGATGACGGCGGCGCCTTCCCGGGCGTCTCGAACTACACGATCCGCGGCATGGGCTTCAATTCGACGATCGCCTCGGTCGAGCCGACCGTCGGCACTTTCGTCGACGGCATCTACATTGGCGCGAACCTGGGCGGGCTACAGGAAACGCTCGACCTGGAATCGGTCGAAGTGCTGCGCGGGCCGCAAGGCACGCTGTTCGGCCGCAACGTCACCGGGGGCGCCGTCGTCATGCGCTCGCGCCGGCCCGATGGCGACTTTAGCGGCCTGGTGAAAGTCGGCGCAGGCAGCGGCAATCGCATCGTCGGTGCCTTCGGCGTCCAGGGTCCGCTATCGGACACGGTCTCCGCCAAGATATTCACCCAGTACAGCGACTACGACGGCGACTGGCACAACCTCACGACCAAGCGCCGCCACGGCGCGGACGAAACCTTCGCGGTGCGCCCGATGATCCGCTTCCGGCCGAGCACCGCAGTCGACATCACGCTGATCGGCGAATACGGCAAGACCAACGGTGACGGCGTCGCCAGCCGCTTCATCGAGGATCCGACGCAGACGCTCTACAAGAGCGGCGTGCGCGAGCCGCAGGGCGCCGAGAACCTGTCGATGAACTTCGACGGCAAGACCGACATCGAATGGAAGCAGGTGGTGCTCGACGCCAATTTCGAGGTCGGCCCCGGCACGCTGACTTCGATCACCGGTTACCGCAAGGTCGACTATTTCTCGACCGGCGACACCGACGGGTCGCAGACCGAGACCGCCCGCGCAATCAACCAGATGGGCCAGCACCAGTTCAGCGAGGAGCTGCGCTATGCCGGCAAGGCCTTCGGCGACAAACTGGATTACACGATCGGCGCCTACTACTTCGAGCAGCGCATGGAGCAGTTCTACCATGTGATCTTCTTCGGCAATTCGAACCAGCGCTCGCGCGGCGTGCTCAACCATCACACCTGGTCGGTCTTCGCCCAGGGCGACTATCAGATCGTGCCCAATGTCTTCCTGACCGCCGGCGGCCGCTATACCTGGGAAAAGAAGAGCGCTTCGACCGGCCGTACTCCGGAATGCACGCTCACGACGACCACGCAGACGGGCATCATCTGCCCGCTGTTCCCCGAAGGCAGCAAGACCTGGTCGAACTTCACGCCCAAGGTCGGCGTGAACTGGAAGGCGACGCCCGGCGTCATGGTCTATGCCAGCTGGACCAAGGGCTTCCGCAGCGGCGGCTTCAACATCCGCACCACGGGCGCGCGCTTCAATCCCGCCACGCCGAACGCCGCTTTCGAATCCTCCGGCCCCTATGAGCAGGAAGTGGTCAGGGCGCTGGAAGGCGGCATCAAGACCGAGTTCCTCGACGGCAGGGCCCGCGTCAACGTGGCGGCGTTCCACAACAATTACGACGGCCTGCAGCGTACGGTGAATCAGGGCCTGGTCAACTTCATCGCCAACGTCGCCAAGGCCACGGTCAACGGCGCCGAGTTGGAGACGACCTTCCTGCCGGTCCGCAACCTCGCGCTGACGGCCAACGTCGGCTACCTCGACGCCAAGTACAAGGACTACATCCTGCCCGGCGTGGGCACCAACCTCAGCGGCAAGCAGCTGATCCGCGCGCCGAAGTGGACCTATACCTTGGCGGCGACGCACGATCTGTCGCTGGGCTCGGCCGGCGTGCTGACCAGCCGCGTGTCGTTCAACTACAGCGACAAGACGCCTGCCAACGACGCGGGCAACTACTTCGCTGCGGCCTATCATCTGCTCGACGCCAGCGTCACCTGGTCGCCGCGCGAGGATGGCGCGGTCACGGTCTCGCTCTGGGGCAAGAACCTGACCAACGAGAAGTACTCGCTGACCGCGACCTACGTCGCGCCGCTGTTCATCAACCTCTACCAGGCGCCGCCGATGCGCTGGGGCGCGGACCTGGTGTTCAAGTACTGAGCGGCGATCCTCCCCGAGCTCGCTCGGGGAGGATTTCGAGCATGACGACCCTACACTGATATCGTCATCCCGGGCTTGATCCGGGATCCCGCTGCTGTTTCGACCTTACGCCCGAACGCTATGAGCGGGACCCCGGATCAAGTCCGGGGTGACGAAGTTGGTTCAGTCAAAATTGATCTCTAGTCGGGCTGCTTGCGCACAAACGGATACTTCATCTGCGCCCAATAGCCCTTGGGCACAGCCTCGGGCACGCCGTAGTCCTTGGGCCAGCGGCCCTCGGGCAGGTGGAAGGTGCCAAACAGCTTGTCGAGCAGCGGCAGGTGGATCGCGAAGTTCACATCGACCGCCTCCTGCTCGAGCCCGTGGTGCCAGTGGTGGAACCGCGGCGTCGCCACCCACTGCCCCAACCGGTTGAAATCGCCGCCCAGGTTGGCGTGGAGCAGCGAGGAATAGACATAGACGAAGCCGATATAGGCCTGCATCACCGCCGGGCTGAAGCCGAGCGTGAACAGCGGCAGCGAGGTCACGCCGCGTAGCAGCACGATCTCGACGAAATGCATCCGCGCCCCGGCCAGCCAGTCCATCGCCGGCGCCGAATGGTGCACCGCGTGGAAGCCCCAGAGGAACGGCACCTTGTGGAACGCGCGGTGGTACCAGTACTGGAACAGGTCCGAGAGCACGATCACCGCGACGAACTGGACCACTGCCGGCAGCGAGGCGACCCACAGCCGGAAGTCGCCCCAGCCGCTGGTATGCGCGTTGACATAGGCCTGCGGGGCGAGCGCGAGGAAGGTGAACGCCTGCACCATCATCGAGCTGATAAGGTAGTAGAACAGGTCCTCGCGCCACTCGATGCGGAACAGCCGCTGCGCCGGCCGGTGCGGGAAGAACCGCTCGATCGGGGCGAACATGAAGCCGGTGACGAGCAGGTTCACGACGAAGAAGTCGAGCCCGAAGAAGATGCCCCAGCTCTTCGCCTCGTCAGGCTGGACGTTCGAACCGCCGAGCAGCGCCGCGGTCAGCCCGATGACCAGCGCCGTCGCGCCGAGCGCCTTGCGCGGCCGCAGCAGCAGCGAAAGCAGCGCCAGCGCATAGGAAACCAGCAGCATGATGTGGATCGCGACGCGGAACTCGGGCCAATCCTTGAGCATCTGCAGTTCGGGCATCGAGAACCAGCCCGGATAGCGCAACGCGATGACCATGCCGAAACCGCAGATGGCGAACAGCAGCGCGAAGAAGCCGGCGAACCAGCCCGACCCGAAGCCGCGCACTTCGATCGGCGCGGTCAGGTCGCGTTCGAGATTGCGGAAGAAATTCCCCAGCATCGGCATAGTCCCCCCAAAAGACGCCGGGAGACTATGCCAAAACTTCGGTCATTGCGAGCCTAGGCGGCGACCTTCGCATAGCGATCGGCAACCGCGCTCTTCGACAGATTGGGCCCCATCGCCAGCCGGGCCTGCTGCATCGCCGTGAACTGGCTTTCGTCGGCCAGCGGCGGGATGGTCACCGCCTCGCGCCGGTCGAAGCCTACGAGCGCGGCGTCGACGAGATCGTCGACGTCCATGACGAAGCCTTCGGGGAAGGCATCGACGTCCTTGCCCGAGCGTTCCCATATCTCGGTCCGCGTGGCCCCCGGAAGCACCGCCTGGGTATAGACGCCCTTGTCCGACAGCTGCGCCGAGAGCGCCTGGCTGAGGTTGAGCAGGAAGGCCTTGGTGCCGCTATAGACGCCGTCGAACATCTCGGGCGCGAGCGCGAGGACCGAAGCGATGTTGACGATCGCGCCCTCACCCTTGGCTACGAAAGCTTTGGCCGAAGCAGCGGCGAGCCGCGTCGGCGCGGTGACGTTGAGCGCAATGATCCGGGCGAGTTCGACCGGGCCGTTCTCGAGCACCGAGCCATCGAGCGACATGCCGGCATTGTTGACCAGCAGCGTGATGTCTCCCGCGGCCAGCCGCTGCTCGACCTTGGCGACGTCTGCGTCGGAAGTGAGATCGGCCGGAATGATCTCAATCGCGACGCCCGTCTCGTGGCGCAAGCGCTCGGCGAGGGTCTGCATGCGGGCAACGTCGCGGGCGACGAGAACGAGATTCAGGCCGCGGTGCGCCAGCCGGTCCGCATAGACCGCACCGATCCCTGTCGATGCTCCGGTAATGAGGGCGGTGCCTGTGGTTTTGCTCATGATGTGTCTCCAATCGACTCGCATCGGCGAGTGACTTGCATTTTGATAGTTATGTCGCTATCAAGATGCAATGGACACCGAAAAATATTCCGCCGGCCCCTGCCCCGTCGCCCGCGCACTTCTGCACGTCGGCGATGCCTGGAGCATGATGATCCTGCGCGACGCGAGCTTTGGAGCCACGCGCTTCGACCAGTTCCGCACGAGCCTGGGCATAGCGCCGAACATTCTGACGCGGCGGCTGGCCGCGCTGACCGAGGACGGCTTGCTGGAAAAGCGCCGCTACAGCCAGCGCCCGCCGCGCGACGAATATGTGCTGACCGACAAGGGCCGCGATTTCCTGCCGATCCTCTCGGCCATGGGCGAATGGGGCCGCAAGCACTGCGGCGAGGGCCCGACCAGTTTCATGACCGATGCCGAAACGGGTGCGGTTATCGAGCCGATCGTGGTCGATCGCACCACGGGCAGGCCCCTGGCGGAGATCGAGATGCAGGTGGTGCAGCCCGGCGAGTAGGTCTCGCCCCTAACCCGCAGCCTTGACGATTTCCGCCCAGGCGGCCTCGTCGATCACCTCGACGCCGAACTTCTCGGCCTGCTTGAGCTTCGAGCCGGCGCCCGGCCCCGCCACGACGAGGTCGGTCTTGGCGCTGACCGACCCGGCAGAGCGCGCACCGAGCGCTTCGGCCTGGGCCTTGGCCTCGTCGCGGCTCATCGTTTCGAGCTTGCCGGTGAAGACCACGGTCTTGCCGGCGACGGCGCTGGCCTTGGTCTCGACGATATAGGGCGGCGGCGAGACTTCGTTCAGCAGGTCGTCCCAGACCGCGACGTTGTGCGGCTCGTGAAAGAAGTCGCCGAGCGCCTCGACCACGACCGGGCCCACGCCTTCGATCGAAAGAAGGTCGGCGACCGCGTCGCTGGCAGCTTCGCCCACTCCACTGCGCGCGGTGACCGCCGCCTCGCGCAGCGCGGGCAGCGTGGCGAAGCGCTTGAGCAGATCGCGCGCCGTCACTGCGCCGACGTGGCGGATGCCAAGCCCGAACAGCAGCCGCGCGGCATCGGGCGCGCGCTTGGCTTCGATCGCTGCCAACAGGTTATCCACAGACTTGTCCTTCCACCCCTCGCGCCCGACGATCTCGGAGCGGCGGCGGCGCAGGCGGTAGATGTCGGCCGGGCTTTCGAGCCAGCCGAGGCCGAAGAATTCGGCGATCGACTTCTCGCCCAGCCCCTCGATGTCGAGCGCGCCGCGGCTGACGAAGTGGCGCAGGCGCTCGGTCCGCTGCGCCGGGCAGATCAATCCGCCCGTGCAGCGCACGTCGACCTCGCCCTCCTCGGCGACGGCCTCGCTCTGGCACTCGGGGCAGTGGTCGGGGAACGCGTAGGGCTCGCGGACATCTTCGCGGGTAAGGTTGTCGACAACCTGTGGAATAACGTCGCCGGCGCGCTGCAGGACGATGCGGTCGCCGACGCGCAGGCCGAGCCGGGCGATCTCGTCGCGGTTGTGCAAGGTGACGTTGGTGACGGTGACGCCGCCGACCAGCACCGGCTTGAGCCGGCCCACCGGAGTGAGCTTGCCCGTGCGACCGACCTGGATGTCGATCGCCTCGATGATCGTCTCGGCCTTCTCCGCGGGGAACTTGTGCGCCATACCCCAGCGCGGTGCCTTGGCGACGAAGCCCAGCCGGCCCTGCCATTCGAGGCTGTCGACCTTGTAGACGACGCCGTCGATGTCGTAGCGCAGGCCGGGCCGCATCTCGCGGATTTCGCGGTAATGCTGCAGCATGTCCTCGAGCGTGAAGCAGCGCACCAGCAGCGGCGAGATCGGCAGACCCCATTCGGCGATCTGGCCCATCATGCCGAATTGCGTCGCCGCGGGCACCTCGCTCGCCGCGCCCCAGCCATGCGCGAGGAAGCGCAGCGGGCGTTTTGCGGTGATGCTCGCATCCTTTTGCCGCAGCGAACCGGCTGCAGCATTCCGGGGGTTGGCGAATATCTTGCCGTCGACTTCCTGCTGCGCAGCATTGAGTGCGGTAAATGCTTGTTTATCCATGTAAACCTCGCCGCGGACCTCAAACACGGCGGGTACTTTTCCGCGCAGCATTTGCGGGATGTCGGGGATATGCGCGACGTTGGGCGTAACGTCCTCGCCGACCTGCCCGTCGCCGCGCGTTGCCGCACGCACAAGCTTGCCTTCCTCGTAGCGCAGCGAGCAGGACAGACCGTCGATCTTGTCCTCGGCGGTCATGATCACCGGCGCGTCTTCGGCAAGGTTGAGGAAGCGCCGCACGCGCGCGACGAATTCGCCGACCTCTTCGTCCGAGAAGGAATTGTCGAGGCTCATCATCCGAACCTCGTGCGTCACCTTGCTCAGCGGCGAGGCGGCGATCTCGTGCCCGACCTTGCGACTCGGACTGTCGGCACGAATCATGTGCGGGAACGCGGCTTCCAGCTCGGCATTGCGGCGGACGAGCGCATCGTATTCGGCATCGCTGATCTCGGGCGCGTCCTCGGCGTGATAAAGCCGGTCGGCCCGCGCGATGTCCTTCGCCAGGCGCATCAGTTCGTTGGCCGCGTCGGCTTCGTTTTCAGGGACTGCGCTCACACCACCTCCGCTATGGTCGAGGCGATCCATAGCCTCGCCCGCGCTCAGCGGCCAGCCTTGTGGCGCCGCTCATGGGCGAACTGCACAGCCCAGCGCGGATCGATCCCGGCTATGATTTCCTGCTGCTTGTCGGTCAGCAGCCGGTCATAGCGATCGGGCGTGGTGGGATTTTGCGCCAGATAGTTGGACGCCTTGGCATAGGCGCGGTCGCGGAACACCCAATACATCAACTGGTCGGAGACCACCGTACGCAGATCGAACACCATGCCGCCGCGCTCGAGCTCGAAATAGATGAAGTCGAACTTGTCACGGTCGATGAAAGTGCCCCAGTCGTCGGTGGTCGGCCCGACCTGCGGCAACCACCGTTCCTCGATGTCGGCCCGCGCCGCGATCCCGCGCATCAGCTCGCTGATGTCGGCCAGCGAGAGCGAGGAACTGTCGCCCTGGCTCCAGTTGGGATAGCCCGTATCGGCGGCCGGACGCGCGGGAACATTCGCCCAGTTTGCCGGAAGCGGCGGATTGTTACGCCGCCCCCGCCTGCCGATCAGCCCGCCGACGAGGTTCGCGATCAGCCAAGGGATCGTGATGACGAAAGAGGCAAGCACGAAAGCCAGCTGGAAATTGTAAGTCGCCTGACTCGACGACAGCGTGGGATCGCCGTTTGCACCGATGATCGCGGCGAGCACCAGGTAGGGAACGGGCAGCCACAGAATGAAGCCGCCCAGCGCGCGTCTGCCCGGCAGATGGCGCACGATCAGCAGGCTGCCGACCACGCCGGCCGCAACGATCACCGCCAGCCAGACGAGCGCAACCGTCACTTCGCTCATACCCGCTCCAGCAGCCGGTCGGCCTGGGCCCGCGCCTCTGGCGTGATCTCGGCGCCCGAGAGCATGCGCGCGATCTCTTCCTGGCGGCCCGCACTATCCAACAGGCTCACCGAGGTACGCGTGACCGTGCCCTCGCTCGACTTGGCGATGACGTAGTGCTGGCCGCCCCGCGCCGCGACCTGCGGGCTGTGCGTGACCGCGAGCAACTGGCCGCCCGAGGCCAGCCGCGACAGGCGATCGCCGATCGCGCTGGCGACGGCACCGCCGACGCCGCGGTCGATCTCGTCGAAGATCACCGTCGCCGCGCCGCCCTCTTCGGCCAGCGCGACCTTGAGCGCGAGGATGAAGCGCGAGAGCTCGCCGCCCGAGGCGATCTTGCCGAGCGGCGCGAAATCGGCGCCCGGATTGGTCGCGATGAGGAATTCGACCGCGTCCATGCCCGAGGGTCCCCAGCGCTCCTCGGGCAGGCGCAGGACTGCCGTGCGGAAGCGCGCGGCATCGAGCTTTAGCGGCGCGAGCTCGGCCGCCACGGCCTTGTCGAGCCGCTGCGCCGCCTCGACGCGCGACACCGACAGGGATTCGGCCTTGGCACCGTAGTCGAGCGCGGCAAGCTGCGCGGCCTTCTCCAGCCCGGCGATCTCAGCCTCGCCGCCCTCGATCGCGTCGAGCGCGGTACGCATCGCCGCCATGCGCTCGGGCAGGTCGTCGACCTGGCAACCATGCTTGCGCGCCGCCGCGCGCAGTTCGAACAGCCGCGTCTCGATGCGGTCGAGCGCCTGCGGATCGTGCGCCAGCACATCGACCGCACGCGCGATCCGGTCCTCAGCCTCGCTGGCTTCGATTACTGCGCGGTCGAGCGCTTCGAGCGCTTCGGCCAGCAGCGGATGCTCGGCGGCGATGCGGTCGAGCTTGCGGGCCGCGGTGCGCAGGTTTGCCAGCGCCGAATCCGAGCCGGCCCAGAGATGCTGCAAGTCGGCGAGATCGCCCGACAGCCGCTCGCCCTTCTGCATCGTCGCGCGCGCCTCGGCGAGTTCCTCTTCCTCGCCTGCCTCGGGCGCCACGGCGGTCAGCTCGGCGAGATGGGCGAGCAGCAGGTCCTGGTCGGCCGAGGCCTGCGCCACCCGCGCGCGCGCATCGGCAAGGGCATCCTCGGCCGCGCGCCAGGTCCGCCAGGCCGCCTCGACGCCCGCAGCATCGGCGCGCGCATAGCGGTCGAGCAGCAGCCGGTGTCCGCGCGGATTGACCAGGCCGCGGTCGTCGTGCTGGCCGTGCAGCTCGACGAGGAAGCCCGCCAGCTCGCGCAGCAAGGCAACCCCGACCGGCTGGTCGTTGATGAAGGCCTTGCTGCCGCCATCGGACTTGAGCTGGCGCTTGACGATCAGCGGCTCGCCGGGCTCGATCTCCACTTCGGCATCGCCCAGCAGCGCGGCGATCCCCCTTGGCAGCGCGGCGAATTCGAAGCTCGCGGTCGCGCTCGCACGCTCCTCGCCCGCCCGCACCAGGCCGCTGTCGGCACGGTTGCCGAGCACCAGCCCCAGCGCGTCGAGCAGGATCGACTTGCCCGCGCCGGTCTCGCCCGTGAGCACGCCGAGGCCGCGCGCGAAATCCAGGTCGAGTGCTTCGATCAGCACGATGTTGCGAATGGAAAGCCGGGTCAGCATGTTCGCGTGGCGTTCTAACCTAAGCCGCCCGTCGCGTCACCCGGCTTCGGGCAGCGGTTCCACACCCTCGAACGACGGTTCGAGCGTGATCGGATCGGCGAGCGAGACGCGGTCGAGCATCGCCGCCATCTCGTCGCGCAGGGTCAGCATCAGTCCGCGCAGCCGGCATTCGGCCTCAGGCAGGCAATTGGAGCAGTGCTCGTGCGCGTTGCGCGCAGCACAAGGAACCAGCGCCAGGCTGCCGCGGGTGAGCCGGATGATGTCACCATAGCGGATGTCGATAGGGGACAGGCCGAGCTCGTAGCCGCCCTCGCGGCCACGGTGCGAGATCACCAGGCCTTCGCGGACCATCTCCGACAGAATGACGGTGAGGAACTTGCGCGGGATGTTCTGGGCCGTGGCGATGGCATCGAGACGCACGGGCCCCTGCTGCCAGTTATCGGCGAGGTGTTGGAACGCCCGGATAGTATAGCGAGTCTTCTGCGACAGCATGTCGGTTGCAGTCAGCGCCCAGCCGGCCCCCCTTGTCAACCGGCGGGGTAGAAAAACCAGCCTAAAACCCGGTCTTAGCTGACGTTATTGCCCGGCGCGTGCTTGTTCATCAGCGCGTAGGCCATCTTGTACCACTCGCTGTCGGGATAGTTGGCCTCGAGCACGGCGGCAGCCTTCTGCGCTTCGCTGGGCACGCCGAGCGACAGGTAGCTCTCGACCAGGCGAAAGAGCGCCTCGGGCGCGTGGCTGGTCGTCTGGTAATTGTCGACCACGTTGCGGAAGCGCAGCGTCGCCGCGACCCACTTCCCGGTCCGCTCGTAGAGCCGGCCGATCGTCATCTCCTTGCCCGCGAGGTGATCGTTGACGAGATCGAGCTTCAGCCGGGCATCGGACGAATAGCGCGTGTTGGGATAGCGGCGGATTACGTCGGTCAGCGCCTGCTTGGCCTGGAGCGTGATCTTCTGGTCGCGCGTCACATCGCTGATCTGCTCGTAATAGCAGAGCGCGATCAGGTAGTAGGCGTAGGGCGCGTCCTTGTTGCCCGGGTGGATCGACAGGAAGCGCTGCGCCGACTGGATCGACTTGGTGTAATCGCGTGCGACGTAATAGCTGAACGCGCTCATCAGCTGCGCGCGGCGCGCCCAGGGCGAATAGGGATGCTGGCGCTCGACCTCGTCGAACAGCGCCGCCGCCTGGCGCGTGTCGCCCTTGTCGAGCCTGGCCTTCGCCGCGGAATAGAGCGTGTCCACGTCGCGCGCGACATAGGCGGTATCGCGGTTCTTGCCGCCCTTCCCGCCGCAGCCGGCGGTAAGGAGAAGAGCGCCGGTGGCGACAGCGAGGACGGTGAGCTTCAGCGGCGATCGTTCGAGCATGGCGGGGTCTATAGCCAGCACCGTCCTGAACGCCAAGTGAAGTTGGAGGCGGTGTCTACAGGCTTGAACCTGGCGCCCAGCCCCACCGAAGACAGGCTATAGCAGGATACTGATCATCGGACCCGAAGCCAGACCCGTTCCCGGCGCTTCGGCCACGGCCGGGACATCCCCCCGATTGAGCCTGTCGCAATTGCTGCAGCGCCTTCAGCGCTTTCGTCGCTGCAGCCAGATCGGCGTCCTTGAGCGCTTTCTCCATGGCGTCGAGTGCACCTTTACGGAGGGGTCCGGGCGCTTTGGGCGCCAGGTCGATCAGGCCCGCGAAAGCATCCTGCGCGTCCTCGACGTCGCCGCGATTGATCGCGGAGACGAGAGATCCGAAATTCGCCTTCCGCTCGGTCGAGCCGTTGGTCTGCGCTGCGGAAGTTTGTCCAATGGCGATGGTCATGATCAGTTCACCCTGCTGACATAACTATTATCCAGTTACGCCGTTTAGGACGGTGCGATCGAACCGGCATTAATTCGATCCGAAACGCTTCGGCGCGTACACGGAACGATCCGTATTTTTTGGCCGCGATTTCGTGTCGCGCCCCCCCCGCCTAATCTTTCCCGTCCACGATCGCCTGCAGCGTGCGCGCCAGCCAGCGCAGCGAATGGTCGGGGATCGGTGCGGGATAGAGGCCATCCATCTGGACCGCGAAGCCGGTCAGCAGCGCGAACATATCCATCGCCCGCTCCAGTGCGTGCGGTGGGCCCAGCCAGTCGACCAGCGGCTGGATCATGTGCTCGCGCGAGACGCGGCGGGCGATTTCCTTGGCCTCGGGATCGGCCAGCGCGGTCACCAGCATGACGGTGATGTTGATGTTGGCACGCCGGGGAATAAGCCGCGCCATCGCTTCGCCGAAGCCCTGCTTCTGCCAGGTGAACACGCTGTTGGCGCGCAGCACGTGGATCAGCGCCTCTTCGAACAGCGCGGCCTTGGTGCCGAAATAGCGGCTGACCAGCGAGGGCGCCACGCCTGCCCGCTCACCGATCTCGCGAAGCCCTGCCTTGGCATAGCCCGACCGCGTGAAGGTGTCGGCCGCCGCCTCCAGAATCCGACCGCGGGTCTGCTCCAGGTTGCGGCGTTTCGGCCCAGGTCTGGCATCGGCTTTGGGGTCCGCTTCAAGCTCCATCACCTTGGCCTATCAGAGTGCATCGCGTTGACAAGATAGACCAAGTGGGCGATTGCCCACTTATTGGGAATTGAGAGATCCGGGTCATGATAGAGACGCTCAGCAAGAAGACCTACTGCCGCATCTGCACCAACCAGTGCGGCATGGTGGTCGACGTGGCCCGGGACGAGACCGGCAGCGAGCAGATCGTCAAGATCCGCGCCGACCGCGAGCATCCGCTGAGCAAGGGCTATTCCTGTCCCAAGGGCCGCGCGATCGGCGGCATCCACCACCATCCCGACGCGATCACCCGGCCGATGATGCGCAAGAACGGCGAACTCGTGCCGGTGTCGTGGGACGAGGCGCTCGACGACATCGCCGCGAAGCTGCGCGGGGTGATCGACGCGCACGGACCGAACGCGATCGGCGTCTATTTCGGCAGCGGCCTGGGCATGGATGCCTCGGGCTACCGGCTGGTCGATACCTTCTACAAAGCGCTCGGCGCCCCGCCCAAGTTCTCGCCGCTGACGATCGACGGCACGGCCAAGCTGCTGGTGGCGATGCAGGTCGGGGGCTTTCCCGGGCTCAATCCCAAGACCGACGACGAGAACTGCGACATGCTCGTCTATGTCGGGGTCAACCCGATGGTCAGCCACGGGCACAACACGGGCATGTACAACCCCGCCGGCCCGATCCGGGCCATGGCCAGGCGCGGCGAGGTCTGGACGATCGATCCGCTGCTTACCGAGACGGCCAAGTTCTCGACCCGGCACGTCCAGCCCTATCCGGGCAAGGATTACGCGATCCTCGCCTGGCTGGTGCGCGAGATCATCGATAACGGGCCTATGGACCTCGCCCAGCCCGTCCAGGGACTCGACGATCTGCGCGCCGCGCTCGCTGGCTTCGATCTCGCCACCGCCGCCGAGATCGCCGGCGTGCCGCAGCAGGACCTGACCGACCTCCTCGCCGCGATCCGCCGCAAGGGGCACGTCACGGTCGAGACCGGTACCGGCGTCACCATGTCGAAGAGCGCCAACATCACCGTCTGGCTCGGCTGGGTGCTCAACATCCTGACCGGGCGAATGAACCGCAGGGGCGGCACCTGGTTCCACCCGGGCTTCATCACCCAGTTCGACAGCTTCGAACTGCCGGTGATGGACAATCCCTTCACTCCCGGCGCGCCGACCATGCCCGAGGTCTCCGGCATCATCGGCGACTGGCCCTGCGCCGCGCTCCCCGGCGAGATCGAGGCGGGCAACATCCGCGCGATGATGAATTTCGGCGGCGCGCTCGCCCGCTCCTTCCCCGACACCAACGTGCTGGCGCCGCGGCTCGCCGGGCTCGACCTGCATGTCACTTTCGAGATCATCGCCAACGACACGACCGCTCTCTCGACGCATGTCCTGCCGACCAAGGATCAGGTCGAACGCGCCGACATCGGCTTCTGGGACACGCTTTCGGGCAGCCTCTCGATGATCCATACGCCTGCGCTGGTCGAGCCGCAGGGCGAGCGGCGCTCGGCCTGGTGGGTGATTTCACAGATCATGAAGCGCTGCGGCCTGCCGGTGCCCGACTACGTGCCCGAAAGCGACCTGCAGCAGGGCGCCGACGAGGCGATGCTCGCCGCGCTGATGCCCGGCGCGCGCGCCAGCTTCGAGGAAGTCGCTGCCACCGGCGCGGTCGTGCTGCCGATGGAATTCCCTGGCAAATGGGTCGACGCGCATATCGAGCGCATGGGCGGCTGGAAGCTCGCCCCGGAAGCGCTCGTCGGCTTCTGGCAGGAGCTGCGCGCCGAGGACGAGGCCCAGCTCGGCAAGCCTCGACCGCTCTGCTTCATCTCGCGCCGCCAGCGCCGCAAGCTGAATGCCTCGCTGACCTTCCTCGGCAGCCCGGCCGACATCATCCTCCACCCCGCCGACGCCGAGGCCAACGGCATTGCCGACGGCGACAAGGTCCGCGTCAGCACGACGCGCGGCGAGATATTCCTGACCGCCAACGTCAGCGACACGATCCGCCGCGGCGTCGCCTCGATCCCGCACGGGCACGAGGTGGCCAACGTCAACCTGCTGACGAGCATCGAGAACGTCGACCGGCTGACCGGGATGGTGCTCTACACGGGCATCCCGATCGAGGTGGCGCCGGTCGCGGCCTGATCCTGCCGGCTCACTTCACCTTGTAGGCGCCGTATTCCACTGGCCGAATGCCGGTGCCTTCGCTGAAAGAGGGTGCGAACTGGCCGTTCAGATCGGTAATGCCGTAGCTCTTGGCCAGGTCGGCGCCGACCATGGTCTTGCCGTTGTAGTCCATCAGCTTGGGATCGTTGTAGAGCGCCCAGGCGAGATGGCCGGTCAGGCCGGTGGATTCGAGCTGGCCTTCGAGGTGTTTGAACTTCTCGGGCTCGGCCGCCATCATCTCGAGCAGGCGTTCCGACGTCAGCGCCCCCATCCAGATCGACACGGCAGCGACGTTCGCGCCGACATCGGCGAAGTCCACGCCCATGTCGAAGGCCATCTTGTCCATGCCGGCCTTGTGCGCGCCATAGGCCGGGCCGAAGCAGTAATGCATGGCGCCGGGGGATGAGGTGAACAGGATCAATCCGCGGTTCTGCTTGACCATGTGCGGCGCGGCGAACCAGGACGCGGCGAAACCGCTGCGCACGCCGACGTTGATCATGTCGCCGATCTTGAGCGGCTTTTCCCAGAAGTTGCCGGGCATCGACAGCTCGTCGTAGATCGCGGCGGCATTGTTGATCAGGATGTCGACGCGGCCCTGCTCGGCGATCACCTGCTCGAACAGCGCTTTCACGTCATCGTCGTTGGCGCTGTCGCAGCGGACGGCAATGCCCTTGCCGCCGGCCTGGGTGACTTCCTCGGCGGTCGAGTAGATCGTCCCCGGCATCGAGGCGTCGCCTTCCTTCTGCGAGCGGCCGGTGACGTAGACGGTCGCGCCGTGCGAGCCGAGCGCAACCGCGATGCCCTTGCCCGCCCCACGGCTGGCGCCGGTGACGATGGCGACTGGTGCCTGAGACATTCCCTCTTCCCTTCGATTGGATTCGTCAGCTTGTTAGCGATGCGGCCGTTCGGTGGTCAAGAAGGGAAAAGGCCGCCCTCGCGATCGAGAACGGCCCTTTCGAAATCCGCGCGGGCGACTCCCCTCAGGCGAAGGCTTCCTCACCCTCCAGCTTGGTGCGCATCATCAGGCGGCCAGACTTGTGGTCATAGGGCAGGGCGCGGTGCATGGTTCCGGTGTTATCCCAGAGCACCATATCGCCGAGCTTCCAGGTATGGCGATAGGAGAATTGCGGCTGGGTTGCCCAGGTGCGCAGCTTGACCAGCAGCTTCTCGCTCTCGACCGTGCCCATGCCCTCGACCTCGAGCGCGGTGGCGCCGAGCACCAGCGACTGACGGCCCGAGCGGTGCTTCCAGACCAGCGGCAGCGTGTTCGCGCCGCGCGCCATCCAGGCTTCGAGCTCGGCGATGGTCGGCTCGGGCTTCCAGTAGAGCTGCGAGCGCCACATGGCGTGGGTGACCTTGAGATCCTCGACCTGCGCCTTTTCGTCGGCGGGCAGTTCGTCCCAGGCGGCATAGGTGTTGCAGAAGTCGGTCTCGCCACCGACCGGGGCCAACGCGCGGGCGCTCATGATCGAGGCCAGGATCGGCTTTTCCGACATCGTGCCGTCGAGGTGCCAGAAGAAGGCGCCCTTGAGGTAATCGGCGATCGGGTTGATGCTCGAATCCATCGTGATCGGATAGACCGAATCCTTGCCGTCCTTGGCGCCCTCGCCATCCTCGTGCGCGAAAGTGCCGAGCGTGTGGGTGAAGGCGATCTGCTCGTCGTCGGTCAGGTTGATCTCGGGGAAGACGATCACGCCGCGGCGTTCCATGATCTCCCGGATGTCCTTGGCGCGCTCGCCGCTCAGCAAGGTGGCCTTGTCGGTATGGATAGCCGAGCCGATCTTCGGCGCAACATCGACGACTTCCCAACGAGACGAAACGGCAGTTGCCATCGAACAGTTCTCCCAGACGCTGGCGGTCAGTTATTTGAACAGATGTACAGCAGCGGCGGGAGTGGCGTCAACCGACCCAAATTCGCTATCACGATTGATCTTGCAGGTACCGCGCAACAACATCCGCTTCGGCGTTCAGTTCGCCTGCGCGATCGGCACGACCCAGCGCAGCCATCTGATCGGCCGCAAGCCGGCGCGCGGAAATCTCCTCGGTCAGGATCGCCGCAACCTCATCTTCGCCCAGCACCCGGCGCGAGACTTCGGCCGCGCCCTCGGCGAAGTCCAATCGCTGCAGGCTTTGCGGCCGTTCCTCGATCGCCACGGCCTCGGCATTGTCGATCGCTGCGAGAAGGACGCGCAGCACCGCGGCCTGCTTCGTATCGCGAGCCAGCATCGCCGCGCGCAGATCGCTACGCAGGCGCGTCTTGAGGTTATCTGCGGCACGACCGGTCAAAGGATGGGCTCCTCGCCCTCCAGCTTGGTGCGGTGGAGCATGCGCTTGGAGTTCACCTCATAGGGGATCGCGCGGTGCAGGCTGCCGGTGTTATCCCACATCACGAGGTCACCGACGGTCCATTCGTGGCTGTAGACGAATTGCTCCTGCGTCGCCCAGTCGCGCAGACGGATCAGCAGGCCCTTGCTGTCGAGCGGGTCCATGCCGACGACGTGGTGCGCCGAATTGCCGAGCACGAGCGACTTGCGGCCCGACTGGTGCTTCCACACCAACGGCAGCGCCTTGCGCCCCATCTCCAGCCAGCGCTGCCATTCGGCGTAACTCGGCTGCGGATCGATATCGAGCTGGGTCGAGGCCAGGCAATGGACCGCCTGCATGCCTTCGAGCATCGCCTTGTCGTCCTCGGGCAGCGCGTCGTAGGCGGCATAGGTATTGGCAAACTCGGTGTTGCCGCCCACTTCGGAGAGCACCTTGCTCGACAGCAGCGAGGCCCGGATCGGCATGGGCGACGAGAAGCCGTCGAAATGCCAGAAGATCGTCGCCTTGAGATAGTCGGCGGTGGCGGTCACGCTCTTGTCGAGCGTGATCTTGTAGATGTCCTCGCCGCGCATCTCGCGGGCGAACTTGCCGAGCGTCGAGGTGAAGGCGATCTGCTCGGCATCGTCGAAATGGATCTCGGGGAAGACGAGCACACCGCGCTGCTCGAGCAGTTCGCGGATTTCGGCGGCATAGTCGCCGCTCAGCAGCGCTTCCTTGTCCGCCAGGATACGGCTGCCAATCCTGGGCTTGATCTCTTCCGAAGCGAAGCGCGCCTTGGCGGCCGTAGCCATTGCTCTCTCTCCCGGCGGTTATACTGAACAGATGTACAGCATCACACCGGGAGGAGCAATCGCGAAGCTTACTGGATCGGCTCTTCGCCTTCTAGCTTGGTGCGGACCATCATCCGTCCGCAGGCGGGATCATAGGCCTCGGCGCGGTGCATCGTGCCGGTGTTGTCCCAGATCACCAGGTCGCCGACGGTCCATTCGTGGCTGAAGGTAAACTCCTCCTTCGTGGCGTGGGTGCGCAGCCAGTTGAGGATGCGGGTGGAATCGAAGTGGTTCTTGCCCGAGATGGTATGGGCGGTGTTGCCGATCACCAGGCTCTTGCGGCCGGACTCGTGGTTCCAGACCAGCGGGATCTCGACGTCGCCGATCGCCTGCATACGCTCCAGCAGGGTCTGGTCGGGCTCGGGGCTCCAGTACATCAGGGTCGCCCAGGCACCGTGGCGGACCTTGTACTGGTCGAACTCGGCTTTCTGTTCCTCGGTCAGCGCGTCGTAGGCGGCATAGGTGTTCGAGAAGCCGGTGTTGCCGGTGCCCTTGGGCGACGGCACCTTGCAGGCCAGCAACGAGGCGCGGATCGGCAGGTCGTTCATCGTGCCGTCGATGTGCCAGAACAACGAGCCCTTGAGGTAGATAGCCGAACCCGGGTTCACCTTCTCGTCGAGGGTGATCGCGTGGACGACATGCTCGTCCTTGTCCTTGTCGGTCATCTCGGGCGCGAAAGTGCCGAGCGTCTTGGTGAAGGCGACGTGCTCCTCGTCGGTGAAGTTGATCGTCGGGAAGACGAGAACGCCGCGCTGTTCGAGCAGGTCGCGCAGCTCGGCGGCAAGCTCGCCGCTCAGCAGCTCTTCCTTGGTATTGAGAATACGGCTGCCGATCTTCGGCTTCACGTTCTCGGCGGACAGGCGGATCTGGGCGGCGGTGGCCATGGCGAACTCCCGGCGATTGAATAAATGAACTACCCTCGCCTATTGCCGCGAGAGGCAAGCCAGCGTCAAGGCGGATGCAGCGATCACTGTGATCGCCCAGGCGTTAAACTACGCTGAATCGGCCTCAGGCGAAAGGCTCCTCGCCCGCCAGCTTGGTACGGATCATCAGGCGGCCGCTGTCGGCCGGATAGGGCCGGACGCGGTGCAGGGTCCCGGTGTTGTCCCACAGAACCGCATCGCCGAGCGACCATTCATGGCTGTAGCGGAACCGTTTTTGGGTGGCCCAGTCGCGCAGCCAGACGAGCACCTCCAAGCCGTCCATCGGGTCCATGTCGACGACACCCACCGCCGTATTGCCGATAACGAGGCTCTTGCGGCCCGACCGATGCTTCCAGACTAGCGGCAGGGTGTTGCGGCGGATCTTGAGCCACTGCTGGAAAGTCTCGTAGCTCGGCTCGGGATCGACCGCGCGCTGCGCCCCGGCGAGTGCGTGGACGGCCTGCAGGCCTTCGAGCTGGCGCTTGCGCTCCTCGGGCAGCGCTTCATAGGCTGCATAGGTATTGCAGAATTCGGTCTGGCCGCCAGTGGCCGAGAGGACCTTCGCGCAGAGGATCGAGCCGAGGATCGGCACTTCGTTCATGTAGCCATCGAAGTGCCAGTAGAATGAGGCGCGGGTGTAGTCGGCAGTCGTGCCGCCGCTGGGATCGATCGAGATCGGCGTGACCTCGTCCGGGCCGCGGTCGGGCGCGAAAGTGCCCAGGGTGCGGGTGAACGCGATCAGTTCCTGCTCGGTGAAATCGACCTTGGGAAAGACGAGGACGCCGCGCTGCTCCAGAAGCTCGCGGATATCGGCAGCATGTTCGCCGGTCAGCAGCGCCTGCTTGTCGGCCAGAACCTCGGCGCCGATCTCCGGCTTGATCTCCCGACAGGCGAGCTTCATGCGCCGCTCTCCCAGTTGTCTATCCCTTGGCCTTCTCCGGCAGCGGTGCCAGTCTGTCCAGCCATTGCTCGACGAAGGCGCGCGCCTCGGCATGGCCCGCCGTGACGCCGAGCCCGCCTTCCATCACCAGCGCCCGCCCGATTCCCGCAAGCACGAGACTGAGCCCTGCCGGCGCGATCTCTCCCGCCGCCGCCAGCCTTTCACCGAGGATGTGGGCAAATATCTCCTCTTCGCGCCGGCGCATGGCCTCGCAGTGTTCGGCCATATGCGCGCGGATGGCGGAGCGGTGGTTGGCCATGGCCATGAATTCGAGCGCGATGGCAATGCGACTCTTGTCGACGAGGAAGGCCCAGAGCGCGCGAACTGGATCGTCCGCGCGCAGCGCCGCCTCGATCATCCGGTCGCTTTCCTCGGCACCGCGGCGCGACATCGCCAGCAGCAGGTCGTCGGTGGTCGTGAAGTAATAGTGGACGAGCGACGGCTTGAGCCCGGCCTTGGCCGCAACCCGGCGGGTGCTGACGGCGGCGTAGCCTTCTTCACGGATCAACTGCTCTGTCGCGTCGAGGATCAGCGCGCGCGTCGCCGAATTCTCTGCTCCAACCCTGCGCGGCGCGACTGCCATCAAAATCCCCTGACTGAGGCCCTTTCACGTAGGACCACGCGCGCTCAAGTCAAGGAAACCGCCGGATGATCCGGTGGGTATGCTCAGGGAGGCGCGCATAATCGCCCACACGGACATCCGCCGCTTCAGCCTGCCGCGCGCCAGTCGTGCTTCGGGCGACCCATCGTGGCCATGGCCAGCGCGCCGACGGTCATCGCCACCATGACCGTCATCAGCAGGCCGTCGTAGTTGCCCGAACGGTCGTGGAGCCAACCGGCCACGATCGGCCCGATCGCGGCATTGACCGCACCGAAGGTGATCACCGCACCGAACAGCGCGGCGAAGGACCGAAGGCCGAAATGCCGCGTAGCGAGATAAAGCGCGACGTCGATCTCGGCACCGGTGGCCACGCCGAACAGCGCGACAGCAACCGTCAGCAGCAGCACGCCGGGATCATGGAGCAGCAGGATGCCGCAGGCGATGACGGGCAGGAACTGGGTCAGCCCGCCGATCAGCGGGCCGGAAAAGCGATCGAGCAGGAAGCCGACGGTCAGCCGCGCGACGATGCCGACGAGCCCCATGACCGAGGCGATCCGCGCGGCCTGCATCTCGCTCAGCCCGGTCTCGCCGAGCAGCGGCACGAGATTGGCCGACATCGCCATGTTGTAGAGCGAGAAGGCGCCGAAGGCGACGAGCAGTCGCCAGAAGGCCGCCGTACGCAGCCCTTCGCGCAGGGTCAGACCGGAGACCGGCCCGGTCGCGGCCGCATGCAGCGGCTGCGCGGGATCGCGGCCGTCCTTGAACCACAGGAAGACCACGGGGAGTGTCACCACGATCCAGGCCGCGGCGACGCCGACAAAGCCGACGCGCCAGCCGTAGTCGCCGATCAGCCAGGTCGCCAGGACCGGGACGACCGCCGCCGTGATCGGCGTTCCCGACAGGGCCACGGCCATGGCCAGCCCGCGCGAATGGTCGAAGCGTGCGGCGACCGCGCTGGTCCAGACCGTCGACTGCACAAGCACCACGCCGACCGCGAGCACGACCCAGAGTAGCGACCAGTTGAGCAGCGTCCCCGTCGCCGTAGCGAGGAGCGCGAAGGAGCCGGTCTTGACCAGCAGGCCGGTCAGCGCCACCCGGCGCGGCCCGAAACGGTCGACGATCATGCCGATCAGGATGTTCAGGAACACGCCCACCGCGTTCGACAGCGACAGGCCGATCATCACGTCGGTCCGCGTCCAGCCGAAGGCCTTCTCGAGATGCGGCACGAAGGGCCCGATGCCATAGCTTTGCAGGCCGATCGTCGAATAGCCGATCAGCGCCGCCAAGGTCAGCGGCCAATAGGCGCGCCATTCGGCTCTGGCTGCTTCCGGGCCCGCCTGCTTGTCTCCTGAATGCATCAGTGTGCTGCGCCCCAATCCTGCTTCGGCTGCCCCATCGTCGCGATCGCGACTGCGCCGCCGCCCATCAGCACCATCAGCACGACAAGCACCTGATCATAGCTGCCGAAGCGGTCGTGCAGCCAGCCCGCAACGACCGGCGCCACGGCCCCGCCGAGTGCCCCGGCGGTCAGCAACGCGCCCATCAGCGACGCAAAGCTCCTGAGGCCGAAATGGCGCGAGACGAGGTAGAAGACGACGTCGTACTCGGCGCCGATGGTCACGCCGAAGCTGATGACCGCCAGCGTCAGGACGAGATAGCCGGGCGCGCCGACCAGCATCAGGCCGCAGCCCAGCACCGGCAGGATGAAGACCATCGTGCCGAGCACTCTCGCCGAGAAATGGTCGAGCAGGAAGCCCGCCGAGATCCGCGCGACGATCCCGACAACGCCCATCATCGCTGCAAGCTCTGCCGCCGCCATCGCGGTTTCGCCCTTCTCGGTCATCAGCGGCACGAGATTGGGCGCGATCGCCATCGTGTAGAAGGCGAAGGCGAAAGCGGCGATAATCAGCTGCCAGAAGGCGATCATGCGCATGCCCTCGCGGACGGTCACGCCGGGCAGGGTCGCCAAGACCTCGGCCCGAACCTCGGGTTCCAAAGATCGGCGGTGCTCGTCCTGCCGGCCGCTGAAGAAGAAGAACACGACCGGCAGCGCCACCACGAGCCAGATCGCCGCGACGCCGACGAAAGCCATGCGCCAGCCATAGATGCCGATCAGCTTGGCCGCGAGCACCGGCAGGATCGCCGCGCAGAACGACGAGCCCGACAGCGTCACCGCCAGCGCGAGGCCCCTGCCCTTGTCGAAGCGGCTGGCAACCGCGCTGGCCCAGACGTTCGCCTGGGCCAGCACGGCGCCGAAGGCCACCAGCATCCAGAGCAGCGACCAGTTGAGCACGGAGCCGGTCGCCGTCGCCAGCAGCGCGATCGCACTCGTCTTGACGATCACCCCGCCCAGCGCGACGCGGCGCGGCCCGACGCGATCCGCGAGCACGCCCACGGCGAAGTTGAGCAGGACGCCGATCGTGTTAGAAATGGTCAGGCCGAGCATCACCTCCGCGCGCGACCAGCCGAACTGCGCCTCGAGCGAGGCGACGAAGGGACCGATGCCATAGGTCTGGATGGCCATGGTCGAATAGCCGATGCCCGCCGCTATCGGCAGCACACCGTATCGCCGCCACTCCGCCATCGCCGATCGCGGCGCAGCCTGTCCCATCCATCACTCCCGCACTTATCGGACGCTTAAACGAAACGGCGGCCCCTTTGGCAAGGGACCGCCGTTCGTTGTTCCGCGGTAATGCGCTGGACTACTGACCGAAGTGGATCTTCGCCCGCCAGCCGTACATGCGCGGTTCGCCGAGCATGATGTATTCGCTGCCGATCGTCGAAATCGAGCTGGTCGCGGCAACGTAATAGTATTTGTTGGTCACATTGGTGGCGAAAATGCCGAGGTCGAGCGCGCTGCCGCCCACCTTTTCCCAGTTCAGGTTCAGGTTGAGCAAGTTCGTCGCCGGGCTGATGCTCGCATTGTACGGGATCGCATGCCCTGCGAAGAAATCATCGTTCGAGTGCGAGTTGAACTGCTTGTCGGTGTGGACGAAAGTCGCGCCGATCGAGACCTTGCCGATCTTCTCCTCGTCGAACGGAAGCGTGTAGGTTCCGCTGACCGTGAAGCGGTTCTTCGGCGCAAACAGCAGGCGCGTGCCCGGCACCGGGAAAGTGGCGGAGGCACAGAGATAGCGGGTTGCGTCGCAGGACGAAGCGCCCGACTTGAGCACTTTCGCATCGAGATAGGAATATCCGAAATCAATGCGCAGGGGCTCGACCGGATAAATCGAACCCTCGATCTCGAAACCGCGTACCCGCGATTTGTCGAGGTTCACGACGCCATTGATCCCGGTAGGCGCGGGGCTCGTACAACCCGGTGTCACCGCCGTGCAGGCCGGGATCGAAACCGTGTACTGCTGGTTCTTGAACTCGTTCCAGAAGCCCGCGATGTTCAGGTTCCCGCGCACGGCGCCACCGAACGTCGTCTTCAAGCCCACTTCATAGTCGTCGATCTTCTCGGGCTTCCAGACCTCTCCGCCGACGTTCGCCTCGTTGATGCCGCCAGCACGATAACCGCGCGCATATTTGACATAGACGAGAATGTCCGGCGTCGGCTTGTAATCGAGGTCGATGAGCCAGGTCGGCGTGCCTTTCATCGGTAGGATGAAGGTCCGCGTGCACGCCCCGTTGGTCAACAGCGCAGCCGAGCCTGCAGGCGGCGGACTGAGCTGCGAAGCTCCGGCGCGTGAACAACTGTAAGGCGAGGTTGCCGTGCCGTAGGCGGTCGGCCCTGCAGTCGAGGTCGTGACCTTGACGTTGTTCGCGGTTTCCTTTTCCCAATCCCAGGTGTTGCGGATACCGGCGGTAACGCTGAGCTGTTCGGTAAACTTGTAGGTCGCCTGCGCATACAGGCCATAGTTCTTGTAGTAATAGTTGTTCCTGGCATCGCCGATCTGGCCGAACAAGTTGCCGAACGCAACCAGCGGCGCGCACTTGAAGGCGTAAACGTCGATGCACGGCGACGTGAATATCTGCGTGAACTGTTCCTGCTGGCCAATCGGATTGCTGTGCTCAAGATAGCCGCCGACCTGCCAGGTCAGGGCGCCATCGCTCGTCCGGCCCTGAAGCTGCAGTTCTTCGGTGATCGTCCGCTCGTTGCCCTGGGCACCGTTCTTGCCCGGATAGGTGATGACAAAGGGGAACGTGCCGAGACCGGTAATCACGCCGGTATCGCCGCTGAGGTTCGAGGAATAGGCTTCCCGCGATTCACCGTAGCTGAAGATATTCTTGACCGTGATGGTGTCGCTCGCCTTCCAGGTCGTGGTGTTGATCGCCTGCCACTGACGGCTGATCACGTAAGGATCAGGAGTGTTGCTCTCCACATCGTAGCGGCCGTATCCGGCCTCGGCGATCGCCTGATTCCGTCCGCCAGCGATCAGAATCGCGGCCGAACCCGCGATGGCTGCCTTGCCGGTGCCGGTGCCGTTGTTGACATAGGCCAACTTGCCCACCCAGCCGTTCGTGCGCGAGCGGGAGTAAGTGAAGATCGTATAATTCTCGATGTCGGGCGTGACATCGATGTCGAGGCTGGCACGCGCCGCCCAGTAGTTGACGTTATTGAAGTCCTTCGGCCCGACTCCCGAGCGATTGTTCAGATAACCTTCGCGCGTGTTGCGATCGACGCCGGCGCGGAAACGGATAGTGTCGCTCAGGGGGGATGTTGATCACACCCTGGACACGCCATTGATCATGGTTGCCGGCCGTGCCTTCGACATAACCCTCGAGCTTGTCGGTCGGTTTCTGCGGAACCAGCAGGATGGCGCCGCCGGTGGTGTTGCGGCCGAACAGGGTGCCCTGCGGGCCTTTCAGCACCTGCACGTTCTGGAGGTCGAACATGCTGCCCACACCGGCGCCGTTGCCGCTCTGGATGTTCGACTGGAGGCGCGGAGCCACGACGTCGGCGAAATAGACCGCGACCGTCGGCACCGTGTTGAGATCCTGCGAGAAACCGCGGATCGCGAATGCTGCCTTGTCGGGGCCATATCGGCTGTTGACAGCCAGCGAAGGGGTATAGGTCGCAAGATCCGCGCTGTTGACGATGTTCCGGTTGCTCAGCTGCTGCTGGTTGAACACCGTGATCGAGATCGGCACGTCCTGCAGGCGCTCTTCGACGCGGCGTGCCGTGACGACGATATCGCTGCCGCCGGTATCTTGCGCAAAAGCCGGCGTCGTCAGGACTACGCCCATCGCGGTCGCTGCGAGCGCGATATTCCGCCTAAGATTGCTATTCATGTAACCCCCCCACCTTCAGGCCGCCGCCGCTGTTTCGCGGCCAACGGGCTTCCTCTCTACCGATGGAATGGCGGTGTTCCGCCAAGCTCCAATTATGTCTTCATTGATACCAGTGTGGGCCATATTTGACGACTGTCAAGTTTTGCGACCACCATGGCGAACTCGCAATGCGCGACACGCATTTTAAATTGAAAACCCGAATTCCAGCCCTGTCTGGCTGCAATTCTTCGCATATGTAACCAGAGTGTCAAGTGCGCCGCCTTGTCTGCTCGCGCAATCGCTGCCCGCCTGTTGCACGATGGCCACTGCCGTCTGACCCCGCGGGACTGCCGTGCGAAACAAAAAAGCGCTTGGTCGGCGATTGACAGGCCGCCGCGCAATTGGGACCAATGCGATCGACAAGGGAGACGCGATTGCCGGAAACCATACCCGCCACGGCGAGTGCCGAATGGCGCGCCCACTGGACTGTCGTCTTGGCTGCCGCGGCGGGCGTTTCGCTTTCCGCCGTCAGCGTGTCGTCGCTCGGCGTAATGATGGAGCCGCTCGAGCAGGAATTCGGCTGGAGCCGGACGCAGATCTCGCTCGGCACCTCGCTCGTCTCGTTCATGGCGTTCTTCCTGGCGACCGCGGCCGGCCTCGCGATCGACCGGCTGGGCGCGCGCTTCGTCGGGATCGTCGCGGCGACGCTGATGTGCGCGGGCGTGGCAATGATGTCGGCAGTGGCAGGCGAGCTCTGGCAGTGGTGGTGCTTGTGGATCGTCGTCGGCCTTTCGGCAGCGGCCATGCCCACGGTGTGGCTCACGCCGATCTCCAGCCTGTTCCAGACGGGCCGCGGGCTCGCCGTCGCCATTACCCTGAGCGGGTCGGGGATCAGCACCTCGCTGGTGCCGATCGTCGCCAACCACCTCCTCGCCGAATACGGCTGGCGCGGCGCTTATATTGGCCTGGGCGCGATCTGGGCGGCGGTGGCGCTGCCCTTGATTCTGCTGTTCTTCCGCGGCGCCGGCAGGCCCAAAGCCGCGACACAGGCAACGCAGGAACCGAGCGCTCCCCTCCCCGGCCTCACCGCGCGAGAGGGCTTCGCCTCGCCCAAGTTCTACAAGCTGGCGCTCGCGGCCTTCCTCTCGATGTCGGCGGGGGTCGCGCTGATCCTCAATCTCGTGCCGGTGCTGCGCTTTACCGGGCTGACGCCCGCGACGGCCGCAGCGGTAGCCGGGGTGATCGGCGTGGCGACCATCACCGGCCGGATCGCCGGTGGCTGGCTGATGGACCGGATGAGCGCCGGCACGATCGCCGCGCTGTCCTCGGCCGGGGCGATCGCCCTGCCCGCGCTGCTGCTGCTCGCGCCCGGCTCGCCCGCGGCCGCCGCGACCGGGGTCGCGATCTACGGGCTGATGGGCGGTGCCAAGGTGCCGGCCGTCGCCTATCTCGCCAGCCGCCACTTCGGCGCGCGGGCTTTCGGCACGCTCTACGGCGCGATCAACACCGCGATCGCGCTGGGCGTCGGCCTCGGGCCGCTGGTCGCCAACTACGTCTACGACCTCACGAAATCCTATACCCCGGTAATGTGGACCGCCGTGCCGTTCCTGGCGATTGCCGCGCTGTTCTACCTTTCGCTCGGGCCCTACCCCGATTTCACCAAGCAGGAGCAACAGGCCTGATGGCAACGATGCAAGCGGGCTCGTCCCTGGGCGAATGGCGAAAGTACTGGCCGCTCGTCGCCGCTACCACGATGGGCATGTCGCTCGCCGCGCTGCTCTCTTCCGTGTTCGGCGTGATGCTCGGGCCGCTCGAAGAGGAATTCGGCTGGACTCGCGCGCAAATCTCCTCGGGCCCGGCCGTGGTCTCGGTCATGGGCCTGTTCCTGGCCACGCCCGCCGGCTATCTGATCGACAAGTGGGGCTCGCGCACCTGCGGGATCATCACCGTCATCTGCTCGTTCCTCGCCATCGCCTCGATGTCATTGATCGGCGACCAGCTCTGGCACTGGTGGGCCTGCTGGGCGATCTTCGGCATCTCGGGCTCTTTTACCTCCACAGTGTGGATGGCGCCGATCTCGACGATCTTCCACGCCGGCCGCGGCATGGCGATCGCGATCACCATTTCGGGCACCGGCATCTCGATGGCGCTGGCGCCCGGCATCGCCGAATACTTCGTCGAGAACCACGGCTGGCGCAGCGGTTTCCTGGCGCTGGCGGTGATGTGGTGCGCGGTCGTCGCGCCGCTGGTCCTGCTGTTCGTGCCCCGGCTGCCGGGTCAGCACAGCGAGGACCACGCGCTCGACGAAGCCGCGCCCAGCCAGGCGTCGCTCGCCGGCCTCACCCCGCGCGAAGGCTTCGCCTCGGCGAACCTCTACATCCTGTTCTGCGCCTCGCTGGTCGCGGCGATGACCGGGGTGGCACTGATCCTCAACCTGGTCCCCGTACTGACCTTCACGGGCCTCACCCGCGTCGAGGCGGTCTCCATCGCCGGGTCGATGGGCATCGCCTCCATCATCGGGCGGCTCATCGGCGGCGTGCTGATGGATCGCTTCGACGTCCAGCGCCTCGCGATCATCGCCTCGCTCGTCTCGCTGGGCCTGCCGCTGTCGCTCCTGCTGGCGCCGGGTGTGTTCTGGGCCTCGATGGCCGGGGTGATCGCCTACGGCCTGACCGGCGGAATGAAGATGAACGCCATCGTCTACCTGACCTCCACGCACCTGGGCGCGCGCAGCTTCGGACTGTTCTACGGCGTGATCTCGATCACGACGACGCTCGCGCAAGGCATCGGCCCGCTCGTCGCCAACCACATCTACGACGTGAGCAAGTCATACAACCCGGTGATCTGGGCGACGGTCCCCGGCTTCCTCGGCGCCGCGCTGCTGTTCGCGGCGCTGCGGCCCAAGCCGGACTTTGCAGCACGCGCCGCCGCGGCGTAGACTGCAACCAAAGGAGAAGGCTCCATGGCAAGCGAGCGAGAGGATGACGAACTGACGGGTGCCAAGCCGATCGCAGGCGCGCCCTTCGGTTGGGAATGCGATCTCGATCTCACCGCCCCACTCAGTGAGGCCCAGCGCGCCGCCCTGCTGCGCATCTACCGGCGCGACGGCCTGATCCTGTTCCGCGGGCAAGCGCTCAGCCGCGAACAGCAACAGGCGGCCTGCGACCTGTTCGGCCCGGCGCTGCGGACGGAACTCGACAATTACGTGGTATCGAACGTCGTCGAGGGCGGCTTCCTCGGCAAGGCCGAACTGCTGTTCCACAACGACATTCCCTATGTGCCCGCGCCGTTCCTCGGCGGCTCGCTGCATGCGCTCGAAGTTGCGGAAGGGGCCGCGGCGACACGCTTCGCCAATGCGCTGCGGGCCTGGGACAGGCTGCCTAGCGCGCTCAAGACCAAAGTCGAAGGGCTCAACGCATTGCACGTGCGCGGCCATATGCTCGGCCGCCGCACGACACTCGCCGATCTCGATCCCGGTGACATGGCGACCGTCCATCCGGTGGTCGGCAAGCAGGAAGGCACTTGCCGGCCCTACCTCTTCGTCAATCTCGACATGTCGGCCTGCATCACGAAAATGGCGCCGGGCGAAAGCGACGCGCTGCTGGAGGATCTGTTCGGTTATCTCTACGCGCCGGACAACGTCTACGAACACCATTGGCGCGAGGGTGACCTGGTGATCTGGGACAACCTGGCCGTCCAGCACGCCCGCTCGGCGACGGGCAATGCGGCGCGGACTTTGCAGCGCGTAACGATCGCACACTTCGGTTACTGGGAGCAGGTGCCGACCGATCTCTACCTGCACGATGCGCTGCAGAAGGTGGAAGAGCCGGCCAGCTAGGGCTGGAACCGGAACCCTGCAGCACCTAGGTAGCGACGATGTTTGAGCTGAAGATCGACGCGACGTCCAAACCCGAAATGTACGCCGACCTGGTGTCCGCCGCTCAAGGCCTGGTGGAAGGCGAGCACGATCCGGTGGCCAATATGGCCAACATCGCGGCGCTCATCTGGCAAACGTTACCGGACCTCAACTGGGCGGGCTTCTATCGCCATGACGGCAGCGAACTGGTCCTCGGCCCGTTCCAGGGCAAACCGGCCTGCATCCGCATCCCCATTGGCAACGGCGTCTGTGGAACGGCCGCGGCGACGCGGCTCACCCAGTGCGTGCCCGATGTCCACGCCTTTCCGGGCCATATCGCCTGCGACGCCGCCTCGCGGTCCGAGATCGTCGTGCCCATCGTCGTCGGCGAGCAGTTGATCGGCGTGCTCGACCTGGACAGCCCCTCGCCCGCCCGCTTCGATGCGGACGACGTGCAAGGTCTCGAAACGCTGATCGCAGCAATCGGCCGGATTCTGGTAAAGGCCGATTAGCGCGCGATCATCTTCAACCGGACCACTTGTCGTCATCCCGGGCTCGCCCCGGGATCCCGCTGCCTGTCTGCCTCGCGGTTGGAGAGGCAAAAATGCGGGACCCCGGATCAGGTCCGGGGTGACGAGTGTCGGTAATCAGAGAGATTATGCTCTGGTGCAGGCCAACTAGCCTGCAACCGCCTCAGTCGCCCGTCAGAATGCGGTCTACGAGTTCCTTCACGGTCGGTGTGAAGTTGTTCGAATAGAACGGGTCCTGCTTGAAGCGGTAGGCTGCGTGGCCGGCGAAGGCCAAGTTCTGGTCGACCGGGCCGCCGTGGGCGATGTCCTGCAGCGTCTTCTGGATGCAGAAGCTCCGCGGATCGGCAAGGCGTCCAGTGGTGTAGTCGTCGTGGTCCTTCCACGCCGAGAAGCCGCAGTGCGACAGGCAGCCCATGCAATCGGCCTGATCCTGGCGGATCTCGTCGCGCTCGGCCGGACCCACGAAGATGATCGTGTCGTCGGGGGTGCGCAGCCCTTCGGTGCAGCCTTGCGCCGCCCAGTTGCGTGCGCGCTCGAGGTCCTTGGGCGCGACCCAGAAGTTCTTGCCTTTGACGCCGACGTCGAGCCGCACCGTGTGCTCGCCCGCCTCGACCTTGGAATAGGGCACCTGCCGCTCGCTGCGCGCCTCGAGGTTACGCAGGAAGGGGTTGCGGATCGCCGACGAATAGAAGCCCGTGGGCGAGAAGCGGTGGAGCAGCACGTCGCCGGGTTCGAGGTCGCGCAGCGCGTCCTTCCAGCCCTGCGGAATCGGGCTCTCGTGCGTCAGCAGCGGACGCGTGCCGAACTGGAAGGCGATCGAGCCGAGCTCGGGATTGTCGATCCAGTGGTCCCACTCGCGCAGGAACCAGACGCCGCCGGCCATGATGATCGGCACGTCGTCCGAAACGCCCTCAGCGCGCATCGTGTCGCGCAGCGCCTTGACGCGGGGATAGGGATCCTCGGGCTTGTTCGGGTCTTCGGCATTGGACAGGCCGTTATGGCCGCCGGCGAGCCAGGGGTCTTCATAGACCACCGCCGCCATCAGTTCGGAGACCTTGTGATAGGCACGCTTCCACAGCGCGCGGAAAGCGCGGGCGGAGCTGATAATCGGCAGGTAGTTGACGTTGAAGCGCTGGGCGATCTCCGACAGGCGATAGGGCATGCCCGCGCCGCAGGTCACGCCGGCGACCATGCCCCTGGTCTTCTCGAGCACGCCTTCGAGCACCTGCTGCGCGCCGCCCATTTCCCACAGCACGTTGATGTTGATCGCGCCCTTGCCGCCGGCGATCTCGTAGGCCCGTTTCACCTGCTCGACCGCGCCGTCGATCGCGTACTTGATCAGCTCCTCGTGCCGTTCCTTGCGGGTCAGCGCGTTGTAGATCTGCGGGATGATCTTGCCTTCGGCATCGTAGCTGTCGGCATTGACCGCGCTGACCGTGCCGATTCCGCCCGCAGCCGCCCAGGCGCCCGAGCTGGCGTGGTTGGTCGCGGACACGCCCTTGCCGCCCTCGATCAGTGGCCAGACTTCGCGTCCGCCATAGAGTATCGGCTTCAGACCCTTGAAACTCATTGCGATTAACTTTCCTTATCGCGTGCGGCTAGCGTGTCACCGGGGGTTTGTCGCTTTGCCGGCAGGGCCGAATCGCTTCGGGCGCGGGGCGTTCGCCCGCAGCCTCGAATTGCGCATAATAGCCCTGCATTTCCGGCTTACGAATAAATTGCGTCAAACGAAAGCCCACGGCGTTGAATTCGCAGAACAGCAGCGCCGGCGGGATGCCGTGCTGGTCGGTCGTGCGGTCGACATCGACGACGATGACCCGCCCACCGGGCCGCAGCGCGGGGCGCATCCGCCAGAGGAAGGCATAGGGTTCGGCGACCTCGTGGTACATGTGGACGAGGAATATCCGGTCGAAGCTCGCCGCCGGCAGCATGGGATCGTCGGGCGCGCCGTGCTTGATCGAGACGTTGTCGAGCCGCTCGCGCTGGACGCGGTCACCCAGGCGGCGGAGCGCCGCCGCATCGATGTCCTGCGCCAGCACACGCCCCTTGCTGCCGACGCGCGGCGCCAGGCGGACCGTGTAGTAGCCCTCGCCCGCACCGATGTCGGCAACGGTCATGCCCTTGTCGATGTCGGCAAGCGCCATCACCGTCTTGGCTTCGTTGACGCTGTCGCGCTGGACTTCGGTCGAGAAGGCAGTGGAACCCGTCTTCGACACCGGGCGATCGGCACGCGGGAAGGCACGCGAGGTCGCCGGCCGGTCGGACTGGTCGTCCTTCTTGGGCGCGTTGCATCCGGCCAGCAGGGCCAGGCCGAGCAACAGCGCCGCGCGCGTTCTCAATCCCGGCCCCGCCAGGCTCAATCCACGTCCTCCACGGTGACCTTCTCGCCCGTCACGCGCTGCGACAGGGCCGCGGCCATGAACGGATCGAGCGCGCCGTCGAGCACGTCGTCGGGCGCGGTCGAGGTGACGCCGGTGCGCAGGTCCTTCACCAGCTGGTACGGCTGGAGGACGTAGGAGCGGATCTGGTGGCCCCAGCCGATCTCGGTCTTGGCCTGGTACTCGCCCATCGTCTCGGCCTCGCGCTTGGCGAGTTCGGCCTCGTACATGCGCGCTTTCAGCATGCCCATCGCGGTGGCGCGGTTCTTGTGCTGCGAGCGGTCGTTCTGGCTGGCGACGATGATGCCGGTCGGGATGTGGGTGATACGCACCGCCGAATCCGTCGTGTTGACGTGCTGGCCGCCCGCACCCGAAGCGCGGTAGGTGTCGATCTTGAGATCGCTTTCCTTGATCTCGATGTCGATGTCGTCGTCGATCACCGGATAGACCCAGATCGACGAAAAGCTGGTGTGGCGCCGCGCCGAGCTGTCGTAGGGGCTGATGCGGACGAGGCGGTGGACGCCGCTCTCGGTCTTGGCATAGCCGTAGGCGTTTTCGCCCTTGATCAGCAGCGTCGCGCTCTTGATCCCGGCCTGCTCGCCGGAATGGTAGTCGACCAGTTCGACCTTGTAGCCGTGGCGCTCGGCCCAGCGCGTGTACATGCGCTGGAGCATCTGCGCCCAGTCCTGGCTCTCGGTACCGCCAGCGCCGGCGTGGACCTCGAGATAGGCGTCGTTGGCGTCGGCCTCGCCCGCGAGCAACGCCTGGATCTTGTCCGCATCGGCGCGTTCGGCGAGGGCCGCAAGGCTGGTCAGCCCCTCGTTCACCGTATCGTCGTCGCCCTCGGCTTCGCCCAGCTCGACGAATTCGATCGCGTCGGCCATTTCCTGGGCGATCTGCTTGACCGTGCCGACCGCCGCTTCGAGCCGGCGCCGCTCGCGCATGACCGCCTCGGCGTCCTTGGGATTGTCCCAGAGCTTGGGATCTTCGACGCGCGCATTGAGCTCGTCGAGCCGGCGCAGTGCGCGGTCCCAGTCCAGAAACTTGCGGACGAGCGCCAGCGCGGCCTCGATGCGATCGATGTGAGCCTGCCCTTCGGCACGCATTGCACTAACTCCAAAACTGCAGCGGCCCGCTTAGCGGAGCATCGCAGTTTGTAAAGCTTGGGCGAGTCAGTGCTTGTGGCTGAGCGCCTGGACCGCTTCGAGCGTCAGGCGGACATGGTCGCGGTAATCCAGGTTCGAGTGGACCATGGTGATGCGCCCGTTCTGCGCGATTACATAAGATGTTCGTCCGGTCATCCCCGCCGGCATCTGCGCGCGCCGTTCGGCCGGGATCTGATCCATCTTCATCGCTACGTCATAGGACTGGACGATCGCCGGTGTCGCTGCGGCGACCGCGAACTTGCTGCGGCATTCCTCGGTCGAGAAGCGCTGCAACGTCGGCAGGTCGTCGGCGGACATGCCGATCACCGTGGCGTGGGCCGCGGCAAACTGCGGGGTCGCCTCGGCGAAAGCGCGGGTCTCCAGCGTGCAGCCCTGGGTGAAGGCCTTCGGGAAGAAGTAGAGCACGACCGGCCCGCGGCGTAGCGCGGCGCGCAAGTTGAAGCTCTGCACCTTGCCGGCCATCGCGCTCTGCGCGGTAAAGTCGGGCGCCTGCGCGCCGACGGCGAGTTCGGCCTGGGCGGCGGCGGGAATGGCAAGCGCGAGGAGCGCGGCGGCGAGTGCGAGTCTGGTCATGATCGAACTGTGCTCCTGCTTGCCGGTGCCTGTCCAGGCAATCTGGCAGATGTCGTGTTTCTACAAATTTCTACAGGCCGGCGACGATGAACCCGCGATAGGGTGCCGCCTTCTGGCGCAGCTTGGCGCGCTCGTTGTACGGGCCGTTGTACCATTCGCGTGCGGCCGCGACATCTGGGAATTCGAGGATGACGATGCCGTCGGCGCCCTCGCCCTCGATCGTCTCCATGTCGCCATAGACGGCCAGTGCCTTGAGATGCGCCGGCGGCGGCGTGCTGGCCCCGCTGCCGAGATAGGCGTCCATCGAGGCCTGGTCGACGACCTCTCCCTCGCGAATGAATACGACGTAGGCGGCCATCGGCTTGTCTCTCCCGAAACGAAATTCGCCGGCACTCTAGCCGCAATTCACCTGCCGGCAAGCGGTCAGGACATGCCCCGCACATAGGCGTCGATCGTGCCCGCGCAGCCGATCTTGTCGTCGCCTTCGAGGTCGGCATAGCGGACGATGTTGTCCTTGATCGAAGGCGTCGCCGCGCCGCAGGCGCAGGGTCCGAAATCGACCTCGATGCGATCGCCGGTGATCACTCCGCCCCAGCGCCCGTCGAGCGACAGGTCGAAGAAGCCGGCCCGGCATTCGATCTCGCCTTCGGTCGGGAGCAGCGCATCCGCCTCCTTGTTCAGCGGCAGGCAGACCATCCAGGGCGGCAGGTGATATCGCCCGCCCTTGAAGCAGCGCACCTTGACCGAGCCCAGTTCCTGCATGCCGTAGAGCTGGAAATTGCGGTCGGGCTGGACGTTGAAGGTCTCGCGGACGAATTCGCGGTAGTCGGGCGGAAGCTGCTCGCGCTTCAGCCCGCCGCCGACGTACATCATGTTCTCGGGGTGGAAGTCCTTGGCGGTGAAGCCGCGCTCGCGCATCGCCGCGGCGACCTTGTAGAGGTTGCCCCAGAGGCCGGTGAGGAACAGCTTCTCGTGGCGCACCGCGATCAGCGCATCGACGGTTATGCCGATCGCATCCTCCAGCGCCTTCTCGCGCATGGCGCCGACCTCCTCGTACTCGGCGAGTTCGTTGGGCTTGGCCGTGCCATCGGCAATGGCCTTCCTGAGCGCGATCATCCGGGTGATCGAACCCACGGTGATCGGCGGCACCGGATAGCGGAACAGCGTTGAATCCGGCTTACCGAAAGCCTGCTGCAAGGCGTCCATGATGCGCAGATTGCGCGGCACCGCAGCGACGGGCGCCATGGAGAATACGTGGCGATCCTGCGCCGGCGCGATCCCTGTACCCCAGGCACAGGCAACGACCGAATCCTGCGAGGTCCATTCGAGGTCGGCGTCCGAGGCGATCAGCATGGCCGACTTGCCCGTGGTCCCGCTCGAACAGGAAACCGGATGCCCGGACGCTTCGAGCCGTTCGATCCACTCGTCGACATCGGCGATGCCGTCGAGGTCGGTGTTGCCGACTGGATAGGCCGAGACTGTGCCCAGCCACTTGGTCAGCTTGTCCCACTTCTCCTCGATGAGGAAGCTCTCGGGGTAGGACTTGTAAGCGGTGTGCGGCAGCAGCAGCGGAACGACGTCGACAAGCTCGCGGATCTCGCCGATCCCCGCCTCCTCGGCGCGGAACTTCACGAGCCTGATCTTGCCGACCTGCTCCTGAAGCTTCTCGTTCATCGCCGCGACCTGCAGGTCGCGCACTTCCGCGTAGGGGACCGTGTAGCACCGGCCATCCTGCTGATAGGCCAGAAGCCGGTCGACCGCGTCACCCATTGGCACTTCCTCTCGTATCAGGCGGCGGCGCGGCGGTTTTCCCGCCTGCGCCGCCCCCTCTCCCGTAGTCAGGTCAAGAAAGACCGCGAACGTAAGCATCGACGGTGCCGGCACAGCCGATCTTGTCGTCGCCTTCGAGGTCCGCATAGCGATAGACATTGTCGGCGATCGAGGGCGATCGGTTGCCGCAGGCACAGGGGCTGTAATCGATTTCGATATGGTCGCCTGAGATCACGCCGCCCCAGCGGCCATCCATCGACAGATCGAAGAAAGCCGCGCGACCTTCGTGCTTGCCCTCGCCCACGCCGGGCAGCAGCGCGTCGCCACTCTTGTCGAGCGGCAGCGGCACCAGCCACGGCGGGATGTGGTAACGGTTCCCGCCCTGACAGCGCGGCATCGAGGTGCCCAGTTCCTGCATCCCGTACATCTGATAGATGAAGGCGGGATTCAGGTTGAAGGTCTCATAGACGAACTCGCGGTAGTCGGGCGGCAACTGGGCGCGCTTGAGGCCGCCGCCGAGGTAGACGCCGTTCTCAGGATGAAAGTCCTTCGCGCTGTAGCCCTTGGCGCGAACCGCCTCGGCGAAGGGATAGAGCGCGCCCCACATGCCGGTGATGTAGAGCTTCTTGTCGCGCTTGGAGATGATGTCTTCGACCGCCCCGACCTGTGCCTGATCCAGCCCTTTCTGCCGGGCCTCGCTCTCGGCTTCGTAGTCCTGGATCTCCCCGGGCTTGGCCGTGCCGTCGGCAATCGCCTTGCGCAGCGTGATCATCTTGGTCAGCGAACCGACGGTCACAGGCGGCAGGCCCGATTGGAACCGCGGGGCTTCGGGATCGGTGAAGGCGCCCATCATGGCCATGCCCATGGCAGCATTCTTGTGCGTATAGGCCACGGCGCCCGCCGCGCCGGCCGGCGTGCGCATGTCGCCCGTGCGGATGCCCGATCCCCACTGCACCGCGGCCACGCCGTCCTTGCTGGTAAAGTCGATGTCCTTCTGCGACGCGATCAGCATGGCCGACTTGCCGGTCGTCCCGCTCGAGCAGGCGACGAAATGCCCGGCCTTGGCGCAGGCATCGACCCAGTCGTCGATTTCCTTCACTTCCGAAAGGTCGACGTCGTCGGTCGGATAAGGGGAAACCGTGCCGAGCCACTTGGTCAGCCGGTCCCACTTCTTCTCGGTGAGGAAGCTCTCGGGATAGGACTTGTAGGCCGTGTGCGGCAGCAGCAGCGGAACAACGTCCTCCAGACTGTTGATCTCGGTGATCTCGGCATCCTTCGCGCGCAGGGCGACGAGCTTGATCCTGAAGCCCTGCTCCTGCAGCCGCTCGTTCATCGCGGTGACCTGGAGGTCGCGGATTTCCGAATAGGGAATGTCGAAGCCCGAGGCCTCAGGCATGTAACTCGTCAGCTTGTCGGCGGCCTGGCCCATCGTCGCTCTCCCGAATCAAATTAATGGATACGTTATCGTGTCATTATGTCGGGCTTTCGCGGGCAGGCAAGCGCATTCTCCGCCGTGGGCGAAGGGTCGGACCCAGCTTGTCACTCGAAACAGCGACCCTATTGTCTTGTCATAGCGCGGATCGCCCGTAGAATGACAACTGATGCGTATCATTCTATCCCGATCGCCCAACAGGGGGCCATGAACGATGAATGAGGTAACCGCGATCAGTCGTCCCCGTGCGGGCCGGCCCACGCGCGAGCAGGCCGAGGCACGGCACGAGGAACTGCTCGACCGGGCGCTCGACCACTTTCTCGACAAGGGTTTCGAGCAGGCCACGATCGAGGCGATCGCCGCCGACGTCGGCATGACCAAGCGCACCGTCTATGCGCGCTATGCCGACAAGGCATCGCTGTTCCGCGCCGCGGTCCACCGCGCGATCCTGCGCTATGCGATCTCCGAAGAGCGCATTCACCAATGCGACGTCGGCGATTTGGCACAGACGCTGACCAACCTGGCGATGCTTCGCATCGACCTCGTCTCGTCGCCGCAGGGACTGAAGCTGCAGCGGATCATCCAGACCGAAAGCTATCGCTTTCCCGACATCTTCACCGACACCTACGAGATCGGCGCGATGCCGACGATCAAGTTCATGGCCCGGATATTCAAGCGCGAGACCGCCGCGGGCAATCTCGCGCTCGACGATCCGTTCGGCGCCGCCAACGCCTTCATGAGCATGGTCGTCACCGGCCCCGTCCGGTACATCCTGGCCGCCAGCCCCCTTCCCCCGGACGAACTCGCCAAACGCGTCGCCTTCGGCGTGCGCCTGTTCCTCGACGGGGCCCGTCCGCGCCAATCATAGAATAACGAGAGAGGATCATATGAGCGACAATTCCCAGCGCGTTGCCGTCGTCACGGGCGCCAGTTCGGGCATCGGCCTGGAGACCGCCAAGGCCTTCGCCGCTCTGGGCTGGCACGTGATCGGCCAAGGCCGCGACGCCGGGCGCAGCGCCGCGGCCGAAGCCGAGATCCGCGCGGCCAGCGCGAACGGCGGCAAGGTCGATTTCCTGCGCGCCAACCTGTCGCTGATGGCGGAAACCAAGGCGCTCGCCAACGCGATCAAGGCGAAGACCGGCCGGATCGACGTGCTGATCAACAATGCCGGCGGCGTGCGCGACCAGCGCTATGTCACCAGCGAGGGGATGGAGGAAACCTTCTCCGCGAACCACTTCGCCCCCTTCCTGCTGACGCGCGAGCTGATGCCACTGCTGGAAGCCGCCGCGGCGCAGAGCGCGCCGGGTTCGGTGCGCGTGATCGCAGTCTCCTCGCTCGCCTATCTCCAGCCGACGGGCGGCCTCAACTGGGGCGACCTACAGCACCTCGAAGGCGATTTTCCGGCCTCGAGCGTCTATTGCGAGGTCAAGCTGGCCAACCAGCTCTTCAGCCTCGAACTCGATCGGCGCGTCAGCGGCAAGGGCATCGTCTCGCAGGCATTGGTGCCCGGCGTGGTCCACACCAATTTCGCCAGCCACGGCGACGAGAACATGCAGGGCTATCTCAAGGATGCGCCGGGCCTGACGCCTGTCGACGTGGCAAAAACGCTGGTCTGGATGGCCACCGCGGCGGAGACCGGCGCACCGGGCGGCCGCATGTTCTACGACATGCAGGAACAGCCCGTGCAACCGCACGGCAAGGACCAGGCGGCCGGCGAAAGGCTCTGGAACGAGAGCGAAATCCTGCTCGCGAGCATGGGATACTGACAGGCCCCGTTCGAGCCGCTATCGCGCCGCAATGAGCCAGATCGAACGCCCGCGCCGCAGCGCGCTGTACCTTCCCGCGTCGAATGCCAAGGCGATCGCCAAGGCGCGGACGCTGCCCGCCGACGTCGTCATCCTCGACCTAGAAGACGCGGTCGCGCCCGAAGCCAAGGTCGAGGCGCGGGCAGCGGCTCTGGCCGCGGTGGCAGAGGGCGGCTTCGGCCGTCGCGAGCTGGTGATCCGCGCCAACGGGCTCGACACGCCCTGGGGCGCCGAGGACCTCGCGGCGATCGCGACATCGGGCGCCGATGCGGTGCTGGTGCCCAAGGTCTCGTCGCCCGCCGACATCGAGGCCTGCCAGGACGCGCTGTCGGCGGCGCCGGACCGTCTGCAGCTCTGGGCGATGATCGAGACCTGCGCCTGCCTGCCGCAGCTCGATGCCATCGCCGCCATGGCGAGGTCGACGCGGCTGTCGCTGTTCGTCATGGGCACCAACGACCTCGCCAAGGAAATGCGCGCCAAACTGACGCCTGAGCGGACGCCATTCCTTCCCTTCCTGTCGATGGCCGTCGCCGCGGCGCGGGCGCATGGCGTCGCCGTGCTCGACGGGGTCTGCAACGAATTCCGCGATCTCGACGTCTTCCGCGCCGAGGCCGAGCAGGGCCTGCTGTTCGGCTTCGACGGCAAGACGCTGATCCACCCGGCCCAGATCGATCCCTGCAACGCGGTGTTCTCACCGAGCGAGGAAGAACTGCAACGGGCCCGCACGGTCATCGCGGCTTTCGCCTTGCCCGAGAACGCCGGCAAGGGCGCGATCCAGGTCGAGGGCAAGATGGCCGAGCTGCTCCATCTCGACCAGGCGCAGCGGCTCGTGGCCGTCGCCGAGCAGATCGCGGCGACGGCAGTCTGAGCGCAAAATGAAAATGCCGGAGCAGGTCACCCGGCCCCGGCATTTTACAAAGGACTTCGATCGTCCAAGACGACGCCGTGTGGCGTCGCCCCAGCGTTCGATCAGTACTTCACGCCAATCTCGATGCCGTAGGTCGCTGGCCTCGACCAATTGGCGCCGACACCGTTACCGCCGGACTGAACCGCAGTGATGTAACGCTTGTCGGTGACGTTATCGCCGAACACCGCGACCGTGTAGTGTTCGCTAGGATCGGTCCACTGAGCGCGCAACGCCAGCGTGGCATAACCGTTCTGGAAGAACTGATTACCCGAAGGACCGAAATAGACCTTCGAGCTGTAGTTGAGGAGACCGCTCAACTGCGCCTTGCCGCCGCCAACGTCGGCCGTGTAGGTCGCGCCGACATTGCCGGTGAAAGCGGGCGCCCGCTGCACCTGCGAATCCCTGAGCGTGACGAACGGCAAGCCGATCGTGAAGGGATTGCCTGCGTTCGGTATGATCGGCGTACCGGCTGGAAGAGTGCGGGTGAACACCGGCGCGCCGTCGAACCTAGTATAGCGCGCGTGCGTCCAGGCGCCTGCCGCGTTGAGCGAGAAATGATCGTCGAAACGAACGCTGAACTGGCCGTCGAGGCCATAGATCTTCGCATTGGCAGCGTTGATGATGTTAGCCTGGCCGCCGACCAGGAAGACCGAAACCTGAAGGTTCGTGTAGTCGTAATAGAACCCGGACAGTTGCGCCGAGAACACGCTGTTGTTGTACTTGTAGCCCACCTCGTAGGAGTTGATCTTCTCCGGCTTCACGGGATTGCAGGTGAAACCCGCACCTGTGGGATTAGTGGCCGTGGGCAGATTGCCCGAAGCGTTCTGGCACGATCCGCCCACATCGATGATGGGGGCCTTGTAGCCTTGGGTGAACGACGCATAGATGCTCGAATTGTTATCGGGCTTGAAGCGCAACACGACGCGCGGAGTCCAGTGATTGCTGGAGATGTCCGGCACGGGCACGACGCCGTTCGGGGCCGCGATCGTCACGCCATCCTTGACGTAGGACGTGGCAAGCGAGCGCGTGTTCCAATAGGCGTCGATCACGCGATCGTGCGAATAGCGCAGGCCGGCGGTCAGGAACAGCTTCGGCACGACCTCGTAGGTCGCATCGACGAAGCCGGCAAAGGTCTGCGTGTTCGTGCCGGAACCGCCCAGCCGGACACGGTTGGGATAGAACAGCGTCGGCCCGAGGCCGTCGATGTAGGTGATGTAGGTGTCCTTGTTACCGAAAGCGAAGAATCCGGTGGTCCACTGGAGCTTCGATCCCGCCTTGGAGTTCAACAGGATTTCCTGGCTCCAGGTCGAGTTCTTGTTCGGCAGGCCGAGCGCGAAGAACGGAGCGCCAGCGTAGTTCAGCGAAATGCTCGAATCGACGGTTTCCTTGCGGTACTGCGTGAACGAAGAAAGATCGGCAAAGCCGAGGTCGGCCTTGATGGTGCCCTGGAACACGTCGGACTTGGTGTGAATGAAGATCGGATAGTAGGTACCGATCTTGTCGGGATCGTAGGTTTTCTGGTTGTCGGGCGTATTATACGCGCCATCGCCGAAGATCGGATCGCGATAGCTTGCCACCAGCGCGGGGTTCGGATCGTTGGTGTTGCTGTGGGTATAGCGGACCATCGCCGAGACGCCGTCGGTCAGGTTGACCTTGAGGCCCGAGCGCACGGTCCAGTCTTCGAAATCGCCGACTTTCTTCCCGTCGATGATGTTCGTCTTCCAGCCGTCACCGCGGTGATAGAGACCTTCGAGGTCGAGAGCGACGTTATCGGCTAGGCCAAACGTGCCGTAGGCCTGAGCATTGACGTCATTGAAGCGCGCGTACGAGACCTTGGCCCGCATCGCGGTGGTCGTGCTCGGGTCGGCGGTCTGCACCAGAATCGCACCGCCGGTCGTATTGTGACCAAACAGTGTCCCCTGCGGACCCTTCAGCACCTGGACGCTCTGGACGTTGAGGAATTGAAAGTCGGCTGCAAGCGGATTGGGCGAATAGAAGTTGTCGATATAGATACCGACGTTGCTGCCGCCACCCGAGGTGGTCACCGGTGTGCCGACGCCGCGGATGGTCGGCTGCACGAAAGCACTGTTATTGTCGAAGCGTAGTGCCGGGGTCACCTTGCTGATATCGGTCAAGGTCTGGACATTTGCAGTCGCGAGTTGCTGAGAGCCGATTGCCGTGATGGTAATCGGCACGTCGACCGAGCGCTCCTCGCGGCGCTGCGCGGTGACGACGATCTCGTCCGAGACAATGGCGCCCGCCTCGCTGGCCTGAGCAAAGGCCGGCGCAGAAACGGCGACGAGGCCGATCAGGCCGAAAATAGACGTGGCGGTGCGGATGGTATCGGTGCGCATAACCCCTCCCAGGCTTTTTGGACGCTTGTACAATTCACGCCGCTATCCCAACCGCGTTTACGCTGTCCAGTGGGCGATCATCAGTACGAGCATTTTAGAACGCACCTGTGTTCCACTTACCACGGTGGATACAATCAGGGGCCGATGTATCCGACCGTCCCCCGATAGAGATCGGGCGAATCAGCCTTCCAGCGGACCGATCCGAACGGCCGCTCGAGCCGCCGGCGGACACGATGACCGTGGCCCGTGCGGTTGAAGCTGTCGGCCATTTCCTGCAGTTCGAACTCGGTTTGTGTATACCGGTCGCGCATGCGCAAGTAGTCGCCCCAGGTCGGGCAATGATAGCGCTCGACCCAGAGCGCGGGGTTGGCAATGTCGCGTGAGATCGACCAGTCGAAGGCGCCGATGCGGTTGCGTGCTCGCTGCAGCCGAACCATGACGCCGTAGAATTCGCGGGCTTGCTCGGGGTCGACATCGTATTCGACCTCGATCACCACCGGCCCCGAGCGCAGGCTCAGCCCTAGGCCGACTTCGGGCTCGTAGCCGATGTCGACGGAGTCGGTATCGACCTCCTTGTCGGCATGGAGCGGGAACAGCATACCGAGCCCCACGGTCGCCAGCATCGCAACCCCGGAGGCGACGAAGGCAAAGCCCACATCGGTATGGGCAGCGACCACGCCCCAGGCCCAGGCGCCGATGCCGATGCCGGCGGTGAGCGCCGACGAGTAGAGCGACAGCGCCCGGGCCGTCACCCAGCGCGGCGCCGAGAGCTGGATCGTGACGTTGAGCATCGACACGCTGAGGATGTTGCAAGCGCCCATGACGAAGAACGCAGCGCAGGTCAGCACCAGCGAATGGCTGGTTCCGACCACCATCAGCGGCAGGCCGCTGCCCACGGCAAGCAGGCGCATCGCGGTCTCGGTCGACAGGCGGTCGCGGATCTGGCTGACGAAGAGCGCGCCCAGGACCGCCCCCACCCCGGTCGCGCCGAGCAGGATGCCATAGACGCCGGCGTTCCCGTTCAGCAGGTCCTTGGCCACCAGCGGTGCCAGCGCCGAAGCGGTCGCGCTGGAGAGGCCGTAGGTCAGCGCCCGCAGCAGCACCGTGCGTACCGGCGGCGAATGCAGCGCATAGCGTGCGCCCGATATGATCGCCCGGTCGATCCGTTCGGGCGGCAGGCGCGACGGCACGTGCTTTCGCGTCCAGGCGAAGAAGGCGAGCCAGAGCGGGATGTAGAACACGGCATTGATGCCGAACGCGGCCTTGGCACCGAAGGCGAGCACGATGAGGCCGCCCAGAGCCGGACCGAAGCTGCGCGCGACGTTGTAGCTGATCGTGCCGAGCGCCACCGCGGCGGGCAGGTTCTGCGAGCTGACCTGCTCACCGATCGAGGCCTGCCAGGACGGGCTGTAAAGCGCGACGCCGCCGCCGACGAGCACGAGGAAGCCTAGGAGCATCCAGGGCGTCGTCAGCCCGAGGAAGGCCAGCGTCGTCAGCACCGTGCTCGCCAGAATGGCGAAACCGAGGCCGACCAATGCGATCTTGCGCCGGTCGAACATGTCGGCCACCGCGCCCGCCGGCAGCGCGACCAGCATCAGCGGCACCATCAGCGCCGTCTGCACGAGCGCGACCATGCTCGGCGAATTGTTGCTGAGCCGGACCATTTCCCACGCCGCGCCGACACCCAGGATGAGCTGGCCGAAGTTCGAGAACAGGCTGGCCGTCCAGATCGTGCGGAACGTCTTTTCGCGCAGCGGCGCGAATGTGCCGCCACGCTCTTCGCTCGGCATGTCAGCGCTGGTGGCCATGGAATCCCCTCTTTTCCTGAGGTCTTGTAGTTGTCGCCCCAGGCAGTTGCGTCAAGGCTCGAAGCGTAGAATGTCCGAAGATCGACGGTTGCTCCAATGACCTCTTGTAGCGCCACGAAAAATTGACACATTAGTGTCGAACGCGCCCAATCGCCTCGGCGATGGCGGTGGTTTGGCGATTGCAAATCCCCCCGTCGGCCTAGCATGAGCAGGCCAACACCGTTCGAGGAGAGAATCCGTGGCCGACGCCTATATCATCGACGCCGTTCGTACCTATCGCAGCATCGGCAAGATGGGCAAAGGCGCCCTCTCCACCATGCATCCCGAACATCTCTCGGCCACGGTCCTGGCCGCGCTGCGCGACCGCAACAACCTGAACACCGCCGACGTCGACGACGTGATCTGGGGCGTGTCGGGCGCGATCGGCCTCCAGGGCGGCGACATCGGCCGCAACGCCGCGCTCGACGCAGGCTATGACGTCAAGGCCGGCGGCGTGACGATGAACCGCTTCTGCGGCTCGTCGATCACCACGACCAACTTCGCCGCGGCCATGATCATGTCGGGCATGCACGACCTCGTCATCGCCGGCGGCATGGACATGCTGTCCTATGTCAACTGGTACGGCATGAAGCAGCGCGAGGCCGGCCTCGGCGGCAGCGGCGGCATGGGCACGGGCAACCCCCGCCTCCAGGCCAAGCATCCGCAGTCGAACCAGGGCGTCTGCGCCGATGCGATCGCCGCGATGGAAGGCATTACCCGCGAGGAACTCGAAGACATGGGCGTCGAGAGCCAGCGCCGCGCCGCGGTCGCGCTTAAGGAAGGCCGCTTCGACAAGTCGACGATCACGGTGAAGGACGACGAAGGCAACGTGATCCTCGACCATGAGGAATACCCGCGCCCAGACACGACCAAGGAAGGCCTGGCCCAGCTCAAGCCCGCTTTCGAGATGTTCCTGAACATGCCCTCGCAGGAAGGCGGCAAGACCTATGCCGAGCTGATCAACCAGAAATATCCCGACGTCGACATCAAGCCGATCCACCACGTCGGCATCTCGTCGGGCGTGGTCGACGGCGCGGCCGCGATCCTGCTCGCCTCGAAGGACTATGCCGACAAGCACGGCCTCAAGCCGCGCGCGCGCATCGTCGCCATGGCCGAGATCGGCGACGATCCGACGCTGATGCTGAACGCGCCCGGGCCCGCCGCCAAGAAGGTGCTGGCCAAGGCCGGCCTGACCAAGGACGATATCGACGTCTGGGAAGTCAACGAGGCTTTCGCCGTCGTCGTCGAGAAGTTCATCCGCGACCTCGACCTCGACCGCGCCAAGGTGAACCCGAACGGCGGCTCGATCGCCCTCGGCCACCCGATCGCCGGCACCGGTGCGATCCTCATCGGCACGGCTCTCGACGAGCTCGAGCGCACCGGCGGCCGCTATGGCCTGGTCACCATGTGCGCCGCGGGCGGCATGGCTCCTGCGATCATCATCGAACGCGTCTGAACCACCCTTTGAAGCGGGCGCTTGATACACTGTGTATCACATTGTGCGGCCGACAAAAATTCGTGCATTCTCGCCACATTCCGGCTAATTCTCGCCGGATGAGGCGATGAATGGGTGGGAGATGATCATAGAGGCGACCGTAGACAACGATCACGAGACCCGGCGGGCTATCGGCCTGCGCCTCACCGTGCTCGCCCGCCTGCTCCGCAACAATTTCGACCGCCAGGTCGCCGGCCTGCATGTAACCCGCTCGCAATGGGCCATGATTGCCGTTGTTTCCCGTGTACCCGGCGCGACCCAGCGGGTCATCGCCGAAGCGCTGGAAATGTCCGAAGCTTCGGCCGGAAGGCTGATCGACCGGCTCTGCGCCGACGGACTGCTTGAACGCCGGGAGCGCGACGACGATCGCCGCGCCCGCGCGGTCTACCTCACCGATGCCGCCGAGCCCCTGCTCGACAAGCTGGCGACGATCGCCCGGGAAGCCGAGGACCGCATGTTCAAGGGCTTTTCGACGAGCGAGCTCGAGCGGCTCCAGGACTACGTGGACCGGATCTACGGCAACACCCTCAAGGGCTGAGCGCCGCCGAGCATAGATCCGTCCGGCGGCATTGCGCACTGCACAAATAAAGGACGCACAAACAGAAAGGGCGGCGCAATCGCGCCGCCCTTTGCTTTATCGGTTGCGTCCGACGCTTACTGAGCGCGGCCCAGTTCGGCCTTCGACAGCGAGGTCGTGACCTTGCCGTTGACGTCCGAGAGGGTCGAGGCCGGCACGGTGACCAGCTTGCCGTTCAGGATGACCTGCGGGTTGCCTTCGGCGGTGACGCGATAGATCGCGGCGACGCGCGAACCGTTGCTGGTGTAGAGCATCTTGCCGGCGTTGACGGCGACCGAACCCGCGGCAGCGTCGGTAGCGGCGCGAACCGACTGCGACGATTCAGCGGCGAAAGCGGCCGGAGCGGCGAGCGTGGCGAGGGTCGCGACGGCGGCGAGAGCAGCAAACTTCTTCATGACAATTCTCCGGTATGGACCAGGGGGGAGGAATTTTAAAGCAACCCTAACCTTGCTTAGTATAAGCACCCTGTCAATTGCATAGAATGCAATAGCTGTGGCGTTTTTCGCAAACAACTAAGCACGCTTACTATGTTGCAACGCGGCATATCGCGACCCAGCATCGAGAAATCAACCCCTCGTTTTACGCCTCGTTTCAGGCGTTATCGTCTCGGCGATGCCGTGCAGGTTGATCGCCGCCGAGAATCCGCGCAGGACGAGGCCAATGGAGCGGCCAGGCCGCCCCTCACTATAGACCAGCGCGCGACAACGCGCTCCGAACTAGGGACAGGACGATCATGACGACCAAGGTGATGCAGGGCGTTCGCATTCTCGAGGTGGCGCAGTTCACCTTCACGCCGGCCGCCGGCGCAATCCTCGCCGACTGGGGCGCCGACGTCATCAAGGTCGAGCACCCGGTGCGCGGCGACACGCAGCGCGGGTTCCTCAACATGGGCGGCGTCAAGCTCGACCCGCTGCGCCACACGCTGATCGAGCACCCGAACCGCGGCAAGCGCTCGGTCGGCATCGACCTGTCGACGCCCGAGGGCCAGGAAGTGCTCTATGAACTGGCCAAGACCGCGGACGTGTTCCTGACCAACTACCTCCCCCAGCACCGCCAGAAGAACAAGTTCGACGTCGAGCACATCCGCGCGGTCAATCCGAACATCATCTATGCCCGCGGCTCGGCCCTGGGCAACAAGGGGCCCGAACGCGAGATTGGCGGTTTCGACGGCACCTGCTTCTGGTCGCGTAGCGGCATCGCCCACGCCATGTCGCCGGCAGAACTCGACGGTCCGCTCGGCCAGGGCATGCCCGCCTTCGGCGACTCGATCGGCGGCATGTTCATCGCCGGCGGCATCTCGGCCGCGCTGTTCCACCGCAAGAACACCGGCGAAGCGGTCGAGATGGACGTTTCGCTGCTGTCCACCGCCTGGTGGGCCCAGGGCGCGCTGATCGCGCAGGTCATGGAGACCGACCAGTACAGCCCCAATTCGATGCCCAAGTCGGGCGGCGTCAGCGTCAATCCGTTCATGGGTAACTTCCGCACCTCGGACGGCGGCTGGATCAACCTCTGCGTGCTGAGCCCCTCGGGCATCATCCGCGACACCTTCGAGCATCTCGGCCTGCCCGAAATGGCCGACGACCCGCGCTTCGCCGAACCGGTCCAGCTGTTCCAGAACGCTGCGATTGCCAGCGGCTACATCGTCGACGCCTTCTCGAAGAAGCCGTTCGAATACTGGCGCCAGCATCTCAAGACGATGAAGGGCCAGTGGGCGCCGATCCAGACCGTGCGCGACCTGCTGACCGACGACCAGACGATCGCCAACGACATGATCATCGAGGTCGAGGGCGCCGACGGCGGCGCGCCGATGCGCCTCGTGCGCGGCCCGGTCCAGTGGAACGGCGAGCCGACCGAGACAACCCGCGCGCCCCAGGCCAGCGAGCACACCGAGATCGTGCTCATGGAAGCGGGCATCGACTGGGACCGCATCGAGCAGTTGAAGGCCAAGGGCGCCATCGCCTGAGGCGGCGGCGCGGGTCCTTTACGGCCCCTGCCCTCGACTTCGCGCGGATCGTACGGCTAGGGTATCTGCAAGCGGGCTCGCTACCATCGGCGGCCCGCCCGGGAGAAAGCCGCCAATGACCCAGGTAATGAAGGGCGTGAAGGTCCTCGAAGTCGCGCAGTTCGTCTTCGTGCCCTGTGCCGGAGCCGTCCTCGCCGACTGGGGGGCCGACGTGATCAAGGTCGAACACGCCGTGCGCGGCGATTCGCAGCGCGGCATGCGCACGATCGCGGGCATGACCTTCGATCCCGTCGCCAATCCGATGATCCAGCACCCCAACCGGGGCAAGCGCAGCATCGCGATCGACCTCAATAATCCCGAAGGGCAGGAACTCGTCTACGAACTGGCCAAGGACGCCGACGTCTTCCTGACCAACTACCTCCCCGCGGCGCGCCAGAAGCTGAAGATCGACGTCGAGCACATCCGCGCGGTCAATCCCAAGATCATCTACGCGCGCGGCAGCGGCTATGGCGACAAGGGCCCCGACCGTGACCGCGGCGGCTACGACATGACAGCGTTCTGGATCCACAGCGGCGTCGCCCACGCGTTGACGCCGCAGGAATTCGACGTGCCGCTGCAGATGGGCATCGGCGGCATGGGCGATTCGATGAGCGGCATGTACCTCGCCGGCGGCATCGCCGGGGCGCTGTTCCACCGCTCTCAGACCGGCGAGGCGACCGAGGTCGACGTATCGCTGCTGTCGAGCGCGATGTGGATGTCGGGCATGGTAATCGCCCCCTACCTCCACGGCGGCCAGATGATGCGCGTCGGCCTGCCCAAGGTCGGCGGCGCGGCGTTCAATCCGTTCATGGGCCACTTCCAGACTTCGGACGGACGGGTGATCAGCCTGTTCATCATGGTGCCGGACCTCTACATCCGCGACACCTTCGAGCACCTGGGCCTGCACGACGCCGCCAACGACCAGCGTTTCGCCAGTTCGGCCGGCCTGACCGAGCACAGCGCCGAGATCAACGAGCTCATCGTCGCGGCCTTCGCTTCGCAGAGCTTCGACTACTGGCGCGAGCATCTCAAGACGATGAAAGGCCAGTGGGCGGCCGTGCAGAGCCTGCTCGATCTCGGCGGCGACGAACAGGCGATCGCCAACGACGCCTTCTTCAACATCGATCCGATCGACGGTTCGGACTCGCTTCGCGTCGTGCGCAGTCCCGTCCAATTCGACCATGCCGCGATGACGACACCCCGCGCGCCCGAGCACTCAGAACATACTGAAACGGTACTGTTGGAGCTCGGTCTTGATTGGGAGCGGATTGCGCGCCTAAAGGCGTCGGGTGCGATCGCCTGATCGCGAACATATATTCGACATACGAAACTACACAGAGGATTGAAACATGAAGCCCGGAACCCGTTTGAAGAGCGCTGCCGACGACACCGAAGTCATGGTGATCAAGACCGGCGGCGGCACGATCGAATGCGGCGGCGCGCCGATGGGCGAAGCCAAGCCTGCCGAACCCGCCCCGCTGAGCCCCGACTTCTCGGCCGGCACGCTGATGGGCAAGCGCTATGTCGATGCCGACGGCAAATACGAGCTGCTCTGTGTCAAGCCTGGCAAGGGCTCGCTTTCGGTCGACGGCGTTGCGCTGGTCGTCAAGGACGCCAAGCCGCTTCCTGCTTCCGACTGATCTGCACTACAGGACCCCGATAACCGCATGAACATCGCGCTTCTTCTCGAAATGGCCGCCGAGGCCGCTCCCGACCGCGTCGGTCTCGTCTGCGACGGCAAGCGTTGGACCTATTCCGAGCTGCTGAGCGCGGCGCGCGGTGCCTTCGAGTTGATCGAGCAGAGCGGCGCGCAATATGTCGCACTGCTGGACGAGAGCAGCGAAGCGGCAGTGATCGCGCTGTTCGGCGCGGCGCTGGCCGGGGTTCCCTATTGCCCGCTGAACTACCGCCTGGCCGATACCGACCTGGCGGCGCTGCTCGGCCGGATCGCGCCGGCACTGGTGATCGGTGACGAGGAACGCGTTGCGCGGATCGCCGGCGATCAGGGCCATACCGTGCTCCCGCGCGAGGAATTCACGCTCAAGGTCCAGGAACTGGTCCCCGAGAGCGTCGACCGCGAATACGATCCGGGCGAAGGCGTGGCGGTGCAGCTGTTCACCAGCGGCACGACCGCGGCGCCCAAGGCCGCGATCCTGCGCCACTCGAACCTGCTCGGCTATATCCTCGGGTCGGTCGAATTCGCCTCCGCGGGCGAGGATGACGCGGCGATCATGGTCGTGCCGCCCTACCATATTGCCGGCATCTCGGCGATCATGTCCTCGGTCTATTCGAACCGCCGCATCGTCATGCTGCCGGCTTTCAGCCCCCATGGCTGGCTCAAGCTGGTGGAGAGCGAGAAGGTCACCAACGCCTTCGTCGTGCCGACCATGCTGGGCCGCATCATCGAGGCCTTCGAGAAGAACCCGACGGACGTCTCGTCGCTGCGCGCAATCTCCTACGGCGGCGGCAAGATGCCGATCGAAGTGATCCAGAAGGCGCTGGCGCTGTTCCCGAACACGGGCTTCACCAACGCCTATGGCCTGACCGAAACGAGCTCGACCGTCGCGCTGCTCGGCCCCGACGACCACCGCGCGGCGCTGGCTTCGGACGATCCCAAGGTGCGCGCGCGCCTGACCTCGCTCGGCCAGGCGCTGCCGACCGTCGAGATCGAGATCCGCGACGAGGACGGCAAGACGCTGCCGCCGGGCGAAGCGGGCGAGATCTACGTGCGCGGCGACCAGGTTTCGGGCGAGTACAAGGAAAAGAGCGCGCTCGTCGAAGGCGGCTGGTTCCCGACGCGCGACGCCGGCTTCATCGACGAGGACGGCTACATCTTCCTCTCCGGGCGTGCCGACGACGTCATCGTCCGCGGCGGCGAAAACATGTCGCCGGGGGAGATCGAGGACGTGCTGCTGACCCATGCCGCCATCGCCGATGCCTGCGCCTGCGCGGTGCCGTCGATCGAATGGGGCGAAGCCGTGGGCATCGCCGTCGTCGTGCGCGAAGGCCACGACACGCCTGGCGAAAGCGAACTCAAGGAACTGATCCGCGGCCGCCTGCGTTCGAGCCGCGTGCCCGACAAGGTCGCCTTCGTCGCAGAGCTGCCCTACAACGAAATGGGCAAGCTGCTGCGCCGCGAAGTCAAGAAGATCCTTGCCGACTGCTGACGGTCCCGAAGGTTCCAGCACACCGGCGATCCCGCTGGCGCGCTGGGCCGACCGACAGCTGCGTGTATTCGCCGAGGAAACCGGCTCGGCGCGAGTTGCCGCGCTCGACGGCGCTACGATCGTGGGCGAGCGCGGTTCGGCCAATCGCTACGTCATCGCCGGCAGGACTTCCGCGGGAATGGGCGGAAGCCGATTGCTGCCGACGCGCGACGGGCGTTGGTTCGCGCTGACTCTGATCCGCCCGATCGACCGCGAATACCTGCCCGCGCTGTTCCTCGACGATGCGATCGACGTCCATGACCAGGATGCGATTGCGCAGGCCGTTGCGCGGTTCGATGGTGCCGACCTGCTCGAACGCGGGCGGCTGCTGGGCCTTACAGTGGCCGATGCCGACGAAGTTCCGGTGTCAGCGCCGGTAGAGGTGCTGGCCACCGGCTCGCACCGGCGACGCGACTTTGCCACACTACCGCTGGTGGTGGATCTTTCCGCTATCTGGGCGGGGCCGCTCGTTGGGCACCTGCTCTGGCAGGCCGGCGCCGAAGTGGTGAAAGTCGAGAGCGCCGGCCGTCCCGACCTGATCCGCCGCGACGACCCGGCGACTTTCGAAATCATCAACCAGGGCAAGGCCAATGCCGCGATCGACCTCGCGCGAGAGGCCGACCGCACTGCGCTGATCGCGCTGATCCGCCGCGCCGACATCGTCATCGAAAGCTCGCGACCGCGCGCCTTGCGCCAGCTCGGCATCGATGCCGATGCCCTGGTGCGCGAGGTGCCGGGGCTCGTTTGGCTCTCGGTCACCGGCCACGGCGCCAGCGGGGAGGCGGCGAACTGGGCGGGGATCGGCCACGACTGCGGCGTCGCCGGCGGGCTCGCCCGCGCGATGGAGCAGGCGAGCGGCGAGATCGGCTATGTCGGCGACGCCCTGGCCGATCCGCTCACCGGTATTTTCGCGGCGATCGAAGGCTGGCGCGCCTACAGGAACGGCCAGGCCCAGCGGCTCGGTTTCGCGATGAGCGCGGTGACGGCGCAGGCGCTCGCCGAGGAGCGCGCCTACGATGCCGCCGCACTCGGTGCCGAATTGCGCGGCTGGGCTGCGGCAGTGGGCATGGTTTTCCCGCATGTGCCGCGCCGGCCGATGCTCGGCGACGTGCGGCCTATCGGCGCCGACACAGGGCGCTATTTCCCGGGCCTCGCGCCGTGTTGATCCGCCGCGCCGAAGTCTGGGATCACGGCATTGCCGACGTTCGGTTGACTGGAGACCGGATCGCCGAAGTGGGAACCCTCAGTCCGCATCCCGGCGAAGCGGTGGTCGATGCTGCTGGCGGCGCGCTGCTGCCGGGCCTGCACGATCATCACATCCACCTTGCGGGCCTGGCCGTGCGTGCCTCTTCCCTGCTTTGCGGGCCGCCCGAGGTGACAACGGCCGACGCACTGGCTCGCCAACTCCAGGAGCCGGGCAGCGGCTGGATCCGCGGGATCGGCTACCACGAGAGCGTAATGGGCCTGCCCGATGCCAGGGCGCTCGACCGGCTGGTGGCAGACCGCCCTTTGCGCATCCAGCATCGCTCGGGACGGCTCTGGCTGCTCAATTCGCTGGCGCTGGCGGAACTGCTCGAACGGACGGAAGCGCCGCCGGGGCTCGATCGGGAGAAAGGCCATCTGTTCGACGAGGACCGCTGGCTGCAGGCGGCGCTGGGCAGCAGTCCGCCCGATTTCGCGCGGATTTCCGCCGAACTGGGGCGCTTCGGAGTGACCGGCGTGACCGACATGTCGCCGCGCAACGACGCAGCCAACGCGGCACATGTCAGCCGCCAACGTGCCACCGGTGCATTACTCCAACACTGCGTTCTGGCGGGTGAGTTGTCGCTCGCCGACGCACTGCCCGGCAACTGGGGGCTCGGCCCGGCCAAGCTCCACCTGCACGAGGCTGCCTTTCCGGACTTCGACGAAACCGTGGGCTTCATCGCCGCCGCCCACGGCCAGGGGCGCGGCGTGGCGGTCCATTGCGTGTCCGAGATCGAGCTGGTCTTCGCGCTGGCCGTGCTCGAGGCGGCCGGGGCGCAGCGTGGCGATCGGATCGAGCATGCATCGGTCGCCTCGCTCGAACTGGTGGCGCGGATGGCAGCCCTCGGACTGGCGGTCTGTGTCCAGCCGCATTTCGTCGCCGAGCGCGGCGACCGCTATCTCGCCGATGTCGAACCGCAGCACCACGGCGACCTCTATCGCCTGCGCAGCCTGATCGAAGCCGGCCTCCCGCTCGCCGGCGGCAGTGACGCGCCTTTCGTCAGTCACGATCCATGGGAGGCGATGGCCGCTGCGGTCAGCCGCCGGACCCGCGAAGGGCAGATCATCGGCGCCGAGGAAGCGCTGACGCCGGAAGAATCGCTGGCGCTCTACGTCGCCGATCCGCTCGACCTCACGCGTCGGCGCCGCATCGCGCCGGGCGATCCCGCAGACCTCTGCCTGCTAAACCAACCCTGGTCGGCCGCCCGCGAAGCGCTCTCGTCCACGGCCGTGCGCGCCACGATCTTCTCAGGCGATCTCGTCCACCAGGCCCCAGCCTAGCGCCTGCGCGGCGCCGATCCGCTTGCCCGACAGGATCATCAGCGCGGTCCGCTGCCGTCCGATCCGCCGGCTCAGCGAAACGCAGCCCCCCGCTCCCGGCAGGATGCCCATGGCGAGCTCGGGCAGTTGGAACCATGCCTCGCGCGAAGCCGTGACGCGCCGCGCCCATGCCGCGAGTTCGAGCCCGGAGCCGACGCAGGCCCCCTGAACATGCACCGCAAGCCGGTCTGCACAGCGCGCAGCGGCGCGCGCCGGTAGCGTGCGCCCGCGGATCGCGTGGGCGGTCGCGGGATCGGTGGTCGTGCCGAATTCGCCGAGTTCGGCGCCGAGGCTGAAGGCTTTACCGTTCGCGCGCAGTTCGATCGCGGCAATCTCGGTATCGAGCGCTGCGAGCGAGAAGGCCTCGTAAAGCGCATCGCGCATGGCTCGGTCGATGGCGTTGCCGCTCTCCGGGCTATCGAGCGTCAACATCAGCCGCGCACCCTCGCGCATCACCGCGAGACGGCCGGGCGCAGGCGCCACGCCCACAATATTCGCCCCCCGCCAGGCCAGGTGCTCCCCGCTCCCCTGCAAGACCGCGTAGGCAAGCGATTCCGCAGTCAGCCCCTGCTCCACCGACAGCGCCGGCAGCAACCGCAACAGTTGCACGATCACGGCCGCGGCCTGCGGCGCCACCAGGATCTGCCGCACCAGCAGGTCGGCACCGACCGGGGGCTCCACCACCGCGTCGAGTGCCGCCGCCAGCGGATGAGACGAATCGCCCAGCCCGATCACCGGACAGGCCGGCAGTGCGACCTCCGCCGGAACCTCGCGCGCAGCGTCAAGATCGACGAAAGCCACCGGCCCGTCCCAGGCCGCCTCGCCCGGCCAGAGCCGCGCCGGATCGATGGTCCATTCGCCGATGTTCACGCCTCTTCCCTCGCGAATCGGGCCTGTTTCATCAAGTGCTTAGTTCGCCAAATCGAATCGGGCTGGACATCGCGTTCAGCCCGTGGAACGCTAACCAAGGTCAGGGAAAAACGAGGCATTCTCACTTATATTGACAAATACCGCAAATCGCGCGACTCTGAGCGCATAAGGGATTGAGGAGAGCTTCCATGCCTGCCGCGTCAGCCGTGTCCAAAGCACCTTCGAACAAGGCCAAGATCGCCCGCCGGGTGATCGAGGTGCTCGAATATTTCGACGACGCGCACCGCGAGGCAACCGTGATGGACATCGTGCGCCGCTATGACCGGCCGCAGTCGAGCACGTCCGAGCTGCTCTCGAGCCTCGTCGAGCTGGGCCTGCTCTACAAGGATCCCAATTCGCGCTCCTACAGCCTCGCCCCGCGCGCCGCGTTGATCGGGGCCGCCGGCCAGAGCGGTGTCATCCGCGATGGCCGCCTCGTCGGCCTGATCGACCGGCTGGCCGCGCAGACCGGCCTTTCCGTCGCGGTGTTCGGCCGCGTCGCGCTCAAGACCCAGATCGTCTCCTGGCACGCCGGCCCGCGTGCCTCGGCAAAGGCCGTGCGCGGGATCTACGGCGGCCTGCAGGAACCGATGTCGGACGGCGCCCCCGGCTGGCTGCTGCTCTCCACCGTCGACCAGCCGCGCCGCGACGGCGTCGTGCGACGGCTCAACGCCGAGGCCGCCGATGAGCGCAAGTTCGCGGTAGCCGACATGAGCGCCAAGCTCGATGCCTGCCGCGACAGCCGGCACGTTCGCGGCAAGCTCGGCTTCGGCTCTCAGGCCGATGTCGTCGCCGCGCTGCTGCCGGGCCAGGACGAGGCGCACCCGCTGGCCATCGGCATCGTCTATGGCGACGAGGACCGCGTCAGCCGCGACAGCCTGCTGCGCTGCCTCGACGACGCGATCGCGCAGGCGCTGGGCGAGCCAGTTTCGGACTCGACCGTGGAAAAGCTGCCGACGGCGGCCTAAAGCTTCACGACCTCGAAGCCGAGCGCCTGCAGCCCCAGTTTCTGGGTCGGTGCCACCAGCAGGCTGCCCTTGAGACGCCCGCGTTCGCAGGTCCAGGTGAAGTTCCCCGCCAGCGCACTTTCGGCGACCACCGGCTCCGAGGCCGGGCAGAGCCCAACCTGATTTCTTACCTCGGCCAGTTCGGCCTTCCGGTGCGCTAGGTCGTGATCGAGCAGGAAATTCATCGCCAGGCTATCCTGCGCGACGGACGCATCGCCCGCGGCCCAGATCGCCTTGGCCAGGGCGTAGCCGTCGGCGACCGCCTTGCTCACGGGGATCGGATGCGACGTAAGGGCATTCCCCGCATGGAGCGCCAGGGCCGTCCTGAATACGGGTACGGACGGGCCGCTATAGGTGCGATTGGTGAAGGCAAAGACGGCCAGCCCCTTGTCGGGCAGCAGCAGCACGTTCGATCCATAGCCCGGATAGCCGCCGGCATGGATCAACGCGTGGCCGAGGTCGCAATCGTCGACCACCCGCCAGCCCATGCCATAGGCGATCGCCTGGCGGCACGGCGCGCCGCCGATCGCGGCCGCGCGCATCGCGGTCTGGACGAAGTTCGACCCTTCGGCGATCTCGCGCACGGTGGCCCGCTTCACCGGCCCGGTGTCGGGATCGTCGCGCGGCGGCCAGGCGGAAAGCAGGAAGGCGGTCCAGCGCGCATAGTCCTGCGCCGTGGTCTCGACCCCGCCCATCGCGCCGAACACGCCATCGGGCATGTCGGGTTCGCGCAGCCAGGCCTCGTCCTGCCAGCGATAGCCGAGCGCGCGCCGGTCGGCCGGAGACCGGGCGATGTCGTATGTGGTCGAGGTCATTCCGAGCGGAATGAAGAAGCTGTCACGGATATAGTCCTGAAAACGCTTGCCCGAGACGCGGGTGACAATCCGGCCCAGCGTCGCATAGCCGAAGTTGGAATATTCCATGGTCAGGCCGGGCGGCCGTGCGAACCGCACGCCCGTCTTGAGCATGGCGGTGAAGTCAGCCTCCGACATCGGCTGCTGCCGGTCGCCCCAGGGATCGTCGGTCACGAATCCGGCGTCGTGGTTCAGCAGGTCGCGCACGCGTATGCGCGGGCTGTCGCTGGTCGGGTAGGTCCAGCCGCGCATTTCGGGGATATAGGTTTCGGCCAGCGCGTCGAGCGACAGCTTCCCTTCGTCGCGCAGCTTGAGGATGGCCAGCGCGGTGAAGGCCTTGCTCATCGAGGCGATGCGGAACCGCGTTCCGCTATCGACCGGGCGCTTGGCCTCCAGGTCCTGAACGCCCTGCCCCTTGATCACGATCACGCGACCATCCTTGACCACGCCATAGACGAGGCCCGGCACATGGGCTTCGAGCCGCCATTCGTCGAAATTGCGGTCGATCGCTGCGAGCGTGGCCGCGTCGGGCTCGTCCGCGAAAGCGCTGGCGGGGATAGACGACAGGAACAAGACCGCCAGAACTGCGCCAACTCGCTTCAACATACAGCGGTCTCCGATGCCGGAGAACCTTGTTGCATCGCAGCGAGCGGCGGACAAGCACTGGCCGGCGCGAATATTTTCGGTCAGCCGGCGGACGATTGCGCCGTGAAAACCGCAAGCTGCGCGGCGAAGGCGCGCTCGAAAGCGGGCCGCGCCTTGGCGCGTGCGACGTAGGCGATGAGGTTCGGATAGTCGTCGAGCAGGCTCGAGCTCTCCAGGCGGACCAGGACTTCAACCATCATCAGGTCTCCAGCGCTGAACCCACCGTCGAGCCACTCGGCATTGCCGAGCCGACGCGACAGCTGGCCCAGCCGGTTGCGCACGCGCCCCTGGACCGCTGGCAGGCGCTGCTCGTACCAGGGCTCCTTGCTCTCCAGCAGCCGCACAGTCTCGAGTTCGACGATCGGCTGCTCCATAGTGTTGAGCGCAGCGAACATCCAGGTGATCGCGCGGGCACGGGCCGCGGCGCCTTCGGGCAGCAGGCCCGGATAGCGCTCGGCGATATGGAGGATGATCGCGCCGGTTTCGAACAGGGTGAATTCGCGTTCCTCGTAAGTCGGAATCTGGCCGAACGGATGCAGCGCCAGATGAGCCGGCTCCTTCATCTGGGCGAACGAAAGCAAGCGCACCTCATAGGGCTGGCCCACTTCCTCCAGCGCCCAGCGCACCCGCATGTCGCGCGCGAGGCCCCTGCCTTTGTCCGGTGAGTTTTCGAAGGCGGTGATCGTGATCGTCATTCTCGGGCTCCGACGGAGTGCGCAGTTCTTCGCCTAATGCCCGTGCACCCGGGCCAGTTCCCTGTCTGCAAAACCATCGAGCGGCGCCTGCGGGCCGTGGCTGAAATCGCGCAGCAGACCGATGCGTTCGGCCACCACCGCGCGCTCGGGCTGGAAGCTGTAGCAGTTGGGCGGCAGGTCCGTGGCGCGCGACTGCCGCTCGATCGGGATCGTCCGGCCGTGCGCGACCAGCCCTGCCCATTGCAGCAGGCGCGCCGGTTCCTGCTGCTCGGCCGGCAGCGTCGCGATCCAGTCGCGCAGCGCCGTCAGCGGCACGCCGCCGGCCTCTGTCAGTACGCCATCGCGCTCGCGCCAATGCAGCAGGCGCTCGCCGTCGCGGCACAGTTCGAGGAGGCGCTCGCCCTCGGCCGGATCGCTGACGAATAGGTCGTAGATCATAGGCCTGCGGTCCAAAGCATGGACGGCGGCGAGGACCGCGAGATCGTGGAGATGAGTGCAGTTCGCCCGCTTCTCGCGCCGCGCGGTGACTTCGGCGAGCGGCTGGCCGGCGAAGGTCCGAACGAGCTGGTCGCGCGCGCCCGGACAGGTCGTCCATGGGGCGCGTTCCATCACCGCTTCGACGGCGGTCACGACACTGCTCTCGTGGCGCAAGGTCACGGCCATGCAGTGCATGTCGTCCTCGAGCATCGCCAGCACGGCACCGTCCCGCGGTTCTATGCGGATGCGGCGGCGATAGCCCGGGAGATCGTCGGCGGCACGGGTCATGTCGGGCACGATTTCACAGGCCGGTGCACCTGTCGACCGCAAAGGGCACATCGTCCGAGCGATGGCTGTGCCGGGCATCGACAATCCGCACCGCAGAATGGCAATCAACTGCGGATCAGGCGCAGGCACGGCGTCGTTAAGGGAGAGGATGACATGAAGATCCGCATCGACAAGGCACGCTGCGTCGGCAACGCCCGCTGCTGGGCGATCGCGCCCGATCTTTATCCCTTGGACGACGACGGCTATATTTCGATCGAAGGTTTCGACGTTCCCGAAGGGCTCGAAGCCATAGCAAAGCGTGGCGCCCGCGCTTGTCCCGAACGGGTCATCGAAGTTATCGAGGAATAGATGCTATGGATGCTTACCATATTATAGGTTAGCAGAACGTAGACACTATTTATCATAACTTTTGAAATGCGTTGCATATACGCAACGGTATCATGACTTTCGACGCATTCGTTGCAATTTTCCCTCGCCACTCGGCGCGCTTCGCCTAGGTTTGAACATCTGCACAGCACAAGGATTCCATGGGGAACCGGCCGTGCAGATTGGGGGAAGATGCTAATGACGAATAGCTTCAGGGCGACCTTGCTGGCCGCCACGGTTCTGGGCGCTACCACTGCCACGCCCGCCTGGGCGCAGAGCGCAGACGAAAATTCGAGCAACGACATCATCGTCACCGCGCAGCGTGTCGAACAGCGCCTGCAGGACGTGCCGATTTCGATCACGGTGCTCGATCAGGGCAAACTGGCCAACAACAACATCAGCAATCTGAAAGACGTGGCAAACCTGACTCCGGGCTTCGCAGTCAACAGCCGCTACGGCGCCGACAACACGACCTTCACGATCCGGGGCTTCTATCAGGAGCAGCGCAGCTTCGCGACAGTGGGCGTGTTCTTCAACGACGTCGTCGCGCCGCGTGGTTCCGGCGCGACTTTCGGCGGCGATGGCGCGGGCCCGGGCGCACTGTTCGACTTGCAGAACGTCCAGGTGCTCAAGGGCCCGCAGGGTACCCTGTTCGGCCGCAACGTGACCGGCGGCGCCGTACTGCTTGTCCCGCGCAAGCCGACCGACAAGCTCGAAGGCTATGTCGAAGGCAGCGCCGGCGACTACAACATGTGGCGCCTGCAGGGCGTGATCAACCTTCCGGTGTCCGACACCTTCAAGCTCCGGCTCGGCGTCGACCACATGGACCGCGAGGGCTATCTCAAGAACCTCGGCCGGTTCGGCGACGGCAAGTTCGCCGGCCGCGGGATGGGCGACGTCAACTACTGGGCCGGCCGCGTCAGCGCGCTGTGGGACGTGACCCCCGACCTCGAGAATTACACGGTCGGCACCTATACGCATTCGCAGAGCAACGGCGTCATCCCGAAGGTGACGGCGGCGTTCCCTTGCGCCCAGGGCGTCACCGCGCCATGTCCGACCAGCTCCAACCAAGCATTCTTCGGCAACGAATCGGTCGCGCAGATAGCGCGCGAAGCCTCGGCCGGCTTCTGGTCGGTATCGAACCGCCTGCCCGACTCTCAGTCGATCAGCGACCAGTTCCAGATCATCAACACGCTGACCTGGACCGCCAGCGATAGCCTGACGGTCAAGAACATCCTTTCCTACGGCGAGTTCAAGGGCAAGACCAACCTCGACCTGTTCGGCAACTACTCGCTTCTTCCCGGTGTAGTCCCGGGCACCGAGACCGGCCTCCAGGTCCGCGGCTTCGCCTTCACCCATAACAACGGGCTTACCGGCTACACCAATGCCGAACGCTCGATGGTCGGCGAACTGCAGTTCCAGGGCCATCCGGGTGACGGCACGTTCACCTGGCAGGCGGGCGGCTATGCCGAAATCAACGATCCGCTAGGCTTCTCGGGCGTCCAGACCGCCTCGTTCACGGCCTGCACCGACGTCCCCAGCTTCGCCTGCCTTCCCTCCTCTGCTGTCGGCGGCCCGGCCTTCCCGGCCGGCACCGGCCAGGGCACGATCTCGGGCGGCACCGGATCCTATTCGCTGCAGAAGACAAAGTTCCGCGACTACGCGCTCTATGCCCAAGCCAGCTACAAGCTGACCGATCAGCTGACGCTGACCGGCGGCATCCGCTATACTTGGGACAAGATGCACACGTTCCTGATCAACGAGACCGCCGTGTTCCAGACCGTGCCCAGCAACGTCAGGTTCGGTTGCACCAATCCCACGGCGCCCGGATACACGGGCATCCCCTCGCCCGCGAACCCGGCGACATTCCCCTATACGTTCGCGCAGACCCTGAACAACTGCCAGCAGAACCTCGAGAAGAACACCTCGGCACCGACCTGGCTGCTCCAGGCCGACTACAAGCCGATCGACAACGTCATGGTCTATGGCAAGTGGTCGCGTGGCTACCGCCAGGGCGGCATCGCGATCTTCGGTCCCGACCCTCTCCAGAAGTACGACAAGGAAACCGTCGATACGTTCGAGGCGGGCGCGAAGACCAGCTGGCGCGGCGCCCTGCCGGGCAGCTTCAACGTCTCGGGCTACTATAACAACCTGCGCAACCAGCAGCTGCAGCTGGGCGTCGCCTGTAATCCGGCCAAGCCCCTTCCGCCCGGCCAGACGACATTCGTGAACTGCTCGGGCAACGCGACGATCATCAACGCGGGCAAGTCGCGCATCTGGGGTATCGAAGCAGACCTGAACGTCATGCCGTTCGATGGTCTGCGGCTCGATCTGGCCTATGGCTACATCAACGCAAAGCTGCTGAAGATTGTTATTCCGACGGTACCGGCGCCCTACAACGACATCACGCCTTCGCTGACGCAACCTTGCGGCGGCGAACAGTGCAATACGATCGCCAACTCCGGGCCCCCGCATCAGGTGGTCGCCGGGGGCAACTATACGCTGCCGTTCCCCGAATCGATCGGCAAGTTCTCGGTCGGCGCTACCTTCGTCTACCAGTCGCGCCGCCGTATCGTTGCCGACGGCGTGGTCAACCGGACCAATCCGGCGCTGCCCATCACCTCCGGTAGCGGCGTCGCGCCCTCGTCCAGCGTGTTGAACCTCAATGCCACCTGGGAAAACGTCGGAGGTCATCCGTTCGACCTCAGCTTCTTCATGACCAACGTGACCAACGAGCACGTGATCCTGCAGATCAACGACAACACGGCCCGCGGCTTCATCTCGTCGATCGTCGGCGAGCCGCGCATGTTCGGCTTCCGCGCCAAGGTTCGCTTCGGCGCCGAATAAATCAGACACATAGATTGTTGACCTTGAAGGCGGCGTCTCCCTCGGGAGGCGCCGCTTTCTTTTGGGCATCGTCGTCGCGATGGGGAGAAATTCCCATTGCCGGACCCGGTGATTCCGTGCTGAGGCGGATCGTCCAGAGCGGCGCGGAAACGCGCGGGCTCAAGCCATAATCGGGCCGAGCCGCAAGGCTTGCACGCCATAGACCGGGAAGAGAGCACCCATGAATTTCGACCTCACCGACGAACAGGAAATGGTGCGCGACACCTTCGCCCGCTTCCTCGACGACAATTCCTCGACCGCGCGCGTCCGCGCCGCGCTGCCCAGTGGCTTCGATCCCGCGCTGTGGCAGGGCCTGGCCGAACTGGGCGCCTTCGCGCTGCGGGTACCCGAGGCATCCGGTGGTCTGGGTCTTGGCCTGTTCGATGCCGCAGTGGTGATGGAAGAGGCCGGGCGCACGCTCGCTTCCGGCCCGCTCGCAGAAGCGCTGGTCGCCGCGCGGCTGCTGGCCCAGCTCGGCGGTTCCGAGGAACTGCTCGGCAAGGTGATCGGCGGCGAGACCGTCGCCACGATCGCGATGCGCGACGTCGCCGAATTCCCGCGCCAGTGGATCGCCGGCGGCCTCGTGGCCGAGGCGGTCGTGGCGCGCAAGGGCAATGACGTGGTGCTGATCGAGGTGCCCGCCGCAGCGCGCGTCGCCGAAGAGAACCTGGCCTCGACGCCGATCGCCGAGATCGATCTGGCCGCCCTGCCCGCCACAGTACTCGGCAGCGGCGAAACCGCGCTGGCGACTTTTGCGGCCGGTATCGAAGAGTGGAAGCTGCTGCTCGGCGCGGCGCTCGCGGGCCTGTCGCGCGCGGCGCTGCAATTGGCCGCAGCCTATGCCGGCGAGCGCAAGGCCTTCGGCGTGTTCATCGGCACGTTCCAGGCGATCAGCCACCCGATGGCCGACCTGATCGCCGAGATCGACAGCGGCAAGTTCATGGTCTGGAAGGCGATCCGCTCGATCGCCGACGGCGAGGCCGATGCCGCCGGGCAGGTCTCGCTGGCCGCCTGGTGGAATGCCGAAACCGCCGCGCGAACGGTCACCCAGTCGCTGCACACCTTCGGCGGCATCGGCCTTACGCTCGAGCACGACATCCACCTCTACAACCTGCGCGCCAAGGCCTGGCCGCTGGTCGCAGGCGACCCGCAGCTGCTGCTGGGCGAAGCCGGTCGGCGGCTCTACGGCAACGAGACCGCGAGCCTGGCCCCCAGTCTACCTGACGTCGGCGACCTGCCAATCGAGTTCGACCTCGGTGAAGAGGCGCGCGCGGTGCAGAAGGAAATCCACGATTTCTTCGCCAAGCACGTCACCGCCGAGGAGCGCGAGAAGTTCCACTATTCGTGGGAGGGCCATAACCCGCGCATCCACAAGCTGCTGGTGGAGAACGATCTTGCCTATCTGCAGATGCCCAAGGACGTCGGCGGCCGCGGCCTGAACGCCTATGCCGTTACCGCCGCGCGCGATGCCTTCGAGGAAGAGGGCTGGAACAACCCGGTCGCCGGCGTCGCGCAGATGGTCGCGCTGATCATGCACCGCTTCGGCACCGACGAGCTCAAGCAGGACGTGCTGTCCAAGGTCATGTCGGGGGATGCGATCTGTTCGCTCGGCTATTCGGAGCCGGGCAGCGGCTCGGACGTCTTCGCCGCGCAGTGCCGCGCTATTCCGGACGGCAACGGCTGGAAGATCGAAGGCACCAAGATGTGGACCAGCGGTGCCAACCTGACCGACTACGTTCTGATGCTGACGCGCACCAATACCGAAGCGGCCAAGCACAAGGGCCTGACCATGTTCATCGTGCCGCTGAAGGCCGAGGGCGTGACGATCCAGGGCGTCCACACCTTCATGGACGAGCGCACCAACATCACTTTCTATGACGGCGTGAAGATCCCCGATTCCTGGCGCCTGGGCGAAGTCGACGGCGGCGCACGGACCATGGCCGCGAGCCTAGAGCTCGAGCACGGCGGTGGCTTCGCCAAGGTGCAGCGGGTCATGGTTGAGGAAGCAGCCGAGCTCTGCCGCGAGATCAAGGCGCCTGGTGGCGGCAAGCTGATCGACCAGCCGAACGCGCAGGCCCGCCTCGCCAGGGCCCATGCCAACTATCTGGCCGCCGAACTGCTCCAGTACCGCGCGAACTGGGCGCAGGTGGAGCAGAAGACGAACTACGCCTATGGTCCGATGACCAAGGTGTTCTCGTCGGAGAAGTTCACCACGGACTCGCGCGATCTGCTCGACCTTACCGCGCCCTATTCACTGTCCAAGCGCAAGGGCCCGGCGGGCGCGCTCAATCAGGACTATCGCCATGCCCATGGCACGACGATCTACGGCGGGTCGAGCGAGGTCCATCGCTCGATGGTCGCCGAAAAGGGCCTCGGCCTGCCGCGTTCGCGCCAGTGACGACGTATCGCTCCTCCCCTACGATGGGGGAGGAGCAGAGCTAACCCCCCTATTCCCACTACCCTGAGCTTGTCGAAGGGCTGTTCTTCCCCTTGCGCCTCAGCGCTGGCCGAAAGAAAAGCAGTCCTTCGACAAGCTCAGGATGAGCGGATTTTCATATCCAATAGACCAATCCCTCAAGGGATGGACTTGGAAGGAGCACCATGACCGAAGAAGCCCCCCACCTGCTGACCGAGGAGGCAGACGGCATCCTCATCGCCACGCTCAACCGGCCCGACAAGCTCAACGCGATCTCGCGCCAGATGATGGACCTGCTGACCGAAGCCGTGCTGCGCTTCCGCGACGCCGACGAGCTGAAGGTCATGCTGATCCGCTCCACGGGGCGCTATTTCAGTGCTGGTGCCGATCTCAAGGCGGGCAACCAGAAGGTCGTCTCACCATCGGTCAGCGGCGTTTCCAGCGCCCGAGCGATCCGCGAGAACCACCGCCTCAATCTCAACGGTATGCAGCAGCTGTGGGACGAGATGGAGCATATCGAGAAGCCGATCGTCGTCGCGCATCATGCCATGTGCGTCGGCGGCGGGCTCGAGATGAGTCTGTCCTGCGACTTCCGCTTCGCGGCCAAGAGCGCGGGCTATGCCTTCCCCGAAGGCCTGTTCGGCGTGCTGCCCGCCTCGAACGGCGTCAGCCGGCTGACCCGCATCTGCGGGCCGCACTGGGCGCGCTGGCTGGTGATGGCGAACAAGCCGGCTCCGGCCGACATGGCCTTCACCATGGGCCTCGTCCACCAGGTCTTCCCCGATGAGACCTTCGAGCAGGAAGTCATGGACTTCTGCCGCCACCTGACCAAGCAGAACGGCGAACAGATGGGCGCGGCCAAGGTCGCAATCGAACTCTGCGCCGATCTGGGCCGCGAGGCCGGACGCCATGTCGAGCGCATGGGCAATTCGGGGCTGATGCTCAACCCGTCCTACATCAAGGGCATGGAAGAGTACCTGAAGGGTGTCGGCGGCAAGAAGTAAGGCGGAATGCCTGCCCCTTCTCCCGGCGGGAGAGGGGGGCCTTAGCCCAGTTCGCCCTGTGCGAGGCGCGCACGCGTATCGGCGAGCATGAGTTCGATCATGCGTGAGGCCGGAACCAGATAGTGATCCTTGCTGCGGCGCTGGCCATCGCCGAACAGGCTGGTGAGCCCGGTATCGGTCGCCACCGTCACGGTACGCTCGATCCCCGTCATCAGCACGGTCGCCAGGCCGCGCACCGGCGATTGCATGTCATCAGCATCGCCGCCCATCTGTGCGACAAACAGCGCGATCAGCGGCTGGGTCGACAGCACGCGCTGGATCATCAGGCGATGGTCGTTGCTGTCGGCCATGGTATTGCGCAGGTGGAGCAGGCGCGAATGGCGCGCCCAGAAGCCGTGGTAGGCGTCTATGAACGCCCGGCTCCGCGTGCCGAGTTCGGTGTCGGGCCAATGTTCGCGCAAGATACCGAGGAAGCTTTCCTCGGCGGTCGCCATGACCGGCTCGAGCACGGCCAGCAGTAGTTCGGTGAGATCGGCGAAGTAGTTGTAGAGCGAGGTCATGCCGAGCGATGCGCGCCGAGCGACCGCACTCATCGTCAGCACTTCCTCGGGATCGGCGAGCAGTTCGGTGCAGGCGGCGAGGATGCGCTCGCGCGTATCCCGCCCCTTGCGGCCGAGCCGCTGCCCGTTGAGGTTGTGGCTGACCGGATGGATGGCGGCAGCGGCTGGCAATTCGGACAAGGCCGGTGTGGCCTCGCTCGTCACTCTCTTGCTCGCTGCCCCCATCCCCTGCTCCGTATCAGGCCGCTGCGACCGGATAGGCAATCATCTTGGTCTCGAGGAATTCCTCGATGCCCTCGACGCCCCATTCGCGGCCGATGCCGCTGGCCTTGTAGCCGCCGAACGGAATGTCGCCGGCGATGCACATGCCGTTGTTGACGCCGACCGAGCCGGTGCGGATGCGCTTGGCCATCTTCATCGCGCGGTCGAAGCTACCCGAAACGCCGCCCGAAAGGCCATAGGCGCTTTCGTTGGCGATGCGGATCGCGTCTTCGTCGTCCTTGTAGGGGATGACGACCAGCACCGGGCCGAAGATCTCTTCCTGGGCGATGCGCATGTCGTTGGTGACGTCGACGAAGACTGTCGGCTCGACGAAGTAGCCGTCGCCCTTGTCGGGGCGCGCAGCGCCGCCGTGGAGCAGCGTGGCGCCCTCGTCCTTGCCGAGCTGGATGTAGCCCAGCACGCGCTCAAGCTGACGCTTGTTGATCACCGGGCCCATGATGTGCTCGGGATTGCTGACGTCGCCCCAGTTGTCGCCCAGGCCGGCATAGCCCTGCTTGAGGATGGCCTTGGCCTCTTCATAGCGGCTCTCGGGCACCAGCAGGCGCGACTGCACGGCGCAGCCCTGGCCGGCGTGGAACACGAGCATCGTGGTCAGCACGTCCATCGCGAAGTTCTGCGAATCGTCGAGCACGATCTTGGCCGACTTGCCGCCGAGTTCGAGGAAGACGCGCTTCAGCGTCGGCGCGCCCTGCTCCATGATGCGCTTGCCGACCGCGGTCGAGCCGGTGAACGAGACCAGATCGACGCGCGGGTCCTTGACCATCATCTCGCCCGCGAGCGCCGGATCGGCGCCGAACACGACGTTGATCACACCGTCGGGGAAACCGGCTTCCTTGGCCAGCTCGCCGAAGATCGCGCCGGCGCCGGGGGTATCCGGAGCAGGCTTGAGGATCACGGTGCAACCGGCGAGCAGCGCTGCGACGACCTTGCCGATGTTGACGTAGAGCGGCACGTTCCACGGCGTGATCGCGGCGACGACGCCGACCGGCTCGTAATGCGCGACGCGCTTGCTCTCATAGCCGTAGCCGAACTTGTTGCCGTAGTCCTTTTCCCAGACGACACGGTCGAACACGGCCAGGTAATCGTCCCAGCCGCCGAGTGCCATCGAGACGTGGGCCTTGTCGACCGCGCCCAGCGCGGCGCCGGCTTCGTGAACGGCCAGGGCGCCCAGCTTCTCGCGGTTCGCCTCGAACAGCTCGCGGTACTTCTTCACGAGCGCGAGGCGCTTTTCCTTGTTGGTCGACCAGTCGGTGTTGTCGAAGGCATTGCGCGCGGCAACGATCGCCGCCTCGACGTCTTCGGCCGTGGCATCGGCCGCCTTGCCGACGGGCGCGCCGGTCCAGGGGCTGATGACGTCATAGGTGCGGCCGCCGGTGGCGTCGCGCAGCTGGCCGTTGATGAAAAGCTTGGCGTCGGGAAGTGTCGTCATGGTCCTCGTTCCCTATCTGGAATAGTTTTGAGTGTTGGGAGTTATATTAAGCGTGGCGGGCTTCGATGGAAGCGTGGGTTACACGAACATCGGGCGGCAGATCGATCATTGCGCGGAACACGCTGGTGACCGAGGTGACATTGCTGATCGGGCGCTTAGCCAGGTGGATGCCGGCCTCACCGCAGAGCTGATAGAACTGCTGGGCCGCGGCCGGATCCCAATGCACGTTCATGTCCTTGCCTGCTTCGTACATCGGCCCCGCGCGGACGGTCGAGACGCGGATGCCGGCGGGCTGCAATTCGAGCGACAGCGAGTCGGTGAAGCGCTCCAGCCCGGTCTTGGTGCTGGCGTAGAGCGAGAGCATCGGGAACTCGAGCGCCACCGATTCGCTGGTGACGTTGAGGATCGTGCCGCCTTTCTCCATCATCGGAATCGCGGCCCTGCAGGTGAAGATCGGCCCGGCGAAATTGGTGTTCATGATCGTCAGGATCTGATCGTCCGTGGCCTTCTCCACCATGAACGGCTCGTAGATCGCGGCATTGTTGATCAGCACGTCGATCTTGGGATGACGTTCGGCGATCTTCGCGAAAGCGGCACGCACCGAGTCGGCCGAACCGACATCGCATTCCACCGCGAAGTGCGGCTCGCCGAGTTCCTCTGCCAGAGCTTGGACCTTGGAGAAAGTCCGGCCGAGCAGGATCACCGTCTCGCCTTCGCTGGCAAAGCGCCGTGCCAGCGCCCGGCCGAGACCAACTCCCGCTCCCGTTATGACGATCGTCTTACCCACGGTTACACTCGCATGATTGTTATCGGGCGCACGGTTCCCAGAAAGCCGTCACGTTCACAAGGGGCTTTGCGCAACGCGCGGGCGATGCTTGGCACAAAATATCTCGGGCTTGGCAAAAAGTGAGCTGCACCTCGGCTATTCCATCGGCGGCGGCGGATTGGCGCCCATTCGGGGCGGCCGCTTCAGCAGATAGGGCAACGGCGCGAAGGCAAGCAGAACCCAGCTCAACATGTAGAAATTGTCGAGATAGGCGATCATCAAGGCCTGGCGTGAGACCTGTCCCTCGATCGCCGCCAGCGTGCCCGCGCCCAGCTCGGAGACCTGGTCGGGCGAAGCCTGCATGTCGAGCGCCGGCGTGCTGTAGCCCACGACGTGCGCGGCAAGATCGGCGTGGCTCACCTGCTGGTTGCGCGCCAGCATCATGACGATGATCGAGATGCCGATCGATCCGCCAAGACTGCGGAACAGCGAGCTCAGGCTGGACCCATCGGGACGCACTGCAGGGCTAAGCGTGGCGAAGGCCAGGAGGTTCATCGGCGAAGTGACGAAGCCGAAGCCGATTCCCTGGACGAAGCTGGCGAGCAGGATGGGGGTCGAATCCATCTCGATCGCCCAGCGCGTCATCGAAAACATGCCCGCTGCAGCGATGACATAGCCCACCGACATGATCAGGCGCGGATCGACCTGACGCGCGAGGACACCTGCCAGCAACGAGGAAATCATCACGCCGATCCCGCGCGGCCCCATCATCAGTCCGGTCTCCATCACCGGGTAACCGTAGATCGTCTGGAACATCATCGGCAGCACCGACGAGAGGCCGACGACCGCGATGCCCATGACCGCCATGAAAGCAAGGCTGAAGAGGAAGTTAGTATTCTTGTAGAGCTCGCGCTTGAACAGCGGCGTTGCGGTATCCCGGCTGTGCAGCACGAACACCCAGATCGCGCATAGCGCTATCAGCAGCTCAAAGATCGTTTCCCAGCTGTTGAACCAGTCGTTGTGCTGGCCGCGATCGAGCATGAGCTGCAGCGACGCGAGGCCCACCCCGATCATGACGAAACCGAAGATGTCCAGCGGGCGGCGTTCGAGCGGGCGGCTCGGCAGCAACAACCACAGCAGCGCGAGCGCGGGAATCCCTAGCGGCAGGTTGACGTAGAATATCCAGCGCCAGTTGAGGTATTCGGTCAGGAAACCGCCGAGAAAAGGTCCGCTGATCGGCGCGACCATCACGATCATGCTGAATACGGCCACCGTCATGGCCTGCTTGCTGGGTGCGCTGATGTCGAACATGATCGTCAGCGTCAACGGCCCGATGAACGCTGCCGCGATCCCCTGGAGCCCGCGAAACAGCACCATTTCCGGCAGCGAAGTCGCTGCCCCGCAGGCGGCCGAGGTCAACAGGAAAAGCAGGGTCGCGGAGATGAATAGCCGCCGCGATCCCACCCGGTCCGACAGCCAGCCGGTGATCGGCGTCGCGATCGCGGTGGTGACGATGAAGGTCGTCAGTACCCAACTGATCGATCCCGAGGAAGCGCCTAGCGCCGCCTGCATATGCGGCAGGGCCACATTGGCGATCGTCGCATCGAGAAACTGGCAGATCGATACGGCCATGACCGCGGCGAGCAGCAACGGCCGGTTCCTGGTTTGCAGCATTGGCCGGTCGTCGAGCAGTGGCGCGACAACGGACGCGCCCTCGCTCGGACTAGCGGCAGCTATTGTTCTCGACATGCGTGAACCGCCCGGCGCAGGAGACTATGTCGGCTGGTAGCGGCAGCGATCCGACCGCCGCTTTAGTCATCGGCGGCGTTTTCGAGCGACTGCCGGCGAGAGAGATTGGCGCGCATCCGCCCAAGCGCGGCCATCAGCGCCGCGCGCTCCGTCTCGTCGATGCCGTCGAGCGCGATGTCGTAGGTCTCGAGCGCGAAAGGCCGCAACTGGTCGAGCAGCAACTGGCCCTTGTCGGTCAGGAACAGCCGCCAGGCGCGGCGGTCCGAGGGATCGGGCCGCCGCTCGACGAGCTGCGCGTCCTGCAACCGGTCGATCATGCGGCCGAGCGTGATCGGCTCGACCTCGAGCAGTTCAGCCAGCCCGCCCTGGTTGATCCCGGCGTTGAAGCTGAGCAGACTGAGAACCTGCCACTGCGGCCGCGTCACGCCGATACCGCGGGCACGCGCATCGAAGCTGCGTCGCAACAGGCGGGACACCTGGGCCAGCATTGTACCGATGTTCTCGTCCATGCCGGGCAATTAGTAACAAAGCTTACTATAATCCAGTCTTATCCTCAGCTAGGTGAACAAACCAGCTGAGCAATCTCGTTATTGTTCATAATCCACGATCAGCCTGGTCAGCTTCTGCTCGGCGATGCGCCAGCCTTCGGCAGTGCGGACATAGCGTTCGTGGTAGTGGCCGAAAGCATTCAGCGAGCGGCCGTCCTCCCAGATCAGCCGGTCCTGCAACGGCCAGATCGCGCGCGCTTCGTCGCCGTCGATGGTGATCTCGGGGAAATGCACCTGGTGCGCGGTCTTGGCGGTTTCGATCGATGCGTGGGTCGCTGCGACCGCAGCCTCGCGGCCATGGAACACTCCGCCGCCGCTGGGCGAGACGTCCTGCAGGAAATCCTCGGTGAAGAGCTGGCCCCAGCCCTCCCAGTCCTTGGTGTCGAGCAACCGGCAATAGGCAGCTTTGAGATTGGCGATCGCCAGCCAGTCCGAGAAATCGGCCATCATGCACTCTCCTTCAGACGATCGCCGGCGAGCTTGCGCAGATCCGCGGTCTTGATCTTGGAACTGCCGGTGGTCGCGAAATCGCTTTCAGCGAAGAACAGCACGCGGCGCGGCACCTTGTAGGCGGCGAGCTTCTCCTTGGCGAAGGCCTTGATCTCGTCCTCGGTCAGGGTCACGCCCTCACGCGCCACGATACAGGCGACGACCAGCTCGCCCAGAAGCTCGTCGGGCACGCCGACGGTCTGGGTCAGCTTGACGCCGCGGTGATCGCGGATGACCGCGTCGATCTCGAGCGGGGAAACGTTGGCGCCGCCGGTCTTGATGATGTCGTTGAGCCGGCCCTTCCAGAACAGCCGACCCTCGGCATCGAGATAGCCACCGTCGCTGGTGCGTAGGAAGCCCTCGTCGTCGAGGCTCTGGTCGAGCGGGATGCCGACGTAGCCGAGCATCAGGGTCGGACCCTTGACCGCGATCTCGCCCTCCTCGCCCAGCGGCATCGTCTCGCCGGTCAGCGGATCGACGATCTTGACTGTCGATCCGGCGGTGGGCTGACCGTGGCTGGTGCTGGCCACCTCGCGCGGCGTGCCCGCCTTGAACACCGTGATCAGCGTGAAGGTCTCGGTATTGCCATAGGCCTGGCCCGGTTCCGTCCATTCGGTATGGACGGTCGGATGCTTGGCCAACAGCATCGTCTTGTCGAGATAGCGCAGCGACGAAAGGTTGACGCTGTCGTAGTTCGGCGCAGCGGCGAGCTGGGCCCACTGGTGCGGCCAGGCGAGCGGCATCGTCGCCTTTTCCTTGTCCATCAGTGCCAGCGCCTCCTCGGCGTCGAACCAACGCTGGAGCAGCAGTGTGCCGCCCAAAGACAGCGCGCCACCGAGCGCCATGACGAAATTGCCCGAGAAGAAGAAGCCGTTCGCCGACCAGGTCCGCGGCGGCGCCTCGGGCTGAATGTCGTACCACTGCGGCCAACGCCAAATCTGGAGGCAGACCGCACGATTGGCGCTCAGGATGCCCTTGGCCTTACCGGTCGAGCCCGAGGAGAACAACAGCAGCCCCGGGTCGGCGGGCGAGACCTGCTCGGTCGTCGCCTCGACAAGTTCGTCAGCCACGCCGCGGCCACGCGCGAGGAACGTGCTCCAGCCCTCGATCGCGCCCTCACCCGTGTCGCTGTCGACCAACGCCAGGTGGCGAAGATAGGGATAGCGCTGCGAGGCGAGCTCGCCGGGCTTGGCCGAGGCGATCGCGGGTTCGAGCTCGATCATCATGCTCGCGAAGTCCTTCTTGAGGACCTTGCGTTCGAGCAGCAGCACCGAGCAGCCCGACTGCTTGAGCACTTCGTCGAGCTCGGTCGCGGTGAAGAAGGTACTGATCGGATTGGCGATGCAACCGGCCAGCGCTGCGCCGAACACACTCGAGAGGAATTCGAGCCGGTTGGTCACGAGGATACCGACGCGCGTACCCTTGCCGGTGCCGCTGGCGATCAACGCCTTGGCGACTTCAAGCGACTTGGCCAGCATCTGGTCATAGGTCCAGCGCTCGACCTTTCCATCGAGCTCGATCATCGCCGCCTCGCGCGGGCCGTAACGCTGCACGATCTCGCGCACGTAGCGGCCGAGCGTCAGAGGGCCGATGCCAGTCTCTTCGGCAAGCGGAATGCCGCGGGCGATCGACAGGCCGTCCGCTACCTGGACCTTGCTGGTCATGTCCTCATCTCTCCCTAGCCCCGTCGGTCGCAGCCCGATCGACTGCGACCGACAGGAAGTCTTCAGCGCTTCACGTCGACAATCAGGCGCCCCCGGATCTTGCCGTCGATCAGATCGCGCGCGCCCTGGATCGTCTCGCCGAGGCTAATCTCGGTGGCGATCGTGTTGAGCAGCGCCGGATTGAGATCGCGGCCGAGGCGATCCCAGGCAGCCTGGCGCGGCTTCTGCGGGCACATCACGCTGTCGATGCCGAGCAGCGAGACGCCGCGCAGGATGAACGGCATGACGGTAGTGGCGAGGTCGCTGCCCTGGGCGAGGCCACAGGCAGTGACCGTACCGCGGTACTTGGTCTGGGCGATGGCATTGGCCAGCGTGTGGCTGCCGACCGAGTCGACCACCGCGCCCCAGCGCTCCTTCTGGAACGGCTTGCCGGGCTCCGAATAGTCCGAGCGCAAGACGAAGTCGTCGGCGCCGAGGCTGGTCAGATAGTCCTTCTCGCTCTCGTCGCCGATCGACGCGACGACGGTGAAGCCCGCCTTCTTGAGCAGCGCCACCGCGACCGAGCCGACGCCACCGGGCGTGCCGGTGACGAGGACTTCGCCGTCGGCCGGCGTCACGCCGAAGTTCACCAGCGCGTCGACGCTGAGCGAAGCGGTGTAGCCGGCAGTGCCGATGCCCATGGCCTGAAGGCCGGTGAAGGTCGACGGCAGCTTGACCAGCCAGTCGCCCTTGAGCCGCGCCTTGGTGGCGAAACCGCCCCAGTGCACTTCGCCCACGCCCCAGCCGTTGAGCAGGACGGAATCGCCCGCCTTGAAGTTCGGGTTCGACGACTCGCTGACCGTGCCGACAAGGTCGATGCCCGGGACCATCGGCCAGCGGCGCACGACCGGGCCGTCGCCGGTGATGGCGAGGCCGTCCTTGTAGTTCATTGTCGAATAGTCGACGTCGATCGTGACGTCGCCTTCGGGCAGCTGGCTCTCGTCGAGCTCAGTCACCGAGACCTTCTGGCCGTCGTCGGTCTTTTCGATCAGGATCGCTTTAAACATAAGAACTCCCTTGAATGATGGTCGATCTGGGTCGGTCTTTCGGACCGTGGAATGGGGGTCAGGCGCCTGCGTCCGACTCTCCGTCTCGCATGCTGCGCAGGCGTTCAGCTATGCCGGGGTAAGCCTCGGCCCGCAAGGAGCCATACATCGACAAACGCAGCGTTTCGCGGGCGAAACGCTGCCCCAGCGCGGCGCGGCCGGCGTCATCCTCGGCATGGGCACGCGCCCAGATCGGCCAGAGGAAAATGCCGGCGAGGTTCATCACCGAAAGCACCTCTGCGTCGATCCCCGGCACGGCCAGATCGCTGGCCGCCCAGCGTTCGAGCGAGCCGCAATATTCACGCCAGAACGGGTCCTGCGACGGGTCCGGCGAAGCCAGCACCTGCATCAGCCAGACGCGGCAGAGCTCGTGGTTCTCCATGGCGAAAGCGGCCAGCCGCTCGGTCATGGCGGCAATGTCGGTCTCTTCGATACGGCGCTCGCCGATCTTTTCGGGATCGCCGAAAGCTGCGCGGAACAGCTTGTCCGAAGCCCAGGCGACGGTCGCCTCGATCAGCTTCTCGCGCGTTTCGAAATGCTGGTAGGCGGTGCCGCGGTTGACGCCGGCGAGATGGGCGACTTCGGAAAGGCTGATGCCTTCGGGCCCGTCCTTGGCTAACAGGGTACGCGCGGCCTCGAGGATCACCTCGCGCGTCGCATCGGGATCGCGCGGCCGCCGCTTGGGTCGACTTTCCATCCTCTCGCCTTCACCCTCTGATGATCAGCACTGTCGCCTATTTCCCGCGAGCCGCCCGGTCAAACGAAAAGGCCGGCGGTTTCCCGCCGGCCTCTCTTTGTCGCTCCGACGGAGCTCAGCGCGACCCGAAGCGCGCCGTCAGCGACACGCCGAACTCGCGCGGCGCGGTCATCGTGATGCCGCGATAGGCGCTGGCACCCGACTGGCCGATGGCCCCCGTGGACGTGATCTGCGTGTAGCTCACGCCCAGCGGCTGCGCGGTCCGCGACAGCACGCGCTCCGCGTTGAACACGTTCTTGACGTAGCCGCCCAGTTCCCAGCCACCGTCCGCAGCGCGGATGCCGGCGAAGAAGTTGAACAGGGCATAGCTGCTGACGTCGTCGAACGCGTTGGCAGGATCGTTCTGCGACTTGCCGCTGAAGGTCATCAGGCCGCGAACGTAGCCTTCCATCGTGTCATTGATGGGATGCTTGTACTCGGACTGGGCCGTCGCGGCGAACGGTGCGCTGAGACCGGCGCGGTAGTTCACCGTGCAAGTCGCGATCTGCTGGCCGTTGTTGGCGGCAATGATCTGCGCATAGGTCGGAACCGTACCACCGTAGTTGTTGCACGGAACCACGCCGTTCTTGATCTTGCTGAGCGAGTAGCTGGCCGAAACGCCGATGTTGAAGCGATCGCTGGCGCGGAAATCGATCTCGCCTTCGACACCGTCGACCTTCGCCGGCACGCCGACCGCAATGGCGGGGGCCGCCAGGAACACGCGCTGCGAACCCGTGGCGTCCAGGCCGGCCGCATAGACGTTCGGCGAGGAATAAGCGTAGTTCTTGAAGTCCTGGTGATAGGCCGTGACGTTCACGCGCAGGCGGCGGTCCAGCCAGCTCGACTTGAAGCCGATTTCGTAGGAGTTCGAGGTCTCGTCACCCGGGAAGTAGAACGACGAGAGTAGCGGACCGGGGTTGGCGAGATCGCGGAACTGGATCGCGTTGGTCGAAGAGCCCGGACGCCACGAACTGCCGAACGAGGCGTAGACCATCAGGTCCGGCGTCACGTTGTGCTTGACCGAGGCAGAGTAGATCCAGTGGCTTGCATCGCGATTTTCCGCAGCCGCCGGGATGGTCACACCGCTGATGATCAGATTGCCCTCGGCGTGGTAGTCGATGTAGCGCGTGCCGACCGAGATCTCGGTCTTCTCACCGATGTGCGCGGTGACATTGCCAAACAGCGACTGCTCCTTGGTCGCCGAAGGACGCGCTACCGGCGTGTTTACGATGGCCAAGAAGCTGGGACCGGGACCGGCGAACAGCGGCGTCTGCGTGACCAGCGACGTGCTCGTGCTCATTTTGTTGTAGAGACCGCCGACAACGTAGTCGAACATGCCCGCGATGCGCTCTTCGTTCGACAGGCGAAGCTCATGCGTCGTCTGCGTGGCACCTGTGTTGGTGGTCTGGTTGGCCCCGAGCAGCGCGGCCGGATTGGTCGCGCTGAAGAAGCCGCCGTCGTCGTTGGGATCTACCGTGTGCAGCTTCTGCGTCGAGTGCGAGCCGACGTAGTCGAGCTTCTGGCCGGCGAAGCGGGCCTGGGCCTGCCAGTTCCAGATCTTGAAAGTCTGCTCGTAGTTGCGCGGGATGAACTGCACCGCGCGGCGATCGTCGGCGTCGATCAGGACCGGTCCGGTCGCACCGCCGACCGTCGAGATCGACATGGATCCGACCTGGTCGTACTGCAGCGCCTTGCGGTTGGTCGTCGTGTAGCTGCCCGACAGGCTGAGGAAGTCCACCGGTTCGGCGCGCAGCGAGACGCGGCCACCGCGGGTCTTGATGTAGGGATCGAGCGCATTGTTGACGCTGCGAACCTCGTTGCCGTCGCCTTCGTCGTAAACGCCGGCGACGCGAACACCGAGCTTGTCTTCGATGATCGGCACGTTCAGCGCGACATTGGCATTGGTCGTGCCGGTATCGGTGACCGTGCCCTGGACATAGCCGCCGGCCTCGTTGAGATCGACACGGTGCGTGGTGACGGTGATCGAGCCAGACGGGGAGGCACGGCCGCGCAGCGTGCCCTGGGGCCCGCGCAGGACTTCGACCTGGCCGACGTCGAACATCGACTGGAACAGCATGCCCGATGAAATCGGCGCGTCGTTCTGATAGAATTCGATCGTGCCGTTGTTGCCGCTGGCGTTCACGTCATAGGCGACGCCACGCAGCGTGGCCTGGGTGCCGATGCCGTTGGCGCTGCTCGACATCTGCAGGCCTGGAACGAGCGACTGGACATCCTGGAACTCGCGGATGTTGAGCTTGGCCATGGAGTCCGCCGTAACGGCGTTGACCACCAGCGGCACTTCCTGCGACGATTCGTCGCGGCGGCGCGCCTGGACGACGATATCGCCGGTATCGGCGACGTTTTCGTCCCCATCCTTCGCGGCGGCTTCCTGAGCCATGGCGGGCGCGGCAAGGCTGAGCAGGCTGACGCTGGCCAATGCAACAAAGCTAATGCGTTTCAAGAGCAGTTCCTCCCTGTGGGCCCTCCTTGCGGGCCCGTGAGCACGTATCGTTCCGTTCCGGTCAACGGAACGACGCTGGCCGGTCACTCCTGACCAGGCACGGGAGGGGCTGCTAGAGGCCGTGCAAATGCTTGGCCAGAGCAAAAACGAGGCGTTCTCTTCTTTTTAACGAGATACCCTCAGTTTTTTTGCGGGTGTGTCTTTTGGGGCCTAGGGAAAAATACGTGGTTCAAACAGAGAGCGCGCACCGGCCCTATTGGAGGCCGATGCGCGCTCGCGTTCGATCATTCAGGAAAGCGCGGATTTCAGCCGATCGCGGCAACTTCCGCCAGCACGCGCTCGGCATGTTCCTTCCGGCAGATGAGCAGGTCGGGCATGTAGACGTCGGCCTGGTTGTAGACGAGCGGGCTGCCGTCGATGCGCGAGCAATGGAGCCCGTGCGCCAGCGCAACGGCAACCGGCGCGCAGCTGTCCCATTCATACTGGCCGCCCGAATGCAGGTAGATATCCGCCTCGCCGCGCAGGATCGCCATGGCCTTGGCCCCGGCCGAGCCCATCGGCACCAGCTCGGCGCCGATGCGCTCCGCCACTTCGGTCGCTTCGCGCGCCGGACGCGTGCGGCTGACGACCATGCGCAGCTTCTCAGGCGCCGAGGGGATCAGCGTTGGCGTGTCGGTGCGCAGGACCACGCCCAGCCCCGGCAGCGCCACCGCACCAACCGTGGCAACACCGTCGATCGCCAGGCCGACGTGGACCGCCCAGTCGGCGCGCTCCTCGCCATATTCGCGCGTGCCGTCGACCGGATCGACGATCCACACGCGGCTCTGCTCGAGCCGCGCCGGATTATCCTTTTCCTCCTCGGACAGCAGCCCGTCGTTCGGCCGCTGCTCGCGCAGGGCGTGGCAGAGGAACTGGTTGGCAGTGGCGTCGCCTGCCTTGCCCAGCGCCTTCAGCGACAGCATGCCCGAGGCACGGACTTCGAGAAGCAGTTTGCCGCAGACTTCGGCGAGATGGGCGGCGAGATCGGCGTCGGTCATGTTCTCCGGAGAAATGGTCATCATGCGTCTCCCAGCAGCTTGTCGACGATTATCTCGGCCGCCTGGTCGGGCGTCACGCTGGTCGTGTCGATGCGGATCTCGGGACGTGCCGGCGCCTCGTAGGGGCTGTCGATGCCGGTGAAGTTCTTGAGATCGCCCGCACGCGCCTTCTTGTATAGGCCCTTCACGTCGCGCTCCTCGGCCACGCTCAGCGGCGTATCGATGAACACTTCGAAGAACTCGCCGTCGGGCAGGATCGACCGCACCATCTCGCGCTCCGCCTTGAACGGCGAGATGAAGGCGGTGATGACGATCAGACCGGCGTCGGTCATCAGCTTCGCCACTTCGCCGACGCGGCGGATGTTCTCGATGCGGTCGGCCTCAGTGAAGCCCAGGTCCTTGTTCAGGCCATGGCGCACGTTGTCGCCGTCGAGCAGGAAGGTGTGCCGGTTCATCCGGTGCAGCTTCTTCTCAACGAGGTTGGCGATCGTCGATTTGCCCGAGCCCGAGAGCCCGGTGAACCACAGCACCGCAGGCTTCTGGTTCTTGAGATCGGCGTGCTTCTCGCGGCTGATATCGAGCGCCTGCCAATGCACGTTCTGGGCGCGGCGAAGCGAGAAGTTCAGCATGCCCGCAGCGACGGTGGCATTCGTGATCTTGTCGATCAGGATGAAGCCGCCGAGCGTGCGGTTCTCAGCATAGGCCTCGAACACGATCGGCTTGTCGGTCGAAAGCTCGGCGACGCCGATGGCATTGAGTTCGAGCGTCTTGGCCGCAACGTGCTCCATCGTGTTGACATTGACCGTATATTTTGGCTCACGGACCGTCGCGGAGACGGTCTGCGTGCCGAGCTTCAGCCAATAGGCGCGGCCGACGTGGAGCGGCTCGTCGTTGAGCCAGACCACGGTCGATTCGAACTGGTCGGCCGCTTCGGGCGGATTGTCCGCCGTGGCGATGACGTCGCCGCGCGAGCAGTCGATCTCGTCGGCGAAGCAGATCGTCACCGATTCACCCGCGACGGCCTCGTCCTGGCCAGTGATGTGTTCGAGGTATTGCTCGGTGGTGAGATCCTTGGCGTCGGGCAGCGCGGTCGATGACCCCATTGCGGCGATCTTCGACACAGTCGAGGTCTTGCCCGAGGGCAGGACGCGAACGGTGTCGCCGACCTTGACGCTGCCCGTGGCAACGAGGCCCGAGAAGCCGCGGAAATACAGGTTCGAGCGGTTGACCCACTGCACCGGCATGCGGAACGGCTTGCTGGCGTCGCGCGCCGAATTTACTTCGACAGCCTCGAGGTGCTCGATCAGGTTCGGACCCTTGTACCAGGGCGTGTTCTCCGAAGAGCCCGTGATGTTGTCGCCCTTGAAGCCCGAGATCGGCATCGCGGTGAAGCTCTCGATACCGATCGACTTGGCGAATTCGGTATAGTCGGCAACGATCTTGTCGAAGACGTCCTGGCTGTAGTCGACGAGGTCCATCTTGTTGACCGCGAGGACCAGATTCTTGATGCCGATCAGGTGGCACAGGTACGAGTGCCGCCGCGTCTGGACGAGCACGCCCTTGCGCGCGTCGATCAGGATGACCGCGAGGTCGGCGGTCGAGGCACCCGTCACCATGTTGCGCGTGTACTGCTCGTGGCCCGGGCAGTCGGCGACGATGAACTTGCGCTTCTCGGTGTTGAAGAAGCGGTAGGCGACGTCGATCGTGATACCCTGCTCTCGTTCGGCGGCAAGGCCGTCGACGAGCAGCGCGAAGTCGATCTCGGCGCCCTGGGTGCCGACCTTCTTGGAATCGGCAGTCAACGCGTCGAGCTGGTCCTCGAAGATCATCTTCGAATCGTAGAGCAGACGGCCGATCAGCGTCGACTTGCCGTCGTCCACCGACCCGCAGGTGATGAAGCGCAGCATGGTCTTGTGCTGGTGCTGGTCGAGATAGGCGTCGATGTCCTCGGCGATCAGCGCCTCGGTGACGTAGATCGGGTCCTGGGTGTTGGTATCCGACATCAGAAGTACCCCTGCTGCTTCTTGACTTCCATGCCGGCACCGCCGGCGTCCTTGTCGATGGCGCGGCCCTGGCGCTCCGACGTGGTGGTCAGAAGCGTTTCCTGGATGATTTCGGGAAGCGTCTTGGCATGGCTCTCGACCGCGCCGGTCAGCGGGTAGCAGCCGAGCGTGCGGAAACGGATCGAGCGCATCACCGGCTCTTCGCCGGGCTTCAGCGGGAAGCGGTCGTCATCGACCATCAGCAGCATGCCGTCGCGCTCCACCGTGGGGCGCTCGTCCGCGAAGTAAAGCGGCACGATCGGGATGTCGTTGAGGTGGATGTACTGCCAGACGTCGAGCTCGGTCCAGTTCGAGATCGGGAAGACGCGGATCGACTCGCCCTTGTTCTTGCGGGCGTTGTAGAGGTTCCACAGCTCGGGCCGCTGGTTCTTCGGGTCCCAGCCGTGAGAGGCCGTGCGGAACGAGAAGATGCGCTCCTTGGCGCGGCTCTTTTCCTCGTCGCGGCGGGCGCCGCCGAAGGCCGCATCGAAGCCGTACTTGTCGAGAGCCTGCTTGAGCCCCTCGGTCTTCCACATGTCGGTGTGGAGCGCGCCGTGGTCGAACGGGTTGATCCCGCGCTCGATCGCTTCGGGGTTCTGATAGACGATCAGATCCATGCCGCTGTCGGTCGCCATCTTGTCGCGCAGCTTGTACATTTCCTGGAACTTCCAGGTCGTGTCGACGTGGAGCAGCGGGAACGGCGGCGGCGACGGATAGAACGCCTTGCGCGCCAGGTGCAGCATGACGGCGCTGTCCTTGCCGACCGAATACATGAGCACGGGGCGCTCTGCTTCGGCGACGACTTCGCGCATGATGTGGATGGCTTCGGCTTCGAGCCGCTGCAGGTGCGTCAGTGTGGTTCTGGAAAGTGTGCTCATCGATCCCTCTCCAGCACCCGGCGTTTTCTCGGGTGCGGTTGACGGCTACATGACGAGTCGCGCTTGACCAGAACGCTCCCATATGGGAGCAAAGTGCATGGCGCTCGGTACGATCGACGAACGCGACCTCCTATTGCCGCTGTTCACCGGCGTCGACGAGGAGCCGCTCTGGGACACTTTCCTTCACCGCCTGCTCGCGCGCACCCGCGCGCAGCGGCTGCACCTGTTCATCCGACCGGGCGGGATGTCGGGCATGCCGCCGATCAAACGGACCATCCGCGTCCACGGCTATGCGCCGAGCGCGACGCCGTTCGATCTCGAAGCCTTCAGCGAGGCCGGCCTGCTGCCCTATGCTGCGCTGCGCCCCAATCGCGTCTATTCGCTCGAAGAGACGACATTGTCGGAAAGCCCCGAGGCGATCCGGCGCCAGCGGGGCGTGCTCGATGCGGCCTGGGTCGCCCATGCCCGCTTCATCCGCATCGTCGCGCGCGGCGATCACAACGCATGGCTGGTGCTGCTGCACGACCGGCTCGATTTCGGCGCGGGCGACAGCGCGCTGCTTTCCGCGCTCGCCCCGCATGTCGCGCTGGCGCTGGGCCTGCTCATGGAACTGCGCGGCCTGCGTCTGCGTGCGACGATCGCCGAGGACGCGCTGGCCCTGCTCGGCGTCGGCCAGGCGATCTTCGACGCCAGCAGCCAGGCGATCATTGCCGACCGCATCGCGACCGAGGAACTCGACATCCAGAGCACCGGGCAAAGCACCGGCCGCGCCCAGCTCCGCGCCGGACCGATGCAAGCACTCAGCGCTGCCTGCCGGGAGTTGTCGACCGCCGGGTCCGACGCACGCCGAACGGTCCGCTTCGACGACCGGCTGGGCAAGGACATGCTGCTGCGGCGCGCGCCGATCGCCGCCGACAGCCCGCTCAGCAGCGGCTATTCGATAGGCCTCGTGCGCCGCGACCGGCGCGAAAACGCGAAAAGCGCGGTGCCCGTTGTGGCCGCAACCCTGGGCCTGTCGACGCGCGAGGCGGCGCTGGCCGAAGCGATCAGCCAGGGCAGCTCGATCGTCGAGGCCGGCGCCGAGCTCCAGCTCACGCAGGAGACGGCGCGCAACTACTCGAAGCGGATCTATGCCAAGACCGGGGCGAGCGGACAGGCCGACCTAGTGCGGATGATGCTGACGGGGCTGGTGCCGTTTGCCTAGCAAGCCCGCTTGGTCGGCCCCTAATGTAAAGCCCGTCACCCCTGCGAAGGCAGGGGCCCAACCGAGCTCTCGGCTCGAAACGAAGGGCGCATGGAGGCGCCGTCAGCTGGGCCCCTGCCTTCGCAGGGGTGACGATGGAGGATAAGTGAGAGCTACTCCCCCAGCGCCGCGTCCACCTCGGCGATCTCAGAACGCAGCCACATCGTCTCGCTGAGATTGCCCTGGCCCGAGCGCTCGAGCAGGAGCTGCGAAGCCGCCTTCTTCACGCCCAATGCGGCACGGTTGCTCGGCTCGGCGCCGAGAGCGATGGCGACGAGATGCAGCGCCTGCAGCGGCTCACCGGCATCGAGCCGCGCCTGCGCCCGCGCTGCGAGCTTGTCCGCCCCGCCCGCGAGCTCGACAATGTCGGCATCGATGCTCGACCGCGGCACGCCGTAAAGCTCCGTCGTGCCGTCCTCATAGTGGAACCAGCCCGAATATTCGCGCCAGATCGACTTGACCGCCCACATCGCCTTGCCGTGGAAGTCGCCGATCCGGATGTCGTCGGGAAAAGCGAATTCGTGCATCAGCTGGTGCACGGTCTTGCCCTTCTTCATGCCCTCGAGCGTGTAGTCGCGGACATAGCTGACCGCGGCGTGCATCTTGTCGAGATCCGCCTTGATCTTGTCCTTGCCGACGATCGGCTCGCCGTGGCCGGTCACGACGATCTCGGCGCCGAGATCGCGGATTTTCTCGAGCGACTTCAGGTAGGTCTTGACCAGCCGCGGCTTGTCGCCGCGCAGCGTGTTGAGGAACGGCATCGACAGCCAGATCGGGCCGAAGGTGTTGCCGGTGAAGACCACCTTCTCCTTCGGCATCCAGACCGCGATGTTGTCGACCGTCTCGCCTTCGGGCGCGTGGATCAGCTGGAAGGTGCGGTCGCCGACTTCGAGCGTCAGCTCGCGGTCGACGAAGATGTCCGGCGTGATGTGCGGGATCGGCAGCGGCGGCTTGTCGCGCTTGAGCGCCGTGCCCCAGAGCTTGAAGGTCCGCTTCCCGAAGAACGACTGCAGCCCCATCATGTCGTCGCGCGCGCCGACATAGTCGGGACCGCCGACGATCTTCGTGCCCTCTTCGAGGAACTCGGGCACGCCGCCAAAGTGGTCGGCGTGGCTCTGCGTCAGGATGACGTAGCGCACCGGCCCCGTGCGATGCGGCGCGAACAGCTTCTTCGCGCGCTCGCCGTCCTCGGGCATGCCGGCGTTGATGATGGCGTCACCATCGCTCGTGGTGACGAGGTGCGCGTTCGAAACGCCGTGCGCGAGGAAGATGAAGGGGGTGACCTGCACGGCCTCGGTCTGCACGTCACCCGCACGAACCAGCTTGGCGAGCGGGTTGACCTCTTTGGTGTCGCTCATGCCCCAGCCCCGTCGAAATGCACCATGACCTTGGCCGAATCCGGCTGCGCCGCGATCTTCAGCCCGTCGAGCACGTCGTCGAAAGCCACACGGTGGCTGATCAACGAGGCGATCTTGTCCTTGAGCCGCGGCATCGCCGCGATCACGTCGGGCATCTCGGTCGGATAGCCGACCGCAGTAGTGATCGTCATCTCACTGGTCAGCATCGTGGAGAACGGCGTCTCGACCGGCTTCATGTAGGCCGCCGTAACGACTAGGCGCGAATGAAACTTCGCCATGTTGATCACATCGCTAATGACAGTAGGGCCGCCCGCGGCATCGATGAAGGCGTCGGTGCCGACAGCCTGCTTGTGCATGCACATCTCGGTGCCGTGGAGCTTGCCGATCTCCTCCGCGATGTTCACCTCGCGTGGGTTGAACGCGGCACGCGCACCCAGCGCCAAGGCGCGGTCGAGCCGCTCTTGCGCGAGATCCAGCGCGATGACGTCGGTCACGCCGCGGTCGACCAGCCAGAGGATCATGCCCAGCCCGATCGGGCCGCAGCCGAAGACCACGGCCTTGTCGCCGGCCTTGACCTCCATGCGGTTGACGCCGTGCATCGCGACCGCCAGCGGCTCGCACATCGCGGCGATCTCGTAGGGAATGCCCTCGGGGATCGGCAGGATCGAGTCGTTGAGGCGCGCTTCGCGCACCAGCAGCTCGTTGACGAAGGCGCCTTCGGGACCGCCGCTGCCGACCGCGCTCGGCGTGTTCATCGGGTTGATGATCACCGCATCGCCAGGCGTGATGCCCGTGACCTCGCTGCCCACGCGCAACACTTCGCCCGCGCCCTCGTGACCGATCGGCGTCACGCCGCCCGGCTTGCGCATGATCCCGCCCCACTTGATGTAGGACAGGTCGCTGCCGCAGATGCCTACGGCCTTCATCTTGACCACCACGTCCTTGGGACCGGCTTCGGGCAGCTCGTAGTCGTCGAGGCGGACATCGCCGACTTCGTGGATGTTGAGGACCTTCATCGTCTTTTCTCCCAGGTCGCCGATCAGGCGCGGATCATGTAGCCGCCATCGACGGTGATGGTCTCACCGGTGATGAACGACGAAGCGTCGGAACAGAGGAACGCGCCGATGCCCTCGAAATCCTCGGGGTAGCCGGTGCGCTTGAGCGGGGTCGTCGGGCCATAGGTGCCTTCGAGGTACTTGGCGGCAGGGCCTTCGCGGTCACCCATCATCGGGGTGATGATCAGGCCCGGAGCGACGATGTTGGCGCGGATATTGTATTCGCCCATCTCGGCGGCAAGGCAGCGGATGACCGCGGCGACGCCTGCCTTCGAAGCGGCATATTCCATCTTGCCCGCCAGCCCTTGAAACAGCGAGAGCGAACCGCAGGCGACGAGGCTGCCGCCCGGCTCGCCGGCTTCGGCGCGCGCCTTCATCAGCCGCGCACCCTCGCGCAGGGTAAAGAAGGCGCCGTGGAGCGCGACGCTCTGGAAGTCGTGCCAGTGCTCGGTCGACATCTCGAAGACCGAATTGTAGCGCGGGCTGGCGCCCGAGTTCGCGAAGACGCAGTCGAGCCGGCCGAAGTCTTCCATCAGCTGCTCGTAGCCCGCGATGATGGCCTCTTCCGACCCGACATCGACGATGTAGGTCTCGACCCGGCCCGCGCCCGCCGCGAGCAGCTCGGCCTTGGCGGCGGCGTTCTTTTCCGCATTGCGCGCCCAGATCGCGATGTCGCCACCCATCTTGGCACAGCCCATGGCGAAGCCCAGGCCGATGCCGCCATTGCCACCGGTGACCAGCGTGACCTTGCCGGTGCAGTCGAACAAACCTTTAGCCATTATTCCTCCTAAAGCGCGGCGAAACGGGCCGCGCGAATACCGTTCAATTGAATGCGTAGGGCGGCTGGATCACGCTGCCGCCGTCGATCACGATGGTGTCGCCGGTGTGAAAGCTCGAAGCATCGCTGCAGAGGTAGGCGGCGATGCCCTCGAAATCCTCGGGATAGCCGGGTCGATGGATCGGCGTCTTGGCCGAGAAATGCGCATCGACCTGCGCCATCTGCGCGGGATCGCCGCCCTCGCCCATGCCCGTCTTGATATAGCCCGGCGCGATCGTGTTGGCACGGATGCCGTACTTGCCGAGTTCCGAGGAGATACTGCGGATGACCGCACCCATGCCGCCCTTAGAGGCCGCGTAGTTGTAGATCCCGGCAACGCCGTGGAACATCGAGAGGCTGCCGCAGAACACCAGGCTGCCTCCGGGTTCGCCCGCTTCCGCGCGCTCGATCATCAGCCGCGCGCCTTCGCGCAGCGTATAGAAGGCGCCGTGCAGGTTGACCGCGAGTAGATCATGCCATTCCGCCGAGTCCATGTCGATGAACGGCCCCATTTTCGCGCTGCGGCCCGAATTGGCGAAGACGCAGTCGAGCCGGCCGAAGTCGGCCTTGAGCTGCTTGTAGCCTTCGGCGACCTGCTCTTCCGAGCTCACGTCGATCTTGTAAGTCTCGACCCGGCGTGCGCCGGCAGCGAGCAGCTTCTCCTTGGCCGCGGCGTTCTTTTCCTCGTTCCGCGCCCAGATCGCGACATCGCTGCCCATCCTGGCGCAGCCCATGGCGAAGCCAAGGCCGAGGCCGCTGTTGCCGCCCGTGACCATGGTCACTTTGCCGGTGCAATCGAACAGGCCCTTCGCCATGAACATCTCTCCTCGGCATGAGCGAACGGCGCCTTTTCCCAGGCGCGTTATGGCGCGCAGATTTCCTCCCGACGCGCTTGTGCCGCAACCTCGCTATCTGTAGATTCCGGGACAGACCGTTTAATCAGAGACACAATGCTCCGATGCCGCTGGGACAGGATCCGATAGCCACGCGCGAGGCAACGATCATCGTCGACGCGGAACTGCGCGGCGAGGCGGCAGTCGCGCAGCTCGTCCGCTACGACATTCCCGCGGCGACCGAATCCACGCTCGGCGACGCCGAATGCTATCAGATCAACATGTGCCTCACACCGCGCCCGCTCAACGCGCGCGCCTGCTATCACGAGCACTGGGGGCCGCATCGCTTCGAACGGCTCGGCGACATCTTTATGATCCCGCCGGGCGAGGCCATGCATATCAAGGGCGACAGCGGCCGGCAGGCCTCGCTGCTCTGCTTCCTCGACCGCGCCGCGGTGGGCGCGGTGATCGGCCACGAGCTCGCCTGGACCGACCAGAAGCTCGCGGCGACGATCGACCTCACCAGCGCCCGCATCCGCGCGCTGCTGTTCCGCCTGACCCAGGAAGTCCGCCACCCCGGCTTCGCCGCCGGCCGCATGCTCGAATTCCTTACCGGCGAACTGGCGATCGAACTGGCGCGCTTCTGCCTCGAAGTCGACGAGCGCCCGACCACGGGCGGCCTCGCCGGCTGGCGGCTGCGGCTGATCGACGAGCGGCTGGCCGACGATCCGACCTTCCCCTCGCTCGGCGAGCTGGCCGACCTCTGCAACATCTCGGTCCGCCAGCTCACGCGCGGCTTCAAGGTCAGCCGAGGCTGCTCGATCGGCGACTATGTCGAGAGCCGCCGCATGGAAGGCGCCAAGCGGCTGCTGGTGGCGGGCGAGAACGTCAAGACGATCGCCTTCACGCTCGGCTTCTCCTCACCGTCGAGCTTCACTTTCGCCTTCCGCCGCGCGGTCGGGATCAGCCCCAGCCAGTTCCGGCAAAGGCAGATGCGGGGGAATTGGCGCGGGCTGACGGGTCTTGTCCCGATTTCGACGAGCCGTCCCGTTCTCTGGTTGCAAGCGCATTGCCAACCCCCTCCCCGGAGGGGTTACCTCGCGCACAACGGGCCGCAGGGCCTTAGTCACTGAACATCGGGAAGAAGGACCCTGACGATGGCCGAGCTCATCTCCGTCGACGCGCTGATCGACCAGGCGCACAAGGATACCGGCATCGACGCGTTCGATGCCGAGACCTACCGCGAAGGCCTCGAAGTCTTCGTCGAGGACTTCAACGACGGCATCGCCATCGGCCGCTATGTCGACGCGGGCATCCAGCGTGCCAAGGACGATACGCTGCACTACCTGCGCAGCCGCCTGAAGATCGCCGGCTACCTCAAGCAGAACCCCGAACTGCTCGAACGCAAGATCGAACGCCCCGTCTTCGTCATGGGCATGGCGCGCACCGGCACCACGCTGATGTCGAACCTGCTCGCCGCCGATCCCGGCCGCCGCTCGCCGCTGACCTGGGAGATCGACGATCCGGTACCGCCGGCGACGCCCGAGACGCTCTACACCGATCCGCGCGCCCTCGCCCGGCTCGAGCAGGAGCGCGCGATGCTCGCGGCCAATCCCGCCGCGGGCAAGTTCTACCGCGGCTCGGCGGTCTATCCGAACGAATGCGTGTTCATGATGGCCGGCGATTTCAAGACGCTGATGATCGAGTCCAAGGGCATCCTGCCCAAGTACCGCGACTTCATCTTCAGCACCGACATGACCTCGTCCTACGAGTACCACAAGAAGTTCCTCCAGGTGCTCCAGCACAAGGCGCCGGGCGTGTGGAACCTGAAGAAACCGTCGCACTCACTGTTCCTCGAATACCTGTTCAAGGTCTATCCGGACGCGCGGGTGATCTGGACGCACCGCGATCCCTATACCGCCACCGGTTCGCTCGCGAGCCTGATCCAGCTCAGCCACAACATGTTCATGGGCAAGGTCGATCATCAGTGGCTGGGCGAGAACTATTCGTGGCAGCAGTTCCAGCACGTCAACCGGATCATGGATTTCCGCGACAAGTTCGGCGAGGACAAGATCATCGACGTCCACTACGCCGATCTGACGCGCGACCCGATCGGCACGACGAAGAAGCTTTATGCCGAGCTCGGCGACGAATTCACCGCAGAGGCCGAAGCCGGCATCCAGGGCTGGGTCGACGACAACCCGCAGGACAAGTTCGGCGTCCACGAATACAAGCTGGCGCAGTTCGGCCTGTCGAAGGAAAGCCTCGCGCCGCACTTCGAGCGCTACCTGTCGCGCTACGACGTGGAGCCGGAAGGGAAGTAAACTAGGCGCCTCCCCATTCTCGTCACCCCGGGCTTGACCCGGGGTCCCACTTCTCGCGGTTGTCTGCGACCGCTGGAAGAACAGCGGGACCTCGGATCAAGTCCGGGATGACGGTGCGGGTTTTGGCGAGAAAACATCGGGAGAAACGGAAATGCTTGAAGGACATCTCTACCAGCTCGGCTACGCATGCGACAATCTCGAGGAAGGGATCGCCCAGTTCCGCGGCCGCGGGATGACGCACGAACCGCACATCATCGAAGTCGAGCAGCCGGTGAACGCCAACGGCCGCGAGTACATCAACCACATCCGGCTCTGCTTCATCTGGATCGGCGAGATGCAGTACGAGCTGATCCAGGCAATCAAGGACCCGCTCGGCATCTATGCCAATGCTCCGTCGAACGGCGGTCCGATCCGTTTCCATCAGACATGCATGCGGGTAAAGGACTGGGCCGATTTCCGCGCCCGCGTCGATCAGCAGGATCTGCCCGTGGCGATGGAGCGCGACATGGGCGGGGACAACCTCAAGTTTCTCTACCTCGATGGCCGCGCCAAGTTCGGCCACTACCTCGAATATACCTGGATGACCGACGCGGCCTGGGAACAGACCCGGAAGATGTAATTTCGGTTCCTCCTCGAGCTTGCTTGAGGAGGAATTATCCCCGCGCCCGGCGCAGCCAGTCCAGCACGACTACGCGGTTACTCCGGTTCGCCTCGAAGTGCGCCAGTTCGCCGTCGCGCGCCAGGATCGCGTCGATGATCCGGTGCCGGCCCGCCTTCCAACCCTCGATCGCGGCGGCGTCGCGATAGATCGGCTCGGTCCGCGGGCGGGTAGTGGAGAAGCGAAGCGTCACGCGGGTCAGCAGCTCGAACAGCGGCCGTTCGACCATGCGGAACAGCAGGTCCTGGAATTCCTCTTCCCACTCACCCGTATCGATCTCGCGCAGGCAGAGGTCAATGCGGTCGGCGATTCCGCGCAGTTCGGGATGGAGCGCCGCGTCGCCCTCGCGCGCCGCGGCGGCGCAGAGCTCGTTGAACAGCAGCGAGGTCATGTCGAGCGCCTCTTCCCAGCCGTGCGGCCGCGTGCGCATGTAGGCCGCGAGCGAGCGTTCGAGCGCCGCCGCATCGGGCCGCTTGCCGTAGTAGCCCCCGCCCGGCCCGCGTCGCACTTCGAGCGCCCCCTCGTGCTCGAGGATGCGCGCCGCCTGCTGGACCGTGACGATGCCTACGCCCAGCAATCGCGCCAGGTCGGGCAGCGATCCGATCAACTCGTCGGGCTCGCGCGCGAAGATCAGCTCGCGCAGTGCATCGGTGGTCTGCTGGACCAGCTGGCGCTTGCCCGCACCGCTCTTGGCTTCAACCTCCTCAACCATCGGCATAATCCAATTATGTGCATGTTTTTATCGATAGGACGATGATACTCGCATCATATTCCGCTTGCCAGCCTAAAAATATGCCTATTTAATTATGACGATTCGCGAGGCCCCTTGCCTCGCCCATGGAGAGGACATCATGGCCTTCAGGCAACCGGCGCTCGACGCGCTGCCGCGCTATCCGTTGATCATCGGCGACACCCGTGAGGAAAAGGGCAGCGGCGCGACCCTCGCTCACGTCTATCCCGGTACCGGCACTGTCACCCGCGAGATCACGATGGCCAATGCCGATGACGTCGATCGCGCCGTGGCCGCTGCGCGCGCCGCCGCTCCCGCCTGGCGCGCCATGCCCGGCGACAAGCGCCGCGACCTGTTCTTCAAGCTCGCCGCCCTGTTCGAGGCGAAATCGGCCGAGTTCGGCCCCTCGCTGATTGCCGAGAACGGCTCGCTTGCGGCCTTCGCCAACTACATGGGCTACGATGCCGCGCAGAAGTTCCGCTACTTCGGCGGCTGGGCCGACAAGATCCACGGCCGCACGATCCCGATGTGGCAGGGCGAGGTGCACGACTTCGTCAACTACGAACCCTACGGCGTCGTCGGCGTCATCGTGCCGTGGAACGGCCCGCTGTTCGCAGCGACGATGGTCATGGCCCCGGCCCTGGCGGCGGGCAACTGCATCGTCCTCAAGGCGCCGGAGCTCGCGCCGTACAGCCCGATGAAGCTGGTCGAACTGATCCAGGAAGCCGGCTTTCCGGCGGGCGTGGTCAATCTCGTCACGGGCGGCCCCGATGCCGGCGAGGCGCTGGTCGCGCATCCGGGTGTCGACAAGATCGAATTCATCGGCTCGGGCGCGACCGCCAAGAAGATCCTCACCAGCGCCGCGCAGAGCCTGAAGCCTGTCGGGCTGGAGCTGGGCGGCAAATCGGCGGTCATCGTCTTCGACGACGCCGACTTGCAGGATGCGGCCAAGCGCGGGCTCTCGGGCGCCGTTTCGGCGAACGGCCAGGGCTGCGTCAACGGCACTCGGCTGCTCGTGCAGCGCGGCGTCTATGATGCCTATCTCCAGACCCTGAGCGCGATGGCCGGCCATATCAAAGTCGGCGATCCGATGGATCAGGCGACCACGCTCGGCCCTGTCATCTCCGAGCCGGCGATCAGCCGCATCCTCGGCATGGTCGAGCGCGGCATCACGCAGGGCGGCCGCCTCGTCTCGGGCGGGGAGCGGCTGGGCGGCGACCATGCTGACGGTTTCTACCTGCCGGTGACCATCCTCGCCGATGTCGCTCACGAGAGCGAAATCGCGCAGAACGAAGTGTTCGGACCGGTTCTGGCGGTCACGCCTTTCGACACCGAGGACGAGGCGATCGCGCTGGCCAACGGCACGCCCTACGGCCTCGGCGCCTACGTCCACACCACCAACCTGCACCGCGCGCACTACGTCACGCGGGAGCTGCAGGCCGGCCAGATCCAGGTCAACGGCTCGGGCGAGGCGATGCAGCCCAACGTCCCGTTCGGCGGCTGGAAGCAGAGCGGCCACGGCCGGCTCGGCGGCATAGAGGGGCTGCACGAATTCATGCAACCCAAGAACGTCTACATGAACGTCGCAAAGCTGGGAGGCGGACAGTGAGCCAGTTACTCGATCCCCGGGAAAGAACCGATCGCGGCATTGCGCTGCAGGCCGAGGTCAACGGCCAGTCTCCTGCGCCAGCGGGCACGCCGGTAGAGGAGTCCGTCCGCGACTTCGTCTATGCCGAAGTCTGGAGCCGGCCCGGCCTCGACCGCCGTTCGCGCTATCTGATCTCGATGGCCGGCGCGGTGATGAGCGCCGCCGGCGACGCGATGATCGACGGCTACGTCCGTGGTGCGCTGAAAAGCGGCGAGCTGAGCCTTGCCGAACTGCGCGAGGCGGCGCTGCATCTCTCGGTCTATGGCGGCTGGCCGCGCGGCCAGGAACTCGACGCGGCGATCAACCGCGCGCAGCAGGCGCTGGGCCTCAAGCCCGCCGAATGTCCGCCGATCCGTGGTGAAGCCTGGGATCCCGTCGAGCGCGGCGAGAAGGGCCAGGCCGAATTCACCAAGACGATGACCTTCCCCGGCGGGCCTTCGTCGAACCCGTTCCAGGAAGCGATCAACAACTTCGTCTTCGGCGAGATGTGGTGGCGTCCGGGTCTCGACGAGCGCGCGCGCCGCTGGATCACGCTGGTCGCCGTCGCCAACAGCGCTGCCGAAATCCCGATCAAGTCGCACTTCTATGCGGGCATGAAGAGCGGCAACTGCACCCGCGAAGAGATGCTCGAGTTCTCGCTTCAATACGGCGTCCACGCCGGCTGGCCGCGCGCCTCGCTGGTCAACGGGATCATCATGCAGATGGCACAGAAGGTCGAAGCCGGCCTTGGCTGGAACGAGTAAGACATGGGCATTGAAATCGACATGAAGGGCAAAGCGGCGCTGGTGACCGGCGCCGCATCGGGGCTAGGCCGCGCGACCGCGGTCAAGCTCGCCCAGGCCGGTGCGGACCTCTGCATCGTCGACGTCAACGCCGATGCCCTGGCCGAGACCGCGGCGATGCTGGACGGCGTGCAGGTCCTGACCCACGTCGCCAACCTCGCCGAGCCCGAGGCCTGCAAGGGCGCGGTGGCGGCGGCGGTGGCGAAGTTCGGCCGGCTCGATGCGCTCTGCAACATCGCGGGGATCGTCAAGTTCGCCAACAGCCACGAGATGGCGCAGAGCGACTACCTGCTGACCATCGCGGTCAACCTCAATGCACCGTTCTTCCTCTCGCAGGCGGCGATCCCGCATTTGCTTGAGAGCAATGGCGCGATCGTCAACTGCGCCTCCTCGGCAGCGCTCATCGGCGAGGCCTATGCCGCGGCCTATTGCGCGAGCAAGGCGGGAATCCTGAACATGACCAAGTCCATGGCGATGGAATATTCGCGCAAGCCGATCCGCATCAACGCGGTCGCGCCGGGCGGGATGATAACCAACATCGCCAACGGCATGACCATGCCCGAGGGCGTCGAGTACGATCTGATCCAGCGCTTCTCGGGCCTGCGCGGCCAGGTCGAGGTGGACGACGTCGCCGACCTCTTCGCGCTGCTCGCCTCGCCCGCGGGGCGTTCCTATCACGGCGCCTGCATCTCGATCGATGCCGGCATAACGGCAGGCTGAGGGCATATGAGCGAAACCATCGGCTTCATCGGCGTCGGCAGCCAGGGCGGCCCCATGGCGCACCGCATCGTCGACGCGGGCATGAACCTCGTCGTCTGGGCGCGGCGGCCCGAAGTGCTTGAGGCCTATACGGCCAAGGGTGCGAAAGCGGCGGCTACCGTCGCCGAGCTCGGCGCGGCCTGCAACCATGTCGGCATCTGCGTGGTCAACGATGCCGACGTGCTGTCGATCACCGACCAGCTCATCCCCGTGATGAAGCCCGGCAGCCGCATCGCGATCCATTCGACGATCCTGCCCGAGACCGTCGCCAAGCTCGAAGCCCAGTGCGACGCGCGCGACCTCCAGCTCATCGACGCCCCGGTCAGCGGCGGCTCACCCGGCGCCGAGGCGGGCACGCTGACCGTGATGTGCGGCGGGCGGCAGGAGGCTTACGAGGCTGCCCTGCCGGTGTTCAAGACCTTCGGCCGGCTGATCCCGCTGCTCGGCCCCGCCGGTGCCGGCCAGCGCGCCAAGATCGTAAACAACGCCATGCTCTCGGCGCACATGGGCGTAGCTCAGGCGGCGATCGAGGCGGCGCAGGCGCTCGGCATCGACCGCGCGGCCTTCGTCGAGCTAATCCCCGCGAGCAGCGGCAACAGCTTCGGCTTCGGCGTCTTCGCCCGCCTGCCTTCGCCCGCGGCCTTCGCCACCGGCGCGCCGATGCTGCTCAAGGACATGAACCTGCTCAAGGCGGTTCTCCCCGGCCATGAAGGCGCGGACGAGATCGCCGCCATTTCTGCGCGCTTCCTCGCCGCGGCCAATCCGGAATGATCCGCTAACCACCTAACCCCGATCACCCTGAGCTTGTCGAAGGGCTGCATTTTTTCTTCGTCCCAGCACCTGCCGCAAGAAGGACAGTTCTTCGACAAGCTCAGGATGGACGGATTTTGATAGGAAATCGAAAATGGCATTCTCGCTCGACCAGTTCCGCCTCGACGGCAAGGTCGCCGTCGTCACCGGCGCCGGCGGCCGCGGCAATTCGATCGGCCGCGCCTATGCGCTGGGCTTCGCCAATGCCGGCGCCTCGGTGGTCGTCGCAGACCTCAACAAGGACGGCGCCCAGATCGTCGCCGACGAGATCAATGCGGCGGGCGGCAAGGCCATCGCGGTAGGCGTCGATGTCTCCAACGAGGAACAGACGCTGGCCATGGCGGAAGCGGCCAAAGCGGCTTTCGGCGGCGTCGACATCCTGATCAACAACGCCGCGCTGATGGTCGACGTGTCCTACGACTCGATCGACACGGTCTCGGTCGAGGCCTGGAACAAGGCCTTCGCGGTCAACCTGACCGGCGCGCTCCTCTGCGCCCGAGCGGTCGCACCCTCGATGCGCGAGCGCGGCGGCGGGCGGATAGTCAACCAGACCTCGGGCGGTGCCTTCCCCGCGACCAGCCTCTACGGCATCTCGAAGCTGGCGCTGGTAGGTCTGACCACCTCGCTCGCCAAGCAGTGGGGCAAGGACAACATCACCTGCAACGCGATTGCGCCGGGCAACGTCAAGTCCGACGCCGGCAAGCTGCTCGTACCCGACGACAGCCCGTTCATCCAGTTCCTCCAGATGACCTGCGCGACCCGCCCCCGCGGCGAGCCCGATGAGCTGGTCGGCGCGGCGATCCTGCTGTGCTCCGAAGCCGGCGCCTGGATCACCGGCCAGGTGATCCACATCGACGGCGGCTGGGTGATGCGGCCGTGAGCACGCCGCGCGCAGGCTTCATCGGCCTCGGTTCCATGGGCGCGCCGATCGCGCGGCGGCTGGCGCGCAGCGGCTTCGCCGTGATCGGCTGCGACAACTCGCCCGAAATGCTCGCCGCCTTCGACGAGCCGGGAACCGAGACGACCAGCGATCCGATCGAGACGGCGGGGAAATCCGAATTGCTCGGCATCTGCGTACGGACCGACGATCAGCTCGAAAGCGTGGCCGGCGACGGCAGGCTGTTCGAGGCGCTGGGCCAAGGCGGCACGGTGATCCTGCATTCGACCGTCTCGCCCGAGCTCGCGCAGAAGCTGGCTGCCAAAGCCAGGGAATACGGCGTCGGTTTCGTCGACGTCGGCGTCTCGGGCGGCGGCCCGGCGGCGATCGAGGGCCAGCTCTCGCTTTACGTCGGCGCCGAACCGGAAGACCTGGAACGTGCCCGGCCCTGGCTCGAGGCGATCGGCAAGAACCTCGCCCACCTCGGCCCCGTCGGCCGGGGGCAGGAAGGCAAGTTGCTAAACAACCTGATCTCGATCGCCAACTACGGCATGTCGGCGGCGATCGTCGATATCGGCGTCGACATGGGCTTCGATCGTCAGCAGCTGATCGACGCCTTCATGGCCGGTTCGGCGCAGAGCTTCGCCTTGCGCGTCGGTCCCGGCATGGTCCTGCCGCGCGAAGGCACGGGCGCAACCGGGAGCATCCGGGGCCTGCACGATCTGCTCAAGAAGGACGTCGATCACTGCCGCGAGTTGGAGGTGCGCGAGACCACGCAGCTCGCCGGCCTGCTCGCCTCCTGCGACGTCATGCTGGCTCGGCTCCGTCGCGCCGCCGCGGAGGCCGAAGGCAAGCCCGCCCCTGCCGATCGCTCGGCAACGGTCGACGCCTATTTCGCGGCCGTGCGCGCCAAGGACATCGACGCCTGGATGGCGCTGTTCGCCGAGGACGCGACCTATGCCTTGCCGAATGGCCAGGTCTTCGAGGGTAAGGCTGCGATCCGCGAGTTCCAGACGATGGTGTTCGGTTCGGGCTCTCCCTTCCCCAATCCGGGCGGCCGGTTCGTGGGATCGGAAGGTATAGCGGCGGAGATCGAGGCGCAGCTGCCCGACGGCAGCGTGCGGCACACGACGAACCATTACCGGTTCGACGACGAGGGCAAGATCAGGTCGCTGACGGTCTATATGCGGGGTTGAGACCAAACCACAAAACGAACCGTCACCCCTGCGAAGGCAGGGGCCCAGCTAACGCTGCATCATCGCACCAACCGTGCCGTGACGAGAGCTTAGCTGGACCCCTGCCTTCGCAGGGGTGACGGTTGAGAGAAGATCGCGCCTAAGCGATCTCCGGCTCCGCCTCGTCCAGCATCTTGTAAAGCGTCGTGCGCCGCTTGAGCGGCCGCCCGGCCGAAGCCGCGGCGTGGAACAGTTCGTCGACGCTGAGCTCCTGCCCGTGGCTGGCGCCCGCCGCGCGGCTAATGCTTTCGTTCATCAGCACGCCGCCGAGGTCGTTCGCACCGGCCGCGAGCACCGCCGCGGCGCCATCGACGCCGAGCTTGACCCACGAGCACTGGATCGAGTCGATCTGCCCGTAGAGCGCGAGCCGCGCCACCGCGTGCATCATCAGCGCCTCGCGCCAGGACGGACCCTTGCGGCTCTGCCCGCGCCGGTACATCGGCGCTTCCATGTGAACGAGCGGCAGCGGCACGAATTCAGTGATGCCGCCGGTTTCCTCCTGAAGCCGCCGCAGGGCGAGCAAGTGGTGCGCCCAGTGCTCGGTCCGCTCGAGGTGGCCGTACATGATCGTCGAGGTCGTCGGCAGGCCGACCAGGTGGGCGTCGCGCACCACGCCGAGCCATTCGGCCGTGGTCAGCTTGTCGGGGCAGATCTGCGCGCGGATGTCGTCGTGGAGTATCTCGGCGGCGGTGCCGGGCAGTGAGCCCAGCCCCTCGTCCTTGAGCCGCTTCAGGTAGTCGCTAACCGAAACACCCAGCGTCTTCGCACCCTGCGACACTTCAAGCGGCGAGAAGGCATGGACGTGGAGATCCGGGCAGGCGTCCTTCACCGCGCGGACGATGCTCGCATAGGTGTCGCCCGTGTAGGTCGGATGGATGCCGCCCTGCAGGCAGACCTCGGTCGCGCCCTTGGCTACGGCCTCGCGCGCACGGTCGGCGATCTCGCCGAGGTCGAGGTTGTAGGGCTTGTCGCGGAAACCGCCCTTGGAGCTGGTCTTCGAGAAGGCGCAGAAGCTGCACGAATGGGTACAGATGTTGGTGTAGTTGATGTTGCGGTTGATGACATAGGTCACCGTCTCGCCCTTGGCCTCGCGGCGCAGCGTGTCAGCCGCTTCGACCACGGCCTGGGCTTGGGCGCCGCGCGTGGCGAACAGCGCGACGATGTCTTCGACCGACAGCTCGTTGCCACCGGCGGCACGATCGAGGATGCGGTGCAGCGCCGGCGTGGTCGGGCCCTCATAACGACGGCCGAGCGGCAGCGCAGGCGTAGCGGGCGCGTGATCGGAAACGCCGGGGCTCCAGCGGCTGTCGCGGCCGAGGCCCTCGGCGTCGGACAGCTTGAGCACGGCCGGACGCAGCTTGGCGTCGATCCACGAGAGATCATCGGTGGCGACGAAGCGTGGATAGACGGTCAGACGCTCGACCAATGGCAGGCCTTCGCGCGCGCAGATCGCTTCCATCCGCTCGATCTCGGGCCAGGGCGCCTCGGGGTTCACATGGTCGCGCGTGACGGGCGAGATGCCGCCCCAGTCGTCGATGCCCGCGCCGATCAGCTCGACCAGTCGCTCGTCGTTGAGATTGGGCGGTGCCTGGACCGAGACTTCGTCTGGCAGGATGATCCGCGCGGCGGCGATCACGCGCAGGAAATCAGCCTCGGTCGCCTCGGGCGCTTCGGCCATCTTTGTGCCGGGCTTGGGGCAGAAGTTCTGGACGATGATTTCCTGGAGGTGGCCGTGGGCCAGATGCACGTCGCGCAGCGCGATCAGCGACTCGATGCGCTCCTCAGGCGTCTCGCCGATGCCGATCAGGATGCCCGAAGTCATCGGCACCCGCGCGCGGCCAGCGGCTTTGAGCGAGGCCAAGCGCACGGCCGGCACCTTGTCGGGCGAGCCGTAATGCGCCCCGCCTTTTTCGAGGATCTTGGTCGAAGTGCTTTCCAGCATCAGCCCGCACGAGGCCGCGACCGGACGCAGCATCAGGTAGTCGGCCTCTTCGAGCACGCCCGCGTTGACGTGCGGCAGCAGGCCGGTCTCTTTGAGCACCAGCTCGGCGCAGTGGCGGACATAGTCGATCGTGCGGCTGAAACCGCGCTCGGCCAGCCAGTCGCGCGCGGCGGCGTAGCGGCGCTCGGGAGCATCGCCGAGCGTGAACAGCGCTTCCTTGCAGCCCTCGGCAGCACCGGCGCGGGCGATGTCGAGCACTTCCTCGGGCGTCAGGTAGGGCGCGTGAACCTGCGAGGGCGTGGTCGCGAAAGTGCAGTAGTGGCAGACGTCGGTGCAGAGCCGTGTCAGCGGAATGAAGACCTTCGGGGAGTAGGTCATCCGGGCCGGACCGCGCGCATCGCGGCGCGCGCAGGCTTCGGCGAGGACATCTTCCAGAGGCGAAGTCAGGAGGCGTGTAATCAGCTCACGGTCAGCAAGTGCCATGTCATCCTATCCAAGTCGGGCAGCTGACAGTGCTACGCGCGCGAGCCGCTCCCGTTCAGCAGCTCCGTACATGACTGTTCCCGTTACCGTTGCGCAAATTCCCATGGCGCGCAAGCCCTCAGCGTCAGCGGCGTCGGCCTCGTCGATTATCAGATGGTCGAGCAGGCCGGCATAGTGCTCCGCAATGGCACGGTTGCTATTCTCGCGGCCGAGCTCCCCGAGCAGCTTGCCCAGCGGTCCCTTGAGCGACTGGCCGCCAACCAGCGGAGACACCGCGACGAAAAGTACGTCGCGTGCCGCCAGCGCGTCGCGCACCCCGTCGACCGCAAGGATCGGATCGACGCTGAGGAAAGGATTTGACGGGCAGAGGATCACCGCGGCGAGATCGTCGCGCCCCAGCGCCTCGGCCAGCCCCGGAGACATCGCCGCGCCCGGCGTGCCCTCGAAGCGGATCGCCCTGGCAGCCGGGCGGCATTGCTCGCGGACGAAATAGTGCTGGAAGTCGAGCCAGCCGTCCCCGGTCTCGACCTGGGTGCGCACTGGTGCGTCGCTCATCGGCACGACCCTGTGGGCAATGCCCAGCGCGGAAGTCAGCCGCGCGGTGATCTCGGACAGGCTTTCGCCCGCGCGCAGCCGCCACGAGCGGGCGATATGCATCGCCATGTCGCGGTCGCCGAGGTTGAACCACGTCGCCTCACCGAGCGCGCCGAGCCGCTCCATAGTCCGCCACGACTCGTCGACGATACCCCAGCCGCGCTCGGTGTCGTTGAGCCCGGCGAGTGCATAGGTCACCGAGTCGATGTCCGGACAGACGGTGAGCCCGAGATGCTCGAAGTCGTCGCCGGTATTGACCGCGATCGTCAATTGCTCGGGCGGCAGCACCGCGGCGAGGCCCGCCGCAAGCTTCGCGCCACCGACGCCTCCGGAAAGCGCAAGTACATGACCACTCATCGAAACATATCCTGTTCTACCGGGCGCAGGCCCGCGACCATTCCCGGCCCGTCGTCGTCCGAAACCCAGCGGCTGACGCCGCGCACTAAGGTCGCGGGGACGCCCTCGGCGCCCTCACCCATGACCAGCACCGCCGCGCCCGCGACGGCATCGGCCACCGCGATCATCGTCGCCTGCAATGTCCGCCCATAGAGGTCCTGGTCCACGCCGCGCCGGTCATCGACGACGCAGAGCCCGGCGCAGCCGATCGCTGTGCCCACCGTGCCGATCCGCCAGGCGCGGCCCATCGAGTCGGCTATGACCACGGCCGGGCGCCGGCCGGTGAGCACGAACAGTTCGGCACGGATCGCTCGCGCGCTGGCGTCCGGGTCGATAGGCCAGAGCAGGACCTTGTCGTCCTCGCCGCCCTCGACATTGCCGCCCTCGACGTTGGAAGCATCTATCCCGGCATTGGCCAGGACGTGCCCGGTCCGATGCCGCGCGATGATTGCAGCGGGGTGCGCGCGCAGGATCTCGCTCGACTGGTCGAGGATCAGTTGCACCGCCTGCGGCTCGCGCGCCGTCTCGCCGGCCAGCCGCACCGCCTCGTCGCCTGGCGTAACGTCGCGCAGCCTTGCGGTCCTTCCCTCGGCCTTCGAGACGATTTTCTGCGCCACGACCACGACGTCGCCGTCGCCCAGCGCGACGTCCGCACGCTGCATCGCTGCTGCGATTTCGCGCGCGACCGAACTTCCGGTAGTGAACAGAGGCATGCCATGCAAAGGCGTGACGGTTAGCGCGCGGGACATCTCGTTCTGTTCGCTCACAGGAAAAATCTTTCGCAATTTCGCTTTTATGGCTTGGCGTACCCAGCCGCTATCGGCATGAGCCCGTGCAAGCAACGACAGAATCCGGAGAGTTCATATGGCATCCATCGCAGTCATCGGCGGCACGGGCCACCTCGGCAAGGGCATTGCCCGCCGTCTGGCCAAAGCCGGACACGATGTCACCATCGGTAGCCGCGCGGCGGAGAAGGCTGAAGGCATCGCCGCCGAAATGGGCCTGGGCACCAAGGGCGCGTCGAATGACGACGCCGCGGTCGGCAAGGACGTAGTGATCGTCACCGTCCCCTACGAGAACCAGGAAGCCACGCTAAAGCAGATCAAGGACAAGGTCGGCTCGGCGATCGTCGTCGACACGACGGTGCCGCTGGTGCCGCCCAAGGTCATGCGCGTCCAGCTTCCCGCCGCAGGCAGCGCCGCCGCCGAAGCGCGCGAGCACCTGGGACCCGATATCCGCTTCGTCACGGCGTTTCACAATGTCGCCGCGCATATCCTTGATACGGATGCCAAAGTTGATTGCGACGTTCTGGTGTTCAGCGACGACGTCGAAGCGCGCAACACCGTCGTCGGTCTGGTGAACGACATGGACCTGCGCGGGCTTTCTGGCGGCGCGCTGGTCAATTCGGCCGCGGCCGAAGCGATCACCTCGCTGCTGATCTACATGAACAAGACCTACAAGGCCGACGGCGCGGGCATCCGCTTCACCGGACTGACCGCAGCCCCCGCGATCCCATAAGATGACCGTCTGGGCCGTCATACCGCTGAGGGCCACGCCGGACAGCAAGAGCCGGCTCGCCGGGGTGCTCGACGCCCCGGCGCGCGCGGCACTGGTCGATGCGATGCTGGAACGGGTGGTAGACGCGGCATGCGGCGCGCGCAACGTCTCGCGGGTCTGCCTGATGGGCACGTCGCGGACGGCGCTGCCTGGCGATGTCGCGGTGCTGAGCGATCCGGGCGGCGGGCTCAATGCCGCGGCCGCCTCGGCCCTCGCCCAGGCGGAAGCGAGCCGCCTCATCGTAATCCACGCCGACCTGCCACTGGTCACCGCGCAGGACATCGAACTGCTGGCCGCAGCGCCCGCCGGAACGATCGCGATTGCACCGGACCGCCACGGCACCGGGACCAATGCGATTTCCTTGCCGCTGCCGGCAGCAAAGGGCTTTTCATTCGCCTTCGGGACTGACAGCTTTGCACGGCACAAGGCCGAAGCCGATCGGATCGGCCTGAGGCTCGAGGAAATTCACAGTCAAGGCCTCGCGCGGGATGTCGATGAGCCTGACGATCTGATCGATGCGGCGGCGCTGCTGAAAGAGTAGGCCGCCAGGAAGAGGAAGCTGGGAAATGGATGCAAGCGCGATAGATCTGACCGGACAGGTGGCACTCGTCACCGGCGGCGGCGGCGGCATCGGCCGCGCGATCGCGCTGTGCATGGCCGACATGGGTGCCAACGTGGCGGTGATCGACAACATTCCCGAGCGCTGCGACGAAGTAGCCGCGCGAGTCCGCGAGCGCGGCCGCGAAGTGCTGACCTTCCCCTACAACGTCATGGAAGCCGACAAGGTCGCCGAAGCAGTGACCTCGACGGGCGAGCGCTTCGGCCGGCTCGATATTCTGGTCAACAATGCCGGGGGCGTCACCCGGCGGGCGTTCAAGGACCTGCTGGAAAAGAACTGGCGGCGCCACATCGACCTCAACCTGGTCAGCAACCTGGCCGCCACTTCCGCCGCAATCCCGATCATGATCGAGGGCGGCCGCGGCGGCTCGATCATCAACGTGTCGAGCATCGAAGGCTCGCGCGCGGCGCCGGGCTATGCCGTTTATGCCGCCTGCAAGGCCGGCATCAACAACCTCACCCGCACCCTGGCGGTTGAGCTTGCCGAACACGGCATCCGCGTCAACACGATCGCCCCGGACATCACCGTCACGCCGGGCATCCGCGGCAACTTCACGGGTCCGGTCGACGAGAGCAAATGGTACAAGCCCGGCCCCAGCGCCGAAGCCTCGGTCCGCGCCCGCGTGCCGCAGGGCCGCGCCGGCATCGACGAGGAATGCGGCATGGCTGCGGTGTTCCTCGCCTCGAAGATGGCGAGCTATGTCACCGGAACGATCCTGCCCGTCGACGGCGGCTCCTGGGCCTCGAGCGGCTGGGTGCGCGACTCCAAGGACAACTGGATCCTTCCGCCCGAAGTCACCGACTGATTTTTTATTGCTATCAGGATATTGTTAAATGACCTTCACACTCAGCGTCACCCTTCCATTCGACCACATCCAGCACGGCGACGAGTTCATCTCGATGGCCGCGGTCAAGGAATGCTCGCAGGCAGCCGAAGCCGCGGGCTTCTATTCGGGCACGGTCACCGACCACCCGGTGCCGTCCTACCGCTGGCTCGATAACGGCGGGCACTATGCGCAGGATCCCTTCGTCATGCTGTCGATGGTCGCGGCCTGCACAACCAAGCTCATGCTGCAGACCAACATCGTCGTGCTGCCCTACCGCAACCCGTTCATCACCGCGCGCGCCGTGTCGTCGCTCGATGCCTTCTCGAACGGCCGCGTCCTGCTCGGCCTCGGCGCGGGTTACCTGAAGCCCGAATACAAGGCGCTTGGCGTCGACTTCGATAGCCGCAACGACCTGATGGACGAATACATGCGTGCGATGAAGCTGGCCTGGACCGGGGAGGACTTCTCGTTCGAAGGCACCGGCTACACCGCCGTCGGCAACCGCGTGCTGCCTACGCCCGTGCAGAAGCCGCACCCGCCGCTGCTGGTCGGCGGCAATTCCAAGCGCGCGCTGCGCCGCACGGTCGAGCTCGGCGATGCCTGGCATCCGTTCATCGTCCCCAAGATGGTGACCGACACCGCGCGCACCGCCAATATCTCGGGCGACGAGGACATCATCGCCGCGATCGAATACATGGCCGAGCACTGCGAGAAGGTCGGCCGCAAGACGCCGCCGTCGGTGATCGCCTCGAGCACTTTCGCGATGACGCCGGGCTGGAGCGCCCAGGAAGCGATCGATTCCTACGCGCATCTCAAGTCGATCGGCGTCGCCGCCTCGGGCACCAGCATCCCGGCCACCACGCGCAGCGAATGGTGCGACATGGCGCAGGAGTTCGGTGAGAAAGTGATCAGCAAGATCGATTTCTAAGCCGGAAGGGAGACGATACCCCGCGATGAGCCAAACCGAACGGACCGCGCTCCAGGAATGGAAGGCGCACTGGCCGCTGGTCATCGCGGGGATGATCGGTTTTTCGTTCTATTCGATGGTCACCTATTCGCTCGGCACCTTCATGGAGCCGCTCGAACAGGCCTTCGGCTGGACCCGCGCCCAGATCTCGCTGGGCCTGACCATCTTCGGGCTTTCCGCGACGTTCGCAGGACCGGTGATGGGTGCGGTGATCGACCGGTTCGGGTCTCGGCGCATGGCGCTGTTCGGGCTGATCCTGTCGGGCGCGACTTTCGCCTGCCTCAGCCTGGCGACCGGTTCGATCACGCAATGGGTCGTGCTGTGGATCGTCTTCTCGCTCTGTTCGGTCATGATCAAGTCGACCGTGTGGAGCGCCGGCACGTCGAGCGTCTTCACTGCCAGCCGCGGCCTCGCGCTCGCCGCCGTGCTCACCGGCTCGGCGCTGGGCCAGGCCTTTGCGCCGCTGGTGGCCAATGCGCTGATCCAGACCCAGGGCTGGCGCGCCGCCTATGTCTGGATCGGCTTTGGCTGGGCCGGCCTCGGAGCCGTTCTGGTGGCGCTGATGTTCTATGACGCCCATGCTTTGGGCCAGCGCAGGACCAATGCTGCCGGTGAGGTGACCCGTCTGCCCGGTCTGACCATCGGCGAAGCCTGCCGCAATTCGCGGGTCATCCGCATCGCGGTGGCCAATCTACTGATGTCCTTCGTCGGCGCGGGCATCACCGTGCACCTCGTTCCACTGATCGCGCAGACTGGCGTGGGCAAGACCGAGGCGGCGGAAATCGCGGCCTTTGCGGGATTCGGCGGGATTGCCGGCAAGTTCCTTTCGGGCTGGCTGCTCGACCGCGTCCAGGGTAGCGTGGTCCCCTTCAGCAGCTTCGCGGTCGGTGCCATCGGCTATTTCCTGCTGATCGATCTGTTCCACACGCCGATCGCCCTGCTCGCGGGCACTCTGTGCCTCGGCTATTCCGCCGGCGCCGGCTTGCAGGTGAGCACCTACCTGATCTCGCGCTATGCCGGACTGCGCAACTTCGGGGTGATCTTCGGCGTCATCGCCAGTTCGATGATGCTCGGCTCGTCTTTCGGCCCGCTGATCGCCGGCGCGATCCACGATGCCACCGGTTCCTACGCCGCGCTGTTGTGGACGGCGATGCCGGTCATGCTGCTCTGCTCGCTGATGTTCGTCGGGCTCGGCCCCTATCCCACTTTCGCCAGGCCCGATGAGGCCATTGCAGGGAGCCAGCTCGCCCCGGCGGAGTGACCGGCCGGGCTATAAAAAGAAAATTCGAGGAGAGACAATGCCGACGAATGCAAATCCAGGCAGTGTACCCGCCTCGCAGGAGTGGCGTCGTTACTGGTTGCTGGTCATTGCCGGCATGTTCGGCATGTCGGTGGGCACGCTGCCGACGGCCACGCTGGGACTGTTCATGCAGCCGCTCGGAGACGAATTCGGCTGGAGCCGGACCGAGATATCGATCGGCCTGACCATTTTCGCGCTGGTCTCGATGCCGCTGGCGCCTTTCGCCGGCATCCTGGTCGATCGCTTCGGCGCACGGCGCGTGGCACTCCCCGGCCTGCTGCTCAGTGGCACCTGCTTCGCCGCCTTCGGCCTCATGAGCGGGCCGTACTACCAGTGGGTGCTGATCTGGGTCGCCTATACCCTCGCCTCGCTGCTCACGCGCACGCTGGTATGGGGCAGCTCGATCTCCGCCGCCTTTAGCAGCGGGCGCGGCCTCGCGCTCGCGGTGATGCTCTGCGGCAGCGCGATCGCGACGGCTCTGGGTCCGACGGTCGCGCGGCTGCTGATCGAGACCTGGGGCTGGCGCGGTGGTTATGTCGGGCTCGGCATCGGCTGGGCCGGCCTGGCGCTGACTCTGGCGATGCTGTTCTTCCACGACGTCACCGGACCCGTCGCCCGCGCCAGAACCGCGGCCGCCAACGAGGCGCCGAAAGAGCTTCCCGGCGGCCTGACGCTTCGCGAGGCGGTAAGGACGACGGTCATGCAGCGGATCGCGCTGGCCATGTTCCTCCAGGCGCTGATGGGCGCATCGATCATGGTCCACATCGTGCCGATGCTGACGGCCGATGGTCTTACGGCGGCCGAGGCGACGACGATCGCCGCAGTGCTCGGCATCGCCTCGATCACCGGGAAGCTCGTGACCGGCGGACTGATCGACCGCATTCCGGGCAGCCTCCTGCCAATGATCGCCTATAGCGGGCCTGGAGTTGCCTATGCGCTGCTGCTCCAGGCCCAAGGTTCGATGGCGGCTCTGGCTTTCGCCGTATTCGTCCTCGGCTATTGCTCGGGCGCTTCAATGCAACTCGGCACCTACCTCACCACGCGGTATGCCGGCCTGCGCAATTTCGGTGCGATCTTCGGCATCATCTCCAGCCTGATGGCCGCCGGTGCCGGCGTCGGGCCGGTAATAGCCGGATGGATCTTCGACACGACCGGCGGTTATTCGCTGCTGCTTACGGCGGGCATTCCGGTGGCCGTGGTCGCGGCACTGGCGGTTTTCCGGCTAGGGCCCTATCCGGTCTTCGCTCCAGTTACGCCGGAAGCGCCGCTGAGCGAGAAACCCATGCCGGCGATCTAAGGAGAAAGACGTGGATCGCCTCGGACTCGAATTCATTTCCACGCTCGGCATGAACCCGGTGGATGCGATCCGCCTGACCGCAGAGCTCGGCGTGCACCGCACGGGCATCGCGCCCAGCCCGATCACCGCCAACCCGCACGGCTTCGCGCCCTGGGACCTGCGCAGCGACCCGGCGCTGGTCCGTGCGACCAAGGCTGCGGCGCAGGAGCACGGCGTCGCCATCGCGCTCGGCGAAGGCTTCCTCGTCATGCCCGGGATCGAGATCGTCGATACAGAGTCGGCGATGGACATCATGGCCGAACTCGGCGCACCGGTGGTCAATGCCGTCGTGATCGAGCAGGACCGCCAGCGCGCCATAGACGAATTCGGCCGTTTCGCGGCCATGGCGGCCGAGCGCGCGCTCGTCGCGACGATCGAATTCATGCCGCTGATGTGGCCCGCGACGATTGCCGAAGCCCTCGCCTTCCTGGGTGACGTCGGCGCGATCAACGGCAAGCTGCTGCTCGATTCGATGCACGTCTATCGCTCGGGCGCCAGCACCACCGACGTCGCGGCGATCTACCCCGCGATGATCGGCTATATCCAGATCTGCGACGTGCCGATGCCGGCTCTGACCGACAACTACGGCGAGGAAGCGCGTCACGACCGCCTCGTCCCGGGCGAAGGCGACCTGCCGCTCGCCGACTTCCTGGGCGCCTTGCCCGCTGGCCTCACCGTCGGCCTGGAAGTGCCGATGGTGTCGAAAGCCCAGGCCGGCATCAACCTGCGCGATGCCCTGGCGCCGTGCATCGCGGCGTCCCGGCGACTATTAAGCTAACCGGCGTTAGCCACGCAGCGGCTTCATCGCCTTGTAGAATGCCTGCACGGCCGCAGCCTCGTCTCCGTTCCATACCGCGCCCGACACCGCGAGGAAGTCGGCGCCAGCGTGGACCAGCGGGCCGCAGTTATCGGGCGTGATGCCGCCGATGGCGACGCAGGGCAGCTCGAACACCGCCTGCCACCAGGTCAGGATCTCGAGGTCGGCGACATGCTCGGTAACCTTGGTCGTGGTCGGGAAGAAGGCGCCGAAAGCGACGTAGTCCGCCCCAGCCTCGCCGGCTTCCATCGCGAGATGGCGGTTGGCGTGGCAGGTGACGCCGATCTGCGCATCGCGACCGAGCCGCTCGCGCGCATCGGCAACCTCGCCGTCCGACTGGCCGAGATGGACCCCGTCGGCGCCCAGCCGCTTGGCCAGACTGATCGAATCGTTGACGATGAACGCGACCTCGCGGTCGGCGCAGATCCGCTGGAGCGGTTCGGCCAGTGCCGCGGCGGCATGCTCGTCGATACCCTTCACGCGGAACTGGAACGCCGCCACCGGCGCCGCATCCAGCGCGCGCACCAGCCGGTCGGGAAAGGCCCTCCCGACTTCGAGCGGCGAGATCAAATAGAGCTGGCAGGCAGGGCGTTTTTCGTCGGCGGGTTCGATCATCCGGCGCTCATCGCGCCGCTGCGCCGTTTGCGCAAGACCTAGCCCTTCACCAGCGCCAGCATGAACCCGTCCCAACCCTTCGAGCCGACGGTCTGTACCGCTGTGCAATCGAGCCGCGCCTCGCCGTGGAGGTAGTCGTAGAGCCGCCGGGTGCCCTGGACCATGGCGTCGCCGCTGCCCGCGTCGATCACCTTGCCGTCGCGGATCACGTTGTCGACGATGATCGCGCTGCCCGGCCGCGTCAGGTCGAGCGCGGCGCGGACGTAGTCGGCATTGCTCTGCTTGTCGGCGTCGATGAAGACGAGGTCGAAAGCCGCCTCGCCGCCGGCGATCATCGCTTTCAGGCTGTCGATCGCCGGCCCGACGCGGATATCGACGATGCCGCCGACGCCCGCCGCGTCGATGTTGCCGCGCGCTACTTCGGCATGGTGCGGATCGATCTCCAGCGTCACGACCTTCCCGCTTTCACCGAGCGCGCGGGCGAAGCAAATCGTCGAATAGCCGCCGAGCGTACCGACTTCGAGCACACGCCGCGCGCCGAGCATCCGCGCGAACAGGTGCAGCATCTTGCCCTGCGCCGCCGAAACGTCGATCGGCGGAAGCCCACCCGCGGCATTGGCCTGCAGCGCCGCGGACAGCGCGGGATCGGGGCCGAGCAGTCGCTCGGAAATATAGTCGTCAACCGCTTGCCAGGACTCGGCCATTTCATGTCTCCGCATTCGAATGGCGACCGCCGTTCGGAAACGGTTCAGGGCCGCAGCGGCAATCTGCCCGCGATGAAGACTGCCGCAATCCTGCTCGTGCCGATAGCCCTTACTGCCACGCTGGCGAGCGCCGCGCCGCCACCGCGCACCGTCACGGCCCGAATCGGCGAGACCGTCCACGTCCATGGCGTCCGGCTGCGACCGATCGAAGTGCTGGAGGACAGTCGTTGCCCGCAGAACGTGAGCTGCGTCTGGGCCGGCCGGGTGCGGCTATCGGTGCGGCTGGGCGGCGCGAGTGGCCAGACACGCGAAATGGTGCTGGGCAAGCCGATCCCGATGCCCGGCGGCACGCTGCAACTCGCCGCGGTCCTGCCGCCGCGCGGCGTGCAGAACCGCCCGATCCCGCCGAGCGCCTATCGCTTCGGATTCATCTTCCAGAGCGACGGCCGGATCGAGCTGATCGGCGAATAGCGGTCCTCCCCAGGGAGGCGGACCGCGGGAAATCAGGCGCTGACGGCCGCGCCGACCTTCTGGGTCGAACCCTTGAAGATCTCGTCGATCGCGCCGCCCAGCGAGGCGTTGAACTCGGCGTCGCTCATCTGCGCGCGCAGGTCTTCGAGCAGCGCACGGCTGAAGCTGGCGATGATGCCGCGGTTCTTGGCCAGCTCGGCGCAGGCCTCGGGACGCTGATAGCCGCCCGACAGCGCGACGACGCGCAGCACGCGCGGGTGGTCGACCAGCTGATCGTAGAGGCCCGGCTGGACCGGCAGCGACAGCTTCAGCATGACCTTGGCGTCGCCCGGCATGGCCGAGAGCTGCTTGGCCAGCTCGTCGAGTAGGATCGCGTCGCATTCGGCCCTGGACGGGCTCTTGATGTTGATCTCGGGCTCGAGCATCGGCACCAGGCCGCCAGCGAGCACCTGCAGGCCGACTTCGATCTGCTGCTTGACGATCGCCGCGATGCCCTCGCGGTTAGCCGAATTGATCACCGAGCGTTCCTTGGTGCCATAGACGCCGAGCGCCTTCGACTTGGCTAGCAGCGCGTCGAGCTCGGGCATCGGCTTCATCAGCTGGACGCCGTTGACTTCGTCCTCGAGGCCCTTGTCGATCTTGATGAACGGGATAATGCCTTTGGCGATCAGCGCCGCGGGAACCGGCTTGCCGCCGGCCATACCGTCCATCGTCCGCTCGAACAGGATAGCGCCGAGCACCTTCTCGCCGGTGAAGACGGGCGAGGTGATGATGCGGCTGCGCATCTGGTGGATCAGGCCGAACATCTCCTCTTCGGAGTTCCAGGCGCCTTCCTCGATGCCATAGCCCTTGAGCGCCTTCGGGGTGGAACCGCCCGACTGGTCCAGCGCGGCGATAAAGCCCTGGCCGGCGGCGATCTTGGCGGTCATTTCGGAAGTGTTCATCGTCAGTGAATCCTGTCTAGCCGTATTAACCGAGCCCTTAAACTCGCGCCCGCGATCCCGCAATGCCGGTAACCAAATGTTCCGCGCTCATTCCGCGGGCACGAAAGCGCGGCGGAAGCACAGCACGACGAGCACGGCAAACAGGCCGATCAGCGCGATCCCGACGACCGCCGCGGTCGGACCGAACCGGGCGAGAACCGGCTCGAGCGCCAACTGCGCGACTAGGGGACCGCCATAGAAGGTCGCCCGCACGAGGCCCATCATCCGCGGCCGGTAGATCGGCGGCGTCGCCGCGGCGCAGGCCGAGAACAGGTGCGGCATGAGCAGGCCCAGCCCGGCGCCATTGATCGCGAATCCGAAGAAGACCAGCGCACGGTCGCTGACCGCGGCGATCACCAGGACGCCGACGGAGAACAGCACCAGCCCCGCCGCGAAGAGCGGAATCGTCGCAAGAAAGCGCCTGACCCAACCGTACCCGAACGAGGCGGTGCTCGCGACCGCCCCCCTGCCATCAGCAGGGGTGCGAGCTGTTCCGGCCGTCCCTGCCCGATCGTGACGAGGTGATAGGGGATATACATGAATCCGGTCGTCCCCAGCGCGCCGATCAGCATGGCAACCAGCATCAGCCGCCACGGGATGGGATAGCCCACCGCCGCTTCGGCCGCGGCAGCGGCGCGGGCCGCCTTGTCGCGCTTCGGGAAAGTCAGCGCAGCCGCCAGCGCGATCGGCCAGGCGACGAGATAGAGCAGGAATACGTAACGCCAGTCATAATGCGCGATCACGCCCACTAGGCCCATCAGGAGGACCGCGCCCACCGTGCCCGAGACAACGTAGAAACCCAGCCAGCGATCGCGCGCGCCCGGCGCGATCTCGGTAGTGATCAGCGCCATGGCGAGACCGCCCGCGGCCGAATTGGCCATGCCGAGCAGCAGCCGGCAGGCGACCATGGCGTAAAGATCGTCGAGCATAAAGGCAGCCGCGCCGGTCAGGCCATAGAGCGCCAGGCTGATCAGCAGCAGCCGCAACTCGCCGATCCGCTCGGCCAGGAATCCGCTGGCCAATGCCCCAAGGATCATCGCTGCGCTGAGGCCCGACACCATCAGCCGGACGAGCACGCCGGCGTCGGGATTCGCGGCGAAATGGGCGCTGATCTGCGGCAGGATCGGCCCCAGCGCGCTCTGCGCCAAGCCGCTGAGCGGGCCCATGCAGGTCAGGGCAAGGCAGGCGCCCAGCGGCAGGTAGGCACCGCTGGTTGCGGCCTTTTCGGAAGGCATGCGCAATTCCTCACCCACGCGGGACTTGATGCCCGTCGATTGACGGGCACGGTGAACTAGCCGAGCGGCCGGAACAAGCCCCAGGGTCTCGATTGACGCGCCTGGTCGGCGATGCCACATCCCGTGCCGAGGGCAAAGGATCGGCATGATAAGCACCTTTCGGTCATTTTCGCTGGCGACTGCGCTGGCGCTGTTAGTCTGCATGCCGGCCGAAGCGCGCCAGCCGAAGATCGGCCAGCCCGCGCCCGACGTCACGCTCTCGCTCGTCAATGGCCAGAAAGTGCGCCTCAGCGAGCTTCGCGGCGAAGTGGTCGTGATCAATTTCTGGGCGACATGGTGCGTGCCGTGCCGCGCGGAGCTGCCGACGCTCGACGCCTATTACGCGATCCAGAAGCGGCGCGGCCTGCGCGTCTTCGCCGCGACGACCGAGGATTCGATCCCGGAACGCTATCTGCACAACCTGTTCGGCCACATGACGATCGAGCCGGTGCACCGGGTGAACGGTCCCTATGGTCCGCTCGGCGGAGTCCCGACCAATTTCGTGATCGATCGCGCCGGCGTGGTCCGCTACGCGGCGGCGGGCGCCTTCGATCTCGACAAGCTCAACGAAGTGCTCGTGCCGCTGCTGCGCGAATCACGGCCGGCCGCGCCAGCGCAGCTAACGATGAACGTCCCTCAGCGCTGAAGCGCAGCCACACCGGGCAGTTCACGACCTTCCATCCATTCTAGGAAAGCGCCCCCAGCGGTTGAAATATAGCTGAAATCATTGGCCACGCCGGCGTGATGCAGCGCCGCCACGGTGTCACCGCCGCCGGCGACCGAGGTCAGCACGCCCTCGCGGGTCAGCGCCGCGGCGGTCTTGGCGAGCGCGACGGTCGCCGCGTCGAACGGCACCGTCTCGAAAGCGCCCATCGGGCCGTTCCAGACCAGGGTGCGGCAGGTCTTGAGCACGTCGGCCAGCGCCTCGACCGCGGTCGGACCGACGTCGAGGATCATCTCGTCGGCGGCGACTTCGTGGACGTTGCAGGTGCGCAGGCTCGGCGGATTGGCGGCGAATTCCTTCGACACCACGACCTCGTAGGGCAGATGGACCGTGCAATTCGCCTTGTCGGCTGCTTCCATGATCTCTTCGGCCGTGCCGGTCAGGTCGTGTTCGCAAAGCGACTTGCCGACATCGACGCCGCGCGCGGCGAGGAAGGTGTTGGCCATGCCGCCGCCGATGATCAGGTGATCGACCTGGCCGACAAGGTGCTTGAGCACGTCGAGCTTCGACGAGACCTTGGCCCCACCGACCACGGCCGCGACCGGCCGAACCGGCTTGCCGAGCGCCTTCTCCAGCGCCTCGAGCTCGGCCTGCATCGAGCGGCCGGCATAGGCGGGAAGGACATGCGCCAGGCCCTCGGTCGTGGCATGCGCGCGATGCGCGGCCGAGAAGGCGTCGTTGACGTAGAAATCGGCGTTGGCGGCGATCGCCTTGGCCAGTTCGGGATCGTTCTTCTCTTCGCCCTGCCAGAAGCGGGTGTTCTCCAGAATGGCGATGTCACCCGCGCGCAGGATACCGATCGACTGTTTGACAACGTCGCCAGCCACTTCGGGTACGAACATCACCTCGCGCCCGAAGACATCCTGCACCGCGCCGACGACCATCGACAGCGATTGGGTCGACGAGCGCTCACCCTTGGGCCGGCCGAAATGAGCGAGCAGCAGGACCTTGGCGCCCTTGTCGGCGAGTTCGAGCACGGTCGGCATCGCCGCGCGGATGCGGGTGTCGTCGGTGACCGCACCGTCCTGCATCGGCAGGTTCAGGTCGACGCGCACCAGCGCGACCTTACCGGTCACATCCCCGAGATCGTCGAGCGTCTTGAAAGCGGTCATTCCTCGATCCTCACTTCGTCGCCCACGGCGATCTCGCCGTCGGTCAGAACTCTTCCGCAGACGCCGCCGCGCCAGTCGGGCATCATCGCCGCCTTGAGCCCCGGCAGCAGGGCATCCATTCGCTCGCAGGGCTCGGTCTCGACCGTGGTCTCGATCCGCAAGGTCGCGCCAATGGCGATCACCTTGCCTGGTTCACGAGGCAGGCGAAGTCCTTCGACCAAGAGATTGGCACGGCGTGCAAACCACAATGGTCTGTCTTGCTCGGCGATCTGCAAATCATCGAGCGCTGCAGCCCAACATTCGGCCTCTAGCAGCGAGACCTGACGCTTTCGTGTCTTCTTGGTCGAAGCCACCGCGCCGCGGATGTCGCCATGGACACCCTCGGCCACGGTAACGGCGACGCGGCCGAGCGTCTCGATGGGTCCGTGCGGCCGATCGTGCCGCGCTATGCCCCCGAGACGCCCGACCGCCATCGCTTAGCTCACAGGAACTTGGCCATCACGCCCGCGGTGTCGAGCATGCGGTTCGAGAAGCCCCACTCGTTGTCGTACCACGACAGGACGCGAACCAGCTTGCCGTCGATCACCGCGGTTTCGAGGCTGTCGATGGTCGAGCTGTGCGCATCATGGTTGAAGTCGATTGAGACCAGCGGCTCGTCGGTGAAGCCGAGGATGCCCTTGAGTTCGCCCGCCGCGGCGTCCTTGAGCAGCTGGTTGACTTCTTCCTTCGTCGTGTCGCGCTTCGGCGTGAAGGTCAGGTCGACGACCGAGACGTTCGGGGTCGGGACGCGGATCGACGAACCGTCGAGCTTGCCCTTCAGTTCGGGCAGGACAAGGCCAACCGCGGCGGCGGCGCCGGTGCTGGTCGGGATCATCGACATCGCGGCGGCGCGGGCGCGGCGCGGATCGTCGTGGATCTGGTCGAGGATCTTCTGGTCGTTGGTGTAAGAGTGGATCGTCGTCATCAGGCCGCGCTCGATGCCGATCTTCTCGTGCAGGACCTTGGCCATCGGCGCGAGGCAGTTGGTGGTGCACGAGGCGTTCGAGACGATGACGTGCTCACCGGTGATCTTGTCGTCGTTGACGCCGAAGACGACGGTCAGGTCGACTTCCTTGGCCGGAGCCGAGATGAGTACCCGCTTGGCGCCCGCGTCGATGTGCTTCTGGCCACCCGCCTTGTTGGTGAAGAAGCCCGTGCATTCGAGGGCGATGTCGATGCCGTTGGCCTTGTGCGGCAGGTTGGCGGGATCGCGCTCGGCGGTCACCTGGATGCGCTTGCCGTTGATGATCAGATCGTTGCCGTCGACTTCGACCGTGCCGCTGAACGGACCGTGGACCGAATCGCGCTGGAACAGCCGGGCATTGGCCTTGGCATCGGCGAGATCGTTGATCGAGACCAACTCGAGATCATGGTCGGTACGCTCGAGAATGGCGCGTGCGACATTGCGCCCGATACGCCCGAAACCGTTGATCGCAACCTTCGTCGCCATATGAAAAACTCCTGCTAGGTTCTTAGTTCAGCTTTGCTTTGATCTGCGGAACGATCGCTTCGACGGAGAAGCCGAAATGCGGGAACAGCACTTCGGCGGGAGCCGAGGCACCGAACGTGTCGATGCCGATCGTCACACCGTCGGAACCGACGATGCGTTCCCAGCCGAGCGTCACGCCCGCCTCGATCGATACCTTCAAGACATCCCCCGGAAGCAGCGTCTTCTTATAGTCCGCATCCTGCGCCAGGTAGCGCGACATGGATGGCATGGACACGACGTCCGCTCCGATACCCTCGGCTTCCAGGGCCTCGCGCACCTTGACCGCCAGTTCGACTTCCGAGCCGGTGGCGACGATGATCGCCTTGCGCGGCGCCTCGGCGCCCTTCAACAGATAGGCGCCCTTGGCACTCAAACCAGCGGTCGTGCGCAATTGCGGCAGATTTTGCCGGCTCAGCGCCAGCACCGAAGGCCTCGTGCTATTCTGCAACGCAAGTTCCCAGCACTCGGCGGTCTCGATGATGTCGGCCGGACGGAAGACCTCGAGGTTCGGGATCATGCGCAGCGACATGACGTGCTCGACCGGCTGGTGCGTCGGGCCGTCCTCGCCAAGGCCGATGGAGTCGTGCGTCAGCACATAAACCACGCGGGCGTGCTGCAGCGCCGAGAGGCGGATGGCGTTGCGGCAATAGTCGGAGAACACTAGGAAAGTGCCGCCATAGGGGATAACGCCGCCGTGCAGCGCCATGCCGTTCATCGCCGCGGCCATGCCGAATTCGCGGATGCCCCAATAGACGTAGCGGCCCGCATAGTCCTCGGCGGTCAGCGGACCGGTGGCCTTGGCCTTGGTGTTGTTAGAGCCGGTGAGATCGGCCGAACCGCCGACCATCTCGGGGATCGCCGGGGTCAGGATCTCGAGCGCCATTTCGCTGGCCTTGCGCGTCGCCACCTTCTGCGACTGGCCGAGCCAGGCCTCGAAAGCCTTGCCGGCCTCGTCGCCCGAAGGCAGGTCACCGGCCATACGGCGCGAAAGTTCAGGACCCTGTGCGTTGCCCGCAAGGCGCTTTTCCCATCCGGCACGAGTCTCGGCACCCTTGGAGCCGAGCGAACGCCAGTCGGCCAGAATTTCGGCAGGCACTTCGAACGGCGCCGCGGTCCAGCCCAGATATTCGCGCGCCGCGGCGATTTCGGCGTCGCCGAGTGCCGCGCCGTGGACCGAATGGCTGCCCTGCTTGTTGGGCGCCCCCCTTGCCGATGATGGTACGGCACGCGACCAGAGACGGACGCCCGTCGGCGATCGCGGCGGCGATCGCACGCTCGATGTCGGCCATGTCATGGCCGTCGCAGGCTTCGGTATGCCAGCCGGCGGCGCGGTAGCGAGCGGGGATGTCCTCGCTGGTCGACAGCGAGGTGTCGCCGTCAATTGTGATGCGGTTGTCGTCCCAGAGCACGATCATGCGGCCGAGCTTCAGGTGCCCGGCGAGGCCGATCGCCTCGTGATTGATGCCTTCCATCAGGCAGCCGTCGCCGGCGATCACGAAAGTACGGTGATCGACGAGATCGTCGCCGAAAGTCGCGTTGAGATGGCGTTCGGCCAGCGCCATGCCCACGGCCATGGCCAGGCCCTGGCCCAGCGGGCCCGTCGTGCATTCGACGCCCGGTAGCAGGAAGTTCTCGGGGTGACCGGCGCAGGGGCTGGTGATCTGGCGGAAGTCGCGGATGTCCTGCATCGTCGGCTGGGCATAGCCGGTCAGGTGCAGCAGCGAGTAGATGAGCATCGAGCCGTGGCCGGCCGACAGCACGAAACGGTCGCGGTCGGGCCACTTGGGCGCGGCGGGATCGAACTTGAGGAACTTGGAATAGAGCACCGTCGCCACGTCGGCCATGCCCATGGGCATGCCGGGGTGACCGCTGTTGGCGGCCTGGACCGCATCCATCGACAGGGCGCGGATGGCATTGGCCATGGGGCCCAGGCGGGAAGGATCAAAGCTCATCTGGAAAAATGCTCCCGAAGGCGGCTGAAAGTGCCGATTCGATGGGGGCTTCCTTTAGGGTGAGGCGACGCCCCGTCAAGCACGCGGCCTCAACAACGAATGACGAATAGGTGACGCATTTGACGTCATGACGTCACCTCTATTGCGCACAAAGCTTTGCAGCGTCCTGATTTTGCGCTAGCATCATGCAATGGAAGGGGCATCCATCGAAAAAGCATTGGGACGTATTGAAGCAGCCTTGACCCGTATCGAGAACGCTGCCTCCCGCGAACCCCAGGCTGATCACGAACTCGCAGCCAGGCATGAACGCCTGCGCGTGGCGGTGACGCAATCGCTGCAGCAGCTCGATCAGCTGCTCGCGGGACAGGTTCCATGAGCAACGTCAAACTGGCGATCGGCGGGCGACACTTCACCGTCGCCTGCGCGGAGGGCGAGGAAGACCACGTCACCGGCCTGGGCGAGATGATCGCCTCGAAGATCGACGCGATGGGCGACATATCGAGCCAGAGCGAAACGCGCATGCTGCTGTTCGCCGCGCTGCTGCTCGCCGACGAACTGCACGATGCGACCGCGCGCTCGGGCGAAGCGCCCACCCCCAGCCTGCCGCGCGGCACTGCCCAGCGGCTCGAGACGATCGCCGACCGGCTGGAAAATCTCGCCAGCAGGCTTGAGGGTTAGGCCGCTAGGCCCTAGATAGACGGCGACGGGATCTGCCCGGCACGAGCCGCATGAAAATCCCTGAGGCTATAAGCAAATCCATGGGGGCTGTCCCTGGTTGGACCCTGGTCCGGCACAAATGGTCCCCACCTGACGTGAACGCGTCAGAGGATTTCCCGGCAACGACCCATGGTGGGCCCGTCACCCATTGTTCTCCGATGCAGCGATGCTGTATCGGCTGCGGCATCGGCCCGCTCCCCCACCCGGCCTCCCAGAGCATAGATTCTCGTCAGGAGGCCAGGTGAGGGAGCGGGCCGGTGCCGCAAGGCAGGGACGGATGTCCCGGCCGCACAAACGAGGAATCCACGTGGACGAGAAGCAGAAGCTGCGCACCCAGATGCGTGCCTTGCGCCGCAAGCATGTCGCAGCTCTGCCCGCGGCGACGCGTGCACTCCTGTTCCTGCGCCCGCCGACGCCGCTCGCCGCGCTGGCGCCCGAGCGGTCCACGGTCGGGCTCTATCACGCCAATCCCAACGAGGCGCCGACGCGCGGCTACGCGAAGTGGTTCTTCGAGAACTCGCGCCATGTCGCCCTGCCCCGCTTCGCCAGCCGCGGCGCGCCGATGGACTTTCGCATCTGGCGCGATCCCTATGAGGACAGCGATCTCGAACAGGGCCCCTATGGCCATCTCCAGCCCACCGCCGAGGCCGAGCCGGCCGCGCCGGGGCTCGTCATAGTGCCGCTGATCGCCTTCACCGCGGACGGCGGAAGACTCGGCCAGGGCGGCGGCCACTATGATCGCTGGCTGGAGAGCCATCCCGAGGTGATCCCGGTCGGCATGGCCTGGGACAACCAGCTGGTCGTTGCACTGCCGCTCGAGCCGCACGACCGGCACCTACGCGCCGTGGTCACGCCGACGCGGCTTTACGAAGGAGACGCCTGATGGCCTTCGGCACCAAGGGCGGCGGCAATCGCCGCGAGCCTACCTGGCGGATTCCCGTGGGCATCCTGGCACTGCTCGTCGGGCTGGGTATCTATGGCGCGGTCGTCGCCAGCGTGATCGCGCCGCTGATCGCGCCCTGGCCGTCGCTGGCCCAGGCGCCGCTCTATCTTGTGCTCGGCGTGGTCTGGCTGCTGCCGCTGCGCCGCTTCCTGATCTGGATGGAAACGGGCCGCTGGAGCCCGCCACCCCGCGACGTCTGACACGACATAGCGAGGCGCCTTGCAGAAGGCGCACTCAAGTCTTCGAATGTCTGGAAATTCCCAAGTGGCGCGAGTGACGGGGCTCGAACCCGCGACCTCCGGCGTGACAGGCCGGCACTCTAACCAACTGAGCTACACCCGCGCAGCCACTTGGGAGGCCGCGCACTAGGCCAGCGAACCGGGGCTGTCAACCGGGTCTCCGGGCGATTTTTTACAGAGCCGCGACAGGCCGGTTTTCGCTCGCAGAAGCAACGCAAACGCTGGGCAAACCCTGGGCAAAACATGGTGAGCGCGGCGTTAACCATTCCTTTGGACACCGCAGAGATACTGTTCCCCACAGTCCAACGGGGGGCAATCGACCGTGAAATTCTACATCTGGGCCGGCTACGCCATGACCGGCATCGCCATCAGCCTGACGTCGGCCGCCAGCGCGCAGCCGGCCATCGCCACCGACAGCGCCGTCTTCGTCGAGCGCATCGAGAACGGCAGTCAGCGCAGCCTCGAGCCGGCCAACCGGCTGAGCCGCGGCGACCGCGTCGTGACGATCGTCAACTGGTACCGCATGGGCGGCGATGGCGGCTTCACCATCACCAATCCCCTGCCCCGCGCGATTGCCTACCAGGGCTCGGCGCGCGACGACCAGGAAGTTTCGGTCGACGGCGGGCGCACCTGGGGCAAGCTCGGTACCTTGCGCATCGCGGGCCGCCTCGCCTCGCCCGAGGACGTCACCCACATGCGATGGCGTGTGCCCGCCGGCACCGCCGCGCGCGGCCAGGGCCGCATCGCTTACAGCGGCATCGTGCGCTGAGCGCCTAGCAGATCGAGCACCTCGTGCAGATCGCACGCTACGTGTAGGGCGAGCGCCGCGATCTCGTCCGTCGCGTGCAGCAGATCGGGCACCATGATCGTCATCATCCCCGCCGCCGCGGCCGATCGGACGCCGTTGTGCGAATCCTCCAGCGCCAGGCAGTCAATCGGCGCCACACGAAGCGCCTCGGCCGCCGCGAGATAGGGTGCCGGATGCGGCTTGCCATGTGCGTAATCGCCAGCGGCGAGGACGCGTCGAACCGGTGCGCCAGCCCGAACCGATCGAGATTGCGCTCGACGTTCTCCCGCGCCGATGACGTGGCAATGGCCCTCGGCAGATGCAGCTGGTCAATCCGGTCGAGCAGTTCGATGACACCGGGCTTCAGTGCCATGCGATGCTCGAGCACATGGAAATGATCGTGGCAGCACGCATGGAACGCCTCCGCCGGAAAATCCGCGCCGAAGTGATTGCGCATCCGTTCGAAGTTCCGATCAGCCGGCAGCCCGACCAGTCCCAGAAAGAAGGTGCGCGAGACATCGTGGCCAGCTTCGGCACCGGCCGCGCGCATGGCTTGGAAGAACAGCTCCTCTGTGTCGAACAGCAGCCCGTCCATGTCGAAGACAACGGCTTCCACCGCGCGCGGGAACACCATGACGGCTAACGCTCGTACTTCCAGTTGAGCCGCTTGCCTTCGCCCAGCCATTCCGCGGCCTGCGCGACTCGCTTGGCACGCGTCTCGGGCCGTTTGGCCCCGGTGATCCACTCCAGATATTCGTAGCGGTGCGACGGCGCGAGGCCATCGAAGAAGGCGCGCGCATCGGCCGGCAGGGCCGCGCCAAAGTCGTTCGGCATGGCGATCTCCGGCTTGGCCTTGGCTTCGCGCGGTTTCTTGACTCCATTCGCCAGCCGCGCGGCGGAGGCCTGGAGCGTTGCGGTCAGTTCGGTATCGGGCGGCAGGTCTTCGAGGCTGCGGATTTTGCCGTAGCCGCCCATGCCATCCTCATCCTTGGCGGAGACCCTGCCCTCCCCATGGAGCACGAGCGCAGCATGCGCCTTGAACGCGGCCAGCCCGGCGAGGTTCTTACCGCCCAGCATGAAGTGCGGCATGCCCCACTTGATCGTCTCGTCGAGCCCCGGCACCGCCGCGTGGATCAATCCGCGCAAATGCGTCAAGATCGGCTGGGCGAAAGGCGCGGCCTCGGCGATATAGGCGTCTATGCGCGGATCGGTCGTCATCGACCTATCCTGCCAGCATGAGCAGCGGGGCTTCAATCCTTCTCTTGACCGCCTGGACGAAGCTCGCCGCATCCCAGCCGTCGACGACGCGGTGGTCGCAGCTGATCGAAATGTTCATCAGCTTGCGTTTCTCCAGCCGGTCGCCTTCCACATAGACTGGCCGCTCGACGATCTTGTTCGGACCGATGATCGCCACTTCGGGCCGGTTGATCACCGGCGTCGTCGCGATGCCGCCCAGCGGGCCGAGCGAAGTGATCGTCAGGGTCGAGCCCGACAGTTCCTCGGATTTCGCCGTGCCCTCGCGCGCCGCTGCGGCCAGCCGTCCGATCTCGGCGGCGAGAGCCCACAGCGTGAGGTTCTGCGCGTCGCGGATCACCGGCACCATAAGCCCGGCGGGCGTCTGCGTCGCCATGCCGAGATGAACGGAGGTGTAGCGCGTAACGACATTGGCCTCGTCGTCGTAGCGAGCGTTGATCATCGGGAACTCGGGCAGCGTCCGACAGATCGCGGTGATCAGGAAGGGCAGCAGGGTCAGCTTGGGCCGCCCGCCGCGCTGGTCGTTGAACTCGCCGCGCCAGCGTTCGAGGTCGGTGACATCGCATTCGTCGACATAAGTGAAATGCGGGATGTGGCGCTTCGAGGCGGCCATGTTCTCGGCGATGCGGCGGCGCAGGCCGATGACCTTGATCTGCTCGCCCGCGCCTTCGAGCGGTTCGGCGGCACGCTTGGGCTCCGCTTTCGGCGCGGCCGGAGCAGCGACCGCCGGGGCCGCGCGCGCAGTCAGAAACGCGTCGAGATCCTCGTGACGGACGATGCCGCCAGGGCCGGTGCGAACGGCCGTGAGGTCGATGCCAAGTTGCTGCGCGCGGGCGCGGACCGCGGGAGAGGCGAGCGCCTTACCGCCGATCGCCCGGGGCAAGCTTTGCGCACGCCCTTCGACAGGCTCAGGGCGAGCAGCGGTTGCGGGTTTGGACGGCGCAGGCTTGCCCGCAGCAACCGCGCGCTCCTCATTCCTGGCACTCGGCGTTTCCGCGGCGATCTGTTCGGTGAACTCAGCCCCCTCGATCTCGATGACGGCCAGCGCCGAGCCGATGGCGATCCGATCCCCCACCTCGCCGCCGATCTCGCGGACCACGCCCGATACCGGGCTCTCCATCTCGACGGTGGCCTTGTCGGTCATCACGTCGGCGAGTGGCGTATCCTCCTCGATCCGGTCGCCGACCTTGACGTGCCAGGCAACGATCTCCGCCTCGGCGATGCCCTCGCCGACGTCCGGTAGGCGGAAGACGAAGCGGCCTCCCCCGACATCCGCTCGTGCCGAGCTTGTCGAAGCACTCGGCGCAGGCGCTTGCGGCTCGCGTGGCGCAGGCCCTTCGACAGGCTCAGGGCGGGCGGGCATGGATTCCGGTGCGGGCTCGGCTGCAAAGTCCTCCCCGCCCTCGGTCTCGATCACCACCAGCGGCGAGCCGATCGTCACGGTATCGCCGACCTCGCCAGCGACCTCGCGCACCACGCCGGTCACGGGGCTTTCCATCTCGACCGTCGCCTTGTCGGTCATCATGTCGGCGAGCGGCGAATCCTCCTCGATCCGGTCGCCCACCTTGACGTGCCAGGCGACGATCTCGGCCTCGGCGATGCCCTCGCCTATGTCCGGCAGCCTGAAGACGTACTTGCCCATCGCCTCAGGCCCCCAGCAGCCGGTCGACGGCTTCGCCGATACGGACGGGTCCGGGGAAATATGCCCATTCGAGGCTGTGCGGATAAGGCGTATCGAAGCCGGTGACCCGCTCGACCGGCGCTTCGAGGTGGTAGAAGCAGCGCTCCTGGACCAGCGCGACGAGCTCGGCGCCGAAGCCCGACGTCCGGGTCGCCTCGTGTATCACCAGGCAACGCCCCGTCTTTTGCACAGACTTTTCCACAGCCTCTATGTCGATCGGCACCAGCGTGCGCAGGTCAATGATCTCGGCATCGACGCCCTTTTCGGCCAAAACCGCCTCGGCGACGTGGATCATCGTGCCATAGGCGAGCACGGTCATCGCCTCGCCTTCGCGCACGGTGCGCGCCTTGCCCAAGGGAATCGAATAGTAGCCCTCGGGCACGACGCTGCCGGGGTGCTTGGCCCAGGGTATGGCGGGTGTGTCGTAATAGCCGTCGAACGGGCCGTTGTAGATGCGCTTGGGCTCGAAGAAGATGACCGGGTCGTTGTCCTCGATCGCCGCGATCAGCAGGCCCTTGGCGTCGTGCGGCGTCGCCGGGATCACGGTCTTGAGCCCCGCGACATGGGTGAACAGCGCCTCGGGGCTCTGGCTGTGCGTCTGCCCGCCGAAGATGCCGCCGCCGAAAGGCGAGCGTACCGTAATCGGCGCGGTGAACTCGCCCGCCGAGCGATAGCGCAGCCGCGCTGCCTCTGAGATGAGCTGGTCGAGCCCAGGGTAGATATAGTCGGCGAACTGGATCTCGGGCACGGGGCGCAGGCCATAGGCGGCCATGCCCACCGCCGCGCCGATGATGCCGCATTCGTTGATCGGGCTGTCGAACACGCGGTTCTTGCCATAGCGCTTCTGCAGGCCGGCCGTGGCGCGGAACACGCCGCCGAAATAGCCGACGTCCTCGCCCAGGATCACGATGTTGGAGTCGCGCTCCATCATGACATGGAGCGCGTCGTTGATTGCCTCGATCATGTTGAGCCGGCGCGTGGGCGCATCGCGGAGCGAAATGGGGGATTCCTCGAGCATCATCGTCACTCTTTCCAATCCGGCCATTTGATCCGCCGCTCGCGGATGGCCTGCTCGGCCTGCTCCTCGAGGTGCCAGGGCAGTTCCTCGAACACGTCCTCGAACATGGTGTGGAACGGATGGTGCAGGCCGTGGCCGAGCACGCCGCTCTTTTCGGCTTCCTTCGACGCCGCCTTGACCTGCTCGGCGACCTCGCGGTCCATCTCGGCCTGCTGGTCCTCGGACCATTCGCCAAGCGCGATCAGGTGGCGCTTCAGCCGCATGATCGGATCGCCCAGCGGCCATTCAGCGCTCTCCTGCGCCGAACGGTAGGAGCTGGGATCGTCCGAAGTCGAATGGCCTTCGACGCGGTAGGTGAAATGCTCGATCAGCGTCGGCCCCATATTGGCCCGCGCGCGGTCGGCCGCCCAGCGCATCGCCGCGAAGACGGCGAGCGCATCGTTACCATCTACGCGCAGCCCGGCAATGCCGTAACCGATCGCACGCGCCGCAAAGGTCGTCCGCTCGGCGCCGGCGAAGCCCGAGAAGCTGGAGATCGCCCACTGGTTGTTGACCACGTTGAGCACCACGGGGGCATTGTAGACGGCAGCGAAAGTCATCGCAGCGTGGAAGTCGCCCTCCGCGCTCGATCCGTCACCGACGAAGGCAGTCGCGATGCGGCTGTCGCCCTTGATCGCGGAGGCCATCGCCCAGCCCACGGCTTGCGGGAACTGCGTCGCCAGGTTCCCGGAGATGGAGAAGAAGCCATAGTCGCGCGCCGAATACATCACCGGCAGCTGGCGGCCCTTCAGCTTGTCGGCGCGGTTCGAGTAGATCTGGTTGACCATCTCGATCATCGGATAGCCGCGCGCGAGCAGGATGCCCTGCTGGCGGTAGGAGGGGAACACCATGTCGTCGTCGGCCAGCGCGAACGCCGTGGCTATCGAGGTCGCCTCCTCGCCCGTGCTCTTCATGTAGAAGCTGGTCTTGCCCTGGCGCTGGGCGCGGTACATGCGGTCGTCGAAAGCGCGGGTCAGGGCCATGACGCGCAGTATGCGGCGCAGCGTGTCGGCATCGAGCCGGGGGTCCCACGGCCCCACCGCGCGGTCGTCCTCGCCGAGCACGCGGATCATGTCCAGGCACAGCGGATGGGTTTCCGCGGCCGGGCAATTCTCGTCCGGCCGGGGCTGCGCGCCGGCGGGGGGAATAGCGAGATCGGAATAGTCGACCGGATCGCCCGGCCGGTACTTGGGCTCGGGCACATGCAGCTCGAGCGGCGGCAGATTGCCGCGCTTTCGGCCGTTTTTCGCGCCTGCCTTAGAGGACGATTCGCCCATCCCTTTACTCTCTCCCACTGCTCGGGTCAGATTGAAGTAAAGTTCTACATCCGTGTTATATTATTTCAATTGCGAATTCCTGGGCCACCACGCAATTTTGCTTTGCTTCAGACCGCGACGGGCGCCGCAATATGAGCCTGAGGGGCATAGCCGGTCACTTCGAAGTCCTCGATCCGGTAGCCGAAGATCGAATCCGGCCGGCGCAGGATGTTGAGACGCGCATCACCTGAGGGGGTGCGGGCAAGCTGTTCTTCCACCAGTGGTGCGTGATTGAGATAGAGATGCACATCTCCCCCAACCCACACCAGCTCGCCCGGTTCCAGCCCCGTCTGGTCGGCCAGCATCCGCACGAGCAGCGCCGCCGACCACGCGTTGAACGCGAAGCCTAGCCCGAGGTCGCAGCTGCGCTGATAGAGCAGTCCCGACAAGCGGTTGCCGGCGACGTGGAACTGATAGGTCTTATGGCAGGGCGGCAGCGCCATCGCATTGAGCTCGGCGACGTTCCAGCCCTCGATGATGTGCCGGCGGCTGCCCGGATTGGCCTTGAGGCTTTCGACCACTTCGGCGACCTGGTTCACGCCCCATGGCCGCTGGCGGAACAACCCGTCCCCGGCAGGCTCATAGACCGGCCAGTCGACCCACTGCTTGCCATAGACTGGTCCGAGATCGCCCCATTGCTGGGCAAAAGCGGCATCCTCGACGATCCGCTTCGAGAAATCGGCACGCGAGATTTCAGTCCCGGTCTCGCGGCGATAGCGGTCGAGCGGCCAATCGGTCCATATCTCGACGCCCTGCGCGCAGAGCTCGCGGATATTGGTATCGCCGGTGAGGAACCACAGCATCTCACGCGTCGCGGTCTTCCAGTAGACCCGCTTGGTCGACAGCAACGGCATCCGTCCACCCGACAGATCGAAGCGAATCTCCGCGCCGAAAACCGAACGCGTGCCTACTCCGGTACGGTCCGCCCGCTCGTCCCCCTGCTCCCAGATTCGCCGCATGAGGTCGAGATATTGCCATTCCCAATGACGAGCTTCGGGGCGTGCCGCCCCACAATCGGTCGGAGAATCGGTCTGTGCGGGAGCGGTAGCCATAGTTCACCCTAACCGTGCGATTGCACGCTTGCCACCCTGCGAAACCATCACTATAGGCCCGCTCCTGCCTCACGGGCACCCCATCGAAAGTTGGGATGTCACGCGAACGGTCGGGGAATAGCTCAGCCTGGTAGAGCACTGTCTTCGGGAGGCAGGGGCCGGAGGTTCGAATCCTCTTTCCCCGACCAATTTTCTAGGGCGTTGAATTGCGCCATTTTTTTGTTTCACGGACGTTGATCGCCGACATCTGGCCAATCGCAACTACGTAACATATTGGTTTTCGGATATTTTTTGGCCACCCACGGTTCTAATCCGACATGCCCTTGTGCGTTTGACTGGATGTTTGCGACGATAGGCTCCTGCTGAGCTCGATCAGCCGAGATCGCTCTTCTCACAGTGACAACTCCTGCAGCGAGAAACACCTGTGCATGATGCCGCTTTGTCGCCGTTGGCGCTTCGACCTGACTTCCCGTCGCTTTTCCTGATAGCAGGCATCAATGAAGTGCCGATACGCCATCCCAGCAGATAGTTGATAGCCAGATCGCGTCGGTAGAAGACACTGCCACGAAGCGTCTGGATCACCCGCGCCAGCAGGTTCAACGTGCTGGCCCAGTCATCGTCGTGATGAACGAGATGATCGATCAGGAGGCCGCAGAATCGGCCCTTGCGCCAAGAGGGGCAGCGCACTGCTCCAGATCGGCGCCATGACGCAGTCACATCCGTAGAGTGCGCCGGGGTAACTAACCTTCCAGCAGTGGACACTCAAACCCGAATGCGGCTTGCCGATCCTGGCCTCTTAAATCCAGTCGTAGAGCTAGTTCGCTGCACAACCAACTGCCACCGGTCGTCCCGCTTCACTAAGACATCGGTAAACCGAAGATACATCTCGAGCGACCAAACGCAGTGCTGCCACGATTCCTAGTGCGTTCTCTCACGACGCAACCGACAGCGATCGCTAGGCAAATAGTGCCTCGCAAAAGGGGTCATAGCAGGTAGCAAATTTCGCATAGCGCAACGCCACTGCATTGCGCCATAACAACGACCGGGAGACCTGCGGCGACAGGTGGCGGATGGGACTGGCACTCATCGACAGTACAGGAGCATGGGTGCGATGGGTTTCGAGATCTTCGATGCCGACCAGCATTATTACGAGGCGGAGGACTGCTTTACGCGCTTCGCCAGCCTGCGGATGAGGTCCGAGAAATTCATCCGTTGGGTAACGGAGGCCGACGGCAAACGCAGACGCTTGTTCGTTGGCGGGCGCGACGCCAACGTCATCGGGAATCCGACCTTCGATCCCTGCGCCCAGCCCGGCGTCTATCACGAGACGCTCAAGCTGATCGAAACCGGCCAGGACCGCTCGGCCGCGGCCTATGGTCAGCTCGAACCGATCCGTCCCGCCTATCGCGATCGCCAAGTGCGGCTGGGCGTGATGGACGAGCAAGGGGTCGACCGCACGCTGCTGTTCCCCACGCTCGGCGTCACCATGGAAGGCTTCATGAAAGACGACGTCGGCCTGCTCTACGATGCCTTCGAAGCCTTCAACCGCTGGCTCGACGAGGACTGGGGCTTCGACTTCAAGGGCCGGATCTATGCCGCGCCATATCTGATCATGCTCGACCGCGACCGGCTGATCGCCGAGCTCGAACGTGTACTCGAGGCCGGAGCCAAACTCATCACCATCCGCCCCGGTCCCGCCTACGGCCGGTCGCCGGCAGATCCGTACTTCGATCCCTTCTGGGCGCGCGTCGAGGAAGCCGGCGTGCTTGTCACCTATCACGCCTATGAGGGACCGTCGGAGCAGGTCGACGCATTCTACAATCTCTGGGCTGCGCCGCCCCACCCGCGCGGGCCTGAGCATCGGCTGCTCGCGCATGTCATGGCGAGCGTCGATAGCGCGGCGATGGACACGCTGACCGCACTGGTGTTGCATAATCTGTTCGGCCGTTTTCCCAGGCTCAAAGTCGCGACGATCGAGATGGGCTGCGGCTGGGTGCCCTATCTGATGAAGCGGCTCGACCACGCCGGCGGGCTGGTCAACCGCAAGATCACTTCCTTCGGCGGTACGCTCGACGGCAAGCCATCGGAGATATTCAAGCGCCACGTGTGGGTCGCGCCATTTCCCGAAGAAGACGTGGTCGGCCTCGCCCGGACGATCGGCGCCGATCACGTGCTGATGGGTTCCGACTGGCCCCATGCCGAAGCGATCCCGCGGCCGCGCGAATATGTCGAATGCCTCGACGGCCTCGAGGACGGGGAAAAGCAGGCGATCATGCGCGACAACATTGCCGGACTGATCGCAGCATGAGCGGCCCCGACGATATCGTCCTCGTCGCCGGCGACTGGCGCGTTAGCCGGGCCGAATATGCGGACCGCCTCGCCCGCGCGATCACCGTGCTGCGCGACCTCGGCGTGGAAGAAGGCGGCTGCATCGGCGTCGCCTTGCGCAATTGTCCGCAATTCTTCGAACTGTTCGCCGCGGCGGGACTGATAGGCGCCAAGTCGGTGCCGATCGCCTGGCGCCTGAAGCGCGAGGAAGTCGCCTACCTCATCGCCGATTCCGGTGCCCGATCGGTGTTCTACGACGCCGACAGCGCCGCGCAGATGGCCGGGCTTCCCGGGGCTATTTCGCTCGAGGACTACGAGATGCGGCTGCAGGCCGCCTCGCCTGCGCCGGGCATCGACGGCACCCGCCTCAAGTTCAACATGGAGCTCTATTCCTCGGGCACCACAGGCCGGCCCAAGGCGATCGAGCGCGGCCAGCCGACGCCCGAGCAGATGCAGCGGCTGATGTCGGGCGCGTTCAACCTGCCCAAGCTGATGGGCGTCGACGGACCCGGCGAGGTCCACATGATGACCGGGCCGCTCTATCACTCGCAGCCGATCGGCTTTTCGACCCAAGCTCTCGCCGCCGGCCAGCGCGTCGTCATGATGAGTGGCGGGTTCGACGCCGAGACCTGCCTCGCCACGATCGCGCGCGAGAAGGTCACCTGGATCACTTGCGTGCCGACGCATCTGATCCGCATTCTCGCGCTGCCCGAAGAGGTGCGCGGAAAGTACGATCTCTCCTCGCTCAAGGCGGTGCTGCATTCGGCCGCACCCTGTCCGCGCGACGTCAAGGCCGCGGTGATCAAGCTGCTGCCGCCCGCCGTGCTGTGGGAAGTTTACGGCGGCACCGAAGGCGCGATGACGATGATCTCGCCAGGCGAGTGGCTGGAGAAGCCCGGCAGCGTCGGCCAAGCCTTCCCGCCGGGGAACGAGATCAGGATTCTCGATCTGGAGGGCAATCCGGTTGCGCCGGGCGCCCCAGGCCTGATCTATGGCCAGCCGATCATGAGCTTCAACTACCGTGGTGCCCGCGAGCTCGACGGCGAGACTTGGCGCGACGGGCTCTTCACGCTCGGCGACATCGGTTATCTCGACGAGGACGGTTATCTGTTCATCACCGACCGCCTCAAGGACATGATCATTTCGGGTGGCGCCAACATCTATCCGGCCGAAGTGGAGGCGACCTTGTTCAACCATCCAGCCGTGGGCGACGCCAGCGTAATTGGGGTTCCCGACCAGCACTGGGGGGAAAAGGTCAAAGCGATCGTCGAACTGCGCGCGCAAGCGAGCGAGGCGGACATCATCGCCTTCTGCCGCGAGCACCTCGCGCACTACAAATGCCCGGCCTCGGTCGATTTTGTCGACAAGCTGCCGCGCGACCCCAATGGCAAGGTCAGGAAACGCGAGTTGCGCGAGCCCTATTGGGCGGACGCCGGGCGGGCCGTCTGATGAGAGTGGCCGAAAAGACCTTCGACACGCTGCTCGTCGAACAGCTGGACCGTGTGCTGCGAATCACGATCAACCGGGCGGACCGGCGCAACGCGCTCAGCCGCGCCGTGCAGACCGACCTGATCGACGCGGTGGAAGGCGCTGCCGGCGATCCCTCGATCCATGCCGTGGTCATCCGCGGCGCCGGCAAGAGCTTCTGTGCGGGCTACGACATCTCACCGGCAAGCGGAGCCGAGCATGGCGGCGCCGAAATATCCTTGCCGCGCCGTGCCATGGAAACGGTCAACATGGCGCGCGGCTGGTCGCGCATCTGGAACGCGCCGATCGCAGTAATTGCGCAGGTCCACGGGCACTGTCTGGCGGGCGGAACCGACCTCGCGTTGCATTGCGACCTCGTCGTCGCGGCCGAGGACGCGACGATCGGCTATCCCGCGCTGCGCATGGGCGGCACGCCGCCGACCAACATGTGGCTTTATCATGTCGGCGCGCAGTGGGCGAAGCGGCTGCTGTTCACCGGCGATACCTTCACCGGCCGCATGGCCGAGAAGATCGGCTTCGCGCTGGAAGCGGTGCCCGCCGAGCGGCTGGACGACCACGTCCTCGCGCTCGCCACGCGCGTCGCGGCCATGGGGCGCGACATCGTCGCGATCAACAAGCACGTGCTCAATCGCGGCGTCGACCTGATGGGCCGCGCTCTGCTCCAGGACATGGCCGCACCAATGGATTCGATCGCCAACATGGCGCCGGAGATGGCCGCCTTTCAGGCACGCGCCGCTGAGATCGGCCTCGGCCCTGCGTTCAAGGAACGCGACGCGCCCTTTGCTGAAGGCGTGCCGCTCGACGTGCAGGGGAAGAGCACATGAAAACGCCGCTGGAGATCGCCACCGCCTGGATGGAAGCAGCCGCCCGCTGCGATATCGAAGCGATTGCCGCCGGTATGGCTGACGATTGCCGACGCTTCGGCGAGCCGAGCTGGATGGTCATCGCCAAGCCCGATTACATCGCCGCCTATCGGCAATATCTGATGTCGTTCTCCGACTACCGGCTGGAGATCGTCAATGTGATGGCGAGCGGCCGGACGGTGGTGTTCGAGATGATCGAAAGCGCAAGGTTCTCGTCGCCCTACCCTCTGTCCGACGGCAACGCGATCCAGCCCAACGGCAAATCCTATACCGACCATGTCTGCACATGGATCGAAGTCGATTCCGCCGGGCTCATCGCCGAAATCAGAGCCTATATCCCGAGCACCCGCGGCGCTCTGATGGCCGATGCGATGGGCGCGTCCGCCTGACCGCCCTCTCTCACCGGCGCAATCGGCCTGTGCGCCGATCTCTCGTCGTAGCTTGAGCCGGAGAGATGACGACCTGAACAGACGTCTGCTTTCAGGAAACACAATCTGGAGCTTAAACATCAGCTCTGTCGGCGAAGCCGGTAGTGATTGTGCAAGGGACGCTGTGACGACCCGATTGCGGTAGCCGGACGCCGACAGCCACGATAGGCTCGCCCACAGGGGGCCCGCCATGCAGTCTGTCGAGGACAATGCTCACGCCGCTCATTCTGCTTTGCGCCGCGTCATCGGCGTTCGCGGTGTAGCTGCAGCAAGCTTCAATGGCGTGGTCGGAGTTGGGATATTCGGGTTACCCGCCGCCGTTGCCGGCGTGCTGGGTCCTGCTGCGATCCTGGCCTACGTAGTCTGTCTTGTGCTCGCGGCGCTACTCGCGCTCTGCCTGGCGGAAGCTGGGAGCCGAGTATCCGAAGCGGGAGGGCTCTACGCGTACGCACGCGCGGCCTATGGTCCAGTCTTGTCCGGCGTTGCCGGCATCCTAACGCTTTTCTTCAACCTGATCGCCTCCAGCGCAGCGCTTGCCCGCTTCGCGATCGATGCCTTGGCGTCGATCTGGCCGCCGGCTGGCGAATGGGGTGCAAGTGCCCTTCTCTTGGCAATACTCTACGGGGCACTGGCGGCGATTAATGTTCGCGGCGCGCGTCAGGGCGCAAATCTGACCAGCGTGATGGCCGCGATCAAGATCTTGCCGCTTGTCCTGATCGTGGCGGTAGGAGCCTTCGCGATCCGGCCCGAATATCTGGCCTGGACAGGCGTGCCGAGCATGTCGGCCGTTGGGCAAGGAGCCGTGCTGCTCATCTTTGCATTCTTCGGGCTCGAGACAGGGTTGGTTCCCGGTGGCGAGACGAAGGCGCCCGCGCGCACTATTCCTCGAGCGATCGCGGTGACCCTGGTCTTCGTGGCAACGCTCTATATCGGGCTGCAGTTGGTAACCCAAGGCGTACTTGGCGCAGGCTTAGCCGGCGGATCGGCGCCATTGGCGGCGACGGCAGAGGTTGTCTTCGGCCCTAAGGTCGCGGCGGCCATCGTGGCGCTAACAGTCATCTCCGCGGTCGGCTATCTGGTTGCCGACATCCTGACCAGTCCGCGTGCGCTGTTTGCATTGGGCGAGGCGCGGCAGCTTCCGCAAGTCTTTGCGCGCATCGATTCCCGCCACGGAACGCCGGCAGTTTCGATACTGGTCTACTGTGCGCTTTCCTTCGCACTTGCCATCTCGGGGACGTTTCGCGAACTGGTGATCCTCACCACGTCGGGGACCCTTATCCTCTATCTCATTTGCTGCCTTGGAATTATGCGCATGCGATCCCGCCAGATTGCCATGGCCGGTCCCCCATTTGTCGCACCCGGCGGTCCAGTGGTTCCCCTTGCGGCATCTGCGCTCATCGTCGGCTTGCTTTGGACGCTGTCATGGCGCGAGTTGCTGGCAGCTGCTGTCGTGGTCGGCATATCAGCACTCGTCTATGCGGCCATCGAATGGCGCAAAGCCACTACGAAAGCGGTTGCCCCCATCACATGAACAGATGACCGCTATCGGAGCACTTCGAAGGAGGTTCGAACGGCTGAAATGTGGGCGAGTTCAGCCTACTGAAGCGTGAGGCAAAGAACGATGTGCCTATGTCCCTCGGGCCACCCTGCCAGGTCAGCCATACTCAAGAAACCCGCTTTTTCGTACATCGCCGGCGCCTGAAATTCAAAGCTCGCAACCCAGATCCGCCTCACGCCCCTCGCCCGCGCCTCGCAAATCATGGCATTCAGCAAAGTGCGCCCGTGACCCAGCCCCCGGTGGGGCCCATCTACCCACATTTGCTTGATCTCGGCGATCCCGGCCCAAGAAAAGCCCGTGGCAACAGCGATTCGTTCGCCGGTCGCCCCGCGGATCTCAAAACCCATCGAAGCCGCATCAGCACGCCCTGTAGCGCGGCTGTTGAACGCATAGAGGTCATTCTCGATCTCGTCGATTTCGAACGCCGAGAGGTCGTGCCGAGCAATGAGGTTCACTGTTCGTCACCGACTTGAAGGGGCAGTCGCATCGCGCAGCGTTGATCACGCGGGAAATCGCGTTTCGCCTCATCCTGAAGACGAGCCAGGAGACGCGGATCGAGCTCCGAACCCCCGAGCTCCAGAAAACCATGCATTGCATAGAACGGCGCATTCCAGGGCACGTCACGAAATGTCGTCAATGTGACGGAAGCGAGGTTCCGCAGCCTCCCTTCATGGATTGCCGCCCGGAGTAGACAACGCCCTATTCCCAGACGCTGCCGATCGAGGCGCACCGACAGCTCCCATATGTGGAGATCACCGGAGAAAATCTGCGCGCTTAGAAAACCGATCGGACGATCATCACAGCCTGCTGCCGTCCAGCATGTCCCTGCTTCTACAAGCGGCCAATGGAAATCGGGAGGCAGGTCATCGCCATACGCGATCCACGCGAGCTCGGGTATTTCGCGAAAGGCTAGTCCAGCCGAACGCTCGATTGCAGGGAAGAACGCTGTGTCGGCACTTCGCGCGGATCGGATCTGCGCGGCCAGATTGCGATCCGATGTTTGTGATTCACAAGGGACTTTGGTCATGGCCCTCTATTCGCGGGCTCAGCGCAAATGGTTACAGACGCCCATCTGGAAACAAAGCAACCGGTCTGTGCATCCACGCGAGGGCAGCACTTTCTCCGCAGCATCGCAATTCCAGAAGCCAGGAAACTTCCGAGCTGGCGCTCGCAAAAACACCCGGCAAACCTATCTCAGGCTGGCTCGCTCGAAGCGCTGTAACCATTAGGCGTTGCCGCGCGAATAGGAATAAAATCTCCCACAGAGGATATCCGCCATGTCGCGTATCGCTTCCACCGCCCTTGCCCTTGCTGCCGGCACCGCGCTGTTCTTTTTCATGGGCGCGGGGAACGCCGCGGAAGGAAGCGTCAAGGCGCCGACAGCTGCCATGACCGAGCCCGTAGCTGGGCACCGCGAGACCGCCGTTTTTGCGGGCGGCTGTTTCTGGGGCGTGCAAGGCGTCTTCTCGCACGTGAACGGCGTGATCAGTGCGACTTCGGGCTATGCGGGCGGCAGCGCCTCCACCGCGAGCTACGAGACGGTCTCGAGCGGCACGACGGGCCATGCGGAATCGGTGCGGGTCGTGTTCGACCCGGCCCAGGTCAACTACGCGGACTTGCTGCGCATCTATTTTTCGGTGGTGGCAGATCCGACACAGGTCAATCGCCAGGGTCCCGATACGGGCACCCAGTATCGCACGGCGCTGTTTCCCGTTTCGCCTGCGCAGGAGCGGGTAGCCCGTGCCTACATCGCCCAGTTGAGCGCTGCGCATGTCTTTTCGCGACCGATCGCGACGCGGATCGAAATGAACCGGGCGTTCTATCCCGCCGAGCCCTATCATCAGGATTTCATGGCCCGTAACCCCAACTACCCCTATATCGTCTTCAACGATCGGCCCAAGGTGGAAGCGCTGCACAAGCTGTTCCCCGCCAACTGGAAATCTTGATCGCGCCTGTTCGGGGAAGAGAAATCATGGCCTTCACGCTCTATGCCGCAACCATCCCGTCTTACCTCCAGATCCTCGGCTCGGTCTCGCGGCTCATCAGCAAGGCCGAGACCTTTTGCAGCGATCAAGGCTTTGAACCAGAAGCCCTGATCCAGGCGAAGCTCGCCGAGGACATGCTGCCTTTCGCCTATCAGGTGAAGTCGACCGCGGTTCATTCGCTTGGCGCGATCGAAGGCGTGCGCAAAGGCACGTTTTCTCCCGACACCACAACGCCGCCGGACACTTTCGATGGACTGCGCGAGCGGGTGGATCAGACGATCGCCGCGCTTGAAGCGCTCGACCGGGATGAAGTGGAGAGCTTCATAGGACGGCTCATGCGCTTCGAGTTTGGCGCGAACCACATGGATTTTGTCGCCGAAGAGTTTCTGCTCTCGTTCTCCCAGCCGAACTTCTATTTCCACGCGGCGACGGCCTACGACATCCTGCGGATGAAGGGCGTTTCGATCGGCAAACGCGACTTCAACGGCCGCGTTCGCAAGCTTCCCTAGATCCCGGCGTACCACTGGTACCCGGCCGCATCCTCCCAGTAGCCGCCCTTCCCCGCGCCGATCTCGGCCATGCTGGCGACCAGGCTGACCCGCATCACGTATTTCGCCTGCTTGTAGCCGAGCTGACGCTCGACCCGCAGGCGCAGCGGCGCGCCGTGGCCGACGCTCAGCATCTCGTCGTTCATGCCCCAGGCGAGGATCGTCTGAGGATGATAGCCATCGATCAGGTCGATGCTCTCGTAGTAGGGATCACCGTCGAAATCGTCGGCACAGTGGAATACGACGTAGCGCGCTGAGGGCAGGACACCGGCCGCGTCGAGCGCCAGTTTGAGCGGCAGCCCGGTCCACTTGCCGATCGCGCTCCAACCCTCGACGCAGTCGTGACGGGTGATCTGCGTGCGCGCCGGCATTGCCCGGATCTGGGTCATCGATAGCGACTGCGGCCGCCTGACAAGCCCGTCGACGACGAGCCGCCAGTTGACGAATTTCTCCGCGGCATGTCGTTCATAATCATTGGCGGTCGGGGCAGTGTTGCCGTTGGTCCGGAACACCGGCGACATGTCGAGCGCCGAGAACTCGCGGGCCAGAGCAGTGCGGTCGGACAGCAGGCGCTGCGCGCGGAATGTCAGTCCCTCGCCGGCGCCCAGTACTTGCTGCACGGCAGGCACAGCGGCGATCCTGTCGCAGCCGGAAAGCAGCAAGCTGCCGGCACCGGCCCCGAGCGAACCGATCAGGCGCCGACGTGTAAGGACGGGGCGCGTGAGGGTAGTCATCGAGCCTTCTCCTTGGGCAGGCGGTACCAGCCGGTGACGATCGAGCGCATCTCGTTGAGCGGACCGGCGAGGACGACCATCAGCAAGTGAACAAGAATGAAAAGCACCAGGAGGGCTGCACAGATGAAATGGATCGAACGCGCCGACTGGCGGCCGCCGAAAATGTCGAGCAGCCAGGGCCAGGCGGCATCCATCCCGGGCGACATGGTGAGACCGGTCAGCACCATGGCGGGGAGCAGCCCGAAGAGCACGCTGATGTAGCTGAGCTTCTGAAGCACGTTGTAGCGCCGCGCTGCCTCTCCCGTGTGGAAGCGCAGCCGGGCATGATCCTTGATATCCTGCCACAGATGCCGCGGCTGGAGTTCTGCCAGCGTTGGCGCGAGATCGCGCTGGACGTGCCTTGTAACCAGCCCCCAGAGCCAGAACATCAGGCCAGGGACCACGAGCAGCCAGGCGAAGGCGAAGTGCCATTGCCGGGCTCCCGCGAGATCGTAGCTGGAAGGAATGGTAACGAGCGGCGGAAACGCCCGCTCGATGCCGCCCGAAAGGCCCAGCACGCCCGTCGTGGGGATAGTCACCGTGCCCAGCTTCAGGAACCCCGCATCATCCTTGGCGCCGATCGCCAGCCAAGGCTTCTCGTGGTTGGCGCCGTACTGGCCCCAATAGAGCTGTGGATGCGCGTTGAAGATCATCAGACCGCTCATCAGCATGACGAAGACCGACAACGCGTTGATCCAATGCCAAAGGCGCACCGGCCGCCGCTGACGGTAGACCAGATCGCCGCCGCAGAGGCCGCGAGAGGCAGAAACATCCATAGTGCACCTTCCTGATCGAAAGTTTGCCGGGATGACGTCGGCGGGCGTCATCCCAGCCTAGGCTCAGTGACCCGACTTCATCATGTTGTCGTGAGCCATGGCGCCGTCGTGCTTCATCATGTTGTCGTGGTGCATCATGTCCGGATGCATCTGTGCCATGCGGCGGCACGAGGCGTTGCGCATCATCGCGTCGTGCGACATCGCCTTGCAGCTGTTCATCCGGCGTGTGTCGGCAGCCGACATGTGCGCCATCGCGCCCGAATGCATGCCGTCCTTCATCATCGTGTCCTGGGCAAAGACAGGTGCAGCGGTCGAAAACGACATCGCCGACAGGGCGAGAATAGTTAGAATGCGCATGAAATAATCTCCTTGGATTTGGCGTCGCATGGTGAATGGCAGCCGCGACGCCGGCGGCTGAGAAACTGTCAAAGCTTGCGCGCAGCGACGATCGGACCGCCGCTGCCACGCTGAACCAGAATGGCCGAGACCAGTCCCGCTTCGCGCTGCGGGGCGAGTGGGAAAGTGGCTGCTTGACCCGTCCAGTCGCCCAGCCTGATGAGCTCGCGGACGATGTTGCGGTGGGGCAACGTGCGGCCGCCGTTCTCGCCGGCCCGGATGGGAACTTGCCGCGTTCGTGGATCGTAACGGACGAGCCAGACGGTCGCGGGCGCTCCACGAGCCGCCGCTTCGATACGAACGCTCGACGGGTTGGCGGAAATGGTAGGACCTGGAGCTGGCGCGAAGCCGCGCGCAATAGCGGCGTCCAGGGCCGAGCGATTGGTGCCCAGCACGGCCGCCTCGCCATTGACGATGAATTCTGGCGTCGCCACCTCGCCTCGCCCGGCCCGGGCATAGGCCTCTTGCCGCGCGGTAAACAGCGGCGAGGCGAAGGTGTCCTTCCAGCCGAGCCGGTCCCAGTAGGTGACCGCGAAGGACAGAGCGAGCACATCGCGCCGGTCGGCGATGGCATTCAGGTCGGCATTTGCCGGAGGACAGGACGAGCAGCCCTGGCTCTGGAACAGTTCGACGACAACAGGATTGCGGCTGGATGTCTGTGCGGCCCCTTTCGGCAGCGACGAAGCTTTGGACGTGTCGCAGCCGCTCAGTACGAAGATGACGCAGCCGGCCAGGGCGATGGCAAAGTGTTTGCGCGGCTGCATCGGAAGTCTTCCCATGTGATCACCGGCCGGATCGGTCGGTGCTGCAGGGAGTTCGCGTCGAACCTCGGACCGGTTACAGCGATGCGAAATTTATCCGTGTCACCGCCTGGTGGTCTCCCGAGCGGCTCCTAAGAAGCGCATCGCAAAATATCGCGGCGCCTTGTAACCAAAGATCTGTTCCCTGCGAATAGCTCTCCAGGAGTGCGAATGCAGCCGGGCGAAGACCAGCTCAAATCCTGGATGACCGAGGGTCTCGGCGGCAATGCGGCTTCGCATGCCATCTTGCTGCGGGCGCTGGTTCCCTTGCTGCGCGCCTTTTACCGTCGCCGCGTCGCTGATGGCGATGTCATCGAGGATCTCGTGCAGGAAACACTGATCGCCGTTCACACCCGCCGCATGACCTACGACCCAGAGCGCCCGTTCACGGCCTGGCTGTTCGCGGTCGCCCGCTACAAGATGATCGATCATTTTCGCCGAACCAGGCAGACCTGCTCCATCGAAGATGCCGAGGACATGCTCTTTTCCGAAGGTTTTGAAGACGCGGTGAGTGCCTCGATCGACATCGAACGGCTGCTTGCCACACTTCCCGAAAAGCAGGCCAAAGCGATCCGCCAGACGAGGATCGCGGGTCAGAGTACCGCCGAGGCAGCAAGTCTTACCGATATCAGCGAGTCCGACGTCAAAGTCTCAGTCCACCGTGGCCTCAAGGCCCTGGCGGCCCGCATCCGAGGGGCGCGTCCATGAATACCGACTCCCTGATCGACGAACTGGCAAAGGATGTAACCCCTGTTCCACGGCATGCCGTGCGCCGGCGGCTACTGCTCGGAATACTCATCGGCAGCGGTGTCACTATTCTGCTGATTGCGATGGGCCTTGGATTTCGGAGCGATCTTGGCCTTGCCATGCGCGGCCTCAACTTCTGGATGAAATGGGCTTACACGATTTCGCTGGGAGCCGCCGCTATTGGCGTCGTGGCGCAGCTTGCCAGGCCCGAACCGGTTTCCTTGCGCGCGTTTTGGCCAGTCACAGTTCCCTTTCTTCTGCTCGCGGCGGTCGCCATCGCGGAGATGGCGCATGTTCCCCCCTGGCGAATGGTTCGCCATGTGGCTCGGCCGTTCGTGGACGAAATGCCCATGGCTCGTCCTCATGCTGGCCGCGCCCATTTTCATCGGCCTCTTGTGGTCGTTCCGGCGGCTCGCGCCGACACGCCTGCGCGCAACAGGCGCTGCCGCCGGTCTCGCCGCAGGAGCCTGGGCGGCGACACTCTATTGCCTGCATTGCCCGGAGGTGTCGGCCCTCTTCGTCCTTACCTGGTATACGCTCGGAATTGGTTTGGCCGCGGCTATCGGCGCCTTGGTCGGTCCGCGCTTGCTGAGGTGGTAATCCAGGCCTTTCAGAGCGCTGTCGACGCTACGCATGATTTCCTGTCGGCCGAAGATCGTTTGGCCATCAACGAAGATGGTGCAACGGTTCCTGCCTCAGGCAACGCTCTGGCTTGCCAGCGATGGTGACGGTCTGGCCGCCGGCTTCATGGGGTTGAGCCCAGAACAAATCGATTCCCTGTTCATCGAGTCTTCGCCTCGAGAACATGGGATCGGGTGTCGGCTGGTCGAGCATGCCGCATCGCTACATCCTTCATTGCGGGTCGACCGATAGCCTGATGAACGAAGGGACGGTTTCTAGGAGCCGTTTTTCCGACGAATGTCGCCTTTGTCGGCGAAGGCAGCGATTGGCTGGCGATCTCACAGCTCCAGATCGCCATGATCGGGCTGCCTCAACTTGGCCCATAACCCGCTTGGCGCCGATAGGGCCTTCTGCAACCTGAAACGTTTCCCCGCGCTGCAAATACGGTAAGTAGGCCGAGATCCGGATCGGCCGCGACGGGAACGAGACATGCCAAACATCGATCAGGTCGCCATGGCGCAGGTGCCGATTTCGACGAAAGAGTTCGGCGACAATCCGATCCCTTTCATCGAAGCGGCGCGGCGCGAGCACGACTGGCTGGCCGCCAGCGACATCGGCTATCTGGTCACGTCCTATCGCGCGATCGAGGACATCATGCGGCTTGACGGCCACCTCAAGATGCCGGGCGAGGAGATCGTCGACATCATGGGCGCGCATGGGACTGGCTGGGGGCGCTTCGCGGTCGATCAGATGCTGGTCAGCTCGGGCGACCGCCACAGCCGCCTGCGCGGCAGCATCAGCAGCGCCTTCGGCCCCGGCAGCGTCAAGCGGCTGCGCACGGTGATGCGCGAGACGATATCGGCGATCCTCGACGAATGGGGGCCCAAGCGCGCCTTCGATTTCGCCGAGTTCGCTTCCAACTTCCCCGTACGCGTCATGTTCGCCCTGCTGGGCGTGCCGACCGATCAACTGGCCGAGATCAAGAAGTCGCTCGAGATCCACGGCGAGAGCTTCAATCTCGAGGTCGAGAAGATGGCGATCATCGAGGAAGGCTATCAGAAACTGTGGCGCTTCGTCGACGGCGTGATCGAGGAGCGCGGACCGAACGGGACGCGCGGTGACCTACTCGACACGATGATCGCGGCGAATGCCGAAGGGCGGCTCAGCGCCGACGAGCTCCGCCAGCTGCTGATCCTTATCTTCGCCGCGGGATACGACACGACAAAAAACCTGCTGATCCTGCTGATGCGTTCGCTGCTTGCCAATCCCGAGGTCTACGCGCGCTGCGCCGACGATTTCGACTACGTGAGAAAGGTGGTGAAGGAGCAGATGCGCTATCTGACTCCATCGAACACTATGCGGATCGTCACCGAGGAGTTCGACTACCGCGGCGTCGGCATCCCCGCGGGCACGATGCTGATCTTTCCGCTCTCGGTATCCGGCCGCGACCCCGAGGTGTTCGACCGGCCGGACGAGTTCGATCCCGAGCGTCCCGAGAAGAGCCCGAGCCAGGGCTTCGGACGCGGCATGCACATGTGCCTGGGTCAGTTCCTGGCGATTGCCAACGTCGAGGAAGGTCTGCACCAGATCGCCAAACGCATCGCCGCCCCGCGGCTCGTCGGCGAGGTGAACTGGAAACTGTTCCCCGGGGTCTGGGGCATCACGACGCTGCCGATCGCCTTCGAAGACATGCCGGCCGCGTATGCCTGATCTATCGACCGGCACTCGCGCGCCATGACGCACCGTGACAGCGAGCACGCTGCCAAGGTCGCGGTCGTGACCGGCGGCGGCAGTGGGATCGGCCGGGCGATCGCGCTACGCCTTGCCCGCGATGGGATCGCAGTCGCTGTCTGGGGCAGAACCGCGAGTTCGACGGACGAGACGGTCGAGATGATCGCGCAGCAGGGCGGAACGGCGATCGCCTGCATCGGGGACGCCACCTGCAATCGGGATATCGAACGATCCTTACGCAAGACGCACGAGATACTGGGGCCGGTATCGATACTCGTCAACAACGCCGGAATGGCGGAGCACTGCCCGTTCCTGGAAATCCGCGAGTCCGACTTCCAGGAAATGCTGCGAGTGAACGTAATCGGCCCGTTCCTCTGCACTCAGGCCGTACTTCCCGACATGCTGGCCGGCGCCTGGGGCCGCATCGTCAACATCACTTCCAGCATCATGCAGGACGGGATCGGCGCCATGGCGCACTACGCGGCGTCGAAAGGCGGACTTGCCGCGATGACTAAGGACCTGGCCATCGAGGTGGCCGACCGCGGCGTCACGGTGAACCACCTTCCGGTGTTCTTCGTGGATACTCCGATGATGCGCGCCGCGCCGCTCGACATGGAGGCAGTCGCTGCAGCGGTACCGATGAAGCGCGCCGGTCGAGTAGAGGAAGTGGCAGCCGCGTGTGCCTATCTCGTCTCGGAGGAGGCTGCATATGTGACCGGGCAACCCCTCAGCCTAAACGGCGGGCGCTACCTCGCCTAGCTGCCGGGTTCGCGGCTTCTTCCCACGCTGGCGTGCTTAAGGAGACGGCGCGAGTGGGGGCAGGACGCTACCGCTTCGCTGAACGAATGCCCGGTTTCAAGGCGCGCATAGCTCGGCTTGAATGGCCGAAATGTCGGCGGTACCGGACGCAAACGTGATCGGAAGATTGTGATTTGCAAAGTCAGGCTAATGCCATCAATCGAAAAATCGTTTTAGAAAGGGGCGAATATTTGGCCCTACCCAAGCATCGAATGACTGACTTGAAATATCACGCCTAGCGCCCCGCTTCGTGTTCGAGCTCCTTATAGCCCGCAATGATGGCCGCCTTAGCAATATTGGACTTGGGCAAACCGCAATAGGGAATCGCCGAGTAGTAGATTTCCTGTATCTCGTCCTTGGTCAGGCCATTCGCCGTGCCCATCTTGGTGTGGTATTTGATCTCTTCGTAGGTGCCGAGACCGATCACCATTCCAAGCACAGCGCAACTGCGCATTTTCCGGGATAGCTGGTCCTCGCGGGTCCAGATCGTGCCGAACGCCCATTCCATCGCCCATTGAGCCTGGAGTTTGCCGAAGCCGTCGCTATCGCCGCCGACATACTCGCGCAAACCGTTTGCCTGTTCCTCGCCATAGACCTCGCCGAACAGTTTGAGGCCTTTCTCGAATGCTTCGCTCACCGAATTCTCCTCTTCCGATCTCGCTTAACGATCGTCACCACTGCGGCCGCTCCAAATAGGCCCGGCGCCGTTCACGAATGAGTTCCTGCCGCTGCTCCGTTGTGACCCGCGCGACATCGGCCGGCAAAGAGGCTGCGACATCCGCCAGCTTCACCTTGCGCACCTCGGGCATCGGCTGGCTGTCGCATTCGGTCCAGCGGCCCTGGACGACGCCGCGGCGGTGGCCCGCGGTGTCGAGCCAATTCCGGACGCCAGGGTCCCGGGCGGAAACCACGATGCGCAGCTTACCGTCCGGGTCGGGCAGCGCCTGGGCATCATTCAGGCTCGAATGGTTGTTGTACCAGTCGATCGTCTCGAAAACGTCGTTGGTCAGAATTAGCGAGCGGTACTGGCAACGCGCCGGAACCGGCGATTCGATGATAAGCGCCTCGTCGTCGGCCAGGTCGAATGCACCTTCGTAGTAGAACTGCCCGGCGAGGGCCCCGAAGCCGACGTCGAACACCTTGAGGCTGTTGACGTAGCCCTCCTGCCGAAGCTGTTCGACATGATCTGGGAACATCAGCGCCAGGAATTCGGTCTGCGGCACCAGGCCGCGCAGGCGCTTCTCGAGGTCATCCGCTGTGGCGCGAGGCCGGCCGACCGGCTTGTCGACCCGCTCGATCGCGAGCGTCGAGGGCTCCTCCTTTGACCAGTCCGAGCTGACCATCCGGCTGGCCAGGCCGGTTGCCGCCGGATCGAGTGGCCACCAGTCGCCGTCGTACCCGTCAGGGCGCTGCGCAGTAATCAGGACGTCGAAGCGTCCGTCGGCATCGACCTTCAGGCTCGACAGCGGGAGATGCGGGCGATCCTTGGCATTCGGCGCGTTCCTCGGAAGCACCTGCGAGACCACCGTGTGGTTGATCGTGCCGCGCTTGCCGCGCAGGCGATAGCTGGCTCCGGGGCTCAGCTTCGCGCTGCGGTAGATCGTATCGGCATTGGGCTGGCCGATATTGAGCAACTGGCCAAGCGAAGGCACGAATTGCGGCGAATCGCCATCGCCGGCAAGCGCGCTCAGCCCCGAGCTGACCAGGGCCTCGAGCGCGATCCGGGCCACTTCCTGCTGGACCTGGGGATCGCGCGCCATGTCGTCCGGCAGTTTTGCCAGCATGCGATCGGGCAGAGTCTGCAGGCTGTCGACGAGTTCCTGCCAGCCAGCGACGGACGATTTTTCGATCATCGGTATCTTCCTTGTGAAGAGCTACTTCGCGGGCCGCCGCAGGAAGGGGTAGGCTTCGTAGTAGAAGTCGAAACGCTTGCGCAGCTCGTCGGGGGAGACGCCGAAGTCGCGCTCCAGGTTGTAGACGAGCTGGCCGTATTTGCCGCGCGGATGGCTTTCGATGTAGGCAGCGACATCGCGGTTGGCCTGATCGGTCTCCGGTAATCCGGCCTTGCGGCGCACTTCTCGCACCACTGCCATGTCATCCTTCATGAACGTGTCGAAAGGCACGTCGACGCTCTGCTCCTCGGGCCAGATGGGCCGGTCGCGCACGCAGGCGCGCAGCAGTTTCTCGACGCGATCGGTCCAGTAGGCGAGCAGGCCCTGGGTATCGATCGTCGGGTAGCTCATGCGCTCGCCATAGGCGATCATCGTGATCGCCGACTGGATAACCTCCACGGGATCGCGGTAGGTGATCGCCACGGTGGCGTCGGGGAAAACCTTCTTGAGCACCGGCAGCTGTTCGAGGTGCTGTGGGCATTTGGTGACAAAGCGCTTGCGCGTTCCGCCGGCCTGGACGTCCTGCCACTGGAAGATCTTGAGTACAGTCTTCATGTACTCGTAGTGCGGCGTCTGGTCTGTCGAGAGGTAATAGTCGCGGAACTTGGGGGCACGGGCCAGCCATTCGAAATTGTAGCCGGCGAAATTCGGCCCCATCAGCTCCACGTCCTCGTGGAAATGGTCGGGCTCCATTGCGTGCATCGCGGCCGAAAGCGGGTTGGACGCGAGCTGCACCTCCCAGCTCGCGGCAACCCGGGCATAGCGCGGGTCTACGCCGTCGGGTCCGACCGGCTCCTTCGGGTTCGGCACCGGAGCATAGGTCTGCCACAGCGGGGTCGAGCGCAGACGGCTATCCGCGCCGAGCAGGTTGAGCAGATGGGTGGTGCCCGATCGCGGCATGCCGACCACCATGATCGGCCGCTCGATCGGCTCGTCATGGATTTCGGGGTGCCGCGTCAGCAGGTCGTGGATCAGCAGCCTATTGCTCGCATAGCGGATACCGTAGTTGAGCAGAAACGCCCGCTTCAGCGCATAGGCGCGGGTGTCGCCGTTCCACTCGTCGAGCAGTATCTTGAGCCGCTCGCGGAAGTCGTCGGGCCCGAAGTCGGAGAGGCCGGTGGCGTCGCGCGCGGCGGAGAGGATCGCGTCTTCGGTCAGCACCGGCGGGTTAGCCTCGACCGAGGCGATGTAGGCGCGCTGCTCGGGGCTCAGTTGGGGATCGGTAAGATCGTCGATCGAGAATTTCTGCGCCATTCTAGAGCCCCTTCACTTCCCGCCCAATCGTCATACCCGCAACGCGACCCATGGTGATTGCGTTGGCGACCGAATTGCCGCCGCCGACATAGCGTTCGCCCAGAACGCCGGCGCCCGATTCGCCCGCGGCGAACAGGCCCGGGATAATCCGGCCGTCCTCGTCGAGCGCATGGGCATCGGGATCGATGCGCGGGCCGACGCCGGTCAGGGTGAAGCCGCCGTTGACGTGGCGGAAAGCGTAGAAAGGGCCTTCCAAGATCGGATGGATGTCTTCCATCGAGCGCAGGAACCAGCGGTCCTTGCCCGCGCCGATATCCTCGTTGAACTGGTCGACCGTCACGCGCAGCGCGCCGGGGCGCATCGCGCATTTGCCAGCAAGAGCTTCGAGCGTGTCGGCAACGATGATGTCGCCGTTTGCTACGGACTGCAGCACGAAATCGGGGTCCCAGCCGCGCGCGAAGCCGCTGCGCGAAGGATCGGAGCGCAGCCGCGCGCCTTCGTCGAACACGCCCCAGACCTTGAAGCCCTGCTCCTTGATCAGGCCGGGCATCACCGCATAGGGCGCGGTTTCGGGCGCGAAGCGCTGGCCGCGGCCGTTGACATAGACCACCGAGGTCGGCTGGTAGCCGTGGAAGCCCTGCGGCGCGTTGGGCAGGAACGGGCCGGAAACCGCGAGGCCGCAGTTCTTGCCGATGATGTGGGCGCCGGCCTGCTCGCCCAGCCGCACGCCATCGCCGCGGCTGCCCACGGCCGAGCCGGCGCGCGGATGATAGCCCTCGGGCAATGTGTCGTAGGCGTCGGGAAACCAGGCCCTGACCATCTCGTGATCGGCATTGGCGATGCCGCCACAGGCGATCAGCACGGCATGGCTGCGCAGCGTCTGGCCGTCGACCTCGACGCCCTTCACCGCGCCGTCCTCGACGATGAGCTGGCGCACGCGGGTATTGAGCACGAGCTCGACACCGAGCACCGCGCGGCGGTTCTCCATGGCGTTGATGTAGACGCTGCCACCCTCGACCGGGCAATGCCCGCGCGGCGGCCATTCGACGCCCGCCGAATAGAGCCCGCCACCCTCGACCGATCCCGGAAACACCGGCTGCTTGGGCTTGTGGGCGATCCGCTCGGGATAGGTCACGCCGATCGACAACAGCCATTCGAGCGTCGGCGTCGCTTCCTCGCAAAAGCGCCGGATCAGCGCTGCCGGCTGCCGCCAGGCGTTGAGCGTCATGTAGTAATCGTAATAGTCGTCGATCGAGTCGGTCAGGCCGAGCTTGCGCTGCAGGCTGGTGTCGGCAGCGTTGAACACCCCGTCCGACAGCGCGGTCGAACCGCCGATGCGATCCTCGCTCTCGAGGATGATGACCTTGCAACCGGCCTCGGCCGCCCAGATCGCGCCCGACATGCCGGCACCGCCGGCGCCGATCACGATCAGGTCATAGTCGACGTCCTGCGTCATCTCTTGTCTCTCCCTCGAACTCTAACCGGCCGACGTGCCGAGATCGGCGGTCCAGATCGCGCCGTGAACGCCCACCGCCGCGTCGGAGGCAAGGAAGGCGACGACCTTGGCGACATCGCCTGCGTCGCCCAGCCCGCGCAGGCCCGAATAGCGGACGATCTTGTCGTGCTTGATCGTCGGCGGCGGGCGCACGCCGTCGGCGATCTCGGTCGCCATCGGACCGGGACAGACGGCGTTCACCCGGATCGGCTCTTCGGCATATTCGATCGCCAGCGTCTTGGTGAGGCTGATCAACGCCGCCTTGGTGGAGCTATAGGGGCCGGTATAGGCCGTCCCCATCAGCCCGTTCGACGAGGCCACGTTCACGATGTTGCCGCGTGCCGAGATTATATGCGGCAGCGCTGCTTGCATCAGGAAGAACGGCCCCGACAGGTTGACCGCGAGGATCCGGTTCCAGGTCTCCACGGGCGTATCGGTGAACGGCTCCATGCGCATGATCGCGGCGCAATTTACTAGCACCGCCAACTCGCCGAAACGGGCGACGCAATCGGCGACGGCGTCGACGCATTGCTGGTGGACTGAAACGTCGACGACCTGCGCGATAACCTCATGGCCCGCTTCACGCAGTTCGGCCGCGGTCGCCTCCAACCGGTCGGCCAGGATGTCGACCAGATAGAGCCGATGCCCGTCCTGCCCGAGCGCAAGGGCGATTTCCCGGCCCAGCCCGCGCGCCGCACCGGTGATGAAGCCGACTTTGCCCGCCATTTGCGATCCTCTCCCGTTGTCGTTTTCGTCAGCTGGTCGGCGTTTCGTCCGCCAGCCCCAGCGCCTTCTCGTAGTTGTTGTGGAAGTTGCGGATCTTCATTTCCTGGTAGTTAGAATACCAGACGTGCGGCGGGTTCTTGGCCTTGAGCCCGCGCTGCACCGAGGGGACGTTGAGCACGTCCTGATCGGTGATCTTGCTCAGCGAGAGCAGTTCGGGTGCTGCGGTCCAGGCATCATCGAAGCCCAGCTTGCGGGGCTTGGCGGGTGCCGGGCGCGGCTTGTCCTTCGGCCAGGGCGCGAGCAGCCAGATGTCCATGATGCTCTCTTCGGGATTGTCGCCGTTCGGCCGAAAGCGGAAGCAGATGCGCATCCAGCCGCCCCAGGGGTGGAGGTTGGGGAACAGGTCGTTGAAGCCGTTGGCATTGAGCTCGGCATCCGACCAGGCGGACAGGTCCTCGCCGGTGAGTGCCCCGATCAGGCCCCGCTGGCCGTCGGCCATGGCGCGATATTGGACCAGCGCCTCGTCGAGGTTGAGGAACATGCCGCGCTGCGGGCTGCCCATCGAGGGGTACTGCCCCGAACGGCCCCAGTTGCCGAAGACGTCGTAATGCGTGTTCGACAGGTCGCCGCTGGTCAGCATCTGGTGCGGGTGCGTGGCGATGACGTGATAGGCCTCCATGAAAGCCTCCATCACCACTTTCCAGTTAGCGCGGATCAGCTTCGAGACATTGGCCTGGATGTAGCGGTGCTCGAAGCCGTAGCGCGTATAGTGCTCCATCATCACTGGGCCGAGGAAGTCCTCGAGCGGCCCGGCCTCGGGATCGGGATTGATGAAGACGAAGCCCTGCCAGGTCTGACACTTGGCCGCGGGCAGCTGGCTCGCCTCTTCGCGCACGCCGGGGAAATCCCACTCGGTGGTGATCTCCTTGAGGCTGCCGTCGAGCTTCCAGGCCCAGCCGTGGAACGGACAGCGGAACTCCTTCTCGCCCTTGCCCGAACAGTCCTTGAGCAGGCGGCCGCGGTGGAGACAGATGTTCTGGTGGGCCTTTACCCCGTCCTCGGTGCGCACGACGAGGTAGGACAAATGCGCGATATCGTAGACGTAATAGTCGCCGACATTGGGAATCTCGTCCTCGCGGCAGACCATCTGCCAGGTCTTCTTCCAGATCTTCTCGACCTCGAGGTCGTGGTATTCCTGCTTCCAGTAGCGGTCGGTCGAGATCCGCTTGGGGCCGCCGGGGATCAAGCCGCGCAGGCGATAGGCCTCAGGCACACGCTCGGGCACGCGGTCGTTGTCGAGGAAGAACTCGGGATCGTGGTTGCCGTTCGAGCGCCAGCCTTCGTCGGTTTCCATGCCGGTGTCGGGCCGATAGTTGGCGACGATGCGCTGCATCTCGTCCATGTGGCTGCCGGGGAAATGCTCGATCGGGATGGAGCCGTCGAAGGTCTTCGAGGGCGCGCTCATCCAGATCACCTCATGATCGCGCGGCAGGTCGGGACCGCCGATGTACAGCAGCATGTGCGGATCGGCCTGGGTGACCTCGCCTTCCAGCCATTCACCCTTCCAGGTGAAGATGCCGTAGGCATTGCTGCCCTCCTTCTGGACCTTGATCTTCCCGTCGCCGATGTCTTCGTACATCGTGCCGGTAAGTGGATGGGGCTCTCTTCTCATGGCCAATGATCCTCTCTCGGTCCGGTTGTCAGGAATTTTCCCGGCTTCGCATGGGCGGATGTATCATCGCGGCGCCCGCCCATGCGTTTCGGCCGTCACGATCGCGGCTGCCGCGCGCAAGCGGTCCGCATATTGTTCGATCTCGGAAGGGCTCATGCCCGCGGGTATTCCGCTCAGCGTCAGCTCGAAAACCACTGCACCGTTGGGCGCGAAAACCTGCGCCGACATATGTCCCAGGCCGGTCTGGGCCGCCTCTTTTGCGTCGATCAGCTGGACTTCGTTCGGCGTGAGCCGGGCGAGCAGGTCGTTGACTCTGCTCCAGTAGGCCGTATCGCGGCGCTGCCCGACCGGCAGGATCGCGGCCTGGCTGAAGTTCCGCAGAACATCGCCGATCGACGCCATGGCATAGCCGCGCTGTCGGATGAGCTCGAGAGACTCCCGCATACGGGTCTTCACCGCAACGGCCATCCCGGCAGGCGTCTTGGCGAAATAGCTCTCCATTTCCTGCTCGTCGCTCCAGGCGATCTTGCCCAGGCCGACAGGCGGGACGAAAGGCCGGCGCTCACCGACGCGCATCAGTACGTCGTGCGTCTGCGGCAGGCCTTCCTTGGCAAGCAGCAGCAATTCGTCGTCGACGAAAGTACTGGCTATGCACTGCCCCCTGATTTCGCTGGTCAGCCGTGCCATCTCGCGACGGGCGACATCGAGGCCGCGGTGCTTTTCCAACGCGGCCTGACCAACGGCGACCAGAGCCATGCCCAGCGAATAGGTCTTGTGCTTGACGTGACGCGTCAGGAACCTTGCGTCGGTCAGCATCGTCAGCACGCGATGCGCCGAACCGTTGCTGAGACCGAGATGGCCGGCCAGCTCCGACAGTGTGAAAGACTCGGTCGGGTGCGCGGCCAGGAAGTTGATCACTTCCACCACTCTTCCGTTCGAGCCCGCCCCGGTGGAGCCAAAACTGTCGATTGCAGTCGCCACTTTCAGAAAACCACTCGCCGAATCGCATTGACAAGAACGAGGCGTAGCCCAAAGGTTTCCATCTATCAAATCATTGCTTCCATATTTGGAAAAGTTGTTTTCTGACCGGGAGAGTTCGTCCATGAAGCCGGAAACCTACAAGGCCGCACTGTTCCGCGGCGTCGGCAACGTCGATGTGGTCGATCTGCCCTATCCCGAATGCGGCGAGGACGAGGCGATCGTTCGCAATGTTCTGACCGGTATCTGCGGTTCGGATATCTTCGCCTTCACCAAGCACGGTCCAGAAAGTCGCATCTGGATCGACGAGGAATTCGGCCACGAGGCGATCAGCGAAGTGGTCGAACTCGGCAGGAATGTGACCGGCCTCAAGGTCGGCGACCGGGTCTTCGTCAACCAGGACAAGGCCTTCCGCGATCCGCGGCGCGTGTCGGCGACCGGCGGCTTCTCCAACTATCTGCGGATTCCGCAATGCGAGGTCGGCTACAGCCTGCTGCCGATCGACAATGACCTGCCCTTGCGCGCCGCCGTGCTATTCGAGCCCTTCGTGATCAGCACGCGCGGCGTGAAAGGGCTGACGCCGCGGCAGGGCGACGGCGCGGTCGTATTCGGCGCGGGCATCATCGGCATCACCAGCGCGGTCATGCTCGACTGGTACGGCTGCGAGAAAGTGATGGTCGTCGACTATTCCGAATACCGCCTCGACAACGCCCGCCGCCTGGGATTCGAGACCTGCAATCCCAGCCAGGAAGATCTGAAGAAAAAGGCCTTCGCCGTCTTTGGCAAGCAGCGCGGCTATCCGGCCGAGAAGTGCGGCGCCCGGCTCTTCGTCGATTGCGTCGGCATCCCTTCGATCATCGACAATTTCGCCATGCTGGCACCGCCGCAGGCCGAGATTTCGATCGTCGGCGTGCACAAGGCGCCGGCTACGCTGAACTTCACCGAGGTCGCGTTCAACAACTGGCACATCCACGGCTGCGGTAGCGGTGCGACCGAGGACCTGCTGCCCGAGATCCTCGCGATGATGCGCTCCGGCAAATACGACCTCGCGTCGCTGGTAACTCACGAGTTCCCGGTCGACCGGATAGAGGACGCGATCAGGCTCGCCGCGAATCCGAACGAAGCCCAAAAAGTCTGCATTTCGTTTTCGTGATCGGCAGGAAGAATGCGCCGCGATCCGCCGCGCACGGGGAGGAAAATCGTGTCGGATAGCGAGATGACGGCCGCGGCCGAATGGCGGAGCCATTGGCCGCTGGCGCTGGCCGCTTTGACCGGCCTGTCCTTCATGTCCTTCATGATACCGGCGACCGGCGTGTTCATGGGACCGCTCACGCAGGAGTTCGAGTGGGGCCGGGCGCAGCTTTCGAGCGGCCAGGCAATATCCGCCATCTTGCCACTCTTCCTGGTTCCCGTGGTCGGCGTAGTGGTAGACAAGTGGGGGACGCGGCGGGTGGTGCTGCCGGGCCTCGTGGCCACCGCAGCCGCGATCGCGGCATTCTCGCTGCTCAATGGCTCGTTTGCCCAATGGATCGGTTTCTGGGTCCCGTTCGGTGCCTGTTCGCTGTTGGTGCAGGCCGCGGTCTGGTCGACGGCGGTGGCGAGCGTGTTCAAGGCGGCAGAGGCCTCGCGCTAGGCGTCACGCTTTCGGGTACGGCGCTCGCACAAGTGATCGTTCCGCCGCTGGCGAACTGGTTGATCGCCACTGTCGGTTGGCAGGCAGCCTATGTGTGGCTAGCGGGGGGGCTGGGGCGGGATCGCGCTGCTGTTGTCGGCGCTGTTCCTGTTCGACGCGTATGCCTTCGCGCGCGCGCCTACAAGGGAGACGGGCGGGCCGAGGCGACCTGGAATCACGCCAGCGGCTTTTCGACCACGCCAACCCCGGCAAATCTGCAGCAGAACAAGATTGGTGCGTTCGACATCTTCAATCTCTTTATGAAATACGACGTGCCCGGCGAAAGCATGCTATTGAAGGACCTGTCTTTCACGCTGAACGTCGACAATGTCTTCGACAAGGCTCCGCCGCTCTATCGCGGTACCTATTCGGGCGGCGGCAACACTTCGGTCGGCTTCGCCAATGGCTTCACGCTCGGTCGCCTGATCCGGGTCGGGGTTAGCAAGAAGTTCTGATAGTCTAGCCGTTCTTTTTCGGCGAGCATTTAGGCAAAAGTAGTGGCTGGGGCCGGCGGGCAATTCGCCGGCTCCAATCACTGAAAGGCTTGAAATGACCATGTTCAGGGTGGGGGCGGCGGAGATCGGTTCCGCACTGGAACTCGAACTCAACGCCAGGCCGGTGGCGTGGCTCGGAGCCGCATCCGAATTGATCGAGGCGAACCGCTGGTGGATGGCTCCCCATTTCCTCGAAGACGGCGATACCTGGAGCCTGAATTTCCGAAGTTGGATCGTTCGAGTCGATGACAAGGTAATCGTGATCGATCCGTGCAACGGCAACGGCCGGCCCAACCCGATGCCGATGTTCGACATGCTCGACGTCCCGTTTCTCGAACGTTTCGAAGCGACCGGCGTCAAGGTCGATGATGTCGACTATGTCTTCTGCACCCACATGCATCACGATCACTGCGGGTGGAACACGGTGCTGCGCGACGGGCGCTGGGTGCCGACCTTTCCGAAGGCGCGCTATCTGTTCGTGAAGCGCGAATATGACCGCTGGCACCCCGACAATGCCGGCAACTTCCAGCACCTGCCCTACAACGATGGCGTCTACGAGCGCTCGATCGCTCCCATCGTGGAGGCCGGGCTGGCCGACCTCGTGCTCGACATGCACCGGCCGACGCCGAGCCTGTGCATCGAGCCAGGACGAGGCCACACCGACGGCCACTCCATGCTGCACCTCAATTCTGCGGGTGAAGAAGCCATGTTCTCGGGCGACGCATTCCACCATCCGCTGCAGCTCATCGAGCCTTCGATAAGGTTCGGCGACGGGGACGACTTCGACGCGGTGATCGAAACACGTCGCCGCCTCGCCCATGATAGCCTGGTGCGCGGAATGCTTCTCATTCCCGCTCATTTGCCATTTCCCCACGCTGGCCGGATGCGACAAGACGAGCGAGGCTTGAGTTTCCAGGTTACGGATATTTGATTTCACTTACCCGCTAGAAGCTGGACGTGACGCGGCCCGACGTCATCGTCGGCATTGCAGCACGAGCATCTACGCGGCCGGCGGTGCGAATCCTCGCCAATGTGGTAGGCCTGTCTCCGGTCGCGCAGGACTTTCACATGATCATGGCCGTCAGTCTTGCCGGCACCAGCCGCATGGCCGACGCATTCTTTGACGTTCTCGAACCAGGCGGCGCAGGCATATTCATCTCGTCGTCGGCAGCGCACATGCAGAACGTGCCCGACGCGCTCCTGCCCTTGCTCGACGATCCTGTGGGCCCCGCGTCCACTTTGAACCCGTAGGTGCGTTGGCACATCTGACTGCCGCTCATTCGTGCCCTGAAATTCCAAGCCGAACGAATGGCGGGTATCGGGAAGGCACGGAGGCCGCCTGGATGACCGCAACGTCGGCGGTCGCTCCCTTAGCCACGGATGGTGACGCCCAGTGTTGCCGATCGGGGGCTGCTGCCATCCACATACCGTCCGACAAGGAGGTCGACGTCAAGATCGCCGTGCCCAGGATTCCATCGCAACCCGGCCTGGGCACCGGCAGGGCCAGTCTCGCGCCCGAAGCCTTCGACCATCGCGCTCAGGTCCGTGCCTAGCTGCGTCTCGATCTGTCCGCCCCAGAATGGCGAATGCCGATCTTTGGAAGTCGCCGAGTAGCTGTAACCAAGGTTGAGGTTGAACCTGGTTTTGGAACTTACCGTGAAGGTAATCGGCACCGTGACGCTCGCCGTGTCGAGACGGCCGGACCGGAGGTTCCAGGTTGCTCCGAAGGACGCGGCAAGGCCGATGCCTTTTTGGGTCGATCGTAGATTCACTTTGACGGCTGGGCCTGCGGTGGTGATTGATTGCCCGTCCCAGCTATGGATAAGGACCGCGCCGATCTCTACGGACTGAAGCGCGGCAGGCGTGCAGGCCGGCGATAGATCGGCAAGGCCATGCCCCTGGTCTTCCGTAACCCAAGTTTCGACATGGCAACGCCCGGGCGTTTCGACATCGACGTCATCGACGACGTGGGCGCCACCCGCGGCAATAGCAGGGCTCGACAGCGGCCCGCAAAGGGCCGCTGTCAGGATTGCTGCTTTCATCAATTTGCTCAGCATCACGAATTACGACTCGTGATCAGCTCTTGATCGGCTGACCGCCAACCGTGGCGGGGCCCGCCTGTTCTCCAGCCATGGCAAGAAGGAGATCGATCTTCTCATGGAGACAGGCGATCTCGGCTTCGGTGCGAAGGTTCGTTTCATAGTCCAGTCGCGCCTCCAGCCTGTCCTTGGCCGCCTGCCGGTTCTGGCTCATCATGATGACCGGTGCCTGCAAAGCAGCGAGCATCGAAAGCATCAGGTTGAGGAAGATAAAGGGGAATGGGTCGAAAGCCCGTGTGGTCAGTATGACGGTGTTGATCACCGCCCAGCCGACAAGAAACAAACCGAACCCGACGATGAACGCCCACGAGCCGCCGATCGCCGCGACGCGGTCGGCCAGCCGTTCGCCGAAGCTCAGGCGTTCGTCGAATACTTCGTTCAGGTTGCGGGTATGTGACACGCGCCGGAGCTGTCCGGCGATGAAACGGATCGCTGCATTCATAACTCACCTCTTGCGACCGTACCGCTGCGGTCGCCGGTGAGTGGCCTCAGGTCACCTCGCCAGCTCCCTCAGCGGGACGGTCCTTCGACTATGATCGTTGTCCATTGGTCCCTCTGGGAGGAGTGGCGGTGCGACTCATCAGAGTCGATCGCGAGGTGGGTCGAAACTACCGCCGTGTCAACGTCGTCCGGGCACGGGGGCCGACAATCTGAGACAGCCCAATCGGTTAGGACCGAGAGGACGGCCTTCAGATCCGAAACAGCATGGAGGGTTGATGAACAGAAAGCAGCTATCGGCACGCACTTCGATGTACGGAACGGCAGCTAAGTCGGCGAGCGCTTATCTAGTCCCGCCGTTTTCTGGACGAGGCCCAGGTACCCATGAGGCCGCCAAGGCCACTTGTTGCAACAGGTTATGCACCGGCGGGCGAACCGCTGAATACGCACAGGAATGCGGAGACGGCGACAATGCACGCTCTGCTGAAACTAGACAGCATCGCTCGCCTCCTGTGCGACGAGCGCTACAGGTCGATCGAAGCCTTCCTCGGTCCCCTGTATCCGCTCTGCGCTCGCACCGTCCCGGCTTCCAGGGGCGCGTCAAAGGTCGTCGAACGGCCGATTTGTCGGCGACAATGGTCACCCTAGCAAGAATGGTTTGCCGTATCCGGGCTGAAAAGTGCGCTTGAACAACGCGCGCGATACCTGTTCACGCTCGATCGCGAAGCTCTCGGCAGTGACGGCCGCGATCATGGAGTCCATGTCCTGGGTCGGTTTCAGATCACGACCCTCGTAAAGCGCGCTAGCGGTGAGGCCCGGCCAGTCGGCGACCACGCGCTTGCCGGCAACGGCGCCGCCCACGAGCATCGCAGCCGAGGCCGTGCCGTGGTCAGTGCCGCCAGTGCCGTTGGCCGCTACGGTCCGGCCGAACTCGGTGGCGACGAGCACTGTCGTACCCCCCCAGGCCGAACCGAGGCCGTCGCGTAGCGCCGCGAGTAGCGCGTCGAGGTTCTTGAGCTGAAACGCGAGCCGAGCGTTCTGGCCGCTGTGCGTGTCCCAGCCGCCGATCTCGATCATGGCAATGCGCGGGCCCTCGGGCTTGGCGAGGAATGCGGCCGCGAGCTTGCCGAGGCTGGCAGGGTCTTGGCGCGGCCCGCCGCTGCCATCGGCCGCCATACCGCGCGTCTCCATCGCCTCGGCCCAGAGCGCATGGAGCTGCGCGTCGCCGGCGTAGAGTTGGGTCACGCGCGCAAGCAGATCGTCGGAGGCCTGCGGCAGCGTCGAAGGCGCATAGGAATTAACCGGCCGCGGTCCCCGCAGGGCGAGCGGCACCGTAGGCGCGATGGCAATCGGCGCTTCTGCCGTGCTCGGAAGCAGCCCCACCAACCGGTTGAGCCAGCCGTCCTTGACCGCATAGGGCGCGGCGCCACCGGTCTCGAGCACGTTCTGCCCGTCGAAATGAGAGCGATCGCGATAGGGCGAGGCGACGGCATGGACGAACAGTGCCTGGCCCGCCGCATACATTTTACCGGTCTCGACCAGCGAGGGGTGGAGAGCGAACAGACTGTCGAGTTTGATCGCCGTGCCCGGATCGATCGCGAGTGCCCCGCGCTGCCGGACATAGTCGGGATCGCCATAAGGGATCACCGTGTTCAGCCCGTCGGCGGCGCCGCGCTGAATGACGAAGACGAAGCGCCGCTCGCCCCCAACCGTGGCGAAAGCCATGCGCGGCGCGATCAGGAAACCCGCGCCGAGGCCGATCGCGGACAGCACGGAACGACGGGCGAGATCCATCCTCACCTCCTCTGGAACTCGGGGGACACAAGCAGCAGCGCAAGGCCCGTGGGCGGGCTTTCGGCACGCGCGATCGCTTGACCGGTCTCACCGCTCAAGGCGCCCGGAAGGAGTTTTGGCGCGAGTTCGCGCGGATCGAGCCGGTCGCCGACACGCATGGCGATGCGCTGCGCCACTTCGACACGGCGGACCAGAGCATCGGGCGCAGCCCAGCTTGCGGCGATGTCGTCGAAGCCGGCCGGCGAACCCGGCCGCCAGACCGGCTGGCCGAGCTGTTGCATCATTGGGGCAACCTGGACGTCGCCGAGTTCGCGCATACCGATGCCGCGTGTGGCGGAGATCAGCCACTCCCAGGGCGTCTTGAACTTGGCGGGCTGCGACGCCCATGCCTCGGGCGCCTCGATCAGCGCGCGGTAGACCGTGGGAAGATCGCCGCCGCTGGAAGCGAAGGCCGCGGAGAGGCGCTGCACGAGCGCTGGCGGGGGGACTGTCCGAGACGAAATGTCGGGCAAGCTTGGTCGCAATGTGATCCGCGGTCGCAGGCGCGGCCGCAAGGTCGTGCAGGATGGCGCCCGCTTGCCCCTCGCCCGGCTGGGCATAGGTTTTGCCCATGACGGTTCGCGGCCCGGGCTCGTGCATTCCGGGGCGGAAGACGAAGCTGCCCGGCTCGCCGCCGAACCGCTGGCCTCTGCCCAGCCCGCCCGTGCTCCAGCCGGTCAGCGCGCGGGCGAACTCGGTGACGTCGGCCTGGGTGTACCCGGTGCGCACGCCGAGCGTGTGCAGTTCCATGATCTCACGCGCGAGATTCTCGTTGAGCCCTTCCTTGCGCTGCGGATTGCGCTGCGCGGCGAGGCCTGCGAGTGCCGAATTCGGCCCGATCGACTGGGCCTGGTCGAGATAGAGCTGCATCGCTGCATGACGCTCGACGGCCAGCAGCAGATCCTCGAACTTGCCGAGCACATGCGGCCGGATCGCCTCGGACTCGAAGGCGCCGGCGAAGGGGATCACCACCAGCTTGTCGGCCGAGATGGCGAAATGGTTCGACCAGAAATGCACGAGCCGCTCGACGAAGGGGGTGTCGCTGGCGAGCGCGCTGGCCGCACGGGCATTGACCGCCATGCGGTAGGTCTCGCGGCTCTCCTGGCCCAGCAGCTTGCGCTCCACGGCCTTGTCCGCATCGGCCGCGCTGCGCATCTGCTGGCGATCGACGAGATATTCGGTGGCGATCGCACCGGTCGACGGCAGCGCGGCCCAGGCCGCCGGTTTCGCCTGGTAGCGCTCAAACTGGCCCAGCAGCCACTTCCTGGGGTCAGCCGGCGCCGCCTCGTCTGAACGGGCGCCGAGGCCAAAGCGGTTTAGCGCAATCGCGGCGATCATGGCTTCGCTCCCCGCGGGGTGAGCGCGCGGGCGAGCGCTTCGCGTTCCTCCGCAGGCAGCCGCGCGGCAAAGTCGGCGACGACCGTTTCCAGCCGCGTGCGGATCGCAACGTCGGCGGTACGCGCCTTGTCGAGCGCGGCCTTGAGCGCGGGCCCGTCGAGCTTGGGCTGGTCGAGCAGCCGGCCCGCTTCGAGCCTTGCTTCGCGGGCGTCCTGGATTTGCGGCCGCAGGTTCTTCATTGTCTCGATAACCGTGAGCCTCAGCTCGCGGCGATAGGGCGGGGACAGCGCCATGGCCGCCTGGCGCAGCCGCCCGGCGCGGCCTAGGCCGCCTGCCGCGACTGGGCGCTGCGCCTCAGCGCGATGCCACATGATCGCCGCGCCGCCGATCCCGCCGATGACGAAGACGTTCAGCACTAGCGAGCACATGAGCAGGATCTGGAGGCCGCGGCCTTTCACAGCGAGCTCTCCTCGAGGTCCGCGGGCGCGGAAAATATCGTCATGTGCTCGTCGCCCCAGCCGGCGCGGCGATCGATCGGCGTCAACGCCAGGATCAGCGCGCCCGTTGCCACTCCGAGCGCTCCGGATCCCGCCAGCAGCGGCGCGAACCACCAGCGGCGCAGAAGCGAGCTGCTCGCGGCGAAGCCGGCGAGCGCCTGCCCGACCAATGCCGCATCGGGATGCGCTACGGTCAAGCGATCGAGCGCCCGGTCGAGCCTTTCGGCATCCAGATGCCCGGCTTGGCCAGACTCCAGCAAGGCCATCGCATCCGCGCGTTCGCCCTCGGGCCAGCGCTCTGGACGCGAACCGTAGGCCGCCAATATCTGCGTCAGGCGCTCAGGCGTCATGGCCATCCTCCACGAGCAGCAGGCGCAGCCGGCGCCGGGCGCGAGAAAGCAGGCTTTCCAGCGCTTCCACACTGACCTCCATCACTTCCGCAGCCTCCACGTTGGACAATTCCTGATAGTACTGCAGCACAACCGCCTCGCGCTGACGCAGCGGCAGGGCCTGAAGCGCGGCGCCGACGCGCTCGCTCGTGGCCGCGGTCAGCAATACCGCGTCGGGCAGCGGATCGGTGTCCGCCCGATCGGGCACTTCGTCCACCAGAACTTCGCGTCGTGAGCGCCGCATCCGGTCGTGGCAGAGGTTCAGCGCGACCCGGTGAAGCCAGGTATCGAACTTCGCCCTGCCCGACTTCCACCGCGGCGCCTGGCGCCAGACGCGCAGCATAGCTTCCTGGGCAACGTCCTCGGCCGCGACCGCATCGCCGAGCAGCCGCGTCGCCAGCGCCAGCAGTCGCGGGAGTTTGGCCCCGACCATCGCACGCGCTGCAGCGGCATCGCCGCGGGCTATCCGCCGCAGCAGGTCCGCATCGGGATCCTCGCCGATGGGCAGCGGGGTCAAGGCCGAGACCCTCGCGCCTCAATCTCCCGGCTCTCCCATTCCGCCACCGCGCCGCGCCATGCCGAGGCCTTTACCGCGAGCAGCGCCCCGCGCCGCGCCGCGCTCTGCGGACGTGACCCTACCGTCGTGGTTTGCATCGAGCCGCGCAAAGCGGCGAGCACTGATCCGGTCGATCTCGGCCGGACCGAGCGCACCGTCGCCATCGGCATCGATGCGCTTGAACAGCCGCGACGGATCGCGCTTGCCGGCGCGGCCGCTGCCCAGCGCTTCGCGCGCTGCGGCGAGCTCTGCCTGGCTGATCTTGCCGTCATGGTTGCTGTCCCCGGCCAACAGGCGCTGACGGAATGCAGCCTGGAAATCGGCCAGGCTCATGCCTTGATCGCCCGAAGCTCCGCCCGCCGCAAGGGCAGGCGAAGCCAAGATGGCGAGCGCGAAAAGCATCGCCGCGCGCATCAACGCACCTGCCCGTCGTGCTTCTGCTGGTAGATGTTCACGCTGGCGCGGTCCTGCCGGTAAGCCAGCCTCGAACGTTCAGCCGGCGACAGCCCGCCGCCGCTGGCACGCATCCGGGCTTCGCTGCGTGCGATACGCATCTGCTGCTGCTCGAGCCCGCGAGCCTCGCGGCGCGTCAACTCTCCCGAGCGCACGCCCTGGCCAATGCGGTCCTGCTGGTGGTGTTGGCGCGCATTGACCCGGGCATAGGCCGGTGCGGCAAGCATTGTGGCCGCGGCGAGTCCTGCGGCGATGATCTGCTTCATCATGGTTCTTATCTCCAAGCGCCCCCATGACTGCCGCATCCCCCGACGCGACACAGCTTACACGCACGCCAAAACCGAACCCGTCGCTCGACCGGATATATTTTGCAGCAGGCCCGCGCCCAAATGTCATTAAAACGACGCAAATCTGACGCCGTAGGGTCACGAACCCACCCTAGGCGCGCCCAACATTACCAATAGGTAATTTTTTGGTAATGTTCAGGGGGCGATCCATGACTTTAAAATCCGTCAATCGACGTGCCGTGCTGCTTTGCGGCGCCGCTGCGCTTCTGCCGTTTAGCGCTGCGCAAGCCGAGGAAGCTGGCGACGCCGGCAGCGACATCATCGTGACCGGCACGCGCCCGATCGCAGAATCAGAGGCCGCCGCCCTCGCTGTGCAGAAAGCTTCAGATTCGCTGGTGACCGTCGCGGCATCGGACTCGGTCGGCCGGCTGCCCGACCAGAACATTGCCCAGGCGACGAGCCGCCTTCCCGGCGTAAGCGTCGAGCGCGACCAGGGCCAGGCCCGCTACATCAACCTGCGCGGCGCGCCCAAGACCTGGACGACGCTGTCGTTCGACGGGATCAATGTCGTCAGCCCCGAAGGTCGTGACGCGCGCTTCGATTCGATCCCTTCGGCCATTGCCGGACAGATCATCGTGTCCAAGGCGGTCACGCCGGACATGCCGGGCGAAACCGTCGCCGGTAACGTCAACGTCGTCACCCGCTCGGCCTTCGACTATGCGGGCCTCCACGTCGCTGCCAAGGCGGGCATGGGCTTCGCCGAGCTCGGCGACCGCAAGGAATACGAAGGCTCGCTGGTGCTCTCGAACCGCTTCAAGGCGGGCGACGGCGAGATCGGCGTACTGCTGTCAGGCAGCTACTACGAACGCAACATGATCACCGACAACTTCGAGACCGACTACGAACCCGTCCCCAATGACAAGCGGCCGGGCTTTCAGAACCGCTTCTGGGCGCATGAGGCAGAGAACAAGCTGTACCGCCTCACCCGCAAGAACTGGTCGGTTTCAGGCCGGGTCGACTACAAGCCCGACGCCGACAACACGATCTCGCTACGCTCGGTCTACACGATCTTTACCGACGACGAGGCGCGCGACAACTATCGCTTCGACCTCGACGACCGCGAAGGCGATCTCGTCGGCAATACGGCCGCCTGCACCCCGGCGGTAAACGCCACGCCGACAACTTCGGGTTATGGCGACATCTGCATCGGAAACACGCCCCAGAAGGGCGTCGTCTACGGCATCGACATCCGCCAGCGCTCGACCCTGCGCGCGTTCCGCCAATCGGTCTTCACCAACACGCTGGCCGGCGACCACAAGTTCGGGGACGGCGCCTGGACTTTGTCGTGGGTCGGCAACTACACCGAATCCAAGGACGATCGTTCGGTCGTCGGTGAGGCGACCTGGGACAGTCCCAGCACGCGCAATCTGCGCCCGACCGTCGCCTACGACTTCTCCGACCCCAACCGCTCGCGCCTGCAACTGTTCCGCACGATCCAGCTCTCCAGCCCGACCCGGTTCCAGGCCGGCGATGCGGTCACCGCGATCGATACCTTCACCAAGCCGCTGTCGGGCTTCACCGTGCTCGACGCCGTCGACACGACCAAGGCCTGTACCGGCAAGCTCGTGCTCGGACGTGAAGCGGCATTCCTGGGCGGCGACGCGACGTTCAAGCTGGGCTTCCAGTTCGACCAGCGCACCAAGATCGCCAACGAGAACCAGATCGCACTGAACGCCACTCAGGCCGCGACGGTCCTCCCCACCGACTACAATCAGTTCTCGCTGGACCAGGCATTCCTCGGCAAGATCCCGATGGACTACACGTTCCGCTATTTCGATACGGACAAGATGCGCACGGCCTCCGAGAAGGCGCGAGCTGCCTTCCCGCTGACGCCGGTAACCGCGAACAACTACAATGTGCGCGAGCAGGTCTTTGCCGGGTTCCTCATGGGTACCGTGCGTTACGATTGGGGATCGGTGATCGGCGGCGCCCGCATCGAGCACATCAAGAACCGCGGCATCGCCGTAGCCACGATCGGTGCAACGAGCGGGCCGGTCACGGCCGAGGCGGAGCAGACGCTGGTCTTCCCCAGCCTGCACATCAACTACAACGTCGATGACACGAAGAAATTCCGGCTCTCGTTCAACTCGGGCGCGGCGCGCGCAGACTACGACCAGCTCCGTCCCAATGTCGTCATCAACGATACCAACGAGACGATTTCCGGCGGCAATCCGGCCGTGAAACCCGAGCGCGCCTATGGCGTAGACGCCTATTTCGAATGGTACATGCGCCCGCAAGGCTATCTGATGATCGGCGCCTTCTACAAGAAGGTGAAGGACGTCCTCTACACAACGTCGCGTACTTTCGGATCGGACGCGCTCAACAGCGGCGGCATCGATCGTTCGGGCTACCGATTCTCGGGAATCACCAACGGCGGCGACGGCCGCATCTACGGGATGGAAGCCGCCGCGCAGCTGCAGCTCGAGCCCTGGACCGACGATCTCGGCCTGCCCGATTTCATGGGCGGTTTCGGCATCTCGGCGAACGTGACGCTCAACAACAGCAGGGTCACCAAGCCGGCCACCGGCGCTGTCGCAGCGCGCAAGGTGCGGCTGCCGGGCACGTCGGACTTCGTCTACAATCTCGGGGCTTATTACGAGAAGTACGGCCTGTCGCTGCGCCTGCAATACCAGAACCGCGGCAAGTGGCTCGATACTGTCGCCGACACGTTGGCCGATGCAGGCGACACCTACTGGGCTTCGGACGACGAACTCGACTTCTCGGCGCGCTACGCGTTCACCAAGAATTTCGAGATCTACTTCGATGCCTCTAACCTGCTGAACCACCCGGGCCGCCGTTACTCCGATCCGGGCAACCTGCTGACCGCGACGGGCATCCCTTCGCCGAGCACCACCGGTCAGACGATCGAGTGGGAGCGCTTCGGCCGCCGCTATACCGGCGGTATCCGGATCAACTTCTGATGCGGCGACTGCTGCTAACCTGCAGCGTGGCCGGCCTTGCCGGCTGCGCTACGGTGCCGCCGCCGGTAGGCTCGCCCACCGCCGTCTCCGTGACGGCGGTCGGCGAGACCGAGCCGGTGGGTACGGCCAATGCCGACGCGGCAGATGATCCGGCGATCTGGCGCAATGCCGCCGATCCGGCAGCGAGCCTGATCGTGGCCACCGACAAGAAGGCAGGACTTCACGTCTACGACCTCGACGGCAGGCGACGCTCGTTTGCCAATGTCGGCCGGGTCAACAACGTCGACCTCGCCGACCTTGGCGCGCAGGGTGTGATCATCGCGGCGAGCGACCGCAACGACATCGCGCATGCCAAGCTCCAGCTGTTCCGGCTCGACACTGCCGCGGCGCAGCTCGTGCCGCTGGGCGCCGTCGATGGCGGCAGCGGCGAAGGCTATGGCATCTGCCTTGGCACCAGCGGCGGTGACCTCCGCGCCTATTCGGTGCTCAAGGACGGCACGGTCAACGAGTATCGCATCGACCTGGGCGGTGTGCCTAGGTCGGTGCTGCTGGCGACCCACAAGCTGGCTTCTCAGGCCGAGGGCTGTGTCGTCGATCCGCGAGACGGCACGGTCTATGTCGGCGAGGAAGACGTCGGTGTCTGGCGCTTCGGCAAGGGAATGACGAGTCCCAAGCTGGTCGCGGCGGTCGACAACAAGCATCTCGTCGCCGACACTGAAGGCGTTGCGCTGATCACCGAAGGCACTGACAGCGGCATGCTCGTCGTCTCGAGCCAGGGCGACAGCTCCTATGCGCTCTACCGGCTGCCGGACATGGAGCCTGCCGGCCGCTTTCGCATTGTCGCCGGACGCTATGGCGCGACATCGGAGACCGACGGCATCGCGCTGATGGGGGGAAGCTTCGGGCCCGACTATCCGACCGGACTGTTCGTTGCGCAGGATGGCGACAACGCGCCCTACGCTCAGAATTTCAAGCTGGTGTCCTGGGCCGAGGTACAAAAGGCCATCGCTGCGGAGCGATGATCACATACAGCCGAAAGAAGCTTGAGGCCCTCACGTGACCTAGTCGTGTACCTGAACGTAGGGCCGCCTTAAAAGCGAGTAGATGCAGATTCGACAGCAGCCGAGCGCCGAAAATTCTATCGCTTGAAACTACGCAGCCAGAGAATGATCGGCAGACAATGACTGGTCCCATCGGACGTCGAAACCCGTCTCACCGTCAAGGCGAACAGCGGCGCCCGACGGTCTTCTTTCATGAACAGTGGATTAAAAAGCGGAACTCCACTTCCCCCTTTAGGAACTCCACTGCCCTACCCGTTGCAGACCTCATCCTGGTCGACACAAGGTTGCTCGTGATCAAAGGACGATCAGGCCGAGCTACATGTCCCTGCGGGGAATTCTTGAACCGGCCCGAGCGATTCAACGATCGCACGTCGTAAGCAGCAGGAGAACAGTTGAGATCGCGACCAGTCGCCGCCGGCACTATCCGCCTGGGCGCAGTATCTTATGGTCGATCGAAACCGCGTCACTGCGCAAGGCACTGCTCGGCGTAGTCAAGGGCAATTCGCGGAAGCTAGTCAGCCCTGGCGGTGCCGCGCAGACATAGGGGATCGCATTGACGATCCGTGTCACCGTCATCAGGTACCCGTCATAGCCCAGTTCTTCGGGCTTGCGTCGATCGCCAATCGTGCATTCCAAAGCGATGTTGGGATCGCCCTCTATTTCGATGCGCATGCAGCCGTGTGTGTCAGCCTTCCTCCATTCCGGCGCTATGTCGTCGCACATCCGGTTCACGTGCTCGACGACGACGGCTTCGCGCCCCTCGATGATCGCGCTGGTGCGGATGCGAATGGCGGCGACCTTGCCTTTCTCGATCGTTCCGAAAGCCACCTTGATGTCGCGCTCGGCCACGCGCTTTTCGTAGAGTTCCTCGAACCTTTCGACCTTGTAGCCGAGCTTGTCGGCGACATTGATCAGCGGACCGCCCCAAACGTAAAGTTGCGCACCCGGCTGTTCGAGAATCGCCTGCTTCTCGGGCAGTTCGTCGAAGCCGAAGATGTCCGCCATTTCAGCACGCTCCTGGACCATCGAATAATTGAACAGCTCGTAGGACGTGATGCACTTGATGGTATTGCTCAGCGTCGTGGCCAGCATCGCCATATGATCGACGAATCCAGGCTCCTGTCCATTCGCGTAGAAGGTGGCGCCACCCTTGATCCCGGCGGCCTCGAGGCGGGCGACATAGTCCTGTTCGGGATGCGACGGCGGAAAGACCAGCGAGCCGTCGCTGGCGGTCACGACGTTGATACCCTGCTCGAGCAGCTTTACGTGCCATTCGCCATTGACCCGGACCGCCTCGATCGGATCCCTGATATTCAGAGCCATCACGGCACAATCCGGTCGTAGCGCGAAGATATCTTCTTCGCTGTCCGTGATGATCACACCGCAAGCCTGATCGGTATCGAGCAGTCCGGCATCGGTCCCGATGTTGCGAGAGCGTCCCCAGACCCCGACAAGTTCGACATCATCCCTGCCCTGCAGGCAGCGGACAGCGATGCCGCCGATGTTTCCGGTGCCGATCACAACCACACGAAGCCTGGTCATCTGCTTCTCCCTTGCCGCTCTCGACCCTTAGCGATGGGGCCGCATTGACGATGTCTCAAATGCCTAGATATCTCTCGGTGTCACCGTAACGCCTGGTAGCCGGAAGAAATCTTCGCCGAGTGCATGGGCTGCGTAGCCCACGTCGCCTTCGTCGAAATAGTTACCCTCTCCGCTGATCAGATCGCCGTTGAATTCGCACCATGCGAACTGGGAGGAACAGTGCACGGTGCCGTCATTTGATGGCTTGCTGATCCGAACCTCGCCGATGAAACCGTCTTCGGCGAACCAGGTGTTGACGACTTCCGGATTGGCCATGGCGCCGATAAGCGGGAACATCCGCTGGTACATCTGCGACACGCCCTCGGTACTGGCAATCCGGCAGCCGATGGGTTCGATTATCCAACAGGGTTCGGGATGCACCGTCGCCATGAGCGGTTCGATCTCATGGGTGAATTCGTATCGCGTGTGGACGCTGGAAACGTCGATCATGCCTTTGAGGTCGAGATGGGTCGGCATCGTTGGTTCTCCTCTCGCAGGGTTTCAGCCCGAGACGCGTTCTACGCCGGGCAGCGACGAAAAATCCTCTCCTAGCGCTCGAACGAACAGTTTCGAGAACAGGGCGTTCATGCGGAGGCGATAGGATAATATGCTCTCGAGGCCGTCGGCGAACTCGATGATCTCCAGCTGGGTGGTCGGCAGTTCTTCGCCCGAGGACAATCGGACCGGATAGGACCATTCACGCAGGAGCCCGTTCTGGTTCGACCACTCCCTCAATTGTCGCCTTGAGGCCAACGATGGTGCCAGTACGGGCGCCGATCGCTGAAACATCTCGGCGATCGTTGCCCGTGCGGTTATTCGCAATCCCGCCGGCTTGAACTCGCAAATCGCGCTCTCATGGAAGGTCTCCAGGAACGCGGGGCCGTCCTGCCTGTGCCTGGCCTCGTCGAGCTTCGCCGCCACCACCTTCATGACCCGAAGTTCTTCGGGGGTAGAAGGCCGCGCGTGGCTGGCCGCACTATCGATCGGCGCACCCGAGATCTCGGAAGACATTGCGATGTCCTTTCTATGCGGCGCAGCCGGGCCGAAACGGTTCCAAACTCAGCGTTTTGCAAGCTTGTCCAGGTCGGACTGGATCAGAGCCAGCTTTTCGTCGGTAAGGCTGTCGCCAGAATACTGCTGCAGCTGCTTCAAGGTCATGGGCCGAGCCATGGCGATCTGGTCGTTGCCGACAATCGCGGGAATATGCTTCATCAGCACCGCCTTGGCATCCGCATTGTCGAGCAAGGTGCCGAGGTCCGTCGTTTCGACCGACAAGGCGTTGGCTGCGGGTGCGCCCGCAGCGACCGGCGCGGCCATGAGAGCTGTCGGTGCTGCCAGAACCATTAGAGCTGCCGTCAGGATGATACGCATTTCATTTCTCCTCGATAATATCCTGCTTATCGCCAGTGCCTGTCGACGAAACACCGCACTTCGCGCGTGCGATCGGCGGCTTCCGGCCCGCTCATGAACATGACGTGGGTTGCGGCGTCGAAAATGTGGAGTTCGGCTTCGATGTCGGCACGGCGCAGCGCGCGGTGCATCAGAACGGTGTTAGACAGGAACAGGTCGCGCGTGCCGCTCTGCAGCAGGGTCGGCGGAAAGCCCTTGGTGAAATCGCCGAACAGCGGCGAGACGTAGGGATCGGCGAGATCGTGCCCTCCGGCGTAAAGCAGATTTGCGGGCATCAGGCTGGAAGTCAGCGCCGTATCGATGCCGAGCAGCGTCCGGAAACTGTCGCCGCATTCGGTGAGATCGATCTCGGGCGTCATCAGCACGCAGGCGGCGGGAAGCGGCAGACCTTCATCGCGGGCGCGCAGGATCGTCGCCGCAGAGAAATTGCCGCCGGCCGAAGCGCCGCCGAAGATGATGCGATCGGGTGAGTACTGGCGCAGCAGCGCGCGGTAAGCGGCAACGCAATCGTCGAGCGGCGCCGGATAGGGATGGTCGGGCGGCGTTCGATAATCAACCGCCCAGACGCGGGCGCCCATCATCGCGGCGGTGATCTTGCCCATCGCGCGGCAGCTTTCGCCGTCGCCCCAGAGCATCGCACCGCCGTGGAAATCCAGATATACGCGGTCGTCGTCGGCCGTGATGCCGGCTGGCGTCACGACGAAGACGCGCGCACCATCGGCGTCGATCTCCTCGACCTCGGCGGCAATGTGCTGGCTCATCATGCCGAGCCCTGCCTCGCCCATGGCGTTCATGCCGGCGATCAGGTCGCGCCAGCCCTGGATGTCGTCCTGCACGGGCCAGGGCGGGTTCGACAGCGTCCAATGGGCAAGCTGTGCCCGTGCCTCGGCGCTGAGGTGGCTGGGCGCCGGAATGCTGCGGGCAGGAACCTCAAGCATGGTTTCGTCGGGCATTATCGCTCCCCTCCTGAAGCTCTCACTGGACGACGCCCGCCTGCCGGCCGCTCTCACCCACGCGCAGCATCGATGTGTCGCCCGAGGGGCACGACCAGTTCGCGCCGTCGTTGACGTCGCCGCTGCCCTTGTAGTGGGCCATCGTCGGGAACTTGCAGAGCGGCATCGTGCGCGTCGGCGGCTTATCGAATTGCTTGAAGCCCATGGCATTGGCCGGATAGAGCTTTGCCGGAAGCGCATCGGGGGCGATGCCCTTCTCGACCCAGTTCTCCATAGCGGTCAGCGCGTCGAAGCTGTTCGGACCGACGCCGCCCATGCTGCAATGGGGCGTGCCCGGCAGCGAGAACAGGCGGACGTTGCGCTGGAGCTTGCCGTAGCCGCCATGCCGTGCGGCAAGCTCCTTGTAGAAGTTGATCGACATATAGGGCGTCAGCACCTGGTCGCTGAGATTGTGCCACATCAGGAACTTGCGATCCTGCCGGATGAAGGGATCGAAGTTCTCCGGGAAATGGCCGATCCCCATGCGCGCCTCGCGTTTGACGAGCGCCACTTCCGAGCTCGGCGCGATGACGTGGAAGGCGTTGATCGGTCCCGGGCCGCCGCTGCGAAAGGTGAAGAGCTGGCGAGTGAAGAAATTGGGATCGTTCTTGTGAACGAAAACCTTGAGATAGGCGTCGGCGAGCGGCCAGTAGCCGCCGTTCAAGGCGCCGGTATCGGATCCGGGGAACGGATCCCTCGCCGAAAGATCGGCGGGACGCGGCGGCGTCAGGAACGATGCGGCCTGGATCTCGCTTACCGAGAAGCCCGGCTGGACGACATTGCCGCGTTCGTCAGTGACCGCGCTCAGCAGCAGGCTGACCGTCTCGATCTGCTCGGGCGTGAAGCACTGGCCCGCGGGCGAACCGGAGGTGCACTTGGGCAAGTCGCGGTCGGGGCGGAAATTACAGGCCGCGGGGTTCTGGATGAGCCCGTCCTTGACCCCGTCGAGCCCGTCGCACTGCGCCTTCACGATCGGATCGATCAGCGCGATCAGGCTGGGCGGCACGACCGCGCCGGCCGAGCGCAGCTGGCCGCTGGGAATGCCGGCAAACTGGAACGCGGCGCCGATGCCATTGTAGGCCGAACCGCCGATGATGCCGTCGAATGCCTCGGGGAAATAGGACGCGGCGACGAAGGCATCGCGCCCGCCGCCCGAGCAGCCGTTGAAATAGGACCGGGCGATCTTCTGCGGCGCGCCGCTCGCCCGGCCATAGAACGCAGCGGTGAACTCCTTGCCCATGCCCGCCAGGACCTTGTCGGCGCGGTAGAACAGATCGGCGATCGCTTCCTCGTCGACCTGGCCCGGTCCCTTGATCGCCCAGGTGCCGCCCGAGAAGCCCTCATGGCCCTCGTCGGTGGCGAAGGACGCATAGCCGCGCGCGATCGTGTCGTAGGGCAGTCCCTGGTTGGTGATAGTGGCCTGCGGCTGTGCCGGATCGCTGACCGCGAACTGGCCGCAGTGGCCCGAGCAGCCCATCTGGAGGTATTTGCCGTTCCAGTTGGCCGGGAAGGTCGCGAGGAAGTTTGCGGTCTTGCCCGTCGCCGGATTGGTGACGAAACTACCCGTCACCTGGCAGAAAGCAGGGAGCTTATCGGTCGCGGCGACCAGCCTGGTGCCCCCGGCGAAACGCGGACCGTTGGCGATCTGCCTGACCGTCACTTTCGTCGACAGATTGGCTACCGCCGCCTGCATGGCTTCGGGCGTGCACGAGCCGGCCAGATCGAAAGGCCGCGCAGCCGGCGGGCTGGCCCCAGTATTGGCAGTGGTCGCGGCGACTATCAGCGCTGCACTTGCAACGCCCGCCGCGGCCTTCAGCGATTTTCCGCGACGCGCAAGCGTCCTTACCGCCGGCGCGAGCCGGACATCATTCTTAGTTGGCATCGTCTTCCCCTCGCGGCCGATCCTGACCGCTTTCTATTTTCGACTAGCGAGCGCCCGGCCCCGGCAGGACGACGCGCAGCGCCCGGCCCCATTCTTCGACCAGATCGAACGTCTCGCCGGCGCGCAGCCATTGCTGGCCAAGCCCGTTCATCAGCGCATTGAGCTGCCGCGCAGCCGACAGCGGCTCGTCCGTCCAGGGCGAGGCGAGCTGCGTGAACAGATCGATCGTCTCAGCCTCACGGTCGCGGAACCAGGCGTGCGCCGGATGCGCTTCGTTCATGGACTCGAGCTGGAGCGCCGCGACGAAACGGGTCTGCGTCACGTCGGCAAGAAACTGCGCAACCATCTCCTGCAACAACACGACCGTCGCCGCGTAGGTCTGTTCGGAGGACTGGGCATCCTGGGTCGCGGCGGCGACCAGATGCTCGACCCGGTCCTCGCCGCGGCGCTCGATCTCGTCGAGCAAGGCCAGCAGCAGCTTGTCCTTCGACCCGAAGTAGTAAAGCAGCCCGGCATTGGAGATGCCGCACCGCTCTGCCAGGCCCTGGATGGTGAAGCCATAGTAGCCGAGTTCGCCGACGATCTGCAGCGCCTGATCGATGATCTGGGCCTTGCGGACCACGGCATCCTCACGATTTCGCGTGCGTTCAGACATTTCGCTCACTCACTTCTACCAATCAGTTAGTAGATAACCGACGTCACCTTGTCCCGCAAGCGCTTTGCGGATCAATTGAGATAGCGCCCGCCGTTGACGCTCAGCGTATGCCCCGTGACATAGTCGGCATCGTCGGAGGCCAGGAAGGCGACGGCAGCGGCAATGTTCTCCGGCCGCCCCGCGCGCTTCATCGGCGAGACCGACGCGACCTTGTCCACCTCGAGCGGCGCGGCGCGAAGACCTTCGGTGTTCACGAACCCCGGCGCGACATTGTTCGCGGTGATGCCGGTTCCGGCAAATTCGATAGCGAGCGCCTTGGTGAAGCCGATGACCCCGCCTTTCGAAGCCGCATAGTGGGCGTGGAACCCCGAACCTGCCTGAGCGGAAGACGATGAGATGTTGATGATCCGCCCCGTCCCTGCCTCGCGCATGTCCGGGATGATCGCCTTGCAACAGAGGAACGGCCCCTTCATGTTGACGGCCATCAGGTCGTCCCAGATTGCCTCGGTGAGATCGTCCCAGAATACGAAGGGCGACAGCGCGGCGTTATTGACGAGAATCGTTACCGGACCGAGTTCCCTATGCGTCTGCTCGACCGCATGCGCGATATCCGCGGGATTGGCGGAATCGCCCCCGCAGGCGATCGCCCGCCGGCCTTCCTGGCGGATGATCTCGGCGGTCTCCTGCGCCCCTTCGAGATTGAGGTCCCAGACCGACACATCCGCTCCATCACGTGCCAGCCTGAGCGCGATCGCCCGGCCCAGTCCACGCGCAGCACCGGTAACGACCGCAACTTTTCCATTTAGCATCGTGCTGAACCTTCCAGAGCCCATTACCAACGGCCGCCGCTTTCGACCGAAAGCGGGCGCTCGTAAGCGGGATCGCTGCGATCGCGGCTGCCCTTGAGATAGCCGGATCCCGGCAGCGGTTGCCCGTTGGGCAGGGTCGCCTTGCCCTCCAGGGCGATCTCGACCGTGGCGCGGCGCAGAACGATCCGCCATTCGCCGTCGCGCTTCTCGAGCCGGTCGATATAGCGGCCCGCCAGGATGCGGCCCGTCTCGCTGCCCTTGTCCATGAAAAGGCCGATATTGTAGCTTTCGGCGTGGGCGACATCGCCGTCGATCTCGCACATGTGCATCGTCACGTTGTGCAGGTTGTTGTCGAACAGCATGCCGTGCGCGTGATTGGCATGCTCGCCATATTCGCGTCCCGAGATCTGCTGGCTCCCGAGTTCGTGCAGGCCGTTGGAATGGTAGCTGCTCGTAACGAGGTCGACGTCAAAACGGTCGTTGCCACGTGAATTGCGCTTGATGCAGTCGAAGATGGCCTGGCGGTCCATCAGTTCCTGCATTTTGGCTTCCAGTGCCGCGAGGCGGTCTTCGCTACTCATTCAACTTTCCTTTCGTGGGGCTCAGGCCGAACGGCCCTTACGGGTTCCGACCGGTGAGAAGTGGACGGTCTGTTTGGCGCCCGAAGTGTAGGGAACGACGATGCTGCGGAACTCAGCGTGCGTTTCCTCGACGCGCGATTCCAGGTGCGCTTCGACCGATTCCCATTCGGCCAAGAACATCACCGAGTCCGCGTCCTCGACCCCGCGCAGTGCGGTGAACGAGATCAGGCCAGTGAAAGTCTCGGTCAGAGGCAGCGCGCGGTTGACGAAGACCTCGAGGAACTCGTCCATCATCCCGTCCTTGATGCTGATTTCAGCGCGTTCCAGAACCATTGCATTCTCCATCTTGTGGGCAGCAGCGTGGCTGCCCGTCATTTCAACTTGTCGAGGCATGGCAGTTCCCCGCTGCAGTTTTTGCGCCATGCCAGGTGGTGAATTCGTCGACCGGCGCCCGGTCGCTGACGAGGCCGTTCACCGACGCGTCGATGTCCTCGTGGCCGAGCGCCATTCCCGACAGCACGATGTGGCCTTGGGGGATTCCCAGCTCACGGTGCACGACCGGGCCGACATCGCACCAGGCCTGCTGCGGGCAAGTCTCGAGCCCATAGGCGCGGGCGAGGACCATGACGTTCTGCATGAACATGCCGCAGTCCAGCCAGGCGCCGAGGGCGTTATCGCGCTCCATCGTGAAGAAAAGGCCGACCGGTGCGCCGAAGAAGCGGAAGTTGCGCAGCATCGCCGCCTTGCGCGCCGGATAGTCGTCGCGGGCGATGCCGTACCTGGCAAAGAGATCGTAGCCGATCTTCCGCCGCCGCGAGAGATAGGGCTCCTTCATCGCCTCGGGCAGATAGGCGTATTCGAGATGGATCTCGCCTGCTTCCATGGCCCCGAGCGCCGCCTGTGAGAGCCGCTCCTGGGCCTCGCCGGTGACGACATGGACGAGCCAGGGTTGGATATTGGTGCCCGATGCGGCGCGCGATGCGCCGGCGAGGATCGCGCGCACGACATCGTCTTCCACCGGCGTCGGCAGGAAGGCGCGTACCGAACGGCGACCTGTGACCGCATCCACCGCCAAGATGGTCGAGGCGACGCCGACCATCAGCGCTCGCCCTGCTGTCGCGCCAGTTCTTCCAGTCGCTGCTGCTTGAGCACGAAGCGCTGGATCTTGCCGCTCGGCGTCTTGGGCATGGCCGGCGTGAAATGGACGCGCCGGGGATAGGCATGCGCGGCGTAATTACGCTTCACCCATTGCTGGATGTCGCGCTCAAGCTCGGCGTCGGCCGCATGGCCTTCGCGCAGCACGGCATAGGCTTCGATGACCTCGCCGCGAACCTCGTCAGGTACCGCGATCACCGCACATTCGGCGACGGCCGGGTGCGTCGCCAGGACCGATTCCACCTCGAAGGGGCCGATGCGGTAACCGGCCATGATGATCACGTCGTCGTCGCGCGCGGAGAAGTGGAATTGACCATCGGCGTCGATACGCCCGGTATCGCCCGTGACGTACCAGCGGCCGGCGCCGGCGAACTTTTCGGCGGATTTCGCGGGATCGCCGTCATAGCCCTGGAACCAGGCCAGTGGGCTTTCCGGAAGCACCATGGCCACACGGCCGACTTCGCCGGCACCGGCTTCTTCGTCGCGCTGCTCGTGCAGGATCGTAGCCGTCCAGCCGGGCATGGCGCGGCCCATCGCGCCATCCTTGATCGGCTCGGCCACTGCGGGATGATGATGGTTGTTGATCAGCATCCCGGCTTCGGTCTGCCCGTAGTGATCGTGCACGGCGACGCCGAGCGCGTCTTTCGCCCAGAGGTTGACGTCGGGCGTCAGCGGCTCGCCAGCGCTCGAAGCACAGCGAAGGAGGACGTCGGCGGCGGGTCTGAGCCCCGAGGCGCGCAGCGCGCGATAGACCGTGGGCGCCGCGGCGAAGTTGGTGACGCGCTCTTGCGCCAGGACAGCAAGCGTGGACTCGGGCGTGAAACCGCCCTCGAACAGCAGACTCCGCACACCGGTCGAAAGCGTCGCCAGCACGCCGAAGTAGAGACCATAAGCCCAACCGGGATCTGCCGCGCACCAGAACACGTCGTCAGCGGCGCGGATGCCCAGGCCGAACTCAGCATAGGTCTGGAAGGCCGCCACCGCGCGCAGGGGGACGACTACGCCCTTCGGGTTTCCGGTCGTACCCGATGTGTAGATATGGATGAGCGGCGCATCGCCGCCCGCGGCCGCAGCGGGAATTCCGGGCTCGGCATCGGCCATCAGCGCATCGAACGATAGCGCCGAACCCGCAGGCTCTCCCGTCGTTATCACCCGCCAGGACGCATCTTCACAAGCCAGCTTCGCCAGTTGACCGTCGTCGCAAACCACAGCGCGCGCGCCGCTGCCATTCAGCCGGAAAGCGATGGCCGGCGGGGCGAAGGCGGTGAACAGCGGAACGTGTACCGCGCCCAGCCGCCAGATGCCCATCAGCGTCACCAGATAGGACCGGCTCTTGCCCATCAGCGTCGCGACGCGGTCACCCGGGCCGACGCCGAGCGCTTGGAGCACCGCGGCGAAGCGTTCGGATTCGCGGCGCAGTTCGCCATAGGTAACGTCCTGCACCGAGAGGTCGGCAGCGACGATCCGATAGGCCAGCGCAGCTGGATCGCGGTGGTCGCAGAGGAGCCGCGCCGCGCAGGCCTCCGGCGCGGAATAGATTTCCAACAGGTCGCGGACGCGCTGGGTCATGCGATACCCCGCGCGACCGGGTCACGCGCCACCGGATCGGGGTCGGCCACGACGTGGCACGGCGCGTCGAAGATCATGTTGAGCCGGCGCCGCGTATCGTAGCGCGGCCATTCGAGCCCCTCCTGCGAAGGGTTGCCCGTCCGCACGAAATTGAGCCAGGCGCGCATCAGCCGGGCCGACAGCGCATCGACCTCCGGCCCGGAGCTGACGAACTGCACGGGCACCTTGGTGCCGAACACCAGGGGCACCTCGGTGCCGTGCGGGCTGCGCAGGATTCGGTCGACCACGCGCGGCTCGTAGTCGACGCGGTACATGTAGACCGCCGCCGCCTTCTGCGCCGATTTGCGATCGGCCTGCACGATCGACTGGCTGCGGAACAGCCGGTCGGTCATCATCGTGCTGACCCAGTAGCTTGGATCGTCCTTGGGATAGCCGGAGCGGTAGCGTTCGAACGCAGCGTCGCCCTTGTCGCCTAGCGCGGTCCGGAAGCGCTCGCGGGCGTGGTCCTCGCTCATATGGCCGAGTTCGGGATCGCCGGCCATGAACAGCGTCGCCTCGTCCTTGGCGGTACCGATCATCAGCGGTACGTCGCGGCTAATCTCGGTGGCACCGGGATCGAACGGATGCGCCGGGATCGATCGGCCGTCGACCATCGGCGCCAGCGTGCGGCTGGCGAGCCCGCCGTCGAGCGCAGGCGGAAGCCGCACCGCCGATGCCGCCTGAATGACTTGGCCGTAGGGCAAGGTCTGAAGCCTGTGGACGTCGGCTTTGGCCACGCCCAGGCTGGCGAGCGTCTGTTCGGCAATCGCCGCCGCGTCCTGCTTCTCGACAAGCGTGACGATCGGCCCGCTCATGGCGATGGCCTTGTGGAACAGCCCCTTGGCGGGAAGCATGCCGAGCAGGGTCGAGACCTTGGCCCCGCCCCCGCTCTGACCGAATATGGTCACATTGCCGGGATCGCCGCCGAATGCCTCGATATTGTCCCGCACCCATTCGAGCGCGAGGACGATGTCGAGCATCCCGGCATTGCCGGAATCGGCGAAGTCGTCGTGTAGCGCGCCCAGATAGAGAAACCCCATCGCGTTGAGGCGGTGATTGAGCGAGACGTAGACAACGTCCCCCTGCCCGGCGAGCAGGCTGCCGTCGGTCATGGAGTCGAAGCCCGAGCCCATCGCGAAAGCGCCGCCGTGCAGCCAGACCATCACCGGGCGCTTGCGTACGCGCGACGCATCGGGCGTGATCACGTTGAGGACGAGGCAGTCCTCGCTTTCGGGGATCTTGGCGTTGGTGATCCCGGCGACCGCCATCATCACCGGGATCGCCCTGGCACTCGGATCGACCTTGCCCATGATACCGGGCAAGGTGATCGGGCCTTGCGGGGTCTTGGGGCCGAGCGCGTTGCAATCGCGCACGCCGGTCCAGGCCGCTACCCGCCGTGCGGGCTGGAAGCGATGCTGCCCGGTATCGGCGCCATAGGGAATCCCGAAGAACCGCGACAGACCGCCCGCGCGCAGGCCGCGGACCTTTCCCGAGGTGGTTTCGACCGCGGCAGTCGGCGCACCGGCATCATCGGCCATGGCACGACCCGCCAGCATGCAGGCGGAGCCTGCCAGGGTTCCCGCCAGCACCGACCGCCGCGATGTGATGAATTCGTCCATTTCCGCTCCTCCGCATCAGCGCCGCCGTCCGACCCTCGGCAGGTTCAGCGCAGCGCGCAGTTCGGGCTTCAGCGAAAGCACCCAGAAACCGCTGGCGTTGCAGGCGAACCAGATCTGGCCGCGCGCGCTGTCGTAGTGGACATGCGACATGCAGGGGTCGCCGGGCTTGAAATAGGCGACCTCGACCGGGTTTCGCGGATCGCGCAGGTCGGCGATGCGCAGGCCCGCGTACATGAAGGTGAACAGGCCGAGCCGGGTGTCCTCGGCGCTGTCGACATCGTTGAAATGCATCGAGGCGACGCCGGGCCGGCCGACCAGGCCGCCGGAAGCCTTTTCCATTGCGGTGGGCGACGGGCAGTTCTCTTCGTGATTCATCGCCAGCCGGAACTCGCCGACGAGCTTCGGATCGGCTTCGTCCGAGATGTCGGTGATCCGCGGCCAGGCCCCCGGACAGGCGCCGAGCTCGCCGGCGTTCACGACATAAGGCTTGCCGCCGAACGAAGCCAAGGCGGGCGAATGCCAGCCGGCATGCTGCGCCGTGCCGACCAGGCGGAATTTGGGATCGGGCTTGCCTGCGGCGAAGTCGCTGTTGTCGAGGATATAGACGCCGCCGGCATCTCGGCCGACCGATTCCGCGCTGGGAACGCCGGGCTTGGTGTTCTTGAAATGATGGTTGAGATCGCCGCCCTGCGAGGCGACGACACCAACGTAGATGCGCTTTTCATCGGGGCTGAATACGAGCTCGTGCGGCGAGAATTCGTAGCTCGTGCCGTCAGCGCGGGTTACGCCGAACTTGCCGACGAAGCGCGGCTTTCTGGGATCGGAGATGTCCATCACTGCGATCCCGCCGGCGCCGATAAAGGGATTGAGCACCGGACCATAGACATAGCGGCCGCTGGGCGAGACGCGTACCGTGTGCACCGGCTCGGGCCACTGGACATCGGCCAGGAGCTTCGGCTGGGCACAATCGGAAACGTCGTAGAGCGACAGCCAGCCTTCCTTGGGTGCGCTCATGCCTTCGACGCCGCCATAGGTGCTTGCGGCGAGGATCGGATGGCCGCGCCCCGGCGAGACGTGCAGCGTCTCGGTCGCGTAGAGCGCGCCCTTGTCGGTCAGGTAGCGCAGCGTTTTCGGCGCCGCCGGATTGCTCACGTCGATCACCGCTACGCCCGACTTCGGACCTATCGGCAGTTGCAGAAGACTGCCGTCGGGCTTGAGCGTCATGCCGTCCGCGACATAGGCGCACTGCCCCGACCAGGCCATGATGAGGTTGCCGGTGCGCCCGCCAATGGCATCGTGGCCGACGACGTCGACGCCCTTGGAATAGGGCACCGGCAGGACGACCGCCTCCCCCTCGATCGTTTCGCCCTGCTTGCCGCGCTCGGGGCGGTCGGGCGTCGCAGCGGTCACACCGCCCGCAGCAAGACCCGCCGCGACCATCCCCGTCAGCGCATAGCGCCCGAACCTTGCCTTCATCGTCATTCCCCTCACTGGATCACGCCGGCGCGCCGGCCGCTTTCGCCCATCGTCAGCATCGACCGGTCGCCGCTCGGGCAGGACCAGTTCGCGCCGTCCTTGACGTCGCCCGCCCCCTTGTAGCGTGCCATTTCGGGGAACTTGCACAGCGGCATCGTCCGGCCGAGCGGCTTGGAATAGTCGGCGCTGATCGGCGTCGGCTGATAGAGCGTGGCGACCAGTGCATCGGGCGCCGTGCCCTTCTCGACCCAGTTCTCCATGGCCGAGATCGCATCGAAGCTGCCGGGCCCGACGGGCAGGCCGCCGCCGCTGCAATGGGCCGTGCCGGGCAGGCCGAACAGGCGGACGTCGTTCTGCAGCTTGGCAAAGCCGCCATAACGCGCGGCGAGCTGCTTGTAGAGATTGACCGACATGTAGGGCGTCAGCTTCTCGTCGCTGAGGTTGTGCCAGATCAGCAGCTTGCGGTTCTGGCGGATCAGCTTGGCGTAGTTCTCCGGGAAGTGTCCGATGCCGAGCCGGCCCGCAGCCAGGGCGCGGGCGACTTCGGCGCTCGGCACTACCGTGCGGAACGCGGTGATCGCACCGGGACCGCCATCGCGGTAGGTCAGGATCGCGCGCGTCTTGAAGGCCGGATCGTTGTGGTGCGCGAAGACCTTGATCGCGGCGTCCGCCAGCGGCCAAAGCCCGCCTTCCTGCAGCGGAGAGTCGGGCCAGGGGCTTTCGGCATTGGGATCCTTCGGCGCCACGGCAGGAGCGAACGAGCCCTGCAGTTCGCTGACCGAATAGCCCGGCTGCACGATGTTGCCGTGCTCGTCGGTGACCGCGGTGATCACGGTGCTGATCGTCTCGATCTGCGCCTTGGTGAAGCATTGCCCGCCCGGCTTGTCGCCGTCGCACTTCGGCAGATCGCGCTCGGGGGTAAAATTGCAGGCCATCGGGTTCTGGATGAGCCCGTCCTTGACGCCATCGAGCCCGTCGCACTGCGACATGACCTTCTGGTTGAACAAGGCCAGTAGCGAGGGCGAGATCGCTGCGTCGGGCGCGCGCAGCGTGGCGAAGGTCGTCCCGGCCGAGTGGAAGGCACGGCCCATCAGGTTATAGGGCGAGCCGGCGATGATCCCGTCGAACTCTTCGGGGAAATAGGACGCGGCGACCAGCGCATCGCGGCCACCGCCAGAGCAGCCGCTGAAATAGGAGCGGGCGATCGCCGCCGGCGCACCCGTCTCGCGCGCATAGAACGCGCGGGTAAAGGCCTTGCCCATCTGCGTGAGCACTTTCGAGGAGCGCCACAGATAGTCGGTGATCGCGTCCTCGCTGACCTCGCCCGGGCCTTCTACGGCCCAGGTGCCGCCGGTCATCTCGGTGTGTCCCTGGTCGGTGGCAAAGGCGGCGTAGCCCTTCTGGATGATCTCCCCGGGCAGGCCCTGGTTGGTGATCGTGATCGTGAACACGCCGGGGTTGCTGACCGCGAACGTGCCGCAATGGCCGCCGCAGCCGAGTTGCAGGTATTTACCGTTCCAGTTCTCCGGGAAGGTCGCGAGGAAGTTGGCCGTCTTGCCCGTTGCCGGATTGGTCACATAGCTGCCGGTGACCTGGCAGTAGGCCGGCATGTCGCCCTTGGCCGCGAAGTATTTGGTGCCGTCGGCGAAGAACGGCCCGGGCTGGTTGGCGATCTTGCCCACGCTGACCTTGGTCGAGAGCGTTACGGCGATCGCCCGGACGGCGTCGGGCGTGCAGACCTCGGACAGGTTCATCCTGCCGGCCGATGGCGCCGCGACCACTTCGGCCACGGGTTCCCGCGTTGCGCAGCCCGCCGTCAGTGCGATGATCGCACTCGCCGCAGCCAGGCGAGCGAACGCGCCCATCGATGATTTCCGCTTTGCCTCTGACATTCCCATCCCCTGTCGATTCGATTTCTACTAACTGGTTAGTAAAAATCTCTAGGCCTGACAATCTGCGTCGGAACGATCACCGGTTCGATCTCGCCGGCGCAGCGCATTTGAAGCTTGTCGCCACGTTCGGATCGCCGGCGACGTAGGTCGCGATCTGCGGATAGGCGCAGGCGGGCGCGCTACGGGTCACGCCGCTGTTCGCTGGCGCCTGCAGGACTACCCCGCGAGGCTCGACCCCGCGCTCGACCCAATCGACGACGAGTTTGTAGAGCTGGCCCGGTGCGGGCAGCGGCGGGATCGCTTTGGGATTGGCGGTGCCGTTGGGCGAAAGGTGACCGGCGCCCGGCACGAGGTAGAGCTTGAAAAAGCTCTGGACCTGGGCGACCCCGCCCATCTTCTCGATGACCCGGTCGTAGTAGCGGATCGAACCCTGCACCGGGATCGCCTCGTCGTTCCAGCCGTGCCAGCTCAGGAACTTGCCGCCGCGTGCCTTGAAGGCCGAGAGGTCGGGGTTGTCGCTCGCGAGGTCGCCGAACACGGGATCGAGCGCGACACCGCGATCGAAGGCGTTGGCGAGCTGCTTGTAGGACATATCCTGCCAGAGGCCCTGGCCGTTGCCCGTGGCGTTCCGGAAGGTCGGCTCGGCAAGCGTCGGGTTCTGCAGCTCGAGCGCGACCTGGCCGGCGATGTAGCCGTCCTTGGCGGAACTCCGGTAGCCGAGCCTCGAGAAATAGGCGTTGTACAGCGAGGTGCCGCGCATCATGCCGTACCAGCGATGCTTGCCGTCCAGCCGCGCGCCGGCGCCGTTGTCGACGGCGGGCGACGGTGCCGAGCCGTCCACCGTGATGCCGTACCACATCTTGTCGACCGCCTGGGCCTGGAGCCGGGTCACGCAATCGGCAGTGCCGTTCGTGCCGCCCTCGCTGGCGCAGAGCACGGCTGGGTCCTTGGCCGGATCGTAGTGGCAGGCTGCGTTGTCCATGACGTAGCCGAGGTGCTGGCCACCGACGACGTCGCAGGCCGAAATGGCTGCATTCGAGACGAGGTCCTGCTGCGCATCTGTCAGCGCGACGCCACCGAGATCGCGTTCGACCACCAATGCACGATAGACGCCGGCCGTAGTCCATTCGGCCCAGTTGAGCGCCGGCAAGTTGGCGACGATCCCGTCGTAGTCGTCGGGATATTGCTGGGCCAGCCGATAGCCGTGGCGGCCGCCGGTCGACGATCCTTCGTAGTAGGCATGCTTGGCCGGGCGGCCGTAATAGGCAGCGGTCAGCGCCTTGGTCTTGAGCGCCATCTCGTGCATCGCGCGGTGCGCGTAGTCCTGCCACAGCGGCTTCGCGAGCGTGCCGTCTGGGTCCATTCCCCAGCTGCCGTCGGTTGGCGAATGACCGATGTCGGTACTTGCCGAAACAGCACCCTCGCTGCCGGCGGTTACCGCGGCGACCGGCCAGGCGACTTCGCTGATCGAGCTATGCGTGCCGCCGTCGAAGCCGCCGCGTCCGCCGACATTGTGGATGCGGCCATCCCACTTTGCCGGGGCCGGCAGCCATACCTCTATGCCGATGCCCGGCGAGGTCGAGGGTGCGCCGACCGGTCCCGGATTGCCCGGTCCGACGATGAGCTTGACCAGGCAAAGATCGGACGCCGCGGTCGGCGTGTTCTTTGATGCGGCTTCCGAAATGACCAGGGCGTCACCCTGCCGAAAGGGCTTCACCAGCACGACATGGGTCTGCTCGTCGGGCCTGAAGGCGGACTTGATCGTATCGTCGCAAGCGCAGGCCCGCCGCCGAGGCGGCCGAAGCAAATCCCAATAGCGCGATCGCCGCCAGCGGCAATTTGGTGAAACCGATGAGCGAACGCAGTTGCAGGCGCATGATGTCCCGATCGTTGAGCTGACGGTGGCTCATCGAGCCGCTGCGCCCGGAGCGCGCAGCACGTCGCTCTCCTCGGCCACGGCTTTCCAGGCCGCGGCTTCTTGGGGCAGCATGAAGCGGGCGCGAACCAGGTCGTCCGCCGCCTTGCCTACCGCCGCGACGAAACCCGCATGGTCGCGGTAGCGCTCCTCGAGCGAGAGACGCGGATCGCCGGCGGCGAGGCGTTCGGCCCTGGTTTTCGCGAAAGCGACGAACGAGCCTTCGAGCCCGCACATGTCGCCGGCCCGATGCCCGTCGCGCCGCAGGTTCCAGCCGACGTTGGTGCCGAGTGGGGCGGCAGCTTCCATCGGGCGGAACGCTCCCCTGGCGATCCCGTCGCCGTCCGGGCGCGGTACGCGCAGTGCGTATGAAGCGCCATGCTTGGGCGGCAACTGAGTCATGCGACCGCCGGTCGGGCCGAACCCGGGCCCGAAGTCGAGAACGTCGAGCTGTGCCATGACGGCGGGCGGCGCGAAGCCTGGGATCTTGGGGTAGAGCGCCCGATAGTCGGAAAGGCTGATGAGATCGCCGCCCGTCGGAAAAGTGCTGGCCGGCGGCGCCACCTTGCGGTCGACCCAGTCGTCGAGAACCACGACCATGGCCCCGCCCAGTCCGGGCAGCGACCGCTCGACGGCCTGCGGATTGAACCCCGGCGCATTGAGCGCCTGCGCGGGGTACTGGCATTCGCCGAGAAACCCGTGCGGCGCGAGCGGCGGGCTCATCAGACCGTGGATACCGAGATGCCCTGACCCCGCCTTGAAATAGAGCCGCACGTTCGGCGGGATCGGCAGCGCCTTTCCGCGGCCATCGAGCACCTGCAGCGAGTTCTTCCAGTTCCAGAAGCTGTTCTCGTCCACCGCCTCGATCACCAGTGGATCGGTGGCGGGCCGCTTGAGAATGCCGTCGCGGCGTCCGGTGACGGGGTCGAGCGTGACACCGAAGGTCGCCGGGCCGATGGCGTTGGACACGTAGTCCTGATGATTGTCCTGCGCCGAGTAGAAAGTCGGGTGAGCGAATTCGACATTGGCGAAAAGCCGGTTCGCGCCGCCAGTGTTGATGAACACCCCGTCGAACAGCTTGCGCCCCTTCTCGTCCTCGTTGAAGCCGAGGTAAAGGAACTCGCGCATGTACATGCCGGTCGAGGAGGCGCCGTAGGCATAGGCGAGCCGTGCGGGCGAAGCCTGGCCGGGCTTCGCCACCGGGTTGGGCGTGCCGGCATCGTCGGCCTTTTGGAAACGCAGGAACGCAGCGAGGTCGCGCGTCACGGCATAGGCCAGTCCCATGACAACCGGGTTCTTGGCAGGATAGACCAGGTCGTAAAGTCGGTCGGGACTGAAGCCGTCGAACAGGCAGATGTCGCGGGTCGTGGACTTGAAGCTCGCCTTGCCCTCGGGACAGGTGCCGAAAGCCCACTTGTCCGCGGGGATAGGCGTGGCCGGACCGCCTGCCCTTTCACGTACCACGAGGCGCGAGGCTGCCGTGTTCGCGTCCGCCGTTTCATAGGCGCGCCAGAACTGGGCCAGCGGCTGGCTGTACGCCGGCGCCGCGACCGAGAACTCGAGCCGCAATGGCCCGACGATCGGCTGACCATCGTTCCTGGTGGCGACAGGAAACGATGGAAACAGCTGCTTGGGATTGGCGATGCCGTCGCCGTGCCAGCCGGCATCGACGAGTGCGAAGCCCATCTTGAGCTGCTGCGCCACCTGCCCGCCGACTTTCGCCGGATCGGCGACCGGCCCCAGATCGGTGTTACCGCGGTTGTTGACGTCGTAGAACAGCTTGCCGTTGCCGCGTGCCATGTCGACGGGCTTGATCAGGAAGACCGGCGCGCTGAATTCGACCTTGCCCGCGGCATTGCGCGGCGACTGGTCGAGATCCACGATGACCTTGTTGCGCGGATCGGCGGGGTCGACTTCGAAATAGGCGGTCGCGACGATCCGCTCGTAAGGTCCGGCCTCGCCCCAGGAATGCCCGCCGGCATAGGGTTCGCGCTGCTCGACCACCAAACGTGTGACCCGCGCGTCGGCGACGGATGCGGAGGCCATCGCCAGAATGGCGATCACGCTCGCGACTGATGCGCGCCAACGATTCATACTTCCACCCCCAAGACCCGGCTGAAGCCAGTTTTCGTTCAGGAGCAGATTGATCGACCGGCCTGCGAATAGGCACCCCCATCTGGGGGTCAGCTCAAAAAATCGCGCAGGTTGTCGGCTAGGATGCCACGGTCAAAGCCCAGTATAGACGGACTTGGTCTTCATATAGGCCTCGACGCCTTCGAGCCCGTATTCCTGTCCCCAGCCCGACTGCTTGTAGCCGCCCAGCGGCATCGCCGGATCCCGGGCGAACTGGGCATTGAGCCAGACAGTCCCGGCCTCGAGCCGCTTGGCCAGCCGATGGGCTCTGCCGAGGTCATTGGTCCAGACCGCCGCGGCGAGGCCGTAGAGCGAGTCGTTGGCCGAGGCGATCACCTCTTCCTCGTCGTCGAACGGCATGACTGCTGCCACCGGTCCGAAGATTTCCTCGCGGAACAGGCGCATGTCGGGTCGGACATTGGTGAGCACGGTCGGCTCGACGAAATAGCCTTTGGGATCGAGCCGTCTGCCCCCGGTGACGACCTCGACGCCGTCGCGGCGGCCCTCATCGATGTAGCCCATCACGCGGTCGAGCTGCTTCTGGCTGATCAGCGGTCCGATATCGACGCCGGGATCGTTCGGGCCGCCAAGATTGAGCGCCCTGGCGGCCTTGGCGATGCCCTCGACAACCTGGTCATAGACCTTGCGGTGCGCATAGATGCGCGAGCCGCAGACGCAGCCCTGGCCCGAGTTGATGAAGATGCCGAGCGCCGCCCCGGCGATCGCCTTGGGCAGATCCGCGTCGTCGAAAATGAGAACCGGCGTCTTGCCGCCGAGTTCGAGCATGACTTTCTTGAGATTGCCCGCCGCGGCCTTGACGATCATCTTGCCGACCTCGGTCGATCCGGTGAAGGCGATCTTGTCGACATCGGGATGGGCGGCGAGCGCCGCGCCGACGGTGTGGCCATAGCCGTTGACAGGTTGATCACGCCATCAGGCACGCCCGCCTCGGCGAACACCTGGGCAATCAATGGCGCCGAGAGCGGCGTCTCCTCGGCGGGCTTGAGGACCACGCTGCAACCGGCGGTAAGCGCTGGGCCGAGCTTGATGATCGCGTTGATCGTCGGCCCGTTCCACGGGATTATCGCGCCGGCGACGCCTACCGGCTCCTTCAAAGTATAGCCGAGAAGATCCTGCGCCTGGCCGGTGATTCCGCCGGGCGACTTCATGTCGGCCGACTTGCCGTAGATCTTGGTGCACCAGCCCGAATAGTAGCGAAGCTGCTCGACCGAGGCCAAGAGCACGTTGCGCGATTGCCTGAGGGTCTTGCCGACGTTGCGGGAATCGATCGCGCCGATCTCTTCCGCTCGGCTTTCCAGAATATCGGCAGCCTTCCAGAGGATCTTGGCCCGGTCGGACGGCGTCTTGCCGCGCCAGAGGCCCGCATCGAAGCTCTCACGGGCCCGAACCACGGCAGCATCGACCGCTGCGGCCCCGCCATCGGCGATTGCACCGATCTGCTCTTCGCTGACAGGATCGATGATCGGAATCATCGTGGCTGGCTGGTTCATTCGACAATGTCCTCAAGGCTGTTTTGGCGTCGCCGGATCAGTAAGTGACCGGCCCCTTGGCATTGGCCGGACGGTTCGGTGTTGCTTTCGCCGCGGGCGGCGCGACCGGCTTGCGCAGCCCGAGCGCTTCGCGCGCTCGGGCGCGGAGATAGGCGTGGACCTGGCGGATCTGCGTATCGGTCATCCAGCCGAACTGCGGCATGCCCCGTTCGAGACGGCCCTGTCGCAGCATCTGGGTGAAGGTGTCGAGCCGCAGCGCGATGCCCGATTCCCTGAGATCGGGTCCCGGAGCTCCTGCGCCGCGGAAGCCCGCGCCGTGGCACGACATACAGGCGAGCGAGAGCCCCTTGCCGGCCATGACGTCGGCCTCGTTGAGCACGAGCGCGGGATCGTCGAGCGCGGCGACCTTCATGTCGCGGCCCGGCTCCTTGGGCAGTGTCGCCTTGCCGTCGAGCGCGAAAGTCAGCAGCCGGCGCGTCTGCGCGCCGTATTTCCAGCCCACGTCGAGCACGCCCGACATCGCCGCCGAAGTGCCGCCCCAGCCGACCAGGATCGAAACGTACTGCTTGCCGCCGACCGAGTAGCTCATCGGCGCGGCGATGATCCCGAGCCCTGCGTCGAAACTCCAGAGCTCCTTGCCATCCTTCGCGCCGTAAGCCTTGAAGTAGCCGTCGGCCGTGCCCTGGAAGACGAGCCCGCCAGCCGTTGCCGCGGTGCCGCCGTTCCACACATAGTCGTGCGTCACACGCCAGGCTTCCTTTTGGGTCACCGGGTCCCAGGCGACGAGGTAGCCCTTGCCGTCGCCTGGCTGCTTTTCGATCGGCTTCACCACCAGGCCCATGATGTTGACCGCGTCGTCGGTCTGGTCGGCGAGATTGCGCGAGAACAGCGCCCCAACCTGATGGACCGGAATATAGACGAGGGCGGTCTTCGGGCTGTAGCTCATCGCCTGCCAGTTGTGCCCGCCGATCGTGCCGGGCCAGATTTCGGTACGGCCCTTCTCATAACGAATGTCGGCATTCTCGATCGGACGGCCGGTCTTGAGGTCGATGCCCTTCGCCCAGTTCTGGAAAGTTGTCGCCTTGGGCTCGTTGATCAACTTGCCGGTCTCGCGGTCGAGCACGTAGAAGAAGCCGTTAGTCGGCGCGTGCATCAGCACCTTCTTCGGTTTGCCGTCGATGTTCAGCGTCGCCATGACCATGTTCGGCGTCGCCTTATAATCCCAGCTATCGCGCGGGTTCTCCTGGTAGTGCCAGATATATTTGCCGGTGTTCGCATCGAGCGCGACGATCGACGAGGTATAGAGATTATCGCCCTTGCTGCCCGGATCGCGGATCGTCGGGTCGTAACCGCCGGCATTGCCCGCGCCGATATAGATGCGGTTGGTCTCCGGATCGAAGGTCATGCCGTTCCACACGGTGCCGCCGCCACCAGTGTGCTTGGCGAAGTCCGGCCCCCAGGTCTTCGCCGCCGCTTCCATGGCCGCATCGCCCTTGTTTTGCTCGGCGGTGCCCGGAACCGTGAAGAAGCGCCAGAGCAGCTTGCCGGTCTTGGCATCGAATGCAGTGACGAAGCCGCGTCCTCCGGCGTCAGCGCCGGCACCGCCGATGATGACCTTGCCATTCATCGTGCGCGGCGCGCCGCTGCTGTTGTTGAACTGGTAGCCGGGGCCCTCGGGAACCGAGTCCGCGCTCCACAGCACGGCGCCGCTCCTGGCATCGAGCGCGTCGACGCGCCCGTCGTTCTCGGCGACGAAGATCCGGCCGTCCTCGTAAGCGAGGCCACGATTGGCACCGAAGTTCAGCTTGTCGGGGCGGCGCTTCCAGGTCTGCGGATCGTACTTCCACTTGAGCTTGCCGCTGACCGCATCGACCGCATAGACCGCGGCGTGACCGCCGGCGACATAGATCGTGCCGCCGACTTCGAGTGGCGTGGACTCCAGCGTTACCTCGTCGGGCAAGTCCATCGACCAGGCGAGGCCGAGCTTGCCGACATTGTCGGCGCTGATCTGGCTGAGCCGGCTGTAACTGGCCTCGTCCGTGCTGCCGCCGACCGCGGTCCAGTCATCCTGGGTGCCGACGCCCTGCTCGGGCTGAGCCGGGCCGCCGCCAGCGCAACCGGCGAGGAGCAATGCAGCCGCGGCCGATGCCAGCAGGCCCAATCTGACACGGCGCATGACACTCCCCCTTCACGATTTTTGATCGACCTTGCCGCTCTGATGCCGGGCACCGGAGGGATGAGATCAGCCTATGAGTGAAGCTAGGGAGCGCGAGTATCCCCATCTGGGGGTACTTTGGAAATCAGGCGTCGGGTGCCAGGGTAAGAACGCTGCCCATGACGATCCGCACGAGGTCGACCATGCCGCGCGTGCCGGTCTTCATATAGATCGCCTTGGAATAGCTCCGCGCGGTTTCGAGCGTGAGCCCCAGTTCGGCGGCGGCCTCTGCGATGCTCTTGCCGCGGCAGAGCGCGAGCGCCAGCCGCGCCTCGCTCGGAGACAGTTCGAACATGTCCGAAAGCTGGCCGCAGCGATCCGCCGAATGCCAGTTGTCGCCGTGAACATAGGCGATCACCGAAGGCACCGCCGTATCCGAAAGCATCCGCTTGCGCGCGGGAACCAGCAGCATGTCGAGCCAGGGATCGCTGCGCAGCGATATTGCGCGGGGCCGCGCCGCAGGCTTGTCCGCCAGTTCCGCGACATTCTTCAATACCTCGCGCTCAAGGCTGGCCGGACGCACCACAAGTCGGCCGCTGGCATTGCGAGATAGCGCGCCCGAGCTAGACAGAATGGCCTCCCCGAAACTATCGGCCGCCAGAACGTGGCCGCCTTGGTCGAGCAGGAACCATCCGCACTGCAGACGCCGAACCGCTTCCGCCGCCATCGCCGATCTGAAGCGGTCGCTCTCTCCGGCGACGTAACCGCGCAGAACCCCGCTCAGCGGCCGCGCCATTTCCGACAGCACCGCCTCGGCCTCTTCCGCGAAATCCTTGTCGCGACGGGCGATGATGAGCCAACCGTCGACACCGCGTGGTTCGACGACGCGCACGAGCCGGGCACCGCCAATGCGCCACTCGCCAACGAGCGTGCAGTAGGCGGGTTCGCTGCGTGCCTGCCCCGGATGGAATAGCTCCTCCAGCGAAAGCACCTTGCCTTCCTCGGTTGCCCGACGGTGTGCCGAGGGATGGATGCACGCCCTCAGCAGGCTGGAAACCGGCGCCCCCGCCTCACAGCCCGAAGCCAGCTGCAGACCTTCGTCCATGGGCCGGCCCGGTGGATCGAAGATCAGGATGGCGTAGTCCGCGGACGTGGCCAGTCGAAGGCCTTCGAGAAAGCTCGCCCACAAAGGCGTTTGAAACGCTCCCTCGACGAGGGCCGTTACGAGTTTGAGCAACTGGGCATCCCAGCCCTTGGCTCTCTTAATCTCCGCCACAAAGCACCCCCCATCTGGGGGTTTAGCAGATGTCATTTTAGCTTCACAACGCAATTCAGGCCGCAAGGCGGCAATACCGGAATTGGGAAGCCCACGCTCCCGAGAGCCGGAAAGGGAAGAGGACAGCTTGGGAAGATCGTCGCCGAGGGAGCGACGAATCCTATCCGTCAGAACAATGCGCTGTGTGCGCGAACAGTCGTGGCCGAATGGCCGCTTGGGGAGGGCTATATGAAGAATTCCAACTTGCATTCCGTCGTGCGCGGGGCGCTCAGGAGCGGTGTCGGCATTTCTGCGCTGCTGATTGCCGGGGCAATGCCTGCCCATGCGGCAGATGCAGCCGATGACGCTTCCACCAATGGCGACGAGATCGTTGTCACAGGCACTCTGGTGCGCGGCATCGCGCCCCCGGGCACCAATGTGATCGGGATAACCAGCGAATCCGTCAAGGAAACCGGCGCCGCCAGCACCGCGCAGTTGCTGCAGACCATCCCGCAGTTGGGATCGTTCAACACGCTGCAGTCGCCTACGGGCGGTTTCACCACGGTGACGACCAACCGACCCAACCTGCGCAACCTTCCGGGCGACCGAACCTCCGGTTCCTCGCCCACGCTGGTTCTCGTCGACGGCCATCGCGTCGTCGGAGCAGGCATTTCGGTGACCAGCCCCGATCCCGACATCGTCCCGCCCGCGCTTATCGAACGCATCGAGATCGTGCCCGATGGCGGTTCCGCGATCTACGGTTCGGATGCGGTCGCCGGCGTCATCAATTTCATCACGAAAAAGAAGTTCGACGGGGTGGACGTCGGAGCACGCTATGGCTTCGCCGATAATTACCACACGTTCGATGCCAATGCGACGGTCGGCCACAGCTGGGAGACGGGCTCGATCTTTGCCTCCTACAACTACCAGCAGAACGACGCGATCTATGGACGCGATCGCGACTGGTCGTTCTCGCCGCTTTCGCTCGTCGATGGACTGGCGGTCACCAGCCTGCGCTGCTCGCCCGGCAACGTGACGATCGGCAATATCTTCACCGGCGCTGCCCCTCGGACCTTCAAGCTGCCCTTCGTGCCGGGTACCTCAGTGGCCGGACAAGTGAACCAGTGCGACGAGACCGACGACACGACGATCTACCCGTCGCAGCGGCGCCACTCGGCCATGGCCGGGCTCAATCAGGAACTGACCGACAGCATCTCGATCGAGACGCGGGCGTTCTACACCAACCGCGTGATCGACAGCCAGACCGGGCCGTTCCGCAACAACACGAACTTCGGGCCCGCCGCCCTCGCCTCTTTCGGGTTCCTCCAGGGGCCGCTTTATGCCGCAGCGCCGAAGCTGGCGACCGGCACCGTCACGCTGCCCGGCGTGCCCTTCCCGCTTCCTGCCAGCAGCGGCGAGACGCAGAACGTCTACTACTCCTGGGGCAATGCCAAATCCCAGCCGGCGCGCAATAGCCTCGAAACCTGGGGCGTTTCGCAGAACCTGACGGCAAAGCTCGACGCCAACTGGCAGCTCCGCGCGCTGGCCAGCTATGGCGAGAGCACGGCCGAATTCCAGAACATCCAGCCCAACTACAATGCCATCAGCGTCGCGGCCGCTGCCGGCCTTTTCAATCCCTACAACGTGGCATCCAGCAATCCCGCGGCGCTCGCTGCCGTGACGAACTACCAGACCTACGGACATACCGAACAGCGCCAGTTCGATGGCCGCGTGGTCATCGACGGCGATCTCGTGTCGCTGCCCGGGGGCGCGGTGAAGCTGGCGGCCGGTGCGGAAATCATTGCCGAAGGCTTCGACAATCGCAACGGCACCATCGTGCCCGGTACCCAGAACACGGGCTATGCGGGCCTTTCGGTAAGCGGCGTCCAGATCGTTGCGCCCAGCGCACCGCTGCCCGTTGCCAAGCTCAGCCGCACGACGAAATCGCTGTTCGGCGAAGTCGTGATCCCGATCTTCGGCGCTGACAATGCTACCTCCGGACTGCGTGAACTGACTCTGTCCGCCGCCGGCCGCTACGATCACTACAGCGACATCGGCGGGACCTTCAATCCGAAGTTCGGCATCACCTGGAAGCCGGTCGACTGGATCAAGCTGCGCGGCGCCTGGGGCAAGTCGTTCGTTGCGCCCAGCCTTGCCGACGATCCATCCACCTCTGCTTCCTCGGTCAATTACGTCAACTACACCTTCCTGCTACCGCAGCCCGCACTGGTCGGGACAACGGTGAACGGCGTGGTCGTGCCGAGCTTCGCCGGTGCGGCGGGCTCACGCGGTCAGGTCGTCATTCTGGGCAACAAGCCCGACATCCAGTCGCAGAAGGCCAAGACCTGGAGCGTGGGCATCGACGTCGAACCGCCCTTCGTGCCCGGACTGCGGCTGAGCACGACCTACTGGAACATCGACTACAGCCAGATCATCGCTCTGCCGGGCTTCACCTCGGCGAATTTCTACCAGAACTTCATCGGAACTCCGGCGGTCGTCTTCAATCCGACGGCGGCGCAGATAGCCAGCTACTTCCTGCCCAACACCGCGACGGCGGGGATCAGCTGCGGCGGCAATACGCCTGGTGCCACGCCGACCGGGTGTTACGTGATCATCGACGCCCGCAAGCAGAACCTCGCGCGCACCAAGCTGAGCGGCCTCGACTTCTCGGCGAGCTATGGCACGGCCACGAACTTCGGCGCGATCGACTTCGCCTTGAACGCGAACTACGAACTGACCCGCACGCAACAGGCGACGCCGACCGCGCAGTTCCTCGACCAGATCGGAGCGAATGCCAGCCGCTTCCGCGCAAGGGCCAGCCTCGGCGTGGATATCGGAACCTTCCGCACCCAGGTGTCGCTCAGCCACACCCACGGCTACGATCTCAATCCGGCCGTGGGCGTCGGCACGACCCAGACGCACGTCGGCTCGTTCAACGTCGTAGACCTGTTCTTCAAATACGACGTGCCGGCGAAGGGAGTCCTCAGCGACCTGTCCTTTACCTTGAACGTCAACAACGTATTCGATCAGGATCCGCCGCTTTATCTTCTGGCCAACTCGCTTCAGGTTCAGAACAATGGCTACGTGAATGGTTCAACCCTTGGCCGGCTGATTCAATTCGGAGTCAGCAAGAAGTTCTAGGCCAATTTCCTTCTAGTTATTTTACAGGGCGGGAGCCATGCTTCCGCCCTTCCACTGCCCGGGAAACGCATCGAATCGAAAACATCGGCGCAATCCAATTTCCTGAACCAACGACCGCTTTGTCGGCGACGACAGTTTGCCACGGTCCCGGATGACAGGGACCGGCCGAAAAGACATCAAGAGCCTTCCGTGTGGTAGGCCAGAAGGTCGCCGGGCTGGCAATTCAGCTCGCGACAGATCGCTTCCAGCGTCGAAAAGCGGATCGCCTTGGCTTTGCCGGTCTTGAGGATCGACAGGTTGGCGAGAGTGATGTCGATCCGCTCGGCCAGTTCGGTCAAAGTCATGCGACGGGCGTGGAGCAGATCGTCGAGCTTGACCCCTATCCGGCTACCTTCGGCAGGTTCGCCCGACATCAAACGGTCCCTTCCAGATCCGCACGCATCCGCGTGCCTTCGCGGAAAACGCGGGCAAGGATGAAGAGGACGAGAGCGAGGAATAGCCCCGCAAGCGGCAGGTCGACCTGGAAATGCATGTCGTGGGTGACCGACTGGGTCCATTTCGCCAGCGCCGAGAGCGGAATGGCGACTACGTGGACCGCGACGCTGATCCATCCCATCGATTGCAGGCGCAGAGCATTGTCCGGAACGAAGGGATCACCCTGACCGACCGTGCCGATGAGCCGATAAAGGTGGCGCATGAAATAGAAGCCCAGCACGGCAATGACCGCAGTAAACCCCGGGATCAGCGCGAGCGCCCAGATCGTCTCGGGAGGTGCGCCTTGGCCGACGACCCAGGCGATCGTCCGCTCGTGCCAGACGAGAACGAGCGGCACGGCCAGAGCGAACGCTATCGCAGCGATGACGGCTCCCGCCATCGCGACGCCGAGAATGAGACGGACGACGGCAAGGAGTGGGTCGCGTGGAGTGATCCCCGACTTTCCGGTCACACGGACGCCTTGTCGACGACCACAGCCGCTGTCGGCGCCGCGTCAGAAGGCGCGGCCAGCGTCGAAGTCCACAGTGCGAAAACCGTCAGAACCGTCAGGGCAAGCGCGCCGAAGGAGTTGGTGGTGCGGGTCATTGATCGTTCTCCGATAAACTCGATATCGAAATTCAATATGGCAAGTCGACCTTATTGTCAATCGATAATATCGAAAAACGATATGCGTCCGATCCTTTTCCATCGAGCGCGCCTGCCGGGCGCGAAGCCCTATAGATTGTGGGATCCGGTCGACTTGGGCCTAAGGCATGACGCCGAAATTGATCTCAGCGATCGCGAGGATCTCCTCCTGGTCGTCGCCCGGGATGTGGCCGGCGCGAATGGCGTCGTCGAGGCCGGCGGTAAAACGGCGGAGATAGTCTTCCTTGTCCCGCGGATAGAGCTTGTCGAACTCGGCCTGGATCTTTCGATGAGAACACAAAAACGGTGCTGAAGCACGCAATGGCAATCATCCGCGCGAAAGGCGAAGGGCCACTAAAGCGCCCGAGGACATCGAACGCGTGCGTGCCTACCGTCGCCGACTAAGGAGCCAGGTTTTGAGCGTCCAGCCGGCGCCCCTCATACTCGGCGTAGCCATGCGTCAGCGGCATTCCGGAAGCATCACGGTCGAAGATCAGCTGAGCTGGAAGCCGGGCGCGAAGCGGACCAAAGGTCATCTTCAGGTCCATGACGCCGGGCTTCGCGCCGCTGAGCTTCACATTCGCCGTATAGGTCGAACGGCCGCCGAGATTGACCTCGATCCGCTCGTTGCCCGAGTACACCGCCTGCGGCGTATCGCTGAAGTTGGAATAGGTCTTTTCGATCACGCCTTCGGGCGTGCGGCGGTAGGTAATGAAGCCCGAATTGCGGCCATAGACCTTTACGTCGATATTCTGGCTCTTCTCAGCGTAGGGCTTGACCAGCGACATATCCGAACTGCTGCCCGGGATCTTACGGGGAAACGGCCGCATGCGGGCCTTTGGCCCCGCCTTGTAATCCGGCAGCGTCGCCACCCGGATGCGCACCGCACCGTCGCCGCGATGCCCCTCGATCCACATGGCCTTGCCGCCGCCGGGATGCCAGGACATCGGCGAACGGAACACCCACTGCTCGTCGGCACTCAGATTGGTCCCGAGGTAGCCTTCCCTCGTCTTGGATTTCGCGATGTCGATCAGCGCGGGACCGATGTTGCCGCTGCGCTCGCCCCGCACACCGTCAACCGCATAGGTATAGGCCAGCATCGGCAGGCTCATGTTCAGCGACGTCGGGTAGGGCCGCGGCACTAGGCCCAGGATGGCGGGATCGGCTTTGGAGAACCGCGCGGTCATGGTGATCCCCAGGCGCTCGTCGGGCGAGAAGATCGTCGTCTCGGTATAACCCGGCGTGTCGGTGATCCCCTCGGTTAGGTCGGTGTCGAGATGTTGGACGACAGAATCGGGTAGATCCCGCTTCACCGCACCGACGAGCGAGATGCCGGTGCCGCCGGCGACGAACTGCTTCACTTCGCCTCCGTTCACGGGGATAGCCAGCGTACCGTCGGCATGTGCCGGGTCCTTCCGGAACGGATCGAGCGTACTGATGATGCGTGGGTTGACGATCCTGTAGCCCTGCCCCTGCCTGCGCATCTCGCCGACGAAGACGATCGCCGAGTAGTTCGACAGCAGCGTCGTCCAGGCGACGTGCAAGTTATCCGGGGCAATGATCATCTCGGACCAGCGGTGCGAGATATGATCGCCGGCGGCGACCTCTGCGGGATATTCGACGGGAAGCAGCGACGATTTCGTGCAGGCGTCGAGGCTGGACACGCACTCGACGACGAAGTCGCCGAGGAATACGCGCTTGTTGTCGGCGAACACCATGTAGCGCAGGCCGTTGTCCTTCTCGACCTTGGGCAGCACCTGCGCGAAGATCGGCCGGAAATTGCGCCCATCCTCGTCCATGATCGCAAGCCGGACAAGCTGGCGGTCGGTATCATCCTTGTCGGAATAGGTGACGAGGATCTTGCCCGACGGCGTGAAGGTGGCGGTCCGCAGGATGCGGTTCGCAGGGACGGGAACGGTCGCGATCTGCACGCGGCCGATTTCCCTGTCCACTGCCTGGACGGTACTGGTGTCCTGCGCGGCCGCAATGGTCGTGCAGGTAACGGCGGCGGCAGCGCAAAGCGCTCCGATCGTGCCGGCTTTCATGGACAATCCTCTTTCAATTATGGATGGAGCTCTGTTTTCAGACGCTCGCTTTGGTCGGGCGCGCGAGCTGGGCCCGCTCCTTCAGCTTGTCGAAATCGGCCTCGAACTTGGGCCGCATCGTGCCGCAAATCCGGTCCCAGACGGTGGTGTAGCCGCCGAAATTTCCGGTGAAGTAGCGGTGGTGCTGGTCGTGAAAGGTGGCGGTGATGAACCACTTGGTCGCCCAGCTCTTGTTCCACCAGCGCGGGAAGAACTCATAGCCCGAATGGACGTAGAGCCCCATGACGATGTTGGTCGGCAGGATCAGCGCCGCGGTCGCGTCGTGGACGGTGAAGACCGTGAGGAACAGCGGGACGAAGCCGCCATTGACGAAGGCCTCGAACGGGGTTTCCGACAACGTCGTGAGCATGTTCGGCGAGGTCGACTTGTGATGCAGCTTGTGGATCCAGGCATAGAACGGCTCGATGTGCATCAGGCGGTGCAGCCAGTAGAACCAGGTGTCGAACAGCACGAAATAGAGCGCGTACTCGACGGCGATCTGCCACAAAGCCGGCGTCTCGGTCTTGAAGGCGATCCAGCCGTGCTTGACGAGGTAGGTGTTGAGACCGCCCAGGACCACGCCCGAGATACCCAGCGTGATGGCCGCGACCAGCGCCTCGAAGCCGAACCGCTTCCACTTGAAGCCGTTGGGCTGGATCTTGCGCGCCTTGAAATAGCCCGTCGCCACGCCGGCCACGATCCCGACCGCGATCATGGCAAAGACCCAGAGCCTGAGCATCTGCTCGCCGCTGAAAGATTCCACTTAGCTACCCTTGTTTCTGGTGAAGGCCGATCGGCCCGTCGCTTGCTCTTGCAATATAGTTCATTTTATGAATAATTCATAGCCCTAGGGAGCCCGGCGCTGCGAAGGGCTTTCACGACAGGAATCGGATGATCGGCGTTTGACCGGTTTATTCGATGAATTAGAATGATAGCGGTAACTAAGTGATGGCCGCAAGAAGGGAGACATCGTGAGTTCAATGCATTTCCGCCGTGCCGCGACGCTGGCGTTTCTGGTCCTCGCGACTCCGCTTCTGGCTGCTCCCGCCGATACGATTCGCACGCGAGTCGCGGGGCTGCGCGAGCTGGGCGCTGCCTTCAAGGCGGTGAACGACGGACTCCGGTCGAGCGAGCCGCAGACGATCCTGCTCCAGCAGTCGGCGCGGCAGATCCGCAATGCCGCCAGTGCCATGCCGGGCTGGTTCCCGCGCGGCTCGGGCCCGGAAACGCGGCTGAAGACGGCGGCCAAGCCGGAGATCTGGACTCAGGCGCCGCGCTTCCAGGCGGCGCAGAACGCCTTCGTCGCGCAGGCAGGCGAATTCCAGGCGGCGGTCGGCAGCGGTAACATCGACACGATGCGCCTGAAGGCACGTGCATTGGGTGCGACCTGCAAGGGTTGCCACGACAGCTTCCGCGTCCCGAGCACCTGAGGAGAGGCGGCGATGCCTACGATCGGATCACGTACCCTCCCGAGCCTGTTGGCAGCGGCGCTGCTGCTTGGCGCCAGCGCGGCCCAGGCCCAGCCGGTGGACCTGCCCATCCCCGCAGCCACGACCGACCAGTTCCCGCCCGGCGTGCGCGTCGCCAAGACCGCACAGGGTTCGGTCTACACCGACAGCCGCGGCCGCGTGCTCTACGGCATGGACATGCGCACACTGCTGCGCGCGGGGCCGGATCCGTCGCGCTATTGCCAGCAAGCCTGCGCGCAGAGCTGGGAGCCGCTGCTGGCCCCCGCCGATGCCGCGCCGAACATCCGCTTCCCCATGGGCAACCGCGAGAGCCCTTCCAAGGACGGCTTCGTCACCCAGGCCAATGCGCCCGACTGGACCGTGATCGCCGGGCCGCAGGGGCCGCAGTGGGTCTACAAGGGCTGGCACATGGTCTTCACCCGGCATGGCGATCGGGCCGGATCGATCGCGCACGACGGCGACGAGAACCGCGTCTGGAACACGCTGAAATTCGTGTCGCCGGCTCCCAAGGTAGCGGCGCCGAACGATATCAAGCCGGCTTTCGTCGATGGCCGCTATGTGCTGACGACCGAGGACGGCCGCCTGCTGTTCAGTGGCGACTGTGCCGGCGCCTGCGCCGATTGGCAGCCGCTCCCCGCCGCGATGGCCTCCTCTTCCATGGGACAGTGGACGGTCCGGACCGAGGGCGACGCCCCCCAATGGGCCTATCGCGGCAAGCCGGTCTTCATCGGCCAGGGCGGCAAACCAGATGACGTCCCATCAGCCGGGAAGCTGATCCAACCATAAGAAAAGCGGGTTAGAGGATGCCAAGTACAGACAAGACATCGCGCCGGATCAGCCCCTGGATAAAGGGAGGATCACTCGTCGGCCTGGCCTTCGGGCTCGGCGTGCTCGCGCCGCTCGCCAGCGAACTCGCACCGGTGAGCACGCCCGCTTATTCGGAGCCGGCACCCGAAACTAAGCTTCCGGCGCCGCCGGCGAATGGCGTCATCGGCTTCGTCGTCCAGACTTTCGCGCCGCCGATCGTGCCCGGGATGGACGCCTGCCCGACCGGCACCGCGCCACGCTTGCGGGATGTCTATCTCGCCACGGTACCCGAGGCGGAGCGCGCCCGCCTGATGCAGAAACAGAACGAGCAGGAGCTGACCCGGCTCTGGCACGCCTATGCCTCGGGGCCAGACGGCAGCAACATCTGCTCGCAACCCGACAAGTTCTCGCATGCCGCCTATCCGCTCGTCGCCAGCAAGCACGGCATCGGCCTCGATCTCGACGGCGGCTCGCCGGGCGCCGACGGCTGCATGCACGAGAACTTCCAGTCGCCCACCGGCGAACAGGGCATCGACAACCAGGAATACCGCGCGATGGGCTGCACGCTCGAGTTCCGCGGCAAGGACGGCCAGGGCGGCGACCAGCTCACCGGCATGCGGCAGTTCCACAATTCGGGCGAATGGACGCAGGTCATCCTGCTCAAGGGCGTCGACAGCCTGGTGAACGACCCCGACGTCGAGGTCATCTACGCCAATACCGCCGACCGGCCCGAGCTCGACTCCAAGGGCAATTTCCTGCGCGGGCAGAGCTTCACCGTCAGCGAGGAAGGTGCGCGCCACCGCAACGTGCTCCACGGCCGCATCGTCGACGGCGTGCTGACCACCGATCCCACCGACATCCGCCTGGCACAGACCTGGGGCCAGGGCGGCGCCCGCGACATCCGCGGCAACCGCTCGCAATACCACTACATCAAGGGGCGCCTGCGGCTGTCGTTCCAGTCCGACGGCGCGCTGCGCGGGCTCGTCGGCGGCTATCGCCCGCTGTTCGACGTGATCGTCAGCCCGGCACTGGGCGGCATCGGCTCGGCCGTGGTCGCGGGGATCGACTGCGCTTCCGAATATGCCGCGCTCCAGAAAGCCGCCGACGGCGTGCGCGATCCCAAGACCGGCCAGTGTACCGCCGTCTCCAGCGCCATGCGGATCGAGGCCATTCCCGCCTTCGTCACCGACCTGCCAGCGACAAGGACCGCATCGCGATGAGCGCTTCTGCTTCCAAGCTCTCCCGGATCGCGCTCGGCCTCGCGGGATCGGCCTGCCTCGGCTCACTCGCCGTGTCCAACGTCGCGCTCAAGGCGGAGCCGACCGCCGCCACCGCTCCGTCCGCCCAGATCGTCGGCATGCGGCGCCTGACTGAGGCGCAGTATCGCCAGACCATCTCCGACGTGTTCGGTCCCGACATCAAGGTCGCCGGCCGCTTCGAGCCGATCGTCCGCCCGGTGCACGAACTGATCGCCAGCGGCGCGCGCGAATCCTCGATCTCGCCCGCCGGGCTCGAGCAGTTCGACGCCATGGCGCGCAACGTCGCGGCCCAGGTGTTCGACGAGAGCCACCGCGCGCAGTTCCTGCCCTGCAAGCCGCAGAACGAAGCGGCGGCGGACGGCGCCTGCGCCAGCGCCACATTGGCACCGCTCGGCCGCTATCTTTTCCGCCGCCCGATGAATGCGATCGAGACCGCGGGCTTCGTCCAGATCGCGAACGACGCGGCCACCCGCTCGGGCTCGTTCACCAAAGGCCTCGAGCTTGCGCTCTCGGCCATGCTCATCTCGCCCAACTTCCTCTACGTGATCGAGACGGGGCAGCCCGACCCCAAGGAGCCGGGGACGATCGTCCTCGACGACTATTCGCGCGCCTCGCGGCTCAGCTTCACGCTGTGGAACTCGACCCCCAACCCGATGCTGCTCGATGCCGCCGCGGCGGGCAAACTCAGCGATCCGGCGCAACTCGGCCAGATCGCCGACCGGATGGTCAACTCGCCGCGCTTCGAGCAGGGCGTGCGCGGCTTCTTCGCCGACATGCTGCTGTTCGAGCGCTTCGACGAGCTGTCGAAGGACCCGATCATCTTCCCCTACTTCAATTCGCAAGTTGCCCAGGCAATGCCCGAGCAGATGCTCCGCACGATCGTCGATCACCTGCTGAAGCGCGACGGGGACTACCGCGAGCTTTTCACTACCAACCGCACTTTCATGACCCGCGCGCTCGGCGGGCTCTATCAGGTGCCGGTGACCCAGGCGAAAGGCTGGCAGCCCTACGAATTCGCCCCTGGTGACGACCGCGCCGGCCTGCTCGGCCAAGCCGGATTCCTGGCGATCTACTCGCAGTCGGGGCGCAGCTCGCCGACCCTGCGCGGCCGCGCGATCCGCGAGCTGTTGATGTGCCAGCCCGTCCCCAACCCGCCGGGCAACGTCAACTTCACCGCCGTCCAGGACGTCGCCAACAAGGCCACGCCGACCGCCCGCATCCGCCTGACCGCGCACGTGACCGACGAGAACTGCGCGGGCTGCCACAAGCTGACCGACCCGCTGGGGCTCAGCCTTGAACGGTTCGACGGCATCGGCTCGTTCCGCACGAAAGAGAACGACGCGCCGATCGACCCTGCCGGCCAGCTCGACGAGGTGCATTTCACCGGCGCCGAAGGACTCGGCAAGGTCCTCGCGCAGAGCCCCGACACCTCGATGTGCGTGGCCTCGCGCGCGCTCGAATATGTCCGCGGCGTGCCCAGCGATGCCGACGGCGACATGGTCGAGGCGCTGGAAAAGGGCTTTGCCGGCCAGAACTATCGCATTCGCGCGCTGTTCCGGCAGGTTGCCGCCGCGCCCGCGACCTATCGCGTCAGGACCCCCGACCTTTCCCCGGCAACCCACGTCAGCCTGCTCCGGCGCTAGACAAGGAGATACCCATGGCCAAGCTTTCCCGCAGAGGCGCACTCAGGGGCATCATGAACGGCGCGGCGATTGCCGTCGGCGTGCCGCTTCTCGACATCTTCCTCGACGGCAACGGCACCGCGCTAGCGGCGACGGGCGCGCCGGTGCCGATCCGCTTCGGCACCTGGTTCTGGGGCCTGGGCGTCAATCCCAGCCGCTGGTTTCCCTCGAAGGCCGGCGCGAACTACGAGCTCAAGCCCGAGCTGGCGCCGATCAAGGACTTCCAGTCCAAGATCAACATCCTCGGCAACTTCAACGTTATGCTCGACGGCGCGCCGAACCTGCCGCACGCCAGCGGCGGCCCGGCAATCCGCACCGGCCGCGCGCTGACCGCCGAGCGCGGCCTGCCGGGCGAGAGCTTCGACGTCACGATCGGCGATCGCATCGGCACGCGCAGCCGCTTCCGCAGCCTGGAAGTCTCGGCGATCGGCGACCCGCGCAATTCGCTGAGCGGCCGCGGCGGCGGCAATCTCAATCCGTCGGAGGCGACCCCGGCGAGCCTCTACACGCGCATCTTCGGCACCGGCTTCAAGGACCCGAACAGCGCCGACTTCACGCCCGATCCGCAGGTCATGGCCCGCCGCAGCGTGCTCTCTGCGGTGACCGAGCAGCGCCAGGCGCTCGAGCGGTCGGTCGGCGCGGCGGACAAGCAGAAGCTCGATCAATATTTCACCTCGGTCCGCCAGCTCGAGAACCAGCTCGACGTCGAGCTGACCAAGCCCGAACCGCTCAAGGCCTGCGTCGTCCCCGGCAAGGTCCCGACGGCGCTGCCGGTGAACGGCGAGATCGAGACGGTGATGCGCAACCACGAGATCATGACCGACCTCATGGTCATGGCCCTCGCCTGCGACCAGACGCGCGTGTTCAATATGATGTTCAACAACGGCGCCTCGGCGCTGACGCGGATCGGCAGCACTGTGACGCACCACCAGCTCACCCACGAGGAAGTGCTCGACAACAAGCTCGGCTACCAGCCCGAGGCGACCTTCTTCCTGACCAGAATCATGGAAGCCTGGGTCTACTTCGTCGGCGCGCTCGACAAGGTGAAGGAGGGCGATCGCTCGCTGCTCGACAATACCCTGGTCTTCGCGCACTCCGAGACCGAGTTCGCCAAGTTCCACACGATCGACAACATCCCGATGATGACCGCGGGCAGCGCCGGCGGACGGGTGAAGACCGGGCTCTATGTCGACGGCATGGGCACGCCGGTGAGCCGCGTCGGCCTGACGCTGCAGCAGCTCATGGGCGTTTCGGTGGACCGCTGGGGCAGCAAGAGCATGGAGACCAACAAGTCCATCGGGGAGATCGTCGCGTGAGGCACGCGCTCATTTTCGCCGCAGCCGCGCTGCTCGCGCCCGCGGCCTGGGCACAGCCCGCGCCGCCTTCTGCGGACGGTCTCATCGGCCCCGCGCTCTTTGTCAGCGATGTCCCTCGTGCGCTCGCGTTCTACCGCGACGGGCTCGGCATGAAGGTCGGCATCGAGATGGGAGCGCCGGCGCGCCACGAAACCATATTGACCTTCGGCGGCGATCCCCGCGCTCCCGGCATCATCCTGCTGTCCGACCAGACCGCCAAGACTCCGGCCCCCATCGAGCACGGTCACGGCTACGACCGCGTCGTCCTGCGCGTCGGCGATCTGACCGCGATCGAAGCCCGGCTCAAGAGCGGCGGCTTCACCACCACACCCATTCACGATGTCGCGATGGGCTATCGCATGATGCTCGCGACCGATCCCGACGGCTACAAGCTCGAACTGGTCGAGACGCGGCCGAAGCCTTGAAGGATACTGCCATGATCGCCTCGCGCCGAAGCTTCCTGGCCGCCGCCGCGCTCGCCCCGCTGGCCCTCGCCGGCAAGGCGAGTGCCGAGCCGGCGGTCTGCTACGATCCGAACGCTCTGCCGCTCAGTCAGCGCTCGCGCCGCCGCGCGCTGGGCTACGTCGATGCGTCGCCCGATCCCGCGAAGCAATGCGGCCGTTGCAGCTTCTTCACCGCTGCAGCGCCAGGCTGCGGCACTTGCACGATGCTCAGTGGCGGTGCGGTCAACGGTGGCAGCGTGTGCAATTCCTTCGCGCGCAAGTCGGCAACCTAAGCGCCGGATCCAGGTGGCCCTTGCAATTTTGCCGATCCTCGTTTCTCTCCGCGCATGACCGACCCTAAAAGGACCGCGCCCCAGAACCTGCCCGAACGCGAGGCGGTGCTGGCCCGCGTCCGCTCCGAAGGCCTGAGTAAGCAACGGAAAGAAGCCAAGGGCAAACCGGATGAAGCGAGCTGGGAGCTCATGGGCCTCGTCTGCGAAGGCCTATCCTTCGCCTCCCGGCCGCTCGACGAGGCCAGCGAAAGCATAATCCGCAAATATGACCTCGGTCGACGCGGCGCCTTCATTCTCATCCTGCTGTCGCGCGGCCTGCGTTATCCACTGGAGCTCGCAACCGTCTTCCAGGTCGGGCGCAGCCTCATCACCGCCGAACTCAACCGCCTGACCGATGCCGGGCTCGTCGCCTCAGCCCCCGGCAAGACCGACGCCCGCCGCAGCGAACTGTCGCTGACCGAGACGGGAAAGCAGGCCGCCGAAGCGGTGCGCGAAGACATGATGCGGATCATCAGCCGCAATCTGCAGGGCTACTCGCGAGAGCAGATCGAGCTCTTCGCTCGGATGCTCGCCGATGTGAGGCGGAAAGCCGTCTAACACCGGAAGGGCGTATCGCCCCCTTCGCTTCGCGCAAAAAAGAGCCGGGCAAAAGCCCGGCTCTATCTTGTGTCGGGAGCGATCAGCGCGAGCCGAAGCGGACCGTGAGATTCAGGCCGAACTCGCGCGGCGGCGTGTAGAGCTTGACCGCGCGATAAGTGGTGACCCCCGTGCCGCCGACGACACCGGTGGCTCCGGCAACCTGATAGCTGACCGTCTGCGGCGTTGCGTCATTGATCAGCACCCGGCCGACATCGGTCAGGTTCTTCGCATAGACGCCGACGTCCCAGGTGCCGTCGTTGGACCGCAGGCCGGCATAGAGGTTGAGAATGCCGTAGGCCTTGACGTCATCGAAAGCATTGGCCGGATCGTTCTGCGAATTGCCGTAGTAGCTGAACAGACCGCGCAGATAGGCGCCGTTGTCCGCACCGATCGGCTGGACGTATTCTGACTGGACCGTCGCGTTGAACGGCGCGCCGACGCCGGCGCGGTAGTTCACAGTGCAGGTGGCGACCTGTTCGCCATTGTTGGCCGCCTGAATCTGCGCGAAAGTGGGAACGGTGCCGGACGCGTCGGGCTTGCCGTCCTTCGGCGCGTAGTCGTTACACGGAATGCGGCCGTTCTTGATCTTGCTCAGCGAGTAGGAAAGCGTAGCGCCGATGTTGAAATGATCGGTTGCCTTGAAGTCGATCTCGGCTTCGACGCCGTCGACCTTCGCCGGAACGCCGACCGCGATCGCCGGCCCCGCGGTGAACACGTTGGGCACCTGGACACCGTTCACCAGCCGGTTCGCCGCAATGAAAACGTTGCGCGACGAATAGGCGTAATTGTCGAAATTCTGGTGATAGGCCGTGACGTTCAGCCGCACGCGCTTGTCGAAGAATTCGGACTTGAAGCCGATTTCATAGGACTTCGACTTCTCGGGCTCGGGGAAATAGAACGACGACAGCAGCGGGCTGGGATTGACGATCTCGCGCAGGATCGTCGGGTTGGTGCTCGAACCCGGACGCCAGGAGCTGCCGGTCGAGGCATAGACCATGATGTCCGGCGTGACCCGATAGGTGATCGACGCCGAATAGATCGTGGTGTTGAGCTTGCGATCCTCGGCAGCGGCCGCCACCGGCGCGCCGGCGATGTTGAGGAAGCCGGTCGAGTGATATTTGATGTGACGCAGGCCCCCGGCAATCTCGAGCCGGTTGTCGAGGAGATGCGCGGTCACGTTGCCGAAGATCGACTTCTCGACCGAACCGCCGCCGCGCGTGATCGGCGTGTTGGCGATCGTCAGCAGCGTGGTCGGCGCAACGATACCGCGGAAGACCGGCGTCTGCTGGATCAGTGAAGTCGGGGAATCGAGCTTGTCGTAGAAATAGCCGGCGACATAGTCGAAGATCCCGGCGATCCGTTCGTCGTTCGAGAGCCGGATTTCGTGCGTGGTCTCCTTGCCGCGGGAATCGGTAGCCTGGTTCGCCGCCTGCAGGTTGGCCGGATAGCCCGTGCCATAGAAGCCGCCGGTGTCGCTCGGAACATTGGTCACGTAGTGCTGCTTGTTGACCGCACCGACGTAGTCGAGCTTCTGCCCGAGCTGACGAACCTGCGCGGACCAGTTGAAGATCTCGTAGTCCTGCCGGTAGACGGCCGGATTGAACATGGTCGAAAGGCGATCCTCGGCGCGGATCAACCTGGGCGACGCGGGTTGTGACGGATCGCGAACGTTCATCGATTCCGACTGATAGAAGCTTCGCGATTTACGGACGGTGCGGGTGTAGTTGCCGTTGAGCGAGAGGAAGTCGAACGGCTCGAAGCGGACCGAAACGCGGCCCGACTGGGTTTCCTGATGCGGCGTCAGCGAATTGTTGATGCTGCGAACCCGGTTTTCCTGGTTCTGATCCGTTACACCGGCGACGCGGATGGCGAGCTTGTCCTCGATGATCGGGACGTTGATCGCGCCGTTGAAGTTCCATCCGTGGATGTCGTTGACGAACCCGTTCAGATAGCCGCCCGCCTCGTTGAGGTTCGGCTTGCGGGTGGTGACGGTGATCGAGCCCGACGGGGAGGCGCGGCCGCGCAGCATACCTTGCGGGCCGCGCAGCACTTCGATCTGGCCGACGTCGTACATCGAGACGAAAAGCTGGCCGGCTGAAAGATGGGCCTCGTTCAGGTAGAACTCGACCGTGCCGTTGTTGCCGCTGGCGTTCACGTCGAAGGCGACGCCGCGCAACGTCACCTGGGCGCCGATGCCGTTCTGGCTCTGCCCGAGCTGCAAGCCCGGGACGAGCGCCGCGACGTCCTTGAATTCGCGGATGTTGAGCTTGTCGAGCGTCTCGGCCTGCACGGCGTTGACCACCAACGGCACGTCCTGCAGCGATTCCTCGCGGCGGCGGGCCGAGACGACGATGTCGGCGTCCGAAAGACCGACTTCTTCCGTATCCTTCGCCTGGTCCGCTGCGAACGCTGGTGTTGCGATGCTCACGAGGCTCACGCCCGCGAGCGCCAACATACGAATACCCTTCATCCGATCCCCCTGTTTCTGGCCGGTTCGCCTTGCCTGTGCCGCCCTGGATATGTGAGCGGTCACAAGATCAGACCATTTGGAATAATTGGTCGGACCGATCAAGAGGATTCGGGTCGATTAGCATCGCTAAGGCGATGGTGACGCAAGAAAGCAACACTGGCCCGCGATTACGCCCTCGTCGGTGCAGCGATCCGATCAATCACGAACTCTCGATCCGCCGGCGAAGGCCGCCACGCCGAGGCCATGAGGCCTCCTTCACCGAACAGCCTGTCAACGATGCCGCCGGCTCCTTCGCGTTGCCAAACCGCTCTCAGTTCATTGGCCATCGGATCGTCGACCATGCCGTTATCGCCGCGGACATGCCGAAGCCAGGCTGCCACGGCGGTGAGGATTGCCGGACACTGACGCGCTTCGCGCTGATGACAGGCCAGGGTCTCGAGCCATCGCTGCTTGATCTTCTGGCTGCCATCCATGGCGATCTGGCTCAGCTGGTGACGAAGCTGCGAATTGGCAAAACGCGCGAGCAGGGAGTCGGCATAGGCCTCGAGATCCTGGCCATCAGCCGGGCTCAGGCTCTCCGCGGCTTCCTGCCGCATCAGGCGCTCGATCAGGGGCCGGATCGCGGGATCGGCCACCGCCTCGTGCACGAAGGCATGTCCCTGCGCGAGCCCGAGATAGGCCAGCGCCGAATGCGCGCCATTGAGCATGCGCAGTTTGGCGGTTTCATAAGGCGCGACGTCCTGCACCAGTTCGACGCCCACTTTCTCCCAGGCTGGTCGGCCGGCCGCGAAGCGATCCTCGATCACCCATTGGCTGAACGGCTCGGTCACCACCGCCGCTGCATCGCGCAGGCCCAGGAAACGCTCGATCTGCATCAGATCGAGCGACGTGGTCGCAGGCACGATGCGGTCCACCATGGTCGAAGGAAAGCTGCACTCGGCCGCGATCCAGCCCCCCAGTTCGGCATCGTGGCACCCGCAATAGTCCTGGACCAGCCGAGCCAGTTGCGCGCCATTGCCGGCAAGATTGTCGCAGGACAGGATCGTCACCCCGCCGAGCTTCGCCTGGCGGCGGCGGCGGAGGCCGTCGATCAGGGCCGGGTAGATGCTTGCCGGTGCGGCCGCCCGAACCTGATCGAGCTTCCCGTCGGGCAAGCGACAATAGCCTTTCTCGGTGATCGTCAGGCTCACGATCCGGGTGGGCGAAGCGGCGATCAAGGCCGGCGCCTGCGGCCGGACACCGGTCGACGGCACGACGTTGCGGACCGATCCGATCAGGCGGTAGGCGGTCCCCTCACCCGACCGCTCGGCGACGGTGAAGAGGCCGTCCTGCGGGCACAACATGACGGCGGCATCGCGAGATCGGAAGGAAACCCCGGCGATCATCCAGTCGCGGCATCCCTGATCCATCGCAGCGTCGGTGTACCAGGCTTGGTGCGCCCGATGGAACGCGCCGATGCCCAGATGGACGATACCGACAGCCTGCTTTGCACGGTCGTAACCGAAGCGCGATACCGCGGGCGATAGCTGGTCGAGCGTCTCCTGGCTGAGCCTCACAGGCGATAGGCCTGCTTGACCAGGTCGTAGGCCAGGCCCCGCGCCAGCTCGGCCGCCTCCCAGTCCTCGATCCGATGCTCGGCGACCAGCTCGGCCAGGAATCCGCAATCGATCCGGCGCGCGACATCGTGGCGGGCGGGGATCGAAAGGAAGGCACGCGTGTCGTCGTTGAAGCCGACGGTATTGTAGAATCCCGCAGTCTCGGTGGTCATGCGGCGGAAGCGGCGCATGCCTTCGGGACTGTCGTGGAACCACCAGGCCGGACCGAGGCGCAGGCAGGGATAGTGCCCTGCCAGCGGCGCCAGCTCGCGCGCATAGGCACTTTCGTCGAGAGTGAAGAGGATCAGCCGGAAATCGCGCTCGTTGCCGAAGCGATCGAGCAGCGGCTTCAGCGCGTGGACGTAGTCGGTGCGCGTGGGAATGTCGGCGCCCTTGTCGCGCCCGAACTGCGCAAAAACCGCTGCGTTGTGGTTGCGGAACGAGCCCGGATGAAGCTGCATGACCAATCCGTCGGCAAGGCTCATCGCGGCCATCTCGGTCAGCATCTGCGCGCGAAACAGTTCTGCGTCGGCAGGGGTAAACTCACCGGCCGAGACCTTGCGGAACAGGGCTTCGGCTTCGCCCGGCGCCAGGTCGGCAGTCTGTGCCGTGGGATGGCCGTGATCGGTCGAAGTGGCGCCCATTTCGGCGAAATAGGCCCGGCGCTTGTGGTGCGCGGCGAGGTAGCCCCGCCAGGACAGACAATCCTCGCCGGTAAGCTCGGAAAAGCGCAGCAGATTGCCCCGGAATCCTTCGAATTCAGGATCGACCACTGGATCGGGACGGTAGGCGGTCACCACCCTGCCCTGCCAGCCGCCGGGCCTCCCGTTCTCGACCCGAATGGCCCGGTGATGATCGAGTGGATCTAGCGGGCTTTCGGTGGTCGCGATCACCTCGATGCCGTAGCGGTCGAACAGCGCGCGCGGGCGGAAAGCCTCGGTCGTCAAGGCCTCCGTGATCGCATCGTAGTAGTGATCGGAAGTCTCGGCATCGAGCCGCACCTCCAGGCCGAAAGCCTCGGCGAAAACCCAGTCGAGCCAGATACGCGAAGGCGTGCCGCGGAACAGGTGATAGCGCGCCGCGAACAGCCGCCAAGCTTGGCGCGGGTCGGCCCCGCTGTTGCCTATGCCTAGCGCTTCGAGTGGCACGCCCTGCGAATAGAGCATGCGGAAAACGTAGTGATCGGGGATGAGCAGCAGTTCGCTGGCATTGCCGAAAGGGGCGTTCTCGGCGAACCATGCCGGATCGGTGTGACCGTGCGGACTGACGATCGGCAGCCCTGCGACTTCGGCATGGAGCTCGCGCGCGATCGCGCGGATCTCGGGATCGGCCGGGAACAACCGATCCGGATAAAGCTTGAGACGGCGGGGCACGGCGCTCAGCGCGTCGCCTGGGCATAGCGTGCGCGCTTGGCGGCGACGGCGCGGCGCGCCTCCTGCACCGCCTTCTCTTCGGTTGCGAAAAGCAGGCTGTCGAGCACGGCGGCAAGGTGCGCGCGCATCGCGGCGCGCGCCGCCACTGGATCGCGCGCCTTAAGCGCGGCGACAACCGCGGTATGCTCCTCCACCACCGGCTTCACGTTGGCGGTACGCGCCTTTTCGTGCAGCAGCGCCGCCTCGGGCGAGGTATAGCGCAAGTTCCAGAGCTGCTCGATCGTCTCGGCCACGGCATTGTTGCGCGTCGCCCTGGCAATCGCGAGATGGAAGGCGTGATCGGCCGTATCGGTGCCCTTGGGGTCCTGGTTCTCACGCGCGATGTTGCGCACCAGCTCTTCGATCTCCTCGATTTCCTCATCGGTGATCTGCATCGCGGCCAGCGACGCGGCCTCGCCCTCGAACAGCAGCCGCGCCTCGGTCAGCTCGAAAGCGGTAATGTTGAAGCCGGGGATGTCACCCTTGCCGGGCAGCCGCAGCACATAGGCGCCCGAGCCGATCCGCACATCGACCAAGCCCTGGACTTCGAGGGCGATGATCGCTTCGCGCACGGTAGGCCGGCTCACGTTGTGCTGCTGGGCCAGTTCGCGCTCGGCCGGCAGGCGGCTCCCCACGGGATGTTGCCCGGCCGCCAGCTCTTCCAGGAGCTTGCGAGCGAGGTCCTGATAAAGTCGATCGCTCGACCTGGGGGCGTGATCCTGCATATTGCTTTCCATTGGCCTGACCAATATGGGCATGACATTCGGCATTGGCGGCGTCAAGCGCCAAGGCTCGCCGCGAACCGGAGTTTCTGCTGCCCATGAAGATCACTGCTGCCAGGGTCGTCGTCACCTGTCCGGGGCGCAATTTCGTCACGCTCAAGATCGAAACCGATCAGGGCGTCTACGGCATTGGCGATGCGACGCTGAACGGACGCGAGCTTTCGGTGGTCGCCTACCTCCAGGAACACGTTGCCCCCCTGCCTGATCGGCATGGACCCGCGACGGATCGAGGACATCTGGCAGTACCTCTATCGCGGCGCCTACTGGCGGCGCGGCCCCGTGACGATGCGCGCGATCGCCGCAGTCGACGTCGCGCTGTGGGACATCAAGGCCAAGATGGCAGGGATGCCGCTCTACCAGCTGCTTGGCGGCCGCAGCCGCGACAGCGTGATGGTCTACGGCCACGCCAACGGCAGCGACATCGCCGAGACCGTCGAGGCGGTCGGCCAGTACATCGACATGGGCTACAAGGCAATCCGCGCGCAGACAGGGGTGCCTGGGATCAAGGACGCCTACGGTGTCGGCCGCGGCAAGCTCTATTACGAGCCCGCCGATGCGGCGCTGCCCAGCGTCACCGGCTGGGACACGCGCAAGGCGCTGAACTATGTGCCCAAGCTGTTCGACAAGCTGCGCGAAACCTACGGCTTCGACCATCACCTGCTGCACGACGGCCACCACCGCTACACGCCGCAGGAAGCCGCCAACCTCGGCAAGATGCTCGAGCCCTACCAACTGTTCTGGCTGGAGGACGCGACGCCCGCCGAGAACCAGGAAGCCTTCAAGCTAATCCGCCAGCACACGGTAACGCCGCTGGCCGTGGGCGAGATCTTCAACACGATCTGGGATGCCAAGGACCTGATCCAGAACCAGCTCGTCGACTATATCCGCTGCACGATCGTCGGCGCAGGCGGCGTGACGCACCTGCGCCGCATCGCCGACCTCGCCGCGCTCTACCAGATCCGCACCGGCTGCCACGGCGCGACCGATCTCTCGCCTGTCACCATGGGCACGGCGCTGCATTTCGATACCTGGGTGCCCAATTTCGGCATCCAGGAATACATGCGCCACTCGGAGGAGACCGACGCGGTCTTCCCGCACGACTACCGCTTCGAGGCAGGCGAGCTGTTCTGTGGTGAGACGCCGGGCCACGGCGTCGACATCGACGAGAAGCTTGCCGCCAAATATCCCTACAAGCCCGCCTACCTGCCGGTCGCCCGGCTTGAGGACGGGACGATGTGGAACTGGTGACATGGCCCGCATCGTCTGCGTCGGCGAAGGCATGCTCGAACTGTCGCGCCGGGGCGACGACTGGCAGCTCGGCTATGGCGGCGACACGCTCAACACCGCGATCCATCTGGTGCGGCTGGGCCATGACGTCGCCTACCTGACCGCGTTGGGCGCTGATCCGTTCAGCCAGGAGATGAAGGCCAAGTGGACAGCGGAGGGGCTCGATACTTCGCTGGTCCTGACCCATCCGACACGCCACGCCGGGCTCTACGCGATCGACACCGACGCGGCGGGCGAACGCAGCTTCACCTACTGGCGCGACACCAGCGCGGCGCGCGAAATGTTCGCGCTGGAGGGCAGCGAGGCGGCGAGCGCAGAGGCTTCTGAGGCGGATCTGCTCTACTTCTCGCTGATCACCCTGGCGATCCTGCCGCCCGAAGGACGCGACCACCTGCTCGCGCTGACCGAACGGGCGCGCAAAGTCGCCTTCGACGGCAACTACCGGCCCCGTCTTTGGGCAAGCCAGGAAGAGGCTCTCGCTACCCGCAATGCCGCGATCGCCGTTGCCGACATCGGCCTGCCGACGCTCGAAGACGAAACGGCACTGAGCAATGCGAACGATGCGTGCGAAGTGGCAGCCGATTGGCATCGTCTCGGATGCCGCGAAACCCTGGTCAAATTGGGCGCGGAAGGGGCGCTTCTACCTGATGGCAACGTCATCGAACCTGAGCGCGTTCTATCCCCGATCGACACCAGCGGCGCCGGCGATGCCTTCAACGCCGGCTATCTCTCCGCCCGCCTGAACGGCCTATCGATCGACGAGTCCGCCAGGGCCGGCCATGCGCTCGCCGGCTGGACGATCATGCGTCCCGGGGCGATTCCGCCGGCCGGGTCCTGAGCAGGCTCCAGAGCACGGCCGCCGCCAGCAGGTCGAGCGCCGCCAGCGCCACGAACAGCGGGTTATAACCGAACACGTCGGCGCTCCTGCCGATCGCGAAAGTAAACAGCATGCCGCCGATCCACGCCGCGCTGCCGGCCATGCCCGTCGCGGTCGCCACGGTCTGGCTGTCGAACAGGTCCGTGCCCAGAGTCACCAGCGCCCCGTTGAGCATCTGGTGTGCGAAGCCGCCGACACAGAACAGCGCGATGGCGGCGCCCGGCGATCCCGCGAGGCCGATACAGGCCGGCCCGATCATGCAGATCGCCCCCAAGGTCATCGTCACCTTGCGCGAGGTGACCAGTGAAGCGCCGCGCTTCATCAGCACCGGAGGCACCAACCCCGCCGCCAGCGAGCCGAAATCTGCCGCCAGGAACGGCAGCCAGGCCCAAAGCGCGATCGATTTGAGGTCGAGCTTCCACACCGCGACGAGATAGAGCGGGATGAAGAAGTTGAACGTCTGCCAGGCCGGTTCGGCAAGGAACCGCGGCACGGCGATGGCCCAGAAACCGCGCGATTTCAGCACGGCCGCGCGGGTCGCCGGCTTGCCGCCGAGATCGTCCTCCGCGCGGCCGGCTTCGATGTAGGTACGTTCCTCGGCCGACAGGCGCGGGTGCTGGGCCGGGCTGCGGAAACCGAACCACCAGAGCGCGGCCCAGACAAGGCTCAGCGCCCCGGTAATCAGGAAAGCCTCCTGCCAGCCCCACCAGAGGATGCAGAAAGCGACCAGCGGCGGCGCGACCATATTACCCAGGCTGGTGCCCATCTGGAAGGCGCTCGTCGCCAGCGGCCGCTCGCGCGGGGGAAACCATTCGGAGACGGTCTTCGCTCCGGCCGGAATCGCCGCCGCTTCGGTCGCGCCAAGCAGCCCGCGAAACAGCGCGAGACTCGGCCATCCGGTTGCGAAGGCATGGGCCATGTTGGCCAGCGCCCAGCCTACCGCGAAGAGGAAGAAACCGAGCCGGGTGCCGAGCGCATCGAGCACCGAGCCGGCCACGGTCTGCATCACCGTGTAGCTAGCCTGGAAAGCCAGCACGACCCAGCTGTACTGCTCGGTCGACATGTGGAATTCGGCCTGGAGCGTCGGCGCCGCCACCGACAGTGTCGAGCGCGCCAGGTAGTTCAGCACCGTCCCCAAGGTTACGAGGCCGATGATCCACCAGCGCAGGTGCTTGACCGGACGCATCAGCGATGTTCGCGGAAGAACCGCGCGCCGGCCGCTGCCGCAGCCAGTCCGTCGGGTGGCGAATCCACTTCGATATAGCCAACCGCCGTGGTCAGGCGGCGGATGCGCGGCAGCAGCGCAGCGTAGTCCATCTCGCCCGCGCCGATCACCACGGCATGATCGGTGGTGCTCTTGCCGAGCTGGCGGTCGATATCCTTCAAATGCATCGACGCCACCCGCGGCCCCAGCCGAGCGAGCAGGTCGAGCGGCGCGACGCCGCCGTACCAGGCCCAGGCGAGATCGAGCTCGATCGCTACATCGGTCGGCGATGTGCTCCGCAGGATGATGTCGAGCGGCGTTTCCCCGCCCTCGAGCGGTATCACGTCCCACCAGTGGTTATGATAGGCGAAAATCAGCCCGGCCGCGCGGCACTTGGCACCGAGCGCAACCAGTTCGGGCAGCCAGGCCTCGAACGACGCGCGCGTCGCCACGCCGAGCTGGCGCGAGATGAACGGCGGTGCCGCGCTCATCGCGATGACCTTGGCCCCGATCCCGGCCGCTTCGGCGATCAGCCGATCGTGGTCGGCGCGCACGGGCGGGAAGCGGACGACGCCGACTTCTAGACCGGCATCGCGCACCATCTTCGCCTTGTCCTGCGGCGAAGGTTCATTGCCGCCGCCATAGGACGCGAGGCGGAAGCCGAAATGGGTGTAGCCGAGCGCAGCCGCAGCTCTGAGCGTGCCGGCATAGTCGCGGTTCAGTTCCTTGAGGACGGTGATGTCGGCAAGGCCGAGCGGCGCCTTGCTCCGTCCGGCCACAGGCGCCGCCGATCCCAACAGCGCCAGCGCCGCGCCGCCGCGCAGAACCTCGCGGCGGCGCAGGCTCACTTGGTCACCTCGATCGCGGCGACCACGGCACGGCCGCCCTGCCCGGCGAAATCTAACCGCAGCACGCCGTCCTTCACCCTCACCGGGAAGCTGCGCGAAATGCCCTTGAGCGCGCCGCCGGCAGCTTCCTTCACGTTGAGCGCTTTCACCGCCACCGCGCCGTTCGCCGTAACCGTCATCGTCACCGGATCGGTCGCGGGGCGCGGCTCGAAGGTGTGGATCGTCACCGTCCATTTCCCGTTCGGCAAGGGCAAGGCATAGCTGAAGGCGTTACCCTCACGCCAATAGTCGTAGAGCGCCGGGTTCTGCGCCTGGACCTGGCGCGGCGGGCCGAGCCGCTGGCCGCCGAAGCCGCCCATGTTGAGCAACATGGGCGCGCCGCCGGTGACGAAGTTGTCCGAACCGAAGCGCTTGCCACCGACGACGTGACCGGCGATGTCGCCCGCCTCGACGAACAGGCCCTTTGCCGCATCCGGCCCGGTCCAGGTCGCGCGGTCGCTCGGCCCGGTCGACGCACTCACCACTGCTTCGTTCGGCCCCGCTCGCAAGGCGACATCAGGCCAGCGGCAGATGCGGTCTTCGCAGGCCACTTCGCCCAGCGCCTGCCCGTTGACCGTTAGGCTGGCGCGCGGGGCATTGCTGTAGGCCTTGACCTCCATCGTCGGATAGGCGCGCTCGGCATAGCGCGTGCCGGTGAGGTGGATCATCGGCTTATCGGTCCACTGCGCCTGGTAATAGTAGAAGGCGTCCTTCCTGATCTTGCGATCGGCGGTGACGAGCCCCTTGGTGTTGAGATCGACGCTGTCGCCCTCGTCGCGCAGGTCGCTGGCGAAGTCGAACATGTTCCACGCCCAGCTCGCGAAGATGAACTTGCGTTCGCGGATCGCGGGCCAGTTCTCCTCGTGGACGAAGCTCTCGAACTCTTCGGGCTGTGGGCGGCCCATGAAGTTGAGGAAGCCGGCCGTGATGTTGTCGCTGTGCTGGCTGGTGGCGCCACCAGCGCCGTATTCGGAAATCGAGATCGGCAGCATGGGATGCTTGGCATGGAACCGGTCCATCTGCGCGCCGAGCTGCGGGCGCGCCTTCAAGGGCTGCGGCATGTACCAGCCGAAATAACGGTTGTAGCCGATCAGGTCCGCCGTGCCCGCAAGCTGCTCGCCGGCGGTCTGCATCATGCCCAGATCCTCGCAGCAGTCGGCGAAAGTCGTCGGCCGCTTCGGATCCTCTTCCTTGGCCACCTTGGCGAGATGCTGGAGTAGCGCCAGCGGCTTGGGCGGATCGCCCTTGATGCCGAAACCCTTGGCCGAATCGACTTCGTTGCCGATCGACCACATCATGATCGAGGGGTGGTTGTAGTCCTGGCGGATCAACTCGCGCAGCTGCTCCTCGGCATTGGCCCAGAGCGCCGGCGAGCCCTGCCCGCCGCGCAACGAAGGCGTGGTGATGTAGGGCAACTCGGCCCAGACGACCATGCCGGCCCTGTCGGCTTCCTCGGTCCACTGGTCGGCGTGCTGGTAGTGCGCCTGACGGATCGTGTTGGCACCCATCTCGGCGATCATCGCCATGTCCTCGGCATGATCGGCCGCGGTCAGCGCCCAGCCCTTGTCGGGCCGGTCCTGGTGGCGCGAGACGCCGTGGAGCTTGAGGTACTGGCCGTTGAGGAAGAAGCCCTCGTTCGGATCGAAGCGGAAGGTGCGGATGCCGAGCGGCTGGGTGACGCGGTCGACCAGCCGCTTACCGTCCCAGACTTCCGCGGTGACCGAATAGAGATAGGGATCGGCGCGGCCGTTCCACAGGTGCGGCTTCAACACGTTGAGCGTCGGCACGGCCTGAGCCGTCGCGCCGGCCTTGACCGGTATGACCAGCGAGCGCGAAGAGACTTCCGCCCCGGCGGCGTCGGCGATCCTCGTCACGACCGTCAGCCTGCGCGGCCGGCTGCCGTTGTTGCGCAGCCGCGTGACGACCTCGACGAAAGCCTGGCCCTCGGTCACTTCGGAGGTCCGCGCATAGACGCCCGGGCCGCCGTGATCGAGCAGGTCGATCCCCACCTCGTCCGCGGTGACCAGCGAGACCTCGCGGTAGATGCCGCCATGCAGAAAGAAGTCGCCCGAGAGCGGGATCACGTCCTCGGTCGAACTGCCGACTGCAGGCTTGGAATTATCAGCGCGCACGACGATCAGGTTGGCGGCGCCGGGCCTCCACTGCGCGGTCACGTCGAAGCGGAAGCGCGCGAATGCGCCCTTGTGCTGGCCGATATGGACGCCGTTGACCCAGACGTCGGCGATCTTGCCGACCGCGGCGAAGTCCAGATACTGGCGCTGTCCCTTGGCCGCCGCCGGTGAGTCCACGGTGCGGCGATACCAGCCTATGCCCTGCTGGTTGTGCTGGCCCGAACGCGTCAGCGCATATTCGCCGATGCGGTTCCAGCTATGCGGGACCGAGACGCGTTCCCACCCGTTGTCGTCGAACCCGGGTGCCACAGGGCCATCGCCTTCGACGCCATATTGGAAGCTCCAGCCGTCGGCGAGCGGCAGGACAGAGCGGGCGGACTGCGCGGGCGCATGCACCGAAGTAGCGGGCGCCTGAGCAAGCACGGGGAGCAGCGGCGCGCAGACAAGCGCCGACGCCAAGAGAATATGCTTGCCCACAATGGCCCTCCCTCAAATTGGTCAGACCACCTATTCGGACAGGGCGAGTCCTGTCAATCCAATCTCAGCGCTTCGCCGGGCAGGCGTTCTTCCCCGACACCGCTGCCCAGTCGATTGCCGTCTCCAGCATCGCGACATAGTGCGGCTCCGAATAGGTCTCGGGGCGGTGGCCGATCGCGGAGTAGAACATGCGGCCCTTGCCGATGCAGTTGGTCCAGGCGATCGGGTGGTCGCCCATCCGCAAGTCGATGTTCATCATGCCGACGGGCTTGTAGGTGCTCTCGTCGAGCGTCGCGATCACCTTGGCGCCGGCGGCGCGGGGGTTGGTCTTGAACGAGTACCACTCGTCGTTCATCGTCCATTCGGCGGGCAACGTCTGCGAGATCGGATGGGTCTTGTCGACCACCACGCGCGCGTTCTGGAACTGCGGCGCCATCGGGTGCGCCAGGAACCGCGCGCCGAGCAGCTTGTCGGCGTACCAGTCCCAGAAATAGGCGGGATCGCCGGCCGAGCCGTGCACGCCGATGTAGGCCCCGCCCTGCTCAAGCCAGCCCTGGAAAGCGCGGCGCTGGGACAGGCTGAGCACGTCGCCGCTGATATTGTTCCAGATCACCGCGTCGAACCGGCGCAGCGTCGCCGGGTTGAACGCGCCGGCCTTGTCGGTGACCGCGATCGCCCAGCCCTTGCGCTCGGCCATGGCGAGAAAAGCGGCGTGGGCGGCATTGACCGAGGGCTCGTCCTTGAAGCCGTTGATCTTCTCGAACAACAGCAGGTGCGGCTTGCCTGCGGGCAGGTCGAAGCGCGGCACGTCGTTGTCGTAGCGGGCGCAGCGCGCGACCTTGTCGGCGGCAGTGACGGGCAGCGCGCGCAGTTCGGCGTCGATAGCCGGCAGTGCATCTGGCTTGATACCCGCCATTGCAGTGCCCTCCCGCGGAGTGATGATCGCCGCGAATGTCGGCGGCGTCGTGCCGGCGAAGCGCGGTGGCAGCTTGCTGAAGCGCTCCGGCGCAGCCTTGTCGAGCACGGCCTTGGCGGCGGGGCTCAGCATGATGTCGACCAACGGCGAATCGATCGAGAACGGCGCGTCGCGCAGAGGGCAATCCGTGACCGGTCGCGCCGAGGCATTGGCGGCAATGGCAGGCTGCGCGATTCCTGCGGTCAACGTAGCGGCCAGTACCAGGCCGGCTAATATCCTCATGCTATCTCTCCCTTTCGTGGCCGTCAGGCGCGCTCGGCCTCTATCTCTTCAAGGCTCTTGCCTTCGTTACGTGGCGCGCCGAGCCATCCTATGATAGCGCTAACTAGCAAGAACCCGACGAGTATCCAAGCCAGCATGTGAAAGCCCGTCGCGGTGAGCAGCGGCACGAAGAAGCTGAACACGCCCAGCCCGATCCGCACCACCGCGAAAGTCACGCCCTGCGCCGTACTGCGCAACAGCGTGGGGAACAGTTCGGCGCTCCAGAGCTGGAAGAACGATTGCGCTCCGAAGCCCATCGCCACGGCCATGACGACGACATGGACCGCGGCGACCGGCCCGGTCAGCGGCAGAACCGCCAGCAAGGTCATGCCGCCGACCTGCATCAGCGCCGAGACGAGGAACAGCGCACGCTGGTTCACCCGGTCCGACAGCTTCATGAAGACGAACCAGATCGACGCCATGCCGAGGGCGAAAGTCAGCGCCTGCAAGGCAACGCTCGCCTGCTGGCTCTGCCCGCCGACGGTGCGCAGGATATAGGGGAAGAAGAAGCCGTTGGTCCCGGCCCAGAGGTTCCAGAAGCCGTACATGCCGATGAGGAACAGCATGGACTTCAGGTACTTGGGCTGGAGCAGCTGGCGCCAGTCGGCCCTGGCAACATGATCCTCGGCCGCCTTCGCCGCTTCCCAGTAACGGGACTCGCGCATCCGCGACCGCGCCAGGGTCAATACCAGCGACAGGACCAACAGGTGCGCGAAGATCAGGCGGATGCCGAGCAGGCCGAAAGGCGCGAGCAGCAGCCCCAGCGTTAGCACGACGACCGGCCCCAGATACCAGAGCATCTGGGCGATGCCGCTATACCGCGCCCGCTCGCGCTGGGGCGCCAGCTCGGCGATCAGCGACCACGAAGCCGGGATATCTGCGCCCACCGCGAGGCCGACGAGGACGAAGCCCAGCACGATCATCCACGGCGCAACGGCGAAAGTCAGCCAGCCCATGCCGAAGGCGTAGAACAGCATGTCGTACTGGTAGATGCGCTTGCGCCCGAACCGGTCGCAGAGCACGCCGCCGATCAGCGCGCCGACGCCAGCCGAGATCGCATTGGCGCTGAACGCGCCGATCAGGCCGATCATCGTCGGGCTCATCGCATAGAGCTCGGCCCACAAGGCCAGGGCCGCTGAGCCAGCGACGATCGACCCCGCGTCGATGTAGTTCGCGAGGCCCGCGAGGATGGAATCGCGCATCGGCGATCCGGTCTTGGCGGGCTCGGTCTCGACGACCCCGGCCAGGGCAACGGCTTCCTGCATCCATCATCCCGATTTGATCTTTTAAGATCGTTTTTGGTTGAATTAGATCGTTAGCTCGAAGCCAGGCCGTACGCAACCGGCGTAATGACGCTATGTCGCGCTTATTGGTGGGCTTGGTGCAACTGGTCGGCAAGCAGGTGTCGCATTGGCCGTCACTTCACGATGACACGAACGCGGTCCAGATTGCGGATGCGCGTATAGGGTGTCGCGCGGTCGCCTTGCCGTTGCGACACGCCGCGCAGCCCCGTAAAATAGGTGCCCGGCTTGTCGAAGCGATGCGTGATGATGACCGTCGCCCGCTTTGCGCCGCGCGGCACTGCCGAGGTCTCGGCAAAGTTGCCCGTCCCCTCGAAGTCCCACTCCGCCGCCACGACCGATCCCGCTCCCGGCGGCACGTCGATCGTGCCGGTGAACGACACCGCCTGCCCGGCAGCGACCTCCACCTTGTCCGATCCGTTGACCCTGAGCGTCACCACCGGCTGAATTCCGCGCCGCTGCGCCGCGGTCGAGGCAGGAACGACCTGCCCCTTGTCGATCCGGTAGACGCTCGAAGCCGGCGGCGCGACGCCCTTCTCCACCCAGGCCGCGAGGTCAATCAGCGCCTGCTGCAGGACGGGCACATAGGTGACGATCCGGCTCGCCGCCTCGCTGGTCGGCTCGTCGCCGTGCAGCGCGTGGTCGCTGTACCAGAGACGGAAGTTCTCGTCGGTCTTCGCGCCGAGATGGGCTTTCACCCGCTCGCGATACCAGTCGGCCTGCCAGGGCATCGCCTCGCGATCCCAGAGCGAAGCGGCGACGATCATCTTGCCCTCGAAAACGCCGGTCTGGAGCGATCCCGCGGTCGATTTGGTGAAGATCGGCCCCAGCAGCATCGGCCGCTGCGGATAGATCGGCGTGCCATCGGGCTTGCGGAACTGGTCCCAGACGGTGAATTCCGGTCCCGGTACCTGGTGGCGATGATAGGTCTCCATCGCCAGGAAGTTCGAATTGTCGACCGTAACCTCATCCCCGGCCTCGACCTGCGCCACGGCGGTCGGATCGGCGAAGCCCAGCAGCACGGAATCGCCGGAAAGATTGAGCAGCATCAGCCGCTTGCCCTTCGCCGCCCCGCTCGAGACGACGAGCTCGCCGCCGAGGAAATAGACCGGCGGCGGCGGAGTGTTCAGCCGGAAGCCGACGACCTTGTTCGCCTCATCGGGCGTTCCCTTGAAAGCGGTATCCACCCCGCCCCGGTTCTTCTGCTCGAAGGGATTGGTGCTGAGCCCCAGCCGGGCCGCTTCCGCCGCGGTGATCGGCGCGCCGACCGTCGTCTTGAACTGGATGCGATCCTTGGTGAAGTACTCGGGGTGGTCGTGGCCGAGATAGCCGGGCTTGGTCCAGAAATCGCTGAAATAGGTGGGATCGGCCATGGCGACGCCGCCATAGAGCGCGGCGAAGCCGTGCAGCCCCATGGTCTTGTAGCCGAACCAGCTCTTCATCGGGAAACCCATCTGCTCGATCTCGTGCAGGACCGAGGCTTCGTAGGGTGTAAGGCCGGCATAGGGATCGCCGCTGCCGCCGGGCTCTTCGGCATCGATGATCTGCGGGAACTTGTCGCGCAGCACGCGCAGCGCCTGCATGCGCACGGTGAACATGTTCGGGATCGCCATGGTCGAGCCGACCACATAGGGCACCACGCCGTCCCAGACGCCATGCGTGTTCTCGATCGAGCCTATCGTGCGGTAAGCGCCGCCGCTACCGCCATAGGCATAGCCATAGGGCCGCTTGCCGCCGTACATCTCGAGCGCAACCTTGCGCGAATAGGCCGCGGCCGCCGCGTTTGCCTTGTAGGCCGTGATCATCGGATCGGAGAGCGCCAGCGAACCCTTGGCGAGGTCGATCTTGCCGCCGCCGTTGGTCTCGACGAAATAGGCGCCGGCGGCGATCGACGAGCCGATCTTGTTGAACTCGCCCGCGGGCACCAGCTGGGCCAGGTTCTCGCTGTCCGGCGCCGGGGTGATGTGCTGGAAGAAGCGCCCCTGGTACTGCGCCTTGGGCGGGAAATAGAACGAGAACTTCGTATCGGTGCCCTTGAAACCGCCGTGGACGTACCGGTGACGGACCGGCGCATCGCGCCATTCGTCGATGTCGACATAGGGCTGGGCGAAATAGGGATCGCTATCCGGCGAATAGAGCGTCGGCGCGGACGTGGTGGCCGTGGCAGGCGCCGGATCGGCAGCCTGCACCGCCGGCGCGGCCAAGCCCACCGCCAAAGACAAAGCCAGCCCCTTTGCCAGCACGCGCGAGCGACGCAGCATCCTTACTTCTCCCGAAATATGCAGGGCCGCCATGCTCTTTACGACATGGCGGCCCGAGGCTTGATTTAGAACTTCTTCGACACGCCCAGAACGAACATGCGGCCCAGCGTGAAGCCGTTGGCATAGCCGTTGTCTGCGGGACCGGTGAGGAAGGAGACCGGCGGATCCTGATCGAACACGTTGTTGACGTTCAGCGTGAAGCTCAGGTCCTTGAACATCGTCGCATCGCTCTTCACTTCGTATTTGAAGAACAGGTTGAACACGTTGAACGCGCCGATGTGGTTCTGCACGGGTACGCTGGCGGTCGGCGTGATGTCATAGCCGCCGCTGTGGTTCCATGTGACCTGCGCGCGCAGACCACCGATGTTGATGCCCGTGCTGGCCTGCAGGAACAGCTTCGGCCCATCGTCCTTGGCCAACAGATCGACAACCGCCGCGGTGGGCGTGACCTGCGACTTGCGCTCCAACTGGTAGTTGACGTTCAGGGCAAAATCGACACCGCCGAAATTGGTCGCAGTCGCGTAGTTCACCGAACCGTCGAGACCGCCGACTTTCAGCGTGCCATAGTTGTTGGTGCGGAAATCCACGGTCTCATAGACGGTCCGCGTACCGATCAGCGGATCGATCACGGCATGGCCGTTGGGCGCCAGCGCGGCAAAAGCATTGAGCTGGGCTGCGCTGAGGCCCGCGACGTTCGTGGTGATGTTGCTGCCGAAGTTGGTAAAGATCTGCGAGTTCACTACCGGCGTCGAGAGGATGTCCTTGAAGATCACGCGATAGTAGCTGAGGCTCGTCTTGAGGCCAGGGACGAACGGCAGATCGGCATCGAAACCGACCGACCAGGTATCGGCCTTCTGCGGCTGAAGGTTGGGCGCAGAACCCTGGAGCGCGATCGTGTAGGATCCCGGTGCCGTGGTGTCGCCGGGCTTGGTGAAAGCGACGAACGGGAACGCATTGATCGTGTTCGCCAGCGATCCCAGCTGATCGAGCGGCGTAGGCGCGGTGAACGAAGTCCCCCAGTTGCCGCGCAGCGACAGCCAGTCGACCGGCTTGAAAGTGGCACCCAGCTTCGGATTGAAGGTGTGTCCGAAATCGCTGTAGTCGTCGTACCGGCCCGCGGCCGAGATCACGAGCGACGGCCCATTCCCGCCGATGATCGGCAGGTTGAGTTCGCCGAACACCGATTTGACGTTGCGGCCGTAGTTGACGAACGGGAAGCCGCTCAGTGCGCCGATGGCAATGTCGGTCTGGTACCGCTTGCTGAAGCCATCATGCATGTATTCAGCACCGATCGCCATCCGTACGTCGCCGCCCGGCAGCTCGAACAGCTTGCCGTCGGCTATCAGGCGCAGGTCGAGCAATTCGTCCTTGGCCTGGCCGGCGATCTCGTTGTTCATGATCGAGGCGATCACCGCGGGATTGGTCTGTGCGAGATTGAACGGATTGAACGCGGTCGCCGCGGTCGTGCCGGCGCCGGCAGCGTTGAGCCGCGTGGTATTGGCATCGATCAGCTCGAAGCCGGAATTGCTGCGGCTATAGTTGAACAGGCCGCGCACTTCCCAATTTTCGCCCAGCTTCTTGGTCAGCTCGGCATTGGCGCCCCATTCCTCGAGCAGCGTCTTCTGCTGCTTGCTGGCATTGCCCAGCAGCGGCGAAAAACTGAAATCGACTGTTTCGCTCGCATTGCAGATAGCGAACGGGATCTGCGGACTGCAGACCGCACCCGGCCCGAGACGCGCGCCCGCCGGCGTTATGGCGAAGGGATTGCTCGTGCTCATGGTGATCGTACCGAGGCTCGGCGCGGTTCCGAGGGTAGAACGCCGGCTGAAGAAGGCGCGCGCCGTTATAGTAGTGGAATCGTCCAACTCCTGGTAGAGCCCGGCCATCACGCCGTGACGTTCCGCCGCGGGAACGATCGCCGTATTCGTCAACTCGTCACAGCTATTTGGCACGCCGGCCACAAGAGTCGCACCGGTTGCCCCTGGCTTGTAGGGATAGGTCGTCTGCGATTGCACACCGCCAGGAAGCGGGGGCGGCAGGCTGGTGGCGATATTGATGTTGGGCACCGCACACTGGGCGCTTCGGCCAGGATAGACGCCGTTGACCGGGGCGGCCGAGTAGTTCAGCCGGTGGATGAAATCGCGGTCGCCACCGAACAGCGGGCGGTTCTTGGTATAGGTGTAGGACACCCAGAGCGAGCCCGAACCCCAGTCCTTGCCCGCAGTCGCGCTGGCGTCCCACTGCCAGTAATCGTCCGCAATGCCGTAGTGGGCATCGACCTTGAGCCCATCGAACCGCTTGCGGGTGACGAAGTTGATCGTGCCCGCGACCGCGTCGCTGCCGTAAGTGGCCGAACCGCCCTCGGTCGCCACGTCGACGCGCTCGATCGCGCCGGTCGGAATGACGTCGGGATCAGTCGAAGCCTGCGAGACGCCGGCCGAAGCGATTCGATGCCCGTCGATCAGGATCAGCGTGCCCGAGCTCGACGCATTGTTGGGCGAGATCCTGCGGATGTTCGGGCGCGACACCTGGAACTGGTTCACCGCGATCGCGAGATCGGCCGCCGGAACGTTGTTGAAGTAGTTCGTGACCTGCGGGATCGTCGCCAACAACTCGTTCGAGGTGAGCGAGGCGGTTTCCTCGATCTTGGACTGCCCGATCGCGATGGTGTTTGAACCGACGGGGGCGATGCCACGGATCAGTGTGCCGGTGACGACAATCTCCTTGCCGTTCTCGTCGCCGGAACCTTCGTCCTGCGCCACAGCCAGCCCTGGCATCAAGGCGAGAGCGGAAATCCCCACGATCGTGGAAACACGAAACGCACGCGCAAACGAACTCGACATGATTGCCTCCCTGAAAATGCATCCTCTGAGCGGATCGCATCCGCCATCATTCTTGACTTAATTAGATCGAATATGATCGCTTTGTATTGATAGCGCTACCATAACCAAAACGCAACTGTCTCAGTTTTACCTTCGAGACGGCTTGCCGGGTGGTCTCGCTCCGCTCCCTCAAGCGGCTTGCAATCACCGGATAATTCGACCTGCTTCTGCTGTCAAATTTATTTTACCGTATAAAATAATACATGTGCCGCCTTGTTGGACGCGCCCAAGTCTGGAAGACAGGCGCGCATGCGAATGTCCGATCAAGCCTACAATCGTCTCTCGGTGCTCAAGGCGCTGCGGGCGGCCGAACCCGTTTCACGCACCGATCTGGCCGAGCTGTCGGGCTTGAACGGGGGCACGATCACCGCGATCGTCCGCGATCTGGTCGAGCGCGGCCTCGTGATCGAAGAGCGCGTACCCTCCCCCACCGCGGACGCCCGCGCGTCAATCTTCGGATCAATCCGGAAGGCGCTTTCGTCGCAGGCGCGACCATGAACGACGACGCCCACCTCATAACGGAAATCGTCGATCTGCGCGGAAAGCCCATAGGTCCGGCCCATGTCGCATCTTACATACCCACGTCAGATCCGGCGATGCTGGCAAAGCAGTTCGCCCAACTCATCGCGCAGGCCATCGCGGCCAGCCCCGTTGCGCGCGATCGCATTGCCCAGATCGGCATCGGCCTCCCCGCAATCGTTGAAAGCCGCGCTGGCATCATCAAGTTCTTCGAGACTTTCGGAGGATTGCCCTTCCCCTTCGCCCATGCGGTAGAGCGCGATCTGGGCATCCCGACGCGGGTGGACAACAACGTCAACCTGCTGGCGCGCGCTGAACACTGGTTTGGCGACGACGCCGGCGTCGACGATTTCACGCTTGTGCTGGTCGATCTCGGCCTCGGCGGCGCGCGTTACCAACAAGGCCAATTGCTCATCGGTAGCCACGGCGTCGAAGCCGAGATGGGCCACACCAAGGTTGTGCCCGAAGGCGGCAGGCGCTGTCACTGCGGTGCTGAGGGTTGCCTGCAGGCATATAGCTCGATGAGTGCCATTGTATTCCAGGCTGCCGAGTTGGCGGGCGAGGAGACCCCATCCCTGCCTTCTTTGCGCAGAAGGTTCGCCGAACTTGCCGAGCGGGCCATGGCCGGCGAAGCCGCAATACTCGCCCTGTTCGATCAGGCTGCGCGCTATCTCGGTCGCGCGATGGCCAACCACGTCAACATGCAGGACCCTGCGCGGATCGCGGTGCTCACCAAGAGTCCGGCGCTGATCGCACTCCTGTCCGACCCGTTTTTCGAGGCGTTGCATCGCGACACGCTGCCCGTGCTGCGCGATCCCGATCGCGTCACCTTCAAGATCATGAACGACACCAACTATGCCAGAGGCGCTGCGGCCATGGTGCTCGAGCAGATATATCTATCGCCCTAGGCCCGCTCCGCATCCGAGGCTCGGGCCACGAATTCAAAGTCCAGGCGCTCGTGGCGCACCGCCAGCCCCTCGCCCGATCGCCTGTTTTGCACGGCCTCGATCAGCAGACGTGTGCCGAGCCGAGCCATCTCCTGGATCGGCTGGCGGATCGTGGTGAGCTCGGGCCAGACGGTCGTCGCGATCGGCGTATCGTCGTAACCGACGATCGAGATGTCGCGCGGCACCTCCAACCGGTTGCGATGCGCGGCGGCTGACGCGGCCGCGGCCATGTCGTCGTTACTGGCGAATATCGCCGAAGGCCTCGGCTCCCGCGCGAGGAGGACTTCCGCCGCGGCAAGACCGCTACGGTAAGTGAAGTCGCCTTCGACAATAAGTTCCGGATCGGCAGCAATGCCGGCCTCTTCCAGCGCGCGTTCGTAGCCGCGGCGCCTCGAGTGACTGGCCGTCTGATTGGCATTCCCCGATATGAAACCGATGCGCCGGTGTCCGCGTCCGATCAGGTGGCGGGTCATGGCATGCGCCGCTCCTTCGTCGTCGATCGTCACAGCATGGGCAAAATCGACCGGGCGGCCAGTGGCGATCTGGACCATCGGCATGGCGCGCGCGCGCAAGGCTTCACACAGCGCATTGTCGTCGCAGAGCGGCGGAGGCAGCAGCACGGCGTCGATGCGGTGCGCCTTTAGCCGCGACACGAGCACCTCGGCGCTTTCGGAGCCGTCGCAGCGCTCGACCACCAATTGCGCGTCGGTGGCACTCGCCTCTTCCAGCGTGCCGACCAGGAACTCGCTGAGGTAGGCCGCGCTGGGATTGCTGTGGAGCAGGGCAATCCGGCATTGCCGACCGCCGGCAAGGCTGCGCGCCGCCGGATTGGGCACGTAGCCGAGCAAACGAACCGCATCACGGACCTTTTGGCGCGTCGCCTCGACGACGTTCGCCTCGCCGTTGATCACGCGCGAGACGGTCATCGAAGATACGCCGGCCGCACGTGCGACATCGGCGACGGTTGGTGCGCTCTGCGCCCGGCGCTTTCTCCGTGGAACCTTGGCAATCTCGTTCATCGCTTTTGCCTATGCGCCGGTCCGGCTCAAAGCAAGGGCTTGCGCTTGTGGTTATGTTAGCGCTATCTTTGCTTTCGCAGGGAGAGCGAAAGAATCGATGTTCCTCGGAATCGACGTGGGCACCTCGGGCGTGAAAGTCGTAGCGCTGGGCGACGACGGCGAACTGCACGAGCAGCGATCCGCGCCGCTCGCGGTGTCTCGGCCCCACCCTCTATGGTCGGAGCAGGAGCCGGACGATTGGTGGGCTGCCACCGAAGCGGCCGTGCTTGCCCTCCCCGCCGAGACGCGCGCGCAGGTTGCCGGCATCGGCCTCGCCGGCCAGATGCACGGCGCGACGCTGCTCGGCGATGACGACCGCCCCCTGCGACCTGCGATCCTGTGGAACGACGGTCGCAGCTTCGCAGAGTGCGGGGAACTGGAAGTGGCCGAACCTCGGCTGCGTGCGATCACGGGCAATATCGCCATGCCCGGCTTCACCGCACCGAAGCTGGCCTGGATCCGCAAGCACGAGCCGGCCCTGCTCGACAAGCTTCGCACGGTGCTGCTGCCCAAGGACTACGTCCGGCTGCGGATGACCGGCGACAAGGCCTCGGACATGGCCGACAGCGCCGGCACGCTCTGGCTCGATGTCGCGGCGCGCGAGTGGAGCGACGCGATGCTTGCGGCGAGCGGGCTGACGCGGGCGCAGATGCCGCGCCTGTTCGAAGGCAGCACCGTCACTGGCACACTGCGCCCCGACGCCGCCGCCGCCTGGGGCATGGCGCAGGTACCTGTCGCGGCGGGCGGCGGCGACAATGCTGCCGGCGCGGCCGGTGTCGGCGTGATCGGCGACGGCGATGCGCTGCTGTCGCTCGGCACATCGGGCGTGATTTTCGTCGCGACGCACGATTTCCGTCCGAATCCGGCGCGCGCAGTCCACGCCTTCTGCCACTGCCTGCCCGACATGTGGCACCAGATGGCGGTCCACCTGTCCGCCGCGGCCTGCATCGACTGGGCCGCTAGCATCACCGGGCTCGACGGCCCTGGCATGCTGTTTACCGAAGCCGAACGCGCCGGCGTGGCCGTGGGGCCGGAACTGTTCCTGCCTTACCTGTCGGGCGAGCGCACCCCGTACAATGACCCGCACGTGCGCGGCGCATTCCTGAAGCTCGACAACGAGACCGACAGAGGCCGCCTAGCCGCTGCCGTGCTTGAAGGCGTCGCGTTCGCCCATGCCGACGGCCTCGACGCCCTGCGCGAGGCAGGCACGCATATCGAGGAACTGGCCGTGATCGGCGGCGGCTCGCGCTCGCACCATTGGGGCAGAATCCTGGCCGCGGCACTCGGTGTCCGGCTCGTCTATCTCGAAGGCGGCGAGGTCGGCCCCGCGCTCGGCGCCGCGCGTCTCGCGCAGATCGCCGTCACTGGCGCCGCACCCGCGCAAGTCTGCGTCCGCCCGCCCGTCTCGCATGTCATCGAGCCCGACTCCGTGCTGGCCGAACGCCTCGCCCCCAAACTTACCCGATTCCGCGCGGCCTCTTCCGTCGTCCGCGCGCTCTGAAAGGAAATCGATGTCCGCCGACTACTTCGCCCCGTTCGACACCATTCGCTTCGAGGGGCCGGACAGCCAGAACCACCTGGCCTATCGCTGGTATGACAAGGATCGGCTCGTTCTCGGCAAGCGTATGGAAGATCACCTGCGCTTTGCCGTATGCTTCTGGCATACCTTCTGCTGGCCGGGCAGCGACGTGTTCGGCGCTGGCACATTCTACCGGCCCTGGCACGCCGGGCCCAACGATGCGGAGCGGGCGCGCGCCAAGCGTGAGGCCGCTCTAGCCTTCGTCGAGAAGCTGGACGTGCCGTTCTACTGCTTCCACGATGTCGACGTCATGGCCGACGCTGGAGACGCCACCGCATTCCGCGCAAGCTTCGCGGAAGCCGTCGACCATCTGGAAGAACTGCAGGAGCGGCACGACCGCAAGCTGCTCTGGGGAACCGCCAATCTGTTCAGCCATCCGCGCTACATGGCGGGCGCTGCGACAAATCCGGACCCGGAAGTCTATGCCTGGGCCGCGATGCAGGTGCGCGATTGCCTCGACGCGACGCATCGGCTGGGCGGCTCCAACTATGTGCTCTGGGGCGGCCGCGAGGGCTACGACACGATCCTCAATACCGAGATCGGCATCGAGCAGGAGAACTTCGGCCGGTTCCTCAGCCTCGTGGTCGATCACAAGCACCGCATCGGCTTCAAAGGCACGATCCTGATCGAGCCCAAGCCGCACGAGCCGACCAAGCACCAATACGATTTCGATACCCAGACCGTCTTCGGTTTCCTGCGCCGCTTCGGGCTGGAGAACGAGGTCAAGGTAAACATCGAGGCCAACCACGCGACGCTTTCGGGCCATACCTTCGAGCATGAGATTGCCATGGCCCGGGCGCTCGGCATTTTCGGCTCGATCGACGCCAACCGCGGCGATCCGCAGAACGGCTGGGATACCGACCAATTCCCCAACTCGGTCGAGGAACTGACGCTGGCCATGCTGGAAGTGCTCCGCGCCGGTGGCCTCACCACGGGGGGCTTCAACTTCGATGCCAAGGTGCGGCGCCAGTCGATCGACGCGGCGGATCTGTTCCACGGCCACATCGGCGGGATCGACACGATCGCGCGGGCACTGCTACGCGCCGCCGCGATCGTCGAGGACGGCCAGCTCGATCGGTTCCGCGCCGAGCGCTATTCCGGCTGGCAAGGCGAGTTCGGCCACGCGATCCACGCACCGGATGCGACGCTGGCCTCGGTCGCCGACATCGCCATCCACAGCAACCGCGGGCCGGAGCCGCGCTCGGGCCGCCAGGAATGGCTCGAGAACCTCGTGGCCCGGTTCTGATGCTGCGGCTCGCGGCCGGCGACTATGCGCTGACGCTCGCCCCCGAGCGCGGCGGCGCGGTGCTGGCTTTCGATTGGCGCGGCGAGCCGCTGATGCGGCCGGTCTGCGGTCCGGACATCCTCGACGCGCCCCAGCGCCCGCTTGTTCCGTTCTCGCTCGGGGTGGGCGAAGATGCACCCGCAGCCCGCCGAAGCCGGGTCTGGTTGGGGGCCGATCCTTTGCCGGTTCTAGAGTGGCTCGGCGAATGGTCGGTCGTCACCTCCACGCCCAGTGCGGCGACATTGCTCGACAGCCGTTGCGCCACCGAGGAGGGTGCACCCTTCGTCGCCAGCCAGACCTTCATCCTCGACCGACATGGGCTGATCGTCACCGTCAGTCTCGTCAATCTCGGCGCGGATGCCATGCCGGCCGCGCTAGGCGTTCAGGCGCTATCGGCCGGCGGCCGGCGTGCTGCGGTACCCTGCAACCGCCCGCTCGAAATGCGCTGGCGCGAGCACGCGCTGACGCTGGTGCTCGAACCGTCGGACAACCTCGCGATCACCGGCCTCACCGCGCCAGGCGAAGACATCCGCTGCTGCGCCCAGCCCGCCATGCTCGCGCCGGGTGGCATCGCGTCGGCCAGCCTAAGGCTGCGCACGATCGCACAGCCCTAGGGCCCCTCCCTTACTTTTGCTGGCCGAGCAGCGTCACCGGCCCGATCAAGCCCGAGCGGCGCAGCGGCGCGTTTGCCTTATAGGTCGGCAGCGCGGTCCAGGTGATCTTGCTGGTCACACCGGGCTGAGCATCACCGATCAGACGGTTGACCCAGAGGTTGGCGACCCGAACCTGCAGCGCGTTCCTGCCCGGCTTCGCCGCCGCGCCGATATCGACGCGATAGGGCGCGTGCCAGGCAGAGCCGGCGAGCTTGCCGTTGACCGAAACCTCGGCGACTTCCTTTGCCTCACCCAGATCGATCCACAACGGATCGCCGCGCTTCCAGCCCTTGGGCGTGACGAAGTCCTTCGAGTAGGTCGCGATGCCGGAGAAGTACTTGATCCCCGGATCGGCACTCTCGTCGAGCGGCGCGAGTTGGGCGAAAGTCGCCTTCGCCGGCGCACCGCGGTTGGCCTGGAAAACGACCTGCCAGGGTCCGTCGACCTTGCCGATCTCAGAAGGCACCAGCTTCTTGAACATCAACGACGGCGCGACGGCGGCTTTGCGGAAGACGACATGGACGGATTCGTCGGCCAGCAGGGTCAGCGGCACGACGGTCTCGCCGCCTTCGGTACGATAGCTGACCGGCTCGGACAGGCCGGTCTCGGCGTGCCACAGTTCGGGCGCCTTGCCGGTGACGCGGAAGCGGGCCTCGATCGTCTCGGTGCGGTTCTGCTGGTTGACCAGGAAATAGCTGTCCCCATCGACCAGCTTGCGGTGGACGAAGGGAATCTTGCTGTCGGCCTGGCCACTATCGAAGCGGAAATCGGGCGCGACGCCGATTTTGCCCAACGCCGCTTCGATGTCGCAGGAAGCGATCACCCGGCCTTTGCCGACCTGGGTTTCCTCGCCGCCGGCCCAGAGCCTGGCGGTCAGCGCCGCATATTCGGCACGATTGCCCGAAAGCCCCGGATCGCCTTCGGGCTTCATGCCCACGACGATCGCGCCGCCTTCGACCAGGGCCGCCAGCTTGCGCAAAGTTCCCAAGGTCATCTTGCGCGACGATCCGCCGAGATAGAGCGTGCGATAGCGGGCACCGCCCGGAGCGACCAGGTCCGAACCATCGTTCGCCAGGACGCCGGTCAGCGCATCGGCGTTTACGAAGTCATAGGCGTAAGCCTTGGGCGCATCGGCCACGGCCTTGTCGCCATAGAGCCCGGTCAGCGGCGCCTCTTCGCCATAGAAATAGCCGACGTCGGCCACGTTGCGCCCCTGCTGCAACATCAGCGAATTGCGCGCCATGTAATCGACCCACGGCTTCGCCAACTCGGCCCAGGTCTCGTGCCGGTTGAAATACTGGCCGAAGATGAACAGCGAGAGGCCAGGCAGCTTGTCGTCGACCGGCTGATGGACCGAGGTGTGGACCACCGGACGGTTGACGCCCTGGACGAATTCCAGGTCGATCACCCGTTTGAGATCGCCCGGCCCATAGTTCCACGGGTTCATCGACGCGGTCATGGATTCCGCTGCGACGAGATTCTGGCCGTAGATATGCGCTACCGATGCCGCGCCCTTGATATCCGCGAGATAAGTCAGCTTGGGCCCCTGCTCGCGCGAATGGGTCCACATCGCCGCCATCGGCACATCGGCATGGCTGCGCATCGCCATGTCGTCGCCGAGCGAAGGCCGATGGTCCTCCAACGCCTCGCCATAGACCTTGAGGCCGTTCTCGTGCGCGACCTTGGCGACAGTGCCGTAGTGCTCGCTGGCCATCAGGTCGGCCAGCGTGCGGCGGTAATCATAGAGAAACTCGTCGCTTTGCACGCGCGAGCCGATGACCTTGCCGGTCAGCGCCGGCAGCCACGGCGTCGGGTCGTAGCCGCGCAGCCGCTTGAACTGCGCGACCATCTGCGGCGTCCAGTTCGCCGCGCCGACTTCTATGCTGTCGGTCAGGATCGCACGGACGCCCTTGTCGCCGACCATGTCCGGTCCGGCGGCATCCTTGTACATGCCGATGTAGTGCTCGAGATAGCGGCGCACTGCGGCGCCGTCGAACTTGTCGACCTCGAGCCCGGTGGCTTCGGCCGGTGCCGGGTGGTTGGTCGTGCCGAGCAGCGAATAGCCGAGGCGCAGCACGCGCCAATTGCCCTTCGGCGGCGTCCAATCCAGCGTGCCGTCGGACTTGAGCCGCGAAGTCAGGTCGATCACCGCCGCCGGCGCGACCCCGGCGGAATCGGGCGCCGACGTTGCCAGCCCGTAGTAATCCTGCGCCAGTTCGAAGCCGGCCTTGGTCTCGTAGCGGTCGATCCGCGGCGTATCGAACAGGCGGAAGTCGTTGACCTGCAACGGCTGTAAACCGGTTCCCGCAAAACCCGCACGAATATCCATCGCAATACCCGGCGCGGGTTGACCGAGATTGATTCCGCCCGATTTCACCGGCGCGAAGGCGATGCGGAATTGCCGTGCCGTGACCGGCGCGAAAGCGAAGGTGCTGGGCACCAGGCCCAACGGGATATCCGAGACCGTCCGCCAGGCCTTCCCATCGTCGCTCGCTTCGAGCCGCGCGGTGTAGAGCGCGCCGAAGAACATCACCGCTGCGCCCTTGACGAAGACGCTGGCGGCCTGGACGGTTCGCGGCTTGGCGTATTCGAGGACGATCGACGGGGCAGGACCGTCCTTCTGCTGCGTCAGGGTCACGCCAGCGGCAATGTCGGCGTCGGCCAGCAAACTTGCGTCGAGCTGCTTGCCGGCGCCGTCGTGTACCGTCGGCACCGGTGCCGGTTTGCCGCTGATCGGATAGGCCAGCACGGCGACATCGGCGTAGTGGGTCGCGTCGGGCACCTTGCGCTCGATGCCTTGCATCATCTCGCCAGCGCCGCCTTGTTTGGGCAGCGACTGGAACGGCCCGGTCACCGTGGGCGGGGGCGACAGCGTGCCCACGAAGCGTTTTCCGCCGACCACTTCGGTCTCGCTCCAGACCAGCTTCTTGAGCCCGTCCTCGGGCTTGACCCAGGGCCCGCCGGTTTCAGACCAGCCCGGCGAGGCGGCGATTGCCAGTTCCAGGCCGAGCCGGTCGGCCTCGCTCGCGGTGAAGCGGAAGGCGTCCTTCCAGGCAGGCGTCATATAGACCAGCCGATCCTTGACGATCTGCTGCGTCATCAGGTTGGCGTCGAAGTTCTGCAGCCCGCCGATTCCGATGCGCTTCATCCAGGCCATGTCCTTGGCGATGCCGTCCTTGGTGATGTTCCCGTTCATCCAGTGCCACCAGACGCGCGGGCGGGCACTGTTAGGCGGATCGCGGAACTGGTCTTCGAGGGAGGGAGTGGATGCGCGGGCGGTAGCAGCCGCCGGCGCAGCTTCCTGGGCCGAGACCGTGACCACGTCCAGACCGAGGCCGCTCAAGGCAGTGGCGCAGGCCAGGCCGGCGCGCAGGTTCCTCACAATCATCCTCATCCCCTTTTTCCGAAATTCTGCTCAGACGATCCCGGCGCCCAGCCCCACGGGCTTGCGCTTCTGCGCCTTGCGTTCGCGCCAGCGGCTCTCGCGGTAGGTGCCGAGCACGTCGATCGCGCCGCCCGCTTCGAGGCGCGCCTTGGCCAGGATCGGGCCGACGTCGATCGTGTAGGCCCGGCGCAGCGCCTGGAACGCCATCATCGTGTCGTTGGCGTCCTGCGCCGCATGCAGCGCCTCACGATCGACCAGCAGCGCCTTGGCGAAGCTCCCTGCGATCGCCTCGGCCGAGGACAGCATGGACTCGATCGGATCGGTCACATTGTGCGACTGGTCGATCATATAGGCCGGATCGAAATTGTCGCGCGGATGCTGCTCCGCCTCGACCAATTCGTTAAATACCAGGAACAGCTGGTGCGGGTTGATCGAGCCAGAATCGAGATCGTCGTCGCCGTACTTGCTGTCATTGAAATGGAAGCCGCCGAGCTTGCCGAAGCGATGCAGCCGGGCGACGATCTGCTCGATGTTGGTATTTGGCGCGTGGTGCCCTAGATCGACGAGGCACTTGGCCTTGGGCCCCAGTTCCTGGGCAGAGAGGATCGAGCTGCCCCAGTCCGAGATCACCGAGGAATAGAACGCCGGCTCGAACATCTTGTGCTCGAGGAGCATGCGCCAACCATCTGGAAGCGCGGCATAAACCTGGGCAGCCGCTTCGAGATAACGGTCGAGCGAGCGGGTGAAATCCTGCTGGCCGGGAAAATTGGTGCCGTCGCCGACCCAGACGGTGAGATCCCGCGCACCGAGCTCTACGCCGATCTCGATGCACTCGATGTTATGCTCGACCGCCTGCTGGCGCGTCGCCTCGACGGTCGAGGAGAGCGAGCCGGTGGCATAGGTCTGCACCTGGCCCGGCTGATCCTGGAAGGTATTCGAATTGACCACGTCAAAACCCAAACCCAGGCTCGCAGCTTCATCTCGCAAAGCCTTATAATCGCTAACCTTGTCCCAGGGGAAATGCGGGCTCACGCGCGGCGTAATACGGCTGAGCTGGTTGATGACCGCACAGTCCTCCAGCTTCTCGTGAATATTCGTAGGCTCACCTGCGATCGGGAACTTGGAGAAGCGCGTACCGCCCCGCCCGGCGCCCCACGTCGGCACCGCGACCGAGAAACCGGCAACGCGGTCCCTGATCGCGTCGATGGCAACGCTGCTGCGCGCCAGCTTGCGGCCCAGCGCCGCATAGTCTTCTTCCAGCGCCTCGATCTCGCGCGCGTTGGCTTCGGCGATCAGCTCGTCGGAGAGCGGCAGGTTCGTCATTCTCTCTTTTCCTCTCCCGCGGGCCTAGCGGGTAAATGCCTGGGCGTTCCCGGCGTCGACGTTTATCATGTTGCCGGTGGACTTCGCCGACATGTCGCTCGCGAGGAAATAGACGGCCTCGGCGATGTCCTCGGGCAGCACGTCGCGCTTCAGCATCGAGCGGTTGCGATAATGCGCTTCCAGTTCGTCGCCCGGATCGATGCCGTGAGCGCCAGCGCGCTCCTGGCGCCAATCGCCGTCCCAGATCTTCGAACCGCGGATCACCGCGTCCGGATTGACCACGTTGACGCGAATGCCCTCGGGCGCGCCTTCGAGCGCCAGGCAGCGCGCAAGGTGGTTCGCTGCCGCCTTGGCCGAGGCATAGGCGCTCGCATTGGTCGCCGCGGCCACGCCGTTCTTCGAGCCGATGAAGACCACCGCGCTGCCGCCCTGCTCTTTCATCCGCTTGAGCAGCGGCCAGGCGGCGCGGCTGGTGAGGAAGTAGCCTTCGGCCAGCACGCTGTAGTTGCGGTTCCAGAGGTCGACCGTGGTTTCCTCGATCGGCGCGGAGGAGGCGACGCCGGCGTTGGCGACCAGAATGTCGAGCCCGCCAAATTCGCGCGCGCAGGCGTCGAAGGCGGCCTGAACCTGGGCCTCGTCGGTCACGTCGCAAACGGCAGCGCGGACGACATCCTTGCCGAAACGCTTGGCGAAAGCGGCGCGGATATCTTCCAACGCTGCAGCATCATGGTCGGCCAGCATGACGCAGGCGCCATCCGCCAGCAGCCGCGCGGCGGAGGCCGCACCGATGCCACCCGCGCCGCCGGTTACCAGTGCGATGCGCCCGACCATCGGCTTGGGCGCCGGCACGCGCTGGAGCTTGGCTTCCTCGAGCAGCCAGTACTCGATGTCGAAAGCTTCCTGCTCGTCGAGGCCGATATAGCCACCAATCGCTTCGGCCCCACGCATCACATTGATCGCATTGCCATAGAATTCGCCCGCGAGCCGTGCGGTGGTCTTGTCGGTGGCGAAAGTGATCCGGCCGAGGCCCGGCACCAGCACGACCACGGGGTTCGCATCGCGCATCGCCGGGGAATTGGGCCTTTTGCAGCGCTCGTAGTAGGCAGCATACATCACCCGATATTCCGCCAGCTTTGCTGCCAGATAGCCGTCGTCCCGCAACTTCGCCGGATCGAGCGTCAGCGGGGCGATCTTGGTGCGCAGGAAATGGTCGGGGCATGAGGTGCCGACCGCCGCCAGATGCTCGAAGTCGCGTGAATTGACGAATTCAAGCGTTTCCGAATCATCGGAAAAATGGCCGACCTTACGCCGTGTCCCGGTCATCAGACCGCGAAGGCGCGGCATAAGGTCGGCAGCCACGGCAGCGCGATCCTGAGAGGGAGATTTCAGGACCGCTCCACCGAATGCCGGCTTCCCGGCAAGCTTGCGATTCAGGAAATTAGCCGCATCGGCGATCAGGCCGATCGTATGCTCGTAGCAGGTCTTCGCGCTGTCACCCCAGCAGATGATCCCGTGGCCGGCCAGCATGACGCCCTCGAGGCCGGGATTGGCCCTGACATAGTCGCGAAGCTGGATGCCCAGCGTATAACCCGGCCGCTTCCACGGCAGCCAGCCGATCCGCCCGCCCCAGATATCGCGCGTCGCCGTCTCGCCGCCTGCACTCGCGGCCAGCGCGATGATCGCATCGGGGTGAACGTGGTCGAGATGGGCGAAAGGCAGCAGCGCATGCAGCGGCGTATCGATCGAGGCTGCGCGCGCGTTGAGATTGAAGGTACAGTGAGGCAGGAAACCGACCATCTTGTCGTCATCCTCGGGGCCTGCGTAGTGCGCTTCCAGAGAGAGCAGCCTGGACTGGTAGAGCGTGGCGAAGCCATCGAGCCGATGTCGCCGCCCGAACCTTTGACCCACAGGACTTCGACCGCCTCGCCGGTGAGCGGATCGATTTCGCCCAGCTTGGCCGAAGTGTTGCCGCCACCGAAATTGGTGACGGTCAGATCCGAACCCAGCAGGTTCGAACGATAGAGCAGCAGTTCGGCGGGCGAGAGGCCGGCAGCGACAGTGTCGTCCCAGCGGTTAGCGGGAACGGCGAAGGGAGTGGCGGATTCGGCGGACAGCGACGTCGGAGCGTTCATGCCTGGCGTGTTAGCGATTCCAACTTGCGCGATCAATCGTATTCGATAACAAACAATCATAAACGCGCATATCACGAGGAAAACAGGGCTTGAGCGAGGCGTTCGCCATCGTCGTCGACATCGGCAAGACCATGAGCAAGGTCACGCTCTGGTCGTGCGAAGGCGCGATGCTCGACCGTCAGGTGCACCCGAACGCGGTAGTGGAGAGCAATGGCCTACGCCGGCTCGACGTATCGGGTATCGGCGAGTGGCTGATCGAAGCGCTGATGGCGTATGGCGGCAAGCCGATCGAATATGTGATCCCAGTCGTTCATGGGGCCGGTGTCGCGGGCATCATCGACGATGGCCTGGCCTTCCCGCCGCTCGACTACGAGCAGGTCATTCCCGGCGAGGTTCTGGCAGCCTATCGGCGCGAACGCGATCCGTTTCCCGTCACCGGCTCGCCCGCGCTGCCCGATGGACTGAACTTCGGCGCACAGCTCTATTGGCTAGAACGGCTCGATCCGCGGATGGACCGGGCGACACTACTGCCCTGGGCTCAATATTGGAGCTGGTTCTTCTCGGGCGAGGCCGTCAGCGAGGTGACAAGCCTCGGCTGTCACAGCGACCTGTGGAGCCCAACCAAAGGCCGGCTCTCGCCCATGGCGGAGCGGCTAGGCTGGGCGCAGCGTTTCGCGCCGTTGCGGCCGGCCGGAGAGGTCGTCGGCACGCTCAGGCCAAAGTTGGCTGCTCGCACCGGTCTTCCCGCGAGCGTGAAAGTCCTAGCCGGCCTGCACGATTCCAACGCCGCGCTGCTGGCGGCGGGGGGCTTTACCGAGATCGCGGACAACGAGACGACAGTCCTCTCGACCGGCACCTGGTTCATCGCGATGCGGCTGCCTGGCGAGCCCGTCGACCTGGCGAACCTGCCCGAAGCGCGCGATTGCCTGGTCAACGTCGATATCCATGGCCGCCCCGTCCCCTCGGCCCGGTTCATGGGCGGGCGCGAGATCGAAACCCTGATCGAGCTCGACACCCGGCGGATCGACATCAAGCCCGATCAGCCGGCCTTGCTCGCCGCAGCGCCGCAAGCGATCGAAGCCGGCGTCATGGTCCTGCCTACGCTGGCACCCGGCTTCGGCCCATTCCCGCAAGGCGAGACCTGCTGGATCGGCGAACCGCAGAACGACTTCGCCCGCCGCGCCGCCGCATCGCTTTACGCGGCGCTGGTTACCGACGCGTCGCTCGACCTGATCGGCTCGCGCGAGCGACTGCTCGTCGAAGGCCGCTTCGCTGAAGCCGAAGTCTTCGTCCGCGCGCTGGCGGCGCTGCGGCCCGGAACCCTGGTCTATACCGCCAACGCGCACAACGACGTCTCGTTCGGCGCGTTGCGGCTCGTCAATCCCGCACTGCGACCACAGGGAGAGCTACGGCTATTCGAGCCACTTCCCGGTGACCTTGCCGCCTATCGCGCGCGCTGGCGCGCAGCAATCGGAGGCTAGCACGGAATGGATTTCTCCACACTTCCCGGCCATAGGCGAAAGTGGATGGCAATCGCTCGCCCGGGGATCGCATGATGCACGCAGAACAACGCGAACGACTGATCCTCGATGCCATCGAAGCGAGCGGCTTCATCACCTATCGCGACCTCGAAGCGCGCCTCGAGGCCTCACCTGCAACGATCCGCCGCGACCTGACGCGACTGGAGAAAGCGGGCGCCATCGTCCGCGTCCACGGCGGTGCCAAGCCTGCAGCCGACAGCAAGGCCGGCCGCCTCGTCGGCACGCCGTTCGAGCAGTCGATCACGCAGAACCTCGCGCGCAAGCAGGCGATCGGTCGCGCCGCCGCTGCGTTGTGCACGCCCGGCGAAGCGGTGATGATCGACGGCGGCACGACGACGCTGCAGATGTGCCCGCATCTCGACGGACTCGACCTCCAGGTCCTGACCAATTCGCTGCACATCATCGAGGCGCTGCTGCCCCAGCTTGGCACGCGGCTGCTGGTGCCTTCGGGCGTGATCTTCCGCGAGCAGAACATCATCCTCGCCCCGCACGGCGAGGAATCCATGCCGCGCTTCCATGCGCCCAAGCTGTTCATGGGCGCCGCCGCTGTCGCGGCGCAGGGCGTGATGCAGCAGGACGTTATCCTCGTCGCCGCCGAGCGCCGCCTGATCGATCGTGCCGAGCAACTGATCCTGCTGGTCGACAGTTCGAAGTTTCGCTCGACGTCAGGCGCGATCGTCTGTGAGCTCGGCGAGGTCGACGTACTGGTAACCGACAGCGGTATTTCGCCGGACATGGCCGACATGGTGCGAAAGACGGGCGTAGAGCTGATCATCGCGGTCTAGGCGCCGCAAAATTGGTCTGACCGCTCTTGCACTTCAAAGTCGTTCGAGTAAAACGAACGCGATCGTTCGATAAAAGCACCGCAAGTCAAGCGGATCGCTGCGAATCGCTTTGAGGATGCCTGTGAAACTCCATCGTCTTTTGCCGATTGCCGTGCTGACGCTTGTCGCGGCGCCATCGTTCGCGGCGGACAAGCCCGACGGCGCCGTTCTCTATCGCCAGCGCTGTGCCTCGTGCCACGGCGCGCCCGATCGTCCGTCGACGCTCGCCCCAAACCTGACCGGCGTGGTCGGACGCAAGGCGGCGTCGACGGCGTTCAACTACTCCACCGCGCTCAAGGCATCTGGCCTGACCTGGAACCGCGCCAATCTCGACCGCTTCATGACGGCGCCGGCACGAATGGTGCCGGGCACGAAGATGGTCATCAGCGTGACCGACCCGGCGCAGCGGGCTGCAGTGCTCGACTATCTCGCCAGCCGGCGCTGACGGGCCGAGGGAGAGCTCCGTGGCACGAAAGATCATCAAGTGGATCCTCTGGGCGCTGCTGGCCCTGCTGGTCCTGTTCGGCATCCAGCTCGCGCGGAACTGGGACACGATCCGGCGCACGATGCTGGGCGGCCTCCACGTCTACGAGACGACGCCCCCTGCCCTGCCTGCGGACATCAAGCGGCCGGCGATCCTGGTCTTCTCCAAGACCAACGGCTTCCGCCATGAGGAAGCGATCCCCGCGGCCAATGGGCTGTTCGCACAGATGGCCAAGGACAACGGCTGGGGCTATTTCCAGACCGAAAATGGCGCGGCTTTCGATCCCGCAATCCTCTCGCGCTTCGACGCCGTGGTGTTCAACAACGTCAGCGGCGACGTCTTCACACCGCATCAGCGCCAAGCGCTGAAGAGCTACATCGAGAACGGCGGCGGCTTCGTCGGCATTCATGGCGCGGGCGGGGACTTCTCCTACGACTGGCGCTGGTACGTCGACGATCTGATAGGCGCGCAGTTCAAGGGTCACCCGTTGGGTCCGCAGTTCCAGCAGGCGACGGTCCGTGTCGAGGATAAGGCGCATCCGGCCATGCAGGGCCTGCCCGAGAGCTGGCAGCGCGTCGACGAATGGTATTCGTTCGACAAGGCGCCGCGACGCCCCGGCTATCACGTCCTGCTGACGCTCGATGAGCGGACTTTCGCCAACCACAAGATGATGGGCAAGGACCTGACGATGGGCGCCGACCACCCGATCGCCTGGTGGCACTGCGTGGGCAAGGGCCGCGTGCTCTACTCGGCGATGGGACACCAGGCCGCGGCCTACGCCGAGCCCGAATACCGCGCGATGCTGCGGGGCGCGATCGACTGGGCGCTGCACGGCAAGGACTGCGCCGCGCCTGTCACCGGACAGGAGCAGCCACGATGAAACCCATTCGCTATGGCATGATCGGCGGCGGCCGGGGCGCCTTCATAGGCGGCGTCCATCGCACCGCAGCGGCGATCGCGGGCAACTGGCAACTCGTGGCGGGCGCGCTATCGTCGACCCCTGAGAAGGCAAGGGCCTCGGGCGCGGAGATCGGCCTGCCCGAAGATCGCACCTACGGCTCCTGGGCCGAGATGCTGGAGCGCGAGAGCGCCCTCCCCGCCGAGCAGCGGATCGAGGCGGTCTCGATCGTCACTCCCAACCACATGCACGCGCCGCCCGCGATCGCAGCGATGGAAGCGGGCTTCGACGTGATCATCGACAAGCCGCTGGCGGACTCGCTGGACCAGGCCAGGGCCATCGCCGACGCCGCCGCGCGTACCGGCCGGAAGATCGCCGTCACCCACACCTACACCGGCTATCCGCTGGTCAAGCTCGCGCGCAAGCTGGTGGCTGGCCGCGAGTTCGGCGGGGTGCGGCGCGTCATGGTCCAATATACGCAGGACTGGCTCTCGCGCGCCACCGATCTCGAAGACAACAAGCAGGCCGAATGGCGCGTCGATCCAGCGCGGTCGGGCGATGCCGGGGCTTTCGGCGACATCGGCACCCATGCTGCGAACCTCGTCGAATTCATCACCGGCGAGCGCATTGCCGCGCTTTGCGCCGAGCTCAACATGCTGCCCGGGCGCCGCATCGATGACGACGGGGCCGCGCTGTTCCGCCTGGCGGGCGGCGGCAAGGGCACGCTGACAGCGAGCCAGGTCTGCGTCGGCGACATGAACGATCTCGCCATCGCGGTCTATTGCGAAGAGGCCGGGCTGCACTGGCGCCAGGAACAGCCCAACACCCTGACGATCAAGCGCCGAGACCGTCCCGACGAGGTCTATCACGCCGGTGCCAACCGCGCCTATCTACCCGGCGACATCGTCGCGATCCAGCGCACGCCGGGCGGTCATCCCGAAGGCTACCTTGAGGCCTTCGCCAACATCTACCGCGCCTTTGGCGAGCAACTCCGCGGTGCTCCGGCGCCAGCGGGCGAGCCCGGCTACGCCACGATGGCAGATGCCCTGGCCGGCATGAACTTCCTGCGCGCCGCGCTCCAGTCCAGCCGCGACGGTGCTGCCTGGATCGACCTCTGAAAGGGATGCAACGATGAAGGGTCCCGCCATCTTCCTCGCCCAGTTCGCCGGTGACGAGGCGCCGTTCAACTCGCTCGACGCGATCACAAAATGGGCCGGTTCGCTCGGCTACAAGGGCGTGCAGATTCCCACCTGGGATGGGCGCCTGTTCGACCTCGAGAAGGCGGCCGAGAGCCAGGACTACGTCGATGAGATCAAGGGCATCTGCGCGCAGAACGGCGTCGAGGTGACCGAGCTGTCGACCCATCTCCAGGGCCAACTTGTCGCCAGCCACCCGGCTTACGACACACTGTTCGACGGCTTCGCGCCGCCGCAGGTTCAGGGCAACGTCGCCGCGCGGACCGACTGGGCGGTCGAGCAGCTGAACCTCGCCGCCAGAGCCAGCCGGCGTTTCGGCTGCACGAGCCACGCCACCTTCTCGGGGGCGCTGATGTGGCACATGGTCTACCCGTGGCCGCAGCGCCCCGCCGGTCTGGTCGAGGAAGGCTTCGCCGAACTCGGTCGCCGCTGGAAGCCGATCCTGGACCGGTTCGACGAGAACGGCGTCGACGCCTGCTACGAGCTGCACCCGGGCGAGGACCTGCACGACGGCGTGACGTTCGAGCGCTTCCTCGACGCGGTCGACCAGCATCCGCGCGCGAACATCCTCTACGATCCGTCGCACTTCGTGCTGCAGCAGCTCGACTACCTGGCCTTCATCGACATCTACCACGAACGGATCAAGGCCTTCCACGTCAAAGACGCCGAGTTCCGCCCCAACGGACGCGCCGGGGTCTACGGCTCTTATTCGAGCTGGGTCGATCGGCCGGGCCGCTTCCGCTCGCTGGGCGACGGCCAGATCGATTTCGGCGCGATCTTCTCCAAGTTGACGCAGTACGGCTACCCCGGCTGGGCCGTGCTCGAATGGGAGTGTGCGCTCAAGCACCCCGAGCAGGGCGCCGCCGAGGGTGCGCCGTTCATTGCCCGCCACATGATCCGCAAGGCCGACAAGGCCTTTGACGACTTCGCCGGAACGGGCGCGGACAAGGCACTGATTCACAAGGTTCTGGGCATCGACTGAACCGGGATCGAAGGGGAGGGAAATGGAAGGGAAAACCTACAACCGCCGATCGCTTTTCGTGATCTGCGTACTCGCGCTGTTCACCGCGGCTCTCTCGTTCTCGATCCGCACGGGCGCTTCGGGCGCGATCAAGGCGGCGCTGTTCGACCCGACCGTGCCCATGCACTCGGGCGAGATGATCGCCGCGGCGCTGGGCAATTCGTTCCTCGGCTTCGCGCTCAGCCTGCTGGTGATCAGCCCGCTGCTCGACGTGATCGGCGCCAAGCGCGTGATCCTGTTTGCCTCGCTCTGCTTCATCCTCGGGCCAATCCTGATCATCGCCTCGCCCTCCATGGGCGGGATCGATGCGGTCTATCGGCTGCTGACGGTCGGCATGGTCGTCTGCGGCTTCGGCTGGGGCGCGACTGAGGCCTCGATCAATCCGGTCACCACGGCGCTCTACCCCGAGGAGAAGACCAAGGAGCTCAACATCCTTCACGCCTGGTGGCCGGCAGGGATCGTCACCGGCGGGCTCGCCAGCCTGCTGTTCTTTCAGCAGCTCGGGCTGAGCTGGCAGGCGCTGATAGGCCTGATCATGGTGCCGGGCGCAGTGTTCGGCGCCTGGGCGCTGACTCAGGAATTCCCCAAGACCGAAAGCACAACGATGGGCGTGCCGTTCAAACAGATGATCGCCGAACCGTTCAAGCGGCCCACGTTCTGGATCTTCCCCGCGATCATGTTCCTAACCGCCTCGGCCGAGCTGGCGCCCGGCTCGTGGGTGGACATCGCCTTGACCCAGACCGTCGGCATGCCGGGTATCCTCGTGCTGGTCTACGTCTCGGCGATCATGTTCGTCATGCGCCACTTCGCCGGCGCGCTCGAACATCGCTTTTCCGACATGGGCCTGCTCTGCGCCTGCACGATCCCGGCGGCGCTGGGGCTTTACGGCCTGTCGATCGCCTCCTCGCCACTGACCGCGATCTTGGCGGCGACGCTCTGGGCCTTCGGCGTCTGCTTCATGTGGCCGACGATGCTCGCGGCCTCGGCACGGCGCTTTCCGCGCGGCGGGCCGTGGTCGATCGGCATCGTCGGCTTCGCCGGCGCCATGGCGATCTATCTGGTGCTGCCCGAGATCGGCAAGATCTACGACCGCGCCAAGCTGGAGAAGGCTGGCGGCGAGACCGCCTTCGCCGCCCTCCAGCCCGGACCGCAACTGAGCCAGGCGCTTGCCTATGCCGCCGAGCAGTCGTTCCAGGTGATCGCGCTCGTGCCGATCGCGCTGTTCTTCATCTTCGGCGCGGTCTGGCTGGCCGAGCGCCGCAGCCGCGCGAATAGCGCACGCAATGTTCCGCTGGAGGCCGCGTCATGAAGATCGGGATGAACCTGCTGCTCTGGACCGGGCACGTCACCGAAGCCCACTACGGCGTGCTGCAGGCCTTGAAGGACACGGGTTTCGACGGGGTCGAGGTGCCCGTTTTCGACGTGTCCGACACCGCGCATTACGCCACCCTCGCTGGTGTGCTCGACGACCTCGGCCTCGAACGCACGGTCGTCGCAATCATCCCCGACGAGGCGCACAGCCCGATCTCGCCCAATGCGGCGGCGCGGCAAAGCGCGGTCGACCACCTGCGCCGCGTGATCGACTGCTCTGCGGCGCTCGGCGGGCAGGTCGTGGCGGGCCCCTGGTTCCAGCCACTGGGCGTCTTCACCGGCGAAAAGCCGAGCGCGGCCGAACTCGACCGCTGCGCCGAGGTGCACCGCCAGATCCTGCCGGCGATGCGCGATGCCGGCCTGACGCCCGGGCTGGAACCGCTCAATCGCTTCGAGGCGCACCTGCTCAACACCTGCGAGCAGGCGATCGCCTATGCCGAGCGGGTGGGGGGCATAGGCATTCTCTACGACACCTTCCACGCCAATATCGAGGAGAAGGACCCGCTCGCCGCGCTCCGGGCGCTGCACGCCTCGGGCCATCTTAGCCACGTGCACATTTCGGAGAACGACCGCGGCACGCCTGGGCGCGGCCATGCGCCGATCCGCAAGACGATCGGGGAACTCAAAACGCTCGGCTACGACGGCTGGCTGACGATCGAGGCCTTCGGTCGCGGCGTGCCCGATCTCGCCGCCGCGACGCGCGTCTGGCGCGATTTCTTCGCCAGCGAGGAAGAGGTCTATACCGAGGGCTTCGACCTTATCCGGTCGGCCTGGGATCTGGCGGCCTAGGCACGCAGTTGCGACAGGAACCCATAAGACTTGCGCGCCGCTTCGATGCGCGGGATCGCGAAGGGCGGCTCCTGCTCGACATAGAAGTGCCGCACGCCGGCGTCGTAGGCCGCGGGCAGGATCGCCGCCCAGTCGAGCGTACCCGAGCCGACTTCGGCCGGCTTCATCGACAGCGCGAAATTGGTCGTGTTGCCGGCCGCAACATCCTTGACGTGAAGCTGTGCCACGCGGCCCTTGTGCCGGTGCAGGAACTCCGCGGGCTCGAGCCCGGCAGTGGCGATCCAGCCCACGTCCACTTCGAAGTGGATCAGCGCGGGATCGGTCTCCTCAATCAGAATCTCCCAGCCGTTCGTCGCACCACGATTCTTGTCAGTGATTTGGGCGAACTCGATATTGTGGTTGTGATAGCCGAGCGCGATGCCCAGCGGCTTCAGCGCCGCACCCTTCTCATTGAGCATGGCGGCGGCGCGGTGCCAGTGGTCGGCGCCGGCCTCGGCGAAAGCGCGGCCGATCGTCGCTTGCATCGATTCACCCGCCTGCGGACGGAAATTCGCGGGAAACGGTGCAATCGGCAACACGCCGCGACTGGCGCCGAGCGCGCCCAGCGCCTCGGCGAGTTCGGCCGGCGGACTGGCGATGTTCAATCCTGCCCCTGCGCCGGTGACCGGCGGGATGTGAAAGCTGGTTATAGTCAGCCCCGCCTTATGCGCCGCAGCGTGCACTTCGGCCGGCTTGCGGTCGTAAAGGCTCGGCAGTTCGATCTCGCGATAGCCGATCGCCGCGATCTGCGCGAAGGTCGCATCGAGATCGCGCCCCGCTTCATCTCCCAGGGTATAGACCTGCAGGCCTATCGGCAGCCCGATCCGCTGGAAGAACAGCTTCTTCGCGGCCGCCTTTGCGGTTCCCTCGATCATGGCAAAAGCTCCCATCGCAACAGCGCCCGCCAGCAGCGAACGGCGGTTGATTTGCTGGATCATCACAGCTCCCCTCACCTGTTCTTTCCGACCAGATATCCCGGCACTCCAAGGCCATCAAGCTTAATCGAACGATTACGTTCGATTTCTCTTGTGACGCCCCGGAGAGAAGCTTATGGGAGCGCAAACATACGAGAGGGTGAAAGGCGGATATGACGATTCCAAACATGGACCGGCGCTCGTTGCTCGAAAGCGCCCTGCTGCTGATGGGCGTGACCGTAACCGCCGGCTTCAGCACCGAGGCCTTCGCGAAAGCTGCGGCGAGCCCGAAGCCGTTCCTCGACCAGAAGAGCTTCACACTGCTGAGCGCCATCGCCGATACGATCATCCCCAAGACCGATACGCCCGGCGCGGTCGACGCCCACGTGCCCGCGAAGTTCGACGCCCTGCTGGTCAACTGGGCCTCGCCCGAGCACCGCGTGCAACTGGCGGGTGCGATCACCAAGATCGACGACCTTGCCAGGGAAAAGCAGGCCAAGGGTTTCGCCGAGCTGACGCCGGACCAGCGCAAGGAGTTGCTCTCGGCGCATGACACAGCCGCGCTGAAGCCCGTGCCGCGCACGGACAAGCTCACGGGGATGCGCGCGATGATGGCTGGTCCCTCGGTGGCGGAGCCCGGCTACGCCAAGCTCAAGGAGCTGATCGTGCTGCTCTACTACTATTCCGAAGAGGCCCTCACCACCGAGCTCGTCTACGAGCACTCCCCCGGCGGCTGGACTCCCTCGGTCAAGGCGACCCCCGAAACCCGCGCCACCGGCGGGTTGGGCATGTTCTGAACGGAGGCGATGACAATGTTCGATGCAATCGTAGTCGGCTCCGGCATGAGCGGCGGCATTTCCGCCAAGGAACTGTGCGAACAGGGCCTCAAGGTCCTGGTGATCGAGCGCGGGCGCAAGCTCGTGCACGGCGAATCCTACACCGACAACCTCCAGCCCTGGGAAGTGCCTAACGCAGGCATGGTCCCCGAGGAGGATCTCGCGCGTCACTACAAGATCCAGGGCGAGAGCTTCATCACCGCCGCAACCCAGCAATACTGGGTCAAGGACGACGAGAACCCCTACATCACGCCGGAGGGCAAGCCCTTCGACTGGATCCGCGGCTATCATCTCGGCGGCCGCTCGATCATGTGGGGTCGCCAGTCCTACCGCCTGTCGCCGCAGGACTTCGAAGCCAACGCCAAGGACGGCCACGGCTCGGACTGGCCGATCCGCTATGACGACCTCGCGCCGTGGTATTCGCATATCGAGAAGTTCATCGGCGTCGCCGGCGACCGTGACGGCCTGCCGCAGCTTCCCGACGGCGAGTACCTGCCGGCCTTCGCGCTCAACGACGGCGAACTCATGTTCAAGGCCGCGATCGAGAAGGCGTTCCCAGGCCGCAAGGTCATTGCCGGACGCACGGCGAACCTGTCGAAGGCGCAGCCGCACCACGAGGAACTCGGGCGCATGAGTTGCCAGGCTCGTTCGCTCTGCGATCGCGGCTGCGGCTACGGCGCCTATCATTCGAGCCTGTCCTCGTCGCTGCCGGCCGCCGATCGTACAGGCAATCTGACCATCGTCACCGACGCCATCGTCCATTCGCTGGTGCATGATCCGAAGACCGGCAAGGTTACCGGCGTGCGAACGATCGACCAGAACACCAAGGCGCACCGGACCTACGAATCCAAGATCGTATTCCTCAACGCCTCGACGATCGGCACGGCGCAGATCCTGCTCAACTCGAAGTCCGAAGCCATGCCGCGCGGGCTGGCCAATTCGTCGGACATGGTCGGGCGCAACCTGATGGACCACCTGTTTGCACTGTCGGTCGCGGGCCTGTTGCCGAACGGCCCGAAGGACAGCTTCTATCACGGCCGCCGTCCGACCGGGATCTACATCCCGCGCTTCCGCAACGTCACCGAGCCCGCCGACTTCCTGCGCGGCTTCGGCTATCAGGGCGGCGTCTCGCGGATGGGTTGGCGCACCGCCATCGGCCAGCCCGGAATCGGCGCGGAGCTGAAGGCACGGACGCGCAAGCTGGGCCCATGGTTCACCTATATCTCGGGCTTCGGCGAAATGCTGCCGAACCCGAACAATCGCGTCACACTGAGCACGACCCAGGTCGACAAGTGGGGCATCCCGGTGGTCCAGGTCGATTGCGCGCACGGGCCCAACGAGCAGGCGATGACCAAACAGATCCTCGAGGACGGCAAGGCGATGATCCAGGCGGCGGGGGCTTCGTCGTCTCGGCCGCCACCGAGCCCGGCACGCCGGGCCTTGGCATCCACGAGATGGGCACCGCCTGCATGGGCAAGGACCCGAAGACCTCGGTGCTCAACAAGTTCAACCAGGCGCACGACGTGAAGAACCTGTTCATCACCGACGGCGCGGCCATGGCATCGAGCGGTTGCCAGAACCCCTCGCTCACGTACATGGCGCTGAGCGCGCGCGCGGCCCATCATGCGGTGGAGTTCCTGCGTGAGGGCACGATCTAGGAGCGAACGATGGCGCGGCCGTCCAGCAAATCGAAGGAGGTAGCGCGAGAAGCCGCGGGGCGGCGCGGCCGCCCCACCGCCGAGCGCGTCGCCGCGATCGATTCCGCGATCAAGGCGACCGCACTCGATCTGTTCGTCGAACTGGGCTTCGAAGCCGCCAGCATGGATGCGATCGCCGTAGCCGCCAAGGTGTCGAAAGGCACCCTCTATGCCCGGTACGAGAGCAAAGAGCCGCTGTTTCGAGCCATTCTGGAAGAGCAGCTGGAGGAGTGGTCGGAACGCTCCTCGCAGAACAACCATCTGTTGCCCGACGATCTCGAAGGCCGGTTGCGCCACTACGCCCGCTCGATGGTGCGCGCCTACAACTGGCCCGAGTTCCAGCGGATCGCGACGCTGGTCGAAACCTCCGCGCAGACGTTCCCCGACCTCGTTCGCGAATGGAACGATCAGGTGATGCAGCGCGGCGTCGACTGGTTGACCTATGACATGGCCCGGACCGGGGGCACCGGCCCCGACTGGGCATTCTTCGCCAACCTGTTTATTTCCGCCGTTTCCGGATGGCACCGGGTCGAGACGAGCCGGCGGGTCGTGCCCGACGAGGAGGTTCTCGCATTCGCCGATCGGGTCATCGACGTCATGCTCGTCTCGATCGCCCACGCACAGGCCACGACCGCGCCGGACGCGCGTGCCATCACCGATTAATCCAAGGAGAGAAGTGAAATGCGTAAAGCCCTTGTTGCGGCACTGGTCGTGATCGCATCGCAAAGCGCCCTGACGGCTCTGCCGGCCATGGCTGAAACCACCGCCGCCGCGCCCCTGTCGGTGGAAAATACCGACCTCGGTACCCTGCTCGACAATCCCGCCGCCAAGGCCGTTCTGGCCAAGCATGTTCCCGGCCTGATCGCCAACGACCAGATCTCGATGGCGCGCGGCATGACGCTGAAGCAGTTGCAGAGCTATGCCGGCGACGCGCTGACCGACGAGAAACTCGCGGCGATCCAGGCGGATCTCAACAAGCTGCCCAAATCCTGATCCATACGGCGACGGGCTTCTACAATGGCTGCCCGTCGCCCTTCGCGCGCCCTCAATTGCCGGAGCAAGACCGGCTCAGCGCCGTCAGTTGACTTGTCGGCACGCAGGCAGACAAAGACTTGATCGTGTCTGCGGACATGACCCCAGGGTTCTAAGGCACTGCATGGGCGCGCCTCCACTCCGCATAGAGCCTATCTGTTTATTCCTAGAACCTCGGCCGGCGTGAAGCGTTCATCCGTTGCCCGGCGCGCGGCCGCTGGGATGGAGATCGGACATGGACGCTGCGGACGTATTCACCAAGCTGGAGTGCGAACTCCATCCCGATCCGTCGCGAACCGTTATCCGACCGTTCCATTTCGCCTATCCGCAAGCCTTTGCCGGGACACGAACGTCGCGCCTGCAAATGGTCGTGCGGCGCATCCTCGATCTGGAGAGCGACGTTCGCGAACGGATGCTGGCGTTCATTCGCGGGCCAATGCGACAGCGGCACCGGCAAGCGGAAGAGATATTCCTGCGTCAGGTGGACGGTTCGAAGGACGAACTCGGCGACATCTCGGGGCTGAGCGAAGACGAGCGGCTTCTGCTCGGCGCTTATCTCAGCGAGGAATATGCCTTCGAAGCAGCGGCGCTCTTCAACCCCAGCATCGTACGTATCCCCGGATCGGAAGTGGAAAACGATGGCCGGGCGCGCTTCATCCTGTCGCTTCGCGGTATTGGCGAAGGCCATGTTTCATCGGTCACGTTCAGGACCGGTACGTGGGATGGCGATCTCGCCCTGACCATAGACGAGCCCAGTCCCAATTGCGTCCCGCCAGTGATCGAGGGCGAGGACGAAGGCTGGGTGCGCCTGCAATGCGACAACAGCCAGGACGTATCGGAGACCGTGGTATTCCCGGTTCTCCCGTCGCAACGGCAAGGCGTCGAAGACCTGCGGATGGTGAGCTTTCGCGAAGACGGCGGCCGCGAACAGGTGATGGGGACTTACACGGCCTTCGACGGCCGCAATGTCCGCCAGGAGATCTTGCGCGGCATCGATCTGCGCACCTTCGAGATGCGGCCGCTGAGCGGCGCGATGGCGGGCTACAAGGGAATGGCTCTTTTCCCGCGACGTATCGATGGCCGGTACGCCATGCTCGGGCGGCAGGACGGAGAGAACATCTGTCTCCTGCGATCGGACGATCTGTTCACCTGGGAAAGCGGCGAGCAGATCGTGGCTCCGTGTTATCCCTGGGAGTTCGTGCAGATCGGCAATTGCGGATCCCCGATCGAAATCGCCGAGGGATGGCTGGTATTCACTCACGGCGTCGGGCTCATGCGCGGTTACAGCATCGGCGCCTGCCTGCTGGACAAGGCCGACCCGTCGCGGGTCCTGGCCAGGACCAGCGCACCGATAGTCTTCCCGAGCGCTGAACAGCGGGGCGGATACGTTCCCAACGTCACCTACAGTTGCGGAGCGTTGCTCCATGACCGTCGCATACTGCTGCCCTACGGCGTCGCCGACGAATTCACCGCCTTCGCCGTGGCGAATGTCGACGATCTCCTGGAAGTGATGGTGCCGCAGTGAGCCCAATGAGAGTAGTCTGGCTCGATCCCGCGGATTGCGAAGCACTGGAGGCGCAAAATGGCCCAATCGAATGAAACCGAAGCCAGCATGACCGGCGTGTCACAGCGGCGGCGCCCGAAGAAGAACATCCTGGAGATCGGCGGGAGACGCCTCGATCCCTCCACCCTGATGATGGGATATGGCTATGATCCGGCGCTGTCCGAAGGCGCGCTGAAGCCGCCGATCTTTCTGACTTCCACCTTCGCATTCGAGAGCGCGGCGGCCGGCAAGCGGCATTTCGAGTTCGTCACCGGCGCGCGGTCGGGCGAAGTCGAAGGCCTGGTCTATTCGCGGTTCAACGGCCCCGACCAGGAAATCCTCGAGGACCGGCTGAGCATCTGGGATGGCGCAGAAGATGCGCTGACCTTCTCCTCTGGGATGTCGGCGATCGCGACGCTGCTCCTCACCCATGTGAGACCGGGCGACACGATCGTGCACTCGGCGCCGCTCTATGCCGCGACCGAGACGCTCATCGGCAAGGTCCTCGGCCGGATGGGCATCGAGTGGCTGGATTTTCCCGCGGGCGCCTCGCAGCCGGAGATCGAGGACGTGCTCAGACGGGCCGGCGACCGCCGCGTGCCGCTGATCTTCCTCGAAAGCCCCTCGAACCCGACGAACACGCTCGTCGACATCGAAGCGGTGCGCGCCGCCTGCGACACGGTGTTCCCCACCGACCGCCCTCTCATCGCGATCGACAATACGTTCCTCGGCCCGCTCTGGCAGAAGCCGCTCGAGCACGGCGCCGACCTCGTCGTCTACAGCCTGACGAAATATGTCGGCGGCCATTCGGACCTCGTCGCCGGCGCGGTGATCGGCAGCAGCGCGGCGATCGCGCCGGTCCGGGCCACGCGCAACACGATCGGCACGATCACCGATCCACATTCCGCCTGGATGCTGCTGCGCAGTCTCGAAACGCTCGAGCTGCGGATGAGCCGCGCCGGGGAGAACGCCGCGAAGGTCTGCGACATGCTGCGGAGCCATCCCAAGGTCGAGAGCGTGGGCTATCTGGGCTTTCTAGCCGAGGGCAGCAGCCAGGCAGACATCTATCGCCGCCACTGCACCGGCGCTGGATCGACCTTTTCGCTCTATCTCAAGGGCGGCGAGGCCGAGGCTTTCGCATTCCTGGATGCGCTCAGGATCGCCAAACTGGCCGTCAGCCTGGGCGGCACCGAAACCCTCGCCAGCCACCCGGCGGCCATGACCCACCTGTCGGTGCCCCCCGCGCGCAAGGCGGCCTTGAATATCACCAACAACCTCGTGCGGATCTCGATCGGGATCGAGAACGCCGATGATCTCATCGCGGATTTTACCCAGGCGCTGGCGGCAAGCTGAGAGCGGCCCGCTGCTCTGCCCGGCGCCATCGACCGCTCACTTCAAGGATGTGGGCAGGCTCAAGCGATAGACCAATATCCGGTTGTCGTTATCGAAATCGGGATCGCAGGTCTGTCCCGACATCCGGCAGTGCCGCGCAATGAAGTCGTTGTCGTTGCCGACGAGCAGGAAATAGTCGGCCGGATGGTCGGGCTCGAGCACCGGCACGAGATCGAGCGCTTCCCATTTCTCCGACAAGGCTTCGATGGTTAGACCGAAACGCGCCAGCTGCACGGGATTGAGCATGTTCACCAGTTCGGTCCATTCGGCCGGCACGATGCCCGGCCGCAGCGCCGTTCCTGCCGGATCCTGCAGCACCGATGCGGTGCCGGTCTCGTATTCGCTGCGGGCAAGATTTGTCGCACCGGCGACGTCGACCAGCAGGATGGACTTGTAGACGACGGGGGCCTTGTCCGCGGCGCCGACGCCCGCGCCATCGCGCGAGAGCATCAGGAACCGGTGGCCGTCGAGCGCGCGGATCTCGCTCTGCGCAGCCGTGCGATTGGGTGCGCCGCCGTCGCCCTTGTCGTTGTAGGCCGGCAACTGCATCACGTAGTGCGCGGTCGGCTGCGCCGGTGTCGGCACGCTGCTCACGTCGTAGGCCAGCACGCGAATGTCGGTCCGGCCAGCGGCATTGCCGGTTGCAGTGTCCTGCACGAGAGCGCTTTGCAAGGCCACGAACAAGGTGCGGCCATCGGGAGACAGCGACATGCCCTCGACGCCCTGGTTGTTGCGGCGGCCGCTTTCGGGCGGCTGCAGCGAACCGAAAGCGGGATGACCACCGCGGCGCGGGGCGATCGCTTCGGGGGGACGGATCACGCCCTTCAAGCGGCCGTGCGGGTCGAAATAGTAGACGTTGGCCGCATATTCATCGCCGACATAAAAGCTGCCGTCGCGCTTGAACTGCCGCGATTCCGCGTCGAGCGATACCTTGCCACTGCCCAGGCCCTGATCCGGTGCCGGCAGAAGGATGCCCCTCTCCGTCAAGGTGCCCGCGCCCGGATCGGCGCCGGTGAACGGCCGGCCGCGGAAATCGCGCAGCTTCAACCCGCCGTCAGGAACGAGCGTGAACCGGCCGTCGCTCGGGGCGAAGCTGACGCGGAAACGCTCGAGCCGCGCCGCATAGTCGAAGAACAGCTTGGCGCCTGGATCGTTGCGCCCGCGATCGGGCAGCGTCCAGAGCACGCCTTCGTAGTGGTCCCCTACCCGCTTCCAGCTCCCCGGAGCGATCTGCAGCGAGGAAAAAGACCCGAGCGTGTCGCCGAGAAAATCGACCGTATCGGCCGGAAGCCGGCTGGCGCCGACCAGCCCCTGATCGACGAAAGTCTGGCCATGCAGCGTGACGCTGCGCGCGCCGGCGGCGTGGTCGATATTCGGCCGGGTTATAGGCTCTTCCGCGCCGGCAAAGGCGGGGAAGAGCCACAACAGCGCCAGCGCGCAGGCGCGCAGATGCTTAGAAATCAACGCTGAGCGTCCCGAAGAATTGCCGCGGCGCTGAGGAGTGGAACACCAGGACGTCGCCGGCAACGGCGTTCGAATCGCCGCCTGCGACAGAGCCGGAATCGTTCGGCGCGAACACGCTGTTGTCGAAGTTCGACGCATAGCGCTTGTTGGTCAGGTTCGTCACGTTCAGCGACAGCTTCGCGCCCTTCAGCGGGCCGAACGTGCCGAAGTCATAGCCGAGGCCGAGGTCGACCGTGGCATAACCGCCGAAGCTCTGGTCGTTGGTATAGGTGTAGTAGCGCCGCCCGGTATACTTGCCCTGGACCGAAGCCGAGAAGCCTTCGTACTTCACGCTGACCACGCTGCTGAACATCTGCTTGGGCGTATCCACCTGCTGCTTGCCGGCGGTAGGCAGGATCGCCGTGGTCGTACCGAGGCTCCAGACCAGGTTCTGGTCGTAGGTCGACTTGTTGAACGAGGCCGAATTGTACCAGCTCAGCCACGGCGCCGGCTTCCACAGGACGCCGAGCTCGACACCCTTGCTGGTGACGCTGCCGGCGTTGTGGAACGAGTTGCCGCAGCCCGGGTTCTGCTGGAGGTTCGTCGGGCAGGGATTGTACTGCAGCAGACGGTTGTCGAATTTCACGTAGTAGCCAGACAGCGAGACCTGCAGAGCATTGCTCACGAAGCGGTAACCGCCTTCGACGCTCTTGGAGGTCTCGGGTTTCAGCGTGCTTCCCTGGGCGTTCCAGACGGTCTGGGTGACCGACTGCGGCCCCAGCTTGAAGCCGCCCTGATACATGGCCATGTTTTCCGCGTAGCTGGCGAACAGTTCGTGGCCGCCCCCGACGTTCCAGCGCAGACCCGCTTCGGGCAGGAAGTTGTCCTTGGCGGTCAACGAGCCGGTCGCGAACTGGGTCGAAGCCGGCGGCGGCGTGACGGAAATGCCGGGCAGCGCCGTGGCATCCGAGCGTGCATAGGTGCTCTTGAAACCGAAATCGAAGCTCAGAGCGTCATCGAGCAGCGAGATGGTGTCCTGGACGTAGAACTGCCGCGTCTTCCACTTGGTCTCCTGGACCCACTGCGCCGTGGACGGTTGGCCGCCCAGGAAATGGCCGAGATCGATCGGACCGGTCACATCGGTGCGGATATAGCGCGCGGCGCTGCTGGTGTTGTCCTCGATCCAGAAGCCAGCCTCGAAGTGGTTGAAGCCGACATGCCAGCTCAGGCTACCGAGCACGCCGGTGCGGTCGATCGTGTAGCGCGTGTCGCGGATCTGGACCGGCAGGTCGTCTGCCGTCGAGGTCGTGCCCTGGTTGGACAGGCCGGTGATGAAGTTGTTGCCCGCGCCCTTGTCTGCGTGATGATAGACCTGCACCCGCGCGCTGAGGTTCTTGGTGAAGCTGTAGTCGCCGGCGACGTAGAACAGCTCGTCGTTACGCAGGATCTGGCCGTTGGTGTAGGTGACGTCGGCGTTCTTCTGCGGCGCCGGCGCAGCGGCGCACTTGATCGGCGTCGTGGTCACCGTGCAGGCGGCGACGCCGAGGTAGGCATTCCAGTTCGGCGCATAGCCGCCCCAGTCGTAGCCGAGCCGGCCGAGCATTTCCTTCGACAAATAGGCGTCGTCGGCCTGGTTGGTGCGCGAGATGTCGACGAAGCCGGTGATCTTGCCGCCGTCGAACTCGTACTGCGCCTTGCCGTTGAACTGCTTGCCGGTGGACTTCTTGCCCGCGCCCTGATTCACGAACAGGTCCTGCTCGGTGTACTGGCCGGAGACATAGGCCGAGAAACCGCCGTGCTCGCCGGTATCGATCCGCGCGAAAGTGCGCAGGCTGTTCTCGCTGCCGACCGTCTGGCTGATCTTGAGCCCCAGGTCCTTCTTCGGATCGCTGCTCGTATAGATCAGCGCGCCGCCGAGGTTGCTGGTCGAGGCGATGCCGAGGCCGGCGATGCCGGTCGCGAGATCGGCCCGGCCGAGGTTCTCGGAGATCAGCGCACGGCTGATCGTGAGGCCGTTGTAATTGTTGTAGGCGCCGTCGCCCAGCGGCATGCCGTCGAGCGTGTAACCGAGGTGCGTCGTGCTGAAGCCGCGCACCTGCAGCGACAGCGACTGTTCGTTGACGCCCAGCGCGTCGATCGACTGCGCGCTCACGCCCGGCAGGAAGTTCAGCGCCTTCTGGATGCTGGTGCCCGGCGGCAGCACGTCGAAGTTGGACGGCAGGAGAGTTGATACCGAGCGGGTCTCGCCGCTGCCGACGACGACGATGTCCCCGGATTCCGTGGTGGCGGAGTCTGCGGATGAAGCATCCTCCGCCCTGGCAGTCGTCGCGAGGGTGAGACAGCTGGCAACCGTCAAGGCGAACACGGACTTCTTCAACATCAAGACCCCCCGAAAGATTACAAAGGCGCCGAAAGGACGGTTGTCCCCCGGCGCCCTGTGTTGACTCGAGTGGCCCTATTTCACGCGTCCATGACAGTTCCGCTACAACGGTCAGAATCTGGACAAATATTATTGGTTTGCCGGCAAGGACCGTCGCGGCGTAGCGGTTGCGACGCCTATTAGGCTGCGCGCGCCGGCATGGTGCGGTAAAGCCCTGCCATGTCCACTTTCGACTTGAGTCGCCGCCGCGTGATGAGCGCCGCAGTCATCGCCGCTTCGATCCCTTTCACACCGGCTTTGGCCCAGCCTGTGGCGGCGCCTCCCGCGATGCCGCCGCTCAAGACCGTGCGGACCGACCTGCTCGAAGTCGCCTATGCCGAATATGGACCGGCAGCCGGCCCACCCGTCATCCTGCTCCACGGCTGGCCCTACGACATCCATGCTTTCGAGGAAGTCGCGCCGATCCTCAGCGCCAAGGGCCACCGCGTCATCATCCCTCACTTGCGCGGCTATGGAACGACTCGCTTCCTCTCAGCCGACACCAAGCGTAACGGCGAGCCGGCCGCGCTCGCCGCCGATGTGCTGGCGCTGATGGACGCGCTGAAGATCCGCAGCGCCGTGCTCGGCGGCTTCGACTGGGGTGCGCGCACGGCGGACATCATTGCGGCGCTCTGGCCCGAGCGCGTCCACGGGCTCGTCTCGGTCAGCGGCTACCTGATCGGCAGCCAGGCGGCGGGAAGCCAGCCGCTGCCGCCCGAGGCCGAACTGCAATGGTGGTACCAGTTCTACTTCGCGACCGAGCGCGGTCGCACCGGATATACGAAATACCGCCGCGAGTTCTCCAAGCTGATCTGGCGGCTGGCTTCGCCGAAATGGGCCTTCGACGACGCCACTTTCGATCGCTCCGCCGCCGCCTTCGACAACCCGGACCATGTCGAGATCGTGATCCACAATTACCGCTGGCGGCTGGGCCTGGCCGAAGGCGAGACGCGCTACGCCAGCCTCGAGCAGCAGCTTGCCGCCGCGCCGGCGATCGCCGTGCCGACGATCACGATGGAAGGCGACGCCAACGGCGCACCCCATCCGCCCCCCAGCGCCTATGCTGCCAAGTTCACGGGCCGCTACGAGCACCGGACGATCGCCGGCGGGATCGGCCACAACCTGCCGCAGGAAGCGCCCCAGGCCTTTGCGCAGGCCGTGATCGATGTCGTCCGCGCCTAACGGCTGACGATCAGCCTGTAGCCGACTCCCGGCTCGTTGCGCAGGATCGAGGGGGCCGAGGGATCGTCCTCCAGCTTGCGCCGGATCGCCCGCGCGGCGACGCGCAGGTACTCGACGTCGCCCTCGTGCCCGGCGCCCCAGACCGCGTGGAGAAGCTGGCTATGCGTCACGACCTTGCCCGGTCGCTTGGCCAGTTCGGCGAGGAAGCCGTATTCCTTGGGGGTCAGATGGACCTCCTCACCGGCCTTGCGGACAATGCGCGCGGCCAGGTCGATCTCGATCGCTCCCACCGCCACCACCGGCATCTCGGCATCGGTCGAAAGCTTGTGGCGCAGCGCCGTGCGGATGCGCGCGAGCACTTCCTCGGTGTCGAACGGCTTGGTGACGTAGTCGTCGGCGCCGAGATCGAGCGCGGTGACCTTCTGCTCGGTCGCATCGCGCGCCGAGACGACAACAACGGCAGTGCCGGCCGACTTGATCAGGCCGATCAGCTCCAGCCCGTCGCGGTCGGGCAGGCCCAGGTCGAGCAGGACGATGTCGGGCTTGTCGATATGGAGCGCGGACAGCGCCTCGCGCCCCGTCCCCGCCTCGACCACCTTGTAGCCGGCGCGGGCGAGCCCGGCATGGAGCAGGCGCCGGATCGCCGGCTCATCTTCGACCAGGAGGACGGTAACCTGCCGGCTCATTGCTCGCTCCAGCTCGTCTTCAGATGCGCGGCGTCGAAGCGGATCGAGAAACAGGCGCCAGGCCGGTCGGTGCGATTCGCCGCGGATACGGTCAGCCCCATGGCTTCGGCAAAGCCCTTGACGATGGCGAGGCCGAGGCCGGTGCCGCCCTTGCGGTCGGACCCCTCGATCCGGGTGAAGGTCTCGAACAGCCGCGCCTCCTCGCCTGGCGGCAGACCTGGGCCCTCGTCCATCACGGTCAAGGTGAGGCCCTGCGGATCGCGCCGCGCCGCAACCTCGATCGGCGAGCCGGAATTGCCGTATTTGGCGGCGTTCTCGATCAGGTTGATCAGGCAATGGTGGAACAGCTGCGGGTCGGCCATGACGAAGGGCAGGTCGGGCGCGATGGCGAGCTTCACCGGATGATCCTGCAGCGCGCCGCGCAGGTCGTGCGTCGCGCTGGCGACGGCTTCGGCAAGGTCGATCGGCTCGGTCGTGCGGTGCAGCGCGCCCGCCTCGATCCGCACCATGTCGAGCAGGTTGCCGACGAAGCGGTGCAGCCGCTCGGCCTCGGCGCGGGCGGTGGCGAGGTGCTCGGCCTGGTCGGGCGAGCTCGGTCGCAGCTCACGCAGCATGCCCAGCACCGTGGTCAGCGGCGTGCGCAGGTCATGGCTGACCGACGAGAGTAGCGCATGACGCAGCCGATCGCGCTCCTTGATCTGCGAAAGCTGCGCCATTTCGCCTTCGAGCGCGATGCGTTCGAGCGCAAGCCCGGCTTGGTCGAGCAGGCTGAGCAGCAGCGGCAGCTGGTCCGAACGGATCGGCGCGCGTGCATCGTCGCGGGCGAGGCCGAAGACGGCAAGCGCTCTGCCCCCGGCCGAGATCGGCTGGAACAGCCATTCGCTGGCGGTCAGCGTGTCCGAGCCCCGGCCGGCCGGCTGGTTCTGCTCGGACGCCCAGCGCGCCGCCGCCATATCGAGCATCTCCAGTTCGTCTCCCGGCGGATTGGCCGCGCGTATCTCGAGCCCGTCGGTGCCGTTCATCAACACCACCGCCCTGACATCGAGCAGCCGGCCGATCTCGGCGCAGAGCAACTCGGCCAGTTCATCCCGGCGGCTGATCCCGGTGAGCAGCCGCGCAAAGCCGGCGAGCGCGCTGTTCTGGGCCGCGCTGCTCTGCGCCAGCAGCGCTTGCTCGCGCACGCGCGCGGCGAGCTGGCTCGACACCACGGCCACGCCGAGCAGCACCAGCACGGTGATGATGTTCTGCGGGTCCTGGATCGTGAACGTGTGGGTCGGCGGAATGAAGAAGAAGTTGTAGCTCAGCGACGAGAGCAGGCCGGCGACCACACCGGTCCTGACGCCGTAGCGTGTCGCCGCCACCATCACCGGGAGCAGATAGAGCAGACCGACGTTGGTAATGCTGCCACGGCCGAAGATCGCGATGCCCAGCAGGGTCACGAGCACCGTCAACCCGAGCGACACGGCATAGCCTTCGGGCTTGCCCCAGGCTCCGATAGCGACCTTGGGCCGAACCGCCGCCCGCACCGTCTCGGCCATCGGCAGGACGTGGACCGCGATGCCCGGCGTTTCGCGCACCAGTTGATCAACGACCGAGCCGTGGCGCAGCTCGAACCAGCGCGAGCGCGCCGACTTGCCGACGATCAGCTGAGTCGCCCTCGCCTCCGCAGTGAAACGCTGGAGCCCTTCTAGGATGCTCTCCGCCGGAACGCTCGCGACCTGTGCGCCGAGCTGGGTCGCGAGGTGCATCGTCGCGGCGAGCTGGGCGTTCTCGGCATCGCTGAAGGTTGCCGCGCGCGCGGTCTCGATATGCACCGCGGTCCAGGGCGCGCGCAACGCATCGGCCAGGCGCTTGGCGGCGCGGACGAGTTCGGCCGCGCCCGGCTGCTCGCTGACCGCGACGACCAGCCGCTCGTTCGCCGCCCAGGCGCCGGCGATGGCATTGGCGCGGATATAGTCGAGCATCTGTGCATCGACCGCCTGCGCCGCGCGGCGCAGGGTCAGCTCGCGCAGGGCCGAGAGGTTGGACTTCGAGAAGAAGTTGCCCAGCGCGCGGGTCGCTTCCTCGGGAACGTAGACCTTGCCCTCGCGCAGCCGCTCGATCAGTTCGTCGGGCGGGATATCGACGATCTCGACCTCGGCGTTCTCGATCACCCGGTCGGGCAGCGTCTCGCGCACGCGCACCTTGGTGAACGAGGCGACGACGTCGTTCAGGCTTTCGAGATGCTGGACGTTGAGCGTCGAATATACGTCGATCCCCGCCGCGAGCAGTTCCTCGACGTCCTGATAGCGCTTGTCGTGCCGGCTGCCCGGCGCGTTGGTATGGGCCAGTTCGTCGACCAGCACGAGTTGCGGGCGCCGCGCGAGCACCGCGTCGATATCGAGCTCGCCGAGCGCCTGGCCGCGATGCTCGATCAGCTTGCGCGGGACGATCTCGAAGCCGTGCAGCCGCGCCTCGGTCTCGGCCCGGCCGTGGGTCTCGACCACGCCGACGACGACATCGACGCCGGCATCGCGCCGCGCCGCCGCCTCGCCGAGCATCTCATAGGTCTTGCCGACGCCCGGCGCCGCGCCGAGGAAGACCTTGAGACGGCCGAGGCCCTCCTGCGCAGCGCTGCGCAGCAGGGCCTCGGGATCGGGTCGCGGCTCGTCGTTCATGATTGCCCGTTCATCGGGCCGCTTGTGCGCCTTTGTGAGCCATCGAGTCGAGAGCGAGATTGAGCAGCAACACGTTGACACGCGGCTCGCCGATGAAGCCGAGCAGCGGGTGCTCGGTACGGCTTGCAATGAGCTCGCGGACCTCACCCTCGGGCAGGCCACGCGCCGCGGCCACGCGCGCCACCTGGTAGAGAGCCGCCTCGGGGCTGACATGGGGATCGAGCCCCGAGGCGGAGGTGGTCACCAGGTCAGGGGCGACGGGAAGACCTGATGACTTTAACGCAGCCAGATCGCCTTTGACGCGGTCAGCGAGCGCCTGGCTGGTCGGGCCGAGGTTGGAGCCGCTCGACGCCATGGCGTCGTAGCCCTTGCCCGCGGCCGAAGGCCGGCCGTGGAAATAGGCGGGACCGGTGAAGGTCTGGCCGATCAGTTCGGAGCCGATGACCTGACCGTTCCGCTCGATCAGGCTGCCATTGGCCTGGGCGGGGAAGATCACTTGCCCGATCCCGGTCATCGCCGCCGGATAAGCAAGGCCGAGCAGCGCGGCGAACAGCAGGGTCAGCACCAGCGCGGGGCGGATGGCGGAAGTGAAGTCGTTGAGCATTGTCCTGTCCTCAGGCGAGGCCAAGGCCGCCGACCACGAGGTCGATCGCCTTGATGCCGATAAAGGGCGCGACGAGGCCGCCGACGCCGTAGATCGCTAGATTGCGCGCGAGCAGAGAGCCGGCACCGATCGGCCGGTAGGTCACCCCGCGCAGCGCCAGGGGCACCAGTGCGGGGATGATCAGCGCGTTGAAGATGATCGCCGAGAGGATGGCGCTGCTCGGCGATTCCAGCCCCATGACGTTGAGCACGCCGAGCCCTGGATAGAGCGCGACGAACATCGCGGGGATGATCGCGAAATACTTCGCGACGTCGTTGGCCACCGAGAAGGTCGTCAGTGCGCCGCGCGTCATCAGCATCTGCTTGCCGAGGCCGACGATCTCGATGAGCTTGGTCGGGTCGCTGTCGAGATCGACCATGTTGCCCGCCTCGCGCGCGGCCTGGGTGCCGGTGTTCATCGCCACGCCGACGTCGGCCTGGGCCAGCGCGGGTGCGTCGTTGGTGCCGTCACCGCACATCGCGACGAGCCGCCCGCCCTGCTGCTCCTTGCGGATCAGCGCGAGCTTGTCCTCGGGCGTCGCTTCGGCGAGGAAATCGTCGACCCCCGCTTCGGCGGCGATCGCCGCGGCGGTCAGCGGGTTGTCGCCGGTGATCATCACCGTGCGGATGCCCATGCGGCGCAGCTCGGCGAAGCGTTCGCGCACGCCGGCCTTGATCACGTCCTTGAGCGCGATCATGCCGAGCAGGCGGCCGTCCTGCGCCACGGCGAGCGGGGTCTGGCCCGAGCGCGCGATGTCCTCGGTCATCCGACGCAGCTCGGCCGCGGCCGGCGAGGACGCTGCATCGGGGTTGGCGCGCAGGATCGCGTCGACCGCGCCCTTCTGGGTGAGTTGTCCGGCGACATTCACGCCCGAAATCCGGGTCTGCGCCGTGAACGGAACGATCTCCACCCCGGCCGCCAGCTCGCGCGTTGCGATGCCGTACTTCTCGCGCGCCAGCACGACGATTGAGCGGCCCTCGGGCGTCTCGTCGGCCAGGCTGGCAAGCAGCGCGGCGTGCGCCAGTTCGTCGGAGGCCACGCCGGTCAGCGCGCGGAACTCGCTCGCCTGGCGGTCGCCGATGGTGATCGTGCCGGTCTTGTCGAGCAGCAGCACGTCGATGTCGCCCGCCGCCTCGACCGCGCGGCCCGACTTGGCGAGCACGTTGAAGCGGACAAGGCGGTCCATGCCGGCGATGCCGATGGCCGAAAGCAGCGCGGCGATCGTCGTCGGGATCAGGGTAATCAGCAGCGCTGCGAGGATCGCCACGGGCACGCCGCCGCTGGCGTATGAAGCGAAGCCCGGGATCGTGCCGACGGCGATCAGGAAGATGATCGTCAGGCCGACGAGCAGGATCGTCAGCGCGATCTCGTTGGGCGTCTTCTGCCGCTCGGCGCCTTCGACCAGGGCGATCATGCGGTCGAGAAAGCCCTGGCCGGGCTCCTGCGTCACCTGGACCTTGATCCAGTCCGAGATCACCCGCGTGCCCGCGGTCACGGCCGAGCGGTCGCCGCCGCCCTCGCGGATGACGGGCGCGCTTTCGCCGGTGATCGCCGCTTCGTTGACCGAGGCGACGCCTTCGATCACCTCGCCATCGGCCGGGATGAGGTCGCCGGTCTCGACCAGCACGACATCGCCGCGCTTGAGCTGCGAGGCGGGCACCACCTTGCCCGAAGGCAGTTTGGCGACGAGGTCGGCCTTGGCGGCGCGCAGCGAGGCGGCCTGGGCGCGGCCGCGCCCTTCGGCCAGCGCTTCGGCGAAAGTGCCGAACAGCACGGTCAGCCAGAGCCAGACGATGAGCTGGAGCTGGAAGGCGATCGGCAGCGGCTCCGCGCCGATCGCCAGCAGCACGGTCAGGAGCAGCGCCACCACGGCGGTGGTGAAGAGCACGGGGTTCTTCACCAGCTCGCGCGGATTGAGCTTGCGGAAGGCGTCGCCGACGGCCGGGCCGATCAGGTTCGCCGAGAATACGGAAGTCGTGGTCATGTCCGTGATACCTGTCAGAAGAGCTGGCCGCGGATCATCGCGAGATGATCGGCGATCGGGCCGAGCGCGAGCGCGGGCAGGAAGGTCAGTCCGCCGACGATCAGGATGATGCCGACGAGCAGCCCGACCCAGAGCAGGCCGGTCGTCGGGAACGAGCCCGCCGAGGCCGGGTGGACCTTCTTCGCCGCGAGGCTGCCGGCGATGGCGAGCGCTGGGACGATCATGAAGAACCGCCCGACCCACATCGCGACGCCGAGGAGGCCGTTGTAGAACGGCGTGCCCGCGGTCAGCCCGGCGAAGGCCGAACCGTTGTTCGCCGTTGCCGAGGAGAAGGCGTAGAGGATCTCGGTGAAGCCGTGCGGGCCCTTGTTGAGCGGCCCCGCGAGCCCTGCCGGCAGCACCGAGGCGAGCGCGGTTCCGCCGAGGATCATCAGCGGCAGCACGGCGATCCCGAGCACCGCGAACTTGACCTCGCGGCTCTCGATCTTCTTGCCGACATATTCGGGCGTGCGGCCGACCATCAGCCCGGCGACGAAGATCGCCAGCAGGGCGAACAGCAGGAAACCATAGAGCCCCGCGCCTACGCCGCCGATCACCACTTCGCCGAGCTGCATGTTGAACAGCGGGATCATGCCGCCGAGCGCGGTGAAGCTGTCGTGCATCGCGTTGACCGCGCCGCAGGACGCATCGGTCGTCACCACGGCGAACAGCGCCGAGGCGGCCGCGCCGAAGCGTACTTCCTTGCCCTCCATATTGGCGCCGGCGAGGCCGAGCTGATGCAGCACCGGATTGCCCGCGGCCTCCTGCCAATAGGTGATCGCCGTGCCCGCGAGGAACAGCGTCATCATCGCGGCGAGGATCGCCCAGCCCTGGCGCGTGTTGCCCACGGCCTTGCCGAAGACCCAGGTCATGCCGACGCCGATTGCGAAGATCGACAGCATCTGGACGAGATTGGTCAACGCGCTCGGGTTCTCGAAGGGATGCGCCGAGTTGGCGTTGAAGAAGCCGCCGCCATTGGTGCCGAGCATCTTGATCGCCTCCTGCGAGGCGACCGGGCCGAGCGCGATCGACTGCTTGACGCCTTCGAGCGTGGTCGCGTCGACCGAGGCGGCGAAGGTCTGCGGCACGCCGCTGGCGATCAGGTAGAAGGCATAAAGCAGGCAGATCGGCAGCAGCACGTAGAGAGTGATGCGCGTCATATCGGCCCAGAAGTTGCCGATGCCATTGGTCTCGCGCCGCGCAAAGCCGCGGATCAGCGCGAAGGCGATGGCGATGCCCGTGGCGGCCGAGAGGAAGTTATGGATCGTCAGCCCCAGCATCTGGCTGAGGTTCGACAGCGCTACCTCGCCCGAATACCATTGCCAGTTGGTATTGGTGGTGAAGCTGATCGCCACGTTCATCGCGCCGTCGGGGCTGAGGCCTGCGAGCCCTCGCGGGTTCATCGGCAGCAGGTCCTGGAAGCGCAGGATGACGTAAGTGAACAGCAGGGTCGCCACCTGGAAAAGCAGCATGTGCACCGCATAGCGGCGCCAGCCCTGCTCGGCGGCGGGATCGATGCCGGCAAGCTTGTAGAAGCCACGCTCGACCGGGCCGAGTATGGCATGGAATGGCGTCCGCCGGCCTTCGTAGACCGCGAAAAGCCACAGCCCCATCGGCTTGGCGAGCGCCACGGTGATGGCGGTGAACAGGAGGATGAGCATCCAGCCCTGGATTGTCATGGCGGGGCTCCGTCAGAACCGCTCGGGCCGGATCAACACGGCCACGAGGTAGATGAGAAGGCCCACCGCAGTGAGCCCGGCGAGTGTCAGGGATAGGGTCATCTATGGCTCCTCAAGCGTTGTCGCAGAGCCGCACGTAGGCGAGCGTCAGCAGGAACAGCCCGCCGAGCACGGCGAGCCAGATCAGATCGTTCATCGGGTTGTCCTCATGTCAGGAGCGCGCGCGGCGGCATCGGCAGCAGGCGAAACAGGCCGGGGCCTTCGAACAGCAGCGCCAGCCCGCTCGTCAGGCAGACGAAAGCGAGCACAGCGACGGCAAACTCGGCCGGCGAGCCCTGATGCGGCGGTGGATGGCCGACCAGGCGGAGGACAATACGGCTAAGCACCGCGCAGGCGCCAAGCAGCGCCAAGCCTATCAGGCGCAGCACGATCTCCGCCGCCCACCAGCGCTCACTGCTTTCCAGTCTGTGTCGTATCTTGCGCACCGCACTTGCCTTCTCGTTGCAGGGGCGATGTGGGGCGGATGCGCGTTAAGCTTCCATGGGGAATGCGGGCGCCCGGCATAAAGAAAGCGTAAAATCCGTGGCAGGGCGGCCGGGCCGCTCCTAGCTGCCGATCATGGACCAGACCGACGGGCATCACGCCCATTCAGAAAGCCTCCCCGCGCTGGCGATCGGCGCGATCGGCGTCGTCTTCGGCGACATCGGGACCTCGCCGCTCTACGCGCTCAAGGAAAGCTTCATCGGCCACCACCCACTGACCGTGGACAAGGCGCACGTCTTCGGCGTGCTCTCGCTGATCTTCTGGACGATGCTGCTGATCGTCACGATCAAGTACGTCCTCGTCATCATGCGCGCCGACAACAAAGGCGAAGGCGGCAGCCTGGCGCTGCTCGCGCTGATCGGCAGCAAGCTGGGCGTGACGCGCTGGACTCCGGCCATCGCCATGCTCGGCGTGATCGCGACCGCGCTGTTCTATGGCGACGCGATCATCACCCCGGCCATCTCGGTACTCTCGGCGGTCGAGGGGCTGACGATCGTCCATCCGGGCTTCGCCCAGCTCGTCCTGCCGATCTCGGTCGCGATCCTCATCGGCCTGTTCATGATCCAGTCGCGCGGCACGGCGGCGGTCGGCAAGCTGTTCGGCCCGGTCATGCTGGTCTATTTCGCGGTTCTCGCCGTGCTCGGCATCATGGGCATCGCCCGCGCGCCCGAAGTCCTGCTGGCGCTGAGCCCGGCCTACGCGCTGGACTTCTTCCTGATCGATCCCGCGCTAGCCTTCCTGGCATTGGGCTCCGTCGTGCTGGCGGTGACCGGTGCCGAGGCGCTCTATGCCGACATGGGCCACTTCGGCCGCAAGGCAATTACCGTCGCCTGGCTGTGGATCGCCTTCCCCTGCCTGCTCCTCAACTATCTCGGCCAGTCGGCATTGCTGCTGCACACCCCCGCGGCCGTAGAGAATCCGTTCTTCCTGATGGCGCCCGACTGGGCGCGGCTGCCGCTGGTGATCCTCGCGACTTTCGCGACGATCATCGCCAGCCAGGCGGTGATCACCGGCGCCTATTCGGTGTCGCAACAGGCCGTCCAGCTCGGTTTCCTGCCACGACTGCGCATCACCCACACCAGCGCCAAGGCGGCGGGTCAGATCTACGTACCGCTGGTCAACTGGGGCCTGCTGGTGCTCGTCGTCCTGCTCGTGCTCGGCTTCAAGAGCTCGAGCAATCTCGCCGCCGCCTATGGCATCGCGGTAACCGGCACGATGTTCATCACCGCCTGCATGCTTGGCGTGCTGACTTTCACCGTGTGGAAATGGCCGAAGCCGATCGCCGTGCTCGTCACCGGCGCCTTCCTGCTGGTCGACGGCGCCTATTTCGCCTCGAACGTCACCAAGATTCCCGACGGCGGTTGGTTCCCCCTGCTGGTCGCCGCCGTAACCTTCATGCTTCTGACCACCTGGGCCAACGGCCGGCGCATCATGCGTGAGCGGCTGGAGGAGGATTCGATGCCGATCGAGCTGTTCATCCGCTCGACCGGATCGTCGGTGCGCCGGATCCCCGGCACGTCGGTCTTCCTCGCCTCGGCCACTGAAGGTGTTCCGCCCTCGCTGCTCCACAACCTCAAGCACAACCACATCCTGCACGAACGGGTGGTGCTGCTGACCGTGGTGACCAAGCCGGTGCCGCACGTCGCGCCGGACAAGCGGATGAAAGTCGAGGATCTCGGGCAGTCGTTCTACCGCATCGTCCTCGATCACGGCTTCATGGACGAGGTAGATATCCCGGCCGAGCTGTCCACCGAGCAGCGCGCCGGCGGGCCGTTCAAGCCGATGGAGACCAGCTACTTCCTCGCCCGGCAAACGCTGATCGCCTCGGACCGGCCCGGCATGGCGATCTGGCGCGAGAAGCTGTTCGCCTGGATGGTGCGCAACGCCCAGAGCGCGATGGAATTCTTCAAGCTGCCGACAAACCGCGTGATCGAGCTGGGAAGCCAGCTGGAGATCTGACTCTCATTCCTGCTCTCGCCAGCCGGCGAGGGCGCCCTCGTACCGTTCGCTTGCGCGTGAAACCCTGGCCTCGAGTGCTTCGCGCGCCGAACGCTGCCGCTTCTCCAGCACCGCCTTTTCCCGCCGCAGCGCGTCCTCGCGCTCGCGGATTGCGGCGATCTGCGCTTCGGCCTGCTCGTCGAACACCCGCAGTGCTGTTTCGAGAGCGTCGAGCTTGTCGCGGCTGGGCCGCGGCCTCGGTTTGCGTGCGGGCTTGGCCGGCTCGCGGCGCGGCGACGGCTCCTCCTTTTTGCCGTCCTCGGGCAGCGCCGCGAGTTGATCGGCGAGGCTGCCGCGCGAACGGCGCACAACCTCGCCCGGCGAGGCCAGCGCCGCCTTGGTCAGCGCCGGATCGGTGACGATCTCAGCCGCGCCGATGGCGAACAGGTCCTTCGACGCGCCCCAGGCCGCGAGCGCAGCCTTCTTGCTCGGCGCTGCAACATAGGCGTCGTGGAAGCCGATCGCAGTGCGGTAGACCTTAAGGCGTTTGGCAGCGGGCATGGAACCAATACGCATGCGCCGCGAACAGGCTCCCGTTCGCGGCCAAAGTGGCGAGCCGATCAATCGCTTGTTTGCAATTCCGTTCGTTCCGGCGATAAGACCGTCGAAATAAGGAAAAGTGGGAACGAGGGAATGGGCACGAATCGCAGCTTCGGCGTTGGCTGGCGCCAGGTTTTCGCCTCGATGGTCGTCATGGCCTGCTCGGGCATGATCGCGCCGACCTACGGCATCATCGCCGTCCATCTCGCCAGCGAGTTCGGCTCGAGCCGCATGGTGCTGATGCTGGCGATCACGGTCATGTCGGTTGCTGCCGGAATCATCTCGCCCATCGCCGGCGGGTTCATGGACAAGAGCTCGCTCAGGCGGATCATGATGATCGGCGTCGCCGGCATGGTCGGCGGCTTCTTCGCGCTGTCTTTCGTCACCTCCTTCGCGGCCGTGCTTGTGGTCTATGGCCTGCTCATGGCCGCCTCCCAGTCGATGGCCGGGCCGATCTCGGGCACGGTCCTGCTGACGCGCTGGTTCGAGAAACGCCGCGGCGCCGCGCTGGGCATCGCCGTCTCGGGGATCGGCGCGGGCAGCATGATCTTCCCGCTGGTGATGCAGGGCCTGTTCGATCATTTCGCCTGGCGCGAGGGGCTGCGCGTGCTCTCGCTGATCCTTGCCTGCATCACGGTGCCGGCGCTGCTGCTGATCGTCGACCGCCCGAGCGACCGCGGGCTCTATCCCGACGGTGCCGACGCGCCTCCCCCGCTGGCCAAGGGCGCCAGCGCACCGGTGGCGCTGTCCGCACGCGAGATCATCAGCGATCCGGCCTTCTGGCTCCTGGCTTTGGTCGTCACGGTGATCCTGGCGGGCATGATGGGTTCGGTGACCAACATCGTGCCGATGGCGCGCGACCTGGGTGTCGAGGCCAATGCCGCAGCCTTCGTCGTTTCGGTCTATGCCGGCATGGCCTTCGTCGCCAAGCTGACCTTCGGAGCCGTGGCCGACCGCATCAGCCCGCGCATCCTCATGACGGCGATCCTTGCAGTCTTCGCCGCGGGCATGGTCGCGCTGTCGATGGCATCGACTGGCTATTGGATGATCCTACTCGGTGCCGGCCTCGTCGGACTGGGCGGGATGATCCTGCCCCTGCAGAGCTTCGTGGCGCCGCGGATCTTCGGTCCGGCGGTGGTCGGCAAGGCAGTTGGTCTGCTGAGCCTCGCCCAGTTGGTCGGCCTGCTGGTTACACCACCGGTCTTCGGGCTCATCTACGACAAGACTGGCTCCTATTCGCCGATCTTCGTCGCCTTCGCGGTGATGGCGGTCGGCGCCATGCTGGTCGTGCCGAAGATCCGGCTGAACCTGCGCGCTACGGATATCGCCCCGACGGCTTCGCGCTCGGGTGGCGAACCGGAACCCCAGCCCGTCCCCTGATCCGTTGCCGCCCGGGAAGGCCTGTGCCAGAGACGGCTCAAGTCTTCCGGGAAGGATCAGGTCATGCGCGAATACCTCCAGCAGTTCATCGGCGGCCAGTGGGTCGATAGCCAGGGCGGCAAGCGCCACGAGGTGATCAACCCCGCGACCGAGGAAGCCTGCACGGTCATCACCATGGCCACCGCCGCCGACGTCGACGCCGCCGTCGCCGCCGCGCGCGCCGCCTTCCCCGCCTTCTCGCGCACCACGGTCGCCGAGCGGCTCGAACTGCTCGACCGCATCTGCGATCTCTACAAGGCCCGCCTCGGCGACATGGCCGCGGCCATCAGCGAGGAGATGGGCGCACCGATCTCGTTCGCCAATGCTGCTCAGGCGCCCGCCGGGCTAGGCCACCTCAAGTCCGCGCGCCGCGCGCTCGAGGCGTTCCAGTGGGAAGAGGAACTGCGCGGCGCCCGCGTCGTGCATGAGCCGATCGGAGTCGTCGGCATGATCACGCCGTGGAACTGGCCGATCAACCAGATCGCCGCCAAGGTCGGCCCCGCGCTCGCGGGCGGCAACACGATGGTGCTCAAGCCCAGCGAGGAATGCCCGGCCAACGCGATCATCTTCGCCGAGATCCTCGCCGAGGCCGGCGTGCCCGCGGGCGTGTTCAACCTGATCAACGGCAACGGGCCCGAGGCCGGCGCGGCGCTGTCGTCGCACCCCGATGTCGACATGATCAGCTTCACCGGCTCGACCCGCGCGGGCATCGCTATCGCCCAGGCCGCGGCGCCCACGGTCAAGCGCGTCCACCAGGAGCTTGGCGGCAAGGGACCCAACCTCGTCCTGCCCGGCGCTGATCTCGACGCGCACCTCGGCAAGACGCTGTCGGGCGTGCTCGGCAATTCGGGCCAGACCTGCATCGCGCCGACGCGGCTGATCGTCCAGCAGGACCAGAAGGCCGATGTCGAGGCCTTTGCCCAGCGGATGTTCGCCGCCACCCAGGTCGGCAATCCTTCCGAAGAAGGCGGCCACCTGGGTCCCGTCGTCAACAAGAGCCAGTTTGAGAAGATCCAGGGCCTGATCCAGTCGGCGATCGACGAAGGCGCGACGCTGGTCCAGGGGGGCACCGGCATGCCCGACAACGTCAACCGCGGTTACTACGTGCGCCCGACCGTGTTCAGCGACGTGACGCCCCAGATGCGCATCTTCCGCGAGGAGACCTTCGGACCGGTCGCGACGATCACCAGCTACGATACGCTCGACCAGGGCATCGCACTCGCCAACGACACCGATTACGGGCTCTCCGCGGCAGTGACGGGCGATCCCGAACTGGCCAAGGGCGTCGTCGGGCAACTGCGCGCCGGCCTCGTCGGGGTGAATGCCTGGGGGCCGTCGAGCGAGGCGCCGTTCGGCGGCTACAAGCGTTCGGGCAACGGCCGCGAGGGCGGCGTCTACGGCCTGCGCGACTTCCTCGAGGTTAAGACGATCGTCGGGGGCTGAAACCCTCGACGATCAGCTCGCGCTGCGCAGCGCGACTATCGCCGCGGGCAGTGGAATGCTTGCGGTTACCCGGCAGCCGGCCTTCCGGCTCTGGATTGACAGGCGCCCGGACAGTTCCAGCATGCGGGACCGCATGCTGGCGATGCCCACGCCCCCACCCTCGGCGTCGACCTTGCAGGCCTGCGGAGACATGCCGATACCGTCGTCCTCGATGACGAGGTGAAGCGCGTTCCTTCGCGAGATCAACCGCACGGTGATCTGGCTCGCCTGGGCATGGCGATAGACATTGGTGAGCGCTTCCTGGGCTATCCGGTAGAGCGCCTGCTCGATCTCCTCTCCCCACGGTTCGATTTCGCCGCCGAAGGTGAAACCGATCGCAAGCTTGGTCCGCCGCGCGAAGCCGCGCGACATCGCGTTGAGCGCTTCCACCAGCCCATGATCGAGCGAGGGCGGATGTAGCATGAAGGAAATCGTGCGGATCTCGTCGATGACGTGGGTCAGGGCGCTGTCGATCACACCGAACACTTCGAGCGATTGTTTGTCGCTGTGCAGGCTCCTGAGCCGCTCGACCGAAAGATTCAGGACCGAAAGCTCCTGGGCGGTGGTGTCGTGAATTTCTCGCCCGATCCGGCGCCCTTCCCGCTGTTGGATAGATAGCCTTTCGCGCTCCAGTTCGCGATTTCGGCGCTTCAGCATGACCAGATCGGTGATCTCCTGGCTGGACACGGCAATGAATCGGGTCCGCTGCAACTCTATGCTGGATAGGACGACTTTGTAGAAACTCTCGCCCTGCGGACCCGGGATCGAATAGGTGTGTTCCGAGTGCGACCGCAGCCCCTCATCGAATTCGTCGAGCGCCCTGAGGACGGCAAAGCCTATTTCATAACCGTATTCGGCAAATTTCAGGCAGACTTGGCGATAATTGTCACCGACTCCGAAGGGGCCGAGATGAAAGGTTCGCGCCATTCCGGCCCAGCCCTGGTTGACCATGGCGATCCGACCCGCACCGTCGACGAGCGCGACCTGGTCGGGCAGATTATCGATCGTGGCCTGGAATATACCCCTATCACTGGGATAGCTGGGATCGTTGAGATCACATGGCAAGTCCGGAGCGAGCAGGAAGGGCGCTTCGGGGTTACACCCGTCAAGGCTTCTCGGGGTTCTACCGAAGGGCAGGATTGCGCGAGACTTTCCTAAACCCATAATACAGCTCCCGCATTTCCGGAAACATCGAACAGGGTATTTATCAGATAACTCCAAAAGTTACGATCAAATTCCTCTACCAAAAAATACGGGTTTTGGCCTAAGAAAATACCCTATAACGAGAATCTACTAGTTATTTGTATTAGTATTTACTCCACAAGACTATCTGTCGCGTTCATACAATTATCCAGATGCGAGTCGCGATACACCCCCGATGCGACCCGAAGAATCTGCCCTTTAGTAGATCCTTCAACTTAACGGCGGCCCAGAAATGGGCCGCCTTTTTTTGCGCATACCGGCAAGGCGCGCCGCAGCTTTGCATGGCGGCCGGAAACACTGGTCTCGGCCCCGCTATTTCCGCCCAGGCCGAGCACATCCCCCCGCCGCGGCCTGTCGCAAATCGGGGAACCTAGTGCCCCTCGCCCGGTTCTTGATTGCAACCACGATGGAGCGAGACATGCCTCAAGCCAAACCCGAATTCACCGACGCCGTTGCCCTGCTCAAGGCCGATCACCGCAAGGTCGAAGGTCTGTTCGAACAGTTCGAGAAAGCCAGCGGTGCCAGCCGCAAGCAGGCGCTCGCAACGCAGATCTGCAACGAGCTCAAGATCCACACGACCATCGAAGAAGAGATCTTTTACCCCGCCTTCCAGGGCAAGATCGAGGAAGACACCCTGGCCGAAGCCTATGTCGAGCACGACGGCGCCAAGGTCCTGATCAACGATATCATGGCGGCCTCTCCCGAGGACGATTTCTACGACGCCAAGGTCCATGTGCTGTCCGAGGAGATCAAGCACCACGTGCACGAGGAAGAAATGCCGAGCGAAGGCATGTTCGCCCAGTGCCGCAAGGCCGGCGTCGACCTCGTCGCGCTGCGCGACCAGATGACGGCGCGCAAGGCGGAGCTGATGCGCAAGGTGGCCAACGGCGGTCTGCCCGCGGCCGAACTGCGCGTCCTCCATATGGCTTGAGCGGCGAAATGGCCGGCCGGACCGCGTGGACGATCCCGCGGCCCGGCCGCTCACCCGATGTTTACCAAGAAGGCCGCCGATCACGCCGGCCGCAGTCCGTCGTCGCGCCGCGCTATTTAGGGCTATGACCGTTCCGCTCCCGCCGAGGTCGGAAACGCATCTTAGGAGATTAGATACCAAACCCGTTTAGAGGTGTCTTCCGGTGTCAGGCCTAGGTTGGCCTGCGACACAGGGAATGATTTGCCGGGCATGGCGGTAGCGAACATCTTCAAGGGCATCGGAGGCACGCGAAAGCCGGGGGCCGGCGCCTATGGCAATGCCAATCTGCGCCTGGAAGTGCTCGAGGACTTCGAGAACGCGGGGAGCGGCTGGCTCTGGGCGACCGACGCCGCGGGGCACCTGATCTACATTTCCGAACATGCCGCCGCGAAGCTGGAATGCCCGCTGGAACAGCTGCTCGCACAGCCGCTTGCCGCGCTGTTCGAGCCCGATCTTGAGGACGGCGACAGCTCGGGCCGCTCGCTCAATTTCCGCCTGACCGCACACAACAAGATCGCCGACACGCCGGTACGCTTCGCGCCCAGCCGGGCAGAGCGCACCGCCTGGTGGTCGCTCTCGGGCCAGCCCAAGTTCGATGCGAACGGTGAATTCGTCGGCTATCGCGGCAGCGCCAAGGACATCACCACCGAATACGAGCGCAAGCTCGAGGATCTGCACCTGTCCGAATATGACTCGCTGACCGGCCTTGCCAACCGCCACCGTATGGGCCGCCAGCTCGGCCAGACGCTGTCCGCGTTCAAGGCAGCCAAGCGCTCCTGCGCGCTGATGATGCTCGATCTCGACCGGTTCAAGGCGGTCAACGACACGATGGGCCACCCCGCCGGCGACGACCTGCTTAAGCAGGTGGCGCAGCGGCTGCGGCGCGTGATCGGCGAGCGCGGCGAGATCGGCCGGCTCGGCGGCGACGAGTTCCAGATCATCCTTCCGGACATCGACGACCGCGGTAAGCTCGGCGAGCTGTCGGACAAGCTGATCCAGATGATCTCGCAGCCCTATCCGATCGGCGACAAGCGTGCCTCGATCGGCACGTCGGTGGGCATCGCCATCGCGCCTTACGACGGGCTGGAGATGGAAGAGCTGATCAGCCATTCCGACCTCGCGCTCTATGCCGCAAAGCACGGCGGCCGCGGCCAGTTCCGCTTCTATTCGGCCGACCTCAAGAGCGAGGCCGAGGAGCGCCGACTCGTCGACGAGGACCTGCGCGCGGCGCTGCTCAACGACGAGCTGGAGCTGCACTACCAGCCCGTCGTCCGCGCTTCCGACCACGTCGTCATCGGCTTCGAAGGGCTGGCGCGCTGGCAGCACCCTGAACGCGGCGCGGTCGGCCCCAACGTCTTCATCCCGATCGCCGAGGAATCGAACCTCATCAACGAGCTCGGCGAATGGGCGCTGCGCCGCGCCTGCACCGACGCGACGCATTGGCCCGAAACGGTCCGCGTCGCGGTCAACGTCTCGGCACGCCAGTTCACCAACCCCGCCTTCGTCGGCATCGTCGAGGCGGCTCTGGCCGAAAGCGGCCTGGCCCCTGGCCGGCTCGAGCTGGAACTCACCGAGACCATCTTCATGGGCGACAGCGAGGAGACCGACGCGACCTTCCGCGCGCTCAAGGGCCTCGGCGTCCGGCTCGCGCTCGACGATTTCGGCACGGGCTATTCGTCGCTCAGCTATTTGCGCTCGGCGCCCTTCGACAAGATCAAGGTCGACCGCACTTTTGTCGATTCCTGCACCGAGAAGGACCAGAACAGCGCAAAGATCATTGCCGCGATCATCGGCCTGTCGGACGCGCTGAACATGGAAACCACGGTCGAGGGCGTCGAGGCCTTCGACCAGTACCACGTCGTCTGCGACAAGGGCGCGCGCTACATCCAGGGCTGGATCTATTCGAAGGCGCTGCCGCAGCAGCAGATCCTCGAGAACATCGCCGCGCAGAACTTCCGCATCGAGCCCGCCGGGCCCGACCGCCACCGCTCGGAGCGCCGCTCGATGTTCCGCCGCGTCGGCGTGATCCACGAGGACCACCGCTACGAAGCGCTGATGCGAGAGCTTTCGCGCACCGGCGCCTCGATCGAGGGCCTGCTCGGCGTGCCCGTCGGCACCGGGCTGGTGCTAGACATGGGCGGCGGCCAGCTCGTGGTTTGCACGGTCATGCGCGTGGCCGAGCACAAGCTGGGGGTCGAGTTCGAGACGCCGCTGGTCAGCGACGGCGCCGGCGGCCTCTGCACCCGCCACCGCGTATCGCCCTATGCCCTCGCCGCCGCAGGGATGCCGCTCGTCGCCCTGTCCGAAGGCCAGCCGATCCCGACGCTGGTCGGTGGCGGCCAGCCCAGCCGGCCGCAATTCGTGCAGGTCGTCGCGGCCTAGCCGCGGCGGAGGATCGGATCCGTATCGGTGATTGCAATCGACGGCGCCCGCTCAGCAACGCACAAATCGGACGCGGCTTCGTCGCGATTGCCTTTGCTCGACGGCCTGCGCGGCATCGCCGCGATACTGGTCATGCTGCATCACGAACCGACCTACTTTGGCTACGAGGGCCTGTTCCCGCGCGCCTATCTCGCCGTAGACTTCTTTTTCATGCTCAGCGGCTTCGTCCTTACGCTGTCCTACGAGGAGCGCCTCAGAACGAGCTCCGCGTCTGGCTTCCTCATCTTCCGCATCTGCAGATTGTGGCCGTTGCTCGCTGTCGGCATCGTGATGGGCGCTGTTCAGCAGTTCATATGGGAACCCAATCATACGAGCATGGTCCTGGCGATTACCGCGTTCAGCCTGCTGTTCCTGCCGGTGTTCGCCGGCAACTGCGGCCTCTATCAGCTGAACGGGCCGCAATGGTCGGTGACGTTCGAACTCATCGCCAATTTCGTGCACGCCAAGTTCCTGTCTCGGTTGAGCGATGCTCAATTGCTCGGTTTCGTCGGCGGGTCGGCCGTGATGCTGGTTCTGGTAGGACAAAAGTTCGGCAACCTGGCGATCGGAGATACCGTCGGCAACTGGTGGGGCGGCTTCTTCCGTGTCGGTTTCGGCTATGGGCTGGGCGTCTTCTTCGCGCGCCGTTTTGGCCGTTCGCAGCCCGGAACCCCACTGCTCTGGTTCTGGGGACTGGCGATAGTGCCGATGATCCTGATATTGCTGCCGGTCGTACCGCTGCCGCGGGCTGCAGGCGATTGCCTCGCCGTGCTGGTCCTGCTGCCCATGGCGTTTTGGCTGGCAATCCGCGCGCAGGTCGGAGAGCGTTTCGCCGGCCCGCTACTCCTCCTGGGGAGCATATCCTATCCGCTCTATGCGATCCACGTACCCGTCCTTGCCGCTTCGCGCGCGCTGGCGCATGGCCAGCCAGCGGAAACGCAGCTCGCCATCCGGGCCGGATCTATCGCGGTCATCTTTGTCCTGTCATGGGCCCTGGCGCGAAGTTCACTGAGCAAGGGCATCAGGCTGGGTCGGCTGCCTTGGCTCTTTCAGAGCCGCATGCAACGGGTATCCTGAACAGACCGAACGAGTCCGGGCCATCGCCGAAACGCTATTGCCGCCAGGATTTGCCCGGCCCCACGCTCCTGGAGAAGCACGGCAGTGCGCACGAGGCTGAGCATTTGCAACCGTAAGGTGCACTACACGTCGGAAGCCGAGGCCTTGATCGCCGCGCAGGCCGGCCGCGTTCCGCTGCGGATCTATCGCTGCGACCGCTGCCGGCAGTTCCATCTCACCAGCCGGACCAAGGGCAAGCGCATCCCGCGCCCCACTGACTAGCGCGGCGCCTTGATCTCGCCCGGCAGGAAGCCGGTCGCGCGGCGGAAGGCCGAGCGGAACCCTCCGGCGCCCGAGAAGCCCAGCGCCATGCCCACATCGCGGATCGTCATGCCCTTGCCAAGCATCTGCGTCGCGCGCTCGACCATGACCTGTTCGCGGTACTTGCCGAGCGTCTGGCCGGTCTCGGTGCGGAAGGCGCGGGCGAGATGGCGAACGGTCATATCACAGAGCATTGCGAGCTCGGTCAGGTCGGGCAACGGAGCGTCGGCATGGAGCCGCTCGCGGATGCGCTGCATGCGCCAGGGGGCGAGGCCGCCAGCGCGAAAGTCGTTGATGCTGCGCAGCCGGAACTTGCGGACGATCTCGACCGCGAGCTGCTTCGACAGCACTTCCAGCATCGGCACGGTCGCGAAATCCGGCTCGGCCGTCTCGCGGTACATCCGCCGCATCAGCCACTCGATCTGGCCGCCCGACAGGTGGAAGGCCTCGTGCAGCGAAGCCTCCCGCCAGTCGGGCACGTCGTCGAGGAAAGACTCGAGCAGCGCCGCGTCGAGCAGGCAGCGGATTCCGCGCGAGGAGCCGGGCTGCGAGATCGACGAGAGCTCCTGCCCCGGCGGCACCATGGCGAGCCGGCCCATGTGGCCGGGCGCGTTCCGGCCCGACCGGAGGTTGGTGACGACGTGGGGCGGCCCGCCGCCATCGAGCGCCATGTGAAACAGATAGCAGCGCTGGCCCGTGGTCCAGACGGACTCGACCGGTTTCGACCAGCTGTAACGGCGCACTTCGATCGCCCCGCCCGCGAAGCTGACCTGCCGCTCCGCGGTGAATCGGTCGACGTCGTCGAAGATCGACTTGCGGATGTCCACCCAGCGCGACAGGTCGCGCTTGCGCGCCTCGAGAGCGGCACCGGTCTGCCGCACGTCGCCGCTGCTGCCGTCGTTCACCGCACCACTCCACATGCCCATCAGGGCGTCACCTCGGAGCAGCAGCTAAACACGGCAGCAGGGGCAGGTAAAGGCTGACGGCGCTCGCCCAGTACTTGCGCTCAGTACCTGGTCTCGGCCAGTTCGATCTCGGCCCGTCCCTCAGTCACGGTCGGATCGAAGGAGACGCCCATGTCGGCCATCTCGCGCTCAGCCCAGAACAGCCGGCCGGTGTATTCGTTCGGGTTCTCGCAGCTGGAGAAATAGACGATCATCCGCGCGGGCACGGTCGGCAGCACCGGCCGGTTGTCGCCCTCCTTGGGATCGAAGCCCTGGGCCTCCAGCCGCTTGCTGACGATCTCGGTCGCGACCCAGCCAGGGTGCAGACCTATGACGTAGACGTTGTCCTTGCGCAGTTCGGGCGCGATCACGTTGCTCAGCCGGTCGAGCGCGCGCTTGCTGGCGAAATAGCTCGGCACGACGAGGTTGCGCCCGACGACTTCGCTCGGCGGCACGTGCTCCTCGGTCATGCGGAACACTTCACCGCTGCCCGTGGTCACGTTGATGATCCGCCCGCCGCCGCGCGCGGCCATGATCGGCGTGACGAGCTGCATCAGCGTGAACGGCGCATGCAGGTTGATATCGAAGTCGTTGGTCCATTCCGCGAAAGTCAGGTCTGCAAACTTCTTCGACCAGACCGAACCGACGGTCGAAGCGGCATTGTTGACCAGCACGTCGATCCCGCCGAAGCGCTCGACCGTCGTATCGACCAGCTTCTTCAGGTCCGCCTGCCTGGCGATGTCGGTCTGCACGGCCAGCGCTTCGCCGCCGAGCGCCTCGATTTCCTTCAGCGTCTCGCCCATGCTGCCTGGCAGGGTGGGATCGGGATCGACCGTGCGCGCGGCCAGCACCACCCTGGCCCCGCGCCGCGCGAAGTCGAGCGCGGCCTGCTTGCCCACGCCGCGGCTGGCGCCCGTAACGATCACGACCTTGCCGGTCAGATCCAGTTCCTTCTGGCGTTCCATCATCTGTCTCCCGAATTGTGCTTCCCAGCTTCCATCGGCCAGCGGCGCCTGCCTGCCTAGGTTTTGCAGCGGCAGGGAGGGCACAAAACAGACATTTTCGGCGCGAAGGCTGCTATCGAGGGTTCAGGCACGCGCCCTGATCGGAGCCAAGCCGGCGCTGTGTTCCACCGGGGCGAACGGCAGCGATTGCCCCCTCGACGCCCTGAGGAAGGGCCAGTTTTCGGCCATCCGGCGGCACCGCCTGCGCCGCGAACCAGGAAACCATCAGGTTCGTCATCCCCACGAACCACTGAGGCCCGAACCGAGTTCAGTCAGCGACGTCGGCGCACGGGGTTCGATGCGATCACTGCGCATTTTGCGACGAGGAACTCGGCCAGGGTTTCGGGATGAACCTTGAACATCCGCGCCACTTCGTGCGCATCGAAACCTTCATCCAGCATTCGGACGATCTCCGCCTCATCCAGACCGCGCTTTGGCCTTGAGCGACGCAGGACAACGTCCTGCGAAACGAGGAACCGTTTGATCGTGTTCGAATGGCAGTGCCAGCGAATGCCCAGGTCGGCCAGGGACGCCCCCTCCCTGTAGAGTTGCACGATGGCCTCGGCATCCGGTGCGAGGCGACTGACCACATTCCTATCCATCCGGCCGATCCGCTCTCATGGGGTGAAGATAGACCGCCAGGCGCGCTTTGAATAATTACGAATTCTTGATGCAGATGAACGGGCGAAGGCGCAGCCCGACCGGCGCTTGGCCGCATGGAGTGCGGCAACGGGCCCCTGCCTCGTTGGCATCAAAGAAAAGCCCCGCCGAAGCGGGGCTCCAGGATGGGGCGTGATTTTGTCGTTACCAGGGGTACCGTCCCTGAATCGGGGGTACCGACCCCGATGCCATATCGATAGCGTCGAGCAGTTAACAAAAACTTTAAAACTTTATCGAAAGTAATTATCCGGCCCAGGTAAAGTTAAGCCTCACTTCAACCATATAAGACTGATTTTCCTTGTCTTTAACGCAAACAAGATGGGTAAAGCTCAGAAGCCTTGCTTGCCAAATAGCAATCAAAGTTGCGACTTCGCAACATCCCAATATGGCATCGACGTGCTATCTCTGGGGCTGCCGGTCGAGCTTCAGCACCTCGGCGACTGGTGAACGGATGCGCCTCCGGGTGCCCATTAAAGTGGCCGGGGGCGCATTTCGCGGGCATCGGGCACGAGGCGAGCCGACTGCCGCGCTCCCCATGCCTGCAGGCAGAATGAACGGAAATGGCACAATGTCATTCGGCTGTCGCAGCCGACAGCCGAAACGAAATTTATCTGTAACAAGGCGCCGATACCGCAAGCCCAATCGAGCGGGCAAACGCCCGCTCCTCCCTCGGGCTAGCAGGTGTCATTTTGAAGAAGCTTCTTTCCGGTCTCGTCACTCTTCTCGCCGCGACCTCGGTCCCGGCCGGTGCAACCGTCCTGTCCGGCCTGATCGACGGCGGATCGGTCCAGGGCGCCGGAAGCTTCGTGAACCTGACCGGCACCGGCCCGTTCACGGTCGGTCAGGACAATTTCAACACCAACAACTTCTACGCCTTCGACGAGGCGCAGAACTTCGTTCTGACCGACGAACTGATCGCCAATTTCGGGCTGACCAACATCGCTGCGGGCACGCGGGTCAACAGCCATTTCGTCTTCTTCGATCCGCTCGCGCGCGAGACGCTGCAGGGAACGATCACTTTCGACACGCCGGTACTGGCCGCGATCACCCTGCGCTCGCAGCTGATCGCCTCGAACTATCTCGGCGCAGCGGGCGTCACCTATCTCGATCCGGCCTCGGTCGGGCTGGAACCGAGTGTCGATTTCATCACGCTGGGCAGCCCGGGCGCGAACAGCCTGCGGCTCAATTTCCTCTCGACCGACGCGCCGGGCGACCATTTCCGCGTGATCACGCTGGCATCGTCGCCCGTGCCGGAACCGCAGACCTGGGCCATGATGCTGGCCGGCGTCGGCATGATCGGTGCCGCCATGCGCCGACGGGCGAAGGTTTCCGTTCGATACCAACCGGTCTGAAGCGCCGGAAAGGCTAGACCACGCTCTGCAGCGCGGCGATCAGTTCGTGCGGCGTGAAGGGCTTGTGGACGTAGACGATCTCTTCGCAGCCGTCGCCCGGCTGGCTGTCGACGTGGCCCGAGGCGACGACGATGCGCACGTCGGGCCAGCGCTCGCGCACCATGTTGGCCAGTTCCAGACCGTCCATCGAGCCGGGCATCGAGACGTCGGTCAGCAGGATCCGCACCGCGACCGGCCCCTCGAGCTCGCGTAGCGCCTCGTCGGCGTTGCTGGCCATCAAGGTGAGAAAACCGGCGCCCTCGGCAAGTTCGCTCTCGTAGAAGCGGACGATGGGCTCGTCCTCGACGATCAGCACGATCGGATAGCTACGCTCCATATCACGCCCCCTCAATTATGGGTTCGGATAGTCGAAATGCGGAGACCCTGTGACAAAAACGACTAACGGCCCGGGTTGGTTCCCGGGCCGTCGTTTACCGTACAAATATTTCAGTTTGCCGTTTCTTAGGCAGTTAGCTCGAGGATCTTCGGCGCGAGCTTCGGCCAGGAGATGAAGAGCGAATGGCCATTGCCGGCGGCGGTGCTGCCCGACTGGTAGTTCCATTCGTCGTCGCGCCACGGCGGATCGAGGTACTGCGCCTGCGGCAACAGCCGCGCGACCCAGTCGCTGGTCGTGCGCGTGTGCGACAGGTCGCTCGAATGGCTGCGGAAGACGATCGCCGGCACACGGATGCGCGCGAAGTCGACCGGCTTCATCCCCGGCACCGGCGAGATGTCCGACGGCTGGTACGAGGTCGCCCAGCGCTGCATGATCTCGATGAACTTGGCCGGATCGAAATTGCGGACATAGTCCTTCGAGGTCGGGCTCATCGCGAAGTTCTCGGCCCAGGACGTCGCGTTCATCACGGCTTCCATGCCGCCGACGCTGCACAGCCCCGCCGCCTCGCCGCAATAGTAGCCGGCAAGCTGCATCAGCCCGATCGGCTCGCCGCTGATCCACCAGAGCGCGAGGTGCGAGCAGATCTCGGGATCGCGCGCCGCGGCGAGCAGCGAGACGCGGCTGCCGCCCGAGCCGCCGATGATCGCCGTCGGCCCGAGGCCGAGGTGGCGGATCAGCCCGGTCAGCGCTTCGGCCTGGTTCTCGCTCTCGCTGAGCCCGCCGACATAGGCGTCGGACTTGCCGCAGTTCGGCCGATCATAGATCAGCGCGCGGCGGCCGCCTTTGGCCAGCTCGAGCGCGAATTCGCGGATGCCCGGGGTGTCCATGTGGAAGCGCCCACCCGGCGTCAGCGCGACGGGCTTGCCGCCCTCCGGCCCGTGCAGCTCGTACTCGATGCCTATTCCGTTGATTGTCGCGCGCGGCATTGGATTCTCCCGTGTTTGTCGGTTTACGGGCACCTTTGAACGCTGGCGCGCGCGGGGCAAGTGCAAAAAGCTGCACTGCCCGCACGCGCCAGCATGGGAGCGAACTGCCGCCTGACGCTCAGAGCAGCCCGATCAGAGCAGGATATCGTTCAGCGTCACCCCGACCGCCTTGTTGAGCTGGATCTGGTAGTCGGGCACGTGGTCGGCATCCAGGTCGATGTTCACCAGCGTGAAGGCCGCGGTCTGCTGGAAGCTGATGTTGTCCGCGGTCAGGCCCAAGCCGGCGAGGTGGATCTTGTCGATGCCGACCTGGAAGTCGGTGATGACGTCACGGTCGGCCACGCCCACGCCGGTCTCGTCGAGCGAGTAGTAGAAGAAGGTGTCGGCATCGGCGCCGCCGGTCATCACGTCCTTGCCCAGGCCGCCGGTGAGGAAGTCCATGCCGTTGCCACCGACCAGCGTGTCGTTGTCGCCGCCGCCGGCGAGGTCGTCGTCGCCGTTGCCGCCGTTGAGCACGTCGATGCCGTTGCCGCCCGCCAGCCGGTCGCGGTCGTCGCCGCCGAACAGCTTGTCGTCGCCTTCGCCGCCATTGAGGATGTCGATGCCCGCGCCGCCGTTGAGCGAATCGTTGCCGTCGCCGCCGAACAGCGAATCGTTGCCGGTATCGCCGAACAGGTCGTCGTCGCCGAAGCTGCCGTAGATCTTGTCGGCGCCGTCCTTGCCGTGGACCGTGTCGTCACCGTCGAGCGCGAAGATCTGGTCGTCGCCCGCCGTGCCGTTGAGGATGTCCGAATCCGTCGTTCCCGTAATTTTCATCGCAATTCTCCGCTGCCAAGGGTCTTCTCGTGAAGATCCACCAAGCCCCAGAATGCCTTACCGGACGCCCATGGCACTTGGCTGACAGATTGGCGAAAGCCCCGCCGCCAAGGCCGTGATATGGTTAACTTATCGGCTAACCAACCGCCGCCCTGTCCCTCGCCGCAGGCCGCGAACGCCCGGACGGAACGCGGTTCCCTGCCGCCCCGTTTTGCCCTTAGGAACCCGCGGGGCCGGGAGGACACAGTGACGAATTCGCCGAAGCAGCCGACATCAACGCCAGCCAGTACATCCGCGCCGACGATCGCCTACCGCATGGCCGATCTGCCGCGGCGCCCGGCGACGCTCGCGCCCAATCCCTACCTCGGCCCGCACTTCCAGGAGCCCGAGGTGTCCCCCGAGGCCGAGCCCACCGCCCCGGCCGTGCCGCTCGACCCCGTCTCCCACCTCGCGGCCGAGCTCAGCCGCACGCTCCAGCTTTCGCGCGCCGGCGCGCTCGGGCTCACCCGGCTGCAACTCGCGATCAAGTGCGGCGACCGCCACGCGGCCATGGCGGCGATGGACCGGCTCCACGCGGTCGACGCCGAGATGGAGCGCATCGTCGAACGCCTCCCCCAGCCGGGCACCGAGAACCCCGCCCACGCCGAATGGCAGGCCATCGCCCGCCACCTCGCCGACCAGAAGCTGTCGCTCGCTTTCGAGAAGCTCGCCATGGTCAGCGAGATCAGCGGCCCCGACATGGTCTCGCGGCCTAAATCGGATTACGGGGCTCACGGCTTCCGCCAGCCCGAGCCGCGCCGCACGCCGCAGTCGGCGGAAGACGAGGCCGCCGGAACCTCCAACGTCTACCCCCTCGTGCGCGCCGAGACGCCGCGCGACTCCGACGAGCCCCCGCTCGCCGATTGGCCCCGCCTCCCCGCGGTCCAGCCGACCGAGTGGAACGGCATCCCCGCCTGGCTGATCGGCCTGCTGCTCGCCGTGCTCGTCATGGTCGCGATCGGCACGGCCCTGGCGACCATGGCCTGACAGGCCCACCCCTGCCCCCTCCCGCAAGCGGGAGGGGGAGCCAGCGCTAAAACTCCCCCCTCCCGCTTGCGGGAGGGGTTGGGGGTGGGCCCTTCCCTCCTTCGGGGCCCTTCTCCACTTTCCTACATCCCCCAACCCATGCCAGGCTCCCGAGCTATCCCCACACCGCCGGAGCCTCCGCCCGATGATCGACCACAGCCGCCAAAAGAACAAAAAGGGTACAATACCCGCGTTCACCCCCGTCCCCCGCCACTACAACCGCCACGACGGCTGGACGCCCGAGCGCCAGCGCGGCTTCATCGAAGCGCTGGCCGATACCGGCAGCGTCAAGTCCGCCGCCCACGCCGTCAACATGACCCCCGAAGGCGCCTACCTGCTGCGCCGCCACGAACAGGCGGGCGAGTTCCGCAAGGCCTGGGACGCCGCGCTCGCCTGCGGCGTCCAGCGGCTCGAGGACATAGCCATGGATCGCGCCCTCAACGGCGTCGAGGTGCCCGTCTATTCCTACGGCAAGCTCATCGGCACCCGCCGCAAGTACAACGACCGCCTGCTGATGTTCCTCCTGCGCAACCGCGCGCCGAAGCGCTTCGGCGAGGGCGGCGCGCACAAGGAGAACGCCTACACCCGCCAGCAGCTCGAAAAGCTCAAGGCCGAGTGGCGCCACGAATGGGAGACCGAGAAGCGCACCGAATCCGAGGCGGTCGTCGAGCGCCTCAACCGCAAGCTCGACCTGATGGCCGAACGCCGCCGCGCCGACATGAGCGCCGAGGAAAGGCGCCTGGAAGCCGAACTGGACGCCGCCCGCAAACGCCGCCTCGCCCTGCCCGGGCCAGCGGAGGCGGATGACGATGCCGCCGACGTCGAGGAGGCCGATTTCGAAGACGCCCCCGCCGAGCCCGCAGCGCCGACCGCCCCGGAGGAGCCGGCGAGCCACCGCACGGTCTCGATCAAGCACGGCTGGCCCGATGATGGGCGGGCTACGCCGTTTAGGGGCAGGTGGTGAGAGGGAGGATCATGAGGGGGGCCATTGCCCCCCTCGCCCCCGTTACCTTTGGCGAGGTGTATCCACGAAACCCCAGCCCCAACAACCTCCGTCGCCCCTGCGAAGGCAGGGGCCAACCAAGCTCCCCCCTTAAACGAAAGATGCGGGAACGCGCCGTCATCTAGACCCCTGCCTCCGCAGGGGCGACGGATGCGCGTTCATGACGCGGATATTATATCCGCCAATATCAGAATGGGAATTCCTCTACCTCGCATTTTACATCAATCTGCTCTTTGAAGGCGCCTTCAGAAGTAAATATCTCAAGTGTCAAAAATCCTGAGAGCGTATACTTTTCCTTAAGCTCATCTCCCGACCATTTCGACCAGACATTTTTTGTCCCCTCAACCTTAATTTGCGCCCACGCACCGGGAGACAACCTTGGAACTGGAGATTTAATAAAATGCCTCAACTGCTTATCTTTGATATGGCTTGGAGATGATGGACATTCCTCTCCAGCTTGTTTAAATTTCCACCTTTCTCCAGTATATAGATAAATAGCCTCTATTTCTGGAGATTTCATTTTTGTTTTATTGTTTATATCAAAAACAAATTCCACCTGAGCCTCAGCCGAATAAGAATTTTTTATTAATTCACCGTCAGGCGCCTTTAACTCAACTGTAAACGAATTTGTACTTTGCTTTTCCCGCTCTCGCTTTAACCATTCAATTTCTTTTAGGAGTCTTTCTTTTAGCGTCTGAATGGACCCATTATATATAATATGACGATGGTGGCGCAGGTCGAACGGAATGTCATCTGCAGTTTGGGTCAAGAGGGTGCAGAGTTTGCCGCGCGCATGAGCATAGCCCACTTCGTAGAAAACGTTTGGATTCCGCCCGGTCATATCGGCGATCACAAAATCGGCGGTTTCGATCTGTCGATAAATACGCTCCAAGATCGTCTCGGAGAATGTCTGCTCATCAACCCGTTCAGCGATAACACCACATTCCGTCGCTGCGGCCTGTATGCCGAGCTTATATATGTCAGCGAAGCTTTCTTCGAATGGCATTAGAACAAATGCGGACGGCTTCACCGCCAAGACGAATCTCCTCCACGGCAAACCGCGTTGGTCAACGTTAGAAGATTGAACGGTGTCCGCACAATGATCATAACCGTCGAATGTCTGACCTGACAGAAACAGCCTGCAAATTCCTGGAGAGCCTGCAACGTCTCGACCTTTCGATGCTCCTACGTCACTGCCAAGCGTCGATCGAAGAAGTCGACGTCGGCACATGGGAAATCGACATACTCGAAGACGCCGTGGTCGTTCGCGCTCCGAAGCTGATCGCGGACGCAATGAAAGCACTCCCGCATGAAGATCGGAAGCGGATCGCCGAAGCCGTCTCCAGCCTTCATTGGAAGACTTTCGATAAGATCACTGTTCTAGCTGACCACGCCGCCGCTGTGCGGGGCGCACCGGCGCTGCTGGCCGAGCTGCTGATTCAACGCGCCGTAATGATCTCCGTCGCAACCGGCGGTGAGCGTATTCAGGACGTGAACGACTACTATCGGGCGCGGGAAGTGCGCATTCGCCAAACCCTTCCGCAAGGCGTCGCATACGAGAACCCATATGAAGACCTGTGGGCATGGTATCACTACTGGAGCGAACACTTCGGCCAATACCGGGAACGAAGGCAGCATGTTCGCCAACTTTTTGGCGCTGCTATTGAGGCAATCGCAAAACAATCATCACTGCCATCAGAACCCCGAGAGGCGACTGGATGGGAGCGCGTCGACCGTGCTTTGGCGAAGGCTCGTGATCAACTCGAATTGGCCAAAGCCGAAGAAGACTTCCAAGCAATCGGCCTGATTTGTCGGGAAGTCATCATATCTCTGGCGCAAGCGGTCTATGATCCGCAAATCCACGAATCGCTTGATGGGGTTACTCCAAGCGAAACGGACGCGAACCGAATGCTTGAAGCGTATATCGGACATGTCTTTCCTGGTGCCAGCTACAAGGAATTGAGGGCGCATGCTCGCGCGTCGCTTGCGTTAGCACTGAACCTCCAGCACCGCCGAACCGCTACCCGGCAACTTGCCGCATTGTGCGTGGAAGCGACTGCATCGACCAGTGCAGTTGTCTCGATTATCTCGCGAGCCCACTCCAACTGAAGGTGGCCGGGAGGTTGGCCCGGACCTGCAATAGCCTACTAAATCTTTTATTTTATTAAAGAAATTTCGGCAACGAGAGACTAGAACCCGCTCCCGGGAGCGCGAGGGCGATGGCCCTCGCATTCAATTCCGCTTCTGTCGCGCAGCAGCTTCTAGTCTACCGTTGCTACGCAACGTCACCTAGGCGCCTGTGGCTATTCCTCACCCATTCTCAGCGCCGCGATAAACGCCTCCTGCGGGATCTGCACGTTGCCGTACTCCCGCATCCGCGCCTTGCCCTTCTTCTGCTTCTCCAGCAGCTTCTTCTTGCGGCTGATGTCGCCGCCGTAGCATTTGGCGGTCACGTCCTTGCGCATCGCGGCGATGGTTTCGCGGGCGACGACCTTGCCGCCGATCGCGGCCTGGATCGGGATCTTGAACAGGTGGCGGGGGATCAGGTCTTTCAGGCGTTCGCACATGTGGCGGCCGCGTTCTTCGGCGACGCCGCGGTGGACGATCATCGACAGGGCGTCGACCGGCTCGTTGTTGACGAGGATCGACATCTTGACGAGGTCGCCTTCGCGCAGGCCGATCTGCTCGTAATCGAAGGAGGCGTAGCCGCGGCTGATCGACTTGAGGCGGTCGTAGAAGTCGAAGACGACTTCGTTGAGCGGCAGTTCGTAGTTCACCTGGGCGCGGCCGCCGACGTAGGTGAGGCCGGTCTGGATACCGCGGCGGTCCTGGCAGAGCTTGAGGATCGAGCCGAGGTATTCGTCGGGCGTGTAGATCGTCGCCTTGATCCAGGGCTCGTCGATCTGTTCGATGCGGCTGGGATCGGGGTAGTCGGCCGGGTTGTGCAGCATGATCTCGCGCGCGTCATCGGTCTTCGATTTGCGCAGCTGGATGCGGTAGACGACCGAGGGGGCGGTGGTGATGAGGTCGAGGTCGTATTCGCGGGTCAGGCGTTCCTGGATGATCTCGAGGTGGAGCAGGCCGAGGAAGCCGGCGCGGAAGCCGAAGCCGAGCGCGGCGCTGCTTTCCATCTCGAAGCTGAACGAGGCGTCGTTGAGGCGCAGCTTGGCGATGGACTCGCGCAGCTTCTCGAAATCGGCGGCGTCGACCGGGAACAGGCCGCAGAACACCACGGGCTGGACTTCCTTGAAGCCTTCGAGCGGCTCGGTGGCGCCGCCTTTGACCGTGGTGATCGTGTCGCCGACCTTGGCCTGGGCGACTTCCTTGATCTGCGCGGTGATGAAGCCGATCTCGCCGGCGCTGAGTTCGCTGAGCTGTTCGAGCTTGGGAGTGAAGCAGCCGACGCGGTCGATCAGGTGTTCGGTGCCGCCGGCCATGAACTTGACCTGGAGGCCCTTGGTGATGCGGCCATCGATCACGCGCACGAGGATGACGACGCCGAGGTAGGGGTCGTACCACGAGTCCACGAGCATGGCCTTGAGCGGGGCCTTTTCGTCGCCCTTGGGGGGCGGGATCTTCTTGACCACGGCCTCGAGCACTTCGGCGATGCCGATACCCGACTTGGCGCTGGTCATCACCGCCTCGGAGGCGTCGATGCCGATGATTTCCTCGATCTCGTGGCGGACCTTTTCGGGTTCGGCGGCGGGGAGGTCGATCTTGTTGATGACGGGGACGATCTCGTGGTCGTGCTCGATCGACTGGTAGACGTTGGCCAGCGTCTGCGCCTCGACCCCCTGGGCGGCGTCGACCACGAGCAGCGCGCCTTCGCAGGCGGCGAGGCTGCGGCTGACCTCGTAGGCGAAGTCGACGTGGCCGGGGGTGTCCATGAGGTTGAGCTCATAGGTTTCGCCGTCCTTGGCCTTGTATTGCAGGCGGACGGTCTGGGCCTTGATGGTGATCCCGCGCTCTTTCTCGATATCCATGTTATCAAGGACTTGTGCGCTCATCTCGCGCTCGGTCAGGCCGCCGGTGAACTGGATCAGGCGGTCCGCCAGGGTCGACTTGCCATGGTCGATATGTGCGATGATGCTAAAGTTGCGGATTTTCGAGCGTTCGGTCATGCCGCGCCCTTAGCGACACCGGGCCGAACTGTCAGCCCCCGCCCCAGCGAAAGGGAAACCTAGCATGCCGATCTATCTGATCTCCGATGTCGGCCCCGTCGCACCCGAAGCGCAAGCGGCGTGGGACGCGTACATCGCCAAGGCCCCAGCCACGATCGCCCAGTACGGTGGCCGCTATCTCGCCCGCGGCGGGAAGATCGGCGTCATCGAGGGCGACTGGTCCCCGCTCGCCATCGTGCTGGTCGAATTCCCCGACCGCGATGCCGTCGACCGCTGGTACGCCTCGCCCGAATATGCCGAGGCCCTAGCTATCCGCGGCTCCGCGCTCCACCGCAACATGATCGTCGTCGAAGGCACCACCGAAGGCGGCTTCGCGCAGGTCGTGCGGACCTGAGCCACGCCCCTGCGATGGAATCCGCGAAGCCTTCGACACGGCCTGCGGCTTGAGCTAGGCGCGTGTCACCAGTTTGATTCGCCCATAAGCCGGGAGATTTGCCTCATGAAAATCGACAATACCATCGCCGCCGTCGTCACCGGCGGTGCCTCGGGCCTCGGCCGTGCCAGCGCGCAGGCGCTCGCCGCCGCGGGCGTCAAGGTCGCCATCTTCGACATCAGCGAAGAAGCCGGCGAAGCGTTCGCCAAGGAAATCGGCGGCGTGTTCTGCAACGTCAACATCATGGACGAGGCCAGCGTCGAAGCCGGCTTCGCCAAGGCCCGCGCCGCGCACGGCCAGGAGCGCGTCGTGGTGCACTGCGCGGTCGTCGCCGGCGGCGGCAAGACGATCTCGTTCGACAAGACCACGGGCGGCTACAAGCGTACCGCGACCGAGCAGATCGCGAAGTCGGCCGAAGGTATCTGGGTCGCCTCCTACCGCGTCGCCTCGATCGCCGCGCTGGGCATGGCCAATGCCGATCCGCTCAACGACGACGGCGAGCGCGGCGCGATCATCTTCACCTCGTCGGCGGCTTCGCAGGACGGCCAGATCGGCCAGGTCGCCTATGGCGGCGGCAAGGGCGCGGTCAACGCCATGGTCCTACCGATGGCGCGCGACCTGATGGACCTCGGCATCCGCGTCAACGCGATCCTGCCCGGCACGTTCGCGACGCCGCCGATGCTGCGCGTCAAGGAAATGAACGAGGCGGTGTTCAACGGCCTCGGCGCCGCGGTGCCCTTCCCCAAGCGCCTCGGCAAGCCCGAGGAATTCGCCAGCCTGGTGATGGAACTGACGCGCAACACCTATTTCAACGGCCAGCTGATCCGCCTCGACGGCGCGATCCGCATGCCGCCGAAGTAGGCGCGGCAACGCCGGAAATAGCGAGGGGCCGCGTGAAAGCGCGGCCCCTTTTTCGTATCAGGTGATCGAGAAACCGCCGTCGACGCAGATCGTCTGGTTGGTCGCATAGCGCGCCATCGGCGTGGCGAAATAGAGCACGGCCGAGCCGATGTCGCGCGGCTCGCACATGCCCAGCGGCGGACGGCGGTTGCCGGGGCCCACGGGCGGCGGACCCTCAGCACCGATCGCGCCGGGCGTTCCCACGCCGCCAGGGAGCACCGTGTTCACCGTGATGCCGTGCTCGGCGAGTTCCATCGCGCTCGCCTGGGTCAGCGCCGCGAGCGCACCCTTCGAGGCGAGATAGGCCGAGAGGCCGTGGACCATCTGGCCGATCAGGCCCGAGCTGGCGACATTGACGATCCGTCCGCCCCGCCCCGCCGCGACCATCGCCTTGCCGATCTCGCGGATCATCAGGAACGGCCCACGCGCGTTGACCGCATTGTTGCGTTCCCAATGCGCGACGCTGCCTTCGAGCAGCAGCTCGCGGTGCTGGAGGCCCGCGTTGTTGACCAGCACCCAGGGCGTGCCGTGCTCGGCGACGATCTCGGCACAGGCGGCGACGACCGAAGCCTCGTCGGCCAGGTTGACCGCGACCGACGCCGCCTTGTGCCCGGCGCCTTTCAGCGCATCGGCCTGGTCCGCGGCGCGCGCGGCGTCGATGTCGGCGATGACCACCGTCGCCCCGGCCTCGGCCAGCAGTTCGGAAATGCCGACGCCGATGCCGCTGGCACCGCCGGTGACGACTGCGAGTTTTCCCGCGAGATCGAATGCGCTCATTTCTTCAGGGTAGCCTCGCGCGGCGGCGTTGAGAAAGCCCGGATTGCTTCGCCCCGGCGATCTACCACGGAACGCTGTCGTGCGCGTTCGACATTGGCTTCATCGCCGGCGATCTTGATCGGGCCGTTGGCGATATTGTCGAGCCCCTGCTGCGCGACATCCTCGGGCGCCTGGGCGTGGGTCAGGTCCATGCCGAGCCGCGCCATGGCCGGGGTCGCGGTGAAGCCGATGTTGAGGTGCAGCACGTCAACGCCGAGCGGCTGCATCTCGGCCCAGAGCCCTTCGGTGAAGACCCGGCTGAACGCCTTTGAAGCGGTGTAGGCGACCAGCGAGGGGGGAGCCCATGTAGCCGCTCAGCGATCCGGTCAGAATGATCCCCCCGCGCCCGCGCTTGGCCATGGCCGCGCCGTAGTGCCGAGTAAGGTTAGCCTGGCCCAGCACGTTGATCGCAATGACCGACTGGGTCACTTCCTCAGGCAGCTCGACGAAGTTACCGCGCGTGTTGTTCGCGCCGGCGTTGTAGATCAGCAGACCGACCTCGATGTCGTCGGTCACTTCGCGCAGTCGGTCGAGCACGTCGGGCTTGCTGAGATCGGCCGACAATATCCGCACCTCGGTTCCGCCCGCGCGCAGTTCGGCGGCGAGCTCTTCGAGCGGCCCCGGCTTGCGCGCCGACAGCACGAGCTTGAAACCCTGCGCAGCCAGCTTGCGTGCAAAGGCCGCGCCGACGCCTTCCGAGCCCCCGGTGATCAGCGCCCAGGGGCCGTATTTCTCAAGATCCATTAGCGAGTTCTTCCTGTTCGATGGCCGCCTTGCCGGTATCCTCGCGCGGCCCGATCTGGAAAGCGCGCACGGTCTCAGCGCGGTTTTCCACGATCGAAGTCCGCTTCGCCTGTTCCAGATTACCCTTGGTGCTGACGATCCAGACCGGCCCGTTGGCGATGTTATCGAGGCCTTCGCGCGCGACGTTCTCGGGCGCTTCGGCATATTCGATCGGCAGGCCGAGCCGCGCCATCGCCGGAGTCGCAGTGAAGCCGATGTTGAGATGCAGCACGTCGACGCCCAGCGGCTGGCATTCGGCCCAGAGCGCCTCGGTGAAGACCCGGCTGAAGGCCTTGGCGGCGGTATAGGCGGCCAGCGTGGCCGAGCCGAGATAGCCGCCGAGCGAACCCGTGAGGATGATGCCGCCGCGCCCGCGCGCGATCATCGGCGCACCATAATGGCGGGCGAATTCGGTCTGGCCGAGCACGTTGATCGCGATCACCGAGTCCGGCACTTCGCGCGGCAGTTCGATGAAGTTGCCGCGCGTGTTGTTGGCGCCGGCGTTGTAGACGAGCAGGCCGATCTCGATGTCGTCAGTCACGGCCCGAACGTGATCGAGCACGTCGGGCTTGCTGAGATCGGCCGACAGCACGCGCACTTCGGCGCCCTTGCCGCGCAGTTCTGCGGCCAGTTCCTCGAGCGGCTCGGGCTTACGCGCCACCAGAACCAGCTTGAAGCCGTCGGCCGCGAGTTGCCGTGCAAAAGCTGCGCCGACACCTTCCGAGCCCCCGGTGATCAGGGCCCAGGGACCATATTTTGCAAGATCCATTATAGCTTCCTCTCCGACCGGCCTTTCCCGGCCGGCTCAATCCTTTGTCACAGGCAGCCAGACGGCGCTCGCGGCATCCCCCCCGCGGTAGATCGTCTGAGTCGCTTTGACATAGTCGCCGGGCTTGGCGTCGAAGACAACCGGAACCCAGCTTTGCGGATTGCGGTCGTAGAGCGGGAAAAGGCTCGACTGGACCTGCACCATGATCCGGTGGCCCGGCAGGAAGACATGGTCGACGTTGGGCAGCGACCACTGGAACGTATAGGGCTTGCCCGGATCGAGCGGCGCCGGTGTGGAGAAACCGCCGACGTAGCGCCCGCGAAAAATCTCGATGCCGATAGGCAGCTGATAGCCGGCCATCGTCGGATCGCGCGTGTTTTCCCGCGGATAGACGTCGATCAGCTTGACCACCCAATCGGCGTCGCGGCCGCTGGTGGCGGCGTGCAGCTCTACCCGCGGCGCGCCCTTGATGTGCAGTGGCCTGTCGAGCACCGGCCCGGTATAGCTCAGCACGTCGGGCCGCCCGTCGGCGAAGCGTTGGTCGTGGACCAGCCAGGTCTTCCAGTCGTCGCCATCGAGATGCACCGGGCGCGGGCGCATCGGCACCGGCTTGACGGGGTCAGACACGTAGTCGTCCGACGACGCCTCCCCGGGCTTCTGGAACGAGAGGCCGAACTGGGGGGCCAGGTAGAGCGGCTGCTCGGCGCCGTCGGGCCAGCGCTGCGAAGTCTCCCAGCGGTCGGCGCCGGTCGCATAGGTGATCACCGGCGGTGTCTGGCAGGGCGGCGGATTGGTCTTGAGCCGGCAGTCGAGGAAGGGCTTCATCCAGCGGCTGCGGAACTGCTCCGCGGTATCGCCCTCGAACTTCAGCGGACCGAGCGTCGTCCCGTCGTAGTTGACCCCCGAATGCCGCCAGGGGCCGATCGCCAGGTGGACCATCTGTCCGTCGGGATCCTGCGGCTTCAACGCCCGATAGACCGCCGGGGCGCCATAAGAATCCTCCTGGTCCCACTGCCCGACGACGAGCAGGATCGGCACCGTCAGCTTGCGCGCCGCCAGCAGTTTGTCGAGCGCCTGGCCCTGCCAGTAGTCGTCGTAGGTGGGATGCTCGAGCACCTTGCGCACGGCCGGCATGTCCTCGATGCCCCATTTGCGCACGATGTCACGCGTCGAGCCGGTCTCAAGATAGGTCTCGTATTCGTCGACCATGCTGCCGACCGGCAGCGGGCCGCCTCCGCGCGCCGCGGTCTGAGCCAACAGGTAGTCAAAGGAAAAAGGGCGGAATGCGCCGTTGTGGAACCAGTCGTCGCCCTTCCAGCCATCGACCATCGGGCTCTGCGGCACCGCCGCCTTGAGCGCCGGATGCGGGTCGATCAACGCCATCAGCGTGGTGAAGCCGAGATAGGACGAACCGATCATGCCGACCTTGCCGTTGGTTTCGGGCACGTTCTTCACCAGCCAGGCAATCGTGTCGTAGGCGTCGGTCGAATGGTCGACCCTGGTCTTGTTCAGCGGCCCGCGCAGCGGGCGGGTCATGACATATTCGCCTTCGGACCGGTCCATCCCCCGGACGTCCTGATAGACCCGGATATAGCCGTCATTGACGAAGTCAGCGTCGGTGATCGGCAGGATCTCGGTGATAGTCTGGCTGCGGTTGCGCGCCGTGGTCGAGGCTGCATTGTAGGGCGTGCGGCTCAGCAGGATCGGCGCGTCGCGCGTGCCCTTGCGAAAGACGATGACGGTGAACAGTTCGGCACCGTCCCGCATCGGCACCATGACCTCGCGCCGTACGAAATCGGCCTGCGGACGCACCCAGTCGTAACTGCCGACCTTGTCGTTCTGGATCGGGTCCGTGCCCAATGCTGCGGACTTGTTGTGCGCAGCATGGAGCGGCGAAGCGGCGAGAACTCCCAAGAGAAGCCCCGCGATTATTTTGCGCAAGGTCACCCCGACAAGGCTTAACCCGCGCGCTGGCGCGGTCAAGCAGTGATCGCTTCTTCGCGAGCCCTGGCGAGTACCACCATGAAACGGTTCTGGCTGTCGGTGTAGTGCGCGAAGGGCTGCCAGTGCCCGGCGAGCAGCAACTGGGTGGCGCTGCGCAGGTCGTACTTGTGGCTGTTCTCGGTGTGGATCGTCTCGCCGGCGCGCATCGCGAAATCCCGGCCGCAGATCTCGAAGGCGATGTCGTGCGTCGCTTCGAGATGCATCTCGATCCGCGCCTGCTCGTCGTTCCAGACGATCCTGTGCCGCAGCGCCTCCACCGGGATCGTGCCGCCGAGCTCGCGGTTGATCCGCGCGGCGACGTTGAGGTTGAACGCGGCGGTCACGCCGGCGGTATCGTCGTAGGCGGCGGTCAGGACCGAACGGTCCTTGATCATGTCCATGCCGATCAGCAGCATGCTGTCTTCGCCCAGCGTCGCGCGCATGGCACGCAGCAGGTCAACGGCCTGGGCCGGGCCGAGATTGCCGATCGTCGAGCCGGGGAAGAAGCCGAGCGCGGGGCGCCCTGCCACCGTTTTGGGCAGGACCAGCGGATGGGTGAAATCGCCCTCGACCGGAACGATCGGGAGGTCCGGATAACGCACCGCTAGCCCCTCGCAGGATTCGCGCAGGAAATCGCCCGAGATGTCGATGGGCACATAACTCGCAGCCGCGATGCAATCGAGCAACAGCGGGGTTTTAGCAGTGCTGCCGGCGCCAAATTCGACCACCGCGCGGCCCGCGCCGACATCGGCGGCAATCTGGCCGCAGCGCTCGCGCAGGATCTCGATCTCCGCGCGCGTCGGGTAATATTCTGGCAGCCGGGTAATTTCCTCGAACAGCTCGCTGCCCTTGCGGTCATAGAACCAGCGCGCCGGGATGACCTTCTGGGGCCGGGCCAACCCGGTCAGCACGTCGCAGCGGAACTGTGCGTGGAGGCCATCGTCGGGAGCCTCGATCAGATCGCGTTCGGCCAAGGAGCATTCAGCGAGCAGCGCCATGATCAGATATCCTTGGCCAGGCGCAGGCCGGTGAACTGCCAGCGCTGGTGGGGGTAGAAGAAATTCCGGTAGCTGGCCCGCGAATGGCCGCGCGGCGTCGCGCAGCTCGCGCCCTTGAGCACGAACTGGCCGCTCATGAACTTGCCGTTGTACTCGCCCACCGCGCCTTCGGCCGGGCGGAAGCGGGGATAAGGCAGATAGGCGGAGCGGGTCCATTGCCAGCAATCGCCGAACAGGCTGGCCGAGCCCGTGGGCAGGACTGCGCGCGCTTCATCCAACTGGTTGCCGGCCGCGGCATCATGCCCCTGCCCGATCGCTTCCCACTCGAACTCGGTGGGCAGCCGCGCCCCGGCCCAGGTCGCGAAGGCATCGGCCTCGTAATAGGAGACATGCGTCACGGGCGCTGCGGGATCGCGATCCTGCCACCCCGCATGGGTAAAGCTTTCGCCCTCGTGCCAATAGAGCGGCGCGGCGATCTTCTCCTGCTGGACCCAGGTCCAGCCATCGGACAGCCAGAGCGCGGGGGTGCGGTAGCCGCCATCGGCAATGAAGGCGGCCCATTCGGCATTGCTCACCAGTCGATCCGCCAGCGCGAAAGGTTCGAGCAGCACGCGGTGCGACGGCCCTTCGTTGTCGAAGGCGAAACCCTGGCCGGCGTGGCCGATCCGGGCGATGCCGCCGGGATGCTCGATCCAGCCCGTCTCGCCGCCTGAGCCTGCGCCCGGCGAAGCGAGCGCATAGGCCGGTCCGAGCGGATTGCTCCACAGCGCGTGCTTGACGTCGGTGAGCAGCAGTTCCTGATGCTGCTGCTCGTGCGCCAGCCCCAGTTCGATCAGCCCGGCCAGCTCTGCGCGACCCAATAGCGCCGCCATCGCGTCATCGACATGCGCGCGATAGGCCAGCAGTTCGGACACAGCCGGACGCGCGAGCATGCCGCGCGCGGCGCGTGGATGGCGCGGCCCTTCGGCTTCGTAATAGGAATTGAATAGGAAGGGCCAGCGCTCGTCGAACAGCCGATAGCCGTCGAGATGATCGCGCAGGAGGAAGGTCTCGAAGAACCAGGTGGTATGCGCCAGGTGCCACTTCGCCGGTGAGGCATCGGGCATCGACTGGAGCGTAGCGTCGGCGTCAGACAGCGGCGCGACGAGCGCTTCGCTCAGCGCCCGGACGGCACGATACGAATCGACGCGATAGCTGTCGGCAAGAGCAGCCCCCACCTCGGTGTCCTCCCGGATCGCGCCTCCGTGCATGGAGAGCCTAACACGCCAACCCGTGTCAGGCTCCCATGAATTTGCAATAGTTAGTTTTACGCCGCCTGCCGCGTGCGCTCTGTCGCCTCGAGGTTCAGCATGTCGGCGAGCAGGAAAGCCAGCTCGATCGACTGCGCGGCATTGAGACGCGGATCGCAATGCGTGTGGTAGCGGTCGGCCAGCCCTTCGTTGGTGATGGCGATCGCGCCGCCCGTGCATTCGGTCACGTCCTGGCCGGTCATCTCGATATGGATACCGCCGGCGTGGGTGCCCTCGGCGCGGTGAACGGCGAAAAAGCCGCGCACTTCGTTGAGGATACGGTCGAACGGACGCGTCTTGTAGCCGGTGTTGGTCTTGATGACGTTGCCGTGCATCGGATCGCACGACCACACCACCGGATGACCTTCGCGCTTCACCGCGCGTACCAGCTTGGGCAGGCCTTCCTCGACCTTGTCGTCGCCGAAGCGGCTGATCAGCGTCATCCGGCCCGCCTCGCGGCCCGGGTTCAGCGTGTCGAGCAGCTTGAGCAGCGCGTCGGGCTCGAGGCTCGGGCCGCACTTCATGCCGATCGGATTGCCGACGCCGCGGAGGAACTCGACATGGGCCGAACCTTCGAAGCGGGTGCGGTCGCCGATCCACAGCATGTGTGCCGAGCAGTCGTACCAGTCGCCGGTCAGCAGATCGCGCCGGGTCAGCGCCTGCTCGTACTGCAGCAGCAGCGCCTCGTGGCTGGTGTAGAAGCTCGTTCCCTGAAGCTGCGGCACGGTCTGCGGATCGACCCCGCAGGCCTGCATGAAGTCCAGCGCCTCCCCGATACGGTCGGCGAGATCGGAGAACTTGGCCGCCCAGGGGCTGCGACCGATGTGGTCGAGCGTCCACTGGTGCACCTGGCGCAGGTTGGCATAGCCGCCATGCGCGAAGGCGCGGATCAGGTTCAGCGTCGCGGCCGATTGGCTATAGGCGCGCAGCATCCGCTCGGGATCGTTCTTGCGGGTGGCCGCATCGAACTCGACGCCGTTGATGATGTCGCCGAGGTAGCTTGGCAGCTCGACGTCGCCGATCGTCTCGGTCGGCGCCGAGCGCGGCTTGGCGAACTGGCCGGCGATACGCCCCAGCTTCACCACCGGCTGCTTGCTGGCGAAGGTCAGCACGACCGCCATCTGCAGCAGCACGCGGAACGTGTCGCGGATGTTGTCCGGATGGAACTCGGCGAAGCTCTCGGCGCAGTCGCCGCCCTGGAGCAGAAAACCGCGGCCCGCGGCGACTTCGGCAAGGTCATGCTTAAGCGCACGCGCTTCGCCGGCGAAGACCAGCGGCGGAAACTTCGTCAAGGTCGCCTCGACCTCGCCCAGTTTCGCGGAATCGCCATAGGCGGGCAGATGCCGTGCCTCTTGCGCCTTCCAGCCGTCAGGTGTCCAGTTACTCGCCACGTCAAAACACTCCTTATGCAGGCCGCGCGCCATAGCTGCCGCACGCGGCAATTGCAAAAGCTGGATTTCCGCCCAGTGTGATCGATATTACCGCACGGCGGGGGTTGCCGGTGCTCCAGTCTGCTGCTGCGGCAGCACCGCCAGGCGCCAGCTTTTGCCCGGCTGCAGATAGCGCGCCGCCAGTTCCTGCATCTCGGCCGGGGTCGTCACGGTATAGTCGTGCAGGATCGAACGGATACCGGCTACGCGCGACGGATCGGCCGTCGCCCCTTCGAGCTGGTACATGAAGAAGGCGGCGCTCGTCGAAGCGCGGGTTATGCGCTGACGCAGCGGTTCGACCACCCGCTCGAGTTCATCGGCAGTGACGGGCTTGGCGACGAGGTCGGCCGCGATCTCCTGCGCCGTGGTGAAGAACGCCGACACCCCATCGGGCTGGAGTTGCGCCATGGCCGTTATCGAGCCGCCGCTGTCGAGATCGAGCGGCCAGGTCGAATAGACCTGCGGCGCATAGCTGGCGCCGAGCTTCTCGCGCATCGCCTGCAGCAGCCGGTCGGTGAAGAGCTGGGTCAGGATCTCGATCTTGCGCGACTCGGTGATGCCGATCGAACCGCCGCCGGTCGGCCAAGAGACGACCGCCGCAGCCTGATTGGCATCGCCGCGATGGGTCAGCACGACGGGCTGGCCATTGCCGGCAGGGAAGCGAGCCGTGGCCGGTGCCGTATCCTTGGGCAGCGGCAGACGCGTCTTCAGCGCGCCGAAGGTCCGTTGCAGAGCAGCGATCGTCTCGACACGGTCGAAATCGCCATAGACCTGGACTTCGATCGGGCCATTCGCCAGTGCGCGCGACCAGACCTTCTTGAAGCCATCGACAGTAGCCTGGTCGAGCTCGGCGGGCGGCGGCATACGGAAGCGAGGATCGCGATCGCGCTGGAGGTACTTGAGATCGCGCTCCAGCACGCCCTGCGGCGATGTCGCATAGGTCTCGTACTGCAGCCGCGCGGCAGCCTTGGCACGCAGCACCGGGTTGGCATCCCAGCGCGGCATCGCGAACTTGGCAGCGAAGATATAGAGCTGATCGGCGAGATCGGCCTGGCGGGTGTCCGCCGAGAATTCGAAGGCAGCATCCTCGATACTGAAATCGAAACCCATCTTGCGGCCCGTGGATATCCGATCGAGTTCCTCCTGGCCGAGCGTGCCCTCGCCCGAGCCGACCAGCGCCATCTGGCCGAGCGCGATATAGGGCGCATCACCCGAAGCGAACGAGCGATAGCCGCCGCCGAAGCGAACCTTGACCGCGACGCGGCCCGGCTCGTCCTGGGTCGGCCACATCATGACTTTCACGCCGTTGGCGAACTCGATCTGCTCGATGCCGAGCAAGCCCATCGGTGCGAGGGCGGTAAGCCTGCCGGGCTCACCGATCGGCGGCATCTCGTCGAAACGGATCGGCTTGCCGGCAAGCCGCACGCTGGCGTCGCCCGTGACCGGCGTCAGCAAGGCCTGGCGCAGCGCCCCTGCGTCGCCTTCGCCGGACTTCGGCGTCACTAACAGCGCACGGGTCACCGTGCCTTTGAAGAGCTTGCGCGTGTGATCGAGCACGGCCTGCGGGGTGAACAACAGTTTCGACTTCTGGAAGATGCTGAGCACGGCGTCGGGCGCCGCAACGGTCTCGCGAATGTCGAGCGCGTTGATCAGGTCGTCGGCCACGCGCGAACCCGGCAGCAGCTTGTATTGCTCGACCGGGGTCTGGAAGGCGACTTCCATTTCGGCGATTTCGCGGTCGATCTCCTCCTGCGACGGCGGCGTGGCCAAGGCGTCGGCGATCACTGCGCGCACGTCCTTCACCGCCGCCTGCCAGTCATCGCCGAGCGGCGTCACCGAGACGAAAGTGCCGTCGACCGAGCGGCTGACATTGTCCTGGCTGACCTGGGCGACGAGGTAGCTGCCGCCCGCCCTCGCCTTGGCCTCGAGCCGACGGTTGATGATCGCCTGGGCCAGGCTGTCGGTCATCAGCCCCTGGTTATAGACGATCGTATCGTTGACCTTTCGCCAGGGGCGCAGGATCGCATAGGAAATGTTGCGCGGCAGATCGGGCTCGACCAGCACCTGCGTCTCGCCGACCGGATTGGCTGGATCGGCATCCTTGGGCGCGACGGGATCGCCATAGCTGGGCGCCGAGGTCGGCTTGCCGGCGACTTTCCAATCGGCGAACCACTTCTTGATCAGCGCCGCGCTTTCAGCCGGCGAGATATCGCCCGCGACGACGATGGTGGTGGTCTCGGGCCGGTACCAGCGCGCATGGAAGGCGCGGACAGCGTCCTGATGCGCGCCGTTGAGCGTCGCCACGGTGCCGATCGGCGCGCGGCTCGCCAGCGGTTGGCCCGCGTAGAACACCTTGCGGCTGGCATCCTGCACGCGCTGTGCCGCACCGCCGCGCTCGCGCATCTCGGCCAGCACGATCGGCACTTCGGTGCGGATATTGGCTTCGCTCAGCGTCGGCGCGGTGACCATGCCCGAGAGCAGCTTGAAGCTTTCATCGAGCGCGGCCGGCGTCGCATTGGGCAGGTCGAGCTTGAACACCGTATGCGTCGGCGTGGTCTCGGCATTGGTATCGTTGCCGAAGCTCGCGCCGAGCCGCTGCCAGGTGGGGATCGCCTCGCCATTGCCCAGATACTTCGACTGGCGGAACAGCAGGTGTTCGAGGAGGTGGGCGAAACCCTGTTCCTCATCGGTCTCGTTGAGCGAGCCGGCGTCGATGTTGATGCGGATCGAGACCTGGCCCGGAGGCACGCCGTTGTTGCGCACGGCATAGCGCATCCCGTTGGACAATTCGCCGAAGGTCCATTCGCGATCGGGCGGAACGTCGCTGCCCTTGTAGAGCCACGGAACCTGCTCCTTGGCCGGTGCGGGAGCCGCAACCGGAAGCAGCAGGAGCGGGAGCAAACAGGCGAGCGTGCGGGAGAAGCGCGAGAGCAGTATCATCGCGGCCGGATATAGGGAGGCCAGCGATTAAGGACCAGTGAATAGGCGGGGGTCCGTGATTTTCCCGAACTTCGCGATCTTCACACAAATGGCGCGTGGAGATTCTGTACGGTGAGTCGGCTGCGCGCAGGCTTTCACGCCTGATTTCAGAGAGAGAGGACGATTTCAAAGAACGGCCGCGATTTTCACAGAACTTGTCTGTGTAGGACAGCCCAGATCGCGTCAGATCGCAGCAACCTCCCCGTCCCACTGCGCGGAACAGGGAGGATCCGCATGGCCTCACCCGTTGCGCGTCACCGGGATCAGCGCGCCGGTCACGCCGCGCGCGGCCGGCGAGGCGAGGAACAGGATCACGTCGGCGATCGCTTCGGCCTTCACCCAGCCCGAGGTATCGGCGTCGGGCATGTCGGCGCGGTTGGTCGGCGTATCGATGATGCTCGGCAGGATGGCGTTGACCGTGACGCCGGTGCCGCCAAGTTCCTCGGCCAGGGCTTCGGTCAGCCGGTGCACGCCAGACTTTGAGGCAGTGTAGGCGCCCATGCCCATGCCGGCCTTGATCGCGGCGCCCGCACCGATGTTGACGATGCGCCCGTGATCCGCAGCCTTCAGCGCGGGCAGCGCCAGCTTGGTGATCGTCGCGTTGGTCATCAGGTTCATCGCCTGCATCCGCGCCCAGCTGTCGAGGGTGCCCTCTTCCAGGGTCTCCCAGGTGAAGCCGCCGGCGACGTTGACCAGCACGTCGATCCCGCCATGCGCCGCCGCGACCTTGTCGAGCGCGGCCGCGGTGGCATCGCTGTCGGTCAGGTTCACCCCGCCGATGTCGAGCGAGCCGGCCAGCGGCGCGGCCGGGCTGGGTGCGAAATCGACGCGCGCGACCTTGTCGCCCTGCCTGGCGAAAGCCTCGGCAACCGCCTGCCCCAGAACCCCGAATCCGCCGGTAACGATGATCGAACGCGCCATGTCTCTGTCTCCTTTGCCGAGGGCTTTATCGCGGGAAGGAGCGATTGGGAATTGGGCGCAGGCGGAACGATGGCAGATCGAGTCCTGCTCAATCCCTCTCCCGAGTACGGCTTAACCGCCCGACAATCATTAGCGGTTAAGGTAACGACCGATACGGGCCCGATCTGCCGAACGGGCCGCAAAATCTCGCAGCCGGGACAAGGGATCAGAATGAACAAGTTGAAGGCATCTGCCGCATCGACGGCTCTTTCGTTGCTCACGCTCGCCATGCCGGCTTCCGCTGCGACCATTATCAATTTCAACGGCACGGTCGGGACGCTGACCGCTGGTCAGAGCCTGGCCAACGATGCCGGAACCTATACGAGCGGAACGACGCCTTACATCTTCCTCGAGAAGACGATCGTGAACGGTCTGACGACCCAGCAGATCTTCCTGTTTCACTTCGACTCCCCTGGCAACAACGGCGGCGATGTTGCGGGCACGTTCCAGATCAAGCTCGATGCCGGCTCGAACGTCGTCTCGATCCTTCCCAACTCGCTGAGCGCTCTCGATGCGCAGGACGCGCAATACGGCGTCGCCGGGGTGAGCTATCCCACCGGCACCGCCGGCCGCGGCCTCGAAGGCAACGACAGCTTCAGCCTCGGCGCCCTGGCCAACAACCTGCAGACGATCAGCTACAACCTGCGCGGCAACGGCAACAACATCGACGAGGTCCGTTTCTCTGTAGCGCGAACTGCAGCGGTCCCCGAGCCGGCGACCTGGGGCATGATGATCGTCGGCATCGGCCTGGCGGGAGGCGCGTTGCGCCGGCGGCAGCGCCGGACCGTCGCCTACGACCTCGCCTGATCGTTACGCCTGATAATTACGGGGAGCTCTGCTCCACCGGATAACCGCTCTCGCGCCAGACGGCCATGCCGCCGTCGAGCGCCGCGGCGCGCGCGAAACCAAGGTCGCGCAGGGTAGCGGCGGCGAGCGTCGAGATCTTGCCGAATTCGCAGATGGCGAGAATCTCCACGCCGGGATCGGGCAGGATGTCGTTCACCCGCAGCTCGAGCTGGCCGCGCGGCAGGTGGATCGCGCCGGGGACATGGCCGGCCGCGAAGGCCTCCTTCTCGCGCACGTCGAGCATGATGAAGTCGTTCGGCCGCGCGTCCAGGCGGTGGCGCAGTTCTGCCATCGACAGGAACGGAACCCGTGCGCCGGCTTCGGCCAGGAGCTGGCGGACGGTCTTGCCGCCCGACATGTTGGTCCGCAGCGCCTCTGTCAGGTGGGTCGGCGCCGACAGGTTCAGGCTGTTCATCAGTTCGACGAAAGCCACGCGCTCGCTCTTGGCCAGGCGGGGATTGGCCGCCCGTTCGGCGCCGATGGTGGTGTTGTCGCGGCCCTTGTAGTCGTGCGCGGGGAAGACCAACGTCTCGTCGGGCAGCGCCAGCAGCTTGCCGAACAGGCTGTCGTAGAGCTGGTCGGGATCGCCGCTCGGCAGATCGCTACGGCCGGTGCCGCCGATCAGCAGAGTGTCGCCGGTGAACACCCGATCCTCGACATGGACCGCCATCAGATCGCGCGTGTGCCCCGGCGTGTGCAGGATCTGTATCCGCATCACCCCCAGCGGCAGCGAGTGGCCGTCCTCGACATGCAGGTCGACATAGGGCGCGGGCGAGAAGCGGTGCATGACGATCGGCGCGCCGAAATGGTCGCGCAGCGCCCGCGCGCCGGAAAAATGATCGGCATGGGTGTGCGTGTCGATGATGTAGCGCACCCGCAGGCCCTGCTTGCCGACCTCGCCGATGTAGCGGTCGACCAGATCGAGCGCGGGATCGATGATCGCCGCGGCGCAGGTCTCCTCGCAGCCGAGGATATAGGACTTGCATCCCTCGCCGTCGCGGAAGAGCGCGAAGAACATGGGCTGGCCTCCCTGTGTACCAAATGATGCATACCACGCGCCGGGCGCGAAAGGAACGCGGACCGGCCCGGCAGCGCGCACGCGGCCCTTGACCCGCCTTAGACATGGCCTACATGCCTTCCATCATGTTCATCGAAACCGAAACCACGCCGAACCCGGCGACGCTCAAGTTCCTTCCCGGCCAGCAGGTCATGACCGCGGGCACGCGCGAATTCACCACCGAGGAGGACGCCGCCGCCTCGCCGCTGGCCGAAGCACTGTTCTCGCTGGGCGACGTGACGGGTGTGTTCCTCGGGCGCGATTTCGTCTCGGTGACCGCCGGCGAAGGCGTCGACTGGAGCGGACTCAAGCCGCAGGTCGTCTCGATGCTGCTCGACCATTTCGTCTCCGGCGCCCCTTTGTTTGCGGACGCGGGTAACGGCATCGCCGTGCCGCCGCCCGAGGACGACGAGATCGGCAGCGATCCGGCCGATGCCGACATCGTCGACCAGATCAAGGAACTGATCGAAACGCGCGTGCGCCCTGCGGTGGCCAACGACGGCGGTGACATCATCTATCGCGGCTTCCGCGAAGGCGTGGTCTATCTGACGATGCAGGGCGCCTGCTCGGGCTGCCCTTCGTCGAGCGCGACGCTCAAGCAGGGGATCGAGGGGCTCTTGAAGCACTACGTTCCCGAGGTCACCGAAGTCCGCGCTGCCTGATCTCCACAAAGCCTTACCGGAGGCCCGAATGTCCCAGCCGCTCGACGATGCCGCGCTCGACCAGTTGTTCCGCACCGCGCGCACGTACAACGGCTACCTCGACAAGCAGGTCAGCAGCGAACAGCTTCACGCGATCTGGGACCTGATGAAATTCGGGCCGACCTCGGCCAACATGCTGCCCGCGCGGATGATCTGGTGCACCACGCCGGAAGCCAAGGACAAGCTGGCCGCGCTTGCCTCGGGCACAAACGGGGACAAGATCCGCAAGGCGCCGGTGACCGTCATCATCGGCACCGACCTGCACTTTCACACCCGCCTGCCGGAGCTTTTCCCGCACGCGCCGCAGATCGCCGACGTCTTCGCCAACCATCCCGATCGCGAGGTCATGGCTCTGCGCAATTCGTCGCTGCAGGGCGGCTATTTCATCCTCGCCGCGCGCGCGCTGGGACTCGATACCGGACCGATGTCGGGCTTCGACAACGCCGCGGTGAACGCCGCCTTCTTCGCCGATACGCCGAACGTCGAATCGAACTTCATATCGACGCTGGGCTACGGCGATCCGGCGACGATCTTCGATCGGTCCCCGCGGCCCGACTTCGATACCTTCAACACCATCCTGTGATCCCCCGTGAGTCGCGATGCTGACGCTGGCGATCGATAGCGCGACCGAAGCCTGCTCTGTCGCGCTGTTCGACGGCGAGAGGCTGGTCGCGGGCGACTATCGCACGCTCGGGCGCGGTCATGCCGAACAGCTCGTGCCTATGATCGCCGCGTTGCCGGGAGGCGGCCGCGCCGACCGCATCGCCGTGGCTCTCGGGCCCGGCAGCTTCACCGGAGTGCGGGTCGGCCTCGCCGCGGCGCGGGCGCTGGCTTTCGCTTGGGGGGCAGACCTGGTTGGCTATCCGACGCTGGACCTCGTCGCCGCCATGGCCCGGGCGCAGCGCGGCGGTCCGCTCGCCGTGGCGACGACCGGAGGCCACGGCGAATGGTTCGTCGCGAGCTTCGACGCCGCGGGCGCCGTGACCCGCCCCCTCGCTTCGCTGACGCCGACCGAGGCAGCCGCGACGTGCAGCGAAGCATTAGTCGCGGGCAGCCAGGCCGAGGCGCTGGTCGCGGCACGCGGTTCGGGCGAGGCACTGCCGCTGCTGCCCGATGCCCGCGCACTGCCGCTGCTGCCGCCGGCGGCCCTGACCGGCGAAGTCCACCCGCTCTACGGCCGGGCGCCCGATGCCAAGCTCCCGCAGGCACGCCCGTGATCCCGCCGCTCGACGATCTCGACCGGTTGATGGCGGTCATGAACTCCGCCTTCGACCCACTATACGGCGAGGCTTGGACACGGCGGCAGGTCGAGGATGCGTTAGTCATCGGCAATTGCCACTACCAACTCATCTCGCCGAGCGGAGACGATCCCCACGATGGTACGCCAGCCGCCGGCTTCTACCTTTCGCGCCACGGTTTCGAGGAAGAGGAGCTTCTGCTCTTCGCGATTGATCCGGCCTGGCGGCGTCGCGGCCTCGGCCTCTCCCTCCTTCGCGAATTCGCCGATGCCGCCCGGAACCGCGGCGCGCGCCGGCTGCTGCTCGAGATGCGGCGCGGCAATCCCGCAGAGACGCTCTATCGCCGCTTCGGTTTCGCCCCGATCGGCGAGCGCCCCAACTATTACCGCAGCCGTGATGGGCAAACCATCGATGCGATCACATTCAGTTTCGACATGTGAAAAGTAACCATTCGATGAGACTGCCAACCTAGGTTAGTAGTTAACCTCGATAGTCCCAAATACGGAGAAATTGCCACTTGTGTTGGCCCGAGGCTTGGTTCAATGCGATGCACAGCTCTGTCCCGGCAGTCATGCTGGCAAGAACAGAGCAGGGCCGCATTGTAATACCGAGGATCGATTAATGGACATCCCGCAGAACGACATGAATGAAACGTTGATCACGCTTACTTCGGACATCGTCGCTGCTCATGTGAGCAATAACAGCGTTTCGGTCGAAGATTTGCCATTGCTGATTACCAATGTCTATGGCGCGCTTTCCGGGCTTGGCCAGGCCGCTCCCGCAGTCGAGAAGCTGCCCGAGCCGGCAGTGTCGATCCGTTCGTCGGTAAAGCCCGACCACATTGTCTGCCTCGAAGATGGTAAGAAGCTGAAAATGCTCAAGCGTCACCTGATGACGCACTACAATCTCACGCCGGACCAGTATCGCCAGCGCTGGGGCCTCGCCGCCGACTACCCGATGGTCGCGCCCAACTATGCCGAGAAGCGCCGCGATCTCGCCAAGAAGATCGGCCTCGGCCGCAAGCCCGGTCCGCGCCGCAGCCGCAAGCCTGCCGTCAAGGCCTGAACACCGCTCCCCCGGGTTGTAGATTTTGCTGCACCAGCGTAAAGCTGGTGCAGCCCCCGAGCTAGCGGAGTTCCTGTGCAGCAGCCGATCGACATCGAAGCCCTTTGCGCCGAACGGGGCCTGCGTATCACCGAGCAGCGCCGCGTGATCGCACGCGTCCTTTCGGACAGTCACGATCACCCGGACGTCGAGAAATTGCACGAGCGCGCCGCCGCGATCGATCCCGGCATCTCGATTGCGACCGTCTACCGCACGGTCCGCCTGTTCGAGGAAGCCGGCATTCTCGACCGGCATGATTTCGGCGACGGCCGCGCGCGCTACGAAGCCGCCCCCGAGGCGCATCACGATCACATGATCGACGTCGAGACCGGCAAGGTCATCGAATTCGTCGATCCCGAGCTCGAGGCACTGCAGCGCCAGATCGCCGACAAGCTGGGCTTCCGCCTGGTCGATCACCGCATGGAGCTCTACGGAGTGAAACTCGACCGCGAAGGTAGTCGCCAGGATTGAGCGGGCGCCAAGATTGATCTCGCCTTTAGGCTGGCTGGCCGTTGCGCTGCGCCTCGTGGCGATGATCGGCTGGCTCGGCGCCTGTATTCTGTTCTACTATCTCTGGCGTATCGCGGGGGCGCGTAACCCCTGGCCGCGGTTTTTCCTGGGCGGCATCGCCTGGATCGCGGGCGTCGATGTCACTGTAACCGGCACGCCGACCCGTCGCGGCGCCATTCTTCTCGCCAACCATGTCAGCTGGATCGACATCCCGGCGATAGCGAGCGCATCGGGCGCGGCTTTCGTCGCGCATGACGGGCTCGCGGCGGTTCCCGTGCTGCGCTGGCTCTGCCGGATGAACGATACGGTATTCGTCGCCCGGCACGACCGCGCCAGCGTAGCCGAGCAGGTCGCCCAGGTCCGCGAAGCCATCCGCGAGACCGGCGCGCTGGCGATCTTCCCCGAAGGCACGACCAGCGACGGCACCGACCTGCTGCCGTTCAAGAGCTCACTGCTGTCCGCGCTCGATCCGCTGCCGCCCGGCATAGTCGTCCAGCCGCTCTGGCTCGACTACGGCACGGAAGCGGCGGACATCGCCTGGGTCGGCGAAGAGCACGGGCTCGACAACTTCCTGCGCATCCTCGCACGCTGGCGGCCGATCGCGCTGACCTTGCACTTCGTCGCGCCCCTGACCGGCGACGCGCTGGCGAACCGCAAGACCATGGCCGCGGGAGCACGCGCGGCGATCCTCGGTAGGATGCAGACCCGCTAGATCAGCGCGTGGCGTTGTACGACAACTGCGTCTGATCGAGCTGGAAACCCAGCAGCAGCTCGAAGTTGGCGCGCTGCACCGCTGCGCGCACGTCGGGCTCGGACAGCGGATCGACGGCGGCGTCCGCCTCGCCGGCCTTGCGCTTGCGCGTGATGCGCTCGCGTATCTCGGCGGGCAGCGTCGCTTCGGCACGGTCGATATAGGCCGAGCCCTGCCCGGTCACCTGCGCGCGCTCCTGCCCGTCGGCGAAATTCAGCGTCACCGTGCCCATGCGCTTGCTGACGACGGCGCTGCCGCCGCGCAGGACGGCAACGAAATAGGGCAGTTGCACCTGGCGCGCACCGCGCGTGTCGGTGCGGCGGGCCAGCACGTCGAACGTGGTGCTGACGAACACCTTCGCACTCGTATCGGCGTCGCTACCGTCGTTGCACTGCGACTTGACGTTGGTCATCGCGGCGACGACGTCGATATTGCCCGCGGTGCTGTCTCCGGGCGTGCGGAACAGCGTAACGTCGCCGGTATAGTCGGGAATGCCGATCGCCGGGCAGGCACCGCGCACCGCGGTGATGCCCACGCTCTCATCGACCACCAGCTCGCCCTTGGAATGGCAACCCGCAAGCGCAGCGGTAAGCGCGGCAGCGGCAAGCAGACGGTAGCGAGGGCTCATCGGGGCATCCTTGTTTGATGGCTCATGCCCTAGCGGGGCGCGCAGCAAAGCGCTAGAGGCGCGAATATGAACGCGCCCTTTCCCACAGTTCGCCCCTTTTCTCAGGAAAAAACGGCGCTGAAGGTCCTGATCGCCGCGCCGCGCGGCTTTTGCGCTGGCGTCGACCGCGCGATCGAGATCGTCGAGCGCGCGCTCGAACGCTACGGCGCGCCGGTCTACGTGCGCCACGAGATCGTCCACAACCGCTTCGTCGTCGACGGGCTCAAGGCCAAGGGCGCGGTCTTCGTCGAGGAGCTCGACGAAGTGCCCGATGGCGTGCCGGTGATCTTCAGCGCCCACGGCGTGCCGAAATCGGTGCCGGCGGCAGCCAACGAGCGCGGGCTCGAATGGCTCGATGCCACCTGCCCGCTGGTCAGCAAGGTTCACCGCCAGGCCGAGCGCCAGATCGAGGCCGGGCGACATATCTTGTTCATCGGGCATAGCGGCCATCCCGAAGTGATCGGCACCTTCGGCCAGGTGCCCGAAGGCGCGATGACGCTGGTCGAGACGGTCGAAGACGTCGCCGCGCTCGACCTGCCGACCGATGCCGCAGTGGCCTACCTGACCCAGACGACGCTGTCGGTCGACGATACCGCGGCGGTCATTGCCGCCCTGCAGGCCCGATTTTCCGCACTCACCGCGCCCAAGGCCGAGGACATCTGCTACGCCACGTCGAACCGGCAGGCCGCGGTCAAGGCGATCGCGCCGCTATGCCAGCTGATGCTGGTGATCGGCGCGCCGAACAGTTCCAACTCGCTGCGGCTTGCCGAAGTGGCCGAGCGCATGGGTATTCCGGCCAAGCTGATTCAGCGCGGCGCAGAGATCGAACGGGGTTGGCTCGACGGCGTCGATACCGTGGGGCTGACCGCCGGCGCCTCCGCGCCGGAGACTCTGGTGCGCGAGGTGATCGATCACCTCGCCGCGTTCCGCGACCTCGCCGAGGAGCAGGTGATCACCGCGGAGGAGAAGATCACCTTCAAGCTTCCGCGGCAGCTCGTGTGATCGAGTCAGCATAGTGGCAGTCTATACCCAGCTCGGCGCTGAGACCCTCACCGCGATCATCGCTGAATTCGACGTCGGCGCGCTGGTTTCGGCCAAGGGCATCGCCGAGGGCGTGTCGAACAGCAACTGGCTGATCGACACGGCCGGCCAGGACGGAAACGGCGCGCGATTCATCCTGACGATGTACGAGGCGCGCACCGACATCGGCGACCTGCCCTTCTTCCTCGGCCTGCTCGATCACCTCGCAGCCCGCGACTGCCCGGTACCGCGCACGATCCACGACCGCGTGGGCCAGGCATACCGTCTGCACGAAGGCAAGGCGTTGGCGCTGATCGAGTTCCTGCCCGGCATCTCGGTCAGCGAGCCCACCCCGGCCCAGGCCCGCGCGGTCGGCGCGGCGCTGGCGCAAGTTCATATAGCGGCTGCGGACTTTGCCGGCCGGCGCGCCAATTCGCTGGGACCCAAAGACTGGGAGAGCCTGGCGAAGGCCTGCGGCAGCGAAGGCCTCGCCTCGATCCATCCCGAACTGGCCAAGCTTGTGGAGCGCGAACTGGCTCGGCTCGAACGGCAGTGGCCGCGCGACTTGCCGCATTCGGTGATCCACGCCGACCTGTTTCCCGACAATGTCCTGATGCTCGGCGACCCGCAAACCGGCGACAGGGTGACAGGACTCATCGATTTCTACTTCGCCTGCTACGATATCACCGCCTACGACCTCGCGGTGACTCATGCGGCGTGGTGTTTCAGCAACGATGGCAGCCAGTTCGACGCGGCGCTCTCCGAAGCGCTGCTCGCCGGCTACGAGGCCGTGCGCCCGCTGCTCGCCGAAGAGCGCGCCGCGCTTCCCGTCCTGGCGCGCGGCGCGGCGATGCGCTTCCTGATGACCCGCGCCTACGACTGGATGAACACGCCCGAGGGGGCGCTGGTCACGCGCAAGGACCCGCTGGCTTTCGCCCGGCGGCTGGACTTCTACGCCGATCCCGCCAATGCTGGGCTATTCGGCCCGGCCGAAGAATGAGGACAGAGCCCTGAAGAAAGTGGAAGTATTCACCGACGGCGCCTGCAAGGGCAATCCCGGCCCGGGCGGCTGGGGCGCGATCCTGCGCATGGGGCCGCACGAAAAGGAAATGTCGGGCTCCGAAGCGCAGACCACGAACAACCGCATGGAAATGACCGCGGTGATCAAGGGCCTGCGCGCGCTGATCGAGCCTTGCGAAGTGACGCTCTACACCGACAGCAAGTACGTCATCGATGGCATCACCAAATGGGTGCACGGCTGGAAACGCAACGGCTGGATCAACGCCAGCAAGCAGCCGGTGCGCAATGCCGACCTGTGGCACGAGCTGATCGACGCGGCGCAGCAGCACCAGGTCAGCTGGGAATGGGTCAAGGGCCACGCCGGGCATCCGGAAAACGAACGCGCCGACCAGCTTGCGAGCGCCGCAGCGCTCAGCGTGGGCAAGTAAACCTCCCCGTCACCGGGGAGGTTTCGAGAAATCAGGCGTCGCTCTTGTCGACCACTTCGGCACCGGGGCCGTTCTTGAGGATGGATTCGATGGCGTTCTTCGCGCTCGCCTTGCTCGAATAGCCTTCGGTCCAGAAGATCGATTCCGAATTGTGACAGAAATAAGCGACGAACTCGCCGGCCTTGTTCTTCCGGATTTCGAAACGGTGCGCCATCCTGGGTCTCCTCGCTACCTGTGAATCCCGAGGGCAATCTAACGCAAATCTGCTTTTACGCTAGCTGAACCGATCTGGCGCATAAGGCGTCGGATCGACTGCACCGGGCGGATCGCCGCACAACAGCCGCGCGGCCAGATCGGCAGCGGCGGGCGCAGTCTGAATGCCGAAGCCACCCTGGCCGGCGAACCAGAAGTAACGCGGGACGGCGGGATCGAAACCATAGACCGGCAGGCGATCGGGCGCGAAGCTGCGCAGGCCGGCCCAGCGGTGCTCGACGCGCTCGACCGCCCAGTCGGTCACCTCCTCCAGCCGCGCGATGGCCGTCGCGACATCGATTTCCTCGGGCGCGGCATCGCAGGGCGGGCTGGGCGTTTCGTCGTGCGGGCTGAGCCAGAGCCGGCCGGCGTCGGGCTTGAAATAGAAGCGCTCGGCGAGGTCGAGCACCAGCGGCAGGTCGTCCGGAACCGCCGGCGCGACGCGCAATTGGGCGATCGTGCGGCGGAACGGGGCAATGCCGAGCGGCCGGACGCCCGCCATTTCGGCCACCGGGTCGGCCCAGGCCCCGGCCGCGTTCACGAGGATCGTGGCCGCAGCCTCGCGCCCGTCGTCGAGCCGCAGGTGCCAGCCGCCGGCGTGCTCCGCAGCCCCGGCCAGCCGCGCCGAGCACCGGAGCTCGGTCCCGGCGCGTTTCGCCGTGGCGAGGTAGTGCTGGTGCAGGCCGGCGACGTCGATGTCGCGGCAGTCGGGCTCGAAGGCGCCCAGCGTCCAGCCGGGTCTGAGGCCAGGTATCTTCGCCTCCAGGCCGGCCCGCCCCAACATCTCGACGCGCACGCCGAGTGCGGCGAAGCTGGCAGCGAACAGTTCCAGTTCGGCCTCCTGCCCTGCCCGAGCGATCGTCAGTGCGCCGCGCGGGCTGAGAAAGCCGTTTTCCTCTAGAAAGACGCCGGAGGCCGTGGTCAGCGGCTGCACTCCGGGGCCGCCGTAGCTCTCGGTCCAGAACGCTGCAGAGCGGCCGGTGGCATGGTACCCGGGCCGATCCTCGGCTTCGAGCAGCAGTACCCGCACGCGGTTCCCCAGCACCGCGGCGAGCGAGGCGCCGGCCATGCCCGCGCCGACAATGGCGATGTCGTACTGGCCGCTCATGTCAGCGCGCCGGCGCGGTGCGGTCGAGAAAATCGCCGATCGCCGCGAGCGCGACATCGCGTACGGCATCGGCCTCGCGCAGGATCTCGTGGCGCGCCTCGGCGCCGAAGCGGATCAGTTTAGCATGCGGTAGCCGCTGGGCGGCTCGCTCGATCGCACCGTATTCGACGAGGCGGTCGGCATCGGTCGCCAGGATCAGCACCGGCGTCTGAACGCTTTCGAGCGCGCCGGGCCGTTCGAGCAGCCGGATCGAAGCGATTGCCGCGCGAGTCCAGCCCCACGAGCCCGGCCCCATGACGAGCTCGGGCCGCACCTCGCGCCACCAGTGCTCGTCGGCATAGCGCTCGGCGTCATGGGTCAGCAGGTTGGCCCGGCCGCGCGGCAATTGGCCAGGCTTCTCGCTCCATTTCCAGGCCGGCCGGCGCGGGTCGCCGAGCACGCTCATCAGCTGCGCCGCAGCCAGGAGCACGCCCGAAGGCACGAAGCGCGGGTGCAGCCCGAGCATCGGCGCGGTCATGACCAGCGCTTCGGGATCGACCTTGCGTTCGACCAGCGCGCGAAGCACCAGGTGCCCGCCCATCGAGTGCCCCACGAGCACATGCGGCCCCGGCGTCTCTTTCTTCCACTCTGCCCAGAACCGGGCAAGATCAGCTATCCAGATCGCGAAGTCGTCGACATGGCCGGTTACCGCATCGGTGCCGAGCCGGCCCGAGCCCGCCTGCCCACGCCAGTCTGCCGCGGTGACCCGCCAGCCCTGCGCATGCCAGTAACCCAGCGTCTCGAGGTATTTCTCGTAGGCATCGCCGCGTCCGGGCATGAACAGGATCGAGCCGCGGGGCTTCCCGGCTGGCTCCGCCCAGTCGATCCGGCGGATGGCGTGGCCGTCGGCGGCCAGCCAGCGGGACTCGCGCGCATCGGCCGCTATGGCACGGCGATCGTTTGCCCCCAGATCCTTTTCTGCCGCCTCGCAGACCGTGTCCAGGCTCACTTGGCTAAATCCGTCCTGCGGTCGTTGGTTACTTTTTGGTAAGCCATGTGGGCTAGATGTTCCCGGGGTATTTGGGGCATTCTTGCATGCAAGGCGGGGTTATCACTTACGGACTGCTGACCGCCTTGGCAATCGCGCTGCTGGTCGCTGCCGTGACCGACCTGCGCCGCCGCCAGATCGACAACTGGCTCAATGCCGCGATCGCGCTGGGCGCACCGCTATTCTGGCTGGCCATGGGCCTGTCGCTCGGCCAGATCGGCTGGCAGATCGCTATCACGCTGGGATCATTCGTTATTTTCGCGGGCCTTTTCGCGCTCGGCTGGATGGGCGGGGGCGATGTCAAGCTGCTGACGGCGCTGGCGCTGTGGATTCAGCCCTTCTGGTTCGCCCAGCTCATTTTCGTCATGGCGGTAGCCGGCGGAGTGCTGACCATAATCTTCGGGGCCTGGCATTTCGCCACCCGCCGCAAGGACAAACCGGCCATTCCCTACGGCATCGCCATCTCCGGCGCAGGCCTCTGGGCACTGGCCAGCCAATACGTTCCGTCGCTGCAAAACGCCGGTCTGTTCGGGTGACAACCTGATCTTAACCAATATGCCCGATTTCTACGGGAACTTGGGCACTTTTCGAGGGGGCTAGTCTAGCCATGGACAAGAAAAAGCTGACGCTGCTGCTGGTAGCGCTGGTCATAGCGGTCGGAACGGCCCTTGGCGCGCGCACCCTGTTTGTCGGCGCAGCGGCACCGCAGGCATCCGCCGCGGCGGCAGCGGCGCCGGAAGCCAAGGGACCGAAGGTCCTGGTCGCTCAGCGCGCTCTTCCGGTCGGCACGATTATCACGGCCGACTCCGTCTCCTATCAGGCCTGGCCGAAGGACATGGTGCAGGACGCCTACTTCATCGATGGCGAAGCCGACATGTCTAAGCTGCTCGGCACAGTCGTGCGCTATCCGGTCACCGCCGGCCAGCCCCTCACCCAGGGTGCGCTCGTCGCGCCGGGCGACCGCGGCTTCCTCGCCGCTGCGCTCGGACCGGGCATGCGCGCCATCACCATTCCTGTCTCGGCCAAGACCGGCGTCGCCGGCTTCGTCTTCCCGGGCGACCATGTCGACCTCGTCCTGACCCAGTCGGTCAAGGGTGGCGGCGACGGCCAGCAGCTCAAGGCTTCCGAGACGATCCTCAAGAACCTGCGCGTCCTCGCGACCGACCAGGCGACCTCGACCGAGACCGTCGAAGGCAAATCGGTGGTCCGCACCTCGAGCACCGTGACGCTCGAAGTCACGCCGCGCATCGCCGAGAAGGTCACCGTCGCCGAGACGATCGGTCAGCTCAGCCTGTCGCTGCGCTCGCTCGCCGACAACCAGTCCGAACTCGACAAGATGGTCGCGTCGGGTGCCGTCAAGCTGCCCGAGGGCGCGAGCAAGGAACAGGAAGATCGCATCCTGAGCCAGGCGCTGAACCGCCCGGTCGAGGGTCCGACGACCTTCCAGACCGGCGGCGACGTCTCGCGCTTCCAGCGCAGCACGGTACCGGCCGCGCGCGACCAGCAGATGGCCCGTCAGATGGCCGCCGCTCCGGCCATGACGGCCACGGGCATTCCGGTCCGGCTCGGTCCGACGGTCCGCGTGACGCGTGGCAAGAGCACCGAAGTCGTGTCGGTGGGAAGGAACTGAGATGAGCCTGCACACCGGCAAACACGCCAAGCATTCGTCTAGCATTTCTTGCCACTTGGGGGCAATAGCATGAACCGCCGCATGATCCGTTCCCTGCTGACGGCCGCCTGTGCCGCAGCACCGCTCGCCGCCGCCGCGCCGGCCCTTGCCGCGCCGCCGCCGTCGGTCATGCGCCCGGCCAACGACATGGTTCTCTCGATTGGCCGCGGCCAGCTCGTGACCACCGGCGGCCCGATGACCGACGTCTTCGTCGCCAACGACGCGGTCGCCGACGTCGAGGTCAAGTCCGGCCGCCAGCTCTACGTCTTCGGCAAGGCCGGCGGCGAGACCACGGTCTATGCCAGCAACGCCCAGGGCGACATCGTCTGGTCGGCCAACGTCCGCGTCGGCTCGAACATCGACTCCATCGACCAGATGCTCCGCCTCGCCATGCCCGACGCCAAAGTCGGCGTCGCGACCATGGGTACCGGCACCTACCTGCTGACCGGCACCGTCGCCTCCCCCGAGGATGCGGCCGAAGCCGAACGGCTGGTCCAGGCTTTCGTCGGCGGCAAGACCCCCGGCGAAGTCAATATCGTCAGCCGCCTGAAGACCGCGACGCCGCTGCAGGTGAACCTGCAGGTCCGCTTCGCCGAAGTCAGCCGCACGATGGTCAAGCAGCTTGCCTCCAACATCACGACGATCGACGGCAGCGGCGGCTTCAAGTTCGGCTACGGCCAGGGCCGCGCGGCCAGTTCGTTCATCACCACCGATCCCAACCTGCCGCTCGGCATCGGCCAGAGCGTCCAGGGCTATACCATCAACCCGATCACCGGTGCGGTCGTGCAGATGCCCGGTACCAACGTCACCCAGGCTACGGGTGGCCTCAATACCGTTGCCGGCCTGGGCCGCTTCCTCGGTCTCGACATTCTCGGCACGCTCGACGCGGGTGAGAACATCGGCCTCGTCTCGACACTGGCCCAGCCGAACCTGACCGCGTTGTCGGGCGAAACCGCCGACTTCCTCGCCGGCGGCGAGTTCCCGATCCCGCTCAGCCAGGGCCTCGGCTCGACCTCGATCGAATACAAGAAGTTCGGTGTCAGCCTGTCCTACACGCCGACGGTGCTCGCCAATGGCCGCATCTCGCTGCGCGTCCGCCCGGAAGTGTCCGAGCTGTCGAGCGAAGGCGCGATCGTGCTCAACGGCTTCCAGGTCCCGGCGCTGACCGTGCGTCGCACGGAAACGACGGTGGAGCTGGGCTCGGGCCAGAGCTTCATGATCGCCGGTCTGATGAAGAACTCGTCGCAGAACGCGATCAAGAAGATGCCCGGTGCCGGCGACCTGCCGATCCTGGGTGCCCTGTTCCGTTCGACGAGCTTCCAGAAGGGCGAAACCGAGCTGGTGATCGTCGTGACGCCGTACCTGGTCAATCCGGTCGACGCCAAGGACATCAAGCTGCCCACGGATGGTTACAACGCGCCTAACGAGCTGCAGCGCATCCTCGGCAACCAGGAGTCCGACGGCAAGAGCGGCGTCCAGCGGCCCCTGCCCAGCGCGGCGCCGCAGGAACGCAACGCTCCCGCCGTCGGCGAAGCGACGCCCGCCCCTATGCCGGGCAGTTCGAGCAAGCGCAGCGCCGCGGCGGAAGTGCCCGCGCCCGGCTTCAACCTTAAGTGAGAGAGGTTCGCACGATGACTTCCCTTTACCGATCGCCGAAGACCTTCGGCGCTGCCCTCGCTCTCTCGCTCGGCCTGACTCTCGGCGGCTGCGGTGGCATTGCGAACAACGCCTCGCTCGAGTCGATCCACCAGCCGGTGGTCGAGCGGGTCAACTACACGCTCGACGTCTCGGCCAGTCCCAGTGGCCTGTCCTATCCCGAGCAGAGCCGTGTCGCTGGCTGGTTCGAAGCCATGGACCTGAAGTACGGCGATCGCATCTCGATCGACGATCCGCTCCAGAGCGAAGCGACCCGCGTTGCGATCGCGCAGCTGGCCGGGCGCTATGGCCTGATCGTCAGCGAAGACGCCCCGACCACGGGCAGCGTCGCGGCAGGCAACGCCCGGATCATCGTGACCCGCTCGAAGGCATCCGTCCCCGGTTGCCCCGACTGGTCCGCCAAGAACGACTTCAATCCGAACAACGCCACCAGCTCCAACTACGGCTGCGCGACGAACAGCAATCTTGCCGCGATGGTCGCCAACCCCGAGCACCTGCTGAAGGGTGAGACGACCAACAGCGATACGCTGGTGATGAGCTCGAACAAGGCGATTGGCGCCTACCGCAGCCAGGCGCCCACGGGCACCGGCGGCCTCAAGCAGAACAGCACGAAGGGGGAATGATCCAATGAACGCACCGTGGAAATCCGGAGCGGCCGGCGGGCGTGACCCCTATGCTGCTTTCATCTGCGACGAGGCCTCACTCGACGTACTGCGCCCCGTCGCGGTCGAAATGGGCTGGGCGCCGGAGAAGTGCAACAAGGGCGGCCTGCGCAACGCCGTCCAGGCGCTGTCGATCTCGGCTAGCCCCAACATTCTCCTGGTCGACCTGTCGGAAAGCGGCGATCCGCTGAACGACATCAACGCCCTGGCCGAAGTCTGCGAACCCGGCACGGTCGTGATCGCGATCGGCCAGGTCAACGACGTGCGCCTCTACCGCGACCTGCTTGCCAGCGGCATCCACGACTATCTGCTCAAACCGCTGCAGCCCGGCCTGCTGCGCGATGCGCTGGTCAATGCCCAGGCTGTGTTCTCGGCGCCGAAGTTCACCGACGCAGCCTCGGCCAAGCAGCACATCTCGACCGCAGTGATCGGCACGCGCGGCGGCGTCGGGGCCTCGACCCTGGCGACCTCGCTCGCCTGGCTGTTCAGCGCCGACAACAAGCTGCCGACTGCACTGCTCGATCTCGACATCCATTTCGGCACCGGCGCGCTCTCGCTCGACCTCGAGCCGGGCCGCGGCCTGACCGACGCGATCGAGAACCCGAGCCGCATCGACGGACTGTTCATCGAGCGCGCGATGATCCGCGCCAACGACAATCTCGCGATCCTGTCCGCCGAAGCGCCGATCAACTCGCCGCTGATGACCGACGGCGCAGCCTTCCTTCAGCTCGAGGAAGAGTTCCGTCACGCGTTCGAGATGACCGTGATCGACCTGCCGCGCAACATGCTGATCAACTTCCCGCAGCTGCTCAACGACGTGAACGTGATCCTGATCGTCACCGAGCTGACGCTGGCTTCGGCGCGCGACACGATCCGCCTGCTCTCCTGGCTCAAGACCAACGCCGCGCACGCGCACGTCGTGGTCGTCGCCAACAAGGTGCAGCCGGGCGTCGGCGAGATCAGCAAGGCCGACTTCGAGAGCTCGATCGAGCGCAATATCGGCTACAGCGTCTCCTACGACCTCAAGGCCGCCGCCAATGCCGCAAAGCTGGGGCAGACCTTCTGCGAAGCGAACCGCGCCAGCAAGGCGAGCGGCACAATCCGCGACATCGCCAAGATGGTTATGGGTGCGAGCGACATCGCTGCCGACGACGGCGCTGCTCCGGCCAAGAAGTCGCTTCTCGGCAAGATCGACCTCAAGTCGATGCTGAAGAAGGCCCCGGCCAAGGCTTCGCAGCCGGCCTGATCGTGACAACGCCTGCGGCCATGCGGCCGCAGGAGCTCGCGGCTTCGAACGCCGCGGGCAGCAATGAAAAGGAAGGCGGTACGCGCCGATGAGCCTGTTCCAGATACTGCTCATTGCATTCGGCCTCACGGCCACGCTTGGCTTGGTGGCTTATGCCTTCTCCGGGCCTTCCGTGGCCAAGGAGAGCGCGCGGCGCCTGCAGGCGGTGCGCTATCGCCACTCCGAGAACACGATCGACAAGGTCGAAGCGCAGCTCAAGAAGGCCGTCGCCGCGCGCAAGCCGAAGCTCCATCAGATCGCCGGCTCCAGTTCGCGGATCGAGGCTCTGGCCCTGCGCCTGCACCGGACCGGCAAGGGCTGGACGCTCCAGCAGTACGTCTATGCCTCGGTCGGCCTCGCGCTGACGGTGACCGTGCTCATCCTGCTCAAGTCGGGTGCGCCGGCGCTGGCGCTCGGCGTCGGTCTGCTGGTCGGTGCCGGCGTTCCGCACATGACGGTCAATTTCTTCATCAAGCGGCGCAGCGAAAAGTTCACCACCAAGTTCCCCGACGCGATCGAGCTGCTCGTCCGCGGCCTGCGCTCGGGTCTGCCGGTGACCGAGACGCTCGGCGTAGTCGCCCAGGAAGTACCCGGGCCCGTGGGCCAGGAATTCAAGCTGGTCATCGAACGCATCAAGATCGGCCGGACCATGGAAGAGGCACTGCAGGAAACTGCCGACCGCCTCAACACGCCCGAATTCAGCTTCTTCTGCATCACCCTGGCGATCCAGCGCGAGACCGGCGGCAACCTCGCCGAAACGCTGTCGAACCTGGCGAACGTGCTGCGCATGCGCGCGCAGATGAAGCTCAAGATCAAGGCGATGAGCTCGGAATCGAAGGCCTCGGCCTATATCGTGGGTAGCCTGCCGTTCATCGTCTTCGGCATGATCTACTACATCAACCCCACCTACATCGGCGGCTTCTTCACCGAGGACCGGCTGATCGTGGCGGGCCTCGGCGGCCTTACCTGGATGAGCATCGGCGCATTCATCATGGCCAAGATGGTCAGCTTCGAGATCTGAGCGAGGGACGGCAGACATCATGTTGAACACACCGCCCGGACCCACGCTCCTTGGCTTCGACGTCATCTGGGTCGCGACGATTCTTGCCGCGATCGCCTCGATGGCCGTCCTTTTCGCGATCTATACCGCGATCACCGTGCGCGATCCGATGGCCCGCCGCGTCAAGGCGCTCAACGAGCGCCGCGAGCAGCTCAAGGCCGGCATCGTCGCCTCGCCGCGCAAGCGCGCCAGCCTCATCCGCAAGAATGAGACCACCGACCGCATGCGCGACACGCTGTCGTCGCTGAAGGTGCTGCAGGAAAGCCAGGTCAAGCAGGTCCAGCAGAAGCTCGCCCAGGCCGGCATCCGCAAGAAGGAATATGCCGTCGCGGTCATCTTCGCGCGCATGGTCCTGCCGATCGTGCTCGGCGGCTTCGCCGCGATCATGATCTACTGGGTCAACTACTTCCCCGAATGGGGCAGCTTCAAGAAGTTCATGCTCTTCGCGTTCATCGCCTGCCTTTCCTACAAGGGCCCGGACCTCTGGGTGCAGAACCTGATCTCGAAGCGCACCGACGCGATCCGCAAGGGCCTGCCCGATGCGCTCGACCTGCTGGTGATCTGCGCCGAAGCCGGCCTGACCGTCGATGCCGCGTTCAACCGCGTCGCCCGCGAACTCGGCCGCGCCTATCCCGAACTGGGCGACGAATTCACCCTGACCTCGATCGAGCTGGCCTTCCTCACCGACCGTCGCTCGGCCTTCGAGAACCTCGCCTACCGCGTCAACCTCGAGGCGGTGAAGGGCGTGGTCACGACGATGATCCAGACCGAGCGCTACGGTACGCCGCTGGCATCGGCGCTGCGCGTGCTCTCGGCCGAATTCCGCAACGACCGCATGATGCGCGCCGAGGAAAAGGCCGCGCGTCTGCCGGCGATCATGACCGTGCCGCTGATCCTGTTCATCCTGCCGGTGCTGTTCATCGTCATCCTCGGCCCCGCGGCCTGCTCGATCGGCGACGCCTTCTCGGGCGGCGGTCCCGGCAGCCACTAAAGACCAAGACCTACGGGAGACCGGCCTTCTCGCAGCGACAAGCTGCGGGGAGGCCGAGTTCTTTTAGGCCTGCGGAAGCGTCAGCCCAGCACCCTGCCCGCTACGGCGTCGAGCCTGGCCATCAGTTGCCGGTCGCGCCCGGCGGGCGCCGTGATCAGCGCGTAGTCCAGCGCCCGGTCGATCGGGTTTGCCGGCCGCCGTTCGGGCAGCGCCGCCGCGAGGGCGCGCACGGTATCGCGCGCGGTGGCGGCATTGGCGTGCATGACTTCGAGGATCTCGGCGATGTCGACGCCTTCCTCTTCCTCGCGCCAGGAATCGTAATCGGTGACCATGCCGAGCAGCGCGTAGGGAAGCTCGGCCTCGCGGGCGAGACGCGCCTCGGGCATCGCGGTCATGCCGATCACATCCGCGCCCCACTGGCGGTACATCTTGCTCTCGGCCCTGGTCGAGAACTGCGGGCCTTCCATCGCGAGATAGCAGCCGCCGCGGTGCACGGTCGCGCCGACCTGCTCGGCGGCGCCGGCGGCGAGCTCGGCCAGCGACGGGCAGATCGGATCGGCCAGGCTGACATGGGCGACGAGGCCGGGGCCGAAGAAGCTGTGGCCGCGATGGACGGTCCGGTCGATGAACTGGTCGACCGCGACGAAGTGACCAGGCGCCAGTTCCTCGCGCAACGAACCGATGGCGGACAGCGCCAGCACGTCGGTCACGCCGCAGCGCTTGAGCACGTCGATATTGGCGCGGTAGTTGATCTCGTTCGGCGGGATGCGGTGCCCCGCTCCATGCCGCGCCAGGAAGGTGAAACGCAGACCGCCGAGCTTGCCCACCGTGACCGGGCCGGAAGGCTCGCCAAAGGGGCTCTTGACCGTGATTTCCTGCGCGTCGTCGAGGCCGACGCCGTCGGCGAGGCCGGAGCCGCCGATGATGCCGATGTGCCAGCGGTCGGGCTTCTCCCAGCGGTTGGGTTCCGCGGAATCCTGATCTTCAGCGTGCAAGGATACCTGCCATGATGATGTCGACGGTGTGCTGGCGATAGCGGTCGCGCAGCTCCTCGGTCAACGTATCCTGGTCGAAACAGTGCTTGAGCACGAGCCGCGCCGAGAAGAAGCGGTCGACCGCACCGGTGACGGTGAAATAGAACAGCTGGGGATCGACGGGGCGGAAGACACCTTCCTTGACCCCCGCCTCGATCAGCACCTCGTAGGCATGGTACATCGGCGAGAGGTAGCAATCGGCAATGCGCCGCGCTTCGGAATCGTCGCTCTCGCGCACGAGCCGCATGGTCAGGCGGTTCAGGTAGGGCACCTGGTAGAAGGTATCGACGACCTTCGAGATGTGCCGCCGCAGCTTCGCCTCGGGGCCCCACCCGTCCTTGTGGATCAACGCGTCGACGCTGGTGACGATCGCCTGCCAGTCGCGGTCGAGCAGGGCCTTGAGCAGCCCCGCCTTGTTGCCGAAATAGTATTTCACTAAAGCCGAATTGAGCCCCGAGCGCAGCGACAGCTCGGACAGCGAGATGTCGATCACGTCGCCTTCGCGCATGATCGCACTCGCCGTGTCGAGCAGCTGCGCCCGAGCGCCCGCCGGCGCGCCGAGATCGGCTTCGGCCACTAGATCTGCATCAGCGCGGCGGCATGCGGATGGCGCCGTCGAGGCGGACGTCCTCGCCGTTCATGTAGGGGTTGTCGATCATCGCCAGCGCCAGCTTGGCATATTCCTCGGGCTGGCCCATGCGCTTGGGGAACGGCACCGAGGCGTTGAGCACGTCGCGCGCCTTCTCGGGCAGCGACATCATCAGCGGGGTGAAGAAGATGCCCGGCAGGATCGTGTTGACGCGGATGCCCTCGTTCATCAGGTCGCGCGCGACGGGCAAGGTCATGCCGACCACGCCGGCCTTCGAGGTGGCATAGGCCGCCTGGCCGATCTGGCCGTCCTCGGCCGCGGCCGAAGCGGTGTTGATGATCACGCCGCGCTCACCGTCCTCGGTGATCGGATCGACGGTCAACATGCCCGCCGCCGACTTGGCGAGCACGCGGAAGGTGCCGACGAGGTTGATCTGGATGACGAAGTTGAAGGCATCGAGCGGGAAGTGCTTGATCGCACCGGTTTCCTTGTCGCGGCTGACCGTCTTGATCGCATTGCCGATACCGGCGCAGTTGACCAGGATGCGCTCCTGGCCGTGAGCGGCGCGGGCCTTGGCGAAAGCCGCGTCCACGCTCTCGTCCGAAGTCACGTTGCACTCGCAGAAGATGCCGCCGATCTCCTCGGCGATCGCCTTGCCCTTCTCTTCCTGCAAGTCGAAGATGGCGACCTTGACGCCCTGCGCGGCAAGCGCGCGGGCAGTGGCGGCACCCAGGCCCGAGGCGGCGCCGGTGACGACGGCGGCAATGCTGCTGTCGAGCTTCATGCAGAACTCCTTCTGGTTCGCGCCGGGGCGCTGAAAGTGCGATTTAAGCAGCCGGTTAAACGGCGCGATGCAACCGGTCAATGAGATTGCACTTCTCGCGCAGTCCCGCATAAAGCCGCCGGGCCGCATAATGTAAAACAGGGAGTCGAGTCCTTGGACTCACCAACAGCGCGCGCGGCCTTGTGCCGTATCGCCTTGCTTGCAACCTGCCTTCCCACGGCGGCGCAGGCCGGGGAACGCGACACCGCGATCGTCGTGACCGGATCGCGCATCGACCAGCCAGAAGTGGCCGGGACCGAACCCCTCGCCACCATCGGCGCGGACTATCTCACCGACCGTGCGCTAACCAATGTCGCCGACGCGCTCAACGAGCTGCCCGGCTATCGCGGCTCGATCACGCCAGCGGGCGACCAGGCGAGCTTCGGCCAGGGGGTGAATTTCATCAACCTCTACGGGCTGGGCTCGAACCGCACGCTGACCCTGGTGAACGGGCGACGCGTGGTCAGCTCGAACGTGCCCAGCGTGCTCGGCAATGCGACACCCGGCACCCAGGTCGATCTCAACGTCATCCCTTCGATCCTGGTGGACCGGGTCGAGCGCGTCTCGATCGGCGGCGCGCCGGTCTATGGCACCGACGCGATCGCGGGCACGGTCAACCTCGTGCTCAAACGCCGGCTGACCGGGCTGGAAACGCGTGCGACCAGCGGCGTCAGCAGCGACGGCGACAATTTCCGCTGGAACCTGTCGGCGGCCGGCGGCTTCGACTTCGCGGGCGGGCGCGGCAATGTGACCGCGGCGGTCAGCTATGATCGGGTACGCGGAGTCTCGGGCAGCCAGCGCGAGGCGTACCGCGCCAACCTGGGCAATGCGACCAACCCTTGCACCGTGATCCAGACCGGGGTCTGCTCGGCGCTCAACCTTGTGGCCGCGCTCGGGCCAGCGGGACGCACGCCGGCGAACGACGGCCGGGTCAATCCGAACATCGGTTTCAACAACAGCCTGAGCGACGGCTTTCCGGGCTCGGTTCTGATCAAGGATCTCAGACTGCCGGCCGTGTCGCGCGGGGGCGTGCTGTCGAGCGGCAGCGGCGCCTATAGCTACCAGTTCGCCCCGGGCGGAGCGCTGGTGCCTTACGACAAGGGTGTGATCTACGGCGCGCCCGTGCCCGGGGTGCTGGCGGCGGCGGCCATGGCCTCGGGCGGCGACGGCCTCAGTCTCAACGATTTCCTGGCCGTGACATCGAGCCTGCGCCGGCTCAACACCAGCCTGTCGCTCACCTATGACCTTACCGACCGCCTGCAATTCTTCGCCGACGGCCTGTTCTACAGCGGCCAGGCCGACCTCCCGGTCAAGCTGCCGAACTTCAATGCGGTGCAATTCCCCGGCGGCACCTCCGCGCCGCTGACCTTCCGCACCGACAATCCGTTCCTGACCACGCAGGCCCGCCAGCAGCTCGCGGCGCTGGGCTATACGAGCACGTTCCAGCTCAGCCGCGTCAATGCCGATCTCGCCGACCTGTCGGGCCGGTCGGACAGCAAGGTCTATCACGGCGTCGCGGGGCTCCAGGGCGGCCTGACGCTCGGCGGGCGCGACTACAAGTTCGAGGTGTCGCTCGACTATGGCCGCAGCGATTTCACCGACTATGGTCAGACGATCGACCAGCAGCGCTTCGTCAATGCGGTGAACGTCGGCCTGGTAAACGGCCAGATCGCTTGCGTGACGGCGCCGACGGTCACGGGGTTCCCCACCGGCCAGCGCCCGATCGCCGATCCGGCCTGCGTCCCGCTCAACCTGTTCGGCGACGGCGCGCCGTCGCAGGCGGCGCTCGGCTACATCCTGCGTGACACGGTCTCGAAATCGCGGCTCGAGCAGATCGTGATCAATGCCAACATCGGCGGCTCGCCGTTCGACCTGTTCGGCAATCCGGCCAGCTTCAACCTCGGCTTCGAGCACCACGAGGAGAAGGCGCGCTTCAGCCCCGATGCCTTCCTGCAAGCCGGCCTGGGCCGCTCTGCCGCGGTCGCGCCGACGGCCGGCAGCTACAACCTCGACGAGGTCTTCGGCGAAGTGCTGCTGCCGCTGATCACGCCCGAGAACAACGCCCTGTTCTCGCGTCTGACGGCTTTCGGTCGCGTCCGGCACGTCGACAACAGCGCCAACGGCGGCTTCACCGCCTGGTCGGCCGGCGGGGTCTTCGCACCGATCGCCGACGTCGAGCTGCGCGGCAATTTCACCCGCTCGTTCCGCGCGCCCGCGATAACCGAGCTCTATTCGCCGCGCGCCGTGGTCAACACTTCGGTCATGGACCTATGCTCGACCGCGAACATCGGCACCGGCCCGGTCCCTGCGATCCGCCGCGCGAACTGCACGGCCTTCCTTGCGCGCTACCCCAATGCGACGCCCTTGATCGCCGCGACGGCCAGCGTCCCCGCTTTCAGCGGCGGCAACCCGAACCTGCGCAACGAGCGCGCCGACAGCTTTACTTACGGCGCACAGGTGCGCCCCCGCTTCGTGCCCGGGTTCACGCTTGCCATCGACTACGTGAGCATCAAGATCAGCGACCCGATCGCCAGCCTGACCGTGACGCAGATCGCGCAGGGCTGCTTCGACAATCCCGATTTCAACTCAGCCGATCCGGCCAACGGCAACGCCTTCTGCTCGCTGATCCACCGCGACAGCAATGGCCAGGTGGTCTCTGATGCGCAGAACCCGGCGGTGACGCTCGGCTACGTCAACGGCAAGCGCATCAGGATGAGCGGCGTGCAAGCGACGCTCGACTATACCACTGCACTGTCGGGCGTCCGGCTCCCCGGCGCGTTGTCGATCGGCGGCGACCTGTTCAACCTGCGCAACCGCTTGATCGACTTGACAGGTGTCGCGCCGACGCGGTCGGACGGCATCGTCGGCGATCCGCACTGGCAGGGCCAGGCCCGCATCCGCTACGCCGCCGAGGCCTGGGGCTTCGGCGCTTTCGTCAACTACACCGGCGGCCGCGCCGTGGCGTTGACCATGCGCGGCGACAGCCCCAACGACACGCGCGAGTTCGACCACTTCGGCGGCTTCGCCACTATCGATGGCGCGCTGTTCTTTAACGCCGCCTCCTACAAGCTGACCTTATCGGTCACCAATCTGTTCGATAGAGTCGGCCAGAAATATTTCGGCTACGTCATACCGCTCTCGATCAACGACGCGCTCGGCCGCCGCTTCGCGGTGGGCGTCGCCAGGAAGTGGTAGGATCAATGCAGCTCATCGGTCAGTTCGACAGCCCTTTCGTCCGCCGCGTCGGCCTCGCGCTGACGCGCTACGGCATGGCCTTCGAGCACCTGCCCTACGGCAGCTTCGGCGACAGCGACCGCTTCGTCCAGCACAACCCGCTGCGCCGCGTACCGACCTTGGTAACCGACAGCGGCGAAGTGCTGATCGACAGCTACGCGATCCTCGACCACCTCGACGAGGTCCACGGCCGCGACCGCGCGCTGATCGCCGCTTCGGGGCCCGAACGCCGCGCAGCCCTGCACCGCTGCGCCATCGCCACGGGCATCGCCGACAAGGCGGTGAACTTCTTCTACGCGCGCACTTTCGCGACCGCGCTCGCACCCGAATTCGTCGCGCGGACCGAAGGCCAGATCCTCGCCGGACTGGCCGAGCTCGACCGCGAATGCGCCGCACGCAGCGGCGACTGGTGGTTCGGCGCCGAACCCGGCCACGACGACAATATCGCCGCCTGCATCGCGCGCTTCACCAGCGAGGTCTATGCGCACATCGTCAAGCTGGCGGACTTCCCGGCGCTGGCCGACCATTCCGCGCGCGCCGAAGCCCGCGCGGAGTTCAAGGCGATCCAACAGGTGTTCATTCCGCCGGCCTGAGGCGCCAAGGGCGAAATAGGGACATCAAACGCACCCTGGGCCGCAGGGCTTATTGTGCACCGGCGTCGAACTGCAACACTCCCCTCCACCCGACTCGCGATCAGCCGAGCGGCAGAGAGGAGAGCGTGGCATGAGATTGAAAGGCAAGGTCGCCGTCATCACCGGCGGCACCAAGGGCGTGGGCCGGGGCATCGCGCATCGCTTCGCGCAGGAGGGCGCCTCGGTGGTGTTCACCGGACGCTCCGAGGATCTCGGCCGCGCGGTCGAACGCGAAATCACCGATGCCGGGGGACAGGCCGCATTCGTGCGCGCGGACCTCAGCGTCGAAGAAGACTGTCGCCGGATGATCGAGGCAGCGGAAGAACGGTTCGGTCCGCTGACCACGTTGGTCAACAATGCCGCGGCGACCCACATGATCGGCACCCTGCACGAGTTCGCCGACCGGCGGATGCACGAGCTATCCAACGAAACGCTCGACATCATGTGGAAGAGCGATCTCTACGGGCTGTTCTGGTGCTGCCGCTATGCCCTGCGGGCCATGCTGGCCCACGGCCGGCCCGGCTGTTCGATCGTGAACATCTCGTCCGGCGCGGCCCAAAGCGGCTACGACATGGACGCCTATGTCGCCTCCAAAGCCGCAATGAACGGCATCACCCATTCGATGGCAGGGGAATATGCGCGCTCGGGCATCCGCGTGAATGCGATCGCGCTCGGCCTCGTCAACAACGGCGGCGGGGTCGCGGCAATGATGGCCGACCCGGTGGTCGCGGCCGCGGTCACCGCGAACATCCCGCTCCCGTTCATCGGCGAGCCCGACGACATCGCCTGGGGCAGCGTCTATCTCGCGTCGGACGAAGCGAAATACATCACCGGCGTGGTCCTGCCGATCGACGGCGGTTCATCGGGCTGCCGGGTCGGCGAGCAGGAGACCAGCAAGGAAGGCTGGGCCGAACCGATCTCGTAGCGTGACGCGCCCCCCCGCACAGAACGGGAGGGGCTGTCACATCAAGCCACGTCGATCTGCAACGCCCCGTCGCCCTCGTCGATCTTCACCGTCGAGCCATCCGGAATTTCGCCGCCGAGCAGCTTCTCGGCAAGCGGGTCCTGCAGGTAGCGCTGCACCGCGCGTTTGAGCGGCCTTGCGCCGTAGACCGGATCGTAGCCGACCCGTCCCAGCCAGCGCTCCGCCGCTTGCGTAAGGTCGAGCGTGATCTTGCGGTCCTTGAGCAACTTGGCCACCCGCGCGACCTGGATCTCGACGATCGGCGCCATGTGCTCGACCCCGAGCCGGTGGAACAGGATGATCTCGTCCAGCCGGTTGAGGAACTCGGGCCGGAAGTGGCTGCGCACCACTTCCATGACCTGCGGCTCGACATGGCTGACGTCCTCGCCCTCGCCGAGGTTGGCGAGGTACTGGCTACCAAGGTTGCTGGTCAGGATGATAAGCGTGTTGGTGAAGTCCACCACGCGGCCCTGTCCGTCGGTCAGGCGCCCGTCGTCGAGCACTTGCAGCAGCACGTTGAACACGTCGCCGTGGGCCTTCTCGACCTCGTCGAACAGCACGACCTGATAGGGCCGCCGCCGCACCGCCTCGGTCAGCACGCCGCCCTCGTCATAACCGACATAGCCCGGAGGCGCGCCGATCAGGCGGCTGACCGAGTGTTTCTCCATGAATTCGGACATGTCGATGCGGACCATCGCGCTGTCGTCATCGAACAGGAAGCCGGCGAGCGCCTTGGTGAGCTCGGTCTTGCCGACGCCCGTGGGGCCGAGAAACAGGAACGAGCCCAGCGGCCGGTTCGGGTCCTGCAGACCCGCCCGCGCGCGCCGCACGGCCTTCGACACCGCGACCACGGCATCGCGCTGGCCGATCACCCGCTTGCCGAGCGTCTCTTCCATCTTGAGCAGCTTCTCGCGCTCGCCTTCCATCATCCGGTCGACCGGAATGCCGGTCCAGCGGCTGACGACCGCGGCGATGTCCTCGCTGGTCACTTCCTCGCGCAGCAGAGCGTTGCCCGCCTGGCCTTCCGCCTCGGCAAGCTGCTTCTCCAGTTCGGGAATGCGACCATAGGTCAGCTCGCCGGCCTTGGCATAGTCGCCGCCGCGCTGGGCCTGGTCGAGCTCGATCCGCGCCGCATCGAGCGCTTCCTTGATCTTGCCTTCGGAAGCGATCTTGTCGCGCTCGTTCTGCCAGCGCGTGGTCAGCTCGGCCGACTGCTGCTCGAGGTTGGCCAACTCGTCGCGCAAGGCGGTGAGCCGGTCCTTGGAGGCCTGGTCGGTCTCCTTGCCCAGCGCCATTTCCTCGATCTTGAGCTGGATGATGCGCCGGTCGAGATTCTCGATCTCCTCGGGCTTGCTCTCCACTTCCATGCGGATGCGGCTGGCGGCTTCGTCCATCAGGTCGATCGCCTTGTCGGGCAGGAAGCGGTCGGCAATGTAGCGGTTGGACAGCGTCGCCGCGGCGACGATCGCGTTGTCGGCGATGCGCACGCCGTGGTGCAGCTCGTACTTCTCCTTGATCCCGCGCAGGATCGAGATCGTGTCCTCGACCGTCGGCTCGCCGACGAAGACCGGCTGGAACCGCCGCTGCAGCGCGGGGTCCTTCTCGACGTACTTCTGGTACTCGTCGAGCGTGGTCGCGCCGATGCAGTGCAGCTCACCGCGGGCCAGTGCGGGCTTGAGCAGGTTGGAAGCGTCCATCGAGCCTTCGGACGCGCCCGCGCCGATCAGCGTGTGCATCTCGTCGATGAACAGGATGATCTCGCCCTCGGCGCCCTTGACCTCGTCGAGCACGGACTTCAGCCGCTCCTCGAATTCGCCGCGATACTTCGCGCCAGCGATCAGGCTACCCATGTCGAGCGCCATCAGGCGGCGGTCCTTGAGGCTGTCGGGCACGTCGCCGTTGGCGATGCGCAGCGCCAGGCCCTCGGCGATCGCGGTCTTGCCGACGCCGGGCTCGCCGATCAGCGCGGGGTTGTTCTTGGTCCGGCGGGCGAGGATCTGGACGGTGCGGCGGATCTCCTCGTCGCGGCCGATGACCGGATCGAGCTTGCCGTCGCGCGCCGCTTCGGTGAGATCGCGCGCATACTTCTTCATCGCCTCATAGGCGTTCTCCGCACCCGCGCTGTCGGCCGTGCGGCCGCCGCGGAGCTGGGTGATCGCGGCTTCGAGCGCCTGCGGCGTGACGTTCGCCGCCTTCAATGCCTGCCCCGCAGGCGTGGTCGTGGCGAGCGCGAGCGCGACCAGCAGCCACTCGACGGTGACGAAGCTGTCGCCCGATTTCTGGGCGATCTGCTCGGCCTGGTCGAGCACGCGCACGGCATCGTTGTCGAGCCCGGGCGTCTGCTGCGCGCCGCCGCCCGACACCGCCGGTACCTTGGCCAGCGCCTTGTCGACTTCCTGCACGGCGAAGGCGGGATTGCCGCCGGCGCGCTGGATCAGCCCCGCGGCCATGCCTTCACTGTCTTCGAGCAGGGCCTTGAGGATATGGTCGGGGGTGATCCGCTGGTGGTTCATGCGGATTGCAACCGTCTGCGCGGACTGCAGGAATCCCTTGGCGCGGTCGGTGAATTTCTCGAGGTTCATGGGGTAACTGCCTCCTGTCGGCTAGGAGATAGTGTTGCGGATTGGCCACACAAGATTACACCGCAGCAATTTTCTTGTGCATGATGACTCCGCCCCCTTCCTATACGGGGCGATCCGTCGTTTCGTTCCTGGCCGACGGGAGGGGTAATCCACATGATCGAAATGAGGAAGCGGGCATGGCCGCACTGACCCCCGGCGCCTCGCCTGCCGACGCCGCGGACGGCCACATCGAAGCGCCGGGCCTGCAGCCCTTCGTCATGGCGCTGTTCTTTATCTTCGGCGGGATCACCTCGCTCAACGACGTCATCATTCCCAAGCTCAAAGAGCTGTTCACGCTCAACTACATGCAGGCGATGCTCGTGCAGTCGGCGTTCTTCGCCGCCTACTTCATCGTCTCGATCCCCGGCGCAGCGCTGGTCAAGCGGATCGGCTACATGCGCGGCGCCGTGGCGGGGCTGCTGCTGATGATGGCGGGCTGCCTGCTGTTCGTGCCGGCCTCGAGCAGCGCGACCTTCGGCGTGTTCCTGTTCGCACTGTTCGTTCTGGCGAGCGGGATCACGATCGTCCAGGTCGTCGCCAATCCGCTGATCTCGCTACTCGGCCCGCCGCGGACCGCACCCAGCCGGCTTACCTTCGCGCAGGCGTTCAATTCGCTCGGCACGACGCTGTTTCCCTATGTCGGGTCGATTCTCATCCTCGGCACACTGGCGCAGGCCAGCGCCGGTACGCTCTCAGGCGCGGCGCTCGACGCCTATCGCGTCAGGGAAACCCAGATCGTGGTGCAATCCTACCTCGGCCTGGCCGCGGCGCTCGCCGTCGTCGCGGGCGTCGTCTGGCTCAATCGAAACCGACTGAAGCACGAGGATCACGAGGGCGGCGTGCTCGCCGGCTTCGGCCTACTCAAGCGGCCGCGCTTCGCCTTCGGCACGCTCTGCATCTTCCTCTATGTCGGTGCCGAGGTGTCGATCGGCTCGATGATCGTCAACTACCTCCGCCAGCCCGAAGTGATGGGACTGGCCGAGCAGGCGGCAGGCAAGCTGATCCCGCTCTACTGGGGCGGTGCGCTGATCGGGCGGTTTCTCGGCTCAGCGCTGCTGCGGGTGATCAATCCGGGCAAGATCCTGGCGTTCCAGGCTCTGGGCGCGATCGCGCTGATCCTTGTTTCGGCGAACACGACGGGCACTGTCGCAGGCTACAGTCTGCTGGCGATCGGACTGATGAACTCGATCATGTTCCCGACCATCTTCAGCCTCGGCTGCGAAGGCCTGGGCGCGCGCGCGGCCGACGGTTCCGGGGTAATCTGCGTAGCCATCGTCGGCGGCGCGGTGATCCCGCCGCTGACCGGCCACGTCGCCGATCTCAGTGGACACCTGGCCTTTGCGCTGGTCGTGCCGGCGCTCTGCTATCTCGTGATCGCCGCTTTCGGAAACTTTGCGCGGCGGCCGGTCGAGCCGCTAGAACCCGCCGATGTTCGAGCTTAGCGACGTTGCGGTTTCCTATGGCGGTACGCCTGCGCTTGCCCCGACCTCGCTGTCGATCATGGCCGGCGAGACGCTGGTCCTGCTCGGTCCCTCGGGCTCGGGCAAGTCGACCTTGCTGCGCTCGCTGGCGGGCCTGACACCGTTTACCGGTACCCTGCGTTTCGAGGGCGCGCCGGTGACCGACTGGCGCGCGGTGCGCCGGCGGCTCGGCTACGTCATTCAGGACGGCGGGCTGTTCCCGCACCTGACCGCAAGTGGCAATGTCACACTGATGGCGCGTGAACTGGGTTGGGATGCGGCGCGCATCGCTGCGCGGGTCGAGGAACTGGCCGGGCTGGTCGCGCTCGAACCGGCCCAGCTCGACCGCTTCCCCGCCGAGCTTTCGGGCGGCCAGCGCCAGCGCGTGGCGATGATGCGCGCGCTGATGCTCGATCCCGCGGTGCTGCTGCTCGACGAACCGCTCTCAGCGCTCGACCCAATCACCCGCGTGCGGCTGGCCGGCGAACTGCGCGACATCTTTGCCGAGCTCGGCAAGACCGTGGTGATGGTCACGCATAGCCTCGGCGAAGCGCGGTTCTTCGGCGGCACAGCCGTGCTGATGCGCGGCGGCGAGATCGTCCAGCAGGGGCCGATCGCCGACCTTGCGGAGAAGCCAGCCGACCCCTTCGTCACCGAATTCCTGGCCGCCGAGGAAGCGCTGTGATGAGGTGGCTGCTGATCATCCTCGCGCTGCTCGCGCTGCCGGCGCAGGCAGAGACGGTGGGCTCGAAGAAATTCACCGAAGGCGTGATCCTCGGCGAAGTCGCGCGGCTGGCGCTGGAGCGCGCGGGCGTGCCCGCCACACACCGCCGCGAGCTGGGCGGCAGCCGTATCCTGTGGGATGCGGTCAAGGCCGGCGATATCGACGTCTATCCCGATTACACGGGCACGCTGCGCTTCGAGATCCTGTCGGGCGAGCATCTGCCCGATGACGCCGCCCTGCCCCGCGCTCTCGCCGCACAAGGCCTCGCCATGTCCAAGCCCATCGGCTTCAGCAACGGCTATGCGCTGGCGATGCGCAGCGATGTCGCGCAGCGGCTGGGCATCGCAACGATCGGCGATCTGGCAAAGCACCCCGAACTCGCCGTCGGGCTCTCCAACGAATTCGTCGACCGGCAGGACGGCTGGCCCGCACTGTCGCGCGCCTATGACCTGACCGGGCTCAAGGTCCGCGGGATCGACCACGACCTTGCCTACCGCGCCCTCGCCGCCGACCAGATCGCGGTGACCGACGTCTATACGACCGACGCCGAAATCGCGACCTACAAGCTCACCGTGCTGCGCGACGACCGCGGGTTCTTCCCACGCTACGACGCGGTCTTCGTCTATCGCGCCGGCCTGCCCGGCAAAGCCGTCGCCGCGCTCAACGGCCTCGCCGGCTCGATCGACGAAGCGAAGATGCGCGAACTCAACCGCAAGGTGACGGTGGACAAGCTCAGCGAGACCGCTGCCGCCGGCCTCGCCTTGGGTGAAGCGCAGACGGCAAGCCACGAGGACGGCCTGTGGCAACGCCTGGTCGAACGCACGCTCGAACACCTCTGGCTGGTCGCGGTGTCGCTGATTGCCGCGCTGATCGTCGCCTTGCCGCTCGGCATCGCCGCTGCCCGTAATCCACGCCTCGGCGCGCTAGTGCTGTCGGCGACGGGCGTGCTGCAGACGATCCCCAGCCTCGCGCTATTCGTCATGCTGATCCCTTTCCTAGGCATCGGCGCGGCGCCGACGATCGCGGCACTGTTCCTATATTCGCTGCTGCCGATCGTGCGGAACACCCATGCCGGGCTGACCGGCATCTCCCCCGCCCTGCTCGACAGCGCCGACGCTCTGGGCCTGTCGCGCGCCGCAAGACTTAAGCGGATCGAACTGCCGCTTGCCGTACCGACGATCATGGCCGGCATCCGCACCGCCGCGGTGATCGCCGTCGGTCTGGCAACGCTGGGCGCTATCATCGGCGCAGGCGGCTATGGCCAGCCGATCCTTACCGGCATCCGCCTGAACGACACCGGCCTGATCCTCGAAGGCGCGATTCCCGCCGCAGTCATGGCGTTGGTGATCGAAGCGCTGTTCCATCTGCTCCAGACCGCGGTCACGCCGCGCGGCTTGCGCCTGAAAGCTGCCGACTAGGACTTGGCCACTCGCCCAGTTCCGCATATGCACGCGCCGGAATACGGCTTTCGGAGAGACACGGCGTGGCGAAATTCAGCTTGGAGCAGGCAGCGGCGGTTGCCGCGATCCAGCAGGTCATCAACGAGTGGGGCGATGAGCTCGACCAGAACAGTGGCCTCAAGATCGCCGAAGCCAAGGTCCTGACCGACGACGTCCAGTACTTCGTCGGCGGCGAATGGCGCGAGAGCCTCGCTGCGACCGCGCAGTTCTATCAGGACCGGTGGGACCGCCTGACCGCCGCCGGCGGCGCGCCGGTGATGCGGCACCTGCACAGCAACTACCGCATCAAGTTCGCGGCCGACGATCACGCTGCGATCACCTTCCAGCTGCTGTTCTTCGCCAAGGTCGGCGAGCCGCCCTTCGTCGGCTACTGCGACCCGCTGGCCGTCGCCGACGTGCGCATGGAATGCCGCCGCGACGAGACGGGCGACTGGAAGATCAGCCGGTTCGACAGCGGGCAGATATTCCAGCGCGGATAGAGGCATAGCGTCGTCCCCGCTTCCCCGACGAAGGGGAATGGGCCACAAGGCGCGCCATGCGTCGATTCCTTCTCGCTTCGCTTTCCGCCCTGGCCCTCTCCGCCTGCGCGACCCAGCCCACCGCCCCGGTAGCCACCGCCGCCCCGCCACCCGCCGCCGCGCCCGAGCCGGCGCCGCTGAGCGCGCTCGTCAAGGCGGTGGACATTCCCTACGAGAGCTTCACCCTGGCCAACGGCCTGACGGTCCTCGTCCATACCGACCGCAAGGCGCCGATCGTCGGCGTTACGACCTATTACCGCATCGGCTCGAAGTACGAGCCACGCGGCAAGACCGGCTTCGCCCACCTTTACGAGCACATCTTCTTCGGCGGCTCCGAGAACGTGCCCAATTTCGACAAGCCGCTCGAAGCCGCGGGCTCCACCCCGTCCAACGGCTCGACCTGGTATGACCGCACCAATTACGTCGAGACCGTCCCCAAGGGCGCGCTCGACATGGCGCTGTTCATGGAAAGCGACCGCATGGGCCATCTGCTCGGCGCGCTGACCCAGGACAAGCTCGATAAACAGCGCGGCGTTGTCCAGAACGAGAAGCGGCAGAACGACAACCAGCCCTATGGTCTGGCCGACTATGCCGTCGGCGACGGGCTGTTCCCGATCGGCCACCCCTATCGCCACGCGACGATCGGCTCGATGGCCGATCTCGATGCGGCGAGCCTCAATGACGTGCGCCAGTGGTTCAAGGATCACTATGGCCCGAACAATGCGGTGCTCTCGCTCGCCGGCGACATCGACGCCGCCACGGCTCGGCCCCTCGTCGAGAAGTGGTTCGGCGACATTCCGCGCGGGCCCGAGGTCAAGCGGATCGTCACGGGGCCGGTCACGCTCACCGCCCCGGCCAAGCGCGAGATGGCCGACCAGGTGCCCGTGCTGCGCCTCAGCCGCAACTGGAGCGGCCCCGGGCTCAACGATCCCGATACGATCGCGCTGCAGGTGGGCCTCCACATCCTCGGCGGCTTGTCGAGCTCGCGGCTCGACAACGTGCTGGTGCGCAGCGAGCAACTCGCGGTCTCGGTCTCGGCCGGGTCGCAACCGTTCGAGCAGGTCTCGTTCCTAGCCGCCTCGATGGACGTGAAGCCCGGCGTCGACCGGGCCAAGGCCGAGGCTCGCTTCGACCAGCTCATCCAGCAATATGTCGCGGAGGGTCCGACCGAGGACGAGCTGCGCCGCGCCGCGACGAGCATCCTGTCGAGCCAGATCGGCGCTCTGGAGGAAGTCGGCGGGTTCAACGGCAAGGGCGCGACGCTCGCCGAGGGCCAGCTCTATTCGGACGATCCCGCGCAGTACAAGAAGGACCTCGAGCGTATCGCCGCGCTGACCCCGGCGGACGTCAAGGCCGCGCTCCAGCGCTGGCTCGGCCGGCCGACCTTCTCGCTAGCCGTCGTGCCGGGTAACCGCACCGAAAAGGGCGAGACGATGGGCGGCTGGGGCGACGAAGTGCCCGGCGCGCCGGCGCCGAAGCCTGCCAAGCCCGGGGCCGCGGTGCCGGCCGGACCGAAGCGTGCCACGCCGCCGGTCGCGCCCGTCGGCGACCTCGCCGTGCCCGCGATCGAGCACGCCACGCTGTCCAACGGCATCCCGGTCACGCTCGCCCGGCGCACCGCGATTCCCAAAGTCATGGTCTCGCTCGGCTTCGACGCCGGCTATTCGGCCGACGCGCTCGACACGCCGGGCACGCAGTCGCTGATGCTCAAGATGCTCGACGAGGGCACGGCGACGCGCAGCGCGACACAGATCGCCGAGGAGCAGGAGCGGCTCGGCGCCACTATCAACATCGGCGGCTCGATCGATACGAGCAGCATCAACCTCTCCGCCCTCACCGCCAATCTCGCGCCGTCGCTGGCGCTGATGGCCGACATCGCGCGCAATCCGGCCTTCGCCGACGGCGAGGTCGCGCGCGTCCGCGACCAGCAGCTCGCCACGCTGTCGCAGACCTTGGCCAACCCGCGCGCGCTGGCCAACCGCGAGCTCAGCAAGGTGCTGTTCGGCAGCCATCCCTATGGCATGCCGGCCGATGGCCTCGGCGACGCCAAGTCGGTTGCCGCACTCACCCCGGCCGCGCTGCGCGCCGCTCACGGCAAATGGGTGCGGCCCGATCTTGCCCGGATCACCGTCACGGGCGACGTGACCATGGCCGAGCTGCAGCCGCTGCTCGAAAAGGCCTTCGGCTCCTGGCAGGCGCCCACGACGCCCAAGCCGGTCAAGGACCTGACGGCCGCCATCCCCGCCCCGCACCCGCGCATCGTCCTGATCGACCGGCCCAACTCGCCGCAATCGGTGATCTACGCCGGCCGCGTTCTGCCCGTGACCGGCCGCACGCCAGACCTGGAAGCGCTCGACCTCGCCAACGAGGTCATCGGCGGGGGCTTCCTCTCGCGCCTCAACATGGACCTGCGCGAGGACAAGGGCTGGTCCTACGGCGTATCGAGCGCTGTCCGTACGCCCGCGGGTCCGCGTGTGCTGCTTGTCGGCGCGCCGGTACAGGCGGACAAGACCGGCGAAGCCATCCGCGCCATCGTCGCCGACATGAAGGCCTTCCCTGCCAAGAAGGGCGTCGATGCCGAGGAACTCAACCGCGTCACCGATGGAAACATCCGTTCCTTGCCCAACCGCTTCGAAAGCAACGGCGACGTGCTCGGCACGATCCTGACGAACCAGGTGCTCGGCCGACCCGATGATTACTACGCAACGCTCGCCAGCCGCTACCGCGCGGTCGATGCCAAGACGATCGACACGATGGCGCGGACCTATCTCCAGCCCGAAGGCCTGACCTTCGTGGTCGTGGGCGAGCGCAAGCAGGTCGAGCCGCAATTGAAGGCGCTGGGCATGCCGATCGAAATCGCACCCGCGGTCGACGGTGGAGCACCCGCCAGCGGCGATTGACTTCGGCGCACAAGGCGACACAACTGCCCCCAGCAGGAGGAGAATACCCATGTCCGTTGCCGGAACTTATGACGTCACGATCAAGACCCCGATGGGCGACCAGAAGGGCAAGCTGACCATCAATCCGGCGGGCGACAGCTTCACCGGCAGCGTCACCAGCGACATGATGGGTTCGATGGACATCACCGACGGCAAGATCGCCGGCGACACCGCCACCTGGACGATGGACATGAAAGTGCCGATGCCGATGACGCTCGAATGCGATGCGACGGTGGAGGGCGACGCGATCAGCGGCTCGATCAAGGCCGGCATGTTCGGCTCGATGGCAATGTCGGGCACGCGCGCGGGCTGAGTTCACCCGGGCTGGCGTGCTTTTGCCTGGCGATAAGAAAATCGCCCGTCCCGAGAATGATTATCTTGATCTAAAGCGTCCTGGTTTGCCAGCCGGCTCCTCGCAGGAAGGGCCGGCTGGGATGCCGGACGATATGCCCCTAAAGTCTGGCGCTATCGAAGATCGCCTGCGCCTTCGATCTGTCACGATCGAAATAATAGGTCGACGGTGCAACGAAATTGATCAGATAGAGCTGCCCTTTGACGACGGTGCCGACCGCAATGCCCTTGCGAGTCAGCATTTCTCCCTGGACCGTATACTGATAGGCAAATCGAACGGCGTCGTGCCCGTCGAGCTTGGTTGGCTCGATTGCGCCCATCTCGAACAGCGAGGTGTTCAAGCCCAGCCGCCACGAGCTTTCGAAGAATTCCGGAATGTCCGCGAGTTGCATCGCACCGTTCATCTTCGGTAGCGGCCGGCTCTTCTTGTTTGAGTCGCGCAGCAGGGTGCCGCCGGCGGCGAGGCCGGAGACGAAATAGAGCTGGTTGAGCGAGTCTCCGTCGAGCGTCCAGACCTCGCTCTGCTTAACCGGCCGCACGGAGCTCTGGTTCCAGTCCTCGCCCGGCGTGACCCGAAGGGTGCTTTTGGCAACCGCCGTTGCCATGCCGTGCGGGACGACTTTCCATCCGGCCATGGCAGGCGTAGCCGACAAGCCAAGCAGCGTGGCCGCCGCGATGGAGATGTGAAGCTTCCTCATGATCCTTCTCCAGCAAGCATAGCAATCATCGGTTTGTCGGGCGCCGAGGGCGCGCGGCGCAGATATTCGCGCAGGTCGGCGCGGCCGGCGTCGGCCTGGCCGAGTTTCTGCAGCGCCATTCCCCGTCCGCGCCACAATTCCGGCATCGTCCCGCCTGCGGCTACCGCCTCGCCGTAGAAGCCCACGGCTTTTTCCAGGTCTCCGGGAAGCGCGCGGCGGCGGTACAGCTCGCCGCGCGCATAGAGCAGCGCGGGAGTCCACCCTGCAGAAGCAAGGCTGGTCAGCAGATATTCGCTCGCGCCGAAATCGTTGAGCTTGAGCTGGTCGTCGACGAAGGCCGGCCACAGCGGCGCCAGCGCATGGCGATAGGCTTCGGCATCGTTCGCGCCGGCCACGCCCGGATTGGCGGCGGCGGCAGCGCGCAGGTTCTCGACGCGTTCGGCGGAGGGCGGATGCGTGGCGAACAGGCCGCCGTTCTTGTCCTTGCGCGACTTGGTATTCCGGGCCACGGCCGTGGCGTCCATTTCTTCGCGAAGACGCTCCCAGACGGTCGCCGCTTCGCGCGTGTCATAGCCTGCATCGGCCATCTTCGCGAGGCCGCCGGTATCCGCTTCGCGCTCCATATCGCGCGAGAAGCCGAAAACCGAACTGACCATCGCCAGGCCGGCGATCCCGGCATAGGGAATCAGGCTGAGGAAGCTCGCCGCATCGGTCTTTGCCTTGATGTCGCGGAACAGCTTGACCGTGTGGCGCTTCTCGAAATGGGTATATTCGTGCCCCAGCACCGCGGCGAGCTGCGCCTCGTTCTGCGTGCGCAGCAGCAGGCCGGACCAGACCTCCATCATCCCGTTCGGGGCCATGGTCGCATTGAACTGCGGCGTGCGGACGATGTAGAGCCGGACGTTGCGGCAGCGATCCGCGCCGACCGTCTTGCATAACACGCCGCGCACGTAGGCGTTGAGCGCCGGGTCACGGATTACCGAAGGCGAGTTGCGCAGACTGCGCTCGGCCTCGTCCACGGTCATCCACAATCCGCGCTCGTCGGCATCCTGTGGCTGGTAGAGTTGGTACTCGGCAGTCGCGGCTGGCGCCGGCGTCGGGGGAACCGCAGGCGGCTCGGCGGCAGCAGGCTGGGCAAGCGCCAGCATCGCCATGGCGGCGGCCAGCCTCCCGCGGGTCTCCAGGCGCGCCATCGCCCTGGTCAGCGGCTTTTCGCGACCGCGGCCGTTCGCAACTCTCCGGGCCGGGTGGGCATGCCGGCCATGATCGAGCGGACCATCGTGCGGGCGCCCTCCGCCTCGCGCACGTCGCCGTCCGATCCGCGTAGCACGTTGAACCAGACGATATTGCCCGAATCGAGTTCGACCAGCGAAACGTAGGCGACATGGACGCCGCCTCTCACGATCATGCAGGCGCCGATGATGCATCCCAGCGCGCCCATCACCTGCATCGCCTTGCGGCCGTCGCTGGCGAACTGGTCATTGGTCATGACGAAGAGGCCGTAGTTCGCTCCGGCGAGCTGTCCCAGCGTCCCGGCGCCCGGCCCCAGCGTGTAGGAGAAGTTTTCCTTCTTGGTCGGCAGCTTGCCGGCGCCCATTCCATACTTGTGGGCAAGGACCGCCTGTACCACCGCGCCATGCAGCGCGTTGTATTCGGAGACGGTCAGCTCGGGATCGGCGTCGGCCGATGCCGGTGCTGGTACCGGTGCAGCGCATTCGGCCGGAATGGTCGGCGCGGGAACGGCGGCCTCGGCAGGTACTGCGGCGCAGCGCTGGGCCACCGCCGCCTTTTGCTGGTTATAGTCGGATATCCGCTGCTCCATGCTGGAGAAGTTGAGCTGGCGCTCCGACATCTCGGCGGTCAGCGCCTTCTCGATCTGCTCGCGCGCCGACTTTGTCCAATCGGCGTTCGGCTGGGGCAAGCCGCCCGCGGTCAGCTCGCCGACAGAAACGTCCGGCCGCATCAGCACGATCGTCACCGGCTTGTCGGCCGGAAGCGCATATCCCTGAAGGGCAAAATCCTTGGTACCGGCCATCGCGGCAACCGGCTGAAGCACGGTTGCACACATGGCGCCCACAAGCGCGATTCTCCGCATCAATCCCCCCAAAGACTACCCCTGGGCGGAATGGTTAACGAGTGCGTCTAGCGAAACAATGACAAGCGCGAACAATTGCAGCCAAAATGGATCAATCGCTCAGCCCAGAGCCTTCTTGATCGCTTCGTTGACCAGCTGCGGGTTGCCCTTGCCCTGCATCGCCTTCATCGTCTGGCCGACGAAGAAGCCGAACAGGGCTTCCTTGCCGCCCTTGTACTGCTCGACCTTGTCGGCGTTGTCGGCGAGGACCTTGGCCACGGCGGCATCGATCGCGCCGGTGTCGGAGGTCTGCTTGAGGCCTTCGCGCTCGACGATTACGGCAGCGCCATCACCGGTTTCGAGCATCTTCTCGAAGACCTGCTTGGCGATCGTGCCCGAGATCGTGCTGTCAGCAACGAGCGCAAGCAATTCCGCCGCCTGCGAAGGACTTACCGGTGAAGTCTCAAGGTCTTTGCCAAGCCGGTTGAGCGCGCCGAAGAGTTCCGAGGTCAGCCAGTTGGCCGCCTGCTTGGCGACATCGGCGCCCGACTTGCCCTGCTTCGCTTCGCTCTCCGCCAGCAGCGCCTCGAACCAACGCGCGGTCTCGGCCTCGGCAGTGAGGATGTTGGCGTTGTAGGCGCTCAGGCCCAGCGCGGTCTCGTAACGGCCGCGCTTGGCGTCGGGCAATTCCGGCAGGCTGGCGCGGCAGTCCTCGAGGAAGGCATCGTCGAGCTCGAGCGGCAGAAGGTCGGGATCGGGGAAGTAGCGGTAGTCGTGCGCGTCTTCCTTCGAGCGCATCGAACGGGTCTCGTTGCGGTCGGGATCGTAGAGCCGGGTTTCCTGGACGACCCTGCCGCCGTCCTCGATCAGGTCGACTTGGCGGCGGGCTTCCTGCTCGACCACGGCCATGACGAAGCGCACCGAATTGACGTTCTTCGTTTCGGTCCGTGTGCCGAACTCGTCACCGGGCTTGCGCACGCTGACGTTGACGTCGGCGCGCATCGAGCCTTCTTCCATATTGCCGTCGCACGAGCCGACATATCGCAGGATCGTCCTGAGCTTACGCAGGTAAGCCCCTGCTTCAGCAGGCGAACGCATGTCCGGCCGACTGACGATCTCCATCAGCGCCACGCCCGAGCGGTTGAGGTCGACATAGGACATCGTCGGGTGCTGATCGTGCATCAGCTTGCCCGCGTCCTGCTCGACGTGGATGCGCTCGATGCCGATCTGCTTGGTCGAGGTGTCGGGGTTCTTCTCGTCGAGGACGATGTCGATCTGCCCCTCGCCCACCAGCGGGTGGTAGAGCTGGCTGATCTGATAGCCCTGCGGCAGATCGGCGTAGAAGTAGTTCTTGCGATCGAAGCGCGACCACTTGTTGATCGGCGCATTGATCGCCATGCCGGTGCGCACCGCCTGGCGGATGCACTCCTTGTTCAGCACGGGCAGCATGCCGGGCATCGCCGCGTCGACCAGCGACACCTGCGAATTGGGCTCGGCGCCGAATTCGGTAGCCGAACCCGAGAACAGCTTCGACTTCGAGACGACCTGCGCGTGGACCTCGAGGCCGATCACGACCTCCCAGTCACCGGTTGCGCCCTGGATGCGATATTCGCTCATGTTACCACCACTTCCCGGGCTTGGCGGTAAAGCCAGTCCGCTGCTCGATCGCGAGGCCGGCGTTTAGCACGCCCTGCTCGTCGAAAGGCTTGCCGATGATCTGGAGACCGAGCGGCAGGCCTTCAAGGTTGAGACCGGCCGGCACCGACATCGCCGGCAGGCCGGCGAGGCTCGCGGGGACCGAGAACACGTCGTTGAGGTACATCTCAAGCGGATCGGCGCTCTTCTCGCCAAGCGCGAAGGAGGCGCTGGGCGTGGTCGGCGCGAGGATCACGTCGCACTGGCTCCAGGCCTGTGCGAAATCGCGTGAGATAAGCGTCCTAACCTTCTGAGCCTGGGTGTAATAGGCATCGTAGAAGCCGGCCGAGAGCACGTAGGTGCCGATCAGGATGCGGCGCTTGACCTCGGCGCCGAAGCCCTCGGCGCGGGTGGCGGCATACATGTCCTGCAGGCCGGCCCCATCAGGCAGGTCGCGCAGGCCGTAGCGTACGCCGTCGTAGCGCGCGAGGTTCGACGAGGCCTCTGCCGGCGCGATGATGTAGTAGGCCGGCAGCGCATATTTTGTGTGCGGCAGGCTGATGTCGACGATCTCGGCGCCGGCGTCCTTGAGCCAGGCGATGCCCTGCTCCCACGACTTGACGATCTCGTCGGCCGTGCCGTCCATGCGATATTCGCGCGGAATGCCGACCTTCTTGCCCTTGAGGTCGCCCGAGAGGCCTGCTTCCCAGGCCGGGACCGGCAGGTCGAGGCTGGTCGAATCCTTGGGATCGAAACCGGCCATCGCTTCGAGCATGATCGCGCAGTCGCGCACGTCGCGCGCCATCGGGCCCGCCTGGTCGAGCGAGGAGGCGAAAGCGACGATGCCCCAGCGCGAGCAGCGGCCGTAGGTCGGCTTGATGCCGGCGATGCCGGTGAAGGCCGCGGGCTGGCGGATCGAGCCGCCGGTGTCGGTGCCCGTCGCCGCGGGGGCGAGGCGCGCAGAGACGGCCGCGCTCGAACCGCCCGAGGACCCCCCGGGGGCGAGCGAGGCATTGCCGCCGTCGTTGCGCTTCCACGGCGAGATGACATTGCCGAAATAGCTGGTCTCGTTCGACGAGCCCATGGCGAACTGGTCGAGGTTGAGCTTGCCCAGCATGCCCGCGCCCGCGTCCCACAGCTTCTGCGAAACGGTGGACTCGTATTCGGGCTTGAAGCCTTCGAGGATGTGGCTCGCCGCGGTAGTCTGGACGCCCTTGGTCGCGAAGAGGTCCTTCATGCCGATCGGCACGCCGGCCAGCTTGCCCAGCGCCGTGCCGGCGGCGCGGTCGGCATCGACCTTGCTCGCGGCTTCGAGCGCCTTTTCGGGCGTCGGCACGATGAAGGCGTTGAGCGCCTGCTGGGCGGCGGCGACGTTGGCGTTGAACGCCGCGGCCACTTCGACGGCTTTGAAATCGCCCTTGGCCACGCCTTCGCGGATGGCGGCGACGCCGAGTTCGGTCAGGTCTGTCATTCGATCACTTTCGGCACGCCGAAGAAGCCATGCTCGGCGGCGGGGGCATTGGCCAGGACTGCGTCGCGCTTGTTGCCGCCGGTCAGCGGATCGGCGTCGATCACGTCCTCGCGCAGGCGCAGATGGTTCTCGATGACCGCGGTCATCGGTTCGACGCCGGTGACGTCGACTTCGCCGAGCTGTTCCACCCAGGCGAGGATTCCGTTGAGTTCGGGGACCATGGCCGCGACTTCCGCCTCGCTCACTTTGATGCGGGCGAGAGCGGCGATCTTGGCCACGGTGGCTGTATCGACCGACATGGCTGTACCTTCAATCTAAGCTGCGAAACGGATTAGGGATGCGGCGCACCCTCGGGCCCAGCGCCACCAGGGATGCCCTCGGGGATTCCGCCCGGAGGCATGCCGCCGGGGGCACCGTGCGGCGCGCCGCCGCCTTGCTGCATCTGTTGCATCTGCTGCATCATCTGCATCTGGCGCTGGTATTCCTGGCCGCTGATGAAGTCGCGCAGCTCGATCTCGAAAGTCAGATCGGTGTTCGGCGGGATCTCGCCCGCGCCCTTGGCGCCATAGGCGAGCTCGGACGGGATATGGACCGTGTACTTGCCGCCCTTCTGCATCTGCTCGAGCGCCTTGGTGAAGCCCGGGATCACGCCCTGCAGCGGGAACACGGCGTTCTGCTGCTGGTCGAACACCTTCCCGTCGGGCAGCGTGCCCTTGTAGTTGATCAGCGCGACGTCGGTCAGCGTCGGCGAAGGCCCCGCGCCCTTGGTGATCGTGTCGATATCGACGCGCGGCGGCATGGCCGCCCAGGCGATCCCGCCGGCGGCGAGCGCGGCAGCGGCGACGCCGAGCCAGATCTTGGTGAGCGAGCCCTTGGCGATGGGCTGAAGAGGAACGCGGGTGATCTCGGTCATCTGGCTATCCTGAAAAGACATCTCGTGCCTGAAAGGCAGCAAAAAGGGCGCGGAACGTGATTCCGCGCCCTCATGGCGTATCGCAAGGCGTGGTTCAAGCTTGCTGGCAAACCTGCGGAAGGCTTGCCACCAGCAACCTACTTGACGCCGTCGCGCTCCAGCCGCTTGCGCTCCAGCTTGCGGGCGCGGCGGACGGCCGCGGCCTTTTCGCGGGCGCGCTTCTCGGAGGGCTTCTCGTAGTGACGGCGCAGCTTCATCTCGCGGTACACGCCCTCACGCTGCAGCTTCTTCTTGAGCGCGCGCAGGGCCTGGTCGACATTGTTGTCGCGGACGAGAATTTGCATAAACCGACACACCTCACAGATCGAAGGCCAGAACCCCGCCAATGCAAATGGCGGGGGATTGCCCGAAATTGAACAATAGAAAAGCGAAGCCGAATCCGCTTGGATCGGCTCGGAATGGCGGCCCGCTACCAAAGCATGGGAGCAAAGGCAACCCCGCAAGCGGCCGAATCCGGCCCTCAAGCTGGTAATTCGGCTGGACTGTGCGGCCTATGACACAGAATTCATTTGCCTTGCAGCCGGCACGAGCCGATTTCTGCGGAGCAGAACGGGAGGGATCGCACCGCGTCGATGCCAGAGGCCACAGGCAATTCCACCAGAGTCCGGGACGCGGTTACCGGACTTTCGATTGCCGGCCTGATGCTGCCCGAAGGCATCGCCTATGCCCAGATCGCCGTACTCGCTCCCGGCCGCGCGCTGATCGCGGCGGTCGCCGGCGGGCTTGCCTATGCGCTGATCGGCCGCAGCCGATTCGCGGTGGTCTCGCCGACGTCGTCTGCTGCCGCGATCCTCGCGGCCTCGCTCGCCAGCCTGCCGGGAGACGCGGCGATGCGTGAGGCCGCGGCGACAGCGCTGGTCGCGATCGTCGGCCTGCTGTTCCTAGGTTTCGCCCTGTTCCGGCTCGGCAGCCTGGCCAGCTTCATCTCGCGCCCGGTGCTGCACGGCTTCGCCTTCGGCCTCGCGCTGACGATCATCATCGGCCAGTTGCCCAAGTTGACCGGTGTCGGCGCCGCGTCGGGCCCGATCTGGACCAAGCTGGCCGCGCTCGCGGCCACGGCGCCCCAGTGGCACGTCGCCAGCCTGCTGCTCGGCGCCGGTGCCCTCGCCGCGCTGCTCGCGCTGCGCCGCTTGCCGCAGGTCCCGGCGGCGCTCGTAGTCATCCTCGGCGGGATCGCGCTCGACCGCTTTGCCGATCTCGATGCACTCGGGATCGCCACCGCTGGCAAGATCACACTCGAACTGCCCCGCTTCGCCATGTCCGCTAACCTGCCCGACTGGATGTTGTTGGTGGAACTCGCAGCGCCGATCGCGCTGATCCTTTTCGCCGAGTCCTGGGGCACGATGCGCGCGCTGGCGCTCAAACACGGCGACCGGATCGCGGCGAACCGCGAGCTCGGCGCGCTGGGCGCAGCCAATCTCGCCGCCGCCGCGGTCCAGGGCATGCCGGTGGGCGCGGGCTTCTCGGCAGGATCGGCCAACGAGGCGGCGGGCGCGGCGAGCCGGCTATCGGCCGCGGTCGGCGCTGCGGCGCTGCTGCTGCTCGCGCTGTTCGCCGGCGAATGGATAGCACGCATCCCGGAGCCGATCCTCGCCGCCGTGGTGATCGCCGCGCTGACTCATGCGCTATCGCCCATGCCCTTCGCCCGCCTGTTTCGCATCAACCGCGATCAGGGAACCGCGCTCGCCGCCGCAGCAGGCGTCCTCGCCTTCGGTGTGCTCGACGGCATGCTCGTCGCAGTTGCCCTCTCGATCGCCAATCTGCTCTACGACCTGGCGCATCCTTCGATCAGCGAGCTCGGCCGCGTCGGCGACAGCCACGATTTCGTCGACATCGCCCGCCACAAGGAAGCCCGCGCCCTCCCCGGCCTCGCGATCTTCCGCCCCAACGCGCCGCTGATCTTCGCCAATGCCGAAAGCGTGCTCTTCGCCATCGCCGAGCGGGCCTTGAAGCGCGACGCGCATTGCGTCGTGCTGAGCCTGGAGGAAAGCAACGACCTCGATAGCACCGCGGCCGATGCACTGGGCGAATTCTCCAGCCAGCTCGACAAGGCCGGCCGCCATGTGATCCTCGCGCGCGTCCATGACCGCGTGCGTGAGGTGCTCGACAAGGACGGGCTGGACAACCTCGCCGCGGGATCGACCTTCAGCGTCGCCGACGCCGCTGCGCTTGCAGAAAAGGAGAGCCGATAATGGCCATGATCAACCCGATCGAACCGATCCTCCACCCCGTCGAGATCGACGATCTGCGGCCGACGCAGATGACCGTCGGCATGACCGAGGTCGAGCGCAAGCGCGCCGACTGGCGCGACCGCTGCAACAAGGACGGCGGCGAATATCTCGGCGCCCACCTGCTGCCCGCGGTCACCGGGCCCGGCGGCGCTTACTGGATCGTCGACCACCACCACCTCGCCCGCGCCTTGCACGACGAAGGCGTCGAGAAAGTGCTGGTGACGGTGATCGCCAAGCTCGACCACCTGCCCAAGCGGCGATTCTATTCGTTCCTCGACCGGCACAACTGGCTGCATCCCTACGACCACGAAGGCCGCCGCTGCGACTGGAAGGACATCCCGCGGCATGTCGCAAAGCTGACCGACGATCCCTATCGCTCGCTGGCGGGCGAGGTGCGGCGTGCGGGCGGCTTTGCCAAGATGCCCACGCCTTATACCGAATTCCTCTGGGCCGACTTCTTCCGCGACCGGATCGGCCGCAAGCTGGTCGAGGACAAGTTCGGCAAGGCGCTGGAGAAGGCCCTGTGGCTCGCCAATGGGCGCGAGGCCGAGTACCTGCCGGGCTTTGCCGGCCCCGAGCACGGCGCCGCGGCACGAGACGACAGCGAGTAGGTGGCTTTCGCGGCGATCCGCCGCTAAGGCGGGCCGATGTCTCCACCTTCATTCCTTACCGCGTCGCTTTACGTCGCCGTGGGCGGCGCGCTTGGCTCGTGGCTGCGCTTTCTCGTCGGCCGTGCCTGGACCCTGGCGATCGGCCCTGTCGCGTCGAGCGCGTTTCCCTGGGCGACCCTGACGGTCAATGTCGTCGGCAGCTTCGCCATGGGGCTGCTGGTCGGCTGGCTGGCGCGTTTCGGAGCGCACGGTGAGGCTTGGCGCCTTGCGCTGGGCGTCGGCATATTGGGCGGCTTCACCACCTTCTCCTCGTTCAGCATGGAATTCGCGCTGCTTGTCGAGCGTGGCGCGATCGGTACCGCGGCGCTTTACGTCGCGATCTCGCTGGCAGCGGGCTTCACGGGCATGTTCGCCGGGCTCTTCGTGATGAGGTCGCTGGCATGAGCAAGGACGACGCAAGCGACAACGTCAGGCAGTTCACCGTCCAGGCCGACGACGACGGCGTCCGGCTCGACCGCTGGTTCAAGCGCCACCTGCCGCAGATCGGCTTCGCCACGGTATCGCGCTGGGCGCGCACCGGGCAGATCCGCGTCGACGGCAAGCGCGCCGATCCCGCCGACCGCCTGGTCACCGGGCAAAAGCTGCGCGTGCCGCCGGGCGGCGATGCCCCGGCCAAGTCACCGAATGCCCGCCGCGAGCTGACCGAGGAGCAGATCGAGAAGGCCGAAGCCATGGTCCTGACCCAGGACCGCGCCGCGATCGTGCTCAACAAACCGCCGGGCCTCGCGACCCAGGGCGGCAGCGGCACCAAGGAGCATGTCGATGGCCTGCTCGATGCCTTCTCGGCCGACGGTCCGCGCCCGCGACTCGTCCACCGGCTCGACAAGGACACTTCGGGCGTCCTCCTCATCGCCCGCACGCCGGGCAGCGCGGCCTTCTTCTCGAAGCGTTTCTCCACGCGATCGGCGCGCAAGATCTACTGGGCGCTGATCGTCGGCGTTCCCTCGATCGAGGACGGCCTGATCGAACTGCCGCTGGCCAAGCAGCCGGGCACCGGCGGCGAGAAGATGATGGTCGACGAGAGCGAGCACGGTCAGTCGGCCCGCACGCGCTATCGCGTGATCGACCGCGCCGGCAACCGCGCTTGCTGGGTCGAACTCCAGCCGCTGACCGGCCGCACCCACCAGCTCCGCGTCCACATGGCGGCGATCGGCCATCCGATCGTCGGCGACGGCAAGTACGGCGGCCCCGATGCGTTTCTCACCGGCTCGATCAGCCGCAAGATGCACCTCCACGCGCGCCGGCTGATCATCGACCACCCCGACGGCTCGCCGCTCGACGTCACTGCCCCCCTGCCCGAGCACTTCGCCATGGGCATGGAACAGCTCGGCTTCGACGAGGCCGACGGCGAGGCTCTGCCCGAAGCGCCGGCGAAGGCTCCCCGCGAAGCGGACAAGGCCGCCGCCAAGGCCCACGCCAAGCAATACCGCAAGGAACGCCGCGGCGAACGGCGCGGCCGCAAGAGCGGCGAGCGTGGTCCGGCAGGCAAGGCTGCGGCAGGCAAGCCCAAACCGCCAGGTAAGCCCGCAGCCAAGCCGCGCGCTGCCGCGAAACCGGCTGGGCGTCCGGCCGCCAAGACCACCGCAAAACCCCGCTCCGGGGGGCCCCGGAAAGCCGCGCTGATGCATCCCAACGCCGCCTTCCGCACCGAAGACCGCGTGCTGATGGAGTCGCTGATCGAGGAGGTCGGCTTCGGCATGGTCTTCGCGGCTACGCCCGACGGCCCGCGCGTCGCGCATACGCCGATCACCTGGACCGGGGACGGCGCGGTCCATTTTCACCTGGCGCGCGGCAATGCGCTGACGAAACACATCGACGGCGCGACCGCGCTCGTAGTCATCAACGGCCCCGAGGGCTATGTCTCGCCGCGCTGGTATGCCGACCCCGAGCAGGTGCCGACATGGAACTACGTGGCGTTGGAGCTGGAGGGCCACGTCCGGCGGATGGATTCCGCAGGGCTGCTCGGACTGCTCGAAGCGCTGATCGCTCGCGAGGAAGCGCGCGTGACCGAGGGCGTGCCCTGGACCACCGCCAAGATGCCCGAAGCCAAGCTGCAGGCGATGCTCCCGGGTATCGTCGGCTTCGAGCTCGAAGTGCAGGCCTGGCGGCCGACCTTCAAGCTCTCGCAGAACAAGTCCGCCGAGGAGCGCGCCCGCGTTGCCGACGGCCTCGAACGGCAGGGCTCCGCCGGCATCGCTGCGCTCATGCGGACGCTCGCCCCATGACCAAGCTCGCCGTATTCGACTGCGACGGCACGCTGATCGACGGCCAGGCGTCGATTTGCCACGCCATGGAAGCGGCTTTCGCCGAGGCCGGCCTGCCCGTACCGGACAGGAACCAGATCCGCCGCATGGTCGGCCTCAGCCTGCCGCAGGCCGTGCGCAAGCTCGTGCCCGACATCGACGAGAGCCTGCAGCGCGACATCGTCGACGCCTACAAGCGCGCCTTCCGCGCCCAGCGTGAGGCGGGCGAGCTGTCGCAGCCTCTGTTTGACGGGATCGCCGAGGTGCTCGACGCGCTCCACGGCGCCGGCTGGCAGCTTGCCGTGGCGACCGGCATGTCGCGCCGCGGGCTCGACCATTGCCTGGCGACGCACGGGCTGACCCGGCAGTTCGTCTCGCTCCAGACCGCCGACGACAATCCCTCGAAGCCGCATCCGGCCATGCTCGAAGCTGCGCTATTCGAAGCCGATGCCGATGCGGCCGAGGCCGTGATGATCGGCGACACGGTCTACGACATCCAGATGGCCCGCGACGCCGGCGTGCGTGCCATCGGCGTAGACTGGGGCTATCATGCGCCCGAAGAACTGACCGCGGCCGGCGCAGAATTCGTCGCCACGAGCCCGGAAGCGCTCAAGGAGTACCTGCTGCGATGAGCAACGGCGCCCCCGATCCGGCAAAACGGCGCTACCAGACGATCCTGGCGATGCGCTGGGCCGGCATGGCGCTGGTGATCTTCGGCCTCATGATCATCTACCGCCGGATCGACCTGCCGAAGGAGGCCGGCTACGTGCTGTTCCTCATCGGCATCATCGACGCGCTGATCGTCCCTTCGGTGCTCGCCCGCCGCTGGAAGTCGCCTCCCCCATGAAATCCTTGGCTCAATGAAACGGTTCTACAAGGACGTGAGCGTCGCGGAGGGCGATGGTGGCTGGCGCGTGCTGCTCGACGGGCGTGGGATCAAGACCGTCGCCGGCAAGCCGCAGATTCTGCCGACCCGCAGGCTCGCCGAGGCTCTCGCCGAGGAATGGGCCGATCAGGGCGAGGAACTCGATCCCAAAGACTTCGTCCTGCGTGACATGGCAGACTATGCGCTCGACGTCGTCCCGCAGGAACGCGCCGTCGTGATCCGCAGCCTCGTCGCTTTCGCGGGCACCGACACGCTCTGCTACCGCGCCGAGCCCGACGAGCCGCTGCGCGAGCGCCAGGAGGAGATGTGGGAGCCGCTGCTCCACGCCGCCGAACAGCGCTGGGACGTCCATTTCGAGCGGATCGGCGGGATCATGCACCGGCCGCAGCCTGCCGCGACGCTGGCGCGGATGCAGGCCGTGCTCGAAGCGACGAGCGACCACGAACTCGCCGCGCTCAACACGCTGACCAGCCTGGCCGCCTCGCTGGTGATCGCGCTTGCCGCGCTGACGCCCGAGGCCGAAGCCGAGGCGCTATGGAATGTCGCCAACCTCGAGGAAGACTGGCAGGTCGAACTCTGGGGCCAGGACTACGAGGCGCAGGCCTTGCGCGAAAGGCGCCTGGCGACGTTCGAAACCGCGATGCGTTTCGCCCGGCTGGCGCGCGAGTAGCGAAGGCCGCTCCTACTTGACGGCTATGCCTGCCTGGGCAGTGCTGCGCCGCTCGCGCACGCCTTTGATCCAGGCCGGGAAGTGCGCCGATTTGTCCGCATCGGCAGCGTCCAGCGCGGCCAGGTAGCCGCGGTTGTTTTCCTGCCCCAGGATCACCGCCGCGCGGGTCGATGCGCAGCGGCTTTTCGCGAGGGCAAATATTTCATCGTCGCTGGCGTCCGTGTGAGACGCCACGATCGCCGCATGCATCATGCAGCGATCATAGACGATATAGCCTTTCTGATCGGGCGTGAGTGGCGACGGCGTCAGCGGCTGGGCCGCCGCGCTCCCGGCCATCGTCGCGATCAAGGCAAGTCCACATGCGATACGCCACATCATCGAGCTTCTCCCGCATCGGACGCAGATTAGCCGCCTTCCGGTTAAACAAACATGAGAGGCGGCATAGGGACGGCGTGTTCGGGGTCCGGGGCGGGAACTTCCAAAGCAGCGCTAAAGTTATCTCCGCAAAGGAGATCTGTCATGCCGAGAGGCGACAAGAGCAGCTATACCGACAAGCAGAAGCGCAAGGCCCAGCATATCGAGGAAGGCTACGAGGATCGCGGGGTACCCAAGAAGGAAGCCGAAAGCCGCGCCTGGGCGACGGTGAACAAGGAAAGCGGCGGCGGCAACAAGTCGGGCTCGGGCCGCGGCAGGAAGGATACCCACGTCTCATCCTCGCGCGGCGGCAAGGCGCACAAGTCCGGCTCTTTCGAGCAACGCTCGGCGGCTGCGCGCAAAGGCTGGGACACCCGCCGCAAGCGCGCGCACGGCTAGATCGCACCGCTCAGCCCGTTATAGCGCGGGCATGGAAGAACGCTTCACTCCCTCCGGCGTGCGCCTGCGCCAGCATACTGCCCGCGCCGGAAGCCTGAACTGGCTGCTGCTGCCCGGCGGTCCCGGGATCGGTTCAGAGAGCCTCGTCGAGCTGGCCGGCTGCCTGCATGTGCCGGGCACGATCTGGCTGATCGACCTGCCAGGCGACGGCTCGAACCGCGCCGCGCCGGGCATGGCGGACGATCCCTTTGCTAACTGGCCGCAAGTGCTGATCGAAGCGGCAGAGGCTGTGCCCGACGCGGTCTTCGTCGGCCATTCGACCGGCGGAATGTACTTGCTCGCCACGCCTGCGCTCGAAGGCTTGGTCCGCGGGATCGCGCTGCTCGACACCGCACCGGATTGCACCTGGCATCCGCGCTTCGTCGAAATGACCGCGCGTCATCCGTTGCCCGAAGCCGCCACAGAGTTGTACGAACGCGACAGAAGAGACGAGAATATCGCCGCCATCGCCTTGGCCTCCGCCAAATGGAACTTCACCCCGGCGGGCCTCGCCGCCGGACGCGAGCTGCTGGCGCGGATGCCCTACAACAGCGCAGCGGTGGACTGGTCGGAAGACAATTTCGACCACATCTACGAGGCCGCCTGGTGGCCGAGCGCGGTTCCGGTGCTCGTTCTGGCCGGCGCCGAGGATCGCATCGTCTGGCAAGGCGGCTGGGAAGCGGAACGCTTCCGCACTCCCAACGCGCAGTTCCGCACGATCGCGGCGGGCGGACACTTCCCCTGGATCGAGAACCCGGCAGCCGTCAGTGCGGCTTTTGACGAACTCGCTCAGGCTATCACGAAGCCCAACTCCGTCGCCCCTGCGAAGGCAGGGGCCTAGATAAGCTCGCGTCATCGGCCGGCGCGGCGTTTAAAACGATGGCTCGGCTGGGCCCCTGCCTTCGCAGAGGCGACAAGGATTCTTATATTCGGCCCTAGCCGACCCAGTCCGCGACTTGCGCTGCCACTTCGTTCGCCGCCTTGTTGAGTGCGGGGGCGACGCTTTCGGTCTTCGGCGAAACGCCCGTCACGGTCGCCTCGAAGCGCCGCGACATTACAGTGCCGCCGACGTCCGAACGCAAAGCGTCGAAGCGCACCACGACCGACTGGTTCCGCGCGTCATAGCCCATATCGAGCAACCGACCGCCGAGCGTGGTCTTGCCGAGCTCGCTGGCATCGCCGGCCTCTACCACCAGCCGCTTGCCCTTGGCGCGGATCGTCTCGGCCAGCAGGCGGCGGAACTGGCGCGCGGGGCGCTCGACCCAGGTCGCGTCCTTGAGATAGGCAATCGTCGTATCGTCGACCTGCACCGGCACGCGCTGGACATCGAGCCGGCGCTCGGCCTCGGGATCGAGCACGACGATCGCATCGCCCCTTGTCGTGCTGGCGAGTTCGCCGGCGGGCGCGGTGGTCGTGGCGGTCAGTCCGATCAGTTGCTTGGGCGGCTTGCCGCCAAAGCTGACGCAGCCGCCCAGAAGCAGAATGCCGGCCAGCACGCCCGCGCGTTTCCCAAATCCTGGCACGATCGCCCCCCCTGATGGCCCGAATAATCATGGCTTGTAGTCCGGCAGCTTGCCGCCGCCCCCGACGAGCGCGCCTGCGCCGTGCTCGTCGATCTTCTCGGTGACCTGGCGCAGCGCGCGGGCGGTGGCGCGCAGGTCGCGGATCGCGGCTTCGGCCTCGGGCAATGTCGAGGCCGAGAGCTGGCGCGCCGCCGGCCGCGCATCGCTGAGCGCGCCCTGCAGCTGGTCCGCCGCCCCCTTGGCCGAGGCCAGCGTCTCGCGCAGCTGGTTCGCCAGCGTCGCGCCGTTCTCGCCGAGCATCTGGTCGGCCTTGCCGGCGACACCTTCGAACTTCGCCAAGGTCGCGGTCGCCTGCTTGAGCGTGACCTGGAGGTCGGCCAGCGTGCTCTTCACCTGCGGCGAGGCATCGGCGAGTTCGCCGGTCATGCGGTCGGTATTGGCAAGGATGCCGCGGATCGACTTCTGATTATCGTCCGAAAGCAGGATGTTGAGCCGGTCGGTCAAGGTCGCCAGCCGCTCGAGCAGCAGCGGCGCGTTGTTGAGGATGGCGCCGAGCCCGCCCTGCTTGGTCGGGATCACGGGCACGCCCTCTGGCCCCGGCTCCTGGATCGGCGGGGCGCCCTTGATCGCACCCTCGAGCTGGATGTCCGAAGATCCGGTGAAGCTGCCCTGGATCGTCGCGGTGGTGCCGACGGTGATCGGCACCTCCTTCTTCACCCCGATGCGCACGCGCACGAAGCTCGGGTCCTTCTTCCACAACTCGATCTGTTCGATCTTGCCGACGGGCACGCCGGCAAACGAGACCTTGGAGCCCTGCGCCAGCCCGTCGACCGATTGCTTGAAGAAGATGTCGTAGCGCTGGCGGTCGCCCTCGCTCAGCCGGGCGATCCAGATGATGAAGGCGGCGAGCAGCGCCAGCAGCGCCAGCGTGACCGCGCCGACCCAGACATGATTGGCCCTGGTTTCCATTGCCCGCCCTATGCCCCCGCGCCGGTCTGATTGTCCACGCTCTTGCTCCGCTCCTGCGCCCCCTGCGCATTGCGCCCGCGCGGGCCATTGAAGTATTCTTGTATCCAAGGATGGTCGAGCGCGAGCAGTTCCGGAATCGTCCCCACCGCAATCACCTTCTTTTCGGCGATTACCGCCACTCGGTCGCAAATCTCGTAGAGCGTGTCGAGATCGTGCGTGATCAGGAATACGGTCAGTCCCAGCGTTTCCTGCAGTTCCTTGGTCAGCCGGTCGAAGGCCGCGGCGCCGATCGGGTCGAGGCCCGCGGTCGGCTCGTCAAGAAACAGCAGTTCGGGATCGAGCGCCAAGGCCCGCGCCAGGCCGGCGCGCTTGCGCATGCCGCCCGAAAGCTCGGCCGGATACTTGCTCGCGGCGTCTTCGGGCAGGCCCGACAGCATCACCTTGAACCGCGCGATCTCGTGGCGCAGCTCCGGCTCGATCTCGGGATAGAACTCGAGCAACGGCACCTCGACGTTTTCCGCGACTGTCAGCGTCGAGAACAAGGCGCCGCCCTGGAACAGCACCCCCCAGCGCGAGCGGATGTCGATATCTTCGTCGTCCTGGGCATCGGTGATCGAACGGCCGAGCACCTCGATCGTTCCTTCGTCGGGAATCTGCAGGCCGATGATCGAACGCATCAGCACCGACTTGCCGGTGCCCGAACCGCCGACCACGCCGATGATCTCGCCGCGCTTGACCTCGAGCGACAGGTCCTCGTGGATCACATGCTCGCCGAAACTGTTGCGCAGCCCCTTTATGACGATCGGATAGTCCCCGGTGAACTCGGGCGCGATCTCGGGCCGCGCTTCGCGTTCGACCCGCTGGGCGATATGGTCGTTCATCCCCACCCCACACTGGTGAAGAAGATCGCGAAGAAAGCGTCGAGCACGATCACCATGAAGATCGACTGGACCACGGCCATCGTCGTGCGCAGGCCGACTTCCTCGGCGTTCGCCTCGACCTGCATGCCCTGGTAGCAGCCGACCAGCGCGATGATCAGGCCGAAGAACGGCGCCTTGATCAACCCGACCCAGACGTCGTGGATCGGCACGACTTCCTGGATCCGCGAGAGGAAGGTGAAGAACGGGATGTCGAGCGCGAAGTTCGACAGGAAGGCGCCACCGACGATCGCCATGATCGAGGCATAGAAGCCCAGCAGGATCATCATGAACGTACAGGCCAGCACGCGCGGGATGATCAGCGCCTCGACCGGCGAGACGCCGATCGTGCGCATCGCGTCGATCTCCTCGGTCAGCTTCATCGTGCCGAGCTGCGCCGCGAAAGCAGAGCCCGAGCGGCCGGCGACCATGATCGCGGTCATCAGCACGCCGAGCTCGCGCATCGCGAGGCGGCCGGTCAGGTTGATCGTATAGAATTCGGCGCCGAACTGGCGGAGCTGCACCGCGCCCTGCTGGGCGATGACGATGCCGACCAGGAACAGCATCAGGCCGATGATGCCGAGCGCCGAGACGCCGACCAGCTCCAACTGGCGCACCAGCGCCTTCACGCGCAGTTTCCTGGGGCTGCGGATCGTGTGGCCGATGGAGACCACCAGAGAACCGAGGAAGCCGATGACCCCGACCGAACCCTGGCCCCAGCCGACCACGAGATCGCCGACCGCTGCGGGCACGCGCTCTATGATATCAGCCCGCGGCGGCGAGATGTCGGCTGTGCCCTTGGAATCCTTGATCGCGGAGATCAGCCGCTCGGCCTGCTCGCTGGCGCCGGTAATTTCGGCATCGTTGTCGCGCGCGATGCGCCAGGCGGTCCAGGCACCGACCGTGTCGATTTCGCTGATCCCCGAGAGATCGACCTTGGCTACGGGCTGATCGAATTCGCGCAGCCGCCGGTCCACCAGGCCGATCGAGGAAACCGTAAAGGGACCGGTGAGCGCGATGGTGGTTGCCCCGCCCTCCTCCTCTTCGGTCGTGAAGTCGGCCCATTCGCGCATCAGAGCCGGTTCATGCGGTAAAATGGCAGCGGCGGCAAGTGCATCCCCGGCGATGAGCGGTCGAGTGCCGGGGAGACGCAGTGGCTGCCATGTTGTTCCCGGCGCACACAGCGAAACCGCTTCGCTTGCGCCTCGCCGCCGCCGCTGGCAAAGGCCGGGCCATGACTGCAACTGCTCTCGACAAGACTTTCGACCCCGCCGCGATCGAGGCGAAATGGTACGCGCATTGGGAAAGCAACGGGCTGTTCCGCCCCGAGCGGCCCGAGGCCGTACCCTATACCATCGTCAACCCGCCGCCGAACGTCACCGGCAGCCTGCACATCGGCCACGCGCTCGACAACACGCTGCAGGACATCGTCATCCGCTACGAGCGGCTGCGCGGCAAGGATGCGCTGTGGGTGGTCGGCACCGACCACGCCGGCATCGCCACGCAGATGGTGGTCGAGCGCCAGCTCGAAGCGAAGCAGGACAAGCGGACGAACTACACGCGCGAGCAGTTCGTCGACAAGGTCTGGGAATGGAAGGCCGAAAGCGGCGGCACGATCACCGGCCAGCTGCGCCGGCTGGGCTGCTCGATGGACTGGAGCCGCGAGCAGTTCACCATGGACCCGCACTTCACCAAGGCCGTGGTGAAGGTCTTCGTCGACCTCTACAACCAGGGCCTGATCTACCGCGACAAGCGGCTGGTGAACTGGGATCCGAAGCTCAAGACCGCAATCTCCGACCTCGAAGTCGAGACGCAGGAGATCAAGGGCGGCTTCTGGCACTTCCGCTATCCGCTCGCCGACGGCGTGAAGCTGGATAGCGGAGCCGACCATATCGTCGTGGCGACCACGCGGCCCGAGACGATGCTGGCCGACATGGCCGTGGCGGTGAACGCCGACGATCCGCGCTATAAGAGCGTGATCGGCAAGTTTATCGACCAGCCGATCACGGGTCGGCGCCTTCGCATCGTCGCCGATGAGCATGCCGATCCCGAACTGGGCTCGGGCGCGGTGAAGATTACGCCGGGGCATGACTTCAACGACTTCGAGGTGGGCAAGCGCGCCGGGATGAAGCCCGGCGAAATGCTCAACATGTTCGATGCCGAAGCAAGGGTGGTGCAAACCGCAGATGGGCTGATCCCCGACGAATTTTTCGTCGATGAGGAGCGGGACGTTACAATCGTCACCGGAACGAGCTCGTCGACCTCAGACAATTTCGAGCGCACTGAACGTATTGAAACACATCGCGAGATAGTGCGACGTGGGCTTGACCGCTTCGATGCGCGGAAGCTCGTTGTCGAAAAGATGAAGGAACTCGGCTACCTCGTTCCCTACATCGACAAAGACGGCAACGAGCACGACGCTGAGCCGCGCACCGTCGCGACCCCATTCGGTGATCGTGGCGGCGTCGTGATCGAGCCTTGGTTGACCGACCAGTGGTACGTCGATGCCGCCACGCTCGCCCAGCCGCCAATGAAGGCGGTCCGCGACGGCCGTATCGAGATCGTCCCCAAGTCCTGGGAGAAGACCTTCTTCAACTGGATGGAGAACATCCAGCCTTGGTGCGTCAGCCGCCAGTTGTGGTGGGGCCATCGCATCCCGGCGTGGTTCGGGCCCCTCGCAGACGAACACGGTGTCGTTACGTCGTTCGCAGAGAAGATCTTCGTTGCAGAAGACGAAGCCCAACTGCGCCGACAGACGGAGGAATACTACGGATCGGACGTCAAAGTTACGATTGAAGCTTCGCGCAGCGATGCGTTTGTCCATCCTTGGGGCGTCGGAGACAATCCCAATCAGGCGATCCTGTTCCAGGATGCCGACGTCCTCGACACATGGTTCTCCTCGGCGCTCTGGCCCTTCGCCACGCTCGGCTGGCCCGACGACACGACGCTTTACGAGCGCCACTATCCCAACGACCTGCTGATCTCGGGCTTCGACATCCTGTTCTTCTGGGATGCGCGCATGGCGATGCAGGGCATGCACTTCAACGACCAGCAGGTGCCGTGGAAGCGGCTCTACCTGCACGGTCTCGTCCGCGCCGCCGACGGGCAGAAGATGTCCAAGTCCAAGGGCAACGTCGTCGATCCGCTGGGCCTGATCGACCAATATGGCGCCGATGCGCTGCGCTTCTTCATGGCGGCGATGGAAAGCCAGGGCCGCGACGTGAAGATGGATGAGCGCCGCGTCGAGGGTTACCGCAACTTCGCCACCAAGCTGTGGAACGCCGCGCGCTTCTGCCAGAGCAACGGCATCGGCGCCTCGCAATCGGTTTCTGCTCCCGCGGCCACTTCGGCGGTCAACAAGTGGATCGTCGGCGAAGTCGTCGAGACCCTGGCCGAACTCGACAGGGCCATGGCCGAGCTGCGCTTCGACGCCGCCGCCAATGCGATCTACCACTTCGTCTGGGACCAGTTCTGCGACTGGTACATCGAGCTGATCAAGGGCAGCTTCGACGACGAGACCAAGGCCGTCGCCGGCTGGGTGCTCGACCAGATCCTCGTCATGCTCCACCCCTTCATGCCCTTCGTCACCGAGGAGCTGTGGGAGAAGCTGGGAACACGCCCCTACGAGCTGATCGTCGCGCAATGGCCGGCGCCGGAGGCTGCGGTCGATGCCGCGGCCAAGCGCGAGGTCGAATGGCTGATCGCGCTGGTCGGCAACCTGCGCACGGCCAAGAACGAGCTCGGCATCACGCCGGGCGCCAAGCTCGACGCCTATCTGCCCGAGCCCAGCGCCGCGACACGCGCGATCATCGAGGGCAATGCCGCGGCGATAGACCGCCTGGCCCGTGTCAACGCGATCCAGTTCGCGCCCGCTCCGGCGGGTGCGGCCATGCAGATCGGCGCGGGCGACGCGAACATCATCGTCCCGCTCGAAGGCGTGATCGATATCGCATCGGAGAAGGCGCGGCTCGAAAAGGCGCTGGCGGTTTCGCAGAAGGAAGCCAAGTCGCTCGAAGGCCGGCTCGGCAACCCGTCGTTCGTCGAGAAGGCCAAGCCCGAAGCCGTCGAAAAAGCCCGCGCCGACCATGCCGCCCATGCGGCGGAAGCGGAACGGCTGGCGGCTGCACTGGCGCGGCTAGGGTAAGGAGCGCGAATTCGCTTTCCTACTCCGGTACCGCGTGAGACTTTTGCCAAGCCTCGCAACGGCAGGGATGATATTTTTTCTGCAGAAACGTCATCCTGTCGCGCGGCGAAAATTAGCTATTCCCACCCGTAGGTTACCTTCCGCCATGCAGGGTGACAGGGTGTAACTTGTGTAACCCTCAACCGGCCCGGACCGTGCACGCATGCCCCTGACTCTCGCCACCACGACACCGGGCGAACCCGAGATCTTCGCCTCGATCCAGGGCGAAGGCGCCTCGATGGGCAAGTCCTGCACATTCGTGCGGCTGTCGCGCTGCAATCTCGCCTGCGTCTGGTGCGACACCGCCTACACCTGGCGCTTCGAGGGCGACAACCGCCCGCACCGCGACGACGAGACCTACGCCCGCACCGCCAACCAGGTGACCTTGAGCGAGGAGGAAACCGCCGCCCGCATCGTCGCGCTCGGCCAGCACCGCCTCGTCATCACCGGTGGTGAGCCCCTGCTCCAGGCCCCGGCCCTCGCCCGGATGATCGCGCACCTGCCCGAAACCCACATCGAAATCGAGACTAACGGGACCGTCGCCCCCACCCCCGCGCTCGACGCGCTGGTCCATCAGTACAACGTCAGCCCCAAGCTGGCGCACAGCGGCAATCCGGCCGAGCTCGCGCTACCACCCGAGCGACTCGCGCACTGGGCCGCCGAGCCGCGCGCCTGGTTCAAGTTCGTCGTCGCCGAACCCGCCGATGTCGACCAGGTTGTCGCCGTCCAGGAGGCCCACGCTATAGCCCCGGCACGGATTTTCCTGATGCCCGAAGGCCGCGACAGCGCGACCGTACGGACCCGCGCACGCTGGCTGGCGCAAATCTGTTCGGATCGCGAATTTAATCTCAGCGACCGCTTGCATATCCATCTCTTCGGCGACACGAGAGGAACGTGAATAATAGTAAGCAAGCTCAGCATCCCCGGAGAGGGCATGATCTGACGCAGGGCCCGATCCTGCGCACCTTGCTTGCATTCTCAGTCCCGACGCTGGTTTCCAACGTGCTGCAGACACTGGGCGGCACGATCAACACGATCTGGGTCGGCCAATTGATCGGCGATCGTGCGCTCGCGGCGACGGCCAATGCCAACATGGTCATGTTCCTGGTCTTTGCCTTCGTCTTCGGCTTCGGCATGGCCGCGACGGTCAAGGTCGGGCAGTATTTCGGCGCCCACGACTATGACGCGGCGCGGCGGATCTTCGGCACGGGCACGGGCTTCTGCGCGGCCTTCGCACTGGTCGGCGGATTCGCCGGCTTCCTGTCGTCCGACTGGCTGCTGCGCGCGCTGTCGACCCCGCCCGCCATCCACGACATGGCGCGCGCCTATCTCGACGTCGTCTTCCTCACCATGCCCTTCGGCACGGTCTCGATGATGGTCTCGATGAGTCTGCGCGGCGCCGGCGATCCCAAGACGCCGCTCTATGCGATGATCCTGACGACGATCCTGGGCATCGCGCTCAACCCCGTGCTGATCCTCGGTCTCGGCCCCGCGCCGCGGCTCGGCATCGCCGGATCGGCGCTGGCCAATGCGCTGGCCAGCTTCATCGGCCTCGCCGCGATGATCACCTACATCTACTGGCAGGACATCCCGATCCGGCTGAAAGGCCGCGAGCTGCGCTACCTGCTGCCGCACCGCTCCGAGCTCGCCTATGTCCTGGGCAAGGGCCTGCCGATGGGCGGCCAGATGGCGATCACCACCGTGGCGGGCGTGATCATGTTCGGGCTGGTCAACCGCGAGGGCCTGATGGCCGCCGCGGCCTACGGCGCCTGCCTGCAGATCTGGAGTTATATCCAGATGCCCGCCTTTGCGATCAGCACCGCGGTCAGCGCCATGGTCGCGCAGAATGTCGGCGCAGGCCGGCACGACCGGGTCGAGCCCGTCACCATGGCCGGGGTCAAGGCCAACATCCTGATGACCGGCCTGCTCGCCGTGCTGCTCCTGCTGTTCGACGGGCCGTTGCTCAGCCTTTTCCTCGGGCATGGCAGCCAGGCCATTCCGATTGCCGAGCACGTCCAAGTGCTCGTCACCTGGTCCTACGTGCTTATGGGCGTGACCATGGTCCTTTCGGGCACGATGCGCTCCTACGGCGCGGTGATGCTGCCGCTGATCGCGATGGTCATCGCGATGTACCCGGCGCGTCTCGGCTTCTACGCGCTGGCCTATCCCCATATAGGCGTCGATGCGGTGTGGTGGTCGTTCCCGGCGGGAACCTTCGCCTCGCTGGCGCTGACCTGGCTGATCTACACGCGCGGCGGTTGGCGGCAGCATCCGCCGCATGTCTCGCCGGCAGAGTTAAGAGCCGAAGAGGCGATACTGGCCGAGTAGAGTTAGAGTTATCTGCCGCCGGCGCGCCAGCGCTGGACGGTGCGCTGGACCATTTCCTCGTCGCCGCCGCTCGCGTTCCACAGGTGGGTGAACGAGGGATCTTCCGACGCCGGGCGCTTGAATTCCTCGAGATCGTCGAAAGCCACGCGGATGGGAATCGCGACACCCTCGCCGCAGATGATGCACTCGCGGTTGCGCAGCGCCGGGATCGAGTCGAGGAAACCGCGCGCACCTTCGGGCATCGCCGCCTTGACGAAGGCCTGGTCGCGGTCGTTGTTGAGGCGCATCGAGATGATCGTGCCGCATTGCGAGAGCACGCCTTCGGCAAGGTCCGACGGCCGCTGCGTCACGAGGCCCAGCGAGATGCCGTACTTGCGGCCTTCCTTGGCGATACGCGAGAGGATCTTGCCGACCGACGAACTGTCCGCGTTCTTCTCGTTGGGCACGTAGCGGTGCGCCTCTTCGCAGACCAGCAGCACGGGGCGCGTCTTTTCCTCACGACCCCAGACCGCAAAGTCGAACACCAGCCGGCTCAGCACAGCGACCACGGTCGAGGTGATTTCCGAAGGCACGCCCGAAACGTCGATGATCGAGATCGGCTTGCCGCGCGACGGCAGGCGGAAGATCTTGGCGATGAATTCGGCCATCGTGTCGCCCACCAGCATGCCCGAGAACATGAACTGGTAGCGCGGATCGCTCTTGAGTTCGTCGACCTTGGTCTTGACCCGCATATAGGGCGCGCTGGTGCTCGCCTTGTCGAGCTTGCCCATCTCGTTCTGCAGGATGTTGGTCAGGTCCGACAGCAGATAGGGGATCGGCGCGTCGACCGTGATCTTGCCCATCTGGTCGGCCAGCCGGTTCTTCATCCGCGCCTGCAACAGGCACTTGGAGAGGATGTCCGCGTCTTCCTGCCGCGCATTGCCCGACGAGGTGAGGAACATCTCGCAATGCTCCTCGAAGTTCATCAGCCAGTAGGGCATCTGCAGGTTGGTGACGTCGAGGATGATGCCGTTGTTGCGGAAGGCTGCCGAATATTCGCCGTGCGGATCGACCAGGATGATGTGGCCTTCGGGCGCCATGTCGCAGATCCGGTGCAGGATCAGCGCGGCGCTGGTCGACTTGCCGGTGCCGGTCGAGCCGAGCAGCGCGAAATGCTTGCCAAGCAGGGCGTCGATGTAGAGGCCGGCGCGGATGTCGCGGGTGGGATAGACGTTGCCGATCTCAATGCTCGGCCGGCCGTCGCTGGCGTAGATCTGCTTTAGGTCCTGGCTCGTGGCCGGATAGACCAGCGCGCCGGGGATCGGATAGCCGGTCACGCCGCGGCGGAAGGAGTGGATGCGGCCGGTCAGGCGTTCTTCCTCGCCCTCGCCCAGGAAATCGACTGCCGACAGGATGCCGCCGCTGTTGCCGCGGCTGTCCTGCTTCTGGTTGCGCACGCTGGCGAGCAGCCAGCCCTTGCCCACGCGGATCTTGATCTGGCTGCCGACCTGGCCGGCAAGCGCGACCGAGGGATCGCCATCCTGCATGCATTCATTGAGCCGCTGCGCGTCGAAGGCGATCTGGCTGCCCGAACCGCCGACGTCGAGAACGACGCCGATCGGCTGAGCGGCATTGACCGCGCCCGCGGCGTCGCGAAGACCGGCCGGCTCGAAAGTACCGGAAACGTCGCCCGCGCCCACCGGCAGGGCCTTGTCAAAGCCGTTCATGCTCATGTCCGACATTCAGCGGGCTCCCCGATCCACCCGCCGAAACTAGGCCCGAGGCGTTAACATCCGCCTAAATGGAGCCCCTGGTCGGCCCTTAGACCAGCGCGAAAAGCCGCCCGGCGATCCAGCCCATGAGGATCGACACGCTCACCGCGAGCAAGCCGTACCAGAAGCTCTGCTGGTCGGCGAAGCGCACGATCGCACCTTCCATGCCGATCTTCCGCACCTCGACCCGGCTGATCGCCGATGTGACGACGCGACCCTTCTGGATGGCAAAAGTCTCGGCCGTGTACATCCCCGTGGGGACGCTCGACGGCAGTTTGATGCGCGCCTGGTAGAGCACCTGCTCGGACAGCTTCACGCCCTTGTCCTGCTCCTGGTAGAGCTGGCCGCGGCGATTGAGATCGACGAGGCCGGAAGCGAAGCGCGCCTGTTCCTTGGAATCGATCTCCCCGATCGGCGAGAGCTGCAGCGAGGGCAGCCCGAGCTCGTAGATCGCCGCGGTCTTCTCATCGACGATCTGGTCGATCGGGCGCGACGAGGCGACTGCGTAGAACAGCGGTGCCGACCGGAAGCCGGTGCTGTCGGCGTTGATCCAGAGCCCTGCGAACTTGCGCTTCTCACGAACCAGGACGGACTCGGTCGGCCCCTTGAGCACGACGGCGATGTCGTAGTCCCCGCCGGCGCGCGTGCCTTCGGGATTGAGGATCGCGCCGAACAGCAGCAACTCGGTGCCGGTGAAGCCCTGGCGTACCTCGACTTCGTGCTGCGAGATTTCGGGCACCAGGATCGGGTCGCGCGCGCCGGTAAGCAGGACTAGCGCCAGCAAGGCGACCAGGAATCTCATAGGGGAGCCAGCGTATAGATCTCGTCCGGCCGGTAGGTCAGCCCGAGCAGGAGACGGAACGCGACCATCAGCACGATCGCCGCCAGAACCAATCGCAGGTAAACCGGGCTAGCCTTCTGCGCGAACTGCGCGCCGAGCTGCGCGCCCGTCACCGATCCGAGAAGCAGCAACGCCGCCAGGACGATGTCGACAGCCTTGGTAGTCAGCGCATGCATCATCGTCGTCGCCATGGTGACGAACAGGATCTGGAACAGCGAGGTGCCGACGACCACGCTGGCACTCATGCCGAGGATGTAGAGCATCGCCGGAACCAGCACGAAGCCGCCGCCGATGCCCATCAGCATCGTGAGGATACCCGTCACCATGCCGAGCAGCAGCGGCGCGAGCGGCGAGATGTAGAGGCCCGATTTGTAGAACCGCCAGCGCAGCGGCAGGTTGGCGACGAGCGGATGGTGCCGCCGCTTCCTGGCGGGGATGGCCACGCCGCTGCGCGTCGCCCGGATCGACTGGATGGATTCGCGTGCCATCAGCAGGCCGATCGAGCCGAGCAGCGCAACGTAGAGGATGTTGATTACCGTATCGATCTGACCGAGCCGCTGCAGCACGTTGAACAGCAAAGCGCCGATGCCCGTGCCCATGACGCCGCCGACGACCAGTACCGCACCCATCAGCGTATCGACGCCGCCGCGCTTGGAATGAGCGAAAACACCCGAGACGCTCGCGCCGGTCACCTGGCTCGCCGCCGAGGCCGCCGCGACGGTCGGCGGGACGCCGTAGAAGATCAGCAGCGGCGTGGTGAGGAAGCCGCCGCCGACGCCGAACAGGCCCGACAGGACGCCCGTCAGCACGCCCAAGCCGACGATGATCAGGCCGTTGACCGAAAGGTTGGCGATTGGGAGATAGACGTCCATCTTTGGACGATTTTGCTAACCCACCCTAGTGACGGTTGGAAGGCGAAACCTCAGAAACCTGCGGACAGCGTCAGCGCTGGTCCGGAGGTCGGCGCGGCATTGCCGGTGATGCGGAAACGCCAGTCGGCGGCTACGCGCAGGCCGGCACTGCCGCCCAGCGGCATGCCCAGCATGGCGGACGGGCCGACGTCGAGCCGGGAGGCGCCCTTCTGTGCCCCGCCCCAGGCGCCGCCACCCGCGCGGAATTCGCCGCGCCCGACCCGGACGACGCGTCGATCGACCCGCACCTGGCCATCGGCGAAGGCTGTGGCGAAGTCGCCGCCAACGTAGCCGGCCTGGCCGTAGAATTCGGCGCGGGTGCCGAGCGGCAGGCCCACCGGCGGAAGCTCGGTATAGGCGAAGGCGGCCGGCCGCACGTGCCTGCCGGTCGGCTGATCGTTGAGCCTTGCCTCGGCGGCCACGACCACCGGCAGCCCGGCGATCGGCCGGACCGACAAACCGAGCGCGCCCTCACGCTCGCGCGAGCCGTTAAGCGCCGCGCTTCCCCGCAGGTAGAGCGCGGGCCGATGCGGGCTCTGGGGCGCCAGACGATAGCGGACGACAGCGCCGAGCTGGCTCGCACCATAGGTCGCGGGCGCCACCCCACCCGCCGGCGGAACGCTCCCGCCGTCGCGCAGCAGCAGCCAGCCATCGGCCGACCAGCGCGATTGGCGATCCGATGCCCGTGCCGAAGGGCCACCACCGATCGACGACGGAACCGCGGACTGGGCGGGGGAAGCCGGGTGGCAGTGGCACGCGCGAAAGCGCCGCCATCCACAACAACTGGTGGCCAGCCGAGACCTGCACGGAAACGGGTTCGGGCGGCGGCGGCGGAGCTATCGGTTCCCGCGGCATCGGCGATACCCGCATCGCGGGCGGCAGCGGCATAAGCGCAGCCGGCGCGGCATAGGGAACGACGGTTTCGGACCGCAGCGAGGGCCGTACCGGCACGGCGAATTGCGGCGACGGCACGCGCTCCTTGTGCACCCTGACCGAAGCGACGGGCTTAGCAGGTACGGAGGCGCCGTCCTCGGCCTCGAGCACGATCATGCGCCCGGCCACCCAGCCGCCGATGAGCAGGCCCAGCACGACCAGCGGCTGCCCGCGATAGGAGGCGGCAGGAGTCATGCCGGGTCCAGCCTTGCGGAGGCAGTCGCCGGATGCGCGCTATGGGCGGTCTTGTCCCATCTCACCAGTTCGCCGCGCAGCGTGCGGACATAGGCAAACAGCGCTCGCTGCCCGGCGAGAATGGCAACGACATTGGCCACCGGAATACGCAGCACTGCGCGCAGGCCTTCGGCCAGGCCATATTCGCGCGCGGTGAAACAGAAGCGCAGGGTCGAACGCCAGGCGAAGGCGGCGAAGCTCAAGGACAAAAGCAGGCTTAGCATCGGCGAGAGCGGCTTCGTTGTCTGCCAACCCGTCAGGCTCGCGATCCCGAGGATCAGTTCGATCACGATCAGCAGGTAGGCCGTGCCCAACACCGCGGCGGTCATCGGGCCATGGCGGTCGCGCAGCGTCATCCACATGTCGAGCGGCTTGCGCGACCAGCCCAGACGGTCCCAGCCCTGCAAGGCGATGCCGTGCATCCAACGCGCCTTCTGGCGTACGGCGAATTCCAGCTCGCTGGGAAAATAGGATCGCGTCGCAACGAGATCGCCGTTGCTGTCACGCAAGCGCAGGAAGTGGCTGGTGCCACCGCTGCGGTAAATCAGCATGCCAAGCTCGTAGTCTTCGGTCAGGCAATCAGCCGCAAACGGCCCGCTGCTGCCCTGCTCGGTCCGCAGTGCGGCGAGCCTGGCCAGGGTCTGACGCGCAAAGCCGCAGCCCACGCCGGCTGCCGGGATCCCCGTCCCTAACGCATCGCGGACGACCATGGCCTTGGTATGGGCCTCCGTGAACTCGTCGGTGTAATGGCCCGCAATCCAGGGAGACGCGGGCTGCGGCTCGGGGCGCACGGGCAACTGGATGAAATCGATCCGGGCGAGCGCGCGATCCATCACGGTCAATGCCGCGGGATGAACCATATCCTCGGCATCGTGGAGGATCACGCTCGAGAACGGCGCGCCGCTGCGCACCTCGTCCTCGCTGAGCGCGGCATAGAGCCGATTGAGGCAATCGGCCTTGGTCGTCGGCCCGGCGCGGTCGTTGATCACCAGCCGGACGCGCGGATCGTCGCCCGCGCCCGCGATGGCCGCTGCGACCGTCATCGGATCGTTGCAGTAGCAGCCGACATAGAGGGTCAGGTCCTGCTGCGGCCAGACCTGCAGGGTGTGCACGATCGTATCGGCAATGACCTGGTCCTCATGCCAGGTCGGCACGAGGACCGCGGCGCGGCCGAGCAGCGGCCTGTTCTCGATCCCTTTGGGCAAGCACTGATCGCCCCTGCGGCGATGGAACCACAGCCAGATCCAGATGCAATCGACCGCGAACTCGTCGACCGCACTGACCAGGAACCAGAAGGCGGCAAACAGCAGCAGCTCGTGCTCGACCAGCGTCAGCCAATCGAGGAGCTGCGGCAGTATGGTGATGCCCCCTGCACCCACGCGCCGAAATCCTCCTGAGGATTCTGTCTCTTGGATGAACAACCTAAGGTCATTGCGATCCGCTTGCAACGATCATGCAAGTGACCATAAGTGAACCGATGCAACAGCGACGCCGTCACCTCGCCAATCGGCTCGCCAGCGCGATGGCGCGGGCGCTCGGCGGCGATGCCGCGGCGGGGGTTATCCTGATCCTGGTTGCCCTGACGGCCGTGCTCGCAGCGAATTCGCCGCTCGCCCATGCCTATCATGCCCTGTTTCACGATCCGCTGACGGGTAGCCCGATCCCGAAGCTCTCGACCCTGCACCACTGGATCAACGACGGCCTGATGGCGGTGTTCTTCTTCACCGTCGGGCTCGAGATCAAGCGCGAGTTGCTGGGCGGCGAGCTGTCGAGCCCTGCGCGGCGGCGCCTGCCCGTGCTCGCCGCGGCCGCGGGCATGGCCGTGCCTGCGCTGGTCTTCCTCGCCGTCGCCGGCAATGCGCCCGACCTGCAGCGCGGCTGGGCGATCCCCGCTGCGACCGACATCGCCTTCGCCGTGGGCGTGCTGGCGCTACTCGGCAACCGCGTACCGCCATCGCTGCGGCTGTTCCTGCTGACCGTGGCGATCGTCGACGATCTCGGCGCGGTCGCGATCATCGCGGTCTTCTATACCGCCCAGATCGCACTCGGCTGGTTGGTCGCTAGCGCGGCTTTCCTGGCCGGTCTGGTAGCGCTCGGGCAGCTCAAGACCACGCGGCCGCTGCCCTATCTGCTGCTGGCCATGGCGATGTGGTACTGCATGCTGCATTCGGGCGTCCACGCGACCGTCGCCGGCGTGCTCGCGGCCTTCGCCATTCCGCTCAAGACCCACGATTCCGGCGACAGCCTGCTGCTGCGCATGGAACACGCGCTGGTGCCATGGAACGCCTATCTGATCGTGCCGCTGTTCGGCTTCGCCAATGCCGGAGTCAGCCTCGGCGGACTAGGCTTTGCAGGCCTGCTGGCGCCGCTACCATTGGCCATCGCTGCCGGCCTGTTCGTCGGCAAGCAGGCGGGCATCTTCGGTGCGATCCTGCTGGCCGAACGCACCGGCTTCGCCCGCTTGCCCGAGGGCGCGAGCCGGCTCCAGCTCTGGGGGCTGGCGCTGCTCTGCGGCATCGGCTTCACGATGAGCCTGTTCATCGGCGCGCTGGCCTTCCCCGCGCATCCGTTACTGGTCGAGGAAGCGAAGCTCGGCGTCCTCGCGGGCTCGTTGGCCTCGGCGCTGCTCGGCTTCGCGGTGCTCAGGTGGGCACCGCGCGCGCGCTAGCCGTCACCACTCGCCGATATTGGCCATGCTCGCCCAGGGTTCCTGCACGGGCAGGCTCCCGCCCTGCTGCAGCAGTTCGACCGAGATACCGTCGGGTGTGCGGATGAAGGCCATGTGGCCGTCACGCGGCGGGCGGTTGATCGTGACGCCGGCATCGGCCAGCCGCTGGCAGATCTCGTAGATGTTCTCAACGCCATAGGCGAGATGGCCGAAATTGCGGCCACCGCGGAATTCCTCGTGACCCCAGTTGTGCGTCAGCTCGACCTCGGCGACGCCCTCCTGCCCCGGCGCGGCGAGGAAGATCAGAGTGAAGCGCCCCTTCTCGTTGTCGAAGCGGCGCACTTCCTCGATCCCGATCAGGTTGAAGAAGGCGATCGTCGTCGCGGGATCGTTCACGCGGATCATGGTGTGGAGATACTTGGTCACGGCAGTCCCTCGGATTTACGGCTTTGGCGCGCTTCTAACGCGCTCGACGCAGAGGCGGAAGGCAAAGCGGCGCACTATCTGGACCTGATCGAGCGGAACACCCGCCTCGCTCAGGATCGCGCGCCAGTCGTCCGCCCGGAACGAGCGTCGGATCGAGAGTTGCCCATCCTCGCGGACGATCCGGTGAACGCCGAGCAGGCGCGCGAGCAGCGGGAAGCCCCAATGGGCAAAGCCGTGGCGGTGGAGGTCGCAGATCAGCCAGCCCATCCGCGACTCGGCTTCCATGTGGCGGATGAAGGTCAGGAGCTGCGCATCGGTCATGTGGTGCGTGACCTGGCTCGAAATGATGAAATCGAACGGCCCCGCCTGGTCGAGGTAGTCGCCGGCGCGGTAGTCGATGGCGAGATCGGCGGGCGTCGCGTCGCGCGCGGCCTTGATGCTCTTCTCGTTGAGATCAACTCCGACGAGATCGGCCGCGATCCCGCGCTTGCGCGCCCAACGGGCGATGGCGCGCAGCACGTCGCCATCGCCGAAACCGACGTCGATCAAGCGGAAGCGCTTCGCATCACCGACGGCTCGGCCGAGAAATGCCAGCGATGGCCATGCGGTAAAAGTCCAACGGTTGACCCGCGCCAGGTCGTGCAGCACGCGCTCGTAGACCGCCGGATCGAGGTCCGGTGCGTCCATCTGCTCTTCATGCCGCGAGCGGATCGAGAGGTCGGCCATGGCACTGCCTATAGCACGGCGCAGCTCTGGCGCCCCAGAGTTTGCTGCGGACACTATGATCCATACCGTATCATAAAATTTGACTCTGTCTCAGTTTTGCCGCAGACATCCACCCACGCCGCCGGACAAGCGATCCGGCCAGGGGAGGCACCATGCGCGACTACGCCGACGTCGATTTCTACACCGACACCTCGCTGGTCGAGGATCCGCATTCCTATTTCGACTTCCTGCGCGCGCAGAACCCGGTGACCAAGCTGCCCCACCGCAACGTCATGGCCGTGACCGGCTACGAAGAGACCATCCAGGTCATGCTCGATGCCGAGCACTTCTCCAGCGTCAACGCGGTCAACGGCCCGATTCCCGACCTGCCGTTCGAGCCCAAGGGCGACGACATCACCGAACAGGTCCGCGCCGCGCGCGGCAAGATCGCCTATTCGGACCAGGTCGTGACCGAGGACGGCAAGCGCCACATGGACCTGCGCTCGATCCTGGCGATGCTGTTCACGCCGAGCCGGCTGAAAGCACTCGAACCCACGCTGCGCGGAACGGCGGACGGCATGATCGCCGAATTCGCGAACGACGGTAAGGTCGATCTCGTTGCCCAGTACGGCGGGCCCTACGCAACGCTGGTGATCGCCGACCTGCTCGGCGTGCCGGCCAAGGACCGGCTGCTGTTCCGCGACTATCTGAAGGACGCGATTCCCGCCGAAGTGGGCGGCGAGGTCGACATGGCCAACAGCGGCTTCGCCAAAATCGGCAAGCACATCTTCGGCTACATGACCAAGCGCCGCCTGCTCAACAAGCCGGTGGTCCGCGAGCTGCGCAAGCTGCTGGGCAGCGACGACAGTGGTGAGATCCTGACCGAGCTGGCGCTGGCCAAGTTCCCCGACGGATCGACGCCCTCGCTGATCGACGTGACCGCGCTCGGCGCCTTCCTGTTCGGCGCAGGCCAGGACACGACCAACCGGCTGCTGTCGAACGGCTTCCGCATCCTCGCTGAACGGCCCGACATCCAGGAAGAGCTGCGCGCCGATCCGAAGCGTATCCCGGCGTTCCTGGAGGAACTGCTGCGCTTCGAAGGCTCGGTGAAAAGCGGTGGCCGGCTCTGCGTCAAGACGACGACGGTTGGCGGGGTCGAGATCAAGGCCGGGACGACGATCCTGCTCTCGCACATGGCCGCCAACCGCGACGGCAAGCGCTTCGAAAACCCGCACCACTTCGACATGAACCGGCCGAAGATCAAGGAGCACCTCGCCTTCGGCCGCGGCGCGCATACCTGCATCGGGGCACCGCTGGCGCGCAAGGAAGTGGCGGTGAGCATCGAGCGGCTGCTCGCGCGGATGGGCAATATCCGGCTCGACGAAGCCTTCCACGGTCCCGAGGGCGACCGGCATTTCCATTACGAACCGACCTACATCCTGCGCGCGCTCAGGAGCCTGCACCTGAAGTTCGACCCGATCGGCTGATCGGGTCGGCCGGGCTCAAACGATCGGTGTGCCCTCGGGCGACATCACCGAATCGCACTCCACCACCGTGGCGATCCGCATCGTCGGGCGGTGGAAGAAGTTGAGCTCGTCCTGCACGACCTGGTCGGGCATCACCGTCGTGGTGATGTAGTCGAGCGTGCCCTTCCAGCCCGCTTCGTTGTCGAACCACATCTCGGTGACGACGTCGTAGGGCAGTTCCTCGTTGGTACCGCTTTCGGCATGCGGCTGGGGCTCGAGATAGCGGCGGACATAGCGCGAAATGCCCGACATATAGGGCGCGCAGAGCGGGACGTGGTTGTTCTCGTAGTAGTTGCGGAACTCTTCCATGCTGATGCCGGGCTTGCGCTTCATCAGCAGCAGGATCTTCCAGTAGGTCTTGTCAGCCATCGTCCCCCTCCGTCATTCGGTCACTGCAGCATGCGCGCGCGCATCGCCGCGATCTCCTTGGGGCCGACGCCGAGCTGCGTCTGCATGAAGCCCTCGACCGAGCCGTAGTCCTGCTTGAGCTGGGCGAAAGTGGCGTCGAGATAGGCGCCGTCGACGCCGATCAGCGGTGCGGTTACGTCGGCCGGCAGCCGCGCCAGTCCCGGCGAGATTGCGGCTCCGAGCGTGTTCATCCCAGGCGCCCCATTGCTCAGCAGGTAGTCGGCCCGCACGGCCTCGTAAGGCACGCCGAGCGCGGTCAGCACCAGCGCCGTGCCGATGCCCGTACGGTCCTTGCCCGCGGTGCAGTTGACCACGACCGGACCCTGGCCGGCGACGAGGCTGGCGAACAGCTCGCGGTAAGCCGGCACCTGCTCCTTGGGCATCGTGCGGTAGGCCGTGACCATCATGTTGCGCATGTTTTCGGCGGTCAGCTTCGACGGATCGGAGAACATCGCGCCCATGTTGCCCATCGACATGCCATAGTCGCGCGTCCAGTAAGCTTGGCCCCAGACGTCCTTCTGGCTGTAGGCGTCGTGGCTGCGTTCCTCGGTGGTGCGCAGGTCGACGATGCGGGTGACGTGCAGCTTGGCGAAGTCCGCCCGGCCCTTCTCGGTCAGGCTGCCGAGCGGCCCGCCGCGGTAGAACAGGCCGGGCTTGACCGCATGGCCGTCGGTCGTACGCAGCCCGCCGAGATCGCGGAAATTGCGCCCGCCCTCGAGCAGGATGAACCGGCTGTCGTAGGTTTGGGCGGGAGCCTGCGCGGCGACCGGTGCGGCCGCGGGGACTTCGGCCAGCGCGGGAGCGGCGAGCGCGAAAGCGGACAGCAACAGGATGGGACGAATCATCGTTTCAGGCTCCAGAAGACCGGGATTGCAGTGAGGCAGCCGCTGTAGCGCAGGGACCGCGCCTCTCCCACTGGTCCGCCTTCGTGACAGCGATATGTCATCCGATCTTCTCGAAATCGCGCGACTTCGGCAGGAACAGCAGCAGCAGGCAGCCGGCGGTGATCGTGCCCGTGAGGACGAAGAGGAACGGCGCGAAGCTGTCGTAGTGGGCGAGCGAATAGCTGACCCCCACCGCCCCTGCGCCCGAGGCTAGGAAAGAGCAGCAGAACAGCAGGCCTTGCGTCGTTCCGTAGATCCGGAGCTTGAAATAGCGCGCGACGAGGAAGGACAGGATGTCGGTCTCCGCCCCGACCGTCAGCCCGATGAGGAACATCGAGAAGGCGATGACGCCATAGGTGTCGAGCGGCGTGCCGAGCAGGAAGAAGCCGAGCGCGGGGAAGCTCATCGAAACGGCCGTGACGATCGGCGTGGACCAGCGGTCGAGCGCGAGTCCGCAGGCGACGCGTCCGATGATCGTCCCAGCAAGATAGAACGGCGCTATGTTGGATGCCCCCTGCGTCGTCAGCCCCTGGTCGATCAGCATCAGGTTCATCTGCGAGGAATGGAGCTGGGTCTGCAGCAGGCAGAGGAACATGCCGACGAGGATGATCCAGAAGACCGGACTGCCGAGGATCATGCGGTAATCGCCGGGCCTGGTTGCGTTCAACGCCTGCGACACGGCGGGATCTTCCACATCGCGCGGCCGGGATGGCGGGATCAGCGCGATCGCGATCAGGCCGCAGACCAGGCAGAACACCGCCAGCGCGACATAGGACTGCCGCCAGCCGACGTGCTCTATCATCCAGTTGAGCAGCGGAATGATCGGCATCGCGAGGATGGCCGGAACGCAGTTGACGATCGTCAGCGCCAGCCCCTGGGCGCGCTTGAAATTCTCGGCGACGATCCGCGTATAGGTAAGCGTGCTCGTCATGCTCCCGACGATCAGCACGTAAGTGAACAGGACGACATAGACCATGAAGCTGCCCGTCATCAGGCTGTAGCCGATGATGCCCGGTATGGTCAGCAGGGTGCCGGCCAGGGCAATTGGGCGGACGCCGAACCGGTCGGTCAGCCGGCCGATGATCGGGAAGAATGGCAGCGTCGCCAGCATGGTCAGCCCGATCAGCGCGAACTGCGCGCGGGTCCAATTGAACTCCTTGATCAGGAACGGCGCGAAGACGCTGTTGGTATAGGCGAACAGCGGCAGGCTCGTGCCGATGCCCAGGCTCGCGCCCAGCAGCGGACGCAGATTCTGGCGTACCTCGCCCAGATAGCTCAAGCGGCTTCCCCCTCAGTGTTCTCGGCCGCAGGTCCGGGCTCGTTTGACCGTGTTGTCGGGAAAGATTCCCCGCTTGTCGAGTGCTTAGCCGATCTTCGGCGAGGTCCTCCCGCCCGGCAGCAGCAGGAACAGCAGCGCACCCAGCGTGATCGAGCCCGAGACGCCATAAAGGAAGGGCGAGAAGCTGTCGGTCAGCTTCAGCGTCAGGCTGATCAATCCCGCCCCGACCGCCGAGGTGAGGAAGGTGACGACGTGGACCAGGCCCAGCGTCGAATTGAAGATCCGCAGGTTGAAATAGCGCGCCACCAGGAAGGCCATGATGTCCGCTTCCGCGCCGATCGACACGCCGACGAGGAACATCGAGCCGGCGATCACCGGCACGGCATTCAAGTCGGTGGCGAGCAGGAAGAACCCGATCGCCGGGATCCCCATGGCAATGGCGGTGACGATCCGCGTCGAGAAGCGGTCGAGCGCCAGCCCGCAGAGGATGCGCCCAATGATCGTCCCGAAGGCATAGACCGAGCCGATGGTCGCTGCCGTCTGCGTCGAAATGCCGTTCTCCTGCAGCATGACGTTCATCTGCGCGGCATGCAGGGGGGTCTGCAGCATGCAGAGGAACATCCCGGCGACGATGACCCAGAAGACCGGGCTGCGCAGAATCACGCGATAGTCCCGCCGCGCCGATCCGGGGACTGGTTTGGGTCTGGGTGGCGGAGCCTCGCCAGGCGCCGTCTTGGCCGGCTTGATCAGGCTTAACGCGGTCACCCCGCCTACCAGCGACAGCGCGCCGATGCCGAGGTAGGAAACGCGCCAGCCATATTCGATGATCGTCCAGTTGAGCAGCGGCATGACGATCATCGCCAGAAATGCCGGCGCGCAGTTGAGCACGGTCAACGCCAGGCCCTGCGCCTCGACGAAATTCTCCGCGATGAGCCGCGAATAGACCAGCGGCCCGGTCGTGCTGCCCACCGCCAGCACCGCCATCGAGCAGGCCATGAAGTAATAGAAATTGCCCCACTGCAGGCTGTAGGCAACGAAGCACAGCGGCACGAGACCCGTCCCCAGCATGGCAACCTTCCGCACGCCCAGCCGATCGGTGAAGCGGCCGATGAAGGGGAGCAGGAAGATCGTCGTCAGCATGGTCAGCCCGATCAGCGCGAATTGCGCGCGCGACCAGCCGAATTCCTTGATCAGGTGCGGCGAGAAGACCGTGGTCGTATAGGCGAACAGCGGCAGGCTGGTGCCGCAGCCCAGGCTGGCCGCCAGCAGCGGCTTCGCGTTGTCGCGCAGTTCACCGAAATAGCTCACGCAGCCCCTCACCTGTTTCGGCCGCGTTTCCGACCCGTTGCCGCACTGTCTCAGGCAAGAACGCCGCGTTGTCGAGACCGGGGATTTGTCCGATAGCCATGACATTCAGCCAGGGAGTCGAAGTTTGGCCAGCAAGTTCATCCTCACCTCGGCGGAAGACGGGGTCTTCACGATTACCCTGAACCGGCCGGAGAAGCTCAACGCGCTGCTGCCCGAGATGCACATGGCGCTGGAAGAGGCCTTCGACCGGTTCGCCAGCGACGACGCCTTGCGTGTCTGCGTCATCAAGGGCGCTGGCGACCGTGCGTTCTGCGCCGGCAGCGACCTCACCGCGTTCAAGACCGATGGCAGCACGCCCTATCCCAAGAGCGGCTATGCCGGCCTCGCCCAGCGCTACGACCTGACCAAGCCGGTGATCGCCGCGGTCAACGGCATCTGCGTCGGCGGCGGGTTCGAGCTGGCGCTGTCCTGCGACATGGTCGTCGCGTCGGAGAAGGCCGTGTTCGGCCTGCCGGAGCCCAAGGTCGGTCTGATCGCGATCGGTGGCGGAGTGCATCGGCTGGTGCGGCAGGCGGGGCTCAAACGTGCCATGGGGCCGCTGCTGACCGGCCGCGCCATCTCGGCGCAGGAGGGTTTCGCCATGGGCTTCGTCAGCGAACTAGTTCCGGCGGACTGTCTTGACGATGCGGTGGCCGGACTCTGTGCCCAGATCGTCGCCAATGCGCCGCTGGCGGTCGAGCTCACCAAGGAACTGGCGATGTGGGGCCTCGACCAGCCGACGCTCGCCGATGCACTGACAGGCCAGGTCGAGCGCCCGGCATTCCACCGCTGGATGGCCTCGGAAGACGCCCGCGAAGGTCCGAAGGCTTTTGCCGAGAAGCGTAAGGCCGAGTGGAAAGGGCGATAGCCGTCACGGCGCGTCGTGGAAGATGATGCCCATCGCGTGCCGCCGGCCTGAGTGCAGCGTGCTGACACCGTGACGCAGCTTCACGCGGTAGTCTCCGCGCGTCCCCGCCTGCGGTCGGTCGCCGACCGCGAAGATCACCGCGTCGCCCCGCTCGAGCCGCACCACCTCGGCGCGCGACTGCATGCGCGGGCGCTGCTCGGTCAGGACGAACTCGCCGCCGGTGAAATCCTCTCCGGGCTGCGACAGCAGGACCGCCATCTGCAGCGGAAACACGTGCTCGCCGTAAAGGTCCTGGTGCAGGCTGTTGTAGTCGCCCGGCCCATAGCGCAGCAGCAGCGGCGTAGGCCGTCTCTGGCCGTCGGCATGGCAGCGCGCGAGGAACGCCGCATGCTCGGCGGGAAAGCGCGTGTGCAGCCCGATGCGTTCGTGCCAGCAGTTGGCGAGAGGGGCCAGCAGCCGATAGCCGGCAGAGCGTAGGGCGGCGATGCGGGGCATCAGCGGATAAGCGAAATAGCGATATTCGCCGCTGCCGAAACCGTGGCGCTGCATCACGACATGGCTGCGGAAAAGCGCCCGCTCGTCATAGAGCGCCACGGTATCCTCGCATTCGGCGGCCGTCAGTAACCCCGGCACCCGCGTCCAGCCGCGGTGATCGAGGTCTCTGCTCAGGGCGTCGGCGTCGAGCGCGTCCACGCGCATGTCGATAGGCTGTGTCATAGCGGCGATATCGCCGGAGCGCCGCCCTATCGCATCCCGCCACTTGCGGCCGAACTAGGATGCCGGGTTGAGGAAAGCGACGAACTTGCCGCTGAGCCTGCCGACCACGAGGTCGTTGTAGATCAGCGCCGAGTGCACCTCGATGCGCGCAAGCCTCTTGCGCGTCAGCAGCTTGAGGAAGCCCGGCCAATTCGAACCTTCGGAGAGCGAGGAGCGCGCCGTGAATGCACCGTGGATTGGCCTATCGTAGTCCATCTGATTGGACTGGATGACCACCTCGCAGGCCAGCCCCGCATCGACGAGACGCAGATGCACGAGCGACCACGCGGCCAGTATTCCGAGGGCCGAGACGCTCCCGCCGAAAGCCGTGCTCTTGTGGTTGATATTGGGCTCCAGCGGCGCCGCGAGAACGACCGAATCCACCGTCGCCGAACGGACTGATACCTGCATCGCGGCCGAAAGCGGGATCTGCCGATGCAGATACTCTTCGAGGGCGCCGACATCCATTCGCCGCCGCCTTCAGCCCATCCCCAGCTTGCGGTGATCCCAGCTGATGACCTTGTCGGGCCGCACGATAACGACAACACGCTTCTCGGCCATCGAAGCCGCGATCTTGGTGACGTCGCCGGCATCGAGCCCACGGTGGTTGCGCGCGACGATGACCTCCATCAGCCGCTGCAGCGGTTCGCCGCCATCGACGATCTCGGCCCTGCCCTGAACTGACACGCCGCGCAGCTCGCTGTATTCGGTGCCCTGCTCGGCCAGCACCGAAACGCGCGGGTCGCGGCGCAGGTTCACCACTTTCTGCGACTTGCCATAGGTCTCGAACAGGTAGGTGCCGCCCTGATAGGCGAACCACACCGTCGTCAGATGCGGCGCGCCATCCTTGTCGAGCGTCGCCACCTGAAGCGATTTGCATTCATCCAGCAGCGCGACGATCTCACCTTCCGTCATCCGGATCGCGTCGCGCATCTTGGCCATCAGGTTATCGCTTTCAGGAAGTTGAGCCGTCCCTCGGCTCCTTCCTTGCGCATCGAGACGAGGTCAAGCTTGAACTCGATCTCCTCCATCGGCGTCTGCACGCGCGGGTTGCCGGTCCAGTAGACCACGCCGCAGACGCGCTTGGATATGCGCCAGCCCTCGCCCGTACGGACCCATTGATCGTCATACCAGCCGGTGCCGTCCCAGACCGGCGGATCGCCCGCAGCGTGGCGGATCAGCCGCCAGGCGCCATAAGTGTGCGAAGCCGCACGGTCGCCGTCGATCTTGACCAGGTGGTTGGTCATGACGTGCTGGGTCGCGTCGAACAGCTCGTGGAACGAACCGAAGTCCGACTTGAACTGCGCGCGGTTCGTCCAGTGCGAGGTCGGGCCGTAGTCGGCATCGACGTCCCCGGTGAAGATACGGTCGAACAGGTCCCAGCGCTGGGTGTCCATGGCGAAGCCATAGAGGTTGATCAGCTCGATGATGTCCTCGCGGTCGGCCATGCTTCTCTCCCGTTGATCTTGTCAGGCACTCGCCTTGGCGAAGCGCCCATCGGCGGCGGTCCAGTTCACCGCGGCCATGAAGGCGTCGACATAGGCGGGCGCCTTGGCGCCATAGTCGATGGCATAGGCGTGCTCGTACATGTCGAGCGCCAGGATCGTCGTCCCGCCGGCGAGCACATGCGTGTGATCCGCCGCCCACTGATTGACGAGGCGCTTGTCGCGATGGCTGTAAGTCAGCAGCACCCAGCCCGAGCCGCCGCCGAGCGCCTTGCCCATGGCCGAGAACTCCGCCCGCCAGCGCGCATCGCTGCCGAAGTCGCGCTCGATCGCCGCGGCCAGCGCCGCTCCGGGGCGACTGGGCGTGCCGAATTGCGAGAAATAGATCTCGTGGATCACCATCGAATTCCAGGCGATCAGCTCCTCGCGCTTGAGGCCGTTGAGCTGGAAGCCCGGCGCGGTCGCCGGATCGAGCGCGGCCACCTGCGCGGTGATCGACGCGATCCGCTTCACCGCGCCGACGTAATTGTTGTCGTGATGGCTGACGAGCAGCTTTTCGGAGAGCCCGGTGATCGTCTTTGGATCGAAGGGAAGCGGTAGCGGCTGCGGCGCATAGGATGCATGCGCCGGTGCCGCGGCTCCCTGCGCCGCGCCCGCCGCGGGGCTCAGCACGGCGACGCCGGCTGCAAGCACTGCTCCCGCCGAGAGCATCTCGCGGCGGTCGATCGAAAAGTCGCTCATGTGCCTGTCTCCGAAATCAGACCGGCAGACTGACCTCCGCCGTGCCCTTGAGGATGGTATCGCCGTTCTGCGTGGTCATCCTGGTCTGCACCTTGACCACGGGCATACCGTAGGGCGAGCGGTCGATCTTCTCAATCACCTCGCCATCGACATAGGTCACGTCGCCCTCGAAGGCGGGGCTGCGGAACTGGGTGACCGAATGCCAGATATAGCCGTCGTGACCCGCCCAGTAGGCGACCGTATCGACGTGCCAGGCGTTCATCGACGAACCGTAGCCATAAACCCCGCCCATGCCGACCTTCTCGCCCTTCTCGGCGTTGATGTGGCCCGACGAAGGACCGGCGTGGAGACCGTCACCCTCGCGCGGGTCGATCTTGCGGGCCTCGTGGTCGTAGGTCATGTCGGCACCGAAGCCGGCGTCGTCCTTGGCCGGGTCATAGACACCCTCGGGCACGTTCCAGCGCCAGGTGCCCCAGATGTTCTGGCGATGCGCGCGGCATTCCAGCGCGAAAGTCACCCGGCTGTGCGGGCCGATCACGCGGCGCGGCAGCTTGTCGCCGACCTTGACGTCGCCATAGCGCGGCGAGACGCCATCGCGGTTCGACAGGATCCAGGCCATGCGCACGCGCTCGACCTCTTCGAGCTCGCTGCGCGTCCAGAGCTTGGGCGGGACATTGCCCTTGTCATAGACCTTCCGCTTGGCCGCTTCCTCGACGAGGTAGCGGATCGAAGTCGCGCGTTCCTTGGCGACGAGCGCGCCGTGCTGGTTACGGTGGACCGTATCGCCGTCCGCGAACATCGTCGGCCCGGCAAAGCCCGTGTCAGTGACCTTGTAGCCGGCGAAGGTGCGCTCCTGCGTCAGCTTGTCGCCGGGGCGGATCGGGTTGCCGTAGAACCACCACTCCTCACCCGCGAAGATCAGGTGCGAACCCGGGATCTTGCCGACGCAGGACGGATGGCAGCCGTGGCCATAGTCCATCGCGACGGTGAAGCTCTGGGGCGCGACGATGCCGCCGAATTTGGAATTCTCGGCGAAGGTCTGGTCCCAGTGCAGCGGGTTGGGATAGTCCATCGCCTGGACCCAGCGGCGGATGTCGGTGGCGTTGCACGGGTCCCACATCTCGGCGAAGACCAGCGGCTTGCCGATCCACTTGTCGACGTCGCTCGTATCCAGCGTCACCCCGTCCGAATTGCTTGGGCCTTCGGCCATCTGTCATCCTCCCGCTGCGGGCGCTCTTCCGCGCATGATTTCGGCCTGTTCCACGGCGCTGGCAAGCCCGCGCGGCAGATGGCGCAAGCCCATCGGCAGATACTGCAAAACCGAGGGGTGCACGTTCGGCGATTATTTACGCGCTCGCAGTAAGGCCGGTCGCTAATGGGCACTCGGGCGTCATGAAGAACTTCCTGATCGGAGAGTTTCTGGGCTCGCTGCTGCTCCCTGCCCCGCGGCCGGTAGAGAAGGTTCGCGACTCCTCGATCCAGTCGATGATGGCCGAAACTCGCCGCGAGCTCGCGGTCTTCGCCTCGGACATGATGGGCGCGCAGAGCTTCGTCGGACAGTTCGATCCCGCCCATCGCGAGGCAGCGCGCATCGACCGCAGCAGCTTCCGCAATGCCATCGAGGACACCTCCGACCCGTTCATGGTGATCGACCCACGACCGGGCCTGCACATCATCGACATCAACGACGCCTATGCGGCCGCTACGATGACCGCACGGGACAAGGCCGCCGGCGATAAGCTGTTCGATGTCTTTCCCGACAACCCGGCCGATCTCGAAGCCGACGGCGTCAGCAACCTCTACGAATCGATCCAGAAGGCCGCGCAGTCGGGCCGCCCCCATGTCATGGCGATCCAGCGTTATGACGTGCGCGATGCCGACGGGTCGTTCGTCGAGAAGCGCTGGCAGCCGATCAACACGCCGGTGTTCGACGAAGACGGCCGGCTGATCTATATCCTCCACCAGGCCAATCCGCTGTCGAACCGGCGCCGATAGGCGCGCGATCAAGGGCGATGGCGTTTCTGCAATCGCGCTGGCCGCCGGCATGATCTACTATGCGCCTCTGCAACGCGAATACGCGCCCTGGCGAGGAGAGAGACGATGGCCACCGCAGCTAAGATCGAAGGCAACGACAGCGCCTACATCTGGCGGATGCGCTGCGAGCTGGCGGCCGCCTACCGGCTGGTCGCTCTGTTCGGCTGGGACGACCATATCGCCACGCACCTGTCGATGCGGCTGCCCGACGGCTCTTTCCTGCTCAATCCCTTCGGGCTGATGTTCGACGAGATCACCGCGTCGAGCCTGATGCGGCTCGACATGGACGGCCAGCTCGTCGAGCCCTGCGACTTCCCGCTCAACCCGGCAGGCTTCAACATCCACGCCGGCATGCTCGGCGCGCGCGCCGATGCGAACAGCGTCATGCATCTGCACACGCGCGACGGCGTCGCGGTGTCGGCGCTCAAGGAGGGCTTGCTGCCGCTGAGCCAGAACGCGCTCAACGTCTGGCACGACATCGCCTACCACGAGTTCGAAGGCATCGCCTCGGCCGAAGACGAGCGGGCGCGGCTGGCGGCCGACATCGGCACCAAGAACCTGATGATCCTGCGCAACCACGGCACGCTGACGCTGGGCCGCTCGATCGGTGGCGCCTTCGCCCGCCTCTACATGCTCGAATGGGCCTGCACCGCGCAGGTCCGCACCTTGTCGATGGGCCGCGAGCTTCAGCTGCCGAGCCAGGCGGTGCAGGACAAGCAGGGCGCGATGATGGGCTCGGACTGGGTCAACGCCTTCGCCGAAGAGCGCTTCTGGCCGGCGATGCTGCGCAAGGCCGAACGCGAGTGTCCGGGATTCGAGGTCTGAACCGGCCCTCCTCTCTCGGCGCAGAATGATTATATCGGGGCCATGCCTCGCCATTCCCACCACGATAATCCGAACCCCACGCCAGCGGAGATCACGGCCCACGCCGCGGCTGCCCGCGCCCGTAAGCGCGCCGAAGCCGAAGCAATCGGCATCGACGACGATTTCGTCGCGCAGCTGGTCGAGAGCTTCTACGCGCGCATCCGGGCGGACGCCCTGCTCGGCCCGATCTTCGCCGCACGCATCGCCGACTGGCCACTGCATCGCGATCGGATGAAAAGCTTCTGGCGCTCGATCCTGCACAACAGCGGCGAGTTCGCGGGCAATCCGATGGCCAAGCATCTTGCCATCCCGGGTCTTGAGCGCGACCACTTCGCGCATTGGCTCAACCTGTTTTATGCCACGCTACGCGAACTCGAGCGGCATCCAGCCGCGACCCGCATGGTCGGCACTCGCGCGCGGATGATCGCCGACAGTCTGCTCACCGGCATCGCCACCCGCGATAAGGGTATCGGCGGAGCGCGCGCCGGCGCGGACCTTCCGCAGGTCTGAGCTTGCGCCCGCCCGGACGCGCAGGCATGAGGCGCGCGAACCCCATAGCGGAGAGAACAGATGGACCTCGAAGTCGCGATTCTGCAGGCGAAGGACGGTGATTCCGCCGGCCTGATCAAGGCGATGAACGAAGGCGGCACCGAAGGTCTGCTCGCCGCGCCCGGATGCCGCTCGGTTAAGGTCCTGCCCGGCGTCGAGAACCCCGGCACCGTCCTGTTCCTCGTTGAATGGGACTCGGCCGAAGCCCACGCTGCGGGCAAGAGCAGCCCGGGCTTCGCCAAGTTCATCGAGCACGCCAGCCCCTTCTTCGGCGGTGGCGGTTCGATGCAGCACTTCAAGCTCGACTGATCAGCCTGCGGCCTTAGCCTCTGCCGCGCGCTGGACTTCGCCCTTCTTCGCCGCCTCGTTGAGGTGCGCGAAGCGGGGCATGGTGAAAGTCCCGGACCCGTTCGACTGCGGCCCCAGCGGGTATTGTCCCGGCGGCAGTGCCCCCAGCGGCATTCCCGCGGCTGCCAGCATATAGGGCGATACGCGATTGCGTGTCACGAGGCCGCCGGCGCCGTCGGCGACTAACGTGTGCTCGAACTCCATACCCTGCATGGTGCCGCGCGACCGGCGCACCGTGGCCACCGCGAGCTGGCCCTCGCCGAAATCGACGACGAACACGGTATCGACCGGAACGTCGAGCAGGCCCTCGATCAGGCAGCCGGTGTTCGAGAGGTTGCGCATGGTTACTTCATAGCGGTGATCCTCATGGATCAGGCCAACCTTGCGGAACACGGTCTTGCGATCCGAGCGTGCCTTGCTCGGACCTTCCGGTTCGATGATCCATTCGCCGCTCTGCATCGCGGCGAGCGCATCCTCGCCCGAGATCGCTTTCGAATAGATGAAGCCCTGGATCTGGCTGACCTTGAGCTCGCGCATCAGGTCCAATTCGTCGTGCGCCTCGATGCCCTCGGCCGTGGTGTCCATATCGAGCGCTTCGGCCAGGCTGACGATCGCCTTGATGATGGCGACGTTGCGGGTGCCCGGCTCGGTAACGCCGCGGATGAAGCTCTGGTCGATCTTGATCTTGTCGAACGGCGCCTTGCGCAGATAGCCGAGCGACGAATAGCCGGTGCCGAAATCGTCGAGCGCCAGCCGCACGCCCACGCCTTTAAGCGCAGCGAACATCTCCTCGGTCGATTCGCTGTCGTTAAGGAAGATCGATTCCGTCAACTCGAGTTCGAGCAGTTCGGCCGGCAGACCCGAATTGGCCAGCGCCTGTGTCACCAGCGACGGCAGGTTCTTGTTGGCAAACTGCGCTGGTGAGACGTTGACCGAGACCTTGACGTTGCCCGGCCAGCGCGAGGCGTCCTCGCAGGCCTGACGCAGCGCCCATTCGCCGAGCTGGGCGATCTGGTTGCTCTCCTCGGCCACCGGGATGAACAGCGCGGGGCTGATCGAACCGAGATCGGGATGCGCCCAGCGCATCACCGCCTCCATCGCCACCACCGCGTTCGTCCTGGTGCAGACCAGCGGCTGGTAATTGAGCGAGATCTGCCCTTCGGACAGCGCGTCGCGCAGGTCTTCCTCGATCCGCCGGCGCGTCTCGGCCTCGTTGTGCAGTTCGGTCGAGTAGAAACGGAACTGGCCGCGCCCGCCGCCCTTGGCCGAATAGAGCGCGAGGTCGGCATTGCGGATTAGCTCGTCGCTGGTCACGCCATCATAGGGCGCAATGGCGATGCCAACCGAGACGCCGATGACGCAGCGCGCGCCTTCGAGCGCATAGGGCTGCGAGACCATGTCGATGATCTTCTTGGCGATCTCGCCCAGCCGGCCGCGGTCGTCGAGATCCGGCAGGATCACCTCGAACTCGTCGCCGCCGAGGCGGCCGAGCTCACACCCCGAATCCACTACCCGGCTGAGGCGGTCCGCGACCTGCTTGAGCAGTTCGTCGCCGGCCGGGTGGCCGAGCGTGTCGTTGACCTGCTTGAACCTGTCGAGATCGAGCATCATCACCGCACAGCTGCGCTTGGCCTGGCGGAATGCGGCGAGCGTGTTGTCGAGGTGGCTCGACATGCGGTGGCGGTTGGAGAGCCCGGTCAGCGAATCGTACATCGCCAGGCGCTCGGCCTTGCGCTGGCTGCGGCGGCGCTCGGTGACGTCGGCGCCGTTGCCGCGGAAACCGGCGAAGTTACCCGCGCTATCGTGTTGCGGCCGGCCTGAGATCGACCACCAGAGCTCCTCGCCCCTGACTGCTGCGCGCACGGCGAACTCGGCGAAAGTCTTCCGCTTGCTCAGAATTACCGGCAACGTCCGCTCGACCTGCTCGGTATCGACACTGTCCAGCGTGAAGAGACTGCTGAACGGCTGGCCCAAAACTTCGCTGCGGTTCTTGCCCAGACGTTCGGCGACGCATTCCGAAAGGTAATCGATGCGCCCACCGGCATCGGTCGACCAGAACCAGCCATGACCCGATTGTTCGTAGTCGCGCAGAATTTGCACGGCCTGCTGCATCTCGGCCGCCGATGACTTGCCGCCAACGCCACCACCCAGCTTGGGCAGGCCGAATTTTCTCAAAGGCGCCAAGACCACAACCCCATGATTTCCCATGCGGTATTCTACTGAGCGTTGGTTTAAGAAGGGCTAACCTTGGCCGATTTTCACGAATATTGCAGCTAACCGGTGCGGCGTACTTGCTCGCCTTCGCCGACCCGGACCGCAGCGAGCGTTGAGCCGAGTATGCGCCGCGGTTTCTCGATCGTCACCGGCTCCGCGAACTGGACGCCGATGCGGCCCTCCTCGGACCAGCGGACCGTCGCGCAAATGCTCTCTTCGCCGGCGATGTGCAGCGCGATCTGGGTGCCCGGCGTAATGCTGCAGCGCAGTTCGATCATCGCACCGCTCATCGCCACGTTGCGCACATGGCCGTCGACGCGCTCGCCGTCGATCTCGACCACGACCTTGCCCGCCGCATCGCTGCGCGTGGGCCGACTTGCACGCGGGCCGATCGCCTTGGCCGTCATGCCGCCGGCGAGGCGCACGGCGGTTTCGTCCAGACTCATCGGCGCTTCGTAGATGTAGCCCTGGATATGGCTGCAGCCGAGCATCCGGGCGAGCTCGAGTTCCTCGGCCGTCTCGATTCCTTCCGCCGTGGTCTCCATGCCGAGCGCTTCGGCAAGGCCGACGATCGAGGCGAGGATCGCCCCGTTGCGGCTGCCCGGTGCGACCGCACCGCGGATGAAGCTCTGGTCGATCTTAATCCGATCGAAAGGTGCCGCCTCGAGATAGCCGAGCGACGAATAGCCCGTGCCGAAGTCATCGAGCGCCAGCCGCACGCCGATCCGCTTGAGCGCCGTGAACATCGCGTCGGTCGAGCTGTCCTCGTTAAGGAATACGCCTTCGGTGACCTCGAGTTCGAGCCGCGAGGGCGCGACCTGGGCCGAGGCAAGAGCATGGGTAACAATCGCCGGCAGGGCCGGATTGGCGAATTGCAGCGGCGAGAGATTGACCGAGACGCGTATCGATTCCGGCCAGCTCGCAAGGTCCTTGCAGGCCGTCCGCAGGGCCCATTCACCGATCGGTGCGATCAGGCCGGCCTCTTCGGCGATCGGCACGAATTTCGCCGGCGAGAGCCGCCCGAGCCGCGGATGGGTCCAGCGTAGCAGCGCCTCGAAGCCGGTGATGGTCTCGGTCAGGGTATGGATCACCGGCTGGTACCACAGCTCCAGCCCGCCGGTCGCCACGGTATCGCGCAGGTCCTGCACGAGTTGGCGGCGCTCCTCGGCGTCGCTGTGGAGATCGGGCTCGTAGAAGAAATAACAACCGCGCCCGGCGTCCTTGGCCGCGTAGAGCGCCAGGTCGGCGTTGCGGATCAGCGCTTCCGAAGTGACGCCGTCCTCGGGCGCCAGCGCAATTCCCACCGAAGCGCCGATCAACGCGTGCTCGCGGTCGAGTATGTAGGGCTGTGCCAGATTCGCGACGATGCGCTGGGAAAGGTCCGCCAACTCGTCGCGCGCCCAATGCCCCGGCAGGATGATCTGGAACTCGTCACCGCCGAGCCGACCGAGCCGGCCGCGTCCGTCGATCAGCAGTCGCAGCCGGTCCGCCGCCTCCTTGAGCACCGCATCGCCCGCGGGATGGCCCAGCGTGTCGTTGACCTGCTTGAAGCGGTCGAGGTCGATCAGCAGCACGGCGCAGCGCCGCGATTCCTCGTGCGGGGCGTTGAGGATCGTCTCGAGCGACTGCGACATCTGCAGGCGGTTGGCTGCGCCCGTCAGCGAATCGTAATGCGCCAGCCGCGAAGAACGCTCCTGCGAACGCCGTTTCTCGGTCTGGTCCCAGCCGAAGCCGCGAAAGCCGAAATAGACGCCGAAGCGATCCTCTAGCGGGGCACCCGAAATCGACCACCAGCGCTCCTGGCCGTCGGCCGCCGCGCTGACGAGGACGTCGCGAAATCCGGTGCGTGCCGCGAAATGGACGTTCAGCCCGGCCGCCGCGCTTTCCTGCTCCGTCACTTCCAGCCCGAAAAGTTCGGCGAAAGGGCGCCCGTGCAGTTCCTCGACCGGACAGCCGAAGGCATCGCTCAGGCTGGACGAGAGATAGGTGACCAGGCCATCGGCATCGGTTTCCCAAAACCAGCCCTGGCCGGTCTTCTCATAGTCGACGAGAATATCGAAAGCGCGTTCCTGCACCCGCTGCTGCTGATGCCGCTTGGCCATCGCGTCTCCATAGATCCGCATCTGGCGCCAGACCAGCAGGCCGCCGCCGATGGCGCCGCAGCCGAAGATCAGCCAGGCGTCGAGGCGGGTACCGGCCGCGATCAGCGGCAACCAGACCGCGCTCAACGCCGCAAGCATCGCCGGCGGCCGGCGAGCGAGCAGGAGCGAACTGAAGGCACCCGTCAGGGCGACCATGCCGACCGCGCCGATCCAGAACGGATCGCCCCGTTCGCGCGCCCATTCCGCCGCGGCCAGACCGTAAAGCAGCATCGGCTGGGCGACCGCGAACAGCATGATGACCATCCGCTGGAACAGGCCGCGGGCGCGCTGGCGTTCGAGCCTGACGAAAACGGGCGCCATGGTGGCGAGCAGGATGGCGGCGATCGCCGGAGTCGTTACCCGCAATCCCGGCAGCGCACCGGTGAATGCAAGAGCCGGCGCCAGGCCCAGGCCCATCGCCGATGCGATGAATATCCAATAGGCGGGAATGTGGAACAGGATGTCGGGCGAATAGGAACTGGCCCCTTCGGGCCGGGGCGCGACGGATTGCGCGCGCGCGGCGTGGGCAGGTGCTTCGCGCACCCGTCCATCGCCGCCGCCGACGCGGTCTTCCGGTTCTGCCCCTGCCAACCTGGCCATTCCTCAAATCGCCTAGTCTCGTGAAAGGGATCTGCCTTCATCCCCCTTTCCTCGCGCAGCAGACTACTGCTAGCCTGCCTCCGTGCCGGCTAACGAACGGCCTTAAAGATTGATAAATAGGGAGTTGGCCACGTGCGGCACATTGCGATCATCGGTTCCGGCCCCGCAGGCTATTACACCGCGGAAGCGGCCCAGAAGCTCTGGGGAGACGACGTGCGGGTCGACATCTTCGACTCGCTTCCCGTGCCCTACGGCCTGATCCGATTCGGTGTCGCGCCCGACCACCAGTCGATCAAAGGCGTTTACCGTCGCTACGAGGCAACCTCGCTTTCCGACAACGTCCGCTTCGTCGGCAACGTCACGATCGGCCGGGACGTCACCATCGGCGAGTTGCAGGAATTCTACGATGCGGTCGTGCTCGCCACCGGCGCACCGCACGACAAGAAGACCGGGATTGCCGGCGAAGACCTCGGTAACGTCTTCGGCAGCGCGGCCTTCGTCGGCTGGTACAACGGCCATCCGGGCTTCGCTTCCCTCGACCCCAAGGTTTCTGGCAAGCACGCAGTCGTCATCGGCAACGGCAACGTCGCGCTCGACGTGGTGCGCATCCTCGCCAAGACGCGCGACGAGTTCCACGGCAGCGACATCGTCAACCACGCGCTCGACGTGCTCGACCATTCCAAGGTCGCCAAGGTCACCGTGCTCGGCCGGCGCGGGCCGCACCAGATCGCCATGACGCCCAAGGAGCTCGGTGAGCTCGGCCATCTCGAGCGCGCCAGCCCACGCCTTGATCCGGCCGATCTGCCGCCCGAAAGCGAGGACGCCGCGCTCGATCCCGGCCAGCGCAAGTCGGTCACCCTGCTGCGCGGTTTCGCGGCCATCCCCGAGGCCGATCATGCGGCCAAGGCGATCGAGGTCGATTTCGACTTCTTCGCGTCGCCCAAGGCGATCCTCGGCGGCGACGACCGGGTCATCGGCGTCGAAGTGGAACGCACCAAGCTCGAGGACGGCCGAGCCGTCGGCACCGGCGAGATCTACACGGTGCCCGCCGAACTCGTGGTCATCTGCATCGGCTACCAGACCTCACCGATCCCCGACGTGCCCTTCGACGAGAAGAACGGCCGTTTCGCCAACGAGGAAGGCCGCATCCGGCCCGGCCTCTACTGCGTCGGTTGGGCACGCCGCGGCCCCACGGGCACAATCGGTACGAATCGTCCGGACGGTTTCGCGGTGATCGAGAAGATCGCCGGGGACATCGGCGACGGCGCCGGCAAGCCGGGCGGCGACGGTTTCGACAAGCTGGCGAACGAGCGCAACCTAGCGGTCATGGCTTTCGACGACTGGAAGAAGATCGACGAAGCCGAAGTCAAACGCGCCCGCGACGGAGCCCCACGCGAGAAGTTCATCGCGGTCGAGGAAATGATCGCAGCGGCCAGGGGCTGACCCCAACAGAAAAGGGGCGGACCGAAGCCCGCCCCTTCTCCTCCTGGCTTTTGCGACCCAGGCTCTTTGTTAGTTCCAGCTCAGTTGCCGGCCGTTCCCGTCGCGTTGGCACCGGTTTCAGCGCTGCCGGCGGGCGCCTGAGCCGAGGTATCGGCGGAAGCCTTGGCCTTGCCGCGGGCGTGACGGCCCTTGTGCGCATTGGCCGCGGCGTCTGCCGTGGTGTCGGTCGTTGCCGAGGTGTCGGGCGTAGCCGCCGTACCCTGCGCCGTACTGTCGAGCGTGCCCTGGGCCGTGGTGCCGGGGGTCCCGACCGTGGAATTTACCGCGCCGCCAACGGTGCCACCGACTGCTCCGCCGACCTGCGCATACGCGGCCGGGGCGGCAGCGAGGCCAACGAGGGCAATCGACGCGATCATGAATTTCCGCATGTGTTCTCTCCGGTTTGTATCAACTCGTTCAACCTAGGCCGGAAAGCGGAGGAATTTCAGGGGTGTGGCGGCCACTGGTCGTGCCGGGAGGCTCGCCCCGTCCCATCTTTCGCCAAGATGAACGAGCCGTTGTCCCATGTTCAGGAAAGCGATCTCGGCTGGCCGATACAAAGGCTCGGCCCGCCGTTCCTGCGAACGACGGGCCGAAAATTCGCAACGAATCGATGCGGAGCGTCAGACTCGCATCGGCATCAGGACGTAGAGCGCGGCGCTCTTCTCGTTCTGGCGGATCAAGGTCGGCGCGCCGGCATCCGCGAGGTGGAGTTCCACCGTGTCGCCTTCGATCTGGCCGAGGATGTCCTTGAGGTAGCCGGCGTTGAAGCCGATCTCGAAACCTTCGGCCGAATAGTCGGCGGCGATCTCTTCGGCGGCGGTGCCGTTGTCGGGCGAAGTGACCGACAGGGTCACGCGGTCGTTGTCGAGCGCCATCTTGACCGCGCGGGTCTTCTCGGTGGCAATCGTCGCGACGCGGTCGACGCCTTCGTAGAAGCTCTTGGGGTCGAGCCTGAGCAGCTTGTCGTTACCCGTCGGGATGACGCGGCTGTAGTCGGGGAAAGTGCCGTCGATCAGCTTGCTGGTCAGCACGACGCCGTTCTCGCCGCCCAAGGTGAAGCGCACCTTCGAGGCCGAGAGATCGATCAGGACATTGGTATCGAGCGCTTCCTCGAGCAGCTTGCGCAGTTCGGCTACACACTTACGCGGCACGATCACGTCGGGCATGCCGTCAGCACCGGGTGGCTTGGCCAGGGTGAAGCGGGCGAGCCGGTGGCCGTCGGTAGCCGCGGCCTTCAGTTCCTCTTCGGTGACGTGGAGGAAGATGCCGTTGAGGTAGTAGCGCGTCTCTTCGGTCGAAATCGCAAAGCGGGTGCGGTCCACCAGTTCCGCCAGGGTGCGCGCGGGAAGCTCGAAACTCGTCGGCAGCTCGCCCTCGACAATCACCGGGAAGTCGTCGCGCGGCAGCGTCGGCAGGGTGAAGCGGCTGCGGCCGGCCTTGACCACCATGCGGTTGTCGGCAGTCTCGATCGAGACCTGCGCACCGTCGGGCAGCTTGCGGGCGATGTCGAACAGCAGGTGCGCCGAAACGGTGATCGCACCAGGCGCCTCGACCGAGACCGCGCCCATCGTTTCGACCACCTGCAGATCAAGGTCGGTCGCCATCAAGCGGAGCGTGCCGCCCGGCTGCGCGTCGATCAGCACGTTCGACAGGATCGGGATCGTATTGCGCCGTTCGACGACGGACTGCACGTGGGACAGACAGCGCAGCAGCGTCGCGCGTTCGATAGTGGCCTTCATGACGGTCTCATGTCCCCCATCGGCCGGCGACGGGAGTCGTCCGCCGGCGCTGAATTCGGACCACATTCCTTAACGCCGGGGCAGCGAGCGGCAAGCACGAAGCGCGGCAGAAGGAGCGATTCTGGGGATAATTGTTCGATTCAGCCCGCGCGCTCGTGCGGCTCAGCCGAACATCGCCATGCCGCCGTTCACGTGCAAGGTCTGGCCTGTCACATAGCCCGCCTCACGGCTGGCGAGATAGGCGACCGCGGCGCCGATGTCCTCGCCCTCGCCCATCCGGCCCATCGGGATGCGGCCGTTGAGCGCATCCTTCTGCGCGTCGGGCAGGATTTCGGTCATCGCCGTTCGGATGAAGCCGGGCGCGACGCAGTTCACGGTGATCCCGCGGCTGGCGATTTCCTGCGCGAGGCTCTTCGACATGGCCGTAAGCCCGCCCTTGGCCGCCGCGTAGTTCATCTGCCCGGGATTGCCCGTCGCGCCGACGACCGATGTGATCGTGATGATGCGGCCGAACTTGGCCTTCATCATCGGCCGCGTCGCTGCGCGCATCAGGCGGAAGGCGGCTTCGAGGTTGACGCGGATCACCGCGTCCCATTCCTCGTCCTTCATCCGCATCGCCAGATTGTCGCGCGTGATGCCGGCGTTGTTGACCAGAATGTCGAGCTTGCCCAGCGAATCCACCGCCGCGGGCACGAGCTTCTCGACGTCTTCGGGATTGGACAGGTCGCAGGTGATGGCGACGTGATCGACTTCCTGCAGATGCTGCGGCGTGTGCTCGTCGAGCTCGTCGCGAAACAGGCGCAACTTCTGGGCATTGGAGCCCGACACCGCCAGCCGCGCACCCTGCCTGGCCAACGCGCGCGCGATCGAGGAGCCGATCCCGCCCGAGGCACCGGTAACGAGGGCGGTCATACCATGCAGGTCGAACATCCGGTTTTCCATCCTCTCAGAGTTCCTTCGCGAGCGCTTCGATGTCCGCCATAGTGACGACGCTCGTCACAGTCACGTCCTCTGCGCTGCGCGAGATCATCGGGCCGAGGACCTTGCCGCCGAGTTCGACGAAGCGCTCGACACCGGCCGCCTTCATCGCGATCGCGCTCTCGCGCCAGCGGACGCGGCCGGTGACCTGCTCGACCAGCAGGCGGCGGACTTCGGCGGGGTCGCTGACCACCGCGGCGGTGACGTTGGCGAAGAGCGGCAGGCGCAGCACGCCCGGCGGGGTCTTCTCCAGCGCTTCAGCCATGGCGTCGGCGGCGGGCTGCATCAGCGGGCAGTGGAACGGTGCCGAGACGGGCAGCGCCATGCCGCGCTTGATACCGAATTCCTTGACCAGCGCGATGGCGCGCTCGATCGCGCCCTTGTGGCCCGAAATGACCACCTGGGTAGGATCGTTGTCGTTGGCGACGGTGCAGACCTCGTTCTCGGCCGCGGCTTCGGCCAGGGCCTGCGCCTTGTCGATGTCGGCGCCGAGCAGCACCGCCATGGCGCCTAGGCCCACCGGCACCGCCGCCTGCATCGCCTGGCCACGCAACTTGAGCAGCCGCGCCGTATCGGCAAGGCTGAAGGCGCCGGCAGCGCAGAGCGCGGTATATTCGCCGAGGCTGTGGCCCGCGACATAGTCGCCCTTGTCGGCCAGGCTGATGCCGCCTTCCTTCTCGAGCACGCGCAGCACGGCGATGGCATTGGCCATGATCGCGGGCTGGGCGTTCTCGGTCAGCGTCAACTGGTCCTCGGGACCTTCGCGCATGAGTACCGATAGCTTCTGGCCGAGGGCGTCGTCGACTTCCTCGAACACCTCGCGCGCGGCGGCGCTGGCCTCGGCGAGGTCGGCGCCCATGCCGACTTTCTGGCTGCCTTGGCCGGGAAATACGAAGGCTCGCATGGCGACCTCTCCTAAAATGCGGCGTACCGCGAATCGAAGCGCGGCGGACTATTGCCCTTGCGCGCGCCCCGCAAGCCCAAACGGGACAATCCTGTTGGCAGCATCGTGGCCGATGTCCGCAGCGCCGAGAAAGGGGATCGCGTGACGCCCGCACCAATGGCGCGCGATCGCTTCGGATTCCTGGCCGAACGGCCTGTCGTTCTCGGGCACATCGCTGACCCGCCCGAGCCGCAGTCCGGCAATCCCGCCGAGGTGTGCAGTCAGGTGGAAGAACAGCCGATCCACCGCGTAGAGATGCTCGCTGACCTCCTCGACCATGACAATGTGATTGGCGAGGCCGGGCATCAGGCGCGTGCCGCAGAGCATGGCCAGCGTGGTCAGGTTGAAGGCCACGGCCGGATGCCGGTCGAGCGAGGGTTCCAGCCCCGAACGGTCGCCCGAGATGTAGCCGAGCGCCCGGCGCACCGCCGCCGTGCCGCCCTCGCGGCGGATGTCGTTGGGCATCGGCGCATGGATCGGATGTCCGATCCGCGCGCGATAGAGCGCACCGAGCAGATAGCCCGCATCCGAATAGCCGAGGAACGCCTTGTCCTGCGCCGCATGATCGAGCTTGGCAATCGCATCCTCGGCGATCCGGCAAGCGCCGTAGCCGCCGCGCGCGAACCACACGGCATCGAAAGCGGGATCGTTGGCGCATTCGAGCAGCGCGTCGAGCCGCTGGGCGTCCGACCCGGCGAAATGCCCGTCCGAAAGAAAGCACTGCGGGTGGAAGTGAAGCTCCATGCCGGGGAATTCGGCCCCGGCCAGACGGCTCACCCGCGCCGCGTCCTCCTCGGTCATCGGGGTCGACGGAGCGCAGATGGCGACACGTGGCATGCCTGCGGTGTAACGATATCGTCATCGGCGCGAAAGCGGTGAGGTTGTGTAATCACCCGCGCGCGCATACCGAAGCGATGATGACTGACTCCCCTTCGCTCACCGCCCATCCCTGGTTCTTCTGCGGCATCGGCGGCTCGGGCATGTTGCCCCTGGCGCTGATCCTGCGCGGCCAGGGTGCCGAAGTCGCGGGCTCGGACCGCAGCCGCGATCAGGGGCGCACGGCGGAGAAGTTTGCCTGGCTGGAAAGCCTGGGCTTCACCCTCTTCCCTCAAGACGGCAGCGGCGTCGTCTCTGCCGACCAGACGCTCGTCGCCTCGGCCGCGGTCGAGGACACGGTGCCCGAAGTGGTGCGCGCCAAGGAGCTTGGCTGCCCGCGGATGAGCCGCGCGGAACTGCTGGCCAGGCTGTTCAACGCCGCCGGAACCGGGATCGCCATCGGCGGGACGAGCGGCAAGTCGACCGTTACCGGCATGGCCGGCTGGATCATGACCCAGGCCGGCCGCGATCCGACGATCATGAACGGCGCGGTGATGAAGAACTTCGTGCGCGACGATGCGCCGTTCGCCAGTGCCCGGGTCGGAAGCGGCGGTGTCTTCGTCTCGGAAGTCGACGAGAGCGACGGTTCGATCGCGCTCTACCGGCCCAAGGTGGCCGTGCTCGGCAACGTCAGCCTCGACCACAAGAGCCTGGAGGAGTTGCGCGCCCTGTTCGGCGATTTCCTTGCCGAGGCCAACGTCGCCGCGATCAACGTCGACGATGCCGAGACCGCGGGCCTGGCCCACCGCGCCCAGCGACTCGTCACTTTCGGCATCGACAGTCCCGAGGCGCAGATCGGCGTCGCGCCCGATAGCCTTGCCGAAGGCCCCACCAGCCTGACCGCGACGATCGTCGACCGGCGCGACGGCAGCACGCACGCACTGGCGCTCAAGGTCCCCGGTCGCCACAACCTCGCCAATGCCCTCGCCGCGATCGCCGCGGCCAATGCCGCCGGCGTGTCCGTGGCCGATGCGGTGGCAGCGCTAGGCTCCTTCGCCGGCCTCGCGCGCCGTTTCGACATCGTCGGCACTTCGCCTTCGGGCGTTACCGTGATCGACGACTTCGGGCACAATCCCGACAAGGTCTCGGCCACACTGGCGACGCTCAAGGCCCATCCCGGCCGCGTCATCGCCTTCTTCCAGCCGCACGGCTACGGCCCGCTGCGCCAGATGGGCCACGAACTGGCCGAAGTCTTCGCGCGCAAGCTCTCGCCCGACGACGTCACGATCCTCTGCGACCCGGTCTATTTCGGCGGCACCGTCGATCGCAGCGAGGGCAGCGAGCGGATCGTTCGGCTGATCCGCGAAGCCGGCGGTCAGGCCGAGCATATTCCCGAACGCGCCGCCTGCGGAGACCGGATCGTCGAACTGGCCCAGTCGGGCGACCGCGTCGTGATCATGGGCGCGCGAGACGATACGCTGACCCTTTTCGCCAAGGATCTGCTGGCGCGCCTGCCCTAGACGATCGCGGCGACACCGGAACCGACCGGTGCAGCCAAGGCCGCGCTCGCCATGGCCAGGGCATTGTCGATCGCTGCCGCGTCGTTGTCCGGCAAGTCGAACGGCGGCCGCCGGTTGAACACGCTGGTCAGCACCATGATCGCCAGCAGCCGCTGCCGCTCGAGGATCAGTTCCATCGACAGGGCCGGATGCAAGGCGCAGAGCAGTTCGAGCGCCTCCATCGCCGAGGGCATCGCTTCCACCAGCCCGTCACCGAAACGTTCGACATCGGGCAGGCTCAGCATCGCCAGAACGAAACGCGCGAACCGCCGCTCGCCGCTCGCATCGAGCAGGTCGAGCAGCGGCAGGTAAAGCACTTCGGTCAGCGCCCGCGTATCGTCTTGCCTGCCCGCGGCACGAACCTTCGCCAGCAGCGCGCTGCGAAGGCGCTCGACCGCAGGCATGCGTCGATCCTGGATCGCCCGGATCAGCCCCGCGAGATCGCCGAAATGGTATTGCACGGCATAGTTGTTGCCCTGCCCCGCCGCGCGGCTGATCTGGCGCAGCGACACGGCTTCCAAGCCATGCTCGCCGATCAGCCGCTCGGCCGTATCGACCAGCATGTCCGCCGCTGCGGTAGTAGGTGCTTGAGTGGCCATTTCCTCCCTTTAAGTCACGTGACTTGACTCTGCAAATCGCGAATGCAACCTAAGCCGCAACGAGGGAGAGACACGATGACTGCACGGCCTGTATTCGAGGAAGACGGCACTACCCACGTCCCGGCTTTCGATCTTCCCGCCTCGGCGTTCTCCAGCCCCCAGGCGCAGGCCGCGCAGGCATACCGCGCGAAAATGGCGGGCGCCGCGCCCGTCACGGCTGGCCGAGACATCGCCGAAGTCCGCGCGGGCTTGGAGGTCATGCTCGCCCCCCAGGTTGCGGGCGTGCTCGCCGCGTTCCCTGTCGATGTGGTCGATGAGACGATCGCGGGCGTCCCGGTCAAGATTTTCACGCCAAAGGACAAGCCGTTCGACCAGGAACGGGTACTGATCAACCTCCACGGCGGCGCCTTCACCATGGGCTGGCCGAGCTGCGCGATGCTGGAATCGCCCCCTGTGGCGGTGCTCGGCGGCTACAAAGTCGTCTCGGTGAACTACCGCATGGCGCCCGAGCACAAGCATCCCGCGGGGGCCGAGGACGTCGCCGCGGTCTATGCCGAGCTGCTCAAGACCTACGACGCCAGCCGGATCGTGATCTATGGCGGCTCGGCCGGTGGCGCGCTGACCGGCCAGATGGGCGCGTGGCTGCCCGCGCATGGCCTGCCCCAGGCCGCCGCGCTCGGCATCTTCGGCGCAGGCGCGGTGCGGTTCAATTCGGGCGATTCCGCCTATATCGCCGGCTACATCGACGGTTCCTTCGCGCCGCCCCCGCCGCCGGGCGAAAAACCGGTCGATATCACCAACGGCTACTTCTCCGGGCACGACATGAAGGACACCAGCATATCGCCGGCGCTCCATCCCGAGGTCATGGCCAAGTACCCGCCGACGCTGATCATCACCGGCACGCGCGCGATGGACATGAGCCCAGCGATCGTCACCAATTCGGCGCTGCTCAAGGCTGGCGTGCGCTCGACGCTGATCGTCGGCGAGGCGATGGGCCACTGCTACTACTACAACTTCCAGCTTCCCGAATCGCAGGACGCCTACCAGGCGATGATCGGTTTCTTCCGCGAGAATCTGGCCTAGCGATCGTAGTAGCAATTGCCGCCATCGACGTGGAACGTGCGGCTGGTCATGTAGCCGCCGCCCGGTCCCGCCAGGAACACGACCAGCGAACCGATGTCCTTCTCGGGATCGCCCATGCGCTGCAGCGGAATGCCCTGGAGGTGGGTCTGCTGCCGTTCGGGGCTCAGCGAATCGAACCAGCCCTGATAGGCATCCGAAGCCGACAGCGGGCAGATCGTGTTGACCGTGATGCCATACTGCCCCCAGTTCACCGCCGCAGTCTTGGTGAGGCCGCGGATCGCTTCCTTGGCGATGTTGTAGGAGGCGAGGATCGGTGTCCCCATCGTCGCCGCGCCCGAACCGAAATTGACGATCCGCCCGCCCTGCTCCTTCATCGTCGGGAAGCAGGCCTGCATGCAGTAGAGCGAGCCGTGAAGGCAGGCGCGCAAGGTGCTGTCGAGCGCCTCGTCGGTAATGTCCTCGACCGAGGTGGTCACCGCCGAATAGGCGTTGTTGACCAGCGCCCAGATCGGTCCAAGTTCGCCCTGGACCTGTGCCACCGCCCGGTCGACATCGCTGCGCAGGCCCACATCGCCGACGCAGACCACGGTGCGGCAACCCAGCTCGCCGACTTTGGCTGCCGTTTCATCGAGCGTCTCGCGCGTACGGCCGAAGAGGCCGATGCTCGCCCCCGCCTTGGCCAGGGCCAGGGCAATACCGACGCCAACGCCCCGGCCCGCGCCCGTCAGGAACGCGACCTTGCCATCCAACTCTCCCATGTCCTGCTCCCGTTTTTTTTTGGAACGCTAGTAGTGATAGCCCAGCGCCGAGAACTGGCTGTCGAACCACCAGAAGCTGAGGCCGCTCGCCACCGCGGCGATCAGGAACAGCACCCAACCGGCGGCGGTAGGCGTCTGCTTCTCGACGTTGCGGTACTCGACGCTGTCGCCGAAGAGCAGGAAGAACACACCGAACACCGCGGCGAAGGGCACGAGGACGAAAGCCTTGATGCTGTAGTCGACTTCAGGCGCGTGGGCCTGGGCCTCCTGCAGCGGTTGCCAGATGAAGAACCAGCCGAAACCGGCCGCTATGGCGAGACAGAGCAGCCCGCCGAAGCGATAGAGAAGATTCGTACCCATAGAAGCACCCCCGCAAGCATCTCGACCCGCGCGCGGAGATTGCTTGTCCTTGCGACGAATCGCAACGCGTTTCGCGTCAGGCGCTGACCGACTTCAGCACGCCCGCCTTCTGCAGCATGTGGACGATCACCGCGACCACGCTGCCCAGGACCACGCCGACCACGGCCGAGAGCGCGGCATTGGTCAGCCAGCCGAGCAGGCCACCGAGCGGCCCCGTGGCACCAGCAACCACATGTTCGACACCGTGAATGATATCCGACGGCCCGTGGAGGCCCAGCACGTGGAGGCCGTGGACGATGATCTGGCCGCCGACCCAGAGCATCGCCAGCGTCCCGACCGACGCCAGCAGCGACATCAGCTTGGGCATCGACCAGAGCAGGAAGCGGCCGACCTGCTTGGCGAGCCTGCTCGAGCGCTTCGTTAGCGCGAGGCCGATGTCGTCCATCTTCACGATGAAGGCGACCGCGCCATAGACGGCGACGGTGATCGCAATGCCGACCACGGCGAGCACGATCGCACGCTCAAGCAGCGGCGTGTCGGCCACCTCGTTCAGCGCGATGGCCATGATCTCGGCCGAGAGGATGAAATCGGTGCGGATCGCGCCCGAGACGCGCTGGCGCTCGAATTCGGCCAAGTCCTCGATCGGGTCTGCCAGCGTCTCGCCGTGCTTGGCGCCGCTGAGCTTCTCGATGACCTTCTCGGCGCCCTCGAAGCTCAGGTAGAGCCCGCCGATCATCAGCAGCGGCGTGATCGCGACGGGCAGGAACTCGCTGAGCAGCAGCGCCAAAGGCAGCAGGATCGCCAGCTTGTTGATCAGCGAGCCGCGCGCGATCTTGACGATGATCGGGATCTCGCGCTCGGGCGTGAACTCGGTGACGTAGGACGGCGTCACCGCGGCGTCGTCGATCACCACGCCCGCCGCCTTGGTGCCGGCCTTGGCAGCCGCCGCACCGACATCGTCGAGCGAGGCGGCGGCGAGCTTGGCGATCACGGAAATATCGTCGAGCAGGGCAACCAGGCCGGATGGCATCGGGAACGGGGCTTTCTTTGGGGACGGGAAGCGGCTGTGTGCAATGGCTCGCCTGCTTCCGCAAGTGCGCGCGCCCTCAGAACTCCATGGGCAGCCCGATGTGCCGTGCGAAGATACGGTCTCGATGCTCGATCAGGATCGCATCGCCCGCGGCGCGCACTTCGGGCGGCATCTGATCGTACATCTCGCGCATCCCCACCGGGAACGGGCATTCCTCCAAGGTCAGCGGCTGCGCCATCTGCGAGAAGGCCGCCCAGTGGATGTCGCAGGCGCTGAGATGATCGCCCACCAGATAGTCCGAGCCGCGCTCGCGCTGGTGGTAGAGCTGCTTGACCAGGCCGTGGAGGATCTTGATCGCACGCTGCGGCGCGTTCTCCGGGGCATCGGGGCGCATGCCATAGCCGCTCATCATCGCCTGGCGTCTGGCCATGAGTTCGGGGGGCTGCGGCGCGGCCGTGCCTTCGCGCGTCATCATCAGCCGGCGCGACCAGGCATAGCCGCCGTGGCCGCAGATCTGCGCGGAAAAGCCCAGGCACAACGCTTCGTCGATCGGATCGGCCGGCAGCAGCGAGGGCCCGCTGCCGAGCCGCTCGGCCAGCATCACGATGTCGAGCCAGTTGTCGAGCCCGGGCTCGTCGTCATAGACCGCCACCGGCGCATTGCGGCGCCCGGTCCAGGCGACAAGATCCTCGTTGGGCTGCATGATTTCCTGCCGCACTGCGACGAAGGGCACGGCGCGCACCTTGAACAGCGCCTTGGCGGCGATCCCCCAGGGGCCGGGCACGCCCGCGCTCAATACCAGCCGCAAGCCCTTGAGCCCGCGCGCCTCGGCGACGCTGATATAGTCCATTGCGCTCTCCCGATCGTGCCGCGGCACTATGCCGTCACCGGGCGAGTCCGGAAACCCCCGATGGACGCATGCTGGACGGGCGCGGCGCGGCGGAATAGGTTGGGCGGAAATCGGCGTGGGGAACTTCATGGTCAAATCGAACAGCCAGCTACAGGCGCTGTCCCGGCTGCTGCCCGAAACCCTCGGGGAACAGCTCGAACCCCATGCCCGCCTGGTGACACTCCGCTCCGGCCAGATCGTCATCGGCCACCAGGACCGCACCACCGACGTCTTCGTCGTGATCGAAGGCACGCTGCGGGTGGAGCTCTATTCGCTGAGCGGCCGAGAAATCAGCCTTGCCGATCTCGGGCCCGGCGACCTGTTCGGCGAATATGCCGCGATCGACGACCAGACGCGCTCCGCCACGGTCGCCGCGACCACGGCCAGCGTACTCGCCTGCATTTCCAGCACGGACTTCCGCCGCGCGGCGCTGAGCACGCCCGAGAATGCGGAATGGCTGGCACGGCGGCTGGTCGGCCGCATCCGCCTGCAGAACGAACGCATCTTCGAACTGAACGCGCTGGCCGTGCGCAGCCGGCTCCACTGCGAACTGCTCCGCATGAGCCTCGACGTCGGGGTCCACGGCAACGCGGCAGTGATCGCTTCCGTGCCGACCCACGCCCAGCTCGCCGCGCGGATCGGCACGCACCGCGAAGCCGTGACGCGCGAGCTGCAATACCTCCAGAAGCAGGGCATCGTCGTCCAGCAGGGTCGCGAGCTGCGCGTCAACGATGTCGCCGAACTGGCCGAGATCATCCGCGCCGCCGCAGGCGACGTCGGCGTGACCCAGCGGGCAGCGAACTCCAGCGACTAGTCTTCAAGCAACCGGGGATGTGAGAAGACTCACATTGCCGGTGTGCGGACTCGCACCGCAATCGTCGGCGCCGGGTGCGATAAACGAGCTGTCACGATAGCTCTCCCGATCCTGTTCGTGACCCCCAAGCGAAGCGCGGACGGCCGCTTCGCCGCCCCCAAGGCACGTGGGAATAAGCCGTCCACTATCTCCCCTCGGCCAGCGGCTCGGACCAAGCCGCTGGCCGAACCCCTTTCATCAGCGTGCCGGGATTGCTTGGAGATCGCGGTCGACCGCATCGAGCTTGGCGGCCGGCAAGCGGTCCGGCGCCATCGTGTTCAGCTGCCGGAAGGTCTTGCCCTTCACCATCTTCATCCGCCAGTCCTTCGAGACGCCGGGGAAATGCCGCTCGAGCACGGCGCGCGTTGCGGGATTGGCAAGGAGATCGCCGACTTTCGAGGTCTGGGTCAACCAGGCCGCCTGAGCATGGGCCGCGATGGGCGCGCCCAGAACCGCCAGAGCCAGGGCTCCTGAAAGATATTTCATGCCGCACCCTCCATATGATCCATAATGGCTCATAGCCGATCTCGGAAAGCGGTCAATCGGGACAACCCACTAAACGGGGCAAGTCACGTACGGCTTGCTTTTCCCCGCCGATCGGTTAAGGGCCGCCGCTTCCCCGCAACAGCAGGGAAACCAAGAAAGCCGGAGGGGCCCCGCAATACCGCGGATCAGCCAGCGATCGGTTAGACAGATGAAGGAAGCCGCCGTGCCGCTATACGAGCACGTGTTCCTGGCGCGCCAGGATCTGAGCCAGGCGCAAGTCGATGCCCTGGCCGCCACCGCAACCGAGATCGTCGAAGCCAACCAGGGCAAGGTCGTCAAGACCGAAGCCTGGGGCCTCAAGAATCTCGCCTACAAGATCAAGCGCAACCGCAAGGCGCACTTCGTCCTGCTCAACATCGAGGCGCCCGCCGGCGTCATCGCCGAGCTCGAGCGCCAGACCCAGATCAACGAAGACGTGATCCGCTATATGTCGGTCCGCGTCGACGAGCTCGAAGAAGGTCCTTCGGTGCAGATGCGCAAGTCCGACCGCGAGCGTACGCGCCGCCGCGACCGCGAGGAGATGTAAGCCATGGCACGTGCATTTTTCCGCCGCCGCAAGTCCTGCCCGTTCTCGGGCAAGAACGCACCGAAGATCGACTACAAGGACGTGCGCCTGCTGCAGGGCTTCATGTCCGAGCGTGGCAAGATCGTGCCCAGCCGCATCACCGCCGTTTCTGCCAAGAAGCAGCGTGAGCTCGGCCAGGCCATCAAGCGCGCCCGCCAGATCGGCCTTCTGCCGTACCTCGTGAAGTAAGGGAGGAAAGACCATGCAGATCATCCTCCTCGAACGCATCGAGAAGCTGGGCTCCATCGGTGACGTCGTCACCGTCAAGGACGGTTACGCGCGTAACTTCCTGCTGCCCAACAAGAAGGCGCTCCGCGCCAACGACGCCAACCGCAAGGTGTTCGAAGCCAACCGCGCCCGCATCGAAGCCGACAACGCTTCGCGCCGCGGTGAAGCCGAGATCCACGGCAAGGACGTCGAAGGCACGAGCATCGTGCTCATCCGCGCTTCGTCGAACTCGGGCCAGCTCTATGGTTCGGTTTCGGTTCGCGACATCGTCGATGGCCTGAACGCCGAAGGCGCCAAGGTCGCCAAGGCGATGGTCATCCTCGAGCGTCCGATCAAGACGATCGGCGTGTTCGACGTGCGCGTCCAGCTGCACCCGGAAGTGTCGGTGAACGTCAAGGTGAACGTCGCCCGTTCGCCCGACGAGGCCGAGCTTCAGTCGCAGGGCGTCGACGTCATGGCCGCGATGTTCGAACAGGACACCGCGGGCTTCATCGAAGCCTTCGACCCGAACGCCGAGCCGGGCGAAATCGCTGCCGAAGAGCCCGCCGAGGACGCTCCGGAAGCCTGATCTTCTCAGTTTCAGACAAGAAAGGCCGCCATTCGCAAGGATGGCGGCCTTTTCTGTGCCTGCATTTCTCCGTCGGCATTTTGCTTTTGCAATAGTCCGGGCCTATCTTCCGGCGATGCAATCTGCCGACGCGATAATCACCGAACTCACCCAGATCTATGACGAGGCCGTCGCCGTGCTGCGCGCCGACGTCGCCGCCTATGCCGCCGACGGCACCGTGCCGTCGCCCGAGCGGCGCCGCGATAATGCCTGGTGCTATCCCGAACTGCGTATCCATTACGCCGGCCGCGAGCACCGCCCCGACGTGACGCGCTCGTTCGGCCGCCTCGCGCGCGGGGGGACCTATGCGACGACGGTGACGCGCCCCGCGCTCTTCGCCGACTATCTGGCCGAACAGCTCGGCCTGCTAGCCGCCGACTACGACATCCGCGTCGAGGTCGGCCGCTCGAGCCAGGAGATCCCCTTCCCCTATGTGGTCGATGCCAGCACCGAGCTCGGCAGCGTCAGCCCGATGGAACTGGCGCTGCATTTCCCGGCGACCGAACTCGCGCACATCGGCGATGAACTGGCCGACGGGATCGAGATCAGCGCCCCCGGCGCGCCGATTCCGCTCGCCCTGTTCGACGGCCTCAGGACCGATTTCAGCCTCGCCCGCCTCGCGCATTACACGGGAACGCCGCCCGAGCATTTCCAGCGCTACATCCTGTTCACCAACTATCACCGCTACGTCGACGAATTCGTCGACTGGGCCGGCCAGCATCTCGGCACGCCCGACTATACCGCTCTGTCGGGCGCCGGCGGGCTCTATCTGGAGGATGCGACCGACAACGCCCGCGCGCGGCTGTCGGACACCGCCTGGCGCCGGCACCAGATGCCCGCCTATCACCTGATCGCGCCCAACCGTGGCGGCATCAGCCTGGTCAACATCGGCGTCGGCCCGTCGAACGCCAAGACGATCTGCGACCACCTGGCCGTGCTGCGGCCCGAGGCCTGGCTGATGATCGGCCACTGCGGCGGCCTGCGCGACACGCAGCGGATCGGCGACTACGTGCTCGCCCACGCCTATTTGCGCGACGACCACGTGCTCGACCCGGTGCTGCCGCCCGAGATTCCCATTCCTGCCATCGCGGAAGTCCAGGTGGCTCTGGCCGGCGCGGCCGAGCTGGTCAGCGGCACGGGCGGTGCCGACCTCAAGAAGCGGATGCGCACGGGCACCGTCGTCACCACCGACGACCGCAACTGGGAGCTGCGCTACACCCATTCGGCGCGCCGGCTCAGCCTGTCGCGCGCCGTCGCCATCGACATGGAAAGCGCGACGATCGCCGCCCAGGGCTATCGCTTCCGCGTGCCCTACGGGACGCTGCTCTGCGTCTCGGACAAGCCGCTCCACGGCGAGATCAAGCTGCCGGGCCAGGCAAACCGGTTCTACGAACAGGCGATCGCTGCGCACCTCAAGATCGGCGTCGTCGCCTGCGACCTGCTACGCGCCGAAGGCAACCGGCTGCACAGCCGCAAGCTGCGCGCGTTCAACGAGCCACCGTTCCGCTAAAAATTCGGTGAAGCTGGGTCTTCAGAGCACCAGCAAGGCGAGGCCGTACCACATTGCAGCGCCCAGCGCCGCTGCGATCACGATACCTGTGGCCGGGCTGCTCGAACCGTCGTCTGCATGCCCATGGGCTGGCCCGTGACCCGCGACGGCCGCACGCCGGATCACCGGAACCGTGAAGCTCGGACGCGACGATGCGAATGCATGAACCTGGGCCATCGACAATCTCCTATGACGGTGCAGGCCGACCGACTCGTGCAACGTCCCGATATGGGCCACGATAACTCAATTGATTTGATAGACAATAGGCTATCGGCTCGCCGGGCGAAAATGTCGACAAATTGAGTAGAGTTTGAGCCAGCCGAATTGCGCCTCCTGCCAAAGAACGCCGCTTGCCTTCCCCCACCCGTGTTCGATAGCCTCCGCTCCTGCGACACAGTGACGCACAAAAATGGGAGAGCGCAATGGACGACGTCGAAGAGATCAAGAAGCTGAAGGCCCGCTACTTCCGGTCGCTCGATCTGAAGGACTGGGAGACCTACGCCGGTGTCTTCGCCGAAGACTGCGTGGTCGACCTGAGCCGCGCGGGCGGTCCGCAGTATCGCGGCCGCAAGGACTTCGCCGCCTATGCCAGCTCGCTGACAATGGTGCAGAGCGTCCACCACGGCCACATGCCCGAAATCGACCTGACCGGCCCCGATACCGCCACCGGCGTCTGGGTGCTGGAGGACTACAACATCTGGGAAGACGGCAGCCAGAACCACGGCTGGGGCCACTACCTGGAAACCTACGTGAAGCGCGACAACCGCTGGTACATCAAGACCATGGCGCTCTCCTACCTGCGTATCGAAAGCAATTGTCCGCAGCCTTCGCTTATCGCGGGCAAGGACAACACGGGTCATCTGCGCGGGCTGCGGCCGGCGGCGGACAATCCGGTCGGCTAACGGCCGGATAGCCAGCATGGACCCCGTCTATTTCTGGCGTCGGACCGACATCGAGGGGTTCGAGCGGCTCGAACTCCTCGTCTCGCCGCTCGGCATCGAGGCACGCTCGACGGTGATCTGCCTCGAAGCCGGGGGCTTCCGCCTCGACCATAGCTGGCAGCTCGATTCGGGCTGGCGCGCCCAGGCGGTCACGGTCGAGCGCTGGAACGAAAACGGCCACGGCAGGCTGCTGCTGGAGCGCGCCGGCAGCGGCTGGCGCGTCGACGGCGCCCTGCGGCCAGACCTCGACGGCGCCGAGGAGCCGGACCTGTCGGTGACCCCGTTCTGCAACACCTTCCCCATCCGCCGGACGCCCGAAACGCCGGGTGCCAGCCTGTCGCTCGACACCGCCTTCATCGACGGCCCGGCGCTCACTGTCGCGCGATCGAGCCAGCGCTACGATCGCCACGGTGCAAGGACGCTGCGCTATGTCGACCTTGGCTTGTCATGCGGTTTCGAGGCAGATCTGACCGTCGACGGTGAAGGCCTCGTCATAAGCTACGAGCACCTGTTCGAGCGGGTGATGCCGGCATAACCCCGGTTACGAATGCTCGCTGTTCCAATCGCTACTGTCGCGCGAAGCCGGCGCCGCAGGCGGCTCGCGACTGTCGCGCTGATCGTCCTGGCTGGGATAGGGGTCGGGCTCGCGATAGGACGGCGCCGGACTGGGCTGCCGGTCGCTATCGTCGCTACGCCCGCTGAACGTCCGCTCGCGCACATCGAGCAACTGCGTTTCGATGTCGCGCAGCTCGCGAATATAGGCGTCCGCCTGGCTTGGCGAAATCCGGCGCTGCCGATCCGCCGAGTAGATTGCATCGTCGAGACTTTGAATCTGCCGCTCGATGTCCGGCGAGCCGCCGGTGGTCCGACTTTCGTAGCGAGGGCTATAGGGCGTGCTTTGGGCAAAGGCCGGCATTGCGAGCATGGCGGCGCAACCAGCGGCCAGATAAGCGATTGTTTTCATTGTTGGGCTCCAGCGACTTCTCTCTGACACTGACTCGCTTGCCCTTTAGGCGCAATGAACGGAGCGGTGAGGGAGTTCCCTGTCCGCTCACCCCCGTCGCCCCTGCGGAGGCAGGGGTCCATCCGACCTCACGCCTAAGCGCTGCCGTGGCGGTGTTGAGGCGAGCTTATCCAGGCCCCTGCCTCCGCAGGGGCGACGGGAAGGGGAATGGGCTGGAATGGAGAGGAGTGCGGAACCTCCCCTAACCTACCATCCGCACTGCTTGCCCTTGTTCTGCTGCTCGAGCCAGCGCGTCAGCGGCGCGAAGTAGCGGATCATCGGCTTGCCGCTGATCTCGCGCGTCCCGGTGAAGGCCTGGAGCGCATCGGGCCAGGGCTTCGAGGCGCCCATCTCCAGCATGGCGTTCAGCCGCTCGCCGACCTGCTTGTTGCCGTAGAACGAGCAGCGATGGAGCGGCCCCTTCCAGCCCGAGATCCTGCAGGCCGCCTCGTAGAACTGGAACTGGAGGATCCGTGCGAGGAAGTAGCGCGTATAGGGCACGCCGGCCGGGATGTGGTACTTGGCGCCCGGATCGAAGGCATCGGCAGGCCGCTCGGACGGCGGGACAATGCCCTGGTACTTGAGGCGCATGTCGTTCCACGCCTTCTCGTAATTCGCCGGCGAGACCTCGCCCGAGAACACCGACCAGCGCCAGCGGTCGATCATCAGGCCGAAGGGCAGGAAGGCGACCTTGTCCATGCCCTGGCGCAGCAGCAGGCCGATGTCCTTGTCGGCGCTGGGCACCTGCGACCGGTCGAGCAGGCCGATCTGGACAAGATATTCGGGCGTGATCGACAGCGCGATGGTATCGCCGATCGCCTCGTGGAAGCCATCGTTGGCGCCGTCGAGATAGAGCGCCGGCTGCTTGTTGTAGGCGCGCTGGTAGTAGTTGTGGCCGAGTTCGTGGTGGATCGTGGTGAAGTCGTCGCCGTTGACCTTGATGCACATCTTGACGCGCAGGTCCTCGACATTGTCGATGTCCCAGGCCGAGGCGTGACAGACCACCTCGCGGTCGGCGGGCTTGGTGAACTGCGAGCGTTCCCAGAAGGTCTTGGGCAGCGGCGCGAAGCCCAGCGAGGAGAAGAAGCCCTCGCCCGTCTTGACCATCTTCAGCGGGTCATAGCCCTTGTCGACGAGCAGCTTGGTCGTATCGTAGCCGACGTCGCCCGCGCCCGGCGGCGCGACGATGTCGTAGATGTTGCCCCATTCCTGCGCCCACATGTTGCCGAGCAGGTCGGCGCGGATCGGGCCGGTCTTGGCCTGGACGGCGTCGCCGTAGCGTTCGCTGAGCTTGGTCCGCGTATAGCAGTGAAGCTGCTCGTAGAGCGGCTTGACCTCGTTCCACAGCTTCTCGGTGAGCGCGGCGAAAGCTTCGGGGGTCATGTCGTAGTTAGACCGCCAGAGCGCGCCGGTGTCGGCAAAGCCGAGATCCTTGGCGCCCTCGTTGGTCACCGAGACGAGCTTGGCATAGTCGCCAGCCATCGGCTTGCCGACGTTGTCGTGCCAGCTGGTCCACATCTCCTTGAGCTCGGCCGGGTTGCGGTTGGTGCCCATCGCCGCCTCGATGTCGGAGCCGTTGATCGGCTTGCCGTTCAAGGTGCCCTGCCCCTTGCCGTAGATGCCCTGGAGCCGCGCGGTCAGCGTCGCCGCTTCCTCGGCCGCGCCGGGACGGACAGGCGCGGGCAGGACGATGGCCGTGCGCATGCGGCTGAGCTTGCGCGTCGTATCGTAGTCGAGTCCGGCGGTAGCGGCATATTTGGCCGCGATCACCGCATTGGCGACCTGCATTTCGGTCAGCTTGGCGCCGGCCCGCGCGGTCAGCGCTTCGGTGTCGGGGGTGATATAGGTCTGGTAGACCCAGTCGGCCTGCGCGGCCTCGATCGTCGCCTTGTTGAAGGCCGCCTCGGCCTGGGTGACGAAAGCCTGCGGAGTCTGGGGCGCGGTTTGATTCTGGGCCATGGCGGGACTCGCCGCAAGCGCCGCCCCGAGAGCAGCGATCGACACCAGTTTATGCATGAGTGCAACCTCCCATATTCTTGTAAAATTATCGCTTACAACAATGTCAGCCCAACAGGAAGCGCACGATCGCCTCGCCGAGCTGGGGCTTGGTCACCGAGGACATGTGCGTGCCCGGCACCTCGACGTAGTGCCCGTCGGGCAGCGTTGCGGCCAGCGTGGGCGCGGAGCCGTTGTCGTCATCCTCGGCACCGCAGACGACCAGCGTCGGCATGGTCAGTTCCTGCAGCGCCTCGCGCGGGGTATCATCGACCGAGCCTAGCAGCAGCCGCGACGCGACGCGGTCGATCTTCTGCGACTTCATGAACTGCTGCGCGATATATTCGGGATCGCCACGCTGGATCTCATCAAAGCGGTCGATCGCGCCGACGAAGAAGGCGCTGCGCCGCGACCATTCACCCAGCCCCTCGATCCCCATGCCGCCGAGCACCAGCCGCCGCGGCCTGAGCCCGGCTAGCACGGTACGCACCGACGTCCGCGCGCCGAGCGAGAAGCCGCCGAGGTCGAAGTCGGTCAGCCCGCAGGCTGCGACCACGGCCAGCACGTCCTTGACCAGCACGTCGGCGGGATAGGCTGCGGGATCGTGCGGCGCATCGCTTTGGCCGTGCGCGCGCAGATCGGGCATGATCGCCTCGAATCCCGCCTCGGCCAGCCGCGCGGCGTGGCCGAACTTGATCCAGTTGACCAAAGCGCTGGAGAATAGCCCGTGCAGCAGCAGCACGGGCCGCCCTTCCCCCAGCCGATGCACGGCCAGACGGGCACCGCCGACACCTTCAACGAATTCGACACGCGCTTCGCTCACTCCGGTATCTCCATGCCCGCGGCTTTCCAGTGGCCGACCACGCTCTCGATCTCCGTGCTCCTCTGGCGCGGCAGGCCGGCGGTGTCGAGCCAGGCCTCGTGCATCGATTCCACACCCGAATGCTGGGTCGGCACGAAGGCGGAGGGATCGTCGAAGCTCCCGACGGTAATGTCGATGCCCTGCGCGTTCTTTAGGAAGGCAAAGCCCAGCGGCGTGCCGCAGGCCGAGCAGAACGGGCGGTGCGCGATCGGCGAGCTCTGGTACCAGTCGGCGGCGCGGTCCCAAGTCAGGCCGGCCAGCGGCAGGTTGACGAAGGCGGCCGCGAAGCCGCCGGTCGCGCGCTGGCACATGCGGCAATGGCAGAGGTAGGCGTCGTCGTTCTCGATCGTCGCCGTATAGCGAACGCGGCTACATTGGCAGCCGCCAGTGAGAGTCTTGGTCATGCCGTCTGCCTAGCCTCTCCGCCGCTTTGCGCCAACGATGGAGCTTTCTCCCCGATGAACCCGGGTCGAGCCGAGCCCCCATATGCGACGAAGCGTTGCAGCCGACGGAACAGCGCTCGGCGCGAACGGTTGATCGGGCGGGGGGCATTCGAGGCTCGAGGCCCCAAGGTTATCACGAGGAGAATGCCATGTTTCGCAAGTCTTTTATCGCGCCGCTGCTCGCAGCCACCGCCATGACGCTGACCGTCACGCCCGCCTATGCCGGCAAGGCCGACCGGGCGCGCGAGGCGATCGCTGCCGCCGAGGCCAAGATCCACACGGCCGAGCAGATGGGCTCCGCCACCGATATGCCCGAGCGCACTGCCGAAGCGCGCGCGGCGCTTGCTCGCGCCAAGGAGAACCTGAGCGCCAGCCACAAGTCGACCGCGATCAACGATGCAATCCACGCGGGCGCGTTGGCCGACGCGACGATCGGTGAAATGCAGCACCGCAAGGACGCCGCGGTGGCCAATGCCAACGCTTCGCGCGACGCCGACGTAAACGCCGCGCAGCAGCAGGCCGTAGCCGCGCAGAACCAGGCCGCCGACGCCAATGCCCGCGCTGCGTCGGCCGAGAACTCGGCTGCCCGCTCGGCCGCCGAAGCCAATGCCGCGCGCATCGCCGCGCAGTCGCAGCCGGCCGCGGTCGAGACGACCGTGACGACGCAGCAGGCCACGGCGCCGCGCAAGGCTGCCCGGACGGTAACGCGCAAGACCACGACGACGCGCACCGCCCCGCCGGCCACCGCAACGACGACCACGACCACGGTCAAGCAGGCCGTAAACTAAAAACCCATCGCATTGAAAATGGGCCCGTCCTCTCGCGAGGGCGGGCCCATTTTTATGCGTTCAGAATTATCAGCCCTTCTTTAAGTGCCGGCGGCCGAGCAATTCGGCGATCTGCACCGCGTTGAGCGCCGCGCCCTTGCGCAGGTTGTCCGAGACGCACCAGATCACCAGGCCGTTGTCGACCGTCGGGTCCTCGCGCACGCGGCTGACATAGGTCGCGCCGTCGCCGACGCATTCGATCGGTGTGACATAGCCGCCGTCCTCGCGCTTATCGATCAGCATGACGCCCGGCGCCTCGCGCAGGATCGACTGCGCCTTCTTGGCCGAGATCTCGTTCTCGAATTCGAGATTGATCGCTTCGGAATGACCTACGAAGACCGGCACGCGCACGCAGGTGGCGACGACCTTGATCTTGGGATCGAGGATCTTCTTGGTCTCGACGACCATCTTCCACTCTTCCTTGGTGAAACCGTCATCGAGGAACACGTCGATGTGCGGGATCACGTTGAAGGCGATCTGCTTGGGGAACTTCCTGGGCTCGACCGGATCGCCGACGAAGATCGCACGGCTCTGCTCGAACAGCTCGTCCATGCCCGCCTTGCCCGCGCCCGAGGTCGACTGATAGGTCGAGACCACCACGCGCGTGATCTTCGCCGCATCGTGCAGCGGCTTGAGTGCGACCACCATCTGCGCGGTCGAGCAGTTGGGGTTGGCGATGATGTTCTTCTTCTTATAGCCGTCGATCGCATCCGGGTTCACCTCGGGCACGATCAGCGGCACGTCGGGGTCCATGCGGTAGAGCGACGAGTTGTCGATTACCACGCAGCCGGCCGCGGCCGCCTTGGGCGCATAGATCTTGGTCGGTTCAGAGCCCGCGGCGAACAGCGCGATGTCCCAGCCGGTGAAGTCGAAATGCTCGAGGTTCTTGCACTTGAGCATGCGGCCGGTGTCGCCGAACTCGATCTCGCTGCCCGTCGAGCGGCTCGACGCCACGGCGGCGATCTCGTCGCAGGGAAACTCGCGCTCGGCGAGGATGTTCAGCATTTCGCGGCCGACATTGCCCGTCGCGCCCACGACAACTACCCGGTAACCCATGGTCTGTTCCTCGAAGAATAAAGAAAAGGCCGGTCTCCGCAGATGGGAGCCGGCCCTTTCGGTCTGTCTGCCGGACTGATCTAGGTGCGATCAGCCTCCGCGCAACCTCAGCCGGCTTCGCCGGTCCGGACGTCGCGGCGCTCGGCAATACGCGCGCGCTTGCCGGTGCGGCCGCGCAGGTAATAGAGCTTCGCACGACGCACGACGCCCTTGCGGACGACGGTGATGCTATCGATGTTCGGCGAATAGAGCGGGAAAACGCGCTCGACGCCCTCACCGAACGACATCTTGCGCACGGTGAAGTTCGAGCCGATGCCCTTGTTGGAACGGGCGATGCAGACGCCCTCGTAGGCCTGAACGCGGGTGCGCTCGCCTTCGACGACGCGGACGCCGACGCGGAGGGTGTCGCCCGGACGGAATTCCGGAATATCCTTCGCGGCCTTGGCGATTTCCTCGGCCTCGATCTGCTGAATCAGGTTCATTGACCCTGGTCCTCATTTTCACGCCGCGCGCCAGAGGCAGACTGAACCCGAACGCCCTTGTGGCGCTCCCAAAGGTCCGGCCTGCGTGACCGAGTATCGACTTCCGCCTGGTGTTTCCGCCAGGCCGCGATCTTCGCATGATCCCCCGATCGCAGCACTTCGGGGATCGTGCGCCCTTCCCACTCAGCGGGACGGGTATAGTGGGGATATTCGAGAAGGCCGCTTTCGAACGACTCCTCGGCCCCACTGGAAGGCGCGCCCATTACGCCGGGAAGCAGCCGAATGCAAGCGTCGAGAAGCATCAGCGCCGCCGGCTCGCCGCCCGAGAGGACGATGTCGCCGATCGAGACCTCCTCGATGGCACGCGCGGCGAAGATCCGCTCGTCGAAACCCTCGAAACGGCCGCAGAGAACGGTGACGCCGGGGCCGGCGGAAAGCTGGCGCACACGGGCCTGATCGAGCGGCTTTCCTCGGGGAGTCATGGCGATGACCGGGCAGTCGGGGTGGAGGCTCAGCGCGTGGTCAACAGCCGCTGCCAGCACATCCACCCGCAGCACCATTCCCGCCCCGCCGCCGGCCGGCGTGTCATCGACCGTGCGGTGCTTGTCGATCGCGAAGTCGCGGATCTGCACCGTATCGAGCGACCACTTCCCCTCCTCGCGCGCACGATTGGCAAGCGAGACGCCGAGCGGGCCGGGAAACATCTCGGGATAGAGCGTGAGGACGGTGGCAGCGAAGGTCATGCCCGCGTGCGCCTGCGCCACTCGCGCACCGAAATCCAGCCTCCGAGCAACGAAAAGATCAGAAGAGCTCCGCTCATCATCGAGACGAGCAGGACGAACTCGCCAAACTCCACTGGCTCGCGCGCGAAGGCCAAGCCGAACCCCATGACGCGGTATGCCAAGCCGATCGTAACCGCGGAGACGGCCATATATGCCACCCATGGCCGTCGGGTCAGGACAACCATGAACCAAGATACGGCCCAACCCGCCACCAGCGAAACAAAGGGAATGAAGAGCAAATCTAGCACCCCGGCTCCGTCCAGTTCTCAACCTTTAGCCCTGGCACGTCTACGAAATCGGCCTCATTGTTGGTAACCACAGTCGCGCCGATGCTCAAAGCGTGCGCGGCAAGCAAGCGATCGAAGCGGGCACGCTTAAACGGCAAGCGAGCGTACTCGCGCGCCGCGCCCTCATCGAACGGCACGAGCGGGATTGCTTGAATAAAGGCTTCTAGAACTTCTGCCGCCGGCGGTTTGCCAACGTAGGTTCCATAGGCCACCTCGGCATAGCTGATGACCGATATCGCAACCTCGCCAATCTCGCAGTCCGCCAGGCGATCGATCAACGGACCATGCCCGACGTTCATGGCATAGACGGCAGAATTGGCATCTATCAGATAGCGGATCACTCGAGGCCTGCCGCCTTACGCGCAGCTATGGCGCTGGGCCGCTCTTCGAAATCCTCGCGCGGCGCTAGGCGAAGCCCTGGCGCTTTCCCTGCGAAACCGCTGACGTCGATCTTCCGTTTGGCCGGAGCCTTGGCCCGCAGATGCAGTTCGCCGTCGACCCACTCGGCGATCCACTCCTTGTCCGGCTCGATCCCGAGGGCGGCAGGCATGCGGATCGCCACCGAGTTTCCCGATTTGAAGCTCTTGGCAGTGTATTCCTTGCCCATCACGGCCTCCGTATATACATGATGTATATACTAATTGCAGGAACGCGTCAATATTCTGCCTTCGAGATGGCACCGTTCCCGAGCCAGTCCTCGCATTAGGCGCCGAGTCAGAAATCATAAGGTGTACTGATGTAATTCGCCGGGCCTTTTGTTGGACGCATGGGCGCAGACTCTCCATATCGAACCCGCTCTTTCCGAGCATTCGAAGGAGAAGAGACATGAGCCGTTCTTATCAGCCGGGTTTATATGGATCGCGGGAAACCGCGCTCGTCGCGGTGGGCCAGCGTTATGCCCAGGCCATCCTGCTGCCGTTCGAAGTGCTGCAGCGCCAGCGCTGGTCGGCCCCCTGGAACACTGCGCAGCGCTAGCCTCTATTCGGCCGCGTATGCGGCCTCGATCAGCAGGCGTTCTTCATTCCATTCCGGAACCGCTTCCAGCCGCATCGGCACCATGAAGCGCGTTGCCTTCTTGCCTTCCTCGTACGGCCGCTCGATCTCGAGCACGTCCCCCGCGCCGAAGTTCTCTACCGCGACACAGGTGCCCAGCGCCTCGCCCCTGGTGGAGACCGCGGGCAGGCCCAACAGATCGGCGTGGTAGTATTCGCCCTCGCCCAGCGGCGGCAGCGCCGAGCGCGGGACCGTCAGCGCGGTTCCGCGCAGCTTTTCCGCGGCGGAGCGGTCGGGCACTTCGGCGAAGCGCGCGATGGCGCCGCCCTTGCCGTCGTCCTTGAGCTTTTCAACCGAAAGCTTTGAATCGTTGAAGGCGCGGTAGCGCTTGAGCGCCGCCACGCCTTCACCGAACAACTTGAGCCGGACCTCGCCCGTCACGCCATGCGCGCCGGTGATGACGGCGAGCGTGACGGGGCGGTCGCTCATGCCGCCTTAGCCTTCGGCCGGTTCCTGCGAGCTTTCGCCGGCCACTTCGCCGGTGTCGCCGGCATCGCTGTCGGGCGTGGCTTCGTTGACGGCTTCCTCGGCAGCAGGGGCTTCCTCGGCAACTTCCTCGACCGCGGGAGCGGCGGCAGCAGCGGCGGCGGCCTCTTCGGCCTCACGCAGCTTCTCGGCCTTCTCCTCGGCGCGGTCCTTGGCCTTCTTGCCCGGCTCGGCCTTGGTCGGGTTATTGGTGGCCGCACGCTCCTTGATGCCGGCCTTGTCGAGCATGCGCGCGACGCGGTCGGTCGGCTGCGCGCCGACGCCCAGCCAGTACTTGATGCGGTCCTCGATCAGGCGGACGCGGTTGACGTCGTCCTTGGCGAGCAGCGGGTTGTAGGTGCCCAGCTGCTCGAGATACTTGCCGTCGCGCGGGGCGCGGCTGTTCGAGACGACGACCTTGTAGTACGGGCGCTTCTTGGAGCCGCCGCGCGACAGACGAATGGAAACCGACATAGAATTCTACCTTTCAATCAATTGCTAAAACTTATTTCTTCAAAAAATTCGTGAGGTCTGGCGCACCGCCTCCGCCACCGAGGCCGGGCAGACCACCGCCGCCACCGAGACCCGGCATGGCCGCACCGAGGCCGCCCTTGCCAAACAGCGCGCCGAGGCCCTTGATGCCGCCCATCTTCTTGATCTGCTTCATCGCGCGCTCCATTTCCTGGTGCATCTTGATGAGCTTGTTGACGTCCTGAACCTGGACGCCCGAACCGTTGGCGATGCGGATCTTGCGCTTGGCGTTGAGCAGGTCGGGGCGCGTGCGCTCCTTCGGCGTCATCGAGCCGATGATCGCGTCCATGCGCAGCAGCACGCGGTCGTCCATGCCCGACTGGGCCATGGCCGCCTTGGCCTTCTTCATGCCGGGGATCATGCCTGCGAGCGCGCCGATGCCGCCCATGTTCTGCATCTGCTTCAGCTGCATGCGCAGGTCGTTCATGTCGAACTGACCCTTCGCCATGCGCTGGGCCATGCGCTCGGCCTCTTCCTCCTGGATGTGCGCGGCGGCCTTCTCCACGATCGAGACGATGTCGCCCATGCCGAGGATGCGGCCGGCGACGCGCGAGGGATGGAAGGGCTCGATCGCGTCGAGCTTTTCGCCGGTACCGGCAAACTTGATCGGCTTGCCCGTGACATGGCGCATCGACAGCGCCGCGCCGCCGCGGGCATCGCCGTCCATGCGGGTGAGGATGACGCCGGTGAGGTCGACCTGGCCGGCAAAGCTCTGCGCGACGTTGACCGCGTCCTGGCCGGTCAGCGAATCGACGACGAGCAGCGTTTCCTTGGGAGCCGAGATGGCGGCAACCGCCTTCATCTCGGCCATCAGCTGATCGTCGACGTGGAGGCGGCCCGCGGTGTCGAGCAACAGCACGCCCACGGCCTGGAGCTTGGCCGCCTGGAGCGCGCGCGTGGCGATGTCGACCGGCTGCTGGCCGGCGATGATCGGCAGGGTGGCAACGCCGACCTGCTCGCCGAGCACCGCGAGCTGCTCCTGCGCGGCCGGGCGGTTGACGTCGAGCGAGGCCATCATCGCCTTCTTGCCCTGCTTCTCCTTGAGCAGCTTGGCGAGCTTGGCGGTAGTGGTCGTCTTGCCCGAGCCCTGGAGGCCGACCATGAGGATGACGACGGGCGGAACGTGGTCGAGCTCGAGCCCGACGGTCTGGTCGCCGCCGAGCATTTCGACCAGCGCGTCGTTGACGATCTTGACGACCTGCTGGCCGGGCGTGACCGACTTCAGGACCGAGGCGCCGACGGCCTTTTCGGTGACATCATCGATGAAGCGGCGGACGACGGGCAGCGCGACGTCGGCCTCGAGCAGCGCGATGCGCACCTCGCGCATGGCATCGCGGACGTCCTGTTCCTTCAGGGCGCCGCGCCCGCGCAGCTTGTCGAACACGCCGCCGAGCCGGTCTGACAGTGTATCGAACATAGGTCCGCCTACTCCAAAGCCAAAAACGCCGGCGGACGAAACCTCGTCAGCCAGCGTGCTATCTGTTCACCCTTCGGAGGCTTGTGGGCCCCGAAGCATAGTGAGATTTGGATCGAACCGGACCGTCGCCCGGCCCGAACCAGATCTCACTAGAATCCTTCTGAATGGTGGAGCCTAGCGGGATCGAACCGCTGACCTCCTGCATGCCATGCAGGCGCTCTCCCAGCTGAGCTAAGGCCCCATTTCCATTCATCACCGGCGACCTTGGGGAGATCTCCGATTCCCTTGCCTCGGCTCGGGAGGCACGCCCTTAGTGGGGGCTCCCGAGCTTGGCAAGAGGTTTAATGCTCGTCCCCGTCATCATCGACGCCGGCAACGCCCAGATCGTCGTCGCCGCCGAGATCGACATCGTTGTCGGGCGAATCGCCGTCGTCATCGATGTCCAGATCCTCATCGGCCAGATCGTTGTCTTCGACGACTTCGACCTTCTCCTTCTGGAGTTGCTCATAGGGGATCGGCTGCTTCGACTTCAGCACCGGCTCCGGGTTCCAGGCATAGCCGCACTCGATGCAGGTGACGGGATCGTCCTTGCCCAGATCGTAGAAGCGGGTGCCGCATTTCGGGCAGCCGTGCTTGGCGCCCCATTCAGCCTTGACCATGAAAATTCCTCGCTAGGCTCGCCACGGATGCAGAGAGCCGGAAACTGTGGTGTTGATGGTGACCACTGGCGCCGAAATCAAGCGCCCAAGTCTCACAGGGCGCGCGCCTTGCCATAGGTGGTGAGCGCTGTCAAAAGCCGCGCGATTTTAGCTCTTGCAGGATAGTCCCGCCCGTGACCGCAGCCGACCCTTCGCAGATGCGCCCGCGCCGATTCGCCGCGAGCGGCCCGCTGAAGGGACGCATCCGCGTGCCGGGCGACAAGTCGATCAGCCACCGCTCGCTGATGCTGTCCGCCCTGGCGGTGGGCGAGAGCCGGATTTCGGGGCTGCTCGAAGGCGAGGACGTGCTGGCGACGGCCGCTGCGATGCGCGCGATGGGTGCGCAGGTAGAGCGCACCGGCGAAGGCGAATGGCTGGTCCACGGCGTCGGCGTCGGCTCGCTGCTGCAACCGCAGGCGGCGCTCGATATGGGCAACAGCGGCACCTCTACGCGGCTGCTCATGGGCCTCGTCGCCTCGCATCCGATCACCGCGACCTTCGTCGGCGACGCCAGCCTGTCGAAGCGGCCGATGAAGCGCGTGACCGATCCGCTCTCGCTGATGGGCGCCGACATCACCGCCTCGCCCGGCGGCACGCTCCCCCTGATGCTGCGCGGCGCTTCGCCGGCGGTGCCGATCGAATACCGCCTGCCCGTGGCCTCGGCCCAGGTGAAGAGCGCGGTGCTGCTCGCCGGGCTGAACACGCCGGGAATCACCACGGTGATCGAGCCGGTGCCGACCCGCGACCATTCCGAACGCATGCTCAAGGGCTTCGGCGCCGAACTCACGGTCGAGGTCGATACAAGCGGCACGCGCACGATCCGCATCCGCGGTGAAGCCGAGCTGCAACCGCAGCGCATCGAGGTTCCCGGCGATCCCTCCTCGGCCGCTTTCTTCATCGTCGCCGCGCTGGTCGTGCCGGGCAGCGAGCTGACGATCGAGAACGTCGGCCTCAACGCCACCCGCGCCGGGCTGATCGAAGTGCTGCGCCAGATGGGCGGCGACATCACCGAAGTGAACCCGCGCGAAGTCGGCGGCGAACCCGTGGCCGACCTGCTGGTCAGACATTCGGAGCTCAAGGGAATCGAAGTCGATCCCGCCGTGGTCCCGAGTATGGTCGACGAATTCCCCGTGCTCTTCGTCGCCGCCGCGCTGGCCGAAGGACGGACCGTCACCACCGGCCTCGATGAATTGCGGGTCAAGGAATCGGACCGCCTCGCCGTCATGGCAGAGGCGCTAACCGCCGCCGGCGCGCGGGTGCAGGAGACCGAGGACGGCCTGACCATCGACGGGACCGGCGGCGAGCCCCTGCGCGGCAGCGGCAATCACTCGGTCGCCACCCACCTCGACCACCGCATCGCCATGTCGATGGCCGTCGCCGGCCTCGTCAGCAAGGCGGGCGTCGAAGTCGACGACACGAGGCCGATCGCCACCAGCTTCCCGATGTTCGAGACCTTGCTCGACGGGCTTTCGGCATGACCGAACTCGAAGCCAACATCGCCGGCTTCGCGGGCATGGCCTGCGTGGTCTTCGCCTATGCCTACCAGACCGGAAAGGCGAACCCGAGCCCCTGGCTCCAGCACGGCACCAACCTGGCAGGCGCGGTGCTGCTCGGCATTTCGCTGCTCAAGAACATGAACCCCGCCTCGATGGCGCTCGAATTCGTCTGGGGCGGCGTGGCGATCTGGGGGCTGGTCAAGGCCTTCCTCGGCCGTGGCGGCCAGGGAGGTCGTACTTCGTGATCATCGCCGTCGATGGCCCGACCGCTTCGGGCAAGGGCACGATCGCCAGGGCACTCGCAGCGCATTACGGGCTGCCCCATCTTGACACCGGACTGCTCTACCGCGCGGTCGGCTATCAGGTGCTGCTCGCGGGCGGCGATCCTGACAGCGAGGCCGACGCCCTCGCCGCCTGCGCCTTTCCTCCCACCCTGCTCGGCGATCCCGAACTGCGCTCCGAAGCCACCGGCGGCCTCGCCAGCCGTGTCTCGGTGCATCATGCCGTGCGTGAGGCGCTCTACGAACGCCAGCGCGCCTTTGCCACCCAGGAAGGTGGCGCGGTGCTGGACGGGCGCGACATCGGCACGGTCATCGTGCCCGAGGCCGAAGCCAAGCTCTTCGTCACCGCCAGCGTCGAGGCGCGTGCCAAGCGGCGCTATCTCGAAATGGTGAACTCGGGGCGCGAGGCCGATATCGATGCCATCGCCGCCGACCTCTCCTTGCGCGACGAGCGCGACCGCAATCGCAAGGAAGCGCCGCTGCGCCAGGCCGACGACGCGCTGCTGCTCGACAATTCCGATCTCTCGGCCCAGGCCTCGATCGACCGCGCCATCGCGCTGGTCGAAAGCCGGATCACGCCGCGGCGCTGATCCCGGGCAGTTCGGGATCGGGAGCGAGGTCGTCAGGCTGGGCCGGCCCGGCGTGGAACACGCAGGTATCGCCCACGCCCTTGAGCAATTCCGAACGCGGCGCGCCGAAATCGGCACGGTCGCGGGCGCGCAACCAGGTTCTTTCGGAAATGGCGATGCCGTTGACCGGCGCCGTGCTTTCGATCCGCGCGGCGATGTTCATCGTCTCGCCCCAATAGTCGTAGGCCATGCGCGTCGCACCGATGACGCCGCCGACCACGGGCCCGCTATGGATGCCGATGCGCAGGCCGACCTCGACCCCGGCGACGCGGCCGATCTCGTCGACCCCGGCAAGCACCGCGCGGGCGAAAGCGATGGCGGCATCGGCGCTGTTGCCGCAGGCCACGTTGCCGCCGGCAATCGCGAGATAGGCGTCGCCGATCGTCTTGACCTTCTCCACGCCATGCTCGGCAGCGCAGCGATCGGCATGATTGAAGAAGCCGTTGAGCAGTTCGACCAGGTGCCCGGGCGAGACGCGCTTGGCGAGCTTCGAGAAGCCGACCATGTCGATGAAGATCACGCTGACGTCGGCATAGGCATCGGCGACCATGCGGCCATCGCGGATCTTCTCGACCGCGGCGGCGGGCAGCATGTTGTGGACCATCGCCTCGTTCTTGCCGCGCTCCACATCGAGCGCTTCGGCCAGAGCGAAGGCCCAGCGGCTCGACACGCCGATGGCCAGGTTGATCGCCACCATTACGACGGCGCCGCTGACATAGCTTAGCAGGGCATAGACGATCTCGGCCGGAAATGTTCCGTCGGCGAAGATCTGGCCGAGCCACTGGAGCACGTCACAACCGAGCCAGAGCAAGAACAGCCGCGGCCGCGCAGCGAGCGTCACCGCGGCGAAGGCGGTCACCGCCAGGCGGTTGATCGTCGCGACCGCATGCAGGTGGGCCTGAACGTTGGCCAGATGTTCGAAGAGGGTCACATTGACTTGGCCGATCAGCAGCTGGAGCAGGACAAGACAGGAGAAATCGACCACCGGCTTGCGGACGTAGCCATCCCAGAACGTCGCGCCGACATAGGCCCCGGCGACCAAAAGGGTCAGCCCCAGCCAGACCGCCACCCGCGCATTGGCCGCGGGGGCCAGCAGCAGCGGGTTCGACACCGAGTAGGCCAGCGCGATCAGCATGAAGAGCACGCCGTAGACGCGCACGAAGGGCACGCGGTAACGGCGTCCCACCTGCTGGAACCGCTCTTCCACCGCCGGATCGGCGAACCTGCCTTTGTGCATCGGCTGCATAACGAACCCCTGGCGCCCGGCCGCGGTCTAGCAGCAAAGACTTACCGTCGCGTTTCCCTGCATGACGGTCTTTCGCCCCCATTTTCCTTGCTTTTCGCGCCGTCCGCGCCTAAGCGCGCCCGGTTCAACGGGCTCCGGCCCCGCGAGCCTTCGCCTCGGCATCCGGCCTGGCGGAGACATCGGCCCTTTTGGCCCGTATCCGGCATGGTGCCGTATGCGGAGAAAGACCGGCGGACAAAACCGCCTGGCCGGAAACATAGACGTAGGAAACACTGAATGGCCTCTACGGCAAACCCCACGCGCGACGATTTCGCCGCGCTTCTTGACGAATCGCTCGGCGGCGCCGCCGGCGGCGGCTTCGAAGGCCGCGTCGTCAAGGGCACCGTCACCGCGATCGAAAACGACAAGGCCGTCATCGACGTCGGCCTGAAGAGCGAGGGCCGCGTTGCCCTGCGCGAATTCGCCATGCCCGGCCAGCCGCACGGCCTGTCGGTCGGCGATGAAGTCGAAGTCTATGTCGACCGCGTCGAGAATTCCGAAGGCGAAGCGATGCTCAGCCGCGACCGCGCTCGCCGCGAAGCCGCCTGGGACAAGCTCGAGAACGAGTTCGGCGAAGGCAAGCGCGTCGAAGGCGTGATCTTCGGCCGCGTCAAGGGCGGCTTCACCGTCGACCTCGACGGCGCCGTGGCCTTCCTGCCCGGCTCGCAGGTCGACATCCGTCCGGTTCGCGACGTGCAGCCGCTGATGGACGTTCCCCAGCCCTTCCAGATCCTCAAGATGGATCGCCGCCGCGGCAACATCGTCGTGTCGCGCCGCGCCGTCCTCGAGGAAACCCGCGCCGAGCAGCGTTCGGGCCTGATCCAGAACCTGGTCGAAGGCCAGATCATCGACGGCGTCGTCAAGAACATCACCGACTACGGCGCCTTCGTCGACCTCGGCGGCATCGACGGCCTGCTCCATGTCACCGACATGAGCTACAAGCGCGTCAACCACCCGAGCGAAGTCATCAACATCGGTGACACCGTCCGCGTCCAGATCGTCCGCATCAACCAGGACACGCAGCGCATCAGCCTCGGCATGAAGCAGCTCGAAAGCGATCCCTGGGAAGGCGTTGCCGCCAAGTACCCGGTCGGCGCCAAGCTGCGCGGCGTGGTCACCAACATCACCGAATACGGCGCCTTCGTCGAGCTGGAGCCGGGCATCGAAGGCCTGGTCCACGTTTCGGAAATGTCCTGGACCAAGAAGAACGTCCACCCCGGCAAGATCGTCTCGACCTCGCAGGAAGTCGACGTGCTGGTGCTCGAGGTCGATAGCGACAAGCGCCGCATCAGCCTGGGCCTGAAGCAGGCCCAGCAGAACCCCTGGGAAGGCTTCGCCGAGAAGCACCCGGTCGGTTCGATCGTCGAAGGCGAAGTCAAGAACGCCACCGAGTTCGGCCTGTTCATCGGCCTCGACGGCGACGTCGACGGCATGGTCCACATGTCGGACATCGCCTGGGGCATCTCGGGCGAGGACGCGCTGGCTCTGCACCGCAAGGGCGAGCAGGTCTCGGCCGTGGTTCTCGACGTCGACGTCGAGAAGGAGCGCATCAGCCTCGGCATGAAGCAGCTCGAGAAGGGTGCCCCGGCTGTCGGCGGCGCTGCTGCCGGCGGTGCCGCGGGCGGTGGTTCGCTGCGTCGCGGCGAAGTCGTCACCGTCACCGTCCTCGAAGTCCGCGATGGCGGCCTCGAAGTGCAGCAGGGCGAAGACGGCGCGACCGGCTTCATCAAGCGCTCGGACCTCGGCCGCGATCGCGACGAGCAGCGTTCGGACCGTTTCCAGGTCGGCCAGAAGGTCGATGCCATGGTCACCGGTTTCGACCGCTCGAAGAAGCCCAACTTCTCGATCAAGGCCCGCCAGCTGGCCGAAGAGAAGGAAGCCGTCGAGCAGTACGGTTCGTCGGACTCGGGTGCCTCGCTCGGCGACATCCTCGGCGAAGCGCTGAAGAACCGCTCGTAATCTGCGCTCCCGCGCAAGCGGGGCTCAGCTAGCCAAACAAAGGCCCGTCCGGAGCGATCCGGGCGGGCTTTTGCTTTGTGAGCCTATGATGTAATTTATACGAGATGGACTGGCGTTTATTACTCACAATCCCACTTTTTCTCGCTTTCATGGGCGTGTTTCTGCGGGGCTTGAAGCAGTATGGGGATCGTCGAGACTCCAACGGCCGAAGTATTTCTCCGGGTCCCCTGCCAACCTTCATGCCCGCCTGGCTCAGATTAACGCTGCAAATCGGCATGTTATGCGGGGTGATTGCGATTTTCATCTGGGCACCTGACTACCGACATTGGTGGGTGTTTCTGTACTTGGGAATCATGCTCACACGCGAACTCGATCAGTATTTGGCGGCGCGGGTCGCACGAAGGAAGAAGCAGACTGGCTCCTGACCGGGCTCACAATCGTCCTGCATCCCGCTGGACGGGCTTTTGCTCATCCGCCGCCTAACCTACATGGGCTTTGAGGAGAGTCCCGATGCCCCTGGAAGTCCACCAGTTCGCCTGCCTGTCCGACAACTACGGCTTCCTGCTGCACGATCCGGAGAGCGAGGAGACGGTCTGCATCGATACGCCCGATGCCGAGGCCTATTTGCGCGAGGCCGGCAAGAAGCACTGGCAGATCACCCAGATCTGGAACACGCACTGGCACCCCGACCACGCCGGCGGCAACGCCGCGATCAAGGCGGCGACCGGCTGCAGCATCGTCGCTCCCGCCGCCGAGGCAGACAAGATCGAAGGCATCGACCGCACGGTGAGACAGGGCGACGTCGTCCAGATCGGCGACTGGGAAGCCCACGTAATCGACGTCGGCGGCCACACCAACGGGCACATAGCCTATCATGTGCCCGGCGCCTGCCTCGCCTTCGTCGGCGATCGCTGTTCTCGCTGGGCTGCGGGCGCATGTTCGAGGGCACGGCGCCGCAGTTTTGGGCAAGCCTGTCGCGGCTCAAGGCATTGCCCCCCGAGACGCTGCTCTACTGCGCGCACGAATATACCCAGTCGAACGCCCGCTTCGCGCTCCACGCCGATCCCGACAACGAGCGACTGCAGCGCTACGCCGCGAAGGTCGAAGCCTGCCGCGCCGAAGGCAAATGGACCGTGCCCACCAACCTGGCCCGCGAGCTCGCTGCCAATCCCTTCCTGCGCGCCGACGATCCGGCGTTGCAGAGGCGCTGGGCGGATCAGGGCGGCAAGGTCGGCGATCCCGTTGCGACGTTTGCCGCGCTGCGCAGTGCCAAGGACAGTTTCTAGAGCGCGGTTAATCGCTGTCCCGCCTGCGATACGCCCGCGGTGGACGTTAACCCGCTGAAAAGACGCTTTCGTGTTATGGTTAACGCAGCTAACCTGCGGCACCATTTCACGGGAACGACTCATGGAGGTCAAGGCCAGTTGGCGCTTCGTCGCCGGGCCCGCGAAAGCGGCAGCCCCTGCCCTGGCGGCCTTTCTGGTCACCAGCGCGGGCGTCGCCGCCATCGCCGAGCCGATCGAGCCGCGCCCCGAGCCCGTCCGTAGCCTGACCCCGCCGGTGCTCGCCCCAGCAGCGGTACCGACTGCGGTCCATGCCAAGACCGTCCGCATCGTCCTGCCGCCGCCAGCCCCGCTGACCCGGCCCAGGCACCAGAGGTTCGACGATTCTGCTGGGCTTTACCGCCAGCCGTCTCGGTGCGATCGCGCCGGATCTCGGCACCATCGCCCCCGCCATCCCGCAGAGCCTGCCCAAGCCGGCCGCTGCGCCGCTGCGCATGGTTCCGCTCGCCGCCGAAGCATCGCCGCCGATGAGCGCGGCACCCCAGGTCAGCGCAGCGCCAATGAGCATGCCCCAGGTCGCCCCGTCTCGGATGAGCGCGCCCAAGGCGAGCGCTCCCCAGCGCAAGGCCCCGGCCCCAGGCCTGGCCGTCGCGCGGGGCATCAGCGAGGCCGACTATTCGGCCGCGATGCGCACGATCACGGCCAGTCCGGCGCCCAAGGCCATCCCGATGGTCGATGCCGACAGCCGCGCCGCGCTTGCACGGATGAACGGCGACGACGCGCCTCCTCCTTCGGGGACCGAGCGGCTGGATGCGCTTCAGCCCGCCCGCCCCGCGCTCTCGATGGCCCCGGACCGCTCTTCGCTGGCAGAAGCCGCGCCGCGCGCCGCCTCGCCGGTCGGCATGACCGGCATCCGCATGCAGGACGACGATGGCGTCAGCCGCTATCGCCGGACCGCACAAGGCCTCACCTTCGACGTCGCAACGACGGTCAACGGCACCTCGGTGGGCAAGGTCTCGCTGCTGATCCGCGACGGCGAGAACATCTCGATCCGCCTCGCCGACCTGCTCGCCGCGGTGCAGCCCTCGCTCGATCCGGTGCTCTACCAGAAGCTCAGCGCGTCGCAGGCGGCGCAGAGCTACATGACGTTCAACGAACTGCGCGAGGCCGGCATCGCCGTGCGGTTCAACGACAACGACCGGCTGATCCTGGGGATCAAATAAACCCGATCAAACCCCGCACTGCACGACCGGCTCGAACACCGACCAGCCGGTCCGCTGGACCAGCCGTTCGAGCGCCAGGGTGCCGAGCTGCGAATTGCCCCGTTCGTTGAGCCCCGGCGACCAAACCGCGATCGAGGCCACGCCCGGCGCGATCGCCAGTATCCCGCCGCCGACCCCCGACTTGCCCGGCAGGCCGACACGGTAGGCGAACTCGCCCGAGCCGTCGTAGTGGCCGCAGGACAGCATCAGCGCCAGGATGCGCCGCGCGCGCTGCGCGGATACCACCGAGCGCCCGGTCTCGGGATTGCGCCCGCCGTTCATAAGGAAACGCCCGGCCTGGGCCAGCTGGCGGCAGCTCATCGCAAGCGCGCACTGGTGGAAATAGATCCCCAGCGTGTTTTCGGTCGGGTGATGCACGTTGCCGAAGGCACGCATGTAATTGGCCAGCGCCATGTTGCGGAAGCCCGTCCGCTGCTCGCCCTGCGCCACTTCGTGATCGATGACGATGGACTCGTCGCCCGCCAAGGTGCGCATGAAGCGGAGGAATTCGGCGATCACCTCGCCGGGCTGGTGGCGTGCCAGCAGCACGTCGGCGACGACGATCGCCCCGGCATTGATGAAGGGGTTGCGCGGGATGCCGTGCTCGGTCTCGAGCTGGACGATCGAATTGAACGCAGAGCCCGAAGGCTCGCGCCCGACGCGCTTCCACAGGGCATCGCCGACCGCGCCCAGCGCCATGGTCAGTGTGAAGACCTTGGTGATGCTCTGGATCGAAAAGGCCAGGTCGGCATCGCCCGCGACGTGGCACGTGCCGTCCGCCATGATCACGGCGATGCCGAAATGGCGCGGCGAGACCGAAGCCAGATCGGGAATATAGTCGGCGACTTTGCCACGCTCCGCCGCCGCGGCCATTTCCGCGGCGATTTCCCCGACGATGACGTCCAGCCCATCCATCACGCGTCGATAGCATCGGGTCCGGGACGAGGCGAGGGATTGCGCGTCAGGCGTTCCCCGGTTTCCACGACCAGCCGCGCTGCAGCTTGCCGTCGATTTCCAGCCGGTTGCGGCCGCCGGACTTGGCGAAGAACAGCGCCATCTCGGCCCGCCTCAAGGTATCGTCGACCGAGCGCTCGATCCGCGCGACGCCGGCGCTTGCGGTCAGTGAGAGCGTGCCGCCGCCGGCGATCTGGCGCTTTTCCGAGAGCACACCGACGATCCGCGCGCAGACCGCTTCGGCCTGCTCGGCGCTCGCCGCCGGCAGCAGCACGCCGAGGCTATCGCCGCCGATCCGCGAGATGATGTCCTGCGCGCGAAGATGGCTGCGCACCACCTCGGAGAAGGCCACAAGCGCTTCGTCGCCGGCCGTCTGGCCGTGCTTCATGTTGATCGCCTTCAGGTGATCGAGCGCGATCAGCGCCACGCAGCCCTCGCCGCCCCTCTCCTCGACGACATGGCGCAGCATCGTCATGAAGGCGCTGCGGTTGGTAAGCCGGGTCAGCGGATCGGTCATCGCCGCGGCGAAGAGCTGCTCCTCGAACGAGCGCCGCTCCTCGATCGAGCGCATGATGCTGAGCGCACCATAGACCCGCTGCCGGTCGTCGACGAGGCGGCGCATCTGGATCTCGAACCAGCGCTCGGTACGGTCGCTGGTCAGGGCCGGGAATTCCATCCAGTCGGCGCCCTGGCGCCCCTCGATCGCGTCCTGGTGCCGGCCCTCGATCTCCGCCGCGCTTGCGGGATGGACGATATCCTGGATATGCGGCCCGATCAGCATCGACGGCAGCGAAATGCCCAACCGTTCGATCGCCGGCGAGGCGTGAACGATGAAGCCCTTGCGATCCGTCTTGAGAATGATGTCCGAAGTCGTGTCTGCCAGCAGCCGGTAGAGCGCGGAGCTCTCCCGCTGGGTTATCTTCACTTTCATCGTCGAATGCCCCCCGGCGCCCGTGACGATTGAACCGTAGCCTTTTGTTTAGCTAACCCGAACTAATAGCGCTGCTCTAGAAAACAGATCCAAACATAATACGCACGGCTTTTGCCCCTCATGTAAAAGCAAAGTGACCGATTTAAATTAGAAACGTTATATAACGTTCTCTAATGAAATCCGTTACTTACGAATCATTTACCATAATTTTTCATTTTGAGAAGCAGATTCAACTGATCGTCGTGCGTGGGGGGCATTTCGTCTTGCGAAGTGGGCCTAGAGTTCGACCCAGATCCGCACTTTTTCGGGGGTCGTGCCGACAGCCGCGGCGATCTGATCGCGGCTGCGGGTAAGCAGATCGTCGAGCTCGGACGTCCCGTTGGACGACACGAGTTCGGCGCTGCCCACGCCCAGCACGTCCGCCAGCGCCGCTATCCGGCTGCCGACCGGGCGGGCCTTGCCGTGCTCCCAGGCCCAGACCGTCGGCTTGCTGACGCCGAGGCGGTTGGCGATATGCGCCTGGCTGATGCCGCGGGCCTTGCGCAGCCGTTCGAGCCGGGCGCCGAACGAGGCATCGGGGGCGGCATCCTGCCGCCGCTGGGGTGTGAGATCGACCGGCTGGCCGACCGCACTGCGCAGTTGAGCGGCGCTCAGCGCGGCGGCGGAGATCGGCGTGTGAAACTCGCAGCCGAACAGCTTGCCGCTGTGCCAGACGACTTTCGCCCAGGTCTCGCCGGCATGGGGCAGCTCGACACCAATCCGCTCGTCGATCGCCAGGGCGACCGGACTTTCGAGCAACATGCCGGTTTGCGATATGTCGTGAATCAGCACGCTCGAGGCGTCGCCCGAGGGCAAGGCGCCGCGCGCTTCCAACTGCAGCTTGCGACGCGGCTCACGCGGCCGGCCAGCCGTTGTCTGCGCATCCTCGAAATGTGCTGCGATAACCATCATTACTATCTCCCGAAGTGGGAGAAATGTCGGCCCAAGGCAGTTAACTTTTCGCTATCTCCGCGCTCCATTCACCGCCTCGCGCTAACATCCGGTCGCTATGGGAGCGCCCGACCGAGCTTTAAGCACGATGGCGCTGATCATGCCCCGCGATACCGGCGAGAGGAATCTGCAGCCGTAGAGCGTGGTCCGCTTCCACACGACGCGCGCCTCGATCGCCTCCGCCCCGGGCAACGCCACCTCGAACACCTCGCCAACGGCGAGATCGTCCTGCGCGTGCAGCATCAAGCCGGCCTCGGACAGGTCCAGCACGACGACTTTCGCCGCCGGCCCGGCAGGGACGGCCAGGGAATCGAAAGCGAGCTTGCGGCGTGTCGCTGTCCGGCGATCGGCGCGGCGCCGGCCCGCGCCGTCGGGGCCATCCGAGAATTCCGCCTGCAACGCGAACCAGGCCATATGCGGCCCCCCTTTCGCGGAGGAAGATCGCCGCTGGAAGCTAACGAGCGGTAAACGGCGCGCGGATCTGGCGAGCCCCACAAACGAAAACCCCCCGCAGAACTGCGGGGGTTCTCTGTTGCTCCGACGTGCGGCAGCGATCAGATCGAACCGATCGCCTCGTCCACCAGCTTCTTGTCGGCCTTGGCGCCGTGGTTCGCCGCGATCAGGCCGCGGGCCGCCGTGGCAGCGGCTTCGGCCGCCTTGGCGCGCAGTTCGGCGATCGCACCGCGCTCGGCAGCGGCGATCTTGTCTTCGGCCATCTTCTCGCGGCGAGCGATGACGGCGGTGGTGTCTGCCTCGGCCTTGGCGACGATCGCCTCGGCCTCGTGCTTGGCATGCTCGAGCATCGCCGCAGCATCCTTTTCGGCATTGGCGATCTTGTCGGCATATTCCTTGCGCAGCGCTTCGGCTTCGGCGCGCAGCGCCTTGGCTTCGTCGAGCTGTTTCTTGATTTCAGAAATGCCCGTGTCGAGCGCTCCGGTCAGCATCTTTGGCACGCCGAGGAACAGCGCGATCAGGATCAGCACGGTCATCGCGCCGGCCACCCACATGCCGGGGGTGATGAAGCCGAAAGCCATCGGCTCAGCGTGTTCAGCGCCGTGTTCGGCCGCGGCCGACAGCAGGGTCAGCAGATTAGCCATGGAGCGCCTCCTTCACCGCGGCCTGGGCCGCAGCGGCATCGACGGTGACGCCGGCGATACGGGCGACGATGTCGCTGGCCGCTTCGCTGGCAACCGCCTCGATCTCGCCGAGGGCACCCGCACGGGCACCGGCGATACGGTCTTCGGCCTCGGCCAGACGCTTGTCGAGGACAACGTTGACGCCGGCGAGCCGGGTCTCGGTGGCCTTGGCCGCTTCGGCCTTGGCCTTGGCGATCAGCGCCTGAGCTTCGGCACGCTGGGTATTGGCAGCCTGGCGCCAAGCCTCTTCCTGCGAATCCGCCGCCTTGCGCGCCGCTTCAGCGGCGGCGAGGTCGCCCGCGATCTGCTTGTCGCGCGCCTCGACGGTCGCCATCACCTTGGGGACCATGCCCCGGCCGATGACGAAGAAGATAAAGCCGAAGAAGATCAGCATCCAGAAGACCTGGCTGGCGAACGTCTCTGACAGCTGCGCGATTTGAGGCATGGCGGAATCCGTGGCAGTCCCGGCCGGAAACCCTCAGGACGAGGGCAGACCCGGCCGGGTCAGTATAAGGTCAATCGATCAGGCGACGAAGATCAGGATCATCGCGACGACGAACGACAGCAGACCCAGAAGTTCGGCGGCCGCGAAGCCGATGAACAGGCGGCCCTGCTGGCCGTCGGCAGCGCCGGGGTTGCGCAGCGCGCTCTCGAGGAACGAACCGAAGACGTTACCCACGCCGATGGCGGCCATGCCGGCGCCGATGGCAGCGAGACCGGCACCGATGAGCTTGGCGGCTTGAGGATCCATGATAAAACTCCTTTTGGATTTTCGGTAAGTTGGACGAAAAAGGTCTTAGTGAAGGTTCTCGGCGTCGTTCAGGTAGAGCGACGTGAGCAGCGCGAAGACGTAGGCCTGGATGCCGGCAACCAGGATCTCCAGCGCGCAGATGGCGATCATCAGCAGGAAGCTGGGCAGCCCGACGACCGTGCCCCAGAGCGCGCCCGAATTGGTGCTGTCGATGACGAAGCTGGACAGCACTTCGAGCAGGACGTGGCCGGCCATCATCGCGACGAAGAGTCGGAGAGCAAGGCTGAAGGGACGCACGAGGAACGAGACGAGCTCGATCACCGGGATCAACCAGATCAGCCAGAGCGGCGTGCCGTGCGGCACGAACAGCGAGAAGAAGTGGAAGCCATGGCGCCAGAAGCCGACGATCAGGACGATCGAGAACGACAGGATGGCGAGCACGCCGGTGGCGCTGAAATGGCTGGTGAACGTGAAGGGATGGATGCCGAACAGACCCAGCGGCAGCAGGCCGAGGACGTTGGCGAAGAGGATGAACATGAACAGCGAGAAGATGTAGGGCACATACTTCTTGCCGGCCGGGCCGACGTTGGCGGCGAGCAGGTTGTCGACGAAGCCGGTCATGGATTCGACCGCCATCTGCCAGCGGCCCGGGACCAGGCCGCGCTTCATGCCGCCCCAGACGAAGACCAACAGCGCCACGGTGGCGAGCGCCATCCACAGAGCCGAATTGGTGAAGGGAATGTGATAGCCCGCGATTTGCCAGTGATCGGTGCCGAACATCGGCTCGATCGTAAACTGATGCATCGGATCGACTTTGCCCGCTTCGGCCACGCCTTACCCTCGTTCTTGCTTCACATGCACGACAGCGCCCCTCATGCCCCCCGCTCGGTTAAGCCGCGCGGGTCAATCGGGACGCCGGTTCGAAATCCGGATTATGTTCCTGAAGGCGACGATGATTCCGAGGAACATCACCACCAGCAGACCCCAGGGCGTGGTCCCCGCGAAATGGTCGATGACCCATCCCAGAAACGCACCGCCGCCGATCCCCCCCGATCAATTCGGCCAAGACGCGGTTGCCCATGCGTTCATTCGCATCGGCCCCCCCGCCAGCGACCGCCCGATTGCGCTCATCTTCCCGCTCGCGTGCGGCTGCTAGCCGCTGGTCGAGCGCGTCGATGCGCGTATCTTCGCCGATAGGGTCTCGTGCGGGCGGCTCGTCGCTCATGTCCTGGCTCCTTTTGAGAGGGAACTCGTAACAGGCGCAACGGGTGCCCGCCGAGGGCACCGGCCCCTTAGGCGGGGGGGTCACCCGAGTCAACCGAGGGAATGCCGCAGACTGTCAACCGCAACCTGCTTGTCCCCGGCGCACGTACAGCGCGCTTTAACGAATGGCAGAACCTTAACGGGCAAATCGGGCAGAATCCGGGACGAAACGCTGAATTTAGGGCCGTGTTAAGGCTTTCGATCGACCAATCCTTAAGCGCACCTGGGTAGAATTGCGAGGTCGAGGGAAACGGGGAAGATCGCATCCGCAATGACGCGGGGGCGATGAGATGAGGATTAGAACAATGGCCTCCTCAAGGCTGGGCTCTACCGACGGCTTCATGCTGGCGGGCCGCATGCGGGACCGGCGTGGACAGTCGCGCGGCCGTCTCGGGAGAGTGGTTCAGGTCGCGCACGAAGGCGACGCCGCCTATGCGCGCTGCCACGACTTCTCCGACACGGGCATGAAGCTCGATCTGACGACCCCGCTCGTGCTCAACGACGAGGTCAGCGTTGCGCTGTCGCCCTCGGTCGTGCTGTTCGGCAGGGTTGCCTGGATCAACGGCGACGAATGCGGCATCGCCTTCGACGGCCCGGTCAACAGCGCCGCGCTGCTCGACGCCGCCGACGGCGCGCGCAGTGCCGCCCAGGCGCGGGCGACGCTCGACTATCTCAACGGCAGGCAAGGCGCGGTTTCCGCGGCGCCCCAGCAGGGCAGCCAGAACCGCAGCGCAGTGAAGTTCGAGCCGGGCCTCGCGGTGACGGTCATGGTCGGCCCCGACCACGAACAGCGCGCCGTGCTGCGCTGGGCGCAAGGCAATATCGCCCAGCTTGATCTCGCCCCGATCGACGTCTCGCGAGCGCGGGGTGCCTATCCGGCCCTACCGGTGCCCGAGGCGAACTAGAACTTAAGGACAGCGGCTGTCGCGCTGCGGCGCTCCGCTGCCACGGGTCTGCCACGAGCCGTCGGGCGCCTGGTACTTCTCGCCGGGCGAAGTCTGGCCGATCAGCAGGCAGCCCGAGGTGAAGGCATATTCCTCCACCGTCGCGTGCTGCGCCTGGGCCTTCTGCGAATAGACCGCGCGGCGCTTGATGTTGAGATCGTCGACCATAGCCCGCAGCGCGGGCGAACCGCCGCCGACCACGCCGAGATAGCCGTCCATCTTCTCGCCCACCTGGCCCGCTTCGCGCGCTGCGGAATAGGCAGGATCGCGCGGCTCGGCCTGGGCGAGCTCGGCACCGGCGACAAGCACCGCCAGCGCGGCGCCGAGGGCGAGAGGCTTGAGAGAGAACGAGCGCAGCATCAAAAGATCCCCGAATTGGTATCGATCGTCTTCTTGGCGTCGTCGGCCAGACGATAGATCACTTCCTGCTTGATGTTGATGTTGAGCTCTATGACGATCGGCTTGTCCGGTGCGGTCACCGAGATACACCCCGAAAGCGCCCACGCGCTGCCCAGCAACACCGCCGCACCCATGGTGCGGCCGATCAGCCGCCCTGCCCCTTGCCCCATCAACTGCATGAACGCGGTCATCGCAGCACGGGAGAGATCGGTCAATCCGGGCACGATCATGGCTTTTTCCCGCTTTCGGGAGGCTGAATGCCATTTACGCCATTCTGCAAGGTTTGAGGAGCCGGCGAGGGAATGGCGATCGGCCGCCCCTTGTCGTCGAGCAGGCCCAGCGAGCGCGGATCGCGGACATAGGACGGATCGTAGAGCGAGCGGAACGACGAGGCGAGCTGGAAGAACGGCGCGCGCAGGTTGACGTTGAAACGGATCGGCAGCTTGGCGATCCGCTCGGTCAGGAAATTGCGCTTGGCGCTCGTGCCCTGACGGATGCCGGAGAACTGGACGCGGGTGACGATCTCGCCCGCCAGCGGACCGTCCATCGTGATCCCCATGTTCTGGTAGTCGATCGATTTCAGCGCATCGAAGGCGAAGTTCGCCATGGCCGAAAGGTCCTTGTAGGTCAGTGCGCCGACATAGGAGACATTGCCGCCCGGCGCGCGCGAGCGGAGCTGGCCGCCATCGATCCGCCCACCGTTCTCGTCGAAGACCATCGGCAGCGTACCGTCGAAAGTCCCCGTAGCGCTGAGATTGGCCATTTCCATCCGCTCGATGAAGCGCGCCGCGTTGAGGCCCTCGATCATCAGCGTGTAGCGCCTAACCTCTGCCACGCCCATGCGCATCCTGACCGGCAGCAGGGTCAGCGTGCCGTCGACGAAGGGCCAGGCGGCGCCTTTCACGACCAGCACCGAATCGGGTTCCAGCTGATAGGTCAGCACGCCGTCGTTCACCTCGATGCCCGGGTTGATGGAGGCGATCCTGAGCTGCTGGTCGGGCGCGCTGACCATGCCGAGCAGGTCGGTAAAGCGGATCGTTCCCGCTGCACCTTTGACAGGGCCGAAGGCGGCGGCGAAGTCCATCCCGTCGGTGGTGAAGCTGCCGGTGCTGGTTATCGTCTCGGGCGTCCAGTCGATCCGGCCGCTGCCGTGGACGCTGCCCTTGGCATTGGCGATGACGCCGAGCGCGAGGTTGGTCAGCGTGTCGGGCTGGAGCCCGTCGTCGAACTGGATGCCGGCGACAGTGAGGTCCGCGTTGCCGCGCGCTGTGCCGAGATCGTGGACGATGACGGTACGCACCACCTCGCGGCCGCTCTTGGGTTCGCGCAAGAGCGCGTTGGCGGTGATGCGATTGTCGACCAGTTCGAGCGTGGCGTCGCGTGCGATCAGCGGTTGGAAGCGGTCGTCGGCCTGCCGATCTTCGAGCCGGAAGGTCGCACTGCTCAAGGTGAGCTTGCCGCCGGCGTAGCGCCAGGCGCCGCCGGCATCGAGCAGGTCGAGCGGCACCGCGGCGAGCTTGATGTCGCTGCCAGCAAAGGTCCCGGCGACGTCCTGGCCGATCTGCGCGCCGAGATTGGCGATGCGGAAATGCGAGGCGGTCGCGGCCGGTCCGAGCTCGATGTCGAGCGCACGCGCCGCCACCGTACCGGGCCAGGCCAGACCCACCGGTCCCGACCGGATGCGGATCGGCGTCTCGCCGAGATGCCCCGCGAGATCGAGCCCCGTCGCCCCCGCCGCGACCCGGACCCCGCGCGAATCGGCCGCGACGATCGCCCCGCCCCGCGGCGGGCAAAGCGCCAGGCTGCGTCGGTCGAAGCGCAGGTTGGCCAGCGCAAGCCGGTCGAAACGCAAGGTCGTGCAATCGCGCCAGGCGGCGAGCCCGCGGCCCGGGCTCCAGTTGCCTTCGAGCGGCAGGACGAGGTTCTCGGCATGCCCGCCGGGCAAGGCGCCCGAAAGCCGCGCCTCGCCGGCAAAGCCGAGCGCCCCGGTCGGCAACTGCACCAGCGTCAGCCGCGGCACGGCGACGCGGGCGTCTCCGGCGCGGTAGTCGGGCATGGTCATGCGCGTAACCAGCCGTCCGCCCGGCTGGCGCTCGAGCCGCCCGGCGATCTGCGGCAGGCCCGCGCCGCCCGTCGCGAAATTGCCGGAGAGACGCGGCGCCGGCTTGCCGTCCGAGGTGAGCTGGAAGCGCGAAACCGACAGCAGGGTCGCGCCGCTGCCGCCGCGCAGCGCCGCCTGCGGCACGACGAGATTGGTCGCCGGTCCGGCCTTGCGCAGGATATATTGCGCCGACAGGTCGCTCCCCTGCCCCTCACGCAGCAGCGCCGAGCGGATCTGCCCGAGCAGCGGCGCGGCGAGCGTGCCAGCAGTCGAGCGCTGGGCCTGCGCCAGCGTGGTATCGAGACCTGGCCCGATCGCGATGTTGCTGCCGCCGAGCGTGCCTTCGATCTCGATTCGGCTAGCCGAACTGCGCACGACGCCCGACAGCTTGACCTTGACCGCCCCGGCCTGCGCGCTCGACAGTTCGTCACCGTTCAAATCATAGCGCGCTGTCAGCGCCTGCTTGCGCCAGGTGAAGCTGACCGTGCCATCGGTGCCGAGCACGCGGTTGTCGCCGAGTGCCAGGGTGTCGGTTTCGAGCCCGGCCTTGCCCTCCACGCCATCGAGCGTCTTGTCGAAGGTCGCATCGAGCCTGAGGCCGATATTGTCGAAGCTGAGCCCGGAACCCTCGCATTCCAGCCCCGAAAGGCGCAGCGGCCCGGTGAAGCGCGGCTTCTCGTCGCTGACCTTGATTGCGCCGTAGACCGTCGCGCGTTCGGCGTAGCAGCCCTGCGCTTCGACCTTGGGCGCGATCGCCGCGAGCGTGCCGGCGAATCCGTCGCGCAGCGGCCCCTTGCCTTCGAGCTTCAGGCCAACGGGGCCATAGTCGCTTTGGATGAGCCCGCGCCCGTCGACCAGCGTCAGCGCGAGGTCGGGCAGGCGGAACGGTTCCTTGCCCTCGCCGCCGAAAAACAGCTTGTCGAGCGTGCCGAAGCTCAGCTTGCCGCCGCGGTAACTGCCATAGAGCCGCGGGTGGACGATCGTCACGGCGCCGATGGTGGGCGTGCCGAAACGCGCGGTCAGTTCGGTCTCGACGCGCTCGATGGTCATGTCGGGATGGGCCGGATCGCCGATCACGACGTCGCGCAGCACCTGCCGGCTCGGGCCGATCGATCCGATCTTGTAGGTGGCGGGCACGCCCAGGCTCTGCAGCTGGCCCCTGATGATCGTCCCGGCGAAGCGCTCGCGCGACAACCAGGCCACAGCAAGCGCTAGCGCGATCAGCCCCAGAACCACGACAAGCACGGCCGGCCAGCGCCGGCGGCGCACCTCTATCGGCGGTTCCTCGTCAGCTTGAGACATTGCGCCCACCCTTGCGCGCATGGCCGGGAAAGGCAATGCATCGACATGTATGGGCGAGACCAGTGAACTCTTTCCTGAACAGGACCCGAAGCGCCAGTCCGAGTCCCTCGGGCACGGCGCCGAAGGGCACCGCGCCCGCCTGCGCAAGCGCCTGCTCGACGGCGGCGCCGAGGCGCTCGGCGATCACGAGGTCATCGAATACCTGCTGATGACCGCGATCCCGCGGCGCGACGTCAAGCCGCTGGCGCGCGCGCTGATCCAGCGGTTCGGCTCGCTCGCCGGCGCGCTCAATGCCGATGCGGCCGCGCTCGCCAAGCACCCCGGCATGGGCGAGACCAGCGCCGCCGCGCTCAAGATCGTCGCGCTCGCCGCCCGCCGCCTGGCGCGGCAGCAGGTGCGCGAGCAGCCGGTGCTCGGCTCGTGGCAGGCGCTGATCGATTACCTGACGATCGACATGGCCCACCTGACGGTCGAGCGCGTGCGCGTACTCTATCTCAACAACCAGAACATGCTGATCGACGACCAGCACGTCGGCGACGGCTCGATCGACGAGGCGGCGATCCACCCGCGCGAAGTGATCCGCCGCGCGCTCGATCTCGGCGCGACCGCGCTGATCCTGGTCCACAACCACCCCTCGGGCTCGCCCCAGCCGAGCCGCGCCGACATCCAGATCACCAACCGCATCGCCGAGGCCGGGCGGCTGCTCGGCATCGTCGTCCACGACCACGTCATCATCGGCCGCGAGGGGCATGTGTCGCTCAAGGCAAAGGGGCTGATCTGACATGTGTGTGGCCGCCTTTGCCTGGCAGGCGCACCCCAAGTGGCTGCTCGTCGCGATCGGCAATCGTGACGAATTCCACGAGCGTCCCGCGGCGGCGCTCGCCGAATGGGACAACGGCATCCTCGCCGGTCGCGACCTCAAGTCGGGCGGGACCTGGCTCGGCGTTTCCCATGCGGGCCGTTTCGCGCTGGTCACCAACCTGCGCGGCCATGGCGTCGCCGATCCCGACCGCGCATCGCGAGGGAGCCTGGTGACCGACCTGCTCACCGGCCAGGGTCGCTATTCGGACCCGATCACCGCCCCACTGCAGGAGTTCAACCCGTTCAATCTGCTGCTCGCCGACGGCGCACAGGCGCATTTCCTGACGAACCGCCCCGACGACCTGCGTACCGGCCTCGCCCACGGTATCTACGGCCTGTCCAACGGCACGCTCGACGAGCCCTGGCCCAAGACGCTGCAGCTCAAGAGCGCGCTGCTGAGCTGGCTCAATCGCAGCAGCGATGATTTCGAACCGCTGTTTTCCGCGCTGCGCAACGAGCACCTTGCTGATGTAGGCGTACCCCCGCGTGAGCCGTCCGACGTGCCGCGCGAGGCGCCCGAAACACCGGTCTTCATTCGCGACCGCATCTATGGCACCCGCTGCAGCATCGTCGTCGCGATCGATCGCGACGGACGCGGCACGATTATCGAACGGCGCTTCTCGGCGGAGAGCGGGAGCACCGGAGAAACGACACTGGCCTTTCAATGGCCGGACTAGAGAGGAAAAGCCCGATGTACCTTTCGATGCGCTTCGACTTCCGCAACCCGGCTTTCGCCGGCACCTCGATGGCCGACCGCTATGCGGCCGCCTGCGACATCGCCGAATGGGCCGACGGGCTCGGTATCCCGGCCTCGATGTCGATCTCGGAGCACCACGGCTCGGAAGACGGCTACATCCCCAGCCCGCAGCTGATGATCGCGGCCATGGCCGCGCGCAGCAAGACCGTGCGCTTCAGCACTGCGGCGACGATCGCGCCGTTCCACGATCCGCTGCGCATCGCCGAGGACTTCTGCGTGCTCGACCATATAACCAAGGGCCGTGTCGACCTGATCGTCGCGGGCGGCTATGCGCCCAGCGAGTTCGCCATGTTCGACGTGCCGGTCAAGGAACGCCCCAAGCGCGTGACCGAAATGGTCAACACGCTGAAGGCCGCCTTCGCCGGCAAGCCCTTCGAATACCGCGGCCGCACGGTCCACGTCACGCCCGAACCCTATACGCCCGGCGGCCCCAAGGTCATCATGGGCGGCGCCAGCGAGCCGGCCGCCCGCCGCGCCGCACGGATCGCCGACGCTTTCGTGCCTTCGGCGCCCGAGTTCTGGGAATTCTACCGCGACGAGATGATCAAGCTGGGCAAGCCCGATCCGGGCCCGGGCATGTCCGGCAATGCTCAGGTCACCGCGCTCGCCAGCGACGTCGATGCCGGCTGGGACGCGATGGGGCCCTATTTCCTCCACGAGACCAATGCCTACGGCGCCTGGAAGGATGCCGCGGGCGAGGACACGCCCTACAACGTCTTCCCGGATATCGCGGCGCTGCGCGCAGCGGAGTTCTATCACATCGTCACGCCCGACGAGTACATCGCCCAGCTCAAGGCTTCGCCCTTCCCCGTGGCGCAGTTCCATCCGCTCTGCGGCGGCATGCCGATCGCAACGGCCTGGGACAGCCTCAAGCTGTTCGAGAAGGAAGTGCTGCCGGCGTTTCGGTAAGGCTCAGCCCGTAACCTCGGGCACATAGGCGGAGACCGTCTGCAGCACCTCAAAGCCCTCGAAGCGCGGGTGGCCGAGGTAGAGCGGCTTGTTGTCACCCGCGCCGCGGTGCGCGTTGCGGAACGAGTCCGAGCGCGTCCAGGCTTCGAAATCCTCGCGCGAGCGCCAGACGGTGTGCGACGAGAACAGCGTGTGGTCGTCCTCGGCCGGCCCGCGCAGCAGGTTGAATTCGATGAAACCGGGTACACCGGCAAGGTAGGTATCGCGCGAGAGCCAGATATTCTCGAAGGCTCCCTCCTCCCCGCGGACCACTTGGAAGCGGTTCATGGCGATGAACATAACTACCTCTCCTTACGCGCGAATCATACGCGACTAACCATACTCCCCCTGGGCGATATCCTGTCGCTCGGGCATGTCACTTACGTGACCCCTGCCGGCACCGGGTGCTTGCCTTCCGCGCCCCCTCCCCCCTAGCGGGCGCGTTTGAGCGCAAAAACTGCAACCGCCCAATTACCGGAGTCGAACATGGTCCCCCCGTTACGCCCGCCCCGCGATGACCGCGATCTGGGAACCCGAAGCGCGCTATCGCATCTGGTTCGAGATCGAGGCCCACGCCACGCAGAAGCTGGGCGAACTGGGCGTCGTGCCGGCGAGTGGCGCCAAGGCACTGTGGGACTGGTGGGCGACCAACCCGACGATCGACGTCGCCGCGATCGACGCGATCGAGGCCGTGACCAAGCACGACGTCATCGCCTTCCTCGACTGGGTGGCCCAGCAGGTCGGCCCCGAGGCGCGCTTCATGCACCAGGGCATGACCAGCTCGGACGTGCTCGACACGACCTTGTCGGTCCAGCTCGCCAAGGCTTCGGACATCCTGCTCGAAGACCTCGACGCGCTGCTCGCCGCGATCAAGCGCCGCGCGCTGGAGCACAAGTACACGCCGACGATCGGCCGCAGCCACGGCATCCACGCCGAGCCGACGACTTTCGGCAAGAAGCTCGCCGAAGCCTATGCCGAGTTCACCCGCTGCCGCGCGCGCCTCGTCAATGCCCGCGCCGAGATCGCCACCTGCGCGATTTCGGGCGCGGTCGGGACCTTCGCCAACATCGATCCGGCGGTGGAAGAATATGTCGCCGAGAAGCTGGGCCTGTCGGTCGAGCCCGTCTCGACCCAGGTCATCCCGCGCGACCGCCACGCGATGTTCTTCGCGACGCTCGGCGTGATCGCCAGCTCGATCGAGCGCCTCGCCACCGAGATCCGGCACCTGCAGCGCACCGAAGTGCTCGAGGCCGAGGAATATTTTTCGCCCGGCCAGAAGGGCTCGTCGGCCATGCCGCACAAGCGCAACCCGGTGCTGACCGAGAACCTGACCGGCCTCGCCCGCGTCGTCCGCTCGGCGGTGACGCCGGCGCTGGAGAACGTGGCGCTGTGGCACGAGCGCGACATCTCGCACTCCTCGGTCGAGCGTTACATCGGCCCCGATGCGACGATCACGCTCGACTTCGCACTGGGCCGCCTGACCGGCGTGGTCGACAAGCTGGTGATCTATCCCGAGCGGATGCAGAAGAACCTCGATAAGATGGGCGGCCTCGTCCACTCGCAGCGCGTGCTGCTGGCGCTGACCCAGGCCGGCCTGACCCGCGACGATTCCTACCGCCTCGTTCAGCGTAACGCGATGAAGGTCTGGGAGAGCGACGGCCAGCTCTCGCTGCTCGAACTGCTCAAGGCCGATCCCGAAGTCAGCAAGGCGCTGTCGGCGCAGGAACTCGAGGACAAGTTCAACCTCGATTATCATTTCAAGGCGGTCGATCACATCTTCGCACGCGTGTTCGGCGAATAGTCGGCATTTCTTTCCCGGCCGAACTTGAGGAAGATATCTCTTTCTCAGCCCGGCTTAAGGGAAGATGCTGATGTCAAAGCCTTCCCTTACTCAGCAATCTTGCTAGCATCGCACGACAGTCCGAGGGACAGAGGAGACAGGCCGTGCAGATCATTCGCACTCTGATGTGGATCATGCTGACGATCGTCCTCGTGGCCTTCATCGCGATGAATTGGCATCGCGCGCCGGTGAACATCTGGCCGCTCGAAACGAATTACCTGCAGCTCGATTGGCCCGTCGGCTTTATCGCGCTGGTGTTTTTCCTGCTCGGCTTCGTGCCCATGTGGCTCTACCACCGCGCCGGCAAATGGCGCTGGCAGCGCCGGATCAGCGCGCTGGAGCACAGCGTTCGCGCCACTGCCGTGGCCCCGCCTCTCGCCACCTCGACCCAGCTCGAAGCCGCCCAGCAACAGTCCGAAGAACCCACCACCTGATATGTCCGGAAATCCAATCTATCTTGCGCTCGACGTCCCCCGCCTCGACGCCGCTACCGCTCTCGCGCGCAAGGTTGCGGGCCATGTCGGCGGGCTGAAGCTCGGGCTCGAATTCTTCTGCGCCCACGGCCACCACGGCGTGCACGAGATCGCCAAGATCGGCCTGCCGATCTTCCTCGACCTCAAGCTGCACGACATTCCCAACACGGTCGCCGCGGCGATGCAGTCGATCCACGTGCTGGAACCGGCGATCGTCACGGTCCACGCCGCAGGCGGGCGGGCGATGATGGAAGATGCCAAGGCGGCGGCCGGAGAGCATTGCAAGGTCGTCGCGGTGACCGTGCTCACCAGCCTCGACGAGCGCGATCTGGCGCGTACCGGCGTCACTGGCACGGCGCACGAACAGGCGCTGCGGCTGGCCGAACTGGCCCATTCCGCCGGGCTCGACGGTATCGTCTGCTCGGGCCACGAGGTCGCCGACATCCACCGCCAGTGGAAGGACGGCTTCTTCGTCGTGCCCGGCCTAAGGCCTGCCGACGGCAAGAACAACGGCGACCAGAAGCGCATCGTCACCCCGCGCGAGGCGCGCGACGGCGGCGCCAGCGTGCTCGTCATCGGCCGCCCGATCAGCCGCGCCGAGGATCCGCTGGCCGCCGCAAGGGCGATCGAGGGGACGCTTTAAATCCTCGCCTTCATTCAGGCACGCGCAAGCATCCCTCCGCCATTTGTTCATCTAAGGATGACAGGAGATTAACAGATGAAGCGTTTTGCCCTCCCCCTGATCGCAGCCGCGACCGCCATAGCCTCGCCCGCGCTGGCGCAGCAGGCAGGTCCCGTACCGGCGATCGAGGCCGGACACACGCTGCTGACGGTCAGCGCCGACGGCAAGTCCGAGCGCGCGCCCGATCTCGCGGTGTTCAACGCCGGGGTGACCACCCAGGGCAAGACCGCGGGCGAAGCGTTGGGCGCCAATTCGGCGGCGATGAACCGCGTGATCGCCTCGCTGAAGCGCGCCGGCATCGCCGACCGCGACATCCAGACGAGCAACCTGAGCATCAACCCGGTCTATTCCGAGCCGCGCCGCCTGCCCGACGGCTCGACCGAACAGCGCGCGCCCGAGATCGTCGGCTATCAGGTCAACAATTCGGTTTCGGTGCGCCAACGCCAGCTCGGCGACTATGGCAAAGTGATCGACACCTTGGTCGCCGCCGGCGCCAACCAGGTCAACGGGCCGAGCTTCTCGCTCGACAAGCCCGATGCCGCGCTCGACGCCGCGCGGACCGAGGCGATCGGCAAGGCCCGCGCCCGTGCCGATCTCTACGCCCGCGCCGCTGGCCTCAAGGTGATGCGCATCGTCTCGATCAGCGAAGGCGGCGGCTATGCCCCGCCGCCGATGCCGGTGATGTACCGCATGGTTGCGCAGGATTCGGCGGCGGCCCCCGTTGCCGCGGGTGAGGTCTCGCTCAACGTCAACGTCACGGTGCAGTTCGAGCTGGCGCCCTAAGCGCCTTCACTCGATATGGTAGCCGGCGAGCTTCTGCTGTTCGCCGCTACCCTTGTAGACAAAGGTCTCCTTGCGGCTGCCGCGCTCGAAGGTGGTTTGCATGATCACCTCGGCGCTGCTGTTGCCGTTCTCGGTGGCGGCGCTCCAGCCGACTTGCTTGCTCTCGCGGACATTGCCGAGCTGGCCATGGATCGCGGTGAGAAAGCGGTCGAAGGCCTGCTTGTCGGTGCCCTGGATTTCAGGTCCGCTGTCCTTCCAGATCGCCTCGATGTTGCCCGCGTCGAGCCGCTGGTGAAAGAGGTCGACCTTGGCCCTCCCGTCCTGGACCGAGCCCGGCCCGCTGCATCCGGCGAGCGCCAAAGAGGTCGCCGCCAGCATCGTCCATGCAATCCGCATCTGTTGTCTCCCCCCCAGCTGTGCCAAAGGCCGGCCTTCGAGGAGCCAGACTAACCCGTGACGCACACTGCCATCAAGATTTGCGGCCTGACCACCGCCGAGACGCTCGAAGCGGCGATCCAGGCGCGTGCGGACCACGTCGGCTTCAACTTCTTCCCGCCCTCCCCGCGCTTCCTCTCGCTCAAGGAGGCCCCAGCCATGGCCGCGCGCGCGCAGGGGCGGATCGCCCGCGTCGGCCTGTTCGTCGACGCAACCGATGAGGCTATTGCCGAGACGGTAGCGGCGGCAAAGCTCGATGCCTTGCAATTGCACGGCAGCGAGACGGCCGAGCGCACCGCGCAAGTGAAGGCGCGGTTCGGCCTGCCGGTATGGAAGGCGCTGTCGGTCGCTTCCGAGACCGACGTCGCCCGTGCCGCGGCCTATGCCGGCGCCGCCGACCTGATCCTGTTCGATGCCAAGACGCCCAAGGGCACGCTGCCCGGCGGCATGGGCCTGGCCTTCGACTGGAGCCTGGTGGCGAACTGGAAGGGCCCGGTCGCCTGGGGCCTCGCCGGGGGGGGCTGACTCCGGACAATGTCGCGGATGCCATACGGCAGACAGGTACCCCGTTGGTCGACACCTCCTCGGGCGTCGAAAGCGCTCCCGGCGTCAAGGACGGCGACCGGATCGCGGCCTTCTGCGCCGCTGTGCGGGCCACATAGGAAAGGGGCGGCTCCCTGCGGAACCGCCCCTCCCATCTTTCCCGGTTCCGGGAGATCAGAAACCGTAGGAAAGCGCGACGCTCACCTGGTTGTTGATCACGTCGGACTCGAAGTTGTACTGGCTGAACTCGGCGCGCAGCGAGACGTTCTGCGAGACCGAGGTCTCGAGACCGGCGCCGTAACGGACGGCATCGCCCCACGAGTTGCAGGCCTTGCCGCAGCCCTTCACGCCGAACTGGCCGCGGGCATAGCCGACGCGGGCATAGGCGGCGGTGCTGTCGTTCAGCTTGTAGCCCAGACGGCCGCTGACGCCCCAGCCCCACTTGGCTTCGAGGCCGGTGTTGGCATCGTCGTCGGCCGAAGCGAGGTCGGCATTGGCTTCGACGCCGGCGAAGGCCTTCTCGCCGAGCGGCAGGTCATAGCCGAGGAAGATCGTGCCGCCGACGCCCGAGACGCCGAGGCCTTCGTTCGGACCCGAACCCTGGACGTTGTCCAGAGTGACACCCGCGCCGACATAGGGGCCTGCGAAATCGCGCGCAGCGGCGGGGCTGGCGATCACGATCGAGGCGACGAGCGGGAGAAGAATCTTACGCATTTGAGTACTCCTGAAACATATATTGCCCCTTGCGGGGACGGCGCCCCTAGGTGTGTCGCCGCGGTGCAGCAACACGAAAGAGCATGGTTCGGAGACATATTTTTCAACGTGTTGTTAATATGTGACGGTTCGAAGACACCTCGAAAGCGGAATGCCTACACCGCAATGCAAAAGAATAGGGCGGCCCGTTTCCAGGCCGCCCCGCTGATCGACTCGGTGGCTTTCGATCAGGATCTTTTCCGATCAGAAGATCAGAACTTCACGCCGAGACCGGCCGTCACCGCGTCGGGATCGGAGAAGCCGTTACCGACGAAATAGTGGCGGTATTCGACCTTGCCGTAGAGCTTGCTGCCGAAGTTCTGCTGGTAGCCGGCACCCGCGGTCCACGAATGGTCGCAGGTGGCGCAGAACTTGGTCTGGTAGCTGCCCACGGCATAGAGCTTGCCGGCGTCCGACACCTTGATGCCGGCGCGGCCGCCGATGCCGAAGGTCACGCGCTGGTTGTCGGTCAGGATCTTGTCGGCCGACACTTCCGGACCGGCAAAGGCGCTGGTGCCGAGGTCGTAGTCATAGCCGGCGGCAACGCCGGCGATCGCTTGGGTGTCGCCCTGATCCCAGATCACACCCCCGCGCGCCTCAACACGGCCCTCGTTGGCGAGAGCCGGCGTCGCGAGAGCTGCCCCGAGGGTCAGCGTGGTCGCGAGCGAGAGAAGAATCTTACGCATGTCAAACTCCTAATTCCATTCACCCCGATGACAGGGGCATGACGATAGCTAGGAGCCTCGATCTTGCGCTCGGATGAACTCGTTGTTCAGAAATATCTTAAGGAAGACATAGTGTTACTAGTTTAACACACATTGTATCAATAGCTGGATTTGTTGTTACAAATTATCCAGAGATGCCGCAATCGGCCGAAAGACTGGACTTCGCAGGGGCAGTCTGCCAATCGCGGCGCGTCATGACAGCCGACCCGATCAAGCCGAACTCGCTGCGCAACCTTCCCGACGAAACTGGCCATTTCGGCCAGTTCGGCGGCCGCTACGTCGCCGAGACGCTGATGCCGCTGATCCTGGACCTCGAACGGGAATACAACGCGGCCAAGGTCGATCCCGCGTTCCGCGCGGAATTCGATGATCTGCTCGAACACTACGTCGGCCGGCCTAGCCCGCTCTACTATGCCGAACGGCTGACCGCGCATTTCCGCGGCCTCGCTCCCGCCGGCAAGGGTCCCAAGCTCTATTTCAAGCGCGAGGAGCTCAATCACACCGGCGCGCACAAGATCAACAACTGCATCGGCCAGATCCTGCTCGCCCGCCGCATGGGCAAGACGCGGATCATCGCCGAGACCGGCGCCGGCCAGCACGGCGTCGCCACGGCGACCGTCGCCGCGCGCTTCGGCCTGCCCTGCGTGATCTTCATGGGCGCCAAGGACGTCGAACGGCAGAAGCCCAACGTCTTCCGCATGAAGCTGCTCGGCGCCGAAGTCGTGCCCGTGGTCAGCGGCGCGCAGACGCTGAAGGACGCGATGAACGAGGCGCTGCGCGACTGGGTCGCCAACGTCCACGACACCTTCTACATCATCGGCACGGCCGCCGGCCCGCACCCCTATCCCGAGCTGGTGCGCGATTTTCAGTCGGTCATCGGCACCGAGGCGCGCGCGCAGATCCTCAAGGCCGAGGGCCGCCTGCCCGACATGCTGGTGGCCGCGGTCGGCGGCGGATCGAACGCTATCGGCCTGTTCCACCCATTCCTCGACGATCCCGACGTGGCGATGCTCGGCATCGAGGCCGCGGGCCACGGCATCGACAGCGGCGAGCACGCAGCCAGCATCCAGGGCGGCTCGCCGGGTATCCTCCACGGCAACAAGACCTATCTCCTGCAGGACGAGGACGGCCAGATCACCGAAGCCCATTCGATCAGCGCGGGCCTCGACTATCCGGGCATCGGCCCCGAGCATAGCTGGCTGCACGAAAGCGGCCGCGTCGAATACGTGCCGATCACCGACAAGCAGGCGCTCGAAGCCTTCCAGCTCTGCTGCGCGCTCGAAGGCATCATCCCCGCGCTCGAAAGCGCGCACGCCCTCGCCGCGCTGCCCGATCTGACCAGGACGCTGGACGAGGACAAGCTCGTCGTCGTCAACGTCTCGGGCCGCGGGGACAAGGACATCTTCACCGTCGCCGAAGCGCTGGGAGCCGACCTGTGACCCGCTTCGCAAAAGCCTTCGCTAAGGGCCCCGCCCTCGTCACTTTCGTCACCGCCGGTGACCCGACACCCGACGCGATGCCCGCGATCCTCGATGCGCTGGTCGAAGGCGGCGCCGACGTGATCGAGCTCGGCATGCCCTTCACCGATCCGATGGCCGACGGCCCGGCGATCCAGAAGGCAAACCTGCGCTCCTTCGCCGCGGGCACCAAGACCGCCGACATCCTGCGCATCGCCGCGGGCTTCCGCGCGCGCCATCCCGAGGTGCCGCTGGTGCTGATGGGCTATGCCAACCCGATGACGATCCGCGGCGCCGACTGGTTCGCCGCCGAATGCGCAAAGGCCGGCGTGGACGGCGTCATCTGCGTCGACATCCCGCCCGAGGAGGACAGCGAGCTCGGCCCGGCCCTGCGCGCCGCCGGCGTCTCGCCGATCCGCCTCGCCACGCCGACAACCGACGCCAAGCGGCTGCCCGCGGTGCTCGATGGCTCGTCGGGCTTCCTCTACTATGTCTCGGTCGCCGGCATTACCGGCCAACAGCAGGCGGCGCTCGGCTCGATCGAGGAAGCTGTCACCCGGCTCAAGGCCGCGACCGACCTGCCCGTCGCGGTCGGCTTCGGCGTGCGCACGCCCGAACAGGCCGCGGCGATCGCGAAACATGCGGACGGCGTGGTCGTCGGCTCGGCGCTGGTCGAGATCGTCGGCCAGCACGGCGCCAATGCTGCCGGCCCTGTGCGCGCGGCGACGCAGGCTTTGGCGGATGCGGTGCACGGGGCGCGCTGATTATTCGCCCGCTCACCCTGAGCTTGTCGAAGGGCCGCTTTTCCCTTCAGCGCGGCGTACAGTAAAGAACAGTCCTTCGACAGGCTCAGGATAGACGGAAAAAGGGCAATCCTTGGTAGACTTTGCCATCTCCGACGATCCCGAGGTCCAGGCTCAACTCGACCGGCTCGGCGCGCTGTCGCTGCCGCAGGGGCGGTTCGGGCTCGAGACGATCCGCGAAATCCTGGCCCGCCTCGGCGACCCGCAGAAGCGCCTGCCGCCGACCTTCCATGTCGCCGGAACCAACGGCAAGGGTTCGACCTGCGCCTATCTGCGCGCGATGCTCGAAGCCCAGGGCCTTACGGTCCACGCCGCGACCAAACCGCATCTGGTGCGCTACAACGAACGCATCCGCATTGGCGGCAGCCTGATCTCGAACGCGGAACTGGCCGCGCGGCTCAAGCAGGTGCTCGACGTCTCGGCAGACCTCGGCCCGAGCTTCTTCGAAGTCACCGCGGCGGCCACCTTCCTCGCCTTCGCCGAGCATCCGGCCGATGCCTGTGTGATCGAGGTCGGCCTCGGCGGCCGCTTCGATGCGACCAATGTGCTCGAACATCCCGCGGCCTGCGGCATCGCCTCGCTCGGCATCGACCACGAGGCCTTCCTGCTGCGTCCCGAGGAAGGCGTGCCGCAGGAACCACTCTCTCGCATCGCGTTCGAGAAGGCGGCCATCGCCCGCCCCGGCGCGCCGCTGGTGACGCAGGCCTATCCGCTGGACGTCGCCAAGACCGTGATCGCCTCGGCGCAAGAACACGGCGCGAAACTGGCGATGCGCGGTCTGGACTGGTTCGCCGACGTGGGCGAAGCCATCGTCTATCGCGACGCGCGCGGCGAACTGACGCTGCCCCTCCCCGCGCTCGCCGGCGCGCACCAGGCCGACAACGCCGCGCTGGCCGTGGCCATGCTGCGACACCAGGACGCGGTGCAGGTTTCTCCAGAGGCAATGGCCGAAGGCATCCGCTCCGCCCGCTGGCCGGCGCGGCTGCAACTTTTGGGCGCCGGCCCGCTGGCCGCGCTGGTGCCGGGCCGCGAGGTCTGGCTCGACGGCGGCCACAATCCCGACGCAGGCGCGGCGATCGCACGCCATTTCGGCGGCCTCAAGTTACACCTCGTCATCGGCATGCTCGCCAACAAGGACCCCTCGGCGATCGTAGCGCCACTGGCGAATCAACTTCTGAGCATCTCCGTCGTCCCGGCCCCCGGCCACGACGCCCACGCTCCCGAGGATTTCGCGCCCTTCACCGCGTTGCCGATCCGCAGCTTCGCCAAGGTGGAGGACGCGCTCGGCGCGCTGCCGCCGGCCAATGAAGATGATGGGGGCGACGTGCTGATCGCTGGCTCGCTTTACCTCGCCGGCGAAGTCCTGCGGCTAAATGGCGAGATACCGGACTAGTACCGCGCCGTTTTCCTACATCGCCACACTGTGTCAGAAAGGCCTGACGGCACTTACGCCGCACGCTCCTTGACATCGCTGGTAACGGGAAAAACTACTCCCCCCTTCAGTGTCACCCGGCACAGATGGGGTTTTTCATATTTAAATCATACTACTTAGAGGCGGAACACGAAGGTTACGGGGTGTAACTTGTGTCACCCTTCGGCCTCTCCCGCCGTGCCCATCGCCGCGTCGACCAGGCCCGTCCGGCACATCCACCAGAACAGCACGATCCCCGGCAGCGCCAGCACCGTGGTGAGCAGGTAGAAGTTCACATAGCCCATCGACTCGATCATTGCGCCGGCCGTCGTGCCGGTCAAGAACCGCCCCACCACGCTCGCCGCGGCCGAGATCAGCGCATATTGCGTCGCAGTGAAGCGCAGATCGGCCAGCGCCGAGAAATAGGCGACCACGACCACGCCGCCATAGCCCGAAGCGATATTCTCGAAGCCGATCGCGCCGGCCATGCCGATGTTCGAATGGCCGGCCGCGGCGAGAGCCGCGAACGACAGGTTCGATACCCCCATCAGCACCAGCGCGATCAGCACCGAACGCTTGAGGCCGAGCTTGGCGTAAGCAACGCCGCCGATGAAGATGCCGATCAGATAGGCCCAGAAACCCACGCCGACGTCGAAGATGGCGATCTCGTCATTGCTGAAGCCGAGGTCGTCGAACAGCAGACGGAAGGTCAGGTTCGCCAGCGTGTCGCCGATCTTGTGAACCAGGATGAACAGCAGCACGAGGAAGGCGCCATTGCGCTGGAAGAATTCGGCGAAAGGCCCGACGATCGAGGCCCAGACCTCGGCCAGGCCCTTCTTCGCTGCCGGTTCACGGTGGCGTTCGGGCTCACCCATCAGCAGCGCGGTCAGCATGGCCGGGATCGCCAGGCCGGCGCAGGCGACATAGGCCGAAGCCCAGCCCCAGCGCGCCGCGACGACCAGCGCCAGCGCGCCCGCTCCGGCCGAGCCGATCCGCCAGCCGTATTGCGACATGCCCGAACCGGTGCCGAGCTGGTAGGGCTTCAAGGTCTCGATCCGGTAGGCGTCGATGACGATGTCGAAGGTCGCCCCGGCAGCGCCGAGCAGCACCGCAGCAACCACGGTCGCGCTGATGTCCGCGGCGGGATCGACCAGTGCTAGGTTGACCACCGCGGCGATGACCAGCAGGCCGCAGACCAGCATCCACGAAACCCGCTGGCCCAGCCGACCGATCAGCGGCAGGTGGACGCCGTCGACCACCCAGGCCCAGAGGAACTTGAGGTTGTAAACGAGGAATGCGAGCGTGAAGGCCGTGACGGTCTTCTTGTCGATCCCGTCCTGCGCCAGGCGCGTCGTCAGGGTCGCACCGAGCATCGCATAGGGAAAGCCCGAGGACACGCCGAGGAAGAAGGCGGCGAGCGATTCCTTCTCGAAATAGGGCTTCACCGAATCCCAGAGGCTGCGCGGCGCTTCGGCCACCGTTTCGGTCATGCTCGTACTCCAGCCCTGAACGCGGCGAGGCTAGCGGGTAATTCCCGGCAGGGCACCCCGAGGCCAAGCTTTTGACGCCCCTTGTCCACAAGGCTAAGGGCCGCTGATGTCCCCCACCCCAGAACCATCCGAAACCCCTGCCGGCGCCAGAGCCGGCGAACGCATCGCCAAGCTCCTGGCCCGTGCCGGCATCGCCAGCCGGCGCGAGGTGGAGCGGATGATCGCCGAGGGCCGGGTAAAGCTCGGCGAGGACGTGATCACCACGCCCAATACGGTGCTGGCCAATCTCAAGGGCGTGAGCGTCGACGGCAAGCCGGTGAAAGCGGCCGAGCCGGCGCGGCTGTTCGTGTTCCACAAGCCGTCGGGCCTGATCACCGCCGAGCGCGATCCCGCCGGGCGGCCGACGATCTACACAGCGCTGCGCAACGCGCTGCCCGAGGGCACGCCACGGCTGATGCCGGTCGGCCGGCTCGACTTCAACACCGAGGGGCTGCTGCTGCTCACCAACGACGGCGAATTGAAGCGGGCTTTGGAACTGCCCGCGACCGGCATCCCCCGCACCTACCGAGCCCGGACTTTCGGCCCGGTGACCCAGGCCCAGCTCGAAGAGCTGATCGAGGGCATCGAGATCGACGGCATGCGCTACGGCAAGATCGACGCCAATATGGAGCGCAGCACCGGCGCCAACCAGTGGATCGAAGTGACGCTGACCGAGGGCAAGAACCGCGAAGTCCGCCGCGTGCTCGAGCATCTGGGGCTCGAAGTCAGCCGGCTGCTGCGCACCTCCTACGGGCCCTTCGAGCTACTCGATCTGCCGCGCGGCGCGGCGGTGGAAATCCGCCAGGTCGATGTCGAAAAGTTCCGCAAGAGCCTGAAAGTGCCGGGCTCGGCCGATTTCACGCCGCGCACCGTGGAGGACCGGCCGCGCACCCAACCGGCGCGCCCAGCACGCGAGCCCGAGCGCCCGCTGTCCAAGCCGAAGCCCGCAGTGAAGAAGCCGCTGGCGCGCAAGCCCGATCCTGAGAAGGCGGGTCTCGAAACGCGCAAGCCGCGTCCGCCCAGGCCCGGAGGCAAGCCAGACGGCAAGCCCGGTGCCCGCAAGCCTCACGGTGGCAAGACTGGCGGCGGCAGACCCAACGATCGCCGTGGGCCCCGCAAGTGAGGATCATCGCCGGCCAATGGCGCGGTCGCAACATAGTCGCGCCGCAGGGTGACACCACCCGCCCGACCGCCGACCGCACGCGCGAGACGCTGTTCTCCATGCTGGTCAGCCGGCTCGGTACCTTCGAAGGGCTGACCGTGGCGGATCTCTTCGCCGGCTCGGGGGCGCTGGGGCTGGAGGCGCTATCGCGCGGTGCTGTCAGCGCGATCTTCGTCGAGCAGGATGCCCCCGCAATCCGTGCCCTACGCCAGAACATCGCGGCGCTGCGGGCGCAAAGCGAATGCGACGTGCGGGCGAGCTCGGTCATGGCGCTCGGGCCCGCCAAGGCGCCGCTGGACCTGATCCTGCTCGATCCGCCCTACGGCAGCGGCGCCGGCGCTGTCGCGCTCGACAAGCTGGTCCGGCTCGGCTGGATCGGCGAGGCCACCTGGATCAGCCTCGAGACCGCGGCCGACGAGGAACCGCGCGTCCGCAGCCTCGAAGCCGTGGCCGACCGCAAGGTCGGAAAGGCACGGCTCACGCTGCTGCGGTTGGCGAGCTAGAGGTTATTCCGCCTCGGAGGCCGGCCGGCCCGGCCAGTGATCGAGCGGCTCGTTGCCGAAGTGCAGCCCGGCCTGGCGCGGATTTATGCAATCGTCCTGCATCTCGCCGCGGCAAACGGCATATTCGGTGCCGTCGACCTGCACGCGCACCGCGTGGCCCGCGGCATCGCGCTGAACCACGGTCGCCTCCTGATTGTCGCTAGTTGGCCGCGCGTTGGCCATAGCCGCGCCGCTCAGCAGCATTCCAGTGAGCAGCACGGCGGCCATGACAGTCTTGGTGGTCATAGGAAACCTCCTCGAAGGAGTCGCCCTGCGGAGGAGCAACGATCGAGCCGATGGCCCGGTTTCGATACGTTACACTAAGATACACTGTCGCGCGGCGGCCGGGCCAGGCTCACGCCGAGCAGGGTCACTAGCCCCGCGGCCGAGAGCAGCAGCCCCGCCTGCCCGCCCCGGCCCTCGACCGCGAGCATCTGCGCGAGCACCGGCGTCACCGCGCCGCCGACGATGCCGCCGGCATTGAACGCCACCGATATGCCGCTGTAGCGCACCGGCACCGGGAACAGCGTCGGCAGCCATGCCCCGAGCGGGCCATAGACATAGCCCATGACAAGCAGGGCCGCGGCCAGGGTCGCGAAGACCAGCCAGAGCGAACCCGAGCCGAGCCCCGCGCCGAACACCAGACCCAACACCACGGTCGCCAGGGCACCGATCATCAGCACGCGGCGCGGACTTGCCCGGTCCGAATGCAGGGCGGCCAGCACGATGCCCACCGCAAGGAAGCAGTTGGCGGCGAGCTGCACCGCCAGGAAGGTCTCGCGCGGATAGCCGAGCGCGCCAGTGCCCTGGGCGAGCGCATAGGCCGTGGCGAGGTAGAAGATCGCAAAGCAGGCGATCACACCCGCGCTCCCGGCCAGCACCGCCCCGGAGTGGTGCGCGAGCAAGCGGGCAAGCGGCACCGGTGGCGGTACCTCGCGCTCGATCGCCTCGCGGAACTCGCGCGTCTCGCCGATTCTGAGCCGCACCCAGAGCCCGACGCCGACGAGCACGGCGCTGGCGAGGAAAGGAACGCGCCAACCCCACTCGCGAAAGTCCTGGTCGGACAGGCCGAGCCCGAGCAGCAGAAACAGCCCGTTGGCGGCGAGAAAGCCGACCGGCGCGCCAAGCTGCGGCGCCGCACCGAACCGCGCTTCCCAGCCCTTGGGTGCGTTCTCGACCGCCAGCAGCGCCGCCCCGCCCCATTCGCCGCCAAGCCCGAAACCCTGGCCGAAGCGCAGGATGCAGAGCAGCAGCGGGGCCACCCAGCCTGCCATGGCATAGGTCGGCAGGAAGGCGATCAGCAGCGTCGAGGCGCCCATCAGCATCAACGAGGCGACCAGAGTCGACTTGCGCCCGATGCGGTCGCCGAAATGACCGAAAGCCACGGCGCCCACCGGCCGGGCGATGAAAGCGATGCCGAAGCTCATCAGCGCGAACAGCGTCTGTGCCGCGGCGCTTTCCGCGGGGAAGAATAGCGGCCCGAATACCAGCGCCGCCGCCGTCGCGTAGATGTAGAAATCGTAGAACTCGACCGCAGTGCCAACGAGGGCGGCGGCGAGGATGCGGCGGTGGGCGCGTAAGGGATGCATGGCGCGCACCGCTCTCCGCTCGCGGGCGGAGCGTCAAGACAAAAGAGATTCTGGCAAAAAGGGCGCCGGTTTCCCGGCGCCCTCCTCGGCGGGTGATGCGACCCGAAGGCCCCGCCTGGTTAAATCCCGCCGCGATTGCGGCAGCTATCCTGGATCGTGCGCGAGCACACCGGATAGGTCTTGTTCATCGCGTCAGCCGGCGGCGCGGACAGCGCGCCCTTGTACGGGCCGGCGTTATAGCTCGGATCGGCCGGCATCGACGGGGCTACGGGCGCACCAGCGTTGGCCGGATCCGGCGCCGGGTCTGCGGCCTGCGACGAGCCGACTGGATTGGCCTGGACCTGCTCGGGCGCAGCGGCGGCATCACTGTCGCTCGGCGGCGGAACGGCTGTAGCTTCAGGTGGCGTCGAGGTGGAGGCCGACGGCGGTGCCGCCGAAGCAGACGCACCTGCCAGCTGTTGCTCGATCGACACCCAGGCGGCAGCGCGACTGGCCGGCGGCATGTCGTAGACCTGCTTGCGCTGGGCGTCGCTCAGCGCGAACCAGCCGGTCTGCTGGCTCGAAGACAGGCTCCAGAAGTAGGCCTGATATTCGGCCGGCCACTTGTCATACGACACCTTCTTGTCGGCAGGCCAGGACTCATAGCTCGCCTTCTGCGTCGAGGTCATCGCCGGGGCGGCAGGCGCCACGTTGGAAGGGGCGCTCTGGGCGGAAACGGCACTGGTCCCGCAGGCCAGCGCGAGCGCAGCGGCGCTCGTAAGAAGCAGGTTTCGCATGTCACTCTCCAGTAGAAGCTTGGTGACCGGAAAACCCGCCCTTCCGACGATTGTTCCGCGCCCAGGGACCAAGCGCCCTTGCGCAGCGGCGGCTTGTTCCCTAGCTGTTCACGGGTGTCCGACCATCCTGCCCCCCTGCCCGAAGCCATCGATGAAACGTTGATTTCCGGGCTGAATCCGCCGCAGCGTGAGGCGGTGCTGACTTGCGAGGGACCAGTGCTGATGCTGGCCGGGGCGGGCACGGGCAAGACCGCTGCGCTTACCGCAAGACTCGCACACCTCGTCCGATCGCGCCGGGCCTGGCCTTCGGAAATACTCTGCGTCACTTTCACCAACAAGGCTGCGCGCGAGATGCGCGAGCGCGTCGGGCACATGATCGGACCGGCGGTCGAGGGCATGCCCTGGCTCGGCACCTTCCATTCGATCGCCGCGAAGATGCTGCGCCGCCATGCCGAGCTGGTCGATCTGCAGTCTAACTACACGATCATCGATACCGACGATCAGTTGCGACTCCTGAAGCAGTTGATCCAGGCGAACGACCTCGATGAGAAGCGCTGGCCTGCGCGCCAGCTTGCCGGACTGATCGACCGCTGGAAGAACCGCGGGCTCAATCCGGCCGACCTCGATGCCGCCGAGAACGAGGCTTATGCCAACGGCCGCGGCAAGCAGTTCTACACGCTCTACCAGGAACGGCTGAAGACGCTCAATGCCTGCGACTTCGGCGACCTGCTGCTGCACATGGTCAACATCTTTCGCCAGCACCGCGAGGTGCTCGAACAGTACCAGCAGCGCTTCAAATATATCCTCGTCGACGAGTACCAGGATACCAACCAGGTTCAGTATCTATGGCTGCGGCTGCTCGCGCAGGTGCGGCAGAACATCTGCGTGGTGGGTGACGACGACCAGTCGATATATTCATGGCGCGGCGCAGAAGTCGCCAACATCCTGCGCTTTGAAAAGGATTTTCCGGGCGCCAAGGTGATCCGGCTAGAACAGAACTACCGTTCGACGCCCGACATCCTCGCCGCTGCCTCGGGGCTGATCAACGCCAACAGCGAGCGGCTCGGCAAGACGCTTTGGACCCAGGCGAATGGTGGCGACAAGGTCCGCGTCATCGGCGTCTGGGACGGGCCCGAGGAAGCGCGCCGCGTGGGGGACGAGATCGAGCGGCTTGAACGCGAAGGCGCCCCACTCGCCCGCATCGCCATTCTCGTGCGCGCGCAGTTCCAGACCCGCGAGTTCGAAGATCGTTTCATAGCTATCGGCCTCAACTACAAGATAATCGGTGGCTTTCGTTTCTACGAGCGCGCCGAAGTGCGCGATGCTCTGGCCTATTTGCGATTGATCGCCCAGCCCGCCGACGACCTCGCATTTGAGCGCATCTACAACACGCCCAAGCGCGGACTGGGCGACAAGAGTCTCGAAAAGCTTCACCGGCATGCCCGTGCGCGCGGCGTGCCGCTGGCCCTTGCCGCCACCGAGATTGTCGACACGGACGAGCTGCCCGCTCGCGCGCGCAACACCCTCCTCGCGCTGATGCGCGACTTCGCGCGCTGGCGCGATCTGGCGAAAAGCGTGAGCCCGGCCGAGCTCGCGCGGACCTTACTCGACGAGTCGGGTTATACCGCCGCGCTTCAAGCCGAACGCAGCGCCGAGGCGGCCGGGAGGCTCGAAAACCTCGCCGAGCTCGCACGCGCGATGGAAGAATACGACACGCTCGGCGATTTCCTCGAACACGTCAGCCTCGTCATGGACAACGACGCGGCCAGTGACGTGGAGAAGGTCACGATCATGACCATCCACGCCGCCAAGGGGCTCGAATTCGACAACGTGTTCCTGCCCGGCTGGGAGGAAGGCGTATTCCCCTCGCAGCGCTCGCTCGACGAGGGCGGGCTCGCCGCGCTCGAGGAGGAGCGGCGGCTGGCCTATGTCGCGATCACGCGCGCGCGCCGGCGCTGCACAATCCTCCACGCGGCGAACCGGCGGATCTACGGCCAGTGGACCAGTTCCATCCCCTCGCGCTTCATCGCCGAACTGCCCGCGGCGCATGTCGAGCAGGAAACCACGCTGTCGGGCGGGGCCTCGCTATGGCGCGCGCAGTGGTCCGAGCACGGCGACCCCTTCGCCGATGTCGCTCGCGCTCAACCGGCGCGCACGATGACCCGCGGTCCGGGGTGGCAGCGCGCGGCCGCCCAGAGCTACGATCCTACGCCCAAAAGGCTGGCAGAACCCTCGCGAAGTGCAGCAAGTTTCGCTGCCAAGCCACGGAGTGACATAGAGATTGGTCTGCGCGTGTTCCATGACAAGTTCGGTTACGGCAGGGTCGTCGCGCAGGAAGGCAACAAGCTCGAAATCGATTTCGAGACCGGGGGGCCTCAAGCGCGTGATCGACAGCTTCGTCAAGCTGGCGGGTTGAGCTGCCCGCTCAGTCGATGCCCTTGCCCGGACGCGGTACCAGCTTCGGATCGACCTTCTCGCCTTTCTTCGGGCAGATCGACGCGATTTCGGACCTGCGCTGGCTCAGGTAGAGTTCGCGAGTCGCCACATAGGGGTCGGACGAATTGGCCCGGATTTCCTTGAGCTGTTCGTCGATATCGATGCGATCATTGAGTGAATCGATGATATTCGCGGGGATCGCATAGTATGGCCGATCGAGCGGCTTGCCGATCACCGCGGGCATCAGGAAACGGTCGATACTGACGCCGATCACATCGCGCAGCGTCGTCGGGCCGACTAGCGGCAGGAAGAAATAGGGTCCCGGCCCGATACCGTAGCAGGCGAAGGTGTTGGCGAAGCCGTTGGGTACATAGGGCAGATTGAACGGCTTACGCTTCGCCACATCGACGAGACCGCCGACGCCGATCGTCGAGTTCAAAGTGAACCGTCCGGCCGACTTGACCGCCCGGCCCGGCTTGAGTTGCAGCAGGAAGTTGAGAGCGGTGATGGGCTCTTCGAGATTGCGCAGGAAGTTCCTGAGCCCTAGCCGGATCGGCTTGGGCATCACGTTCTTGTAACCCATCGACACCGGGCCGACGACAGCCTGATCGACCGCCTGGACGACGACATAGGACTTGGCGTTAAGGTCAGCCATCGGATCAGCCGGGTCCTTTTCGCGCGCGGTCACCACGATATCGCCCCCGGCGGCGGGCTTGTGATCGGGCTGCGGCGGGGGGGGGCGTAGCGGCCGCGGCTGGTGGAAGCGGAGCAGCGGGAACGGCGGGTGCTGGCGGAGCACCGGGAATGGACGGCCGGGCTTCGGGGTCTAGTTCCGCCGGCACAACCGGTGTCATCGGAATGGGCGCCGCCCCCATACTGGCGGGCGTGGCGGTGCTGGTGGCGCCACTCTGTGCCGCATCGGTAGCAGCATCGGCGGCCGGAGCCATACTCAGGGCGAGCGACAGGGCGAAGGAGGCCACGGTCATCGGGCGCGCTCACGGTGGAAGCGGCGCAAGTCGTTGAATCGGCCCAATGTAAACCCCTGACGATGACGCTCGACGTGTCACCGGCACAAAGGCGCGGCCCAAGCGGCGACCCCGTCAGCTATACGTATAATGACCGAACTGTCCACGGCTTGTCACAATAACCGTGGCCCTAAGCGAGGACCGCCGCGCGTTACAGTGCTGAAATGCCCAGGAAGTCCGGGATCGGCCCGTTCCACCCCTCGCTGGCGGGCTCGGCTTCAGGCCGGCGCTCGCGGCGCGGTGCGCGTTCTTCGGGGCGCCTGCCATCGGGCCGCTGGTCCCGGGGCTGCCTTTCCTCACGGTCGCGTGACGGACTGCGCGCATCGCGCTCGCGGCGGGGCCTCTCCTCCCGAGCAGAGCGTTCCTCCCGGACAGGCCGTTCTTCGCGCGCCGGCCGTTCATCGCGTCCTTCGAGTTGAACCTCGAACAGCGGAATCGCACCGCCGGTCAGCTTCTCGACATTGGCGATCGCCTCGGCGTCCTCGTCGGCGACGAAAGTGAAGGCGCGGCCCGTGGCGCCCGCGCGGCCGGTGCGGCCGATACGGTGGACGTAGTCGTCCGGATGCCAGGGGGTGTCGAAGTTGAAGACGTGGCTGACGCCCTTGACGTCGAGCCCGCGCGCAGCAACGTCGGAGGCGACGAGGATGTTGATCGTGCCCGCCTTGAACCGGTCGAGCTCGGCGATGCGCGAGGACTGGTCCATGTCGCCATGGATCTCGCCGGCGGAGAAGCCGTGCTGCTTGAGGCTCTTGGCCAGCTCGCGCACCGTGGTCTTGCGGTTGGCGAAGACGATCGCGGTGCCGACGTTATCGGTCCGCAGCAGGTGGCGCAGAACTTCGCGCTTCTGCCTGGACTGCACCTTGACCTTGTGCTGGGCGATGTTGGCGTTGTTCGAAGCCGGCCGAGCCACCTCGATGTACTTCGGATTGGTCAGGAAGCGGTCGGCCAGCTTCTTGATCGGCGGCGGCATCGTCGCCGAGAACAGCAGCGTCTGGCGGTTGGCCGGCAGCTTCGTGCAGATGTTCTCGATATCGGGGATGAAGCCCATGTCGAGCATACGGTCGGCCTCGTCGATGACGAGCAGATCGCAGCCGGTCAGCAGGATCTTGCCGCGTTCGAACAGGTCCATCAGCCGGCCCGGCGTGGCGATCAGCACGTCGACGCCCTCGTTCAGCGCCTTGACCTGGTCACCCATCTGCACGCCGCCGATGAGCAGCGCCATCTTGAGGTCGTGGTTCTTGCCGTACTTCTCAAAATTCTCGGCGACCTGAGCGGCAAGCTCGCGCGTCGGCTCGAGGATCAGCGAGCGCGGCATCATCGCGCGGCGGCGGCCGTGGGCGAGGATGTCGATCATCGGCAGCACGAAGCTGGCGGTCTTGCCCGTGCCCGTCTGGGCAATGCCGATGATGTCCTTCATCATCAGCACCGGCGGGATCGCCTGCGCCTGGATTGCGGTCGGCGTGTCGTAACCGGCCGCAGTGACCGATTGCAGCAATTCGTCTGACAGGCCGAGATCGGCGAAATTCATAGGCTTGGCTGATGTCCGAAAAACAGATGGGCCGGCGCTCACGTGCCAGCCCCTACCCCGCTCGGTCGCCCGAGCTGGAAACTGCGGCGCGTTAGGCTCAATCGAGCGGCAAAGTCAAGGAAATGACGCTGGAAATGGCGCCTATTCGTCGGCCCTATTCGTCGGCATCGATCAACTGGCGGATGCGCGTCAGCTTGCAATTGGCGCCGCTGCGCGAGAGCAGCGTGTCGCGATCGACGCATAGCTGCCCGTCGCTGGTCCGCTCGATGTAGAAGCCCGAGTAGAAATCGCGCGCACGGCAGGCGCGTTCGAGCACGGCACTGACCATGCGTCGATCGCGCAGGAACAGGATCAGGCGGCCGCCGTTGTCCGGCTGAACACCCGAAATATTGGCCACCGAAACGCAGCGCCCCATGTTGCGCTCGACCATGCGCGGCGCGAGTTCGCGACCTGGCAAATCCATGATCACCGGCCGCGGGACCGGCATCGGCCGCGATAACGGCGTGATGCGGATCGACATGTGCTGCTCGATGCGCACCTGGTTCTGGGCCTGGACACGGAAGGTTTCGGCGACGTCGCTGAATATCCACTTCGCGGTCTCGGCCGAGCCACTGGGGAGCATATCGGGCCGAGGCGGCGGGTTCTCGCCCATCGCCGCGTAGGGCACCTCATATGGATCGCGCAGTTCGATCACGCCCGCGGCCGGGAACAGCAGCACGAAGGGTGTGAGCAAAACGGCGGCGAAGCTCATCGGTCAATTCTGCTCAAAGGTGCGCGTGCCAACGTCGGGAGGCGCGGCCTATCCCCCGCCACCCAATACGCCGCTTAATTGAACCATCGCTTAACTGGGCAGCCGGAGCAAGAGACGGGAGGCCGGCAATCCGCACAATCCAGCCCTTTGGCCAGCCTTCTGGACGCCATGATGGATGCAACCCCGCTTCGTCTGTGCCATAGCTGCGGCATGACTGCCAGCGACACCTTCCTCGCCGAAGCCGGTTCCCTGCTCGGGCCCCGAGGCCTTACCAGCGACCCGGACCTCATGGCCCCCTGGCTCACCGACTGGCGCGGGCGATTCACCGGCCGGGCGCTCGCGATGGCATCTCCGGCGAGCACCGAGGAGGTCGCCGCACTGGTCAAGCTCTGCGCCGCGCACCGCGTGCCGATCGTGCCGCAGGGCGGCAACAGCTCGATGTCGGGCGGGGCGACGCCTGACGAGGAAGGTGGTGAACTGCTCCTCTCGCTGCGCCGGATGAACGCGATACGCGAAGTCGACGGCGAAGGCCGCAAGGCTGTCTGCGAGGCCGGGGTAGTGCTGCAGACGTTGCACGAAGCCGCGGCCGAGAAGGAGCTGCGCTTCCCGCTGACGCTCGGCGGCAAGGGCTCGGCCACGATCGGCGGGCTGATCTCGACCAATGCCGGCGGCGGCCAGGTGCTGCGCCACGGCTCGATGCGGGCGCAAGTACTCGGCCTCGAAGCCGTGCTGGCCGACGGCAGTCTGTTCTCGCAGCTGACGCCGCTGAAGAAGGACAACCGCGGCTTCGATCTCAAGCAGTTGCTGATCGGCTCCGAAGGAACCTTGGGAATCGTCACCGCGGCGACGCTGCGGCTTCTGCCCGCGGTGGCCGACCGCGTGGTGATCTGGGCCGGCCTGCCCTCGCTCAAGGCCGCCCGCGCGCTGCTGCTTTATTGCGAGGATGCGATCGGCGAGGCGGTCGAACAGTTCGAGGTCCTGCCGCGGAGCTGCCTAGAGGCCGTGCTCGCACATCTGCCCGACGCCCGTGCCCCGCTGGGGGGGGCCGCACGCCTGGCACGCACTGGTCGAGGTCGTCGCCGACCGCGCCTCGGCCGAAGGCCTGCGGGAGCGCTGCGAGGCAGCCATCGCCGGAGCCTTCGAACAGGGTCTAGTCGAGGACGCCACTTTCGCCGCCAGCGAGGCCCAGGCCGAAGCCTTCTGGCTGCTGCGCGAATCGATCGCCCCGGCCGAACGTGCGCGCGGAATTGCCGTCCAGCATGACATCTCAGTGCCCGTCGAACGCATGCCCGAATTCGTCGAGGCCGCCGTGCCGGAAATCGAAAAGGCCTGGCCTGGAACCGAGGCGGTCGCCTTCGGCCACCTCGGCGACGGCAACGTCCATTTCCATGTCATCGCGCCCGCCGGTACCGAGCCGAACTGGCAGCTCGGCGATGGCAAGGCGATCAGCCGCCAGGTCCACGATCTGGTCACCCGCTGGGGCGGTTCGATCTCGGCCGAGCACGGCATCGGCCAGCTCAAGCGCGACGAACTGGCCAGGCTCGGCGACCCGGTCGCACTCGACATCATGCGCCGCGTCAAGGCTGCGCTCGACCCCGCCGGACTGCTCAATCCGGGCAAGTTAATTTCGAGCTGATTTAGCGCAAACTGGGGCCTTCCTCAGCTTGCGCGGGTAACGGCCAGCGCCTAAAGGGCAGCGCGACTTCCAGCGCTCCACAGGAGACCTTTCATGGCCAGCGCGCCGCAGAATGCTTCGTTGCCGATTTTCTACAAGGATCTCGCTCCGCTTAACCGGCAGGATCACGCCGGCTGGAACAGCAAGGGCACCGATCGCGCGCCCTGGCTCGTCGGCCAGCACGCTATCCCGCTGACCGTCGAGGAATTCCCGATGGCGCAGCGCCACTTCCCGATCGTCTTCTCGAGCGGCGAAGATTCCGTGCCGCTCGCGCTGATGGGCATGAACGAGGGCATCAACGTCTACGTCGATGACGAGGGCGCGCTGACCAACCCGGTCTACATCCCCGCCTATGCCCGCCGCTATCCGTTCATGCTGGCCAAGCTTCAGCCGGAGTCGGAAGAACTGTCGCTCTGCTTCGACCCGACCAGTGGGCTCATCGGCGAGTTCGATGAAGGTCAGCCGCTGTTCGAAGGCGAAGAGCCGTCGGAAAGCACCAAGGCGACGCTGCAGTTCTGCGAGCAGTTCGAGATCGCCGGGCAGAAGACCGCTACCTTCACGGCCGAGCTCAAGAAGCACGACCTGCTGATGGACGGCGAACTGGCGTTGCAGATCGAAGGCCAAGAACAGCCCTTCACCTATCGCGGCTTCCGCATGGTCGACGAAAGCAAGCTGCGCGAAGTCCGCGGCGACGTGCTGCGCGGCTGGAACCAGAGCGGCCTGCTGCCCCTGATCTATGCGCACCTGTTCTCGCTCGAACTCGTCCGCGATATCTTCAGCCGCCAGGTGCAGCTCGGCAAGGGTCCGGTTCCCGCGCCCGTGCCGGCCTGATCTAGAAGCCGCTCTCGATCTGGGAGAGCGTAGAAAATCGCAGGAAGGGCGCGGCCGGCAGCGGTCCGCGCCCTTCTTCGCATGGGGCTTGCCTCCGGATTCGAGCCAAGCCTACTCCACATTCGACCTATGTCTTGTGCCAGTATGCGGTTCGGGGGTTGCAAGGCCGGGCAGCTAGGCCTATTTTAGGTGAGTCCTGTCAGCGCTACCCTCATGGCCTGATGGGACTTGGTGCACATCGTGCACCTCCTCCCTGAACCTTGGCCACCTCGTGCATTGCACGAGGTGGTTTTTTATCGGCCATCCGCCTCGGGGCTTATTCGGCCGCTTCGGCCCAGCCCGGCGACGAACTAACGCGGCCAAGCGCGGCGACCTCGACCGCGAGCCTGCGTACCAATCCGGTCAGCAGATGCGCGATCGCGGCGAATCCCTTGCCTGGTTCGTTCAGCCGCGATCGAGATAGGAACTGCGGTCGATCTCGAGCTGCAACGCGTGCAGCCCCTCGCCCGGCGCCGCGTGACGCTCGAGCACATAGCCGCCCGCGTAGGGCCGGTTGTGCGCCGCGCCGCGCCGCATCTCGGCGAGATAGGCGAAGGACGATCCGATCAGGCTGCCGTGGCAGCTCGTGCCGAAACGATCGCCGAGGACGAATTCCGGTGGCGCCTGGCCCCCGCGCAGGGCGAGCGGCGGCATCGAATGCAGGTCGAACAGCAGCGCCGCGCCCCAACGATCGCGCAGCTTGGCCAGTTCCTCACCCAGAGCGACGTGATAGGGCTCGTGGATTTGCGAGATGCGCGCGGCGAGATCGTGCTCGTCGTGACGCCGCTTCCACAGCTCGCCGATTCCCGGTAGCCGCCGCGGAATCAGACCGAGGCCGCTACGCGCGCGTTTGCCCGGCGTATAGCTGCCGACATCGGCCGGCGCGCCGCAGCCGAACATGTCCCAGTCGACATCGTCGGCCGCGCGGTTGAGATCGATCATCGCACGCGGCGCGTGGGCGATCAGCAAGGTTGCCCCCGTCTCGGCCGCGACCTTCTCGGCCAGCAGGTCGACATAGCGATCCTCGAGCCGCAGCGCAGCAAAGCCCGGATTGCGCATCCGCTCGAGCAACGAACCCGGATAGGCGCGCCCGGCATGCGGCACGGCGATCAGTACGGGAATCGCGGAGGGAAGCGGCCCCGACACGGTGAAGGCATGAACACCTGCGGACCCCGGAATCTGCCCACCTGTCGACAAATGCGATTCGCCTGCTTCCGATTCGGTACCGTTCATGCGCCGAAGCTGAACTTTAGCGGGCTTTGTGTCAAAGTAGGCCATCCGTTATTGGGACGAGAATTTTAACCCGAAAGCCTCTATAGCCTGTCGACCGCGAGCGTTATGAGGCTCGCCCAAAGAATAGACGGACCGGAGACCCATGATTCGCATCCTGCTCGCCGAAGATGAGGAAGCGATGCGCGTCTATCTCGCGCGCGCGCTCGAAAATGCAGGCTACGAAGTCGTCGCGGTCAGCCGCGGCACCGAAGCCCTGCCTTATCTGGAGCGCGAGCATTTCGACCTGCTGTTGTCCGACATCGTCATGCCCGAGATGGACGGCATCGAACTCGCCCAGCGATGCGCCGAACTGTGCCCGGAAACCAAGGTGATGTTCATCACCGGCTTTGCCGCGGTGACGCTCAAGGCCAGCCGCGAAGCACCGCAGGCCAAGGTGCTGTCGAAGCCATTCCACCTGCGCGATCTGGTTCTGGAAGTGCAGCGGGTGTTCGGCCATTCGGCGCAAGCGTTAATCTAAGAAAGCGTATTGCATCCTGGAGGCAGCCTCGCTAGAGGCCTGCCCTCGCCGAGGCGGTTAGCCGCCCGGCTGGCGAATGGTGCGGGCGTATAGCTCAGTGGTAGAGCACTATGTTGACATCGTAGGGGTCGCAAGTTCAATCCTTGCTACGCCCACCATTCGCCGGTCCAGAAAAAAGCCCCGCTAACGCAAGACGTTAGCGGGGCTTTTTCTTGTTCGACTTAAGCTCGGCAATGCCAGGATTTCGTCGGATTTTTGCGTGAAATTTGCGTGAAATGCGGGAGCGGCCACCTTGGCGAGGTCCGAAACCACATCGTCGATACCTGCAGCGATAGTGCCCAGATACTCGGGATCGAACAGCGCGTAGCGGCTCGACGTCCTACCCAAAACCCTGTGCCCTAACGCCATCTCGAGTTCGAAAAGGTCCACCCGGCGATTCGCGAGGATCGTTGCCATGCTGTGGCGGATCAATTTGGGACCCCAGCCGTCTGGGATGCCAAGTTGCTGGCGGGCGCCGTCCCAGGCGGAGCGGACCGACGCTACCCTGCCCTGGGTCACGACATGTGCCCCCTCGGATTCATCGTAGCTACTGCGTTCCGAACAGACGAACCATTCATCCGTCGATGAGAGCCAGAAATGCAGGAGATCGACCACGGGCACGATCGGCCGGAACTTTTTGGTCTGGATCCTCCCGGCCGGATTGAGCGCGAACATTCGCTCGTTTTGCATCCACTGTTCACGATTTCGATCTACGCTCATGTCGTAAATCGCGTCCGGGCGAGCCAGCGTGCAAACTGCTGCGATCAAATATCGGCGGAAGGGGAGAAGCCGATCCGCATGCCCAGCGTAATTCCCCGCCCCGCGCACACTGTAGTCGAGAAGCTCGCCGATCGCATTCACCGACAGCCGGTAGGTCCGCTCCGGCGTGACCTGGTTGCGAGTCTTATGGGCGAGCGGGGGGACGTAGCGCGTGCGGCGGGCCTTGAAGGCATAGTTCAACGCGGCCTTGAGCTGGATCACGCTCTCCTCGACCGTCGATGCGGTCCTTGGGCGGCTTTTGCCGTCGACCCAGTTGCCTGCGGCATCCTTCTTTCGCGCTACGATAGGTATCTTGATCGCCCAGGCGCGAAAACGCGAAAGGAGGCGATCATCGATGTGCTCAGGTAGGATCGGATCGTTTAGCCGCCTCTCTGCAACCTCGGCATCGAGGAAGCGTTGCATCAGGGCAAATCGAGATTTGATCCCGGCCGCGCTGGCCAGGTGTTGCCCGTGCTCGATCCAATAGTCGCTCATGGCATCGCCAACGGAATAGGTCTCCTGCTCCAGGACCGTTGACGTGTGGGTGGCGAGGTAGTGGTCGTCTAAGGCGTTGCAGGCTGCACGAACATTCGATGCGCCCGTAGTCTTCCGCTGCTGACGTCCGGTGGAGGGATCATACCACCAGATGTACCATCGGTCGCTGGTGGGCTTCCCCGTCTTTTCCTCTGACAAGATCGAGCCAGAAGGGTCCGCGTTGATAGACGCCCCCTTTGATCGCCGACATTTAGCATGTTCCTCCAAGGCCCTCGCCTTTGATTCAGCGAGAGTGCCGATCACTCCAATTGCCGCGAGCAGCTCCAAGTCTGCTGACGACAGCTTGATTCCAATTCCGTTCTGCAGAGCGCGCGAGACCTTGCGGTCGAGCTTCACCAGAGCTTCGCAGAGGTTGGGATCCGTCATCAAACGACGACCGGGAAACTGGAATTATGAGACGATGACGCCTGGTCGATCGAGATGGTTGGGCGCGGCATCGTTCTAGTCCGCTGACTGGCTGGCCGCCGGGTTCGCTGCGGCGGCGAAGACGTCTGCCCCAAATCGCTTTCGAAGGTGCGTTGCTACGCTCCGCGCATAACTGCGCTGACGCCATCCGGTGGGGCTATGATACGTTCCCACGGCCTCCCAATAGTTCCCGGTGATCGCGAGGCCGGTCAGGAAGATCCACCGCGCTGCCTGCACATTGAAGCACGGGTCGTTTTGCAGCCACTGGCGGACGTGTCCGGTCGGGCGACCGACTAACGCCGCGATCCGCGGCGCCCACCAACTGTTTACCTGTAGCGGACCAAGATCGTGGGTTCCGTTGGTATTGCGGACCGCCGCGCCAACCCAACCACCCTCCTGGTCTCTCAGCCCCCATAGTGTCCTTTCCAGCCAGGCGCTTCCCCGTGCGGCAACACGAATGCAACGCCCTACCCTTTCTTCCTCCGCTCCACGCGTCGGGAGACGCGCCCAGGCCGGACTTGAAAGGCTCACGGCCAGCGTCAGCGAAATGAGCGCGCGGCAAAGAAAGATACGGCGGGCTATCATCGAGGACCCTCAGCGTTCGTGTTGATGATTGGGCGGCTGCAGCTCGCGCTCAGGCCTCGATTCCGACCTTTGAGCGGGTTCAAGAACGTCCCTCGCAAAGCGCTCGAGAGATGCGAATATATCTCGAGCATTGCCCGCCAGGGTCTGGGCGACAGCGAGACGCGTCGAACGCGTCCGCGAGCGTTCGAAATCGCGCATGCGCCGATCTTCCCGAAGATGGTGCTGCTCGGCTCGGTGAACTTCGATCTGAGCGAAATGGCGGTCCGAGAGCGCATCCGCGCGATCACGCCCGAGCCTCCCGAGCCCCTCAAGGGCAGATGTTTTTTCTCCCGATCTGCTCGATAGCCTCTCCGCAAGCCGCTTCTCGTCTTCGGTCCAGAGCTTCACGCCGAAGCGGGCGCGGGTGATCGCGGTGTAATAGTTCTGCCCGTTGACGAGGCTCGAGTTCACCGGCGCGAGCACGTAGGCGCGGTCGTAGGTTTTCGATTGGGACGAGTAGATTGTCTCGGCGTAGCCGTGATCCCAGGTTTTGTGCCGATTGAGATCGATTTCCTGGCGGCGATCACCGCGATCCCATCGGATGGTCGCGACAGTTCCGGCGAGGCTCTCAACCGTGCCGCGCTCGGCGTTTTTGATCGCGAGTTCCTTGCTGACCAGCCGCCACTGGATGCGATCACCGACGGCGAGACTTCTTTCCTCGGACGCGAAGACGTTGACCTGGCGTGCGCTGCCGAGCCTCGGATCCCACCCGATGACCCGGCCATGCTCATCTACGAGTTGAACGACCTGGCGGCCATTTCCATTCCGCCGAAGACCAAGAACCCGGTATTCGGTGTCCTTGGCAACACCGAGACCCGCGATATCGCGCCCAAACGTGACGACCTGACCACGGACGTAAAACCGCGCGTGATGCCGCTCCTCAGCCGACATGCCAGAAGGCGTCAGCACTCCCAACCGAGTGTTTTCTGCAGCGATGACACCCTCGCGCTTCAGCACCTCGCGGATCTGGCCGTTCACGATCAATCGTGTGGCATTGTCGAGGACCAGGATATTCGTGCTGGTGCGGGTTTCCGGTTTCAGCCTGGTCCACTCCGAAACCAACATCTTGGCGAGCGTGTCGGCGCTCGCCCCACTCACGACCCTGTCGAGGCTAGCCAGCGAAGCAGCATAGTCTCCCGATCTGGCCGCGGCGACGCTGGCCTGCATGGCTTTCGTCTGCTGGCGCACGGACTCGGTGAGCAGCGCCGTGGGCATGCCCATTCTCTGTAGGAGCCAAAACGGCTTGCCCTGCTCGATGGCACCTGTCTGCTTGTTATCGCCGAGCAGGAGGAGCCTCGCGCCCGTGTCACGGCTGATTTGAAGGATCCGAAGCGCCTGCCTGCTTCCGAGCTGTCCCGCTTCGTCCAACACCATGACGTGAGCAGCCGTGATGTCGCGGCCACCGCTCGCAATGAGGCTGGCAACGGTGCGTGATTCAATTCTGGCGGTGTCCCCAAGGTTCGCCGCCGCAGATGACGTCGGAGCTACCGCGACGAACGTCGTGTCCTGCCCGGCAGCGACGCTGAGCGCTCGAACGAGAGTCGACTTGCCCGAACCCGCCACCCCGTGGATCGCCGTCACCCTATCGCGCGACAGCGCCGCATCGACGAGCGCCCGCTCCTGAGCCGGAGTGAGGCCCGCGGTATCGAGGACGGCGAGCAGTCGATCCGACGACGCGATAGGGCGTCCATCCTCGAGCGCGAGCGCAAGGTGCCAGGCCAGCGACTGCTCAAGGCGGGCAGTCTTCCGCGTGGTTCGACCGCGCGTGTGAATTTGGTCGCCGCTCTCCGAACGGGTTGCGAGGAGCTTACCGCGCTCCTCGTGCTCGTTGAGCAACGGTCGGACGTCGCCGAGACGAACCTCACCGACGTGGCTTGCAAGACCTAACCTGATCATCCTGCCAAGGTTGTTGATTGCTTCGCCAGTCTCCGCCTGACGCATCCCGAAGAGCGCAGCACGGGCCGCCACTCTCTGCTCAATCTGGAGATCAGGTGACGCAGCCAGCACCGCCTCGCCAACCATTCGTTCCAGACCTTCGGAAAGCCGAGCACTCCGCACGGTCCATTGCTGGTGAAGAGCATCAAGCCCCTGCTTCGCTTTCGGTGGGCGCGTCTCGTAGAAGGACTTTCTCCGCTCGGCCTGGCCGGTCAGGCCGTGCTCGCTGGCATGGGCGTCGATCTGCTCGGCACGCTGGGAAAACGTGGCGATGAGTTCCGCCGGTACTCCACGTATCTCGAACAGGCCCGAGCGCGGGTCGTGGTCGACAGCATAGCCAAGCGAACGCAGATCATGAGCCAATTCGTTTCGGTAGACCTGGCCGGCGACCATCTGTTCGGCATACATCGCCCGCGTCTCGAGGCTCGCCATCTGCTCACCGGGCTCGTGGTTGGTCATGTTCATGACGACGGCATGCGTGTGCAGATGCGGGTCGAGTTCCCGGCTGGCGTGCTCGGTAAACCGGGCGAAGATCAGGCGCCCGGTGGTCTCGTGCACGATCTCACCGCTGTCCCGCCGCCGGAGCGTCGCATGTTCCTCCAGGTAGCCCAGCGCTGTGCTGACCGCGCGCTCATGAGCGGCGATGATTCGGTCGTCGCCAGCGACGAGCGCCATGATCGAAACGCTCTTGGGTGCGTTGACCGCAAAGTCCCATCCGGGATGATGTTCGATTTCCCCGTTAGCCCGGTGGCGTCCGAGTTGCTGGCCCGCAACCCGCCCGGCGATCAGTTCCTTGAGCGCGGCGGGATCGACCTTGCCCTCGAGCCCCAAGTCGCGCGCGATAGCCCCGCCCCACTCCGAGTGCTCGCCCGCCCCTTTGGAGTAGTAGTCGCCCACCGCGTAGTAGCGGGCGATATTGGACGCCGTGCCCTTGAGGCGGCGCGGATGGATCACGCCGGCTTCGCAGTTTCGCGGCCGCCGTCCGCCCGGCCGTGCTGGACAAGGCTTGAGGTTATACGGCGTTGCCGCGCCGAAAGTTGCTCCCAGGCGCGCCGAGTATCGATCGGCAGCGCGCCCTCGGTAGCGTAAAGGATCGCTTCGGTCTGGATCTCATCGGGCTTCGGCGCCGGCTCCGTGAACAGGTCTGCTTGAGCCTCGGAAGGTTTGGCCGCGCGTCGCCGCGCGGGCTTTGTCGGTGGGGCGGGCGGTTGAGAGACCGGCTCCTGTTCGAGGCGGTCCCTGAGCTTGGCTTCTGCGTGCGCGATGCGGACCAGTTCGCCCGCCATCGCATGCCGGAAAGGTGGAGCTGTCCGCTCGGCGAATGCCGCGGACCGGGTGGGCACATCGTTGTAGCGATCCTCGAAACGGACAACCGGCAGATTGCGCCCGAACCTCAAGAACCCAGTCAGGTTGGGCAGGTTCGTGACTTCGGTGTGCATCACGAGAGGCCTTGTCACCTGCAGCCGGCTGAGGTTCACGCCATCGCGCATATCGTTGACGCCGTAGGACATGCCCTCGTTGGCTTCGACCTGCTCGACCTGGCCCAGGTTCTCGCTGACGTGCTTCGCCGTCGGAGAATCGTTTGCCCGAAGCGCGACCCAGGTCGAGCAGTAGCCGGTGATCGCCGCGGCATCCTGGATGCCGTAGGTGGCCTCGAGCTGCGGATAGCTCTGGAAGCCCAGGATTCCGCATCCGCCATACTTCCTCGCACGGGCGAGAAAGTCCGAGAGCGAGGGTAGCTTTTGGAGCGTCGGGAGTTCGTCGATCACGCAGTACAGGCGGCGGTCCTGGTCCGGCGACAAGCTCATGATCGCGGAGATCGCGATGTCGATCCACACCGTGATGAGGGGACGCAGCGAAGGGAGCTGGTCAGCCTTCACGCTGATGAAAAGCCAGCTGTCGTCCCTACCCTCCTCGACCCATTCGCGGATCGAGAAGCCGTCCTCGGTATCGTCGAGATAGGAGAAGCTACGCATCACCGAGGCGAGCTCAGCCTGGATACCAGCAGAGGTCCGCTCGCCCTCCGTACTGATGAAGGCGGCCGCGTCGGTGCCGGCGGCAAAGGCAGCGAGTTCCTTGAGTTTCGAGCGCAGTAGCCGGTCGAGCAGGAGCGAGACGAAGGTGTGCTTCTGCTGGGCGAGCTTGCGCAGGACCGCGACCAGGGTTCCCCGCGCCGCCTTGGCCCAGAACGGATCGCCCGATTTGTCCGGGATCGTCGACTCCGCGATCTGGTCGTAGTGGTACTCGCGCGGGACATCGACCCACGGCGACCAAGTCGCCGTGCGCTGGTCGAGCGGATTGAGGATCGTATCGATCTCGGGCCGGTAGAACTTCTCCACGAAGGTCCCGGCCGCATCATAGACGATCGCCCGTTTGCCCGACGCCCGGATGCCGGCGAGCATCTTGACGATGAGGTTGGTCTTGCCAGTCCCCGGTGCGCCAACCAGGAGGACGTGCTCGGTCTCGAAGGCACTCGGAACGGGCACGCCGCCGATCGAGAAGCTCCCCTTCTGATACCGCCAGAGCGCGCGCTTTACCTGCCGGATCGTCCCGAACCGGGCACCGCGCAGATACTCGTTCGAGCCGAGACCGCGGCCAGTCCGGGTGAAGTAGAACCAGGCATAGCTGAGCGCCGCGAGAGCAAAGATGCCCGAGATCAAAGCCCCCTGCAGCAGGGCGGCCTCGAACGTATGGAGCGTCTGCTTGGCGATGCCTGAGGCGAGCAGCCAATCGGCAGAGGTCCAGTACTCCTGGCCGCCAGGGGTCTTGAAGAGGACGGGATCGTTGGTACCTGGCGCGGCCTTGGCCTTGATCACTGCCTCGGCGAGCTTCGCAAGGACGAAGCGCTCGTAGTCCGAGGACTTCTCGAGCGCGTACCAGACTATGCCAATGATCCAGAGGATGAGTCCGGCGCTCACGGTCTGGAAGAAGACCTGGGTGGTCATGCGCACGTTATGGACGATGGCCTGCCCGCCCCTCGTCCAGGAGCCGAGCGTGTCGTTGCGGAAGATACTCATTCCGGCCTCTCGATAACGGGGAGGCCATGTTCGACGAGCAAAGCCCGGGCCTCGGTGATCCCGTCCTCAAAGGCCTTGGGCGCCACCTGAGCCATCCACGTGCCAAGCATGGCCATAGTTTGGAGAGTGGTCGCATAGATGTCGTCGAAACGGGCGTGATAGCCGAGGGGATCGGTGCCCTCGAAGCGCACGAGCAGATCCCGCAGGTAGGCGGACGGGGTGGTGCCAGTGGTTCGGGAGCGATCGATCAGACGATCATAAAGCTCGTCGTCGAGACGTATCGTAAGCCGGGGCACGTGAGGCTCCTTCGATGGAGCCCCGACGGCAGAAGTCTTGAAGCACCCTCAATATAGCCAATTCATCGAGCATTTCCAGCATTTTACATCGGCTGACGGTGTCGGACGCTTAGTGACGATAGAATCCAATCACTTACGTTTGCGGGCAAATCGACCGTCGGACGCGTCAGACGCTTAGTGACATTTCGTCAGCCGCTTTGCCGACGCATCAACCAACTGAAATCGCCGCATTTCCCGCCCCGCAGCACCCGTGCGTACGGTGCATTACAACTTACGCCCTTCGGGGCGTGCGTCGAGCCTCCCGCAGGAGCTTGCCTCCTGCGCCGAAACGACACTGGTAGTGGGGGTAAATCGCTGATCTGGAAGGGCAACTTCGACGCCCCGAAGGATCGGCAATGACCGGCCCAGCGGGCCGGTCGCGCCGTACAAAACCTGGCTGCCCATAAATCCCCGCGTGTCCTGGGGATTTTCTCCCGGACGCGCTCCGCCGGCCTTCCAAGGCCGGGATATATGGAGCCCGACGTCATGCGACGTACCGACAAGACCGACCTTTCGATGTTTGACATTCGCACCATTGCCCTGTCGCTCGCTGGCGAGACCCTGCTGCGCGACTCAGCAGTCCATGGCCTCGCCCTGCGCCTGCGTGCCTCCGGCGCGCGGACGTGAATCATGCTCTCGCGGGAACGCTCTGCTGGCGGACGGCGCCGAAGCGCCGAAGGCGCCTTCCACGGCACCCTTCTTCGAAGCCTTCCAGCCTGAGCACGAAGGGCGATGCGGCGCTTTCTACAAGCCCCAAGGGCTGGACACCTATCGGTCCTATGTCCGGCGCGAACTGATGCCAGCCTTCTCCGGCAAGCGGATCGACACGATCACACGGCAGGACGTCGTCCGCTGGTTCGAGCAGTACAGCGCGAGAGCCCCCGGCGGTGCCAATCGGGCGCTCGGCATCCTTGGTCAGATGCTCGGTCGGGCGAAGGCATGGGGCTACATGCCTGAGGACTGGCGGAACCCGGTTGCAGGCATCAAGGCCAACCGGCGGCGTGTCGTCGGCGCGTTCCTGAGCGAAGCGCAGATGGCGAGATTCGGGACCGTCCTCGACGCCCGCATTGCCGGCGGCTGCACTGCATCGGCGCTCCTTCAGTTCCTGACGCTGACCGGGTGCCGCGTGAGCGAAGCGATCGATCTCGAATGGCGCGACGTTCTGCCCGACCGGCTGCGGCTCCGCGACAGCAAGACGGGCGCCCGCGACGTCGCGCTCGGCATCGTGACGCGGCGTTTCCTCAAGGACCACAAGACCGCGCTCGATCGGCGTGCCCGCGGACCACGCAACCCCGTCTTTCCACTGGTCGGCGGTCAGCGATACGAGGTTGTCCGCTCCGTATGGCTGTTGGTGCGACGGGAAGCAGAGCTTCCCGATACACTACGCATCCACGACCTGCGGCACAGCTTCGCCAGCCACGCGATCATGTCGGGCGAGACCCTATTCTGCACATCGCGCCTGCTGGGTCACAGCCGCATTCAGATGACGGGGCGTTATGCGCACCTCGCCGATACGGCGCTCCTTGCGGCCGCGGAGAGGATCGGCACGATCCTCAGGAAAGGTCAGCGGGCATAGCCTGCTGCCGCCCGAGACGAAGCGCGAGCAGCACCGCTCGATCCCTGGTGTTCCTCGCGAACCGAGAGCCCGGCGGCATTGCCGCCGGGCTCAAGCTTCCGATCTGTTAGCGGCACCTACGAGAGGTGCCGCTGATCGTCTCCGACCTCAGAGAGTTCCTTCGCCTTGGCGAGGAAGTCGACCTGCTCGGCGATAATCTCGCTGCCGAAGCGATCGGCGCCGGCCTGGTCAGTCCAGCGGGTGTAGTGGATGCGGCCCGAGACCATGATCAGCGCGCCTTTCTTGACGTGCTCGGCCACGGCCTTGCCGATGCCATTGAAGCAGGTGATGCGGTGCCATTCGGTGTCGGTCTGGCGATTGCCGGCGTTGTCGCGATAGCTTCGATTGGTAGCCAGTGACAGGCTGGTGATGGAGCTGTCGCCGCGGGTGCTGCGGACTTCCGGGTTGTTGCCGACGAAACCGACGAGAGTGACCGAGTTTTTCATGTTCTGACCTTCCGAAGCTGTTGTTCGTCCAAGGGACCGTCCCTTTGACTGAGCCCCGATCGGACCGAAGACGGGCAGGACCGCACCGACCGCAGGGAGGGAAACTACGCGGCTAAGGGGTGGTGCGGGCAGTAGCCCGAAGGGCGACAACTCGGCCCTGAAGGCGCGCGGGTTGCGTGTGCTGACCTGCTTCGGTCAGGGGCCTGTTTCAGTCTTGGAAAGGGACGGTGCCTCGGGCGGATCGGCCCCGCCTATTTGGCAGGCTGAACCCTGACCGGTAAGAGTCGCCGTTCGCAGCAAACCCAAAACGCGCCCGCAGGAACTTCCAACTTTCACTCGCACTCGTGCCCCGCAATCCTGGCCCCTCCGGCAAAACTCAAGTCGCCTTGGCCCTCGCTTCAAGCGCAGCGATCTGCTCGGAACAAATGACGTGCACGATCTGCCCAAGCGCTTCGACGCGCTCGTCCAACCACGCCAACTCTTCCGCGCTGATGCGATAGTGCTTGGAGTACCGAGCTTTGACGTAGGCCTCCTTGAGCTTCTCGAACGTTGCCCGTTCCTTCCGGGTGTCACGAGGCCATGCATCGACCAGCCGAAGATCGAGTCTCTCGGCTTGAGTACGCAGAAACGCGAGATTGTGATTATGCGGGGTGTAAAAGGTGCTGACGAGCAGGACGCAGTGGTAAAGTCTCTCGGCCGCCTGATGCATGAGAAATGCGGCATCCTTCAGCCGGCCTTCGCTCAAACTGAAGCGCGAGGTTTTGAGCATCCCCGCGCCAGCGGGGAACCATTCCTCGAAGTATTCCCGCGCCATTGCGATGTTAGCTTCTGGCGTTTTCGGCTTGGGTTCCGGCAGCGGCTTATCATCGGCTTCGAACAGCGCGATGCCGTCGCGCGCGATATCCATGAAGAAGAACCGGCCAAGCCTCGCATTTTCGGACCGCGTCATCGAGGCTCATGAACCAGTGGGCATTCAAGCACTCTGCCCGGAACTTGCCGTTGAAGCTTTCGATGAACGCATTGTCGGTCGGCTTGCCAGGCCGCGAGAAGTCGAGCGTCACGCCTTTCATGTAGGCCCAAAGATCCAGCTCGCGGGAGATGAACTCGCTGCCCTGGTCGACCCTGATCGATGCGGGATAGCCAACTTTCGCGCAGACCCGCTCGAGTACCTCGATCACGTCCGGCGCACGGAAGCGGAAGCGGGGTTCGACCGCTGACGAGTACCGGCTGAAGGTGTCGACCACCGTCAGGATGCGCAGCTTCGGTCCCGTTGCAAGCTGGTCATGGACGAAGTCCATGGCCCAGACATCATTGACGCGGGAGGCCGCGCAGCGGCCTTCCCTCAGCCTTGCCTTCACTCGCCGGCGGGGTGCTTTCTTGCGCAATTGCAGGCCCAACTCCTTGTAAAGCCGGTAGACCCGCTTGCCGTTGATCTCCCACCCCTCGCGCCAGAGCAGGACGTGAACACGGCGATAGCCGTAGAGAACCCGCGTCTCCGCGATTTCCCGGATGCGCTTCTTGAGGTCGGCCTGATCGGTGCGGCAACCGCGGTAGTGGTAGCTCGATCGTTCCGCCCGAAGCACGGCGCAGGCCCGCCGGATGCTGACCTGCCATGTGCCGCGAACTTCATCGACCAGCTGCCGCCGCCGATCAGGCCTCAAAGCTTTCGCGAGACGACATCCTGCAGCATCGCCTTGTCCAGGCTGAGGTCAGCCACCAGCCGCTTGAGCTTGGCGTTCTCCTCCTCGAGTTGGCGCAGACGCTTCATCTCCGACGGCATCAGCCCGGCATATTTCTTGCGCCAATTGTAGTAGGTCGCCTCGCTGATCCCGGCCTTGCGACACACCTCGCCGACTGACGTGCCATCCTCGGCCTGCTTCAGCACGAAGGCAATCTGCGCCTCGCTGAACTTAGTCCTCTTCATCGTTCATTCCGTCTCCTGACCCTCCGATCATAACTGGAATTTTCCAGCTCAAAACGGTCGAGGATTCGGGAGGCAGGTCAATGAAAGGACGGTCAATGAAGCGAATGGGCGGAAGACTTTAACCAGGAACGCCCGCGCTCGGCCCTTGGATACGAATCCACAGCGGCGTTCGCTGCCGAACTGCACAAGCAATGGCCTGCTTCGCTCGCCCTACGGGCTACGCTGCGCTGGCCATTGCTCAACCCGCGCTCGTCCCCAGATGGCGCGAACCGCCTGTTTTTTGACGCGACGGGTCAAGACAGACGCCTACTTTTTGTTCAGGGACCCTTTCCGTGTGGATCGCTCGCCTCGATCCAAGACATACTCGCGCGCACGCGGCCGAGCCTCATCGCTTGAGCGAGACTTCCAGCCGGAGAGCGCGCGAACCGCCTCGAGATTATCGGTTGATCCGGCGAGTGAGTTCTCGATGTTACCAGTGGACAGATGCAAATCGTGCCAAAAATTCAGCGATCGAAGAAATGCGAAATGGCCAAGCGCGTCGTCGAGGTGATGACGTATTTTTCGCAAGGGAGAGATGAAGCCTCCGTGATGGAAATCGTTCGGAGATATAAGTGGCCACAATCGAGTACTTCCGAACTTCTCACCACCCTGGTAGATTTAGGTATTCTCTACAAGCTGACGGACTCGCGGCGGTACCGTGCGTCCCCGCGGCTCGCTGCGCTCGGTTATGGCGTAGACGCCGAAGCAACAAACGGGCGCCTATTTAGCTACATCAACGACCTTGCGCGAATCCATAAATTCGGCGTCGGCCTCTTCGGAATGTCGGGGGTCGATGTTCAAGTCCTCCATTGGCGGCATTCTACGGAGATCGAGGACTGCAACCTGAATCGACCTCCTCTCTTGACTTCGACCGTCGTTGGTCAACTTCTTCTGTCGACACTTTCAGAAACTAGGCTTACGGGCCTCCTCTGGCGCACCCAGAGCGAAGCGCGTCCTGAAGAAAAATTCGATTCTGGAGTGGTGCGAAATCGCATTGCCTACTTTGGCTCTAAAGGTTGGTCCTCCGGCCTCTCATGTTTTAGTGCAAACATAGAAATCAGCGCGATCTTGCTGCCGGAGAACCTCGGTCAGACAAGGATGGCGTTGGGGATCTTCTATCCACGTACCGCACAAGTCGAGTCCCAGCTACTGGTTGCCGCAGTCAAGCGCGACATCGAAGCAATGATCCCAGTGAACGGCTCGTTCATCGAACGACCGGACGAGACTGCCTCAGCGTTGACAGCCATAGCTACGGCTCCCTGATCAAGTCCGCCCGAACGATGTAGGTCATTTCTGCCTATCGAACAACTCGGCCGCCTCCTGCGCTTTTGGCTCCCCTATAACTATCATCATAATTGCTATGGTACGCTAGAAAGACATCGATAGGTCGGCACCAAGGCTGGAATGCGCGCATCTGGTTGCGAAGATCGAAAATCGGGCAGAATGACAGGGCGATGCTATTCGTAAGTCGACGGACGGAAGACCGGATAGGCTCCCGTCACCGCTAGACAAATGGAGCAAATTGCGTAGCAAGGCAACGTGAGCCAAAGCATCGCGTTATAACTTCCGGTGCTATCTCGAAGAGCCGCGGCGGCTAAAGGGCCGAGCGAGGTGCCCGCGGCAGTGCCGCTCACCAAAAAACCGAAAAGAACGCCGTAGCTGCGAAGGCCAAAGTGCCTTGAGGCAAGATAGGCAATCATGTCGACTTCCGCGCCCAGGCAGATCCCGAGCAAGCCTGCTGCAAGAAAAGCAGTGGGAGGATTGACTGGCAACAGCAGCAGGACGAGCGTTGGAATGACCGGCATCAGCGCGACGATGCCCCCAACTACAGCCCCCTTGCAGCGATCGAGCAGCAAGCCTGTACCGAGACGTCCAACAATCGACATCAAACCGGCGGAGCCGGCGACGGCCGCGGCCATTTCGGCCGAAAGCCCTTTGTCTCGAAGCAGCGGGACCAAGTTCATGATCACACCTACTGCAGAGAAGCTGAAAAAGGAGCCAAAGGCGAGAAGCTTGAAAAAAGCCGATGAGAGAACGCCTTCGCGAAATGCGACGCCGGGTAAGGCAGCGGCGCCTTGCTGCTTGGGCGCGCGCCTGATGCCATCGACATCGCGCGGCGTCCGCAGAAACAGAAAGGACAGCGTCAACGTCAGTCCAGCCCATATCAAACCAAGTCCGACATAAGCACCTCGCCAGCCGAAATGCGCCAGAAGCTCTGTTGTCAGACCTGGTATGACCGCCGAGCCAAGTCCAAGCCCGCAGATCGTGACGGCAAAGGCGAATGCGCGAGAGCGTTCAAAACGCGTTGCGACCGCGCCGCACCAAACGTTGGGCAGCAACCCAATCGTGCTCAGTGAAAGCAAGATCCAGACCGCGTACCATTTCCAAAGTTCGCCATCCATCGCGGCGAAACTGATCATCGAAAGGCAGAATGCGGCTAGACCGGGAAGCGCAATGCGTCTTGGCCCAAGGCGATCCATCAGCCAACCGCTTACGATCGCAAGAAAAATCCCATTCGCCGAAGCGATCGCCGGTCCGAGCATAATTTCGGTCCGTGTCCACCTGAATTCTCGCTGCAGCGGCTCTATAAGGACGCCCAGCGAGTATAAGTGGATCGAAATGATCGAGATCCCGATTGCCGAAACCGCAACCAGTGGCCAGTGCTGTGCCCACTCCTGTCTCGACAGCATATGCTTGGAAGTCGTGTGCATCGGTCAATCGCCTGAGAAAAGTGCGGTGCCGCGTTGAGCGGTCAAGCCTCGCGCAGTCTTCTTGATGACTGAATTTTGAAGGTGCTTGGCGCCTGGTGAAACTAGGCTGATGTGGTGGGGACAGATTCTCTTGGGATTTCCTGCTCGCATGACACTGCAATTGGGCTTTACGATAGAGAGAGACCGGAGAAAGGTGAAATCATTTCCTCGCCTGTCTTACGGACACAAACAATTGTCGCTTCACATCAATACGCGCCATACCTTGATAGGCAATATAACTGCCTATACTTTCCGTAATCTGCCCCAGCCTCTCATTTTCACAATAATTTCGCCAATCAAAGCCGAAGCAAGACGCAAGCCAGGATTCCTGCTCGGGGCCTATTCCGACTGTATTTTTGGGTTCCGGATGCCTCGAATGCGTCAACCCAAACAGTCAGACCTTTTTAGATCATAGGTCACGATAGGAAACTTTGAATGTCTGCGATTCATCCGCGCATTTCAGTCAATTCGCTTTGCTTCGCCGGTGCTGAAATTCCTGAGATTCTCGAAAGCTGGCGAAATTTGTCGCCAACAATCGTGAGCTTAAGAAGCAATCTTTTGACGGACAAACTGTCACCTCGGTTGATCGAGAACATTCGCGAGAACCATTTCCGTGTAGAGACGATCTCTCATGCCTTCATTTCTGACGCTGCCGTGACGCAGCGCGAGCTTTGGCCGGCAGCACGTGCGGATTTGAATAGATTGATTAGGTCGGCCGAGGCAATTGGCGCTCGATCGGTCTATATGCTCACAGGTGGGCATGGAAACGAAGCATGGGAGGATGCAGCACAAGCCTTCAGCGAGGCGATTTCGCCTTGCGTATCCCAGGCTCGGGAGGCCGGCATATTGCTTCTAATCGAGCCGGCACCGATCTTCTATGCGGACAGCCATCTTGCGCATTCGCTGCGTGACACTGTCCTGCTCGCGGAAATGGCCGACCTCGGAGTGTGCATCGATGTCTTTCCCGTTTGGGCGGAAGCGGGTCTCAAAGAGACGATTCAGCGGGCCATGCCGCGCTGCCACTTGGTTCAGTTAAGCGACTACGTTCCGGGAGATCGCGCGATGCCATGCCGAGCCGTGCCAGGCACTGGCGCGATCCCGCTCGAGAGACTCATGGGTTGGCTCAATGCCGCCGGCTATCAGGGCAACTTCGACTTGGAACTGATCGGTCCACGCATCGATGCGTTCGGCCACGTCGATGCAGTGCGAGCAACGGCTCAAGTGGTCGGGGCGATGATCGACGCCCAAGATGTTTCGGCGCCATCGCGATTTTGCGATCGCCTGGAGCAATAGCCCTTAGCTCGCGCTTTGCGCCGTTTGACCGAGAATATCTTAACCGACGCCCCATTTGAGAGTGGCGTCGCCGTCTGGACAATGGAGACCTCGACATGAACCAATTCACCGATGGCTGGACCGGAGGACTCGAGCCGGAAATCGACTTCATGCTGACAGGCAAACCGGATAATCTCGAACTTCGGGAAAGCGCATCTATCTGGCTATACGAGGAAAACGGCGAATTCGCGTTTCCTCGCATCGGCATCGAGGCGATTGGAGCGTCTTGGGATCGCCATGATCCCCAGTTGAACTTCGCCACTCCTGATGGTCGAGCGATGGTCGACCGGCCAGGACCAACTTTAAGCCATTCTCCGTTTGGCCCGAACGGGAAGCCGACCATCCTGGGAACCGGTGGCCTCAGGCTCGAATGCATCGAGCCGTTTCACAAATGGCGGGCCAGCTACCAGGGACGCCCGATTGATACGACAGCACAAGCCATGATCCAAGGGGCGGTAAACCAACAGCACCGCGCGGATCTTTGCCTCGAGGTGGAGATTACGATGGCAGCGCCCGCGTGGACCCAAGATCTCCGACCCGAAAGACTCGCCACCATGAATGAGGCCGAGCGAATTGATGCCGGACTTATGGGCTTTGGCTGGCGCGTCGAGCAAACGTTTAGGGCCGAGGGCAAACTCACCCTCGATGGCCGGGAAAGGTCGTTTCGCGGTGTCGGCAATCGAATTCACCGGCAAAGCGTGCGCCCGCTCGGCGCATTTCGCGGGCACTGCTGGCAGGCAGCAGTATTTCCCGACGGGCGCGCCTTCGCACTTTGCGCCTATCCGCCACGCAACGATGGTACCACGTACAATGACGGCTATGTCTACATTGACGGAAAGATGTACCGCGCAAGGGGTCGCAAGATACCCCACATCAAGGGACTTGTCGCGACCGCCGAGGATGTGTCGTTAGAATTGGAATATGAACTTGGGGTTGCGCACATTGGCGGCGTAAGCTCCTGCAATACGTTCAAAGTCGGAATATCTGATGACGCTCCTGGCTTTATTTTACATCAGGGAGCTGTGAGATATACTTGGGAAGACCAAACCGCGTTTGGCATGATTGAACGATCCAACTGGGCAAGCCATCTCACCTAATAAAAGCCATTCGCCGAGATAACCTTGATCGATAATATTTCAGGGGCGAACCATCCAACATCGCCGCGCGTCCGACTTATAAGGACCAAGTGATGGAATCGAGTGGTTTACAAGTTAAATACGTAGAGAGAATCTTCGAGATCCTTGACTATCTTGCAGATGGCACATCGATTGCGACCGTCATGGGTATCTCTCGCCATTTTGGCAGGCCGCAGTCCAGCACGTCGCAAATCCTTTTGACACTTGTTGAATTGGGTATGATTTGGCGTGATCCAACGCGGAGAACATACCACCTTTCGCCTCGAGCGGCTTTGATCGGCACTTTTGGCCAGCCAGCTATTCTACGTGACGGCAGAGTGGTGCGCCTGGTCGATCGCCTCGTGTCGCTTGTCGGCTTCCCGGTCGCGATCGTGGCCCGGAACGGGATCAACGCTCAAATCGTTCACTGGCGGCCCAATCAGTACATGTCGCAGTCGACCAAAGGACTGCGTGCCGGGATCCAATGCCGGCTCTGCGACGCCACCGCGGGAAAGCTCTTGCTCCGTGCTGTTTCACAGCCCTGCCGGGAAGAGCTCGTTCACCAAATATCATCCGCGTCTGATGATAGCCTTCTGCGCGCGGAAGGGGTGGCTGGACCCCGTATTGAGATATCACTCGAGGCGAAAGGCCAGAATGACGCCATGGGCTTTGGAAGCACGGCGATGATGACTGGGCGAGTCATCCCTGGCCACTCGCCTGACCATCCGTTCGTAGTGGGTTTCGTGCACGACTCTCAAGAGATCCCGGGCGAAGCCTACCTTGTGCAACTGATCGACGTCGCAATCGACGAGTTGGTTCATGAAGCTGAACCTGTTGCTTATGATGAGGAGGGTTCCGAACCTGAGGGTTACCTCCAACAGCGAGCGAGCTGAACATTCAACCGTTTTTTCCTTATCCAGAGCACCGGCTTATCGCGAATGCGACCAAAGACCTGAAGCGAATTGTGCGCTTACCCACCCTCGCTTCTCTGAGGTCTGCCGGGCATTTGGACCAGGCCGATCAGACCAGCGCCAATCAAGAGTACCGGACACGCCACAATCAAAAAAGGCTCGTAGGAACCGCTGACATCATACAGCATGCTGACAAGCAACGGACCAGATCCGGCCGAGAGAGCGAACGCCGCGCTTACGACGCCATAAGCTGAAGCGAAGGCCCTGCGGTCGAATTCACGCGATGCAACGTAGGCAATAATGTCGGATTCCGCCCCAAGTGAAAGGCCGAGCAGGACGATGGCCGTGACCGGCATCCAACCCGTGGTGGTTGTGAGCAGCAAAAGGACGGATGCGACGATCGGAACAAGGAACACACCGATCGCAAGCGGCTTGCTTGAATACCGGTCCAGTAGCATGCCGGCGCCAAGCCGACCGACTATCGCAAAGACACCCGCTAGCGACGTGACGCCTGCAGCGGCGACCTTGCCGTACCCCAAGGTGCGCAGCAGCGCGATCAGGTGCAGATTGAAGCCATGGACGACGCCGATAAAAAGACTGCCCGCCGCGATTAGCAAAAGCAACGACCGCGACCTGAGGATGGGACCGAGCCAGGACAATCCCCTGCCCTTCGCCTCGTCGGCAGGCGCAAGAAACGGCTCGCGTGGAAGCAGCAGGGCGGCGATTGGAAGCAACAATAAGGCCCAACCGACACCCAGAACAGGTACAACGGCTCGCCATCCGAGCCAGCTCATGACTTGCGCGCCGAGAACCGGCCACAGGGCAGCTCCAAAGCCAACCCCAGCCAGCGTGATGGCCAAGGCCATACCTCTCGCCGCGTCGAAACGGCTGATTACGGCGCTCATCCAGCCGAGAGGTAGAACCAGTGCCATCGTCAGACCCTGACATACGGTGAGCAGCACCCATGTCCAAACATGCGAAGTGACGAGCGACACCATGGCCATTCCAACGGCGGCCAAAGGAAGTCCGCTGAGTAATACGCGCCGAGAGCCGTAGCGGTCGATGAGCCGCCCGGCCAGAGGCGTCGTTGCAAGGCCCACAATCACCTGGATCAAGTAAGCAAATGAGAACTGCGACTTGGACCAGCCGAATTCGTGGGTCAACGGCTCCAGCAGGATGCCATTAGCCGAGGGAAGGAGCGTTGAGCCTGCGACGCCCAGCATTCCTACGAAAGGCAGTGCCCAATTTCTGGACCACTCGTCCCGCGCCGATACAATCATTCTTGGTGTCCATCGACCAAACCGAATGGGTTAATGCCGCTTGAAGTCGTCGAGCTGCCGCATCCAAACGAGGCTGGCCGCGACGCTGCCGGGCCAACCTCGTTCCTAATGATGCTCGTCAGATCAGAACTTATACCCAACAGTTCCCCCCGAAGGTCAGGGGCTCTGCCATCGGTACGTAGGTACCTCCCGAAGAGGGAGCATAATGCTGCCTGTACTTCACGTCGGTGAGGTTATTGCCCCAGACGCGAACATAATAATGGTCCGATGGATCCGTCCAAGTCACTGAGGCATTGATCAGCGCAAAGGCGCTTTGACGCGCACGTTGCTCGCTCGCCCGGTTCGCGTAAGGGGTCCCTGCCAACAACGCAGCGTTGTTCGGCGCTGCGTTGGGATCGAGGGCCAATCTCGCGTTATAGGACGCCAATGGCTCGCCGCCCCACACAGAAGGATTAGTCGCCACATAGCTGGTTGTATACTTCAAATTGGCAGCAATGCGCAGTCCGCCCTCGCCCTTGGGGATCAGATAATCGAAGCCGACGAAGCCCGCGAAATCCGGTGCTCGCGCCATCTGCAGCCCCGAAAGGTCCTGTTGGAGCGTCATATTCACAAGCTTCTTGAGCGGATCGGTCGTGTTCGTGTTGAAAGCGGCAACCGCAGGATTCACACCTGAGCCGGTGAAAAAGAAGCGGTCGCCATAACGCGCGTGGAGCCAGGTACCGCCGGCGCGGATCTTGAAGTTGTCGAAAATCTCATAGTCTGCGTTGAGGTCGACACCGTAGATTTTTGCCTTGGGTGCGTTTGCGAGGGTGGCAACTGGAACACCGCCAATGTTCTGAATGAAGCTGACTTGGAGATTGCGGTAATCGGAATAGAAGCCGGCCAGCTCGAAATGATAACGACGCCCCTGCGACTTCAGGCCGATTTCGAAGGAATCCACGGACTCCTGCTTCGCATCTCGCCAAAGAGCCGGGTTGTCGTTGGGCACTGTGAGATTGTATTCTCCGCTGCGGAAACCCTTCGAATAGGAGGCGTAGACGTTCGTACCCGGCGACAATGCGTACCGGATGGACGCACGAGGAGTGAACTTGGAATAACTGGCGGTCCTTGCGGAACTCGCCACCGTATATGGCGTGCCTTGCGCGCCTGGCAGAAGGGTCCCGAGCGTGCAGTTCAATGTGGCGGGGTTCAGCGGATCAGAGCAAAACACGTTCTTCGTGCCAGACACGTCCTGAGTTTCGCTGCTATAACGAGCGCCCACATTGAGTGTCAGCTGCTCGGTGGCGTGAACGGTTGCGTCCGCGAAGATTGCCCATGCGTTCTTCGTGCGGAAGAAATACGTGTCCGACGCGCGCCGGTAGGCCGACAGAGGTACTAGGGTCGTCGCGGGGTCCGGGTATGAAAATGGCCTATAGCTCGCGGGGCCCAGGAACACTGAATTTGGCATCTTGGGATCATAATTTGTTCGTATATTGTAGTAATTCCCGCCGACAATAAGATCCACGTCCTTGATTTTGTCGATATTCAGATCCACATTTTCCTGGATAGTCCTGTCACGAATAATCGATGAACCGTAGCTATCCGGCACATAGCTCCCGCTGAAATCATAGACAGTCTTACTTTTCGCATCGCTATAACCGGTCACCGAGCGCAAGGTGCCAATACCGGTATCGATCTCCAGCTTGATGGAGCCTTCGTTTTGCCAGAAAGGCTGACTAAACACGTCGCCGGAGGCTTCACCCAGACCGGTCGGTCTCGTATTGTTGCCAGGTGCGGTGAACGGAGCCGTTGTGTTCTCGATCGGTGTGAAAATCGTTCCCCGCGGATCGCTGGCACGCAAATAATTGTATGCCAGCGTCACGCGGAGCGTATCCGTGAGTTCGGCTTTGATCTTCGCACGCACGCCTTCTTGTTCGAGGCCGAGGAAGCGTCCATCAAATTGCCCAGGCGTCGTCCGGCTGGCTCGCTTGTAGTAGCCATCGGTTTTGCGAAATGTCCCTGCCAGGCTCACACCGATCCTGTCCGAGAGAGGGCCCGACACATATCCGCGCGCGCGCCTGTCGCTGAAACGACCGTAAGTTGCTTCGATGTTTCCGGTCCAATCGGCGCTCGGATCCAGCGTATCGATCAGAATCGCGCCGCCCGTTGCGTTGCGGCCGTAAAGCGTGCCTTGCGGACCTTTGAGCACCTGAATGCCCTGAACGTTCGGCAGATCCATGTTCAGGACCTGCGGCGCCGTTTGATAGAGACCATCCATGAAAAGGGCCACGTTGTTCTCAAAGGTACCAGCTGTCGTGCTAATGCCCCGGATAGACGGCTGCGGATAAGATCCGCCGAAATTTATCTGAAAGCCGCTGGTCACATTGGTGAGTTCGCGCGCCGAATTAATCCCCAGAGAACTCAGCGTTTCCGGTGAGACAACCGCGACGGACATTGGCACGTTCACAAGAGATTCGTTGCGACGCTGAGCAGTCACGATGATCGCATCGCCGTCCACCGCCGCCTCATCGGCGGACTGAGCAAAGGCGGGCGATGCGAGGAACGATGCAACAGCGGTCATTCCGGCAATGCCGGAGAGCCTAAGCATGCGCCGCACCGCCGCGGGGCTATCTTTACATGAGTTCATTTCGTCTTCCTCCCATTTTTATTTATAGAACCGAAAAATCGCGCCTCGCTTGGCCACATTTTATGTAACAACTTATTTCTATATAATTCTATGAATTAAATGGGTGTGAATTTACCATTTAGCTACATAATTAAACTATCTTCATCTGTATACGGCGATCTAATCATCGTGATTATCGAATATATAGATAGGATCGTTCGGAATATTCGCAATCACCTAGATGGATACAATACTACAACTGCATAATTCTTACATTCTCAATCGATAACCTTTACTAATATTTTTAGTCACTATGACCGCGCATTGCAGACTGCCCAGACTTCACTTTTTTTCAGGACATTGACCTGCCCGGAGCGGCCAATTTTGTCTTGGCAGTGCGCGACATTAACGGCACCGCTTACGACATGCGGGGCACCCCCGACAGACGACTGACGACAGTGATCAGCGAAGGGCTCAAACGGCAGCATGGCCGAATGTTGCCTTCGGATAGAAGGCCGTGCCCCCCCCGAGGTCATCTGCAAAAGAACAATGACCAGGACATTTAAATACTGCCCCTCAAATTCCGAACATGCTCCTAGGCGTGGCGAGAAGATGTGGTTTTCCAATCACCTGGAATCGCGCTTGGAGCGCCTCTTTGCCTTCCGGCAGATTGTATCTCGACCCGACCATGGACAGCGCGGCCAGAAATGCGCCAAGCCAACATGGGCTAGTGTAGCCCAGCAACCGATAGTGGCCCGACATTGCAGAACTAGCCCGGGCCAATGGTGCTAGCCCGGCGCTGCAGCGATCAGCCCACTGATCTGCTCAGTTTGACTATATGCCCTCGGATATAACGGAATGATCCCAAACGATCGGAAGGTTCCGGATCGAGAGGAGGCCAGGAAATACTGTCGTATCCGTGCCGGGCTTGATCCTGAATTCCGGCACACGCTTGAGCCATTCGTCGAGAAGAATTCGCAGCTCGCGCCTCGCTAGAGGAGCCCCAAGACACAGATGGACCCCGGCAACAAAGGTGAAATGCCGATTTGGACGCCGGCTGGGATCGAATTTCGCGGCGTCCGCAAATTTGTCCGGGTCGAAATTGCCGGCCGGATTCAGGCATGAGACCTTGTCTCCTTGCTTCAATTGGATGCCGTGCCACTCGAAGTCTTCCGTAACGGTACGGCTTGTCGACAGGATCGGCTGCGTTCGCAGAAACTCCTCGACCGCCGATCCCACCAGTTCAGGATTGTTTCTGATCTGCCGCTGAATCTCGGGCTCCAGCGCCATGCGACGAAACATCTGGCTGATTGTCGCAGCCACAGTATCGAGCCCTCCAAGCCACAGAAACCAGACGATACCGATCTGTTCCTCGTCCGTCACCGCTCTACCTGATATCTTGCCGTGGACGATCTTTGAAACCAGGGTCGCATCCGGATTTCGCTGCTTTTCGGCGATGAAACTGCGGAGAAATGCGAGAACATCGCGAAGGGCAGCCGCCATTTTAAGGCGAGAGTTAGAATGTAGGATATCCCATTCCCAGTCGAGAAACTGCTCGAACATGTGCTCGGGGAAACCCATCAGATTCATGAAGATCCGCACCGGATATACGCGTCCGAAATCCCAGGCGATGTCGACCTCTCCAGTAGTAACAAAGCTGTCGATCATCTCGACGGCAATCGCGCGGATCTGCGCGTCCAGTCGATTGATCGATGCCGGAGAAAAGTGCGGCACGAGAAATTGGCGATATCTTGCGTGATCTGGAGGATCGACGCCCAAGGGTATCGAACGAAATGTCTCGCCGATCAGTGCCTGGAAATTGGCCGCACCGTCGTTTGAGAAGTGCGCGTTGTCGGTGTAGACGCGCTCGATGTCTTCATAGTGCGTGACCACCCATGCACCATTGCCGATGCCAGCGACGCCCTCTCCTTCGCCGGACGGCAACGCAGCATTGTAGAGAAGCCTCGGCACACTCTCTCCGCAGAGCCAACGGCACGGCTCATAGGGATCAGTGAGATCGTTTGCCACCGACCCCATTGCCCAGTGCAGATCGAACACGCGGTTGGCGGGCACATTTTCTGGCGCGGTTGCCGCTGCTCGAATAGCGGCAAGCTTGGCGGCTATGGTCATGGTATCTCCGATATATGAATAGACAGTTCGATCGCTCGCTGACGGTGCAGCATCGCAACTCTATCTGCGCCCGAAGGTCGGTCCCCGGCGCTGCCCCGACGCCGAGGGCAACGTGCGCCATATACTTGCTCAATAAATGATCGCATCCTGCCAATCTGCGTACGCTCTTTCATCGGTCAGTCCGGAAGGCATCAGCACGGATTTGGTCCATGATCTTCGCAGTGGCCAAACCATCGTCGAATGACGGCGAAATCTGACTTTGCGACTGCAGAGCATTTCGCACGTCGCTGATCCAAGGCCCTAAGCCAGGCTCGTGCCCATCGCCTTCTGGCGGCGGCAGGGTAAATTTCTGGTCCTCTTCGCCGGGCTTTCGCAACACCAGTTTCTGGTCTCCGATAAGCTCGATGGCGCCTTCGCTGCCGAGAACCTGAACTCGTTGCGGCATCGCCACTGAAGTTGCGCACGCCGTGTCGATCAGGACAGAAATGCCATTGGTCATGGAGCACCAGGCCGAGAACGCGTCTTCCGCGGTGGCGTCATGTACAGCCCCGTCATCTCCGATACGGGCGGTAATATCCGTGCGCACAGTGCCGCCACACCGGGTCACTTCGCTGTCGAACAACCACCGCAGCGTGTCGATGCAATGTGACCCATAGGCTCCGATCCAGCCACCGCCACGAGAATTGTCGAAAAGCCAGCCGTACTTCCTCGTGCGAAGTCCGTTGGTGAAGAGTTCCCAGTTGATGTGCTGTGGAGTTCCAATCGCACCGCTCCGAATGAGCTCGCGCATCTTCACTCGCACCGGAAAGCGGCGAAATTCGAAGTTCACGAAATTTAACACTCCGAGCTCACGGGCGCGGTTTCGCATCTCGCTCGCTTCGGCCGCATTCCGCCCAAAAGGCTTGTCGCAAAGCACAGCAATATTGTGGTCCAGCGCGACCATGACATGGTCCCGGTGCATGAAGGGCGGAGAATGAATGGAGACGAGATCGGCGCCGGCCGCGCAGACGCGGGACAGCCTCTCGCCATCGCGCGGAGATATGACTTCGACTTCGAAGCCCGCGCGCCCGTAGACTGGGGCCATTACACGGTTGCCGAATCCCGTGCCTATAATGACAACTTTCATCGCGCTGTCTCCATTTCCGTCATCGATCCGAACGTCGAGCCCTGCCCCTTGCAAAGGCAGCTTTCGGCTCACCCTGCCCCATTGGAGCGAACCCATGAGGATAGATTGCGGGAGGCGCCGCTCGTGAAGATCGGATTCAGGCACTCGGCCAGAAGATCGAGCCGGTCGGCACGGGGTAACCAGCCCAGTTCATCTCGCGCGCGCGGCGAGCGGGACCGACTGCATGAGCCGAACACGATCAGGGCCGTGAACTTATCCCAAAGTTCGACGGCCTCTTCGAACCCAATCGACCGCGTTGGCACGCCGAGGTGGCCGGCAATGGTTTCCGCCATCTGCCGATAATTCACTTCGCCAGATACTGAATGATATAGCGCGCCACCGATGCCCTTCTCGAGCGCAAGAGCATAAACTTCCGCAAGATCATCGACATGGACATTGGAATAGCAGTTCAGGCCTGCGCCCATGTAGCAGACCGCGCCTGTTTCACGGGCGGAATGATACATGTCGGAAATTATCTTGCAGGTGCCATTGCCCCAGATCAGAGGCGGACGAATACACAGTGTGCGCAACCCCGCACCGTTTGCTTCGCGCACCTTATTCTCGATATCCAAGCGCGGGGCGATCTGACGCCGTGGTACAAATGCGTCATCCTCGGCGAACGTATTTTCGCTCCAGGCGCCGTCGGTGCGCTCTGAGATGAGGCTGGTCCCGCCAGTGAAGACGAAAGTCTTTCCAGTCCCGGCTAGCCCGTTGAGGAGAGCCGTCACGACCCGCGCCTCGTCTTCCAGCATCAATTGCGCGATCCACAAGACCGCATCGAAAGGGGCGAGCGCGCTCACCATCTGGGACATGTCATCGAGCGTACCGGCGAGATGTCTCGCTCCAGCTTCAGCCAAGCTGGCAGCTTGGGCTTTCGACCTGATGAAGCCCGTCACACGATGCCCCCCCTTCACCAGTCTTTTCACCACGTGACGACCGACGTAACCTGTCGCGCCTAAGACGAGCACATCCATGGATTCAACTCCGGTTGGAACCGGCCATATGGCGCACCGCCAAGTAGCCAAAGACGAAGGACGCGGCGATGCTGGCACCGGGGCCCGGATAGAAAGCGCCGAATACCGGTGCAGCCGCATTTCCGCAGACATAGAGGCCAGCGATCGGCCGGCCGGCGGAGTCGAGCGCCCTTCCGGCTGGATCCGCCATCAAGCCTCCAGCCGTACCCACGTCGCCAGGGACGATCTGTACAGCATAGAATGGCGCCTGGCTTAATGGTCCGAGCGACGGATTTGGTTTGACACGGGGGTCGGCTTGATATCGATCGTAGGCGCGAGCCCCTCGCCGAAAGTCTGCGTCGTGGCCCGCTGCTGCGAACGCGTTGAATCGTTCGACCGTGCGGCGCAATCCGATCGGATCGATGCCGCACTGCCCTGCCAATCCTTCCAGGGTATCGTCGCGCTTCATATAACCTGAGTTCAGCCAACTGGCCGGCATGATGCGGGGCGGCACCGTACCCCACGGGTAATATTTGCGATGCCGCGCCTCCATGATGATCCAGGCCGGCACACCGCCCCTTGCGCGCATAGCCTGGCCGATCTCCATGTAAGATGCCGCCTCATTAACAAAGCGCTCTCCATCTCGATTGACGGCTATACAGAACGGCTTCTGCATCTCCTGAGGTGAGTGGAAGCCGGCCAGCTGCCCACTCGCCTTGAGTGAGACGGGAACCCACCAACTCTGGTCCATGTGTACCAGAGACGCCCCACGCGCCCGCGCCTGTTCAAGTAGATCGCCCGTATCGCCGGGGTTCGCCATCGACCAATCGGCACCGGCTTCCATCGCCTGGAATCGCCGACGAAGATCTGCGTTTCGCGAAAATCCACCTGCCGCCAGAAGCACGCCCCGCTTCGCTCGAATGCAGCGGGTCGTGCCGCTCTCGGCGCCTGCAATTTCCACGCCTTCGACGCCGTCCTTGCCAAGCAAGGCGACGACCTTCTGACCCGTGCGGATGTCAATGCCAAGCTTGCGGGCGGCCAGCAGCATGCGGGCTTGAAGAGCGGCACCTCGATACAAGAGCGAATGACCGCCAAGCTTTTGACGTAACGTCCGCCCCGCCACGCGCAGCGCCATGAGTTTCCCCTTTAGCGTGCGCCCGGCACGCGAAAGCGCAGCGAATTCGTCAGTCGCAACCGGCATGTTCCAGCCCGGCAACAACTGGAGACGTCCGGCATCGTCGCCCAGCGCGCCGGAGACAATCATGTGCGCTCCGATAGCGCGCCCCTGCGGCCGTCCGCCCAACTCTTCATCGTAATAATCGGGGTAGCCCTTGCAGGCGTAGAAGCGCAGACCTTCGCGCTCGAGCATTGTCAGCATCGGTCCGATGCCTTGAAGGAACGCTTCTCTTCGCTCCGGCGACGACGCAGGATCGCGGTCGCCAATGAGGTTGTCGAGGTAGCGGCGGCCTTCTGCTATGGAGTCCTTCTCACCGGCCCGCCGCATTACGGAATTCCCTGGAAGCCACAGAATTCCTCCCGACATCGCCGTCGATCCACCGATCTTTTCGTTCTTCTCGAGCACGACCACTTTCATGCCCGATCGCACCCCTTCGATTGCGGCAACCAGCCCGCCCCCACCGCTGCCGATCACTACGAGATCGACTTCCTCGTCCCATACGTCGCCCGTCATCGCAGAACGCGAAGAAATTGTGGGGATGAGGCTTGTTGCTTGGCAATCGGCCGAGCGTCCCTGCAGCACTCCATGGGAACTCCAACTCGCTTTAATGTTTGAAAATCCGCAGCGGCCGCATCGGGGTGGCAGCCGGCCTCAATTAATCGAGCTCGTAGAATTGGTAGCTGACGATCCATTCCTGACCGTTCCGCTCTAGCCTGGACTTGCCAACGATCTGCGACCGTGTGAGCCAGCGATAACGCTCATCGCCAGTGTCAAAAAGGCCAGCCACGCGGCTGCAACGATTGGCGGGATCGGCCACATCGAGCCTGCCGCTATATCGAAATCCGAGCAGCGCACCGTCATGAGTTTTGAGCGCCATGCGCACGTCGATCGTCCCGATGTCGCCGTTCAAAACCAGCCAGTCTGAAGCCGTCCCGGCGAGTGTCGCACGCAGCCGCTCGCCTTCGAAAACCACTCCCCGAATATCGCTCTGCGAGCGCTGGCCCGTTGGTGTGCGGCCAAACTGGATGGGCGGATCGACGTCGAAACGCGCTGCGCATAATGGAATAAGGTTCATCGCTTGGTTCCTTTATGATTTGTGTCGTCTCGGCTCGGGACCAAGGTCATCATCGGCGCGCGGATCTTGCATGAATTGCCGAAGCCGACGGTGAAAGTTAGCGATGGCTCGCTCCTGCACGGGGCTAGGGCGGGCACCCTTAAAGCCTCTTGAGCGAAGGCCCTTCTGCACGCGCGGGATGTTCTCGAAGTCTTGGCGGTAAATCAAAGGCCAATCACCGTCGGCGAAATTCTCGTAGAACTCGCGGGTGAGCGGCGGCTCCTTTCCCGGTGCGTACCGTTCGAGCGACCACACATCGAACAGGCATTTCTCAGGATCGTCCCCGAAGGGCCGCATTCTGTACCAAAGTACTGCCTCTACGGCGGGATGAAGAAAGACGGTGTTGGGAAACACGTGCCAATCAAAACCGGTTTCGGCCATGTATTCCGGCGTGAGACCTTCCGGCCACCCGGAACCTTCTTCAATGGCAGCTTGATAGATTCCTTCGCCCCATTTCGTCAGGACATCGATTGGGCTGGTGCCCTCGGGCAGTTCGCGCAAACTCTGGATGACTTGGAACGCACGCTCAGATTGCATGGCAGCAAGGTCGATTTTGAACTGCTTGCCGTATTCATATAGGTATTCCCGAAAGTCGGGCTCGACCTCAAGTGGTTCGAGCCGGTCCGAGCGGCCAATCGGAAGCCCTGTTCCGAATTCATAGCTCATCCAACCATGACGCCCCATCCCACGAGAGGTAGAATAGTCGCGTGTGTACGTTAGCATTTGTCGATGGGTCGTCTGAACATGATAGAATTCGGTAAATGCCTCAACAACAGTCTTCCAATTGGCCGGAACAACTGTTGTTTTATACCATGAGAATCTGAGTTTATCGAACTCGAGTAAGTCGCAGCGCGACTTCATTGGCTCAAGAAACTGATCCAGTGGCTGGCAGTTGCGATCCATGTTGATCCAGACCCAACCACCCCAGGCCCCAACTTGGACCGTCGCAAGGTCTGCGTCGCCGTCCGCCAGACTGTCGCCCCAGTCATCGCGATCGACAACTTCGAGGTTTCGTCCATCCGTCGAAAAACGCCAGCCGTGAAATGGACAGACGAATTGCTTTGCATGCCCGCATCCAATCGTCAAAGTCGTGCCACGGTGCGGGCATGCGTTGTGAAAGGCGCGCACGTCGTCCACCCCCTTCCCAGTCCGAACCACAATGATGGAATCTCTCAGGATATCGTAGGTGTAGTAGTCGCCGACCTTGGGAATTTCCTCAAGGCGACACGCAATTTGCCACACCTTTGGCCAAAGGTGCTCGGCTTCGGCAGCGGCAAATGCAGCCTCGAAATAATCTTCATTAGGAACATAGTCGTCCCGAACGTCACCGGGTGAATATGGTGAGGCAGGCATTCCTAATCTCCAAGTCGATGCCCGAAGGCTGGTCTTTTGCGCGAGATCTTGCCGTTCGATCGGAGCAATGATCGCCATGCACCTATCCGGTTGCTTCCTGATTCTTCTCCGAGATCAGAGCCGCCGCCCAAGAGCCCGGCACCACCTTACGGGCTACGCCTTGCCCTTCGCCGACGGGATCGAACTATGCGGACGCGGGCTTCGCGTCTTGATGGCGGGCGACATTCTTAGGTGTTGGCGCGACATTGCTGGATGCTGCGTCGCGTGGTGACGGAGAAATGTCGCTCACCATCAAGACGTGGGCTGGCAATGGCACTAGCCCACATGCGGCGCGCTGAAGAAAACCGTGACTGCGCCCTGATCCAGCGATGCCGAAGTTAAGGTGCTAAATCGGCGGCTGTTCGAGATTCAATCCTATCCACGAGACATCACTTGCCTTCCAACCAACACCCTGTCCTTCATTTCAATATGCCCGATGGCTCTATCCGCACGGTACAGGCGGAAGGATCGGTCTATTCGGTGCTGGCCGCGGCGCAACAGGCCGACGTACCGGGCATTGGCGGGCAATGCGGGGGGAAATCGGGCATGCGCCACCTGCCATGTGCGTATATCTGAGGCTTGGCGAAAAGCGGTAGGCCCCCCAGGTCTCGAAGAGCGAAAGCTGCTGGAATTGACCGACGAGTTCGGCCCAGGCAGCCGCCTCAGCTGCCAAATTCAGATCCGGATGGCGATTGATGGACTACAGGTGTCGGTTTTGCCCTGACGTTCCGCCGGTGCGCTCGTCTGGGAGAACTGCCACGTCTTCGACTTCGCACCAGCGACTTCTGTCACGTTGCGGCTTGGGATCGCCGCACCCGGTGCGCTGATTGCCATGCACTGTCGGAACCGGTCGGGCCTTTGTCGCGTGGTATCGAGATTTCCCGAGGGAAGGGAGACTAACGACTGGCGCGACTAGGAGCGCGACGCATGTCCCAATATCCCCATATAGATTTACCCGCGCTCGATCCGGATTTGCCGCTGACGCTCGGAGCCTTCGCGAGCGAAATTGCTGAGCGATACGGTCCGCGCGAGGCTATTGTTTTCGACGATCCCTTGAATTCTGCGCGCCGAACCAGTTGGGATTACCGGGCGCTGCTTCAACAGTCGCGCCGCGTGGCCAAATCGTTGATCGCCGCAGGGGTCGGCAAAAACGGACGAGTCGGTATACTTCTCGGCAATCGACCCGAATTCGTATCGAGCATTTTTGGCATCGCTCTGGCGGGGGCCACCGCAGTTACTCTGTCGACATTTGCAACTCCCGACGAGATAGCGCAGCTAATCGCCCTATCCGATATAGACGTCTTGATAACCCAGCGCACAATTGCGCGCAGGAATCTCGCGAAGGAGATAGATACTCTTCTAGCGCATCTTCCCCACGCCGCGTATCCCTTTTTGCGGCGGGTTGTCACGCTCGGCGCAATGCCAGAAGATCGGTCGGAATCCTGGGATGAATGGCTTGGTAGTGGCGACAGTGTAAGCGATGCCTTGCTTGACGCTCGCGCCGCCCGGGTGAGCGGCAATGATGAGGCCGTCATAATCTATACGTCGGGCACAACCGCTCTCCCCAAAGGCGTGATCCACCTGCACTCCACAGTCGTAAAGCAATTTAGGTGGGAATCGCAAGTATACGGGCGCCATATTGATACTCGCATTGCCTCACCTTTCCCGCTCTTTTGGTCAGCTGGACTTGTCTCCGTACTTGGGTCCACCCTCGTGGCCGGCGGCACCTATGTTGCTGAGGAGGTTTTTGAGCCTGGAGCTGCGCTCAGACTTATCGCCCGGGAGAAAATCGACGAATATTACGGGTTTCCGACGCACACAGCGGCACTCGCAGACCACCCCGACTGGCAGCACGCCGACCTTACATCGCTGACCCGAGTCCAAGGGAACAATGAATTTGACGGTCATCCAAACACGAAACCCGATCCCAATTGGAATCATGTCGTGGCTTACGGGATGAGCGAGAGCTGCACATCAGTTGTCAGTCATCTTTCGACGACGCCAACTCGGATACAGCTGCAAAGTTCAGGGCTCCCCCCTGCCCGGCATCGAACTTCGTATTATCGCCATTGGCGGCAACGAGGTGCTGCAAGGCGGCCAGGAAGGGGAGATCCTCGTGAGAGGCCCGACCCTGATGCCTCACTATGTCGGAATGCGGCGGGAAGACAGCTTCGATCCCGATGGCTGGTTCCATTCGGGGGACATCGGGTTCATCGATGTAAATGGCTATTTGCATTGGACCGGTCGGATCAAGCAAATGATCAAGACGGGCGGAGCGAATGTCTCTCCTAGCGAAATTGAATCGGCTGCCGCTTCATTTGGAATGCTCAAACTTTGCCGCGCGCTCGGAATCCCGGATCATCGCCTCGGGGAGAAAATCGTGCTGTGCGCAGTGCTAGAAGAAGGAGCTGACGCCGACGAAACGGCCATCCGCTCTATGCTTCGAGATAAGTTGGCAGCGTACAAGGTGCCCAAATCCGTGCTGTTCTTCGCGATCGAAGACTATCCGCTCACGCCATCAGGCAAGGTGAAAGACGCCGAATTACGGGCGCTAGCCGCGGCGCGCCTCGGCGCTCACGCGGAGCCGCACGCGACGTAGTCTCGTTATCAAACGGAACCAAGTTGGCTCAAAAAGGTGGCGCGTGTCGTCGCCGACCGCGATTTTGGCGTTCGCGGTCAAGACCCGGCCGCCGACGTGGACGATGCTTCGGCTCCTAAATAGACTTTTGGAAGGGGATTCCGTGAGCAATACCGACGAGTATCTTCCGCTCGATGCGTCCGACCTGGACAACTACGTCGGACGTCCGTTGCCTGTTCATCAGCTGCGCGAACCCGTCGCCGTGAACGACATCCGTCGTTGGGTCCAAGGTATGCACTACCCGAACCCGCTTCACTTCGACCCAGATTACGCGGCAGAAGGCCGCTGGGGCGACATCGTGGCGCCCCAGAGTTTCGTTGCTTCGACCGAGATCGCACATGGTGTTTGGCCAGCCAACGTTGGCAAGATCGAGAATTCCGCTTTGCTATTTGGCGGCGATGAATGGTGGTTCTTCGGGCCCCGCATTAAGGCGGGCGAGCATATCAAGTGCTACCCTATGCCTTTCGATTACAAGGTAACAAACACGGGCTTTGCCGGTCCGACATGTTTCCAGCGGGGTGACACGACTTACATCAATACAAACGGCGAACGAGTGGCGCTCCAGCGCTCAACGACCATTCGCTACAACGTAGAGAATGCGCGAAAGAAAGAAGCCTTCCAGGTGACCGACGAACCTGAATGGACGGACGAGGCCCTAGCCGAGCTCGATGCCCGAAAGGTCGAGTTCATCGAAAGCATCCGAGCCCTGGGCCATGAGAAACGTCTATTTTCAAGCGTGAAGGAAGGCGACAAACTCGCGACCAACGTCCTGGGTCCCCATAGCCTGCCCTCGTTCACGACGGAATGGCGCGCGTTTCCGTTCACGACCTGGTACGGGGCAAGACGCGATTTCTGGTCCGCTGATCAGTTTGCGGAGGCCGGTTACGCAGATGATTTCCAGGGTCACGAGGGAGATCCTGTGATGGAACGCTTCAATCCCGAATTGACCGATGGCGCCTACTACGGTCCCTCGCGTGGTCACTTGCAACCAAAGTGGGCACGAAAAATCGGCATGCCTCGCGGCTATGGCTACGGCGCGTCAATGGGAGCCTGGATCATCGACTCCCTTGCGGCTTGGGCGGGCGAATGGGGCTTCGTCCAACACGTGGCAGCGCAGTATCGCAACCCGGCATTCACCGGGGACGCGACTTTTATCGACGGTGTCGTGACCGGCCTCAGGCAGGAAACAGACGTGGGAATTGCGGAAATCACAATCTCCATGACCACTCAGACAGGTCAGGTGATGGCGAAAGCGGTTGCTGAGGTCGAATTGCCGCTCGCCTGACATCTGCGCGATGTCGTTCACTTCTGCCAAGGGACGGGTAGCAATGATCGATTCCATCGAGCTCCTCGAAGCTGCAGATAAGATCGGCCGACCGCCAATCGACAGTCAATGCCGGAGCGGCCGGATAAATCCATGCTCGAACATTTCGAACTAAATCTTTGGGAAAAGATGATGCTCGAACTGTTCGGGCTCGACGGAAAGCGCTTCCTTTTTATGGGCGGCGAGCAAGCGATCGGCGAAGCCAGCGCCCAGCTATTGGCAAGTTTCGGGAGTAAAGTCGCTTTTCTAGATGCCGATCTCGAGCGGGCCGAGGCGTCAGCGTTCGCAAGGTGCTCTCAAAAAGCGAACGCATTTGCCTTCGGCCCGAATGTTGGCCGCGAGACGGCCGTTGCCGCCGCCATCGAAGCAGCGGAGCAAGAAATCGGCCCCCTCGACGGCATGCTGAGCGTCGTCGACCTGACCGAAGAGCGCAGGAACCAAGATCTCAGCCCGAAATTGCACTCCTTTTTCATTGCGGCGCGGAATGTAGCAAAGCAGATGATCGCTCGCGGCACTTCGGGGTCAATTGTGGTCGCGGCACCGAGGGACATCGCGAGCGAAGGCCGCGCCACCAGCGATTTCGGGCATGCAAGGTTGGCCGAATTGGTGAAGTCAATGGCCTCCGAATGGTGGGAGTACGGAATACGGGTCAACGTCATAGTGCCTGGAAATGTCGTGTCGCGCGAGCTTGCGCAGGCGTCACCAGATATCGAGCAAGCACGCACGAGGGGCCTCCCCATGCGAAGTCGCGACACCGTGGAGGACATCGCCAAGGCGGCGGCATTCTTCTTGTCCGACATGTCTCCCTATGTAACCGGGCAGATCCTCGCGATTGACACTGGCCAGGCAGCAGCAGCCAAGCCGAGTTCGAATTTTTCGGCTCCACAGATCGCGCCGTTTCGAGAAATGACGCCAAAATCGCTTTAGCGACTGGACCAGGACCCTGCATTCACAGATGCGCCGCGGCTGTGAGCATCAGAGTTGGATCATTGCCGCTCGGTCCTTCTTTCTTGCGCAGCGGACGGGCGCCAAATTGACAAGGTGGTACTCAGAGCATTACCTTCCCGATGTCTGCGCATCGAGGGGCTGGTCAAAGTAGGCCTTCATCAGATTGACGAAACGCACGATGAAGCAGCCTCGCAACACTGGGATCTCTTGGCCATATATGATTTCGAGCGCAAATGACCGCGCAAACCGAAGCCATGCCAATTAGCGATGCTTTTGTCCGGGAGCAAATCATCCAGCGTCTTTGCCACGAGATTGTCCGGATCCAACATTCGCGTTTGCCCATCAACCGCAAATTCCCAGGTGTCTCGCATCAAACTAAGACAAAACGAGACATCTTTCCCTTCAAGGGGAGTTCGCGGCAGCTAGGACATTCCGCAAGGTTCGGTCCGGGAAGCCGCCTGTCAGGGCAGACTTTGCAGCTCGATCAGCTGGCCATGAAGGAAAGATCCTGAGACGATGATATCCTGATAGATGAAGGCTTGAACCAGGTTTCCAACTGCCGCGTCAGCCTCACCGGGGGCAAATATCCGTACATGGGCGCGGCCGGAAGCCTGCGACGAGATCGTTTGCTCGACCCGTGTGGCAGCTTCTCGGACTTCGTCACCAGACGGATAGCGAATGGCAAAGTGCGGAACGCCGAATGGCTTGGTCCGGGCAATCGCGCGATAGCTATCGAGGGCGTCAGCTAGCAGAGGGTCCGCGTAGGCAACGGCCCGAAGCCGCGCCTCGAGAGCGCTCTGTTCGGGCCGCATCGGTGACATATAAAATACGTTGCGCTGAACATCCAGATCTTGCCGCCAAGGGTGGGCAGCAAGGAAGGTTTCATCGCCGTCTCCAACAAACCCGGTATCGGAAATCGTGCATCCGAGGGCTTCTGCCAGCGTGACCGCCAGTCCCCGCTCACCGGGTCGGTAAAGCGTCTCAACATGATTGAGCAGATTGCCTTCGTACTGAGAGATTTTCTTCATAAGCTATCCTTCTGAATCGAGCGCCATCCACCTACTCCCCGTTCATGTGGCGAGTCGGTACGGCTCTCCGCGATTCGCGTCATCGTTTGATCCACCCACCGTATTGATGCACCGCGCGTACAAGGGCCCTTTCATCAATTTCTAGCCCTGCTCGAACTTTCGTTGATACCAGGCTTGTGGCTGACGATGAGCACCCAACCATTGCAGTTAGTATCGACCATTCTCACACACCGTGCCGACGGACCTGAGGCGCCGCTTCCGATTAGAATCCGACCTCACAACTCCCAGACAACGAAACCCTGCGCTCCGAGGATAGAGAACCTATCCTCCTTGCAGGTACTGGTCTTGATCATCGACGACAGCTAGCCCACGGAACGCGACATCATTCGCTGTCCACCCGGAAATGTCTTTTGCTGGCTTAGAGCGGTGCCTGATATTCCGTCGTCGCGCTCCCGATCGTAATCAATCCATTCATCCCAGGGAACCAGAGACTTGCAGCAACAGCTGTCAGTCCGCACGTTCTATGTAGAATTGACTTATACGATCACATGTCATTCGTAGTGTCCTGCCGATGTGCAGAATTTGGGCGCGATCGAGAGGGGAGGCAAATCCAGATAGGGAAATTGCGAAGTGGACCTCACGCCGCATTCCCATGACTGGCGCAGAGATGTACCAGGGGTCAAACGACTGGGATTGGTCCTCGGTGGAAGCAAAGTCACTGAGGTGAAGGTCATTTTTCTCCGGCTTGTCTCGCGACGTCGTGAAACCGGCAATGAATCCATGCTGCTTGCCATAACCGACTTCATTGAGAATGCTCTCTATCATAGCTGCGGATGGCTGGCTGACGATCTGAGATATCCGGTCCCGAATGACCTCCGGCGCTAGCGGGAGAAGGAACACATTTCCCGAAGGAATGAATGGGTAGCGCACACGGCTCTGCGGATGAGCACGTCCGAGGTGAGATACCGACGCGACCCGGTCTCGCACGACGATCTCCTCGCCTTCCACAAACAGGACGGAGGCAATGAGATCGAATTCATCTGCCAGGGCGCGCAACTCATGTTGAACCATTGGAACCGACGAAACGCGTTGCCGCGCGCTTGAAGCCAGCGAAGGGAGCAGCAATGCAAGCGTGTAGCTTTTGTCCCCTTGTCGATGAAGGTAGCCCGCGTCGACGAATCCGAGGAGAATTGAATGCGCAGTCGCTCGGCTAAGGTGAAGCGACTTGGCCACCTGCGTCAACGTGAATGACTGGTCGGCGTGCTCGAGAAAGAAATTTAGGACTGCTACCACGCGGGTAACAGCCGGCGAACTCTTGGTCTGCATAACGCGATCGATTCCCAAATTTCGTACCATCATACGTGGCCGGCGCCAGAACGGCCGTTACTCTGCCTCCGATGGGCCGACCATTCCAAGCGGTTCTCGATAATTTCGGCAGCATAAATCTACAATCACAGTGCCCTCTGACGAAACGGCGAGATACCAATGGCGTTACCGATCTCGGCAGGCTGGTGACCTCAAACCCCGATTGTGCATTGCGGGCAAGGAATAGCGGTCTAATTGCCGCTTCGTTGATGCGATCTACAAAGTGGCCTGGGTTCCAGCCTGGGGCGTTTGAGGATTTCGAACCGCGGGCCTTGCGAACTCAAGGGGAAGAAACTGATAGCGCACAGGAATCGCTGTCTCAATTCGATTGACATGAGCAAAAGTCAGGCAGCGACCTGAGCAGGATCTGACAAAGCCGGGGACGCCCCTTTTTGCTCCCTTACCCTCCTGGGAGAAGCCCCAAACCAACGGAAACAGCTGCGCGACAAGACAGAAGTCTCGGAGTAGCCCAGCATTTCAGCAACTCGCATAAGCGGCATCCTGGTCTGGGTCAGGTATCGTAACGCCGAGTCACGGCGGACCTCTTCCTTTATGCTTTCGAAGCAGCTTCCTTCCTCCCTCAACCTGCGCTGCATCGTTCTCGGGTGCATACCAAGCTGAGTTGCGACATTCGCGTTACAGCAATCGCCAGACGCCAGCGTCTGCTCTATCATGTTGCGAACCCTGACGGAGAACTGCGGTAAGTAAGTTGGAAATCTGGCATCGATGAAGAACTTCGCCATCTCAAGCAATTGAGGATCTCGTTCCTGAAGCGGGAGTGCAAGATCGCCATTCTCGAACACCAATCCATTTTTGCCTTGGCAGAATCTCACGGTGGTTCCGAAATACTTCTGATACATGGAGGCCGGCAAAGCCGCTTCGTGAAGAAACCAGACCTCTCGTGCGCGCGTGCGCCCCGAGGTGATCATCTTCGCGGCTTCCTGAGCCAGGAGCATGGCCTGTTCTACCGCTTGCCGCTGGTAAGGCAATTTCGGTATGAGGATGTCAAACCGCAGGAAACTCATGGTGCCATGAGGCAATTGCTGCAGGCTTATCCGGGTTGCATCGCTGTAAGCATGCACATGATCAGCACAATAGCGGTAGGCTGCGCCCAGAGACTGAGAGTTGCGCATCACGACCTCCAGGGGTCCCAGGACCTTCGCACCTCCTTGAATGCTCGCCAATCGAAGTCCGAAGTCGTCGCAATCGAGGACGGCGGCAGACCGCTCCAGCAACTGCGCGACCGCGCGGAACGGGATTACGGCGTTTGGCTCTGCGAGAAGCGATGATGAGATACCGACCGTTCGCATGATCGCCTCGGCATCGCCGCCCAATGAGCGCACCAGCGCATCGTAATTCAACAGTACGTCAGATCTCACCATTGCGTGGTGAGCGTCTGCACGGGCCTCGCCATCTGAGGCGGCGCTATCGATGATTTCCTTTAGGCCTTCCATGCTTCTCCTGCCCACTTTCTTCCGCGCCCCTGAAAGTGGGCCGGCGGCTTACGACCATCGGTCGAGCCAGATTGTGATTCCCAATGCAACATTATTTCGTAATGAAATCCAATATATCGGATTGCACTCGCAATCAACCCGCGTTGCCTCTCGATGTCGTCCCCACGGTATTTCTGTCGATCAGGCGCCGCCGTTCATCGCAAAACGGTTCATTTCACATCATAATGGCGGGGAGCAGGGATCGATTTCATAATGTCGTCCGTGTCCCACTTTTGGTCCGCGGACACAGACAGCCTGCCAGTGCTAGCGCTGCCTTGCTCTACCACAAGCGCGAAGCCATGCGTCGGTCAGCGGCCGTAGAAACGGCCGATGGCGTCACACCCGTCCTTCAGACGCTGGCCAATCGCGAAGATGCGCTCAGAACTCGTAGGACCTTCTAAGCCGTGGATTGTGATCACAAACTGTACCGTTCTATCCGCGCTTAGGACGGGCGCCGCCAAGAACCAGGGAGACACAAACTCACCTGCCGCCAGATCCTCGACAAACATGCTGGCTGAGAGCACGCTTGGATCGAACGAGCGATCTGGACCCTCCAATGTCAGGACGAACCCGTACTTCCTACCGAATGCCACTTGTTTCCAGATCATTTCGAGGTCTTGCTGCGACAAGGGCGGCAAAGCCATCGCCAGCTTTGTCCGTATCTCACGGTCGCTGAGCGGCAGGAGGAACGCTCCATTCGCAGGATATAGGGAATAGCGAATCACCGTCATCCGCGCCGGCCTTCCCAGGTGACTGATTGCCGCAATACGCTCGCGAACAACGATTTCACCTTCCTCAATGAACAAGGCGGAGGCGACGAGATCGAGATCGTCGGCCAGCGCGCGCATCTCATCACGGCCCACGGGAAACGTCGAGACTTTTTGGCCAGCGCTTGCTGTCAGGGCCGGGATCATTGATCCCAGAATGTATGATTTATCAGTGCGCCTGTACAAATAGCCTGCCTCAACGAAGCTCAGCAGAATAAGGTGGGTCGTCGCTCGGCTTAAACGAAGCGATTTAGAAATCTGAGTGAGGCTGAACGGGTGGTCGGGATGCTCGAGGAAAAAATTCAGTACACCGACCACCCGAGCGACTACAGGTGAACTCTTCGTCTGCATGCGGATCTCACCCTAAATATCGCGGCCATATGCGCACCTGGCATGCGCAGGGCAATGGCATCCTTGCTGCGGCAAAGGCTGCGCGATGCAAGAGAATGACACCTCAACCTGCAACTGCCTAAGGCTACGCGCAAACACCGTTGTTGCAACCGCGCCGCAGCTCCCCACTTACGGTAGCAGAGCGCAGAAGTCGCCAGGTTGGGAGAGGACCAAAAATCCGCGCCAGAGTCTCTCGATGACCGGCGCACTCTGGGCGACCTTGCGACATCAGCATGCCTGCGCCCTGACGGCAGCTATCGCGGCTTCTGAGCCTGAAACCGGACTGTTAGGAAACCCGACTAAGGAGACATTGCGACCGATACTCCCGCCGCGCTATCATCAAGACTGCCTGGATCGACACCGCGAATCAGTCGCCGAATCACCCCGCGCCGGACGCAAAATTTGGGTTGATTCGAGCCCCGGTTCTCGCCAGATTGTGTCCTGACAGGGGAACGAGGCCGCCCCATAACCTATTGAATTTAGACATTTATGAGCAGACAAGCCGGCATACGGCGCATTACAACTTACGCCCTTAGGGGCGTGCGTCGACCCTCCCGCAAGAGCTTGCTCCTGCGAACGACCGACAAGATTCGGGGGGGTAAATCGCTGATCTTGAGGGGAACATTCGACGCTCCGAAGGATCGGCAAGGACCGGCCCGGTGGGTTGGTCGTGCCGTTCGATCTACCGCTTTCCACAAATCCCCGCGCGTCCTGGGGAACTTTCCCGGACGCGCTCCCGCCGGCCTCACGGCCGGGATTTATGGAGCCCTTCGGTCAGGCGACGTGCTCACACGACCGACTTTTCAACAACCGACATAGCTTCGAAGACCCGCCCAAAGGTGCCATCAAACCAAATGGATCTGCCGCATGAGAATTCGTATGACGGCGACATAAGCTGACGGTCGCACCCCGATATCCATTCTGTTTCGCTACTCCACTCGTCACCCAAGGTAATCCGGCACCCGACATTAGATGACCCGCTCCGCCAGGTTCGAGCGCTCGACCATTCCATAGGCATGCTCGCCGTCCCAGCGATAGCGCGCGATTCCTTCCAGCAGCGGCGGGAAAGCACTCCCCCCTGCCCCGTGCCACCTATCAGTGGCATGCTGCTGACGCTAACGCCTTCGATCCGCGTACGCCCAAGCTTCGATTCCAGCACCAACGAGACATCGTCGCCGCCGTTCTCCAACTTGGAAAGCCACGGCGCCTCGACGATCTTCGCTGGGATCAGCTCTCCCTCGCCCAGGAAAATATAGCCTTCATTATAAGTGGGCCCATCGGGGGGGTGGCGGAAAGGCATTGCACCCGAAGGCCCGACCGCTGGGAAACTGCGCCGATTGCCAGTTATGCCCTTTGAAGCCGGTCTCATTACGCACGCCGCGGCGTCGGATGCGTAGCGCGCCGCCCTTGAATTTGCGCTCAACACCATCGACACGGACGACACCATGGGCATGGCAGAGCTGCTCAAACCTGTCGCCGCCCATGGAGCGGCTTTCGAAGGTGTCGGAGTTAAGCAGCGATTTCGCCTCCGCGTTCATCGAGCCTTGCACCCATGGCGGCACGCTGGGCTCGTAAAAGATTTCCCATTGCAGGCGCGTCTTGCGCGTCCCCGGATTGCGCTGGACCATATCCTCGAAACGGCTGTCGATGACTTCCCCATCGAAGCTGGCGTGAAAGGCGCCGAAGGGTGCGATTGTCTCGAATTTAAGTGGCCCGGCGCCCAGGGATTGTGGGCATGCCCTTGGGCCCGATCGTCGGCAGAGACTTGTCATCGGCCGAGTAGCGCAGCACGCGCCCGTCGGGAAAGGTCATGTTGTGGAAGACGTTGAATGTGCTCCAGTCTGGCGCGACCGCCTCGATTGCGACGCGCGGTAGGGCGATCTGTCCGTCATCGGACCAGGCCCAAATATTCACCGCCTCACGCAGATTGAGGGTCAAGGGGGGCCTCGGCGAACAGATAGTCGCGCGCGGCATCGAGGCCGCCTGTCAGATCAGCCTTCACGGATGATTCTCCTTTTCGTCCCGCAGCGGCGGATGGCAACATCGCAGCAATTCCTGTCGCACCTGCGGCCGCGATCATGGCGCGGCGTCTCAACCCGTAAGAGAGTCTGCTCGGTACTTCTTCGTGCATAAAAATCCCTTCCGCCAATGGGACGGCTTTCGATTTATTCTACGTTTCGATCAGACAATCTCTTTCAAGACTTCTTCGCCCACTTTGCGAGTCTGATCGCACCATTCTTTGCGGCTTTGGGCTACGATGCCGACGCCGCCACCCGCGAAGCCGAGCTCGCGAGGCCTCCCGATGGCATCGTGGGCCTCCTCCTCGCTCGAGCCCGGCTGGATACTGAACCAGCCCGAACTGATCATGACGGAAGGCGCCTGCCGATTTCGTCAGGGAGCAAAACCTTTGGCTCGCGCTCTAGCGGGGCCGAACTCCGACTGACTGGAGCGGCACCGCCGGACTGAGCAACCCTTACATCTTGAAAATCAGGTCTACACCGTAGCTCCGTGCGGTTTCGTAGCTCGTGGTGCGGAATATCGTCGCGAACCCGACCGGGAAGGTCATAGTTCTGTCGTTAGTGAGGTTCTTTGCCCAAAGCGCGAGGTCAGCTGTGATCGGTCCGAAAGTGATATCCTTGAGCGAAGCACGCGCGTTGAGTAACCAGCGACGGGGCACTTCGGAATAGGCTCCAAAGGCCGGTATGGACTGGCCGATATTGGGGTTGGGATCGCCGAAACTTTTGGACCGGTAATTGGCGTCGGCGCGAAGGACCAGCCGCGTATTATCGAAAAGCGCCGGAGATTCGTATTGCGCATTGATGTTGGCGGTCCACTCCGGATTGCCACCCAGGACGTAGACTCCACCATTCGGGACGGTAAGAAACGGCGGCGGGTTTTCGAGCTTGTTATGTGTATAGCCTAGCGATCCGCCGACCAAGATTCCATCTGTTGGAGCTCCAGTTACTTCCAGCTCGAAACCATATGCCTTCAGCTTACCAGCATTCACCACGAGCACTGGGACAGTTGGCAAACCGAACGAGGCTCCTCCTTGCGAGGTCTGCAATTCGTTGTAATGGGCATCCCACAACGCCAAATTGATGCGCAGGCGGCGGTCGAGCAAGTCTGCCTTCACACCGGCTTCGAATGATCGCACGGTCTCGGGTTTGAACGCGAAGCCGGCCACCGATCCGCCCGAGACGAAGCCGTTGGCGAACTTGCCATAGAGAAGCAGGTCGTCAATGGGTTTGTAACTTAGTCCGATCGAGAAGTTCGGCTTCGTGTTCTCATAGGTGAACGGCAAGGTCCCAACTAAAGCGTCGATGTGAGAACCACGCCTCTTGTCGTTTGTGAGACGAGCACCGCCGATAATGTCGAACTGCGGTGTGACGTGCAGTTCCGCCTGGACATAGCCCGCCAACGACTTTGTCGTAGTGAAATCGTTCAATTCTCCGCCCGTCGCCAGAACACCATTCGCGCCGACCGTCGTGAACGCATAGTTGGCCGGCATGCCAGGCACGCTGCCGTTCCGGGTTTTCTCGTAATAATATAGGCCGCCGAAGGTAAGCGTGAGAAGATCTGAGTTATAGTTGAACTGAAGTTCGCTGCTCCACTGCTTATTGTCGCCCTGGTTATTCCCGTCAAAGGTGAGAAACTGCCTTCCAACCGACGGCGCGAATGAGGGAATGATCGCGGCCAGCGCCGGAGTAATGACCAAGCCGTCCAAGCCGGCAATCGTGGCAGGAGCATAGGAGAACGCCTTGCGGTAGGCGGTGATATTCTTGACCGAGAAAGTGTCGGTGAGTTGTATAGTCGTGGTCAGGCTGTGGCCGGTAGCTCGAATCACCCCCGGGACCGAATAGGCATTATTGATCGCGTCTGGCCGCTTGCCCGACGGTGCCAAGGTGACAAGTCCGAACGGACCGCCGCCCGGCGGCTGGGTGGCAAGAATGGCGGTCAACAGCCCCCCCACGCCGCGAGGATCGGCCGAATTGATGGCAAGTGTGGCGCGCGCTTCGGGCGTGAAATTGTTTTCGGTGTGATCGAACTTGTAGACCATCTTGAAGGAATCGCTGGGTTCGAACTTTACCGCAGCGAACACGCTGTCGACGTTTTTGCTGCCAAGCCACTTGGGTGAAGTCTGGACACCGATGCCGCTGGTCGTCTTCGTTCGGTCCCAGACCGTTCCTGCGCCAAGATTGCGCACGTCTCCGCGTCTCTCGTCGTGAACATAGGTAACGTAGGCGCTGAACGCCCCGATTTGCGGCAAGTCCACCGAGGTGCGCGAACGGAACAAGGAGCGGTTTCCGGCCGAAAATTCCTGCCTTACGTGAAAATCGCCCGAGGGATCGCGGGTCGAGACACTAACCGCGCCGGCGGTCGAATTCCTGCCAAAAAGCGTGCCTTGGGGCCCGCGCAGGACTTCAATGCGCTCGATGTCGGCGAAATCGAACACCGAGCCACGGATTCCCCCGATGTAGACGCCATCGAGGTAGGTGGAAATCGCCTTGTCTGAACCCGGCGCTGCCGCATTGGCGACATTTCCGCGCAGAGTGAACGAGACTGCCCCCCGTGGAGCCCGCGGGGTTTCTTGCGGAAAGCCCCGGGGCAATGCCCGAAAGGTCAGCAACATTCTGAATGCGGTTGGCCTGCAGCGTCTCCTGCGTAACTGCGGTGACCGCGACCGGAACATCTTGCAAGCGCTGCTCGCGCTTCTGGGCCGTAACGATGATCTCTGCCAGGCCCGTTTGGTCCCCACTTTCGGCATTTGACTGCGCCAGGGCTGTACCATGAAATCCGACGACTATTGCTGCTGCAGATACTGAGCTGGCCAGCAGTCGCATGGCAGGCCTGATATTCACTTGGCGACCTGCGTTCAAAGATTCAGCATTGTGGCTCATGAATTTCTCCCAATTCGTAGTTCTTTATCGGCAAAAGACGAATGTCTTCTGCATTATCATCGACCCATTGAAGCCGGCCATCGTCGGGGTGTCGGGTCCTTCATCGGTCGCGACAGCTTGCACTTGTCCAAAGCTAGAAATCTGCCGTCCCAACAATGTAATACGCTACGGGCATTTTTAGGAATGCCATTCGTTAGCAGAGGACGTGCCAGGCGGTTTTTATGGCCATAATTCCGCAATAAGGCGTTTTTTCTTTGCCTCAGGCGGAGCGGACAGAAGGGGATTGCCCATTGGGAAACGCCACGCAGAGGTCGTGCACTACAAACGCCTCGGCGTGCGTCCTGCCCTCACAGCGCCTTTGTGCGCTGCGCAGCCTCGTGCCGGAAAGCGCGGGGCAATCCGAAGGGGAGCTTTTCCTTGACCGGCGGTACGCCGGTCCCGCAATCGTTCTTGCCTGGCGGCGACCTCTCGGGAATATTCATGGGCGGCGGGCAGACCTCCTATGCATAGGAGTTCCCATGCCCAAAATGACCGACCGCGAACGGCTCACGAAAATCGAAGCCGACCAGCGAAAACTTGCTGACGAAGCCGATGGTGTCCGTCGCGCCCTGCGCGCCAGCTATGGCGCCCTCGCCTCCGAGCTCGCCGTCGAAACGCTGACCGAACGCCAGTTCCGCGAGCTCCTTGCCCACGCGATTCGCGCCGGCGGGATAGCTTCCATCGCCGCGCTCAAGGCCCTCCCCAGCACTGCGTAAAACTCGCCGGAACGGCGTCCCAGCGACGAGCACGGCGAAGCCGCGCGCAGGAGGCCACCGCCATTCGGGCGGTGCATCGGCAGGCGACGGGGCCGGCATCGCCGGCTCCCTGAGCCCGCCGATTCCATCCCGAAGCAAAAAGAAGAGCCGGCGGCGGGACGAACCCACCGCCGGCTTCATCACCTTCACGCCCGCTTGGCCTGCCCAGCCAGGGTCAGGAACCATGCCGGAACACCTCCGGCGCGAACCAGGCGCGCCAAATGCGATTGCAGCCCCGAGCCTTCGCAGACCAAGGCTTCCACCGGCTTCAACCGCATCATGGCTTCGTTGCGCGCAAAGCCTGCCCGTTTGCCGAGACGCAGGTCCGGGGTGAAGGCGATGAGCTTGACGCCCGAGCGCGCTGCCCAGGCCGCGGCAATGGCATCGCATCCCTTGCTCTGTGCCGTCGTCGCCAGGATCATGCTCGGGATCCGCGCTTTCAACGCATCGAGCAGATCCCAGATCTGCGCGTGATCCTCCCAGACCTGGCCGCCCGAGAAGATCACCACGGGCCCTTGCGGAGCATGGGCATCTATCCGGCGTGCACGCCTCGCGGCGAGGAAGTCGGCCGCCGCGATCACCGAGGCCGTGCGCTTGCCCGAGGCAAGCGTGGCGCGCGGGCTTGACCAGGGCCTGCCGGTCTCGATGCGGAACATTTCCGCGGCGTGATCGCGCATACATGCGACCGCATCGCGCGCCTCATCGAGCCCTTGGCAGAGCGTTTGGGCTTCCTCCAGCTCGGTCGCGGCGATCTCGCTGCCATCGTTCTCGCGGACGAGATCGCCGACTTTGCGTGCGGCCCGGTCCGCCTCGCCATCCAGTTGATCCGCCACCTTGTGGAAGCTGTGAACCAGTCCCCAGGCGAGCCTCTCGGAGAGACTTTCCAGGCGCGTGTCGCGCAAAAGATCGAAGAGCGTCGTCACCATCATCTCGATGCCCAGCTGCGCTTGGCAAGCGTCCGGCATGTCCGCCGTGATCGCCTCATCGGTGGCGGCAAGACGCACCTCGTCCGCGGTCTCATGGAAGGCGGCGGCGAACCGCTCAGAGAGTTCGGTCGTCTCCTCGGCGAGGAACGCGGCGACGTCGGAAAAGCGGGCGGCGGAACGGGTAGCATTCGTCATGGGAACCTCCTTCAATTGCAAGAGGTCCCCTCCTCGGCACGGGCTCCGAGCGCCGGGGTCAAGGATCGCGAGCGCAGCCCGTGACCGCGCTAGCGGCGGTGGGGGTCACGATTTTGCGAAGCAAAATGGTGGGGCCCCGCCGTCCTTGAGGCCGGTGCGATCCCGTGCCACACTTGGAGGACTTGAGAGAGAAAGAAGAGCTGCCCTGCGGGGGGGGCTCGATGCCCCGCGCAGGGCACTGCGTCCGGGCGCGAAGGGCGAAGTTTATCCGCTAGGCGGCTTAATCCCTTTGCCGCTCCCTTCAACGGGATGAAGGATTACGGCTGCGTCGAAATCGCTGACCTAATTACACGGCCTCGATGTCGTAGACCGTCACGTTGCTCCAAAGGTGGCTGTGGTCTGCGATGAACTGCTTGTGCAACGGGTGAACCTGATAGATCGCCTCGTCCTCGACACTGTCGAAGGTCAGGATTTCGGACACGCTGTAAGACTTGTCCAGTACCTCTCGATCGCCGCTCTTTGCGGGCACGCCCACCACGAGCGAACGCACGCCCTCGATGGCCGCCAGGCCGCGGACACCGGCGATGAGCTTGTCGCGGTCCTCGATCGAATCTGCGTTTTTCAGCCAGAAGAACACCGTGTGCGTGATCATATCATGCGTTTCCTTAGCCTTTGCGATGGCGAAAGGCCGGGATAGTGCGCCTTCGCAAGGCCGGCAAGCCGGGCGCTCTTGGAACGGAACCAATCTGCGGCTAGTGGCCGTCTCCTCGCGTGCCTGATTTCTCCGACATCCTCACCGCCAGATCGCCGCTGGCAATGCCGGTGTGACGCGAGCACCACTTTTAGTATCGGCAGCGCCGGATGCAGATTCGAAGGGGTAGAAGAGCATTGGATAGGTCGAGCGAAGAGGGCGAGGTCGTCCAGGCGGCGCGCGTGGTTCTCGCGAGTCCGCGCGCCCTGTTCCGCGCGTTCCTCGACCCCGAGACAATGGCCGGGTGGCGTGCCTTTGATGGTGTCGACTTGGCTTTCTCGGCCCTCAATGCGCGCATCGGCGGCGGCTACCGCATCAGGATACGCTCGCTGACCGGCGCCCTTGGCCCTGCCCTTCCCGGTACGCTCGATCTCGCCGTCGAATTCGTCGAGCTCGTCGGCGAAGAGCGGATCGTCGAGGCTATTCGGGTCGTCACGGACGATCCGAACCTCGCCGGTTCGATGACGCTTACGACCACATTCGAGCCTGATCGTGACGGGACCAAGGTCACGTTTCAGGCGCGCGGCGGGCCCGCTTTCGTCGATGCCGACAAGCAGGCCGAGATCCTCGCCGCCAGCCTGCGCAAGCTCGCCCTGCTGACCGAATAGGCCCCGATCCCGGAAGGCGTTTCGCCGACCTAAGCCGGCGGAACATAGGCCTCGTAAGGATTGCCGTCGTGGAGATGGCCGAACGGCGTGAAGAGGTAGTCGCTGCCGTCGCGCCCGACCGCGCAGATGACGTAGCGTGCCTCGCCCGTCACAGCGTCGGCGCACTCCATGAGCGCGAGGTCGCCTTGGCTTGCCGCGCGCAGCAGGGTCTCGAAGTTGCGTCGATAGGGTTCCGGGATCGCCATGGTCACAGTCTCCCCATGCGCCGCCGCGTGGGCGCCGCATCTTCGGTCTGGTCGGACTTCTTGAAGGCATGGATCGGAACGCCCGCCTGCCGCAGGAGCTGGTAGAGGTTCGACTGCAGGCCCGAACCTTCGCAGAGTACGGCCTCGACCGGTTTCAGCTCGACGAGCTTGCGGTTACGGGTGAAGGCGACCTTCGATCCCGTACCGTAGAGGCCGTAGGCGACAAGCGGCACTCGGACCTCGCTGCGCGCAGCCCAAGCCGCCGCGATTGCATCGGCGCCCTTGCGCTGCCCTGTCGTGACCAGGGTCATGCTCGGAATGCGCGCGCGGATCGCTTCGAGCCGCTCCCAGATCAGCCGATGATCGTGCCAGACCGCGGGGCCCGAGAAGACGACGATCGGGCCTTCGGGCATGTGCCGTTCCCGCGCGGCAAGCTGGCGGGCCCTCAGGAAGTCGAGCGCATCGATGTGGCTCGCGCCTGCCCTCGAAGTCTTGCTGCCGCGGGACGGCGACCAGGGCCAACCCGACAGGGCGCGGTACATCTCGGCGGCGTAGTCGCGCATCGCCTCGAGGGCTTCGCGCTGCTCGGCGACCGACTGGCAGAGGAGCTGCTTTTCTTCGAGCTCGCGCACGAAAACCTCGCTCATATCCATCGTACGCGCCATCTCGCGCAGTTCCTGCGCGAGCGTGTCCTCGCGCCGCTCGAGCTTTCCCGCGACGAAGTGGAACGAATTCACAAAGCCCCAGGCGATCTCAGGCGCGAGCGCCTCCAGGCGGGTGTCGGTCAGCAGATCGAAGAGGCAGGCGATGACCCCGCCGCAATCGGCCTGGACAGCGAGCGGCTCGGGCATGTCGAGCTCGGAAGGCTCTTCGCCGGCGCCTGCGATGGTGAGGCCGAGCGGCTCACCGAATATCGCCTGGAACTCGGGCGTGGCGGTCATCTCGGCGTAGAGTTGCTTCAGGTCAGCGAAACGATGAACGCTCTCAGAATGGGTGCGGGTCATGGCCCTGCTCCTCAAAAGTCGGAAAAGAAGAAGGGCCGGAGAAGCGCTGCTCCCCCGGCCCGAATGACGACGGCGATCCGATCGACTCAGAATGGAATCTCGTCGTCGAGCTCGGCCCCGGTTCCAAGCGCCCCGCCCTCACCGGCGGTGCTGTCGCCGAACCCGCCCGCACCTGCGCCCTCGTCCTCGCGGCGGGGAGCCCCGCGGTTCAGCGGCGCGAATGCATCGCGCGGCTGCGGCCGGCGCCAGGCCACGCGGAAGCCTTCCTCGTCGCTGCCGAACAGAGCGATGGGCAGCGGCTCGGACAGGCTCGGATCGTCGATCGTGCCCTGGAGGAAAGCCTCGCCGGTGGTATTCTTGGCGACCGCTTCCCAGAGCGCACCGATCTGCACCCAGCGATTTCCGACGTTGAGCGCGAGGATCTCGAAGACGGGCGCACGCTCGTTCGTGCTTTCAACCTGGCGCAAACCGAGCCGGGGCAGATCGATGGTGCGGGTCGCGATCGAACCCAACAGACGGCCGCCCACATTCTTGAACTCTCCGATATTCATGGGACTTCTCCTTTGACGAATGTCGCTCGGCCACTCCAAGCGACACCCCTCAAAAGCCCCCTCTTCTCTCCAGCGATCGGTCACCGCAGAAGCCAGCGCGGCCCGAAGAAGGCGGCCCTCACGCCGCGCGCGACTTCCCCCAGACGGCCGCAAGGTGTAGGATCGCCGGCATGGACGCAGAGACGGTCAGGGCCATCGCGGACCTCGCGCGCAAGCGCGCCAAGGTCCGTGAACACTACGCCGAGGGCGACGGGATGATGCGCTTGGGCGCCATGCGGGCACTGCGCCAGTTCGCCGCCGATCTCGAAGTCAGCGCCGACGCGGTGACCCCACGCGTCCGTCGCAAGCGCTGATCGGCTTTCCTGACCGCGCCGCCCGGGGTAGCGGGCAGCCGCTATTTCCTGCGCATAAACCAGTGCGAATAGCCGTTCTCGCTGCCACCGCAGATTGCGCCGGTCCCCCGTATCGGCGAGAAGGAACGATAGGAGAACGTGTGACGAAGGACGAACTGGCGCCAGCGGTTGCATGAGTTCGCAGAAGCAGGCGGAATGGACCAGTGAGTTCCTCGACGATTATTGGGATCCCGACCGACGAAAAGGTCTTCGAGCGAAGTTGCGTGCCTGTGTTCGCGGCCCATCTCAACGACCCCAACGTCAAATTGTATGGCACGCGCGGCAAAGAACAGTCCGGGCTCGACCTGATAGGTCGCCGTGATCGGGATCCGAACCAACCCGTCGGCATCCAATGCAAGCTCATCACGCGCGGCGCCAAGCTGACCAAGGCAATAGTGTGCGCGGAGGTCGCACGGGCGCTCACCGTTCAACCGCTGCTTACCGAGTTCTACATTGTCACGACTGCTACCGATGAGCCGGTGCTCGATCTCTTGGCCATCGAACTGAGTCAGGAACAGGCAGTTGCGGGGCGCAAGATCGATATCCAGGTCTGGGGTTGGGACACGCTCCAGGACAAGATACGCGCCGATGCCAAGGCACTTGCCGCCTTCGATCCCGACTACAGCGCGTCGACCGACAAACTCGTCAGATTGGGCATTGAGACCTTGGAGGGGCAGTCGCGCATCGAGGCCCAGGGCGAGAGCGTTCTGCAGGAACTGAAGGTTCTCGCTGCGAGCATCAGCGTGACGCCGCTCGATACCGCGCGCAGCGCGTTCGACCAGCACCTCGATCTCCAGGTCGACCAATATCGCGACTTGATGAATGCCGGAAAACCGCGGACCGCGCTCGAGCTCCTCGAAAAGCTCGACGCCACATTGAACGAAACGAGCGCTCCCGCGATCCGAGCACGCGTAAAGTCGAACATCGCCTTTTCCCGCCTCAAGCTTGGTGATGAGACAGATGCGGCCGATCTCCTGGCTGAAGCCTATGCGCTCAATCCGGGCGATCCCAAGGTCAGGGCGAACAACATTCTGGCCCTACTGCTGACAGGGAAAATCGCCGAGGCCTGGGCATTTGCAAAAGAGGTACTGCACGAAGACCCTTCCAACGCCGGTGCCGCCGCGTTGTCATTCCAGGCGGCCTCCATGTCGTCCGAGCCGCACGATCCGATGGCAATCGTCCCCGAGGCCCTCCTCGACGATCTGGCCGTGCGCATCCATCGGATCAGCTACCTGCGCGAGAAAGGCGCGCCGGGTAGCTGGTGGAGCCTTGCTGGGGAGACCCTTGAGCGGTTTCCGGAAGACGGCAATGCGTTGCGGTCGGCCGGAGATGCCCTCGTTGACGAAGCGCTCAACATGGGAGTTCTTGGAAGGTTCGGGGCGCTAACCGAAGCGCGCAGCACCAAGCTTCAACAGGGCGCCGAGTTGCTGCAGCGTCACTGGGAGGCGGTGCGCCACTTCGAGAACGCGACCGAGTCCAATTGGATCATGATCGCCTACAACCTCATCACGGCCTACCGGGCGCTTGGTGATCTCGACAGCGCAAAGGCAGTCAGTGACCAGATGCTGGCACTGGGAAGCACAGCAGCCGAGACGTTCGCGACGGCCGCCTGGGTGGCCATCGACCGCGATGAGTTCGACGAAGCGGCTCGCCTCCTTCGGCGTGCTCCGCAGGACATATCAAACAACCTGCCGCTGATGGTGGCATTGTCGAATTCCCATGACTGGAAGGGTGCCCTCGAGGCACGAAGGCCAGAAACGCGCGAAGCCCTAGCGCCGGCCGAACGGCAATTATACGACGTTCTCGTCTTCCGCGCTCGCCGGGAGGCCGCCCCAGATTTCGATCTCGATCAGGAAGTCGAGAGTCTCCTCGAAGCGTGGCCGCTGGGTATCGCGGCACATATTGGGGTCGCGGAGGTCTTTCGGGACCACCGACCGAAGGAAGCCGCTGCCACCGCCGCCAAGGCGAAGTCGCTGATCGATGAAGACACGAGCTTCTCGGACCGCGTGATGTTTGCGCAGCTTTCGGTGTTTCGCGATGCCTGGGACGACGTTATCGAGGTGCTCGATGGCCGTGTTGCGCTCAGCCGCCCATCCGACCCGCTCGCGTGGCTGTGCTTTGCTTTCGCGAACGCCAGTACCCGGCCGAGGACCGCACCGTTTTTCAGAGAGCTCGCCCCCGATGTCATCGCCCTCCCGCGCTATGCACGCCTAGCGGGAGCGGCCGAGCACAATCGCGGCGATCTCAAGGCCGCCGAACGCTATCTGCGTGCGGCGATCGCCGCCGATCCGACCGATCTGCGGGCCATGTTGCTGCTCGCCAGCACGCTGATGCGCGGGAACCGCGCCGCAGATGCGGCAGCCCTCCTGAAGGACGTTGACGACGACGCCGTTCAAGGGGCGGCAGGCGATTTGATGCGGCTCGCGCATAACCATCGCCGCGCGGGAGAGGCCGAGCGGGCGCTAAGGCTGGGATACCGGATTGCAACAGCCAATCGTCAGGACGAGGAGGTCATGGCCTCCTATCCCGGCCTCATCTTCTTCGACGAGTTCTTGCCCGCGCCCATCGGAAAAGCCGGACCTGCGCAGAAGGACTTCTGGTTCAGTCTCGAGGGTCTCGATGGTACCCGGGACGTCGCGGGCGTCATCGACGCGGTCCAACGTGACGGTATAGAGACTTTCGCGCCAGATCATCCGCTCGCTGCGGCTTTGCAGGGGAAAGCCGTGGGCGATGACCTGATCATGCCTGCAGAATTCGGCGGCGATCGGCGCTATCGGGTCCGCGAACTCAAGCACAAATACATCTGGCTGCTCCACGACATCATGGCGAGCCATGCCGCGCGTTTTCCCGATGCTACCTCAATGTTCGAGATGAACATGAAGGACGGCGATGTGCAGCCGGTACTCGACGTCGTCCGCGAATTCCAGGACAAGAACGACGTCTTAGCGACGACATATTCCGATCTAGCCGTGCCTTTGGCCTTGGTAGCGGCCATGGCCAACAAGTCCGTTTTGGCCTTGGCCGAGCATCTACAATCGACGGGAACCAACCTGCGGACGTGCGTCGGCGTGGAACACGAGCGCATCGAGGCTGCGCAGTTTGTCCGGGCTGCGCGTGGCAAGGGCATCGTCCTCGACACGCTGACTGTCTGGCAGCTGCGCGAGCTAGGCCATCTGATCGCGGCGAAGGCCTATTTCGGGCGGCTGTGCATAGCGCAATCGAGCTTCGACGACATTCTCGAGCTGCGCGCCAAGATCGAATCCAATCGCGGCCGCGAGTATATGACGATGGGCTTCGACGGAGATCAGCCTTGGCGCAGGATCCACACGCCCGAGGAGACCGAGGCCCAACTCGCGATGGTAAACGGGGTCATCGCCGACCTCGAAGCCAATTGCGAAATCCTCCCGGCCGATGGGATTATCGATTACCGGATCGAGAAGGCGATGGGTGCCGTCGTCGCCCAGCAGCTGTTCGATTCCATTCATGTCGCGCTCGACCAGGACCTTATCATTGTCTCGGAAGATCTGAACCTGCGCCAGTTCGCCGCGCAGAATAAGGTTGTAGGCGGTGCCTGGCTCCAGGTCGTGCTGGGCGTCCTTAGCACCGAAGACGTCCTGACGGAGCGCGAATATCTGGTTGCTGTCGGCAAGCTCGGCGCGATGCTTCATGATCATCTCGCGCTCGATGCTTCGATACTGATCGGCATGTTGGAGCTCGACGATCCACGCGCTTTTGGTCTGTATGAGGCGGCTATTCGGTTCATGGGCGGCGCTAAAGCTGACATGCGATCGCACATCGGCGTGACCCTCCAACTGATGCGCCGAATCTGGCTGACCAAACTCCCCCATTGGCAAAAGGGCCGCGCCTTGGGGCGATTGTTGGAACAGCTGGTGCGCTCCCGCCCCGTCGACTGGAAGGCTGTGCTCCATGTTCTCGATGCCGACCTGAACAAACAATCTACGCGCGGACACATACTCGCCCGCTATGCGTACGATTATCTTGCTGACTGGATCGGGGGGCACTTCTATGATCTCGAAGAGATCCGTTCGTCCGAGAAAGTTCTCAGAGAGCTACGGACTGCACGGCCGCTAAAGTCGGCCAAGAACGGAAAGAGGCAGCGCGCGCAGCGGCAAGGGTGAAAGGGACAAATAGCGCTAGCCACTGTGCACTGCGCCTCGGCGCCATGCGCGCGCTGCGTCAGCTCGCGGTCGATCTCGGTCCAGCGCCGACGCGCGACTCCGTGCAGCCGCAGCAAGCGCTGATCCGGTTCGACAACCTGCGCCGCACCCGGCAGCGGATCGAAGCCCGCCAAGGCCGAAAACCGGCGCAGGCGGAGCGCGGTCGAAGCGTAGCGGAGACGAGAGCCGCGGTGCCCGCGCCAGCGGGCAGCCGCCTTCCGTCCTTCCTGCGCTTTCCGCTTGCCCGCTCGTTCGACTTATGTTCCTATCACGCCTCGACCCCAAGGACCTTCCCGACATGCGCGCCTGGCTTGCCACCTATAACTACAACCTGCCGCTCCTCGATGTCGTCAACGACCCCGATGCGAACGATATCGACGCGCGACTCGCGGCGCTCTCGCTCGGTGAAAGTCTCGACAGCGGCTACTATGATGCGGAGGCCCTGGCCGACGCGGTATCGCACCTGTGGGCCGAAGTTGCCTGCGGTATCGAGGACGATGGCAGCGAAGCGCGGACCGAGCTCACCGAGCTTCTGGGCCGCGCCGGCGCCTACACGCACATTCTCTATGACGAGGTGAAGCAGCTCTCTCCCCGCTCGGCGGCGCTGCATTTGTACGATCATTCGAAGCGGATGATGGACCGCGCGGATATGGCCCGGATCGCCCGCGACGCGATGAGCCGCGTCGGCTGAGACTACTCGGAAGTCCTCGGTTCACATACCGACCTAATCCCGGCGCCGTCGACACCAGGAGCAGGCGCGAAGCATGCCTCGCCGAATGAGCGCAAAGTCGCCTGGCTGACGACTCCGGCATCGTGGGCGCCGCTCATCGGTTCATGGACCGCGCCTGCTATCTCGCTGCGACATCCCTTGGCCTCGGTCATAATCCAGTCTCCACCACCGGACCTGACGCCAAGTCTGTTCTACGCCGTTTCAATATCCGTCTGCGGAAAGTCATCGCCCTTGTAGAGCAAGGGCAGGCCAGCATGGCGAGCACAAGCGTAGGCGAAACAATCGCCGAAATTGAGCGCGGCCGGATGCCGCGATTTGCCATATCGATCGAAGGCCTCGATTGCCAAGGCACGAACGGAGGGATCGACGGCGACCACGCGAATGGCGGCGAGCGCGAGAAACTCTTCCACCGCCTGTTCGGCGTCCTTGATCGACAATCCCAAAATGCGTGCGACCGCGACCGTGGTCTCCCAGGTCGCCAAGGGCGACGTTATGCGAATGCGGCTCTTGTCCATTCGCGCCAGAAGTTCGGGCCCATCCTTCTCGTCGGCGAGGATCGCCGTCAAAGCGGAAGCATCGATGAACATCAGTTGTCGCTGTAAAGACTATCGATGAACGCCTTGTCCGCCGGCTGGCCCGCCCCCTCGCCCGCGCGTTTGCGCAAGGCCCGGACAAATGCCATGCCGCGCTCCACCAGGGGGCTCGCCACACCCTCGCGCTCGAGTTCATGCATCAAGGCACGCCGGACGGCCTCCGTCTTGCTGACCCGGTGCAGTGTGGCGACGCGATCGGCAAGTCGATCGACCTCGTCATCCTTGACGTACAACGCCATAGAATATCCTCCAATAATATGGGATATGCCATACTCATATCCCAAAATCAATCGAAGCCATTCCAACCAGCCTCGAACTGGGCGAGCCAACTGCGCATGGAATCGCGCGCACCGAGTGGGACACGAGCGGCTCCCTCCTGGAACGCCAACAGATTCACCGGCGCCTGCGCCACGAATTCGTCAATCTCCGCCGTCACCAGCAAGCCTTGCTCGCGGATGAAAGCGGTCATGGAGCCCGGCCGGGCCGCAGCGCCCCCCTGCCCTGGACTGATTTTCGCCAGAGACCTTCGACGGTGCGAAGCCTGGAAGCCGCCCTCGCCGCGACCAGCACGATCAGCCGAAGATAGGCGGGCGGCAGCGATCGGACCTCGCCGGGTTTCATGCCAGCGCAGAAGAAGCAGGACGATTTGACCGGGACGGGCAGGCCTTCGGCGTCTATTCGGGCGATGCAGTCAGCGCGCGTCCCAGCCCCACTCGCGCAGAGGATAGCGAAACGCGAAGCGTGGATCGCAATGCCCTTCTTGGTGCGCATAGCGCCGATTGTCCGCAGTCGAGCAATCATAGCCGATCAGCTTCACGACGCGATCCCCGCGTGCCCAGGCCGCTTGGGCGGCTGGCCATAGCTCGGCCCAGGCATCCTGGGGCGCGATTTTCCGCTTTTGCGAGCAGGAATGCCGTCCGAAGTTGATGGAGGGCAGCGTTCCATTGGTCAGGAGGTTCTCGAGCAGCGAATGATAGGGCGGCCAATGCTTGAAGCGCCGCGGCTCATAGCGAACGATGTGATTCTCGACGCCGTGCCGGTCCATCCATTCGCGGAAAATAGGCACGAAAGCGTCGGTCTCGGGCCGCTCGCTTCCCGTGTCGGCCATGAGGACGACATCGGGCGGACTTCCCCGAGCCACCAGTTCGATGATCATGGCGGTCGAATCGACGCCGGCGCCCCAGGCCGCGAGCACCGGCTGGTGACGGATGGTCATGCGACCAGCGCCAAGAGCGTATTCGCATCCTTGGGCGGAACTGCGCTGACGCGGACCGGCTGAAGTGGATCGGCGGTTTGGACAATGTATTGGTCCAGCCCGGTCTGCTCGCGAAGGCGCAAAGCAACCGAATAGGCGTGCGAAAAGGACGCGAGACGCGCTCGCAGGTGGGCGGACAGCATGAAGAAGCTCCGATTTGCGGGAAGCTGCGAGAGCGACAGAGCGAAAGCGAGGAAGGTCCCGCCCGGCCGGGATCAACTAGCCGGACGGGACCAACCGGTCCCCGCCGCCGGCGAAGCCGCGGACGGGGGCGGATCGTCAGGATCCGTGGGTTCGATCAGCTCGACAGTCACGTCCAAGCTCAGATCGGGGATTCGCACGTCGTGGTAGACGCTCTCGGAAGCGCGGTCACGCGCAAGACGTTCGGCGTCGAATTCGTCGATTGCGAACACCTCGAAGGCCTGGATCGCATAGGGCTCGCAACCGCTGCGGAAGGTTACGGAGACGGAATAGGCGCGCGTCTCCTCGCGCTGACGATCGGTCATCGCTTGGCTCCTAAAACAAAGGGAGGAAGGCGGCGAAACCGTGCTCGGCGCCCGGAGGGGTCAGTTCACTTTTTGCAGCAGGCGCCGCGCCTTGCCTTCGAGCTCGAGGCGCGCGTCCTGATTGGTGCGGGTTCGCGCGACGGCGGTGATCCCCTGCACGAAATCGTAGATCGAGGCGGGCGGATGACCTTCCTCCGCAAGGACCGAGACAACGATCCGCTGCGTGTCGGCCTTGGAGAAACCCTGGCCGCGCAGGAAGCTCTCGCGGTCCTCGTCCTTGCGTGCGACGATCTTGGCCTGGGCCGCGCGGACGCCCTCGACGAAGTCCTTGGGCGAAGAGTCGGCGAACTGTGTCAGCGCCGGCGCCGCCTGGCTGGCGAAGCGGCTCGCCGCAAACTTCGAATGGCGGATGGTGATCTCCTCGAAGTTTTCCACGCCCCAGAGGTTGCGGTTCATGCAGACCGCCCTGAGATAGAAAGTGGCGATGCCAAGCGTCTTGGCGCCCACTTCGCTGTTCCAGCAATAGAAGCCCCGAAAATAGAGGTCCGGATCGCCGTTAGGCAGCTTGCCTGCCTCGATTGGATGGGTGTCATCGACGAGGAACAGGAAGACGTCTCGATCGGATGCGTAGAGCGTCGTCGTCTCCTGGCTGACGTCGACGTGAGGGTTGTAGACCATCGAGCCCCAGTCGAGCACGCCCGGGACCTTCCAGCGCGTGTCCCCTGTACCGTTGCCGGCGAAGCGCATGACGGCCTCGACCAGTTCATGATCCCAGATCCGCCCATAGTCCGGCCCGGTCACGGCCCTGAGCTCGGTGCGGCCATCGCTCGTTTCCAGCAGTTTCACGTGCTCGCCGCGGTGCGCGATGAGGCCGTGCTGAAGGTTGATGCCGGCTAGCGCCGCAGGGAGTTCGCGCAGGTAGCCGGCCGGCGCGCCGACGAGACTGCAAAGCTGGCCAAAGGACCAATGGGTCGGCGCGACCGGGCCATCGCTGCCCGGTGCCAGCAGCGCCAGGCGTTCGGGATTGTCGCTCTGAGCCTCGACGCGGATCGCACGGCTTTCGACGATGCGCGTGGCGGCGACATCGGCGCGTGCTCGCACACGGGCATGGAGGGATCGAGCGACAAGAAACGTTCGTCGTCTGGCCTGCTGAACCACTCCGAAGAAACGCGGCCGACATTGCAGCCGCGGCTGATGTCTACCTTGTAGCCGGCACGGCAATCGCCGGCGACAACCGGCCGTTCGGTGGTCGTGATCGTGTTCATGGAAGCTTCTCCTGAGAAGAGGGGAATGCGGCCGCTCATCGAGCCGACCGCATCCCTTCTCAGCCCCCTTCCCTCCGCTGGTCCGGCACCAACGGGCCGCCGTCAGTGTCGTAGTTGGCAGGATCAGCGCCCGGCACGCCCCATCCGAAGGCCGATCCGATTTCCATGGCCGCGATCTGACCGGGCGTGGGAGCGAACGATGCGTTGAAACTCTCGATCGTCATGTCAGCGGGTAAGGGCCAGTAGCCGCTCTCGCCGCGCTTCAGGATGATAGCCCCGCCAGTCTCGAGATTGCGGGTCGCGCACATCAGCGGAAGACGATCGAGCAGCGCGATCCGCCGCGCCGCTTCGTGCAAGAACCGCGGGCGAAGCGCGTGGAGCCAGGACGGCCCGAAATGGTTGCGCAGCTCGCGCAGTGAGGCGCCGAATGCCTCGTTGTCATCCGTTCCGTTCATCCAGCGCAGCGTCAGCGCGCTCTTCCAGTTGCGGCCGTAGCGCGTGCGAAAGGCGATGAGCGCGCGCCACATATCCATCGTGGGTTCGTCCATGACGAGGTCCTCTTGTCAGGGGAAAGAGGTCTTCGGTTCAGACCCGGCGATCGTGCGTCTCTCCCAACAGGGCCGCCCGAAGGGCCTCGTGGGTGCCCTCCAGCTCGATCCGGTCGGCAAAGACTGCACACCAGCCACCACCGAATTCATCGATACGCTGGCGCGAGCAGGAGATGCTCCATTCGAAGCCGATGGGTCCCGAAGACAGCGTTTCGGCGCAGCAGCGCTGGATCAGACGGGACACTGCCGCCGGGTCAAAACTGACTTCGGCTGAAATGATCGCCTGCCAGCGCGCTTCGTCGGGGGTTTCACCGCCGGCGAGGTCGGCGCCGAAGTCCGGGTAATCGGGATCGTCGAAGAGTTCCCGAAAGCCTGACCAAGGATCGCCGCCAGTCGGCGGGAAGACAGCCCTAAAGTCTGAAGACATCTCCTCCGGCTCGGCCTCCAAATTGAGGTCGAGGCTGAGAAGAAACGCTTGCTGGAGCAAAGCCCATTCCGAGGCCGTGCAGTCGAACGCGAAGCAGGTTTGAACGTAGGTGTCAGCCACGGCAGGTCTCCTGTTCGGTGAAGGTAAGCGGGGGGGATATCGAGCTCCGAGGCGGCGAAATGCGCCTCGATGGCGGCCAGCGAACCGAGCGAGCGGGCCTCGGCCCGCGTGATCACGACTTGGTCGCTTTCGGTGACCCTATAGGATTGCGGCTCGTTCACTCCGTTGAAGACCTGGCGCTCGGGGCTCCATCCGCCGCTGTACCCATCACACCAGCGCACAAAAGGAAGAGCGTGCGATATGCAAAAGTACTCGAGTTCGTAGAAGCTGCCGCCGGCAACCTCTTGGGCGAAGAGTTCGATCGGCGCGTCGCTCGGGATCTGGTCGGCGCTGAACGGGGCGCCGTCCCACTCGGTGGACAGGCGTTCGGCAGCGATTACTTCGAGAAGTTTGGCGATCCAGCTGCGCGGCAGGACCCCGCCCAGCTTGATCGAGGCAGAAACACGGTCAGCCATTAGGCCCTCCCGTCATGATGGTGGAAGTGATGGGCGAGATTACCCCTGCTGGAGCGCCCGATCAGCGTTCAGCGGCAGCCGCGCCGACCAGGTGACGCAGCTTTGCCCAGGCCGCCTCTTCGCCGGCACGCACGCCGCGATTGAAGGCCTGTCCGTAGAGGCGGTAGGCGATCGCCGCCATTCGCGGCGCGGTGTCGGCCGGGATGAAGCCAACGAGGCAACCTTCGTCGTCCTGCAGTTCGATCATATGCTCGGCGAGGTTGGTGTTCGGCAAGGCCACGCGCGCCGGCGACGACAACGCGCCGAGCTCACGGTTGAACTGCTCGATGAGCGCCTCATCGATCGGGCGCGGAATGGTGCGGGAAGTGGGATCGGGCATGACTGCCTCCATCGGATCACCGGCCGATCGCCGGCGCCCTACCCCTTCCCGCTCCCCTTCGCCGTCTCACGGTGCCAGCGCTAGCACCTGCGGAACCTCCGCTCAGGCGGCCGCGCCGAGATCGGACATCGCAGCCTCGATCAGCGCCAGAATTTCGACACCGCGATTGATCGGTACGAAGAGCCGCGTCTTGTAGGCGATGATCTCGGTGAAGCAACCGAGCGACTTGAGCCAGGCGAGCCGACTTGCAGGAAAATCCCTGATCTCGAGCCGAACGTCTTCGTTGACGTAGGAGCGCACGAGGCGCGCCGGCGGCAGGTAGGGTACGGCGACGCCGCCGCCGCCCCGCGCGCCGTCGACCAGCTCGGCTGGCGAAAGCGAAATCGCCATCGCCACACCGAAGGCCTGGGCCACTTTCTCGAAGCCCGCCGGCGATATGATCCGCCCGAGCATCGAGATGCCAGCATTGTCGCAGATCCGCCAGACGCGCAGATCGTCGTCGGGCAGACGGTTCCACACCGGCAGGAGCAGGCCCGTGGCGATATTGATCGTATCGACCTCGACCCGTCCCTCGATCTCCGCGCACTCGGCCGACCACAGCTCGTGAAAGGTAGCCTCATCGGTTTCGGTCCAACTGCTTTCGGCGAGGCGCGTTTCGCGGATGCGCTCCGATCCGCCCGGCCGGATCAACTCCCAGACCTGGATCGCCTCTCCGTCATTGTCGAGGATCGACCAGGAGGGCGCCCGCAAGGCGATGCGGCCGGACCGCGTGTTGCGCAAATAGGCGGTCCTGTCCGAACCGCTCCAACCGGCGAGGACATCCGCCAGGGACCTCGCGCGCCGCCGCCGGTGAAGGGCGAGGCGTGCCAGCCTTGTTTCGGCCCCGCTCGCCGGGTCGCGCCGGAGCACCTGCTCGTCCAGCACTTCGATCTTCTCGACCGCGATGGTCTCGACACCGACATCGAGCGTGCCGCGTTCGCGCGCGGCGTCGATCCGTGCCTCGATCAGCGCGAGATACTCCTCGAAGATCGCGTTCTGCGTGCCGATTCGAAGCGCGAGCAGCCGGTTGAGCCAGCGTTGGATGGGCGGCAGGTCATCGAGGAGCGCGCCGCCATCGTCGGCGATGAGCTTGAGCCCGGTCATCTCGGTGAACTCGGTCAGCGACGTGCTCGCGAGCTTGCCCCGGTAAAGCAGCGAGTACCATTGCGAGAGCGCATCCCGGGCGTAGTCGCTTTCGAGATTGTCCGCCGGATCGAACAGGTTCTGCCCGCCCGTCTGGCGTTGTCCCCGTGTCAGCGCGCCGAGGCTGTCAAGGCGCCGCGCGATCGTGCTGATGAACCGGCGCTCGCCGCGGCAGTCTGTGGTCACGGGCCGGAATATCGGCGCGGATGCCTGGTTGGTGCGATTGGTCCGCCCGAGCCCCTGAATCGCGGACGAGGCCCTCCATCCGGGCTCGAGCAGATAGTGGACGCGCCTGCGGTCGGCGGTCGGACAGTTGCGATCCGCATGGTAGGAGCGGCCGGTACCGCCGGCGTCCGAGAAGACGAGGATGCGTTTCTCGCCCGTCATGAAGGCCTCGGCCTCGACGAGATTGCTGCGCGCCGTGCGCCGGTCTACACGCTGGCGGCCCGCTACATCCGGCACGAGCCGCCGCGTTCGGCCCGTGACTTCCGCGACCGAATCGGTGCCGAAGTGGCGTATGAGTTCGTCGAGCGCGCCGGGGATCGCCGGCAGGGCACAGAGCTGCTCGATAAGCTCGCCCCGGCGGCGCAAGGCCTCCTTTGAATGGATCGGATTGCCGGCCTCGTCGACCATCAGCTCGGATCGCGGCTCGTCATCGGGCCCCTTGAAGACCTTCATCTGGCGCGTCGGGAAGGCGTTTTCGAGATACTGGATCATGTACTCGCGCGGGCTGAGCTCGATGTCGAGCTGCGCGCGCTCATCGGCCGAAAGAGTTGCAAGATGGCGATGCAGTATAGCCTCCGAGGTGGTCACCAATTGCACCACGACGTGCCGTCCTTCGCCGACGTCCTTCTCGATCGCCGCAAGCAGGGTAGGAAGCTTCATCGCGATGAGGAGCTGACCGAAAAAGCGCTGCTTGGCGCTTTCGAAGCGCGACAGCGCCGCTCCCTTGGCCTGGGCATTGAGCGCCTTGCCGCTGAAGCGGTCGACGATGTTCGTGGCGGCAAGCACCTCGTGAAGGTTGCGATGAATGATCGCCCAGCCATCGGCATAGGCGTCGTAAATCGCAATCTGCTCGGGTGAGAGCCTGTGCTCGAGTGGGTCGTATTCGACGCCCTGAAAGGTCAAAGCCCGGGCTGTGTAGTGTCCTAGCGCCTTCAAGTCTCGAGCGACGATTTCCATGGCGGCGATGCCGCCCTCGCCGATCGCGGACATGAAAGCCTCGCGGGTTTCGAAGGCGGCATTGCCCCAAAGACCGAGGCGGCTCGCGTAGCAGAGGTTTGCAGGATCCGTGGCCCCCGTCGCGCTGTTGTAGAGGATGCAGGCGCGCGGGAGCAGATTCTGCAGACGCACGCCCGCGAGGCCCTGCTCAGAGCCTTTCTGCGTCCCGAATTTGGTTTCCGTGCCGGCCGCGTTGGCGAGTTCGTGAGCCTCGTCGAAAGCGATGACACCGTCGAAGTCGGCGCCAAGCCAGGACAGGATCTGCTGGAGGCGTGACTGAACATCGTCGCGCTGTGAGCGCAGGGTCGCGAAGGTCAGGAAGAGGATGCCTCTGTCCATGGGAATGGAACTACCAAGCGTGAAGGCATCGAGCGGCTGGACGTCGATGGCGAGCCCACCCAGAGCGCTCCAATCACGGCGCGCGTCTTCCAGAAGCGCGGCACTTTTCGAGATCCATACGGCTCGGCGCTGCCCCTGGCACCATCGGTCGAGAATGCAGGCGGCGATCTGCCGACCCTTTCCGACGCCGGTCCCGTCGCCGACCATGAAGCCTGCACGATAGACGTGACCTTCCGCATCGGCGCGGAGCAGTGTCCCCGCCTCGTTCGGCAAAAAGCGTCCGGGCAGATCGCGGGAGAAGGCTTGCCCCGCATAGATAACCGTCTCGAGCTGCGCGTCGGAGAGCGTCGCGACCGCGCACGGCGGCAAGGTCGGTCGATAGATGGCCGCAGGCGGAAGGATCGACGACATCGCCATGGATTCGACGAGCTGGTCGGGGTGCGGCTTGGGCTCAGGCAAAGCGAAGCGCGTCAGCCGCCAGGGCACATAGACTCCGACCGGGTCGCCATGCGCCGGCGGCTCCTCTAGGGCCTCGAAGACGAGCGGTTCGGCCACATCGCTTATGACCGGCTTGGGCGGCGGGGCCGCAGGCCGCCGGGAGCCCAGTCCCGCGAGGAGGCTCACCGCAGCAGCGGGCTTTGAGAGCACCGGCCGCGGCACAGGAACAAGGCGCACGATCGCGACGCTGTCGCCCAGTTCCAGGCGTTCAGGGATCGCCTCGATCAGCGGCAATGCGGACTTCAGCGACTGCGCCGTGTAAGTCTCGGAAGGCCCGGACCAGCCCTTGTCGTACACGAGAAGGCGGACAGCAATTCCGGTGCCATGCTTGGCAAAGGGCTGACCACCAAGGGTCATCTCCCAGCGCGGCACTGCGATCTCGGCCACGGCCTCGTAGCCGCGGGCGTCTGTCCCGCCCTTAGCGAAAGCGGGCGACATGATCGCCACGCAGCGGCCGCCGGACGCAAGGCGCATCAGGGCGGAGCGGAGATGGCGGGCTCCCGCGTGCCGGTCGCGACCGCGGCTCTCGCTCCGCGAAAACGGCGGATTGATGAGAACGACGCTGGGCCTGGCCCCTTCACCCAGATTGTCGTCGATGAATTCGGCATCGTGACGCGAGACCTCAGCCCCAAGGACCTGTGCCAACAAGGCAGCGCGAGCGGGATCGCGTTCGTTGAGGAACAACGCCGCGCCTTGCTGCCGCGCGTGAACTGCAAGCATGCCCGTGCCAGCGGAGGGTTCGAGCACGGTATCCACCGCTTGGAGCCGCGCGGCGCGGGTTGCCATCCAGGCGAGGTCGATCGGTGTCGAGAATTGCTGGAGGTCGACCTGATTTTCGCTGCGGTAGGTCTGCGTCGGCAGGAGCGCCAAGAGCCGCTGGTGCGCCGCGAGTGCGGCTGCGGGATCGGAAGAATCGAAGCGCGCGCCGCCCTCGCGCAGCATCAACAGGACCTGCGCCGCTTCGAGCGCGTCGTACGCCTCGCGCATTGACCAGTCGCCGCAGGCGTCGGAACCACCCAGCGCGTGGGAAATAAGGGTTTTGAGCAGCTGGCGCGACACAGGCGTACCGCTGGCGAGCCGGTCGGCGAGAGCGCGCGCGACGTTCATGAGCAAGGTGGCACGGGCGTCGTCGCCAGCGAGATCGACATCAGGTTCGGGGAAGAGCGAAAGGTTCATGGCTGAGCTCCTGCTTGAGCGAGGACACACGCGTCCTGGCCGAGCTCATTCCCTCTTTCTCTCCGACTGCTCGGCTGGGTTTAGCCGGAAGGTGGCGCCAGGACTGTTGAAATGCAGGAAAAGCAGGTCAACATCGAGAAGCCGGTCCTTGTGGTAGTGGAAAGCTGGCCTGCTACCCGGTCCGGCCCCCTGCTACTCAATTCGGCGCATGAGAGAAGTCTCGTGGTGTTGTGACCCGCAGAGCAGGAAAGAGACTTCGCATGTGACCGGTATTCCAAGTCACGATCGCCGACAGACCGTGCGAAATAGCGACCTCACCGATCAGACGGTCGTAAAGCCTCGCCCCAATGCCGCCGCCTTGCGCATAGCTTCGCACGGTATCGAACGTTTGCGACGGCGTCAGGCCAATGAGAATCGTTGCCGCGCGAACGCTTTCGAGCGCAGCCCAAGCCTCGTCCGGCGAAAATCGAAAGGGGGCGTGTTCGCCTTTGCGGGTCAGCGTGGAATACGCCTCCGCGTAGCTGTGCGCTGAGACCGCGAAGCTTCGCTCGCTCTCGCACGTGAACAATCCCAATGAAAGTGCGTGATGCTCGTGCGCTTCGGCGACTACCGCGATGATTACGTTGCTGTCGAGCAGCGCATCAATCGCCATGACCGCGCTCTCGAGCGGCGTCCAGCGCAGCCTCGGCTTCTGCAGCGCTGATGACTTTACTGCCTGCTGGCTTGACCAAAATAGGTCCGCGTTTGACGAGGCCGCTAACCTTTGCAGCAGCTGTCGGAGGTACGTAGCCGCGCAAGGCCTCCTCGACGATCTGAGTCGCCGTCATGCCTGTCAGTTTTGCCAGTTCGTGCGCCCGCGCGCGCGCGAACGCAGAACGGACATTAAATTGCGTTTGGTCAGCACGCGCCACGGCAGATCTCCTTTGCACAGATATAGCATGCAAATCCAGATTGGCTAGCCACAATATACGATTGGCTAGCCAAGCCACATTGCCCGATACATGGACGTCGCACCGAACAACCGAAACTTCTGAAGCCGGGATCGCGCCAATTGAGCGCGATCCCGGCCATCACATCAGGCAGCCTCGGGCAGACCCTCGCCAGTTTGAGGCTTATCGACGTCACCTTTGATAACAGTCCCGTTCGAGGGGGTCTCGACGAGTTCGTTGTCTATATTGGCTGGAGAGATGAAGCGCATCGACATCGGCAGCCAGGCCAGGGCCTTCTCCTTAACGTCGACGTCGGCGATGACATCGCCCGCGAAGAGCTTCTCGGCGGATACGGCAAGATCGAACTTGCGCGCGGCACCGTAGCGGCTCTTCAGCGCAGGACCGCCAATCACCTCGAGAAGCTTCAGAATTGCGGGCTTCGTCAGACGGTCGAAGAAGTTGCGCGCGGTCGGACGCCACCACGCCGCCACATCGATCCCGAGCTTGGCGCCGAGGTGGGACAGAAAGGTGCTGCCCGTCTGGCCTTCAGGTACGGCATGGATCGTCCGCGCGACGGCCCATCCAAGCCAGGCCGCCCGCGCTGCATCCTCGAGCGAGCAGAACGCGTCGTAGCGCTCGTGGATCTCGCGGTGGTCGAGCCAGGATCGATCGAGCGCCTTGTCGAGCTCGGCCCAGGCATTTGCCGCAGCGGTCTGGCTCTCGAAGCCGGTAACACGCGAGCTTGGCGCCTTTGCCCTGAGTTCACTCGGCATCCCATTGTAGCCGAGCCGGCAGGCGTCATCGACCATGATGAAGATGCCGAGATCGAGCGCGAACGGGGGGTCGTTCGCGATGTGGAGCGCAAGCAGCTCGGTCTTCATGATCGCCAGTTCGTCGCGCAAACGCTGACTGTAGGTCTCACCGGGAGGGACAGCTTCGTCTTCATCGTCCGGATCGCCCGAGCCTCCATCGGCATTGTCCTCGCCCTCACCGTCGACTTCCGCAGAATCCGCCGGCTCGACGTAGAGTTGCTCGTGGAGGACGGGTTCACCGTCCGGACCGATTATGAGGTAGGCGATCGCCGAGGCGCGTTCCTCATCGCTGACGATACAGGCCGGCTCGACGATACCGCCAAGCTCTTCCTCGAGCGCTTCCAGGCGATCGGACTGTTCTTCGGTGTAGTCTTCGACTTCGGCCGCCGCGGCCTCGATCTGGTCGATCTCCGCTTCGATCTCCGCCTTGCGCCGCTCGGCTTCCTCGCTCATCGGCACGGGTGTGCCGGTAACGCGCGCAAGCTGAAAAGTCTCGCTGTAGGGCACGCTGCTTGCTGCGACCGTCCGAACCTCGCGCACCCCTTCGCGCTGACGCATGGCCTCTGCGGCCTTGCCAAGCTTCTCCTCGACCAGGCGGTCGAGGATCTCGCCGTCGCGCCAGACCTCGCTCGCAGTGTCGGAGAACAGATCGCCCTCGATCCTGCCGCCGGCCACCTCATAGGCTTCGCGGCCGACGAATAGAGCCTTGGGGTCCGCGCCCTTGTACGAACCAGCAGCAAGGCTGCGCCGGATCTCGTTGACGTTGTGACCGTAGTAGGACTCCGCAAGCTGCTCGAAGACCTTGGTCTGGCGATCTGTGTCGGCGGTGCTCGCATAGGCCTTGGCAACGTCGAGCGTGATGTCACCGCACTGCAAAGCGGCAAAAACGGGCTCTGCCAGGTTTGCCAGACGCAGGCGGCCCAGGACGAATTTCTCGGTGACGCCGAGCCGTTTCGCGAGATCGGCCGGCGTCTTGTTCTCGCGCTCGATGATCGTCTGGAACGCGCGGCACTCGTCCGCCGGATTCATCGCCAGGCTATGATAGTTCTCGACGAGACTCATCTGGATGGCATCGTCTGCGGACTTGAGCACGTGCACGGCGACCATGAAATCTTCGGGCAGCTTGCCGCTGGTGATGTTGCGGTGAACCCCCTCGAGACGCCGGCCGCCGCCGTAGATCTCGTACTTGTTGCGCTGGCGGGGAACCTTCACGCCGATGAGGTTCTGCAAGACCATGCCGGTCTCGCCGATATTGGCTTCGAGCTCGGCATCCGCGGCTTCATCGCTTTGGGTGCGAACGTTGTGCGGCGACTTGAAGCAGTCGAGTGCGCGCACGTAGATGATGTTGGGATTGGACATTTGCGTTCTCCAATGCGGACGCCCCCCGACCATCGGGCAGCCGACCGCATCAGCCTCCCCCCACCTTTTCCTCCTGGACCGCGGCGGCCTGAATCCGCGGCAGCCGTACCTTCCGAGACACTTGCGCAGTTCAGAAAAGCGCGAACAGGCGGCAATTCAAACGGCGGACAAGGCGCTATCCCCATCGGAGCGCAGGACATCGTTCCAGTCGTTGAAGCCAGATGGCGGCCAAACCGTCTCGACAGTGCGGCCGGATCGCGCATAGGCCGCCATCGCCTTTCTCGCGCCGAGGCGACCGGCGCGATCGTTGTCGGGGAGGATGAGCAGGCGCGTAACGCTTTCGGGTACCGTGATGTGCGGGAGCCTCTCGCTACCGAGCGTTGCCCAGACCGGAATACCGAGGAGCAAAGCCGCCGACATGGCCGTCTCGACACCCTCCGCCAGGCCGAGCACCTCGGAGGCCCGAGTAAGAATGACGGCGCCGCCCAAAGGGCGCCCAAGCAAACGGCGAGGATTGCCGAGATCCGATGCAAGCTGGCCCAGTCCCTCTTCGAAAAACATGCGCTGAACAGCGACTAGCCGGCCCGCATCATGAAGCGCTGCAATCAGCGCCGGCCGGTAGATCACCGAACGGCGCGGCCCCAGCGGCGCGCGGCGGGCGAATCGAAGCCCTTGCGCTCGCGCGTTCAGGCTTCGGCTCTCGAGGTAAGCCTGGGCCAGTGTGCCGCCGAGAGGCCGAGCTTGGTCCCAGAGGTCGCGGGCGCGACCACGCAGCCAGTCCTGGCGCGCGGCGATCTGCGAAGCATCGCCGGCCCCCGATACCGTCTCGAAGACGCGGGTATCGATCGTCCTCAGCTCGCGCAGGACGTCCAGCGTGTCGCAGCCTGCAAAGCATTTGAACAGAAGTGCCGAGTTTCCGAGCCGGATCGACAAGCTGGGCTCCCGGTCAGCGTGAGCGGGACACCGGCACATGAAGCCGGCGCCGGTTTGATAGCCGCCAAGTTGCTTGGCCAAATCGGAGGCGATGCTGCGAAGGGTCTGGCGGCTGGGGGGGCTCGATTGTTCTGTCCATGGCAAACTCCATTCGCCTGCCTCCCTCTCCCCCAACCTTCCTTCGCTTCAAGGCGAGCAACGCCGTGGCGATCAAATTCTGCCGCTTGCCCCAAGAAGACCGATCCATCCTGCAGGGCGATGATCCACCGGCTCTATCGTCCAAAGTGGGATTTTATCCGCGCAACGGCGGATCGATTTGTGATACTTTTACGACAGGGTCGCCACACTCTACTGATATTGGATTTGCGAGGACAACAGCCTACTCAAGTGGACATCTTAGAAGAGACGGCCCGGTGGGGACTGTCACGGGATTGGCCGCTTGAGAGCAAGTTCGCCGGTTGAGCAACGGCTCTCCCTGACGAGGGGGGAGGAGAAACGTGTTCATCAGCGAAATGGGGTGCTCACATGCTCGATACCTTCAATCTCAATCGATATCTTGAGGAGATGCGCGGCGCAGTGAAGATTGCCGACCTAGAAGCCACCATGATGGAAATCACCCGTCAACTCGGCTTCGAACAATTTGCTCTTGGGCATCACGTCGACCTGACCCGGCCTCCAGGCAATGCCGTCCGGCTGACAAATTATGCTCCGGACTGGATCGAACAGTCCTTGGAAAAACGCTTTTTTGCGGACGATCCGGTCCATGCTGCAAGCGCCAAGATGGTGAGGCCATTTCGCTGGGATGAGATCCCAAACTGCCTCGACATGACAGACCCGCACCGCAACATTATCGAGCGCGCCAGGCGCTATGGCCTGATCGAAGGTCTCACAATTCCAGTGCACCAGCCCGGCGAATACAATGGAACCTGCTCGTTCGTCGCCCGCAGCTTCGAGAACATTCATCCGCACAACTTTGCGCTCGCCCAGATGGCAGCGACTTTTGCTTTCGAATGCGCACGCAGGTTGATGCGATTGATGGACGGCAAAGAACCTGACGCCGTGCCGCATCTTACCGAGCGTCAACGCGAGTCCGTGATACTCGTCGGTCGCGGCAAGACCGACGCGGAGATCGCCGCCGTTATGAGGATATCAAAGACGACGGCGCACGATCATGTCGAAGCCGGGCGCCGCGCCTACGGCAATGCGCAGCGCGCTTACATGGTGTTGCGGGCGCTCTATGACGGCAACATCACTTTCGCCGATATCTTTGGATTCTAAGGCAATCCTCTAGCCAGAGGATATGAGGAAGCCCGTACCTCAGTGGATGCACTCCCTGTGTTCAACAGGGGAGTGCATCCATGATCCAGATTATCGAAGGCGCGCAAAGGCCGGGCTGCGACCCCGTGTTCGATGCAATGTTTCGCGACCGGAAACGCGTATTCGTCGACTTTCGTAAATGGGATGTGCCCGTCATTGACGGGCAATATGAGATCGATCAGTTTGACGGCCCGCGGACCGTCTATTGCATCTCCACCGACGAGCGCGGTTCGCACCGCGGCTCGATCCGACTGATCCCCACGAACGAACCTCACATCCTGGGCGACATCTTCCCGGACCTGTGTGAAGGGCAAGTCCCCACGGGCGCGGACATCTGGGAACTGACGCGTGGCTGCCTGTCTCCATCGCTGCGGGCCAGCGAGCGCAGGCTGGTGCGCAACGCCTTGACGACGGCTGTCGTCGAATATGCCCGGCTTCGCCGAATCAACGCCTATACCTGCATCGCAGATTCGGGCTGGCTCTCGCAGGTGCTTGCGCTGGGTTGGGATTGCAGGCCTCTCGGCCTGCCGCGTAAGTTGGACCGAACCATGACGGGGGCGCTTCTCATAGAAATTTCGGCTCGGACACCGGATCTGCTCCGCGATGCCGGGACCTGGGTGCCGTCACGCCTTGTCATGCTCGACGATCTCGATGCCGCCCACTGCTGAGGATCGGGTCATGGACATCAGGGCGAACGACCAAACCTCTTCCCTCACACGGCAACTTCTGGACGACGGATACTGCATCGCGAAAGGAGTCGTCCCGACCGCTTTAGTGACCGCGATTTCGGACGATTTTGCAGATACCTTCGCGATAACTCCGCACTCAATTGGCTCATTTTACGGGAATCGCACCAAGCGCTTTCATGGGTTGCTCCGACGTTCCTTACGGACGGAGCACTTCGTGCTTCAACCGCTCATCACGGAGCTCGTGGAGTCAGTCCTGGGACCGCATTGCGAACGCGTTCAACTTAACCTGACCCAGGCCATCGAAATCGAAGCGAACAGTGAAGCCCAGGCGCCGCACCGTGATCAGGACATGTGGCCCATTCATGCACAAGGGGTGGAATATCTGGTCAATGTGATGTGGCCTTTTACCCCCTACACCGCTCAGAATGGCGCGACACGGATCTGGCCGGGAAGCCATCGGCGGCAGAACGAGATGCTGATCGGCGAGGAAGATGCCGTTGCCGTAGAGATGAACCCGGGCGACGCGCTGATCTTCCTCGGCTCGACTCTCCACGGTGGCGGCGCGAATTCGACCGCCTTGTCGCGAAAGGGGATGATCATCAGCTACAGCCTGGGCTGGCTGAAACCGTACGAACTGCCCTGGCTGGCCTATCCGCCCGAATTCGCCAAGACCTTGTCGCAGCCCCTTGCCGATCTTGCAGGTTATCGGGCCCATCGGCCCAATCTCGGCACCTACGAGGGGCGCTGCCCGTCGACATTGCTGGAGGCGGAAGGGTCATCGCTCGGCGCGGTCGACAGCCTTCGTGACGACCAGGAAGCGCTTATCCTCGCCTGGCGCGAAGGACGCCTGACGGTGGCATGACTTTCGAAGCGGCGGCAATACCGGACACTGCGGAGGGTGCCGATGTCGGGCGATTCTGAAGCGATCCTACCGCGGCGTCTGGCCATCTGCCGCTGGCTGCTCCGCGTTTATCGGCTCCAGGTTACCGTGTTCGGCAAAAATCTGTCAGTCGAAGCCCGAAAGGCGCTCTCACCCAGCGCGTATCAGGAAATCCTGCTCGACCTCTACGAGGCCCGGCTCGAAAACAGACAGGTGTATCAGTCCTGCCTTGCACCGGGCGGGCCGCCGGCTACGGCACATCGCCAGGCAGCCCGGCTTGAAGCGCTTGGCGCCGTATCGCGCTCACCGGACACCAGTGATCACCGGCGCCAGAATGTCATGCTGACCGAGGACATGCAGGCCGTGCTCGACCATTTCATGGACGCGGTGGAAGCCGCCACCCGGGAATTTGCTGCAAGGTCTCGATAAGGGCTGCCGCCGTTCCATCAGCACCCGTCCTATTCCATCATCGGGCCTGATCGCTCGGTTTCACGAGGACTCTTGCGGTGCTCGGAGCCTGCGGTATGATCCGCGGGCAGGTTCGAGACATCCGGTGACGAACCTGTAGGATCATCCTGCCGGGCATCAACACGTCCGACCATGGCGGTCGGTCGGCCGGAACTCCGTGTAGCAGCGTCGTTCATGGCTATCACCCAGTCGATTGACGCTCCGGCGCAGGCCGGAGCGCAGCGTCGCCGGCCGCAGGGCCACGCGGTTTCATGCCTCCCACAAATGCCGAACCCCGGATCCGCGATCCGGAAGACCCTCCGGTGCCGCCCGTCACCGCGAGCGAGATCCAGCTTTCGCCGGCCGGGAACGCGACAGCGCTCGAAGAGGTCTACCGGCTGGAAGCTCCCCGCCTCGCCCGCTACTTTCGCGCTAGACTGCGACAGGGCGACGAGGCGGCCGACCTCGTCCAGGAAGCCTTCGCGAGGCTCGCCGGTTTCATGGCTCGAAAGGCCCTGCCTCGGCCCGGAGCCTACCTGCAACGCATCGCGCGCAATCTGCTCTACGATCGCTCCAAGCGCCTGGAAGTCCGGCTCGCCGCGTTTCACTTGCCCATCGGCGAGGGCACCGAGCCGGCTGTCGATGCCGACCAGTCGCACGGGATCGAAGCCGAGGATGTCATGCGCATCTACCGGCGGACCTTGGCGGAGCTGCCGGAGCGCACCCGCGAAATCTTCCTGCTTCACCGGGTCGAAGAGCTGACCTATCGCGAGATCGGAATGAAGCTCGCGATCTCGGTTCCCACGGTGCAATACCATGTCGCTCGGGCGCTGGCTTACATAGACGCTGCTCTGGAGCGGGGATGACACGGGCCTCAGACTTACCGGCCTCGCGCGGCAGCCTGCGCGATGAAGCGGCCGAATGGTTCGCGGTCATGCGCGGCCCGGATGCGGAAGCACGACGCGCCGATTTCGAGGCGTGGCTCGACGAAGGCGCACTCCACCGCGAGGCCTATAATCGGATCGCCGAGACATTCAGCCTGGGTAAGGCGTTGAAGAACGCGGACTTCTCTGCCCACAACCCCGCGCGCGCGCCGGCAGTTCCGAAAGGAACTATCGGTCGGATGGCCTTGATAGCCGCCCTGCTCGCGTTCGCTGCCGTAGGGGCAGTCATGATTTGGGCTGTTTTGACGCCGAACCAGGCGTTCCGACCTGGCTCTACGCTCGCGCAGGGAAATGGCGAGGTCCCGCAGCAACGTCTGGCCACCCGGTTCGGGGAGATCCGGCAATTCCGACTGGCCGATGGATCGATTGCCACACTCGACACGGACAGCCTTCTGCTCGCCTCGTTCAGCATCGAAAGGCGCGATCTTACGTTGGTTCGAGGCCGGGCGCGATTTGCAGTGGCGCATGAAACCCGTCCGTTCCTCGTCGCAGCTGGCGGCGGCTCGGTGAAAGCTGTCGGGACCGTGTTCGACGTCGGACTGACGGTAGGGGGACGCGTGGATGTCAGACTCCTCAAAGGCGCCATCGAGGTCGCTGTAGAATCACGGACAAATCGCGGTGAGCCAGTTCGTCGGCTGGTCACGGGGCAAGCCCTAAGTTTCGGCGGATCGGCGCAGCCGCGCATCTCGATTCTGGGCAAGACCGGGGACGCGAACTGGCCGGCCGGCCTTCGGGATTTCGATGGGGTGCGCGTTGCCGACGTCATCGCTGACGCCAACCGCTACGCAAGCGTACCCCTGAGAGTGGCAACGCCTGACATCGCGAATGCTCGAATTTCGGGCACTTTCCGAGTGGACGAAAGCGTCACGCTCGCGGCGAACATCGCCGATGTTCTGGGCCTTGCGCAAGTCACCGACGCCGACGGCATCGCGCTGGTACGAACATGTCCGCCGAGCACGGAGAAAAATTGCAGGCCACCCTCATAAATTGAGTGCTCGCCTCGTTGAAGCCCCACCGCGCCAGTTCGTGGCGCGCGCAAAAGATGGGGGCGACAATGAAAAAAGTCGGGGTTCAGGGACTTCTGGCGGCGGCTGCCTGCCTGGCAATCGGTGTGGCTTCAACGGCAACCGCGGCGCCCGAACGACAGCGGGAATATCATCTCGAGGAGCAGGATCTTGGAACTGCGCTGCGCTCGCTGGGCCAGGCTTCAGGAGGCCAGATCATTTTCCCGGCGGACGCAGTGGAGGGAAAGCGATCGCCTCGGCTGGATGGCGCCTATACTTTGAAGGAGGCTGTCGACCTCCTCTTGCGCGGGACCGGCCTCGTTGCCCTCGACCGCAAAGGATTGATCCTGATCCGGGGGCGAGGTTCGTCGGCCGAAATAGACGCTTCGGCCGAGCGAGATGAGATCGTCGTTACCGGATCGCAGATCCGCGGGACCGGCCCCGTCGGTTCGAGCGTGACGCAGATCACCCGTTCGGACCTCGACAAGTCAGGCTACGTGACGGTGCAACAGGTGCTGCAGAAGCTGCCGCAGAATTACGGCGGCGGCGTCAGCGACACGACCTTCGGCATCAGCAACTTCAACGGGGCTTCGAACGGGACCTGGGGCGGCGCGAGCGTCAACCTGCGCGGTCTCGGCGTCAGCTCGACGCTGGTCCTAGTAAACAGTCACCGGCAGCCGGCAGGGGCCTACGGCTCGTTCACCGACATATCCCTGATCCCGACGACGGCCATCGACCATATCGAGGTCCTCGCCGATGGCGCCTCCGCCATCTACGGGTCGGATGCCGTTGCGGGCGTCGTGAACATCGCGCTCAGAAACAAGTTTGAGGGTGCTGAGACGCGCGCGCGCTACGGCACTGCGGACGGCGACTACAGCGAGATCCAGGCGAGCCAGATCTTCGGGCGCGCCTGGGAGACGGGCAATTTCGTCGTCGCCTACGAATACTATCACCGCGGCAACCTGCTTACCGACAAGCGCGCTTTTGCGCGTGAAGATCTGAGGCCATTCGGCGGCGGCGACTATCGGTCCGGCTATGCCAACCCGGGCACGATCGTCGCGGGTGGACGACTGTTCGCCATTCCCGCGGGACAGGACGGCACACACCTGTCACCAAGCGATCTGATTGCCGGGCAATCGAACAAGCGCGACAGCCGCGAGGGCGCCGACCTGCTGCCCCGGCAGTCTCGCCACTCCGCCTATGCCTCGCTGGAGCAAGAGGTTGCGGCAGGCTTTACCCTGTTCGGCAACGCGCTTTACGCGAGCCGCAAGTTCCATCGGCTCTACAGCCAGGCCGATACCCAGACGGCCATCACGGTGCCCACGACGAACCCCTTCTACGTCGATCCTGTCGGCACGGCCCGTCCAGTCAGCCTGCGCTACAGCTTCGTCAAGGATCTCGGACAGCCGCTGCGCGTCGGCACGGTCAAGGTGTTTTCCGCAGCAGGCGGAGGCCGACTCGAACTCGGACCTTGGCAGGCCGAGTTCACGGGGATCTACGGTCTGGAGCGAGACAGCCAGGCGACTCTCAATGTCCGCAATAGCGCGCGGCTGGCCCAGGTTCTGGCCGATCCCAACCCTGCGAGCGCCTTCAATCCCTTGGGCGATGGATCGCACACGAACCCGGCGACGATCGACCGCATCCGCGGCTCTTACGCATACCGGACCCGCAACGAATACTGGTCCGCGAGCGCCAAGGCCGATGGTCCGCTCTTTGCGCTTCCCGGCGGCGACGTGAAACTCGCTTTCGGGACCGAGTACCGTGAGGAGAAAATGACATCGACCGAGACGCTCGATACGGCGACGCTCGCGCCGGCCAGCTCGGTGCGAACCGATTTTCCCGGCGGCCGCAACGTTCTTGCCAGCTACGGCGAACTCTACATTCCGCTGTTTTCGCACGAGAACGCTCGGGGCGGACTGCACAAGCTCGCGCTCTCGCTCGCCGGCCGGATCGAGCGCTACAGCGACTTCGGGACAACGACCAATCCGCGCGTGGGCGTGACCTGGGAACCGATCGATGGCGTCCGCCTGCGCGGTACCTACGGTAAATCCTTCAGGGCCCCGCTTCCCTCGGAGGTCGCGCAGGGCCCGATCTACAACGGCTATCTCGCCTATCAATTGCCCGACAGCGGCAAGCCTGTCGGATTTTCGAACGTGCTGCTGGTTCTGGGCAACGATCCGAACATGGGGCCCGAACGGGCGACGACTTGGACCGCGAGCCTCGACCTTGAGCCCAAGTTCCTACCCGGCCTTGGCCTTACGCTGACCTACTACAGCGTCAGCTACAAGGACCGCATCGCCGACGTAACAGCCGACGCGTTCAATTTCCTGGAGAAGCGGGCGATCTATGCGCCCATCATCAACGAGCAGCCGACCGCTGCCCAAATCGCGGACCTCTTCACGAGGCCCGAGTTCTCGAACCCGTTCGGCCTCGCGGAAACGGACATCACGGCAATCATCAATGCGCAGCGCCAGAACCTATCGTCGGTCAAGCAGTCTGGCCTCGATTTCGACCTGCACTACGATTTCCAGCTGGGCGGCGGAGCGGCCCAGGCAGGCGTCGATGGCAGCTATATCTTTCGGATCGACCAAGCCGTCACATCGGCCAGCAGTCCGCAAAACATCGTGAACGCGGTGGGAAGTCCGATCGACCTGCGCCTGCGAGGACGGCTTGCCTGGAGCCGCGATGGCTTTGGCTTTGCCGCGTTCGTGAACTACACGGGCAACTACCGGAATACCTTGCTCGCAGCCGAGCCGAAGATCTCTTCGTGGACGACCGTCGACTTGCAGCTTAGTTACGAGCTTCCCCAGAAACAGGGCTTGCTCGGCGGCCTCACCCTATCGCTCGGCGCCACCAATCTGTTCGACCGCGACCCGCCCTATGTCGAATACTATAATGGCGACACGGCCATCGGGTACGACCCGGAAAATGCCGATCCACTGGGGCGGGTCATCTCGCTGCAGGTGACGAAGCGATGGTAAGGCTGACGGGGGCCGCCCTCGTGGCGCTTGTCCTCGCTCCGTCGCCCGCGCTTGCCGGACCCACCTCGCGGCAGCTCGTCGAGCTTGTCGACATATCGGGTCTCGCGGCATCGCCGGACGGGAAATGGCTGGCGTTCCGCGAAGAGCACCCCTCGATCGAGGGGAACGCGATCGCGACCACCTGGCTCGTCGCGCGTCTGTCCGGGGGGCAGCCCGCGCGCGTGGCGAGCGGCGGCGAGGCAATATTCGACGGGGAGACTTTCGCGCTCGAGTCTCCCCAGTGGTCGAGGGATTCGCGCTGGATCTATTATCGCGCCCTCGTTGGCGGCCAAGTTCAGGTCTGGCGCGCGACGGCGGCGGGTAGTCAAGCCGAGCAAGTGACGCATGACGAGGCCGACGTGATCGCCTTTCAGGTCCGGGACGATGGCTCCCTCATCTACCGGGTGGGGGCCACTCGCCAAGCGATCATCGATGCCGAGCAGCGCGAATATGACCAAGGCATCCGCTTCGACAAGTCGATCGAACCGGGGCAAGCGATCTTTCGCGGCGCCCTGATCAATGGACGCCGCGCGACGCAGAGACTGTCCGGCGAATGGTTCGACCGGCGTGGGTTGCTGGGCGGCACACCCCATCGGTACCGCATAGCAATCGCTGGCTCGCCCGCCGCGCGAGACGCCCGCCCCGCAGAGCTCGCGGCGTGGAGCCAGGATGCACCCTCAAAATACGGTGAGGCGGCACAACGGCCCAATCGCGATGGAAGCCTTGTCGCCGAATTGACGATGCATGGCCCGAAGAGTGGCCTTCGGGTTCGATCGGTGGCCGATCGAATCGAGTACCCCTGTCCAATCGCGCTCTGCGGCAAGGGCCGCGTGAGCGGCGTGACCTGGCTTCGAGACGAAAAGACGCTGCTTGTCACGATCACGGACATCTACAAGGCGCAATCGCTGTTCCGCTGGAACATCCGAAATGGCGCCTCCGACCTTCTCGCCAGCGACGACGGCCTGATGGGGAGCAGCCGCAGCATCGCTTCGAACTGCGCTGTCGCGCGTACCGTGGTCGCGTGCGTGATCGCAGGTCCCGCACGCCCGCCGCGTATTGATGCTATCAATCTTGGGACCCGAGCGCGCCGCATCGTCGCCGAGCCCAACGCGGACTTGCCTTCTATCGCCGCAAAACCGATCGAATGGCGCACAGCAGATGGACAGATGTTCACCGGCCAATTCGTCGCGCCGACAGGCAAAACCGGTTCTCCGCCGCCCTTGTTCATCACCTACTATCAGTGCCGCGGCTTTTTGCGTGGTGGGACCGGCGACGAATGGCCGCTCGCTGCGCTAGTTGATGCCGGGATCGCGGTGCTGTGCATCAACGCGGTCACCCAGGAGGATCTCGGCAGGAAGGCCGATGCCGTCGCTGACTACCGTCTTGCCTTGGAGGGAATCAGCAGCATAGCCCAAGACTTGAGCCGGCGCGGCGCAATCGACCCCGCACGGATCGGCATGGGAGGGCTTAGCTTCGGCGGGGAAGTAACCGCATGGGTCGCGATGCATTCAAATCTCTTGCGAGCAGTTTCGCTCTCATCCGTCCTTTTCGAGCCTACCTACTATTGGTTCAACGGGGCGCCAGGACGCGATGCTCATGCGAAACTGCGCGAATGGTGGGGGCTTGGCGCACCCAACGAAACACCCGCGCGATGGAAAGAAGTGTCGCCAGCAATGAATACGGACCGCATCAGGGCGGCGGTCCTCATGCAGTTGCCTGAGCAGGAGTATCGGTACAATCTCGAGCTGATCGCCAAACTGTCCGAGGCGAAGACACCCACCGAGGTTTACGTCTTTCCCGACGAACCTCACGCGAAGGTTCAGCCACGCCACAAACTCGCAGTCTATGAGCGCAATCTCGCATGGTTCGAGCGGTGGTTGCTGCCGTACGCGACGCCCGAGACTGGCGCGAGTTATTACTCCTCGCCGTGATCGTCGGCCTCAGGAAGAAATCGCTCTTCGGCCAGAAGTGTTTGGTAACGCATGAAAACGGCTAGAAGTTTTTGCGCTTGAACGCGAGGGCGCCCCATCGGGCACTCCGCCAATTCACATAGCAACGACCAATTTACGTCGGGAGTGGGCTCATCGCTAAAGGGCTATGCATTGACGTTAATACATTGGCCAGTAATGGCGGAACTTCAATAGAGAGGAATTCCCAACATGGCCGACGAAACCACCGATTCCAGCCTTCTCGAACTGGCGACTGAACTCACGATGGCATGGCTCTCCAATCCCAACACGAGAGCTTCGGCCGAGGAAGTCCCGGCATTCCTCCAGTCGATGCATGGAGCTGTTACAAGTCTGGGTACGGGATCCACTTCGACTGAAGAGGCAGCACCTGCCGCTGGATTTGTCCCGGCCATTTCGGTGCGGCGTTCGCTGGCTTCCAAGGATCACATTATCTCGATGATCGACGGTAAGCCCTATAAGACGTTGAAGCGCCATCTTTCTGGTCATGGTCTTACGCCGGCTGACTATCGTGCGCGCTATGGCCTGAAGTCCGACTATCCGATGGTGGCCGAGAGCTATGCCGAAATGCGGCGCGGCCTCGCCAAGAAGATCGGTCTCGGCCGCAAGCCGGGGACCAAAGTCTCTGCGGTCAAAGCCGCAACAAAGATCGATGAAGTGATGTCCTCAGCAAAGCCTGCAGCGACCAAAACCGTGGAGAAGCCTGCAGCGGTGAAGTCGGCGACCAAGCCTGATACCAAGGCCGCCAAACCCAAAGCGCAGCGCCGTGCGAGAAATGCCGCTCCCGAATCCGCGCCTCAGTCCTAATTCAAAGATCGAGGCAGCAGCGGCGGCGCAGACCTGCGCCGCCGCTCGCAGGTGCCATTGGCCGACTGCGCGGCGTCACGTGCCGCATCAATAGGAGAGCGTCCATCCTGTCGGCAGTGCTTCATTGGTAATCGAAATCGACGAGGACTGGCCCGCCTGCCTGTTCGGCACTTACACCTCCGACTGGCATTGCAGCTTGCCGCTCAGCAAGGCCAACTGGTCGCTTAAAACGCGCGCCGTAACAACGTTTTTATCTTTTCGTTGTTATCGACCCGAAGCGCTTTTATAGTCCTGACAGATAGGGGCATCATCATGGCTGGCCGCCTAAGGCTGATCGATCACAATCTGGCGCTGCACAAGCTGTCGCACATGCGGGACCGTGAATGTGCACCAAACCGATTTCGGCGGCTAATGCGGCAGGCTAGCCTGATCCTGTGCAGCGAAATGACACGAGACCTTGACCTTGCAGCCAAGGAAATCGTGACCGCCAACGGCGTCCGCACGACGGGGTATGTTCGTGACCAGTCAGACCTGGTCATCATGCCCGTGTTGCGTGCGGGCCTCGTGATGGGTGAAGCCTTTTCCGAACTGTTACCAATGGCACGAACCGGCCATATTGGCATCTACCGGACATCCAACAACGAACACCATTGCTACATGCTCTCGATTCCGCGCACCTCAAGCGGCACTAAATTTCTCATCGTCGATCCGGTCATTTCTCAGGGGGAAACCGCAGCGCTTGCCGTACGGTCATTGGTCCGAAAGGGCTTCAAGGGCGAAAACGTCCGCGTCGGCTGCCTGATCGTATCGGAGCCGGGCAGGGAGAACTTCTACGGCAATCCTCAAAACAAGGGGATCACCGACGACGTCGACATCTTCGCCATAGCGGAGGATCCCCAACTCGACGACAACCTCTATGTCCTACCCGGCCTTGGCAACGCCAGTGAGAGGATGTTCAGAACGAATGAGTCCCGCAGCGAGCAAGAGGAGTTCGAATGAGCGAAGAAGGGGATCTCCATGAGCCCGTTATCCTGCACGACTACGAATTTGTGGCGGATTTGGGCCTGCGAAACGATGCCGATGGAAATCGGCAGGATGCAATGGTCATCCACAACGAAGAGAAGAATCTTGCCCTAGCCTACACGTTCCAGGCCAAAGTCAGCACGGCGACGACGACGAAACAGGTGGGGGAAGTCGCCGCCCAGCCCAGCACGGCAGCCGGTAGGTCGTTGATGGCCAGACGCGCGGCCGAACCTCCGCTTCCCTTTGTTGATTATCGATACCAGGATCAGTTCGCGCAGGGCGTTGATGACGCTGTCGTCATTTTGATGACCGAGCATGAGATTGCCGAGGCCTTTGTCCCAGATTTCAAGGCTGCCGTCACCGAGTGCGCGGAGAGTTTCAAGCTCGCGACAAGCAGGACTATGCTGCCCGACCAGCCTGAGCGCGACTATACTCCGGGCGAAGGCATTCTCAATTATCTCCGGGCGCCCGAAGGCTTTGGCCCGTGGGTTGCGGCCGGGCGCGGCGTGCTTACACGGCCTCTGATTCGCGAGAAAGCGCCCAAGGCCTATACGGCGCTCGCCAATTGGCTGCGCAGCAACGAGTTGCCGAATGACCTACCCATTCCGACCAAGTCCGAGGCGCTGGACGCCCAACTTGCGAGCCCGATCAGTGTGCGCGAAGCCCGCCGCATAGCGCGCCGCGGCGACAGGGCATCGCTCCGACCAAGTTGAATAAATAGTGGTGATTATTTTTGTCACGACATATTGTTCATTTTGGGAAGCTAGGCTACAGGTGCCTAAGGCCACCTGTTGAGGATAGTTAGACGAGGAAGGTAGACGCCTCGTACCATCTTTCCAGTGAGTATCGGCCGCTATTGTTCGCGACCTCACTCTTGGAGGGTGGTTATGGGGATTTCGGCAGCCTTCTCCCAATGCGGTCCCGTCCGGCACCTCAACGCGGACGCGCTGCTAGCCGACGACGCCCACCACTTCTACGCGATTGCCGATGGCATCGGCTCAAGGCCAACGAGCGCCGAGGCGAGCCGATTGGCCGTGATCGAAGCGCACCAAGCTTTTCTGGACTTGCGTTCCGAATTTCCCGCATGCGGTGTCGCCGCGCTGATTGATCGTGCAGCGAGGCGTTTCCGTGAGCATTTCGCCAGCGAGGCCAGGGTTCCCGGAACTACGCTGACGGTGATGATCATCGCGGAGAATGCGCTTCATTACGCGAGCGTTGGGGATTCTCCTGTCTTCCTGTTGCGTGACGGTGTTGCGTCCCTTCTCACCAAGCATCACACTGCGGTCGATCAGAACCAGGTTATCAACGACTTCACCGCGCTCAAGTCGCAGAGCGGTTCGAACGTCCTCGTCAACACTGTCGGGCGGTTCCCGCCGCGGCCAATATCTTACCCTCCCCTCCCCATCGTCGATCGCTGCCGAGCGCTATTGTGCACCGACGGCCTGTTCGAGATCGTCACCCAGGCCGAGCTGGGCGCAATCGATCGGCCGGCTGGTGAGATGGCCGCTGTGCTCCAGGCCCGCGGCCAGCGGTGTCGCGTGCCTGACAATTACTCTGTGATCATCGTCGATCTCGAGCCGGAGGAGGACGGCCATGCCGAGCGTTTTTGAGAAGGGTGACATCCTGTCCGACCGCATCCGCCTGATCGAACTTTTCGACAGCGGTGGTCAAGCCGAGATCTGGCGCGTCGAGGATATGGACTTTCCCAATCACTCCAATCTCGCGCTGAAGCTTCGCTACATCCCTTGGGAGGATCGATCGGATCGGGAATTTCGGACGCGCGATGCCCGGCTCGAATATGAGGTCGACCTGCTCGGAAGTTCTAACAGCATCCACATCGTACAGCCCCATTTCAAGATCGAGGGCAAGGCCGAATTCCGTGGCGAGCGCTACGCGCATTTTGGCCTGGTGATGGATTTCGCTCCGGAAGGCAGCCTTGAGAAGTTTTTCGGATCCGCGGAGTTCAGCTCCTACTTGCCGCTGGAGCGGGTGCGCTTGCTCGAGCAGATGGCGCTCGGAGTCCAGGCGATGCAGCACTTTAAAATCTACCACAATGACATCAAACCGAAGAACATTCTGATCTTCCGCGAAGGGAACGGTATTCATCCGCGCTTCGCGGATTTCGGATATGCCTTCCGTAAGACCGAGCCGCCTGTCTATGGCGGGACGGGTATCTATATGGCGCCCGAGCTCGTGCTCAAGGAAGCGGATCCATCGTTCAAGACTGACGTCTTTTCGCTTGGACTCGTCTTCTACGAAACGATGATGGGATTTCATCCGCTTATCGAGATCGTGAAGAATCGCGATCCGATCAAGGCGTTGCAGGGATATTATTCCACCGACAACTACATCGATTTCAGCGATGCACACCGCAAGTCTGGTAAGGATTTGGTCGAGCTCATCGAGCGCATGTGCGCGCGTGACCCCAAGATGCGGCCTGAAATCTCTGAGGTGATCGAGCAGCTGAGGAAGATCATCCAGTCCGATCCCTACTGGAATACGCCTAATCTAGGACTTCACTTTCCCGATCTCATCGACCGCTATCGTTGGGTGGACTCGCTGCATCACCTGTTCGGCGAACAAGAGGTACTTGTTTTCCTTCGGGGCGGGAACCGAGAAGCCGACGCAAAGGCCCTTGCCGAATGGCTCAAAGCTGAAAAGCTGTTCGGCTTCACTATCATGCGGCTGCTCGGCGAATATAACGATCTGCTGAGGGTGTGGCGCCGGCCCTCGGATAGGGGCGTCCTCGACGGGCTGCTCAAGCGATTCGAAGCTGAGCGTGGGCCCTATCTCCTCCTCGAGCCGAAACTCCATTGGCCGCTGTCACCCCCTTCTGATCGGCTGGGTCTCAAGCAGCAGTCGGACGGGCTCGCTTTGCTGGATGACGTGGCGGCGGGAAGGAGTATGATGCGCCGCCGTGGGTCGATTATCGCCGGCGAAACCAAATCCCACCGCGAAAAGGACAAGACCAACAAGGCCATCCGCGCGATTTGCCGCGCTGTCGCCACCACCCCGCTCACCAGCGACCTCGCCGAGGTGATCGGGGAGAAGATCCATAGCCAGCTGTCGAAGATGCGGGTCTTCAGCGAGGTTGAGGTCTTCGTCGATCCCGGCAGTCGCGGCATCATGGCCGAGTTTGTCATCATCCTTGAGTCGCAGCAGTTTCACCGCTTCCCAGACGTGCTCGACGTGCTCGAGAAGACCCTAAAGACGCTCAGTGCCGCTCCGCCTTCGCGTACCGTGACGCATTTCGAAATGGACAAGACCGCCGCATTTGAATCCTATGACGGCCGCCTCATCTATGAGTTGTTCAAATTCAGCCGGGCGCGGCTGAACGAGCAATAAGCAAGGTGGCCACCAATCTTGCAAATTGGTGGCCACCTTGTTATACCGGTTTCATCAAGGAGGTCCTTATGAACGCCGATTACATGGCTGCCTTCCGATCGCTGCCGGTGGGCAATCGAAGCAAGCTCGAAGCGGCGCTGCTCGAGGTATTGTCTAGCCTGTCCAATTCCGCCCCACAACCCGTGAAGACGGTCAGAGACAAGTTCAGCGCCTATAACAACGCGGCCAAGCAAGGACATGCCCAACTCGTCCGGAGTGATCCGGGCGAGGAAACCGTCCTGCTGTCGATCAAGGATCTCGCCACCATGCTCCAGAGCGCCGCATCCGCGGTATCGCTGGACGATGCCCTGCAAGCTTCAGGTTTTCGCGCAGTTCCGGGGCGTTTGGAGGTAAGCGAAAGTCACCCGCGCGATACGTTGGTCGAAATCCGTTGACCCAGGTCCGCTCCGCTAGGCCGCGCCGGTGATCTACTTGCTGTCGACCCAGGCTCTGTTGGATATTCTTACCGATGAGCCCGCGATAGCCACGTGGCGTAGGCAGACGCCGGTCAACACAGTCGAAATCAGCGCCATTTCGGTGGGTGAAGCGCTTAAGACAATCGAAGAGGTGACTAACGCCGCGCGACGCCGGGCCTTGCGAAGTGCGCTCGATATCTTCGTGGCAATCGCCGCCGGATATCAGGGGATTGCTCCTTTCGACGAAAACGCCGCGCGCATCTGGGCCGATCTGGAAGCGACCCCGAACCTGATGGGGCGTTCGCCGAGCGGCCGGGAAGCCGAGCTCAGCTCAGCCGCTCGGATGATCGTCGCCACCTGTCTGGCTCGGGGGGGCACCTTGGTTGAGGCAACCCAACCTTATCATACCGAGGTGAAGCTCAGCGTGGTTTCGCCCTGATGTCGGCACCTGAGCTACGGCCAAACGACGAGCCCCCTACGCTGGCTCCGCGTCCCTATCAGATACTCGCGCTCACCGGCGGTGGCTACCGTGGCCTTTACAGTGCCGCGATCCTCGTGGCGCTCGAGGAAGAGGCGGGACGGCCGCTCCACCAGGTCTTTGACATGATCGCCGGTACGTCGATCGGCGGCATCCTCGGGATCGGACTGTCATGCGGCGTGTCCGCTTGTGATCTGTTCGACGCCTTTCTCGACAATGGTGACGCGATCTTCCCTACCTATTATCGGATCAAGGGAAAGCGCGTGTTCCCGCGCATCCGGCTCGGAGCCTTCGGTGCCCGTTACAGTTCCAAGGGACTGGCGACCACGATTGATGCAGTGCTCGCCAAGTCGGACAAGAAGGTCTTGGGCGATGCTTTAGCTACCTTGCTCATACCGTCGATCGAGGTGCTCTCTGACAGCCATGTGCTGTTTGAACATGGCGTGGGCGACCAGACCGTGCTGCTGCGCGATATCGCGCTCGCGACTTCGGCCGCACCGACTTATTTTCCGGAGCATGCCATCGGCGACCGGCTGTTCATCGACGGCGGGCTTGTGGCCAATGCGCCGGATATCGTGGCGATGACGCGGGCGCTCGCGCGAGGGCACGCCTTGGAGAATATCCGGATCGTTAGTCTCGGGACGGCAGGGGCCGTTGGAGGGCATGCGGCCCGCAAGACACGGTCCCCTGGCTTCCTGCTCGACGGTGCACGCCTCTTTGCGCTGACCCTACAATCTCAGCAGAAACTGTCGCTCGATCTGGCGCAGCAGGCGCTGGGAAAACGCCATATTAGGCTCGACAAGGCTCCCTCGGCCGAAGAAGCCAAGGCAGCTGGGCTCGACAAGGTCACGCCCGCAGCCGCCTCCACCCTTCAGAATCTTGCCCGCGAGACGATCGGAAAGGCCCGGACCCAGCATGCGGCGCAATTCCGGGACATCCTCAATCGGTCTAGCGCGCGGCTCTAATTCCATCTCGATAAAAACGCGCTCACTCACCCTCGCCCGCCCTAAAGTGTGCGTTCGGAATCCCAACTTGGTGCCGGCCAGAATCCGCGCAAGCGCCTTAGGTCCATGTTCGACACCAGTTCTCATATCCGGCGAGCTCAATAAGCCGATAGTACTGCTTGTCTGTGAGCACGGGTCGCGCGGAAAGGTACAGATCGACCGCTCGCGCATCGAGCAGTCCCTGCCCGGCAAGATAGCCGCCCAGAAGGTGATCTCTGAGGATCTGGCGGTTGGCATTGAACAGCTGGGCGAACATGCCGTCCAGCGCGCCCTTCTGTCGCCGAGCGAGAAGCGCATCCGGGACAAAACCATCGAACGCGCGCCTCGCATAGGCCCGGTCGCGTCCACTGCGGATCCATTCCCAACTTGGCACGGCGAGACAATGTTCTACTATCGGTTGCGACAGCAGCGGGAATTTGAGGCGGCTGCCTCGCCCACGCGGATAACCGTCGAGGCATGGCAGGATGCCGATCAGCGATCGCACGTGCCGGACAACGCCGGGTCGGCTCAGATCGGCATTCGAGAACCAGGGATGTTCGATGCCGCGCGCTTCGCAAAGGGCTGGCGCCAGGAAGTCGGTTTCGCGCTCCCAGCGCGGGGCCTCGTCTCGCCACCAGGAGCGGTAGATCGAGCGCCAGACCACATCACTCGGTGCGACATTGGTAATTGCGGCGACGTCCCGGATGGCCTGCCAGGTCGCAGCCAGCGATCTACGGTTTCGCCAGAGATCGACGATTGGGACCACTGAATAGGTGGCAAAGAAGACGTTGTCGCCGCCGCCGCCGCTGATGAAAGAATCGCAGCCGAGGTCGGCCGCAACGGCCGTCGAGAGACGGTCCATGTGCTGCGCGAGGATATGCGGTCCCGGCTGAACTGTCCGGATCGCGGGCGGCTGGGTCACATTCACGTCCTCCACCCGCATGGACAGTTCGGCGAGACACGCGCCGGCGTGTCCGGCCGCGATCCGGGCGAAGTCGCGCTCGTCCCCGTCCGCCGCCGAGCTAACGAGTGTCACTGACTCGAATGCGATGCCCACCTCGCTCAGACTGTGCGCCAGGATGGACGAGTCGAACCCGCCGGAAAGCTCGAGCAGCGGATGGGTCCCGCGCGCCGTTTTCGCAACGCAGTCCAAGATGATGCGCCGCAAGCTGTCGGGCCGGTCGGCCCATTCTCCCGCACTTTGGGAAGGCACGAATTGCCAGGGATCCCACCAGAGCCTGGTCGACGCGCTGAATGGCCCGTAACTGTCGATCGTCCCCGGCAGCACCTGTTCGATCCCGGAAAGACAAGTGCGCCTGCGCGGGAAGGTCGAGCGCAAGAGAAAGGCGGATAGCTCGCTCAGATCGATGCCCGGTGCGGCCCCGACCAGCGCGAGGCCAAGGTCGAGCGAAGAGGTGTAAAGCCGCAAGTTTGGCGCTGGATCCCAAGCGAAGACGCGCATCGTACCGAAGAGCGAGGGCGCAACTTCCACCCGGGGCTCGGGCCATATGCTGACCGCAATGCAGGTGAAGTCGCCCCATAGTCCTTCGAGGAGCGCCTGGATTCCGTTTGAACGCGACCGGCCGCGCAGCTCCTTCTCGAATGCCTCGCCGAACAGGAAGGCCTGCGCCTCGCCGCAGGTCACTCGCGAAAAAACACTCTCGGGCTCGACCAGCAGGATGCCGACGGCATTTCGGGCGATCTCGATCATTCCCTTGGCGCGCGCCAGGGCAGCGAGGCGGCTGCGAGAGGATGCGGCCTCCTCCGAAGGTCCGGTCGATGCGAGTAAGGCGAAGTGGCTCACGCCGGTCTATCCTCGCACGACGCGAATCGGCGTGAACGCCCGTATCGTCTCGAGGTCGTCGTTCAGCACCATGTCGCCCGCCTGGACCCAGCAATGGGCCGCGAACGGGTTGAGCTTGACGCCGACGACCAGGGCGTAGTTGGTGCCGGCCTGCCCGAGCGCGCGGGAGAGGGCCAGCGATGCCGGCAGGCATACACCCTTGAATGGCAGGTTCGATCTGGCCCAGCGATGGGCACGGATTACGGTCTCCCCGTCGCGCTCCCGTCCATTCTGGGCCGACTTTTTTCCCGCGCCGTGGTGGGTGGCCCAGTGCAGGGTCCGCTCGAAGCCGAGCGCCTTGAGGCGGCCGATCGCGGCGATCTGAAGCCATAGTGCCCGCCAGGTCTCTACGATGAGCGGGATCTGCCGAGGCCTCGCCTGCGCCGAGAAGTTTCGTGCGGGCGGTGCGAGCTTCTTGCGAATGACGTAGATTGCCCCGGCAAAACGATCGCCGGTCAACGCAACCCCGCTAACAGGCAAGCGATCGAGATCGTCCTTGCCGGCAAGGCTTGCGAGGATTTTGCCGCCGCGCTCGGCCCCGAGCGCGAAATAGCGATCAGCCACTATGTCGAGGACGATGACGGTGCCTTCCAGAACGCAAAAGGACAGTGCCGGGGATGCGGTAAAATGGGGCGAACGATGATGAGGGTCGAGGTCGGGCATGGCGCGTGAGGCAGGCGCGAGAGACCCGCGCCTGCCCCCTTCCGATCAGTCGTTGCTGATGCCGGTGACGCGCTTGGCGATGCCTTCGCCCTGGCCCTGCTCGAGACCCTTGGTCTCTTCGCTGGCCATGCCGAGCTCGATCACGTCCAGGTCGGCCTGTTCGTTTGTTCGGTCCATAAGTACCTCCATCTGCGGCTGAACCATTCAGCCAATGCAAGTGTAGGTCCGGGGCAATTTCATCACGCAGCTGATAAGGTCTCACTGATGCAAATAACGGCATCGCAAACCTGGATCTCCAGTGCGGCGGTGACCACCGGAGCTTCATTCGGCACCGTGTTTTCAGGAGCTTAGGTTTCTATCCAGTGGTCGGTGAACCGCGGCCACGAGTTCTGGAATGCGGCGCAGACGTCGGCGGTGGTATGCCCACATGGCTCGAAGCAGGTCATGGCCTGAACCCTCTTCGGTGAGGGTCTGAACTGCCGCGAGCTCGTCGTCGATGCCGGGCATCACCGAACTTTCCCGGAGTCGGGCGACGTGAAGTCGCTCGCCTGCAGACCGTATGGCGGCCAGGATCTCGGCATTTGCCGACCGTATCGCGATCCTCTCGAAGAGGCCTCTGGCCATCGCCGCCGTATCGGCGAAAGAAGAATGTACCGCGGACTGTAGCCCGCGTTCCATGGCGAACTGGTCGCCCGCGTTGACCGAGTTCCGCACCAGTTGTCCGTGCCAGAAGTAGAGGTCGCGCAAGCCTGCCTCGGTCACTTCAGGAACCCTAAAGCCGCCCCCGACATTTAGCTCGAGCATTCGCTCGCCCACGAGCCGGTAAGCACAGGCACGAACCGGTGAGATACTTATACCAAAGTCGGAGGCGATCCTGCGCTCGACCAGGACCTCGCCAGGTGAATAGACACCGCTCATGAGGTCCGCTTTGAGGAGCGCGTAGATTCGCTCGGAGGTAACGGGATCCGCTGCCATCGATGACGGACTCGTCAGCCCCTCGCCCCAGGCGAGGGCACTGATCTCAGCGCGTGCCTATTTTGCGCGGCCGATTGGTGCTCGTGGAGGATGTTGAGGCAGGCGCGCTCGGCGTCCCACAGGTCATCGAGCAGCAAGAGTTCTCGCGGTACGGGCATGTTGTGCTCCACAAAGAGGAGAGGCACGAAGATGTGTGCAGTCGACATGCCGAGCGCGTGTGCGCAGCGGATGTGATCCTCAAGGGCGGAACTCGCGATGCCTGCCTCGATCTCGCGTAGCCAGCGCACAGAGCGACCGACCGCAGCAGCAAGCATTCGCTGTGAAATCCGGTCCCTGCGGCGACGCGTCTCGATACGCTTCCCCGAGTTTTCCTTGATTACTGAGATAACAGATACGCCATCACTAGCTGGCAGTATTTGAGGCAACATGCAGGTCCCCCCTGACGATCGCTCAAATCTCCCAACGGCATTTACCCGACGCGGGAAAGTTGGTGCATAAAACACCAAGGGTCAAATCGAATTAGTCTCGCACACGAGAGTATTGAAGCGCACCAAGCCGGTCCCGTTCAGTTCCCCCCGTCGCATGCGCAGGGTTTCGTCGCATTCGCGAAGGGTCTCGTAAGTTCTTACCACGAAGGCATCCTCCGCAATGCGCATCAATGAAAGCGCAGCCAGAAACAATCGCCAGGTCTGCGGCGCCGAGCCGATCGCACTGTTCGCCGCCGCACGATCGGAAAGCTGCGCGGTCAAGGTGGCAAGGGTCGGGGATGTCCCGACGAAGCGTATCTCCTTCCCGCCAAAGGCCGTGAGCTCGCCAGAGACGAGTTCCGACGCGAGTTCGTCAAGCGGTGTGGCCTCGAGCATAGTAACTGAGACCCTGAGCGTCGTTCCATAAGGCAGCAGATCGCCAACGAGATGGCACAGCCGGCAGTGACATTCGATGAAGAGCGCGATCCCTTCCCTCGATAGCTTGAGCTTGTAAGCCCGTGATGGTCGTGCGGCCACGCGTAGTCTCCGATCATGAGTATACGACACGCCAGATTCGCGAGCAGCCTATCAAGGCAAGCTGAGCGCAGGCGTGTCGGCCTCGTTACAAAACGGAAATAGAGTGCCGCTTCGCGGAACGGCGCTTCCCTTGTCGGGAAGCCCATTACCCCGGTGCGGCACCGCAATGCCCCGCGCCTTGCGGGGCTGGGGCAAACCTCGCCATGCCTCGGTTCACACCAAGCCACGGTAACGGCGAGCTTACCCGAACGACCAAAGCTCCCACGCCCGAACCGATCCCATCAGACCGGCTGCCACGGCGCGCCGCAAAGGAGAAGCTGAACCATGCCTCGCGGCATTTCCAGATTCATGGGCCCGGTCGTCTCGTTGGCGATCCTTATGCCGCTTGTCGATGCCGGTGCGCAAGAACTCGCAGCACGGCCCGAGACCAAGGATATGGCGATAGCCCAGGTCGATGGAAGCTTCGTCATCCGCGTAATGGCTGAGCGAAGCGCTCCGCGACCCTCACTCAGGCTCGGAACAACCATCCAACTGGACCGCGCCCTTGTTGCACCGGGCCAGGCTCCGAAACCCGTTTCTAACACCAGCCCGAAAGAGGGAGGCACCCATGAAACACGCTAACAGATGGATATTGGCCGCGGTCATCGCAGCGTCACCGCCGGCCTTTGCCGACACGCCCGCCTCCGCTGGCCAGGCAAACCGCCAGGTTGACACGGAGCTGACCGCCGCAGGCGAAGATGCCCAGCGGCGCCTTCAGCAGACCTTCACCAGCCTTCGCTTCGAACACTTCGCCCCTTCGCCCATCAAGGGGCCGATCTACCAGGCTCTCGCGGGCGGCCGGCTCCTCTATTACGCGCCGGAGAGCGAGCATCTGATCTTCGCGTCGGTTTACGATCGCAGCGGCGTCAACCTGACGGCGCTCTCGGAAGAGGCGCGAGCCCGCCAAAGCCTCACGAAGATCGACGCGAGCAAGGCTTTGGCGATCGGACCTGCAGACGCTCCCACGATCATCGAGTTCACCGACCCCGAATGTCCGTACTGCCATTCGCTCGATCGCTTCTGGTCCGCCAAAGCGGCCGAGGGCAAGGCCGTCCGGCGCCTGATCTTCTTCGTCACCGGGATTCACGCCGGCGCCGCGGCAAAGGCCGAGCACATTCTGTGCTCCCCCGACAGGGAGGCCGCTTTCAAGGCGATCTACGCCGGCGCTGCGCCCGCGCAGCTCCTGACCTGCCTCGAGGGCCGCGCGGTGCTGGAGGCCCAGACCAAGATCGTCGGTGAGGCTCAGATCGGCGGCACGCCGACGCTGATCGCGGGCGATCAGGTGATCTCGGGGTTCCGTCAAGGTGAGCTCGAAGCCTTCCTGGTGGCCGCCAGCGCCAAGGGATCCGCAAAAGCCCTCACCAGTGCTCCTCGCTAAAAATTCCCTTCCCTTTCCTTCGCAGTCCAGCGGCGTGAGGCAGTCAGCTGCCGGACGTTCAGCCGGCCGGCGGCCCGCCATGCCCGATGACCGCGGCTCACCGGAGCTGTCCGACACGGCCATCGTCCGACAGCGCCAGAACCTGATCAGGGCTTTGCCCCGCTTGGGGGCACTCGCTGAGCGGCCAGGCATCGTTCCGGACGGCTCCCATTCTCGGAGTACAGTGATGATCAAAGCACTTGGCAGAGCCTCGCTCACGGCGGCCGACTACAGCCTGATGGCGGCTCTCGCCCTCATGGTGACCATGGGCGTCGCCAACGCCTTCACCGCGCCGGCCGCCGGCGACCTCGGTTACGACATTTACGACATCGTCGTGAACCAGGGCGTCAAAGGCCCGCTCGGCTTCGTCGGCGGTGTCGCCGCCTTCCTGTTCGGCGTCTCGCGCCTGTTTTCGAACATCATGATCGGCATCCCGACGATCGTGGCGGCGGTCTGCCTGATCAAGGCGGACTCAATCCTCCAGACCTTCGGAATGCTGATCTGACCAGGTTGGTGGGCGCTGCCCAGCGCATGGGGCAAGCGCCCGCCTCCGAGCCGGCGGCCGATGGTCGGCCGCTGGAAATGAGCTCCCGACGGGAGTCTCGAAGCAGAAGGAGAAGGGCATTGGACGAGCGTCTGCCCCAGTACCTCCATCGGCCAGTCCAGATCCTGTGGTTCGGATCCGACGAGTTTGTGCTGGTCATGTCGACCGTGTTCGTCGCGGCAATCGTTGGCGGGCTGATCGGTTGGATGCTCATCGGCGCCCTTCTCCTTTTCCTGCCCTGGAAGCGGTCCAAGCCGCGCGGTTTTCTGCCGCATCTCGCCTGGCGCTGGGGGCTCCTGACCTTCCGTGGCTATCCGGGTCCGACCCAGACCCGCTTTTTCGAGTGAGCGAGACCATGTCGCTATTTACGCGCCGCACCGGCCCCGAGGCCGATCCGCTGCTCGGCAAGCCGCCTAGCTTTGGCATCCACCGCTACCTGCAGGGATCTTCGAACCTCTTCGAGGAAAACCGCCTCCTGAAATTCGCGATTGTCGGGCTTTTCGGGATCAGCGCAGTCCTGGGCGCAGTCGTCTATTCTTCGGACCAGAACCGGCGCACCGTGATCGTGCCGTTCGGCGCGGGCGGCGACCTCTACGTGACGGGCAACAAGCCATCGGCCACGTACCTGAGGACCATTACCCGCAACATCGTCGCGCTTTCGGGGACTTATTCCGCCTATTCGGCCGACCGGCAGTTCCAGGAGCTGCTGAGCATCGCCCACCCGTCGGCCTACAACGGGATGCGCGATACTTTCACAGCGCTGATCGACGAGCTCTCGGACAATCCGACCCTGTCGATCGCGACATACATCCGTTCCGATCAGCCGATCACCTGGACTACCCACGAGATCCTCGTCCCGGTCGAGAAGGTCCGCGTCATCGGCGGCGTCATCCGCAAGTTCCGCGGCAATCTCAGGATTGCCTACCTGGTCGACAACGGCCGCTTCTGGCTCATCCGCCTGTCCGAGGAGAAATTCGATGCCGAGGTTCGGTAGGACCGCGTGTGCCTGCTCGCTGCTGGCGATGCTCGCAACATCATCACTCTTCATGGCAACTCTTGCCCACGGCCAGGGCATCAGCGCTTTGCCAGATCAAGTCAGCACGATCCGGCTCTCGAACCGCGACATCAACCACATCGTCTGCGTCGGCGGGGAGATCGACGACGTCAAATTCTCCGCGGAGAAGGCGATCGCCGTCGAAAAGGCAGGGTCCGACGCCTGGATCAAGTTCCTGGTCAAGGAGAGCGACGACGCCGGAATGGTGACGAAGAGTTACGTCACGGCCCCGTCCGAGTTCTTCGTCTCCTGCAATGGCGCGATCTACCCGCTCTACGCCGAGCCTTCGGACATTCCGGCGCAGACGGTGTCGCTGACGCCTGGCAGCGCACAGCGCGCCCGTTCAAACGAAGATCTCCTCGGACCGCTGGTCGAGGAAGAGCGCGCCGTGTCCATTACTCTGTCGATGCTTGAGGAGCGCATCCCGGCAAGCTTCACCGAGGTCGCGCCGGGGCGGCAGATGATCGTGCTGGCCAGCCTGCCAAGCCTCCTCGTCCGCGAGCGCCGGCGCGTCGAGATCGAGGGCTCGGAGCTGTCAGCCTCCGAATACCGCATCGATGCCAATGCTGACGTTGCGATCGACGAGCGCCAGTTCCTGGACCGGACTTTCGGCGCACGCATCTTCGCGGTCAGCGTCGACCGTCTGGCGCTCAAGGCCGGCGAAGCCGCGCGCCTCATTGTCGTTCGCCGGGGAGACGCAAGATGAGCGCTTCCGATAATCAAGCGCCTCATGGTCAAACGCCCCATGGCCGATTGGCGGACGACGCCATGGACCAGGCTGCCGATCTCAATGACACCGGCGCCGCGCGCGTAAGGCTCCAGTCGCATTCCCGCCCGCCGTGGCGCGATGGCGGCGAGGATGAGCGATCAGCCGGCCCCTTGGACATGAAGGCCCGCTGGCAAGCACTCAGCTCGAAGCAGAAGCTGCGCCTGCGCCAGGCTGCCATTGCAGGCCTCGTCGCAGTCGTGGGCTACCTGCTCTACACGGCCTCGTCCTCGAGCGACGCCCCGGTCCAGACCGCGCCGACCGCTTCGAAGCTCGACATGGGCGCGGGCCTCAGGGGAGACAGCCTGGAGACCAAGTTGCGCGGCGACCTCAAGAAGGTGCTCGACGGTCAAGACCTGCTTGGCGAGCGCATCACCGCGATCGAGGAAGGCAAGATCGGTCCCGGGACCCGAACTCAAGGAAACGAGGAACCAGGAGAACTGCCCTCGGCCCTGCCCGGTTCGGCTCCCTCGCTGCCGCCACCACCGAGCGATGCAGATCTCGCGGGCGCCAACATTCCGCCACCACCGGTGCCGAGCGCGCCTGCAGCTCCGCCCGCGCCGCCCGTCGAAAAGACCGTGGGCGCAATCGGCGCGGCGACGTCCGCGCTCGCCCCGGCAAGCGGCGAAGGAGCTGGGCCGTCTTCCAAAAAAAAGAATCGGACGATCTATTTGCCGCCTGGTTTCATGAAGGCTCGGCTCCTGACCGGCGTCGATGCGCTGGCGAGCCGGGATGCGACGTCAAATCCCGAGCCACTCATCGCCCGCGTCCAGGCGCCCGCCGTGCTGCCCAATGACGTCAAGGCCAACCTCTCGGGCTGCTTCGTCATCGGCAACGCGACCGGCAGCCTCGCCAAGGAGCGCGTCGAGGTCCAGCTCGTCTCGCTCTCTTGCGTCGATTTCGACGAGCGTTCGGTGGTCGACCAACCGATCAAGGGCTTCTTCGTCGATACCGACGGCAAGAAGGGCCTTTCCGGCCGGGTCGTGACGCGGGCGGGCGCCACGCTCGCCCGGGCTTTCATCGCCGGCACCATCACCGGCATCGGCCAGTCGGTCGAGAACACCTTCGGCGATGTCTCGACCTCGGCGCTGGGCTCGGTGCGAACGCTCGATGCCGGCGATGCCGCCAAGACCGGGATCGCCGGCGGCCTCTCGCGCTCGTCCGACAAGCTCACCGATTTCTATCTCGATCTCGCCCGCCAGGCTGGCCCGATCGTCGAGGTCGGCGCTGCGAAGGACGTCGTCGTGGTGATCCAGGAGGGTGTCGCTCTCGAGATCAAGCCGACTGCAGGGAGCAAGTTTTGAACGGGAGGCCCCGCCCTCTTCTTGGAGATTTCCGATGCAACGACTGACAATTTCAACACGAACCACGCAGGTCCTGTCAGCCTTGACGGGCGTCATCCTGCTCGGCGGCTGCGCGACGCTCGGCAAAGTCATGTCGCCCTACAGCGAGACATTCTCCTGCAAGAACAGCGACCATGGCCAATGCATCGATCCCGCTCAGGCGCATGCCGATGCCGTCGCCGGTGTGCCGTCGCGGTCGAACCGGGCGGTCACGCGCGACAAGGCCCTGCTTGAGACCTCTGCAGGGTCGCGCGGGGGGCAGATCCAAACGCAGCGCAGCGCCTTATACTGGGTACCGCGATAGCGTTTACCGCGAGCTTCAAGGTCTGATCGACGCGCCCGAGACGCCGATGCTGCGCCAGGGACGCACCGTGCGCACGCTGATCCTGCCCTATGCCGACCGGGCGCGTCCCGACCGCCTCTATATGCCGCGCTTCGTCTATTCGATCCTCGATAGACCGCAGTGGGTCGTCGGCGATTATCTCGTGAACCCGCTGGCCCCGGCGGGGCGCTCGCCCGTGCTCGAGCAGGTGCGCGAGAAGAATCCGGATGATAACGCGGCCCCCGGCGACACCGCCGCTCCCGCCGCTGTACCGGGGGGAGATGCAGCCATGAGCGCCAGCGTGCTTGGCGACCGGGCCGGCCTCACGATCGCGCAGCTTCGGCGATCGGTCGCGCGCGATGCCTATTCCGACTTCCTGCCGCTCGTAGCCTGGGCGCCCGAAGAAGAGGCCTTCCTCACCATCGACGACGGCTGGGGGCAGGCCTGGGAACTCGTACCGTCGGCCTATCTCTTCGCCCACGTGCACCAGGCGCTGCTCGGGCTTCTCAACATCCATTTCCCCGAAGGGACCGTGCTCCAGCTGCACAGCTTCGCCGATCCCCTGATCGACGGGGCGCTCGACGCGTTCCTCGACCTCAAGACGAGGCCCGACCCGCTGATCCAGGCCTCAGCGCGCCGGACGGCCGATTATCTGCGTGCCGGCACCGAAGGCCTCGACGCGTTGCACGGCATTCCCTTGCGCAATTTCCGGCTGTTCCTCTCGATCAAAACGCGCGCTCGCCTTGGCGAGGATCTGCGCCGTCAGGTTGAAGAGCAGCTCGCGAAGCTCGGCATCCGCCGCATGCCGCCAGAGGAACTCGTCACGTTCTACCGGCGCGTGTTCAATGGCGTCTTCACCGATGCGCCGGGAGTCTTTGCCGATGGCGGAGATGGAACGTCCGCGCGGGCGGTGCGCAAGCAGATCATCGAAGCCGGGCCTGATCTGAGGTTCGAGGGCGCCGAGGTTTTCCTGGGAAACCAGGTGGCGCGCTGCCTGACGCCGCGCGCGCCGGCCCGTCGCATAACGGCCGAGCGCGCCAACCGTTTGCTTGGCGGCATGCGGGGCGCTGCCGAGGACAGCGACCAGATTGGCGGGCCTTTCCTCGTCACGCTCAATATCCTGTTCGATCACAGCCAGTTCGATATCCACAAACGCGCCCAGGTCCTGTCGGCACAAAAGGCCGCAGGCAGCTTCGCGGTCGAAGTCGGCAAGCAGATCGAGGAGATCAGCTGGGTCCTCGACGAGGCGGGCAATAGCCGGTTCGTCTCGGTCATCCCGATGGTCTGGGTGTTCGGCCGCGACCGCGGCCAGGCACGGGAGATGGCGGCGCGCGCCAAGCGGCTCTGGGAAAGCGAGCCGATGCCCTGGCTCATGCAGGAGGAGAGCTACCTCTTGCCCGTGCTGCTGCCGATGGCCCTGCCCTTCGGCCTCTACCCCGAGAAACGCACGATCCGCATGCTCGAGCGGGACTTCAAGATGCCGGTGAAGGCGGCGGTCCTGCTTGCGCCGGCGCAGACCGATTTTCGCGGCGGCGGGCGGCCCGCGCTCCTCTACGCGGGCCGCAAGGGCCAGCTCATCACGCTCGACCTCTTCGATCCCAGGATCAACAACTACAACTTCATCGTCTCGGCCGAGTCCGGCGCGGGCAAGAGCTTCCTGCTCAACAACCTATGCCAGCAATACTACGCGCAGAACGCGCTCATCCGCATCGTCGACATCGGCGGCTCCTACCGCAAGCTCTGCACGCTGTGCTCGGGCCGCTACATCGACATCGGCGAGGAGCGCCTCGTCCTCAATCCCTTCGACATGGGCTTTGCGCTCGACGGCGACGACCTGCAGTCCGCAATCTCGATGGCGGTGGCGATCGTCGCTGAAATGGCCAACGCTGCGACCCGAAAGGGCGTCTCGACCTCGGAATGGAACCTCATTAAGTCCGCGGTCCAGTGGGCGATCGATGCCGGCCGGGCCGAGGAAGGGATCGACGCCGTCCGTGAATGGCTCGGGTCCTATCCCGCCCATACCTCGCGCGATCTCGACCGGGTCGACCATCTCGTGCCGACCGCGCGCGAGCTCGCGTTCAACCTAAGGGATTTCGCGTCGGACGGGGCCTACGGCCACTACTTCAACGGCCCCTCGACGCTCGACATCACCTCGGACGAGTTCGTCGTGCTCGAGCTAGAACGGCTCAAGTCCGTCCCTGAGTTGTTCAACGTCATCGTCATGGTCGTGGTGAACGCGGTCACGCAGGAGCTCTACCTCTCGGCGCGCGACCGGCCGCGCTTCGTCCTGTGCGACGAGGCGGCACAGTTCATGACGAAGTCTGCCGGCCAGGATCTCTCGCGCCTCGCCGAGACCTTCGGCCAGGGCTACCGGCGGGCGCGCAAGTACCAGGGCAGTTTCGGCGTCGTCCTGCAATCGATGAACGACCTCCTCCTTTTCGAAGGGACGGGTCAGGTCATCCTGGAAAACGCTGCCACACGGTTCCTCTTGCAGGGCTCGACCTACGACAAGGCAGTCGAGAACAAGATCCTCGACTACTCCGGATTCGTCCTCGAACTGCTGAAATCGGTCCGCAACAACAAGCCCAACTACTCGGAGGTCTTCATCGACTCTCCGCTGGGGCTCGGCATCGCACGGCTGGTCGTCGATCCCTTCTCCTACTGGATCAACACCTCGGCGCCGAACGAAGTCGCCGCCTTCGAGGCGCGCCTGCGCGCCGGGCGCAGCCCGCTCGAAGCGGTCTGCGAGCTCGCCGGCGTCGACCCTCGCGAGATCCTGGGGCCGTCCCACCCTGCGGGCGCGAGGGCAGCGGCATGATGCCGGGTCTCCCTCCCCGTCTTCGCCGCCCGGGAATCCGAGCGAACTGGGACCTCAGCGACGACGAAGCGATCGACCAGTACATCGAAGCGCGCGTCGCCGAGCGTGCCCAAAGCGAAGCTGCGCGCTGGCGCTTCCGGCTGGTGCTGATCGAGACCGTGATCCTGGCGCTGCTCGTGCTCATCGCCGGGTTCGTCCTTGGGCAGAAGCCCGAACTGGTTCTGCGCGGCGCCGCGATCGTCGCTGCCGGCTGCCTTGTGACGGGCGCGCTTCTGACCGCGCTGTCCGCCGCCAGTGCCCGGCTCCTTTCCCGCATTCGCCAACGGAGGTCCCGGTGAGCCAACATTTCGCTCTTCCTCCGATCGGACGCCGCCCGGTCCCCGCGCTCGAAGAAACGCGGGCGCGAGAGGACGCAGCCCAGGGTCCAATGCCCACCCGCATCGTATCTCGTTTCCCGAGTGCCGCCGCGGCTCGGCTGCTCATTGGCTCCCACCTGCTGCTGCTCATCCAGTCGCTGCTGATCCTCTCGTCCGGGATTGAACTCGGCGCCGCGCGGCTGGGTATCGCCGCAATCTCGGGCGTCTCTCTGGCAGCGCTCATCTGGGCCGCGATCGGCCGGTTCGCCGCGCGCCCTCGTAACTTGGCGCGTATTTCAGGGAGGCGCCGCGATGCTGCCTGACCCCAATAGCACCGGGCACCCTGCAGTCAGGGAACAATGGCGGGTGGTCGCCTTCCAGTCCGGCATGATCGCAGCCCTACTCGCCGGCGCCCTGCTTCTCGCCGCGACGGCCCATGCCGGCACCGCGACGATCGGCCGGACTTGGCCGATCACGGAACCCGATGCTTTGCAGGAGATCGAGGCCCGCGCCTCCAGGCAGCCCTCCAGCATGGCAGCACAGTTCGGGGCGCGATCCGACTGGAGTGCGCTCAAGGCCGCATCGCTCGGGCAAACGACCCAAACCCGCGTGCGCAGCGTCTTCCCGTTCTACACGCTGGCGATGGACATCGCCCTGCCGGGCGGGAAGGTCCTTTATCCCAAAGGCTACACGTTCAACCCGCTCGCCTACGTATCGCTGCCGCAGCGGCTGATCGTGGTCGATCCCGCCGACATTGGCTGGGCAGCGCGGACCGCCTCGCTGACCGACTGGATCCTGCTGACCGCGGGAAGGCGGCCGGACTCGTTGCAAATCGGGGATGATGCCCTATCGCTTGGCGAGAGGCTGGGCCGGCCAGTCTTCATTCTCGAAGAGCGGGTCAAGCAGCGCCTCGGCCTCACGGTCGCGCCCGTCATCGTGCGCCAGGTCGGTGAGCGGCTCGAGCTGACCGAAGTGCGCCTCGCGCCGAACAATGCGCGAAAGGTCAGGCCATGACCCTTTCTCGCACGCGCGGCCTCGTGAATGCGTTGCGCGCCTCGTCAGCCGCGGCCCTGCTCGCGCTGCTGTTAGTCCCGAGCGCCGCGCACGCCTCCAAATGCGAGGCGGGCACGGTGTTCAATCCCATCACCAAGGTCCGCTGGAACTGCATCTTTCCGATCACGATCGGCGGTGTCCGGGTCGGCAGCTACGACAAGCTCGAAAAGGCGCTCGACGCGCAGTCGGCGTCGAAGCCGCTCTGCGCCTGCCGCAAGGGCGCGACGTTCTGGTTCGGCGTCAAGGTCAGCTTCTGGTCGCCGAACCGTATGGTCGATGTCGTGACAGAGCCCGGCTGCATGATGGCGCTCGGCGCCGATCTCATGCCCACGGGTGGCAAACTGCAAGGCAGCCAGTCTTCGATGGCCGACGGTACCAACACGACCAAGCTCTTCGCACAGATGCACTACTACATCGCGCCGGTCTGGAAGATGCTCGACATGTTCACCGACCTACCGTGCATCGAGGACGACGGTTTCGACGTCGCGATGATCACCGAGGTGCTGCCGACCTGGCAATCGGGAACGCTCGGCGCGATCATCCAGCCCGAAGGCATCCTGTTCGGCAATCCGGCCGCGGGGCTCGCCTGCATGGCCGACAGCGCCGCAGCGGCGGCGGGCAAGGCGACCGATGCCTTGTTCTGGTGCATGGGGTCGTGGGGTTCAACCTATCCCGTCGCCGGCGACATCCACATGAGCGACCGGGTCGAGGCCTGGGCAGGCCTTGCTTCGCGCGGGATCTTCATGATGGGACGCCTCGGGCTCCTGACGATCAGCTCCGAAGACGGCTGCTCGTTCAAGCCGCAGCCGATCTGGACCAAGAGCCGCTACAAACTCCAGATCATGGAGCCCGTGAAGGGCGGCAAGTGCGTCAACATAGGCCGCCCCGGCGCCCTGTGGAGCTCGGGCAAACATGCGCCGGGCAAAGACAACGCTCAGTTCATGGTTTTCGAAAAGGCGATCTGTTGCGCGGGAGTATCGACCCCGTGAGCCGAGACCGCCCAATATTCCCAGCGTCACCCGTTCCCGCGGCTGGACCAGCATTCCACCGGTCTGCCCGCCACAGCCTTACGGGCTGCCTGGTCCCCCGCGGGGAAGAAGCGCCGCCGCACGACCCCTCCTCCCCGGTCGGCGCTTCACCTCAGGCCGGCACGGCCGCCATTCAGGTCCCGGACGACATCCCCCCCGTCGTCCGCTACCATCGCTGCCGTGCCGGCCGCTTTGTCGCTCCCCTTGCGGCATCGCGATTTCCCCGCCCGCCTCGCGTTACTTGCCGCAGCCACCCTCCTTCCGCTTACCCCGGCGGCCGCGCAAAGTGTCCAGGATCGCGCGCGAGCGGCCGCTGCCGCATCGCGCGCCAAGACCAGCGACAGCGATAGGCTTCAGCAAAACTACGTGACGCCGGGCATGGCAGGGCAAGCCATCTCCACGATCGACAGCAGCAAGGCCTTCGTCCCCACGATCGCCTGCCAGAAAACGGCAAATCTCCTGGAGTTGATCGCCCAGCCGTCCTCGAGCGGCGACATCGGCGCCTTGCGGATCTCTCGCGACACCGATCTCAATGGCACCTACGACCAGACGTTGACCCTCCCGATGCCGGTCTCGGGGGTCTGCGCCAACGGGATCGTCTCGTGCCAGCCCGGCACCTGGGCGCAGTGCCGCAGCTTTCAGTGGAAGGCGGCCCGCGGCGCCCTGTCTCTCGGCGAAGTCGAGCTCAAGGACCTTGCCGGCTGCTATTGCATCAACAACAGCTGCGGCGCGAACCTCGCTTGGGGCAACATGGCTTCGGTGCTGAAGGACCTGGGCGGCGGGGTCATTGGCGCGATCACAACCGCCGATCCGCGCCTCGGTGTCGCTCAGGCGCTGATCGATGGTCCGGTCATTCGCTACACCGGCGCGCAGACCACCTCTTGCACCAACAACCCCGCGGTCACTGGAACCGCCTATCGCTCCAATCCGACCGCGATCCAGGGCGATGCTTTCGCGGCGTCGCGGACTAGCCAGGTCTTCCAGACACTGGCCGCCTCACCGGCAGGCGCGGGTTCGGCGCAGCAGCGGCGCAGATGCACGGTCAGCCGCGAGATCACGATCAAGGAAGTCACCATCGATGACGTCATCGCGCGCACCGCGGGCGGCGTCGCGGCCTACAGCGATGGCGCAAGCGGCGTCGATTTCGTCTTGGGATCGCCGACCACCCACAGTCTCAGGTCGAGTGGCTGCCGCCTGTTCGATTTCCGGATGACTCTGACAGTCGGGGATCCTGATCGCCTGCGCGCCGTGACCCTCCCGTTGCTCTCTGCCGACGACTGGGCCCAGCTCCGAATCGACGGCCAGCTGGTCACCGCGGGCCCCGCGTCCTGGACAGGCTCCGGCCTCCCGCCGGGCAAGTGCGAGCGCGACGGCACGACGACTTTCACGCCAAACACCGACCTGAAGCCCTATCTCGCAAAGGGCAGCCACGAGATCTGGCTGCGGATCGCGGTCGCCGACAAAGGCAATGGCTACGCACAGATCCATGCCGAGGTCGATACGAGCTGCCTGACGAGCGAACGCGTCGTCGACCTTTGCGCAGGCTATGCCGGCGATGCCAAATGTCAGCTCGCGGAAGAGAGTGTCGATGGGGTGGAGATCTTCCGCAGCGGTGTCGCGACGGGCCTGAAGCCCCTGCCCATGACCCGCCTGTTCGGCACGGGAGCCTGCACGCTTCAACTGACCCGCGACTTCTTCGAGCGCGAGCGAACATACCTGTGCCAAACGGATAGCTCGGGCCAGGCCCAGCCCGATCTGAGCCGAGGCGCCTACATCATCGATCATTCGACCGAGACGATGCTCGCCGATCGGATCACGACGGCCGATGGTACGGCCCAGACCCCAACTCGCGCTTTCGCGCTGCCCGATCGTGGCTCGGTCGCGGCCTGCGAACCGGTGTGCAAGACCCGCGCGCGCACGGCCAACACCGCGGTGGCGCCCGCCGGCGTCGTCGGGTCCAATCAAAACGATCCGGCGGGCTGGGACACATTCTACCACGCTTGCGATGATGCCAACAGCTGCCCGCTAGGCCCCGGCGAGGAACTCGTTTCGGCTTGCGGTTGTCTCGACGATTTTCCCGAAGCCGTGGTTATGATGCAGACCGTCCGCCTCGGCGGCGCCGATCTCGTCTGCACGGGCGCCGCGCGGTGATGCCCATGCTCCTCTCCGCCCTGCGGCGCCCGAGCCTTCTCGCCGCCATCGGCGCTGCGCTCTTCCTGATTGCCGGAGCGTCTCATGCCCGCGCTGAGCAGATCTGCGCCCTCGATCTCAACGCCAGCGGCGCAGCGGACGACCCCGGCGAAGTTGTTGCCTGCGAGGCTGGAGAGGACACGGACACTTGGTCATGCCCGTTGCAGCGCGTGGCCTGCTCGCAGGAGCCTACCGGCACCTATAGCTGCCCGCTCGGGGCCGAGCACGCATGCATCACCCCGCAAGGCGGCGGCACACCGATGTGTTCGCCGGCCAGCTGCACGGCAACCAGCAGTTCGGAGATCGTCGACGAGCCGGTGGCAGACGATCCCGGTGCTCCGGCCGATGGTCTGGTGGATAGCCAGGGCAATTGCCTGGGCTCAATCGAGATCTTTGCCGGCCGCGCGCTGCGCTGCCGGCCGCCAGGGCTCAGGACCACGTTCTCGAACTGCTGCAAGGACCGTGGCAAGATCGTGAAGGACGGGATGGGCTCGTCGCTCGCCTCGCTGCAGACCAAAATCGCCGTCGCCAAGGCGGTGTTCACGGGGATGAAGGCCGCCTACGTCGCCTTCAAGGCGGGCGCCACGGCAGGCCAGGCCGCCGGCGCGGGTGCTAACGCGATCATCGCCGGCTTCGATCCCGCCTCGATCGCGATCAGCCTCGCGGTCAACTTCATGGTCGATTTCCTGCTGTCCGGCTGTGACCAACAGGACATGGAAGTGGGCATGCTGCGCGGCTCGGGCATGTGCCACGAGGTCGGCACTTATTGCTCGACCAAGATCCTTGGGATCTGCGTGCAGAAATCGAAGGGCCACTGCTGCTTCAACACCAAGCTCGGCCGGATCATCCAGGAACAGGGCCGGCCGCAACTCAGAAGCTTCAATGCCCAAGGATGGGGAACACCTAAGGCGCCCTATTGCCGCGGCTTCACGCCTGAAGAGTTCCAAGCGCTCGATTTCAGCAAGATGGACCTGTCCGAATACTACGCGGACATCGAGGCCCGAGCCCAATCCCAAATCCAGGTCGATATCAAGGAGAAGATCGATGGCTTCATGCGAGCCACGGGCCAGTAGCGCGCGCGCCTTGCTGGCGCTCTCCCTACTGCCCATTCTGCCAATCCCCGCGTCTGCGCAGGATGGAACGAGCCACCAGAGTGAGTCCTCGCCTTCCGAGACCAGCACTCCGAACCCGCTCGAAAGGCTGCGCGCGGCGCGGGCCAGGCAAGCGGCACCCGCCGCGGTGCAAGGTCCGACATCGATTTCCATCCCCTCCGAGACCCAGCGAAAGCGAGCGTTCGAGGGTCTGCGCAAAAGCGCGCGCGCGCCTGACATCGATGCCCGCGCGCGCCGCGCTCGAAAAGGCGCGCGACGGTGTCACAGCGGAGCGTGAGGCCATGGCCCGCCGGCTTGGTCAGGCACTCGGCCTAGAGGCTCCCGACATCAAGGCGATCGCCGGCGTGGCCGCGCCACCGGCCAGCAAAGCCTGGGTACCGGTGCTTTTCGCCTCATCCTCGATGCCGGTCGCCACGCTGCGCGCCTATGCTGCTCAGCTGGAACTCGCCCGCGGCGTCTTGGCATTTCGGGGGTTGCCTGGCGGTCTCACCAAGGTCGCGCCGATGGCAAAGCTTGCGGCCCAGATCTTGCGCCTGGACGCCGGCTGCGAGGGTCCCGCCTGCGCGATGCGCAATGTCCAGCTCATCGTCGATCCGCTCCTGTTCCGCCAGCACGGGGTCACGCGGGTTCCCGCGCTGACCATGATCTCGGGAGATCCGGCCCAGCCCTACTGCGAGCGCGAGGATGACAGCGAGCGCGGGCATCATCTCGTGCTCGGCGACGCAGCGCTCGGCGGATTGTTCGAAGAATATGCCCGCCTCGGCGGCAAAGAGGAGGTCAGCGATGCTGCTGCGCGCATCGAGAGCCGCTAAGCGGCTCATCCCAGCCTTGATCCGCCTTCCGCGTCAGGCAGCAACAGCCCTGGGCGCTAGCGGGCCCGAGCAGACGCCCGCTCGCGCCCGTCTATGGCAAGCCATGGCCATCATCCTGCCCATCGCGGGTATTGCTGCTATCGTCCTCCCGCGTCTGACGCTGGTCATGAGCCCCTCGATCAACGCCGTGCTCTTGCACGAGGCGCCCGGCACGATCCACCGTGGCGATCTCGTCACGTTCGTCCTTTCGCATCCGCTCGCGGGCCCCGCGCCTGTCCGAGTCACCAAATATGCGCTGTGCCTGCCCGGCGAGCACATCGATTGGCTCGAGAAGCCGGCCATGACCAGGCGGGGCGCCTGGGAAGCCTGGTACTATTGCGAGGACCGGCTCCTCGGGATCAGCAAGCCCAAGGGCCACGACGGCAGGCCCCTCGCGTTCTGGCGCCCCGCCTACCGAATCATCCCCCCAGGTTTCGTCTATGTAGGCTCTACTCATCCGAGCGGCTTCGACAGCCGCTACTATGGCCCGGTGGCGACTACTCGGCTGACCCGAATGGAGAAGATCCTGTGATCCGCACTCGCCTTCGCCTTGCGCTCGCCTGCGTGGGTGCCGCGCTCACCGTCACTCAGGCGCCGATCGCCCATGCCAAAGAGGAGAATGGCGAGCCCAAGCAGGGCTACTGGTGGTATCAAGCGCCGCCGCCCAGGGAACCGGTCCAGCCAGAGCTCGATGCCCTCGCGAAACCCGCGATCCCGCCCATGGCCGAGCTCGCGAGCTGGACGCCGCCGAAGATCCGCAAGCTGATCGAGCAGCAGCGCGACTATGCCGCAACCGTGCTCACGATCGATGCCGTCGCCGATTTCTGGCGCCTCCAGGACTTCGCGCGGCGCAAGGCCCGCGCCTTTGCCGGCGTGACCCAGCTCGCCATGCTCCAGAACCCCGAGCTCAATTCCCGCTCGGCCAATCCGATGGTCGGCGATGCGCGCGCCGAGATGACGGCCGAGAAGGACGCGCTCCGGCGGCGCTATCTGCGCAGCCGCGCCCAGGAATTCGCGCTCGTCATGTTCTCGCGTGGTGCTTGCGGCTACTGCCGCGTCCAGTGGCCGATCATCCAGCGGTTCCAGGACGAGACGGGCTGGCAAGTCACCCTTCAGGACATGGACATGAAGCCGGACCTTGGCCGCCGCTTCGGCGTCGAGGTGACGCCGACGACCATGCTTATCCGGCGGAATAGCCGGCAACGCATGGTGATCGCAACGGGCGTCGAGGCCTATCCCAACCTCGTCCAGACGGCGTACCAGGCCGTCCGCCTGCTCTCGGGCGACATCCGCCCCGAACAGTTTCTCACAGGTGCCGGCGAGGAGAATGGCTTCTTCGACGCCCTCGCCAATGGTCCGGTCTCCGCATCTGACCCTCGTTCGATCACAAGCAGATCCGAGGCAAACCTTCTTGAGGCAAAGCAGTGAAAAGCCAGGCTATCTATTTGGCTTTAGCCGTTAACTTGGCCCCTTCTACTTCTGCGCTAGCGCAGCCCGTGCCACCGCAGCAGGCCGCGCGCGCAGCCGTCCATCCCGTTGCCGACGCCGCCCAGATGAACACTTGGCTCGCCCGGGTGCCGGTGACGCGGGACTGGCCGCCAGACTTCGCAGAAACATTGCAAGGCCAGGGCCAACTCCTCGTCGTCGAGATGAGCACCGCCCCGGACTGCCTGCCCTGCGCGGACCTCTGGGCGCGACTCCGCGTTCTCGCGCGCCGCTACGGCTGGCGGCTGCGCGCGATAAACGAAAGCGAAGCCATGACCCGGTCGGGACGCCTGGGGCTGCCCTGGGTCGGACATCCGGTGGCCTGGGTTCGTCCGATCGCCGACCAGAGACGAACGATCCCGGTCGCGATCGGCACGGACCACGCCCCCAATCTCGCCCGCAACCTCTATCTGGCGGCAAAGATGCTGACGGGCGTCAAGCCGGCCGTCGGTGTGCGCGGCATGGCGAAATTCACCGGGATCGTGGGCGCTTCGCGCGAGCGCCCCACAGGAGGGCGGTGACAATGTCAGCCGCCCACCGCAACCACTCCTCAGTGCGCGAAAAGCAGCCGCCCGGCTTCCTCGAGCGGCATCACGTCGATGCCGTTGCCAGCCGGGTAGGTCTCGGCACCCGGATAGATCACGATGCGGCGCGCCGGCTGCAAATCCTCACAAGCCTGATGAAATCCCCGTGCGACTTTCGGGGCGGAGCTACGCTTGATCTCGAATGCCCAGACGGCCTCGCCCGGCAAGGTAAGAAGCAGGTCGACTTCCGCGCCGCCCGACGTGCGGTAAAAATTGACCTGGCTGCCCACGGGCGCTGCGTCGATCAGGTTCTCGATCGCGAAGCCTTCCCAGCTTCCACCTGCCACTGGATGACCCAGAACGTCGTCTCGGGTCGGCAGGCCGAGCAGCGCGTGCAGCAAGCCGCTATCCCGGATGTAGATCTTGGGGGATTTCACCAGGCGTTTTCCAACATTGCGGTGCCACGGCTCGAGCCTGCGCACGAGCAGCAGGTCGACGAGAAGATCGAGATAGCCGCCCGCAGTCTTGGAATCGACGCCGAGGCTGCGCGCCAGTTCGGAGGCATTCAGCAGTCCCGACTGGTTGTGCGCGAGCATGGTCCAGAAGCGCCGCAGGGTTTCAGCAGCGATTCGCGGCCCCAGCGCCGGAATATCCCGTTCGAGATAGGTGCGGATGAAATCCCGCCGCCACTGCATGCTCTGCGGATCCGTTGTAGCCAGATAGCTGTCTGGAAATCCGCCTCGCGTCCAAAGGCGATCGATGTTTTCGCCGCCCGTCTCAAACGCGTCGAGCGGGTTCATCTCAAGGTAACTGATCCGGCCGGCAAGGCTTTCGCCCGATTGGGCCAGAAGATCGACCGAGGCCGAGCCGAGCAAAAGGAACCGGCCGGCCTTCAGACCCTTGCGCCTTCCTCGGTCGATGAGGCCGCGCAAGTTCTGGAAAAGGCCCGGCAACCGGTGCACTTCGTCGAGAATTACGAGCTTGTCTTCGTGACTCTCGAGATAGAGTTCTGGATCGGAAAGCTTGGCGCGATCGGCATCCGATTCGAGATCGAGATAGAGCGAAGACCGGGTATCCCCGATCTCGCGCGCCAGTGTCGTCTTGCCGACCTGGCGCGGCCCCAGAAGGGCAACGGCGGGGGCCTGGTCCAACCGATCAACCAGCTCGGATCTTATTCTGCGCTCAATCATCCATGTATTTTCGGAGTTCAATTCCGAATTTGCAAGGTTATTTTCCAAAACCAGCCGCGCTTGGCGGAGCGGCTCTCTCGAAAAATCGAACGAGGAAACCCGCCATGCGTCATATCCGCTACCCCCTAGCCTTTGCCCTCGCCCTCGCCTGCCTCGGTGCAGCGACCGCGCCCGCCAGAGCCCAGGGATGGGCGGAAACCTGGTTCGACAATGTCACTTACACGAGTCCCGGCAGCTTCAGCGATCAGACCCGCGGCTATGTCACGGCAGGAGGCATGTCGGGGCGCGTCGATGTCCACAACGACTATCTGATGACGCTCGCGCTCCCCAAGGTCCGCGCCGGCTGCGGCGGCATCGACATGTTCCTGGGCGGCATGAGCTTCCTCGACCCCGACTATCTCGTCCAGAAGCTCGAAAGCATCCTGCAGGCAGCGCCCGCGGTGGCCTTCCAGTATCTTCTCGAAACGCTCGACGAGAAGATGGGAAATATCATCTCGAAGATGGAGGCGGCGACCAACTTCCTGAACTCGATCCAGGTCAACGACTGCCGCCTCGCCAACCGCATGGTCCAGATCGCCAAAGGCGACGACAATATGAGCGGGATCATTGAGGAGATGACGGGCTACAAGTCGGTCAAGGAAGGCTTCGCCAAGAGCTACCAGCAGAGCCGCGAGAAGATTGAGGCCAACCGCAACAATCCCACAGAAGATCTGAAGGACGCGCTCGAGAACTGCCCCGCCGAAGTGACCGACATCTTCCGGACGGGCTCGCTGCTAGCCCATGCCGCAAGCCGCGTCGGCGCGGCCGAATGGACCGGCGTCATGCGGGCAAGGGTCGGCGACATCTACATGCGCTGGGATCCGGCCGACAAGGTTCCGATCTTCACAGCGATTCCTGCTTGTGCCGCACAAGATACAGAAAGCGTAGATGATTTCCTGACAGGAAAGGTGCGCACACGCTCGCTTGCTGTCCCCGCGACAGGTTCAGACTGCAGCCTCGACGGCAGCGGCAAGGGCGCGCTCGTTCTCGCCCGCTCAAGGATGGAAACGATCGCGACCAAGATCCGCGGCCGTGCCGCGCTGACGGACGAGGAACGCCAGTTCGTTGCCAATGTGAAGACGCTCCCGGTCTACCGCATGCTCGAATGGGGCGTGCGCCAGGGGACGGTCGATTCGGTCATCGGGGATACCGACGAACTCGTCGCGCTAACCCTCGCCTATCAGATGCTCAACGATCTTACGCGGACTATCGACTTCGCGGTCTCGAACGCCGAGCGCGGCGCAAGCACCGCGGGCGCCGCCGATGAGACCAATATGAAGGCCTGCCAGACGCGAATCCTGACCAAGGGGCTCGAGCAGCTCAGAGGACTGCGCGACGAGGTCCTGCGCCAACGCGCGCAGATGCGCCAATCCTACATGGCGGCGATGAACCAGGCGAACCTCTCGGCAAGCTACGCAGGGCTCATCCGCCAGCGCGACCGCGACGCGCGCGATGCGGCCGGCGCCGCCGCCTACGGCAACCGCTAACCCAAGGAAACGCCCGATGTCCCGCCGCATCTTCGCGATTCTCGCGCTCGCCCTCGCTCTCATCGCCCAGCCCGCACTGGCCCTTGAGACCAGCTTTCACACTTACGATGGCTTTGCCGAAACCGTGGACGCCTTCCGGCTCGTGTCGATGATTTTCGGCGACCCGCGATACGAGACGCTCGTCCTGATCTTCGCGGTCATCGGCATCGCGCTGGGCGCAATTATTGCAAGCGTCCGCGGCCAGGGCATGGGCCTCGTCGCCTTCGGCTTCCAGATCCTCGTCGGGATAGGCCTCTTCGTTGGCCTGGTCGCGACCACGGGTACCGTTCATATCTATGATCGCGTGAGGAATGCCTACCAACCCGTTGGTGATGTTCCCAATCTTCTCATTCTGGTGGCCGGCGTGACCAACCTCACCGAGCGGGCGCTTGCCGAAATCATCGACGACAACACGCTCGATCCAAACGCCAAGCTCGAGTTCGGCGCCGGCGGTCATTCGTTCGATCTGTTCCTCAATGCCGTTTCCCCTCGCGGTCCGATGACCGACACGTTCCTCGATGCGACGATCAAGGACTACGTGCGGCAGTGTTATCCGGTCGCGCGCGTCTCGGCGGCCTACGGCATCGATGATGACAAGCTGTTTCGAACGGCGACCGACCTGCCCGCGGCTTTCGCCGCCATGGCCGGCCCCGCCACTTTCAGCACGGTCTACACGGACGCGGACAAGGGCGGGACGACCGTGAGCTGTGAGGAGGCTTGGTCGCATATCGCGACGCGCCTCAGCGAGCCTGCTCTCTTCGATTCATACAGCCGCCAAGTGTGCATGCGAACGGGCTACGACGTCACCAATGCCGCGCAGATTGCGCGCTGCCGCAGCAACCTCGGCGAGATGGGCCAGATGATGCTGGGGACGCCGCTGACGCTCCAACAGTTCCTGACCGACGTCATGCTCGGCAACACTGTGGGCGACGTTCTGTTCGAGGACAGTCCGGCTTCCGCGGCAAGGGTCATGGCCAACCGGGCGGTCATTTCGAGCGGGCTCTCGACGATGTCGACGGCCAATGAATGGATGCCAACGATCAGGGCGGCGGTCTTCGGCATCATGCTCTTCACGATCCCGATCGCGCTCCTGTTCATCCTGACGCCGATCAACATGCGCGTCGCGAGCTTCGCCATCGGCCTCTTCGTCTTCGTGAGCCTGTGGGGCGTGATCGATGCGGGCATCTATCAACTGACGCTGGGCCGAGCGACCGACATGCTGGCCGAAATCCGCGCTAACAACGTCGCGGCCAACGCCTGGATGCTCGCGCCATCTGCGGCCACAAAGGCCCTCGCGATCTTCGGCTCGTTTCGCACGGCCGCTGCGGGCCTCGCCGGTGCGTTCGTCTTCACGATCTTCCGCTTCTCCGGCAACGTCTTCTCGTCGTTCACGGGCAGCGCGCTTGGCGTCCAACAGCAGGGCGTATCGGCCGCCGCACCGCTCGCCACCCGGGAAGGCTATGCCTCGGCGCTCGAAGCCCATGCTTCGGCCGCGGGCACGATGGCACGCGCCTCCAGGTCCTCGAGCTTCGCCGATTTCGGCGAGCGCACGAATTTCGGCAGCAATCGCGCGTTCGGTGCCGCCGGCGCGGTCCTGGGCGAGCACGGCAACGCGCTTCCCGGCGGCGCGGCATTCGGCATGGGCCGCACCGATGGCGCCCGCGAACTTGGCGGCCTCTCCCCAGCCCTCAAGGGCAAGGACTTGAGCGACCCGGCGACGGTCCAGGCGGTCCGCGCCAACGCCACGACGACGGCCATCCACAATTTCGTGGAGAAAGACGCGCTACGCGAGCTCGGCACGGCCTATTTCGGGGAGGGCCAAAAGGGCGAAACTGCTTTCGCCGCATTCTCGCAGGGCCTCGTGCAGTGGAAAGCCTTCGGCGATGCGCAGGCTTATGACATGCTCCTGACCGGCGCCCAGCAGCACTACGAACGCAAAGGCTACACGCCCAAGGACGCCGTGCTCAAGGCATCAAACGTCGTCGCCCAAGCCTCGGCGGACCCGGTCTTCGCCAAGCTCATCGCCAACGCCTACGACCAGGAAGCGATGCTACGAAATGACCTCACCGGCGCCGAGATCCAGGCGGGTGCCATGGCAGGGCGGCGCGATTTTGCAGAAGGTATCGTCGCCCAGGTCGAGCGCAGCAATGTTGCGACAGAACAGGCCCACCGCATGGGGAGCAATGTCGGCCAGCGCGAGGCCGCTGGCCAGCTCGGCCTGCCGGTCAGCGAGATCGCTCGGCGCATTACCTTCATTAACGCCCTCTCGGGCGAAGCGCGCTCCAGCGCCATCAGCCAACTCTCCCGTGCCACCGGCAGAAACGAAGCCCAGGTCATGCGGGCACTCGAGACCTACAATGCCGCCGTCCAGGTCGGCACGGCCGACGGGGCGAGCGCCGAGGCGGCGCACGAGGGCACGAGCGTCTATGCCCGCACCGGGGAGGCTGCCGGTTTCGATTTTGCGGAGCGCTCGGGGAAACTCGATGCCCAGCGAGAAGTCGACCAGGCGGGCACGCGCGCCAATGCCAGAATCGGCGAGCAACGCCGGCAGGCAGAAAACGCCGGATTCGCCGACGGTGCCGCGGCTGCAGGTATGCCCGTGCGCCAGGCGGCCAATCTCGACAGCTTCATCAGGGCCCTCTCGCAAGGTGCCGGCAACCAGGAGGACATCGCCGATGGCGGGACTGCCGGCATCGCCGACAGGGCCCGAAACGAGCGGATCAGCAGAAACGTCGAAAACGAACGCCTCAGCCGCATGCAGCAGCTCCTCAAGGACAACGGCGTCACCATGTCGAAGCGCGAGATCGCCCTTGCGCAAAACGGCGACGTCAGCCTCAACGTCAGCCCCGCACAGGCCGCCCAGCTCTGGCGCGGCGGCCTCATCAACGAAAGCCAGCTCGGTGCCATCGCCAACGGCGGTACCGCAAGGTTCAGTTTCTCCGCCAATGACGTCCTCGTCTCCAGCGCCACCAGCTCGCAGCAATCCGCCCGAAGCGACACCAGCACGCGCTTCGAAGCCGGCAAGCAGGCGGGCCCCGACACGATTGAGCATTTTCTCTCGGCCGGCCCCGAAGGCCAGGCCCAGATGGCCAATTGGCTCAAAGGCGGGTTCGAGATGGACCGCAACGGCAACTGGCGCCTCAAGCCCCAGGTCGCCGACACGCTGCAGCGCGACGTCCAGGCCATCATGGCGCAGACAGGATGGCAGCGTTCGATTGAGAGGAGTGCCCAAGATCAGGTGACGATGGGAACGTCAATCGACGCCAGCATTGGAGGGGCGGTCGGTAGCTCAAGGGCATCTGGAGGTGGCGGCAGGGCTTCCTCACCGACAAAGTCGACTTCCGCTGCATCGGGGGAAGTTGGCGGGAAAATAGGGTTCACCAGCAGGGATGTTGGGATTGAGAGTGAATCGGCGCGCGCCAATTTGGACGTAATGAACTACGATGTTCGAAGTGCCATTAGCATTGCTGAGCGCGCCGCAGCACGGAGCAATAGCCCTGAATCTGCCTTCGCTAACGAGCTCGGCCGCCAAATCACCGGCGTGGGGGGGCTTAGGAACCGCTATCTGGAAGACGCGCGTGCTGGTCGTGGCACTTTCGACGCAACCGGGCCCATAACGTCAATCGATCAACGCTCGATCCTGGGAACGGGCCGCTTCTCGTTGGATCCGGAAAACGGCACCGGAGACGGAGAGAGGTGAGTAATCAGTGATCGAACAGTCGATGATTGTTGCCGGCGATGTATGATGGGCTGGCAGGGTCAGTTGTGTCGTTAAGGCGACGCGTCCATTCGCCCGCGAAATCATACGGCTGCCATTCCCACCCGAGCGTGTTCTCTGTCTCAGGATGCTCCGCCACGTAGTCCAGGGCGTCCTTCCACGCCATCATCCAACCAATAGATAGGATGAAGAGCGCGAACACAGGGTAGAACGCGATGTTGAGGAATCCGGCCAAGGTCGACGAATAGAAATCGGAGAGAGGCTCGAACAGCAAAGCTCCCAGCCCCAACGTCCAGTAGACGGCGATCGACGACCACCACAGCTTTGCGTACCACGGACGCCAGACCCAATGGGACAGGATCGGACGTTCGATCACGGGTTCGGTCTGATCAACTTCAGAAGAGATGGTCGCGTCGGTCATGGGAAAGCTTCCTGGGCCAGAATATTACCACACCTAGCAACCAACGAACAAGCTGATCCAACCATATTGGCGCCGAATGAAAGGTTCGAATTGCAGGCGGGTCGCCAATTCAGTCATGCAGTCCTCGCAGTCGCTTCCAGCGCAGAAATCCGATCCGTGCAAACTACGTGTACGATGCTGCCAAGTTCGGAAACACGCTCGCTTAGCCACGAAAGCTCCTCGACGCTGATCCGGTAGTGCTTGGAATACCTTGCCTTCACATAGGCTTCCTTCAGCTTCTCGAACATCGCGCGATCCTTGCGTGCTGTGCGCGGCCAAGCGTCAACGAGGCGGATGTCGATGCGCTCGGCCTGGGTACGTAGAAATGCCAAATTGTGATTATGTGGTGAGTAAAACGTGCAGACTAAAAGCACACAGTGATACAGGCGCTCCGCCGCCTGATGCAGGGAGAACGCGGCCTCCTTCGGCCTTCGACGTTGAACGAAAAACTCGGCGCCCTCTTTCATCGCGGCGGCTCCTGGAAACCACTCGTCGAAGTATTCCTTCGCCATCACGAGGTTGGCCTCCGGCGTTTTCGGCTTCGGCTCCGCTAACGGCTTTTCATCCGCTTCAAACAGGGCAATCCCGTCGCGCGCGATGTCCATAAAGAAGAACCGGCCGTGGGCCAGGGCATCGTTGACCTGCTGCAATGAGTGAACGACGAAATTGACCGGCGTGCGAAGGTGCCCAGCCAGCTTTTCCTCGATCAGGCGCTCGTCCGCCTTCGTCCAATGTGTTGCCCTTTCCGTTAGCTCCTTCTGATTGACGATCACCAGCACATCAAAGTCCGACACGTAGCCTTTCGAGGTGTGAGGCTCGTCCACCCAGCCGCCGCGGGCGTGGCTTCCATAAAGCACGACCTTCACGATCCGCCCTCTGGTACGCCGCCCTTTGGCATTTTCCTGTGCCGCCGAGAATTCCTCGAAGAGCACTTGAATCACGTGCTCAAGCTCGCGCTGCTTTTCGGGAGGCAGATGGTCGAGATCGGTTCGCATTTGTGGCATTCCTATTGGAGGGTTGCGTCGATGAACAGCCCGAACCGATCCGGCTTGGCGGCAAGCCTCCCCAGCAAGAGATCAGCGGCAAATTTATTCGACGACGATGCCTTCACCTACCCCCTTCCCTTTCGCCACTCAATCGAAGGCAAAGAGGTCGAACCGGAAGAAGGAAGTGGACGCGAAGATCGAAGGTGCACTCGCGCAATTCGACCTCAACCTCCGCACTTCGGCAGGCGGCTGGGGACAGATCCTCGAAACCGTCTACGACGGGGCGATCGAGGAGTTGGAGGCGCTGAACGCCACTTTCGCGCAGGCGTTTACGCTGATAGCCGACGATTGAGCTTCCGTCGCTGCCGAGGTCCGGATACGTCCCGGCTCCCGGCTCCCGGCTCCCGGCTCCCGGCTCCCGCGGACATGCATCCAACCCTCAGCGCAAGGTCAACATCATGGACAGGTTCCTCGGATTGGGTTCGAACGCCTGGCTCGCGATCGTGGGCGGCGTCTACGCCGGGGCGACGCTGCTCCTGGCATTGTGGACCAACACGGCCTCGCGGCGGGCGGTCCAAGCGGCGCGCGAGGTCGCGCACGACCAGATCGTCGCCTCCGGCGAGAGCGTGTCGGCTCAGATCGCTGCCGCCGCGCAGGCCCTGGATCGCCAGCTCGAGGCGGTCCGCGACGCCGCGGTGATACAGGCCCGCGCGACCTCTGTGTCCAACAACCGGCAGGCCTGGATCAATTCGCTGCGCGACGAGGTGACGGGCTTTCTCACCGACGCGCACATGATTGACGTCGTGCGCGACGAGATGCCAATCTCCACCGAACGCGGCGCTGAGCAGTTCCGGGCGGCCCGCGCGCTGACCGCCCACGTCTTCAAGGTCAAGCTGCTGATCAACCCGACCGAGGGCGAGAGCACCGCGCTCGTGGAAATGCTGCAGGCCGCGCAGACCGAGGGCCTGAGTGAGGCTCGCCGCGAGAAGATCGTGGCCCACACGCAGGCCATCCTAAAAAAGGAGTGGGAACGGGTGAAGTCCGGCGAGTGAAGCCGGCGCGGCGAGCCTTTCGTATCGGCCAGGGCAACTTGACCGAATCGCGCGGACACTCATTTCAAACCACACTGCGGCATCCTTTCGGTCCGCAGCCGTTTGCCGAATACCATCTTTCACGACGGCGCCCCGTCCGGATTCACCGCTCTCTAGGAAATTGGCTCGACAACTGCGGCGCGAAGCGGCCAGAACCGCTTCGAACGGGGGAATGAATGAACGGATTAGGAGAGCGTTGGGTTCGATTTCTTCGACTTTACGGACCGACGCCGAAGAACGAGAACATGTACGACGAGCACATCCAACGCTCCGCAAGGCGCCTGGGCGTGCGTCCGATCACGTTCCCCCACCCCATCGAAGGCGAGGTGCACAAGGTCCTGGCGGCGGATGCGGACCGCGCCAGGTCGGTGATCCTGACGGGCACCGCGGGGGACGGGAAAAGCCGGCTCTGCGCACACGCCTGGACACTGATCGGCGGCGACGAGGAGGTCTGGGCGGCGGACGAGGTCTACTACGAGACGGTGGCCAACGTCGCCGGACGACAGCGCACGGTAGGAGTGATCCGCGACCTTACCAAGTTGCGCGGTGGCTCCTTCGGATCCTACGCGAGCCGTGGGGAGCTGCTGCTGGAGATCAGCCGCGCGATGTTCTCGTCGGATCCGGACCGCATCTTCCTCGTCGCCGCCAATGACGGGCAGCTGATGGAGACGTGGCGCCGCCTGGAGGACGCCGACGGAATCCGAGCGCACCGGGTGCTCGAGAACCTACTGGTTGGCGAGCCCGATCCAGCAGCCGCCGGACTGGCGTTCTTCAACCTGAGCGTGATCCCCGGGGCCGACATCCTCGACCTGGCCCTGGAGACCATCCTTTCCCACGAGGGATGGAAAGCCGCCTACGAGGACGCGACTGAGTTCGGCTTTTTCGGCCCGGAGTGTCCGATCCGCCGGAATTACGAGACGCTCGGCCAGCCGCTGTTCCGCACCCGTCTGCGCGAACTTGTCGAGCTGCTCGACCACAGCGGACTGCACGTTCCCATCCGCCGCGTGCTCCTGCTCCTCGCCAACATCCTGCTGGGCCACCCCGGGGCAAGAGACAGGCTCCTGGTCCCCGCGGACGTCCCGACCATGATCGCCGAAGGCACCGCGCACCGGTCCGACATCTATGACAACGCCTTTGGCGAGAACTTGACGCCTGCTCGCAGGGACGGGCTTGAGATTATGGAATTCCTCTCGCGTTTCGGAATCGGCGGCGAGACTACCAACCGCATCGACAACATCCTACTTTTCGGATCCGAGGACGATGTCCTCCATGACTACTTCCAGCTCCTCGTTGAACAGGACGCATCTCCTCGGCGGCTGGCCGAGCTCCGGACCGCCCGCGCGGCCTACCTCGAATCGCCGGACGCAGAAGCCGACGGCGGCCACCCGTTCCTCGCCACCCTTGCCTCGCAAAGGCGCGCCATGTTCTTCCGAATTCCAGACAAGATGACGGAGGAGATGAGCCCCTGGAGCCTGAGCGTCTTCTCGCGGGCCGGGGAGTACCTCCGGGAGCTCGTCGAACCGCTCCGCAGAGAAAGTCGCGTGCCGAGGCGAATCCTGTCGGGACTCGTCAACGGTTTGAACCGCGTCTTCACCGGTATGCTCGTGACCACCGAGCGCGAGCTGCTGCTAGCGACCAACCTCTCATACACCGGCGCCGGCGTGAGCCAGCTGCTGGAGGAGCGCCTTTCGGTGGCGCCGAAGCGCCACGAGCGAGTCGACATCGTCCTGGAGGGCGACCAAGCGGTCCTCGTCGTCCAGCTCGACCAGGACGTCAGGTGTAGGCTCCCCCCTGAACCTAGTCCGCTATGAATTCCTGATGCGCGTCGCATCCGGCGCGCTCCCCGGAAGCTTCTCGCGCGAGTGCCATGAGGACATCCTCGCCTTCAAAAGCGCGATCCTGTCGGCGCTGGAGCGCGTGCGGCCGCCCGAGGAGCTGGGCGACCTCGTCTTCAAGCTCCTCACCCTGAACGCGGCGGGCGAGCCCGCCGACGAGGTCATCGAGGTGCTCGATGCTTGACGCGCTCCCTTCGCCGCCCGTCCACGACCATCCGCGGAACGACATGTGGGTGGACGAACAGATCTGGGGCCATCGCCTCTGGGATTCGACCACGCCGTGGCTGATCTTCCTCGAATTCCTCGGGGTCGCGGAAGCGTGCGACCGCGAGGGCCGGTTGCTCGACGACGGAGGGCAGCCCTACCCCCTCAGGTTCAAGCCGGCCCGCCGCCTCTATCTGCGCAACATCCTCTTCAACAGTGAGTCGCTGACGCGGATCGCAAACCGCGGCGGCAACGACGCTGCCGCGTGGGACGACTGGATCTCGTTCATGAACGAGAAGGCGCAGGGCGTGCCCGTGCGCGAATTCGCCTACCTTCGCCGACGCTTCTCATCCTTCCGCGACTTCGCCAACCTGATGGGCATGCTCCGCTCATCGGCCATCGAGAGCAGCGCTAACAAGCGCTGGAGCTCGCGCTTCGTCTTCCCGTTCGGACGACACGCGCTCTACGAGGACCTCAATCTTTCGACCGGCAGTGCTTCCCGCGAATATATCAACTTCGGCCTCCCGGGTGAACTCATCTACCAGATGCTATGCCGATCGTCCTCTGCGGAGGCTCTCCGTCCGCATCTGAAAAAGGCATTCGAGGGCGATCCCTGCGACCGCCTCCTGGCGCTCGTGGAGCCGGACTACGAGGAAGATCGCCAGACGCGCGGAAACTCATACCTTCCCTACCGGCGCCATGACTGCTTTGACGAACTCGGCCGTGATTGGCTCGCGGTGCTGGAACTCGGCCTCCCCCGGTTCGATGCCTATCCGCACCTGGCGACACTGGGCACCCTGCACCTGCTGCGCTACCATCTTGTCGTCGCGGCGAAATTGTCAGGACGGGAGGCTCCGAACTTCGTCTGCGAGATTGTGGCGCCGAGGAAGACCCTGGTGCGCGAACTGTCGGTCACGAGCTACCAGCGCAACAACACGCTTCCCGAGCGCGCTGTGGAGAGCTTCGTCGCCAGGATCGGCGAGGCCCCCGACTGGCTGGCCGCGGTCTCCGGCGAGGCGCCCTACACCGACTGCCGTCGGATCCTGGTCGAGCGCGTCAGGTGGCCCTCGACCGACGATTACGAAGGCCCCCACGAGCCCGACCAACTGCTGGCCGAGTTCCGCCGGGCGGCCGTCGGAAGGCACCGCAACCACGTCGCCAACGTGCACAAGTCCTACGGCTCCGGTTCCGGCCTGGTCTCCCGCCGCGGCACGACGCGCATGCGATACGCCCCCACCGACGCCCTCCTCAAGGCGCTCATTCTCGCCAACGTGGAGACCCGCATGGACTACCGCGCGCTCCTCCAGCAGCTCCACGAGCGCTACGGGCTCGTCATCGGCGAGACCGAAGCCAAGCTCGCCCTCGACCCCGACGACTACGACGAGAAGGCCTTCGCGGCCAACTCCGAGAGGCTTGAGCGACGTCTGCGGACCCTAGGTATGCTGCGCCGTCTCTCCGATGCCTGCGCTTATGTCGAGAACCCGATGACGAGGATCGCCCGATGACGTCGCGCGAGTTGATTGGCCGCGTTGCGGCCGCCTACCTGCGAAGGGAACTTTCGGGCAACGACGAGGACAGCGTCGCTCGCTACGTCATCGACGGCCTGGGCGTCGAGCAGACGGCCGCCGTGGCGCGGGCCGTGCTCGCCGACCCTCTGATCGCTGACCGGGTCGCCATTCGGCTGCCAGTGGACGTCTTCGCCACCGAAGGACTCCCGGACGAGGTCCTGACCGTCCATCCCGCAACGGTATTCCGCGACGCCGACTGCGAGCGAGCCGCATACCTCGTCACGAGCGTCGGCGAGGGCGGAGAAGGACAGTCGCTTCAGGACCTCAGCCGTCTGGGCGGAGCCGAAATGCTGGAGCGGATGGCGGGCTGGGTGGACGCCGTCGACGATGGCCTAGGGCTCGACGAGGAGTCCAGAATGGTTTTCGAGCGGGCGTTGAACGGACTCGCGCTGCTGCGCGCGACCTCGCTCGACCGGTTCGCCAGCTACGTCCTGCGCGTGAGGGCGGCGGTCGAGACGGAGGGCCACCCGCTAGTCGACGCACTCGGTGCCGCGCTGCCCGCGCTGCGCCTCCCCAACGACCGCAAGGCCTTCGCGGGCGTGAAGGAGCGTTCTAGGCGCCACACGTCGGCCTGGCAGCGCGAGTTCGCCGGCCTCTACCGCCGCCGGCGCGGATACCTGCTCAAGGAGACCTCGACCCAGCTCATCCTCAACGAAGACGATCTACGCACCGCCTTCGCCAAGTCGCGCGACGTCATACCGGAAGAGCACCACGCGGCCATCGATGCCTTCATCGCCGCCCATCCCGGTTGGAACGAGGCGGCGGCCGAACTGGCTGAGCGCGATTGGGAGCAGGTGAAGCCGCTCTTCGAGGGCCTAGCGCGCGAGAAGTTCAACATCGGGACCGAGACGCAGCGCTTCTACGCCGAGGGAGAGGCGGGCGTGCTGACACCGGAGGACGAGGAGTATCTCCGCCTCCTCGTCATACGCAATCCGTCCGAGCCGCTTGAGGACGACAACGAGTTCTATGAGGCCCACCGCGACGAGCTCGGCGGCGATCGCAAGCTCCGGTCCGCGTGGGACAAGCTGATCTACGGCAAGGCGCGCGAGACGACCGACTTCCTGGCCGGTATCGCGGCCGCCATGGAGTCCTTCATGCTCCAGCCGGGAACCAGCCGGAAGCTGCGTATCCGGTGCGACAAGGCCACGAAGCGCGACCTGAAGGGCCTCAATGTCGACGCGGGCGAATACTTCGCGCTGAGGTATGCCGGCCTGCAGCGGCTGTTGGGCCCAGAGGTCGAGCTAGACCTGGGCCATCTACTGGACTTCCCCGAGCTGGTTGAGACCTGGCGCCGGGACAAGGTGAAGGGCGTTCCTAACCGATCGACAGCCAAACCCGCTTACCAGCTCCGCTTCCACTTGGATTTCGAGACGGAGTCCATGACGGGATCGAGCCAGACATGGTCGACGCAACTAATCTGGCGCTACGACCCGAAGGCGATCTCGTCCCAGTTCGTCGACGACTGGTCTCGGCTCGAGGCCCACCCCCTCACGTCGGGAAGGACCGCCCGCGAACCGGCAGTCCTGGGGCGGCGGGCGGGCTCAATCGACCTAGCGGACGTCCGGACGCTCGTCCCGGCATACGATCGCGACCGAGGCTCTCTACTGCCCGCCTACCGGCGGGCGAACGACCTCTCCCGGGTGTGGCCCGAGAGGCTGAAGGAGCAAGCCGACGCGGGTCTAGTTGCGGCCGAGCACCTGCAGGCCGTCGAGGACGCCTTCCGTAAGTTCGAAGCTGCTTACTCGGCCGCCGTGGCGGTCTTCCGCAGCGACGGCGCCGGCGCCCAGACCAACCGCGACCAGGCCGCCGCATACGCGCAGCTCCTGGACGTGCTCACCCGGCTGACGCCGGGCGACCGCAACCGCGAGGCGCTCCTGCGCCCGGTGCTGGAACTCGGAACGGTGGCGGTCGACGACGGCGATCCGGCGGCGATCGTCGCCCCTTGGCACCCCCTGCGATTGGCCGCGATGTGGCGGAAGGCGCAACTTGTCGCCTCCGTCGTTAGGATGACTCTCGCGGGCACGGTGCAGGAGGGCGACACCCGCCTTTACTTCCGGGACCTCGCGGCAGACCTTGAGCACCCGATGTATCCGGAGGTCGTGGTTTCCTGGACCGAGCGCAAGGCGGACCTGCTCTCCCTCGTGGACTCGCGTTCCGACTACTCGCTCCACGAACTCCCGGTCTGGCGCGCTGACGCTTCCGCCGACGTGAATGACGATCCGACCCAGGGCGCCTCCGCCGTCCTCGAACTCGTCCGGAGATACCTGGCGCTCCATCCGCACGAACGCGCCAACATGTCAGTCGTCCTCTTCAATTGCGACTCCGCCCGGCTCCCCCAGCAGGTCGTCCAGGGCATGGGCGGCATCAACGACGACGCTGAGGACGTGCGGTGCCAAGTCCTACTGCGCCACATCGACCCATCGCGCCTGCGCGACCTCTACCGGTCCATCTTGATGGACGACGAGGACGCCGACGCCTACTCAGCATCCGAGGCCACACAGGACTTCATGGCGAGGCTCCGCATCAGCGTGATCGCGGACGAGGCCCCTCCGCCCGACCCGCGCGACGGAAGGCCCTACGACATCGTCTTCAGCCAGGACGTGATATCGCGTCACGCGGTGCTGGAATGGCATCACGAGAGCGCACGGCCCGCCGACCTGGAGACCCTGCTACCCGCCCGCTGGTCGCGGCGCCGTCCGGCCGCCGCTGACGACCTCAAGTCGGCCGTCTACCTCTGCTGCCCCGTGCAGAGCGCGGAGGGATGGTCCTTCCTGTCCGCGGCCACGACCTTCCTGAAGGGCGATCTGCGCGAGGAGGCCGGCCGCCGGCTCCTTCCCACCCGGCAGCTCGACTTCCACGATCCGCAGACGGCGCGCATCTTCTCGGAGACTCACGACCTGGGCGCCTGGGTCGTGAACTACGACGAGCTCCTGGATCGCCGGCAGCTCAGGAACCAGAACGTGCGCGTGATCCGCTTTAAGCAGTCGGCCACGCAGGGGCGCAACGTCGTGATCTCCTCGCAGGCTCCGCTCGGCCTGCTCCGGGCTATGGTCCGTTCAAGGCTAGCCGACCTCAACCTCGGACTTGCCGACGCGGAGCTCGGTTCACTCGCCGAGCGGCTCATAGAGGCCGCGAACGACGTCTCGGGCGACATCGTCCTGCGTGCGGCGAAGCGCGGGGAGGCCGCGAGCGAGCTCATCGGCGTCGTCCTGAGCCGCTACCTGGCGAGCCGCGAGATCGGCATCGACACGCAGGTCGGATGGTATTTCCTGGACGACTACGCTGCCTGGCTCGGCGCGCGCGAGGAGACGCAGGCTGACATTCTGGCGCTGTCCCCCAAGGAAGGGGAGGACGGTCGTCTCGAGCTGACCATCCTGGTCACGGAGGCCAAATACGTCAGCGCCGGGATCCTCTCTGCCAAGCGGAAGGAGTCGGAACGCCAGGTGCGCGACACGGTAAGACGGATTCGGGAGGCGCTCCTCGGTTCGGGCGACCGGCTCGACCGCGAGGCATGGCGCTCCCGACTGGCGGACCTCGTGCTGGACGGCATACAGCTGCCGGCCGCGAGCGCCATCGACCTCTCCATCTGGCGGCGCATGATCCGCGAAGGCGACTGCGACGTCAGGGTCCGGGGTTACAGCCACGTATTCGTCCCCACGGGAGGAGACGCGGCGAGCCCGACTGACGTGGCGCCGATCGCTGGTGTGGAAGGGTGCGAGCAGGAGGTGTATGGCCGCGCGGATCTCAAGAGGCTCCTTCTGGCCTTTGCCGCGGACCAGGATCCGACCTCGATCCGGCGAGAGGCGGGTTCATCCGCCGGCATTGCCATCGAAGCCGAGCCCTCCTCACCGCCCCAACCCGCGCCATCGTCCGAGAACCCGCCCGCCTCCCCGGCCCGGAGCCCGTCCACGCGCCTGCGCCCATCGACCAGATCCCTGCTGGGAAAGGCGACGCCATCGCGCAGATCGTGCGCTCGACGCTTCGCGTCGAGGAGGACGACGAGCCCTGGCTCGCGACCGTGGCGACAGCGGCGCGCAGCGCGCTCCAGCAGCTCTCTCTGCAGGCCAAGCCGGTCGGGCAGACGCTCACGCCGAACTCCGCCATCCTCCGGTTCGCGGGAAGCGCGAACCTGACGGTGGATCAGGTCAATCGGAAACGCTCGGAACTGCTGACGACCTTCGGGCTGAACGTGATATCCGTACGGCCGGAACCGGGCGTCGTCGCGATCGCGATCGCCAGGCCTAAGCGGCGGTTGGTGACGATCGAGCAGGTCTGGGACCGCTGGTCCCCCCAGGCGACGGAGGCCGCCAACCAGGACGTCGTGATCGGCCTGAAGGAGGACGACAATTCGCTCCTTACCTTCTCGCCCGGCAATCTCCACGCGCCACACACCCTCATCGCCGGCAGCACCGGTTCAGGCAAGTCCGTGCTCATGCAGTCGATCCTCCTGGGCTTGGCGGTCACGAACTCACCCGAACAAGCCCGGATAATCCTCATCGATCCGAAGCAGGGCGTCGACTACTTCGCCTTCGACGCCCTTCCCCATCTTGACGGCGGCGTAGTGGACACGCAGGACGCGGCGGTGGAACGGCTAGAGTGGCTGGTCGCGGAGATGGAGCGCCGATACCGTCTCTTCCGCGAGCACAGGGCCAACGGTGTCGGCACCTATAACGCGAAGGTGTCGCCGGCGCACCGGCTCGCGACCTACTGGGTCATCCACGACGAGTTCGCCGACTGGATGCTGACCGACGAATACAAGGCCGCGGTCACTTCGACTGTCGGGCGTTTGGGCGTGAAAGCGCGCGCCGCTGGGATACACCTCATCTTCGCGGCGCAGAGGCCGGAGGCAAACGTGATGCCGATGCAGTTGCGCTCGCAACTCGGCAACAGGTTAATCCTCCGCGTCGATTCTGGAAGGCACTTCAGAGATCGCACTCGGCGAGCGGGGCGCTGAGAGGCTGCTTGGCCGCGGGCACCTCATCGCCAAGCTCGAAGGCGAAAGCGATCTGATCTATGCGCAAGTGCCGTTCGCCTCGCCCGAGTTCATCGAGGAGGTGGTCGAGTACCTCGCCGTCCGCTGGCCCGCTTCCGCCCGTGACGCAATGGAGCTGGGTCCTGCCGAAGGCGATGAATGAGTTTGAGATCGGCCCACTAACGTGTGCATCGTCGCTGTTGCCCTAATGACCCCAGAGTCTCGGTCGTGTAGCGTCGAGCGAAGATTTAACGAAGAAGATCCAACTTGACGATTTACTTGGACAATATGGCCGCCACGCCAATCGACCCGAGGGTTACCGAGCATCATGGTGCGGCGATGACACGTCTCGTCGCGAACGCGCACAGCGTCGAGCACAAGGCTGGCGCGGAAGCGCGTGCTGCACTTGATGACGCGGCCGCGGCCGTCCTGCGGTCGCTGGGGTCGGAAGTCGAATCCGTCACCTTCACGCCAGGCGCATCTGCCGCGCTTTGGCTCGCGGTAGAGGACGCGATCGCACGCGCGTTCCCCCGGCAGGCGCGCATTGCGGCTAGCGTCGTTGAGCACCCCGCGCTCCTGAGTGCCCTTCGCCGCGCCAAGCAAGATGGGCGAATTCATCTGGAGCTCCTGCCGGTGAACGATACCGCCACCCCGCGCCTGGATGCGGTGGAGGCAGCGCTCACTAGCAGTGTCGACCTGTTGTGCACGATGGCGGTGAACAACGAGGTCGGGACAATCTCCGACGTCCGGGCGATGGGCGCCCTGGCGGCGCGTCATGGGACCCGCCACCTGGTCGATGCCAGTCAAGCAGCCGGACGCATCGAGATGGGCGATATCGTCGCCGCCGACTTGGTGGTCGTCAGCGGGGCAAAGGTCTACGGTCCGCGCCGGGTCGGAGCGCTGATCGGCACGATAAGCCGTCAAGCCTCGGAGCTCGCTCACGACCTCTTCGGTAGCCCCGATGCACCCGCAGCCTCCGCGCTAGCGTTTGCGCTGGACCTGCGAGAAGGTGAGCGCGGCCGGGATGAAGCCAGGATCGCAACATTGCGCGATCGCATCCAGGTGCGGTTGCTCGAGCTTGTGCCCGAACTGCGAATAAATTGCATGCAGGCGGCCAGGATCTCGGGTTGCCTCCATGTTTCCACGCCGCATCTACCCGGCGAGGCCGCAGTGAGCCGGCTATGGGCGCGCGTCGCGGTCTCCACTGGTGCGGCGTGCCAATCCGGCGTCCCAGGTCCGTCTCACGTGATGACGGCTATGGAGATTCCCGAGTGGGCACGAGAAGGCGCCGTCCGCATCGGCGTAGGGCGCTTCAACACAGATGACGAGATAGATGAGGCCAGCGAGATCATCGCTGCCGCCCTCGCTCCGTCCGAACCAGCACGGAGGCGAGCATGACTATGTTAGCAGTTCGTCCCCGGTTCACCGGACACGAGACGTTTGCATGCCGGTTCGCCTGGCTGCCGAAGGCAGTCAAGCTGATGGCCCGAGAACCCGCCGCGCTCTCCGACGATGAGACCGCTATCCTCGAACTGGGCATCGGCAAAAACATGGTCCGGGCACTTCGATTCTGGCTCGAGGCTTTTGGCGTCGCATTCGCCAAGTCGGGCCAATGGTCGCTGCTGCCCTTCGGCGAAGCGATTTTTGGGAAGGACGGCCGGGATCCCTACCTCGAGCGAGTCGAGACGCAGTGGCTGCTTCACTGGCAGCTCAGCACACCGGTGGAGGCTCCGCTCTTCGCTTGGCGACATATACTCTACCGGCGGATGCGCGCTGACTTCACCCGGTCAGAGCTTCTCGCCGAAATGCGGTCGGAGGGGGAGCGACTGGGCTATGAGCATTCCGACGTGACCCTCCTCCAACACGCCGACGCCTTCCTCCACAGCTACGTGGGATCACTCACGTCCACGTCACCCGAGGACACCCTCGACGGCCCACTGGTCGACCTGGGCCTGGTTCGGCGCCTTGGCCGCCGCCGTGGCGGAGCCGATCGGATGGAGCCCGTTTTCGCGCTAGGCCGCGTCTCCATCGACGAGGTCGGCCCCTCCGTCGTCGATTACGCCATCGCGGACTTCTGGCAGAATCGCCGCTCGAGCGAGACGATGGTGACGTTCCGCGACCTCGCGCACGCAGAGGGCTCGCCCGGCGCGACCCTACGGCTCGAGGCGGAAGACCTTCGCGACCATCTCGAGCGGTCCAAGGCGCTCTGGTCCTACCGCCCGTCCGGTGATGCAGGCAGTGTCATCGCCGTCATCCCTCCGGATGCAAATCGACAACTCACGGAGATTTACGCGTGAAGCGTGCATCGACCATCGCCGACCTGCTGAGCCGGCCAGGAATGTTCTATCGCTCCGTGGCACTCGAGCGGGACGCGGCCGATCCCTCGGCAGGCCGCTCATTTGTCTTAACGCCGTGGCTGGAGCGCGGCGCCTCCGAAATCATTTCCGGAATGCGTCCCGGTGGTACCCGTCGCGCCTGGCGGATCATCGGTGATTTCGGGGTGGGGAAATCGGCGCTCGCCCTGGCCCTTCTCCAAGCCTTGGATCCCCGCGTGCGCGAGGCCGAGATGCCGATGGGCCAGCTCGCCGACCGGCTAGGCGACGTGCCGAGGATGTTCCCGCTCCTCGTCACCGGCTCAAAGGACGGGCTGTCGGTAGCGCTTGCGACGGCCATAGATGGCGTGCTCGGCACAGAAGACCTTCTCCCCCGGGCATCCGCCAAGAAGGTCAGGTCATTCGACGATCCCTTCGCTGCCGTCACCGCGCTTCGCGACGCGCTGCGCGCCACCAAACAATTCGATGGCCTACTCATAGTCATCGACGAGATGGGCAAGTTCCTGGAGGTCTCAGGCGAGGAGCATGGCTTCGACGTCTTCCAGCTCCAAGCGCTCGCCGAGACGGCATCGCGGTCTGGCAAGGCGCCGCTGGGGGTCGTGCTGATTCTCCACAAGGGTTTCCAATCCTACACGGAAGACTGGCGCACCGCCCGCCGAAGCGAATGGGAGAAGGTTTCGGAGCGATTCGAGGAGATGGTGTTTGATCATCCTCTTTCGCACACCGCGGCACTGCTCTCGGCGGCCTTGGGCGTCGACCAGGCGGCCATGCTGGCAAGGGTGCGGCGCTCGCACGAGGACGTGCTGAAGCGCGTGCGCGCACTTGGCTGGCTGGGTCCCCGCAACGCGACGGGGACCACGGGCAGTTGGCCCGTGCATCCCGCCGCGGTCCCCGTGATGGCGCGCTTCTTCGCGAGCTTCGGTCAGAATGAGCGCTCCCTGTTTGGATTTGCCGCTAGCGAGGAGCCGAACTCGCTTCGAGCCTTCGCGGCCGAAACCCCGATGGGAAACGCCCTCTACGGCATTCACCACTTCTTCGACTATGTGACCTCGTCTTTCGGACATCGCCTGACGTCGCGCGGCGGCGCCGGCGAATGGGATCGCATCCGCGCCGTCCTCGATCGCGCCGCAGACGCTGACGCCGCGGAGACGACGGTCCTCAAAACGATCGGCATGCTGAACCTTCTGGACGCGCCTGACCTTTTCGCGAACGCCGACACGGTCCGAGAAAGCCTAGTCCCCGCGTTCTCCGCGGATGAGGTAGACGGTGCAATCGACCGCCTTGTGACAGACGGCCTGGTATTCACGCGCCCCGGCCGATCCGATCTGCGTCTATGGACAAGTCGCCGCGTCGACCTTTCGACGATCTGGGCAGAGGCCGAGACCGCTGTCGACACGCGGGATGTGACACGCGACCTTCCACGCCACCTCGCCGTGCTTCCAATGCGCCAGCACGTCATGGCGCGGAAGCACTCCGTGTTGACGGGCACGAGCCGAAGGTTTTCCGTCCGGTTCACCCACGCTTCGGGGAAGGTCGCCGACGCGGGACACGGCGATGGCGACGGAGCCATTGTGGCGGTACTCTGCGGGAACGACGAGGACCTTCTCATGGCCCGCGCGCTGTCGGCTGAGATCACCGCCGGCGACGACGCCATGCTCGCGCTGGTCGTGCCAGCGATGCCCGAACTCGGTCCGCTGATGGTCGATCTGCTACGCCATCGGTGGGTCGTGTCCAACGCCGCGGCGCTCCAGGAGGACGCCTTCGCAATGGCCGAGATAGAGCGCTCGGTGACGGATCTCGAAGCCAGGCTCATCAGCTCAATGGAGCTGGCTCTAGGTCTACGGGGGCACGCACCGACCGCCGAGCTAGAGGTGTTCCGCAAGGGCGCCGCCATCAAGCTCGACGCACCGATCCACACTGTTGTCTCGACGCTTTGCGACGAGATCTACCGCGAAGCCCCGAAGGTCGAGAACGAGCTGGTCAACCGTCACTCGCTGACAAGCGCCGGCGCCGGGGGGCGCCAGCGCCTCATCGAGAGCATGTTCGACTACGGGCACGATCCTGAACTCGGCTTTGCATCGGGAAAGAACCCGCCGGAACGCGCCCTTTACCTGTCGCTGCTCCGTCGCGGTCGCGTCCACCGGCAGGTGGATGGCGAATGGTCGATCACGCCACCTAAGGCCAGCGATGACCCCCTCAGGCTGCTTCCCGCGCTGGATGCCATCGAGCGTCGCCTGGCAGGCGACAGCGGCCGCGTCCCGCTCCCCGAAATCTACCAGCTCGTGGAGACGGCGCCCTACGGCGTGCGGCGGGGACTCGCTCCACTGTTATTGGCGATAAAGCTGGTCTCAGCGGGGCATAGGGTCGCCCTCTTCGAACGCGGAACATACTGCACCCGGCTGGACGGCGCCGCATTCATGCGCATCCTCAAGGCGCCCGGCCATTTCGCGCTCCAGTGGGTCGCCCTGGAGGGCATTCGCGCGGACGTGTTCCACCGGCTTGCCCAGCTTCTAGACAAGCCTCCCGCGGATTCGGGCATCCGCCTGGTCGTCGATCCCCTGATCCACTTCGGAGTCGGACTGCCCTTCCACGTGACTCACACGGCTGTGCTAGGTCCGGAGGCCCGCGCAGTCCGTCAATTGCTGTCGCAATCCCGCAGCCCTGTCGACCTTCTGTTCGCCGAACTCCCCACGGCGCTGGGCGTGGAGCCGTTCGCTCCGTGCGCGACGCCCGACGCCGACGCCGCAGGCCGTTTCGTCTCACTTCTCAGCGAAGCGGTTTCAGAACTGCGCAGCTGTTACCCGAGACTCCTTGAGACGATGCGCGAGGAAACGCTGAAGGCGTTAGGGGCCCCAGACCGAGCCTCGCTCGCCGAGCGCGCGGCGGCGATGGTGTTTCGCGTGCACGAGCAGAATCTCCGCACCTTTGCGATGCGGCTTGCGGACAACGCGCTCGGCGAGGACCCGTGGACCGAAGCGCTCGGAGGGGCGGTCATCGGCAAGCCGCCGATGCGGTGGCTCGACTATGACGTGGAATCATGGCGATCGCAGATGGCCGAGTTGGTTGGCCAGTTCCTCCGCGTCGAGGCCGCGGCGTTCGGCAAAGGCGCGACGAAACGCAACGCGGTTCGGGTGTGCTTGACGCGGGCGGACGGCCATGAACGTGCCGTAGTTGTCGATATCGACGGCCTGAACGACGAGCAGTCCAAGGCAATCGGCGCGATCGAACGCCTTGCGAAGACCGCCGAACTGAGCCTGGACATAGTCGCAGCGCTGCTATCGCTCGGCAGCATGCAGCGCGAAAAGGCGGCACCGTCGCAGCCAGACGAGAAGCGGGAAAGCGCATGACAAGACACATCCTCAGCCTCTCGGGCGGCAAGGACAGTGCGGCCCTTGCGGTCTATCTTCGCGACCGGGTGCCGGACATGGAATACATCTTCCACGACACCGGCAAGGAGCTGCCCGAGACCTACGACTACATGGCCCGGCTGGAGAGCATTCTCGGCCGGCCCGTCACCCGCACTACCCCGGAGGATCCGTTCGAGCACTGGCTGGCCGTCTACGGCGATATGCTACCGTCGAACCATCGACGCTGGTGCACCAAAATGCTCAAGTTGAAGCCGTTCGAGAATTACATCGGCGACGATCCTTGCATAAACTACGTGGGCCTGCGCGCGGACGAGAAACGCACCGGATACATCAGCACGAAGCCCAATATCACGGCGGTCTATCCGTTTCAGGATGACGGTCTAGTCCGCGCCGACGTCTTCCGTATCCTGCACGACAGCGGCCTCGGCCTGCCGCCCTATATGGAATGGGGAAGGACGCGCTCGGGCTGCTACTTTTGCTTCTATCAGCAGAAGATCGAGTGGGTCCGCCTCAAGCGACAGCACCCCGCCCTGTTCGACCGTGCCAAAGAATATGAGGAGCGCAGCGCAATGGTAAGCGCGGGCTTCACGTGGTGCAGCCGCGAATCCCTGGCCGAACTAGAACGGCCGGAGCGGATGGCCCAGATCGAGAAGAACTGGGAGAAGAAGAACGCAGACCGCGCGGCTCGCCGGGAAAATCTTCCGCTGGCGGCGGTGCTCGCTGGCGCGGAGGTCGAGGAGGAAGAGCCCGAGGGTTGCCTCATCTGCACCTTGTAGCATCGCTCCACTGGACCGCATAATTCCGGCCGTTTCAAAAGGAAGCTCAGTCGCGACGAGATTCGGGCTTTTCTCTTAATGGCTTCGCTCGCCTTTCGCGGCCCTGATCTTTTCTGATCAACACAGGCTCCACGGCTGCCTTGCCGCCAACGTCTGCCACGAGTTCGAGATCCACTTGCTGAGATCTCGCTTGGCCAGCGGCGACCTCTCCATCGTCAGCCACCGGATTATCTCCTTTCGGCTCGGATTCTTCCTCGCCGACGATCAATACTACAGCGGGATGCGCAGGGTGAGTCCAGCCAGGGCCCTGGGCGACGTATATGCATCCGCGCATCTTGTCGCACTTTCCGACTGCTGGAAGCGCCCTGTCGCCGAATAGGCCGAGCCACGTCTCGGAACCCCCAAGCTGGTCCTCAAGAGATTTTACTTTTGATGCCAGCGGCCTACGCGCCTTCACCTCATCCTCCGTGTCCTCCTTCATCACGGCGAGCTGACCCTGCAGGTAGACGAGATGGTCAGCACATGCGGCCTTGAGCTTCGAAATAAGCGCCGGTGTCAGCCGAACCGTGCTGATCTTTTTGAACCGTGAGGTGACTACCTCTTCGGCGGGCAGGACAATCTCAACTACCCCGTCACGGGAGTGATACCGTATCTTGCTCTTCGTATGACGAGCGATCGGCGGCATTACCGGGGGGGCCCACCCTGGTGAGATGGCTGCTGAGCTCCTGCTGCAGCTTCAGCGAGTAGATGGGGCGCAACCGATCCCGGTTGGTAAGGTCGAACCCCTCCTCCACTAGAAAGTTTGTCAATTCTCCAAGCCGAACCGTGCGGAATGTGTTGAACCGCCAGTCGATCCGATAGACCTCCGCTCCGTGAAGCAGGCCTTCAGTCGACGAATCCGTGTCCTTGGCAGCCGGTTCCGTGACTGCGTTCGGATCACCGAAGAGGAGAATTACCCCTAGGTCGCGCTCCGGCGGGCGGCCATGGGTGGAAAAGGCCAGATCGCAGTCGGGGCTTAGGACGACGACCGAGCGCGAGCGGTCCTCGTTCAGGAACACGTCCCCAAGTTGCACAAACGGTACGTCCGCGAACTCAGAGCCCACCTCGGCGCGCGGATGGCCTCCGAGAGGCCCCAGGTTTCGGGCGAAGAGGGCGTTGTGATACAATGCCGCCACCGCGACCGACGGCTCGGTCGGGCTTAGTGGACCATCGGCAAATTCCATCCGATCGACAGCGGCCTGCTGCGTTCGTAGATCGGTCTCGAAAGCCATGGCAGTGAGCTGCGAGGAGAGGAGCCAAGACAGGTAATCGCCAAGGGGATGCCCGTCCGCGTGCAACGCGATGCGCTGGATGTAGGCGAAGTCGCCGATGTCCAGGTCGTCCACCGTCGCCGCGAGGGCCTTAGCGGCCGCCTTCGCCCCCTTCTTCACAGCGTCGATGTATTCGCCCAGAGCTCCCGAGTGCTGCATCCCACGGGCAAGCATCTCCAGGTGCGCCTTGACCTTCCAGTCCTCGTCTAGGTCCATCTTCGAAACGAATGCGAAGGACGCCGCCTCGATGCGGGCTATCTTGCGGAACTCCGCTCTGATCGCGCGGACGCCCTCCTTTGTCGACATGAGAACGATCTGTTGAGAGCCCTCCTTGCGATCCCGAACCTGGCCCGCGATCGCCTCGGCGCGGCTTCCGTCAGCGGACTTTTCGTCAAGATAATAATCAATAAAGACTAAGTCGAACCGAGCGATGTCAGTGAGGCTGTCGTCCGGACCAAGCTCGATAACCTCGCATCCCCCACCGCTGCGGATCGAAGAGGCGATCTGTCTCATTGTCCTGCGACGCTCAATCAGAACCTGCGTGGTCTCCGAGACGTCCCGCATCTTGGCATATGCCAGACCCAATTCTAACGCCGGATCCGTCAGGGCATCAATCGCCGCATCGGGGTCTGCCGCCACCGCTTCTGAATTCATCCCGCGAGCAGCCAGGTCCTCAAGGACGTCGGCGTCCTTGAGCAACTCCATGACGGCCGCTCTCTGGTCCTCCGGAACCCTCTTGAATGTTAGCGGCTGCAGGTCGTCATCGATCATCGCGATCGCGGTGAAAACGGCCGCGGGCGCAGCCGCCTCAGCCACTGCCAGATTGTCAGTCATCGTGCCCCAGTTCCAGTATGACGGAGTGAATGTAACCGTCGTCGTCCTCGTCGCCCAACGAGAGTGTCGCCCCATGATAGGCCGCAATCTCCCGGCCAATGTATAGTCCCAAGCCCCGTCCCTGCTTTTGGCGCTTCGTTGTGAAGAAGGGTTCGAACACGAGCTCGCGGCGATCCTCCGGGATGCCCGGCCCATCATCGGTGATGGTCACCCGACCCGCCTCGGGTTCCACGAGCACCGTGATGTGACCGATGGGCCCATCGTGCGCGGGCTCGACGATGCTCCGGTCGTACTTGTCTTGCTGCCTGATCCAGTAAACCGAATTCGAAAGAAGATTCTCAATGATTTGAACGAACATCCCCTTGACGGCTCGGACCCGTCGTTGCGCGCCCCGGGGCCTCACCACTGTCCGGATAAGGATGTTCGCACGCGCATTCTGGGTCGCGTATCCCTCGACGATGTCCTTCACCCAATCGGCAAGATCGAACTCCTCCTTGGTCTGCCTTGCATTGGTTGAGAGTGGATCCAGAACCTTTAGACGCTTCTGCAGTGTCCGAAGCTGGGCGTCGAGAACGCGCAACTGGGTCCCCGTAGACTGGGGATCTCGTGCAGCGCGCGCGCTAGCGATCGTCTTTAAGCCACCGGCTGTGGCACGATAAAGTTCGTGCGCCAAGACCTCTATCAACAAGCCCACGCTGGCGAGATGCATGACCCGATTGCGTTCGAGTTCTTGCGCCCGCGCCGCCGTCTCGACTTCCGACGCCGCTTCGCGAAGCGAAGTAACCGCGTCTTTAACCTGTTTTGAAAGGAGCCGCCCGTCGGGAGTCGTCTTCAACAGCGCGAGGAGCGCAGGCATGATCTCCTCAAGCTTAGCATCCTCCGCCCTGAACCGGTCTAGGGCGTCGCCCGCCTCAACCCTGTTGGCACGAGATATTTCCTCATCGATCTGCACCACGAAGCCGCGGAAATACTCCATGGTCTCTCCCAGCAGCGCAACGAAGGCGGCCTTCTCGGGCGTGTCCTTCAATCCTTCGCGGTTGGACTGATCGACCAGATACTTGTTCGAAGACTTGGTGATTAGAGCGCGCCCTACGATCTGACCACGGTTCAACTTGAAACCGCTCGTTGAGAACGCGTTTCGGTCCAGATCCAGCCAATCGTCGTTCTGCCCTCCATAGGGATTGACCCTGTAGCCGTCGCGGAACAGCATCACACCGCCCGCCCAGAGGGCCAGCAGCCGGCGGACAGCGTTTAAGTCGCCAATGCCCTCGATCTTCTTCAGAACCCGCCGATTGAACCAGTAGACTTCCACACGAAACGGGCCCATGCGCCGGAGCGTCTCGGCCGTCACATCGCCCGCCAGACTCGCGACCTCCACCCCCGGAACGCGAACGGACGCCGGCGACCGCGCATGCGGTAGTTCATCATTCCGGACAAGATCGGCTGCCCGCCTTCATCGAAACCCAGGTGCGCATCGAAGACGCCGTGCGCATGGTCGAGGATGAAGGATGAGAACGGCGGGATCTCCACGCTGATCTCATTGAACTTGAGCCTTAATGGCAATGTTCGCCTGCTGAACGGGTCCACAAGCTTCGAGAAGTGCTCCCGCGCGAGGAGCTCGAGCTTATCATAGCTCCACGCAGACGTGAGCGCCGTAATCCTAATGAGAGTTCCCTTGCGGATAGAATCCTTCGGCCCGCCCTCCTCTGGAGTCACCTCAACCGAAGAGATGTCCTCGTCCGCGGCGTCCGCAAACTCGTTCCAGTTGATGTTGAGGACATTCCAATGCCTGTCGCTGGCTGTGGCGGTCAGAACTTCAAGTGCGTCTCCAAGCCGCATGGCCGACAGACGGCCAAGCCCCTTCTCGCCCAGTATTACATGCGCCTGATCCTCGTCTTCGAGGGGATCCAGTGGTCGAGCCGCCTGCGCGTCGCGCTCCCGCGCTCGCTGCCCCGTCCCAATCGTCAAGTAGACGCTCTCTAGGGTCTCAATGTCCATTCCGTCGCCGTCGTCATCGACGTCGATCCTATTGGCGTCCCGCAGGGCCGCCACGAACTCTCGCTTGGTATCGGCGTCTCGAAGCGCTTCGATCAGATCGCCACTCTCCGGGGCTTCTTGGTCGATCGCGGCAATGGCGGTCTCACGTAGATGCTTCCAGGTCCTGGGGGCACGCGCGGGCGCAGCGATGCCGCGCTCATTCGGCTCCCTGCGCTCGCCAAGCTCGCGAAGGAGCTCGTCGTATACTTCGAACGGCATGCGGACAAGTACGTCCACCCTGACCTCGGGCGACTTCGCGTCCAGCGAGTTTTTCACCAGCTCGTAGAAGGCCACCCCATCGGAGCTGATGAGGTCGGACCCAAGATGAAGGATGGTGCGCGCGGTTACGCGGAACCTCATGCGGCCAATCCCTTGCAATGCCTGATTAATGGTCGCCACACCCGATCAAAAGCAAGCGCTACTGGATTGGTCGAAAACAATAATTCCCCCCTGCCAATCGGCACTTTGCCTCTTCCGCGAGGCCACTCCGATCCTACTGGCTGATATGCACCGCGTTGTCAGCGCGAAAATCCACTGTCGTTGGATATGGGCGGCGGTACCGGACTGCCTTGCGCTATTTTGGTGCTGCCGCATGCGCAGCGACCGATCATCTCGCGGCGATCTTGCCGTGCCCGTCCGACCGCCGTGCTTGAAGGCTCGATATTATCGAAGCCCTCATAACGGCGCGCACGCCTTCCCCAGTCATCAGATGATATTATGACGGTTCCTGTTCGGCCGCAATCTGTGCACGTCGCCCGATAATGATCATGCTCCCACCCCATCAGTATATCATAGCTTTGATTCTGCAATGCGCCACACGGATTGTCTATTTTCACGCAAATGCCATCCATCTGGCCCATCGATAGACTTTGAAACTAATGGGGGACTGCGGGCCGTTCGTCATCCTCTGCGGACCTGCTCGACACGCGCTCGATACGCAAAAGTGACGCGACTTCTCATCCTCTAAGCGCTTCGCAGGAGGGAAAAAATTTTCTGCCATCCAACGACTGCTACTGGGCATAGCGGGTCGAGGCGCAAATCTGCGCCTTGAGGGGCTTAATCGCCCCGCCGGAGCCGCTGAACGAACGGCAGCTTCCACGGATGCCGTTCGGGCGGCCGAACGTCGGCTCGGTTGGCGGAAAGACACACTTTTCCCATGGACTTGGTCAGCGCGTCGGGACGGGCTTGTCGCCTGTGTAGTCGTAGAAGCCGCGGCCGACTTTGCGGCCGATCCAGCCGGCTTCGACGTACTTCACCAGCAGCGGCGCTGGGCGGTACTTGCTGTCGCCGGTGGTCTTGTAGAGCACCTTAATGATCTCGAAGAGCGTGTCGAGCCCAATGAAATCGGCCAGCGTCAGCGGGCCCATCGGGTGGTTGAGGCCGATGCGGCAACCGGTGTCGATATCCTCGATCGAGCCCATGCCGGCGCCGAGCACGAAGATCGCCTCGTTGAGCATCGGGCAGAGGATGCGGTTGACGACGAAGCCCGGCTCGTCGCCCGCGAGCACCACTTCCTTGCGCAGGCTTTCGCAGAAGGCGCGGGCCTTGGCGGTGGTTTCTTTCGAGGTGGGTAGGCCCGGGATCACTTCGATCAGGCCCATCACCGGCACCGGATTGAAGAAGTGCATGCCGATGAAGCGCGAGGGATCGGGAACGCGCGCGGCCATGCGGGTGATCGGAATCGAGCTGGTGTTGGATGCCAGGATTGCATCCGGGCGCAGCACCTTCACCGCTTCCTCGAAAATCTTGTGCTTGATCTCCTCACGCTCGGTCGCCGCCTCGATGATGATCCCAGCTTCAGTCATCGGACCGTACTCGCTGATTGGGATGATGCGCTGGAGGATGGTCTTGGCTTCGGCCGCATCGAGCCTGCTGCGGCTCACCAGCTTGTCGAGCGCCTTGGCGATGCCCGCTTTGCCCTTCTCCGCGACGTCCAGGGAGACGTCGGTCAGCAGGACGTAGTGGCCGAATTGTGCCGCGGTCTGGGCAATACCCTGACCCATCTGCCCCGCACCAATGACCCCCACGACACTCATTCCAGATTCCTTCGCACCTGCAGCAAAGCGCAGGGCCTAATCCGGCGCAAAGGCATTGCCTAGACCGTGAGTGGGCGCTTTTACCGGGGCCCACAGGATATCGCCCCCGCAGCGTTGAAACATGCCGGGTTTGAGATGGCGTTGACGCTTCCGCCGGAGACCGATGATCCGGAGGGCGTTGCGCTCGGCATCTACGCGCCCCTCATCGGCGCGCTGCAGCTCGCGCGATCGGTGGAAGGTACGCCATTGTCGGATCGTATCCTTGCAGCGGGAGTCTATGCTGCCCAGGTGCTCGCGGGGCCTGAACCGAAGGATCGTACATAAGGCGGCTGGCAAACCTCCCGCGGCCCGCGGTCACCCCGAAATGCGTCTGCAATTAGGTGCGCATCGGGCCGACTGAACGAAGGCCCCCTTTCGGGAGACGGTTGCGTGCGGTTGAACGGCCGAAAAGTCGGCGGCTCCTGAAGCTACCGTCGATCACTCGGGTTCCACAGCAAGGCGCGACCAATGCGATAAAAGCTTCGCGACCAGACCTGCCGTTTCTGACTGCATCATCGGCTTGGAAGCGAGAACGCAACATACGCTGAGCCCTTCGGGCCTTTCGGGTCACGGCCACCGCTTGTCGCAATGAGCACGTACTGTCGTCCATCGATCATATAAGTGATCGGCGTCGCCAGTCCGGTGTAAGGAAGCTCGGTCTGCCACAGCAGCGCTCCGTTGCGGCTATCGAACGCGCGCATCTTCCGATCGAAAACGGTGGCGGCAATGATTACCAGCCCGCTTCGCGTCACCAATGGTCCGCCGTAGTTTTCGGATCCCGTGCCGAGCACCCCCTGGGCGACCAGGGCCGGATATTCGCCCAATGGGACACGCCAACGATATTCGCCGGTGTTGAGATCGATCGCGCTCAGGGTGCCCCACGGCGGCTTGACTGCGGGATAGCCATCGGGGTCGTTGAAGCGGTTATAGTTGGAGAAAAGATAGGGAAGGCCCCGCATGTCTCCGATCAAGGAGTGCAAATCGGAATCCCCCATGCGGGACGCGCCCATCAGGTAATCGATGACTGAGGCCCGCTCTTCTGCGCTCAATTGCGGAAAGCCTGGCATGCGCCCTGTTCCGCTCTGGATCAGCGCATCGACTTGTGGGCGCTCACGGCGGAACTGGACGCCTACCACCGTCGGCATTTGCGGCGGGGTGCCCTGGCGGTCGACACCGTGGCAACCCGAGCATTGTTCCACATAAATCCGTTCGCCGAGCGGAGTTGCGCTGGTCGTCTTGTTTGGGCGCAAACCCGAGTAATAGGGGACGTCCGTCCCGTTGATGTAGATCACTCCCGAAGGATCGACCGCTTGGCCGCCCCATTCCGCGCCGCCATCGAATCCCGGAAAGACGACCGTTTGCTTGTCGAGCGCGAACGGAACGAACAACCCCGCGCTGCGCATCTCGCGAAACCGACTGAGCACGGCGGCACGCGCTTCCGGCGTTCGCGTCGTCAGCATGTCCTCCGTCAGGAGCTGCCGCGCGAACGGCTCGGGTTTGAGCGCGAACGGTTGTGTGGGCGCGGCCTTTTCGCCTGGAACGTCGCTGGCCGGAACCGGGCGTTCCTCGATCGGAAAAAGCGGCTTGCCGGTCACGCGGTCGAACACGAACAGAAAGCCCTGCTTCGTCGCCTGTGCGACCGCATCGACCATTTTCCCGTTGTGCCGAACCGTCAACAGCACGGGCGGCGAAGGAAAGTCGCGGTCCCAGATGTCGTGGTGCACGGCCTGGAAATGCCACAGGCGCTTGCCGGTATTGGCATCGAGCGCAATCAGGCTGTTGGCATAGAGATTGTTACCCAGCCGATCACCGCCGAAGAAGTCGTAGGCCGTCGACCCCGTCGGGGCGAAGACGATTCCCCGTTTCTCGTCGACGACCATTCCCGCCCATGCGTTGGCGCCGCCGGCGGTGCGCCATGCTTCGGCGGGCCAGGTCTCATGACCGGCCTCGCCCGGCCGGGGAATCGTGTGGAACGTCCAGCGCAGTTTGCCAGTTCGCACGTCGTATGCACGGATGTCGCCGGGCGCCGCCGGGGGGCGCTTCGGAGGTGCGGAACCCCGTAATGATGACGTCCTTGTAGATAACGCCGGGCGTGGTCAGGAACACCGCGTTGCTGTTGGCGCTACCCAGCCCCAGGTTCTTGCGCAGGTCGATCTTGCCGCCCTCGCCGAAGGCGGCGATGGGATTTCCGGTCGCGGGATCAAGTGCCCACATGTCATTCTTGTTGGTCACGAACAGCCGCCGATCTGATCCGCTTTCCCAGTAGGTCATCCCGCGGGCAGGCTGTTTGCTGCCACTGCCGGGCTGGAAACGCCACAAGAGGCGGCCCGTCGTCGCATCGAGCGCGATGGCCGCCTGTTCCGGGGTATAGCCGAACACGGTTCGCCCGACGACCAGCGGGCTGGTCTGAAGCGTTCCTTCCCCGCTGTCATATCGCCACGCCACTTGAAGGCGGGAAACATTCAATCGATTGATTTGGTCCAGCTCGGAATAGCGCTGTCCTGCGGCATTGCCGCCATAGACGCGCCAGTCGGTATCCTGCCCGCTCTTCGCCGCAGCCATTGTGGCTGCACCAACCAAGAACGCGGCGCAAACAAGGGATCGCTGAGTGAGCGCCCGCTTGCGCAGTCGCAAGTTTGCCGCCTGAGGCGCCCGATATTCCCCCATGAAGGTCCGCCGCTGCATGATCACCTCACCCGTAGCCTTTGTCTCGTGCGGTGCCTAACGGAGCCTGGGCGCAAACAATAGTACAATTTTGTACGTTTCCGGTTTATCAGGCCCATGTACCAGTCCGCAAGACCGTTCGGAGATAACTATTGATGATCGAGCGACGTTCGCGCGGGCGACCCAAGGCCAACGATCTGGGGGCTATCGAGGATCACCTGATCCGCGAGGCCAGCCTGGTCTTCTTCGATAAGGGCTATGGCCATGCAACTATGGCAGCTGTGGCGGCGGCAGCGCGGGTTTCCAAGACCACGCTCTATTCTAGGTTCCCGACGAAGGCTGACCTTTTCAGAGCGATGGTCGCAAAGCACACCGCCGAATGGGGCAGCGGCGCGAACAGCACACCAATCGAGACTGATACCAGCGTGAGCGAGTTGCTGCTTGCCTATGGAGATCTCGCCATTCGTGCTGGCACGAGCCCCGAGTTCATTCACATCAATCGCTTGCTCTACAGTGAGTCCGGGAGGTTCCCGGAACTTGCGGCGATCGCGGAAGAGAGAATGAAATTGGGAGTAGAATATCTCACTGACGAAATCGCCGCACGCTTGCAGCGCGAGACAGGTGAATACAGAGAACCGCGAGAAATCGCCGAACTGTTCCTTACTCTTCTTTCTGGCTGGCTCAGCACCGCAATTCTAACTTCGCGCTTGCCTGATTCCGAGCAACGGCGTGCATGGGCGCATCAGGCAACCGAACTTTTCGTTGGTGCTGGACCCCTCGCAGGCAAGGCTAATCTGAACGAGCGGCACCTTTGAGGGATCGCATTTCTGCGCTCGAACGGCCGGAATTTCGGCGGCAGGCGACCAATTGCTTTAACGGGAGGGACTCGAACTTTTTAAATATTATATTTATTAATAATGGATGTTATCAGAAACACGCTGGTGAACATCAGAGCAAATGCCATGAATTTTGACCGGTAAATATTGTTGGAATCTTGAGACGGGCGCTAATGCGCACAGTTTTGATGCGATCGCTATCGACCAATTGAATGCCGAATGCCTGCTAAGGCCAAACGCACCAGCCGCTGAACCCGCACGTCAGTCTGCACTACCGACGATAAGCAGTGCCGCGTGGGCTGAAAACGAACCATGTCAGCACGGAAAGGACCCACTCCACCAGTACGACAACTTTAAGCGCTTTCCTCGGCGACCGCCGCCGGTCGAACACTCAAGATAGCGACTGTTAAAAATAATGTTGCGCTTCCCTGCTCCTAAAAGCGCCTAAATGGAGCAATTTCTTTGAGACGGTTCGCCGACCACGTGCTATCCAAGCAACAGATGGGCCGGGGGACAGGTTGTGGCAAGTAAGGACCGCTTTTCACGCAAACTTCATCCGCGACTCCGATGCATCCGAAACGGTGCGGCCGAAGTAAATCTTCTCCGTTCTGACCTGAGTTCGATTGTCGCGAGCTCTCCGGCTCCTGCCCAGGCACCGTTGCAGACTCTCAAATCTTTAGTAGGTTCCCCTGGCCTGGCTGCCGGGCTCGACCTTCTTTCGTCCGGCCTGGCCGAAGCCCCAAGGGAAAGTCGGCCGCGGCTTAAGAGGCGTCCAAAGCTCAAGAATGAGCCGCAGGCGAACAACTCCTTCGTGAACGTGTTTGTGGAACTGGTGCGATCTGGAGAGTCTGGAGACACCAGCCCTAAAACGATCCGAAAATTGGAAGCGCTTGCGGCAAAGGACGGCGACGGCGAGATGCAGCGGCGGCGGCAGGTGCTTGTCCGACGCAATTTCGTCTCAGCTGCGATCCCCGTCTCGGCATTGAAGGATCTCGAGCGCGATCCCGAGATAGCCTTTGTCCACCCTTCCGAGCCGCTGACCTTGGACCGACCAACGGTCGTGCGCAATGGCGGCCCTGCTCCCACGCCGCGAACGGTCGGCGACGCCGCGCTGATAGCCGAGCACAAGGACGGTCAAGGTGTCATCGTAGGCATTATCGATGTCGGCGGTTTCGACTTCGCCCACGAGGATTTTCTCGATGCGCAAGGCAAAACCCGGTTCCTCTCGATCTGGGATCAGGGTGGCGACTCCCGCAAACCGCCGTCGGGCAATCGCAAGACGCGGTTCGATTATGGGAGCGAATTGACCGCGCCGCTGCTGAACGCGGCGATCGCCGCGGAAAAGGCCGGGGAATTCCCCGCGACCTATGTCGAAAGGCAGTCGCAATCGAGCGAGGGATCGCACGGCACGCACGTTGCCAGTATCGCAGCGGGTAACGCCGGCGTCTGCCCGAAGGCGGAGATTGCTGCCGTGCTGATTTCCGTACCGTTGCAAAACACGGCGCTCGAAGAACGGCGGGCCACTTTCACTGACACGACACGGATAGTCGATGCCGTCGAATATCTTCTGGAGATCGCCGCGCGCGAGAAGAAACCCATCTCGATCAACATCAGTCTGGGCACCAACGGTGCAGCACATGACGGCTCGAACGGGGTCTCACGCTGGCTTGATGCGCTTCTCTCGACCCCGGGACGCGCTATCTCGGTGGCGGCAGGCAACGCCGGCCAGCAAAAAGCACTGAGTGACGACGATCTCGGCTTCGTCATGGGGCGCATTCACGCAAGCGGTCAGATCGCCGCTAGCGGACTTGCGGTTGATCTGGAATGGACGGTGATCGGCAACGGCATGGAGGACATGTCGGAGAACGAGCTCGAAATTTGGTACGGCGCGCAAGATCGGCTGACGGTCATGCTGAAGGCCCCAGGGTCGAGCGAATGGATCACCGTCAAGCCGTGCGAATATGTCGAGAACCGGCGGCTGCCGAGCGGCACGACGGTCTCGATCTACAATGAGCTCTATCATCCAACCAACGGCGCCAATTACGCCGCAATCTACCTCACGCCCAATCTTGACCGGGCGAATCTGCGCGGCGTGGCATCGGGCGTCTGGACGGTCAGGCTCGTTGGCGAGGAAGTCAGAGATGGGCGTTTCGACTGCTGGATCGAGCGCGACGATCCGATCGATGTCGGCAGTCAGCGGGGCGTGCGCCTCATCCGCTTCCCATCGTTCTTTTCCGAGGAGAGCAATGTCGATTCCCATTCGATCAGCTCGCTGGCTTGCGGCCACCGCGTCATCGCCGTCGCCAATCTCGACGAGACCAAGCAGCGGATCAACGCGTCGAGCAGCCAAGGTCCCACGCGCGACCGTCGCTGCAAACCCGAGGTATCGGCGCCCGGCACCGACATAGTCGCGGCCAAAGGGTTCAGCGAGGATGGCAAGGCATGGCTCTCGATGACCGGGACCAGCATGGCGAGCCCCTATGTCACGGGCGTCGTGGGGCTCATGCTCGCGGTCAATCCCGATCTCACCTCCGCGCAATGCTCGGGCATCCTGCAACGCACGGCAAAGCCGCTTCCGGGCGCGTCATACAGCTGGGCGAATGATGCCGGTTTCGGCGTCATCGACGCTGCCGCGGCGGTGGCCGAAGCGCGCACGTTCAGCGATCGCAGGGAGGTCTGAGCGATGAAGATTGAAATCTTCCAATCGTCGAAGGGTGATTGCCTGCTCCTAGAGGCCAATGACGGCGCCCGGATACTCTGCGACGGCGGCATGCACGACAGCATGCGAGGCGTGGTGCGCAAGGAGCTCGCGAAGCTACGCACCCGGAACATCAAGATCGACTACGTCTACGTGTCGCATATCGATCAGGATCACATTTCCGGCGTCCTCGCGCTGCTCGAGGACGAGCTCGAGTGGCGGCTCTACGATCACCACAAGGCGAAAGGCACGCCGAAGCCCAAACCCAAGGTGCCCCGCCCGCCTGAGATCGGCGGTATCTGGCACAATGCCTTCCGTGACCAGGTGGGACAAAACGCCGACAAGGTAGAGGAGCTGCTGGCGGCATCGGCCGCCACCCTGCTCGCCACTGGGGACGCGGAGCTCAGGGGCTTGGGGATCGTCTATCAGGAGATCGCGCTGTCGATCCCCGAGGCACTGAAGGTGTCACGCCTCGCGTCCGCCGATCTGCTCAAGATTCCCACCAACCAGCTGCCTGGCGCCCAGGGGCCGGCAAAACTGCTTATGATGCGGCGCGACCAGCAGTCCATCCCCGTCGGCTCGATGATCCTGACAATCGTCGGCCCGGGAACCAAGGAGCTCGAGGCGCTGAAGAAGGGCTGGAATACCTGGCTCGAATCCACCGATGGGCATGCAGGGCTCGCCCGGGTTCGCCGCGAGATCAAGGAGAAGCTCGACGGCGTGAGCGATCTCACCACGGTCGGCAGCCGGTGGAATGGGATCGCGCCCTACAAGGGCGTGACAGCGCCGAACATCGCCTCGCTGATGTTCATGGTCGAGGAGAATGGCAAGCGGCTCCTCCTCACCGGAGACTCGCAGCAGGATTTCATCCTCGCGGGTCTTGAGCAGACGGGTTTTCTCGAAGGCGGCAGCATTCATCTTGATGTGCTCAAAGTGCAGCATCACGCCTCGGAATATAATCTCGACGAGAACTTCGCTAAGCACGTTTCCGCCGACCACTACATCTTCTGCGGGAACGGCGAGAATGGGAATCCCGAGCTTTCGGTGATCGACCTCATCTATCAATCGCGCTTGGGCAAGGCGGCGCAGCGTACGCTCAATCCGGCCGCGGAAGGGCGCAAATTCAAGTTCTGGTTCAGCACCACCTCGTCCGCGCAGGAGCCGGGCAGCGACGAGCAGAAGACCTATGCCGCCGTGGAAGCCCATATCGCGCAATTGGTCCAGCAATCGAACGGCACGCTCAGCGCTGCCTTCAACCCGGGAGCGAGCATCACACTGAAGGTCTGACGGCAACTCCTCCAGGGAATTCTCGCATGTATCAAAACAAGATTGTCCATCCGCTGTCGCGCGAGATCCTCGAGGCGCCCTATGGCATCCCGGAGCCCTTGTGGACGATGTTCGTCGCCATCGGCACCTATTGGAAGCTTGGGGATGATCCCGAGCCCTACCGATCGCGCCTCAAAGTGTTCATGGACAACCGGATCGCGATCAGTCCGCTGTATCGCGGCTATTATTCGACCGCCGCCGAAGTGATCGCGGATTTGATTGCGGCGCAGGGTAACGAGAAGGCGTTCGAGACGCTGTTCAAGATCAAGGTCCCGGACGGGGTGCCCAGCACCGCGATCGACGTGGCCAAGCGCTTCGTCGTCAACGAATTCATCACCATGAGGTTGGCCTTTGGCGGCTTCAAATCGTTCGGAGCCCGCAATTTCAACGGCTATTTCGGGGGCACGAACGACCCGTCGGATAGACCGTATCGCGGCATCGACGAGGGCGCCTGATGAAGACGGTCATCATTGGATCGGGCGTTGCCGCCACTGTCGTCATCGAGACTTTGCTCGCCAATAACAGGCATGCCGAGATCGTCGTGCTCGAGGCCGGCAGCCGCGTGACGACGAAGGATTTCGGACTGTGGGAGAACTATCTCGTAACGGGCGGACTGCCTTACGACAACGCCCGCGACGCCAACTATCCGCAGCGTGACGATCCTGGCGAGAACCAGAACGCGGGGGCCACCGAGGTCCCGCTGCGCGGTGCCCGCCTCTTCGCTTATGGCGGCACGACGCTGCACTGGGGCGGCTGGGCGTTCCGGATGAAGCCGGAGGATTTCCTGCTCCAACATAACACCGGCGAGAGCATCGACTGGCCGTTTGGCTATGCGGAGCTCGAGGAATTCTATTGCCAAGCCGAACATCATCTCGCGGTCTCAGGGGATTCTAAGGATGCGGTTGTGCCGCGCACGCGCGAGTTTCCATTCGCGGCTTTCCCCTTCACGCTCGAAGACAAGATCTACGCGGATGCCTTCGATAAGCTCGGTATAGGCTATGGACAGCTACCGATCGCCCGCCGCGGCGTTTCGGAGGTGCCGTCGCGCCACGCGCCGTGCCAAACCACCGGAACCTGCAAATATTGCCCGTTTGGCGCACGCTACGTGGCCAGCAACTATCTCGACGACCTCATCGAATGGAACGATTTTCCGGGCCTCGAGATCAGAACCGGTACGCCGGTGCTGGCGATCGAGACCGGGACAAAACGCCAGGCCAGCGCCGTAGTCTACTACGACAAGGCGAGCGGCGACGTCGTTCGTGTCGCGGCTGATCGGGTGATCGTCGCGGCCGGCGCGATCGAGTCCGCTAAGCTGCTTCTCAGATCGAAATCCGATGATTGGCTAGACGGGATCGGCAATCACAACGACCAGGTGGGGCGTTATCTGATCACGCACCCCTATTTCGTCATGACGGCCATCCTGCCGGACAACAAGCTGCGGCTGCAACCGGAATTGAATTTCCCGACGCTGGTTTCGCGGCACTTCGACAGCCCGACCGAACAGGCGGCGGGAAAGTTCATGATGGTGGCACCACCCGACACGCCCGCTTTCTCGCTCGCGGCTCAGATGCAAGGCGGAGCCGATCGGGCGAAGATCGATCAGAACCTTGCCGGTCCCAACAAGGTCACGATCCAGGGGATGGTCGAGGTCTTCGGCCGCTCGACGAATACCGTCAGGAATATGGGCGCCCTCAACAAGGTGGGCCTGCCAATGACCACCGTCTCATTTGCTCAGGACGGCGCCTTCAACGGCAGAATGCTGACGATCGAGAAGAAGGTCAGCGAGATCTTCGCCGCCATGGGCGCCAAACTCGATGGTGCTTATACCGTCTCGTGGCGGGCGGACCACGCCGCCTCGACGTGCCGGATGAGTGAAGACGAGAAGGTGGGTGTGGTTGACGCCAACCTCAAAGTGCATGGCACCGACAACGTCTACGTGATTTCGAACGCCGTGATGCCGAACCTTGGGTCGGTCAATCCCACCCTCACGCTTGCCGCGCTCGCTTACCGGCTCGGCGATCATCTCGTAAGGACGGGCCCATAAGATGGCAATGTCGATCGACGAAAAGCGCGCAGCTCTGTCGGCGGGGTTGCAGACCGCGCTCGAGCTCGAACTGGCGACCATCCCTGCCTATCTCGTGGCGCTGCTCAGCATCAAGCTTCCGCAAAACCGCGACGCCGCCGAGCGGATCCGCAGCGTTGCGATCGAGGAGATGCTGCATCTGGCGCTGGTCGCCAATGTCATCAACGCCGTCGGCGGCACTGTCCGGATCGATCGAAACGCCAATCCCGTCTACCCTCTTGTGCTGAAATTCAACGGCAAGGCTTTTGCTGATCGCCGTTTTCCGGTGCCGCTCGCGGCCTTCTCGCCGAACACCATCAAGACCTTCATGGAGATCGAGAAGCCCGCGTCGATGATCGCAGCCGTCGCGCTGGGCGGGAAGATCGATGTTCCCGCGCCGACCATCGGGCAATTCTACGACGACCTGATCAAGCTGCTCGAGGAAATCGAGGCGGAAGCGCCCGGATCATTGTTCGTCGGCGATCCCGCCCGGCAGCTGGACAGCGACTATTATTGGGCCGGAGGCGGCCAGGTCACGCCCGTCACTGATCTGGCAAGCGCCAAGGCCGCGCTTACCCAGGCCATAACCCAGGGCGAGGGTTCATGGCCCGCAACCCCTGCCGGCTTCGCCGAGGATGTCGTGCGGCCGTTTGGTATCGGCCATTACTACCGCTTTGCGGAGATCCATTTCGGCAAGCATTTTACGCCGGCGGACGATCCGGCCGGCAAGCCTACGGGGCCGGCGATCGAGATCGACTATGCAAAGGTCTACCCGATCCTCGAGAATGCAAAAGCGGCGGACTACACGGTCGGCTCGCGCGCTGCGGAGCTCAATCACCTTTTCAATATCCGCTACACAACGATGCTACGGCAATTGGAAGACGCGATGACGGGGTCGCCGAAAGTGCTCTTCACCGCGATTATGCACGGCATGCACGGTCTGACCTCGGTGGCGCGAAAGCTTATGGCAACGCCCGTCGACGGCGATGAGCAAGGCAGGACCGGGTGTCCCACATTCGAATGGACGCAATGACCCTAGAGTGGCTGGGTCATCCGATCGCTGTGCGGATCAATGACGCGATATCCGCATTGGCCAGATAGCGGGTGATCGCGTGCGGATCGTCATAGCCGTTTTCGATATTCGAGATGTTCTCGATGCCGCTGCCAAAGGTCGTCGCATCGAGCACGGACCGTAGTGCGACGAAGTCCTCTGGGTCGGCCCCGTTGACCCAGCGGGCGACGTCGGCCGGGCGGCCCCGCGGTAGGGCAAAGCTCTTGCGCACCACGTCGATTCCCAAAGGCGAGCCGAGCGTGACATAGAGTGGGCATTGCCGGGGCTTTCCTGCAGCGGAGAATTCGCGCAGCAGCTTGTAGGTGACGATCGTGCCAAGCGAGTGCGCGACGATGATCATCGGCTCATCACCTTCGAGCGCAGGTCGCACGACATCGTCGATCTCCGCCATAATGTGAGGTCGCTTCAGATAGGCATGTGCCTGACCGAGCAAGCGAAGCGCGATCTCCCCTTTGAGCGGCGAGATCGCCTCAATCGCGCGCGCCGCTGCCTTGAGCCAGGTCTTGTGCGGTCCAGCGCCCTGGGCGATGGCGATCTTATCGGCCTCGGCCGCCATAGCGCTTTCGTCGGCGCCCGCCCGAAACGCCATCTCGGCCAACGCCGGGCCTGCGAATTCTGCGAACTCATCGGGAATTTCGCCAGCGCCCTGGGCAATCGCCGCGGCCCTTCGGCCGGCCTCGGACAAGGCGAAGAGCTGGTCGCCGTAGAACGGGGTCGCGACGCCGCTGACAGCATCACCGGGCCAATCCCCGGGGCTCCCGGTCGGCCGCAGCACGTCGAGCCAAGCCTGTTGGATCGAGGCGCTGCTCTTCGTTTGCTGGTTGATACCGTGAACAAAGACCAGTCTCATCGCCTCACGCGTCCCTAACCATTTCCATCGAGATCGACCGCGCCCGTTCGATCAACTTCAGCAATGCCGCTTTCCCCTCGGGTCGCACGGTGAGGAACTGGCCTTCGGTAAGATGGGGCACGACGTTCATCGCGCATTGGCGCCATTCCTCCGCGCTTTCGTGGAGAAGTGCCGTTTCGATTGCCCGCCACCCGCTGCGCAGCCAAGGAGCCCGGCCGCCTACCGCCGCTCCCGAGACTGCCGATGTGGCCGAGGTGGTGAAGGCAAGGCCGTCTTCAACATCGGTGCGCGGCTTGCGCTTCTGCGTTGCGGGAATGTCGACGGTTAGCGTCCCGTCATCGCCCATATGGAGCTTCCCGCCCGTCAGCAACGCGATGTCGAGCGGAATGACTTGCCCTTCCCGGTGGTAGTACCAGGCGATCGACCGAATGCCGTCAATGTCACCGATCGCGTTGTAGAGGTAGGCCGCGAGCAGCCCCAGCGTGTAATCGAGATGCTTGCCGCGCCGCACCTGAGCTGCCAGGTCGACGGCGCTGACCCGTCCGATCCGGCCCGCGGCAAGATCGGCGAGCGCACCGGAGACGACCGGCGCGGGCTTGGCTTTCTCGGAGATGTGACGGTGCACGAGACTGATCTCGCCATGCTCGTGCACGAAAAGCTTGGCCATGAACCACTGGACCCCGCACACATAGACGCAGCGGCCATCGACGAGCTCGACGACATAATCCTTCCAAGACAGATTGTTTGGCTCACTAGACAAATAGAGCCGGAACGCGCCGTGATGACCGGGATCCGCCTCGTACCCGCCACCATGGATTGCCGCGACCTTGAGACCGATAACGACAAGCCCGCTGCCCGAGATCGAGTAGTTGGGCGTGTCGGTAAATATAAGATCCCGAAATATGCCGACAGCACGCGACTGCTTCTGCGCTTTGATCTCGGCGAAATCGATCTTGGGACCAAGCTGGTCATCCATGTCGGTCACGATCAATTCGCCAGCGCGCGGCCCCGCGTCAGTGCAATCGATGGGGACATCCAGCCCGTCGGTGCCGAGACCGGAGGGAAACTGGGCGTAGACGGTATCGGTGAAGAACCCCGGAACTGGCCAAGGCTTCATCGAGACATTGTGCCGCCCCGCCTCGATCGGAATTTGTTCTTGCAGATAGCGCGCCAACGACGTGCTGGTGACGACAGGGTCGCCTTGTCGGTGCTGATCGAACGCGTTCGGCGCATCGCCCTCGAGGGCATCGAGCAAGACTTCGGTAAAAATGCAGAAATCGCCGTCTGCGCTTCGTGATTTGATCATGAAGGCTTCTTCGCCGGCGTCTGCGGCAAAGAACTGATCGAGCTCGGGGAATGGATTGTCCTCGTCCTTTCGGTCGAGGACCCCACTGCCTTTTAGCTCAAGAAAGGCCTTATCAACGACTTGGCAGGCGTCGCCGATGAGCGTAACCTGGATCGGAGCATAGTATCGAAGCATCCGGCGAAACCGGATGATATCGACAGCTTCTTGCGGCTGGCTCCACCAATTGGAGAGGAGCCAATAGGGCTCTTCGATATCCTTGGTCCCGCCGTGCCCCGCGAAGAATACGACAATCCTCCGCAGTACTTTTTCCTGCTGAACAAGTTCGATAGCCTCCACGATTTTTCGTTGAAGGAGCGAGATGGTGACCTCTCCGTCGGCGTCGTGGACCGGAACTACCAGGTAACCCATGCGGCGCGCCCACCTGGCCATCCGCAGAGCCGCGGTCGTGGCACCAGCAAGCGGAGTCAGCTTTTCAGGATTGGCGACCGAGATAGCGACAAATATCTTTTCCGGAATCGGAACGTCTTTCGCCAATTTCCCCTCCCTTGCCGTCGAGGCCGTCAATCTAGTGTAGATTGCGAGGGTCTCCAAGCATTGTGCTCCGACCGTTAGATTTACTATTTCTCGCTTACAAGATTGTGGCGAATTGGCGTTCACTCGTGCGGTGCCAGGCCATGACATGTCGTGCGCTTGGCGCGGGTCACGCCCCGACATCGCCTTTTACATCGGCGATCCAGCGGTTGATATCAACGACGCCCCAAAGGGTTCGTTTCTTTTCGGAACCACAACGATTGACTGCTGAATGTACGGCAGTTCTCGGGAATCCGATTTGGCGCGTTGAATGGCCGAAAGTCGGCGGAACGAGAACCCAATAGACTCCTCCCGCCAAGCTAGTCGGGCGTGAAGATCAATCGTGATGTCTTTGGACAGATCACCGATATGCTTGGCGAGGGCATCGTGTGGGCGCATTTGCTATCTGCGAACGAGCCCATCACCCATCGCCGACATCACGGGCCCGCTTTGTGAGGAAGCGTAAAAGTGACGCGCGAAGGTCCGTCAGGGCCGATGAGGCGCCCCTCCTCCCCGCTCACACGAATGGTTGAGCGCGTTCCTGGACGATCTGACGAATGCGGTCGAGCGTGCGATCGCCTCGATTTGCGAAGGGCGCGGGCAGTGCGAGGGCCGGCGCTGCATCGGCCACTCGGCGCGCGCAAGATGCCATCAGCTCACTTGCGCGTGCCTGCGGCAGTTCAATTGTCCGAGCCAACGCATGGAAGTCGTCAGGGGTCAGACGATTGTCTTTGCCGTTGAGTTTGAAAGCCATTCGATCGCTCTCGAGCCCTGGGAAGACGTGCGTGGTGACGGCATCGTAAACGGGGGAAAAGCGGACATCCCTAAACCGGTCGGCGCCAGCCTCGGCGACCTTGAGAAGCGCGAGATTCTTAAGATGCATGTCGCCGTCCGCGATGAGCCAGGCGAATAGTGCACGCTGAAATAGAATCTCGAGATCGGCTGCGGGGTCAGTGGACAGGCTTCGAAGTCCCCGTGCCATTCGCTCGACCGTGCCATCGTATTTTCGGGCTGGAGGAAGGTCGAGCACCGAACAGAAGTCCTCCAGAGCCAGGCGCCGCGTATCGTTGCCGGATCGGCGTATGTCGAAGCGCTCGACGAGCAGCGCAGGCGCCATGCCGTCTGGCATATCTATCAAGGCCACTTCCGGAAGTTCGAAGCCCGCTGCGCGCGCAAGGCCGAGACATATCCATTCGACAATGGGCAGCTGCTCGTATCCCCCTGTACCCGCAGGCTTGAGGATGTGCGTGAAGGGCGCTTCCACCGCCGGGATCAGATGACCGTCCACACGCAGAGACATGGGAGCCTTGATCTGGATGCCTGACAGTCGCGGAGTATGCCGGTCGGCGAAGAGGCGGGCCAGTTTTTCCTGGAACGAATCTTCGAGCGCTTGCTTGGCAGGGCCAAGATATCGGCCGGTGAAGAGGCCAGCGTCATCGAACTGCGCGAGACGTCCCTCGATGACGTCGGCAGGAAGCTCCGCCAACTGATCAAGGTCGGCGACGATGGCGATGTTCGACATGTACCTGCTTCCCGTTCGCAGGGTCTCTCGCTCGTCGCGCTGGTCAAGGACCTGAGCGAGCCAACCTTCTGGCAATAGGGATTCGATAAAAGCGGGTAGGCTCCCCGGACGATTTTCCCTGACCAACGGCGGGTTCGGACCGTCCGCTGCAATCCACCTCCACTCTGCGCCGTCGTGCGTGAGGTGCCCCACCACGTCTCCATGCCAGGCGACTACGAGTTCGAAGCCGGCCTTGTTTATGGGCGCCGCCTGGCGAGCGTCGGTCCTGAGGTAGTGTTCGGCAGCTTCCGTTTCCCGGATCCACTGGTTAACCCGGCCAAGCGCCCACAGCTGGTCGGCAGCGGCATCGGCATGGCCGAATTCCTCGATCAGTCGATCTGCCATCTGCCGGCGCATTGCGGGGTCAATCGCGTTGGCATGCTGGCTGCGTTGGCGAAAAGCTTCAAGAAAGCGCTGACGAAGTGAAGAGGCGGTAAGATGGAGTTCGCCCATGTCATCGCCTACGATGACGGGGATCGTGGATGGCTGCGCGGGCGCCTGGTTCTGAATGATCTCCAGCCCGCGGATGCGCGTGCGGTTGTTGCGCCGGCCCGAGAGGAACAGCTGGCCATCCTCCGTAGCAGCCAGCCGGCTAGCGCTTGCACCGGAAAGGTAGGCTTGCGGATAGAGGAAAGCCGCTATGCGGACCGCGTGATCGACGACGACCTTGTCGATATCGTCATCCGCGTCCACATAGACGCCGCGGTGCAAGCTTAGGAGTTTGCCAGTGCGCGCCAACGCGTGGGCGCGATGCCTGTCGAGGGTTTCCCCCACCAAATGGAGCGCCATAACTTTTCCGCATCTGAGATGCGCGAAAGTTAGGTGACTTTCGAGTGGATTGCACTCGTTTTCATAGGAGTGCGCTTAGAATTGGACTTTATCCGATGATTTTCCAAGAAACCTAATCCTATCTTGCGAAATTTCGCGTTATATGGAATATGGAATGGAGAAAGTCGGAGAATTCCATGGTCTACACCATACCAGCAGACGTGCTCAAGCACGTGCGCGAAGCGAGTGGGCTTAGCCAGACCGCGCTTGCCAAGGCGATGGGAACCGTTGCGAGTGTCCTATCCAAGCTGGAGAAGGCCGACGAAGCCGATGCCGAAATGGCAGATCGCTATCTGAGCGCAATCGGATCCGAGCTCGCCCACGATGTACGAGACTATTACGCCCGTTCCTGGCTCCAACAGGAACCCCCGACATTTCTCCATCCCGACAAGGATGCCCTTTGGACGATCGATCAGGCTCTTCGGGACCTCCAAGAGTTCGAGGTAGATAACGACGACCCGATCCTGCGTAGTCCGATTGGCTTGCTCCGAGCGAAGCTGCGCATGGCGGAGGCCTATCTGCGTCGACGCGACCATGTTGTGGCGTGGGTCGGCGATATTGGTGTTGGGAAGACGACTGCCCTCACTCATGCTGTGGGATTGCTCGTAGGCGATGGTAGAAGCGGCCGCCGGCCGGCCTTTCCCGTGGGATCGGGACGAACTACAGTGTGCGAGACCGCGATCCGGGTTGCCCCCACATTCGGCATTATGGTCGACACCATCGAAGACGAGGAAGTGCTGCGACTGACGCGCGACCTTGTCTCCAGCCTTGCTCCGGGGGCCGCGGGCGTGGGCGTGCCTGCGGAAGTGAGCCGCGTCCTGCGGACGATGTCGGCGATGCGCACCACAGAAACAGTCGTCGACGACGAGACCGTCTCCAATGACCCGATCGCAGAATTACTCGCCTCAGGAATTGGCATCGACGAAGTTACGGACCGGGTGGTCTCGAAAATGGACCTTCCCGCTCGCAAGGAACGCCAGATCCTGCTTCCGGAAGGCAGCGAAGATGGCCTATTGTGGTTGTCCCGGCTCGTATCCGCCATCAACGGCGGCCTCGACCCGCGTTTCAGCGTACCCGCCCGCATTACCGTTCTCATGCCATCGCGCCATCTAAGCGCGGATGGACAGGTGCTCCAGGTCGTCGACACCAAAGGGGTCGAAAGCGTGACGCAACGCCCCGACCTTGCAGATCTGGCCGAAGACCCTCGCACCTTGATGGTGCTGTGTACCAAATTCGCCGACGCGCCGAATGCCACCGTACAACGCCTCTTGCAGGAGTCCGTGGAGGCCGGATACGACGTTGCCACGAATATGCGGCAATGCATCCTCGTTCTTCCACGTGGCGACGAGGCGCTGGAAATGTCGGGCTTCGAGACGCCGCCTTCCTCGCGCCAGCAAGGCTACGCCGTGCGCCGGAAGGAGGTCGATCAAGCACTCGTCAGCGCGAACCTTCCCAAGACTCCCATCTACTTCTTCGATGCTCGCAATGACGATCCGGACAAGATCTGGAAGACTTTGCGCGGTCAAATCAGCGCGATGCGAGGCCACTACGTTGAGCGCGCAAACACGGCAGCTGCCGGCGTCCAAAATCTACGCGAGAACATTCAGGACGTTCGAGCCGCCGAAGCGCGCCGGGATGTCGGAACACAGCTCGGCCGCATCCTGGACATGGTGGCCTCACTTCCGATCGGCATCCGCCCTGCCCATCAGAACTTGATCGATCAAATGGCTGTCGGGCATCACAGCTCGATCGCCGCCTCAATCGCCCGAAAAGGCGACTGGAATCAGTTCCAGTTCGATCACATCCTGGGGCAAGGCGTTCGCATAGACGCCAATCTGCGAACCGCGCCGATGGCGCTGCGCATTGCGCACAAGCTCGACGAATTGCAGGATCAATACCAGGACCTCCCGACGATCGTGCAGACCCTGCAGGCAATCAGGGAGCGTATGGACGAGCATCGGCAGCAGTTTCTCGCCACCGCGCGCGCTATCGGAAGCGATGCTTTTGGGCTGTTGCTCTCTGGCGAGAGCGAGAGCTGGGCGAAAAGCAATGGGCGTTACGGACTTGGCGCCGGCTACAAGCACGACGTTGCGGCGATCTGGCGTGAGTGGTTTGAAATCAGCCCTGCCGCTCACAGCACCGCTCAAGCAGTGCATCAGCGGCTCCAAGATGCCTGGACTTATTCCGTAATCGACCCTTTGCGACAGTCTCTGCAGGTCGATGATGGAGAGAGCTAGTCCGGCGCTGACTCAAGGATACGCTCGTGAGGGCGCGCCGCCGATCCGCTGACATCGCGGGCTGGATGGCCGCGCTCAATGGTCGCTGCTGAGCCGGAGCTTGACCAAGGAGAATTTTCCGCTCTTGATGCGTGACAAGGCGCAGGGCTCGCGCGGGTAACCGAGACGGATCGGCGGCGTCCGTCTATCCCCGACGCTTACCGCCGGGTTCTCGCGCGACAATACTCTTCCAAATCAGAAACGCACCCCGAGCGCGACTTTCCACTCGTCGGACAGCTCGAGAGTATCTTCGTCACGGCTGCGTTCATAGCCGCTTGTCAGCGATACATGCTCGGATCCGGCGATCCAATAGCTGAGGTCTGCTTTGAAAGCGTACACCGGCTTCCCGTCGCCTGAAATCCGAAACAGCCGCTTGTAGGTTACGTCGAGCGACATGTCTTCTGCAAGGCCGCTCAGCCCATATATGTGCAGTGCTCCGGAGGGGCCAAAGCGAACATAACTCTTGCCGTCGATGAACGTCGGATCATTGCCCTTATCTAGGACAGTGCCGAACGAACTGATGACTTGAAAATCAGCCCAAACCGCAAGACCGTTACCGAATTCACAGGCGCCTCGCGGTGACCGTTTGCATGCGAAATGCCATGAGTTATTGAAGGGTCGAGCACGATAAAGAAATCCGGGGCGCCATGCTATGCGGCCCGTCAATAGCTCGGCATGATTTTTAAGATCACGCGCATAGAGAGGTGTGAGGTCGAACTGATCGAACCCCAAAATGACGGTGCTGACCGCACCGGCAGCGAATTTGCCGGTCAGTTCGCTTGTCCCGGCCTTCCGATCCCGTACTTCCGACCGAGAATATTGCAGGAACGGCGTAAACTTAAAGCGCGCACTGTCGGCCACGCGCAGGCCCGCCACGGCATCGATGGCAAAGGTTCGCGTGTCGGCGACATTGTCAGACATAAAACTGACTTCGGCCGGCGTTACCTTAGCCAGACGGTCCCGCCCTTCGCCTTCTCGAGACACCGTCAGGCTGTCGATATCTTTACCAAGTAGAAATGCAGGTCGCTTCTTCTCTTCTCCCGCGGCCGCGATCTGGACGCCAGGCGCACTTCGGCACACTGCCTTAGCGTAGCGGCCGCGCTCATCGAGCAATGCCGCCCAGGGTCTGGCACTCAACCCAGGCCGCAGCCGCACATCTTCATTGGTTGGCTTTGCTACAACGGTTACATCGTAGAGCGCGCCATTCTGCTGCCAGAACCCCGTCAGCTTGGCATTGGCCACACGCAGAGCTTGTTCCTGACCGTCCCCGCAAGCCTTCGCTCGACCGTCCGTATCTGCGGTCTTCACGGTGCAGAATAGGTAGGCATCGGTCGTCAGCGCGCGAAATATTTCATCGGCTGTCGGCGTTCCATCATGATCGTAGTCGAGCGTGTCGTAGTCGACACCCTGAAGAGCAGTGCTGCGAAGCGTGATGGGATCGATTGTCCGGTCTGCCGCCGGAGCATCATCACAGAGCGCTTTTGCAAATTCTTGAGCAGACGCGCCGTGGGCGAGCAGAAGCGCCGCGAGACCAGTGCAGGAAGAAAACACCCGCATCATGAGCGGCGCTGCGACAAATGATAAACTATCGCAGCGACTATTCCGGCCGCTGCGGCGCCGCCGCCCCAAAGCAAGAACGTGCCGGCGGCACTCTTGGTTGGGCGACTCAACTCCTCCAGATAGGCCTGTGACGCCGTAAGCACCTTGTTGACGAGGATGTTCGCCTTATCAAGCGTCGGCTCCCGCGTGGAATATTGGCGGTCGCGCAGACGGTTGGCCGCATCCTCGAGCGTCAGTTGCCAAGCCAGTCCGTTTTGCGCACCGATTTCGCCGTCCGATGGTTTCACATCTCCCATCTTTTCGGGTGGCACATCGACGCCATTTCGATCTGCAACGGCGTCGAGCAGGCAATCTTGTGCATCGGTTTGCAGTGACAACGCCGCACTCCTCACGCGAACGGAATTTCTTCTTCGTACAATTGTGCACCCACTATTTCAATTCAGAAAATATTGAAAAAACATCCAACTCGGTGCAAAATTAGCCGTCATCTTGAATCCGTTTCTTGATGACGGATAGTCGCCTAAAGTCTGTTTGGAGGTTGATCACGGTTTGCGCGTCAAACGGACAGGCGCAACCTTCACGATGCACTCGCATGGTGCGGCACCTACGCTGAACGTGCAAACATGACCGCTGCGGATGTCTGCCAATGTGAGTAAGGTGTCTGATCTATGGGCCTCGCTGCCCCAGTAGCAGTACCGGCCCAATCAAGCCCGAAGGCCGCAGCGGCGCATCGGGCTTGTAACTCGGCGTCGCGGTCCATGTGATCTTGCTCGCGCCGGGCCGGGCGTCGCCGATCAGGCGGTTGACCCACAGGTTCGCGACCCGAACCTCCAGCCGGTTGCGTCCGCTGCGCACCGCGCCGCCGATGTCGAGCCGGAACGGCGCGTGCCAGGCGGTGCCGATGCTCTTGCCGTTGACCGTCACCTCGGCCAACTCGCGCACGTCGCCGAGGTCGATCCACAGCGGTTGGCCGGGCTTCCAGCCGCGCGGGGCGGAGAAGTCCTTGGCGTAAGTGGCGATGCCGGAGAAATACCTGATCCCCTGATCGGTGCTTTCGTCGAGCGGCGCGAGCGCGGGCAGGCTCGCCGACGCCGGCGCGCCGCGATCCTTCTGGAAGCTGACCATCCAGGCCCCGCCCAGCTCGGCGAGCGGCGCGGGAACCAGCTTCTTGATCGCCAGCGCATCGTGCTGGGAGGGCTGGCGGAACACGACATGGACCGACTCGTCGGCCGCCAGCGTCAGCGGTACCACGGTCTCGCCGCCGGCGATCCGGTAGCTGACCTTTTCGGATGTTCCGGTGTCGGCGTGCCACAGTTCGGGCGCCTTGCCAGTCACGCGGAAATGCGCCTCGATCGTCTCGGCACGGTCCTTGCGGTTGACCAGGAAGTAGCTGTCTCCATCCGCGAGCATGCGGTGGACGAAGGGAATGTCCGCCCCGCCCTGCCCGCCGGTGAAGCGGAAATCGGGCGCGACGCCAATGCGGGTAAGGGCCGCTTCGATGTCGGCGGAGGCGATGACGCGGCCCTTGCCCACCGTGGTCTCCGCGCCCCCGCCCCAGAGCCTGGCGGTAAGCGCGGCGTATTCGGATGCGGCACCGTCGCGGCCCGGATCGCCTTCGGGCTTCATGCCGACGACGGTCGCCCCGCCTTCGACCAGCGCGGCCAGCTTGCGCAGGGTGCCCAGCGTCATCTTCCGTGACGATCCGCCCAGGTACAGCACGCGATAACGCGCGCCGCCGGGCGCCGCGAGCTCGGCGCCATCGTTGGTCAGCGCACCGGCCAGGGCATCGGCATTGACGAAGTCATAGGCGTAGCGCGTCGGCGCATCGGCCACCGCCTTGTCACCATATAGGCCGGTGAGCGGCGGTTCCTCGCCGTAGAAATAGCCGACGTCGGCGACGTTACGCCCCTGCTGCAACATCAGCGAATTGCGCGCCATGTAGTCCACCCAGGGCTTCGCCATCTCGGCCCAGGTCTCGTGGCGGTTGAAGTACTGGCCGACGACATACAGAGATAGGCCGGGAATCTTGTCGTCGACCGGCTGGTGCACCGAAGTGTGAACCACCGGAAGGTTCACCCCGGTCACGAACTCCAGGTCGATGACCCGCTTGAGGTCGCGCGGCGCATAGTTCCATGGGTTCATCGACGCGGTCATCGATTCGGCCGCGACGAGGTTCTGGCCATAGATATGCGCGACCGACGCGGCGCCCTTGATGTCCGCCAGATAGGTGAGCTTCGGCCCCTGCTCGCGCGAATGGGTCCACATCGCCGCCATCGGCACGTCGGCATGGCGGCGCATCGCCATGTCGTCGCCGAGCGACGGGCGGTGGTCCTCGAGCGCCTCGCCGTAGACCTTCAGACCGTTCTCATGCGCGACCTTGGCGACGGTGCCGTAATGCTCGCTGGCCATCAGGTCGGCCAGCGTGCGGCGGTAGTCGTAGAGGAACTTGTCGCTCTCGGCGCGCGAGCCAATCACCGTGCCGGTCAGTGCCGGCAGCCACGGCGTCGGGTCATAGCCGCGCAGCCGCTTGAACTGCGCGACCATCTGCGGCGTCCAGTTCGCGGCGCCCACCTCGATGCTGTCGGTCAGGATCGCGCGGACGCCCTTGTCGCCGACCATTCCCGGTCCGGCGGCGTCCTTGTACATGCCGATATAGTGCTCGAGGTAGCGGCGTACCGCGGCTCCGTCGAACTTGTCGACCTCGAGCCCCGTCGCCTCGGGCGGCGCAGGGTGGTTGGTCGTGCCCAGCAGCGAATAGCCGAGGCGCAGCACGCGCCACTGGCCTTTCGGCGGGATCCAGTCGAGCGTGCCGTCGGGCTTGAGCCGCGAGGTCAGGTCGATGACCCGCGAGGCCGGCACGCCGGGCTCGTCGGGCAAGCCCGCGCTCAGCGCATAATAGTCGCGCTCGATAGAGAAGCCGGCTTTCGCCTGGAAGCGATCGACCTTGACGTCCGGTGACAGGGTGAACTGGTTGACCGTGGTCGGCCCTTCGCTGGCCATGCTGGCCAGCATAGTTTTATAATCGGGCATGGCGACGCCCGGCGCGGAATCGGCGCGCAAGATGTCCAAAGGTGCACCCGGCGCAAGAACGATCCGAAAGTGCCGCGCAGTGACGGGAGCAAAGCTGACCGTAACAGGGACCGAGCCCGACTGGATCTCTTTGACGGTGCGCCAAGCGGCGCCGTCATCGCTCGCCTCGAGCCGAGGCACGACGGTCGATCCAATCAGTGCCGCCAGCGGATCAGGCAGAAACAACGTGGCCGATCTGATCGTCTGCGGCGCGGCATAACTGATCGTCACTACACCGGGCCTGTTTACTGTGCCGCGATTGACCTTGATGCCGCTGTCGAGATCACCGTCGAAGAGTGCGGCGGGATCGGTCACCGGACCGTCAAGCGTTTCCACCTTTGGCGATGGCGACGCGACATCATCGGCGAGCGGATATGCGATGATTGCGACATCGCCATAATAGGTCGGCGGCGGCTTGGCATCCTTGCTCGGCGGGCCGGCCATGATGTCGTTGATCCCGAGCGATTGAAATGGTCCCGTCACCACAGGCGGCGGCGCAAGTTTGCCGGTGAAGCGCTTGCCGCCAGCGAGTTCGGTCTCGCTCCACACGAGCTTCTTGAGCGCGTCCTGGGGTTTGACCCAGGGTCCGCCGGTCTCGGACCAGCCTGGCGACGAGGCGATCGCTAGCTCGAGGCCCAGCCGGTCAGCCTCGCTCGCGGCGAAGCGGAACGCGTCCTTCCAGTCGGGGTGCATGTAGACCAGCCGGTCTGTGACGATCTGCGGCGTCATCAAGTCGGCGTCGAAGTTCTGCAGACCGCCAATGCCGACGCGCCTCATCCAGGCAAGGTCTTTCGCGATCCCGTCCTTGGTGATGTTCCCATTCATCCAGTGCCACCAGACGCGCGGACGGGCGGAATCCGGCGGGTCGCGAAACTGCTGCTCGAGCGAGGTCTGAGGCTCCTGAGCGGCGACGGGCGCCGCGGGGGGAGTTTCGGCAAGCGCAGGCCAGATAGACATGGCAGTGGCCGCGGCGAGCGCGATGCCAAGCAGCGATCCGCGGTTGCCCATCAATATTCCTCGTTCATTTGCGCGCCGGACAATCGCCCTTGCCCGACACCGCCGCCCAGTCGGCCGCAGCTTCGAGCATCGCGACGTAGTGGGGTTCCGAATAGGTCTCCGGCCGATGGCCGATCGCCGAATAGAACATGCGTCCCTTGCCGATGCATTTGGTCCAGGCGATCGGATGGTCGCCCATGCGCAGATTCATCTTCATCATGCCTGCGGGATTGTAGGTGCCCTCGTCGAGCGTCGCGATCACCCTGGCGCCAGCAGCGCGGGGGTTGCTCTTGAACGAGTACCATTCGTCGTTCATCACCCATTCGCGCGGGAGCCCCTTCGCGATCGGATGGCTCGGATCATCGACCACGACACGCGCGTCCTGGAACTGCGGCGCCATCGGATGCATGAGGAAGCGGGCGCCGATCAATGTATCTGTGAACCAGGGCCAGAATGCGACCGGATCGCCGTTGGTGCCGTGGACGCCCAGAAACGCGCCGCCCTGCTCAAGCCAGCCCTGGAACGCACGGCGTTGCGACAGAGTCAGGACGTCACCGCTGATGTTGTTCCAGATCACCGCGTCGAATTGGCGCAGCGTCGCGGGATTAAACGCGCCGGCCTTGTCTGTCACTTCGACCGCCCAGCCCTTGCGTGCGGCCATGGCGACGAAAGCCGCGTGAGCGGCATTGACCGAGGGCTCATCCTTGAAGCCGTTGATCTTCTCGAACAGCAGCAGGTGCGACTTGCCGGCGGGCAGGTTGAAGGCGGGACGATCGTTGTCGTAGCGAGCGCAGCGGGCCACCTTGTCGGCAGCCGTCACCGGCAGTGCTCGCAGCGCGGCATCGATCGCAGGCAGTGCTTCAGGCTTGATCCCGGTGAACATGCTGGCCTCCCGTCCGCTTAGGATGGCGGCGAAGGTCGGAGGAGTCGTGCCTGCGAATTGCGCGGGAATCTTGTCGAGGTGACCAGGAGCCGTCTTCTCCATCACCGCCTTGGCCGCGGGGCTCAGCAGGATGTCGAGCAGCGGAGAGTCGATAGAGAACGGCGCGTCGCGCAGTGGGCAATCGGTAACGGGCGCGGCGGCGGATGCGGCAGTGCTCGCCAGATGAGAAGCGGTTAGCGCTGCAAAAGCGATTACGAAGCGTTTCATGGGATGCCCCTTAGTTGAACTGCGATCACAGCGGATTTTCATGCGCGGCAATCGCCGCAAGGATCGTTTCAATGAGTTGCCCGGCAAAGCAATCCATCCGCTCGTCCGAAACCGCGCCTAACAAAGCCTCGAGGCCGTACCAGCCGGACAATCCATCGAGGAGCAGCCACGCGAGGAACTGCCAATCTGGACAGTCTCCTCGGTTTGGGCCCTCGACCGAAGCCATATCCGCTGCCAGGTAATCAATGTATTTCCGGGCGCCATTTTGCTGCCAGTAGATCGCGATATCTGGAAAGGAGATTGCAGTAGTTTGGATCAACTGCGAGGTCTGACAGTACTTGGTCCGGGCAAACATGCGCACAAGCATCCGGGCGTGGTGAATTAGCCGCAGCCCAAGCTCGCGCGGCATAAGATGATCCTGCGTGCCCGCTTCGGCCGACCATATGTCCGACCGCTTGCGGATGACCGCGCGGAACAGCGCCTCCTTGCCCGCGTACCGCGCATAGAGCGCGCCCTTGGAGATACCGGCGCGCTCGGAGATGCCCTCCATCGAGACGGCTGCGTAGCCAAATTCGAGAAACAGCGCGTGCGCGGCGTCGAGGATTTCGTCCTCGATCGCCGCAACATGTGGGGCCGTTGGCCGACCGCGCCGCCCCGGCACCTGAAGCGGGGTAACGGCGACAGCAGCCATGCCTGGATTGCTGGCCACGTCTGCGTTCCCCTCAGATAGTCCCCGCCTTAAGGAACTCGGTGGCATGGTGCGCCGCGCGTGCGCTCAGCGCCATGTAGGTCAGCGACGGGTTCTGGCAACCGCTCGAAGCCATCGCAGCACCGTCGGTGATGAACAGGTTTGGCACGTCATGCGACTGGTTGTGCTTGTTGAGTACCGAGCTCTTGGGATCCTTGCCCATGCAGGCCGTGCCCATCTCATGGATGCCAAGGCCCGGCGCCCCCGGCTCTTCGTTCACCGAGACGACGATACCGCCGGCGGCCTGGACCATAGCCTTGCCATCCTCGATGATCTGCTTGGCCATCTTTGCCTCGTTCTCACCGTGCGCGCAGTTGACCTCGACGATCGGAATGCCCCACTTATCAATCTTGGTAGCACTTAGCGTCACGCGGTTTTCCCGGTTCGGAAGCATTTCTCCGAAGCCCGACACGTAGGTAAACCAAGGCCCCAGCTTGCGCGTGCGCGCCTTGAGCTCCGCGCCGATCCCCGGCTGTCCCACGGCTGCCCGCCAGCTCATCCGGGACACGCCGCCCTGATAACCGAAGCCGCGCAGGAAGTCGCCGGGCTCGGTGACATTGCGGAAGCGCGGAATGTAGATCCCGGTCGGACGGCGGCCGTGGTAGAAGCTGTCCTGGGGGCCGTTTGGTAAAATCCCGGAGACGGACAGCGCGAACAGATGGTCCATCAGGTTGCGCCCGACCATGTCCGACGAATTGGCGAGCCCACGCGGCATGGCCTCGGACTTCGAGTTGAGCAGGATCTGCGCGGTGCCGATCGTCGAGGCGTTGAGAAATACGACCTTGGCCTGGTAGGTCTTGCCCACCTTGGTGTTCTGATCGATCGTCCGCACGCCGGTGACCTTGCCGGTCTTCGGGTCATGGACCAGTGAATGGACGATGGCATCGGTGACGATCGTCAGGTTGCCGGTGCGCTCGGCAGCCGGCAGCGACGAGGACAGACTCGAGTGGTAGGCGCCGTAGGAACAGCCGCGATCGCAGAGCGAGCGCGCCTGGCAATCGGTGCGGCCCAGCTCCTCGTGATGCGGCTGGGCCTTCGACAGGTTGGCCGTGCGTCCCGATATCACCTTGCGGCCCGGGAACGCCTTCTCGATCGCGGCCTTGAACATGAGTTCGCCGTCGTTGAGCCCGAAGGCCGGCAGGTACTCGCCGTCGGGAAGTTGCGGCAGGCCGTCCCGGTCGCCGGCGACGCCGATGAACTTCTCGATATGCGAATACCACGGCGCAAGGTCGTCGTAGCGGATCGGCCAGTCCGAGCCATGGCCGTCCTTGGCATTGGCTTCGAAGTCCTGCGCTGACAGGCGGTACGACTGGCGGCCCCACATGATCGAGCGGCCACCCAGGTGATAACCGCGGATCCAGTCGAAAGGCTTGCCTTCGGGGGTGATGTAGGGGTTCTCGTCGTCCTTCACCCAGTATCGCTGGGTCGGCGAGGTCATGAAGCTCTCGCCCTGGATCTTGTAGTGGCGCGCGAGATCCTCCTCGGGGACCATGCCCGCATTGGGCACTTCCCAGGGCTGGAGATTGTCCGTGTAGGATTCGCCGTGCACGAGCTTGCGCCCGCGCTCGATCACCAGGACCTTGAGGCCCCGCTCGCACAGTTCCTTGGCGGAAATCCCGCCGCTCATGCCGGAGCCGACTACGATTGCATCGAACATTGTCTGGATCTCCGCTTAAAACATGCCCAACCCGCCGGTGTTGCGGGTTTCGGGGGTTGCCTTGACCGAGGGTGTCCAGCCGCCGGGGACGTGCTCGTAGACGAGCTCGGTGGTCAGGGCCTCTTCGGAATAGTAATAGAGCAGCACGATCAGCTCTTTGAGCTTCGCGTAGCCGGGGTCCGCCACGGACGGGCCTGCCATCATCGCGCGCATGCCCGTCAGCTTGTCGGTGCGCGGGACTGGCTTTAGTCCGGCAATATCGTGCGCGGCGAGTAGCTCCTTGCGCTGATCTGGCGATAGCTCGGCAAAACCCTTGCCTCGCTTTTCCTTGGCCTCGCGGTCGATCCCGGCCATCGCACCGGAAAGCTCGGCCCGGCGCTGGGGCGCAGCCCAGTTGATCAACAAGGCATCGAATTTCGCAGGCACGTGCGCTCCGATTGCGCCGGGCGTGTCGGTCTGCGGAATGATCGTATCGGCAATCGCGCTGAGCAACGCAAAGCTCGCCGGATCGAGATAGGGCTTGGGCCGCGCCGCGGCCTTGGCGAAGGCCTCGGGGCTGAAGCCCGCGGCGGCCGTCGCGCCCACCAACGTGAGCGCCGCGCTGAGCAGCGACCGGCGGTCGATCTGCGAAATGTCAGTCATGGATGGTACTCCCCTTCTGCCGGATCTGACGCCTGGCATGGATGGATATCGAAGGTCGTTGCACTGCGGCTCATGCCTGGAGTCCGGACAGGAATGCGAAGGATCGGCGGATGGATTCTAACCTCGGCAAGGCGAAGGGCGCTTCCTGCTCGACGTAGAAGTGCTGCACGCCCGCCGCCTGCGCGGCTGGCAGGATGCGAGCCCAGTCGAGCTTGCCCGAACCCACTTCGGCGGGCTGCATAGACAGCGCGAAATTGACGCTATTGGACGCCGCGACGTCCTTGACGTGAAGCTGACTGACACGGCCCTTGTGCTTCGCGAGGAACACGGCGGGATCAAGCCCGGCGGTCGCGATCCAGCCCACGTCGACCTCAAAATCGACCAGCGCGGGATCGCATTCGGCAACGAGGATGTCCCAGCCCGTCGTGTTGCCGATTGGCGCGAACTCGAGGTTGTGATTGTGATAGCCCAGGCTGACGCCGAGCGGCTTCAACGCGGTGCCACGTTCGTTGAGCACCGCGGCGGTGCGTTTCCAGATGTCCGCGCCGGCTGCAGCGAACGCTTCCACGATCGCGGCCTGGATATTGGCGTCCATCTTCGGACGGAAGTTCTCGGGAAACAGCGCGATAGGCAAGACCGCCCGTCTGGCACCGAGTGCGCCGAGCCCATCGGCGATCTCAGACGGACTGCTCGATAGCGAAAGTCCCGTGGTGGCACCCTGCGTGCTCATCGCTAGATGGAGGCTGCTGATCGAAACGCCCGCCTTGTCGGCGGCAGCGCGCACTTCCGCCGGAGTGTGACCGTATAGATTGGGCAGCTCGATGTCACGATAGCCGATCTCGGCTACGGCGGCGAAAGTCGCATCGAGATCGTTCCCCGCTTCCTCGCCGAGCGTGTAGAGTTGCAGACCGATAGGGCGACCGTTCCGTGCGAAGAAGCCGCGCGCGCTGCGCGCCGAGGCGGATTTCGTAGACAGGGCCATGATAGTGGCGATCCCTCCTTTCAGGAACGCGCGGCGACCGGTGCCGATCATGCTGCGCGGTCCCAGCAATCGCGGATGATTTGGTAGCTCTCGGTGTAGACTTGTCCGTCGTTGGCGTCGAAGACCGGCACCTCGACCCCGTCGAAGCCGGCGGCCTTGAGCGCGCGCAGGACGGGGACATGCTCCTCGCCGACATGGCCGGTCCAGAGCAACAGGTTCATGCCAATCTTCATGCCGATTGCTCCGCTGCCACGGCACCGCCCCGCTTGGCCCTGCCGCCGCGTTCGGCCAGCCAGACCGCGCCGAAAATGAAGAACAGTACGGTGGGCACGAGCGCGATCACCTGGAACGACTGCTGGGCGGCATAGGCCAGGACATGACTGAGCTCGGGGCCGGGCTGGAGCGCGGCGAAGGCGCTCTCGCCGCCGGCCTTGTCGAGCTTGGCCTTGTCGTAGATCTTGCCGATCTCGGGCAGCACGAAATAGATCGCCATGGCCCCGGCGAAGCCGACGATGCCGATCGACCACGGCCCGCCGCGTGGAAAGCGCCGCGCCGAGGCGGCGATCATCGTCGGCCACATGAAACAGACGCCGAAGGCCCAGAGCGTTGCCGCGACGATCGCGGTCAACGGCGAATTCGCCACGCTGAGCAGGTAGAGCCCGATAGCGGCCGGGATCGTGCACATGCAAAGCAGGCCCATGTCGGAGAAGCGCTTTTCGAGCGCACCTGCGAAATGGCGCATGACGAACATGATCGCCGAGACGTAGATCAACACCAGGATGCCCGGCATGCCGACGGTCTGGGTCAGCGCGATATCGACCCAGGACCCCGGCGCTAGCTCGGCAGAGGCGGTGAGGAACATGATCGCCGGGAATATCCAGAAGGTCGGCCGCTTGAACGGCTCCGCCAGCATGGCTATGAACGGCACGCCCTGAACCGTGCTCTCGGTCTTGGGAAAGCGCTGGGTCAGCGCCCAGAGCCCGAACACCGCACCCGAGATAGGGATCAGGCCGATCAGCGCCTGCCAGCTCAGGCCGAGCTGTTGGAAGAACAGCAGACTGGCCAGGCCGCCAGTGACGATGCCCGCCGGCCACCAGGCGTGGAGAGCATTGAGCTTGCCAGTCTTCTCGTCCGGAAAGAGCGTCGCGACAACGGGATTGATCGACGCTTCGGAGGCCCCCCAACCGAAGCCCGAGACGACCATACCCGCAGTCAGCAGGCCATAGACCTGGCCAATCCCGGTCATGCTCGGCGACAGCAGAATCAACGCCGGCCCGACGATGAAGCAGGCCGAGGCGAAGAGGATCGCCCGCTTGGCGCCGATCAGATCGAGCAACGGACTGATCACCAGCAGGCTCAGCGCGAAACCGAGGAACGAGTTGCCCAGCGCCGCGGCGATCCATTCGCCCGAATGGGCCGGAACCGCCGGATCGAGCACCGCCGCCTTGATCGCGCCCGACGCACCGGTGCGGATCGAGAACGACAGCGCCGCCGTGAACAGCGCCAGCACGCAGATCCAGAAGATGCTTCTGCGGTTGTAACCTTCGGCCATATCCCTCAATCCCGTTCTGTTATCGTTTCACGCGCCGAGCCCGAGGACCTTGGCGATCAGGGCCTTGTCGGAACCCGTTCCGGCGAAGTCGTCGAACGCCTTCTCTGCCTTGCGGATCATGTGGCGGGCGATGAACGGTGCGCCCTCGGCCGCGCCCTGCTCGGGATGCTTGAGCGCGCACTCCCATTCGAGCACCGCCCAACCGTCGTAGCCATACTGCGTCAGCTTCGAGAAAATGGCGCCGAAATCGATCTGCCCATCGCCCAGCGAGCGGAACCGGCCCGGCCGGTCTACCCAGCCCGAATAGGAGCCATAGACCCCGGCGCGGCCGTTCGGGCGGAACTCTGCGTCCTTGACGTGGAAGGCCTTGATCCGCTCGTGGTAGATGTCGATGAAGGCCAGGTAGTCGAGCTGCTGCAGCACGAAGTGCGACGGATCGTAGAGGATATTCGAGCGCGCATGGTTGCCGACCGCTTCGAGGAAGCGGTCGAAAGTGACGCCGTCGTGCAGGTCTTCGCCGGGATGTAGTTCGTAGCAGGCGTCGACGCCGTTCTCGTCGAACTTGTCCAGGATCGGTTTCCAGCGGCGACCGAGTTCGGCGAAGCCTTCCTCGACCAGACCGGCGGGGCGCTGCGGCCAGGGGTAGACCATGTGCCACATCAGCGCGCCCGAGAAAGTCGCGTGGGCCGTGCAGCCGAAGCGCCGGCTGGCCTTGGCGGCGAGGCCCAGCTGCTCGACCGCCCAATCGGTGCGCGCGCCGACGTTGTTGTGGACCTGCGGCGGGGCGAAGCCATCGAACAGCGTATCGTAAGCCGGGTGGCTCGCGACGAGCTGGCCCTGGAGATGCGTCGACAGCTCGGTCACCTCGACGCCGGCCTCGGCGCAGATGCCTTTGACTTCATCGACGTAGTCCTGGCTCTCAGCCGCCTTCTCCAGGTCGAATAGACGGCCGTCCCAGGTTGGTATCTGCACGCCCTTGTAACCGAGCGAACCGGCCCATTTCGTGATCGCACCCAGCGAGTTGAACGGCGCCTCGTCTCCGGCGAACTGGGCGAGGAAGATGGCGGGACCCTTCATCATTGCATCCTCTTCAGAGGTCGATCCAGACCGCGCCGTCGCGGCTGGACTGGAGCGCGGCGCGCAGGAAATTCATGCCGGCGAGCGCGTCGGCCATCGTCGCATAGCCGGGCTCGTCCTGCGGTGCCGGAGCACCGCGGAGCTGCTCGCCGAAGGCCCGGTAGATGTTGGCGAAGGCTTCGAGGTAGCCTTCGGGATGGCCGCCGGGCGTGCGCTGGATCGCGGCGATGTCGCCGGGTACGTAGGCCCGGTTGGCACCGGCGTGGTACACCTCGTCGGGCCGTTCGCGCCGCTTGATCGTCAAGGTGTTGGGCTGTTCCTGGCGCCAGTGCAGCCCGGCCTCCTCGCAATAGACCGCGATGGCGAGGTCGTTCATGTCGCCGACGCAGACCTGGCTCGCGGTCAGCGTGCCCTTGCCGCCGCCGGCGAGGCGGAACAGCGCCGCGCCGTCGTCGTCGATGCGGCGCCCGGGCAGCATGCTGAGCTCGGCGCAGAGCGCAGCAATGCGCTCGCCGGTGATGAATTCGACGAGGTTAGCGGCATGGGTGCCGATGTCGCCGAATGCGCCGGCGTCGCCAGAGCGCGTCGGATCGACGCGCCATTCGGCCTGCTTGTTGCCTTCGAGGTCCTCGGCGCGGCTGAGCCAGTCCTGCGTGTATTTGACCGAGACACGGCGTACCGCCCCGACCTCACCGCCCGCGACCAGCTTGCGCATCAGCTTGACCAGCGGATAGCCGGTATAGGTGTGCGTCACCGCGATCCTGCGGCCGGTGCGCGCGGCGGCATCGGCGATGGCCTGCGCGTTCGCCAGGCTATCGGCGAGCGGCTTGTCGATGATGACGTCGAAGCCCGCTTCCATCGCGGCAATGGCCGGCGGGGCGTGCATGTGATTGGGCGTGACGATCGAGACCGCCTCGATCCGCCGGTCGGCGGGCAGCGCAACCTCGGCCTCGAGCATTTCGGCCCACGAACCGTAAGTCCGCTCGGGATCGACACCGATCTCGAGACCCGAAGCCTTCGACTTCTCCGGCGTCGAGGAGAATGCGCCGGCGACGAGTTGCCAGTTGCCGGCAATCGCCGCAGCAGTGCGGTGGACGCAGCCGATGAAGGCGCCCTGGCCGCCGCCGACCATGCCGTAGCGGACGGGTTTCACGGCACCTTCTCCGCTGCGGGTGGAGCAGCCGGCGTCGCGCCGCATTCGCTGCCCTGCTGGTGCGCGGCCCAGGTAACGGCGCTGGTCAGCAGCGTGCGGTATTCCGGCTCGGCATAGGCGGCCGCTTGGTGACCGAAGGCGGAGTAGAGCACCCGGCCCTTGCCCGCGCAGTGCCACCACACCATCGGGTGATCGCCCATGTGCAGGTCCTTCCCGAACACACCCTCGGGATTGTAGGTCTTCTCGTCGACCGTCACGAGAATGCCGTAGCCCTTGCCGCGCGGCGACTTGGCGAACGAGTACCACTCCTCGGTGCGAGCCCAAGAGGCCGGCAGGCCCTGCGTCGCCGGGTGCCTCGCATCCTCGACATGAACGGTCGCCTTCTGGAACTGCGGCTTCATCGTGTGCTGGGTGAAGACGGCGCCGATGACGTCGTTCATGTACCAGCCCCATTTCTCGTGCGAACTGTCGCCCGCCGCATGGATGCCGACAAAGCCGCCGCCGCTCTCGAGCCAGGTCTTGAAGGCTTCGCGCTGTGCCGGAGTGAACACGTCGCCGCTGACGTTGTTGAACACGACAGCGTCGAAACGCGAAAGGATCTCGGGCGAGAAGGTCGCGCCGTTCTCGGTCTGGAAATAGCCCCAGCCCTTGTCCTTCGCGATCTGGGCAAACAGCGCATTGGCCGCCGGGATCGCCTCTTCGTGACGATAACCGTTGGTCTTGGAGAAAACGAGGACAGCCGGATGCTTGAGGTCGCCCGGAAGAGCGGGCGGCTGGGTTTCGTAGACTTTTACGCCGCCCAAAAACACGCGCTCGACGAGGTCCCAATTGAACACCACCATGATCGCGATGATTGTCGCGATTGGCAGCAAACCCCAGAGCACTACGCGCTTGATCGTTTTTTTCACGCGGAAGCCCCCCCTTGGGGCACTGTGCCAATGCGCCTCATTTCTGTGCAGCCAGATAAGTGAGCACCGCGGCACGTTGGGCGTTGTCGGTCAATGCAACGGCCATGCGCGTGCCGGGCACCATACGCGCCGGCCCTTGCAGAAAGCGATCGAGATTGGCCCGCGTCCAAGTGAGGCCCGAAGCCTTGAGCGCGGCCGAATAGTTGAACGCCCGAGCCGAGGCTGACTTGCGGCCCACCACGCCAGCCAGATTTGGGCCAACCCGGTTAGGTTGCCCCCGCCACGACACTATGGCAGGCTTGGCACCGCTGGCGGAACACGGTTTCCCCATCGGATCGGCCTGTCGCCGCGACGGCCGCCTGCTGCGCCGAGGTCGAAGCTATGGTGACCAAAATAATGACAATAAAAGATTTCAGTCGCATCGGGCACCTTGGCTTTCCATCAGGTATTTTTGTGAGATTGAGTTCATTGAACCCGGCGGGGCGTAGGCTACAAATGTCCGCCGCCGCGAGATTGGCGCGTGGCCGCACAGAAACTCAGTGGAAGTTGGCCTCGCCTTTGGGTCAAGCGCCAAGCGCAACTCGGACTTGGCCATGCAGCCAGCAGCGCGGCCGCGCCACTTCGGCAGGTTCAGGACCATCCCAGTGAAGACCGGAATCACAGCCTTCCCGCTTTAAATTCGCCCGCCGCGAAAGCGGCTGCCCGTGCCGTGAACGCCATATAGGTGATCGACGGATTGGACTGCGAAGACGATGACATGGCTGCGCCATCCGTGACGAACAGGTTGGGTATGTCGTGAGAGCGATTGTGCGCATCAAGCACCGACGTCCGCTTGTCGCGCCCCATTACCGCGCCGCCCATTTCGTGAATTTGCGAACCAGGAACTGGCTTTTCGCCGCCGATACGCATCACGCCTTGATAGCCCAGCGCTTTCATCATCTCGACCATGTCGTCCCCGGCCGCCTTGCTCATGGCCAGCTCGTTCGGTCCGAATGTCACATCCATCCGCAACACGGGGCTATCCCAAGCGTCGCGGACCTTGGGATCGAGAGTAACTTGGTTGCTCAGCGAAGGCAGCATCTCGCACAATGCTCCGATCAGGACATGCCAGTCGCCCGTCTGACGCAGTTGATTTTTGAGACCCACCCCGATGCCCGGCGTACGTGCACCGCGCTGCCAGTCATCGTTGAACACGACTGCATTGCACTGGAAGCCCCGCACATAGTCTTGGCGCTCTTCGCCGCGAATGTTCCTGAAACGCGGCATCCAGAGAGCACCTGGCCGGCCACCGGTGATGTGCGGCATCTGGGGCCCAGGAGTTGTTGCAGTCGCAAAGTCGGAAAGCAGATGATCCATGATATATTTCCCGACCAGGCCAGTGGAATTTCCGAGGCCTTTGGGGTGCTTTTCGTTTGCGGAAAGCAGCAGCAACCTGACACTTTCGAGTGCCGAAGCGCAGACGAAAACCATCTTGGCGTGATAGGTGCGTTTCTGGCGCGTTTTCGCATCCATCACTTCGACACCGGTCGCGCGTTCGCCGGTTTCGTTAGTCAGGATTCGAGTAGCGATGCTGTCCGCCATGACCGTGAGGCGTTTGGTGGCCATCGCCGCCGGCAGCGTCGAGGACTGGGTCGAGAAATAGGAGCCAGTTGAGCAGCCTCGGTCGCATGGGCCGCAATAGTGGCATGGTTGACGGTCATCGCCGATGGCCTGCGTTAGATTGGCAAGCCGCGCCATCGTCAGTGGCCGGTCCGGAAACGCCTTGCTCATCCGCGCCTGCATGTCGCGTTCAATCGGATTCATCGGCATCGGGGGCTGAAAATACTTGCCGCCCGGTGCCGTCGGATAGTCAAGAACCGACCCAGAAATGCCGATGAACTGCTCGACGCGATCATACCATGGTTCGATGTCGGAATACCGCACAGGCCAGTCCACGCCGTGCCCGTCGAGAGCGTTTTCCTCGAAATTGATGGGTGCGTAGCGGTAGCTCTGACGCGCCCACATCAAGGATTTGCCGCCAACCTGATTGCCGCGGGTCCATTTGAACGGCCGGTCGGGGGCAGTTGTGTAGGGATGATCGCGTGTATTCGCGAAAAAGTGACCGCTCGCCTCGTTCCCCGATCCTGGCCGGCCTGGGTATTCCATGTGGTACTTGCGATTGTCACCTAACCCGCGGAACTTCATCTCGTAGGAAGGCTGATGTTCGGTGGGATAGTCTTCGCCATGCCGGACCATGCGGCCGCGATCGAGCATCAGGACCCGCAGGCCGCGCTCGGTCAGCTCTTTGGCGGCCCATCCGCCCGAGATGCCCGATCCGACGACGATTGCGTCATAGCTATCTTCCATGAGAAATTCCTGATCTGAATGTATTTTCGAGCATCAAAACATGCCGGCTATGCCGTACATGACCGGGCCGTTCGGATTGTCCTCCGCGCCGTCCATCGTCGTCTTCAGTTCTTCGTTCTGACCGACTTGGGACGTATAATATCCGTGCAGCGTCAGCCTCTTGAACTCGCCGAAAGGATGAGGCGGACTCGCGTAAGGGTTCGATCCCTGCTTGTCCCATTCAGTGAGCAGCTTCATTTGCTCAGAGGCGCTGCATTTGACGAAATCGCGACCGAATAGCTCTCGGGCCTGCTTATCGTAAGACTGCAAGGACAAGCGGAACGCCACCTGCTGCTCTTTCAAGAACCACTCGTCAAAAATCAGCCGAAAGAACTCCGGCACCCCCCGCCCCTATGGCGCCCGGTGTATCTGTCTTGGGAATGACCCCTTCCGCCATTGCCGCAATGAGTGCGAACTCATCAGGCCGAAGGGCCACCTCCCCAGTGCTGGTGCTGCTGGTCTCGGCGGCAGAAGCCGAGTTTTGTTTCCAGATCAGCTCGGCGGTCCCTGCGGCGCCCGTAGCGCCAGCCGCTTTCAGCATTGTCCGTCGATTGATCATTTACCGCTCCCATTGTGCGGACCGTTGGCAGGTTCGGACGTCACGGTGCCCGGACCCGAGATAGGTAACCGAACGCTTCGGTAATCATCTGCGAGCGCGGGATAGTGAAGGGAGGATCCTGCTCGACATAGAAGTGTTTGATGCCATGGGCCCGGGCAGCGCTAAGGACTCGCGGCCAATCGATCTGGCCCATACCAATCGGCGCGGCGACGATGTTCAAGACCGTATTAGGCGCAGTCCCTCTTGCCACTTCCTTCACGTGCATTTGTGTAAAGCGCCCGGGGTGAGCGTCGAGCAGCGGTATCGGGTCCAAGCCGCCCGCGGTGATCCAGCCCACGTCCATCTCGAATGAAACGGCCGAAGGATCCGTGTTCTGCAACAGGATCTCCAGGCCGCTCAGATCTCCAAACCTACGCAGCTCAAAATTATGATTGTGGTATCCCAGGCGTAGCCCCTCCCGGGCGAGCGCCTGACCCTGACGATTGAGCTGCTCCGCTGTCTTCAGATAGTCATCCGCGGTTAGCGTCGTTGTCATCTCGACATAGGCACCTATGATATCGGTGGCCTTGGTGGGTTTGAAACCTCCGGGTGGGCTCAAGGCGGATAGCACTACATCCGTGAGACGAAGGCTGTGGGCCGCCTTAATCAATGCGTCGGGGGTCGACAGGTTGACTGGACCGCCGCCCACCATGCCACTGGTACAAGCAAGACCGACATCATCGAGTTGCTTGCGCAGTAGGGCTGGATCCGGAGTTGCAACGCTGACCTCGACGGATCGATAACCAATCGCACGGATCTGTTGCAGGGTCTCGAGCGGCGCGGCTAGAAAGTCGGGCCCCATCACGCCCATCTGAAGGCCGATCGGAAGGCGATGATGCAAGAAAAATGGGTGAGGGACAGCCTGTAGCGGTTCAAAATAAAATGACGCAAGCAGTGCGCTCGCGCCCCCTCTTATAAGTGCCCTTCTGTCTATCACTTCAAGGACTCCAGATTTGAGGACCCTGCCCGCTCGTCAACAAACTTATTCAATGTAGGACGGAGACTGCCGGTTCAACCTAGAGACGAACCGGCAGTCTCCTATTACCCTGATCTATTTACCGTGACCCAAACGAATACCTCACGGAAAGACCCACTTCGCGCGGGACCGTAGTGTTGATCACGTCATATCCGGGAGGTCCGAAATCAGAGAATACGCCATTGTTTAGTGGCAGACTGCTTAGTTCTTGCTTCTTATTGAAGACATTCTTGGCATAGACACCGACGTCCCAGCCGCCTTCTCCACCGGTCAGTCCAGCGAAAAGGTCCACGATCGCGTAGGCCGGCGTCGGCGTTACAGAGCGGCCGCGGGCCGGAGCCGAGGAGGAAATGTTGGGATTGCGGCCCTGGAAATCGACATTGAACCGGAAGTAGCCTTCAACCGGACCCAGGGGCACGGTGTAACTGCCGTTCGCACTAGCCTGGAATGGCGACGACACATTTAGTGTCTTCCCCTTGGGAGAGGGGCAGGTATTGATCGGATTTGCCGGCGAAAGCGGCCTGGACGGGTCATTGCAGGGGACGATCCCACCCTGAGACTTGATCTTGGAATAGCTCAGGTTGAGGCCGAGGTTGATTGCTCGCGTCGGCTGGAAGTTCACTTCGGCCTCGACGCCGCGTACCTTGGCGTCGACGTTAGTGTAAAAGGCGAGGCTCGTCGTGCCGATATTCTGGTTGACCGCGTCGTAATAGTTTACGCCTTCGCCTGTCGTGAGCTGACCCTTGTAGTCGATCTGAAACACATCGACATTGATTCGCAATTTTCCGTCGATTGTCGTCTTGAGGCCGACTTCATAGGACGTGGCCTTTTCGGGATTTGGGAACAGCAGGCTCGACGGGAGGCCGGTGTTAGCGATAGCAGGAAGACCCTGCCGCCAGGAGGTGCCGACCGTCGCATAACCGAGAATATCTGGCGTGAATTTGTGCGACAGCGACGCATTCCAGATCGTCGCGGAGTACTGCTTGTTGTAGTTCTCGGTCGCCGAGAACGCGACGCCCGCGGCGACGGGAAAGTCGCAATAGCCAGGATAGACTGGACTGGTAATGGCGCCACCAAAAAGGGGGCTAGTGCATGGCAGAAAGCCGCCGGTGGGATTCCTGAATAGCGAGAAGAAGCTGCCGCTGGTGATGTTGATGTTGGCTGGGCGCCGGTCACGAATGTGACGAATGCCGCCGCTGAATTCGGTATCGCCCGGCAGATGGAGCTGGAGATTGCCGTAGTACGATTCATTACGGATCGCCAACTTGATCCGGGTCGTGATCGGTATGGCATAGCGATCCACGGGCGTCGTGACTGCGCCCGGAACCTCGGTGCCCGGCAAGCCAAAGGAGCCTGGCCGGTAGATCAGCGATGTTGGCGTCGGCGTGCCTTCGGCCCGATTACGATAATAGCCGATGTCATAATCGAAGAAACGGTCCCCGCCCCTGATCGATGAAAGTCTCAATTCATGAACGTTGTAATAGCTTTTGCCTTGTGGTGGCTGCGGGCCATCGCTTGAGCGGCGATCGAACCCCGGCACGACGTTGCCCACGTCAACGTTGGCTGAACCACCGTCACCCGCGTGGCGGTATCCGTAGTTGTAACTCAATCTTTGGCCCAGGATGTCCCAACTGGCATTGACCGTGATCAGCTGCCGGCTGGCTTTTGCATCCCTACCGAGATCAGATACCGCGTTGTAGTCGTCGGCCTGCAAAGCCGGCCCGTTGTAATTAGCGCGGATGTTGCGGGCTTGAACTCCCGGACTACCGGGTCCTGCGACCTGGGAATAGATCGTGCCGCTGTTCTTCATGTACTGATAAGACGCATTGATCGACAATGTGTCGGTCGGCTGAAAAAGCAACGATGCGCGAATATTCTCGGTTCTCAGCCTTGGGCCCTTGGCACCGGGCGCCAAACTGTGGACGCGATTGGCCTCGCTATTGTCGACCATGCCGGCAATGCGGATTGCAAGCTTGTCCGTGATGATCGGTGCGTTGATCGCCCCTTGGACATACCAGCGATTGTGCGTGCCAAGCAGACCGGACGCATATCCTCCGAACTGATCGAGGTCGGGTTTGCGAGAGGTAATCGTTACAGCGCCTGCAATTGACGGGGCGCCGCGAATGGTTCCCTGCGGGCCGCGCAGCACCTCGACCTGTTGGATATCGAACAGGCTTTGAAGGACGTCGCCCGGCTGAAAGCTGATGTCGTTCAAATAGATCGGAATTGCTTCCGTGCCCGATCCGGGCGCCCAGCGAACGCCGCGCAGGATGATCAACCCGCCGCTGCTGTCATTTTGGCTCGTCAGCCGCAGCCCTGCGGCAAACTTGGAAATATCTTCGGCCCGGGTGATCAGTTGCTTTTGAAGGGTCTCGCCGGTCACGACCTGAATGGAGACCGGGACGTCTTGAACGTTTTCCGCTTCGCGGCGGGCGAATACGACGATGGCACTATCATCTACAGCAGGCTGGTCTGCTTTCGATTCAGCCTGCTGCGCATGTGCGATTACAGGAGTGCAAAGGGCTGCTATGCCCGCGGAAGCCAAGGCCGCGGCTAGGACCTTACGGAGTGGTTCGCTACCGGTTGGAATTCGTGCTTTCATCCTCATCATCCCCCATATCGCCTTCCACCCTGTCGGGATGGAATGTGCCAAATCGACTCAACATCAAACTATTGTCCGATCGGACAACAGCGTTATGAGGGTCTTTCTCCCGCGTCAAGTCGCGAGGGAATTCTGGAAGAAGAATGAACTTATATCATTGTTATATAACGGTGTTTATTACACTTCTCGCGATTCAATGAGGGGAGTGTGCTATCGCGGTGGCGATCCCTGCGCGTCTGAGGCAAAAAACCGATCTGCAAAGCTGTTCCAAATGGGCAGCACAGGTAGATCCCGGTTGCGGACCCATTCCAATTCCAGTCCATGCCAAAACGCCAACAGCTCCTGCGTGGCGCACTCAGGATCTCGCTTGAAGGCCAGCAAGTCACGGGCCACCTCCCGCGTCCGACGGTAGCGATCGACAAAGTAGTCATGCGCTGGGTGCGCGGGATCCAGTGCCTCGGCGTCCAGCATCCGGTGCAGCCGGATGAGCTCCCATCGCTTCAAGTTGTTCTCGATGTGCCGAGTAAAGAAAGTGCGCACCGGAGCAGGTCGGCTGGGCGGATAGGTTGCGTCCGACAGTGTGGCAAAGTCGCCCATGTCCTTGGCATCGAGAACTGCCGCCAGGAGAGCCTTCATAGACGCAAAATAATGCGTTACCAGTGACTTACCTACGCCACAGGCATTGGCGATGTCAGCCTGAGAGACTGCGTTAAATCCCGACTGAGAGATGAGCCGCGTTGCTGTCGCCAGTATCTCGTCGCGTCGTTGATCGGGCGTCATGCGCGCAGAGCGAGCCCTCGTTGCTTTGACCAGAGAAGACTCCTCCACCATGTTAGACGCTTGCTCCAAATCGAATCAAACTCGGACCAGTTAGCAGACCAGAAGCAATTCACCCTACCGCGCCGCTGCCGCGAGAAACTGGCGGGGGAATAGCGTCCGTGACGCGACCCGCTGGTGGAACCAGGGGGTGCACCTATCATCGCGATCACGATATAGGCTGATAACCAAAGCATGCTTAGCATTTTGCTCTTGATGCTATTTTGGCATTCTAGCAAGGTACCATTGCCTTGAATGGCATTCTCTCCACACCTTAAACAGCCCGGCCATAACTGGTCGGGCTGTCTTTTATGGCAGTCAATTCAGGGATTTTACATTTCTCGATCGCGGACCGTTCCTCAGGATTGCCGTGACATTCGTTCAGGAGTAACATGTTATCCTTTTGCGCTGAGAACAGTGCTTGGGGATACTTGCAGGGCCGCGGATACTGGCCTTCAAGCGCAACCGAAGGCGGTCGTCAGCTCAAACATCGACAGTTGCGCATGTCCGGCCGTTCTTACCGTGCCGCGGGTCGCCAAAGAGATCATCGTCGCTGGCGTGCAATCAGCATGAGCGGGCCAACTGTGAGCGGCTTGCTATCCTAGCGCTGAATTTGCAGCTCGATGAGCTGCCCCATAAGAAACGAGCCCGAGACGATCACGTCTTGGTAGAGGAAACCTTGAATGGAAGCGCTCCCCGCCGCGTTCTCGGCGCCGGGCCGAATAATGTGGAGGTGAAGCCGGTCCGGCAGCCTGCTTGTCAAAGACTTGTTGATCCGATCGACCACTTCCTCGATCTCGTCTGCGGACCCGTAGCGTAACGAAAAATGTGGCAAACCATAAGGCCGCACGCGGGCAGCCTGGCGATAGCTCTCCAACTTTTGGGCAAGGTCGGAGGCCTCACCGCTCAGCCGCAGCAATTCCCGCTCGAGCGCCTGCTGCTCCGGCGTGACCTGGGACATGTAGAACACATTGCTCTGCACATTATGATTGTCCGGATTGGGGCGGACCGCCAGAAACGTATCGACGCCATCGCCGTTGGCCCCGGCATAGCTGACCGCGCAGCCAAGCGCCTCGGCCAACTCAAACGCGACCTCCCGTTCGCCTAAACGATAGAGCGTTTCAAGATGGTTCAGCATTAGTGCCATACCCTTCTTTCATCTAAACCGTCTCGCCGCCGGACTGCGCGGCGTGCTTGGCAGCGACGTAGCCCCAGACGAAGGAGGGCCCGACACTCGCGCCTGCGCCAGGGTAGAAGCGGCCCATGACTGAAGCGGTTGAGATTCCGGTCGCGTAGAGGCCTTCGATCACCGAGCCATCCTCGCGCAGCACGCGGGCGTTGGCATCCGTGACGACGCCGCCGTAAGTGCCAACATCCCCGGGCATGACTTTCATGGCATAGAAGGGGGCGCGGTTGATTGAACCCAGAGACGCGTTTTGCTCATGGTAGCGATCACCCAGCCAACGATCGTAGGCGCGCTCGCCCCGATGGAAATCCTCATCGCGGCCGCGCGCCACGAAGCCGTTGAAGCGATCGACCGTTGTGCGTAGCGAGGCCCGATCGACGCGGATCAATGCGGCAAGGTCTTCGATTGTATCGGCTTTTTTCAGGAAGCCTTTTTCGAACCAAATGGCTGGCTTCTTCGATCCCGGCATAGTGCCCGCGAGCATGTAGCTGCGCATGAACTGTTCATCCATGATCGCCCAACTGGGAACGGCGGGAACCGTGCGGTTCCGTTCCAGCATGCCCTTGCAATAGGCCATGTAGGAGCCCGCTTCGTTCATGTAGCGCACGCCCGACTGGTCGACGAGAATCGCATGGGGCGCAGCCGTCACGCCCTGGACAACCGGCTTGACCGCTTCATTCTCCATGCCTGGCGGGATTGCGATCTGATTGCCGACCATTTCCTCCATCTGGGCGATGGAGGCGCCGTGACGCATCATCTCGAGGATCATCTCGCCCGTGTCACCTTCCGCGGTGAGGCTCCAGTCTGCCTGAGTTCCGGGCTGATACTGGTCACGCATCGATTGATTGCGCGAAAAACCGCCGGCGTTGACGAGCACGCCGAGCCGGGCCCCGATCCGGTATGGCTTGCCGTCCTTCGACGTCACGACGCCCCTGACAGCACCGTTCATCGCGATCAGCTCATCGACCGGAGAGTCTGTACGCAATTCCACGCCAGCATTCAGCGAAGCCTTCAACATGCGGCCCTGAAGCGCCCCACCCGCTGTCACATAATGCTTGCCCGTCAGCTTCGCGGCGATGGTTCGCAGCACCATCCTCACTGCGATTATCTTCGAACTCCACGATTGCTTGATGAAGCGCAGCTTGAGCATCTCGTCGAGCGTGCTCATCATCGAGATGAAATTGGGGCGCAGCCTGGCTTTCCATTCGCCGAGTTCATTTACGTCGAACAGTTCGGCGACAACGGTACGGCCTTGTTCAGAGCCGCCCGGTCGATCATCGTAATAATCCGGCCAATAGGACACGCGGTCTAGCTTGATCCCCTGATCGACCAGAAAATCGACCATTTTAGGCGCTTCGACCAAATAGGCTTCACGGCGCTGAGCTGTGGCGCCGGGCGTATCGTTGTGATCGCCGACCACGCCATCGAGATATGTGCGGGCCTGCTCCAGGCTGTCCTCGACCCCGTCACGCTTCATGAAGCGGTTATTCGGGATCCACATGACGCCGCCCGAACGCGCGGTCGTGCCGCCGAGTAGCGATGTCTTTTCCAGCACAATGACAGACTTGCCTGCTGCGCGCAGGACAAGCGCTGCACACATCGAGCCCCCGCCGCTACCGACCACGACAAAATCGAATTCCTCGTCCATATCCCAATTACCTCTGCGATGATCGGATGAAACCGCGTTCAATCAGCGACCGTTCGCGCAGCGATGAATCCCCCATCGACGGGAAGGTCGACACCGTTGACATAGGAGGCTTGCTGACTGTTCAGCATGAGCAAGACGTCGGCTTGTTCCTCTGGCGTCGACCGACGGCCAATCGGCTGCGCGACGGCGTCGATCAGGCCTGCTGGTGTGACCTCCTCGATCGCCGCCAACATTGGTGTCTGCACCGCTCCCGGACTCGTACAATTCAGCCTGATCCCGCGGGCGATGGTCTGGGCGGACCAAGTCAGGGTCCAGACCACGATCGCTTCCTTCGCGAAATTGTAAGCCGCAGTCTGCGGCGCCTCGCGCGCTTCACACCAGCGGACCGCATCTTCGAAAGTGGTGGTCCCAATGAAGTCGCGCAGTTCCGCAAGCCGCTGACGCCAGCCAGCGCCGCCGTTGGAGCCAACCGTGACGATGGCGCTGCCGGGCGGCATCGTGCTTGCTATCGCTTCGCTCAGATGGCGCATGCCGATGAAGTTTACCTTCATGACGTCCGCCCATGGATGCATCGGCGGGAGGCCAGCGCAATTGAGGAGCGCATCTACCGGGCGGGAGATTGCGCGAGCGACTTGGTCGATTGCCGACCGATCCCTTAGATCGACCTTCGAAAAGTGCGCGAGCGCAAGGTCTGGCTCGCGCCAGTCGATGCCGTGAACTTCCGCGCCGGCCTCGATCAGGAGGCGCGCGGCGGCATGGCCGATGCCCGACGCGCAGCCGGTCACCACCACATGCTTGCCGGCGTAGCGGTAAGGGTCGGACGAGATGTGTTCGATCATCGCCGGGCCTATCGAAGCTTGGCGACGACTTCGTCGCCAAACCATTGGACGTGCTCAATGTAGGCCTGCCGGCTGGGATGCGGCGGCTCCACCATTGCCCAGGTTACGCCGACGTTCGCCAGTCCGCGCAATTCATCGAGGAACCTGTCGGCGCCGCCCGGCTGTCCATAGTTCAGCCGCGCCTTGGGACCGATGGCGACATCGAACGGTGCGGTCTTGCCCAACTGCTGGCGCAGCACCTGGAGCATGTCGATTTTCTCGCCAAGTTGGTCAACGGTATGGATGCCGGTGTCACGATTGAGCTGCGACATTGTCGGCGCCGCGTAGAACGGGCTCCAGCCGTCGCCCCAGCGTGCGGCACGCTCTACGGCCTTGTCACTGCCGCCCCCAATCCAGATCGGTGGCGGCGCATGCGGGGCGGGCCGCGGTTCGTTGCCGGCCGCGTAGAAATTAGTGCCGCGATATTCGACCGGCCCGCCAGCCCAGGCTTGACGGATGACTTCCAGCGCTTCGTCGAACAGCTTGCCACGCTTGTGGAAGTCGACACCAAGCGCCTCGAACTCCCCCTTCTGATAGCCCGCGCCGACGCCCAGGATCAGGCGGCCACCCGACAGCACCTGTACGGTCGCGGCCGACTTGGCGGTCAGAAAGGGGTTGCGGTAGGCCATGACGACGATGTTGGTGTGCATCTGCAGGCGCGTCGTGGCGGCGGCGACGAAAGCAAAGGCGGCGAACGGATCGAGCGCATCGTGGCCATTTGCATGTAGCCAGCCGGCATCGGGGGCCGGATGGTCGGTCAGGTAGCAAGCGTCGATGCCTGCAGTTTCCAAGGCGACCGACATCTCGCGGATCGCCTTCGGGGTCTGGTATTCGCCAGGAGTGATATCGCCCAGCGGGATGGCCATGGTGAATTTCATATGATTGTACTCAGAATCCGATGTCGAGAACGGGCGCCTCGAAACCGCTGTTGACGAGCTGGCCAGCCTTGGTCAGCAGCTCGCGGTCGAGGCGCGCAATGTAGCCGTCGATCAGCCGCTGATAGTTACTCAACATGCCCTCACTCGTCTTCGACAAGCGCATGTGCTCGATGTCGTGCAAGCCGAGCTGCTGGAGCGGCAGGTTATAATAGTCCTGGCGCGGGATTTCGGGGAAGTCCGGCGAATTGTAGGGCAACATCGTCGGCTCGGTGGGCGTCTCGTAAGGCTCGCCTTCGGGCCGGATAACCAGCGACCAGATCTCGAACAGGCAGGTCTCGGCGGTCAGCGGACGGATGCGGTACGACGACATTGCGCCGAGCATCGGCAGCAGGAAGTAGTGCGGGAACATGAACTCCACCGCATGGAATTCCTGGCTTTGCGCTACCTGGAGCAGATCGAAGATCGGCGCGCCGCGGGCCCGGGCGTCCTCGGTGACGTCCTGATAGGCGCGGCCGTAGAACATCTGGCCGGCGATCGCGGGGTCCTCGGGTACGTCCATGTCGCGCATCTTTTCGAGCACGGCGACTTCGGTCTTGTGGACCATGCCGTCCATGCCCTCGCTGAGCTTCGCCATGAAATCGACGCTCATGTCGATCGTTTGCCGCGCGTCGAGGTCTTCGTTGACGGGTTGTCCATCAGCGCGCCGGCCCAGGGACTTGGTGGCATTGGGCGACACGTGGAAGAGCTGCGGATGCGTCTGCATCGTGTGGTAGCCTTCTTGGAAGGCTTCCATTGCCAACTTCCAGTTGGTCGGCAGGATCGTGCCGCACCACCAATCCATCTTGAGCTTGTCGGCATGGCGCGCGTCCATGCGATCCGCCACTGGGCCGAGGAACTCGCGCAGCGAGGGGGCGTCGTCATCGAAATTGATGAAGGCGCAGCCCGCCCAGAATTCAACGCGGACCGGGGCGAGGTCGATCTCGGCGCGGTCCAGCAGTTCCTCGGAGAAGATCTGCCGACCGAAGACGAAAGTGTTCTCGCCCTCCGCGTTCCAGCGCCAGCCGTGAAACGGGCAGACGAGGCCTTCCGCTCCGCAATGGCCTGGACCGTGGGCGAGCCGCACGCCGCGGTGGCGGCAGGCGTTCTTGAACGCCTTCACCCCGCTCTGGGTGTGCAGCATGAGCACCGAATGCTCGAGGATGGTGTAGACGGTGTAGTCGCCGACGTCGGGAATCTCCTCGAGCCGGCAGGCCATCTGCCACATGTGCGGCCAGAGCCTCTCCTTCTCCAGCTGGAAGAAAGCCTCGTCGTAATAGCGCCTGGTCGGGATCAACTCTGGGTTGGTTATCCGGTACGGAACCTGGTCAAGTGCCGTTGCGATCGTGTCAGCCATGCGCAATCCTTCCCATGTTTTCAGGGCCGTCCTTTAGCCGCGCCAACAGCGCAGGGCCGTCGGGACTTCCGTCGAGCATGTAGTTCTGGCGGCGCACGATCTTCCAGCCTCCATCGTCCTGGCGCGCGAGCTCTATCCGCGACGCGCTGAGCCGGCCGATGAAGAAGCCTTTCTCCCCATGCATGGGAACCATCGTGTGGCAGGTGGCGACAGCGTATTCGCCATCGATCACGACAAAGGGCAGCGTCGACATATGTGCGCAGCCCGCACCGACGAGCTTGAGGTGGCCCGGATCGCGAGTGATGTTCGCGATAGATTCGCGCCCCACCCATGCGGGCATGTCGCCCACCGCGTAGACGCCGTCCTCGACATAGAAATCGCCGACCGACTGCGTGTTGCAGCCGTCGACGGAATAGCCGTAGCCGCAGACCACCTGGTAGATCGCCTGGCGATCCTCGAGCGCAAGAAGCCGCTCTTCGACCGAGAGCCTTGCCGATACCATTATCTCGTCTCCCTCAGCCGACCATGTAGCCGCCGGCATCGCAGTTGATCGACTGCCCGGTGATCGTGCGACTCTCTTCACTGGCGAGGAACAGCGCCAGGTTGGCGACGTCGATCGGCTGCGAGATCGTGCGCAGCGGCACGCCTTGCAGCGTCTTCTCCTTCCATTCCTCGTAGGTCTTGCCCTGCTCCGCCGCCATCCGCCTTCCCCAATTGACCCAGAGCTCGGTTTCGATGCTGCCGGGCACCAGGCAGTTGCAGCGGATGCCGTACTGGCCGACTTCGAGTGCGATCGTCTTGGTCATCGCCCGCAGCGCCGCCTTGGCGGCGGTGTAGTGCGTCTTGCGCACCATGCCGGTCCAGCCGGCGGTGGACGAGAAGTTGATGATCGACCCCGTCTTGCGTTCGAGCATGGATCGGTTGAGCACCTCCCGGGTGCAAATCATCGCCGCAGTCAGATCGATCGCGAGCGTGTCGTTGAAGTTCTCGACGGTCTGTTCCCAGACCCACTTATCCTGGCCGGGCGCAGCCGCATTGTTGAGCAGGATGTCGATCTGTCCGAACTCCTGCATGGCACGGTCGACCATGGCGTGAACGTCGGCTTCGTCGGTGACGTCGCAGCGCAGGCCAATTGCACCTTCGCCAGCTGCCCTCGCCGCTTCGAGCACGAGCTCCTCGCGCCGTGCCGACAGCAGCACCTTCGCGCCCTGCTCGACGAAGAGCCTGGCCATGACGGGACCGCACCCCGAGCTCGCCCCGGTGATGATGGCAACCTTGCCTTCGAGCCGTCCCGTCATTCCGTTCCCCAACTCTACAATACGTCCCACGTAATGCATTATTCACTTGTCAGCTAACGTATGTTAGGTAATGGGTCAAGATGGTTTTGAAGATAGCTGGAACGGAATTTATGGCTGATCACGTCTCCGGCCTGGAGAGGCTCGCCGCGCTGGATGAAATCGGCTTGCTCAAGGCGCGCCGCGATCGTGCCGCGGACACCAAGGACTGGGCGCTCTACGAGGCGCTGCACGCGCCCGATCACCATTCGTACAATGACGACTACGGCGGCACGGCGACCGCCGCCGAGATGATGGTGACGGTCAAGGCGTCGATGGCGAACCTGACGACGCTGCATCACTCGCACACGCCTGAGATCACCTTCGAATCGCCGACCAAGGCGAACGGCATCTGGGCGATGGAAGGCCTGTCGCTATGGAAGCAGGGCGGCGAGGAGCATTGGTTCCAAGCCTTCGGGCATTATCACGAAACCTATGAGAAGCGCGACGGGCGCTGGCACTTCACCAGCCGGCGGCTGAAATATTACCACACCTGGCGTTCACCAGGCGCGATCTTCCCTCCGCCGATCGACGGTGCGGCGAACTGACCAATGGAAAGGATGCAGACATGGAAGGCATGACCGAACTCGAGCGGCTACTCGCGCTCGAAGACATCAAGCTGCTCAAGGCGCGGCGAGACCGCGCGGCGGACACCAAGGACTGGGCGCTGTACCTCGCGCTGCATGCGCCCGATCACGTCTCGCACAACGAAGGTTTTCCGCGCTGGGGCAGCGCGCAGGAAATGATCGACAACGTCAGCCAGCTGATGGGCGATCACCGCATCACGGTCCATCACTCGCACACGCCCGAGATCACTTTCGAGACGCCGACCCGGGCGAAGGGCATCTGGGGCATGGAAGACATGATCTTCGACGCCGAGACCAAGGAGCTCCTGATCCACGGCTTCGGCTTCTATCACGAGACCTATGAGAAGCGCGATGGGACCTGGCTTTTCACCACTCGTCAGCTCAAGCGCACCCATGTGCGCATGTCGCCGACGCTCGAACAGGAATAACGATCGATGAAGCAGAAGCCGCTCTGGCTCGGCCAGCCGGATCCCCATGCGCGCTTACGGCGTATCGAGCAGCTCGATCCCGCCAAGGACTACCTCGAGATCACCAATCTCTTCTACGCCGATTTTCAGTCGGTGATGCTGCTCAAGGCCTTCAACGGTTTCATGTTCACTTTTGCCGCGCCCCGGATTTCTCGCATTTTGGGCGCTACGGGGGAGATCGACCATCGCATTGCCAAGCGCATCTTGGATACGACACTACTGTCGACTGCGGTGATGCAGCATGGGTTTGGCACGCCCAAAGGCCGCGAGGCTGCCCGGCGCGTGAACGACATGCATAGCCGATATGACATCCATGCTGATGATTTCGTCGCGGTCGGTATCGAAGAGACGATAGGATCGCTCGACCTTGCAGAAAAATTCGGGTGGCGCCCGGTTACGGAAATCGAACGCGAAGGCGTGCGCATTTTTTACAGCTACCAGGCGAGGGCGTTCGGCTCACCTCAGCCGCTACCAGGTTCGGTGCCCGAAATGCGCGCGTTTTTCGAAAGGTACCTCGACACACAATTGGGCTTCGAGCTGCAGAACCGGCGAATGGCAGACGCCTTCGTCGCCTGGTTTCGGCAATTGCTGCCCTCCCCCTTACGCCCGCTGATCGCACCATTCCTGTTTTCACACCTGGACCCCAGGATCGCAGACGCATGCGGCGTGCCAATTCCTTCCGCGCCAATCCGCGCTGTCGCCCATTCTATTATGAAGCGCATCGGCCGGCGCGACCCCGTCCCCGACGGGGCGCCCAACGAGCTTGAGAAGATGGTCCGTCAGATTTATCCAGAAGGTTACGAACTGGCCCGGGTCGGGACACATTTGGACGACGATGAAATTCGCGACGCTGCCGAGTAACCAACCGTTTTTTCGGTAACGCCCTTGCTCGGACACAGACAATCGTTCGACCTGAACGACAGGGAATGAAGCGGTGATGGCAAGTCAGGAAATCCAACCAGAAGCCAAGCGGCAGCGCAATCAGAAGGGGGAAGGATCCCGCCTTAGAGAGGAATTGATCCAGGCCGCCATGCGGGCTCTCGACAGCGCTCCAGGAAGCCAGCTCAGCCTCCGCCTGGTTGCGCGCGAGGCTGGTGTCGCGGCGCCATCGGTCTATCCGCACTTCGTCGACGTGCGTACGATGATGACCGAAATTGTGCGGGAATGCTGGCGACAGGTCGGCGAGGAGATGGGCGAGGCGGCAGCGACCTCGCCAGCAGCGGATGCGCTAACCCGGCTCAAGAGACAGTTCAGCGCGTTCGTTGATTATGCCATGGGGCGACCGTCCCGGTATCAACTGCTGTTCGCGTTGCATCCGATCGGGGCGAAGGAAGAAGACGAGATGCAGGGGCACTTGCGCCCTGCTTACCGCCAGGTGCTCCAAAGCATTGAAGCGTTCATCGCCGAGGGGGGGCGTCTGCCAAGCGATGACAAGGCATCTTCCACCCTGCTCTTGATCTCGCTCGCTCACGGCCGCATCGCTCTTGCGCATCTGGCGCCCCGCCGCCCCGGGAATTCAGCCGCCAGTGTCAAGGCGTTCGTGTTGAATGCGATTGATCGCCTCTTCGCCTCACCCCGCTGAGGATGCCGCATTGATGCAAGCTTGGTTTGAAGCTTTCAATTGCCGACAAATCTGGATGCCGATGAAATAGCAGATCCAGACGTCCATGCGCCTTCTTCACCCTTTCCACATCTGTGAAAGTGCCTGGCCGAGCAAGCAGTGCGAGAAACCAGCGCCGCCCTCCTGCGAGCTATCGAGCGCCGTCGCAATTGTCTGGCCGGTGGCGAACTGTTCGCCCTCATATGAGTCGCGAGATCAACGCCGCACCGGATCACCTACTCGCGCAGCCGCGCGACCGTGAGGGTGGGCGCCTTCAACAGCCCGCGATCGTCCACGCTGGCGTTAACGAACAACGAGCGGCCGTATTGCGGTCCTCGTTGATGAAGTCTATATTCATGACATTCGTCATGATTGATGCCGAATGTGAATTCCATCGTTCCAATGTCAATGGAGCGGGCGGAGAATTATGGAATGAGAGCTAGTCGAGAACAGATGGCGGAGCACCGAGGTCGGATTCTTGATGAGGCAAGCCGGCTTATTCGAGCGAAGGGGTTCGAAACGGTCAGCGTGGCGGAAGCGATGAAAGCCGCGGACCTCACCCATGGCGGCTTTTATGGGCATTTCAGCTCGAAGGATGACTTGATAGCCCAATCCATTGCCCATGCTCTCGCTAAGGTCGCTGGCGGCGGGGACGATATTCTTGCCTATTTGGATGCTTATTTGTCGCCGCGCCAGCGCGACAATGCGGCCCACCGGTGCCCAACGGCCGGTCTGGCCGACATCCGCCATCAGACCGTGGCGGCGCGGTTGGCCATGAGCAGCGGCTTAAAATCGCAGATCGACCGCACAAGTGCGGAGCTTCCAGGGGATCACCCAGCCGACCGGCGCCGCATCGCAATCGGAAGCTGGGCGGCGATAGTAGGGGCAGTGATCCTCATCCCTAGTAATCGACGACCCTGCGTTTTCGAACGAGGTTCTGGAACAAACACGCAAGTGGATCGGCGTGCAGATCGACCAATCATCCGCGATGACGTGAGAATGTGAGTTCGGAGGAGAGGTAATGGAGGCTATGGCGAATGCTGGCGCTCTGCGCCAGTTTGAGCGTTATGTACGGGAGAATGGCATAGCTCTCGAACCGCTGCTTGACGATGAACTCAGAGCAATCCTTGTGGCCAGCGCCACTGTCGATCGTGTACCAGCACACGCCCTAATCGACATGATGCAGATTTGCTCGGTGATCACCGGTCGTGCCGACCTTGGCGCTGCGGCGGCGACTTGGGCCAATTTCCGCGGAGCCTATGGTCCGCTCAGCCTCCTTTGGGATCACGCTCCCACTTTTAAGGACGCTATCCGGGTGAACGAGCGGTTTGTTCATACTTCAAACGCTGCCATCGCACTCCACATTGAAGATGAGGGCGAGGAGTTGGCCCTCCAGCATCTGCTGATGATACCGCTACGTTATGGAGGATCGCAGTTCATCGAGGCGTCAATAACCCTCGACCTGCGTATCGCACGCCTGGTGCTTGGCGAAAGCTGGTCTCCGGTCAGGATCGAATTTGATCACCCAGCCCCAAGCAACACGCGATGTCACCGTACTATTTTTCGCTGTCCGCTAGAGTTCGGAGCCGATCGCAATGCAATGATTATTCGTCGCAGCGATTTCACCCGTCCATCTGCTAGCGGCAATCCGCACATGTTCGCCTATCTTGAAAAACATCTGGAGAGTTTGGCGCGTGACCTTCCCATCGACCTGCAATATGAAGTTGAACAGATCGTAACTGCAAACATCACGGATGGTCGTGCAACACTCAATCAAGTCGCACATGCACTTGCCATGAGCGAACGGACGCTACAACGACAGCTATCGGCATTCGGAACCAATTTCGCGACCATCCTCGATAGAGTTCGCCAGCGCATTGTGGTCGAATATTTTCGTACCGAACGACGACCTAACATAATCCAGCTCGCGCATCGATTAGGTTATAGCGACGCAACCAGTGCCAGCCGATACCTCAAGAGACATTTCAACGCCGGCGCGAGAGTTTTGCGAAATTTGGAAGTGGAAGCACGCACTCGCATTGCTGGATGATTGCCCCAAAGACCGCCAAGTCGCGACGCACGATCTTCGTAATATTGAGCTGGACCTGGGAAGAAGACCCAAGCCAGAATCCTCATGCCTGTTAAAATCGACCGCTCAACTGAAGCGCGAATGTGCGCGCTCGCTCGGCAATACCGATGCTGCCGAACGGCATTCCCGGTGCCGGACCGGCGGATGCCAGCACCAGTTCGTTGGTGATATTTCTCCCGATCAGCCGCACTTCCCAACTATCGTCGTGCTTGGCGACCGCAAGGCTGATATTGATCGGTGTAAATGGCGCTCCGCTGGGCGTAGTAGCGGTAGGCAGGTAGTAGCGACGGCTACGATAATCCACCGAGCAATCCAGGATGACGTCGACATCCCGGTCGATTCCGGCCCGATAGTTAATCCCCGCGCTCCCAGACCATTTTGGTGCAATCGGGGCGGGTTCTGCGGTAGTCTTATTCTTGGCATCGGCATATGTGTTGTTCAACCGAATTTGAAATCCCGCAACAGGTCGCCAATAAGCTTCCAACTCCACCCCCCTGCTTCTGAGATCAGCGTTTTCTACGATGACGACGGGCCCCTTGATCAAGACCTGCTGAAAGTCGTCTACATTGGTATTGAAGGCGGAAATATTGAAGAGCCATCGGCGGCCTGCATCCTGCAACTTGAGACCGATTTCGGCGGTCCTGGCAGTCTCCCTACCATAGCCCGCATTCTGCAGAAGCATGGGCGTTAGAGCGAAACCGCCAGCCTTGGCGCCTTTGCTATAAGTGGCGAAGAGCATCGCATTGGAGCTTACATCATATTGGACGCTAGCCGAATAATCGAAGGTGCTGTCGGTGCGTTTGACGGGAAAAGGGGCGTAAGCAGGGAACGCGAAAAGTGATACGAGGCCCGGCTTCACGATCTCGCGACCCAGATTGCCATTCTTGCGTTCATCAGTCCAACGACCGCCAAGCGAGATATGCAATTGCTCGGTAAATTTGTAGTTCGCCTGGCCGAAGACGGAGAAAACGTCAGTATCCTGGGCTAAATGGACCCGGAATGCGCCTGCGAGGTTCACCCCCCGGCGCAGGCCCGAAGGGATAGTTGAGGTCATAGACAGTCTTGTTGTCGAATTTTTCGTGAAGGTAGAGAGCCCCGGCAATGAAGTCGAACGGACGATCGGTGGGTGACGCGATGCGAACTTCTTGGCTGAACTGCTGGCCCGATTCGTTCACAATACGCTGGTAATAATCTCCCGGGAGGACATCTACGTCATGAATGTCATTCTCATGATAATCGTAATACCCGGTAGCGGAGGTCAGTGTGTAATCGCCCAGCTGCAGGTTCGCCGCCAACAAGTAGCGATCAGCCCCGAGACGATCGATCGGTCTTATCTTGCCGCCGTATGCAGTTACCAGATCCAGTTTTTCATCGACAACCCCAGGATAGCCGGCAAGCGCGGCGAGAAATTCAGCCGTGCCCCCCGTTGTCGTCGATGAATTCGATCGCCAATCCATGATTCTGGCTCACCCCATGTTGCGCTATGGCAGTGATGTCCAGGCGATCGCTGGGCTGCCAGCGTAGCACCGCTCTGTACGCCGTATCCTTGCGATGCGCCCCATAGTCCTGGCTAACCCGATTATAAACCCAGCCTTGATCATCCGAGACCAAACCCGCGACACGCACGGCCAGATTCTCTGCAATCGGAATATCCACACCGCCAGCAAATTGGGTCGAACCCCGCTCGAATTCATACGAAGTACGAAAGTCGGCAGAAAATTCATTACCCGGCTTACGGCTGACCAATTTGACGGCCCCCAGGGTGCTGTTCCTGCCCAGCAACGCGGACTGGGTACCGCGAATGATTTCAATGCGCTCGACATCGAACATCGATGTAGCGAACCCTCTATTGTGAGGGATGTAAATCTCATCGGCAAACAGACCAACCGATGTGTGGAATGACGGCTCGAATGCATCGGACCCGAGACCGCGGATCGTGATCCCGACTTCGTTGCCGATACCCGGCCTGGTGATATTGATGCCGCTGGCAACGCTGGGAAGCTCCAACAGACTTGTCGAACTTGTCGCCGCAAGCGTTTCCGGGCCTACAACGCCGACGGTTGCCGGTACCCTTTGCACTGTCTCCGTTCGTTTCCGAGCGGTGACGAGGATATCGCCACTCACGGGGGCGGCATTCTCGGCTACGGGCGCGTCTTGAGCGTGTGCCTGCGAGGCTGCCCCAGCCAAACACAATGCAATCCCCATTACGAACTGCGACGCCGTGGTCTGTGCGGCAAGCGCAAGGCGATCTTTTGTCATTAACCTCTCCCCCCTAACGTTAGAAGATAGATACTACCTCATTATATGTATCATAACAATAGAAATATATTTTAATGAGCATATTCGGACGGTCTGCGGCAATGCGCGAACGAACCGCAGTGGCACCCTTGCCCGCCCCAAGACTGACCATGGCTTTCCTGAGCCATGCTTGCGCCACGGGGACCAGTCGCTTAGCCGATCTCGTCAGCCATCCGATGTGAGCGAAAATGTCACGTAGACGGGAGGTGCGGCCGCGCTTTGAGCGATGGGCCGCGGAAGGTAGGAGCAGTCGCGTCCGGATCTCTTGACAACCCACCCGCGCTCCAGGGAAAGCGTTGGACATTCTTCTAGAGGCCTGCGCCTTCCAAACGATCAGGGAAGGGTATGGGCGGCGCGAGAGCGCCTGCCCCGGCCCGAAGGTGGATCAAAGCGAACCAAGAAAGTCGAGCAACGCGGCATTGACTTCTTCGGGATGTTCTTGCTGGATCCAATGCCCGCAATTGGCGATGATGACATCGCGCTGATGCGGCACCCTCTCATGCGCGCGCGCGATCGCCTCCTGGCCCCAGATCGTGTTGATATCGCGGTCACCACCGATGAAAAGGGCCGGCACTGTCACCGGAATGTCGCCATATTGCCGCAATGTTTCCCAGTCGATCTCGCCATTCCTGTAATTCTTCATCGGGGCAGCAAGCCCGCTATATTCCAGCTCGGCAATCCCGAAATCGAGATCCTCGGTGCTCAGCCAGCTCGGTTGCTGGCCTTGCGCCTTGAGCATCGCCGCGATGTCGCCGTCGCGCGGCACACTCATCACTTCCCGGACGAAGGCCTGAAGCGCGTCTCGCGGTAGTTTCAACAGGTCGACGCCCTGAAGTTCGGGCGGAAGCGGAGGCTCCGCGGACAAGGCGTACATGGCGCTGGTCAACCAGGCTCGCACATCGCGTTCGGCCTCACGCGCCGCGATATCGCCCGGCAGACAGAAATATTCGCTGTAAAAAATCCTGTCCGGCCCGGCGATCTGCTTCTGAACTTCACTGGGGGACAGTTCGCCAAATGGGCTGCCGGGGAAAGCGGCAAAGCCGCTCCCGCTGAAGGGAACACTGAGGGCGGCGATGGCGCGGAAAATGTCGGGCCGGGTCCAGGCCGCTGTCCAGGCCACCGGCGCGCCCAGATCATGGCCGACGATCACTGCGTCGCTCGAGCCCATTGCCTCTACAACCGCGATGCAATCGGCAACCAGCTTCGTCACACGATATTCCGAAGCCTCGACGGGTTTGCCTGATCGCCCATAGCCGCGCATGTCCATCGCAACGCCGCGATACCCAGCCGCCGCCAATGCACGAAGTTGATGGCGCCAGGAATACCAGGATTCCGGGAAGCCATGGCAGAACAGGACCAGCGGACCAGATGAACCCGCAATCCTCATATGGATCCGGTGATCATTTGCATAAATCGTCCTGGATTCAAATTCGACGTCCGACATGCCTAATCCTCTCACCTTATAAATTATTGACCTTGCATCGATATCGGCGGCGCTCGGATCGCTGTCTTGTCGATCTTCCCGGCGCTCGTCTTCGAAACGGAGGCGACGCAGCACAGTGATTCCTCGAGGGCGGTGGATGACACCACTTGCCAACAGACCCACAGCCAGTTGCGTGCTACGGCGATCCAGCTGCGCGTGCGTGAAGGCCGTTCCATTGCTGATGATATGCTGATCACGGCGCTGGCCAAGTCCGCCCAAAAGTTTTCCGATCAGCAGCGGGAAGGGATAGGCTTCCGGCGTGTTATGGGTGAATTTCAACGGCATCTGCCGGAGTTCCTGATGTCTGCGGGAACTTAAGGGCCAGCTCGATCGGTATCCTAGGTGATGCTCAGACCCGCATGGTCGCCGCGGTCGCGCCAGTCTTTGAGCAGCGCGGAGAACTCTAACGGTCCGCCGCCATATGTGTTTGCGGACCAGCTTTTCTCGATGTCGCCTTCTCCGCTGAAATAGCCCGGCGTGCAGTGGGCAAGAACCGACCGCAGCGGCTGTGATTTCTCGACAATGGTCTCGCGCCAGGCGGCTTCCGCCTCGGCGGTCGCTTCGATCCGCTGCGCGCCGCGCGCGCGCGCGCGGGCAATGACCCCGGCAATATGTTCGGCCTGCTCCCCCAACATGTCGGTAAAGTTAGCCTTTATGCCGTTGTTGCCCGATCCGAGCAGGAACAGGTTCGGGAATCCATGGACATAAAAGCCATGAAATGTCCGAGGGCCGTTCGCGAAATGATCGGTCAGCAACTCGCCACCGACGCCGCGTATTGCGACACCGGAACTGCGGTTCTTTGCGGTGCCAACCTCGAACCCGGTTGCAAAAATGATGCAATCGACCGGATATTCTACGCCAGCGAAAATCATCGCCGTTTCGGTAACCTCGTCCAATCCGAGCCCGCGCGTATCGATCAGGGTCACATTGTCGCGATTGAATGTCGGCAGATAGTCATCGTTAAACGCTGGCCGCTTGCACAGCGCACCATACCAGGGCTTCAGGCCTTCGGCGACTTCCGTGCGATCCACATGCGCTTCTACCCACGCCCGCATCTGCTCGCCCTTGCGAAGATCGGCAAGCTCGGCGAGGCGCCCCGCCTCCTGCGGTGTCAGTGCTTGGTCATCGTCCGGACGCCAGCCGACGAAGAGATCATGGAATATCTCCGTCCAGCCATCCTGTACGAGATCTTTCTCGGTCTTGGCACCGGCGATTATCGCGTTGAAATTGTCCATCCGATCACGCTGCCATCCGGGGACAAGCGACCCCCACCATGCCGCATCCGTGGGCGCGTTGCCGCGCCTTCCGACGCTCGAGGGTGTGCGCTGCACGACATAAAGATGCTCTGCGTCGCGCGCTAGAAAGGGCACGCATTGAATGGCCGTCGCGCCTGTGCCCAGCACGGCCACCCGCTTGTCCGCAAGACCCGTCAGACCGCCATCCTGATCGCCACCCGTATAGCGATAATCCCATCTGCTGGTGTGGAACAGCTTGCCGTTGAAACGATCGATGCCCGCAATGCGAGGCAGCTTGGGGCGATTGAGCGGCCCGCTGGCCGTCATGACATAGCGCGCCCTGACAATGTCGCCCCGATCGGTGCGGACAGTCCATCGCGCCGCCGCTTCATCCCAGGTCATGCTCTCGACCTGCGTTTGAAACAGCGCCTTGTCGTAAAGGTCAAAATGGTTGCCCAGGCGGCGGGCATGTTCAAAGATTTCAGTTGCGTAAGCGTATTTCTCTTTCGGAGCGTAACCGACTTCTTCGAGCATCGGTAGATAGATGTAGGATTCGATGTCGCACTGCGCGCCGGGATATCGGTTCCAATACCAGACCCCGCCAAAGTCGCCTGCCTTTTCGATGATCCGAAGTTCGTCGATGCCCGCCTTCTTCAAATTTCCCGCCATCAGCAGCCCGCCGAAACCGCCACCGATGACGAGTGCTTCAACGGTTTCATCGACGGGATCGCGGATGAGTGGCGTTTCCACGCGAGCATCGTCGCGAAAATGATCCAGTTTGCCCTCGACCTCGGCATATTGGTCCAACTTCGCCGGATTAAGGCGCCGCTCGCGTTCTTCTGCGTACCTCGTGCGCAAGCCGTCCACATCGATGCCGTCGATCGAGAAACCGGTAACCCCACCGTTCATGCCGCTCTCCTGGATGCTTTTCACGCTCATTCGAGCGCACGTCATGGAGAAGGGTACTAAGTCCGCCGGGTTCGTCTAACTTGCCCAAAGACGCCAAACTGTTGGCGAGTTACGTCACCGGGCCGGAGGGGAGTTGGCGGGCGCAAGTAGCGATCTCGATCCGGAGAAGTTGTTGGTGATGCGGGCAAGAATTCGAGCACATAAACCCGCATCGTAGCGCGACGGTTCGTGGCGTACCGGATAAAGCGCGGCCCTGCAGTTCGGTTCTCAAGGTGCGCCGCCGGGTCGGCGGCATCTTCGCGTCGCAGTAGGGCGGCCCCTGGAGCCGGGATTGCAGTGTCAGTAGTCAGGCCGCAATGCGCTCGTCAAAGGATTGCCGCGCCAGTTCCACCTGCGGCAAACTCGCAAGAGTCCATTCGTAAAGCGCCTTGAACGGCTCTTGCAGCGAACGGCCCAGCGGCGTGATCTCATATTCAACGGCAACCGGGGACGCAGGGATCACCCGGCGAGTGACCAGCCCGTTGCGCTCTAGCCGGCGGAGACATTGCGTAAGCGCCTTTTGCGTGACGCCCTCCAATTGACGTTTTACGGCATTGAAACGCAAGGGCCCTGAATCCAGGACAGTCAGGACCATCATCGACCACTTATCGGCGATCTGATCAAACAGCACGCGGGCGGGACATTCGGCGGCGAAACGCGTGGCCTGGCAAGCTTCCATGAGGCGGTTTCCTTAAAGATACCTGGGCGATCCAAAGTACCTTATTGACGCCAGGTTTACAATTTATACCTCTAAGGCCGTCCCTAGCGGAGCCTTACAAATGTCCTCAGCCCCCAATGACGTTCTGTTTCGACCCTTTCGCGTGAAGTCCCTCGAACTGAAAAATCGGTTCGTCATGGCGCCGATGACGCGCTTCCATGCGCCGGCTGGCGTTCCTGGCGAGAGCAACGCCGCTTACTATCGGCGCCGCGCCGAAGGACAGGTCGGGCTTATCTTGTCCGAAGGAACAGTCGTCGGCCGACCTGCCTCGCGCAGCCATGCCGCTATCCCATTCTTCCACGGCGAGTCAGCCCTGGCCGGATGGAAGACTGTGATCGATGCGGTACATGACGCCGGCGGACGCATGGGCCCGCAGATCTGGCACACTGGCGCCGCTGAGCCGGTTGACCCTGACTGGACGCCCGAGGGCCTCGTTGAAAGCCCGTCTGGCCTGCTCGCGCCCGGCGCCACGCATGGCAAGACCATGAGCGAGGAAGATATCGCGGACACCATCGCTGCCTTCGCTGCTGCGGCCGCCGATGCGAAACGCCTCGGTTTCGACACGGTCGAGATCCACGGCGCGCATGGTTATCTGGTTGACCAGTTCTTCTGGTCCGGCACCAACGAGCGCAATGATCGCTATGGCGGTCCGGGCATCCGCGATCGTTCGCGCTTCGCAATGGAACTCGTCACCGAGATCCGCAAGGCGGTCGGTCCCGATTTCCCGATCCTTTTGCGCGTCAGCCAATGGAAACTGAAGGACTATGCCGCGCGCATCGCTGAGACACCGCAGGAATTGGAAGATTGGTTGCTTCCGTTGGTCGAGGCCGGGGTCGACATCCTTCACTGCTCGCAACGCCGCTTCTGGGACCCGGAATTCCCGGAACTTGACGGCGAGAACGGTCTCAACCTCGCTGGATGGGCGAAGAAGCTAACCGGTGCGCCGACCATCAGCGTCGGCTCTGTCGGATTGACCAACGATTTCTTCAGTTCCAATGGCGGCGAGCTTTCCGGTGCGGCAAGTCTCGACCGGCTGATCGAGCGAATGGAGCGCGAAGAGTTCGACCTGATCGCGGTCGGTCGCGCGCTTATCAGCGATTCCCACTGGGTCGAAAAGGTCAGAGGAAACCATCGCGGCGGCATGAAGGGCTTCGATCCCGCAGCGATCGGCGAACTGATCTAGGCCGGGGCATCCGTCTTTGCATGGGTAACGCGGCGAAGAGCCATCCCGAGTGCGCATCTCAATGTATCGGGGGAAGGCGATTTGAGCGGCCGATGGGACTCTTGACGTTCAGAACCGCCAGACAGGGCACCCTCCCCTATTGTCCAACCACCCTACCCCATAATCATCAACAAGAAGGACTAAAATCATGACGACATCATCATCGACGGCCGAGACCAATAAGCAACTCGTCCTCACAGCGGCGCAGGAGCTCTTCGGCAATCTGGATCTGACCGCGATCGATCGTTATTGGGGGGATACCTATATTCAGCACAACCCGCTCTACCCTGATGGGAAGGAACAGATTCGAGCACTTATTCAGGGCGCCATCGACAGCGGTGTGCCGATCAACGCGGAAGTCAAGCGTGTGGCCGCCGACGGCGATCTGGTCTGGATTCATGCGAAGAGCTTTTTCTTCGGGAAGGAGCTTGCAACAGTCGAGATATTCCGTGTCGAAAACGGCAAGATCGTGGAGCACTGGGACGTCATTCAAGAAGTGCCGGCTGAAGCAGCAAACAGCAATACAATGTTCTAGTTGCGCCAATCCGTAAAGGATTGAGAACCGGACACGCTGCAGAGATACTATGACACTGGCCGAGCCATAGAACTATGGCTCGGCTGGCATTTTCCATTGCAGGCCAACAAATAAATGGCGTGCGGCAAGGCGTTCATTCGGCGGAAGCGATGCTCAGTCTCCACGCGCGCGTGGGATAAAGTCGTGCGGGCCGAGAGTACGGCCGTCCTGCGACTTCAGCTCAAGTGGGCGTAGTTTTTTATGACTTTGGCTGTCTACCAGATCGTAGGAAAGTTGCCCGGGCTCGAAGCAGAATTCTTCTCCCCATTGCCAAAGCGCGGCGACCACCAGATAGAGCCGTTCACCTCTATCGGTCAGGACATACTCCTTATAGGAGGACCCGTCGGAGGCAGGTGCCGTGGTCAGAACGCCGCAGGCCACGAGCTTGCGCAGACGGGTGGTCAGGATGTTCTTGGCCAATCCTAGGCTTTGCTGAAACTCTCCAAAACGACGCGTCCCGGCCAAAGCGTCACGAACGATCAGCAGCGACCACCAATCGCCGATTACCCCAAGGGATCGCGCGATCGCGCATGCGCTCGTTTCCAGCGTCGTCCGTTTCCCCTTCATTGCACTCCTTCACGCCGGTGCCTGACCAGCCGTTGTCGCTTCCGACGATTAAGGCCCTTTAGTGCCAAAATCCATCCGGCGTTCGCATTCTGTACCAAATCGGCCGCCCGACAAGATTCCAGTTGCAAATTTAAACCATGCAGGGCAGTGAGTCCACCATAGTTGCAGAATTAAACCAGAATGCCGGAATCGTTCGACATTCGGGCCGTGACTGCAGCCATGCGAAGAATGCCCTTCGCATCCGCCAGCGCGGACATATGGAGCGCAAAGTATGAAACAAGTGCAATTCTCTGAAACTGGCGGCGCGGACGTTCTGAAGGTGGCGGAAGTGGCGCGGCCGGAACCAGGTCCTGGTCAGGTGCTGATCCGCGTCGAATCGGCGAGCGTAAACTTCGCCGATGTGGTGCGTCGGCGCGGCGATCCCTACCCGGTTCCAACCCAGATCCCCGCGGTTCCTGGCAGCGAGGTCGCCGGGTTCGTTGAGGCGGTGGGTGAAGGCGTCGAGGATCTGGTGGTCGGAGACGCCGTGTTCGGCATCACAGACCTGGGCGGATATTCGCAGTATCTGGTCACGGAGGCGCAGGGAACATTCAAGCTCCCAGAGGGCTTCGATCTCGACATTGCCTGCACGCTCGTCGTCGCTGGGGTGACCGCTTATCAAATGTTGGCGGAAGTCGCGCGAGTAGACGCCGGCGATACCGTGTTCATTCCTGGTGCTGCCGGCGGAGTTGGCACCTATGCAGTGCAAATCGCCCGCATCCTGGGCGCCAAACTCATTATCGCGGCTGCCGGCAGTGAGGATCGTCGCAAGCAGGCGCTGGCCAATGGCGCGGACCATGCTCTCGATTACGGCCTCGCGACCTGGCCCGATGAAGTCAAAATACTGACGGATGGGAAAGGCGCCGATGTCATTCTGGATATGATCGGCGGGAGCTTTTTTGACCAGAGCCTGGATGCTCTTGCTCCCTTCGGCCGTCTCGTCGTCTATGGTAATGCTTCGGGTGAACTTGCCAATCTTGCGCCCGTGCGACTACTCGGGTTGGGGCAAAGCGTGGCGGGCTATTATGTCGGGCAATGGTTTGCCGCGCGGCCTGTGGAATCGAAGAGGGCATTCGATACTTTGGTAAGCCTCGTCCAAGCGGGACACCTCAAGGTAGAGATTTCTGAAAAATTCCCGCTGGAGCGCGCCGCCGACGCGCATCGTCTCATCGAGCAGCGTCATGCCATCGGCAAGACGATCCTCAAGCCATGGGCATAGAGAAGGCCCGTTTGAGAAGCGTTTCCCCAGGGTCGTTCACTTCCCTGGGGGCCGGATGGCTGGTGCGGGGAGTGCTGATCATTAGCCTGGACGCGCCATCCCTCCGGCGATTGATGGTGGCCTTTGGGACGATCTATTCGATGCCAGCCACATCTGACCTGGCCTCAAAAGGGCCCATTCAACAATCTGGTCGCGCGCCCGGCGCGCGCGACGAATTCACAAACCAAGGAGCCCGCGATGAACCTGGCGGCGAAGTTCGACATCATCCTCTATGGGGCAAGTGGCTACACAGGCCGGCTCGTCGCCGAGCATTTGGTAAAGCGCTATGGCGTGGACGGTGAGCTGACCTGGGCCATGGCCGGTCGCAGCGAAGCCAGGCTGGCAGAGGTGCGCGAGCAGATCGGCGCCCCCAAGGACACGCCATTGGTGGTGGCCAACGCAAGCGACCCGGTCCAGCTCGCCGCGATGATCGGGAGCGCCAGGGCGATCATCACCACCGTTGGCCCCTATCAGTTGTACGGTTCGAATTTGGTGGCCGCCTGCGCGGCAGCGGGGGTCGACTATCTGGACCTGTGCGGAGAGCCCGCCTGGATACGCCAGATGATCGATGCGCACGAGGCGACAGCAAAAGCGGCCGGCGCACGAATCCTATTCTCATGCGGGTTCGATTCGATGGCGTTCGAATTGGGAGTCTATCACGCCCAGGAAACGGCAAAAGCCAAGCTGGGCGCTACCGTGCCGCGCGTAAAGGCCCGGCTGCGGGGCATGCAGGGCGGTCCCTCGGGCGGCTCGGTCGCGAGCGTGATGGCGACGATGGCCGCAGTCCAGAATGATGCTGTGCAGCGCGCGGTGATGATGAGCCCGTTTGGCCTCACGCCCGGCTTTGAGGGGCCAGATCAACCGCTTGGCGACCAGGTCGGAGAGGATCCCGATGTGGGGCCTGTCGGACCGTTCATCATGGCGCCGGTCGACACCAAGAATGTCCATCGCTCGAACATGCTGATGGGTCATCCCTATGGCAGAGACTTCGTCTACGACGAGATGGTGATTGGCGGCGGCGAAATACCGAGCGTCGAGGATATGGGCGAACTGCCCAAGCCTGGCGAGGGGCCGACCGAAGAGGAGCGCGAAGCCGGCTTCTACCACATCGTGTTCATCGCAATCGCCGCGGACGGGCGTCAGGTGCGCACGTCGGTAAAAGGCGACGTCGACCCGGGCTATGGCGCGTCATCGAAGATGTTGGCCGAAACGGCGATCGCCTTGGCCGGCGCACCCGATGTGCCCGGTGGCATCTGGACCCCTGGCGCTGCGCTCCAGGGCCGTCTGGTCGAGCGGCTGCAAATGCACGCAGGGGTGAGCTTCAGCACCGAGGAATAGCGGTTCAAGCCAGCGTAGCAGACAGGTTTGTTGCTCGAAGGATCATTCTTGCGGTCACCCTGAACCACATAAAAGGAGGAAAAGACCATGCCACTCGTTCGCGTCACTATGATCAAGGGCAAGTCCCCTGAGTATATCAAGCAGCTGTCACAGAGCATCTACGAGAGCCTTGTCGAGGCATATCTCATGCCCGAAAATGACATGTTCCAGATCATCGAACAGCTGGAACCTGAGGCGCTCATCTACGACCGGCGGTTCGGGATCGAGGGCGAGCGAAGCGACGATTTCGTCCTCATCAACATCGAGTCCGACGCACGGCGGCGCGACGAGAAGCAGGCGTTCGTGGCCCGCCTCGTTGAAAAGCTCGCCACATCGCCAGGCCTGGCGCCGAACGACGTTTTCGTCCGCCTCTCAGCGAACACGGTAATGGAAGACTGGTCGTTCGGCAGCGGCAAGGTCGCCTCCGACATCGAATATCCGGCGGCATGAGGAACGTCGGCATGGTTCAAAATTCGATGGCCGCTACCGACGCCAGGCTGATTTTCTCGGCCGTGTTGACATTTTGATGATGGACATCAAAGATGATGTCCATCATGAATAATCGCTAGAGCGAAGAAAGAGCAATACCATGACCGCTACCCCCGCAGTCCTCATCACCGGAGCGTCGACTGGAATCGGCGCCGCCTATGCGGATCGCTTCGCCCGCCGCGGGCATGACCTCGTGCTAGTCGCGCGCAACGGGACGCGGCTGGAAGACGTCGCGGCACGGCTCCGCGAAGAAACGGGTGTAAAGATCGACATCCTGCAGGCCGATCTTACCAATCTTGAGGAGATTGCCGCGGTCGAAACGCGACTGCGGGACGATCGCCGGATCGGCGTGCTCATCAACAATGCCGGAGGCAGCCTCAGTGGAAGCTTCGTTGAGCAGAAGACCGGGGATGTCGCCCAACTTGTAGCGCTGAACACGGCGGCTGTCGCGCGCCTCGCCAGCGCCGTGGCGCCAAGGCTTGCCGAAGCCGGGGAAGGCGCTATCGTCAATATTTCATCGGTGGTTGGGCTCGCGCCGGAATTCGGTATGGCGGTGTACGGCGCGACCAAAGCCTTCGTCACGTTCCTGTCCCAGGGGCTTAGTCTCGAGCTTGGCCCCAGGGGCGTCTATGTCCAGGCCGTGCTTCCCGGCGCGACGCGCACGGAAATCTGGGATCATACCGGCGTCGACGTCGACACGCTTCCTGCGGTCATGGAAGTCGCCGACCTCGTCGACGCGGCGCTGATCGGCTTCGATCGCCGTGAACCGGTCACCATCCCGCCGCTTTATGACGCCGGGCAATGGGACGCCTACCAAGGGCTGCGGCAGGCAATGCTTCCAGGGTTCGCCCAAGCCCTTCCCGCCGAGCGCTACCGGTCGGCCGATTAAGCCTCTCGCTGCAATCGGCGGCTTCCCTCACAGGATGAACCCATGACATTCAAGGCGCTTCTGGCCAGCAAAGCCGGCGGTAGAATCTCGTCGGATCTGGTCGAATTGGACGAAAAGGTCCTCATGCCGGGCGATGTCACGATCGCGGTCGACTACTCGACGGTGAACTTCAAGGATGGACTGGCTCTTTCGGGTCGCGCAGATATCATCCAGACGTTTCCACTGATCGCCGGTATCGATCTTTCCGGCATTGTCGAAGCGTCCTCCTATCCAGGCATTGACGTCGGTGACAAGGTCGTCGCTAACGGTTGGGGTCTTAGCCAGACACATCACGGCGGCTACGCCCAGAAAGCGCGGCTGAGCGGCGACTGGCTCGTCAAGATCCCGCAGCCTTTTTCGACGAAGGATGCCATGGCGCTTGGTACGGCAGGCTACACGGCCATGCTGTGCGTGCTTGCACTCGAACATGGCGGGATAACGCCGGATCGAGGCGACATCCTCGTGACGGGTGCCAGTGGCGGCGTCGGATCGATTGCGATCGCGCTGTTGTCCGGGCTTGGCTACCGTGTCGTAGCCTCAACGGGGCGTCTTGAAGAGACCGAATATCTCCGCGATCTTGGCGCAGCCGAAATCATCGACCGCCGCACACTATCTGAACCGGGTGCGCCTATCACGGCGGAACGCTGGGCCGGCGTTGTGGACTCCGTCGGCAGCCATACACTGGCAAATGCGCTCGCGCAGACCCAATATCGCGGTGTGGTTACGGCTTGTGGCCTCGCCCAGGGCCTTGATCTTGCAACAACGGTGCTGCCTTTCATCCTGCGCAACATCACCCTTGCCGGCATCGATTCAGTCAACGCACCGCAGGCCGTTCGCGTTGAAGCCTGGACGCGTCTGGCACGCGATCTCAATCTCAAAAAGCTCGCCCGGGCGATGAAGGTCATCGGGCTCGCAGAGGTGCCAGATATCGCAGCCGCCATCCTTGAAGGAAAGGTCCAGGGCCGCACGGTGGTCGACGTCAACGCATGATCAGTCGCCTCGAGCTTTGAGCGCCGCCATCGATGGAAAGCACTCAACCATTGTCAACCAGGGAGGAGAGAAGATGCTCAGGACGATTAGAACATTGACTGCCAAGCTGATCGACAAGTCGCGAACCTTCCTCGAGGCTCTTGCGGGCCTCGACGATCCCCGTGGCGACTATCTGCTCAGCCTCGAGGCGCGCATTCGTCATATCGAAGCCCAGCATCGTGACCCCATTGCTGCAAGCGACGCACAATCCACGACGCCGCATCAGGACATAGCGGGCGCCAGAACATGAAATTCACGCTGTTGACCGGCCTACCCGTGTCGCAGCTCGCCCCGAGACGCCGTTCATTCGCTCTACGATTGGTCTGCGGATTGAATATCGGGAGGTAGGATATGACCGTAGGAAAGCATTTATGCGGCATCGCTTGAACCGACAGGCAACCAAACTCTCCACGCGTTCTGGCGTCCGCTCAAGGAGCGTCGCGAGCTCGTCTGATGCGCCTTCCGATTGAAAACGACCTTCAGGTGAAGATGAGCGAGGCATTGGCGGGGATTCACGCCCAGCTCCGCTTCGCCCTGACGCTCGCGCACGACAAGGCGGCGCGTCTGGCTGCGCTCGATGGCGAGCCAGCATTGGCGTTCAAGCTGGCCCACTCCGATGGATGGCTGCTTATCGATGCACCATCCTCCACGGTTGCGCGGACGAACGGTCCGCGTCATCCCGAAAGGCCATATACCGCACTCTCCCAATCACAGGCCGTCACAAATAAAGTCCAACGGAGTGCATCATGGTCAAAGGCAGACACGCTCGCCGAACGCGCCATGCAGGGCATTCTGGCAAATGATCGCGCCGCGTTCCAGAATCTGCTCGCGCTGGCGCCACTGGTCGAGACGCAGGTTTATTCGTTCGCCGCGCGGCTGATCGAGATCCTCGATGCGCTGCGGCCGCGCGCTCAGACCGCGATCGCAACGGATGGCCATAGCGGCGCGCTCGGCCCGTATTATTGGAGGTTCGCTGGTATGCTCGGACGCGCCACCTTGTTGAGCGGCGGTATCATGTCTTGGGGCACGCCCTTCATTTCAGCGTGACGACGATTTTGCCCTTTGCGCGTCCCGTTTCGACATAGGCCAGCGCTTCGTTGGTCGCTTCGAACGGGAAGGTTCGATCCACCACCGGGCGAATGATCCCGGCATCGATCAACGAGGCAAGCTCGCTCAACTGCTCGCCGTTCGCGCGCATGAACACGAAGGAATAGCCGACCCGCTTGCCCCGGGCCTTGCGCCGGATGCTCGCGCTCAACAGCCGCAGGACTTGCCGCAGGACCCAGTTCAGTCCCTGTTGTCTTGCGAAATCGGGGTCGGGAGGGCCCGAGATAGAGATTAGCTTGCCGCCGGGCTTCAGCACCCCCAGCGATTTCTCGAGCGTTTTGCCGTCCAGGCTGTTGAGGACGACGTCATAGCCCGAGAGGATTTTTTTCGAAATCCTGCTTCTTGTAGTCGATGAGGATATCGGCCCCGAGGCTTTTGACCAGCGCTGCGTTCGTCGTGCTTGCGGTCGTTGCGACCGTGGCGCCCAGATGCTTTGCCAACTGTATCGCGAAGATGCCCACGCCACCGGAGCCGGCATGGATCAGCACCTTCTGCCCCCGCTTCAAGTTCGCTCGTTCGACCAGCACCTGCCAGGCGGTCAGACCGGCCAGGGGAACGGAGGCCGCCTCCTTCATGCTCAAGCTCCTGGGCTTGAGTGCCACATCGGCTTCGTCGATGGCGATGAACTGCGCGAATGTCCCGATCCGGCCATCCCGCGGCCGGGCGTAGACCTCGTCACCCAGTTTGAGGCGTCGGACGCCAGTGCCGACCTGAACCACGGTTCCGGCCACGTCATGCCCTAGGACCAAGGGCGGGCGATACGGCAGGATCGGCTTGAATTCCCCATCGCGGATTTTGACATCGAGAGGATTCAGCCCAGCGGCATGGACCTCAACCAGCACATCGCCTGAACCCAAAACGGGTTCCGGCAAATCACCAAAGCGCAGTGATTTGTTCTTATATCGATCAAGGATGAACGCTTTCATGATGGCCTGTTCGCACTCCATGACACAATTTTATTATTCATGACATTTATCATGATTAGCGCCAATATGATGTGCATCATCTAAATGTCAACCGGGCAACGGAGACACTCGGCACCCGCTCAAGCCGGGCCGAGTGCACGAAGCGGATCGCCTGCGGATCGTCATTTCTCGAGCGAGCGAGGCTCGTCAGCGTAAATGGGCGGACGCTTGGCCTTAAATGCGTTCAACCCTTCCGCGAATGCCTCAGATGCGAAGAAGCCGTCGAAGATTTCGTCGGACGCAAGTTCGCTGCCCTGCATGGTGGCCCGGATTAGCCGCTTCATGGTAGCTACGCTTTGCGGCGCATTGTTGGCGATCGCCATTGCGATCCGCTCTGCCTCAACGGCCTCGCCAAGCAATTGCACGAGACCTGCGCGATGCGCATCGGCTGCAGAAATCGTGTCGGCGACCAGCAGCAACCGGCTAGCCTGTCCCGATCCGACGGCCCCAATCAGACGCGCGATATCCTCAGCCGGATAGGAGATGCCCAACTTCGCCGGAGTAACGCCGAACCGAGCCCGCTCGCCCGCCACGCGAATATCGCAGGCCAGAGCAAGAGCAACGCCTGCGCCGAAACAATCGCCCTGGATGTTCGCCACGGTAGGAATGGCCGCAGCAGCTAAAGCTTCGATCGCCTCGCGCATGGCCAAGCGAAATTCCACGACCAGTTCTGGCTGCCCCACCAGAGCTTCCATCGCCTTGAGGTCAGAGCCGGCACAAAATGTGGCGTCGAGGTTAGACGCCAGCACAATGACCCGCGCAGATGTCGAGGCGATACGCTCGATGGCTGTTTTCAACGCAACCCAGTCCTCGATTGCCAACGCGTTTCGCGTTGCGGGCCGCGCGAGCTTGATAAAGGCTATGCGATCGTTCAGTTCGGTTATTATCAAAAGCCGGCTCCTTATTGTTCTTTCCTGCAAGCGTCTGCCACTGCCGCTCTGCATTGAGGCTGATGCGCAAAATCGCATCGCCCATGCCAAGGGTTAGGCGCCCTTCAGAACGTTGAGCAAACTATGTCTGCGGCGGGCATTGTGATCATATATTGCGCTCCTTGTCCGCGAACCTATATTTATGACCGATATCATGATTGATGGCAGATATGAATCGCGTCATGCCAATGTCAACGGACCGAGCGGAGAATTTGGAATGAGAGTCAGTCGAGAACGGATGGCGGAGAATCGAGGGCGGATTCTTGATGAGGCCAGCCGGCTTTTTCGGTCGAAAGGCTTCGACGCGGTCAGCGTCGTGGAGGTTATGAAAGCCGCAGGCCTCACCCATGGCGGCTTCTATGGTCACTTCAGTTCGAAAGACGATTTGATAGCTCAGACCCTGGCGCATGTTCTCGCCAGGGAGCCAGGCGGAGCGGGAGACATTCGTGCATATCTTGACGCCTATCTTTCGCCGCACCACCGCGACAATGCTGGCGAAGGCTGCCCAACCGCCGGTCTGGCCGCGGACATTCGGCATCAGAGCGAGGCGGTACGCTTGGCCATGACAGATGGCCTGCGATCGCAGATCGATCGCGTCAGCGCGGCGGTACCCGGAGCAAGCGCACAAGACCGGCGCCGGGCGGCAATCGGGACGTGGGCAGCGATGGTAGGAGCAGTGATCCTCGCTAGGGCAGTCGACGATCCGGCTTTGTCGGATGAAGTCCTGGAACAGACGCGCGCGTGGATTGATGGAGGGATCAACCCGGCACCCGCCTTGTCCTGAGGAAATCCCCCTAGTCTACACTCTCACGTCCGGGCGAAAGCTCCGCTCCCCGACCGAGCCCGGGACGTCCTGGGCTGTGTGCACACCAAGCCGGCCGTCCCACCCTTCCCACTCCCGAAGAGCAGCGATCACGGGTAACAATTGACGGCCCTGCTTAGTGATTTTGTAGTTGAAACAGCGCAAGTCTCGTTCGCATTGCCTGCGATCGATCAGACCAAGCTCCCTTAGGTCAGCGAGCCTTCGGGCCAATATGTTCGGCGCAATTGGCAACGCCGCAAGCAGATCCTTAAAGCGAACCAGGCCAGCGTCAATCTCATCGATAATGTGAAACGACCAATAGTCACAAGCGATCGACGCTGTTCTCGATCTCGTGATCGCCTGCCTGGTCCCTTGCAATTGCCGATATCCTTACGCTTCTTCGATGATCAGGCTCCAAGGATGCGCATCTTCACCGGAATCGACACAGGCGATCCACGACCGTGGTTTTGCTGCAGCTTCTTGCTCCCTGCAGCCTTCGCCCAAAGATCGCCAAGTATCACGAACAAACATCATTCGTCGGCCGAGAAGAACGCGACGAGCGCCTCGGCAGTTTCAGCGGGAGCTTCTTCCGGCAGGAAATGTCCCACTGGAAACCCCTGGCCCGTTACGGTGGATGCCTTGGCACTCCACGATGCAAGAACATCGAACAGCCGGCCCACCAGCCCTTTCGTCCCCCAAAGGGCCAGCAGGGGCACCATGATCCGACGATCCTTATCGACCGCGTCATGAATCAGATCGATACTCGCGGCGGCGCGATAGTCCTCGCAGGTAGCGGCGACGCAGGCAGGCTCGCGAAACGCGCGGCAATATTCCTCCAGAGCGTCGCTGGCAAAAACATCCATGCCGCTTTTGCTCCATGCCGCGAGTTTGCTCTTGAGGTAAAAGTCGGGATCGGCGCCGATAAGCGTCTCTGGCAGAGGGGCCGGCTGGATCAGGAAAAACCAGTGATAATAGCCTGTCGCAAAGTCGCGGTCGGTGCTTTCATACATCGTTGCAGTCGGTGCGATGTCCAGTACCGCGAGCCGCTTCACACTGTCCTGGTGATCGAGCGCGCGGCGATGGGCGACCCTGCCTCCCCGGTCATGACCAGCCACAAAAAAGCGCTGATGGCCGAGATGGCGCATCAGTTCGACCTGATCCGCCGCCATGACGCGCTTGGAATAGGTGCCGTGGTCGGCACTGGACTCGGGTTTATCGGACGCCCCATATCCTCGAAGATCGGGCACGATCACGCTAAATCCCGCCGCGACAAGCCTTGGGGCAACGGCATGCCAGCAGGCCGAGGTCTGGGGATAGCCGTGCAATAACAGCACTGGCGACCCAATACCCCCGATCCGGGTTTGGATCGAAACGCCATTAGACTGCGCTATGCGTTCGGTCCTGAAGCCCTCAAACATAGCCTGTCTCCCGGCTCCTATGAAAATCGCCCATATAATGCGGCCGTCGCCACAACGTCGGCACGCACCAAGATGATGGCTTCAGTTCGCGACTTACCCGCGGCGCGAGATCGATGGCGCCCACGGCTCCGGTCTGCTCGTAAACGTCACAGATGGAGTAAAATACCAACGGCCACCTATCGGAAGAAAATAAAAGCGCCTCGATAAAACGCGAACCCAATCCAACGCTTCTATGAGGAACTCTCATCGATTTCCTTTGTCCGGCGCTGACTATAAGGCTTCGAAAAACAAACCTTCGCCGTGAAGGGAATTCCCAGTGCGCGCATGGGGATCACTCTCGCTGATTATGCCAAGCCGAATTGCTTATGCAGTATCTTGTCGAAGAGAGACCGAGGGAGGAAACGACGGGCGAATGCGGTCTGTCGCGCCGCCTTGCCAGAAGGGTAGCGAAGAAGCAGGTTTTCGTTGCGTGCCGCCAGCACAATGGTTTCCGCGACGCTTTCCGCGGTATCCGCCACGGACATTGCGTTCCCGAAGGCGACAAGATACTTCGCTCGGCTCGCATCATAGGCCGCAAGCCGTGTGTCGGAGGGGACATTGCTGCTCTCGAATGATGTCCGTGTAGAGGCAGGCTCGATCACCGCGACGCGGACACCGAATTCACGGACCTCATGATCGAGTGATTCCGAATAGCCCTCCACGGCGTGCTTGGTCGCCGAATAATAGGCGCTGTAGGGGGCGGGAATGAACCCCAACGCAGAACCAACATTGAGAATGCGTCCACTACCCTGCTCCCTCATGATCGGCAGGACCGAATTGGTCATCCGAACGACACCGTAAAAATTGGTCTCGAACAGAGCGTGGACTTGCGCGATCGAGCTTTCTTCGGCTGCGCCTGTGACTCCGAAGCCGGCATTGTTGACGAGCAAATCGATCTGCCCGAGTTCGGCATGCGCCAGCGCCACAGCCGCTGCGACGGACTCGTCGGATGTGACATCGCATGCAATCATCCGGATGCCGTCGCGTACCTCGTCAGGCGTAGCGCCACGGCTCGTGCCAATTACACGGTAACCTGCATTCACCAGCGCAGAAGCTGCAGCTTTGCCGATACCACTCGATGCCCCAGTGAGAAGCGCTGTTTTCTTGAGCGCCTTTGCCCCATTCATCGCCATTGACCTTTACTCCTTTATACACCGCCGGCGGCCGCCGCAGAAGGCAGCCAGACTCGGCCACTTTTTGATGATGCCGGTCATTCTTAGCGATATATGATGACTATCATGATTCTTTTCAACCCGGCTCGTGCGAGTCCGTACCAAAAGGCTGTTCGAGTTCGTTCGGAGTCAGGCCTGATTGCCCCCTATGACTTCGGCGCCCCCACGCCCGCACGACTGGCGGTGATCGCACCGCGTCTTCACCCCGTCTCGGCGTACGACTGGTTGATGCAGACCCAAGCCGTTCGTTCGGCAGCGCTCCTGACGACTTCATCCGAGGCGCCGCGAACTGCGCCTTGGGATGCTATGACACCGTAGGCGAAATGGCTGCTCGCGGCCGCTCTATCGCCAGTGGGCGAAACCAAAGTCCCGAGCGGACGGCAGCAAAGACAATCAACCCATAAACCACGAGCGCAACGGCAAGCGCTACAAAAAGCCACTCGATCGACCCCGTGAGTTTAAGGGCAAGCCAACCACCGCCAAGTGCGATCACCACGCGGAGAAACCCACCCGTGATCGGCCAGAACAGTTTTCCTGCACCCTGCGAAGCGAAATAAAGCGAAAGCCCTAGGCCAAAAAATCCGTACACCGGGCCAACGATCCGCAAATAGGCGGTGCCCGCTAGGATCATGTCCGGCTCGGCGCTGAACAGGCCGAGCCACACCTCGGGAAACAGGGCTGCTGCGAGACCAAGGGCCTCAGTAACGATAAAGGCAATGCCGGCGCCAGCCATGGCGATACTGAGCGCCCGATCCTGCCGTCCCGCGCCGATATTCGTACCGATCATGGCGACCATTGGCGCTCCAATACCGAAGATCAACGGGACGAGCAGATATTCGAGTCGCACGCCAGTTCCGAAGCCAGCAACCGCGCTGACGCCAACACTCGTCGCGACAAGCGCCGTTGCTCCTGCGATGACGGCATTGGATTGGATCGAATTTACAGCGGAGAGGGCGCCGACCCGCAGGATTCCTGCGAGCAACGTCCAGTCCAGCCGCACCCAACGAAACCGAACAGGAGTTCTATTGGCGAGGATGTACCACGCCATGGCGAGCGTTCCCGCTACATAATAGGCAGCCATTGCCAACCCGCCTCCGACGATCCCCATCGCCGGTATCGGGCCAAAACCAAAGATCAGCGCCGGCGAGATGGGAATGAGGACGATGACACCAACGCAAGTCACCAACGCAGGGTAGAGCATATTTCCAGTGCCCCGAATGACACTCGCGAGCCCGTTCATCAGCCAGATGAAGACGACACTGGCAAAGACAACGTTGGAATAGACGAGCGCTGCCTCGAGTTCTCCGGCTCTGCCGCCCAGCATTCGGTAAATCGGCGTCCCAAAAAACAGGAACAAGGTCGTGAACCCCAGCGCGACGACGATATTGATGGCGACCGCGTGTAGAATAAGCGCGTCCGCGTCCTGCCGGCGCCCAGCCCCCAGCGCACGGGCCACCGCCGATGAGATCGCTCCCCCCGAGTGCGCCTCCCGAGATCATTGTCATCAGCATGACTGGCGGAAAGACCAGCGCCATACCAGCAAGCGCGTCAGTGCCCAGCTTGGCCACCCACCATGTCTCAATCAAGCCCGTAGAGGCCTGCGCCACCATGATCACCATATTCGGCCAGGCAAGGCGGATCAGGAGCGGCAGGATCGGCGCCTCGAGCAGGCGCCGCGTGCTTTCATCGATGACCGCCTCCTTCTGCAGGACACAATCTCGCGACACAGTATCGCTCACGGGCACCGCGTTGCCGTTCACAGCGCTTCAAGAACCAGCGCGACACCCTGACCACCGCCGATGGACATCGATCATCTCCTTACCCCCTCGGTGGGGAACGCAATCGTTCTACAAGCCTGATTTTTAGACTATTTTCGATTCGCCGCCCACGATTCCTCCCGCCACTTGTAGGTAACCCTGGGCGTGCCGGCATGATCCGTCAGACCGGTTCGCTGACGCGCGCGCTTTCCTTGACCTTTTCGACGGCATAGCCGGCCGAACCGCCCTTCAGATACTGGACGGCACCGAGGCCCTGGGCCGCAGCACACGACTTGACCAGGTTCTGGATGGTGATGGCATCGAGGATCGACACGAACCTGCCCTCGTCGTCGAAATGGATGTTTCCGCCGAAGACGATGAAGAAGACCACCGTGTCTTCGGTGTTGGTTTCCGGGACGCAGAAGGTGTGCATCGACGAGGACGGCTCGTACAGGTACGAGCCCGGGACCTGCACCTGATCCGGATATTCCTTATAGAACCAGCTGCCCTTGAGCGTGTATCCGTGGACAGCGCCGGTGTGCAGGTGAGACGACACGACAATACCAGGCGAGAAGATGCCGATCACCGCGGAGATCCCTGCCTCAGGATCGGCTAACAGCGGCTGAAAGTGAATCCCCGGTCCAAGCGCGTCCTTCATGACCGGGATATCGTTGACGTTGAGGGTCAGCAGTTCATCCTGCGGAAGCGAAAAGACAGGTGCTCTGGATGCCGTTTGGTCGTTCATGATACTCTCCTGTGGCCCCGAATTTCGGTGCGACCCGAAGGGGTATTTCCTGATTTTCTGTTCGCGAGTTGCTAGGCGCCGCCCGATTGGGGAAGGACGACGACTTTGACCCCCCCTCGGGATCGCCGAGCCTGGCGAAAGCACTTTGAGCGAAGGCGTCGCGAATTCTCTCGCTGCAATTTGCTTACTCTGTATGGCAGATCGGGCCACCCGAGACTTGCCTGCACACGATATTAGTTTGTCATTACGCGACTCTCGGCAGGCACTCGACCTAAGGGATCGGCTGATTGGCACCCTTTTGCGCACTATTTAAGGCATCTGCAGTAGCCAAGATCGCCGTCGATGGACCTTGGGAGCTATGCGGCGACACTGCTCGATAGTGCCTGCGGCGTCGCCGTCCATTCAAGCCTGACTGCCGATCAGGGATATACGACCCTCGAGCTGAAGGTCTCTCGTACCTTCGCGGTCTGAGCGATGCGAGCGGTACCGTGAGAGCCGTAGGCCGCGTCGCGTCGATGGGAAGGCGCGTCGCCTTCGCCGAAGCAACCCTTCAGACGGTGCGGGCCGCCTCTGCGCCGCGGCGTCAACTCTGCTCGTGTTTGAACGTCGGCAATGATGCCCCTGAGTCAGCGTAACAGGCGGGTCGAGACATAATCACCCTGGGTTCCCAATCGATAGGCGCAACGCCCTGCTCACCGCGCTACAGATCTGTCTGGGAGGGACAAACCGGACGTTGCGGAGAAATGAAGCCGTTGTTGTTCTCTTCCTCTGACCGCGATCGAGGATAAGGGTTTTCATGCCGTACGTTCTCCAAGGGATGCTGAGCGCCCGAAAGCTTCGATAGGGACAGCCGGTCAGGCATTGGCGTCGACCACGGTACGACCCTTGGTCCCTCCCTTCGAAATTGCGATTATCGATATCCGGAATTTCGGCCACCGGCCAGATTGGCTCAATCCACACTTCGAGCGCCCCGCCCGGCAGCGGGATATGGTCGATCGGTTCGCCTATTCGCCGGGCTCGAACAGATCGACCACCCCATCGTTGATCACTCACACCGAGCGAACTTTAGACGATTCCCGGAAAAAAGCTGCCGGGAAGCTCCAATCGCTCAGATATGGAACTGCTCACGTGCGCAGGATCATGTCTCGATGAACGCCATTTCAGAAGTTGATACGACCCTGTATGGATATCTGACGACCTTGCAGGAATAAACCGGTAAGGGCGTCGGAGCCGAACGTACCAGACGCTAACGGCAGAGCACCCGCGTAGGTCAAAGGCCGCTGGTCGAAGATGTTTTTGCCGAGCACGGCAATCTGCCATCTTTCGCTATCAGGCGACAAGGCGAGACGCAGATTGACCAGTTGGTAGGCCCCCTGGATGGCATGTGGATCGAAGAGCGGAGAGGCGTTATACTTGCTCTTGAAGGACATGTCCGCGGTCACGTCGAGAGCATATCCGGGAATTATTGGATAATGATAATCCGCCGCCAGCGTTCCTTCCAATTTTGAGACGAGCTGGTTCGACTGACCGTTATAGCTGCAATGGTCCAATATCCCGTCGCCATTCAAATCAGTGGTCGGCGCCTGCCCAAAATAGCACTGGCCATTAGGATAGTCGGTAAACTTGAAATCCGTAAAAGCAGCCGATCCCGAAAGGGTCAGGCGGTCAGTTACCGCCCAGCGGCCATCGACCTCGACGCCCTGAACCCTGGCCTTGGCAGCATTTCCGACGTTGTATCCGAGAATGCCATCATAGATGGCGACCTGAAGATCCTTATATACGGTGTGGTATGCCGCCACGTTGATTTCGAATTTGCGGCCGAAACTGAATTTCCCGCCAATCTCATAATTTGTCGCCGACTCATCTTTGAACTGAAATGAGTCTGCAAGGGTGGGGAAAACGGAGCGATTATTGGCTCGAAAATCGAAACCGCCCGATTTATACCCGCGCGACCAGGACGCATAAATCATTCGATTGTGTGCGATTTCCCATTTCAGCTTCACGTCCGGTGAAAACCGGCCCTTCTTCAGTGAGCCTGAAATGGGAAGCCGACCCAACTGGTCTATGAAGAATGCCCCTTGCGCGCCAAGACCAGCAAGGTTCTCGGACGTGATCCCGAACAGATTTGCATAGACCAGCGGCGCGGCGACCTGAGCGGCCGGCAACGCATTTCCATCGGTGCCACGGATCACCATACCACGCGAGCCGGTCTTCCATTCGTAGGTATAGCGCCCCCCCGAGTTGCAGCGTTACGTCAGGCGTGAAATGCCAATTCGCCTGCGCGAAGGCTGACAGCACATCCCCCCTTCACGCGGGCTGTTCGAGCAGCCTGCGTGTTCGCAAGCAGATTGCCAAACCCCGGTGCCTGGGCGTTGATTGCAGGGATCAAGAGCGAGTTGCCGGGGACGACGATCTGGTCTCCGTAATCTTGCTTGGTGTGTTCATAGTATCCACCGAGAATGAAGTCGAAACTGTCGAACTCCGGCGATATCAGACGAATCTCCTGACTGGTCTGATCAAATTTCTCCCGAAACCCGGCGCTAAAAATATCGGCGCCGATGAAATCGCAATCGCAATTATCGTTATATTTTAACCTCGTAAAGGCCGATGTGCTTTTCAGAGTGTAGTCACCGATCTTCCAATCCAGACCAAGGGAGTAAGTCTGCATTTTATTATTAGAAAATTCGCCCGTCGCCGCCCTGCGTCCATCCCGCTTTTCGTCAAGGACAGAGGCGTCCTGGCCGAACACATTATACAGAACTTGGCCATAGGTGAGGCCGGCAAAGGGGCCCACCGCGATAGGGTCAGACACGAAGGTCTGGCCGGTGCGTCCGGTTCGGTCAAACCTCGACATTTCCGCCTTGGCCGTCGCGGTGAGGTTATCCGTCAAGTCGACCTCAACCGTTCCGCGCACGGCGAATTCGTCACGCTGCGGGTTTTTCTTGCCCGTGCGTAGATTGAACTCAAAGCCCTGCGCGTCACGGTACCGCATCGCGAGACGCGCACGCACATGATCCGTTATCGGGCCTGATACATAGCCTTCGGTAACGAAATCGTTGGCGTTGAATTCGTAAGACGACACAACCGAGGCTTTGAACGAACGGGTCGGTTTCGCCGTGGTAATGGAAAGCGCGCCGGCGACGCTATTCTTGCCGAACAGGATCGACTGCGGCCCGCGCAGAACCTCGACCCGATCGATATCGAGGAAGGGCGCCTGCGTTTGCTTCGCGCGCCCATAGTGCACGCCATCGATATATAAGCCGACCGACTGCTCGAATCCCTGATTTTCACCAGAGCCGATGCCCCGGATGAAGATACTTGTGGTGATCCCGACTTCCGTCATCTTAAAGTTTGGAACGTAGAACTGGATGTCATCCAGTCTCAACAGGTTTTTATCCTGCAACGTGGCGCCATCGACGACAGATACTGAAACGGGCACATCTTTGAGGCTTTGATTACGCGCCTGTGCAGTTACTACGATATCCTGGAGTCCGGATGTGGCATCGGACTGTGGCGCGTTTGCATCCTGCGCAAACGCCGGTGTTGCCGTAAAAGCAGCCAAAGCACTACCGAAGAGCAAATATTTTCTGTCCATGTCACCCTCGTCCTGTAATTATATTATTATATTAATATAATTTATAAAGCGCACATTATATATATTGATCTTAAGCTCATTACTTTGGATTTCTAAAATCTATTAGTAATGTCACTTACGATTTCAGGTATCCCGCCAGTTCATTCATTGACTTGCATGCGCCGGAGCCTTGTATCGAGAGGCTGCAAAAGACAGCGACAGCCGGGGTGCCAAATCGCGGCGCAAGGCGTCAAAGCGATCCCAATCAGCGCCGTCTTGAAGCGCGGGAACCGTCACCACCTCGCCGAGGTCCAACCCTGACAAGGCAGCATCGACCATTTCTTCGGCCCCCATCACGATCTCTTGCGGGAGATTTTCATGGGGCAGTCCGGCAATGCTCCAGAATTCCGTCGCCGTGGCACCGGGCAACACCACCTGGATACGGACGGCCTTGTCCGAAAGCTCGTGCTGCAAGGATTGCGTCAGCGCCAGGACAAAGGCCTTCGACGCGCCGTAGACCCCATTCAGCAGCTCGGGACATACCGCGACGATGGATGATATGTTGATGATCGTACCACCGCCACGCGACACAAAGCCCGGAACCGCAGCATAAGTCAGCCGGGTCAAGGCACTTACGTTCAGGTTGATCATCGCGTCCATTGCAGCGACGTCGGACTGGAGCAACGGTGCCACCCCTCCAACACCTGCATTGTTGACGAGCATGGAGATATCGTCCCGCGTGCGTAGTAGTTGCTCGACACCGAGTAGTTGGCCGCTATCACCAAGATCGGCAGCCACCGTGTCGACCCGCCGGCTCGTCTCTCCCCGGAGCCGTTCGGCGATCGCGTCCAGACGAGCACGATTGCGCGCTACGAGAACGAGGTCGTGACCACGTTTGGCAAGACGGTCCGCGTAGATAGCGCCAATGCCGGAAGATGCTCCGGTCACCAGGGCAGTGCCAATGGTCATAGATCATCTCCTGTTTGCGTCAGGCGGTACAATTATCGTTCACGCCTGAATGACCGTATTTTGAGCCCGGTGCGGCTCGTAGACGGCATAGGTGGCGCCTGCGCACGCCGCTCAGCGTGCCGTCACGGACGCCAGCGCCGATGCCGGCATGATCCGTCAGACCGGTTCGCTGACGCGCGCGCTTTCCTTGACCTTTTCGACGGCATAGCCGGCCGAACCGCCCTTCAGATACTGGACGGCACCGAGGCCCTGGGCCGCAGCACACGACTTGACCAGGTTCTGGATGGTGATGGCATCGAGGATCGACACGAACCTGCCCTCGTCGTCGAAATGGATGTTTCCGCCGAAGACGATGAAGAAGACCACCGTGTCTTCGGTGTTGGTTTCCGGGACGCAGAAGGTGTGCATCGACGAGGACGGCTCGTACAGGTACGAGCCCGGGACCTGCACCTGATCCGGATATTCCTTATAGAACCAGCTGCCCTTGAGCGTGTATCCGTGGACAGCGCCGGTGTGCAGGTGAGACGACACGACAATACCAGGCGAGAAGATGCCGATCACCGCGGAGATCCCTGCCTCAGGATCGGCTAACAGCGGCTGAAAGTGAATCCCCGGTCCAAGCGCGTCCTTCATGACCGGGATATCGTTGACGTTGAGGGTCAGCAGTTCATCCTGCGGAAGCGAAAAGACAGGTGCTCTGGATGCCGTTTGGTCGTTCATGATACTCTCCTGTGGCCCCGAATTTCGGTGCGACCCGAAGGGGTATTTCCTGATTTTCTGTTCGCGAGTTGCTAGGCGCCGCCCGATTGGGGAAGGACGACGACTTTGACCCCCCCCTCGGGATCGCCGAGCCTGGCGAAAGCGTCCTCGATGCCGCCAAGTCCGACATGGCTGGTTATCAACCCGCCGACCTGCAATCGGCCCGAGACGATATGGGCGAAGGCTTCCGCGAACTCCTGCGGCGTGTAAGCAATGCAGAAGGCCAGATCGATCTCCTTCATGATTGCAAAGGTCGGGTAGAAATTGTCCGGCTCCATGCACAGGCCAGCGACGATAACTTTTGAGCAGGGCGGCGCACCCGCTAGTATCTGCTGGATAATGCCGGGAACACCGACGCATTCGAATATGACCGACGGACGGAATGGAAATCCAGGAAACATCTGGGTCTGGCGCCCGTTGCGCGACGGGTCTGGCGCGGCAGCTACCGATCTCCATGAGTCATAGGGCGACGCCTCTCGCGGATCGACCACGATGTCGGCGCCCAGCGCTTCTGCCATAGCCCGCCTCGACGGCGAGAAGTCCGCAGCGACAATCGGGCCGATGCCGCGCATCTTAAGCACCGCGATCACGGCAAGCCCGATGGGACCGCAGCCAATGACGATCGGCACTTCATCGGACCCGAGATTGCCACGGTTTACAGCATGCAGCGCGACGGAAAGCGGTTCGGCGAGGGTCGCGATGTCATTGGGTATATCGTCCGGCACCGGGATCAGGAGATCTTCCGACAGCACCATATATTCGGCAAAACCACCCGGCGTATCCAGACCACCGAAACCCAAAGTAACCGGCTGCGGCCGGAGCAGGAAGGGGGCCGAAACCACGCGGGTGCCGATCGCACTATCCCGCCGCGCACCCTGGCCGTAATCAACTATCTCCGCACAGATTTCATGGCCCAGGACGATAGGCTCTTCCGGGTCGAATAGCTCGATACCGGCGACTTCACGGGCGCTCGCGAGAAGCTGCGGGCCATGCGTGAGGCAATGCAGATCGCTTCCGCAGATGCCGCAGGCAAGCACCTTGACCAGCACCTCGCCCGCGCCCGGTTGCGGGATGGGCGCTTCGGACATCGCGAGCTTGCCTCGGCGCATAATGACGGCCTGCATGTTCATCGCATGCGCCTCGCATCGGAATTGATTTCGTTGAAATTACTGAATGGCATCGCGCCGATCCTCCGCGGCGGGAAGCATCTCCCGCTCGTTGTTATTGCCCAGTCATAATGGCAGATAGCGTCGCGCGAGACTTGCCCGTACACGAATTTAATTTATCATTTCACGACGAGCTACGGCCGCGGCCCGCTCCGACGCTACAGGCTTTGACGCAGCAGCTTCTTGTCGATTTTCCCGACGCTGGTCCGAGGCAGCGCCTCCTGAAATAGGATCCTGTCCGGCACCGCGTAGCGGCTGATCCGACCTTCAGTCACATGGCTTGCGACAAAATTGCGTAGTTCGTCCGCCGTGAAAGCAGGCCCATCGCTGGTCTGGACGACAAACCCCACGGGCCGCTCGCCCCATTTGGCGCACGGCTCCCCAACGACCGCCGCTTCGGCGACGCCTGGATGCTCAACCAGCAGCGCTTCGATCTCGATGGATGAAACCCACTCGCCGCCCGTTTTTATGACATCCTTGATACGATCAACGATGCGAACACCCCCGTCAGCGTCGATTTCCGCGATGTCCTGGGTGTGCAGCCATCCGCCCTCCCAAAGCTGATCGGAAGAATTCTGCACGCCATAGCCTGCCGTCAGCCAGGGCGCGCGCAGCAGCAGCTCCCCGCGGCCGGGCGGGTCGGTACGCACTTCGACCAGCGGAATGGGAAGCCCTGCGCGGGCGGCGGTCTGCGCCCCTTCGCCCCGTTGCACGCGCGCAACCGAAACAATCGGCCCCGTTTCAGACATTCCATAGCCGCCAAACACTGTGATGCCGCTGCGCACCGCTTCTTCCAGCAGATCAGGAGGCAGCGCGGAGCCGCCGATCACGATTGTCCAAGGCGCCAGATCATGCCCTCCGGAGCTGGCGGCGTCGAGTATCATGCGCAGGAGCGTGGGCACGCAATGGGAGAAAGTAACCCCCTCCCCCTGCCTTCAGCGAAAGAAGTGTCGCGGCGTCATAGCGGCCGGGATAGACCTGCTTCACCCCCAGCATAGTGGCAACATAGGGCATGCCCCAGGCATGGACATGAAACATGGGGGGTCATGGGCATATAGACATCGTTGCGTCGAAACGACTGCCCATCCGGCTGATTTGCGAATGTGGCGCTTACGGCAAGCGTGTGGAGCACCAATTGCCTGTGGCTGAAGAAGACCTGTTTCGGGTCACCCGTGGTTCCCGTGGTGTGAAAGGTCGTGGCTATGGCGTTTTCATCGAAATCCTCGAAGGTGAAGTCGGGAGCGGCATTGCCGATCAAGACTTCGTAAGTACCATCCTCATTATCGTCGCTGAGACGAATGACATGCTCAAGGTTTGGCAGCGCCTGGCACAATTCGTTCACGATGGGCGCGAAATCGGAATGATATAGAAGAACTTTCGCCTCTGCCTGACGCAGCGTGAAGGCGATGACGTCGCGCGCCAGGCGCACGTTCACCGTTTGGAGAACCGCCCCCATCATCGGCACCGCGAAATAGCATTCGAGATAACGGTGGCTGTCCCAATCCATCACGGCAACCGTGTCGCCGGGCCGAACGCCATGACCGCGAAGCATTGAGGCGAGCCGGTTTATCCGCTCGAGGAACATCGGATAGGTAAACCGTCGGCCGGCGCTTACTATCTGCGTCGATTGCTGTCCGACATTCAGGAGCAATTGTCGGAGCAGCAGGGGATAGTGATATGCTTCCCGTCCTGCCATTGCGAGCAGCTTAGGCTCCGCCATATGTAGAACTCCAGATTGATGGCCTATCGGTCATAGGGATTGCAGGAATGCGAGCAGCGCCTCGTTGACGGCTTGCGGCTGCTCCTGCGTAATCCAATGCCCGCAATTCGGAATGATCACGGTGCCGCGCAGATCTGCGACTACCTCGCCGGCGCGCGCGATCGCCTCCTGACTCCAGATCGTAACGATGTCGCGGTCGCCGCCGATAAACAGGGCGGGCACGCTGACGGGTGTGGCTTGATACTGGCCCAGCGTTTCCCAATCCAGTTCCGCGTTGCGATAATAGTTCAGCGGACCGCGCAGCCCGCTATATTCCAGCTCCGCCACGCAATAATCCAGATCTTCCTGACTGAGCCAGCCGGGCAACACATCCGGCAACTCCAACACGGATTGGAGAGCACCCGCTCCGGGGACGGCCATTGCCGCGCGGACCAACCCGCAAAGCATATCCTTGGGCAGTCTGGTGAGATCGACGCCCGCAAGTTCGGGCGGCAACGGTCGGTCTGCGGACAGGGTGTAGAGCGTGCTGGTCAGCCAGCTCCTGATATCTTTTTCCGCTTCCCGTGCCGCGACATCACCGGGCAGGGCAAAATACTCATGATAAAACATCATGCCCGGCCCGGCCAACGCCCGGCTCGCCACGCCCGGCCGCAATTCGCCAAAGGGGTTGCCCGGAAGGCAGGCCAGCCCGCGCGCACCGAACGGCAGGCTGATGCCCGCGACGGCGCGGAAGATGTCGGGCCGGGTCCAGGCGGCCGTCCAGGCGACGGGGGCGCCCAGGTCATGCCCGACGATCACCGCACCGGCTTCACCAAGAGCCTGGACCACGCCAACGCAGACTTCGACAAGTTCCAACATCCGGTATGCGACGGCGTCTGTGGGCTTTGAAGACCGTCCGTAACCCGGCATGTCCATCGCGACGGCGCGATATCCCGCCTGGGCCAAGGCACCAAGCTGGTGGCGCCATGCGTACCAAGACTCAGGGAAGCCATGACACAACAGGACCAACGGGCCGGATGTCCCCGCAATTGTCAGGTGGATGCGGTGACCGTTGGCTTGGACGGTCTTCGTTTCCCATTTGGCGATAGTCATTGCCTGCCCTTCATTCCATGCCCAATCAATTGCGGCTGACCACGGGCGAATTACGCGCCGTTAGTGTATCCCGCGCTGCCGCCTTTCAGGTAATGAATGGTACCGGCGTCATTGGCCTGAGCCCATTGCTCCGCAAGTTTCTGAACCGTCAGCGCGTCGAGAATGGAGTGGAACTGACCGTCATCAGTGAAACCCACATTGGCGCCATATACGATGAACAGTACGAGCGTTTCTTCCGTATTCGTGTCGGGCACGTAGAACGTATGGAAAGAAGATGCAGGCTCATAGAGATAGGACCCGGCTATCTGGACCTGATCGGGATATTCCTTATAGATCCAGCTGCCGCTGAGCGTGTAGCCATGAACCGCGCCCGTGTGCAAATGCGCGGGCAGTTCGGCACCGGGAGCAAAAATACCCATCACGGTCCACAGGCCGACTTCCGGATCGAGGTAAAGCGGCTGAAAACTGACCCCCGGCCCTGCCGCATCCTTCAACACGGGAATATCATTCACGTTCAGGGTCAGCAGCCGGTCCTGCGGAAGCGAGAATACGGGAGCTTTGCGTTCGGTCAGTTCTGCGGTCATTTTTTCTCCGTAAGTCTTAGCCAAGCGTTCATTTTCACGCACGTGTTGCCACCGGACTCGCGGGGAGCAGCGCAGCGGCGATGATTTCGCGACAATTGGCTTGATGACGGCTCGATGCGCGCGTCCTGCCGAACCATGTCCGCATATTTGTGGCTCGCGGTATCGCGAGCGTAATCCAGTACGCTGCCATCCATTAGCCCCATCCTCGCCGATGACCTTGCTTGGCAATGCACTTGTTCGGAATCCGATTATGACAGATCAGGCCGCTTGAGACTTGTCTCAATACGAATTTACCTTATCATTTGGCGACTATGACGGATTTGATTCGCGGCAGTTCGCTCCTGCACTTCAAGGAGCTGGTTTCCAGCATGGGTGGAGACGCCGATGCTATCCTGCGTGCGCAGGGCGTCGATCCATCGATGGTGGGGGGAATATGAATTCCTAATTCCCTATACAAGCTATGCCGCGGCCATCGGCGAGGCGGCAGTGATCCTCAAGTGCCCTGATTTCGGTCTGCGCCTCGGCACCGAGCAAGGCATATCCGTTCTTGGTCCCGTCGCCGTTCTTATCCGGCATTCCGAAACGGCAGCTTGCGCGATCCAGGGCGTCTGTCGTTTTCTATATTGCTGCGCGCCGCCCGACGTCGCCACGCTGGAACGCTCAGGCCGTTCAGCTGTATTTACGCTCAGCATCGCGCTGCGCCAGATCGCCTATCGGGAGCAGATGGTCGAGAAGGGGCTGGTGATCGCCATGGACGCATTCCGGTTTCTGCTCGGCGAGGATTTTGTTCCGGCTCGGGTTACGATGCAGCATCGCCGCATCTCTCCCCCGGAACGATATCGCCAACAGTTCGGCTGTGCGGTGGAGTTTGAGAGCGAGGTGAATTCTGTTCATTTGCCCAACGATGCATTGGACAAGCCGATCCGCGGACGGGACGCAGCGGCATTCGCGCTGGCCGAAACATACCTTGCCCAGATCAAGCCCGCGCTCAGCTTGCACGATCACGTTCAGGAGATGGTCCATCGATTGCTGAAAGTAAATCGGGCGGCCCTGGTAGTCGTTGCGCACGAGATGGGGCTTCATCCTCGGGTGCTCCAGCGCAAATTGGCCGAAATCGGCACGTCCTTCGAGGGCATCCTCGACAATGTTCGACGCGACATGTCCTGGCAACTCTCTGCGACGGGCATGCAAGTCGCCCAGATCGCGACGATGCTCGGCTATGCCGAGCAGAGCAGCTATTCCCGCGCCTGCCGGCGCTGGCACGACCAATCCCCTCGGGCATTGATCGCGCACCGGAGAATGGCCGTGTCCGCCTGAAATGGAGGGAGTTCGGCCAGCACCTTCCGATGGATGTTGCCACCCGGCGTCGCTGGCATATCATCCGGCGTTTGGTCTGGCTTCCGTGGATCGTGCCACGTTTGTGCGAACGCCAAAGCCAAGCGCGGCTGTATTGGGCCACATCGCACGCGCGAACGTGATCTAGTGAGACCAGCTCGGACGCGGACGACACTATCACAGACATCAATGCGGGATGGCTCGCCAAATCGTCAGCAGGCCGATTCCGAGGTCAGCAGGCATCCCGATACGAAGGAGGATAATCTTGGCAAACGCGACGAACAGATGGGGCTTGGGGCTTTCGGCCGCCGTTCCCGCCTGCCTAGTGCTTATCCTGAATGCCTGCTCCGTTGGACCGAGGCCAACTTCACATCTGATCGCCGCCGGGGCGAAATATGTGGCCATGGGAAGCTCCTTCGCGGCCGGGCCTGGCGTGGGGGGCCGACCGAGACGCCGAGCAATCGGTGCGCGCGATCGGCCGACAATTATGCGCATCAATTCGCGCGCAATCATATGCTCCGCCTGGTCGATGTCAGCTGCAGCGGTGCGACCACTGCCGACGTGCTAGGTCCATCACAGGGCTTGCCCGCGCAAATTGACGCGCTGACTCCTGATACGGCCCTGGTCACGGTGACGATCGGCGGTAACGACGTCGGATTCATTGCTGATCTGCTCGCGGGAACGTGCATGGGCAACGGCGATCCCGCATCACGATCGTCGGCGGCCGCCAGGATTTGCGACGCTATGACGGCGAGATGGGCAGCGTCAGCAGCGCAGGCACCCAGCGCCGCGGGCGCACGATCCGGTGATGCTTGGGAGAAAGTGGAGGCAGGACTTTATCGAATTGCTCAGGAGGTTCGGCGCCGCTCACCACAAGCTCGTCTGATATTCGTTGACTACGTCACGGTCGCTCCGCCTGATCATGGCTGCCAGCAGTTTCCCCTGGAAGGAATTGCGGCCACCCAGACACGAACCACCGCTGCCCGTCTTGCGGAGATTACGGCCGCAGTCGCAAAGCGATCGGGGGCGGACATTGTCCGTGCGTCGGCCCTGTCGCGAGACCATCATGTGTGCGCTGCCGAACCATGGGTTACGGGTTTCATTCCCGTGGAAGGCGCCTGGCAATTTTCTCCGTATCACCCAAACATTGGAGCGATGACGGCGATCGCCAGCGCCCTTGATGAACATATGGGCCACAAAAGCCGGTAAGATATCCCAAGGCAGGCCTTTGGCGCACGATCACGCCATTACTGCCAGGTTCCGAGCAGGTATTTATCTCCTTGGTTCCGGGGCACAAAGCTCAAGGCAGGACGCTTGCGTGCCTTCTCCGCGGGCGTCGCCTAAAGTTAACCGGGTGACCTTGGTAGTCGTCGTGCACGAAAAGGGCCTACATCCTCGGGTTCTCCCGCGTGAAGTTGCCGGCAGATCGATTATCAGCGGGATACCCTGCTGGAACGATCGAGAAGGCTTCGTATAGTGTCGTCGGCGTTAGGCGTGGCTCGTAGCCGCAGGCGGTGATCAGGAACCGCCATTCCGCTCTCTAGATCGACGAGCGCGAGGCGGAGCGGGCGACCAGTCTCGCTGTCGATCGTTTCAACCGTCGGCGCGCCGAAGCCGGTCGCGTCCCATTGATCGCCCCATTCACGCAACGCTAGGCTGACTTTCCAGAGATCTAGCCCCTTGGGCGTTAGCTGATATTCATCACGCGGGGGCCTGTCCTGATACCGCACCCGTTCCACAACGCCATGCAGTGCCATATACTTCAAACGTGCGGCCAGCGTGGCATCGGGTATGCCGGTGCTCGCCCGCAGATCATCATAACGACCAACGCCAAGCAACAAATCCCGGACCAACAGGAGTGTCCACCGATCCCCAACAAGATCGAGAGCGCCGGCGATCGAGCAACGCATTCCGGCGAAAGATTTCGGCTTCATCGTGTTCGGCCAATAGTTGACTTCAATCATTGAAGTAACGTATTGGTGCCGAAACTGCAACACGACAGGCGTCATGCCAATGGCCCGATTGCTCCTGACACACCCGAACAATCGCATCGTCGCGGTGTACGCTGAACATATCCACCAGTGATCGGGGTATGTACGATAACCAAGCTGCATAAGCCCGCAATTTTGGATGCGCCTGAACCCGAACGCTCGTTCGAGGTCCTCGAAAATCGATGGACGTTGCAAATCCTGCTCTTACTGCGAGAAAGGCAGCGGCGCTTCTCGGATCTGCGACATGCCCTCCCTGCGATCAGCGCAAACGTCCTGACTACGCGCATGCGCGCGCTCGAATCTGCAGGACTAGTGAGACGCAACTATCTTCCGCCACCCGCTGCGAGCCATGTCTATGAGCTCGCCCCCATGGCGGATACTCTGCGGCCGGCACTGGATCGTTTGGCCGACTGGCGAGCAGGCCTCCAGGGGTGAAACACCAAGAGACGAGCAAGCGTGGCGAAGATGCCAGCGACGACCAGCTTACTCGGCTTGTTTCTGTCAGCGCCAATGCGCCTGACCACTCCCTCGAACCTATCCTGCGCCGGTGAGAGCCATTAATTCGTCGCTCCCATGGTGGTTGATCAAATCCATCGCGCGGCAGGCAAGACCTGGAAACAAGCCGAATAAACGATTGGCCGAGGACAGCCTCTCGTCGGACAGGATTTGACGCACCCGCAACAGGTCTGGCGTCCGAATTGCGCGTCGCCCGAAAGCCCGAGCCAGTCGGTCGCAACGGACGCTCTACCGCCTCGATCATCTCCGTCGTCGACATCACCAGCCCGTCTTCCAGCCGGCAGCCTTCTTCGCTACCCGGGGCGTATAGCCAGCCAAGGGTTACTTGTCTCAGGGCTGGATGCGCAGCGCCTCGCTGGTCGTCAGCAGGCACTTGATGCGCGTGGCCCGATCTTCTTGAGCATGGACGGCTTAAGATCCCGCGGCGTCGCCGCGCCGAGCAGCGCCATCGTGCGCTCATATTCTTCTCGCATGATGTCCAGCGCGCGCGACACGCCCTGCGCGCCGCCGCCGGCAAGCCCGTAAAGATAGGGACGGCCGATCGAGCAGGCATCGGCGCCGAGCGCCAAGGCCTTGACCATATGCGAGCCCCGCCGGATCCCGCCGTCGCAGATGATCTTGACCCTGCCCCCGACCGCACCGGCAACGGACGCGATCTGGTCGATCGGCGCCACCGCCGTCTCTAGCTGGCGGCCGCCGTGGTTGGAGATCATCACCGTGTCGGCTCCGCATTCGCTCGCCTGCCAGGCATCCTCTGCCCTCAGGATGCCCTTGACCGCCAGCGGACCCTTCCACCGTGCAGCCAGCCATTCGACATCTTTCCAAGTTATGGAATTGTCGAACTGCCCGGCGACATAAACGTGTAGCGGTACCTGCTTGTCCGACATCGTCGCGACGCGGTGCGCGACGTTGACAAAATCGAACTTGCGTCCAAACAGAGCGGGAAGCGACCATCGCGGCTTTGCTGCAAATTGCAGGAAGGTTCGCGCGTTAAGACGGGGCGGAAGGCTGAGGCCATTGACGAGATCGCGCTCACGCTTGCCCGCGACCAGCGTATCGACAGTCAATACCAGACCGTCATATCCGCCTTCCTGGGCGCGCGAGATGAACTCCTCGGTCAGCCCGCGATCCTTAAAGATATAGATCTGGAACAGCCGCGGCGCTGTGGTCATGCGTGCGAACTCCTCCATCGTGGTCGTGCCCAGGGTGGAAAGGCAATAAGGTAATCCGGCCTTGTTAGCTGCTTCGGCGACCGCGACTTCGGCATCCTTGTGAAACAAGCGGGTCAGACCCGTCGGCGCTAGCATCAAGGGGAACGGGATGGTGCGTCCGAAAATCTGCGTTTCGTGATTGGACGCCGATAGATCAACCAGCGCCTGCGGAAGCAACTCGATGTCATCATAAGCGCTGGTCGCACGGCGCAGAACGATTTCGTCTTCCGCCCCGCCGTCGAGATAGTCGAAGATCGGACGCGGTAACGCCCGTACGGCCGCACGACGCAGGTCCATAATATTATGATGATTTTGCATGGATGAGTCCGTCCCCCCTGTCAGCAACCTAGCGGGCGCGATGTGCTTTCGCTGTCGCTTTCGCGACACCGCAGATCTTTTGTGGGTGGGTGTCGCCAGATTGACAGCGGACGGGACGATCCCCCGCTAAAGTGCCATTCCATTGGGAGAATGGTGTGCCTGGATCAGCGATTGTGGCGTTACGGACGGTGTCTCTGGACGACAAATGGGCCTTGAGCCGGGGGCGTGTCGTAATGAACGGCACGCAGGCGATTGCACGCGTGATGCTCGCGCAGAAGGATTTGGATCAACGCCGCGGACTCAATACCGCAGGCTACATCACTGGATATCGTGGATCGCCGCTGGGCAATGTCGATACCACCTTATGGTCAATCGGCGATCGATTGGCAGCTGCGAATATCCGGTTCCAGCCTGGGGTCAACGAAGACATCGCCGCCACCGCCGTCCGCGGCACGCAGCAGCTCGATGCTGTGCCAAACCCACGCTATGATGGTGTGTTCGCAGCTTGGTACGGCAAGGGTCCGGGGGTCGACCGGTCCGGTGACGCGTTCAAGCACGGCAATTATGTCGGCGCGCATCGCAACGGTGGCGTGCTCGTCTTCTATGGTGACGATCATGGGGGCAAATCCTCCACCGTCGCGCACCAGAGCGAACAAGCAGTGGCGGCAAGCCTCATCCCGTCGCTCTATCCCGCCAATGTAGAGGAGATATTGCGCTTCGGGCTACTCGGCATCGCGCTGTCCCGCTTCAGCGGGTCGTGGGTTGGCATCAAATGCGTCAACGAGGTGGCCGAGCAGACCGCCACCATCGACCTCGACCTTGATGGGTTCGAGATAGTGGTGCCCGAACGGCCCGCTGACCTGCCGATCGGGATCAATATCGAGCAGGCGACCTATAATCCGCTGCGCGAGGAGCAGATTGTCGTCGAGCATCGTCTTCCCCTGGTCCATGCCTTCGTGCGGGCCAACGGCATTGACCGGGTAGTGATTGACGCGCCGAAGCGAGCGCTGGGTATCGTCGCGGCAGGCAAATCCTATGGCGATGTCCGCGCCGCGCTCGCTTTGCTGGGTCTGGACGAGGGTGCCGCCGCTGCCCTGGGCCTTTCGCTTTACAAGGTTGGGTGCATCTGGCCGCTTGAACCTGTCGGCCTGATCGAGTTGGCTCAGGGACAGGATACGCTGTTGGTGATCGAAGAGAAGCGCAGCTTCCTCGAACAGCAGATCGCGGCCACGCTGGTCAATATCCCCGGTCATCCGCGGATCATCGGCAAGGCCGATGAGGACGGCGCCCCCTTGTTGTCGTCGATCGTGCAGCTTGACCCGTCCGGGCTGGCGATTGCCATCGCCGATCGACTCGACCGGCTCGGCCTGTCGAATGATGCTGTGCGGGCGACGCGATCCCGTCTGGCGGGTGCCGGCCAGGCGGTCGCGGCACCGCTACGTCGCAGCCCCTATTTCTGCTCCGGCTGCCCGCATAACCGGTCGACCCGCGTGCCGGACGGCAGCGTCAGCATGACCGGCATCGGTTGCCACACGATGGTCAATTTCGTCCGCCCCGACGTGGCGTTGCTGCCCACGCAAATGGGCGGGGAAGGCGGCAACTGGATCGGTCTGGCGCCGTTCACCGACACGCCGCATATTTTCCAGAATATGGGTGATGGCACCTATTATCATTCGGGTCTGCTGGCGATCCGCGCGGCCGTCGCGTCCGGCGTCAACATCACCTACAAGATCCTCTACAATGATGCGGTGGCGATGACCGGCGGGCAGCCGGTTGACGGTCCCATCTCCGTCGCCGAAATCGCACGGCAGGTGCAGGATGAGGGCGTGAAGACCATCATCCTGCTGAGCGATGATCCATCGCGGCACGAGGGCAATCGCGAACTGCCTGCGGGTGTAGAGATCGGGCATCGCGACACGCTGGACGATGTGCAGAAGCGGCTGCGGGAGGTCAGCGGCTGTACGGTCCTGATCTACGAACAGACCTGCGCGGCGGAGAAGCGTCGCCGCCGCAAGACCGGCGCCTTTCCCAATCCGCCCAAGCGGCTGTTCATCGCGCCATCGGTCTGCGAAGGGTGCGGGGATTGTTCAGTGCAATCCACCTGCGTCAGCCTGGTCCCGATGGAAACCGAGTTTGGCCGCAAACGCGCGATCGACCAGTCGAGCTGCAACAAGGATTATAGCTGCCTCAACGGCTTTTGCCCCTCCTTCGTGACGGTGTACGACGCCGAACCGCGCAAGCCCAAGGCGTTGACGATCGACGAGGCACTGTTTGCCGACCTTGCGGATGCGCCGCGCGCCATGATCGGGGACGCGGGCTATAATGTCATGATCACGGGCATCGGCGGCACCGGCGTCGTCACCGTCGGCGCGCTGCTGGGCATGGCCGCGCATATCGAGGGCCTGTCGATGTCGCTGTTCGACATGACCGGCCTCAGCCAGAAGAACGGCGCGGTCTACAGCCATGTGCGGATCGCCGCCAGTCACGGCGCGGTCCATGCCCAGCGGCTGGGCCGGGGTGAAGCGGACCTGTTGCTGGCGTTCGATCTGGTCGCTGCGCTGGGCGCGGAGGCCGCGATGACGCTCAGTCGGGTGCGCACCAGCGCCGTCGTCAATGGCGATGTGTCCCCGACGCTGGCGTTCCAGTTCAACCGCGACTTCGATCCCGATACCACGTTGCTGACCGCGCAATTGCGCCGCGCGGTGGACACGGACAACTTCACCGGGGCGAACGCCTCCGCGATCGCGCTGGCCATCATGGGGGACACGATCGGCGCCAATCTGTTCCTGCTGGGCGTGGCGGCGCAGGGCGGCAAGCTGCCCGTCGGGGTCGAGGCGATCGAGCAGGCGGTGGCGCTGAATGGCGTGGCGGTGCCATTCAATATCCGCGCTTTCCGGCTGGGACGGCTTTATGCCGCCGATCCGCAGGCTGTGCTGGACATGGCGCGGGGCGCCACGCCGCATCAGGCTCCACACGCAGATACCGTCGATGAGATCATCGAACATCGCGCCGCGCATCTGACCGCTTATCAGAATGCGGCACTGGCGCAGCGCTATCGCGACGTCATGGCGCAGGTTCGGGCTGTCGACGCGGGCATCGCGTCAGGTCGCGATACATTGTCGCGAACCGTAGCGCGGACCTACGCCAAGCTGCTGGCCTATAAGGACGAATATGAGGTCGCCCGAATGCTGACCGACAATCGCCTGCGCGCGGATATCGCCAAGGCGTTCGACGACAGGGCCCGCATCGCCTTCAACCTCGCCCCGCCGATCCTGGGAGGCGGCCTGGTGAACGGCAGGCCGCGCAAGCGCGAGTTCGGATCCTGGATACTCAGCCCGCTCCGCGTGCTGGCCCGGCTGCGTGGTTTGCGCGGCACCGCTTTCGATCCCTTCGGTTATACCGCCGAACGCCGTATGGAGCGCGGGTTGATCGCGGATTATACGCAGCTGCTGTCGGCGACACTCGCAGCCCTCATGCCGGCCAATTACGACCGGGCCGTAGCGCTGCTGGCCGCGGCGGATGAGATACGCGGCTACGGTCCTGTGAAGGAACAGGCGGTTGCCGCTTATCGGACCAAGCTGGTCGAACTCGACGCCGCCTTTCGAGAAACCCCGATTGCCAGCGATACGCCGCGACCGCTCGTGAGGGCCGGGTGACAACGCGATGTCTGCACAATGAATCATGAGAGGATTTACCAATGACCAAGGCTAATTACGGATTGTCGCGCAAGAAGATCGTTTTCGTGGGCGCAAGCAGCGGGATCGGACTGGCCGTTGCGACAGAATTTGCGCGGCAAGGCGTAGATCTGACAATTACCTCGCATCTCGACGACGTCTTTGAGGCGCGGGACGCTATCCAGAAGGAGACCGGCGCGAAAGTCACCGCCCTGAAATTCGATATTTCTCGCCGGGAGGAGGTGATCGCCGCCTTTGCGGACATTGGCGATATCGACGTCCTGGTGAACAACGCCGGCATCGGCATCCCGACCCCTCCGGACGATCGCAGCGACAAGAATGCCGAGAATTTCGTTCGCCATTTCGAGGTGAACGTGTTCGGCCTTTATTGGTGCGCGCAGGAAGCCATCGCCCGCATGAAGCCCGGCGGGAAGGTCATCTTCACGGCGTCGATCTGGGCGCGCCTGGCGATGAAGGGCAACTTCCTGGCCTATATCTCGTCCAAGCACGCGGTCCTGGGCATGGTGCGGTCTCTGGCCTGCGATCTCGGGGAGAAGGGCATCACGGTCAACGCGGTATGTCCTGGTTCAATGGCGACCGAAATGAACATGAACGGGCTGACGGCCGACGATCAGGCGGCGCTGATGGCGCAGATGGTGATCCGCCCCGGCCTGATAGATCCCAAGCATCTGGCTGGCGCCTATATGTTCCTGGCGTCTGACGGCGCATCAGAAATCACCGGACAGGAGATCAGCGTCGATCGCGGACAATCCATCGGCGGAAACCAAGGATAATATCGAAATCTTGGGGAGAAGCCGTATGTGCAAGCACCGTAGCCAGGATAATGCCGGCGCGCTGCCGACGGCCGCAACGCCCGGCCAATATCATCCTGGGGGCGAGGCTGGCGGCGGCTCGCCTATTCTAGACAATGCCCGGAGGTCGACACCGTCACAGATGCCGAGCGCATCCGGCGAGGCTGGTCGGCGGCTTCTCATCCGTGGGGGCAGCGTCTTGTCGATGGATCCACACGTCGGCGATTTCGCCTGCGCCGACGTCCTCGTGTCCGGCCGGCGTATCGAGGCCGTTGGTCCAAATATCGACGCGGGGGACGCCGCGATCCTCGATGCGCGGGGCATGATCGTGCTGCCGGGTTTCGTCGATACCCATCACCATCAATTCGAGACAGCGCTGCGCGGCTTCCTGGCGGACGGCATCCTGATCAACGACGGGCTTCCGCATAGCGCGATCAACTATCATGAGGACATCCTCCAGAAGTTCTCGATGGTCTATCGTCCGCAGGACGTCTACATTAGCGAGCTCTTCGGCTCGCTGTCGCAGATCGACGCCGGGGTGACGACTGTCATGGACGTGTCCCAGATCCATCATTCTCCCGAACATTCGGATGCCGCCATACAGGCGCTGCGTGAAGCCGGTCGTCGTGCGGTTTTCGGTTATTTCGAGGGTTGGGGCGACCGCGCGCAATACCCGCTCGATGCACGGCGGTTGAAATCGGAACATTTCTCATCTGACGACCAGCTCCTGACCATGGCCATGGGCGGCGAAATCTATATGCCCGGCCATGCGGAAGCCTGGAAGATCGGTCGGGAACTGGCCATTCCGATCGCCCTGCATGTGGTTGGTACCTTCGGCGTGCAAGCCGCCTTCGATGAGCTCGCCCGTTCCGGCCAGTTCGGTGCGGACAATATCTTCATCCATATGACCGGCATGTCCGATCTCGCCTGGAAGGCGGCGGCTGATGCGGGTGCCCATATCTCGCTGTCGGTCCCGATCGAGATGACGATGCGGCACGGCATGCCGCCGATCCAGAAGGCGCTCGATCTGGGCATGCAGCCGTCGCTCTCGAGCGATGTCGAATGCACGATGACGGCCGACCCGTTCACGCAGATGCGCAGCGCGATGACGCTCCAGCGTGCCTTCGTCAACGAACGGGCACTCAGTGGCGACAGCGACCTGCCGGATATGGTGACCTCACGCGACGCGATACGCTTCGCGACGATCGAGGGCGCGAAAGGCCTGAAACTTGATCGCAAGATCGGCAGCCTGACGCCCGGCAAGGACGCCGACATCCTGTTGCTCGACGCATCGGCGATTAACGTCGCCCCGCTCAACCATGTGACCGGGGCCATCGTCACGCTGATGGAACGCTCCAACGTCGACACCGTGATGGTCGCCGGTGCGATCCGCAAATGGCGGGGGGAAGTCGTCGGCGTAGATGTTGCTAAACTCAGGAGCGAACTGGAAGCCAGCCGCGATTATCTGTTCGAGGCGTCCGGTATATCCCGCGATATTTTCAGAACCTGATTGGGTAACAGTGTGGCTTCTATTGGCCCTTGCGCTGTCACCAGGCATCGCGCTTGCTGGAGAGCCGGGCGTCCCGATGGCCTCCTCCAAAATGATCCATGCGGAGTGTTTGACCTGTTATGAAGCGCTTGGGCTTGGTGGCCTCGGCGTTACATCTATTCGAAGCATCGGTCATGCAGCGCCAAATTTTCAGGAACCAGCCGGCGATGCTTGCCTCAACGGGAAGGTTTGCTGCGAGCTCGTCATGTTGTCGCCGCCCCTATCGTCCCCATCAACGCCGATCGCAGAGATTAGCTCATGACGTGAAGAGGGTTTGGCGACATGTGGCTCCCATTGACTCTCTTGCCCGTAAAGCAGGAACCGAACGCTCACTGGTTGCCCGCAGCGCCCCGGAGTCGCTCGATATTCGTGATGATGACCTTGCCGTGATTGATCTCGATCGCTCCCTCGTCCCGAAACCGCTGGAGTGTCTTGTTGATGGATTGGCGCGAACCGCCCACCATGAATGCCAGCTCCGATTGAGGCAGTTCGATCGAGAGCGCTATACCCTCAGGTGTCTTCACGCCGAAGGATCGAGCGGTGGAGAGTAGGCGGCTCGCCACCCGCTCGCGCAGGGATTTCAACGATGTCTCGGCGAAGAATTGGCTAAGCATACGCATATGCCGCGCAAGAAGCCTCATGATGGCGTCATCGAACGGCCGATGGAGCGTGCGCAAGCGATCGACTGCCGCTTTGCCGAGAACCTGCAACTCGACGTCGCTGTTCGCCCGAGCTGTGTGCGGCCGCGGTTCGTCGTCGATACAACTGCTGATACCGAAACAATCTCCCGGTTCAAAAAGAAGATACAATAACTCACGGCCGTCAGCATCCACGACGGACAACCGTACGTTTCCCGACACCAGACGATACATCGCATCTCCGGGATCACCCTCGATGTAGATGTGATCTCCCTTGCGAACATGCTGAACGCGCGCTTCGCTCTCAAACGCCGCGCGCACATCGATCGGCAGCCACTGGAAGATGTCGAAAGGCGAGGGCTGCGTTATCGTCAACATCGGGGTGTCGCTGCCGATCTGGTTGAACCTCCCCGGTCGTCCGGTGGCGGCTGCATTTCAATCATGCAGACATACCAAGCTGGTCGATGGCGCCATAGTATTTTGCGTCAATGGAAGATGACCTTACTCATAACGCCGAGCGGCGGGCCGGCATCGCGGCGAGCATTGTGATCAACAGGGCTGCCAATGCCGCCGCTCCGGCTGCAAGCCCGAAGGCGGCCCCATAGTCGCCAGTCCGATCGCGGACGGTCGCCAGCAAAATCGGTCCGGCCGCGCCCGCCAATAGCATTCCAGCATATATCCTTCCGAAAACCGTTCCGAACCGCCTAGCCGGGACGTAACGCGCCACCAGATAGGCGATGAGGTCGAGTTCGCCTCCCAGCGCGCCCGCAATCAGTAGCGTGCCCGCGACCGCCACGCCAGGGATCTGCAGCATTAGCAAAATGAGGCCCACCGCGGCAGCGCCGAATACGGCAGACGTCACCGCCCATGCGGGGAGCCGATCCACGAGGAACCCTGTGGCCGGGCGCACAAGAAGCACTCCGAACGCCAGTATCGAACCGAGCGCGACCGGGGAAACCTCGCCTTGTTGTCTTGCTATCTGAGGGAGTTGCGCCGCGCTACCAGTGGTCGCCATCGTGATCAGCAACGCAGCAGCGCTGATCAGGACAAGCGCGCGCCAATCGACCGACACTGCCGCTTCTGTGACCAGGTCATCTTCATAGCTGGCGCCTCTCTGCGCAGGGGGGAGGAGAAACGCGAGAAGAGGAAGAAACAGCAAAACATAGATCATGCCCGCAGCGATGAACGCGCTTCTGATCGAAAGCCTATCGAACAGCGCGTCCATCAGGCTGAGGCTCGAGAGGCTCAGAAGGCTGGCGTTGCCCAGGACGATGCCCAGAGCCAGGCCGCGCATCTCTAAGAACAGCGAGCAGATCAGTTTGGAATAGGCGCCGGAGAGCGACGCCGATCCAAGGCACATCAACAGGAACGCGCCAATCTGCCAGGACAGGATGTGCTCGCCCGCGAAACCGGCCATGAACAGAAGCAGGCAGACGGCGACCGTTGAGGTCAGGGCTGGAATGCGCACCGACGATGTGTCGACGAACCGTCCAGCGAAGGGGGCGCCGTCCGCACCGCCAAGAAGGGCAAGCGAAGAGAGCGAAGCGGTCTGGGTGTGCGTCCAGCCGAACGAGTCCTCGAGCCGCAGTCCAATCACCGGGATAATGTAGATCGGATAAGCGGCCGCCCCGACACCCATGCCAAGGCAGGCACCAAGAAGGGCCTTCCAATGCCGCCGCAACTCCGAACGCCCCGATAATGCGTCGTGGCGCGGGGATGATGGTATCGCAGCGGTTTCGTGCATCTGAACTTTCGCATGTACCCGACCGCGGATGGCGAAGACGCGCCAGCCGCCGGAAGCATGGGACTAGAAGTGATGGGAGACGGCCAAGCCGAAGGTTCGCGGCGGACCTACGACATTGCAGCGCAGGGCCGACTGCCCGCCGGCGATGGCACCTAGCAGCGCGCCGAACGGTTGGTACGCGACCGAGGTGCAATAGCCCTTGTCGGTGAGATTCTGTCCGAAGATCGAGACAGACCATTTCGTGTCGGAACTGGAAACGGTTATACGTCCACCGAGCAGCGCATAGGATGGCCACACGGTGTTGGGATCGGCATTATTGACACCGCCGATGTTGGCGCGGGCGGTGAAGGACAGGTCGGTTCGCGCCAGCCAGGTCCATCCGGTCGCCCCCAGGCCACCTTCGTATTCGGCACCGATGGAACCGCTCCATTTCGGTGTGAAGGTAGGCCGCTTCCCGGAAAGATCCTGCGTACCGGGGCGGCCCGGAAGGTTCGAACCTCCGGGGTAGCTGGTGAAGACCGAGTCGAGATAGGCGACATTGGCGTTGAAACGAAGCCCCCTGATCGGGCGCAGGACCGCGTCGATCTCCACGCCTTTGTTCCGGATGTCTCCTGCGTTCTGGAGCGCGAACGCGAGGCCGTTGAAGCTGCGATCCTGGAAATTCGAAATATCCATCCGATATGCCACGACATCCAGTTGCAGCAGGCGATCGAACCAGCTCGTCTTCACACCGAATTCGTAACTCTTTACCGTTTCGGGATTGAGCTTTCGGGTCTGTCCCAAGCGAACGTTGGATGTCGCCGAATTGAAACCGCCGGATTTGAAGCCGGTCGTGTAGCTGACGAACAGCAACGCCCGGTCCGAAGGCTTCCAGCTCAGATTGGCCCGATAGGTCGGACGATCTTCCTTCAGCTTGAGCGGGACGGTCTCGCTGGCGACCAGAAGCCCACCAGCCGCGATCACCGCCTGCTGGTCGAGAAGAGCCGTCTTCTTGTCCTGTGACCAGCGCGCGCCAAGCGTCAGATCGACCGTTGGAACGACATGGACCGTCGCCTGGCCGTAGGCGGCGATACTGTCCGTCTTCTGATGGAACTGGGCATTCGTCGCGAGGCCGCCCGTGCCGGCCAAACACGATGCGTAAAGGGCATTCGCGGGCAGGATGAGATTGCAGAGATCCGACTTGAACTGGAATGCCTCGCCGATCCGCAGTTTTTCGTGCGAATAATAAATTCCCCCCGACGAAGCTCAGCCGTCCCCCAAGCATATTCTCGGGCGAAATGAGCTGGAGTTCCTGTGAATGGGATTCGCTGTCGGCCTGTCCAAACTGGATCAGCGACTGGGTTTGTGTTGACAGGATATAATTGCCCTCCTGCCGGTTACGCCAATCCTGATAGGCGCCGATCAGATTGACGGTGAAACCCGATTCGCTTTCCCAGGACAGCTTGTTGGTAACGCTGAAGCGCGTGTCGTCGAGCCGGTCGTCGATAAACTCGTTCACCTTGCGGTCGAAGGGGTTCAAATCGACGTCGCGACTGCCGATCGCAGCGAAACGAGCGAGGTAGGTCGCCAGGCCGCCGGCCGGAAAACTGTCGGGCAGCAGCGCATACATATTATTGATATCGTTGCCCTGCCTGCTCGAGTAAGCGATCCGCAAGACATTGGTGAGCGAGTCCGTGAGGGCGAGTTTTGCGCTCGCGCGGACCGACAACGTGTCGATGCCGCCCACGCGACGCCCATCGGCCTTGTTGTCGTAAAGACCGTTGAAAACTTCCCCGATGGCCGCGAACCGCACCGAAAGTTTTTCGTTCAGGGGAAGGTTAACGAAGCCGTCGAGCTTGTAGCGCTCGCCTGTCCCGAATTCCGCACTCAACCGGCCGTCCATGCTGTTGCCCGGCTCTGCGGATCGAAGGTTGATGGCGCCGACCGATGCGTTTCTACCGAACAGCGTCCCCTGCGGACCGCGCAGCACCTCAACCGCTTCGATATCGAGATAGGCCGCGGTGGTAGCCCCTTCACGAGGGATGTAGACACCATCGAGGAAGGTCGCGACGCTGGGTTCGATTGCCGTTCCGCCCGATGACCCTACACCGCGTATGACGATGCGCAGCTTGTCGGCACGCGCACCCAGGTCGACGCGCAGGCTGGGTGCCAGGCGCTGGAGATCATAGAGCTGGACTACATTGCTTTTCGCGAGCGTTTCGCTGCCAAAGGCAGAGATCGCGAGCGGAACGTCCCGAACATTTTCCGACCGTTTCTGTGCGGTAACGATGATGTCTTCTTCGTGGATTTCCGCACGTGTGGTCTCCGTCGCTTGTTCGGTCGCAGCGGCGCAGACCTGCGCATAAAGGAGCATGGCCGCGCAGGCGCCTAAGGTCACACCCAATCCTAGTGATAATTTCATGATGTCCCCTCCTCATATTCCCTCGATCACAGCGCCAAGGGCTCGAATGTTTGTGTCGATCGACCGCCTGACCGTCGCCTATGCGCGAGGATTATGGTTGGTCCGGCAATGCAAGGCTGCGGCACTCGCCAGGAAAGGCGACGAAACAGTTCGATCGAGCCTCGGCGGCGATGCCGCCGAAACGCGGGGCCTCCCCCTTATAATTTGTAGGTTCGCACGGCGTTGTCGTGCAGGATCGCCCTCTGCTCGCTCTCGTCCAGATGGTCGAGCGAGGCGCGATAGGTGGTGATCAGTGTGTCATAGTCGCTCCAGATCTTTTCGATCGGGAAATTGCTGCCATAGATGCAGCGCTCCACGCCGAACGCGGCCAGGCATTCGGTTATGATATTGTCGACCAGAGTCGGGTCCACCCGATGGACGAAGGTACCCAGGCCAGACAGCTTCACCGATACGTTGGGAAATGCCGCCAGGCCGTGGAGCATGCGCTTCCATTCGGCCCTGCCCTCCCGACTGAGATCTTCGAGCATTCCACCATGCAACAGCACGAAGCGCACGTTCGGAAACCTTGCCACGAAATCGATACTGTCCTGCATCTGGCTACTGAACACCTGCAACTCGAAAAGCAGGTCATGATCCTGTATGTATGAAAAGCCCTGAACGAACTGCGGGTCCGCCATCACGTCCGGTCGCTTCGTATAGGTCAGCAACGGATTCTTGTGCCAGTTCAACTGTTGGCGAATCCCCTTCACATTAGGGATCGTCGCCAGCCGAGAGAGTGTGGCGGCCACGTCGGGACCGGTAAAATCCGCATAGGTGACTATCCCCAGAGGCCAGCCCGTGCGGTCGAACTCCGCCTGCACCCACTCCGCTTCCTCGACCGCCTGTTCGAATGGCCACGCGCCCTTGACGTAGATCGAGTTGACGACGCCCGAGGGACGCACGTCTTCCAGGAACTCCTCCATCAGGTAATCGCGCTTTATCGCGGTATAGTCGCCGAACAATCGGGGGACCATCGGTCCCGAAATCATGGGGCAATCAGTCATACGCCAAATATGGTGATGGGCATCGATGATCGGGATCTGGGCACGCATGGATCGTCCTTGATGTTCAGGTTCGGAGCGCAGCACGCGCGATCATGAAAGGCGCACGCACAGCAAGCAGGATGTTGCAGCGACCTGGCCGAACGAGCGCATCGTCATCCGACCTTTTCCGCGACGATCGAATTGCGAAGGATGCCAAGCCCTTCCATCTCGATCTCGCAGACATCGCCTTCCTTCATGTACAGCGGCGGGTTGCGCGCGCCGCCCACGCCGGAGGGTGTGCCGGTGACGATGAGATCGCCCGGCTCCAGCGTGAAGGCATTGCTCAACTGCGAAATGAGGGTCGCGACATCGAAGATCATGTCGCTCGTCGAGGCGTCCTGCAAAACCTGCCCGTTGAGGCGCGTCACCAACCGAAGCCCCTCACAGCCCTTCGGCAATGCATCGGCCGTCACGAAATAGGGGCCAAAAGCGCCGGTCCCGTCATAATTCTTGCCGACGGTCCATTGCGATGTCTGAAACTGGACGTCGCGGATCGAGCCATCGTTGAACAGCGAATAACCGGCAACATGATCGAGGGCCCGTTCACGAGGAATCCGACGCCCTCGCTTGCCGATCACGGCGACGAATTCACCTTCGTAATCGAACGCCGCAGAGTCATTCGGCAACACCATGGGCTGGTCGCTGCCGACGAGACCCGAAGCGAAGCGGGCGAAAACGGTCGGATGGGTCGGCGCCTCCATGCCGCTTTCGTCGGCATGATCCTTGTAGTTCAACCCAATGCAGATGATCTTTCCCGGCTGCGCAATCGGCGGAGCGAATTCGATAGCGGCTCGGTCAATCTCGCGTCCTCCTGCAAGTGCCTTTTCGGCCGCCTGCAGCGATCCATTTCCCCTCGAAAGTAGCAAGTGCAGGTTGCCAGGGTATGCAGCATCGCTCTCATCAAGGCCCACCAGCCTGCCACCATCGAACTCGGCCGCTAGCCCAGTTCTACCGTCCTGTATGAAGGAAACGAGTTTCATGCCTACTCCAGTTCTGAGCGGGATTGCACCTGCGATGCGCTCTCGGGACGCCGTCGCACGAGAAGCCGCGCCTTGCCTTGCAGATAAATATTAAGTCACGACAATCTATTACGTCAATTAAAATATATTTATCTTGCCGGAATTCGGTTTTAACGCTGCGATTCATATTTGACGCTGGCTCTGAGCGAGCGTGAGTCCTAACTTAGGATCGTATCAACGTTACATTTGAGAGAGTCGCATGACCGCAATGCCCATGAAGAGTCTTACCGAGCAGACCTATTTCCGGATCAGGGACGACATTCTGTCCTGCCGCCATCGGCCTGGGACGCGCTTGAACATCAAAATGCTATGTGACGAGATGGGAGCCAGCCTCGGGGCGGTACGCGAAGCGATGTCCCGTCTGGCGGCAGAAGGCTTTCTGGAATCCTCGGCTCAGAAGGGCTTCAGAGTCTCTCCCGTCTCGGTAGAAGATCTCGAAGACCTCACCAAAACGCGCATCGCGATCGAAGACCTGTGTCTTCGCGAAGCGATTAAACTCGGCGAGCTTGAATGGGAAACGGACATCGTCGGAGCGTTCCACAGGCTATCGCGCCTACCCGACGCGTTCGCGATCAGTGGAGCCACGGACGTTCAGGCTTGGAGTTCTGCGAATGAGACGTTTCATTCCGCTTTGGTTTCAGCCTGTCGCAGCAACTGGCTGCTTCGCATTCGTGCGATGCTTTTCGACCAAGCTGATCGGTATCGGCGCCTCATGGCCATTTCCACTAAGGTGGACCGTGACGTAGTCAACGAGCATCGCGCCATCATGGAAGCTGTGCTCGAGCGCAATGCTGATCTCGCCTGCGCCTTGATGGCCCAGCATCTGCAACGGACAGCTGACATTGTTTCGAGAGTCTCCTTAGACAATATCGATGACAAATTATCTGAAGCTTGACGGTACTCTCGCTTCAGGTGGCCCGACCGACTACCAAACCTCCTGATGATGCTGTTGCACGCCGAAAGACACTCTCAAAAGCCCGTAGTATGACTAATGGTCGACCTGTTTGGTTTGCCAGGGGGTCGTGCTGCGGCTTACGCTGCGCGCATTCTTGCTCCACTGAACTTTTCGCGCAGGCCGGCCTCTTCCATCAAGGGGAGGCAGTCGCGTATGAAGCGGGCCAACCCGTCGACGAAATCGACCCAGGTAAGCACGACCCCGTCGATGCCGCTGTCCGAGAGTAGCTGAAGCCGCGAAACGATGCGGTCCGGTGTCCCCACCAGCGGGAAGCCGCCGGCGCCCGCCGCAAAACGCTGCCTTGCCGCCCGTAATGCGTCCGGCGCCATCAATTTGGATTCTACCGACAGGAGCTTCAACCAAGCGTCGACGGCGGCCGTATCCTCATGATCGACACTATAGTGTTGCAGGTAGGCTTGGGCTTCCTCGTCCGTGTCACGCTGGACCACATAAGCGCTGCTCCACACTTGCACGTCGCGATTGTAGTCCCGCTTGGCCATCAGCTTATATTCGTCCACTTGGGCGCGGATCTTTGCAGGATCGTCGCCCTGGACGATGACGAAACACATGTCGGCATGTTCCGCCGCGAACTGCATTCCGCGCGGCGAGCCGCCGGCATTCATGATCGGCAGCCGCGGCGTTTGGATCGGCCGGGGCGCGGCCGCGCCCCCGACGATATCGAAGAACTGCCCATGATGATCGAACGCCGTGTCCGACTGCCACAGCCTGGTCATGATTTCGAGCCATTCGGCAAGATAGGCGTAGCGTTCATCATGCTCCTTCATGGGCGCGCCGAACATCTCGAGCTCGGGGCGATTCCATCCGCCAACGACGTTCAGGCCGAAGCGGCCATTGGAAATTATGTCGATGGTTGCGCATTGCTTCGCCGCGACGATCGGATGAAAGGTAGGCGCCTGCGCCGTCGAGAAGATGGCGGAATAGTCTGTGGACGCCGCAACTGCCGCTGCCCAAGTGAAGGCATCCATGACCCGTCCCGTTCGATCGTCGGGCTGTCCGGTCACATAGCCCTTCCATCGCGAATAGGGAATGATCGCTTCCAGCCCCGCGCGATCCGCCGTCTGCGCGAGTTGCAGCGAATTCGCCCATTCTGCCGTGTAATTTTCCGGCACGGTGGTGAGCGGGCCGACGCCATTCGTTCCGAAAGTGCCCAGCTTCATCCTGTTACTGTTAAAAATCGGGTTGAGGCGATTGCTCATACCAAGACTCCATCGTAAAAATAGATTAAATTCTTGCTCACTGTTGTCCGTTGTGCAGATCGCCGCATTCTGTCGAATGTGGTAACCGCGACTTTAGCCGCTCATAGCGATCAATCGGTTCGAAATTGATTTCGTTGATCGACACATAGATAGGTTCGCAAAAACGGCTCTGATCAATCGTTTCGGAAAAATAATAGTCGCCCCTGCTGTGAAGCGTCATTCCGACCTTCTCAACAAACGCCACCGGGTCTTCGGTCTCAAACGTATAGAGCGACAGATATTGGAAATTGTTGTCCATCTGGAACGGAAACATGGCCGGAACATCGACCGCCTTGAAACGGCCTAGCGGCGCCAGTCCCGGAAGAGATTTATAGATGGGATAAGCAACCTCATCATACCATCTATTATACTCCGCTTCCCGGCCAGACAGCGGGTTGGTCATCGCCAGCATGAGATGCTTGGCCATATGTCATCCTTTCCGGGACTTGTCGGTCGGTGGGGAAAGTCCATTGGGACCGTTTCGACGAGACAATCGGTGATGCGGCAATCAGGCATGATGAACCAAGGGTAGGGTGACCATGCCAGAAATGTCCGCCTGTATGGCCCCGCGGCGGATGGGAACGCATGATGCTGGGAAATCCTGGACATGCTCGGCGCCGATTTCGTCGAGCCTGTCCAGCAGGCGCGGCAAGTGGTCCATCGCGCCGGTTGGAAGGTCGTGCACGACGACCACCGACCAGTCCTTGCGCTGGACATCGTCTATGCAACGGTCAATCCAGGCTGCATCCCCCTCCCAGTCGCGGGGAACGGAATTCCACAGAACCATACTGAAGCCACCAGCGGTCAGATAATCGACGGCGTGTGGACTGAGCAGCTTGGGGCCGATGATACCGCCGCCGCCATAGGGCCGGAAAAACTTGTCTCTATGCACCAGTCCATCGAGCAGATCCTGCGTCACGCCGATCTCGTCACGCGGAGACTCCGGTGTCCCGTTATCGCCGAAAATGACTGTATGGCTGAAAGTGTGGTTTCCGATCCAATGCCCTTCGGCATGGGCGCGTTCTGCCAATACGCGCCCGCCGGGACGTCTGATCTGTTGACCCGTCACGAAGAAGGTCGCCTTGATCCCACGCGCGTCAAGAAGCTTGAGAACTTGATCGGTGGTCCCTTCCGGACTGGGCCCGTTGTCAAACGTCAAGGTTACCTTCATGGCACTTGCCTCAACAATTATATCAAAAATGATATCCGACAGTGAAGTCGATCGTACGCGGCGCCTCGACATATCCGTTGACTACAAAGCCGGTCAGCAAGGTGGAAACGAAGCCGTTCGTCACCCGTACCTTGTTGGCGATATTCCGGGCGTTCAGGCTTGCGGTCCAATGTCGATCGACACTCTCGAAGTTTATCGAAGCGTTGAACCGGGTGCGTGCGGCGGTTGATGTCGCCTCGAGATTGTAGGGCGTCCAGAAGATCTTGCTGGTGTAGACCGCCTCTCCGCGCACGGAGATGTTGCCCGGCGACACCGGGATCGTGTAGGTCGCCCCGAACTTGCCAGAAAACTTCGGGGATTGTGCCAGACGATTGCCCTTCAGGTTGAAGGCCGGATTGCCGAACTCGTCGATCGTGACGCCGTCGCCAGCCGGCCGGGCATTGTCCGCCGTGATGAAACTGGAGAAAGTGGCGTTCAGATAGGCGGCCGTCAGGTCAATCTGGAAAGCCTCCGTCGGCTTGGCGACGATCTCAGCCTCGAGACCATAGATCTTCGCCACTGCAGCATTCTCCAGAAGCGCGTTGGCAATGACGACCCGGTTTACCTGCAGGTCCTTGTAGTCATAGTAGAAGCCCGAGAGGTTGGCACGAAGGCGCCCGCCCAGAAGCGTCGATTTGATGCCGGCCTCGTAATCCCAGATATTCTCCGGATTGACCGGCGGCTGGACCGCGCCGAGATTGTAGACGCCGCTCTTGAACCCCTTCGACACCGATGCATAGAGCAGCGTGGACGATGTTGCCTGGAACTCCAGGCCCAGCTTCGGCGTGAAAGCGCGAAACGTTTTGGACGGCGTGCAGGGCACGGTGCCGAACCCGATCGTCGGTAGCCCCTTGCCGCACTGGATCGTGAGCGTCGATGAATCGGGCCGCGTCTCGAAAACGCGCTGATCGAAAGCATCGACCAGGTTGAATGCGCCCTGGTTGATCGCCGATTTGCGCTCGATACTGTATCGCGCGCCTATGGTGACCCTCAGCCGATCGACGACCTCGCGCGTGTACTGGCCAAACAGCGCATAGGCATCCGTCTTCACCTGTGACCCAGCATAATATCCCTGCCTGAGTGTACCTGGAGCCGGAATAGGCGCGATCCCTAGCGGCTGAAACAGAATGTCACTGAACGCGACCGGCGCCTGTCCATCGTCCTTCTCATGAAAGTAGAATGCGCCGAGGATCCAGTTCGACTTGTCGCCCTGATGGGAGAGCTGGAATTCTTGGCTCACCTGCCGGGATTTCTCGAACAACCCCGCCACCGCAAGCACGGCACTGGTCTGGTCAAGATCGCCCTGATTCGTCGTATCGATGCCGCGATAGGCGGTGATCGACTTCAGATCGACCGCGCCCAGAGCCCAGTCCACGGTCATCGAAGCGCCCCAGAAACTGTTGTGCCGCGATGGCTCCGCCTCGCTCGATATATCGCGCGTCCGCGTCGGCAGAGTGCCGCCAAGCGGGATCGGGGCCGGCGAAAAGGCACTGGGCAGCAACACGCCCCATGGCACAGTACCCAACGGGGTTCCGCCATAGTGCGGCGTCTGATGATCGTCTGACTCGGCGTAGTCGGCCTGCAACTTAATCCGAAGTGTGTCGGTCGCGTTGAAGAGCAGCTTGCCGCGGATTGCTCTTTCCTTGTTGTCGTCGATATCCCGGCCGGTGAATTCGTTCTTCCCCCAACCGTCGCGGTCGTCGGTACGAAAGGACAAGCGGAACAGCAGGTCTTCGCTGCCCAGAGGACCGCTGATCGCTCCTTCGCCGCCGATGTGATTATACTCACCATAGGTCAGTTGCGCATAACCCGACAGTTCCCGGGTCGGGTCCGCGGTAATCAGATTGATGGACCCACCCGTCGCGTTTCGGCCGTAAAGCGTGCCCTGCGCGCCGCGCAGAACCTCGACCCGCTGCATATCAAAGAAGCTGCCGAGCACCCCCGTCGGACGCGCGAGGAAGACGCCATCCACATGGAAAGCAACGGGATTCTCAGCTCCGAAATTGACGGCGTTGAGGCTGATGCCGCGCAACGAAATATTTGCCGAGCCGTAACTCTGGCCGATTTGCAACGCCGGCACGCTTGAAGACAGTGCATCAACATTGGTGATGCCGGCCTCGCGAAGCGCGTCACTGCCGATTGCCGTGACCGCCAGTGGAACCTTCTGGACCGATTCACTACGCTTCTGAGCCGTAACTACGATATCCCCGATCTCGCCGACTTCCTGGGCGGAACCTTCAGCCGCGGCTCCCGAAGACTGCGCAAGGGCAGATGCCGGAAGCAAAGCCGTGGACACCATCAAAACGTGCAAAAAGTGTTTGTAGAGCATGCTTTTCCCCTCCGATCGGATTGCGCCGATTGCCTCGACGTCGCGATTCACAAAATTTCGAATAGCTTGGCTTTCGGGTTCCGTTCCTGAGCCCAGCGGCTCGACAATCAGCGCAACCGGAAACCGGCCTCACGGCCCCGTTGCTGATAGATACTATTACGTGATATGTATCACGTCAATATAAATATACTTTTTGTCGCTGATCGATGGCCGACGCCGCCGAAGGCCAACTCGGTGAAATTTGACCGTACAGCATCGCGCAGGGTTACCTGCGAGCAGCTGCTGGAAATCGGCAGTTGTCAGCGCGGCACTCTTGTCTTTTTCAACTTAATACGTTGGAGGCACTGGCGGTGTTGAGCACCCGCTCGGCGTCGCGTCGGGATCGCACGATGAGCTGGATGTCCGGTGAAATTGGTCGCCTGTAGCGACGGTTCCACATTCTCGTGAACGGGCGCGTTCCTCATCGCGATTGATCGCGTGCCCGTGCTCATTGCGGCGGCGGCCGGGGAGAACGCGGCCACCACTGATCACGCCGCCGCCCTGCCCTCTGATGCCGGAAAGGGGATGGCCACGGGTTGAGCAGCGCTCGGCAGGAGTATTATGCTCGGGGCAACGGCCTAGCCTGGACGGTCGCCGCACTGCCAATCAACGACCGATGTGACGTCACAGGCATGGTAAATTATCCCTTCGGATCGTAGTGGAGCACATCCTCGTTCACATCTGCAGCGAACACTTCCGGGCTGCGCGCAATCGGCCTCCTGGTGTATCATGCCCGGATCGACACGGTGATGCGTCCGGTCTTGCTTCGGCAGGCACGGGCAAAAGTGGCGTCAGGCCAGATTCTCAACCCTGAATCCTATGGACAGGCTGCCGCGACGCAGACCGACAGGCTTGCCTTTTGGCGAAGTCCATTTGGCATTTCGTTCCTCAAGGCAGAATGGCGTCATACGCAACGACAGGGGCGGCGCCGGCTCGGATCGCCGCGTCGAGCGCAAGTGTCTGGGGCAGAAGACGGGCCGTGAAGAAACGGGCTAGATCCACGTAGCGGGATATCGATGCCGACGTCCTGTCCGCTGCCGTCGCGCGGGCGGCCATTCGCACCCACAGCCACCCATAGGTCACGAGCGCAAAGTGGCGCAGATAGTCGGTGGCTGCCGCGCCAGCTTCCTCCAGATCGGCGCCGTTCGTCAGCAGATGGTCGGTCAGGCCTTCCAGTCGGGCCAGCGATTGCCTGACCGCGTCGACTGTTTCGCCAAGATCTGCGGCACCATCGGCCGCGCCCAGATCCGAACCGATCAGCGCGAAGAAACGCCGGGCAAGATCGCCATTCTCCATCGGCAGCTTGCGGCTGACCAGGTCCATCGCCTGCACGCCATTGGTGCCTTCATAAATCTGCGTGATGCGGGCATCGCGGACATATTGCTCCATGCCCCACTCGCGGATGTAGCCATGGCCGCCGAACACCTGTTGCGACATGACGGCGATCTCGAAACCAAAGTCGGAGAAAGCGGCTTTCACAACAGGTGTCAGCAGGGAAACGAAGCCATCGGCCACGCGCCGCGTATCGGGATCGGGGTGGCGCGCAGCGATGTCCATCTGCAACGCCGTCCAGACGGCCAGCGCACGCCCGGCATCGGTGAGCGCGCGTCCGGTCAGCAACATCTTGCGCACGTCGGCGTGCTCGATGATCGGCACAGGGCTGCGCGCGCCGTCCGCCGACCGGCCCTGCAATCGTTCGCGGGCATAGGCGACTGCCCTCTGGTTGGCGGCTTCCCCGACCCCAAGCCCCTGGATACCGACGAACAGGCGTTCGGCATTCATCATCGTGAACATGGCGTTCAGTCCGCGCCCCGGTTCGCCGACCAGCCATCCGATCGCCCCGTCATAGTTCATGACGCAGGTCGGCTGCGCGTGGATGCCCATCTTGTGTTCGAGCGACCCGACCGACATGCCGTTGCGGGCCCCAAGCGCACCGTTCTCCTCGACCAGGAATTTCGGCGAGAGGAACAGGCTGATTCCCTTTACCCCCTTGGGTGCGCCGGGAAGGCGGGCGAGGACGAGATGGACGATATTGCCGCCAAAATCATGATCGCCCGACGAGATGAATATCTTGGTGCCCGTGATCGCGTAGGATCCGCCTCCGACCGGTTCCGCACGGGTGGAAAGCAGTCCCAGGTCGGTGCCAGCCGAGGACTCCGTCAGCGCCATCGCTCCCGTCCACTCGCCGGAAATCAGCTTCGGCAGGTAACGAGCTTTCAGGTCGTCGCTCGCATGATGACTGATGGCTTCGACCGCGCCGCGGGTCAGACCCGTAAACAGGCCGAAGGAGAGATTGGCCGATGAAAGCATTTCGTCGAGCAATATTTGGATCACGCGCGGCAGCCCCTGCCCGCCATAGTCGGTATCGCCCGACAGGCCCGCCCAACCGGCCTCGACAAATGCCTTATAGGCCTGCGCCATGCCTTTGGGCGTCGTGACCAGCCCGTCCTTCAGGCGGCACCCCTCTTCGTCCGCTGGACGATTGAGGGGTTCCAGCACTTCGGCGCAGAATTTCCCGCCTTCTTCCAAAATGGTTGTGGCGAGGGACGTATCCACGCCTTCATATTCCGGTAGGGCCGCCATCGCAGCATCGAAGTCGAAGACTTCGCCCAGCAGGAATGTCACATCGTTCATCGGAGGCGTATAGCCGGCCATGGCATGTCCTTGTCTCGAAGATCAGTTACGCAGCTGCTTGCCGCTTTTCAGCATATGCCGGATGCGATCGAAGGAAGCGGGCGTCGCGAGAAGATCGACAAACGCCGTGCGTTCGAGCAGCAAAACGGCCTCTTGGGTCAGCGGCCTGAGGGGGTCGGCGGCCGGGCCACCTGTCAGGACATTGGCAAGCGCCTTGCCTATTACCTTGTCATGCGCGCTGATCCGGCCGGCCAGCACTTCGCCGTCGATCACATTGGCGATCGCGCTGGCGCCCGACGGGCCGGAGAGCGACAGCAATGACGGCTCCGGCGCCACATAGCCGTCGGCCAAGGAGAGCGCCTTTGCCTTGGCGTCCGCGATCAAATGATCCCGGTTCATGGAGATCGCATCAGAGGAGCGCAGAAGCCCCCGCGCGCGAGCATCGAAGGCACTTGTGGAGACTTTGGCCGACGCGATCAGGTTATAGGCCGCCAGCGCCGCAGCGACCGGCCCGTGCGGCGCAACGGAAGCGGACGCGAGCCGGATCATCATTTCCTTGCAGCCGCCCCAGCCCGGGATCAGCCCGACGCTGGTCTCGACCAGTCCCATCGATAGTTCCGCATGGGCCTGAACGGCGTCGCAGTGCAGCAGCAGCTCGCAGCCGCCGCCCAGTGCCGCTCCGGTTGCTGCCGCCACGACCGGGAAAGGCGCATATTTGATCGCCTGGAACGTGCGCTGACCATGGTCAATAAAGGCGCCGATCGCTTCGCGACCGCCCTTCTCAAACGTCTCGACGAAAATCCGAAGGTCCGCCCCGGCGCTGAAATAGGGAGCGTCGCTACCGATCACCAGCGCCCGGAAGTCGGTGCCGCAGTGGTCCAGCGCCTGCCCGATCGCATCGAGCAGGTCGGGAGAGAACGTGTTCATCTTGCTACGGATTGCGAGACAGGCGACGCCATCGCCCAGATCCCATATGTTCGCGCTGGCCCAGGAAGCCACCGGCTTTGCTACCAGAGTAACGTCCGACAGCCGCAGTACATCCTTGCTGCGGGACAAGTGGGTTACGACGCCATCGGGCCGAAGGCTGGCGCGTTCGCCGTCGCGGAGCGCATAAAAGCCACCCTGTTCGGTGGCCATCGCCAGATAGGGCGGAACGGTAGCGCCGCGCGCTTCCAGCCGGGCCTTCAGCCAGCCTGCGCCCAGACGGTCGATCAGCTCGAACGGTCCCTGCTGCCAGCCATAGCCCGAGCGCATGGCCTCATCCACCGCATCGGGCGTGTTGACAATCTCCGGCACCAGAGACGCCGCATAGGCCAGCATCTTTTCCATGACGATGGCGGCGTAGCGGCCGCCCAGCCCAGGATGCTCCATCAACGCGCGCGCGTCGCTATGGGCAGCGGCCAGGCTTTCCGACGCGACCGACCGATGTGGTCGATAGTCACCCGTCGCAAGGTCGACCACCTCGCGGGTCTTGCGATCGGGTGAAAGGCGCGCGAAACCAGCGCCGCTTTTACGGCCGAGACGGTTCTGTGCGATCATCTTTGCGATCAGCGCCGGCTCGGCGGGATAATCCTGGATGGGATCATCACGCCCGGTCGCGCCCTGCAAGCTTCGCAAGACCATCGGCAACAGGTCTATGCCGATAAGGTCAATCAGTCCGAATATGCCGGTGGCCGGGATGCCGAAGGGCTTGCCGATGACGGCATCGGCTTCTTCGACATCGATGCCCAGCGCAATCGCTTCGTTAAGCGCCGCGGATAGCCAGTAGTTGCCGATGCGATTGCCGATGAAACCGGGCGTATCGTTGCAGATGACGACGGACTTGCCGAGCGATCGGTCGGCAAAAGCGCGGATCGTTTCGGTCACGTCTGGCTTGGTCGCCTCGCCCGAAACCAATTCCAGCAGGCGCATGACGCGGGGCGGATTGAAGAAATGGGTGATGAGGAAGTCGGCCGCGAACCCTTGTGGCATGTCCGCAACCAGATCCGCCAACGGGATGGTCGATGTGTTGGACGACACGATTGATCCGGCCTTCCGCACTCGGTCGATGCTACGATAGAGCGTCTGCTTTATCGCGACGTCTTCGGCCACCGCCTCCACGATCCAATCGGCATCGGCGAGGCGCGCCAAATCTTGCTGTGTGGACCCGGTGCTTATCCGCCTGGCGAATGCGGGGTCCATAAAGCCGCCTGCCTTCAGCTGCCGGACGATCCCGGCGTCGGCGAGCGCCTTTTCCCGGTCCAGCAGGACCACACCGAGCCCTGCATTGGCGAGGTGCGCGGCGATGCCCGAACCCATGACGCCTGCGCCGATGACAGCGGCGGTGCGGATCGTTCTCATGGTCATGCCGCCTCCAGCACCATGGCAATGCCTTGCCCGCCGCCGATGCACTGGGTCGCCAGCCCATAACGGCCGCCATCACGCCTCAACAGAAGCGAAGCCTTGCCCACCAGCCTGGCGCCGGTCGCGCCCAGCGGATGACCCAGCGCAATGGCCCCGCCATCGCGGTTGAGGCGCGCCGGCTCGATATCAAGATCGCGGCAACAGGCCAGAACCTGGGCGGCGAAGGCTTCGTTCATTTCAATGACGTCGATCTGCCCGGCGGTAAGGCCGGCGCGGTTCAATGCCTTGCGACTGGCCTCAACCGGGCCGATGCCCATGATTTCGGGGGCGCATCCAGAGATCGCATAGCCGGCGATCCGCGCCAGCGGGGTCAGATTATGGCGCTTCACGAAATCTTCCGAGCAGACCAGCGCCGCCGACGCGCCATCCGTCAACGGTGAGGAATTGCCCGCCGTGACCGACCCGTCCGCTTTGAACGCAGCCTTCAGCCCGGCCAGTTTCTCGTTGTCCGTCGCACGCGGGCAACCATCTTCCGTTACGTCGCCGATCGGCGTCAGTTCCGCGGCCAATCGCCCGTCGGCAAGGGCGGCCAGGGCCTTTGCCTGGCTTCCGAGCGAATAGGTATCCTGCGCTTCTCGCGAGATGGCATAACGGTCGGTAAGGTTTTCGGCCGTCAGGCCCATGTTGAGGAAAGCGGTGCGCTGCGCATCGCTCCAGGCGGGGTTGGGCATGGGGTTGAAGCCCATCATCGGCACCCGGCTCATCGACTCGACGCCCCCGGCGACGAAGACGTCGCCCGCCCCCATTGCGATGGCCCCCGCGGCCATCTGAACAGCCTGCATCGACGATCCGCACCAGCGATTGATCGTGCTACCCCCCACCGACTGGGGCAGGCCCGCAATTAGCGCTGCACACCGAGCGATATTGAGACCTTGCTCCCCTTCTGGGAAAGCGCAGCCCAGGATGATGTCCTCAATATCGGCCGGGTCGATCCCGGAGCGCCCTACCAGCGCTTTGATGACGGCTGCGGCCAGATCGTCAGGGCGCGCCTCAGCGAGCGCACCGCGATAGGCCGGCGTGAACGGACTGCGCAGATAGTCGACGATATAGGCTGCGGTCATGTCTCTTCCTTCAATTCCCGTGAACACCGCAAGGCGCCGCATCGGCGCCGCTATCGGGCGGGCATAAGAAACGTTGCCGGCCCGCCTCGCATTCTGTAACAAACGTTTGATACAGTCAGCAAGCGAAATTGTGTGTTGGGAAAGGGAATGGTAGCGCAGCGCTGTTGGGAGGTGTGCCATCAGCCGGTGCGCGCACGTCATTCAGGGAAGGCAGCCGGATTGACTATCGATGGAACAGACCGCGGCACCAGGTCAGCAAAAGTGGCGGGCAAACCGACGTACGCGTTAAAGCAGGAGGGCTCGAGCGATCGCCAAATGGATATCTTGGAGGCCGCGGCAACCTTGTTTGCGCAGCGTGGATATGCGGCGACCTCTGTGCGTGACATTGGCGAACAGGTCGGCCTGCTGGGCGGCTCGCTCTATCACCACATCAAGTCGAAGGAAGCGCTGTTTGTCCGGGTCCACGATATTGCGCTGCAGATGGCCGAGGATCGCATAGCTCTGGCCGTTTCGCGAGCGGTCGATCCTTGGGACAGGCTGGAAGCGGCGTGTGTGACCATGTTGGAAATCCAGCTCGACCCGGCTTCCCTCACGATGCCGCTGATGAATGATTTCGGGACTGTGCCGCCGGAAATCCGGGAGCGGCTGGTCGCCAAGCGCGATGCGTTCGAGACGATTTTCCGCAACCTCGTGCGCGACCTGCCATTGGACCCGTCGGTGGATCGCGGCGTCTATCGCCTGCTGCTCCTCACACTGCTCAACAATGTAAGCGGCTGGTATCGCGACGGCCGGTTGGCGCCAAAGGAAATCGCGCGCCAGATAGTACTGATCTTCCGCCAGCAGGCTGTGTGAGCATAGGAAACAATAATACGATGAGGAATGATTGATGGGAAGCAGCCACCTCCAGGATCGGCCACGGGGCGCCACGCCTTGATCATCTCAATGTCCATCCGGCGGACAGCCTCGTCGCTGCCATGCGCGCCACCATCTGCAGCAAATTGGCCGTCGCCGGATTTACGGTCGCGAGATTCGATCTCCATGCAATGGATGTCAATCCTGTCCTCTCCCAAACGGACTTTCCACGTGGAAGAATGACGACCATTTCGTCTACGCCCTTGAACAGCGCCGTGACTACGACGCGGGCACGCTTCCCGATGACATCATGGCCGAGCTCGGCAACGTGCTAGCGGCCGACTTCGTCATGTTCAGTTTCCCGGTTTTCTGGTTCAGCGTTCCGGCGCTCCTGCAAGGATGGATCGACCGTGTATTCATCTCCGGCCTCTTTTACGACGGACGGTAAATCTGCCGCAGCGGCTGACTAAAGGGCGGAATCGCACGCTGGCCGCGTTCAGCCTGGGCGGACGCGATCATATGTTCGGCCCCGGATCGCTCCATGGCGAACTTGAAACCGGTATGTTGCGGCAATTTCTCCGAGGCACGCTCCGCTATTTCGGCCTCGATGTGATCGAGCCCTTCGCCAGCTATCTCGAACCCTATATCGATCAGGTTCGCCGCGCCGGAATATTTGGATGCGCTTTGCCATCATATGGCCCGCATCGAAATCCTTTCGACATTGCCGATGCCAGAACCCGAGAGCTTCGACGCAACCTTCACGCCCTTCCCCGAGGTGGAGTCCGGCGTGCAAGAAGGGCTCTGACGCGCTCTTGATGATCCTGTACGCCAAAGACGCAGCTTGTCAGGCCCCCAGCAGGACGAGCCTGCCGCGCCCCGTACATCTCGTTTGACGAGCTTAAGCATGAAGACCTGTCTCTCGTGCTGACTGTTAGACCAGCTAATAGCAACGGCAGCGCGAACAGCTGCGATGTCGCGGACGATGCCATTGTCGAAGGAACCGACGAGACCATCTCGCCAACGCTCTATCCGGGCATCGAACTCGGACGCCGCCTTTTGACGGAACCCAACCACGCGGGGCAATGGCGTAATCCGCCATGAATATGGCGCCAAAGAGCAAATTACCTCGATGCTGTCGTCGTACAGGTCGTACCTCAAGCGAAGGACCTCGCTCTATCCAGAATCGGGCACTTGAAAAGAATACGGCAATGACAGCTCGTTGAATTGGCAACGGCTTCGTCATAAAATTTAGCTCAGAAATACACGCAAAATAATTCCTGATACAAATAAGTATATAAAACGGGGAGGATGAAATGAATGCTAGGCACTATTTTGGAGCGATAATTCCGATCGTGACGTTATGGTGTGCGACATCGTCATATGCTCGGTCCGCTGACGTTCAACCTTCCCAGCCAGGAAGTGATGCTCGCAAGGGGGAATCAAGCGGTTCCGGCTCGGCAGATTCGCTAGCCGACATTGTGGTCACGGCGCAGAAGCGATCAGAGCGGTTAAGTGACGTTCCCATGTCGATCACCGCAAGTTCAGCTGAGCAGCTTAAGGATCTGGGCGTGACCAGCACCGATGATCTCGGCAAGCTCGTTCCCGGATTTACGTTCTTGCAGGGCAATTATGGCCTCCCGGTCTATTTTATCCGTGGTATCGGTTTCAGCGACACGACGCTCGGCGTGAGCCCGGCAGTTACAGTCTATGTAGATCAGACGCCTCTGCCCTTCTCCCCAATGTCGCGAGGCGCGACGCTCGATCTTGAGCGCGTCGAAGTGCTCAAGGGCCCACAAGGTACGCTGTTTGGACAGAATTCAACCGGCGGCGCAATCAACTATATTGCCGCCAAGCCTACTGATCATTTGGTCGCCGGATTCGATCTATCGGGTGGCCGGTTTGACGCGGTGGATGTCGAAGGCTTCATCAGCGGGCCGATAACCGAAACCTTGAAAGTGCGCGTCGCCGTTCGCCGTGAATATCGCGGCGACTGGCAAAAGGACTACGTAAACGGCAACATGATCGGGAAAAAGAAATTCCTGAATGGGCGTGCGATTATCGACTGGGAACCCAGCCAGGCTGTTAAACTGTCCTTCTCTGCTACAGGCTGGCGGGACAAGTCGGATGTGCAGCAGGAGCAATTCCAGCTTTTCCGCGGGCAAAATCCGTCGGATCCCAATCCCAGGCCTCTCCCGTTCCCGATCTCTACCTACCCAAAGGCACCAGATAATGCGCATGCGGCGTCATGGGATCCCGGCTTCGATTTCTCGAAAAACGACAGTTTCTATCAGTTCGCCATGCGCGGAGATGTCGATCTGTCGGATCGCATCCAACTGACGAACATCGCGTCCTACGCGCGATTTGAAACGCATATCCCCCTTGATCTCGACGGTACAATCTACCCGGCGGCCAGAAATTCGACAGACGGCACGATCAAGAGCTTCTCTGAGGAACTTCGTCTCGCAGGAAGCTTTGGCTCTGGCTTGCGCTGGATGATCGGGGGGGAACTACCAGAAGGATAAGGTTGACGAAAGTATCCGGCTGAACCCGCAGATCGCGACGCAGGTCAAGATCGGCCCTTTTTATTATAACGATTTCATCGCCACGAATTTTCAGAACATCGAAACGAAAAGCGCCTTCGGCAGCCTGGATTTCGACCTGACCGACCATCTGACCTTGCAGGGTTCGCTGCGTTACTCCGATCAGGACAGAAAATTCAGAGGCTGCACCCGCGACGGTGGAGCAGGCGACCTTGCAGCGGCGGTGAGCTTTCTGTCTTCCCTCATAACCGGGCAGCAGCAAACGATTGCACCGGGTGCATGCGTAACCTTGAGCGACCAGACCGGTCTCGCAGTACCGATTGTCACCGACAACCTCAATGAAAACAGCCTCTCGTGGCGGGTCAGCGCAAACTACAAGTTCAGCGACCATGCTCTGGTATATACCAACATCACCAAAGGATATAAAGCGGGCAGCTTCCCGACTTTGCCTGCAGCGGCCGTATCGCAACTTGCACCCGTGAAGCAGGAGTCCGTTTTAGCTTATGAAGTCGGTACGAAAGTCGATATATTCGATCGCAAACTGGAACTAACCGCTGCGGCATTCTACTATGATTACCGCAAGAAGCAGCTGGTCGGCACGCGCGCGGTGTTCCCGTTCGGGTTCCTGCCTGGCCTGGTCAGTATTCCCAAGTCCAGGGTCGAAGGGTTGGAACTCGGCTTCCGCGCGGCCCCGTTCCGAGGGCTGACCATCGATGGCGGCGGAACCTATCTGAAAACCAGGGTTCTGTCCGATCCGGTCAACCCGACCGGAGCGTTTGGCAGCCAAGGAAGCTTCATCGGGAATAGTTTTCCGTTCACGCCAAAATGGCAGGGCGTTGTCAACGCAACCTATAAATTCGCCTTATCGTCGCACATTGATGCGTTTCTCGGTGGAAGCATTACCTCACGCTCGAAAACGACCGCCGCTCTGTTCAACGGCGATGCGACCATTTCGTCACTGGAGAAGCTTCTGGTCATAGACGGCTATACGCTGCTGGATCTGCGGGCGGGTATCGAGACAGCGGATGGCAACCTGCGCTTGGAAATTTGGGGCCGGAACGTCACCGACAAATATTACGCGACGAACGCCAATCGTATCTCGGACTATGTCTACAGGTATACGGGCATGCCTGCGACCTACGGAGCGACATTGCGCTATCGATTTGGAGAGTGATCCAAATGCCGGAGCACGCAGCTATTTCAATGCGGTATTTGACTAGGCCCCGGGTAACCGGGGGCGTCAATCAGACATCGAATTCCCGTCGGGCCAGCAAAGGATGACGAGCAAATGAAAGCACTTATTGCTGGGGCGGGTGTCGTGGGTTCGGAAATAGGGTTCCAGTGCGCCTATGGCGGGCTGGAGGTTGCGATGTTCGACATCTCGGAGAAATCACTCGATACATCGCGCGCGAGCCATGCCGCGTTCGCGGAGCTGTTTCAGAAGGATGGTCGACTGACGGATGTCGAGGCCGACGCGCTACTAGCGCGCATCAGCTATGAAACCGATATAGCGATCGCCGCCAATGACGCGGATATCGTAAGCGAATCTGTCACGGAAACATGGGAGGTGAAGGCGGCGACATATCGCGCTCTCTCGGATCATTGCCCTCCCAAAACCATCTTTACGACCAATACGTCGACAATGCTGCCAAGCGAGCTCGCCAAGTTTACCGATCGCCCGAACCGCTTTCTGGCCTGTCATGTCGGTCGCCCGGTCTGGGAGGCCAAGCTGCTCGAAATCATGCCGCACGAAGGGACCGATCCCGAACTCTTGGACGAGATCAGGGTATTTTCCCGCCGGATCGGCCTCATTCCGATCGTGCTGCTCAAAGAACAGGTCGGCTATGTTTCCAATTCGATCATTGCGCCGTTCGTCATCGCGGGCCTCGATCTGGTGATGCGCGGGGTGGCCACATATGACGATGTCGACCGGCTCTGGATGTTCGGTACGAAATCCACATACGGCCCGATCGCGATGGTGGATCTGATGGGCATCCAAACGGTCTATAATGGGCTGAAAAACCTATCGGATACGGCCGGCAAGACTGAATTTCTGCCGATCATGCAATATCTCAAAGAAGAGTTCATCGATAAGGGCAAGCTCGGCATCCAGAGCGGTGAGGGATTCTACACCTATCCCGGTCCCGCTTACGGGCGCGCCGATTTTATCGGCTAGGGTATCAGCGCTGTCGCTTGCTCACGACAGCCTGCCCTCAGTCCGACCGGCACATTCCACCACCACACCGCTTCCGCGTTAGCAACGAGGAGAAATCACATGAATGCTCCGCTTAAGAACCGCCTGTTTCACGACGCCAAGACGCAGATTTCCGCGGAGGCTGCCGCATTTGCAGCGCGGCCGAAGCAGTTGTTTATCGACAATACGTTTCGCGATGCCGTCGATGGCGGCGTGTTCGCCTCCGAAGATCCGGCCACCGGGATCAAAATCTGCGATTTTGCCGCAGCGACTTCTTCCGATGTCGACGCGGCCGTCCGCTCCAGCCACGATGCCTTCGAGAATCGCTGGCGCGACACGACGCCGGCGGCGCGGGCGGCGCTCATGCTCGGGCTTGCCAATCTGCTGACGGAGCATGTCGATGAACTGGCGGAGCTTGAAAGTCTCGACAATGGCAAGCCGCTTAGCGTGACGCGTTCGCTTGATATTCCCTTCGCGATCGAGATCATCCGCTACTATGCGGGCTGGGCCACCAAATTGACGGGCAAGACGTTCGGCTTGTCGCTGGCGTCGCACGACTATCATGGATATACTCTGAGAGCGCCGATCGGCGTGGTTGCGGGCATTATCCCATGGAATTACCCCTTCCTCCAGGCGGCCTTCAAACTGGGACCAGCGCTGGCGGCTGGCTGCACGATGATCCTCAAACCCGCCGAGCAAACGCCGTTGACGGCGATCCGGCTGGCCGAACTGATTGTCGAAGCCGGCTTTCCCAAAGGGGTCGTCAACATACTGACCGGCTTTGGACGCATCACCGGCGCGGCGCTGGTGGATCATCCGTTGGTGCGCAAAGTGTCGTTCACCGGATCTACTCAGGTCGGCAAGATGCTGGTGCAGGCGGCTTCGGGAAATTTGAAGCGCGTATCGCTCGAACTGGGTGGCAAGTCACCGCTCATAATTTTCGCAGACGCAGACTTGGACGTCGCCATTCTCGCGGCAGCGAACGCCATTTTTGGCAATAGCGGCCAAGTCTGCGTGGCAGGTTCGCGCCTGTTCGTGGAGCGTCCTATTTATGACAAGGTGATGCAGGGCATTATCGACCATGCCCAGACGCTGCGGATCGGCGCTGGTCTCAACGAGGACACGGATCTTGGACCGCTCGTTTCGGCGGTGCAGCGCAATCGCGTCGCCGGCTATGTAGAGGAAGGGCGAAAGGCTGGAGCGGAAATTGTTTTGGGCGGCGAACCGCTTGACGGTCCGGGCTATTTCTACCCGCCAACGGTGCTTCTGGGCACCACGCCGGATATGGTGGTGCAGCGGGAGGAGATCTTCGGACCCGTGCTCTGCTCCACGCCGTTCGACAGTGCCGAACTGGTCCTGCCCCTGGCCGACCATGACGAATATGGGCTGGCGGCAAGCATCTGGACCCGCGATCTTTCGACGGCCCACATGATGGCCAGAAAGATCGGCGCGGGCGCGGTATGGGTGAATTGCCACGGCGTATTCGATCCGCATCTTCCCTTCGGTGGTTTCAAGCAGTCAGGCTGGGGCCAGGAACTAGCCCAGGAAGGCGTGGAAGCCTATACCTCGGTGAAATCCGTCACCATGAAGTTGTAGGGCCCGCAAGATCCAGCGGCGATGCTGCAGCGCGGACAAGTCCGGGCAAAAACCCCTGCAATACAGGCATTAACAGCCGCCGCGGCGGAAGAACGCGCGGCAGCTTCCTTGGGACAGATTGTGACACATACTGCCCCGATCACTTCCGATAGCAACCAGATAGACGGACGCACCCAGCGCCTCCTGGAGGCGCCAGTTCTCCCGCTGCTGCTGCAAATGGCGGCGCCCAACGTCCTGATCATGGTTGCGCAGGCCTCGACCGGTCTGATCGAAACCTGGTGGGTCGCGAAACTCGGAACTGCAGCACTCGCCGGAATGGCACTGGTGTTCCCCGCAGTGATGCTGATGTCGATGATATCGGCCGGCGCCATGGGCGGGGGCATAGCTTCGGCGGTCGCACAAGCACTCGGCGGTGCTCGCCGTCACGACGCGGATTCACTGGTCTTGCACGCGGCTGTGATCAACATCGTCTTGGGCGCGGCCTTTTCCGTGATATTCCTGCTGTTTGGAAAGCCGCTCTACCAACTACTTGGTGGGGAGGGAGCGGAACTTGAAGCTGCCCTGATCTATTCGAACGTGGTGTTCGCCGGGAATATCTTCATCTGGCTGATGAATGGACTCGCCAGTGTCATTCGCGGAACCGGCAATATGCTATACCCAGCCATAGTCACGTGCTCGGGCGTCATTTTCCTCGTCCCCTTTTCGCCGCTTCTGATTTTCGGCTTTGGCCCGATCCCGGCGATGGGAATTGCTGGCGGCGGAACGGCACTTGTAGTCTTCTACGTCGCCGGCACGGGAGCTATGGCCTGGTATATCCTGGCTGGAAAGTGCGCGGTCCGCCTCCGTTGGGCCGGGCTTCGTGGCATCACCATCGCCAGCATCATGCGGGTCGGGGCGATTTCGGCTTTCACCTCGATCCAGACAAATGTCACCATCGCTGGCGCCACCGCCCTGGTCGCCTCGGTCGGCGGCGTTGGTTCGGTCGCAGGCTTCGGCACGGGCGTTCGCCTCGATTATCTCCTCGTTCCCCTCATTTTCGGGCTCGGGTCACCGCTCGTCGTCATGGTCGCAACGAACATGGGAGCCGGACAGCCCCAACGCGCCCTCACGATGGCCATCACGGGCGGGGCGGTCGCATTTGCCCTGACCGAGACGATCGGTCTGGTTGCGGCGATATGGCCCGAACAGTGGTTGAGGCTGTTCAGCTCCGAGCCCGATATGATCGAAACCGGAAGCGCCTATCTGCGGATCGTCGGGCCGACTTATGGCTTTTTCGGCCTTGGGCTGGCGCTATACTCTGTTGCACAAGGCGCCGGTCGACCACTCTGGCCATTCGCCGGTGGCGTCCTGCGCATCACCATCGCGCTTGGCGGGGGGGGAGGTCGCCTTGCGAATGACCGGCTCGCTCGACGGGCTTTTTGGTGCCCTCGGCCTGGCGTTGGTTACCTATGGGCTGACAATGCTGATTGCCGTGCGATCAGGGGCATGGTTTCGGTGATTGGTGCAGCCCTTCTTTTCAACGTTGTACCTGCAAGCTGTCAGACCTGCTCGGGTGGCAGATCCATTCTGGGAGAACGGACGTGATTAGCGCCTTTTGCATCGACATCCCGCAGGCCCGTCTCGATCAAATCCGCGAGCGGGTTGAACAATATAATTGGGATGATCTGTCGGACGCAGGCGGATGGAAGTCTGGCGTCGGAATAGCTGATCTGCGCCGGCTCATGGCCTATTGGTTGAACCGGTATGATTGGCGGGCCGCCGAGGCGCAATTGAATAGTCAACCGCACTTCATTACGACAATCGATGATCAGGATCTTCATTTCCTCCACAGCAAGGGCGATGGGACCCGAGCGCCGGTCCTCCTGCTGCACGGCTGGCCGGGCTCGTTCCTCGAATTCAAGGATGTCATCGCCCCTCTCGTGGCCGACGGGCACGACATCGTGGTCCCGTCGCTGCCCGGGTACGCTTTTTCAGGGCGTCCCTCCTCGCCGATCGGTTCGCGTCGGACCGCAATGTTGTGCAATGAGCTCATGGATAGGCTCTTTGGTGAAATGCCCTATCTTGTGCAGGGAGGTGATTGGGGGTCCGCTGTCGCAGCCTGGATCGCGCATGATTTCCCCGAGCGCTGTTTGGGGCTCCACCTCAATATGGTTATGGTTCAAACGCGCGATGCGATAGCCGCAACAGAGGATGAGCTTTTGTGGGCTGAGGCTCGCCAGCGCACGACTGCTGAGGAGATGGGCTATGCCATCGAACAGGGCACCCGGCCGCAGACCCTGTCTGTTTCCCTCGCGGACAGCCCAGTCGGCGTGGCGGGCTGGATCCTGGAAAAGTTCGCCGCATGGTCCGACGTGCCACGCGATGCCGAGGGGCGTCCCGACGTGTGGAAGGCATTCGACGAAGAGTTGCTGTTGACCAATCTTATGCTTTATCTGGCGACCAATGCGATTGTAACGTCGACCTGGTTCTATCGCGGTAACGTCCTTGAGAGCTCGAGGCATTTTGAGCCAGGCCACCGCGTTACTGTTCCGACCGCCATCGCGGCGTTTCGCGATCCTGTCTTCCTGATGCCTCCCCGGTCCTTGGTCGAAAAAAGTTACGACGTCGTCCAATGGTGTGACATGCCGGCGGGAGGTCATTTCGCCGCGTTGGAGCAACCGGCGCTGCTGCTGACCGATCTTCGTCGCTTCTTCAACGCGATCGAATTACGTCGGGATGAACGCACGCAAGCCAATTTATCAGGACTGTAGTCAACTTGGTATCATGCCAGAGCATGAGTTCATCTTAACGAGAATCGATAAGGGAGCTCGCGCGGCATCACGAGCAGAAACGGTGGTCCTTGCGGAGGAAGTTCGCCGATCTCCAAGAGGAAAATGCGAAATTGCAGAACTTTGCCACCGAGGGGCGCAGGACCGGCCGGTCCATAGGCAAGCTCGGACGGAATGTGGACGTGCCAAAATTCGCCGACGCGCATCTTCCCAGCTTCGCCAAATTGTTCAGATCGGTTCCCAGGCGATGCCATGCACATTACAATTCGCTGTATAATTCTGGGCTACAGCGGGCTCGACCCGTCGCAGCTGCGCAAGATTACCCACGGAACTATTCACCGGATCGAACGGCCCGACAACGACGACTACGTTTAGCATTGGGTTGATCCGGACCGCGTGCATCCGTTGATGCAACATCGACTATTCAGAATGACTAAGCGATCACTCCTCGATCACAGAGCATCCCTTGCGAACGTCGCTCAACATTCGCGAAAACAGCCGCAATTCACTGGATGAGTAGCCCTTTAAATTTTCAAGGACGACCCTCGTCATAGCCTGAAAATTCCTATTGCTGGCGACCTGCCCGTCCGGGGTTAAGGAAAGTACGGTCTTTCGGCGATCAATTTCGTCCTGGCGGGACTGCACCAGCCCCGCATCTGCTAAGCGCCGGAGCTCCGCCGTCGCCGAGCTGGGCCGTATCCCAAGTGCTACTGCCACGTCTAGAGGGTGAACGACGCCACCATCGATCAGCGAAAGGATAAAGGCACCCCGCGGGCCGAGATCAAATTCCTTTGTAATTTCCGATACCGCAACGCGAATTGGTCGAAGGGCCTGGGAGAGACCATCAAAGATCAAACCCAGCTCAACTCGTGAAAGATCGCCGCCAGTATCTTGTTCAGGCGGCGGCACCCCATCGCTCAGATTCTTGGTCAGCCAGGCAAGGATTTCTTCTCGAGTAGGCGAAGCCATTAAAGACTTACCTCAACGATCTGCATGGCCTCAAACAAGGGACGAACTGACTTCAAATCACGATCTCACTTACGGTCTTTCGTGTTTCCATGCTGCCCACACCCCACTTTTCAACCGGTACCCCCATGACCTGCTGCAGTGTGAGCCCGATCCGGCTGGCCGGCGTCGCGTTTCCTGCGACATGCACACCCGTCTTGATTCGACCTCCACCGCTGCCGGCGGTCATCATCGGAATGGTATCAATGCTATGGAATTTGGCCAAGTCCGTCTCAGAGTGTGCAAAGACTAGAGTGTTGTCGAGAAGCGTTCCATCGCCCTCCTTCACCGCATCGAGCGCGGCTACGAAATAGGCCCATCCCTCCATGATCCGGTTTACGAAATAGGTCGACTCCGGCTGGTAACCCAGCCGATTATCGATCTGCTCCTCGTGCGTAAGCTGGTGGTGTGTGATCGTGCTCCCCAGCCGAGTCAGCGAGGAGGCCCCGTTGTTGAAGTTGAGATTGAAAACGCGAGTCTGGTCACACGCCAGGGCCATGACCAGTAGATCAGCCATCAGCTTGTGATTGCTGATTACGTTGTCGATCATCGCGTCGATTTTTGCCTCGGTGGGCAGCTTAGGGATCAAGCAGGCCTCCCGCGGTTGAGGCGGAGAAAGCTCGACATCGAGCTGGTTTTCCAACTGCCGCAATGAGGTGAAGTATTGGTCGAGCCGCTGCCGGTCGGTGGCGCCGACGCTCGCTTCAAGCTCCTTGCGCTGATCGCCGACCGCTGAAAGGACGCTGCGCCGTGCCATGACCTTCGGGTTTGGCGTAAATGTTCCGGAATTTGGATCTTGGAAACCCGTACCGAACATTCGCTGATAAAGGGCGACAGGTGAAATTTCCGCCGGATTGAGATTGCCATTCCCGCGACCTGACAGGCTGTTGCGCGGATCGCCAACGCAGGAGATTTCCAGGCTGCGGAACCGGGAATTGGCGCCGATGACATCACCGATCAGCACATCGAAAGATGGAGCGGGCAAGCCGCCTTCCGCCTTCGTGGCCATACCAGTTCGAATGCCAATGCCGCCACTGATATGCGGCAGGTTCGCGACGCCGTCGAGCGGCACATTGAAATCGCTGAATATATTGACCTTCTGCTTGAAGGCCTTGATGGGCTCGAGCTCGACTTTGAGATCGTAGTCGGCTCCGACCTTGCTCGGGAAGAACCGCTGCGGATTGCACCCTAACCCCCAAAACCATGTGCCGAAACGGGCCGGGAGAGGTGCGCCGGTCGCGGCGTACGCCGTCCCGTTACCGTCAAGAAACAGGTCGAGCACTGGCAAGGCCACTGTAATCGCGGCGCCGTTCAGGACTCCGCGCAAAGCGGAGCGACGGTCAAATTTCATCGAATGCCTCCCGAGTTGTTAGGGACCGCGGCCTGGGTAACTCTGAGCGGTGCGGACAAGGGACTGGACTTCACCTGAAAGGTCTGCGGCATGGTAGCGACAGCCACCATGAGATCCGGGAACTTATATCCGCTGGCAACGAAGGCTGAGAGCGCTGCCTCTATCAAATCGCCGTCATCCTCTACCGGCCGTCCCATCAGGTATTCCAAGGTCCGCGAGGCAGCGCATTCACCGAGTGCAGGGTCCTTCGCCAGAGTCTGTCCAAGACCCAGCGGTCCATCGAACTTCGCAGGCCCCATCTCGCCCTCCAGATTCAATTTGACGCCGTTCTCGGTCCAACGATGCGCACCCATTCCATCGAAACTTTCAAGCGAAAGACCGATCGGATCGGTGATTTTGTGACAACCGGAGCACGACGGATCAGTCGCGTGCGCCGAAAGGCGCTCTCGCGCCGTGCGCAGCACCGGATTGGTGGTTTCTTGTACGACGGTGAAATTCACGTTCCCCGGAGGATCGGGTACGGGTTGGCATAGCAAGAGCTCCCTGACCGCCCGCCCCCGCAGAGTGGGTGAACTTCGTCCCGATTGCGAATACATCGCCAGGAACCCAGCCTGCCCGACGAGACCCGCGCGGCCATCGCCCTCGGCGAACTCATAGGGCTCCCAGCCGGTCTGACGCTTGACCGGGATTTCATACAGCGCACCAAGCGGTCGGCTCACCCATGTGCGCGGCGTGGTGAACAGGGTGCGGTAATCGCCCCGACGCCGGACCAAATGATCGACAATCGTCAAAGCCATTTGCTCAGGGAGGGCCTTGGCGACGTCCTGATTGAAGCGCGGATAGACGATTGGATCCTTGGCCAACCCATCGAACTTTTCGAACATCAACATGTCCGCAAAGAACGCACGCACACCTTGCTCCAGCCGAACGCTGCCAGCTAGCCGCTGTGCCTGCTTGCGAAGTTCGTCCGGATTAGAGAGCTCGCCAGCTGCAGCAGCGGCCAGCAGCTCGTCGTCGGGCGTGGAATTCCACAAAAAATAGCTCAGCCTCGAGGCGCGGGAGTAGTTGTCTAGCCGGAATTGCCCCGGGTGCTCCGGGTCAGGCTCCGCAATTTCAATGATGTAGAGGAATTCAGGAGAGACCAGCATGGCTGCAAGTCCCAGTTCCAACCCTTCATAGAAAGATCCCGTGCGGACAGCTGCTGCTGTTACCATGCCGACGTAGCGGTCAATTTCAGGCTTAGTGAGAGGGCGGCGTAGAACCTGCCGACCTATTGCCGTCAGCGTCGCCGCGGCGCATGTGCTGTCCGTCTCGTTCCTCGGCTTGCATGGCACAAAGGTGGAGCGATGCCGCTCGTCAAAAACTTGCGCGGATATGACACGGGCCATAACCTCAAACTGTTCGAGCCCTGTCGGCGAGATCGCAGAAGAGCTGGCGCCGCTTGCAATCAACCGGTGCGCGACACGCACGATAGGTTCGAACCGGCCGGCCGGCTGAATATCAGGACCAAAGATATCCGCGATCGAGTTTCGATACTGGGCTTCGGTCAAGCGGCGGAGGGCGACGATATGCCTGGACTGGCTCACAGCGGGTGAGCTCTCATCGCGAGCGTAACTGGGCCCGTCCGCTATCGCGATACCTGCCACACCCAGTGCTAGCGCCGCCAACCCGCTAATTCTCAGCTTACGCGCGATCATCGGGCGGCTCCGCTCTTTCCGGCGAGTTCTGGTCTGTCGATGACGAAAGCGGGTACGGCGGCAACATTGAGGGCTGACGAGACAGCGGTGCATTTGCCGGACACGGGATCCTTGATCCCATCTGCCAACTTCAACAGCGTAGTGAGCTGCGCGGCGCAATCGATACCAGCGACCGTCGCGGTACCAGACCCGCCAAACACCATCGAATCCAGGAGGGTCAACGGGATCTGGTAAGCGCCCAGCACGCCCTCGGCGGCACCATCCGATTTCAATGTCAGACGGAAACGACCCTGGCGCAGGTCGTGTTCCGCCCGCTCGCCGCGCTTGCCGCCAATCCCCTGCCGACGATTAAGCTTGATGTCCTGTGGATCAGTGGTGAGGACGCCATCATGGATGTGACCCTTCAGCACATTGCGCCATCGCGGGTTGCTCGCAATGGTGAAGCTAGCCTTGGCGATGAAGTTGCGCCGACTATCCAATACGGGACGATCGTCGGAGCTTGCCAGAATGACCTCAACGCTGTCGTCGTCTTTGAGACTGTCGACACCGCGCAGGAGCATAACGATCGTGTGTTCTCCGGTCTCCAACGAGTGGTTGGCGGCGGTATAGATCTCTCCCGTGGTCGTGCCTTCAACGCCGCGCCAGATCCGCGAGCAACCCATCGCCCGGTAAAGCTGGTTGTCGACCCCTGCCTCACCGCCGACCCCGGTAAAATCCTCGTGCTGGCAGCCATTTTCCGCAGCGCCGTTCACTTGTCCGTCAAGGTTGAGACCGTAGGACGTCTTGCCTTGTACCGTGCGCTGGACTGAGCGACTAAACATCTCCGGGTTGGAGCAAATATTGGTCTTGTCCGGTCCTTGGGTCCAGGTCTTCCAACGCCGAGTGAGCTCTTCCTCGTTCTCTTTCAGGTTCAAGCGGGCTTGCTCGGCCGCAGGTAAAGTCGCGAGGTAATTTTCGCGAACGGTTCCAGCCAGCCCGTTCGGGCAATCATCCTTTCCGTGATAAATGGCAGGGGCAAAAACGTTGAAAACAAACCCCATCTCGCCGTTCGCGGGCGGAGCCGGAAGTTGCTGCTGTGCGAGAGCGGGTTCAGCGGTGCCAGGCAAGAACGCTCCGGCACCCGCCCCCAGCGCCACAAGCGCAGCGCAGCCCGACACACCTATGAAAGCACGAACTCGCCGGGACTTGTTTTCCATTTCCGGTTTTCCTCGCGTCTTGCTCATTTTGATCCCAGCAAAATTGGATCGAGCCCCGGTGCCGACGGCATTCCATCTACGAGAGGGGCAACGAAAACGGGCTGCTTGCGCCACGCCCATTGGGTGAAGCCTCCCGCATGCACTTTGGTCCAGGCGCCAACAGGGAGGGCAGCACTGCCCGCGCGGAAGGGCTCGGGCGGCTCGCAAGCCTCTGTGCAGGCCATCGGGCGTCTTGCCGTAACGAGTCCGCGGCCGTCCTTGTCAGCGAGAAACCAAGTGCCCTTGGCGTAGAGCGCCGTTGCGGCGGGCGGCGCTATATAGGCAGGTGGATGGGGGACGTAGTCTATCGGATTCAAGGCATTCTCGAAGCCCGCTCCGCCGACATCGCCTGGGCGCTGGTCTGCGTTGAACGTGAAAACCGGGCTTTGCCGATAGGTCCAAATCCGGCCTCGGCTGCTGTCTGCGGGCCGCCAGAGACCAATCGGCTCGGCGTTCGGCGCAGCGGCTAGCGGCTTGAAGTTCGCTGCACATGCCGCCACGCAGTATTCGATGATTGTCCCGCGCGATGGACGAGCCACCCGCGGATCGACAAGGTAGAGCGTCAGCCCGGCTGGCGTGACGTAGCGATAGCCCTCGCTATACCTGATCGTCTTGACCGCAGGAGGATAGGCGGCTGGGTCGGGCTCATCTTTCGGTGCCGCAGCCGACTGCGCGGCGGCAATCGCCGAGAACGATTGCGAAGTGCAAGCCGCGACGGCGAGGTCGACGGCCAGGCAGGAGAAAGCGGCTAGTTTGGCATTCGCAAGTCTCATGGATCAGCTCTGGGGTAAACGGAAAGTGTCGTGACATGATTTGCAATTGGCACCCAGCTTGCGCGCTTCTGCCCGGATTGCAGCGGGAGAGCCGGCGCTCGCCGCTTGAAAAAAGACATCTGCCTGCCGAGCAAATGCATCTTGCGCGGCGCGAAACCGCGCCGCCTGCGACCAGATTTCCGGTTTCGCCGCCGTCTTTACGCCGGGTTGAGGACCACTGCCTTGCGGAAACCAGCGATACTGGTCGCGAGCGGCATTGCGTATCTGGCGCGCCGATTGTTGGATAAGGACCGATTGCATTTCGCTCCCGCGCAGGCCGTCGTTCACAGCCTTAAAAGCGGCACCAAGCTCGCGCAGGCCCGTAATTCGCGCTCTGACGACATCCGAAGGCGCTGCGAGAAGCGCAGAAGACCCTATAACCAAGGCGCCGGCCGCCAGAAGGCCGATCAAGAAAACCCGCTTCATACTATCCTCTCGCTCGGTGCCATCTCGGCATCGGAGGGATGTATATTATTTCTTAAAATGAAATAAGCAAGTTCCGAATATGAAGTAGATTCTGGCCAGTGGACGCTTGTGCCTGCGCTAATCGCGGGAGCTGGGCGCCGGCAGCAGCAAAGCAAGCGATCGATCCCACAGCTCGACAAGGTCAAGGCTGCAATTCGCCTTCAGCCAGATCATCTCCAGGCCGGAAAGCATGGCTAAAAGCTGGCAGGCCGTTGCTTGAGGATCGCACACATGAGGCGCAACCATCGCCGTGAAGCCGGCTTGCAATGCAGCATCTCGATCTTCAAAAAAGGAATACGCGGGGTGCTCGGGACTTAGGGCCTCACCCTGCAGCATCGCGAACAATCGAACGAGTTCGGGCTGTCGGCTCGCGCGCACCGCGATCGCGTGCAGGGTCTTAATCAGTACGTCGAGATCTTCATACACGGCTTTGTCGTGGCCGAATTCCGCCATGATGGCCTCGGCATTTTTGGTGTCGCGATCCCGCAGCACTGCGACCAACAACGAATCCTTGGAAGCAAAATGGTAGAGCAGGCCGCCGTTCGTGAGCCCGCAACGTTGGGCTAGATCGTGCAGGCTAAAGCCGTAATAGCCCTTCTCGCCAATTATCTGGGCAGCTAGGTCCAGGATGCGGCGACGGGTGGCCTGCTTTTGAGCCGCGCGGCTACCAACTGCTACTGTCGTCATTCTCAGCACACCTGTCGAAAACCAAATATCAATGACCAGCCAGTCAGTCAGCTTGACGCGAGCGATTATACAGATAAATGCTCCAAGCACATCTCAATAGGATCAGGGCCGTCCGGCAATAGGGAATCTCCCGGTCGAAGGGGCGCTTCAATCCTGCCTGTGCCGCAGGCGAGCAAACGTGGTGGAAATCCTGCCGTGGTAAAAACAATTGCAGATAGACGCCGGAGGCGGAGCCGCGCAGGGCGCACGACAGTAGCTGATATGGAACGGCGAAAGACCCGCGTCAGGACTGTCGCCGAACGATTGTTCGCAAGACACGGATATGAAGACACCACCGTTTCTGCGATTGCGAAGAAGTCCCATGTTTGCAGCAGAACGATCCACAAGCATATTGGCAACAAAGACGAAATCTTCCGTCAGGCAGTCTTGGCCATGTCGACGCTTTCCATGCCCGACCCTTTACGGGATTTCTCGGGTAGCCTGTCCGAATCACTAGCCCATGCCGCCCAATATTGCTACGATACTACACGCCAGGCAAGAACAGTTGATCTAATACGCTTGCTTATTGCAGAAAGTGGGCGGTTTCCTGACTTGATGAGCCAGGTGGCTACGGAAATTTTCACCCGACTGCAGGGCAACCTTTCCGTTCTCTTTCAGCAATTGGCTGCTCAAAAAGTGATTCCTCACGGTGATCACGATCAGTCTGCCGAACTGTTTGTCGACCTTTTGCTCGGAAATCAGACCGTGATGTTCTACTTCGGTTGGCTGCCCAGCCCGCCTACGAAGACAGACATCAAGGTGAAGGTAGACCTTTTCATCCGCGGACGATTCGGACCACAGTGACTGGATACTACAAACCTAGTGACCGCGCGAAATGGGCTGCGCCCCTTAGCAAACCGCGCTTCGCTACGATGCCACATACGACGGAAAACTTTCCTTTGCGGCTGAGGCAATGATCTAGGCCCGCGCGGCTGCTTGGCGGCTGGTGCCGCCGCATAGCTGACTGCGCGTTTCGCAGTTCGCTCTCCCATATGCCCGCGGGGGGGGGCGACGCCTACGATTTCCCGCATCGTGGGATAGCACAACAACACGCTGGCATTTGAGGCCCATGCCCATAGAGGGCCTGGTTCTGAAATGACCGATGTCGCGAGCATGCGTTCGGAGAGTCTATGTCAAGGCCGCTGCTCCGCATCGCAAACATTTATGTACGCGTTACCGCGCTCGCCCCGCCTCAGATTGCGGCGCCGGCCGCCCGGCATCAAGGGATACTCACATGAGATGGATGTTGGCCGCGGTGGCAATATCGATGGTATCACCCGCCTCAGCTGAGCAGGCGACGCCCGATTTTACCGCAGCGCTCATGTCCGTGGTCATAAGGACTGCCGAACCCCAGCGCGAGCTGACATTTTATCGCGATACGCTCGGCATGAGGCTGTCAATGGAACGCGATCTCGGCGCGAAACACGAACACATGCTGAGCTTCGGCGGGGATGCGGCACAGCCTGGAATTCTCTTGGTGAGCGCCACTCCGGCTTCAGGCGAAAGCAAGGTCAAGGGCCAGGGCAGCACGCGAATCATATTACGAATATCGAACCTTGATGCCCTCGCCGCACGTCTTGACCGGGCCGGATTCGTGCACAGTCCGATCCATGATGTCGGCCAGGGATTTCGCGTGATGACCGCGTCGGACCCAGACCAAAATTACCTCGAACTCGTGCAAGGCAACCTTGTCAAATAGGAATGAAGACTGATGGAAAGTGATCGACGCCGCTTTCTGGCGTTCGCGGGGCTCTCGCCGTTAGTCCTGCTAGGAGCAGGAAATGCGCTGGCTCAATCGGCACCTTGTTATTCGCCCGAAGCACTGACATTTAGCCAGAAGAGCCGACGGCGCTCGCTCGGATTTATGGATGTGGCAGTTGATCCCAAGCGCCGCTGCGGCGGCTGCAATTTCTTCACTGCCGGAGAGGGTGGATGCGGCAATTGTCAAATGTTGGGCGGTGCTCCTGTGACCGCGAACAGCTCGTGTTCATCCTTCGCGCCCCGGTCATGATGCTAAGCTGCAGGCCGGCGTTGAAAGCACCATTGGGGCTGTAGCTCGCAGCCAGTCGGCCAGATTGAGGACGGTTCAGTATGTCCAAGATTCAAGATATTCCCGACCAGCTACCGCCGGAAGCGATCGCTTATCCGAGCACATATGCGGATGACCAGCGCTTGCATGATCTCCTGTCCCGCTTCCGGGCAAGTGATAGGATGCACAGGATAGAGGCACCGGACTACGAACCCTTTTGGCTGGTGACCCATCATGCAGACATCCTGGCGATCGAGAAAGATTCCGCGCGGTTCATCAATGCTCCGCGTCAAGGCCTCCTATCGCTCAGCCAGCAGACCGCAATGCTGCGTATGGCGAACGGCGCTGATCCCGCCCAATTTATGCGCAACGTTGCCGGCATGGACGGCCAGGAACACAAAGACTATCGCGAGATCACCCAGTCGTACTTCACACCAAAAGGCCTAGCTGGCCTGCTACGCGACATCGAGGGGCTGGCAGCGCACTACATCGACGAAATGGCGGCCGAGGGCGGCGAGTGCGACTTCGCCAAAGTGGCGATGTCCTACCCGCTTCGCGTCATTATGCAGATGCTTGGCGTACCACCGGAACACGAGCCCCTGATGCTGCGCATGACGCAGCAGACGTTGACCAGCCAAGATCCGGACCTAAGGCATGCAGACGGCCCGGCAGCAGTGCTATTCGAGGCGTTCGGACTGTTCGCTAGTATCGTCGCCGAGCGCCGAGCGCGGCCGGGCGACGATCTCGCCAGTGTCATCGCCAACGCGCGGCTGAACGGCGAGCACCTACCGGACCGAGAAATTCTCGGTTACTTCTTCGTTGTGGCGACGGCGGGGCATGACACTACGAGCTATGCCCTCACGGGTGGTATTCTCGCGCTGCTCGAAAATCCTGATGAACTGGAAAGGCTTCGAGCGGATCCAAAGCTGCTGCCCAACGCAGTGGAAGAGATTTTGCGATGGACGTCCCCCATAAAGCACTTCTGCCGAACTGCCACCGAGGACTGCGAGCTGTTCGGGCACAGCGTTCGCAAAGGCGATATTTTGGTACTCAGTTATCCGTCCGCGAACCGGGACGAAACGGTCTTTGATGAACCGTTTCGCTTTTCCGTGACCAGAAAGCCAAACCGCCATCTCGCGTTCGGCACGGGTCCGCACGTCTGCCTGGGACAGTTCCTCGCCCGATTCGAGCTCGTCGCGTTGCTGAAGGAATTCATCTCACGCACGGATCGAGTTGAGATCTCTGGGACGCCCACTCGAGTTGAAGGAACATTTGTCGGAGGGGTAAAACACCTGCCGCTGCGCTATGTCATGGGCAGTGTCGGTTAGTTCCCCGCAGTTGCAACACAGTGCTTGGCCTGGGTCCAGGCGAATCTGACGAAGCATCGCCTTGCCGAGGAGTGCCGGCAGAATTTCGCCGCGCCCCTTCCCTCAAGAACATTTTTAATGCACCATGCAAGGTGCAATGTCTCGCCCGGCGCAATCGTGCCGCGACGCGGCACCCCAAATTGGAGATATTGATTGATGTTGGAAAACCAGATGGCGGATCGCCCCAACCATGTCCCGGACGCCGCGGTATTCGATTTTGATATGTTCCTGGATGCCGGCCTCCTGTTGGACCCGCACGAACGCGTTCGCGAAATTCTGCGGGACGCTCCCCCGGTATTCTGGACGCCGCGAAACGGTGGACATTGGATGATCGTGGGCTACGCCGAGAACTATGAGGCTTCGCGCAATACCGAGACGTTCTCGAGCGAGCTTATTCCGGCTGAAATGATCGCGATGATCCGCCCCTTGTTGCCCGCCGACGTCACCCACATTCCGCTTCCGACGCCGATCAATCTTGACCCCCCGAGCCATACTAAATTTCGCGCCCCTTTGCAGGCCGCATTCTCGCCGCGCGCAATGATGGCTCGGAAGGAGGAAATCCGCGAGCTGGCCAATGAGCTTATCGATCAAGTGATCGACAGAGGGTCTTGCGATTTCATTCCCGATATCGCCGAACCCTTGCCGGTTCAGGTGTTTCTGAAGATGCTCGGGCTTCCCCTTGAGCGGCTCGCCGAATTTCGTGCGCTGGTCCACGAATTTCTTGCTCCCCCGACCTCGCCAATCGACCCCATCCTACGCATGCGCAAGGTCGCAGACGCGATGAAGGACGACATAGAAGCCCGCCGTACTCAGCCGAGAGACGATCTATTGAGTCTGCTCTGGGCGTCCGAGATCGAAGGCCGGCCGATGACCGCCGAATTGATGGAGGATTTCGGCGTTCTCCTGTTTATCGCTGGCCTGGATACGGTGATCAACGGCATGGGCTTCGGCGTCCGTCATCTCGCACTCCACACTGATTTTCAAAAGGCCTTGCGCGCCAATCCCAAACTGATTGTGGACGCGGCAGAGGAGTTGCTGCGTCGATACACATTTACCGTCCCGACGCGCCGAGTGGCCAAGGATACCGAGTTCGCTGGGTGGCAGATGAAGGTGGGTGAACGGGTCCAGCTCTTCCTTCCAGGTGGAGACCTCGATCCCCGAGAATTTGCCGATCCCCATACCTTCGACCTCGGTCGGGAAAATAATGTCCACATTGCATTCGGGGTTGGACCACATCGCTGCCTGGGCTCCCACCTTGCGCGAATCGAACTGCAAGTAATCTACGAGCAGATGCTAGCGCGCTTGCCCGAATTTCGTCTGGATCCCAACCAGCCCGCTAAATTTCACGCTGGCAACATCATCGCCATCGACTCTCTCCCGATCCGCTGGGACTAAGGAGCGGCCGAAGCCAGCGGATGGCTCCTAACCGGAAGCCATCGTCGTATTGGCCGGCATGCCTCTCTTCTGTCCCCTTTTCAGGACGGCAAGCGCGGAGCTTCTTCTCCGCGCGACGCTCCCACTATTCGTCCGCTCAGTCCCAGCGGCCCCTAACGCCTCGGCTTGCGGCACGAGCGCGCGCCGCCAGATCCTGACAAAAATTATTTCACTGACCGGTTGTATGGTCAGCTTGACGCAGCCTCAGAATCCTGCAAATGCGATGCAAGCATTGCAATATCCGAACACGGGTAGCGTGCTGGCGAACTTTGCTCTCTGCGCATGAGGCGGGGCGTTCGCCAAACATCCGAGGGGGGATTGAGATGGCCAGAAAGCTTCTATTCTTATTCGCTGCCACCACGGCGCTAACCGCAACATCTCAAGCGTTTGCGCAGGCCGCTGACGCAGAGGGCGTCGATAACGGCGGGGGCGACATCATCGTCACCGCCCGCCGCGAGAGTGAGAATATCCAGGACGTGCCGGTTTCCGTGAAGGTGGTCACCGGCGATACGATCCAGAAGCTGTCGATTACCGATGCCAGCGAGCTCAGCAAAGTCGCGCCAGGCCTGAACTTGGTCAACAACGGCCCCAGTACACTGGTCGTGCTGCGCGGAGTAGCCTGGAAACCCGGTTCGGGCACGCCCGCAACCCCAATCTATTTGAACGAAATTCCCTTCGATCCGCAGCAGGTCGTTCAGTCGGTCTTCGACATTGGCCAGATCGAAGTACTGCGCGGGCCTCAGGGCACCACGCGCGGCGCCCCCTCGATCTCGGGCGCTGTGACGATTACGACCCGCCGACCCGACCTGGAAGACATCGGCGGTTACGTTCAGGGCATGTACGGCACGGCCAATCATTGGGATGTGCAAGGAGCGATCAACGTACCAGTCATAAGGGACGTGCTCGCGATCCGCGCTGCTGCCAATATTGAAGACAGCGAAGCTGACCGCGTACATAGCATTTATAGTTCGGTGAAGCCCAAGCTGAGAAGTCGGACCTATCGCATCTCAGCACTATTCAAACCGACCGACACTCTCACCTTCGAAGCTATGTACCAACGCCGCCGCCAGTTGACGCGGACTTATGCCCAAGTCGTCGGCACCGGTAGCCCGGGCGCCGCGGCGGCAGGTATTCCGGCCAACTTCAACGGGCCCGCACTGACCGTGGCTGACCGAAAGTCTGTTCAGGAGAGTCCGTCAGGGCTCCTCAATAACACCGACCTGCTAACTACCCACGCCAGCTGGGACATACTTGGTCAGCAGTTTAACTATAACTACGGCCGCCAGTTCGACCAAGGCCCGACTATGTTCAGCGCACAGGATCCCGGCAATTACTTGCCGGGGTATACGCCATTTCAAACCCAAGGAAGGGCAGGACGACCGCATTTTCACACACAAGAGGTCCGCCTTTCCTCCATTCGCGAAGAAGGTCGCTTCTTCGACTATGATATCGGCTTTTTCCAGAAGCATTCCAGCGGCACGATTCTGGTCAGTTCGCCGGTCTTTCTGTCGGGCGCATTTGGGGCGCCAGGCACTCCGCCCGGGGCGGTGACGACACCAAACCCGCGATATATCCTGACACCTAACACCAGCATCGCGCTTGGGCAGGTATACGATTCCTTCTACGGCAACCTTCAGTTTCATTTGGGCAACAACACCGAGCTCAGCGGCGGCCTCCGCCGCATCCGCGATAGAGTTCCGGTAGATCTCAACGTGACGACAAGCGCCGCCTCGACTGTTGCGACTGCGCTCGCCAACCTTCGCGGTGCGCCCTGCAGCGCGGCCGGCCTTGTCAACAGCGTCTATCCTGGTTTCTGCGATGCCAATGTTCCTGCGGGATCGGGTAATCTCGTCGAAACACACAATGACCTCTACCACGCGACCATCTATAACTTCTCTTTGTCGCACAAATTCTCGGATGAGGTACTCGCATATGTTACGACTGGCAGCTCCTACCGTTCCGGACTACCAGCAATCGCTAACAGCGGCCTCCCCGCAGGCTTTCTGGTCCCTGCACCGGAAAGAGCGAAGTCCTACGAACTCGGTGTAAAAACCAGTTGGGGGCGGAGCGTACGGCTCAATGCCGCAGTTTTCCAGATAGACTACGACAATCAGCTAACGACATTTCAGGGTATTAACTACTACAATTCCGTGAGGAACGCCGTCTCTCAAACCAGCCTAGCGTTCTACCGCAATGTAGATTCCAGGCTCCGTGGCTTCGAACTGGAAATGGCGGCAGAGCCGATCGATAACCTGTCGTTGAGCGCGAACGTCAGTTATTCGCAGATCAAGTCGCAGGGCGGCACTGTTCCTTGCAATGATGCCACCCGTCCGATCACGGCCACCAACCGCATCAATCTCTGTCCGTCGGTCAAGGGGCAGGTGCTGAGTCAGACTGCGCCTTTCCAAGCCGCCTTGAACGGGAGCTATCAATTGCCCCTGGCATCTTCCGTAGAGGGTTACGTTCGTTTCAATCTCAATTATCAGGGCAATAACCCCAATTACGGAAATGCTGTAAAGACGCCCGCTTATGCGATCCTCGACCTTTTTGCCGGCGTATCCGGCGGGGACGGCGCCTGGGATCTCGGCCTTTATGCAAAGAACATCTTCGACAGACAGGTTGAGCTGAACCGCGCGACGATCTTGAGCAATCTCTACCCCAACTACGCGTCGGCTCCTCCAGGTTATTACTCCGCAAGCGTGTCTTCTCCGCGCGAAATCGGTGTCACCCTTCGCTACGCCTTCGGCTCCAGATAGGCCGAGGTCGGGTCTGCCCGGTGGTACGGACGCCTCCCAGTTCCATGCCACCGGGCGGATTCAATGTTCAAATGGATTCATTGATGAAGCGGCGAGTTTAGGGAGCGAGCTGTGCACAGCGGGGTCGCGAACGACGAGGGCGATCAAGTTCTGGGGCGAGTCCAGTCCCTCGTTCGTGCGTTCGCGCTCCTCGATGAGTTGGCAATGACCCAAGGCCTCAGTCTCAGTGAACTCACCCGGCGGGTGAAACTGCCGCGCTCCACGGTCCATCGCCTGCTGACGACGATGGAGGCGATGCGCTACGTCGAGTTCCACAGAAACAGACACGAATGGGCAATCGGACTGCAGGCCTACACGGTCGGTGCGGCCTTCGCGCAGAGCCGCGATCTCGGTCAACTCGGACGACCCATCATGCGCTCGCTCATGAGTGAAGTTGATCACCCCATCAATTTTGTGCTGCCTGGACTAGGCGGAATGTACTACGTTGCACAGGAGACGGCCGAGGGCGGTAGCCGTCCATTTATTCGTACGGGTGCCCGCCTGCCCATGCATACGACAGCCTCCGGCAAGGTGCTTATGGCTCACTGGCAGGATGACGAACTCGAGCGGTTCCTTGACCGCCGCTTCTTCGAGAAAAGCACTGCACGCAGCATCGTCGCCCCCGCTGCTCTGCGCGACGAGCTCGGGACTATCCGAAATCGGGGCTACGCAATCGATGACGAGGAGCATGCCGATGGCTTGCGCTGCGTCGCGGCCATCGTGTTCGATCGTCATGGCTTGCCTAAAGCAGCGCTCTCTATCTCGGACAGCGTCGGTAGACTCAGCCAATCGCGGATTGATGAGATGGGACCGACACTCGTTCATACTGCGAATCAAATGAGTCGTGAAATCGCAAGTCAGCTTGGATTCTAAGGTTTACTCCAGATACATCCCTTGCAATCGAGACAATATATTCTTTGAGATGCCCTGGAAAAGTGGCTTTCTTTTACTATCGCCATACAAATTACTCTTTTTTTCGTTTTAGCTGTTTTACTGAGAAGAAGGTACTATGAAACGTTCCCCATTTGGCAAGCCGAAATTCGGCGCCATTAGAGCACTTAGATTGATGGGTATCGCCGCCCTTGCGTCGACAACGGTGCAACCGCTGCACGGACAAACCGTCCAGACACGGTCTGCTGGGGCCGATCCCGCCTCCATGCGTCCGCTTACGCATGTGGGCCCATGGCTCGTAGACTCGGTTGGCCGCGTCGTACAATTGCACGGACTGACTCTGTACAAGAAGAAACCGCCTTTCTTGGATGAGGTGAGCGACAGCGACCTCGACTATGTGACGCGCGAAGGTTTCAACGCGTTTCGGATCAACTGGATTTGGGAAGCGGCGGAACCAAGCCCCGGCCATTTTGAAGATGGCCACTTTGACCAGGTCGTCGCTTTGAATGACCAAATGGCCAAATACGGCATTCGCACGTTAATCGGCTCAGCGAACAATTCCTTCTCCTCAAAATTTGGTGGGTTCGGCGCGCCACTTTGGGCCTCGGTGAACCGGCAATATTGTACCAAACCTGATGAGCAGAGAATCTGCCTCAAGAATATCCAGGATCGTTATCTCGGACTGGACGGTGAATACGAGGCCTGGGACAACTTTTACGATAATGCGCCTGCGCCCGACGGTGTTGGAGTACTGACCCATTTCACTCGCACCTGGCAGCGACTTGCGGGGCGGCTAAAAGACAAGAATAATGTCTTCGCGCTGGATCTATTCCACGAGCCGGCACCCGGTTTGCGGTATGTCCGGAAGGGCGAGAGAAGGTTCTTTAGTGAGCCGGCAACGTTCGAACGCGATGGCCTGCCGCCATTTTACAAAACGGTCGCCGATGGGGTACGCCATTCCGCCCCAAACCCTTCTATCTATTTCCAGATATCGAATTATTGGACGCTAGAAAATACGGCGAAGGCCGGAATCCACGTCCCGCCTCATTTTTCGAACGACCCGAATCTCGGGCTCAGTTTCCATTTCGGGCCTTCTGATCTGGGTGGCGTTTCTAACAACGACTTTGTCGAGAAGCTCGGTCAAACTATGAGTACGGCAAGCAACTACGCGCGTCGCGCCGACGTTGCGCTGGTGGTGACTGGTTATCGGCTTGCAAAAAATGAAGAGCAGTATGCGATTCTCACCGATCTCCTTGGCAGCCGCTTCATCCCCTGGTTCTTTTATACCTACAAGGGGATGCCGGACCCGGGTGCTGAAAACACGTCGTTGCTGATTGATCCGTCTCTCCCTGCCTCCGACGCCAACGTGAAGTCCGCTCGTTTCGATTCGATGGTTGTGCCCTACCCCCAGCTCGTTGCGGGCACCCCAAAATCCTGGTCTTTCGACCGTAGCACCAAGGTTGTGCGCTTTGGCTACTCGACGAAGCCGGTCGGTAAACGCAGGCCATGCGCGGGAGCAGACACCGAGATATTCGTGCCCGCGCGGCATTATCCACAAGGATACACCGCCGAGGTTACTGGAGGCAAGGTGGTCTCCTCGCCAACCTCTGCCTGGCTGGTTATTCAGCAAGCCCGCGGCGCGCGCGAGGTTGGGGTCACAATTCGCCCCAGCAGTGGGTCATTCACGGAGCGCCCCGCCGTAGCGACTGGCCCCTCAGCCGATGTAAGCTGCCGATGATTGCGGCTAAGCGCCTCATCTGCAGGAAGCGGTATCTGGAAGCCGGTTCGACCGAGCCGGCTTCCAGTCAATAGCTCCAGGCTCCATGAACAATTTCGGCCGTCTGAATGCTCGATGTCGGGTATCGCAAATTCTTTGAGGCCATATGTTTCCCCTACGCCATTCAATGGGCTTTCGCTGCGGATTTCGCCGGTGCCCGTATGCCACCGACCCGATAATGCTGCGATACCAAGGGGCAATGATCGTGCGGCGGATTTTGTGGGGGATCTTGGAACGTCTGCCGCCATATTGGTATCGGATCCGATATAGGCGCAAACGCCAGACACCGCCACTATGGCGTGGCCTCTTATGATGAGTACACACCTGACCCGTGGACGAGGATGCCTGATCGATGAAAGCTGGACTCTTTGCCAAGACTTGCTCGTCGACAAATTACCCGATTCTAGCGGCGCCAGATTAGAACATTGCAATGGCGCGGAGTGGCATCCCTGTTGCTGATTCTATGGGTGGCACGCCCACAATCAGTATCGCGCCCTTGGGTGGTACCGACCCGAGATTGACTAAACCCTCGATTCCCCAGCCTCCCGTCGCGAGCCATTGCTGGTGAAAGGGATAGCTCGGGACGTTTTCGCCGCTGTCGATGTTCATTGTGTCAACTGCCACGCCCATTTTGAGTCGGTATATACTGGTATTTCGGCTGCAACGCGGATAATGCGTGCCACGAAGTGCAATCCTTGTACGAGCATTCCGTTATGTGCTATTAGGGCGTGAGCATATCGCTTCGCGCAGTCTTCAGGGCGGCGAAAATCTGGCCAATTCTGGAGAGTCGTGGTGGGGAAGCTGAAAGTCCGGATCGAGAAGGCGCAATGCGTCGGCAATGCCCGCTGCCATGCTGTCGCTGGCACCCTGTTTCCGCTCGACGACGAAGGCTACGTCGCGATCGAAGGCTTCACTGTGAGATCGGAGGACGAGTTACTCGCGCGAAGAGGCGCCAGAGCGTGCCCGGAACGCATTATCAAAATCGTCGAAGAAGAAATTTGATGCAGCCTGAGTGTGAGCGGCTCGGCGGTTGGTCGCCTTCGAGCGCGGCACTTGCACGATTCCTGCCGCAGAAAACACTGTCATGAGAGATCAGTACGACTACATCATCGTGGGCGCCGGTTCGGCCGGATGCCCGCTTGCAGAGAGGCTCTCGGCGGATCCGGCGCGCACAGTGCTGCTGGTTGAGAGCGGTCCGCCCGACAAAAGCCTCTTCGTTCACATGCCGCGCGGGCTCGGCCTCCTGCTTAATCCCGGCAGCAAATACATCTGGGACTATCAGGTCGAGACCGGCGACAATCGACCTACCGAACGCTGGTACCGTGGGCGCACCCTGGGTGGCTCGAGTTCAGTCAACGGCATGATCTACATGCGCGGAGCGCCGCTAGACTATGATAGCTGGGCAGCGATGGGCTGCCATGGGTGGAACTGGCGCGATGTCGCACCAGTATTCGTGGCTCTGGAAGACCATGATCTCGGGCCTGGCCCCGATCGCGGCGCAGGCGGCCCCCAACGTATCACCACGCATCCGGCTGGCGATCCGCTGTGCGACGCCATCCTCGATGCCGCGCAGGAAATGGGAATCAGCCGCGTGGCGGATGTCAATGGCACCGAGGCGGTGCGCGAAGGTGGCATAGGCTATCAGCCCTCCACACGGTGGCAGGGTCAGCGCTACAGTTCGGCGCGGGCTTTCCTGGAAGGCGCACGGGGTCGGCCTAATCTTCACGTTGCCACGGAAACCGATGTGCTGCGTGTCGAATTCGATGGCCAGCGCGCCCACGGTATCCGGATCAGAAGCAAGTCGGGCGAACGCAGCGTAGCCGCGATGCGCGAAGTCATCGTCTCTGCGGGCGCGATCGAGACCCCGCTGCTGCTGCAGAGATCGGGCATCGGCCCGGCTTCGCTTCTGCAGTCCCTCGATATTCCGGTTGTCGTCGATGCGCCCGAGGTAGGCCGCAATTTGCGCGAGCATCGCCATGCCGACTTGCGTTTGCAGGTGCGTGGCCGCAGCCAGAACCGTGACCTGGGCGGCTGGCGAGCGGGCCTTTCGATGTTCCGATATTTGGCCGGGCGCAAAGGGCCGATGACTCACTCCGCGCACGAGGTCGGCGGCTTCGCCAAGTCCGACCCTGCCCTTCCCCATGCCGACTTGCAGTTTGGCCTGATGACGGTTTCTGCCAGCAGCTCCGGCAAAGAGGGAGACATCGCGCTCGACCCTTTTCCCGGCATTACGTTTGTCACGTACTTTACCCGTCCGGAAAGCCAGGGAGAAGTTCGGCTCACCAAGGCTGACGGCACCTCGCCCTATATCAACGCCAATCACCTGTCCGCAGAGATCGATCGTCAGCGCTTTGTCGCGGCGTTTCGCTGGAACCGGCGCCTCGGGCAGCAGCCCGCACTCAAGGCTTGGGTGGTAGAGGAATGCTTGCCTTCCCGTTCTCTCGAAAGCGATGACGATATTCTCGCTAACGCGATGAGCCTGGGCGGATCGTGTTTTCATTCGGCAGGAACGGCACGCATGGGTTCGGACGAGCTCGCCGTGGTGGACCCGCAGCTACGCGTGCGCGGCGTTTCCGGACTGCGCGTTGCCGACACCTCTATTATGCCTACGCTTGTTTCGGGGAATACCAACGGCCCGGCGATGATGATCGGCTTGCGGGCCGCAGAATTTATTCTGAGCGAAAGTGCGTTCACCGGGAGCGCCAGTGTTCTGGAAAAGGCATGAGCCAGATGCGCGGACTTATTCCCGCGGATTGCCCGACTCGATTTGTATTTAGGTGTCCGCGATACTATTTCGAGACAGCTCTCGATCCGGACTTGTCGGCTATCCGCACGGACGCGTCCGCGATTTGATACGCCTAGCTCCGCCGGTATAAGCGAAAAACCTATTGTTCGCGATCTGAGAGATCCTGTCCTGATGTCCAGCAACGTCTGTGGCACACGACGGCGATGGTGCCCGCAGATTGACATACTGAGGTCTCGGTGCCGTTATCTAGCCCAGCTTCGCCAAAACCTCTTCGCCAAATTTTCTAGCTTGATCACACCATTCAGATCGCTTTGCCGCAACGATACCTACATCACCTCCAGAAAATCCAAGCTCGCGATACTTCCCAATCCTATCGAGCGCCTCTTGGGCGCTCCAGCCCGGCTGGACGCTGAACAGGCCCGAGCATACGACGATGGGGGGCGTCGGTCGGTCAGACTTAGCAGCATAGTCATGGAAATAGTCGAGACTGCGACGCAAATCCGCCTCGTCGCTGAGATTTACCGTACGAGCCGTATTGGTGACCATCTCCGGCGACAGGAAGGGATACCAAGCGTCGCCGAGATCCACTGCGCGGCGAATGGCGCGCTTGGCATTGCCGCCGATCAACAAGGGTGGGTGCGGCCGCTGCGCTGGCGGGGGATTTATACGGATGCCGTTAGCGCTGTAGTCGCTACCGACAAAGCTGAATTCATCGCCGGTCCAGGCAGCCTTCATTGCCAGGATGAACTCGTCCATCAGATCGTTTCGCGTCTCAAAGTCGACGCCAAGCGCAGCATATTCCTTCTTCATGTAGCCCGCACCAACGCCTAGCGTCACCCGCCCGCCCGAGAATACATCGAGGGTGGCAACGGCGCGCGCGGTGATAAAGGGGTTCCGGTAAGGAAGAACCAAAATCCCAGTCTGAAGTCTCAATTTGTCCGTCGCCGCAGCCACCATACCGAGCAGCGCAAAGGGATCCTGCGCATGATGACCGCCATTCTCGAGCCAATTGTTCGAAGGGGCCGGATGATCGGTAACCGAACCCCCGCAAAACCCGGCTTCCTCCGCCACCCGTGATATCTCACGGATAGCAGCCATGGAAACGAACTCACCTTCGGCGTCGAGTTGATCGAATGGAAGGCCAACATTAGCGATGAAAGTCACGAGGAATCCTATTCAAACATCAAGCCGGGAGAGTGACACGCTCTGGAAGGCTGGAGCGCTCCATCATTCCGAAGGTCTCCTCTCCATCCCACCGGTAGCGAGCGATTGATTGGAAGAGATGCGGATAGGCGGGAGACGAACCGTCGCCCCGCGAGATTGACGGCATGCCCATTGTAGACTCGGCCGTGATTATTATTTCGCCTTGAGGCGTCTCGATTACCGCACTCACATCTTCGCCCGAATACTGAAAATGCGTGAGCCAGGGCGCTTTAACGACACGAGCGGGAAGGAGTTCGCCATCACCAAGGAAGACAAAACCCTCATTGTATGATGGTGAGCCGTCCTTTCGCGGCGGATAGGCGATATAGCCGAATGCCTTACCACTGGGGAAAACCGCGGATTGCCAGCAATGGCCCCAAAAGCCGGATATCTTGCGTACTCCTCTGCGCCGGATACGCAGTGCACCGCCGGTGAACTCTCGTTCAACCCCGTCTACAGTCACGCGGCCGCGAGCCCTGCAAAGCTGTTCAAGACGGTCGCCGCCCATGAAATCCGCTTCTGTGCCCGATGCCATCATGGCCTTCGCCTCCTCGGACAAGGTGCCCTGGATGAAGGGAGGAACAATCGGTTCGTAGTCGATCTCGAACTTAATCGGCGCGCGCTTGTCCGCCTGGAAGCCGGGCCGAACCATTTCACTGAAGGTCGCGTCGGCGGCGTCACCATCGAACACGGTCCGAAATTTGGCGAAAGGTTCGATGCACTGGAATTCAAGCGGACCGGCGCCAAAAACGGAGGGCTCACCAGAGGGCCCGATCACGGGATGAGAAGGTCCTTTGCTCCAGTTCCGAAGCAATCGTCCATTCGGAAACGCCACGCTTAGATATAACTCATGTTCATCCCATTCCGGTGCAACCGCTTCGACGGCAAACCGCGGAAAACCAATTTCACCGCTATCGTCCCAAACCCAAATATTGACCGCCTCGCGCATCTCCGGTGTTTCCGGAACTTCGGAAAACACATGGTCCCATTCCCTGGGAAGACCGCCGGTGAGATCAATAGTCATTGAATTTCCTCTTTTCATATTCAGATCAAAAGAACTGACGGTTGCGATCCGGTACCCGTGATTGAAGCAACGCAGCCGGCCTAAGTCTAAAATTTGACCATGAAATCAGCGCCAAATGTCCGCGCCTGTTGGTAGCTGGCGTTGGCCTGGATCGTGCCGAATATGAGCGTGTAAATCGGGTCTCGATTGTTGGAAAGATTACGTCCCCAAATCCCGATTTCACCCTTGAGCGGGCCGATGGGCACATCACGCAGAGCCACTCGACCGTTCCAGATCCACCGCGCAGGCGTGGAGGTGTAAGGCGCTAAAACAGGGTTGGTGATCGCAAAGTCGCTGAGAGCCGAATTGCGATACTTACCCTGATAAATGCCGTCGATGCGGAAGAGAAGGGTCGCCTCGCTGAACAACGCAGGGGTGACGTACTGGGCGTTCACGCCGCCCATGAAGTCTGGGAGGCCATTGGGCTTGGCCGGATGTGCCCCATTGGATGTGAGCAGCGGGCTGGGACTCAACCAAGTCGTGTCGGTATAGCTGAACGAAGCTCCGAGGTTCAGGCCTATCACCGGCGATGCCGACAGTTCGAGCTCCACCCCTTTCGCTCTGATGGACCCATTATCGACTACGACCACACCGTACTGGGAAAGTCTCTGACCGTTGAGGATCACATTGGTGCCGCTTTGTGCGGACTGCGAATGCTTGTAATTTGCAAGGAAAAGCGCGGCATTGAAAAGGAGGCGATGATCAAGCCATTGCGACTTCAGACCCGCCTCCCAAGATGCGACGGTTTCGGGCTCGAAATTGAGTGGTCCAGAGCTACCACCAGATAGAAAGGCAGTAGAGAACTTGGCGTAAGCAAGGACGTCGTCAGTTACCTTATAGTTTACCCCAACGTTGAAGCTGGGCTTGGTCTTTTTGTATGTGTTCTGCGTCAAAGTGGCGCCGGAAATCATATTTTGGGTAGCGTTGTACGCCCCCCCAAACGTGAAATAGTTGTATTTCCTGTCGCTGGTGAGGCGGGCGCCGAGCACGATGTCAAGCTTCTTGTTCACGTGGACTTCGGCCTGGCTGTAGGCCGCGATCGACGTGGTATTTTGCACGGTCTGCTGCACATTGCCCGGCGCGAGCAGCGAAGGCGTCGGCGTGAAGGCCACGTTGGGGGCGAATCCGGGTACGCCGCTCGACAGCTCGTGCGAATGGAACCAGATAGCGCCCAGCGTAAGCGTTAGCAATTCGGACTGGTAATTGGCCTGCAGTTCGTCGCTCACCTGCCAATATTTACCGTAGCTCTGGCCTTCGTAGCCGGCAAAATAGCTTCCGGCTGGCAGCCCCCCATTCGCGCCGAGAGCCTGAGCGTAGGAAGCGCCGCCGAGAAACGCTCGGGGTGCCGTGAAGAACGCCTTTGCTGCCGGCGTATATTCGAGCCCGTCCAGCCCCATGATCGAAGAAATACCCATGGCCTCGGCCTGGCGGTAGGCGGTGACATTTTTGAACGACAAACTGTCCGTCGCTTGCCACGTCATCGTTACGTTGTGACCCGAGGACTTTACAAAGCCAGGCATGGTCCAGGCGTTGTTGACAGCGCTAGGTCGTTTGAAATCGGGAAACAGCGGAACGGGACCGAACGCGCCGCCACCGGCCGGCTGGGCAGCAACGACCGCGTTCAGTACACCGCCGACGAAATCGGTCGGATTTATGACGAGAGTCGCACGCGCTTCAGGAGTGAAGTGGTTGTGCGAGTAGTCGAATTTATAGGTCAGTGCGAAGCTGTCGCTCGGCGTCAGCTTGACTGCGGCAAACACATTGTTGGCGTTTTTGCCTCCAAGCCATTTTGGCGAGGTGGTGCGCCCAACGATGTTCTGAACAGGGCTGGTTCGGTCGAACACCGTTCCCGCGCCCAAGTTGCGTACGTCACCCCGGCGCTCGTCATGCACGAAGGTGACGTAGGCGCTGAGGATCCCCATTTGAGGCGATTCGATAGTCGTGCGGGTGCGCAGTTGCGATAGGTTTCCGACGGTCACTTCCTGACGGAAGTGCAGGTTGCCGCTAGGGTCCCGCGTGACAACGTTGACCGCGCCTGCCGTGGCATTACGCCCGAATAGAGTGCCCTGCGGGCCCCGCAGAACCTCGATCCGCTCCAGGTCCGGCAGATCGAAAACGGCGCCGCGGGTGCCGCCGACGTAGACTCCGTCGATATAACTTGAGATTTGGCGGTCCTGTGCTGCCACTGCTGCGGTGGCGAACGCTCCGCGCAGTGTGTATGCGGGCGCACTGAGTCCACCTGCATTGGCCCGCACAGCGAGGCCTGGGGCGAGGCCATTGAGATCCGTCACGCTGGCGACACGGTTCACCTGGAGCGTGTTCTGCCCGATCGCTGTGACCGCGATCGGCACGTCCTGCAGTCGCTCCTCGCGCTTCTGCGCGGTGACGATGATTTCTTCGACGCCCGTGGAGGTCGCCTCGCTCGCCGGCTCTGCCGCGATCGCCGAGCCCAGCATGGAAAGGAACAAGGCCGTCGCCGATACGCCGCCAACCAAAACCGTATTAGTCCTCCGCAGCGAGGCAACTGACTTTAGGCAATCACATGAATTGATCGATCCTCGTTCCCCAGTTCCCACTCAAACGTCTCCCTGTTTTATGATCGTGCCTGCGGGCAAGTTGCCGTGACGCAAAAGATGCGCGCACATGCGGTGTGCACGGACTGGCTGCATCCGATTGAAGACGCCATAGGGGGAGATGCGGACCACAGACGGTTGTGGCTAGTTTTCGTGATTGGCGTCCGTATTTGCTGACGCGCCCCGCTCAGGCACGGACGCCCGATGCTCGGCAAAAGCGACGTGCGGCGGCAAGGATGCAACCTGACGTCTCCCTTGGCCCGCCCAGACCGGCCAAGGACTCGGCCCGTCCGGAACCATCCGCCTCGATCGAACTGATGTCGATTTCAACGCTGACCTGCGCGGTAGGATTAATCAGCCAGTTGGATCGCGTAGGGAGGATAGTCGCCGCTCGACGTCAGCGGGAGCCGAAACTCCAACGAACGGTCACTCCCAATTCACGCGGAAGATTTGACGACACCGTTTCGTAGCCGAGAGGCGCAGCGAAGAGTGGATAGGGGTTTGAAATCGGCAGGCTGGTCAGCAAGACACGCTTGTTGAAAACGTTCTTAGCATAAAAGCCCACATCCCAGGCTCCATCGTTGCCATTCACGCCCGCGAACAGATCGACCAGAGTATATGCCTTCGCCGCCACAGTGGACGTGCTGAAGTTAGGGTTACTCCCCTGATAATTAATGTTGAAACGGAAATAACCGTCTACCGCACCCAGCGAATGCGTGTAATCTCCGTTGAACACTGCCTGGAACGGAGCTGACGAGTTTATCTTCGCTCCTTTAGCTAACGGGCAGTAATTGATCGGATTGACTGTTGTTAGCGGGGTCGCTGCGTTGCAGGGCACCAGACTACCAAGGGCTTCCGTCTTAGAATAAGCAATATTCGCTGAAAGGTTGAGATTTTCAACTGGACTGAAAACCAGTTCTGCTTCGATGCCCCTGATACGGGAGTCAACATTGGTGTAGAAGGACAAGCTGGTTCGGGAACTCTGACCGGTGAATCGGTCGAGGTATTCAACGCCTTGGAACTGGGTCAGCTGGTTCTTGTAGTCTATCTGGAAGATTGCGGCATTGAACCGAACAGCCCTGGTCGGTGTTGTCTTGACACCAAGCTCATAGGACGTCGCTTTCTCTGGCAGGGCAGTGACGAGATTGGCGGGTAGCCCCTGTCCGCCGATGGAAGGCAGGCCTGTCCGGAACGAGCTGCCTACGGTCGCATATACCATTACATTATCCGAGAACTTTCGTGACAGCGAAACGTTGTAGATTGTCGCTGTATGCTTGTCGTTGTGAGCATCGGCCGGCAGAGGGCCTGCAGTCGTGGCCTGTGCGTCGCAATAGCCGGCGCCGTAGACTGGGCTGTTAGGCAGCAATGGAGAAGGACATCCGCCAGATGCCGCAGGCAGAAAACGGGGGAACGTGACGAAAGAGGTGGAAAGCGAAGTTTGCAGCCTTATGGGCACTTTGTCCCAGATCTGGCGAATGCCAGCGCTCAGTTCGGTCTTATCGTCAATATGCAGCTGAACATTGCCGTAGATGGACTCATACGTCTGGGCGAGCCCAAAGTCCGTTACAGTGTCGATGGTGTAGCGAGAAACTGGGTTCGTGACCGCACCAGGAGCAGATACGAAAGGCGCTCCGAACGCTCCCGGTAGAAAGGCTTGGCCGCGAATCTGGATCGTCCCGCCAGAGCTCTTCCGGTAGTAGCCGATATCGTAATCAAAGAAACGATCGGGTTTCCGGATCGAAGATAGTCTAATTTCGTGAATGTTGAATTTGGGCATTCCCAAGTTGCGAACCGACTGTTGCGGCGAAAATCCCGGCAGGACGTTCGCAGCGTCAGTCTCGCTCCAGTAGCGGTCCGCATTATAGGCAAACTGGCGGCCGAAGTTGTAGCTCAACCGCTGACCAAAGATGTCCCAGCTTGCGTTGACGGTTAGCAGGTCCGTGTCCTTGGGATAGTAGGCAGGGCCATCCTGAACCGACTTTCGGTCCTCGACCGTGAGCGCCGGGCCATTGTAATTCGCTCGAATGCCAAGCGCGGCGAAACCCGGACTGCCTGTGCCAACCACCTGGTTGAAATAACGTGCCGTCTGTCGGCTACGTTGGAACATAACATCGACGGAGAGCGCGTCGGTCGGCTTGAACAAAGCCGACAGCCTTAGCGTTGTGCCCTTCAATCGCGGATCCACATTGCTGTTGAGGCTGCGCACCCGGTCAAATTCGTTGCGCTCGTAATTGGCCGCAAGGCGAAGCGCAAGGACATCCTTGACCACCGGAATGTTGATGGCCCCCTGCAGATTCACGCGGTCGCCCGATCCGTAAGAACCTTGTGCGTAACCACCGAATTCGTCCAGATCGGGGCGACGCGTAGTAAACGTGATCGCGCCCGAGATGGAGGCCGCGCCGCGCGACGTTCCCTGCGGGCCACGCAGGATTTCAACCTGACCAACGTCGAATAGAGTCTGCAACACGTTGGCGGGATCGAAAGAGATTTCGTTAAGGTAAATCGGAGTTGCCGGCGTGCCCGCACCCGGTGTCCAGCGAACTCCGCGAACTATGACGGTTTCGTTGGAAGCATTTCCAGCCAGTGTTAGGCCAGGGCTGAGCTTGGCGATTTCATTTACGGTCGCGATCGAAAGCTTCTGGATTTCATCGCCGGACACGACCTGCACCGACACCGGTACATCCTGCAGATTCTCTGCCTCGCGACGGGCTGTGACCAGAATCTCTCTTTCGGCGGCATCTGGGCCAGATTGCGCGAACGCCGTTGCCGGATTTACAACCTGCAAGGCCGCTCCAGCCAACAATGCAACCTTAACCGACCTAACCATGCTCCAACCCCCCGACGTGAATTGATACTGCCGAGTGTTCTCGGCCGCACCAAGCCATTGCAAATTCCGACGCAGTGCGAAATCAAGAAAATGCGACACTTCCTCGAATTTGAGCCTTAATGATCGTCGCCAGATTTCAGGGTTTTTCCTCGCCATCGGCTTGCCGGCACTCAGTGCGCTGAAGGCACGATTCCAGGCGGATGGCGCCATCTCATAATCGACATCTTTAAATTCATTCGATCTGCAACTGACAATACTGGACTTTCCAACTTCGGCGCGGGCACTTGGCAGGAAGGTCTTGAGGTCTTGGCTGAATCCGTCGAACGGGAGGCCAAATTCAATACCGCAGGGCGAGCTTCAGTTGAATGAATGGTCGTCTCGCTCCCGAGCCGGCGCCTTAAGTAGAAAATTGGCATGCGCGCCATTCCAAAATCGACGATGAGCGTCTGGTGGCGCCGCTCATCGTCCTTGGACTCTCTCGTACCGGCTCAACCGGTGCAACCAGCCCACAGGGATAAAGCGCTAAGCGTAATGACGCAGGTCACTTGGAAGCATTCCGGTCGCGCGCCGGAATGCGTACGCGAAGCTGCTCGAGCCAGAGAAGCCCAGGAGGCTTGCAACCTCGCTGACGGATTGTGACGTCGCGAGCAACTTTCGGGCGCGTTCAACCATGGCGTTTTCGACGTACTTAGCGACAGTCATATTCGCATCGGCCCGAAACGCGCGGGTCAATTGCCGCACCGACATGCCGCACAGTTCTGCGAGCTCGGATAACTGCGGCAGAGGTCCATCCGAATGAATGCGTTCTCGAACAAGACGCATTCGCCATGGCGCGAGCCCACCGATATTGCGCCGATCGCCATCGTCCTGAAGGTGGAAGGCACGAACAATGGCTACAGCCAGGCTGCTCGCGAGACAGTCGATCATGACACCCTGGGCGAATCCCGGACGAGCCAGTTCATCATGGATTTTCATTAAAAACCATTCGACCTCAGGACTATTGAGGTGAAGCCCTTCCAGCAGCGAGGCCTTGCTCCATGAGGGGGCATGTTCGAGCAATTCATTCACGGCTGCGGGCCTCAGAACGCACAGCATGGTCCGCTGGTTACCCTCGCAGCCACCGCTGCGCACAGTGTTGCCTGGTGGAACGACCATGATGCGGCCAATTTTTTCTGATATTCCCCTGTTCCCGTCCAGGTAGCTCGCGAAGGCTGGCCCTGTCCTCCCGGAAAGGGCGGCATTCAGAAAATAGTCTTCTGAATGCCAAAGGTCCGAGGTCGGGCATTTCCAAGAGTGCTCAACAACGCTGACTTCGCCTTGCGAAAAAGCAAATTCGTACTTGGTCTCATGCGTTTCCAGAGCGCTAACCGACCCATCGGTTCCAGCTTCCAGATGCTCGACCTGCGCCATCGACTGTTTCCTGCATCCCATCCCGACTTATGAAAATGCAATAGCAGGAAGTCATTCCCAAGGCAACCAACCGCACTCAGCCTGTTTTAGGTCTCATCGGAAGCATGGCGATCAAGGCCGTGCCGAACAAAATCGCTGGGCAAGCTGCAAGAAAAAAACGCTTTATATGAGTGCGTTGAGTCAAATGCCAGGCTTGCCAGAAGTGGCCCCACCGCTGAGCAGGCGCCGAACACAGCGGCCGCAACGGCATATGAGGACGCGAACACTCGAGCCTCCAACTGACGCGATGCGACGAAGGCAATGATGTCCGTTTCAGCGCCCAGGGACAAACCCAGGAGGATGACGGCAGCCATCGGTACCCAATTCGCTTCATTGGCGCTCCAGAACAGCGCAATCGCGAGAAGTGGGAGCATGAAAATACCCACTGCCATTGGTCTGGTCGGCAATCGGTCGAGCAGAAGGCCCGTCAGGAGTCGGCCCACAACGGCTGAAACCCCAGCGAACCCAGCCACAGTCGCCGCTGCGGTCAGTGAAAATCCTAGCCCCTTGAGTATCGCAACAAGATGCAGGTTGAAGCCGTAGATAACGGTGATGAAAACGCTCCCCGCCGCCGTCAGTAGAAGGAATGTCGGTGATCTCAACGCAGCGCTGAGCGACCCGTCGGGACGCTCCTTGCTTTTCGTGTCATGGCCTCTCGGCTCGTCCTTTAGGAGGAGGTACGCAAGAGCGAACACTATGAGCCCCCCAGCTGCCTCCGAGTGCTGGAAACGTTGCTCGCCAGCCGAGAGTACCCATAACGAGAGTACCCAGTACCGGCCAGACCGCGGCACCGAGGCCAACGCCTGCGAGCGCGACAGCCAGCGCCAACCCGCGATTGATCTCAAAACGTGCAACCACCACCGCCATCCATCCCACAGGCAGCACCGGCGCCATCGTCAGGCCCTGAAAGACGACGAGGGTCCACCATTGCCATATGTGTTGCCCAACCAAGCCGAGCAGCGACAATCCGAAGGCCGCCACGGGTATCCCGGCCAAGATAATGCGGCGGGGGCCATAGCGGTCAATCAGTCGACCAAAAAATGGCCCCGCAACCAGTCCAACGAGTACCTGAAGCAAGAAAGCGAATGAAAATTGCGAGCGTGTCCAGCCAAAGGAATGGGTCAGCGGCTCCATAAGCAGCCCGCTGACGTAAGGAAAAATCGTAGAACCCATGACGCCCAGCATGGCGAGGAACGGCAATGGCCAGTCTGCCGCCCATTCTCGTCGAGAGGTCTTCATTGCGATCGCCCCCCCGACGAAGGGGTCCAATCGTTGATGATGGCTGGCAATCGAATTCAGCCGCGCATCGGGGAGAAGACCGCCAAACCCTTCAAAAGGTGCTGTAAGATCGACCTTGTGACCCAACTGAGATACGATACCGATGCTACCCTTTATTGATCCACCGCGTGGATTGATGTCAAACAATGGACGAACCCAATTTTTCTGAGTAGAATCTGAATCTCTCGCGTAAAGTATCCCGGTCCAATCCGAAATCCGCGGCACTGTACTCATGACGACCATGTTTGTCACGGGGCGTCTCCTCACGCCAAGATAGCATCGCTGCTCCAGCATCGGCTGTGAACTTTTCTCCGAGGAAGACATAGAGATTTTCGATCACCTGAATGGGTTCGGTCTGCAAGGCTTTGAAATGAATATCGAAGAAGCGATGCTCATTGCCCGCCTCTCGAAATGAAAGCATCCGGCGCATACCATTTTCGCAATTATTTGCAGCAACCTCACCGAGCCAAAGGGGGTCAACAGAGTCGGTGTTCACGCTGGCGATCTCAAGATAGAGATCCGCCATCGATGGAATTACCTCCTCTACTGGACGATGCGTCATGCAATATTGCGCGCCAGGAAAGACCTGATCCAGCGCGTCTATGCACTGCGAGTAGCTTGGATTTTTCAGTCGCCATTTCTTTGGCGGACACCTCCATTGCAGTAGCTTTAAAACGCGTTTTACGTAGCGAAACGTTGGAACCAGGTCGGCTTCATCATCGAACCATTTCACGTAGGAAGGGACGTGAAACATCGGCATGAAGACCTGGGACTTGAAATCGTGGCCCATGATGAACTGGTCTTCGATCGGTGACGTTGCCGTCATCGGTAGCATTTGCTTCATCCGCGGCATGGCCTTATCGCCGAGCGCTAACTGACGCTCGACAAGCGCGATGCGTGGATCGCTGAACTGAGTTGCCGTTTCCGGCGGCGGGCAAGGGAACGTTGATTCCCAGTTGCGCAGCACCCGGACCTTGGGGTCTTGCGCGAGTAGGTTATGCAGGGCAGTTGAGCCGGTGCGGGGGAGTCCAAGCACGATCAGCGGCGCCTCGAGGCTTTCCTCATCGATTTCGGGATAACGCACGTGCCAATCTTCGACTTCAAGTCTCCGGCTTAGAAGCGAGACGACCGTCCTTTCAAATGAAGCCTGCCCTGCAGCGTTGAGATCGGCTTCCTCCTTGACGGATTTTGCCAGGACCTCCAGCCCTTCCTGCCACGTGTCCTCGCCGAAATTCGACAAGCCCGTGTCCTCAGTAGCGGTTCGAATTAGTTTGGAGATGTCGATCATGTGATGGCGTTATCCGGCTGAAGTCGCGTTTGGGCTGCAATGAGTGCCGGGTCGCCGAGAGCGAGGAAAGACCCACAAGTCGGGCCGCGATCATTGAGGCTCAATTTCGACGAGGTGACGTGTTTTCTTGATTTTGCATGACATCGGGAGCGCAAGGCCGGAACTCGATGGACGGGGCGCGCTTCATAGTCATCGGGGCTGCCAGCGTCGCTCATCGGATGGACGAGGCTGTAGCAGTGCTTACGTAGTGCTTTGCTCTCCCAATCCAAGATCGGTTCCTTCCGTCGTCGCCCAGAAACGTTTGTCACCGGCGCTACCTGATATCGGTCAGAATGATCGCCATTGCTCGACTCACGTTGAACCTGGCAGTGTCAGCGCCATCGCCGGGCGCGGGGCTTTGTCGGGCAAGTTGTTTCGCCCTCAAGTGAGGGCTAATTGGACAACCGGCAACCTGAGGCGAGGCGGCGAAGCTCGGCTTGTCATTGGCGCAAAAGCCCGGCAGGCACAACGCAGAGCCTGACCTTGTCGGGACACCCAGCTACTACGACATACCGGCGGGCAAGCTGCCCGCACCCCACGACAACCAATGCCGCGTCTCGGTGAACTTGAGGTGTGGCCTGAGGCAGAGGTACTCCCTCACTGGTCTCTAGCTGAAGGGCCAGCCCCCCTCCCGCGCTCTCCGCCGCCGACAGGGGAATGAGGTCCAGCATCTGACCGCAACCGCATTACCCCCAAGACCTCTCGGCTAAATTCTAGTAGTCGACAGCGGAAAACCGAAAATATCGAACCCCTGCAGCTATGTGGAGCTCCGCTCCGGATGACTCGCGTCAAGACCGGCAAATACAAACTGCGAGATACCGTGCATAATTTCCTCTTCGCTCGCCACACCTGGCGGGAAAAGCCAGTCCCGGAACAACACACAGCCTAGAATCGCGCCAAATGAAACGCGAACCATGATCCGCGGTGGGACACCGTCGGAGGCGGGAGACTGCCGCTCCATTATCGAGGTTCCAAGCTGAAAGTAATTTGCCAAACTGTCATCGACACCGACCTGCGGCGCATCAAATGCGCCGTAGGCATTCGCGATGAATAAGGATTTTATCAGATCGGAATTGTCTAGCAAGAACGCCTGCAACCTCTCCGTATGTCGCAAAGAGCCAGTCTTTCGACGGGCATCCATCAGACCCGTCTCCTCCCAATGAAACTCTTTCGAAATCTCATCAAGCTGTTCGCTCAGTGTTTCAAAGATTGCACTGCGAAATAACTTCGCCTTGGATCCGAAATGCCGAAATATCTGAGGCTCGGTAACGCCCGCTCGCTTGGCTATACTCGATGTCGTCGACCGTTCGAAACCATTTGCCTTGAATTCTACTAAGGCTGCCTCCCGTATTCGGGTAACAATTTCCTCAGTGGAGCGATACTTTCTTTTCCTCATCTCGTCTCGCACGGATTTTTTCCTTTCGTCGTGCATCAAGACAGCAGCTCAATCACACCGCGACACAATTGATTGGTACCGATGGCGAGGCTCTTCGGCCTGGCGATTAAGCCGACGCCAGCGTCCTACCATGATCCAAACCGCGGCGGAAACTTATATGGCCCCTTGGCGGCCATTCCCACACCGTAAGCCATTTGATAGTAGGAACATCATTCTATGTCCACCGGGAGAGCACGGGAGCGCTGGGATTGCGAGGGGCACTTCCCGCCGAACAAATATGCTCTTCGACGGAATGTTTTCATATCATTTCTCATATTTTCAGTATCCTATTCCTATTAGAGCATCACTCCAATTTTAGCTCCGTCGAGCGGATCTCAGGCGGAAGCGTGGTAAAACGCCTAGCCATGATTGACCGCGCAGCGAATCAAGGTATAGTAGCCACTATCGATTTGGCCGCCGGTCGCCGTAGCGGAGGCGCGTCGATTGCGGATTGGGAAAGCCGCTTGAAGCGGGGCGCCGCCATAACAGTGGCTTGAGAGGATCAGCGTGACGAAAATCGTAAATCGTCCCAAAACGAATGGCAGTCCCCGCAATGGCTTGCTGTGCGGTGAGCATGTTCAAATCGCCTATGTGACAAACGATCTCGATCGTGCCTGCGCGATCTTCTGCGATCGCTACGGGGTGAAGGAGTTTGCAAACCTAGACGCAGATCTTCCCGCAGGCGGAAATATGCGGGTGAAGCTTGCCTGGTCTGGCGGCACGATGTTGGAGCTTATCGAGGCCAGCGGACCCGGCACCGCATTTTATACTGATCGATTACCGGTCGATCAGTTTTCCATCCAATTTCATCATGTGGCCTACATTCTCGACGGACTTACGGCGTGGAATGAGTTGGAGGATCGAATTGCGGCAGAAGAGAGATCGGTTCCACTTCGCGGCGATACACCGGGATATATGAGGTTCTGCTATGTTTACGCCGAGGAACTGGGTCACTACTTGGAGTATTTTCTTCTTGATGCAGAAGGAATTGCCTTTTTCGAAAGCATCCCGGGGTCTTGAGCTCGGCTCACTATGCCATGTGATTAAAATGTTTCGAAGGATGAATTAAATGACCAAAGTTGCACCAACTATTGGCGAGTATCTCGCCGAATTAGAGACCGCCGTGGACCAGCTTTCGGATACCTGGAAGCCCGATGACCCGCGCTATCGCGCTGACGTCTATCGGCAGATCATGATGAACCTGTCCTATGCCTATTTTGCGCAATTCCACGCCGATGCTGAGCATCCTGACTGGGCGCCACTGTGGAACCCAGTCTACACCGATCAGCCCAATCCCGATGACATCTATCTCTACACGCCCATTCGGGGAGACCTGACCTATCGCGTCAGCGGCAATAGAGGCACGTGCGCGCTGCTGACCTTCAACGTTCAAAAGGGCTGGGTGGGCCTATCAGATGGCCCGTCGAACCCGGAATTCGCGCGGGACTTCGACGATCGCGACATCGAAGTCGGCCCTAGCGGTGAGATCGACATGATTTTCAGCGCCGAGAGGCCAGTGGGACATACCGGCACCTGGCACCAGATCGCCCGCGAGGCAGACACTATGATCCTTCGCTATCGTATGGTGGATTGGATCAACGAGCGCGATCCGCAGCTATCGATAGAATGCCTAGACGCCGTACCTTATAAGCCAAGGCTCACGCCCGATCAAATTATCGAGCGCATTCAGGAAATGACGAAACTTCCTGTTCGTTACAACACCGCGTTTTATAGGAATCAAAACGAAGTCAAGGCCCAGGTCGGCGTTAACAAGTTCGTTCACGTGCAATACCCTGGCGGCGGACTTTCAAAGCAGATTTACTGGCCCGCCGTGTTCGAACTCAATGACGACGAGGCGCTCATACTAGAGACGGAAATGCCGAAAAAACGGCATTATTGGAATATCCAAATCAATGATCCGTATTTCAACGCAATTGAGATTGTCTATCGCTTTTCTAGTCTCAATGCCGCCAATTCTGTCATCAGCTCTGATGGAAAGCTGCGTGCCGTCGTCTCGTTTGAAGATCCGGGAGTGCCAAACTGGCTTGATCCTGGCGGGTTCAACGAGGGCACCATTTACGGGCGATGGTACGATTGCGATCCGAACCCGATGCCCGTCATCCACCGCGTGGCGCTGAGCGAATTGCGCGCGCATTTGCCTCCCGACACGCCGGTTGTGACGCCAGAAGAGCGCGCCGATGCCCTACGCGCGCGAGTACGCGCTGCACAACGCCGCCGGAGGTGGTGAGGTCATGACCGATCCAGCAACAGCGCCGCGAGCCTTCAGGCATGCGCTCGATCAACTACACGCTGCCGCCGCCGGGAAAGTGGGTTATGACGATTTCGGTAGCGACGACTACCGCGAAGGCTTGGACGTGCTTTTGCAGTCAATGGATTACGACCCAAGCTTCTCTGAGCAGGGTCGCGCGATGGCTTGGGCGGCGTTGATCGAGGCCCTTGGCAGCCGGGCCGTGGCGCATCAGTCGATGGCGCAAAATCCGCGCTTCAAGGACGTTAGGATCGTAAAGCCAATCGTCATCACCGGCGTGCCTCGGACAGGGACCACGGCGCTGCACAAACTGCTGGCCGTCGATCCGCGGTTCCAGGGACTGGAGAAATGGCTGCTGACCGCGCCGATGCCGCGGCCGCCGCGAGAAAGCTGGCCCTCCCATCAGTTGTTCCAGGCCGAAGTCGCGTCGCTTGCTGCGCGCTGGGGCCCCCAGCAGCGCGCTGCCCACAATATTGTCGCCGACGAGGTGGACGAGTGCATCTTCTTACAACGTCAGAGCTTTGTATCGAACTTTTGGAACGGCGGATGGTCGGCTGCGACTTATGATGCGTGGTGGCAGGCACAGGATGAGCGCAACTCGGCCCGCTACGTGCGCAAGTGCATTCAGCTGATCGGTAGCAATGACCCCGAACGGCGATGGCTGCTGAAGAACCCATCGCATATCCTGCATCTCGATCGGGTCTTCGAAATGTTTCCCGACGCCTGCATAATCCAGACGCACCGCGATCCGGCGAAGGCCATTCCGTCACTTTGTGCGCTGCTTATGCACAGTCATGCCGTAATGGAACTTGGGCGAACCGCGCAACGTGCGCGGAACATGTGCGAACGCGAGGTCGCAAAATGGGCCAAGGGCGTTCGCGAGGCGGAGGGCGTGCGAGCCAGGCATCCCACTCAAGTACTCGATGTCATGCATTCCGACTTCCACTCAAATCCGATCGCCACGGTTCAAAAGATCTATGCTTTCGTGGGGCTCGAATTCACCCCCGAAGTCGAGGCCAGGATGGCCAAGCGCATAGAGGCGTCGCCTGAAAATAGTCACGGCGCCCATCGCTACGACGTGCGCGACTTCGGCCTGACTGAAGGAGCCATACGCGATCGGTTTGGCGATTACGTCGAGCGCTATGATCTCGCTCTGAGATCGGCAGCGTGACGGGTAACTGGGATTTCGCCGGGCGCCGCCACAAAGGGCGCGGGAAACCGGGAGAGGCAGTGCTATGAAGGCGGCGGTGTTCAAGGGGCCCAACCGTGCCCAGGCCCTCCAAATCGAGACGCTACAGGACCCTGTACCAGGGCCGAGCGATCTATTGGTCAAGGTCGGCCGCTGCGGAATATGCGGGACGGATTTGCATATGACCTCAGGACATGGCTGGGACTTCCCGGTGGGATCTGTACTCGGTCATGAATTTGCAGGCGAAGTTGTTGCGGTCGGCAGGGACGTTGAACGCCATCGCGTAGGAGACCGGGTCAGCGGAATGGCCAAGGCGGGCTGCGGTGCTTGCGAAGCCTGTTTTCGCGGTTTGCCGTTGTTCTGTCCAAATGGCGCGATGACTTTGGGCGGTGGCTTCGGCGAATACGTGCGCATCCACGATCGGGCCGCGACGCGCCTTCCAGCGACCCTTTCGCTTGCCGATGGCGCGCTTGTCGAGCCGCTGGCGATCGGCATGCATGGCGTCGCCATGGCCAATATGCGGCTCGGTGCGAGAGTGCTCGTTATCGGGGCAGGATCCGTGGGCCTCGCGACCATTTTCTGGGCTCGGCGTCTCGGAGCGGGTCGTATCGTCGCCGCATCACGCTCGGTAGCCAGGTCGCCGATGGCATTGGCTATGGGTGCCGACGTATTCGTACAGACCGGCCCTGACGAAGTGGGAGAAGTCATCGAAGCACTGGGGAACTCCCCTGAGATCGTTTTCGAATGCGTTGGCGCGCTCGGCCTCCTCGAGCAGTCCATCAACCACGTCGCCGTGTTCGGGCAAGTGGTGTCGCTCGGCTTCTGCACGTCTCCCGACGCAGTCGTTCCCGCCACAGCGGCCTTCAAGCAGGTCCGAATTAGCTTTCCGCTCACCTACTCGCCCGAGGAGTTCGAGCGGGTCGCGGACATCATGCTGGCGGGCAAAGTAGACCCGAAGATGATGATCACCTCCGAGGTCAGCCTCGACGACCTGCCCGCGACGTTCGAGCAGCTACGCTCATCCAACGACCAGACGAAGGTCCACGTGGTGATGTAGCGCCGGCTCCGCTCCATGCCGCGATATTGAATGAGGATTTACCATGACATTAGATAATTCCGCCGCGAATCCTGCGCTGCGCGCGATAGTCGTCGGCACGGGCTTCGGGTGCAGAATCCAGGTTCCGGCCCTGCGCGCAGCGGGTTTCGACGTGGTGGGCCTCGTCGGCACCGACCGCGCGCGAACCTCCGCTCGCGCGGCCATCAACCAAGTCCCCAATTCGTTCACTGACCTCACAGAGGCAATAGCGCATACTGGCGCCGGCACCGTTGCGATCGCCGCGCCGCCGTATGAACACTCGGCGCTTTCGCTCGATGCGTTGGCGCTCGGCTGCCACGTCCTGTGCGAGAAGCCTTTCGTCACCAGCGTAGGCGAAGCACAAACCTTGCTCGACGCGGCGGTGACTGCAGGCAAGGTGCACATGCTTGGCCACGAGTTTCGCTTCGTCCCGCAACGCGCGCTCGTTGCCCGCGCGATTGCTCAGGGCCTGATCGGCGAGCCCCGCTTTGCATCGCTCGTCGGCTTTGGCGGCTACGTAAGGGATTTTGCTTCCGACTTGCCGCGCTGGTGGTTCGATCCTGCAATGGGGGGAGGCTGGCTCGGCGCGTCGGGGTCGCACATCATCGATCAGATCCGCACCGAGATCGGCGAATTCGCCTCAGTGAGCGCCGACTTGACGAAAGTGTGCGATGCAGCTGAGCGAATAGAAGACTCCTTCGTGGTGCGCTTTCGGCTGGTCAACGGCGTGTCGGGTATCATGCAGCAGACCTCGGGCGCGTTGGGACCAGCGACCGGCCTTTACCGCGTCGCCGGCACCAAAGGAACACTGTGGACCGAGGGTGAAGCGGTGTGGCTCGCCAACATGGAAGGCGCGCGCGAGCTAACCGTTCCCGCCGATCTCGCCCTGCCGACAGTGACTGAGCCCCTTCTGGATCCTCGTCACGAAAGCACCGAATGGCAGTTCCTCACTTCGCACGAGATCGCTCCCTATACGCGGCTCTGCGAGGTGCTGCGAGCGCGGATCGAAGGCAAGTGCTCTCCCAGTCCGGCGGCACCGGCAACCTTCGCTGATGGCCTTGCCTGCATGAAGGTCATTGATGCGATCCGGGAGTCTGCGAAAAAAAGACGGACTCCGCGTCACCATAAATTGAATTGAATTCTAAGAACGACATTGTTCTTACAGAGTGATGGGATTGTTAATACCTAATTAGCACAAGACAATACCTATACTTGCAAAATAATCTACCTACATCCAACAACGGGGGGAGCCGTTCATGAATAGTACGGGACCACAGTTTCGCAGTGCCTTGTTTGCTGGCGCTATTCTTCTCTTACCGGCAAAGACCTTCGCGCAAACCGAGGTTAAAGGTCCAGCCGCACAAGCGGTCGACACGGGCAGCGATATCGTCGTGACAGCACAGCGGCGATCGGAATTGCTTCAGGATGTCCCGATGTCGATCAAAGTGCTGTCCGCGGATGATTTGGCCCGGTCAGGTGTGAATTCGACCTCCGATATCGCGCAGGTCGCGCCTTCCGTAGTGATGCAGCTGCAGGGCGGCTTCCTGCAGCCCGCAATCCGGGGCGTGTCGTCGACCGGTGCCAACGTAGGGGACAACTCAAACGTAGCCATCTATCTTGACGGCGTATACCAGCCGCAGCAATCCGCCACCCAGATGGATTTGCCTGATGTCCAAAGTATTGAGGTGCTTAAAGGTCCACAAGGGTCACTTTACGGTCAGAACGCGACAGGAGGTGCGATCCTCATCAGCACGATGGCCCCGAGCTTCGACATTACCGGAAAGATTAGCGCCAGCTACGGCAATTACAACGACATCAACGTGCGCGGGTTCGTCAGCGGTCCTATCAATAATAATATCGCCGCCAGCCTCTCGGGTGGTATTCAGAACCGCGACGGCTTTCGTACCCATATCGTAACTGGGCAGCGCGAAAGCGGCTTAGAGTCGGCCGTAGCGCGCGGCAAGTTGTTGTTCGAGTTATCGGAAACAGCTCGTGTCACAGTAACTGGATTCTACTCGAAACGGACAGATTCCAGCGCATATGCTGGGTTCGCGCTGAATGGGAATTCGACGGGCTATGTGCTGATCCCTGGCGCACCGCGTGTGACGAGCGCCAAGAATTTCGGAACTAACCCCGACGTATTCTTCACAGCCAGGGTCTACGGTGGAAATATCCATGCCGAGATCGATGTCGGTCCGGGCACGCTAAACACTATGACCGCATACACGAATAACCGAATAAACTGGCTAGCCGACGTCGATTATAGCCCCACAAACTTTGCAGAATCTCAAGCGACCAATAGCGGCCACTACTTCGTTCAGGAAATGAACTTCGTATCGAAGGATATGGGACCCGTAAGCTTCATCGTCGGCGGGCTGTACCTGACCGGAACCGAGGAGCTGTTCCCCAATATCTTTCGACTAAGGTCACCCAACCTCCCCCCGAGCGCGCCAATAGCGCCAACCTTCCTGCTTGAGAACTGGCAGCGGCTCGACAAGGAAGTCTATGCTGGATACGCTGAGATAACGTATCGTCCAACGTCATCGCTAGTTCTAACCGCTGGCGGCCGCTTCACGTACGAGAAGCAGCACGGTTTCGCAAAAAACTTCACGACCGGCAATTTAGAGGAGCGGCCGAAAGGACCAGCAAGCTTCTCGAAGTTTACCCCGCGGGTGACGGCACGGTATGAGCTCGATCAACATTCGAATATCTATGCAAGCTACAGCCAGGGCTTCAAGAGCGGAGTGATCAACGCGGCCAACCTGAGCCAGGATCCAGTCAATCCCGAGGTAATCACTGCCTACGAGGTCGGTTACAAGGGGACCCCTCTTCCCGGCGTTCATTTCAATTTGGCCGCCTTCTACTATGACTATAAGGACCTGCAGGTCGTCGCCTATGCGCCGCCAGTTTACATCCAGCAAAATGCCGCGTCAGCTAGAATCAAGGGAGTGGATGTCGACCTAAACTGGGCTGTAACGCCCCAACTGACCTTGGCGGGCGGTATCAGCCTGCTTGACGGCAAATACCGCAAGTTTCCCGGCGCACAGGTCTTCGTGCCACACCTTCCGGCAGGTACGCTTAACGCGACCGGCGGCGCCAATGACACAATCGCAGTTGACCTGAGCGGCAAGAGGATGCTGCGCACTCCCAAAGTCACCGCGACATTCTCCGCGAACTACACTGTGAAGATCAGTGCCGGTCGCGTCGAGGCGTTTGGATCTGTATATTACAACGATGGCTATGGCTACGAAGTGTCGAACCGGCTGGGGCCGAGCCACTACGCAACGGTTTCCGGTGAGCTGGCCTTTTCACCCTCGGCGCTGGAAGGTCTTCGACTGGTTCTTTGGGGAAAGAACCTGACCGACAAGGCCTATCTGGCAAATTTCCTCGTTTCCAATTTCGCAGATGGCGGAAACTACGGCGATCCTCGCACGTATGGCGTGCGGGCAGAGTTTAGATTCTAGTTTGATTTCTCTAATCATGCCCGGCGCAATTGGCAGACTTTTCCCATCACGATGAATCGACTTACTTTATACTTCGCGCTCCGATAAATCGGGATAAAACAAACTACCGAACAGACCGGCGACATATGCACGAGAATGTCACGATCTTTTCGCACTCCAGACTATATAGGGTGGTGACTATGCTAGGGCGAAAATATTGGAGATTGCTTTCTGGCGTCGCTAGCGCAGCGGCGGTGCTCCACGGTGGGCTCGCGCTTGCGCAAAACGAACGTGACGCGAGCAAGGACGGGCTGCAGGAGATCATTGTAACTGCGACCCGACGTGAGGAAAACCTCATGAACGTTCCTGTTGCCGTCACTGCGCTTCAGGCAAACACGCTGGAAACGCGCCAAATTTCAGACGTGGAATCGCTGCAACGCATCGCACCAAGCCTTTCGGCTGCTCCGTTCGGCGACGGGTCCAGTCAGTTGCTCACAATTCGCGGACAGGTTGCACAAGACATCGTCGCGGCCGTCGATCCGGCTGTTGGAATATATATTGATGGGGTCTACCTGGGCCGATTCACGGGCGGCAACATGGCGTTCCTCGACGTCGAACGGGTGGAGGTGCTGCGCGGTCCGCAAGGAACGTTGTTTGGCCGTAATACCATCGGCGGGGCAGTCTCCATCACACCCAACCACCCGACGGACAAATTTGAGGGAATGGTCAGCGGCCGAATTGGCAATTTCAATACCCTGTCACTCACCAGCGTTCTTAACATCCCGCTCGGGGAGGAAGCCGCCATCCGCGTAGTTGGAAGTCATACCCAGCACGATGGCTATGCTAAGAGCGCGGTCACTGGCGCGGACCTTAACGGCCAGAATCAGGAATATGGACGGGCCTCGCTCAGAGCTGACGTGGCAGATGGATGGCAACTGCTGGCCAGTGCCGACTACTCCGATTCTGCACTCAGACGGACAATGGTTCACCTTGCTCAAAACCTTCCCCATTGGCGAGACGCTCGCAAAAACAGTCTCGGGCGGAACGCAAACGGCCGCTCAGTTCGTCAGTCCATTTAGCACCCGACCGAGCTCCCAGACGAAGGGCCCATTAATGTCCCGCAGTTGGGGGAGCTCGCTGGTGGTCGAGGGCGCGATCGGGGAAACAAGCATTAAGTCAATTACGGCTTATCGCGAGGTGAACCGCACACTTAACAACCTCGACCAAGACGCCACGCCGTTCGAGATGCTGCAGATATACCGCAATTCGTCCAAGCAACATCAATTCAGTCAAGAACTACAGTTTTACGGCAAAGCGCTGGACAACGACCTAGACTGGATAGTTGGCGCCTATTATTTTTCTGAAAAAGGTAGAGATGAAGTAATTTCTCACTTCGTCTACCCGCTCGGGCCAAACTTTACTATAACCGATGGAACGGCGTTCAACCGGAATCTCGCGGTATTCGGCCAAGTGACCTATTCGATAACCAACCAGATCCAGTTCGTCGGTGGAATTCGCTATGCTAGCGACCGGCGGCGGCTTGATGTTTACAGCCGCAATGCATCCACCACCAATGGCGCCCCCGGCACAATTGCTTCCTGCGCGATCACGGGAGCGACCGTTCCGACCTGCCTTGTTCCACTGCCGAACAAGACCTTTTCATATGTGCCGCTGACCGTGGGTGTGAATTACAAGCCAAGCAGTAATGCGCTAATCTATCTCAAGTGGTCGCGCGGCTTCCGTTCAGGAGGTTACAATACGCGCGGCGTCTCTGCCAACACCTTGCTTCCGTTCGGGCCGGAGAAAGTTGACAGTTACGAGCTGGGTGCCAAGTTTGAGGTAGCTCGCGCTCTTCGCGTCAGTGGCGATGTCTTCCAGTCAGATTTCACGGACATCCAGATATTGGCAAATGTCGCCTTCGGTCCTGGCACAACGGTCGCCCTTAGTCAGAACGCCGGCACCGCGCGCATCAGGGGTCTCGAGCTTGAAGCCGAAGCTGCGCTGGGCGCCCTCCGGCTCAGCGGCTCGTTGGCCTTACTGGACGCCAAATACAAGAAGCTCTCGCCGACCGTGGTTGGCCTCGTGGCCGGATCGCCGTTCGCGTACACGCCCAAGACAACCTTTACGCTGAGCGGAGACTACACGGTGTCGCTAGCCTCGACAGATGTTGTACTCCATGCCGATTACGCTTGGCGCTCGCGCGTCTACTTCGCGCCGGTTCCACCTAATGACCCCCTCAACCAACAGGCGAGCTACGGGCTAATCAACGCATCGCTTGCCGCGAAGCTAGCGAATGGATTCACCTTTTCGGTGTTCGGGAAGAACCTCGCTAACAAGCGGTATCTTAACCGAACAACCTCGATTCCGACGCTGGGGTTCCTAAGCGGCTATCCGGGCGATCCACGAACATACGGTGTATCTGCAGCCTACCGGTTCTGAACTCAAACAGGAGATCAATATGCCGAAACGCAAGCTGATAAATGGATTGGCGATATTCAGCCTTTTTGTGACCGCTAGCCCTCTGTCTGCGGAGTCTCCGGCGGCAAATAGGCTGCCCGAGTGGAAAGATTATATAGCAACACTTTCGGCTGCCGGCGACGACGTGATCGGGAGTGTCTACAACTCGCATGACCCTCAAAATCGCCAAGAAGCCTGGAATCTTTTGTTCGGGCAGCTCTCGCGGGCATGGTTAACCTATGCAACTGTTGATCCTAATAACCCTCAATTCGTGCCGACTTTCAACATGGGCTACAACATTGCCGCACCGAATCCGGACTACGTCTATTATGGCACTCCGCTCGATGGGAAGGGCATCTATCGGCTGCGCGGGTTCAAGGGGAGCAACCTCTTCACCTTTATCCAGCTAATAGGCACGAACAATTCCCAAGATCCGAAGCAAAATAAAACGTCGATGTTCAACTTCTTCCGCCTCGATCAAATGTCAGTCAGCGCGGACGGTAAATTCGACTTTATTCTCAGCGCGGAACGACCGCAAGGGTATACCGGGGAGTGGGTTCAGATGGATCCGCGCTCAACGGGAATGTTCATGCGGTCAGTCGCCTACGATTGGCTAAATGAACGAGACCCTGTTGTCGGAATCGAGCGGCTCGACACGCCAGTCGGCGCCGGCCGCCCCTCGGCCAGAGCCATTTCGACTAGGCTCCAGTCGGTAGTTGACTTCGTCAAGAGGGACAGCATGGTCTGGTTCAACCACATGAAGGATCTGCAGGCGAAGAACATGTGGAACCGCGTGGCGGTCGAGCCATGGGGAACCTTCCCCGGACAGGTCTATCTTGAAGGATTGTACCGCATCGCCGACGATGAGGCACTGGTTCTCGAGACGACGGTTCCCAGTAAATGCCTTTACTGGTCCTTCCTGGTCGGGGACATGCAATTCAGGACCGTCGACTATGCTAATCATCAGGCGAGTCTGAATGCCGTGCAGGCGACGCTCGACAGCGATGGAAAGTTCCGCGCAGTGATCGCTAAGCGCGATCCCGGCGTGGCGAACTGGCTCGATACCGGCGGGTATAACGAAGGCGTAATCCAGGGGCGCTGGAACACTTGCGATTCAGCGCCGGTGCCGACTGCGACAGTGGTCAAACTAAGCAACCTATCAAAAGTCTTACCCGCCAATACGCTCAGGATATCATCTGATGAGCGTGATCGGCGAGTGCGTGATCGTCGCTTGGGGGCGCAGATGCGACGCAAGTGGTAAAAATTGTGAATGCTATCAAAAGCGTTTCCTTGCCTAAAAGTACCATGAGATTCTTCACGTTTTCTGTTTTTAACGAGTCCCAAAGAGGATGCGGCCATGGCCCCCGAGCGAGAGATTAGTGCAAGGCGCGAATGGGCAAATAACTGGCCTTTGGTCCTTTGCAGCTTACTCGGCATTCCAGTGCCCATTTTCGCGATTTATTCGTTAGGCCAATTCCTTCCTTCGCTTGAACACGAATTCGGCTGGTCCCGTACCGAGACCTCAGCCGGCATGTCGGCCGCGCTCATCCTATCGTTCCTCGTCACGCCGTTGGCGGGCCGCGTGGTGGATCGGGTCAATGCTCGCCGCTTGGTGATACCTGGCATCGTACTTTCGGCGCTGGCGCTAGCCGGATTTTCCCTCGCAACCGCCAGCCCAGCCCTATGGCTGGTAATTTGGGCCTGCCACGCTCTGGCCGCGGCCCTTATAGGTCCAGCGGTGTGGCTGGCAGTGATCGCTCATGCATTCGACAAGGGTCGCAGTCTCGCAATGGCTGTCGCACTGTGCGGCGTCAGCCTGCCTGCGGCCGTCGCACCGCCGCTTGCCAGAATGCTGATCGATGAATTTGGTTGGCGGAGTGCTTACCAGTTGCTGGCGGTCGTCGTTGCACTGCCGGCATTTTTTGTTTGCACAGTCTTCTTCTTCGACCGTCGATCATTTGGGGAAAGCCGGCACGTAGGTGCCCCGTTGCCGATAGTTCGCCCTCCGCTGCGTGCGATCTACCTTTCGCCGACATTTCTAAAACTGGCCATTTCCGTGCTCGTCTCGTTTACCGCTTCTGCGGGCTGCCTGATTCACCTGGCCCCTGCACTCTCCGACAGGGGTTTCTCCCCGATGACTGCGGCGTCCATTGCGGGATCTGCGGGGCTGGCTGCCATTCCCGGAAAGATTGCTCTCGGAGCCCTATTTGATCGGGCGGGGACAGCCGTTGTTTCCGTCGGAGTGATGGTGACGTTCGCCCTGGCCTGCGCATTGATGGCACTCCCGTCCTCAAGTATTACTATTGCGCTTACAGCTAGTCTTTTAATGGGCATCTGCTCTGGAGGCCTGGTGGCGCTGCTCGCTTGCCTGACTCCGCGCTTCTTTGCGCCGTCGGTATTCGGCTCGGTGTATGCGGTGCTACTGAGCCTGACAGCGCTTGGCGGTGCACTTGGGCCGCTTTTGGCAAGTGTCGTTCACGACGCCGCTGGCTCTTACGCACCGGCGTTGTGGGCGGCCGTGGTGGCATCACTGTTATCGGCGATTCTGTTCGCCTATGCGAAGCCATTGGTAGTGCCAGGGTAATCACCAACCACAAGAAGCCACCGGAGCTCGGCAAGCGGTCAGTAGAGGGTGTGGCGCGAGAGTCGGCAACGTCGCACTTGCGGAAGCGAGCTGCGCTCGATGCCATACTGACGTTGTCCCCATAACCGCACACCGGGTCGATCATCTTCATAGTCGCCCCGCCGGGCGGCACCCATCTGCGCAGCGCTTCGTGTGGCCACAAAGTCACAGACCAACTCAAAAGCTTGCTTGATGCACATTGCATTTCATAAGGTGCATTTGAATATCGCATGCTTTAGGCTAACGGTCGTTAGGAATTAGTTTTCTGAGCCGCTCGAAGCGATTCGAGCCACTCACTACCGAACGCACGCTCTTGAAGGCTGCGCCATACAATCAGGGGAGAGACTAATGGTTAAACCGCACAGTTTTCATACCGGCCTGCTGTTGACCTCAGCCTTGGTGACAAGCGGCCTGTTGGCTAGCGCCGCCCACGCCCAGGCCGCGAGCGACAGCGGTGGACTCGAAGAAATCGTCGTCACCGCGCAGAAGCGTGAGCAGAGCCTCCAAGATGTGCCAATCGCCGTCACTGCGCTCACAGGGAACACGCTCGAGGTCAATCGCGTCAGCAGCGTTTCCGATCTATCAGGTCTTGCGCCGGGCGTGATCGTACGCACAGCGGCTGGCGGTTCGCAGGTGCCGTCGTTCTCGATCCGCGGCGCGATTAGCTATGGCGTCGTGCCCGGATCGGACAAGCAGGTGTCGATCTATATCGACGGGGTCTACATCGGTTCGGGCCGCGGCGGTATTTTCGATCTTCCCGATGTCGAGCGTATCGAAATGCTGCGCGGGCCGCAGGGCACTCTGTTCGGTCGCAACGCAACGGCTGGCGCTGTCAGCATCTCGACACGTGACCCCAGCGGCGAGGTCGGGGTGAAGGCTGCCTTCACCGTGGGCAATTATGATCAATATCGCATGCGTTTGAGCGTCGACACGCCGCAAATCGGACCGTTTAGCGCCTATGGCACGTTCGTTCACAACTATAAGCGCGGCGACATCCGCAATGCTGGCGCAGGCGCGATCTGGGATCGTACGGTGGCTGGATTGGGTGTCGGTCGTTCGCCTGATTGGCTCGGCACTAGGAAGTCCGATTCCTATTTCGCCGCCGTGAAGTTCGAGCCGAGCGATAGCTTCAAGACCGTCTACAAGTTCGACTACAGCCGCGAGGAGGGAACGCCGGAAGGCACTGGACTCGTCGGCATCAATGCGGCGGCGCCTGGAATTGGCGCGCTGCTCGGCCCACTGACCAATGCGCTTCTCACCAGTCAAAGCACTCCGGTCAATATCGCGGCTGACGGAAAGCGACCCTCGGTCGTAAACAACAGTTGGGTTATTCCATCCGACCAGAAGACCTACGGCCATAGTCTGACGAGCACGCTCGTGCTCAACGACCGGCTGTCAGTGAAGAATATCTTCGCCTATCGTTATTCGCATATCTTCGCCCCATCTCCTATCGACGGCTTCAGCGGACTGCCTTTCACCCAGCAGGCCGTTGTGCCCCTGGCGACGTTCCAAGCGATTGCCGGCGGGCTTCCGGCCTCATTCATTCCGGTGATTGCGGCAGGCCTTCAGGCGAGAGTTGGGCAACCGTTTGTAGCGCTTGGCGTTCAAGCCGAATCGTATATCAAGCAGTGGAGCGACGAGGTCCAGATCAACTATGATTCCGATCTCTTCACCCTGACCGCTGGCGGCATTTGGTACCATTCGAATGAACGTAACGGGGCGCTCAACATTCCCGGCACCACTTCGTTCTCAGTCGTTCCAAACGGGGTGATCACCGGCAGCCAGGCGGTCAACTACAACAAAGCGACATCGCTGGCCGGCTATGCGCAGCTCGAAATCCATGTCACTCCGCAGCTCGACCTAATTGGCGGCGCCCGCATTACCTACGACCACAAGACTGGCCAGCTGGTAGCGGGCCCGGCCAACGCGCGCATCAGCTTTCCGCCGTTCGACTACAAGAAAACCAAGCCCAATTACCTGGTCGGTGTGAACTACAAGCCCAGCGACGATATCCTGCTCTACGGCAAGTTCTCGACGGCCTTCGTGTCGGGTGGCTCCGTCTCGGGACTGGAGTTCCTCCCCGAGACCGCGACCTCATGGGAAGCTGGTATCAAGGCGGATATTCTGGACAAACGGTTGCGCACCAATCTGTCGCTGTTCCATGTGGTCTATAAGAATCTGCAAACGGCGCAGAGCGGCGGCAATTTCCCGGCTCTGTTTCCCACGCCGCCATTCCCAATCGGATTTAGCAATACGGTCGGCACCATCGTCGTTCCGCAGGGCGGCCCGGTGAAGGCCCAAGGCTTCGAATTCGAAGCGACTGCAGCACCGGCGCACGGCCTGACGATCGGCGGCAGCCTGTCTTATACCGACACTAAGTTCGAGGCCGTTAATCCCGTGCTGATCGCGCAGAATCGCGGCGACTATCAGCCCGCGCTTAGGGCGAAATGGACCGGCGGTCTGTGGGGCCAATTCGAAACCGAACCGCTCGTGGGCGATACTACGCTGCTGCTACGGGCCGATGGCAACTGGCATTCCTCATTTTGGTTGGCCCAGAACAGGGTTGAGAGGGATTCCGCAGTTTGCCGGCATCCGACAGGTCGGAGCGAGCTGGATTGTAAACGCCCGCGCTGCCCTTAGAAACATGAAGATCGGCGGCGTGGATACTGAACTCGCAGTCTGGGCCAAGAACCTGACGCAGAATCGCGAGGCGACCTTCGCGCTCACTACGCTGGGGGTTTACGGTTCGGCGAACTACGTCCCGGCACGTACGATCGGTGCCGATTTGATCCTGAAATTCTGAAAACCATCAACTAATGCGGGGCGCCCGGGCCATGGGTCCGGGCGTCTTCGATCGGGTACTAGTCAATCCTCTATCAGCAGGGTCGCTTTGGGCAGAAATTGGTCAAGGTGCCCGGGCCAACGCGGCGGAATTTTTGCCGTTACGAAGTCCCAACGCCTTTGCGGCATCCAGTACCATTTCATTGTGGCCTCTGAGGCTATTCGCCACTTCGGGCGCGCGGTTCCGTAGGGGCTTGAGACCCGTAGGACGTCTTCGGCGTCAATCTCATCATACGACGAGTGGGCGCAGCGGCGCAGCATCGACTGACCGGGTTAACTTCCATTGGGCGAAGTATTTGGGACTGCGCCATCGGCGTGGACCAGGCCCTGCGGTCTGACAGAAGTCAGGCGGCAGATTTAACCCTCAGGCGAGCGTGTTGCTCCTCAAACAGAACAGGACTGAGATGGCCCAAAGCGGAATGCAGCCGGGTTCGATTGTAGATGCCGTCGACTAACGACAAAAGCGGCGACATCCTTGAACGTCTCGAACGACATTGAAGCTTTGTACTCGAAGCTCAGGCGGGCGGTCCTGGCCAGGGGCTACTTCCTCAGAGATGACGCTGCCACAAAGCTCCTCCATCTGATCTTGAACCGCTCGAAAAACGAGTCGCAAATGCCTCCACGTATGCGCCGAAACCTGAAGTGGAAGCCGGCGGCACCGGGTTGCGCGACGAAGAGCCACACTGGCTCAAGCCACATGATCGGAAGGGATACTATTCTGCATCTCCGGCAGACAGTTTTTCCGAGGAACCGCACGCCGATTTTGCGTTTTGCGTCCGCCTGACTTCCAGGTGATTTTCCGAAAAGGCTTAGGGGCTGCGCTCGTCCTCAATGTGTGAGAGGCATCAGGGAAGAAACCCCTTCTGCCATTCGCTCCTATCGCGGCTGTTCTCGCTCGACGGGCACTTGCCAATCTGCCGCAGAAGAATATGCATCGCGCGCAATACATTTTTGGAGCAAGGCGTGTTGGCTAGCTCGAGTGATATGTGACCGAGGACGAGATCAAGGCGCATAAAAGCGTAGCTGGCGATCTACAAGGTCCCACGCGAGGTCGTCGTGACCCGCGAGGCGCTGCCGCGCACGGCCTCGGGCAAGGTCGATCGCGGCAAGTTTCTCAAGGCGCTGCGCGAACAGGCCTGAACACCACGATATTTCGATAGAACAAGAGGATGGGCTGAATGAGCAATCTCGAATTCGATGAGACCTTCGATTTCATCAGCGTCGGCAGCGGGGGCGGATCGATGTGTTCGGCGCTGCTCATGCGCAGGCTCGGCAAGAGCGTCGTGGTGCTGGAGAAAACCGGGCTGATCGGCGGCACGACCTCGCGCTCGGGCGGGGTCATGTGGATCCCGAACAACCGCTTCATGAAGGAAGAAGGGGTCGAAGACAGCTACGAAAAAAGCCATGACCTACATGGAGGCAACCGCGGGCCAGTCGATCGATGCGCCGGGTACGACGCCAGCCAAACGCAGAGCCTACGTTACTGAAGGCCCCAAGATGGTCGATTTCCTGGTGGCGAATGGCATCAAGATGCGCCGCTGCCCGTGGTGGCCCGATTACTACGACGATCGCCCGGGCGGCTCGGTCCCCGGCCGTACTATCGTCGCCGACCTGTTCAACTCGAACGAACTCGGCGGGTGGCGCGACCGGCTCGAACCCAACTTCCTCGGCAATGTCCCGGCCTATCATTACGAGGGGTTCGAGATCGGTCTCGCCAAGACCTCGTGGAAGGGCAAGACCGAAATGCTCAAGGTCGGCATGCGCATGATCATGGCCAAGCTCACGGGCAAGCGCTGGGTCACGGCGGGCGGCGCGCTGCAGGGCCGGATGCTGCAGGCCAGCCTGGCCGCGGGCGTTGACCTGCGCGTCAACAGCAAGGTGACGAGCTTCATCAGCGACGAGAGCGGCGCGGTGAAGGGTGTCGTCACTCAGAAGGACGGAAAGCCGTGGCGTGTGGGCGCGGACCTGGGCGTGCTGGTGAACGCCGGCGGCTTCAGCCACAATCAGGAGATGCGCGACAAGTACCAGCCTGGCACCTCCGCCAAGTGGACTGCCGCCACGGCGGGCAGCACCGGCGAGATGATCCTGGAGATGATGAAGATCGGCGCCGCCATCGGCCAGATGGAGGAAATGGTCGGCAATCAGATGTCGATCCCGCCGGGCAAGGAAAACCAGGGCAATGGTGTCGCGCTGGGCGAACTCGCGGGCGGTCAGATGCACTACGCCAAGCCGCATTCGATCGTCGTCGACCAATCAGGTGTGCGGTACATGAACGAGGGCGGCTCCTACATGGAGTTCTGCCAGAACATGCTGACACGCGACAAGATCGTGCCCGCGGTGCCGAGCTGGTGGATCGGCGATCAAAGGGGGCGGGACAACTACCACGGCGGAAACCCGCCGAAGGCATGGCTCGACTCCGGCTTCATAAAGCGAGACAGAACGATCGTAGGGCTGGCGGGCCAGATCGGCATCAATCCGGCGGTACTGCGCAAGACTATCGACACGTACAACGACGGCGCGCGCAAGGGCATCGATGCGGAGTTTGGCCGCGGCAACCGCGCCTACGACAACTGGCTCGGCGATTTCCACCGCAAGGACGGCTCACACACGCTGGGGCCGATCGAGACGGGACCGTTCTACGCCGCGCCCGTGGTGCCCGGTGACGTTGGCACTTATGGTGGCGTGGTGACCGACGAGAACGCCCGCGTGCTGCGCCAGGACGGCTCGGTGATCGAGGGGCTTTACGCCACCGGCATCAGCACCGCCTCGGTCATGGGCCGGATCTATCCCGGCGCGGGATCGAGCGTGGGGCCGAGCTTCGTCTTCGGCTACATCGCGGCCAAACACGCTGCGCATTTGGGAAATCAAGGCGATTCATAGACATCGTGCTGGACGCATGAACATTGGTCGAGGACATCGAGAAGATGAAACAGATCGCCCACTATGAAGGTCGGCTTCTAAACCCTGTGGAGACCCTTTATTGGCCCGGCGAGCGCCAGCTAGCGTTCGAACCGGTCGAAGCGCTCGGGTGCGTGGTAACCGACACGGGCTTCAAGGGGGATGGCGTGGACACGTTTCTCGCCGTCGACCCCAATCGAGACGATCAGAACGTCCAAAACAATGTATTCTATATGTCACAGATCAGGCCCGAGCAGTTGGCGATCGAGGAGCGACTGCAGCGCCTCAGCCTAGAAGATGATGATCTTGCGGAAGACCGGAAGCGATATCGCCAAGCAGCCCGCACCGTGCCTCTGGCGTTCCGCATTTCGCTTTGCGGTATGGGTCGGGTCGGGAAGTCCAGGACGTTTCGGAACGGATCAATATATCGCTCAAGCCAAAATTGCAGGATCGGCTCAACATGCTGATCTTTTGGCCGGGCGACGAGGACGCGGCCGCCGGCAGTCTCGTGCAATCAGGATGCGATCGTCTCGGGCTGCCTCCTCATGGGACAGCTCATCGAGCTGCAGCCCCTTCCCTGCCCCCCCCGCCCCCCGCAGGAGAACTGGTTCGTCTCGTTGAACCCGGCCGTGCGCCAGTTCGGCTCGGAAATCTTGCAGACCTTGTTCGGCTTTCGATCCCAGGTGATGGGCCGTGTGAACGGAATGGAGAGGATCTAATATGCGTAACGAGAACGTGCTCGATATCGTGTTCGACCACTTGGCCGCGGGCGATGTTGCGGCGGCGCTCGAATGGCTCAGCCCCGACGCGCATATCTCGCATTGCTTCGATCGGATCGCGCATGATCGCGAAGGCACTGCACGCGAATGGGCCCGTTTCGTCGACAATTTTCCCGGGCGGACCTTCACCGATATCCGCAGTCAACCAACGGCCAGCGGCTTCATCCGGCAGCATGTGATGACGGTCCGCACCGCCGATGGACATCGCTTGTCCTGGGAAGTCTGCGTTGTCGTTGTCATGGATGGCGAGCGCATAAAGCGGCTCGACGAATACCTCGACCGTGCCGGCAGCTTCAGCCCGGCCGCCTAGGCCGAACAGGCGCGCGTAAGGGAACGGACTGCCGATGAACGGAAGCGAAAGTACAATACGTTTCGACCGCCGGGTCGCGATCGTTACTGGCGCGGGCGGCGGGCTCGGCCGCGCCTATGCGCTCGAACTGGCCCGGCGCGGCGCGCGCGTGGTGGTCAACGATATCGGGCCTGCCGCTGCGGACAAGGTCGTCGCCGAAATCGCCGCCCAGGGCGGCTTGGCCGCGGCAAATCGCGATAGCGTGGCAACGCGCGCCGGCGGCAGGGCCATCGTCGACCTCGCCATTGAGGCGTTCGGTCGGATCGACGTCCTGATCAGCAACGCCGGCATCCTGCGCCATGCCCGTTTCGACGAGATGACCGAGGCGGACATTAACAGCGTCATAGACGTCCATCTCAAGGGCAGCTTCCACGTCGGCCAGCCCGCCTTCGCCGCGATGAAACGGCAGGGCTATGGCCGCATGCTGTTCACGGCATCCTCGTCGGGCCTGTTCGGCCATCCCTGGCAAGCGAGCTATGCCGCCGCGAAAGCGGGGATCGTAGGGTTGGCGAACACGATCGCGCTTGAAGGCAAGGACCACGGAGTGCTGTGCAACGTCATCATGCCCAACGCGCGCACGTCTATGGCCGACAGCGTGGACTTTAGCTGGAAGGCCGAAGTGAGCGAAGTCGGCGCCGCGCTGGACGAGTTAATTGCCACGCCTTCGGGCGGCGGCGAACGGCTCGATGCCGACTGGGTCGTGCCACTGGCGATGCATCTCGTCAGCGAAGATTCGGGGATGACGCACGGCATTTTTTTCCGCCTGCAGCGGGCGCTATGCCCGCGTGGCAATCAGCGCCGCGACAGGCTGGGTTGCTCCCGCGCTGCCGAGCGCCGAGGACATCGCCGCGCACTGGCCGGAGATCTGCGATGCCGGCGTGCTCGTCGAGCCGCTGAGCGTCTACGACGAGGCGCTGGTCGTGCGCCAGACGCTGGCAATGCTCCCATGACGGACAAGCTGAAGCCGCTGGCGGACGCCTATGGCATCGATCCCGCAGTCCTGCGCGCCCGGTACCGCGCCGAGCGCGACAGGCGCCTGACGCCTGACGGCCTCGGGCAGTTCGTCCGGATCGATCGCGGCCACCACCATCGCTACGAGGAGGATCCGGGATTTGCCGGCAGCCCCGACCGCGAGCCGCTGACCGATCAGATTGAGATCGCGGTGATCGGTGCGGGCTTCGGCGGCCTCCTCCTGGGCGCGGAGCTGCGCAAGGCGGGCATCGAGGGCCTGCGCTTCATCGACCGCGCAGGCGACTTCGGCGGGGTCTGGTACTGGAACCGCTACCCGGGCGCCGCCTGTGACACCGAGGCACCGATCTACCTGCCGCTGCTGGAAGAACTCGGTGTCCTGCCCGAGCGCAAATATGCCAAAGGCCCCGAAATCCACGCGCATTGCAAGCTGATCGCCGAGACCTACGACCTCTACCGCGACACCTGCTTCCACACCGACGTCACCGAAATCGCCTGGGACGAGGCGAGCGGCCTCTGGACCATCCGCACCGACCGCGGCGACGCCATGAAGGCGCGCTTCGTGGTCGTCTCGGCCGGGGTGATGGACCGCCCGAAGCTGGCCGACCTGCCGGGGCTCGAAGACTTCCGGGGCCATGCGTTCCACACCAGTCGCTGGGACTATGGCTACACCGGCGGCACCTCCGATGGCGGGCTGACAGGGCTTGCGGACAAAGTCGTCGGCATTATCGGCACCGGCGCGACCGCGGTCCAATGCGTGCCGCACCTCGGCGCATCGGCAAAGCAGCTCTACGTCTTCCAGCGCACCCCGTCCTCAATCGACCGGCGCGACGACCGGGCGCTCGATCCCGCCGAATTCGCGAGCCTGGAGCCGGGTTGGCAGCAAAAGCGGATGGAGAACTTCACCGCGCTGGTCGGCGGCGCGATCCTCGAGGAGGACCTGGTCGGCGACGGCTGGACCTCGATCCCGCGCAATATCCTCAAGCTGCTCGGCCACGCGCAGGAAATGAGTATCGAAATAGGCGATCCCTACGAGGTCGCACCGCTCGCCGATTTCGTGAAGATGGAGGAGATCCGCGCGCGGGTGGGCGATGTCGTCGCCGACAAGGCGACCGCCGAAGCGCTCAAGCCCTGGTACGACCGCTTCTGCAAACGGCCCTGCTTCCACGACGATTACCTGCCGACCTTCAATAGCCCAAACGTGACGCTGATCGACACCGAGGGGCACGGAGTCGAGCGAATTACGCCGAACGGCGTGGTTGCAGGCGGGCGCGAGTATCTACTCGACTGACTGATTTACAGCACCGGCTATGACGCGAGCAGCCCTTTCGCCAAACGCATCAGCTTCGACATCGCCGGGCGCGGCGCGCTGACCCTGAAGGAAAAGTGGGCGAACGGCGCGGCCACGTTCCACGGCTACGGCACGCACGGCTTCCCCAACCTCTTCATCATGGCGCATGTCCAGACGGGCCTCTCGCTTAACTTCCCGCACATGATCGGCGAGCAGACGCGGCATATCGCCTACATCCTGTGCGAGGCGCGAGAGCGGGACGCGACCCGCATCGAGGTGACGCGCGAGGCCGAAGACTCCTGGGTCGCAGAGATCGACAGGGCCGCCGTCTCGATGGTCGAAGCGCTGCGCGAATGTACGCCGAGCTACTTCAACCATGAAGGCGACGTTAGCCGGCTCAACGCCCGCAACAGCGCCTATGGCGGAGGCCCGCTCGCCTTCTACAGGATCATCGCCGACTGGCGCGCAGAAGGCTCACTTGCGGGACTGGAGCTAAGTAGCCGCTAACTGACGCGCGGTAATACGCCAAAATCGGTAACATCTTGTCTGATCCGTCATCCGCGTCGAAAAGAGTGCGAGACGGCTAACGGAAAATACGCTGCGATTGTTGAAGATTCAAAGCGCTGCCGCTTCGCCGGCCTGCCTGCATTTCCTGGCTTGGGCTTCAACGGGTCAACTGGTGTATTGAAGGCGGAGCGCTTTCTTGTCAGGCTTACCCAGGGCGGACAGCGGCAGGGCGTCTACAAATTCGATGCTCTTGGGCGCCTGCACTGCTCCCTTGCGCTCGCGGACGAGGGCAATCAGCTCTTCTGCCCTCACTTCTGCGCCCGGTTCGATCACGACAACTGCCTTCACCGCCTCGCCCCATTTCGCGTCGGGCACCCCGATAACCGCCGCCTGGCGGACCAGCGGGTGCTCAACTAGCACGTCTTCCACTTCGCGCGCGAAGACATTGAAGCCGCCGGTGATGATCATGTCCTTCTTGCGATCGACGATGCGAAGGAAGCCGTCCGCGCTCTCGATGGCAATATCGCCGGTGTGGAGCCAGCCGCCCTCAAGCGCCTTGGCGGTCTCTTCGGGCTTGTTGAGATAGCCGCCCATCAACAGAGGCCCCTGGACGCAAATCTCACCAGGCTCGCCGCGGGAAACCTCGTTGCCATCGTCGTCGAGCAGCGCGACGCGCACGAGCGGCGTCGGCCGCCCGCAGCTCGCGAGCCGCAGCGGATCATTCACGTCGTGCTCGTCACGACGCATGACAGTGATCGACATCGGCGCCTCGGATTGGCCGTAGAACTGGAAGAAGACAGGTCCCAGCCGGGCGATCGCATCCTTCAGCCGCGCCGCCGGAAAGGCCGAGGCTCCATAGAAGATCACTTCGAGGCTGGAGAGATCGAACTCGCCGAAGCGCGGATGGTCGATCATGGCGAGAACCATCGTAGGCACCATCAGCACCGACGTGATCCGGTGCCGCTCGATCGCTTCCATCACGGCGACCGGTTCGAAGCCGGGCAGGACGAACATCGCGCCGCCCTTGACAAGGACCGAGCTCAGCACCGCAGCGCCGGAGTGGCTGAGTGGCGCACAGATGAGGTGGCGTACCTCCTTCGGCCACTCCCAGCTGATCAACTGGATCAGCGCGGAAGTGGCCGCCGTCCGATGGGTCGTCATGATGCCCTTGGGGTTTCCGGTCGTGCCGCCCGAATAGGCAATGCGAAACAGCGCTTCCGGATCGCTTGCAGGCGCGATCAGCCTGTCCGGTGCATGGCCGGCGACCTCCCGGGCCATGGGGCGGCCGACCTTGCTCTCGCCCAGCGCCAGCAGGTGCCTGAGGCCCGGCGCCCGGTCACGCAGAGCAGTCGCCATCTCCTCGTAGTGATCGGCATCGAAAACCAGCGTATCGATCCCGGCGTCTTCGAGGACATAGAGGTAATCCTCCACCGACCCCATCGGATGGAGCGCGGTGCTGACGATGCCGGCAAAGTTCAGACCGTTCGAGACGTAGAGGACCTCGATCCGGTTTTTCGCGAGCAGCGCTGCACGCTGCGGGCGCGGTTCCAGGGCCTCAAGATACTGCCTGTAGCGGCTGATCTCCTGTGCGAATTCCCCAGCGGTCAGGCGCTCGCCATTGGCCCCTACGGCGACGAGCCGGTCCAGGTCTCGCGATAGCGCCTGCGCGATCATGTCGAGCGTGCTGATGGGGCGCAGCAGAAGCGGATCGGTCATAGTCAGTCCGCCGTCTTGACGATATTTTTGGGCACCAATGTGGGCTGGCCGTGAAGCAGCTGGTTTGCGATGATCGCATAGTGCATTTCGGTCGCGCCTTCGGCCACGCATTTGGCTCTTGCGTCGCGCATGTAGCGGTTGACTCCGGTCGAATTCATGATGCCGCTTCCCCCCACATTTGCACGAGCTTGACGCAGACCTCAAAGCACGTTTCGCCGATATAGGCCTTGCAGATATTGGGCATTTCGGGCGCCATGGTTCCCGCCTCGAACTGGCGCACGGCGTTGTAGAGCAGTTCGCGGCAGGCGGTGATCCTGGCATGCGCTTCGGCGAGCCAATAGCCCAACGGCTGCAGGTCGGCCATGTCCCGCCCGTAGAGCCGGCGCTGCTTCACATAGTCCAGCGTCTTGTCGAACAGGCCCTGGGCGCAGCCGATCGACGTGGCGACGTGAGCCAGCAGGTTCGATTGGTTTGCCGCCCTGTGCGAAAACCCGCCAGTCAGGATGTCGCCGAGGATGTCGTCCGCTTCGAGGAAGACATTGTTGAACGAGATCGGCCCGGTATTGGTACCACGCCAGCCGAGCTTGTCTTCATAGGGGTCGACGCGAAAACCCGCGTCCTCGCGCTCGACGATGACACAGCCATAGCCCTCATTGCCAGCCCGGTCCTTGGTTTTGCCCATGACGAGATAGGTTTCTGCGGAGCCCTGGGTGCAAAACAACTTGGCCCCATCGATCCGATAGCCGTCGCCATCCGGGACTATCCGGGTGAGATGGCTGCCGATATTGGCGGCGCCGGCTGGCTCGCTCTGCGAATATGCCATGAGACGCTCGCCCGAGGCGTTCCTGGGCAAGATGCGCTGCTTTTGCACCTCGGTGCCCAGAATTTCGACCGTCTTCGGGCAGAGCACGATCTGGACGGTAAGCATGCCGGCGAAAGCAGGACTCGCCTTGGCCAGCTCTTCGCTCACGAGGCAGACCGAAACGAGATCGGCGCCGACGCCGCCGTACTCGGGCGAGGTGTAGAGGCCGAAGAGACCGAGCTCCGCTGCCTTGGAGATCAGTTCGTCGGGCGTGTGCTCGTCGAGATCGATCCGGTTGGCGATCGGCTCCACCTCCTTGCGGGCGAAAGTCGCGGCCATGTCGCGCAGCGCGCGTTGGTCTTCGCTCAGCCAGTCCATCGCTTGCATTTCTCCCTCAAATCCGTCGCGCCAGATAGGCCGCTTCGTGGATCGCATTGCCATAGGAACGGGGTTTGCGGGCATCGCCAACCACCTGCACCTGGATACCCGAGCCCAGCAGCGCTTGTGACAGCGGGTCATGAGCGACCCGGCCCGGCGCAATGGCGAGGACCTTGCAGGCAATGCGTTCGGAGCGACCATCGGCATGGCGGACCAGGATCGCATCTTGTCCGATCTCGACGAGTTCGACGCCCGATTCCGTAACGAGGCGCGCTTCCTCGGCCCAGCGAAGCACCGCCTTGGAGCGCGAACCGATGTACGCGGCAGGCACGAAGCGGGGGGCCGGATCGAGCAAGCGCACCTGCCGGCCGGCCCGCGCGAGGTCGAGCGCCAATTCCACACCCTCCCCCGCACCCCAGACTACTATCGGGCCATCGGGCAGCGCCTCGGGGCCCGCGCACAGCACCCGGTCGATGCTGCGGGCGATCCGGATTCGAGCGCCGCATCGAGGCCCGGAGCCTCGGGCATGGCGGGCAGCGCTCCGGTCGCGACGACGACCACGTCGGGCTTTTCCGCGAGAATCCTCTCTAGGCTGAGTTCCTCGTTCAGCCGCACGTCGACGCCCAGCTTCGCGATCATCGTCCGGTGCCAGTCGGGTTGGTAGGCGATCTGCTCCATGTTCGGCAGAGTCCGGTAGTTGCCCGCCCAGGCCATTGCCCCGCCCAGTTGCCCGCTCTTCTCAAAGAGCGTGACACGATGGCCGGCCTCGCTTGCAGTAATAGCATATTCCATGCCGCCGGAGCCGCCGCCGGCGATCAGCACGCGGCGGGGATGCAGCGTCGGGACCAGACGATATTCGCGATCGCGACTGAAGGCCGCGTTCTGCGCCGAGCCGGCAACGCCCTTGCCGAAGATGTTGCCGGCCAGCAGCGAGGCGCCGGTGCGTGTCGATTTGCGGATTTCGTCTTCGCGGCCCTCGGCGATCTTGCGCGGGAAGTCGGGATCGTCGAGCGACTGGCGGCACGAGGCGAAGAAGTCCGCCGCGCCTTCGCCCACCATCGCACGCATCTGCGCGGGCGTGTTGATGTTGCACGATCCCATCAGGGGCATGCCGATGCCCCGTGCATCGAGGCCCTCGCGCATGCGCTTGATGTAGGGCAGCGCCACGAGGTTCGGCACGTAGAAGCCACCGCCGATGATCTCGCCGGAGGAAACCTCGGGATCACGGCTCTTGGCGGGCAGCATTGAGCCGAAGGTGCAGTCGAGCGCGTCGATGCCCAGCGCGTGGAGGCGCGGCGCGTAGTTCTCGATGAAGTAGTCGAGGTCGTAGCCGCCGACGAAGTTCTCGTCGCAGACCAGGCGCGGGATGATCGGGTAGTCCTTGCCGCAAAGCTCCTGCGTGCGCTGCAGGATCTGCTCGCAGAACAGGAAACGGTCAGAATATTCGTCGTTGCGGCCGGTGTTTTCGAGCAGCGACAACGTCACATGCGGCAGCGAGCCGTGGCAGAAGTGGAACGAGACATAGTCGTAGCCCGCTTCCTTCGAGCGGCGGGCAGCCTGGGCATAGGCCTCGACGAGTTCGCGATAGGTTTCTGTGGACACAACCCCTGGCTGCTGGTTGCCGATCGGGTACTTGCCGGTCGGCCCCCAAGACACCGTGCCCGGAATCCAGCCCTTGCCCGGCTCGAGCGGGAAGGTCGCGCCGACGCCGGGAATCAGCCCGCCGTAGAACAGCTGGATGCCTGCGAGTGCGCCGTTGTTGTGGATGACCTCGACCAGCTCGCGCTGGCTGATGATGTAGGTGTCGTCGTAGAAGCCGAACATGCGCTCGTTGATCAGGCCGTCCCAGCGCACGTTCGTGGCGCCAACGCAGACAGCGCCGAAGCCACCCGCCGCAAGGGCCTCATAGGCGCCAACCGCCTGGCGCGTTACATAACCGCGGTCGTCCGACATGTTCATCGTCGTCGGCGCATGGACCATCCGGTTACGGAAAGTCAGATTGCGCGTCTGAAACGGCTGCAGAAGTGGATCGGTCACTGGTCCTCCCAAGGGGCAATCCGCACAGGCCGGCCAAGTCTTTCCCCGCTCTGCTGGTCGGGGGGCTTGCTATGGCAGCCCGAATCGAGATACAGCCTGTATGTAGATGAATTGAGCAAAATGCGATGCATTATTTTAGAGGCGGTGAAATGACGAGAATCTGCCCGCCAGCGGCGCGCTTAAATCAAGGTTGTCGCTAATGCGGGACTTGGGCCACCTTGCCAGCGCGTTGCAGGATTCCCTGCCGGGAAGCACGCGCATCACCGCGATCACCCCCCTCACTACCGGTTTTTCCAACGAGACCTACCGGATCGAGGGCCCCGACTTGATCCTTCGGCTGCCCCCGTCGGCGGGTGCGATGCTGGATGGACATGACGTCCTGGCGCAAGCGCGTATCTATGCGGAGCTCGGTTCGATCGATGACGCGCCGCCGGTGCCGCAGATCGTTTCGATCGGCGAAGACGACACTCTGATTGGCACGCCCTTCTTCGTCATGGAGCGCGTGCCCGGCGAATCCATCGACGACATTTCTATGCAACCTTGGTTCGCCGAGGGGACCGACGCATTGCGTGGGCAGATTTGCCGCAATTGGGTGTCGTCGTTCGCGCAGCTGGCGAAGCTGGCTCCGTTGCGGGTTCTTGGCCCGGCGCTCACGCCCGAGGACGATGCCAGGACGTGGCGCGAATTCGCCGGGCGGGCCGACAGCGGTAGACTCGTCGCGCTCTTCGATCGCCTGCTCGCCGAGCCGGCTTCGCGCAGCGGCCCACCCGCTGTCGTCCATGGCGATACAAAGCTGTCGAATCTCATGTGGCGGCACGCTGAAGTAAGCGCCGTGCTCGACTGGGAAATGGCCCTGAACGGTGAGCCGCTCGCCGATCTCGGCTACATGCTCTATTCCTTCGAAAGCGAATACCACGGCGCAACCCGGGCCCAGAAGCTGCCGGGAATGCTGACGCGTGACGAAGTGATCGCGCTATGGTCGGATGTTTCGGGCCGGTCAGCCGAAGGTCTTTTTTGGCACGAGATCGCGCAGATTGGGAAGATCGGTGCGATCATCGCCGAAGGCACGAACATGTACGTCACAGGACGGAGCAGCGACCCGAAGCTCGCCCTATTCCAGAAGAACCTCGACTACTACCTCGGCGTGATGGAAGCCATGCTGGACGGCGGCGGCTTCTGAGATTTCAAGGAAAGACCATGATCGACACCATTGCGCTGCTGACCGACGCCGATGAGTTCTTCAATCACCAGATCGTCAATACCCATGCCGCCGTGGGCACCGCCGATCGGGCCTGGACCGAGAAGGCCTGGTTCACGCTGATGCGCAAGGACGGCCAGCTGCAGATCAATTTCGGGCTGGGCAAATATGCCAACCGCAACGTGCTTGACGGCTTCGCCGGCGTGCAGCGCAGCACGCAGCAGCGCACCGTGCGTGCCAGCCGGGTGCTTGCGCCGCGCATTGAGGACATGAGCGTCGGTCCGCTCGGCTACGAGGTGATCGAGCCGTTCAAGACCATCCGGCTGACCCTGGCCGAGAACACGGCGCAGCCACTTCGCTTTGAGCTAACGTTCCACTCGGCCATGCCCGCCTTCTTCGAGAAGCGCGACGTCGTGATTAGCGCCGGCCGCACCGCCTCAGACGTCATCCGCTTTCACCAGGCGGGCACCATCTCCGGCTGGATCGATATCGAGGGCGAGCGCATTTCAGTGGACCCGGAAGAGTGGTTCGGGTTCCGCGACCGCAGCTGGGGCGTTCGCGAGCATGTCGGCCTCGATCCGACCGACCTCGTGCCTGGCAGTGTCGGCAACACTGGCAGCGCCAAGACCGGCGGCTATCACTTCAACTGGCTGGTATCGAAGATCGACCGGCCCGACGGCAGCAGCTACGACCTCGCCTACTATTTCCGGGACTTCGGCGGCGACGGCCCTCCGGATTTCTTCAGCGGCTACATCAACGAAAGCGACGGCCGGCAGACACCGATATTGCACCTCTACCCGGAGATCGACTACCGCGCCTCCGATAAAGGCGCGATGCGCGGCCGGGTGACGGCATTGCTGGCAGGCAAAGGCAAGGAAATGGTCGAGCGCGTCTTCGAGATCGAAGCGATCGATCCGGAAATGGGCTTCCGCCTGCTCCCCGGCATGTATGGCGAGTGGAAAGGCCAAGTGCATGGCAGCTTCAAAGGCGAGGAATTCCTGGACGGTGAATGCATCGACGATGTCAATAATTCGGTGAAGCTGGCGGAAACCTATCGCTGGCAGATTCGCGATCGGCCGGTGCGCATAAGTGAGGGTGGGAATACGGGATACGGCGACATGGAAAGCATCATTCTCGGCGAATACCCCGGCGTTCGCGTGGTATGACTTTTCGGCCGCAAAGGCCGCTGCTGGCCATGACCGAGCAAGTAAAATCAAATCGCGGCGGCACCCTAAAGGCGCAGCGAGACAGGGCTGTCGCGACCCGCGCCGCCATCGTTCAAGCCGCCCGCAAATTGTTCGCAGAAGCGGGATACCACGCCACCGGCACGACAGATATCGTTGCACGGGCGGACATGACACGCGGCGCATTGTACCATCACTTCGCCGACAAGGAGGATTTGTTCGCGGAAGTTTTCCGTACCGTAGCCGAAGAACTGGTCAATCAAGCAAACGCTTCGGTCGCAACGCTCTCGGGCAATCTTCAGGCACAAATAAGCGCTGCATTCACCCAGTATCTGCGGTTGGTTGCGGAAAATGAGGAATATCAGCGCATCCTGCTCATCGATGGACCCTCCGTACTAGGTTGGGCCCGATGGCGCCATCTGCAGTCCGAGTTCATTGCGAGCGGAACTGCTGATGCTCTCGAAATGCTAATGAACAGCGGTCACGTTGCACGGCAGCCGACGGCGCCTTTGGCAAACCTGCTGCAAGCGGCACTGAACGATGCCGCACTGACGATCGCTAACTCGGACAATCCCGCACAAGCCAGTGAGGAAGTCGGAAAGGCTTTCCTCGCCCTGCTTGGCGGTCTTCAGACGAACCGTTGAGTGGACAAATATCGACGCTCAGCAACGCGCCGTTCCGCATCGATTTGCTGATGTCGGCCGGGGAGCGCGGTCGGGACACCCCCGACCGTACCCCACATTCCCAGCTCGGACACATCCCGCAGGAAACTCCGAGATGGTTTACAATTGCCGTAGGCCAAGCAAATCGCTCGTTTGCCGACTTAGGGCACGTGTCGCTCCGAATGGTTGGACGGTCTTAACGGGCGCGGCGAGCAGTCCCTCGACGCGCATTAATGGGCACGCACCGCGCGAAAACAGCCCCTGGGCCCCGAAAAGGCGTTTGTAGAAGCCCTGGTCACCTCAAGATCCGCCACGGTGATCGTGACGTGATCGATGCCCAGTAGCACGTTCCAATTCATCCGAACGAGACCGGAAACTGGAGCTGCCGCGCCTTCTCGTCGGGAGCCAGTTCACCGATCCGAGCGATCTTGACCCGGGTATGGGCGATCTTCCACTCATCGCCCTCGCGTACCAGGGTTCGCAGATACCAGCCCGAGTTCCACCGGTCATCACTCGCCGGTATGAACAGATAGCTTTGGACCGTCTCGGCGCGGTCGCCCTCAAGGTCGATCCGCGCCGCACCGGGAAGATGCACGCCATGTGGTGCCTGCGAAAGCATGGCGGAAACCTCCTCGCGGCCACGAAGGCTTTGGCGGAATACATCATAGACCGTGTCTTGGGTGAAGAGGTCCAACCATTCGTCAAACTTGTTAATTTCAAGTCGCAGGCAATATTCATCGAGCACTCGGCGAATAGCCAATTCGTCTGCGACCTTTCGTAGGCAATCATCCGACATAGCATCTCAATCCTTTTTACGGTGCAGGCCTATTTGACGGCCGCTCGGACACGTGCAGCGATGGAGTTGGCGCTCGGCACCTGGCCTGTCTCGATCTCCTTCGAATAGGCGATCGGGGCATATTCGGCGCCGAGGCGGATGGCGGGAGACTTGAGCTTGCCCCACAGTTCCTCGTTGATCGTGCTGCAGATCTCGGCGCCCAACCCGCAGAACTCGACGGCGGCATGGACGACCACGGCACGGCCGGTCTTCTTCACCGATTCGAGAATGCGGTGATAGTCGATCGGCACCAGCGAGCGCAGGTCGATGACTTCGGCGCTGATGCCTTCCTTGGCCAGTTCCTCGGCGGCGGCGAGCGCTTGGTGCACCATCCAGCCATAACTTATCAGGGAGACGTCAGTACCTTCACGCTTCACCTTGGCGACGCCCAGCGGGATCTTGTAAGCGCCAGTCGGGACTTCGCCCTTTTGGGCGAAGAGGAGCATGATCGATTCCAACAAGACCACGGGATCGGGATCGTCAATTGCCGACAGAAGCAGGCCCTTGGCGTCGATCGGGTTGCTCGGAAACGCCACCTTGATACCAGGCGTATGAGTGAGCCAGGCCTCCAGCGACTGCGAATGCTGCGCACCGAAGCCGCCCATGCCGCCACCCAGCTGCATGCGGATCGTCATCGGCGCATGTGTGGCCGAACCCGACATGTAGCGCTGCTTGGCGGCGTGGTTGGCGATCTGATCGAGGCAGACGCCCATGAAGTCCGCGAACATGATCTCGGCGATTGGGTTCATACCTGCGATCGACGAGCCGATCGCGGCGCCGATAATAGCCTGTTCGGCGATCGGCGTCGGGCGCACGCGACGGCCTCCGAAATCGGTTTCTAGATCCTTGTTGGTGCCGAATGCTCCGCCATGCGGATCGCCGACGTCCTCGCCGAGGATAAAGACCTCATTGTTAGCGGACATGGCGATGTGCTGAGCATTCTGGATCGCCTGAGCCATGGTCATCGTTTCGGTCGAGCCCGAGAACTCGCCTTCAGCTTCGCGGACCGGATAGTGGCCGCGCTTGGGCACGCAATCGACGTCGGCGAAGACGTCGACCAGGGTCTCGCTCGCGGGCGTGACCTTGCTTTCCAGCGCCCGGACGATGGCGTCGTCGACTTCGGCCTTGGCAGCAGCTTCGAGCGCGGTGAGCTCCTCCTCGCTGGAGATGCCGGCCTCGAGCAGCAGCGCGCGGGTCTTCTCGTAGGGCGCGCGCTCCCTGCCGGCGGCGAGCTCTTCCTTCGTGGCGTTGTAGTTATCGCCAACGCCCGCGTGCGGCCCGAGACGATAGGTCATGGCTTCCACGAAGACCGGGCCGCTACCGGCGCGGACGTAGTCGATCACTTCCTTCATGCCCTTGTAGAAGGCTGCGGGGTCGTTGCCGTCGAGCTGCACACCCTTGAAGCCTAGGGCTTCGGCGCGGCCGAAAAAGTTCGGGCTGGCGGTGTAGGTCGGGATACGCGTGTATTCGCCCCAGGCGTTGTTCTGGCATAGGAAGATCACCGGCAGCTTCCAGGCGCCGGCAAGGTTCATCGCTTCGTGCACCGCGCCGATCGAGGTGGCGCCGTCGCCGAAGTTGACGATGGTGACACGGTCCTCGCCGCGCTCCTTGGCCGAGATGGCCAGGCCGTTGGCGATCGGGGCGCCGGCGCCGACGATCGCGGTGGTGACCATCGAACCCGACGAGGGATCGGAAATGTGCGGGGATCCGCCCTTGCCCTTGTTGACGCCGTCCTCGCGGCCGAGCGCTTCGGCAAACATGCCGTAGAGGTCGACGCCCTTGGCCACCTGGTCATGAATGCCGCGATAGGTGGTGATCATGTAGTCGCGGCTCGTGGTGAGCTGCGAGATCGTCGCGGGGATGCACTCCTGGCCAGTCATCGGCCAGTAGGTGAACTGGAACCTGCCCGACGAAAGCCCGGCCTGGACCGCCTTGTCGACGGCGCGGATGCGCGCCATCTGACCGTAGATCGCCTTGAGGATTTCGGGTTCGATTCCAAGATTTCCCTGTCCCATCACGACGACTCCAAAATAGCATCATGGGTATCGAACCGCTGATCGATGCGACCACACCTGAAAATACACGTCATCGCCGACAAAACCTTCGAGCCAGCGCGGGCGATCCTGCAAACATAAACGCCGTTTTTACACAGACTCGGTCGATATATGCGCTACGACAAACGCTACAGCGCGGCTGCGGCGGATGGGTATACCGACCGCAGTCCCCGCAATGGCAAATGCGAAGCCGTCCATCGGCTCCCCTTTTCCAGTATGAGCGATTGGAATTGTCAAGAAGCGGCAATTGCAAGGGTATCCCGGGCTGTTCGATGAGTGGCAAGATCGTTCCTCCGCCACTCCGTTCGCCGGGTCTTTTTGATACGCCTGCCGCCGGGTCCCATCGCGCTCATGCTGCGGCGCTCTCGGGTTCGGGATCGTCGAACTGATAGAAGCGGGCGTATTGCCGACGGTAGGCGAGCAGCGGGCCGTCGCCCTTGACCAACATCGGCTGCTCTTGGAAACGCTTGGCGTTCCAGATCGGAATGTCCTGGTGCACTTGCTTGACGAGGTCACGGATGCGCGCTGCAGTAACCCGGGCTTTGCCCTCGCTGATCCCCGGCGGGGTAAACATCTGCCAGCGCAGATGGGTATGTTCCGCGTCGATCGGCGTCACTTGCTGAGCCTGCACGACATGGCAGACGTCGACATATTCGACCATCGACTGGCCCGGGCCGACAGCAGTTGTTTCGATCCTGCCGGTCATAGGACCGCGCGGCGTGTTCATTTCCGCCACCACCGTATTGCGGCGCATCCAGCCATCGAGCTTGAACTCGCCCTTGGGTGCGAAAGGCACGCCGTGGACGGCGCCGAAATGGGCGTGGTCCTGGCCGTTTTCGGTGATTTCCTGGACGTGGATGTTGATCACCCAGTCGTAAGTGCTGTGCAGCGTCCATTCGCCGTCGGGGCATTCGGGCAGGCGGGCGACCTCCCACTTCGGCGCCACCCTCCTGGGATGGTACCAAACGTAGACGACCCCGTCCGACTCCGTGACCGGCCAGGTCGGCAGGCAGCCGCGCTTCGCCTGCGGGGGGATGACGTCGGTGTAGGGAATGTTGGTCACCGCGCCTTTGCCGTCGAAGCTCCAATGATGGAAGGCGCAGCGCAGGTCATTGCCGACAACTTCGCTGCCGACACCCAGATGCGCGCCGAGATGCGGGCAGAAGGGATCGACCGCGTGGATCTCGCCATCCGCCCCGCGCCACATGACGAACTCGGTGGCGAAGTAGCGCAAGGTCTTCACCTCGCCCGGTGCGATGTCGCCCGACATGGCGACCGCGAACCAGCCGAAGGGGATCGGAAACTTGGCAAAGCCGCGATCGAGGGGAGAGGTGGCAGCGTCCATCGCAAACTCCGAAAAAGCCCGGCGCATCGACTCAATTAATGCACTAGGTGGATTTCATTCTATCGTGCCGCGGCGAGCAGGTCAAAACGCGCCGACGATCATCGCCCGGTCGGGATCTCCCGGAAGGGCACGGTCTTGTCGACGCGGATGTCGCCCGGCAGGCCGAGCACGCGTTCCGCGATAATGTTCTTCATGATCTCGTCCGTCCCGCCGCCGAGCCTGAGCCCTGGCGCCCACAGGAAACGGTGCTGGAACGCGCCGTTCATCGCCGCTTCGTCGGGATCATCGAGCAGCCCCTGATGGTCGAGAATGTCGAGCGCCTTGTCAGTCAGCGTCTGCGCCAGGTTCGACCAGAGCAGCTTGCCCGCCGAGCCCTCTGGTCCCGGCGTCGCGCCCTTGGATAGCGAGGTTAGCGTGCGGAAGCTCAGCAGGCGGATCGCCTCGGCATCGACATAGAGATCGGCCAGCCATTCGCGGAATGCCGGATCATCGAGCGCCGGACCGTCAAACGAAGGCGTCTCGCGTGCCAAGTCAAGAATATCGCGCCAATTTAGTCCGGTGCCCGAGCCCAGCGAGGCGCGTTCGTTCATCAAGGTGGTGATGATGACCTTCCATCCGCCACCCTCTTCGCCAACGCGTTGGCTGTCGGGCAGGCGCACGTCGGTGAGGAAGACCTCGTTCAGTTCGTTGTCGCCCGACATCATGCGGATCGGTCGGACTTCGACGCCGGGCGTCTTCATGTCGAGCCAGAACACGGTCAGGCCCTTGTGCTTGGGCACGTCGGGATTGGTCCGCGCGACCAGCATGCCGTAGTCGGCGATCTGCGCGCCGCTGTTCCACACCTTCTGGCCGTTGATCACCCAGTCGTCGCCACCTGCCCCGGACCCCGATCCGGGGTCGCGGACGGCCGCGCAGCGCACGCCGGCCGAGTCGGAACCGCTCGCCGGCTCCGAGAAGAGCTGGCACCAAATCTCCTCCCCGCGCACCGCCGGCGGCACGCGGGCGAGCGAGGCCTCGTCCTTGTTGTGCTCCATCAGCGCGGGCAGCAACATGTCCAGCCCGGTCCGAAAATAGTTGAACTGCATTCCCGCGCGGGTCTCCTCCTGGCCGAAGACTGCCTCCTCGATCGCCGTGCCATCCGCCCCGCCCCACGCTTTCGGCCAGGAGATGCAGGCATAGCCGGCATCTGCCTTGGCCGTCTGCCACAGGCGCGCGACCTCCTTGTGCCGCGGGTGCCACTGGCGTTGCTCGGTCGGTGATAGCACGCTCAGATCGGGCGCATTGGCGGCGATCCAGGTGCGGACCTTAGCACGGTAGGCGGCTTCTTCGGGGCTTTCGTCGAAGTTCATGCGGCCTTCCCTTCGTTTTCCGAGGCAACGCGCTGTTCGAGCCGGTCGGCGACGCGGCGCTTCCAGTCGCGCGGGGCGCCAAGAATCAGCCCGAGATGGCGAGCGCGGCGGTAGAAGAAGTGGCAGTCGGCTTCCCAGGTGAAACCGATGCCGCCATGCGTCTGGATGTTTTCGCGCGAAGCGAGGAGATAGGCCGCCGATCCCGCGACGCGCGCGGCGGCGGCGGCCAGCGGCAGCTCGGGCGCGTCGGTCGAGAGCGCCCAGGCGCCGTAATAGGCGTTGGCGCGAGCGACCTCATTGCGGATGAAGACGTCGGCGAGCTTGTGCTTGATCGCCTGGTAGCTGCCGATCGGGCGGCCGAAGGCATAGCGCTCCAGCGCATAGTCGCGTGCCATCTCAAGGCAGCGGTCGGCGCCGCCGAGCTGCTCGAAGGCGAGAAGGATCGCCGCGCGATCCTCTATCCGCGCCAGCTCTTCGAGACCTTTGCCGGGCTGCCCGAGCGGCTGAGCCGGTGCTCCACTGAAAGTGATCTCGGCGGCGCCGCGCGTGGGATCGATCGTCGAGACCGAGCGGCGCTCGACCCCTTCACCCGTGAGATCGACGAGATAGAGTCCCGGCTCCGCATCGGCCATGGCGAGAACGATCGCGCGATCGGCAGCAAGACCATCGGTCACCGGCAGCTTGCTCCCGGTCAGCGCGCCGCCCGAAAAGCGTGTCGCAATCCGCTCGGCCGTCAGCACCCCCGGCCCTTCGGTCACGGCCAGCGTTCCGATCAGAGTGCCCGCGGCGACTTGCGGCAGGAGATCCGCCTTCTGCGCCTCCGAGCCCGCAAGCAGCAGGCCTTCCGCGAACTGATAGACCGTGGAGGCGAAAGGCACCGGCGCCAGCGCGCGGCCCAGTTCCTCGGCCAGCGCGCAGAGTTCGACGTAGCCCATGCCGATGCCGCCATGTTCCTCGGGGATCGCGGCGCCGCACCAGCCTTGCTCGCCAATGCGCTGCCACAGCGCCCGGTCAAAACCCTCGGTCGGGTTTTCCAGCGCGGTGCGAACCACCGACAGCGGCGACACGGCGGCGAGGAAACGCCGCGCTTCGTCCTTCAACGCCTTCTGCTCATCGGTATAGTCGAAATTCACGGCATTCCTCCCGGCGGCCGATCGGCTTTACAATACTCCACGCCTGTTGCAATAGTTTCGATGATATTCGCCTGGCCGGCTGCTATTGCCAAGCTCGAATTTCGCCCCATTGGCCCATGGCGATCACCGGTTCATCAACTCGCGCGGCACTAGCAAGGGTGATATCGCCCGGCACTTTCCCATGCGCCTTGGGCATCGCGCGTCTTCGGCGAAATGGACAGGTTTCCAATTAGGAACAGGACTTGACCGAAGTCATTCCACCACAACCCCGCCAAACTGCTCTGGGCCGCCCCCGCGGACTCAGCCTCGGGAGCCGACGCCATGGCAAAAACGCGCAATACGCGCCGAATCGACCGATTAAGCGCACAAGCAGCCTGCGCCAATGCAGTGCAATCTGCTTGTACAGCTCGACGAGCTACGCACTCAACCTGCTGGGCGGGCCCAAAGTAATCATGCGCCACTCTGGTACGAGTGGGTTCGGTAGCCCTGAATGCGGCGGCGGATCAGGCCTTGCGCTTGAATGCCGCCTTAGCAGCCTTGGCCCCGGCCTTAGCGCTTTGTCCGCCAAACCGGCCATTGATGAACAGCGCGATCTTGACCTCGATATCCTTTTCGGTCGGTGCCACGCTCGCCCAGCCGAAATAGATCATGACCGTGCGGTTCCCCAGCAGGAGATCGACGAACAGATCGGCCGACTCGTCATGATCGCCCTCAGGGATCAGACCCTTGTCGGCAAGCTCGCGGAAGAGAACTGCGACATTGCCGGTGAAGCGGGTGAAAATCATTGTCGCAATTTTGCTCATCAATTCGGGAAAGCGGGCACTTTCCGCGATCATCAGCCGCATCAGCTCGATCGAGCGCGGGCGCAGCGCAACCTCGTAGGAATAATTCGCCGCCTTGTGCAATGCCGCGACGAGATCCTCACCCTCCCCCAGCTCCGGTCGATCGATCCTGGCGCTGTCGCGCGCGAAGATAACCTCGCGGAAGATCGCCTCCTTGTCACCGAAGTGCTGATAGAGCGTGCGCGTGGCAACGCCGGCCTTCTTGGCGATGTCGAGCAGTGTCGTCGCCGCAAAGCCGCGGCCGACGAACATGGCGGTCGCGACTTCCATGACCTTGAGCTTGCGCCGTTCGAGCTCGTCCGCCGTCGGCCTGCCCGCGCGGTTGCGCTTGCGCTTGGCCGGCGCCTTGGCGCGCGAAGTTGCGGCGAGTTTCCGGCCGCTAGCCTTCTTCGAAGCTGGGGCAACTTTATCCAACATTTCACCTCGCTAGCGGCGGAAACACGTGCTTACAGAACAGAAAATGCAACGCGATACCGCTCAAATGGTCAATTTCGGCCCTGGAGACAAGTCCTTTGCATGCGTGTTTTCACCAGTTGCATTGCATTGGTACGGGCATGCCAGAAAGGCAGCATCGCGAATCGTAGTTCCGTAGGTTCCCGAAGGTCAGGCTGCTGTCTTGAAAGGACTGCAGCACGGGATCAATCACAGAAAGTCCTTTGGGGCGATCAGGCACCTTGGGCGCGATCGATGGAGATTGTGGACCCGGAGACGAAGCTGGCGCGCTCCGAGGCGAGGAACAGCACGAGGTTGGCGATTTCCTCGGGTTGCGCGGCGCGGCCGCTGCTGAAGATCGCGAGGGTCTTGTCGTGACCGCCGAGCTTCTCGTCGAACCGGTCATGGACCGCCTGCGCCATAGCAGTGTCGGTGAAGCCCGGCAGCACGGCGTTGATCCGGATGTCGAGCCCGGCCCGGTTGGTTTCGAGGGCCGCGCTGCGGGTGAAATGCGACACAGCCGCCTTGCTGGCGCCGTAGGACGCCATCGCCGGGTTACCCTTGAGCGAGGCCGTCGAAGAGATGTTCACGATCGCGCCCTGCCCGGTCTTGCGCATGAAGCGCAGAGCCATCGTCATGCCGAAGAGCGTTCCATCGACATTGACGCCGAAGACTTCGCGATAGGTCTCGAACATCGCCTCGTCGACGCGGTCGAAGCGGGCGATGCCAGCGCAGTTGACCAGGATGTCGACCCGGCCCCATTCGCGCTCGAGCCAGTCCGCGAGATCATGCCAGGCGGGCTCGCTGGTTACGTCGAGCTGGCGCGCGATGGCCCTGCCTCCTGCCGCCTGGATTGCATTGGCCGCTTGGGCGGCGCCGTGTTCGTCACGGTCCAGGACGATGGTCACGGCGCCGGCAGACGCCATCGCCATGGCCGAGGCACGGCCGATGCCCGCCGCCGCGCCGGTCACTAACGCGAGCTTGCCGGTAAGGTCGATCCATCCTTCGGAAGTGCCTGTCATGTCTAAATCCTCACGCGCTCTCGAGGATATGCACTCCAGCGGCGGCGCCGAAACCCAGCACGTGAGAGAGGCCGATCCTGGCGCCCGCAACCTGCCGCGCGCCCGCCTCGCCGCGCAGATGCTCGACGATCTCGACCATGTTAGCGACTCCGGTCGCACCGATCGGGTGCCCCTTGGAGAGAAGACCGCCCGAAACGTTGACCGGGATCCGCCCGCCGAGCGCGGTGGCGCCGCTGTCGATCAGGCGGCCCGCCTCGCCTTCGCCGCAGAGGCCGAGGTTTTCGTAATGCAGGATCTCTGCCGTGGCGAAGCAGTCGTGCAGTTCGACGAGATCGAGATCCTTGGGACCGAGGCCCGCCATCTCGTAGGCTTTCGCAGCCGCGAGCCGCGTCACCGAATTGGCATCGAACATCACCGGGTTGCGCAGCTCGTAGGGATCGGAGGTCAGCATCGAGGCGCGGATGCGCACCGCGCGGCTCATGCCGAGTTCGCGCGCCTTCTTCTCGGAGACAAGCACGAGCGCCGCGGCGCCATCGACATTGGCCGAGCACATGAGCTTGGTTAGCGGCCAGGCGATCATCTCGCTGGCGAGCACTTCCTCGAGCGGCGTTTCCTTGCGGTACGCCGCCTTGGGATTCATCGTCGCGTGGTGGTGGTTCTTGACGGCGACCTGGGCGAACTGCTCGATCGTCGTGCCATAGGCTGCGGCATGGACCATGCCTGCCTCGGCGAAGACCGCGGGCATCGATTCCCGAACCGAACAGTCCCTCTGGCGGCGGGCCTTCCTGGGGCGCACCGCCGAGCATACCGCGCGGGTTCTTCTCGGCGCCGACCGCGAGCACGCAGTCGTAGATGCCGCTCTTGATGCCGATGAACGCCTCGCGCACCGCAGTTGCACCCGAGGCGCAGGCATTGGAGACGTTGATGCAGGGCACCCCGGTCTGGCCGATCTCCTTGAGCACCTTCTGCCCGAGCATCGACTGCGCATTGAAGCACGACGAGGCATAGACCGCGCCGATATCCTTGATCGACAGCCCAGCGTCGTCGAGAGCTTTGAGCGATGCTTCGGCGCCGAGCTGGTAATAGGTTCTGTCGGGATAGCGCCCGAAGGCGATCATGTCGGCGCCGACGATATAGACGTCGCTCATTGCACATCTCCCTGGGGCACGAAGTGGAACCCGACGTAGGGCACGCCTTCCTTGTCGCGCGCGCCGCCGGCATCGTCGAACACCAGCCCGACCGGCATTCCCTGCCGCACGGCCGCCGGATCGACGCCGCGCAGCGTGCCCTTGAGTGTCAGGCCGTCATCGAGATCGACGATCGCCGAAACGAAGGGCACCGCGATGCCCGGATAGGAGCGATGGACCACCGACCAGCTATGGACCTTGCCGGTATTGGCCGCGCGAAATGCCTCCGGGGCAGTGCGACTAGCGCAACTGCGGCAGGCCATGGTCTGTTCGGTAACGACCGCGCCGCAGTCACCGCAACGAAACCCTTCGATCGAGGGGCGGCCGCCCGCACCGATGCGGATCACGCTACTGCCGGGCTTCGGCGCCACCATGCTATCTGCCGTCAAGTCATCTCTCCTCGGCGCACCCGGCCCAACCCTCATTGCAGGAAACTTCATCTGATCCATGGTCAGTCGCGAGAAGCGTGCATTGTCATAGCGCAGCGACGATGCGAGTAAAGAATGAATACGACCTATTGCAATATTTTCGTTTACAGCTAGGGCAGCGATGCACACCAGCTTGCCGCTGCCGACGCGAACGTCCTGACAAGCAGCAACGCGACTGGAATAGGAAACTGCGGGCCGGATTCACGCGCCGCCCCACTTCGAGAGCTGGATCGGAATGACAAGCAATCCCGACTTGCAGGCGCTGAAGGACCTCGTCGCCAATGAACCGCAGCTCTTGGATGCACATCTCGCCGCGCTCGATCCGGTGCCCTTGCTGCTGGTGTACACGCACCTTTCGGGCGACGAGTCGCTGCTCGAAAAGTTTCATCCCCATATCAATGGGGCCTGGAGTTTTGAGGTCGACGTGCCTGAAGCGCTCCAGGCCGAACTGCGCGAAAAGGTGATCGCGACGTTCAAGGACTATGCGGAGAACGATCGCCCGCTGCCACCGGCGCCCGACTTAGATCGCCTCCAGCATATGTGCGACGTCGCCGTCGGTCAGGCCGTTCCGCCCGAATACCTGCCGATGGTCCTCGAAGAGCTCAACTTCGACAAGGCGGATGCCAAGTCCGTCCCCTGGCGCAAGCCCGTCTCGCGCGAAGTGATGGACCGCTATCACGTGCTGGTGATCGGCTCGGGCTATTCAGGCCTCGCCATGGCGATCAAGCTCAAGGAAGCCGGCATCCCCTTCACCGTCATCGAGAAGAACGACGACGTCGGCGGCACCTGGTACGAGAACTCCTATCCGGGCGTCGCGGTCGACACGCCCAACCACTTCTATTCTTACTCGTTCCGCACCTCGTCCGACTGGGACCATTATTTCGCGCAGGGTCCGGAGATCATCAACTACATCCGGACCGTCTACCGCGAGTCCGGCGTGGCCGATTACATGCGTTTCGAGCAGGAGGTCGTCCGCGCCGTCTGGGACGAGGAAAGCCAGCTCTGGGCCGTCACGATCCGGCGCAAGGACGGCACCCAATACGAGATGAAGGTCAACGTGCTGGTCAGCGGCACCGGCCTGCTCAACCGCCCGTCGATCCCGCCAATCCCGGGCCTTGAAGACTTCAAGGGCCCGATGTTTCATTCGGCGCGCTGGGATCACGGCGTCGACCTCACCGGCAAGCGCGTCGTGCAGATCGGCACCGGCGCGAGCGGCATGCAACTCGGCCCGTCGATCGCGCCCAAGGTCGGCCATCTGACCATCTTCCAGCGCTCGCCGCACTGGGCGCGCAAGAACCCTCTGCTCTTCGCCGAGGTGAGCGACGGCCTCAAATGGGGGCTGGAGCACGTCCCATTCTACACCAAGTGGTGGCGCTTCCAGCTCCTCTACGCAACGTCGGACGGTATGCTGCCCCACTTGCGGAGGGATCCGAACTGGCCCGAACCGGAGACCTCACTCAACGCCTTCAACAAGGCGATCCGCGAACAGTTAATCGCGGAAATGCGCGCCGAGCTGAACGGTGACGAGGAACTGCTCGCCAAAGTCACGCCGTCTTTTCCGCCCTACGGCAAGCGCATGCTGCGCGACAGCAAATGGTTCAGCACGCTGACCCGCGACAATGTCGAGCTGGTCACGGGCCCGGTGCAGAAGATCATCGCGACTGGCGTCGTCGACAAGGACGGAGTCGAGCATCGCGCGGACGTCGTGGTCCTGGCGACGGGCTTCAAGGCGCAGACACCGCTGTTCCCGATGGAGATCGTCGGCACCAACGGGTCGCTCCGCGATCACTGGGGCGACGATGATCCGCGCGCACACCTCGGGATCACCGTGCCCGAATTCCCCAACCTGTTCATTCTCTATGGCCCGGGCACGAACGGCGGACATGGCGGCAGCGCGGTATTCAATTCCGAATGCCAGGTCCGATACACCATGCTGGCCCTGCGCGAGCTGATCGAGCGCGAGGCTGGCAGCCTCGACGTTCGCCGCGAACCTTTCGACGCCTATCAGGCGGAGTTCGACGCCGAGCACGAACAGCTTGTCTGGTCACATCCAGGCGTGAACAACTGGTATCGCAACAAGTCGGGCCGCGTGGTGACGAACAACCCCTGGCCGCTTTCGCGCTATCGCAACATGACCGCAGCGTTCGATCCCGCGGACTACGACATCAAGACCGCCCCAAAAGATGCCAAGGTGAACGCGTGAGCCTCGACCCCCTCCTCAGCCCGCGCTCGATCGCCGTCGTCGGCGCGTCCGACAATCCCAAGCGGATCGGCGGCGTGCCGGTGGATCTGTTGAAGCGCGCGGGCTTCGAAAGGCTCTATCCGGTCAATCCCAAGAACGAGACGATCCAGGGGCTTGCCGCCTACAAGGACATCGAGGACGTTCCCGAAGTCGTCGACCTCGTGATCGTCGCGCTCTCGGCCGAGACCACCCTGCCCTATCTCGAACGCTGCCACGCGCTCGGCATCCCGGCGGCCATTGTCTTCGCCTCGGGCTATGCCGAGACGGGCGAGCCGGAAGGAGCAGCCAAGCAGGCGGAACTGGCCGCCTTCGCGCAGCGCACCGGGATGAAAGTTGCCGGCCCCAACTGTATGGGCAATGCCAACTTCAACCAGGCGGTCTTCACCACCTTCGGCCAGTCTTTCCAGCCAGGTGAGGCGGCTGGCAACACGGCGCTCGTCACCCAGAGCGGCAACATGTGCGCGACCGTGTTCCGCATCGCCCGGCGCGCGGGCGTGACCTTCAGCCAGGTGATCAACACGGGCAACGAGGCCAGCGTCGAGCTCAGCGACTATCTCGACAACCTTTCCGGCGATCCCAACACGACCTCGGCGCTCTGTTACATCGAAGAACTGCGCAATGGCCCGAAGTTCCTCGCCGCCGCTGCCCGGTTCCGCGAGGCAGGCAAGCTGCTGGCCGTCTACAAGGTCGGTGCCTCCGAAAAGGGCGCCGAGGCGACGCGGTCGCACACCGCCGCTCTGGCGGGGGATTCGGCCGCGTACGATGCCGCCTTCACGCGGGCCGGCGTCGCGCGGGCGAGCGAGCTGTCGGTGCTGGCGGATCTCGCCTACCTGCACAGCCTCGGCGGCAGGATCGGTGGCAGCAACTGTGCGATCCTGTCGATTTCGGGCGCGGCCGGAGCAATCCTCGCCGATGCGCTGGCGCTGAATGGTGCCGAGGTGCCGACGCTGCCGGATGCCGTGCAGCGCGCACTCAGCGAGCAGATCCCGGGCCATTCGATGGTCTCCAACCCTATCGACATGACGGGTAACGTGGTCAATTCGAACGACTTCCTCAGCGAGTGCATTCGCCTGGCGCTAAGCCCCGACGAGATCGACCTGCTGCTGCTCTACACGCCGGGCGCCTTCCTCGCGCTCGACCAGGTCGAAAAGGCGGCGGCGGCGAGCGGCAAGGCGATCGTCGTGATCGATACCTTCGCCATGGCCGACCGTGACCGGCTCGCGGCGGCGGGAATAGGCTATTTCGAGGACTTCGACCGCGCGGCCCGTGCCATCGCTGCCTATGGTCAATGGAAGAAGGCCGGCGGCAAGAATGCTAGCGCGCCGACATCCAAGGCTAGTTGGCCCGCCCTCCCCGCCGACCGCAGCGCGTTGTCCGAGACCGAAGGCAAAGACGCGCTTGCCGCCTTCGGCGTGCCCGTTGTGCATGATGTCCTGGTGCACAGCGCCGCTGAGGCCCGTGCAGCCGCCGAGAAGATCGGCTACCCGCTGGTTGCCAAGCTGGTCAGCCCCGACGTCGCGCACAAGACCGAACACGGCCTCATCCGCCTCGGCCTTCAAAACGCCGATGCCGTAGCCGACGCTTTCGACACGATGGCGGCCAAGGCTCGTTCGATGGCCGGCGTCCATATCGAAGGCGTCACGCTCGAGCCGATGCTCCAGGGCGGGGTCGAGATTCTGGCCGGCGTCACCCGCGATCCGGTGTTCGGGTGGATGCTGACCGTCGGGCTCGGCGGGGTCTGGACCGAGCTGATGCAGGACGCCTGCCACAGCCTGTTGCCGGTCGATGCCGGCGAGGCCGAGGCCATGTTGCGCAGCCTCAAGGGCTTCGAGCTGCTCGACGGCTACCGCGGCTCGCCGAAGGCCGACGTCGCTGCTGCCGCCAAAGCTATCGCCGCGCTGGGCGAGGCCGTGCTGGCTGGCGGAGAGCGGCTGCGCGAAGTGGAGATCAATCCGCTGCTGGTGCTGCCCGAAGGAAAGGGCGCCGTTGCGGTCGATGCGCTGGTGCTGCTGAATGCGGTCGCCAGCCAAGAGGAGGAACTGGCATGAGCGACGACCTGGTGACCCCGCAAGAGGTCGACATCGTCTACGAAACCGACGAGCCGATCCTCTATGAAGTGGCGGATGGCATCGCCTGGATCACGATGAACCGGCCGCAGTTCAACAATGCCCAAAACGGGCAGATGACCTATGCGCTCGACGATGCCTTCCGCCGTGCGACCAACGACGACGCCGTGCGCTGCATCGTCTTGGCGGGGAACGGCAAGCACTTCTCCGCCGGCCACGACATCGGCACCCCGGGGCGCGACCTGCACCACGAGTTCGACAAGCGCGAGATACTGCCCGGCCATACCAACAAGCCCGCGGCCGAGCTGCTCTACACCCGCGAGCAGGAGCAATACCTCGGCATGTGCCGCCGCTGGCGCGACGTGCCCAAGCCGACCATCGCCATGGTCCAGGGCGCCTGCATCGCCGGCGGGCTGATGCTCGCCTGGGTTTGCGATCTGATCGTCGCCAGCGAGGACGCTTTCTTCCAGGATCCCGTGAACCCGCTGATGGGCATCCCGGGCGTCGAATACTTCGCCCACGCCTATGAACTGCCGCCGCGCGTCGCCAAGGAATTCCTGCTGCTGGGTGAGCGCATGACCGCGCAACGCGCCGAACAGTTCGGCATGGTCAACAAGGTGGTCCCGCGCGAGGAATTGCGCGCGGCAACCGAAGCCTGGGCGACCAAGCTCGCCGGCCAGGGCCGCCTCGGCAACTGGCTGACCAAGCAGGCGGTCAACCACGTCGAGGAACTGCGCGGCAAGCGCTCGGCGATGGACGCCGTGTTCCACATGCACCACTTCGCCCATGCCCAGAACGATCTGGTCACTGGCAGTTCGATCGGCGGCATGAGCGGCAAGGCGGCGGCGGCGGCGAACAAGAAAGCGGCTGGCGAGTGAACCTCGAGTATACGGCCGAACAGCGCGCCTTCCGCCAGGAAGTGCGCGACTGGATGGAAGCTAACGTCCCCAAGGAGCGCCTGCCCTCGTTCGACCTCACGCGTGAAGGCTTCGAGGCGCATCGCGACTGGGAGCGCAAGCTGAGCGATGGCCGCTGGGGCATGGTCACCTGGCCTGAGGAACTCGGCGGTCGTGGGCTCGACCTGATCCGCTGGCTGATCTTCGAGGAGGAATACTACCGCGCCGAAGCGCCGACCCGGGTCAACCAGAACGGCATCTTCCTGCTCGGCCCGACGATGATGGAATTCGGCACCGAAGAGCAGAAGCAGCGCTTCCTGCCCTCGATGGCCGCTGGCGACGTGATCTGGGCCCAGGCCTGGTCAGAACCCGGCGCGGGCAGCGATCTCGCCGGCGTGCGCTCGACCTGCACGCGTGACGGCGACCACTACGTCCTCAACGGCCAGAAGATCTGGTCGAGCCGCGCGGTCTTCGCGGACTGGGCCTTCGGCCTGTTCCGCGAACCGGGCAGCGAACGCCACAAGGGCATGAGCCTGATCCTGTTCCCGCTCGACGCGCCCGGCATCACCCGCCGCGCGATCGAGCGCATGGACGGCGAGAAGGTCTTCGCCGAGATCTTTCTCGACAACGTCCGCGTCCCCGTGGCCGACCGGCTTGGCGGCGAAGGCGAAGGCTGGAAAGTCTGCATGGCCACCGCCGGGTTCGAGCGGGGGCTGCTGCTGCGCTCGCCGGCGCGCTACCAGCACGCCGCAGCCAAGCTGATTGCGCTGTACGAACGCCACAAGGAAGACCTGCCAGCCTCGATCGCCGAACGCGTCGCGCAGAGCTGGATGGACGCCGACGCCTATGCGCTGGCGATCTATGCCATGTGCTCGCGGCTCGCGGCCGGCGGCACGATCGGGCCCGAAAGCTCGACCAACAAGATCTTCTGGTCCGAGATGGACATGGCGCTGTCCCAGACGGCGCTCGACATCCTGGGAGCGCGCGCCGAACTGGTGGATGGCGATCCCGAACGCTGGCTCGACTACTACATCTTCGCGCTTGCGGGCCCGATCTACGCCGGCTCGAATGAGATCCAGCGCAACATCATCGCCGAGCGCATGCTCGGACTGCCGAAAGGCTAGAGCGCCATGCATTTCGCCTTCACCGAGGACCAGCTCGCGATCACCGAAGCCGCGAGCGAGATGCTGGTCGAAAGCTGCACTCCTGCCGACCTGCGCCGCCTGCTGGCGAGTGGCGAGACGCTGGACAATATACGCTGGCAGACGATCGTCGACATGGGACTGCCCGGCATCTGTGCCCCGGAGGACAAGGGCGGCCTCGGGCTCGGCCTGATCGATTTGGTCGGCATTGCCGAGGCGGCCGGCTATGTTGCGTTGCCCGAACCGCTGGTCGAGCAGGCGGGCATTGCCGTGCCGCTGCTGGCCGGTCTGAAAGACGACAAGGGCTGGCTCGCGCGTGTTCTGTCGGGCGAGATCGTCGCCATCGGCCATCCCGCCAATCCCTTCGTCGCGGATGCCGACAGCGCCGCCGCCTTGTTGCTCGGCCATGGCGACGAATTGCATCTGGTCGAACGCGATGCCGTCGCGCTGACGCGCGCGGAAAGCTTCGATCCCTTCCGCCGCCTGTTCCGCGTCAAGTGGACGCCCTCGGACAAAACCCGCGTCGGCAGCACTTGGGGCGATGCCGCCGAACGCGGCGCCGTCCTCGCAGCGGCGCAGATGCTCGGCCTCGGCCAGCGCTGCATCGACATGGCGGTCGCCTATGCCAAGGATCGCCACCAGTTCGGCAAACCGATCGGCAGCTACCAGGCGGTCAAGCACCTCCTCGCAACCGCGCAAGTGAAGATCGAGTTCGCCCGGCCGGTGGTCCACGCCGCTGCGGCGGAGCTGTCGCGAGGAAACGTCGCGGCGAAGGCACGCGTCGCCCACGCCAAGCTTGCCGCTGCCGAAGCGGCCGACCTCGCGGCCCGCACCGCCGTGCAAGTCCACGGTGCCATGGGCATGACCTGGGAAGTCGACGTCCACTTCTTCCTCAAGCGCGCTCTCGCGCTCAAGACCGCTTTCGGAACGCCGGCCGGACACAGGGCACAGGTGATCGACCGCATGCGGACTCTGCCGACCGGGCCGGAGTTCGCTTTCGCCAGCGAAGTGGCCGGATCACCCATCCCATGACCCTAGCCACGATGCCCGGGGAACTGATGCGAAACTCAGGTCCCATGATGCTTCGTGAAATCGGACAACAGAAACCATGACCCACCAGGCCACTGCCTCGCGACTGGGACGAATCGGCATATGGTCGATGGAGCTACGTCAGGGCGACCCAGGTGAGATCAACGACGCGGCAGGCGAACTCGACGATCTTGGCTACGGCGCTCTATGGATACCTGGGGCCATGGGCGGGGATCTTCTGAAAGACGTCAGCCGACTTCTGTCCGCCACGAAGACCGCGACCATTGCCACCGGCATTCTCAACATTTGGATGCATGATCCGCACGATGTCGCCAACTGGTGGCGCGAACTGTCCGAGGACCATCGCGCGCGCTTCCTGCTCGGCCTTGGCGTCAGCCACGGTGCCACCGTCGGCGACGCCTATCGCAAGCCGCTCAGCGCCATGAAGGACTATCTGGCGAAACTTTCGGGCGAAGGATTGTCCGCTGACGGGATCTGCCTTGCTGCGCTGGGGCCAAAAATGCTCGAACTGGCCCGTGACCGGACCGCCGGCGCGCATCCTTATCTGGTGACGCCGGAACACACGGCCATCGCGCGCGAAGCGCTGGGCATCGGCCCCCTGCTGGCGCCAGAACAAGGTGTCGTGCTGGAAACCGATCCGGCGCGCGCGCGCGATATCGCGCGGCCCTATGTCAAAGGCTATGGCCAGCTTGCGAACTATGCGAACAGCTGGCGGCGCCTGGGTTTTTCCGAGGCCGATATCGCCGATACCAGCGACCGGCTCGTCGATGCCCTGTTCGCTTGGGGCGGTGCGGACAGGATTGCCGAACGGGTTAGCGCCCATTTTGCCGCCGGCGCCGACCATGTCTGCCTGCAGGTGGTCGGTCCTCGCCCGGGGATCGCCGATATCGGTGCGTTGCGGCCGGCATGGCGAACGCTCGCACAAGCCCTGATCTGATGCATTTGGCGATCGGGCGGGTTTCCGTCAGGCCCCACCTCTTGCGAGGACGAGCCGAACTTCGCTTTCACGAATAGTTCGGGTCTTCCCACCAGGGATAGTAGTCGGGCATGTCGGTCGACACGCGGCCGGGGAATTCTGGCGCGCGTTTTTCGAGGAAGGCGGCCACACCCTCAGCAGCATCCGTGCTACGACCGCGTGAAAGCGTTCCGCGGCTTTCGATCCGGTGCGCTTCCATGGGATGGTTCATGCCCAGCCCGCGCCACAACATCTGCCGTGTTAGTGCGACGGCGACCGGGGCTGTATTCTCGGCGATTTCACGCGCGACTCGGTGCGCTTCGGGCAACAGATCGGCAGCTGGCACGACGGCGCTCACCAGGCCCTCGCGCAGTGCTTCGGTTGCCGGTACCAGGCGTCCGGTCAGGCACCATTCCAGCGACTTGGCAATGCCGACGACTCGCGGCAGGAACCACGACGATCCAACTTCTGGCACCATTCCGCGGCGGGCAAAAACAAAGCCAAAGCGCGCCTCCTCGCTGGCGATGCGGATGTCCATGGGCAGGATCATTGTCGCCCCCATGCCTACCGCCGCACCGTTGATTGCGGCGATCACCGGCTTGGTCATGGCATAGAGCTGAAGCGCGAAGATGCCGCCCACCTCGCGCGCGGCTTCGGCGGCATAATCCGCCGTGCCATCGGCAGCGAATAGGCCATCGGATTTCGGCGCCTTGAAGGTTTCCGCCCCGCGCGACATGTCCGCCCCGGCGCAGAAGGCGCGGCCTTCCCCGGTGACGATGAGGACGCGGACATCATCGTCGGTATCGGCGCGTTCCAGCGCCTCTCGCAGTTCGGCGACCATCGCGCCGCTGATCGCGTTGAGCTTGTCGGGCCGGGCCAGCGTCAGCAGGGCGACTTGGTCGGCTACCTGGTAGCGGATGAATGCATAACTCACAGGATCTACTTGCCGTGAAGCTGCTTGAGGAACTTGCCGCGATCGACTTTTCCCGATGCGGTGCGCGGTAACGGATCGCTGGTCAGCACGACGCTGCGCGGCACTTTGTAGATGGCAAGATGCTTACGGCAGTGCGCCTTGATGTCGTCCTCGCTGACCACCGATCCCGAGGGAACCACTAAAGTCGCCGCCAGCCGCTCGCCCAGGCGCTCGTCTGGCTGGCCATAGGCGATGCAATCGCGCACATCGGCGTGATCGGAAAGCACGCGTTCGACCTCGGCGCAGTAGATGTTCTCGCCGCCCGAGATGACCATGTTCTTCTTGCGGTCGACGATGGTGAAGATACCGTTGGCATCGACGATGGCCACGTCGCCCGAAGCGAGCCAGCCCTCTTGCAAAGTTTCCGCAGTGGATTTGGCATCGCCGACGTATTCGCTCATCAGTCCGGCGCTGCTGACCCACAGTTCGCCGGCCTCGCCGATTTCGGCCTCGCTACCATCGTCACGGCGCACGCTGACCCGAATGGTCGGTGCGGCCCAGCCGCACGACGCGGGATTATCCAGATAGGCCTGACCGCTGATCGAGCAGGTCCAGGCTGTCGTCTCGGTCTGCCCATAGGTATTGGACAACAGGCAATTGGGCATGCGTGCGCGGATTTCCGCTAGCAGCGTTGGATTGAGCGAGGCCGCACCATTGGCCATGTAGGCTACTTTGCCCAGCGTCTCCGACGTGGCGCGCGGGGACCGCAGCATGTCCCACAGCATGGCGGGGACGAAGGACAGTCGGCTCATCCCAACATTTTCGATCGTATCAAACGCGATATCGACGTTCCACTTGCTCATGATGTGAATCGTCGTGCCCAGGCTTATCGCCCGAAAGATTGGCATGATGCCGGAAAGGTGGAACATCGGCCCGAGGATCACCGCAGGCGTTGCCATCGAGCGGCGTTCCGGCGGCAGGACTTCGCCGGTTTCCTCTTCATAGCGCGCGTCCTGCACGAGGCCCATGAAGCATGCGATCGACACCGAATGGGCCAAGGCACCGTGGCTCAGCAACGCGCCCTTGGGAAAGCCGGTGGTGCCAGATGTGAACAGGATGATCCCACCGTCTTCCGGGCCGAGATCGTTCGGCTCGAAAGCAATTTCCGGGCGCGGTTCAGACAATTCGCCAAAGTCGCCGTCCTTGCCGGGACGCAAGGAGGCGGCCGCAGCGCCGACGACGATTCGCGGCCACACCGGATCTGGTCTTTCGGCCGCGACAATGGCGGCGCGCTCCGCATCAAGGATCGCCAACTCGCAGCTCGCCGTGGCAATGGCGCGCAACATTTCCTCTGCCGCGCCGCGGCTGTTGACCAGGGCCGCGACGCCGCCCACCGCCGTGATCGCCAGGACGCTTACGATCCATTCGGCACGGTTGCCCATCACGACGGCAACCCTGGTGCCATGTGTTACGCCAAACCGATGCCGCAAGGCGTCGGCCAGCGCGGCGGCGCGGGCAAAGGCATCGGCATAGGTCAGCTGCAAATCGTCCTGCACCACCATCAGGCGATCGCCAAAGACCATGCCCTGCCGGTAGAGGCCGGCTAGGTTGCGGGCCGCACCCTTGAACACCTGCTGCGGAAAGCCCGCCACATCAACGGTTTCGAGCGTATGCGAACCGCCCGGGCCGAGCATCCGCTCGGCCAGCGGGTCCCTGAGGTTGACCGGCCGAGCATTTGCGCTCTCACCTGCAAAACCAGCCAAATCCTGCGACATTGCCTACTCTCCCGACCTTCTCTCCGCGCCAAATTCCGATTGCGCATGAGACAGGAAAGGTCATCCGACCACTTGGCTCCTGCATCTTCGATCGACCATGACGCAAGACAAGCTACATCATTGCCTTTATGCAATGCAAGAAATGCATTTTGACTTGGGAGAAACATCTTGTCGGCAGTTTACCAGGACTCCCAAGGACACCACGCCTCTGCCGCGGCCGAGTGGCGGCAGAATTGGAAGGTTGTCATGGCTGCCTTCGCAGGTGTCGCGGTTTCGACCATCATTTCCTACTCCAGCAGCCTGTTCATAGAGCCGCTCCAGCACGAGTTCGGCTGGACGCGGGCGCAGGCCATGTCCGGCCACGCAATCGCTTCGGTCGCCGGGGTGATCTGCGCACCGTTCACCGGCCTGCTTGTCGACAAGATCGGACCTCGTCGCCTCGGCATCGCCGCGGTCGTCTCTCTTTGCGCATCAACCGCTATGCTCGGCCTCACCGGATCGAACATCTGGGGCTGGCGGGCATTGTGGCTGCCAATCGCTTTCGCCATCGTATTGATCCAGCCATCGGTGTGGACCGCGGCGGTGACCAGTCTTTTCGACTCTGGTCGCGGATTCGCGCTGGCGGTTACTCTTTGCGGGTCGAGCGTCGCCGCGATCGTCATCCCGCCGCTGACCTACTTCCTCATCGAGACTTACGGCTGGCGCATGGCCTGGGCGGGTCTGGCCGCTTTTTGGGCGGTGTTGACGCTACCGCCGATCTGGTTCTTCTTTTCCAGCGCGAAAGACCGGCAACGGCTATCAGCGCCGGCAGAAGCGCCAGCGACTGCGGGTCCTCCGCGATCGCTATGGCAAAGCGGCCTACTGACGCGCCGTTTTCCCCAATTGCTGGTAGCAGGCGTCTGTATTGCCGGAGTTGTCGTGACGCTGGGCGTCAGCCTTGTCCCGCTTCTCTCTTCCAATGGCCTCACCCGCGGACAGGCAGCCGGCATCGCCTCGCTGCTTGGCCTGTCCTCAATTGCGGGGCGTCTGGCGATCGGGACGCTGCTCGACCGAATGAGCGGCCGCTTCCTCGCAGCTTTCTGCGTGACACTACCGATTGTCGGCATCCTGATCCTGATCCAGTGTCCTGGTTCCACTTTGGCAGCATCGCTCGCGGTGCTGATCCTGGGGCTCTCGCTCGGCGCTGAGTTGGACCTCATAGCCTACCTGACTTCGCGATATTTCAAGGTGGAGAACTTCGGTTTCCTGTTCGGCACGATCGGCGGTTTCATCGGGCTTGCCGGGGGCAATGGCCCAATCCTCCTCAACGCCAGTTTCGATGCCACCGGCTCGTACATTTACGCCTTATGGGCGGCGATCCCAATCTGCCTGTTTTCCGCGCTGCTGTTCCTGCTGCTCGGCCCCTATCCAGACAGGGAGCGGTATGGATCGTCGGTTTGATACGAACGCTGATCCCACTTGATGCGCCTGCAACGGGCTGGAAGGCGCCGCTCACCATGCCCCGTGTCATTGCTGCCATCTCGCCAGTCCGCCACCACGCGATTTGTCCGATCCATATTTATGGAATCAAAGACTAGCCAGCACTAATGCTCGCCACTATGTGCATTAATATCGGGCCAGTGGGCAGCGTGCGACGAACCACGAGAAGTGCACAGCGCAAAGCACGTTTTGGCAGTCTTCCCCGCTTAGGAGATTTGACGATGACGCAGGTCATGAAGGGTATTCGGGTTCTCGAGGTGGCGCAGTTTACCTTCGTACCCGCCGCTGGCGCGGTACTGGCCGATTGGGGTGCTGACGTCATCAAGATCGAGCACCCGGTTCGCGGCGACACACAGCGCGGCTTCATCAATTCGTTCGGCAAGAAGATCAATCCGCTGCGCAACGGCATGATCGAGCATCCCAACCGCGGCAAACGCAGCGTCGGTATCGATATCTCGACCGAGGAGGGCCAGCAGCTGATCTACGAGATCGCCAGGACCGCCGACGTCTTCCTGACCAATTATCTACCCTCTGCGCGGCGGAAGTTGAAGATCGATCTTGAACATATCCGCGCCGCCAATCCGAACATCATCTATGCCCGCGGCTCCGCCTTCGGCGATAAGGGCCCGGAACGCGAGGCGGGGGGATTTGACAACACTGCGTTCTGGACGCGGAGCGGTGTTGCCTATGCGATGACTCCCGAGGAGCTGGGCGGCGCCTTCATGCAGCCTATCGGCGCATTCGGCGATTCCATGGGCGGCATGAACATTGCCGGCGGCATCTCGGCGGCGCTGTTCCACCGCGAACGCACGGGCGAAGTGGTCGAAATCGACGTCTCATTGCTCAGCACGGGCTGGTGGGCCTGTGGTTCCGCCATCGATCAGGCGATCGAGGCTGGCAGCGTTTCACGCGCGTCGATGCCGATATCGGGCTCTGGCGCAGGCAATCCGTTCCTCGGCAATTTCAGCACGTCCGATGGCGGCACGATCAACTTGTGCACGCTTACGCCTGGTCCCTATGCCCGAGATCTGTTTGCCCACATGGGGATGCCCGAACTGGCAGACGATCCGCGCTTCGACAGCGCCGAAAAGCTGATGGCCAACTGGAAGGCAGCCAGCGACCTGATCGCCGCTGCCTTTGCCGGCCAGACGTTTGATTACTGGCGCAGCCATCTCAGGACCTATTCGGGCCAGTGGGCACCAGTGCAGAGCTTCCTCGACCTTGCAACCGACGAGCAGGCGCTGGCCAACGACATGATCTTTGAGGTCGAGGCCAGCGACGGCGGTGCTCCGATCAAGCTCGTGCGCAATCCGGTTCAGTTCAATCACACACCGATCGCCTCCACCCGCGCACCTCAGGCTTCGGAACATACCGAGATGTTCCTGATGGAACTGGGCCTCGAGTGGGACCGGATCGAAATCCTGAAAAGCGCCAGCGTAATCGCCTGACACGCAAAGCCATAGGGACAAGGACAAACGCAAAGATGGCCCGCTTCCATTATACCATTCTCTCTCGTGCGGTTCCGGGCCGGGAAGAGGAATTTATCGCCTGGTATCGCGATCGTCACCTGGCCGATGTCTGCCGCATGCCCGGCGTGATCAGCGGCAAGCTGTTCCGCATGGATTTCCAACGTGTCTATGAGCTGGACGAGGCGCCGCAGTGGACGCTGATGACGATCTACGAACTCGAAGGTGACGACCCCGGATCCATCATCGATTCAATCCGCGCCGCGTCGGGGTCGGAGTCAATGCCGGCAAGCGATGCTTTAACCAAGGCCGGGATGATCCAGGCGGCCGGGCATCTGATCGCATCGGCCGCATAGCCTGAGAGAGCATGAAAGCTGCAAACGCCATGCGGCGTGATGGGGACCATGGGGTTGCCATCACGCCGCTGACTCACGCAACGGAGAGAAGATGCACACGGAAATCCTGATTCTCGGGCTCGGAACTCTACTCCTGCTCGTTCACATCTTCGCTGCCGCAATCGTAAAGACGCGCCAGTATGGCTCGGAATGGAACATGGGCGCCCGCGACGAGATGCTACCGCCGATGGAGCCTCTCCCCGGCCGGCTGGTTCGAGCGCAGGCCAATTTCCAGGAGACTTTCCCAATTGCCATCGCCGCGCTGATCGGTGTCGTCATCGCCGGGCGGACCAGCGAGTGGACCGCGATCGGTGGCTGGATCTGGCTCGGCACCCGCGTGGTTTACTTGCCGCTCTACGCGCTGGGAGTTCCCAAAGTCAGGACGCTGATCTTTATGGTCAGCGTGATCGGACTTGGCATGGTGCTCTGGCCCTTGCTGGCCGTCTGACCGCGCCGGAAAAGACAGGGCGGCTCAAGCAAGGACCGGCCTACAATATATTGGGAGAGGCGCCGGTTAACCTCGGCATTGTTCCATCGCCTCGCGAGCGAGACCGGCAAGTCGGGGAAAGGCCTCTGCGCGGTCGCGGGCGTTGACCGAGGATGCCGTCCCGCGCAGCACGCGGCCCTTGATGCCATGGAAGATGGCTGCGAGCCGGAATAGATTGAAGGCCAGGTAGAAGTGCCAGTTTTCAATGCTGCTGCGCCCCGTCCGCGCGCAGTAGGCGGCGACATATTCGGCCTCGCTCGGGATATTGAGCGCGGCGAGGTCCGCCCCCTCGAGACCGGCGACGATGTCGGGCGGCATGCGGTACATCATCGCGTGGTTGGCAAAATCGGCGATGGGATGGCCGAGCGTCGACAGCTCCCAGTCGAGCACCGCGAGCACACGCGGCTGCGTGGGATGGAAGATCATGTTGTCGCAGCGGAAGTCGCCGTGGACGACGGTGCTTTCGTCGCCTTCGGGGATATTGCCCGGCAGCCACTCGACCAGCGCGTCCATGTCCGCGTTGCGGCCGGCGAGGTCGTCGGCCAGGTACTGCCTTGACCAGCGCGAGATCTGGCGGGCAAAGTAGTTGCCCGGCTTGCCGTATTCGCCAAGCCCGATGGCTGCGGGATCGTAGCTGTGCAGCAGCGCGATCGTCTGGTTCATCGCATCGAGATAGCGCGGGCGCTCGTCGCGGGAGACCTCGGGAAAGGTCGCATCCCAGAAGATGCGGCCCTCGACCATCTCCATGACGAAGAACCAGGTGCCGATCACCGCATCGTCGGTGCACAGGCCATAGACCTTCGCGACCGGGAATCCCGCCGCGCCAAGCTTCGAGAGCACCAGCGCCTCGCGATCGACGGCATGAGCGCCGGGCAGCAGTTCGCCGGGCGGCTTGCGGCGCAGGACGTATTTTTGCGCCGGCGTGACCAGCTGATAGGTCGGGTTCGACTGCCCGCCCTTGAACTGGCGGACCTCCATCGGGCCGCGGAAACCTTCGACGTTGGCCGTCATCCATTTGGCCAAAGCCGCTTCGTCGAAGCCATAGCCCTCGCGGACCGGATCGGTGCCCGAATTGGCAGCGGTGAGGTCGTCGTTCATTGCGCCTTGTCCGCCTGGGCCTGCCGCCAGTCGCGCTTGATCTTCTTGGCGAGGCTCCATTTGTGGACCTCGGTCGGGCCGTCGTAGATGCGGAAGGCGCGGATCTCGCGGTAAACCTGCTCGACGATGGTCTTGTCGGTGACCCCGGTGCCGCCCATGACCTGGACGCAGCGGTCGGCGATGCGCTGCAGCGCCTCGCTCACCGCGACCTTGGCCATCGAGCTTTCGGCGGTGCCCAGCGAGCCGGTGTCGAGCACCGCGGCGCACCAGTCGATCATCAACTCGGCCTGTTTCAATTCGATCAGGTTCTCGGCGAGCATGAAGCCGACGCCCTCGTGGTCGATCAGCACCTTGCCGAAGGCCTCGCGCCGACAGGCATAGTCGGTGGCGATCTCGTGCGCGCGAATGCACGCCCCGAGCCAGCGCATGCAGTGCGACAGGCGGGCGGGACTGAGGCGCACCTGGGCGTACTTGAACCCTTCGCCGGCCTCGCCCAGCATCTGGTCCGCCGGCACGCGCAGATTGTCGATGGTGAGCGTGGCATGGCCGCCGGGCATCGAATTGTCGATCGTATTGGGAATATGCTCGATGCGGATCGCCGGGTCGGGCAAGTCTATCAGGAACATGCAGGCGCCTCCGCCCTGTTCGACATCTGGCGCCTTGGCCATGACGATGCCGACCCTGGCGCCGAGGCACCCGGTGATGAAGGTCTTGCGCCCGTCGATCACCCAGTGGTTCCCGTCCCGCCGGCAGGTGGTCTTCATCATCGACGGGTCGGAGCCGGCGCCGCCCCAGTCGGCGGGCTCGGTCATGAAGAAGGCCGAGCGCGCGCGGCCCTCGACCAGCGGTTTCAGGAAGCGCTCCTGGATCGCCGGGCTACCGACCTTGCCGAGCAGGTACATGTTGCCCTCGTCGGGCGCGTTGGTGTTGCAGGCGAGCGGCCCCAGCGGCGAAAGGCCCGAGCGGATCAGCACCACCGCGGTCTCGCGCTGGGTCAGGTGATCGCCGCCGGGCAGGATATGCGGGCTCAGCACACCGGCGGCGCGGGCCTTGTCCTTCAATTCGAAGACCAGCTCGTCGGTCGGTGCGCCGTGGTGGTCGCGGCGTGGGTCCTGCTCGTAGGGGACGACCACCTGCCGGACGAAAGCTTCGACCTTGTCGGCGATTTGGAGGGCGCGGTCAGAAACCGGAGAAAGCGTGGTCATAGCGATTGTCCGTCGTCGAGAGTGATGACCGATCCCGTCATGCCGAAAGACGCATCGGAACAGAGATAGAGTATCATGGCGTCGAGCGATTCGATCGGCTGCAGCCGGCGGCGCGGGAAGCCGGCAATCTGCGCCTTGCCGCCCTCGCTGGTGAACCATTCGCCGGCCATTTCGGTCTGGATGAAGCCGGGCTGGATGACGTTGACGTTGATCCCGCTGCGCAGCCATTCGCCGGCTAGATTGCGCCCGAGGCTCGCCACCGCGGCCTTGCTGGCGCAGTACATGACCTCGCCCTTGACCGGCATTTCCGCGCCCATCGAGCCGATCAGGAGGATGCGGCCCTTGCCCGTTTCGCGGCTGCCCGCGGCGATGAGTCGCCTGGCGCCTTCGCGGGCGGTGAGGAACACGCCCAAGACATTGGTGTCGAGAATGCCGCCGAGCGCATCGGCCGGCACCTCGGTCGACCGGCCGGGCGCCGAAACCCCGGCGTTGGCGATCACCGTGTCGACCAGCCCGAGCGCAGCCTCGGCCGCGTCATAGCCGGCGCGAACCGAGGCCTCGTCGGTCACGTCCATGGCTAGGGCGACCGCCTCGGCGCCGCCCGCGCGCAGCTCCTCGGCCAGCGCCTCGACCCGCTCCTTGCGCCGCGCCGCCAGCGCCAGGCGCGCGCCGGCGCCGGCCGCAAGCCGCGCGAAATGGGCGCCAAAGCCCGAGGAGGCGCCGGTGATGAGGCAGGTGCGATCAGTAAGTGTCTTCATCGAAACTCCCATAAAAACGACCTGAACCCGGCCCTGGTCAATGGACCTCGTACATGAGCGCAGACCGCCGGCTGGGATCATCGATGCGCCCGACTTCGTCCTGGGCGATCGTAGCCATGCCTTCGGTGTCGCTGCAGCTGTGCAGGAAAGCATCGCGGTCGGCCCAGGTCAGATTGTCATAGGCATCATATTCCACGGCAGGAACGCCAAACGCCTCCGCTGCCGCTTCACTCGCCGCTTGTTCGACATGCACTTGGTCGTAGGCCAGCAAGCCCGGCCCGAGCACGGGGATTGCCACTTGCGAATGCTGGTTGAACCACCAGTCACGAAACTGCCGCGAGGTTGTGCCGGGAAAGCGGCGGAAGGCCAGCGACAGAAATGTGCCCCCTTGGCGCACCGGAACCATAGAGAACATTGGCCCGGTCATGATTTCAATCGAGGACAGCTCTGCCAGACCCGCAACCAAGGGATGCAAGGCGCGACTGATTGCAACGATTTCCTCGAGCCGCGCATTCGCGAATGTAACTTCGACCGCACCATCGACGCTTCGCGCACCGGCGACGAGATCGGGGTGACGGTCAGCCACGCCCAGACGCACTGGATTCGCCCGCGCTGCAGTGCGAATTGCATCACCGACGCGCTTGAGATTCTCCTCAAGCGCCGCCAGGTTATTGCCGGATGCATCGAACATCAAGGCAAGACGCCATTGCGTTGGCACGAACATTCTCCTCTATCCAGTAGACAAACCAAAATTAATGTCGTCACTAAATTCACGCATCAATTAAATTGAGAGATATTATTATTGAATAATCCACCCCTATCGAACGGTAAATACGCAACTAATCTCGGCATATCCGCGAAAAACTGTGAAACACACTCCTCCTCTGTGCACTATTTCTTCGCACTTACAGATCCAACGCCCCTTGCAAGGCAGCGTTGATCGGAACCGGGAAGTCGAGCAGCAATTGTGCCATGCCCTTGGCAACGGGATCGATCCAGGTGGATGCCAGCACGCCGCCGTCCATCGAATTGGCCACAACGAAGTTGAGCGCGGACAGGCCCGGTACGCTGAAGCGTTCGACGGCGAGCGGACCCTCCTGACCAAGGATCCGACCATACTGCTCTCCCACCGCCGTCCGCGTCAGCGCGGCGGCTATGTACGGGAGGTATTCGGGCTTTCGGGCTATCACCGCCACATTGAACAGGTTGCCCTTGTCGCCGCTCCGCGCCCAGGCAAGCCGGATCAAGGGCACTGTCCGGGTGGGTTCCGCATCGCCCGGCGCCGGCGGCAGCGCGGGTGCGATGGCACCCCCATGCGCCTTGGCGTCTGCCTCCAGCGCAAAGGGCACCAGATCACCATCGAGAGTGACGCGGAGCGAAATGGAGGATTTTGGAATCAAGAAGCCGCTGATCCACTGCACCGGGCGGACCGAGGCGCCCAACCCTAAGGTAACACCTACCGACATGTGACTGATGGCGGAGCCTTGCTCGCGAACCAGCAATTGCGCGCCCGCCCGGTCCGGGTGATCGGCGACAAGCCGGCACAAGGCGGTGGCCGGACCGTCGCCGTCTCCACCGATGACGTCGCAGCGCGTTCTCGTCAGGGGAGGAAGCTGGCTCTGGCGGAGCATGGTGTCGGCCCGGGCGAACAGTTCCTCGCCGACGCGGCGCGCCTTGGCCGCCGCTTCCAGGCCGATGATCGGAATGAGCGCCGTTGCGCGCCAGCCGGCGTCATAGGTCAGACTGGCCTTGTGGGTCGCCGTTCGTCCAAGGCCGCGGGCACCCGTCACTTCGACACGATCCGGTCCAACTTGCGTCAGGCTCACTGCGGTGAAGTCGCAAATCACATCCGGGACGATGTAGCGCTGCGGGTCGCTGACTTCGTAGAGCAGCTGCTCCGCGACCGTTCCAACCGAAACGAGTCCGCCGGTGCATTCCGGCTTGGTTATGACCAGCCCGCCATCGGCGCTGCATTCGCCGATCGGCATGCCGATGCCGGCCCAGTCGGACACATCCCGCCAGTCGGTGAAAGTGCCGCCCGTGACTTGCGCCGAGCATTCAAGCAGGTGGCCAGCCAGCGTTCCCGCGGCCAGAAGATCGAAATCGTCCGGTCCCCATCCGAATTCGTGGATCAACGGCCCGAGCGCCATGGCGCTGTCGACCGCGCGGCCGGTGATGACGATATCAGCCCCGGCGGCAAGCGCCGCCGCGATCGGAAAGGCGCCGGTATAGGCGACAAGGCTGTTGACGCGGTCGGCACGCTCGACCTTCTCCTGGACGGAGGAGCCATCGAACATGTCGCACGTGTCCGGGCCGATGACGGCGGCAAGGTCTGCGGTGAGATTGTCGCCTTCGACGACGCCGACGCGCAGGCGCAATCCCGCTGCCTCGGCGCCGCGCCGCAACGCTTGGGCGCAAGCCGCAGGATTGAGGCCGCCGGCATTGGCGACGATGCGGATGCGCCGGTCGAGCAGCATCCGCAGATGCGGCAGGATGTAGCCGTCGACGAAATCCGCGGCGAAGCCCGGGCCGGTGCCGTCGGCCATGCCGCGGCCAAGCCCGCCCATGACGGATTCGGCGAGGAAATCGAAGATGATGTAATCGAGCCCGTCGGTTTTCCCGAGCAGCTGGGCAATGCCCATGCGGCTGTCGTTGAAGAAGGCGGTGGCCGCGCCGATTTTGACAATTTTGCTCACGTCATCTCACCTTCGATATCCGCCGGCCCGCGCAGAGCGGGCCGAGCAGCTCAGCCTTGGGTTGGCCCGTGCAGCGCACGGTGAATGGCGGTCCGGGCCACTCGGCGGGCCTCGCGCGAAACGTGCGCATCAGTCGATTGAAACGCATGGAAAGCGCCCGGCCAGACGTGCAGCTCGACGCTGACACCAGCCCGCGTGAGTCGCCGGGCATAGTCGAGCGACTCTTCCAGGAAGAGGTCGATGGCACCGATGTGAATGAACGTCGGCGGCAGTCCCGACAGGTCTTCTGCCATGGCAGGCGAGCAATAGGGCGATGTCTCCTCGCCCGTCGTTCCGCCAAGCATCGACGACCAGCCGAAGCGGTTATGGTCCCGCGTCCAGCCGAAGTGGCCGACATGCGGATGATCGCTGCTGACGCTGCGGTGGTCGAGCATTGGCTCAGCCAAATACTGGAAGAACGGACGGATGTGTCCACGATCACGAGCGACCAGGCAAAGGGCAGCGACGAGACCGGCGCCCGCACTTTCGCCGGCAACCATAATGCGTTCCGGGTCGATACCCAGCTCCTGCGCTGCGGAGTGAAGCCAGAGCAAGGCTGCGTAGCAATCCTCCAGTGGCCCGGGAAAGGGCGTCTCGGGTGCCAGTCTATAGTCGACCGAGACCACAACGCAGTTCATCTCCGCGCTATAGGAGCGGCTGTTTGGATCGCTCATTGCCGCACTGCCGCTGACGAAACCGCCGCCGTGGATGTGCAGGATCGCCGGGAGAAGGTCTTCGCCGCGGTCACCGGGAGTGTAGACAAGCACATTTACGTCCGGCGCACCCTCCGGACCCGGGATCCGCCGATCCGCGCGTCCGACGTTCAGCATGGCCTCCGACGTCGGCTTCGGGATCGCCGCGACCATGTCGAGCAACATCTGACGATACTGTGGCAGCGTTTCGGCATCGAGTTTCTGTTGCGGCATGTTCGCGTCGAGTCCGACGCTAAGCTCGGGATCGACCAGATGGCGGCTCATGTTCCCTCCAAACGTCATGGTTGCCGCTGCCGGCGCCGATAGAACGTCATGCGCAATGCATGTGTCCTGGTGCAAAATGCTGGCCTCATGGCCGGATGTTCCGGAAGAGGTCATCGCTTTCCTGCTTCCGGTTTGTGGCATATATCCCTTTCCGAAAATCGCAATGCGTTTCGTTCGATGCAAATTTCTTGTAAGTCGTGAGATGAGTGTTTACGCCTCGTCAGGCGCACTATGGAGCTACCCGGGATAGCCAATCCGATGATGATCGAGGTGTTGGCAGACCGTTTCATCGACCTAGTTCGAAGGCGGCGCCGCCGCCGGAGAACGGCCCTGGAAAAAAGGCGGGTAAAATCAGTTTGGGAGAAGATTGAGTGGGCAACGCGACACCGTGGCGAGACGGGCAACACCGGACGACATGTGTCGCCAATGGTGGACGTCGTGGTGGTCCCGCCCTCCCCTCGACATCGCTCGCAGCCCAATTAGCCGATCTTGAGGAAATACGATGAAAGCTGCCATCCTTCGCGCCGCGCGCACGCCCCTAACAATCGAGACGGTGGAACTCGATGGTCCCCGTCCCGAGGAAGTCCGCATCCGGATCGCGGCAAGCGGGCTATGCCATAGCGACTATCACGTCATCTCCGGCGATCTGGGATCGGCGTTCCCCATCGTGCTCGGGCATGAGGCATCGGGCATCGTCGAGGCGGTCGGCAGCGATGTGCGCGGCCTGGCGCGAGGCGACCGAGTTGTGACCTGCACCTCGATCTACTGCGGCCATTGCGATGATTGCCAGGCCGGGCACAATCACCTCTGCACCGACAAGCCGCTCCGACAGCAGCCGGAGCCGAGTTCACCGATCCGGCAGAACGGCGAGGTGATTCATCAGTTCTGCAATCTTGGCGCTTTTGCCGAAGAAATGGTCGTGCACAACAGCGCCGTGTCAAAGCTTCCCGAGGGGATGCCGCTCGACATTGCCTCAATGCTGGGCTGCGCAGTTCTTACCGGTATCGGCTCGGTCACCGAGGGCGCGCAAGTCCGTCCGGGAAGCCGCGTCGTAGTGGTCGGCTGCGGCGGCGTCGGCCTCAATGTCGTTCAGGGCGCGCGGCTCGCCGGGGCGGCGCAGATCATCGCCATCGACCTAAACCCGGCAAAGCTGGAACTCGCGCGCACATTTGGGGCGACCGACACGGTGGAAGCCGGTGAGGGCTTGGTCGAGCGGGTTCTGGAGCTGACCGGGGGCGGTGCGGACTATGCGTTCGAGGTGATCGGACTCGCGTCAGCCCAGCGACAAGCGTTCCTGATGTTGCGCCGGCGCGGAACCTTGGTGCTGGTTGGTTTGCCCAAGATGGGCTCGGAGCTGAGCATCCCCGCATTGGCAATGATCACCCGCGAGACGCGCGTGATCGGCTCGCTGATGGGCTCGATCCCCTTCCAGCGGGTGATACCGACTTACGCTCAGCTCTATCTGGACGGCCGCCTGACGCTTGACCCGCTGATCTCTCAACGCATTGCGCTCGAGGACATCAACCGGGGGTACGAGCAGTTGATAGCCGGGGAGACCGCCCGCAGCGTGATCATGTTCGATCATTGAACCAAGCACACAGTTGGAAATCAGCCGCGCGCCACATCGCGTAGACGCAGGAGAGTATTGATGACGATTGCCACCGTCCGCCAGGGCCATGTCCGAAACCCCCGTTCACTGTTCATAGGCGGTGCATGGATTGCCCCGTCGTCGTCATCGACGTTCGACGTGGTGGACAGCGCCACCGAGGAGGTATTCCTCACGGTTGCCGAAGCACAAGCTGCGGATGTCGAACGTGCGGTCGCGGCCGCGCGCGACGCCTTCGATCACGGGCCCTGGCCACGAATGTGCCCGGCGGAGCGGGGTGTCTGGCTTGGCAAGATCGCGGACGCGTGGGAGCTCCGCGGCGAAGCGCTCGCCGATACCTGGTCGCTCGAATCTGGCGTGTTACGCTCGATGTCGATCCATTCCGCCAAAGGCGTCGCGGACGTCTTCCGCTACTACGCGGGCTTGGGTGAAACTTTCGCCTGGGAGGAGAAGCACACCTCTTCGACCGGGCAGCCGGCGCTGTTGGTGCGCGAGCCCGTCGGCGTGGTCGCGGCGATCATTCCCTGGAACGCGCCGCATTCGCTGATGGCCTACAAGGCGGCAGCTGCGCTCATTGCGGGCTGCACGATCATCGTCAAGGCCTCGCCCGAAGCGCCGGCGTCGCCCTATTTCTTTGCTGAAATCTGCGAGGAAGTGGGCCTGCCAGCGGGCGTGGTCAACGTGCTGACTGCCGACCGGGAGGTGTCCGAACTGCTGGTCCGAAATCCCGGCATCGACAAGGTGAGCTTTACCGGGTCGACCGCGGCGGGCCGCAAGATCGCGTCGATCTGCGGCGAGCGGATCGCCCGCGTCACGCTGGAGCTGGGCGGCAAGTCGCCCGCGCTGATCCTCGATGACTACGATGTTGGCAAGGCAGCGGCCTCGATCGCACGCACCGCGCCGCTGATGACCGGACAGGTCTGCTCTTCGCTCACCCGCATCATCGTCAGCGAAAAGCGCCATGACGAGTTCGTCGATGCGCTTGCAAGCGCGTTCGGTAGCCTGAAGGTCGGCGATCCCTTCGACCCTGGGAGCCAGATGGGGCCTCTGGCGATGGCGCGGCAGCGCGACCGGGTCGAGAGCTTAATTGCGCGGGCGCAAGCTGAAGGCGCGCGGCTCGCGACCGGGGGGGCGTCCGCCGCATCTCAACCGCGGCTATTTCATCGAACCGACCGTGTTCGCCAACGTCAACAACAACTCGACCATCGCGCGCGAGGAGATTTTCGGACCGGTGCTAAGCGTTATCCCGGCCGCTAGCGAGGAGCAGGCGATCGAGATCGCCAATGACACTATCTACGGGCTGAACAGCAGTGTGTTCACTGATGATCCCGAACGTGCCTATGCGGTCGGCCGCCGACTGCGCGCGGGTACGGTCGGCCATAACGGCTTCAAGACCGATTTCGGCATTGCCTTCGGCGGCTTCAAGCAGTCGGGCCTTGGCCGTGAAGGCGGAATCGAAGGTCTGCACCCCTATCTAGAAGCCAAGACCATGGTGTTCGAGACCGCGCCAAAGGCCGCGCAATAGTACGGACAGGAAATGCCCATGGCACACCCAGACCAATCAGTGGCCCGGCCTGACATCGAGACCGATGTCGTTATCGTCGGGGCCGGATTCAGTGGGCTCTATGCCCATTACCGGCTGCGCGGCCTCGGCCTGTCGCTTATGGGCTTCGAGGCCGGCCCGGACGTTGGCGGCGTCTGGTTCTGGAATGGCTATCCCGGCGCACGCTGCGATGTCGAAAGCCTCGACTACTGCTATTCCTTCTCGCCCGAGCTACTCGACGAGTGGCGCTGGAGCGAACGCTATGCGACCCAGCCGGAAATCCTCAGCTACATCGAACACGTCGCCGAGCGGTTCGATCTGCGCCGCGACATCGCGTTCGACACGCGGGTCATATCGGTGCGGTTCGATGAGTCGGCGCGGCGCTGGATCGTCGAGACCAATCGCGGCCACCGGGTCTCGGCGCGGTTCGTCATTGCCGCGAGCGGCTGCTTGTCCGAGCCCAAGGCGCCCGAGTTCGCGGGGCTGGAGGACTTCACCGGGCAATGGATACAGACCTCGCTCTGGCCGAAGGAACCGGTCGAGCTTTCCGGCAAGCGCGTCGCGGTCATCGGCACCGGATCATCCGGTATCCAGTCGATCCCCTTGATTGCGCAGGAGGCAGCGCACCTCACGGTATTCCAGCGGACGCCCAACTACACCCTGCCTGCGCGCAACGCTCCGATCAATCCGGACTACGAGGCAAAGGTGCGCGCGGACTACGTCGCGCATACGGTCCGCAACAAGCTGACCAAAGGCGGCACCCAGTCGCGCCTTGCTACCGGACTATCGGTTCACGAAGTATCCGAGGCCGAGCGAGCGGAAGCTTTCGAACACGCCTGGACGTTCGGCGGCCCCGGCATGCAGGTGCTGTACCGCGACATCCTCGCCGAATTGCCGGCGAACAAGATAGCCGCCAATTTCGTGGCTTCGAAGATTGGCGAGATTGTCAGCGATCCGAAGACGGCGGCGCTGCTCACCCCGCGCGATTACCCTTTCGCCGCGAAGCGCCTGTGCCTGGACACCAATTATTTCGCGACCTTCAACCGCGACAATGTCGAGCTGGTGGATATCAGCGAGCAGCCCATCGAACGGATTACGCCGCTGGGAATACGGATCGGTGACCGTGAATATCCGGCCGACCTGATCGTCTTCGCCACCGGCTTCGATGCAATGACCGGTTCGCTGCTGGCGATGAACATCGTCGGCCGCAAGGGCTTGACGCTCCGCGAACACTGGCGCGACGGCCACGCCAACTATCTCGGGTTGATGATGGCGGGTTTCCCCAACCTGTTCACGGTGAACGGTCCGGGCAGCCCTTCGGTGCTGGTCAACATGCTGGTAACCATCGAGCACCACATCGACTGGATCGCGGAATGCATCGGGCACATGCTGGACAATGGTATCGACACCATCGAACCGGACGGGCCGTCCGAAGCGGCTTGGTCTGACGAAGTGCAGGCGGTTGGCGCAAGGACGCTCTATCCGCTGGCACGCTCCTGGTACATGGGCGACAACGTGCCGGGCAAGCCGCGCCGGTTCCTCGCCTACGCGGGCGGTTTCGACAGCTATGCCGCGCGTTGCGCCGATATCGCCCGCGACAGGTACCGCGGGTTCATCATGAGTCCGCAGACTGAGTCCGACCCCCCTGCGGCGATCACGGCCGGAGGCGAACAGAATATGGGTGAGATCGTACGATGATTGGAAAGCTCGAGAGTCGCAGGATCCTGATTACCGGGGCCGCAAGCGGCATGGGCCGCGAGATTGCCAGGCTGTTTTCCCGGGAGGGAGCGGACTTGGCCCTGCTCGACCGGGATGAAGCCGGAGTTAAGGCCATCGCCGACGAGCTCTCGGCCAAGGCCTTTGGCTGCGATGTCGCCGACCGACCGGCGGTTGGCCGGATCGTAGCTGCGGCAGGCGAAGCGCTGGCGGGGCTCGACGGGGTGGTCAATGCCGCGGGCATCCTCGATATCACACCGTTCGACGATCTTGATCCGGACAGCTGGGACCGAATGATCGCGGTCAACCTCACCGGGCCGTTCAACGTCGTCAAGGCGGCGCTGCCGTTCCTGCGACAGGCTGAACGGGCAACGATCGTCACCATCGCCTCGGTCAGCGCGCTGATGCCGATGCCCGGCACGAGCGGCTATTCGGCGAGCAAAGCCGGCGTCGCCATGTTCACCAAATGCCTCGGCATGGATCTCGGGCCCAATATCCGCGCCAACAGCATTTGCCCGGGCGTGATCAGGACAGAAATGACCCGCTTCCTCTGGGAAAATCCCGAGCACACGGCCCGTGCAACCGAACGCGTGTCACTCAAGCGGCTGGGAGAAACAGATGACGTTTCGCGTGCGGCGCTGTTTTTCAGTACGGAGGATTCCGGCTTTACGACCGGTACGGAACTCCCGGTCGATGGCGGTTTTTCCTGGCGCTGACCCGAGGATCGAGGACGGGCGCTCCAGTGACAGTGGACGTCTGGTCGAACCGCAAGGCGAGGGTAAATAGACATGCTGCAGCAGGATGCCTCACGCGTGCCGGTGATCGTCGGCGTCGGCGAGGTCAACGACCGGCCCCTTTGCGACGAGGCGGCACGTGACTCGCTGCAGCTCATGCTGGCCGCGCTGACGGCGGCGGACACCGATGCAGGCGGCGGCTGGCTGGAGCGCTGCGAGCGCATCCTCGTCGTGCCGCAGCTTTCCTTCAGCGAAATCGATGTCCCGCGGGAACTTGCCGTCGCGATGGGGCGGGACTTGTCGGCGATCCGCCAGGCCGAAGTGCCTTCGGGCGACACGCCGGTTCGCCTGTTGAACGATGCCGCGAATGCTATCGGTGCGGGCGAGGTCACCGCGTGCGCCATCGTCGGCGCAGAAGCGATGCGCACCGCACTGCGCGCCGGCAAGCCGCTGTTTCCCAACGCACAGAAGAGCGCCTCCGAATTGCGCCGGCGTTATGGCCTGCTCCAGCCAGCGGAAATCTATCCGCTCTATGAAAACGCCTTCCGTGCTGAGGAAGGGCAGTCGCTCGCCGAGGGCCAGGCGGAAACCGGGCTGCTCTGGTCGCTGATGTCCGAGGTTGCGGAAGGCAGCGAGGGAGCATGGCTGCGCAGCCGCAAGACGCCGGCCGAGATCATCGAGCCCACCACGGACAATCGCCCGATCGCCTTTCCCTATACCAAGCTGATGGTCGCCAACGCTTCGGTCAACCAGGGCGCGGCGGTACTCGTCACGAGCCTGGCGGCGGCGAGGAAGGCCGGCTTGCCCGAGGACAGGCTCGTGCGTATCGGCGCGGGCGCGGCGGCGCATGAGGCGCATGAAGCGATGTCGCGCGCCGAATGGACCACGCCGATGGGCATGCAGGTCGCGATCGAGGAGACTCTGTCGCGCAACGGCCTGACGAGTGGCGACATCGACCATGTCGAGCTCTATTCGTGCTTCCCCTGCGTGCCGAAGATGGCGCGGCGCTTGCTCGACTGGCCGGCGGAGCGACCGGCCACCGTCCATGGCCGGCTCACTTTCGGCGGCGGTCCTGTGGCCAACTACATGACCCATGCGATCGCGGCGATGGTCCGAAAGCTGCGCGTGGAAGGGCGGACCGGCTTCCTGTTCGGCAACGGCGGATTTTGCGAGCATAATCACTGCATCGTGCTTTCGCGCGATGCGTTGGCGCGCGCCGTCTTTCCGCAGGATTACGATGCGCAGGCGATCGCCGATGCCCGGCGCGGCCCGATCCCGCCGCTGACCGATGCGGTGGAGGGGGATTTCCCGGTGGAGACCTACACAGTGCTCTACGATCGAGAGGGAGCGCCGCGGCAAGGCGTCGTCCTGTCGCGCGGGCCGAACGGCGAGCGGGTCATTGCTAAGGTCGAGGGCGAGGATGCGAACTCGCTCGCCTTCCTCACCGACGGTAGCGTCGAGCCGGTTGGCAAGATGGGTCGCAATCGGAGGTCGGGCGACAGCCTGATCTGGAGTGCCCAATGACCGATCCGCGCGTGACCTTCGAGGTGCTGCGCCAGCTGTTCACCGCGCAGAACGTCGCTCTGGTCGGCGCGTCCGAACGCTCCACTTGGAGCCAAATGATTGTCCGCCGCTTCCACGATTTCGGCCATCAGGGACGACTCTACGCGGTGAATCGCGATGGCAAGGAGGCGCACGGCTTGCCCGGTTACCGCTCGTGCCGCGACATTCCGGAGCCACCTGATACGGCTATCATCTTCGTTCCCGCGCACAGCGTCGCGGGCGCGCTGGAAGATGCGGCAGATGCTGGGATCGCCAGCACGGTCGTGCTCAGTTCGGGCTTTGCCGAGGCGGGAGCAGATGGCGAAAGGCTCCAGCGCGAGCTGGTCGAGACCGCAAGGCAGCGCGGTGTGACGTTCTTCGGGCCCAACTCGCTGGGCTTCGCCAATATCGCCAGCGGCGCGGTGGCGACGGCCATCGGCACGCGCGCTCCCGTCCTCAAAGGCAGGATCGCGGTCGTCTCACAATCGGGCGCGGTCGCCAACGAGATCGGCAAGTTCGCGCATCAGCAGGGCATGGGCCTGAGTTTCATCTGCGCCACGGGCAATGAAGCGATGGTCACGACCGCCGATGTCATCGACTATCTGGTCGACGATCCCGCGACACGCGTGATCGCCGCCTATATCGAGGCGGTCAGCGCCACCGACCGCCTCGGCGCAGCGGCGCGCCGCGCGCTTGCCGCCAAGAAGCCGATCATCGTGCTCAAGGTCGGCTCGAGCGCGATGTCCGCCGAAGTCGCCAAGGCGCATACCGGCGCGATGGTTGGCGATGACCGCGTGTTTGACGCGGCCTGCCGGCAGCTTGGTCTGATCCGCGTTCGCTCGATCGAGGAAATGATGGTGACGGCGGCGCTGATCGAGGCGACTGGCCCGCTCGACCGTCCGGGTATTGCACTCGCCTCGGTCTCGGGCGGCGGCTGCGGCATGTTCGCCGATCTCGCTGAGCAGCACGGCGTGCCGACGCCGGCTTTCGCGCTCGAGACACGGCGGAAGCTGGCCGAAGTGCTGCCGTCCTTCGCCTCTACGCTCAACCCGCTCGACATGACCGGGGTGGTGCTCCAGGACACCTCGCTTTGGAGCAAGGCGCTGCCGATCCTGTTCGACGATCCGACCATAGGCCTTGTCGTTACGCTGATAGCAATGCCGGGCGCCGACGCTGAGATGCCGACTTGCCAGGTCCATTGGCCGGTGATCGCCAAGGCCTATCGCGATGCAGGCAAGCGTCCGCTGCTTCTCAGCCAGGTGATCCAGCCGATGGGACCCGAGGCGAGGCAGGTTGCGGAGTCGAGCGGTCTGCGCGACATCGTCTTTGGCATGGATTTCGGCACCCGTGCGCTTGGCCATTTGGCGCGGTGGTCACAGCGCATCAACAATGCCGTCGAACTGGCCGCCGAAGTCTCGGCGCTTGAAGATCCGCCAATGCTCGAGGGCGAGCGTGCCGCGCTCGACTTTTTGGCCGAGAGTGGTGTTCCCGTGGTGCCGGCAATGGTGGCGCAGAACGCCAGCGAGGCCATGGCCGGAGCCGCAAGCCTGGCCGGACCGGTGGTGCTCAAGATCGCCTCCCCCGACATTGCGCACAAGACCGAGGCGGGCGGCATTAGGCTCGGGATCGCCCCAGGCGACGCCGGGCATGTTCACGACGAGCTCCGCGCCAATGTGGCGCGGACGCTGCCGGATGCACGAATCGACGGCGTCATCGTCTCGCCGATGCGGTCGGGCGGCCTGGAACTTTTCGTCGGCGTAGCGCGCGATGCCGACTGGGGACTGGCGATCGCGGTCGGATTGGGCGGGGTCTGGGTCGAGATTCTTAAGGACAGCGCAGTGCGGCTGCTGCCCATTGGCAAGGCCGATGCACACGAAATGCTCCGCTCGCTGCGCGCGGCCCCGCTGCTCGACGGCTATCGCGGCGCACCGGCCGCGGATCTGGACCGGCTGGCGGAAGTGATCGTGGCAATCGGCAACGCCGCGCTCGCACTCGGACCGCGACTTGCGGCACTGGAAATCAACCCGCTTTGGGTGCGGGGCGATGCCGTCGAGGCACTCGACGCTCTGGTCGTCTGGCAGGGCTAACCCGCTACCGCCCCTTCCACACCGGCGCGCGCTTTTCGACGAAGGCGCGCGGGCCCTCGCGAAAGTCCTCCGTATGGCGAAGCGCGTTCAGGTGCCGGGCGACCAGCGCTCGCCCCGCGCCATCGGCCTGACCGAGGCTCTCGCGTCCCGCGCACAGCGTGCGCTGCACGGCCAGCGGTGAATTCTCGGCGATCGCTTCGGCGAGCTTGCGCGCTTGCGCGCGGGTCTCCCCCTGGCGCGGTCAGCCTGTTGGCAAGGCCCCAGCGGAAGGCGGCTGCACCGTCCATGGGTTCGCCTGTCGCGAGCAGTTCGCTGGCGATGTTGCGCGGAACGGCTGAAGCGATTCTATGGATCCCGCCCGCCGCCGCCATCAACCCGCGCTTGACTTCGGGCAGGCCGAAGCGGGCGTTTTCCGAAGCCACGAGCATGTCGCAAGCGAGCACCAGTTCCATGCCCCCGGCGACCGCGATGCCTTCTACCGCGGCGATCCAGGGTTTCACACGAGTGGAATAGACGAAACCGCCAAAGCCGCCGCGTGAGGTTTCCAGACCCTCTGCCTTGCCTGCGGCAACCGCGCCGAGGTCCGCTCCGGCGCAGAACACGCGGTCATCGCACGAGGTAAGGATCATGACGCGGATCTCGGGATCGTTTTCGGCGCCCTCGACAATCCGCTCCAGCGCCGAGGCCAGTTCGGCGTTCACGGCGTTACGCTTCTCGGGCCGGTTGAGAGTCGCTTGCCCGATATGAGTGGTGAGGCGCTCGAAGAGAACTGGTCCCTCGGTCACGGTCTCTAACGGCATGTCATTTCCCTCCCTATGCACGAAAGCGGGCATTGCCTGTCGGTGCACGTGGCCATCGACCCTACGCGATTACCCGCCTCCCGCCGCCAGACGAGCGGGAAATCGCTTGCCGACTATGGTGCAAATCAATAAAATGCAACGATGCAATTACTTTATTTTGACGATACGGTCTGTCGTATTTGGGGCCTATCCAGAACCGCATACGTGCCCGCCTGATTCCAACAGCCGACTTCCAGAGGACCCGCCCCATGCAACTCAGCCTGCCCAGCGAAAGCATTCCCGTCCAGGATATGTTCGAACGCTTCTTCGCCTCCGAAGCCGCTTCGGCGCGCGTGCGCGCGGCGGAACCGGTGGGCTTCGATCCCGCGCTGTGGAATGACCTGGTGGCGCTCGATGCCCCGTTCTTGCGGCTCGATGCTGAGGCTGGTGGGGCCGGCATGAGCCTGTTCGACGCCTGTGTGATGATGGAGCAGGCAGGGCGCAGGCTTGCCCCTGCCCCGTTAGCGGAAGCAGTGGTCGCGCTGCGCATCCTGGGCGAAATCGGCGGCGCAACCGCGCGCGACTGGATCGCTCGTGTCCGCGACGGTGAAGGCCCCATTGCATTCGCGCTCGGCCCTGTTCGCGACGGCGCGCCGCAGCTCGTCCCCGGCGGCGCGGTGGCCAAGGGGATACTCCTGTTTGACGGTGAGCAGCTCGCCATCGAAATTCCGTCAGCTCCCCTCAATGCGTCGGAGACCCTGGGCGGCGCGGCGCTGGCATGGTTCGTTCCCGGAACGGGCAAACGCATTCCGCTCGACGGTAATGCCAACGCCCAGAGGATCTGGCAGGCGGGCGTCGAGGAATGGAAGCTTCTGACGTCGGCCGCGCTTGTCGGCCTTGCCCGCGAAGCGGTGACCATGGCCGCCGCCTATGCGACCGAGCGCTTCGCCTTCGGCCAGCCGATCGGCGCAAACCAGGGCCTCGCCCATCCGCTTGCCGTGGACATCATTGATGGCGACGGCACCGCCTATCTGCTCTGGTGGACGCTGCGCGCGATTGCCGACGGCAAGCCCGACGCCGGCGCGCTGATCTCGATGCTGTTCGCCCGCGCCAGCCGCACGGCGACCCGCAGTGTCGCCCATGCCCTCCACACGTTTGGCGGTTACGGCCTGACCAACGAATACGACATCCAGCTCTATCATCGGCGTGCCAAGGCCTGGGCCCTGGCACTGGGCGACCCGCGAGCAGAGCTAGTAACAGCTGGCCGACGGCTGCTGCTGGGCGAGGCGGCAAGCTTGCCGGATACCGGACCGGTCGAAATCGACTTCCGGGCTCCCGACGAGAAGCATATGCTGGCCGACGAGACACGCGCGATCTTCGCGGGGATTATCGATCCCGAGAAGCATCAACTGGGCGAAGAGAATTTCGAGGCGCACGACTGGGAGGTCCACCGCGCCATGGGCAAGGCCGGACTGCTCTTCCCCGACTGGCCCGCAAAATGGGGCGGGCGCGACGCCGATGCCGATGCGGCGCGTGCCTGCAACGCTGTCTGGGCAGAGGTTGGCTATGCCGGCCTGGCCCGCGGGGTGACCGGTATGGCCGGCATCATGGCGCTGCGCTTCGGATCGCCGGAACTCCAGGATGAAGTTCTGCTGCCTTTTGCCCGCGGCGAGAAGACCGCCTGTCTCGGCTTCACCGAGCCATCGGGCGGGTCCGACGTCTTCGCCGCAAAGACGCGTGCGGTGCGCGATGCCGACGGCTGGATCATCAACGGGCAGAAGATGTTCACTTCGGGCGCAGAGCTCGCCAGCTATGTTCTGCTGCTGACGCGGACCGATCCCGAAGTGCCCAAGCACAAGGGACTAACGATGTTCCTGGTGCCACTCGATGTGCCGGGAGTCGAAATCCATCCCGTCCATACCTTCATGGACGAACGCACCAACGCTTCCTTCTATGCCGACGTCCGCATCCCGGATCGCTACCGGCTGGGCGAGGTCAACGGTGGGGTCAAGGTCATGGCGGCGGCGCTAACCATGGAACAGGGCGGCAGTCACTATCACCACCAGCTCCACGCCATGATTGACGCGGTGACCGAATGGGCGCGCGGTGCCAAGCGCGACGGGCGGCCGGCCATCGAGGATGCCGGTACGCTTGCGCGGCTCGCCGACGTCTATACCGATGCCTGCATCGGCGAGGCGCTATCCGCACGGGCCCTTTGGATGCGGTTGATCGGCCAGCCCGATCTCGCCTACGGCCCAGCATCGAAGATCTTCTCGACCCAGGCCTTCATCGACGATTCGGCGGATCTGCTCGACCTCGCTGCGCCGGCATCGCTCATCCGAGGCAAGACAGGGCTCGGGGTCGTGGAAAAGGGCTACCGGCACTCGACCGCAACCTCGATCTATGGCGGCACCAGCGAAGTGCTTCGCAGCATGGTCGCGGAACGGCGCCTGGGCCTGCCGCGAAGCCGCGCCTAGAACCGCCCTTCGCCAGTTATGCTGTGGCGGGAACTGGAGCGGTCTCCCGTTCGGAGCTGATCGGAATCCACGCGATCAATGCGGCGGCAGTGACGACCGCCGCGACCATGTAGACAAGGAAGCCGTGGTAAGATCCCGCAGCATCAAACAGACTTCCGGCGACAACCGGCCCGACGCTCGCACAGACCGATATGATCGCCATGAACAGCGCATAGATCGAGCCGAACACGTCACGACCGAAGCGGCGTGCCGCGATGAATGTGATGATGTCCAGCTCCGCCCCGGAAGCTAGTCCGAGCAACGCGACCGCGGCGATGGCCGCCGGCACCGAACCGGGCAACAGCATCAGCAGTAGCGCCGAAACCGCCGGGAGCAGGAAGGCGACGACGCCGATGAGCCGCGTCGGCAGGTGGTCGAGCAAATGGCCGGTCGCGAGTCGGCCGATTACCGAGAAGATACCGATCAGCCCGACGATGCCCGCGGCTGAGGTCAACGTCATTCCGCCACTCTTGAGCAAGGGCGCCAGATGGACCTGAAGTCCGAAATAGGCGCTGGCGAACAGCCCGCCCGCCAACACCAGCCCGATGAAGCTGCGTGATCTGAGCGCAGGACCGTAGGGCCTCCGCACCTGCTTCTGCCGGGGTAAGGCGCTGCGATCATTGGCCCCGTAGAAGAAGGCCAGTGTCAGGGGCAGCGCGACGATCATCCAGGTCAAAGCCATTGCCGGAAACGCCAGACGCCAGCCCAACCGCTCGATATAGATGGCAGCAAGTTGCGGCCAGACGAAACTGCCAAGCCCCAAACCCGCCAGTGTCACCGCCAGCGCCAGCCCGCGCGAAGCCTCAAAACGGCCGATAACTGCGGTAACCCAGGTCACCTGGCCGAGAGCGATCTGGAAGAGCGCAAACAGGACGCAAAGCGCTGACCATTGCCACAGCGGTCCGCTCGCCAGCCCCAGCATCGAAAAAGTGACGACGAAGGGCAAGATGCCGATCAGCGCCACCCGCCGCGGCCCTATCCGGTCGATCAGCCAGCCGACCGCCGGCCCGAGGAACAGGCCAAGCCCCATCATTATCACGAAAGTCGACGAGAACTGCGCGCGGGTCCAGCCAAAGGCGCCGGTCATTTCCTCCATGAATACGCCGCTTGAGAAGGCGAACATGGCGCCGCTCGAGACGCCCACCGTCGAGGCGAGCGGTAGCGGCCACATCAAGGCCCATTCCTGCCGCGCCGTTGTCGTTCCCATGGCATCCTCTTTCGGGTTTCCGGCGGGCCAGGCCGGGAATCTTGCTGGTGTCTATTTTCGAATTGCAATCGATTCATTGCGATATTTTCCGACACCCTTTACACGCCGAGACGGGTCTCTCAAGGCTCGCCAGCCATTCCATCTCAAAAAAAGTCGACGTCCATGCATCCACGCCTCCATGCCGAGACCTTCCCCGAAAAGGCTGCCGTGATCATGGCCGGGACAGGTGAGACAATCAGCTATGGCGAACTTGAGGAGCGTGCCAATCGCGGCGCTCATGCGCTCCGAGCACTGGGCCTGGGCAACGGCGACACGCTTGCATTGGCCAGCGACAATCGGCCCGAGGTGTTCGACATCTACTGGGCGGCTCAGCGTGCCGGATTGATTCTGGTGCCTCTCTCGGCCCGGCTCAAGTCCGACGAAATCGCCTATATCGTGAACGACAGCGAGGCAAAGGCACTGCTGGTGTCCGACGCGCTCGCGGATACCGCGCGCGATGTTGCGACGAAACGCGGCGGCATGCCGGGGCTGGCTCATGTCTTGACGATCGGCACCGTTGGCAATCTTCCGGAGTGGCGGGGTCTTTGCCTCGACCAGCCCGCGTCGCCGATTGACGATGAGCAGATCGGCGGAAGAATGTCCTATTCGTCGGGTACGACCGGCCGCCCCAAGGGGATTCGCTACGCCTCAACTGGCGGGTCGCCTGTCCAACCCAATCCCGGCGCGCAATTGTTCGGCCGCCTGTATGGGGTGGGCAAGCACACGATCTACTTGTCACCTGCCCCGCTCTATCACGCCGCACCGCTCGGCTTCACCGCCGGGATCCAGGCGCTGGGCGGCACGACCGTGATCATGCCCAAGTTCGATGCGGAAAGTTTCCTGGGTGCGATCGCACGGTGGAGGATCAACGCGGCGATGGTGGTACCGACCATGTTTATCCGCCTGCTCAGGCTGCCCGAGGAGGTCAGGGACCGCTACGATATCTCTTCGCTGAAGACGGTGATCCACGCGGCCGCCCCCTGTCCCATTCCGGTGAAGCAGGCGATGATCGACTGGCTCGGCCCGATCATCGACGAATTCTACGCCGGATCCGAGGGCAATGGCCATGTCACGATCAACAGCGAGGAATGGCTGCGCAAACCCGGTTCTGTCGGCCGCGCGGTGGTTGGCGAGATCCACATCTGCGACGACGACGGCACGGAGTTGCCGATAGGCGAGACCGGAACGATCTTTTTTAGCGGCGGGAAGCCGTTCCGCTACCACAACGATCCGGCAAAGACCGCTGCGGCGCAGAACCCATTGCGCCCGGACTGGACGACCATGGGCGATGTCGGCCACGTTGACGAGGAAGGCTACCTCTTCCTGTCGGATCGCAAGGACTTCATGATCATTTCGGGCGGCGTTAACGTCTACCCGCAGGAAGTCGAAAACCTGCTGGCGACTCATCCCGCGGTGGCGGATGCCGCGGTCTTCGGAGTGCCGCATCCCGATTTCGGCGAAGAAGTGAAAGCTGTGATCCAGCCAGCCTGCTGGGAGTCCGCTACCGAAGAATTCGCCAACGAACTGATCGATTGGTGCCGCGAGCGACTGGCGAACGTGAAGTGCCCTCGCAGCATCGATTTCGAGAAGGAGTTGCCCCGCGCCGAAACCGGTAAGCTCTACAAAAAGGAGCTGAAGGCTCGTTACTGGCCCGCAAATTAGAAGCGCTTACTCACGCGGGGCGCGCTTCAATTCGATGTCTTCCAGCAATTGCCAGATGCGCTGGTCTGTGGCCTTGGCATTGGAATCAGCCAATGTTTCAACCTGGGCATGCAGTTCCACGAGCAGCGCACGCAGGCGATGGTTCTCGGCATCAAGGACGCTGATCTTCAATCCGGGATCGGCGGACCGCGCAGCCTCGGCAAGCCGCATCGACCATTCGCCGCTCACAACGGTCGCCGCCTCACCCAGCAGCGCGCGGATCGCCGCGTTTTCCAGAACGCGCAGTTCGGCTGCATCATCGACCCAGTTGGCACAGATATTGAGTAGGCCGCCAGCCAGACGTGCCGATTGCGCAATGAAATCGCTTTGCAGTTCGGGAGCGACCCGTTCGCGCAGCATCTGGCCGATCCGCTGGAGCGAAGCTTCGAGCGTCAACTTCATGCGATTGCTCCCACTTCGCGCAGCAGCGCCAGCAAATGCTTTCGGTGGAAATGTCCGGCACGAATGCCAGATAGGGCGACGGTCATCTCGTAGCTGGCACCGGACGCAACACTCGCTTCTGCCGTCGTCCAGATCGCGCAGGCCTTGACCGCGCTGAACAGGCGCCACCAGCCGAGCGCCGAGCGATCGACTGGCGAGCCGCTGGCCTGCTCCCACCGGACCAACCCTTCCTCCAGCGGGAGATGCCGGGTGATCGGCCAGAAGGGATCGATGGCCCAAGCGATATCCTCCATGGGATCGCCGATGTGGCACATTTCCCAATCGAGAATCGCACTGATTTCCCCCTCCGGAGTGAACAGGAAATTACCCGAACGGTAATCGCCATGCACGATGGCAGGTTTCATGGGCTCTGGCGGCGGATTGCGCCGCAGCCAGCGCAGCGAACCTCGCACGATCGGCTCGATCACCCACTCGCCCTCGTCCAGGATCGTTTCCCAGCGATCGAGCTCAAGCGACCAGAAACCACCTCCTGCCTTTCCATTGCGCAGCGTTTCGAGACCGACCGCGCGATGGTCGATCGCCGCCAGCCTGCCCATGATCGCCCAGAACTGCCGACCGATCGCCTCGCCATGGCCCTCATAGGGGTCGGCGGTAATGAATGGGTTTCCTGGCTTGCCCGGGCAAAGATCCATGATGAAGAAGGGCCGGTCGAGCCATTGCGGATCGAGTTCCAGGAAATAGACCGCAGGTATGGGAATACCGTGGCCCGCCAGCGCCCTGTAAACCTTATATTCGAGGTCGCGTTCGGCCACCACCAAGCCCGCGGCCGCGTCGCGTCGGAGGATCAGCCGCCGTTCGATCGATTTGCCACGCTCATTCCAGCACGCTCGGAAGCGAAACGTTTCCTGGCTGCTGCCGCCATATATCCGGGTCAGTCCGTCGACCGATAGATCGCTCGCATCGGGCATGTGGCTGGCAATGTAATGCTTGAGGCGCCGCTCCATCGCTCTCAGACTCCCTTGCAATTGTCGCTTAAGAAATAGCGGCCGCAGAAACTCTGGTCCGTGCACGCATGGCCGATCGGCTTCGACGTTCGATGAATCGCAATATCATCCGCCTTGGTCAGCATGGACTGCGTATTCCCGTCAGCGGATTTCACAGGATTCAAAATGGGGGCGCCCGCCGTGGGCATCTACGAACAGCTGCCTGTGCGGCCATAATTCGGCGGTCGGGAACAGCTTCATCGCGCCGGTCTCGCGGTCCTTACGGATCGTAATCATGGCTTTACCGCCGCCAGCGCCGGTAATCAGGATGTGCTCCTGCCCGTTCGCCGCGCGCGCCTTGGCGTAGGCGGCGTCGGGACCGTTGCCTGATAGCACCGCGGCCTGGCAGAACCGCGCGCCGGTTTCCGCTGCAGCTTTTTTCCCTGCTTCGGGGTCGAGGTCGGAAGATTGCCGCTTCTACGCCGGCGGCCTGGACGCGGGCTAGGCCGAGGCCGGATGCCCTGCCCGTGACCACGGCCGAACTGGACCTACCGATTCGCATTGCAAGGCACCTGTTGCATTTCTTTCTACGTACCTTATTGCCGAGTACGCCGAGAGGAGCAAGCATTGCATCGACAGGTCACGACACCGTCGGCCGTTGCCGCTGCTGGCCGTCCCGAGGCCCTGCAGTACATCGCATCGGAGAGAACGCATGCATGACACCGACCTGCCGGCAGAAGCCATTGCCGACCCCCGCACCTTTACCGACAATCGGGCGCTGCACGGATTGCTCGCAAGGCTGCGGCGGACCGATCCACTGCCCTATATCCAGGCCGAGGATTACGCGCCGTTCTGGCTAGTGACCCGCCACGCAGATATCATGGCAATTGAACGGAACGCGAAGCGCTTCATCAATGAACCTCGCCAGGTACTATTGCCCCTGTCCTATGAGGCGATGGCACGGCAGGCAGCAGGCGGAAAGGATACCAAGGATTTCATGCGCAACCTCATCCTGATGGATGGGGAAGAGCACCTTGCCTATCGTGCGATAACCCAGAGCTACTTCACCCCCAAGGGCCTTGAAGCGACCCTTCGGGACATCGAAACGCTGGCCGGCGAATTCATCTCCCAGATGGCGAAGAGCGATGGCGAATGTGATTTCGCCCAGATCGCCATGCCGTTCCCGCTGCGTGTTATCATGTCAATGCTGGGCGTGCCGCAGGAAGACGAGCCGATGATGATGCGCCTGACCCAACAGACACTGTCGAGCCAGGATCCGGAATTCCAGGCGGAAGGTGGTGGCGCGCGAACGGCCATGATGGAAATGTACGCGTATTTCCAGAAAATCATCGCGGACCGGCGCAGCAAACCTAATGGCGATCTTTCCAGCGTGATCGCAAATGCACGTATCAACGGCGAACACCTCTCCGACCGCGACGTCTTCGGCTATTTCAACATCATTGCCACGGCCGGCCACGACACCACCAGTTACAGCCTGACGGGCGGCCTGCTCGCTCTGCTCGATCATTCGGAGGAAATGGCAAAACTGCGTGCCGATCCGTCGCTGCTGCCGCTTGCCGTGGAGGAAATTCTGCGGTGGACCACGCCGGTCAAGCACTTCTGCCGCACAGCTGTCGAAAATAGCGAAGTTGCAGGAAAAAAGGTGAAGGCGGGCGATCACCTGTTGCTCAGCTATCCTTCCGCGAGCTTCGACGAGACGGTCTATGAAGATCCCTTCACCTTCCGCATCGATCGCCAACCAAATCGCCACCTCGCCTTCGGAACCGGGCCCCATGTCTGCCTCGGCCAGTATCTGGCGCGGTTTGAACTTGTTTCCTTCTTCCGTGAACTGATCGCACGGGTCGAGCACATCGAACTGGCGGACACGCCGCGCATCGTTGAAGGAAGCTTTGTCGGCGGGGTGAAATATCTACCCGTGCGCTATCGTATGCGCTGATATCGGTGGAGCAGGCAATCGCCTCAGGATTGGGTTTGAAGCTCGATGAGTTGGCCCATCAAGAACGAGCCCGAAACGATCACATCCTGAAAAAGGAATCCCTGAGTCAGGCTGCAGACCGCCGCATCTGCATCTCCCGGGCGAAAGATGCGGAGGTGCAGCCGATCCTTGAGCCGGTGCTTCAGCGAGGCATTGATACGTTTTGAAACGTCGTCGACGTCTTGCGACGAGGGGTATCGTAGCGCGAAATGCGGTATTCCGAACGGCTTCGTGCAGGCCTCCTGACGATAATTTTCGAGCAGCGCGGCGAATTCGCTATCTTCCTCGTTCAACCGCCTCAATCGCTCTTCAACTGCCAGCTGATTCGACCTTATCTGAGAAATATAGAAGACGTTGTTGTTTGGATTTCTGTCGTCGGGATTAGGGTGAACAGCCAGAAAGGTATCGACTCCGTCGCCCTTGAAGCCGGTATCGGTAACTGCGCAGCCGAGCGCTTCGACCAATTCGATCGCAAGCTCCCGCTCGCCAGGGCGGTACAGCGCCTCGACATGGTTCAGCAGGTTGCCTGCATATTGCGCGATAGATTTCATGGCTTTCCTTCCCCGGCCGGCACAAAATTGGGGACGTCCGGCCTTTGCCCATTGGTCCCAGATCACCAGCTGGCTCTTGGCTATTCAAATGCCTCTAAGCACAATGTTGTGCAGCGTTTGGCGGGTTCGTTTTCAGAGGCAGGAGAAACTTCATGCCCGGCTTTACCTGCCGCGACGTACCTCCGCGTTCACAAAGCCAAGGAAACGTTCGCCCAGGATTTCGATAGCCAGCGGATCCGTGGCGACGCCCGCGCCGCGCGCGGCATGATTACCCTGATCGAGAATTTCATAAAGCAGCAGCCAGGCCGCAACCCACCCACGACGGTCTCTCGGATCATCGGGATCAAGCGCGAATGCAGGAATGTACTGACCGAGGCGGACGATCAGATCAGTGATGAAGCTGTGGCCCGTCTGGGTAAAGCCGAGCTCTTCGGCGTTCGCTTGCATGAATACGCGCAGGATCGGGCCACTGGCGCGATTGGCTTCGAAAAGCTCGGCGATCCAGGCCAGAACGACCTGACGCTCGCGGAAATCACGCTGGCCGATGGCAAGGAGGCGGGGCATGGCAGCTTCGGAACTCTGGCGGAACAGCTCGGCCGCAAGCGCTGCCTTGCTGCTGAAATGGCGGTAGAACGTCATCCGGCTGACCCCGGCCGCGGTGGCGATCTCGTCCACGGAAATCGCGAAATAGCCGTTCGCGCAAAAGGCCTCGGTCGCAGCCGCCAGCAATTGCTGGCGGCTGTCCTGCTTGCGCCGGCGCTGGAATTCCCCCAACGCCGGGCGCGATACTGCTGGCACGGCTGACACGTGCCTACTCCGCGGCCTCTGCCAATGAATGGGCGTGCGCCGTTTCCGGGCCGATGAATTCACCCGGATAACGCCCGGTGAACTCGCCGTTGTCGAAAGTCGGAACGCCGGCGACCAGCGTTAGCCGCATCGGCGCCGGGTCGCGGGTGTAGCGATAGGTGCGTCCACCGGTGCCGTCCCACACGTCCCAGATTTTCTTTTCCGGCCGCATCTCTATCTCATCAAGGTTGAACACGGTGATGTCAGCCACTTTGCCCACTTCGATCAGTCCGCGGTCGTGCAGGCCGAAGAAATCGGCCAGCCGCCACGTCAGCATGTGCACGCCCTGTTCGAGCGAGATCACCTTGCGGTCGCGCACATAGTCGGTGAGCAGGAAGACGTTGTAGCCCGCGCCGCAGAACAGCTTGCCATGCGCGCCGGCGTCGCTGACGTTGGCCAGCGAGTGGCTATCGACCAGCAGCTTCTCGAGTACCGGCTCGCTCTTCTCCCAGCTCTTCTTGAGGATGGTCGATTCCTGGCCGTTGTTGAGCACCCATTCCGCCATGGCGTCCGAGGCGTGCTCGATACCGGTCTGCGCCATGTAGTCCGCTAGCGTGACGCCGGTGGGCCCATAGCCGGATTCGCTCTCGCGCAGCAGATTGGCGCTGGGGACATGCAGGTACGAATGAGCGAACTGGTTATCCCATGAGGCACGCGCCCGCGCCCGCCATTCCGGATCGGCAAGCATGGCCGCCTTGGCGTCCCAGCCCGGCGTGTTGACCAGTTCCTGCCACACCGGATTGCCGTTCTGCCCGAAGACGAGGGTGCGACCGAAATTGATCACCGAGGTCGGCGATATCACGTTGAAGGAGGTGTAGATTTCCAGGCCCTCGGCCTTGAACTCCTCGTGCAGTTCCTCGGCCCGGGGCAGCTGGTCGGCCATGTATTCGAGCGCCGGCATGCCGGCCCATTGCATCCGGATACCGGCCGCCTTCGCCAGCCGGCCGAAGCGTTCGAGCGATGCATTGGCGGTCTTGCGCATGAAGTAGTCTAGGATGATCTGGAAGGTCGCACCGGGATAACGGGCCAGCACACCCAATAGCGCCTCGAACTCCGCATCGTCGGCCTGCTGCGAGGGCAGCGGACGTTCGAACTTGTCGTAGTCGAGATAGTTCGACGACAGCCCCATCGCGCCGGCGGCCAGCGCATCGTCGAGCAGTTCGCACATTAGGTCGATTTCCGCAGGTGTCGCCGCGCGGTTCCAGGCCTCCTGGCCCATCACGCAGAGGCGCAGCGGAATGTGGCCGCAGAAGGCGCCAAAATGCAGCGGCAGCTTCACCTTGGCCTGCATCGAAGCCTTGTACTCGCTCCATTTCTTCCAGTCCCACGGGACGATCTGGCGCATCGGCTCTTCGGGGATGTCCTCGAAGTAATTGAAGATATCGATGACGTTCTGCCGGTCTTCGTCGGTCTGCGGCGCGGGCGCGAGCGAGAAGCCGCAATTGCCGTTGATCGAGGTCGTAGCGCCATAGCCCGGAAGCGGCTCGAGATTGGGATTCCACCAGACGCCGCCATCCCAATGGTTATGCGTCTCGATGAAGCCCGGGGCGACATAGCAGTCAGCGGCATCGATGATGCGCTCTCCCGGGCCAGCCTGAAGGCCGGTTCCGATCTCCGTGATTCGTCCGTCGGCCACGCGGACATCCGCCGCATAAGCCGGCGCACCAGACCCATCGACGATTGTTCCACCTTTGATCAGCAAACGAATTTCCATGGCATGCCTCCATTCCCGACTTGGCCGTCCAGACAGCCAGAGACTGGACGCGCTGCTTAGTGTGACATCGCGTAACATAAATAGAATGATTCTGAAACGATGCATTTCACTCAACCTGACGGCGGCATCGGGCACGAAGCACGCCTTGCGGCCGGCCAGTGCCCGAAGCGCGCATATGGCAACGCGGCCGCCAGCTCGGCCAAGCAGGACCAAGTATAACGATATCGCGGCCGTGGCTGACTCCGGCGACTTGTAGCAAGCATGATCGGCACCTGCCGCAAAACCGGCGTTCACCCGCTGGCTATCCTTTGCGCTCCACCCGGCAAAAAGTACATCGACCAGCGGGGCTGGTGTTCACGATATCCTCGTTCTGCTCGTCTCCGCGTCTCAGCCAGATGCGTGCCTATTCCTCGCGCATCGCGAGTTTGTGCGTCGGATCAGCCCTGCCGCCGGGTGCGTTCGCGAATGCGCTGCGGGGCGTTGGGCTGGCCGGAATGGGCGGTGATACCACCATCGGCCGCCAGGATCACACCGGTCAGGTAGGAGGCGTCGTCCGACGCCAGGAACGCGGCCACCGCTGCCATCTCCTCGGGTGTGCCCGAGCGGCCCAGCGGTATGCGATCGAACCAGAAGGCCCGGTCGAGCGGATCGGCGACGGCCGCCCTCGCCATCTCGGTCTCGATCAGGCCTGGACAGAGCGCATTGACCCGAATCCCGTCTCGCCCGCAATCCAGTGCCAGCGAGCGCGTGTAGTTCACCACGGCGCCTTTGGACGCGTTATAAGCCCCCATCGCGTAATCGCCCAACAGGCCTGAGATCGAGGCGATGTTGACGATGGCGCCGCCGCCGGCCTCACGTATGGCCGGGATCGCCGCCTTGCAGAACAGGAAGATCGCCCGGGTGTTGATGGCGAAGACCCGGTCCCAGACCTCCTCCGCCATCTCGGGCGTTTCCACCAGCGCACCGATGCCGGCGTTGTTGACCAGGATATCGAGCCGCCCCCAGCGATCGAGCGTCGCCGCGACGACGGCCTGAACATCAGCGGCCACGGTCGCATCGGTCTTGAGGAAGGCGACGTGTTCGCCTGTCTCGGCCGGGGCGTTGACATCGGCGATCATCACTTTCGCGCCCTCGGACGCGAGCCGCGCGACGATCGCCGCGCCAATCCCGCGCGCGCCGCCAGTGACGATCGCGACTTTGCCGTCAAACCTTGCCATCATCCACCTTCCTCACGTTTCATCGCTGGCTCGGGTAATCGCGGTATTTAGTCAATGCCTCTGGTGCATTTCCTTTTTCCGCGCGATGCGAGTGGCTATGCCTGTGGCCTGTAGGCGTGCCGCGATTCGGCGCGGACCGGGAAGGAACGGAACTTGAGCGGATCTATCGAAAGCGCGGTACTGGCGGCCGAAAAGCGGCGCTGCGACGCGATGCTGGCGAACGACAATGCCGCGCTCGAGGCCCTGCTCGATCCGCGCCTGCACTTCAGCCACGCCACCGGCGCGATCGACGACAAGGCCGCCCTGCTCGCCAAGATGGCCGCCGGCCGTATCCACTATGTCGCCATCACCTGGTCGGAGGAGAAGGTGACGCCGCTCGGGCCCGATGCCGCCCTGCTCACCGGACGGATGACCACCGACGTGCGTGTCGAAGGCGTCGACAAGCGGCTCAACAACCGGGTCATCACCGTCTGGAGCAAGGCGGGCGACGACTGGCGCCTCGTCGCCGTCCAGTCGACGCCGCTGGCGGGTTGAACGATGCATCCCGCGATCTCGATCAACACGCTGTGCCTGCCGTTCGCTCCGCTGGGCGCCCTGGCGGATCGAGTGGCGCGTATCGGCGCGCGCGGGATCAGCCCCGATCTCGAGCAGATCCTAGCCTTCGGCGTGCGCGAGAGCGCGCAGACGATGGGTGACGCCGGCCTCGAAGTGGCGACGCTGACCCATCGCGCTTTTGCCTATGCCACACCGTCCGAAGCCGAGGCGGGCCGCGAGCGGCTCAGCCGGACGATCGACATCGCGGGCGAGATCGGCGCGCGGACGATCACCATGACCACCGGCGGACGCGGCGCGCTGAGCTGGCCGCAAGCCGCCGAGCGCTTCGCCGAAGCGATGGCGCCTTACGCCGAGGCCGCGCGCGCGGTGGGAATCCGGCTCGGAATCGAACCCACCTCGCATCTCTATGCCGACGCCTCGCTCGCGCACCGGCTTGCCGATCCCACGACGCTGGCGCGCAGGGCGGGGATCGACGTGACGATCGACCTCTTCGCCTGCTGGGTCGATACCGACATCGACACCGCGATGGCCGATGCCGCGCCGCTCACCGCGCTCGTCCAGGTGAGCGACTACGTCTACGGCGACCGCGGCCTGCCTTGCCGGGCGGTGCCGGGCGACGGCGCGGTACCGCTGGACCGGCTGATCCCGGCGATCATCCGCGCGGGCTTTACCGGGTGGTTCGATCTGGAGATCATCGGACCGCGGCTGCAGGCGGAAGGCGAGGATACAGGCCTGCGCCGCGCCGCCGACTTCATCGGCAAATTGCTGGAGACCGCCTAATGACCGAAGTTCGAGTCGCCTTCGACGCCGGCAACCATCTCGGCGAAACGCCGATCTGGTCGGCGAGCGAACAGTCGCTGTGGTGGGTCAATTGCGAACATCCGCCCGAACTGCATCGCTGGCATCCAGAAAGCGGCGCACACGCAATGTGGCCGATGCCACAACGCATCGGCGGCTTCGTGCCCAAGGCGAAAGGCGGCCTGCTCGTGGCACTCGCCGACGGGCTCTACGATTTCGATCCGGAGAGCGGCGAGTTGTCCTTCCGCGTGCCCTCACCCTTCCCCGCGCACGTGAAACTCCACGAATGCCATTGCGACCGGCAGGGACGGTTCTGGATCGGCGGCTTCGACACCCGCTATCCCACCGACCGGACATCGGCGGATTCGGGCTATTGCCGGCTAGACGGCGACCGGCTGACCCTCGTGATCACCGGCGTCCATGTCGCCAACGGTCTTGCCTTCAGCCCCGACGGCTCGACGATGTACGCGGTCACCTCGCCGACGCGCCAGGTCGAAGCCTTCGACCTCGATCCCGCCACCGGCGAGCTCTCGAACCGCCGCTCTTTCGTGAAGCTGGGCGATGGCGAAGGCTTCGCCGACGGGGCGACCGTGGACAGCGAGGGCGGCTACTGGCTGGCCAATGTCGCCGCCGGCGCGCTGCGCCGCTATCTGCCCGACGGGACGCTCGACCGGATCGTCGCCCTGCCGTTCTCCAATCCGACCAAGCCCGCGTTCGGCGGCCCCGAGTTCAAGACGCTCTATGTCACGAGCACGCAGATGGCGATGCCCCCCGTCACGGCCTCAACCGTGTCGAACGGACCCCTTTTCGCCTTCGAGCCTGGCGAGACCGGTGTCGCTGAAGTGCCGTTCACCGGTTGAAAAGCGATGGTTCTTGGCTCTTTTGCAGGCACTTATGGAACTAAATAAACTTCGCCTGTTGCAATTCCTTGACGCTCGCGTAGGAGAGGCAATTCGGATTAATGCATAAGCTGTGGATCATTCTACGATGAGCAAATCGATCGCGCAGGAACGGGGGGCGCGGCATGTATCTCGCGCCTGACGGAGACGAAGTCGAAATCGCGGATGCGGCAGGCACTTTCCTCGCCGACGCGATGCCGATCGACCGCCTTCATTCGCCCGGTTCCGCCGACACGACTGCCACAGTGCGCCGGCTCTTCGGTGACATGGGCTGGTTCGCTCTTGCCGTACCCGAGTGTGAGGGCGGCAGCGGGCTATCGGCGGTCGAGCATGCCTTGTTCTTTCGCGAAGTGGGCCGGCAATGCGGTCCAGTCGACGTTCTCGCGCAGTGCCTTGCCGCGAATGCGGCTATTGATGGCGGGCTGCGCGGTGAGATCATCGCCGGTAGACGCGGAGTCGCGCTGCTGGTCGCCGATGGCGAAGCGCACAGACTGATCGGCTCGGCCGATAGCGATCTTGGGCTGTCGGTCGAACTCGGATGCGCACGTCTCTTTTCCCTAGCAGCAGTGCCAGCGGCGCCGCGTCCTTCGCTCGATCCAGCGAACTCGCTGCGCATCGTGGAGACGCTGCCCGCGCCGCTGGAGAGCATCGACAGCGAGCGCACCTGGCAACTCGGTCAACTCGGCGCGGCCGCCATGCTGGTCGGTATCGCCGAGGCGGCGCTCGATCTCATCGTCGACTATGCCAAGATCCGCGAGACCTTCGGCCGCAAGATCGGCTCGTGGCAGGCCGTGCGCCACCCCTGCGCCGACATGGCAGTGCGCCTCGAGGCGGCGCGCTCGCAGCTTTGGTATGCCGCTGCGGCGGTCAAGGAAAGGCGCGTTGACGCCGCCGTCCATCTCGACGTCGCCAAGCACATGGCCAATGTCGCCGCGCTCGCCAATACCGACGCGAATATCCAGCTCCACGGCGGCATTGGCGTGACCGACGAGCACAATGCGCATCTACTGATGAAGCATGCGCTGCTGCTTTCGCGCCTGTTCGGCGCGAAGCGCATGTTGCTCGGCCGGCTGCTCGACGCGCGAGTGGAGGACTGAAATGGATCTCCAATATTCCGATGCCGACCGGGACTTCCGCGCCAGGGCCCGCGAATGGCTCAAAACCAATGTCCCGCAGCATAGCCGGCCGGCCGAAGGCTTTGCGGCGGCGCAATTCGACCGCGACTGGCAGCGCAAGCTTTACGATCATGGCTGGGCTGGCGTCGCCTGGCCCAAGGAGTACGGCGGCCTCGGCCTGTCCGGACTGCGGCAGGTCATCTGGTACGAGGAACTGGCGCGCGCCCGCGCGCCGCACCACATCAACACCACTTATGTCGCAATGATGCACGCGGGCCCCACCGTAATCGCGCGCGGCACCGACGCACAGAAGAGCTTCCACCTGCACCGCATCCTGTCGGGTGAGGTGCTGTGGTGCCAGGGGTTTTCCGAACCCAACGCCGGGTCGGACCTCGCCGCACTCAAGACGCGCGGCGTGATCGACGGCGACCACATCGTCGTCACGGGCGCCAAGATGTGGACCACCGACGCGCAATATGCCGACTTCCAGGAACTGCTGATCCGCACCGATCCCGGCTCCGAACGACACAAGGGGTTGACCTGGATCATCTGCGACATGAAGACGCCGGGCATCGACATCAAACCGGTTCGCACGATGTTGCAGGACGAGCACGTCTCCATGGTGTTCTACGACGACGTGCGCATACCCATCGCGAATGTCGTCGGCGAGATCGGCCAGGGCTGGTCAACCGCACTGGCGACGCTGAGCTTCGAGCGCGGCCTGGGCTTCATCGGCGACCAGCTCGAGCTCTACGAGCGCGTGAACCGCGCAATCGAGTTGGCCGAGAAGACCAGACTGGAAGACGGCCGCCGGGCGATCGAGGACGACGGCGTGGCCCAACGCCTCGCCGCGATCAAGGCGGACTGCATCGCCATCCGCTCGATGACGCTGGGCGACATCACCGAGACCGACCGCACCGGCGTCCCCGGTCCCAAGGGATCGATGATGAAGCTGATGGTCACGGCGACGCACAAGGCGCTGAGCGAAGTCGTCAGCGATATCCTGGGCTGGAGCTTCCTCGAATTCGATGGTGACCGCAGCGCCCATCCCTGGACCTACGACTATCTGTGGAGCTGGGTCTTCTCGATTTCCGGCGGCACCAACGAGATCCAGCGCGAGATCACCGCGGACCGGGTGCTCGGGCTGCCGAGGGCGCGCTGATGACAGGCGCCCCGCTCAGGATCGGCTTTGCAGGCGCCAATGCGGAGCGTGGCTGGGCGCGCGATGCGCATATCCCGGCACTCAAGGCGTTGCCGGGTCTGGTGATCCATGCAGTATCGGCGCGGACGCGAGAGATCGCCGATCAGGCAGCAAGCGCCTTCGGCGCTGCCCGCGCCTATGACAATTCGCTCGACCTCGCGCGCGATCCAGAAATCGATGTTGTCGCGGTTACGGTTAAGGTGCCCGAGCACCGGGCCATCGTCCTAGCCGCACTGCAAGCCGGCAAGCATGTCTACTGCGAATGGCCGCTGGCACGTGACACGGCCGAGGCCGAGGAGCTCGCCGAGGCAGCGCACAAGGCCGGCGTCCATGTCGCGATCGGGTTGCAGGGTGCAAATTCGCTCGCGGTGCGCCATGCCTCCCGGCTGGTGCACGAAGGGGCGATCGGGCGGCCGCTCAATCTCCGAGTCGTGTCGGCGACCGCCGGTTGGGGCGCGATAGCGCCGCCGCACTACGCCTATCTCCAGGACCGGCGCAACGGCGCGACCCTGGCCACGATCGCCGGCGGCCACACGCTCGCCATGGCTGCCGCAGTGATCGGGCCCTTCGTCGAGGTCGGTGCCTGCAATTCGATCCTGCGCGACCGCGTCGAGATCGCCGGGACCGGCGAACTGGTCGAGCGGACCTGCGCCGATCACCTGCTGATCCATGGCCGGCATGCGGGCGGCTGCGTCTCCAGCATCGAGATCGTCAGCGGCGACGGCATGCCGCTGCGCTTCGAGCTCCAAGGCACAGAGGGTAAGCTGGAGATCACCGGACGCCATCCCGGCGGCTATCAGTGTGCCGCGCTCACGGTTACGGGCCCGCCGGGGAGCGAGCCGCAACCGTCGTCGGACCTGCAGGGACTCGAGGGCGCAGCGATCAACGTCGCTGAGCTCTATCGCCGATTCGAACAGGATATCCGCTCGGGCAATAGAACGGTCGCCGACTTCGACATGGCGGTAAAGCTACACCGCCTGCTCGACGCGATCGAGGTAGCATCGGGCGAAGGACATAACGTCAGGCCCTATGACATCGAAACAGAACGCTGAGAGACCTCAGAACACGCCGATGGAGTCGGCAATGAAGACTGATCCCGGCGGCCTCGAGACGCGCTGGCGCCAGGAACAAAAGCAGAGCCAGCTCGCGGCCGGGCATTAGCAGCGCAGCCCGTTCGTCGACGCCGCCGGAGCCGTTCGGATCGGCTGGCAGCTTTACAATACTCCGCGCCTGTTGCAATATCGCCGTGCGGTCGCGGTCCACCCGCTCGCAATCAAAAGGACGCCGATCTGTGCCACGCCCCCACGATATCCCCGTGATCGACACGCTGATCGGCTTTCGCGACACGCACCAGATGGGCGTCGCCAGCACCAAGGGCGACTGGCAGCGCCACCCGGCCGAATATATGTTCAAGGACATTCCCGAAGAAATCGGGGAAGCCGACGACCGCCTCGCCTCGATCGCGGAAACGCTTGCCCAGATGGACGCGCACAACATCCGCGTCGGCGTGATCCACATGTCGGACGACCGCGCGCTCGAGGCAATGCGCCGCCATCCGGACCGCTTCGCCGCGATCCGTCCGGTCGATCCCAACAAGGGCATGGACGCGGTCCGGCTGATCCAGCGCGAGTACGACGAGGGGCTAATCAAGGGCGTATCCTTCTTCCCCTCGGGCCAGCAACCGCCGGTGCCAATCAACGACAGACGCGCCTATCCGATCTACGCCAAGTGCATCGAACTCGACTTGCCGATTTTCGTCAACGTCGGCGTGCCCGGCCCGCGTATCCCGATGATGCCGCAATATGTCGGCCATCTCGACGAGGTCTGTTACGACCTGCCCGAGCTCAAGCTGGTCATGCGCCACGGCGCCGAGCCCTGGGAGGACCTGGCGGTAAAGCTGCTGCTGAAATGGCCTAACCTCTATTATTCGACCTCCGCCTTCGCGCCGAAATACTGGCCCGAGGCGATCATCAGGTTCGCCAACTCGCGCGGGTCCGACAAGGTGATCTATGGCGGCTATTTTCCCATGGGCCTCGAGTTGACGCGGATCTTCGCCGAAATGGACGAAGTGCCGTTTAAGGCCGAGGTCTGGCCGAAGTTCCTCTACGACAATGCCGCCAAAGTGCTGGGGCTGCCGCCGCGCGAATAGCGGCGGTCATCCGCGCGGGCGCGCGCGCCATTTCGAAATCGCGCATGGCGCGCCAGATTTCCCCATCGACGCTGTGGCGGAGGCTTGAGACTGCCGTTCCAGCAAGCCGTAGAGTCCAATCCAGAACCGGAAGACGACGGCGACTCATCCAGGCTGGCAGGATCGGGCAGACGACTTGGGCGCGGGCGTGAGGCGCCCCCGCCGGCAAATCCATCCTTGAGATCATACCGTCCCTACCCCGGTCACCGGCGACCCCACCGCGCTCGGCAGACGCAGCGGCGGCGCGGTGAACAGGAAGCGCGAGCGGCCGTTGGCGCGCAGCCAGTCGGCGAGGTCGCTCAGCAGGAACAGCTCGCCGAGCGGGATACCCAGCTTGAACAGGCAGTGGTTGTGCAGCGGCACGCGCGAGCCATGCGGCGTCTCGCGCTTGAAGTCGGGCATGAACTCCACCGCCTCGTTGTCCGATACCAGCGCCGCCGCGCCGCACTCGTCGATCCATCGCAGGACACCCTCGTCGAAACCGTCGAGGCCCGAACAGCGGTGCGGATCGAACGGCGCGGCCGGGTCGGCATATTGCGTCAACAGAGCCCGGTCGAAGCCGGTGCGGAAGCACAGCACGTCACCCGGCTCGACTACCACCCGATCCGCGTCGAGGATGCGCATGAGCCGGTCGTAGCCGACCGCCACCGCCTCCAGCCCGACATGGGCGAAGAGATCGATCATCACCCCGCGCGCCTGCAGCCCGGTCTCGGCCAACCTCTCGATCCCCAGTGCATGCGCGCCATAGGGGCCGTCTTTGGGCTCGCGGTCATGGAGGTAATCGAACGGACCATGGATGTGCTCGTTCGCCCGGTAGCCGTTGTAATAGGTCGCTTCCGCCTCGCCGTTCCCCTGTGCATCGAACAGGAACCCCATGTGGCAGAGCGCGTCCCACTGCGTCGAATACTGCAGGCTCAGCAGCGCGCGGTCATCACAGACGACGTCCTTCTGGCCGGGAAAGGTCCGGTCGTAGGGATAGTTCATCGCCGGATCTTGCCCACGCATCGCAAACGACATCTGCGGTGGGAAACGGCGCGGGTTGAGCTGTACGCGCGGGCAGTCGAGCGGCAGCGACAGGCAGAAGGCCAGCCCCTCGGTCACTTCGGCCGCGGCCGCGCGGCGGCGCTCGGGAGTGATCAGATTCAGGCGCCCGATCTGGTCGTCGACGCCGAAATCGCCCCAGTTGGAGCCCTCGGGCCGGATCGACCAGCGTTTGTCGGATTGCCTTTCGCTTTCACTCGCCATCGTCGGTCTTTCGTTCATTTGATGCGCCGGCGGCCAACCTCGTTCTCGGCGACCCGCGCCATGCCTTGCGGATTACTGATCGAATCGATGAAGACCTGCTCGTTGATGCAAGTCAGATTGTCGTAGGCCTCATAGTCGAAAAAAGGCATGCTCGGCGCTTCGGACGCGGGCCGGCTCGCCGCCCCGTATCGACATGCGCCTGATCGTAGGCAAGCAGGCCTGTGCCTCTGCATGTTCCTTCTTCCAATGGCCGCGAGCGTAATCCCGACCTCGGAATAAATGCAACGCGTTATTTGCGTTTCACATGATCAGAGATTACGTTCACGTTTCTTTCGCGACATTTTCACCGGAAGCAACCTTCGTGCAGAGACCCTTCCGCCTCGCGATTCCGCAAGCCCGGCTCGAATGGATCTCGCGCCGTGTGGCAGACGCGGTGATCGGCTATGCGCCCGATGATGACGCCGACTGGAAATATGGGACCGATGCGCGCTACCTCGCCGAGCTGCGCGACTACTGGCGCGACCGCTACGATTGGGCGGCCGCTCAGGAGGCGTTCAACGCCTACCCGCAATATGTCGCCGAGATCGAAGGCGTCGCGGTCCATTTCTATCATTTGCCGGCGACCAATGGGCAAAAGGGTTACCCGATCATCCTCAGCCATGGTTGGCCGGGCTCGGTGCTCGAATTTCTCGAGGCATTGCCGCTGCTGGCGGCGCGCGGCTACGACGTCGTCGTGCCGTCGCTGCCCGGCTACGGATTTTCCGGACGGCCCCGGCGGCCAATCGGCGCAGGCGACATCGCGCGGATGTGGCGCACGCTCATGGTCGAGGTGCTTGGCTATGCGCGCTTCGGCGCACAGGGCGGCGACTGGGGTGCCTCGGTAACCACCGCGCTTGCCCGCGACCACAAAGACGTCGTCGCAGCCTTTCACCTCAATTACCTCGCCTATCGACCGAGTGGCGCGATGTCTCCCGAGGAAGCGGAGTGGTTCAAGACCGCCAAGAAGCGGATGAATGACGTCGGCGCCTATTCGAAGCAGATGACCTCGCGGCCGCAAACCATCGGCCTCGCGCTGGCCGATTCACCGATCGGCTTTGCCTCATGGGTCCTCGAGAAATACCGCGCCTGGTCGGACAACGATGGCAATATCGAAACCGCTTTCAGCAAGGACCAGCTGATCACCAATATCATGACCTTCCTGGTCAGCGACAACGTCCAGGCGGCGATGTGGCTCTACAATTCAATGGTGACCGCGCGGCCGACCGACGGGGGACCGATCGCGGTGCCCATGGGCTTCGCCCGCTTTCCGCGCGAGACTGCTCCGCCGCCACGCGAAGCGGCCGGGAAGCGCTTCAACATCGTCCACTGGCAGGATATGCCAAAGGGCGGGCACTTCGCGGCTTGGGAAGAGCCCGAGTTGTTTGCCTCGGAAGTCGCTGGCTTCTTCGATCGCTGGCGCTGACGCGCGCATATCGCCCTAATGCTCGATCAGGCCTGACAATAAAGCAATTCACAATCTGCAATGCATTCATTACAAAAGAGCCCTAGGCATGCGCCGGAAGGCCGAATCCAAGGCCAAGGCAGATGACAGGATGGTTTTGAACATGGCAAAGGATCAACAAGACACGCCCCGGTTCCAGATTTTCCGCGCCAAGGATGCGCCGGGATTGATGGAAGCAGAATGCATGTCGGTGGAGCCCTTCACGCCCATCCAGCGCGCTGGAATGGATAGGGCGCTCGCCGCCGGCTATCTCGAAGGCGACGAGATCCAGGTACTCTGTCAGCTCCCGGGCTTCAGCCTGACCCACGTCTGGTTCAAGGAAGGCTACGTCCTGCCCCTGCACAGCCACGATTGCGACTGCCTCTATTACATCATCGCCGGCAGCATCCGGCTCGGCACCGAGGAGCTTGGCCCGCGCGACAGCTTCTTCATTCCTTCCGGCGTGCCCTACACTTACAAGCCCGGCCCCGACGGCGTCGAACTGCTCGAAATCCGCCAAGCCGCCAGCTTCAACTTCGTCAATTTGGCAAAGAACGAAGGTTTCTGGGACAAGGTCGTGGAGCAGACCGCCCAGCACCGCGAGGCGTGGAAGTCGGCAAAGCGCCCCTTACTCAACGCCTGAATTTCTCCCGAGAACCGAAAGATTCCGTCTCATGACCGAAGCTCCCGTCTGCAACGAAGACCTCGTCCGCTACGACGAGCCCGCACCGGGCGTTGCCCGCGTCGTCCTCGCCCGCGCGGACAAGCACAACGCCATCAATCCCGCGCTGATCTTCGCGATCAACGAGGCGTTCGACCGCGCCTTGCGCGACGATAGTGTGAAAGTGATCATCCTCGCCGCCGACGGACGCAACTTCTCCGCCGGCCACGACATCGCCGACACGGTCGAGCAGTACCAGCAGGCAATGCAGGACTCGAGCCCTGGCGTCTCGACCTGGAGCGGCTTCATGGAGCCCGGCGCGCATGGCTGGTACGCCTCTGAAAAGGAAGGCTACCTCGAGAGCGCGCGGCGCATTCGCAATATCTCGAAGCCGACGATCTGCGCGGTGCAAGGCAAATGCATCGCTGGCGCGCTGATCTATGCCTGGGTCTGCGACATCATCATCGCCGCGGACAATGCCCTGTTCTCCGATCCGGTCGTGAACTTCGGCGTCTCGGGCGTCGAGTGGCTCGCGCATCCCTGGGAACTCGGCGCGCGCAAGGCCAAGGAATTCCTGTTCACCGCCGATGCCTGGAACGCCGAGGAAGCGCACCGGCTGGGCATGGTCAACCATGTCGTGCCGCTGGCCGAGCTCAAGAGCTTCACTCTCGCCATGGCGCAGAAGATCGCCGCCAAGCCCGCGTTCGCGCTCAAGCTGGCCAAGGAGGCGGTCAACAAGACGCTCGATATCCAGGGGCAGATGAACGCCATCGACCTGGCCTTCTCGCTCCACCACCTCTGCCACCAGCAGAATTTCCGCCTGTTCGGCTATGGCATGGACACTACGAACCTGCCGGCAATGGCCAGCGCGCCGAAGAAGGCGGAATAGCCATGGGTGATCACATCGCCGGCAAGTCCGTCATCATCACCGGCGCGGGCAGCGGCTTCGGCAAGCTGACGGCCGAGAAGCTGGGCGCCGAAGGCGCCCGGCTCACTTGCCTCGATATCGACGGCAACGCCGCCGAAACGACCGCAGCGGCGATCCGTGCCGGCGGCGGCGAGGCGCAGGCGTTCGTCGCCGACGTCACCAGCATCGACGACATGCGCCGCGCCGCCGCCACCACGATCACCGCCTACGGCGCGATCGACGTCATGGTGAACAATGCCGGGACAATGCCGCTCGCCTTCATCGCCGATCATGCCGCTGCCCTGCCCGCCTGGAGCCGCTGCATCGACATCAATTTCAAGGGTGTCATGCATGGCAGCATCGCCGTCTACGACCAGATGATGGCGCAGGGGCGCGGCCATATCGTCAATCTCTCGTCGATCTACGGCAATCGTCCCTCCGCCGGTGCCGCGGTCTATGGCGCGACCAAGGCGGCGGTCGACTATTTCTCGCACGCCCTGCGCCAGGAGGCGCGTGGGCGGATCAAGGTGACAGTGATCAAGCCGACCGGCGTGATGGCGACGGCCCTGATGGGCACCGTCGTCAACCAGGCGGCAGGCGTCGGCATCATGGGCCATAACGTCGCCAGCTTCTATGAGGACTACGGCAAGCTGAAGGGCGACGCACCGGGCGCGCTGGCCGATCCCGAAAACATCGGCTACGCCTTCCTCACCCCCGAGCACATCGCCGACGCCATCGTTCACACGGTCAATCAGCCGTGGGGCATATCGATCAGCGACATCACGGTGCGCGCCTCGGGCGAGCACTACATCGCGTGATTTCAGGGGATAGAACGCCATGCAGCTGACCGGCGGATGCTACTGCGGCGCGGTGCGCTATGTCGCCGAGGGCGAACCAACGCTGCGCGCGCAATGCCATTGCCGCGAATGCCAGTACATCACCGGCGGCGGGCCCAACTACTTCATGATGATGCCGCAGGACGGATTCCGCTATGTCGCCGGCACCCCGGCGAGCTTCGCCCGCAGCGACATCGCGAACCCCGTCACGCGCGAGTTCTGCGGCACTTGCGGCACGCATCTCGTCACCCGGCTGAAGGCCTTCCCCTCGGTCGTGCTCAAGGTCGGCGGGCTCGACGATCCCGCTAGTTACGGTCAACCGCAGGCCGCGATCTTCCTGGTCGATCGCCAGCCCTTCCACCTCGTACCCGAGGGCGTGGCCGAGTTCGCGACGACGCCATGACCGTCCGCACGCCGCGCGAGCTGATCGAGATCTATTGGGAGCAGATCTACAATGCCGGCGAGGTCGAGCTCGTCCGTGAGGTTTGCGCCGATCCGATCATCCGCCACGATCCGGGCTTCGTCACCACGCTCAGCCACGACGAGCAGATCGTCCGCATCCACCGCAGCCTGGCGATGAAGCCGCTGTTCACCCACCGGGTGCTCCATGCCGACGACACATTCGTCACCTCGGTTTGGAACATGGTGAGCCGCGACGGGCGCGACATCACTTTGTGCGGGATCGAAGTGTTCGAGGCGCAAGACGGTCGCTTCACCCGCTGCTGGAACTCGAGCTATGCCAAAGGTTTCTGGGGCGAGGACGGCGACATGTTCGATCTCGCCGCGCTGGAGCCGCCGCTGCTGATCGAGGCGCCGGCTGGGATCACTGCCGACTGGCTGCAGCGCGCGTTCGCCGCGGGCGGTGCGGTCGCGGTGCAACGTCTGGCAATGGAACCCGAGATCACCCCGATCGGGCACGGCACCACCAGCGCCACTGTGCGGGTGCGCGCGGCCTACAATGACGGCCACATCATCGCGCCGCGCAGCGCGATCTGCAAGATCGGCAAGTGGCCGGGCGGCGCCAGCGCGATCAGCCCGTTCGAACGCGAGTGCCAGGCTTATGCGCTGTTCGGCGACGCGCCCGCCTTTCGCGTGCCGCGGCTCTACTATGGCGCCAGCGACAATAGCGGCCTGAGCAACCTGCTAATCGAGGACTTGTCCGGCACGGCGCGCGCAGGCGACCAGATCGCCGGCTGCTCGGTTACCGAAGCCGGCGCCGTCGTTCGCGAACTGGCGCGCTTCCACCGCGGCTATTGCCAGCGGCCGGACTTGTTCGAACTCGCCTGGCTGAGCCGCCCCAGGCCGCTGCTCCCAGCCTATGCCAAGGGCGCGGCCGAGCTGCGCGACTGGCTGGGCGACCGCATCCCCGCTGCATCCTTCGCCGTAATCGATCGCTTCGGTGCGCTCACCGAACGCTGGCTCGAACACGTACCCGCCTATCGCACACTGATTCACGGCGACCCGCGGGTCGACAACGTCCTGTTCGAGGACAAGGGCGAAAGCCTGCGCGCCTGCCTGATCGACTGGCAGAGCCTCGGCAGCGGCGATCCGCAGCACGACGTCGCCTATTTTCTCTCCGGCAGCCTGTCGGTCGAAGAGCGACGCGCCTGCGAGCGCGATCTAATTGCCGAACATGCGCGCCTGATGGCCGCGGCCGATCCGCATTACACGGTCGAGAGAGCGCTCGAGAGCTATCGGCGCCACATCGTCTCGGGCCTGTGGCTTACGGTGATCGCCGCCGCTTTTGTCGAGCGAAACGCACACAACGCACAGCTCCTCGAGGTGCTTGTCACCCGCAATACCGCAGCGGTGCAAGATTGGGACGGGCTGGCAGCAATTACCTAGAGTTCGTGCGTATAGACCTCGTTGGCGACGATCTCGCGCCCGCGGAGCAGGACGAGTTCGAAGCCACGCAACTTCTTCCCGCCCATGTCGAGGAACCAGCGCGCGCAGAAACCGCCTTCGACCGGCCAGATCTCGTCGGGCGTGTAGATCCAGTCGGGCACCGCCGGGAACAGCTTCTCGATATAGGCCACCAGCATCGTGCGCCCGCTCAGGCCCATGGTGTTGGCGCCGTCCTTGTAGCTGCAATCCTCGGCGTACATCGCCGCGATGCGGGCAATGTCCTTCGCGGTCCAAGACCGCAGCCATTCGATGTTGAAGGCGTTCAGATCTTCGAGCGTCATGTCGTTCATTAGCGCACTTCGCAGAACTCATATTCGATCCGCGTACCGTCGGGGCCCGTCACGAGCCGGCCCTTCCCGATCGCTTGTATCGCATTCAGCCACGCATAGCGCTCGTCACCGGTTTCGAATACGGGCGCGACGTGCGCAAAGAGGCCGTCGGCCCGATTCGCCAGATCGAGCCTGCCGCCGTACTGAACAAAGATCAGCGCATCGTCGTCGGTGCGCAGCGTCATGCGCACGTCGATGATCCCGACCACGCCGTTCAGCACCATCCAATCCGCCGCGGCAGCGCCTGCGAGGCTCGCGCGCATGCGGTCGCCCTCAACTCGGACAGAGCGGATATCGCTGATGCTTCGAACGCCTGCCGGCCCGGCTCCGACGGCAAGCGGAGGCGCAACATCAATGATAGCGGTGCAGAGCGGAATCAGTTCGATCACTGTATTCCCCTTACTTCGCCGCGAAGCGTATACCGGCGTCGAGCCGGATAGCCTGCGCGTTCATATAGGTGTTTCGGCAGAGCTCGAGCGCGAGGCTGGCATATTCCGCCGGATCGCCGAAACGGTTCGGATAGGCGGTCATCGCGCTCAGCCGGTCCTTCATCTCCTGCCCCGCCTGGTTCATCAGTGGCGTGCTGAAGATGCCCGGCAGGATAGTGTTGATGCGGATGCCGAAGCGCGCGAGGTCGCGCGCGATCGGCAGCGTCATGCCGGCGATCGCCGCCTTGCCGGCGGCATAGGCCGCCTGCCCCATCTGCCCGTCCTGCGCCGCGACAGAGGCGGTGCAGACGATCGCGCCACGCTCGCCGCCGACCGGATCGAGCGTCGCGGCTCCCGCCGCAAAGCGCGTGATCGTGGCGAATGTGCCCACGGCGTTGAGGTTGACCACCCGGGCGAACTCCGCCGTTGGGAACACCATTAGCGCTCCAGTCTCGCGGTCCTTGCGGATCGTGGTCCTGGCATTGCCGCCGCCAGCGCAGGAGACGAGGATACGTTCCTGCCCGTTCGCCGCGCGCGCTTTGGCGAAGGCAGCGTCGAGGCTGTCGTCGGACAGCACGTCGGCTTGGCAGAAGACGGCTCCGGTTGCCTCGGCCGCGCGAGCGCCGGATTCGGCATTGAGGTCGAAGATCGCCACCTTCACTCCCGCTTCGCACAGCGCGTTCACCGTGGCGAGGCCGAGGCCCGATGCACCGCCGGTGACGACGGCGGCGATGGTGGAATCGATTCGCATGAGGCAGTCCCTTCCCTTCTTCCCGGGCGTCCGCCTTCATCGCGTGACACCAGGCATTGGCAAATCCGCGCACGATTTCGCAGAAGCGATCTGTGCCGGCGTGGGCACCCGGACGCCTGCTAAGCGGGATTTTCTGCGCCAAATCTTATTGCAACAGATACATTTCATTGGCAAATCGATTTGGAATGATTGACGCTGGCCGAGCGGCTTGGATCTGGTGGATGACCGCGCTGTCCGGCCCCACCTGCCTGATCATCGACACCTCCCAGCTTCGGGCATATATATTGCGAAACTTGCCGTGGGCGCCGGCACGCCGGGTACTGGGCGCGCGGTCCCGCTCTGGTTTCTTTTGGACTGTTCGCGGTGCGGGGCCCACACAGAAACGTTCGGGGATTCAGTCAGACAGGCTGGCCCAGCTTCTTGCAGACTCTGCCCAGATCAGTGATTGAGCAGGGACCAGTCGGTCAATGTTTGGCCGAAAGGGTGACTCATTGGCGAACACCTTCATGGGGGCAGCATCCTATGCAGAAATCCGTCGCTCTGAGAGCAACCGGTCAGTCGCTGACGAGAATTTGGCCACATAGGCACGATGGTCGGCATTGTCGCTGAACTTCGCCGGATCGCGCGGCCGCATCACCAGTATCCGCGTGACGTATTTGCCGGACCCTGCGACCACCTTCACATTGCGGCGATATCCGGTCTAATCATAAGTGTTAGCGTTGCCGGAGAGGAAATACTCTTCCTCGACATAGCCGGCGGCTTGGATTGCTGCTGCTGGCGCACCGAGAAACGGCCTCGACTGCGCGGTCACCGGAATCGGGCCCAATACCTGCGGCAGCGCTCGATCAGCAGCGGCGACCGGAGCACCAGCGGATTCGCTGGCCGCTGCCGCGGGTTGGACGGATAGAATGAGACCTGCCGCGGCGCGGGCGATCGTCTTACGGAAGATCATGCTTCCTCTCCCAATATCGATGCGCGCGTTGCATCCGTGTCCCGGGCCCAGTTAGCGGGGCAAGCCCTCTGCTTCTGCGATCTCTCTGGCGCGGATGCGCAGAACATCCTTTTTGATCTTGCCTGACGGAACACGAGGCAAATCCTCGGCCAAGACCAGATGTTCGGGAAACTTCTGCCGCGCGAGACCCGCCGCGTCCAGGAAGCGGCGGATCTCGGGCAGGTCGACCGAGGTGCCTGGACGTGGGATGATGAAAGCGCAGCCCTTCTCGCCCGTCGTTGGGCTCGGCATCGCGACGATCGCGACATCCGCCACAGCCGGATGCGTGTAGAGTAGGTCCTCCACTTCCTTGGGGCTGATGTTTTCGCCCGAACGGATGATGATGTCCTTCTTGCGCCCGGTGATGACGATATAGTTGCCGTGCACAATGCGGCCGAGGTCACCCATGCGGAAGAAGCCCTCCTGGTCGAAATTGCCATCGTTGTCCGAAGGATGGGCATAACCGAAAAACAGGCCCGGACCGCGGGCGACGATCTCTCCTTCCTCACCTTCGGGAAGCGGCGAGTCGCCGGCCGGGTCAACGATTTTCAACTCCGCAGGATAGACGATTTCGCCGTCCGTTTCGGCACCAAGTCGGGCCTGCGAACGATCCCGGATGCCCAGTGTCGCGGTAACCATCTCGGTCGAACCATAGCAACGGAAGAAGAGACAATTCGGGAAGGTTTCGCTCGCCTTGCGGATGAGATCGGGCGAAACCGTCGTGCCGCCGCAGAAGAACAGGCGCAGCGACGCGATGGCTTCGGGGCGATCGCCAGCCGTATCCAGCAGTTGCTGCAAGAAGGGTGTTGCACCGCCGTTCACTGTGCAGCGGTGCTCCTCGATGCAGCGAACGCCTTCCTCGGCGGTCCAGACGTCCATCAGCACGCTGGCCGAGCCATGGATCCAGGTCATATCGAATGCCCAGAGCGCACCAGTGATGTGGGTGACCGGCGAGGGCATGAACACGACATCGTCCGGGCCGATCTTCCAAGCCTCGCCCATGGCACGGGCACGATGGTCATAGCTGTAGTGGGTGTGCAGCACACCCTTCGGTTTGCCGGTAGTGCCAGAGGTATACATGGCCATCATCACGGAGGCGGGATCAACCTCCGGCAAGGACGCCTCGTCGGCGGGCGCGAGGGTCATCGCGTCTTCCCAAGTGAGCCCCCCCATTGTCGCGCACGACCACGACCTCCTGTAGGTGCGGCAGCGAGGCTCGCAATCCGTCCAGCATTGCGCGATAATCGTGCTTCCGGAACGTGCCAGGAACGAAGATCAGCTTCGAGCGGCAATCGGCGAGGATATAGGCGAGTTCCGATTCTCGGTAGATCGGTGGAACCGGGTTGATGACAAGCCCGGTCATTCGCGCGGCAAGGGCGATGATCGCGGTTTCAATCCAGTTGGGAAGCTGGAAAGAGATGACGTCGCCCGGTCTGAGGCCGCGTGACAGGAAGAACCCAGCAAGCCTGAGGGCCTGTTCCCAGGCGTCCCGGCGGGTTAGTCGCCTCTCGCCTTCTATGAGCAAGAGATGGTCCGGATCCAGGGCCACTGCGGTGCGGGCAGCATCCACGAGAGTACTATCGGTCCAGTGACCCTCCCCGAGATAACGTTGGGCGAGTTCGTCCGACCACCGAGTCTGGAAGCCGCTAGGATCGGTTTTTTCAGTCCATTTCATAACTGGCTCTCGAAATCTGGAATGTTTCGTAACGTCATCCGGGATGGACTTCGAGCTGTGCAGAACCGCGAAGGATCTAATGCTCTTTTGCTCATGCATTCACACGGGAGAGACCCTGATACGCACGCATATATAATTTGCAACTCTCTATGTTTATTTCACTCTTAGAAAGGCTGGAACACCGCGGCTTCAAGCCACAGGCCGAGGGTTTCAGCATCCGGTTCGCCGGACTCGATTGCGTAGTTTTCGCCACCCGCCGCAATGGCATGAACGTCGCAGTGACCGCCGTCTTGACCGATGAACCATATAGCGCTCCGCCACCAATGGCCCGTCGTTGACAAATGCAATACGCGCCTATAGCTGCATTTTTTGAACCGGCTGTGACGTCTGTTTTCGCGAGATAGCTAAGGTCCGCCGAGGGGGGATAATGATGGGTTCACGCATATTCGATCCGTTCAAGATTGCTTTGCTCAGCGGAGCGGCATTGTTGTCGCTGGCGACCAGTCCCGCTTGCGCCCAGTCGAAGCCCTCCCCTGCTTCCGAGTCTGCTGTTGCGTACTCTCCGGCTGACATCGTTGTTACTGGTCAGCGCCGTGACGAAAGACTGGCCGATGTGCCAATGTCGATCGTCGCGATTTCCGAAGAGTCCGTCGCAAAATCCGGCGTAGTCAGTGTGCACGACCTTAACCGACTGGCGCCAGGCGTTCAGATCAATTTTGCCGGCTGCTGCACGCAGCCCGCAATCCGCGGCATTACGACCCTGACTACCGGCGTGGGGTTCGAGAATAACGTCGCGATCTACGTCGATGGCTTCTATGTTCCGGACAATCTTTCGATCAACGGCGACATCTCCAACTTGGCAAGTATCGAAATTCTGAAGGGTCCGCAGGGCACGCTGTGGGGACGCAACGCCACGGGCGGAGCCATCCTCATGAACACCAAGGCGCCGTCCGATGTACTGACCGGCAAATTTGAAGCAGGGTATGCCCGTTACGACGAAGTCTCCCTCAGCGGTTACCTCTCTGGCCCAGTGACGGACAAGATCCGCTTCAGCCTGTCCGCCTACAACCGCGAAAGCGATGGTTACTACAAGCAGCTCGACAGCACTGGCCGGGTTGTCGGCAACGCCGCCCCGATAAAACAGAGGTCGGCGCGCGCGAAGCTCGCATTCGATCTGGGTGAAAACACCACTGCGACCATCGGCGCCAATTACGCGCTGGCATCGGATCCCCGCGGTGTCATCTTCACTGTCTTTGATCATGCCTCGCCACTGCTGCCTGCGCCGCCCGCCAGGGCTGCCCAACCCCGGACAGCCTCGGGAACAATTCCGTCCGTCCAAAGAGTAAAACTCGGCGAGGGCACTTTTAAGCTCGAGCATAGTGCCGGATCCGGAAAAATTACCTCGTACACTGGCTATGCGGTTCGCAAGACAAAAAGCGCCTACGATTTCGACTCCAGTCCTGCAGACCTCATCATCTCGACGGCCGATTTTACTCAAAAGACGATCCAACAGACGCTCGATTTCAACGTGACTACTATCGAGGGATTGAATTTGATAGTCGGCGCCAGCTACTATCACGATGATTTGAAGTCGACCAACTCCCTCGGTTTTGGCCCTTTCTCTGGCAACACGCGAACCTCGATCCAACTCAACGCGGAGGCCTTCGCCGGCTACGTGGATGCTTCGCTTAACGTAACGGACCAGTTCGTTCTCAACGTTGGCGCGCGTTACACACACGAAGATAAACGTGTACGATTTGCCAGATACAGCCGCACCACAAATGCGGTAATAATTGCCCCTATGGATCAAAACGTTAAGTTCGACGCTTTTACGCCGAAGGCGTCTGTGCGTTACGAGATCAGCCCCCGCACTAATGTGTATGCATCTATTTCAAGAGGATTTCGGACCGGCGGGTTCAATCCCAATGGTCCCGACGCGAATGGACAGTTTAACCCGTTCAAACCCGAACGAAACACTGCTTACGAGATAGGCTTAAAAACCGCCAATTCTGTGTTTCAATTCGAGACGGCGGGTTTTTATTATGATTACCGTGATTTGCAAGTTGGTCAAACACAGCTCCTTCCATCTGGCGGCTTGATCAATATCGTTAGCAACTCGCCCAAGGCAAAGGTTTACGGGGTAGATGCCCTGCTCTCTGCCCAGCCGGTGCACAACCTCAATGCGCGAATTGGGGTTGCCTATCTACATGCAAGATATGGTGCATTTGCCAATGCACTGGGAACGGGCTTAAATTCCCTCACTCAGACTAACATCACTAATCAAGTCCAGGATTGGACCGATCAAGAGATGGCGCGGGCACCGGAATTTTCGGGGAATGCCGCGCTGGACTATACGATCGAAGGGATCGCGGGCGGCAAACTTAACCTCGCCGGAAACGTGCAGTTCACATCATCCTTCGTCCCCAACAATCCCTCGCTTTATGGCTCAACCGCCTCGCCGGCCATGCAGAAGGTACAGCGTTTCCGTCAGGGCGCGTATGCCACGCTCAATCTGCAGGCGAGCCTCTCGGACATGGACGATCGCTACAAAATCACAGTCTATGCAAATAACGTGACAAACAAGTCTTACAAGATGGCCTATAATGGCTCCTTCACGGGCGATTACGCGGTCTGGTCACAGCCCGTCACCGCGGGTGCGCGTCTTGGTGTCCTGTTCTGACGGGACTCTTGGCCGGCGGCATCAGTTCAACCATGGCAGGACAAATACGTTTATCGACGTTCCGACGGTGTGTTTAATTTTGACGAGCGGATACGGAAATGTGCCGGCTGGCGCCGGGCTTCGATGAGAGCACAGCGGCGACGTTCCATGCTCGTAACATCATCGCGATCGATTCCCTGCCGCGGCGCTGGGATTGAGCTTAACTCAAGGCCTGACGGCCGTAAAAAGGCGACACATCATGGGTATGAACGATCTCGTGATCATTAGCGTAGACGATCACATCACCGAGCCGGGAGATATGTTCGACAAGCACCTCTCGGGTGAAGCGCTGGCGACCGCACCCAAGCTGCGCACGAAAACCGACGGCACCAATTTTTGGGAATACCAAGGCAAGAGCATCCCGTCGGTCGGGCTCAATGCCGTCGTCGGGCGTCCGCGCGAGGAATACGGCATGGAGCCAACCTCGTTCGACCAGCTTCGCCCGGGGTGCTACGACGTCGATGCCCGCATCGCCGACATGAACATCAACGGTGTCGCAGCGTCGCTCAATTTTGCCAGCTTCCCGATGATCGACGGGGGGCTGTTCATCCAGGCGGAGGACAAGGCGCAGGCACTTACCCACTTGCGGGCCTACAATGATTGGCATGTGGACGCGTGGTGCGGCGCTTATCCCGGCCGCTTTATCCCCTGCGGGCTCTTGCCGGTGTGGGACATGGACGCGACAGTGGCGGAGATCAGGCGACTGTCGGACAAGGGCTGTCATGCCGTTTCGTTGAACGATAATCCGACCGTGCGCGGGCTGCCCAGCATCCACAATCCCTATTGGGAACCGCTCTATGCGGTCGCGGCGGAAGTCGGCACAACGCTTTGCCTGCACATTGGCGGCGGCAATCCCGCGCCGCACGCGTCGATGGAAACGCCGATTGAAGCCTGGATCACGACAATGCCGATGTCGGTGTCGATCGGCGCAGCCGATTGGCTGAACCTCAAGGCGCTCCGAAACCATCCGACATTACGCATCGCCCTGTCGGAAAGCGGCATCGGCTGGGTTCCCTATCTGATGGAACGCGCCGACTTCTCGCACGAACAGCACAAGGCCTGGACCCATTCTAACGCAATTTTTGGGTCGCGAAAGCCGAGCGAAGTGTTCAAGCAGCACTTCACGAGCTGCTTCATCGACGATGCCTATGGCCTGAAGAACATCGACGAAATCGGCGAAGACAATATCGCCTACGAATGCGACTATCCGCATTCCGACACGCTGTGGCCCCACGTTCCAGAACGCCTGTGGGATACGATTAAGCATCTGACAGAGGTCCAGATCGAAAAGATAACCCACGGCAATGCCATGCGGGATTTCAAGTTCGATCCGTTCCAGCATCATCGCCGCGAAGACCTAACCGTGGCGGCTCTGCGGCGCCAAGCGGCGGAGCAGGGCGTCGATACGTCAGTTCGCTCGAGCGGCGGCTCGGCCCCCCTCGCCGAAGGGGAAGAGGCGCGTCCGATCACGTCTGGAGACATCGTGCAGATGTTCATGAAGCACGCCGAAACCGCCTGATACAGGCTCTTACGGCGTTATTGGGAGTATCCGAATGGTCGATAAGGTGATCGTGATCACGGGTGCAAATGGTGGTTTGGGCAGGGCGTTGGCGCAGCGGTTTGCGAGCGACGGGGAGCAGGTCGTGTTGCTGGGCCGTACGCTGGCCAAGGTGCAGGAGGTGGCAAGCAGCATCGGCGAGCGTGCCATGGCGGCCGCCTGCGACGTCATGTCGCCCGCATCGGTCAAGGCCGCATTCGCGGAGATCGCCGGCGTCCATCCCCGGATCGACGTTTTGATCAACAACGCCGCGGTCTTCGATCCTTTCTTGATCGAAGAAGCGTCCGACGATCAGATCATGAACGGCATCCTAACTAATCTTGCGGGACCAATGCTCTGCTCGCGGTCGGCCATTCCCATGCTGGAACGGGGAGGGCTGATTATCAACATCAGCTCGGAATCGGTCGACATGCCGTTCCCGCACTTGCTGGTCTACCAGTCCACAAAGGCAGGGTTGGAGCGTTTCTCCAAGGGCCTGCAGCTCGAACTGGAAAACCGGGATATCCGGGTCACAACGGTTCGCGCGGGTCAAATGACCGGGCCGGGCCAGTCGGCCGTCATGGAACCCGAAGCAGGGATGCGTTTCTTCCAAGCGTGCCTCCAACGAGGTTTCAATCCGATGGAGCGGGGCTCGACCCAATATGAATCGGCGACCGGCCTGTTTCGGTATCTGATCGATCTACCCGCCGATATGCATCTCGACATAGCCACCTACCAAGCGCGCAAGTCCGGCTGATCGTTTCCATTTGATCGCTATGGCACGGCAAGGCCGGTCTCAATTGAGCAGGATTACTCCATGACATTTCTTCCCGAAGGCAAACTCTACATCGATGGCCAGCTGCGCGATGCGGCAAACGGCGCCAAATACGAGGATATCAGTCCCTGGACCGGTGAGGTGGTCGCCTATGCGGCCGATGCCTCCGCCGAGGACATGGAAGAAGCGATCGCCGCGGCGCGGCGCGCGTTCGATCATAGCGATTGGCCCACCAATTCGGACAAACGCCTGGCGCTGGTGCACAAGCTGGCCGAACTGATGAAGGCCAATCGCCAGAGGCTAGTCGACATTGCCATCCACGAAACGGGGGCGGCCATGGGCGCCGTCAATATGGCCAATGTCGATGGCCCTCTGAATCACTTCGACAAGCTATTCGAGATCTACGGCACGATCGAGTGGGAGAAGGCCATGCTCGACAAGGAGGTTTGGGGCTCTGTCCATCGCCGCCTCCTGGTCAAGGAGCCGGCTGGCGTGGTGGGGGCTATCATACCCTGGAACGTGCCGCTCTATATCACGGTGGGCAAGGTGATCCCTGCGCTGCTGCTCGGCTGTACCGTGATCCTGAAGCCGGCGCCGGACACGCCTTTGATGAGCACGATCATCGGCGAACTCGCAGCCGAGGCCGGCTTCCCCGCGGGCGTGCTGAACGTGGTGAGCGGCAAGGAGCCGGCCCTGCTGGGTGAAATACTGGTTACCGATCCGCGCGTCGACGTGATTTCCTTCACCGGCTCGACTGGGGTGGGCCGCCGCATCATGGAGATAGGCGCTCCGACGCTCAAGCGCCTGTTCCTTGAGCTGGGCGGCAAGTCCGCAGCTATTATCTTCGAGGACGCCCCCAATTTCGCCGAGGCTGTGGGTCAGTCGATCGTTTGCTATCACGCGGGGCAAGGCTGCGCGACGATCACGCGACTGTTGGTACCGGAAAGCCGCTACGACGAAGCGGTGACGGTGCTGGAACACGCCTATGACGCTTACGCGCAGTTGTGGGGCAAGGCAGAGGACCCCACGAATTTCATGGGACCGTTGATTTCGCAGCGCCAGCGTGACCGGGTCATGGGCTATATCGAAGCCGGCAAAAGCGAAGGCGCCAGGTTGATCGCCGGCGGTCAGATAGCCACCGATAAGGGCGGCGGCTTCTTCATCGAGCCGACCTGTTTTGTCGACGTTACCAACGACATGACAATTGCGCGTGAGGAAATCTTTGGTCCCGTTCTCGTAGTCATACCTTTCAAAGACGATGAAGACGCGATCCGTATCGCCAACGACAGCGAATACGGACTGTCTGGCAGTGTCGTGTCGGGCGACGAGGCCCGCGCGGTCCGCGTTGCCAAGCGCATCCGCACCGGCACGGTCGGTGTCAACGGCGGTATGTCGATGGATGTCGATCTCCCCTTCGGCGGATACAAGCAGAGCGGGCTTGGCAAGGAATGGGGCCTCGAAGGCTTCGAGGAATATCTCGAAACCAAGGTCATCGCGACCAGGGCATAGTCGGAAGTTATGTGCCTGCCGACGGACGGCCTTTACCCGTCGTCGCGGTGACATAATGGCACAGTGGAAGGACCATCGATGACGCAAGTTATGAAGGGCATTGGGGGCCCTTGAAGTGGCGCAGTTCACTTTCGTACCGGCGGCGGGCGGAGTGCTTTCCGATTGGGGGGCGGATTTTATCAAAATCGAGCGCCCGGTGCCCGGCGACACCCAGCGCGGCTTCATTAGTTCGTTCGGTCGCAAGGTCGATCCGCTGCGCAACGGCATGATGAAGCACCCGAACTGCGGCAAGCGTAGCGGCGGAGTCGATATCTCCACAGACGAGGGCCTGTCCATAACGCTTATGAGATGGATCTTCTGATCCAAAAAAATTCGGCGAACATGGACAAATACGATCCGCAGAAGCAGGTCGCGCTCGTCGTGATGGATGGGGGAACTGGCTCAAGCCTCTGGCAGGAACCCCCGCCATGTACATTCAACAACAGAACTCCATTCGCGACGCCATCACCGCGGCGATCAATCTCGCCGACCGCGTGCGCATGGCGAACATCGCGCGGGTGGTGAACATTCTGCAGTCGATGGTCCTGACTGACGGACCCAGATTGAACCTTACGCCGAGCTACCACGTGTTTCGCATGTACGTTCCTTTTCAGGATGCAACGGCGCTGCCCATTGAAATCGACGCCGGGCGTTATGTCTCGGGCCAGATCAATCTGCCGAGTCTCGATGCGATGGCTGCAAAGGCGAGAGACGGCCACATTTGGCTGGCAATGACCAATCTCGATCCCGACAAGTCGGTAGAGTTGGACTTGGCGAATGACGGGGTTCCAGCCAAAGGAGCCCAGGGTGAAACACTGACCGCCGAGAGGCTCGATGAGATCAACAGCTTCGAGAGACCCAATGCAGTCCCGCCCCGTCTCATTCGAGCACCGCTCAAAGACGAGAAACTGCATTTCACTCTGCCCGCGCGCTCGGTCACGGTTGTCCAGGTTCCGAAATAAAACTGGTCCTAAGCGGCTTCGCAGACTTGGCAGCGACCTCAATGGATCACCGCTTTTGAGAGCCCATCACCCGCGGTCGAATGTCCGTGATCAGGGGGTTTTACGATGGCCGCAAACTCGTTGATCGTGATGAAATTCGCTCGGGATTCGTCGACACGCATCGACCTGGGATTGCTCATTGGGGTGATTCGCTTGTCCTCGTTCTGGGAAACAACGACGTGCAGTCTCAATTTATGAGGCGCGGTCGCGGTTTTCTCACACGGCAGTTCGAGACGAAATAAGTGGGCTATCAGTCCGCGACAAGCGACCGATCAGCTAGCGACGCCGCTAAGCTCCTTGGCGGCTATTGTGCCCAAAATTTTTGGGTGAAACTTGGGTGAACTTCGCGCAGAATCACGATATGTTCATGGCACGTTCCGCGGTTATGAATGCGAAAAATGACGGAAAACCGCCATTTTTGACGCCAACCATTTCGTTGACATCGTAGGGGTCGCAAGTTCAATCCTTGCTACGCCCACCAGTCGCCATTCAGTAAAAAGCCCCGCTAACGCAAGACGTTAGCGGGGCTTTTTGCTCTCGCCCTAAGCTCGGCAGTGCCAGTATTTCATTGGATTTTTTGCGTGAAATGAAAGCGGCAGCCATCTTGGCTAGGTCCGAAACCACGTCGTCGATTCCCCCCGCGATGGTGCCCAGATACTCCGGATCGAAGACGGCATAGCGGCTCGTTGTTCTGCCAAAAACCCTATGCCCTAGCGCCATCTCGAGCTCGATGAGATCGACCCGGCGATCCGCGAGGATCGTCGCCATGCTGTGGCGGATCAATTTGGCACCTCAGCCGTCTGGGATGCCAAGGTGCTGGCGCGCGCCATCCCAGGCGGAGCGGACGAGGCCGGCTTGACCTGGGTCACCACATCCCTCCCCTCGGAGTCATCGTAGCTGCTGCGTTCCGAACAGACGAACCACTCATCCGTCGACGAAAGCCAGAAATGCAGGAGATCTACAACCGCCGATCGGACGGAACTTCTTGGTCTGGATCCTCCCGGCCGGATTGAGCGCGAACATCCGCTCGTTCTGCATCCACTGTTCGCGGTTGCGATCTACGTTCATGTCGTAGATCGCGTCGGGGCGCGCCAGCGTGCAAATCGCGGCGCTCAGATATCGGCGAAAGGGAAGAAGCCGATCCGCGTGCCCAGCGTAGTTCCCCGCCCCGCGCACACTATAGTCCAGAAGCTCGCCGATCGCATTCACAGACAGTCGGTACGTCCGCCCCGGCGTCACCTGGTTGCGGGTCTTGTGCGTAAGCGGTGGGACGTAGCGGTGCGGCGGGCCTTGAAGGCATAGTTCAAAAGCGGCCTTGAGCAGACCATGCCTTGAACATAGGGCGTCACGCCCGTCGGCAATCTCTGCCGGATAATTCCAGCGATCGGTCAGTCCATCGTCCACGACTTATGCCAAACGATTGTCGAAGGGTTGTGGATCCTGATCCACCTAGGTTCGGCAAGGAGCAGATGAACCGATGGCAGATATTGGGGAGCCGTTTTGAACCGCTGAAGGTCGGCTATGTTGGCGTCAGAAGCCGAGCGTTCGATTGCGCAGCGCCGCGCAATCGGTATCGACCGCCTCGGGACCCTGTTTGCCGGTCAACGCGCGGCCGACCGCCTTCAGCACGTTGCCGAACGACTTGACGTCTCGCGGGACCATGATCGAGGGATCGCGGATCGTTCCAAGCGCAGAGACCGATCCGGGCAGGCGAAGAACGGAATTGCGTTTGGGCGCGCCGGTCAGCGTCAAGGCGATCCGCTCTTCGGGGAACGTTATCGTGCCTACGCCTCGCGTCTGGCTTTCGCTGGTGTCGACAAGGACCGGCGCCGCCGTACCGATTCCGCGACGCATGTCGAGGCGCAGCGCCGCGCAGCGCAGCGCGGCCTGCTTGCCCTCACCGGTGAAGAGTCCTTTACCGACATCGAAGCCCAGCAGGCTCGCGAGTTTCGCCGGCAACGAGCCACCTTGAGCCATGACGCCGATCGTGCCGTCGGATTGCCCCACGACCTCACGGATGGTGTCGCCCACGCCGGTCAGGCGTGCTCTCCCGTCGACCGGTGCGTCGATCTCGCCCGTGCCGCCGGCGAGCGCATCGATGCTGCTGCCGCGCATGTCGAGCGCGATGGCGACCGTCGGCTGCGCCTGACCCTGGCGCTGGTCGACGCGAACCTCGCCCGCAATGACCCCTCGGCTGAGGCGCATCGTGAACGGCTTGGCGACCAGCAGGCGGTGGTCGAGGGTGAGCACGCCTTCCATGCTGCGCAGCGCCGAAGAGCCGGCACCCACTATGTTGTCTATGCGGATCGCGAGGCGCCCGTCGGTGTTCTTGATCTTGCGGATGTTGATCCGCGTGTTGGGAATGAGCTTCTTGCCCTCGCGCTGTTCCAACGCGCGCGCAGCCGCCTGCCCGGCATCGGTCGATAGGTCCCCGAAGTCGAGGCGAGCGAACCGGATATCGCCGTCGAGCTTGGACCGGCCGCCGACCTTGTCGACGACAAGCCGGCCGGCAAGCCGGCTCGTTCCGATCGTCCCGGACAGATCGCTGATCGTCCATCGCCTAGCCTTGTGAGTGACGTCTGCGGCGAGATGGACGGGCTGCGTCCCGAACAAGCCAGCCTCGATCACGCGATCGATGAGCTTCAGGTCGCTGGCTCGTGCGGTCATGCGCAGCGTCATGTCATCGGTGCGCAACGGGCCCACCATCTCGCCTTTCATGCGCATGTCGATCGCCGGCCCCGAAATGCTCGCTTCGAACGGCCAGCGCTCGTCGGCCTTGCTCGCGGGGCCTTTCAAGGCGAGCGTGACGGGATTGCCGTCTATCTCTCCGGTTCCCGCCGCGACAAGCCCGCGGTGCGGATCGATCGTGACCTGGAGGCGCAGCGAGCGCTTCTGATGCGCGTCGCGGTAGCGAACTTCAGCCTTTACCGATTGGATTGCGGCGAGCGAAATAGGAGTGCCCGATCCGTCTTCGCCCGGCGTGCCATTCCGCCAGTTCACGCGCTTGTCGGCATCGCGCACGAAATCGAGCGTGACTCCTTCGGCTGACAGCACTTGCGGATTTGCACGGCCGAAAATCGCGGGCAGAACCGCAACCCGCACCCGCAATGACGCGATCGACGCGAGTTTGCCCGGCCCTGCCCACTTGGCCTGCGGGATGTCGACACCCTTCACGCGGAGGATCGGCGTGAACGAGAACGGGCTTTCGCGCTCCAGCGCCGCGATCGTCACCGGGCGCGCGAGCTCGGCGCTAAGCTTGCGTTCTGCAAGTCCCTTGAGCCAGCTCGCCGGAAAGGCACCCGCGACCAGAGCCAAAAAAGCGGTGAAGACCGCGGCAAGGATGATGGCGACTTTGACTTGCCGCCGAGCGGGGATCATCGCCTGCAAATGCGCGGGGTGAGCGAACGTTCCGAACCAGCGGTCCTGCGTCGCGCCATGGGATGGCGAATGCCCAGCCGAAAAACATCCGGCACGCATCAAATCCGCGCCTCGCGTGTTGGACGGTAACTTAGCCCGCACAAGGATCGATCATGGCCCAGCCCACCAAGAAGACCCCCGGCAGCAATGGCGGCGAGACCCACCAGACAGTCGACGGCCGCGCCTCGGCTGAGATGCTGACGACGAACCAGGGCATCGCGGTTTCGGACAACCAGAATTCGCTACGCAGTGGCGCGCGCGGGCCGACGCTGCTTGAGGACTTCGTCCTGCGCGAGAAGATCTTCCACTTCGACCATGAACGGATTCCCGAGCGGATCGTCCATGCCCGCGGTTCGGGCGCGCACGGCTATTTCGAAGCGACTGCCGACATTTCCGATCTCACCAAGGCCGCGCTGTTCCGTAAGGGCGAGCGGACCGAGACCTTCGTTCGCTTCTCCACCGTCGCCGGAGGCGCAGGTTCGGTCGACACACCGCGCGACGTCCGCGGCTTCGCGGTCAAGTTCTACACCACCGAAGGCAATTGGGACCTCGTCGGCAACAACATCCCGGTTTTCTTCATCCAGGACGCGATTAAATTTCCCGACCTGGTCCATGCCGTGAAGATGGAGGCCGACCGCGGCTATCCGCAGGCGGGGAGCGCGCACGATACCTTCTGGGACTGGGCTTCGCTGATGCCGGAGACGACCCACATGTTGATGTGGGCGATGTCCGACCGCACCCTGCCACGTTCGCTGCGCACGATGGAGGGCTTCGGCATCCACACCTTCGTTCTGGTGAATGAGGCGGGCGAAAGTCACTTCGTGAAGTTCCACTGGAAACCCAAGCTCGGCCTGCAGTCGACGATTTGGGACGAAGCTCTCAAGCTCCAGGCCGCCGATAACGACTATCATCGCCGCGACCTGTTCGAGGCGATCGACAGCGGCAATTTCCCCGAGTGGGAGCTCGGCATTCAGGTTTTCGACAAGGCTTTCGCGGAAGCTCAGCCTTATGACGTGCTCGACCCCACCAAGCTGATCCCCGAAGACGACGTGCCAGTCCGCATCATCGGCCGGCTGGTGCTGGACCGCAACGTCGACAACTTCTTCGCCGAAACCGAGCAGGTTGCCTTCTGTCCGGCCAATATCGTGCCGGGCATCGACTTCTCGAACGACCCACTGCTCCAGGGCCGGCTGTTCTCCTATCTCGACACGCAGAAATCGCGCCTGGGCACGGCCAACTTTCACCAGATCCCGGTCAACGCACCGCGCTGCCCCTTCCAGAACTTCCAGCGCGACGGCCAGATGCAAATGATGGTGCCCAAGGGCCGCGGCAACTACGAACCCAACAGCCTCACCGATCACGGCGAGGAAGGCGGGCCGCGCGAGACCCCGGCCAAGGGCTTCGCCACGACGACCGAGCCGACCGGCGAAAGCGAGGAAGGCGACAAGCTGCGCGTGCGCTCAGAGACCTTTGCCGACCATTATAGCCAGGCCAGGCTGTTTTTTATCTCGCAGACGGAAAGCGAGCAGGCGCATATCGCCTCGTCCTTCGTGTTCGAACTGTCGAAGGTCGGCCTGCTCGACCAGGTTCCTGGTCGTATGGTCGCCAATCTGCGCAACGTCGACGAGGACCTGGCCAAGCGCGTCGCCGAAGGGCTGGGCATTCCTTTGCCGAAGAAGGCGCCGGCCGCCCGCGCGCCGGTGGACATGCCGCAATCCGATGCCCTGTCGATCCACAAGAACATGCACGACACGCTCGAAGGCCGCGCGGTCGGCATTCTGATCGCCGACGGAACCGATGCGACGGAGCTCGACGCCGTGGTCGCAGCGGTGAAGAAAGCCAAGGGCAAGCCTGTCATCGTCGCACCCAAGGTGGGCGGCGCGAAGCTGAGCGACGGCAGGGTCTGCAAGGCCGATGGCCAACTTGCGGGATCGCCCAGTCAGATTTTCGATGCAGTCGCACTCGTACTGTCCGAGGCGGGCACCGCCGCCCTGCTCAAGGAGGGCGCCGCGGTCCAGTTCGTCATGGATGCCTTCGGCCACCTCAAGGCCATTGGCGCGAGTTCGGCTGCCAGACCTCTGCTCGACAAGGCGGGCGTGGAGCCGGACGACGGGGTCACGGGCCTCGACGCGAAATTCTTGAAGGCTGCTTCGCGCCGCTTCTACGCCCGCGAGCCAAAGCTTCGAACCCTGGCATGAGGCTCGCGGCCATCGAATTCGCACGCCTGGCACAGCGCCTGTGACCCTGACCGAATCCCGGGATCTACGCGGCGGGCGCCCGTCGTGGAATGAGGATGCCTGGGACATTCCTCGGGCCGATCCGCTGGCGGATGGGCGAAGCGACGTCGCCGTCATCGGCTCGGGCGTCATGGGTTCGATCCTCGCCGAACGCTTCAGCGCCGAGGGACATTCGGTAGTAGTGCTCGACCGTCGCCCTTCCGGAATGGGGAGCACCGCAGCTTCGACGGCCGAATCGATGTGGGCGATGGACGTTCCGATGAGCACGCTTGCGGCGGATATCGGAGAGGCGGAAGCCGCGCGGCGCTGGACGCGCGTCTACCACGCGGTTCGCGGTCTCGCCGATCGGATCGACGCGCTCGGGATCGATTGCGCGCGGCTAGATCGCCCCACCGTCTATCTTGCGGGCGGCCAGCTCGATGCGGACGGCCTGCGACGAGAGGCGGCGTTCCACGAGCGTCATGGTTTGCCCAGCGCCTTTCTGGATGGCGATGCGGTCGCACGGCGCTTCGGCATTCGGCCGCGCGCGGCGATCGTTTCCGATGGCGGCTTCGAAGTCGATCCGGTGCAACTGGCGCACGGGATGCTCGATATCGCGAGAGCGCGCGGCGCGCGGGTCCACTACCCCTGCGACGTCATCGCGATGGACGAGCACGAACAGGGCGTGACCCTCTCGCTGGCCGAGGGGAATAGGCTAGAGGCGCGTCAGGTGGTCTTAGCCAGCGGCTATGAGCGTGCGACGCTGTTTCTGCCGTCGCAGTTCAAACTCCTTTCGACATTCGTCATGGCCACATCCCCGGGCACTGCGCCGCTGTGGCGCGAGAATGCCATGATCTGGGAGGCATCGGATCCCTATCTCTATATCCGCGTGGATGCCGAGGGCCGGGTCATCGCCGGCGGCGAGGACGAAAGCGTGATCGATGCCCAACGACGCGATGCCTTGATCGGAACCAAGGCCGGCACGATCGCCGCCAAGCTTGCTGCCTTGCTGGGTTCGGACCCGCTGCCCGTCGATAGCGCGTGGTCGGCGACTTTCGGCAGTTCTCCCGACGGCCTCCCTGCCATCGGACGTGCCGCCCATATGCACCGTGTCTGGCTTGCCGCCGGCTTCGGCGGCAACGGCATCGCATTTGCGGCGCTCGCGGCCGATCTGCTGTCCGAGGGCTTCGCCGGACGGATCGATCCTGATGCAGCCTGCTTTGATCCCTACCGGTTCAGCGCGAAAACCGGCTTTTGATATGGGAGGGCCGGCAAGCGAGGCCTTCTGGCGCGAAATGGCGATCAGTGATCTCGATGGTGTCATTCGCGTTGCTCGCGAAGCCTTTCCTGATCACTTCGAGGACAGGCGCTGCTTTGCCGAGCGGCTTAAGCTCTTTCCTCAGGGATGCTTCGTACTCGACGAGGGAACCGGCAGGATGCTGGGGTACCTCATTGCCTATCCGTGGACGGCGCGAAGCGCGCCGCCGCTCAATAGCCTGGTCCAAGCCCTCCCGAACGACGCCGAGGTGCTCTATCTGCATGATCTGGCTCTTCTCCGCGAGGCGCAGGGCAAGAACCTCACGCGGATCATCATCGACCGGTTAGCCGATCAGGCACGCCGCGACGGTTGGCGCGCGATCGCGCTTGTCGCAGTCAATGACGCCACCGCCTTCTGGGCCAAAGCGGGATTTGCGGAGGCTGACGAACCTGCAATGAGGGAGAAGCTCGCCAGCTACGGCGCGGGCGCAACATATATGACCCGAACCCTTGGTGCCTGAGCACATGGTCTTACCCGAATTCCGCCTGTGAGATCGCCTGGGTGAACTGCCATCGGCCAAACTTGGCCTAGCGTAAATTATCCCCGGCGACCTCATCTGTATGGACTTCAAAATTGGCAAGACTTGTCGGCCCAAAGGTGGTGGTCAGAGCTGCGTCAGTCGCATCCCGCCCCCGCGCCATCAGGATGCGACCGATCCGCGGTGCGTTATGGCGCGCATCGAAAGTGTACCATTCACCGCCCAAATAGACATCGAACCAGGCAGAGAAGTCCATTGGTGCGTCGACCGCCGGTACGCCGATATCACCGAGATAGCCGGTGCAATAACGCGCGGGGATATTCATGCAGCGGCACAGGGTAATCGCCAGGTGCGCGAAGTCGCGGCAGACGCCGATCTGCTCCTGATAGCCTTCCCAAGCCGTGCGCGACGACCGCGCGTGATGGTAGCCGAACTCGATATGATCATGCACGAAAGCGACTATCGCCTGCACACGGACCCAACCGGGCTGCGTGGCACCGAATAGCGACCAGGCTGTCTCGGCGAGCCGGTCGGTTTCGCAGTAGCGGCTGGCGAGCAAGTAGACGAGGATGTCATCGGGCAGATCCTCGATCGCATGCTGGATCGCGTCCGGTGCGGCAGGATCCGGCTGTCCATCGTCCTCAATGGTGAAATCGCAGGCCAAGGTCAGCCCGCCGCTTGGGATCGTCACGCGCGAGCAGATATTCCCGAACTGGTCGATATAGTCGTAGATCGGCACCTCCGGCGTCGTGACGATCCGATGCGGTGTGCGCAGATCCTTGTTTCGCGAGGGGTGAATGCTGAGCGCCGCCAGCATCGGCGTCGCCACGTCGCTTTCCAAACGGATGTTGTAGCCGGCCCGGATGAGCATTCAGGAAACTCCAGAAGACAGGGTTGGCGGGGTCGAGCCGGACGGCTCTGAGATCTCGACATGGGCATCGACCGAAACGTCCATGCCGAGGTAGCTTCCGGGAAAACCCGACCACGTCCCGGAGACAGGGATAGCCTGATAGATGTCGCGCGCGACCGCGACGCGGATGAGGCCGCTTGTGCCGGTGATCGCGTTGGTCGGGTCGAACTCCACCCAGCCCGATCCCGGTAGGTAGACGCGCACCCAAGCATGGGTGTTGCCGCCGCCGAGCCGCCGGCGACGGCCCGAGGGATTGTAGACGTAGCCCGAGACGAACCGCGCAGCGAGGCCGAGCGCGCGCACGGCCTCGATCATCAGCATTGCGTAGTCACGGCAAGTGCCGGTCTTGCGCTCCAGCGTTTCGAGCGGCGTCTGAGTACCCTTCTGATAGCGCGGCAAGTAGGTAAACTCTCGCTTTATCGCGCTCGTCATGTCGGTGAGCATGGCGAGCGTGCTCGCGTCGGGGGCGCCGACGAAGCGCCTGGCCCAGGTATCGATCGCGCGGGCCGGATCCAGATGCTGGCGCTCGATCGAGCGTAGGAGATCCGGCATTTCTTCAGAAGAGTAGGTGAAGGGATAGGTTCGCGCGTATTCCTCGATGTGAACGTCCTCGAGCTCGCTCGGATGGTGGATTAGGCGGGCAGTACTCTCGATCCGCAGATAGTCGGCGCGGTGATCGAAGGTGGCGATGGCCACCGCATTGCCGAAGACGTCGTGGAGCCAACGAACGGAGCTTGGCTCCGGATCGATTGCAAGCTCGGCGGTCAGGAGGTGCTGGTCATAGCTCTCGCGCGGACGCACCATGAGCCTATGCTCGCCGAAACGCACCGGCTGGCTGTAGGTATAGGTGGTGACGTGTGACAGGTTTACCAAAGGCATCGGAAATCCACGAAGCATGACAAGCAGTTCGAGCCGCGGCTTGCTCACTTTTCGGGATGCTGCGCCGGTCAGGATCACTAACCGCAGCGGAAGTTCATTGTTCCTGCTGCTGGGCGATCACGCCGGTAATTTGGTCCCCGAACGCCTCGACAACCTCGGCCTCGCCGCGCAGGAGCTCAGCCGACACATCGCACTCGACATCGGGGTGTCGCGTCTCGGTCAGCGGCTCTCTGCGATCCTCGACGCGCCGTTCGTCGAGCAGCGCTATTCGCGGCTCGTCATCGACTGCAATCGCCAAGTCGGCCATGGGGGTTCGATTGCGCAGGTCTGCGATGGAACGGCCATTCCTGGCAACATCGGCTTGTCCCTGCGGAGCGCGCAGGAGCGCATCGACGCGATATTTCTTCCCTATCACGCGGCGATCGCGGGCCTGCTCGCCGAGCGTAACGCCGCTGGACGGGCGACAATCCTGGTATCGCTCCACAGCTTCACGCCGCGGCTTGGCGAAATCGACAGGCCTTGGGAAATCGGCGTGCTGCATTCGGAAGGCAACACGCGTTTCGCCCAAGCTGTGCTTGCGTCCCTACAATCCATCGAGGGTTTGACGATCGGAGACAACGAGCCCTACCGGATGGACGAAACCGATTTCACCGTTCCAAGCCATGCCTTCGCGGCGAAAATTCCATACGTCGAACTCGAGATAAGACAGAACGAGATTTTCGACGAGCGGGGATGGGAGCGTATCGCCCGGATTTTGGCGCAAGCGATGGAGGAAGCGAAAGCCTCTCCCGATGTTTGAGCAGACCCGATGCTTAGTCCTCCAATAGACGGCGTTTAGGATTTGATTCCCCTGTGCGCGTGCGCCAGCACCGGTCCGTGAAAGCGCGGCAGCGATATCATTTCCTGTTGCACCGATCTGACAGTTTGCTCGTAGGCCGGCGCGGCCTTTGCGGGCGGAGGAACGGTCACAAAAGGTGCAAGTTTATCGGCAAGGCGATGCTCGGCTTCCATACGATGTCGCGCCATGGCCTGGCAGAGCGGACTATCATCGCCGGCTCGGTGCCAGAACCCTGAGATATCCGCCAATATCTCGCGGAGTGCATTTGCCGCTTCTCGGTCGGCATCTGTCATCGTGTGCATTGCTGAGTCCAGGCTGTGATCGTCATCTGCTCATACAACGACGGGATACAGGTCACAGTTCCAACGCCAGTGGTGGAACCAACTGAAGCATCAACCCGCGCCAATCACGCTCGAACTCACTGCCGCACAATCAACATGCCTAATCCAGGCCCTGCCTTCCAGAAATATCTGGCGATGAGTACTCAGACCGTCCAATGCAAACTGATCGCCTTGGAGCGTGGCGGCCACCTGCAGTTTATTCAGGACGTCGGCGCCGCGTGTCACACGCCCGGCTGCATTGTCCCAGCCATCCAGCGTATCGCGCAGCGAAAGAGAGAACGATGGTGGCGCCTTGTCGTCTGCAAATGCTGCGTTCCCGCTCGAAACGCATAGGGCGCCGACCATTCCAGGGACCAGCGGCGCGAAGTGGCGCACGCTATTCTCGCGCCGGATCAACGACGCTCTGGCGTAGCGCTTCGATTTCCTGTTCGCCTTTGCTTTCGAGCCCAATGAGCGCGTCTCGGGCATGGATGTTCGATTTGATTAGCTCATCCAGCTTTGCCTGGAGAGCCGCGCCGTCGCGATTTTGTGTGGCCTGGAGGATCGGCAGCAATAGCAAAGTGACAACGCTGAGGCCGAGGTTAGCGCCATTCAAGAAGTGATCGTCGCCTGAAACATAGGCTGCGACGCCTATGAGTGCCAGGAGAATGCAAATTCCAAACATCGCTGGCCGGCCGGTGAATCGAGCACACCCAGCCGTCAGGCGGTCAAATAGCTTGCGCACAGGTTTGTCCTAGCTGCTTCGCCAGTCCCGGACGTTCAGGGCCGCAGCAAAACGCCAGCGACGCTACCGAGCTACGAAATCGACAATGTTGATGCAGGAGATCAGGCCGCCGCGGCTTTGCGCGCCTTTACCTTTGCGTGGTGATGTCCGATTGCCGCGCCCGCGGCGGCCCCTGCCACCGCATGGCCGTGCCCAACCATGTGACCGGCGGCAGCGCCCACGACTGCCCCCTTAACCGCACCTTTGGCCTCAGCAGATCCGGAAATGCCGACCGCAGAAATCAACGCCAATGTTCCGATAAGCTTCTTCATAGCTCGCTCCCACTGGCAATGCCCTGCATCACTAAACTGGCGATTCCAGCGCATGTTCCGAGGCCGTCCACCATGCGTCGAGCCGTAGGCAAATATGATCGGATAGATCCGAAGTCTGGCCGCGTCTGGCTTGCTGGCGCACCTCGGCCGAGACGACTGAAGGGGTGGCAGCTTTCGAGAGAATGAAATTGACCTTCGAACAGCAGCAATGTGGGCGCAGATCGACCTCACGTTCAGCTGACCAGCGAATTTGCCTTTCGCGACGAAGTGCAAAACTGCCTCAATCCTGCGGCCGCTCGAGCGTATCCGTGTCGAGAAGCTTGAGATCCGAAATATCGAAGCGCTCTGTTCGCCCTTGCTTTGCCCAAGGCGTACCGCGCTTTCCATCGGGCTGGAGCCAACCAAGAGGCGGCCGCTCGCAAAGACATTCTGCTCGGTCTGTAACCGGATTGTAGCCGGCGGGTATCGAGAGGATGCGCCAAACGTCTCCCGGATCACGCCGGACGAGATCGCCGATTTTCAGTTGCAGCTTGGCCATGGAGTACCCTTCACGTCCCTTTGCGGAAGCATAGTTGGCACGCCGGGCCGATGCACGAAATGATGCCTTCGCCGTCGAGCCGCAGATCAAGCGATCGGTTCTCCGGCACCATTTTAGGCACCATGGAGTACGCTCTGATAGACTGGGTCCTCAAGCGTCCGGCCCGCTCCGATCGCTACACAATTGAGCGGGTTATCCGCGACGCGGACAGGCAGCCCGGTGGCGAGGGCCAGAACTGTATCGATCCCGGTGAGAAGCGAGCCTCCTCCCGTCAGGATGATACCACCTTCGATGATATCCGCTGCGATCTCCGGCGCCGTGCTTTCAAGCGTGCTGCGAACGACCTGAACGATCTGGCCGACGCAATCGGCCAGAGCGTCTGCGATTTCGACCTGGGTGATAGCGATCTCTTTGGGTCTGCCCTGCCCTATATCGCGGCCCTTGATCAGCGCCGTCGTTGGCTTGGCCGCGGCAGCGTCGTCGACCATCGCCGCTCCCAGCGTCTTCTTAACACGCTCCGCGGTCGCCTCCCCGATCAGGAGATTGTGATGCCTGCGAACATGCAGCGTGATGGCCTCATCCATGCTGTCGCCGCCTACCCGGGCCGACATGCTCATGTTCATGCCGCCGATCGAGATCACTCCGACCTCGGTCGTCCCGCCGCCGATATCGACGACCATAGATCCCACGGGATGCGTAACCGGCAAATCTGCCCCGATCGCAGCCGCCATGGGTTCATCGATCAACCACACCTTTCTGGCGCCCGCGTTTGAGGCAGCATCGCGAATGGCCCGGCGCTCCACCTGGGTTGAACCGGAAGGCACGCAGATGACGATTTCAGGCCCAACATGAAAGAAACCCTGTCGCCCCAGCGCCTTGCCGATGAAGTGCTTGATCATCTGCTCTGCGACTTCGAGATCGGAGATAACACCGTTGCGCAGGGGTCGAACCGTTTTGATGTTCTCGGGTGTCTTGCCCATCATCAGCTTGGCATCTTCGCCCACGGCCAGGACACGCTCGATCCCATCGACGGTCTCGATGGCAACGACCGATGGCTCGGCAAGAACTACTCCCGTACCTTTCACATAAACAACGGTGTTTGCGGTACCAAGATCGATGGCCAGGCCGGCCGGCGTTAGGGAGAACAAATCTAATATCGACATTGCGGCGTGAGATCTCTCAAAGATGAAAACTGGCTCGACAGCCACAATCGCGGCCGGTGACAATGTGCCAGGCAGGAAACGCGCCGCTCGCATCGGTTGCGATATCCGGCCGCCGGTACCGCCTACTCGCTCTGGCCGGAGATAGCGCGCTCAATCGGCCTTTCGAGGCAAAATGCCATTACAGGCGTTGAAGATTGGCAGGCTTTCCGAGAAGCCGTCGGGGCCAAAATCGGGGTGGGTCGGCCGATAGTGCCCGTCGCGCTCCCGACGCTGCGCCGCCCATTCTGCCGCACTGCAGCAACCGCGTGCCTTTAGCCTTCGGTAGGTGTACTGAGCGCTATCGCCAGCTCCGATTCGGCATGCCGGCGCCTGAGAGACATCGCTCGTGCTCCCGCCCAAAAAGGGAAGCGGTGCAGTGGCTCACTTCAAGCTGATACCATTGAATAACCAGCTAAGATGCATCGAGTTTGATGCCGTTAGCGCCTCATCCATCCTGGAAATCGCCATGCGCTCAGCGCTTGGTGAGACCGATGTCTACCGTGACGGATCCTACCAATGCACCGTCAGTCACGGCCGGCGCGGCGTCTGGCACATCGCACAGCGCAAGGCAGCGCCCAGGTATTCGGGGATTGTCGCGGGGCGAGGCGCGAGGCCAATCGGAGTCGATCCGAAGGCGCAATTTATGCGCCGACTGGAGATGGCCTGAGACCGAAAACCCCAAGGAATGTTTGGCCCGTGCAATGCATGCTCGCGCTGCAGCCAAGACCGAAGTCCTCGAAAACGTTCGCGAGAAGCATCTCGCAGCTGCCAAGGCGTGGGAATTGTTGGCGACACAAGTCTCACGCATCATCCAAGCTCGCCTTGAAAAGGCAGCTTGTACAGGGAACCGGTAGGTCGACGGCCTCAAGGGCAGGGCACCCCGTGCTCACGGATTTGAACGCGGCTTCGCTAGTCGGTCGTCGCTCCTGTTCTCAGCCTGAGGAAGGCTCGGCAGGCCGGGGCTGATGGAGAGTTGCCCGCGTGGACGGCCGGTGCTGCGCTGAGTGTGTTCTGCCTGTTTGAGGGCTTAAGAAAGGGGACCGCGGGAAGCGCCATCACGAGGCAGCAAGGCCCGTTCTGGTACTGGACGTCGATGGGTCTTTTTGCCGCCAGCTCTCTGGCAACTTCCTACCCGATCATCGTTGCGGCATTCAGATATTCTGGTGCCTGAAAGGCTGACTGCAGGGAGTTCTGCAATTTCCTCGCAGATTTAATGTCGCACGTGTAGCCAAAACCCGGGCATTCGCCGCCGCGCCTGGCTGAGGACCAACGATCATGAAATGCGCATGGCGAGTAGGGACGATACTCATGGTTCTGCCCGTGGCCGCGCCGGCCTGGAGTACAAGCGACCCCGGGATCGAAAATCTCGCGCTGTGCCGTGACTCCTGGCTGGACTGGAAGAGCATCGCGCCTGCCAAGTTACAAAGTTTCGGCGCCTTTCTGCGTTCGGACTTCACGCACAGCGAAAATGACGCGTTTTTCACGCCAAAGTCGGCCATGTCTGTCGGTGGGCTTAAGGTCACCCAGGTGTTCCCGGAGAGTATCGGCATGGGCCTGGGCTTTTCAGTCATGGTCGATGCGTCATTCGACGTGGCCAAGCAGGCGCTTGAGCGAGATCTCGGCAAGCCGCTCCAAGGCTGCGAAGCCAGCGACGGAATGCGAACGTGTGAACTCTCGATCGCAGAACAGCGGACTGTCATGCTGATGTCCTATGATGAACCGAACGACAAGACGACCTTGGTCGGCTGCTACTACTTCTACGAGAAATGAAGAGCCGCACCCTGATCCCCCCTTTCAACACTACGACTGCTCAACGCGCGAGTGCCCGACGCGATGACTGCTATGTTGGCAATGATCACCGCGCTGGAAGCTCCGGACGCCGTGAATATCCGACAGCTTTCAGGGACGCAATTTGCGCCGTCGGATGTCTGCTATGTCGGCGGATCTTGCTTCAGACTTGCGGCATTTCAGCCGGGCAAGATGGGAGGACGCTTCATCGCCAAAAGCTCCCTGAGTTCCTGACTATCTTCCGTTGATGAAATTGGCACGGTCAGAAATTTCCCGTCAGGATATATTTTGGCCTCGTCATAGATTTTCACCAGTTCCGGGCGCCAGCGCGACCGCCGATCGTCGAACTTCTCGCGTTCCACGCCGCCCAGCACCACAATCGCAGAAAGTTGCCTGTATTCAGGGACAAAAGGTGCAGAAGGCCTTGATGTTTTTGTAACGAAGCGACCAGCCCTTGTTCTGCCCGCCATACAACCATTCAGGCATGAAAAGGCCAGGGTAGAATTGCTCGATCCAGGCCCGCAGTTCGAGCCAATATGCGAATGCCTCAGTTCCGATCCAAGAATGGACCATTTCGTCATCGGGTATTGCCGATTTGTCGGTGATCCTCGCACCGATGCGAGGTGCATCTTCCATCTCTATTGCTTCCGTCATTTCGTGTTTACGTCCACCCGCGCCGGCGACACGTTCGCGTTCCGACGTGCGTAAGTGGCAAGTCCCACGACCCCGTAGCCTCCGACGAACGACGGATGCTACGGGGGACAGTTCCGGTCAGAGTGAGCCTGCTGGCCAGACAGCCGGAAAGTCTTTCTCGGGGTCGAAGACATTGTTGAAGAAGTTCGTCAGCGAAAACATCGCGACCAGAGCAACGATCTCCATCACATTGGCATGGGTGTAACCGGCGCCGACGACGGCCTCCAAGTCGGCGTCCGTGACGTGACCACGAGTTTCGATGACCTTGCGCGCGAATTGGACGGCGGCATCCCGCTTCGGCTCGCTGGCATGGCCTTTTCGAGCGAGAATGATCTCGTCTTCCGGCAGTTTCGCCATGTGCTCGGCCGTGTAGCTGTGAACGGTCAGGCAGTAATTGCAGCCATTCACTTCGGACACGGCGAGGCCGATGCTGTCGCGGGTCTTCACGTCGAGCGCCTTGCTGAGCGATCCGAGCAGTGTCGCCCACGCATTGAAGGCGATCGGGCTATGCGCGAAGGCCGTCATCATGTTGGGCGTGAAGCCAATATTTTTGGTGAAGGTGTCGAGCGCGGGCCTGGATTCGGCCGGGATGTGTTCCGGGCGCAGTGCGGTAGTGCGGGGCATGGTGGTCTCCTGAAGATATTGAGTTACTGTCGGAAAATTATGCGAAATGGAGGACGTCGAGCACCGGGAGCCGCGGCTTCTGCGGCCAGTTCCCCTGACGCTCAGGCCCTACGGACAAGAGCAGCGCCGGCACCTCGTTGTCGGCGAGACTGAACTCGCGGGACACCGCATCGAAGTCGAACCCAATCATCGGTGTCGATCCCCAGCCGAGTGAGCGAGCAGCGTAGATTATCGCGGCGGCGCCAAAGGTGGCGGTGCGGATTGCCTCGTCCCGCTGGAGCTGCGCATTGCTGTCGTAGAGACCTCGCGCCGGATTTTCCCATTCGGGGATCAGATGCGCCGGCATGATGCCTGCCTCGACGACAGGAGCCAGGCGATGCGGAACGACGCTGGCATCGGCTAGTTGGCCGATGATGATGATGAAGGTGACCGCTGCTTCGGTGATCGGCGGCTGGCTCCAGGCGATCGGACTGAGGCGCGCTTTCGCCTCCGGCGTTCGGACGGCGATGAAGCGCCAGTTCTGCAGATGGAATGAAGTCGGCGCAGAAGTTCCGATGCGCACGAGTTCACGAATTTGCTCGTCACTGAGCACCGCCGTCGGATCATAATACTTGGCCGCACTTCGACCGAGAATGTTTTCTATAACCTGGTTTGTCATGGCACATTCCTATTCATGGATTTGACGGGCCATTTCTAACCGCGGGCAGCCATTTCCTTCGAGACGCGAACGGCTCAAATAAGTGCTCCGAACGCTCAAAATTGCCGGAGTCATTCGATGCCCACAAAAGGCTACGCGGTTTCGCGTGCCTGACGACGCCATTGGCCGGGCGTCATGCCCATGGTCGCGCTAAAAACGCGCCGAAAAGCTGAAACGGATTGATACCCGACCAGATCGGCGACGGCTTCAGTGCCAACCCCAGGCTTCTTCAGCTCGTTTGCCGCTAGGCTCATGCGAATGTCGATCAACAGGTCGGCGGCTGAGCGCCCGAGCTTGTCCTGGAAGTGGCGAACGAAGGTCGCGCGCGACATGCCGCATAGGCCTGCCAGGTCTGGCTGGCTCCAGGCGCGCGCCGGGTCGGCGAACATCGCCGAAATGGCGGGAGCGAGACGAACGTGACCAGCTAGCGCCAAGAGACCTTCGGAAACCTGGTTCGATGCGCTTGCCGCTCGAAGCACCAGAGCAAAAAGCGCCGAAGAGAGTGAGTTCAGGACGGCTTGGGCTCCGGCCTTGTCACCGGCGGACTCCATCCGCATCAGCCCGACGAGGTCGGCCAGCTGCGTAGACGCCGGGACAGCGCCAGGAGGATCATCGTCGTTTCCGGCCCGAACGATCAGATTCGTTGGCAAGTAGCTGCGGATCAGGCGATCGTGCGGTGGCCCGACGAGGAACCGGCCGCACAACATGTCGAGTGGCTCGCCATGGCTGTCGTTTTCGCTGACCATCAGTCCTGCCACGAAGCGCTCGTGCGTCGGGGCAGGCGCATTTCCGCTGCCATCGTGAAGCACGTGCGACGAACCATGTGGCAACAGGACGATATCTCCGCCTGCCAGCTCTCTGACGGTCCTGCCTTCCGGATCTTCGATAATGGCCTTTCCCTTGAGGACGACGTGATAGGGAATCTCGCGGGCGGGAGCTCGGTCCCAAGCCACGCGCCATGGCGCGCCGTAGGCGCAGCGCACCTCGATCCGGCCGCTGATCGTGATCATCTGAAGGAGTGTGCTCAACCAGTCGACTTGCGACATAAGACCTCGGAAAGGCGAAGCGTTGAGGCGCAGCGCTTAGCCCGCTTCGCCGCATGCGGACCGCGGGGAGGACGACGCCATTCTGCGCGGCAGGAGCCGTCCCCCTTCCGCGCCCTCAAGGGTGAACGCAAATGACCGTCTTGCCTGGTCGCCTCTTGGTCGGATTGAAGGCAACGACAGCCTCTTCCAGAGGCACAACCATGCCAATGTTTGTCCGCAGCCGCCCGTCCCTGACCCGCTGGACGATCTCGGTCAGTTGGGCCCGATCGGCCTCAACGACGAAATCGATCGCCAAACCTTCTTTCGGTCGTACGTCGGACGGTCCGACAATGGACACCAGCGTCCCACCGGCCCGAACCAAGCGCGCCGATCGTGCGGCAATATCGCCGCCAATGAGATCGAACACGAGATCGACTTCGCCGACATCTTCCAGTCGCTCGTTGTCGAGATCGACGAATTCATTGGCTCCGAAATCGAGCGCAGCCTGGCGATCGGCGCCGCGCCCCGTGCCGATGACATAAGCCCCTAGCTCACGTGCGAGTTGGGTCACCATTGAGCCGACCGCCCCCGCCGCGCCATGCGCTACGACCGCCTGCCCTGCCCGAAGCTGGCCGTGCACGACCAATCCCTGCCACGCCGTCAGGCCCGAGATCGGCAGACTCGCTCCTGTCGCAAAATCGACATCACCCGGCAGCGGCGCGAGATTGCGCGCCTCGATTGCCGCGTACTCCGCCAGAGTGCCGTCGCGCGACCAATCCGAAAGGCCGAACACCCGCTGCCCTACCGATAGCCCTGTCGTGCCGTAGCCGAGAGCGGTGACCACGCCGGCCAGTTCGTGCCCGGGGATCGAAGGCGTCCGGTCGCGGTCCAGGCGGTCCGTCCAGGTAGAAGGCCAATCGAGCTCCGTGTTGACGAAGCCCGCTGCATGAATCTGAACGACGACATCGTTTATCGACGGTTGCGGCGCAGGCCGTTCCACCAGCTTCATCCCTGCCGTTCCAGCAGCTAGGTCCGTCACCACGATCGCCTTCATGGCCATACTCTCCTCGGTCAATTTTTCGAACCCAAGATGGCACTCGCTGGATCAAGGGAAAGGACCAAGAACGCGGAAAATTCCTGCACTACGACTGGGCTACCAGCACAGGTCGCATCAGCCACTCCAGCTTGAAGCCAGGATTACGCTGCACATGTCGATCCGCCGGAACTGCGGATCCTTGAACGCCAGCACATCGTCGTTGAACGTTCCGAACGTGCTGTCCGGGCGATGCTTCATGCCCTGATAGAAGGCGTCGATGATCCCGTGCTTGAAGTCGTCCTCGCGCGGAAAGGCAGCGACGACCGCATCGCGCTGGGCATCCGTGAACGTCTCGTAGCCACGGCCAGCGACGTCCATTCCGGCGCCTGCCTGCACCAGCGCGATCTCGGGGCGTATGAATTCCGGGATGCCCGGCGTCGTATGGAGCGCAACGGCGTTCCATACCGTCTCGACATTGCGCTCGGAGATCCCGCGCTGCCTCAGGAAATCGCGGGCCGCATTGGCCCCGTCCACTTCGAAGCGATGATGGCTATGTCCGTAGTGCTCGGTAAGGCCGATGTCGTGGAACATCGCCGCGGCATAGAGCAGTTCCGGATCGAAGCTGAGACCGGTCCGCGCGCCCATAAGGGCGCCCCAGCAGTAGACGCGCTGGGAATGGCGGAAGAGCAGGTCGCTTTCCGTGTCGCGGATGAACTGCGTCACCTCGCGTGCGAGCTTGCTGTCTGGAATCTTCATCCCCGCTCTTTCGGCGATCGTCATGGCTCCGCCCCCATCAGCTTTCGTGGACCGCCTGCGGCCTGTTGCGGAAGCTGATTGCCATGCGGTTGTAGCCGTTCATCAGGCTGATCGCGATCGTGAGGTCGACGAGTTGCTTCTCGTCGAACACGGAGCGCGCGGCTTCATAGGCGCTGTCCGGCACGCCCGTCTCAGCGACGAGGGTTACGCTCTCGGCCCAGGCCAGGGCGGCGCGTTCCACCTCGGTGAACAGGCTGCCACCTTCGCGCCAGGCTTGAACCAGCGCCAGCTTCTCGATCTTAACACCCTTTTTGACGAGGTCGCGCGTGTGCATGTCGAGGCAATAGGCGCAGCCGTTAATCTGGGAGACCCGCAAGTAGACCAAATCCACCAGCTCGGCGTCGAGGCCGCTCTGCATGACGTAGGCATAGACCCCGCCCAGCGCCTTGGCGCCGCCGGGTGCGACCCGGTTATAGTCCAGTCTCTGCGACATAGGTTCGCTCCTCTTCGGTCCTACTTCAAGGGGGTGGTGAGCGTTTTGTCATCGGAATCGACGACGAAGACTGCGAGCAGCCTGGCGGGACTGCTGCTGCTGGCATTGCGGCTGACGCTGTGGGTCGCGCCTGGCGGCTCGGACCAGCTCTCGCCGGCGCGATAGACCCGCGTATCGCCGTCGTTCACTTTTGACTCGATCGCGCCCGCGACGACATAGGCGAAGATAAAAGCGGACTTGGCATGGGCGTGCGGCGGAGAGGCCGCACCCGGCGCGTAGTCAACCTCGACCGCGACCAGCGACTTTCCCGGGATGTTCGGGATCGCCTGGTCGAATTTTGGCGTGACAGTTTCGGCGCGGCCGTCATGCGCCGCGGCTGGCCCCCGCGATCGCAAGAGCAGCGCAGGCAAAGGCAGTGACGAGGGTGCGGGGCGTCATCGGCATTCTCCTTCCAATGGTCACTTTGCGGCGGCCCAGGGCGACTTCAGCATCAGGCTGCTGAAGTCCCGGCGGCGGAAATCGGGATCCTTGTAGGCCATAACGTCGGCAAGGCCGGTGCCCTGGGTCGTCTCGGGCCGATGCTTGAGGCTGTCGTAGAGCGTCTGCAGGAAATCCTCGGCAAATCGCGGAGGATGGGGATGCACTGCATCGACGGCGCTCCGCTGGGCGGCGGTGAAGTCGTTGTAGCCGGCGCCGACCAGATCCATGTTCGCAGCTTCCGCAAGCAATGCGGCGATCGGATGCAGATGCGGCGAGACCCCGTTCGTCGTGTGCAGCGCGATCGCGAACCACATCTTCTGGCTTTCGGCTTCCGAGACGCCATGTTTCCGCAGGAAGTCTCGGGCCGCGTTCGCACCGTCGACCTCGTAGCGCAGGTGGCTGCCACCATAGCCGGCAGTCAGGCCGAAATCGTGGAACATGGCCGCGATGTAGAGCAGTTCGGGGTCGAACTTCAGGCCCTTGCGCCTGCCGGCCAGAGCCGCCCAGTAATAGACGCGTACCGAGTGCTGATAGAGGAATTCGCCTTCGGCGCTGCGCACGGCCTCAGCCGCGTCGCGCGCCAATGGGCTGGCGGGAATGGCGACTTCCGACAGATCGCCGACCGTGGCGGCCTCCGCCGCATCTGCGGGCGTGGGCCTTGCGATCGCGAGGCTGAGGACTGCACAACCGGCAGCAAGGATGCCGAGGCCTTTCATGGGCTTTCTCCAACTACCCGTTCAAGATGCGCCCCACTTGGGCTACAGAAAAGCACCAAGAACCCCAATAAAGGCTGGACCACGCCGGCATGACCGAACCCTTCGAACTCGCCCTTGATCGCTCGGCGAGGACGCCTCTGGCCGAACAGATACGATGCGGTATCGTCGCAGCGATCGAGGGCGGCGTCCTGGAACCGGGCGCTCGCCTCCCTTCATGGCAGGATCTCGCCGCCCAACTCGGCGTCGCGCGCGGGACTGTACGGACCGCCTATGAGAAACTCTCGGCGGCCCAGCTGATCGAAGCCTCGCGTGCGGCGGGGACACGCGTCGCCCGGCGGCCGCGCGCGATCATTCATTCCGCAACGCCACCGGATGAAGGCGGGTTCATCGGCCTGTATCAGGAGATGACGCAGGGCCCAGCGCTCTTCCAGATGGGCATTCCTGCGACCGACACCTTCCCCGCGACCCTGTTCACTCGGCTCCGCGCGCAATCGGTCCGCGCGGAGGCAAGCTCGGCCCCGCTCTACCCCGATCCCCGCGGCGAATTGGAACTGAGACGCGAAATCGCCGGCTATCTCGCCGTCGCGCGGGGGGATCACCTGCCTGCCGTCCCAGGTCTTCATCACGGCCGGCTTCTCAGGCGGGCTTGGCCTCGCGCTCAGCGTCCTCAAGCTCGCGGGCCGGACAGCTTGGTTCGAAGAGCCAGGCTTTCCGTGGTCCCGAAAGGGCCTTGAGCTCGCAGGCCTCAGCGTCGCCCCGATACCTGTGGATGCTGACGGTATCGACATCGATCGCGGCATCCGGGACCATCGCGATGCCAAGCTAGCACTCGTGACCCCGGGCCAGCAGGCACCGCTCGGCTTCACGCTTTCACTCGAGCGCCGGCTCCGCCTGCTCGAATGGGCTGCCGCCAATTCCGCCTGGATCATTGAGGATGACTATCTCAGCGAACTGCAACTGGCTGGCAGGGCAGCGCCGGCACTCGCGTCGCTCGATCGGGACGGCAGGGTCATCCACATCGGATCATTCAGCAAGACGATCAGCCCAAGCCTTCGGCTCGGCTTCCTTATCGCGCCGGTCGAGCTGACCTCCCGGTTCGCCGACATTGCCGCCTGCCTGGCACCAGCCCCGGCGCCCGCGCTGCAACGCGCGACGGCAGAGTTCATCCGCGAGGGCCACTACATGCGGCACCTGCGCCGAACGAAGCGCGCCTACGCTGCCAAGCGGCAGGCGATCCTCGATTGCCTGAGCATGAGCGCTGACGCGAATCAACTCGCTGCGCCCGGCCTTGCCGTTCTGCTCAGATTGCCGCGCGGCGTCCCGGATGTTGCTGTCGCCCGCGAACTCCTTGCCTTCGGCATATCACCTTCACCGCTCTCGGCCTGGTATGCCTCAGCCGACAACGCCGGGACCGGCCTGCTGCTTGGCGTCGCGACGGCGCCGACGCGAAACATCGACCTGACCTGCGGCAGGCTCTTCGACGTCATCGACCGCTTCGAAGCTCGCGGGCGCGCTTGAACCCTCCTTTGCCGTCCGAGCCCCTACGACGGCTTCGCAGGGGAACAGGCGGTGGCCCTCACCCACCTCATGGGCGTGATGCGCGCGCCAGTCGATCAACGCTTCCAGGATGGGCCGCATGCTTTGGCCAAGCGGGGTCAGAAGATACTCGACCCCTTGCTCGTGGACGGCGCAGTCTTGTCGCACCAGCATGCCATGCTCCTCGAACGCCCGAAGCTGCTCGATCAAGACTTTCTGCGAAATGCCGGCGATCCGGTTCTGCAAGTCGCAAGTACGTTGAGGCCCCTCCAGCAGCGTGTGCAGGAGCACCGCTTTCCAGCGCCCCGAAAGGATCTTGAGCGCACGTTCCGCGGGCAGGCCGGGCAATCTGTTGATGAGCTTCATAGGCCACCACTTACCAAACGGTGTGTAGATGGTCGCGGCCGCCGGAAAGTGAACCTCCGATCAAATCTGATCGAAGGAAAATGCAATGACAGACTTGTTCGAGCCCCATCTGCTTGGCGGCATCGTTCCGCTCAAGAACCGCATCGCCATGCCGCCGATGACCCGCACCCGGACATCCGAAGGCGACATTCCCAACGCCATGATGGCCACTTACTACGGCCAACGTGCCGGCGCGGGCCTCCCGCGGCTCTCACCGTCATTACGGGTCTGACGAGTGTCGTCCTTCTCTCGAACGCGCTCCGCACTTTACCGGTTGGGACCGGCTACGCTGTGCGGACGGGTATCGGTGCGGCAGGCACCGCAATCATCGGCATCGCACTCTTGAGTGAGTCCGCGTCGCCCCTCAAGATCTTGTCCATCGCACTGATCCTCGCAGGCGTGATCGGGCTAAAGCTCGTCGGAAATGGACAAGCGCTGGACTTGGCACCTTCACGCCCACCCAAGTAATTTCAGCGCAAGGCAGCAGAGATGCGGCATGAACGAATGACCGCTTTCAGGGAGCGGGTAGCGCCGGCTGAATGTCGGCTTTGTCGGCACTGACCGCCAAGCCAAATAAGCTGGGACTTCCTACGGTATCAGGGCGTGATGTCGGGCGCGGGCACGAGAAGTGGCTTGCCCTTTTCCACGATATAGGTCGCGAGTTCCGCGCCATTGGTACTCCCGCGGTTGCGCGCCATATGCGCCACGCCAGCGGGGACGAAGAGAATCTGTCCTGCCTTCAGCGTGACGGGCTGGTGTCCCTCAAGCTGATATTCGAGCGTCCCCTCGATTATGTAGATCACCTCTTCACCAGGATGTCTGTGCCACGGCGCGACAGCGCCGGGGGCAATATCAATCCGCGCCTGAACTGTCTCATGCCCGGCAATCGAGAGATCGTGACGTTGAAGATCCGTGCGCGTGACACCTCCAGGGGAAACCTGCGCTCCAGACGGGGCGGAGAACGTGACAACCGTAGCGGCGAGCAAAGCCTCAATATAGCCCTTCATCACGATGATCCTGAAAGTCGCGCGCCGGATCCCGAGATTGGACGGAAGGCGCATCTCCGGCTTTGATGCGCCTTCCTTTGATGCGTCAGCCTGCAACGGAACGGTGCGGCAATTTCCAGCCCGGCCGGGGAAATGGCAGGTGTAACCGTTCGGAATCCGCTCCAGATAGTCCTGGTGCTCGGGCTCTGCCTCCCCGAAATCGCCAGCTGGGGTCACTTCGGTCACGACCTTGCCCGGCCAGAGCCCCGAAGCCTCGACATCGGCGATAGTATCTTCGGCAACCCGCTTCTGTTCTTCGCTCGTGTAGAAGATGGCCGAGCGATAGCTGGCGCCGATATCGTTGCCCTGCCGGTTGACCGTCGTCGGGTCGTGGATCTGGAAGAAGAACTCCAGCAGAGCGCGGAAACTAGTCTGGTCGGGGTCGAATATGATCTCCAGCGCTTCGGCATGGTTGCCGTGATTCCGGTAGGTCGCGTTGGGCACTTCACCGCCCGAATAGCCGACGCGGGTCGAGATTACGCCGGGCTGCCGGCGGACGAGATCCTGCATGCCCCAGAAGCAGCCCCCGGCGAGGATAGCGCGTTCCTGGTTCATGCCACGTCCTCCACCTGATCGAGATAAGCGCCGTAGCCTTGCGCCTCCATTTCGGCGCGGGGGACGAAGCGGAGCGAGGCCGAGTTGATGCAATAGCGCAGCCCGCCACGATCGGGCGGACCGTCGTCGAAGACATGGCCGAGGTGGCTGTCGCCGCCTGCCGAGCGCACTTCGGTGCGGATCATGCCGTGCGTGTTGTCCTTGAGCTCGCTGACGTTCGCTGGTTCGATCGGCTTGGTAAAGCTCGGCCAGCCGCAGCCCGATCCGTATTTGTCGGATGATGCGAACAACGGTTCTCCGGATACGATATCGACGTAGATACCGGATTCCTTGTTGTTCAGGTATTTACCGGTGCCGGGCCGCTCGGTGCCGCTCTGTTGCGTCACGCGAAACTCTTCGGATGAAAGGGCGGCGACGGCTTCTGTTGTCTTGCGATACTGGGTCATGAATGCCTCCATTGCGCGCGGGTACATATGGTACCTCGCGCATGTCGATGAAAGGTGGGCGCGACACCTGCGGGGAATGCAGGTGCCGCGCCCAAGCTCCGCCCGGCAACGGTCAGACCGAGCAAAGCGAACGGAAGCCTTCCCGGAGATCGTGGACCGGCAGTTCGGGCTGTTCCCAGGAGGCGAAGTGACCGCCCTTCGCCGGCTGGTTGTAGTAGACGAGGCCCGGATATGCCTGCTCGGCCCACGCGCGCGGCGTGCCGTAGATTTCGTCAGTGAAATCGCTCACAGCCACCGGAACCTTGACGCCTTTGGGGCTGAAAAAGCCGGTCTTGTTTTCCCAGTAGAGACGGCCCGACGAGACGCCCGTATTGGTCAGCCAGAACGGCGTGACATTGTCGAGGACATCGTAGGGGTCGCAAGTTCAATCCTTTGCTACGCCCACCATTCGCCAGGCTTGAAAAGGCGCCGCACCCGGGGCGCCTTTTTCGTTTTTATCGGGTACGGCAAGGACATCCGTCCTTGCCTTGCGGCACCCGTCAGGCTGGAAAGGCCCTTACTTACCCTGCCAGTTAGGCTTGCGCTTCTGGGCGAAGGCGGTGGCGCCCTCGCGCGCATCCTCGGAGGTGAAGACGTGGGCGATGTAGGGGCCCTGCTTGGCATTGATCTCCGACACGTCCCAGAGCCAGGAGTCGCGCACGATGCCCTTCGATGCGGCGACCGCCAGCGGGCCGTTCTCGGCAATAGTGCGCGCCAGTTCGCGCGCCGCCTCGATCGCCGGGCCGTCGGTGACGCGATTGACCAGCCCCAGATCATAAGCGCGCTGCGCGGTGATCGGATCGCCGGTCAGCGCAAGTTCCATCGCCAGCGGACGCGGCAGCAGGCGCGGTAGCTGGACCACGCCACCGCCCGCGGCGACGAGGCCGCGCTTCACTTCGGGGACGCCGAACTTGGCGTTGACGTTGGCGACGATGAGGTCGCAGGCCAGCGCCAGTTCCATGCCGCCGGCGAGCGCGAAACCGTCGACCGCGGCGATCACCGGCTTCTTCGGCGTCCAGTCGGTCAGCCCGCCGAAACCGCGCCCCCGGCACGACCGGCATCTCGCCCGAAAGGAAGCCCTTGAGGTCCATGCCCGAGCAGAAGGTGCCGCCCGCGCCGGTCAGGATCGCGCAACGCAGGTCGTTCTCGGCATCGAGCCGGTCCATCGCCGCGGAAATGCCCTCGGCAGCGGCTTTCGACATGGCGTTGCGCGCTTCGGGCCGGTTGATCGTCACCTCGATGACGCCGTCGGCGACGCTGACCAGAACTTCCTCGCTCATCGAATGCTCCTCTCGTGTTTCGTTACCTCGAAGTGGCCCGCACTTGCGCCCCTGTCCAGTCGATATTAGCGCCGCGGTTGGCCTTGCCAGCCGGTTTAGGACGTGTCAGAGGCTCCCCGTTTTCCAATCCCCGGGAGTGTTGAGCGCTATGGCTAAGATCAAGGTGAAGAACCCCGTCGTCGAGATGGACGGCGACGAGATGACGCGGATCATCTGGCAGTGGATCCGCGAGCGGCTGATCCTCCCCTACCTCGACATCGACCTCAAGTATTACGACCTGTCGATCGAGAAGCGCGACGAGACCAACGACCAGATCACCGTCGATCTGGCCAACGCGACCAAGGAATTCGGCGTCGCCGTGAAGTGCGCGACGATCACGCCCGACGAGCAGCGCGTCGAGGAATTCAAGCTCAAGAAAATGTGGAAGTCGCCCAACGGCACGATCCGCAACATCCTGGGCGGCGTCGTCTTCCGCGAGCCGATCGTGATCTCGAACGTGCCCCGCCTGGTGCCCGGCTGGACCGACCCGATCGTCATCGGCCGTCACGCCTTCGGCGACCAGTATCGCGCCACCGACACGCTGATCCCGGGCCCCGGCAAGCTGCGCATGGTGTTCGACGGCGCCGACGGCAAGACGATCGACCTCGAGGTATTCGACTTCCCGACCTCCGGCGTCGCGATGACGATGTACAACCTCGACGATTCGATCCGCGACTTCGCCCGCGCCTCGATGAACTATTCGCTCAACCTCGGCTGGCCGCTGTACCTGTCGACCAAGAACACGATCATGAAGGCCTATGACGGCCGCTTCAAGGATCTGTTCGAAGAGGTGTTCAACGCCGAGTTCAAGGCCAAGTTCGACGCTGCCGGCATCACCTACGAGCACCGCCTGATCGACGACATGGTCGCCTCGGCGCTCAAGTGGTCGGGCAAGTTCGTCTGGGCCTGCAAGAACTACGACGGCGACGTCCAGTCGGACACCGTCGCCCAGGGCTTCGGCTCGCTGGGCCTGATGACCTCGGTGCTGCTCTCGCCCGACGGCAAGACCGTCGAGGCCGAAGCCGCCCACGGCACGGTCACCCGCCACTACCGCATGCACCAGCAGGGCAAGTCGACCTCGACCAACCCGATCGCCTCGATCTTCGCCTGGACGCGCGGCCTGATGTACCGCGGCAAGTTCGACGACACCCCCGACGTGGTGAAGTTCGCCGAGACGATCGAGCGCGTCTGCATCGAGACCGTCGAAGCCGGCAAGATGACCAAGGATCTCGCGCTGCTGATCGGTCCCGACCAGAACTGGCTGACGACCGAGGGCTTCTTCGAGGAAATCGTCAAGGGCCTCGACGCCGAAATGGCGAAGTGGAACTAAGCCTCACGCCCCTTTCGGGCTGAACAGAAAACCCTCTCCCCCGCCGGGGAGAGGGTTTTTCTTTGTGTGCATCAGGCCTTCGGCGCGGTCAGATGCTCGCGCCGGAAGCCCAGGCCGATTGCACGCGCCGGCAGGCGCTGCAGCACGGCGAAACGGTTCAAGAGCTTGAGGAAGGCCGGCGGCTCGCTGCGCTGCTCGGGCTCGCCCGAGATCAGCGGCCGCAGCAGCGATTCGTGCGCGGCGCGCTGGCCGGCCTGGATCACGCGCGTGGGCAGCAGGCGCCGGTCCTGGACGCGGTGCAGGTCATCGTCAGCATTGGCATGGCCCGCAGAGGTCAGCGGCTCGGCCAGCAGGTTCGCGGTCGCCACGGCATCCTGGATCGCCAGGTTGATGCCGACACCGCCGACCGGGCTCATCGCATGGGCCGCGTCGCCGATCGCCAGCAGGCCCGGCCGATGCCAGCGCGTCAGCCGGTCGAGCGAGACCGACAGCAGCTTTACGGCGGAGAAATCGGGCAAGGCGCTCTCCAGGTTCTCCAGTTGCGGCGCCGAGGCGCGCACTTCGGCGCGGAACGCCTCGATCCCGCGCTCGCGAATGGCCTCGGCGCTGCCCTTGGTGATCACATAGGCGCATTGCCAGTAGTCGCCGCGGTCGATCTGGACGATCATGTGGTTGCCGCGAATGGCACCGCGCACCGCGTGGCCCTGTTTAGGCTTGGGCACCGCGAACCAGAACACGTCGATCGGCGCGCCGAGGTCTTCGACCGGGAGCAATTGCTGCCCCCGCACCAGCAGATCGCGCCCGTCGCAGGCGAGCACGAGCTTGCCCGCGCGCAGGTCCTCGCCCGGCGCCACGGTTACTCCGACGATCCGGCCGGCTTCCTCGATGAAGCCAGTGACCGGGGCCGTCATGCGCAGCTGAAACGCAGGGAAAGCCGCCGCCTCGTCGCGCAGGAAATCGAGGAAATCCCACTGCGGCATCATCGCGATGAACGGTGCAGGCGTCGGCAGGTGGCTGAGGTCGGCGACCTTGAACAGCCGCCCTTCCCACGAAATCTCGGCGCCATTCAGCCGGTGGTGCGGCCGGGCCAGGAAACGATCGAGCATGCCGAGCTCGGACAGCAGCTCCATCGTCGAGGGGTGCACCGTGTCGCCGCGGAAATCGCGGAAGAAATCCGCGTGCTTCTCCAGGACCAGCGTGGAAATGCCCGAACGGGCGAGCAGCATGCCCGCCATCATGCCCGCCGGCCCGCCGCCGACAATGATGACGTCGGGGATCACATCGGGCTTTTTGTCTGCCTGTGTCATGCTGCCTCCGTGACAATTCGGCGCATCATGCCATAATGCCGGACAATGGCAGGCTCAGAACTTTATTCGCCCGTACTTTCCGACGCACTTGTCATTTTGGGGGCCGCTGGGATCGTCATCCCGCTGTTCGCGCGCTTCCGGATCACGCCGATCATCGGGTTCATCTTCGTCGGCCTGCTGGTCGGCCCCTACGGCCTCGGCGCGCATGTCCGCGACTATCCGTGGCTGGTCCATTTCACCATCACCGATCCACAAGGATTGGGGCCTTTCGCCGAGTTCGGCATCATCCTGCTGCTGTTCACGATCGGGCTAGAGCTGTCGTTCAACCGCCTCTGGCAGATGCGCAAGCAGGTGTTCGGGGTCGGCGCGCTCGAACTGATCGTCTGTGGCGTGGCGCTCGCCATCGGCCTCGTCGCAACGGGCGAAACGCCCACCGGCGCGCTGGCACTGGGCCTGGCGCTCGCCATGTCCTCGACCGCGCTGGTCCTGAAGATCGCCGACAGCGGCACGCCGGTCGGCAAGGCGGCGCTCGCCATGCTGCTGTTCGAGGACATCGCGCTCGTCCCGATCATCTTCCTGCTCGGCGCGCTCGCCCCGGCGGCGGGCGGCGGCATCGGCGACCTGCTGCACACCCTGCTGCTGGGGCTGGCGATGATCCTCGGGCTGCTCGTCTTCGGGCGCTTCCTGCTGCCGCCGCTGTTCGCCCAGGCGGCACGGACCAAGAGCCCCGAGGTGTTCCTCGCCGCCAGCCTGCTCGTGGTGATCGTCGCCGCGCTGGCGACCGCGGGGGTCGGACTATCCCCCCATTGTCGGCGCGCTGATCGCAGGCCTGCTCATCGCCGAGACCGAATATCACACCGAGGTCGAAGCGATCACCGCGCCGTTCCAGGGCCTCGCCCTAGGTATCTTCCTGATCACCATCGGCATGTCGATCGACCTCGAAGCCGTGTGGGACGACCTCGGCCCGATCCTGCTCGCGACGGCCGCCGTGCTGCTGCTCAAGGCGGTGGTCACAGCGCTGCTGCTGCGCGTGATGGGCGCCCGCCGCGGCACTTCGACGGAGGCCGGCATCCTGATGTCGAGTCCGTCGGAAACCACGCTGATCGTTCTGACCGCCGCGCTTTCGGCCCAGCTGATTTCGCCCGAGACGGGACGGTTCTGGCAGACGGTCACCGCGCTCGGCATGATGGTCACCCCGCTGCTGGCGCTCGCGGGTCGCAGGCTGGCGCGCTCGGTTGACGTCGATGCCGCGGCGATGCAGCAGCCCGACGTGGCCGAGCGCCATGCGATCATCGTCGGCTTCGGCCGCGTCGGCCGGCTCGTCGCCGACATGCTCGCCAGTCACAAGCAGCCCTATGTCGCGGTCGATTCGGATGCGGACCTGATCCGCGACGGGCAGCGCGAGGGCTACAGCGCCGTGTTCGGCGATGCCTCGCGCGCCGACGCGCTCGAACGGCTGGGCGCAGACAATGCGACCGCGATCATCTTTACGATGGACGAGCCGGTCGCGATCCAGCGGCTCGTCAAGAAGCTGCGCAGGCGCTACCCCGTCCTGCCGCTGATCGCCCGTGCGCGCGACGCCAGCCACGCCGCCCAGCTCTACCGCGCCGGCGCCAGCCATGCCGTGCCCGAGACGCTCGAAGCCTCGCTGCAGCTTTCCGAAGCCGTGCTCGTCGACCTCGGCGTGGCGATGGGCCCGGTGATCGCCTCGATCCACGAGAAGCGCGACGAACTGCGCGCGCAGATCATGGAAGAAGGCGAACTGGTCGAGAAGCCGAAGCTCAAGAGCACCTCGCTCAGCGAACGGCTGGCGTAGTCGCCTATTCCTTGCCGCTCTTGGCGACGGCGATCCCGAAAAGCTTGGTTGCACGGCGCAGGCGCTGGGGCTTGCCGTTCGGGTCGATGTTCTCACCGCCTTGATAGGTCGAGAAGTTTAGTCCCGTTCCCCCAGGCCAGACGACGAAGCGGATTTCGACCGGCACGTCGCCCTGCGCGCCAGTGAAAATCTCGGTGTAGTGAAGGACAAAGCCGCTGTCGCCGCGGGTAACCTCGGTGACATGGGTTTCGTTGCACCAGCCCTCGCAATTGGCGAGCTCGGCCATGTGCCGCCCCGCTTCCTCGTAGAACCGCACCTCGAGACCGATCAGATCGCCGGTTTCGTGGCTCGTTCGCACATTGCTGAAAAGTCCGATCGGCCAAGACAGCGGCGCCTTGGCCAATGCAGTACCGGGGGCTAGCGATACGAGCATAGCGAGAAGCCAGCCCCGCGCGCATTAACCTACAAGCACCGCCTTCACCGCCGCGATCGCCTCGGCCGCCTTGGCGCCGTCGGGACCGCCGCCCTGGGCCATGTCGGGTCGGCCGCCGCCGCCCTCTGCCGCCGAGCGCTTCGACGCCAGCGCGGACCAGGTCGACCGCGCTGACCTTGCCGGTCAGGTCCTCGGTCACCGCCGCCGCGATGCTGGCCTTGCCTTCGTTGACCACGACGATCGCGGCCACACCCGAGCCCATGCGCTGCTTCTCCTGATCGAGCAGGCCGCGCAGTTCCTTGGCGTCGAGTCCGTCGATGACCTGGCCGGAGAACTTGACCCCGCCGACTTCCTCGTCGGCCGCCTCGGCTTTCGCCCCGCCGCCACCGAGCGCCAGCGCCTTCTTCGCTTCGGCCAGTTCGCGTTCCATCTTGCGGCGCTCGTCAAGCAGCGCGGCGACGCGCGCCTCGACGTCTTCGGGCGTGGTGCGCAGCAGGCTCGCGGTGCCCTTGAGCGCGTCCTCGCGGCCGACCAGCCACTTGCGCGCGCCCTCACCCGTCAGCGCCTCGATCCGGCGCACGCCCGAGCTGACCGCGCTCTCGCTGATCACGCGGAACACGCCGATGTCGCCCGTGGCGGCAACGTGGGTGCCGCCGCAGAGCTCGACCGAATAGTTATGGCCGCTGTCCTGCCAGTTGGTCCGCCCCATCGACAGCACGCGAACCTCGTCGCCGTACTTCTCGCCGAACAGCGCCATGGCGCCGGCGTTGATCGCGTCCTCGGGCGTCATCAGCCGCGTGGTGACGGGTTCGTTGTGGCGGATCTCCGCGTTCACTTCGGCTTCGATCGCAGCGATGTCCCCGGCGGTCAGCGCGGCGGGATGCGAGAAGTCGAAGCGCAGCCGGTCGGCGGCGACGAGCGAGCCCTTCTGCGTGACATGACCGCCGAGGCGGCCGCGCAGCGCGGCGTGCAGCAGGTGCGTCGCCGAATGGTTGGCGCGGATCGCGTCGCGGCGCTCGAGATCGGCTTCGAGGTGGACGGTGTCGCCGGTGCGGATCGTGCCGCTCTCGACCTTGGCGTGATGCGCGTGGAGCCGGCCGAGCGGCTTCGCGGTATCGGACACGGTGAGCTTCAGTCCGTCACCGCCGCTGATCACGCCGGTATCGCCGCTCTGGCCGCCGCTCTCGCCGTAGAACGGCGTCTGGTTGGTCAGGACGATGACCTCGTCGCCGGCCTGGGCCGCATCGACTTCGGCGCCGTTCTTGACCAGCGCCACGACACCGCCTTCGCCGCTCGTCGCGGTGTAGCCGGTAAATTCGGTCGCGCCTTCGCGCTCGGCGATGTCGAACCAGACCTCGCCCGCCGCTGCGTCGCCCGAGCCCTTCCAGGCCGCGCGTGCCGCTGCCTTCTGCTGCGCCATCGCAGCATCAAAGCCCTGCTGTCGACGCCGATGCCGCGGGCACGCAGCGCGTCCTCGGTCAGGTCGTAGGGGAAGCCGAAGGTGTCGTAGAGCCGGGCGGTGTCGCCGGGCAGGCTGTCGCCCTTCGCCCAAGCTTTGCGTCGCCTCGTCGAGCAGGCGCAGGCCGTTGGTCAAGGTGCGGCGGAACTGGACTTCCTCGCGCTGCGGCATTTCCTCGATCAGCGGCTGTGCACGGCCGAGCTCGGGATAGGCCTGGCCCATCTCGGCGATCAGCGCGGGCACCAGGCGGTGCATCAGCGGATCCTTGGCGCCGAGCAGGTGCGCGTGGCGCATGGCGCGGCGCATGATCCGGCGCAGCACGTAACCGCGGCCCTCGTTCGAAGGCAGCACGCCGTCGGCGAGCAGGAACGAGGTCGAGCGCAGGTGGTCGGCGATGACGCGGTGACTGGCCTGGGTATCGCCCTCGGCCTTGACCCCGGTCAGGCTCTCCGAAGCCGCGATCAGCGCCTTGAAGGTGTCGGTGTCGTAGTTGTCGTGCACGCCCTGCATGACCGCGGAGATGCGCTCCAGCCCCATGCCGGTGTCGATCGACGGCTTGGGCAGCGGAATGCGATCCCCGCCCGACTGCTGGTCGAACTGCATGAACACGGATTCCAGATCTCGATGAAGCGATCGCCGTCCTCCTCGGGCGATCCCGGGGGCCGCCCCAGGTGTGATCGCCGTGGTCGAAGAAGATTTCCGAGCAGGGTCCGCAGGGGCCGGTGTCGCCCATCGACCAGAAGTTGTCCGAGGTGGCGATGCGGATGATCCGCTCCTCAGGCAGGCCGGCGATCTTGCGCCAGAGGTCGAAGGCCTCGTCGTCGGTGTGATAGACCGTGGCGGTCAGCTTGTCCGCCGGCAGGCCCCATTCCTTGGTCAGCAGGGTCCAGGCGTGGGTGATCGCCTGTTCCTTGGGAAATAGTCGCCGAAGGAGAAATTCCCCAACATCTCGAAGAAGGTATGGTGCCGCGCGGTATAGCCGACGTTGTCGAGATCGTTGTGCTTGCCGCCCGCCCGCACGCACTTCTGCGACGAGGCCGCCCGCGGCACGCCGCGCGCTTCGAGGCCGGTGAAGACGTTCTTGAACGGGACCATGCCCGCGTTGACGAACATCAAGGTCGGGTCGTTGTACGGCACACCAGCGGTGCGGACGGCACGGCCTCGTGGCCGTTGGCCGCGAAATAGTCGAGGAAGGACCGGCGGATTTCCGTTGGTCGAGCTCATAGACGCGCCGATAAGCGACGCGCGGGCGTGCGACAAGCAGGAAGCGGGGCTCAGTGCGTCCTGGAACCGTGAATCTTGAACAGATTCCGTTCGGGTTGCGTGGTTTCCACGCGGGTCACCACGCCGAGCGCGCTCGGCAGGCTGCGCAGGCGCAGCGGCAGGGCCATCCATTCGAGCTCGCCGTCGAAGGCGCCTTCGATCCAGCCCTGCCCGTCGATCACGACTTCGGCCGCGCTTGCGCACTCTGCGAAGTCGCGCTCGGGCCGGGCCAGGCCGACCAGTGCGCGCAGGGCGAAAGCGACCAGCTTGTGCGGTCCCTGCGCGGCCACGGCGAAGATCGAGAGCTGGCCATCGTCCATCGCCTCGCGCTCGCCGAGGCGCCCTGGATCGATCGAATACTGGTTGTTGCCGACGAAGGCAGCGGCGTGGCCACCGTGCGCGGCTCGCCGTCGAGGTCGAGCGTGAACTGCTGCGCGCGCATATGGCGCAGCACGTGCCAGGTCGCCAGGATCGAATTCAGCCACCTGGGCCCGTTCTGCTGGTCGCCTGGCGCACGAACCGCGTGTAGATGCCGAACGAGGCATTGTTGACGAACACCCGCTCGCCCGCCGCGCCGAGATCGATGCGCCGGCGCTGGCCGCCGACCGCCACTGCCACCGCAGCGTCGAGTTCGAGCGGGATCTCTAGCTGGCGCGCCAAGGTGGTTGCGCGTGCCCAGCGGCAGGATCGCGAGAGCGGTAGGGGTATTGGCCAGCACGGTCGCGGCGCAGCCTGGCGTACCGTCGCCGCCGCCCACTACCACGCGCGGCTTGCCGCGGTGGCGCGCCACGGCTTCGGCCATCCCGGCCCCGTCGACCAGCTCGAGTTCGATCTCCTGGCCGGCCGCGGCAAAGGCTTGTTCCACCGTCTCACGCAGCGATTCGCCAAGCGCCGCGGCGGGTGCCGCCGGCATGGTTGATCAGCACTGGAAGCGGGCTCGCCATGACAATCGCCACAATGCGCCGCGAGGCGGCTCTGTTCCTCGCGCCGGAACCTAGGAAAGTAGGAAGACAGGCCGCCCGGCACAGCAAGATTCCACTTGCGACTCATCGCATAGAGGCACAGCATCCCCATCCCGTCTTGCGCGTCTGAGCGCAAAACAGCGCCAGCGCGCCTTCACAAAGAGAGGAGGCGACGATGGGCAACGTCACACATAAAGGTTCCGCCAACGGCGGCAGTTTCTGCCCGTGCTCCCCTGACACGCGCCATAGCGCTGGTGGGGCCGGCGGGCACAGGGAAAGACCAGCCTCGCCGAGGCGCTGCTCTTCGCCAGCGGCGCGATCAACCGACAAGGCAGCGTCGAGGCCGGAACCACGGTCGGCGATGCCAGCCCCGAGGCGCGGGCCCGCCGCGGTTCGACCGAAATCAACCTCATGCATCTCGATTACCTGGGCGACCACTTCGCCCTGATCGACATGCCCGGCGGCACCGGCTTCGCCGCCGACGGCCTCGCCGCGCTGCAGTCCGCTGACATGGCACTCGTCGTGATCGACCCCGCGCCCGAGCGCGCGGCGCTGGCCGAACCGATGCTGCGCCGGCTCGACGAACTGGGCGTGCCGCATGCCATCTTCGTCAACAAGATCGAGAACGCCCGCGCGGGCGCAATCCGCGACCTGATCGCCGAACTGCAGCCGATGAGCGGCGAGCCGCTGGCGCTGCGCCAGATTCCCGTTCGCGAGGGCGAGCACGTCACCGGCTATGTCGATCTCGCGATGGAGCGCGCCGCCTACCGCTACCGGCCGGGCAAAGAGATCGGAACGAATCGAAATCCCCGGCGAACTGCTCGAGCGCGAGCGCGAGGAGCGCGGCCATCTGCTCGAGACGCTGGCCGATTTCGACGACGCGCTGCTCGAGACCTTGCTGATGGACGAAACGCCCGATCCGTCACTGGTCATGGCCGACCTCGCGATCGATACGGCGACGGGCAAGGTCGTGCCCACGTGCTGCTCGGCTCGGCGGCGCTGACCGGCGGCGGCGTGCACCGGCTGCTCGAGCTTCTGCGCCGGAAGTGCCCAGGCCCGAGATCGCCGCGATCCGGCTCGGCGTCGAGAACAGCACGCGCTGCACGTGTTCAAGATCGCCAACGGCGGCGCCATGAGCCGGCTCGCGCTCGGCCGCGTGCTCGGTGCAGGATCCCACGAGGGGCGACGAGTTGATCGTCGGCGACAGATCGGCACGCACCGGCTCGCTGTTCGTGCTCGAGGGCGACAAGACCGCCAAGCAGGCCGCGGCCGCCTCGGGCGACGTCGTCGCGGTGGC